>FXAI01000043.1 GCA_900177435.1 Alteromonadaceae bacterium Bs31
CTGGACCTGCACCACTTAGACGGACAGTAATTCACTGTCAGACTAAAGGGGTGCCCCATGGGACTCACCAGGAAAAAGCACTACGAAAGCTACACGTTAGCATTTAAAGTAAAAGCGGTAAAAGAAAGTAACAAGAAGGGCGTTATGGCCATTGATGTCGCGGCGGCTCTAGGTATCCACCCCGTGATGCTGTATCGGTGGCGCCAAGAATTTAAGGAAGGGCGACTTTCCGAGAACAAACACATGAAAATACCGATACCCGCGCCAAAGAAGTCCAGGAAAGAATCAGACAGCCTTAAAGTGGCCATTCGTAAGATTGAAGAGCTTGAGAAAAAGCTGATGGCTAAGGAGGAGGAAGTCATCATATTAAAAAAGGCCGGTCGGTTCTTTCAGGAACAGCGCAAGAAAGATACGCATTCATTGAAAAGAACCGAGGATTCCATAAAGTCGTAACCCTGTGCGGGTGTTTAGAGGTGTCTACCAGCGGATACTACGATTGGTGTGGTCGTTCGGAGAGTCCTCGAGCTAAAAGCGATGCTGAGCTGGTCGAGAACATTATCCTAATGCATCGTGGGCACGAAAAGAACTACGGCGCGCTACGGATACATCCGTACCTTAAAGAAAAGGGTCTTAGTTGTAGTCGCAGGCGTGTTAATCGCCTAATGAAATTGCATGGAATACGCTCGATATATCACGCCGTTCGCTATAAACGTAATAAAGTCAGCGTCTCGCCGGCAGATGCCAACGTTCTAGCGACGCAACCTTTAGCGACGAGGGCTGGCGTACAATGGGCCGGTGACATGACGTATTTAAAAACAGCAGAAGGAGAGTTCTATCTTGCTACGGTTTTAGACCTTTTCACTCGAAAGGTGATTGGCTGGTCGTTTTCAAAGAATCACGATACGGCGTTGGTTAAGGGCGCTCTGGATATGTCGATAGCACTTGAAGTCAAGCAGCCTGGTTGCCTCTTTCATAGTGACCAGGGGTCGGAATATTGTTCTAGTATTTATAGAGGGCGTGTAGCTGAGGCTGGCATGGTTAGCAGCATGAGTCGTGCGGGAACGCCGACCGATAATGCCTATGTTGAATCATTCTTTAAAACATTGAGGAATGAGCTTTTACATCATTGGGAATTTAAAACGATTGTAGAATGCGCTGCGAGAATTATCGACTATATTGAATTTTACAATGAAAAGCGTTTACACTCAGGATTAAATTATCTATCACCAAATACGTATCAAGCACGAAGCGTAAAGTGTCCGTGAAAGTGGTGCAGGTCCAC
>FXAI01000042.1 GCA_900177435.1 Alteromonadaceae bacterium Bs31
AGGGTAACCAGTCAGCCGGAGCGAAGCGGAGGGAACCAAAAGCGTAGCTTTTGGCTGTCTGGTTGACCCTATGGTTATGTGGGTGCCACATGCCTATACCAACCCCGAAAACTGATACCAAAATACAAACCTCTACACTGCCCCAAACTGGCGATTTTGTAAACAATGAAAAGCAGCCACTTGAGATAGAACAAAACATAGCACCCCAACCAAAGGAACGGATGGGAGGAGCCAAGCTCAAGCACCGAACACTGCATCCCAAAATAGCGCAGCAATTTTGCGGTGCGTTACTGTTGAGATGCCAAGTTAAAACTACGAACTGGATGGTGGTGCCAAACTAGAACTTAATAGACCCCGCCCTAGCGAATTACTACAGACTTAATTAAATATTTTTTAGTTAAAATTAAAACACGCATAACGCCCGCATTTGCGGCTGGCTTGGAGCGCAGCGGAAAACCAGTCCGACAACATGCGCTTGTTAGCTGTGATTTGGCATCTACTTTGAGTCACGACTGGTTTCCTTGACCAGATTATGTACATACTCACTTTTATGAAAAGGCTTTGAAACCCATGACTTATAGGTTGGATGATTAAGCATTTCCTTTCGTGTGAGCGCTTTCGTGACCTTGCCGACCATACCGTCAGAAACGATATTTACTGTTGGCGTAAATCCGTCCATCAATAAAGTTGATATCTGTGTCACCCCACAGGTAATGCAGGTTACCCAAACGAGATATCCATCTTTAGATGTAAAGTAGTAGTAACCTACTGGGCTAGATGTAGGCACTTTTTGTATGTCGTATTTTTCTTCGATTTCATAGCCTAGAACTGACTCAATCTCAGCAACTAAGTCTCTAACGGAACGCTCTTTGAAATAACCCGATTGATTATTATCTAAGCGCTTATCGTATTTATCGCCTCCCAAAGACAAATATTGCATTTGCTGCTTGGTAGCTATTTTTACCAATACGATATCTTCGCTTTTTGGAATTTCACTCTGAAAAGGGTAGCTGCCTTTGACCTGATGGTATTTCTCAATGATTTCAGTCCAGTACTCTAGATGCTCCAAGCGAATTAAGTCGGCATCTTCCTGGAACTGCTTGGCAGGATCTGCAGAGCAAGCGGAAATAAAACTTATGACTAAAATAATAAATAATTTAAATTTCATCAGATGTCTCGATTACTGCTAACGCCTTGCTCACCGGAACATACTGCGCAGAGCGTTTTTGTGTGAAAATGGAGCGCAGCGACATACACAAAAACGAGCGTAGCAGTATGTGTCCGCGTGCAGCAATTTGTTAGGCTGAGGATT
>FXAI01000041.1 GCA_900177435.1 Alteromonadaceae bacterium Bs31
CAACTACCAAACTAGGATAGAACTCTTACCGAGCTAGCACCCCACTACAATAGTGGAAGTTAAAATAATTTAATTCGCCCTAGCCTCATAACGCCTAAAGCAGAGGCGCCGCTTGCGGCGTCCTGCTGGCTTTACTTGTTAGCATTGTCCACCCAAATGTCACATGAGCTTGATATTCTAGTTAGCTCCCCATAACCCATCTGGCCAAAAATTCTCAAGTTATGATCGCTATCTAGCGCTGGATTGCTTACCATTCTATTCCATTGGATTGCCGCTCTTTCGTCGTCGATAGCCGAAACCGCCCAAGACTGCGTCTCAACCCATCCATCACCATCAATGATCTTATTAAATAAATGATTCCCTGCGTTGGAGATCACTAAGTAATCTTCATATATTTTTCTATAATCATCATCGCCAAATTTCATCCATATTTCTGGATTATTGTTGCAATTCAGAAATACAACTTCAAACATTTCACCCTCTTGCGAATCAGGCAGTTCTTTTGTTGTGAACTGACTAATTTTTCCAGTCCAGGCACCAGCGGCTCCTTGTAATAACGGGGTATCTATATTGTCTTTAATACTTGCGCTCCCGCATGAAACAATATAAAAACAAGCTAATAATATAATAAGTTTCTTCAAGTCTAACTCCATTCTTATGCTTAATTAATGCTAACGCCTTTGTAACAGGCATTTTTTGTGTAGTGGAGTTTTGCTGTAAAATGGCGAAGCCACAGCAAAACGGAGCGTAGCAAAAAATGTCCTGTTGACAAACTTGTTAGCTTTTTACTTTGCAATGATTAAGTCTCTTAGATTACCCCAGAAATGTTTTGCTGTACTAAAGTCTTTATGACCAGCCTCAATAAGAAGTAAGTCCGACGATTGCCTATTAATACAGACAACAGCTCTTTCCTTTAGCTGTTTTCCTATACTCCCATCTACCAAAAGTGCAGATAAAGCCATACTAATTGTGGCTTCATCATTGATGCAAAGTGTTGTGTAGCTATTTCCAATCATCTTTTTAATAACAGCTGAAGGATACTCAGGAATCCATTGTTTGACGCCCCACTTCTTTAGAATCCGATCTAAAAATCCCCTAGGATTCTTCGTCTTTGGCCTCCACTCAATGTAAATACCCAATACGTCCATAAATGAATCAAAATACCAATCTTGAAACTGTGAAACCAACTTGTAGTCATTGGGATTAGATTTTTTAAATCCATCTAATACGATTGAGGTTGGTAGTTCTTCCATGGTTCTCCTTGAAAGCTAACGCCGCGCTAAACGGCCGCAGTGAAGGCGCAAAGCGCCGTAACGGAGGTCCAAGCCCAGCTCGCTGGGCTGATGTTTGAGCGCCTTGTTATG
>FXAI01000040.1 GCA_900177435.1 Alteromonadaceae bacterium Bs31
CCGCCTTTATTAATTTCCAAACCGGTATTGCGGTTGTTGTAGAAACCACAGTGTTCAAAGGTATTGCCGTTACCTTTTACGTATACCCCCTGGTAACCGGCACGGGTGATATCAATACCTTTAAAGTACCAGTAGTCACCCGTCAGCTCGAAGCCGTAAGAATCCTGCACCCATTCACCTTCGGGGAACTGGAAGTCGATAAGGGCGCGACCACAATTGGCGGCCACCATATAAATGGGCGAGTTACTGCTGCCGTCTTTGGAAAGTAGCAAGGTATTTTTATTGCCAGGGGTGTACGGGATTTTATAGGTGCCGGCTTGCAGTAAGATCATCTCACCTGCGCTCACGCCTTCGATGGCAGAACTTAAGCTCATGGCATTGGACCAGCTGGTACCGCTGGCATTATTGGAGCCACCGGGTGTTACGTAGTGGATTTTGGCGGCGCTGAGATTACTAGATTCTGTACCGCAGCCAGTTACCCAGGGATCGGTACTGCCAGAACTACTGGAAGAACTGGATGAGCTGGATGAACTGGACGAGCTACTGGAGCTTGAGCTGCTATTCGAGCTGTCAGGGTTTTCTATTACCTTGTTCACATCGCCGCTGCCGCCGCAGGCGGAAATTCCGAGTACCAGTAAAATACTGCTTACGCTTTTTACAACGAGGTGAAATTGCCGATTGCTTTGAATACGGCCAAACATTGTTGCCTGCATATGGGAACCTCTGATTAAAAAGGCCGGGTTACTCCCGGCCTTATCGATTTACACAATGTTATTTAACGAATCTACTCGCGCTCAAAAGCTCCGAGGTCTGGTGCAGAACCTTTGTAGTCCAAGCCTACCTTGGTGCCTGCATCGATCAGGTCACTGCCGGATTTAAGACGGAACAAGCCGTTATCTGGCAGAGTACCGTCCGGGTTACGTTTTACCGTAGCAAGACTTGTAGTGGTGTTTACAAAGTCAGAGCTGCTCACCGATGGCCCAGAATCCCAGGTGTTGTTACTGGCGCTGGCATTACATACGTCGTTGCTGCTGCCTAATGAAACGTTATTGCGGAAGGTATGCTTCTCACCAGATTTTACACTACCGCAGAAGCCGAAGTTTATACCGTTATTAAACGCAGTATTGTTATACAAGGTTACACCCCCGGCGTTGTTGTTTTGGTCGAAGCCTTTAGCGCCGTTGCCAAAGGCAACTGATTGAGTGATGGTGTTACGTTGCACTTTAGCGTTGCCGCCTAACTTAAAGCCATTTGCGTTACCGTCGGCATAACCGTTGTTGAAGGCCCAACTGCGTTCGATGACAACGGGTTGATCACTGTCGTAAGTATCGTAGCCGTCATCTGAATTGTTCCACGCCCTGCAGCCAATAAGCTTGTTGCCTGA
>FXAI01000036.1 GCA_900177435.1 Alteromonadaceae bacterium Bs31
TAACAAGGCGCTCAAACATCAGCCCAGCGAGCTGGGCTTGGACCTCCGTTACGGCGCTTTGCGCCTTCACTACGGCCGTTTAGCGCGGCGTTATAGCGCACGGTAAAAGGCCAAAAATTACGGGAAGTTTGGTTTTCTAACAGGGCAGTGGAGTGTTTTCGTTTTAAAATATTCTATGTAATTGGTGCTAGTCTGAGAAATGTCCCGTAATTTTTAATTTCTTGGTTTTTGCCACCGTTGTGAAGTTGATATTGTTTTGGGTAAGTGCCACATCAGGTATGTTTTTGGTTAGTGCAATACGGGTGGTTGTTAATTCTGGTGTGGTTGGTATTCTATATTTGGTTTTTTACTAGCGGTTCTATTCGCTACAGTTTGTAATTTTAAGTTCGCGGTGGGAAAGCTATAACAAAGCGGTCAAATCGACCTCCACTGCGTTGTGCGTTTTGTGCTTGAATAGCACAAAACTTCAACTTCGTTCCGGCGATTTACCGCGGCGTTAGAAGGCAGCTATGCATAATGTCATATTATTTTTAATTGGACTTGTATTCTCGGTTATGGCTTCGGCCAACGAGGAATGTAATAAGATTGTATCTGGGTATGAAAACTCCGATACCATCTATGTTGTCTGTGATGATTTATCAGATATAAGTCAAGAGGCGGCAAATAAGCTGATAAAAGAAATATTTAATCAATATAAAGGGCCACCGGATGAGATCTTTGTGTTTTTTATCAGCTCAACAGATTACGTAGGTAAATTTGAGTTTCCGCCGGAAGTATGGGTTGCTGATTACTATACCCATCACAATCAGCTTACGATATGGCCAAAAGTTAAAGAGAAAACCCGAGTAATAAAAATACAATGGTAGTAAATTCGCTTCTAACAAGTTGCTCAACCATCGCTACGCCTTCGGCTCCGCTGGACAGCCAAAGCGGCGCTTCTTTTATGCATTCGCTTCGCTCATATTTGCACAAAAGTATCACCACTTTGCCTGCCGGTTAGCAAGGCGTTATGTGTCATTCGAGATAAAGTATGAACCAGGTAGAAAAACGTATTCTTAAGAATATAATAAAGAAATATGAAGAGGATAAACCCTCAATCACTTCCAGAAGATGGTTTAATCCCGTTTTGTGGGTGGTTCTTTGCGCTTTAATATTCTTGCTGCTTCAACTAAAAGAAAGTGATGGTATAGGTAATATTGTCTTAATCGTTATTTCCGCCTTTGCTGGTGCAGGCGTAATGCTCGTATCCGCAATTCAGAGTGGTGAGAAATCGTGGCGTATCATGAAGCCATTAATAAATATAGAAAAAGCTAAAAGCTTGCAAGCTGAAAGTAACACATAACAAGGCCAGTCAGCCTCGCCGGGCAAGCCCGGCTGGACAGCTTACACTCCGCACGTTTTGTGTTTCGCTACGCTCATTTTACACAAAACGTGCTCCATGTAAGCTGCCGCTGCTGGCGGCGTTATACGTCAAGGAGGGTTCAGTGCTAAAAAAAATATGCCCTTGGTGTGGCGAGAAAACTACATTAAACCAACTCGGTCGAAGGCCAGT
>FXAI01000035.1 GCA_900177435.1 Alteromonadaceae bacterium Bs31
ACAAGGCGCTCAAACATCAGCCCAGCGAGCTGGGCTTGGACCTTCGTTACGGCGCTTCGCGCCTTCACTGCGGCCGTTTAGCGCGGCGTTATGAGCCAAGAGGTGCAGCATGGAATTAGTGCTAGATTCGGAAAGCTACATTGAGCAGCAAGAGATTCTCATTGGTGAAATAATTCTATCCATCAAAGATACATTGGAAGAAGTCGGCATCATTGGTGATGTAGCCAAAGAGGCGACGATAAAGCTCGCATTTAAAATAGCTTGTGATCTTGATGCAACAGCTGGAATTGAATTCGATGGGGTCGAGGTAAATCCGTTGGTGACCTTTATCGGAGAAAATAACAAATTAATATATTGTGGTGGAAATTCATATATGCATGAGTATGTGCATGGTATTACTTGCGCAGTGTTTGGAGAAAGCTCATAACCAAGCCAGCAACGCGACAGCTTTTCCGTCGCTTGTTTTGTGGCGATAAAGCCTGCCACAAAAAAATCAACTACAAAGCTGCGCGTTCTGGCGGCGTTAGGTGAAAAGCGAGAATGTGGAATCGCGAGAAAATAATAGAAAAGGTCTGTAAGTCTGCGGATAAGTATGGCTTCTCCAATCCACAGCAGCTAAAACAATTGGCATTCTCCTGTGAAAAATCAGAGGATAGAGAGGTGTTCTTTGGATTGTTCCCATTTTTTTACGATCTAAATCTTCAAGAAAACTACTTTGCCCGTCAAGAACTAGCTGGAAAAATTCTCTATAAAGTTAGGCCCGAGTGTCCCCTCAATATGGATGGTGCGCTGTATGCAGCGCCAGGGCAATGGGAAGTTTCAGTAGAGGAGTTACCGTGGTATTTTTGCGTTAAGTTTGGTAAAGATAAGGTACAACATTTTATAACAGAATTAATCCCGGATATTGGTGATGACAAGCTACTTGAAAAATATAAAACTATGTTGTTTTGGGTGGAAATGTATGGAGAGTAATTCACCTAACCAAACTATCAAGCAGACCTCCATTCCGGTGCTTGATTTCGCGCTGTCCGCTACGCTAGCGCAAAACAACCTCTCCGCAATATTTGCAGGTGAGCTTGGCAAGGTGGCAATGAAGTATGAACCCTGAAATTACAATAAAGAAAATATGGAATGACGATGATGTTGTTGAATACGAAATCATCGTTTGCAATGGTCATTCCACCTTTAGTAATAGGGTGTATTCTGCAGTAAGTGATTTAGCAGAAATAGTCAAAAGTTTAGATATATTTCGTGGCCA
The DNA here is from genome assembly GCA_900177435.1 of Alteromonadaceae bacterium Bs31. Lineage (GTDB taxonomy): Bacteria > Pseudomonadota > Gammaproteobacteria > Pseudomonadales > Cellvibrionaceae > Teredinibacter. Next base: position 1,259 of record FXAI01000035.1, read on the forward strand.
CTTATATGGGGGCTTAAAGGACTTGAATTTAGGTTCCTTTGGTCAGGAGTACGCAAATGGTGCGTTCTCTGCTCGTTTACATTTTCCTAAACCAAGCACTCTTCATATATCAACCTTTCAGCAGTCTGAATTCTTCGAGTTCAAAGGACGTCTGGAAGCGAGTGAGTGTAAAATGTATTTAACTACTGAGCCGGTGCTTTTAGATAATTTTATTCAAGAGTTAAAGTGTTTAGATTCTGGAGTTAATGAAATTGCTAAATTGGTCTGCACCTAACAAGTTGCTCCATTTGACGCAGCGGTCTACGCGCCTTTTTGTGCATTCGCTGCGCTCATTGTTGCACAAAAACTCACTACAACCGCTGTGCAAATGAGCAAGGCGTTATGCGTGTTTTATTTTTCACTAAAGAATATTTAATTAAATCTGTAGTAATACGCTAGGGCGGGGTTTATTCA
>FXAI01000033.1 GCA_900177435.1 Alteromonadaceae bacterium Bs31
AACTTGGTTATGCGACACTCTTAAACTCACCTTACTTAACCAACTTTAAAGATTACTGCTAACACGCAATAGCCTTACGGAACGAACAAACCCAACTACAAGCGACCACCGCTTTAGGCATCCAAAAACGGCTCGACGTTTTGCGGTGCGATGCTGTTGAGTTGCGTATTAAGAATATATTACCTAACAGCTGGCACCTACTCTGATGTTTTGTGCCACTTACCTTAGGCAACTACGCTGCCAGGTAAATATTTAATTCTTGATGCTTCTAAGGGCGCATAACGCCCCGTTAACGCGCGCCCGACCGTGAGCGTAGTGGAGCGCATAAAATGGCGATAGCCATGCGCGAAACGAAGCGGAGGTTGGGTGTCGCTGTTGAACGGTTTGTTATGTGCCACTTTTGATCTTTTTAACCTTTAATGATTTCAGTTTTAAGCGATATTCATTACCTTTTTCATTGGTAATAATAAGAGAGTCGCCCTCCCCAGCTAACTCGATTGAAACTATAAATACGTCTTGCACATCTTCTTCAAGAAATGGATTATACCAAGTGCTATAAACTCTTTTTCTCCACATCTGATTTCCTGTTTCAACTTCGGTTGCAAGAACATAACCACCATTGCGTTTAGAGTTATTTTCTGAAGCCCAATGAGGTGCCGTATACATTACACCTTTATAAATTAATGGTCTTACATCAGCCGGCAGAGGTCTTTTTGCGTAGCATTGATAGCCTATAAATAGTACTAAAGTCGAAACAAATACCCTACTCATTGCTCTCATTTATAACTCACATAACGCCCTTTGTCAGTTGCGTTTTGGTTGAAGTGGAGCTTTGGGGTATAGTGGCGAAGCCACCCCAAAGCGGAACGTAGACCAAAACGTCAACTGGACAAAATTGTTATGTGCTTGATCTATTTTCATTAAGTGAAATCGTACTAAAGGCCACAGCAATACCATACTTGCTTAGAAAAGCCATTTCTTCAGGCTCCAGCATATGGAAAACCTCACCTGTATCCATATCTGATTCAATAACTACCGTAAGACCAAATTCAAAATTACCATTTAGAGAAAGAATCTTTTCGCCAATATCATTTAGGAACGAAATCATTTCATTGATACTATCACCACACTCATCGCTTTCTATAGTGTAATCCCAATAGTCATAAGGCTGTTTTATACGAGTACCAGTTGGTTCCGCACCTAAAAGTAAGGATATTTTTTCAAGATCCCCACAAACCCAAAAATTTACAGTTTGTTTATACATCGTATCATTCTACCAGTGGCACATAACGCCTTGCTCTGCTGCATTTTTGGAGTGGAGGCTTTTGTGCTATTAAGCACAAAAGGCGCAACGGAAAAAATGTCAGCAGGAGCAATTTGTTAGGCATTTAGCCTCCCATTCCCGGCGGCAAAATGTCGAATTTGGGCACATTATCAGGAAATGTTGCCCAAGATGATGCGGAAGATGTGTAGATTGACATTTTTGGATTGAATTTATTATTTTTTATTGAAGTTGCTGAAACTGAGTAAAAATTACCCGCGGTTATTTCTGCGCATATTACAGTGCTGCAGTTCTCACAGAACTGGTAATTCACTTCCTTCCCTGAATTTCCAGTTCGCGAATACGTTGACGGTGTGCCTTTGGTAAATTCGAAATTATCTTTTGGCACCCAAATTCCGAACCATTTATCTGAGCCTGTAAGGGCTTGACACTCCTTGCAGTAACAGAAAACAGTATTTATCGGATCATTTTCAAAGCAAAATTCAACGTCACCACAACTACAGCTTCCAATATGTTGTCCCATGTATTCTCCAATCTTGATGTTTGCCTAACGCCGCTATAAATTGCGGCTTTGGAGTTGATTGATTTGTGGTAGCGTAGCGTTAAGCCACAAAACAAGCGACGGAAAAGCCGTCAATTTG
>FXAI01000031.1 GCA_900177435.1 Alteromonadaceae bacterium Bs31
CAGTCGTGACTGCGTGCCTTTTGAAGAATGAGCCTGCGAGTTAGCGGTGTGTAGCGAGGTTAACCCGTGTGGGGAAGCCGTAGCGAAAGCGAGTCCGAATAGGGCGATTGAGTTGCACGCTCTAGACCCGAAGCGGAGTGATCTAGCCATGGGCAGGTTGAAGCGGAGGTAAGACTTCGTGGAGGACCGAACCCACCAGGGTTGAAAACCTGGGGGATGACCTGTGGTTAGGGGTGAAAGGCCAATCAAACTCCGTGATAGCTGGTTCTCCCCGAAATGCATTTAGGTGCAGCGTCGTGTGTTTCTTGCCGGAGGTAGAGCACTGGATAGGCGATGGGCCCTACCGGGTTACTGACCTTAGCCAAACTCCGAATGCCGGTAAGTGAGAGCACGGCAGTGAGACTGTGGGGGATAAGCTCCATGGTCGAGAGGGAAACAGCCCAGAGCATCGACTAAGGCCCCTAAGCGTACGCTAAGTGGGAAAGGATGTGGAGTCGCAGAGACAACCAGGAGGTTGGCTTAGAAGCAGCCACCCTTGAAAGAGTGCGTAATAGCTCACTGGTCAAGTGATTCCGCGCCGACAATGTAGCGGGGCTCAAGCGTACCGCCGAAGTCGTGTCATTCATACACATAGGGCCAACGCCCGTATGGATGGGTAGGGGAGCGTCGTGTGCCGGGTGAAGCAGCCGCGGAAGCGAGTTGTGGACGGTTCACGAGTGAGAATGCAGGCATGAGTAGCGATACACACGTGAGAAACGTGTGCGCCGATTGACTAAGGGTTCCTGGGTCAAGCTGATCTGCCCAGGGTAAGTCGGGACCTAAGGCGAGGCCGACAGGCGTAGTCGATGGACAACCGGTTGATATTCCGGTACCCGCTTTGAAACGCCCAGTACTGAATCAGGCGATGCTAAGTCCGTGAAGCCGGCCCGATCTCTTCGGAGTTGAGGGTAGTGGTGGAGCCGATGAACCAGACTTGTAGTAGGTAAGCGATGGGGTGACGCAGGAAGGTAGTCCAGCCCGGGCGGTGGTTGTCCCGGGGTAAGGGTGTAGCCCGTGTGGTAGGTAAATCCGTCACACATTAAGGGTGAGACCTGATGCCGAGCCGATTGTGGTGAAGTGGATGATCCTATGCTGTCGAGAAAAGCCTCTAGCGAGTTTCATGGCGGCCCGTACCCTAAACCGACTCAGGTGGTCAGGTAGAGAATACCGAGGCGTTCGGGTGAACTATGGTTAAGGAACTCGGCAAAATGCCCCCGTAACTTCGGGAGAAGGGGGGCCATCACTGGTGATAGCACTTGCTGCTTGAGCTGGGGGTGGCCGCAGAGACCAGCGAGAAGCGACTGTTTACTAAAAACACAGGTCCGTGCGAAGCCGTAAGGCGATGTATACGGACTGACGCCTGCCCGGTGCTGGAACGTTAAGGGGACCGGTTAGCTGCCTTTCGGGGTGGCGAAGCTGAGAACTTAAGCGCCAGTAAACGGCGGTGGTAACTATAACCATCCTAAGGTAGCGAAATTCCTTGTCGGGTAAGTTCCGACCTGCACGAATGGCGTAACGACTTCTCGACTGTCTCAACCATAGGCCCGGTGAAATTGCACTACGAGTAAAGATGCTCGTTTCGCGCAGCAGGACGGAAAGACCCCGGGACCTTTACTATAGTTTGATATTGGTGTTCGGTTCGGCTTGTGTAGGATAGGTGGGAGACTTTGAAGCGGCCACGCCAGTGGTTGTGGAGTCGTCGTTGAAATACCACTCTGGTCGTGCTGGATGTCTAACCTGGGTCCGTGATCCGGATCAGGGACAGTGTCTGATGGGTAGTTTAACTGGGGCGGTTGCCTCCTAAAGAGTAACGGAGGCGCCCAAAGGTTCCCTCAGCCTGGTTGGCAATCAGGTGTTGAGTGTAAGTGCACAAGGGAGCTTGACTGTGAGACCGACGGGTCGAGCAGGGACGAAAGTCGGGACTAGTGATCCGGCAGTGGCTTGTGGAAGCGCTGTCGCTCAACGGATAAAAGGTACCCCGGGGATAACAGGCTGATCTTCCCCAAGAGTCCATATCGACGGGATGGTTTGGCACCTCGATGTCGGCTCGTCGCATCCTGGGGCTGGAGTCGGTCCCAAGGGTTGGGCTGTTCGCCCATTAAAGCGGTACGCGAGCTGGGTTTAGAACGTCGTGAGACAGTTCGGTCCCTATCCGCTGCGCGCGCAGGAATATTGAGAAGGGCTGTCCCTAGTACGAGAGGACCGGGACGGACGAACCTCTGGTGTGCCAGTTGTCCTGCCAAGGGCATGGCTGGTTGGCTACGTTCGGAAAGGATAACCGCTGAAAGCATCTAAGCGGGAAGCCTGCTTCGAGATGAGTATTCCCACCCTCTTGAAGGGTTAAGGCTCCCAGTAGACGACTGGGTTGATAGGCCAGATGTGGAAGCCCGGTAACGGGTGGAGCTGACTGGTACTAATAGGCCGAGGGCTTGTCCTCAGTTGCTCGCGTCCACTGTGTTAGTTCTGAAATAACGAACAGCTGTGAATACACCGGTTGTTCTAAATTTCATAGTGTTTCGGTGGTCATTGCGTTAGGGAAACGCCCGGTTACATTCCGAACCCGGAAGCTAAGCCTTTCAGCGCCGATGGTACTGCAG
>FXAI01000034.1 GCA_900177435.1 Alteromonadaceae bacterium Bs31
CTGACATTGCATGCTACGCTCCGTTTTGGGGTTGGCTTCGCCAACTGTACCCCAAAACTCCGCTCCCGCATGCAATGCAGGTTATAACGGCGTTAGCACTCATCAGTCATGAACAAAATTGAAGCAAAGGAAATCGTTAACCGACAGGTACTCGAAAAGCTGAAAGGTTTCTCGTTGATGGAAGAGTCCACTCAAGAGTTTGCCACTTGCTATGCCTTTTATTACCAGAATAACGAATATATAAAGTCTCGCGATTTTAGAGATATGAGCGTAGGTGCTGGTCCAGTCCTTGTCTGTAAGCAAACAGGGGCTGTCTTCGAAACAGGCTCAGCATATCCTACGGAGCAATATGTAAAAGCATTTGAGTCTTGTGGTGACCCATACGGTGAATTAACCAGCCAGATTTCCGTTTATGGTTGGCAAGACGGCGCTAACAAAGTAGCGGCCACAAAGCTCGTTAAAGCTAAATCGGGCCTAAACATGCGAGACTCAAAAACTATCATTGATAAAGCGCTTAAAAACGAAGAGTCTCGCTTTTCGACAGAAAGTGTCGAAGAATCAGGCTCGGTAAACAAGGAGCTTTGTCGGCTTGGTTTCAAGTGTAAACAACTGTGGAGCAATCAGTGCTAACAAAGCGGTCAAGATTGACGGCTTTTACGTCGCTTGCTTATGCGCTTTTAGCTACGCTAGCGCAACACAATCAACTACAAAGCCGCAACTTACCGCGGCGTTACGTAATCACAATATGAATCGAAGCCATCAAGATAATTTCGAGAGACCGGAGAGCTTAACTCATCCGACTTATGTCGAATGTCCAAAGTGTTCGGGAAAGGCTGTGATTTCGGTCGACGATCCCGAAAAAATTAGTATGTTTTCACCGCGAAGTCTTGTTTGTAGTAAATGCACATACCGAGATAGGTGGGCTGGTGGTAGTCATAGCCCAATGCCAAATTATATAGGCAAAGATAACCACTTCGAACTACCACTTTGGCTTCAGATCCCATGCGGAAAGAATTTCTTATTCGCGTATAATGAGAATCATATTGCAATTTTGGAGTCGTATATAGTTGCTGAATTGCGTTCAAGAGAGAAAAACGAAGATCATGGATGGAGTAATCAAAGCGCACTATCCAGGTTGCCAGCGTGGATAAAATCTAGAAAAAATAGAGACCAAGTGTTAAAGGGTCTTCGTAAATTAAGAGAGCGTGCAAGCAATACGTAACAAAGCAAATCAGCTGACGTCTTTTTCGTTACTTGTTTTGTGGTTTATCGCTACGCTACCACAAAACAATCCACTACAAAGCCGCAGCTGTTTGCGGCGTTATGCATCACTAATAAACCAAGGGTTGAGAATGAATCAATATTTAACTGTAGCGGTTTTGTCTCTATTTAGCCTCGTGGCACATGCAGGTCACGGAACAGGTAAAGTCATGTGGGTGGGAATGGCTGGCGAAGAATTTACATCTCATCCGAACATTGCACAGTTTGCAATTGAAGGAGGGTTTACAAGAGAAGGTTGCAGCTCTGTATATGCTGGCATTAGAAAAAAGGATGATCATCTTATTTCTGCATTAATAGCAGCAAAAATGGGGGGATCAGTTGTAGAGGTATATCTAAATATTAATGACCAATACTACGACATAGAGGGTAACAATCCAGATCGCTGTGTTGTAACAGCCATTACGATTAAGTAATAAATGCATAACCATAGGGTCAACCAGACAGCCAAAAGCTACGCTTTTGGTTCCCTCCGCTTCGCTCCGGCTGACTGGTTACCCTGGCGTTATGAGGCTAG
>FXAI01000030.1 GCA_900177435.1 Alteromonadaceae bacterium Bs31
TCCCTCCGCTTCGCTCCGGCTGACTGGTTACCCTGGCGTTATGAGGCTAGGGCGAATTAAGGTATTTTTACTTCCACTTTTGTAGTGGGGTGCTAACTTGGTAAGAGTTCTATCGTAGTTTGGTAGTTGTAGCCTCTGGCAACAACTAAGTGCTTCGTGTTAAACGAGCGTAAGTTGGTCGCTCAATTAAATTGCAAAAAACGCAAATTAATTGAGCTTGTTGTGGTAGCCGAATCGGCGGTAAGCTTTGTTCGTTCCTTTTAAGTGGCGGTCGGAGAGGGTGTTGCCACAGGAAATCGAGTTTACTTAAACAAAGGTGGTTCATGCGTTCTAAGTGGGTAACGAGTGAGGCTCATAACAAAGCTATCAAATTGACGGCTTTTCCGTCGCTTTTTTTGTGGCTTAACGCTACGCTACCACAAAACAATCAACTCCAAAGCCGCAATTTATAGCGGCGTTAGTTTTAGAGGAGCACGATGAAAGTAGAAACTCCAACTATTTACAAAACGGCATTTAATTGTCCTCATTGCTCTGCATTAACTACCCAGAATTGGTACGCGGTTTTTGTAACTCTGATTGGGGAGAAGCGTCGTACACCTTCACTTCCTGATGAAGAATTAATCGAAAGAATTACCAATTCGAAGGAAATTCCTCAGAATGTGAAAAAGGATCTTGTGCTTGAGTACAACAGAATTCTCACTGGTGCGCCTTTTTTCAAAAAATCAGAAGAGAGCTCGTATAATCCTCCAAAGGTGAATAATTGCTTTATTTCGTCGTGCTATAACTGCAAAGAATTGACTGTCTGGATTCATGACAAAATGGTATATCCTAGCGATAAGCTTATGGTTCTTCCGAATGGAGATATGCCACCAGTTGTTAAGCAGCTGTTTAATGAGGCCCGTGATATTGTTGAAAAATCACCGAAAGGTGCAGCAGCTTTACTTAGACTGGGCATTCAGCACTTGTGTAAAGAGCTTGGTGAGGGCGGAAAAAACATAGATAAAGATATCGCTAGTTTGGTTCAGAAAGGGCTAAACCCGATGGTTCAGCAGGCTCTGGACGTTGTTCGTGTCGTGGGGAATGAATCGGTTCATCCAGGAGAGATAGACTTAAACGATAACAAAGATATCGCTGTGCAGCTTTTTAGTCTGGTGAATCTCATCTGTGATCAAATGATAACCCACCCTAAGAGCGTAGAAGAACTCTATTCTTGTCTTCCAAAGAAAAAGCTAGAAGGTATCAAGGCACGAGATAGCAAGAAAAACTAACCAAGCTAGCAAGCAGACCTTCGTTCCGGTGTTTAAATTTATGCAGGGCGCTACGCTGGCATAAATTTAAACACCTACACTACGGCTGCTTCTAGCGGCGTTAGGCTAAAAATATGAAACTCACACTTCTAGTTTTAACTTTAAGCCTTTTATGGTCAGTCGAATCATTCGGCGATGAAGTGAATGAGACTATTGCCATTTTGTGTGATTCATCGTCGCAGGAAATGAAGATTAAATCCGTATTTGTAAACTGGGCTCATATGGATATGAATGAAATTCCAGATGGATACGATTTGAATCGTCGTTCGTGTGAATTTCTTAGTAACACACAAGCAAAGGTAGAGTTACATGAGGGCATTGCCTCTACGCGAGGACAGTGCGGAGCAAACCCACCTATTGAATTACGGATCACTAGTACAAAAGGGGAGTCATTAGAAATTGATTTTTCGCCTCGGTGTGGTGGCCTCCTAATCGAGTCAGTGTTTATCCATCGTGATTATGTGAAAGTCTGCAGCTACACTGAATTAAACAACAGTGCACCTTGGGTGCCAGATCATATTGCTTCGGAACCAAGTCATGAGTGTAAAAAGTACTAGGCCTAACAAAAAGCTGCACCTGACATTTTTTGCTACGCTCAATTGTGTATGTCGCGTAGCTCCATTTTACACAATTGCTCTCCGCAAAAACTGCAGGTGAGCTTGGCGTTAGGCTCGATTTCATGAACAGTGTGGTATTTATAGTTTTAGTAATATTCTTAATTTCGGTTAGTGTAGTTTTGGTTACTCATCCAGTTAAAAGTAGGCTTGCTGATATGCGCGCATACTTTCGTATAAAATTTAACCGCCCGACTAAGATACATCTTGGGGGTAAATGGAGTTCACGGCGGCACGAAAAAACTGGAGAGCTCATTACTTTTCGTGATTTGGATTTGGATTCAATACCAAAATTAGAATATAAGTTTTGTATTCTTGTGCAATTAGATTCTGATCTGTCATCCGGTGTCGATATTGAGAGTGAATTAAATACAAATGATGATTTAAGCGTGCACTCTGTTTATGTCGCCAAAATAGAGTTTGATTCAAAACTTCAGTGGGTAATGTACACCGTATGCCCTCGCACCCTAAGAAAAGGCTTGGATAGGATTAATAAAAAGTATGATCTGTTCATTGGGGAGTGTGAAGATGCTAGCTGGTCTGAATATAGATTTTATACAGGTCAAGCCTAACAAAAAGCTGCACCTGACATATTTTGCTACGCTCAATTGTGTATGTCGCGGTGCTCCATTTTACACAATTGCTCTCCGCAAAAACTGCAGGTGAGCTTGGCGTTATGCGCCCTTAGTTGCATCAAGAATTAAATATTTATCGGGCAGCGTAGTTGCTTAAGGTAAGTGGTACAAAACAACAAAGTAGGTGCCAGCTGTTAGGTTATATATTCTAAATATGCAACTCAACAGCATCGCACCGCAAAACGTCGAGCCGTTTTGGGATGCCGAAAGCGGTGGTTGCTTGTAGTTGGGTTTGTTCGTTCCTTAAGGCT
>FXAI01000029.1 GCA_900177435.1 Alteromonadaceae bacterium Bs31
AACGAACGGTACGCCCCAGACTCAAGCACCGAACTCTGCATCCCAAAATAGCGCAGCAATTTTGCGGTGCGTTACTGTTGAGATGCCAAATTAGAACTACGAACTTCATGGCGAGGGGAAACTAGAATTAAATAAACCCCGCCCGAGCGTATTACTACAGATTTAATTAAATATTCTTTTGTGAAAATTAAAACACGCATAACGCCCAGCTAAGCCGCCGAAACGGAGTTGATTGTTTTGTGCAAGCGTAGCGAATGAGCACAAAATGACCAATGTAGTGGAGGTCGGTTTGAGCTGATTGTTAAAATTCTAACTGGCAGGATAATCTTGGTAGATATATTCAACATGACCGTTTTCACCGTCCTTAGGGCATGTATTTACAGCCACTATTACTTCTGATTTCGTAGTGGCTGCAGCTAATAACAGAGCGAAATTAGCCTTACCTATATCAGTATCTATCTGAAACGAAAAGTACGGGTTACCACTACAATCGGAGGTTCTTAGTTTAAAATTAACCCTATCGCTTGAACCTGAAGGATAGATGCGGCTAACGGTACCCGTAACTGGAATCGCAGCATACGCTGTACTCCCTAACATCACGAGAAATACAAAAAATAAAACGATCTTCATGTTATTCCTTATTTGATATTTTTAACGCCGCGCTAAACGGCCGCAGTGAAGGCGCGAAGCGCCGTAACGAAGGTCCTAGCCCAGCTCGCTGGGCTGATGTTTGAGCGCCTTGTTATGAGCCTCACTCGTTACCCTCATAGAACGCATGAACCACCCTTTTTAAGTAAGTTGTACTTCCTGTGGCAACACACTTCCCGGCTACCACTTAAAAGGAACGAAAAACGCTTACCGCCAATTCTACAACCGTAACAAGCTCAATTAATTTGCGTTTTTTGCAATTTAATTGAGCGACTAACTTGCGCCCGTTTTCTACGAAGTGCTTAGTTGTTGCATTCGGCTACAACTCTCACACCACAATAGTACTCTTACCGAATTAGCACCCACTACAAAAGTGGAATTAAAAAATACTTTAATTCGCCCTAGCCTCATAACGCCAGGGTAACCAGTCAGCCGGAGCGAAGCGGAGGGAACCAAAAGCGTAGCTTTTGGCTGTCTGGTTGACCCTATGGTTATGTGGGTGCCACATGCCTCTACCAACCCCGAAAACTGGTACCAAAATAGAAACCTCTACACTGCCCCAAACTGGCGATTTTGTAAACAGTGAAAAGCAGCCACTTGAGACAGAACAAAAAATAGCCACCCAACCAAAGGAACGAACGGTACGCCCCAGACTCAAGCACCGAACTCTGCATCCCAAAATAGCGCAGCAATTTTGCGGTGCGTTACTGTTGAGATGCCAAATTAGAACTACGAACTTCATGGCGAGGGGAAACTAGAATTGAATAAACCCCGCCCTAGCGTATTACTACAGATTTAATTAAATATTCTTTAGTGAAAATCTAAAGCCTCATAACGCCAGGGTAACCAGTCAGCCGGAGCGAAGCGGAGGGAACCAAAAGCGTAGCTTTTGGCTGTCTGGTTGACCCTATGGTTATGTGGGTGCCACATGCCTCTACCAACCCCGAAACTGGTACCAAAATACAAACCTCTACACTGCCCCAAACTGGCGATTTTGTAAACAGTGAACAGCAGCCACTTGAGATAGAACAAAATATAGCCACCAAGCCAAAGGAACGAACGGTACGAGCCAGACTCAAGCACCGAACTCTGCATCCCAAAATAGCGCAGCAATTTTGCGGTGCGTTACTGTTGAGATGCCAAACTAAAGCGACGAACTTCACGGCGAGGGTAAACTAGAATTGAATAAACCCTGCCCTAGCGTATTACTACAGATTTAATTAAATAATTTTTAGTAAAAATTAAAACACGCATAACGCCTTGCTCTGCTGCATTTTTGGAGTGGATGCTTTTGTGCGATCACGCACAAAAGAAGCAACGGAAAAAATGTCAGCAGGAGCAATTTGTTATGTGATTTACGCACTATATTTAAAACCCTCAGCTTCGATGGCAATTACATCGCCGGATTGTATTTCAATACTGTATTTTGTTGGGGCCGAAAATTTTGTACCGTTTATACTGGATGACGGCCCCCATTCCTCTTGATGTGGAAGTGAAACACAAGTTACAGCATTAAAAATTAGAGCGAAACCAACAGACTTACCTTTTTCTTTACTGAAACATTCCCCATTTACTGTCAGAGTCTTACCTTCCCATAAGTACGAAACCGAATTTATTGTAGCATCGTGTAGATTTAAATCTTCAAATTTCATATTGAGCCACATTTTTCACATAACGCCTTGCTCACCGGCACATACTGCGGAGAGCGTTTTGTGTGATAATGGAGCGCAGCGACAGACACAAAACGAACGTAGCAGTATGTGTCAGGTGCAGCAAATTGTTAGGCATTTTGACCTCGATAATTAGACATACCCCACAAACGAAGGACTATACCAATATATGCAATAGCCATGATGCTATGAATTAAAGGTTTTTCCCAAAAGGCACCCCAATAACGAAAAGTATACGAAATTCAATAAAATAGCTGTAGATAGAAGAACCACAATTATAAAAAACCGATCCTCTCTGCTCGGAGCCACATCAAATAGAGACTGAAATTTCTTCTTAGCGTATTCATACAGAGAATAAGCACTATAAAAGTATGACAAAAATACCACTGGAACCAAGACCAATCCAAGCCATGCTGCCAAAATGAATGAATGCCCTGAATAAAATACGACGGCAAACATAAGAGAAAATATGATATTCACTCTTTTCTCGTATCGATTGACCACAAAAATAAGGCTTAAGTGTTTAAACCTCTGGTTTCTCTTTGTCCAATCCCTATATTTTCTTATATGTTTAATCACTCTCTATCCACAAGGGCGCCTAACGCTTTTGTAACGGGCCGGAAAAAGCGAAGCTTTTGGAGGTCCAGCCAGCTTGCTGGCGAACGTTGACAAACTTGTTATGAGCCACACTCGTTACCCTCATAGAACGCATGAACCACACTTCTTATGTAAACCTTACTTCCTGTGGCAACTGACGTTCCGACTACCACTTAAAAGGAACGAACAAAGCCTACCGCCAATTCTACAACCGCAACAAGCTCAATTAATTTGCGCTTTCTGCAATTTAATTGAGCGACTAACTTGCACCCGTTTTCTACGAAGTACTTAGTTGTTGCCTACGGCTACAACTCCCAAACTACGATAGCACTCTTACCGAGCTAGCACCCCGCTACAAAAGTGGAAGTAAAAATACCTTAATTCGCCCTAGCCTCATAACGCCGCGCTAAACGGCCGCAGTGAAGGCGCAAAGCGCCGTAACGAAGGTCCAAGCCCAGCTCGCTGGGCTGATGTTTGAGCGCCTTGTTATGAGCCACACTCGTTAACCTCTTAGAACGCATGAACCAACCTTTTTAACTAACCTGGACTTCCTGTGGCAACACACTGTCCGACTACCACTTAAAAGGAACGAACAACTCCTACAGTCAATTCCACTACCGTAACAAGCTCCATTAATTTGCGCTTTTTGCAATTTAATTGAGCGACTAACTTGCACCCGCTTACTACGAAGTGCTTAGTTGTTGCCAAAGGCTACAACTACCAAACTAAGATAGAACTCTTATCGAGCTAGCACCCCACTACAAAAGTGGAAGTAAAAATACCTTAATTCGCCCTAACCTCATAACGCCAGGGTAACCAGTCAGCCGGAGCGAAGCGGAGGGATCCAAAAGCGTAGCTTTTGGCTGTCTGGTTGACCCTATGGTTATGTGGGTGCCACATGCCTCTACCAACCCCGAAAACTGGTACCAAAATAGAAAC
>FXAI01000027.1 GCA_900177435.1 Alteromonadaceae bacterium Bs31
AATGGCCACTTTAAGGCTGTCTGATTCTTTCCTGGACTTCTTTGGCGCGGGTATCGGTATTTTCATGTGTTTGTTCTCGGAAAGTCGCCCTTCCTTAAATTCTTGGCGCCACCGATACAGCATCACGGGGTGGATACCTAGAGCCGCCGCGACATCAATGGCCATAACGCCCTTCTTGTTACTTTCTTTTACCGCTTTTACTTTAAATGCTAACGTGTAGCTTTCGTAGTGCTTTTTCCTGGTGAGTCCCATGGGGCACCCCTTTAGTCTGACAGTGAATTACTGTCCGTCTAAGTGGTGCAGGTCCAGAGAGCGTTTTTGTGTGAAAATGGAGCGCAGCGACAGACACAAAAACGAGCGTAGCAGTATGTGTCAGCGTGCAGCAATTTGTTATGCGCTTTTTGCGAGCTTCTCATAGACAGAACCCGATACTATAATTTTTCCGGTAACGTAAAATTGATTTTCACCAATTACTGTGACGAACCTAAGAACCGCGCTTTTGGGGGATACTACCAATGACGAAGCTTCGAAATAACTATATTGCAAAAAATCCCATGATACGTTTATTGCATGCACTAATTCGTGTAGTTCTCTGGTTGTGTTAGATACAGAAAGCTTAATATCGAACATACATTCATTGTTGTTAGCCTGGGCGATTTCCTGAACTTCGAAAACGCTATTCGATTCAAAGCAGTGAAACACGTCGTAATCCATACCTAACAAATTATCTCCATCACTTGCCTGAAGATTTGGACTATTTGTAATTTTATTAATAATTTCTTCGATCATAGTTTACGCATAACGCCCCGCTCACCCGCACATACTGCGGAGAGCGTTTTTGTGTAAAGTGGCGCGCAGCGACACACAAAAACGAGCGTAGCAGTATGTGTCGGTGTGCAGCGGTTTGTTATGAGTTTGGTTGGCCTGCATAAGCACCCAGATTTTTTAATATTACAGTATCTGTTATATGTTCACCTACCCCGTAGTGTATCTCAACTTGAGTCAAAGGTAATAACTCCAAACCTAGGCAAAAGAATGCCTCACGATTTCTTTCGTCGACTTTTCCTGCTACTAAGTTTGATGAAACAAAAAGGTTACTATCTTTATAAATTGTAAAACCCGATGCCTTGTATTCTCGTTTATTGAAAATCTCAGGAATATTTATTGTTATCTCTGGTTGGCCATCACATAGGTAATCAACAACTTTGACAGAAACTTTAATGCCTACATTTAAACTCTTTAACTGATCTAATTCCCAGTTTTTCTGCACTACCGTTGCAGCCCCCACTGAGCTAGCTATAGCCATAATCCAAAAGGCGACAAGCATTGAAAATAGTTTCATACTGATGTACTCATAACATTTGAATCTGCGAACAAGATACGATATTGCCTGTTCACATATTCCAGATTAATAATAACCCCAAATTATCCGCAAACCCCCTAAGCGTCAAGGCCTCAGAAAAATCATAAGCCTTACATTTTCAAAAAGTGCGAACAAAGTGACATATTGCCGAAATATGCGCTATTAGTAAGCTCTTGATACCTAAGGATTTAATTGAATATTTAACTCACCCTCCGAAATAACCGTACCTAGTTCGTACTTTCCCGTTGATTTGCACGACATCAATATCGAGAACACATACCTATTAAACCCATACCCGAAAACTTTTTTAACGTACGAGCGAGCAGCTGTGCCTGTCCTAGCGAGCAGCTGTTTGTCGGTACTCAATAGAGTCATTTGTTGGCGGGAGAAATCAGGCGCTTAAGGTCTGGGGAGATCTGAGTTCTTTTTTGGCCGTGCCTGTCCTATAGATGCTTTTTTTAGCAGTGCCTGTCCTAGTAATCGCTTTGATGCTAGTGTATTAACCCGATTTTTTATTCGCCTCGGTAGGCGGCTTGTTAATTAACACTGTATGGCTTTGCCGTTTAAGGAGCAGTCTATTTGAGTTCTTCGCTGATTGCCTCAATGAGGTTTTTGTCTTGATGCACCTTGTGCCAATCTCTGAACTCTTGCCTATATTGTTGCCAGGGTTCTTTGAGAACGGGTCTTGGGTCATCGCTAAGATCATAGGCCATTCCCTCAAGTAGCCATCGCGGTATTTTTGTAAATCCATAGTTGCCAAATTGATCGGCTTGCCATTGATGGATGAGTTCGTGCCTGACGATATGGCCTTTCCAGCCTTTAGGGCCGATGATTGAGATAATAGTTCCAAAAGTTTCAGCCTTTGATTGGCTGAAACCAAAAGAATTGAAGCATGCCTCGCTGGCGCAGTATATAAATTTGGGTGTATAGGAAAATGCCCCCAGTTTTTTTTGTACAAACAAAATGGACGTTTGGGATAGTTGATCAGCTTCTTCGATGCGTGCAAGGTCATCAATACAGATATTGCTGAGCGGACAGCTCACCCCGGTCAGCATTGGGAAAAAAATCCGACTCGGTTTATAAAAAATTAAAATTAAAATCAGGATAGTCAAGATGCTAACACAGGTATAAAAACATATTTTTATAGTTAACTTCATATTAGGGGTCATGTAGAATGAGGGGTGGCTGTATCTATTGATCACCTGGATTTCTGCTATGTTAAGTTAATTATTTGGGGTTAGCAAATTCAAATTATTTTGGTTCGGTTTGCCAATTTGAATATTGGTCGATCACGTCTGTCTCCGGAGCACAGATAGAACCAGCCTATGAGAGCCGGAATGGGGATCCTAAAGGAAGCAAAATGACGAGTCGTTTTTCAAATATTTCTTCAAGAAAACGGTTAATTTTAAAAAAATCAGTCACTTCGAAAAATATTAAAGCAATATTTCCGTTAACTGAAGGTCAAAAAAGCCTTTTATATATAGCCAGTACACAGCCGCACACTTCAGCCTTTCACGTTTATGCTGCGCTGCGACTGGCAGGTGACCTCGATGGAGAAAAGATAGAAAAAGCTTTACAGCATGTATTGAATCAACACGAAATTTTAGAAACGGCAATTGATTTTATAGATGGAGAACCCGTACATAATAGCGCTTGCACTGGAAAATAACGTTAAAACTGACTAGAGGGTTCAGTTTTAATACGCCGTGACCATCAATGCCGCCGTCATTGGACTTGCCCGTTACAACGACCTGGTTGAAGACGGATTCCCGTAGCAGGCGCTGACATATTCTTTCAAATCCGTTTTAAATCCCTACCGAGCCATAACGCCCGCGTAATAGGCGCGAGCTTGCGAGCGTCCTAATTGACGCGTTTGTTATATTTTGACCCTCAGGCACCGTAGCGATCTTTTATCTTCTAATGGCCCACTAAAGCAAAGATTTCCATTAACGTCTTCAGGTACCTCTTTCCCATAATAGGGGTTTTTCATATCATCAAGACTAAGCTTTAAGTGGTGTACTTGGTTAAAAATCGCCAACTTAGCGTCAAAATCGTAGAACCTAGCTACATATTCAGTATATTCAGGAGAAATAGCAATTAAAACGCTACCAACGTAGTTCCTTAACTTCGACGTTGAGGGTATGTCGCTATTACTAGCTTCAATTCGTTTTGCAAAATCAGGCGATGGCAACTGAGCCAATTGCTCTAGTTTGTAGTATATTGGCGCTACTGAATTTATCGTCATATTCGGCTTATATACAATTCGCGTCATCCAGCCAGGAAAATCGCCCCCTATTTCAAAGAACTCTGGATGCTTATCCAAATTCTTGAAAGTGTAATAAGACATACCAAATTCTCTTGCTGCAATCATGTGGAAGCTTTTTTCGGATTTAGTTAAATCAGGAATCAATTTTACTTTGCCTTCAGAATTGGACAAGATTACGCTCATAACATCGATTACTTCAGATAGTTTCATAAGGAGCACTAATTTCCCTATGAGATTATCCTGCAACGCCATTGATTTTCTTAGTTTTGAAAATTGAAGTGAAAGCGATTCAAGAGCCCCCTTAGCATCCCCTTTGCTATAAACGGATATTGCTTCAAGTATCTTTATTCGTTCGGCAGAAGCAATGTATTGATATGGTGGGAACAGCTCATGAATCGTTGGTTTTGAAAGCGTTTCGTATTCAACAAATTCAAAGAACCTACTCGACCGAGCAAGTAAGAGCTTGTTTTCACTCAACAAGCGATCAATATCGTACTGAGAAGAAAAGATATATTCCAAGCAGCCTTCTTCCCATGCCTTACAAAATTCCTCTCCTGTCGGTAACGATATTTTATTTTCATCTGGATACTCAATAACTTCATATGAGTCATCGTTGTCTAATTTACGGTTTTCCTCTAAAAGTTTTCTACCGACCTTTACTGGATCGTCCCCTTCACTCGCAAAAATCCCGTATAGATAAAGATACGACTCACTCGTGCTTTCAGTATCAATACGACCAATTAGATCAGCAGATTCCTCGCTTAGATCATCATCAACCTGAGCCGTCATCACAACAACGACGAAAGCTAGTAAGAGAATTGTGAGTAGTTTCTTCATAATAAAATATAACGCCTTTGTAACAGGCATTTTTTGTGTAGTGGAGTTTTGCGGTAAAGTGGCGAAGCCACCGCAAAACGGAGCGTAGCAAAAAATGTCCTGTTGACAAACTTGTTAAATGCTTTACTGAACAAGAAACTGTTTAGGCAATATTTTTTCTGGTTCTGTTTGGAAAAACATTGATGTAGCACCAACACCTTTTGAGCCACTATAGTAATTTGCTACTGCAAAAGCAGGCCCATTTTGGTACTCCAGGATGCCAATGATATAGCACGACTTCGACCCGAGAGCTTTTGTGCTTAAAACCGAAGCTGTTTCTATAGGGCCGAAGAATTGCTCGATTTGTCCTAGCGCTTGCGCCTGGCTCAATGATCTCGTGTCATTTTCTAACGGACCATTTTTAAGGACGCGCTTCATAAAAGCTGTACCACCTTCCTTCTTATATACCTCGACAGCCTGCGCAAACTCTTTAGACGCCTTATCGCAGACATCACCTGCAATTACATTGCTGCTAAAAACCCCAAGAATGCCAATAAGTAATAACCTTTTCATATTTTTTCCGTTAGTAGTTTAGATCTTTCATATGTCGTGACATTTAACGCCGCGCTAAACGGCCGCAGTGAAGGCGCGAAGCGCCGTAACGGAGGTCCAAGCACAGCTCGCTGGGCTGATGTTTGAGCGCCTTGTTATGAGCCACACTCGTTACCCTCATAGAACGCATGAACCACCCTTTTTAAGTAAACTTTACTTCCTGTGGCAACTTACTTTCCGACTACCACTTAAAAGGAACGGACAACGCTTACCGCCAATTCTACAACCTTAACAAGCTCCATTAATTTGCGCTTTTTGCAATTTAATTGAGCGACTAACTTGCACCCGTTTTCTACGAAGTACTTAGTTGTTGCCTGCGGCTACAACTACCAAACTACGATAGAACTCTTACCGAGCTAGCACCCCACTACAAAAGTGGAAGTAAATTACCTTAATTCGCCCTAGCCTCATAACGCCGCGCTAAACGGCCGCAGTGAAGGCGCGAAGCGCCGTAACGAAGGTCCAAGCCCAGCTCGCTGGGCTGATGTTTGAGCGCCTTGTTATGAGCCGCACTCGTTAGCCGCTTAGAACGCATAAACCACCCTTTTTAAGTAAACTTTACTTCCTGCGGCAACTTACTTTCCGACTACCACTTAAAAGGAACGGACAAAGCTTACCGCCAATTCTACAACCTTAAAAAGCTCCATTAATTTGCGCTTTTTGCAATTTAATTGAGCGAAAAACTTGCACCCGTTTTCTACGAAGTACTTAGTTGTTGCCATAGGCTACAACTGCCTAACTACGATAGGACTACCACCGATTTAGCACCCCACCAC
>FXAI01000037.1 GCA_900177435.1 Alteromonadaceae bacterium Bs31
CTTACTACGAAGTGCTTAGTTGTTGCCAAAGGCTACAACTACCAAACTAAGATAGAACTCTTATCGAGCTAGCACCCCACTACAAAAGTGGAAGTTAAAACTCTTAACTTTGCCCTAGCCTCATAACGCCCCGCTCAGCTGGGGCTGGTGCGGAGCGGCTTTTGTGTTAATGTTTGAGCGCCAGCGAGTAACACAAAAGGCGCGTAGTACCAGCCGTCAGACTGGAGCGGTTTGTTAAATTATTTGTTGAGTATGTGTAGAAATTCAACCAGCTCTGGATATTCAGGCCCTTTGAGCAAATCTACATTACCTTTACTAGCAATATTGTAGCTATTCCTAGCTTTGTTAAGGCGTTCCAATAGAGGAAGAACTAAACTATTTACTCGTTCCACGAAGTCAAAGAGATCTGAATAGCTACTGGGTATTTTGTATCCCCGATTACAGCTGGCTATTATCACATCCTTATCCCTTAACTTTGCTACGATCTGTGATCTAATTGCTTGCTCTGAAACACCAATGAAACCACAGCTTTCTAAATGCTTTAACAAGCCTTTCGTTGCGATATAGTCATCATTGGACGATAGTCGACTATTGAATACTAGATGACTTAAAACACATACTTGGAGCTTGGTTTCTTCGTCACTAAATTTACGGTACTTTTCAATAAATATTTCAGCTTTAGAAAGAGCATGAGAATGGATGAAGCGATCGTACTCCTCGCTCGTTTTGTCAGGTTCGAAATATGCTTGATGCCTAGTTGGCCATTCTTTTAGATCTAATGCCTTGGACTTTAACAATGCCCTATAACTTTCTAGCAGAGCCGGATTGGACTTACTTTCGTACACTTTAGCGAGCGTACCAACAAGAAAATCTGCTAACTGAACTAATACATTATCGTGACTTGAGACCATGTTTAACTCAGAGTCCCAAAACAGATCTGGCTTGTGATTCTTTTCTATATATTTCTGAAAACTTAGCTTGAACTCATCCCCACCATGCTCGTCGGCGAAAACCGTTATACTTGGATAATTTTCAAACAGCTGTCCATATAGTAGGCCATTTATAAATTTTAAAAATGATCTCTTATACTGGAACCCGCCATCACGTTTTAAAGCATCTTTCTCTACGGCTACCGCGTAAAACTTGAAATCTAATTCTAATATACTATCAAGTATTTTTATACGACGGGTATGACCATCTCTATCCCTAACACTACTCGACTTTATTTCACCTGTTTGAAAGTATTTTTTCCGAATAGCTTCAACTTCCTGCTTTAACGAATCAAATCGATTATCATCAATAATCACTGCACACACGATGAAATACTTAGACACATCCATTTTAGAGGTATCTAAGTCCGTATTTCCCGATTCATCAATGAACGCTAGCGTTTTGATATGGCCACGACTCCATGGTGTAATTTAACGCCGCTAGAACCTGCACTGCGTGCGTAGCGGATTTTTGGTGTAATGTGGCGCAGCCACACCAAAAAGGAGCGTAGCATGCAGTGTCAGGTT
>FXAI01000028.1 GCA_900177435.1 Alteromonadaceae bacterium Bs31
CGTTTACCTCGTTGCTGATGCGTGGCGAGGAAAATATATTCGTGGTGCAACGCAGAGTTACATGGAAAGCCTTTCTCGCCATCAGCGGCCCATTGCGCTGTCAGACACACTGCAAGTACATGGCACTGCCCATGTTATGGCCTATATTGGACACAATGGACTTATGGATTTCTCAGTACAAATAGCAGGCGGGAATAAACGCGATGGCTCACTTTCTAGCGCGAAGCTTGGATGATTACCCTAGAAAAACTGTGGCCCAAGGGCTTTGGAGTGATGCTGGTATAGAATTGACAATAAAGTTGACTAGAGCTTAATGCACTAAGGTAGGGTAGGCATTGTGTGCTATGCCTACCCATAGCTTCAAAATGTCCAATTGGTCTGCGTCTACGCTACTTGGTTTTTTATTCTTATAAGTTTTCGGGAACATTAGAATGTCATGGATATACGAGCTGATAATCAATAGTGTTAATAATGCTGTAGCTAGTGCATCTGTTCCAATGCTTGTTGCTACCTTCCTTGTAGGCTTGTCTATATTTTCTTTTGGTTTTTATTTGACATTAATATCATTTATAAAAAATATATTAGCGTGGTCCCTTCAGGCAAAGGTGATAGGGGGCGTTCGCTGCCGGAATACAGAGGGAAAGCTGGAATACAGTTCAGTCGGTTCACTATTTGTTGTTTTCGAGTATGAGCACCCAGGAGGGGGGCTTGGCTATGGCAAAATGCTTGTAGGTGAATCTTCAATTAACAGATACAAAACAGGTGACTATAAGAGAATAAAACTATATCGCTATAAAGGTTTTGAGCACATTTATAATCGTGATGATCCTTCAGGCAATATATGGTTGGTAGCCATCATGGCGGTTGGGCTAATTTTGATGTTTTTTTCTCTCAGTTTGGCGGTTTCATTGGGGGCAGTTATTTCGGCAATTATTGCCCTATTACTTGCGGTCAACAAAAAGGCCAAGACTAAAGTCAATAAAACGGCACACTATGAATTATATGGGGCGGCGGTAGACCTTTCCTTTGTTAAACCAATAGAGTGTTTGGTGTAAATGTGTTCTGGTTGGCAGCCTCTAACGAGCTCGTTGAAAATTACAGTTAGGCACCGTCGCCATTTGTGCATCACTTTAGAGTGGGCATCACCCAGCCAAAATTTGTATGAATAAATAGTGAATTGGTTGCATAGCCGAATAAATAGTATAGCGACCCGCTGTATTTTTCGGTAATTATCTCTTGCCAGAGATCTTGATGCGTATTGCTTTCTACTATTAGAAGGTAGCCCTTGCTTAGCGCCGCTGATTTCAGCGGCTATATGTACTTGCAAAGCGCAAACTCACTTCTTTCGCCTTACCGGCTCTGAGCGCCTCTGAATACTAAACAAAGTTGTTGCCTGGAAGGTGATGGGCAAAGTCATATGACCTTCGGCACTTATATTTATGACTCACGCTTGAATAGTCTGCATACACAAACCACTATCTGAGTGCAAAAGTCATGATTCAGACGATACGAGAGCACAAGCTCACCTTTATATATTTGGCTACCACCCTTGTAATCATAGCTCTTGCGACTCAGCTCGGCTCGCGGCTAGATATTATTCCCATTGTACTGTTAGGGGTGATCAGCCCCATGCTGCTCGCTGTGGCATTTAGTGGGTATGAGAATGGCTGGCGTGGCGTAAAAGACTTGTTAGGCCGGCCGAGCGGTTTCCATTTTAGTACGCTGAGTTTTACTGCTGCACTATTACTGCCTTTCTCGTTGATGATGATCGGTATTGCTATCGATACTGGAAAAGGGGTGCTGCCAAACTTCAGCATTATGCCGAGTAAGCTGCCAATATTGTTGCTACTGATGACAGGTGAAGAGTTTGGCTGGCGTCGTTATGCTTTTGCTCGTTTATCAAAAAGCCTTAGCTTTATGATATCGGCTTTGATTGTTGCTGCTGTGTGGTGGCTTTGGCATTATCCCGGCTATCTCATCGGTATGGGTACGCCGGAAGAAATGTCGTTCTTGTTATTTGGTTTAATGGTGTTACCGGCCAGTATTCTTATGGCGTACCTGTATAGCTGGACTAAAAACATATATCTGGTCATTGTTGCCCATGTGTCATCCAATATGGCGTTTAACACCTTGCCGCTTCTGCCAGAAGTTAGCGGTAATAGCACCGCGTTTATTATCTACACTGGGCTGCTATGGCTGTTAGCATTGCCTATAATCCTGAACAAGAAACTCTGGTCATAGAATAATGAGAGAGGCAAGCTTTGATATGTCCCGCTGGGCCAAACTGAGCATAGCTGGTTTTACCCTAGGCGGCAGTTATTTTGTGATTATGGGATTGAAAGCAACTGAGCAGTGGTGGCTTTTGATCTTATTGGTCATGTTTGCATTTTTAAGCACCTTGCTTACAACGCAAAAGATTAAACATTGGCAGCAGGGCATGTTGGCGGTTCTTTTTCTACTGAGCGCAGTGATGACATTATATATTCACCAGCACGGAACCATGCTCTACGTGGTGGTTTGTCTTTTGGCCATCGAAACACTCCGCAAGCGCACAGCGGTAATTTGGGTCGGCGCCTGTGTTTTTGCGGTATTTGTCAGTGAGCTTATCAGCTCGCCCAATATCGTTGATGTTCAGGATGCATTCGTCAACAGCTTGTTGACAGTGTTCCTCAGTGGTTTTGCGTTTCTGCGAGTTGAGGCTGAAACCGGTCGAAGGCAAACACGCCTGCTATTGCATGAGTTAGAGGATAAAAACCTACAGCTGGCAAACTTTGCTGCGGAGCGGGAACAGCAATCAAGGGTAGAAGAGCGACAACGTCTGTCCCGGGAATTGCACGATACGCTGGGCCATACACTCACCACGTCTATTGTGCAGTTGGAAGCGGCTGAAAAGTTGTTTGAGCAGCACCCCGGCAGGGTTAAACAGATCTTAACAACAGCGCGAAGCCTACTGAAAGAGGGCCTCGATGAAACACGTAATATCGTTCGGCTGCTGGATAAAAACGCGGCCGAAGCGCTTTCACTTACCGACCTTATCACGCCAATGGTTAACAATTTTCAAGCGGCGACTGGCTTATCCATCTCGCTTCGCATAGCCTGTGAAAAAGCTATTATTTATTCTCCCTGTAAGCAGCACCTTGTGCGAATAGTGCAGGAAGCTATGACTAACATCAGTCGCCACGCCGAAGCCTCCGAGGTTACTATTGTGCTTACGGCAAGTGATGTAATTGAATTAACGATTGAAGATAACGGGGTGCGCCTGAATACCTATACAGGTGTATCTTTGCCAACGGTTAAATCCATCGAAAGCCGGGTGACAGAGCTTCAAGGTACACTTAGGTTTACGCGTGAAGGCGGGTTGACTAAGTTATATGTCGCAATACCTATGAAGCCGTTTGGCAGTGGCCATTTTGGAGCAGGCTAATTTGGATATAACAATGCCCATAAAAGTCATGCTGGTTGATGACCAGCAATTGATGCGCGATGGCATTAAAATGCTGCTAGAGCTTGAAGATGACATTGAACTGATTGCCGAAGCCAGCAATGGTCGTGAGGCTGTTAGCCTCTATGAGCAGCATGCACCTGATCTGGTATTGATGGACATAGAAATGCCACTTATGAACGGCATTGAAGCTACCAGAAAGATTAAAGCCATAAATGCCGCAGCGCGTGTACTGATTCTGACTACCTTTGGCCAGGAAGACTATCTGCGCGATGCGCTACTTGCAGGCGCTCAAGGCTTCCTGCTCAAAGCAGTATCCAGTGATGAGCTTACTGAGAGTATCCGTAAGGTGAATAAGGGTGAATCTGTGCTCGATGGCCACTCTACCCAGGTATTGCTGGACAGCTATCGCGCGCTATCCGAAGTTAAAAGGCCTAAAGGGAAATTATTGCTGACGGTAAGGGAAGAACAAATTCTGAAGCTCATAGATAAACAAAAAAATAACCGCGATATTGCCATTAATTTGCAACTGGCTGAAGGCACGGTGAAAAATTACATTAGTCAGATTCTGGAAAAACTGCAGGTACACGACCGCAATCGGGCCGTACGTGTAGCTAAGGAGCGGGGGCTACTTTAATGGTATGTGGGGCAAGCCTTTAAACTGATATTAAAGTTATGTCCTGTATCTATTAAGCCGTATAAGCCGGCAATAAAATAAGTGACTAATCACCAAGTTGATTGTCGCCCTTGAAATACTGTCGAAACTGCGCGGAATTATTGGCATTGTAAGGGCTCGCGCCGGTCTGTAATCGGCGGCATATCCTTGAGCTGGTTTAAGCCCTCTACATAATGTGTTGCCGGGTTATTAGTAAACATATTCTCCCATTGTTAACGTAGTGCTATTACCCTATTACTTCTTTCGCCAGGAACGACGACCTGAAGTACTGCTGGGTTGCTGAGGAAATCGGGGTATCATGTTGCGGTATAAACTGTACAACGCCAACTTACACAACATTACAGCTTGATATGGCAGCAAAATATGTAATTTTATGCTTGTTGTGCATCTGTCCGCTGTTTGCCCATGCAGGGCTTGAGCAAGTAAAGGCGCGCATGGCTGAGGATGCAAGGCGCGGTAAACCTTTTGTTGCTCATGTGACCGTTGCACTTTGTGACAATGCATCACAAGGAATTGTTCCCGTAGGGAACGGCTTGTGTGATGGCGATGCTCCCAGTAAAAACTTGTACTGGGGCGCACTTTATGGAGTGAAAAGTTACTTCGCGAAGCACAAAGAGTGGCTTCAGCTTACAGCCGACAAGCCTGCAGATACGCGCATTCTAGAGCGCGTCGTTTTCACGCGCACGCTCCAGTACGACGGGCTTCCCGTATCCGTTTACCTCGTTGCTGATGCGTGGCGAGGAAAATATATTCGTGGTGCAACGCAGAGTTACA
>FXAI01000023.1:0-2127 GCA_900177435.1 Alteromonadaceae bacterium Bs31
GTGTAGCTTTCGTAGTGCTTTTTCCTGGTGAGTCCCATGGGGCACCCCTTTAGTCTGACAGTGAATTACTGTCCGTCTAAGTGGTGCAGGTCCAGAGCCCGTTTGTGCTATTCAAGCACAAAAAGGAGCGACGGAAAAAATATCGGCTGGTGCAACTTGTTAGGTGATTTGACCAGTTCCAGCGATTCATTAGTTAAAGTACCGAGTTTATAAGATCCCAAGCTTTTGGGTTCTCCGACCTTTCGGGTAAGCAATCTCTTGTAGTATTATCATCAATTATCGCCTTTGGATCAGCACCATAAGACAGTAGTAAGGAGACCATGGGTACATCAAGCCTTCTAGCTGCGCTTTGTAGAGCAGAGTCATGGCCATTGTTCACACCTGTCATTGTATCTATATCTCGATCAGCGCCACACAATAGTAATAACGAGGCAGCCTCCAAATCACCAGCATCTACCGTGTCTCCTAGCGGTGTATGCCCCTCATCATCTTTTATGTTTGGGTCTGCACCCACTGAAAGAAGAAGGCGAAAAATCGATTTATCAGAACACCATGTAAAGGCAAAGAATAGGAATTGACCCATTTTTTTTCGATTTTCATCAGTTTTTATAATTGTATCATCCGCAAATCGTAGAATTGCAACCAATGCTTGTGCGTTATCAGATTTAACAGCACACTCGATAGCTTCTAAGCTGCTACAAATATCCTTTCGTGATTCCTCTGTCTTAGCCAAAAGAATTTCGACGAACCTACGATTCTTTCTTTTCTCAATGAGATCTAAAAGAGCTTTATCCATATGAGTTATATTCCTATTTCCTCGGCCACCTAACGCCCTGCAGCAGGGGCCGTAGTGGAGGCGATTGTTTTTGTGTAAGCGTAGCGGCCAACACAAAAACAAGCGCCGGAACGGAGGTCACCTTGGCTGAGTTTGTTATGCGTGTAGAACTTGCTAGCGCCTAACTCTTTCAACATAACTTTTAAACCCTGTAAAACGTCTTTTATAGATAGCCACCTCAACCAGCTGCCCGCTAGTTACGGAGACCATATTGATATATACGGTTTTCCCACTTTCAAGCTTTACGTTGGCCAAATATGCTACCTGAAAATCGCGATGATTCTTAGATTGTGTACTGTATGAAACTACTTTTCCCATTTCCGTGCCTACGAAAACTGGAGAATCGGCAAAAACAATTACCACTAGCATAAGCAAGGAAGCGAAAATCAATAAGAAAGCCTTTTGATGTCCTTCGATATTCATATGAATACGCATAACGCCTTGCTCATTTGCGCAGCGGTTGTAGTGGATTTTTGTGCAATAATGAGCGCAGCGAATGCACAAAAAGGAACGTAGACCGCTGCGTCAAATGGAGCAATTTGTTAGATTTATACTATGGGAGCGTAGTGCTTGACCTCAACCGGCTCCCACCGCAGGTTTAACTCTTTTTCAAGCACTCCATTTTTAGTAAATATTATTAGTTTGATAATGCTACTAATTTTTTCTTTTTTCCCAAACCTAAATGACAAGGCGGGCTCAAATGTATGCGAGTCCCGCCCCATATTCTCATTCTTCAATGTAACGGGAAGCACCCCACTATCTATAGAGTACTCACGACCTAACGATGACGATAAGGCAACATCTACAATCTCGATTCGCTCGAAATCACTACTTTTCGGCTCCGAAACCACTAATAGCTTATAAGGAGGGCGATTAATTATAAAGTTGTCGTAGGTATACCACTCCAAATGTAGATATAGGTCTTTAAACTCTATCGTAGAAAAGCGAGACAGCAACTCTACCTGATCACCTCTACGTATTTCTGATTCAGTTTTATACGCCTTTACGAAATATTCGTTTGAACACGATAAGAGCAACAAACTGATAAAATATAGTGATAAAGCACGCACTCTCAGTCCTCTTGGAAATCTAACGCCGTGCTAAACGGCCGCAGTGAAGGCGCGAAGCGCCGTAACGAAGGTCCAAGCACAGCTTGCTGTGCTGATGTTTGAGCGCCTTGTTATGAGCCACACTCGTTACCCTCATAGAACGCATGAACCACCCTTTTTAAGTAAGTTGTACTTCCTGTGGCAACACACTTCCCGGCTACCACTTAAAAGGAACGAACAAAG
>FXAI01000023.1:2419-4203 GCA_900177435.1 Alteromonadaceae bacterium Bs31
TACTACCGCAACAAGCTCCATTAATTTGCGCTTTTTGCAATTTAATTGAGCGACTAACTTGCGCTCGTTTTCTACGAAGTGCTTA
Source organism: Alteromonadaceae bacterium Bs31 (assembly GCA_900177435.1). GTDB lineage: Bacteria > Pseudomonadota > Gammaproteobacteria > Pseudomonadales > Cellvibrionaceae > Teredinibacter. The sequence goes on from FXAI01000023.1 coordinate 2,505, forward strand.
GTTGTTGCCTTCGGCTACAACTCTCACCCTACAATAGTACTCTTACCGAATTAGCACCCCACTACAAAAGTGGAAGTTAAAATACTTTAATTCGCCCTAGCCTCATAACGCTAAGCTCAATTGCACAGCGGTTGTAGTGAGTGTTGTGCAACAATGAGCGCAGCGAATGCACAAAAACGAGTGTAGACCGCTGTGTCAATTGGAGCGTATTGTTATGGCTTAAGTTGGCCACGCTATATCTTTGTATATATCGTGCTTAAGCTTAAATTCACGATACAGTATTTTACCACCGTCAATATTGTATGAGACTTTAATTGTAAAGAAATCTTGTGAGTTCCAATACTTTGTATCTAATTCATCTGCACGAAGCACGATAATTGAACCGTAAAAATAGGAAGTATTATCGCGGGTCTTAGATATATCAAGCGCCTCGCCAACTGAAACCGTCACAGATTTATCTTCATTCGTCAATTCGATGGACAAAATTTCTACGCTCAACTCGGACTTTGAAAGAATAAGTAGTTTTGCGTAGGGAGAAGAATACGATCTCGAGAAAGTTCTGAAATTCGGAACCAATACAAAGTTTTCGCTTACCTGCTTATCAAACTCTTCGTGACGAGAGTAAATGTAGGCGTGACGAATACCATCTGTAGGCTCGTGAATATAATCCTCTACATCAACGATACTGCATGCCGATACTGTTAGTAATATAATTATCGATAATAGTTTCATGATGGATGAGCCATAACGCCGCGCTAAACGGCCGCAGTGAAGGCGCGAAGCGTCGTAACGGAGGTCCAAGCACAGCTTGCTGGGCTGATGTTTGAGCGCCTTGTTATGAGCCACACTCGTTAACCTCTTAGAACGCATAAACCAACCTTTTTAAGTAAACTTTACTTCCTGTGGCAACTTACTTTCCGACTACCACTTAAAAGGAACGAACAAATCTTACCGCCAATTTTACTACCGCAACAAGCTCTATTAATTTGCGCTCTTGGCAATTTAATTGAGCGACCAACTTGCGCTCGTTTAACACGAAGCACTTAGTTGTTGCCAGAGGCTACAACTCCCAAACTACGATAGAACTCTTACCGAGCCAGCACCCCACTACAAAAGTGGAAGTTAAAATACTTTAATTAGCCCTAGCCTCATAACAATTGAATCTACGTCAAAGCGACGTATATACCCGAATACTACGTCGCGGTGACACATATACCGGAATAGTCAGTCGCAATGACACATATTCCCAATTTACAAAAATACACCACCCCACAGGCCCCGCCAACCGGGCTTTACTTGCTGATGGACGATAAATATACGTCATAATCACGTATATTCCAAAATAGTACGTCATCGAGCCGACTATTCTAACATTTTCAGCACTAGGGTCACCCATTAGGCTTTTTGTCAACTAAAATCAAAAAAATAATGCCCCGGCAATTCGGGAAGCAGAATCTATTTGTTGGTTCTGCACGCTCTTTAAAAAATTACACCCGATTTCTCGTTGGTATGGTGTCTATCAGTTGCACCAGTCACCCATCAGGATCAAGCTACATCATGGCAGCCCTAGCTTACGCCCCAGAAAAATATCGGTATCATACCTTGTTCATTTGAATGACAGATCTTCGAGCTCGTTTGTCTCAACCTCTGTTTGACTCAATGCATGAGTAATTACTAGTTTAGCGCGCATTAATTGATA
>FXAI01000023.1:4213-5320 GCA_900177435.1 Alteromonadaceae bacterium Bs31
AGGATAGAACTCTTACCGAGCTAGCACCCCACTACAATAGTGGAAGTTAAAATACTTTAATTCGCCCTAGCCTCATAACGCCCGGCTAAGCCGCCGCAACGGAGTTGATTGTTTTGCGCAAGCGTAGCGTATAAGCGCAAAACGAGCAACGCAGTGGAGGTCGGTTTGAGCCGCTTGTTAGTGTATGGCCTATTCATCTAGAGGCCATTTCACCCAATTGGATACCACTTAAAAATGCTGGGATCAAAAGGATATATACAGTTGTTTGCCATTTTTTCCCTCTCTCATTCAGTAGAGAGTATGGATGTATTTCTAATATTCCATAAAGCCATTGCTGCCATTCTGGTATATTTTTTAGCCGCTCATCAATATCAGACACAGCGTTTTTACCAGCACGATTAGTACAGAAGATCATTCCTAAAATAGAGGCTCCAAAAATAATAAACAAAAATGTTTTTAGTTCCACGCTCGAATACCACTAACGCCGCTATAAGCAGCCGTAATGTAGGTGATTGTTTTGCGCTAGCGTAGCGGCCAGCGCGAAATCAAGCACCGGAATAGAGGTCTGCTTGATAGCTTGGTTATGTTTTTGCAAGCTTGTACCCACAAGCACTCTTATATCTTTTTTTGGGGTCAAGCACGTAGTTCTCTGCGAGTATGAACCTCATATTCCTTTTTATTGTTGAAATGCATCTTTTATTAAAATAGCCTTCAACATTACACCTTTCTACAGTTACATTTTTAGCTAAATATCCTTTTCTTTTATGTACTAAATTAAAAGAAACGGTACAAAAACCTTCAACCCCATCGATTTTAGCTTTTATAGGATACTTTGGGTTATCGATAAATATTAGAGCTATCTCGTCTGAACGATATTTTAAAGCCGTGGTAGAAAAATAAGATGCGTCTAAATCATGTGCTGGCTTCCCTGCAAAAACACTGACGGTATAAAAAACAACCATTAACGTAAATACGTACTTCAAAACCAATCTCCAAAATGTAATTCTAAACATAACGCCGCGCTAAACGGCCGCAGTGAAGGCGCGAAGCGCCGTAACGGAGGTCCAAGCACAGCTTGCTGTGCTGATGTTTGAGCGCCTTGTTATG
>FXAI01000023.1:6275-7401 GCA_900177435.1 Alteromonadaceae bacterium Bs31
ACCAAAAGCGTAGCTTTTGGCTGTCTGGTTGACCCTATGGTTATGTGGGTGCCACATGCCTCTACCAACCCCGAAATCTGATACCAAAATATAAACCACTACACTGCCCCAAATTGGCGATTTTGTAAACAGCGAAGAGCTAGCACTTGAGATAGAACAAAACGTAGCCAACCAGCCAAAGGAACGGAGGGTACGACCCAGACTTAAGCACCGAACCCTGCATCCCAAAATAGCGCAGCAATTTTGCGGTGCGTTACTGTTGAGATGCCAAATTAGAACTACGAACTTCATGGCGAGCGGAAACTAGAATTGAATAAACCCCGCCCTAGCGTATTACTACAGATTTAATTAAATATTCTCTAGTAAAAATTAAAACACGCATAACGCCGTGGTAATTTGCGCGTATTGCGGGAGTGGAGTTTTGGGTTAAAGTGGGCAACGCCCACCCCAAAACGGAGCGTAGCAATGCGCGTCAAATTGACCACTTGGTTATGTGTTTTCCTCATTTTGGCAAATTGCTTAACAAAGTACCTGTTGACCTAAATGCCCATGTACCACAGTACTTAATGTCGTGAACTAACCACCCATTTTTACCATTCTTTAACACCACAATATCTATCCACTCCGTAAGATCTTTTGAGTTCCCATATTCCATATATACAGGAACAATTATATATTCCCCATCGACAATATAACTACCAAACTTAAATCTATGAATACCTTCGTATAAACTAGCAAATAAATTACCCTCGATCCACGGAGGTTTCATGCTATGCCCATTTTTATTTATAAATTCTAGTTGTTCATTTTTTGCCATTTTAAGACCATGCGTTAGATCCTCGCTCATACATTTTTCTAACTTGCGCAAGTTGCCATAAGGTGGCAAGCCGGAATAAAGCTTGTAATCTACTATATATTGGAAGAACCACTCTGCGCATTGTAATTCACTGCTCTTCTCTGTCTTAGAAAAACAGTTTGCAGAGATCATGATCAACATTAATAGTAATATATTTATTTTCATAGTACGGACGCATAACGCCGCGCTAAACGGCCGCAGTGAAGGCGCGAAGCGCCGTAACGGAGGTCCAAGCCCAGCTCGCTGGGCTGATGTTTGAGCGCCTTGTTA
>FXAI01000023.1:7816-10408 GCA_900177435.1 Alteromonadaceae bacterium Bs31
GCCTACGGCTACAACTACCAAACTACGATAGGACTCTTACCGAGCTAGCACCTCACTACAATAGTGGAAGTTAAAATACTTTAATTCGCCATAGCCTCATAACGCCGCGCTAAACGGCCGCAGTGAAGACGCGAAGCGCCGTAAAGGAGGTCCAAGCACAGCTTGCTGGGCTGATGTTTGAGCGCCTTGTTATGAGCCACACTCGTTACCTTCATAGAACGCATGAACCACCCTTTTTAAGTAAGTTGTACTTCCTGTGGCAACACACTTCCCGGCTACCACTTAAAAGGAACGAACAAAGCCTACCGCCAATTCTACTACCGTAACAAGCTCCATTAATTTGCGCTTTATGCAATTTAATTGAGCGACTAACTTGCACCCGTTTTCTACGAAGTGCTTAGTTGTTGCCTACGGCTACAACTACCACACTACAATAGTACCCTTACCGATTTAGCACACCACTACAAAAGCGGAAGTTAAAATACATTAATTCGCCCTAGCCTCATAACGCCGCAATTACCGGCCGTAACGTAGTTGTTTGTTTTGTGCCAGCGTAGCTGAACTGCACAAAACAAACAACGCAGTGGAGGTCCAGCCAGCTTGCTGGCGAGGGTAGATTGCTTTGTTATGCATTTGACAAAAAATACCATGCATACATAACTGGAGTGGACAATAAGCCAGCAGCTATGGGAAGCAACAATATGATGGCCATTGTTTTGTACCACTTCAAAACAAGTACTCTGCTTACATAAATGTATGAAAATACTACCCCGAATACCGAACCTATAATAAACCCATAATTAAGATTTATAAAAAGCATACCAATTGGAAAAGCAAACTGTAGTAGCAATAATACAAGACCAAACTGTAGTGACTTGGCCACTATCCCCGATTCAACTCCACTCTTTTTTAATACCCAATAGCTCGGAGGAAGGTAAAATAGATAGTATATGAACAAAACTAAAAACGACATAGAATCCATATTCAATATGATGCATAACGCCGTAATAACTCGCCGAAACGGAGTTGATTTTTTTGCGCTAGCGTAGCGTTTAAGCGCAAACGAAGCAACGCAGTGGAGGTCGGGTTAATAACCTTGTTATGCTTTACACAAATGTAGACTTTACCATGCGATAAAAAGGGTAAGACAACACGCCTAAATTAAATACAAACAAAGTAATAAACACATAAGCACCAACCAAACCTGTATTGTCTGTAGCCGAATATAGAGGAACTATTGCTATTGTAGGCAACGGTATCAATAGCGCTAACATTGCTTGCTTCCAACTCTCATTGGCTATCCAAATAGCCGAAACGCAGCCAACTATAAACGCAACAATAGCCAAAAGGTAAAACATATACATTAATTCGCCAGCAATTGTAATAAATACAAACCAACAAACGGATATCAGTATTAACTTAAATATTTTAATCTTCATTCTTATTTACGCATAACGCCGTTATAATTTGCCCGCGTTGTGTAGCGGAGTTTTGGGGTAAAGTGGCGTAGCCACCCCAAAACGGAGCGAAACAATGCGGGTCAAATTGATAACTTTGTTAGTACTATTTGCCACGCGGTTTCTTACCGAGTAAGGACATCTGCCATTTTTCATAGTTGGGTTTTTCCCACAGGCTACGATCTTCCCTAATTTCATGATTCGGGTTAGTTATGAGATTTTCAACCAACTCTTCATATTCTGTTTCAGACAAACTAAATGGCTTCCATTTAGCACCGCCACCCATACCCGCATCATCGCAACCTGATTCCAGGACTTCATTAAGAACATGAATTGGTGGAATAATTCCGAAGAACTTTAACGCGTAAACAAACCCCGGGATAGACAAAATAAATTCATCTAAGGGAGCATATTCCCATGGACCTTCTCCAGCGCCCATAGCTGGCATTATCTTATATCGTACGTCATTCATAGCGAGTACTAACGCCGCCATTTGCGGCAAATTTGGAGTGGAGCGTTTTGAGCTAGCGTAGCGTTAAAGCGCAAAACGAACCATGGAAAATTTGTCCAGCCAGCTTGCTGGCGATGCAAGATGGCCTTGTTAGTTTTTTACTTGCCTGCATTTCATTAGAATACTTGGTTTTGATTTTTTCTCCAGACTAAAATCGTAATAAGACGCATCTCCGTTGGGCTCAATGACAAACGCATATTTGTACGTATGCTCTTCGGTAAGCCCAAAATCCCACCTACGGTTAAAGCCCTTCACTTGAAAGCTGGATTTCTGGGACACTCCGGCCACCTGAACATAGCCACTCTCCCGCTTTTTTCCTACTAAAGCACGTACCAGGATATTGGACCAGTACCCATTAAAATCTCTACATTCCCACCTTTCGACAACCTCGAAAGCTACTGGTATTGCAGTGGATATATCAAATTTTGATTCTTTATCTTCTGCAGCATTTACAAAACAAGAAAAAATAAACAGAGAAAGGACCAATATTTTTCTATTCATTCGAATGACTCGTTTTAGGTTTGGAAACTAACGCCGCGCTAAACGGCCGCAGTGAAGGCGCGAAGCGCCGTAACGGAGGTCCAAGCCCAGCTCGCTGGGCTGATGTTTGAGCGCCTTGTTATG
>FXAI01000044.1 GCA_900177435.1 Alteromonadaceae bacterium Bs31
ACTATCCGCACTCGCAAAAAGTGGATTTATTGCCATCAATATCAAAATGCTTCTAATCCAAAAGCTCATTCGAGTCTCCGTTTTTCACATAACGCTGTGGTAACCTGCATTGCGTGCGGAGCGACTTTTTGGTGTAAAGTGGCCCAGCCACCCAAAAAGGCGTGTAGTATGCAATGTCAGCGTTGACCACTTGGTTATGAGTGGTACTCATTTTGTTTCAAATATCTTAAGTTCTTTTAGTTTATACTCTCGTGAATCGTAACAGGCTAGTCTTATGACACCGTACGAACCTTCTTTATCTAGTTCCACTTTATTAGGATATGATAGATGCAGGTATATCTTGGCATTTTCGATAACATTTTTCGCGATTAAAAAAGATGATACGGATTCATTATGGGCGACATCGTTAAAAGATAGTTCGCTAGATATCAAAGTATCACCGTTGTCGTCATTCAAAATAACGTATGCGTGATCAACATAGAATTTAGAGGGTTCATTTATCAGTCTTTTAAATGCTATCGTATACCTTTCACGCTTTTCATCTACCGTTGTGACACTAGCAGAGGAAATATAATTTTCTATACTATCGGAAGTTCCCTTACAAGCTAGAAGGTCACCGGCATATAACAAGATAAATGTGATTAATATTCTCATAGCTCTGGACTCATAACGATTCAATAAACCGTGCATAACACGGATCTTCTTTTGTGTAATACTGAGCGAAGCGAAACACAAAAGAAGAGGAGTGTTTGCATCGGATTTAATTGATTTTGTTATGTGTCTTTATTGACAATTATTTTCATTAATCGCATTCTTTTGTCCATATTTATACTCTATAAAATTATTTGTTATTTTAAAGAATAATTGAATTGATTGCTCTGAATTTTCAGTATTTCTTATAATAGAATCCGCCCAACCACATGCAGTAGACCATTGAAACTTCTTCAAGATATAATCATTTAATCCTGTATTAAAATCTAAAACATCTTCTGAAATATTATTCAATTGAATAGCTGTAATATAACCAAAAATTTGTTGTTCTAAGTCTTTTAAAGGAAACTCACCTGACATATACATGCCGGGTCTTTTTTTGACAGAACAAAGATATTCAAATAATTTCATATACCCTACTTGTACACATAACGCTTTGCACAGCCGAATTTTTGAAGGAGTGGACCTGCACCACTTTCACGGACACTTTACGCTTCGTGCTTGATACGTATTTGGTGATAGATAATTTAATCCTGAGTGTAAACGCTTTTC
>FXAI01000010.1:0-404 GCA_900177435.1 Alteromonadaceae bacterium Bs31
GCTACCCGCGATGTGACCTTTACCTACACCGTCGATGATAACGACGGCGCCACCAGTAATACCGCCACCGTGACCATTACCGTCACCGGTGCCAACGATGCCCCAGTGGCCAGCGATGCAGCGGTGGGTACGGATCAGGATACCGCCTTAAGCAGCCAATCGGTGCCCACTCCCACCGATATTGACGGCACCATTAACGCCACCTCTTACGCCCTGGTTGCTGATGTGGCCGAAGGTAATTTGACCTTTAATAATGACGGCACCTATTCCTTTGATCCCAACGGCGAGTTCGATGATCTCGCCAACGCTGCTACCCGCGATGTGACCTTTACCTACACCGTCGATGATAACGACGGCGCCACCAGTAATACCGCCACCGTGACCATTACCGTCACCGGTGCCAA
>FXAI01000010.1:1280-178270 GCA_900177435.1 Alteromonadaceae bacterium Bs31
ATGCCGGTACCGATCTACCCGCCTTTACCCTCACGCCCAATGACGGCTCCGTGGATGGTGTGGCTGGTAATGTCGACCCGGCCGTGACACCAGCCAATGATTTCGGAATTATTTCAATCATCGGCTCAGCAGAAGAAGACCAGGTTCTCACCGCCACCGTTACGGACGCGGACGGCATTTCCGGCCCAGTCAACTACACTTGGGAGCGCAGCTCAGACGGCATCAATGGCTGGACAACTGTTTCCGGCGGAAACACCTATAGCATCACAGATAATGACGTGGGTGATTACATTCGGGTTAGCGCCAGTTATACCGATGACCAGGGCTCTAGCGAAACGCCCTTATCGGCAGTAAGCACGCAGGTAGCAGCGATCAACGATCCGGGGTTATTAACGCTGGCAGGAACGGCGGCGCAAGGGCAAGCCTTAAGCACTAACCTTGCAGAAAATGATGGTCTCTCCGGCCCTATTACTTATATTTGGGAACGAAGCTCCGACGGCAGCACTGGCTGGGCCGCAATCCCCGGCGCTAACGGCTCAAGTTATACACTCACAAACGCGGACGTCGATCAGTATGTTCGTGTCGCCGCAAGCTACACCGATGACCAGGGTTTTCTAGAAAACCTTAGCGCCGTAACGGCGCAGGTCACAGGTGTTAACGATGCGCCAGTAGTACAAAATGGCCTAACAAACCAAGTCGCGACAGAAGACAGCCTTTTCAACTTTACCTTTGCTGCGGACACCTTTTATGACCCCGACGGCGATGCACTCTCTTACAGCGCAAGTCTTGCAGACCTAAGTGCTTTGCCCAGCTGGCTGGCTTTCGATAACACCACTCGCACTTTTTCCGGCACCCCGCTGACCGATGCAGATACAGGCAGCCTTAACGTGGTGGTTTACGCCGATGATGGAAGCGGCCAAAGGGCCAGCACAAGCTTTAACCTGTTAATTACCGCAGTGAACGACAACCCGGTAACTTCGGGCTTCAATTTGCTGAGTGTGAATGAAGACGCACCCTCTGAAAGCATCAGCCTGGGCAACACCTTTAATGATGAAGAAACCAGTGACAGCAACCTGGTTTACGCCATCGTCGATAATAACAACTCCGCATTGTTTGACAGCGTGACCATTGATAACAACGGTAACCTGCTGATTAACTATGCTGCTAACCAGTTTGGAAATGCCAACATCACGGTAAGTGCAGCCGACGAACAAGGCTCCTCCGTCGAAGCAAGCCTGCAGATTGATGTGGCTGAAATAAACGATATTCCAACGGCAGGGCCATTGGACAGTATCAGTTTTACTGCCGGCAGCCAGAGCACTACAGAAATTTCTCTGGCAGATAGTTTTGACGATGTAGAGGACGATGCCAGCCTGGTGTTTAGCGTGGAAGGCAACTCAAACCCAGAGCTGGTGAGCGTTGCTAACATCGATATGACCAATCAGGTACTACAGCTTAGTCATACCAGCCCGCTCACTGGCGATACCACTTTAGTAATACGCGCAACCGATAGTGATGGCGCTTTTGTTGAAACGAGCCTGTTTATACAAATTACCCCTGCTCCTATCGTACTTCCACCTGACCCAGAAGATCCAACGCTACCCGAGCCGGAAGAGCCAGAAGACGAGCTTCCAGAACCAACTGAGCCAGACCCAGAGCCAGAGCCTGAGCCTGAGCCTGAGCCCCAAGAGGATATTCCAACGGGCGATTCCGGCCAACAAGAGGACACACCCAGAAGTAATGGCGGCGGCAGCGAAGATTCAGGCCTCAGCAATCAGATACCAACCTACGAGGCATTTCTCTCCCTCGCAGATAATATTGGCGTGAAACCCACCGGCTACAGTTTCGAAACCACCGAGCCCGAAGCCCGAGAGCAAGAGCGCGTAGAACGCTTACAAGAAGCTCGAGCCAATCTGTCCTTCAGCTCAAACGCGCTGGCCAACCTGGTTGTTCAGGCGGGTAACTTCTTAAGCGATCAAGATATTGCTGAATTTAACGGCGAGCTGCTCAAGCTTAAACAAGAAATGCAACTGGCCCTGGATGAACAAGCAGAGCAGCAAGCCATTTATAAAGGCCTGACCATTTCTCTAACCACTGGTATAGTAGTTTGGGCCTTGAGGGCCAGTAGTCTATTCTTAACATTATTCTCAATGGTCCCCATCTGGAAAGGTCTGGACCCTCTGCCTGTCGTTAACAGCCTCACACGTAAAGAGGAAGAGCTGAAACAAAAGCGTGATAAAACAGAAGAAGATAAACAGCGTAAAGAGGTGGGCTACCTGTTCGACAAACATTCAGGTTAGTCGCGTGTGCTCCCAGCAAGCTTGCGGCCTACTCCCCATACATGGGCTTACCCGCATATGATAAAAATTTCACCGACTGTTCAACTCAGCGTCGGATTGGTTTTCCTAACCCTCTCCATTCTTCTGGTTGCTCAGGCACTGGGCCTGGCACCGGGAATTCGGGACGACAACAGGGTTTATGCCCGACAAAAACTCGCTGAAACCATTGCTCTGCAAGCCACTATTGCGCTTAAACGGGATGACCGCTTTTTTCTGGAACAAATGTTCCAGCAAATAGTTGAAGAGACCCCCAGCATTCTATCGCTAGCGCTGCGCCGTCCCGATGCCAGTATTGGCTATCAGACCTCCGCGCATAACAAGCTGTGGACCTTAAGCCCCAAGGAAGCCAGCACAGCCACTCGCATCAGACTGCCTGTTTCGGTTGGCGGTACCAGGCAAGGCACGATAGAAATTAGCTTTACCGACCTCGGCAAAGATCAGGATAAGCTCTTAGGATTGCCCCGAATTGTATGGCTGGTGATCTTTATTTGTATCAGCGGCTTCGGCGCTTTTTTTATCTATTTGAAAAGGGTACTGCGGCATCTAGACCCTAGCTCCGTTGTACCCGCCCGTGTACGCAACGCCCTCAACACCATGGCCGAAGGCGTTTTGGTACTCGATAAACGGGGCCAGATTGTTCTGGCAAACGATTCACTATTGCTAAATTTAGCCACCACGGAACACAAGCTCATCGGCAGAAAGGCCAGCGAAATTGGCTTAATCAATGAGCATTCCAACGACCCGGAAAAACTTCCTTGGAAACTGGCGCAGGCCTATGGCGAAAAACAGGTAAAAATGCGTATGCGCCTGGAGTTCAGTCAAAAGAAAAAAATCTTATTCAGCGTAAACTCTGTACCCATTCTCGACGAACGCGGGAAAAACCAAGGCACGATCAACAGCTTTGATGACATTACCGAAATCGAAGATAAAAATGCGCTAGTTGCAAAAATGCTAAAAAATCTGGTGGAAAAACAAAGCGCTATTGAGCGTAAAAACAAAGAGCTGCACCACCTTGCTACGAGAGATGCCTTAACAAATTGCTTTAACCGCCGATACCTTTTTGATGCCCTTGAAGCCCACTTTCAAAGAAAGGATGCCACCCAGCAAGAATTTTGCGTAATCATGCTCGACATCGACCACTTTAAACGTATCAACGACACCTACGGCCATGGCGTAGGCGATACGGTTATCAAGGGGGTTTGCGATGTTATAAAAAATAAAGTAAGACAGGATGATATTGTCGCCCGTTTCGGGGGAGAAGAATTTTGTGTATTACTTTCCGAAATTACGCCAGTAAGAGCATTAGAAGTCGCAGAAGCCTGCCGCAAAAATATCGAAAGTGCGCCAATAGAGGGGATTACTGTCACCACTAGTTTTGGTGTTAGCTCTCTCATCTATGGTGCACACACACCAAACGAATTAATCCTGCAGGCTGACCAGGCTCTTTACCACGCCAAAAACCTTGGGCGCAACCGCTGCATTATGTGGAGCAGGAGCATAGCCTTAAGCAGCGAAAACAAAGACTCTAAAGCTCGAGTGGGCGAACCTAAACGAGCCTAAGCTAGCTTGCCTGCGCTCAACAAAAAAAAGAGCACCCTAAGGCGCTCCCGCTAGAACATATAGCACTGGCTATGCGTGGTAACAATTAATTTTTACACTTACGCTAAAGCCATTTTCCTTCGCATAAACGCAATCTGCTGAGCCAAGGGTAAATCTTTCGGGCACATATCTTCACAGCCCAGTAAGGTCATACAACCAAATACGCCATCTTCGCTACCCAAGACCTCATAATAATCGGCATCTGTCCGATCATCTCGCGGATCTATTTTAAAGCGAGCCAATTGATTAATTCCCACAGCGCCAACAAAACTGGCTCGCATCTGCGCTGTACCACAAGCAGCTATACAGCAGCCACACTCTACGCAACGCTCAAGTTCGTAGATTTTATCGGCAACTTCCGGCTCCATTTTTTCTTCGACCTCACAGAAATCCCGCTCCTGCTCTTTAGAGTGAATCCAGGTTTCCAGGTGCTCACTCATATTGCGCATCCACTTTCCGGTATTTACCGAAAGATCCCCAATTAATTCAAACCCGGGGAGCGGAGCCAGCGTCAATTCCTGCGGTAAATCTTTAGTAAGTGTGCGGCAAGCGAGTTTAGGCCGGCCATTCACCAGCATGGCGCAACTGCCACAAATACCCGCACGACAGACAAAATCGAATTGCACGCTCGGGTCCTGATTTTCACGAATTTCGTTTAGCAGAATAAAAAGTGTCATGGCGTCAGCCTCTTCCACTTCAAAAGTGTCAAAGTGGGGAACACAATTTTCATCTACCGGGTTATGGCGAAAAATATTCACTTTCAGTTTGCGGTATTCGCCAGCATTGCTTTCTACTTGTTTAACGGGGATAGTATTCACTGTTTCAATCCTCTATTCGCCAGCTTTTGCCAAATTGCCATTATCATCTTCACCGAGCCGCTTATTGCGCCCCTGTAAACATTCTGGCAGCTTCTCTTCAAATGGCATGAGTGCTTCCTGACAATCAAAGCGATTGCCCCCTTCAAAACTGGATTTAATGCCATCCACTTCAGCTTGGCGCTTTTCGGTATCCGGATGATCTACACGATCTTTTGCACCGTAACCACGCCAGCCAGGCGGCATTTCCATTTTCATCACATCCAACGGTTCGTAATTAAGAGTGGGCATGGAGTCTTCTTCCATATTCCAGGTAGCCAGTGTCCGACACAGCCAGTTTTTATCGTCACGTAATTTAAAGTCTTCTCGAAAATGCGCTCCCCGACTTTCTTCACGCGCCAGTGCACCCTGGGCAACACACAAACTCAAACGCAACATGCTTTCCACGCGATAGGCGGCAACCAGCTCCGGGTTACCCCCCGGGGCGGAACTATTCACTTTGATGTTATGCGCGCGCTCTGCCAGCGCTCTTAAGCCCTCTACGGCTTCCTGTAGCTTGCCACCATTGCGGAAGATGGCCACATTGGAGGTCATTAGTTCCTGCATTGAACGCATAATGTGGAAAGGATTTTCCTTGCCGCTGCTGTTGCAATAGCCACTTAATCGCTTTGCCTGTTTGTTGTAGGCTTCACGAATTAATGCAGTGGACACATTAATATCGTTTTCCTGGCTAGCGACAAAGTCGGCCATGTATTCGCCCACAATCATTCCGGCAACGGCGGTTTCCGCCACAGAGTTTCCGCCAAGACGGTTAAAGCCGTGCATATCCCAACAGGCCGCTTCACCTGCGGCAAATAAACCCTTCAGGTGCGGCGATTCACCTTTGAAATTAGTGCGCACACCGCCCATGGAATAATGTTGACAAGGGCGCACTGGAATAAGCTCTTTTATCGGATCAACGCCGAGGAAATATTCACATATTTCTTTTACCTCACGCAATTTTCCTTCGATATGCTTTTTACCCAGCAAACGTATATCCAGCCATAGATGTTCACCAAAGCGAGACTGCACACCCTTGCCGGAAAGAATATGGTGTTCCATCCAGCGGGAAACTACATCACGCGATGCCAATTCTTTTTTCTCAGGCTCGTAGTCGGGCATAAAACGATGCTGATCGCGATCGAGCAGCAAGCCCCCATCACCCCGACAACCTTCCGTAACCAATATACCCGCAGGAAAAATACCGGTTGGATGAAACTGTACAGCTTCCATATTACCCAGCGCGGCCACGCCTGTTTCCAGCGCAATGGCTGTACCCATACCTTCGTTAATCACCGCGTTAGTGGTCGCACGATAAATGCGACCATAACCACCCGTGGCAATACAGGTGGCTTTAGCGATATAGGTAATGAGCTCACCTGTCATTAAATTACGCACAACCGCACCGTAGCAGCGTTCGCCATCGTGGATAAGAGAAATGGCTTCCATACGCTCGTGCACTGGAATATTTTCGGCGATAGCCTGGTTACTCATGGTGTAGAGCATGGAATGGCCGGTACCGTCTGAGACAAAACAGGTTCGCCATTTTTGTGTGCCGCCGAAATTCCGCGCAGCAATCAGGCCATGAGCTTCATCCCGCTCTTCAAGAGCGACATTTTTCCCGTCTATTACATGCTCATGGCTTCCGCGCTCAACACGCCCCCATGGCACACCCCAGGCAGCCAGCTCACGTATGGACTTAGGTGCGGTATTTACGAACATGCGGGCAACATCCTGATCGCAACCCCAGTCGCTGCCCTTTACGGTATCGGCAAAATGAATATCTTCATTGTCGCCCTGACCTTTATTGGTATTCCCTAAGCTGGCTTGCATACCGCCCTGGGCAGCCGCAGAATGGGAACGTTTGGGAGGAACAAGGCTGAGTACAATTACATCGTGACCCTGACGGCGAACGCCAATCGCAGCGCGCAATCCGGCCAGGCCACCACCAATCACCAAGGCATCGGTATAAATCGTTTTCATTACTGTATCCTGATTTGTATTTTTAAATTTCGTGTAGTGATGGAATTATTATTTAGTGGCTCGGTGCCTCGCCCTGATGCCAGCTCGGCACATAGCGTTCACCCGCCTGATCGGCGTGCTGGTATCCGATCTTCATGTAAGCCACCAAGGTAAGTACGCCTAAAACGAGGAAGAAAACCGTGAGCATCCATTTAAGCACATGCAAGCGATGACGATTCCTTCTTGGGTTTTTACCAAGGAATAAACCCCATTTCACTACCAGGCGATAAATACCAATACCTGCGTGTAATTCAACTACAAATAACATCACAAGATACAGCGGCCACATCATGCCACTCCAAACACGATCCGATGAGGCATAAGGGCCAATATCAGCGGGATTCATAATTAATTGATAGAGATGCACTCCAACCATAAAGAACAGAGCGAAACCGGTAACAACCTGCACATACCACAAAGTAGTGTCTGTGTGTTTGAAATTACTGATGTGGGTATGAATAGTGCGATATTGTGACGCAGAATTTGGAAAACGTCGCAAGGCTAAAAAAGCGTGCACTGCAATGGTGATTAGTATAAAAACAGCAAAGCCGCTAACTAACAAAGGGTAAGGCTTACCAAAAAGCGGCTCACCTTCGAACATTCTAGCCACCCAGAACATGGCGTCTTTCCCTAATAAAATGCTGGACACCATAAACATATGGAGCCACATAAAAAGCACTAGAAACAATCCCGTGGCACCTTGGACTATATCCATGTAGGCTGGCCAGCGGTTAGGTTTTAAGGCCCGTTCAACAGCTGCTGTCATATGACTAACCTCCTCGTTGAGTTTTTTTCGAGTGGCATTACACCATTTTGCGGTGCAAACCATTATGCTTTACATCAAAGGCAAAATGAGTATGCACTACTTAAATTAATGCAGAAATGCTTTATAGCGTTTACCCTTAAAATAAGAGCATTGTTTAACAGCCGAAAGCGCATGCATTCCACACAGTCCCATAAAACAGGCTTGATCAGCCTCTACCTCTCGCTCTTGCTTTTGAGTGTAAACGGTTTATTCGCGAAAACCATAGAACTGGACTCTACAACAATAACGCAATTGCGAAGCGTTATCGCCTGTATCGGATTATGCCTCTTGTTACTACTGCAAAAAAAGGCGCTTAAACTGCCCAGTAAAAAGAGCGTTATTCTGGTTTATGCCCTTGGCTTCCTAATGGGAATACACTGGATAACTTTTTTTCAGGCAATGCAGGTTTCTTCTGTAGCAGTGGGAATTATTTCACTGTTCAGCTATCCCGTATTCACTGTGCTGCTAGAGCCACTTTTTTATAGACGTTTACCACGTAAAGCAGATTTACTGGCAGCAGTCATTGTTTTTGTTGGCGTGTTAATCATTGCGTCTTCAGAACTTAGCACAAACGTTCATACACCTAACGTAGCACAAGGTGTCGCTTGGGGTGTACTTTCAGCACTGTGTTATTCGCTGAGAAATATCAGCCAAAAATACCTCGCCGCCGACATCCCCAGCAGTAACCTTATGCTGCATCAGGTTATAGCCATAAGCCTCATGCTCATTCTCTTTGCGGACTGGCCTCGCGTAACAGAAATGAAGGCAGTCAATTGGCCGATGCTTATTGCACTGGGCTTATTTTGCACTGCTGGAGGGCACACATTAATGAATGTGGCGCTAAAAAACCTTGCAGCAAAATCCGCCGCACTAATAGCGTGTTTACAACCGGTGCTTGCAGCGTTTTTTGCATGGCTTGTGCTCAATGAAATACCTGGCCCGCAGGTGATTCTGGGTGGCGTTATAATACTGAGCGTTGCAATATATGAATCTCTACAAAAAAAATAGTAAACCACTCTTTAGCAAGAAAGTGGAAAGCGAAAAAAAAGGATAAACCTGCAAAAATATAATAGAAATGTAGCGCCCCGCTTCGTCAATTCACCAGTATGGCCCCTGCACTCCCCACTAATTTTACACGCTTACTTGCCGAACTAAAAAATTGGGAAGAGAAAAAAGCAGTCCCTATTTATTCCATTGTATATTTCAATTCAGCCTCGATATTTATTCATCTATCTCTCTGAGAAATAAGGCTTGTTTTTATGGTTTGTCAGGGCCTGTTAACGCTATTTTTATCCACACATTTTTTGCCGGAAAAATCCTGCATATTTTGCTTGTTACTCATTCATACCGCCAGATAAACTAGCTCTAAAT
Organism: Alteromonadaceae bacterium Bs31; assembly: GCA_900177435.1. Classification (GTDB taxonomy): domain Bacteria; phylum Pseudomonadota; class Gammaproteobacteria; order Pseudomonadales; family Cellvibrionaceae; genus Teredinibacter. The sequence goes on from FXAI01000010.1 coordinate 10,271, forward strand.
GCCTTTCTGTCAGAAAATGCATGCTCCAGTAGAGCATATAAAATAGGTGTTACAAGACCTTAACAACTTCGCCATCTTTTGACCGCAATGGCCATGCTATGCTTAATGACTACACCATACCAGCTACCGCAGCAAGTAAGCTCAGAGGCGCAACCGTGTTAACAGCTCCCGGCACTATTATCGCTTTCTTTTTACTCCTGAGCCTCAGCGCCTGCGGCGGAGGCAGCAGCCCACCGGACACCAAGCCAGCAACACCAACAGCGAGCCCTACGATCCCTGTCGAGCCAAGCCCAACTGATGCGCCCACACAACAACCTCAACCTAGTGGCCCGCCACCAGCACTGGGCACACCAGAACCGACCACTGCGCCCCTTAAACCGGATACGTCTGCGGACCCAGCGCTGCCCAAGCCTTCCAGCGAAAACTATGCGGCAGCCACAAAGGCCGCGCGCTTTTTAACGCAAGCCAGCTTTGGCCCAACAGCAAAAAGCATTGTAGAGCTTATGGGTAAAAGCCAGGAACAGTGGATTACAGAACAAATTGCTCTCCCGCAAACATTTCACCTGCCCTTACTGGATGAACGCCTTGAACAAATAGGACTGGTTCCAGCACCCGAGACAGAAGAGGATACTGAAAGCTGGCTGAGAGATATTCAACGCAGCGATATATGGTGGGAGTCTGCCATATGGGGAGAAGATCAACTCAGGCAGAAAATGGCCTACGCACTTAGCCAGCTATTGGTTATTTCGAATGTCAGCGATGTGCTGTTTAACGATTCCCGTGGCATTGCGAATTATCACGATATTCTTGCCCGACATGCTTTTGGGAATTATCGAGATTTACTCGAAGCCGTCACTCTAAACCCGATGATGGGCGAATACTTAAGTATGGTACGTAACGAAAAGGCCAACGAGCAACGCAATATACGGCCTGACGAAAACTACGCCCGCGAGATAATGCAATTATTCAGCATTGGCCTGGTTGAGTTAAACCTTGATGGCACAGTGAAACTGGATGAGCAAGACCAAGTTATCCCAAGCTATGGGCAAGACGATATTAAAAACCTGGCTCGTGTGTTTACCGGCTGGAACATGGCAACAATTGACAATTGGTGGGAGTGGACCAGTACCGGCGATGCCGAAATCCTGCCGATGAAAGCCTTTAATGCCTACCACGATACCACTCAAAAAATATTATTCGGCAGCAAAATTATTCCCCCGAATCAAACACCACAGCAGGATTTAGACAGCGCGCTAGACATTATTTTCGCTCACCCCAATGTTGCGCCTTTTATTAGCAAGCAATTAATTCAACGCTTTGTTACCAGCAACCCTAGCCCGGAATACGTCAGCCGTGTTGCCAGCGTATTTAACAACAATGGTGAGGGTGTAAAAGGAGACCTGAGCGCGGTTATTAAAGCCATCCTGCTGGATGATGAGGCCTTAACCGGCCATACAAGCGCTCCAACAAGTTTTGGTAAATTACGGGAACCCATATTAAAAATTGCTGCAATCTGGAGAGCATTTAAAGCGCAAGGCGTACCTGTTAGCAATTTGGATAATGAGAATAGCCCCATTTTCAATAATCGCCTCAGGTTTCGAGGTACTGACCGAGAATTTGGCCAGCGACCTTACGGCTCATTCTCCGTTTTTAATTTTTATCGGCCAGATTTCCAACAGCCAGGCGCAATAAAAGATTCCGGGCTAAGCTCGCCAGAATTTCAGATTATGACAGACAGCCAGATGATTACCGCAAATAGCTATACCAGCTTCAACATTTTCTGGCGCGACACACAAAACCAATGGCCTAAGAGTGAATTGGTTGGTGAAGGCTGGGACATTTATCCAAGCCAACTGTATTTAGAGCAAGAAAAAGCGCTCACTGAAAACCCTGCCGAGTTACTGGACCGCATCAATCTGTTGCTAACCAGTGGGCAAATGTCAAAAACCATGTACGAGCTGATTCTCGACAATATTTCCAACTACAACAGCGCAACCGGAGAGATGATGATCTATGAAGCCTTGCTATTTGTAACCGCATCTCCAGAATTTGCAGTACAGAGGTAATACATGAATAGGAAAATTACCCGCCGACATTTTTTTAATCGATGCAACGCGCTGGCATTAGGCAGTAGTAGTAGCCTGGCAACACTCACCAGCCTGCAGTTGGCCCATGCGCAAACAGAGCCTGCCGAGAATTATAAGGCGCTGGTATGTGTATTTTTATTCGGCGGCAATGATGCCTTTAACATGGTAGTGCCACGTAATACCGATGCTTATGACACCTATGCAGCCTCGCGACGGGAACTGAAAGTTGAGCAACAGGATTTAATTGCTGTAAACAATACTCAGCAAGCTGGAATGGAGTTTGGACTGCACCCAGCATTAGCGGATATAGCCAAGCTATACACCGATGGTAAATTGGCCGTACTTGCCAATGTTGGCGCTCTAGTAGAACCGACTAGCAAAGCCGCTTATCAAAGTAAAAGCGTCGCACTGCCACCCCAACTCTTTTCTCACAATGACCAGCAAAATTTTGTACAAAGCCTGCAGTCGTCTCAGCGCAGAGATGGCTGGGCGGGCCGAGCAGCGGAACGGCTTAGCACAACAAATGTTCACCCTAGCTTATCTATGAACATATCTCTGAGCGGTAGCAATCTGTGGCAATCCGCCGGCAGCATTATTCCCTACTCGGTAAACCCCTCCGGCATCCAAAATATTCGCAATCTGGACAGAAAGATAGCTGCAGAAACACAGGACTGGGGAGAAATACGCGAACGTGCACGCGTTAGTACAATGGAAAAAATACTCAAACTGAATCAAGCGCATATTCTCGCAAGAGAATATGGCAGCGCACTCAATAAGGCCTGGGACTTATCAGACGAAGTTGGTACAGCTCTCAACGCAGCGGCCCCCATAACAACTGCATTCCCCAGTGACAACCGCCTGGGCGATAGTTTGAAGATGGCAGCCAACATGATTTCCGTACGAAGCGCGCTTGGTGCAAGCCGACAAACATTTTTTATTGGCGTGGGCGATTTCGATACTCACGGTGATCAGGTGCGCCGGCACAACTTACTGATGGCACAACTCAATGACGCACTGGCTGCATTTTACAAGGCTACGGTTGAATTAGGCATTGCCGACAAAGTCACTACGTTTACGGCCTCCGACTTTGGCCGAACACTTACCAGCAATGGCGACGGCACAGACCACGGCTGGGGCAGCCATCAACTCATTATGGGGGATGCGGTAAAAGGCGCCGATATTTTCGGCACTATGCCGGACCTGGCTATAGGTAGCAACGACGACATGGGAGAAGGACGTATTATTCCCACTACCAGTATGGATCAATACGGCGCGACCCTGGCTTCCTGGTTCGGACTGCAGGGTAGCGCCTTTGCCGAGGTTTTTCCAAACCTGCTGAACTTCGATACCACTGACTTAGGGTTTATGAAAAGCTGAGCCCCTCAATAGGAACACTAAAACACCGAACGGAGATTAACGATACACGACTCGCTTACAAACAATTCTCCGGTTTATTGTTTGAAAAGTCTGGCCTATGGCACCCCGGCTCTTGTTTTTATTGCAAGGGTGACTCGCCAACCACCGTGCTACTCCGTTTCATCAGGGTCAATTGACGCACCTGTTTCTAGTGGAGGAGGGGCTTTGTCACTTTTATCGCTTAAAGGTATATAACCCAGGTTTTGAGGGTTAATAAGCCCTTCATTGATTGCCTGTTCCATTAAGGAATCCGGATTGACCTGTTCAGAAAATTCATTCAGTGCGTACAATTGTTCATTGAGAGACTCAGCACAATTTTCAGTACATAGGGACTGCGCATTTTCCAGATTAACTTCCTCGTTAAATGGCGAATCTATCCATTCCTCGGCATTCATATCGCTGGGTTCCGGTGGTTCATTTTCGGCATCCCATGCGTCAACCTGCAACTGTCGCTCCGTTTCCAAAAGCAAAATCTCGTTCAAATCGTCATCGCTGGCTGCCTCCGATGCCACTTCGTTTGCAATAGTTTTTACCGCTTGCGTAGCTACAGTTCGCTCAGCAACAGCGTCCTTTTCCCCTGGAGTTGTTAACGCCTGTTTATCGCGCTGCTCTACTCTCATTGGTGTTAAGGCTACACTAGCATCCAAGGCCGGCTCCGATACCGCAAACGGGCTAAGGCTATAATATATGCCACCGGACACAGCGAAAACGCTAGCGATTACGCTTAAACTTTTTTTCCTTGATAACATTGTGCGCTCCTTAATTATAAGTGGTGCACGTCATATAACGTGCACCACTATTTAACACTTAGTCAATCAAAGTAACACGACAAGCACTCGCGTTATACTGATTCCAGGACAACACACCGAAATGCCTGTTGGTATCACCCTGGTTAACCCAGTTGTAATATCGACCATCCGTAAAATAACACGACCAAGCCTGCTGAACGTGCTGGGTACCATTGTTGCCAGACGTTCCCTGGGTATCACCAGCCAGGTCTCTCCAATTACCGTTAAGGGAATTATAGAACATCAGCGTTTCACGAGTAGCAGTACGAAGATTTCCATCCCAGTTGTACATGGAGATACGCACTTTACAACCATCGATATCGCCACACAGCGCTATTACTCTGGACTCAGGGATAGTCGTAGTGGTACCCCGCGTATAAGCTGAGTATGTAGATCTGTCTGACGCTGAAGAAATCGAAGAGAAAGACATCGCAAGAGTGGCAACAGCCAAAACCGATAGATATTTTTTCATTTTAACAATCCTTTTAAAATATAAACAACAGGTTAATTTAATAAAAAACAGAGTTGTTTTTTACTCATCCATACATCACCCGGGCAAACAAATACTAACACGCTCGATTCGACTTAAAAGGTAATATTCACATCCAAATATAATCAAAAATAATAATCACGCACCACACCAATAATTTTTTTAAATAGAGAACAAAAAACACGAGACCACCAAAATTTTAAACAACCAAAATAAACACAAAACCTATTCAACTAGATCCTACACAAATAAAAACCTGCAGCCAAACCGAAACCATAACTTAAAAAAACACCCACAAATACGCAGCAACAATAAAACTCCTCGCGCAGAAAATATAAATTTATCCGAGCAAGAAAATACCAGAGAGACATACGCCAACAAAAACACATTTAACAATACTTTTTCCAGCGACGCCTGCTAACAATAGCTTGATTCGCCGTACTGCCATCATAGTTATCACTAAAGCAGAAAACCGGATAAAAACATTTCTTATTAATCCAGGAACCAGAAGAGCGCTTTTAATTCAGCGCTATTGAACATTAAAGGAGTAACAGGCGGGAAAATATTATTGTCACAAAAGAAGTGATGAAGTTAAACATTGCTAGAACCAATCTAGTTACAAATACCGAAAGTTAAAGCGGCGGCCATCAAATATTTTTTAATAAAAAAGCCGAAGATTACTCTTCGGCTACTGACATTTAAATAGAACTAGTTATCGTCACTACTAGACATAGCATCATCACTGGCCACCAAGGGTATTTCAAAAACAACACCAGCGCTGGAGACTACATTAGCCTGCTCCTTTTCACTCAGTTCACTGGGCTGAGCCGAGGCAAATACACGCAACACAGGTATTGGCGATTCGGCGCCAGTGGGTAATGAGACCGCCAGCAGTGATCGTGCAGAATCCAGCTTGGCTACTCCCTCTTTCTGAAACAGGGTCGTTAGCTCTTCCACAAGTTCTGCGCGACTTTTGGCTTTCCTTGGGTCAATATCGTGGCCATACTCGCTCATATCTGCCCAACTACGCAACGCCGCCGCATTTAAACCATCGGAGTTAAAGGAAACAGATAAACGACCGGGGCCAGGAATCCACCCCAGTTTTTCCACGTAAAGGCCACGCTGGATTGTCACCAGCTTCTGCACCGGAATATCCGAACTAACACCTTTTCCTTTGGATGTTGCCAGGTTTACTGTTTTCACTGGGTAAGGATTTTTTGACTTAGCCGGCGCCCGTGGAATTTCCACCTCACTGACACCGAAGGTTTCCACCGCAAGGCTTAAAGCGCCCTTATAAGCCTCGGCATCAGACAGTTTTACTGGTTTCGGCAGGTCAACGGCGTCGGATCGTTTAGCATAGCGAAGAGACGTTTTGGACTTGTCGCTTGCAAAGGCAAGCTTTGCATAGGCACCCTTACCGGCGGCCTCACCGGCTGTCATTTCACATTTTTTAAGGTCAAAGCGACTATCGTAGCAATTGCCATCGATACTGGGCTTAGCCCCCTCAAAAAGCTCTTCCGCGATTAGATCGAGATTAAGGGTTTTATTCAGGCTGTCCCCTATCTTTGGATTTAACATGGCAGAAACCAATTCAACATTGTTTTCCGTAATCCTGTCGTGCATACCAGCGTCGATCAGCCTGGCTATCTCCTTTGACGACAATAGGCGTTCTTCCCTGGTTTCTTCTCCAGCCTGCACCAAAGTGCTGAGCATCGCGCTGGCAGCAATAGCAACAACAAATGCATTTAATAATTTCATGATATCTATTCCTTTAGGTTAACCCCACGAATGAGGTGTATTACACAAGTTTATCTGCAACAAACTTGCTTCAGCCCACACAAGGGCATTGCGCTGAATTCCCATGGAACAAACGCGACCATAGCGCTGCACGGTCTGCATTACGTCAGTTCGTAAGAAATAAAAACGCTTAGCTATTTTTCTAGGGGTTAAATGCGCTTTCGCCTTTTGAATCGCAGTTGGGGATGTAGCGATAGGCGTACCAGCTTTTTCCAGTTGGATCGCTGTACACGTTGTTGTAGCGTTCGTTATTTAAGCGCGACAGGGCGTCACTTTCCGTGGCACCAATACTGTATGCAACCGGGCACTGTTCCTGGCAACTACCAAACCAGCCAAAAGGATCGGCCCAGCCACAATCCACGGTATCGTCGTACATATTGCTTACCCAGGCTTCGCCCATAGAAATACTGTGCGCGTCATCAGCAAAGTCTTCGTAATCATCATCGAAGCTTCCACCAATCCACATAATGCCGTGGAAGCCATCCCATTGATGCGCCCTTCGACCGTTGTTAGGAGTATCAACCACGTCGTACATGGCTTCGCGTATGCCAGAGAGGTTATCGTCGTCTGCGCTAAAGCAGGAAGAGAGATGAATAAATTCCAGGTCGTAATCGCCCACCCACATATCGTCGGCGGTTCCACCAGCATCCAATGCACAGTGGCCATTCCAGCGCGAACGCATGGTACCTGCCCAGTGGTCACCACTGTCTGAACCGTGAGTAGCGATCATCGCGGTGTCGGCTTCATCAATCCAGCTTGCGTCGGCGCAACCACCAGTCCAATCGGGGTCACAGAAACGCTGAATGGTCATGCCGCCGTTGGTGTGCTGGCCGTCCTTTATATGCCCTTCGGAACCCATCTGGTCGTACCATTCATCGACCATATTATCCCAGTGAGAAATGTCATTACCGCCACAACCGCCTGAGCCCGTAGGCACAAAATCACTAATGGCGAACACTCTCGCTTCCATTGCAAAGCTTTGGGTAGCACAAAGTGCCAAACTCAAGGCGGTAAGGGTACAACTAACTTTTCCTTTCAAAGTCATTTTACTTGCTCCATTTTGCCGTTACCTGGCTATTGAAACTCCTGTGGCTAAAACCATTTCAACCACGCTTATTGCCTCATCGATGAGGCGAGAGAAATAGTGCAGCATATGACGCCTAAGCTCTGTGACATTTTCACCTTAATCTTCCTTACTAATGCCGGGCAATAAAAAATAGAGTTTTAGTGCCAAGGTATTCGTGCCAAGGTATTAGTGCCAGACCATTATTACCAAGCCCAAGAAAGCTTCATTGCACACACTCAGCGGTATTGGCACGCAAAATATATTTACCGTATCGCAAGCAGATTCATCTACAATATCTCTGCTATAAGGGCGACAAAAAAAATACGATTAATAAAGGCCAAACATGTTTCACCGAAGAAAATTAGTAAAAGCGGCATGTATGTTTCTGTTATTGAACACTGGCCTTTTAGCTGCCTGTAATTCTTCAAGCCCAAGTCACATAAAAGTATCGGAAGAAATAGTTAAGGCACGATTTTTATGGTTTGAGTACAGCGGTGATGATGATGAATTTAAAACAGCTCTAGCCAAAGATGAGTTCCGCAACCCAATTCTGGCAGGCTATCACCCTGATCCCAGCATTGTTCGCGTGGGGGATGACTATTACCTGGTCAACTCCACTTTCGGTTTTTATCCCGGCATTCCCATTTTTCATAGCCGGGATTTAGTCAACTGGACCCAGATCGGCAATGTCATTCATCGCTCAGAGCAACTAGACTTCGACGGTCTCCACCTCGGCTATAACGGTGTTTACGCACCGGCTATTGAACACCGCAATGGTATTTTCTATGTAATTAACACTTGTATAGGCTGCGGTGGAAATTTTGTAGTTACCGCAAGCGATCCCGCAGGCCCTTGGTCTGATCCAATATGGATGCCCCATTTGGGCGGAATAGACCCCTCACTATTTTTTGAATACCTTCTATCCTGGCGACATAGCCCTTGTTCCACCAGAATAGTTGAGACTACCAGTACTAGCATAGAGTAACACTAATGAAGGAAAACAGAATAATTGCGGGGGTACTGATAGTCATATTTGCATTGATGAGCTTGCTTCTCTTCCTATACGGGAGTCACTTAAAAAACTCCGTTGAGCGCTACAGTTTTCATCGAGCCATAAACAATCAGCTAATGGTGAAATTCGGCAACAATTTAGTTGCCTTCGATAAAACCAACACCGAAGTTGCTCACCACGCCCTCTCCGACTTAAATATTCAAGCGCATGGCGACTTTGATTTTTTCAGTAACGGAGACCTACTTGTTTATCAACTAAGCGAAAAACCCGGCATACTATACAAGCTCTCCCGCTTTCTACGCCTGAAAAAGAAAACCGAGCAAGAACCAAATAATAACAACGGATTTTATCGCTGCAAGCTGCAGCAAAAAACGTGCATTCCCTACAACACAAGTTTGCCTGTATTAAAGAGTGCCTTCCGGCTATGGCTTTTTAGAAATAGCGATAACATTGTACTGGCAGATAGCCCTGCTTTTAAACTCTACCTTATAGATGCCAAGGGGAGCACGATTACTAGCAGCAACGACAATAGTTTTCGCTTTCCTAACCAGATGGTGTACGTCAAAGAGCAGCTATGGCTCGCCGACACCAACAACCACCGACTGGTACAACTACATTTTGGAGAAGACAATTTCGCAGAGGTCAGAAATAGTTTTTCCGTCGACCTCGGCGGAGTATACAAATGGCCTTTCCAAATCGCACACGACGGAGAAAACTGGTGGATTAACGTTGGTGACAACAAGCTCGCTAACGGAAGAATTATTAAACTAGACCATCAAGGCAACTTGCTATTTGAATTATCGGCTAAAGCCGCACGCCTCACTGACCCTTTGGCAATTAGCTTCTGGAACGAGGCTCTTTGGGTAAGCGATTTCAAAGAACCGTTAATCGCACGTTTTTCCAGTGAAGGGAAGCGTCTAAGCCCACCCTCATCCACCACATTGGAAAAACTGAAAAGTGAGGTAGAACGACAAATTAGACAGGGCCAGCTCTACAGCTATGCTGGTATGGTTTTAGGGGCGTTGGTATTTTTGTTTGGCCTGCTTGCAGCCTGGAAACTCGACAAAGCTAGAACGAAAGAGCACTTCAATCTCTTTGGGCCCAGCCCTATGGAAGAGCATATCAATCAGGTTCCTGCTGCTGCACCAACTAATCGCATTCACTGGATTAAAAATACGCTTAGAAAATACCGCATACTCGCAACGATGCTGGCCACAGGCTTGCCATTTATAGTAACAGTTGCCTCTATCTACCTGCTGCTTAATTCTAACAAGGCGGCGGATATATTATGGGCATCACTGCCGCTGCTATTTTTCATCTACCTTATCTGCGCTACAGTCTGGTTTTTCTATAACAAGCTCCAGCAACAGAAATTAGGCGTAATCAAGGAGTCAATCTGCCTTGAGATTAAGGGCGACAGGAAAACAATAGCCAAGGCAGAGGAGATTATTTATAACGAGCGATTAATATCCGCTAATGGCATTACCGTTCTTATTGGCCACCCGAGAAAGCGAATATTCAAGCCTGAGGAGCTCAATAGCCATATAATTCCACGCTTAAAAGAGGCTCGCAAGTGCAATGAATGGGAGGCGCTCAAGCTTATCTGGAAAGAACATTACCCGTATTTTTTAGGTATGCTTTTGCTGTTTTTTATATTTCCAATAACTGCAATCCTAAATATTATTTAGAGACTGCTAGCTTAAGAGATGAACTAACAGCTTATACTCACCTTATATACCCCACCTAGCACCATATACTCCTCCTCACCTTGCAGTACACCTGGCAACAAGCCAGGAAAATAAAGCAACTTGGACAAAGGTACAGCAGTCAACAAAAGATAGTCGCCAAAAACATCGCTATATTCTTTATTGCCGCTAAAAGAATTTAGATTATTTAATAAAATAATATACTGCTTACTTCCCAACTTGTTAACTATTTCATGCTCATCAATGCTGTTAACACCACGATAGAGTTCGAAAAACTGTTTTTTTGGCATGCGCCTTTTCAACTCGTACTGGCAGTAGCTGTACAGCATATCCAACTGGCTTTCCAAGGCGTTGGCATTGTATAAACCCACCAAATAGTCTCTCTGAAAGGCTCGATAGCGCTCAGTACTATAATCTACAAGAGCGCCGCGGTGATTCTGAGTAAGCAGCCCAAAGCGGGATTCCACCCACCGCTTTAGCACCGCAGCCTCAATACCGTCGGAGCTAAACATCCATCCTCTCAACAAACGTAAGTAGTTGGCCTTTACACGAACATGACGAACCCGCTCAGGGTCGAAGCCCGCTTCTTCTCCGTTATCCAATAAAAACGAAGAACGCATGTAATCCATAAAATGTATAGCTCTGGTTCTATCCTCATCTATCGAATCTAAGGCGCTAAAAATCTGTCGATGCAGTTCGGCCACATTATCCAGATAAAGTGCTACTGGATGTTGCTGAAAAGTCAGGCTCCCCAGAATAATCGCCGGTAAGTTACAGCGGTTAAACGAGCTTCTTGCCTGGCACGGTAAAGTAGGAGCATTAGCGGGGTTTAGGTGGGGCATATTATTCTGCATCACAGTTTAATCGATACAAGTGTGTATGATGTGGTCAACAGTACTAATATATCGAGATTAAATGATTGATCGAAAACAACGTTACCAGGGTTGCCTGCTGGGCTTAGCGGCTGGAGACGCCGTAGGCACAACGCTTGAGTTTCGAGAGCGAGACAGCTTTGAACCCATTAGCGATATGCTTGGCGGAGGGCCTTTTAAGCTAGAACCAGGCCAGTGGACAGATGACACATCCATGGCTCTGTGCCTGGCAAGTTCTTTAATACAAAATGAAGGCTTCGATGCAGAAGACCAAATACAGCGATATTGTAATTGGCGAGATCACGGCTATATGAGTAGCAATGGTCGCTGTTTTGATATCGGCGTAACCGTCTCCGAGGCGCTCAACACTTACCAAAGCACTGGCGCTGCTTTTTCCGGGCCCACCAGCCCTTTCTCCGCTGGGAACGGCTCGCTGATGCGGCTTGCCCCAGTGGCCATGTACTACAGCCCCAACCTAGAGCAGCTGCTTTTTTACGCAGGAGAAAGCTCTCGCACCACCCATGGAGCAAAGGAGTGCATCGATGCCTGCCGCTACTTTTCTACGCTGTTGCATTCAGCCTTCAGTGGTTCAAACAAAGATGACATCATTAATTGCGATTTATACCAAGCGGAAACAAAGAAAGTTGTCGCTATACAATCCGCCAGCTACCGAAATAAGGACAGGGAAGCAATAACTGGCGACGGCTATGTTATTAATTGCCTGGAAGCAGCCTTGTGGTGCTTTGCAAAAACACACAATTTTCGCGATGCCGTGCTAAGCGCAGCCAATTTAGGGGACGACGCCGATACAACTGCCGCTGTGTGCGGGCAGATAGCAGGAGCCTATTACGGAATCGACGGCATCCCCGGAGAATGGAAGGAAAAACTTTTTATGAGGCAGGATATGGAAGCGTTTGCCGAACAGCTGCTCACGAGCAATTAACCTCGCCCTTTAAATAAGCCTGCCTCAATTTCTCCGGGTGTTTTTCAATGGCATAGCGCAACATTGTGCGGGGCATTTGCCGGTAATACTGTTGTAAAAAGGCCTGCTCACACTCAAAATCCCGCTTGCCAATTTCCCTTAACATCCAGCCAACCACCTTGTGAATTAAATCTTGCGCATCATCTAGTAACAGCTCGGCAATGCGCAGGGCGTCTTCGAAGTCGTTTTTTCGAATAAAGTGAAAACAAGCCATCATAGCGATGCGGCGCTCCCAAAGTGAATTCGATTGTGACAACTTATACAAAGCTGCTCTTGAGCGCTCTTCCAGGTAGGCCCCAACTATGTGGTGAGCAGAAGCATCCACCAGGTCCCAATTGTTAATATAATCGGTGTGAGCGAGATAGGAGGTATAGATATTTTTTTTATCTGCATCAGACGCGCGAGGAAATTGCTTTACCCATAAAAAAAGCGCAAACAGGCGCTCCTCATGGTAACCCGTGCTAAGCAGCTCTTCGACCACTTCCAGGGGCGCATGCTTATACAGCTTTACATGCTCACGTAATACCGGCACACGCAAACCCAGAAACTTGTCGCCAGCGCCGTATTCGCCCTCACCCGTTTTAAAGAAACGCAGAGAGTGCTCAGCGATGTCTTTGTTAGCGAAGCTACGAAGTTGTTTGCGTATCGTGGAGGTTTGCGGTGTCTTTTCCATTCAGCAAGCTTCCAATAAATGCCGTTATTAAAGCGAGGTAAAAGCCCGCAACGGCAAGAACAAGGCCTTCGGCCATGGTAATACCAAAGATAATGGTGGGCGTTACTCCACAGGAATCCTGAACCAAAAACAAGGTGGGCATCCATTCATCCAAACGCGCCCATGACGGGAAGTTGGCCACCAGGCTGCAAGCCCCATCGGCATTAAAGCCATACTCTATTGCGATAAGCCGATAAACAACGTGCGCCAAACCAGAGGTCAAAATCAGCAAGGCTAAAATGCCCAAGCGACGAAGGTAGAGTTTATTACGTACCAAGAGACCGACAATACAAAATAGTACGATGAAGGTCATCCATACCCGGGTATAAATACAAAGCTCGCAAGGATAATAATTGTACACTTCTTGAAACAGTACAGCTCCGCCCTCAAGAGCAAGACAGATAAACAGTAAAGTGAGATAGGGCCAGCGCTTATCGCCACAATTTAACAGTGCTGTAAATGCTGTTTTCATTTTTATTCAATATCTTGTTTTTTAATGCGATATTCTGCTGAACGCGCATGGGCCTCCAGAGACTCACCGCGTGCGAGTACAGAAGCGACAGCTCCCAATTCCGAGGCGCCTTCTGGCGAACAATAAATAATAGAAGAACGCTTAACATAATCGTACACACCCAAGGGCGATGAAAAGCGTGCAGTGCCCGATGTAGGTAGTACGTGGTTGGGCCCTGCGCAGTAATCTCCCAGCGACTCGGAAGTATGTCGGCCCATAAAGATCGCGCCCGCGTGACGTATGTCATCTACCAGCACCTCTGGGTCTTCAACAGAAAGCTCCAAATGCTCTGGTGCGATACGGTTTGCCAATTCAACAGCCTGATTCAAATCCTTAACTTTAATTAGCGCTCCGCGCTCTCTCAGGGATATGGCGGTAATTTCTTTCCGCTCGAGCGTTGGCAATAACTTTTCGATACTGGCGTAAACCCGCTCGATATAGTCTGCGTCCGGGCACAACAAAATAGACTGGGCATTTTCATCGTGTTCTGCCTGAGAAAATAAATCCATGGCTATCCAGTCTGGATCTGTTTTGCCGTCGCAAATAACCAGTATTTCACTTGGCCCGGCAATCATATCGATGTCCACAGTACCAAACACCTGTCGCTTGGCGCTAGCTACATAAACATTTCCCGGCCCGACAATTTTATCTACCTTGGGAACCGTATCCGTACCGTAAGCCAGTGCAGCAACGGCCTGAGCACCACCAATGGTAATCACGCGATTAACTCCCGCAACCGCTGCAGCGGCGAGAACAATATCATTCACTTCGCCTTGCGGGCAGGGCGTAACCAGAACCACTTCAGGAACACCTGCCACTTTTGCGGGTACTGCGGCCATCAAAATGGAGGACGGATAGGCTGCCTTCCCTCCCGGCGCATACAGACCAACACGATCCAATGGCGTAATTTTTTGTCCGAGCACGGTGCCGTTTTGCTCGCGATATTGCCAGGAATTCTGCTTTTGATGAAGATGATAACTTTCTATTCGTGCGGCAGCTTCCTGCAAAGCTCCCGCCTGCTCATCACTAATACGTGCTAATGCAGCTTGCAGCTCTGGGCTTTCTATCAGCAGCTCTTTGGCATGTTTAATATGGCGGCAATCAAAGCGATTAGTGTACTCCAGCAAAGCGGCATCACCTTGTTGGCGCACTCGCAGTATAATTTCCTGAACAAGCGTATTTATTTCGTTGTTCTCAGAATCATCCCAGCTTAGCAACTGATCGAGTTGCTGAGAAAAATTTTCTGTAATGGAATCAAGGCGACTAATTAACATTTCAGGCTACCGCTAAGCTCTCATTGACGGCACTGCCTACCGCATCAATTAAAGCTTCGATTTGTTTGTGTTTCATCTTCATTGAGGCTTTATTGACGATTAAGCGTGAACTGATATCTTCAATTTTGTCTCTGGGCTCCAAACCATTGGCACGCAGAGTGTTTCCAGTATCCACAATATCGACGATTTCATCGCAAAGATTCATAATCGGCGCAAGCTCCATTGCACCGTAAAGCTTAATAAGGTCGGCCTGCCGACCTTGCTCTGCGTAATAGCGCTTTGCAACGTTAACGTATTTTGTCGCCACCCGAATACGACCGGGCTTCAGGCTTTGCCCCTTAACTCCCGCAGTCATCAAACAGCATTTGGCAATGTGTAAGTCCAGCGGCTCGTAATAGCTGCTGCTGTTGTGTTCGATTAACGTATCTTTACCGGACACACCAACGTCGGCCGCACCGAACTCAACATAAGTTGGCACGTCTATACCGCGCAAAATTAACAAACGCACATTCTGTGAACTTGTTTCAAACGTTAATTTGCGGCTTTTTTCAATGTCCTCCAGGGGCTCGATACCAGCCGCTGCCAACAGCGGCAACGTTTCTTTCAAAATTCGCCCTTTGGTTAGGGCAATAGTCAATTCAGACATTCTTGTTCCTTTGTTAGTCTCGCCGAGATTAAACCCGCCGAGAATGTGTTTCACTGAGGATTAGTTTTGCCGCAGAATTTTTATCCTGGCACGCGTCGAATATCGACGCCAAGCTGCTGAAGCTTTTCTTCAATGCACTCGTATCCACGATCGATATGGTATATGCGATCCACCAGCGTCTCGCCGTCGGCGACCATTGCAGCGATCACCAAGCTGGCAGAAGCGCGTAAATCTGTCGCCATTACTGGGGCGCCTTTTAGCCGCTCTACGCCTTTTATCAGCGCAGTATTACCTTCAAGCTTAATGTCTGCACCCATGCGATTAAGTTCATGGATTTGGATCAAGCGATTTTCAAATATGGTTTCCGTAACCGCGCTGGTACCTTCGGCCACCGCATTCATGGCAGTGAACTGCGCCTGCATATCAGTGGGAAACGCAGGATAGGGTGCTGTTATAAGGTCTACCGCTTTCGGGCGGCGACCGTGCATGTCGAGGCTGATATAGCCCTCGCCAGTTTCAATACTTGCACCGGCCTCTTCCAGTTTTTGCAGCACTGCGGTGAGGATATCCGCTCGGGTATCCCGCAATTTTACCGCCCCTCCGGTGGCCGCAGCGGCAACAAGGTAGGTACCCGTTTCTATGCGGTCAGGCATTACCGTGTAGGTGCAGCCATGCAGCTCTTCTACACCCTCGATTTCCAGCGTTGTTGTACCTATACCGCTAATCTTCGCGCCCATGGCTACCAGGCAGTTCGCCAGGTCGACGATTTCAGGCTCGCGCGCAGCATTGTCGAGAATGGTTTTCCCCTTTGCCAAGGCCGCAGCCATCAGCAGGTTTTCGGTGCCGCCCACGGTGACTTTATCCATAACAAAATGCGCGCCTTTTAAACCCCCAGGGGCGCGAGCACGAATGTAACCAGCATCCACTTCGATTTCCGCTCCCATAGCCTCCAGACCGCGCAAGTGAATATCAACTGGACGGCTGCCAATGGCACAGCCCCCGGGAAAAGATACATCCGCTTGCCCATATTTCGCCAGAGTAGGCCCCAGCACCAAAATGGAGGCACGCATGGTTTTCACCAATTCGTAAGGTGCTTCATACTCGGTGAGTGAACAGGGGTCCACTTCCACACACATTTTTTCATTGATGGTAACGCCAACACCCATGCAACGGAGCAAAGCCAGCATGGTGGTAATGTCATTGAGATGAGGAAGGTTGCAGATATTCATCGGCCCGTTAGCCAGAATCGTCGCGGCCAAAATGGGCAGGCCAGAATTCTTCGAGCCAGAAATGCGGATGTCACCGTCTATACGGCCACCACCCCTAATTATCAGTTTATCCATGCTTTTATAGTCTTTTAGCCGTTTTGCGCGGCCCATTGATCGGGGGTAAGGGTTTTCATCTGTACCGCATGGATAGCGCCGCTGGCGATAGCGTCATTAAGCACGGAGTATACAAGTTGTTGTCGTTTTACCGGGCCAAGCCCCTCAAAGGCCGGGCTAACGACAACGACGGCAAGGTGTTTGCCGTCGTCACAGTTAATCTGCACTTTGGCTTGATCTATTGAGGATTCCAGTAAAGATTGTATTTCGTCGAGCTGCATAGTGAGGGACCTGTTGCTGGCGATCCAGTTTGGACAGTGGATACGCTCAAAAGGTCGGCATTTTAATCAAAAAGCGGGGCCATAGCACCCCGCCTTTGCTAATCACCTGTATTAGATCAGCTTTTCCCCGCCCAACCAGCAATAGTTGCGTCTATATCGTTCTTGTTTTCCTTCATACCTTGAGCAAACTGACTACGGAAGGTTTTGCCAAGATTCACACCATCCAGGGTCAGGTTGGTCACCTTCCACTGGCCGGACTTACCCAGACCCAGCGTGTAAACTACATGATTAACGCTATCGGGGCCGGTAATTTTTTGCACTATCGAGGCCTTACTCTTGAGAACTTTGCTCTCTTTGTCCAGCACTGCCATCTCGTAATCAAGGTTCTGAGACATGCCTTTTACGTAGGTTTCCACCAGGCTGCGTTTGAATACAACAATAAATTGCTCACGCTGTACTTCTGTAGCCTGCTTCCAATAGGACTGCCCCATGACGTTTTTGGCAATAAATTTGAAGCTCACCATAGGGTCCAATACGCGTTCAATTTCGGCATAAAATTCTTCAGGCTCGTTTTTGAGCTTATCTTGCCCTACCCGCGCCAAATCCAGCAGCGTAGTCGTGAGAGACTCTACCACTTTGCGCGGCTCTGAGGCTTCAGCTTCAGCCTTTAGCTCTGCAGCACTTTGCGCGCCGGCAGCAAATAGCCCAAGCCACACAAAACTAACCATGGGAAAAAACGAGCGAAATAAACGAGTTTGATATAAATTCACAGGGCGTCTCCTTAAAGACATAATTAATCTTCTACGCAGGTGCAATGGTAGACAACTATATATGAATAAAAGCTGACTATCTGTTACAGAGCGTTGCACTTGAGCCAGCCAGCGCTATAAGATTGCGGCCTTTCATTGATTCTCAAGCCCGGCGTTCAACTTTAAACACCCCCGGCACGCCAAGGACACGTCTGACACTTCGCCTATGTTAAATCCAGAACCCACTCTGTTGTTGGTGATCGCAAGTATTATTACGGGTTTTGTGACTCTGATCTGGAGTGCAGACCGTTTTGTAGCCGGTGCAGCAGCTATCGCCCATTCACTGGGCATTGCGCCACTGGTGATTGGCCTCACCATCGTTTCTTTTGGCACCTCTGCACCGGAGATTATGGTATCACTGAGTGCGTCAATGAAAGGCGCTGGCGACCTGGCCGTAGGTAACGCTCTAGGCTCCAATGTCGCCAATATCGGCCTCGTTCTGGCAGCCACTATGCTGGTGGCTCGTATTCCCGTTCAAAAACATATTTTATTTCACGAGCTACCTATTCTCATTCTGGTAACTCTCATGGCAGGCCTGTTTCTCTGGGATGCCAGCTTAAGCGTTACCGAGGGCGCAATACTGCTTGTAAGTCTGGTTCCTGCTTTATATTTTTTGGTTAAGGTAAAAAGCCGGGAACTCTCTCCCCAGGAAATAGCAGAAGAGGAAAGCGCAGTGGATGGCATGCCGCGGGGTAGAGCCATCCTGTGGTTTATCATAGGGCTTGCGGTGCTAATGCTAAGCTCGGAAATACTGGTATGGGGGGCAAAATCCGCCGCAGTGATGGCCGGCGTCAGCCCACTTATTATCGGTCTCACGGTAATTGCGGTGGGCACCAGCCTGCCAGAGCTAGCAGCTTCTGTGGTAAGCGCTTTGCGAGGCCATCACGACATTGCGCTGGGCAATATTATTGGCTCCAATATGTTTAACATCATGGCGGTGATGTCCATTGCCGGGCTTTTCAGCACCAGCGGCATGGATACTCAGGTATTCAGCCGTGACTATATGGTTATGCTCGGCTTCACACTTTTTCTAGCTGCCTGCATTGCCTTTTCTGTTTGGACCCGTAAACACAAGGCGAGATTGGGGATTTCTGCAGGTATAGCCTTGCTTGCTTGTTATTTCGCTTATTATGTACTTTTATTTCAGAGCATTTAAACATCATGACTGGTTTTGATTTTAGCGCCTCGGCCACGCGCACAATTGCCATGGAGCTGGAAGCTGTCAACGGGCTGCAACAGCGTATCGACAAGAACTTTAGCAAGGCTTGCGAACTAATACTGAAGTGTAAAGGACGCGTAATCGTTTCTGGCATGGGAAAATCCGGCCACATTGGTCGTAAAATTGCGGCGACTTTAGCCAGTACAGGCACCCCTGCATTTTTTGTTCACCCCGGGGAAGCCAGCCACGGCGATCTGGGAATGATAACCAGGCATGATGTGTGGCTGCCCATCTCCAATTCAGGTAATTCGCCAGAAATACTCACCCTTCTGCCAATGATAAAACGCCTGGGGATCCCTTACATCGCGATGACCGGCAAGGCAAACAGCCCGCTGGCAGAAGCAGCCGACTGCATGCTGGATATAGGCGTTGAAAACGAAGCCTGCCCGCTCGATTTGGCTCCCACCTCCAGCACCACGGTAACGCTGGTAATGGGCGACGCTCTGGCTGTGGCACTTTTGGAGGCGCGCGGCTTCAGCGCTCAGGATTTCGCATTCTCTCACCCAGGCGGTGCGCTGGGTAAAAAACTACTGCTGCTGGTGAAGGATGTAATGCATGCTGACCAGGCGGTGCCTATTGTTAAAATAGGTACCGATATGATCGCATCTCTGGCAGAGATGAGTAAAAAAGGCTTCGGTATCACCACTGTTGTGGACGACTCAGGTAAATTACTCGGGGTATTTACCGATGGCGACCTGCGTCGCTGCCTGGACAGAAACATTGACGTAAAAAAAACCAGGATCGAAGCAGTTATGAGTCAGAAACCCCGCACCATTGCGCCCAGTGCGCTGGCAGCTGAGGCCTTTAATATTATGGAGAGCAACAAGATCACGGCCCTTGTGGTTGCAGAAAATAGCAGGCCGGTTGGCATTCTGCACATGCACGACATGCTCAAAGCAGGGTTGGTATGAAGCACTTAAGCCAGGAGCAATTAGAACATAAGGCCCAGCGTATAAAACTATTGCTGCTGGACGTGGACGGTGTGCTCAGTGATGGCAAACTGTACTTCAGCGGCGAGGGCTACGAAATGAAAGCCTTCAACACCCTCGACGGCCACGGCATAAAAATGCTGCGCAACTCCGGTGTAGAGGTTGGCATTATCACTGGCCGAAAGAGCCAAATTGTCGCCAAGCGTGCAAGCGACCTGAGCATACATCTTTTAGTTCAGGGGCGCGAGGACAAATTTACCGCGCTGGGGGAGCTGCTTGAGCGATTTCCCTGCGAACTGGACAATATTGCCTTTATGGGAGATGACTATCCCGACCTGTTGGTAATGTGCAGGGTTGGCCTGGCACTTACGGTGAAAAACGCCCATCATGAAGTGATACAACAGAGCCACTGGCAAAGCTCTCTGGCAGGTGGTGAAGGTGCTGTACGAGAGGCCTGTGACTTACTAATGAAAGCACAGGGAAGCTATGTGGCAGCTTTGGAAAAATACATCAAACACGATGATTGATAATCGCCTTTACATCGTTTTAATTTCTCTGGGCATTACCGCCATCGTAATGCTGTGGGACTCTTCGGAAAAAATCATCACTCCGCCCAAATATGGCGAAGGCGAAGAAAAACGCTACCCCTACGCAGTGGCGGAAGGCGCGTCCACCCGCTATTTTGGTGAACACGGAGGGGTAGACTACAGTTTTACGGCCACAAAACTGGAACACTTCCTGTTGGAAGGTAAAAAAAACGATGGGCTTACAGAAGAATATACTTTAATCACCAAACCTCATTTCGTCATCTACGAGCAACATGAGCCGTGGCATATAGAATCTGAAAATGGAAAATTGATGCGCACCACAGAAGAAATCACTCTGTGGGATAATGTGCGCATCTGGCAGGACCTCTCCACTCTCCAGGATAAAGACAAGTCATCCGAGGATTTACCGCCGCCCAACAATGGTGAAACAGCAAATACTCCCAAAGAACTTCTTTCCTCGGAACTGATTACCAGCCTGCTCACCATTGATCCCATTGAGAACGTCGCCCATACCGAGGAGCCTGTTAAAATAAGCTCTCCCTATGGGGTAATTAACGCAGTAGGCATGACCGCAGATTTTAAACAGCGTAAAATCAAGCTGCACAAGCAAATTAAAGCCATCCACAAAATCCCCAAGCAGGCGGAAGAAAAGTAGCTCATGAAATTTCGCACTTACACAAGCTCATTTGCTATGGCAAAAGCCCCAGTACTGACGCTGCTTCTCTTTTTATCTTCACACGGGCAAGCACTGCCAGACGACAGACTGCAAAATTTATTAATTCAGGCCGACAGTGCAGAACTGGACGATTTAAATGGCACCACCACCTATGCAGGCGCAGTAATAGTGGAACAAGGCAGCATGAAGATACGCGCCGAAAAGGTGGTGATCTACGGCCGCAACGACAGCTATTCAAAGGTCGTAGCGGTTGGCAAACCCGCCTATATGAGCCAAATCCCCAAAGTTGGGCAACAAGCGGTTACCGCCCAGGCAAACCGGCTGGAATACCGCATTACCGATGAAACGCTGTTCCTGATCGATAATGCTGCTTTCAAGCAAGAAGGTACCAGCCTGAGTGGCAATCGTATCGAATACGATGTAAGAAAAGCCGTGGTTAAAGCTGGCGGTAAATCCTCCGCACAGGGCCGCGACAAACGGGTGAAAATGGTTATCCCACCCAAAGCCTTATCCGGCAACGAAGATAATCAAGCAACTCAAAACAAGCAAACACCCGACGAATAACGAGAAGTCAGTTCTTTCATGCCCACATTATCAGCCCAGCATTTGGCAAAAAGCTACAAAGGCCGCAAAGTCGTTGTAGATGTATCTATTTCAGTCGAAGACGGCCAGATCGTTGGACTGCTTGGTCCCAACGGTGCGGGTAAAACTACCTGCTTCTACATGATTGCCGGCATCGTTAAAGCTGACCGTGGAGAAATCTCCATCGCTGGCCAGAATGTTTCCAATAAAAGCATGCACGAACGCGCCAGGCGGGGTTTGGGCTACCTTCCCCAAGAGGCCTCGGTGTTCCGCAAGCTCAGCGTGGCGGACAACATCATGGCCATTCTGGAAACTCGCAAAGAATTACGCCGCAATCAACGACTTCAGATTATGGAGGCATTGCTGGACGAATTTCATATTCAACATATTCGCAGCAGCATGGGAATGGCTCTGTCTGGTGGTGAACGTCGAAGAGTTGAAATTGCTCGCGCCCTGGCAAACGAGCCGAAATTTATTTTGCTCGATGAGCCCTTTGCCGGCGTGGACCCCATTTCAGTAAGCGATATCAAACAAATCATTCAGCATTTAAAAAACCGAGGTATCGGCGTGCTGATTACAGACCACAATGTGCGCGAAACACTCGATATTTGCGAGAAAGCGTATATTGTCTCAGAGGGCCATATTATCGCTGAGGGAGACGCATCCGCAGTGCTGAATAATAAAAAGGTTCGAGAAGTTTATCTGGGTCAGCACTTCACCTTATAGCGGAAAGATGCTTGACAAATCAGCCTAACAAGTCCATGCGGCATAGTCTTTGCTTTAAATAGATTGCACACTTTTCTTACCGATACTAGAATTACCCTATCGATAGCATTCAGCCATCAATGGGAATTTAGTCGTCCATGAAGCAATCCCTCCAGCTTAAGCTGGGCCAGCAACTTACCATGACTCCTCAGCTTCAGCAGGCCATTCGTCTGCTGCAGCTGTCTACCTTGGATTTACAAGCAGAAATTCAGGAAGCACTGGACTCCAACCCCATGCTTGAGGCAACCGAAGCCTCCGATGAAGGCGACGGCAACGCCGATAAAGACCCAAACGATCAAAACAACAACAACGACGACCAGTCAGCCAAAGGTAACACCGACGACAGCCAGACAAAAAGTGCTGACGAAACAGAGGGCACCGACAAGCCCGACGGTGACTGGAACGAAGATAACATCCCCACCGACCTGGCTGTAGACACCAGCTGGGACGATATCTACGAACCCACTCCCACGGGCACGGGCCTAGCCAAGCCGGAGTCAGAAGACTATGACTTCGAATCACGTCGAGGCACCACGGAAAGCTTGCAAGACCACCTCATGTGGCAGCTCAACCTCACACCCATGTCGCCACTGGATCAGCTTATTGCAGAAACGATAATCGATGCCGTCTTGCCCTCGGGCCTGTTAGGCCAGAAGCTGGATGAGATTTTTTCCGGCCTGCAAGCGCACTACGAAGAGCTGGAGATGGATGAAGTGGAAGCGGTTCTCCACCGTATCCAACAGTTTGACCCCCCCGGCGTTCTTAGTCAGAGCGTACGGGAATGCTTACTCATTCAATTAAACCAGCTCGGAATAGACAACCAGGAAACACGACACGCCAAAGCACTGGTCAACGATTATCTTGAACTACTCGGCGCCCGGGATTTTAAGCAGCTGATGCGTAAGCTGCGTATAAAAGAACCAGAGCTTCAAGCAGCGGTACTTGTGATCCAAGGCCTTAATCCGCGACCAGGCGAAGGAGTCGGCGCAGACGAAACGGAGTACGTCGTACCCGATGTTTTTGTTAACAAGGCCAATAATCGCTGGATGGTTCAACTAAACCCGGATATCGCACCCAAATTACGTATTAACTCTAATTACGCATCCATGGTGAAACGCGCAGACTCCAGCGCAGATAACACCTTTTTGCGCGACAACCTTCAGGAGGCTCGCTGGTTTCTCAAAAGCCTGCAAAGCCGCAATGAAACACTACTGAAAGTCGCCACATGCATCGTAGAAAAACAACAAGGCTTTCTGGATCACGGCCCGGAAGCAATGAAACCCATGGTACTGCACGATGTTGCCGAAATTGTAGAGATGCATGAGTCCACCATCTCCAGGGTTACCACACAAAAGTACATGCACACCCCGCAAGGCATTTTTGAGCTGAAGTACTTTTTCTCCAGCCACGTGGCAACAGACTCCGGTGGTGAGTGTTCATCAACCGCCATTCGCGCAATCATAAAAAAACTTGTTGCGGCAGAAAATCCTCGCAAGCCCTTAAGTGACTCAAAAATAACCGGCTTACTCGCCGAACAGGGTATCCAGGTTGCCCGCAGGACCATCGCCAAGTACCGGGAATCCCTGCATATCCCCCCCTCAAACGAGCGAAAGCGCCTAGTTTAATCCATACTCCGGTATGAACGCTGGAAAAAAAAATTCAGCCCTGCTTACAGCTTGGATACTGCCACAATGGTGGTAGAATGCGCGCCAATTTCCAGCGAATTACGATCACCTAAAATAAGGCAAAAAAACAGGGCTTTACTCCTGTTACGTTCATTACATCATGAAGATCGAATCAATGCTTACCGCCGAGCGCACACGCGCAAAAGTTAACGGTGTCAGTAAAAAAAGAGTGTTAGAAACATTGGCGCAGTTATTCGCGCCCTCAATAACTGACGCCGATGAAACCACTATTTTTCAAAATATTCTTGGCCGAGAGCGTCTTGGGTCTACCGGTATCGGACATGGGATCGCGGTTCCCCATTGTCGCTACACCACAGGCGGTGAAACTCTCTGCGCCTGCCTTACCCTGGACGAGCCCATCGACTTCGACGCAATTGACAGCGAACCGGTAGATATCGTGTTCGCCATGTTGGTGCCAGAAGACGCCGAGGACAGCCACTTGCAAACCCTCGCGCAATTGGCTGAGTCGCTTCAGGACGGCTCTTTTACCGGGCGCCTGCGCAAGTGCGCCAGCGATAGCGAACTTTTCCAGATAGCCTGTGCTGCGCAAAACTAGGCTTGCGAACCCTTTTTCTGTTTATACTAAGGGTCTCTCCGTCAGGGACGGGGCTTCGAGAGTAATCTTACTGTAAGGTTTTGTTCGAAAAACAACCGAAAGCTGCACACAGGCTGTGAATTATGCGCTTGCTTATTGTTAGTGGCCGATCTGGCTCAGGAAAGACTTCAGCACTGCATCTGTTGGAAGATGAAGGCTTCACCTGCATTGATAATTTACCTGTTAACCTGTTACCTGATTTGATCAAGCAGATCAGCAGCGGGCCGGACGCGGACAGTCGCGCCTTCGCCATCGGTATCGACGCCAGGAATATTATTGGCGATTTAAGCAAAGTCAGTGAATTACTGGCAAATGCACCACTCGCACGGCATCAATACCAAATAATATTTCTGGACAGCGCAAACGATGTGCTGCTTAAGCGCTTCAGTGAAACTCGTCGAAAGCACCCTCTCTCCAATGGCAACACCGGCCTGGGTGAAGCGGTGGAGAAGGAGCATCAGATTCTCGCACCCATCGCCTCCCAGGCTGATCTCACTATCGATACCTCCAAATTCAGCCTGCACGAACTGCGCAGCACTATAAAACAGCTGGTAGTGGGGCACGACAGGGAGGGCATGGCCGTAATGCTTCGTTCCTTTGGTTACAAATTCGGTATACCGGTAGATGTGGATTTTATTTTTGATGTACGCTGCCTTCCCAACCCCTACTGGAGCTCGGTATTGCGAGATCACTCTGGCCTGGAGCAAGCGGTGATTGATTACCTCGATGGCGAACAGGATGTAGAAGAGATGTACCAGGATATACTCAACTATCTGCGAAAATGGATTCCCAAGTTCGAGAATAACAACCGCAGCTACCTCACCGTTGCTATAGGCTGTACAGGGGGCTGGCACCGCTCGGTGTATATGTGCGAACGGCTGGCAAACGCACTGAAAAAAGACTATAAAAACGTACAAGCCCGTCATCGACAGGTAAAAGACAAGGCGGAACATTAATAGCAAGACTAAATGAGCAACAACACAAAAGAGCCAAGGCAAAACACCACCCGGAAGCCCTATGCAGGAAAAGCCCATTCAGATCATTAACAAGCTCGGACTGCATGCCCGCGCTGCAACAAAGCTGGCAAACCTGGCCATGCGCTACTCGTGCAAAGTCGATGTTGAGGCCAAAGGTAAAACCACCAACGCAAAAAGCATAATGTCCCTCATGCTATTAGCTGCGTCAAAAGGCACAGATATCGTCTTAAGAACCGAAGGAGACGATGAAGCCGAAGCCATGGAAGCGCTGGTAACGTTAATCAACAATCGTTTTGACGAAGGGGAATAGCCCGCTGCGAAAAAAGCTCACCAGGCGAATTAATAGTTTCCTGGAAGCTGTTGAAAAAGCTACAATTTCTTCTAAATCTAGACCCCGCTTCAAGGGCTGACAATCAACGAGTATCTCTCATGCCTCAGAATGCCGATCAAATCGACAGCCAGCCCCATGCGCATCTGAGCAGGGTACAAGCGATGCTCGAGAGCGGCACCTTCCGCCAGGTGCGCCGCATGCTGAATGGCCTGCGACCGGTGGAAATCGCACGACTGATTGAATCCTCCCCGCCCCCCTCACGTAACATTCTTTGGGAACTGCTTGATAAAGAAATCTCGGGTGAAGTACTGGAAGACCTCTCGCAGGAAGTGCAGACCCAGTTCGTTAAAGACATGGATACCGAAGAGCTGGTTGAGCTCACCGAAGGCCTGGAGACGGACGATGTTGCCGACATTCTGCAGCAATTACCCGAACAGGTAATACAAGAAGTACTGGCAGCCATGAGCGACCAGGACCGTAGCCGGGTTGAAGCAGTTATCGCCTTTGACGAGTCTACCGCTGGCGGCCTAACCAACACCGACACCATCACTGTTCGCCCCAGGTTTACGCTCGACGTGGTGCTGCGCTACCTGCGTCGTCATGAAGAATTACCGCCATCTACCGATGCGTTAATCGTGGTAAACCGAAAAGACGATTATCTGGGCATGCTGCCTCTGAGCACACTGCTCACTATGGACCCTGCTGTCACGGTGCGCGAAGTCATGGTCACCGATAGCAACGCAATTCCGGTGAATATGCCCGATGATGAAGTGGCAAAACTATTCGAACAGCACGACTGGATCTCTGCGCCGGTGGTGGATGAGCACGGCAAGCTGGTGGGTCGAATTACCATTGATGACGTGGTGGATGTAATCCGGGAAGGCGCGGACCACTCCTTGATGAGCATGGCCGGTTTGGATGAGGATGAAGACACCTTTGCACCGGCAACGCGCTCCATTCCCCGCCGTGCTGTATGGCTGGGTATTAATCTACTCACCGCCATTCTCGCGTCGTCTGTCATCAGCCTGTTCGACGCCACCATTGAAAAAGTGGTGGCCCTTGCTGTACTTATGCCCATCGTGGCAAGCATGGGGGGCGTGGCAGGATCGCAAACTCTGACAGTGGTGATTCGCGGTATGGCACTTGGCCATATTGGCAGAAGTAACTTAGGTTGGCTGCTGTCCCGCGAAATCCGTGTCGGACTGGTCAATGGTCTACTCTGGGCACTGGTGATGGCGGCGATAGCTGCTTGGTGGTTCAATGACATTAACATCGCCCTGATTCTCGCCATCGCCATGCTGATCAACTTACTGACTGCTGCGGTAGCGGGCGCTTTATTGCCGGTCGCGCTAAAATCACTAAAAATTGATCCGGCACTGGCTGGAGGCGTTACCCTCACCACAATCACCGATGTTATTGGCTTTTTTGCCTTCCTCGGCTTGGCCACTTTTTTTTATGGCTAAGCCCGAAAGCCTCCCAGGATTACTTGCTAGAGTTAGTGTAAATGATTGATAACGAAGAGTTGTTTGACGAAGAACCCGTAAAAAGCAGAACCCAGGTGAAGAAAGAAATGCTGGCACTGCAGCAGCTCGGCGAAAAGCTTACCGAACTTAACGCAGCGCATTTAGCCACCATACCGCTGGATGAAGCCCTTAAAAAAGCCGTTTTGGACGCCCCCAAAATTACCCAACGGAGCGCCAGGAAACGTCATTTTCAATTTATAGGGAAATTGATGCGCGCCGCAGATAGCGAAGCCATCCAAAAAGCCTACGACGCCACACAGGAAAAACAGCATACCAGCGTTAAGCAGCACCACCAGATGGAACAGTGGCGAGATCGACTGCTGCATAACCAGGACGCCCTGGCAAAGTTTATCGATTTATTTCCCAGCTGCGACAGGCAACAACTTAGGCAACTGATTCGCAGCTCACAGCAGGAAACCTCACAACAGAAACCGCCAGCCAGCGCGCGAAAGTTATTTCGCTTTATTCGTGAGTGTTTCGAAAGTTCGGACGGTGAGGTTTAGATAAAAAACTTTTGGTGCTGTGCGCTGGGCATGCGTTCTCGAAGCGCTCGCTGCGACGCGAGATCCATTTGAGCAATAACAATGTGCTCTCCCAGTTGAGAGTCTTTAGTAGGCACAGCATCGCCCACGCGAGCCAGAACATCTCCCCATGGGTCAACTATCATGGAGTCGCCCCAGGTAGATCGCCCTCCTTTGTGCTCGCCCCCCTGATTAACGCCAATTACATGGCTCTGGTTTTCAATAGCACGCGCTCGCAATAATATTTCCCAATGCGCTGCACCAGTTGCGTAGGTGAAAGCAGAAGGCAGCACAACAAAGTCGGCGCCTCGCTGGCGGAGTAAACGAAAATATTCAGGAAAACGAAGGTCGTAGCAAATGCCAAGACCCATTTTGCCCCAGGGGGTCTCGATGACGGCGGGCTCTCCACCAGCGCAAAACTGCTCCGATTCCCGGTACCGTGCCGTTGCATCATTCACTTGCGCATCAAAAAGGTGGATTTTCCGATACACACCTTCTATCGCTCCGTTGCTATTAAAAACAACGCTGGTGGCGTAGGGTAAGCTGGCGGCCTCAGACCATTGCAAATCACTCAGCGACCCGCCCTGGCTAATTTCAAAAGCCTGCAGAGGCATACTGCCAGCCACTATCCACATTTTTTGTTGCTGCGCCTGCGCCGAAAACCACTTCAACCAGGCCATTTGCGCCTGCCGATCAAAGCTCTGCTGTTGACCAAAGGTGAGCACATTCTCGGGAAGCACCGCCAGTTGTGCGCCTGCAAGCTTTGCCTGCTTTAGCAGCTTTTCAACAGAGGCCAAATTGCTGGCGATATTCGCCTCGCTGACGAGTTGTATGGCGGCAATCTGCAGAGTCGGGTCTTCCATAAACTCACTCTGGCAGGGGAGTGGGGTCGGGCTGGTCAAACAGATCCACACGCGGAATGTTTAAATCATCAGGAATCTTGAGTTTGTCTTTTTCACGCACATTCTTCACCTCTTTGCCTTTCTCTGCAGCGGCGCTATCGTCAAAGATCTTGCGGAATTTAATTTTCGGATCTTCCCAACTGCCACGAACACGATAATTAATGCTCGACGCTTTATCTACCTGCTCCTCAAACATATGGCTGATAATGAAAACGCCTATCGCTGCTGGCAAGCCCGCGATGAGCGCTGCAGCAACAGTTAAATCACCCGCCACAGGAAGGGTCGCCACCAGCTCGGCATCGATTTCTTCTTTGATAACATCCAGCGTGCCCGCCAATTGAATGCGAGACGACGTTGAATCAACCACCATCGGCTCGTTGATATATATCCAGCCATCCTGAAAATCGAACTCACCATGAACAGATTCGAAACCGAAGCCTTCTTTAGCCAGGTCACTAAAATCCAGTTTTAAGCGTCGCGCAATAGTGTCAAAGTTAAACAGCGCGATCAAACGCAAGAGGCCGTTATCCGCCTCGTTGGCGCCGCGAATAAAGGCGCCATCTTCCAGGTCAAAAATCACCTGCCCTTGCACTGTTTTTATACTAATCTCATCCGGCGCGCCATCCCAGAAAACTTCGGCAGAGACCACGCCCAGATTGCTCTCGATAAGACGATCAAAGCCCCAGGCCTCCAGAACCGCACCTGTCTCTGTTGCCATTAGCGTACCGCGAAAAAAACTGTGGTTGCCGTGCTCATCCTGACGCCAGATAAACTCAGCCTGAGGGTTAGCCAGGGCATCTTTTTGAAAGGCTTTACGCTCACTCACTACCGGTCGGCCAGCACTTTTGGCATCGCTAAATTTGCCATACTTACGGCGCTTTACAGGCTCTTCATCGTCCACAGTACCTTCGAAAACGCTTACGGCTTCACCAATCGCCATGCCTCTCACATTCGCATGGATATTTGACAACGCGATACCGTCAACAAGGGGCTTTAAATCAAAGGCCCATCGACCATAGGGCTCGCCAGCAAAACTCAGCTCTTCCACTTGAAAGCGCACGGGGAAAGTGAGTTTGCTGAGATCAATTTCGGAGAGGTTCCACGCCGCTGGCTGCTCTTCCGCCTTATCAGGCTCGGAGATAACACTCTCCTCAGGCCCTTGTTGTGAAGACCTAGCAGGCTCAACAAGATCAGCCACTGTTTGCTGTGTTTCGCTGGCGGCTTCCGGCTCCAGGTGCAAATAGTCGAGGAAAAAACCAACCTCGATAGTAGACTCCAGCTCATTGACGACCACGCTACCCGCTGCCACCTCACTTTCTACCCGCAAGTCCCATTGATCCTCGGTGCCCAGGCCATTGACATGGATGTTCTCTATACTGGCGTCACCAAGGCTGGCAAGACCGATATCGAGATTCAGCCGTATCGGCAGCTCTTCGTCACTCTCAAGCCCACTTTCGGCCAGATACTCGAAATAGCGTTCACGCACCTCATCCCAAACCAGGAGGTCAAACTTATCGACACGGCCCAGCACATCGAAATAGCCGGGCTTCAAGGGCAGTGGAGCCTCATCAATATTCACCTGTGCGCTGGTATCAATTGCGTCACCGCTCTTGAGCCGCAAACTCACTAAATTGTTGTAGTCGAACTGATAAAGCTGAGCGCCCTCCAATAATTTCAGATTTACGCGGAAATCCTTCTTTTCTTCCTCGCTCTTCCGCACCGGCTCCGGCAGGCTAAAGCGCACCCCCTCTAGTTGCGATACCAGATCGATCTCAATACTGTGTGGCTGGGTATCGGGGGCTGGAATAATCAATTTGCCCGTCACCTGAGAACTGCCCTCCACAAAGCCCAGCTCAGGCCGTTTGGTCCAGGTGCGGATATCATCCACATCCACCGGACCTTTAAAATGAACAACCGTGTCACGAGCGGCCTTGGCCTCGTTGACGAGGGGGCTCTTGATATGGGCAGCTATTTTCTTTCCCCACAGGCGACCGGTGAGAGATTTCGCGCTCAAGCCCTTATCGGATTGATAACTCAAGTCACCCGATACCTGATCGATGGAGAGTTCTATATCCTGCATATCCACTCTCGCCCCCTGAAACTGAACATCCACACTTTGACGCAGCCCTTTCGCATTCGCCTGCAGTGGAACCTGCAGGTGAATTGCAGCAGAGACATCCCCGGCAAATTCCCAGGAGTCAAACGTGGAGCCGAAGACACTGCGCACCGGGCTGTTCTGCAAGAGCTCCATGGCAGCGGCAGCATTACTATTCAAACCGCCCGAAATGGTGAGTGCGTGTCCTTCATCCTCAGGGTTCTCAATCAACTTAATTTCAGCATTGCTGACTTTATTTCCCAAAAGGTTAGCCTGATAAACCAGCACGTCCAGATTCTGGCCATCCAGCAATAAGCGGCCATCTATACCCGTGAGTGCTGGCCAGCTGGGGTCAAAAGCCAGGTTGCCGTTGTGCACATTGGCAGACAACTGAATATTTGCTTTAACAGCAGGCTTCTTGGAAATCGAACCGTGATAAATAAAGGCTAGATCACTCGCTTGCCCCTCTCCAATACTTTGCCCAAGCCACTGATAGAGGTTCTTCGGTACCACTTTAGGTACGTATTTTTTATGCATGCTAACCGGCGCGGCTTCAACACCAATTGCAAGTGTCATCTGCGGCTCTCGACCATCGCGAACGTTCGGTATGCTCAGATGCAGGTAGCCATTGGCCTCCTCATCCCCGTGAATCATGCTCAAACGGCTGGAACTCACATAGGTGATTTTTCTCTCCCTATCCACTTGCCAGGCTACCCGCCCTGCTGCGCTGTCGAACTCGAAGGGCTCTTGGTATATGAGAGGAAAGAACATGCGAAACTTGTCCTTGCTGCGAATATCCACATATCCATTAAATGCGGATGCCGACACGTAGCCATCGACGTAATCGGCTTCTGGAGAGCCTTTGAAGCCCTTAACACCTAGTGAGTCCATAGCGCCGGTAAGGCGAAAATAACCCGCTTCTTTACTGGTAAGCAGCACAGAAACATCTCTTAATGAGCCTTGAGGTTGAAGTGCGTCGAGTACATTCTTGCCGACGCCCTGCAGCAAACCGGTGCGACTGGCAAGCTGATGCCACTGCGCAAGATTGATCTGATCGATACCAAAGCTGGTTTTCTTATCCAGGCTACCGTTGATTTTCAGATTTAAGGGCGGCGAGGAAAACTCAGGCCACTGTAAAGCAAGCTGCTGGAGCACCAGCTGCCAACCTTGATAGGGATGCCAGCTACCGGTGATATCGGCTTTCATCTCATCGGGCATGACAATATTGTCACCCACATTCAGTGGCAGACCATCTGAGCGCAGCCGCCCCCGCATATTGAGGCCCTGCATGGCGTTGCCCTCGTACCACAACTCCAGATCCAGTAAATGCCCCTCTTTCCAGGACTGTTGCTCATCCTGCTGCCAGTGCTTTCCCGCAAACGCAGCTACCACTCTTTCGGTGGGAAATTGATTAAGCGCTAAATACCCTTTTGACTGAAAGTTTTCAGGGTCGCGCGGGTCACCCGTGGCCTCCACCAAAAAGCGGAAATGTTCCCGCTGCTCGCCGTCATTATCCAGTACGCCGGCATAGGCACTTACACGATGGAAGTCCTTATCGTTTTCCAGAGTTACCTGGGGAATACTCAGTACCGATTCATGACCGGTGCGAAACTCCAGCTTAAAGGACGCGTTTTCCAGCTCGACTCTGCGGCCGAAAAGAAACACGTCAAGCGGGTCTTTGAAGTTGGTGTTTGAATCTTTACGCGGGCGAGATTTAAGATGTTTAATCTTCCAGAGCCCCTCCTCCGACTGCTCCAAAGTTGTGTGAAGGTTTTTGAATGCGAGGTGGCGCCAGCGCAGAGAAGCGCTGAAAAGACTGCCCACAAGGGAAAGCTGGGCAGTTGCTTGATCAACGGAAAAAATCGCCTGATGGTCCAGGCTGGAAACGGTGACGTGAAGTAATTCAACTTCCGGCCGCAGGCCAGACCAGGACGCAGAAACCTCACCAATAGAAATTTCCACACCAAGACGCTTGCCAATAAGTTCGCTGATATCATCGCGATAATCATTGAGCAGCGGGAAGGCTTCTCGCCCCAGTTGCACCGCCACAGCCAAGGCAATCACCAGGGTAAACAGAGTTCCCCAAAAGCGCCGGGCGAGTCGCCGCAATGATCGTTGGCTAATAAATACCACTGTTTCTTCTCTTCCGGCTCACACCAGAATAATGTCGTACTGTTCCTGGTTGTATAAAGATTCAACCTGAAACTGAATAGGCCTGCTAATAAACGCCTCCAAATCCGCCACACTGTCGGACTCCTGATCGAGCAAACGGTCAATAACCGGCTGAGACACCAACACTAAAAACCGCTCGTTTTCGTAGGTTCTGGCTTCGCGCAATATTTCACGAAATATTTCATAGCAAATAGTTTCCGCAGACTTTAATGTGCCGCGGCCATTACACACAGGACAGGGTTCACAAAGTACCTGTCCCAGAGACTCCCGTGTTCGCTTGCGTGTCATCTCAACCAAACCCAGCTCCGATACGCCGGTAATACTGGTTTTCGCGCGATCCTTTTCCAAACTTTTTTCCAGTGTACGCAATACCTGACGCTGGTGCTCAGCATCTTTCATGTCGATGAAGTCGATGATGATTATTCCGCCTAAATTTCGTAAACGCATCTGTCGGGCAATGGAAGTGGCGGCTTCCAGGTTGGTTTTGAAGATTGTCTCCTCGAGGTTGCGATGACCGACAAAAGCGCCAGTGTTAACGTCGATAGTGCTCATCGCTTCAGTTTGCTCAATAATCAGGTAACCGCCGGATTTGAGCGTAACTTTGTTGTCCAGAGCTCGGCGCAACTCGTCTTCCACACCATACAAATCAAACAGCGGCCGCTCACCGGGGTAATGCTCAATTCGCCCGCCAATCTCGGGCGCGTAATGCTTGGCAAAACGCTCCATTTTAGAAAAACATTCACGGGAGTCGATTCTCACTCGTTCAATATTGGAGCGCATTAAATCTCGAATGGTGCGCATATAAAGGGGTAAGTCTTCGTAGACTTGAGCGGGCGCTTTCGCGTTTTTAATGGTATCTGCAAGGTCGTGCCAAAGGCGGAAAACAAAGGGGATGTCCGCTCGCAGGTCTTCCTCTGTTGCGCCTTCAGCAACGGTGCGAACGATAAAGCCACCACCTTTGTATTTATCTGCATACTCTGCAGCCAGTTTCTCCACCAGCCGTTTTAGGCGCTCACGCTCATCTTCATCCTCAATGCGATTTGAAACGCCAATATGAGCACTGTTTGGCATGTAGACCAAGTAGCGCGCGGAAACCGAAAGATGCGAGGTTAGGCGCGCGCCCTTGGTGCTGATTTGATCTTTAATCACCTGTACAAGGAAATCCTGCCCCTCACGCAAATACTCACGTATGTCCGCTTCACCGTTACCGCGCGACTCTACACCCTCGGTGTTGGTAGTAACGATATCGGAAACATGGATAAACCCGGCGCGCTCCTGACCGATGTCCACGAACGCCGCCTGCATGCCCGGTAAAACACGAACCACTTTACCCTTGTAGATGTTGCCCACAAAACCCTTGGTACGCGCGCGCTCCACAAACACTTCCTGTAACACACCGTTTTCTACCAATGCGGCACGGGTTTCAGTGGGGCCAAAGTTAACCAGTATTTCTTCGCTCATTAATTCTGTTTCCAAACCGGCACATTAAAGCGCTCTAATAATTGATGGGTTTCAAACAGAGGCAAGCCAACCACTGCGCTATAACTGCCCGTTATGGACTCGACAAAAACCGCCGCCAAACCTTGTATGCCGTAGGCCCCGGCTTTATCAGCTGGCTCACCACTGAGCCAATAACGTCGAGCTTCGTGTTCACTAATGGCTCTGAATTTCACCTCGGTAATGCTGCAAACAGTTTCGCATGCGTGGGCATCACACAATGCCACCGCCGTGATCACCCTGTGGCTGCGACCAGCCAATGTGCAAAGCATCTCAATGGCGTGCTGCTCATCATGAGGTTTTTCCAGAACCGACTCATCGCAAACCACGATAGTGTCGGAACCGAGTGCAGGAATCTTTAATTCTGGCGCGGCAGTATACCCGGCTTGCGCCTTACTCTGTGCAAGACGACAAACATAAGCTTCGGCCTCTTCACTCTCCTGCCTTTGCTCTGGTACATCAACGCTGATACATTTAAATCTGACGCCAATCTGCTGTAACAGTTCACGGCGACGGGGAGACTTGGAGGACAGTAGCAAATCGACCTCGGCGATGGGCGGGGTAGTCAAATCTGAATCCTGTTGTTGGAAGCTTAATCAGCCTGTTGGAGCAACCTTGAATAGTAAGATGCCCTAGCTGATGCGATAACGCAAACGAACCCTATGGAGCAGATAAATCAATAAGGGCCAACAGAGGGCGCTAATTATTGTGGGAAAAATAAGTTCTTGAGCTTCGTGCTGATAGCCAGCGATGTTATGCACCCAGCTAACAATCACTTGATGCATACCCACCAAGACAAACACCCAAATGGACTGATGCCAGACCGAATAGCTGCGAATGCGCTGATAAGAGGCCAGACAAATGTAAGCCAGCAGGGTTAGAGCCAAAGCATGAGCACCCCAAACACCAAATTCCACCATATCCTGCAGCAGGCCTACGCACCAGGCAAAGCTCAAACCCAAGTGTTCAGGCGAGTTCATCACCCAATACAACACCAGCATGCAAATGAGCTCAGGTCGAAACATGGCAACGACTGCGGGCAAGGGGTAAATAGCGATAAATAAACCCAATAAAATACTGCTGATTAGCAGTATAAGCGGGCCTCTGCGCTGGGACACATTCACTCGGATATCTCTGAGGGTGGTTGATCAAAGACCAGCAGTACGTGGCGACTTTTATTCATATCCGCCATCGGCTGAGCAATAACAGAAGCAAACGCCCTACCGGGGTCAAAATGCACCTCCACCACCTCTGCCACGGGATAACCAACAGGAAAGCGTTGACCAAGGCCGGAGCTCACCAGCAAATCTCCCTCCTTGATATCTGCAGTATTTGAGACATGGCGGATGGCCAACTGATAAAGGTCGCCAATACCCTCGGCAATCAAACGCACGCCATTTCGATTTATCTGCACGGGCAGCGCATGACTGGTATCGGTAATGAGTAAAACCTGGCTAGTGCCGTGTCCAACCTGCACCACCTGCCCCATCAAACCGCTGGCATCCACCATCGCCTGCCCCACATACACACCGTCACTGGAGCCCTTGTTAACAATCACCTTATGGATGCTTGGGTCCGGGGCTATCCCTATCAGCTCTGCAATAATCACCCGGTCTTCCAGCAGTTCTGCAGAGTTGAGCAACTGCCTCAAGCGAATATTCTCTGCTGCCAGCGAAGCCATTTGCTGAACCTTTCGCTTGTGCACCAGCAACTCTGTTCGCAGGGCTTCGTTTTCCTGTAGTAATTTTGATCGGGGCAGTGTGCGGTTGTCTGCCCATTCGCCGGCCCGTGCCGGAAGATCCGAGACCCAATACAGGGGAGCAGAAAGATCAGTGGATGCGTTCTTGAGAAAATCGAACCAGTTGGTATTCAGGTAGGCATAGACTGTCACCAAGGCTGCGATGGAGAGCAGCGCAACTCGGGTAGTCAACGATGGACCTTGGCGGAACAGCGGTTTGATATACGGCTCCGGTATCTGCTTAGGGAATACGGGCGGATTTCGCTTGTCAGTTAATGGCTGCTAATGACCGCGCTGTGCGATCAACGAAACAAGCGACATGCCGACGGGCTTGTTAATATACTAGATCAATATGGCGCTGATCCATCAACTCCATAGCCCGGCCACCACCGCGAGCCACACAGGTGAGCGGATCTTCCGCCACCACCACTGGCAAACCGGTCTCTTCGGTCAGCAGGCGGTCCAGGTCGCGTAACAGAGCCCCACCACCGGTTAACACCAGCCCGCTTTCAGCAATATCGGAAGCCAATTCCGGCGGCGACTGCTCCAGGGCGCTTTTTACAGATTGAACGATGCCGGCAAGCGGCTCCTGCAAGGCTTCGAGCACCTCGTCGCTATTCAGGGTAAAACTCTTGGGCACCCCTTCCGCCAAGTTTCGGCCACGCACATCTATCTCAAGCACTTCGCTGCCCGCATAGGCACAGCCAATTTCTTTCTTAATGCGTTCTGCAGTAGCGTCGCCAATAACACTGCCGTATTTACGACGCACAAAGTTCACAATGGCCTCGTCAAATCGATCACCACCAATACGCACAGAATCGGATAACACAACACCATTCAGGGAAATGATGGCAATCTCAGTTGTACCACCGCCAATATCCACCACCATGGAACCGGTAGCTTCGTCCACATTCAAACCGGCACCAATAGCTGCTGCCATGGGCTCTTCAATCAAACGTACTTCGCGAGCACCCGCTCCGAGGGCCGATTCACGAATCGCCCGCTTCTCCACTTCTGTGGACAGACAGGGTACACACACCAGCACACGCGGGCTGGGCTGAAACCAGCTGTTCTCGTGCACCTTGCGAATAAAGTGCTGCAGCATTTTCTCCGTAACTTGGAAATCAGCAATCACACCGTCTTTTAGTGGGCGAATCGCAGTAATATTACCGGGCGTTCGGCCTAGCATTCGCTTGGCGGCCATACCGACTGCCTCAACGGACTTTTGACCGTTCTGGTTGCGAATGGCAACCACCGAGGGCTCGTCCAACACAATGCCTCGTTCACGGACATAAATAAGCGTGTTAGCTGTACCCAGATCGATGGATAAATCGTTTGAAAAAATACCGCGAAGGCGTTTGAACATATTATTGAGGACCTTATTTACTCGAAGAGGTTTACTCTTTTTTTGCTAAACCTCGGAAAAAAACTTCCGCTTTAACTTCTATTTTAACTTCCATTTGAAACCGCGCCGAAAATTTTAACCCCATGGGGAGGCGTATGCTGCAAGTTTGCATGGAACAAACGCAATTAATCATACTTTTTTACGGCTGCTTGGGAACGTGGGCACTCTATCAACGCCGGGCTTTTTGGGCAAGGCACAAATATGTTAACGTAGCGCGTTTCCAAGCCACAGCGTAAAAATTTTGTTAAACGCTTTCCGGAGCACCTTGTGAACCCCTCAGAAATCGAAAAACTGGCGAATCTGGCTCGCTTAAAAATAAATGAAGAAACCATCGAGCAAACAGCAAAAAGTATCACCGAAGTATTATCTTTGGTCGATCAGTTGAAAGCTGCTGAAACAGAAGGCGCAAGCCCCATGGCTCACCCCCTGGATGCCGTTCAACGTATGCGCGCTGATGTTGTAAGTGAAGCAAACCAGCGTGAAGCTTTCCAGAAAATTGCTCCAGCAACCGAAAATGGCCTGTACCTTGTTCCTAAAGTTATCGATTAGACAACAAGAACAACCAAAATTTCCGACATTCATGTATTCAGGACTTCGCAATGCATAAGCTGACCATTGCCGAAATCGCCAGAAAGCTCCGATCAAAGGAATTTTCCAGCGAAGAAATCACTCGGCATTTGCTCCAACGTATTTCAGAATTAGACACCCGCTATAACAGTTTCGTCACGGTTACTGCAGAACAGGCCATCGCCCAGGCAAAACAGGCCGATACACGGCTGGCTTCGGGGGATACAGAGCCAATGTGCGGCGTGCCTTTTGCGCACAAAGATATTTTCTGCACAAATAGCGTTCTAACCACCTGTGGTTCCAAAATGCTCAGTAATTTTGTCCCCCCCTATGACGCTTGCGTGGTGACGAATTTTAAAAACGCTGGCGCTGTCATGCTAGGCAAAACCAACATGGACGAGTTTGCCATGGGCTCCTCCAACGAAACCAGCTATTACGGCCCGGTTAAAAACCCCTGGGATACCAATTGCGTACCGGGAGGCTCGTCTGGAGGCTCTGCCGCCGCAGTTGCTGCGCTGCTTGCTCCCGGTGCCACAGCAACAGATACCGGAGGCTCCATTCGCCAGCCAGCCGCGCTCTGTGGTATTACAGGTATCAAGCCCACCTATGGCAGGGTATCGCGCTGGGGCATGATCGCATTTGCCTCAAGCCTGGATCAGGCAGGCGTGATGGCCAAAAGCGCCGAAGACGCCGCCATTATGCTGAACACCATGGCCAGTTTTGATGAAAAAGATTCAACCTGTGTCGACCAGCCTCTGGAAGATTACACCGCCGGCCTGGGCAACCCTTTAGCCGGCGTCACCGTGGGTATTCCCAAAGAGTATTTTGGCGAGGGTTTGAATGCCGGCACACAAGCCGCCGTAGAGGCCGCCATTAAAGAGCTGGAAAAAGCGGGAGCCAAGATAAAATCTATTTCGCTCCCCCATACGCATCTCGCCGTTCCAGCTTACTACGTCATCGCGCCTGCGGAGTGTTCAGCCAACCTCAGCCGTTTCGACGGTGTTCGCTATGGTTACCGCTGTGACGAGCCTAAAGACCTGGAAGACCTGTACAAACGCTCCCGGGGCGAGGGCTTTGGCGATGAGGTGAAACGCCGTATCCTGGTGGGCACCTATTGTCTTTCCGCCGGTTATTACGATGCCTACTACGGCAAAGCACAGGTGGTTCGTCGCCTGATCAAACAGGATTTTGTGGAAGCGTTTAAAGAGGTGGACGTCATCGCTGGCCCCACATCCCCTTCTCCAGCCTTTCAATTTGGCGCCAAAAGTGACGACCCTGTTGCCATGTACCTTGAAGATATCTACACCATCGCCACCAACCTCGCGGGCCTGCCGGGCATGTCCCTGCCCTGTGGCCTGGTAGACGATAAACCGGTAGGGCTGCAGTTAATTGGCAATTACTTCGCCGAAGGAAAGCTGCTCAATCTCGCGCATCAATTCCAGCAGGCAACAGACTTCCATAGTCTTGCCCCGGCTTCCATCGCATAAGGTAACCAAATATGGAATGGGAAACAGTTATCGGGCTGGAAGTACATGTACAACTAGCCACACAAACCAAGATTTTTTCCGGCTCCAGCATCGCTTTCGGCGCTGAGCCCAACACCCAGGCCTGCGCAATAGACCTAGCCATGCCCGGCACCTTGCCGGTAGCCAACGAACAAGCTTTCCGCTATGCCACCATGTTTGGCCTGGCAGTGGACGCTGAGATCGGCAAACGTTCTGTGTTTGAGCGTAAAAATTATTTTTACCCGGACCTGCCCAAAGGCTATCAAACTACGCAGCTGGAAGAACCCATTGTTGGTCCCGGCAACGTGGACATTCTGCTGTCCAGTGGGGAACAGAAACGAGTGCGTATCCACCACGCCCACCTGGAGGAGGACGCCGGCAAGTCCGTGCACGAGGGCGCTTCTCTAGGGTTTAGCCAGGCGATGAGCGGCATAGATTTGAACCGCGCGGGCACGCCCTTAATTGAGGTGGTCACCGAGCCCGATATGCGCAACGCCGAAGAAGCCGTGGCCTTCGCCCGCAAGCTCCACTCCATCGTCACCTCTCTGGGTATCTGCGACGGTGAAATGAGCCAGGGTTCCATGCGTTTTGATGTGAACATCTCCGTTCGGCTCAAAGGTGGCGAGCTCGGTACTCGAACAGAAACAAAGAACCTTAACTCTTTCCGTTTTATGGAACGCTGCATTGAGCAAGAAGTGGAGCGACAGATTGAGGTATTGGAAGAGGGCGGCACAATAACTCAGGAAACACGGCTATACGATGGCGACACCCACACCGCCCGCGCCATGCGCTCCAAAGAAGAAGCTAACGATTACCGCTATTTCCCCTGCCCTGACCTTCTACCCGTTATTCTCGATGACGACTACATTGAGCAGGTACGAAGTACTTTGCCAGAACTGCCTGATGCCCGGCAAAAGCGCTTCGAGGAAACGTATAGTTTGAGCGCCTACGATGCGGGCACGCTTAGCGCCGATGCCGCTGTGGCCAGCTATTTTGAAGCCACTGCAAAAGCCAGCGGAGACGCAAAACTGGCCGCCAACTGGCTTATGGGTGAGCTAAGCGCCAAGCTTAACGCCGAAGAAATTGCTATTGGGGGCAGCAAGGTAAGCGCGGAACATCTGGCAGGCCTAATTGCTCGCATTAAAGACCAGACCATTTCCAATAAAATCGCCAAGCAGGTTTTTGAGGCCATGTGGAATGGCGAAGGCGATGCAGACAGCATCATCGACGCCAAAGGCCTTAAACAAGTGAGTGACAGCGGAGCGCTGGAAAAAATGGTAGACGAGGTCATGAGCAACAACCCCTCACAAGTGGATAACTACCGCAAAGCCGATGAGAAAAAACGCCCGAAAATGCTCGGTTTTTTCGTTGGCCAGATTATGAAGGCCTCCAACGGGCAGGCAAACCCGCAACAATTGAATGAAATTTTGAAAAACAAACTGGACGCAGAATGAGCTTAAAAAAAGACAAGCAAAAAGTACTGGGCGAAGTATTTGACGATGCGCGAGTACGCAGCTTTTTAGAGGTTGAGGGCAAGGGCGAATTCGATGTGGATTACATTGCCCTTGAGAGAGCCTATCGCGGGATGAAAGCGGAGAACTTTAGTACCTTTGTTAGATTCTTCAGCGAAGATGGCCGTAATATCAATGCAAAAAACCCTCAGGGCAAAACCCTGTTGCAAGTCGTAAGTGATCACCGGCTAAGCGGCGACTATATCAAGGCACTGGAATCCGTGGGCGCACGCTTTTAATGCTCCAGGCTAGCCCGCAAAACAACATTTTTACTGGCGCCAGCTACTTTATTCAAGGCGTCCGGCTGTTGTGGCACCCCCAGCTTCGAGCCTATATTCTGGTGCCCTTGCTGGTGAACATCGTGCTTTTCGGTGTGCTCACCAGTGTACTTATTTCCTACCTGGGCATGTTCAGTAACGGGTTTGATATTGAGGTTGCCGACTGGCTTCGTCCAGTGGTGGACTTTCTGCTGAAGCTGCTAGGCGTGGTGCTACTTATCCTGGTGCTCATCATCTATGCCTATAGCTTCAATATCATTACCAACATCATCGCTGCGCCTTTCTATGGCTTACTGGCAGAGAAAGCCGAGGAAGTGCTTAGCGGCAGTAAGCCGCCACCCGAAGCCTTGAGCAGCATGATTCCGCGAGTGTTAAAGCGGGAGATCAAGAAGCTGCTGTATTTTATTATTCGCGGCTTCCTGGTGATGCTTATTATGCTCTTTGTCGGCTTGGTGATTCCTTTTGGAGGCCTGCTGGCGCCGCTCATCGGCCTCGCCTGGAGTGCCTGGTGCATGACCATTCAATACGCCGATTACCCGGCAGACAATAACCGTTGCTCGTTTACGCGGGTGCGAAAAAAATTGTGGAACCGCCTGTACAGCTGTGGTGGCTTTGGCGGAATGGTTACGGCGGCAAGTGTGGTACCTGTGATTAATATCTTTGCTATGCCAGCCGCAGTTACTGGTGGCACCATTTTCTGGTTAAATGAATTAAAGGACTGCTCGTCGGATTAGCATCGGATTATGGAGGTGCAGTGCTGACAAGAGCCGCAGCAATGCTACTCATCACCGAAAACCAGATCCCCCCCCGCTTCAGTGGCCCTGTGCAGGCAAGTACCGGCGCTGGCCAACATGTCGTCAATGGAATCCCCAAGCTCACTGGTGACCCCTGCACTAAAACTGAGTACCACTTGCTCGTCTCCCAGCCACTGTTTTTCCGAGCCCAGCAATTGCCGAACCCTGTCCACAAAGGCAATCGCCCGATCATTGTTTAAGCCCGGCATCAAGGCAAAAAATTCGTGCCCTCCCGCGCGCGCCAGTAGAAAACGATCAAAAGCGGAGCTCAAACTATCAGCCGTGCGCTGCATAATGAAGTTTCCAATCTCATGACCGTAACGCTCATTAATACTGTTAAAGTCGTCCAGCATAACCACCGCAACGGAGAGCGGCGAGCCATTTTGCACCGCCCGCTGACGAAAGCTTTCCCCCTGCTGAAAGAAATACTTTCGGTTGTAGCAACCCGTAAGATCGTCACGACTGGCTGAATCGCGTATCTGCTCAATCAGCTCAACCATCTCCACATTGTGGGAGATACGGCAGAAAAACTCCTCGTGATTAAAGGGTTTACGCAAGAAATCGTTTGCGCCGTTTTTAATAAATCGAGCGGATAACTGGCCCTCCCCCTCCGAGGACAAGCCGATAATAATAATGTCTGTTTTTTCGTACTTGCCGCGAATGGTTTTCACCAGGTCAAAACCGTCCATGCGGGGCATATGGTAGTCGGTAATAAGAATTTTTATATCCGGGTGGGCCAGCAAGGCTTTTATCGCATCGACACCATCACCCGCCTGTACAACCTCATAGAGGTGCAATTCAAGCAGGTCACACACAATCTTGCGCGCTGTGGTGGAATCGTCCACCACCAGTACTTTAACCTTCTGATTTTTAACCAGGCGGTGGAGCACTCCTAGAGCATATTCGTAGGAGAATCGCCCCTCCTTCGTAACATAGTCCACGATGCCTTTTGCCAA
Source organism: Alteromonadaceae bacterium Bs31 (assembly GCA_900177435.1). GTDB lineage: Bacteria > Pseudomonadota > Gammaproteobacteria > Pseudomonadales > Cellvibrionaceae > Teredinibacter. Next base: position 53,813 of record FXAI01000010.1, read on the forward strand.
TAAGGCCTCACGTTTTTTTTCGTCAAAGCTTCCGGTAAGAACAATGGTGGGAATTTTCAGGCTCAGGGTATAGTCAACCACTTCACCATTGGGCGCATCGGGCAGGCTCAAGTCAATCAGGGCGGCAAAGAAATTGTGCTCACCCCCCTCCACCAACTGTCGCGCTGCAGCAAAACTTTCGGCATAAACAGGATGGATTTTAGTGCTGCGGGATAGAACATGGCGCAGTACTTTCATGACAATCGCGCTGTCTTCAACAACAAGTACAGATTTCATATTTGCGAGGCTCACCTTTACCGCTGTAATGCGGCTTATCCTAAAAGTGTAGCCGAGATAAGCCTGAACGCTGTTTGTTGTCAGGCGCTGCAGCAGGCGAAATGCAGGAGGAGGTAGCAGGCAGCTCTCCCGCCGCCTATGGCGCGGACTAGAGGTTTGTATACATGAGGCTGGTAGCGAGTGCGTTATGGCTGATGAGTCAGGGAGCTTTTTGTATCTCCTCTAATCGCCTGCACACACTCAAAACGCGGCCGCAGACCCCTCTATTGGCGCTGGCGATACTCAAGCATTGGCAGGGGAGGCCAGGCTAATCCATCAAGTGTTCAGGCGGCTGCTCACACTTGAGCTTTCTACCCAGCAATTCTTCAATGGCGGGGATGCGAAAGGCATCATCTTCACAGGCAAAACTAATGGATTGACCGCTATTACCTGCACGCCCCGTGCGACCGATACGGTGAACATAGTCTTCCGGCTCTTCCGGGAGGGTGTAATTGACAACGTGGCTTACACCGTCAATGTGAATACCGCGGCCTGCCACATCGGTTGCCACCAAGGCCTGCAGTTTGCCCAGTTTGAAGTCATCCAGAGTGCGTACCCGCTTTGCTTGCGGGATATCACCGGTTAATAAGCCCACCCTAAAGCCTTTTTTACGCAAACTTTCGTGCAGCTTGCGACACTCGTCTCGACGGTTGGCGAAAATCATTAGGTTTTTCACATCCGGCTGCTCAATCAATTTGCCGAGCAAGCCCAGCTTTTCATCACTTTCCACCAGGTAGACAAACTGCTCTACGGTATCGGTAGCAATGGATTCCGGCTCAATTTCAACGGTTACTGGTTCATACATCCACTGCTCAGAGAGGCGCAACACATCCTGGGAGAAGGTGGCAGAAAACAGCATGGTTTGACGATGGGTTTTCTGAGGTGTTCTGCGCACTATCTGCTTCACCTGAGGAATAAAGCCCATGTCCAACATGCGGTCTGCTTCGTCGATAACCAGCAACTCCACCTGGTCCAGAAATACCTCTTTGCGCTCACACATATCCAAAAGTCTGCCAGGTGTAGCCACAAGAATATCCACGAAACGAGAGTGCAATGCCTGCATCTGTTTATTGAAGTCCATGCCACCCACAAGTGTGTGCACATGCAAGCCAGAATATTTACCAATAGCAGCAGCGTCTTTGGCAATCTGCATTACCAGCTCACGCGTGGGGGCTATTACCAAAGATCGCGCTTCACCGGCAAAACGCTCTTCAGGTGGTGGCCGGCGCAATAAATCTTCAAAAACAGCCACCAGAAATGCTGCTGTTTTACCGGTACCCGTTTGCGCTTTACCTAAAACATCGTGGCCACTAAGGCTGTAGGGCAAGGATTTTTGTTGAATGGGTGAACAATGTGTAAAGCCCATATCCTTCAATGCCTTACTGATTTGATCGCTTAAATCCAGTTGATCAAAAGGGAGGCGCTCTTCGGCGGCGCTAGCTGTACTCTCGCTGGCATCGCCACCGAGTTCTGGATTTTGATCAGTCATGTACTGAAATACCTACAATTTGTGCGAAAGAAAGGCTTTTTACACAGCTCACAGCTCAACTGCAAGCACTTCCCGGTTAAATTGGTGGCTCAGCAAAGAGCTGCTATGATTCCCATCCCGTTTAGGCAGATACACCAAACACTATTTTTCTGTACTAGGAGCAGTCATGAAAGTACTCGTTACCGGCGCTGCCGGCTTTATTGGTTATCACCTTAGTGAAAAACTTCTCGCCCGTGGCGATGAAGTCGTCGGCATCGACAACCTTAACGATTATTACGATGTGAACTTAAAACTTTCACGTCTAGAGCATTTAAAAGCCCACCAAGCCTTTTCCTTTACCAAACTGGACCTTGCCGACCGAGCGGGAATGGAACAACTGTTTCAGGATCACGCCTTCGACCGGGTAGTCAATCTCGCAGCACAAGCCGGCGTGCGCTATTCCATTGAAAACCCCCACGCCTATGTAGACTCCAATCTGGTGGGCTTCGTCAATATTCTAGAGGGTTGCCGCCATTCAAACGTCGCTCACCTCTCCTACGCCTCCTCCAGTTCGGTATACGGCGCTAATACATTGCAGCCTTTTTCCGAGCTTCACAACGTAGATCATCCTGTTTCTCTTTACGCCGCCAGTAAAAAAGCCAATGAGCTGATGGCACATACCTACAGTAATTTATTTAAGCTACCCACCACTGGCCTGCGTTTCTTTACCGTGTACGGCCCTTGGGGGCGACCCGATATGGCCTTGTTCCTGTTTACCAAGGGCATTCTCGACCAGCAGCCTATTAACATCTTCAATAATGGGCAGATGATTCGAGACTTCACCTATATCGACGATATTGTTGAAGGCGTCGTGCGAGTGACTGATAAAATCCCCACAGCCAACCCAGAATGGAACAGCGACAAGCCCGACCCCTCTAGCAGCTTTTGCCCCTACCGGGTTTTCAATATAGGCAACAACACCCCCGTAAAATTGATGGACTTTGTAGAAGCTATCGAAAAAGCCACAGAAAAAACAGCCATTAAAAACATGATGCCAATTCAGCCCGGTGATGTGCCTTCCACTTGTGCCGATGTGAGTGCGCTGGAGCAGGAAGTAGACTTTAAACCATCCACCAGCGTTCAAGACGGCGTGAATAAGTTCGTAAGCTGGTACCGCGAGTACTACCAAAAGTAAGCACCAAACCCAACAAAAACTCCCAGATACCAGTAAATGGTAAGAAATTCACCTGATAGGGCGCGGTGGGCTACATTCCCACCGCTTGTTTGACCTATACTCCGGTGATACACCCTGTGAAAATAATAAATGGGAGGAATAATGCCTTCTTCAAGCCAGAAACACATGAAAACACCACTCGCCCTTGCCATCGCGATAATCTGTACCCAGGCCAGCATCACTGCGGCTGAGGCTGGCAAACTGGAAGAGATTATTGTTACCTCCCAGAAGCGCGCAGAGAACCTTCAGCAGGTCCCTTTATCGGTTGCAACCATCAGCGGTGACAAGCTGGATAAGTCCGGTATCGCCAACCTCAACGACTTAACCGCCCACATGCCCAACATTCACTTTACCGAAACGGGTCTTAGCACGCAGGTTCGCGTCAGGGGTATAGGCTCGGATAACAGCCAGGGCTTTGAGCAATCGGTAGGGATGTATGTAGACGGCATACACTACGGTAGGGCACAACTATTCCGAGCCCCCATGATGGACATGGAACGAGCAGAGCTCTTGCGCGGCCCGCAAAGCACGCTGTTCGGTAAAAACAGTATCGCCGGCGCGCTCAACCTCACCACAGCCAGGCCCACTACTGACCCGGAAGCGAGGCTTGCCTTATCCCAGGAGCTTGAATTCAATACCACTGAAGTTAACGCCATGTTCTCTGGCCCGCTGGCAGAGTCGGCACAAGCCCGACTGGCCCTTCGACGGGTGTCCGACGACGGCTACGTGGTGAACTCCTACTTGGGCAAAGACCATCCGGAACGCGAGGAAACCAGTGTAAGGCTGAGCTTCGCCTGGCAGCCAACAGACAAACTCGAAATGTTCATCAAAGGTGAACAAAACAAATTCGAAAATATCGGCAGGGCTGCGGAGATTACCTACGATGCCCCCCTTGTTGAGGGGGGCACCACCTACAACGAGGGCTTACAGGCGCTGGGACAACCAGGCTTTGAAACCAAGCCCGATTATGTCAGGCAAGCGGACTCAGAAGAGTTCAGCGACAACACCATCAATAACTTAACCTTTAAAGCCGACTACGCCCTGGGTGACCATACCCTGACCGCAGTTACCGGCTTGCTAAGCTTCGATTACCTCGAGCGCTGTGACTGTGATTTTGTTGCCTCTGAAATCCTGAATGTACGCCTTTCTGAAGAGTACGAGCAGTTCAGCCAAGAAATTCGTATTGCATCGCCACAGGATCAAAGCATCGAATGGCTGGCAGGTGTGTTCTACCAAAGCTATGAACAAAATTTCTGGGACCAAATCGACCTGCCGGATACGGCCTTTCTCACCAGTTTATACCCAACACTTACCGGTACCGGAGTGAGACGGGATTTCGAACAAAACTCCAATGCATGGGCATTGTTTGGCCGCGTTACCTGGCACGCTTCGGAAGCATGGCACATCACACTGGGAGCTCGATACACAGAAGAAAGCAAAGACGCAGACAAAATGATGAATGTGGTTGACCTTCAAAGTAACAATTACTACCAAGATCCAGTCACTGCTTTCACCTACATGGGGCTGTTCCTGGCTGAAACAGAGCAAGCGCGCTACTTCCCCAACCCGGCAGCCCCACCGGAAGAGTGGGCGCCCATCATGCACAGTGGCCACAATGTATCAGGCAGCCGAGACGAGTCCGCATTTACGCCATTGCTGAATATTGAATATGACGTCAACAGCGACGTCATGGCTTACGCTTCTTACACCACTGGCTTCAAGGCAGGCGGCTTCGATCCACGATCCAATAGTGTTGGGCTATTCGACTACCGAGTGCGAAACCCCATGCTGCCAGCTCCCCCAGAAGAAGAATCGGACCCATTGCAACATTTTGAGTTTGAGGAAGAATCTGTCACCGCAATGGAGCTGGGTATGAAAACTACCCTTTTCGATGGCCGGGCAGATTTAAATTTCGCCTTGTACCGAACCGAATATGAAGACCTACAAATCAGCCAGTACGATGGCGGCGTGGGCTTTAACGTGGGTAACGCCAAAGACACGGTTGTTCAAGGCCTGGAAATCGACGGTCGCTGGCTAGTGGCCGAACAACTCACCGCTTCCTACGGCTTTTCCTATCTGGATTTTGATTACAAAGATTTTAAAAACGGAAATTGTTACGCAGGCCAAACGCCGGACGGTGTTGATCTAGACGGTAATGGCACAATCGATACCTGTGACTACACAGGAATGCGCGGAGTATACAGCCCAGAGTTCACTATCAACCTAGCTCTGGACTACTACCACCCTATCACCAGTCAGCTAGATTTTATCAGCGTGCTGGACTGGCAATTTATCGACAGCCATCAGGTACATGTAAATCTCGACCCGGAAGGCGCTATAAATAGTTACAACTTGTTGGGCCTGCGCCTTGGCGTGGAGACGGAAAACTGGAGCCTGGCTGTTTTAGGCAAAAACCTGTTAGACGAATATATCATCAGCTATTCGGGTAATGCTTCTTTGGCGGACACTGCACCATTTAATGCGAACACCCATTACAGCTTTGTGCGCAGGCCGCGCACAATTACACTGGAAGCCACTCTTAAGTTGTAGCTCACGGTTAAATAATACGGGGCCGCGCTTCGCTGCCCCCCTTCTTTAAACAGCACTAACAATTCCTCCTTCGACCTAAGCGACCTCCGCGCGCAACAGTAAAAGAGTATTTATTTGCCAAAAACTAAATACTCGTTCTATCTCTTTTACTCAAATTACCCCTTACTTTCGCGCTTGCGCACCTATAGAATTCGCTCAAGTTTTTCTAAGATCAATTTTCAGGGAGCGTTAAATACAATGAATGTTTTTAAGTCAATTCGTTTATCAATACAGCAATTTTTCATAGTAATATTCTGCCTTCTCAGCCTCTCCGCTTGTGGCGGTGGAAGTAGCGGCGGCGAAAATAGCGACGAAAATTCGTCCAGCTCCAGTAGTTCGTCAAGCAGCTCTTCAAGCTCTAGTAGCTCTTCAACATCCTCAAGCTCTAGCAGCTCTTCAACATCCTCAAGCTCTAGCAGCTCTTCAACATCCTCAAGCTCTAGTAGCTCTTCAACATCCTCAAGCTCTAGTAGCTCTTCAACATCCTCAAGCTCTAGTAGCTCTTCAACATCTTCAAGCTCTAGCAGCTCCTCAACATCTTCAAGCTCTAGTAGCGGAGCGCCAAAAGTAACAATCCAGGGCACAATACTGTTACCTGACAACCTAACCACGGTAAACAACGCAACGGTATATATTCCAGGAAAAACCGGCGTATCTTTATCAAAAACAAGCGCACTTGAATGTCAGGAGCCAAAGCTCAGCTATAGGGTGGCAAGCTGTACCGATGACCTCGGCAATTTTATTTTGCCTGAAGTTGAAGCGGGTTTTTATGAACTTGAAGTCGTGCGTGGTGCATTTAAAACCAGCTTTACGGTAGATGCCTCCGACAAGGAAGGGCCAGTAAGCACCCAGCCCATCGCCCTGAGTAAAGACGGTCCAACAGCAGCGAAGATGGCCATTGTTACCGGACACTTCGATAGGATGGAAAATGTCCTGGCAAAAACCGGTTTTGGTGAAATGGACAACGACGGAGAATTGATATTGGGAACGGAGCTGTTCGATATCTATAGAGGTATCGATACCACTGATACTAGTTATCCAGATTTTAGCAAACTGCTAGAAACAAATACCGTAACGGGCCAAGCCTTCGTCTTTGACTACGATATTGTCTTTTTAAATTGCGGCGTAGAAACAGACAGTGGTTTTTTTCCCGGCTCACTGGCGGCGGATGACGAAGCCCTGCGAGCGACACTGCGTGAATACGTGCAACAAGGCGGGCGCCTGTACGCAACCGACTGGTCTTATGACTATATAGAACAGGCCTTTCCTGAATACCTTGATTTCTATGGCGATCATAGCGACCCCAACTCAGCAGAGCAATTGGAAGTCGCGTCTGTAGGCGCCGGCGACCAAACAGTATACGCCAGCATTACTGACCCGAATCTAATAGCCTTTTTAAGCAACGCCACCTGCGAAACTCGCGCAGAAAACAAATGCCTCGAAACCGACGGCTCACTATATATAGAGGGTTTTTTACCGTCTTGGGCCATTATCGATGATGCACACGAAAACGCCGTGGGCGTAAATTTCTACGCCAGGGCAGACGTGCTCACAGATGAGGATGAGCAATTAAACAGGCCGCTCACAGCTTCTTTCCCCTTTGGTTCTGGCCAGGTTTTCTACTCTTCTTATCATACAGAAGACATCGGATCACAAGGCTTTTTGCCACAAGAGCGAGTTATGCAATACCTGATATTTGAATAAAGCCAAAACAAAAACCCCGGCTTTCATGCCGGGGTTTTTTCTTACTAGTTGCTTAACGCCCTATGCTTTAGGTACCACAGATTTTACACTGGGGGTTTTTCCTGAATTTTAAATATTGCCAGCGATTAGACTCACCATCAAATAGAGCAAGCTCTCCCATCAAAGGTTTACCGATACCAAGCACTAGCTTTAGCGCCTCAAGAGCTTGAGAAATACCAACGGCACCCACCACAGGTGCAAACACGCCATTCTCTGAACAGCTTAAATTTTCATCCTCTCGCAATTGATAGAGACACTGATAGCACGGCGAACTTTTATCGCGAAAATCAAATACGCTTAACTGTCCTTCCATGCGCACCGCTGCAGCACTTACCAAAGGCTTTTTATGACGGTAGCACACGTTATTTAACTGCTTCCTGGTGGTGAAATTATCGCTACAATCCAGTACCACGTCTGCAAGCTGTATCTGCTCCGCCAGTTCCCGATCATTTAAGCGATGAGTAAAAACGGATACTCGGCTCGCCGAATTTATTTCAGATAAGGTGTTTTTTGCAGATATAACTTTTGATTCCCCAATTGAGTGTTCCCGGTGAACAAGCTGCCTTTGCAGGTTACTTTCATCCACATTGTCGTCATCCACCAGCACCAACTGACCAAGACCCGAAGCGCAAAGATACATCGCAGCAGGTGAACCTAAGCCACCCAAGCCAACAACAAGCGCTCTCGCGGCTAGAATTTTTTCTTGCCCAGCAACATCCACCTGAGGCAGTAAAATATGACGACTGTATCGAAGCAGCTGTTGATCGTTCATCGCCTTGCCATAGTTATACGCTCGTGGCCTGCCAGATCTTTTCTGGAATAAATTTGCTGATAATTATTTTTTTTAAAGATAGTGCGTACCCCCTCGGCCTGCTGCCAGCCGTGCTCAATAAGCAGGCTACCGCCCTCTTCAAGCCATTTGCAGCCCTGCTCAATTATCAAGGTAATATCGGCCAAGCCCTTATCCGCTGAAATTAATGCACTGGTAGGCTCAAAAACCACATCACCGAGCTTAAGGTGGGGGTCAGTTTCTTCTATGTATGGGGGATTACTAACAATTACATCAAACTTTTGCTTTTCGAGAGCCGAAAACCAATCACTCTCAATAAAACGGATATTTTCAAAACCGTGGCGCAATTGGTTTCGCTTTGCCAGCTGGATTGCGTCGAGGGAGGCGTCCACCCCAATTAATTTTGCATCTGGCAGTTCGCTGGCCAATGCCAAAGCAATAGCCCCTGTTCCGGTACCAAGATCCAATATAGCTCTGCGCGAGCACTCTAAGCCCAAAACGGTTTCCACTAACAATTCGGTATCTGAACGTGGAATTAAGGTTGAGGCATTAACAAATAAAGGCAAAGACCAAAATTCTTTTTCGCCCACAATGTACGCAATGGGCTCGCCACCTTTTCGCCGATCAAAAAAAACATTGAATTGCTCAAGCTCCGACACAGAGAGCGTTTTTTCCGGCCAGGTATACAGGTAAGTTCGGTCTTTTTGAACCGCAGCAGCCAGCATAACTTCGGTATCGATACGCGCACTATCACTGACAGCGTCTAATTCCAAAGATCGCCTTAATAGTTCGGCAATGCTAAAAGCCATTGAATTTAATTTGCCAGCGCGGCCAATTGATCCGCCTGATATTCGTTCACCAACGGCTGCACAACATCATCTAGGCCACCCTGCATAACCTCGTCCAATTTATAGAGCGTTAGATTTATTCGATGGTCCGTTACCCGACCCTGGGGATAATTATAGGTGCGAATGCGTTCTGATCGATCGCCACTGCCCACCAGGCTCTTTCGTTCACTGGCTTGCTCAGCTGCCGCCTGCTCCTGTTGCGCACTATTGAGACGTGCCGCAAGTAAAGACATGGCCTTGGCTTTGTTTTTATGCTGTGAGCGCTCGTCTTGACACTCCACCACAACACCCGTAGGTATGTGGGTAATACGAATAGCAGAATCAGTTTTGTTTACGTGCTGGCCACCGGCGCCAGAAGCGCGAAAAGTATCGATACGCAAATCACCCTTGTTAATATCCACTGCATCGGTTTCATCCGCCTCTGGCATAATCGCCACCGTACAAGCGGAAGTGTGAATACGCCCCTGAGATTCTGTCTCGGGTACACGCTGTACACGATGGGCGCCAGATTCAAATTTCATCTGCGAATACACGCCACTACCCACCACGCGACTAATAATTTCTTTGTAGCCACCGTGATCACCAAGGCTCTCACTAATTACTTCTACTCGCCAGCCCCGGTTTTCCGCGTAACGGGAATACATACGGAATAAATCTCCAGAGAAGATTGCAGCTTCGTCACCGCCGGTACCAGCTCGAATTTCCAAAAACACATTTTTGCTGTCGTTGGGATCTTTAGGTAATAATAGTTTTTGTAATTGAAGTTCCAGGGGCTCTATTTGCGCTTCGCTGTCTTTTAGCTCTTCCTGAGCCATTTCACGCATATCGGCATCGCCATCTTCCAGCAATACTTTTGCTTCTTCGATGTTCTCCAAAGCTACCTGGAACTGCTGGAAACATTGAACAACCGGCTCAAGCTCCGCGTATTCACGTCCGAGGTCTCGAAATTTATTCTGATCGGCAATAATACTGGGGTCTCCCAGTAAAGCTCCGACTTCGTCGTAACGCTCCACCAGGTTTTCAAGTTTTTCTTTTATAGAGTCTTTCATTGAGTCTTCAAGTTTCTTACGAATTGGTTTTTAACGATTAATCATCTTGGTTATTATCGCCCAAGCCAAATAAATCACGAATTTCCTGCACCACATCGTTTTTGCCTTCAGCGCTGGCGCGTTTTAATGCGGTACTGGGCTCATGCAAAAATTTATTAGTTAAATTCCTCGCCAGCTGCTTGAGCGCAGCTTCCGGCTCCACACCGGATTCGAGCAATTTCAGACTTTTTTGCAGCTCATTTTCACGCAGCACATCAGTCTTAAGCCGAAGGGATTTTATGAGTTCTACTGAAGGTTGGGCGCGACGGTCGTGCACAAAACGCTCAACCCCGGCTTCAATAATCTCTCGTGCGATTTCGGCCGCTTGCTCGCGAGATTTTTTGTTTTCGTCAATAACTTCTTTTAAGTCGTCAACCGTATAAAGGTAAACATCCGACAGATCTCCCACCTGCGGCTCGATATCACGCGGCACGGCGATATCCACCATAAACATGGGCTTATGTTTACGTTGCTTGAGCGCTGCTTCAACAGCGCCTTTGCCCAACAGCGGCAATTGGCTGGCGGTGGATGATATCACGATGTCCGCAGCGGGCAGATGCTCTGGTATATCTGCCAGCAAAATAGCGTCGGCGCCAAGCTCGGACGCCAAATGACGAGCATTCTCAAGGGTTCGGTTCGCCACTATGAGCTTTTTTATGCCCTGATTTTTTAAATGCCTGGCAACCAGCTCTATTGTTTCGCCGGCACCTATCAGCAAGGCCGTATCCTGCTTCAAGTCAGAAAATATCTGTTGCGCCAGAGAAACAGCCGCATAGGCAACAGAGACCGGGTTTTCGCCAATGGCTGTTTCGGAGCGTACTTTTTTGGCGATACTAAATACGCGCTGAAAAGCATCGTGCAGCACACTACCCAGTGTGCCGGCCTCTCTGGCGACGGCGTAACAGGATTTCATTTGCCCAAGAATCTGAGGCTCTCCAAGTACCAATGAGTCCAGCCCGCTGGCCACCGTCATCATATGTCGGGCAGCGTCGTCATCCTGGTGTGCGTAGTGCACAGCAGCAAGCTCCTCCAAATGCGCCTGCTTCTCGCTTGCCAGCCACTGCAGCAATGCTTGATGATCAAGTGAGCCCTGACAATAAACCTCTGTTCTGTTACAGGTGGACAATATTGCAATTTCTTCCACCTGCTCACTGGCCTGAGCACTGCGCAGCGCCTGCTCCAGCTGGCTCGGTGAAAAAGCCACCTTTTCGCGAATATCCAGGCTCGCGGTAGTGTGATTTATGCCAAGGGCAATTAGAGTCATACGTTTAAATCTAGGTTCAGGAAGCCGCCCATTCTCTTTTTCCAGGCGAAGGAAGGCAAGCGCTGTGAATGATAGCGCGATTGTTCACTGCTGTTGTCGTCTTATCTTTCATTCGCGCGTGTATCACTCTATAGCTTGTTATACTCGCTATATAACCCCATTGTGTAAGCACAAAGGAAGGAACCAGAAAACTTAAGGCTGGTCGCAGATATAGACAGAAACCAGCATTGTATAAGAGTTAGCCGTATTCGATGATTACCCTATTCGCTCAAATAAGCAGCCCACGCCTGGCAAAACCGCTGGCAATCTCCCTGTTAGTGTTACTTCAGTCCTGCGCCACAGCGCCCACTCAGGAACGTGTTGAACAGGAAAAGCCTGCGATCGCGCCGCCCGAAAAAATCGCAGATCGCTCAATAAGTACGGAGACACTCTACGCGTTAATGGTCGCGGAGATGGCTATCGACCGCAAACGCTATGACATTGCACTGAACAACTATGTCCAGCAGGCTCTATCTACCCGCGACCCGCTGGTCACCTCTCGTGCCACCCAAATTGCCCGAATACTAAAAGCTCATCAGCCGGCACTGGAAATGGCCGAGCTTTGGGTCGACCTTGAGCCAGAAAACACAGACGCCCAACTTATTGCCACGGCTGAGCTAATCGAGGCAAATCGGGTAGAAGAAGCCGTCGCCATGTCTGCCAAACTGCTGGAATCTGGCGCAGCAACAGCCTTCGATGCCATTGCCGTTAAAGCATCCGAAGGCGATATCGAACAAGTTCGAATGCTCACCGACGTCTATGCAGGCTTGCTTAAATCCCACCCGGAGGAAGAGCAATTATTGCTCGGCTACAGCGTGCTGCTGCATCAGGATGGCAGGGATGAAGAAGCGCTCAAAGCTATCTCAAATGCGCTGAAGCTAAACCCGCAAAATATCCGGGCTGCGTTTCAGGAAACACGCATACTGCAGCAAATGGGCAAGCAAGACCTTGCACTGCAGAAACTGGCCAAGCTGGTGAAGGACAACCCGGACAATTTTTCTCTGCGCGCCCGCTATGCTCGAGTGGTTTCAGCCACAGACCTGAATGAAAGCCGGCAACAGTTTCAGGCCTTGCTAAAGCAAGCTCCAAACGACCCTGAAATACTGTTTTCCCTGGCAATTGTAGAAAAGGAAAGCGGCCGGCTGGGGCAATCCGAAGAGCACTTCAAAACCCTGCTGGCCAGCGGCTACTACACCAATGCCGCCAACTACTACCTTGGCCAGATTTACGAAAAGAAAAACGATATGGACGCCGCTCTGGAACACTATACCCAGGTGGGGCCGAGCCAAAATTTCCTCAGCGCCATTCTTAGAGCAAGCAACCTGCTCAGCAGCAGCGATCGCGAAATAGATGCACTGACTTTAGTGAGAGAAAAACGCAAAACTGCCGAAGCCCAATACAGAGAAGGGCTTTTCATTTTGGAGTCAGACATTCTCTCCACTGCAGGCCAGATGAGCGCCGCCGAACTGGTATTGAGCGACGGCCTGGACGCCTTTCCAGACAGCACAAAAATGCTTTATGCGCGCGCCATGCTCTACACACGCATTGACTATATCGCCGCCGCTGAATTGGATTTGAAGAAAATTCTCACGGTAACACCTGATAATGCCGCAGCGCTAAATGCCCTGGGCTACACCCTGGCAGACCGCACCGACAGATTAGATGAAGCCTACCTCTATATAAAGAAAGCCTACGAACTTACCCCGGAAGACCCTGCCGTTATCGACAGCATGGGCTGGGTGGAATACCGGCGCGGTAATTATCAGGAGGCCTTACTGCGCCTGCGACAAGCCATGAACGCCATGCCCGACCACGAAATCGCCGCACACCTGGGAGAGGTACTATGGGTCACCGGCGGCAAAGAGGAAGCTAAACAGATATGGAAACAGGGGCTTGAGCTAACGCCTCAAAGCAGCGTAATACACAAAACCCTGCATCGCCTTAAAGTGGACCTCAACTAAACCTCTATGCAAAAAATTATAGTCTCGCTGCTGGCTCTAATACTCGTTGCCTGCGGCTCCCTGCCGGAGAAAAAAGCAAGCCTCAATCACCCGTCGGAAATGCAAAACTGGACCCTGCAGGGAAAAATAGGCGTGAAAGCGCTGGGAGAATCCCAAAGTGCCAATTTTCACTGGCAAAACTCTGATCAACAAGGTTACACAATCCGAGTACATGGCCCGCTCGGCCAGGGTGCAGCAAAATTAGAGAGAGATTTCCAGGGAGTGTCATTTGAAGCAGACGGTGTAAGCCAGCGAGCTACCACTGCTGAAGAGCTCATGAGCATGAACCTGGGCTGGTCCTTTCCCGTCGATGCCATGAGTTGGTGGGTTCGTGGCCTGCCTGCACCGCAGCTGGAGATCCAGCGCGAACAGCTAAATGAACAGGGCCTGCTAAGTGAGCTGGAGCAAGGAGGCTGGACAATACAATACACACGTTATCAGCTGGTGGGCGGGCTAAATCTGCCAGCAAAGCTGCTTGCTTCTCGCCATGAGCATCGGGTGGAAGTAAAACTCCTACTAAAAAAATGGGATTTTTAGCCGATTAACACATGCCTTCACTAACCCTCCCCTCTCCGGCGAAACTCAACCTCTTCCTGCACATCCTCGGCCGCCGGGAGGATGGCTATCATCAATTACAAACAGCCTTTCAGATTCTCGGCTTTGGCGATGAAATTACACTGGAAACGCTTAACAGCGGAGCCATTGAGCTAACAAGAGCTTTACCCGGTGTGCCAAGGGAGAAAAATCTCGTCTATCGCGCCGCCAAGCTGCTTCAACAACACACCGGCTGTAGTCTCGGTGCAAAAATCGACATTAATAAACGTTTACCTATGGGCGGAGGCATTGGCGGGGGCAGCAGCAATGCTGCAAGCACGCTGCTAGGGCTTAACCAACTGTGGCAATGTGGAAGCAGCATAGACCAGCTGGCAGAACTAGGCGCTCAACTGGGCGCAGACGTTCCGGTATTTGTACGAGGAAAAACGGCCTGGGCAGAAGGCGTGGGCGAACTACTGGTTCCCCTTGAATTAAACGAGCTCTGGTACCTGGTTTTGACCCCAGACTGCCACGTAAGTACCGCTGAGATTTTTTCGCACAAAGATTTGACAAGAGATACGCTCGCCATTACAGTAGCCGCCTTCCTCGAGAAGGGCGGGAAAAATGACTGTCAACCACTGGTTGAAAAGCTGTTCCCGCAGGTGAGAGATGCGGTTGATTGGCTCAGTCAGTATGGCCAGGCGCAGCTAACTGGAACTGGGGCATGTGTATTTGCCGCATTTTCTACGAAGCAGTTAGCGCTGGATGTTTACGCCAAGCGACCAAAGCATTTGCAAGGCTTTGTGGCCCAAGGCGTGAACGATTCGCCACTGCATCAATGCCTCCCCTCTATACCAACAGAGGTATAAGGTCTACTGGGGTGTAGCCAAGCGGTAAGGCAGCGGGTTTTGATCCCGTCATGCGAAGGTTCGAATCCTTCCACCCCAGCCACTCTTCCTTTCATCCGCGCCCTCCCTACTTTTGCTCTTCAACCGGGCTTGTTTAACACAAGTTACGGAGTAAGCCCCATCCGTGGGGTTATACAAGCTTATTCCAGACAAGCTTTGGCATACACCCCATCCGTGGGGTAAACACAAAATGTAGAAGGTGCACAAACATGCCCGATTTAATGGTATTTAGTGGTAACTCCAACCCCGACCTGGCCAAGAAAATTGTTGCCAACCTGGGAATACCGCTCGGGGATGTGACCGTCGATAAATTTTCGGACGGCGAAATTTTAGTTGAGCTGAATGAAAACGTGCGCGGGCGCGACGTTTTCGTAATTCAGCCCACCTGCAACCCCACCAATGATCACATTATGGAGTTGCTAATTATTGTAGACGCCCTGCACCGCTCCTCAGCAGGCAGAATAACCGCAGTAGTGCCCTATTTTGGTTACGCCCGCCAGGATCGCCGCGTTCGCTCTGCCAGGGTACCCATTACCGCCAAAGTGGTTGCCGACATGATGGTAACCGTGGGTGTAGACAGGGTGCTAACCGTAGATTTACATGCGGAGCAAATACAGGGCTTTTTCGATGTTCCCGTAGACAACGTCTATGGCTCGCCAGTATTGCTGACGGATATCGAAAAACAACACTTTGAAGACCTCGTGGTGGTTTCACCCGATATCGGCGGTGTTGTTCGCGCCCGGGCAGTGGCCAAGCAACTGGGTATAGACCTGGCCATTATTGATAAGCGTCGACCAAAAGCGAATGTCGCAGAAGTCATGCACATTATCGGTGAAATAGAAAACAGAACCTGCTTGCTGGTTGACGATATGGTGGATACAGCAGGCACACTTTGCAATGCAGCACAGGCGCTGAAAGATCACGGCGCCAAAAAAGTTGTTGCCTATGCAACGCATCCAGTATTGTCTGGCCCGGCTATAGACCGCCTAAATAATTCAATGATGGATGAACTGGTGGTGACGGATTCAATTCCACTGTCGCCAGCCGCAAAAAAATGCAAGGTGATTCGTACTTTGAGCCTCTCCAACATGTTGGCAGAAGCCATGCGACGAATTTCTAATGAAGAGTCTCTGAGCGCCATGTTTGGCGATCCGGGAATATAGTTTTCAGCCCTGCTGAAAAATGCCGCTGAGTACTAGCGGCATCAAACAAACCACGCTGTTTCTGGTCGCGGAACACTGTGGGATTTTTTTATAACTCTATTGGAGTCAATTATGTCCGAAGACTTTACACTTGACGCAGCACTCCGTGACGATAAGGGGAAAGGTGCGAGCCGCCGCCTACGTCGCGAAGCAGGCCTGGTACCCGCCATCGTATACGGTGGTCGCAAAAAGCCAGCCAACATCACAATTTCGCACAACGAGCTGTCAAAACACCTCGAGAACGAAGCTTTTTACTCACACATTATTAGCTTAAACATTAATGGCAGCGCTGAAGACGTGATCCTTAAAGATCTGCAGCGCCACCCGGCAAAAGCTCAAATTATTCACGCGGATTTCCTGCGCGTATCCAAAACCAAGAAGTTCACTACACGTGTACCTCTGCACTTTATTAACGAAAGCACATCCAAGGGCGTTAAACTGCAGGGCGGCTCGGTTTCTCACACCATGACAGATCTGGAAATCAGCTGTTTACCCGGAGACCTGCCTGAGTTTATTGAAGTGGATCTGGCCGAGGTTGAAGTTGGCCAAATCGTTCACATTTCAGACCTGCAACTGCCAAAAGGTGTGGAGTCTGTTGCTCTGGCTCACGGCGCTGATCACGACCTACCGGTTGCCAACATCAGCAAAGCTCGTGGCGGTGCCGATGATGACGCAGAAGACAGTGAAGCAGAGGAAGGCGGCGAAGAGTAAGCTCCCGCATTACCTCCAAGGGCAGCCAAAGGCTGCCCTTTTTGTATCTACTCAACGAATTTACTTGCTGCTATGAATGCACCCGTAAAAATGATTGTTGGCCTGGGCAACCCCGGAGCTGAATACGCCAATACCCGCCACAACGCCGGCCAGGATTTTGTGCAGGAACTTGCTCGCGCTCACGGCCAAGCTCTGGCAAATACGCCAAAACATTTCGGCTATACTGCGCGCATTAACGTCGCTGGCAAGGATGTACGCCTGCTGGTACCCACCACCTTTATGAATAATAGCGGTCAGGCGGTAGCGTCTCTGGCAAATTTTTTTAAAATAGCGCCGGAGAATATTCTGGTGGTACACGACGAGCTGGACCTGGACCCTGGTGTTGCGAGGCTTAAAGTCGGTGGTGGTCACGGCGGCCACAACGGCCTGAGAGATATTATCAGCTCGCTGGCTAACAATAAAAATTTCGGACGTCTTCGCATAGGCATTGGACACCCAGGCAATGCAAAAATGGTGAGCGCTTATGTGCTGAAAAAAGCACCTCAAGCTGAACAACATTTAATAGAAGACGCCATTCGAGAAAGCGAAAAAGCGGTTCCCGAGCTACTTGCAGGTGACTGGGAAAAAGCAATGCGTGAACTTCACACCCGCTAAATCGCTTATGGCATTGGAGAGAGCTCGCTTTGCTCCACGAATAAAAGGTTAATTTAGGGCGAAAGCCGATAACAGGTAAAAATCTATGGGTTTCAAATGCGGCATTGTTGGTTTGCCCAACGTCGGTAAATCTACACTTTTTAATGCACTGACTCAGGCGGGAATCGACGCCGAGAACTTTCCCTTTTGCACCATTGAGCCCAATGCAGGTGTAGTGGCGGTGCCGGACCCTCGGCAGGATAAACTGGCCGAGATCGTCTCACCTGAGCGAGTAGTCCCCACAACCATGGAATTCGTCGATATTGCCGGGCTGGTAGCCGGAGCCTCCAAAGGTGAAGGGCTGGGCAACCAGTTTCTGGCCAATATTCGGGAAACAGATGCCATCGCTCACGTAGTACGCTGTTTCGAAGACCCCAATGTTATTCACGTTGATGGCCATATAAATCCCTCAAGCGATATTGAGGTAATTAATACCGAGCTTGCATTGGCAGACTTGGAAACAGTGGAGAAGGCGCTGCAACGCTTTAGCAAAGCCGCAAAAGGACAAGATAAGCACGCCATCAAAATGAAAGGCCTGCTGGAATTAATATTGCCACATCTGAACGAAGCCAAGCCACTGCGCTCCTTCGGCCTTTCGGAAGAACAAAATACCCAGCTAAAAGAGCTTAGCCTACTTACACTCAAACCTACCATGTACATCGCCAACGTGGAGGAAGACGGCTTCAACAACAATTCACTGTTGGATACCGTTGTGGCTATCGCCAAAGAGGAAGATGCCGTTGTAGTGCCCATCTGCAACAAGCTGGAAGCGGAAATAGCCGAGCTGGATGAGGAAGAAAAAGAAGAGTTCCTTGCGGAAATGGGTATGGAAGAACCCGGCCTGAACCGCGTGATCCGCGCTGGCTATGAGCTGCTGGAGCTCCACACCTACTTCACCGCTGGCGTAAAGGAAGTACGAGCCTGGACCATTCCCATTGGAGCCAGTGCACCGCAGGCTGCGGGCAAAATTCACACAGACTTTGAAAAAGGCTTTATCAGAGCTGAAATCGTCGCTTATGACGACTTCGTTCACTATAAGGGTGAAGCTGGCGCAAAAGAAGCGGGTAAATGGCGGCTGGAAGGTAAAGACTACACGGTGAAAGACGGCGACGTCATACATTTCCGTTTTAACGTTTAGAACCGCCTTGACTTTAGCAGGACGACTAGTGAAAATAGCCGCCCTCGCGAACCCGGCCAGCTTTAAGCTATTCAGCGATAGCCAGGCAGACACCGGCGAGCGGTTTAGACGCTAAAGTATTTACCAGAGGGCAGGAGCCCGATTCATTGCCAATGGCAAAGAGGGTAAGCAAAGCGAGGATATTTTTATTCAGGACGAATTAAAAATCTAAAACAAAAAGTGGCTAGGTAGCTCAGCTGGTTAGAGCGCAGCACTCATAATGCTGAGGTCGGGAGTTCAAGTCTCCCCCTAGCTACCACTTTTTCTCTACTTCTCTGCAGCCCTCCTCACTTGTACGCATGTTTTGTGACTGTAATCCGGGCATCCGCCCTGGCTACTATTGCGGATGGGTAATACCAATATCAATGAGATACGGCTTATCTCTTTCATACATGCCCGGCTTCAAATTAGTGTTTTTTAAATAAAATACTTTTCGCTTTGTCTGCCCGATCAGTGCTTTTTGCTCGGAGAATGTTGGCGCCATCAACTCATCAAGCTGCCCCGATTCAAACAGGCTTTTCAATCCCACCTCAAGCCTCTCAGCAAGTACCGGCCTATCCAGTGGGACATAAAAATACATGGGCAAGTAGGTATAAATTGCAATTTTATCCTCAATAAAAAGGTCCTCTGACTGCTTTTGTACCGTCGGCCATTCAAACAAAATTTCTGCAGGGCTGCGCATTAGCAGCTCAAATCGCTTGGCATCGAGCATACCGATCAGCCTGTCGCTCACTGTTGAGTAAACGATATCGAAGCCGGCATCTTCAAGTACCTTAGCTGTAGACCATCCGGCACCTTGCCCGAATCGAAACCGCTTCAAATCCTGCAAGCTTTCGACCTGTGCTGTTTTCATTTTCACGTCCTTTGAAACGAAAAACATGCGATAGCTTGCCAAGCCCCGATACATGGGGAAAGGCACAGCCACCGCTTTACCCTCCCAGGCCTGCTTATAAGCCGAAATGGCAACAGAAAGTTTGCCATGCTCCAGCTCACGTAGTAAGCGATTACTTACTATCGGCCGCTCATAACGAATAATCTCATAGGGGCCGTATTTCTCCTCGGTTTCCCTTAAGGCAGCGTCCAGTGCCTTGAAGTTATAGCTGTCTGTCGCACCATCTTGATAATCTGCTGGGGGCAAAGCCATCACACGCTCCAAGGAATGAGCGGATAAGGACCATAGAACAACTAGAAGGAGGGTGCCGCGAATTATCATCTTAAAAATTGCCTCGACCAAGCAAGAATAAAACTGACACAAAAAACAACATGCAGAAAAAACACACTGAAAGAGAGAGCCAAACTGTCAACTTAGTATTAATGAATTGTAGCGGCCACGGCGATAGTCTGCGAGCAAAACCAGCCAAAAGCAGTAGAGCCGATGGCTGATAATTACTCGCTAATTTAGCGACACAAAAAAATCGCTCCCACCTCGCTAAAGCAGCAGGCGGTGACCACCGAGATCAAAACCACTGCCCAAGCAGTGCTTCAAGCTCTTCATTATCAAAGGGTTTGGCTAGGTAGGCATCCGCGCCCAACTCAAGGGTGGCCTGCAAAAGCGTGGCATCCATCCCCGAAATCACCAGGATTCGGCCGGATTTTTGATGCTGTATTCGCTGCAGCACTTCCATGCCGTTAAGTTTCGGCATCTGCAGGTCCAGGGTCATTAACTGAGGCTTTTCCTGAGCATAGAGCAGGCCAGCACTAAAGCCGTCTGATGCCACCAGGGTTTTAAACCCCAGCGAGCGCAGCACCCTCTGTATGGAATTGGCCATGGCTCTTTCGTCGTCCACAATCAGGGCCTTGCGCTCACTTGTTTCCAGCTCCACCGGTATAGGCATCTGATGCTCTCGCATAAAGTCCACCAGATCGCTTTTAAGAATCCTTGCATCGCCACGCGCCCCCGGTAAGCGGTGTGCCTTCAGCAAGCCTTTCGCAATCCAGTTCAAAACCGTTCTCAGGGTCACCCCACAGGCCTTCGCTACTTCGCCAGAGGTGTAGAGCCGTTTATTGTCCATAGTTATTTGAACCCTTGATGCATATAACTGAAAAACCAAAAAAAAATAAGAAAACGAACGAACTTGTCTTTCCTTGCTTCATCTTATTCATGTTATAAATGTATTCAAGGTTATTTAACTATTTCTTTCAATGTAAACGGTTTATAGAGGTGATTTGTGATGGATGTCTCACGCAACAACCCACCAAGCATCCTGTTTGTGGATGACGAAGCGCCGGTACTGAGATCACTCAAACGTCTGGCACGCTCAGAAGACTGGTGCACTCACTATGCGGATTCAGGTGAAAAAGGCCTTTCTATTCTTGAGAACACCAAAATCGATGTGGTGGTTTCGGACATGAGAATGCCCGGTATGGACGGTGCTCAATTCCTGTGCAGGGCTAAAGAGTTGCAACCCGACTCTGAACGTATCCTGATTACAGGGTATTCCGACGTCCAGGCGCTAGAACGTGTGGTCAACGACGCCCGCATTTTCAACTACATTTCCAAACCCTGGGACGACCAGGTGCTTACCTCGGTCATTAGCAATGCGCTTGAATTCCAAGCCTCTCAGCGGGAAAAAAAGAAGCTAGAAGAACTTACCGCCAGGCAGAATCGCAAGCTAGGCAAGCTGGCCTTGCATCTGGACCACAGAGTAAAAGAGAAAGATATCGAGGTGCAGCAAGCTCTGTCTCTTTTGACAATGGAGCATCAGCGCGCTCAAACAAGAACGTGGGATTTACTTCATGCACTTTCAAATCTTATTGAGCTCAGCGGCAAGGGTGACGGCTGCGGAAAATTCGTCTCCGACACCAGCGTCGCCCTTGCGGAAAAGCTCGGGCTGGATCAAGCCAGTCAGGATAATCTGCGCCTTGCCGGCTTGCTACACAACATTGGCAGCCTGGCTATGGCCGACTACTGGAGCTTTCGCATTATCTCAGAGCTCGATGACAACGAGCTCAAGCGCTACCAAGCCCAGATCGAAATTGCTGAAACCATAATGGCAGGCATGAATGAGCTTGCACCGGTAGCCGAGATTATTGGCAAGCACAAAGAGCATCTGGACGGCAGCGGATACCCTCGCAAACTACAAGGGGAAGATATTCCCCTCTGCGCTCGAATCATGGGGGTCGTCACCGAATACGCGCTACTGCATGAGGGTCGTTTGAGAGAAGGTATCAAAGGTCACAACAGCTCAAAGGCTTATATCGAGAATCTTGCTGGCGTGTGCTACGACAAAAAGGTGGTATCCGCTTTCTTCAGCATCGTTGAAGAATCTACGCTCAGTCGTGAGTCAACTATACTCAGTGTTGACCAGTTTCAGCTGGTTCCTGGTATGGTTTTAGCGGCAAGCGTCTACTCCCTGCACGATGCACTGCTGCTTAAATCTGGAACGGTATTAAACGCTTCTCACATCGCAAAATTGAGCATGTATGAGAGCAGTACCGGAAACAAACTGGAAATTAGGGTCTGTAATCCAGTCGAAGAAGGAGTTCTACAATGAAGGGCGCAGTTTTTATTGCATTCAATGACATGATAGAAGGGCTGCACGGTATCGAGAAATGGGAAGCGATTTTAAATAAGGCGCAACCCGAATCAGAAGGTATTTATGCTTCTGCAGGGAGTTATGCCGATGAAGAAATTGTTCAGCTTGTTCTCGCCGCTGCCGACGAACTCGACGCCCCCGCAAGCGATATCACACGCAGCTTTGGCAAATACCTTTTTGGCGAGCTCAACAAAAAATTCCCTATTTTCGCCAGCTTGCATGACGACCTGTTTAGCTTCTTAAACAGTATAGAAAGCGTAATACACAAAGAAGTAAGAAAACTGTACAACGACGCCTCGCTACCCAAAATTTCCTGTAGCAAGATCAACAATCACCATTTTAGAATGACCTACGAGTCGCCACGTAAAATGTGCGCCTTGGCCGAAGGTTTAATACTCGGTGCAGCCGAGCATTATCAGGCAAATGCAAGCCTCAGCCAGCCTCAGTGTATGCATGAAGGCTCGGATCAATGTCATATAGATATTGTAATAGATGAGTAATATTGACTACAAAGCAGCTTACGAAAGGCAGAAAAGAGCAAGAGAAAAGGCCGACAAATTACTTGAGGATAAATCAAGAGAGTTATTTGAAGCTAACAATATCCTTACCGCTGCTTACAACCGACTAAAAAGTCAAAAAGAACAACTGCTGCACCAGGAAAAGCTTGCCTCCATAGGCCAGCTTTCGGCGGGAGTCGCTCACGAGATAAACAACCCTTCCGCTTACATAAAAAGCAATCTAAACTCTCTTAAGAAATACCACAAGGAATTCACTCTTTTTTTCGAAGAACTCAAGAAATCAAATTTAAATAACGATGGGCTGCTTGAAGCGCTGTTAGAACATCACGACATCGACTTTATGATGGAAGATTTTGGCGAGATACTCTCCGATTCAATAGAAGGCATGAATAAAATCGCAGAGATCGTAAGAGGGCTGAAGGACTTCTCCAGGCCAGACACAGGCGAAGCGAAACCCTTCTGCGTCAACACTGCCATTAAAACGACCCTTAAACTGGTGTGGAACGAGTTAAAATACAAAGCCGATATCGTCGAAGAGTATGGCGAGATACCCGAGGCCATTGGCCATTCAGGGAACTTTTCCCAAGTCATTCTTAATTTACTGGTAAATGCCGCTCACGCTATCGAACAAAAAGGCGATATTTTTATTGCTACGGAGCGACATGAAAAAGGTATCGCCATTACTATACGTGATACCGGAAAAGGCATAGAACCCCGCTACCTGGCAAAGATTTTCGACCCATTTTTTACCACCAAAGAGCAAGGAGAAGGAACAGGCCTTGGGCTTTCCATTTCCCACGGCATAATAATAAAACAAGGTGGAGACCTTTATGTCTCCAGCGAACAGGGTAAAGGAACCACCTTTACAATCATTCTTACTAAAATAGTGCGCTAGCCCCACCCTTATACCTTACCCCCTATTCGTTGCTGGCGGGAGAAGTCCGATACATGCATCGCCAGCTCTTCCATCGCACTGTACAAGCTGGCCGGCAACCATGACAAAAGTGCACAGCAAGCAGTGGCCAGAGTGCGTGAAGGCTCATTCCAGACAATACGCCAATTGCTTAGCAAGGCCGAGCTCAACCACTTTAGGGCAGCCAGAGAATTACGTGACTGGATCGCCCGCCTGGCGAGATAGCGTTTTTGATAGGCCTCGGCAAGGCTGTACCACTTTTTGAAAAACCCGGGATTTAAAGCGCGGTTTTTATTTACCGAAGCCTTCCAGGCAGCAAACTGCTTATCCAGATTTGCCGAAAGACCACTGGCGTTAACCCGGTAGTAGGTTAATTCATCTTCTATTCCAGCAAATTCCCACGAACCGGATAAAGCCGCACGCAGCCAAAATTCTACGTCTTCTGACTGCCGGAAATCTTCATCAAAATAGCTGGTACGATAACGACCATCACGTACACGAACTTCTGACAGACTGGTTAGCATACTGTGACGAATAACTGCTGCTGAGCCATTACCAATTGGGTTGCGACAGAAAATATCTACTGCACTGATATTTGAAAGCTTTGGATACTGTCCTATTCCCATATCGTAACCGTCTTCATCAATAAAGCGTGATGCGCAATAACTTACCCCCAAGCCTGGGTTTTCCCTAAAATGTTTGAAATGCTTTTGGAGTTTGTTAACTGCCCATGCATCGTCTGAATCTAACAGGGCGATATAAATACCGGACGCGTGATTGATTCCTGTGTTTCTGGCAGCAGCAAGACCCATGTTTTTTTGTTCAACAATTTTCAGTCGCGGATCTTCATACTCTCTAACGATGCGCATGGTATTGTCGGTACAACCATCGTTAACACAAATTAGCTCAAAGTGTTCATAGCTTTGTGCAAGTACCGAATCAATGGCATTTTCTACATATTTTTCAACGTTATAAAGGGGCATAACAACAGAAAAAACAGGTTTTGAATTATTCATGACAACACCTTCTGATAAGTGATTTTAATGAAAGGTTTAGTGACTATTAGGCTAAAACCTGGCAACAGCCAGATAAAGCCTGCACTCAAGACCACCCAGGCCATGAGCTGTGTATCCCTGGGGGAGATAATTAATAGTGACAGAGAGGTAAGGGACACGCAGAAAAGAAGATAAAGTGCTTCGAGGCCGGTTCGGCCGCTAGCCCGCCAAAATGCACACTGGGTATCCACCAGCACAACAAATACGCCTGTTAAACATAAGATGGAAACCAGGCTGGCGGCGCCAGCCCACTGATCGGAAAAAAACAAATCCACATAAACGGGCGCAAGCGCGGATTGCAGCACAAACAAAGATGCTATTGCGGAGGCAAGCACACGCGAGCGACGGCGAGCGACAATGAGCTTACCGCAACGTTGCATCTCACAAATATAGGGGTACAAGCCTGCAACAAAGGCATTGGTCACCGATTGAGTTAAACCAACACCTGCATTTTTAGCGAAATTGTACAGCCCAAATAATTCAGGGGATAACAGCCTTGCCGCAATTAACACGTCCACGTGGGAACGCAGGGTTCTAAGCGCTTCCGCACAGAAAACCTTTAGAGAAAGAGAAGCGAGGGGAAAAAAATACTCTTTATGTATACGAGGCGCCCAAGTGGCGACGTTGCGGGAACCAAATAAAAGCAACCATGCCAGTGCGGCCGCAATTTTGGCATAAGCAACAGAGTAGATACCGAAACCTGCCAGCAGCAACACTACGCTAACGAGGTTGTCGATGCTTACCGTTAATGCGCAAAAAAAGCCAAATAGCTTGAACTTGTTTTCACGCTGAATCATAAATACTTTAACGGCAACCAAGGGGTAGCAGAGATAGGTAATGGCCATTATTTTCAGCAAAGGTGCAATGCCCTGCTGCTTATAAAAACTGGCAATACTATCGGCCAGGGTAAATTGCAGCACCGCCAGCACGAGGCAAACAAGCCACTGCAACATTGAAGCTGTGGCCGCAGTCTGTGGCAAGACCTCTTCTTTACAAGCGATAACGGCAGCGCCACTTCCCGCTCGGCTAAAGATACGCAACAGTTCGTGGCACACCAGCGCGAGAGACACCAGGCCAAAAAGCTCCGGGCTCAAACACGCTGCCATCACCATCAGGGCCAGCACGCGGCTTACCTTTGCGCTTGCCTCAGACGCAAGCATCCACCCTGTGTTTCTGAGTAATTTATCCTGGAACTTAGCTTGCAGTCTGGAAAACATAGCAACTCTCATCATTTTTTAATGAGAGAGCAATTTACTTACCAACATTATATTTCTACAAATATCAACAACTTAGCCCAAGTGCTCACGACTTTATGGCCCTTTCACGCAAGTGTTTTCGCATTGTGCAAATACTGTTTTTTATTTTGAGAAAGCAGGAGCCTGCCAGCTCTGTATCTTGCGGTACAGGGTTGATGGGCTGACTTGCAGCAGAGAAGCGGCTCGAACGACATTGCCCTGACAATGCTGTATGGCCAACTCGATATACTCCCGTTCAATGTCTACCAGTGGCCGAATGGTGTCGTGGAGTACAGCTGTAGCGGGCAGGGCCGAGCTATCCGTCACG
The DNA here is from genome assembly GCA_900177435.1 of Alteromonadaceae bacterium Bs31. Lineage (GTDB taxonomy): Bacteria > Pseudomonadota > Gammaproteobacteria > Pseudomonadales > Cellvibrionaceae > Teredinibacter. Next base: position 80,001 of record FXAI01000010.1, read on the forward strand.
CTATCCATAGCGCTATCCTCCGAACTTGCGGCGCCCCCGCTTCTAGCCACTGCAAGCTCGCTAAGGTCTGCGGGGCTCAGCTGAAGTGCGCTCGATAAATCGTCTTTGGTTATTAGCGGCCCGGCCGACATCACCACCATACTGTGAACGCTATTCTGCAACTGTCTCACATTGCCAGGCCATGCATAATTGGCGATAAGGGCACTGGCTTCACTACTAAAACCCACCAGCTCTTTCTGTTCTTGCTCGGCAAAACCCAGTAAAAAATGGTTTGCCAATAACATAGCATCCCCTTGGCGTTCGCAAAGCGCAGGCAGGTCGATCGCTACCACATTAAGCCGATAGTACAAATCCTCCCGCAAAGCCCCATCCTCTATGGCCTTTTGCGGGTTTCTATTTGTTGCGCACACAAAGCGTATATCAGCGCTCTCCAATTTCGAGGCCCCCACCTTTTGGTAAGTCCCCGTCTGAATAAACCTCAACAACTTGGCCTGCAGGCCAATATCCATTTCTCCTAACTCATCGAGAAAAAGAGTACCGCCACTGGCCTGGCCGGCAGCACCCTCGCGATTTGACACCGCCCCTGAAAAAGCGCCTTTTACGTGCCCGAAAACCTCAGACTCCATCAGCTCGGAAGGTATCGCAGCACAGTTAAGTGCAATAAAGGGCTTGTCCTTCCGTGTGCTCAAGGTATGTATGGCCTCTGCCGCCAACTCTTTACCTGTGCCACTGGGCCCGGTAACAAATACCGAGGCATTGCTGGGGGCGGCCCGCTCTATCTGGCCATACACCGCCTGCATGGCAGCAGAAGCGCCAATAAACGAACAAAAACCATTTTTGTGATCGCGGGTAAATCGCTTGAGGGTGTGACGCAACAGTGCTCGCTCCACCATCATCTGCTGCGCTTCGATGGCCTGCTTCAAGGTCACCAGTAATTGATTATCGTCCCAGGGCTTGTGCACAAAACCCCAGATTCGGCCTTCGTTTATGGCCGCCATAATAAGTTCGTCGTCGGAGTAACCCGAAAGCACCAGACGCATAGTTTCCGGGTAGTGCCTGGCCACCTCCGCAAGCAGCGCCGCGCCGTTCATCTCCGGCATTTGCATATCAGAAACAATAACATCGAAAGTCGATGACTCGAGCAGCGAAAGAGCTTTGGCAGCGCTGTCTACGAACTCGCATTCCGCATGCATTGCGCGTGTTACTCGGCGCAAACTTTTCAGTATTGACGCTTCATCGTCAACAAATAAAATCCTTGCTGAAAACAATTGATCCGACATAAGTAACCTGAGTGATTGGCACAGCTTGTGCGTAGCATCTCAAACCAATATAAATCGCTAATGTAGAGGTGCGCACAGTGCCAAAAGTATTGATATTTACCCTTGCCGCCGCAGGGTATGACTGGCTGTACAAGAAAAACATTCAGTCCCATAAAGCGTATATCGCGAAGCACGCTTATTCATATAGTGTAGTCAATAGACCCCGCCTGACCACTCTCGGGCTGGAACTTGTCTGGTTAAAAATCTACCTCATGCGTGAAGCACTTAAAAGCAACTACGACTGGCTTGTTTGCCTTGACGCGGATACCGAAATACGACCTTCTTGCCCAGCTATCGAATCACTAGAGAAACAAGGTAAAAGCATCTATCTAGCCAAGGGCTATAGCGACAGGATTAATTCTGGCGTGCTTATACTTAGAAACGACAACAATAGCAGGGCATTTATTAATAACATCATCCAAAACCAGTTGAAGCCCCTGGCTCCAGAGGATGATGTTGGCTGGGGCGAAAACGGCCATGTTATTCACTTTGCCAAAAACAACCCATACGTAGAGATAATTGACAAGCGCTGGAACAACAACAGTGATTGTGAAATGAAAGACTTTATCAGGCACTACAGCGCCGGGCCCATGAGAGCTAAACATACCCCACCCTTAGTGGGAAAATCAGCCTGGCTAATGCTCCATTTGCTTATGGCAATCTTCAATCGCATACCAGGCCTAAGAGATAACAAAGAAGAAATACGTTCTTCTCTGGAAAAACTCACCACAGAAACCCTAAAATACCACCGAAACCTACTTACCCCGCTACATTATTAATCTGCCGAATAGATTGGTAACACCAAGCTGCTTAGACATCAGCTTACTATCTTAGCCCTACTCTACAGACATAAAAACAGGACAGTATAAAGCACCACTATCCTTGCCACTCCTACGCAAGCACCCCTACCCATTTTCGATATTTATTTTTCAATAGGAAAAACCGAAAATTATTTTTCGACCGATTAGCAAAATAGAAAATCAGTTTTGCAAATTGCAAATCAAACCAAAAAAACCAAGACATACGAACAAATAAACGCCTATATCAAAGGCTTTAAGACAAAAATAACAATGGCACGAGTACTGCAAATACACCAACAACAACTTATTGGAGTAGTCATCGTGCAAAACTCAACACTCAATAAAACAGGGCTTGGCACAAGCCTTGAACTTATCGAAACACTTATTGCAGTATTTTTTATAACCGCGCTTATTCCTTTTTTTATACTTAACGCGTTGCTATCTCTAACTCAACTTAAGTCCCCGCTTACAACATCTACGGTATTTGATGCCTGCGGAGGCAAACATTTTTATTCACAGTGGAATCACGGCCCACTCAAGAGTAGTTTGCTGCTGCTAAAAATACTCAGCGGTGAATTTTCATTTTGTGGAATTAGCCTCTGCAATAAAAGGCCTGCCATTACACTACGCTCGAACACGCTAAAACCCGGTATTTTTAGCGTTCACCAGCTCCACCAAACAATGGGCTACATTGAAATGAGCCACTCAGAATCCTTAAAATTTCACGAGAACAAGCGCTCATTAATCTTTGATATCAGCCTTGCTGCAAAATCCATAGTCGCACAAATGCTATTCGATGCATCGGAGAAAATTGCGCCAAAACGCTTCGACCTGCTCGGCGTAAGCATTGACAACGTTAGCAAGAAGGAAGCCCTGTCATTTATATTTGATGAGCCAGTGGAAAGCTGCCGTTCCCTGTGCTTTATCAACGCTCACTCCATTAACCTCTCCTGTAGCAAGCCCGATTTTCGTTCAAGCCTAAACCAGGCAGATTGCCTGCTAGCGGACGGTTCAGGAGTAAGACTTGGCGCCAGTATAAAGGGTGTAAAACTGCGAGATAACATTAACGGCACCGACCTGCTTCCGCACATCTGCCGGCGCTTACAGCAGAATGGGGAATCAGTATTCTTGTTCGGTTCCGAGCCTGGCGTCGCCAAGCGGGCAGCCGACAAACTGCAAAAAAAATATCCGGGCTTGAAAATAGCAGGAACCCACCATGGTTACATTAATCAACAAGAAAGCGACGACATCGTCGAAAAGATAAACGGCTCCGGCGCAGCGCTTTGTCTGGTTGCCCTCGGCTCCCCTGTACAGGAAAGATGGATCGAGGAAAACAAGCACAAGCTCGAGTGCCATACAGTCATGGCGGTTGGCGGCCTTTTTGATTTCTACTCAGGAAAAATAGCGCGCGCACCGCGCTGGATGCGGGAAATCGGTATGGAGTGGTTGTTCCGGCTGGCAATGGAGCCGAAGGTTAAATTCAAACGTTACGTAATTGGTAACCCACTTTATATCGCTCGAATTCTGTCAGCGTACTCATAGAAAATTACAACACTAACAGCTTATAAATTAATAGGAATCTGGCACTACTGTTGCAAATATTATAAAACAGCTCAAATACAGCTCAAGAAAAAAGAGGAGTTTTCAGCATGCAAACTTTACCCAACAGCCCCTGGCACTTAGTACACAATTTAATTTTTAACAGCTATATTTTACACGCGGACTTTTCCTTTAAAAGAACATCGGAAAGCCTTCAGAAAGTTTTAGTTACCTTTGGGTTTTTATGTGCCCTGCCCTTACTGGCACTGGTGTATTGTGTGCTTCGCTTGGAAAGCAGGGGCAACCCCATCTACAAGCAGCAACGTATTGGCCTGCATGGCCGAGAATTTACCACCTATAAATTCCGATCGATGTACATACCTTCAGACCCCCGTTTTATAGATGTATCTACCTTGCAAAGCGACCGAGAGGGTATTTGCAAAAAACTAAAAAAAGACCCCCGTATCACACCCATTGGGCGATTTATTCGCAAGTACTCCATTGATGAACTACCGCAACTATGGAACATCGTAAAAGGCGATATGGTACTGGTGGGGCCCAGACCTGCGCTACCGGAAGAAGTCGCACAATATAATGAACTTGCCAAGAAAAGGCTCAGTGTTATGCCCGGGCTAACAGGGCTATGGCAAATATCGGGACGAGCGGACACCAGTTTTGAAGAGCAAATAAATCTCGACCTGCGTTACATTCAAAAAAAGAGCTTGCTGTCAGACCTGATTATTATCTTCCATACTCCCGCCACGGTATTATCCGCCAGAGGCGCCTACTGAATGCCGAGCGCAAGTAGTTCCAGAAAATTTGGCATAGAGAATTCGACCGGCTTTAGCCGGTTTTTTATTGCCATAAATCCTTCAGGTGAAAAGCAGGGAACAGGTCAATGCCCAACAAAACCTTTAGGCCATACAGGAGCAACAAAAAAAGGGGGATGGCCAACAGTATCGTAATGTAAATAAAGAACAAAAGACTAAAACCTCTGGCCAACACCACACGCTGCAGTTCTTTATCACGCGTTGCAACACGGCGGTCTTTACCCATCAGAAATACAAAATAATAACGGGAAAAATACAAAGGCAGAGTGCCCCTTACATCCACCGCATGCCGTCGAAAGGGCGCGTTGGCACTGATAGCCGCACGTATCTCTCGCAGCTGATGCAGGTTCAGGCTTTTGAACACCAAGGGGTCGATACTGCTCATAACATGCTGAGTATAAGCATCAAGCTCTTCGGTTTTAGGATTATTTGGCATAAAGACAGCACACTTTCACGAATGTTGTAAGTCTAGCCTGTAAATCACACCATTCCCATTTTGCAAAAAAGCGCTGAATATCGCTTTGCAAATTGAGACTCTGCGCTCCACCGGCCAGCACACCCAATAAATACCCAACAATATCAACAACTTAGGTGGTGGCACAGCTATTGCTCTCACTTAGACATTAGATCAATGAGCGTAAACACCATGCAATACAAAATTATCGCAGCACTACTAATAGCCTTCGGCGCCAGCGGGTGTACTCAGCAGCACGCTCTACACAGTGTTGATAACCCCTCCGAAAAGTTTTACGGCCATGAAGCAGAACAAGGCGAGCGTGTCGCGCACATGAACGCATCAGTACATGTTTATGCGTCCAACTTAAACTGCGAAAACAGCGATCATTTTGCTAAAGCACTTCACTATCGTGCAGATCACGGCATAACAAGCGCTCAGCACAACAGCTATGCCAAACCCCCGGCAGGCTTGTTTAACCGCGAGCTTCCCTTGAGCGCTGGCGATATGCTGGTGATACAGATAGAAAACGGGGAGGGTTTCAACGGCGACTATGTACTCAACCCAGACGGCAGCCTGGAAATCCCGCTGCTCGCACCAATCGCTGCAGCGGGTTTGACCACTGCTCAGCTAGCAGAAAAAATTGAAATAGCTCTGGTACGCGCAGAAATTTTTAGACCCTCGGCAGCACAAGCCAGTGTACTCGTAAAACATTGGGCACCCGTTAACATTATAGTCAGTGGCGCGGTTTTCTCGCCCGGTAGAGTTGTTATCAATGAACAGCTGAAACAGAGCGTAGTTAACGAGCGCTTACTGGCGCACGGCGATTTCACAGCAAAACGCTCGATTGTTGAAGCGCTGAGGGCAGCATCCGGAATTCGCCCGGATGCAAAACTCGACCAGGTAATACTGGTACGAAAAGGCTGGCAAATTGAGCTCGACTTACGGGGCATTTTAAACGGTACTCAGGTGCAGGATATTGCACTTGTGGATGGCGACCAGATTATTGTACCTACCACAGGCTGTTTTCAATCTGCGCTCGTCAAGCCTTCTCAGATCACGCCCAAAGGTTTTCGCGTGTTCATGTCAAACCTGACAGTACCCGCACAGGATAATTCCAGCTCGAGTATCGGGCGATATAGCTCAAACCTGCCTTATGGTTCGACCCTGCTGCAAGCGGCAGTATCGGCAAATTGCGTTGGCGGTACACAGCTAACGAATTCTCCGCGCAAGGTCGTGCTGGCCAGTAAAAACCCTATAACTGATGAGTTTCAGGTTATCGAACGCTCGGTAGAACAATTGATGCGTGCGCCTCATAGAGAGGATATTAATCCCTACCTAATGCCTAACGATGCGCTGGCCTGCTACGACTCCGATATCACCAATTTAAGGGACTTCGCCAAAAGTGTGTCTGAAGTGATTATTCCCTTGAAATTGTTTTTCTAAAATAGAACCTAGCGAGTGCTTACTGTGAATACTCTGCCTGCCCCAATTACCAATAGCGATCGAATTCGCGGCACTCTGCGAAGAATGCGTGGCTTTCGCTATTTTTGGACGGCTTTAATCGCTGTGCTGTTACTGGTAGCTATCGTTATTTTGTACCTCTCAAGGCCACCCGTATATTCCAGCACCATGAGTGTTGTGCTACCGGGTTCCGGTAACTCCAGCAACTTTAATATCGAGGATGTGGGTACAGCAAACCAGGCAACCAACACGCCATTTAGCAGCGTGAGTTTTAACCCTCTGGTCAATTACCGCGAAATTTTTAAGAGCCGCGAGGTTATGCGCAGTGTTTCTGACCGACTGGGCGTAAGCACAGAGGCCCTGCGCCTGCCACGGGTTGAGCTAAGAGAGCGAACGTCCATATTATTTATCCACGTAGACGGGCCATCTGTCGATTTTGCAGAAGCATACGCTTATGCACTTTACGATGCCTTTCAGGAGTCGCTCGAACGACTGCGTCATGATGAAATGTTTTTAAGAGACGACAGCATTCGCGCCGCTCTCGATCAATATCGTTCACGCCTGGCTCTAACGCGCAGTGCTATCGTCAACTTTCAACAACGTGCCTTGCTGGTCTCCACCGATCAAGTAAAAGAGTTGATGAACACCATCAGCACCTTGAACGAGAAAAAAATTACCGCTCAATCTTTTTCACGCAATACAGAAGATTTTGTACGACAGCTCAGCCTGGACCTGGGCGTTTCGCCTGCATTGGCAGGGCAAGCCTTTAGACTGCAGAGCGACCCGGTATTCCGCGGTTATTTAAAAGAGATGGATGCCAGCGCCATGAAGGTTGCTGAATATTCCTCCGTTTGGGGAGCAAAACACCCTAAAGTGGTTGTACAGAAATTGCGTTTTGAGGGCGTTAAGAAATCACTCCATTTTCGCAGTACGGAAGTTGTTGGTCCTTCGGCAGCAGACATACTCTACGCCATGGATCTGTCGAGCAATCTGCATCGGGCAGAACTGTTTTCCTCCCTAATGGACAACTACGCAAAACTCCAGGGCATTGAAGCGGAAATAAAAGCGCTGGAAATTTCTGAAGCAAAACTGCAAGACAGGCTAAAAATTTATACCCGCGAATCTGCAGAACTTGAACGGCTGGAACGCGAACACGCACTGGCAGAGGCTGTATTCACATCAGCTGCGGCAAAACTGGAAGCCTCCAAATCAGATATTTTTGCGTCGTACCCTGCGGTACAACTGCTTTCAACACCTTCACTGCCCAACGCCCCCAAGAGCCCTAACACCCTGTTTGCAATTGGCCTGGGTGTACTGGGAGCCCTTTTTGTCTTATTCGGATTACTCACCGCATGGCACAGACAACACTTAATAAGCTTACTGCTGAAGAACAGCTAGTACTGCTCTCACTGGCAGCGACCTATCCGGTATACCTGCTTGGTGGGCTCTATGTGCTGGGCTCAGTGCTGGGCTGGTTACTACTGTGCTTGTTTGCACTTAAAGTGTATTTACTGGGAAAAGAAAAATACCCTAGCAACCCTCTATTAAACGTATCCCCGGTGGCCTGGCTTTGGGCACTGGGCATGCTAGGCATGTTGGTAGCCTTGCTTGAAGCTCACATTGATCGACAACTGGGTTTTGGCACCACCATTAAATCAAGCCTTGGCTGGGCAAAGGGATGGGCGTTGATGGCACTGTTCCCAATTCTGGGATGCATGATCTCCATTCGGCCAGAAGTCATTACACGAGGCGTTTGTATAGCTTCAGCCAGCGCTTTACCTTTCGCTGCCATCGGCCTGTTGGTTTATCTCGCAGGTCTACCCGGCGATATTTACTTGTCGCCGTTTAAAGCCATTGGCGGCCCACACGAAGTGTTTGTTGTTCGGCTATTCGGCATCAACCCAGAGACTGGAATGGCTCGCTGGCAATTTACCGGGCCATGGGCACCTGCCGCCGGATTGCTGAGTTGTTTTTATTTGGTAATGAGCCTCCAGGAAAAAAATACACGCTGGAGAATACTGGGGGTCTCAGGCGCAGTATGCATGTGTTTGCTCTGCCAAAGCCGCGCCGGCTGGGCAGTATTCATGGCTATCATCCCTATCATGATCTGTATGAGTAATTTAAAAAATCCGCTCGCCTTGTTTAGCGCCGCCCTTCTAATTCCAACGCTGTTTTTACTGGGTCAACCCGTCATCGAATGGATGTATGAATCCTATCTACAGATAAAAGACAGCCGACCAGATTCCACCCGAGTGCGAGGCACCCTCGCGCGGCTGGCGCTACAGCGCTGGGAAAACGAAGCCCCGGTCTGGGGGCATGGCGTTGTAGAGCGCGGCCCAAAAATTGTTGAGTACATGCCCATAGGAACACATCACACCTGGTATGGCCTGTTATTTATCAAAGGAGTAGTAGGCCTTTTTTCATTAGCTATTCCCTTATTTTTTACCTGCCTGGTACTGCTGATCTATGCACAGCAATCGGCAATTGCAAAAAGTGCACTGGGCATTTGCATCATCATGATTTCTTACAGTTTTTTTGAAAACCTGGAAATACTGGCTTATGTATTCTGGCCAGCATTGCTTTGGATCGGCATAAGCCTGAGGCCCAGAGCGGCCAGTAATACGTCATCATCGAGGAGTTGTTATGAATAATCGAAGCTATTTAGTGGGCTACTACGGCATGCGCAATACCGGAGACGACGCCCTGATGCTTGCAACTGCATGGGGAGCCAATACATTTCTTGGCTCATCAGAGTTTATCGTTAATTCACCGCGCACAGTGAGGCTGCCAGGAGAGCAGGTATTACCTGCAACACTCGCAGAAGTACAAGGTATTCGCGGCGAAAACAGATTGCGCCAGTATGCTAACGCCCTACGCAGTAATACGGTGATTTTCGGCGGTGGATCGGTGCTACACAGCTCCCAAGACATTGCCATTAAACGACACTTAATAAAACTGAGTGGCAACAAGCAAGCATTGGCTCTCGGTGTTGGAGTAGGGCCATTCAAAGACAACCGCGCCGAAAAACTCTGCACAAAGTTTTTAAATGAATGTGAGTTTGTTGGGGTGAGAGATCAGCAAAGCCTGGATATCGCCAAGGCCATCGCCCCAGCGGCGAACGTAAAACTAACCTTCGATCTTGCGCCTCTGCTTACTCTCAATAAGCACTACACAGCGGAGCGAAATGAGCGAGTAGGGATCGCCATTTGCCTTTGCCCCAATGAGCGTCTTTCAGGTGGAATGTCCGATGAGGTTAGCCGCCTAAACGTTCTAGCGGAAGCGCTCACCAGAATTTATATTGAAACAGGAAGAAAAGTAACGCTCATCGACTTTAACGGTCACGATAGCGAGCTTGGCGATAACAAAGTCCATCAGGAACTAAAATGGCGCCTACCCGAGGTACTTGTAAAAGAACATCTATATTACAACGAAAATCCTCTTCAAGTCCTTAAGCGCTTAGCCGGTTTTGAGCTGGTTATTGGTATGCGCTTACACGCCGCCATACTCGCCTACCTGGCTGAGACGCCTGTCATCCCCCTTAATTATCACTCCAAATGCGCTGGTTGGTGCGAACAGATAGGAATATCTGAGGACTATATTTTTGACAGCCGACAGTTCGACCCTCAGCACTTGGTAAACGAAGCTACAAGTATTTTGTCTGGCAACTACAAGCAACCCACATTAACGACGGCAAAAGCAACTGAACTTGCACTCAACAACTGGAGATTTCAAAATGCTAGCGAAAAAAATGAAGATTTCGGTGGTTATTCCGCTATACAACAAGTCTCGAAGTATTTTATCAACTCTGAACAGCGTAATCGCTCAAGCAGATCTGCTTCATGAAGTCATCATTGTTGACGATGGCTCAAGCGATAACAGCGCGGATATTGTAAGAAGCGCCATTGCCTCAATGAAGCTGGGCGAAAAAGTTCATCTGCTCTCACAAAAAAATGGCGGTGTATCCAAGGCGCGCAACACCGGTATAGCTCACGCGAGCGGAACACACATAGCGCTAATGGATGCAGACGACCGCTGGCGGCCAGGCTATACAGCAAAAATACACCAGCTGTACAACAACTTTCCACAGGCAAAAGCATTCGCAAGCGCATACGTAAAATTGCAGGGAAACAGCGTTATAAACCCGAAAATCAGACTCGGGAATATTAAGAAAGATTGTATCCTCAGCAATTATTTTGCCATTGCAGCCAAGGGTGACCTCCCTTTTATGACCTCATCAATTTGCATTGAAAAACAATTTTTGATGAAGACAGGAGGCTTCCCGGAAGGGGAACCCATGGGAGAAGATCAGGACGTATGGGCCAGACTTAGCCTTACAAGTAAAATAGCGTATTCGCCGGAAATATTATCCTGCTATGTACTCGATGCGGAAAACAGAGCTTGCCACCACAACACACCAAAACGTGAGTGCCCATTTAGCCAGAGGCTCAACAACGCTGTAATCGACGGAGAGATACCCTCGGCACTCAGGGCCTCTGTATTGAAATACACAGCAACACATTTAATTCACCTGGCCACTGCACTCATAGACAACCATGAGTTTGAAGCCGCAAAAAAACTGCTAAGTGACAAACGATGTAGAAAATTACCCATCAAGAGGCTAAAGCAACAGCTTAGGCTGCATATGAAAAGCCTACGACAAATGTACTCACGAACCCTATCAAGCGACAAGCCTTCGCTAGAGTCTTCTTGCTAGGGCCTTGTTAAGGCTAATTTAATACTCTCAAACAGGGGTTTCGCATTTTGCGAATCAATATGCAAGCCCCTCTCCCCGCCGCAAAATAAAAACCCCGCAAGCCCCTGATATTAAAAGCTTTTTACAACTGGCACGATTTTGGTAAGCACATAAGTGACTATTCAAATCTATTGATGGAAAGCACTATGTTTAGCAAAGAAATGAAAGCACTTTTATTTGCCATTGGCTGTATTTTCACGGTGCAAAACACCAAGGCTTTAGAACTCGACAATAACCAACAAATCTGGAATTTTATGTCCGGATCTGCCTGGCCAACGGGTTACAACCAATCCACAGGTAAACCGGATTCCCTTATTTACGCCAGAGATGAATACCCCAGCGACTTTTTTGAGCGCATAAGCAATGCACTTCCGGAGGCCAAGGTAAACGAAGCATTTCTGGCTGGGGATTCAGGTTCAAATATTACCCTGCAGGAAGAAGCGGAAGTTTTTGTTACCTTTATTCATGAGGGGGCCGGTTATAAAAATTCATTTGGCTATTTTACTTTCGATGCTAATAACCCACCCACATCGGTTTATGATATTCAGGAAACCATAATTTTCCCGAACCTATCTTACCCTCACCTGACCAATGGTCACCGACTCAGCCTTGGCACTTTTCCTGCGGGCACTAGCATCGGATTTTTTCTTGCCGCTAACGGGTTCTGGTATTACACCGGCGTAAAACCCTTTGCAGTACCCTATTACTATTCCCTGAAAGATTTAAATCCAGACCCAACAGACCTGCTTAGGCAGCACAACGTCCTGTTATTTGATGACGAAGTCGACGAAGTGATTATCGGTTTTGAAGACTTGCCACGTTCTTGGGGCGACAACGATTTTAATGATGCCGTGTTCTCTGTAAAAACCACACCAGAAACTGCCATCGTCACAGACAGCCTTATACAAATGCCCTCTGTAAACGATAGTGATGCCGACGGAATAGCAGACGAAGAAGACCAGTTTCCAAATAATTACCGACGCGCTTTTAGCGCTTACTACCCCAGCGAGTCCAATTGGGTCACTCTTGCTTATGAAGACAACTGGCCGCAAGTGGGCGACTATGATTTGAACGACCTTGTAGTGAGGGAACGCTTTCAAACGGTTTACAATGCCAACGGCGATATAACCGGGTTTATTATTACAGGCTACATAGACGCGCGCGGTGCAGAGAAAAACAATGGCTTTGGGCTTCGTTTAATGGATTTAGCTCCCGAAGCAATTGAAGACGCCAGTATTACTATCGCCGGAGTCAGGCAGGAGAAAAATACCGAGAACTGGCAGAGCGATGCTGTCTTTATACTGTGGAATGATAGCCACGATTACACCCAGACCGGCGAATCCGGCGCTTGCTCACACTTCAATACAAAACGCGACTGCGACAGGTTTGACCCCGTTCCTTTTACGCTTGATGTAAACTTCGCGCAGTATCCTCAAAGCTTGAATCACTCCTCTCTGGACTTTTTTATTTTCCGCACAAACTACCGCGGCCGTGAGGTACACTTTGCTAATTACCCACCCACAGATCTATTTGACCAAAGCCAGTTTGGCCGATTCCAGGATACCTCCGACCCCGAAAGCGGGCGCTACTTTAAAAATGCCGCAAACCTTCCCTGGGCATTAAAAGTAAATACTAACTGGTGCCACCCCAGTGAATACATCGATATTGCATGGGCGTATCCCGACTACGAAAAATGGGTGGAAAGCTCAGGCAGCGAAGCGTCCGACTGGTATAAAACTTCGGCGCGAAAAAATCACTACTTTTGTCGCGAAGACAACGCTTTTACTCCCGACCTTGCCCCTTCCGCTGTAAGTCAATCAGACAGCATCACTTGCGAGATTACTTCATTTAATCAGGGGCCAGATAGCTACCAGGTGGATATTAGTGTTACCAACATCGGCGACGTAGACCTCAACACCTGGCAGCTTGCTATTCAGTTCGACACTGCGCCCAATATAAACAACTCCTGGAGTGCCAATCTGTCTGTTGAAGGTAATAGTGTCAGCGCCAGCAATCTCGACTGGAATGCCTTGCTTATTCCCGGTAATCCTCAGTCGTTTGGATTTCAGGGCGCTTCCGACGGCAGTCTTAATCAACCCACATGTCAGGTTCAGTAACACGGCTAAAAAATTTATCAAGGTGATTTTTATGAACGCACGCAATACAACAACGCTTTTATTACTGACTTTAACTCTGCTGGCTTGTGGCGGCGGTGGTTCAGGGTCAGCCGGCTCAAACACCACAAATACGGTAAAGGAACAGCCGGCAAGCATACCCAGCTCGGAGCCGGTGGATACCGTTGCGCCAACTCCGGCGGCGAAGGAAGTAGATTATCAAGCGGACAAAGCGCTGCTTAGCAGCGATGCCGCCGATTCAACAGAGCTCTACGTTGAGGAAGCGTTTAATTTTGATCAGGTACGCGAAGTGAGCTTCGAGATTAACGCAAGGGATAAAGGCGACCTCCCTCTGACAAATAAATTGGTAAAAATAAAGTCGGTGCCATCCGACCTGAGCTCCTGGGACGATAGCCGCTTAAGCAATGCTCAATTGATTTTAGTAACAAAAACCAATGAACAGGGTGAAGCCTTCAAAACTCTAGAAATGCCCTCGGATGTTGAGAAAGTACTGGTGCAAATTAATGCTCTCGGTTTAGAAAATCAGGCACTCATCTCTATTAATGGCGATGCCCCGCTACTGGTGGAACATACCTTCAAGTAGTCTAAAAGCAGTCAAATAAACAGATAAAATAGTTTACGACTAAAGGCCCTGCTCCAGGCTACTGGTTAAGGGCCTTACTAGAGGACTCATATACCGCCAGCGGAAAGTACTCAGTTATTTGTATAAACGGGCAGTGTTCCATCACAATACGATAAGTGCGCCATATGGCTCTTGATGTGTTTAAGGATTCTTCCGCTACGCCTTCACCCACAGCCACGATTTCCCTATAGGTTTCCAGCCCGCATTCTCGTAATAACTCTCCGATGCCTACACTGCCGCTTTCCAGACGAGCGCGCAGCTCAGCCGGCAGTAACTCGGTGTACACCAGGGAAACGGCGCTCGCATAGCACGTGGCGCTGTTTGCCCCCACCAGTTGCACGCTACGACGCAGCACACGATCCCCCTTGTTGCGCCGAATTACCGGAGCGTCAACCTCCAGCTCATCATAGCGCTGCCCACAATTAACAACCTTTACCGGCTCCCAAAAGAAAGACTCAATACTCTTAGTTACAGTACCATCTGTGGTTAATAACACCCGCAGAAAAGGGGGAAGCGCAGTCAAGTCCAGCGAGGTGGATTGGTCGTCTGCCTCAAGGTAACCGGTTGATGTAAAGAGTCGCGTCACTTGCTATTCACCTTCATCAATTTAGCAATAAAGCACGCGTATTTAACAACGCCTGCGCCCTTGATGCATCTTTTGCGACACATCAAAAATCGCTATTCTATCATCTGAAGTCCATGCTGTTTTCCAGAAAAACGAACTGTATAATTGTCCGCTACTACCTACTACTACCTACCCATAAAAAATAAAGAGGGCCTCACCTTGGATTTGAATAACGCCTCAACTGAACAGCTCCAGCAATGGCAGCAAGATCTCTCTGCCGAATATGACTCGATTAAAGCCAAACAATTAAACCTGGATTTAACGCGGGGTAAGCCCTCTGCGGAGCAGCTAAGCCTATCCAACGCGCTCGATAATGCACTTAAAGGTGAGTACACCGCTAACGACGGAACGGATTGTCGCAACTACGGAGGCCTGGACGGGCTTCCCGAAGCCAGAGCAATTGGTGCAGCTATTCTGCAAACACCGATCGACAATATCCTTGCTGGGGGTAACAGCAGCCTCACGCTAATGCACCAGGCAATGACCGTTGCTCATTTTTTCGGTTTAAGCGGCTCGGAGAGTGCGTGGCATAAAGAAGCCACGGTAAAATTTATTTGCCCCGTTCCCGGTTACGATCGCCACTATTCTGTTTGTGAGCATTTAGACATCGAAATGCTCACAGTACCCATGACAGCCACCGGCCCGGATATGGATAGAGTGGAGGAGCTGATCCGCTCGGATACGAGCATTAAAGGCATGTGGTGCGTACCGAAGTATTCTAACCCCACCGGAGTTATATACAGTGACGAAACCGTAAAGCGTATTGCTGCGCTGGGAAATATCGCTTCAGCTAACTTCCGCGTATTCTGGGATAACGCTTACGGTGTTCACGACCTGGCCGAGCAACCGCAGCAACTGTGCAGCATCTATCAGGCTTGCAAAGACGCGGGCACAGAAGACAGCGTACTGCAATTCGCTTCCACCTCGAAGATTACTTTTGCCGGCGCCGGCGTTGCGTTTCTTGGCGCTAGCAGCGCCAACCTGGCAGGCTTTAAAAAATCGCTGGGATTTATGACCATAGGTCCAGACAAGATAAACCAATTGCGCCACGCAAAGTTTTTTGCCGCAGAAGGCTCCCTGTCAGCACACATGAAAAAACACGCCGCTATTATTAAGCCACGCTTTGCTTGCGTGCTCTCTCATCTGCAAGAGGCTTTTGGCGATAACGATATGGGTAGCTGGGAGTCAGCCGACGGTGGCTATTTTATTTCCTTCGACTCCAAGCCCGGGCTGGCAAAAGAAATCGTAAAACTCGCTGGCGAAGCCGGCGTTAAGCTTACTCCTGCCGGTGCCACTTTCCCCTACGGTAAAGACCCAGACGGCAGTAATATTCGCATTGCTCCTACCGTACCCACCGTGGAGCAGGTGGATCAAGCCATGAAGGTTTTTGTAACTTGCGTAAAACTTGCTTCGCTTAAACAAGCATTGTCCTAAGCTAGAAACCAAAGAAGCGCAGTGTTATGCGCTTCTTTGGTAAAAACCTGGCTGTAATGTCGCAACAAAAACGTCACATAAAACAACAAAAGCTTATTCGTCTTTTAAATAAACTTTAAAGTTCTCACCATAGTCTTCCATATTTTCTTCTAACAGCTTTTTAAACTCATCTGTCAGGTGGTTTATAGATTGCTGTGTATCTTCCAAAAAGTCTTTTCTGGACTCGGAAAGGCAGGCGAGATTAAAAGCGCAATAACGAGCCGCTGCGTACATAACCGCTGATGCCACAATCCCCGGGTCGCACTCCTGCGCTTGATTGTTGGCAGAGTCAAGAAAACTATCCACCGTATTCCAAAACTGTTGTTCTTCCACACTCAGCTTGTCGTTTTTATCTGTCATGAGGTTCACCTTATTTCGAGCTAAGGCATCACTGAATTATACTTTAGTGCCCTTAAGCTAATCCTTTTTCAGCCATTCCACAAAATCGCCGAAGGGCATAGGTCGGGCGAAAAGATAGCCCTGAAATATTTTACACCCCATTTGTGTCAATTGCTCGAACTGTTGCTGAGTTTCCACCCCCTCTGCCACAACCTCCAGCCCCATGTGGCCGCCAATAGCGATCATAGATTTCACCAGCCCGGCTGTCTGCTTACTGTCCAGGTCATCAACAAATGCACGGTCAATTTTAAAAGCATCCAAGGGAAGGTCTTTTAAGTAAGCCAGGGAGGAGTAGCCGGTACCAAAATCATCGAGGGCGACAGAAATACCTGCTTCTTTAAGCAAACCCAATTTCACTTTTGTTGAACCAATATCCCTCAGGATGGCAGTCTCTGTTACTTCCACAGAAACCCGTTCCACTTTAACTTTACTTTTATCAATAGCCCCCAGCATCTGCCGAACAAAGTCTGGCCGTGCAAATTGCCAAGCTGAAATATTGATTGATACATCACCAAAATCAGCTATTCCCTGCTGCTCCCACCGAGAAATATCATCTGCGGCTCGCTCAATAATCCAGTCCCCTATCAGGTGTATAAGCCCGGTTTCTTCCGCAACGGGAATGAAGGATGCAGGAGAAATAAAGCCTCGTACCGGGTGCCGCCAGCGCACCAGCGCCTCCGCACCAACAATCTGACCTTGCTGATTAACCTTGGGCTGGTAATATAACTCCAGTTGCTGCGCTTCAATCGCAAGGCGTAAACCACGCTCCACTTCCAATCGCTCATCAACATCTGCCTGCATACTTGGATCATAAATTTCATAGCGATTGCGGCCTTCGCTCTTTGCCTTAAATAAAGCAGAATCTCCACGACGTAAAATATCGAGCTCGTTTGCAGCATGCTCGGGTATTTTTAGCACGCCGATACTGGTGCCTAAAGATACTATCCTGTCGCCCAGCTCCAGAGGTTGCGATAAGGCCTGAATAATATCCGTTGCCCTTTGGCAAACCGCATCACTCACATCTTGCTCTGGTGCAAAGCTTTCTATTAAAACAAACTCATCTCCACCGACTCTGGCAATAAATATGTCATCGGATATGTAGGCTTTTAAGCGTTCGGCCACTTTGCGCAAAACCTCATCACCCACGTCATGCCCCAAGGCTTCGTTAATGGTTTTAAAGTGATCCAGGTCCAGAAAATATCCAACCGCCTGACGTCGATTTTTGGCCGACAGCCTCACAAGTTCAACCAAGTGATCGTGCAGCATGGAACGATTGGGCAAGCGGGTGACATAATCTTCGTAGGCCATTCGGAGGATGCGTTCTTCCGCCCCCAGCCGCTGAACTTCCCTGCCTACTCGGTCGGCGATTATTTCCAGAATGGGAACAACATCGTCCATACTGTGCAATACACCGCTATCCAGTATGGCCAGAAAGCCGATTTGTTCACTCAATTCGTTCTCCAGCGGCAACATAATCGCTGCATCAATTTCATATGCTTTCAGTAGTTGGTCACCGGGGAATCGGGCCTGTAAATCTGCAGGGTAAATTGAGATAGAATCTTGCAAGGCGAGCTGGGCATGGGAAGATTTTGTCAAACCAGAAAAATTCTCCCTCGCAATTCCATTTACCAGGAAGGCTTTGGTATAAAAATGCGTTTTACCTTCCGTTTCCGAAAACAACGCAATATATACCGCTTTAGATTCAACAAGAATACTTAATTGTTGTGCAATTTCGATAAAAAAATCTGCACCTTGTGCCGTCCCTGCCGCCACCATTTTCAAAGCGCTTTCCATGCTTTGCTGGCGTGTTACGTCTTCACTGACAATTGCAAAGCTGTCATTAAAACCATCGGCACCAGTGATGGGAAAAATGAGAATGTTCAGCCATTTCCCTTCGTCTCCCTGGAGCATTGAGGAAGGTACGGATAACAACTGGCTTTGATTCTTACCGGTATCAACAACCTCGCGACAAACCTCCTCAAGCCTGAGCTGCTTCCAGGGAGATTTGGAAAAAAAACTGTCGCCATGTTCAGCAAAATCTCTCCACAAGCGACGGCTTGCGTGGTTTTTCTGGATCAGCTTACCTTCACTATCGATAAGGTGGATGCTACTGGGCGACTGAGCCACAACCTGCGACAAACGCTCTTGATCCACTTTGAGCATTTCACTGATTGAGCGCTCCAACTGAAGCTGATCTCTCTGCACGCCGTATTGAACGAGTAATTGCCGCAGATCTTTTGCCATACTCACCACCATCAAAATAATCAGCGGTAAGAAAGCAAGGCCGGTAATCCCGACAGATTGAAAAGCACCGCTTTCGACAGCAATGCTATAGAGAATACTCACTAGCAGAACTACAAGATACGCGATTAAAAGATAACTGCGGTGGCTATCCGTCTTGCGAACACTCCAGGCGCGCCACAAACTCCAGAGCATTAGCATCAACGAACAGGAATGCAGGTAATAGCGCCCCAGGCTGGCTTCACCCCGGATGCTGGAAACCGTTTCCCCCCACGGCAACTCCAGCAAGTGAAGCTGTGCCTCCGAGCCAAAACGAATAGAGACCTCTGAACGCCAATCAACCAACAAAATAAGCATGGAGTTTAGCGCCACAACAATCACCGTGTGACGAGTAAAAGGGCATTTTGTGTAGGTGCCAATAAAACCAACAAAGGAAGGAAAACACAGAGCCACTGCGAGGGTGTTTAAGTGCAGTAGCTGAACGCTGGACTCAAAACTGCTGGATGAATAGTAAATACCATAGAAAAATTCAAAACTACCAGCAGCAAAGCACAGCAAGGCAAACCAGGTAAGCAGGCTTCTAGAATAGCCGTAGCTTGCCAGCAAGGCCGCCTGAATACCGAAAAACAAGCTGGTGCCCGCGGCAAGATAATACAAGGGTACAATTATCGACATTCTTGGAAGTTCTGCCCCGTGCTAAATAACCAGCAAAAATTTTGCCACTGTTTAAGTGTAGCAGTGATAAATGGGGCTGGGCGAGCCATAGCCTACAGCTATCAGACCAATGGCAATAATTGTCAGATTGATCGCCCTTATCAGGCTCTAGCGTTCTACAACAAACAACAGAGCAGGCTTAAGCGGAGGCTCTCAGATTTTTTTGCGCAAAGCTTAGGGGTTTTTAAGGAGAAGGCTACACCGACCGGGATGATCGCTTTAGCAAACTAATGAGCAAGAAATTTCAATAACAGACGTGTTACCAAGTCCGGTTTTTCTGCGTGCAACCAATGACCCGTATCTGCCACTATTTTAAATTGTGCCGAGGGGAAGCGTGACACTATCTCACCGTGATGACTGTTCTGAATATAAGCAGACCTCCCCCCTTTTAGAAACAGAGTTTTGCCACGAAAACACGCCCCGCTGCGATTACCTTTCACCAGCTGCGGGTAGTGCTTGTGAAGGGTGTTAAGATTCATTCGCCAGCCATAGCCCTTGCCCTGCCTGGCAAGGTTTTTCAACAGAAAGCTGCGCACCGCGGGCTCCTCCACGTGCTGCGCCAGTATCTCCTCAGCCTGCCCTCGGCTATTTAGCTCATCGGGGCGTATCGCCAGCAATCCTTGGAATACTTGGTGGTGGTGAGGATCGTAGTGCACCGGCGAGATATCCAGCACCGCCAGGCGATCAACACAAGTGGGGTGATCAAGGGCCAGTTCCATGGCCACCTTTCCCCCGAGGGAGTGACCGATAAAACTGGCGTGCTGAAAGCTCTGTTTTTGCAGCCAGTGGTAGACCTGTTCCGCCATTTGGGCGAGACTGGTCTCGTCGCTGTGTGGCGACCTGCCATGATTGGGCAAGTCTATAGAATGCACGCAATAGTGTTTTGCAAGCTGACGGGCAATGCCGCCAAGATTCTCCAGAGAGCCAAACAAGCCGTGGATCAGCACCACGGGCTTGCCAGTGCCGGCTTGTCGAGCGTTGAGGGGCATCAGTCTTTATTAGGCGCGGGTGCCGGTGTTGGGAAGGGAAATTGAGCAATTTTGTCACCAGCCTTAACTTCGCTGACTTTTACGCTACCTTCTTTTTCCACTTCATCGATACGCACCACGCTATGCATGGGTATATAGGAGCGCTTCACGCCTGCAAACTCATTTTTAAGCTTTTCTTCTGCCGGGTCCACCAGCAATTGGGTGTGCTCACCAAAGACAAACTCTTCAACCTCTATAAAGCCATACATTTCGCTCTGATAAATGGCGCGTGCGTATACTTCGTAGATCTGATTACGGTTGTAGAAAACAACTTTAAAAACCGGGTTGGAGGGCATGTGCTTAGTATTACCTCAATCTGTAAACGTCGTGCGAGAATAGCACAATATGGGTCTGGAGCCGGGAATTTCAAGCTAGCCTGACAGCAGCCCGGATATTGCAGCAAAGCGCGGAGCACGTGCTTGAAACGCTCGTATTGACTTCCACTCGCTTCAGCTTATTTTTACCAATCTTTTCTAGCTTACTGCCCCTCAAAAGGGCCAACTAAAAATTACCGTAGCTCTGGCAATATCCGGGCTAGCTCCTCCCCGGCACTGCGGCTATAATGCGCGCTCGATTTTTGAGCACTTTTCACCTATGTCCAGCAGCGAAACATCCAGCAGTAAAAAACTCTTTATCCAAACTCACGGCTGCCAGATGAACGAGTACGATTCTTCACGCATGCAGGATCTACTTGGCTCATCACACCAAATGATTCCGACGGATGACCCCGAAGAAGCTGACGTGCTGCTGGTGAACACCTGCTCTATCCGCGAAAAAGCGCAAGAAAAGCTCTTCCACCAGCTCGGCCGATGGAAGCAGCTAAAAGAGAAAAAACCGGAGCTGGTAATTGGCGTTGGCGGCTGTGTTGCCAGCCAGGAAGGAGAGGCCATTGCCAAACGCGCACCCTTTGTAGATCTCATTTTTGGGCCACAAACCTTACATCGCTTGCCAGACATGATGGAAACCCCAAGGGACAAGGGCGCAGTGATTGTGGATATCAGCTTTCCCGAAATAGAGAAGTTCGACAATCTGCCAGAACCCGAAGCCGACGGCGCCACCGCCTTCGTCTCCATTATGGAAGGCTGCTCCAAGTACTGCACCTTCTGCGTAGTGCCCTACACCCGCGGTGAAGAGGTAAGTCGGCCGGTGACAGACGTACTCCGGGAAGTCGCTCACCTGGCAAGCCAGGGGGTACGAGAAGTCAACCTGCTGGGCCAGAATGTGAACGCCTATCGCGGTGACGGCACAGAAGGCGTTACCGACCTGGCAGAACTGATCACTCTGGTGGCAGCCATCGATGGCATCGACCGTATTCGCTTTACCACATCCCACCCGGTGGAGTTCAGCGACAGTCTTATCCAGGTATACGCAGAAGTCCCCGAACTAGTGAGCCACCTGCACCTGCCGGTACAAAGCGGTTCAGACCGGGTGTTAATGGCCATGAAACGCGGCCATACCGCGCTGGAGTACAAATCCAAACTGAGGCGCCTGAAAGAGATCCGCCCGGATATATGCTTCTCCTCTGATTTTATTATTGGCTTCCCCGGCGAAAGCGAAAGCGACTTCGAAGCCACCATGAAGCTCATTAACGATATTGGCTTCGATATGAGCTTCAGCTTCATCTACAGCCCCCGCCCCGGCACACCGGCGGCAGACATGAAAGACGACACCCCCATGTCGTTAAAAAAAGAACGGCTATCAATTCTCCAACAACGCATCAACCAGCACTCCCAGGACATAAGCCGGAAAATGGTGGGCAACACCGAGCGTATACTTGTCACTGGTTATAGTAAGAAAGATCCCGGACAGCTCAGTGGCCGTACAGAGAACAACCGCGTGGTGAATTTCAGTTGCGACAATGCCCAACTTATTGGCAAGTTTGCTGATATTCTTATCGAAGAAGCACTACCCAATTCACTGCGTGGCGTGTTACTTGGTTCTGAACTGGATGATTGATACTAAAATAGGGTAGGCTAATTACTCCTACTCACCTCAGGAATACATAAACCCCTTGAACAACTCAGTCTCTGACTCCGATTCATTAGCGCTAACTCTCGAGCCTAATGACTCGAGACGCTTGGCCATCCTCAGCGGCCAGTTTGGCGCACACTTAAAGCAAATCGAAAAACGCCTTGAAGTGCAAATCCTCAATCGCGGCAACGCTTTTACCCTGCAGGGGAGCAATGCGGAGAGCGCTGCGCAGGTTATCGAGCAGCTTTATCATCAAACGGAAAACGGGAGTGTGCTCACCCCCGATGAAGTACACCTCGCCATACAGGAAAGCACTATGGAATCGGCCTCAGCCGCAGTAGAAGACGCCAAGCAGGCGGTTGAAAGCGTCAGCATCATCCGCACAAAAAAATGCACCGTTAAACCCCGCGGCGGCAATCAGAAATCTTACGTATCAGCGGTTCGCTTAAACGATATTAACTTCGGTATAGGCCCTGCTGGCACCGGTAAAACCTACCTCGCGGTGGCCTGTGGTGTGGAAGCCTTGTTAAAAGACGAAGTGGAGCGCATTTTGCTGGTACGTCCGGCGGTGGAAGCCGGCGAGAAGCTGGGGTTTTTACCGGGAGATCTGGCCCAAAAAGTAGACCCCTACCTGCGCCCTCTTTACGACGCCCTCTATGAAATGCTCGGCTTCGAAACTGTCGCCAAGTTTATAGAGAGAAACGTTATCGAGGTGGCGCCCTTGGCTTACATGCGCGGCAGAACCCTGAATAACTCCTTTGTTATTCTGGATGAAAGCCAAAACACCACGCGTGAGCAGATGAAAATGTTTCTAACGCGCATAGGCTTTGGCTCAACCGCAGTGATTACCGGTGATCCATCACAAATAGATTTACCTCGCGGCCAGGCTTCCGGCCTTAAGCATGCCGTGCAAGTGTTAGACGGTGTCGATGGCATCAGCTTTACTGTCTTCGGCGCGAAAGACGTTGTGCGTCACCCCATTGTTCAACGCATTGTCGAAGCCTACGATGCCGCCGAACAAAAAGCAGAACAGCAATAAAGGTAATGAAAACGCTGACACTCGATCTAGAGAATGCCTCTTCATTAGCAGAAAAAGAGTTACCTACGGAGCAACAGATTACTCGGTGGGCCCAACTGTGTTTGCATCCTGAACGCTTCAACAAGAATGTGCAAAAAGTCGAGATCAGTGAGCCTAGCTTAAGTATCCGCATTGTTGACGAGGAAGAAATTCAGCAATTAAATCTGCAGTTTCGCCACAAGGACAAAGCCACCAATGTGCTTTCCTTCCCTTGCGAACTGCCTCCCGAAGTCAATCTGGATTTATTAGGGGATATTGTTATCTGCGCTCCGGTTGTGGCAGCAGAGGCAAAACAACAAAACAAAGAAATAATGGCCCATTGGGCACACATGGTGGTGCACGGCTGCTTACATTTAGTGGGCTACGACCATGTTGAAGACGCCGATGCCGCAATTATGGAAGCACTGGAAATCAGCATTTTAAACGCGCTTGATTTCCCTAGTCCCTATTAAAGAAAAATTTAAAATCATCATCACAGTTAATGACCTGCGTTCATGGAGACGCCAAACCCAATGACAGAAGAACCGCCGAGTAGCGACTCGAGCAGCGAACATTCCCGCAACCGTTCCTGGCTCGAACGCCTATTCCCTGCATTAAGCAATGAACCGAAATCCCGCGCGGAGTTATTGAAGATAATCAAAGGCGCTGCCGATAACAAAGTGGTGGACCAGGAGGCGCTGAACATTATCGAAGGCGCTCTGGATGTATCCAAACTGCAAGTGCGTGAAATAATGATCCCTCGTTCGCAGATGGTTGTCATCAAAGAAGATGAAAGCCCCGCCGAATTTTTATCCAAAGTGATCGATAGCGGGCACTCGCGCTTCCCAGTGATCGGCGAGAGCAGCGACGACGTAAAAGGCATATTACTGGCGAAAGATTTACTCCCACTGATACTCAATGGTCAACAGAGTTTTAACTGGGGCGAATGCCTGCGTACAGCAAACATTATCCCGGAGAGTAAACGCCTCAATGTACTCCTCAAGGAGTTTCGCGAGAAACGCTACCATATGGCCCTGGTCATCGATGAATATGGCGGCATTTCCGGTTTGCTGACCATCGAAGATATCCTTGAAGAAATCGTTGGCGAGATCGAAGACGAAACCGACGAAGAAAATGAAGACTTTATTCGACAGGTGAGTAGCAGCGACTATATTTTAAAAGCACTCACCCCTATCGAAGAATTTAATAGCTATTTTAAAACACGTGTAAGCGATGGTGAGTTCGACACCATTGGCGGCATTATCACCCAGGCTTTCGGCCACATGCCCAAGAGAAATGAAACCGTCAGCATCGGCCAATTTACATTCCGTGTGTTATATGCCGATGACCGGCAGGTACATTTGCTGAGGGTGACAAGAAATAAAGACAAGGAAACCGATGCGGATGGCGATTAGGGCCCACAGCAAGCGTGAATGAATTGGAATTAACAAACCCTAAAGTTATAGATGAACCTATTGCCAGTAACCTGAGCAACTGGCGTGGCGACATGCTGGTGGTATTTTCTGGCTCCATTTTGCCGCTGTCCTTTGCACCCTACGAACTTTGGTGGTTTGGCATACTCGCTTGCTCCTCGCTCGCCTTGTGCCTTAAAAAAATCTCAGCCCGGCGAGCACTCTGGCGCAGCTTTTTATTTGCCTTAGGTATGTACGGCACCGGCGTGAGCTGGGTGTATGTGAGCATCCACGATTTCGCTTATACCCCGGCGTGGCTCGCAAGCATTATGACAGCCATGTTCGTCGCCTTTATGGCGCTGGTTTTTTGCTGGCCATTTTATTTTTATAAACGCTGTGTTGGTGGTTCCTACTTTGGTGTGCTACTCGGCTTTCCCGCCACCTGGGTAATTAGTGAATGGGTGCGCAGCTGGTTTTTAACCGGCTTTCCCTGGCTTTACCTGGGCTACGGCCATACCGATAGCTGGCTTGCTGGGTGGTCACCCGTATTCGGCGTTTACGGCTTAAGTTTTTTAGCGGCCTTTACCGCCACCAGCCTCTTATCCATTCAGCGTGCATCGGAAAAATTATCACTGGGTAAACGCTGGCATCGAAAATTATCGTATATCACCCTCTCCAGTGTTGCCGCTATCTGGCTCGGCGGCCTTGCCCTAACAAGCGTTAACTGGACCACTCCCACCAAAGAACTTAGCGTTAGCATTGTTCAACCGAATATCCCCCTGGAAGTAAAGTGGAACCCACTGTTTCGCGGCGAAATTACGGATACTCTGCTCGAGCTTACAGAGGACCACTGGCAATCGGATATCATTGTTTGGCCAGAAGCCGCCATTCCCATGATGTACCACGAAGCAGATTTCTTTATAGAGGAACTACAAAAGCTCGCTACTGCAAACAATACCGCACTCGTGAGTGGAATTCTTTACGACGACGAACAGCCCAACACCTATTACAACAGCATTTTCGGTATGGGCACAGCTGAGAACATCTACTTCAAGCAACGGCTGGTTCCCTTTGGCGAATATGTTCCCCTGGAAAAATATCTGCGTGGACTCATACGTTTTTTTGATTTACCCAATTCCATTATTCATCGCGGGCCCTTATTGCAAGAGGGGATAAAAACAAATGAATATTCCATCGCGCCCTATATTTGTTATGAAATTGTCTACCCCGACCTGGTAGCCAATATGCTGGGCGATGCTCAACTGCTGGTCACCATCAGTAATGATGCCTGGTTCGGAGAATCCATAGGCCCCTTGCAACATTTTCAAATGGCGCAAATGCGCGCATTGGAAACAGGGCGCTATGTAATAAGAGGAACGAATACCGGTTTAAGCGGCATCATTTCCCACAAGGGTGAAGTTACGCTAGCAGGAACCCAGTTCAAAGCTGAAACCATTACCGGCAAGGTTATGCTCACCGAGGGTAAAACCCCTTTTGCCCGCTTTGGCTCCTGGCCAATGATCATTATCAGCTTTATGATTTTCCTTGCGCTTGCGCTTAAACACCGCTTGCTGGGTTAAGTACCTTTTGATTTATTGCTGAACCGCCATTGGCGGTTCCGTATATTTAGTGCCAAACTTGACTCTAAGTTTTACATTCCACGCCTCAAAAACGCTATCGGCTCAGGGCTTAAGCACGATGAACAAAACCCTTAAAGTATTGTTTGTTTTACTCTTTCTGTTAATCGTCGGCGTATCCAGTAATTATGCAGTTCAAAATTTTACGGCAGCAGAGGACCGCGCCGCAAAAATTACCGAGGCTGATTATTTTGGAGACAGTATCAAGGAAGTTATTTACCTCGAGCAAAACTGGAGCGCCTCGGACAGCATCTGGTTTTACACTACAAGCCAAGGCTCAGACCTGCTTCCCTACCAACTTTTTTTACATCTCGAGCAGGCTGACAGCCGCGAACTTTTCCGTGCCGATGAAACAGTGCTGCGCTATCGCTACCTGCCTCAGAATTCCAGCTGGGGCAACCCGGATGCCCTGCCCTTGGGCTTTGTTAAAGATAGTTATCGCGGCAAAGACTATGTAGGCTTCAGCTGTGCTGCCTGCCATACCGCTCAAATCAACTACCAGGGTTTGGGCATCCGTATCGATGGTGCGCCGGCAATGGCCGATATGGAGCAGTTTCTACTCGCGCTGGAACGGGCTTTAAAAGCTACGCTGGACAATGGCGAGAAATTGGCGCGCCTGGCAGAAAACCTCTATGGCTCCAGCGATGCTGCTCATGTGGCCAAAGCACGCGCGGAGCTGCAATTCAGCTACGAGCAACAACAGAGCTACAACAGAGCCAACCAGCCTTTGCACGGCGAGCAGCTTGTTCACTACGGCTATGCCCGCCTTGACGCCTTCGGCCGCATCTACAACCGTATTTTGAGCCACCTCACCCCCAACGACCTCAGCAACTACAATGCCGCAAGCGCACCAGTGAGCTACCCCTTTTTGTGGGACACCCCCCAACATGACTACGTGCAGTGGAATGGCGTAAGCCAGAACGCAAAAACCGGCGCGCTTGGTCGCAATGTAGGTGAAGTGATGGGGGTATTCGGTACGATGGAACTGCACAGCCAAACGCAAGAGGAAGGCTATCGCTCCTCTGTCGACGTGCGCAATATTATTCGCTTGGAGCGCCATATAGAAAAGCTGCAATCTCCTCAGTGGCCAGAACAATTTCCAGCTATTGACCCGGCTCTGGCGGAACGCGGCAGAGAAGTATTTCTGCAGTATCGTTGTCACGATTGCCATCAGCACATTGACCGCAGCGATGAACAGCGACGGGTACAAGCGCAAATGGCCTCGCTTCCACTACTGGGAACCGACCCTCAGATGGCAACAAACGCCATCAGCTACGGTGGAAAAAGCGGATATTTTGAAGGTTTACCGGTAGAACACGATGATCCCACTGGCGCAAAATTCGCGGCAGTAAGCAAAGTTCTCCCTCTACTGGCAGAAGCGGGGCGAGGGGTCGTCACTCAACCGGACCTGGACAAACCCGCAGTCTATCGGGGCATTCTGCGCTTACTGGATGTACTCGTCTCCATTTGGGATAACCCCGCTCAACACAATACTGAACGACAATTGGATTTTGAGGCAAATAGTGAGCCCGCTGAGTATTTACTCGCCTACAAGGGACGCCCCTTAAATGGTATTTGGGCTACCGCACCTTACTTGCATAACGGCTCAGTACTCAACCTGTACGAGCTCTTTTTACCCCAGTGCACAGAACAGGAACTTGCCACAGATAAACTCGAGGGGCAGCACTGTCGAAGCATGACATTTACCGTTGGCAGCCGAGAATTTGACCCGGTGAAAGTTGGTTTCGTCAACCGCCCCGCAGCAGACTACCCAGGCCTGTTTGAATTCGATACCCGCCTGCCCAGTAATTCCAACGCCGGGCACGAATACGCGGCCGGTAAAACCCCGGTTATTAAACGCGGTGCGGGAGGAAGCCCGCTGAAAAACCAAGACGGCTCAGCGCAAACAGAACTGCTGCCGCCAATCAATACTGCTGACCGTTGGGCGCTGGTGGAGTATTTAAAAACCTTATAACTCTCCTTGGCAGTAAGCCTTTAAAAGGTAAACCACAATTTGTTACAGGCCCGTCACCTCTGTCGTATATAATTCCGCTCAGTTTTAGCTTGAGCCCACCCTATGAAGTCTGCACAACTCAACACAATGATCAAACGCTTTACCCTGATTTTTGTATGCCTAATTTTTATCAGCAGTTGCACCACCAAAGTGGCCTACAACTTTCTCGATTGGGCGATGATGTGGTATTTCGAAAGCTACGTAAGCCTCAACAAAGAACAGAAGAAATATACCAAAAAGCAGCTCGATGACTTTCACCACTGGCATCGCACAACACAGCTGCCACGCTACGCCCTATATCTGGAAGGCTTAAAAATCAGATTAAACAGCGACCAGCTCAACGCTGAGATGATCCACAAAGAAACCGATGAATTACAGCTGTTTCTGGACGATAGCCTTAACTACCTTACCCCGCTGTTTGCACAGCTGCTGGCCAGCTTTAGTGACCAACAGGTAGAAGAGCTGCTAGCCTCGATTGCAGATGATCGCGACGAATACCAACAGGAATTTGTCGACGTGAGTGAAAAAGAATTACACAAAGCCCGCATCAAAGAGCTGAAAAGTAACCTCAGCCTCGCCTCAATCGGCTCCTACAGCAAACAGCAAAATAATACGCTCAAAAACTGGAGTCACTCTTTAACGCCCTTTGAACAACTGGCACTGGAACAACAGGAAATCTGGGCAGAAGAATTAACACTGGCACTGGCCGAACGCCAGGATAGAGTAAAGCTTGAAGCAACGCTTAAGAAATTATTATTTGTACACACCGACCACTGGGCAGAAGAGCTGGAGCGCCGCATGGATCAGAATCAAGCGCTCACTTACGCCATGCTGGCCGAGCTGATCAACTCTCTTAGCAGCAAACAACGCAAGAAAATGAATCGAAGAATCGATAATTACATTGAAGACTTTCGTGCCCTGGCACTTGCAAAAACGAACAGCGCAAACTAGCAAGCAACGCGGTTAAGGCTCATTCTTCAGCGCTTTCGTTGACCTTTGGCGAGAGCTTAAACCAATCTTCCAAATCCTCCTCGTGCCAGCGCCGCAACACGGATAAGCCATCGTTTACAACTTTCCAGTACACATCAATAATTTCCGTCGCAAGAGAAAAAAACTGTTGGCTGCTGGTGGTAATGGTCACGCCAGAGAGTACATCCTGCTCTACGGTATTGAGTAAAAACAGAAGTTTCAGTTCAAGGTTTTTAAGCTCGAGAAAGGAGGGAATTTCATCGTCCAACAATTCGTTAATGCGCTCGGCCTGATGCCGTAACTTGTCACTCTGCTCTCGCGCTGTCTGCAATAAAAAGCGTAACTTTCTATCGTTGTAGAAATCCACACTGCCCGCAGAAGCAGCGTAAACAGCCAAGCCCCGCACCTTGGCAATGTGCTCGATCATGTCGGGCAACTGCTTGGCGACAAACTGCAACAGCTCTATCTGCTTAAACAGTTTGGGGTAGCTCACACTCCCTTCCGCACGCTCTGCCAGCTCCTGCACAAAAGGTTTCTCCAACTGCTTAGCCAGGGAAACCAGCATGCTCTTTAACTGCTCAATAAAGTGAGAATGCAGTTCAAAATTATCGCTCAGCTCATCGTCTTGCCAGTTCTGGCGTATGGTGTGCCATGCCAAATGCAGGTTTTCCTTTTCCCGTTCAGAAAGCAAACCTCCTGTTCGGCGTGCAAATACCTCAAGGGTCGCCAAACGTCGCTCCAGCTGCACCTGCAGCGACTGGAAACCATGAACAAAACTATTGTCACCTCCCAGCAAACCCATACTCACACCCCGGTGTTTTTGTACGGCTTTTATAAGCTGGTTGATCTGGTTCACCAGACTAAGCACATCCTCCCGGGCACGAAACACACTGCATATATCTTCAAATTGTCCGCCCGATTCCACTATCTGCAAGGTATCCATGTCGCAAGAGACTGATGCATCATTCATTAGCGCCTCTGATTGCTCAATTATTGTAAAGAACAGCTTTAGCAAGCAATGTACCAAGCGACGTAGCAATGCAATGCATCGGTAAAAGCACTCAAATGGGCTTCGGCAGGGGTATTTTTATAGGTGAAGCCTAATGTGCGCGCTTTATATCAATGCCCTCTTGCCAGAATGCGCACCAAAAAAGAACACAAAGGCATTTCAATCGAAAGTACAAATTTGAGAATATTGATATTGAATCTGCGAGAGCTTCCACCGAAAATGCCTGCCCGACAATCCATCATAAAACCAACAACGAAATGGGTGAAACACAATGAAATTACTCACACTCCCTCTTCTGGCTCTTTCGGCATCCCTGCTATTGGGCTGTCAGGAAGAAGCGTCAAAGCCTGTTAGCCCCCAGACAGAGGAACAAAAAAATGCCTATGCTGTGGGCAGTCGCATGGGCCAGCGCATAAAACAGATCGCCGACGAAATAAGCGAAGTTGAAACATCTTTCGACTACACCATGTACATGCAAGGGGTTGAAGATACCCTGTTTGAGCAAGAGCAGCTGCCCATGGAAGAGCTAAAGCAGCGATCTGAAGATCTGCAAAAGGCTTTCCGTATTGCACGCAACGAAAAAATGAAGCAAATGGAAACCGAAGCGATACAAGCCGAACAAGCCTTCTTCGCCAACAATAAAAGCCAGCCAGGCATCGTAGAAACCGCCAGCGGCCTGCAATACAAGGTGATTAGCGAAGGCTCCGGCGCCAGCCCGCAAAGACGCGACAAAGTGCGAGTAAACTACACAGGCAAGCTGCTTAACGGCGACGTTTTCGATAAAACCAGTGGTGAGCCGATAGAGCTGCAACTCATGCGCACAGTACAGGGCTGGAGAGAAGCCTTACCGATGATGAGCGAGGGCGCTAAATATGAGCTCTATATTCCTTCCAAGCTCGGTTACGGGAAGCGAAAAATGGAAAAAATCCCGGCGGGCTCCACCTTGATATTCGAAGTGGAACTGGTGGAAGTTATTCCCTATGACACAACAGTAAGCGCCACCCCGGAAACGGCCAAAAAGTAAACAACTGTTTGAGGGGCTGCGGCCACGCGCCCCTGTTCACATTTCCAGATAAAATCAGTGAAAACCAGGGACCGGCTGCTACGCTTAATGTGCGTGATTACATTGAGGTACGCACATGGCTGATAAATCTTGGATGTTAAACCCACAGGGAATACGGGCTGCCAAGGCCTGTATTCACTGCGTTAAGAAAGAACTCGATATAAAGCTCACCCTTTCCAACCCCGACTTTATGAGTTTGCTGCACGAATATGTAGATCGTGCGCACTCGGAAGAGCTCAACCTTGCCTATTCTCAGTTGCTGGCCCTGGCAGGGGTAGGCAATTTAATGCAAGACCTGAAGAGCAGCGCAGAAACACAAAGTGCCGCACAACCGTTAGTTGCTCAGGCCGCCGGAGATGAATTTAACATGAGTAATTCTGACACCGTCACCTTCAGGGGCAAGGTTTACGAGCGCTACCGCCAGGGTAAGCAATTCGCCGGCTTGTATCGCGGCCAACCGCGCTACGTATAAACCCGGTTCTCCGCAACCAGAGACCTTACGAGCACACAAGAAGGCAAGGCCCTGCGCCGGTATTGCGCCGACGGGTGCAGTGCGCCCGCTTGCTCACTCGTTTGCCAAGAATACCAAGTTCGACTTGCAAGACCGACTGCGAATGAGGGAAACTCTCTCCTCTTGGCACATGATGTGCGCTAACTTCGCAGTCCCTATGCACAAGCATTAGCGATGCAGTGGAATTGGAACGCGAGGCAGAGGCTTCCCTCGCTGGTGGTCGACATCATTAGTGCTTTTCGAATAAAACTGGTGGCTTGAACTACCAGAACACTGGCACAGATGCTCGGTAGTCGTATGCTGAAACTCAGCTCTGAAAAAATTCTCGCCCTCATGGTGATCTTTACTCTCATCGCGCTTTTTTTCGGTAAAAAAATCCTCAGAACACAAATAGAAATTCTCCCCGGCTCCAGCGCCTTCAGCTACACCCTCGAGTCGGATCAAAGAGATGGAGGAGCATCCTCTATTCAGTGGATAAACAAGCAGGAGGGAAGCTGGGAATGCGAGCTGGATAGCACAACACTGCAGTACCCCTTCTGTGGCATGCAGGTCTATCTCAAGGGCTCCATTCTCGAAGGGGTCGACCTTTCTAACTATTCAGCGATTTCTGTTGATATTGACTACCAGGGCCCCACCAAGCATTTTCGAGTTTTCTTGCGAAACAGCAACCCCGCATACACCCATATTGGTGACCCCCGCTCCACAAAATTTAACTTCGTAGAGCTGGATGTTCGCAAGCAGGAGAGCACGGAAGACATTAACCTCTCCTATTTTCGCGTAGCCGACTGGTGGTTGTTACTTTACGAAAACCTGGATATTCAGCACACCCAGCCAGAGTTTTCCAATATTTCCATTATTGACATACAAACAAGCAGCAATGCGCCCGCTGGAAAATACCAGTTCAAGCTGAACAAAATAGTGCTGGAAGGGGTAATTATCGGCTCAGAGTCCATGTACCTCAGCATCATCGTGGCGTGGGTGCTGCTTGTTTTGCTAATCCTGGTCAACCGCAATATCTACCTCAATGTGGAAATAGCCACCCGCAAACGCAAAGAGGGCGAGCTGAAACAAATAAATCTGGTGCTGGACGAACGGCAAAAGGTACTGGAAGAAAAAATTAATCACGACCCACTAACAGGCGTGTACAACCGCTCGGGTATCGAAGACTCTTTGTCTGTTGGCTATGAAGAATGGCTGCTTCACCGCCGCCCCTTAAGTATTTTGCTCATGGACGTGGATCACTTTAAAGACGTAAACGACAATTACGGCCACACCTTTGGTGACAATATACTGCGCGAATTCACCGTGCTGGTGAATGATAATATTCGCTCCACCGATAGCATTGCACGCTGGGGGGGCGAAGAGTTTTTATTGGTGTGTAACAACACCAGCCCCCAACAGGCCATGTTTATCGGCGAAAACTTAAGAAAGCTGGTATGCGATGCGGTATTCAGTAAAGGTGTGCGTTGTACTGTGAGTATCGGCGTTGCCACCATCGTAAATGATGAGATGCTGGAAAGTCTGTTTAACCGGGCAGACCTCGCCCTGTATGTATCAAAAAAGGGCGGGCGAAATAAGTGTACTCTGAGCGAGCAGAACAGCTAGACAAGCTCGCCTGATTCAGCTGTTGGATGCTTATCGTGTTAACGCGTCTTGCTAATTAATCTTGCTAATTAAATAGTAGCTATCCAGGCTGGCCGCTCAGCTCTCTTCCGCTTGCACCACACAGTTTCTACCCTGAGCTTTCGCGGTGTACAGTGCCTGGTCGGCCCGTTTAAAAGCCAGGCTAAAATCCTCATGCTGCGCAATAATCGTTACTCCAAAACTTGCCGTAACGCGCAGGGGCATGTCAACGTCGAATTCCTTCTCCGCTATCCGGCCACGCAGCTTGTCAGCGATTGTATACACATGCTCCTCACTGACATTGGGTGTAAGCAAAATAAATTCCTCGCCACCCCATCGCCCAAGCACATCGTTTTCGCGAATTCCCTCGTGCAAGCGAGCAACCACTTCCTTCAAGACCTGATCACCAACGTCGTGGCCTCGCTGGTCATTAATACGCTTAAAGTGGTCGAGATCGATAACTATCAAACCCACCAGTTTACTGTTCTGCCCAGAGACAATACGCTTAAAACTGTTTTCGATACCGCTGCGGTTATAGGCACCGGTAAGCTTGTCCAATTGTGACAACTCTTGCAAAACTTGCGAACGCTGCTCCAATTCTGCCTTGTCGGTAACCAGCTCAGTAATGACTTGGGTATAGGCTTTTGAGCGGTTCAACAAACTCAAATACTGATAAAGCACGCCAGCGGGAATCATCAGCAGCCAGAAAACTAGGATACCCAGGTACCAGTTATCCTTGCTTACCCATTCGCCGATCAAATACATCGACTCCACTTCCAGCTCCACCTCGGTGGCCTGAAAGAAAGAAATACTGACATCAAAACCAATGGTGCTTACATTGCCAAATTCCGGAGGAAGCTGGCTTCGATGCAACGTGCGCTGCTCCTTCCACCACTCCGCCACTACGAACTCATCCAAACCTATATGAACCTCGCCCGCCTGAAATTCGGATGTTTGAAGGTTCAAATGGAGGTATTTGGCAGAATTGGCATCATCTGATTCTGAGTACTCTTCATTGTAATTGCGCATGAACAGCCTGATGCGCGGCGCATCACCACTGAATTTGGCCTTAATCACCAATTGCGAATAACCCGACAGGTCGTCGCCAAGGGATAAATCATAGCCGTAGTACATATTAGCGCCACACAATTGCGGCCTCTCATCCTCCTGCCGCTTGCAGGCAAAATGAAACTTATCTCTGTTTATCCATTCAGCCGCCTGCAATTGATCGTCGGAGTAGGCTTGAAACAACTCATTGCGCCAGTTACCGGAGTGCGGGATAAGCTTATAGCTGCGCTCGGGAATCAACTCGTAGGCAAGAATGGCTATAAGCGTAAGCGCAGCAGCTCTTAACAGGGTGGTATTCAGTTTTTTCTTCTGGCCCATTGGGTAGATCGTGATGTTCCGTTAACGAGTTTTAACAGGGCAAAGCTGAATATTTCGACGCCCCAACAATTAAAGTCTAGCAGCCCCCACCCATGCTGCCGCACGCAATGGCAATGTGCCTACATCGAGGTCACATTCTTTGTATAATGCCCTGCCAAATATCAGCTCACTCGCACTTAGCCGCAACAGGACCCAATGAAAGAACTCTATAACCCTTCTGAAATCGAACAACAGGCCCAGCAATACTGGGAGTCAAACAAGTGCTTCGAAGTAACGGAAGACCCGGACAAAGAAAAATTCTACTGCCTTGCAATGTTCCCCTACCCCAGCGGTCGGCTGCATATGGGGCACGTGCGCAACTATACCATTAGCGATGTCATTGCTCGCTTTCAGCGCATGCAAGGCAAAAATGTTCTCCACCCTATGGGCTGGGATGCCTTCGGCCTACCCGCTGAAAATGCTGCCATCAAAAACAATACGGCACCGGCCGCATGGACTTACTCCAATACCGACTACATGCGCAAGCAACTAAAAGAGCTGGGCTTTGGTTTCGACTGGTCGAGAGAAGTCACCACTTGTAAAGCGGATTACTACAAATGGGAGCAATGGTTCTTCACGCGCCTCTACCAAAAGGGCCTGGCTTACAAAAAAGTATCAGCGGTTAACTGGTGCCCCACGGACGAAACCGTGCTCGCCAATGAGCAAGTTGTAGAAGGCTGCTGTTGGCGCTGCGACACACCGGTTGAACGTAAAGAAATCCCCCAGTGGTTTATCCGTATTACCGACTACGCAGAAGAACTGCTTAAGGACCTGGACAAACTACCCAATTGGCCTGAGCAGGTGCGCACCATGCAGCGCAACTGGATCGGTAAAAGTCGCGGGGTTGAAATGCGTTTTGACCTGAGTGAACAAATTGCAGGCCACAGCAGCTTCGAGGTGTACACCACTCGCCCGGATACCACTATGGGCATTACTTATGTGAGCCTGGCGGCCGAGCACCCGGTATCTCTGGCTGTAGCTGAAAACAATGTCGAGCTGGCCAACTTTATTCAGCAATGCAAAGTACAAAGTGTTGCCGAGGCCGATATGGCCTCCATGGAAAAGAAAGGCATAGACACCGGCCTCAAGGCACTGCACCCCATTACAGGAGAAGAAGTGGCCGTTTGGGTGGGCAACTACGTGCTCATGGACTACGGCTCCGGTGCCGTGATGGCAGTGCCCGCGCACGATCAACGCGACTGGGAATTTGCCAAAAAATACGGTTTGGAAATCAAACAGGTTATCGCCCCGGCTAACAACGAAGAAATCGACCTGGAAAAAGCCGCGTTTGTCGACAAAGGCATACTGGTTAATTCCGGCGAATACGACGGACTCCACTTCGATGCCGCCTTTGAAGCGATTTCTCAAACCCTGATTGCCGCCGACAAGGGCCGGGTAAGTACCAATTTCCGACTGCGTGACTGGGGTGTGAGCCGCCAGCGCTACTGGGGTGCACCCATCCCCATATTCAATCTTCCAGACGGTGGCGAAATCCCCGTACCCCCAGAAAAGCTGCCCATCCTGCTACCCGAAGAGGTGGTTATGGACGGCGTGCAATCCCCCATAAAAGCCGACCCCAACTGGCGCAAAGACGACATTAACGGCCAGCCAGTTGAGCGAGAAACAGACACCTTCGATACCTTCATGGAAAGCTCCTGGTACTACGCACGCTACGCAGCCCCCAGTGACGAGCTGATGCTGGATAAAGCCAAGGCGGACTACTGGCTGCCGGTGGACCAATATGTGGGAGGCATCGAGCACGCCATTCTTCACCTCCTCTATGCACGCTTTTACCACAAGCTGCTGCGAGATGAAGGCCTGGTTGGCTGCGACGAGCCTTTTGAGCGCCTGCTATGCCAGGGTATGGTACTGGCCGATGCCTTTTACAAAGACAGCAACGGCAATAAGGATTGGGTTGCCCTCGACGATGTGGATATCACACGCGATGACAAGGGCCGGTTTGTCTCGGCAACGCAACGCAGTAGCGGCGATAAGCTGCTGTACGCGGGCTCCACGAAAATGTCCAAATCAAAGCTGAACACCGTGGACCCGGAAGACCTGATCAAGCAATACGGTGCCGATACCGTTCGCCTGTTCTCCATGTTTGCCGCCCCCCCGGAACAAAGCCTGGAATGGACCGACAGCGGTGTTGAGGGGGCCTCACGTTTTTTGAAAAAACTGTGGAAAGCAGTGGCCAGCCACGTTCAAGCAGGCACTCCGGGTCAACTGGATGTAGCCGCAATAGAAGGCGCTCAAAAAGACTTGCGTAGAAAAACCCACGAAACCATTCAAAAGGTTTCAGATGACTTTGGCCGCAGGCAGATGTTCAATACCGCCATTGCCGCAGTGATGGAGCTTTTAAACGACGTGAATAAACAGGCAGATCGCAGCACACCGCTGGGCCTGGCCGTTGAACGGGAAGCCCTGGAAACCGCTGTGCTGGTACTCGCACCTATTATTCCTCACGCCAGCCATAGACTCTGGCAAGCGCTGGGGCACAAAAATGCGGTGATCGATGCGAGCTGGCCAAAGCTGGACAAAGCAGCGCTGGTGAGAAGCGCAATTACCATCGTTGCACAGGTGAACGGCAAAGTACGAAGCAAGTTCGAAGCCGCTCCCGACGCAGATAAAGATAGCCTGGAAAGAACCGCTCTCGCCGACGAAAATATTAAAAAACACATAGATGGCAAAATGATTCGAAAAATTATCGTTGTACCTGGCAAACTGGTGAATATCGTTGCAAATTAAATTTTTCGCCACAATCCTGTTAGCGGCGGCAATCAGTGCCTGCGGCTGGCAGCTGCGTGGAATGGAACACCACAAAGGCGGCCAAAGCTCTGCCCTGCCAGAGCAGCTAGAGATGGAGATTCTGGAGCGCAACAGCCGCTTAGCTCAGACCATGGAGCTGGTATTACGCAGTAAAAATGTTGAGCTTACTGCCGAGGCACCGCTGATTTTAGTGCTCGAGTCTGAACGCCTGGACAAACGCCCTCTGGCCGTAAGCGATACCGGGGTAACCGCACAATATCAACTCACGCTTATTGTTCGCTACCACTACAAAACCCGGGACGGCGAAGAGGCTTTAGCTTCACGACGCATAACCAGTTGGCGCAGCTACGATTTTAATGCCCAGCTCATTGTGGCAAAAACACAGGAAGAGCAATCCCTCGTAAACGAAATGCGCGAGGAGCTGGCCTACCGTATTCTCGATAGTTTACCGCGTTAACACTATGCCTAAATTGCGTGCTGAACAACTTCAAACAGCGCTAAAGAAAAATATTGCGCCGGTTTATTTTATTAGCGGTGACGAAGAACTCATCGTACACGAGAGCTGCGATGCAATTCGCAAAGCAGCGCGCTTGCAGGGCTTCAGCGAAAGAGAGCTGCACCATACTGACGCAGGCTTCAGTTGGGACGAGCTCTACAACAGTGCCAACGCACTCTCTCTGTTTGCCGAAAAAAAAATAATCGAAATACGCATACACAACGGCAAACCCGGCGACGCCGGAAGCAAAGCGCTTGTCGAATATTGTGCAAACCCCAGCGAAGATAATCTTTTACTTTTGGTGAGCCCCAAAATTGATAGCCGCAGCCAAAAAAGTAAATGGTTCCAGGCTATAGAGAATACTGGCGTAACGGTGCAGGTATGGCCGGTCACCTTGCAACAAATGCCTCGCTGGGTTGACCAAAGAATGAAAGCAGCCAGCATGAATGCCAGCACAGAGGCCATCGATATTTTATGCGCAAAAACAGAGGGCAACCTCTTGGCCGCTGTTCAAGAAATTGAAAAATTAAAACTATTGTCCAACGATGGCATGGTCGACGCGCAACTTATGACAGCATCGGTAATGGACTCCGCCCGCTATGATATTTTCGGCCTGGTAGACAAGGCCATCTACGGCGACAATAGAGCGGCGGCAGAAAGCCTGCATGGCTTGCGAGGTGAAGGCACCGAGCCGCTAACGCTGCTATGGGCACTCACGCGAGAAATTCGCAATCTCTACTGCATTAAAGAAGGCATGGAGCGCGGAGAGAATTTCGATGCAGCGGCGCGCCGTAACGGCATATGGGACAAACGCAAACCCGTAGTCAAAAATGCCCTGCACAGATTAAAAATTAAAGACCTGCAAGTATTGCTAAAAAAAGCAGCCCTCGCAGACAGAACAACCAAGGGTGCAGCCTCCGGCGACGTTTGGAATATCCTTTTAGACATCACTCTGGGTTTAGCCAGCGTCTCGGTACTGAGCGATAGAAC
This sequence comes from Alteromonadaceae bacterium Bs31, assembly GCA_900177435.1. Lineage (GTDB taxonomy): Bacteria > Pseudomonadota > Gammaproteobacteria > Pseudomonadales > Cellvibrionaceae > Teredinibacter. The sequence goes on from FXAI01000010.1 coordinate 119,343, forward strand.
ACAAAAAATGGAGCTGAAGACCTGATGCTTCTCAAGCAACTTGCTTTATCTACATTAATGTTATTTTTCCTGCTTGCCTGTGGCAATAATTCAGGAGAAACCACCAGCCAGTATTCTGCTATCGATGAAAACTCTCAAGAGGCTTACACCATTCTGCACGGCTATTTAAAACGTCGCGGAGGCGCTCCGCAAAAAGCGGAGATGCGCGTAATCACAAGCGAGGCCAAGTTAACGTTTAAATGGCAACAGGAGGAGGGCACTCGCTATTTTAGTATGGAGCAACGTGAAGGCGCCTGGCTCATTCAGGAAATTTCCGCTACTCCATAGGAATAATAAGCTAAAAGATTTACACCTCACCTAAAAAACCACCCGACTGCCTCTGCCACAGTTGCGCATACAAGCCACCCGTTGTCAGCAGTTGTTTATGTGTACCCTGCTCAACAATATTCCCTTCCTCCAACACAATTAAACGATCCATCGCAGCGATAGTAGAGAGCCTGTGAGCAATGGCAATAACGGTTTTACCTTGCATCAAGTCGTTGAGGTTTTCCTGAATAGCAGCCTCTACTTCGGAATCTAGCGCCGAGGTGGCTTCATCTAAAATTAATATGGGTGCATTTTTTAACAGCACTCTCGCAATGGCTACGCGCTGCCGTTGGCCGCCAGACAACTTCACACCTCGCTCACCCACATGAGCCTCGTATGCTTTGCGACCCTTTGGGTCGCTCAGTGTTGCAATAAACTCATCAGCCTTTGCCTTGCGAGCTGCGGCAATCATTTCCTCATCAGAGGCATCCGGTCGCCCATATACCAAATTGTCACGCACAGAGCGGTGCAATAGTGAGGTGTCTTGAGTAACCACACCGATTTTTTCCCTCAGGCTCTCCTGGGTCACCCCTGCGATATTCTGACCATCGACAAATATTTCACCCTTTTCCGTATCGTAAAAACGCAACAACAAATTTACCAGGGTAGATTTTCCAGCGCCGGAGCGGCCAACAAAACCCACTTTTTCACCCGCTTTAATATTCAGGGCAAAATGATCGATTACACCACTGGCCTTGCCGTAATGAAAACTTACATCCTTAAATTCAATTTCACCCGCATTCACCTGCAAGGGCTTAGCGTGCTCAGAATCCATGACAGCCCGCGACTGGGCAACAGTATTCATACCGTCTCGGGCAGTACCAATATTTTCAAATAACTTGGAAACCTCCCACATAATCCATTGCGACATGCCGTTCATGCGCAGCACCATTGCAATGGCGGCGGCAATGGCACCGGCACTTAGATCTCCCTGCATCCATAGCCACAGGCACAGGGTAGACACAGAAAATATCGCGGTAATGTTCATCAGCCAAAGCGAAAAATTTAGCGAAGTGGCCAAACGCATTTGTGGGTAAACCGTTTTCAGAAAGTCTCCCATACCCTCACGGGCGTATTCAGACTCTCGCTGGGAATGAGAGAACAGCTTAACGGTAGAGATATTGGTATAGGTATCGACTATTCGACCATTCATTTCTGAACGAGCATCCGCCTGCTTGGCAGAAATATCCGCCAGCTTGGGCAAAAAATATTTCAGCAATAAAACATAGGCTAAAATCCAGAGCACAAACGGAACAGCAAGACGGAGATCCAACAATGCCACCAGTACCACCACACTGCCAAAATACACCGTCACGTAAACCACCACATCCAGCAGCAACATGACGGTTTCACGCACGGCCAAGGCTGTCTGCATAACCTTGGTGGCAATGCGACCAGCGAATTCATTTTGATAAAAGGAGTAGCTCTGCCCCAGCAAGTAGCGATGCGCCAGCCAGCGAATGGCCATAGGGTAATTACCCAGCAGGGTTTGATGCATGATGGCGGAGTGAATAAAGACAATTACCGGCAGTAAAAATAACAGAATAGCGCTCATTAATAGCAGGCGCCCTCCCTTCTCAGCCAACAATGTTTCCGGCGTGTACAGAGAAAGCCAGTCCACCAGCTCACCCAAAAAACCCACCAGGGCTACCTCGAGAATGGCAAGCATTGCCGCACTCACAGCGAGGATGATCAAATAGCGCTCACAACCCCGGGTATAGTGCAGCAAAAACGGCAACAACTTGTTCGGCGGTTGCTGAACCCGGTGGGCAGGAAAGGGTTTAACCAGTTTTTCGAAGAAAGCGTACATGCTTGTCCCTGATGTTAAAATTGCGCAATATAATAGCGCCAAGTGATTAATAATAAGGTCATATGATTACTACTTTATCCATTTCGGTTTCTGGCCAGGGGCTGCACGCCTTTACCTCAAAGGTCAATACTGTGGTCAGCAACAGCGGCGTGCAGGAAGGCCTGTGCACGCTATTCGTCAAGCACACCTCCGCCAGTTTGCTGATTCAGGAAAACTACGACCCTTCCGCCCAGCACGACCTGGAACGCTGGTTAAACCGGCTGGTACCGGAGCGAGACTCACTCTACACCCACACCCTCGAAGGTGACGACGACATGCCGGCCCACATAAAAGCCGCACTAACCGCCACCAGTCTCTCCATCCCCATCGTTGATGGCAAGCTGGCGCTGGGCACCTGGCAGGGAATCTACCTCTGGGAGCACCGTCGCATGGCCTGCGCTCGAAACATTGTTGTGCACATTGGAGTGTAAATGGCTCGCCGTCGCTCCGCACGTAAACACAGCGTAAGTCAGCGCACTATTGGCGGGATGGACATCGTGGTAACCCGCAAATCCATGAAGTACTTACGCCTGAAAGTAAGCCCGCCGGATGGCTGTGTGAGCTTGTCGGCGCCCTTTAATGCCAGCAACAGTGAAATAGAGGCGATGGTGCTAGACCGGCTCGATTGGATCCGCCACCAACAACACGAAATTTCAAAACGAGCCCCCAGCCCTCAGGCTCAGTTTGTTGAGGGCGAGAAGCATCTGGTGTGGGGAGAGCGAAAAACCCTCCAACTTCAAACGGTTGGCCGAGGCCGAGGCGCCGAGATACTCGGCGATGAGCTGATACTGCGTGTACTAGCCGATGATAACCGGGAAATTCGCTGCAAACTGCTCGACGAGTTCTACCGTGAGCAAATTGCTCTTCGCTTACCGGGCCTGGCGCAACACTGGCAGCCCATTGTCGATCGGCAGGCAAGCTTTTTTGGTATAAAAAAAATGCTTACTCGCTGGGGTAGCTGCAATATTGATCGCGCAAGGGTTTGGCTCAATCTCGAGCTGGCGAAATATCCCCCTCGCTGCCTGGACTATGTATTTGTGCATGAACTGGTTCACCTCCACGAAGCCAACCACAGTGCTCGCTTCTACGCCCTGCTAGACCAATTTATGCCCGACTGGCAACAATGGCATAACTTGCTTAAACACGGGAGTTTATAGGCGTAATTTCTGTGAAAAAACCCCAACAGCCGCTATCATGATCATGGTATAACACTGTATTTTCAGGCGACACGCTAATGCCCGCATTTCCCAACAAAAACAAACCTGCAAGCAGTCAAAACAAGGAAGTCTACGATTTTTATTTAAGCGGGAAAATCAGCAAAGGTTACAAGCTCGAGCTAGCGAGCCAATGGTTGGCTCAAGTACTGAAAACCACGCCGACAAAAGCAGCCGAGCTACTCAAGGGAAGTGAAAAAAGAATCAAGCAAAACTTGAGCAAGCAGGATGCACAAAAATTTCAAAAAATGTTCCTGACAAAAGGTATCATCACCCTTTGCCGGCGCAGTAAAAGTTTAGCGCCAAGGGATAATTCCAGCACAAATAACACGCCGGAAAATCCTCAAGCAACAGCCGTTACAGACCTTCCAGTGATTGATCCGTATTTTGACGGCAAGGTATTACACAAGCCCAATAAAACCTACTTTTTTGCAAATATAGTACTAAGCACCTTATCTCTCGGCTTGGCAGTATTGCTCTATACCGCCCCGATACTGCTCATAGCCCTTGCCCTGCTCAATCGACTGATAGCGCCTTTTTTACAAGAGAGCTTTCCTCACACCCTGCCGCTCATCTTTTTCTACCTGCTGCCAAGTATTCTATTATCCGCAATCATTGCCTTGCTGCTTCGCCCCTGGCTACAGAAAGACCAGGCTGACAAAAACTGGCTGATACTGAAAAAGTCACAACAAAACAGCTTGTTTCAGTTTATTGAAGAAATCTGCCAGAAACTCAATCTGGCGGTACCCTCTAAGCTGGCTATCAACGGTGATCTGCACTGTAAAAGTGAATACGCTTTCAAACTTCCCAACATCCGTCACAGCGAAAGAACCCTGAGCATTGGGCTGCCATTGGCACTTAATCTCGACAACCGACAGTTTGCTGCAATACTGGTTCACGAACTCGCCTTAGGAAGAAAACCAGCAGTTGCGCTTCTGAATAACATGTCCAACTTCATACTTCGCCGCACAAAAGCCGCTGCGGAGAATAAGGACTCATGGCAATCTAGACTCAGCTCATGCCGACTAAGAACCAGCAACAAGTTATTAAAACCCGTTATTTCACTGCTACTCAATATTCTTGCCAAAGGCAGCTACTGTCTTAAACCCTATTATTCACTAATAAATAAAATCAACACACTGGTAAACCGCAGCGCGGTTAAAGCTGCTGATGAATACGCCATTGCATTGATCGGCTCCAGCGGCTTGGTCCATACACTGGTGCACTGCCAGCATATTCAGCATGCTTTTGATCAAGCAAAAAATCGTCTGTTCAATTCTATTGGCGCCATGGTCTTAGTAGATAACCTGCCAATACTGGTACAACATTTCTTGTCCACAAACACAGAGCAGCAGCCAGGCGGGCAAATACAGGACGCAATAGACCAGGGCGCAACCCAGCAAAAAGAAAGCTACCCCAGCGACAGGGAGCGAATTATTCATGCAGAAGATCTGGACGTAAGCGGCCTCGTGTGTCGACAAATCGCCGCTCACGAACTTTTTGAGAACATGAACGAACTCTGCAAAAAAGGCACCCTGCTTTTTTATGCCAACGAAAACCTTTCCGTTAATACTGCAGACCTTGTGCCATCGAGCAAGCTAATGAGCTCGGTAAAAAAAGACCACGTAAGAGATGAAATCAACACCAGCTATTTCAATCGCTGGTTTAACACAAGATCTTTTTGGCGAGTGCCCTCACCAAGCACCGTGAAGAATATTTCTCTTGGAGAACGAGTACAAAAACTTAACCAGTGTGTTTTAAAAATCAGGCACGCCACACCAGACTATATACAACTGCTAGAGGTCTACCCAAGGGTCTTTCAAAACTACGTGCAGCTCTCGGCGGCAAATGAAGTTCTCAAGGCCGGCTACAGCATACACTCAGAAAGTATAAAACTTACAAGTGATCAGAAAGAAAATTTCGTGCAACACTACGAGAGCTCCAAGCGTGAATTCAATTTACTAAAACGACAACAGGATAAATTTCACGAGCTGATGGGTATGCGCCTGTTTCTTGCATTATCATCCCACCCGGAACTTGGCAAAAGGCGAATTGGCGCACTGTTACTTCAAACCTTATTTACGCTTTACCAGCAATCACAGTTTTTAGACACCTTAAGTATTCGCGTTGGCTTTTTGCCCATTCTTTCCGCAAGGGTTAACGAGCAGCATGAAGCAGATTTACTAAAAAAAGTACAACGAGTGTGTAAAGACATCGACCAATACAGCCAATCTGCAATTAACGCCTTACATCAACACCAGTGCACTTTTCACCAGGATTCCGATTCAGTGGGAGAATTTGTGCTGGCCCATGTTAAACAGGAGGCGGACTTTAAAGCCGGCTCCGCACTGCAGGCGGCAGCCTACTACCACGAAGTGCTTTTTGGCCTGCAAGAAGCCAACAGGCTTATCAACAACCAGCTGGCCATTATAGGAAGAGATTCCGAAAAGGCGAATAACATCGCCCCTCTGCGTATTTCAAACTAACAGCACGGGCAGGTATATATAGACCTGTCAGTGTACAGCTATATATCCGAACACGAGCGCAGAAAATCACGATACACGGGGCACCAATTCTCAGCCTCCTCCACACTGGTAAAAATATCAACATCCCAACTAAGGTCATCCGCTAGAAAAGTGTACCAGGCGACTAGCGCATTGCCCGTTGGGTCGGGGTTAACAATGGAAGCCATTTTTGCATTGGGGCATATTTTGCTGATGGGACGCAAACACGACACCAGCGCCTTAATCTCTTCAGGTGAGATGGTCACTATCGTGGACTGAGTCCAATCTGAAAGAATGTAACGGACACTGTCAAAGCGTATGTCACCGCTTTTGTGCAGTGCACCGTCTATTAGCTCCTGGCCGCACACCATGCCTATATAGCGCGTGAGGAGTAGCTCTCCGTTTTTTATCCAATGATCGCTGATCACAATTTTCTTTTACAATAATGGGTACGTTTAAAATCTAGCTGCAAGAAAACCGCACTTCAAGTCACGAGAGCCATTAAGCTCTGTATACTGGCCGCTTATTCCTTGCTGTAGCATCCAAAGGCTTTTTTATGCGCGGACAGAAAACAGATGTGGCTTTTTCCGATGTGGACTGGCGAGCCCTAAAAAGCTTGCTACCCTACCTACTGGAACACAAGGGGCGAATCGCGCTGGCCCTGCTGTGCCTGGTGGGCGCCAAGATAGCCTCCGTTACCCTGCCTTTCATACTTAAACATATCGTCGACAGCCTGGACACAAGCCTGACAAGCACTCTTGTGAGTATTCCTCTCGCCTTGTTGGCGGCGTACGGCCTGGTTCGCTTTTCTAATGTGTTGTTTGGTGAGCTGCGTGACACCCTGTTCGGGCGCATCACCGAGAGAGCCATGCGACGCATAGGACTAAGAGTTTTTGAGCACCTACACTCCCTCGATCTCGACTTTCATCTGAACAGACGAACCGGAGGCCTCTCCCGAGACATCGAGCGCGGCGTAAATGGCATAAGTTTCATTATGCGTTTCATGGTGTTCAACATCGGCCCAACGCTACTGGAAATCGGGCTGGTGTTAGTGCTGCTCTTGTTAAATTACCACGTGGGCTTTGCTCTTATCATCGCCACTGCGGTAATCAGCTACGTAGGCTGGTCGGTATACGCGACTGAGTGGCGCACTCGCTACATCCGCCAAGCCAATTCCGCTGAGTCAACTAGCAGTACCCGGGCTGTGGATAGCCTGATGAATTACGAAACCGTTAAGTATTTCACCAATGAAACTCACGAAGCGGAATTATACGACCGGGACTTAGCCACTTGGGAGAACGCACGGAGAAAAAACCGCCTTACCTTGTTCGCCTTGAACGGCGGACAGGCATTGATTATCGCCTCGTCTATGACCGGAGCCATGGCACTGGCGGCTTACGATGTCAGCCGGGGTAATATGACCCTAGGCGATTTTGTTCTCATCAATGCCTTTATGATGCAAATATTCCAACCACTAAATCTGTTGGGTTTTGTATATCGCGAGATGAAGGGCTCCATGGCCAATATCGAAAAGATGTTCGCACTGCTAAACCGAGTACCCAGCATAAAAGATGGCCAAAATGCTGATGAACTGCACGTTACCCAAGCACATATAGAGTTCCGCGAAGTAAGCTTTCACTATCAGCCTGAGCGGCCAATATTAAGAGGCATCAGCTTCACTATTGAACCACATCAGAAAGTGGCGGTGGTGGGGAGCAGCGGCGCGGGAAAATCCACTATGCTCAAGCTTTTGTTTCGCTTTTATGATACTAGCGAAGGTGAGATACTTATTGACGGCCAGAACATAAGCTCCGTTAGCCAGCATTCATTGCGCAAAAACATTGGTGTAGTGCCACAGGATACCGTGCTGTTCAACACCAGTATTCTGGAAAATATTCGCTACGGGCGTATAGAAGCCAGCGAGCAAGAGGTGATGGAGGCAATACGTCTGGCCCATCTGGATGAATTCATAAGCACGCTGCCTGAGGGTGTAAATACTCTGGTGGGAGAGCGAGGCCTGAAATTATCTGGTGGTGAAAAGCAACGTGTAGCCATTGCAAGAACCGTGTTAAAGCAACCTCCTATTCTGGTGTTTGACGAAGCCACCTCTTCGCTGGACAGCAGAAGCGAAAAGAGTATATTGCAAGCACTGGAAGAAATATCGGTCCGGCAGACAAGCCTGGTGATAGCTCACCGCCTGTCGACAATAGTAAATGCAGACAAGATACTGGTGCTCGATAAGGGCATGATTATTGAGCAAGGTAACCACCAGCAATTACTGGAGCTTGGCGGCAAGTACGCGCAACTTTGGCAATTGCAGCTTCAAACAGAATAAAAATTTTGGGGATGGGGCTGGACGCAGTTGTACGATGAAAAAATCTAAAACACTTTACTTGGTTCGGCATGCAAAATCCTCGTGGAGCGACCCCTCTCTCAGCGATCTGGAGCGGCCACTCAACAAACGTGGTGAACGCAGCGCCCCAGAAATGGCCAAGCGCCTGTTGCAGCATATCTCCCAGGAAAAGGACAAATTCCCAGAACCTGAATTAATTATTAGCAGCCCCGCCCTGCGCGCCCACGTAACAGCAAAAATTTTGGCCAAGGAACTCGACTTTAAAGCCAAAAATATAAAACTGGATGAGCGTTTATATTTTCAAGGTGCAAAAAAAATGCTGGAGGTCATTTACGAACTTGGAGGTAACACTGAGAGCTTAATGATTGTTGGCCACAACCCTGACATCAGCGAACTACACAACTTACTAAACAAAAATAAAATCGACAGAATGCCCACCTGCGCAGTTGCCACTTTACATTTTGACACCAAGAAATGGCCGGACATAAAAAATGTTAGCGCTTCTTTGGTTGATTTTGATTATCCTAAGAAGACTCTGAAGATTTGCTGAGACTTAAAGCCGTTTTTTAGCGCTTGCACCCATCACCGAAACATTAACATTCTAATTATCGGTAGCACTAGCTGGAGCACCGGCCTCCTAGCATACTACCCTCGGTAATAAATTTATTAAGTATTAAAAATTCCTTTGGTGCTGGCTGCACCCCCAGCTCCTGCGCATCCATGCGCCCGCTGGATACCGCACATCCTGCACCCCCAGCTCCTGCGCATCCATGCGCCCGCTGGATACCGCACATCCTGTACATAAAAAAGGAAGCCATGGTGGCTTCCTTAGTGTTGAGCTCATTGCAAGCTCAGGCGTATTCAGTGGGCCGCAAAGCGGCCTTTAAATAATTACACGCAACCGTGGAAAGTACGGTTAATCACATCCTGCTGCTGCTCTTTCGTTAACTTATTAAAGTTAACCGCATAACCAGAAACACGGATAGTGAGCTGTGGATAGTTCTCCGGATGTTCCATGGCATCCATCAATAGTTCACGCTTAAGCACGTTCACATTAATGTGATGACCATTAGAACCGAAGTAGCCATCCAGCAAACCAACCAGATTACTTACCTTATCATTGGCCTCTACACCCAGAGCATTGGGCACCATGCTCATAGTGTAAGAAATACCATCTTCGGAGTCGCAGTACGGTAGTTTGGCAACACTCAACAGAGACGCTAATGCACCGCTGGTATCCCGACCGTGCATGGGGTTTGCACCAGGAGCGAAAGGCTCGCCAGCACGACGACCGTCTGGGGTGTTACCGGTTTTCTTACCGTAAACCACGTTGGAAGTAATCGTTAGTACAGACTGAGTGGGTATGGAGTCGCGATAAGTTTTGTTGGCACGAACATGGTTCATAAAGCGTGCAACAATATCTTGAGCAATGCTATCTACGCGATCATCGTTATTACCAAATTTGGGGTAATCACCTTCGATGTCGTAATCAACAACGAAACCTTTGTCTCCCATAATCGGTTTAACTTTGGCGAATTTAATAGCAGAAAGCGAATCCGCTACGATGGACAAGCCAGCAATACCGCAAGCCAGGGTGCGCTTGACATCACGATCATGCAAAGCCATTAATGGTGTTTCGTAGGCGTAGCGATCGTGCATGTAATGGATGCAATTAAGGGCTCCAACATAGGATCTTGCCAACCACGCCATATATTCGTCGAAGCGAGACATTACTTTGTCGTAGTCCAGTACTTCGTCTTCCATCACTGGCATTTTAGGGCCAACCTGTATTTCCATTTTCTCATCCATACCACCGTTGATGGCATAGAGCATGGTTTTAGCAAGGTTTGCACGAGCACCAAAGAACTGCATCTGCTTGCCAATGGGCATAGCAGATACACAGCAGGCAATACCGTAATCATCGCCGAACTTATCACGCATTAAATCGTCGTTTTCATACTGTATGGAAGAGGTATCTACAGATACTTTCGCGCAGTAATCTTTAAAACCACGAGGCATTTGCTCGGACCAAAGAACAGTCAGGTTGGGCTCTGGCGCAGGACCTAAGTTGTATAGTGTTTGCAGCACACGGAATGAGCTTTTAGTCACCAATGGACGACCGTCTAAACCCATGCCCGCAATTGACTCTGTTACCCAGGTTGGATCGCCAGAGAACAATTCATCATACTCAGGGGTGCGAAGGAAACGAACAAGTCGCAGCTTGATTACAAGATCGTCGATTAATTCCTGTGCGTCGGCTTCAGTGATTCGACCAGCATCTAAATCACGCTGGATGTACACATCAAGGAAGGTACTTGCACGGCCAAAGCTCATTGCTGCGCCGTTTTGAGATTTAACCGCAGCGAGATAACCGAAGTATGTCCACTGTACAGCTTCACGAGCAGTTGCAGCAGGACGGCTGATATCGAAACCATAACTTTCTGCCATGGTTTTAATATCGCTAAGAGCGCGAGTTTGCTCAGAAAGTTCTTCGCGGATCTGGATGGTTTTTTCATCCATTGTCCAACTTTCTGTTTCAACTTTTTCGGCTTTCTTCGCTTTAATCAGGAAGTCGATACCGTACAAAGCCACACGGCGGTAATCACCGATAATTCGGCCGCGACCATAAGCATCGGGCAGGCCAGTGATCACACCCACTTTACGACAACGCAAAATGTCAGGAGTATACGCATCGAATACGCCCTGATTGTGGGTTTTACGGTACTTGGTGAATATTTCTAGAACCTGGGGATTGAGTTTTTTACCGTAGGTTTCGCAGGACGTTTCAACCATGCGAATACCACCGTAAGGAACAATGGCACGCTTCAGAGGTTCGTCAGTTTGCAAACCAACGATGGTTTCCAAAGCCTTATTGATAAAACCGGGCTTGTGAGAGGTAACAGAGGCGGGAGTCTCTGCATCGAAGTCCAAAGGACCACCTTTCTCTTGCTCAGCTTTCAGTAATTCGAGTGTTTCTTCCCACAATTTTTCTGTGCGAGTAGTCGGGCCGCTAAGGAATTCAGCATCGCCTTGATAAGGCAGGTAATTGCGCTGAATAAAATCTCTAACATCCACGTTTTCTTGCCAAGGGCCGGGAGCAAAACCCTCCCAGGGATTTCCGAGTGGCAGGTCTACAACGTTATTGTCTTTTTGGGGTATTTCCGCTTTGATATTCATGGAAGCCTCTTTCTGTCTCGCCGCCTTGTGGGCAGCATGTGATCACTGTTAATGAAAAAAATTACAACAAAATTACCGCACTCGCCGAAGGCATTCCCCTCGGTCGGTATGGGTGTCTTTCTGAAGGAGAGTTATTCTCGTTGTTTTCGAAGAACTCAGACTCGACGTGTGCAATATTCTTTGAGCAGGAGTACAAACAAATCCCCTCTTCGATATGAGCATTCTACGCCCATTAATCAATATAAACTTGATCTAGCGCAAATGCGTTCAATCAAACTTTTGTGGTATTACGCGCGTGAATCATTACCCTGACCCAGATCATTAAATTGTATTTGAATTCTGAAAATTACTTCTCTGGCGGTGGCGCAACACGCAAAACCTCGGCCAAGGTTGTCTTGCCTTGCGCAATTTTTTGAGCCCCAGACAAGCGCAATGTTCGCATTCCTTCACGCATTGCCTGTTGACGCATGGCAATCAAGTCCAGGTTGTCGCGAATATGGTCCTGAACAGACTCGGTGAGGCTCAAAATCTCGTAAATGCCCTGCCTGCCAAGGTAACCCGTGTTACGGCACTCCAGGCATCCTTCGGGCTGGAAAACCTTGCTCGGCTTAGCCACCTTCCAGGGCTTCACCAGGGAATCCCAGTCTGCATTACTGATATCGGCTTCCTGCTTGCAATGAGGGCAAAGTGTTCTCACCAGACGCTGGGCCATCACACCCAACACTGTCGATTTTAGGAGATAGCCAGGCACCCCCAGATCCAGCATGCGGGTGATCGCTGATGCTGCATCGTTGGTATGCAAAGTGGAAAGTACAAGGTGGCCAGTAAGCGCTGCCTGGGTGGCCATCTGCGCGGTTTCTTTGTCGCGGATTTCGCCCACCATGATGATGTCTGGGTCCTGCCGCATGAGCGTGCGTATACCTGCAGCAAAATCCAGGTCAATATTATGCTGCACCTGTGTCTGATTGAAGGCTTCCTCTACCATTTCTATTGGGTCTTCAATAGTAGACACGTTCACAGAGTCTGTTGCCACGTGCCTTAACGTGGAATAGAGGGTTGTTGTTTTACCCGAGCCTGTGGGGCCAGTCACTAACAAAATGCCATGTGGCTGCTCCGTCATGCTCTGCCAGCGCTTGTAATCCTCTCCCAGCAAACCCAGCTCCTCGAAGGAGCGAAACAGCACATCCGGGTCGAAAATTCGCATTACCATTTTTTCGCCAAATGCCGTAGGCAGGGTGGATAGACGCAACTCTGCCTCCAGGCCGTTGTGGCGCTTGGTCTTCAAGCGGCCATCCTGAGGCTTGCGCTTTTCCGCAACATTCATGCGGCCAAGAATTTTAAGGCGACTGACAATAGCGGTGGCGACATTAGCGGGAAACTCGTAAATGCTGTGCAGTACGCCATCAATGCGAAATCGCATACGGGTAATTTCACGACGCGGCTCGATATGAATATCACTGGCGCGCTGATCGAAAGCATACTGCAGCAACCAATCGACAAGGTTCACCACATGCTGATCATTGGCCTCCGGGTCTTTAAGCTTACCCAGTTCAAGTAACTGTTCGAAATTTGCTGCACCGGAGGGGCGGTTACCTCCGCCATCCTCTGCGCCGGATACAGAGCGGGCCAGGGAGTAAAACTCTACGCGATAACGATCGATATCCGCGGGCACGGCCATCACTCGCTTGATCTGCTGGCGAACTGTTTGAGCCAGCATTCCTTCCCAGTCGGTAAGGAAAGGTTGAGTTACGGCAATGGTAACGAGGTCTGAACTGACGCCAACACACAGCAAGCCATGACGCTTGGCAAACTGGTAAGACATAATTTCCGATACTTTCGCCACCGGAATTTTCATTGGGTCGATGTGAAACATGTTGAGCGCAACTTTTTTCGCCAGCCACTCAGTAAGGTGCAACTCATCTAAAATATGGCCTGGGTTACGCAGGTCTTCCAAACCCTGCAAAGCGATGTAGCTGAGCGGGTGCATTAAGGTTTGCTCGCGAGTGCGATGAGAGCCCATCAACAGGTTGCCCTCTTCCTTTTCAATGAGCCCTTCTTCAACAAGCTCAAGCAGGATGGTGCGTAAATCAAGTGTGCGCTCTGAGGCGAATTCTGACTTCATATGACCTAAATTTTAATTGTCGTCTGAGATGATTGTAGCCCCTTTCGACCACCCACTGGAAATTACACTCAAGGAAACCCCATGGAGCTTAGCTATTATCAAGTAGATGCCTTTGCAAAACAGCCTTTCGAAGGAAACCCAGCGGCAGTTATCCTTACGGACACTGCGCTCAATGAAGCTTTGATGCAATCCATCGCCATGGAGTTCAACTTAAGCGAAACCGGCTTTCTGGTGCCCAGTGGCAGCTCAAACTATGATTACGCCCTGCGCTGGTTTACCCCCGCAAAGGAAATTAACCTTTGTGGCCACGGTACACTGGCAGCAGCCCATGTATTGATCCATCATCTTGGCTTTAGCCAGAAGACTATTCGCTTTAATTCTGCCAGCGGTATACTCACTACCGAGAAGCTCGAAGACGGCGCTCTTGAGCTCGATTTCCCGGCGAACCCCGCCAGCCCGGTACCAGCATCTACATTAGTGTCTAACGCTCTGGGGGTAGAGCCCTTGGCGACACTTGTTGGAGGCCCCAGGCTGCTGGCTATTCTGCCCAGTGCGCAACAGGTTGCTGACCTGCAGCCGAATATGAACATGTTAATGGAATTACCTCAGCAAGGCATATGTGTCAGCGCGCCAGGCTGTGGCGACTTTTCGGATTTTGATTTCGTTTCTCGCTTTTTCGCGCCAAGAATAGGTATCCCCGAAGACCCAGTGACGGGCTCCGCACATACCGCCCTTGTGCCATACTATGCAGAACAATTGGGTAAACAACAGCTCAGGGCAAAACAGCTTTCAACCCGCAGCGGCATATTGAACCTTGAGCTGGCAGGTGATCGCGTGAAAATAGCGGGCCACGCGCTAACCGTTGCTACTGGAACCCTTTACCTCTAACTCAGAATAACGAAAAGTATTTGCATGTCCGAGAAACGCTTTCGCGAACGGCTGGCACAGTTAATCGCCAGCCCCTCCGTCTCCTGTACCAGCCCGGCACTCGACATGAGCAATCGTGCTGTCATCGACCTGCTCGCCAGCTGGCTGGAAGCACTGGGGTTTAACATCGAAATCATGGCACTTGAGGGCGGCAAAGCCAATCTGATAGCAACGCTGGGGCAGGGCACAGGCGGGCTGGTACTTGCTGGCCATACGGATACCGTACCCTGCAATCCCGAGCGCTGGCAACAAGACCCCTTTGAACTTATCGAAAAAAACCAGCGTTTCTACGGCTTAGGCGCAACGGATATGAAAGGCTTTTTTCCTGTTGTACTGGCCGCACTGGATGCACTCAAGCTAGATGCAGCAAAATTACAGCAACCTGTCATCATACTTGCCACCGCTGACGAGGAGTCATCAATGAATGGCGCAAGAGCGCTGGCCAAGGCGGGTAAACCGAAGGCCCGCTTTGCTGTTATCGGTGAGCCAACCGGCATGCGCCCTATTCGCATGCACAAAGGCATAATGATGAACGCGGTGCGCATTCAGGGCCTCGCTGGCCACAGCTCCAACCCCCAGCTTGGCCACAACGCGTTGGAAACAATGCACGCTGTGCTGGGCGAATTGCTGCGCTATCGCCAAGATTTGCTGCAGCACAGCAATCCTGGCTTTGAGGTCAGTACTCCAACACTGAATCTGGGCTATATACATGGCGGCGACAACCCCAATCGTATTTGCGGCCACTGCGAATTGCACTTCGACCTGCGCCCACTGCCTGGAATGGACATAGAACAACTGCACCAGGACATATCTCAACGCCTTCTCCCCCTGGGGGAAGCCAACAACACCCCCATCCAAATCGAGCGCCTCATTGGCGGAATAGAGGCCTTTGAGCAAGCCGCGGACAGTGAGCTGGTACAAACAGCGGAGAAACTTACAGGCCAGCAATCAGCTAGCGTGGCTTTTGCCACTGAAGCGCCTTTCCTGCAGCAAATGGGCATGCAAACGGTGGTAATGGGGCCCGGCTCAATCGATCAGGCCCATCAGCCAAACGAATTTATGGCGCTGTCGGAAATTAAGCCCGCCATACACACGATTAAATCCCTTATTACCGAGTTTTGCCTTCGCTGCTGACGCTTCGATATAAAAGCCCTTATACTCGCCATTTATTACTCACAGATAAGCCTGAAGTACATGCAACAGACAAGTAACCAATACGTTCAGTGGTTTAGACAAACCTCGCCGTACATCAACAGCCATAGAAACAAAACCATTGTGGTGATGTTACCTGGCGACTGTATTGAGCAAGACAACTTCCCGAACATTATCAATGACCTCGCACTGCTAAACGGCCTGGGCGTCAAGCTGGTGGTGGTACACGGGGCTCGCACTCAAATTGAACGCGCGCTGCAAAGCTCTAAAGCACAGTCCCAAATTTACGATGGCGTGCGTGTTACTCCCCGCGAAAACCTGGTGGATGTTATGAAGGCTATGGGTGAGGCCCGCTTTGCTATTGAAGCAGCTTTTTCCAGTGGCCTGCCTGAAAGCCCTATGTACGGGGCAAAAATTAAAGTGAGGAGCGGTAACTTTGTTACTGCCATGCCACGCGGTGTAATCGATGGTGTCGATTTTCAGCTTACAGGTAAGGTAAGAAGTGTGGACAGCCAGGCGATTAAGGTTCTGCTTGATGAACACAGCCTGACGCTGGTGTCGCCACTGGGCTATTCTCTCACTGGTGAAGCTTTCAATTTGAGCTTCGCGGACGTTGCCATCCATATCGCCACCGCTATCGGCGCCGATAAACTGATTGCTTACAACGATGACGGTCCAATTATCGATAACACCGATAAACAATTTCGTGAGCTTACCCTATTACAGTGCGAGCGCTTTTTGCTGGAGCAACACCACCACAATCAGTCCAACACCTATTTCGCACTGCGCGCCTGCTACAAAGCCTGTGATGGAGGCGTAGCAAGAGCGCATGTTGTCTCGGCGCAGGAAGATGGCGCCTTGCTCAAAGAGCTTTATACCCGAGATGGCTCCGGCACAATGGTATACCGAGACAGTTACGAAACCATACGACGCGCCAGAATTGAGGATGTTGTGGGTATTCTCAATTTAATCGAACCGCTAGAGCAAAAAGGTATCTTGGTAAAACGCTCCCGCGAAAGGCTTGAAACAGAAATTGGCTTGTTTACGGTAATGGAGAAAGACAACCTCATCGTCGGTTGCGCAGCGCTATACCCTATCGATAATGCCCAGGCCGGCGAGTTGGCCTGCGTTGCCATACAAAAAGACTATCAAGGCGGCGGGAGAGCAGCCAAGTTACTGACCCATGTAGAGCGACAGGCCAGTAAATTAAAAATGAAAAAACTGTATGCGCTAACCACCCAGACTGCCCATTGGTTTATCGAGCAGGGTTTTACCGAAACAGATGCAGATAACCTTCCCGGCAAGCGACAGCTTCTCTACAACTTACAACGCCTGTCAAAAGTGCTGGTAAAAGAGCTAAAAAACTAGCTCCAGCGACACAGGTAAGGTGCTGCCGAGGCAAAGTGCTCAAATTTTGCCTAGACTTCATACATTACTCTTTGGTTTTCTGCAAAAAGCCAAAGAGAAACTTCGCCCATTAGGCTCAATGTATGAACCCAGACCTGCACCAGACCAGCGCTGAAAATATGCGCCAAATAGATATTGTTAAGATATACAGCAATAAAAAGTGCCTGGTCATCGACGACTTCCCCGAGATAAGGGGCTCCCTTACTCGCACTCTGCGAAATTTTGGCGTTAAATCCGTTGATACCGCCGCCAACGGCGAGGAAGCCATACGCATATGCGGTAAGAAGAAATACGACGTAGTACTGTGCGACTACAACCTCGGTGCCGGTAAAGACGGCCAGCAAATCCTCGAAGAGGTGCGTTTTCTGCGCGTACTCTTAATGACCAGCCTGTTTGTAATGATTACCGGTGAGTCCTCGCGTGAAATGGTCCTTGGCGCACTGGAATGTCAGCCAGACGATTACATTACCAAACCCTACACCCAGCAAAGCCTGAAGGTCCGTCTTAATAAAGCCATCGTGCGCCACGAGGCACTGCTGCACATTAAGCGGCATATCTCAGACGGTAAATACCAGCAAGCGCTGGAAAGCTGTAATGAAATGATAAAGGAAGGCAGCCGCTACTCCAGCGACTGCCTTAAAATGAAAGGCCAGTTGCATTTTTTACTTAAACAGCTAAAAGAAGCCAGGCAGCTCTACGAAAGTGTTCTATCAAAAAAACCGGTTATCTGGGCCAAGCTGGGGATGGGCAAAACTCAGCTTGCGCTGGGCAACCTGGACGCAGCGGAAGAAGTACTGCAGTCAATAATTGACGAAGATAACCGCTATATAGAAGCGCACGATATTCTGGCAGAGGTTCATAGCGAACGAAAAGATATGTTAAGCGCACAACGCGCTGTAGAGAGTGCCACCGTCATTTCACCCAAGTCGGTACTTCGCCATCGAAAGCTGGCAAAAATCGCCGAAATTAATCACGACGACGATACCGCGCTTAAATCACACCAACACGCCATCAAGTGGGGCTCCAACTCCTGCCACGAATCGGAACAGGACTACTTCAATTACTCCCGCAAAGTATCAGAAGTTATTAAGGGAGACAGCTCTACCGATGCCAAAATGTTAGCACGGCAGGCCAATAATTTTCTTGACCGGGCCCGCAAACGCTATGCAGATCGCCCCGAAGTAGCGGTTCAGGCACAAATGGTAGAAACCCAACTTCTGGCGGGCCTGGGTGATGAAGCAAAAGCACAGGCCTCTGCCCAAAAGGCCAAAAGCATGTATAACAATCTGGCCGCGCCTCCGGTCGATACAAGCCTTGAATACGCGCGAACCTTACACGCGATGAAAGACGAAGCAGGAGCAAGAGATATTCTTACTCACCTTGCCGCACGGCACGACAAAGATCCACAAATTATGGAGCTTATCGATGGTATTACCGGCGAGCCCATTAGCGACGCGGGCAAAATCGTGGCATCGAAACTTACCAAAGAAGGTATTTCTTCCTACGAACAAAAACACTTTGAAACAGCCATCGACGTATTTGTTGAAGCGCTTTCAACCTATCCCCGCCATGCGGGCCTTAACCTGAACCTTATCCAGGCCATTCTTGCCCATACGGAACATGCTGGTTTCCAGGAGAAATACGAAAAACTATGCCGCCGCAGCTTACGCGCTGTGGGAGACGTCGGGCCGGATCACAAGCAGTTTAAGCGCTACAGCATATTGATAAAACAAATAGAGAAGCACTACCCACAAGCAATCATGAGCTAAAGCCAGCCTCAGCACTAACGCAAACTTTCGCCAAATTTGCTATCCTTCGCGGCCGCAGAATTTAATTTGCAGAGGAATACCATGCCGCAATATCGCTCACGCACAACAACATCCGGTCGTAACATGGCTGGTGCTCGCGCCCTATGGCGTGCCACCGGAATGAAAGACGATGACTTTCAAAAACCCATTATTGCGGTTGTTAATTCTTTTACCCAGTTTGTACCCGGCCATGTCCACCTAAAAGACATTGGTCAGCTGGTCGCCAGAGAAATTGAAAAAGCAGGTGGCGTAGCCAAAGAGTTCAACACCATCGCTGTAGATGATGGCATCGCCATGGGACACGACGGAATGCTATACAGCCTTCCCAGTCGAGACATTATCGCCGACTCCGTAGAGTACATGGTCAATGCCCACTGCGCAGATGCCATGGTTTGCATCTCAAATTGCGACAAGATTACTCCGGGCATGCTAATGGCAGCCATGCGCTTAAACATTCCAGTGGTGTTTGTTTCCGGCGGCCCAATGGAGGCGGGCAAAACCAAGCTCGCCGAGCATGGTTTAGACCTTATCGACGCAATGGTTATTGCAGCCGACGACAGTGCAAGCGATGAAACGGTAGCCGAGTATGAAAGAAGCGCCTGCCCGACCTGTGGCTCCTGCTCGGGAATGTTTACAGCAAACTCAATGAACTGCCTGACCGAAGCGCTCGGTTTAAGTCTACCCGGCAACGGCACTGTGCTTGCTACCCACGCAGACAGGAAAACACTGTTTGAGCGCGCAGGAGAATTGATCGTTAAAATCACTCGGGAATACTATGAAAACGACAGAGCTGATCTGTTACCGCGCAGCATTGCCAGCAAGGCGGCCTTTGAGAATGCCATATGCCTCGACATAGCGATGGGCGGCTCGACCAACACCATTCTTCACCTGCTGGCGGCAGCTCAGGAAGCAGAAGTGGATTTTGGACTAAAAGATATAGACAAACTTAGCAAGGAAATACCGCAACTGTGTAAAGTCGCCCCTAACATTCAAAAATATCACATTGAAGACGTTCACAGGGCCGGCGGTATCATGGCTATTTTGGGGGAATTAATGCGTGCAGGCCTGCTAAACACCGACGTTTCAACGGTGCACTCAAAAAACTTAAAAGAAGCCATAGAACAATGGGATATAACCCTCAACAATAGCGAATCAGTCACCCAGTTTTTTAAAGCGGGCCCGGCTGGCATCCCAACCCAAACCGCTTTCAGCCAAAGTACGCGTTGGCCAAGTCTCGATAACGATCGCCGCGAAGGCTGTATCCGCAACTTAGAAAATGCCTATAGCCAGG
Organism: Alteromonadaceae bacterium Bs31; assembly: GCA_900177435.1. Classification (GTDB taxonomy): domain Bacteria; phylum Pseudomonadota; class Gammaproteobacteria; order Pseudomonadales; family Cellvibrionaceae; genus Teredinibacter. Next base: position 139,513 of record FXAI01000010.1, read on the forward strand.
AAGGCGGCTTAGCCGTGTTGTTCGGCAATATTGCACAAGATGGCTGCGTAGTAAAAACTGCTGGCGTAGACGACTCCAACCTGGTTTTTGAGGGGCCCGCTCACATTACCGAATCTCAAGATGAAGCCGTACAAAATATCCTGGACGGTAAAGTAAAAGGGGGCGAAGTTGTTATTGTTCGCTACGAAGGGCCTCGCGGAGGGCCGGGTATGCAGGAGATGCTTTACCCGACATCCTATTTAAAATCAAAAGGCCTTGGTAAATCTTGTGCCTTGCTCACCGACGGACGCTTCTCAGGTGGTACATCGGGCCTATCCATAGGCCACGTTTCTCCTGAAGCCGCAGCAGGAGGCAACATCGGCTTGATTCAAAACGGCGATATTATTCATATCGACATTCCCAATCGCAGTATTAATGTAAAACTGAGTGAGGGAGAACTAAATGCACGCAGGGAAACGAAAAACAAAACGGGCTGGCATCCAGAAAGCCCTCGCCCCCGTAAAGTTTCTGCCGCACTCAAAGCTTACGCTATGCTCGCCACAAGTGCCGATAAAGGTGCTGTAAGAGATTTAGAAAAACTAAAATAGCGTTTAAAAACAGATTAGGGCACAAACATTTTCCGGCAACTAGGCCAGTATTTTTTTGATGCCCTCAATCTCATGCATATTGTCACAAACAATGCTCAATGCCCCGCTCTCATCAAGGCTGTTAAACGGCGGGCTTAGCTTTTGATAGGACGGAATATTCTCTATAAGGGGTAATGAATTTTTTGGGCTGATAATCTTAACGGTAGAATATAAGCCCAAATTAACCAAGTCCAAAATATTTATAGCATCACCGCCCTGCTGGTGGTTCCACTTACCGCAATATTTAAGCACAGCTATAAACTTACTTTCTATCTTCCATTTATTTAGCAGTATCGCCCCAAATGCTTTGCTGTATTCACGGCACAGCAAATAAAATGTTTTATTGTTAGGGAACGACTTTTGATCCTTCAATGCACTTAATATAGCCAGTGTTCCTACCTCACTCAACAAAGAGGCCAACATCACCTCTTCCGGCACACCGCAACGAGTGCGCAATGCAAGAAAACTACTCACCCCGGATTTAATCATTAAACGCTGCCAAATTTGCTGATAAATCTTGGTTATTTGCGCGCTACGTAAAATAAACAGGCTCTTAACGGAATGGGCCATGGCCAAGGTAGACACTTTTGGTAAGCCTAATAGCGCGATAACACCACTCAGCGTGGTAGGCCGGGCGGCCTGCAAGTAGATTGGAGACGCGGCAGTGGCCATCAATAGCGCGCTAAACGAAGGGTCCTGCGCACAAATTTTTCCAAGAAGCTGAGCATCTGTTTTATCGTCGTTCAAGGCAGAACGGATGTTTAACGTAACAGCGGGTAAGGCGGGCAGTTGCTCCGGGTCCAGCATGACCTTTTGAACAATCGACTTATAAACGCTGTAGGATTCGGCAGCCAAGCGGGAAATTCCTTAAAGTAGGATCTCGTCATATACTGCTTTAAGTTTAGCTCATTGTATTGAGGCACAAAAAAAGGGGCTAAAAGCCCCTTTTTACTATTTACTCAAGTGCTAGAACTAGCCTTGCGCAAGCTGCTCTTGCCTATAAAGTTCCTGTTTCGCGTGCTGTAGCCAGCTTTCAGCGAATTTCTTGGTACGCTTATACTCTTTCGCTTTTTCGAAAGCCTTAATAGCCGACTCATAATTTTTGAGTTCCACATACGCAACACCCATGTTCAGGTGCAACTCACCAGGCCGTTTCAGTTTACCTTTCTTAAGCGCTTTTTTACCTGCCTCAATGGCCTTTTTGTTATTATCGATATCGAGATATAGGCCAAGAAGTAGCACGTACAGATCGCCTGTATCAGACATCGAAGCTGCCTCAGCCATTACAGGAATTGCTTTTTTCTTCTCTTGAGATTGACCCCATGCTTTCGCGAGCGTTTCCAGGTTGCGCTCAGATCGCTTAACAACCTTATCTTTCATGCCTTTCTCAAGCACTTTTGCTGCGTAGTAAGGGTACTCATTCTGAATCATTAAGTAGGATAGATTCAGTAACTGCTGCTCTTTGTCCAGACCATCGGACAAATAAGTCGCGTCAAGAACACCCAATTGCTTTTTCTCTTGCTCAAGCATGCCATAAATGGCCGCCAGCTGCTGCAGATAAGATTCCTTGGGGTAATGACGTACCATTTTTACAAGAATGGGCAATGCAGACCTGTAATCTTCTTTCTCAAGATATAGAGCACGCTGCAGGCTGTACCAAGGTTCTTTAGCAACCTGCCCCTTCTCTTCGATCATCTTAACAGCGATGTTTATGTGAGCCAGAGAGCCCTTTTTGTCGTCCATCTGATAACAAATACTGGACTTAAGGTTATAAACAGAAGCGCCAACCGTGTTAGACAAGCCCATCCACTTATTCAGCAGGGCTACAGACTCTTTGTAGCGCTCTTGAGAAAACTCTAACTGAGCCAAAGTGTAGATAGTCTGCAATTCCAGCCCCCAAGGAATCATGGGAGATTGCTGAACAACCTTTTTATAGTTCTGTACAGACTTGGAATAGTCTTCAAGCGAGTAGTAAATCCAACCGTAATAGTTGTAGATTTGAGCCATCTCGTATTGGTTACACTTGGAGCAGCCTTTCTCAATTTTCTGCAGCTCTTTAAGTGCACCGCGAAAATCTGGCTCGGGCGCTTTACCATTTTTGTCCTCTGGAGGAGAAGCAAGGTCAGCGACCTTACCAAGCTTTTTGAAAAAAGCTTCACTAATACCCGGCAAGGCTCGCTTTTCGCTTGGCTTGCCAACAGCACCGGTTTTAACCACTTCACAGCCTGTAGCTGCTTGTGCCTGGGCGGTGGGTAAAGCAATTGAAAGCAATACGCCCAACAAAGCGCCTACCCCAACTGACCGTATAGATTTAACAGTTACCAATTTCATAATCATCACCACCTGTTAATCTTGTGCCATCTGGAATGTGAATCGGTTTCGCACACCAGGTACTTCGATGGGTTCGCCATCGATAACTTTTGGCTTATATTTAAACTTCTGCGCAGCTTTAACCGAGGCACTGGCAAACACTGTTTGTGGACAATCTACCACCTCAACGTCACGAGTCTCACCCGTTACTGTTACGGTATATTCCACTGTACAGTATCCTTCCAAACCACGGTTTGCAGCACGAGCAGGGTATTTGGGAGCAACCTTTACGATAGGCAAGTAATCACCATCGCTAGAGAAGCCACCAATGCCGGATATTTCTACACCAGTGTCCATCTGAGGCGCAAAAGATATCTCCGATGACACATCAGGGCTCTCAAACTCCGGCTCTGGTAGCTCGGGTGGCGGCTCTTCTGGCTCATCAGGTTTGTCTGGCTTGCGAGTATCGTACTCAGTAGTAATCTCCCTGTCTGGCATAGTTATCTCAGGGATTTTGAACTCCGTACTCTGTTCTGGTTCAGTCATATTGCGTAGAATCAGAAAGTGCATCAACAGCAATAGTCCAAGAGTGACAAGTGCTGCCGGAGCCACGGATAATATTAATCTTGGGATGCTCATAGGAAACCTACTTGTTCTCTGCGGAAACTGACACGTCTGCCACACCCGCTTCACGAGCTTTTTGTGCGACGTCGGTCAAGGTCTTAATATTGGAATCACTATCCGCCTGAATTACAACTGCACCTTTCGGGTTCTCCGCTAGCAACAACTGTATCTGGGTTTTCACCTGACGAATATCGACTTCGTTTTTGTTAATCCAGATTTCATTTTGGTCATTGATAGCGACAAGAATGTTGGCATTCTTCTTATATATCGCAGTTACAGCATCAGGGCGGTTCACCTGAATACCGGGCTCTTTGATAAAGGACGCAGTAACAATGAAGAAGATCAACATGATAAACACCACGTCGAGCATGGGCGTCAGGTCAATCGCCCCTGTTTCTTCCGCTTTCTTTTTCCTGCTCATGGCTTCTCTCTTAAATCAGGCCAATGTCTAAACGTACCTTAGTGATCCATCGTTAGATGGTCTTCGAGCAATTGATTTTCACGCTCTGCGATACGATTAACTAATGTTGTACCAAATACACCGGAAATGGCTGCAACCATACCAGCCATGGTGGGAATAGTTGCGCGTGACACGCCCGACGCCATGGATTTGGCATCACCACCACCGGTTACAGCAAGTACGTTAAATACTTCGATCATACCCGTAACGGTACCCAGCAGCCCTAACAAGGGGCAAAGGGTTACCATGGTGCCAAGTATGTCCAAGTTCTGGTTTATCTTGTTTGCAGCACGAGAAATCAATGCGATACGAATCTTGCGAGCGTTCCAGGATTTGCGCTCTGCGCGTGCTTCCCAGACACCTACCGTTTGACTCTTTACCTTACTCAATGATCCCTTGTAAAACCAAAGCCGCTCGAAGATTACAGTCCACATGGCAAATGCCAGAGCCGCAATCCAAAAAAGGATGGGCCCACCTGATGCAACAAAGGCTGTAATGGCTGCCCAAGTCTCCATCAATGCAAGCATGTCTATCTCCTCTCAAAATTGGGTGCTGCGAACCCACATAGTATGGTCTGCAGCACCACGGTTAAGGGTTTTACTTGCGCTCAGATTTCTCAGCAATCAAGCCTGCGCTCTCTTCTTCAAGAACATGAAGAATACGCTGAGCCTTGCCGTTTAAGAACGTGTGCAAGAGTACGGTTGGGATCGCGACTACCAGACCAAGTACAGTAGTAACCAGTGCACCGGAAATACCACCGGCCATTGCTTTCGGATCACCTGCACCGTAGATAGTAATTGCCTGGAAGGTCACGATCATACCGGTAACGGTACCCAGCAGACCCAACAGAGGAGCAACCATGGAGATAATCTTCAGTATGTTCAAGCCACTCTCAATGGGTGGACCTTCTTTCAGAATCGCCTCTTCCAACTTCAACTCAAGCGTTTCGGTGTCTGCGCCTGGATTATCTTCAGCAACTTTCAGTACGCGGCCAAGAGGGTTATTGGGGTTAGCAGTATTGGATTTGAGCTGACGGCGAACTCTTCCACTGATGCCACCGAGAACAATAAACCGGAACAAGGCAAGTAACAGCGCAAAACCACCAACACCGGAGATGATGTAACCCACCAGTTTACCTTGATGCCAGCGCTCTGGGATTGAGGGGCTGTTGATCAGCGCCTTGAGTAGAGTACCGCCGGCAGGACCTGTTGGGTCAACACCCACTTTGGTGAAGCCAGAAGTAGCATCTTGCAGGGCTTGAGCAGCGCTCTGAAGCTTACCTGAAGGCTGACGAGCCAGTTCATTTAACGAACCGCTACCTTGGTCAAAGGTAAGGAACTTACCGTCAGACAGCAGGTTGTAGTTACCTACACGCACCACGGTGCGCTCGGCCTTATTACCAGCTGGGTCGGCAACGGTAGAGTTAAACCTGACAACTTTACCGGACTCAATTGTCTCACGCTGAAGTTCAAACCACAGGCGCTCGATCTCTTGAATAGAAGGCAGCTTGGTTTCGCTGTTCATCTTTTCAATCAACTCATTAATGAACTCGGTTCGGCCCGGAAGCTGAGAGCTCACAATAGACGTGTCGATAGCAGTACGCAGGTCACCCGCTGTAGAGGTAAGGTGACCAAATAATTCTTTCAAAGAACCCAAACGGTCATCCAATTGCTGGCGCTTAGCCTGAACCAACACTTCTTGTTCTTTATATTGGTTTTCCAGGCGCTCTGAACGCTTCTCTTCAGCTAGTTTTTCAGCTTGTGCCTTTTTAAGCGCATTTGCCTGGTTAGCCTTATCCTTGCGGAAGGATGCTTCACGCTGCTTATGCTCTTTGGTCTCAGAGATCTGAGCGTTTTTCACCATTTTCAACAGCTCTTCAAGGCTGGCAGCCTTGTCTTGAGCCAGGGCGCTTCCCGAAAGGGCCAATGCGCCTGCTGCGGTGAAGGCAAGCAATTTTTGTTTAATAGTCATTTTCATTGGGAAACCTCCGGAGCCAGAATTGGCAACTCCAACACGTCAATGGCCGCCTGTTTCTTCGCGATGCGAATACCCTTAAGGATTGCTGCACGATAGTCACCGGCGTCAAGCTCAATCCACGCGCGTTGAGCCTGATCCCAAGCACCAGACAGCTTAGTGTCAGTTGTCTGGTACATCATAGCGACGCGACCAACAACCAAAACATTCACCTGACGCTCTTGACCACCTACTTCGAGCGTATCGACGTAAGTATCTACCTTACGGCCATATTCAGCTTCGATGTTGTATGCCTCGAGTACCTGACGGAACTTCTCAGCAACAGAAATATCTGCACGATCCTGATTGGAGCGAAGGCTTTCAACGCGATCACGACGTTCTTGCAGGTGGAAAGGTACATCAAGCTCCACAAACTGCTCCAGCCCATCCAGCATACGCAAGATTAGAGGCTGAATTTGACGCTCTATCACTGTTACCTGATCTATTGACTGGTTCAGGTCGTCTATCACTCTGCGCTGGTTAGCAAGTTGCTTTTCCAGCTGAGAGTTGTAAACCTTCAGGCCGTCAATTTCTTTTGAAACAATTTTGAATTTCTGCAACAGGCTGGCTGTGTCAGTCTGAAGCTTGTCAATTCGCTTTTGTGATTGCTGTCCAGCACTAGTCTTGGCTTGACTAAGCTGTATTACGGCATCCAAGGTTTTATCTGCATGGGTAGCGCTTGCCAAAAGTGCGCCTGCAGAAAGGACTGTGGTTAGTGCCACAGCTTTGATTCGCTGGTTCTTCATAAATCCCCCAACTCGGGTTCGTGCGTTGAAAAGATTGCGACCGGAGTAAACATACATCGTTTGCTTCCAGAATGTGTTAATAAAATATGGGTTTGAGACTTGGTAATCGTCAGAGTTGCGCATTTTAATAAGAGCGCTTGGAAACATTCAAACACAAAAATAAACCACTAGATTCATGTCAACAAACCATAACCAAAAGTAACATTATTTATTGTAACCTCGCCACACAGGTAACACCTCGGTAACACCAGATCACAATTCATACGCCACATAGATCTGCGGCATGGCGCGAATTTTCTGCTACTGCAGCTATTCAGCATAGCTCAATTTTGCAGTTACCCACACCGATCCAAGGTAACAAATGAAAAAGCAGGGGAATTATTGCCTTGTCCAGCAAAATCCTGCCTCTCCCGCTCCTGCCACTGGTCATGATTTAGCGAAGGAAACGTTGTGTCTCCCTCCACATCTGCATGCACCTCAGTGAAATATATTCGCTGCGCCAATGGCAAGGCTTGTCGATAAAGTTCAGCGCCGCCAATGACCATCTGCGTATCGACACCGAGCTTTTTAGCCTGCCCTGAACCGCGAATAAGCGCCTGTTCCAAGGAGGACGCGACAATAGCACCCTCCGCATGCCAATCTTTTTGACGTGTAACAATAATATTTGTTCTGCCAGGCAAAGCTTTGCCGATAGATTCAAATGTTTTGCGCCCCATCAAGATTGGGTGACCCCAGGTAATTTTTTTAAAATGTTTGAAATCCTCAGGCAAATGCCAAGGCATTCCGTTGTCGCGGCCAATTATTCCGTTGCGGGCAACAGCGACCACTAAAGCGATATTAATATTTGCCAATTTTATTCACCTACCATTTATATGCTTATACAGATATAGGTGCTGGAATGTGAGGGTGTGCCTGATAATCGAGCAACTCAAAATCCTCATAACAAAAATCAAACAGGCTGCTGACTGCCGGGTTGATTTTCATTGTGGGTAGTGGCAACGGATCTCTGGACAACTGAAGTTCAACCTGCTCCAGATGATTAATATATAGATGGGCGTCACCAAAGGTATGTATGAAATCTCCGGGCTCTAGCCCCGTCACCTGCGCTATCATCATGGTCAACAGCGCATAGGATGCAATATTGAAGGGTACGCCGAGAAAGATGTCTGCACTGCGCTGGTAGAGCTGACAACTCAACTTCCCCTCCAGCACGTAAAACTGAAACATCGTGTGGCAGGGCGGCAAGGCCATTTTCCCCTGCTGCGCATTGTCTTGGGGTGAAACGCCTTCATCAGGCAGCAGCGAGGGGTTCCATGCAGAAACAATGAGTCTGCGCGAGTCGGGTTTATTTTTTATCTGCTCGAGCAGCTGTGTCATTTGGTCTATGGACTCACCATTTGGGCAAGGCCAGGATCGCCATTGCGCACCATAGACGGGGCCAAGGTCTCCCGCCTCCGTCGCCCAGGCATCCCAGATTTTCACACCATGCTCATTAAGGTAGGCAATATTGGTATCGCCCTTTAAGAACCACAAGAGCTCATGAATAATCGATTTAAGGTGGCATTTTTTTGTGGTTACCAGCGGGAAGCCTTCAGCCAGATCAAAACGCATCTGGTAGCCAAAATGGCTGATAGTGCCCGTGCCTGTTCTATCTTGCTTGCGAACACCTTTATCTCGCACATGCCGCATCAAATCTAAATACTGTTTCACCGCTAAACCCGATTAGTTTACGTTCTTTATTTTACTTGCTTCTTGGCTGCACTTTTATACGACCACACCATAATGGCTGCCCCGGCGATAGCCATGGGAACAGTAAGCAATTGGCCGCGAGTGAAAAACTCAAACAGGTCAAAACCAATATGCGCATCTGGCTCGCGGTAGAACTCAATAATAAAGCGAAAACAACCGTAAAGGATAAGAAACAAGGCCCCTACAGATGCTCGCGGACGAGGCTTACTCGAATACCAGAACAGCAGTACAAATAAAAGCACCCCTTCAAGGGAAGCCTGATAGAGCTGAGACGGATGACGCACCAGCGCCTCGGGATCATTGGGGAAGATCATGCCGATAGCCGCCGTGGTTTCCCGGCCCCAAAGCTCCTGCCCAATAAAGTTACCCAGCCGTCCGAAGCACAAACCGATGGGGGCAAGAGGCACCAGAAAATCCATGAGATCGAGAAAGTTAACCTGGATTTTCCGGGCGTATAAGCCCATGGCCACTAATACACCGAGCATACCGCCATGGAATGACATCCCCCCTTCCCATACGCGCAACAACCAGATGGGGTCTTCCAGGAAGGCACCAAAATTGTAGAAGAATACATAGCCCATGCGCGCACCGATCACCAAGCCGAGTGCACCGTAAAAAATCATGTCTTCCACTTGGTTTTTTTGCAACGCAGTGTGAGGCTTACTGGCGCGATACAAGCCAAGCAACCAAGCGGAGGCAAAACCAAACAGGTACATCAAACCGTACCAATGAATATCAGGTAATGAAAAAGTCTTGCCGAAAATCTGGTGTGTGCCCAGTGAAATAGCAACAGGATCAATTTCTGGATATTTAAGCATGCAGTATCACTTGCTGATGTAATGTGCTGATTTAGGGGTGAAGGCCATCAAGCGCTCAGCTCAAGGCGTGCAGATAATAACAGACCGAAGTGGCGTTTTGTGAAGGGATTTTGGCTTATTCTTCGCGCATTGGACGAACAATACGGGTAAGACCGAACTGGCGGAATGTTGCGTCGATGCAACGATGAATGGATTCAGTGTCCGGCAAAACCATCACCTCTGCCAACAGCTCCTCTGCCTGCTGCAGGCTGATACTCCTCACAACAGACTTTACTTTAAGCAAGTGTGTTGCGCTCATGGATAGCACATCGTAGCCCATTGCCATGAGCAACAGAGCTGCTGCCGGGTCACCAGCCACTTCACCACAGATACTAACAGGCACGCCCTGGCTGTGAGAATCTTTTACCACATGGTACAAGGCTCGCAACACTGCCGGGTGCATGGAGTGATAGAGGTCGGCCACCCGAGGGTTGTTGCGATCCACTGCCAGCAGGTACTGGGTTAGGTCGTTACTTCCCACAGAAAGAAAATCCACCCGCGCAGCAAAATCTTTGGTCTGATACACCGCTCCAGGTACCTCGATCATCACTCCTAATGGTGGCATTTTGACCTTATGGCCTTCTTCCAGCAACTCGTCGTAGGCGCGGTAAAGCAGCATTTGAGCAATTTCCAATTCGCTGATATTACTCACCATTGGCAACATAATACGCAAATTGTCCAGGCCCTCACTGGCCTTAAGCATGGCGCGAATCTGCACCAGAAATATTTCCGGGTGATCCAGTGTAACGCGAATACCGCGCCAGCCAAGAAAGGGGTTTTCCTCTTCAATGGGAAAGTAGGGCAGCGACTTGTCGCCCCCCACATCCAGGGTTCTCATGGTCACCGTATGCGGGGCGAAAGCAGCCAGCTGATCCCGATATGTCTGGCGCTGCTCCTCTTCGCTGGGAAAACGATCCCGCAGCATAAACGGTATTTCGGTACGGTATAAACCCACACCTTCAGCCCCTCGCTCCAGGGAGATCATGGCATCGGCCATGAGGCCGGTATTTACCCAAAGCGCTACGCGGTGATGGTCCAGGGTTTCGCAAGGTAAATCCTTCAGCGCCTCCAAACCTGCAACCAGCTGCACGTCTTCTTCGACTATCGCCTGGTATTGCACCCGCAGACTTTCGCTTGGGTCGCTGTAAACACTGCCGCGATATCCATCAACAATGAGCTCTCGGCCTTCCATACGGGTAAAGGGCAGATCAACCGCACCCATTACCGTTGGAATACCGATCGAGCGCGCCAGTATTGCAATGTGCGAGTTACTGGAGCCCCGGGTGGAGACAATCCCAACTAGGCGGCCTTCCGGCACCTCCGCCAACACCGAAGCGGTGAGGTCCTCCCCCACCAATATGGTATTTTCGGGGTAAGCAGGTTGCTGCTCTCTTTTTGCACTTTCCTGAAGATAGGCAAGCACTCTGCTTCCCAGATCGCGAACATCTGAGGCTCGCTCCTGCAAATAGGGATCATGCATGGAGGAGAATATTTTCACATGCTCCAGAATGACTTCACTCCAGGCACTGGGCGCCGCCAGACCGCCGCGAATTTTTTCAGTAACCTCGCCACCCAATGCGGTATCGTCAAGCATGCCTATATAGGCATCAAACAAAATACGTTCTTCTCGGTTTAGACGGCTTTCCAGCTGCGAGGCGAGCTTTTTAATATCCTCACGAACGGCCGCCAGGCCCTCCTGAAAAAATGCCAGCTCTTCCTCAACATTATCGCAAGTCTGGTAAGGCACCGATTTGAGGTCTGCCAGTGGAGCAACCACCACCGCCTCACCAATAGCAACACCGGAAGCGCCGGGCACCCCCATAAATCGCACTTCGGTCTTTGGCCCAATAGTTCTTAATGCGCCTGTGGCCTCAGCATGGGCAATTACTGCAGCAAGCTGGGCAGACATGGTCACCAGAAAGGCTTCTTCGCCTTCGTCAAAACGGCGTTTCTCCCGCTGCTGCACCACCAGCACGCCCAATATTTGGCGATGATGAATAATGGGCACACCGAGGAAAGAACGAAAGCGCTCTTCGCCGGTAGCCGCAAAATACTGGTACTTGGGATGAGATTCCGCATCATCAAGATTAAGCGGCTCCTCCCGGAAGGCGACGTAGCCCACCAGCCCTTCATTCAATGACAGTTTTACCTCGCCCACTGCTTGCTGGTTAAGACCTTCTGTAGCCATCAGCATAAAATTGTCGTTGGCACTGCGCAGGTACACCGAGCAAACCTCGGTGCTCATGGCCTGTCTTACACGGGAAACAATAATCTCAAGAACGGCATTAAGATCTGCTGCTGCATTAACTTCCTGAACAATACTGCGCAGGGAATTTAGCATGCAGCCTCCGACAGTGAAGTAATAAGCCGGTTGTGGGCGGGGGCGAGTTCTTTCAATGCGCGCCGATACACCTCGCGCTTAAAAGCCACCACATTAGTAAGGGGGTACCAATAACTTACCCAGCGCCAGTAATCAAACTCGGGTGGGCCGTCTTCTGCATTGAGTTTAATGTCGCTGTCATCGCTGCGTAGGTGCAGCAAGAACCACTTTTGCTTTTGGCCTACACACAGCGGTTCCTTTTGCCGCACCAAGCGCTGGGGCAAGCGATAGCGCAGCCAACCTTGAGTCACCGCCTTAATGTCAACATCTGTGTCCCGCAAGCCAACTTCCTCGCGCAATTCCCGGAATAAAGCCTGCTCGGCAGACTCATGCTCCTTTATACCTCCCTGGGGAAACTGCCAGGCATCCTGCCCACCTACACGACGAGCCCACAGAACTGAACCATCACCGCGAGCCAGCACAATGCCAACGTTGGGCCTAAATCCATCGGTATCTATCACGGCGACCTCTTTCTTCTAACCCGCAGAGTGGAGACTACGAGTAGTAAATAATTGTTATAATCTTACCCCTATTGTTTCACAAAGAAGCAAAGTTCAGCAATTCACCACAGTTAGCGACCGCAACGGCCCTGACAGCACCCTTTGAGTAGTTAATATTGAGTTTAGCGCTATTTGACCTGGACAATACCCTTATCGCCGGGGACAGCGACCATTTATGGGGAGAATTTCTCATAGAACAGGGGCTGGTAGATGACAAAGCCTATAAAAGGACCAACGATCAGTTCTATCAGGATTACGTCGATGGCAGTCTGGATATACGCGCTTACCTGCGCTTTGCGCTCGAACCACTAACCCGCTTCACATTTCCGCAACTCAGTGCTCTACATGAACGATTTTTCGCCAGTAGAATAGCACCCATCATGCTCCCTAAAGCCGCGGAGCTAATTGACAGGCATCGCCGACTGGGCGATGAACTGGTAATCATCACCGCGACCAACAAATTTATTACAGCACCCATCGCGAATAAACTGGGTATTGCGCATCTGTTGGCGAGTGAAGGAGAAATTGTAAACCAGCGTTATACCGGCGAACCTGTGGGCATTCCCTGCTTTAAGGAAGGAAAGGTAGAGCGTCTATTCCAGTGGATACAGGAACAACAGCAAAGCATCGAGGGCAGCCATTTTTACAGTGACTCTGCCAACGATATCCCTCTGCTGGAAGCGGTTAGCTACCCTGTTGCTGTCGACCCGGACGAACGCTTGCGAAGCGTTGCACAGGAGCGTGACTGGCCAGTAATTAGCTTGCGCTAAGTATTGGTCAGCTTACGATAGTAATCAGGATTTCATTGATGGAAAAACACATGCGCTTTATCGCCGCCGCCCTGGCCATGCTGGGCCTGCTTGCCTGCGAATCAAAAGATAAACCCAAAGACTCGGTGCCACCGGCGCCCACTGAGGAAGAGCAAGTTAAAACTGTCTCCACCGAGCAGGAAACCGCACTACTGTGGGAGTTTGGCGATAAGGTAACGACTAATTTTGAGCAAAGCAGCCAGGCACTACTCAATGCTATTAAAGCCTTTCTTGATGAGCCAACGGCGGAGACACTGGGTAGTGCTCGCACAAACTGGAACAATGCCCATGCCAGCTACCAGCATTTATTTCTCATTAACCAGTTCAGCCGGGTAGAACCAAGTTTATTTGGCGCCATGGCGCGAGCACAATTTGCCCTGGCTGCTCACCCCATCCAACCGGGCTACCTGGATTATTTCGACGTGTACCCCTATTCCGGCCTGGTGCACGACATGAGCGTGGAACTAAATGAAGAGTTACTGCGACAACAACACGGCTTAACGGATGCAGCAGATGTTGTGCTCGGCTTGTATGCCATTGAATTCATGCTGTTTGGCGAAAGCGGCGCACGGCCCCTTAGCGATTATCAAGCGGTGCTCGAGCTATCACAAGCCGACAAAGAAAAAGGCTTCGTCGATACCACAGAAACACCCAACAATCGTCGCCGACTGCTGCTGCAACGGCAGGCTGAGCTTCTGGTTGAAGACGCTAAACAAGCCTCTCAAGACTGGCGCGCCATTCGTGAACAGTGGCAGCAATTAAGCTATAACGTACAAAGAAGAACAGTACACAAGGCCTTCGAGCAGGGCCTCACCCAAGTACTGCTTCAAACCGCCAGTGCCAGCGAAAGCGAAGGCCCTGCGCACTCTCGCTCAGCACAAGATCTTTCTGTGGCCATTCGCTCGCTGGAAGCGGCACACTACTGGCTACCCCAATACCTCCGGGAAGAACAACTCAAGCTTCTGCAGGAAGCGGCTGAAGCGCTTGAACTGGCAAATAAGGCTGAAGATGAAAAAACCGTGTGGCGTCAAACCTACAAAGACCTGAAAATGGCCATGGACCTCACCAGGGGAATATAGAAGGCCTGCGCGCAGGCCTCCCCCTCAAGCCCAACACAAAGCCCCAACACAAAGCCCCAACACAAAGCCCCAACACAAAGCCCCAAAACAAAATAGTTAGGTTAATTGGCACAAGGCAGGCTAGACTAAAAAAGGTCGCTTTTGTTTGATTCAGGGTAGCAATGAGCAGCGAACTCACGCCGGAACAAATACAGAAAATCCTTCAAGGTATAGCCATCCCCCCTCAACCCCAGGTGATGGTGGATTTGCAATTGGAACAACTCTCCCCCAATTGCAGTATTTCTGAAATCGCTCGCCTGATCAGCCAGGATGTCGGGCTCTCCGGTAGTATTCTCAAAACCGTCAACTCGCCCTTTTATAAACATGCCAATACCATTACCTCGATTCACCAGGCGGTAAACCTGCTGGGTGTTAACAGCGTGGTTAATCTGGTGAACGCACTTTCCATTAAAGGTGCATTGTCCGATGACGACATCATTTCCCTCGGCCGGTTCTGGGATTCGGCCATGGAGATCGCGCTAACCTGCTCTATTATTGCCAAACAAATTGGCGTACCGAATGCAGAAGAAGCTTACACCCTGGGGCTCTTCCACAACTGCGGTATACCCTTGTTAATGTCGCGTTTCGACAACTACCTCGAGGTACTTTCAGAAGCCTACCGCTCTCAAGGGGAAGGTATTTCCGAGGTAGAAAACCGGCGCCTTAACACTAATCACTCCGTTGTGGGCTATTACGTTGGTAAATCCTGGAACCTGCCAATCTATTTGTGTGAAGCAATACACGACCATCATCGCATCATAAAAACCTTTGCCGACGATCGAGCCAGCAGCCGAAAAAAAACCTTACTGGCGGTGCTTAAAATGGCTGAACACATATGTGGGAACCACCGCGTTCTTGGTGATCAAGACCTTGATTATGAGTGGAACCGAATTATGGATACGGTGCTGCTCTATACCGGTATTAGCGAATATGAATACGGCAACCTGGTGGCGCATATCGCTGAACTGGGAATTGGATCAAGTGACTACTACAACTAGCGTGCGCCGCTAAAACACAGCACCCTAATAGCCCCCCCATTCAAGAAATCCCCGCTACTGCCGAACACCTTAAGTAACCATTAAGAAGCCACGCTCAGGACTCAACTCACTTATTCCAATTAACGCGTTCATGGTTAGCGCGAGAATAATGGAAATTGCACACTTCTGTCCTAGACTCAAAGTAACTAGCACGCCACAACCTTGGCTTTGCTCGCAGCGAGAAAGGATTACATTTGAACGTACTACGCTCCATTTCTATTCGCAGCAAAATACTGCTTATCCCCCTCGTGGGAGCCTTGGGCTTCTTTGCTTTCCTGTTTGTCAGTATGTACCTCATCGGCAGTGCGGTCTCTAATCTGAAAAGTGCGAGGGAGCAGCAGTTTCCTCTTTTACAGGTCGCCAGCGAAAATCTGAACCGTCTTGAAAAAATTCAAGAAACACTCAGTTATGCAGTTTCATCCGACGAAACCGCTGGTTTGGAAGCGGCTGATGATCTCGCCGAGGCTTTCAGGAAAGAACTCCAAGGCGCTGTAAAGATAGATCCAAATTCCAAGGCGGAGCTTAACGAGCTGGTCAGCCTGTTCGACGATTACTATAAAAAAGCACATACCATCTCCGCAGGCATGCTGGATGGAAGTATTGACTGGTCTTCAGTTGCCGAATTAAGTAAGGAAATGGCGGATGCCCTGGAAAAAATCAAGGGCAAGCTCGATGGCTTTTACGGCCACAAACTGGTCACATTTAATGAAGCCTTCGTAAATGCAGAACGCCAGTCAGAGCGGGTATTCACCATCGGTATCGCGCTGGGCGTGGTGCTCTTCCTAGCGCTACTTATCACCAGTGCTTTAGTCAGCAGCATGATAAAAAGGAGCCTGGATCGCCTTATCGAGCGCCTGAAAGATATTGCCGAAGACAACGGTGATCTCACCCTGCGGCTGCGCACGCGCAACAAGGACGAGATAGGCGAAGTGGTACGCTGGTTTAATACCTTTATGGATAAGCTGCAGTCGGTTATGCAGCAAATTGTGGAAACAGCGCCCCCACTGGCCAACCTTGCCAGCGACGTAAACAAGCTCTCCGGCAATATTACACACACCCTGGGCTCTCAAAATCGCAGTGTTTCAGATTCAAAAAGTAACATTGAATTAATGTCCCACAATGTGGCGAGCATTGCTCAAAACGCCGCTGAAGCTGCCAATGCCGCCAAGATGGCTGATGAAGAAGCAGTGAAGGGCCAATCGATTGTTGGCAATACAGTTGAAAGCATTCAAACACTCTCCAACAGCATCAATCAGGCATCTGAAGTTATCGTCAAGCTGAACGAAGATACTATCAGTGTAAATGTAGTGCTGGATGTCATTAAAGGCATCGCCGAACAAACCAACTTACTTGCGCTTAACGCCGCCATCGAAGCCGCCCGTGCCGGCGAACAGGGGAGAGGTTTTGCGGTTGTGGCCGATGAGGTGCGAGGCCTGGCTTCGCGCACGCAAGAGTCCACCGAAGAAATTAATAGCATATTGGCGCAACTGCAAAGCGCTGCTCAAGCTGCGGTGCACACCATGGAGGAAAGCACCAATGCCGTTGAAAGCTCGGTTGAACAAGCCAACCGCGCAGGTCAAAGCCTGCAGGCGATTACCGATACCGTCAATACCATCAACGCTATGAACGAACAAATTGCAACCGCAACAGACGATCAGCAAAGTATCGCCAACCAGCTGGTGGATGAGGCAGAACGTATTCGCGAACAAACGGAAGATAACGCAGGTTCCGCAGGACAACTCAGCGGCGTAAGCGAACAATTAAACGGGCTTGCGGTAAACCTTGAACAAATTACAAGGCAGTTCAAAGTTTAAACCCAAAAATAATTTTCTTTTTTTACTCACGCAGCCTATTTGCGTGTTTTTTTAGTGTTTTATTCCTGCCATCTCACAACGACAAGAACAGGTATGTGAAATTTGCTTATAAAAAGGCAATTAACAGTTGAATCGAGGAAATTACTATGAGGATAAATCATACGCTACTGGGCAGAATAAGCATGGCAATGTGCCTGCTAGTGTCATCGTCCACAAGTTTGGCAGATATAAATTTAAATGGCTTCGCTACCATCGCAGGTGGTTTAACCATGTCCGATGATCAAAGCGTGAATGGTTATGATGACAGCTTTAGCTTCGACCAAAACTCGCTTATCGGCCTGCAGGTAAACTCGGATCTGGGAGAAGGTCTTTCTGCCACCGCTCAGATAATCTCTCGCGGCGCAGAAGAGTGGGATGCTAAGTTTGAGTGGGCTTACCTAGGTTATCAGGCAACCGATAATCTAAAACTATTGTTTGGTCGGCAAAGAACGCCGTTTTATCTCTATTCTGACTATCTCGACGTGAGCTATGCCTACCACTGGATAACCGCCCCGGAAAGTGCCTACGCGGTGCCATTTGATTCGACAGATGGTATTGGCCTGATTTTGGAAAATCAATTGGGCAGCGTAGACTCCAGCCTTCAAATACAATATGGCCGATACAGTGGCGAGCTGAATGCAGGGAGCCTGGATTCCAAAAATCAGTTTATTGCCGCCTGGAGCCTCAGCTGGAACTGGCTGAGTTTTCGTTTAGGCTATTCACAAACAGATATTATACTCGAATCCAGCGAATTGGACTTTTTGATAGCAGGCTGGACACAAGCGGGCTTTCCTGCATTTGAGCCACATATTTCCGCATCAGATGGCAGTGACACCGGTGACTTTTTAGATGTTGGTTTGACTATTGATCACAACAATATTTTATTTGTCGCAGAATATACCCAGCTTTCCATAGACGGCACACCTTTCGCGGAAACACGTGAAGCTTATTACGGCAGCTTTGGCTATCGTTTTGGTAATGTTATGCCCCATATCACCTACGTGGATATGGAAGAGACCGCGAGCGATTATAGCTTCCTCGATGCGGTACCCTCCGGCGTTTCTCCTGCCTTGGATCAACTAAGCGCACTTACCGCCGGACTGTTCGAAAGCTCCGCAGAAGCGCACGACTACTACATTGTTGGCGTCCGCTGGGATTTTCACGCCTCCGCTGCATTTAAAGCAGAATATAAATCACAAACAGATAATAAAGGCGATGGCGATACGGACAACCTCCTGCGCTTTGCTGTTGTTACTGTATTTTAAATCGGGGGACACTCACCATGGTTAAACTAAAATTATTGATTTTAATCCTCACCACCGCCTTTGTATTGTTCAGCCAGTTTGCCAATGCAGAAACGGCTGTAATCGTTCACCCCTCCAATGGTGTCTCTCTCGACAAAGACAGCATCGGTAAAATCTTTCTGGGGAAGGCAAAATCTTTTCCCGGTGGGGAAAGCGTCTTGCCTGTAAACCAAAAAGAAGGCTCAGATATTAGAACCGGCTTCGATGAAACCGTGCTGGGGAAATCCTCAAGCCAGATCAAAGCCTACTGGTCCAAACTGATGTTCACCGGAAAAGGGCAGCCACCAAAAGAAGTTAGCAGTGCAGAAGTGAAAAGCCTGGTAGCGGGTAATCCTGCCACCATTGGCTACATCGACGCATCGGAAGTGGATGCCAGTGTAAAAGTTGTATTTACCTTTTAGACCATCTGCTCAGGCATAAAAAAGCCCGGTTGCAAAACCGGGCTTTTCCTATTTGGGCCTGTAGCGATTTACAGCCACCTATTAATCATCTTCTTCGATGGACTCTTTATAGGCTTCGGCGTTCATAGCGCCATCCAGTTCCGACAGGTCGCTGGGCTTAACCCGGAAAAACCAGCCATCATCATAGGGCGACTCATTAACAGTCTCCGGCTCATCGGCCAGGGCTTCGTTAATGGCAACAACCTCTCCGCTCAAGGGCGAGAAAATATCAGACGCCGCCTTCACCGATTCAACCACGCCGGCTTCTTCACCAATATGAACTTCGCTGCCAACTTCCGGAACCTCCACATAAACCACATCACCCAATTCTTGTTGCGCATGGTCGCTAATACCGATGCTGACAGTGCCGTCTTCCTCAACGCGCGCCCATTCGTGGCTGGACAGATACTTTAATTCTGGTCGAATATCACTCATTACAAACTCCTCAAAGTGGGTGAATATTTTTAGCGGGTATTTTAGAGCCTAAATGACTTTACTGCCATTGCGCACAAAGCAGGGTTTGACAATTTTTACCGGCAATTTGCGCTGGCGCACTTGTACGAAAATATCGCCAGTAAACGACACAGGTATTCTTGCCAGAGCGATGGAGTGCCCCAATGTCGGTGAGAAGGTTCCACTGGTGACGATGCCTTTTTCAGCCATACCCTCACAAATAACCTCCTGCGCCTCCCGCAAAACGCCCTTATCCTGCAGCAACAGGCCCACCAGTTTATGCGTGAGACCCCGCTCTTTTTCTGCGGTCAATGCAGCCCGGCCAATAAAGTGCCGGTCTTGCGGCGCCCAGGCGATGGTCCATCCCATGTTCGCCACCAGGGGCGAGATCTCTTCGTTCATCTCATGACCATAAAGATTCATACCGGCTTCCAGGCGCAAAGTATCTCGCGCACCCAGGCCACACGGCTGAACGCCAGCATCTGCGAGTGCCTGCCAGAAACTTACAGCTTGATCAGCGGGTAATATAATTTCATAGCCATCTTCGCCGGTATAGCCGGTACGCGCCACAAACCAGTTGTGGTACTTCTCTGCTTGCAGAGCACAAGCCTGAAAGACTTCCAGAGCATCAATCTCACTTGCCTGCAGTACCGTTTGCGTTTTTGCCCGTGCCTGAGGCCCCTGCACCGCAATCATGGCCAGATCGCTGCGCTCTGTGATGCTTACCGAATATTTTTCAGACTGTTGCGTCATCCAGGCAAGGTCTTTTTCCCGTGTTGCACAATTAACCACCAGCCGGTAACCGTCGTTCACCAAATAGACGATAAGGTCATCAATTACCCCGCCCTTCTCGTTTAACATACCGGTGTACAGTGCCTTGCCTTGTACGCCCAACTTCGCCACATCATTGGCTAACACGTACTGCAAAAACACTTTAGCATCGCTGCCACTAATATCCACAACGGTCATGTGGCTCACATCAAACATACCCGCCGCTTTGCGCACAGCGTGGTGCTCATCCATTTGCGAGCCGTAATTGACCGGCATATGCCAGCCACCAAAATCCACCAGCTTTCCACCCATCTGACGGTGAATGTCATTTAAGGGGGTTTTATTGAGCATAACTGTTACCTACCCTGATTCTTCAGGCCCATAAGGGTAAAGACCGCTTTTTATCATATTCAGGCAGGCAACACACTTACTATACGCTCAGCTTTTTTGGCAGCAGCAGGTTTGAACGGCCATGGTCACAAAGCACCGGCTTCCTATCTCTGCCCGGCTATGTTAAAAACCCCGCCATCGACTCTTAGAGAGCCAAGCATGTCTTTTGCAAAAAAACTCCTCCAGTGGTTTGATCTTCACGGCCGCAAAAACCTGCCGTGGCAGCATCCCATAGAGCCCTACCGTGTGTGGCTGTCGGAAATTATGCTGCAACAAACGCAGGTGGAAACAGTCATCCCCTACTTCAAAAATTTCCTTGAGAAATTTCCAGATATTCAATCATTGGCAGACGCGGATTTAGACCAGGTACTGCACCTTTGGACGGGCCTCGGTTATTACGCCCGCGCACGCAACCTGCATAAATGTGCGCGACAGGTCATCGATGAATATGCCGGAGTCTTTCCAGACAATACCGAGCTATTAGAAACACTGCCCGGCATCGGTCGCTCAACAGCCGCCGCCATTGCCAGTATTGCCTACCAACAACCAAGCGCTATTTTGGACGGCAACGTAAAGCGCGTACTCGCCCGCTACCACGCGACTGCCGGCTGGCCCGGAAAAAGCGAGGTAGCAAACACCCTGTGGCAGCACGCAGAACAACACATGCCCAAAAAACGCTGCCGGGACTACACCCAAGCCATTATGGATTTAGGTGCAACATTGTGTACCCGCTCTCGCCCTGCGTGCAGCATTTGCCCTTTAAATGCCGGCTGCCTCGCCCACCAACAGGGAAACCCGGCGGATTACCCCGGTAAAAAACCAAAAAAAATCCTGCCCGTAAAAACGGTTCAAATGCTGATACTAAAAAATGCCAAAGGTGAAATCTCCTTACACCAACGCCCACCTACGGGGATTTGGGGTGGTCTCTGGAGCTTTCCTGAACTGGAAACAGAAGTGAATGCAAAGGCCCACATAGAGCAGCACTTTGGTAGCGTTAAGCAGCTAGACAAATGGGATACAATGCGACACACCTTTAGCCACTACCATTTGGATATTATTCCTGTGCTGGCCCAGATAGGTGAAAAACAGCTAGCTGAGAACAAACACGTTGTGCAGGAAGGCGCTAAGCAGCTTTGGTATAACACGCACTCACCTGCAGCAATTGGCCTGGCCGCGCCCGTAAAAAAACTATTAAGCAAACTTATTTGAAGACAACTCAACGCAAGGCAGGAACAACCATGTCACGAACAGTGCAATGCAGAAAGTATAAAAAAGAAATGGACGGGCTGGACGTTCCTCCCCTGCCCGGCCCAAAGGGCGCCGAGATATACGAAACAGTCTCCCGGCAGGCCTGGCAAGAGTGGCTGGAGCATCAAAAAATGCTGATTAATGAAAAGCAGCTCAGCCTTATGGATATGGAGGCTCGAACCTACCTCGGCGAGCAGCGGGACAAATTCCTAAGCGGCGATAACTACGACGCCGCCGAAGGCTACGTAGCCCCCAAGGAATAAAGCAAACGCCGCTCTATGGCCCTTCGCCTAAGTAAGCAAAGCCAAGCTCACGGATGACAAGGTACAAACCGCAACCACCGTGAGCGGCGAACGCTTCCAGACCGCAATCAAACTAAAGCCCAGCAGGGCAATGGCAAGATCGCTCGGCGCTTTAACAGCAGAGATAAATATCGGGTCATAAAGCGCAGCACCCAGTAAACCCACTACCGCCGCATTTACACCCGCAATCACTCTGGGTGCATAAAGCCCTCGGGCGATAAGCTTCCATAAAGGCAACACACCACACAACAATAAAAACCCCGGTAGAAATACACTCAGACAAGCGAGTACGGCATACATGGGGCCACCCATGATCTGCCCCAAATAGGCAGAGAAGGCAAACATGGGGCCGGGCACTGCCTGCGTAGCGCCATAACCGGCCAGAAAATCGTCTGCAGACACCAGCGAGGAGGCAACCAGGCCTTCCTCCAACAGCGGTAAAACCACATGGCCGCCACCAAAAACTAATGCCCCGGCGCGGTAAAAAATATCGACTAACTGCATAACCCCGCCATCGCTATCAGCCAAAAACGGAAGCAGCAATAAGCCGGCAAAAAACAAAGCAATAAACAACCACCCCAGCCTCGGGCCGTGAGCTATGGGTAATTCGCTATCTTTCGAGACTAGTGCGTCTTTACATAAAAACAGACCAGCGATGCCGCCAAGCACCACCACCACAATTTGCATACTGGCACTGCCGAGCAGCAATAAAATAATCGCTGCCAGTACGGCGATGCTTTTTCGGTAATGGTCCGGGCAGAGCTGCCTGATCATACCCAATACCCCGTGAGCCACTATCACCAACGCAACGATCTTTAAACCGTGGATCAAGGCCTGGCCCAGTTCGCCGGACAAGACATGAACAAAAGCGGCAAACAAAACAAGCAATACTGCAGAGGGTAGCGTAAAGGCAACGAATGCTGCGATGGCCCCCAGCCATCCTGCGCGGCTTAAACCGATAGCAAAACCCAACTGACTACTGGCGGGGCCGGGCAGAAACTGACAGATCGCCAATAATTGAGCGTACTGGCTCTCACTCAACCATTTGCGCTTTTCTACAAACTCCGCATGAAAATAGCCCAGATGCGCGATAGGCCCGCCAAAAGAAGTGCAGCCGAGCTTAAGAAAAACCTTGAAGACTTCAAACATAGAGAAAGAATCCTGTAAATTTTAAATCTGCGCAAAGCGAATATTTTAGCTGCATTCAAGCTATCCCACTCACTGCCTTTATAAGCACGCCAATGGTCGTTACTATTAACCACAATTAACCCGACAATTAACCACAATTAACCAGACAATCAAATACTGGCGCAACTGAGCGGAGTTACTGGCATTTTATGGGCTCGTGCCGGCCTGTAAGCGGCACAGGCACTCCCTTGTGCCGCATTAAGCCAACAACAGTTTGTGTTGCCGGGTTAATATGTCCCTTGCAATCAATAGAAGCATTCCGAAACTATGCAATCCACTCTCTTCGATCGGCAACTGGCGCAGTTTTTTTCTACTCTGAGCAACGAGAACTACCTCGTGCTCACGCCCAACAAACGCTTGAGCCGCTTTTTGCTGGATCGCTACGCCAACTATCAGCAAACACAATTACAACAAGAAGCTTTCGCCAGCTTGCACTGCCTCTCCTATGGCGCCTGGCTACAACAATGCTGGCAGGAATTAATTCTCAGCCAGGGAGAGCACTTGCAACTCATCAGCACTATGGAAGAAGGGCTGCTGTGGGAGAGTGTAATAGAGCAGCATGAACTCACTCCCGCCCTCTTAAACACTTCTGCCACGGCAACACTCGCCCAAGATGCCTGGCGCTTGATTCACGAGTGGCAACTATCCGAAAACCTGAATAAAGACATTGTTGAAATTCCAGGCGTACCAATTTTTAAGGCCTGGGCCAGCGCTTTTAAGAAGCTCTGTGCAACAAAGCACCTGCTGCCCCAGGCAGAGACGGCGGAGAAAATTAGTCTCGCCATTAGCGCGGGCCACATTGTACCAGCGCCAACTCTATGGCTGTATGGTTTTGATGAACATAGCCCCGCTTTCTCCCGTATCCTGCAAAGAGCGCAAGAAAGCGGCAGTACGGTTAATACATTAAGCCTGGATACAGCCACGGAAAATAAGCAACGTTTCGAGTTTCGCGATGATGAGGAAGAAATCATTGCCGCCGCCAATTGGGCGCTGCAACGCTGGCAAAATAACCCAACACAGCGAATTGGTATTGTTAGCCCGGCACTTGCCAAGCAGCGACAAAAAATCACCCGCATCTTTAATCGTATTTTTGATAGCGCCTATATATTTCCAGACACACACCAACACGCGCCGGGTTACAACATTTCTGCTGGCCAGCCACTTGCCCAGTTACCCATTATCAGCGCATGCCTGAAGGTGTTAAAAAGCTATCGACACCAACAGGAGCTGGAACAGATATCCTCGCTGCTTCGCTCACCGTTTGTTGGCCTGCAGGCAGAACTGCCGGCTCGATCACAACTGGATATTGCTTTACGGGAGCAAGGTGAACTGCAAATCAGCCTGCAGGATGTCATTAGCCTGTGCTCGGAACACCGGGACAAAAACCACACGTTTATCTGCGATGATTTTTATCAGCGCCTGAGTATACTGCACAAGCACATAAAAAAAGCACAAGGTAAAAAGTTTCCCAGCGAGTGGGCACCCATTTTTATGGAATGGCTCACAAGCATGGCCTGGCCCGGTGAGCGCACACTGGATTCCATTGAATACCAACAAGTGCAAAGCTGGCAAAGCTGCCTGGAAGAGTTTGCCACTCTGGACTTTGTCGTGGAAGCAGTAGATGTGGCCACAGCCGTAAGCACCTTCGAGCAGTGCTGCAAACAACGAAGTTTTCAAGCGCAGACTCACAGCTCACCCGTGCAGATACTCGGCGTACTGGAAGCGGCGGGGCTGCCTTTCGACCAACTGTGGCTAATGAATCTTGATGATGAAAGCTGGCCACAGGCCCCGCAATTAAATACCTTGCTACCCAGCGCGCTACAAGTTCAAAAGCAATTACCTCAAAGCTCAGCAGAACGCGAACTGCACTATGCACAGCGATTAACTTCGCGCTTTCAGCACAGCGCGCAAGGCATTATTCTCAGCAGCGCACTTGTGCGCGAAGACCGGCAATTAAGCGCCAGCAGCATGATAAAAAAAATCTGCCCCGAGGCCAGCACTATCCCCCAGCAGTGGCTACAACGAAACAGCTTGGAAAATACCCTCTTCGCCAGTAAAAAAATGGCAGCCTCACAAGATGACATTGCGCCAGCGGTAATAGACGCCGACAATATTCGAGGCGGCTCACAAATTCTTAAACACCAATCCGCTTGCCCCTTTCAGGCCTTTGCCCGCCACCGCTTGCACAGCGCCGATATTCCTCAAGTAGAGTCCGGGCTCTCCGCGATGGAGCGAGGCAACCTGGTTCACGAAATAATGGAGATCTTGTGGCACAAGCTGAAAAACCAGAAAACCTTGCTGGCTTTAGAAAACCAAGCACTATTTGAGCTAATCGACCAAGCCATTTCCCAGGCACTAAAAGGCATTCAAACAAAACGCTTCGTGGGTAAACGCTTTATCCTCCTGGAATCTCGCCGCCTGCGACAACAAATACGCGCATGGATGGAACTGGAGAAAGAGCGCTCACCCTTTACGGTGGTATTCAATGAAGGGCGAAAAACAGTAAAACTGGCAAACATGCCAGTACATATTCGCTATGACCGGGTAGACGAGCTGGAAGATAAATCGCTCTTTGTACTGGACTACAAAACAGGAAAAACTGAAATTCGCGACTGGGCTGGCGAGCGGCCGGCAGAACCGCAAGTACCGCTCTATGTTATTGCCAACGAAAAACTTGTGAGCGGTGCAGCCTTTGGACAAATTTCCACAGACGAAGTGCAATACAAAGGCATTGCTGAAAGCGACAACATTGCACCTCGGTTATTAGCACCAGAAAAATTGAAAATGGATTTACCCAATAACTGGCACGACATTTTACTGCACTGGCGTGCAGTACTCGAACAACTGGCAAAAGACTTTATGGCAGGCTCCGCAGCTGTAGACCCAAAACACATTAATGTTACCTGCGCTTATTGCGAGCTAAAACCCCTGTGCCGTATTAAAGAAAAATTCGAGAGTAGCGAGCAGGAAAACCCGCTCGCCAAAGGGAGTAAAGCACAGTGATCGCGCCCGATGCACTACAGCGTGAACAAGCGCTCGACGCGGAGCAGTCGTTTATTTGCGAGGCTCCCGCCGGTAGCGGAAAAACAGAACTGCTCATCCAGCGTTACTTAACCCTGCTGGCAAGGGTTGAAAAGCCGGAAGAGATACTGGCCATTACCTTTACCCGCAAAGCCACGGGCGAGATGCGCGAACGCATACTGGTGGCTTTGCAAAGTGCGCTGCAGGAAAAACCGCAAGAAGCACACAAGTTGCTCACATGGAACCTTGCCCGCGCGGCTCTGGAGCGCGATACATTCTACAACTGGCAGTTACTGCAAAACCCCAACCGCCTGCAAATAAAAACCTTCGACAGCCTCTGCGCGTCTCTTGCCCGCTACCTGCCTCTGGAATCCAGCCTCGGCGCTATGCCTCAGGTGAGCGAGAATTCCGAACAACTCTACCGCCAGGCTGTCCAGGCACTGCTGGATAACCTGGAAGACGATTTACCCTGGTCCGACGCGCTGGCAGAGGTTCTCTACCTGCTCGACAACCGCTTCGACAAATTTGCAAACATGATGGTGCAGCTGCTGGCCAAACGCGAGCAATGGCTGCCCCTTATGGCCAATGCCACCGAGCGAAACCAGATACGACAACAGTTAGAGCACAATTTACAAAGCGTCGTAAAAGACAATTTACGCAGCCTGCGTGCACTCATTCCCCAAAACCTGCATTTGGAGATCGTGAGGCTGGCCGCTTTTGCCGCAAGCAATTTACGCGCAATGGGTGAAGAATCGCTTATTTGCAGCTGCCTGGATATGGATATACCTTCAGCCACGCTACCGGGCTTCAGCCCCGGCGATATTCCGCTTTGGCTTGGCATCGACGCCATGCTCACAACAAAAGACGGTAAATGGCGCAGTAGAATTTCAAAATCCGAAGGCTTTCCTGTTGGCGAAAACAAACAAGAAAAACAAAATTTTAAACAGTGCAAACAGCAGTTACAAACACTCATTGCCGAGCTTAAAAACATAGAAGGGCTGAACCAGGCGCTGGCGAACCTTCGCAAACTGCCGCTAACAGAACTAGACCGCGAACAGTGGACCATACTGGACGCCCTGTTCTCGGTATTACCTATGCTTTCCGCCCACCTCAATGTGGTGTTTCAGAAAAACAATTGTGTCGACTTTATAGAATTAAACCTCGCAGCCCAGCGTGCTTTGGGCCAGTTGGAGGAACCCACTCAACTGGCACTAAAGCTGGACTATCAGCTAAAGCACATTCTGGTCGATGAGTTTCAGGATACCTCACACACACAAGTCAGCCTGCTTAACCTTTTAACAGCGGGCTGGCAAATAGACGACGGCCGAAGCTTATTTTGCGTGGGCGATGCCATGCAATCAATATATGCATTTCGCGGTGCAAACGTGGGTTTATTCCTAAACTGCCGCGAAAAAGGTTTACAAAATATAGCACTAAACCCCCTGCGCTTAAGCGCCAACTTCCGCTCACAAAAGGGCATTGTGGATTGGATTAACCGGGTGTTTCAGCACGCCTTCCCACAGCAAAACGATATTGGTACCGGCGCGGTTAGCTATGCTCCCTCCCATGCGGTATTGGCTAAACTGGAAGACAAAGCAGTATGTGTGCACGGTTTTATCGATCGACAGGAAAAGCAGGATGAAGCGGAAAACATCCTCGACATTATTGTTAAAACTCGTGCAGATAAACCCGAAGCCAGCATTGCCTTGCTGCTTAGAAACCGCGGCCATGCCTCACATATAACTCCCGCGCTAAAAAAAGCCGGGCTGCCTTACCGCGCGGTTGAACTGGAGCCGCTGCAGGATCACGCCGTTATTCAGGATCTGATTGCCTTAACACGCGCCTTACTTCACCCGGCCGACCGCACCGCCTGGCTCGCAGTACTGCGTGCCCCCTGGTGCGGTTTGAGCCTAGCGGATTTAGACGCGCTCGCTAATTACCGCAAAGAGAACAACAACTTTTTTCCCACACTGCTAGCACAGGCCGAAAAAATACTGCAGAGCGACAATGACAACGAGCCGCAGCAGCAAAGCGATTTATTTAACGCCACGGACCTAGCCGGAGCCCTTAGCCCAGACGGGCAAGCGCGCTTACAGCGCATACTTCCCAGCCTTAGCCTGGCATGCATAAACCGGGAACGAAAAACACTGCGCGACTGGATAGAAGGTTGCTGGTTAAAGCTGGCAGGGCCCGCTTGTGTGGAAGATGCTACCGCGCTGGAAAATGCAGAAGTATTTTTTAAATTGCTTGAACAATGGGAATACGCAGCAGACCTGCCTGGCCTGGATGAACTGGAGCAGGCCATTGCCAAACTGTACGCCACGCCCGACCCCAATGCAGATGAAAAACTGCAAATAATGACAATACATAAATCCAAGGGCCTGGAGTTTGACGTCGTAATCCTACCTTCGCTGGAACGCACCGCCAGAAGCAACGAAAGCAGTTTGTTAATGTGGCGCGAACGACTAAGTGCGGAAGGCGAAAACGAATTGCTCATGGCACCTTATACGCAAACAAAAGACAGCAACAAACACCCCACTTACGAGCACCTGCGCTATGAAGAAAAAAAAGCGCAAGACTACGAAAATTGCAGGCTCCTCTATGTAGCCTGCACGCGAGCAAAAAAACAATTACACCTTTCTGCTTTTTTAAAGGAAAACCCCAAAGACCAACAGGAACTTAAGGCACCATCCAGCTCCTCACTACTGGCCACTATTTGGGAGGCCATCCAGATAGACATCAAACGCTACCACAGTGACACGACAGAAACAGCAGAAGAAAACAACGATAGCAGCCCTCGCCTCCTGCATCGATTAGAAAGCGCCTGGCAGGGGCCCACAATAGAAACCCCCAGCCATTTAGATGCCTACATCCCCCATTATCAATACGGCGCGGAAGAAAACACAGTAAAGCTGGAATGGCAAAGCAATACCGCCAGAATTACCGGTACGGTTATCCACTACTATCTACAGCTCATGGCTCAACAAGGCCTGCAAAACTGGAGCGCGGAAAAAATACAACAGCAATTAAGCATCGAAGCTGCGCTGCGCCTGCACGGCATAGCCAGGCCCGAGCTAAAAAGCGCCACTGAAAAAGTACGCGCCACGCTGTTAAGTGTTTTACACAGCGAGCACGGAAAAACACTACTAAGCAATGACTATAGCTTTAGCAAGAGCGAATACGCCCTAAGCATGTACAGCGGCGAAAAGCTTATTAATCTGGTTATTGATAGAACCTTTACAGACAACAACAATGTTACCTGGGTGGTTGACTATAAAACGGCCGAACCTGGGGAGCATGAAGCGCTACAGGATTTTCTTGAGGCTCAGAAGGGCATCTATGAAAACAAAATGCAGCTTTACAAAAAAGCCATGTCTTTAAAGGGCTTTTCAACTATCGTTAGCGCTTTGTACTTCCCTGGCATCGATAGTTTGAGCCCCTATGAACACTAATCGTTATCTTTAATAATAGTTACCCAGACCAGCTCCTCGCTGTAAATTGCTCTAATAAGAATTATTTCCGCCGGGGCCTCCGCCTAAAAACACATTAAGGCTTTATTTGGTAGTGCTTATATGAAGACAGTTATCTACACCTGCCTCGCACTACTGGCCTTTGCGGGTAATTCTGTTCTCTGCCGACTGGCTCTGGGTGAACAAAGCCTGGATGCCGCAAGTTTTACCGCTATTCGCTTACTGTCTGGTGCGGCCTTTCTAGGCTTTATACTGGTGTTAAATAAACCCCGCAGTAAGCCCCCGGCCAGAGGCCAATGGAAAGCTTCCGCGCTGTTATTTATTTATGCACTCACGTTTTCCTTTGCCTATGTTTCATTGGATACAGGTACCGGCGCACTGGTTTTATTCACCTCAGTACAGATAACAATGATTTTGTGGGGTGTATGCAAGGGGCACACATTGCAGCCGCTGGAGTGGCTGGGAACGGCGCTTGCTTTTGTAGGTTTTATTTATTTAATTTCACCCGAGCTAAGTACACCGTCACTGAAAGGTTTCGTACTTATGGCTGTTTCGGGGCTTGCTTGGGGGCTCTATAGCCTGGCTGGCAAAAATTCTAATCAGCCATTAGCAGATACTGCTTTCAACTTTGTTCGAACACTGCCGCTAGTGCTTTTAGTGCTTGCTGTGGCCACTCCCGATATTAACCTGTCCTGGCGGGGTGTATTACTGGCGGCTATTTCTGGCGCTCTTGCTTCAGGTGCGGGTTACACCATCTGGTATTTGGCAATGCGGGGGCTGTCTACGGTTCAAGCCGCCGTTGTGCAATTACTGGTTCCAGTAATTGCTGCACTTGGCGGCGCCCTATTTGCGAGCGAATTACTATCGCTACACTTTATAATTTCGTCGCTCATTATTCTTGGTGGAATACTAACCGTAATACTGGCAAAACAGATAAAACCGGCGGCTTAGCGCCAGGCTAAACAGCAATTAAAGCAGGGCATATTGCACCAGTAAATACGCCCTATTAAGCCTTATGCTTTAGCAGGCCTGCCGCCGGGCTTTGCCCCATCACGCGGCGGTCTACTGCGGCCAGCGCTATTTCCACCGGCGCCTCGCTTTTTATTGCGGTCTGCATTTTTAGGGCCCGCGCCTTTTCTCGCCGGCCGCTGGCCATCCCTGTGCTCGGGGTTGTCGCCATGTGCGTTGGGTTTTTTAGGTTTTTTTGGCCGTGGCGGGCGAGTATTCAGGTTGGATTCTGGCAGCTCGTGTACCGGTTCAAAACCGTCGGCGTATTCACGGCGCAATAGCTTTTTAGTCAGCCGTTCAATATCGGAGAGCTGTTTAAATTCATCAGCACTCACCAAAGACACAGCCTGACCACTGGAACCCGCTCTACCCGTGCGACCAATACGGTGCACATAATCTTCGGGCACATTGGGCAAATCGAAATTAACTACTTGCGGCAATTGATCGATATCCAGGCCTCGTGCAGCAATATCCGTTGCCACCAATACGCGGATACTTCCCTGCTTAAATTCAGACAATGCTCGGGTTCTGGCACCCTGGCTTTTATTGCCATGAATGGCGGCGGCCTTAATACCATTGTCTTCCAATTGACGCGTGAGGCGATTTGCACCGTGCTTGGTGCGTGTAAATACCAACACCTGCTGCCAATTATTGGAACCAATAAGGTAACTGAGCAATGCCGGCTTTCGTTTTTTATCCACGGGGTAAAGCCACTGCTCTACAGTATTTGCGGTGGCATTGCGGGGTGTAACAGAAAACTCTACCGGGTTGTGAATAAGCCCCTTGGCCAAGGTGCGAATTTCGTCAGAAAATGTTGCCGAAAACAGCAGGTTCTGCCGCTTGGCGGGTAGCGCCGCCAGAATTTTTTTAATGTCGTGAATAAAGCCCATATCCAACATACGATCGGCTTCATCCAGTACCAGCACTTCCAGGTGTTTAAACTTCACCGCATTTTGCTGATACAAATCCAACAAGCGCCCCGGCGTAGCAACCAGAATATCGGCACCGCGTCGCAGTTGTATCATTTGTGGGTTTATTTTTACGCCGCCAAAAACCACCACGCTGCGAATGTACGGCAAATGCTTACTGTAGGTTTTTACGCTCTCTGCCACCTGGGCCGCCAACTCGCGGGTAGGGGTAAGAATAAGTGCTCGCACCTGATTCGCCTGGGCACTGCTGCCCTTGCTCAGCTGCTGCAAGATGGGCAGGGTAAAACCCGCCGTTTTACCAGTGCCGGTTTGGGCTGCGGCCATCAGGTCTCGCCCATCCAGTACAGCGGGGATGGCTTTTTCCTGAACAGGCGTGGGGGTGGTGTAGCCTTGTTCGGCAACGGCTTTAGCAATAGGTTGGGATAAACCCAAGTCTTCAAAACTCATAGGGGGCTCTTTAATAATGGACTCTTACACGTTATACGACTTGCTCGGGAGGGATAACCCCGTAAAACGGCGTGTTCCGCAAGCAAAACGGGAGAAAAATACGATAAGCGGGCAGGTGCATAGATGCTGGGCGCGCAGTGTACAGTAAATAGGCAATAAATGCTTGTGGTTTTTAAGGCGTGCCTGCCGGGTGACCACACCTGACTGAAACCGAAGTCATGAGCCAGCTAAGCGACCCAGATCATATAAAACCGTATTAATGAGACAAGTTCCAGCCCCTCGATACTGATGATTTTTAGTGTTTGCTACCATGTGCGCCGCTCCACTATTACAGCTATAAACCACCATGCAATTGGACCACTACGTAAACACCCTGGGTAAAAGCCTTAAACTCAAATACGGCATTCGCGTTCGTAAGCTCAGCCTCGACGGCGGCTTTTCGTGCCCAAACAGGGATGGAACCATAGGCCGCGGGGGCTGTACCTTCTGCAGCGTAGAATCATTTGCCGAGTCACTGGAGCACAGCCCTACTATTGCGCAACAAATAGACCTGCGCAAACGAGAACTGAAACAGCGCGAGATAAAATACCTCGCCTATTTCCAAAGCTACACCAACACCCATGCGGAATTCGGCTATTTAAAAAACCTCTATGAACAAGCCCTAAAAGAAAAAGACATTATCGGCATTTGTATAGGCACCCGGCCCGACTGCCTGAGCGAAGCGGTATTGCAGCTTTTGCATGAATTCAATCAACACGGCAAAGAAGTATGGCTGGAACTTGGCCTGCAAACGGCCAACGACAACACGCTAAAAAAAATAAACCGAGGCCACGATTTTTACAGCTATCAGCAAGCAGTAAAAGCGGCAAAAAAATATGCCTTGAATATATGCTGCCACTTAATTCTCGGCTTGCCAGGAGAAACCCTAACAGACTATTTACATACACATGAGCAAGTACTCAGTTGCGGCGTGCAGGGGCTTAAACTACACCCGCTACATGTGGTAAAAAACAGCGCAATGGCTCGAAGCTGGCGTTTCGGGCGGCTGGATTTAATTACTCAGGAGCAATACGTAGCAGCCGCAGTGGAACTGATTCAACGCACGCCGCTGGAGGTATGCTATCACCGGGTTTCCGCGCAGGCGCGACCGGGTACATTGCTGGCGCCTATCTGGTGTGGTAATAAATGGCTGCCGCTGGTGGAAATAACTCGGCAGCTGGATACGCTTGGGGGCCAGGGGTGTAAGGTTTAAGTTCGGTCGCGGACTACATTTATTGCTTCGTTGCGGTTTATAGCTTGGTTGCAGCTTATAACGAGCTTGTAGCTTTGGTATTTGGGCATGACAAGCTGCGGGTAAAAGGAGTTTGTAGCGTAGACAGCTAAGCAACGAGTTTATTGGGTGAGTGTGCTTGCTTGTGGCGCTTGCAAGATAACGCCCTTACCGCAGTACAAGCACCTCAGGTGAAACGGCATGAGCCAAAGAGCCTAAATAAGGCTTAGCAATAAATGGGACTGTAGCTCCCACTCGATGCCTGGCGCTGAAAATCGATGACTCTGACCCCTATTGATACAAGAAGCGAGATTAACGCCGCGCCCAAAGTGGAGTGGCTTTTGTGTTAAAGTGTAGCGTAGCGAAACACACAAAAGGCGCGGAGCTTTGGGCGTCGGCGTGCAGCGCTTTGTTATTTATTTTTAATATCCGCACTGCATTCAATAGACGGTTGAATATATACTATATTTCGAACAAACAGCCATTGGTGTGAAGCTTCGGCGCAGACAGAGTACCCACTATTTTTAAGATAGCTATTTGATGCATAGTGCAGGATATGGGGAACGGTAAATGTTAGTACTACACCTGCGATAGCCAACTTACTTATTATGGATGTACTTCGCTTTGTTAGGGGTTTTTGAAGCCAAGTTTCTTGCACACCCGCAAAAGCGATTGCCATGAGGCCAACCCCTACACCCAATGCGTAATAAGAGCCTTTATCAAAAACGACTACAACTGTTCCAATTTGTTTAAGCAGATAAAACGCCCTAAAAAAAAACCATAATAAGGCACCAAACGCGCTTAAAACGAAAATCAATGGCCCGAAATAACGGATAAAAAAAGACGGTTGTTCTCTATTTTCCATCATCGCACGCCCAATGAAGGAGAAAGGTATTCACGCAGCGTACGCCTAACCCAATTTATTGCCATCGACTGAGCGGATTCTACCGCCTGATCAATTATGTGATTAACCGTTTTTCCAGCAGAATTTAGCGCCTCTCTTTTCTTTTGAACAAGATATTGCTCAGCATCAGATCCAAGCTCATCTAGTCCTGCAATTACGCGATCAGTGATTCCTAGATTATTATCGGCAAACTCTAACAACATAGATACGCCAACGCCGACCAATATGACAGCAACTATCGGGCCAACAGCCACAGTAGTTATTCCAGCAACCACAATAGCCGCACCTATCGATGCTGCAGTAGCTATTCCAACTTTTACCACGTCTGTAGCCAGCGTACCAATTAACTGGCTTAGGGTAGCCTGATCTGTTAAAAAGTAATCTATTACTCGGTAAGCAGATAATAGTACGACAGTAAGCATTCCGCCCTGCTTAGCAGCAGTAATAGCACCTGCTTTTCCAAGCCCCATAGAAACTACTTTCGGGTTTTTGATTCCATATTTAGTTCCAGTAAGTACTGTTCTTAAGCCCGCATGCCCCTTTAGAATAATATGCGGCTTACCGCCATAATTTTTAATATATGCTCTTGCCCCTATCCCGCCTAAATCGCCTACAAGCTTAGCCATTGTTACAGCATCATCAGCGGATGCATAGTAGCTAGCACCAGCTCCAGCTTTGCCCTTTATCTTTTGCCAAGCAGCTTTGATGCTCGGATTATTCCCTTTAGGTGAAGACTTGATAATGGCATCCATTTCTTCAAGTGAGACCACATATACTTCGTGCTTGTTTGATTGAATTTTTTGTTGTAGTTCTTTCTTTTCCTTTTCTGTAAGCATTTTGCTTTACTCCATTGGTTGAAGCCTTGACAAGAAATAACGTTTGGGTAACCTGCGCTGCGTGTGGAGCGGTGTTTTGCGTTAAAATGGCGGAGCCATTGCAAAAAAGCGCGTAGCATGCGGCCTCAGGTTGACCCACTGGTTATGTTTACATAGCCCCAACCGTTATAATCCTTTTGTGCATGAAATTTGCGTAGAGTTCGTTACCGTACCGTCTTTATTTATTATTCCAGAACAATAGAACAACTGATCCTTACATATCGCTTTCCACGAAACTGTGTCGCTTGCACCTGAATATACAATATTTTCTACTGTGATACTTTCATAGAAACACCCAATAAACCCCGAACTCTTTATCTTGTAATCATCTTCAATATTAGGGTTAGAAATACTCTGCTTTTGCCCCGGAGAAGTTGTACAACCAACAAATAATAGCGATATTATTACAGCAATCATATTTTTCATTTATATCTTCCTTTGTTTATATATTAAACATAACGCCTTGCTCATTTGCGTAGCGGTTGTAGTGGATTTTTGTGCAATAATGAGCGGAGCGAATGCACAAAAAGGAGCGTAGACCGCTGCGTCAAATGGAGCAACTTGTTATGCGATAGTTCATAGACACTATGACGAAAGCTCCTGATATTGCATTTTCAAGAACTTATTTTCTTTGGTAAATGTGGCACGTGAGTAGTCACCAAGATTTATGTTGAGTAACTCCAAATCTGATTCGCTGAACTTATCGCTGTTAATTGTAAGTATGTACTGCTTCCCATTTAACAAGTTGATATTTTCACCAATGTAGTTGATGCTTTTAATTAGTGTATCTTGATCAACATCGAAAATATTGTCATGGACCAAAAGTCCTGGGTGATGCTTCGACGTTTCAGAATTTATCAATAGCGCAAAGTCGTACAAAAAAACCTTTTCTCTGTTAATGCTATGACTACCATCAGAGTCAGTACGGAGCTCAAATTTTAAAACTTCTTTTCGCTTAGAAACTTCAATTTCAAAAGAACTTCTTCTATTCCCAAAAATGTAATCGTGCATGTCAAGTATCGTTCCTTCAAACGAGTCGATAACTTCTTGCGAGTTGTTCACATAGCTTTCCAGTAGATAAACTTCGCTTTCACGATCTCGCTTTTTTGCTTTGTGTTCGTTGTCGTAGTCTGTATGTTTCTGAATGAATGATGACAATGCAGAAAATTCTTCAATCTTTTACGAATGTATTGCTATTGTTTGTTTTAAGCTGACAAGTAGTCCCTCTTGATCAAGTAAAGAAACTTTCTCTCCATACAATTTGTTTGGCGAAGATATACTTTCTTCAAATACTTTTATTTCCTGCTCTATCGAAGTTTTCCTATCTTCCATTATGCTTCTTTGGAAATCGTCAATTTTCTGTTTGAAGGTTGTCACTTCCTCAATTTCGCGTTTAATTAAATCGCCTAAACCTTCTTTGAACTGGTTGTATAGGTCGGCGACTTCTTGACCGTCAATATAGTTGTCGCCACGGAAAAGTTTGATATTGGATAATTCTGACTTTAAGACAGCTTGCTTTGATCGTTCCTGTTCTAGCTGATTTTCAATATCTATAATTTCATCTTTTACAGTGTCGAACCCTTCAATATTTTCAAGCCTGTCAATGTCTTTCTGAATCCTGCGAACTTGGTTTTCTAGTTCGTTGAGGTCGGCTTTAGACTCCGATACATTTTTGCTTGTAAGGGTGGTGATGTTTTCTTCCATCTTTTTTCTAGCTTTTGAAATGTTTTCCATTTCAGAATAAAGTCGTTTTGCTTTGCTGTAAGGGTTGGGGTCAACATGCAGCAAAAAAAGATGAGGGGTATAGTCAGGTGGAATTCGCTTGTTAGTATCAAAACAGCTAATTATTGACTTAAATTCAGAGCCTTCATCTCGTATCAAAGGACCCATCATCATTCTAAATGACGGTGGGTTTTCATAAGCTGTATCAGCGAATAGTAAAGTGCTTAAATGGTCGTTAGCATCACTAAGCCTAGAGTAAGTTTTTTTTTCACCGTCTATTATGAGTGTTGGACACTCTTGATCATTTATAACGCGCTTAGTAGTTATGATATAGCCGTTTATCTCAAAATCTAAGCATACAGCGGTATCGCGTGATAAATCTTCTTCAGGTATTAGTGATACTCGGCTATCGCTGTGGCGTTTCAGTAAGGCGTAGTTGATGAATTCTACAGCCATAGATTTACCCACGCCGCTGGTCTTGACGTTGCCTTCAGTTGTTTCACCTAATATAAGATTAAACCCATCTTTAAAAGTGATTGGTTCAAAAACTTCAGGTTCACTGTAGTGTTTTTTAATCTGTAACATTTCTTATCAAATATGGTTCGTCGAATTCAACTATGCCTAAGGAATACAAGAAAAGCATTCCATAGTAGATGCTTCGTGCTGTTATTTTATTGGTCTTGCTCAATTTCTTTGCTAGGTCAAAAATGCTAATTCGACCATCGTCACTATTTTGTAACTGTTTCAAAATTTCTGACCCAATATATGGGGCAGACTTCATTAAGTCTTCATCTTTTGTGAATAATTTAGCCATTGGCTGCTTCCTTGTTTGGGAAGACGTTGCACTTGATTAAGTGCTTAACAATATAGAACTGTGCTGCACCAGTGTCAGCTTCAAAGCCATTTTCATTTAACATGCCGACGAAGCTATCAATTAGCTGTGATACTGCCTTTTGCGGGTCCCCATCACATTCGGTTAAAACTTTGTCGCTGTAAACCCTTAAGTGCTGTGCCACCCGGCGGATCTTAACCTGACCTATGTCTGATTCTTTTTCGACCGAATCAAGAACAGCACCGTAATCTTGATAAAGGGTTAAGAATTCTTGTTTTAGGTACTCTGCATGATCAGCAAAGCGTTTATTGATCTTTTCATCTGGAAACGGTTCATCAAGAAAACCTTCGCCTGCGGCAGGGTGTTCTTCATCACTGATTAGCTCAATAAGCCGCAAGATGGTTTCCACATTGCGTGGGAGTTTTTCAGGAGGCTTCATATACAGCTGCTGATTCAGGAAGTTGCTAATTTCTTGAATCTTTGACAGTTCCAAGTCATTGATCATTACTGCCAAGTTACCAATGTCCCATATATCATCTTTGGTGTTCAGGCTGTAAGAATCATCACCAACATTTGAGACCGTGTGTGTAGTTTTTGAAGCTATGTTCAGAATTACTAGGCGGTCGTACTTTTCATACAACCCGTTCTCAATAAACTTGCTAACGGTGTGCCTTGTCTTGGCAAGTGTTGATGTGGAAGTAACCTGAATTGCAAACTTGCTGCCTTCGTCGCCAAGGTCTATTGCGGCGGCGTTGGGATCAATGATGTTTATGTTGACTAAGTTGTAACCAAAAGCCAAATTCAACAGATCACGATAGAAGTTCTCAGAGTGGACGTTTATGTCCGTAAGATTCAGTCTGTTGTGTACTTGTACCTGAGTGGAAAGCCAAGTTAGTGAGTTGATAATTGATTTTTGATAGTCTTGGCGATTCATCTTTCTTTCACACTTTTTAGCATATTCAAGGAATTATATAGGCTTCTATCATCGCAGGCTAAGCCTGTAGCTTCACGCATAACCAAGCTGTAGAATAATTAACAGAAACAGACAGCGACACTGCATCAGCTCGGCCCAGACCAATGTTCTGCACTACCCGCTAATAAT
>FXAI01000025.1 GCA_900177435.1 Alteromonadaceae bacterium Bs31
GAGGGCTGGGCCTGTATTTCCATGCTGATGCGTTATTTCTCGCTCGTTTAGCACCACTAGACAACGCCTCAAAAGGTCCGGGCGGCGATCCGCGTTCAGCCTAAAAATACAGGCTCCAGCAGAGCAGATTAAATGAGTGTTAACAGGCCCTAGAAAAGCAAACGCCCGAAGAGCGGCGCAAGAACTTCACGATTCACAAGAAAGAAGATTAAGTCAAAGGCCGGTGCATTCCGGCTCAAAGAACGACAATAATAGCGAAAAGTCCTGACTCGCGCCTTGGTCAGGACTTTTGCATCGTTTAATTGCATTCTTGCCTGCAATTAAACACCCTAAATGAGCAGCTTTTATACTGCTTAATTGCCACTGCAGGAAGCGCTTGTTGCATTCGGCCCAGTAATTTCAATTGAGTCAATATTCCCCAAACCGGAGCCTTGATTAGCTTCTAGCCGAAGCTGCTTCTGGCCACTTTCCAGGCTTACCGTAACGGACTGACTTGCCCAGCTTGTCCATGAACCCGTTCCGATAAAACTGATAGAGTTGGAGACATTACTGCCATTCGCACTCAATACACCCGTTCGGTTTGTCGTAGACCCGTTCGCGAAGCGCCACGTAATTGTATAATCACCCGCTTCGCCATTAATTGCCCAAAACACGCCATTGCCGTTCGCGTTGTTTGTATTGGCGAAACCGCTGCCAGTAAAACCTAAATTGTTGCTATCGACGGACCCGTCAACGCCACAATACCCGCTCTCGTTCTCCTGGATTATCACGCTTGTGTTGCTAACGCTCCCACTGGAACTACTCGATGAGCTTGAGCTACTGGAACTGCTGCTTGAAGAGCTTGAGTTACTGCTAGACGAAGTGCTTGAACTGGAGCTATTCGAACTAGAACTACTTGAGCTAGAACTACTTGAACTAGAACTACTTGAACTAGAGCTACTTGAACTAGAGCTACTTGAACTAGAACTACTTGTGCTCCCGCACGCTCCAATAGATTCCCATGACGCATCGCTTCCTGGCGTGCTATTGGTATACCACCTCGCTTCATAAAGCACATTTTGATAAACCATACGATCGCCACCTTCGGCGTGGTTAAATTGACCTCCATCCCAGTCTTTGCGCGTCCAATTCGGATATTCATTCACACCGCTACAATTGTTAGTGCTTGAGCCGGAACTGGAAGAACTACTAGAGGAGCTAGAGGAGCTAGAGGAGCTAGACGAGCTAGACGAGCTAGACGAGCTACTGGAGCTGGATGAACTGCTGGAGGGCAAAGCATTTACTGAATTTTCGTCCAGCTGTAACAAGTAGGCAACCAACTGATCTTTTTCTGTTGAATTCAGGCTGGCTGCGTCTCCGTGTGAAGCATTGTCTATAACATCGTAAAGTGTGTTGGCTGAGCCGTCATGAAGATAAGGGGCGGTGTTCCACAGGCCTTTTAGGCTAGGTGTATCGAGTCCGGGCAGGTTTTGCCCTAAGCGTTGCCCGGAGAGACTGGTTAGTGTGCCCACATCATGGAAAACATTGAGGGCCGAATCGGTAAACTCAGGCCCCGAATGGCAAGTCACGCAGTTTAGCTGTTGATAAATTGCCTTGCCTGCTTGCGCTGCGCTGGTAAGCCCTCCGGCGCTTGTGCGATAAGGGCTTGGAGGCACTGTATCCAGGGAGCTTACATAGGCAGCAAGCGCGTCCAATTCATTACTGAGTCCGGTTTTTGAATCGCCCAGAGGCTCATTGACGGTTCCCGAATTAAAAAGGCTGTCTTCAATAAAGCCTAAACCACCGAAATGCGCTCGCATATCATTTTCAAAATCTTGTATCTCGTCGAAATTTCCGGTCCAGTGCACAGGGCCATGGCCGGTTCCGGCGCGACCGCGTAAGCTGATAGTGTTTCGCAGCCCTTCACCCCGGTTGGTAAAGTCAAAAACACGACCATCCTGACTGCCATCCAGGTGACAACTGGCACAACTTAAATAGAAATCCTGGCTCATTGAGCGATTGCTGGCATTGTAAAAAATCTGCTTGCCTCGCAGGACTTGGGGGCTCAGAAATTCTTGGGCAACGCTTGATATTTCGCTGATAAGGGGCGTGCTTACGCCGCTACCATTCAATAGTTCAGAGATGTTGATCACAGACACGGTTCGCGATAAAAAATTATGTACGAACAGACGTCCGGCTGGGTCCAATGCGAGGCCCTGGGGAG
Organism: Alteromonadaceae bacterium Bs31; assembly: GCA_900177435.1. Taxonomy (GTDB): domain Bacteria; phylum Pseudomonadota; class Gammaproteobacteria; order Pseudomonadales; family Cellvibrionaceae; genus Teredinibacter. Next base: position 2,204 of record FXAI01000025.1, read on the forward strand.
CATTACCTACCGCAATGGTGGCTAAGGTGCCGCCACTGTTCGCGTCAACTACCCGCACCTCATTTGTCCCCTGAAGCGCGATAAATAATAAGTCTCCCAAGGGGCTGAATACCGAGGCAAACGCCATATCAGCATTATCAAAATCGATACGTTTATCGATTAACTCGTTACCGCCCTCTAAGTTTATTGGCGCGATAATGGTTCGCACAGTGCTGTCAAACGTTGGGGTGCGGCCGTCCAAGGCTTCGCCGCGCTGAATATTATCTTTCTTGGCTGCGACCCAAGCCAGCTGTCCGTCAGGCGAAATGCTTATGCCATTCAGGTAATTGGGCAGGCCGCGCGAGTTGAAGGTATCGTCTGGTTCGGGTTCGCCATTGCCTGGGTCAATCGCCAACTGGAATGTATGGGTCACATCGAGGATAGTGGTGTCGATTTCATAGACTTCAGCATAACTGCCGCCGGAAACCAGGCGTCCGAGTAACAGCGTTTGTCCGTCGCCGCTAATCGCCATTGCCCGTGCTTTGGCTTGCAAACCTAGCGCATCGGCACCGAGGTCGACACTGTCCACGATGGAACGTGAGTTCACATCAATGACAGTCACCTGACCCAATGCCTGCAAGCTAACATAAGCGCGTTGGCCGTCGGGGCTTAGCACTAAGCCGTATGCTTGCGACCCTTCGGGAAGATCAATGCGCTGTGAAATGTTGCCGCTGCTATCTAGCACCGTTACCGTAGCGCTGTCGAAATGGCTGACCCATGCCGACCCGTCGTTGGCCACAGCGACACTTCGAGGGTCTTCATCGACAAACACTTCAAAGAGTTTATTCAGGCTCCGGCTATCGACAGCTGTCACCGAATTGTTATCCGGGTTTACGTTCCAGATCCGCTCACGCTGAGTATCAAAGGCGATGCTACTGGAGGAACGCGGCGCTTGCGTGGTGAGCCTATTGTGTACGATGTGTGTGGTAGAACATTGCTGCGTAACGGCGCCGTTGGACACGGTTAAGGTGACGCTGTAGCGGCCAGGTGCGCTATACGCGTGATTCGCGTTTGGGCCAGATTGATTTGTGCTGCCGTCACCAAAACCCCAAGTGTAACTGGATTGATCTTGGGTGCTGCTGGCAAACGTCGCGCTTTCATTGCGTTCCGTGGGAGGAGGCGCTTGAATGCCGCATTCCATTGGCGCTGGTTCATTGCCGCCCTCAAAGCTAACACTGTCAATATTGGGGCCGGGGGTGCTAGTGCCCGTTAAAACCAAGCTGTTGTTTCCGCCCTGCAATTGCACGGAAACGTTCACCGTCGACCAACTTGTCCAAGTGCCAGTTGATGGAAAACTAATGGTTTGGTTGGCGCCGTTGTTCGCTCGAACTTGCAGCACACGGGCGCTACCGCTGCCATTAGAATAGCGCATACTAATGGTGTAACTGCCCGCAGTTATGTCGTTTAGGGCAAATTCCACCTGCCCGCCACTATCAGGGTAATCGACAAAGCCAGTGCCATTATACCCGGTGTTGTTGGTCGCTATCGTCGCACCATTGCTGATTGAAGCGTCTTCAGCTTCCAGTATGTTTGTTCCTGGCTGGGGATCCGGGTCTGGGTTTGTGCCCGCTTCTCCTGTGCTAAAGCGAATAACAGTTTCTTGGTTCAGGCCGTTGCCAACCAAATCTTTTATTCCGCCTAGCGGCAACACTAATTCATAATTGGTGTCCGCTTTTAGCGGGCTGGCGGGAGCAAAGTGGACCAGCGTGTGATTTATACCGTAATAACCCGGTAAAGATTCTGAGCGCCCTTCTTCGCGTAAAATGAGTGTGGACGTATCGACAGTGGTGAGATCGATCTGATCACTAAAAGATAGCCCGAAGCGAGTTGTTACCGGCACATTACTGCTGTTGTTCACTGGATTGGCGTACATCAAACGTGGCGGTGCGGTATCGCGCGCGGTATCGTGAACAGCGAGAAAAGAGCCGCGATCATGTTCGTCATCGGAGATGAAAATAAGATTGCCAATCGGCACGGAAAACTGATCGTCTTCAGTGCTGCTTGTCGACGGGTTGCTGATTTTACTGAGCCGTGTTGGGCTGGAAATATTACTGATATCGTATTTGTAAACACCGCCGTTGGGGCGCAAAGCGCCGAGATACATTTTGTCATCGCCAAAGCTCAGGTATTCGCTGGCTGGCCCACCAAAGGTGCCTATGTGATTAATATTGCTTGGGTCGGTGGTCACGTCATAAATCGCCAACTGCTCTTCACAAACCATCCAGCGCCCATAAAACCAGACTATATAAGACGAGCTTGCACAGCTGGTAGTATCCAGAGTAACTGGCCGGCCTCGCTGGCTGATATCCAACGTGACGACGCCACTATTATCCTTGGGCGTACCAAACGTCAGGATATTGCCAATAGGAAAAACCGGCCCCACTTTAATATTGTTCCAGTTACTTGTTGGGATAGACTGAAAGGACTTCGGGGAATTGGGTGAGACCGCATCTTTTAAATCTGTAGGATCGACGGCATCAATAATGTACATGCCGTTATTAGTGGCGCCAATGTAAATGGTGTCGCCCTGCCAGGCCACCCCCCATACGGCATTGTCAACATCGCCATAGTTAATGCCGGGTAAATCCTGGTTGACTACATGCGAGACGCCGCCTGATCCTATATTTGTTACATCCCAGATATCTATGCCTTTACCCCCTATCGTAACCATGTATTCCCGACCGCTAGGGTACTTGGCGAAAGAAACGGTGTGGCCTTCCTGTTCTTGAGAGTGTTGGTTGTTAATATCTTCCGTGCGGTAGGGGCTTTTCACTACCTGCAATACCCTTGGGTTAAACGGGTCGCTAATATCCACAAACATATGCGTACCATTTCCAGCGACAACCACATAACCGCCATGGGCATGAGGTTGATTCTGAAAGCCCGTGCCGGTGCTTCCTTTCAAATAACCACTGTGAGTGGGGCTATTTAATACGTTGGAAGAATAGGTTTGATTTGGGAATTCCGCGTGACTGAATTCAGTGACAAAACACAGTAGGCTAATTAAAAACGCCAAGCTAATTGCCGTATTGCCTTGTTTTAACATGACTTATCTCCATAGAAATTATTATTTTTTTGTAGCGAGAATGCATAGCTGAGAACGGCTTACGAGCTAACATAGGGCGGGATTATATAAGCTTCTGCCAGCGGGAGCGAATTGTTGAAGACTGTAGCAACGAGTGGATATGACGCGTTCCGGGGCTCAATAACAACAACGCTGAATTAAACTCGGTGGCAAGATAAACACTAAGCAGAGAGAGTTTTGGCAGGAAAAATGGCCCTATGCTACCGTTAATTTAAACGCAGTGAAGCGCTCACGCCGTGGAGCTATTGCCAAAATTATTTTCTCTCTCTCAGGCTGGCGTCCAAACACACCTATAATCGTTTTAAAATGCGCCCGAGCGGTTTTGCAACTTTACATGCCTGCGCTCACTCAACACTTCCGCGGTCAAAAACCTTACAAAAATAAACTATTTAAATTCATGTTTAGCAAGGTATTCACCTTAACGAAACTTATTATTAACCCGGCGATGCTTTATGTGAAGGGCTTGCGCCGAACAATGCTCGGCGCAAGCCCTTTAAACACAAGCCACTTCGCACAGTTGCGCCAGTGTTTTAAGGGTGGCAATTAAATAAGTAAGGGTCACTTATTTAATTGCCAGGTGAATAGAAACCTATTAGAAAATTATTACATGCCTAGAAAGAGGAAAAATGTGCAAATATTTGATCACAACAATTGAGTCTGTTCGGGAACAGAAAGCCTACGTAACCAAGCGACCGGTACTTAATCCATTGAGATAGGGCGCCTCTGGTTTGTTGAGTGATTTCAACGTGAACCGGTTTAGCCGTCTTCTGTTGCAGTATCAGAATTCGCTTGAGGATTACGGCGCCATTGGTAACATCTTTGACTCTGAGTTTTACCCGGTCGCAGCTCCTCAACGTGCTATCTATCGCGAGGTTGAAGAGGGCAAGGTCCCTGAAATGTTTTGCGAGTTGTAGCCTGATCCTAATCGCCCAAATCTCCGGTAGCTTTAGGGGTGGTTTTTGACCGACAAGTTTGCCCTTATTCCAAGGCTCGCTACGTTTTACAAAGTGATCGGAATGTAACATGATATAACCCTTGTTTGAGGTGGGTTATGAGAATGGTTCTTCAGGGGGTATCGCGCCTACCGGCCCATTGCGGTCGTTTGACGAGTGCTGGATACCCTGATGTCAAATGTAAGGCCTGATAAACATAAGGCAGCCTCGCCCCACCACCGTAGTGGTAGCGAGGAGTACAATGATTGTCGACCAAAACAACTCATTGGAGGCTGCTATGTCACTTTATTGTGGAATCGATTTACATTCAAACAATTCTGTTATTTGTGTCATTAATGAAGAAGATAAGCGGTTAAAAGAAGTTAAAGTCGACAACAATTCTGAATTGGTTATTAAAGCGCTATCGCGATATAAGAAACGGTTAAAAGCGGTTGCTATTGAGTCAACCTTCAATTGGTATTGGCTGGCAGACGAGCTCATGGATGCGGGCTTT
>FXAI01000009.1 GCA_900177435.1 Alteromonadaceae bacterium Bs31
ACAGAATAACTGGGCGCACTCTCAGTGCCGTTGTGCACAAACTTAATATCACCGTCGGTGACTTGTTGTTGAGTAAAGCTGGTCACCACGGAATCATCACTGACCAACTGGAACGAACCGTTAGTGACCGAGGAGACCGTAAAGATCAGGGTCGGATCACTGTTATCGGAATCCGTTGCGGCAAAATCCAAACCGTCCAACACCACCGATTGGCCTTCGTTCACGGTCAAACTGTTAGTGGTTAAGCTTGGCGTATCGTCGGTAGCATTGACGGTAATAACCTGGCTAGTCGCAGGATCATTCAGGCCAGCCTGATCTGCAACAGTGATATCGAATGTTCCTGATGATGCTTCTGAGCCGTCATGAACAAATTTGATTTCTCCGGCATTTATTTGGCCTAGCGTAAATGTCGTTTTTGTCGTGTCGTCACTGACTAGCTGAAATTCACCGTTCGTAATATTGGAGACGGTAAACGACAGGTCGTCACTGTTGTCATCCGGGTCGGTGGCAGAAATGTGAGCGTTGGTGATGACTAATGATAGGCCTTCATCAACTGTAAAACTGGAGTTTCCAAGGCTTGGTGCATCGTTGGTAGCGGTGGCAGGCCCGGCAACATCTGATTCGATAGATTCATGTGTTCCCTGGTCGTCCACATAGCTTGCTACCAGCCTCAGATACTTGCCGTCGTCAGAACCGGCAATAACGTGGGTGGAGTTGGTTTCTCCGCCAATATCTGACCAATTTTTAATGCCGTCGTTACTTCGTTGCCACTGGTAGCTTACTGTGCCGGAAATGCCATCCGTGTCCGTTGGGCCTGCAGAGCTTAGTGTGTTTCCCTCATTGGTAGTGCCGGAAATTGTGAGGGAGCCTGGCGTGGGGTTATTGTTATCATCGGTATAAGTGAAACTTAAACGACCGATATCCGAATCGCCATCCGCGTCGGTAAGGGTGTAATCAAAATCAAGGTTTGCGGGGCTGTTATCTAAAACGGTAATTGAGTAAATACGAAAATCGTCATCAACTGCGTTACTCGTATCTCCGGTAAATACTAGGTATTGAAAATCGCCACTTACTTCAACCGTGTGGGTAGAATATACTCTGGAGTTACTGCCATCTAGAGAGCCAGTAAATGTGCCGGACTGAACCGAGGCCCCTAATGAGTCGTAGGCGGTCCAGACAAGCGTTTCTGAACTGCCGAAGTTTGTGAGTGTTGTCTGAAATATCCTTGCATCGGCACCGAAATCGATGGCGACGGCCTCGGTCTCTGCGTTGATTGCATCGACATCGCTATCAATGCCGTTATCGCCAATATGATCATTGCCATCGGAATAGCGTATACCCAAGCCTGACGAGCTAGCATAGAGCTCTGGCAAGGTGTTATTTGGATCTCCAAAGGGCAGGGCGTCGGCATTTCCGAGATTAAGGGAGCCTGTATCATAGACTATCCCCATGCTGAAACCATAAATGGTGTAGTTGAGTTCATCCCACTCAAAATCACCACCAACCCCCACTAATGTGGGTGAATAGGTATATGAGCCGTCTTGGTTGAAGCTAATGGTACCGTTGGTGGTGTCGATACTCAGCTCGCCGTTCACCCAGTTGCTATATGTAACACTATCGTACTCAATCTGTGACAGCGTAGCAGAGCCCGTGCCCGGCGTATCAGCATTAATACCCGTTCCACCCTCTCCGGTAATCACGTTGCCAGAGAGTGTTTCGCCCACATAAAAGCTGGCTGTGTCATCAGTGGCGACGGGTACATCTGATATTTGTATGGTCGTGGCTGAAACAGGAGTTTCTGCGGTGCCTGCGTCATCGGTGTAGCTGGCTGATACGCGAACGTATTGATCCACATCACTGGCTGAGAGGGTGTAGTTTTGATTGCTGCCAATGCTTGTCCATGAGCCTAAGCCGTCGGCACTGCGCTCCCATTGGTATGAAATTCCGCCGGAAATTCCGTCAGCATCGCTGACACTTGCACTGAGGGTTGAATCCTTATTGGTAGTGCCACTTATGGATATGGAGGCTAAGCTGTTTATGTATCCCGATGCTGCTGAGTAAACATTTTCTGTATTACCTCCATCGTCAGTGAAACTTACATTTGCCCTTACATACTTGCCTCCGTCGGCTGCTGTTAGTAAGTAGTCAGCGCTGTTTGCACCAGCGATATTGCTCCAGCTATCGTTTCCGTTATCACTGCGCTGCCATTGGTAGTTAAAGGTGCTACCGCTAGTGCCATCGCTGTCAGCAGGTGTGGCGGTAAGGGTTTGCCCTTCTGATTCGGTACCGGAGAACGTGAGTGTAGGAGCATTGTTGCTGTCACTGCGAGTTAGCGTAAGTGTGGCTGTTTGGAGGTCGCCATTGTCAGCATCATTATCGTCAACGGTGTAAGTAAACAGCTCGGTGGTTACGAAACTGGCATCGTCCGGGTCGTGGTGGTAAGCACTGACTTCCTCTATATACAGCGAGGCGTCGGTACCTATTAGTTTGTCTTCGGGTTCAATGGAAATATATCTAAAGCTGTCATATCCCAGCAGTGGGTTATCGTAGACAGTTGCGCTAACATTGCCATCTGCGTCCCCGCTTAGGCTACCCGTATCCACCTCACTAAAGTCTGAAGCAAACAAGGTGTAGTCGAGGTCCTCACCGTTGCCGAAGCTGTTTAAAGCAATGTCTGCACGTGTGTAGTCTGCGCCAAGATCTATAACAATAACTTCTGAATTATCGAGCTCGTTGCTACCTGATTCACTATTTCCAAGGCCTGCACTGCTCTGGTTAACGGTAACCGTCGCATTGCCCAGGTCCAGGTCTGATGAAAGGAAAGCCGTATGGTCATCACCATCGGCGTAACCATAGAGAACATAGCTGTCTTCCCAGTTTCCGTACTCAGCGCTTTCGCTGACGCCATTGGAAGTGAAAGTGAAACTGCCGTCTCTATCCATTACCAGTGTGCCGTTATAGGCGTTAATGGTAAGTTCATCGCTGACAAAGGTGTTGTGGTCCACTCCGTTGTAATTTACGTTGGTTATCTCTGCTGGTGCAGAAACAACGGAGTCTGCGAAGATGCCTGTGCCGCCATCCCCCGTTAATACATTGCCGGTGATAACTTTTCCATGCCAATAATCTGCGGCGTCGTTGTTGGCGGTTATTGCACCGAGTACTCCGTGCCAGCTTGGTGCGAATAGGGCTTTTGTATCTATCTCACCAACTTCACTTTCCAGCTTCCAGTCACCACCGAACTCACTATTTCCGGTTGCATCGTTACTCGCGGCTACGTCGGCTAGCGTGGCCTGAGCAATTTGCTCCATCAGTTCTAGGCCATTGTCGTTTGCGGCTAAATCACAGCCATATATGAGCAAGTCTGCATTGTCACTCAGCGCAGCTTGCCACTGCTCCATTTGCTCGCTGTGTTGTTCAATATTGTCGTTATTAAGCCACACTGTGCCGAGTTTAAGCTTGGCATCATCGCCGTGTGAAAGCAGGTGTACGCTTTTAACTCCAGCATACTGGGCCAGAAACAGAGAGATTTGCTCTAGTCCGTTTCCATTGGCATCCAGCGTGAACACCTGAAATTCGCTGTCTGAATTGCTTTTTATTTCTTCAATGAGCGCGTCTTTATCTTCCACACTGCTATCAACGAAAATAAGCTCGCCATCAAATTCTTGCCGCTCTGGGCTGGTTAGGGGGGCTTCATCTAGATAAGTGTCTTGAGAGTCTTCAACTTCGGAGATTAGAGGAATATCGAAGGCGTCCAGCAGGTCGATGCTCTCGGCCTGTGTAACCAGGTCGTCCACATCCGACAAACCATCGTCCAGCAGCACCATATCTGCCGTGGCGGAGAACAACAGCCTGGCCTCCAGGGGCTCGGCGACGATGCGTCGTTTTTTGGTGTGTGGCACTGGTTTTTTGAGGCGCATTAAGCAAACTCTTCAATAAGGCTGAATGTATTGCTCCATGCAATAACCGGTTTTATAGACTGCCGCTAGATGCTAATGCGTTCTGTCGGCATTTTCTACTCCAGGTTTTGCCAAAACTGTGACAAAAGTATTAGAAATTAACTCACTTTTAATTGTTGCGCATATTTCAACAAGCTTCCATGCGTTTCCACCCATTATCGCAAAAGGTTCTGGATAAACTGCTGTTAGCTCGAGTTAGTTATCTAAAAGACCGGTTTGACTGGCCACATCGGGGAAAGCGACCTTACATTTGAGACCGCTGGGCAGGTCCAGGCGAGGATTGGGGATTGAAAGGTTGATTCCGAAGGTGTTGCTGGGTGCGTCGATGACTTTATCCACTTCTTCGACGCGGGCATTGTAATGTTTACGAACGATCAGCAGTTCAGGTGTTACCACCGCGTTCATGCCGATTTTGATCTTGCCGTACAAGTGAGCAGGAGCAAAGACTTCCACCTTGAGCGGGTCGAGCTGCGCTATCTGCACAATGGGTTCGAAGTAAATGTGTTCGCCGGGTTCTTTGTAGCGCTCCGTCACTACTCCTTCGATGGGGCTTAACACTGTTCTGCGCTCCAGGTCGGCTTGCGCGCGCTTATACTCCATTACTGCCTGTCGCTGCCGGTCTTTAGCCTGCTGCAGTTGCTGAGCTGCAAGCTCGTGCTCGGTTTTGGATTTGTCCAGCTCGGCAAAGGATGCTGCTTTTTTGTCGTAGAGGCCTTTTACTCGCTTTAGGTTGCGAGTGGCGAACTCGTAGGCGAGTTCTTGTGCGTCAACATCACTTTCAAGCTCGGCCTGAAGCTGGCGCAGATCTACTGTTGCCGCCTCGAGGCTGGCTTCAAGTTTGGCGAGTACCTGGCCGACTTCTACGGAAGCATTCTTGCTGACCATTACTTCGCTGACAACGCCCTCTGCGGAACTACTCACATCAACTCTTACGTGAGGTTCAATTCTGCAGTTTAGTTCAACGGGGTCGCCTGCTTGAACAGCCACACAGATTGGTAAAACAGCAAGCGCTACACCCAGAGTTTTAAGCATGTGTATTATTGTAAATTCTCGGTAAACATCCACATCAACTATAGATCACAAATTACGTGGCCGCACAGAGGGCAATTGTTCGCTCTTGCCTGCTGCCAGCTAATGGTGCGTTTCACGCCTAAGCTAAGCGCCCTTTATTATGTCGCGCGAATTATTACAGAGAAATGGGAAGTTTGCAGCGCTATTCTCAAATATTAAGCCCCGGCTGTTCACCTTGTCTCATAATATTGATTACAAGCTGCTGTATAAGGCGTTTTATTTTTGCGGCAAGTGACTCTGGTTTGTGGCTGAAGCTCACATACACCTTGTGTCCAAATTGTTGAGCGTCTAATTGTTGTATGGATTCAATATCTATTATAAAAACCCGCTCCGTGGTGCGAGTGTAATTCTGTTCTTTCCCGTCTATTTGTATGCGCCCTCCACCGCTTGTACCTAAAGCTTGGCTGGGCAGGGTATAAGTGCCACCAGGTACTTGGTGGCTAATCTGTCCGGTAAAACTGCGTTGCGGCTGGCTGGCAAGGCGAAACTGAATGTCTGTTAAGTTTGATCGTAGAAAGCCAATTTCTTCCTGTTTTAGCACGGCGCGTATATGGGGTGGATTCTCGTTCAGCAGCAGGCCAATGGTGTCTCCCTCTTTTATAAAGCTGCCTTCCAGCTGGTGGTTTTCCAGTTGTTTGAACCGGCCGGATGAAGGGCTGCGCACAATGAGATTATTTACCTGTTCTTGCAGATAGCTAATTTCCAGCTCAATAGCGGCAATATCCTGTTCAAATAACTGTATTTGAGAGCGATCAAGAGACCAGGCTTGCTCGTAACGGGATTTGTACTCTTTGAGAATGGCCTGTTTCTCCAAGAGCTGGGCAGTGGTGTCTATGTTGGATAGGAATAATAGTGGATCGCCATCGCTAACTTCGCCGCCGTTTTTAACCGTGCTTTTTTCAACCGTGCCTGAGGCGAGCGCGCGAATGCGAGAGGATTCCGGTAGCCAGACAACGCCTTCTGCAAATGTGCGGTGAGGTATGGGTACGTACAGCGCTGCAAGCACAACCAAAACGAAGCTAAAAAAAGAAATTGCGATTGCGCGCTTGCGGCGTTTGGCCAGCTCGTCGCTGGCTAATAAATACATTAAATATTTACCTAAGGGCAACGCGAATTGAAATATTGCCATCCACACTAAAAACATCAGCCCCAACATAGGGAAGTTGCGAGCAATAATTAAAACGATGCTCAACAAGATAAATAAACGATAGACGAATGCAGCAATGCCATAGGCACCCAGGCCAAAACCTTCTTTCCAGGATTGGGTAACAGGGTAGCTGTCTTTTAAGCCGTAGAGGTAACGCTTGGTGAAGTAGCGAATTTGATGAATGGAGCGCGCCGCCAGGTTAGGTTGCTCGGCAGCATCGCAGAGAATGTGGTAGCCATCAAAGCGCATTAAAGGGTTGCCGTTGAAAAACAGTGTGGAAATACTCCCTATGAGTATTATGTTAAACAATATGCTCCGATAGACACCGTCCTCAGCTTGCAGCCACAATATGAGCGCGATTGCAGCGAAAAATAACTCCACCGCCATACCTGCGCAGCCCACCATTAAACGCTGTTTTTTGCTGGAAAATCCCGTTGCGGCTGTAGCGTCTACGTAGGGAAAGGGCGTGCCTAAAATCACAACTACACCGAATTCATGAACATGGCCTCCCCATACCGTAGTGAATAGCCCGTGGCCCAGTTCATGAAAGGCCTTAAGCACCGGGTAGGTTAGCCAGAGTAAAAATAGATTTTGTGGTGAAAGAATGTCGGTAAGCTGAGTAGCGGAAATCTCCGACCAGTTGCTGGCAGCCAGAAATAGGGCGTAAGCCACAGCAAGCAACCACACTATAGCCATAAATGGAGAGGCGAGCAGCAGAGCAAGGGGCTTGAGTGCTTGCAAAAAACGGTTGGGATTAAATAGAGTAACTTTCCAGGCGTAAGGGCTTTTAATCAACTGGTGCCAGAACTGCTGTTGTTTTTGTTGCCTGCGTTCAAATAATTTGGAGGCTTGCGGGGGGAAATCGCAAATCATTAGGTCTGCCACGTAAAGGTATTGCAGCAGGTCAATTAAGTCTTCTTGTGTGGGTATGTCGTCAAGTGTTTGATTCAGTGCTGCCTGAGAGGCGCTGCCAAGAATCTGTTCAAGGTTGTTGTTGCCGTTCATAAAGCCCAGCAACTGATAGGCGAGGGTGTTAAAGCGATGAAAGCGGCTGTTGGCTTTGTCTTCCAGTATGTACCATAACTCGCCATTGTAATGGCGTGGCTGAATCTCCACATGGCGAGGCAAGGAGGGTTTCATTATTACCAGTTGTTGCCATAAGTTCGAGTTACCAGGCACGTGCCGCTCCTATATCCACAACGCTAAGCGCAACCAGTGCCAAATGTCATGGAACCATATCCACCCGAGTGCACGCCTGTTGATGTAGATCTTTGCGGTGCCCGACATGCCTGGGCGCAATGTGTCTGGTGTGGCAGTGAGGTTCGCAAACACCTGGAAATAGTTTCTTCCATTTCTTACTTCGCTTAATGGTGTGATGCGCTCGATTCTAATTTCGAGTTTTTCTCCAGGTAAACTTTTTAAGTTTAACAGGCCAGTTTGCTGTGCCTTCAGGAAGTCGATATTTCGTTCGTCTACATAAAGAGAAATTTGATAGGCGGAGCTGTCTGCGATCTCAAACAAAATATCCCCTTGTTGTACCGGGGCCCCCAGGGACTGGCTTATATCTTCCGAAACAATAATCCCCGAGATGGGGGACTTTAAGTGAACGCGTTCCAGCTTTTGCTCCACCAATCGCAAAGATATTTTACTTTGTTCGACTTGTGCATTGAGAATTGCAGCTTGTGCGCGGTTTCCATTGGCGAGAGCATTGTCGTATTCCAGTCGGTATTGTTGCAGCTGGCTGGAAAGCTTTCGTCGCTCCAGGTTCAGCTCTTCATCCTTCAATTTTGCCAGCAGTTGATCTTGTTTAACGGTGTCGCCGGGTCTGGCATGAATGGCGCCTAAGAAACCTTCATAGGGAGAAACCAAAAGATGTTTATTGGTGCTTTCAACGGTGGCGTTGTTGGAAACATAAAAATCACCCGGTATAAACAGCAGGACGATAAAAATCGCGCAGCAGGCGAAAAATACTTTTTCTATTGGGTGTTGGGTGCCAAAAATACGCTCGCTTGCCTTGGCGAGTTTTCTGCGAAGTATGCTCCTTATGCTCTGCTGACTTTCTTTTTTTAGCTGGAATATACTTGCTAGCGGTTTTTTGCTTTTTTCAATAAATGTACTGGTAGCGGTATTTAAATTATCTACTTTTGCGTTTTCTATTGTAATGACACCTACTAGGTTTCCTTCAGTGGTCAGCACAAGACTGTGGCAGCTTTTTAACTGGTGGCTATCTAATAATATTTGATGGTTTCTCAGTATTGTCGCGTTGTCGTTTTCGGCTTTATCGTTTTTGCTCAGGTGAATATCTTTTTTTTGTGTTAGTGCCTCTTGCATCGCGTTTTGAATGTTTTGCATCGGCAAGGTACGTTCATCAAAATTGGCCGAAAAAGAGACGGCATAAAGAGGGAGCTCGTTGCCTTTGGTCAGGCTAATACTTACGCGGTCGAGGTTAAAGTGAGAAGCGAGGAAGTTAGCGATAGCAATTGTACTTTCATCCAGAGATTTCTCACGTAGCGCCGTAGAGAGCAGGTTCAGTTCTTGTGTTGGGCTGTTATTGCTTTCTACAGTGGCAAGGGATGAGTGAGCTTTGCTGTCTTCGAGAGCGCGTTGAATGTAAGTATCGTATTCAAAAAGAATAAACTGCAGCCAGGTTAGCCCCCAATCCAGCAACTTGATGACGGCTTTCATGGTGGTGCTGTCGTAGCGGCTGAGGTGAATTACCAGAACCCCCCAAAAATGATCGCGAATTTTAATCGGATACGCGAGATACACTGTTCCATCTTGGGTTTTGCACATCTGCATGCGTCTTTTTTCAATAACATCCCGCGCTGTTTGCACTGCGGTATTGTCTGTTGCTGCAGATTCAGGCCAGAGCGCGAGCACTTTTGCGCTTTTTTCTGATTCAGATTGCACCAGCAGGCCGAGAGAGCAGTCATGAATCATCTGGCATTGCATATGCAGCCAGTGTTTGAGCAAGGGTTTGAGTGCGTGCATGTAATAGTTTTAGTATTTGAGCAAGTTTTTGGCGTTGTTTTTAGCTTATACCAAAAATAGCTGTAGCGATTAGCAGTAAGTAACGTATTTGCCAGCCTGGCCTACTGCGTATGCTAGCTGGTGATGGGTTCTGAGCCGAGAACGGCCTCAACAGTTTGTACTTTGCCCCGACGCATAATCTCGATGGAGACTGTGTCTCCGGGACGAGATTCGCCAATTTCTTGCCGTCCCCATCGCCCATCGCCCACCATCTGGCTGTTGATGCGTGTGATTATATCGCCGGGGCGCAAGCCTGCTTTTGCCGCTGGACCGTCAGCGTAAACGTGGGTAACTAATACGCCGTTGGTGGAGCGGAGATTAAAAGACTGAGCCAGTTGTGGAGACAGGCGCTGAGCTTCTACGCCCAGCCAGCCGCGCACTACCCGGCCAAATTCAACAATATCGTTTAAGGTTTGAATGGCGGTGTCTACCGGGATGGCGAACCCTATGCCGGCGGCAGAGCCGCTTTGGTCTAGCAATGCCACGTTTATGCCCAGCAGGTTGCCATGAGCATCAATCAGTGCGCCGCCAGAATTGCCGGGGTTTATTGCGGCGTCGGTCTGTATGAAATTTTCGTACGCAGCAATATTAAAGCCGCGACGACGCGTTGCACTGATAATACCCTGCGTGACACTTTGGCCCATGCCAAAGGAGTTACCGATGGCGAGCACCACATCTCCCACCATTGCGTTATCGGGAGAACCGATGGGGATAGGCGACAAGTCATCCAGCTCAATATGAAGTACAGCCAGGTCGCTTTCACTGTTCACACCTTTAAGTGTTGCGTGAGCTTCGCGGCCGTCGGCCAATGCAACGACTATCTCATCAACGCCGCGTATTACGTGGTTGTTGGTAAGAATGTAGCCTTGCTTGCTGACAATTACACCGGACCCCCGTGAAGACTGCATGCGTTTTTGGCGAGGTATGTCAGAAGTGTTGAAAAACAGGCGAAAGAGGGGGTCGTCGAGCAGGGGGTTGCGGCGTACGGTAACTTCTTTGCGGGTATAAATATTTACTACCGATGGCGCGGCTCTGGCCACCGCTCGTGCGTAGGAGACAGGGCCGCTCCAGTCTTGCTCAGAGGGAGAAAGAGAGGAAATGCTCTGGTCGCTGGTTATCGCTCTAATACTGCTGCTTCGCAGATCGGGAAACAGCACCAGGGCCGCAAGTGCGAACACCAGCCCAAGCACCACCGGCCAACGTACATACACCAGCGCTCTGTAGAGGGTTTCCATCCTTAAGTCCTGCTGCTATGCAGTGAAAGTTTATATCGCTTTGCTTTGGGCTTTGGGGAAAGACTCGTCGAGAATATCTTCTGTTTTCTCGTCTGAGAGGCCGTATTCTTCGCTAAGCATGCCCGCCTCTCCGGGGGTTTTGGGCGCCCAGTCGCGAGGAGGCTCTGGTTGAACCTCGTTAATAGCCTCGCCGACCTCAATACCCAGCGCAGTGTCACCGCCGCTTATGAAGCTCTTGCTGATTTCTGCGTTGGTGAGCTGCACGGCGCCTTTAGCGAGGTGTTCGTGAACGTCTTTATAGTTTTGAGTGAGGTTATTCACCAGCCTGGATGTTTCTGCAAAATGGTGAGCAACATCCTGCTGGTATTTGTTCAGTTCCTGGCGAGTGAGTTGCAAGCTTTGTTCTAATTCTTTTTGCTGCTCGGGTGGCACCAGCCGACGACTTGCGATGGCGCCAATTAGCGCACCAATAATGGCGGCAACAGCGCCGACTGCAACAAGAATTTCTAGCGAAAACAAGGCTTACCTCCAAAAGTTTTTATGCGGCAAAGCTCAAATGTTGTATCTGCCGCCACTACTTAATAATACACCAGAATGGTGAGCAAGATTTGAAATGGATTCATAGATTTTCGCTGTTAAGGCTATTTTAGGCGGACTTTGGTGACTGCCCCGCTAATTAAGGTAGAGTAGCAGTTTTTTATTTGCGAAAAAATCCATGTTGGAAACTCCCCTAAACCGATATCAGGCAGACTTGGTTACTTCCGGGTTCAGCAAAGACCCCGCGCAACAGCAGGCCGTCGAGAGGCTTCAGGCGCTATACGACACACTTATTGACAGTCACGATCAGTCCGATTGGGCTACTGGCAGCGACTTCTGGCGGCGCGCGCGTGGTTTGTTTATCACGCCTGCTGAAGTTCGCGGCCTTTATATGTGGGGAGGTGTGGGCCGAGGTAAAACCTACCTGATGGATATTTTTTATGACAGCCTGCCCTTTGAGCACAAGATGCGCACCCACTTTCATCGTTTTATGCGCCGAGTGCATAAAGAGCTCAGCCTCTTAAACGCGGAGAGAGACCCCCTCAAGCTGGTGGCTGCCAAACTCGCCAAAGAGGCGCGGGTACTTTGTTTTGATGAGTTCTTTGTGGTGGATATTACGGACGCAATGATACTTGCGGGCTTGCTGGAGCAGCTGTTTAAGCGGGGAGTGGTACTGGTGGCTACGTCTAATATCGCCCCCCCGGGCTTGTATGAAAATGGCCTTCAGCGGGCGCGATTTTTGCCGGCGATAGCCCTGCTTCAGCAGCACACTGAGGTGCTGAACGTGGATGGTGGCAAGGACTACCGCTTGCGCACTTTGGAGCAGGCAGAGTTATATTACCTCTCTTCAGACGCGAGTGCGCACCAGCTAATTGAGCAGTGTTTTGCAAAGCTGGCGCCGGAAAAGCATTTTTCACAACAGTCAGTTGAGATCGAAATTGAGGGGCGCATGATGCAAGCCGAGCGCATCGCCGACGACGTGGCGTGGTTTGAGTTTAGGCATCTTTGCGATGGCCCTCGCTCTCAGAATGATTACATTGAGCTTGCGCGTGAATTTCATGCAGTGATAGTCGAAAACGTTCCGCTATTCACTGAGCATAACGACGACCAGGCCAGGAGGTTTATCAATATGGTGGACGAATTCTACGATCGCAATGTGAAGTTAATCCTTTCAGCGCAAGCTCCGATACTTGAACTCTACTCCAGCGGAAGGTTGAGCTTTGAATTTCAGCGCACTCAAAGCCGCGTGCAGGAAATGCAGAGCACGGAATATCTGGCCAGGGCCCACCGAGCTTGAGTAACAGCTTACTTGAACGTGCTGCTTGAATCTTGAGCAGTGATTCTGTAGAATCCGCGCTCCTTTCGCTAGGGCTCCTGGCTCAGCGCAAGTATTTTTAATTTTTCCCTTTTAGAATCCGTACCTTCGTAAGGCAAATAACATGAAGACTATTAGTGCCAAACCTGAAACAGTTAAACGCGACTGGTACATCGTAGATGCTGATGGCAAAACTCTCGGTCGTATGGCTGCAGAGATTGCTCACCGCTTGCGCGGTAAGCACAAGCCAGAGTACACGCCGCACGTGGACACCGGTGATTACATTGTTGTAGTCAACGCTGAGAAAGTTCACGTTACTGGCAAGAAAGCATCAGACAAGATGTACCACCACCACACCGGTTATATCGGTGGCCTAAAATCTATCAGCTTCGAGAAGTTGATTGCCAAAGCTCCTGAACGCACCATTGAGACTGCCGTGAAAGGCATGTTGCCGAAAGGCCCTCTCGGTCGTGCAATGTTTAAAAAACTCAAGGTTTATGCCGGCGATGCGCACCCTCATGCCGCCCAGCAGCCTCAAGAACTCAACATATAATTAGGAGCTAACAATGGCAGCTGAACAATATTACGGTACGGGTCGACGTAAAACCTCGACCGCGCGTGTTTTCATCACCAGCGGCAGCGGCGTTATTACTGTTAATAACCGCCCTTTAGACGAATACTTCGGCCGAGAAGTGGCCCGAATGATTGTGCGCCAGCCTCTTGAAGCCACTGATAACGCTGAGAAATTCGACGTTAAAGTGACTGTTAAGGGTGGTGGTAGTTTCGGTCAAGCTGGAGCGATTCGTCATGGCCTTACTCGAGCTTTGATGGCTTACGATGAAGGTAATCGTCCCACCTTGCGTGCAGCAGGTTACGTAACCCGCGATGCTCGTGAGGTTGAACGTAAGAAAGTTGGCTTGCGTAAGGCACGTAAGAAGCCACAATTCTCAAAACGTTAATACTGGTACAACACGAATATTTCTATTGTGTTTTGTTATGGAACGCGCCCAGGCCCTCGATGGTTTGGGCGTTTTTATATGGCTTGTACATTTAGCTGTAACGGCGCAAAATCCCCCTTCGTCTTGTTAATTTAGGTGATTTTCATTACCATATCGCCACTTTTTTTGGGGGCGCTTTTCTGCTAAATGGTATTTGCTTGCGGGTTTGCTAGTAGTAGCTCAATAAGCATTTCAGCAGTTCTCTGAGTTTGCGCCAGGCTCCATCTATAATAAAGAACATTGAATATGGAGCTACCAGAAAATGGTGCATGCCTTTCACACGCCAGCACGGTGTTGTATTTAAGCCTGCTCCAAAAGAGATTCAAGCTTCAGCAATAAACGAAATTTATTGGCCTTCATGAGCCTTAAGGGGAGAGAAACGTCGTGAGTAATGACGGTGTGAATGAAGGGCGTCGCCGCGTATTAACCGCGTTAACGTCTGTTGTAGGTGCTGCTGGTGTTGTTGGTGCAGCCGTTCCTTTTGTGGGTTCGTGGAACCCCAGTGCAAAAGCCAAGGCGGCAGGTGCGCCGGTTGAGGTGAGCATCTCCAAGCTTGAACCCGGGCAGATGGTTACTGTCGAGTGGCGTGGAAAACCAGTCTATGTGCTGCGCAGAACGCCGGAAGCACTGGCGAGCCTTAAAGAACTCGAGTCAGAGTTGCGAGACCCTTCCTCAGAAAAGTCTACTCAGCCCGAATACGTAAAGACGCCTACACGCGCAGTTAAAGGTAAAGAAGATGTGGCTGTGCTGCTAGGGCTATGCACTCATCTGGGTTGTGCACCAACCTATCGACCCGATGTGGGTGCAGAAGATTTGGGCGGGGATGCGTGGTTGGGTGGTTTCTTTTGCCGCTGTCACGGTTCCAAGTTTGATTTGGCGGGGCGCGTATTTTCGGGTGTTCCTGCCCCTATCAATCTGGAAATCCCCCCTTATAAATTTCTGAGTGACAATGTGTTGCTCATCGGCGTAGATCAGGAGGCATAAGACGATGACTAATTGGCTCACTGGTTTGTGGAACTGGATTGACGCTCGTCTTCCCGTGCAGCGTGCATGGGATACCCATATGGGTAAATACTATGCCCCCAAAAACTTTAACTTCTGGTACTTTTTTGGTGTTTTGTCTCTGTTGGTGCTTGTTAATCAGCTGTTGACGGGTGTTTGGCTCACCATGAGTTACAACCCATCGGCAGAGGGTGCTTTTGCCTCAGTTGAGTACATCATGCGCGATGTGCCCTACGGCTGGCTGATACGCTACCTGCACTCCACTGGCGCTTCTGCGTTTTTTCTAGTGGTTTATCTGCACATGTTTCGTGGGCTGATGTACGGTTCTTACCGCAAGCCTAGAGAGTTGGTGTGGATTTTCGGTATGTTCATCTATGTCGCGCTTATGGCGGAAGCATTCCTTGGCTATGTCTTGCCATGGGGGCAAATGTCCTACTGGGGTGCGCAGGTTATTGTAAACCTCTTTGGTGCCATTCCCTACGTGGGCGAAGACCTTGTGCAGTGGATTCGTGGTGACTACCTGATCTCTGGTGCAACACTGAACCGCTTTTTTGCATTGCATGTGGTTGCTGTTCCTATTGTTTTGCTCGCTTTGGTAGTCTTGCATTTGTTAGCTCTTCACGAAGTCGGCTCTAACAACCCGGATGGCGTGGAGATCAAGAAGCTCAAAGATGAAAATGGTGTGCCCCTCGATGGCGTGCCCTTCCACCCGTATTACACCGTACATGATCTAGTAGGTATTACTGTATTCCTGTTCGCTTTCCTGGGTATTGTGTTCTTTGCGCCGGAGTTGAACGGTTACTTCCTGGAACATGCTAACTTTGAACAGGCAAACGGCCTTAAAACCCCCGAGCACATTGCACCGGTTTGGTATTTCACGCCTTTTTACGCAATTTTGCGTGCCATTACCTTTGACCTGGGTGGCGTGTTCACCTCCAAGCTGCTTGGCTTTATGGCTATGGCTCTGGCTATTGTTGTGCTATTCCTACTGCCATGGCTGGATCGCAGCCCGGCGAAATCTATTCGCTATAAAGGCCGTTTCAGTCAAGTGGCTCTGATTGTGTTTGCCGCATCATTCGTGGTGTTGGGGTATCTGGGCTTGAAGTCGCCCTCACCGGCTCGTACGGCATTGTCTCAGTTTTGTACTGTGCTCTACTTTGCGTACTTCATTGGCCTGCCTTTCTGGACCAAGATGGAGAAGAGCAAGCCTGTGCCGGAGCGAGTGCAGAAGAAAGGCTTAGGCGCCCCGCTTGTACTGGGCGCACTGGCTCTGTTTCTGGTGCTGGTGATTGTGCCTATTAAGGCTGTTGGCGCATCTGGTGGAGCCTGTGGTGCTATCCCTTGTGAGCATTTCGAAGCGGATTTGAGTAACAAAGAATCCCTGCAGAGTGGAGCGAAGACTTTCGTTAATTACTGCATGGGTTGCCATTCGGCCTCCTATTCTCGATATGAGCGCGTGGCGGATGATCTGGAAATTCCACACGACCTCATGTTGGAAAACCTGGTGTTCAGCGACCAGAAAATTGGTGAGCTGATGAGTATCTCCATGACGCCGGAGCGATCCAAAAGCTGGCTGGGGGCAACACCACCTGACCTAACACTGGTGACTCGTGCACGCTCAAGTGACTGGGTTTACACCTTTTTAAAGAATTTTTACAAAGACGATAGCCGCCCGACTGGTGTCAACAATAAGGTTTTCGAAAGCGTGGGCATGCCCCATGTTTTGCTAGAGCTTCAGGGCTTGCCTGAGTGCGCGGCTGGAGAAAAGCTCGACAGCCATGGCCACGTCGTACGGAACAATCTGGGTGAGCCCATAAATACCGCCTGTGGCAGCTTGAAGGTTGGCGAGGTGAAAGGCAGTTTGACTGAGGAAGAATATGATCAGGCTGTCTATGATTTAGTGAACTTCATGGCCTACTTGGCCGAGCCGGTAGCAGATAAGCGAAAGCGCATAGGCGTATACGTGTTCTTCTTCCTGGCTGTGTTGTTTGTGTTCGTGTGGTTGTTAAACCGCGAATATTGGAAAGACATACATTAATCACTAGGGCGTGGTTCTTGTTCGTAACTGTGTACTGTAAATAACCGGGGATACAAAATGGGAGTTGTTACCAAGCGCTCATCCATGACTTATTTTTCTGATGGCAGAGACCATTACAGCCATCGTGTCCGCATAGTGCTTGCGGAAAAGGGCGTTACTGTGGATGTGGTGGAGTGTGACCCAAGCAATATCCCGGATGAGCTTCGTGAGCTTAACCCTTATGGAAGCTTGCCGACCTTAGTTGATCGAGACCTAACGCTCTACGAAACGCGTGTGATGATGGAGTATCTGGATGAGCGTTTTCCTCATCCACCCTTGTTGCCTGTCTACCCGGTTGCGCGGGCTGAGAGTCGTCAATTCATCTATCGAATTGAGAACGATTGGTGCCCACTGGTGAGTATTCTTAAGAATTCTGCTGGCACCGAAGCGGCTGATGCTGCGGCAAAAGAGCTAAAAGACAGCCTTGTTGCCATCGCACCGATATTTGGAGAAAAGCCTTTCTTTATGAGCGAGGAATTTACTCTGGTTGATTGTTGCCTGGCACCAATATTGTGGCGCCTCGAAAGCTATGGTGTTCAGCTTCCCCGCACACGGCAGGCTATTCCCTTACTGGAGTACATGGATCGTATGTTCCGGAGAGATTCTTTTCAGGAAAGCCTGACAGAGCTTGAAAGGGAAATGCGACCCGAATACGGTTAACCCCAGGGATGGGGTGTATGCCGAAGTTTGTCTGGAACAAACTCGGCGAAGCCCAGGGATGGGGTGTATGCCGAAGTTTGTCTGGAACAAACTCGGCGAACCCCAGGGATGGGGTGTATGCCGAAGTTTGTCTGGAACAAGCTCGGCGAAGCCCAGGGATGGGGTGTATGCCGAAGTTTGTCTGGAACAAACTCGGCGAAGCCCAGGGATGGGGTGTATGCCGAAGTTTGTCTGGAACAAGCTCGGCGAAGCCCTGGGATGGGGTGTATGCCAGACTGTTTGTCTGGAGCAAACCCGGCCAATTCCTCTGAGTGAGGTGTATTCCGAGTTTTGTCTGGAACAAAACTCGGATAATCTACACTCATAACAGCCTATGCCCTTTGGGCTAATCAACGCACTTCAAGATACAAAGAGCGAGCGACGCCAATGGCGATGACTTCAAGTAGGCCCTATCTCATTCGCGCCCTCTACGAGTGGATTGTTGACAACGATTTCACCCCTCACATCGTGGTTAACGCCTTGGCAGGTAGTGTAGAGGTGCCTCAAAAATACGTTAACAAAGAAGGGCAGATTGTTCTTAACATTGCACCACGTGCGGTGGCTAGCCTCGAGCTGGGCAACAAGGCTATTGTCTTTAATGCACGATTTGGCGGTATACCCACCGATATATATGTCCCGTCTCATGCTGTTCTGGGAATATATGCCCGTGAAAATGGACAGGGAATGATGTTCGACAGTGAGCAAGCCCCGGAGCCAGAGCCAGATCCAACAGACTCGTCAGGCGGATCAGAGCCTGCTCGCCGCCCCAGTTTGAGGGTGGTTAAATAGCCTTAAATTAAATGCGGTTTTTGACGTAAGTCAAAGCCGCTTATTGTCTTATTCTTGATTTTTCTATTTTTTTATAGCGAACCAATCTAAAAATCCTTCTTTTTTCATCCCCCTTCCAAATTCCCTTCCCATACAATTAGACTAATTCCCATAAAAACTATAAAGAAATTAGGAGGTCTTATGGCTTTATTGCAGCATGCGTTTGGAATTATGACCAATCCCTCGGCGGAGTGGGTGTCTGTTCGCGATGATAAAAGCTCATTCAAACAGGTGTTTCTTGGCCATGTTCCTTTTTTGGCTCTCATTCCCGCGATTGCATCTTTCTATGGCGTAACGCAGGTTGGCTGGAGTGTTGGTGATGGTGAGGCTATCAAATTGACGGTCGATTCCGCACTCACACTTTGCGCAGTAACGTATTTTGCACTGATTATCGGCGTCTTCGTTTTGGGTGAGTTCATTAACTGGATGTCTCGTACCTATGGTGTTACCGACAGCGAAGAACGTCGCCACCACGCTGGTACAGCCTTGGCCGTTTGCGTAACCACTCCCCTGTTTCTTGCGGGGGTATTTCTAATTAAGCCCTCGATTTGGCTCAATGCGCTGGCAATGATTGTAGCGGGCTCCTACGCGGTGTATCTGATCTATCGCGGCTTGCCTGTGGTGATGAATATCGATAAGGACAGAGCGTTTATGTACTCTTCATCGGTGATCACAGTGGGCTTGGTGCTTATGGTCACAGCTATGATTGGCACCGTGCTTGTTTGGGGCATGGGCGTTGGTCCTCTGTATGTTGACTAGATTCTCGGTGTTGTTCGTGAAAAACGGCGCTTAGGCGTCGTTTTTTTTACTAAGCTAGAGTAAGTGCAACTGAGGATTGATTGATGAAAGATAATAAAAATTACAGTTTTCCGGCGATTCTCGATTTTGAAGCCTCAGGCTTTGGTAGCGACAGTTACCCTATAGAGGTGGGCGTGGTGTCCGAGTTTGGAGAACGATACTGTGCACTCATTCAGCCAAAGTCTGACTGGAATCACTGGAACATGGATGCTGCGCAAATTCATAAAATCCCACGAAGCTCGTTGGTGCAACTCGGCAAACCCGTGATTCAGGTGTGCGAAGAGTTAAATACCTTGCTTGAGGGCAGAAGAGTGTATTGCGATGCTTGGGCCCACGACAATGTGTGGATGATAAAGCTCTTTCATGCTGCTGCTATGGCCCCCAGCTTTTATCTTAGCCCGATTGAATCCATTATCACCGAAGCGCAGATAAGTATCTGGGATGACACTAAAAAGCGAGTGCAAAGAAATCTCGGTGTGCTTCGCCATCGCGCTAGTAGTGATGCGCTTGTTATTCAGCAGACCTTTCTCGAGTCAAAAAGAGCCTCCGACGCGGGGCTTAATAAAAGATTGCAGGCTTAGTTGTTAGCTTACCAGAGGCGGTACGGGGCAATCCATCGAGTCTGCTATTGCTCGGAATAATTCCGCTTCTACCGGTGTGACCACACCATCTGCTGAAATAATCTCTGTCATTGCTTTTAGCAGACGTGGTTTTTGTAATAGCTTTAATTCAGATAGTTTTTGTATTGCTTCATCAATGGGGCGATAAGAAAAATCATCGGTGTTGAGCGTGAATTTCACGTTTTTGAGGCCGATAGCTTCTACCCCTTTTTGGAACGCTCCCCCTGGTGATGCGCTTTTTCCAGCATCAACAATCAAGCTAAAAATCAGACTGATTTCTTTCGGCAAATCACTCAGGCTGTATTTTACTTCGGGCACTTTTGCTTCAGCATTGTTCGTTACAATTCTGTATACACACCATTCAAATAGGCTCACCTTTCTATCCGCTTGAATGAGTGTTTTTAAATTATTTTTAAACACCTTGTATTGCGGAGCCGAGAGAAGTTTCAATGCGGGAATGGTCATTTCGATCAGGGCTATATGCTGAGTGCGAGGCAGCTGGAATACGTACTGATAGAGCTTTTTCATTACTTGAAAGGTGCTTGGGTGAGCGCTGTCTTGAAGGTGGGCTATCTGTTGAGTGCGCACAGCTCTATCGTTATCGAGTAAGAGGCAGTAAATTAATGCTCGAGCACTGAAAGGCTGGTGTGCAGCATCTCGCAGTATCTGGGGTATCGCCTCAACTACGGCGCGTGCGTGCTGTACGTGTTCTACACCGGGTTCGCCGATGGTTCCAATGGCAGCCCCGGAAAACTGTTCTCCGTGTATGGCTTGTGTTTGTGCGGCAAAGCCCATGCTCGCTGCATGAGGTTTGGTTTGCTGTCGCTGGGTTTGCTGTAATTCTTCATCGGGATGAATATAACCGCCGTTCCAATCCGGTAACACTCGTCGAATTCTATCGTGCAGCGGTGGGTGGGTTGCCATCATACCGCCCAGGGCGGATTTTATTCCCTGACAGAAATACATGTGGCTGAATTGAGAAGCGGCGCTGCTGCCAATTAATGAGCCCTCGTGGAAACCGCCGATTTTTTTCAGCGCGTTGCCGATGCCCGGTGGATTTCGCGTAAATTGCACCGCAGATGCGTCTGCCAGGAATTCACGTTGCCTGCTCACCGCTGACTTAATAATGCTGCCAAAAAAGGTTCCCCCATAGCCTATTGCCACAAGTGCTAAACCCAGCCCCAGCTGTGCGCCAGCGCCTTTCGAGCGTGAGCCGTAGCGACGCGCGGATGATCCGCGAAGAATTACATAACCAATAAGGCCAATAATCAATACGCCGTGTAATACTGCCACCAGTCGCATGTTTAAGCGCATGTCGCCGTTGTGAATGTGGCTGAACTCATGGGCGATAACGCCTTGTAGTTCGTCCCGATTGAGTAAGTTAATGCAGCCTCGTGTCACACCAATTACGGCGTCTCTGCGGGAAAGCCCCGCCGCGAAGGCATTGATACCTGCATCCTCTATAACGTATACCGGAGGAACCGGGTTACCGGAGGCGATGGCCATTTCTTCTACCACGTTAAGGGTTTTTAACTCCTCGTCATTCGCGCCGTCGTATGTTAAAGGGCGCCCGCCAAGTGCTTCTGCAACCTTTTTTCCTCCGCCACTGAGCTGTAGATATTTATAGATGGTACCCATGGCGACCACCGTTATTACCGCCAGCGCGACCCATAAGGCTGTTTCTGTTTGAGCGAAATGTATTAGATGCTGTAACAGTGGCGTGTTTTGGGCTTGTGCGGCGTTTACGCTGGTAACATAGGTTTGAAAAAAATAGAAGAAAACACCGAGAGCAATCACAGTGATTGCAATCAGGCTTGCGACGGCAAGAATTAACAGGCCTACCAGCAAGCCCGTTTTTTGCCTTGCGGCATCTTGATGTTGAAAAAAATTCATGTGCTTTCCTTTTTCTAATTAATGTCGCGCGCTGCTGGAATTAACAAGCCGCTACAATTAAAAAGAAACTTTTGGAGCAGCCTGAATTTGTGCGCTGTCTTCAAACTCCAGTAACTCCGCATCCTTAGAATGGCCGAACATACTGGCAAAGGCTACCGGAGGGAAGCTCTGGCGGAAGGTGTTGTATTCCGTAACTGCGTCATTAAAAGCCTGTCGCGAGAATGCAACTCGATTTTCCGTAGACGTGAGTTCTTCTGTAAGCTGGCTCATATTGGAGCTGGCTTTTAAATCTGGGTAGGCCTCCATAACAACATTCAGTCGGCCTAATGCTCCGGCGAGTGCACCTTCCGCACCAGCCAGAGATTGCATGGCTGCGGCATCACCTATATTTTCTGAGGCTGTTTTTAAGCCTGCGAGCGCAGTGTTTCTCGCGCTGATAACGGCCTCGAGAGTTTCCCTTTCGTGAGCCATATAGCCTTTAACGGTTTCCACCAGGTTGGGAATTAAATCGTAGCGACGTTTTAGTTGTGTTTCGATTTGGGCGAAGGCATTTTGAAATCTGTTTTTTAGGGCAACCAGCCTGTTGTAAATAGAGATTACATAAAAAACCAGGCCCACAAGAATAACAAGGGTAACGATGTTGGCGACTGACATAGAGCGCTCCTGCTGTTTATTGTCTGAAATGCTCTGAAGAGGGGTCAGAGACTTTCTAAAGTCTACTACAGTCGGCGCGAATGCCAAGCCTGTATGTATCAACTCCACGCTTTATCGAAAAGCCATGAATGGGGAAAGGGGCTGTCTGTTGTGGATGGTGTCTGGAAACTCCGCTCTGTTAATCGGGGCGCCAAAGTGTGCGCTGCTGCCCTTGAAAATACACAGATCGTTCAGGGGCGTGTATGCTATCGCCTCGGTTTGACGCGGCGCTAGAGAGAACGAAGAGCGCATATAATCCGGGTAGAACAGAGGATAGTTGCCATGAATACTAATTCAATAGTTATTGCTGGCTATGCTAGAACGCCCATGGGAGGCATGCAGGGCGTTTTTAGTGATCTTCCAGCTCCAGCTCTGGGTGCTGAGGCTATAAAAGGCGCTTTACTGGATGCTGGCGTTAGTGTTAATCAAGTTGATGAAGTGATTATGGGCTGCGTGCTTCCCGCTGGAATGGGGCAGGCCCCAGCCAGGCAGGCGTCACTAGCCGCAGGCATACCTAACAAGGTTCCTACTACTACAGTGAATAAAGTGTGTGGGTCTGGGCTTAAGTCTTTGATTATGGGCTATCGATCCATACAGTTGGGTGAGTTGGATGTTGTCGTGGCGGGAGGTATGGAAAACATGACCCGTGCGCCCTACATACTTGCCAATGCTCGCAGTGGAATGCGCCTTGGCCATGGCGAGGTTTTGGACCATATGTTCCTCGATGGTTTGCAGGATGCCTACAGCGGCGACTTAATGGGTAACTATGCTGAGGCTACCGCCGAGAAATATGGATTTAGTCGCGAAGACCAGGATTCCTTTGCCATAGAGTCTTTGAACCGCTCTCTTAAGGCAATTCAAGAAGGAAAATTCAAGCGGGAAATCGTGCCCGTTACGCTAAAGTCGCGCAAGGGCGATATCCTTATCGATGTAGACGAGCAACCTGGAAATGCGCGCCCCGATAAAATTCCGCAATTGCGACCAGCTTTTAAAAAGGGCGGTACCGTTACTGCTGCCAACTCCAGTTCAATTTCAGATGGCGCAGCAGCCTTGGTTCTTATGAAAGAGAGCTATGCTCGTGCTCACGGTGTCAGGCCCATCGCAAAAATAGCGGGTTATGCGGAGTATGCTCACCAACCTGAATGGTTTACAACTGCACCCGTGGGGGCAGTGAATCGCCTGTTGGAGCAAACTTCCTGGTCTGTATCAGACCTTGATCTTATTGAAGTCAATGAGGCTTTTGCGGTTGTCACGCTGGCAGCAATAAAAGACCTGGGCCTGGACCATAAAAAAGTCAACGTGCATGGTGGCGCTTGCGCCTTGGGTCATCCTTTGGGTGCCTCCGGCGCACGTGTGCTTTGTACTTTGCTGGCCGCTTTGGAAACCTATAGCCTGCAACGCGGTATAGCGGCTCTTTGTATTGGTGGCGGAGAGGGCATAGCTATGGCTGTGGAGATGGTGTAAGGCCTGTTTGATTTTCGGATGGTAAGCTGCAAGTTATTCGATATATTCGATTGCGCGAATCACTTTTTTAACGCCACCGGTACTGGCAACCACTTCGGTAATTTTTTCTGCCTGGACCTGAGTCATAAGCCCCATTAAAAAAACGACCTCATCCTCTACAATGACCTTAACGCGACCAGAATCGATATCTCGATGGCCAAACAGTTTTGAATTAATTTTTAGTTCAAGGTACTCATCGTTGGTGCGAGAAAGAAAGCTGGATTGAGACTGAATCTGTAATTCGTTGTAGACCTGCCGCACACGAGCCACCTCTCTCGCTGTTTTACCTGCCAGTTCATAGGCCTCTTTACTGGGTACCTCGCCAGTGATTAAAACCGTCTGGTTAAATGTATATACATTGACATGTGCTTCGTGCAGTTCATCGCTGGCTTTGCGAATATTGACGGCAACAATGGTACTAATATTCCCATCGTCCCATTTGTCACCCAGGGTTCGCTTTCCCGGGTCTGTTTTGATGGGCGCTCGTGTGGTTGCGTCTACGATAGAAACACAAGCGCTTAGAGAAAAAGGCACAAGGATAGAAAAAATAATGAGTAAAGCAGATTTCAGCATTATTTGTTTATTCGATTCCAAATAGTTTATTGTCGATAAGGTCGCAAAGGCAAAATAACACCAATAGATGTATTTCATGTATGCGCCCGCGGGAATTCACTGCGGCGCAGATCTCAAGATCATTGACCTCCATTAAGGTAGAAAGATCCCCACCATCTCTCCCGGTTAGCGCAACAACATTTACGCCTCTTTCGTGAGCGGCGCTTACTGCCGAGATTAAATTGGCAGAATTGCCGCTGCTGCTGAGTGCCAGTAGAACATCCCCCTGTTGTCCAAGTGCGCGTATGGGCTTAGCGTATATATCACTGTAATTGTAGTCGGCGGCGATAGCGGTGTAGGTTGAAACCGTGCTGCCTAACCAGATAGCCGGGAGGCTGGGGCGTTCTTTTTCATAGCGATCCAACAGCGAGGATGTGAAAATCTGGGCGAGAGCTGAAGAGGTGCCATTGCCGCAAACTAATATTTTTTTGTCGGCGAGGAGGGCATTGACCAGCATGTCCCCGGCTTGATCGATTAATGGAGCAAGTTCTTCTCCAACCTGCATTTTTGCTTCGACACTTTTTTGAAATAAATTGTAAACACGTTGGCTCATGAGCTTCGCTTATAGTATTAAAAAGGGACCTAAAAGGCGGCGGGGATCCAGTCTAGATTGTGCCCGTCGCTGGCGACCACATCAAATCGCATGGCGGTATTTTCGGGAAGTTTTTTTTCCAGCAGGTAATGCTGGGAGCTTAGAATAACTTTTTGTTGCTTTTGGGCGGTGACCGTTTCAGCGGCCGAGCCAAACTGGCTGGATTTACGCAAACGGACTTCCACAAACACCAGGGTATTCGCCGTTTTCATTATCAAATCAATTTCACCGTATTTACATTGGTAGTTGCGGTGAAGTAAGCGCAAGCCGTTTTTTTCAAGGTGAAGCAGGGCTGCGTATTCCGCATCATCACCTGCTTTTCGCTTAGCGGTTGTTTTGCGAGCTTTAAATATCATCTTGATAGGCAACCGTGGGCGTCGCGTAGGCTCTGCCGCGAATAAACTGGGCCCAGGTTTGCTCACGCACTACGCGTCTATGGTCGTCAAGGCTCAAGGTACCCGTGCTGCCGTAATAACGGGCGTTGCGCAGCTCGTCTAATTGGCGCAAGCGGGGGTAGAGGTGAAAGGCGTCCACACCCAGCGCGTATAAACGCTGGTAGGCGCTGTTGCGCGTGCTGTGTTTATCAATGGCCTGTTTCTCGGGGAGCGCTTCATTGAAAAACCAGGGTAGGGTGGCAAAACGAATGCCGTTCATATCTCTATCGGCATTACTATCTATTTCGCCGTTGTAAATATAACTGGTGGAATACACGGGAATGTCGCCGGCATAGTGGAAGGCCAGAATGGGCTTGATTTGGCGTGCCTGACTCGGGTGAGCCATTAAAAATATCAGGTCGATATCTTTACGCGGGCGGGGTTCCGCTTCCAGCGCCTGCCCAAGGATTTGCCGAATTCGGCTCGCGCGGGCCTGGCTGTCGCTAACATCCATGGCATCGCGGACAAGGTTGGAATAGTCCTTCTGGCTTTTGAATCGATAGTCTCCGGCCAGTGAGCCACCCATGTACTGCCATTGCTCTATAAAGGTTTGCGCACCGCGATCGCCCCAAGGATTAGCGGGCGCAAGTACCATGGCGCGCCGCATACCGTCGCGCCAGGCGCGAACGGCCACTTGTTTGGCCTCGTCTTCAACCGCCAAGCCAAACTGGAATAACTGCAGGGTGTCGCCAACGGGGTTTTCCGGGTAATTTAGCGCCAAAGTGGGCACGGCTAGTGCTGGCCTCAGGGCGAGTTCATCTATTTTGTCTTTGTCGAGAGGCCCTATGACTACCTGTGCTCCCTCCAGCACGACCTGGTCGTACAGTTCGTTTATATTTTTACTGCTGGTATCGTAAAAACGGAGATCGGGTTGCTTATCGCTGCTAGTCGCTGTTTCATAGAACGCGGCCATCATGCCATCGCGGATCGCATCTGCGGCACCGGAGAGTTTTCCCGTTAGTGGGAGTAAAACCGCTATTTGCCGGGCTTGTTCCTCCACCAGTTGTTTTAGCAGTTGCAGGTCTGCTGGCAAACGCAGGCTCGCCGGGTGTTCAGGCCAGCGCTGCGCCCAGCTTTCGACGCTTTGCAGCTGCATGCGCATATTGGTTTGGTTATCTTTGCTCAGCCTGGCCAAGGTGTACCAGCCCCGCAAGATTGGCTCTTTTTGCATCTGCGATTCCATTTGCAGGTCTTTCAGCGGAAGCTCCATAAGCGCAAGCCAGGTGAGATCCTGGTTCAGGTCTCGCTCATCTGCCAGTTGCTCCGGGTTTTTTTCATAAAGAGTATCTATAGTAATGCGTTCAGATATGCACTCTCTGTATTCTGCAATATCACACAGCAGTGTGGCGCGTAAATCTCGGCTGAATAGCTGGACGTCTATTGCTTGTGATGCCAAAAGCTTAATGAAGCGCTCTTCCCACAGGTGGCGTTTGGCAATAAAGTGCTCACCCTCAGCCAGAGCGGTGCGTGCCGATAGCAGTGAGTATGTGAAATAATGATCGTCTGACAGTGCTGGCGGGAATATAGTGTTGAGGGTGTTTTGCGCCCAAGGGTAGTCCCGTAATGCCAGCATTTTATCGATGGCATCGAGAGTGTAGGCTAGGCGTTGATCTCCGCTTGCCTGGTCGGCCTTTACCAGCAGCTCTTCCACTTGCTCGCGGTTCACTGAGGCCTCGCTTGCGAGTGTTGGCCCATCCTTTACCGATGGTGAGCCACAGGCACTGAGCAGGAACGTAAAGCACAGCAGGCTCAGGTAAAAAAAGCGTTTAATAAACGCAGAATCCAGCGAATTGAATGGCAATCGAAGCAAAAAATTATCCCCCAAAACGTTATCCCCAAAAGGCAATATATAGCAAATGCAGAGCTCTAACGCCCTTTACATTGTGGCAACACCCATCGGTAACCTGGAGGATATTACCTTCCGGGCCGTAAAGGTGTTGCAGAAGGCAGACATTATAGCCGCTGAAGACACTCGGCACAGCGCCAAATTGTTACAGCATTTTGGCATTGAAACGCGTTTGATGGCATACCATGATCACAGTAATGAGCAACAAACGCAGCAATTGCTCCAGCGCCTGGGCAAAGGGGAAAATATAGCCCTTATTTCCGATGCTGGAACGCCACTTATCTCTGATCCGGGCTATCGGCTGGTGAAGGCCGCTCGGGAGCAAGGCTACTCGGTAGTGCCTATTCCAGGCTGCAGTGCACTTGTTGCCGCCCTCAGCGCAGCGGGGCTACCCAGTGACCGTTTTTCTTTTGAAGGTTTCTTGCCTGCTAAAAGCGTTGCTCGTATGAATCGTCTTGAAGCGCTGCAAAAAGACCCACGCACCCTGATCTTTTATGAATCCCCCCATCGTATTCGAGAATCTGTGGAGGCCATGACCCAGGTATTTGGCGAGGCGCGAAATGTAGTGCTCGCCAGAGAAATCACTAAAACCTATGAAACTTTTATTACTACAAGTTTCGCCAATTTACTGGAAGCCTTTGATAGCGATCAGAATCAATTGCGAGGAGAGATGGTGATCCTGGTTCAGGGTTTCGACGAGCCGAAGGGTAATGATGAAAGCCTGGACTGCGATACAGAAAAAATGATGAAGCTTTTAATGGAGGAGCTACCGCTAAAAAAAGCAGCAGCTATTGCAGCCAAAATGAGTGGTGTCGCCAAAAACCGACTGTATCAGTGGGGTCTTGAGGCAAAGTAAGTGCTGCTTACCACGGTGCGTGTCTGCTATAGGGAGCTCCATGCTTTAAAAGCCGGGCTAGCCAAGAAACCTTCCATACCTTCCACGTCTGACAGCAGTGCAAAATCAAGCTCTGTTCCAAAGTCGTCTCTCAGTACATCCAGCACTAGCGTCGCGTCTTTGTAGCGGTTTTGGCTGGCCAGAATCATAAGTGTTGTATAGTAGGGTAACTCATCTTCTGGGTATTTCTCTAAAATTCGGGCAAGTAATTTGCGCGATTTTTTTTGTTCTCCCATGTTATGCAGAGTATCGGCTTCCATGATCTGCGTTTGTGCATCTCCACCAATACGCTTGTTAAAGGTCTGGATGGCCTGCAGCGCTAACGGGTAGTTTCCAGATGTATAGTAGTAGCTATATTTGGCAAATGAAAACTGTTCTTTCTTAGAACGGGGAATTATTCGCTTAACCGCTTCAGCGTAAAGTGCCGGATTATTATGGGTAGAGCATATCCCGAGTAACATTTTCTGAATTATTTCACTGTTTTGTTCTTCCTTGGGGAGCCGGTCATAAATGGCAAGGATATCTGCTTCCGGGTTTTGTGCAGCCATTATCAAGGGGTTCTGTTCTTTTTTTGCTATCGAGGACCTCATGACAATACCTGCTACCTCGCCAATAGCCTCTGACATCCAGACCTCTTTGCTGTGCGAAAACGAGCCGATAATGCGCCAGTTACCCTGTTCTTTTTTAATGGCAAAGTCCATGTAATCTATGTAGTCACCAATCTCAGCCCTAAATAGCAGTGTTTCTGTTTTTTGCTTTTTTCGGTAGCTTACAAAATGCCAGCTATCGATAGTGCTAAAATTACCCTTGATACGGTCGGGTATGTTCTTTCGAATTGGCTGAAGAAGGGCGGGTAAAATTGGACCGGAAGCAAACGTTTCTCTGTCGGTTTTGTTTAGCTCGGACAGCAGCCTTAACGATATTCGTTCAATCTGCGCGTTTATATCGAAGACATTAAAAAAGTAGTTAAGGTCGCCGTTGTTTAAGTGGTCTTGCAGGGCGAGTGCAAATGACTGAACCTCAAGGGGGGCGGCTTTGTGTTTGAATTTTTCGTCTGGTGGCGGCAGAGTAAAGCAGTTTGCAGAAAAGCATAAAGTGCATATAAATATTAATAAACGTTTCATGCTTAATTCTCCAACGATTTCAGCAGTTTTTGGTATGCCGGGCTCATTGTCGGCTCGTAGGGGTGTGCGAATGTCAGGGAAAAATCGATATCTTTTTCAATGAAATCAATGGCATCGATATAGCGGGTGATGCCCTTACCCTCAACCCATGTTTGGTCAATTTTCAGTTTCGCTTTATATTCAAAGCGATTGCTGACTTTTGCGCTGCGAGAAGAAAAGTGAAAGCCGTCCTGCGTGTGTTTGTACGGGGTGCTAT
This sequence comes from Alteromonadaceae bacterium Bs31, assembly GCA_900177435.1. GTDB lineage: Bacteria > Pseudomonadota > Gammaproteobacteria > Pseudomonadales > Cellvibrionaceae > Teredinibacter. Next base: position 29,162 of record FXAI01000009.1, read on the forward strand.
CGATATAGAGCCCGGAGTTTTTAGGCATGTCGAACAAAATGTCGTGATTGACAACGCGAGGTTCGCCGATATCTACGGGTGTTGTTCTAAGTATTTGTTCGGGAACATACAGGGACATGCCAATCCCCCGTGCGTAGAAGTTTGCCGAAAAACTATCTTCGTCGGGCTTAATGAAATCTGGAATGGTGTAACTCTCCCTAACAGTAAAAGTATTGGTGTTCTTGTCGTCCTGAAATTCTATTGACTTTTTTACGGCTATTTTTGGGTACAGTTTGGCGAAATAGTTGTGTCGGCGCAGTTGGATGTCTTCGGGTGTGCTTGCTGAGAATCGGTAGCGCTGATCCTCTGCAGAAGAGCCTTGATATCGTGATTCAATATTTAAAGTGGTCGGTTTGCTGGTGTTTTTTGCGATAAAATGTTCTTTTATATAGATGCTGTTTTCTTCTTTGTTTATAGGCAAAATATTTTCAATGGGCGTTTCTTTGTCGCTTTCTATTACTAAGCCTGCGCCGTAATGGGTGAAGCCCAGTTCATATAGGCCTCCAGCCTGGAATGTTTTCGTGGGGTCCAGCCACACAATATTTCGATCAACTTCTGCGCGAACAATGACATGATTAAAGGCCGAGGGGCTGGGTAGGAATTTCTTGAAGCCGTGTCGATAGTTACTTGCTACCAGTACAGAATTCGCTTTTATATTATTAGCCCTCAGGATTTTTACCAGCAGATTGGACTTGTCTTTACAGTCGCCGTAGCGTTTTTCCAGTACTTCCGTGGGTGCATGGGGTAAATGGCTATTTTGTCCTATCTCCAAACCAAGGTAGCGAATGTCTTCTTGCACAAAGTTCAGTGCGTTTAGCACGTAATTTTCAATGGAATGGGAATCCTCGAGCAATGTTTTTACCAGCGTATCAACCGCGCTGGATTCTTGCTCAATTGATGCATACATGCTTGCTGCCCATTGGTCAACTTCCTGCCAGTTTTTATATTCACTGAACTCCACCCAGCCATAGCGCAGGTACCAGAGAGGATAGTCGCCCTCATCAATGATTCCCTGAACGTTTTTAGCTTGCCAGACATGCTCTAGGTATTTACCTTTCTTTTTGAGCTTTTTCTTGATGTCTGTATGGTGTTCGCGCGTTTGTATACGAAGCTCTTTGGGAACTAAGATACGAATATGAAGACGTGCGACGTCTACCCCCCACCCTGCCGAGTATGCGCCAAAAACTTTTTCTCCAAAAATGGGGTTTCTGCCCTTTACTGTGTAGCTGTAATCGAGAATATCTCCCGGGCGTGTGTCGGCTACTATGGCGATGGCGGTAACCTGGCCGTCAAAAATGCCATTGCGTAGATCCTCTTCGCGCTGGATTAACCTAACGGCCTCAGGTTGAAGTGCGTTAATGGTTTTTCCGTTTCGAACAATATTAATGTAGTGAAAATAGAGTGCTTGATACTCGGGATTAAACTGCGCATGGATCTCAGAACCGTCTGCCACCGCCTGACTGGTATGAAGTTTTGAGGTGGTGCGATAGTAGCTCTCGTAGTTATTTGCATCCGCCAGCACTTGTGTATCTACCAGCAAGTATTCCGTATTCTGGCCTTTCTTTTTTCCTTTCGCTTTGGCGGGTTTAACCTTTGCCAGCCAGTCCGGTACGCTATGGTCAACGAAAAAACTGAATTTGCCGTAGGGGTGTTCGACGGCTCCATTTGCGATGTTGCAAAGCAAGAGTAGAAAAAAGCTTAAAGTAAGCGGATGTTTGCAAATTGTTTTAAACGGCATAGAGATTAAGTCACTTTTATGTGGTTAGCATTGTAGATAATATTCTAGTTTGCACGGGCAGGTAAAAAAATTGAGAATAACTTGCCACAGGCCTGCCGCCAATCAGCTGATAGCTCTTTATGGCGTTATTTTCACGGCTGCTTTGTGCTTTCACTTTCCCCTTCTGATTGCGTGGTGCTTTCCGGGGGCGTTGAGTCCCAGGTGTAAGTGAGGTCGATGGTGTCTGTTTCACCGGAGCCTGCTTCCATCTTTAAGCGCTGGGTAAGTTGGTATTCAATAACAAAGCGACCCACAGCACCCACCAGGCCGTACTGATACTTTACAAATAGCTTGTCGTTTAAGCGTTTACCGGCGGCGATGGAGCCTCCCCCTCCGGCAGGTCCGGCTTCGACTGATATGTCGCTTAAACCAAATTGGCTGCCTATTTTTTGCAGCGCCGGTAAAGCCTGTCTCAGGCCCATAGCCAAGGCGGCGGCTTCCATATGACTGGACTCGCTGCTGTTGCTTTGACTCATTGGGCGCCCGGTGATCATGTAAGAAAGAATATCGGCTTCACTCATGCTAGGTGTGGAATACAGGCTGCTTTCAGGCCTTCGGGCGGTGCCGTGGAGCCATATGCCCGCGCTTACGCTATCTATGCGGCGTGCGGCTCGCACATCCAAAGCCGGGTTGTTAACGGGCCCGGAAAAATAGATTTGGCCGTTTTCAATTTCGAGTGTTTGACCGTAGGCTTTGAACTCACCTTCGGGCAAGCTCAACCCCCCCTGTAATTGGTTAACTCGGCTGTTATCTCGCGTGAAATGTACCCTGCCTTCAATATCAGTACTGAGGCCAAAGCCTTCAAAACGAATATTTTCTGCGGCAACAAGTTGTACATCACTTGTGAAAGAAAAGGGCGATTGCCGCTGTTCTGTTATGCCGTAAACATGTGAATCTTCTGATACTCGTATGGCTGAGGCGGGCAGCTCAACCAGTTTGAGGTAAGAGTCTGAAACACGAAGATTACCGGCTAAATGCCATAGCAGGCCGTTCCCTGTAAGGTTTAAATTCGGGCTGGCGGTAAGGCGTGTATCGGGTAAGTTTACCAGGGATAGTTTTTCTCCTTTTATCATTGCCTCTACAGCGAATGGTGGCTTACCCTGGCTGCGCTCTGTTTCCGTTGTAGCGGTAACGCTGCCGTTTATTGTTGCTTCTCCTTTACCAATATTGCCACTACCGCTAAGGGAAATGTTGTTTTTCGTAGCATCGATACCAAGTGACCAGTTGGCTACTTCTGTACCGTAAGCTGGAATGAGCAACGAAAACTTATCCAACTTGATGGAGCCTACCACTAGTGCTTTGGGTTCCTTAATGTTCTGCAGGTATTGAATATTCGCACGAAGCCTGCCGTCGAGAGACTGTATGCTTGGAAAAAATGCCTGGAAGTATTTAAGTTTGTCGAGTTCGCCATACAGTTTTACGGCTATATTGCGCTCGGCGCTCTGCCATTTTTTTATATGCCCGTTTAGCGCAAAACTCTGCTCATTGTCGAAAAGTATTTTACCTGTAGGCTTAAGGTCATTTTCGTCCCCGCTCAGATTCAGCCATAGCTCGTTAAACTGAAAGTCTTCAATAAGTTCGGAATTTGTATCCCGGTATTGAAAGGCCAGCCCCTCTGCTGCCACTCGAGAACTAAGCGCTAGCTGTTCGACTTTTGTAAAGTCGGCAGCGAGTGAACCTTGTGCAAGCAATTCTGCATGCAATTCGCCTTTAACCGTCCAGTCTTCAGGTAGTTGCTCCTGCAATTGTGTAAATACGGTTTTCTCATTATCCAGATATACACCGCCCAGTTTTGCCTCCAACTCAAAGCGGGTCTTTTCATTGAGCGATAAATTATTGATGCAAAGGTAGGCCAGCGCTTGTTTGAGGCATAGGTCTTTTAGCTGATTTTTTTCAAGAGATAGCTCTAAGGGTGCTGGTGACTCTAGAGCAACAGCAGTATTCGATAAAGCTGGTATTTGGAAAGACAGGTCTGCAAGCTCTCCCTTCCAGTTACTACTGCTCCAATCAATACGCTTTGCTTGGGGTTTTATGTCCAGGCCGCCTGTGAGCGCCAAGGTTTCCAGTCTGACCCCTGCTTGCTGCAGGTTTCCACTTAGATAAAATGCGTGGTTTTTCAGGTCACCGCTCAGGTTCAGGCTAAGCTGCTCGACTTTATACTCGCCCCATAAAGCTTCTTCTGCCTGAAGGTTTAACGTGGTGATACGCAGCGAATCTGCCAATTGGTATGCTGTAGTTGTATCTGAGCTAACTTGTGTTGCGTCTATATCAACTTTGAAAGAGAGGTTCTGGGAGGAAAAGTAGGGGCTCGAGAATTCCTTCGAGTGTATATACAGATCTGCATTAGGAGATGTGGCTCTGCCATCGAGCTTGACAGTTGCTTCAAGGCTGCCTTTCGAATTTGGGAATATGTTTTCTGACTTGCTTATAATAAAGTCTAAATTTGTTAATAGAGTTTGGTCTTGGAAGCTATAGCTTCCGTCTAAATTCAATTTAGCGCTTTCATTTTGGAGTGTTAACTTATCTACCTGTAAATTCGAGTTGTCTATTTTAACAAGCACGTCTCCACTAAGCGGTTGTTTTCCTAGTGTGAGTCCCTGAATCTTTGTTTGTATATTTGCTGAATAATTGTTGTCGTTAAACGCTGCTTTAATATGGCTGGTAAAGCTAATTTTACTTTGATTTAGTTTTTCTGGTAGCCATTCTGCAAGGGATATCTCGCTTGCCTTAGCTTGCACCTCGAGGTTCAGCTTATCTGACCAGTTGAGTTCTCCGCTAAGACTTAAAGCACCATTATTCATAGGCGCTGTAATATCTTGAATGCTGAGTTTCTTGTTTTTAAAGTCAAGGCTGGTGCTACTCGATATATTCAAGTCTTTGTGCTGGTAGTTTAAGCGGTTCTCACCCTCTGCCGAAAGTTTTAAGTCATCATATGACAGTGTAAACTTGCCGCTTGGGATGCCTAGCTCACCAGTGATGTGATGTGAAAAATGCGCCCACTGCAATTCCGCGTCACAGCTTAGCTGACCTTGCTCATTACAGTGTCCGTTTAAGGATATGCTCCCGTGAGATGTTTCTTTAAGCTTGAACGCTAGTCGGGTGCCGAATTCGAATTGGGCTTCTCCTTTATAGTGTTCATCCTGGTAGTCGATCGCCAGCGCTTTTAAATGTAATAAATTTCCATTCACCTGCAGGGCAAGCTCTATATCCGGCAATTTACTGCTCTGCTCACTATTGCTCCAGATTTTGCCCTCTGTGAAGCTAAGCCTGTTCACGGTTATATCCACAGGGCTATGGAACCGGGGTAATTTTATGGCAGAGTCTGTCTCACTCTTTGGGCTGCTTAAATGTATGTTTACGCCCTGGCCCTCAAGTTGGCTAACAGAAACATGTTGGCTCAATAGAGCCGCTGGGCTCCAAGCAAAGCGTAGTTCGCTTGCACTAATACGGCTAAAACCCAAATCGATTTCTTTTGCTTTGATCTCAAGGCTGTTTATCGCCAGCCCTTGCCAGAGGTTACCCCTCAATTTCTGATAGCTAATACTGACGGGGATGTAGGGCTCAGCCATAGCCAAAGCCCAGCCGGCACCGGCGCGGGTGCCGAGCAGCCAAAATACAAAGCTGCTGGTAAGTAGCCCGAAAAATAGCATGCCCATGAACAACCATCGGCCCGCTTTTGCTATCCGCATGAGCATTACAAGTCAGCTCCCACAGAAAGGTGAATGCGATAATCGTTTTCACTTTGTTGTGGAAAGGCGATATCCAGCCGTAAGGCTCCTACTGGAGAATACCATCGAGCGCCCACTCCCCAGGAGGTCTTCAGCTCTGGCTCAGTATCGAATGCGTCACCGGCATCATAGAATGTAGATACGGACCAGCTTTTGAAAAGCAAATAATCAAGCTCTGCACTGCCGACGGCTAGCTTACCACCACCAATGACTTCGCCGTTTTCGTTTACTGTACCCACAGAATTATATTCATAGCCGCGAATACTGTTGTCACCACCAGTAAAGAAACGTACTGACGGGGGAAGATCGGTGAAGTCGTCCATTAAGGTGCCGGCAATTTCAAAACGTGAAATCAGGCGCAGTTTTTTTGTGGGGGCAATTACAAATTTACTCCGTGTGTAGCCCTGCAGATAATCAATATCCGATTTCCAGTGGTTGTGGCTTGCAGTTAGGCCAGCCTCAAAGCGCAGACCGCGATTTTGTCTGGCCGTTTCGTCGGCACTGGACCAACTGAAACCGATACCCGGAATAACCAGGGTTTTATTATCTATAGGTGCATCACCAATGACATAGCGCTCGTTAAATATATTTAGGCCAACATTCATTACCCAGTCATGGGGCATGGCCGTAATGATACGTGCGGTAGTTGATTTGTTTGTGGTTGAGTAGCTTGTGGTCTCTTCCTCCCTGTACCCTGCGCCGAACTCAAGCCATTCGTTAGCCGCATCTCTGCGAGGCATTCTGTAAAGACCAGAAAGTTGTCTCAGTCGCTGGGACCAAAGTGCAAATGCGCCGAAGTTGTGTCCTGCGGTGTTAAGGTAGCGGTTGCGGTAGTCGCCGCGAATACGTGTTCCCTGGTCTGTGGAGTATCCTACACCAGCACCAAAGCTGTGGCGGTTGTTAAGGGCAAGATCTACTTGCAGGGGGACAACCAGGTCTGTCTTGTCATCGGAAACTAGGGGCGTTACCAGTACCTGTCGAAAATAGTCACTGCCTTGCAAACGACTGTAGGTTTCCTGGACATCTTCGCTTGAGTAGTACTTTCCTTTAACTGGCTCCGCCAAGCGATGCAAGAGGCTTTCGTCAAAATAAATTTCAGGAAATTCATAGGCGCCAAATCTATAGCGAGGCCCAAGATATAAATGTAGATAAACATCCGCAGCGAGCTCTTCGGGGTAAATTGCCAATGTGGATTTAGTGAACGTTGCTTGCCAGTAACCCAGGGCTCTGGCTGTGTCCATCAAGGCTGTTTTGTAGTTATCATAAAGTTGATGATTCAATTGCAAATTGCGAGTAAATCGCGGTGCAGCAAAAAGCTCTTGCAGGGCGAGGGGCATATTTTCGGGCTCGTCTTCGATTTTAATGTCCACATTGCGAAACATCACCGCCGAGCCCGGAGTAATATTTAAGTTTAATAACCAGCACTTTTCATTTTGACTGAATTGATGACTTATTTCTGGTTGATAGTGGCCGAAGGCTTGAAGTGCGGCTTTAACTTGTTTGTCCAAATCCCTCCTGCGTTGCTGTACCCTCCAGCCAGGTGCATCACAGCTTTCTTGATTGAGAGTGAGGTGGGCACGCACGTTTTCAAGCAGTGGAGATTCGACACCCGTTATTTTAACTTCGCCGAAAACCTTAGGGGCAGCCAGATAGAAAACTGCGAAAATAGTCAGTAGTTTTGTAGAGGATTTGAGTCGAGGTGCCATTGAGTGCGCATCAAGGAGCTGACTTATCCATTTAACTCCGCAGGTCATGGCAGGAAGTCAACGCTCCTAAGGCTTGATCAAAAAAATAAGTGTGCCAAGGCCAAGTAGTAGCACAGCTTCTTTTGTAGAGTTGAATAATTCGGGCGCGGCATCACCAATTAAATACAGGCCTGACAACAGGCAGGCAGCACCTGCGGTATTTAAAAGAGTGTTGCTAAGCCGTCTACTGTTTTTTGCTTGTGAGTAACGCAGGGCTTTACTGGCCTCTTTTAGCTCCGGGGCTATTTTTGCCAATTCCTTTACTTCGTTTAATGTGTCAAAAACCAGGTGGGGAACTTGTGGGAATTTTTCCATCCATTCAGGAGAGTGGTATTTGAAATCCTTCCAGAGAGTTTTTGGATGGAAGCGGTCGCGCACCCAACGCTCCAAAAAGGGGTGGGCGGTATCCCACAGGTCAAGATCGGGATAGAGCTGCCTGCCGAGCCCTTCTATATTTAACAGGGTTTTTTGTAGCAGGACCAGTTGCGGCTGCACAGGCATCTGGTAACGTTGTGCGGTTTTAAACAGTGATATTAGCGCTTCGCCGAAGGAGATTTCCTTTAGGGGTTTTTCAAAGATTGGCTCACAAACCGCTCGAATGGCTGACTCAAAACCAGCAATGGACGTTGTGCGTGGTACCCAACCGCTCAACACGTGCAGCTCTGCCACCTGGCGATAATCTCTACGAAACATGGCGAGCAGGTTGCGTGCAAGATAATATTGATCCTCTCGCGTAAGTGTGCCCACTATTGCCATATCCACAGCGATATAGCTAGGCTTCTCTGGGGTCTCTTTGGAAATAAATACGTTGCCCGGGTGCATGTCCGCATGGAAAAAATTGTGTTCAAACACCTGAGTAAAAAAAACTTCTACTCCTCTTTCGGCAAGTAGTTTCAGGTTGGTATTTTGTGCTTTAATTTGCGCCATATCGGAAACGGAAATACCATAAATGCGCTCCAATACCAGTACGTTGCGGGTACTGTAGTCCCAATAGACCTGAGGAATGTAAAGCAGCGAGGAATTTTCGAAGTTACGGCGCAATTGCGAGGCATTGGCACCTTCTCGCGCCAAGTCGAGTTCATCAAAAATGGTAGATCTATAATCATCAACCACTTCAACGGGGCGAAAACGCTTACCATCACTGGCAAAGCTTTCTACAAGCTGCGCAAGCATACGTAGCAGTTGAGTGTCTTTTTCGATTATGGGTTCCAGGCCGGGGCGAATCACTTTAACCACTACCTCTTCACCACTGTGAAGCACTGCGGTGTGAACCTGGGCAACTGAGGCAGACGCGAGGGGCTGTGGGTCGAATGCTTTAAATAGATTGTCGACACTGTCTTTGAGGTTAAGCTCTACAATGTCAATAAAGGTCTCGCTGCTGAAGGGTGCAACGTTATCCTGGAGGTGATCCAGCTCTTCAATAATATCTGCTGGGATGAGGTCTGGTCTGGTGGACAGTAGCTGGCCGAACTTAACGAATATTGGCCCCAGTTCTTCAAGGGCATGCCTTAGCCTTTTTCCACGAGTTTGCTTCGCTTGCGGGTAAAGTCGGTAAACCTGTAGGCACAGCTGCAGCCAGCGAGGGCTGTGGGAATGATGTAAAAATTCATCCAGCCGGTAGCGACCTATAGTGTGTAGTATCTGAAATAAACGAAAAAGCTTTGCCACGCTGGGTTACATTCCTATTGTTTCTGTTTTTGCTACTTTATTAACCTGGCAAATAAGTAGATTACCCTGGTCGATGTGTTGATCCCCATAAAGCCTGGCGGCTTTGTGCGAAAACCGAAGCGCTGCCGCGAACCTTTCTGGGTTCGATTGGATGCATGCTGGCATCCAGGGTTAACTTGATGGCTTTAGTTGCTGAAGTTGCTGACTTTGTAAAAGCTTGATACGTGCGTCCAAGCGTTCTGTTTTTTGACGCAATTCTTCAACTTCCCTGCTGAAGCTTTCCACTTCAGTTCTGTGCGGAAGGGCTTGAAGTTCTTCCGTCAGAAATTCTGCGATAAAACTCGGCAATAGTTTACCGCGAGGCAGTAGCCAAGCCAGGCCGTTTTTCCCTAGTCGTGCGATTTGGTGTGCAGGTAAATCTCCGACTAATGACGACAGGGCGTCTTCCCAGTCTATATCGAGGTCTTTAACAATCTGCTGATATTCCGCGAGTAAAGCAACTTGCCCCTCCACTCTCACACCACTTTCCGCGAGCGAGGGAGCGTTGTTGATCAGCAGGCCGGACAGATTGATAAAAGACCCATTTAATGCGGTTGTGGCTTCACCATCTTGGTGGGCACTGACGGATATTCGCTGTTGGTTGGCGGAGATGAATAAATTAAAAGTCGGTTGTTCGCATTTAATGGCCAGGGTTTTGTCTTCTACCTGTTTAAGTTTTGCTCGTGTACCGGGGTCGAATTTTAGCGCTGTATTTATAGCGCTTTCCAGGCTGAGAGCGAGTGCGCTTGCTAGGCTCGGGTCCGTAAACATTCCGTATCGGCCCTCTACGCCTTGATGCCTTTGTGAAGTGCTACAACGCCGCCTGTCATGTTGTAATATTTCGCTTCGCTAAAGCCCGCAGTTTTCATCATGCCTTTTAACGTTTCCTGATCCGGGTGCATACGAATACTTTCGGCTAAGTATCGATAGCTGTCGGCATCATTGGTAATGAGCTTACCCATTAAAGGTAACATGGTGAACGAATAGGCATCATAGGCTTTTTTCAGCAAGGTATTTTTAGGTTTGGAAAACTCCAGCACTAATAAACGGCCGCCCGGTTTGAGTACGCGAAACATGGAGGCAAGTGCCAGGTCTTTGTCCGTGACATTGCGCAAGCCAAAGGCGATGGTAATGCAGTCGAAATAGTTGTCCGGGAAAGGCAGGTATTGCGCGTCTGCCTGGGTAAACTGCACATTGCCCGCAATGCCATGATCGATTAACTTGTCTCGGCCAACTTTTAACATGGAGTCGTTAATATCGGCCAATACAACCTGGCCTTGCTCTCCTACAATACGTGAAAATTTCGCTGTCAGGTCGCCGGTACCACCAGCGATGTCGAGCACTCTATTGCCGGCCCTCACGCCAGAAAGCTCGATGGTGAACTTTTTCCAAATGCGATGTACGCCACCTGACATTAAGTCGTTCATCAGGTCATATTTACTGGCCACCGAGTGAAAAACGTCAGCCACGCGCTCGGCTTTTTCTTCGACGTTGACGGTCTGGTAACCGAAGTGGGTGGTTTTATCTGTTGCGCCGTCGGCCTTGCTTGACATGTTTTGCTGCCCTGAAGTTGGAGGGGCTTATTGTAGCGCAGAATGGGTGTGGGAGCGTTATTTTACCCGGCTATTCGGGCTCTACCCAGCGAACGGTAGAGGTGATGGCGGCCTCTGCCTGTTCAGCTTCGCTTGCCTTATGCTGTTCGACCTTTTGCTGGTACTGTTGCCACTTTTCTTGCTGATGCGAGCAAAGCTGGTACAGGTAGGGCCAGGCGTAAATGCCTGAGTCATGGCCATCGCTGAATATAAGCTTTATGGCGTAGTTGCCTTGAGGCTCTATGCCTGTGATGGTGACGTTTTCCTTGTTGAGTTGCAGCACTTCTTCACCGGCTCCATGGCCTTTGACTTCCGCGGAGGGAGAGTGAACACGAAGGTACTCCGCTGGCAGATGGAATACCTCCTCAGCAAAAACGAGCTCCAAAATGCAGGATTTTCGGTGCAGCTTAATTTTGCTGGGTACGGGGCTCACGACAGGGCCTGCTTAGAGAATAAAGCGACTGAGGTCTTCATCTTTAGCAAGCTCCGCCAGTTGCTCGTCTACGAAGGCCGCGTCGATGGTAACGCTGAGGTTTGCGTTATCTGTTTCAAAGGACACTGTTTCAAGCAGTTTTTCCAACACGGTGTGCAGACGCCGAGCGCCGATGTTCTCGGTATTCTCATTCACTTCATAGGCGGTTTCAGCGATACGCCGAATGCCCTCGGGGGTAAACTGCAGCTGTATATCCTCGGTGGAAAGAAGTGCCTGGTGTTGCTCTGTAAGTGAGGCATCTGGCTCTGTGAGAATACGCTCAAAGTCCTCTGGCGTAAGGGCTTCCAGTTCAACGCGGATGGGAAGTCGCCCCTGCAGTTCAGGAATTAGGTCCGATGGTTTGGACAGGTGAAATGCGCCAGAGGCAATAAATAAAATATGATCGGTTTTGATCATGCCGTGCTTGGTGCTTACGGTGCAGCCTTCAATGAGTGGCAGCAAATCCCGTTGCACACCTTCGCGGCTTACATCCGCGCCACTGGTGCCTTCACGCTTTGCAACTTTGTCAATCTCGTCGAGAAAAACTATACCGTTTTGTTCTGCCGCATCAATGGCTTGGGCCTTAAGCTCATCTTCGTTAATCAGCTTGGCAGCTTCTTCATCAGTCAGTTTTTTTAAGGCCTTCTCAACATTCATCTTGGCCTTTTTTGTTTTACCGGATGACATAGTGGAAAACATATTCTGCAGCTGGCTGCTCATGTCTTCCATACCGGGTGGGGCCATGATTTCAACGCCTACGCTGGCCGCAGACACCTCGATTTCAATTTCCTTATCGTTCAGTTCGCCTTCCCTGAGTTTCTTGCGAAATATTTGTCGGGTATTGCTTTCGTGCTGCTGTTCGCCGTCTGTGCGGGCGGGTGGCAGCAGTGCGTCTAACACCCGGTCTTCCGCGGCATCAACCGCCCGGTGGCGGCATTTGGCCATTTCCTGTTCGCGGAACAGCTTAATGCTTCTATCTACTAGGTCGCGCACGATGGACTCTACATCGCGTCCAACGTAGCCCACTTCAGTAAATTTGGTGGCTTCCACTTTTATAAAGGGCGCGTTTGCCAGCTTGGCCAGGCGGCGGGCTATCTCGGTTTTACCTACGCCGGTTGGGCCTATCATAAGAATATTTTTAGGGGTTATTTCGTTGCGCAGGGTTTTATCCAACTGCATACGCCGCCAGCGGTTGCGCAGAGCAATGGCCACAGCTTTTTTTGCGGCCTGTTGGCCAACGATGTGTTTGTCCAGTTCGTGGACGATTTCCCGGGGTGTCATCTGAGACATGTATTACAACCTTATAAATTGGTAGCGTAGCGCTGCTCCGTTAGTACTCTAATTGCTCTATGGTGAAGTTGTGATTGGTATAGACACACACATCGCCCGCGATGGTGAGACTTTTCTTCACGATTTCTGTTGCGGATAGCTCAGTATTGTCTTGCAGGGCGCGAGCTGCAGACTGAGCGAAGGCACCGCCTGAGCCAATGGCGATTAAATCATTTTCCGGCTGAATCACATCGCCGTTGCCTGTGATGATTAGCGAGGCGTCTTTATCTGCCACCGCCAGCAAGGCCTCCAGGCGACGCAATGCGCGATCTGTGCGCCAGTCTTTGGCCAGTTCCACGGCGGCGCGCACCAATTGGCCATTGTGAGATTCCAGCTTGGCTTCAAAGCGCTCGAACAGAGTGAAAGCATCAGCTGTGCCTCCGGCAAAACCTGCTAGCACTTGGTCTTTATAAAGCCTGCGTACTTTGCGCGCATTGCCTTTCATGATGGTATTGCCAAGGGAGACCTGGCCATCGCCGCCAATCACCACTTGGTTATTTCGACGAACAGAGAGAATGGTGGTACCGCGATATTGTTCCACTAGCGATCCTTAAACGAGGGTGCAAAGCCCTCTAAGTGGGGCTGGTTTTGGGGGAATTCAAGCAGCAATTTCTATTGCGTTGTGCTTGGTGCCCGCTTCAATACTAAGGCTTCGTATCGATTTTCGACCAAAGTGCTGCGAGCCGCGGCCAGCTGAGAGCGAGAAGTAAACGGGCCCACTAATACCCGGTGCCAGGTTTGGCCGTTACGGATCCGGGCCTTTTCTACTTCTGCCTGCAAATTAAGGAGGATCAGCTCCACTTTGAGTTGCTCTGCGTCATCGGCCTCTCTAAAGGAGGCGACCTGCAGAATGTATTCCTGCGGGCTTTGTTGCTCACCCTCTTTGCCCTTTTCCTGCTGAAGCTCTGAAAAATCCGGAATGCTAATCTTTGTTTCTTTCAGGATTTCATAAAAATCGAATCGTGGTTCGCTGGGCTTGGCTTGCTGTTTTTCCGCTTTGGGCGCCTGTTTTTCTGCAGATTTGTGAGCCACTTTCTGCACCGGGTCCAGCTCGGAGAGGCGCATCAAAAACATTACAAAAGCCCCTAAAACACAGCCCGTAAATAGCCATACCCAAGCGGGAACACGGGGTTCCTGCGCGGCTTTGCGGCTGGCGTGTGTTCGGCTTTTGCGGTTGTAGCTCTTACTCATAGGGGGATTTAGTGCAGGTTTGGCGCGTATGGTTGTATTTAAGCTAGGTAATTACAGGCATTGTAAAGCCTACCATAAGATATTAACTATAATATGGATTTCTTTAATACTTTTATTGGTTTACGTCTATAACTTAATATATTATCGAGTTTATTATGTAGTGAATTGTAAGGCCGGTAAGCTACAACGCTCTCAATTTGCTACATTACCATTTAGGCCAATGTTAAACACCCATGCTAAACGGCCAGCCGACTTAATTTATCTGAACTGGGAAGAGCCATGATTAGAACTATTTTTCAGAGAGTGCCATTTCTGCTTGCAGCGCTTTTGTCTTTGCTGGCCGGGTGTGGCGGCGCGCCGGGCGACAATCCGAATTATACGACCGGTACCAGTACTATTACAGACGATGTGCCTGTAATTAGCTTTGTTTCCGCAACACCTGATCAGCTTTCCATTGCTGGGCAGGGTGGGGACGATGCTTCCGTAGTCATTTTCAAAGTTACAAATCAGGAAGGCAGTCCTGTTGGCGGCGCGACAGTCGATTTTGAGCTGAGTGAGGGCGTGGGGAGTGTGGAGCTGGTGACTGTTAGCGCTACCAGTGCGTCCAATGGCGAAGTAAAAACTACCGTGCGGAGCGGAGCGACAGCGGTCTCTCTTTTCGTATCTGCTCAGTTGAGGGGAACCGATACTGTTTCTTATTCTGATGAGCTTACAGTATCTACTTCTGGATTTTACGGAGAGTATTTCCGTATTGGAGTTATTACTGAAGGGGACCCTTATGCCAGTGCTGGCGTGTCGTCTTCTCCTTACTTTAAAAATCCACTTATCCCCAGCTCGAATGCCGCTTATACCCTAGTGAAGGCCGCAGATATTGTGGGTGTAGACTATGAGCTTCAGCTCATACTGAGGGACCAATTTGGTCACAAGGTTAGGGATGGAGCGCGGGTCACCGTAGTCAGCCCGCAGACAGGCTTGATTATTCCATCAGCATGCACATCCCAAGATGGCATTTGTAAAACAACATGGACAACGACGGATTGGTTCACCCCGGGTACCGAGGTTTTCGTTATGGCCTATGCCAGTGGCGCAGAGCCATTTGTCGACGCTAACGGTAATAATATCTATGATTTAGGTGAGGTGTTTCTAGATTACCCGGAGGCCTATATCGATTACAATATGAATGGAGTTTTTGACCCCGGAGAGTTTTACTTGGATTCAAATAAGAATAATTTGTACGATACAGAAGGAAATGGAGCTTGGGACGGTCCTTGCCTGAGTGGTACCTGTGAAGGGGAAATAGCGACAATTATTTGGGACACTGTTGCTTTGGTACTAGAAGAGTGCCCCGTTGAAGACTGCCCTGAACCTACAGCTGAACCTACAGCTGAACCTACAGCTGAACTCTAAACCTCCAGTGCATCCACATCCACAGACCAGCGTGCCCGCTTAGAAAGCGCATGCTGGTCGATTCTTTCCAGTGCTTTATCGAGCACTTGCTGTAACTCAGCACGAGAATCGCACATAAGCTGAAACTGGTAACGATAACGTTCATTTACTTTTTCCATGCGCGAAGGAATAGGCCCTAGATAACGAACTGAGGGTGAGGGTGGCGCAATGTCGACGAAGGTTTTTCCAACCATACTTAAAAATTCTCTAGCGATTTCTGCGCGCTTTGACTCTGCGCGAAACATTGCCATGTAAGTGATGGGTGGTAGCTTGGATATCTGCCGCTCTTTGAGTAGCTCTCTGGCAAAGAGGTGGTATCCCTTGCTCAGCAGCAACTCCAGTAAGGGGTGGTCCGGTGTGTGACTTTGAATCAGCACCGTGCCGGCAATCTCCTCTCTGCCTGCCCGGCCTGCTACCTGAGTAATAAGCTGCCCCATACGCTCCGGCCCACGGAAATCGGCACTTAACAAACCCTGATCACAGTCAACCACAACCACCAGGGCTATTTTGGGTAAATGATGGCCCTTGGCCAGCATCTGTGTGCCTATTAAAATGCAGGGCTCGCCCTTGGCTACCACTTCCAGATATTCGCTCAGCGCCTGCTTTCTCTGGGTGCTGTCTCGGTCGACTCTTATCACCTGCACTTGCGGAAACTGTGCTTGCAGCCACTGTTCGGTTTGTTCCGTGCCGAGCCCCTTCGGGGTGAGTTGGTGGTTGTTGCACTCGGGGCAGTGCCGGTTTATGGCTTGCTGTCTGCCGCAGTGGTGGCAGTGTAGGTGCGGTGGTGAGCGGTGCAGGGTCAGTTGTGCGTCGCAATTGCGACAGCCCGCGTGCCAGCCGCAGTTGTGACAGAGCAGTGTTGGCGCGTAACCTCTACGGTTAATAAATATCATTACCTGATGACCATTACTAAGCGTATTGGCAATAGCGCTAATGGCGTCTTGGCACAGGCCGGCTGTGAGGGCTTTTTGCCTCAGGTCAACGAGGTGGATAGACGGCGGCTTTGCGACTCCCGCGCGTTTGGTTAGGCGTAAGTGCTGATAGCGGCCGTGGATGGCATTGTGCAGGCTTTCCAGAGAGGGGGTGGCCGAGCCAAGAACAACAGGTATATTTAGCTTGCTGGCGCGATAAATGGAGAGGTCTCTTGCTGAATAGCGCAGGCCGTCCTGTTGTTTGAAGGAAAGGTCGTGCTCTTCATCGATAATGATAAGCCCCAGGTCTCTCATGGGGGAAAGGGAGGCCAGACGGGTACCAATAATAATGTGGGCGCAGCCATCCCGTGCTGCGAGCCAGTTTTGTGCGCGTTTAGCCTCGCTGACGTTGGAGTGGAGTTCAGCTACTTCGCAATTGAAGCGCTGGCGCACACGCATAACGGTCTGTGGTGTTAGGCCTATCTCAGGAATAAGTATCAGGGCTTGCTTGCCCGCTTGCAGCACGCGGGCAACCATCTGCAAGTAAACTTCTGTCTTACCGCTTCCCGTTGCGCCTTCCAGCAAATAAGTGTTGAACTGGTGATAGCGTATTTGATCCAGAGCCACTTGCTGCTCTGCTGTGAGCGCGGGGCTTTCCTGGCTGAGGAGTTGCTCGCCAGAGAGGCCAGAATTAAGCGTTTCAAGCACAAGCTCCGTTTTTTCAATGAGACCCTTTTTGCTCATGGCCTGGAGAGTCGCATTGCTGATGTTCTGTTGCGCTGCTGCTTCCGCGCTGAGATTCGAATGTTTGAGCAAGTACTGCAGTGCTTGTTGCTGTTTGGGTGCGCGGGCAAGCGCTGTTTCCGGTAGGCCTTTGCCTTCTGTACTTAGTCTCCATGCTGGCCTTGTGTTGATACCGGGTTTGCCGTGACGCAGAGCTTGCGGTAGCGCTGTGGAAATGGTTTCGCCAACCGGGTGATGATAATAACGGGCGGCCCATTGGCACAAGCTGAGCAGCTCAAGAGGGAGCACCGGCTGGCTATCAATTATGGTTTCTACCGGTTTAATTTTGGATGGGTCGTAGGTGGCGGTTTTTTGCACGCTAAGTACAAGCCCAATCAACAATTGTTGACCAAATTTAACCTCCACCCTTCTGCCAATAAAGCTTTGGGCAATGTTATTTTCAAGAATGGGCAGTTGGTACTCAAAGAGGCGCCTCAGAGGCACTGGGAGGGCAACGGAACAATAGGTGGCTTGTGAGGGTGGCTTGGTCATGGTGAGCTATTGTATTACGGGTAATCCAATATTCAGGCAAAAAAATACCCGCTGTTGAAGTAGCGGGTATTTTGAGAAATTTTTACGGGATAAGGCTTATTTGCTGCCGCGACGCGTAAAGCGCTTGTTGAAGCGATCGATTCGGCCACCACTATCCAGAACTTTCTGCTTGCCAGTATAAAAAGGGTGGCATTCTGAGCACACATCGATGTGAATTTCTTTTGCCAGCGTAGAGCGAGTTTTGATGGTATTGCCACAACTGCAAGTAGCAGTCATTTCGCCATATTTGGGTTGGATATCTTCTTGCATTGTTGCCTCTCTATTGGCCCGCCACCTGATCGATTGCCAGGCACGGCACCTAGTGCTTGAAATTAGGGTTGCGCATACTAACAGATTGCTGAGAGCCTGTTAACACTAATTTCGTCGCCCCACCGCTAGGTGACAAAGGCAGAGAAACTGGCTCGCTTAGTTTGCCTGCAGAGCTTAGAAAATATCCTCCGCCAGAGACTCTTCTTCATACGGCATATGCTCCGGGGGGCTGCCGATTTGCAGCTTCGGCGCATTTTCGCTGCGGAAGATCTCGAAGATGGCGTCTG
The DNA here is from genome assembly GCA_900177435.1 of Alteromonadaceae bacterium Bs31. Classification (GTDB taxonomy): domain Bacteria; phylum Pseudomonadota; class Gammaproteobacteria; order Pseudomonadales; family Cellvibrionaceae; genus Teredinibacter. The sequence continues at coordinate 46,970 of FXAI01000009.1, forward strand.
GATCACCTGGCCGTGCTCGTTCCCCGGTTTCTGGGTCAATTTTTACTGTGACCACTCCAGGTGGTTGGGCGCGCTTGGTTTCAGGTGTGCCTTTGAGGGCGTCACGCATAAAATCTATCCAAATGGGCAGTGCAGCGGTGCCGCCGTATTCACGCTTGCCCAAGGGCAGAAACTGGTCGAAGCCCACCCAGGTTGTGGCGGCGATATTGCCATTGTAACCAGAGAACCAAACATCGTTGGGACCGTTGGATGTTCCGGTTTTTCCTCCCAGGTCGCTGCGGCCCAGTACTTTAGCCTTTACGCCAGTGCCTCTTTGAATAACATCCTTGAGCATTGAGTCGATGATGTAGGCCACGCGTTCGTCCAGTATGCGTTCAGCCCTTGGATAATCTTCGTCCTCCAGTATGCCTAGCAGACCTTTGATCTCGAAAGGCAGTACGAAAGGGTCTTTGTCAAAGTCGAAGGGAGCTCTGAATTCTTCGTCTTCTGGTGTTGCGGTTTCTTTATCACACTCCTCGCAGACGGTTGACGGAAGCGCCTGGTAAACGGCGTCTCCATTGGAGTCTTGAATCAAGTCGATCAGATAGGGTTGGACGCTGTAACCTCCGTTAGCCAATACGGCATAACCGACAGCTACCTCCATTGGCGTTAAGCCCTGGCTACCCAGTGCAAGTGACAGGTCTCTTGGTAAGCTTTTTTCGTCAAAACCAAAACGTGACATGCCCCTTATCGTGTTGCCAATACCAATTTCCCTGAGTACACGCACGGACACTAAATTTTTCGAGCGGTATAGAGCTTCTCTCAGGCGAGTTGGCCCCTCGAAGCGATTGTTGGAGTTCTCTGGTCGCCAAACGGTTTCAAGGGCGGCATCACTCACCACGAAGGGCGCGTCGTTGATGATGGTTGCGGGCGTCATGCCGTTTTCCAGAGCTGCGGTATAAACAAAGGGTTTAAAGTTGGAGCCGGGCTGCCGCTTTGCCTGTACAGCGCGATTAAAGTGGCTCTGGTTAAAATCGAAGCCTCCTACTAAAGAAAGAATAGCGCCATTTTTAGGGTTTAAAGCCACCAGAGAGGATTGTGCTTCGGGAATTTGGCAAAGGTGGTAGCCGTCTTCCTGTTGCCGCAGCCGGATCAGGTCTCCGATACTCACTACCTCGGATGCCAGTTTTGGTTTTGGGCCTCGCGCGTTTTCGTTCACGTGGGATCTGGCACTTGATATGCCTTGTTCCCAGGTGATTTCCACCTCTTCGCCTGTGGCGAGCAAGGCCGTGAAGGATTGCTCACTCAGATGTGTTACCGCTGCTGGCTCCAACCCGCCAAAGACCGGGGTGCTTTTAAGAACCTTAAGCCATTCCTCTTGATTAAAGCTAATAATAGGGGAGGGTTCAGGGCTTGCTTTCGTGTTTTCTGTAGCATCTTCATCGGCACTAACTTCACTGTCTTCGGGCTCAAAGGCTTGATCGACTAGTTCAATTTCCAGCGTTTTTTCTGGGCCTTTATAGCCGTGGCGGGCATCGTACGTCAGTAGTCCGTTCACAACAGCGTTGCGAGCGCTGTTCTGTAGCCGGCTATCCACTGTAGTGTGGACTCTGTAGCCCTTTGTATAGGCGTCCAAGCCAAACAGTTCTATGGCCTTGGAGCGCGCCATTTCCGCTACGTATGGTGCATTTACGTCGACCATGCCGCTATGGTATTTGGCGGTAACAGGTTCGCTGACAGCGAGGTCGTGCTGTTCTTGAGTAATAATCTCCAGATCCAGCATTCTACTCAAAATCCAGTTTCTTCTATCGATAGCCCGACTGGGGTTTGCCAGTGGGTTCATAGTGGAAGGACCCTTCGGTAGTCCTGCGAGCATGGCATATTGGGCTAAACTTAACTGATCGAGGGCTTTGCCGTAATACACTTGGCTTGCGGCGTGGATGCCGTAAGCGCGGTTGCCCAGAAAAATTATGTTGACGTAAAGCTCAAGGATTTCTTCTTTGGAAAGCTCCTGCTCAATGCGCAGGGCAAGCAGGATTTCGTTAAATTTTCGAGCAAAGGTCTTGCGCCGTGAAAGGTAGTAATTGCGCGCAACCTGCATGGTTATGGTGCTGCCTCCAGAAGCCCTGCGGCCCGTGAGTAGTAATTGAGTACTTGCTCGCATTAAGCCTTTCAGGGAGACGCCGTTGTGCTCGAAGAAGTTGTCGTCCTCTGCAGACAGCAGAGCATCGATATAACTTTGCGGGATTTGGTCGAATTTTATCGGCGTTCGACGTTTTTCGCCGAATTCCGCGATGAGCTTCTTGTCTGCAGAATACACCCGAAGCGGTGTTTGCAGTTTAACGTCGCGCAGGCTTTCAACAGAGGGCAATTGCGGGCTCAGATAGAGATACATGCCCGCCAGGACGCAAAGAGTTCCACCTGTACCGGCTAATATCAGCCATGCGGTGACGATAAAAAAGGGTTTTTTGAGTTTCATTAACGTAGTTTAAAACCGAATAAGGGGCTGGGTAGTCATGGGTTTGTCCATTATAAGACCTTTTTCACACTTTACCTATGCAGTCTCTAGTTGCAGCCTATACTTAAAGTGCTATAACATAAACATAACCTAAGTCGCGGAAATAGATAGAAAAATGGGTATTCTCAGTTTATTCGAACAGAAAAAGAAACCCGTGCTCGGCCTGGATGTCAGTTCGACAACGGTGAAGCTCCTAGAGTTCAGCCGCCATGGCGATGGATACCGCGTTGAGAACTATGCTGTGCGCGCCTTACCGCCTAACACCGTGGTGGAAAAGAACATCAGTGATGTTGAGGCTGTCGCTCAGGTTATCAAAGCTGTGGTACAGACTTCTCGAACAAAAATCAAAGACGTTGCTGTTGCGGTGCCGGGCTCTTCGGTGATTACCAAAGTTATTGAGATGCCTGGAGGCTTAAGCGAAGAGGCCCTTGAGTCTCAAATTTCCCTTGAGGCGGATCAATATATACCGTATCCCCTCGAAGAGGTTGCCATCGATTTCGATATTCTCGGCACATCGGCGAAAAACCCCGACCAAATAGAAGTCCTCCTTGCCGCATGTCGGCGTGAAAATGTCGATATGCGAGCTTCGATGCTTGATCTTGCCGATCTAAACGCAAAAGTAGTGGACGTTGAAGCCTACACTATGGAACGCGCGTTTGGCCTGGTTCAGGAGCAGCTCGAAGATCAGGAAGAGCAAGTGGTGGCTATCGTCGATATCGGCGCAACGATGACCACGCTTAGCGTTTTGGTGGACGGGAAAACGATTTATACAAGAGAACAGTTGTTTGGTGGTAAGCAGCTCACTGAAGAAATTCAGCGTCGCTATGGCTTATCAGCAGAAGAGGCTGGCCTGGCAAAAAAACAGGGCGGTCTGCCGGATGACTATGAGCCTGAAGTACTTGAGCCCTTTAAAGACGCCGTTGTCCAGCAGGTTACTCGCTCCCTGCAGTTCTTTTTCTCCTCCAGTCAATATAACGACGTAGATCATATAGTGCTGGCTGGCGGTGTTGCCTCTATGACCGGTTTGGCAAGTTTGATTGAGGAAAAGCTGGGTACCTCCGCAAGTGTAGCCAACCCCTTCGCTAATATGTCGGTGTCTTCCCGAGTTAACGCTGCAGCACTGACAAACGACGCCCCATCACTCATGATCGCAACTGGTCTCGCATTAAGGAGCTTTGTCTAGCATGGCTCAGATTAACCTATTACCTTGGCGAGAAGCACATCGCGAAGAGAAAAAGAAGCAGTTTTTAACACAGTTGGCGGGTGTTTGTATTCTGGCTGTTGGCGCTGCGTTTTTATGGATACAGTCCGTGGAGGGCTCTATAGAAAATCAGCGCACCAGAAACAATATGCTGCAAACTGAAATTTCTCAGCTGGAGAAGCAGGTTCAGGAAATCAAGGATCTGAAAAGAAAGCGGCGAGAGCTTATTGACCGCATGAAGGTTATTCAGGATCTCGAGGGCAAGCGTTCTATCATTGTTCACTATTTTGACGAGTTTGCTAAGGCGATGCCTGACGGTGTTTATATTACTTCGATCAAGAGAACCGGCAATAACCTGTCAATACGGGGCGTGAGCGATTCTAACAACAGGGTATCTACCTTGATGCGAAGGCTGGATAAATCAGAGTGGTTTTCAGAGCCTAACCTGAAATCCGTTGAAGCTGCACCAAAGCATGGTCCTCAGTCCAGTATATTTAGAATGCAGTTAAAAGCGATTTTGCCTCTCGACGAGCAAAATCGCGTGACAAAAAAGTAGTTTCACAATTTCAAGTGAATATTGAAGGCAAAATCAGATGGCCGACCTGAACAAATATTTGGAAGACTTACAGAATATCGATTTCAATGATATTGATTGGGATCGTGTGGGGGTATGGCCTATTCCTGCAAGAGTGTTCCTTTGCATACTTGCAGCGGGATTAATCGTTTTTTTGGGATACTATTTTATCGTAAAAGACAAGAACGCCGAGCTGGAGATGGTTCGAAACAAAGAAGTTCAGCTTCGTAAATCTTTTGAATCCAAAGCCTTTGAAGCAGCTAATCTTGACCGTTATCGCGAGCAAATGCTCGAAATGGAGGAAACTTTTGGCGCATTGGTATCCCGGCTCCCGACAGATACTGAGGTGCCTGGTCTACTTGAAGATATCGATGATAAAGGTGTTGAAAGTCGCTTGAATATAAAAAGCATTGCTTTGCAAAATGAAGTTTCTACCGAGTTTCATATTGAGCTTCCCATTAAAATTGTTGTTGAAGGTGGCTACCATGAATTTGGTGCCTTTGTTAGCGGGATTGCAGGAATGCCCCGAATTGTTACCTTACACAATTTCTCAATTGAGAAGCCGGGCAAAAAAAACAGTGGGCAAAATAGCACCTTGCGCATGGAAATTATGGCAAAAACTTATCGCTACAAATCACAGGACCGATGATCATGAGAAGTGTTAAGCGTGTCCTCCTATTGTTTCCGCTCAGCGTTTTCTTGGCTTCCTGTGATTTTGGCGGGGGCAATTCAGACTTGTCTGCCTACATCGCAGAGGTAAAACAGCGGCCAGCTGGAAATATTGAGGCCCCTCCGTCTTTTCGTCCCTATGAGGCGTTTGTATACAGTGCTTCAGCCATGAGAAGCCCCTTTGAGCTACCCGTCGATGTTGAGCGTCGCGTGTATGCTGCGTCAAGCTCCAATGTGAAGCCAGACTTTACTCGTGAAAAGGAATTCCTGGAGGGTTACTCCCTAACATCACTGAGAATGGTGGGAACCCTTAAGAAAGGACCAACATTATGGGCCTTGATAAATGACGGTGGTGGTGGAATTCATATGGTTACCGACGGCAACTACATGGGTAAAAATCACGGCAAAATTATTGAAACCACCGAATCGAAGATTGAGCTGCTGGAAATTGTTTCTGATGGCCTAGACGGCTGGGTGGAACGACCAAAAGTTCTCGCCATATCCGAGAAGGAATAACTGATTATGTTTATAAGAAATTTGACACTCCTACTCATTGCTGCAATGGCCCTTCCATCGGGTGCCGTTATGGCGGCAGGGCTTACAGATATTCAGTTTGCTGAATTGCCTGGGGAGCGTGCTGAACTTCGTATACTGTTTGAAGGAGGCGTCAGCGAGCCTAAAGGCTACACCATAGACCAGCCCGCTCGAATCGTTTTGGATTTCGCCGATGTGGAAAACCTCTTGCCGCAAAAAAAATATCCAATGTCTGTAGGAGAAGTTGACAGTGCGGTGGTTATATCTGGTGGTGGAAGAACGCGCTTAATTGTTAATTTGACTGATCTGGTGCCCTTTACCACTCATGTAGAGGGGGACTTCCTTGTTGTTGAAATAGGCACAGATTCCATTCCCAGCTCTGCCGCACAGCAGGCGAGTATGGAGTCCTCAGCGAGTTTCATCACTAACAACGAGCCTGAACCTGCTTCGTCATACTCTGGAACGGGAATTAGCAATATAGATTTTCGTCGCAGTGAAGCTGGTGAGGGCAAGGTCGTAATTAATCTCACCAGCGCGAATGTCGGGATTGATGTAGAGGAAGTTGGTTCCGGCGTAATCGTGACCTTTATGGATACGCATCTTCCTGCTGAGATGCGTCGTAAGCTGGATGTGATCGATTTCGCCACACCGGTTACCATGTTGTCCTCGAGTATGCAGGGCGGTAATACCGTTATAAAAATAGACGCCTCAGGCGACTATGATTACCTCGCTTATCAGGCGGATACTGAATATGTGGTGAGTGTTAAACCGCTTACGGAACAAGAGTTGGAGCAGAAAAAGAAAGCCTTCGAATTTGTCGGTGAAAGGCTCTCCCTTAATTTTCAGGATATTCAGGTTCGTTCGGTTTTGCAGCTGATTGCCGATTTTACAGAGCTAAATTTGGTGGCCAGTGATACGGTGCGAGGTAGTATCACTTTACGCCTTGAAAATGTACCGTGGGACCAAGCGCTTGATCTAGTGCTTAAAACAAAGGGGCTGGATAAGCGGCAAATAGGCAATGTCTTAATGGTGGCGCCTGCAGCTGAAATAGCGCAAAGGGAAAAGCAGGAAATCGAAACCAAGAAACAGCTACAAGAGCTCGCACCTCTGCGTACGGAATATATTCGTATTCGATACGCTAACGCCAAGGAGCTTTTTTCACTGTTTATGGCAGGTAGAGAGGGTGGTGGCTTAGGTGGTGGAGCGGGCGGTCAATCGAGGAATTCGACCGGGACCATTCTTTCGGATAGGGGGCAAGCCATCGTTGATGAGCGAACCAACTCAATCATATTGACCGATACCGAAGAAAAAATTGCCGAGTTTAAAGTTCTGGTGGATCGCATTGATATTCCCGTGAAACAGGTCATGATTGAGGCGCGCCTCGTCATTGCCAACTCTGAGTTTCGAAAAGAGCTGGGATTTCGGATGTCTGGTGATGCTGTAGAAACGAGCGAGTCAGGCAGCCACAAACATGAATTTACCGGCAGGATGGAAGGCCTGAGTACTGCTGTTGGTGCCGGTCCGGAGGGGATGTTTACAGACACAACTGGGGACGGAGTTACTGACCGGCTTCGAAATCTGGAGGCCTCCAACTTGGTGGACCTGGCGGTGTTCAATCCGACGGGAGCGATTACCTGGAATGTTATTAGCAGTAATTTCCTCTTGGGTATGGAGCTCTCAGCTTTGCAAGACTCCGGCTTCGCGGAAATTGTCTCTCAGCCAAAAGTCATTACCGGAGATAAACAGCCCGCTGTGATTCAATCCGGTACCGAGGTTCCCTATCAAGCAGAATCTGCTAGTGGTGGCACTACTACCTCATTTAAAGAGGTCGTTTTAAAGCTGGAAGTAACGCCGCAAATTACACCGGACAATCGCGTCATTATGGACCTGATAATAGATCAAGACTCCGTAACAGGTGTTTCTGCCGGTGTGCCGGTAATTGATGTTACTCACTTGGAAACATCTGTTCTGGTTTCCGATGGTGATACTGTGGTGCTTGGTGGTATCTATTCAACTGAGACAGTGAAGGGTGAGAGTAAAGTGCCTTTGCTGGGCGACATTCCTTTCGTAGGAGTCCTGTTCCGCCATGAGATCAATGACGAGCAAAAGCGTGAGCTACTGATCTTTGTAACTCCGCGCATTATGACATCCGATTTTCTAGAGTAACGTGCATCAACCTGTCTTTTTAGTCGGCCCCATGGGGGCCGGCAAGTCTACTATCGGCCGTTTACTCGCGCAGCGCTTGTGCTGTGAGTTTTTTGACACGGACCACCTCATAGAAGAGCGCACTGGCGCTGATATCCCCTGGATTTTTGATGTGGAGGGGGAGGCGGGCTTTCGTGAGCGTGAATCATCTGTTCTGGCAGAAATGACCGAGCTGTCTTCCGGTGTCGTGGCGACTGGAGGTGGAATTGTGATGAGAGAAGACAATCGCAAACTGCTTAAATCAAAGTGTAAGGTGGTGTACTTAACTGCCAGTATCGAACAGCTTGTCGAGCGTACCTATAAAGATAAAAAGCGCCCGCTTCTGCAAGTGAAAGATCCGAAAGCAAAAATTGTTGAGTTGTTTGAGTTAAGAGACCCTTTGTACCGTGATGTGGCAGATCATGTACTGATGACGGATAGTCGCAGTCCGAAGCATGTGGTACAGGCCTTAGTTAATTATATCTCTTGATGCCTTTCTCTCCCTGTTGCTGTGCGCGATAGTTCGTCAGCGTTTCGGGCTTAGTGAACCGAGCCTTTCTATTTTTTTGTTAAGTTAAGGGTTTTTCGCAAGGGATATCGTTCTTTGCTTGGCCGTCTTAGTAGTTTTTTGCGAAAATTAAGTAGACTGTCTTATTATGTCAGCCCTTCAACGCCATGGGCTTTTCGCCTGTTCCTGCAGAAAATTTGAGAATGTAAGTAGATGCGTACACTGAACCTAGACTTGGGAGATCGAAGCTACCCAATTTTTATCGGGCATAATTTGCTTGCTAACAAAGCCTTATTTGAACCGTATTTAAGGTCTAGTCAGGTGATGCTGGTAAGCAATACCACAGTGGAGCCTTTATACGCTGCTCAGCTTGAGCAAACTCTGTCCGGGTATAGTTGCGACAAGGTGGTTTTGCCGGATGGAGAGAAATTCAAGAACCTGGAAACACTGAACCTTATTTTTGATCGCCTGTTAAGCCAGAGACACAATCGTAAAACCACTATTGTTGCTCTGGGGGGCGGTGTAGTGGGGGATATGGCCGGCTTTGCGGCTGCCAGCTATCAGCGCGGCATAAATTTTATTCAAGTCCCTACCACGCTACTTTCACAAGTGGACTCCTCTGTTGGAGGTAAAACCGGTGTAAATCACGCGCTGGGCAAAAATATGATTGGTGCTTTCTATCAGCCTCAATCGGTAGTTATCGATACCAATGTTTTGGCGACCTTACCTGACCGTGAGCTTGCAGCAGGTTTGGCGGAAGTGATTAAGTACGGTTTGATTGCAGACGCAACTTTTTTTCAATGGCTGGAAGAAAATATAGACAAACTTATTGCTCGAGATAGTGATTTGTTGGCCTACGCCATAGAAGTATCGTGTAAAACCAAGGCTACGGTGGTTGCGCAGGATGAAAAAGAATCGGGTATTCGTGCGATACTTAACCTCGGTCACACCTTTGGGCACGCAATCGAGGCCTATCAAAATTACAATGGCTGGGTGCATGGGGAAGCCGTTGCTGTTGGTATGTTGATGGCCTGTGATCTGTCTCAGCGCTTGGGTTGGATTGATATCTCACTTGTTCAGCGCGCGCAGCGTCTGATAGAGAGGGCGAAGCTGCCGATGATTCCGCCTTCAACTATGACGCCGAAAGATTTTATGGCTTATATGGCGGTGGACAAGAAAGTACTGGACGGATCTTTGCGTTTGGTCTTGCTGAAGGCTTGCGGTAAGGCCTTAGTCACAAGCGAATTCGATTCAAGTAAACTGAGCGAAACACTGGAAAAATATTGTTGTTAGCTTAATCGTTTAATGCATAAAGGTAGGTGATGGAAAATCAGGAGCTGGACCTGACAACACCGGAAAATTCATCGCCCGAAGCTGAAGGGGACTTTTTCCTTACGCCTGCCCGTCAGGGCTTAATTGATCAACTTGTTCATTTATTGCAGTTCGGTGAAGGTATTCCCGTGCTGGTGGGAGCTGCCGGCGCAGGGAAATCAAGGTTCTTGACCGCGCTAAGGCAGCAGCTCTCTCACCTCGAATTTTCTCCTCATGTGACGATCCCCGATGATCTGGAGCTTATTGCTAGCCTGTCTTTAATTGCTACGCGCCTTGGCATACAGATTCCTGCTGAAGCGACCGCCGGAGAAGTGCTCGCAATACTCCGGCATTTCAGTGCTAGCCTGGCAAACGAGCAGCAACAGGGCGTAGTGCTTATTGATAACGCAGATAAACTGGATGATTCAACCCTTGGTGCGCTGGTCAGCTTGCTGCAGGGGCACGAGGATTCCAGCTACGGCCTGCATCTGTTGTTCGCTAGCAGGCCAGGCTTGGTCGAGCGGCTGGATGCTATGCAGCTAATAGACGTTCCTGTGTATGATTTCGATATGCCTTTGCTGTCAGCCAAGGAGCTTGGCGCTTTGCTAAAAGAGCTTGGTCTCGTGGTCGATGGCTCGGCGGAGAGCGAGATCGTTCGAAATACCTGGGCGAGGTCCCTTGGTAATCCTGGTTTGGCGATCCCTCTCGTATCCAATTACAGCATGGGCGATGGGGTGAAACAGTCCAACGAGGGCGACGCGAAAGCGATATCCTTCGTCGGGCTGCCGATTGGGCACATTGTTGCAATGGGCTTGCTGGTGCTTGTGTTGGGCTGGGCTTTGCTGTCTCGAGATAGCAATGAAGCAGACGGTATTGAGTCGGTTCCTCTGGCGAAAGAGGCTCCGGTAGTGACAGAAATAGAAACGGCTTTCGCCGGCGATGGGGCGCGGCAGGTTCCAGGCCAGCCAGCATCAGAGGCTGCGGAACAGCTCACTCCTGCCAAAGGAGATGGGACTACTATTGCGCTGGTTCGTGAGCCTGTCGAGGAGCTCTACGCCATCACACCTGAGCCCTCTCTGACGCCCACACGAATGCCTACTCAGATGCCCGTAAGCCCGCCAGTGTCCAAGCTTGCTGTTCGGCCAACTGCAATACCAAGCCCCCTTCCCCTTGCTAGTCCTGCTCCAAAGCCCCAAACTGTCAGGGAGCATTCATCCGACGAAGCCTTTCTACTGTCCACGGCTGATACCAAATATTCTCTGCAGGTACTGGCAGCCAGCAAGCGGGAATCTCTGGAGGCATACATTCAGCGGCAGCCCAATAAGAAAGACCTCTATCTGTATCAGGGGCTTCGGCAGGGCAAGAGCTGGTATGTTGTGCTTGCTGGCGTATATTCTTCGCGGGAAGCCGCTGTTCAGGCTCGCTCGGCGCTTCCAAGTGAGCAGAGAAAAGCCGGTCCCTGGCCTCGGTCGTTGAAGGATATCAAGCAAGAAATCAATGAAAACCGACGAAAGTAGCCCGGTAATAACAGACGAAAATGCCTCTATTTGATCAAGAATAAGGCAGAAATTCCCTTGCCAAGGTCTAACGCTGCAGTTAACATTCGGCGCCCGAATACCGACAGCCCCGCTTATCTGGGGCTTTTTTGTCTGGGCGTGTCGCTCCAACCTCTTCAAGGATCGGTTTGTGCATAGCACTGATCCAGCGTGACAGAAACTCGGAAAACCCGCAGTTTTGTAAGCAATAAAACCAGACTTACAGCAACATCGCCTGCATTTTGCCCTAATATGGGGCGCGCGCTTACTTCGGTGAGTTTGTTTCAGGCCAACTTGCAGAATACACCCCTCCTTGGGGATAACGGAGCTTGTCCCAGGCAAGCTTACTGAATACACCCCCTTCCCGGGGTTAATCAAAGGTAATAATTGAATGCCTATGAATACAGGTCTTTATCGGCTTGATGAATTTAAAGACAACTGTGGTTTTGGCTTAATTGCTCATTTGAAGGGCAAACCTAGCCACAAGTTGTTATCCACTGCGATTGAAGCTCTCACGTGCATGACCCACCGAGGAGGCATTGCTGCGGACGGTAAAACCGGTGACGGCTGTGGATTGTTAATCCAAAAACCCGATAGCTTCCTCAGGGAAGTGGCAAGTGCAGATTTAGGTATCGAGTTGGGCGAACTTTACGGTATCGGTTCTGTGATGCTGAGTCGTGATGAAGCCTTAGCTGAATCGGCAAAACAAATTGTCGCCGAGGAGCTGGCTGCCCAGGGCTTGGAATGTGCGGCCTGGCGAGAAGTCCCTACGGATTCCTCCTGCCTTGGCCCCATTGCATTGGACAAGCTACCCAGTATTTTTCATTTGTTCGTCACCACTGACATTGCAGATGAGCAGGCTCTCCAGGCAAAATTATTTGTTGCCCGCAGACGAGCAGAAATTCGCTTAGCCTCAGATCGATCCTTTTATATTGCCAGCCTTAGTCACAGCGTACTGTCTTATAAAGGTTTGATGATGCCGGTGGATCTGCCGAACTTTTATAAGGATTTAGCTGATGCGCGCATGGAGACCGCTATTTGTGTGTTTCATCAGCGCTTCTCAACCAATACCCTGCCCGAGTGGCCGCTGGCTCAGCCCTTCCGAATGCTGGCTCATAATGGTGAAATTAATACCATCATGGGCAATCGCAACTGGTCTGTTGCGCGCACCAAGAAATTTCAGACACCCTTATTGCCCAATGTGGACGATATTGTTCCCTTGGTAAATAGGGTGGGTTCAGATTCTTCCAGTCTCGATAACATGCTGGAATTGCTCCTAGTGGGAGGTATGGATCTGCACCGTGCTGCGCGTATGCTGGTGCCACCTGCCTGGCAGAATGTTGAGCACATGGATGGCGATCTTAAAGCCTTCTACGAATACAACTCCATGCACATTGAGCCTTGGGATGGCCCCGCCGGTCTAGTGCTGACTGATGGTCGTCATGCCGTGTGTACCTTGGATCGCAACGGGCTGCGACCTTCTCGCTGGGTAATAACCAAGGACGACATCATCACTGTGGCCTCGGAAATCGGGGTATATGGCTATTCACCGGAAGATGTGGTTTCCAAGGGGCGGCTTGGGCCGGGTCAGATACTTTCTGTGGACACCAAAACTGGCGAACTCAAGCATACTCGTGACATCGACGAAAGTTTGAAGAGTAGCAAACCTTATCTGCAATGGATGAAAAACAAGGCCAAGCGCATTGAGTCGAGCCTGGAGCGTGAAAAACCAGAAAATATTCTGGATGCCCAGACGGTTGAATGTGCCATGAAAATGTTCCAGGTTAGCTTCGAAGAGTGTGATCAAGTACTTCGTCCTCTCGCAGAAGCTGGTCAGGAAGCCGTAGGCTCCATGGGAGACGATACCCCCATGGCGGTGCTATCCCAAAAACGTCGCTCACTGTACGATTATTTTCGGCAGCAATTTGCGCAGGTCACTAACCCCCCCATTGATCCGCTGCGCGAAGCCATCGTCATGTCATTGGAAACCTGTATTGGCCGGGAGCTGTCTGTATTTGATGAAACAGAAGCTCATGCAAATCGCGTTATTCTCGCCAGCCCGGTGCTATCTCCTACCAAATTTAGAGCCCTGTTGACTCTTGATAAAGAGGGATTTGAGGCTTTTAGAGTAGACCTCAACTATGACGCTAAAACGCTCAAGCTCAAGCAGGCCTTGGAATTGCTGCTGGAAGATGTGGTGGCTCAGGTTAGGTCCGGTAAGACACTTGTTGTCTTATCCGACATGGAAATCACTGAAGGCAAACTTCCTATCCACGCATTACTGGCAACCGGTGCCGTACATCACCGCCTCACCAGAGAGGGCTTGCGTTGTGATGCCAATATCATTGTAGAAACGGGAACCGCCAGGGATTCTCATCACGTGGCCGCGCTAATTGGCTATGGCGCCACTGCGGTTTACCCCTACCTCTCCTATTACGTTATAGCGCGCATGATTTCTTCTGGTGAGCTTGTGGGGAATTTTGGCGATGCTACCAAGAAATACAGAAGGGGGCTGGCGAAAGGGCTGTTAAAAATACTTTCCAAAATGGGGATATCCACTGCAGCCTCCTACCGTGGAGCCCAGCTCTTTGAGGCTATTGGTCTCTCTGAAGAGGTTGTCGATCTCTGTTTTACCGGCACAGTCAGCCGTTTGAAAGGTGCAGAATTCAGCGATCTGGAGGCAGAACAAAAATCGCTGGCCAAGGATGCCTTTAAAGCACGTAAAAAAATCGAACCCGGCGGCTTACTTAAATATGTTCATGGTCAGGAATACCACACCTTTAATCCCGATGTGGTGCAAACACTGCAGCGGGCAGTGAAGTCCGGAGATTATGCCGCATGGCGCGATTATGCCGCACTGGTTAACCCTACGGATGGCGTGTCTTCAGCCGCTAACACGGGAAATAATCGAACAGTAGCTACTTTGCGCGATATGCTGAGTATCAAACAAGGCTTGGCTCCTGTACCACTAGATGAAGTGGAACCAATAGAAGCTATCGTTCGCCGTTTTGATTCTGCTGCTATGTCTCTGGGAGCTCTCAGCCCAGAGGCTCACGAAGCACTTGCTCAGGCGATGAATACACTGGGTGGGCGATCAAACAGTGGCGAAGGCGGTGAAGACCCGGTTCGCTTTGGCACCAATAAAGTCTCGAAAATCAAGCAGATCGCCTCTGGGCGTTTTGGTGTTACGCCACACTACCTGGTGAATGCTGATGTCTTGCAGATCAAGGTCGCTCAGGGCGCTAAGCCCGGCGAGGGCGGACAGCTACCTGGCGGGAAAGTGAATGCGCTGATTGCCCGCTTACGTTACTCCGTGCCGGGTGTAACGCTGATTTCGCCACCTCCGCACCACGACATTTATTCCATCGAAGATCTTGCCCAACTTATTTTTGATTTGAAGCAGGTGAATCCGCAAGCGCTGGTATCGGTGAAGCTGGTTTCTCGTCCGGGTGTTGGCACCATTGCTGCGGGTGTTGCCAAAGCTTATGCGGATTTAATCACTATTTCCGGCTACGACGGCGGCACAGCGGCAAGCCCGCTGACGTCCATACGCTATGCGGGCTCTCCCTGGGAGTTGGGCCTTTCTGAAACGCACCAGACTTTACGAGCCAATGACTTGCGCGGCAAAGTACGAGTTCAAACAGACGGCGGTTTGAAGTCTGGGCTGGATGTTATTAAGGCTGCCATTCTTGGTGCCGAGAGCTTCGGTTTTGGCACCGCTCCAATGGTGGCGCTCGGCTGTAAATACTTGCGTATTTGCCATCTCAACAACTGCGCAACCGGTGTTGCCACCCAGCAGGAAGCGCTGAGAAAAGAGCACTATATCGGTACCGTTGAAATGGCCATGAACTTCTTCAAGTTCGTGGCGCAAGAAACTCGTGAGTGGATGGCCAGGCTTGGGGTTCGCAGCCTTGAAGAACTCATTGGGCGGGTAGATTTGCTCGAGGGTATTGAAGGAAACAGCGACAAGCAGCGAAAGCTTGATCTGTCTCCTGTTATACACACAGATGAGCTCTTGGAGAGTAAGCCCCAGTTTTGCCAGCAGCCCCGTAATGAGCCCTTTGACAAGGGCGCCTTGGCAGAAGAGATGGTGGAAGCCTTATTACCCGCTATCGAGGCCAAATCTGGTGGTGAGTATGCCTTTCAGATTACGAACTGCGACCGCTCCATCGGTGCGCGTATCAGTGGTGAAATTGCCAAGCGCCACGGTAATCAAGGAATGGCTGAGTCGCCCATCACCTTGCGCTTAAAGGGTATCGCAGGTCAGAGTTTTGGTGTTTGGAACGCTGGCGGCTTGAATATGTATCTTGACGGGGATGCCAACGACTACGTCGGCAAGGGCATGGCAGGTGGTAAGCTGGTGATTCGCCCACCCGCAGGCTCGGCTTTTGCCAGCCAGGAAACCAGTATCATGGGCAACACCTGCCTCTACGGAGCGACGGGAGGCAAATTGTTTGCTGCAGGCCAGGCTGGCGAGCGTTGTGGCGTCCGCAACTCGGGTGCTTTTGCCGTAGTTGAAGGTGTTGGCGACCATTGTTGTGAGTACATGACAGGTGGTGTGGTCACCGTGCTGGGTGAGACCGGCGTAAACTTCGGTGCCGGTATGACAGGCGGCTTCGCCTATGTGCTTGACCTCAAAAACAATTTTGTCGACAAGTACAACCATGAGCTCGTGGATATCACACGCGTCAATACCGAAAGTCTGGAGGCGCATCGCAATCATTTACGCAGTGTAATTGAGGAGTTTGTTTGTGAAACCGGAAGTGCATGGGGGCAGAACTTGCTCGACAACTTCGGTTCTTATATTGGCAAGTTCTGGCTGGTGAAGCCCAAAGCAGCTGATCTTGAGCAGATGCTGCACAGTGTTAAGCGCCGCGGCGAATAGGTTTTAGAGTTATGTCAGATAGATTAAGTAATAATTTTCAGTTTCTGGATGTTGGCCGACAGGATCCAGATAAAAAAGCGATAGATGCCCGTAAGAGCACCTTCGCTGAAATCTATGAGCCCTTCAATCAGAAGCAGGCGGCGCAGCAGTCTCATCGATGTTTGGAGTGCGGCAACCCCTACTGTGAATGGAAGTGCCCGGTACATAATTACATTCCCAATTGGTTGAAAATGATTTCAGAAGGTAACGTGCTCGAAGCCGTTGAGCTTTGTCATGAAACCAACTCTCTGCCGGAAGTGTGTGGGCGAGTTTGTCCGCAGGACCGTTTGTGTGAAGGAGCTTGCACACTCAATGACGGATTTGGTGCGGTAACCATCGGCAATGCAGAAAAATATATTACCGACACCGCATTTGCTCTGGGCTGGAAACCGGACATGAGCAAAGTGGTATGGACGGATAAAAAAGTTGCTGTTATTGGAGCGGGCCCAGCGGGCCTCGGCTGTGCAGACATACTGGTTCGCAACGGTGTCAAACCAACGGTTTTTGACAAGCACCCGGAAATTGGCGGGCTGCTCACCTTTGGTATTCCAGAGTTTAAACTGGAAAAAGGCGTAATGGAAAAACGCCGAGAAATTTTCCTCGGTATGGGCGTGGAGTTCCGCCTTAATACCGAAGTCGGTAAAGATATCTCCATGGAAGCGCTGCTTGAAGAGTACGACGCAGTATTTCTTGGTATGGGAACTTATACCTATATGAAAGGCGGTTTTCCCGGAGAAGACCTGCCGGGGGTCTACGACGCGCTGCCCTTCCTTATATCCAGCGTAAATCGTAACCTGGGCTTTGAGAAAGACCCCTCTGAATTTATCAGTGTTAAAGGTCAGAGAGTTGTGGTGCTGGGGGGCGGAGATACCGCCATGGATTGCAACCGAACCTCCATCCGTCAGGGGGCTTCCAGTGTCAGCTGCGCCTATCGCCGGGATGAAGAAAATATGCCGGGCTCTCGCAGAGAAGTTAAAAATGCCAGAGAGGAGGGAGTGAAGTTTTTATTCAATCGCCAGCCAGTTGAAATTGTTGGCGATGGTAAAGTTGAAGGCGTGAAGGTTGTTACAACGCAACTGGGAGAGCCAGATGAAAATGGTCGCCGCCGCCCTCAAGCTATTGCGGGTAGCGAAGAGATCATTCCGGCAGATACTGTACTTATTGCGTTTGGTTTCAAACCCAGCCCGGCACCTTGGTTTGAACAACACGGCATTTCAATAAATAATTGGGGCGGCGTGGAAGCAGCAGAACAGCAGGAATATAAATTCCAGACATCTAATCCCAAAGTGTTTGCCGGAGGTGATATGGTGAGGGGCTCCGATCTGGTTGTCACCGCCATTTGGGAAGGCCGTGAAGCGGCCTCTGGCATACTGGACTATTTAGACGTTTAGTCTGTCAAGAACCTTGAGCTTACCTGTAACTGGAAATTATCACTCGATGACGGAATTAAAAAACGATCGCTTTTTACGTGCCCTGTTAAAACAACCCGTAGATGTCACGCCAGTTTGGATGATGCGTCAAGCGGGGCGATATTTACCAGAATACAGGGCTACTCGAGCAAGAGCGGGCGATTTCATGGGCTTGTGCACTAACCCTCAACTGGCTTGTGAAGTTACGCTTCAACCCCTTGAGCGTTACCCTCTGGATGCCGCTATTTTATTTTCGGATATTCTCACCATTCCAGACGCTATGGGCCTGGGATTGTATTTCGAAACAGGAGAGGGGCCTAAGTTCAGAAAAACAGTGCGTACCGCGCAAGACGTTGAATCCTTGCCGGTGGTCAACGCAGAGAACGAGTTAAGTTATGTGCTGGATGCTGTGAGCACCATTCGCACCGAGCTCAATGGGCGCGTTCCGCTTATCGGATTTTCCGGCAGTCCCTGGACCTTGATGACTTATATGGTGGAAGGGGGTTCCAGTAAGGATTTTCGTCGGGCCAAGGCTATGGTTTACGACCAGCCGGAAGTTGCCTCACTCTTACTCGAAAAATTAACCCTTTCTGTGATTGATTATCTCAACGCCCAAATTAGAGCGGGTGCGCAGGCGGTACAGATTTTTGATTCCTGGGGTGGTGCATTGGCGCACGACGCATACCTGGAGTTTTCCCTGAAGCCCATGCAGCGGATTATTGATGGCCTGATTAAGGAGCATCAAGGGCGCCAGGTGCCAGTTATCCTGTTCACAAAGGGCGGGGGCCAATGGCTGGAAGCGATGGCTGATAGCGGTGCTACCGCGCTGGGTCTGGACTGGACCACTCACATTGGGCAGGCTCGCGAGAGAGTAGGCAAGCGGGTTGCGTTGCAAGGAAATATGGATCCCTCTGCGCTCTATGCAGGTAAAGAAAAAATTAGAGATGAAGTGGGTAAAATCCTCGCAGCTTATGGCTCAGGTTCGGGTCATGTATTTAACCTTGGCCACGGAATTACGCCAGAGGTTAATCCCGAGCATGCCGGCGCGTTTATTAATGCAGTTCATGACTTGTCGGCGTCATACCACCAATAGTGTTCAGCAGCGGCTGGATTATCTGTTTATAGATGTTGAAGTAGCAGTAATAGTTACTTGCAGAGCACTAGTACCGGGTTAACAGCTTGGGAAATTCGTTATTTAACTTCCTATACCAGCCTTTTGTCAGCTCGCTTATAATTTAGACGATCCAATCATGGCATGTATACATAGTGGCATGCTAATCTTTGCCTAAAGTGTCAGTTCCAGCCACGATGCTGGAAACCCCGTAGCAGAGGAATCGCATTTGGGTATCAAGCAAATCAAAATAGATGTCAACGAACTCACTGTTGGCATGTTTGTGTCTGGTCTGGATCGGCCCTGGACGCAAACACCTTTCCCTCTGCAAGGCTTCTATATCCGTGATCTGGATGAGATTAAAGAGCTCAAAGTACACTGCAACTTCGTTTATATCGATGTCGTAAAGGGCTCGTCACCCGTCAAAACCAGCCTGCGTAAACTGACTGCCGCTAAGAGTGGCTCTGGGCGCAGGGCGGCGCGCGCGGCGCGCCAAACTCGAATTGTCGATGTTGCCCCTCTTAAAATTCGGCGCGATGCGTACCGCGAAGTTGAGCCACTGGAAAAAGAAATCGTTCGAGCTCGAGAACTGCATCAGCAGGTATATAACGCCGTTGGTGCAGTGATGGGGCACGTTAACCAGGATAATCATCACGTCCCAATTAACGAAACCAAGCGTGTTGCAAGCAGTATGGTCGATAGCGTTTTGCGCAGCCCGGATGCTTTCACTTGGTTGAGCCGTGTGCGAGACAAGGACGAATACACCTATTCTCATGCTGTGCGCTCTGCGGTTTGGGGCATATTATTTGGCCGGCATATTGGTTTGCCAAAGACTGACCTCGATGTGTTGGCGATGGGGGTATTACTTAAAGATATTGGTAAAACTCGTTTGCCAAAGCACTTGCTGGAGAAAAAACAGCGCACGGATACCGAACAGCAGGCCTACGAGAAGTTTATTGAATACGGCGTAGAGATCTTGCGTAAAGTGCCTGATGTTCAGCCGCGTGTTACTTCTGTAGTAAAAACCCATTGTGAACGAGTGAACGGCAGTGGATACCCAAATCACCTGCGTGGAGACAAAATTCCATTGCTTGGAAAAATAGCGGGTATTGTCACCTTCTACGATGAGACCGTTAATCCCCGTGGTCAGTCCCAGCCTGTGTCTCCTTCAAAAGCCGTTGCAAAACTCTATGAGTACCGGGAAGTGGAGTTCCAGGAAGAACTGGTGGTTGAATTTATTCGCGCGATAGGTTTATACCCGACTGGCACACTGGTGGAGCTTTCTACAGGCGAAGTCGGCGTAGTGGTTGAACAGAACTTCGAGCGCCGCTTGAAGCCTGTCATCATGGTTGTACTGGATGCCTACAAGCAAGCGCTTTCATCCTTGGAGTTAGTAGATCTTGCTGCGCAAGAGAGAGATAACCAAGCCAAGTTGGATTCGGGCAAATACCACCCTTCGGAAATTCAGCGTATCGAAATACTTCAGGATTTACAGCCAGGTGCCTATGATATCGATGTTGCTGGCATACGCGACAAGTACATACAGCGCAAGCAAGGTAGAGGTTTACTTGGCTTGTTCAAGCGCAAGGGCTTGAGATTACCCGGCCTTTAAGCATCAGAGCAAATCAGTTCCTTTGCCAATAGTAATTTTTTCGTCTCCAAGCCCCAGCGGTAGCCACCCAAGCCACCGTCTGCGCGTATGACCCGATGGCAGGGTATTAACACTGCCACTGGGTTCATGCCCACGGCTTGTCCAATGGCCCTGCTGGCTTTTTCTCTTTTCACCGCTTTAGTCAGTTCGCCATAACTGCGAATCTCTCCCTCGGGGATGGCCAGTAAAGCACGCCAGACAGCCACCTGAAAATTCGTGCCCCTAACCCACAGTTTAAAGGGCTCGCTTGTTCTGGTATTAGAAAAAACATGATCGAGCTGACTCTGCGCGAGAGCATCCGAGCGCTGCCATTTCGCCTTGCTCCATTGTGCCCGCGTGCACAGATCGTCGGGGTGTAATTCTGATGTGTCACTCAGAAAGCGCAGCGTGTGTATTCCCCTTTTTGTCCAGCTTAATGAAGCTCTGCCCAGTGGTGTAAGGCCAAGGCCGTGAAAAAAAACTATGCCTTCTCCCGCCTTCTTAAGCTCACCTGGGCTTACGGCATCAAGGGTAACAAAGTGGTCGTGCAAACGTGCGCTGCCAGAAAGGCCGAGCTCAAGGCTTGTTTCCATACAGGATTTTTCGGCTTTTAGTAGGGGCTTAGCGGAATCAAGCGTTATAGATTGCAGGAATTGCTTTGGGCTCAAACCGCACCATTGACGAAACAGTCGTTGAAAGTGTGCCGGGCTTAGCTTTAGTGAATTGGCAATATCTACCAGTTCTGGTTGTTGCTGATAATCCTGCTGTAGTGTTTTTATCGCTTTTGCTATGCGTTGATAATTCTCTGGCGTTTTCATGCTCTATTCTCATCAATCTTCACCCTGTTACATCGGGTATTGCATGCCTTAAAGAATCAAAAAAGCCTGCGCTTGCGAGCAGGCTGAAAAAATGAAATTACCGGGTTAAGTGTTGCCGCCTGCTGCAAAATACTTGGGCATAGCATAGCGCTTTGCGAAAATACATCGACCCGGATCTTGCGATGAATAATTATTGTTTTCCAGGCTTCGCCATTGTTTCTCCCATGCAAACGGGAAGTGCGGCTTTCATGTGTTCCGCCCATTCGATAGCGTCTTTAGGAAACAACATGATTACGGTAGAGCCAAGCTTAAATCGGCCCATTTCTGTTCCCCGTTCTAAAGAAATCGGAGTTTGTGAGCCGTAGTCGAAAACGGACGTTTTGTTTTTTCGGGGGGCTACCTCGCCTGACCACACT
This sequence comes from Alteromonadaceae bacterium Bs31, assembly GCA_900177435.1. Classification (GTDB taxonomy): domain Bacteria; phylum Pseudomonadota; class Gammaproteobacteria; order Pseudomonadales; family Cellvibrionaceae; genus Teredinibacter. The sequence continues at coordinate 68,291 of FXAI01000009.1, forward strand.
GTTTCAATCGACGCAACAATCATTGCGCCCACGAGCACTAACGCCATTGGCCCGAGTTCGGTTTTGAATATACAAACCAGGCGCTCATTTTTAGCAAATAGGGCATCGACATTTTCTACTGTGCTCGGGTTGACGGAAAAGAGCGCACCGGGAACGTGAATCATTTTTTCCAATTCCCCCGCTACAGGCATATGGATGCGGTGGTAATCTTTTGGGGATAGATAAACGGTACAGTAGCTGCCGTCGATAAATTCGGAAGCTAAACGCTCTTCGCCTCCCAGTAAGGCGGCAGTGGTGAACGATTTGCCTTTGGCTTGATATATTGTGGACTGCTCAATAAGTCCGATTTCGCTGATAACACCATCTGCCGGGCACAGAATATGCGGCGCTTCTGCGAGCGGGCGTGCTTCGGCTTTAAGTGCGCGACAGAAAAAGTCATTGAAGCTGGCGTATTCACTGGGGTCTTCTTGCTGTGCTTCAGCCATATTTACATCGTAAGTGTCTGCGAAGCGGTTTATCAGCAGGTTTTTCAACCAGGGCCATTTGCAAGCGGCTAAGCAGCCAATTAAGCGCGAAAGCGTGTGCTGGGGCACAAGGTATTGCAAGCCGACAAAAGCTAAGGCCTTTACATTCACAGAGCGGATTCCTCTACAGGGGTTTCAGGGTGATTGCCCCACTCAGCCCAAGAGCCGTGGTAGCCTTTAATATCGAAGCCAAGTATTTTACCCAACATATAGGTGAACCCCGAGCGATGATGAGATTGGCAGTGGGTAACTATTTTTTGGCCTTTGCGAATACCCAGCATTGCCAATCTTTCTTCCGCGTCTTGACGGATTCGGTAGCCATTGTCGGCATCCATAAGGCTGGTCCACTCACAATTTATTGCTCCCGGTATATGGCCACCTTTGGCTGCCAGTATTTTTTCGCCGCGATATTCTTCTGGTGATCGAGCATCCCAAACGCAGAAACCTTCTTTACCCAGGTTTGCCAAAATATCCGGTATTTCTGCAATAGCTTGAGTGTGAATATTTATCTGCGGGCTGCTGGGCTCAGCGGTGTTTTGCTTTTGCTCAAGCTCCAAGCCTTCCTGGCGCCAGGCCAGTATACCGCCATTGAGGTAGCTGTAGTGTTTATGCCCTATTACGTCCAGCGTCCAGATAAAACGCCCAGCCCAGCCACCGCCTTCATCATCATAAACAACAAAGTGCGTTTCCGGTGTGTATGCTAAATGGGAAAACAGGCGCTCCAGTTGTTCCAGAGCGGGCAGTTTTCCCGGTGCAGGGGCTTTGCCGCTTACCAGGCCTGGCACAGGTAAGTGAATGGCGCCGGGAACGTGGCCTGCCATATAGGACTGCTCTGAGCAGATATCCACAACGGTAACTGTAATGGGAGTCTCCGGCGTTTCCTCCGTCTGTTCACTTGGAGGCGTTGCAGTGTACTCCTCAAGAAAACCGTGCAATTGTTGCGGTTCAATTAATAAGGGAAGTATTGCGGCTGTCATAATGTCTCCCGTACTTGCGCGATAGTTTGTGGTGCATGTATATCACTACGTTACTGATCAAATATTAGCGCTTGACGTCTACTTCATCCAATGAGTGGGTTATGCGTCGAAAACTGTCGAAACGCTCATTGCAAATAGTACCTTGTTGGTGCGCTGCAATGATCGCACAGCCGGGCTCCTGAAGATGCCTGCAATCTCTGAATTTGCAGGTACCTGCCAGTTCTCGCAGTTCGATAAAACCCTTAAGTACCTCATGTTCAGCAAAGTGCCATAAACCAAATTCCCGAATGCCAGGGGAATCTATACAGTCGCCACCGTCGGGAAAATGATACAGCCTGCTGTGGGTGGTTGTGTGCCGGCCCTTAGCGACTTGTTCGGAAAGTTCGCCAATTTTAATGGGTTCATCAGGCAGTAATACCTGGATAAGAGAAGATTTACCCACGCCCGACTGTCCCGCAAATATGCTTGTTTTTCCAGCCAGAGCTCTCTTTAGTTCATCAAGGCCGTGACCGTCCTTGGCGCACACGTCCAGAGATAAGTAGCCCAGCTTTTTATATTTTTCACGCAGCTTGTCCATAAATTCTCGCTGGGGCTTTTGTATGAGGTCTGTTTTATTGATCACGAGTACAGCTTCAATTTCCAGATTCTCTGCCACCACCAGGTATCGATCGATAAGCCCCGCATGGGGTTCCGGTGCAATGGCGATGGTAATCAGCATCTGGTCAATGTTGCTGGCCACAGCGCGCATTTTGCCGTAGCTATCGGGTCGCTCCAGTTTATTTTTGGCCGGGTTCACGGACTCAATGACACCGCTCTCGTCATCGTGAGGAGCCCAAACGACTTTGTCTCCGCTTACCACATCGCCAAGGTTGGCTCGTAAGTGGCAGCGCCAGACCGTTCCGTCTTCTGCTTCTACATCAGCCTGTTTGCTATAGCGGGTAAGTACAGTGCCCGCTTGCAGTTTATCTGAATCTACAGAGGATTGGTCGCTGCGCTGTTGCTGCTTTTTTGCAATGCGGCGGGTCTGCTGGTGGCTGAGTTTCCGCTTAGACATGAGAGTGATGACTATACAATGTGGGCTTGATGGGATATTCCTCGTTCGAGTGCTAAAATCCTGCCAACGAATTGTAATGGAAAAAATCATGCCGAGCAGCGAAAACAACCTTATTTGGATTGATCTTGAGATGACTGGCCTTGTGCCTGAACAGGATGTCATTATCGAAATTGCTACCGTGGTCACCGATGCACAGTTAAAACCCTTGGCCGAGGGCCCCATGCTGGCAATCTATCAGCCTAACGCCGTGTTAGAGCAAATGGATGAATGGTGCACGAATCAACATGGTAAGTCAGGCCTTACTGAGCGAGTAAAAGCGAGTAATGTGAGTGTTTTGGATGCTGAATCCGCCACAATTGATTTTTTAAAACAGTGGGTGCCCGCAGGCAAATCGCCGATGTGCGGCAACTCTATCGGGCAGGATCGCAGGTTCCTGCAGCGATATATGCCGCAACTGGCGAATTATTTTCACTATCGCAACCTGGATGTCAGCACCTTAAAGGAGCTGGCTGTCCGCTGGAAACCCGAAATATTGAACGGCTTTAAAAAGCAAGGCAGTCACTTGGCGCTGGATGACATTCGGGAATCTATTGCAGAGCTTAGCTATTATCGTGAGCATTTTATTCAATCTTGACGCCTTGTATTACTTAAATTAAGCAAGCTGTTATTGGCTATTTTGATAAATGCAGTGAAAAATTACCATGAGGGTTAGATTTTTTATTTATTTTTCTTCTTAGCCTTAAGTGACAATTCGTCTAATGCTTGTCATTTTAAACCACTTTTATATCCAACTGTGGGTGTATCATGATATCGCTTATTCCATATGCCCGTGGAATATCAATTTAGAATTTTTTAGTACAAGTGGGTTTTTGACAATCTTGTCGTCAGCGCTGAAGCTTGGATAAGAGCTTCTTTTCTTTAGCTCGAAGGAATGAGAAAAATGTTTACCAATAATCCCTCAAATGTACCCTTATATTCGGTGGTGGAATCAGAGATGCCTGCGGGTGGGCTAGAGTCTGAAAAGAATAGCCCGCAAAAAGAGCGGCGTAATCGCAGTAAGCCTGTGCCTCTTAATATGGGTGAGTATTTAAATCAGGATCAAACGCTGTCCCTAAGACAAATGGAGAGTTTTGGTTGGCAGATTGCCTTTATCAGAAGACCTTTATTTCAAGATCCCGTGGTTATTGTTACAAACAATGATCAAAGCAAGTACGGGGTTCTGGAGCAGGATGGGTCGATTAATGTCGATGCCATGATCACTTTGCGGCACTAACTTGCGCTAACGCACCAAGAGATATTAACCTCCCCTCGTGTAGAGAGCGTATATAATGCGCTTTCCCTCCCCTGTGTTGAGTATTTGTCGTGCAGTCACAGCCTCGCTTTTTTCGTGATGGAAAGTATTTATTGTTGTTCGGGTTTTCTGCCGTTTTTATGGGTAATTTCGGCCAGTCTTTCTATCTCGGTGGCTATGGTGCAAGTATTCAGCAAAGCCTGGACTTATCTGCTTCTGCCTATGGGCTGATATATTCCCTCGCGACCTTGGCTGCTGGCAGCTGCCTGATGGTGGTTGGTGGTTTTATTGATAAGATTTCATTGTTCAGGTTCACCTCCTATGTGAGCGTTGGCCTTCTAATTGCCAGCCTCTTGTTCGTTTTTTCCAGTAATGTATGGGTATTGCTTGCGGCTTTTTTTCTGGTGCGCTTGTGTGGCCAGGGCTTATTACCCCATACCGGAATAACCACAATGGCTCGTTGCTTTAGCGCCGATCGAGGCAAGGCTATCAGTGTGGCCGCATGCGGTGTTCCCGTGGGCGAGATTATTCTGCCCCTGCTGGCAGCGATATTGATTTCCCTCGTCGGTTGGCAAAATAGCTGGCTGTTTGTGACCCTACTCGTCCCCTTGATTTTTCTACCCCTGAGCTACCTGCTTCTTAGAAATGCTCAGCAAAAGGGTTTTGATTTTATGCCTGCCAAAAATAGTTTGCGGCAAGGTGATAATCCTCAGGGCAGAGCGGAAGTGTTAAGGGATAAGCGTTTTTGGCGAGCCCTTCCTGCGGTGCTAATGGCCCCTTTTTTAGTGACAGGGCTATTTATACAGCAGTCATTTTTTATGGCGGAAAAGCAATGGTCACTGCAGTTGTTCGCGCTTGGTTTTATTGTCTATGGCCTTGTTCACTGGTTGAGTTCTCTTGTCGCGGGGGTGATAGTCGATAAATTCACGGCCGTACGAGTGCTGGCTTTTTACAATCTGCCAATGTTACTGGCCATGGTGCTGGTGGCTTTTTATTCCGGCGATTACATGGCTTTTGTGTTACTGGGCCTACTTGGTGTGTCTATCGGTTTTAGCGGTCCGGTAACAGGAGCGTTATGGGCTGAAGTTTATGGTACGGTAAAAATCGGCAGTATTCGCTCTATGACCACATCCTTTGGTGTGTGGTCCACTTCACTTTCACCAGTACTCTTTGGTGTGCTCATTGATAAGGGAGTGAGCCTTGCTACCCTTTGTCTTTCTTTGGCTGCGGCTATCTTCGTCGCGGGTATACTGGCTTTTTTTTCCTACCGGCTTAAAGATTTTAATCCCGTTTGAGTTTTCGCAGGCGGTTTCTTTTGGGATTTTGTTGTTGCGCTAATGCCCACTCAATATGCTCTGCCACAAGAGGGGAGCATGTTTCTTTTTTCTCTTTTAAGGCTTTTTGAATGTCCTCGGAAGCGGGCGCATTACCCAGTCCAATCGCAATATTGCGCAGCCAGCGTTGATAGCCTATGCGCCTGATGGCAGAGCCCTCTGTGTTTTTTAGGAAAGTATCTTCATCCCACAAAAACAGGGTCAATAGTTCGCTATCCTGTAAACCGTGCCGCGCTTGAAAATCTTTCTCTAACGTCGGTTTGGCAAATTTGTTCCAGGGGCAAATTGCCTGGCAATCGTCACAGCCAAAAACGCGGTTGCCCATAACCTCTCGATACTCTTCGGGGATCGCGCCCTTGTTTTCAATAGTGAGGTAGGATATGCAGCGCCGGGCATCCAATTGGTAGGCTTTGGGAAAGGCATCGGTGGGGCAGACTTTGAGGCAGGCTTCACAGGTGCCGCATTTATTGTCTGCCCGTTCAGTATTCAGCGGTAGGGGCAGGTTAGTAAATATCTCACCGAGAAAAAACCAGCTGCCAGCGTGCTGGTTAATCAGTAGAGTATGTTTTCCAACCCAGCCCAGCCCAGCCTGCTCCGCCAGTGGTCTTTCCAATACCGGGGCGCTGTCCACAAAGGGGCGCTGGTTGAGGGTATATTCGGGAAAAACCTCACGGCTTCTGTTGGCAATTTTTTCTGCGATTTTCGCCAGACGCTTGCGCATGAGTTTGTGGTAATCCCGGCCCAGGGCATAGCGGCTGATGTAAGCTTTATCGGGCGATTTGAGGATTTTTATCTGCTCGGTGTCTTGTGGTAGATAGTCCAATCTTGCAGAAATTACTCTGGTGGTGCCCGGTACAAGCAAGTCTGGTTGCAAGCGTTTGTCTTTGTGCTCCTCCATCCAGGACATGCTGCCATGATAGTTTTGCTCCAGCCAATCATTTAAGCTCTCTGTTTGGTTCTCTGTATTTGCACTGCCAATACTTAATTGCTGGAAACCGGCTTCTTTTCCCCAACGAAAAATCTCTTCTGTCAGTAGTTGCAGAGCGTTGTTGTTGAGTGTGCTGTTAGCCTTGTGCATTAAATTCGCTCATTTTGTCTTTGGTCGGCCCTGGCTCTCACGTATAATTTCGAAAATTTTAATGAATATGCTTATGTCTGATTTTACACACAGCCAGCCCTTATTTCGCGCAGAGCAAGTAAGGCAGATGGATTCCACCGTCATTAAAGTGGGAGATGTTGCCGGTATTCAACTGATGAAGCGCGCGGGCCGTGCGGTATTTGAGTACATTATTCGAGCATGGCCAAACTGTGACAAGCTAATAGTGTGCTGTGGTGCAGGCAATAATGCTGGCGATGGCTATGTGATTGCTGGCCTGGCGGCTCAGAGAAAGCTGGCGATTGAGGTGCTGAGCACCTGCCCACCAGAGACGCTTAAAGGCGACGCCCTAAGGGCCTATCATTATGCGCTTCAGGAGAATGTTTCTATAAGCCATGTGGAAGACTGGCTTGCGCGGGCCAGTGAATTTACCGAGTCTGTTGTCGTTGTAGATGCGTTATTGGGCACCGGCTTTCGCGGTGAGTTGAAACCGGAATATGTGCAGGCGATTACCACGATCAATTCTGGCTCCGCGGCGATAGTGGCGGTCGATCTGCCGTCGGGTTTACAGGCCGATACCGGCCATGTGCCAAGCGTGGCCGTGCGAGCAGATGCAACAATCACCTTTGTGGCTGATAAATGCGGCTTACATACAGGCAGAGCGCCAGCATATACCGGTCCGGTTACTCTTTGCGATCTGCAAATATCAGAGTGCTCTGAGGTCTGTTTGCAGCAACTGGCGTTAATCCAAACGCCCATAAAAAGAATTTTTACCGAGCCTTTGCTGGCGAAGTTACCTGAACGGGACGCCGACGCCCACAAGGGCCAATTGGGGCACGTGATGCTGGTGGGTGGAGACAAGGGTATGGGGGGGGCTATCGCCCTTGCAGCGGAGACCTGTGCTCGTTCGGGTGCAGGCCTGACTAGCGTAGCTACTCAGCCAGATCACCTTGCCCCACTGATTGCCCGGCTTCCAGAGGTGATGACCAACGGAGTGCCTTCCGGTCAGGCAATCAAGCCGCTTTTGAGCCGCCCAAGTGTTATTGCTATTGGCCCGGGGCTCGGGCAGTCGCCATGGTCAGAACAAATGTTACAACAGGCGGCCGCCGTTGATGTGCCCATGGTGGTGGACGCGGATGCATTAAATATTCTCTCGCAGGGCAGAGTTGCTTCCATGAGGCCCCGGCCAAATTGGGTGCTCACCCCTCACCCTGGGGAGGCGGCGCGGCTATTGTCATGTTCGATAGAAGATATACAAGCAGACCGTTTTAAAGCGGTAGAACAATTACAAAGTTGCTTTGGCGGTGTTGTGGTGCTCAAGGGTCCTGGAACCTTGATTGCAGATGGCAATCAGATATTGGTGGCCAAAGTTGGCAATGCCGGTATGGCCACTGGCGGAATGGGCGATGTGCTCACGGGGCTTATTGCTGCGCTTCTTGCTCAAGGCATGAGCCCTCTTGAGGCCGCATGTCTTGCCGTATGTGTGCACGGTGATGCGGCAGACCTGGTAGCGGAAAACAGCGGGATGCGGGGAATGCTCGCCAGTGATTTAATTGCATATATTCGGGAGCTACTCTGTTAGATGCAAAAACAGCTGGAAATCCACTTGCAAGACGAAGCTGCTACAGTGGTGGCGGGTCGTTCATTGGCAGAAAATCTTGATAACGGACTAGTGTTGTACTTGGATGGCGTGCTCGGCGCAGGCAAAACAACTTTTTGCCGTGGCATACTGCAGGCTTTTGGTCATTCAGGTGCGGTTAAGAGCCCAACTTATACTCTGGTTGAGCCTTATGAGTTGGCGAAGAGAAAAGTCTTTCATTTCGACCTGTATCGTTTGGGGGACCCAGAAGAGTTGGAGTACATGGGAATACGCGATTATTTTCAGCCGGGCCATATCTGTTTGGTTGAATGGCCCGAAAAAGGTCGCGGTTTTTTGCCAGAGGCAGATTTAATCGCTAAGGTTGTACCAGAGGCGGGTGGTCGCAAGCTTACAATAATGTCAGGCTCGGAGCTTGGCTCTACTATTGTTGCTAGAATGTTGTAAAAGGGGGCAGGGGAATGGCAGGCAGGAAAAACAGAACGCGCAAACCTGTTGCGCTCTTGTTTTTAAAATCTCTGATGGGCATTATTTTGCTCCTCGGTTCCTCCTGTTTTGCTGCAAATATTGAATCTGTTCGCGTATGGCGCGCACCAGATCATACCCGTTTGGTTTTCGACTTGAGCGCTTCAGTTGTGGATCACAAAGTTTTTCCCTTAAAAGCGCCGGCAAGAATAGTTGTCGATATTGCAGACAGTTCCATTAATGCGAACGATGTCGATGAGCTCGATTTAAGTAACACCCCCATCAAACAGATTCGCTCTGGAAAACGTAACTCAAAAGATTTACGTGTGGTTCTAGATCTCAATGCCACAGTCAAACCCCGCAGTTTCGTTTTAGTCAAACACGGCGGAAAGCCGGATCGCTTGGTCATCGACTTATACGACTCCAATATTGAAACCGTTAAAACTGTCCAGCAGGTTGTAAAAGCCGAGACCGGCAAGCGCGATATTATTGTTGCTATTGATGCAGGCCATGGTGGCGAAGACCCCGGTGCACTCGGCCCGAAAAAAATACGTGAAAAGGACGTAGTTTACAAAATCAGTAAGCAGCTTGCCTCCATGGTTAATGCGGAAAAAGGGTACAAAGCACATATGGTTCGCACAGGGGATTATTATATTCCTTTGGATACGCGTCGCAATAAAGCCCGAGAGGTACGCGCAGATATTTTTATTTCCATACATGCTGATGCCTTTAAAAACCCCAAAGCTAAAGGCGCATCTGTATTTGCTCTGTCTCGCCGGGGTGCCACATCCGAAACCGCGCGCTTTCTTGCGTCTAAAGAGAACGAAGCCGATTTAATTGGCGGTGTTGGCGGTGTAGATTTGGGTAACGTTGATGATATGCTCGCGGGTGTATTGGTGGATTTATCCATGACAGCATCTCTGGCTAATTCCCTGGATGTAGGTGAAAAAGTGTTGGGTCAAATTGGTAAGGTTACCCTGCTGCATAAAAATCAGGTGGAGCAAGCGGGTTTTGTTGTGCTTAAATCGCCGGATGTACCCTCCATATTGGTTGAAACAGGCTTTATTTCCAACCCGGAAGAGGCGCGAAAGCTCAACACTTATGATCACCGAAAAAAGCTGGCGAACGCCATTTTTACTGGTGTTAAACGCTATTTTAACGAGACTCCTCCGGCGGGTTCATATGTGGCGTGGAAAAAATACGGTGATAATCTAGAGCGACAAATGGAGCATGTGATTTCCCGTGGAGAGACACTAACAGCCATTGCCACACGCTATAAAGTCAGCGTCGCCCGCATTAAAGCTGCGAACGACTTGAATGACTCAACCATTAAAATTGGGCAGATATTAAAGATTCCTGCCTCATAAATTTCTAATTTACCTATGAACAAAATTCAGATTCTCAGCCCGCGTCTGGCAAACCAGATAGCGGCGGGTGAAGTTGTCGAGCGCCCGGCGTCAGTGATCAAAGAGCTGGTTGAAAACAGCATAGACGCTGGTGCGAAACAGTTGGATATTGAAATTGAAAACGGCGGCAGTAAATTAATCCGTATTCGCGATGATGGTGGCGGTATAGCAAAAGACGATTTACCGCTGGCCCTTAGTCGTCATGCTACCTCCAAAATCATAAATCTCGATGATCTCGAAGCTGTTGCAACGCTGGGTTTTCGCGGTGAAGCCCTGGCAAGTATCAGCTCGGTTGCGCGCCTGAAACTAACCAGCAATGATGGTAGTGAAGAAACTGCCTGGTGCGTGCAGGCAGAGGGCCGGGACATGGCTGCGCACCTTACTCCTGCCGGGCACCCTCGCGGCACCTCGGTAGAGGTGAGAGATTTATTTTTTAATACCCCTGCGCGGCGTAAGTTTCTGCGTACCGAAAAAACCGAATATTCCCGAATTGAAGACATACTAAAACGTCTGGCTCTGTCACGCTTTGAACTTGGGTTTTCCTTAAAAAATAATGGTCGGGTTGTCCATAGCTGGCGACCTGCCGACAGCCAGGCGGAACAAGAACGCAGAGTGGCGCAAATATGCGGTCCGACCTTTATGGAAAATAGCGTTCATGTGGATATTGAACGCAGCGGCTTGCGCTTATGGGGCTGGGTGGCATTGCCTACCTTTTCTCGCAGTCAGGCTGACTTGCAGCATTTTTTTGTTAATGGCAGAGCGATTCGCGACAAGTTGGTAAGTCATGCCATCAAGCAGGCGTATCAAGATGTTCTTTATCACGGCAGGCATCCGGCATTTGTACTTTATTTGGAATTAGATGCAGCGAATGTTGATGTGAATGTGCACCCCACCAAGCACGAAGTGCGTTTTCGCGATTCCCGCCTGGTGCACGACTTTCTTTTTCGCAGTTTGCATAAGGCTCTAGCCGATGTACGGCCTGCCAGTGAGGATCAAGCCGAGCGGGTGTATGCCGTGCAGGATGTAACGCTTGAGAACATTTCCAGTCAGGCAAGCTTGGGGCTCGGGGTAAAAACGCATTTTGAGTCGCCTGCCTCTCATGTTTCAGAGGCCTCTCAAAATTATTTTGCACAAGCCCAGGATGTAGGCTCGGGCGCAGCCACCGAAGTGGAACATTCCTTACACGCCTTGTCGGAGCAGCAACAGGACCTGCCACCCCTCGGTTATGCCATTGCTCAACTTAAGGGAATTTATATTCTTGCGGAAAATGAACATGGCTTAATTGTTGTGGATATGCACGCTGCACACGAGCGAATTACCTATGAGCGTTTAAAGGCTCAGCAGGAGCAGCAAAAAATTCAATCACAACCTTTGTTGGTGCCACAGTCCATTGCGGTAAGCGAAAAAGAGGCCGGTTACGCAGAAGAGCGTGCAGATATTTTTTCCCGCCTGGGTTTTGATATTGAGAGAGCTGGGCCGGAGTCGCTTCTTATTCGACAGTTGCCAGTAATGCTCAACAGGTCGCATGTAGAGCAGTTGGTGAGAGACGTACTGTCAGACCTAATTGAATTTGGTAGCAGTCAGCGTATTGAGAACAATATAAACGATATACTCTCAACAATGGCGTGCCACGGTTCCGTGAGAGCAAACCGGAAATTAACTATTCCGGAAATGAATGCTCTATTGCGCGATATGGAAATTACCGAGCGCAGCGGGCAGTGTAATCATGGCCGCCCTACCTGGAGTCAGCTCGACCTGGTTCAGCTGGATAAATTATTTATGCGGGGCCAGTAGTGGCAACTATTGCTGCGCAGGTAAACGGTAAGCCCCGGGCCATCGCCTTGATGGGGCCAACGGCCTCGGGTAAAACAGGGCTTGCTATTGCGCTCCATAAAATCCTGGGTGCTGAAATAATCAGCGTGGATTCTGCGCTGGTGTATCGAGGCATGGATATTGGCTCAGCCAAGCCCAGCGCAGAAGAGTTAGCCCTAGCGCCCCACCGTCTGATAAACCTAAGAGACCCCTCTGAGCCCTACTCAGCGGCTGAGTTTTGTGAGGATGCCAAAAACGAAATCAATAACATTGTGGCTGCGGGGAAAATTCCCCTGTTGGTAGGCGGTACCATGTTGTATTTTAAAGCCTTGCTCGAAGGCATGTCTGACATGCCCTCATCGCAACCGGCGATGAGGGAGCAGATAGAGCGGGAAGCGCAGGAGAAGGGTTGGCCATTTATGCATCAATTGCTTGCAGAGGTTGATCCCGACACTGCTGCGGCGCTGCACCCCAATCATTCCCATAGAATTAGCCGGGCGCTGGAGGTATACCGCCTATCGGGCAAGCCCATCAGTGAATTTCGCAGTGAAAGCGATGGTGGGCTGCTGGATACTTATCATTGGACCCAAATAGCGATAAGTCCTCGTGAGCGCAGTGTGTTGCACGACCGTATTCACCTTCGTTTTGATACTATGCTTGAACTTGGTTTGCTTGCGGAGGTCGAAGCATTGTTCAAGCGCAGCGATCTGGATGCAGAGCTGCCTGCCATCCGTGCAGTGGGTTACCGGCAGGTGTGGGAGTATCTGGAAGGCAAGTACGCCTACGAAGAAATGCGCGAGCGGGGACGAGCTGCTACCAGGCAATTGGCCAAGAGGCAGCTGACTTGGTTGAGAAGCTGGAGCAAGCTAAACTGGCTTTATACCCAAAATGAAGACCACGATTTGCTAAGTTCCGATGAAATTGTGAATAAGGCATTGAGTTTTTTACGTCAAACAACCATATAATGTGAATCTGATGAAACTGACTGGGCGCAGTATCATTAGTTTTTTTCGGGAGTTTGCCGCTTTGAGCTTTGGGTTTGGCCCCTGCGATGGTGACATTCTTGCCTGAACGACTATAGTCAGATTATACGCTTACACTAATCTATAATTTTTTTGCAAGACCCATAATTTTCGCACTCGCTTGGTGCGGATTATGTTTTTAGATTGCGGGTTAGTGTTTACTTACATTTGTTCCTCATAAGGAGAAAAATCATGTCAAAAGGGCATAGCTTACAAGACCCTTACCTAAATGTTCTTCGTAAAGAACGTATCCCTGTTTCAATTTATCTAGTTAACGGTATCAAGTTACAAGGGCAGGTTGAGTCTTTTGATCAATTTGTTGTTCTGCTCAAAAACACAGTAAGCCAGATGGTCTACAAACACGCTATATCTACTGTTGTGCCTTCACGCCCCGTGCGTGTGCCTATGCTAAATGCTGAGGCTGGCGGCAATGATGAGATGGAAGACGGCGTGTAGTGAATATGGAGTCTGGCAGGTAATAAGCTTTCACCACTAGCGAAAAATGCTTATTATCCTGTCAGTAACCTTCACTCTTTTTTTCGGAGTAATATTTGTTTTTTGAAAGACCTGATTCAGGTGAACTGGCTGTGTTGGTTCATTTGGAGCTCCCTCAAAGCGCCGAGCTTGACGATCCCCGCGAATTCGAAGAGTTGGTATTGTCAGCAGGTGGCGATCCGGTAGATTTTCTCACTGGTCAGCGTTCTTCCCCTCACTCAAAATTTTTTATTGGCACAGGTAAGCTCGAAGAGTTGCAGGCCTTAGTTGCGCAGCACGAGGCTGAACTGGTGATTTTTAATCACGAGTTAAGCCCCAGTCAGGAGCGGAACCTGGAAAAAGAGCTGCAGTGCAGGGTGTTGGATCGGACCGGGTTAATTCTGGATATCTTTGCGCAACGCGCTCGAACCCATGAAGGTAAGCTGCAAGTAGAGCTGGCTCAGCTTGAGCATATGTCTACTCGGCTGATTCGGGGCTGGACTCACTTGGAGCGCCAGAAGGGTGGTATTGGCTTGCGGGGGCCGGGTGAAACCCAGCTTGAATCAGACCGCCGCTTACTGCGGGCCAGAATTAAAACTATTCAGCGGCGTTTGGAAAAAGTGCGCAAACAGCGAGCACAGGGGCGTCGAGCGAGAAATCGTGCAGACATTCCCACTGTGTCCCTAGTGGGCTATACCAACGCCGGGAAAAGCACCTTATTCAATAGTATTACCAATGCCGGGGTGTTTGCTCAGGACCAGCTCTTCGCCACGCTGGACCCGACAATGCGCCGAATTGGCTTGCCGGATGTGGGCCCTGCTGTGCTGGCAGATACTGTGGGTTTTATCAGTAACCTGCCTCACCGCTTGGTTGAATCATTTCGTGCCACACTGGAAGAGGCCGCTAGTGCAGATTTGCTGTTACATATAATAGATGCGGCTGATGATGAGCGTCAGCGTAATATCGAGCAGGTAGAGCTGGTGTTGGCGGAAATTGATGCCGCCGAAATTCCTGCTCTCAAGGTTTATAACAAAATAGACCTGATGCCGGAGATGGAGCCGCGCATTGATCGAGATGATCTAGGGCGGCCAGTGGCTGTTTGGCTTTCCGCCCAAGACATGCAGAAGCAGGCTGAAGGCACAGAAATACTGTTTTCTGCGCTGGCTGAATTACTTACGGATGACATTGTTCATGAGAGCATCTGGCTGGCGGCCAACATGGGTAGCTTGCGGGCGGGCCTATACCGCCATAATGCGGTGCTGAATGAAGAGTATCACCCTGATGGAACCTGTGAGCTGGAAATCAGATTGCCAGAGGTGGACTTTAAAAAGCTCCTGTCTGCAGAAAATGTTAGTTACGAAGATATTCGTTCGCAACAGGATGGGCAATCCGAAATACAGCAGCTTGCCGTATAATTTGAATAAAAGATTTAGCGGTGTCTGTAAATAATTTTTTGATGAAAATAGCTTCATGCACGGGGTCACCCTGTTTATTTCATATAAGCAGGCGGAATGCATTTCATCCATGGGCTAAAGCTTGAAATTGGCAGAACAACCTTCATATCCGATTATCACACTATAATTTAAGGCGGAGAGCGCTATGGCTTGGAATGAACCGGGTGGCGGTAACAAAGACCCCTGGGGGGGAGGTAATCGCAACAACGATGGCCCACCCGATCTGGATGAAGCACTGAAAAACCTGCAGAAGAAGCTCTCGGGTCTATTTGGCGGTAAAGGCGGGGGCGGCGGCTCAGGCTCGGATTCCAATATGGGCAAGGCCGCTATAGCTATTGCAGCATTGATCGCTATAGGTGTTTATATCTTTGCAGGTATTGGTATCGTTAACGAACAGGAGCGAGCCGTGGTGCTGCGCCTGGGTGTTTACCATAAAACAACGCCTCCTGGCATTCGTTGGAACCCGCCACTGTTCGACAAGGTTTATACCGTTAATGTCACCAATGTTCGTTTGTGGTCCACCTCCGAACAGATGCTCACTAAAGACCTCAATATTGTTGCTATCAAACTCTCAGTGCAATACCTCATTGATGATGCCGAGCAGTTTGTGTTGCGCGTGCGAGATCCCGAGGCCAGCTTGCAGCAGGCAACCAACAGTGCATTGCGGCACGTAGCTGGTTCCACCTTGATGCACGATGTCTTGACCGAAGGTCGTGAAGAGGTAGCCTTCGAAGTGCAGGATAGACTGCAAACCTATCTGAATAATTACCAAACAGGTATTCGCATAGAGAAGGTCAACATCGAAGATTCAAACCCTCCCAGAGAGGTGCAGGATGCCTTTGATGATGTGATCAAGGCTCGCGAAGACGAAGAACGCTACAAAAACCAGGCACAGGCGTATTCCAACGGAATCATTCCTGAAGCTCGAGGTGCCGCACAGCGCGTGCTGGAAGAGGCGAACGCTTACAAAGAGCAGGTCATTGCAGAAGCGGAAGGTGAAGCTAAACGCTTTGAATACCTCTA
The DNA here is from genome assembly GCA_900177435.1 of Alteromonadaceae bacterium Bs31. Classification (GTDB taxonomy): domain Bacteria; phylum Pseudomonadota; class Gammaproteobacteria; order Pseudomonadales; family Cellvibrionaceae; genus Teredinibacter. Next base: position 83,820 of record FXAI01000009.1, read on the forward strand.
TGAGGAATACAAAAAAGCACCGGAAGTTACTCGTCAGCGCCTCTACCTGGATGCGGTGGAAGATGTGATGGCTAACAGCTCCAAGGTGTTGATTGATGTTGAGGGTGGCAATAACCTCTTGTACTTGCCTCTCGACAAGATCATATCCGGCGGTCAGGCACCAAAAGACTTGAGCTCATCGGAGATCGATAAGCTGGCCAATGAGGTGAAAGATAAGATGCGACGAGAAAGCACCACTGCAAATTCACGAAGAAGGGAGGGTCGCTAATGTCTGCTAGAGCTCTAATTTCTGTTATAGCTGCATTCCTTCTGATCATCATTACAGCTAATTCCCTGTATATCGTTCAAGAGTTTGAGCGTGGAGTGCTGTTGCACTTGGGTCGGGTGACCAATGCGGACATCGAGCCGGGGCTTCATGCGAAGATCCCGATGGTTCAAGAAGTGCGCAAGTTTGATGGCCGCGTTTTAACGCTTGATGCCCGTGCTGAACGTTTTCTCACCGTAGAAAAGAAAAGCATAATGGTGGATAGCTTTGCCAAATGGCGCATTATTAATGTTGGCACGTACTACACGGCTACCAATGGTAATGAGGCTAGAGCTGAGCGCTTGCTTGAGCAGCGTATTAACGAAGGTTTGCGCAACCAGTTTGCTCAGCGCAGTCTGCAGGAGGTGGTGAGCGGAGAGCGAGACCAGCTTATGCAGCACTTAACGTTGGCGCTTAATGAGTTTACCCAAGACTCCTTAGGGATTGAGGTTGTTGATGTGCGCGTCAAGCGTATTGACCTGCCTGACGAAGTGAGTGGGCCGGTGTTCTCTCGAATGTCTGCTGAGCGTGAGCGGGAAGCCCGAGAACACCGCTCAAAAGGTAAAGAGCAAGCTGAAATAATTCGCGCCGATGCCGATCGTCAGCGAACAATTATTGAAGCGGAGGCCTACCGTGATGCGGAACTGCTGCGCGGTGAAGGGGATGCCCGAGCGGCTGCTATTTACGCTGCTGCGTTCAATAAAGACGCGGAGTTTTACTCCTTTATGCGCAGTCTTTCTGCCTATCGGAAAACCTTCTCGGGCAAGCAGGATATTCTGCTGGTTGACCCCGATAGCGAGTTTTTCCGTTACCTGAAGGACTCGAAAGGTAAATAAACCTACCTTACGTGGTAAAATGAAAAACCGGTTCAGTGAACCGGTTTTTTTATGTGTGTGCAGCCACCTGTGAGCAATGAGACACAAAAATTATGTGGGAAGAGCTGGGTAAAGCCATCTGCCTGATGCTGATCATTGAGGGAATGCTTCCTTTTCTTTACCCTCTCCGCTGGCGGAAGATGGTGGCAACGCTGGCCACTATAAGTGACAAGCACCTGAGAATTATGGGCTTGCTGAGTATGTGCTTCGGCCTGATACTTTTGCTAACACTTACCTAATTGAGAAATAGTTTAAATGAGTAAATTGGATCGATGGTTGTTGCCAGATGGTATCGAAGAGATGCTTCCACAAGAGGCCAGTCGGGTAGAAGCTCTGCGCCGCAGGCTTGTGGATGGCTTCCGGTGCTGGGGCTACGACTATGTTATTCCTCCCATGGTGGAGTTTACGGACTCGCTGCTCACTGGCTCGGGTGGCGATATAGAATTACTTACTTTCAAAGTGACTGATCAGCTGTCGGGTAAAACCATGGGGGTTCGTGCAGATATTACCCCGCAGGCGGCGCGTATGGATGCCCATAGCCTTCAGCGAGAGGGCGTTAATCGCCTCTGCTATGCCGGACATGTGCTGCATGCACGGCCAAAAGTTCCACTTGCTTCACGTACACCCATCTGGGTAGGTGTAGAGCTATTTGGTGAGGCGGGTATTGAGGCGGATATTGAAGTTGTCAGCTTGTTATTAGACACACTGAAAACAGCAGGCTTACCCCAGTATATCGATATCGGCCATGTGGGTATATTTCGCGCACTGGCGACGGCCACGGGCTTGAACAGCGAGCAAGAGGAACAACTCTTTACCTTGTTGCAGGCAAAGGCCACAACAGACATACAGAAATGGGCAGAAGCCAATATTGCCGATAAGCAACAAAGGGCTTGGATAATTGAGTTGCCCAAGTTGTCCGGTAGTGTTGCGATCCTGGAGAAGGCAAAATCCGTTCTTACCTCAGCACCGGCAGAAGTATTCATCGCGTTGGATGAGCTGGGCCAACTGGCGCGAACCGTTCAGCAGCGCTATGACGATGCGCAGATTCACTTTGACCTGAGTGAGCTACGTGGTTACCACTACCACACAGGTATTGTTTTTGGTGCCTTCACCCCCGGTGAGGGCGAAGCTATTGCTAACGGTGGCCGTTATGATCACATTGGTGAAGCCTTTGGGCGTCGTCGCCCGGCCACCGGGTTTAGTGCAAACCTCAGTGTTATTAGCCGCGTGTTACAGGAACAAATTAACACCGTTTATGGTATTTTTGCTCCCGTTACAAAGAGCGCCAGTCAATGGCAGAAAATCGCAGCATTGCGGGCCCAGGGGGAGCGAGTGATCGTTGGGTTTACAGCACAGCAACAGCCATTGGACTATCAAAATTGCAATCGACTATTGGTCGAGCGAGACGGCGAGTTTATCGTCGAAAATATTTAATTTTTTTAACTAGTAGCAAAGCGTGGAATAACCATGGGTAAAAATGTTGTGGTCTTGGGCACCCAATGGGGTGATGAAGGTAAAGGTAAAATCGTAGATCTGCTTACAGAGCAGGTCAATCACGTTGCCCGGTTTCAAGGGGGGCATAATGCCGGCCACACCTTGGTAATTGAAGGTAAAAAAACCGTACTGCACTTAATTCCTTCGGGAATTTTGCACGAGGGCGTTACTTGCTACATTGGCAATGGCGTAGTGCTTTCGCCAGAAGCACTGATGAAGGAAATTATCGAGCTGGAAGAGCAAGGTGTGCCGGTGCGCGAGCGCTTGCGACTTTCTCCATCCTGCCCCTTAATCCTTCCTTATCATATTGCCTTGGATCACGCCCGCGAACTCAAGCGAGGTGCCGCAAAAATTGGTACCACCGGTCGCGGTATTGGCCCAGCCTATGAAGATAAAGTGTCGCGCCGCGGTTTACGCCTTGGCGACTTACAAAATTCCGAGCGCTTTGCAGCAAAGCTAAAGGATGTACTGGAGTATCATAATTTCGCGCTAACGCAGTATTTCGGTGTAGAAGCCGTAAACTATGATGAGGTCTTGGAGCAAGCGCTCACACTGGCCAAAGAATTACTGCCCATGGTCGGCGACGTATCTGATTTATTGCATCAGGCTCGGGAGAATGGCGAAGATATTTTATTCGAAGGTGCGCAGGGGTCTCTACTGGATATTGACCACGGTACCTATCCATTTGTCACCTCTTCAAATACCACCGCAGGTGGAACCGCAACGGGTTCTGGCTTTGGCCCCCTCTATCTCGACTATGTGTTGGGGATCACTAAAGCGTATACCACGCGCGTTGGTTCTGGCCCGTTTCCGACCGAGCTCGAATGTGAAATTGGAGAGCATCTTGGTACTAAAGGCCACGAATTTGGCGCGACTACGGGTCGTAAGCGCCGCACCGGTTGGTTTGACGCGGTGGCGGTAAAACATGCTGTGCGTATCAATAGTATGAGCGGTATGTGCCTTACCAAGCTGGATGTGCTCGATGGTATGGATGAAGTCAAAATCTGTATTGGCTACAAAAACAGTCAGGGCGACTCGATAGGTATTCCTTGTGATGCCGAGGGCTGGGAAGATGTCGTTCCTGTTTACGAGAGTATGCCGGGCTGGCAGGATTCCACAGTTGGCGCAAAAACAGCTGAGGAACTTCCGGCAGAAGCCTTGGCCTATATTCATCGCCTTGAAGAGTTGGTGGGTATTACCGTAGATATTGTTTCGACCGGTCCAGACCGGGTAGAAACTATTGTGTTGCGGCAGCCATTTGCCTAGTGCTCACTTGCTGAATATTTTGTCGATATAGCTTCATTATGGGGCATATCGGCAAAACGAGCGCCAGCCTCATAGTATTTTCTGCAGCTAGGTCTAAACTCTAGGGAGAACATCACAATGTGTTTTCCCTATGAAATATCCGTCATTTGTCGACGACCAGTCTTATATGGAGATGGATTCATCTGTTCCCGAGGCGGAGCAGCTGAAGGCCATGCTTTCCAACCTTACCCGCGTTCATCTGCTCACTGCCAATAAATTTGATAGCTTCGATTCCCTGATACGAGAGTATCTGATTTCCGGTATAGAGGTGTTTGGCCTTGAAACGGGTATTGTCAGTCAGGTAACAGCGGAGGGCATCTACATTGTGCGCGATGTTGTATCGCCGCTGGACGTTCTCGAAAAAGGCCTCGAATTTCAGTTGGAAGACACCTACTGCAGGGAAGTTATAAAAAGCCAGCAAGTACTGGGATTTCCTGAGGTGGGTATCCTCGACTACATGAACTGCCATCCTGTTTATCAAAACCTGAAGCTGGAAGCCTACCTGTCAGCGCCTATTTTTGTTGGCAGCGATTTGTATGGAACCCTGAATTTTACCTCCGTGCACCCGCGAAAACGAGGTTTCTCGCGCCATGAGCACAACCTGATTTTATTGCTGGCCCACTCCATAGGGTCTTTCATTTTATTGCGAAACAAGGAAGAAAAGCTGGTTACGCTCAATCAGAAAATGAAGCGCTTTGTGGGCTACGTGGCGCACGATTTGCGCAACCCCTTGGGTACCATAATTGGTTATGCGCGAATGGGTTCGCGCAAGGGCGTAAGCGAAGAGCGGCTTCGTTCAGCCATTGGAAAAATACTCCACCCCGCTGAGCAGGCTTTGGAGTTCGTTTCTACCATTCTTGAAAGTGCAGCGATTAGCACAGGCAAGCTGTCTCTTTCTATCGCTCCTTTACCTGTGCAAGACCTGCTAGAGCAGGTAGTAGAGTCCGTTTCCCATTTTGCAGAAGAGTGCGGCGTAAGCTTCGTTATTAATTGTGACGATTATCAAGTGGAGGGCGACGCCAAGCGCTTGAGTCAGAGTATAACCAACTTACTGATTAACGCCGTAAAATACTCTCCTCGCAACAGTCAGGTTTTGCTCGAAGCTCAGCATTCGGGCGAACAGCTTGTTGTCAGCCTGGAAAATTCAATCGATGCTCAGCAAGAGGGCGCGGCGCAAAAATCAGGTGAATATTATGGCTCCGTGGGATTTGGCCTGGATATTGTGAGTGAAGTGCTCCTAGCTCATCACAGCGAGCTAATTCTGAGCGAGAAAGATGGAATATATAGAGCAGAGTTTTCTCTTCCGCTAGTAAAATAATAAAAAAGTCATTCAATACAACTTAAAAAATATTTTCTACCAATAAATCCTCATTAATTTAGTGCTGTTTTAGATTTTTTCATTTTGCTTACGCCAAGTAATCGTCGATATAGCTATAAATCTATTTGTTTTTTAATCACTGATAGGCTTTTTTTGTAATGCTTAATAGCGGCATGCTATTACCACAAGAATTTAGCCTTGCTGATTATTGACGCTATACACTGTCCATTGAAAATACCTTTATAACTGCTTGATTTACAAAGGTGTCAATTTTTATTTGTTTACCAAAACTGAATATATGTTTTAACAGAGTTCCAGCAAGTCAGCGGTCACGCGATAAAAAATATCCTTCCTATACTCCTAAACTGTCAGGCCAGATAACGGCCGTAGTTCTCTCATGTATCTTGAGCAACGTAGGAATATCACATTATGGGCTCTCATTCGTCACCTTCGACACGCAGTCGAAAAATGTTAAATCGCTTTGGATTTTTGTCTGGCTTGGTTGTCGCTGTTGCATTGTCTGGTTGTGGCAATGGCAGTGATGATAAAGACCCTGTACCCACTGGTCCCACCGCTGTGCCCACCACTGCACCGACGCAGGGGCCTGCCGTTCTGAGCGGTGCTGCGGTTGACGGTCCCATAGCAAATGCGACAGTAAGTATTTACCGCCTGGATACCACAGTGGAAAACCTTCAGGGCGAACTGCTCGATGAGGGTGAGACTGATGCTCAAGCCCAATTCTCCGGCTTGGAAGTTCCCGTAGGAGAAACGGGCCCGTTTTTGATTGTGGTCTCTGCAGATGAGGACACCATAGATCTCAACACCGGTAACCCTCCGGTCATTGGTCAAGTTACCACAGTACTGAGCCTCGACCGCATAGGCAGCCCGGTATATGCCACCCCTCTGACCACAATGGCCGTTAGCCTGGCGGCGGCAAAGGCTGATGATGAAGGTGCCTTTACCACTGAAGATTTTACTGCGGGCCTGGAGGATGCTGCGGATGAGCTGGTGTCTGCCTTGGGCTTTGGCATGTCTGACGACGTGGATATTTTTGCTGCTCCCCCCATGGTAACGGATGACACAGACACCGACGAAGAGCTTGATGAAGTTGCCCAGTACCGCACTGCAATCTCCGGTGCAGCGGCGATTATTTTTGAGATTCAACAGAACAGCGAAGACAGTACCACTCAGCAGGTAATGAAGAGCCTGGCTGACGACCTGAGTGATGGTGATATCGATGGACGCAACAGTGAGGATGAAGATACCGGTGCGTATAACGGAGAAGATGCCGCCATTATCGTAGAAACTGATCCCGCCAAGCTGATGATTCCCGGTACAGACAAAAGCGTTGAAGATGTTGAAGAGCTGCTTGATGAAGAAGCTGCTGATACCGGCACTTCCGCCGACACCTCAAAGCTGGCCGACGGCAGCATCTCCACCACAGCGAAACCCGGTGAGGTGGATACCGACCGCGATGACGACGGTGTAATTAATACCGAAGATGATTTTCCCAATGACCCCAGTGAGACCACGGATACCGATGGGGACGGTGTCGGTAACAATGCCGACCCGGACGACGATAACGATGGTGTGCGAGACGATGATGATGCCTTCCCATTGGATTCAAGTGAGAAAGTTGACAGCGATGGAGACGGTACCGGCAACAATGCCGATACAGATGACGACGGCGACGGTGTTGCCGACAACGAAGACGACTTCCCCCTCGACCCCAATGCCAGTAACGCCAGCGATGCTGATGGCGATGGTTGGCCAGCCGGCCAGGACCCTAATGACAACGACGCTGAATCCCCGGGTATCCCCTTTGTTGATTCAGACGGCGACGGTAAAGGTAATAGTGTCGATAGTGATGATGACAACGACGGCGTAATCGATGAAAACGACGACCTGCCGCTAGATCCCTTTGAGTCCTCAGATACAGATGGCGATGGCATTGGTGATGGCAGCGATGATGATATTGATGGTGACGGCGTAGCCAATCACACTGGCGGTGACGATGTTGTCAACACACCGGAGACCCGTGCTGAAAATGGTGATGCCTTCCCATTTGATGCCACCGAAAGCGCTGATCTCGACCGAGATGGCATTGGTGATAATGCTGACAGTGACGCCGATGGTGATGGCCTCGTTGATATCAACGACCCGGACCCCAGCAAAAAAGATACTGATGGCGATGGTGTTCGCGACGGAGCTGATGCGCTGCCAGAGGATGAAACAGAAAGCCTGGATTCCGACAAGGATGGTATTGGTAACAACAGTGACAACTGTAAGTTCGCCAAAAATTTCAATCAAACGGACAGCGACCAGGATGGCCAAGGTGACGCCTGTGATAGCGATGATGATGACGATGGTGTACCAGACAGCGAAGATGACTTCCCGCTGGACCCTAATGCATCAGTAGCCAGCGATGCTGACGGTGATGGCTGGCCTGTGGGTCAGGACAGCGACGACAACAATGCTCAGGTACCTGAAGGAGACTACGTCGACACTGATGGCGATGGCCTGGCAGATAATGGTGGCCTCGCTGCAGACAGCGATGATGACAACGATGGCTACAACGATGATGAAGACGATTTTCCCACCAACCCTGAAGAGTTCAAGGATTCCGATGACGACGGAACCGGCGATAATGCTGATAGTGATGACGATAATGACTCGGTGCCAGATGAAGACGATGCTTTCCCTCTGGATAGCCAGAGATCAGCCGATTCCGATGGTGATGGTGTAGATGACAGCACCGATAACTGCCCCAACAACGCGGGCCCTCAGACAGACACTGATCAAGATGGCCAGGGCAACGCCTGTGACAGCGATGACGATAATGACGGCGTCAGCGACGAAGATGACCGCTTCCCGCTCAACGCCGAAGAGTCAGAAGACCTGGATGGTGATGGTATTGGCAACAACGAAGATAGCGATGACGACGGGGATGGTGAAAGTGATGCAGACGAGCGTGATGCAGGTACAGATCCCAATCACCGGGACAGTGATAAAGACGGTGTTGACGATGGTGAAGACAACTGCCCCTTAGTGGCCAATGCCGATCAGGTGGATGGCGATCAAGATGGGCTGGGTAACCTGTGTGATGATCCCCCCGACCTTTCCGGTTATTACATGCTCGACATGAGTGTTATTGACGCTCAGGCAGAGGCTGGAAGTACACAATGGTCGGACATTGCCGCTGAAGACTGTGAGCAGGATGTCGGTGCGCTAAGCGCTGAAGTCGCCTTGGTATCCCAGCAGGGTACCGAGTTCAAACTGCAATTTTCCGAGGATGAATTCCGGGGTGAAGATGCCGGTCGCGGCACCGTGAATGCGCTGGGTCAGGTGGTAATAGAAGACCACGGCGTTGATTATCTTGGTGACGGTATTAAATCTGAATTCCACGTTTTCTTCCTTGGTCTGCAGTCGAGCGACGGGGTTATCAGCGGCACTGTTGAGCAGTCACATCAGGTAATGCTTGCCGATGGCACTACGGCGTTGAAATGCTTCTCCAAATCGACAGTGGAAATGACGCCCATGACAGAAATCAGCTCTGCTGCGATGTTGGATGCGGACGGCGCCGATGGCGGCTTCTTTACCACTCGCACGGAAGAGTGGTGGGACAGCACCGGTTTTAATGGTCTGGGCTTTAGTTATAACCTTCTCAACAGCTCCGCTGACAGTTCTTTTTACTGGGATGCAGAAGCTGGTGAGTGGCTTGCCGATAGCGAGCAGCGGGAGGGTTTGGTGCTTACCAGTACCGGTTGGCAGCAGGCTGCCGGCATGGTGGTGGAAAGCGACGGTGCTTCTGCCATTGTGGTTGAGCAAAGTGCTAGCGGCACAGTCTTGAATGCCTGGCAGGTGGATGCCTTCTCCATTACCGCAGCGGGCCGTCCCATGGCCAATCTGGTTGATAGAGGCTGGGTTGAAGAAGGCCTGATCGATGCGGATGCAGTGTTTGCTTCGGGCGTAAACGCCCTGGCGATCGCAGCGGAAAGTCAGAATGATGTGTACGAAGTCTACTGCGGCGATGAGGACTGGGAAGACCTGGGGCTGGCATGCTCAAACTGGCTGGCGGCTTCCTGGAGTGCAGATCAGGGGCCTGTTTTGGCGACATCGCTGGCTGATGTGATTCACGCCACTGATGAAGCGATAAGTGACGCTTACCAGGGGATCTGGGTGGGTCGTGATGAAGACAGCGGCAAAGAGCTGCTGGCTTATCTGCAAGGCAGTATCACTACTGGTGCAGAGGGCTCCAGCGGAACCGTGAGTTTCTTCAAAAACGATTTTAACGGCGAATCTATGCTCGCCTTACAGGGCGAGGATGGAACAGCCCTTACCGGCACATGGGCCGTTAGCGACCCTATGGATAATGACAGCGACCTGATACTGAGTTTCGATCTACCAGAGTCCATCATGCACGAGTTTGATACCGAGGGTGGTCAAACCATCATTCTTGCCGTGGTACCCGACGGTGATAGCGGTAGCGCCTATGTGCGGGTTGGTCGCATGATGCCGGCGGGAGAGATCCATCGCGCGGCGGGCTTAAATGCGCTTGGTGGCGAAGAAGCACTGGATAATTTTGACTATGAGCTGCCGCCTGCGCCAACGCCGGATCCAACGGAACCGTCAAAAGAGCCCACCGATCCGAGTGGAGAACCTACTGATCCGAGTGGAGAACCCACCGACCCGAGCGGGGAACCCACCGATCCCAGTGGCGAGCCTACTGATCCAGGTACATCACCCTCGGGAGAGCCCACTGAGCCTAAGGAGCTAAAAGACAGCGACAACGACGGTAAACCAGATCACCAGGACAATTGCGTGTTGGTCGCCAACGAAGATCAGGCTGACCAGAATCAAAACGGCCTTGGAGATGCCTGTGATGTGACCTTGAGCAATGAAATCTTTGGTGTCTATCTCGCCCAGCTGAGCTTCTCTGATGGCAGCCAGGATTTCGATCACGATGTGGGTAGCTGTGTGGCCTCCGAGGATGCTCAGTTCCTGCTGGAAACCCACACAGAGGGCAATCAGGTATTTATCAAAATTCGAGGTGAAGATGAGGATGAAGGCTTAGGCGCAATTCTCACTGCTGAAGGCTCTTTAACGATGGTTGGGGGGGATAGCTTTTCAGGCAGCGGAACCTTCAATGCCACCAACAACACCTTCACTTTTACTTTTAACGACAGCCATACCAGCGATGACGGTACTGTTCAGTGCAGCGCTACCGGTACGGTGAATGCCGAGGGGCCTTCAGCGGTGGTGGAAGAAACAGCGTTTGACTCGGGCGTAAGCTGGATGGAAGCCGACTCGTGGGACAACGATGGTGACGGTACGGCAGATGATGCCTGGTTTGAGTATGGCACTATCACTACTTCGTCACTGGAAGAGATAAAGGAATGGGACTCCAGTGTGCCGGGGTGGGTAAGCTTTGCTGATGCGGGGCAAAATGGTTTTCTCACCAGCAATGGCATTGTCTTGGCTGATGACCTGATCGCTGTAGATGGCTTCGTGGAAGCCAGTGGTCAAACCGCGATTATCAAGCGAACAGAGCAGGGCAGTGTTGTCGACTACGACATCATGCACGTGGAGCTAGAAGCCTTCGATATTTTTCAAATGTCTCTGCTTTCCTGGCTGCCTGATTTTGAGTTGGGTTTAAGTGAGACCGATACTTTCTCACAAGGTGCGCAAGCCTATGTCGCCCATATAAAAACAGTTAACGATGTTTACGAGTTCTGGTGTGATGATGACCACGATGACTGGTTTGCTTCTAACCTCGATTGTGACAACGTGCTGGCGCTGAGCTGGCAGGAGACCTCTCAAGGCTCTGGCAACTATGATCCTGTGCCGGCCCAAAGCCTGGACAGTATTGTTAATAGCAGCGCTGATCTTAGCGCTGCAAGTTTGCAAGGTGGTGTTTGGCTTGGCGAGGGTTTCGACGATGATCTTGGTGAATTCAGTATCGAGGCATATTTTGTGTCAACTAATGGCAGTGCCAGCGATAGCGGGATATTTGTGGTGATTATGACTAATTATCACAGCGCCGGATCTTCAAGCACTTTAATGGAAGCTCCCGTTAGCTCCACTACCATGGGCAGTGTACCAGTGCTGGCATTCAGTGTGCCGGATGAGCTGATGGATAAATATTCCATTGAGAGGGATGAGAAGCATGTGTTCGTATTTGAAGACGCTAGCCTGGAAAGCAATGGCGAAAAATACGTGCGTGCAGGGCGAAAACGTGAAGCGGGAACGGCCTTTATCGAAGTTCTTTTTAACCTTACCGCACGGGATGATCTGGCCAGCAAGTTTTCACCGCCAGCGCCATAGTTAGTATTCCATTCTTGCTCATAAAACCCGCATTTTTATGCGGGTTTTTCTTTTTTATGGCTGCCGCAATAGAAATATAGATTTTAGTATTAGTATATATTTATACAGTGTGTGCATTACTGCAAATGTAAAAAACCGGGTAAAGCTAATAGTGTATGCAAAGTGAAAATTTTCGGTAATGAGTCACACTTTTGGTACAAGATGTTACGTAAATACACTAAATGGCGCTAAAAGATGGGCTGTCCACAGCTTGATTGTCGCGTAGAGAGTTATAATGTAACTCTTTGTAACGCCTAATCCTTTGGAGATTCTAAATGCGCTTATTGATTACTTTCGCTCTTTCGTGGATGGCTTTACACGTGTGTGCAGCGACTAGCTCGAATGAGGAATTAGGGGCGGCCCAGGCAGTAATTGTTCATTACAAGGAGTTGCGCAAGGTCTGTTCAATTGCGCGAGGTGATGATAGAAAAGAATGTTTTCGTGAACTTACCGAAGCAACGGACAACTATCAGCAGGCGAAAATTATAGTTCGTGATGCCAAGGATAAAGAAGTGCGAGAGCTGCACGTGGTGACTAACGTCTACTAAGCTGCGTTCAAGTAAGCCTCACGCACTGAGCGCTTCCATGAAATGCTCAGCTTTGTATTTGAGCCGGTAAGTGTGCAACAGCGGTTCAGTGTAGCCATTGGGTAAGTTGTGCCCATCGAATATCAAGGTTCTTGCGGCTTGGTAAGGGCCGCTTTCCTCTCTGTTTAATGCTATTGGTTCGTAATTAGTCCTTCCTGTATGTTGTTCATCAACCACCTTGGCCATCTTGCACAGGCTTTGTTCTACCTGCTCAGGCATACAAATGCCATGTAAAAGCCAGTTTGCCAGTTGCTGACAAGCCAGCCTCAGTGTTGCCTGAGATTCATGATGGCCAACGTTATGGAGGTCCGGTACTGTTGAGGAGCCGAGGCCGAGCTCTATCCAGCGCGCCACATAGGCAAGTATGCACTGGCAGGCTTTGTCGACCTCTGCCTCTACAATGGATGGCGTGAGGGTGTCCCTGTTTATCAGCAATGGAATTCTTAGTCGTTCGCTCAGCCTGGGTGGGGCTTGATGGCGTCTGGCGATTTGCTGCTGGTAAACGTCAACTTTGTGATAGTGGATCGCGTGAAGGGTTGCAGCCTCTGGAGAGGGTACCCAGGCGGCATTAGCCCCCGCCTGTGGTTGGGCAATCTTATACTTCATCATTTCCAGCATGCGCTCGGGTTGCTCCCACATACTTTTGCCGATCTGTGCTTTCCCCGGCAAGCCACATAACAGCGCTGTGCACACATTGTTGTTCTCGTGGGCCATGTACCAGCGTTCGTGTTTCAGCGCGCTTATGGCGACTACAGGCCCGGCGTACATGCTGGTGTGAATTTCGTCTGCAGAGCGATCTTTAAAGTCGCAGTTGAGCATAAACAGGCGCTTCCGTGCGGCGTAAATACAGTTTTTTAAGTTCACGCTGGTGCGACGTTCTTCATCCATGAGCCCAAGTTTGAGCGTGTGACGCTCAAGCATAAAGAGGTCTTCAATGGCGTCGAACAGATCGTTGCTCATGGCCACTTCATCGGAGCCGTGAAGTTTAGGCACCACTAGATAGATACTGCCGCGATGGGAGTTTTTCTCTTCCAGTGGCGAGGTTAAGTCATGTATGCCTATCAATGTGCCTACCACCAAATCTAGCAGTGTTTCAGCAATGGCATTGTGGTGTTCATCCATTAATGCCGGATGCGTCATCAGATAACCCACGCCCCTCAAGGCCAGTACCGAACGACCAGCAATCTCCATGTGCTCATGGTTCCTGCCACTGTAGATCCTTTTGCTTTTCAGGCTGAGTAGATTGCTCATCAGCGCCAGCCAATTCCTGTAAAGCTGTGTTTTGTCTTCCACATCCACGCTGGCTACAGAGTCTTCGCAGTCGATGATAGTGCTCAAGGTGGATTCCAGTTGCACATCTTCGATGCCGGCCTTGTCGAACTGGCCTATTTTCGATTCAGGATTGAAGCGCAGCTCAATATGCAAGCCGTGGTTGCACAGCAAGATCGCGCTTGGGCGCTCTGGCCTGCCCTGATAACCCAGGTACGCAGTTTGACAAGCCAGCCGGGTGGCTTGTCCATTGGGGAGTATGACTACCAGCTCATCCTCTTCTATGCGATAGCTATGCGCGTGTCGGTGTGAGCCGCTACTCAGGGGGATCGTTTCATCGAGAAAATCTTTTGTGTAGCGCAATACATGCTCCATCCGCAGTGCGTTAAAACCGCGTTTTTCCTCTGAGCCAGCATAGGCGCCGATAATGTCAGACTCATATAAAGCCTTATACAGGCTCCCCCACCGGCCATTGGTGGCCTCTATTGTTTGTGTGATATTTTTAGCCGAAACAATTTGTTGTGGTCCGGCACGCAGAGAGAACTCCGGGTCCACATTGGTGGTGGTGATTTGAAAATCGTCAACAGGGTTTTCGAGGTAACCAATCTCACTGAGAAAGCTAAGATAGTCGCTGTAGTCGGGGTCGTGAGGTTGGCTAGTGAAGCTGGGGCGTTGCTTGTGCCACTTATCAAGCTGTAGCTGGAGCTTGTCTCGTGTGCGCAAAAGGGCGTCAATTCGGGGGCTAAACTGTTTAACAATCCTGCCAAAGCCTAGCCAGAATAAGTCGCTGTCGATACCCGTTCCTGGAAGTGCCTCAAGCTCAATAAAATCGCATAGCTCACGGGCGACCAGCAAATTAGCTCGCCGAGGGTACGAGGGCATTGTGTTTTCTCCATTGCATTTAACCTCAGATAGGCCAACGAGGTTTGTAGGCTCCTGCGAACAATACGGAGGAGCCCGAGGAGATACTACTACTGTGCAGCGGGCTCTTCTAATTCGCCCTTTGAATAATTGTCATAATTTGGGCGAATGGAGGCATCAGCATGCTGGTGCGCTATCTCTGCAACCATTCGACGTAACCACTGATGAGCCGGGTTGAAGTGCAGCAGAGGGCTCCACGCCATGGTGAGTTCCAGTGGCGGAATAACGAAAGGTGGTGCTGCGAAAATAAGCTTTGGGTTATTTTTTTGGATTTTAGCGACTTTGGTGGGCAAGGTGACAATCAATTCGCTTGCTTCAGCCATCTGCATGGCGGCCTGGTAATGTCGACTGAACACCGCAATGTGTCGTTTTTCGCCGATACTGTTCAGGGCTCCATCTACCCAACCCAGCCGCTGGACATCGTCCGGGTTTACCCCAACGCCAACGCCCATACCCGTTTTACTCACCCACACGTGCTGAGCTTTCATGTAAGTTTCAAAATTAAAATTCTCGGCGATGGGATTATCCGCAGAGAACAGGCAGGTGAAGTTATCTCGCCACAGAAGAGTTTTGTAGAAGGACTGAGGTAATTCATCAAAACGGTTAATGACGAAATCCACAAAGCCCTGCTCAATATCGTGAGAACTCACATCACTGGGAGCCATTATGTCGAGGGCGATATGGGGCGCCTGTTCTTGAAGCGCTTCAATTACCAGCGGCATCAGGCTGGACTCGCCGTAGTCACTTACCGCAATGCGATAGAAATGTTCGCTTTTATCTGGTTTGAACTCTGTTACAGGTTGTACCACTTGCTCCACCTGGATCAGCAAATCGCGCACGTGTGGTGCGAGTTCCTGTGCTCGCTCGGTAGGCTTCATACCTTCGCTTGTTCTCACCAGCAAAGGGTCGTCAAAGAGTTGTCTTAGTCGTTTTAGTGCATTAGACATTGCAGGCTGAGTTATTCCCAAAAACTCAGCTGCCCGCGTTACGCTCTTCTCGCGTAGCAGCACATTCAGTGCCACCATTAAATTAAGGTCGACGCCGTGTAGGTTCATTGTTATATCCAATTTTTAAATGATCATTGGCGCTAGGTATACGCTTCTCTTTATATAAGTTCCCCGAGATAAATCAAATTAATGGCGAAAAGCGTTTTTAATCCAGAAATATGCGCGTATTGCCAATGTGGCAGTGAGCCAAAGAGCAAAAAGAAGTACCTCTGAATAGTCGGCGCGAATAAGCCAAATATAGTGGGCCAGGGCGAGCAGGGCGATGAGGTAGACTAGTTTGTGGAGTGTTAACCAGGCTCGGCCCATCCTTTGGCGCATTTTTTTTGTGGAAGTGATGGTGAGCGGGATAAGTAGTAGCCACGCACTGAAGCCCAGCGTTATGTAAGGTCTGTCCTTTAAGTCATCCCACACATACTCGAGAGAGAGGGATTGATCAAAAACCCAATAAATTGCAAAGTGCAAGCAGGCATAAAAAAACGAAAAAAGGCCGCTCATGCGACGTATTCTCATTATCTTTTTAATGCCGCTTACATCTTTAATGGGGGTGCAGCTAAGGCTGATGAGCAGACAGATAAATGCCCATTGACCGGTTTCGTGTGTGAGTGTTTCAACAGGGTTGGCACCCAGCTGCCGGTTTGCAAAATTAAATACAAGAACCAGTACTGGTGCGAGCAGCGAAATAAACGTAAAGGCTTTAAGTAAACCGGGGGCTCTAAGCATTAATAGAATTTTTTGAGATCCATGCCCTTGTACAGGTGTGCAACTTCCTTCTCGTAGCCGTTAAACATTTCAGTTGGCACTTTAAATAATTCTCCAATGCGTCGCTCGCGCTTCTGGCTCCAGCGGGGGTGATTTACGGTGGGATTAACGTTGGAGTAAAAACCATATTCACGCGGAGCTATATCATTCCAGCTGGTCTGGGGTTCGGTTTTACTGAAACGGATTTTTACAATGGATTTAATGCTTTTAAAGCCGTACTTCCAGGGCACAACCAAACGTATTGGGGCGCCATTTTGATTTGGCAGTGTGTCGCCATACAGGCCCACTGCCATAAAACTCAGCGGATTCATGGCTTCATCCATTCTTAAGCCCTCCCGGTAGGGCCATGGAACCACCTTGCGTTTTTGACCCGGCAGCGGATTTTTTTTATCGTACAGTGTTTCGAAAGCGACATATTTTGCGTCGCTATTGGGTTCAAAGCGTTTTAATAAATCCGCCAGCGGGAATCCAATCCAGGGAATAATCATCGACCACGCTTCCACGCAGCGCAATTTATAGATGCGTTCCTCAAGTGTGTGCGGGGCGAGAATGTCTTCCAGCGTGTAGTTGCCGGGCTTAGCACATTCGCCCTCGATGCGGATATTCCAAGGCGAGGTTTGCAAAGCATCAGCGTTAGTTTTGGGGTCGGATTTATCGGTGCCCAATTCATAAAAATTGTTATAGCTGGTGATGTCCTCCAGCCTGGTGAGCGCTTCCTTGTGATCATAGCTGCGCTGGGCTGCTGCGAACTTGCCTTGTTTTTGGCTGGCCTTGGCATGCGCCCACAGGGGCAGATAAGAGGCAAAGGCCAGGCTGCCAGCCAATGCCCCCTGGCCAATAAACTTTCGTCGTGAAAGATAAAGCTGTTCATCCGTCACGTCATTTTCTTTTAGGCCGAAGTTATCGAATTTGGGAATGAGCGGTGAAGGCATGAGAACTCCGTCTAGGGTGAAAGCGATATACAGGCGGTGAATGCTTAGCGTTAATCTATTCAGTCTAATAGATGCTGTATTACGCGCAAAGTTCAGATTGAGCTCTCCCCAAGGAGCACTTTGAGGGCTATTTGGGCAGTTTGATTTTGCAGTTCTCTTTCTTCAGCTTTGTGGCTTCTTGGGCGAAGTCCAAATCATCGCCCAGCTTGGCGAAATCTTCGGTGTACTGGCGTTTGGCTAATTTTCGCAGCTTGCCCTTCACAAAGCGTTGCACTTCAGTTTCGCTGCTGAGGATCAAGCCAGGAACCGCCAACGGTTTGCGTGTTTCTTCATTCAGCGCAACCATGCTGAAGTAAGAGGTATTTGTGTGTTTACAAACACCCGCATGAAAGTCTTCAGACTCCACGCGTATGCCAACTTCCATGGATGAACGGCCCACATAGTTCACCGAAGCATACAGAGTGAGTAACTCGCCCACCTCTACCGGGTTTAAGAAATTGACCGAATCTACTGATGCGGTGACACAGTAGCTCTTAGCGTGGCTGGCAGCACAGGTATAAGCGATTTTATCCATCAGAGATAGAATCACTCCGCCGTGAACCTTGCCGCCGAAATTGGCGTAGGAGGGCACCATGAGTTCTTTTAGGATGACTTGTGAATCAGTGACTAAGCGAAACTTCTCGTTCAAGGTAATAGGCTCTCATTGACGGTGAATGGGAAAGCGGATATTACAGCGTGCCAGGGCGCCAGTGCACGATGTTGCTGCGCTCTAGATGCCCATTTTACCGAGAGTATCAATAATGTCGCGAATATAGCGCTCAGCCACGGGGTGACTGACCGCAAAGCGTGTTTGAAGTTCTGCCAGCAGGTCGCTCATTTCGTTAGTGCTCAGGTTTTGCTCGATAACCTGGTGCAGGTCCGCTTCCAGGTTTTGTAGCAAGCCCAACGCCTCTTGGTCGGGGCTCTCTTCATCCTGCAGCGCTTGCCTCAATTCATTGGCAAGGGTTTTAAGTTTACTGCCAGCATCTTTCATACGATTTTTCCCTGATTGTGAACTGTTATTTATTCTTCGTCCAAAATAGGTTTTTCATGGCGGATAGGCTTAACAGCGCCTTTGCGGTGCGACAGGGCTGCTTCCAGTTTTTTTGCTGTTCCGGCAATGGCCGCGTAAAGGTCTTCGTTAGATGCATGGACTGACACCGCAGCGCCTAAATACTGGGTTTGTGCTTCAACTTTTTGCTCGTGCTTTTCTACAGTGAGAATCACGCTAAGCGAGTCGAGGTGGGGGAAGTGGCTTTGAACTTTGGTGAACTTGGTATTTACGGATTCGCGGATGCCGTCAGTGATGTCTACGTGGCGACCAGAAATATTAATTTGCATCTTATCTTCCTGTTGTTTTTATGGAGTGCCTGTTCGGCACGCATGGGGGCGCTCCCCATAACTCTAACTTATGGTGTTATAGAGAGCTTTTCAAGGCTATTAGTTCGCATCATATAGCTTGCGCAGTCATGTGGTTCAGGGACTGCTCACTTTTATGAAGTCAGTACTGCGACAACCCGGGCAGGGGGGGATGTTGCCCGTTTTCTTGAAGTTCATGGTTTTTTCGCATTTGCGGCACTTGAGTGTGCCTGGCGCGGTTACCTGGCCGGTATGGTAGCTGGAGCCGGTTTCTGCCCATTCAGCCAGGCGAGAGAACATGTCGCTGGCGTTGTGGGCAAGCTGGGCTGTAAAGTCCATAAAGCCGGCCTGGAGGTTTTCGGAGGTGAATTTGGTTTTAGCCTGATCGCTCAAGCTGTGGAACTGCTTTGCTGCCTGCTCAAGGTCGCGTCGTAAATAGCTTTTCAGGTGGGCGCTTTCCTGCTGGGTTACCTCACCAATTTTCACGAAGTGCTCTCGGGCGCTTTCTATGGCTTTTTCCAGCGATGCGAGGGTTTTTTCACTGGAGGCGGCGAACAATTCCCTGGCTTTGGCCGCCATATCTTCGTAGGTTTGAGCGAGTTTGCTTTCTTCTTTATCAGACATGCTAATCGTCCTGCTGGTGTTCACATATAAAGTGTAGGCTATAGGCTGACAGAGCTTTTAATAGAATCACAGGATTGATATTAAAAAGAGGATGTGACACATGAAAATCCCATTTAATGGCGCTATTTTCGTTGTTTTGGTCAGCTTTGGCCTGTGGCGGTGACTACAGGCTAATACCCGCTCGGTGAAAAATGCATAAAGTCTTTTTGATTGCCTGCAATCTCTCCGCCCCACTCAAAGCCCAGTGCTCTTAAGTGGGTAACTATTGGGCTGCTCGATGTCAGGCTGGCGGGATTCGTTATGTCCCATTTGCCGCCCTTGCGCAAAACACACTGTGGGCCAAAGCTTAAGCATTCGCCATAAAGACCATTCTGCTCATCGTTGATATCGATAGCGATACCGAAAGAGTGGTTACTGAAACGGGTGCGGTTGTGATTCTCGTCCACGTCTCCGCGTGTCATCCCTACTCGATAAGCCACCAATTTGTGGATGGGCTCCCCCTGCTCCAATAGGCGATTCAAGCTGTTCTCAAGTAATGCCGCGAAGCGGTGGCAAACCAACACTACGGGTAAATTTCCTACCTGAATTGCCCGCTGGTCTTCTCGGCACACACTGCAGCCGCTTAGCTCATCGAATTCGAAGGGCGTCAGCTGCGAGTAGGGGTGAGACACCTCCTTGAACTCCACGGCCTTTTTCTGCTTCACATTCCATTTGTAGGTGGAATAGCTGCAGGTTTCTGGTGCGCCATGAGAGTAGCCCGTGGTTAGCATGAGTAAACAAAACAAGGTGCCAAAAATACGTGTCATAGCTGGCTACTTTAGCACGCTGGGGCTTCGCTGCTGCGAAACACAAGGCTAAGTCTTTTTGTCGGTTGCCTTATTGACATTTTAAGGATTTTGAATAATAGTGATATCAAACTGATATCACAAAGGAGATGGTGATGATAGAAGAACGTAAAGCGCAATCCAAGCCGGGCTACGCCATGCTGCTTGTTTTATTTCTCGCCCAGTTAGCGGGCACTGCATCGATAGTTTTCATACATGGCCCCTTTGTTTTGAAGGGTGTGGAAGTACTGTTCACTGGGTTTGTCTTTGTACTGTGGTTTGGCTTTTTTATGGTTAACCCTAACGAAGGACGGGTGTTGCAGCTGTTTGGCCGATATGTGGGTACCGAAAAAAGCACCGGCTTGCACTGGGCTAACCCGCTGTACAGTAAAAAGAAAGTGTCTCTGCGGGTGCATAACTTTGAAAGCAGCCAGTTAAAAGTGAATGACTTGATGGGCAACCCCATTGAGATTGCTGCGGTGATTGTATGGAAAGTGGTAGACACGGCAGAAGCGATTTTTGAAGTGGATGATTACAAGGAGTACGTGGCCATTCAAAGCGAGGCAGCTATTCGAAATATGGCCACCAGCTTTGCTTACGATGATCACGGTGCGGGAGAAATTTCCCTGCGCGGTAATAACAATGAAATTGCCGAGATCCTAAAAAAGGAAGTTCAGGACCGTCTTGGGAAAGCAGGGGTCGAAGTCATAGAAGCCAGGATCAGCCACTTGGCCTATGCGCCCGAGATTGCCAGCGCCATGTTGCAGCGTCAGCAAGCTTCCGCAATTGTTGCAGCTCGACAACAAATTGTGGATGGTGCCGTGGGTATGGTGGAGCTTGCGTTGCAAAAGCTACAGGAAAAACAAGTTGTGGAACTGGATGACGAGCGCAAGGCCGTTATGGTGAGTAACCTGCTGGTTGTGCTTTGTGGAGATAAAGCTACCCAACCGGTTATTAATACCGGAACGCTGTACAACTAAGAACGGGTAACTATTTTGGCTGTAAAAAAATCCTACCCGCTTCGTGTTAATCCCGATGTGCTCGCGGCCATGCAGCGCTGGGCGGACGACGAGCTGCGCAGCGTAAATGCGCAAATTGAGTACGTACTGCGCAACGCGCTGGTGGAATCGGGGCGAGTTAAAATAACACAGAAGGTTATTACTGAAATAAGCTCTGCGGAAGACGAAGAGCAGAACTAGTGCGGGTTGCGCGACTAGCTAGCTGCGGGGCGAGCTATCAGCGGAGCTATCTAATCGTTGCGCTGTTAGTGGCGTTGTTTAGTGGCGTTGTTAGCTACGCTGTGCCAGTTTGATGTTTGCGGTGATGCCCTCGAAATCAGTTTTCTAAACAAAGCTCTCTCCCTGCTGCCAGCTAATGCCGTTCACCCTCGTATGGTTCTACCAAAAATTGTTATCTTCTTAAACCAAATATTTCCGCTTTGTTAGCGCCAAGATGCAGGCATAGTTTAAATTATTCCACTTTGCCTCTTTCCCTTTTGCGTCAGGTTTCAGCCTAAGTTTCATCGCTAAATACGAGTGCTATTGTTTGGGTCGCGAACGAAACCCTGACGCTGTTGCGGTAATAATCCACTGTATAAAAGTGGTTTATTTGGGATGAAACACTAAGCCTGCCCTCCCATTTTTATCCTTTGGTGTAACGCCGTGCCAATTTATCGTTGCTGCCTTGCAATGTGATCAGTGTTCATATATGTTATCGGCGTATATTTACAGTGTAAATATATAAGTTGATACTGAATTATCCCTGCTTGGAGGTTTGCCGGGCTTGCTCTCGGTGAGTATTAGGGCGCACAACCCTTGATTGGGGTTTCACCGGGTTTGTTCCAGACAAACCATGGCATACACCCCTTCCATGGGGTTAACAAGGAGTGAAGTTTTATGAATCGAATTAGTCTTTCCTGGGCCAAATGGGTTATCCGCTACCGAGTAGCCGTGTTACTGCTTACCCTGCTAGCGTTGGTGCTTGCGCCTTTGTCATTCAACCGGCTGTATCACGATAACTCGAACGAAAGTTACTTTCTTCCTAACGATCCTACACTGCAGGCTTTCGACCGCATGGTGGAGAATTTTGGCGATCCTGAGTACCTGTTGGTGGCTATCCCTGCCAGGCAGCAGGATGATGATGTGTTCAATGTGCAAACTGTCACTATTATTCACGAGCTAACTGAGTTTCTGGAAAATCATCGACATGTGACTCAGGTGCGTTCGCTGAGTAAATACCAGTACACCCATGATGACGCTGGCATGATGGCCACAGACGACCTGTTTGAAGACATCGACTACCTGGCAGAACAGCCCGAGCTACTCGATCAGGCGCGCGCAATTATGGCGGGTGAGCGCCTTGCGCTCGAACTATTAATTACACGCGATTTTAAAAATACCCAAATTGTGGCTCGCTCGGTGTACAAGCCGGGAGAAAATGCTCACAACGTAGAACTGGTGCAGGAGCTGCGCGAGTTTATAGATGAACAGGCCTACCGGGAGCTGGGTTTTGATATTCACATGGCTGGTGTTCCGGTGATTGGCGAACGTTTTGAAACCTTGACACAAAATGACATGGCATGGATTAACCCCACCATGGGCGTGATTATGCTTGTCATTCTTTTTGTTGTTTTTCGCTCGTTCTTTGCCATGTCCGTGCCGATGGTGGTGATACTGACCACCATGCTTTTGGTAACCGGCATTCAAGCTTGGCTTGGCTTTCCGTTTACTGCTGTGAACTCCGCTTTAATCCCCACCGTGATTATTTTATGTATTGGTACCTGTGTGCATGTGCTGGTTGAGTTTTTCCAGTTTCGCTATGCGGGAGAATCACCCGAGCGGGCTGCGGTAGAAACAGTTAATGATTTATTTTTTGCGGTGCTATTTACCTGTGTAACTACAGCTATAGGCTTTATAGCGCTGTCAGTAACCGAGCTAAAACCGGTGCGAGAGTTTGCCATACTGGCGGCGATTGCACCTATGCTGATATTCATGCTTGCCATGACCACCTTGCCAGCGATATTAAGTTACATACCTTGGGTGCCGCGTAATAAGCGCCATCGCTTGGAGCCGGGCCATCAGAAGTCTGTAGAGCAAATGCTCACAGACGACACTGTGGCAAGCTCGCCAACCTTATGGCTTACCCATCGTATCCCCTTGTTTACCTTGCGTAATCGAAAAGCTATTGCTGTGGTGGGGGTGCTCGTGACTTTATTTAGTTTGTATAGTATTTCTTATATCCGGGTAGATTCTAATATCGTTAATTATTTCAAAAAGAGTAGTTGGGTAAACCAGGATTTATTTTATTTTAATGACACCTTTAAAGGTATCAGCAATATGGAGCTGGTGATAGATACCGGTGAAGAGGGGGGAGTGAAAAATCCGCAAATACTTCAGTCGGTAGATCAGCTGCAAGAGTGGTTAAAAACATTTCCTGAGATGGGTAAGCCAACATCCGTAATCGATTTCTATAAGCAGATTAATCAGTCGCTCAATGAAAATAAGCCTGAATACTTTCTGCTGCCTACATCCAGAGAAATGGCTGCCCAGTTTTTATTGCTTTATGAAAACACGGGGCCAAATGAAGACCTCTCGGATCTAAAAGATTTTAATGAGCGCTTCCTGCGTGTGCAGACACCTGTTGTTAATATGGACGAAGTGGATACCTCCAGGCTGATGCACGAAATAAAAGATGGCCTGGCAAATAAATTTTCTGAGCTGAACATTGAAATGAGCGGCAATGTGGTAATGAACAATGCGCAAAACCGCTATGTTAACAATGGCATGTTCAAGTCCTTTGGTATTGCTATTTTATGCATTGGAATTTGCTTCCTCGTACTGTTTCGCTCGTTCAAATATGGCGCAATCGCTTTAGTTCCCAGTATTGTGCCCATACTGTTAACAGGAGGGCTGGTCTCGTTTGCGGGAATTCCAATGGATCTAGGTACCATGATCGTCGGTGCAATGACCATTGGTATTGCGGTAGACGATGCTATTCACCTAATGAGCCGCTATTTGTTGATGCGACGCCGGGGCTACGATGTCTATCAGGCGGTGCAGTATGCGATGAATAGTTCTGGCAGAGCGGTTGTACTAACCTCCATTATTCTCGTAACAGGTTTTTCTGTGATGCTACTGGGCTCGTTTGTCTCTTATATTTATGTGGGGCTATTTTCGGCGATGATAATGTTGTTGGCACTTGTTGGCGATATTTTCTTTATGCCTGCTTTGTTGTACCTGTTTGATGGAGATAAAAAATACTTGGAAAAAATTACAAAAGACGCAGATGTGAAAGACCAGCGTAAACATACCAGCACTGCCAATGAAGTACTGACGAAGGCGTAGAGGGATAATTTAGATGAAAAAATATCGGTTTAAGAATACTGTAGTTAAGTCATTAGTGATAATTATACTGGCAAATTTTTCCCTTGTGGCCCACGGCGAGCAAAGCGCTTCCGCTATAATGCTAAAAGTGGATGAGCGTTACACCGGCGATACCATCCGATCAAACGCAACACTGATACTTATTGACAAGAAGGACCGGCAGCGGGTGAGAGAGCTAACACTGTTTGGTATCGAAAATGAGGAAGTGGAAAAATCCATAATCTATTTTCGTTCTCCTTCCGATGTGAAAAATACCGCTTATATGTCTTTTGACTGGAAGGATAAAGCTAAGGAAGATGACTCCTGGTTGTATTTGCCGGCATTGCAGAAAGTGCGGCGTGTAGCGGCCTCGGATGAGTCCGGCGCATTTATGGGTAGCGATTTCAGCTATGCCGATATTAATGGCTTGGAGTACGACGATTTTGAATACAGCATGGAAAAAGCCAGCGAAAAGGTTGATGGTTACGATTGCTGGGTAATTAAATCGCTGCCAAAAAACGATAAAGCGATAAAAGAGACCGGTTATACCAGCTCAATATCCTGGGTAAGGAAAGATGCAATGCTGGTTGTGAAGTCAATAATTAACGTAAAGCGCGGCAAACGAACTAAGTATTTTATCGCAAAGGACATTGAAAAAATCGAGGGTATTTGGACCGCGCAAACCTTGCAAATGGTTACCACTAAAAATGGTAAGCGTGAACACAGTAGCGTTTTTAAAATTCGCAATGTTAAATACAATCAGGATGTGGACGAAAGTATGTTTGATACCGATGCCATGCAGCGGGGCCTGTAGGGAGAGCTGGCGATGAGATGGATCTGCTACTTGCTGATTATCATTGCGCAGCAGTCATTTGCAAATGATGACTTTTTTAGTTCAGTGGATGTGGAGCTGGAAGAGCGCGAGACTTCAGAAAACGAGAACCGCCTGGATCCTTTTGGTTACAGGGGGTATTTAAAAGCCATTGGTAAAATCGGGCTGGAAGTTCCCGATCAGAGCTTCCCTTTTGATCGGGGAGAGCGAGGGCTGAATGTGTTGCGAACCGATGCCTTTCTGGAGTTTCGCGGAGATCTTTCCGAGCAGCTGAGTTGGCAGTTGAGTGCAAAGGCGGAGCTCGATTGGATTCAGTGGCGTGACGGTGAAGCCACTTGGCGCTTGGAAAAAGAAAGGCTTGAATTCAAGGATGCCTACATAGATGCCAGTTATCAAAATGGAGTGTGGCTGCGTGCGGGTCAGCAAGTATTGGCCTGGGGCGAGGCGGAAGGTCTGGCTATAAGCGATATCATTAGCCCGGTAGATTCACGCGCGCCCGGGCAGGAGCAGATAGAAGACCTGCGCGAAGCCGTGCCTGCTTTAATGCTTTCTGTCCCCTTTTCCGGCAAGTTGGTTGCTGCAATTACCTATGACGCCGGGCACAATATTTATGCCGATGAGCATGAAGATTTTTATCCCTATATCGCCCTCAAGGGGCGTGCAGAAATAGACTATCTCGCCCCGGAGGACCTTTGGGAGTATGCCCTCAAATGGGAGAAACGTTTTCACGGCGGTGATGCATCAATTATCCTCGGGGATGTAAACGACAATAGTTTTTCTGTGTCCGCTATTTCGCTTTCCGATCAAGGGGCAAGCGTGTCTCTTGCACAAGAGCGGGTTAAAGTTCTTGGCGGAACATTCAGTCGTGTAGTTGGTAGCTGGGTCTTTCGCTCCGAGCTGGCGCACTTGTGGGACCAGCCCATAGAGCTATCACCTCAGTACGCGTGGGGAAAACAAAACCAGTGGCGGAGCATGCTTAGCGCAGAATATAGCGGTATCAACGACTTAAGCCTGTACTATGAGGTCAACAGTATCTACGCGCCTGATGATGCTGAGTTACCGGAGCAGGGCGAGCTTTTTAACCAGACCTTTGAGGCAGGCCACGTTTTTCGCATAATGCATGAGGCCTTAAATGCTCGTTTAACGAATCAGTTGTGGGTGCTGGCTTTAACAACAGACAGCACAAAAGTATTTCGCTGGGATATGAGTTATGATTTATCCGACTCTTGGGAAGTGGCCTCCTCGCTTGTCGTTTATGAAAACAACGATAGTCGTTCCGCCCTGTACCCGTTTAGAGACAACGATACAGTTAATTTATCGGTAACATTTAATTTCTAAACAACCTTAGATACTTACGTGAGCAGAGCAGAAAAACAAACTGGGAATTATCACCATGGGAACCTCAAGCAGGCTTTGGTTGATGCTTATATCGAATTGCTGCAAACCACGCCACCAGAAAAACTCTCACTGAGAAAGCTGGCTGCTCAGGTGGGCGTTGCGCCCACGGCGGTATACAACCATTTTCCTGATAAAATTGCCTTGGTGGTGGAAGTGAAAATTCGCTGCCTACGGCACTTTGCCCGCTACCTCGAAGGTAACTCCCCCTCAGACGATGAGCCAGAAAAACGTATCCGCAATATTGGTAGGGCCTATTTTCAATATTCTATTGACCACACCCAGTACTATGAGCGCATCTTTCAGGAAGATGTGCCCGAAGAATATGTAAGCGAAGAGTTGCTGGATGCCGCCATGTCGGCGGAGGCTGAACTGCGAGCTATTATTGTTGCTTTGTTAGAAAAGCACGGGCTGCCTACCAGTCGCTACAATGAAGGGCTGGGTGCTTTTGCATGTTGGTCTCTCGCTCATGGTATTACTGCTCTTGCAGCCAAGCATGTCAATCATGCGGCCTGTTTAAGTGGTCGATGGCCGGAGGAGTTTCTGCTACATGATGCTGAAACCACAAAAGCGAGTTTCAATGCAATGACCGAAGTGCTGGTTGCGGGAATACTCGCTGCGGCAAGGAAGACTGAGGATGATTAAGCACTACCGGGTGACAGGCAGGGTACAAGGTGTTTTTTTCCGAGGAAGCACACAGGTAGTTGCGCGTAAGCTCGGTCTTGCCGGCTGGGTAAGGAATTGTGAGGATGGCAGTGTCGAAGCCCTTGCCTCAGGTGAGCAAGCAGCGCTGCAGAATTTTGAGCGCTGGTTGGCCAACGGGCCGGAAATGGCGAAAGTTAGCGATGTGAACGTGCAGTTGCTGGTGCCCAGTGACGCAGACTTTGCCCGTTTGGTAGAAAAACTATCTCGCGACTTTGATATTTTATAACTCAGCTTCGGACTTGCCGAAGCTGAGCTTTTTGACTTAAGCGCTCTGCTGGCCAAGCGGCTTACTAGTTGATACTGGCCTTTACCTTTTTCCCTACAATTAATAGGAATACACGAGTGACGCAGCAGTCTCAGTATCGGTGTTCTCTACGCCGTCTTCTACCACAGAGTTGTTGGTGATGGTGTAAGAGAGTTTCATTGAAAAGCTGGAATTTATCTTAGACAACAAGGATGTTTCTGCGCGGGTCTTGGTATTGTCATCGGAACTTGGCGCGTAGTCGCTGGCAAGTGTTTGTCTAAAGCTGCTGTTTTCACTGATATCCCACTTAAAATCAGCGGCCAAACGCACAATGGGTGATTCGCTGGAAATACTTTCCGTTTTTACCGAGCCGTCATCATTTAACGTTTCCGTTGTCTTTGAATACGACATACCCGGACCAACGCTGTAGTTAAATTCTGTTACATCGGTTTTAAACAGTCGGTCGGTATAACCGGCGGCGAGTGTTCCCTGGTATTCAAAATTACCGAACTTATCCTCTTCATAAGAAGCGAAAACAAACAGCCCGCGGTGTTCTTCGTTAAGCTTGTAGTCCGCCTGTGCAGAGCCGTAATAGCGTTCAGCTGAAACCTGCATTTCTTCACGGGTAGAGCCGTCTACCTGCTCAATGGTGGTCTCATTTTCCTTGTACAGGCCAGTAAGAATATAGTTGGTGCGCCAGTTGGCCATCTCATGTTTCAGGTCCATCTTGCCGGTATAGGCCGTGGATTCAGTATTACCACTGGTATTTAGAGCACCCAGCGAAACTTCGGCGCTCAAAGGCTTGCCTTCGGCATCGTCGGATGCGTAGCAGGGCATAGAAAAAACAAAAGGAAGGGTTAATGCAAGTAAAGCACGAGAGTTCATGAAGGATCCTTGGGGGTAAGACAAGTAATAGATTTGGTATAGTGCTGGAATAATTGTAAATTTTGACACGACAAGTGAATAAAACAAGTGTTTTATGCATAAAAACAGCAGCGGCACTAATTATCAGCTTCCTGTAATAGGTATTGTACGAAGCGATTACAAGCAGAAATTTGGTATTCCCCGCCAGGCAGGCCTGGTGCCCGAAGCGAGAGCGACGCTGGAGTTAATCGCGCCCTATAACAACCCTGCTGCATTTGAGGGCTTAAGCGAATGTAGCCATATCTGGTTACAGTTTATTTTTCACCAGAGTTTACAGCATGAGTGGCGTCCAAAAGTGCGGCCTCCGCGTTTGGGCGGTAATAAATCAGTCGGTGTTTTTGCTACGCGCGCTCCTGTTCGCCCTGCGGCCATAGGCTTGTCGGTGGTTAAGTTGGAAAAAATCGAACTTGCCAAGGGTGTCTCCCTGCATATTAGCGGCGCCGACCTTCTTGATGAAACACCCGTACTGGATATAAAACCCTACCTGCCCTATGCCGACAGCGTGCCTGAGGCAGTAAACCTTATCGCCAGCGCACAGCCAGATGTTCTTCCTGTGAATTTTTCGCCTCTGGCGGAATCTCAGTTAGCACAATATTTAGACCGTGTTACCAATTTGCGTTGTTTGGTCATACAGGTTCTTCGGCAGGACCCCAGGCCCTCCTATCAGCGCACGGATAGTGAAAGAGTGTACGCAATGCAGCTGAATCAGCTGGACATTCGCTGGCGCTATTTTGATCGAGGGGCTGGTGATGAGATCGAGGTAATGGAGATCGTCCCTTTCCCCCATGCCTGTAACCCACAGTAATAAGGGGTTCTCTGCTTATTGGGTTTTTGAAATTGCTTTTTCCTATGCCTTCTCAGACAATTCTCAGAGTACTTGTAGATACCTGTATAACCTTCTAGCAGCCTCCTCCGCAGCGGCCCGCTGTAACGCTAGTTTCCATTAAGTTGTCGTAAATCAATGGTTGGTCAGGCCAATTGCCCTAATGTCTCGGAGAGCTGTAACCCATTTCATACACTACCGTAGGCTTGCTTATGAAAGTGCGAAACTCAGATATGACCGCTCCGCCTGACCTTACTCTTAGTGCTGGAACCGGGCCTGATGCCAATAAACGACCTGTTTATCAGGACTATATGCCTCCCTGTAACAATGCCTGCCCTGCTGGAGAAAATATCCAGGCCTGGCTTGCGCTGTCGCAAGAGGGTAAACACCAAGAGGCGTGGCAAGTGCTGGTGGAAAATAACCCTATGCCTGCTGTGCATGGTCGCGTGTGTTATCACCCCTGCGAAAGCGCCTGTAACCGCGAGCAGGTTGACGGTGCGGTCAGTATTCACCAGGTTGAACGCTTCCTCGGTGACATGGCTATTGAGCAGGGCTGGGAGCCTAAATTCACTGCCAGAAAAACCGGCAAACGCATCCTTATTGTTGGTGCAGGCCCAAGTGGGCTCAGCGCTGCCTACCAGCTTGCACGTATGGGGCACACAGTGGAGATTCGTGAAGCCGGAACCGTTGCCGGCGGCATGATGCACTTTGGCATTCCTGCCTACCGCTTGCCGCGCGATATCCTCCGAGCAGAAATCAGCCGTATCGAAAAAATGGGGGTAAAAATTACCCTTAACCACAAAGTGGAAGACCTGCAAAAAGAAAAAGAAGACGGCGCTTTCGACGCAGTTTTCGTCGCTGTGGGTGCGCATATCTCCAAAAAAGTAAATATTCCTGCACGCGAGGCGGGTCGTATTCTGGATGCTGTTTCCTATTTGTCGGACGTGAGCCAGGGCAACCAGCCTTTGCTCGGTAGACGGGTGGCGATCTACGGCGGCGGCAACACCGCTATGGATGCTGCCCGCACGGCGAAGAGACTGGGTGCGGAAGAAACCCTGATCATTTATCGCCGGGATATAGAGCACATGCCCGCACATAAATTTGAAGCCGAAGAAGCCATGGAAGAGGGTGTAAAAATAAACTGGCTACGCACCATTCACGAAATCGACGAAGACCAGATTAAAGTTGAAAAAATGGCGCTGGATGAAAATGGCAGGCCACAGCCAACGGGTAAATTTGAAACCTTGCAGGCCGATGCGCTGATTCTGGCCCTGGGTCAGAATATCGACTCTCAGCTGATGCAACACATGCCCGCTATCGATTTCTCCAGTGATGGCACGGTACAGGTGGATGAAAACATGATGACCGGCCATGCAGGCATATTTGCCGGTGGAGATATGGTTCCCAGCGAGCGCACGGTGACAATTGCAACAGGTCACGGCAAGAAAGCCGCGCGACATATCCACGCTTTTGTTAGTGGTTGCCTTGCTACCCAGCGAGAAAAAACTGACCCGGTACCATTGGAGGCCCTCAATATTTGGTATTACGCCATGGCCAGCCAGTCGCAGCAGCCTGTTGTGCCGGCTCAGGAGCGCAATAAAAGCTTTGATGAGGTGATGGGTGGATTAAGCGAGCAGGAAGTGCACTATGAAACCAGTCGATGTTATTCCTGCGGCAACTGTTTTGAATGCGATGGTTGTTATGGCGCCTGCCCCGAAAACGCAATACTAAAATTAGGCCCAGGACGTTTTTATCAAATAGATTATTCCCTGTGTACTGGATGTGGTGCTTGCACTCTACAATGCCCTACTGCGGCAATTCACATGACAGAAAAGGCGTGAGGTGTGTGCTATGGCTAATAACAATAAACAGGTAACTTTGGATGGCGGTGAAGCTACCGCGTATGTCGCATATCGTACTAACGAAGTATGCTCGATTTATCCAATTACGCCTTCTTCGCCCATGGCGGAATTTACGGATCAATGGTCTAGCCAGAATATTAAAAATATTTGGGGGCAAGTTCCCTTAATTGCGGAATTACAGAGCGAAGGTGGAGCGGCGGGAACCGTTCATGGCGCATTACAAACGGGTGCTTTAACAACCACGTTTACGGCCTCTCAGGGCTTAATGCTAATGATCCCCAATATGTACAAAATTGCCGGAGAGTTAACACCGACAGTTTTTCATGTTGCCGCACGATCGCTGGCCGCACAGGGCTTATCTATTTTCGGCGATCATCAGGATGTGATGGCGGTGCGGCAAACAGGCTTTGCTCAGCTAGCCTCGGCTTCTGTGCAGGAATGCCACGATATGGCTTTGGTTGCTCAGGCGACCACCTTAAAAAGCCGTGTTCCCATCGTGCATTTTTTCGATGGTTTTAGAACCTCCCATGAAGTTAGTAAAATAAGTTTATTATCTGATAGCGATATACGTACGATGATTGATGACGAGCTGGTTATCGCGCATCGATCTCGTGCCCTAAACCCGGACAAACCGAAAATGCGCGGTACGGCGCAAAACCCGGATACCTATTTTCAGAGTCGCGAAACGGTTAACCAGTATTACACCGAGAGCATTAATATATTCGAACAAAACTTTAAGAAGCTGGCGGAATTGACAGGTCGCCACTACCAGTTGTTTGAGTACTATGGCAGCGAGGAGGCAGAGCGTGTTGTTATTTTAATGGGCTCCGCCACAGAAACCGCAAAGTCGACAGTCGACTATTTAAACCAGAACGGCGAAAACGTAGGTGTACTTCGAGTGCGTTTATACCGGCCGTTTAGTACAGAGCATTTTCTACGCGTGCTGCCAAGCACGGTGAAAAAGATAGCTGTATTAGATCGCACAAAAGAGCCGGGCTCTAATGGTGAACCTCTGTACAAAGATATCACCACAGAATTGGCGCAAGCCTACGCCGCAGGAGAGCGGGATAGCATGCCGCGTATTATCGGTGGCCGTTACGGGCTCTCCAGTAAGGAATTTACGCCGGCTATGGTGGCACGCGTTTTTGAAGAGCTAAATAGCAAAAAGCCAAAAAATGGATTTACCATAGGTATTACTGACGATCGTACCCACACCAGCCTGGATAACATAAAAGCACTGGATATCGAAAGCGACAATACAGTACGGGCTCTGTTCTATGGTCTTGGTGCAGATGGCACTGTGGGAGCCAATAAAAATAGTATTAAAATTATTGGAGAAGAAGAAAAGTTTTCCGCCCAAGGCTATTTTGTTTACGACTCAAAAAAAGCTGGCAGCATGACGACTTCCCACCTGCGCTTCGGGCCCAATCATATTGAATCTCCCTATCTGATTAGCTCTGCATCGTTTGTGGCCTGCCACCAGTACAATTTTATTGATCATGTAGATATGATCAGCAGGGCAAGGCCCGGTGCAACATTTTTACTTAATTCGCCCTACGACAAATATCAGGTTTGGGACAAATTACCCCGCTCGGTACAACAACAGATTGTTGAAAAAAAACTGGATTTTTATGTTATAGACGGTGCTAAGGTTGCTCGTTCGGTAGGTATGGGTAATCGAATAAATACAGTTATGCAAACATGCTTTTTCGCTCTGAGCGGCATCATGCCCAAAGATGAAGCAATCGCAAAAATTAAAGCTGCAGCGGAAAAAAGCTATGCGCGAAAAGGCCCGGAAATAGTTAAGCGGAATTTCGCCGCTATCGACCAGTCTTTAGCTCACTTGGAGAAAGTGGAATATTCTGAGGAGATTAGCAGCACTTATAATCCCGATTCAATGAAAGCATTCGAGCATGCGCCGGACTTTGTACGGCGAGTGACCAGCCAGATTATACTGGGAAAAGGAGATCTAATTCCTGTTTCACAATTACCTGATGATGGCACTTACCCAACGGGCACAACCCAGTGGGAAAAACGCAACATTGCTGCTGATATTCCAATCTGGGAATCGGATTTGTGTATTCAGTGTGGCAATTGTTCTATTGTTTGTCCGCATGCGGCGATTCGAGCAAAGTTTTATCGTGAAGTTGAGTTAAGTTCCGCGCCGGAAAAATTCAAGTCTGCTCAGGTAAGTGCCCGTGGTTTTCCAGACTTGCGCTATACCTTGCAGGTCTATCCGGAAGATTGCACAGGCTGCGGTTTGTGTGTGAAGGCCTGCCCGGTAAATGATGTGGAAGATGAACACCACCACGCCATCAATATGGTGCTCAAGCGAGACTGGCTTGAGCAGGAAAAAGAGAATCTTCACTTTTTTGAAAAACTGCCCTACAACGATCGTGCGGCGGTTGATTTTTCCAATGTTCGCGGGGTGCAGTATTTACAGCCACTGTTTGAATTTTCAGGTGCCTGCTCTGGTTGTGGTGAAACCCCCTACCTCAAATTAATTAGCCAGCTCTTTGGCGACAGGGCCTTGGTAGCCAATGCTACCGGTTGCTCAAGCATTTATGGTGGTAACTTACCAACAACCCCGTGGTCTCAAAACGAAGAAGGTAAAGGCCCCGCCTGGTGCAACTCGTTATTTGAAGACAACGCGGAGTTTGGCTTTGGCTATCGGCTGACTGCCGACCAGCATTTAAAGCTGGCGCAAAACCGACTAGCGGAATTACGGGAGCAGCTGGACGGCGAGCTTGTCGATGCAGCTTTAAATGCAGAGCAAAAACAAGAGAGTGATATTCGCAAACAGCGAGAGCGCGTTAGCTTGCTGCGAGAGTCTCTGGAAAAACTGGATGACCCTCTGGCCAAGGACCTGCTTTCTGTTATTGACCACCTGGTGCGCCGAAGTGTATGGATTGTAGGTGGCGATGGCTGGGCTTACGATATTGGTTATGGCGGTGTGGACCATGTTTTGGCCAGTGGTAGAGACGTGAACGTACTGGTGATGGATACCGAAGTGTATTCCAATACCGGTGGTCAGGCCTCTAAAGCGACACCCATTGGGGCGGTAGCCAAATTTGCAGCGGGGGGTAAAGTTGTACCGCAAAAAGACTTGAGTTTACAGGCGATTGCTTACGGTAATGTCTATGTGGCCAGAATCGCCTTAGGGGCAAATCCACAACAAGCTTTGCAGGCTTTTCGTGAGGCCGAGGCCTACAATGGGCCTTCGCTGATCATTGCTTATAGCCACTGTGTTGAGCATGGCATAAGTATGGATGAAGGTTTAAATCAGCAAAAGCTGGCGGTTAAGTCGGGCTATTGGCCGCTTTATCGCTACAACCCCAATCTGCATGACGCGGGTAGAAACCCTTTTATTCTGGATTCTTTGCGGCCCACCATAGAGATGAAGGAATACGCCTATAGAGAGAATCGCTATAAAATCCTGCTTAACCGCGACCCGGAGCAAGCCGCTCGCTTAATGAAGCTGGCCCAGAAAGTCGTTAACCAGAAGTGGTCTGTTTATGAGGAGATGGCCACGCGAGGTGTGCACGAATTTATACCCGATACTCGCGCTTGATAACATGTAGAGAAAAGAAAAACCACGCGTTTGCCGCCCGTGGTTTTTTTGTTTGTTTGATTATCGCTTCTGTATTTTTAATATTAAAGCGTTCGATTTGCCAACGCTTTTTTAAAGTGCTGAGCCATTTCGTGGTTTAAGCAGGCAAAAATCACTTCCTGAACGTATTCTACCGTGGGTAAAAAGTGACAGACTGCCTCCACTGCCACTTGGGCGGCTTGCTGGTGAGGATAGCCATAGACGCCGCAGCTAATTGCCGGGAATGCAATGGAGCGAAGCTGATGTTTTTCTGCCAATATCAGGGCGTTGGTGTAGCAACTGGCCAGCAGTTGGGCTTCATTGTGGCTGCCCCCATGCCACATGGGGCCAACGGTATGAATAATAAACCTGGCGGGCAGCTTAAAGCCGGGGCTCAAGCGCGCGTTCCCTGTTTCGCAGCCACCAAGCTTGCGGCAATACTCGTGCAGTTCTGGGCCAGCCGCCCGATGGATTGCCCCGTCTACTCCACCACCGCCTGCCAGGCTGATGTTGGCAGCGTTTACTACGGCGTCCACATCCAGAGTGGTAATGTCCACCTCTCGTACATGTATCTCAGACATGCTTCGTCTCCTTTTGGTAGATGGTCTACATTGTATATCAATAGGGCTTAAAGTCGGGCTTTGAGGACGTGGAGAGACACAATGAATCAGGCAGAAAATCAATTAGATGAATACCGTGCGGGTTCTTATATCAGCTTTAGTGCTGGAAGTGCCAGTTATGTACTGCCTGTTAGCTACGTTCGCTATATAACTGCGCTGGATACCTTGAATACTCGAAGTGCCCCCCATCGGAATGGGCCACCGCAAACTGTATTCGACTATTCTGACGAAACGCTGGTACTTTACCGCTTGTGTGACGCTATTGGTGTCGGCTCCCTGGCGGATGAGAGCAGAGAGTTGAAGGACTTGCTTCAGGCACGGCGTCAGGATCACATAGACTGGATGGAAGCGCTAGATCACAGTATTCGCTATAGCGTTCCCTTTACAAAGGCAACAGATCCTCACAAGTGTGCCTTTGGTCGTTGGTATGATAAATACCAAGCTCATGACGAGGAGCTGAGAGAGATAATGGCGAAGTTTGATGCCCCGCATAAGCGCATTCACTCGCTCGCTGAACAACTGTTAACGATGGTTCAAGACTCTGCCAAGTTGGATCAGGCTATCGCCATCCTCAATAAAGAAAAAACCCACACGCTCAAGGAATTGCTTAATTTATTTTCGCTAGCACAGGCGCGGTTGGAAGATCTCGTTAGGCCAGTTGTACTCGTTATCGAAGAAGGAAGAAAAAAATTTGCCTTACAAGTAGATTGTATTGGCGACATTGCACAGTTTGATAGTAAGGACTGGCTCGCGGGACAGGCTGTAGAGAGCCATGGAAATCTTATTTATGATGGTTTTTTTCAGCAACAGGAAGGGAAGCTTTTTCTAAATATTGTGCCTGGAATGCTGCTCGGTATGATAGAGGCACCTGACTAGATAATTATTTTTCCATACGCCAGAAATTTATCGATAAGGCTTGCACCAAGCGATTAAATTCTGGTTGAGGAAAATTGCTCAGCCTCACTTTTCCTTTTTTGAATTCTGGTTTTACGCCATTAATGAACAGTTTTTTTGCGGTCAATTTTTTGCCCGTAATTGCATAGCTCTCTTTTAACCGAGAAAAATCCGGTGTATCGACGGATAGAGAAGAGTTAGACACATTGATAATCAGTAAACAGTGTTGGCCGCTAAGCTTATCTTTATGGCAATACACGCGCAGTGCTTCGAGAGAGCTGCTTACCTCATAAACTGCTTGTCCCATAAGTTGCCCCCATAACCAGCTTACCCAATAGTCCGGGCGGGGCTTTAAGCTAAGGCGATCGATCATGCCGTAGTCTCCGCCAATAAGGCTTTGGCGAATCATTACCTTTTGCCCGAGTATCGCTCCCTGGCCCAGTTGGTCTGCCCACCAAAAACAGGAGGCGAAACGGTCGGATATCTTTGCCTGGCCTCCGCACTGGGCAGAACCCGTTTCGCCAGTCCACAATTCTGCTTCTGGCTGGTGAATGTCGCGCATATGCCGCAGTTTTTTACTGTAATTAGCAAAAGTATCAAAGCTCTTAACAGACACCGCATTTTTTTCTGTGGCAGAACGCGTTCGTACCGGTGAGCGATCGCTCTGAAAGGGGTAGTAGTGCCAGTCGACTATATCCAGTTGCGTACTGGAACTTTGCAGGAATTTTTTAGTGATGTTGGTAAAAGGTTTAATGGCTTCCCCCAGGCGTGGCCAAAAAGCACTGCCGGGGCCACATATTCGAACCTCTGGATAATAACGCCTCACTAACTGGGTAAACGTGGCGTAATCCTGCGCAAGGTTTTTTGGCCCTGGTTGCGAACGAATACCGTGAAAAGCCCAATAGGCGTTTAGCTCGTTACCCAGCTCACAAACGTGTATGGGGTAGCCTTTTTCTTTTGAATATTGCAGCAGCTGCTGGATTTCTGTGCCGTTCCACTCGCCGTGGTGCTTGCGCTTAAATAGACCGTATTTAAAGGTAAAGGCGAATTTGAGATTATTACGTTTAATAAAAGCATGCAGCCTATCCCACATAGGGCGTGTGAGTACCAACACCTCCATGCCTTTTTCGTCACTATTAAAGTAATGAATCTTATCCGCTTCTGAGCCTCCTACACGAAGGTAAGAAGGACCAAGTGCTTGTACCAGCAGGTCCAGTTTTTTTACGTTTAAATCCAGCGGAGGCACACGCAAGGTGCCAAGCCCTTTTCTTACCCCCTGGCTGCCCTCCCACCAGAAGCCACCGGCAAGTACAGAAATGTCGATGGAAAAGGAGAGGTAGCAGGGGTCCACGGTGTGCACCGGTTCGTGGTTTAGCAAGCTTATTTTCGCCAGATCTGGCTGGTTTGATAGCGATTCCCTCCCCAAGCTTACACGCGAGCGAAAGGGATTTAGGTGTCGCAGGTTATCTAGAATTGACTGTGCCATAACAACAGAAATACAGGGTTAATCTTTCAAAAAGATTACAGACGTCTAATTACCCCGTGTAATACGGGCACTTACTTTGAAGTGTAGCGCTGATTCCCAGTGCTGCCGAGATTTCAGGGGCGAGTAAAAGCCCTTGTTAGCTCCGCAAAATCAAGGCTGAAATTTCTTTTTCGTTGCTCTGGTGGGAAGCGCCTGCAGGGGGTCATCGGGCCAGGGGTGCTTGGGGTAGCGGCCTTTCATTTCTTTTTTAACGTCTTGGTAGCTGCTTTTCCAGAAGCCCTCTAAATCCTGGGTGACTTGCAGAGGGCGTCTTGCTGGAGAGAGCAGGTGTACAAGCAGTTTTATCTTGCCACTGGCAACAGTAGGGGTACTTGTACAGCCAAACATTTCCTGAAGTTTTACTTGCAGCACTGGAGGGGTTTGACTGTAATCGATGGAATAGCTGCTGCCGGAAGGTACTTTCAGGCGCTCGGGAGCGAGCTCTTTCAGCTGTTGCAGTTGTGGCCAGGTGAGCATGGATTCCAGGCAGCGTAACAGGGGGAGGGTTTTAAGATCTGCCCGCGAACGAATATTGCCTGCGAAGGGCAGAAACCATTTATCCAGTGTTTCTACTAGTTCTGAATCGCTGATATCAGGCCAGGCGGGGTCGCTATCGGGGAAAGCCTTGCGTAGCAAGCAAACTCTTGCTTGCCACTGCCTGCAGTCTTTATCCCAGGGAAGAATAAGAACGCCGTGCTTTTTTACAAGTGCAAGTGTTGCCTGCTGAAAATGTTCTACCGCAACATTTTTTAATGGATATTTTTTTACAATAATCTTACCAACACACAGCTGTTTTTCGGCCAGCAGTCTGTCATCACGCCATTCCACCAGCTCAGCTTCTGCACAAAGGTTTTTAAGTTTTGTATCGAAAAGTGCCGGGTTTAGTGCTGCTGCGGAGAATATTTTATCTTCACGTTGCCCACTTTGTCCGCCAAGCTCAGCAGTAACCAGCCATTCGTGGGATGTAAGAGCGTCGTTGGCAGCGAGCTTTGCGGAGCGGCCGTTACTCAGCAGGTAGTTATTGCGACTATTTTCACGCCTGCGTGCGATACGATCTGGAAAAGCGCAGGCTAGCAAAAAACCAATGGCGTCTCTTACCGAAATTTTATTCTCAGCTTCCTGATGTTTAATCAACTGCTGGAATATCTTGGCTTGCTGTTGACAGCGCTTTAACCAGTTTTTTTGCTGGGCACCACAGGCTATGTTTCCTCTAAGCAAATCGATGCCGTATTCAATATCTGTTTGCGAATAGGGTCTACGCTCACTCAAAAGTGCAGCTACTTGTGAGGCTAAGTTTATTAAGCCGTATTTACTTGCCTGTATCAGCATATGGGCGAGCCGAGGTTCTGCCGGCAGAGTAGACATTTCTTCCCCGTGTTCGGTGAGAATAAAATGTTCACCCCGCTTTTCTACGGCACCAAGCTCGCTTAATAAATCTTGCGCTTGTGCAAAAGCTGCCGCCGGAGGAGCATCTAACCAACTCAGCTCCCGAGGCTCGCTTACGCCCCACTGTAGTAGCTGCAAGGCTAGCGGCGTGAGGTCTGCTTGTAGGATTTCAGGCTTACTATGGCTTTGCAATTGTGCATGCTGTTCTGCACTCCATAGTCGAAAACAAACGCCTGCTGCGAGCCTGCCTGCTCGGCCTGCACGTTGCTTAGCGGAGGCTTGTGAAATTCTAAGGGTATGAAGACGGGTCATAGCCGTTCTTGCGTCAAACTGTGGTTTTCGGGTGAATCCACTGTCGATGACAATATTTACGCCTTCTATGGTCAAACTGGTTTCTGCGAGATCTGTCGATAGCACTATTTTTCGTTTGTAAGGGCTGTCTGCAGGCAGCGGTGCAATCGCGGCATTTTGCTCCGAGAAAGAAAGGCTTCCATGTAAAGGATACACGCCCAGGTCTTTATGATTTAGGTTACTTAGCAAAGTTGCGAGCCTGCGAATTTCGCCTTGCCCTGGTAGGAAAACCAAAATGTTTCCCGTATGCCTGGCTAAAGCCAGTTGAATGCACTCCAGTACTTCATCCTCCAGAGAGTCGGATACCTTGAATGCGGTCGGCTTGTAGTGAATATCTACCGGGAAAGCCTTGCCTTTGCTTGTGATTTTTTCTGCATGTAAAAGAGCCGCAATAGCTTCCGCGTCAATGGTTGCGGACATGGCTATGAGTTTTAAGGGATTATCTTTATCGCGAAATAACTCCCGGCTTTGCAAGCACAATGCAAGCCCAAGGTCGGAGTGAATATTTCTTTCATGGAACTCATCAAAAATAATGGCGGCGGTGTCAGAAAGCTCCGGGTCTGATTGCAAGCGCCGCGTTAGTACTCCCTCTGTAAGCACTTCAATACAGGTGTGTTTACTGGTTTTTTTCTCCAGTCGTATAGTGTAGCCAACGCGGTGCCCAGGCTTTTCGCCAAGTAAGGAGGCCAGGCGCTCTGCAGCGCTACGTGCGGCCACTCTCCTTGGTTCCAACATAAGGATTTTTTTTGAACCTCTCCAGGGGGCGTCCAGGAGGGCCAGGGGAACTGTGCTGGTTTTACCTGCTCCGGGCGGCGCTTCTATTACCAACTCGTTTTTTTCTATTAGTGCTTGCTTGATCTGTACAAGTATTTCATTGATGGGCAAAGCCGAAAAATTCATTACAACTCCGGAAAATACGGTAGTGTCTTGCGCTGCCGAGGTATTAGTTGGAGCTGCATTAAAGCCCTGCTGTTATGGTACTACTACCAATCTGTTCCAGTTCAACCTTGCAAAGCCTCGGAGTGGAAAGGCTGATACCCTCAATTTCAGAAACAAAAAATACATTTTCGTTTACGGCGTGAATACTGCCGAGTAGGTGTGTACGCACGCTAGAGGTCACTTTTGTATTGGGTAAGCGTGAAATGAAAAACCACAAACTGTACTGTAGTGCGAAATCGCCCGTGGATGTAAGGGCCCATTTAAATGGTTTGTCCGGGTTGATTTTTGTGGTTTTGTCATTGCAGGAGTTTTCGAAAGCGTTGGTGAAAATTTTATCTATTCGTGACTTAAAGCGTCTTAGCTCTTCGGCACGTTCGTCTGCGGTGTGTGATTTTAACTCGGGGTAAGCGATATTATAAACGATTTCATGTCGAAGGCCGTCAGTTGATGCGACTCGGCTTAAGTTATCAATTTTTGTTTTTATGAACTGGCTGTTGCGAATTAGCGTACGTTGATTATTGCGAATATTGTAAAGAACAATATAGATGAGGGTGACTTTGCTAATAATGTACTCGTCCGGGTAGCCGTCAACAATAACCAAATCGCCGTCTTCCAGAATTCTGGTGTTTAATACAATTAAACCGCTCATAACATCCGGCGCCCAAGTGCCACTGGTGAAAGCGAGAAAGGCAACGATAATACCGAAAATACCGGTGGTCTCGAGCATGCTATCGGCTCCCCAGATTTTAATCAGGGTGTAGATGGCAGTAACAACAATAAAAATTAATGACAGCAGGCTTACCAAGCGGCTGCTATAGGTGTCGATAAAAACCGTATTTTCGTCGATGGTTTTTTCGCGGCCGAAGCGTTTTCTGGATAGGTAGCCCATTAAGTTGTAGATGTAGAGAGCGGTGTAAACCGTTGCCAGGCTAAGGCCAAACTTGATGAAAAAGTGCTCATAGTGATCGCTGGCACGCAGCAGAACAACATCAATTAAATGAAGTGTGAAAATCAGAATGTTGACTGACTGGAAAATTCTTATCGTAATTTTATTGCTGTCGTCCACTTTTACCAGGTTTAAAAGTGGTTTTGCGAGAAATAGAAGCGCAATGTTTATCACAAAAATAATTGTGTGAACGGTCCATTCTGCGCGAGATAACTCTGGTGTGACCCAGGCTAGAAACTCCATATTGCCCCCTGCTTTAAGCTTGCCCCTAGACCATTTTATGGCTGCCTAACATAGATTAAATGCTGTTTGCGCTCTGCGCTACCGGCTAGGCGCTATTGCGAAGTGAGTATACATGGAAGCGCAGGGTGTTTCCCGGTCAGCGGGCTTCCGAGGCCGCGTTTTGTTCTGCTGGCACGGCATGAGCGCTGGCTTCAATGAGGACAAAAAACTGGCGTAGGGAGTCAAGTACCCTATTCGTCCTTCCTTAAAATAGCCTATGTAAACACACGAAGGAGGGTAGAACGATGGTAATTATGCCAATTTTGATTACGCTTGCACTGGCCGGCGTCGTTTATTTCAGCTATTTACAACGCCTGGGTATTGCCCGACGACAGCTTTGTATAAGCTTCGATGAGTGTGCCAGGAATGGCTCGCTGGTGAATGCGGCTGCAAAGCATCATAAAAATCCGCGCTCATATCTACGCGTAGTTGAGCGGCTAATACTGCATACCCGGGTACCCCAAGTGCTGGCTCGTTCTTTTAACAACAAGCTTGTTAAGGGAATGCCGGCCGCTGAGGCGCTGCTGGGCTCGGTTTCTGCGCATATGGCAAAATACCCGGAAGATGTCGTTTATTTTTATGATGTGGGGCGGAGTTGATGAGTAAAGGGAGCGATAAGCGCTCCCTTTAATGTGCTAGCGGTGATACTTGCTGTTAATTGGCAATAGCCGTTACATTGTCTGGCTGCTCATCACTCTCTTTAACTTGTGGAGCTTGTTTCAGCAGTACTTCAGGCTTCCCTTTACACGCTTTAACCAGATCATCACTGCGCTTGGCCAGTAGCATGCCAATTTGCTCCAGATTTTGCTCGCTTATACCTGTGATTTCTTTTTCAATTAAGTAGGAGATGTTGGCGGCGAGTTCCAACATCTTGTCGTGCATTTCTGCTGATTTTTTGTCTTCAAACATAGTACCGTCTCGGTCACATTTCCAAACTGCGATAACTGCCATGGTGTCTAGCCTCTATTTTATGATGCTGTATAAGAATACAGTATTTGAGCGGCTAGTGTAAACTATTTGGCAGCCCTGAGACAGTAGCGCTTTTCGACAAAAGCAGATTAATACTAGAGGGGCTGCAGTGCTGATAGAGGCGTGTTGCCGCGCCTCTGCAGGAGCTTTGCATTTGAAATATTGGGCCCGGCAATTGAAACGCGGAAACAGTCTAATTAAGCCTCGTACAGCTTGTTATTCTGCCGGGGCTTCGCTCAGCTTGGTGCTTGCTTGACCAAAGCCCGCTCGCACCCAGTTGACCACTGCCTGGCCGGTATACCTTTCATCCCAGGCATAGTCACCATTGAGCGCTGGTTTTCCTGAGCTCGGTGCTGCGCTTTTCCCGCCAAAGCGCATATTCACCGCCACGGCCATAAAGGTTTTCATGCCTGAGGGGTCATAGGCTTCGCCGGCGGCTATGCGTTCATTCTTTTGGCTCTGAGGAATGTTTTGGTCGTCGGCCCAGTCCAGTAGTGTCAAGCCCAGCTCTTCGCTCACGTAGCGTTTCAGTGTGCGGTCCGGGTCGGGCCAGTTTTCCGCCGTTTTCGCTGTGCTTACTGCGTCAGTAAGGTCTTCTGAGCGGATGTGCTGGTTGCTGCCTATCCAGGGTTCTTCCAGCAGCGCTTCTGGTGAGTAGAAGGTATTATCTTCCAGCAACAGCTGGCTACTGGCGCTTAGTGATTCTGCGCTGTTTCTAAGGGGGTCGTCAAAGCTTACGACGATATTGTCTTTTATCTCAATATTCCTTATATCTGTTGCGTCGCCGGATACTGCGATGCCGAAGCGAGTTCGATAAATAATATTATTGATTATCTGGTTGTCTTTTTGTGCATAGGTGACCGGTACTCCGTCGGCGTAAAATTCGTA
Organism: Alteromonadaceae bacterium Bs31; assembly: GCA_900177435.1. Classification (GTDB taxonomy): domain Bacteria; phylum Pseudomonadota; class Gammaproteobacteria; order Pseudomonadales; family Cellvibrionaceae; genus Teredinibacter. The sequence continues at coordinate 127,335 of FXAI01000009.1, forward strand.
GGGAGAGCTGCTGATTTTTATTCCAGTGGCGGCACCGGCAGTTCCGCCGAGGTCATCGATCAGCATCGCCGCTGATATTATATTACCTGACACCATTGAGCCGTACGATGCGCCGCTAAGTGAGTAGCCCCAGCCCGGCTGGGAGCGCAGGTCTGTCTCCGGGTTGTCCGGGTCCTCCGGTGAGCCGTTTTCGAAAATAAATTGAACGTTGTTTTTCACTTGTGCGGACTGGCCGGCTTGCCCTTCAGCCTCTAACCACTCTGTAGGGTTGTTACCATTTTCATTGTTGGAACTGGTAGAACTGTAAAAATAGCCCTCGATTATCAAGCTGTTCTCCAGCAAGCCTCCGTAGCGCATTTGTGGCCCGCCTGAGCCCCCATCAGCAGAAATAATGCCTCGGTAGATATGTCCCATTCTGGCGCCACCCCCCTGATAAATATTTCGTGAAAAAATATCACGTCTTGGATCTGCGTTAGTTAATGGGTCCTCTTTGAAGCCATTTTTATAGAAAATCATATCCTCAAAGGTCACTTGCGCTTTTGCTCCAGAACCGTAGTAACCTTGAACGTGGCCCGGGTCTCCGTGCCAGCTGTGAGATACGATGCTGCGGTAGATTGTGGACTTTTGTGGCAAGTAGGTGAGTGCATTACCGTTTGGGTTAAACATTTTGCAATCTTCCATAACAAAGCTTACCGGGCCTTCCCCGTTGCGGGATTCAGCTTTGCTGGTGCCAAGCAGGCTTATGCGCATTCGTCTGAACTCAATGGAGAACAGGTGGGTGTGTATCCAGTTTATGGTTTTGCCGTAATTGTGGGTTAGCAAAGGGTTAAAAGCGCTGCCAACTTCAAACACGGCCCGGCCCTCACTTTCCTCTCCGTAGCCAGCAACCAGCATTGGTTCCTGTTCGCTTCTCCCTCCCAGTAAATAACTATTGAACTCGGAGTGAATTTGCCCTCGCTTAAAAAGAAACCAGTCTGGAAAACCGCCAGCCAAGCCTTCTACGAACCAGTCTCTGTCTGTTGTTTGATGTGTTTTTAGTCGTTCGTCATTGGCCGAGTCCGCCATATTGGCAAAGGCTTTAATGGCATTTTCATTGGGCTTTAAGGGGTTTACACCGTACTCATCACCATTGCTATTCGTGCTACTGCCTGTGGCGTCGATAATGTTTTCTCCATTCCACCAATACACTTCAGCTTGTTCGTTATTACCCTGAGCGGCATTAAAAAAAACAATTTTGGAGCCGGTATCTCGTGTTTCATTGACGCCATTGGGATCTCCAAGGCTGAGAGAGCCATCGCTTGCCACCAGCAGTTTTTTGAAGTCTGTCCAGCCGGTGCGATCTGGGGAAGAGGGGCTGATAGTGGGATTGCCGGGCCCTAGGTTTTCAGCAATAAGAGGTTTATTGTCGCCGCCACCACCACATGCTGTTATCAGCAATGTGAGTCCGCCGCTTAGCAGGGTTTTTATTAATGCATTCATGCTTGCCTCTCTTCTTGTTGGCGCTCCTAAAGAATTAAAAGCCAAGCCTGAGAAACAGATACTACGTGCTTTAGCGTTCGGCTTTTAATTGTCACCTTAATCTTAGTGTGGGTACTGGGCTGGGTATGTGAGGTGCATCAAGCTGAATCAGAGCACCACAATTCATTACATTTTTAAAGCGGATTCTTAAAGGCAAAAAAAAGCCCCGGAGGCTTTCGCCTGCGGGGCTCTGGTTTGTTTTAACGCGCTTACTTCTTAGCGGCTTGTCTCGCTTTCTCAGCAGCGATAACTTCTTCTGCCACGTTAGTTGGGCAAGGCAAATAGTGAGAGAACTCCATGGAGAACTGGCCGCGACCAGAGGTCATGGTGCGCAGCTGGCCAATATAGCCAAACATCTCTGCAAGAGGCACGTCTGCTTTGATTCGAACGCCTGTGGTTCCGGGCTCCTGATCTTTGATCATGCCGCGACGACGGTTCAGGTCACCAATAACATCACCAACGTGATCTTCTGGGGTGAACACATCTACTTTCATGATGGGCTCCAGCAACTGAGCGCCCGCTTTGGGTATGGACTGACGGAACGCGCCTTTAGCCGCGATTTCAAAAGCAATCGCCGAGGAGTCAACCGCGTGGTAGCCACCGTCGTACAGTTCGATTTCAACGTCCAACACCGGGAAGCCCGCGAGGGTACCGCTGTCCATCATGCTCTTGAAGCCTTTTTCAATCGCAGGGAAGAATTCCTTGGGAACGTTACCGCCCACAACGGAGGACTTAAAGTTGAAACCAGTGCCAGGCTCTGCAGGTTTAATGCGGTAATCAATTTTACCGAACTGACCAGAACCACCAGACTGCTTCTTGTGGGTGTAGGAGTCTTCGATAGCTTTGGTGATGGTTTCGCGGTAAGCCACCTGAGGCTGGCCCACTTCAAGCTCAACAGCGTAGGTGCGCTTGAGGATATCTACTTTAACGTCCAGGTGAAGTTCGCCCATGCCTTTAAGGATGGTTTCACCGGAGTCTTCGTCGGTTTCAACCTGGAAGGAAGGATCTTCCGCTACCATCTTGCCGATGGCGATACCCATTTTCTCGGTGCCGCCTTTGTCTTTTGGCTTAACAGCGATGGAAATAACGGGGTCTGGGAATACCATTGGCTCAAGAGTACAGGGGTGCTTTGGATCACAGAGTGTGTGGCCGGTTTGAACGTTCTTCATACCTACCACTGCAATAATGTCACCAGCTTGAGCGCGGTCGATTTCCGAGCGGTCATTGGCGTGCATTTCTACCATGCGGCCAATACGTTCAGTTTTGCCGGTGAAGGAGTTGAGCACAGTCATGCCCTTTTCCAGAACACCAGAATAAACACGCACGAAGGTCAGTGCGCCGAATCGGTCATCCATAATTTTGAATGCCAGTGCGCGCAGTGGTTCTTCGGTAGAAACGATGGCTTTCTCGCCAGTCTCGTTGCCTTCTTCGTCTGTTAGTGGCTGTGGCTCAACTTCTGTAGGGTTCGGCAGGTAATCAACAACGGCGTTCAATATCAACTGAATGCCTTTGTTTTTAAACGCAGAGCCACAGTAGGTAGGGAAGAAGTCCAGAGCGATAGTGCCTTTGCGGATACAGCTTTTGATTTCGTCGATGGTGAGTTCTTCACCTTCCATGTACTTCATCATCAGGTCGTCGTCTTGTTCAACGGCGGTTTCTATCAGCTGCTCGTAATATTCTTCGGTTTTCTCTACCAGGTCTGCAGGAACGTCGGTCACTTCATAGTTTTCTGGCAGGCCAGAGTCATCCCAGATGTACGCTTTCTTGGTGAGTACGTCCACGACACCGGTAAATTCGTCTTCCTCACCAATTGGCAGGGTCATAACCAGCGGATTGGCGCCCAGTACTTTTTTAACTTGCCCAACAACGCGATAGAAATCTGCACCCAAGCGGTCAAGCTTGTTTACAAAGATAATACGAGCAACCTCAGATTCGTTTGCATAACGCCAGTTGGTCTCTGATTGAGGCTCAACACCACCAGAACCACAAAAAACACCAACACCACCATCTAGAACTTTAAGTGAACGATATACCTCAACAGTAAAGTCAACGTGCCCTGGGGTATCGATGATATTTAAACGGTGATCATCCCAAAAACAGGTAGTAGCAGCAGACTGGATAGTAATACCACGCTCCTGCTCTTGTTCCATAAAGTCGGTGGTCGCTGCGCCGTCGTGAACTTCACCTGTGCGGTGAATTTTTCCGGTGAGCTTCAAAATCCGCTCTGTAGAGGTGGTTTTGCCGGCATCAACGTGGGCGAAGATACCAATGTTTCGGTATTTGCTTAGGTCACTCATAATTCTACTCTGTGGTGTGGGTCTGAAAATGTGCGCAAAGATACACGATTTTGATGAAAGTTTTTACTAAAACTTGGGCTGATTTTCATGGAATAGCAGCTTTTATTGCAGGATTGCCAAACTTGCTCAGTATTCCGGGGCTTTGCTGCAGCTGGAAGTGCTAATCCAGGCGCTTTCACATCGCTTTAAGGAGAAAAACAGGAAAACCTGAGATCAGGAAAAATGTCTGTCCAAACAAGCTTAAATGATGTATTTGGCGTCATATTCTTGTCATTAGTTGAGCTGCCTCACAAATCTGTCAAAATTCTTTACAGTTCAGTGTGAACTGATTCTCGTTATTATGCTGGACGGCCCATGTTTCGGGAACAAAGCTTTTCTGGCCTGTAAATTGCTAATTGCGGTTCATCGCTCATAAACAAGCGAAAGGAATTTATTTTGGGGGCACAGGTGTTACAGAGAAAGAATGAACAAGACAGAGTTTGGTATCGAACGGAGCGTGTTTTTCGTATTGGAGCCGAATGGTATATAGCGACACGAGAAGAAGGCGACATTGGACCATTTAAGTCCAGAAGCGCAGCGGAGCGCTCAGTTCCACACTTTGTTAACGTGATGGCGAACAATCGTGAGCACGGCTCTTTTGCCCGCAAGCTGGCAATAGAAGGTATTTGGGCTTCCACCTACTACGCCTGAGCCTGATCGCTCAGCACATCCTTACTATCTCATCTACTCGATTGGTGTCGTTTGCTCGCTGGTTTTATAGGGGGCGAGCTCGATAGAACTTTGTCGCTTGCCAATAAAAGTGATCTTGCCCGGGTAGCGTTGATCGCCCACTGAGCAAAATTCGAAATGGTAGTGGCGTTCCAGTGCAAATAACGAGTTGTTGGATTTACGCACCGCGAACTTACGGAGCACAATGCTTTGGTCGAGTAGGGTAAGCCCCAGCGCACCGGTGTAATTTCTGGCTGCGCGATAGGCTCTATGACCAATGTCTAAATGTTGCCAGAACAGCGCAACGAAACAAGCGATAAGCAGTAAATAGGCAACATCCGAAAGTGTCACAACCAACCCTTTTGTTTGGCAATTCTGGCCGCATCAACCCGATTGCTGGCATTCAGCTTGGCGATGGCCTCAGAAAGATAGTTTCGCACGGTACCTTCCGACAAAAAAAGCAGGCTGGCAATTTCACTGGTTTTTTTGCCCTCGGCAGCCAGGCGTAGAGCCTTACGTTCTTTTTCGCTGAGAGGGTCGCAATCATCCAGCGCAGCGATAGCGAGCTCCGGGTCGATAACTCTTTTACCCGTCATTACCCTGCGCAAGGCCTGAGCCAACTCCTCTGATGGAGCATCCTTCAACAAAAAACCATTTACGCCCATGGCCAGCGCACGTTTTATATAGCCTGCTCGCCCAAAGGTTGTGACTATAACGGTTTTGAGCTGAGGGTGCTTTATTCGGCAGTGCTCAAGCAGTTCGATACCGGTCACTTCCGGCATTTCTATATCTGTTACCAATACGTCTGCGGGAGTGTTCGAGAGCAGCTCTATGGCCTCTCGGCCATCTTTTGCCTGGCCGACAATTTCAATGTCCGGCTCCATTTGTAACAGTGCGCAGAGCGCGCCTCTTACCAGAGCTTGATCTTCTGCAACTATCACTCTCATTTAGTCTGCGTCTGTATGTATGTGTTTATGCGGGGAAGCTGATGTTTAGGCAAAAGCCGTTTTCTATCGATAGGTCCAAGGTACCTTTTAGGTCTTGTAACCTTTCCTGGATGCCTTTGAGGCCATTACCCGGGGTAAAACTTAAGACCTTGCCATCGTCCTCAACACGCACCTCAACTAAGCCCTCGTTTTGATTCTGACTTATTTTAACCAGCTTGGCGCTGCTGTGCCGCAAAATATTGGTTACCGCTTCCGTAAGTATTAATATCAGTGCAGCCTCTTTGCTCGCTTCAATGTTTTTAATTGTGCCCTCAAGGCGTACTTCAATGCCGCCGTCCTCCAGGCGCGAGCGCAATACACCCAGTTGCTCTTGCAGGCCAATCTTGCGATAACCGCTAATAGCCTGTCTTACTTCGCTGAGCGTGCTGCTGGCGAGCTTTGCTACCTGGTTAATTTCTTCCAGTGCTGCTTGAGTATCGCCTCTATCTCCCAGCTTTTTGGCAAGCTGGGCTTTTAGGGAAATGCTGGAGAGCGTGTGCCCTAAGGTATCGTGCAAATCCCTTGCAATACGCTCGCGCTCTGCCAGAGCCGCGAGCTGGCGTTTTTCTTCAGTACTCTTTCGTTCTCGCTCATCTTTCAAGTCGTTTTGTTGGATCATGGTGCCGGTAAAGGCAAGGGCTATAGTGGGCACTATGCCAGGAAAGAAATAATAGGCATACCATAGCTCAAAGAGCCACGCGGAAAATACAAGGCTTGCGAGAATGGCGCACAGGCTAAGCGCGGTATTTTTTTTGCTGAGATAAAACCCTGCAAAAAATGCAGCGTAGTTAAAGGTGATTGTGCTGGAGGGGTTGGAGTAGGAGCCAATAATGCCCAGTAAAACCATTGCCGTAATCAGTAGTGGTACCAGGCTCCGGTGAAAAGAACACAAAGCCGAATACAGCGCAACAAAAGTAAAATAAATTAGTAGGGATACGAAAATAAACTTTGCAGTGATATCGGCCCAAAAAAACGAGAAGAAAAAGAACAAACTGTAAACCAGAGAAAGCCATTTCCAACTACCGAATAAGCCGGGTTTGTCCGCCAGTTTAAATTCCATATGCATACGTGAATTCTTTTTTATGAGCGGCGCTTTGGACGCCGCTATTGAGTGATTATTATTGTTGGTGTTGCTCAAGCAGGCCGCGTGCCCAGGCATTTTCTGCGTTCAGGTCGACGGCGGCCTGCCAGTGTTCTCGCGCTTTCTCCCGCTGACCTAACTCCAAGTAGGAAAGGCCAAGCCAAACATTGGCTTCACTATGCCCCCAATGTTTACCGGAGGCAAGATCGCTGGGGAACTGTTCCAGTGCCAGACTTAGAGCCTCAACAGCTTTGTGCTTGCTACCGCCATACATTGCGGGTGTGTTGTATTCAATTACGCCTTTAAACATAAGCACACGGGGGTTGTCTGGTGAGATAGCTTGTGCCTGAGCAATTCTGCTATGAGATAAGGGGCCATAGCTTTGAGCCTTCATTGGTTCCAGGCTAATTGTGTAGCCGTAAATATAAGCCAAGAGGCCGAGGGATTCTGCGTCCTCTGGGTTCTCTTTAGTGTAGCTTTCCATTTCAACTATTAGCTGCTCCATGGTGGTCTTGGCTTGGTCGAGATCGCCATTAATTGCATGCTTTAAGCCAAGACGATAGCTTGCGAAATAGTGATCGTAGCCTGTTGATGATTTTTCTATCTGCTCTAATTTATCAAGCTGGTTGTGATAAAAAGCCTGCTCAATGGCGTCAATATCCGATTGAGCTGCCAGGCTTGTATTAGTGGTAAGAACCGCTAGGCATAAGGCAATTACTCGTAGGGTGTTCATAAGGTTTTCCTCCGTGAGCAAAGGGCCTGCTTCCGATCTGGAGTGGCTGTCTCTGCATGTGCTTAGTGTCCGACTTTATTGGCCTTGTTTTAATAGAGCTTTGTCACCAATGTGGGTGACATTTGTCATTGTCAAATCTAGCTTTTGGGGAGGAGAGCTAAAAAATAGGTATGTTGTGAATGAGTGTGTGTGGAAGCTTTTTCTAGCGCACAGCTATAAACAAGTCATGCTTTTGTGGAGTTCTTTCCTCTGCCCTCTAGTGTTACAGTTGTGGGCTGAGATTGTAAAAAAGGTGGGCAAGTGAAGCTAGAAGACCTGCATATTCCCGGTTATGACTTCGAGGAGCTTATTGGCACTGGTGGTATGGCCTCGGTCTATCGAGCGCGTCAGCATACCTTTGACCGGGATGTGGCCATCAAAGTGCTCAGCCCGGACCTCAGTGAAGATGGTGATTTTAGCCAGCGCTTTATTCAGGAATCCCTAATTGTCGCCAAGTTGCACCACAGCAATATTGTGCAGGTGTATGACGTTGGCGAGTTTAATGAGCATTTTTACATTGCCATGGAATACCTGCACGGCGGGGACTTGTCGTCTTTGCTGAAAAAGGGTGGGCTTAGCCTAAAAGAAATAGTTTCCGTTATTCGTCAATGCGCTAGCGCCCTGGATTTTGCCCACAGGAAAAAAATTGTTCACCGGGACATCAAACCAGACAATATTATGTTCAGGGAAGATGGTGCTGCTGTAATCACAGACTTTGGTATCGCCAAGGAGGTGGATTCCGACCTGAACCTCACGCAAACGGGCCTTGTAATTGGCACACCCAAATATATGGCACCGGAGCAGATTCGTGGCAAAGCGGTGGATCACAGGGCGGATATCTATGCGCTAGGTATTCTCTTCTATCGCTGTGTGGTTGGCAGAGTGCCCTTCGACGGTGGAGATATGGTATCCACCACGTATATGCATATCAATGACCCTGTACCTGCTCTCCCGGCAAGGGTTGCCGGTTTGCAGGCCATCATCAATAAAATGCTGGAGAAGGACCCCAGGAATCGCTTTCAATCGGGAAGAGACCTTGTTGCGGCATTGGAAAACCTGGACCTCAGTAAGCTGGATCGATCCAAGTTTACGCTCGAGGATGAGCCAACGGTGCTTCGCCCGCGCAATAAGTCCGTGCCGAGCGAAGGAGAGAGTACGCGTTTTGTACCTCGGCGCCAGGCTCCTGTCGATGACCCTTTACAGGCCCTATCGCAGGCTTCTGAATCACAATCCTCGGACCAACACCAGGGGCAGGCTGACACGGTATTGCACGCTAAGTCTTCTTCATTGCCGTGGTTGGCGGGTGGAGCTTTTGCATTGGCGGCTTTGCTGGCGGCAGTGTTATTCAGTGTTAGGAGTAAGCAACCGGAGCTGGTGCCTGATGGGCAGCCCCTTGCGACTATTCAAGCTAAAAAACACTTGGTCGATGCTGCGAATCAGCAGATAACCGTCGATAGGTTGATGAAGGAAGCGCTGGTGGATATTCAGGCTAAGCGCTTAAGGAAACCGGATGCAAATAATGCATTTAACAAATTGCAGCGGGTGCTTTCAATAGAACCACAGCACGCGGGTGCTTTGGCTGGGATGGAACAGATTGCAGAAGAGTACCTGAAAATGGCTGATGTGCAGATAGCCAAGCATAACCTGCCGCTGGCTCAGGAATACCTGGACTATGCCCGCGCCGCAGCACCTGAGTTAGACCTGGTAAACGTTATCGAGGGCAAGCTGCTTTCTGCCGCTCAGGACAAGCTGGATAAGCAAGCGAGTATTGCATCCATAGAGCAGAGCCTGGTTGTTCAGGGTTTGCTGGAAAGCGCGGCATTTGCAGAAGCGGAAGGGCGCTTATTTGAACCCAGAGGAGACAGCGCTTTGGAGAAGTATCAGCGCGTGCTGGAAATTGATCCAAATAATAAAATAGCCAAGGGCAAACTGGCTGAATTAAAACGATAAGCCTGGAAGCTCCTGCAGGGAGCCTCCAGTTTAGGGCTTTCTTAATAGCAATTGAGCGCTGTTTTTTTCAAATTTGGTTTAACTTCAGAGGTGTCCATTTTTTTCAGCTGCATAATCATCAAGGCATTGGCCAGTGAATCCACCTCGCTAACGCAGTCGTTCTGATCCGTGGCGGCTTTCAGGCTTTCCAGGTATTTAAGTTCTTGATTTTCCAGTGTAGCTACAAGGTGTTGGCCAATTTCGGTTGCCACTTCTCTTGCCAGCTCATCTAGAATTTTCACATCTGATGGAAGGTCTGCCAGTTTAAAGGGCACTACAACCTCGCCGATTTCTACCCCTTCGCTGCTTTCGTCCTCGTACTCTTTGCTTAACATAATAGAGTCTGGAAAAATCACCTCGCCGGATTCGGCTTCCACCAGGCGGTAACTGACAGAAAAAATACCTACCTTGCGGTGCCGGGTTACCCCTACTGAGATATTTTCTTCTTTGTTCACGGTGATAGTTTCGCTCGGTTGGTCCACACGTTTACGATCTCGATTGCTCATTTTTAGCCAGGCAGTGTAGCCGGGGTTGGGTACCGTTTCTTTTCCAACGACTACGCGCATAAGTTTTTTGTTCTTTGCTTCAGAGCTATCTACTTTAGATTCCAGAACGCTGCCGCTCACCAGCAGGTCGACCGAGGACAAAGCTTCGCTATTACCACTCAGCTTACGCTCGCGCATAATGGCTTCATATTGCTCTCGTTCAACAATACGAACGTCGTTGGGAATATGCTCAAATAAATATTGGGTAATGAAAGTGGTAATCACATCGCCGTAGTCTTGATCTCTGTAGCGGGAATCAAAATCAGTGGTGCTCAAATGCGGTATGGCGCTATTGAGTACGGTTTTCTCCTGCTGGCTTATGCTTTTTCTCAAACCGGGTTTAGTAGGGTTGAAATCCTGAATTGCATACAGCACGGCAAGGGCTGCTGCCTCTTCTTGCTGTTTTTTTAATGCTTTATATTTGTTGTCTAACTGCGTCACCAGGGTTTTTGTCGAAGCACTGGGAGCAGCTTTCAGCCCCAATATATGCCGAACTTCGCTTGCCTGCTGATACCAGCGGTAGGATTGACCGAGGTTTTCTGGCTTGGTAACGGACTCATCTGCCAGCGCAGTAAAATATTCCGCCATTTTTTGGCTGGAAGGTTTTAGTTTGTCCATTACTGCCGAGAAGTCGTCAGCCTGGGATAGAGTCTGCAGTGTTTTATAGGCGCTATCGGCATCGCCATTGGAGAGGGCGTCAAAATATTTTTTTGCATAAATTTTTGCATCTACATCAATCATTTCATCGAGTATTTCTGCGTTGTCTTTTAGTGCAGCTTTTACCAAAGCTATTTTTGATTGCAGCTGTTCATCGTAAGCTTCTGCCTCAGTTGCTTCACGTATAAGCACTAAAAGAGCGTCTACCTCGCTTTCCTGTTTGGTACGCCAGGCTTCGTCACCACTCAAGGTGTATAGGCTCTGGTAAAAATCGATGCGTTGTTCTCCACTGCTGCTTTTGTTTTCGATTTTTTTGGCCAGTATATCGATAGCGGATTTTGTGGATGTGGACTCTTTATCAACAAGAGCAGTCAAGTTGGCCCAGGTGCTTTCATCAAGGCCTGCGACATTATTTAAGCCTTCGCCAATTTTTTGTAGTGCGGGTAGGGGTACCAGGCTTGTATAGTCTGAGTCATCGCCTAAGCGACTTTGCTCCAGGCTGGTTTCCAGTGCTGATTTCTGTAGTAATAGAATCTGCTCTTGAACTTGTGCTAAAGCGGCAAAATCACTGGCATATTCGCTTTCCTCTTTGCCTGCCAGCCCTTGTTCCAGGCTGGTGTAGAGCGCAGTAAGCTCATCGAGGCTTTGCATAGTTTGAATGTCTTCCAGAGAAACGCTGGTTACCGGGACAGGTTTTACGGGCTGAGACCCGCAACTTGCGAGAATTAGCGTTGCGATTAGCGTAACAATCAATGAAGAACGCATGTTAAGTTTCCCTTCTTATTTCGAATATTGCTGAGTTGGTGGCTGGGAGCGCACAGCTCAAGGTATTATTGTCGCCCATTATTGTTTCACGTTGAGGCCACGGAATTGTAGAGTTTGGGGTGGCTTTGGCGATCTCTCAGTTACAATACCTAAGCTAATAGGTGAGTACAAGTGACATAATTACGTCTCAGCCATTGCTTATATATGCATTTATTTACTAACAGTGTTGGAGCTTGCGTATGCCCTGCCAAATAGAAATATCTCTTCAACAACAACTGTCCTCAGAGCAGCGGGAGCAGCTTTTCCATTGGCAAGAGCGCGTGTTCCCGATAGAAGGTAAAGCGTTTGAGTGGGCGGAATCCAGCCAGCATCTGCTGGCCAAATCACACGGTAAGGCCATAGGGCATTTAGGCTTTGGTCATTTCAAAATAGAGAGTGCTGAAAAAACGCGTGTTATCGAAGTTATCGGTGTGGGTGGTGTGGTTGTGCGGCCAGAATACCAGGGTAACAAAATTCCCGCTCTGCTATTTGAGTACCTTCATCAGATAGACGGTTTTTCTAACAGTATTTTTACCTTGTTTTGCCCAGAGCGTTTAGTTAGCTACTACACAAAGCAGGGCTACACCCTTTACCGGGGACGGCTTAGCGTGTTGCAGGCTGATGTTTACAAGGCCATACCGCCAATGCAATTTATGTATCGAGGGAAAATAGACTTTGGCGAGCAAGTAAAAGTACTCTCGCCACCCTGGTGAGCGTGTTTATTCAGAGGCATCTATGTTTCAAAATACCAAGGCTTCGGTAGTGGTCTAGCAGGGGGCATTACTAAACGTGCTCGGATATTGCTTTGTTAAGCGGCTTTTTAATGGCGATTTTTTTACTGAGCGTGAATGAGCGCAGCGAAACGCATAAATCAGCTAAATAGCCAGCAAGCAGGGCTCAGGCGTGAGTCCCTGCTTTATCGCTGTTGCCTGCAAAAGGAGACCGGTGCACAAAAGGCAAGGCGAGGCATAACATTAAGAGCAGTAGTGCGCTTCCGCCGCCCCCTCCACCTGAACCTGCTTGAGTGATTTTTGTGCTTGAGCGCTGTTTCGAAAGAACCAGATGGTAAGCTGATAGCGCTGGCAGCGAGTAGTTAAAGCGATTATCACTTAGAAAAAATTTGCCAGCATTTTGGATGTCGGTGGACTTGCCGGTGAGGGCCCAGGCCTCGCCGGAAGCGTAGTCGGCAGCGGAGGTAATTGCAAAAGTACCGTTAAGGCTTTGGAGCATGTTTTTATTGAGTACGATGATATGCAGGTTCTCAGTGCTGGAATTTACAGCGGCATATATTGAACTGTTTTCTTTGTCGTTCATGCTGGCTGCGACGGTGGTATCGCCAAACGTGGACATAGCGCCATCGTAGTTTCGGAACAGGCGAAATGCAGAGGCATGAAACCCTGGCTTAGTGCTCAATACCCAGATGTTGGCGGCGTAAATACCGTATTTTCCAAAAATCCCCAGTGCGTCTGCGTGTGCCAGCCCACCGCTTATATGCTCTTCTCCGCCGAAGTTGTATTCTGTAAATGCCAGCTCGGTGCCTGGGTAATTTAGCTTAATCGATTCGAGCACTTTAGGGATTATGGGCAGCTCTTTAGAGCAGCATTTCCCAATCCAGCTGTTTTCCGTGTAGTCGGGGTCCCACAGTGTACGGGGTGCTTGTAAGCGTGCTGCCCTGTCTTTTTCGGTGGTGGCCTCCGTCTTCGTTATGCGCACCTCACCTATGGCTTCTGAATAATAATGCAGGTCTAAAACATCCAGCAGACGTTTTCCCGCTGCTTGCGAGGCCTTGTGCATTTCAGCCAGGTAGTAGCCTACAAACTGCTTGTGTGGGCCTGCAACGCTAGCCCAGTCGGGAGCGCCTTGCAGATTGCTATATGCTCCGAAGCCATACAATGCCGGGCCAAATGTTTTTGCGCCAGGGTCCACTGCTTTTACTGCGGCAGCAAGCTCAGCGGAGCGAGCCACAAGTTTGGCCGCGCCGACTTTAGCCGGGTGAATACGCGGATGCGTGTAAGACCACAGCCCTGGTTCGTTATCCAGCGAGTAGGCAAAGACGCCACCATTAGCGGCTTTGCCGTAGCGATGCACCATGAAATTAACCAGCTCATCCATATAAACGGTCTTATCACTGGTATTCGGCTTAAGGGCAAACTTTGCTCCTTTTTTTGCCTGGACTTCGATCCACCGGTGAGAAGGGGCTGTTTCGGTTTTACTGACGGGGCCCTTGCCGTCGGCTGAGACGTAACCGGCCATTTGAAGCGACACTATCGACTTGGCTTCCGCTGCTTGCTTGTCGATGACGGAGGTGAGACTTGCGGCTGGGGCATTGGTATTGGCACTATCTGGAATTAAGTAGCCATCGCTAGAGTGGTGCCAATCCTCTCCGGCGTTAGACCAGTTATTTTCCCAGTTGTAAGCCGTGAGGCGGTTGCCGCCTATTCTATGGAGTCCGATATTCTCCTCCGTTGTTAGCGCCTGATTTGTTCCGTAAATCAGCGGGCTGATTTTAAGCTGTTGATTATCGGGGTAAATGCTGAAAGATACATTCACGGCAGCGACACTGGTGGGAGTTAAGCTAAGAAAAAGGAAGACGATAAGAGCGTGTGAGTTAAGCATGCTATGAATGGCCGTACTGTTTTTAGTTAAATATCTAATTTACTGCTCCAAGTTGATTTTAATACTGTTTTTTTCTCGTAAAGACAGCATGCGTGCAGGCGTGGATATGCGTAGATTTGTGCTTTTTGTCCAAGCTTGTCTCTGTTCACGTTGAGTTATGAACATGTAATCTATTACATTTTACACTGGTGTGAGGGATAAAAATTGTAGTCAGGCGAGGGAAAATTTTATTAATGGAAATATTAATGCGTAAGCAAAAGTTAATTTTCGCCAGGTGTCTCCCGCTGGCCGCCTGTATCCAATTAAATTCATGTTGATAAGGCTTTGCCTGTAAAATAACTTTACAGAAGGGTAGGAGATAACGGAAACTGCTCACAAGCTTTAAGGGTAGAATATCTAGGATCGAATTTAATTAGCTAAGGCCGTGTTGCTGTTGCTCAAGAGACTCTTCTGTTACAGCGCAGCTTGTAGGGAAATGGAGTTGTTTTGCTGGTCAGGCCAAATTGGTCTCCATACTGTATTACCAATATTCTCCTTTGATATTCTCCATACTCATATATACTTCAGCCTTTGTTTTTTCTGGGGCTTACTACTTTTTATGGCTTCCTGGCACTGAGTAACTGTAAATGAACTTGCAGCGTGAACGAATTAAACCCTCAATTACGAGTGAACCATTTGGTGTGCTACCTAATGGTCGCGAGGCGCGCTTGTTTACGCTGCGAAATTGTAATGGCATGTCCGTAAAAATTAGCAACTTTGGCGGTGTCATTACCTCCATCGTCTGTCCCGATAAAGACGGTAATTTTTCAGATGTGGTGCTGGGCTTTGATACCGTAGAGCCCTACGTAAAAGACTCGCCGTACTTCGGCGCAGTTATTGGCCGTTACTGTAATCGTATTGCTGCTGGCCGTTTCGAATTGAACGGCGAGCAATGGCAGCTGGCGTGTAATGATGGCCCAAACCATTTACACGGCGGCTTGCGGGGCTTCGATAAAGTACTTTGGCAGGCGAATGCAGAGGTTATCGTCGGCGCTCCTACCCTGGAGCTTGGCTACTATAGTGCAGATGGCGATCAGGGTTACCCTGGCAATCTCGAAGTGAAGGTCAGTTATCAGTTACGTGAAGATGATCAGTTGGTAACACGCTTCACCGCAGTAACAGACCGAGCAACTCCCGTTAATCTTTCTCAGCACAGTTATTTTAATCTCTCGGGGCAAGGTGATGTGCTCGATCACGAGCTGCGGCTTTGGTCAAATCGTTATGCGCCTGTAGATGAAAATTTAATTCCTACGGGTGATTTGGTGAGTGTGGATAAATCTGTGTTCGACTATCGACAACTCCGAAAAATTGGTGATAGCCTGCCCAGTAATAACCCGCAAATTCAATTGGCCAATGGTGGTTACGACCATGCCTTTGAACTGATAAAAAAACACGGCGATAAACCCCAGCGAGCCGCGAAGGTTTTGCATAAAAAAAGCGGGCGCTACTTAGAACTTTTTACGACCGAACCGAGTTTACAGTTTTATACTGGCAACTTTCTGGATGGCAGCTTGCAGCGGCGGGGTCGTTATTTCAAAAAGCATGCTGGCCTGTGCCTGGAGCCTCAGCACTTTCCCGACTCGCCCAATCAGCCGCAATTCCCTTCCACGATTCTGCAGGCGGGAGAATCATACCGCTCTGTACTGAAATATAAATTTGGCATAGAAGCCGGGTAAGCGCCTTCGGATACACTCGTTAATTTGCATCGTTCCTGCAAGTAATGCTTGTAGTGCTCGCAGCATTTAACTCAATACGAATGTTGGATAAGGTTATATTTAAGAGGCCTGTGGAGCGCAAACAAAATGGCTTGTTTATCTGACTGAGGTCAGCGCCTTTGTTTTTGAAGCAGGCAAGGGGAACGCTCAGTGTTTGCCAGCCCATATCTTTCTCCAGTATGTCTGCCACTTCTATATATTCTGCCTTGGCCATATCACCCAAGGAAAGTTTTAAGCTGTTTGCATGGGTGCCTGCAATGTTTATTTCGAAAACTAGCGCCGCATCCTTGTCGAGATACGGGAGGTAATCCTGAGTAATCTCCTCGTTAAGGATAACAATTTCACTCTCCTTCTCCCCACTCCAGCACAGTTTTACCGCGTCTCCCTGAGTATGGCGGTCAATTGCCTGAATGCTGAGGTTCGGCCTTTCTACACGGCTTCCCAGGTACATAGAAAAACCGTCTTCATCTCGCAAGCCAATAAACCAGGGGACAATGGCTCTGCCATTGAAAAGCCACACGCCAGGATCTTTAAGGCTTTCGGGAATGTTATCCTCTACGCTTAGCTCAGCGAGTTGCGACTGGCTCATGTAGCTTAAGCCGTAGCCGAAAGGGAAGAGCGGGTCATAGTCTTTATGATCGCTATTTAGCTGGTTATGCAAAGGGGATTTTGGCCAGGAGAAGGGTAATTTCCCGGTAAAATCATACTTAATCTCGCCATCTGTATTTGTAAACAGCAGGTCGCTTATACCGTTCGCCTCTGTACCTGGAAGCCAGACAGCAACAAAGGCATCTGAGGCATTTATTATGCGATTCACCCACAGTGGCCTGCCGGAGATAAAAAGCGCGACGACAGGAATGCCTGCTTTTTTCAATTTTTCTAACAGCCTTGCATCTTTATTATCCGTTGCCTGGTAAGCCAGGTGCTTGATATCGCCAAACCATTCCGCATAGGGCTCTTCGCCGAAGGCAACAATGGCCACATCGGGTTTTTTAGTGTATGTGCCGGCGACATCATAGTGCACCGTACCTCCGGCTTTGTTTACCTCTTTGCTGATTGCAGAAAGTATGGATGTGCCCTTTGGAAAATCAGCGTTTGTTGTGCCAGCCCCGGACCATGAAATGGTCCAGCCACCAGCCTGTTTGCCAATATTGTCTGCGCCATCGCCAGCGACAAGAAAGTTGAGCCTTGGATTTAAGGGCAGTAAGGCATCGTTATTTTTAAGCAGCACCGAAGATTCTCGCACCGCCTGCCTTGCCACTTCGCGATGTTGCGGTGAACCGAGTAAATTGTTTTTACAAGCGTGCTTACGTTCAGAAGGAGGGCCTTTTTTAAAGAGGCCAGCACGAAATTTTGCTCTCAGTATTCTGCTTACGGCATCATTAATTCTTGCTTCGCTTATCTGGCCCGCTTCAACCTGTGTAGCCGTATTTTCTATAAAGGCCTGCCATTCATGGGTAACCATAAACATGTCCAAGCCTGCGTTAACAGCGAGAGGGCTGGAGCTGTCTTTACAACCGTCCAGCAGCCCGTGGGAATTCCAGTCGCCAATTAGAAAGCCATCAAAACCTAGTGATTTCTTTAAAACTTGTGTTAATAAATAATGATGCCCATGCAGGCGTTCCCCTTGCCACATGCTGTGAGAGGGCATAATGCTGAGAACCCCTGCTTTAATCGCACTGAGATAACCTGGAGCATGGACTCGGTAGAGCTCGGCTTCACTATCGATATTATTACCACGATCGATGCCCTGTTCTGTTCCTCCGTCGCCAATAAAATGTTTGGCTGTTGCCATAACACGACTGTCGTCCATAAATGTACCTTCACTCAGGCACCCCTGGAGCCCCAGCACGTAGTCTTCACTCAGCTCTTTTACCAGCTGCGGGTTTTCGGAGTAGCTTTCGTAAGTTCTGCCCCAGCGCAGATCGCGCACTACCGCCACAGAAGGTGAGAAATTCCAGTCTACCCCGCTTATCAGCATTTCGATGGCTGTGATTTCAGCGGTTTTTCTTACCAGTGCGCCATTACGGCTAGCGCCCAGGCCAATGTTGTGGGGGAAAATGGTGGCCCCCACAATTTTACTTTGCCCGTGTACAGCGTCGGTGCCCCACATAATCGGGATAGCAACGCGCTCATTGCTGCTATCCATAGAGGCCCGATAGTAAGTGTCCACCATAGTTACCCACTCTTGCGTACTCGCATATTTGTCATTGTTGGGGTAAACATTTCCGCCATTTAAAACAGAGCCAATATGGTAATCTCTGACTTGTTCGGGGGTAATGGCGTCCATCTGAGCTTGTACCATTTGCCCGATTTTTTGTCGCAGAGTAAGTCGCGCTAAGATAGCGGCTATTTCTTTTTTATAGGCAAGCTTTGGCTGGGTGCTCAGCGGGTTTGCTGGGCTTTGCCATAATTTAGCAGCATGTGAGTTTTTTGTTTTGTGCGTGTGCGGTAATGAAGCCATGGAAATCCAGATGGGTATATTTCCGGCCTAGTATAAATTTTATTTACGCAGAAGCCATCAGCTGTTTTGGCTTACACGTTTGAGTTGCAAACATGTAAGCCTTTACTTGAGGAAGGGAAGTGGCTTTCTTGTTAACCCGACAATCAAATAAGCGCTTGATCACTTATTTGTTTGTCGCCCTCGAAATGCTGGCGCAACTACAGGGAGTTACTGGCATTTCAAGGCTTAACAGTCTGTGTTGTAGAGAGTGATAAAGACTATCGTATTGTATTTGCGCTAATTACCATTCCAAACGCACACCAATTAAGGGCACTGCAGAACCGTCTTCTTCTACATCAAGCCCACTGCGTTCGTTAAAACCTGTATTGCCCGGGTTGGTGGAGCCGAGCATGTTAATGATATCCACGAAGGCAATTACATTGGTTCTACCAAAGGCGCGGCGGTAGTCCACACGCATATTGAGCGAATTGTAGGCATCATAGCGACCGGTGTTAAAATCCACCGTTTCTCGGGAATAGCGCAGTGGTTCGCCGGGGCCGAGTACGTCTTCATGCACGACATAGGTGTCGCTGGGGCGACCGGAAGCGTACTTCCAGCGTGTCGATATTTTCCAGCGTTGGTTTATTTCCCATATTCCACCAATGCTCACGCTGTGTGGTCGGCCGAAATCTGCATCGTAGTAATCACCATCCGGCGTATCTTTAATTTTAGAGTCATTGTAGGAATAGTTAATACTGGCGGACCAGCCGTCTTCAAACGATCTGGAGAGCGACGTGTCCACACCGTAAGCACGCCCTTCTCCTGTATTTGTTCGCTCTCGCAAGCTGTCGTCGGGTTGTGTGATTAAATTACTCATGTCCTGATAGTAAGGCTCAACAAAAAACTCCAGGTTTTCTGCCAGGGTATAGGCAAAGCCCAGGCTCAGCTGGTCTACCAGTTCATTTTCCAGTGTTGCATTGTTGGAGGCGCTGGCCCGTTGAGTGTAGCT
The DNA here is from genome assembly GCA_900177435.1 of Alteromonadaceae bacterium Bs31. GTDB lineage: Bacteria > Pseudomonadota > Gammaproteobacteria > Pseudomonadales > Cellvibrionaceae > Teredinibacter. Next base: position 146,514 of record FXAI01000009.1, read on the forward strand.
GGGTGTCTGGTTGTAGCGACCCACGGTGCTGGTAATGCGAAGGTTCGATGTAGCCAGCCAGGTTGCTGCTGCACGGGGGGAGTAAATATCTTGCTGCGAAAAGTTGTCTCGGTCGTAGCGTAAACCTGCACGAAATTCCCAGTTGCCCACAGGGAGGTTTTGATCGAGATAGAGAGTGTAGTTGGTCTCGCTTTGGGTGTAGCTGTTGTCGGTATTCTCCTCTGTCCATACAAGATAGCGCTGGTCAACGGAGGGCCCCTGGTCGCGATAACTATACTCGTAGCGTATCCAATCTTCGCGCAGGTCCAGAGACAAATCTAAATCTATCTGTGCAATACGGAGGCCGGTGGAGAAGCGCCCCAGTGCGTTAGGCGTAAAAAAATCCAGGCGGTAACCTGTTTCCGCTTCTGTTCGCTGGGACACGAGCAGGTCTTCCCGTACAGGCACTTCAGAAGGGGGTGTACCTGCCGCTACCAAATCTGGGTAAGCTTCGCCGGAACTTGCATCTTCCTTGTCCGAGCGGTAGTAAATTCTTTGAATTAATTCGCCGTTATTGGCAAGCAGGTGGTCCCAACTCAGCGCATACAATGCGGTATCTCTTGAGCTGTCGGCCAGGCGCACGTCTTCAAAATCACCCAGTTCATCTTCGTCGGAGGCGATCACATGTTGTATGTCTCGCGAATAACTTTCTGAGGAGTTAAGAATCAGCAGGTTGATTTTATCGTCGTCTAACTCAGTAGTGGTTTTAAGAATGATATCACTCAGGCTGGGTTCGCCAAGGTCGTCCAGGCCGATTGTTTCAAACAGGCGGGTAAAATCCAGGCTGCGGGCAGAGAACAATACCGATGTGTCGTCGTGAATGTAGCTAGGGCCGTCATAACCCACTTCCAGGCCTGCCACATCAAAGCGAAGGGTAAAAGAGGGGGTATCCTGATTGCCCTCTGCTACCTCCAGTTGCAGCAGTGAGCCGGATAAACCTCCGTAGGCAGGTTCCCAGCCGCCCGGCTGAAATTTGGCACTGCTGATTATGTTGGGAGCGAACACCGAATAACGGCCGCCGCCCTCCAGCTCTTCCTGTTCGCCAAAGGCATCATTGAAATGCACAACATTCGCGAAGGGAATACCATCCACTAAAATAAGATTATTTCGCGGGCTGTTGCCTCGCACGGTGTAGTTTGAGGTGGCGCCATCGGAAAACAAGCCGGGCAGGCCATCCAGTGAGCGCAGCACATCTGCTCCGCCCCCGGCGGCACTGCGCAGAGCTTCTCTGTCTTTTTCGCCACTGCTTACGCTGGTGAGAAAATCTTGCCTGTCTTTAGAGCCAACCACCAGCATCTCTTCCATAGCGCCTCTTACCTCTGTGATTTCTGCCTTTACAGGGGTAGTTTTGGCGTCAATTACCCGCACGCTGGGTAAGCGAAGAGGGAGGTAGCCGGGGTGGCTTATTTTAATTTCATAGAGCCCTGCTTCCAGGTCGTTTATTAGCGTAGATCCAGTGCTGTCGCCGCTGTGTGAAGTTTCTGTTCCGTTTCGTGGGATCAGAATAATTGACACGCTTTCAACGGCTCGGCGGCTTTGCTCGTCGATAATGTTGATACGTATATTTCCGCTGGCAAAGATCTGCGCAGCAGCAGTGCTTAGTAAAACAGCAATTACGAACTTGAACGACAAAGACTTCATTTCTGATTTATGCCTCATACTCAGGTGGTGTAAAGGAACGCTAATCAAAGCTATACGCAGGGCGGGTAAATAGAGATTACATGTGCAGCACAGCAGGCATATTACTGCAAATACCGGGCGGATGTTGCCGTTACTGGTAATGCATGTGCACATGCAGCCCGCTTTGTTGCCATAAAATCGGGCTTATACATTCATCAGCCTAATTGTTTGCACACTTAGCAGCTAGAATTTAGTCGCTGGCATTTAATGCTTTATGTAAGCTCTTCATCGGCAGGGGGTGATATTGTGGGAATTGAACAATGATTATAAAAAGGCTTAGCTGCATCGCTATACTGGTGCTCGCGCTTGTGTTTCTTCAAGCCTGTGGCCGGGTTGGCTTACAGCCAATACCAACAGATGGGGTTATTCTCGCTTTTGGTGATAGTTTGACCGTGGGTGTAGGTACCGAAAAATCAAAAAGCTACCCCAGCGTACTGGCTTCACTAAGTGGTCGCCAGGTTATCAATGCAGGTGTCTCCGGTGAAGTGAGCGCAGATGGAGTAAGCCGCCTTGATTCTATCCTCTCGGAAAAGCATGTTGATTTATTAATTCTGTTGGAGGGCGGTAACGATATATTGCGTAACCAGAATCCCGAGCGTACCAAGCAAAACCTGGCGAAAATGATAGAGATTGCAAAGGCCTACCAGGTGGAAGTGGTGCTTGTGGGAGTACCTGAAAAGAAACTCTTCTCTGGTGTAGCTCCGTTTTATAAAGAGTTGGCTGAGGAATACAAACTGGTATTTGAAGCAGACTTGATTGGTGATTTATTGCGGCAGCCTAAATACAAATCCGACTCTATTCATTTTAATGCGGCAGGTTACCGGGTGATGGCGGAAGCCCTGCATGAGTTGTTGCTGGAGCGCGGTGCTTTGTAAACACAGCTAGCCGATATTCGCAGCCCCTTCCCTGGGACGATTGTGGGGACTAATCCAACTCATACTTGTTTTTATAGTCTTCTTGCAGAGCAGGGTTCTGCTCTTCTTTGTACAAAATGGTGTTGCCACACACTAATACTTCCAAGTTGGTACCCATAAAACAGCGGAAGGCGTCTTCTGGTGTGCATACAATGGGTTCACCTCGAACATTAAAACTGGTATTTACCACAATGGGGCAGCCGGTTAGCTGGTAGAACTTTTCTATTAAAGCGTGGTAGCGCGGGTTGGTCTCCTTGTGAACAGTTTGGATTCTTGCAGAATAATCCACATGGGTAACTGCGGGAACTTCGGAGCGAGGGACGTTGAGCTTATCTATGCCAAACAGTTTTTCTTGCTCTTCGGTCATCGGCTTGCGCTTGGCCGGTTGAACATCTGCAACCATCAGCATGTAAGGGCTATCCTCGGAGATTTCGAACCACTCCGAAACATGCTCTCGCAACACCGAAGGTGCAAAGGGCCGAAATGATTCCCGAAACTTTACTTTCAAGTTAAGGTCTTTCTGCATTTTTGGTGAGCGTGGGTCACCCAATATGGATCTTGCACCTAAGGCTCTGGGGCCAAACTCCATGCGCCCGTTGAACCAGCCAACGGCCTTGCTCTGGGTTAAGGCTTGCGCTGCTTTTAATAGGGTTTCTTCTTCTGAGTAGCTTTTAAAAACTGCTCCTGCTGCAGCCAGGCTCCGCTCAATTTCTGCTTCGGAGAATGACGGGCCCAGATAGGAACCCTTGGTGCTGTCGCTACCGTTGATTTTACGGGGCTTGCCAAACTCTTGAAACCAGGCTGCTTGCGCTGCACCCAATGCTCCTCCGGCGTCACCGGCCGCTGGTTGTACCCATACATTTTTGAAGGCACCATCGCGCAGAATTTTACCGTTTGCCACGCAGTTCAGGGCAACGCCCCCGGCCATGCATAAATTTGGAGTCTGATATTCTGCGGCGAGGCTGCGGGTAAGCCGCAACACGGACTCCTCTACAACGGCTTGTATGGATGCGGCGATGTCCATGTGAAACTGTGTCAGTTGGTCGGTATCGGGTTTGCGTACGGGTTCACCAAAAAGCTTGGCGAACTTTTTATTCGTCATGGTGAGGCCGGTACAGTAATTAAAGTAAGACTGGTCCAGGTGGAAGCTGCCGTCGTCTTTTAGATCCACAACCTTATCGAGGATACGCTGGGTGAATCTAGGTTTGCCATAGGGGGCAAGGCCCATAACCTTGTACTCGCCTGAATTAACCCTGAAGCCGGTATAGTAAGTAAATGCCGAATACAGAAGCCCGAGCGAGTGGGGGAAGTGTATTTCCTTTTCGATGTTTAGCTCATTGCCTCTCCCTATGGCAACCGTGGTGGTTGCTTGCTCCCCAACCCCATCCAGAGTCAGTACAACGGCCTCTTCAAAGGGCGAAGGGTAAAATGCACTGGCGGCATGGCTAAAGTGGTGTTCGGAAAACAGCAGCTTCTCTCTGCCACCGTTTTTAAAATCGCTGTCGATTTTACCGAACTCGCGAATAAGCATATCTTTTTGAAAAAGCTTTTCGCGTAACCAAACGGGCATTGCGGCCCGAAACGAATTAATGCCTTTGGGCGCCAGCGCCACGTAGGTTTCTAAAAGGCGTTCGAACTTAAGAAATGGCTTTTCATAAAATGCAATATGATCTACCTTGCTGAGGCTGGTGCCAGCCTCCTTGAGACAGTACTCAATGGATTTTAACGGAAAACCGGGGTCATGCTTTTTGCGGGTGAAGCGTTCTTCCTGAGCCGCTGCTATGATCTCACCATTGTGGATCAATGCCGCGGCACTGTCATGATAAAACGCCGAAACGCCTAGTATTGTAGTCATAATTTACGGCCACTAAAAAAGTGTATAAATGAAAGGCGCTACTGCAGAACCTTGTGTTAGAACGATCAGGCCACCAAATAGGACCAATACCATTAAAATAGGTAGTAACCAATATTTTTTGCGTACGCGCATAAATTGCCAAAATTCACTTATAAATTCCATGCTAGCCTCAAAATTGATTTTTCATACTGCTGGGTTGACTGTTATTTTTTTCTCTTTTAATCCAGTGTGTTTTCAAACCGGGGCTTTTTCTTAGCAGTAGTGGGTCTTTGCCGAATAGTCTCATTAACAGGCCGGTAGGTGTAACCACTAAAAAATAGATCAATATCATTACCAGGGGTGCCACAATGGCCCCTAATATCATGCCCAGTTTGAACCACAAAATATTAAGCGGCTCCAATAACTTAGGTTTAACTACCGCAAGGCTTACAAAAGCGAGTGCGGCTAAAATCACCCAGTAATTGAGAGTGTTTTTAGAAAAGTATAAGAACGCGGATATACCTAGGAAAAACGCGGCAAACACCAGCCCGAAATTTCTAGCAGAACCCATCTCGATTTTTACATGCGCTGTGTTTTCTGACATATGTTTAGCGACTCCTTTATTGTCTGCCTTTAAAATTGGTTTTTAGCCAAGTAGGTTAACTATTTGTCGGCACTCAATAGCGTCGAATACGGGTTGCGACATTTTTGGCAACCAGCTGGTTTCCGTAGGGCGTCAGGTGGCCCGCGCCCTGATATAGCGACTCCGGCGAAGCATCCGCGTTTTCAAAAACATGGTACAAATCGATAACTTCGATACCCAATTCATTCAGTTGAGATAATACTGTCCGGTAGTTGTATTCCATCGAGTGGTTGCGGAAATCTTTTTCCAGCGGTTTTGTAACCACCATAAATTTACCCCCGCGCTCTTCTACCGCCGCTCTGATGCGATCGATCAGCTTAATTGCCAACTGAACCTTATCTTCCCAGTGTGCTATCTCCGGTGCAGGCTCGTTTTGTACGCAGCCAATATGCTTGTTTATCGCTTTTAATGGCTCGCTGTTGTCGCTGCCCCAGCTACCAAACAGCGATGTATTAAGGCTGCGGTTTTTGAAGTACTGAACCACTTGCGTGTCTGTGAAGTTGAGTTCTATACCCGCCACGTTAAAGTGCAAACTGTCAAAATCGAATTTTTTCTCCAGGTTGTCCGAAGGCCAGCCGGAAGCTCGTTTTGGCGGAATATTGGAAACGCAGAAGCTGCCATCGTCCTTTTCGAAAAAAAACGGTTTTTCGACACCCCAGGCTTCAGCAGCGCCGGTTTCCCAGATGTCGTTGTCGGCGAAATACGTTAATACGACGTAATCTGGCTTGTAGCGAAGCCCTTCACTGATAAAACGCAGGTAAGACTGGTCAATGCCGTAACCGGTAGCGCCAAAGTTAAGCGCTTCGTAAGCCACTTTTTTCGAGTTGTTATTGAGTATCTGGTTAGTAAAAAACGGGATGGTTTCGTAGTCATTTACAGCCCAGCCCCACGTTTGTGAATCGCCAATAAATGCCACCCGGCTGACGTTATCACCAGCTTCGTATTCAATTTCCGGGCCGCGCATTCCTTTTGAGTTGTGGGTAATAACTTTGCCGTAAAACTGCTTGCTGACATTAGGTAAACCGGAATAACCATACACAGGGTGGTAGTGAAAGAAATCCAGTCGTTCTGCGTTGGGGGAGCCTTCTACTACTTGTATTTCCGGTGGTGCTGGGCCTCGATTCAGAAAATAGAACAAGCCCTCAACCAGAATAGCGGAGAATGCTAAAGCGCATGAAAAAAGAATCATATTCTGCAAATGTTTCATGCCAGAACCATCGGGTATTTTCTCTGTATTAAGCCGGGAGAGCAGTAGAGCCCTGGGCCAATCAGTCGTTATTATTTTATTCCCTTCAAAAAGGGGCGTTTAGTCACTCTAGCCTTTGATGAGGAATTGAGTTTAATTTTTTGGCTGTGTCTCGTTAGCAGGGTGGTAGCACGATATTTATTTATTCTTGGTTTGATTTCGACAAAGCCCGGAAATGATATTAAACGCTGTGTAAAAAAAATAAAATGATTTTATGCGTCAATAGTACGGCTAATTGCAAAGTGATATAACATATTTAAATAACGCAGCTTTTTATTAATTCAGAAAAAACTGGTTAACGTTTTTAATTACTTGCTAGCAGTTTGTTATGGCTTTTTAGTTCCAGACTATTAGCGCACGCTGAACGCATAAGCCTACTCAAAAAAATATTGCGCTCATGCTTGGTAAGTTAAGAGGGGCGGCTGCATAAAATGAAAGCCTGTGAGTTAAAAAGCGCGCGGCTTTGGTGGGGCGACTTACCTTGCAGCTTGTGCAGAGCCGCATAAAGCTCTATTCAACTACTTTTTTTGAGGTTATAGCTTTAGCAGTTTGTCCATACTGGTAAGCAGGGCGATACATTTCTTTGTGTTCAGCCCATCGGGATGAGGCGCAGCCAGCTCGCCAATGTCATTATCAAAATACAGGCCTGAGGCTTGAGTAAACTCTTCGCTGATACTGGTTCGAATTAAAATATCTGCCCCTATGTTGATGTCTTTGCCGGCAATACCAAAGCCTTCTTTAACCATTTTGCTCGCTAAAAGTGAACCGGGGTTAACAGCAATAATTGCTGGCCCCTGCTTGCCAAGCTGTAGTGCAAGTTGTCGTGACCACATTGTAATGGCCAGCTTACTTTGGGCGTAAGCCTTAAATTGATCGTGTAGATGATGTTTGCCCTCCATTGCATCCAACTCAACGGGAGCTTGAGCGGCAGAGGACAGGTTGATAATTCGCCCTTTATTGCTCATTAATGGTAACAAGCGCCTGCTTAACAGATAGGGCGCCAAGGTGTTTACAGCAAAACGTACATCCAGCTTGTCTTCGGTAATGGGGGTATTGGTTTTGTAAATGCCAGCATTATTGATAATAACGTCGAGCCGGGTGTGTTTTTCTTTAATGGCTTTTGCTAAGCCTTCTACTTCGCATAGCGCAGACAAATCCGCTCGGTAGCTTTCTACAATACCGCTGTCTAAACCTCTTAATTTCTCTTCTGTGGCTTTCAGCTTTTCTGCATTACGCCCGTGGATTAACACATGGTGGCCAAGTGCAATCAGCTTCTCGGCGGTGGCCAGCCCAATACCGTCGGTAGCGCCGCTTAGTAAAATTATTTTTTTTGGTGCATTTGGCATAGTAGCTTCCTGATTATTTTGCGGGATGAGTTGTGCAGGGCTTTGATACACCAGCTTCTAGCGCACCCCCGTAAAGTACGTTCTTAGAGGTGGGATAGCTCCTCGACTAAAAAATTAATAAATAGTCGAACCTTTTGCGACATATGCCTGTTGCTGGGGTACACCGCCCAGGTACCGGTATCGGTGGCATTGCTTTCTTCGAGTGTTGTTTGCAGTGCGCCTTGCTTTATGTATTGTTGCAGGTAAAAAGAGGGTAACTGCACAATCCCCAAGCCGGCAAGCGCAGCCTCCACCAGAGCTCGGCCATTGTTGCTTCGCCAGTTACCTTCCATACGCAAATCCAGATTCCTTGTGCCTTCTTTTAAGCGCCAGGTGCTGAGGGTACCCAGCAGGCAATTATGATTGCGCAGGTCGTGAATATCTTTTGGCTGCCCGTGTTTTAAAAAGTAAGCCGGGCTTGCGCAAATCAGGAGTTGCCTCGGGGCAATTCGGCGTGCGATGAGCGAGGAGTCCTTTAGTGTACCCGCGCGAATGGCGAGATCGTAACCTTCGGCCACCAAATCCACCACACGATTATTAAAATCCAGGTTCACCGAGAGCCTGACATATTTCTGCATAAATTTTATGGCTGCTGGAACGATATAGTCTTCAGCAAATTGCCCTGCAACACTCACCGTTAGCAGGCCTCGGGCTTCATGCTGCTGTTCAACAATACTCTGCTCGGCCTCACTGAGGCTTTCCAGGGTACTTCTGCAGCTGGCAAAAAAGCTTTGGCCAAGGTCTGTAGGTGAAACAACCCGCGTGGTTCGGTTGAGCAGGAGGGCATCCAAGTGGTTTTCCAATTGCGCTACCTGCCTGCTGATGTGCGATTTGGATACACCTAATTGCTCAGCAGCTTTGGAAAAGCTCCTTTGCTCACATACAGCGACAAAGGCTTCTATGGCCTCCCAGCGATTCATCAGGCACTCCTCATGATTTGTTTCTACGGCGGGCTATTGTTGCACTATGGAAACATTGTTATCTAGATTAGCCTCTTTATCCCAGCTTGGGTAGCCCGTAAAATTCATAACAGCTCCAAATTAAACACTGATAGCCCCAGGAGGGACCTATGAAAACCCGTGCTGCTCTAGCCTTTGAAGCTGGTAAACCTCTTGTAGTGACAGAGGTAGATTTGCAAGGCCCTAAAGAGGGTGAGGTACTGGTTGAAATTAAAGCAACTGGTGTATGCCACACCGATGCTTTCACACTCTCGGGCGACGACCCGGAGGGCGCCTTCCCTGCAATACTCGGGCATGAAGGTGCGGGAGTGGTCGTGGATGTTGGGCCTGGAGTGAAAGGCCTGAAAGCGGGTGATCATGTGATTCCCCTCTATACGCCCGAGTGTCGCCAATGCGATTTTTGCCTGAACCCCAAAACCAACCTGTGCCAATCCATTCGCTCTACCCAAGGAATAGGCCTTATGCCCGATGGCACCAGTCGCTTTTCTCTGGATGGCAAGCCGATATTGCACTACATGGGCTGCTCAACCTTTTCCAACTACACCGTGTTACCGGAAATTGCACTGGCAAAAGTTCGTGAAGACGCTCCCTTCGACAAAATCTGTTACATCGGTTGCGGTGTTACAACGGGCATAGGGGCCGTTGCTTTTACCATGAAGGTGGAGGCGGGCTCTACCGTTGCGGTGTTTGGTTTAGGCGGCATTGGTTTGAATGTTATACAAGGCGCAAAAATGGTTGGCGCAACGCGAATTATTGGCGTGGACCTTAACCCTTCAAAAGTCGAACTGGCCAAACGCTTTGGTATGACAGATTTTGTCAATCCGTCGGATGTTGAAAACGTTGTGGATCACATCGTGCAATTAACGGGTGGCGGTGTCGACTACAGTTTTGAATGCATTGGCAATGTAAACGTTATGCGGCAGGCACTGGAATGCTGTCACAAGGGATGGGGCGAGAGTTGCATTGTTGGTGTAGCAGGCGCTGGCCAGGAAATTAGCACGCGCCCCTTTCAATTAGTAACGGGTCGCTCCTGGCGGGGTACTGCCTTTGGTGGAGCCCGGGGACGAACGGACGTGCCGAAAATTGTTGATTGGTACATGGAGGGTAAGATTAATATTGATGACCTGATTACCCACACCATGCCCCTGGACGATATAAATAAAGCCTTCGATTTAATGCACGCAGGGGAAAGTATTCGCTCTGTTGTGCTCTACGATTAAAAGAGCTTAGTGCGCTAAACCGTTTAAATTGCAATTTTTTAATTTGTACCTTAAATAAAGTAGCCCGGGTTAACAATGGAAAAAGTAGACAAACATATTTGCTTTGGTGGAGAACAACTCCAATACAAACATCGCTCCAGTGTATTAAATTGTGACATGCATTTTTCCGTGTACCTGCCCCCTCAGGCGAAGACAATGACTGTGCCGGTACTTTACTGGTTGTCTGGCTTGACCTGTACCGATCAAAATTTTGTTACCAAGGCCGGTGCACAAAAATATGCAGCCAAACACGGAATCGCCATCGTTGCGCCCGACACCAGCCCCAGAGGGGAGGGCGTACCTGACGATAAAGACGCTAGCTACGATTTTGGTTTAGGTGCGGGCTTTTACCTCAATGCGACACTGTCGCCCTGGGCGCAGCACTACAACATGTACGACTACGTGGTAAAAGAGCTACCAGAACTTATTAGCCAGCATTTTCCTGTGCAGCGTGGGCGTACAGCGATTTCTGGTCACTCTATGGGAGGCCACGGGGCGTTGAGCATCGCCCTTAAAAACCCCGGTGTCTATACATCTGTTTCGGCCTTTTCCCCTATCGTTTCGCCTAGCCAGTGCCCCTGGGGAGAAAAAGCGTATACCGGCTACTTGGGGGAGGACCGCAAAGCGTGGGCGCAATACGATGCCTGCCTGTTATTGCCAAAGGCTAAAGAAAAATTACCTGTACTGGTCGATCAGGGGTCTGCTGATGACTTTTTATACGAACAGTTAAATACTCATCTATTGTTCGACGCATCCGAGCAAAGCAGCTACCCAATGACTATACGAATGCAGCCCGGTTATGATCACAGCTATTTCTTTATAGCCAGTTTTATTGGCGAGCATATTCGCTTCCATGCCAGCCATTTATTTTGACAGGCGTAAGGCTGTTTAGTAGCAGGCTATTACATCTGCGTGTAGCGCACTTGGCGAGGTGAGCGTTGAGGGTAGGCCTTAAGCTTCGCTAGCCAGCACGCAAAATAAATATCAAGAACAATCCTCTGATGGTGCACTTGATTATAGAGCTTGGGCAGCAAAAGCCTGTTATGCATAGCTGTCACACCTTGCAACTACAAGCTTCTATCTCTTTTTGGAGGTCTTGTGCACAATCCACCACTTGCCCTCAATTTTCATCATATTGAAGTAGTCGATGTATCCAAACACCTGATTCCCTATATCTACTTTTACTGAAGCCAAGGGAGCAGATACATCGATGTAGAGTATTTCCGTTTTCCAGTTTAGCGATGCATCATTTTTAGCCGGGTCGTACCACGATAAGTAGGTTTGCTTGTCTACCTGAAAAAGTTCGCCGTTATCTCCTACAGAAAACATTTGCCACTCATCATGTAAAATCTGCTGGTAGTATTTGGGGTCGGAAGTTACATGCCCCTCATGGTAAAAATCCATAATCGCTTCCCTGATTAAAATCGTGTCCATGTTATCTTCCATCGTCTTGACGCGGTTGCAGGCAGCCACCCAAAATACAAGGAGAGTCAGTAGAGCGATATGTATTGCTGTGTTTGTTGTTTTTCTCTTCATTATTATTTCCTCATAATAAATTATGTTATATGGCTCTTCCTGTATGAGAGGGAGTCCTGAAAAATATTTTTTATAAAGTCTTTGTGCAGGTCAACGAAAATAATTAGATAAATAGGTGTTGTGGTGGTAAGTGGTGGTGTTAAAAGATTTTAAATAATTAAAAAGTATGTCTATCTTTCTGCCGTTTTTATGTCTTTCTGTGAGCTCTTAAAAATGCATTTTATAAAGTTTTGGTAGCTTAATATCTTTCATCTATATGCCAGGTGTTAATGGTTTTAAATAGTATGCTTGGTTCTTTTTCTGGAAGCTTGGGTGTTTCCCGGAGTCAATATTTTATTCTATCGATTTATCGTAATGAAAAGGTGATGTCGTCGCCGGGTTTGCTGGTGAGATATTAGTAGCCCTCTGTGCTTATGCATAGAGTTAGGTGGAAAAAGTTCTGTGACGATAAGCTATGCGGGAGAAGGTGATGATTTGGCGGTGCAGTTATAGCCAATGTCACCGAATTGATATTATGTGGTAGTAGCATTTATAGCGCTTACGATTTATATAAATGAAAGTTATTGTGGTGGGCTTGCCGTTTGTTGGAGGTGTTAGTCTCATTTTGACGTTATAACAATTTTTTAGCAGTTCAGCCTTAAACTGTTAAAGCTGCAAAAAATAGAGGCCCCGAGTTGGGTGCCGTGTAGGAGTTGTAACATGCCAGGTGACATGTCCGGTGTGAGGCCGGTGTGAGGCCGGTGTGAGGCCGGTGTGAGGCCGGTGTGAGGCCGGTGTGAGGCCGGTGTCCAGGCAGAATATTACAGAGGGAGAAAACGTACTTGGGCTCAGTGTCATCTAGTGGGAGCTAAGTGAACGGGTGTGATGAGCTAGCGGCTGCCGCCAAGTAAAAAGCAAACCATGTGGGCCCAATATGCCTGGCAAACCATGTGGGCCCAATATGCCTGGCAAACTATTTTCTATTAGCCGTGCTCTATGGCTAAGCCTGCCTTCGGGCAGTTGCTCTCAAGCGAAAGGGCGGTGCACTCGAATAATGCAGGCCTAAGGTTTTGGTGGGGTAGAGCGAACCCATAGCGCGTTAAGTTCAATTGTGGTCCAGTTATGCATTTTACAAATATTTACATATTCGATTCTCGTTATCAGCTTTATGCACTGGCTTTTTAGTATAAAAATATTTCCCCAGCCTTTTTGAATAAATTCAATTAAGCGGTGCCAGCCTCGCCTGAATTTATAGGATGGAAACCCACTTACACGATAAGCTCAGTTGGCGGGAAAAGTACTTCTATTTCCGTGATCGGCAACACAAAATAAAATTGTTCGTTGCTTGTGCCGAACAATTTATTTTGTATGACAATAAAAAAATATATTTTGGGTCGTAAAAAAATGCTAAATGGATGCGTTTATTCCAGCGGGAGGCGGCCCAGTTCTCATAGCATGTAAGAGCCCTATCACGTAAATAAATATTCGTGTTTATAACGCGTTGTGGAGCTGAGTGGATTTCATTATTGTTTGCGCAACACTTATCTTTGTTACCATCAAGTGATCATTTGCGCTAGCCGCGCGCTACAGTTTCTCTACACTAAACGATTTTTTTTGCCGTGCGGTATTTAATCGCTTCACTTGTTCATCTAACCGATGTATCTAATGAGACCGGAAAATAAAATAATGAGTAAACCTACATACCGAATCAGTTCTATTCTTCCTGTTGTGCTATTAAGTGCCGCCATAAGCGGTTGTGGTGGCGGTAACCTGGATGAAGATGGGTTCCTACCACCTTCTAGTGACGGTTCATCTACAAGCACAAGCTCTTCTTCCAATAGCAGCTCAAGCTCAAGCAGTGGTACACCTGCTGGCGGCGAATCTCCCTCGAGCAGCTCGTCTTCCAGCACCAGCTCGTCCTCCACTAGTACTTCAAGTTCTAGCAGCGGCTCACCCTCCGACGGCGAAACATCTTCTAGTAGCAGCTCCTCATCGACTAGTTCGTCTTCTACTAGTTCTTCATCCACTAGCTCTTCGTCGACTAGTTCGTCTTCTACCAGCTCGTCTTCTACTAGTTCTTCATCGACTAGTTCTTCATCTACTAGCTCCTCCTCATCTGGAGGCTCAAATGAACTAGTGTCCTTCCCCGGTGCAGAAGGCTACGGTAAGTACACCACGGGTGGGCGCGGTGGCGAGGTTTATATTGTTACCAACCTTAATTCTTCTGGAGCAGGCAGCTTAAAAGATGCGCTTTCTAAATCTGGCCGCACAGTAGTTTTTGAAGTGTCCGGTACCATCGTAGGGCGCTTTAAAGTACCCAGCAATACCACTATTGCCGGTCAAACTGCGCCTGGTGATGGTATTACCATTTTTGGTGAGATGCAGCACGGTAGTAATGTCATCGTGCGTTATATTCGCGTACGTTTCGACGGTAACGGCGACAGAGATGCATTCGGTACACGATACCAGGAAAATGTCATGATAGATCACGTTACTGCCAGCTGGAGTCGCGATGAAGTTATGTCTATCTACCACGGAAAAAATGTCACCGTTCAGTGGTCATTAATATCTGAAGCTTGCCCCAACGAAGGCACAGACTCGCACCGCTTTGGTGGAATCTGGGGTAATGACTACTCAACCTACCACCACAATTTAATCGCCCACAATGAAAATCGCACGCCGCGCTGGGCTTCAGGCGCAGGCTATAACGACTACCGCAACAACGTTACCTACAACTGGGGTTATGGCGGCTCTTATGGCGCAGAGCGTGTACAAAGTGGCTCCGACCATATCGGTAGCTGGATTAACGTGATTGGCAACTACTACAAGCCTGGCCCTGGCTCAGAGTCCAAAGACCGAATTGCTTCACCGTCTAAACGTGGTGCTGGTGATGAGGGTAATTGGTACGTTTCAGATAACTTCGTAGAGGGCAGCCCTGAAGTTACAAACGATAACTGGAAAGGCCTTAAAAGCAGTAATTATATCAAAATGACCGCTCCATGGGACGCTATGCCTATAAACCAGGAAACTGCAGAGCAAGCCTATCAAAGTGTTCTTGCTGACGTAGGTGCTTCAAAGCCTAAGCGTGACGCCATTGATGAGCGAATTATTTCCGAGGTTATAGATGGTACCTACTCACTAGGCCGAAATGGTTTTATCTCTTGCCCTGGGGAAGCTCAGCTGCCAGAACTTAACAGTACTCCCGCGCCAGCAGACAGCGACCGCGATGGTATGCCAGATAGTTGGGAGCAGGCAAACGGCCTTAACCCTAACGACGCCAGCGATAGAAATGACAAGGATGATATTGGCTACACCATGTTAGAGAACTATCTAAACAGTATTGATAGCCTTTAAATCGTAAACCGCGCCAGGGGGTTCTCTACCTCCTGGCGTTTTATTTACTTTCATTTAATTTCCCTTCCCTTCTTTTATTTGGTCGCTAACCGAAATCCATAGCGCGGAATTTCGCAATCTCATTATTTGGAAATGAGTAAGTTGGTGTACCTAAATTCCTAAAAAATACATGATCACGGAACCAGAGCCCTGACGCAGTTCGCAGTGGATGTTACGGAGGTGTTTTTTGAGAGTATATGGCGTAAGCATAATGCCAGAGTGTAAACCCAGTCCTCAGCGAGAAAGCATGAGTAAGGTGTTAGTTTAAAGTTTCAACTTTAAAAGTAAATTTGTTCTTAACACTCTTTACCTCTCGATATTTCTTGTCTTTAATTTCTGGCAAGTACCTAAATTTTTTGGTCGCCTCGATTGCCGGCTTGTTAAATATTTTATTTGTCGACTCAATTACTTTAACATTTTTTACCTTTCCATTCTTTTTTACTGTATATTCGACTAAAACAGTGCCTTCTGTTCCGTTTAAAATGGCCTCTTTGGGCATTCGAGGTGCAACCTTTATAATTGGCTCGTGCTTTCTATCTCCATTTCCAAAATAGTGACTCTTAAAATCTTTGCTGCAGTTAGAGAATTCGCCTTTGTACTTATTGTGTTTGTCGTACCTCAAATATGATGCAAAGAGTAGTACGCACGCCTCATGAAGATCCTCCTCCATTCCAGCCTCAGTCCAATTCTTAATTCCATAGCGAAAAAATTTCGTGGCCTCGTTGGTCGCGTCCTTGGACGGATAATTGGCAAGCTGCGACCCTCTTTGCAAAATAAGCTTTCTATTTTCAGGGGAAAGTTTGTTCTCCTCTACGGATAATGCCTTTCCAGAAAAAACAATTAATACGAATACGAATATCATTCTCACTATCAGATCCTCATGAAGGCTTGCGCCCTTGTAAATTGCAGTTTTATAAAAGCCGGTGATAATGGCACTTACTTTTTTTCTGGAGTTCCTCTGTCTGTTCTTGATTCGTTTGCTGATAAGATCCAGAGATATACCATGTGTACATTCTCAAAGAGTTAACACGCTACTTTCATAAAACCACTTTAAGTTACACAGCCCTTTATCACGCCTAGTCCGGCACTTTTCTGTGTTCGCCGCCTGTACAAACGCGACAGCTTTCCACCCTAAAGCCATTAGGCGTTTTATCTAAGTGCTTATAATTTGGCCGTAAAGGCAAATATCTTACAAGGAGTAGGGGTAACATGGAACAAACTCCATTCCCTTACTAATTGGAGGGGCGCTTACAAAGCAAGGTCACTGCGCGACTCTTTATTTTCTTGGTTAGACGGGAAACTTTTACTTGTTGTCGCCGAGCTTATATCTATCAGGATCCCAGAGGGGAATTGGCCTGTTGAATATGGCGCCATTGCTGTTGGTAGGGCCTTCTCGGAGTAAATTCAAATTCCCTTGGGGAGGGCTTTGAACCTTTCGGGCTGTGGTGCTCTGCGCCTTGTTCAAATTGGGTTCGCAATGAGTGAGCTGGCCAATGGAGCGTCGGGCGGAACTAACAAGCGTGGGAAGATCCTTCGCGTATAAAAAAAGGCCGCCAAAAAATGGCGACCTTTTGTATGCGTGGTGGGCCTTCCCAGACTTGAACTGTTATGTAGGGTCGTTCTACCCTCTGAAGGCTGCAGCCCGCCTATATTTGTGCAAGTTCAGGCGTGTATATAAGCGTTTTGAAGGATATAGGTCTATTTTGAACAAATGTATAAACTTGGATGTATTTAAAGATGGTTTGTTCATTTCATTTGGTTCATATGAGGATGGCTGCGCTCAGCTTGGTCCATTACCCAATTTGGCTTGTTTGTTTTTTGACCAGTCAATATAAGGCTTCGTCGTGCTCTTCTTCAGCATGCCCTCTACTCCCTCTAGGTCGTCCGACAAATCGCGCAGAGCGCAATGCTCCAAATCGACTTCCACTACTCCGTATTTGGTGAGTATATAAATACCCTTCTGCCAAAGGGCGAATGTAGCCACCTTTTTCTCTTTTATATAAGAGGCGATGTATACACATACATAAAAGCCCAATATAATATGTGTCAAAAGTGTAACATTTTATATTTATAATTATTATAGGGCTGCTAATAGTGGGTGCCACCTCTAACCTTAAGAAACTGCTTGATCAAGTTGTGCCTATCTGGGGGGCTGACCGGGTTGCTGAGATCCTGGAGGCTGATCACAAGTCACCCAATTTCAGTAGATCTAAAACTATTGATTGTCTTTTAGGCTATACGAATAGCAAGAAGATAACCTACCTCAAAGAAAACCACAGAAATATAACTAAATCCCTACAGCGTTGGGTGCCATCGGAGCCGGTTCAGTATGATGAATCCTTCCAAGGGCTTCTCGAAAAAGCAGTCCATATATGGAAGCAGCCAGAAACTGCGGAACACTTAAAGGTCACAAGGAAGACCGTGAATCAATGGCTATCCAACGAGGCTGAAGCTTCTTTAGTAAATAAGAAGTATTTGTCTAACCTGAAATTACTACTACCGGATAGGCCAAAGGGTTATGGTAAAAGAAAGTTTGATTTTATTGATCTATTTGCAGGAATCGGTGGTTTAAGAACGGCTTTTGAAGAAATTGATGGTAAGTGCGTTTTCACTAGTGAGTGGGATGAATTTGCTCAAAAAACCTATATGGCTAATTATTATGATGACCATGGGATAAATGGAAATATAAAGTTTTTTACTGAAGGCGCGTTGTTAGCAAAGGATAAAGGTAAAACTGTAAGCGAATTAACAGAAAAAGAAATAGAGATAGATTTAGATAAGAGGATACCCAGTCATGATGTTTTGTTGGCTGGTTTTCCTTGTCAGCCGTTTTCGATTGCTGGTGTTTCAAAAAAGAACTCTTTAGGCCGGGCGCATGGATTTGATTGCAAGCTACAGGGAACGCTGTTTTTTGACATATGTAAGATACTAAAAGTAAAAAAACCTGCTTGTGTATTACTTGAAAATGTTAAGAATCTGAAATCCCATAACGGTGGTGATACATATACTTCAATTATAAGTGCATTAGAAGATGCTGGTTATGATGTCCCACTTCCTAGAGTTATAAATGCAAAGGACTTTCTTCCTCAAAACAGAGAGAGAATTGTGATTGTGGCCTTTAGGAGAGATTTAAAGATTAGTGAGGGGTTTAATTTAGAGTCTATAAAGCCAGCCGAAGGAAGCTCTATATATAAACTGGGTGAAATATTAGATGGAAAAGTTGATGAGAAATATACGCTCACGCCTAACCTCTGGGAATATTTACAAGCATATAAGAAGAGGCATAGAGCTGGGGGTAATGGCTTTGGTTATGAGTTAATGACCCCTAGTTCTCGCTATACTAGGACATTATCTGCTCGATACCATAAAGATGGTTCGGAAATTCTCATCGCAAAAAATAAATCACATGCTGAAAAGTGCATAAATGGGGATTCTATACCAAGAAGGTTAACCCCTAGTGAATGTGCGAGACTTATGGGTTTTGATGGCCCGAAAGAGAATAATTTTGTTATTCCGGTGTCTGATACTCAGGCATATCGACAATTTGGGAATTCAGTTGCAGTTCCAGTTTTTAAAGCCGTGGCTTTGGTTATGAAAGAGCGCATTCTTGTGTCAAAAAGAAAGGCAGGCTAAAGTTAGAAAGAAAAAAGTTAGGCCTAAAAATCATTCTAATAAGCTTTAATAAATTGTATGCTTATCGATAAATATCTTAGAAACATTTTTAACTAGTATGCCGTTACTGCATCAAGATGATGTGTCAGATCAGGTCTAGACTTCTACAGTTAATATAAATTAATAGGCTTTACTCCAGCCCCTTAAAACTACAACTTTTGGCTCGCGTATGCAGTTAAGATCCTCCTCATCTTTTCTTTCTATTGATAGTTGATACCGATTTTTTCTATTAGTATCTTTAAAAATCACGGAATCTTCAGATTTTACATTCCACCGCTTAAAAAACTTTGTCATATAAGTAATGCGATACTCATTTCGAGTGCTTTTTCTTGGTGTGAATGTCTTGCCGTTATAATAGACATATCTCATATCCCATTCATTTCCATCAGGGTCAACACATACAATCCATTCTTCAGGGTTAAAGGAATCTTTGTCTAATGAGGGGAAAAATTCTAATAGCGCAGTATTTTTCTTTGGAATTGTAATTCCTGCTTGGTGTCCCCCTGTCTCCCCAACATCATTTTTTGTAAGTATCTTTTTATAGCTGCTCACATTAAACTCCTAGTGGGCTTATTTTAAGGGCATTATTCATGTCATCGCTCTCTCTGGAACTTAGAGGGACAGCTAAGTCTCCCATTTCTCTTTTCCACTTGCTTCGTTCAATCATCGTTTCTTCTACAGTTCCTTTGTAATAAAGTCGATAAACTAAGACGGGTAATGTCTGACCTCTTCTGTGTGCCCTAGCCGAAGCCTGCATTTCCAAGGCTGGGTTCCAATTTTGTGTAAAATGTATCACTACAGTCGCAGCGGTAATATTCAGCCCTGCGCCAGCAGCTTTGGGGTTTAGGACTAAAACAGAAGGCTCATCGAAGTTAGTAAACTTATCAACGATTTTCTGGCGATCTTCTTGTGGTGTTGAGCCATTTATATAGTCCCAATAGCCAAACTTAATGCCATTTTCATTACAAATTTTTTGTAGTATTGGGCCGCAGGCATTGTAAATAGAAAAAATAAGAACCTTCTTTTTGTTAGCCTTAGCTTCTTTTAATAGATCAATACATAGCTCGACTTTTTGAGTTATCAAATTATTGTTAGTGTTCAAGCTTACATCAACAGTATCTTCCCAATCCTGTGACTCTGGATCTTTAATGCGGAGTGACGGGTGTGCACAAAAAACAGATAAATGACTAACGGCGACTAATGCGCCAGCA
Organism: Alteromonadaceae bacterium Bs31; assembly: GCA_900177435.1. Taxonomy (GTDB): domain Bacteria; phylum Pseudomonadota; class Gammaproteobacteria; order Pseudomonadales; family Cellvibrionaceae; genus Teredinibacter. The sequence continues at coordinate 166,264 of FXAI01000009.1, forward strand.
CGCCCATAATTATCTTCTGCTTCTTGTCGAATTTTTTCATACTCTTCCACACTAGAAGAGTCCATATCAATAGGTAGGTCAATGTCTGATCGTTCAGGCAGATCGCTGGCGACATCAGCTACCTGCCTTTTTAAAATTAAAGGGTCAATATAATGACTTAGTTGCATTGCGCTATCTTCATTGTCAGGGAAAGCGCTTTCGAACTCTTCTTTTGATCCTAGTAGTCCTGGTACGGCTAAATCTGAAAGTGACCAAAGGTCGACCAAGGAGTTTTCCATTGGTGTCCCGGTCACGGGTATAGTGAATTCAGTGGAAATTTCTCCTGCTGCAATTCTTCGCATAGACTCAGGGTTTTTGAGTGCTTGAGCTTCATCACAAATGAAATACCCCCAATCTATTCCGCGAAACATGGTTAAATCATTAACTAGTGTGTCATATGTGGTGATTGTGATATTTGCCCGCAAGAGATCTTTATAGAATCCAGTTCTCCCATATCCTCTGTGTACTAGATATGTCAATGACGGAGCAAATTTTTCGATTTCTCTTGCCCAGTTTGCAATTAGCGTTGTGGGGCAGGCTATTAGAATTGGCTTTGAGTTATCAAAGCCTTTATGAAGAATTAAAGCAATAATTTGAATTGTTTTTCCTAGCCCCATTTCGTCCGCAAGAATCAGTCCGCCATAGTTATTAAGTGAGTTGGCCATCCAAGCGATGCCGCTTTCTTGATACGGATAAAGATTTGCATTTAAACCCGTAATAGCTTTTCCTAAGCTCATTTCTAATGAAGAATGGTTTGCTTTGTCGAAAATAGATTCATCAAAGTGGAGCTGAAAGCCTTCTATCCCAAACCTATATAGTTCTATAACTTCAGAAAATCCAAGGTTGGGTTTATTAAGAATTGTTGCCTTGATTTCATCGGCTATATCATGTGGTAAGGGTTTGAGTGTCTTGCCATCAAAAATCCAGTTGTGATGGTTTGAAATTGCAGGGAAGAAACTCTTTTTCCCTGCTTTGATAATAAAGGCTCCAAGTTGAGGTTGGTAGGTGCCATCTATAGCTTCAATCTTTACAAATGGTGTTAAAATTCTTGAGCTGAGTTTGTAAGAGGAAAACTCAGATTGAATTTCTCTATAATCCTTTGGTAGCGAATCCAATGCAAAAGTCACTAATTTAACTTCCTTGCTAAGTCTTTAGGTTTCATTGCAGGCGTAGTGGAATGTATGGCGCGATGACAGTTGGGGCATAGCGGAATTAAATCTCGCTTTGGGTCATAATCTCTGGCCGCTTCAAGCTCTGAGAGTGGCTCTACATGATGAACTTCTAAGATGTCTCGTTGTAAGTCGTGATAGTTATCACTGGTTTCAAAGCCACAAACTTTGCATTTGTAACCATGAATCTGAAGACATAATAGTCGGTTTCTTTTATTTCTCTCTCGACGCTTATAAATTCCTATCTTCTCGTTGCCCTCTATTGCAGAATCCTCTAAGTAATCTGTATCTTCGTAACCTATTAGCTCGGCCATTCCGCCTACCAGCATAGGTAATATATCTAGTACGATTTCCATTGTGTCTTCAGGGCTTTTTTGGTCTGAGACCTTGGACACAATCTCAATTTTGAAATCAGTTTTTATATTTAAGTCATCAAGATCGTTAGCCCCTTCATTGGACACATCATGCTTTTTAGATAGCTCGCCTATAAAGTGCGTCAGCAGTTGGAAAGCCTCTTCGTTTTTAGTTGTATTGATGTGATCAACACAGTCTCTTGAATATGCGCCAAACTTCAGGGTTACTTTAAGGCGTTTCAATCCTGTTGGCTTTATGCTGAAGATAGGTCCACTGCCTCTGCTATAATTTTCAAACCAGAATACTAGTCCGTCCCTATCACCTGTTGGATCTTGGGACCCCTTGATTATTACGCCAGCTTTAGAGTCAATAGCTTCTATGACTCTATTTATTAAAATTTCATTCATCAGAGGATGATTGGTTGTTAGGTATTTCTACATCACGGAGAAGTTTTCTTAAATTACTGGAGACTTCTTCGCGTATGTCTTCCCATATGTACTTTAGTTCTCTGTCAGTGTTTCTATGTTCGGCTGCTGCGATGGCCCAAAGTAATAGATCTAGGCCCTCAATAGACGCTCGGCTGTTTGCTTGGCTATATATCTTGGTGTAAAAATCATGATTCTCATTCAAATAAACGCCGGTTGAATGATTTTCATCAGATGCGCTGGTTAAAAATGGTTCCCAAAGAGAGTTGGTTCCATCTGGCATTTGATTAATTGGTTTAACATATAGCTTATCTAGTTCAACGTTATTTTCTATTGGGGTAAGGATTTTAATTCCGCTACCCCTATTATTCGAAATTGTTGCAGTTCCATCTTCGGGGTTCACGGAATCTACGTTAGCTGTGGTTGTATTAGATGTGTCTCCAATGGTTTTATTTGCATCGTCGTGTGTGATACCACCTGATACAGCTTTCTTCTGTTTTCTTCTATAGCGATTATCAGCTTCTCTATACGCGTCACTCAGCAGCTCTTTTAGGCCTTCTTCAAGGCCTGGATCTAATAGAATCCTGCTCTTTTTAACATCCACGCTAAAGGCTTCATCTAGTTTGTGGTCGAAATCAAATTCAATTCTAAATAGCGACCAATGGGGGTCATCAGACCGCCATAAGCCCATATAGCCGCCGTAATGAATGATTCTCCCTTCCCTGTGAATATAAAAGCCTTGGCCACGGTTGGATAACTTTGCGAACTCTTTATTCTCTTCCTTCGTCATGTCTTTTGAGTGGGGAAGTATCCAAGCTTTTACGTCCGCATGATGAATGCTGCCATCTTCAAGCTGAATTGGTAGCTTGGTAAGTTTCTCAGGGAGCATTTGCTCGGACTTTTCAGGATAGAACGGGTTCCAGTGCTTAACATCAGTATCATTGATGTTAATTTTTACAGTCCTGTGATCAGGGTCCGATGGGTTGAGGTATTTATGGAATATGAGGGCGCAATGATCAATGAGCTTGTTGGCTCGATAGTTCATTGCATTTTGTTCTTTGGCCCCACCAGGTTCGTCATAGGCTTTGCTTAATAGTCGGTCACACTTTGACCACACAACTAATGTGCCGACCTCTCCACAAAGCTCATCAAAAATTTCAGTATCTTCATCGCTAAGGGGCTCATCTAGCATTTTCCACTGATTAACTTCTTCAACATAATCCAAATCCCAAGTGAGTTTATTCAATTCACTCGAAGGGGATTTTTTAGAAATAATTGAATACTTCAAACATACGGAACTAGAGGCTGTCTTTAGACCAAGGCCGAACTTTCCTAATGACGCCAAGTTTTCTCGAACATCGGCCCCGTAACGCATAGCATTGCGCAAGCCATCTTGGTCCATTCCGTGACCATCATCGCCAAAACAAACAAATTTTCTACCATCGGTTCGTAACTCAAGGCGAACGTTTATATTGTTTGCGCCGGCGGCAATAGAGTTGTCGATGATATCTGCTGCGGCCGTATATACGTCATACCCTGTATCCCTTAGTCCGTGAATTAATCTGGAAGGGTCGGGATCATTAATATATGGATCTTCAGAATTATTATCTGACATCATTTGGCTCCATTAGCGCCGGTTTCAATACCGTTATTATTAGTCACAGTTATTTGGAGTTTACGAGCAGTTACTGAAACACTGAGGGTCCAGTAAAGCGTTTCGGGGTGGTTAAAAGTATGGGCAAACCTTCCCCGCAAACCCTAAAGCTTAATTTCTTATCTCTATAATTTATCAGTTTTATGGGCTGGAAGCCAAGAAGCTTAAGGGGTGACGGCTTGTTTGAATGCGATTAACGGGTTAGCCATTATGGGCTGAAAGGGTCAAACTTTGCTTACATTGAAACGATTAAGCTGGCCAAATGGACAAATTATGGTTGCATGAACAAAGTTTAGTATCAAAGATGGAAATGGTGGGCCTTCCCAGACTTGAACTGGGGACCTGCCGATTCGGGTACCCATGGTTTTCACCATGGCCTGGACTATATCATCACCCGCAGCTTTACCTGTGAGGGTGCCGGACGCTACTGATGTATTACGCAGCAAGTTCGTGCTGCTCCACCTAGTCTCTGCACCTTCCTACCACGCTTGGTAGGCTTGGCTCAGGATTGCCACCGCCTTAACGCGCTGAGGTTCCCCTGAATTCATCCAGTTTTCCATATGGCATTTCTACCATAGGTCACATATCTATGAGTCGGATGCTCTAACCAACTGAGCTAAAGGCCCATTTCCAAAGGCCGGCAAGCATTGCTTGCCAATTGATCAACATTTTAAGTGCATGATCTTTCACTTACAAACAAAAGCTTTTTACAAATGTAACCCACTTTTAGGGGTTGTTCATTACACGTAGCCCTTATATAGCGTGGTTATAAAGGTCTTTGAATGTAACCTCCAATACCGCCCTTCATAAGAACTGGGGACCTGCCGATTATGAGTCGGATGCTCTAACCAACTGAGCTAAAGGCCCACGAATAGGGGCGGGTATTCTCTTAGAAAAGCGCTTTAATCTCAAGCCCTTAAGTGGATTTGTTGTCGCAAAATCTGTTGCTCTTGTTTTTGAGCCATTTGGGGCCATTTATAGATCTGGTCTTTAGAGGGCGTATTGAGTGACATCTGTGGAGTGGTTTTCGTTTTTGGGGCTGTGCCTGCTGGTAGCTGCAGTGTTTTATGGTTTTCGCCGCTGGCGTTACAGGCGAGCAGTGGTCAGGCCCTTCCCAGAGGCCTGGAGTGAGATTCTTACCCGCAGGCTGGTGGTGTATCGCAAGCTGCCGGACACACAGCGTGCGGAGCTGGAGCGGCTGATTCTGCACTTTCTCTATACCAAGCGTTTCGAGGGCTGTGCCGGGCTTGAGCTTACGGATGAGATGCGGGTGATTATTGCCGCCGAGGCCTGTTTGCTTATTCTTAACCGGCCCAGCCGCCGCTATGCAGGCTTGCGCTGGATATACGTTTACCCTTCCACCTTTATTGCCAAGCGGGAGCAGCAGAATGAGTATGGGGTTGTGTCGGGCACCAGCTCCCATTTACTGGGTGAATCCTGGAGTAATGGGCGGGTGATTCTGGCCTGGGACAGCGTGGAGCGGGGTATTGCAGACTTTAGTGATGGTCACAATGTGGTCTTGCATGAGTTTGCGCATCAGTTGGATCAGGAGGACGGCACGTCCGACGGGGCTCCGCTGCTATATACGCGCGATAGTTATGCTATTTGGGCGCAGGTGTTCAGCCGGGAGTTTTCTCAGTTACAGCGCTCTCTTTCTTTCGGTTTTAATACTTTAATTGATCGCTACGGAGCCACTAACCCGGCAGAGTTTTTTGCAGTGGTTACGGAGCTGTTTTTTGAGCGGCCCAGAGCGATGCAGCAACATCACCCGGAGTTGTATATGCAGTTGAAGGAGTACTACCGGCTGGACCCAGTTTGCTGGGTTGAAGAATAAAAAAACGGCGCTCTAGGGCGCCGTTTTTTGTTGAGCAGAGAAATGTACCGGGTTTATTCGTCCAGGAAGCCTCGCAGGTGATCCGAGCGGCTGGGGTGGCGAAGTTTTCTCAGTGCTTTCGCTTCAATCTGACGAATACGCTCGCGGGTAACGTCGAATTGCTTGCCCACTTCTTCCAGGGTGTGGTCGGTGTTCATTTCTATACCAAAGCGCATGCGCAGTACTTTTGCTTCTCGGGCGGTTAAGCCTGCCAGTACTGCTTTGGTGGCTTCCATTAAGCCTTGGGAGGTGGCAGATTCAACGGGAGACGTGATGGCTACGTCTTCAATAAAGTCGCCCAGGTGCGAATCTTCGTCATCGCCGATTGGCGTTTCCATGGAGATGGGCTCTTTGGCAATTTTCAGCACTTTGCGTACTTTCTCTTCCGGCATTTCCATGCGCTCGCCCAGTTCTTCCGGGGTTGGCTCGCGGCCCATTTCCTGCAGCATTTGGCGAGAGATACGGTTGAGCTTGTTAATGGTCTCAATCATATGTACCGGTATACGGATGGTGCGCGCCTGGTCGGCAATGGAGCGGGTGATGGCCTGTCGAATCCACCAGGTTGCATAGGTGGAGAACTTGTAACCGCGACGGTATTCGAATTTATCTACGGCCTTCATCAAGCCGATGTTGCCTTCCTGAATAAGGTCGAGGAATTGCAAACCACGGTTGGTGTATTTTTTGGCGATGGAGATAACAAGACGCAGGTTGGCCTCTACCATTTCTTTCTTGGCGCGGCGGGCACGTGCTTCGCCGATGCTCATACGTCGGTTGATTTCTTTGATCGACGTGAGCTCCAGCTCTGTTTCTTCCTGAATTTGCAGCAGTTTGCGTTGAGCCCTGAGAATATCGCTTTCTACCGGGCGCAGGGTTTCTGAGTAGTCACGCTTTTTCTTGATGATGCTGGGAATCCAGTCTTCATTAATTTCGTTGCCTGGGAACTCTTTAACGAAGGTTTTGCGTGGCATGCCAGCCAGGCGCACACACAAGCGCATGATTTCTCGTTCTTCCAAACGAATGCGCGCCAGTACTCCACGCACATAGGTGTATATGGGGTCGAACTGCCGTGGGGGTAGTTTGAAGAATTTGAATACTTCACCCAGGGCTTCCAGTTCTTTGCCGGCCTGCTTGCTGTCGCGGCCGTGCTTGGCGATGATTTTGTTGGCTTTGTCCAGCTGTGCGCGAAGTTCGTCGAAGCGCTCTTTGGCGTATTCGGGATCTATTCCGCCGGCGCCTTCTTCTTCCTCGTCGTCGCTGTCATCTTTGTCATCTTTATCGGCGGCTTCCTGTTTGGACTCCGGGGTTACTGGTGTGGCAGCTTCTACTTCTTCTGCCGGGTCCAGCCAACCGCTGATAACATCTGAGAGGCGGCGCTCTTCTTTTTCTACCAGGTCGTATTCGCCCATCACCTTTTGTACGGTATTGGGCCAGTAGGCGAGGGCGTGCATGAGTTCGCGCAGGCCTTCTTCTATACGCATGGCGATGGCGATTTCACCCTCGCGGGTGAGTAGTTCCACAGTGCCCATTTCTCGCATGTACATGCGCACGGGGTCGGTGGTGCGGCCTGCTTCGGTTTCAACGGCTGCCAATGCGGCAGCAGCTTCCGCTGCGGCGATCTCATCTGGCGTGGCTTCACCGTCTGTCATGAGAAGCTCATCGGCATCCGGCGCGACTTCGTACACGCGGATACCCATGTCATTGATCATCTGAATGATGTCTTCAACCTGATCGGGATCAGAGATATCGTCCGGGAGGTGATCGTTTACTTCGTCGTAAGTGAGGTAGCCTTGCTCTCGGCCTCGATTGATCAAATCTTTGATTCGAGACTGCTGCTGTTCGCTCATTCAGGTTCCTGTGGATGGATAGTGGGTATTTCGAGGGTCGGCGATTATAGCGATATATTGGGATGCTCGCTAGAAATTCAATGAATTTATTGATATGGCCTAGTCTGGGCCTGTTTTATTGGCCTTGGTTAATTCGCGGAAACGGTTTTTTTCTTCATCACTTAAGTGCCCCAAGCCTTTGGATTTTAGTTGATCCAGCTCCCGCCGCCGGGTTTCATCGTCGAACTGTTTGTTAATTTTGTCGAAGGCCTGGCAGAGTACGCGCTCTGTTTCGAAGGAGGCCAGGCTGGCGTTGCGCGTAAGTTCGTGGGTGGCGAGCATTTTTGCTAATTGTTGTTGTGATTCTATTCCGTAAGCGCCACCCCAGAAGCCCAGCAGGGTGCTGAAGCTGGCCTGGGGTTTTTTCTGCAGGTATTCGATAAGGTTGAACAGGCGCAGTAAATCGGGCTCCTGGGTGGCCTGGGTGCGCAGCATAAGTTCTGCGGGCACCGTTTTCAGTAGCTGGGGGCTATCCAGCAACAGCAGTGTTGCTGCAATCACGGGGTTGAGGCGCACATTGGTTCGGCGCTGGAACTCTTCGACTTTGTCCGGCGCGGGCTCTCCCTGAAACAGGGCGCCGTACTCTTCTTCTATGCTGCTGTTTTCCGGCGGCTGGCTAGGGTAATCCGGGGGGGGCTGTTCTTCCGGTGTTGCTTCGGGCTGCACAGCGTGTTCGCGAGGGTTTTCCAGCGGGCTTTGCTCGTTCACCAGCGCCATAATCGCTGCGCTGCTAAGCCCGGTGCGCTTTGCCAGGTTGGTGAACATTAACTCACGGTAGATGCCCTGGGGCAGTTTGTTGAGCATGGGTGCCACTACCTTGGTAAAGCGGGCGCGGCCTTCCATGGTGTGGATGTCGATGCCCTCTGCGGCGGCATCAAACAAGAAATCCTCCAGCGGTGTGGCGTTTTTAACTTGTTCCAGAAAACGCTCTTTGCCGATTTGGCGTACCAGGGTGTCTGGATCCTGGCCTTCTGGCAGGAACAGAAATTTAATCTGGCGGCCGTCCTGCATGCTGGTGATTGAGTTGGCCAGGGCTCGTTTGGCGGCTTTGCGACCGGCTGCGTCACCGTCGAAGCAAAATACCACTTGTTGAACATAGCGGAAGGCCAGTCGCAAATGATCTTCACCACAGGCCGTACCCAGGGTGGCGACGGCGTTGTTAATGTCGTATTGGGCCAGAGCAATCACATCCATGTAGCCTTCCACCACCAGTAGTTGTTCCAGGTTGCGGTTGTTCTGGTTGGCTTCATAGAGGCCGTAGAGCTCTCGACCTTTTTGGAATACGTCTGTTTCCGGCGAGTTGAGGTATTTGGGCTTGCTGTCATCCAGTACCCGGCCACCAAAACCGATGGCGCGGCCGCGACTGTCGCGAATGGGGAACATGATGCGATGGCGGAAGCGATCGTAAAGCTTGTTGTCTTCGTCCCGGCGAATCACCAGGCCGCTGTCTACCAGTAGCCCTATGTCCTCTTCGTTCAAACCCAGTTTTATCAGCAGGTTGTCCCAGCCTGGCGCTGCGTAGCCCATGCCGTATTGCTTGGCGATATGGCCACTCAGGCCTCGGCCTTGCAGGTAGCGCACAGCAGGCTCGCGCCTGGGGTTTTGCTTGAGTTGGCTTTGATAAAACGCGGCGGCTTTTTCGAGCACCTGGTAAAGGTTTTTCTGTTTGAAGTGCTGTTGTTTGCTCTCGCGGCTTTCCTCGCGGGGCACTTCAACGCCCGCCAGTTTGGCAAGGCTTTCTACCGAGTCAATAAAGCCCTGGCGCTCAAACTCCATGACAAAGCCAATGGCATTGCCACTGGCGCCGCAGCCAAAGCAATAATAAAACTGCTTGTCCGGGCTTACGCTAAATGACGGGGTTTTTTCTTCGTGGAAGGGGCAGCAGGCGCTGTAGTTCTTGCCGGTTTTTTTCAGCTTTACACGCTTATCCACCACCTCGACGATGTCGAGGCGGTTTAACAGGTCGTCAATAAAATCTTGTGGGATACGGCTCATGGGGGGCAGAGTATATGCTGCTAGACCTTCGGGGGCTATGGCGGTGTAAGCATGCGAGCTATGCCTGTGTGGGTGTGGTATCCACAAACCAGTCTTCGAAGCGGATGCTTTCAAACCAGCCGGCTAAATCGGCATTCCATTTACGCCAGTCGTGCTCGCTGCTGAGACGGAAATCCAGGTAGCCCAGAGCGGCTGCAGTAGTGATGGTGGCTATGTTTGGGTTGTCGCCATTGGTGATTGCTTCGAAGTCGATGTTTTTTATGGCGGTATGCATGGCGGCCCGCCAGCGACCAAGCCAGTATATGGAGTGTTCGGTGTCGCGTCGTTTTTCCATTACGGTGGACACTGCAGCTTCCAGTATGCCGTTGGCGAGGGTATGGGCCATTTGCACCTGGTAGTAGTCTTCCTCACCGTTGTGGAACAGGCTGTCGTTACCCAGCGCTACGTACTGCTCATCCAGGTATTGGCAAATCAGTGTGCTGTCGGGCAGAACAAGTTCACCGTCTTTTAAGGCGGGTATTTTACCGAGAGGGTTGAGCTTGCGCAGCTCTTCGCTCTCAAAGTTGGTGCTTACTAGCTCTGTAGTGTTTATTAGGCCTGTTAGGCGCAGAAAAATGTTCACTTTACGGGCAAAGGGCGAGGTGGTGCTATAGAACAGTTGCATAGCTAAGCTCCTTTTCTGACGGGGACGCTATTTTGCCAGAATCTGCCTTGATGTTATATGCACTCTCGGGGGGCGAGTATTTGTGCATCTGGCTGTTGATTCTACCAATCGCTAAGTGGCTATATTTTCAAATAATCTTCCAGCTCCGGGTCAATATCGATTTCTTCGAGAACGGCCGTGGCGTGTTTGCTGCCCTGTTCTTTTGTTTGTTGGTAGTTTTCCACTTTTTGTTTGATTTGCTGGTGAATATTTTCGTCGTGTAGTTGTGTTGCTTCTGCCTTGGCTTGTACTTGTTTATTTGGCGTGTTCCGCCGCTGCATGTTCAATATTTCCTGCTGCTTTATTTCCAGCAAGACTTCATCGATTTCGTCCATGGCGGTTTTCATGGGGTAGCTTTTGGCCAGGTTTGGTTTTACGTCTATGTGACGGCTTGCGTGAGAATTGGCGGCGGACAATCGTGCGGCAAAAATACGGGCAAGGGAGTATCCAATTAACAGCATCAGCAGGCCGGCGCTGATAAGCAAGGCCCAGTACTTTTCGTTTTTTTCTGAATAGCCCGTAAGTGGCCCCATGCTGGCAGCAGCATAGGTGTTGACGCGCGAGGACGCTTCCTCTGGTGCCTGCTGAGGCGCGTTTTGTGTAGTTTTGCCGGTGTTGAGTGCTTGCTGCAAATCTGCAATTAGCTCCCGCTGTGCTTCCAGCGTGGCGCTGAGTGCGGAGAAAGCTTGAGCGTTTTCCAATGTGTACAAGCGGTCTTTTAAGTCGCGATTCTCTGCCACCAGCTTGTCAATTTGTAGCTGATTGGCGTGAACCCGTGCCTTCACAGGATTGGCGTGCACTTGCTCCGGTGTTTGAGCAACAAGAGTTAAGCGGCCTTTGTGCGGTTCTGGCCTTGCGCTTCCTGGTGCTAGCGCCTTGGGCAGTTGAAGGTCGACGCCGGCCAGTAGCAGGTGGCGATTGTTATTGATGAAGGCATGTGGATTGTTGTTAAAAATTTGTTCTGCCCAGCGGCTTTCTGCGCCTCTTGCCTGTGTGTTTGTTCGTTTGGCAATGCTGCTTAGGGTGTCCCCTGGCGCCACTGTGTAAGTTTTGTCGACGTTGCCGTGAGAGCTTTTCGTGGCTCGCTTGGAGACTTTGGTCGTGCTTGGGTTGCCTACTCTGTCATGTTTGCTGATTTTGTCTGCCTGGCGGGATAGTGGGGCCGGATCAAAGAATATTGTGTATTCCTTATACAGCTTGCCCTTGGGCCATTCCAGCTCAAGCAAAATATTGAGAAAGGGTTCACGAATGGGTTTTCGTGAAGCAACGGTGATCTGGTAAGTATCGCGGCTGGTGTCCACGTCAAACTCCAGCCGATTCCACCTGGCAACTATATCGACACCCAGGGCTTGGGCTTCGTCGTCCGATAGATGCCGAAGCCTTAAGTTCTCTGCACTCAGTTCTGTTGGAATATTTATCAGGTTTATACGGGCTTCGAGTGTTTCTCCTAGATAGCTGGAGTGCTTAATGTCTCCCAGGCCCAGCGCGAAACAGCCTGATGACAGCAGGCTCAGGGAAGCGGTCACTAAAAGGCTGCGTACTGCTATCCCGCAGGCTATAAGCGCTAGGGCACCTTTTATTGGGGGTTTTGACATGTTCTGGCCTTTTTATTTTGCGGTATTTGATTGTACTTTCGCCAATGGGCTTAATTTGTAATCGACATACGACTAAAGGCTTGAGCAAGTTTTAATCCAACCCGGATGGAAGTTGATAAATAAGTATGGCCTTATGTAAGGAGGCGAGGCTCCCGCAGAGCGGGAGCACTAGTAAATTTAGCGTGAGGTAGCGTTTATGCGTTGTAGGTGGAGGAGGCGGTATCACCACCTCTGCCTGTCCAGTTGGTGTGGAAGAATTCACCTCTGGGGCTGTCGATGCGCTCGTAGGTGTGTGCACCAAAGAAATCACGTTGTGCCTGCAGCAGGTTAGCTGGCAAACGCGCGCTGCGATAGCCGTCGAAATAAGCCAATGCAGAACTCAAGGTGGGTGTGGGTATTCCGTTTAGCACGGCGGTGGCAACTACATTGCGCCAGCCGTTTTGCGCCGCTTCCACCCGCTGCTCGAAGTAGGGGTCGAGCAGCAAGTTTGTGAGCGCTGGATTCTTGTCAAAGGCGTCTTTGATATTGGATAGAAATGCTGAACGAATAATGCAGCCGCCACGCCACATCAAGGCAATGCCGCCGTTATTTAACTTCCAGCCATATTCGTTGGCAGCTTCGCGCATTAATACATAGCCCTGCGCGTAAGATACGATTTTTGATGCGAAAAGCGCATTGCGTAAATCTTCGATAAAGGCCTTTTTGTCACCTTTAAAATTTAGTGCGGGGCCGTTGAGTACTTTGCTTGCCTCCACGCGCTCTTCTTTTTGTGCTGAGAGGCAGCGAGAGAAGACGGCTTCGCCGATTAAGGTAAGAGGTACACCCATTTCCAGTGCTGCTACCCCCGTCCATTTGCCGGTGCCTTTTTGGCCTGCAGTATCGAGAATTTTGTCTACCAGCGGCTCGCCATCTTCGTCCTTGGTTTTGAGAATGTCGCGAGTAATTTCCACCAGGTAGCTATCCAGTTCGCCATCGTTCCACTGGGCAAATACTTCGTGCATTTCATCTGCGCTCATGCCGAGCAGGTCTTTCATTACCTGATACGCTTCGCAGATAAGCTGCATATCGCCGTACTCGATACCGTTGTGAACCATTTTCACAAAGTGGCCAGCACCGTTTTCACCCACCCAGTCACAGCAGGGGGTGCCGTCATCCACTTTGGCAGCAATGCCTTGAAAGATAGGTTTTACATGTTCCCACGCAGCCTCCGAGCCGCCGGGCATAATCGACGGACCGGTAAGTGCACCTTCCTCCCCGCCGCTCACGCCTGCGCCAACATAAAGCAGACCCTTGCTTTCGCATAATTCAACTCTGCGATTGGTATCTGGAAAGTGAGTATTACCGCCATCAATGATGATGTCACCGGCGTCCAGGTGAGGAATAAGCTGTTCGATAAACGCATCCACCGGCGCGCCCGCTTTAACCATAATCATGATTTTGCGAGGCCGCTCCAGGGACTGCACCAGCTCTTCTACAGAGTGGGCGCCACGAATACTTTTACCGGAGGCTCGCCCAGCGAGAAAATTGTCGACCTTTGAGGTGGTGCGATTGTAAGCGGTTACAGTGAAGCCTTTGCTGGCCATATTTAAAATCAGGTTTTCGCCCATTACGGCAAGGCCAACCAGGCCGATGTCTGACAGTGCTTTCATAGTAGAATCTTGAATTAAAGGTTTGTGGCGTTGTGTTGAAGAAATGAAGCGAGTTTCGCTGGCAACTTTAACATTAGCACGGGAACTTTGCATCTTGAGTGAAGCTAGTAAATTATTGAGGACGATTCTAAATGGATGAAAATACACTTATTGCTTATGCCCTGTCTTTACCCGAAGTGAGTGAAGATTACCCTTTTGGGCCGCAGGCGCAGGTATTCAAAGTGGCAGGGAAAATGTTCGCGCTTATTGGCCATACAGAGTGGAAGGGGCAGGAAAATGTCGCGCAAGTTAATTTAAAGTGCGACCCGCAAGAAGCGCTGATGTTGCGCGATGTGTTTGAGGCCGTAATACCGGGTTATCACATGAATAAAGTTCATTGGAATTCCGTGCTATTGGATGGTTCCATTCCCGCGGCTGAAATTGAGCGCATGGTGGATAAATCTTATGGTTTGGTTGTGAAGGGCCTTAAGAAAGCGGAGCGCAGAGCCATGGAGATTCGCTGGGGCGAGCAGCGTTTATATAAATAGCCCATTGACTTATGCCTAAGGGATAAGCTTCAGTGGCGCTTCATCCAATGTGGCCATTTGTTCACGTAATTCGAGAATGTGCTCAGACCAGTATTTTTCGGTATTAAACCAGGGGAACGCCTGCGGAAAGGCCGGGTCGTGCCAGCGTTTTGCCAACCATGCAGCGTAATGCATTAAGCGCAGCGTACGCATGGTTTCTATTAGGGGCAATTCTCGCACATCAAATTCACAGAACTCTTCATAGCCCTCGATAATTTCCATGAGCTGTGCTGTTTTTTGTTCACGCTCACCGGAAAGCATCATCCAAATGTCCTGAATGGCTGGCCCATTGCGCGCATCGTCCAGGTCTACCAGGTAGAGCGAGTCTTGCCTTTCAAGAATATTGCCGGGGTGGCAATCTCCGTGGAGTCGAATGGACGTGTAGTTGTTCGACTCTAAAATCACTGTCATTTTTTCAATGAGGTGTTGCGACAGGCTCTGGTAAGCCGGGAGTAAGGTAGCGGGAATAAAATCATTGGCTAGCAAATATTCCCGGCTATCGATGGCATAACTTTGCAGGCTGAGTTCCGGGCGATGTTCAAATTTTTGTACTTTGCCAAGCGCGTGTATGCGGCCGATATGTTGGCCAAGGCGAAACAGTGTTTCCAGGTTGGTGAGATCCGGCGCGTGACCGCCGCGGCGGGGGTAGAGCGCAATACGATGGCCTTCAAAATGAAACAGGGTCTCGCCCTTGTCGTTTTGCAGTGGCGGCACAACAGGTATTTCTAGCTCGGCAAGAGCCAGAGAGAAACTGTGCTCCTCAAATATTTGTTCATCGCTCCAACGATTGGGGCGATAAAATTTGGCGATAATGGGTTCTTTGTCCTCCAGTCCAAATTGGTACACACGGTTTTCGTAGCTGTTCAGAGGGAAAACGCGGAGGTCGGAAAGGTAGCCAAGCTGCTCAATTGCATCAATAACCCTGTCTGGGCTGAGGTCGTGAAAGGGAGCTGTTTCCACAGGAGTACGTCGCACTTATAAGGGATAGGCGCGGAGTATAGCACTACTACCACTTTACATTGATAACACAGTCTTTATGTGTATTCGATCGGCTGTGAATTTCCGTGCGAAGTTGTTCGGTTTTCTCTTGCAGGCCTACTCGAACACTTTGGGTGCAGCTCAGGGCAATGGAGCAGGTAATGTAGACGTTGGTGTCGCTCAATTTGGTGGGTGAGACTTTTACGCTGGTGCGTATTCTTTCTGCCATGAGGTCCGCTTGTTCTTCGGAGTGGCTTTCGCTTATGAGTAAAAATTCGTCGGCACCATAGCGGAACAATTTGTCACTGGAGCGAAGCTTGCTTTTGAGTGTAGTGGCAACGTTCAGCAGTACATGGTCGCCAAAATCACGACCAAACTTTTCGTTAATAACTTTGAAACTGTCTAAATCGATAAACATGATGCTGATAAATTTATCATCCCTGCGAGTAGATTGATTTTCCACATCCGTGCAATAGCGCACGAATTCTTCGTGGCTGGACAAACCGGTTAGGCGATCAATGGTGCTGTTCTGGTTGAGTTCTGCCATCGCTGTTTCAAGGCCACTTAATTCGCGTATAAATATCAGTGTATAGATTTTTGATCCGTCCTCCAATGGAGGTACTCCAGAATCTATTCTGGCTTCGTTGCTTGTATCGTTATTTTCCTGCAGTGATTCAATGTCACCGGATTCAGAAATTTTTTCACACTTATACAGGGTAATTGATATGGGCCTCTCTACTCCGCGCTTTGTAAGGCCGAGGCTTTTCGCTCGCTCTCCAAAGCGCAAGCCGGCTTCGTTGGAGAGGGTAAACTGATGAAAAATACCTATGTCAACAGACTGATACCGTTTTGGCACAAGTGTTTCCAGCTTCATATTCTTCAGTTCATCCAGACTCCATCCAAATATTCGCGTAGCGCCCTTGTTTGCACATAAAATTCGGCGGCGTTCGTCTGCCAGTAGCATTGCGTCTTCACTGGAATTAAGAATGCGCAAAACTGCTCTTTGAAAATCGTGCTTAATGGCCTGCTCGCCTGTTTCGGTTTTTGCTGCATCCTTATCAGCTAGAATGTTTTTTTGGCTCATGTTGCCCATAAGGTAGATGGCCAGGCAGCAGGCAAGGCTGCTAAAAACAGCGTTCGTAAAAATTGTCTGTGGGCTTTGTGTTGTGCCTAACGCCGATACCACAATACTGAACAGCAGCACGAGGCCAATGAGTGATAGAGCGTGCATACGAAAAGAGCTGTTCGTGGTAAATAACGAGTGCATGCCCGTTTCGCTTGCAGAGACAAGCCCCACTATAAACAACACGAAACAGAGGTTGGTGGGGAGGCTATAACCAGAGAAGTAGTAGGAACCCAATAGTGCTCTTGCATCAATTAAATAAACATTAAGCGCAAGTAATACCTCCATAAAAAATAGCAGTAAGAGTACATCGAGTAGCAGAGGGATTTTTTTGGCTAAGTAGCGATGGCTAAGTAAAAGGCCAGCGCAAAAGGCTAGATTTATGGCTGTAATTGGGGCCATGCGCCCTGGGTTGTGCTGCGACCAGTTATCTTTGAGGAAGAGATCGTCTATACCTAAGTCTGTATTGGATGCATATTGAATCAGCGTTGCACACGCAAACAGCAGGCAGGTTATCGTACTGAATATTAGCAAGGGTGGTTGTTTGCGGGTGAGTGCAAACAGGCCCATGCCCAGCATCATAATGCCAACGGCTGTGTTCGCCTGCATACTGGGGTAGGTAGTAAAGGTAGAGAAGGTGGTGAGCAGCCGAAACTGAAATACCCAGCCAAGTAAAACCGCCAGAGAAATAATCACCAGAAACGCTGCGCAAATATCCGCTAGTGTTGCTTTGTAGCCAGTCTGCGCGGGAAAGTCTACGTCCATCTAAAGGGCCTGAATTACATCGGTTATCTATTCATTATTGACCCTGTAGCCCAGTTCCGCAATTTTGCAAAGCTGGAACTAGTGTTGCAGCTGCCCGTGAGGCCCTAGCGATTTTTGGGTGTGCGTGCTAATGCAACGACGATAACCTGTTCGGCCCCGGCTTGCTTCAGCACTGCACTGATGGCCTCTGCGGTTGCTCCTGTGGTCATTACATCGTCCACCAGAAGGATGCGTTTTTTTGCCGTTTCTGTGCGTGCGACGAATAAATTACGGCTGTTATTGAGCCGCTGCTTTCGCTTGAGGTTTTGTTGGTGGCGTGTGTTGGCTTTCTTTCTGATTGCTCTTGCCAGCGGCAGGTTTAGTCGCTTACTCAGTTCCTGCGCTATGACTTCCGCCTGATTAAATCCCCGGCTTAGTAAGCCTCGCCAATGCATGGGTACTGGCACAAGCACGCTGCTTGCGAGCTCATCTGCTGCCTGAGTTGCGCGCAGTTTGACTGCCAGTGTTTGTGCCAGCAACTTGCCAAGGGCTATATGCCGCTGGTGCTTAAATTGATTGATAAGGGCGGGTATTTGCTCCTGGTAGCTATAAGGGCAGATACAGCCATCAAAACTGGGTTTTTGCCTTTGGCACTCCCCGCACAGGCCATCACTCGCCAGTGGAAGCGCACACGTGGAACAGCAGCTTGTCAATGCTGGCAGTGCCTGCAGGCACGGTGTACAGAGGCTTTCACTGCAGGGTTCATCGCAAAGGAAGCAATGGTTTGGCAGTAAGAGGGTTAGGCTATGCCGATAAAGTGCGCTAATACTCACTGTTTGATCCAGGTTGTGGTGCTTTTTACTAGTAAACCTTAAAATGCATTCTTGGTTGACAACTCGCCCCCGCAGTCATTATCGTCCGCGCCATAGCTACTTATTGAGGAACACCATGAACGCTCCTGTGGATACTCTACGTCACAACTGGACCCGCGCAGAAGTAAAAGCGCTATTTGAGCTGCCTTTTAACGATTTATTGTTTGAGGCTCAATGTGTGCATCGCCGCCATTTTAATCCCAACGAAGTGCAGGTGAGCACCCTATGTTCCATAAAAACAGGTGCCTGCCCCGAAGATTGCGCCTACTGCCCGCAGAGCGCTCGCTACGACACCGGTCTGGAGCGTGAAAAGCTGATGGCGGTGGAGAAGGTGTTGGAAGAGGCCAAAGCAGCAAAAGAATCTGGCGCTACACGCTTCTGCATGGGCGCAGCCTGGCGCTCACCGAAAGCTAAAGATATGCCTTACGTGCTCAATATGGTTAAGGGCGTGAAAGAAATGGGTATGGAAACCTGCATGACCCTGGGCATGCTTTCATCCGACCAGGCTGTAGAGCTAAAAGATGCAGGTTTGGATTACTACAACCACAACCTGGATACCTCTCCCGAGTATTATCAATGCATTATCTCCACTCGCACCTATCAGGATCGTCTCGATACTCTGGATAGCGTGCGCGAAGCTGGACTGAAAGTGTGCAGCGGAGGCATTGTCGGCATGGGGGAAAAAGAGGACGACCGTGTTGGGTTGTTAATGCAACTGGCCAACCTTAAGGAGCACCCCGAAAGTGTGCCCATTAATATGCTGGTAAAAGTGGAAGGAACCCCTCTGGCGGAAGAAGCCGATCTGGATCCTTTTGAATTTATTCGCACCATTGCCGTCGCGCGCATCATGATGCCCGCCTCCCATGTCCGGTTGTCGGCAGGCCGGGAGGAAATGAATGACCAGATGCAGGCTTTGGCATTTTTTGCTGGAGCAAACTCCATTTTTTACGGCGAAAAACTGCTTACTACCCCAAACCCCGAGTCCAACAAAGATATGCAGTTATTTCAGCGCCTGGGAATTCAGCCAGAGAGCTACAAAGTAGAAGAAAGCGCAAGCGAAGAAGTACTGGTTGAGCAACTCAAGGAAGCCAAGATGGACAAGTTCTTCTACAACGCTGCGCAGTAGTCCAGGCAGTATTTTTTGAATCTTGATCAGTACTTGCAGCCCCGCTTGCAAGAGAGACGCAATCAGCTGCGGTATCGCACCCGCAAGCTTGTGGAATCACCACAGGCTGCACTTATTAACGTGGGTGGCCGGCAGCTGGTTAATTTTTGCAGTAATGACTACCTCGGTCTCGCCAATAATCCCGCTCTTATCACGGCCATGAAAAACGCCGCCGATAACTACGGTGTTGGCAGTGGTGCCTCTCACCTGGTTAACGGCCATTCCTTAGAACACCATTATCTGGAAGAAGAGCTGGCTGAATTTACAGGGCGTGAGCGGGTGTTGCTGTTTTCTACAGGCTACATGGCCAATATGGGGGTGATCAATGCCCTTACCGGCAAGGGTGACCTGGTGTTGGAAGATAAGCTAAATCACGCTTCTCTCATTGATGGTGGCCTACTCACTGCTGCGGATATGCAGCGATTCAAGCACAGCGATATGGCGCACCTGGAACAGCGCCTTAAAAACAGCACCCACAAGCACAAATTAATTGTCACCGATGGCGTTTTTAGCATGGATGGAGATTTAGCGAAGCTAGGCGCCATGGCCGAGCTTGCGGATGCGAATGATTCTTGGTTGATGGTGGACGATGCTCACGGCATTGGCTGTTTGGGTGAAAAAGGCGCCGGAACTGTGGATGTCTTTGGGATGAATCAACATCAGGTACCCATTTTGATTGGCACGCTTGGCAAGGCCTTTGGTACATTTGGCGCATTCGTTGCTGGCAGTGAAACCTTGATCGAAAGTTTAATACAGTTTTCACGCACCTACATCTACACCACAGCACTGCCTCCCGCTGTGGCGGCTGCTACCAGAGCCAGTTTGCGCCTGGTGAGAGAAGCGGGGCAGCAGCGCACCCATTTGATGCAGTTAGTGGCGCGGTTTCGCGAAAGCTGCCTGAATTTGGGGCTTGAATTAATGGATTCCAACACGCCGATACAGCCGGTGATGGTGGGGAGTGACGAGCGTGCATTACAGATGTCGCAACGCTTGGCACAGCTGGGCTTCTGGGTGAGTGCCATACGGCCTCCTACCGTTCCGGAAGGCACAGCCAGATTGCGGGTAACTCTTACTGCGCAACACACGCTGAAACAGGTGGATCAACTTGTCGCAGCATTAGTCTCCGCAAAAATGGAGAAAGGATAAAAACATGATTGAATCAGAAGAACTGCTAGCGCCTGAAAGCAGCGATAAAAACGAAAAAGCTGTAGTGCGCCTGGCAAAAAAAACGGTGCAACCTTCTAACCCTGTGGCAGATTTATCCGTGCTGGTCTTTTTACATGGATGGGGCTGTGACAGTCGTATTTGGAATGAATTTCTTCCCACCTTGCTCGAAGCCATTGGTGATGTGCGGGAGATGGTTTTTATTGACCTGCCAGGCTTCGGCTTTAATTCCGATATCGTGGCCGAAGATAGCGAATCTTTACTGCTCCACTTGTCCAGACAACTACCCGCTAACACCACGCTGATAGGCTGGTCCCTCGGCGGCATGATTGCCACGCAACTGGCGAGTCGCCACCCGGATAAAGTAGGGCGTCTCATTACCATCGCCTCTAATCCGCGTTTTGTTAAAGACGATATGGATCCTCTCAGTACCAAAAAAGCCTGGAAGCACGCAATGGAACGGCAAACATTCGAAGAGTTTTGCATGAGCTTTGAGGACAATGCTGTTGATGCGATGAAAAAATTTATTGCCTTGCAATCTATGGGCGATAGCGACCGCCGTTTAGTCTCTGATGCCTTGCAAGATTACCGCGACTTTGAAAACAAAGAGGACGCCCAAAGCTGGTTAGAGGCGCTGCAATACCTTGATCAAATTGATAACCGCACGGCCTTGCGAAATATAGCGCAACCTGGCTTACATATATTTGGCAAAGGCGATGCTCTGGTGCCCGACGGTGCCAGCCGAATGGTTCAGCGCCTTGCCCCCAGTCACTGGGTGGAAGTTATCACCGGTGCCGGCCACGCGCCACATGTGAGTCACGCTCGAAAAGTTGCCGCTGCTATTAATTCATTTTTACAGCACCAGCCATCGCGTTTGAGCCAGCGTAAAAAGCGAATTGCTAATTCATTTAGCAGCGCAGCTAAAAACTACGATACACAAGCGCGGCTGCAGAAGCGTGTGGTGGATTCCCTTGTTACATTTAGCCTGGGTGCTCAGGAGGAAGTTGGGCAAACCGTGTTGGATCTGGGCTGCGGAACAGGCTATTGCATAAAAACGCTGCTTCAGCATTTTCCAGAAATTATTCAACCTGCAGGCCGCTTGCATGCGCTCGACATTGCAGAGGGCATGCTTGAAGAAGCCCAGCAGAAATTTGAAGACGAAGGTATCTCAGACCAGATTCAATGGCACCTTGGTGATATGGAGTCGCTACCTTTTGTGGATGATACTTTCGAAGGCTGTATTTCCAGTTTAACCGTACAGTGGAGTGAAAACCCGCAGCAACTTTTTAGCGAAATGTATCGCGCGCTGAAACCTGGCGGTTGGTTTGCCTTTTCGACTCTGGGCCCGGAGACTCTGTTTGAACTCCGTTCTGCCTGGCAAGAGCTTGACGAGTTTGCACATGTTAACCAATTTATGCAGTTGGAAAGCATAAAAGAAATTGCCGAACAAGTTGGTTTTAATATAGTCGCTTATAAATCTGAAACACCTGTGTTGTATTACCACGATGTAACGCATTTGATGCGGGAGCTGAAAGGCATTGGCGCGCATACTGTAAACGACGGTAGGCAGCAGGGTTTAATGGGCCGCAGAACCTTTGCCAAGTTGGAGCAGGCCTACAATGCCTGGCTCGACCCGGATCGGGGTTTACCTGCAAGGTATGAGGTATATTATATTTACCTGAAAAAGCCGGGTTTAGCCGACAGCTAAAAGAGTAAACAGCGCTACAGCATGTAAAAAACCACTCTTTTGAGTGGTTTTTTTTGAGGTTTACTCAATGTTTTTTCGGCGATTTGTGTATGCCTTGAGTTCTATGCTTTCGGTTAATTTATAAATAAATGACAGCAATATCACTGCTTGATTTCGTGTCAGCCCCTAGGTAACGTGCAGCCCCATGAGCAACAACTATTTTATTACCGGCACCGATACTGACGCGGGAAAAACCCTCATTGCAGCCTCCCTTCTTTGCAAAGCAAATCAGTCTGGCTTGCAAACCCTAGGTCTAAAACCGCTTGCGGCGGGTGCTGAAATTACCGAAGCAGGTTTTTGCAATGAAGACGCGGTGCTATTGCAGAAATACTCATCCATATTGCTTGACTATGAGCAGGTTAATCCCGTTCTCTTGCAGCAGCCCATGGCGCCTCATATCGCGGCAGCGCAAGAAGGCAAACGTCTGAAGGTCGATACCCTCGAAGGCTATATTCGCGGAGCCCTTACCGCTCGACCGCAGTTTTGCGTTATCGAGGGCGCAGGTGGGTGGCGCGTACCCCTGAACCCCGCGCAGACCATGGCGGACCTCGTGAAAGCGCTGGGCCTTCCTGTGATATTGGTGGTAGGCATGAAGTTAGGCTGCCTGAACCATGCCCTTCTCACCGCTGAAGCTATCCAGCGGGATGGTTTGAGTATTGCTGCTTGGGTGGCTACTCAGGTGGAGCCAAACATGTTTGTCGTGGAGGAAAACCTTAATGCCCTCAAGCACCTGCTGCCTTTTCCGCATCTGGGCTTTGTACCATGGCTGACATCTCCCACACCTGAATCTGTAGCGGCTTACCTGGATTTACAGCTTCTTGGGATATAAACAAAACCCCCAAATACGTCTATTGTTAAGACTAATCGGTCTTATTTATGCGCCAATTTGTCTGTTATTTGTTCGTAAACTTGCTTAAACTTCAGGCGTAAGTATGATTTTTGTGCGTTCTACGTGCGGGAGGGTCGGTGATGATCAATTCAGTAATGAGCGAAGGTCTGCGAGGTATGCAGAGCAGTCAGCGCGAAATGCTGAAGTCTGCCGAGGATATTGCCAGAGCCAATGTGCGTGAAGACCCGGCCACTCAGGCGGTGGATCAACAACCACAGCCCACAAATGTGCCCTTGTCTCCGGTGGAGCGTTCAGTAGAAAGTGACTCAGGTGGTGAGATAGTAGAGCCACTGATTGAAATGCGCAGGCAGGAACAAGTGTTTACCGCCTCTGCAAAACTAATATCCGTGGCGGATGACGCCCTCGGGAGTTTGATTGATGTTGAATCCTGAAGCAGTTATGACTTTTATACGCTGGGTTCTTGGCCTGCCTGAGCAGCCAAAGGCGCAGTTGATTCCTATTAAAGAAAAAGAGTTTCAAGAGCACCACAGGCACCACAGGCAACGCCCACTCTAACTAGGCGTCGTCGCGCTGTGCCTTAACTGTGAGCAGCAGCGTGATTAGCAGTAACCTGCCAAGCAATGCGGCGAACCTTATCGCCAGCTTTCAATCCGTCGGCCAGCAGCCGGTGGGTCTGGAGAATAGTGCCTCCAGGAACTCCCCTCTCAAACCTGTTGAGCAGCTGTCATCCATTGGGCGCCAGCAGTTTGGCACCCGTGAACCGGGTAGCTCCGATTTAGCAGGCAACAATACCCTTGAGCAGAATTTGTCCCCGGGCGAAGCCCCTGAGGAAGGCGCTGTAACGGCGGAATCCCAACAAGAGCAGGCGCTTGAGCAGCGTCGCTTGGAACAAGAGCGGCAGGAGATTCAGGAGCTTGCCGCACGGGACCGCGAAGTGCGGGCTCACGAGCAGGCTCACGCCGCAGTGGGGGGGCAATACGCTGGTGCAGCGAGCTTCCAGTATGAGCGCGGGCCCGATGGCGTGCGTTACGCCGTTGGTGGAGAAGTTCCAATTGATGTGGGCAAGGAAGCAACGCCTCAAGAAACCATCGTTAAAGCACAGATTGTAAAGCGCGCTGCTCTGGCGCCTGCCGAGCCGTCGCCACAGGACCGCAGCGTAGCCGCAGAAGCGTCCAGGCTTGAAAGCGAGGCTCGAAGAGAGCTTTCTCTCGAAAAAAGCGAAGAGCAGCAAGCAGAGCAGGACGTCTCGGATACAACTGCACCAGATCCACAGTTCTCCTCTGAAGCGGCAAAACCGGATGAAACGGGTGCAGAAAAAAAAGAACGAGAATCCGCCTTAGATTTTGTGCGCACAGCGGATTCCCTGATTAGTTCAAGGCTCAGCCAGGGAATTGCCAATACCAGCCTCAGCTCTCGTTCGCCAGGTTCCATTCTTGACCAGCTGGCTTGACACCGTTCCCACCCAATACGCCAGGCAATACATCCATTCTTAGTCGTGCTTGATACCTAGCGCCCACCTTTACGTAAAAATAAGGACTGGATCTTGTGCTGCCTACTACCTATTTTTAATAGACAGCATGTACTGGATAACAACTAGCGAGAAAACATCATGGCTGCCTACCGTGTGCCACTCAAAGATATGCAATTTGTTCTTTATCATCAGTTGAATGCCCCGCAAGGCTGGCAGAAGCTCGGTCTGGATGAGGTGGATTCCACTACAGCGGATGCAATATTAGAGGAAGCTGCGAAACTGGTGCAGGAAGCCATTGCGCCGCTTAACCGTGAAGCCGACGAGGCTGGCTGCAAGTTTGTGGACGGGCAGGTAAGTAGCCCGGAAGGTTTTAAGCAAGCCTATCAATTGTTTTGCGACGGTGGTTGGGGAGCCTTGAGTGGCAATGTGGATTACGGTGGCATGGGAATGCCCAAGAGTCTGGTTTCCACCGTGGAAGAAATGGTACAGGGCGGCTGTATGAGTTTTGGGTTGGCGCCAATGTTAACCTCCGGTGCCTGTCTGGCGATCGACGCCCACGCCAGTGACGAGCTCAAAAATCGCTACCTGCCAAAAATGTATAGCGGTCAGTGGGCTGGGGCGATGGATTTAACTGAGCCCCATGCCGGTACGGATTTAGGGCTAATCAGGACCAACGCAGAGCCCAATCAGGACGGTAGCTACAGCATTAGCGGCACCAAGATTTTTATTACCTGGGGCGAGCATGATATGGCCGAAAATATTGTGCATCTGGTATTGGCGAAATTGCCGGATGCACCTGAGGGGTCGCGTGGTATTTCCATGTTTCTGGTGCCCAAATTTATCCCCAATGCCGGGGGCGAGCTGGGTGAGCGCAATGCCGTGCACTGTGGTTCAATCGAGAAAAAAATGGGCATTAAAGCTTCGGCAACCTGTGTGATGAATTTCGATCAGGCGCAGGGCTGGTTGGTTGGTGAAGCGCACAAAGGTTTGCAGGCAATGTTCACCATGATGAATTACGAGCGGCTGGTGGTGGGCATTCAGGGAGTTGGTGCGGCGGAGGCTTCTTATCAAAATGCTGCCGAATACGCTCGCGAGCGTTTGCAGAGTCGTAGTATTGACGGGCCGAAATACCCACAAAAACCAGCAGACCCCATACTGGTTCACGCCGATGTACGACGCATGCTATTGACCATGCGTGCGCTAAACGAAGCGGGAAGAGCATTTTATATCTATGTTGCCCAATGGCTGGATGCTGCAAAATTCAGTAAGAACGAGGAAGAAAAAACGCTGGCGGAAAATATGGTTGCGCTACTTACCCCCATTGCCAAAGCGTTTTTAACGGATAGAGCTTTTGACGCTGCCGTGCTGGGGCAGCAGGTATTCGGTGGTCATGGTTTTATTCGTGAGTGGGGCCAGGAGCAGCACGTTCGGGATATTCGCATCACCCAAATTTACGAGGGCACTAATGGCATTCAGGCAATGGATCTTATTGGTCGAAAAACCTTTGCCTGCAAAGGAGCCTTGCTGCTTTTACTGGCTGACGAGATAGAAAGCTATATTGAGTCCTCAGTGACAAGTGAGACACAGAGGCTCGCACAAAATTTAAAAGAGGCGCTGACGCTCGCGCAGCAAACGACGACGTTCATTTTGGATGCCGCGGCAAAAGACAAAAATACACTGGGTGCTGCAGCAGTGGACTACCTCGATTTACTGGGCTATGTCTGTTACGGCTATATGTGGTTGCGCGCTGCGGTTGCTGCAGGCTCAATTGAAGATAAGGAGCTGGCGCAGCAGAAGAGCCTGCTGGCGGCATTCTATATGGAGCGGCTGCTACCTGAGCTTGATGTTTTGGCGAAAAAAATACGATCAGGTGCGGCGACTATGATGTCTATGCAAGATGACTGGTTTTAGGTATAACTGTATCGTTGTACATTAAACTTTAATCAAATAAAAATCGAATAGTTATCATGCCTGAGTTATTTCCAGAAGATCAGAAAAAAGTCGACGAGTTTCTATCCACCAAGGTGAATGCAGTTGAAAGAAGGAGCTTTAAGCCATTACGGCTGCTTTTGGTGATTTTTATCGCGCTGGGTGTAATTACCCTAATCAGCTACCTGGTGGCCATTAATCACGGGCTTATTTAAGCTTTGCCAATTTTTAGTATTTCCTCAAATTCTGACGTAGTCAGTAGCTGCACGGCTAGCCTGCTTTTGCTTGAGCAGTACCATAGCTTTTAACCGGGCGTTTTGTTTTATGTCCTTTAGCAGTACTACAATATCAAAAATGTCTATAAAGCGCTTAGCAGTGCAATACCCAACGGGGCATGGCGTCTGTTGACTTTGGGGCGAAATAGTCAGACTGCTTATCGAACGGTGAGGGGGCTGGAGAGGGGGGGGGGAATTGACTTCCGCTAAGCCAGTAATAGCGATCATCTTGCATCGGCAGTGATAAATCAGCACAGCGTCTACCACATACATTTTGTCGTAAAATTTTTTTTCTGCTCTGGTCTGCTCACACCTGGCAAGTTACGAATGCCATCCCTGCGGCTTGTGTGCAGCTTTTCCGCGGCAAGATACTGGATACTGTACTCATTTGGGTTCTGTTTAAAAAAAGCCAGTGGGGCACGGTCTATCTACTTATCCCCTTCACTTATCCACCCATACCCAGCGCAAAGGCTCGCCAAAGTCGTCAGTTATGAGTTTCTTGTGAGGACGGGGTTGGCGTTTCATTGATGAGGTAGTTTTACTCTTACGCCTTTCCTCAACCTGCTGGATAAGCCCTGTTACTGGCGTCCTTTGCTGCTTTGGTTGAAAACTGGTGGGACTGGAAAAGAGATTCGAATTATCTGTGTGACCACTAATACCTTTGGCTACCTGCTTCACTTCGCCACCGGCTGAAAGATAGCTATTAATTTGCTCGTCTATTTCAGCGCGTATCTGAGCCTTGGACTTAATTGGTTTCATTTAACTTTTCCAACTTCACAACCTTACAATTAAAGCATATTCCTAGGGGCTGGGTCTCTATGGAGGTTAATATCAAGGCACTGTTGGTGTGTTTTGAGTTAATTTTTTTACCCCTAGTCTTGCACCCAGGATGAGTTAATCATTTGTGCGCCAAAAAAGGCAATAATACACTGAAACGTGTTCTTAAGGATTTCTTACTAATTAATCACACTATGAAAGCGTACGCTATGTTGGATTAGGTGCTAAGTATTTGCTACGAAAGTAGGGCTTTGTGAAATCTCCCATTGAATATTTGAAAACTTTTTCGACATAGCTCTACAAGAAATAAAATCGAGTGTTACAATTCGCGACAATTACAGGACACTAAGTTCCGGCGCAACGGCTCCACGGAAATGAAGCGCAGTCGTCAGTTATTCGTATAACGACAATATTTATGAGCGAATTATTTGAAGAACAAGGCTCAAGTCTCTCACGTGTTGAGCAGGCTTATCGACAACTAAAAAACAATATTCTCAATAATGAATTTCCCCCTGGCTACCAGGCTTTGGAGCCAGAAATAGCGAAAAATCTAGGTGTTAGCCGCACGCCTGTGCGAGAAGCGCTTATTCGCTTGGAAGCGGAAAAATTAATTGAATTAATTCCGCGTAGGGGAATGCGCGTACTGCCACTGGTTGCCGGAGATATTATTGAGATCAATCAGGTTCTCACTGGGCTTGAGTGCATGGCTGTGGAGCTTCTATGTAAAAAGAAGCCCAGTAGCGATGTTCTTCAGCCAATGGAGGATTCGGTTGAAGAAATGTACTCGGCGTTGGATGTAGACGATATTGACAGTTGGGCAGAAGCGGAAGAAAAATTCCACCGTCTGCTGGTGTCTTTGGCGGGTAATAAACGGCTGGCGGTACAGGTGGATAATGTCCGAGCGCAGGCTTATCGTGCCCGTAAAATTACCTTAAAGCTTAGGCCCAAGCCGGTGAGTTCTACCAGCGGTTATGCTGAGGTATTTGAGGCCATTACTGCTGGTGACTGGCGAAAAGCCAAGCAGCGGCACTATGAGTTACGCAATGAAATCAGTGAAATACTGACTGAGGTGCTTGACCGCTACCAGTTGCCGCACCTATAGGAGGATGTTGCCACTAGAGGTCTGCAACATCCAGCCATAACTCCTTCCTGCTGAGAGGCGTCTCTTGTGGCAGGTAGGGGTTGTCGATAGCCACAACAATTCTCCCCACCGCCTGCGACTGCTCAATGGCTTCGCTCACCTGCTTGCTGTAAAAGAAATAATCATCGAAATTTAAATCCGCGATAGCTGCTTCCAGGCCTTGCTCCAGCTCTTGTGCCAGCAGCGTATTTTCTTTGCTGACAAAAAAATACGACGGCAACTTGTACACAAGTAGTATGTCGCTTTCTACGGAGAGAGCTTTATCGGGGTGAGCTTTAATCTCGGCCCATGGCTCCTGTAAGCCGCGGGGAAAAGCATCGAATTGCTTTTCAGCAAGCATGTCGAACAGTGCTGAATAAGAGGGAGAGGTCACCACATTCAATTTTGCATGCTGCAGTATTTTTGTGTCGGGCCAGGAATCGCCCTGGCCAAAGCGAATGCCTTTTAGCGAATCAATGTCACTTACCTGCTTGAAAGCTTTTTCTCCGTCGCTGTTGATAAGTAGCAACCTGAGACCTAGCAGGCCCTTATAAAGAGGGATGCGAATGGGTTGCAGCGCTTGTTCAAGTTCCCTGGAGGTGCCAGACCACATTAGTGATATTTCATCCTTGTTAAGTGCTTTCACAAGCTCATCATGGCTTGTTTGCGTGAAACTTCTGGAGCTGTCCTCTTGATAAACTATTTCTTTATCGCTGTAACTGAGCGCTAGCTCCAGCAAGCCGTGCATGTATTGTTCTTGCGCATTGATAAAAGGGTAATGTTTTACTATAAGGGTTTCGGCGAGGGCCTGGTTGTATAGCAGTATGCATGAAACACAGAATAAAAAACGGCTAACGCAATGCATCAGATGCTTCTCTTTAAGTGGGAATGGCTTGGAAATAAATAGCTTGCGTAATAAACATAGCACAGCATTTAAGGGTGAGATGTTGTTTTGCTGCTCTGCGATGTTTAAGCTGTTTTTCTGGATATGTAATAGCAACTGGTTATCTAATCGTGGCAGACAAAAAATTTAATAAGGGCTCTGCGGGCCAGAACCGTAAGGCAAGTGAAAAGTTTTATCAGGATTACCGTCAAAAAGAAGGGGTTAGCATAAGTTCTACCGGCTTATTGTATCGGCTTCTGGAGCAAGGCGAAGGCGTAGCACCTTGCGAGCAAGACACCGTAGTGGTGAACCAGCGAATTCTGAACTTTGATGGCAAAGTGATTGCGGACACTTATAAACTGGGTATGCCGGATGTGTTTACCATGAAGG
The DNA here is from genome assembly GCA_900177435.1 of Alteromonadaceae bacterium Bs31. Taxonomy (GTDB): domain Bacteria; phylum Pseudomonadota; class Gammaproteobacteria; order Pseudomonadales; family Cellvibrionaceae; genus Teredinibacter. Next base: position 195,657 of record FXAI01000009.1, read on the forward strand.
AGGCCATTGCGGGTTTACAAGAAGGCTTGATGCTGATGTGTGTTGGTGCCCGCTACGAATTTGTTATACCGCCAGAGCTGGCCTGGGGGAAAAGAGGGGCCAGTAACAAAATTGGCCCCAATGCGCTGCTGTTGTTCGATGTTCGTTTACTGGAGATACGCTTCTAATAATCACCAGGCATAAGCATAAGCCCTTTAAGCCAGTTGTGAATGAGGCTAATTGGGGTTATCGCAATTTTCTCGCCAGTGGCTTCTCTATGAGATAGGTGCTGGCCATGGCAAGCAGACACAAGCCAAGTGGTGCAGCCCACACCTGATGAACGCCTGTACCGGCTGCAATGTTCACTGACATCCAGCAAAATACCATTACCATATTTTGCCAGATAAACATGGAAAAGGCGGTTTCCCCTAAAAACCCGGTTCCGGGCAGAGAAAATATCTTTGCAACAATACCGTGGCCGCGAGCAAGGTCGATAATAATCAGCATATAAAGGGGCATCATCAAGCCGTGTCTTAGAAAATATTTTAATGGCTCTTCAATTCCTGGTAAAACAGCAATAATAAGCACCGCTGCAAAGGCAAGGTCTCCGCGTGCCAGGGTTTTTCTATAATGTGGTCTCCAGCCAGGGTTAAAGCGGCTGATTCCCAGGTAGCGGGCCAATAGCATTCCCGCTGCGAACTGAGGAACCCAAAACAAAGGTGTAGAGCCAATAAATATTTGCCAGTTTTGCTCAGGCGTACTGCCAGCAGGAAAATAAATAGCGTAAACAGCGGTGGGAATAAGTGAGATAAACGGCAGCGCTAGCATCAAAATAAGCATTTGTTGCTTACTGAGTTTAGCCAGGTTCCTCATTAGCCAGGGCATTATTAAGTATAGAAACACAAGGGCGGAAATTGTCCACACCGGCCAATTCCAATCGGGTACCCAGGGTGGGTACCATGCCTGCACTAGAAATACCGTTGCCAGGCCACTGGAGAGTAATTCCAATGGGCTGCGAAATTCCGAGAAATAGCCGTACAGCATGGGAAAGGTTAGCAGCATCACAATTAGGTGAATGGGGTAAATTCTTGCTAGCCGTTTTCGCCAAAAACGCATTTTTGAGCCATGCAGCTCGCCGTCTTCCCCCCAATAGAGATAACTGAGAATAAATCCAGAGAGAATAAAAAAGAAGCTGGTGGACATCCAGCCATTGCTGAACAGAGTAAGTACCGGCTCCGGTAAGAAGCGAAAGCCTTCCATTAAGGTAGCAAAGGTCTCCTCCTTATCCATGTTGTAGAGCACCCACAGGTGGAACATAAAAATATGGAAGACGGCAAAAAAACGGATCCCAGTTAAAGCGGGAAGGTGTGTCTCGCTAGCAGCGTTTGCAGTCACAGGCTTGCAAGCCGGGCTTTCTGTGGCATTTGAATCCATGCCAGTTCCTCATCAATGAGTTTTGAATGTGGAGTGACTGTATCGGTGGGTGCGTGAAATGAAGGTGGGCTCGAGTGCGGAGCCCAAATTGAACAGAGTTTGAATTTAGATGGTTGAAACTACTATGCGGTTTCCGGCATGCCCTTGGTGCCTTTACCAAACATACCCAAGAGTGAACCCAAAGCACCAGCGTGCTCGGCCTCTACCAGTTCCGGTCTGACGCCCAGGTGTTGCGCGTAGCGCTCCGCTATAGCAAGGGCTGCGCAATTGATTATATCCAGGTTCCCTGCGTGAGCGGGTACCCAGTCACCCTGGCCACGAACACTGATAACCACCTCTACAGCTCCGTCTTTGTATATTGGGGTTCCGACAATATTGTAACCCGGTACTTTTTTACGCACCTGCGCCAGTCTTTGCTGGAGAGGTTCATAAAGCTTGTTAAGGTCTGTTTCGTTGGTATAGGCGCGGATGATGGTTAGCATGTCCGGCTTCCATACGCTTTTTTCAACTTGTAGATCCACATTTACATTTTGAATGCAGGAGTACGCAGAAATGGCTGACGCGGTGCTGGAGTAATAATCATCAATGTTTGCCAGGGTACCAGGCCCGATTGAATCTTCAGCGACGCGAGACTGTACGTTTACCTGGTGGATGTGAGGGTAGACCTTAGACAAGGTATGGATCACCGGTATGGAGGCTTGGCCGCCGCAAGTCACCATATTGATATTTTGTTCATTTGTAACAACATCAGCATCTATAGTGGGTACACAATATCGTCCAACTTTCGCGGGAGTAAGATCTATTGCTTTAATATTCGCTCGCCGGAAGTACTCTGCGTGGCTGCGGTGGTGCTCTGCTGTGGTTGCATCGAAAACAAGATCGAAAGTGTCTCGGCTGAGTTTAAAAGCATCGATACTCTGATCCGACACTATTACCCCCAAAGACATTGCTTTTTGCATCCCTTCAGACTGAAGGTTTCGTCCAACAAACAGACCGCAGTCCATGTAGTCAGACTTTAAGACTTTAATGAGTAGGTCTGTACCTACTTTCCCTGATCCAATGATTCCTACATTCAACTTAGACTTGATAGCCATTGTAATACATCTCCTCATAAGCAAACCGTTCGTACAATACTAAAGGTACAAAACGACACTTTTTTTAAAGCCACGTTTTATTAACGTTAACGTGTTAACAGAGTAAGGCTAATAAAACTGAAACGACGTCTATAACTAGTGTATATAAAAAAAGCCTAATTAAGTGAAAGAAACAGATGTCAGTGGAGGGGTTGGCGCGCCAATTAATGTTAACTCGTAAAGCTTTTTGTGAGATTGTGTAAAAAATGTCGATACTATAACTAATGAATACTTCTGTGAATGCGCTGTCGGGCGTAAATCTAAATTCTTATTGTTTTGTTTTTTGTGTAGCACTTAAGTGTGTACTTTTGGTGCATGAGCTTTCAGGATAAGAACTAAGAGCGAAAAGGTACAAAGTGCTGGAAAAATGACGATTGCTGCGCCTATTACTTCCTAGTGGCGGGCATTTCTTTTGTGCGCCGCTAGATGATTGCCGTGCTTGATTCTTGGGTTTGCATTAACATATAAATTCTGGTTCTATGCGGCTTGGAGAGGGGTGGCACTGTTTAGCAAAAGGCAAAATTATAATAAACGGCATGGGGATTTTGCGATTCAGGTTTAAATTTGCTGCTACAGTAATATTACTAGGCGGCGTGTGTTAGCTGGATGCAGTGCTTTGTATTTCACGTCTGTACTATAGGGGTACTGGATGGAACGAAATGATCTTCACAACCTAGAACTCGCTCTAGGAATTCAATCGCCATGGGCGATCAAATCTCTCGACATCAACGAGCAGCAAAAGGTCTTTGAGCTGGCTCTTGAACTCCAAGATAAAAAGCGCCTATTTGGGCTTTTTGACGCCAACAAAAAAACTAGCAACAAAGAGCTGGTTGCTGGTCGATGGCGTTACATGAGTATTGGTAGTTACAGCTGCGTAGTAAAAGCGCAAGTGCCGAAGTCCGCTGTAACACAAGGTGCTTTTCTCAGTCGTAGCTTGATTGGGCAGCAGGCATTTCTTGGTGATCCCTTAAGGCCTTATTCGAATTACCTTCGTCAGCAGGTGGCACTAGCGCAAATTAAGGGAACCGACCCCGGCGTGATTGCTGAATTGTATCGAATCGACGGCAGTACCATGAGTACTATTTTAGAGGATATACAAAAAGCAGCTGCCGATTCGCGGGGCCTGGCTTATTTGCCCACCGAAGTTGATGCTGCCTGGGATAGTATTCTGAGCGATCAATTATTCGTGCGTACCAACATGCTGCCCCTCAAGTTTTTGGTCAGTAAATTAAAGCTGGCCGCGTCGAAAACAAATAGCCCCGATGAAATGCTAGCGCTTAAAGTCGAGTTAAGGCAGTTTTTTATTGAGCACGCATCCCAGTTAGATCATGAAATTGAACAGATTTGCGGAATTACCAGTGAGAGGCTGCAGCAGCGAGCCAGGGCGGTAAAAAGCAAGCAACGTTTGGTGCTGCCAGCACTGAAGAGTCCGGTTTGGTTGGACTTATTAAGTGGCCGGTTAAGTTTAAATTCGCAAAGTATTCCTCTCAACCTTCTTATTTCCCGGCAGAGAACAGCGTTTGTGCAGGGGCACAATAAGGAAGAGAAAATAGAGGCAATAGAAACCCTTCGCGATTATTTTCGTAAAAACTATCGCCAACTAAAACCCGAGTTGCTTTTACTCAATCGCGCGATGGATATCCGTCAAAAAAATAAACTGTCTTTGCCTGATCCAGAACACAAGGTTTGGCAGCGTATTCTTGAGGATGATACTTTTGTTCCGAGTAATCATATTGCTTATAAACTACTGTTGGCAAAATTGAGAGCTCAGGTAATGAAAAAACCGGATCCAGTCATTAAACTGGAGGCCGCCCAAAGAATTCGAGACTTTCTTAGCCAGAATCGGAGATCTATGCGAGAGGAAATGGGCGTTTTATTAAAGCAAATAGCAGCTGTTTAATATTTCATTAAGATAATTTTTGGTCAGCCCACATTTAATGAATTGGAGAAGATATGTCTGCAGGATCAGTAACTTTTAGCAGTGCGGCACTAGACCGCGAAGAAGTTGTGAAGATGATTTCGCAAGGAGATTACATGGTAATCTCTGGTGACGAACGCGTGCTGGCATCCTTGCCTTCGGGTAATTGGATAGCTGGGACTATTCCCTATTTTATGACGGACGACGGTGGCAAAGTCGATCAGGACAAATTGTACGTAAATGTTATTAGCGGCTTGGCATCCAATAATTTGCCGAGGCTAACGTTGTACGATGCCAATACAATATCTCGAGTAGCACAAGAATCCCCAGAGCATGGCTTCACCATTCTGATTTTGCCTGCCAGTTCTGAAGTGCATTTGTCCTATGCGCAAAATGCACCAGATTTTCCAAAAATGTACTTTTCTCCCATTATTGGTTGGATTGCTGGGGTGCATCTGGATGAGCTTAGCTCTCGCAGCCCGAAGGTGGGTTTTGGTCCGGCTGGAGGCTTGCTGAGCGATCATCAGGGAGCGGCAATACATGTTCCCTTGCCGGAGCATCAGGTAGCACATATTAAAACAGTCAATCTATTTGCCCAGGGCGAAGGCGGAGCAATTACCTTCCCTGAGAATGGTTTCTCGGCTCGAGACTGTAAGATTGATGGTGCTGACTGGAACTTGGCCAGTTACGTCCAGGAAAATAACATCGATACGCGCCTGCCTCTGGTGGCCGATTATTCAGGTGTTATGGTCAATGTCAGTATTCAGGAAATAACCGGTGATATCGTCAATTTATACGCTCCAGTTTTCCCCGGAGTGGAATATCGTTTTGCAAAACCAGTAGCAGATTATGTAGGCGAATTTAACAAAGCCTTACCGGTCTCAGATGACGGAAACATAGCGTTCTCTTGTAACTGTATTCTCAACTTCCTTTACTCCGAACTGGAAGGTAAAAAGACAGGTAAACTTACCGGTCCGATGACTTTCGGCGAGGTGGCGTACCAGTTGCTTAATCAGACACTCGTCTATCTAACCTTGGAAAACGCCTGATTTACTCAACCACTAGCTTTTTCAAAACGCATCACCCTGCAGGTGGTGCGTTTTTTGTTGGGGATCGATGCTGGTTTTCTGTGGCACTCAAACAACTTTTCGCTTGACGATATCCGCTGGGCGTGGTTCCTTAATAGCCATGGTGAGCGCTAGGGCGCTACAGTATTGCCTGTAACTAAAAAATAAGACGTAATCGAGGAGGCTAAAATGCTTACATCGCTCGAGTCAAATGACTACATCACCCCAAACCCCGTGATATTCACGGCGGATACCGACATTTTCGATGCCATTCACACCTTGTTGGAGCGCAAGGTATCCGGTGGCACGGTCGTTAACGAGAACAATGAGGTGATCGGGGTTATCTCAGAACTGGATTGCCTGAAAGCCATCATTAATACCGGTTATTACAGCCAGGGGGGCGGAGTTGTGGCCGATTTCATGTACTCCGGTGACATTGATTTCATGGACAATAATTCCAATATCGTGGACGCGGCCCAGCGCTTGATAAATACTGGCCACCGAAGAATGCCGATACAGCAGAATGGCAAATTTGTTGGGCAAATCAGCGCAAGAAGTCTGCTTCGAGCCTTTAAAGACTCTGTGGCAGAGCATGAGGCAGGAGAGAGAGGCGACCTGGGAGATTGACAAGTTTGTGCGGGCGCTCTATAGTGCGCGCCCTCGAATTTTGTAACGTTGGGCTGGGTTGTTTGAAAACCTTCATCGTTACTTCTTATATGCCCAGATGGTGAAATTGGTAGACACGCTAGCTTCAGGTGCTAGTGCTCGCAAGGGCGTGGAGGTTCAAGTCCTCTTCTGGGCACCATCATTGAAACTGCTCTAAGTCTTTGAACTAGAGCAGTTTTTTTGTTTTAGACCTGTTAAAACCATCGGCTTGCATATAACAGACCTGTTGGTACTAAAATAGCGCTCCCTGCGAGAATGCTGCCCGTAAAAATTGCCTCACAATCGCACTCGAGTCTCTCCCTCAATTTTTGAAACATCAGTAGCGCCGGTCGACCTTTTGGCTTGATAGCTCTGCATATTCGATTTCCAAGTATTTTAAGGCGACAGTGATGTGTGGTGATACACATATGTCTCCGTTACAAATTGGGCTCACCACGAGGGGGGGATATTAATAAAATCCCAGTAGGGTACAAAGTGCATTTTCGCTATACTCCTTAGCCAAAGACAGGTAGGCAGGCTGCTTGTCAGGAGCAAGAATTGGAGGTTTACCTCATGCCAGCTACAAGCCTCACTGATTTGCAGCTAGACGGCCACCGCTTGCTTCGCAAAGGCCTGGTTCGAGTAAGGGGGCTGGAATGTGAGCTGGAAGTGACTGGTGAAATCAGCATTGGCTACGACGCCATCCAACAGACAAAAGATCACTGCCCGGGCGGCTATGGGCTAAAAAATATGGACCCGGAACAAATACTGGGAAATTTGCAGCAAGCGGCTCTTGGTAAACCACCTGTCAGTCAAAATCTTAGCCATCTTCTGGCAGTGGCCATACGCCGGAAAGGCTGCGACCTCCCCGATATACTGACAAAACTCGGCCGCCGTGGCCACCAGGTTTTCAGGTGCATTGCTAAAGGTTTGAGCAAAAAGCTCATCACTCGTAACCTGGATATTTCAGACGGAACAGTAAAAGTGCAAGTGAAATACAGCTTAATAAACGTAATTTTCGATCGCGGCTTTAAGCCGCGCTATGGATGGTTAACCTAAATGAGCAGTTGCGACGCCCCTGGCCTACTGCCTCTTGAGCAGGCCCAAGTCCTGTTAAATGATTCCCTGCGAATACAAGCAAACACTGAAACAATTGAATTAACACAAACGCTCGATCGCGTGCTCGCTGTTAATATCTATTCGCCTCATAATATTCCAAATTATGACAACTCCGCGATGGATGGCTATGCCTTGAATGTAGATCTCAGCGATACCAGCCAGCCGCTCACGGTGGTGGGGAAATCCTTCGCGGGTAAGGCCTATGACGGTAAGGTAGGGGTGGGCGAGTGCGTGCGAATAATGACTGGCGCGAAAGTACCAAGCGATTGTAACTGTGTTGCTATGCAAGAAAACACGCAGGCCAACGGTGGAAAAATAAGCCTGACGCAAGCGGTAAAAACCGGTGAAAATATTCGCCTTACAGGCAATGATGTCAAAAAAAATAGCCTGGTGCTAGTAAAAGGAAAACGCTTAGATCCTTTGGATATCGGTATGCTTGCTTCGCTGGGTATTGCGAATGTCTCGGTGTTTAAAAAAATCCGAGTTGCTATTTTTTCTACCGGCGATGAAATAATCCCTCTTGGCGAGCCACTAAAAGACGGATTTATTTATGATAGTAATCGTCACCTTATTAGGACTTGCTTGCAGCGCATGAATTTGGACGTAAAGGATTACGGTGTAATTGAAGACAACCCAAGGCTTATTGAGGAAACCTTTATTGACGCATCTAATTGTTGTGATGCGATAATTTCATCAGGTGGTGTCTCTGTCGGCGAAGCCGATTACACGCGAGACATTCTCCACAAGCTTGGCGATATCACTTTTTATAAGTTGGCGATGAAGCCCGGTAAGCCCTTCGCATTTGGCTCCATCGGAAAAGCACATTTCTTTGGTTTACCGGGTAACCCGGTGTCTGCTGCGGTAACCTTCCACCAGCTGGCTTTACCTGCCTTGTCGAGAATGGCAGGTGAACTGAATGCTGAGCCGCTCATAATTAAAATGCCAACCGCTACCGCGCTCCGGAAGCGTCCAGGTCGTGCCGATTTTCAAAGAGGGCACTTCTTTAAAGCTGCTGATGGCACACTGTGCGTGGAGGCGATCCGGTCGCAAAGCTCTGGAGCACTCTCCTCAATGGTTACCGCCAACTGCTATATTGTGCTGGAGCAAGCCAGAGGTGCGGTGGCTGTTGGTGAGCTGGTGGATGTGGTTCCGTTTGACCGGTATTTTTCATAAGCTTGATCGTTTTCGCGTTACACTGTTTATAGGACAATTATCCTCGCGCGCTCTCCCAGCGCGGATTGTGAGGTGCAAACTATTTACTAGTGTCTAGTGTATCGTTGCTCGAATAGGCGCTTGCTTAGTAAGAGCTTCCCAAGCAACTCTGGCAGAAAAAAGCATACGCAAATTATTGGCGCTAATTACAGGTAATGCCAATGTCTTGCTTATACCTACGGCGTTCCCGTGTACTTAACCTGCGCCAACCACCCTTGATCGGTAATAAAATACAATTTTTTATCTGGGCTTTGTTTTACATCGCGAATGCGTTGATTAAGCTCGCCAAATAATCTTTGCTCACTTGGCTTACCGCCGGTTTTATCAAAGGAAATATGATTGAGGTGTTGCAGCTTTAGTGCAGCTACAAATAAGTCTCCCTTGGCATCAGGGATTGCGTCTCCTGTATAGATGTCGGCGCCCCCGGGAGCGATGGAGGGCGTGTAGTGATAAAGCGGTTGCTCCATGCCCGCTTGGTGGGTAATACCAGCACCAACTTTACCACCACTGTATTCCTTACCGTAGGTAAGGATAGGCCAGCCATAGTTTTTGCCGGCGTGTACAATATTGATTTCGTCTCCACCCTGTGGGCCGTGTTCCACGGCAATTAATCGTTTGCGCAAGCCGTCATAAACCAGGCCCTGTGGATTGCGGTGGCCGAAGGAGTATATTTCTGGTTGCGCTTTTTGCTTACCGATAAATGGGTTGTCGTTTGGAACAGTGCCATCGCGCCTTAGGCGAATGATTTTTCCGTTGTGACTCTCAAGAGATTGAGCGAGATCGCGCTTACCCCGGTCGCCCACAGATAGGTACAAAAGGCCCTCCTGATCAAACGCAATTCGGCAGCCATAGTGGCGGCCTGTTGTAAAATACGGCTCGGCGGTAAACAAGACCTGCAATTTCTGCAAGTGATTTTTTTCCAGTGTTGCTTTGGCTAATCTCGTCGTGCTTCCCTTCTTTCCCTGGTGTGTGTAACAAAGGTACAGGGCTTTGTTGCTTGCGTGTTCGGGGTCGAGAGCCACATCGAGCAGGCCGCCCTGACCATGGTCGCGCACTGCAGGTACGCCGCTCACTTCAGTTTTGCTTTTATCTTCAAGGTTAAACAGCCAGAGTTTGCCGCGCTTCTCTGTCACTACAGTAGTCTCGGTGTCTATAAACTCAAGTGCCCATGGTCGATCAAAACCCCGGTAGATAATATCTGCAGTAAGTTGCTCCTGTTCTGGGAGCGGTGGTGAACCAGCAAGGGCAAAGGAGTGCAACAGCAACACCATGAGCGATAAGAGGGTATTTAGGGTGGCGTGGTAAATCATTCTGTTTTGCCTCGTTGCGTCATAAAGTAAATGGGTGGCTAAAACTTTGCTATGCCGACGTGCGGCTTGCCTATATATTGTACGGATATTGCCTAGCGCTGCCAGTGTAATCGGGGCGTCATATCTATAGTCAGCCAATAACGGCAGTAGTGGTATTTTTTGTAAATAGGCTTAGAATCAGTAAGGCATAAAAAAAATTATTCTATCGAGGTGACAATCATATGGACAATAATCCTTATTCAACGCCAGATTCAGAGGTAGCCGCAGTGCTGGAGCCAGGGCAATGCCACCCTCCGCGCCGAGTACCCGTTGGCAATGGCATACAGTGGATCGCTGACGGCTTTGGTCATTTTAAGAAAGACCCTGGAATTTGGATTGTTATCTGCATTGTAGGCTTTGTTATATTAATGGCCCTCAGCATTATTCCCGTTGTTGCCCAGCTCTCGCAATTTACTGTAGCCATATGGGTAGGGGGCCTGATGCTGGGTTGCCACGCTCAGGATAGTGACGAGCCTCTAACTATCAATCACCTGTTTGCCGGTTTCTCCAACAATATGGGGCCCTTGCTTGTGGTTAGCGTTATCATTGTGATTGCCTCTCTAGCCATTCTTGCGGTGATTGTAATGGCTATTGCTGGTGTTTACGGCATGAGCATCTTTTTGGGGGATACCTCACAACTATTTACTGAAGAGTTTGTGATGGTAATTCTCATTGGTTTATTAGTGTATATGGCTGCCATAATTCCTATTATTGCTCTGGGCTGGTTTTCGCCAGCACTTATTGTGCTTAATAACGTACCCGTATTCACCGCCATGGCTATGAGCTTTAAGGCCTGCTTTATTAATGTGGTGCCGTTTTTTATCTATGGCTTGGTGCTTTCTGTGCTTTTTGTTATTGGTATGATACCGCTATTGCTTGGGCTTTTGGTGGTTATGCCAGTTTTCTACGGGTCTCTGTATCGCTCATATAAAGACATATTTATCGATTGAAAACCCACGTTACAAGGCCATGGTTTTTTATCCTTGACCATACAATTGAGGAGGGTTTGTAACTTGTCGTAATTTGTAATTAGTTTGTTACCTTGTGTCTGGAGCCATGAATATCTGGCTTAAAACGAAAACTATTTTCTGGGGGAATTGTAGCTATGTTGAAGCAAACACCTATTGCGCTGGCTGTTCTATGTTTTTCATTCTCATCGGCACTGTTTGCGGGAGAGAATAAGCAAGCCGTTGAAGACAGCTTACCTAAAAAAACGTCTACAGCGCTTAGTGATATTTCGGAAGATGTTTTAAGTAAATTGCAAAAGCATTCCCCTGGGTTCATACCTGAGGAGGTAGAGGCTGAAAGTAAGCATGGTAATCGCTATATGGATATCGAAGGTAAGCTGCCGGATGGCAGCGAAATAGAATTCGATATGCTACTCGACAAGGGTGAATGGCGTATTGTGGAAGTTCAGCGTGACATAAGTCTTGAAGAAACCCCCAAAACTGTTTTAGCTGAACTTAAAAAAGGCGCAGCAAATTTTAAAGTTGACCGAATTATCGAAAGTGACCAGGGCGATGGGGTAATTATCTATGAATTTTTTACCATCCCCGATAAGGGCGAGCGCATAAAAAGAGAAGTAAAATTGCAGGCCGGTAAGGCCGAATTTCTCGAAAAAGAGTGGCAGCACTAAAAGCAGAGCAGCCTGAATCTATAAAAGAAAAAATTACATTGGTAAAGCCCCGCCCAGGCAGGGCTTTTAGTAATGTCTACTTGCCGTGTAGTGATCGATAAGGGGCGGGTGGTCGTACGAGCCAGCTGTAGCGCACATCAAGCCTTAAAATTCCCGAAAGCCAGAGACCGCTTACGCTTAACCAGCAGCTTTTAACTGCTTTGGGTCAAATTGTATCCTCCTTGTCAAGTTTCAAGTTGACAAGCCTTCTGTGGCAGCCTAAAGTCGCGCCTCGTTCCAGGTGCCACAGATCTTTGTGGCCAAATGGGAAGACCGGTGAAAGTCCGGCGCTGCCCCCGCAACGGTAAGTGAGTTTTTCTCACCAGCCCGACACCA
>FXAI01000038.1 GCA_900177435.1 Alteromonadaceae bacterium Bs31
CTTGTTATGAGCCACACTCGCTAACCTCTTAGAACGCATAAACTACCCTTCTTAAGTAAACCTTACTTCCTGTAGCAATACACTTTCCAACTACCACTTAAAAGGAACGAACAACGCTTATCGCCAACTCTACTACCGTAACAAGCTCCATTAATTTGCGTTTTTTTGCAATTTAATTGAGCGCTTACTTGCGCCCGTTTTCTACGAAGTGCTTAGTTGTGGCCTACGGCTACAACTACCAAACTACGATAGGACTCTTACCGAGCTAGCACCTCACTACAATAGTGGAAGTTAAAATACTTTAATTCGCCATAGCCTCATAACGCCTTGCTCATTTGCGCAGCGGTTGTAGTGGAATTTTGTGCGAAAATGAGCGCAGCGAACGCACAAAAAGGAACGTAGACCGCTGCGTCAAATGGAGCAATTTGTTATACGTTACGACGCACATATTTTAGGGTTCCACGTTCCTGCTCACTAATTACTACCGAGCTAAACTTCTCTCTCCATGCACCAAATTTACCAAAGGTAGCCCTCGCCTCTTCTAGCGTGCAATCGTCATTTAAATCAGACGAAGCTTCCCATTGAGGATTACTCGGATCTTCACAATCATCTTCCCAGAAGCAAACAGGGCATACTAGACACTTACCTCTTTCGGCTAAAGAAAAGTAATCACAGCATGGACATTGCTGCATACTGTTACTCTTTGGGAAATCACTTAGCTTCATTATGTTTCTACGATTTCGACCTACGTATAACGCCTACAATAACGGGCCGGAACGAAGGAGCTAAATTTGTGATTCACAAATTTGAGCGCCGCAGTGGAGGTCCGAGCCAGCTTGCTGGCGGGCGTTGATTGTTTTGTTATGGTGTTGACTGGCTAGCACGCGACCTTGCATGTTAAACACCGTCTTTAACCATAGATTTTATTTTTACAGCTTTTTCAAAGTGATCTAGCCGATGAGTTTCGATCCACCACCTAGCAGCCTCCATTAGCTTCTCTGGTTGATCATTTTTGTTTTTGAAGAATGCGTAGAAAGATAGGCCCACATTATTTCCTTTCTTTTCAATTTTTTGGTCACAGATTTCAATTATATTTTTTCTAAGTTCTTGTCTCAACGGCTAACCCCTTGATTCTTCTTGCACCATAACGCCGCTATAACCAGCGCCCAAAGTGGAGCTTTTTTTGTACGACAATTGAGCAAAGCGAAATGCACAAAACAAGCGTAGCTTTGGACGTCTGGTTGATAGCTTGGTTATGTGTACAATTTAAAATGTATTAGCAAGTAGATTTTTTACTTTACAGATTTTTTGCAAGACACCGCTGTACCATTTTCACCACTACGAGAGTTACAAACATAGTCTACTCCGTGGCAAGAAGCGACCCATGTAGATGTTGACCCATAAATCGCTTTTTTGACGACCCGAATATCTTCAGGCAAGCATCCAGTTTCACCAGCAGAGTAATTTTTCCAGAGATTTTCTTGTTGAGCCTCGATTAAATCC
>FXAI01000008.1:0-2647 GCA_900177435.1 Alteromonadaceae bacterium Bs31
GGTAAGGTGCAAAATGTGGTTTAAAATTGCTGCAAACCGCCGCCGTCATAACAATTTGCTCAATTTGACGTAGCGGTCTACGCGCCTTTTTGTGCATTCGCTGCGCTCATTGTTGCACAAAAACACGCTACAACCGCTACGCAAATTAGCAAGGCGTTATGCGTCCAAGTTACCCACAAAAAGTAGACACCTCATTACTACCTAACGAGGGTCTAAAAGATGACTAAGAAAACCAAAAACAAGTACAACCACTACACCGAAGATTTTCGACGAGAAGCTGTTCGCCGATCTGAGGGCGCGGATACATCTGCAGCAGACGTTGCGCGTGAGCTGGGCATTCATCCAGGTCAAATATATAATTGGCGTCGTCAATATAATCGTTTGTCCGAGAAGCAGGTGAATAGTATGAACGGCGTAGATTATTCCAAAAACGAAAGTGAAGAGGTGCGCAAACTTCGCAGGGAAAATGCGGACCTCAAAGAAGAGAATGAATTCCTAAAAAAAGCGACGGCGTACTTCAGCAAGCCAAACTGGTGAGGTACGCCTATATTGAATCGCTTCGAGGTGAGTTTTCCATTGCAAAGATGTGTGGCTGGTTGGCTGTGAGCCGCTCTGGTTACTACAAGTGGCGAACACGAGAGCCCAGCTTTGTAGCGACTTACCGCGAGATCGTCCGCAGTGCTATCCTTCAAAAGTTTAACGACCTGAAGAAGCGTTATGGGGCTCCCCGGCTTGTCACCGAGCTAAATGATGCGGGTATTGCCTGTTGTCGTAATCAGGTAGCAAAACTGATGTCTGAAGAGGGGCTAAAGGCTCGAAACGGCAAAAACTTTAAATACTCCCCGTCAGGGGTGGCAACGAACAATATTGCTGACAATCTGTTAAACCGGCATTTTGATGCGGATAAACCGAATCAAAAGTGGGTATCGGATATTACCTATATCCCTGTGCGCGGCGGTCATGTTTATCTTGCTGCGGTGATGGACCTGTTCTCGCGTAAAATTATTGGCTGGTCGCTTGATAAAACCATGACAACAACACTTGTTCTTGATGCATTCAAAATGGCTGTAGTAAACCGGGCGTGTGAGCCGGGCTTAATTCTACATTCTGACCAAGGTGTTCAGTATCGTGCAAGTGAGTATGTGTTGGCGTTGCATGATGAAAGTATTACACCGAGTATGAGCCGGAAAGGGAATTGCTGGGACAACGCGGCAATGGAATCGTTTTTTGCTCGATTGAAAGTTGAAGAGGTATACGCCCAATCCTACCAAAACCTCAGTGAAGCCTATTCAAGCGTATTCGAATACATTGAAATGTTTTACAATCGAGTAAGAAGGCATTCAACCATTGGCCAGATAAGCCCTGTTGAATATGAAAATCACTATTACGAAATGTGCGCCTAACCCGGTGTCTACTTTTCGTGGGTAAGATCAGCGTCAGTTTTGAGGTTTGCTTTATAAAGTTCGTGCTTAAACGAGCTTCGTAGAAAGTAGTACGGTATCAGGGATTTTTGCAGGGCTGTATCTCGGCAGTTTCGGTCCTGGCGCTAAATTAGCGTAAGTAAGGTGGTGGTAGTTTCGTACTTCGCATTGTGGCTACCACTTTTAAAGTATGTGCGGTAAATTAAGTAGCGTGTGGTTGTTCGTCCGTAGTCGTGTTTGGGTTAGGTGCTAAATGTAGTTTATAGTTGTGGCAAACCGCCGCCGTCATAACAATTTGCTCAATTTGACGTAGCGGTCTACGCGTCTTTTTGTGCATTCGCTCCGCTCATTGTTGCACAAAAAACCGCTCCAACCGCTACGCAAATTAGCAAGGCGTTATGCTTCTAGGGATTCGATGAGAATATTCATAGCTATATTTTTTTCTTTTGTAATCGCTGGATGTTCAGGGCAGCACTACTACGTGCGCCAAGATGATCCAAATAGAAACTATAAAGTCGTATATGAGGATGAGATTCTTTGGTTGGCACTTCATCCTATGAATGGAAGCAATTCATCTTTAATGTTCTCGTCCAGAGCTGAATACAAAGAGATTAGTGTCAAGATTCAAGATGTTTCTCTATCGGTTATCGCGGACGGAAAGAGTGTAGAACCTGTTAGTACCACTTTTAATGCCGAGACTGTCATTCTCAATAGGGGAGAAATATATTCTATGGTGGCGAAGTATAATTTTTCAGCACCACCAGAATTCATCAAAGCACGTTTACAACTTACGGCTAGCTCTAGTGGTAGTGAAATATCTATCGATGAGGTTGTTAAGTTAGAAATAGTAGAATATGGGTTCTGGGGCGCTTTAATGAGCATCTAAGCATAACAAAAAGCTGCACCTGACATTTTTTGCTACGCTCAATTGTGTATGTCGCGTAGCTCCATTTTACACAATTGCTCTTCGCAAAAAATGCAGGTGAGCTTGGCGTTATGAGGCTAGGGCGAATTAAGGTATTTTTACTTCCACTTTTTAGTGGGGTGCTATTTCGGTAAGAGTACCATTGTAGTGTGGTAGTTGTAGCCGTAGGCAACAACTAAGCACTTCGTAGAAAACGGGTGCAAGTTAGTCGCTCAATTAAATTGCAAAAAGCGCAAATTAATGGAGCTTGTTACGGTAGTAGAATTGGCGGTAGGCTTTGTTCGTTCCTTTTAAGTGGTAG
>FXAI01000008.1:2662-260125 GCA_900177435.1 Alteromonadaceae bacterium Bs31
ATTCAACCATTGGCCAGATAAGCCCTGTTGAATATGAAAATCACTATTACGAAATGTGCGCCTAACCCGGTGTCTACTTTTCGTGGGTAAGATCAAATCGATCGGTAAGGGACAGTATGAAGAAGCTAGTTATATTAATTATTGTAATCGCCACTGGATATCATTTTTACATGGGGCACAGTATCTCGACAAATGAAAATGGGTTTATTGAGGTGGTTATGCCTGAAGGAAAATCTCTCGGTACGGTCTATATTCTTGCGCCCCTAAATTGCCCCAAGGAAGCGGGAAAGCGGGCCGACCTTCTTGAAAGTAGACTTCTTTCGCTGGGGATTCCCGTTGCTCGAAGTTCAAATGGTAATGTAAGAGCATCCGGAAATACTAAGGAAGATAAAAATAGATTTAGAAATGCTGTATCTGTTTTAAAAGATGAGATACCCGCAGTTTTTATCAATGGAATGGCAAAAGCAAACCCTACTGTAGATGAAGTTGTTGCAGAGTATAGGCGAGACGACTAATTTTCAACCGAGCAGGTCGATTAAGCGGGCTTACCCTAAATATGGTGTTATGCTTTAGACTTTACCGTAATAATACGTGAGCTAGAAATTGGTCAAATTGGTAGGCGCAACAATAAGAAAACAATATGATGAAAAATAATAAAATCAACCAGTTTGCATTTGTTTTTGGACCTTTTATTCTTGGCGTATCCTTGTTTCTCCACATATTCCCAAAATTTGATGCAAACGATGTCCCTAGCTCCAAGAGTGAATTGTACGTTGTTACTGGAACAGTCGCTTCTATTTATACAAGAAGCTCTAACGGAAATAGCAGATGGTTTATCAAGGTATTCACAGGAGATGACATAGTAACCTTGAAAAGCAAGGTTTGTTGTATTGAATGGCTGGAAGGGCGTGAAATAGAGGCACTTGTGTACCCAGATTTTCTGCGGCGATGGTTTGATATAGCTTGGGAGATAAATATAAAAGATGGACATCAGCTATATAGTTACGAGAGCGAGCGAGAGTCGTACTTTAGGCATGTCTCAAATAGAAGATATTGGGCAAAATGGGGTTTAGTGGTTGGTTTGTTTTTTACACCAATATGGTACCTTACAAAAGAAACAGCATAACCAAGTTGTTAACCTGAGATGGCGCGCTGACTAGACCTCCGCTGCGTCGCTTGTTTTTCGGTTTCAGGCTACGCTACCGAAAAACAATCAACCCAGATCCGGCCGGTTATAACGGCAAACTATAGAGAATGTTTCGTGTGAATTCAGGAGAAGAAAAATTCAGCCATCCTCACGATACTATTACTAGTGGTGCGCTAAGGTTTTCCGTAGAAATTATTGCCTGGGTTGCAGGTTCTTGGTATGTATCTAGTGTTTCGTATTGGCTGGTAGTTCCTACGCTAGTTATTCTTGTTGGATTTCCTGCAATTTTTTCGACTATAAATGACAAACGTCATGTTGTTATACCAACGCGGGGTTCTATGCGTGTGCTAATAGAGCTAATATTAACTATTGTGGCATTAGTAGCACCATGGTTTGTATGGCCATCAATTTACAGTTCTTTTACGAGTGTGGTTGTGATTATTTCTTTACTAGTCGGGGCACCTCGTTTTTGGTGGCTATTAAAAGGGGCTCCAAGTACCTGACAACGCTATACACCTGAGTGTTAAAGCTACGTTTGCATTTTTATGCATTACGCTATTGCTCCATTAACATAAAATACAAGTCCGCTTTGCCGCCGGGCGATAGCGGCGTCTGAATAATCCAGGATAAGTATTTGTATGGCTATATGTAGAAATGATGCGTGTCCTTGTGGAAGTGGCATAAAGTACAAATTGTGCTGTTTGAAATCGGGTGGAGTGAACGCTAAGGGAGGCATTCCCTTGTGGCTCCATATCACGTTGACCTATTTTTTTCTGTTCTTGGGGCCGGCGTTTCTTTTCGCGTTGTGCTGTTTCTATATTGGATTTGGAGAAGCAGCTGTCGTAACATTTTTTGGAAGTTTAGTTGTGAGCCAAACACTGCTGTCATTCGTGATTCCTGCAAAATGTAAGGGATGCGGAAATAAAGTATATCCAATTGGAATCAGAAAAAGACTTTATAAGTGCAGTGCCTGTGGCGAACAAAACTCATTTGAAATTCGTAAAAACCACGATGCGAATTACTAATTATAGTATTGGGATGTCTGCGTTCTAACAAATAGCATCACGCGAAAACCGGTCTGTCGTGTGTGATAGACGTTAGAAGGCTATGCCTTTTTTATAAAGTGGTCTGGTAAAAAGGTTTTCCTGTTAAGGGGATGTAAATGTGGCAGCGCTCAAAAAAGGTTGTGCCACGTCTGCGTAAAAATTAATTAAAGGGCTCTCGCACTATCAGGCATGGTCATCCATTCTATAAAGTTAGGTGGTATGGATGTCTACTTGCGAAGTGCTCGGGTAGCGAAGTACTAAGAACCAATTTGTACTTACTCTTCAACTTGGTTTGTCTGTGGATATCTTAATTAAGGTGATTGCGTTAAAGATTCTAGTGTGGTGGCCTTTATTTGGGGTGCCATTTATAAGTTATTTACAAAGCGTGGTTATTGTCATCTGAGAATTGTCGCGGTTCTAACCATGCCAGCAACCTGGCACTGTATGCTACGCTCCTTTTTGGTGGGGATTTTCCACAATACAGCAAAAATCCGCTGCGCACGCAGTGCAGGTTCTAGCGGCAAGGCATCGCTTAAGGAGATAGTAGATGATTGAAAATGTTCATATCATATTAGGGTTTTCTTCGCTATTAAGCGGGCTATTTATAGTGCTTACAAAAAAAGGAAATAATAAGCATAAGCTAATTGGGAGAGTCTATTTTCTATCCATGTTGGGATTAAATCTGACCTCCTTTGGCATTTATAAACTATTCGATGGTTGGGGTTTTTTCCACTGGATGGCTGTAGCTAGTTTAATACCTTTAGTTGCGGGTTACATTGCAATACGTTACAAAAACATTAATGCTCACTATTACTTTATGTGCTGGTCATACATTGGGCTTTTGTGCGCGACTATTAGCGAAATATTTGTCCACGTTCCTGTTGCTACCGCTCTATTGGATAAAGTTGCTCATGCAGATACGATGCTGATGGTGTGTCTAGTTGGTTTTGGGTTTTATTATTTACCTCGTAAGCAAAGTTTATATGTACGCAAAGCCTAACAAATCGGTCAAACTGGCGCCTATTCCGTTGTTTGTTTATGTGGTGGCCGCTACGCTGTCACCATACAATCAGCTACATAGCCGCAGCTTGCCGCGGCGTTATATTTACCCTAAGCCTAAAAAATATATCGGGGTTCATTTATGAAAATTAATATTTCAACTCTCACGAGTTTGGTGTGCCTATTTTTTGTGGCTTCTACGACATCTGTTGCTTCAGATACAAGTGCGACAAAAATCATTAACACCGCCAAAAACATAAGCGAGACAAATATTTCTGAAGGCAAAACTAAATTTACTTGCAAGAGCCAAGAAAAAACAAATTGCAAGCTGGCACTAGTTGGCGTTAGTAATGGCAAAAAATATCTAATCGCTGATATAAATATTAAGATCGGAGAAAGTAAAATAGTAGAAAAGCTTCCCCAGGAATATTTTCGATGCATCTATTTTAGTAAGTCAGTCGCCGAATCAGGATGTTTAGACGACAATAGCTAGTGTTGACAATACATAATAAAATGCTCAGGTTAACTCGGCCGCAAGCGGCATAGGGACCCACGGCTTAGCCAGGCCTTATGCGTCCAAGTTGCCCACAATATATCGTGGTTGTATAGTACGTCGTTGATGAGAAAATATTTGGTATTGCCGAGTGAAAATCATTTAGTTAATAGAAAGGAAATAATTATGGAAACAGTAGTTCAAGGAAGTTCATTTTTTGTTGGCTGGGGAACACTAGCACTTATAAACGCTGGTTTAGCGCAGTCTAAGGGGCGTACTGGGCTATTATGGTTTTTGTTGTCACTTATACTTGGTCCAATCGCCACCCTTTTTATAGTTGTGTTACCGAAAAGTGAAATCGAATAGTATATGGTTTACTATAAGGCACATAACCAAGTACTCAGTTTAACGTGCATTGCTATGTTACTTTTTGGGGGGTGACCACTTTGCCTCAGACCTCCACTCCCACAGTACACGCAAATTACCACGCGTTATATGTAGTCAGGAGAGAATCGTGGAGCTCCCTAAAAAATATGAGTGTTTATTAAATAACTCGAGGATAGCCCGGTCTTTCGAGTTGCTTTGTGACTTTAAAATTGCGAGGCCGACATTAAATTTAAAAAATATCGCTGATTCCGAAGAAGCAATGACTGTGCTTGCTAAGGGTGCCTCAGGAGGCTTCTATTTGCTTTGGATAAAGGAAGAAAATACTGAAGATTGTCCGATCGTATACTTATCTCCGGGTGAGGGAGTTGCTGGTATGGTCGCTTACAGTTTTAATGGCTTGGTTTCATTATTGTTGGCAACAATGGAGTGTTGGCGCGATTTCGATGGGGACGAAAGTGATGAGGATTTTGGAGAGCTCCTTTTGGAGGAGTACTCTGAATCAGATGATAATTCAGAAAACCAATCAATAATTTCTGGCTTCCTTGGAATACCACCGATGTTAAATCCTGCAGCCTATTTGCGTAAAATACATAGGGAGTCACTACCACGAGTTGTGGGATTGGATGGTAGTGCTCTTTTGAAACATTATTTTGATCTTAAATATAACAAGGCGCTCAATTTGACGCTGCGGTCTAAGTTCCTTTTTGTGCTTTCGCTGCGCTCATTGTTGCACAAAAATCCACTACGACCGCAGCCCAAACTAGCAAGGCTCGTGTTGAGAGCAATAAAATATATATGAAATATTTTCAGTATTGGATAGAAGATAAGCACAGTATAAGAATTGATGGGCAACTAAAGGAGATTAAACTTTTAGTCGGTTCAAATAGTTCTATAGATGATGCTAAACATGAAGCCTTGTTACGAGCGAAAGAGATTGAGGCGCGAATCTCGAAGCGTAGACCTAAAGGAGAGTATGAGGCAGGCGTCAGAGAGTTCGTTTCGGAAATACTCGATGCATCGAATATCGTCACTGTTTGTCGATATGGTGCGAGTATACTTAATACCGATCAATATACCGTGTTAGATCTTGATGATTATGCAAAGAGTATATGGGATGTATTCAAGCCCTTAAAAGGGCTCTCTAAAAAGGAACGAATTATTTTTAAATTCGAGGAGTTTTTGAGTAAAAACCCTGAAATCGGTTCAGACTTCAGAATATATGAAACAGCGAACGGGATTAGGGTGATAGGTAAAAAGTATCTCGATCCTACTGATAGGAAATACAGTCGATTAATGAGTAAACTGAATGTAGATTGGTTGTACCTAATTTTATCCCGAAAACAACAATGTTATAGAGCCAGGTTAACTCCAAAGCCTTACCGTTTAGGTATTAAAACTATTAAAGTTCACACCCCTTTAGTATGCAAAACACAGGCGTATAAAAATTGGTCGATCATGTACGATGATGCTGCGCTAAATTACACTGTCGCAAAATACGTCAAATCAATTGGTCGGGATTTCTCTTTTGAAAAGGCTGTTAGATTTCATGATCTGCAATGTAAGTCAAGTGAGGAGCTTAAGCTGGCATAAGCCTAAAAACTAGCAGCACGCGGCCCCCTATTGCTACGCTCATTTTATGTAATATGGGCCGGTGAGCTAGGCGTTAAGAATCAAATCGAACCAAAGGAATAGCATGAAAGCACTAATAGTAATAGCAATGATTATTTTGGTTAGCGGGTGCGTATCTAATTCAACTCAGCATAGACCTGAATCCTATTATTCGGATACTCCTGTTTCTGACAGCGGTTCCGATCTCTTTGGTTCTGGTGAGCTACTATCGGATACGGATATAGAGCGCATCTTGAATTACAGACTAAAACTCCCTGCAAAAAATAGGGTGGCGATTCTAAAGCTTTCTAAAGACAGCTACTGGCGTTATTACTCTAACGACTTCACACAATTAACTGATTCAATTTCCAGGGAGTTCATTCAAACTCTAATCGAGTCAGATAAGATATATGATGCATCCTTTCTTCCGAGTATGTTAGTACCAGAAAAACGCACTGTGCCTTATCTTAGAGAGGCGGCAGCTCGCTATCAGGCAGATTTGTTGTTAGTTTATCGATCTAGCTGTCGTTCCTATCAAAAATACCGCTTTGTTTCGCCAGACGCGACAAAGGCATACTGTAGTGTAGAGGCTGCTTTACTTGATGTACGAAAGGGGATAGTACCATTCACTTCGGTATCCACAAATGAGTTCAAAGCAGTGAAGGCTGCTGCGGATACAAACTTTAATGAAACCAAGAAGAAAGCAGAGCTTGAAGCAATAGCTAAGTGTTTAGGAGAGGTTGCAAAGGAGTTGGTCGATTTTTTATCGGGTTTTAGCAATGAACATTCTTAACAAGTTTCTCCAGCCGACGTTTTGGTCATCGCTCCTTTTGGTGCATGGCCTTTGGCTATTTTCGCACAAAAATATACTACCACCAACACGCTGCTGACAAAGGCGTTATCTGCGCGAGGATTGCAATGCAATTGTTTAGGGTTTTGTATTGATGAAATATAAGAAATTCATCTTAGGGGTTATAGCTTTCATTCTCCTATTGTTTTTCGGTTTTTTGTTGATGCAACCCTTACTAATTAAGGCTGTTAAAGCGAAGTTTAAATCAACAGACCACTTTCTAGTGTTGCAAGAAGATACACGTATTTTCTATGAAGAAACTGCCAAGAAAAACGCGCTGATTTTAGCGGGCATACTACCAAGTAGTAAAAGTTCTGTAGAGCGTATACTTAAGAATACGTTTAAGAGGCCAATCGAAGTATATATTTGCTCGACACAAGAAGTGTTCAACGAATACGTTTTTCTATCAAAAAATGTAAGGGGGGCCGTATATTGGGAGAAGGTTTTCCTATCTCCTGGAGCATTCAGTAGAGGTTCTCTTGATGATCTAGTACAGCATGAGTTAACACACTACTTGTTTTACAGTCATATAGGTGAAAAGGCTCATATTAAGAGTGTTCCGCTTTGGTTTAGAGAAGGGATTGCAGTTTTTGTGGCGAATGGCGGAGAGAGCTATACAAAACACGCTGAAGTTTATGGTGTTATGAGTAATCAAGAACGCAAGGCTTACCTTTCGGGTGAAACGGACTTCTGGTTTAAAACTACGAATATTCAGGATGCGGTTACTTCAAGTGGAGTCGCAAACTGGCTTTTATATCGCGTGGGAGGTTTGTTTGTTCACTTTATGCACGCTTCAGGCCCTGACAAATTTGATGCTCTAGTTCAGCGATTGTTGATTGGAGAATCATTCGATACGGCGGTTCAATTATCTTACAATAGGGGCATAGAAAATTTACACGCCGAATTTTCTGAATACCTACAAACACATACCCAAAAGATACGCTAAGCGCACGAAATACGTTAATTATTTAAACGTAATGTGTCCACACAGTTATGAAAGAGTAATGGAATATGAGTCCAGCTATAATTCTCTCGGCAATATGGATAAGCATATGTATATGAAATTCACCCTTGCGTTAATGCTAGCGCTGGCGTCGGTGGTCGCGCTATCAAAACCATATACTATGGATAATACTGATTCGGTGGTTCTCGAAGATAAGGAGACTAATCGAAAATATGAAGTATTCATCAGGATTCCTGAGGGATATGATCAAGCCAAGAAATATCCGGTTGTCTATCTTACAGACGCATGGTATAGATTTCCGATAGTCGCAGCGGCGGTACAAATACCGATACTTACAAAGTCGATGGAAAGCTTCATTGTAGTAGGCATATCTAAAGATGTGAACGAAGATCGTGATGATGCCAGGGTTCGAGACTTTACTCCTACGACTCCAACGGGATGGAAGAAAAAGTCTGGAGAGGCGGATACATACCATAGCTTTGTTTCTGGCGTACTATTTGACTATATAGACCGGTCGTACAGTACTGATCCGAAAAATCGAACTTATGTTGGTGGTTCTCTAGGTGGCCTCTGGGGTGCGTATGTACTATTTAAGTACCCAGAAACGTTTAATAATTACATCTTGGCAAGCCCTGCCTTGTGGTTCGACAACCATTTTATATTCGGTCTGGAAAAACAATTTATAGAAAAAGCAAGAAATTCTAGTATTAATGTGTATTTGTCGGTTGGGGAGCTTGAGGTAATTAAAAGTAAAGATTTTGAGATCAATATGGTAAAAGATGCTGAAAGACTTTATGACGTTCTCAACAATAAACAGATTGGCGGACTTAGAGTAAAAAATGTAGTGGTTGATTCCGCAAATCATGATGTGTCCTTCCCTACATCGTCAATTATGGGGCTTTTTTGGCTGTTCGGTGGTGGCAGTTAACAAGCGACACCAGCATGAAAACTACTGCGAGGCGATTTTTACCTTACTCGCTATCGCTCATACAATAATACAAAATTCGCTTTGCAGAAGTTTCAGCTGTACCGGGCGTTAGATAACTATGAAGAAAGAATTCGTACGTCACTTCAAAGAGAAAGGCTACAGAATCAATAGCTTGAAAGGCGAAGCATTTAAGAAAAATGGTGATCTCCACTATTTTCTTAGAGTTTTCATGGGTCGTGATATTGAAGATAATGAAAATCTTT
Organism: Alteromonadaceae bacterium Bs31; assembly: GCA_900177435.1. Classification (GTDB taxonomy): domain Bacteria; phylum Pseudomonadota; class Gammaproteobacteria; order Pseudomonadales; family Cellvibrionaceae; genus Teredinibacter. The sequence continues at coordinate 11,348 of FXAI01000008.1, forward strand.
ATTTTAAGTTTGGCCTGTATATAAACTCTCCTTTTGATGCTGGTTATTGGCCTTTTGAGAATTCAGTCTATCTTGGCGAATTTTGCTATGGCGGTGAACGTACTGACGAATGGCGTTTAGATCAGTTTAATGAGCTCATAAACGTAGCTGAAGAAATAGCTCTTCCTTGGATTGATGATCATATGAATCTTGAGGTTGTATCAAATCATATTCGGTGGCTAATAGATAACGGAATTAGATGGTTAGAGCCTCCTCAGTTTAAATGTGAAGATGCACCTCTATCCGCCGCACGAGAGCAGATCGCGACCTTGGGTGGTGGGCCTGGTAATAAAATATGTCATAGCTGGGTCAAACGCTTGTATAAGCCTTTAGCCATTGTTCAAGAAACAGCTGGTTGTAGTAAAAGGGCGCTTGAATATATCAATACATATTTAGAACATATCTCTACTGAGGGTTTCAGAACGAATGAAATTGAGTCTATTAATAGTGCAATTTTTTCAGGAAAATGGCCAAGAACTAGCTAAAAATCTCCAATCGGACACAGCAATCTAGGCTTGGGCCTCCGTTACGGCGTCTCGCGCTGGGCCTGCACCAGTGAGCAAGCATTTACACAAATCAGGCAATAAGCTACGCAAACCAGGTACTACATTATGAAAATAACAGTAATATTAATATTTACTGCATTAGCTTTCTCTGGGTGAACCTCGATGAGAGGTGTAGCGCTGGATCATGATCGAAGTAAAATAATTAAGACAGTCGATATAAATGATAGGGTCGTGATCCAAACGAAAGACAATTAGAAGTTCGAAATGATTGTTAAATCCATAAATGAATATGAAATAGTTGGAGAATGTAGAGCGGTTTTAATTGATGACATAGCCATTTTGAGGGTTGAAAAAATTAGTGTGCCCAAAACGGCGTGTGCCGTTTTGGGGGGCTATTTTGTCGCGGTAACTGCTGCAGCATTACTAATAACGGCTACATTGTAATAACTTATATTCTCATTTTAGGTGTTTTTTTCGTGGCCCGAGCAAATAGCGAGTCTAGATATGGAAAGCCGGGCGCATTCGAAAAAACGTGAACTATAGACTGCAGTGAAGTTTAGAACGGGCGGACTGGATTTTATTTATAAGAAATAGGCTCTGCTACTACCTAATCACTTTTGCTTTCAAAGGCACCAATATCCATAGCTACCCCAGGCTCACGCGGGCGAAAAAATAGATCCACATCGACCAGTGTATTCTCTATGCTGGCGTCTATTAAGGCACTGCCGCTAACGGGCGTTAAGTTCTCTATAGTGAGTACATTACCAGGTAAGCCAAGAGTGCTCGTACCAGCAGGGGGAAAGTTTTCCAGGCTGGTGGTGGAGATGTTATTGGTAATTTCAATATTGTCTGTAACCTTGTAAATTTCGGTGGGATCCTGGTTGTTCACAAGGAAATTATTTGAAAATAAATTACTTACACTCTCTTGCGAGTTAAAGTGCAGCGCCTTGCCCATGCTGTTTACGATGGTATTGTTGAGTATGCTGAAGCTTTGCCCGGGCAGCGGTGAACGATCCCCTACGTGAATGGCGTTGGCCTGACAATCGACGATGTAGTTGCTGTAGATACTGGTGTCAAAACCAATAGCCTGAATACCTGCTCCAAAGCCATTCTCGATATAATTGGCGAATATTTTTCCGCTCGTTCCCGGGTTTATCATCATGCCTGCGGAATGAATGCTCACTTGTTCCAGGCCATAATTTTTTACCTGATTGCCAAAAATCTCGCTGCCCTCCGCGCCACCCACTTGAATACCGTCCCACCCGGTATTTACAACAAGGTTGTTAAATATGCGTACGCCACTAATATCGGCTTGATAGAGTTCTTCCCCCGGGCAGCCATCATTTTGAAAATAGCCGTTCCATTTAGAGCCGCCTATGTACATGCCTTCGCCATGCACATCGTGGATGTAGTTGTGGTGAACCACTAGATTTTGCTGGTGGTAGGCTCCACGGTTCAGGCTTCCGTCGCAGTTGGGGCGGGTAACAATCCAGATACCGATACCTACGCCAGACACTTCCAAGTGGTCAATTTCGATATTGTCTGTTTTGGAGTAGGCACGAATGCCCTGTGTGCCGGTTTCGATTTTGATACCGAAGTAGTGTTGTGGCGCACCTGTTCCTGTTACCCGAAGGTACGAGCTGTTGCGGACTTTAATGGCTTCCGGTTTATCGCTGGTATCGAGTACTACCTGTGCATCACAATTACTGAATAGGTACGGTTGCTGTTCTGTACCTTGAAAATTTCGAATATCCAAAATAGTGCGGCTGCCACCGCGAATGCCAATCACTGAGCCAGGTGGTAAGTTCAGTTTACTGTTATCGACACTAATTGTATTTGGTTCAACAATATGATCGACGTTGCTGCAACTTAGTGCCTGGTAGCTGCATGAATTATCGGAATAGCGTGCTTGTGCATCGTAGTTACTGGCGTAGGGGTCGACACAGCCGGTGATCGTTTGCTCGCCACCACCCTGACTACCTGAAGAGCTTGAACTCGAACTCGAACTCGAACTCGAACTCGAACTCGAACTCGAACTCGAACTTGAACTTGAACTTGAACTTGAACTTGAACTTGAACTTGAGCTTGAGCTTGAGCTTGAGCTTGAGCTTGAGCTTGAACCAGTTTCAAGCCCACTGCTTGAGCTCGAACCACCACCGCAGGCGGATATCATTATTGAAAGGCAGGCTAATATGAACACCCGCGAGCCTAGCTTTGTTTTCGCTTTCTTAGTTTGCACGTGTACTGGACCCTCTATACGGCTAAGCCTGCTTCTCCCTTTTAAGGCTAGCTGAAATCGCGGTTAAAAAATGTAATTGAAGTGTAGCTTCGTGTACTTTAGCAAAAACACACAGCTTGCTCATCGGGTATCAATACCATCTTGGCGTGTGAATCCTTGAGGTGCGAGAGCTTATGAACTAAATGAGAAATGGCACGGGGTAATTCTTCGGTAATGAGACTAAAAGCAAGCTTGGAAAGATGATTAGGTTCTTAGCGTCCAGGAGGGCCTTTAGGTTTAATAGCCCGCCGCGAATAGACCTTCTTCCTGGGCTAGTTCGCATATATAAGCGCTTATTCTGCTCGATGGCTCCGCCGGTAATATCGACTAATTCAAGATACCGATCGTTGAAAGCGGGAGGCCTTTCTAAGACAAATATCACAGCCTGTCGACAGCAGCGGTTTCCCAGTGCTTGAGTAAACTTAAACACCTTGCTTTGTGTGTTAAATCAGGCCGGGATTAAGGTACAAGGATACTCAAGAGTAAGGGGCTATTTGTAAAAACTGTATTGATCGATGTAGTCACAATGTTGGCGCATCGAAATACTGCTTATGCAGAACAAAGCTCTGTCGAAATGTGGGCTGCTGGTGCAAGCAATGGATCTGCGTATAGTGCGGTATAAGCGAAGAGGCAATCGCATAAATTAACCGAAGAAAAACTCAAAATTATTGGATGTTAGTTTACTGAAAGGGGGAGGGGCCGTGGCTGGAAAAATTAACTACGGGCAAGGAAGCAGGGTTTGCATACCTTTCAAAACAATGTCGATCTAAGCAAGCTGCTTTTTGGTGGAATAGCCCACGTTTCGTCAGTGCACTGTGAAAACGAATGTCTAGTGAAAGAGTTAAGCTCGAGGAAGCTTTGCTGTAGATTGTCTACTACAAATATTTAATGGTTCAGGCCTGACACAAACTGTGTTTTCGTTAGGTAGTAGCTGCCAAATAGACATTATTGGAGTAATCCGTGACCGCAGAACGTAAGAATAAAATCCGAGCAATGCTGAAGGGCATCGAAACTGGAGAGCCCGAGTCAGTTGCAGTGGTGAATCCTGATAAATATATTCAGCACAACCCGCAAACGCACGAGGGCCGTGAAGGCTTGGCAGCGCTATTTAAACGCCTATCGCAAACGTCTCCTCGGGTAAACGTTGTCCGTATATTTTCCGATGGAGATTTTGTATTTGGGCACACGGAGTACGACTTCAGTACTTCTAGAGTGGGGTTTGAGGTGTTTCGCTTTGAGGGTGAGTATACCGTCGAGCACTGGGACAATATTCAATCCCGCAGGGGGCCCAATCCAGCGGGACACTCGATGGTGGACGGCTCAGTTAAGGTTACTGATTTGCCGAAGACTGAAGAAAACCGAGCCCTTGTAACCGAGTTTGTTGATAGCGTACTAATAGGGCGTGATATGGCGAGGCTGCCGCGATTCGTATCGGCAACTTACTTGGAGCACAATCCGCAGTTTTCAGATGGATTAGCCTCGCTTCAAGCAGCGCTGGCGGCTCAGCATGACGACGGGAATTCCGCCTTATGTTACGTGAAAAGACATCGGATTTTGGCTGAGGGAAATTTTGTTCTTTCTGTATGTGAGGGTTTCCGGCACGGCGCCCATACTTCATTTTATGACCTTTATCGAGTTGAATGCGGCATAATTGTCGAGCACTGGGATACAACTGAATCAGTACCGCCTCCGAGCGAGTGGAAAAATGATAACGGTAAGTTTTGAGGGCTTGGCAGCTCGCAGCAGCTGAACTTCAAGCGCACCTTGTTATGCAGGAGCTTATGTCAGTTACCGTCAAGCATTTAAATATTTTATTTACTATAAATACAAGGGATTACCAACTATGACGTGCCATTTTAAGTACAAATTGATAGCTATAACGATTTCCTTACTCCTTGCTTCTCTTTCATTTGCAAAAGACGCAAAAACAATAGCGGTTACTGAAGAAAATTTTTCGCATGCAGAAACTGCTCGAAATTTTCGTAACTGGGCGAACAAAGGCGCGACTAAATCGTTTGCTAAAATGCCGGGTCTGCCGCCTCGGGGAAAGTCAGCATTGACGGTTCAAATGAATGACGACACCCTTTATGGCTCGGCTATTGTTCAGGCCGTGGATGGCAAAGTTACGTTTTCTATACCCGAGACAGATAATTATTTAGCGGTGCAAGTAGTAACGGAGCGGGGGCATGGCCAACACTATGTAGTCGAGGATGGAAGCTATAAGTTACCTGTGGAATCAAGCTACGCATTTCTCATATATCGCTCCGGTACAGAAAAAGGCATTAAGTACGCGAAAGCAAGCTTAGACATGGTAGACACAACAGTTTTTAACTTTGCTACCCAGTATGAAGTTCAGCCATATGACTATGAGGAAGTGGAAAAGTGGGTAAAAAAGTATACGGAAGAAGTTAATAGTATGGATAGCTTTACCTATACCTTTCCACGTACATCGGACAAGGTAACTGATCTTCATCAGTGGAACCTGGAGAATGCGGCAGGTTGGGGAGGAGCAAGTCCAGAAGCCTTTGTGGGCAATAAGTATGCTAACAGTCCAACAATGAAGGCAAGTGTTTGTCACACTACAAGCTTCAAAGACCCAGAAAACAAATTTTTTACTTCCATTACCGCTTATGATGCCGACAAATACCTGATGGAGGGTGTTCGTAATATTAACTCCCATACTTGGGATAGAAATAAAGACGACACCATTACGGTGTCTTTTAACTGTGGGGCCAACGCTAAAAACAATATCGATACAAAAGGTAGTGATTTTACTTTTACCGTTCGTCACTACGGTGTAAACCCCAGTGTAATGCAAAGTTCAATAGACCCAATCATTGCTGGGGTTAAAACTGAATAAGCTGCCATCGAAATACCATGAAACTTGCTCACCTAAGCAGGCGCTGCACGGATAATTCTACGCGGCGTAACAATTATTCGGGGAGCGAGGCTTCTGGTAGCCAAGCTTACTAGCCAGTAGAACCCTGAATATACCGAAAAAAAAGGTGAGACAGCTAAACCGAAGGCCAACTATCATGTGCGCTCATAGGGAGCTTAGTGTATGAGTTGGTTCGAGCGAATGAACTCGGTTGTTGAATATGTTGAGGAACATCTTGACAGTGATGTTTCGATTGAGGACGCAGCAAAAATAGCCTGTTGCTCAAAATACCATTTTCATAGGGTGTTTTATTCCTACTTCGATATAACGTTTGCCGAGTATGTGAGAAAGCGAAAATTTAGCTTGGCAGCAGTTGATGTATTAAGTGGTCGAGAGACTATTTTGAAAATAGCATTAAAGTATGGATATGAATCACCAAATGCATTTACCCGAGCATTTCGTAGCATACATGGGGTAAACCCCGGTGAAGCCCGATCCTCTAACGTAGAGCTTAGCACATATAGTAAAGCTACTTTTTCTTCCGAGCTTAAGGGTGCAGAAAAAATGAACTACAAAATAGTGGAAAGGCCATCTTTCAATATAATCGGTAAGAGTAAACGGTTTGAATTTGATGAATTTTCTAAAAACGGTAAAAAATACTGGAAAGAGTATGTTAGTTCTGACGAGTACAAATGCCTTTGTCAATTAAGCGACGGTAAGCCTGGCTTAGTGACTGGCTCCCCGTTGCTTACAGCATATTTCCCCCGGGAGAACGATAAGCGAGGTGGGTTTTTAGATGTGCTTGGCATTGAATGTCAGTCTAAGCGTAATGTAAAGCCATTTGAAACACATACTGTACCACCAGCAATATATGCCGAGTTTGAGTGTTCGTACAGGAATGCTATGAAAACAAATAGAGCTATTTATGGTAAGTGGTTTTCAGCAACGGGTTACGAAAGGGATGGAGATAAGCCTGATGTTGTAGCATACTTTCCTATGCCTTGGCGGCATTTTAGCGAAATAGGCATACGCTGGTGGGTGCCAGTTCTTAACAGCAAAAAAAGCCTGAGCAAGCACATCAGCAAAAAATAATACGCGCTTGGCGCCGCTTTCGTTTTTCTGTGCAGTTAGCATTATGTAACAACGAGGAATTATCATGAGTACATATCCAAGAACATTCTCACACATCGGAATTTCTGTACCTGATGTAATGAAGGCGTCGAAATTTTACAGCGATGTGATGGGTTGGTATCACATAATGGAGCCCACAGTCATTAACGAAGAGTCCAACACTCCAATTGGGCAAATGTGTATCGACGTTTTCGGAAAAGGTTGGGGTTCATTTAAAATTGCTCACATGTCCACTGGTGACAAAATTGGTGTTGAGATGTTTGAGTTCAAGAACAACGAAACTCCAAAAGACTTTGAATACTGGAAAACCAGCACTTTTCACTTTTGCGTTCAAGACCCTGATATTGAAGGGTTGGTAGCGAAAATCGTTGAACATGGTGGTAAGCAAAGGATGCCAATTCGCGAATATTACCCTGGCGAAAAGCCCTACAAAATGTGCTACGTCGAAGATCCCTTTGGGCTTATTTTTGAGGTTTACTCACACAGCTACGAATTAACCTATTCTCAGGGGGCGTACTAGGGCTTGTTAAACGCTCAAAGCACAGGGTGTGCTAAGGATAATTCTTTTCTTAGGTGGAAAAACCTAAGCTTATCAAGCCTAATCCTCGTCCCTCGCCTTTTTAAAGCATACGTATTGGTTTGAAGTTGTATTCGTCTTTGCCACAGAGCGAAATTGCATGTGCAGCGTGATTGAGCCATCTGGCTTATGTTGATGAGAATCCAATAAGATGCCTGAGCCAAATCCATTGAGAATAGTGACATTTGCGACAGCTAAAAATCTTGGTGCTTGGCTAAGGGTGAATCATGCACGGGAAAGCGAGTTGTGGGTAAAGATATATAAGAAAAAATCTGGTATTCAAAGTGTTAGCTGGAATGATGTGGTGTTAGAGGCCTTGTGTTGGGGTTGGATAGACGGAGTGAAAAAATCCATTGATGCTCAAGCCTATCTTCAGCGAATAACGCCAAGAACAACGCGAAGTAACTGGTCTAAAAGAAATACAGAACATGTTGAACGTTTGATACGAGAGGGACGAATGAAAGAGTCCGGGCTTGTACATGTGCGTGCAGCGAAAGCTGACGGTCGTTGGGGTAAGGCTTACGTGGCATGCCAAATAGAAGTGCCAGCAGATTTTATCGCTGCCCTGGATAATCAGCCACTGGCAAAAGCGTTTTTCGATACCCTTAATAAATCGAACCGTTATGTTATTGCTTACGGCTTAACAAGCGCTAAGAAAGCTAGCACCAGGCAGCGTAGATTTACAAAATACATGTCAATGCTTGCTCATGGGGAAAAACCATCGTAGGTCGGTCAGCAGCACAACTTATGCTGTTATTTGCATGCATTGGTATATTTATTTCGTTTTCAAATGAGATTATTCAATTTGCTGTACTTCGCTTAGTTGGCGAAGGTTTCTACCTGGAAGCGTTTAGTAAATCTCAGATAAGCTCTCTTGTGGTTCTATTCTCCCACATACATAATCAGGGTATTCAGGTCGCAGATATATCCGGGGGCTTGATAATTATAAGCATCTTATAGAATCTAAGGAAATAATACTGAAGGACGAGCGTGTTAGAATATAGCTTACGGGCTGCGTAGTATAGGGAGAGTACTAATTCGCTAGCTTCCGAAATTACATTGGCTTAACCCGTATTCGCAAATTAATCAGAAAAACTAACTATCTCATGACCCCTTGTGTGGTCGAGAACTATTATTCCTTGTGCTCAGGTGGCTTATATATGGATAGAGAAAAGAGGTTTACGCTGGACAACAATACAAGCGCGTCCAACCCTGGAGAGATAAACTTCAGCCCTTTTGTTTGGTTTTTACATAAACCAATAAATGTTTCCCTTGTTTTCCTTACGCTCGCCATAGCACTAATAGCAGCCATTAAGGTTAATTTATGGTTTTTGCTATTGGTGGCATTGGCGGTAGGTGTGAATTCATTTTATTGGGTTAGGGTGAAAGAGCATTATACGGCTGACTCAAATCCCGGGTTGATCCTAAGTGTGCAGCCACCGTTATTTGCGGTGTATACAGACCTGTCAAAGGGGAGTGGCTGGTATCCAGCAATCAAGGTAACGGCGTACAAATCTAGAAAACCTATTGAACCTGGATTAGCACTGGCAACAGTCGCTACCTATAGCGATGCGCACGGCAACGATTGCCCCTATTGGAGCGATTTTCATCCTTTACCAATAGAATATGCAACGAATGACTCTATATCGATAAAGCGCGAATTAGAGAGTTATAAGGAAAGCAATTGGAATAATTTAAAAAATGCTGTTTCTTATCTGCATAGCCCTTATCAGGTAGGCTTGATTCCGCTTGTGGTGGAAGGCTCATCATGGCCCAAAACATAATGGTGTGCACAATGGCAGGCCCAAATTTGCTGTGCATTTCGTTCCGGGGCTTCATTACCCTGTGTGTTTCCATAGAGGCAGCTCAGCTAGCAATTACCTAGCTAGGTTAGCCTGCTGGGCGCACATGCTGTCTTAACGGGACGGGAGTTTTTTTCGCCCCTGGGGCTTCGGCTGTTATATACATGGATATCACTATTAAGTTCGGGTTTTAATTAATTATGGTATTTCTACTGAGTGGTACGCTTAGGCCTTTCTTTTTGGGGCGAGCGTTTCTCCTAAGGGCACTATTAAGGACACTTTTAAGGGCAAACACATTACAACTTATGGGGTTAAGCAAAAGTTTAAAATATGCAGCAAAATTACATCGCTAGCCCAAAGGGCGTATTGCCTTGGCTACCAAGCCTGGAAGGTGAATTCCGAAAATATGTAATCCGTTAAGAATTGGCCATCTGGCTACCTGATATAGATCAAAAAAAGCCAGCAAATTGGTAAGACCGATTCCTTTCCTCTCTGAAGTTTTACCTAGCGCAAACCTTTATCCGCATCTTTATTTATCCTCTGCGTCTACCAATATCCTTGGGTAACAATAAGAGGCCTTTACCATGATTGAACCAGAAGAGCAGAGCTATAGCCAAAAGCGAAAGCCTGCCAGCGAATTTGCCAACCGAACTGAATACCTGGAGCACGAGCTTACTATCAAACGCTTTCGCCCATGGCGGATACACCTGCCATTCAGGGACTATGGCGTTGAAATAGAAGACTGGGTACCCGCCCTTGCAGCAACCATTGGTAAAGTGGTTATGGTAACGGCGATGGTTGCAGCTTTTGCAGCCCAATTTGACTTGTCGCCCGCTTTTATTGCGGAAAATGTTCGCTACGAAATGCTTATTGCCGGGGTGCTGTTCGTTTTATTGTTTTCAGCGATGTTAAACCCCACCGCCAATCTGGCGGGTACGCACGGGCCAATGATTCCCGTTATTCCTCTTATTGCTGCTGCAGGTGGGCACCCCTTGGCCCTGGGTATAATGGTGGGGGCATTCGGCCTGTTGCTCAGCGCTTCGAAAGGTGGGTCCAAACTGGTAAACCTCACCGGCGAGGGCGTACGTGGTGGCTTGCTTATTTATCTCGGTGCTGTTGGGCTCATTAGCCAGATAGCCAAGCTCAAGTTATCTGCTGCGTCCAGCGGTATAGCGGGCGTCTCCTTCGTTGTTATCTTTATTACCATTGTTGTATACGCTTATTTGGCGCGGGTGCAAAAACGCTGGTTGGCGATACCGCTTTGCTCTGCAATTGCGGGTGTGGCTGCTTTTGCTATGGGTGTAGACTTTGAATTTGTAACCAAACCAGGCCTGCCACACTTCAGCCCTTTCTACTGGTGGGGAGAAAACACCGGTTGGCAGATGGGCTGGCCTAACCTTAACCACTTTATTGCGGTAACCCCATACGCCATTCTAGCTGTTGCTATGTGGTCGCCAGACTTCCTGGGCCACCGAGTATTCCAGGAGTTGAATTATCCGAAGAAAGCTAAAGGCGTATTAATGAACGTGGATGACACTATGGCCATCTGTTCTGTTCGTCAAATTGTGGGTGCTGGTCTCGGTGGTGGTAACCTCGCATCATCCTGGGGTACATATATGATCCCCGCAGCCATTGCCAAACGCCCCATTCCTGGTGGCGCCTTGTTGACTGGTGTGCTCTGTGTGGTAACTGCGATTCTGGGTTTTCCAATGGATTTGGCCATGTGGGAACCGGTATTGCGCGTAGCGCTTATGGTTGGGGTATTCCTGCCCTTGCTTGAAGCGGGTATGCAAATGGTGAAAGACAACAAAGGTGCACAGAGCGCTGGTGTCTGTATCTTCTCCTGTGCTTTTGTTAACCCTGTCTTTGGCTGGGCCGTAACCATGTTGCTGGATAATCTCGGCTTTATTGGCGACAAAGAGCGTGCAAAAACTTTGAGCTTAAAAGACCGTTTAATTGTTCCTCTTATCGCTGTAATTATTTGTGTGGGCGCGTTAGCACTGGTGGGACAATTACCGGGAATTCCCGCGTTGATCTAGCGCTTTCGTTTATTGTTGTTAAGAACATAGCCCGGCCTTTTGGTCGGGCTTTTTTTTGCGAGAGTGGAAGACTTTTTAAAGCCTGCAAAGGTAGATTAGGTGTTTGCCCAACGTCGAACCAGGTTGTGATACACCCCACTTAAACGCACCACCTCGGCATGGTTGCTGCCTAAATCAATAGTCAGTTTTTGAATGCTTTGGTCGAGATCGTAAAGTATTTCCCGTTGACTGTTATCGGCGATAAGGCTCTGTAGCCAAAAGAAAGAAGCCACCCGCTGGCCGCTTTTTATTGTCGAGACTTTATGCAGGCTTGTTGAGGGGTATAGCACCATGTGGCCGGCGGGAAGCTTTACTTGTTGTGTGCCAAAACCGTCTTCGATAATTAATTCGCCACCTTCATACTCATCGGGATCGCTAAAAAATAGCGTTGCCGATAAATCTGTACGCATGCGTATGGCCGTGCCCGGAACCTGACGTATGGAATTGTCCACGTGGATGCCAAAATCCGCCCCTTCGCAGTAGCGATTAAACAAGGGAGGAAAAATGGTATTTGGCAGCGCTGCAGAAAGAAAAAGCGGGTTTTCGGCCAGGCGAGTTAAAATTATATTACCCAGCTCTATGGCGAGCGGGCTGTCGGCGGCAAGCTGTTCGTTCGTTTTTACTTTTGCAGATTGCTCACCCGCTGTTACTTTTCCATCGACCCAAAGCGCAGCATCCATCTGCGCTCGTATGGCTTTAACTTCTTTCGGAGAAAAAACGGCAGGTATGGCAATCAACATGGTTTTAAAATTCCCAACTTAAGGTTGTGGTAATGGAGCGGCCTGGTGCTACGTATACAAATGGCGAGCCACTGCGGTAAAGCGCATCGTAGTAGGTTTCGTCTGTAAGGTTGAGAATGTTCAGCGAGAGCTCCAGGTTGTTGGTCAGTGTGTAGTTAGCAAATACGTCGAGGCGCGTCCAGCTGTCAATATTGTTGTCGTTGGCTTCCGTAGTGCCGCCGTAAATTTCGCCCGTGTAAGTAAAGGTGCCCCCCAGGTTTAGTTTTTCACTTACAGCAAATTGGTTTAAAAGGGTAAAGGAATTTTCCGCAACGTTGGGTATTTTTGCTCCTAGCTGTTCGGCATCGAGAGATTTAGTGATTTCAGTATCGAGTACCGATACTCCGCCCGCCACGCTCCAGATATCGTTAATGTTTCCATTCACGTTAATCTCAAAACCGCGAACTTCTCGCTCGCCTTCGCTGCGGTAGGGGTTTACTTCGTTATCGTTCCCCAGTTCCGGGTTGCGCGTTGGTACGCCGGTTTTCGTTAAGTTAAATACAGCTGCGGTTAACAGTAAATGTTCGTCGAACAACTCCCATTTGCTACCAAGCTCAAGGTTGGTATTTTCTTCAGGTTTTAAATCTTCGTTGGATGACACAATAGCGCCATAGTCCAGGCCGCCTGCGTCGGGGTTAGCACCCATTGGGTCGGAGGAGGTGCCAAGGGAAAAATAGATACTGCCATTGGGCCTGGGTTTGTAAATAAGAGATGCGTGGCCATCCACCAGGGTCTGACTTTGTTCCAAGGCATCGGAATTTTCGTAGACGCCTGCAACAGGAACTACGCGGGAGATATCGTAACTCTCTGCGCGAATACCTGCGGATACGATCCATTGCTCATTTATATCGATAGTGTCCATTAAAAAAGCGGCATTGCTTTTTTGCTCAACCAGCGTAGGTGACACCGATTCATAGCTGCCGCGCCATGCTGTGGGCATAGGCTGGTAAAGATTCTGTGCTGCGGTTTGAGAGAGACCTCCTCGCCGGCTGTTTACCCACACCACTGATGTTGCATCATTGGCTAACATTGCTTCTATGTCTGTGCTGATACTAAAGCGGCCCACATCAAAATTTTCATCCGCCAGTTCCACCCCGGCGACGAGGGAGTGCTTACCGATTTTACTGACAAAGTAGGATTGCAAGGCACTAATCTCGTTTTTTTGTTCTCGCGAAGGGCTGCTGGCGGTTACCACCCTATCCGCACCTGGAATGGGGTCGCCGTTTTGGTCAAGAGGGGAGGATAGGCGCGGCGCAGAAACAATGTAGGCATTTTCCGATGTGCCCCAGCGCAATTGGTTGTGCCAGGTGGTGCTTTCTCCGATTTCCCAATCCACAGAGAGGCTGGCTACCTTGCTTTCGGTATCCCAGAAATCCCGATTGGTATAGCCGTAGAATGTCTCTCGGGGTACATCCACTACTGTTTGGGTTTGTGCATCCCAGGGGTGGCCCCAGTCCGGCACGGCTTCGCCTTTAAAGTAATACAGGTCCAGCCCGGTATTAAGTTGTGCTGAGGGCTTCCAGGTGGCGGCTAGTGCCAGGCCGGATCGTTTCTCGCTAACATTGTTGCGCCCCGGTTTATTGGCGTCGTGGTATAGCGCATTAACGCGCATTGCCAGCTGCTCGCCAATGTTTTGAGAGGTGTCCAGGGTGACCCGTTTATATTCCTCGTTACCCAGGCCCAGGTGGATATCGGTAGCTTCTTTCTGGCTCGGCGCCTTGCTTACCAGGTTTACTGCGCCCCCTGTTGTTCCGCGACCTGCAAAGGTGGAACTTGGCCCTTTGGCTATTTCTACCTGTTGAACAGCGAAGCTTTCTCTGGATACAACACCGGGGTCGCGCAGGCCGTCGATGTAGATATCGTTGCGCGCGTCAAAGCCGCGTATTATAAAACGGTCACCAAAGGCATTCCCGCCTTCGCCGGTGCCCAGGGTAATACCGGGCTGTGTTCTCATCAGATCATTAATGGTGGTGGCGCCAGCTGCCTGTATGGCTTCTTCTGTTATGATCGTGAGCGTTTTCGGTAAATCGAGAGCAGGCTTTGTGTACTTATCGTCTGCCAGTTTATCGGCTTTGAAAGGCGCGGCGGGGTCGGCATAAGGGTTTGATAAGCTTCTGCCATCAACAAACACTTCCTCAAGCGACTGTTTGTTTTGGCTATCCCCATGGGAGACGGAGGGAATGGCAGATAATAGAGCCATGGCTAAAAGCGGGGTACTTTCGCCCTGTAGTTTGCTTGCTTGTTTAAGCAAACCTGCAGCTTTGCTTTCTGCTGCAGTGTGAGGTGTATTTTCGGATATTTGGTTTCTTAGGCTTAAAAGCTTCACTGGCTACTCCGTAGGTTAATGATAATCGAATTGAGAATGATTATCATTTTAATTGTTCGCCATATAAAAGCGCAAGAAAAAGTTGCCTCGGATTAATTGGCTTTTTTTAATTGTGGATTAAACGTGCCCTTTAAATTGGGGGCATAAAAACCGTTTAAGAGAAACCAAATAGCTGGCCAAAGGAAATAGCTTAACAAGCGGTATCCGCACGAATAGACCGGGTTGCTGTGGCTATAAACGGGCTATAAACGGCTTGAGGTCTTGAAGGCGTTAAGCGAGAAATTCTCGCAATAGCGAGCACGCACACCATGGCAGGCGTGCGTATTTAGATGCAGAGGATGTGTAATGGATTCTGAAAGTTTGGGTGATTGTATGCACGAAGAAATGGGCTTATCTCACGCCTTATTGCTTGATGGCCGTGGTGGAGCAAGGTCTCTGAGCTGGGAAGAAGTGCAAGCCTGGCAGGCGGAGGATGGCTGCTTGTGGCTGCATTTTCATTTTGAACACAATGAAGCTCAGCGATGGCTGCTGCAGCACAGCGGGCTTAGCGATATTGCTTATGAAGCCCTTACCACAGACGATACTCGACCAAGAACCGTTTCCAGAGGGGATAACCTTTTACTTGCATTAAGAGGTATAAACCACAATCCGGGAGAGAGCCTGGAGGACATGGTGTCGCTTCGCTTGTGGACAAATGGCTTGCGCATCATATCCACTTATCGCCGTCACCTTAAATCAACGGAGGAAATCCTCCATAACCTTGAGGCGGGCGTGGGGCCGGGTTCTGTGGCGGATCTTTTGGTGGCCTATAGTGATCTGCTCTCCGGGCGAATGGGGGGGGCTATTGATCTGTTGGAAGACAGCATGCTGGAACTGGAGGATGCGCTTATTTCCGGGCAAATAGAAGGTTTGCGGCAAGAGCTCTCAATGCTTCGAAAGAAAGCAGTGGCTTTGCGGCGCTATATAGCACCTCAGCGAGAGGCGATGAACAGGTTGGCAAGTGAGCGTGTGAGCTGGTTGGATGAAATGAACCGGCTGCGATTGCGGGAAGTTTCCGACCGGCTTATTCGTCATATTGAAGATATCGATTCTGTGCGTGAGCGTGCCGCCATGGTTCAGGAGGAGCTTATTAGCACAATTTCCGAAAACCTTAGCCAGCGCTCTTACGTGCTTACCATTGTTGCCGCCATCTTTTTACCGCTGGGTTTTTTTACCGGTTTAATGGGTATAAATGTTGGCGGGATGCCTGGGGTGGGGAATGTATGGGCATTTTGGATTGTGGTGGGATTGTGTGTTTCTCTGGTTGTTTTATTGGGCGCGCTTTTTCGTTTTAAAAAGTGGTTGTAAGTTATAGTCACTATCGTGCCTTCATTGGAGTGCCTTCATTGGAGTGACTTCAAATTTTTCTTTGGAACTGAGCAATGTTTGATTGTGTTTTTTTTGCCCGCTACATGTTGCTCACTTTACTATTATCCTCTCTGTCAATAAACCTGGCGGCTGACAACGGGCCTAGTGAGCACTCCTGGCAAGTTGTTTATACCCCCTATGGCTGGCTCGCCTCCATTAAAACCGATGCCGATGTAGAAAATTCTCCGGGAAAACCCTGAGGACCTTAAAAGGGAATTATTGATTAAGTTTTGGATTCTAGTGAAAAATTGTATGCAGCTTAATCACTTTTCACTTTTCAAGTAATTACGCCAACTGCCAAAACCTGTAATCTCTTCTGCACCTTCCAAGCCCCAGCTATCGCAAATAAAACTTGATAACCAGCGGCCGTCACTGAGTTCTACTTTTCCTATACCGAGAGGCGCCGGTATTTCGTTCACGAAGGAGCCAAATTCTTCTGCTGGCAAACGCCAGACTTCCACCTCTATGGCGCTACCGTTTTCTACGCGTTGTAAACCCGGGCGTTTTGGTGGGCCACCGGCGAGGGCATAAAAACGGTAGTGCTTGCTCGTGTGTGTTTTTTCTAAAAGCTTCCCGCCGCGTTCTTTTAACTGCCAGTTGAGAGGCAGCCCTTCGAGATGAGCGCCGCAAACAAGCACATCTATTGTTTTTGATGGGGTTTTTGTTTCGGCATTTCCGGTTGTTTTAAAGGGGCCGACTGAGGCACCTAGCGGGAGCTGCAATAAGTTTTGTATTGTCGATGCGATGGACAGCAGTTTTTTATCACTAAAGGCGGATTGGAAAAGTGTTACACCAAAGCCTGGGCCCGCTTTATAAAAATTAACGGGAATGGCAAGCGCGCTATAATCCAGTAAATTCATAAAGTTAGTGTAGTAACCCATATTGGAATTCAGTTCTATGGGGTTCGCCTCTACTTCTTCAATTGAGTAGTACCTGGGGTTGGTAGGCGTTAGCAGTGCATCACATTCGCCGAGAATGACATCTGCCTTTTTCTTTAAGGCCTGAAGTTTGTATTGTGCGGCAAAGGCATCGGTGGCTTTTGCACTGTTTCCACCACCAATAATTTTTTGTATCACGGGCAGCATGGCCTCGGGCGAATTTTCTACCATATCCTGTGTGGCAAGCCAACGCTCGGCTACCCATGGCCCCTGGTAAAGCAATTTTGCCGCTTCCAAAAACGGAGAGAAGTTTACAGTTTTTAGTTTATAGCCCTTGTTGGACAGCCGTTCTGTGAACTGCTCAAACATGCTTTGTGCCTCTTGCATACCAAAGAAAGCCAATTGGTCTTTCTGAGGGATGGCAATAACTTTTGCGTCGCTATTACTGGCGTAATAGTGTGCACCGTTGGCATAGGTGTTCTGTCGGCTATAAGCGTCTTGCTCGTCTTCAAATACACAGTTATCAAACACGGTGTTCGCATCATCGGTATTTAATGCAAATATACTAATACAGTCGAGGCTCCTGCACGCGGGTACTAAACCGGTGTTGCTAATTAAACCTCGTGTGGGCTTTAGGCCTACAAGGTTATTTAAGGAGGCGGGAACTCGGCCCGAGCCCGCTGTATCTGTTCCCAAAGAAAAACTCACCAAGCCCAGGGCGAGAGCAATAGCAGAGCCTGAGCTGGAGCCTCCGGATATTATTTCGGGGTTAAAGGCGTTTTTACAGGGCCCCCAGGGTTCGGGGGAGCGGGTACCCACCAGTCCAGTGGCAAACTGGTCCATATTTGTTTTTCCTAAAGGAATAGCGCCCGCGTCAATTAAATATTGTACGGCTGTTGCCGACGTTTCTGGTGTGTAGCTGTATGCCGGGCAGGCGGCTGTGCTTGCTATTCCGGCTAGATCGATATTGTCCTTAATGGCGAAAGGAATGCCGTAGAGGGGACATTGTTCAATGCTCTTTTTACTCAGTTGATCCGTGTAGCTTTGCAATTCTTCTTCGCTTAGCAAGTGAATCCAAATAGGATTATCGCTTATGGACAGCGCTTTTTCCCGCAGAGTACTGAGCAGCTGTTGCGGAGAAAAATCGTTTTGCAAATAATGCGCACGAAGACCTGAGATGGTAAGGTCAAGCTTTTCTAGTTCAATCATTTTCTATTACTCCAAGAACCTGGCCTGCGTGAACTTGCTGTCCAACCTGCTTCTTAATTTCGCTGATTGTGCCATCGCAGGGGGCGAGAATTTCAATTTCCATTTTCATAGATTCAAGAATGCCGATAAGATCATTTTCTTTTACCTGCTGTTCGCTATCTACCTGCCATTGCCAGATGCTGCCCGCCGCTGGGCTTTCTATGGTGGTACAATTATCAGCAATAGCATTCTCACTCGTTTCTGCTTCGACGATATTACTGCTGTCAAAATTTATCTGGCCGCTTTCCTGCCAGCGCTTTAGCTCTTCGTCGAAGGCTTTCTGTTGTTTACTTACAAACGCATTTATAGATGCCGAGTTTTGCTCAATGAAGGTATCGTAGTCACTTAAACGGAACTCACCTTCTTCAATACGCAGGGGATAATCGCCACGGGGAAATTTCTTGCGGATGTCCTTCAGTTCCTCTGCGGAAACCGGATAAAAACGAATTTGATCGAAAAAGCGCAGTAACCAGGGTTTACTGAATTCTTTGGTGATATGGTATTTATTCCACATTTGCAAGGTACGCCCCACGAACTGATAGCCGCCTGGGCCTTCCATACCATAAACACACAAATACGCACCGCCGATACCCACAGAGTTTTCTGCGGTCCAGGTGCGTGCCGGGTTGTACTTTGTGGTGACAAGGCGTTTGCGGGGGTCCAGTGGAGTAGCAACAGGCGCGCCGAGATAAACATCGCCAAGGCCCATCACCACGTAGCTGGCATCGAAGACGATGTTCATAACGTCTGTCACACTGCCCAAGCCATTTATACGGCGAATAAACTCTATATTGTCCGGGCACCAGGGGGCGTCGGCGCGAACGGACTGCATATATTTTTGTACGGCTAATTTGCAGGCTTCATCATCCCAGCTTAGGGGCAAATAGACGGTTCGGGAGGGGATAGCCAGGTCGTCGATATTACTGAGAGTGGCTTCGGTGGCTACCAGTAATTCGAGAAGTTGTTCGCGAGGGAGCGCGAGATTATCGTAGTGAACCTGTAATGATCGAATGCCTGGCGTTAGCTCCAATAGCGCTTTGTGCTCGGCTTTTTGTAAAGCGAGCATCAGCGCATGTACCCTGAAGCGCAGGCGTATATCCAGTTCCTGCGGGCCATATTCAACCAGTAAATATTTGTCTCCCGCTTGTCGGTACACCACTTGTGGTGAATCTTCACTAGCAGCTATACGCTGCAGTATCGGACTGCTGTTGGCAAAATCTACTTGCTCTATTTCAGGAAGCTGTTGTGGAGAAAACCGCTCCAGTTGTGCGCTTTGGTGTTTCTCTAGTGCTTCTGCGCAGGCCTGGGTTACCGGGGTAAATTGAATTTTATCGCCAGCTTTCAGTTGCCCCAATTTCCACAAATCTGCGTGTATGACCGTTGCCGGGCAAACAAATCCTCCCAGAGAGGGGCCGTCCGGGCCGAGAATTACGGGCATATCACCGGTGAAATCCACGGTTCCAATGGCGTAGGCATTGTCGTGAATATTGGAGGGGTGCATGCCGGCTTCGCCACCTGTTTCTCTCGCCCACTCTGGCTTGGGGCCGATTAGTCGAATGCCGGTTCTGCTGGAGTTGTAGTGCACTTCCCAGGTGCTAGAAAAAAAAGTTTTTATATCTTGGTCGGTAAAAAAATCAGGTGCGCCGTGTGGGCCATAGGTGACTCTTAGTTGCCAGTTGGTGGTAATTTCTGGAATTAATTCTGTTGGCAGGTCGGCCTCGGGTAATGCTTGCTTATTGGAGGCTAAGTGCAGTACATCTCCCGTTCGTAAAGCTCTGCCGCTAAAGCCGCCAAATTTCCCCAGACTAAAGGTGGATTGTGAACCGAGGTAATTATTGCCCTCTATGCCTCCGGCAACAGCGAGATAGGCTCTGGCGCCCTCACTTTTGGGTTTGCCAATTTTGAGTACATCGCCACGTTTTACGCAGTGGACTTTGTTAAAGCAAATTTCTGAGTTATTTAAATGCGCGACGAACTCGGCGCCGCCAAGTGCAAAAGCGGAATCACAGTTAAATTTTAATGTTGGCCCTTGCAGGGTGATTTCCAGGCCGGCAGCGCAACGTGTATTACCCAATAATCTATTGGCCAGCCTAAAGCTTAAGTTGTCGAAAGGGCCTGAGGGCGGCACACCTACATCCCAGTAACCTATGCGCCCGGGGTAATCTTGTATGGTGGTGAGCGTTCCTCCGGATACAACATCTATACTCAGCGGGGTAAATTCAAAGTCATTCAAAAAGCGGGTAAACAGTTTTCCTTCGTTTAAGGTGTCCGTTTCGAGCAGGCAGAGCAGGTAGTCGATATTGCATTCAATGCCCTGCAGGGTGATGTCCTTAAGGACAGTCTTTAATGCGTCGATGGCCTGTTCACGTGTTTCGCCTTTACATATGACTTTTGCCAGCATGGGGTCAAAAAAGGGAGAAACTTCAAGCCCTGTTTCCACCCAGTGATCTATGCGTGTAGTTGCATTTTTGGCTGGAAATTCCACTTGCGACAGTAAGCCGGCACTGGGCTGAAAATTGAGGTTGGGGTCTTCTGCGTAAATTCTTGCCTGAATAGAATGACCTGTGCTGCGGTAAGCGCTTCTCAGTGCTTCGATATCGCCAAGCTCTTTGGCTGCCAGTTGAATCATCCACTCAACCAGGTCCAAGCCAAACACTTCTTCGGTAACGCCATGTTCCACTTGCAGGCGGGTATTTACTTCAAGAAAATAAAAATCGTCGCTGTTTTGGTCGTAGATAAATTCAACGGTACCGGCGTTTCTATACGCAACTGCAGACAAGAGCTTTGTTGCCGTATGCTGAAGCTGTTCGCGCACAGCGTTGGGAATATTCGGTGCAGGCGTTTCTTCAATAACTTTTTGGTGTCGCCTCTGTGCAGAGCAGTCTCGTTCACCAAAGGCTACCGCCTTGCCTTCACCATCACCGAAGACCTGTACTTCGATGTGTCGCGCAAATTCGATATATTTTTCTACAAATACACCGTCGTTGGCAAAATTGTTTGCACTTAGTCGTTTAATGGAATCAAAGCATTGCTTTAGTTCGTCTGCGCTGCGGCACACCTGCATACCTATGCCGCCACCGCCAGCAGTACTTTTGAGCATCACCGGGTAGCTAAGCTTTGCTGCTTCTTCTACTGCACTATCAATGGACGTGAGTAATGTGCTGCCGGGTAGTAGGGGCACCCCGTTTTCCTGAGCCAGTCTGCGCGCTTCGTGCTTGAGCCCAAACATACGCATATGTTCTGGTCGCGGGCCGATAAATTCGATTCCCTGTTGCTGGCAGGCTTCGACAAATTCGGCGTTTTCGCTGAGAAAACCGTAGCCGGGGTGAACGGCTTCAGCCTTCGACTGGCGTATAACATCGAATAGTTTTTCGGTATTTAAATAGGTGTCGCTGGCGGGGCCTTCTCCGAGGCTATAGGCTTGATCGGCCAGTTGAACATGCAAGGAGTGGGCGTCGGCCTCGGCGTAAACGGCTACAGACTGGATACCCATTTCTTTTAGTGTACGTATTATGCGTGTTGCGATTGCGCCACGGTTGGCAATAAGAATTCTATTAAACATGAAGGTTTAACTCATGCCTATGCAGGTCGTCCCGCGTTAATTAAAGTCGAATCCCGGTCGTCCGGGGGACTTACATTTATAGCGTTTGCAGGGCCAGGTGGCCTGCCAATTACCAGATACTGATTTCGACCGGTGTCGGGTTATAGCCATTGCAGGGATTGTTTAGCTGAGGGCAATTGGACACCAGTACCAGTACATCCATCTGGGCTTCCAGCTCAACATATTTCCCCGGTGCAGAAATGCCATCTTCAAAAGTTAAACCACCTTCGGCAGTAACAGGAACATTCATAAAGAAATTTATATTGTGGGTAATATCGCGCTTGCTTAAACCCATGGATTCATTCTCTGCAATGGCCAGCATCCAGCTGTCGCGACAGGCGTGCATGCAGCGTTTCTCCAGATCGTAGCGTACCGTGTTGCTCTCGGTTGCACAGGCACCTCCTAGCGTATCGTGTCTACCACAGGTGTCTGCCACGATTTTTAACAGGGGCTTGCTAAAGTTTGATAATAGCGTTGTGCCTGCGCTCAGGTAAATATTGCCCTGCTCGCGAATGGTATCCATGGCACTGTAGTGTTCGGCCGTGTTATCGGCATTGTAGAAAATGGTATCGGCCGCCTGGTTTCCTTCAAGATCTGTGATACGAATGGTGCTGCCTTTGTGTACTTTTTTGAGTAAATAGTCACCTGCAGGAACAATGATAGATTCTTTTGCATCGCTCAGTTGTAAATCACTTTCTTTTATCATGCGACTTACCTCAATCCCATGTGATATAGACGATTATTCTCAAAGCCCCTACCGTTTTCCGGGCAGCTGTTCATGCAGAGATCATTGTCGTAGACGGTTTCCGCATTATAAAACTCACACAGTACCGGCTTGCGTGGATAGCTTTCTGTTGTGTTAAGGGGATGAGGGCAGCTGTGCATGATCACCAGCGTGTCCATCTCAAAGCGCAGCGACACGCTGGTTCCTGCGGCAGATGAGTTGGGGGCAAGTGAAAGATTTCCTTGATCGTCTGCTGTCACCTTACTGAAAAAGTTAAGGTTGGAGCCCAGGTCTCTTTCGTTTAAGCCGTATTTTGTAAGCTCTACTAAAAAGCTGCCCAGGCCGTTTTGCTGCCATTCATTGCGCGCTTGCTGGTAGTTCAAGCCGCCCCAGCGTTCTTTAATCATGTCTGCGTTAATGTTGCCGCAAACAGTTTCGTGCCAGCCGTGGTGATCCTCGATTATGGAGCAAAAAATTCTGCCCATATCGGAATAGAGGCAATTTCCCTGTGTAAGCTTAAACGTGTGCTGACATTTCAGGGTATCCGGTGCGTTATACCGTTCCAGTAAATTGTCCGGGTTGTACATCATCATTGCCAGGTTGGCACCGCCTTGTAAATCACTTAGCTTCAGCAGCATGCCTTTGCGAACAGTAAGCGACCAATGAGCCGCTGGCGGTAAGGTATAGCTGTAAATAGGTTCTGTCATAAAAGTTTCTCAACTTGCTTCAGCAATCTCTGGTTCTGAGGGTGTCAGAGACTGATCAATTTGCTGGTAGGTTTCTTTATCGATATCTCCCACAGGCAAGTCATAGGTGATTTTGGCTCCATAGGCATTGGGTGCCTGGGGGTCGAAACGATCTTTGTCGAATACCCATAGGCGGGTGCCGAGGAAAAACCCTTCTTTAATATCGTGGGTAATCATAAAGATGGTGAGTTGATGTTCTTTCCATAGTTTTAACACCAGTTGGTGCATGTCCGTTCGAATGCCTGGGTCTAATGCGCCAAAGGGTTCATCGAGCAATAAGATACGTGGCTTTTTGATGAGAGATTGGGCAAGGGCCAGGCGCTGTTGCATTCCACCAGAAAGCTCGTGAGGGTATTTGTTGAGTGCGTGGCTTAAACCCACCAGCTCGATCATCTGTTTTGCATCCTCTGCGGCTTGCTTTTTTTGCTTGCCAAATAAGCGCCCGAGTATTGGGCTGCTTTCCAGTTCCCGAGACAGCATTACATTTTCCAGTACGGTCATATGGGGAAAGACTGAGTAACGCTGGAAGACGATCCCTCGCTCTTCGTTGGGTTCCGAGGCAATTGGCTGACCGTCCAGCAAAATCTGTCCTCTACTGGGGGTCTCTGTGCCTAAGAGCATTTTAAGAAAAGTGGTTTTACCGCAACCGGATGCACCTACGATGGTAACAAAATCACCCTTCTCAACCTTGTTGTTAATTTGCTCCAAGACAATTTGATCGCCGTATTCCTTCCACAGGTTTTGGATATTTAGGTAACTCATATTAATTCTCCTGTGAGTGGAACCACGGATAGAGCTTGGCGGATGCCAGGCGTATTAAATAGTCGATGATAAATGCGAGCAAGGTAATCCAGGCTACATATGGCAGTATGACGTCCATGGATAAATAGCGCCTTACCAGGAATATGCGATAGCCCAGGCCGTCTGTTGCTGCAATGGCTTCTGCTGCGATTAAAAAGAGCCACGCGGCACCTAAGGACAAGCGCACTGCGGCTAAAAGCCTGGGCATTATTTGCGGTAAAATTACACGCAGTATAATCTGCCAGGTGTTGGCCCCCAGGGTTTGCGCTTTAATAATTTGTTCAGAGGGGATTTCCTGTACTCGCTGGAGAACATCACGAGTAATAAATGGCGCAATGCCAATGACAATTAACACCACTTTCGAGAATTCTCCCAAGCCAAAAATAATAAACAGGATGGGAAGAATGGCCATTGGTGGAATCAGTGAGATGGCTGTTACCAGGGGAGAGAGTTTTGCCCGGAAAAACGGAATGGCTCCCATTAAAACACCTAGAGACAGTGCCAGTGCCGCGCTAATTCCCACACCAGTGAATAATCGTTTTAGACTGCTATAGGAGTCTTGCCAAAAAAGGTAGCCTCCCGAGCGTTTGTCTGCGGTAAAGGCCATGCGATCAATAGCTTCTACAAAGCTGTTCAGGGATGGAAGTAGTTTGTCATTGGGGTTATCTGCCAGCCGCGCATCGGAAGCCCCAATATAAAGGAGCAATAAAATGATGAATGGCAGAAGCCCCAATAACACGCGTACGGGCTTTGAGGGCTGTAAATTTATAAGCTTTTTCATATTCCGTACGCCTATTATTTTTAAAAAGAATTTACAGTTTTCCTTCTGCGGCCATTTGCATATAAGCGGGATTGAAGCGCAGTTTCACGTTGTTGGCATCACCATAAATACCGGAAGGTGTTTCGATACCAATAAAGCTTGCATCTTTTGCGCCTTCGCCCAGAATGCCATGCTCAAATGAAAACTCTGCCACGTACTGCATAGTGGTTTTAAGTTTTTCGCTATTGGTAAAATCGACAGCGGCTTGAGGGGTGATGAACATTTCAGTCGAAGCAAGTTGCGCATCGTAACCTGCCAAGTCTGTGCCAGAAGCGAGGCCCATAGAGGTACGTGCTGCTGCGCCGGCTTCATCTTGGGCGCTCATTACGCTCATGATTTCATACCAGGCACCCACTAAGGCTTTACCGAAGTCTGGGTTTTCTGCAAGTGTTTTGGTGTTAACAATCATCAGGTCGATGATTTCACCCGGTATATTGGAAGAGTCGAAAACTTTGCTGGAATCCGGCATGGCCAATATTTCGCTGAGCAAAGGGTTCCAGGTTACCACCGAGGTGACATCCGGGGTGCTGTAAGCTGCAACCATGTCAGCATCGGAGATGTTTACAACCTTTACGTCTTTCTCGCTTAAACCAACCGATTCGAGTCCGCGTGCAAGCAGGTAATGGGAAACACTGAGCTCAACCAGGTTAACGGTTTGACCTTTTATGTCTGCAAGTGCGCTTTTACCTTTTAATACTACGCCATCGTTACCGTTGGAAAAGTCGCCAACAATCAAGGCGGTCGAGTCAACGCCGCCAGCAGCGGGAATGGTCAGGCCGTCCATGTTTGTCATGGTGCAGCCGTCGTATTCACCAGCAGTGTATTGATTGATGGATTCGATGTAGTCGTTTATCTGGGTAACTTCAATTTCAATGTTGTATTTGTCAGCCCATTTTTTGACGATACCGGATTGCGCTCCGAAGTCCCATGGCATCCAGCCTACATAGATTGACCAACATACTTTGAATTTGGGTACTTCTGCAGCAGCAGGGGCTGGAGTAGCGCTTGCACTTGCTGTGGGTTCTGCTGCTTTTTCAGAACAGGCAGCCAAAAGAAGAGATGAAAGTAGAATGACACCAGTGAGCAGTTTCTTATACATGCTTAACCTCCCGAGGGTTACACGAAAATGAGGAAACAATGGCTTGTGCCATTTGCCTGCCTCCCGGGCTTTTATCCCGCCGTGTAACCTCTTAAGAAACTGCTCAAAAATGGGTGTGCGCAGGCTTAAACAGGTCGAAAGCTCTTGGACCAGTCGTGGCACTATGCCACCGGAACCCTAGCTTTCCTTTTTTGCTGATTGTTGCGGCCCAATGAAAACAAGTCATTGATTCCTCGCGTAAGTTGGTAACAGCAATTCTGGTGCCAGTATGGAATACCCTGTAATTCGGTGTTTTGCCGAAGGAATTCTGCTGCATGTTAGTGCGTTGGCTTTGTGCCTGGATCTATATAGTGCAATCTGGCGCCACTTGGTACTGATCTATACTTCAGTAAATATGCCCTTAACTCAGGTAGCAAACCCTGCGCACTATGTCTGACTCCTCTACATATCAAACAATACATAAAGGCAGGTACAGCCTTACAAGTTTTGTTGTTACTTCGGCGTGGCTTCTTCTGGCAATGCTATTCGTACTCACAGACTGGGTTAACAACCAGCGCTATGAGCAGAGTGAGCGCGCCAGAGTTATGGCCGAGCTCTCTCTTGTTCGTGCCAACCTGGAGGGCGATTTACACGCCAATATTCAGACCGTACAGGGCTTGGTGGCGATGATCTCTTTGGAACCGGACCTGAGCCAGGAGCGCTTTGCCGGTGTAGCGTCTCAGTTATTACGGGGTCATAACCATTTAAAAAATATTGGAGCATCCCGAGGCTGGGTGCTGAGCTATATCTATCCGGCGGAAGGCAATGAAAAAGCGCTTGGCTTGGATTACAGAACTGTACCCAGTCAATATGCCGGAGCGTTGCGTGCCAAGGAGATGGATACGCTTGTGGTCGCCGGGCCGGTGGACTTAAAGCAAGGGGGGCAGGGCATGATTGGCCGTCTGCCGGTGTATGTTGAGCAGGGAGGCTTGCGCAAATTCTGGGGCTTGGTCTCGGCGGTTATTGATTTGGAGAAATACTATCGCTCCAGTGGCCTTTTTGATGAGGGCTTGAGCATCAATCTCGCCATCCGTGGGAAAGATGGTTATGGCGATGCTGGCGAAGTGTTCTTTGGTGATGCCGCTTTATTTAATTCGGAAGCAATTACCACACGGGTCAAATTGCCCGCAGGTGAGTGGGTGTTGGCTGCCGAGCCCACTGAGGGATGGCCAGTAAGAGCGGATAATGCGCTGGCTTTCCGCTCTGGTTCACTCGCTATCCTTCTCGTGGTGGCGGTGTTGGGTCTCTATATAGTGCGCCTGGTTCAGCGTAGAAATGAACAGGAGCTTCGTTTTCGCAGCCTGTTTGACCTCTCCCCTCTCGGTATTGCCTTAAACGATTTTGAAACCGGCCAGTTCCTTGAGATCAACGATTCGCTGTTACGGCCTACGGGGTACACGGATGAAGAGTTTAAAGCACTAAGCTATTGGGACCTGACGCCAATTAAATATAAAAATGAAGAGGAGGAACAGTTAAACAATTTGAAAGCAAACGGCCGTTATGGGCCATACGAAAAAAAATATTTAAAGAAGGATGGTAGTGAATATCCCGTATTACTTAATGGGATGTTAGTAGAGGATAGAAATAGACATAAATATATCTGGTCAATTGTCGAAGATATTTCCGAGCGAAAAGCTGCAGAAAAAGCATTGTTGGATTCCCAGTATCAGCTTCAGCGATTTTTTGACCTGGCAATTGATTTTCCCTGCATTTTTACTATGGACGGAACTTTCGAAAAGGTGAGTAATTCTTTTCTGCGGGATTTTGGTTACAGTGAAACTGAAATTACTAGCCAGCCGTTTCTCTTATTCGTTCATCCTGATGACGTAGCGGCTACAAAAAACTTTTCTAATCAAATGTGGCAGGGCAGTATCGTTACAGCCTTTATCAACAGGTTTCGCCGTAAAGATGGTGAATATGTGCACCTATCCTGGAGTGCAACGCCGGATTTACAGGCCAGCAAAGTATATGGAATGGCCAAGGATGTTAGCTTTCAACTACGAGAAAAGAATAAGCTGCTGCGACAGCAGGAAATGCTGGAGTCCATGAGCAAGCAGGCACGCATTGGTGCATGGGAGCTGAATTTGGAAACAAACCGGCTGACGTGGTCGGAGATGACTAAGGATATTCATCAGGTGCCTCAGGACTATAAACCCAGGTTGGATTCAGCGCTTTCATTCTACAAGCAGGGAAAAAGCCGGGCAAGAATGGAGCACGCGATACAACTGGCAATGGAGCAGGGGGTAGACTTTAGTGAGGAGCTGCAAATTAGAACCAACCAGGGCGCTGATTATTGGGTGTGTGCAACAGGTAAGCCGGTTTTTCAAGATGGGCGCTGTGTGCGGGTTTACGGGTCCTTTCAGGATATAAATGCCAGAAAGCTAATCGAAGAAAATATGGAGCATACTCGTGCTGAGTTAGAGTATCAAATGCGTATGCTTAGAGCGATATCCCAACTTCAATCGAATTTTATCGAACAGAAAAGTGTGCTGGATGCACTTAACCCTCTGCTTTTATCGATACTTGAGTTATCTCGAAGCGCATACGGATTTATTGCCGAAATTAACTATCGTGCGGAGGGGCCCTGTCTGGAAATTTGGGCCTGCTCCTCAGAAGGCTATTTAAAGCGGGACGACAGCGAGACTGTATCCCACGAATTAAATATAAGTAAATTTGAACGGTTTTTTGTGGATGGAGTGCTCTGTTTAAATCCGGTTTTAGATAATTTTGTTGAAGATAATTCTGTCTATCAGGAGTTATTTGTAGGAGAAGGAAAACTGCAAAGCTTTTTGGCCTTTCCTGTGGGTAGCGTTGATGGCGGAATTGCAATGGTTGTTTTGGGCAACTCTAGCCGAGGCTACTCGGAAGAAGATATAAACTACTTGAGCCCAATAATGGCTAGCGTGGGGCAATACCTTGCAGGTATTAGAGGTGTTCGAGCGAGAGAGCAGGCAGAAAAGGGTCTTATTGCTGCTAAAGATGCGGCAGAAGCTGCCGCCAATGCGAAAAGTGAGTTTCTCGCAATAATGAGTCACGAAATTCGCACGCCGCTCAACGGCATTATGGGGATGCTGAACTTGCTATCGCGTTCCTCCTTGAATGAGGAACAGCTTCGAAAACTGACAATTGCGGTTAATAGCGCGGAAACGCTTTTGACCATTATTAATGATATTCTCGATTTTTCTAAGGTAGACGCCAATAAAATTGATTTCGAGGAAATACGTTTCAACCTGAGTGGGCAGCTTAATGAGTTCGCTGAGCTTATGGCGATGCGCGCCCATGAAAAAGACATCGAACTTATTCTTGATCAGACCGCAATAAAGCAGCCCATGGTGTTAGGCGACCCAGGCCGAATTCGCCAGGTTTTAACGAATCTGGTTGGCAATGCAATAAAATTTACAGAGCGTGGGGAAGTGGTAATACGTTGTTATTTGGATGTTGTTAAAAACAATGCTGAGTTGCGCGTGCAGGTGTCAGATACTGGTATTGGTATTCCGGAAGAAAAAATTGTTGATTTGTTTGACCCTTTCACACAAGTCGATGCCTCTACAACCAGAAACTTTGGTGGAACCGGCCTGGGTTTAGCTATTTGTAAAAAACTTTGCCAGCAGATGGGGGGGGATATTTCAGTATCCAGCAAACTTGGTCATGGGAGCGAATTCACCTTTACTGTGCTATTGAAAGCCGCAGAAAACCTGCCCAGAGATACCCCGGTTAGCGCGGTCGATTTGCGGGGGAAGCGTGTTGTTATCGTAGACGATAATTTATCCAATGCTGCGTATTTAAAGCGCCTTATTGGGGGGTGGAAAGCTGAAGTTAATCAATTTATCTCGGGTGATGAAGCCTTGGCATTTTTTTCCGCCAATAAACAGGATAATTTACCCGACTTGCTTATTGTTGATCAGTACATGCCGGGTATGAACGGGGACGATCTCTTACGGATTTTAAAGCAAGAGCCGTTTACGCTTGCCTGCCCCTTTATTATATTGAGCCGAAGCCATGAAGCGGGTGCGAGTGAATTCTCTGCTTCTGGGTTTTCGGGGCATTTATCCAAGCCGATAGCGGAGGGGGATTTGGCGCGTTGTATCAGCACCGTACTGTCCGGGAAAAACACGTTTTCTGTCGCAGCGAATACTCTGGTTCAACGAGATCAGTTTGTTAGCGCTGTGGACAACGAGGAGCGTGCGAATGCGGTCCCGCGCATCTTACTGGTAGAGGACAATCCGGTTAATCAAGATGTTGCAAAAATGATGCTGAAGGATTTCGGTGTAATTGTTGATGCCGTGGGTAACGGTATGGAAGCGCTAAGGGCTTTAAAAGATGCCAGCATCAACGATCACTATTCTATGGTATTGATGGATTGCCAGATGCCGGAGATGGACGGTTATGAAGCGTCCCAAAAAATTCGTGAAGGTGAGGCCGGAGGCTGGTGTCGCGATATTCCCATCGTAGCGATGACCGCTAACGCAATGAAGGGCGATAGAGACAAGTGTATGGCTGCAGGTATGAGCGACTATATTGCCAAGCCTATTGATCCAGATCTGCTTGAAAGCAAGGTCAACGAGTGGCTTGGCGCTGCAGGAGCTGAGCCTGAAGCTGCTCAGAGCCCCAAAAAGCATGAGCATGTGAGTGTAAAAGAAGAGACATCCGCATGGGATAAAGCGGCATTGATTAAAAGCCTGAAGGGGCGCGAAGACCGAGCCAGAATTTTACTAAAAAGCTTTAGTACCAGGATGCCTTCTGTGCTTGAGGAGTTTAGCAAAGCGGTGAAGGCCGCAGATATGGAATCTGTAGGATTTGTCGCTCACTCTATGAAAGGTAGCGCAGGGCAGATTGGTGGGAAAACCTTGCAAGGGATTTCAACCGAGCTGGAAAAGGCTGCAGCAATGGGCACGGTGGCTGAAGACCTGTGTGGCTTGTTCTATTCAGAAACTGAGCGCCTGCTTGCCAGTATTGAAGAATATCTGGAGAGTGACTAACCATCAGCGGTGTTTGCCGCAATAGCCGGTGAAGTGAGCTAAGTGTCTAGCCGTCGTTGGTGGATGAGGCCTTGCCGTTTTTTAACAAGTCCTCGCGTTGTTTTGTATAGTCGTCGAAACTTTGTTTGTGCTCCTCTCGACAATCTTTTGCGTGGCTGTCTACGTGCTGTTCGCAGTTGTTTAAGCTATTAAGTTGCGCTGCGTTATACAGGTTCTCTTCGACACTGCTGCAAGCGCTAAGAACTATGAGTGGTAGCAAAGCTGTCAATCGGAACATAAGCCCTCCATTTTTTCCAATAGTGTGACCGGCGCTAGAGCTAAAAGTTCATCGGCTTTTATTGTCACTGCAGGGAAATTAGGTTCCTGTGTCAGAAAATAAGCTCGTCTGGATAAGGTGACAGATAATAAGAGTTGCTGATGTAAGCATGAGGGAATTTGCGAAAGTAGTGCCTTAGCATTTCGCGCGGGATGGTGAGCGGGCTTTGCCCTAAGCGGCAATCCTCTATGGCTTTCACCATGGCTAGTTTGTCTTCGTTGCCGAGGTGTGGCCGCAAGTAACCCTGGATGTGCTGTAATACATTGATATGATTATTGCGTGTGGCAGGTATCTTTAAGGCTGCCATTAGCTGTGCGATGTATTTATCGGAAAAAGTCTGTAGCGCTTGCTTTGGAATGTTGGACAAAAGCTTTCCCAGCGCACGATAGTGGCGCTGGCTATGGCTCATAAGAATATATTTGTGGCGGCTGTGAAAGTCTATCAGCGCTTTTGGGCTTAAGCCTTGATGCAGTAAATTTTTCCAGCGGTGATAAACGTAAACGCGTCCAATAAAATTTTCCCGCAAAAGAGCATCGCCCAAGCGCCCTTCCTCCTCGCAAGGTAGAAGGGGGTTGTTTTCCATAACTTTTTCGGCAAAGGCACCTGCGCCGTGTTGAACAAGGTGCTGATTGAGGTAGGCTTTTGTCTGCTCCATGCCGCAGCTGGGAGAGTCTTTTTTAAAAAGGTAGCCACGTAATTCTGCCAGCCACTGTTGCTGATGTTCAGCGCAGGAATAGAGTTTTGGGGTAATATCCACAAAGGGGGAGCTGGCAGTTTCTACGCGAGAGGAATAATTTTCACCACTGCCTTCAAGTACTCTGCGTATTTTCTCTCTTGGCACTCCCATGCCGATACTCATTTCCGGGCAAAAGGAGCGAAATTCGAAAAATTCACTCAGGCGCTCTGTGAGAAGCGCCTGATGATTGTGACCGCCATCAAAGCGCACCTTTTCACCGAGCAAACAGGCACTTACACCAATGGCTAATTTTTCTGTCATGAACGCTTTTAGTGCTTGCTTCTAGCTCTGTGCGTGATTCCTGCGTACCAGAGGATTAAGAACACGTGTAAACCAGCCAGTAAATTCGATAGGTGCATCGAGAACCATTAAGCAAATGCACTCGGCGTCTTTTGTGACGACAGGTTTGTGCTTGTGCTTGCTGTCTCGGCAAATAAAGTCTCCTTTCTTATATATGCCGCCTTCATCGGAAAAGCTACCTTCCAAGACTACGGTAAGCTCATCCGCCGTGTGCCTGTGATGAGGCATCTTGCCCCCAGGCTTAACACGACTAAGTGCTATCTGCGCGCCGTTCTTGTCTTTCAGCAAGGTGGTGATCTTAAAAGAAGGTGACACGGTGGTCCACTCCAGCGAGTCGTAGCTGTCATCGAGAAACTGCTTGAGTGCTTTAGGCGGCTTATAGCTATCAACCTTATTGCTCGCAGCCGTTCTTTTGGGGGTATCGCTTGCGCTTTCATCAGTGGAGAACACTATTTCATCCAGGCAGCCCATTACCTTTGCTTTCAGATCGTTATCTGCGCTTGTGGCAGTGCTGCTTTGCTGCATAAAAAACTGAGCCCCAAGCTGATTAAGCTTGTGTGCTTGTTGCCTGCATATGTCGCATTGCTCCAGGTGGGTGGCAATACAAAGTGAATGGCTTAGCGGCATACTGCCGGAAGCGTAGTCTGCAAGTAGTTCGGAGGAGGGGTGGTGTTTAAGCATTTTCAATTACCTCGGAATGCTGATGGCAAGCTTGCGCAAAGCTAGGCGCACGCGGGATTTTACGGTTCCCAGTGGGAGTTTTAGCTCTTCTGCTACCTGCTTGTGTGTTTTTCCTTCCAAATAAACTTTTCTAAGGGCGTTTTGCTGATCTTCTGGAAGACCTTTAAGCTGCTTAGAAATAAGCTCTTCGCTGCGTTTCTGTTGGGCGGCTTGAAAAGGGTCTGAATTTTCATCAACGATCTCCCCCCATAAGTTTGTGGGGTCGATATCTGATTCGTGGCGGCTGTTTTTGCGCAGATAATCGATTCGACTGTTTCTAGCTAGCGTAAATATCCAGGTAGTGACGTTGGCCATTTCCTTATTGTAAGTATGTGCTTTCTGCCATACTTTGATCATCACTTCCTGGGCTACTTCGTCAGCCAGCAGAGACGCCCCAGGCTGAGCTGCGAGGCTAAAGGAGCGCAGCAATGGGACAAAGTGATCAAAAAGCTTTTCAAAGGCGCGTTTGTCACGTTGCTCGGCTACCGCCCGCATGTACTCTGCGAAGCGAAGTTGTTCTTCCTGCCTTACTTCGGCACTCTTCATCGTGGGACTAGCCTCAGGTGATTGGTTTTTCAATGTTTTACGCCTCAAGCTGGCGTTTGGATCAATGGCAATGCAAAAATCAGGGCTCTGGGCTGCAGCCACTCGCAGCTGGCGCCCATATATCCATTTGCAAAGGCTTGCGTTTTAAAGGGCTCCTTGGCTGATCCACAATTGAGGTTAACACGTAATATTAGTAAGACTTTATCGGAAACAAGACTATGTCACCTAACACAGATGAAAATTTGGCTCTTATCGAGAGCTTCAAAGCCTACTACAGAGACATAGCTAAGCTAAATGTGGACGATATGGCGAGCCTCTACCACAGTGAGATTGTATTCAAAGACCCGGTACACGACCTTCGGGGTATCAATGAACTGCACTCTTACATGCAGAATGTTTCCGCCAACGTAAAGCGCGGGCGTTTTGAATACCTGGACCAGCTGGTTGTCCCTGGAAAAGCCTACATAAAGTGGAACATGTACTTTGAGCATTCCAAGCTTGGTTCAAAAGTGATCGTAGTGCGCGGTATGTCCCATGTAGAGTTCTCAGAGAAGATACATTTTCACGAAGACGTGTACGATATGGGAGCCCTCTTGTACGAGCACCTGCCGCTGCTTGGTGGTGCTACTCGGTGGCTGAAAGCCCGCCTGTCTCGCTGAGAACCTTATGACTAATTCAAACGAAGAGACCGTGTGGATTACCGGCGCCAGCTCTGGCCTGGGTCTGGCCTTGGCTAGCAAGCTGGCTGCAGCAGGTAGCAGGGTTATTGCCAGTGGGCGGAATAAGGCTTCCCTTGATCAACTTAAAGGTGCTTATCCCGACAACATTGAGACACTGGCGTTCGACCTTACCGATGACAGCAACTTGGAAGAGGTAAGAAGGGCACTGTCATCCATCACCGATAAAATTGATCGGGTGTATTTGAATGCAGGCACCTGCGAATACTTCGATGCTTTGGCGCCGCAGTGGCAGTTGATGGAGCGCGTGATGAGGGTGAATTATCTCGGGCTGGTTAACACCGTGCGCTTAGCTATGGACTTCCTCAAGGCAGCCCCAAGGGGCCATATTATCGGAATCGGTTCTCAGGCATCTCAGTTGCCTTTTCCTCGAGCTGAGGCTTATGGGGCATCTAAAGCTGCTGTGAGATATTTTCTGGAAAGCCTGAGAATGGACGTGAAACAATTTGGTATCGATGTGAGCGTCATTCTACCCGGTTTTATTGATACCCCTCTCACGCAGCGCAATGATTTCCCTATGCCCTTTCTAATGAGCACAGAGCAGGCGGCGGTGCGCATTATTGCTGCGGTGGAAAAGCGCAGTTTGACAAGCGCCTTTCCTCGCCGCCTTAGTTTTCTGCTTTGGTTTATGAGACATTTTCCAAAACTATGGCTGGCAATGAACAGTAATAAACGGTCAAATAATAATGCTAAGGGGAACACAGTTTGAAAATAGCAGTTATCGGTAGTGGAATATCCGGTTTAACCTGCGCTTACTTATTGCGGCAGGTTCATGAGGTAACGCTTTTCGAAAAAAATGAGCGTCTTGGCGGCCATACGGCCACCAGAAAAATAAAACATGAGGGACGCACTTATAACATTGATACAGGGTTTATCGTATTCAATGATTGGACTTACCCAAATTTTATTAAGCTATTGCACAAGCTGGGTGTTGCCTCCCAGCCTACCAGAATGAGCTTTAGTGTTAGTTGCAGCAAGACAGGCCTGGAGTATAGTGGCACAAGTATAAATAGCCTGTTTGCACAGCGAAAAAATTTATTTAACTTCAAGTATCTGGGTATGCTTCAGGATATCGTGCGCTTCAATAAGCAGGCGGTGCTGGATCTGGAAAAAAATCTTATCCCGGAATCGCTTACCCTCGGCGAATACCTCAAGCAAAATAACTATGGTGAGAAATTTGCGAGTCATTATCTCGTGCCAATGGGCAGTGCCATATGGTCTTCAACGCTGCAGGAGATGATGGATTTTCCATTGCTGTTTTTTGTACGATTTTTTAAAAACCATGGCTTATTGAGCATCAAAAACAGACCTCAGTGGCGGGTTATACAAGGCGGTTCTCGCTCCTACATTCAGCCAATGATTAAAGGCATGGCGGAAAATATTATAATGGGGGCTGATATAGCTCGCGTTATACGTACCCAAGACTGTGTGTTTCTGGAGCACAGCGATGGAAGCCGGGAGAAGTTTGATCAAGTGGTTTTTGCCTGTCACAGCGACGAGGCTTTGGCTCTGCTTGAGAGCCCCACTGCTGAAGAACAAGAAATACTTGGGGCAATACCCTACCGCAATAACCGCGTGGTACTGCATACTGATGATAGTATTTTGCCCAAGGCAAAGCTTGCCTGGAGTGCGTGGAACTACCATTTACACAGTGACGAAGCTGCCCCGCCTACCCTGAGCTACAACATGAACCTGCTTCAGGGTATTAGTTCGGATACGACCTTTGTGGTTAGCTTGAATCCTCGCGAGCAAATACCTGAAGACAAGATATTAGGTGAATACCAATATGCCCATCCGGTATTTACGCTAGAAGGTATTGCCGCACAGAATCGCTGGAGTGACATTAGCGGGGAGAATAATACCTGGTACTGCGGAGCCTATTGGCGCAACGGATTCCATGAGGATGGTTGTGTAAGTGGTATTCGTGTTGCAAAAGGTTTGGGTGCGCCATGGTAAAAGCAATGCAAGAAAAAACCTTAAAAAGTGCCATTTACAAAGGCTGGGTTCAGCATCGCAGGTTTAGCCCCAAAGAGCATCAGTTTAAATACCAGGTGTTTATGATGTATCTGGATCTCGATGAGATAGACGCTGTTTTATCCAAGAGTTATTTTTGGTCTTCCTCTAAATACGCCTTAGCGCGCTTCAAGCGCAGCGATTATTTAGGTAAAAATAACTCAGACTTAAAGCAGCTGGTGCTCGATAAAGTGGAAGACAAGCTTGGTAAGCGCCCTGACGGTGCCGTGCGTTTGCTGACTAACTGCCGGTATTTCGGTTTTATTATGAACCCCTTGAGTATCTACTACTGCTTCGATGCACGTGAGCAATTACAAGCGATGTTGTTAGAGGTAACCAATACTCCCTGGAAAGACCGCCATCAATATGTGCTGGCCTGTGATCCGGGCGAGAGGGTTCAGCGTATCCCTTTTAACAAGCAAATGCACGTTTCGCCTTTTCACCCTATGAATATGCAGTACAGATTAAATAGCGAGTTGCATGACGATGAACTTAAGTTTCACTTGAGCAACAGTCTGGTACATGAGCCAGATAAAAAAGTATTTGATGCCAGCCTTCTTTTAAAAAGAGAAGATGTTACTGGCTCTGCATTGAGCAGGGTTATCTTGGCATACCCCTTTATGACATTCAAAGTGCTTGGGGCCATTTACTGGCAAGCTTTAAAGTTGTTTATAAAGCGTGTGCCCCTGCACCCCTACATAAGAAAAACCGCCTAGGCGATTAGAAAGGTAATTGATGTGGACTCTGCAAGTATAAGCGACATAAAAACATTTTCTGTTCCTACATTCACTCTAATGGATGTTCTTGCCAGACGTTTTGTTCTTGGCGCATTCTCAAAACTGAAAATTGGCCATTTGGTACTGGAGGAGGAAGGGGAAGTTTTTTCTTTTGGACAAGCTCTGGTAGATTCAAGGAACCACGCACATATTGTGGTTAAGGATAAGTCGGCGTACTTTGATTTCTTTTTCAACGGAACCATTGGTTCCGCCGAGGCCTATATGCGCGGGGCGTGGACAACACCGGATTTACTGTCGGTTGTGCGTTTAATGGTTGCCAACCTGGAGTGGTTGAGCCGCCTGAATGCCGGTAGGCCCTGGCTCAGTCGTGCGGTGTTTAACGTGGGGCATTTCCTTAAGCGCAACAGTAAGCAGGGTTCTCAGCAGAACATTGCTGCACATTACGACCTTGGTAATGATTTCTTTGAATTATTTCTTGATCCAACAATGATGTACTCCTCAGCTATTTATCCCAGTGCAGATGCGGGGCTGGAGGAGGCTTCAACACATAAGCTGGAAACGATATGCAGGAAATTAAAGCTAAAAGACACTGACCACCTCTTGGAAATTGGCACAGGTTGGGGTGGCATGGCGATATACGCGGCACAGAACTATGGCTGCAAGGTAACCACGACAACTATTTCCAGAGAGCAATACGAGTTCGCAAAAAACAAAGTGGCTTCATTGGGGCTGCAAGACCAGATTACTCTGCTGCTAAAAGATTACAGAGATCTAGAGGGGCAATACGACAAAGTAGTCTCCATAGAAATGATTGAGGCCGTTGGGCATCAGTTCTACGAGAATTACTTTAGCGTGTGCAATGGCTTACTTAAATCAGACGGTTTGATGCTCATTCAAGCCATTACCATTCCAGATCAGCGCTACGAATATGCCAAGGCATCTGTGGATTTTATTAAAAAATATATATTCCCTGGTGGCTGCCTGCCTTCAAACGAAGTTATTGCTGCTTGTATATCTAAATACACTGATATGCAAATAATCGACCTTCATGACATCACTGACCACTATGCCAAAACGCTGAACGCCTGGTATCAGGATTTTCGTAGAAATGTAGACAAAGTGGTGGAGCAGGGCTTTGATGATGTGTTCTGCCGAATGTGGGAATTTTACCTTCTCTACTGCGAAGGTGGATTTAGAGAGCGAGTAATAAGTACCAGTCAGGTACTGTTCGCAAAGCCGGGGTATCGAGTTGATGAACAAGAAAATTCGTATAGCACTTACCAATAGTATTCTTTTCCAGCTAGTCTGGTTCGTTGCTGTTCAAGGTAATAACGCAGCGGCCCTTGCTGTAACCGCTGTTTTTTTTCTGGTTCACGCAGTGTATATATTTCGCAGTGTTCCAGAGATTACCTTCATAGCTTTATTTGGCGCGGCTGGGTGGTTGCTTGACTCTCTTGGCAACACCTTCGGGCTGATTCACTTCGCTGGTGCTCAGAGTATAAGCGTTTTAGGCATTGAGCTGTTTGTGGCGCCATTGTGGCTTTTGTGTGTATGGCTCACTTTTGCGTCTGTGCTTCTTTACAGTTTGTACTGGCTCAACGGCCGTGTCATTACCAGTGCTATTTTGGGTTTTATCATAGTGCCGGCTAACTATTGGCTTGGCGCAAAGATGTCGGGTTCCGAGTTTCTCGGCCCCGTTTGGTCAACGCTGCTTATCGAAGGTTTAGTTTGGGCCCTTATTTTGCCGTTTGGCGTAAAACTGGCTAAAGCCCATTGTGAAGCAGATCACCAAGCGCTAATGGTGAAAGAATATGTATAGGTTTTTCTTGTCGCTTTGCTTGCTCGCTGGCTGTTGCCATTCTTGGGCCAGCGCCGTTGAGCACATTTACGGTGAGGCATTCGACCTGAATAGTAATGCTCTGGTTTATACGGAGGAACACATATTTGTAAATTCTAACCAGAAGGTTGTCTATAAAGAACCCGATGGTAGCGTATTTGCCAATAAAACTCTGGACTACAGTCATTCCTTATTGGTGCCGGATGTTTGGCAGTTAAATGAGCGTATTGATGAAACTATCGACCTTAGAAAAGTAGGCAGTGGTTATCTTCAGGCAAAATATTTGCGTGGCGATAAGAATATTGATAAATCCAAGACCCTGATGATCGAGCATACAATGGTTGCTGATGCCGGTTTCAATACCTTTGTACTGCAAAACTGGGATGAGCTGGCCGCAGGAAGCACTGAAGAGTTTTTGTGGTTTGTACCTTCTCGCCTCAAGCCAATTCGCTTGCAAGTCAGTAGCGCAGAATGTGCGGATGGCGGCCACACCTGCTTCACCATCAGGCCCTCAAACTGGCTGCTGGGGCTGGCACTCAAACCCATTAAAATCACCTATGACAGTGGCGATAGGCAGCTCTTGAGATATGAAGGCCGTTCAAATATTGCTGCTCCAAGTGGTGAGTACCACAGCGTAAGAATCGAATACTCCTATCACCGCGCAGAATAGTTTAGCGCGCACTGCAGGTTTAGCGCTAAGCAACATTTGTTGTGTTTTTTTCATGCACACTTTGCTTCTATTGAAACACCTTTCTTCCCCGGTTTATGAGGGTGCCAGGGGAACCGCTATTACCTGCACCGGTATTGGGCAAGCACAACAAGCTTGAACCTTCTCTGTCCCTTCCTTCATCCCCTGACTAGTCCTCGTTCACGGTTGCTG
Source organism: Alteromonadaceae bacterium Bs31 (assembly GCA_900177435.1). Taxonomy (GTDB): domain Bacteria; phylum Pseudomonadota; class Gammaproteobacteria; order Pseudomonadales; family Cellvibrionaceae; genus Teredinibacter. Next base: position 50,906 of record FXAI01000008.1, read on the forward strand.
CTACGCAGAAATTAGTGATAGCGATTCATGGTGTCGAGCCTAGCGACTAAGCAGCGCGGGGCCTCGGGTGATGGGCGTCCTTTCTCGCTGGCCAATTATTGTTCAGTTGGTGCGCGCCTGTAATATAAGCTTCATAAATCTGTCTTCGAGCTGTCACAGAAAAACGAAAGTATATGCGCGGCCGGCATGAGGCGCTGCCTTTTGTCGTTTACGGGCAAGAACGGCTGTTTATTCACAGAGCCAGTAGTACTGGCAAGGGCTGTACTTGCTAAGTAAGAGCAAGCGATTTTGTACCGATTTAACACTCTCTTTGGTGCTTTGACCGAAGAGCTATTTTTACGAAATAAAATTTAAGTACATACCTATTAGCAACCTTAATCTTAAAGAGAGTTGAGCTTATGAAAATTAAAAGTTTAGTTGCCTTGTTTGCAGTTTCTGCTGCCCTGGTTGCTTGCGGCGGCGGTGATATTAATATCGACGCGCAAACCAATGACAACAGTAACGATAACTCGACCAACAATAGCAACAACGTGAATGTTGGTGGCGGTAGCCAAGAAGAATCTACCTGTGCCAGCTACACCATCGACGACAGCGTCACAGAAGGTTTTTACAACGGTACAGACTGTGTTTACTCCTCCTCTTTCGTAGATATTGATGCGCCTCTGCTTGCAGACGCTACTTTCAAGGCTTTGCCTGGTAGCGGTGTTCACTTGTTTGATGGCAGCTTGGTAGTTGGTCAATCTTACTCCAGTACTGCTGACATGAATTCTGCTGGCATTACCGAAGGTGGCGATGGCCCTTCTATCACAATTGAAGCCGGCGCTGTACTTGCGTTTGGCGCGGGCGACTTTATTAACATTAACCGTGGCTCTCAGATCAATGCTATTGGCAGCAAGACTCGTCCAATCATTCTCACTGGTAAGGATGATGTGAATGGTACCTTGTCTAGCCCGGAAGACGACCAAGCCTGGGGTGGTGTAATCATTAACGGTTTCGCCGTTAATAACAATTGTGCATATACCGGCAATCGTGGTGAAAGCGGTTTTGCTATGTCGGCTGAATGTTCAAACCTCTTCGAAGGAACCGAAGGTATCACGCCAGTTCACAGTGGTGGTGATAACGATGCAGACAACTCTGGTCGCATGGAATATGTGGTGGTTAAGCACGCTGGCTCCGAAGTGGCGGACGGTAAAGAAATTAATGGTGTAACGTTTAACTCGGTTGGAAACGCGACTGTTGTAAATAACCTGGAAGTTTATTCTTCTTATGACGACGGTATTGAGTTCTTCGGTGGTGCTGTAGATATCACTAATTATGTTGCCGTTTATGTTCGCGACGACTCCATCGATGTTGACGAAGGGTATATTGGTACGGTTGATACTGCTTTAGTTATTCAGTCGGAAACCAACGGCAACCACTGTGTAGAGTCTGACGGCCTGGGTGGCTACGGTACTCCAGGTGATGCAGATCGTATCGCACAAGGTCTTAACTCTGCGGCAACTATTATCAACCTGACCTGTATCGTCTCTCCACAAGCTGAAGGCACTCATGGTGAAGGCGCTGGCTTGCGCATTCGTGAAGCTCACTTTGCCACGATTCAAAATGCCATTGTTACCACTGCTTATCTGGCTGATGGAAAAACAGAAGATGACGCAAGCGATGATACCGATGGCAACTACTGCCTGCGTTTAGAAAGTGCAGAAGGTCTTCAGGCTGCTGTTGATGGAGAGCTGATGATTGAAGAATCCATTTTCGCTTGTCATGACCTTAGCAAAGGTGACGACCTGCCAGACGGCAACACTCAGGTGCAGTTCCTGCAGGCTTCAAACGATGTGATGCAAACTGCTGTGACAGGCCAGGATCCAACTGCAGGCAGCGAGCCTAACATTGTAATTCTTGACGGTTTTTACTCTGTACCCCTCGTCGACATGGTTGTGGATGGCAACGTTTCAACCGTCACTCCCGTTGATGGCCGCGCGTATATCGGTGCCGTTCTCGCTGCAGAAGACTGGACCACCGATTGGACCTACGGTCTGCACATCGGTAGTCGCGGCCAGGCTCTTTGGTTCGAATAATTCTGACCACTAAATTTGTACTTAAACATTTGCCGTAATTCAGAGGGCGCCTTACGGCGCCCTTTCTATTCAAAGGCATCAACTTTAGACACTAGGGTCGGTTTAGATGAAAAGTAACAGATTAAATCTTGGCGTTTTGCTGGCGGCGTTTCCGTTGAGCGCATTGAGCCTGGCAATTAGCTCCGTAGTTTATGCTCAGGGTGACGGCAGTACTTACAACGGCCCGGTAAACCCTATGGAAGAGATGGTAGTTCTCGGCCGGGTGAGAAGTGCTGCAACAGATACAATTGTGCAGCGTATGGAAATGGACGTAGCGGTTGATATCATTAACGAAGAACAAATAAGCCGTATTGGCGACACCAACGTTGCCGACGCGCTGCAGCGCCTTCCGGGTGTTACTACCGTTGATGATAAATTTGTGTATGTGCGAGGTTTGGGTGAGCGTTATTTATCAAGTACTTTGAACGGTGCTATGGTTCCTTCGCCGGACCTTACCCGCAACGTAATTCCTCTGGATATTTTTCCCACCTCAATTGTAGAGTCACTCTCCGTCCAGAAGGCCTACTCGGCAGATATGTCCGCCAACTTTGGTGGTGGTAGTGTTGATATTACTACCAAGGGTATTCCAAACGCTCCTACCTTCGAAATTGAAGTTGGTGTTGGTTCTACTTCTAACGCAGGGGACTTTCTCTCCTACAATGGCGGTGATGATGACGTGTGGGGCAAGGATGATGGCACACGAAGTATGTCTCCGGTCATCGATAATGCGCTCGATTTATATCTTGGCGACTTCTCTGAGGATAGCATTCTTAAAAATGACCCTGGGGTAAGCACTCGCGAAGAGGCTGCGCAAGTTCAAAGAGAGCTTACAACTGAGTTGTACCGGGATTTAACTATTCAGGAAGAAAGCGGTAGCCCCGATTACGGTGTGAAGGTTAACGGCGGAACCTTACATACCTTTGTTAACGGCATGGAAATAGGGTTTCTTGCTGGTGCCTCCTATATCAACAAGTGGCGCAATGAATCGCAAGAGATCAGAAATGTTGCCGATCCAGAAAACCAGGCAAGGTTTAAGTCCTCCAGTACCAATAGTGTTGATATTACGGGTAACTTGAGTTTTGGCTTTTTGTTTAACGAAGACAACAGTATTGAAACAACCAGCCTCTATATACGTAATACTGATGATGAAACCGCTATTGAAAATATTTTCAACGAAAACCGTTTAATTTCCGATGGTATTGGCTTTAGGGATTACACCTACGAGTATGAGCAGCGGGAATTAATCGTGAACCAGATTCACGGCAAGCATGTACTCACGGAAGAAACACGCGACTCCCTCAATTTGGGTTTCCTCTCCTTCCTGGATGGGCTCTCCGCTGACTGGTACTACTCAGACGCTGAAGTATCCACCAAAAAACCGAGCGAAGTGACTTTTGAGGCTGATACCGTGGCGGATAAAGTAAGCGGTGAAGTGCTTAGCTCGACTATTCAGGTAAAACCCAATGTCGGTAACTATCGTTATACAGACCTGGTGGATTATGTGGATAGCACCGGTGTTGAGTTCGGCTTACCCTTCGAAACAGACTCCCTCGTTATGAGTGTAAAAGGCGGCTGGGAATACTGGAAGAAAGCGCGTGTTTACGAGCAAATCGAATTTTCAATGGGTATGGATAATGTAGATAGGGATGCTCTGCCGTTGGAGCAGGGGCCTACAGAAGTATTTTCGGATGATAATGTTCTAAATCCGGATTTCGATTTTTCGATTATTTCCCGTAATACCAATAGCAACAGCTATATTGCTGCGAATAAACTGAATGCGTATTTTGGTGAGTTTGATGTTACCTGGAATGATTTTGTGCGCGTGACGCTGGGTGGTCGTTGGGAAGATTTTAAACTGGCAACCTTAGACTGGAACCCACTGGCTTACGGCAGCTCTTCGCAAATTTCCTATCCGGATGATATTGGAACTCGCTCGGAAGAAGATACCTTTTATACCGCTGCGACTACCTTGATGTTCAGCGATTTTTGGGCAGAAGATTTCCAGCTGCGATTTAACCTGGCAGAAACAGCAGTGCGGCCGGATTTACGGGAAGTGTCGCCATCGTCTTTTGAAGACCCGCTTACCGATCTGTTGGTATTTGGGAACCCGGATGTTTTGTCTTCCAGCATTAAGCATTACGATATTCGTGCAGAATGGTTTTTTGGTAATGGTAATAACTTCACGTGGTCTGCATTCCATAAAGATGTAACTGACCCCATTGAACTGTTCAGCTTGCCCATCAGTGATGGTGGATTGGCCGCAGAAGTGGAGAACGGTGAACGTGGTAGCATTACCGGAAGTGAGATAGAAGGCCTGATCAGCTTGGGCAATGTCTTGGATGTGCTTGATCCCTTCTTCTTGCAAGGAAACATTACGGTGCTTGAGTCGGAGCTGGAGGTTGGGGACAAGGCAAATGCACCCACCAATCTGAAGCGAGAAATGAATGGAGCTTCGCCCTATTCGGTTAACTTTATTGTGGGCTTTGATTCTGCCGACTCAATGCACGCTGCAACGCTTTCCTATAATGTGTTCGGTGAGCGTTTGTTTATTGCTGGTCGAAACGGAGCAACGGATATCTATGAAAGCCCGTTCCACTCGCTTAACTTCACCTATTCTTTTTATCCAATTGAGGCATTAACGATTAAGTTAAAGATGAAGAATTTATTGGATCAGAGTACTACATACACGCGTGAAGACTATACGGGGGCTGATATGGATATTATCGATATTGATAAAGGCCAGGAATATAGCTTAAGCTTCCAGTATAAGTACTAAGCTAAGGTGAACAAAAAAAACCGCGCAAATGCGCGGTTTTTTTTTATTTAATCAGAGGTTCCCTAGGCTAAAACAATCGGATTAAGCTGCATTCGCCGCCGCCAGTGGCTCCTGCGTAGGCTTCATCCACTCAACTTTATCGACAAAGTGCAGCAAGTTCAATTTGCCGGAATAATCTTCAATGAGGGCGGTACAGCTCTCAACCCAATCGCCGGTGTTGGCATAGGTAAATCCATCGTGTATATCGAGATCGGCGGAGTGAATATGGCCACATACAACCCCGTCATATCCTTGTCGGCGAGCTTCTTCTATACACTGTTTTTTGTAGCGCTCTATGGCAGACCTGGCGCCGTGAACATTGCTTTTAATCTGGCCGGCAAGTGAGAAGTAAGGCCGGCCTGCCAGTTTGCGCAAGCGGTTGCCCCAGCGGTTAAGCCAGAGTAAAAAACAGTAGGCGATATCGCCGGTCATTTTGGTGAGCCAGTCAAACTGCATATAAGCGTCCATGGCGTCGCCATGAAGTATCCAGAGCCGTTTACCATTGGCAGACTCGAAAACGTGCTCGTGCATAATTTCGATCGGGCCAAAGGTCTGGCCATCGAAACGGCGCATAGGGTCATCGTGGTTGCCGGGTATGTAAATAACGCGCGTACCTTTTTCCGCAAGTTCGTACAGCTTCAACAGGAGGTGGTAGTGTTCCTGGGGCCAGTAGACACGTTTTTTAAGAGACCATAAATCAACAATGTCGCCAACCAGGTACAGTGTTTCGCAACTGATGGAATCCAGGAATGTATAGAGGTAGTCTGCCTTACAATCCTTAAAACCAAGGTGTACATCTGAAATCCATACGGTACGAGCATTCACATGCTTTGATACTGACATGCCTTTCTCCGGATACAAATTAGGTATTCTCAAGGCCTTAGTGTCGTTAATGCAGATGACGGTTTGTTAACAGCAATATTAAGGTTTGGTTAAAGATGAGCGGGGCAGCAGGCAGGCTTAAACTTAAGCTGCGTAGATCATAAGCGTATGATTGCGCATAGCGATGCATGTGGGCGGCGCTATACCCGCGCCTCCCTTTCTGCCGCTCTTGCTATTTCAGCTCAACGACTACGATGGATTTTGCTGGCAAAGTGAGTACCAGCTCTCCTTTATCTGCCTTCGCAGAGAAAGCCTCAGGCTGGATATTTTCAGGCTTATCAAAGGTATTGTGAGTGTCCATATGCTTTGCCGTAAGAATACTGCCTTGAGCGGTTTTTATAGGCTCATTCGCTTTTACCTTAAGTTTTAGAGGCTTGCTCGGAAATGGATTTACCAGGGATAACCAGATCTTGCCATCCTTGCTTTCGGCTGCCGAAGCACTTAAGCCGGGAATGCGTTTGTCGTTGCTAGTGTAGTCGGGGCTGCCGGTAATATTGTATGCCAGAGTTTTCGCATCCTGAAAAGGAATGTACATTTTAAAGGTGTGGTAAGTGGGAGTGAGCAACATTTTTTCTTTGTCGGTGAGGATCATTGCCTGCAATACATTTACCATCTGTGCGATGTTGCTCATATGAATGCGTTCTGCATATTTGTGAAACACATTTAAATTAACGGCTGCTACTACCGCATCACGTAAGGTGTTTTGCTGAAACAAGAAACCTGGGTTATCACCTTCCATGGTGTCGTACCAGGTGCCCCACTCATCAATATACAAACCTATTGTTTTGTCCGGGTCATGTTCATCCAATACTGCGATATTGTCTTCGATAAATTTCTCGATTCTTAAGCTCTGCCATAAAGTGCTGAACCACTCGTGTTCAGAAAAGTTTAAGGCAGCACCGTGTTTTTCCCAGTTGCCTGTTGGCAATGTGTAGTAGTGGTGGCTTATGGCGTCCATACGCAGGCTCCAGCTGGGTTTTATATTTTTTACCAGAGTTTCCGTCCAGATGGTCTCAGCTTCCGTGCCGCCACTGGCGATAAGTATGGGACGATTATCCGAAGGGGTTTTGAGGAAGGTAGCGTAGTGTTTGTATAAATCGCTATAGTACTGGGGAGTCATGTTGCCACCGCAGCCCCAGGACTCGTTGCCAATCGCGAAGTAATGTATTTTCCAAGGCTTGTCGCGGCCGTTGGCTCGGCGAAGCATCGCCAGGCTAGAGTCGCTGTCTGAAGTCATATATTCAAGCCAGGCAGCCATTTCACGCGGAGTGCCTGTGCCCAGATTGCCATTGATATAAACCTCTGCCTCCAGCATTTCTGCAAGTTCAAGAAATTCGTGAGTACCAAAAGCGTTGTCGTCGATGACACCGCCCCACGTGGTATTCACCGTTTTTTTGCGTTGATTGCGGGGACCGATACCATCTTGCCAGTGGTATTCATCGGCAAAACAGCCGCCGGGCCAGCGCAGTAAAGGCACTTGTAGCTCTTTAAGGGCTTTAAGAACGTCCTTTCGATAACCGTTTTTGTTCGGGATCCTGGACTTTTCTCCTACCCAGATACCTTCGTAAATACCTCGGCCGAGGTGCTCCATAAACTGGCCGTATATATTGCGGTGAATAATTGGGCCTGGTTTTTTGGTGTCGATGGTGACAGTGATATGGGGCTCATCCGCGTGGCAGAGCAAGGCTAGAGTGCAGCACAGTGCAACACCCAGGGTTAATACGTGTTTCATAGGGGCCTTCTGTATTTTTATGATTCTATTCGCACCAGTACTCTGCTCGATACAGGCTTTTTGCGCAAATAACTTTGCTATCAAAGTTACCGCTTATACCTCTGCGCAATGATTTAAGCATCCAGGCATCCCTGTGCTTGTCTGCTATATGATAGGGGGCGCTGAGCCCGAAACGGTACGCAGGCTCAAAGCCGAAACGGGTGTAGTAGCGGGGATCTCCAAGAACGAAGACAATATCTATCCCCTGTTCCTCCAGAAGGTGCAAGCCTCTGTGGACCAACGCAGAGCCGCAGCCCTGCTTTTGGTAAGCGGGAACAACAGCCAGAGGGGCGAGTAGAGAAATTTGCAGCCCGTGTTCACCTTCCAGCTCTGCGTGCGTGAACAGCACGTGGCCCACAGGGGTATCCTGTTTATAGGCCAGCAAGGAGAGTATTGGTGTTGCACTTGGGTCTGCCAGCAGGTTTTTTGTCAACTCGGCTTCTTCATTGGTTTCGAAGGCGGCTTGCTCAACGCTAACAATGTGCCCGAGCTGCTGCTCACCGCCATGAATGATTTGAATGTCGTTATTCATTGTGGTTTGCAATCCAAGTTGATGGAAGGAACGTAAACCTATCATACATAAATTTAATGAGTGTTGACCTATGCTAGGTTTTATTACGCGCCCCCGCTCGCTAAGGATTTTGGCGTTCGTTGCAGGCTTAAGCTTATTGGGTGCTTGCTCATCCCCTGATATTTCCCAATACGAAGGTACGCTGCCGCTATTAGATGTAAAGGACTATTTTGACGGTCATTTGAGTGCGCACGGGATAGTAAAAAATCGAGCAGGCAAGGTGATTCGCACCTTTAATGCTGATATTACCGCAAGCTGGAGCGAGGAAGGGATAGGCCGCCTACATGAAACCTTTTTATTTAGTGACGGTGAAGAGCAAATCAGGGTGTGGCAGTTAGTGCCCCTCGGTGATGGCAAGTATCGAGCAAGCGCCAACGATGTCGTTGGTGAGTCTGTGTTGGTTAGTGCAGGCAATGCGCTGTTTTTGAATTACATCCTGGAAGTACCCTACAAGGACGGCACTATGCCGCTGCGGGTTGATGATCGCATGTACCTGGTGAATGATCAGATGCTGATAAACGAATCTATTCTCAAAAAATTTGGTATACGCGTAGCCTCGGTGACCTTAGTTATTGTTAAGCATTAGCACACTGCTGCTCACACGGCTTGTGAGCGGAAAAATGCTATTCTTGTGCAATGCTTATAGACACCCACTGCCACATGGATTTTGCCGCGTTCGACAGCGACCGCAACGCTGTCATCAGCCAGTGCCGGCAGCTTGGGGTGGAGCAGCTGATCTGCCCAGGCGTGTCGCCACAGCAGTGGCCCAAGCTGGACGCTCTGGCGAAGCGTTATGAGGGGGTGGCTTACGCGGTGGGTATTCATCCCTGGTTCATATCCTCCTTAGCGGATACTCCTCAGGCTTTCTCCTTAGCGCAATACGATGATCAATTGAAAAACATTGTCGCTGGCCAGCTGCGCTGTGTTGCCATTGGTGAATGCGGTCTGGATGCAAAGATCGATGTGCCCTTAGCCCTGCAGCAAGAGGTGCTGGAATGGCATTGTCATCAAGCGCAAGCGCTGCAGCTTCCTCTGATTGTTCACTGTGTGAAGGCCCATAATGAAATGCTGCAGTGTCTAAATAATTTTCCAGAAGTGAAAGGGGTGATTCATGCCTTCAGCGGCAGTATTGAATTGGCGGAAAATTATTGGCAGCGGGGTTTTTTACTGGGTGTTGGTGGCACTATTACCTACGAGCGAGCCTCTAAAACCCGATCTAGCTTGAGCGCTATGCCTCTGGAAAGCCTTTTGCTTGAAACGGACGCTCCGGATATGCCTTTGCAAGGTCAGCAGGGGCATCGCAACAGCCCGGTAAACCTGGTGGCGATCGCACAGCAGCTCGCTCAATTACGAGGCATAAGTGTCGAGGCGGTAGCTGAGGCCACTAGCCGAAACGCCAAGGGCTTATTTGGCAGACTAAGCTAGTTTATCCGCTGGCCTTTAAGTAGCGTTCCAGGGCTTTAGCTGCAGCCGCAAAGCCAAAGCTGCCGGTTACCATCACCGAAGAGCCAAAGCCTCCAGCGCAGTCCAGTTTTACGCCGTCCTGTAAAAATTGCTTGCTGTTGCAAACATTGCCATCCGGTTTTGGGTAAACCATTTGTTCTGTTGAATAGACTGCGTCGATGCGGAAGCGGCGATTTTTACTGCGCGCAAAATTATGCTTGTGATAGAGAAGGTTGCGCAGTTTGGCTAGCAGCGGGTCACTTTTGGTACAGCCTAAGTCGTCTACGCTTATTGCAGAGGGGTTTGTTTTTCCCCCCGAAGAGCCACAGGTAACAAGACGCATTTTATTTGCGCTGCAAAAGGCTGCGAGGGCGGCTTTAACATGCACAGAGTCGGTAGCGTCCACTACAATATGCTGCTGCTTTGAAATGTAATCTGGAATATTACTGACGGTTAAAAAGTCGTGAATAGTATTTAGCGTTAACTCAGGGTTGATAGCCTGTAAGCGCTCGCTGATAACCGTGTTTTTTGACTGGCCGATATGCTGTGAGGTGGCGTGAAGCTGACGGTTGGTATTAGTAATACAGATATCATCCAGCTCGATAAGAGTTAATTCGCCGATGCCGCTGCGCGCCAGCGCCTCTGCAGCCCAGGTGCCCACTCCCCCTAAGCCAATCACCACAAAGTGAGCGCGAGCCAGCAAGGGCAGGGCAGAGGCACCGTACAAACGGGCGACACCGCCGAAACGCGCCAAATAATTTTCTGATAATTCTTGAGTCATTAATGCTTTCTCGTTAATACTTCGCGCATTATAACCTCCCGCAACGAAATAAGGATGCTGTCAATGGAAGCAAGTGTTCACTCCCTTTTATCTCTGCTTACTTTTCTGTTCGTGTTTGTCATTGGCTTGCTCATCGCTGTAGCAGTAATACTGTTTCTTATCGATATCAACCAGTCCAAGTCTGCCATCCGCCGCAATTACCCGGTTATCGGTCGTTTTCGCTATTTATTTGAGCACATGGGGGAATTTTTTCGGCAGTATTTCTTTGCAATGGACAGGGAGGAAATGCCTTTTAACCGGGCTCAGCGGAGTTGGGTCTATCGCGCGGCAAAGGGGGTAGCAACAGAAATAGCTTTCGGTTCCACCAGGGCGGGTAACACCGTGGGTGACCACCATTTTATGAATTCTGTTTTCGCCGTGTTAGAGCAGGAAAAAAATACTGAAACGACGATAGCTTTCGGCCCCTACTGTGACAGGCCTTATGTGGCAAAAAGCTTTTTTAATATTTCCGGGATGAGTTACGGTGCGCTGTCCAAACCGGCAGTGCAGGCACTCTCTCGGGGAGCGGCGAAGGCCGGGTGCTGGATTAATACCGGTGAGGGCGGAGTATCTCCCTTTCATCTAGAGGGCGGTGGCGATGTGGTTGCGCAAATTGGAACCGCTAAATATGGCGTAAGAGATGAAAAGGGTGAGTTGAGTGAGGAAAAACTGATTGGCCTGGCACAAAAACCGCAAATAAAAATGTTCGAAATAAAATTGAGCCAGGGCGCAAAGCCGGGCAAAGGGGGTATTTTACCTGCCGAAAAAGTAAGTGAAGAAATTGCTGCGATTCGAGGAATTAATAAAGGTGAAGCGTCCATTAGCCCCAACCGCCACCCGGAAATACAAAGCACCCTGGATCTGCTGAAACTAATAAATCGTGTGCGCCAGGTAACCGGCATTCCAGTAGGGATAAAATTGGTAGTGGGTGACCCGGCCTGGCTTAATGAACTGTGTGAGGAAATACTCAAACTGGGAATTGAATCCGCACCGGACTTTATTACCGTAGACAGTGCCGATGGTGGAACGGGGGCCGCACCTCAGCCCTTAATGGATTTTGTGGGTATGCGCCTGAAAGAAAGTTTACCTCTACTCGTTGATACACTGAAAAAATATCAGCTAAAAGACCGGGTGAAAGTTGTCGCCTCCGGCAAGCTGGTAAATCCCGGGCTAGTAGCTCGAGCGCTGGCAACCGGGGCAGATGCGGTGGTAAGTGCACGGGGTTTTATGTTTTCTTTGGGTTGTATTCAGGCAATGCAATGCAATAAAAACACCTGCCCCACCGGAATAACCACCCACGATAAGCGTTTACAGAAAGGTTTGAATGTGGCGGATAAAGCAGCGAGGGTGGCAAACTACCACAAAAAAATCGTGCACGATGTGGAAATGATTGCCCATTCCTGTGGCGTGCCACAGGCCACAGAGTTACAGCGACATCATGTGCGGCTGGTGACGGAGGATGGAAAGTCTAAAAGTTTAGCGGAGCTGTATCCTTGAGGATGAAGAAACGCTCCGTATTGGAGCGTTTCTCCGATAGAAGTGCTGTCGTTAGAACGTAAAGGCTGCACCTACCGAAAGCATATCAAAGTCTATATCACCAGTATCAAATATTTCGTATTCTGCTCGAACTGCAAAGGATGAAAACTGGAATTTTGCACCAATACCGTAAACTGGATCACTGCCAGTTCTTTCTGTAGGTAAGTCGTTCTCTTCGAAAGATAAGTCATTTGCTAAATCTATCCAGCCAAGTTCTGTTTGCCAGGAAGCCATTCCCGCTTTGGCAAATAGGCCGACCGGACCGAAATTAACGCCGATAAGGCCAAACAGATTCCAGGCATTAGAATTGGTGGACACAATAGCGTTGTCAGTGATATTTACAGAGGTTTCTCCGAGGTCAACATAAGAGCTCTCCACTGCTAGATCTATGGTAGGAAGCAAGCCAAAGTTATAGCCAGCAAATGCTTTGTAAGCGAAAGCGTTTTCATCCAGGTCGACGGCAACATCGGAAAAATTTGTACCGGCGTTACCTATTGAAGCACCCAGATAAAATCCGCTGTCATTACCTGCCTGAGCGGCTAACGAGACGGTGCTGAGTACAATTAGATAGATAATCCTGAAATTGGACATGATTGTTTCCCTTTTTTTAGAGTTTTTGAAAGTGCTATTCGTTTTATATTTTTCGTCAATGTGTATAGGGCAGTATACGACTTTGTACCTATGAGAATGTAACAGCCTGTTACCAATACTATTTTTGTAGATATTTCGTCGAATAGAGAGCGCAGGAGCCGCTGTTGAATGAAGAGAAGCCTGAAATCTCAAGTTAGCAGCTCATAGTTTCTTGCTGGGGTTAATCTATTGACAGCAGGGGCTACTGATAGCGAATATTCACTTTATCCACATTACCGCTTTCATCACTAACCACAATCTGATATTCACCCTTTTGCTTTAACTGCAGGCTTGCCGCATTCATAGCATAGGCGCTGTGGTGGTAGAGACCGTTTACATACCAGTCTTGCTTTCCTTCGCCGCCACTGGCTTGCAGGGGAATATTCGGCGCGGTACTCATATTGACGGGTGACTGGAAAATACTGCCTTCTTCGAGCGCTGTTATTTGCAAGCCGGAAAAGTTAGCCACCAACTGCGAGCAGTTTTCAGATAATGCTGGAATTTGTTTGTGGCGGCGATGCTTCTCTGCCAGCCAGGGCTCCAGGGAGGCGGGCCATAGGGCAACTGTGTTTTTTACTCGTTGCTCAGTTTTACAATAGCTGTGAACCCGCTTGCCTGTATGTGTATCAAGCCAGTAGGTGTAGGGGTTGCCTAGTAGAGAGCCTTGCTGGGTTACCCCAGTGGGGGGCACGGTGTCATCAATTATCCAGGCCTTAAGTCGTTTGTGGCAATGTTCTTTTTTCTGCTCACTTTCCAGCGTGCCTAAGGGCCAGCAAATACTTTGTTGTTGGATATTGTCTGGCTGTTGAATCGCTAAACGTGCATCGGGTAAGTGGTCTGCAATGGCATGCAGCAGCGGGCCAGCGTTGCTCCGCCCGCTGGCCCCGGGGTTGGGTGTTCCGTCAGGTCTGCCTACCCACACGCCAATGGTGTAGTTTCGGTCTACACCAATTGCCCAGGAGTCTCGAAAGCCATAGCTGGTGCCTGTTTTCCAGGCCATTTTCTTTGCCATTGCCAGCGAAGAAAATGCGCGCACACTGCCGGGCCTGTCAACGCCTCGCAGAATAGTATGGGTCAACCAGGCGGCCTTCTGGCTAACGAAAAAACGGGTGGGGGTTTCCCTTGGCTGGCGGGAATATTTTAGTTTATGCACTTGGCCACCGTGTGCAAATAGGCTGTAAGCCTGCACCAGCTGCTCCAGGCTTGTTCCTGCGCCGCCTAAAATAATTGAGAGGTTGGCTTCATTGTCTGGAATCTGTAATTTCAAACCGGCATTGTGCAACTGAGCATTAAAATTCTTGGCGCCCACTTTTTCCAGTAAGCTTACTGCAGGAATGTTCAGGGAGCGTTGCAGCGCTTCTGTTGCGCTGACTGGCCCGGCGAAACCGCCGCTGAAATTTCCCGGTCGATACTCCTGCCAGTTTTGTGGCGTATCGCTTAGCAGAGAGTGTGAGTGGATAAGGCCCTGGTCGAAAGCCAATGCATATAAAAAGGGTTTTAAGGTGCTGCCCGGTGAGCGAATGGCTTGTACCATGTCCACATGGCCAAAGCGCTCTGGGTTACCAAAATCTGCAGTGCCAATGTAGGAAATAACCTCTTGTGTACGATTATCGACTACCAGTGCGGCAGCGGAGGTTTTTTCTGCCTGCCCTTCAATATAATATTTTAAATAGTCTTCCAGTGAGCGTTGCAGCTCGCCATCGAGCGTACTGCTAATCACACTTTTTAATTGTTTATTTTTTTGCGCTTCACTTATTAATTTTCTAGCCAGCAATGGCGCATGCCTCTCGGGGCTGCGACGATGGGCATAAACCGCTTCCAGTTTGGCTTCCTGCACGAGTGCTTCAGGCCAGACATTGAGTTTAACCATTCGTTCGAGCACTTTATCTCTTGCTTGCTGAGCTTTTTGTGGATGAAGGTCGGGGCGATAACGGGTAGGTGATTGGGGTAAAACCGCCAGCAAGGCGGCTTCCGCGTGGCTTAGTTCACTGGCAGGTTTATTTAAATAGGTATAGCTGGCCGCTTGCACCCCTTCTATGGTTCCACCAAAGGGCGCAATATTACAGTAGAGGCTCAGAATTTCTTTCTTGCTTAAATGGAATTCCAGCTGAAATGTTCGGAAAATCTGGTACAGCTTGCCGCCAATGGTTTTTGAGTGGGGGTGCAGCAAGCGAGCCACCTGCATAGAAATGGTGGAGCCGCCGGATACCACTTTGCCATTTTTTAGATTACTGAATGCCGCACGAAAAATGGCCAGAGGGTCAAGGCCAAGGTGGTACCAAAAGCGTCGGTCTTCGTAGGTAAGCAAGCTGTCCAGGTACAGAGGCGAAATTTCTTCCAGCTCAACGGCGTAGCGCCAGACACCCTTGCTGTCTGGGAAAGCTCGCAGTGGCCGCCCGTCTCTGTCCACCACTACCCGTGCGAATAAATCGCTTTGGCTCGGCAAGCTTAGTGGTAAAACCCTATCGATAATTAATAGTGCGCTAAGTACAAGGCCAGCAAAAATGAACGCTGTTTTTATCTTTTTCATTCTTGCTGTTCTATATGCAGCCATTATTCGCTAACCGTAATTTCCGAAACAGTTTCACTGATACCGCGAATTTCCGGGCGATACATATCTTCAGCAATAACGGGAGGCACTTTGTAAACACCGGGTGTTACAGCGCGTACAAGAAAGAACAAATGGCTCTCGCTGTAACCATTGTGATCTATCGCGGCGACATAGCGATCGTCTCTAAACTCACGGTGTTTAAGCTGAGTACGTTCCAGTAGCGTTGTTACGGTTTCACCTTCGATACGCATGCTGTCAAATTTTATGGCATGTTCGAGGTTTTGATTTTCCAGCTCTAGGCCAGCGGGTAGTAAATTAATAACTAGCGCATCGGGCACGCGCTGATCGCTGCTGATGGAGATATGCACCAGTGCCAAATCCCCGGTTTTAAACCCCTCCGGCTTTATCGCCTTGCCATGTATATCGTACCAGTTGCGCTGTACTTCAATGCCGTGATTGACTGCTTCTGGCGCTTGCGTGCTGTAGCCATTCACCATTGCGCCCAAATACAGTGTTTGATCGTGTTTGGACTCCAGGCTAAAACCTTGTTGTAACAGTTTTCCGCCGAGGAATTTTTTCCACGCGCCTTTTGTATCTACCCTTTGCTTAGCCATATCGCCAATTTTCCAATCGGCTTGCCAGCTGCTACCAAAGCCTGACTCCAAGGCTATACCGGCCATAAACAAAGCGATACGTTCCTGGGTGCTCAACCAGCGACGGTTTTGAATGGCGGTGCGCAGTTGCAGGCCCAGTTGTAAGGCGGCATCTTCTTCTTTGTTGTGATGAAGTAAGAGGTACATGCTCATGGCAAGGTCGCGCGGTTCGCTGCCGTAGTCGCCCCAATAGCGATATTTTTCTGGGAAGTTAGCAAGTGCTTTACGCAGCGCTTCGTTGCCGTTTTTCTTGTCTCCCATTTTTAGCAGTGCCAGACCCAGGTGAATTTGTGAAAAGCCGGTGTTGGCATCGTCAAAACGGGTATTGTATAAATTACGCAAGGTGCCCAGCGGTGCGCGATTAATTTGTGCCAGCACATAGGCCGCGTACGCTCGTGTCGAGAAAGCATAGTGTTTTGGATCGTTCGACCAGCGTTGACGGATAAATGTATTGGAGCTGTTCAAGTAGTACAGCAAGCGCTTTACGGCTTTTTCCAAGGCTTTGTCGGAGACGTCCATACCCATATTTTTCGCATTTAACAAAAAGTCTGTTGCGTAAACGCTAAGCCAGTGTTCTTCTGGTGAGTCTTTGCCCCACAGGCCGAAAGAGCCATTGTTGCGTTGAAAACTTAAAATGCGATCAATGCCCGCCTGAATCATTTCCAAACGTTTACTTTCGTCAAGGGGCTTTAAGCCAAAGCGAGCCTGGTTTTCCGGCGTGGCGAAAGTGAGTGGCCAGGCTCTGCTGGAGGTTTGTTCCAGGCAGCCATAAGGGTATTGCAGAAGGTTTTTTAACTGGTTGTTCACTTGTAAGTCGATCATCGGCGACAGGCTGATACTGGCCTGCAAACTTGAAGGAATTGCGCCGGGTAAGCTCTTTTCACTGAGGCTGAAATGCTCACCGGGTTTTAATAACAGCTGTAGGTTTTCGGTAATTGCCGGGTAGGCCGGGCGTACGCCGAGGGCCCAGCTACGGGTAAAGTTATCGATGTCCTGGCCGGAAATTTCCGTTTCAATGCGTGCACTGCCATCGAGCCCTATGGCTTCCACTGGGTAAAGCAGCGTTTTCTTTTCTTTCGGCGCGAGGGTAATCGCCTGTTTTTTCGAATCGAGTTTTAAGGGGGGCTCGCTGGTGGTGTTTATGCTCAGGTTTTGTGTTTGTTCCGTTAGATTCTGCACATCCAAAGCGATGGTACTTTTGTCGCCCTGGGCGAGGAAGCGAGGCATGGCAATTTCCGCGATGATGGGTGCCGCAACCGTCACTTCGGCCTCTTCGCTGCCAAAACTATGCTCACCAAATGCCACTGCCATCAAGCGTATTCGACCATTAAAATCTGGCAGGTCGAGCTTTACCGTGGCTTCTCCTTGAGAGTCAAATTCTACCGGGCCATTAAAGAGTGACACTATTTGCACTTCACTCTGAGGTTTTTTTCCGCCGCGAACAAGGTCTGCATCACCGCCAAAGCGTTGTTGCGCTATTTCCGCCTGGTGAGCTTCAATAACATCGGCATAAATGTCCTTGGCGTCGACGCTGTAGCGACGTTGGCCGAAAAAATAGTCGAATGGGTCCGGTGTTTCAAAATTGCTGATACTCAGTACGCCAACATCCACTGCGGCCAAACTCACTCTGCTTTTTAGACCGGGCTTATCGATAGTTAATTTCGCACTCAGGCTTGTTTGCGGTTGAACTTTCTCGGGTGCATCAATGCTGATACCGAGTTTGCGCTGCTCTCTATCCAGCGGTAAGTGAATTAAACCCATGGCGCGTTTAGGGGTGGTTTTCTTGCTGTCACCCGAAGGCTGAACGAGCAGGGCAGAAATGTAAATGTTGTGGCTGCTCCAGCTTTCGTCAATGGGAATGTGTACAGTGCTACCGGCTGCACTCACCGCTAGCTTTTTACTCCACAAGGGGCGGTCGCTTTCCACTAAAATCAAGGCTTCCCCGTCTGCGGGAGGCAGGATGCGCAGTTGTGCGGTATCAGAACCTTTGTAAGCTGTTTTATCGAGGGCCAGGTTGACCTTGTCCGGTCTGGCGGCGACTTCGCCACTGGCATTTTTCCAGTCGTAATACCAGTTGTAGCCAACGAAGAAACGGTAGCTGCTCATAATGTTGTTATCGTTGTTGGTGACTTCCAGGCGATAACGACCCCACTCAACGGGAAAAGAAATAACCGAGGCTTTATCGCCTATGCTGCTTGTTTCCGTGGCCAGGGGAAATTCTTTTTCACTGTAGTTCCAGTGCCAGCCTCGCTGCTGGTTATACTCCCAAAAATATTGTCTGTCTTCGCGAATAAGGGTGGCTTCAACATTACTGGCAGGCTTTAGTATTCCCTTTACTGTGGCGTTCACCAGGTCGAACTTGACCACGGTATTGGGCTCGGGGTTGGTATCCCCAAAGTGGGGGCGAATACCAATAACGGTTTCTGCAGGCCAGATTAATACCGGGTGGGCACGTGTAACCGGTCGGCCACCGGATTCATAGAGGCTGCCCACAATGTTCACTTTAAGGGGGGTTTTTACCGCTTGCCATGAAGAGGGTATGTGTAAACTGGCTTTTCCTTCTGCATCTAAAATGATGTCAGGCAGTTCCTGTTGGCGCTGAAAACGCTCATCCATTAAATTACCGAATTCGAAGCCTTTGAGGCTCGCTATAGCATCGCGCCATTGGCTGACCGCTAGCATAGCGCCAAATTTATTATTGCCCGCAGGGGCGCCATAGAGGTATTCACCCAGTACTGAAATATTAAGCGCTTCGTGAGTGCTCAGTACTTCACTGCGCTCCTTTCCTTCTGCCAGGGTAAGTTTTAAGCGCTCAGGTAAAAATTCTTCAACATTAAATTCATAGCTAACCGGTTTTTCCAGCATGCCGCTCACCACCAGTGTCCATTTTCCGGTTGGTGCCGCTTGTGGAATATTCCAGCTGTATTGGTAATAGGCAAGCTCATCGCCTTGCCATTTAAAGCTTTTTACCGTGCTGCCTGAAGGGTTGCGGATGTCGCCGGTAAGCACTGCGTTTTGACCGAGCTTGCCGTCGTGGTTGCGCAGTAGAGCGCTGAATATGGCGGTCTCTCCTGGGCGGTATAAATCTCGCGGTGAGTATATAAAAAGCTCTGCGGGCAGCTGTGGCCGGCTGCCAAGATCAAATTCGCTTAAATCCAAGGCCGCCTGGGTAAGGTTGAGCACGGTGTATTGGGTTTTCGTTTTTGCGACCAGTACTTTTGCTGCGTTCAGGTCGCCGTTAAAACTCGCCAGGCCATCGGCGGTGCTGGTATTACTGTGGATAATGTTGTTATCGTTATCGTAGATTTCCAGTTCGACATTGCTGAGGGGTTTGCCGCTAGTCAGTGAGCTGGTGTGTATATCCAGTTGGTTTTTATACTGGCGAATATGCAAGCCAATATCGGTAATGGAAAACCAGGTGATTTCTCGCTGGTCGTATTCTCCTGCGGCGCGCATCACTGCCAGGTACAAGCCCGGCTCTTTCAGTTCATCAATGTTGTGTATGTCGATATCGCGTTTTGTGCGAGTGTTCTTTGGGGGGTTGATGTCAAAGCGGGCGCTGTAGGTGAGACTTGCAAAGCTTGTCATGCGGTTTGTGTACCAGCTTTTGCGGCCATAGCGATTGGCGAACTGAACAAAATCAGTAATTTTTTTGTCGTCGACTCGAAAAAAATCGACATCCACCTGTTTGATATTCACGCTAACAATGGGCAGACCGGAGGCATAACCCAGGGGTAATATCATTCCGTCGGAATCGAAGTTAATTGAAGGCCGCAGTGCGCGAGTGGAAAGACGATTGTTGCTGCCAGAAAGCAAGGTACTGCCGTTTGCCGCTTTTAAACCGGGGTTAACGGATACCAGGTATTCGCTTTGCGGTTCGGTATTCATAAACCAAACCAGTTTTGCATCATCAGCCACCACCCAGGCGCCTTCAACCTTGCTCTGGTCTGCTTGCGTGATAACAAAATAGGACTGAATGTCCTCGCTGGTGTCTACCTCCGTGGAAAAAGTAACGGCTATGCCGTTTTTGCCACCTTTACTGCGCTCCGATATATCCAATATTTGAATATTTTGCGTATTCGCAGGTTTATTGCCTGCTGCCTTCGTTTGAGCCGTCTCTTTGCTCTGCGGCTGTGATTGCGTTGCGGTCGGGCTTTGCTGCTCGGTGCGCTGTGCGCCTTCCTGTTTGCTGCAGGCGATAATGCTAAAACACAATAAGGCGAAAAATAAAAAGGCGAGATAAGGTTTTTGCATGGCTGCACTCCGCTTGCTGGATAAAATCACCGGGACGCGCAGTCTCCAGCGAAGATGGTTCAATTAGTGTGATCAGGCGCTAGATTACAGCTCGAATGTGGCGTATTCCAGTATGGAAGATGACAGATTATGGCAGCACCAAGTGAGAGGGGCGGATTTAATCGATGCAGGTTGTACACGCCACCATCACATAGCGGCCTGTGTGCTCGTTGCGGATGGGGCGCGGTTTGGCGTCCAGCGCACTCATGGAGCGGTAAAGTTGGTTTTCTTCCTCAATGGTTCTGCGTTCGTGTTCGAAGGGGTAGAGCAAGCCACCCATGCCGCCGCTGGCAATATAGGCTTCCGGGTTTCTTAAAATAGAGCGTACATGCAGCAATTCATGCAGCAGCGCATCGGCGGGAGAGGCTACACAGTGAGCGAGCTTGTCTTCGCAGCCGCGCTGGAATTTTAGCCTGGCTCCAAACTGGGGATCGAAAAAAACCTTTGCCGATTCAACATGGAGTTTGCTGCCACTTACCTCGGTGCGGAAGCTGCGTTTTTCAAAGTGTAGTTGCCAGGCAAGGTTGTCGAGGTTTTCAAACAGCTCAATTACATGGGGAAACTGACTGTAGTAATCAGCCAGGGATTCGAGTTCATAGTTGATATCCTTCGGGTCTTTCATGGAAGGCTGAAAATGGTGTTGCAGCAGCCTCAGTATTGAAAGGCTACTTGCAGAATCTGAAAGCGGCGCGAAGGTTTCCTTGTGGTTTATCAAGTCCAGCAGGTTTTCATTCATTTCGCCCTCTTCGCTGGTCTGGTGGGCCTGAGGGGATGATAGGTGTAAGCTCTCGGAATAGTCTTCAGGCTCGCCACTCTCGGCTGCAAGGTTGGCGCTTACCGTCAACAAAAGCACCGGTAGCCATGGCTTGCGTTTTTCGCCCATAACCGCAGCATTTTTTGAGCGCCGTTCTTCTAGTAGCCTTAGGCGGTTATTGTGAGCAAAACTTTGTAGTTTTGCGAAAGTCTGCTGAGCGGTCTCCTCCAGCCCTACAGGATACACAATATGCGGTTGACCATTGATGGTACAGGAGTGCAGGTAAACAGTGCCCGCTTCACTGTGGGCAAGAGCGTTGCCATACAGTTTTTGTGTGGAGATGGTAAAGCTGGTGTTTTCCATATTATTAAACTTATCCACCACTAATGAGAGCCCATAAGAGATACCCCAAGCATAGCTCAAAATAGCAGTGTTCGATTGTACGATAGCGAATAGCAGCTTCTGGTTTATATAATTAATAGTTTTGTGAATTGGTACCTGAGTTACACACCCGGGAAGTGGCTCACGGGCGCTGTGCGTTTTATGCACAAAAGTTGCGAGTGAGGTATGGTTAAGGCTGTGCTGCTAGCTTTGATGTATTCAATGCCTGCATGGCTATTTATTCTACAGAGCAGAAAGTACACTGAGTGGAAAGAATAAGAGAGGAAGAGTAGATGCTATATAACGCTAAATGTCACTGTGGTGCGGTTCAAGCCGAGGTAGAAGCTCCCGAGCATATAGATTGCTATCGTTGTAACTGTTCAATGTGCTCCCTTACCGCTTACCTTCACCTCATTGTACCCAAGTCTAAGTTTAAATTACTGCACGGCCAGGACAGCATTGAAAGCTATTCTTTTAATACCGGCGTAGCAAAGCATACCTTTTGCAAGCGTTGCGGTATAAAAGTTTTTTACACACCCCGCTCTAATCCGGATGGTTACAGCGTAAATGTGCGCTGTTTACATCCCCAGCCACGTTCTATTGGTATTGAAAATTTTGATGGGAACAACTGGGAGGAGAGTGCACATAAGCTGGCCGGCTTAAGTAAAGAAAATTAATCGTTTGAGTTGGCAGTATGTACGAATTTTTTGTTCCAGCAATTTTATTCAGTTTAACCGGAGCGGTAACACCCGGGCCTAACACCATAATGCTGATGAGTAATTCGCTAAATTACGGCGTGCGTTTAACACTCCCGGCCTATCTGGGAGTGTGCCTGGGCTTCACCATAATGTTTGCGGCCATTGCGCTTGGTTTAGGTGCCTTGTTTGTTCAGTTTATATGGTTGCACACCCTGGTTAAAATTGTGGGTGGTGTATATCTGCTGTTTCTGGCCTGGAAAATTGCAAACTCAGGGAGAGTAAAGCTGGGGGCCAGAGAACAAAAACCCATTACTTTTTTTCAGGCAGCGGCTTTTCAGTGGGTAAACCCAAAGGCAGTTTTACTTGTGGTGGGTTCAGTGGCCACATTCACCAGCCCAGGCGAAAATATTCTTCTACAGTCACTTGTGCTGTGCTTGATTTTCCTGTTCGCAGGTCTAATTGGTATGGCTGTGTGGGTGGTTTTTGGTTCCTCTATGAGAAGGTTCATTAACACCGATAAAAAAGCCGCTTATTTTAACGGTACTATGGCCGCTTTATTGGTGATTGCCATCGTGCCGCTGTTGCTCGTTGGTGTGCCCAGGCCTTAAAAGTCGATATCCGGCCCATCGCTATCCCTCTGTTGAGATCTTAGGCTACTTACTAGTGTGCGTATGATTTTGAACGGGAGATCGATAATAATTTCTATCAAATCCAAAAGCGGGCTGTCCTTTGAGTTTGGCGGCCACAAGTAGTGTGCAAGAATAAAGGACAGCGGGCAGATTATAAATACAAAGATATCAAATCCGCTGGCGAGCAGGTCATACAGAGTATAGCAGCCGGTAAAAAAACAAACTATTGAAAGGAATATTCTTAGCTCGTCCACGCCTATGTTTCCTATGATCTTTTTCGCTATTATTTAATGGCCTCTTTTATTTCCTGCATTGCTTTCATCATGTCTTCGTCCAGCTCTGCGGTATTGATTTTTTTTATAATATTGGAAAGCACGCGTTTCTCGTTGTCGTCCACTACGCCATCGCGTTTTGCAAGTGAAAATAGCTCCCTTAGTTCGCTTGCATCCAGTTTACCGTCATTGGCGAAGCAATTGATAGAACGAAAACAAAGGAACCTCTGAGTAAGTCCAAAATGTCTCTGCGTGACCTGGAGCGTACAGGTGCAAGGCAAATTTTGCCGTTAATGGCCTAAAGTCCTTAACAAAAAATTTAACGCCGCAGATGTGCGCTCCAGGCCACGCCCTTCGGGGCTCCACAGGTTTTCTCTGCTCTGCGTTGAACTTTTTTGACTTAACCCGTTAGGCCTGCAAAAGTTCGTCTTGATCAGAAAAAACCTGTGAAGCCAGAGGCATCTTGGACTTAATCAGAGGTTCCTTAAGCTCCAAGTAGTCTCTGCTTTCTGTCATGTGGCGTTCTCCTAGTCAAATTTAGTGTTTATAAAATGTTTAATGTCTGAGCGTTTGGGGTGCGCATCTACCCATTCTTTAAACGCTTCTACTTTTGAAAAATCGCTCTCTCCAATGATTTTAGAAAAGTGCGCATGCATACTGGACTTTTCTTTTTGTCGGCGGATATTGCGTTGCCAGGCCTCGGTAAACACCGAAGAGAGTTTCTTATGAAGGTCGAGGGTTTTTACCAGGTCCCACTCACCGGCGTCGAGCCATACTTCATCGCAGTGAGAGCACAGCTCCAGCCGGTTTTGCGTGTTTACGCCAATACGGTATTTGGTCATCATACCGCTGCATTTAGGGCATTGTTTGGCACCTGCGGCTTCTTCCGCGAGTTCGGTGTGTATGTCGCTAATTTCGTGGCTGTGCTCAGACCAGAAACGATAGTTCATGAGTGGCAGCAAGGCACCTTTGCATTTGGGGCAACTTGCAGCTAAAAGCCCATGTTCAAGTTCGCTGGGTTCCAGCTCGGTATTTTTACAGCTACAACATTTCATTGTTTGCCTCCGTATTTTTCCCAAAGCCCCTCAAAGCAGTTGATAAATTCCCGAACTGCCTTTGGGTGATGAGTGATGAGAATATTTTCCTGGTTTCGTTCACTGGCGCTCCGTGTCCAGTTAAAGCTCCCGTTAAGTAATATAGCTTTATCGAAAACAGCAAACTTGTGATGCATATGGTTAGTGCTGTTGTCCATTCTTACATCCAAGCCTTGGCGTATTAATAAGTCGATATCCGAGCCATCATCGTTTGATTTATCGTCATCTGTAATGATGCGTACGTTTATGCCGCGCTTGTGAGCACTGATGAGGGCTTCGCTGATGCGGTTGTCAGAAATCGTAAACACGCATATATCGATACTGGACTTTGCTTTATGGCAGCTATCCAATATCGCCCTGCGACATTCCTCTCCGGGGCTGAAGTAGCTTTTAGGTGGCTGTATAGCGGCACTGCCATCCAGTGCCTTAATGCTCCGTTCCAGCCACTGCAGGGCTCGATTCGCTTGTGGGCAGCCTGTTTCGAATAGGTGATGCCTGAATAAATCGAAGGCACGATTTTTTAAAAATCGTACGTCTTCTTCGTCCAGTGTGGCGGCTAAGTTGCGAAGACTTTGTTTTTCTTCACCACTCAGGCGGTAGTCTTCAAAGGTTTGTTTTAACGAGTTTTCTAGAGACTGTTTTGATGTGCTCATGTTCGCAACTTCTTTCTGGCCATTAAGTAGGCACAGAGTACTCCGCTTAGCGCCCCGAATAAATGGGATTCAAAGGATATGCTGGCATCTCCGGGCAGGACGCCGTACACCATACCGCCGTAAAAAAAAGCCACGAAAACAGCGACGGCAATATTGCCAAAACTTCGCTGAAACCAGGCCATTGCGATAGAAAGGCTCCAAAGGCCGAATATCCAGCCACTGGCACCTATATGAATAGAAGGGCGCCCGAAAAACCAAACCAGCAGGCCTGTGAGCGTGATGATAAAAAGGCTGCTTTTGACATAGAAGCGAATACCCCGGAGTAAACACAGGGCGCTGAAGATGCACATGCCAAACAGGTTATTTAGCAAGTGGCCCCAGCTGCCGTGCAGAAACGGAGCGGTAAAAATATATGGCAGGCTGCGGGCGTCGTGAGGCGTAATGCCATAGTGTAGAAGGCGACCGCTTAATAGTATATTCAGCAGGTGGACGCCCACCATGGCAAGCACCACCCAGCTCAACAGTTTTACCTTCTCGTCAAAACCTTTCATATCTGCCTTAACTAAAGCTGTTTGCTTCCTGCCAATTTTTCCAGCGATCGAAGCTGCTCAGATACTTCTGACATTTTATCGTGGGTGCGTAAATCAATTTCCAGCTTTTTGTCCATGCTCCTAACAAGGGGAAATATGCTGTTCTCGATGGTGTCTGCCAGTACTTTGAGTAATTGATCTATTCCTGGAACCGGCTGGTTTACCACTTCTACTTTGGGCGCTTCTTTATTGGTATTCGCCAGTGCGAGTGCTTGCAGGCCGTCTGCAAACTTACTCAAGGCTGCGCGCAGTAGCTTACGTTCTTTGTCTATGGCTTTAGCTTGTTGCTCGCTGGCCCCGTCTTTTGAGCTATTTTCCGCGCTAGCCGCTAAATTGCGAACGCCGCTAACTAGGTCCGCCAGTTGGGCAACTACCTTGCTGCCTGTATCAGTATCATCACCACCCATGGCTTTATTGCGTAGAAAGTCGGCCTTAATTTGTTGCCAGCGTTGGCTTTGTAGCTCGGTCATATTGCCGCGCAATTCAGCAAGTTTTAGAAGGTTTTCTTCCGCACCTGCTGTGAGCAACTGAGCTTCGCCCAGGTAGTGGTCTTCAATCAGCTGCATGAGTTCACTCTGGTTCATTACGGCTGATATTTTTTCGCCCATTTTATTCATGTTGCGGTAGCTGCCTTGTAACTTAAAAGGCGGCTCGTTGCGGTATTTATCTGCCTGTGCGGCAGAAACAATGTATTGCTGATTAATTTTTAGCACCACGTCACGAATTACGTAGAGCTTTTTAAGCACGTCGACTATTTCGTTAATTTCTGCACCGCTGTATTGGTGGCTTAAATCAGTTGTGGCTACCTCTTTATCGTTAGCCAGATCCATAAGAAGGTAAACATCTTTAATGTCGCGGGTGGCTAGTGGCGCGAGTACCGGGTTGGAGGTAAGGCTGTTTTCGATATAGCTCATGGCGAACTGCTCGTCCATTCCGCCGAGGATATCACCCAGGTTATAAATGTCCGCCCTGTTGGCCAACATGTCCGGGATTTTAAATACCTCGCCAGATTCGGTATAGGGGTTACCCGCCATGACTACGCAGAACTTTTTGCCTCGCATGTCGTAGGTTTTTGTTTTTCCTTTCCACACGCCTTCAATGCGTCGTGTGCCATCACACAGGGAAATAAACTTTTGCAGAAACTCGGGGTTGGTATGCTGTATATCATCCAGGTAGAGCATGACGTTATTGCCCATTTCCAGAGATAAATTGAGTTTATGCAGTTCCTGTCGTGCGGTGGCATTGGGTGCTTGTTCCGGGTCGAGAGATAATACCTCGTGGCCGAGAGAAGGGCAGTTGATCTTCATGAAGATCAAGCCCAAGCGGCTGGCGACGTATTCCATCAAGGTGGTTTTACCGTAGCCGGGAGGTGAGATCATCATCAACAGGCCCATGAGGTCCGTTCGCTTATTTTCACCAACGGTTCCCATCTGCTTGGCGAGGTTGTCCCCAATAATGGGAAGATAGGCTTCGTTGATAAGCCTGTTGCGAACAAAGGAGCTTAAGGGGCGTGCTTTAAATTCTTCAAGCCGTAAGCTATCTCTTTCGCGATTGACGATGTTTTGTCGAGTTTCCAGATACTCGCGATAGCCGGTAACAAATTCGCTGCGGTGGTGGTTGAGCCTGAGGAAGAAATCGTCCACGGCGATAGAGAGAACGCGGTTCTCCACCCGCTTATGCTCGCCCATGAGGCCTTCGACACTTAACTCCAGATCGGCCTCTGTCAGCCTTCTATCGATGCGCTCATCGGCGTTAATAAGTGCAGCCGCTTCGGGAATGTAGCGTTCGAGATGTTGCAGTTCTTTATCTTTCACCAGCGCGGAAAGCCAGGCGCAGCTGAGCTTCCAGCGTTCCGCTGGCCAGCCCAGCATTTTTTCCAGGGCCACTTGAAAGCGCCGCCAGCTATCGTCGTCCAGGCTGCGTTTTAGTTCATCTGCCAGTTGCCTTGCGTATTTGCTGCCGATAAATTCGGTGCGCTCACGGCCCAACTCCGTAACCAGGTATTCCGCTGCTCGCCGTATTACCAGTGGGCTTACATTTATGGGGTGAATGCTTATAAACTCTCGCATAGCAGTGTGGACTTCTTCTGCCAGTAGCTCGTGTGCTTCGCCGCTGGTGAAGTGATCGCGCATTTTTGCTGCAGAAAGGGCACGCTCGGTCCAGGTTTCATAGGTGAGGCGTTTGCTTTTTAGCTGCTCGGATATACGTTGAATATTTGCCCAGAACACCTGCGCCAGCCCCCGGCTTTTGGGGTCGAAAATCAACAAGTCCGCGGCATCCATTGCGGGTAACAAGCGCTGCAGTATTTTTGCCGCGTCGTGGTCGTGAATGCCTTTTTCGTAACCCTCTTTGTAGCGAGGGGTGGCGAACTCTCTTACCAGTTTAAGCAGGCTGTTTTCATCCAATAGAGCTTGCGCGAGTACTTGCTGGTTTAAATTGTCTTCCTGTCGTTCGGCAGCATGAATAATACTGGCGGCGAGATATTCTGCCCGGTAAACGGAATCGCTTTCGGACTCCAGAGTTACCTGCCAATAGGGTTGCAGTTCTTTTAGCGCGGGGTCTTCAATGGGTTCAAAGAAATCCGTTCCGGTAAGATGAATGTTCAGGTCGTCACCGCGAGGTAAGATGGTGAGATCAAGCTCTTGGGTATTAACGCTGAATTTATGGCGTGGGCCCAGTTTAATAACCGAGCCGCCCCCTTCGTAAATATCTGTTTTATCACGCAGTACACGCAGCGCCTGTTCTTTTGCTGCTTTAAATTTTGATTCAATATCGTCCGCTTTTACGGCGGAACTGAGTTCACGCAGTTGCTGGATAAATTCACGTATTTTTAATACCAGCGCATCGGACGCGAAATAGGTGTTGAGCTTGTCCGCTTCGGTAAACTTGGTGGAGCGTTTTTCTATACTGCTGAGTACTCGATTGGCGGCATCGGCAATTGACTGCGCGCGACGTTCCCGATCATCAAGTAAACGTTGCTTATGGGATTCAAAAGTTTCGTAGATCTCCTCCCGCTTGGACATAATATCCGTAAGAAATTGATCGTACTCACTAAACTGGCTTTCGAGTTCTTCCAGTTGAACTAATAGTCTCGACATCTGCTCGTCGCAGCTCTCTGGCGAATTTGCCATACCCAGGGCATTGGTGATGCTTTGGGTAAAGAGCTTAAACTGCGCTGCGAATTCAGCGATAGCTTCCGATGAACCAAGGTTTTTTTGTTTGTGCCGTGCGTCGGCTTTGCATTGGTTGAGTTTTGCGTACACTTCGGAGATAGCATCTATAATCCGAGTGCGCATTGTGGTGTCTTCAACTTTTAGGGTTGATAGCAGTTCCGACAGTAAATCCAAACCAGCAGCGGTTTTTTCCACCGTTTCAATAAGCGGGTTAAGCTCTGCAATGGTTGCTACGGTTTCGACGTCTGCATTTATGGTTTCAATTTTTAGATAGTAAGGCTGTAGCGCGTTCTCATCGGCCAAAAATTCTACCGTTCGTTCACTAAGCTGTTGCTGAGCCTGAGCCAGTTGCTCTTCCATTTTACTGATGGCAGCGGTATTAATGTAACGGTAGGATTTTATGGTGGCGAGCTGGCCAGCGTGCTGGCGCAACTCGTCCAATGCCTGCACATAGGCTTCGGCACTGTCCCAGGATGACGAGCGAATGGTTTCTATCAGTTTTTTGTGTTTTGCTTTTGCGTCGTTTAAGGCTTGGCTGCTTTGTTTGCGTATACTTTCTACTTTGGCAAACTCATCGATTGCCAGCTCCGCAGTGGCAGAAACCTCCCGCAGCGTTATTGCGATGGTTTCCAGTCCATCGACCCCTGATTTAGATTCCGCCACCCAATAGTGATTATCGAAAACTTTTAATGCGGCGTTGGATAGCTCTTCGTAAAGCCGAACGGATACCGATTGATTATCGATAGTGCGGCAAACACTGAGTAAGTCTGAAATACCGCGTACCAGTGGTGCATTACCAATGCGGCCAAGAAAAGATTGGCTTGCTGGTGCTTTGCTGGCGAATTCGTCACTGATGTAAGGCGTGTGCCAGATTTGCATGGGGTGAACGCGTGTGGGTTCTTCCTCGGCGGAAAAAATTACCAGCTGGCCTGCGTCTGATAGCGCATAGCCGTGTGCAAAAATGGGGTTGGCCAGCTTTTTATCAATCATGTTGTAGGCCATCAGGCCCACGATGCCCTCGGCAGGCTCGTAGAAAACATAAAGCACATCTTCACCGTTGGGTGAGCGAATCATGCGTTTAAAGCGCAAGCCTTCGTGCTCTTCATCGAAAGTTTTGTTTTCTCCGCTTTGCAGGTAATAACCGCCGGGGAAAACAATGCCATGGTCTTCAGGCAGTTGAACGCAGGAAGCGCCTATGGCGTCTATCCTGTTCACTTCTGCGGTGAGAGTATTAAAAACGAAATAGCGCCATACATCTTCCCTGTAGGGCAGTATTTTAATAAGAATTAAATCGCCAAGGGCGGCGTAGCAGTATTCAGCATCGTCGATGGATTGCGTTTTATCTTCAACATCTTCGCGATAGACTCCCAGGCCATCTTCAGTATTGTTTTCGATTTTAATGGTAAGGTCGCCACCCACGGCTTCTACAAATACCTTGTCTAAAATATTTACATGGGGGTGCCTGCCGTGAACGGCATCTTCTCGGGTACACTCTGTCCATTCAAAATCATAGGCGGGTGGCAGCTGAATATCTCGTTCACCACGGTTGTCTATATAGTCTACTTTCTTTCCGTCGGGGGAGACTGCCCAGCGAAAGACTCGGATATCTTCTAGCCGCTCACCAATCTGGAAGCCCATTAACAATTTGCCATTTTTAATGGTTAGCTCAACCAGCTTGGTATGCTTGTAGTAGCGATAGAGTTCAGTGAAATCCTGAACGAAGCTTCGATTGGCGAGAAAAGAGCTTTCGGTGGCTTGTTCTTCCAGCTGAAGGTTTTCGTCTTCGCCTTTCAATTTAAACAGGGCGAAAACATCATCCACCAGAGTCTCTTTTTTCAGGCCGATAAAAACGTTGTAGCCAAAGAGCAGGGTATCACCGACTTGAACGATATCCCGAGCAATACAGTTGTTTTCCGTACGCACGCGAACTCGTGCTGCCACAGCCATTTCTGAGCTGCCGAATTCACTGAGACGCGCGGCATTTAAATTTCGGGCATGCTGTTCGAGAGTTTCGCCCTGCTCCAGCAAGCGCTTTTTCAATACCTCGTAGGCACCGCCTTCTGAAACGGCCTTGTCTACCAGGTTTTCTTCATTTTCCTGTTGACGATCTGTCGCCATGATTCTTCCTTAGCAGTCTGAATGCTCTGCCAGCTCTACATCAGTTTGTTCGTTGCTTTCCACGGTAAAAAGAGCGCTTGCCAAAAGGCCAGCCAGTAAGCCCGCTCCGGCACCCATTGCGGTACTGCTCAGCACGGAATTATTCTTAGTACCGTGTATTGCGCCAAGCCCGGCTCCTATTGCGCTGGCCAGTGGTGTTATCTTTTTTAAAGAAATATCGTTGTCGTCCATCGTGCTTCCTTCTGGCTACTCGCCCTCGGTGTTTGTGGCGAGTTAAGAGGTTTTGGATAGCTGTGTCGGTAACAATCAAAAAGCGGTGAAACCAAGGGCTTCACCGCAAAGGACATTACTCGGGTTTTACATCTGTTGTGGTGCTGGCCGCCTGGGCGCCTGCAGAGTAGGCCATCACTTTCTCCAAGAGGGTAGAGATGGTTGCGCTCTTGCCTGCTAGACCGTCTACCGCTTTGCCAATGGACAGAGATTTGGCAAAGTTATCAAAGAAGTGCGCTTCGCCGCCCACGATATCAATATGTGCTTTCTGCAGCGCGGTTGCCAGAACCTCGGCATTTTCTTTGGCGATTTCTTTGCCGGCTTCAATGGCTGCGATGGCTTCGTTAAAGGCGGTTTCCAGAGTCATGCGGAATTCTTCGTGGTCACGAGCCTTATCGCTCATATTGCCCATGGCTTCGAATTTGTCTACAAGACCGTCTGCTTCGGCTTTGAATTGCTCGCGAGTAACCTCAGCTTTTGCTACGCCGGTTTCGCGTACGGCTTTGGCTTCGGCCTCACCTTTAAAGCCAATAACATTAGCCTCTGCAGTACCTTCTTTCTCCAGGGCCACAGCTTTTGCTTCTTGCGCTTTCGCTTCTGCTTCACCTTTGGAGGCAATTACACGAGCTTCTGCAACACCTTCCTTCTCCAGTGCGTCGGCTTTGGCTTCCTGAACCTTGGCCTCAGCAAGGCCGGAGGCGGCTTCTTCTGCCTGAACGCCTTCAGCCATTTTCTTCTTGGCGTCGGCCTCTTTAGCGGCGGCTTCAAGCTCTGCTTGTGCGAGAACTGTTATTTCCACCGATTTGTGTTTGGCAGCGAGCTCTTTTGCTTCCGCCTCTTTTACAGTTTGAACTTTTTCTTCTTCGGCTTTGGCTTCTGCTTCCAGAATTTTTACTTGCTTAATACGGTCTGCCTCGGAAACTTCACGAACTTCTTTGATTTTCTCTTCTTCAATGGCAACGGTTTTATCCACCACTACACGTTCGCGGATAACGTTGGCAATTTCCTTTTTCTCCACTTCGATGGCTTTTTCTGCTTCAATACGCTGTAGCTCCACCTCTCTTTCGCGGGAGACGATTTCCAGGTCTTTCGCCCGGGTAACCTTTTCCACCTCAATGACTACTGCACGTTGACGGTTTTGCTCCGCAACCTCAATTTCACGCTGCTGATTTTCCTCTTGAACTTTTAGGTCCTGATCCACAAGTAAGGTCGCCATATCGGCTTTCTTGCGTTCTTCTTCCTGAATGCGTTTTGTTTCAGCTTCTTCTCGCGCTTGAATACTCAGGATCTCCCGCTGCTGACGAGCCTCGGCATCGGACTGCTGGCGCTCCAGCTCCAACATGGCTTCAACGGTTTCCACATTTTTCTTTTTAATGGCCAGCTCTTCGTCGCGCTCGAACACGTTGGTTTGAACGTTTTGTGTGGCAGTAAGCTCGGTGATTTTGCGAATACCTTCGGCGTCGAGGATGTTGGCTGGGTCGAGAGAGGATTTAGGTGTTTGTTCCAGGTAGTCGATGGCCACGTCTTCCAACGCGTAGCCATTAAGATCATTTCCGATGACCTCAACAATTTTATCGCGGAACTCTTGCCTGTCTTCAAAAAGCTTAACGAAGTCCAATTGCTTGCCAACTGTTTTTAAGGCTTCTGAAAATTTTGCGTTAAACAATTCATTGACTGCGTGTTTATCGGACGCTCGATCGGCGCCAAGTGACTTGGCAACCTTTAAGACGTCTTCCGGTGTTTCATTAACGCGCAGATAAAAGGCGACGGTAATATCTGCTCGCATATTATCGGCACATATCAGCCCCTCTTTCCCTCGTCGGTCCACTTCAAGGGTGATTAATGATATGCGCATTAATTCCTTTTTGTGTATAACCGGCAATATCCATGAGCCAGTAAAAAATACTTTGGGTTTAGTGCTTAGGTCATTTTTAATTAAAGCAACGCCTTGTTCTACCTTTACATAGAAAGCTTTAAATAGCGCCATTATGCCGAGGATGAATAGGAATAGTACGCCAACGACAATAACTATCATCGTAAATAAAGGCAGATGATCTGGCATAGGCATGGTGAATCTCCTTGTTGATTAATTTAGATTGTGTTATTCGCCTTTAAAGTCGCTTTCAGAAACAACTTTATAAAGATTTTCTTCGGCGATGTATTCGAGCAGTACAACTCTATCGCCTCGTTTAAATTGTTCTTCTTTGTAAGGCCTGACTTTTACAAGAAGGCCTGCTCCGCCGTCTTCGACGGTGGCTTCGCCAAACTTTTTGTCAACTCGTCCGGTTCGAACTATGGCTACCTGGCCAACTATGGTTTTCTCCACTTCTTGATTGGCGGCTTGGAAAATGGGGCGTAGTGGTCTGATTACTGTGGCAGTTATCATCGCTGATACGTAGGCTGTGCCGATAAATACAGGAATAGCTACTAAGAATTTGAGCAGTGCACCAGGTACAAAGGGAAACAGGAAATAGACGATTAGAAAGCTGATTACCCAGCCAAGCAGTGCGATTAGAGTAAGTACTATGGTGAGCGGCACCGCGTTGAGACCAAGCTTGAGTAGAAGCCCGGACATCACGTTAAGATTACTCATATCATCAAAATTATTGATATCAATATCTTCCGGAATGTCGAAGTCAAGAATGTCGATTTCAACCATACCTAGTACCGCCAGTGCCCAGTACAGTATGCAGAAAATTAGAAGAACCGTGAAAACAACAGTAGGAAAAGAGGAGCAAATCTCATAGAACGGGTCCATCTTTTCACTGAAAAATATTGCAAACATTGGTTCCTCCTATACGGTTATTGTTCTTTTATATCGTTCACAGGCGGCGTAGACAGGGCATCCACTATGAGCGCAGTGGCTATCACCGCGAATATAATACTGCCGGGATAAATGCGTTCAAAGGCGATAGCTGCGGAAGTAAACCAGAGTAAACAGCTAATTGGAATGATGGCGCTCAATATAATGATGTCTTCACCCCAAATTTCTGCCAAGCTGCCGCTTATATAGAACACCAAGCCGAGTAAAATTAGCCAGGGTTCGGCGAATAGTGCGCCGAGTACCAGTGCCGCGATAAGTCCAAGAGAGCGATGCTCAATATATTTCGCTCCATAACCGTCCAATGGGGGGAGTTTAAATCCATAGTGTTTCATTCTGCTTCTCCTTTTGCTTTCTCCTGGAAATTTTTAAATGTGCCATCCGTGGCGTGTTACAGGCCTCCTGCCGTAAATCCCTTTGTTACTTCTCCTTTTCGCCTCCGTGCGACCTAATTGCTACTTTTTTTCTTTAATCGTTCCAGTACGTCTGCTGCGCCAGTAGCGGAGGGCGATATACCCGCTTTTTCAAGCTTTTCTTGCAGAGAGTCTTGCTGGCTTTCCTCTGCAAGTTCGTTGGCTGCTTTCATTTGCGCTGCTTTCAGTGCCTGTTTTTCCTTTATGCGCTCCAGTGAATCCATGGCGGTGCGCAGTTTGGAATTGGAGCCGCTGTGCCGTTCTGCTACAGCAGATTGAGCGCGCTGTACGCTTTCTGTGGCTTTAACGGTATCTATTTGCTGCTTTAATCGTTTGATGTTTTGCTCTGCTGCTTTTATCGCGCGCCTTAAATCGTCGGCACTGCTGGCAAAACCCGTTGCAGCTTCTCCCTCTGTGCGATACTGGTTTTCGAGCGTCGCTATTTTTTCCGCCACTTCCAGAGCGAGCGCTTGATCATCCTTCTCCAGGGCCTGTACGGCATAGCCTTCATATTCTGTGATGTTCGTTTTTAATTGCGCGCATTTTTCTTCGGCGAGCTTTTGTCTGGCAATGATGGCCGTTAACCCGTCTCTGGATTGTCTCAGCTCTTCCGTAGCGTCTCGCACTTCCTGATCCAGTATGCGCAAGGCTTGGCTGTCTAGCACGGCTTCACCCGCTTCGTGGACACCGCCTCGTAAAGCGGTAATCATTTTCGCCCAGATATTCATTACATTCTCCTCTATGCCCTGGCATCCAGGGGGGTGGTTAATAAGTTGCTGTACGCTTCCGTTGCGTGGATAACGTTTGCAGCCAAGGTTTCGATTTCGAACAAGATGTTGGGTATTACAGAGGTGGCGCTCAGTGCACCGAACATCATGTAATAGCTCTTGCCGTCGCTTAGGGTGTCGAGGCTGATGGTGGAGAGCGGGAAGTACTTGTGAGTACGTAATACCGCGTCATTAAATTTGTTGGGGTCTTCCACATCCCCTGTTGGCCAGAGCACTGCTTCTACTACGATTTGCTCCCCGGCAGCTGTGAGGAAGAGTGGCAAATCGCCATACTCGCGCATGATGATGTGCAGTGTTGGCTCAACGCCATCAATCAGCTCAATATCGGCGTTGCCACTGGTGAACAGCTCTTCTTTTTTTAGCTCTTCACAAAGGCTTTCGCTTGACCAGCGCGGCAGGTTGATAGTTGTCATAGGCTTGTCTCCTGTATCCATGATCGGTTTTGGATTGATATACCTTAGCTGCTTTTCTATGTTCGCAAGCAACTTGGCGTTCTCCGGGAGTATCCAGACTTCCTTTTTTACCAGGCCCATATCCCGCAGGCGCTGGCGATACTCTCGTTGGTAATGTGCAGATGACTTTGCTTTCATGGGTCCTACTCTATTTCATTACATGTGAGATGTAAATAGCTTACATGTAATATATTTTGTTATTACATGTAATTTTTTTATAGCGATATTTCGCCTACTTTAAATTTCACACTATTCCACAGCGCTTGTTTGTGAATGGCCGGGGTTGCGCAATGTGCGAGGGTCACAAAGCCTGCGCTTGCTCGCGGGGGCGTTTTGTTCTGGGATGTCTGTCACTTCATTGCTTCCTTCAATGGCGCATTGTTTGGCTAAAGAAAAGGGCGTGCTCAGTGGGGTAGCACAGTATATGACCTTAAAAATAAAAGTATTAAGTCAGCTCGTTATTGTCATTTCTCTCGCCGCTTGTGGCGGTGGTTCCGGGTCCGCGCTGCCTGTAAATGATAACGGTAGTTCCACTTCGTCATCCAGCAGTTCTTCTTCCAGCTCTTCGGGGGTGAGTTTGCCTGGGCCCGAAGCCGTTAGTTCCAGTTCATCCGGCAGCTCTGCGGGCAGTGCTAGTTCATCCGGTTCCGGTTCTTCAAGTTCAGGCTCGACCAACAGTACCAGCTCATCATCTTCAAGCTCAGGCTCGTCCAACAGTACCAGCTCATCATCTTCAAGCTCAGGCTCGTCCAACAGTACCAGCTCATCATCTTCAAGCTCAAGCTCGTCCAGCAGTGCCAGTTCGTCATCTTCAAGCTCAAGTACTTCGTCTTCCGGTGGCGTAAGGGCATGCAGCGTCGGTTCTGGTGTAACCCGGTGGGCGGATAGTTGCGCTGCTCAAGCCACGAGCTGTGTGGCGGGAGAGTGGAGGGCGCCTAAGGATGGAGGCGACACAAATGCGCCGCTGCGGATGGAATCTGAACATTTTGCTATTTACTGGCCGGAGGGTACCTCAATTACCGAGGCGGATGCTGAACTTGCCGCGAATACTTTGGAGGGGATATGGGACAAGTACTTTGGGGCTCCCCTGTTTTTCCCGGAGCCATACTGCAGTTCAAGTGAAAAATGGAAGGCAGCGGTGCATTTTGATGATGATTTCCCGCTTTGGGGTGGGGGTTGGGCCCGTAACGGCATTGATTATATGGGCATGTGGATAGGCCCGGGTGCCGCCAAGGATGCCTGGGGTTTGGCCCATGAATTTATGCATGGGGTGCAGTCTACCACGCAGGGTTTTTCGGGTTGTGGTGAGGCGGGCTGCTGGATTTATGAGAGCCACGCCAACTGGATGCCACACCAGATTTACCGAGATGATGTGCATTGCTCGGAAATGTTGGTGAATGCACCGCACCTTTACTATGGCTCTAGCCGAAATCGCTATTGTAATTGGCAGTTTTTTGAATTTTTAAAAGACAAGCATTGCCCCTCTGCGGTTAATGAGATGTGGTCTTACGATGCGCCTCCGAATGAGCGGGACCCCTGGCAGAAGCTAATGCTGAGCCGGGGTTGGGATATTGAAACCCTCAATGATCTTTTTGGTGAGTGGGCTATGCACAATGTTACCTGGGATTATCGAAACCCGGATGGCACTGATCAGGGAGAGGTTTATCGCCAAAAATATGGCCGCATAAATGAACCGCCCGGGCCCAGAACCGAGCGTCGCCTGAGGTTGGCGCAGGTGGAAAACCTTGATGAGCATTGGGCTGAGAACCGCCGCTTTGTTTCTCCATTTTACTGGGCTCCTCAGCGCTGGGGCTATAACCTTGTTCGGCTCTATCCAGAGCGGGGTGCCAGTAGCGTGACCGTTCGCTTTAGAGGCGTTGTTCAGCCCAGTGCGAATTCCGGGTGGCGCTGGGGCTTGGTGGCTACGAATGGCAGTCTTACGGCTCCTCAGTACAGTGAGTTGCAGGCTGGCGCCGAGGGTGAGCTCTCTTTTTGTATTGATGGCGATGAAGAGCTGTATTTGGTTGTTCTTGCCGCCCCCACGCTGTACCAGCCGATTTCCTGGGATAGGGAGGCGGACGGTCAGGCTTATCCGTCTATTTATCGCTACCCTTACATGATCGAGCTGCAGGGTGCCTGGCCCCAGGGTTTTGAGGGCGGGCAGCGCAGTGCCTGCCCTGCGGGCACGGTGCGGCACAGTAACGGTGGTGGTTGTGCTCCAGCAGCAACAGCAGCAACTGTATATGTGGGGCCGTACGCAAAGATTCTTGGTGGCGAGGTATCGGGTGATGCACGCATTGAAGATCATGCCACTGTTGTTAGTGGTACGGTGAGTGGCGGTACCGTTGGTGCTCTGAGTTTAATTGGTGTGGAGAATCGGGCCAGCTTTAATGTCATCGATAAGGCCGTGGTTCAGTCTGTTTTTTATCCTCTCGGTTGGTTTGCGAATGATCTCACCGCCAGTGGCGATGCCCGACTTCTTGGGGACTTGGAGGTGCATTCCTCCAAGTCTGCCAATACTCATTACGGGCTGGTCAGTGATGAGGGGCTTGGTGTGCCATACGCGGATGAGCTAACTGTCGAGCCACCCTATCAATGGCGCGACTAGCAATGGCGGGGGCAGTGCGGACGACTATAAACGTTGGCGCTCTGCCTCTTGGGCCTTGGCAGGTAAGCGCTACTCGCCGAACTCCACGGCAACGCGATTGTTTCTGCTTGCAGCGGCATTCCACTCGGCTGCGCTGAGATAGCGGGTCATTGTGGGGTATTCGTAGCGGGGTTCTTCGAGCCCGCTGGTGAGCACGTCCACCTCGATAGTGCCTTCCTTGAGAGGAGCTGCATTTTGCTCGAAATTCATATACGGCAGGCTTAAGTAGTCGCCCACCGAAAAATCCTGATCAAGGTCTGACAGCAGTGTGCAATCCTGGGCCGGGCTTGCCGGGTCTGCAAGTTGCCAATTGCCAGCGCTGTCTGTTTCCAGGCAGAAGTTGCCAAAATGAATGTTAAGCGCCAGGTTTCCGCTGAAGCCGGCGCTCGCAAGGCGGTAAACAAGATTGCTCACTTTCAGCATCTGTTGCTCGTCTAAAGGCAGCGCGTTGAAAGCAAATTGCATGTCGGCTTCCAGTGCCCAGCTGATTGTGCTCATCAGGCCCCAGTTGTTTTGGGGTGTCAGGCCTGGAGATTTGATGGAGCCGAGGCTCTCGGTAAGCGATGAGATAAGTTGCTGGTTGTTGGTGTTAAGATTCACCAGCTCATCGTAATCGTCATTAATTTGTTTTAGTTCATTCTTGGTACTAAACAGTTCGTAGGCCAGCAGGGCCAAGCCGAGGAAGATTAAAAATAATAGTGAGCTGGAGACGAAAGCGCTGCGGCGCTGTTCGGCATTCATTTCTGCGTTTACCACGGATAGCGGTACATCACCAACGGTTGCTTCTTTCTCGCTGGTTTTTTCCATTTCTGCGCTAAGGCGCCTGACGATAAAGCGTGAGTTGTCTGTGATTTGCTGGCGCACGTCTGAAACATGCATTTCAAACAGCCTTGCAACCTGAGAGCGAACTTGTTCCAGAGACGCATCTTCAGGCTCCTGGGGGGCGGCAGGAGCAGCTACTTCGGGTGGCTTGGGCGTATCGTGTTCTGGTGGCTGAGGGTCTATTTCTGTACTGTCTTGTTGTTGCGGTGTTTCTGATTTTTTTCTGGGTACAATCTTCAGGCTGGAAAGTGCACGTTCCAGGCTGGAGGGCTTTATGACTTCTTTGGAGAGAATATCAAGAGCCCCCAGCGCGCGCGCCTGGCCCACATAAACATCGCCTTTTTGTGCGGTGTACATAATCACCGGAATCATGGCGGTATTGGCGTTGGCTTTGATTATTTTCAGCGCTTCGAAGCCATCCATACCCTCCATGTGGTGATCCATGAAGATCACTGCTGGTGTTCGGTAGGTGAGGTAGCCTAAAGCTTCTTCAGCACTGAAGGCAGCGTCGACAATAAGATCGTAGCGAGATAGCATCTTTTTGAGACGAAGCTGCGCTGTTTTGGAGTCGTCGACCACCAGTACTCGTTGCATGTGTGTTGGGCCTTGTTATTTTATAGTTTATCTGGAGCTAAATGCGGCGATTATGCAGCTAATTTAATCAATCTTGCCCCCTTGATGCTAGTGGTAAAGGGGATTAATGTGAGCTTGTTGTAGCTTTTTAGCTTCAAGCGTCGGCAATATTTACAGTCGCTGTAATCTTGTGCTGGACCTCCTGCTTGTATCGCAGCTGCAAATAAGCCCATGCTGTTTAGAGTGTAGAATATACCGCAGCGAAAAAACCAAGTGTTACTGCGGTCTTTCTACAATTCATTCTTACTTATGCTACTACCTCGTACCTCGCATGCTAGAGCTTACAGAACATACCAGTAACAACCGTCAGCGCATTCTCAGTCGAATTCTGGTTTTGCGGGTAATTGCTCTGCTTGTAGCCTTGGCTGTGCTGTTGGGCTTCCAGTTCTATTTGCAGCGTGAGCTTAATTATAGCTTGCTCTACAGCATCGCAGTCATGGTGTTAATTTACACGGTATTTACCTTGCTGCGGTTGAGGAGAAGCAAGCCCGTTACGGATATCGAGCTGTTTGTCCATTTGCTAATGGATGGCATTATTTTATTGGTGCTGGTTTTTTATTCTGGCAGGGCCAGTAATCCATTCATTTATTACTTACTGGTATTGGTTGCAATAAGTGCGGCCATATTCAATGGCAGGCTCGCATGGAGTTTTGCCGCTCTGTCGGTATTCGCTTACACCGCTCTTTTGTATGTTGATATCGGTGCTCACCTTCATCATATGTTTACTGATTTCCAGTTGCATCTGGTAGGCATGTGGGTCAATTTTGTGGGTAGCACTATGCTAATCAGTTATTTCGTTTCTACATTGGCAACGGCCCTGCGGGATAGGGAAGTACGTCTGGCTAAAGCCAGGGAGGCAACGCTTAAAAACGAACAGTTAATTGGCATCGGTGCTTTGGCTGCGTCTACAATGCATGCGCTTGGTACACCATTATCTACCATGGCGGTTACCCTCAGTGAGCTTAAACACGATCAGGTACTTGATAGTGAAAATGCAGATCTACTGCTTTCTCAAATTGAGCGATGCAAACAGACAATGGGTAAGCTCGCTCTTATTGCAGAGAGTAAAAAGCCGGACGCCCAGATAGCTTTTGTGGGTGATCTAATAGAAGAGTTGGAAGAGCACTATCATCTGCTTTGCCCCAGAATTATGCCGTGCTATGACATAGAAGGCAGCGCTCGAGATAAAGCGGTGAATGAAAGTGTGCTCCTGCTTTATGCCTTAATCAACCTGGTTGATAATTCTATTCGAGCAGCCAAAGCGGAAGTGCTGGTAAAGGTTGCGGTGCAGGAAGATGTGCTGATAATCACCATCGTCGATGACGGCCCTGGTGTTCCCGCTGAAATGTTGGAAGATTTTGGCAAGCCAAATTTTTCCAGGCAAAACGGTGGTTTGGGTATTGGCGTTTTTTTGGCGAATACCACTTTGGAGAAGCTGGACGGTAGTATTGTTTTGTTTAACCCCCAAGAGAGCAGGAGCGGGAAAACAACGGTTGTTGTGGAGCTGCCCTTAGTCAAAAATGAGTGATAAAAAATTATTTTATTTAGAAGACGATGAAGTGCTGGCACAGGTGAGTTGCAGAGCTTTGCAAAAGCGTGGTTACGCTGTATCGCACTTTCTAAGCCTCGCCGACGCTGAGGTTTGCGGTAATTTGGCGGGTTTTCAGTTCGCCTTGCTGGACTTAAAGCTGGGAGATGGCAATTCGTTACCCTTGATCGACCGCTTGCATCAGGCAAATAGCAATATGAATATTGTCGTGCTCACCGCTTATGCCAGTATTGCCACAGCCGTGCAGGCAGTTAAAAGTGGGGCCGCCAATTATCTCGCCAAGCCCGCCACAATAGACGAAGTAGTACGTGCCTTTGAGGGGCAAGTGAGTGAGGCGGAAAATGTAGAAGAGCTGAACGATGAGATGTCGCTGCGTCGCAGGGAGTGGGAAACCATTCAGGCTGCACTTGCTGCTAACAATGGCAATGTGTCGGCCACCGCCCGACAGCTCAAAATGCATCGTCGAACATTGCAGCGAAAGTTACAGAAAAAGCCCGTTAGTGAATAACGCCAGTCTTTGCGCCGAACCAGGCCTCATCTTTTTTTACCAAGTTTGTCATAGATATACCTTATAGCCATGTAAGATGCAGCCTTCCCGCTATGCGAAGGCCAGGAAGCGCTGAGTAATGAAATCCAAATTTACCGAAGGCTCTATATTTCGTCATGTTTGCGTGATGACATTTGCCTCTACTGCGGGTTTGCTTTCCCTGTTTTTTGTGGATCTGGTGGATATGTACTGGCTTAGCCTGCTGGGAGTAGTAGAGCTGGCCGCTGCGATCGGCTATGCAGGTTCCATTCTGTTTTTTACCCTGTCTCTTTCTATTGGCCTTTCCATTGGGTGCGGGGCCTTGGTCTCACAGTCCGTTGGGCGAGGGCAGGTCGATGAGACCAGCGCTTTAGTGGGCAACCTTTTTACCATCATTTTTTCTATTACTTTACCGGTATCCCTTGCGGTACTTTTTGCAAAAAAATGGTTGCTTACTGTGCTGGGGGCAAGTGGGCCTGCTCATGAATATGCCAGCGCCTATCTGCAAATAATTTTACCCAGTTTACCCTTATTAGGTTTAGCGATGGCCGGTGGAGGGGTTTTGCGTGCGCTTGGTAACGCCAAGGAGGCAATGTATTTAACCTTGCTGGGCGGGTTTGTAAATGCGGTGCTGGACCCGGTTTTTATCTTTGGTTTGGGCTGGGGGATAGAAGGCGCAGCAGTGGCTTCAGTGTTTGCGCGTATTGCGATGCTTCTGTATGGGATTTATCGTATAGCCCTGGTGTATCAACTGATTCAATGGCCAGTGTGGCGCCGCATGGCGGCTGATGCCCAAGAGTATTTTTCTACCGCGCTTCCTGCCGTACTTACCAATCTGGCAACGCCAATTGGTGTTGCCTACGTTACCGCGATGATGGCGCAGTTTGGCGATAGCGCCGTAGCGGGTAACGCAATTATTTCAAAAGTACAGCCTTTGGCTTTCGCGGGGCTGTTTGCACTTTCTGCTTCCATTGGGCCGATTGCGGGACAGAATTTTGGCGCTAGAAATTTTGATCGCGTATTGGAGACCTTGTACAGCAGTATTAAATTTATCGCCCTCTATTCCGCAGTGGCTTGCCTTGTGATGTTTTTACTGGTTGATCTTCTGGTGGTGGCATTTAAGGCAAAAGATGAAGCAGAGCAATTGATTCGATGGTTCTGTTATGGTTTAAGCAGTATGTTCTTTTTTGGCGGTATTACCTTTTGCACCAATGCCTTGTTTAACAATCTTCGCATGGCTCACTGGGCAACCATATTCAACTTCTCAAAAGCAACAATTTTTACCATGCCATTCGTTTTAGTGGGTGCAAAATGGGGCGGTCCGGTTGGTATAATGGTGGGATTGTATATTGGTGCTGCGTTGGTGGCGGTAGCAGGCTTGGTTATGGCGTATTACAAAATTTCCCGCTTAGGGGCGATGGAGCAATCCGCAAACGTTTCTTAAGCTTGTGAATAAATAGATCATCCTGAGCAGTTAATGCGCCGCCCTTATCCTCTGAGTTTGTGCGGATGCAGGCCAGTACTCAATTATTACGATGAAACTTTAACGGAGAATACCATGAACAAAAACGTCTTGAATTTCACGGCAATAGCGCTGTTTGGCCTATGTGCTCCACTGGCAGTTAATGCCGGCTCCTATCAGGGCGAACTGAATGCCACGCTCGCCAATGTAGACGTGGATGGTGGAAGCAGCGAAAACCTTTGGGGCATAGGTGGTGAGTTTTATTTTGCTCCGGTAAACACAGAGGGGCATCCTCTGGCTGAAGCGGCATATCTTGAGTGGGCTTCGGGCGTTCATGCAAGTTATGTCAGTCAGGATGGCGGCGATGTATCCTCCACCAATATAGGTGCGAAGGGTTATATTCCCAACTCCATTATATATCTCGGCGCAGATTACACCCGCGTTGATTATGATAATGGGGATAGCAATACTTGGTCTTTTACCGGTGGCGTTCGGCTGATTGAAAACCTGCTATTAACGACCACCTACAACGACGATACCGGTTACGACCTAAACGTAAGCGCTAAATATGTCGCAAAAATTTCAGGTAATCAGGCAGTTAATATCTACGGTAGTTTTGTCAACGACGACAACAATAGCTTTACGCTAGGTGGCGATTATTACTTTACGCCGAAAACAGGTGTGGGCGTTAAAATTGATGATTATGGTTCCACCAGCGATTATACCTTTAATGTCAGCCACTTTTTTACCGAGGAGCTCTACTTGCGTGGGTTTTACACCAGTGGTGAATACAGTGATACCTTTGGCCTTAAGGGCGGCTGGCGCTTCTGATTTTGAGGCAGTTTTTAATCCTTTTG
The DNA here is from genome assembly GCA_900177435.1 of Alteromonadaceae bacterium Bs31. Taxonomy (GTDB): domain Bacteria; phylum Pseudomonadota; class Gammaproteobacteria; order Pseudomonadales; family Cellvibrionaceae; genus Teredinibacter. Next base: position 94,587 of record FXAI01000008.1, read on the forward strand.
GGGATTACAAGGGGCTGCTTATGCAGCCCTTATTTTTTGTTGACCCGAGCCATTAATTCTTCTGCGCTTTCTTTTCGCTCTGAATAGCGATCAACTAAGTAATCTTTTTTATCTCGCAGCAGCAAGGTGAATTTTACCAGCTCTTCCATAACGTCCACGATACGGTCGTAGTAAGCTGAGGGCTTCATCCGGTCGTTATCATCAAATTCCAGCCAGGCTTTGGCGACAGAGGATTGGTTGGGGATAGTGAACATCCTCATCCAGCGGCCCAATATGCGCAGTTGATTGACCGCGTTAAAACTTTGCGAGCCACCACATACTTGCATTACTGCCAGTGTTTTTCCCTGGCTAGGGCGAACTGCACCCAGAGAAAGTGGTATCCAGTCAATTTGGGATTTCATTACTCCAGTCATCGCGCCATGGCGCTCGGGTGAGCACCACACCATTCCATCGCTCCACTGAACAAGCTCACGCAGCTCTTGAACTTTTGCGTGCTCTGCATCGCTGTCGTCAGGTAAAGGCAATCCAGAAGGGTTAAATGTGCGGGTTTGCGCTCCGAATTGCTGGAGGATTCTTGCGGCTTCCTCGGTGGCCAGTCGGCTAAAAGATCGGCTTCTTAAAGAACCGTAAAGCAACAGTATTTTCACCGGAGCCTGGTTCTCATTGTCTAAGCTCAGTTTTTCTTTTGCTATGGGCGTAAGTGCGTCTTTTACAATATTGGGCAGTTCTTTCATTTATTCAAACCAGTGTCTGGTGCGGTTGGCAAAGGCGACTAGGGAGAGCATTACAGGTACCTCTACCAGTACACCAACAACGGTTGCCAGTGCTGCGCCAGATTGTAAGCCGAACAAGGAAATTGCAACGGCCACCGCGAGCTCAAAAAAGTTGGATGTGCCGATCATGCAGGCGGGGGCGGCAATATTGTGAGGTAGCCGCATTTTTTTTGCCAGAAAATAGGCAATAGCAAATATACCGTAGGTTTGGATGAGTAGCGGGATGGCGATTAATACGATGGTTGAAGGTTGAGCCAGAATGGTTTTGGCTTGAAAGCCGAAAAGCAATACCACGGTTGCCAGCAAACCAATAATGGACCAAGGTTTTAAGAGCTGCAGGAAATGATTTAAGCGCTCATGATTGTCTCTGCGGTCGAGTACTTTACGGGTAAGAGCGCCGGCGATTAGTGGCAGCAGCACATAGAGCACAACAGATAAAAGTAAGGTTTCCCAGGGCACTTGGATGTCACTGATCCCCAGCAAAAATGCAGCGATAGGGGCAAAGGCAAAAATCATGATGACATCGTTTACGGAAACCTGGACCAGAGTGTAGTTGGGGTCGCCTTTGGTGAGTTGGCTCCACACGAACACCATTGCCGTACACGGAGCTACCCCAAGCAGGATCATGCCTGCGATATATTCGGAAGCGCTAGCGGGGTCGACAAAATCAGCAAATAAAACCTTGAAGAACAGCCAGCCCAGAGCTGCCATGGTGAAGGGTTTAATCAGCCAGTTAATTACCAGAGTAAGTACAAGTCCCTTAGGCTTTTTACCGATATCTTTGATGGATGAGAAATCCACCTGAATCATCATCGGGTAAATCATTACCCAGATAAAAATCGCTACCGGTAAATTCACATGAGCGTATTCCAGTTTTGCGAAGAATTCAAAAACGCCAGGAAAGAAATAGCCAAGAAATACGCCTGCGAGAATACACAGGCCAACCCATACAGAGAGTAAGCGCTCGAATATTCCCATTAGTTCTGCTCCCCTATGCGCTCTAGAGCCTGTTTAAGTTCTACCTCACTCATGTTCTCAAGGTCCAACGCCAACATCGCCTTTACTCTCTGTTCGATAGTCGCCATTACAGCATAAAAAGCAGATTTTATTTCCTGTTCTGTTCCTTCGAGCTTTGATGGGTCGGGCAGGCCCCAGTGAACTTGTATGCTCTTGCCAAACCATACCGGGCAGGTTTCTTTTGCGGCACTGTCGCATACGGTAAACACCACGTCTGGTTCGAAAGCTTCGTGTTCATCCCAGGACTGGCTTATCAAGCCTTCTGTGGAAATACCCTTTTCCTGTAAGTACTGAATGGAACGTGGATGAACCTCGCCGACGGGCGAACTTCCGGCGCTGCGCGCTTCCAGTTTGCCCTTGCCTAAGTGATTACTAATTGCCTCGCCGAGAATACTTCGACAGCGGTTATGGGTGCAGATATATAAAATTTTCATTGGCGACTCCTGATCAAATTCTGGGGCTTACTGGCAGCGTTGCGGGCGGTGCTTCATGGTTTGTAGTTTTTGCCGCAAGGTTTTGAGGCGTAAAGCGTCGGCTTGCGCGGCGGATTCAATATGTTCAGCAGCCCATTGGGGGAGCTCAGTGCTCAGCTGGTAGAAAACCCAGCGCTCCTGTCTTCTGTCACGCAGCACACCGCATTCACGCAGTTGGGCAAGGTGGCGGGATATCTTGGGCTGACTTAGCGACATGGCCTCCATCAATTCGCACACACAAAGTTCGTTTTCCAGGAAAATGAGCTGAGTACAAACGAGCCTTGTCTCGTCGGACAGGCATTTGTAGAGCGTTAGAGGTGTCATGTAATGTGCTGTTTGCTGGCTTGGCGCATATAGTATGGGTCAAAGCATATATATGCAAATTCATATGTGTTAAATTTTAAAGCCACTCGGTTCTGGATAAATCACTGAAGTAGTTGATAATTAGTAGAGCTTTTCGAGCATAGAAATAATAAAGTCCCAGATCACGGAGGCCGCGCCATGTCCCAATGTGCATTCATTACCCATTCAATTTGCGCCAAGCACGACATGGGCGATGGCCACCCGGAATGCCCCGAGCGCCTGGCGGCGATTAATGATGCACTTATCAGCGCGCGGCTGATGGACTTTCTACAGGTACACGATGCTCAGCTTGCTGAAGATCGACATCTTGCACGGGCACATACCGCCGAGCACATTGCTTTAGTTCGCCAGCTTGCACCCGAGCAGGGAGACGTAGCCTTAGACGCAGACACCAGTATGAACCGCTATTCTCTCGAGGCCGCATTGCGGGCTGCCGGTGCAGTGGTGCAGGCTTGTGATATGGTGATGGCCGGGCAGGTTAAGTCTGCTTTTTGCGCAGTTCGACCACCGGGGCATCATGCAGAGTACGATCGTGCGATGGGCTTTTGCATCTTCAATAATATTGCCGTGGGGGCTTATCATGCTCTGGAGGAGCATGGCTTGGAACGTGTGGTCATCGTTGATTTCGATGTGCATCACGGTAATGGTACCGAGCATATCTTTGCCGACGAAAAGCGTGTTTTGCTATGTTCTTCCTATCAGCATCCCTTTTTCCCATACAGCTATGGCCCTTCAATAGCAGGCCAAAGAATTAATGTGCCCTTAAATGCTGGTAGTGGCAGTGAGGAATTTCGAGCCGCTGTTGTTGAGCAGTGGTTGCCTGCTATTGAGCAATTCGAGCCGCAAATGATATTTTTTTCCGCTGGTTTCGATGCCCACCGCATGGACCCGCTGGCTAATCTTCACTGGAGTGAAGAAGATTTTGGCTGGGTAACTGCAGAAGTGAAAAAACTGGCCAACAGGCATAGTGCGGGACGCATTGTTTCTTCTCTGGAGGGTGGCTACGACTTGCACGCTCTGGGGGTGTCGACGGTCGCGCATATTTCCGCCTTGCTTGGCCTATAGGATTTCTCCCTTCATAAAACCAGATTGCTTTTATCTGCGTATAACTAAGTTGAGCTTACATTGCGCCGTAAGCGGTTTTGGAGGCAATTGATGTTATCTATTTATTACGACAGCCAATGTCCGCTGTGTGTTTCTGAAATGAAATCTCTTAAAAAAAGAGATGAGCACGGAGTGATATTGCTGGAAGATCTTCATGAGCCTGAATTTGCACTGCGCCACCCAGGGATAGAAATAACTAAAGCACTGCAAGTGCTGCACGGAGCCACCAGCGATGGCAAGATGCTTTTGGGGCTCGATGTCAGTGCCTATGCTTGGAAAGCTGTTGCACCGAAAAGCTTCAATAGCCGATTATTCGGCCTGCTTAGGTCACGATATTTTAGGGGGATTTCGGATTTGGCTTACCGGTTTTTCGCTCGGCATCGCTACACTATTTCCTTTGTTTTTACAGGGAAAAAGCGTTGCGAGCGGTGCATAATTGCAAGGGCTGCTCAAAAAGATTGCCAGTAGTGCACCGCTTCTTTGAGACCCTATACTCCTTTCACGCAAATACAGGCGCGTATTACACATAATTTTATTAGGCTATTCGTTATACTCGAACAATAATATAGCGGCCATGGGCGCGGGGGAGCAAGGTGCACAACGCAACGCAAGAGGCATATTCCAGGGTTCGTAATCAAACTCGGTTGTTGGTAGAAGGGCTGAGCCCGGAAGATATGGCTGCCCAGTCCATGGCGGATGCCAGCCCCGCAAAATGGCATTTGGCTCATACCACGTGGTTCTTCGAAACATTTATTCTTATTCCCCACTTTCCTTCCTATAAACCATTTAGCGAGCAGTTCCAGATACTATTTAATTCCTATTATGAATCTGTAGGGGAGCGACACCCCAGGCCCCAACGAGGCTTGCTCACCCGTCCGGGCTTGGACACTGTGTTGGAGTATCGTAACTACGTCGATCGCTTTATGGATAAAATTACTGACGATGAGCGTAAAGAGATAGCCGATTTGGTCTGTGTTGGTTTGCATCACGAGATGCAGCACCAGGAGCTGTTGCTAACGGACATCCTGCACCTTTTTTCAAATAACCCATTGTTCCCTGCGGCCATGGAGAAAAATGAAACAAGGCCTGCGGCGAATAGTGCTGCACTGCAGATGCACAGCTTTGATGGCGGCTTAATTGAAATTGGTGCGCTACAGCAAGGCTTTAGCTACGATAACGAAAGACCCAGGCACAGCACTTTCCTCAACCCCTTTAGATTGGCGAATCGCTTGGTAAGTAATGAAGAGTGGTTGGAATTTATCGCTGATGGTGGCTATACAAATAGCCTTCTTTGGTTGTCTGATGGCTGGGCTACCTGTTTGCGTGAACGATGGTATGCGCCCTTGTACTGGCGAGAGCAAGAACGAGGCTGGATGCACTTTGGTTTGGATGGCTTGAAGCCGCTGGATCTGCATGCGCCGGTTTGTCACATAAGTTACTACGAAGCAGACGCCTTTGCGCGCTGGAGTGGCAAGCGTCTGCCTCGAGAGCAAGAGTGGGAAATGTGCGCAGCGGAGCAACAAATACAGGGTAACTTTTTAGAGGCGGCTAATTGGAGGCCGCTGGCAGCAAGCAGCATGAGCAATACTCAACAGCTTTACGGCGACGTGTGGGAATGGACCCAAAGCCCCTATTCCGCCTATCCCGGATTTAAAGCTGAAATGGGTGCTTTGGGTGAATATAACGGCAAATTTATGGCCAACCAGTTCGTATTGCGTGGTGGTTCTTGTGCCACGCCCATCAAGCAAATGCGCAACTCCTACCGAAACTTTTTTTACCCTCACCAGCGATGGCAGTTTAGCGGCTTACGCCTTGCTGAAGACTGCTAAATACTCCGGAAAACATTTCTCCCCAAGCCCACATTAAGGAGCAAACATGCCTACCAGTGCAGCTAGAAAACAATATGATGCGGATGCCTTCGAAAGTGAATTCGAAACGGACGTTGTTGACGGTTTAACTCGGGCAGATAAACAATTGTCGCCAAAATATTTTTACGACGAGCAGGGCTCTCGTTTTTTTGATCAAATTTGTGAGTTGGACGAGTACTACCCTTACAAAACGGAGCTTCGCTTATTGCCGCTGGTGGCCAGAGACCTGAGTCGTATCTTGAAAGATGATTACTCCGTTATAGAGTTCGGTGCTGGCTCTTTGTTAAAAATAAGGCCAATTCTAGATTGGCTGCGAGGTGTGAGGCAATTTCTACCCATCGATATTTCAGGTGAGCATCTGCGCGATGCCTGTGCAAGTCTCGCTGTGGATTACGCTCATATAGATATTCGTCCAGTGGAAGGGGATTTTACCCAAGAGGTGGAGTTGGGTAAAACTGTTGGTAAGCGTCTGGGGTTTTTCCCCGGTTCTACTATCGGCAATTTTACGCCGCAGCAGGCCAGGGATTTTCTTGCTACGGCTAAACAAACTTTGGGGCGGGACAGTTATATTATTATTGGTGTGGACACTAAAAAATCTACTCAGATACTTCATCGAGCGTATAACGATGCCGCTGGCATTACCGCCAAGTTTAATTTAAATATTCTTCATCGAATAAACCGGGAACTGAGCGGTAATATCCCGGTGGAACGTTTTGAGCACTATGCCCATTACGATACGCAGGCAGGCTGTATAAAAATGCATTTAGTCAGTTTGGATAAGCAGCAATGTCGCGTGGCAGGGGAGGATATTCACTTCGCTAAAGGGGAGAGTATCCACACAGAAAGCTCTTACAAATATCGCCCGGATGAGTTCATAGCACTGGCTGCGTCAGCGGGATGGGATTGCGAAAAAGAATGGCTGGCGGAGGGCGAGTTGTTCAGTATGTTTTTGTTTAAGAGTGAGTAGGGCCATTAAGCCACAGTGCTGGATACGAACCTTTTTTGATAGGCTCAGCCTTGGTAATGTTCATGCGCTTTTCTGTGGCCATAGCGCACAAGCTATTTTGCAATGGTCGAAAAAACATCCGCTGTATATTGCCATTGAGATGGGAGAGAATACAGCTCCGCCGCAAGTACGCTTCTATCAAAATGGTTATGAAGTTCGCCGTTGCGGGTCTGGGAATATTGCTGTGGCCGCTTATCTTGAAAACACCTTCGGTCCGTCTTCATCTGTCCTCATTAAAGCCTCCTCAGAATCTATAACGCTGAACATGCATGGTTCGGGGCTGTATGGTTATAGCGCTCAGACACTACCCCAATACCCTTTACGGCAAGCGTCCTTTTGGCGCAATGTTTTATCGTGTAAATGTGTACATGGAGCATACGCTGGCGGGCCTAGAGACTATGTTGTTTTGGAAGTAGAGGATGAGCAAAGCCTGTGTGCATTAAAGCCTTCCTTAAAGTTGCTAAAACAATATTCAGGCCGAGCACTGATAGCAAGCGCCAAAGCTGGCGGCGACTGTAACTATGTGCTGAGGTACTTTGCACCCCAGTATGGAAACAACGAAGACCGTGCGACGGGCTCTGCTAACATACAACTGCTGCGCTATTGGTTTAACCGAGGCTTGCATGGAAAGCTAAAGGCCCGACAGCTGTCTGAGGGTGGCGGGGCGTTTTATGGACAGTTCTTGAAAAATGGCGCTCAGTTATGGGGGCGAGCCAGGATTGAATCCGCGCCTGATGTACGCAAATACCGGGCGGTCTAAAGCCTAACTAACTGGTCATACAAGGCAGCTTTGACACCGACAACATGCGCTATAGTAAACCCGAGGCGTTCATGCACCAGACCATGTGCCAGCCTCGGAGCGGGTCCTCATACTGTGACCGGGCCATGGCCCTGATGGCAGACCGGCAGCCCATGGTTCCCTCCGCCTGGGGCTGAGGGTATACTTAAGCCTCGGAAGGAGACTGTAAATGGCGCAAACAACTTTTGCTAATTCAAGGGGCATTGCTCACAAGGGCAGTGGTGGTATGAGTATTGTTTTCCCGGATGTGTGTAAAACACCTACTCCCGGTGGGCCTGTGCCTATTCCTTATCCAAATATTGGCAAGGCCTCGGATACATCTAAAGGCCCCAAATCAGTGAAAGTGGACAAGAAAATGCCTATGGTGAAAGGCGCTCAGTATTCTCGCAGTGCCGGAGACGAGGCGGGCACCCTTAAAGGGGTTGTCAGTAGCGATCAGATGGGCGTTTGTGAATTTATGATGTATTCCTTTGACATAAAGTTTGAAGGTAAGAACGTTTGCCGCATGGGTGACCCACTGTTTCATAATAAAAAGAATATCATGGGCTGACGAAAAGCCTTCGTACACCCTTTGACAATAGATGCCTGTGGGCTAAACACCTTTTTTGATACTTATTGATCATTCAAGAGGGTAAGCCAAATAATATGGACAGGGCCAGGGCTAATTCCGCTACAATATTGCCCCTCCAAAGAACCTTCTCTAAGTAAGCGATAGCTATGAAAAGCATATGTATAGGCTTGTGGGCCTTTTTTCTTTGCAATACCGCCAACGCCTCCTTGATATCAGCCTATTTTAAAGACGAAGACGGGCATACCAAGTGGCAGCATGTGGCTAACTTTTCTGGATCGGTGTTAATCACGCTGCTGTCCATCACCCTTATTTCGCTTTTTTTCAGCTACAGAAATACACGTCGTGCGAATCGTGCCTTGAATGAAATCCGCATGGGGCTGGAAGACCGGGTACAAGAAAGAACGGCAACCCTGGCAGAGGCCAATAAGGCTTTGGAAGGTGAGATAAACGAGCATCGCGAAACCATGTCCCGCCTGCAAACGTCGCAAGGTTATATAAAAAGCATTGTAGACTCCATGCCGCTGATGTTGATCGGCTTAAATGAAAATATGGAAATCACCCAGTGGAATAGCTCGTCTGAAAATACCACCGGGGCTAAGCGCGAGCAGGTACTGGGAAAAAATTTGTGGGAGGCCTATCCCACCATCACGCTATCACCTGAACAAATTCAAGACGTACTGAAAAACAAGTCCACCACAACTATCAAGCACAGCCAGCGCGGTCAGTATTATTTTGATATGACCCTCTATTCCCTGCAGGGTAACAGCGATGTGGGTATTGTGATTTTGCTTGAAGATGTTACCAAACGCGTTAAAGCAGAAAATCGTTTAATTGAACTGGATAAAATGGCATCCATGGGGGAGCTTGCCGCGACAATGGCTATTGATGTTGGCGCCCCCCTGCAAAATATAATGCAAAGCCTAAAGTGTTTGCAGACCCCAGTGGAGAAAATTGAAAAAGAGAATTTTCAGCAATGCATAAGCAGTGCCCTGGAGAATGGTCAGCAAGCGGATGCCATCATGCAGAACCTTGTGGCCTTTTCGCAGAGCCAGGGTGGCGACTTACAGCTTGCATCTATTCCAGAGATTTTAGATCACACTATAGAGCTTGCAGACCGGGTTTTATCCAATGCGGCGGGCTTAAAATTTCGAGACGTGACCTTGGAAAAAGATTATCAGGGAAGTGTCAGTAGAGTTCCTTGCCAAAAAGCTGAACTCCAGCAGGTATTTTTAGGTATTTTTCGCCATGCTATCCACGCGCTTGGCGAGTGCGGGCGCGAAGATTTTGTGCCAACGATTTCCGTGAGCGTAAACGAATTTTATGATGCCATTTGGATTAAGGTTAACCACAATGGCAAGGGCTTGACTGCGGAAGAGCAGCAAACCATTTTTGAGCCTTTCTTTCTTAATGATACTTCGCCTAAAGTTAATACCGCCATGCAGCGTTTGTCATTCGCTCATTTTGTAGTGACTGAGCATCATCACGGCCACATGGCGGTTACTTCAGATGTTGATGTGGGAACTACATTTCACGTTCAGATGCAGCTACGTTAGCCGCCTCTTTATTCTCAACGATTTTACTAGGGTGATACGGGCCGGCTGGAAAGCGTGTGTTGTCCAGTATAAAAACCTCTTGCACAGCTTGCTCGGCCAGCGGGCGGTAATCGGGAAATGCCCGTTCCATTGCCGCTGAAATAGCACTGCCAAGCAGTTGTGCCAGAACACTGTTGGTTTCCATATTATTATTTTCGTTAGAAGACTTATCTACACGCTTTGTGGCGTTCCAAATTTCCTCCCCACTGCTGGTAACCAGTTTGAATTTGAGCTCAATGCCCGTGGTAGAGTCGATAACCACATACTGGGTATCCCACTGTTCCACCGTTACGTATAGAACCGCGTTAGCACCAAACATTGAGGCCAGCTTTGACGTTTGCATGGAGTGAACATCGGCTGCTTCATAGAGCCCCTCGTGTTCCAATACAAACTTAACCGTATTTACCGGGAATACGTAGTAGCCTTCGTCAGCCAAAACCGTTGGAAGTACGCTCAGCATTGTTCCCGGTGCATAAATATTCACACTGCGATTCACGCCGGGTACAACAAGGATCGAGCGAATGCCTGCTGCGTCGAAGCTGTCTTGATAAGGGTTTTTATGCTGAGTGCTGGTTTCGCAAGCTGAAAGTACAACGATCAGGGTTAGCGAAACAGCATAGCGAAATATTTTAAGGTCCACTGTTAGTTCGTCCCTGTAAATTAGTGATCAATGCTGACATAAAGTCGCGGCTTTCGGGCCAGGCCTCGTACTCTTTTTGGTAATAAATGACGGCGCTTGTTGAATCCCCTGCCTCCAAAAAATAGGTGCCCACCTCCGCGTATAAGCCGGGGGGCACGACCGCTTCCTGTTTCTCAAGGTTTTCGATATGTGTTACCAGGCGCGCACGAATTTTGGAATGCTCAGCCGGCTCCTGATAGTAGTGGTAGAGGCCGTCCGAGTAGTTGCCCCACTTATACCGGGTGCTTTGCGTGGTACAGCCCACCACGCAAAGCAATATTAAAGAAAGGGAGAGTAGTTTTATCATGGAATTTGCAGCGCTTTAACTGCCCCATCGCCTAAGTAAATTTTAGTTTGAAGTACCGTTTCACCGTTAAGCTTTAATTCAACCACATGGCTGCCGCTGAGAACTCTTAGCGCAGCCACACCGGTAAGGTACTGGTCTGCTGTTCCCATTGCCAGCCCGTCAACATACACGGCATAAGCTGAGCCGGCTTGTGTTTCATTAAGCGGAGTGAATGAAATAGCGGGACGTAAATCTACTGTCTCTTCCATTGTGGTGGGTTGTTTTACGCAAGCACTGGTAAGCATTAGCAGAGCAGAACAACAACACAATAGGATAATTCGGATAAAAGTTTTCATTATTTGCTCTCCTGTATCACTAACTGGCTTGGCTTGTACTGGGAAATATTTCCGCTGAGGATTTCAACAACGCTGCCTTCGTCGGCTTCGGTGCTGCCGAACATGGATACCACTTTTACTCGAGCTATTTTTTTGCCGGGTAGCTGAATGTTAAAGCCGGTTTGTGCGGATTTAACCGTCTTTCCTCGTAGTAGTACATCGAACTCCATGCCGGGTTTCACGCCCTGACTTTTACCGCCTCCCATAAATATAACACCGTCTTCAATGGCGAGAATATTCGACTGCCAGGGTGTACTTGCCAGTAGTTGTGTAAATTCATTTACGGCTTCTGCAATGGCTATGGAGATGGCCCGATCGTTAATGGCCGCATCGTAATCGGCTTTTGAGCCAAAACCGGCGACGTTAACATTTTCGATAGAGGCTTCCCCTGCACCACTGAATGCAGCAGAAACTTGTGCGGTGGTAGCATCCACCAGGCGTAAATCTACTTTCGCATAGGCTGTTTGCTTTTTACTGGAAGAAAGAAAGCCAGACTCGCCAGTAGTTCTTCGTCCAAATTCGGTCAGGGAGCCAAGCAGTAGGGCGTCCACGCCAACCAGGTTCAGTTCCTGGCCTGTAAGTGCGGCTTCATCCTGTAAGCGGGCAATGTCGGGCCTTTCAAAGACTAAAAAATTACCTGATTCGGTCAGTGCTTTGGAAAGCATATCGGTAACTTGCTTACCAAGAACATCATCATGGTTGTCGCGCAGCAGGCTTTTACCATGCAGTGTCTCATTAGAGACTCTGCCCAGCGCCACCTTGCGCTTGAGATTTAATTGTTGTGTCTGTGTTTGCTCCAAAGCCTGTTGCTGAGCTTGCCGTTGTTCTTCCAGGGAGTAACTGCTTTCCTTTTTCTCAACGGGGGGTGACTGGCTGGCGCAGCCGGCGAATACCAGAGCACAACAAGCGAGTGCTACAGGTGTTGCGAGTGACTGTATTTTCATAGCTGGTTCCTTTAGTAGTTAAGCTAATTATCGTCCGCATTGTTTGAATGCTACGTGAATACCTTAGTGCAATGAATGGTTATTGTGTGTTTTGAAGTGTTAATTGCCAGTTACAAACTGAAACGAAACAGTGCCTGAAGGCTCAGGCACTGTAGCAGCAAGGGGAAGGAACAAGTAGTATGCGCAGCTAGGTGGCTAGCTCGGCAACCTGATAGTCCTTGCTCATGGTTTGTTGTATGTTAATTGGCACTGGCTCATAGTGGCTAAATTCGATGGTAAAGGAGCCTTTACCGCCTGTCATGGATTTTATCCTAGACTGGTAATCGAACAATTCAGCCAGGGGTAGTATTGCTGAAATGTGCACGCGCTGCTTGGTACTGGGTATCGCATTGGTAACAATACCTCGGTGTGAGGAAATATCGCCGGTAATGTCACCCATAGCCTCCTCGGGAGCCATCACCTCAGCGTTTACCATTGGTTCCAATATCACTGGCACCGCTTTACTCACCGCTTCTATAAAGGCTTTTCGGCCTGCTGCAACGAAAGCAATCTCTTTGGAGTCCACCGCATGATGTTTGCCATCGTACACACTAACCCGGAGATCTTGCATGGCAAACCCCGCTATGGCGCCTTCGAGCAGTAGTTGACGAACGCCTTTCTCCACAGCCGGTATAAATTGCCCCGGAATTACGCCGCCGACGATTTTGTTAACAAATTCAAAACCCTCCCCTCGCGGCAGCGGCTCGACTTCAAGAAATACCTCTCCGAACTGGCCCGCTCCACCACTTTGCTTTTTATGTCGGGCGTGGCCCTTGGCCGGCTGGGTAATCGTTTCGCGGTAGTCGATGCTCGGTGGCGAGGTTTTTACCGCAACATTGAAAATGCTCTCCATTTTCTCCAGGGCAATTCGCATATGGAATTCACCAACACCGTGTAACACGGTTTCATTTAAGTTGATGCGGTGTTCAACACGCAGGCTGGGGTCTTCTGCGGCAAGCTTTTTTAGCGCCTCAGATAACTTTTGCTCATCGCCACGTCGAGTCGTCTGCACAGCAAGGCCATACATTGGTGCAGGAAAGTCCAGTGATTTCAGGTGGATATGATCGTCTTCATGTGAATCGTGTAGCACCGAGTCGAATTCAATTTCGTCAATTTTGGCGATAGCACAAATATCACCGGGTAACGCGCTGTCTATTTCCTCTCTCTGTGCACCTTGAACCTTGTAGAGGTGGCTTACCTTGAAAGCTTTGCGTCCATCGCCTATGAACAGCTGGCTGTCGGGTTTGATCTCTCCCTGGTGTACCCGCATAAGCGCGAGGCGCCCCATAAAGGGATCTACAGATACTTTAAAAACATGGGCAAGAATATGGTCTTCTGCTTTTTCTGAAAGCTCAACAGGCGCATCGCCTTTTAAAAATAACGGGGTATTGCCTTCGAGGGGGTTGGGCATGAGCTCAGTAAGTATTCTAACCAGTTCCGGGATACCGGTGCCTTCGCGAGCAGAGACAAAACAGATGGGAATGAGGTGTTGGCTGCGAAGGGCTTTTTCAAAAGGGTCGTGCAGCTGCTTGGGCTGTAACTCTTCTCCCTGCTCTAGGTATAAGGCCATGAGATCCTCGTCCACCTCCACAACCTGATCGACCAGTGCGTCGTGGGCCTGGCTTACACTGCAGAACTCGGTATCGGTTTTTTGCGGCGCAAAGTAGCAGTCTACTATCGACTCGTGGCCCGGAACCGGCAGGTTTAGCGGTAGGCATTCTCCTCCGAATTGCTGTTGCAGAGCTAATATAAGTTCGCTCAGGTCGTAATCTGCTGCATCTATTTTATTGATGATTATCAGGCGGCACTTGTCTCGTTTTTTGGCAATGTTCATCATGCGTTCTGTAACCATTTCAATGCCAGTTTGTGCATCGATAATCACTGCTACGCTCTCTACCGCAGGAAGGACACTGATACTGCGCCCAATAAAATCCGGGTAGCCCGGTGTATCTAGCAAGTTCACATGTACATTGTTGTGAGTGAAGCTGCACACGCTAGTTTCTACAGAATGTTGAAGTTGTTTGGATTGAGTATCGTGATCTGTGACGGTGGTGCCCCGTGCGATTTCTCCCAGTGTGTTAATGGTTCCGCACTCAAACAGCAGTCGCTCGATAAGGCTGGTTTTACCGCAACCAGTGTGCCCTGTAAAAGCGATATTTCTGATAGATTCAGTCGTAGTCATGACTTAGCCCTGCCTCTTTTCTTATGTATTCCTTCCCAGTTTGACTGATTCATATTTGTTCAGGTTGATAAATATCAAAGGTGTTAGCGGGCTGTGGCGCGTGTCTCCGCATGGTGGTGTACTGGAAAAAAATGGAGGTTGGTAAATTTGATGAACTGGTGGTGAGAATTACTATTTATATTTGTGAAAATTATTGAACAGCCGCCGTTAGCGGCAGGTCCTTCTAAATAATATCTATAAAAATCAATAGGATAGGATATTTTTAAAAGTTGGCACAGTTCCTGATATGTCTCCTGCGTATCAGTAAATATTAAATGGCCGCACAGCGGTTACAACGTTCTTTAGGAAATTTTATCAGGAGATCATCATGAGCAAACTATTTACACACATCGTCTTTACCCTTGCTGTTTCCACCATTGCTGCCTTGAGCACCAGTGCCATTGCGGATGAAAAAGTTCAGCAGGTTTCAGCCAACGATAGCATCGAAAATTACACTGCAGAGCTGCTTCCGATGGTACAGCGAAAACTTAATGAATTTGATGCGGAAATTGAGACAGTGAAGGTAGAGCGAGTAATAAAAACCGAAAAACTTTCAGTTGAAAAGCCTCTTGCAGGCAGTAGCGACGAAAGCCTTTGGGCTTTTAACTAGTCGCAGCTTAAAAAACAGGGAAAATGGAGAAAATTATGAGTAAGTTTATTTCTAACACTATTTTTGTTGTATTTGTGTCTGCATGGCTTGTTAGCGGCGTGAGCGCAGACGAAGGGAGCACACAAGTCGAGGCCGACAATTTGAACCCCTTCTCTGTAGATTTGCTACCGGTTGCTCAAAGCAAGCTTAGTGATTTTGAGCGAGAAATTGATCGGGTAGGTGTAGAGCAAGATTCAGAAAAACAGGAGAACTCTCGCAAAGACTAGCGGAAGGTATTCGTTACCTTGTTGCGAGGGGTGTTGAGTAAACTGCTCCGTTGGCGTTGTGTTACTATAGTGAATCTATGGTAGTTCAGCGCCTTTTTTTATGTGTAGGAAAACAGTTCTTTTTTTAATTTTATTTGCTCCGCTGTTTAGCTTGGCGCAAGGTTCAGGTTCGTTTGAGAGATGGCAGTCCGTAAGTCTTGCAGATAATAAAATTGGACACCGCTGGTTAAATATAGAATACAGAGAAAGACAAGTAGTAAGTCACCAAGTGCTCGAAATTGAAACCAAAGTTCCGGGTGAGCCCGTCAGGAAATCTACAATCACTCTTGAATATATCGAAACACTTAGCGGTGAACCGGTAGCTATAAATAAAAAAGTAGAGTCTGAATCGGCAAACTATCTGATGCAGGCGCGTGTGGCTGGGGCAGTGCTGAAGGTTAAATTAAAAAGCGGTGGCAAGGTAAAGTCAGAGCGCTTTGCTATACCCGATAACTTTATAATGCCACGGGGGCTGCAGAAAAGGCTGCTTGCACACAAGGGAAATGATAAACAACTTGAATACTCCAATTGGAGTTTCAGTAAAATGGGCTTTGAAAAAAATCATATCACTTGGCGAGAGGAGCGGCTCACCGGATATTCTTCGGTACACTGGCGTATAGATAAACGCAAAGAGAATATACTCGAGCCTACCGTATTGTATGCCGATGAACAATTTACTGTATTGCGCGAAGTATCTCGCGTTACCGGCAAGGACTTTGTTATAGAAACCTGTGATAAAGCCTGTGCGCTTTCGGCCGCAATTCCACTAAAAAATGTCTACAGCCAGTTGGTGCGCTCACCATATAGAATTCCTGACGCAGTTTTAAAAAGAAGAATTCGCTATACCCTGCGCAGTGATTACCCGTTGAGCCTGCCACAAACCTTCGAGCAAAAAGTACGTGTTACCCCGGAAGGTGTCCAGGTAGAGGTTTGCAGTGATTGCGGCGCAGAGTCGGCGCCGGCGCCGCTCGAGCTGGAGAACGCGCTTCAAAACAGTTTCTGGCTAGATTACACAGATGCAGCGCTGCAAAAGCAGTTGGGGAAATTATTTTCAGATCCACTGCCGCCTGCTGAAAAAGTAATGACGCGTCTGGAAACGTTTGTGTCACGGCACATGAAAAAAGGGCCGGTAAATTACTCTGGTTACGCTCCTGCCTCGGAGGCCTTCAAAAGTCGAAGTGGTGATTGTACCGAGCAGGCGCTACTGCTGGCGGCAATGGGGCGTGCTGCCGGGGTGCCCACCCGAGTCGCAGTGGGTTTGGCGTATTCTAACGAACGTTTTTATGGCCGCTCTCATGTCTTCGTGCCGCATGCCTGGGTTCAAGCCTGGGTAGGGGACAAATGGAAGAGTTTTGATAGTGGTATGGAAGGTTTTACTTCCGGCCATATCGCTCTGGGGCTGAGCGATGGAGAGCAGGGAAAGTATATGGAGATAATGCAACAGCTGCACGCCTTGGAAATATCCTCAGCAGCGCAGCTGAAAACGAAGAAGTAGAGATTTATTCTTCGATAACGGGAAGTTCTTCCAGAGCTTGCTCGTCAGCGGCTTCAATATCGGCAGCTTCGCCGGCATCGCGGCTCTTAACAGCACCCATGACAGTCATTTCTTCGATCTGTTGAGTTGCATCTTCGGCAAAAACACTTGCGGAACCTAGGGTCAAGCAAAACGCAAGAAGGCATAGTGCAGCAGATTTAAACATAAATTCTCCTCGCCTGGCAGGGCGTAAATTTGGTCGTATACAGCAAGATAGTGACTACCTCAGCAAGTAAAATTTTGGTGAGGTAAGTGTCCGCAAAAAATGGCGAAACGGGCTAATTAATGCCTTGGAGCCTTGTTTCGCAGTAAATACAATTAACCTGTAAATCTTTTAACATCTGTTTGTTACTAAAAAATGACTCTATTGTTACCTTTGTGTTACAGCTATGTGACAAGCCCGAGGCTCGGGCTTTGTGCACAAACCTGGGCAGCATAAGCGCGGGTTTATACATAAAAGTGTCATAATGGGGCGGTGTAATGCGGGGCCAACCGAAGGGATAAGCGTTTTGTTATTTGCCATTTACCTTAGTTTTCTTCAGTGCTTTTTATTCGCAGGCCGTCTTTGCCCTTCGCTGCCGCTGGCGGGAAAGAGGAAGATACCCTTGCGTCTATTGATCTTCCTTGCTGTTTGGTTGCTCTCTGGGCTACTTGCCTTGCTGCATGCCATCGGGTTTGTATTTGATGAACTGCTTTTCTGGCGATATCGCAATATTCGGGTAAAAGCCACATTTATTGTGGGTATTCCTCGCAGTGGCACCACCTGGCTACACAGGGTAATGGCGGCGGACAAGCGCTATACCAGTCTCACCTTGTGGGAGAGTATATTGGCGCCGTCCATTTCTGAACGCTACTTCTACAGTGCTATGGCTCGTCTGCTTAGCCCTCTTGGCAGCGCGGCAGGGGCGGTTTCGGCAAAGCTGCTGGCTAACTTCGACGCCATCCACGCACTTCGTTTGAATGAGCCAGAAGAGGATTTCCTGTTGTTCGCGCCTGTTCATGGCTGCTTTCTAGGTGTATTGCTTTGCCCTGAGTCTCCGTACTACTGGCAGTTTGCCTACTTCGACCAGCAACTGTCTGTGCGGCTCAGGCGGGCTTACATGAGCTACTATCAGCGTTGCCTTCAGAAGCATTTATTCTTCCACGGCGCAAATAGACAACTTCTTAGCAAGAATCCTTCGTTTACCCCCATGATTGAATCTCTGCGTAAGCAATTCCCAGATGCCTCCTTTATTGCATGCGTGCGCAACCCTCAGGAGGCTGTTGCAAGCCAGTTAAGTTCGCTTCAACCAGCGATGAAATTCTTGGGCTACAACCAGTTGAGTAAGAGCTTCTGCTCCCAGCTTACGCAAATGCTCAGGCACTATTATCAGGAGATTGCATTGAAGCGGCGGAGGGAACTGATAATTGTAGATTTCGTGGAGCTTTGCGATCATCTGGAAGACTTGCTCATCGCTATCTATCGCAAAATGGAGCAGCCCATTAGTGAAGAGTATGCATTGGAGCTGAAACGATTCTCTGATAAAGGGCGACGTTACAAGAGTAAGCACACGTATAAGTTGGAGCAATTTGGACTAAAAGAAAACGAGATCAGCACAAAGTTTAAAGCTTGCTGGCCCTTTGACACATCAATAATGAAAACAATAAAACCGTGAAAATGAGTGATGCCAATAGTGACGATAATCCACATTCTGTAAATTCGATTAGCCGGCTTGAAAACCTGAACGTTGCGATTATTTCCGATGCAGCTCCGGGGCGAAATGGCGTAGGCACTTTTTATGCGGATCTGTTGCAGCACCTGGAGAGCCGAGTTAAACGCATCAAGCTGCTGTGCCCAACCATAGAAAAGAATGGTAAGTGGAATGCGGGCTTAGTACTGCCTTTGCCGGGTGATGCTACGCAAAAACTCTGTATGCCTAACCCCTTTTCCCTTCAGCGCCAGTTAGGTGAGATTAAACCAGATATTGTAATTTTGGCCACGCCGGGCGTTTATGGTTTGTTAGGGGCTTTTCTCGCTGGCAGGATGAAAATTCCTGCCATTGCCGGTTTTCACACATCCTTTGAGGAATTGACACGCCTGTATTGGAACAACAGTGCAGCTGGCCAGGTGGTACACAGTTATTTTAAAGTATCCAATAATTACCTGTTTAAAAGTTGCCGCCTTGTGCTCGCTAACTCTGAAGCAATGGTACAGCAGGCAGAGCAGTTAAATGCGCCGGCAACGGAACTCATCAGTACACTTATTTCCCCCCTGTTTACGGACACACCGTTGCGACCCTACGCTGGCGAGTTTAAGCGTGTGTTGTTTGCCGGACGTCTGGCGCCAGAAAAAAACATCGATACCATTATTCAGGCTGCAGAGAAAATGCCCCAAGTAGCGTTCTCTTTTGCCGGTGATGGCCCCCTGCGGGAGCAGCTGGATAGTGCCGCTAACTCCCATAAAAATATTAAAACACTGGGGTGGTTGAATCGAGATAAGCTAAGGGAGCAAATTGACCAGCATGATTGTCTGGTTTTGCCCTCGCATTTTGAGTCCTTTGGTACCATTGCGCTTGAAGCTATGGCTCGACAACGCTTAGTGGTGGTTTCTTCCCATTGCGGGATTGCGGATTCGCCGGCACATTCTGACGGTCTCTATATAATGAATAATGCAAGCCTGCACGCTGTGCTCGAAAACATTGCAGCGCAATCGCCAGAGCTGCGTATATTGAAAGCGAAAATTGCGTTGAAAATTACTCAGGCCCTTAACGAAAAGAGCTTGAATCATTGGTCTGAAGTATTCTGCCGCATTATCTCTCGGTAGGTGGAGGTTGAGTGCACGCACTGGTTTCCATTCATGATGTTGCGCCTTCAACGCTCTGTCATGTAAACAGGATTATCGAACGGCTGCCTGCAGCCTGTTTAACAAACTTGGTGTTGTTAATAATTCCCGGTAATAAATGGAGCCCCAAAGATATTACTCACTTGAGGCGATGGCAAGAGCGAGGCTTCATTCTCGCAGGGCATGGCTGGCTGCATCACTGTGAGCAGGTGCGTGGCTGGTACCACCAACTGCATTCCGCGCTTCTGTCTCGAAAGGTGGCCGAGCATCTGATGCTTAATGAGCACCAGATTGCGGAGCTACTTAACAAAAATTATGATTGGTTTGCCCGGAACAAGCTGGATGCGCCGAATTATTATGTGCCGCCAGCCTGGGCCATGGGCAGTGTGAGCGCAAAAACTCTAGGCGAGAGCCCGTTTCACTATTTTGAAACAAGCTTGGGGATACTCAATGCACACTCTGGACGCTTAAAGAAGCTTCCCTTAAGTGGTTTTGAGGCAGACAACGCTTTTAGAACCGTATCGCTGAGGTGTTGGAACTACTTAAACGTTCATGCTGCCTCTGCAGGTAGACCTCTTCGTATTGGTATTCACCCCTACGACGATAATTTGCAACTCGCCAGGCCAATGTGGCAGCTGCTGAGCAAGGTTACACACAATTGGCACTATTCTGCGGTGTTCGATTAGGCGCGTGTGCGTGCGTCTAATTTTATTGTTGCGCAGCGGGTACAGTGTATTGGTTTTTTATTTTGGGCTATGCAAATCGCGTTTCAAGCATAGTTGGAATTAGCTTCTCCAAAAGGTGGGGCTGAATAGTACCAACAGAGTAAAAAACTCCAGTCTGCCGAGCAGCATTGAAAATGTTAATGTCCAGGTGCTGAAATCAGACAACGGTATAAAATTATTTGCCAGCTCTCCAAAGGCAGGCCCCAGGACATTCAGGCAGGAAGACACTGCGGAAAATGATGTTAGAAAATCCAATCCACTGGCCATCAGTACTAGCGTAAATAGGGCGCTTAACACTATTGATAGTAATAAAAATGCCATAGTGGCATCACGAATACCTTCGTCTATTGGTGTTTTGTTATACTTGATTACGAATAAACCCCGTGGGTGAGCAAGGCGCTTAAGCTGCACCAGCCATATTTTAATTGCGATGATATCTCGTACTATTTTATTTCCTCCCGCAGTGCTGCCTGAGCAGCCACCAATATAGCCGGCAATAATCAGCAGTAAAACAGCGGTTGCCGGCCACTCCGTAAAATTCCCTGCACCAAATCCGGTGCTAGTGATAAATGAAATTACATGAAAAAAAGCTCTTGAAACCGCGCGCGCTTTTTCTGTGGCGCTGGCGGTTTCTGGAATAATTACAATGGCAACCAAGAGTGTGAGGACAATGATCGTTATTACAAATACCCGTGCTTCTTCATCATGAAAGTAGCTGGCCGCTTGTCGGCGGAATAGTAAGCGGTAATGCAGTCCGAAACTCATTGCACCAAGTAGCATAAAAATATTGGCGTTAAGCTCAATTGCTAAACTGTTAAAGAATCCAATGCTGGCATCATGTGTTGAAAAGCCACCAGTGGAAACGGTACTGAAGCTATGCGCCACGGCGTCAAAAAGGTTCATGCCTGCCAGCCAATAACCTAAGGCACAGCTCAGGGTTAGCCAGCAATAGACAATCCACAAGGCTCGGGCTGACTTGGCAATACGCGGAGATAGCTTATCCCCCTTCATTGGCCCTGGCGTTTCTGCTTGAAATACTCGCATACCTCCAACGTTAAGCATTGGCACTATGGCTACCACGAAAATAACCACGCCTAAGCCGCCCAGCCATTGTAAAAACTGTCGATACATTAGTAGCGTTGGGGCTTTTGCATCCAGGTTGGTAAGGACTGTGGCGCCGGTGGTGGTTAGTGCCGATGTGGCTTCGAAAACAGAATCAGTAAAACTGATGTTTTCAATCAGATAGATGGGGATAGCTGAATCTACGCTACAGATTATCCATGTTAGCGATACAAATAGCATGGCATGTCGGTAGTGGATCTTAACGCTGCTAATTTGTTTTAAATTTTTTTTCAGTATCAACCCGGCGCATAGCATCGTAAGCGTGCCGGGAATGGCAAATGACCTTGCGGCGCCATCTTGAAAAAAAGCGTAGTCCATTGCAGCAAATATCTCCTGTACAAGGCCGCTTATCAGTAATGGAATGGTTAGTAAGCAGAGTACGTTCAAAGCGCCATTGCGCTTTTCCGGTAATTTTCTACTTTTGACGAGAGCTGCCTTAGTGGGGGCAAACGATGTGGTGCTTCGTAGACAGTTGTTCATTTCATTCTCTCAACAGGTAAAGCAATACACTTGGCGCGCAAGTGTAGGGGTGTCGGTCGGTTTTGAAGGACGCTTTAGTGTTGAGGTGGTGCGCGAATGGCGTGCTTGTAATTAATGGAGGCACTTGGGATGGTGAAGGGCCTGCTGGAGGGGTGCGGGTAGAAAGATGGGAACGGCCAGTTAACTGAAATATTGACAAGCCACGGGGAGTCGTCGATATCTGAGGCTGCTTCGGAGTCTACCCACTCCTTATCAATGGATATGCTTGAGGATGCCTGGAAGGAAAAGTCTTCGCTTGAGCAAAGAGCAGTACTTAAAAAAAGTAATAGGCCCAAAAACAGAGCTTTCCACATGGGGTTAAACCGCAGAGCTGTAATATATTGACTCACTATAGCCTCAGCTCTGGAGTTGAAACACCCTTTAAAGCACATTAGTTGATTCACTTAAAAAAACGATTAGCAGGTTTTTGGTGAATGGGGGCTTCTTTAACTCAGCCGCATACTGAGAAAAGGCTTGTGGCAGGCTCTGTCTGGCGTGCACCTATAGTCTTGCAGGCTGGCTTAGCGTTAGCACTCGGCGATTGAAGCAGAAAATACAAGGTCTTTCGGGGCTGGCCCTGTTCAGTGCTTTGGCGCTAATCCGGCGGCAATCTGGCGGTCAAAAGCACCCTAAAACCCTGCTTTAGAATTGCGATTTATCAAAGTTTTGCCGGCAAGCTTCAAGTTACCCTCCATATACGTGTAAAATTCGCCGGCTTAGCTGAATGGCTGTAAAACCCATAATGGCAGTGGGTATTATAAAAACGCCTTAAAATTCAAAGGTTTAAGAGAGATATGATGCAGAACAACGAATCCTACAAGGGTCTTTATCGCCCAGAATTTGAGCATGATGCATGCGGCATCGGCTTTGTTGCCAACCTGAAAGGGCGAAAATCGCACGATATTATTGAAAATGCACTCACCATGCTTACCTGTATGGAGCACCGAGGTGGCACCGGATACGACGTAGCCAGCGGTGACGGCGCAGGCATTCTGATTCAGATCCCTCACGACTTTTTGGTGGAGCAAGCCGGTAAGCTGGGGATTAAGCTGGGCGCAGTTGGTGATTACGGCGTGGGTATGTTGTTTTTCCCGCAAAAAGAGGTTCTCGCCAAGCAGTGTAAAGATATCCTTGAGAAGGCGCTTGTAACGCTCGGCCTCGAAGCTTTGGGGTATCGGGATGTACCCGGTGATAACTCCATGTTGGGCTTTGCTGCGAAGGAGACCGAACCAAAGATTCAGCAATTGTTTATTGCTAAGCCCGAGGGCATGAGCCAAGAGGAATTCCAGCGCAAGTTATTTGTATTACGTAAATACAGCGCTCACCAGGCCAACGCCATGCTGAAGGTGGAGAAAGATGAGTTCTACATTGCCTCGCTTTCTAACCGTACCATTGTATATAAAGGGCAGTTCACCACTGAGCAGGTGCGGCAGTATTATCAGGATCTGCGCGATGAAAAATGCCAGTCGGCTATTGCCATGTTCCACAGCCGTTTTTCTACCAATACCTTCCCAGCATGGCGCCGTGCTCAGCCATTCCGTTTTCTGTCTCACAACGGTGAGATAAACACCGTGCGTGGCAACATAAACTGGATGGTGGCTCGAGAAGCATTATTCGAGTCTGCCAACTTTTCTCGGGAAGAGCTGGACCTGCTCTATCCTGTGTGCAATCGCGACAACTCAGACTCTGCCAACCTGGACATGGTGATTGAACTGCTTGTATTGAGTGGCAGACCTTTGGCTCAGGTAATGATGATGGTGATACCAGAAGCCTGGCAGAGCCAAACGGATATGGATCCCGTCAAGCGAGCTTTCTACGAGTATTACGCCAATATTATGGAGCCTTGGGATGGCCCTGCGTCGGTGAGTTTTACAGATGGGCAAGTGATAGGTGCAACGCTGGACCGGAATGGTCTGCGGCCATCGCGTTTTCTGCTTACCGATGATGATATGTTGGTTATGGGCTCGGAAACCGGTGCTCTTTGTGTTGATCCGGCAAAAGTGGTTCGAAAAGGTCGCTTACAGCCTGGCAAGATTTTCATTGCCGACTTAAATAAAGGCTGCATTATTAGTGATGACGATGTTAAATCGGACATCTGTGCACGTCAGCCTTATGCCCAATGGCTGGCGGAAAACAAGTTGGTGCTCGACGAGTTACCTCTACCGGATGTTCAGGTGAGTACCATTGAAAATCTGCCGCTGCGGCAGAAATCCTGTGGCTATACCTATGAAGATCTCAATGTAATTCTCAAGCAAATGGTTGAGTCTGGTAAAGAGCCTTTGGGAGCGATGGGGGCAGATAATCCTCTGGCGGTTATGTCCGATCGCCCTCAGCATTTATCCAGCTATTTTAAGCAGTTGTTCGCTCAGGTTACCAACCCTCCAATCGATCCTATTCGTGAAGAGATGGTGATGTCTTTACGCACCTATATTGGTTCCTCAAAAAATATTCTGGATGAAACCCCAGAGCACTGTCGCAAGGTTGAAATAAAGCAGCCCTTGCTGAGTAACGAGCAGTTATTAAGATTAAAACATATTGATCAGGCGCACCTTCAAGCAAAAACACTGGACACAGTATTTCCTGCCAGCGGCTTAAGCGGCGCACTGGAAGAGGCCTTGGCAAACTTGTGCCGCTATGCAAAAGATGCTGTTAACGAAGGTTATTCACTGCTGATTCTTAGCGATCGCAATGTGGATACTGACCACGCTGCCATTCCATCGCTGCTTGCCACTGCGGCGGTTCATCACTCTCTTATCCGCGATGGTCAGCGAGCGAAAGTAGAGATAATCGTAGAAGCAGGCGATGCACGGGAAACGCACCATTTCGCTACCCTAATTGGTTACGGTGCTGCTGCTATTAACCCTTATCTCGCCATAGAAACCTTGAAGCATATGCGCGATCAGGGAAGTTTTGGCAAAGATATGAATGACGAGGTTCTGTTCACGCGCTACGCAAAAGCGGTAGGCAGCGGCTTATTAAAAATATTTTCAAAGATGGGTATATCCACCCTGCAAAGCTACCAGGGTGCACAAATATTTGAAGCGCTTGGTATTAATAGTGAAGTTGTTCAGCGGTATTTCACCGGAACCGTTAGTCGTATTGAAGGCATTGGCCTGGATGAGATGGCACGCGAAGCGCTGACCAACCACCGCGAAGGTTTCCCCGCTGCGAACCGCATTCATGTAGACGATGTTCTTCACAGTGGTGGTGAATATGCATGGCGTCACGATGGTGAGCGCCACCTGTTTAATCCCACTACCATTCGTTTGTTGCAGCACTCGACTGCAAGTAACGATTACTCTCAGTTTAAGCAGTACGCCAAAGAAGTCGATGAGCAAGCAGAAGCCGCCTACACCTTGCGAGGGCTGCTGAAGTTTAACTCAGACCGCCCAAGCATTCCTCTTGAGGAGGTTGAGCCAGCGGAGAATATTTTCAAACGCTTTGCAACAGGTGCAATGTCCTTTGGTTCTATTTCCTGGGAAGCGCATACCACACTGGCGAAAGCCATGAACCGACTGGGTGGCAAGAGTAACAGTGGTGAAGGTGGCGAAGACCCCATTCGATTCAAGCCCGACGAAAACGGCGATTTAATGATTAGCCGAATTAAGCAGGTGGCTTCGGGTCGCTTTGGTGTTACCAGTCACTACCTGGCGAACGCTGATGAAATTCAAATTAAAATGGCGCAGGGTGCCAAGCCTGGCGAAGGTGGCCAGTTGCCCGGCCACAAGGTGGACGCATGGATTGGTCGAACCCGTGGCTCAACTCCCGGGGTTGGATTAATTTCACCACCGCCGCATCACGATATTTACTCTATTGAAGATTTGGCGCAGTTAATTTATGACCTGAAAAATGCAAACCGTGAAGCGCGCATAAACGTGAAGCTGGTTTCTGAAGCGGGCGTGGGCACCATTGCTGCCGGCGTGTGTAAGGGCTATGCCGACGTTGTACTAATTTCCGGTTACGACGGTGGCACCGGGGCATCGCCTTTAAGCTCTATTAAGCACGCGGGCTTACCCTGGGAGCTTGGCCTGGCAGAAACCCATCAAACATTGGTCGCCAACCGGCTCCGCAGTCGAATTACTGTGCAAACCGATGGTCAATTAAAAACACCACGTGATCTCGCCATAGCAACCTTGTTGGGTGCAGAAGAGTGGGGTGTTGCCACAGCGGCTTTGGTGGTTGAGGGTTGCATTATGATGCGTAAGTGTCACCTCAATACTTGCCCTGTTGGCGTCGCAACTCAGAATAAGGAATTACGCAATCGCTTTACCGGTAAAGTAGAGCATGTGGTTAACTTCTTTACCATGCTTACCGAAGGCTTCCGGGAGATAATGGCAGAACTCGGCTTCCGCACTATCGAAGAAATGGTTGGTCAGGTTCAGTGTTTAGACCTTAGAGAAAACCTCGATCACTGGAAACTGAAGCACCTAGATCTATCGCCTATTCTCCACAAGGAGGAGGCGCATGAAGGTGATACCCTTTATCGCAGCGTCGAGCAAAAACATTTAATTAATGACATTGTCGATCGTAAATTAATTGAGCAGTCTGCCAATGCATTGGAAAAAGCTGAACAGTTACAGTTAAACAGTGAAATCGTTAATACCGATAGAACCGTTGGCACAATGCTCTCAAACGAGATAAGCAAACGCTACGGCGCAGACGGTTTGCCAGAAGGTACTATTGACGTTAAGTTCGATGGCTCTGCTGGGCAAAGCTTTGGTGCATTCGCAGCGAAAGGTTTGCGTTTTGAGCTGGAAGGCGATGCTAATGACTATTTTGGTAAAGGCTTGTCAGGTGCAGAGTTAGTCGTTTACCCACCAAAAGTGTCTCCCTTTAAAGCGCGAGAGAATATTTTAATTGGCAATGTGGCTTTCTTCGGTGCGACAGGCGGTAAGGCTTTTATTCGTGGTATCGCTGGTGAGCGCTTCTGTGTCCGCAACTCAGGAGTTACTGCGATCGTAGAGGGTGTTGGCGATCATGGTTGTGAATACATGACTGGTGGTAAGGCGATTATTCTTGGCAGCACCGGTCGTAACTTCGCCGCGGGTATGAGTGGCGGTGTAGCCTGGGTGTTGGACTCGAGCGGCGACTTTTCCTCCAAGTGCAATATGGAAATGGTACAGCTTGAAAAAGCTGACGATGCTGAAGAGATCGCAGAATTAAAAGCATTAATTGAAGCTCATAAAGAAAAAACCGGTTCGGATGTTGCGGAAGAAATTCTGGCGGACTGGCAGAGCAGCCTGGCTAAGTTCGTTAAAGTGATGCCGGTTGACTACAAGCGTATGCAAAACTATATGAAAGACGTTCGTGCGCAAGATAAAGATAAAACAGAACAGCAAGTTGCAGAGGCCGCATTTGATATGCACCTTCAAAACTTGGCAGCGAACTAGGGGGTGTAGCAATGGGTAATCCAACAGGTTTTTTAAAAGTTGATCGTGCGCTACCGGATGATCGTGACCCTAAAGACAGGCTTGTAGATTGGCAAGAAGTACATGAGCACATGCCGGAAGAGGGCTTGCGCAAGCAAGCTTCACGTTGCATGGATTGCGGCGTACCCTTTTGCCAAAGTGGTAATAGCCAGTACGCTCCTAAAATCGCGGGCTGTCCGGTTAATAATTTGATCCCGGAATGGAACGACCTGATTTATCGCGGCCAATGGAAAGATGCTATTGACCGACTGCACCGCACCAATAATTTTCCGGAATTTACTGGTCGCGTGTGTCCGGCTCCCTGTGAGGGCGCGTGTGTATTGGGAATTAATGCGCCCCCTGTCACGATTAAGCTGCACGAATACGCAATTGCGGAACATGCATTTGAAGAAGGTTGGGTAAATGCAGAGCCTCCGGCTAAGCGCAGTGGTAAAACCGTCGCTGTTATTGGCTCCGGCCCGGCTGGTCTGGCCGCCGCCGCACAGCTTAATAAGGCAGGCCATGCCGTGACCGTGTACGAGCGAGCTGATCGTATCGGTGGCTTATTGATGTATGGCATTCCCAATATGAAATTGGAAAAGCATATCGTTGATCGCCGAGTAAAACTGCTTGCAGAGGAAGGCGTTACCTTTATTACCAATACTGAAATTGGTAAAGATATTCCTGCGAAGCAATTACAGGACGAATTTGATGCGGTAGTCATAGCAACAGGTGCAACTAAACCTCGAGATCTGCCAGTTGCAGGACGTGAACTAAAGGGCGTTCACTTTGCTATGGAGTTTTTGAGTAAAAATACCAAGAGCCTATTGGATAGCAAGCTTGAAGATGGCCAGTATATAAACGCGAAGGGCAAAAATGTTGTGGTGATTGGTGGTGGCGATACCGGTACGGACTGTGTTGCCACGTCCTTGCGTCATGGCTGTGAGCATGTTTTGCAATTGGAGATTATGCCGCGGCCCACTGACCAGCGTGCCCCCGGTAACCCCTGGCCGGAGTGGCCCAAAACCCTCTTGGTCGATTATGGTCAGATGGAGGCGATTGCCGTTCAGGGTGACGACCCTCGCCACTACCAGGTGATGACTAAAAAAATCGTTGGCGATGAAAGTGGCCAGGTAAAAGAAGTTCATACCGTACAAATTCAGTGGGTAAGCGATGAAAATGGACGTATGTCGCCACAAGAACTAGTTGGTACAGAAAAGGTATACCCTGCCGACCTGGTGTTGCTGGCGATGGGCTTTCTCGGGCCAGAAGAGCTTATCATAGAGCAGCTGGGTATTGAGTGCGATGAGCGTTCGAACGCTAAAGCAGCATATGATGAATTCGCAACCAGTGTTGATGGTATCTTCGCCTGCGGTGATGCTCGTCGTGGTCAGAGCTTAATTGTTTGGGCCATAGATGAGGGGCGAAGAGCAGCCAGAGAAGTGGACCGTTATCTTGTGGGTGAGAGCTTTCTGCCCTAGCGCCTGCATCTCATTTTATATTACAACTACGCAGTAGCTCCATAGCACAAAAAAATAGACAAAGGGATTTGTCTCGTAAAAAGAGCGCTTTGCAGCTACTGTTGGCTCGACGCAGAGCTATTAAAAAAATAGAAACGGAGGTCTGAGAAGTGCCATTTTTTATAATATCCTTGCTGATACAGGTAGCGCTGGTTATTCATATCGTAAAAACTGGCCGCAATACTACATGGATCTGGATTGTGGTTATGCTTCCTTTGGCAGGTTCGATTGCCTATTTTATTCTCGAAGTTTTACCGGAACTAAGTAATTCCCGCACAGGTAGGCGTGCTGGTAGAAAGGTTCGTTCATCGCTAAATCCCAACAAAGATATCAGTTCAGCCGCTCGGCAATATTCCATGTCTGATACAGTGGAAAATTCCATTCGGCTCGCCGATGAGTGTCTGCGGAAGGGTTTGTTCGTCGAGGCTCGAGAGCTTTATCAGAAATGCTTGAAGGGGCTCCACGCAGACGACCCCAATCTTATGTTTGGTCTGGCTAAGTCAGAGTTTGGTGCTGAGAATTATTACGAGACAAAAGAAATTCTCGATAAGCTAATAGCGTTAAATCCCGATTATAAAAATCAGGATGCCCATTTGCTTTATGCGCGAGCACTAGAGAAATTGGGAGACCTTGACGGGGCGAAGCATGAGTACGAGGCCTTGCATGATTACTACTCCGGGCCGGAAGCCAGCTATTACTACGCGGTATTTTTAAAGTCGCAAAACCAGATGGAGCAGGCACAGAAAATTCTTCTGGAAATAATGAACACCGCCAAATATTCCGGCAAGCATTACTCTACTCTTCATAAAGAAACCTTAAAAATGGTAAAAAGCGAGTTGTCTTAGTGTCGCTAATTTTAACTTACTACAGTTTTGGAGCCCCTTATGAAAGCCCCTGTTAAAGCTATGTGGAACGGTGCTGTTGTTGCTGAAAGTGATGAAACTGTGGTTGTGGAGTCAAACCATTATTTTCCAGTGGGTTCTATCGTATCAGAGTATTTTCGTAAAACTGATACTTCAACGCACTGCCCCTGGAAAGGGGATGCAAGCTATTTCGATCTCGTGGTGGGTGGGCGTACCAATAAAGACTCCGCTTGGTACTATCCTGATCCCAAGAAGGAAGCAAAGCACATAGAAGGGATGGTTGCATTTTGGAAGGGTGTAGAAATCGTAGAGGCTTAACTGGCCCTAGAAAGTAAAAGCGTAAGCAACTTTAAATTCCAGGGTGTACGCTTTTTCTGGCAGCAGCTTGTCTGCAGCGTAACTGATTGTCAGGTTTTTCCGCTGGCAGGCGACCATTAGTGCCTTTGAACTTAGGTCGTAGTAGCTGTGAAAAACCGTTTCTGGCATCAGTGTTTTTGCATAGGTAATTCGATAGAAATTTACTGCGTCGAACTGATAATACTCAAGGCCAAAAATTCCATTATTCTCCCAGAAGTAGTTCAGGTGCGCGTTGTGCTGTGAGGGGAGTGTCTGGCTGATGTTTTTTGCAGATTCAATCCAGCTGAGAACAGGGCGAGTACTGATTAAGCCCTGTCTGTTGTACGAAATATTATCAGACGAGGCCTGCGCGCTCGTGAAGTGCTGCCTCGACCACTTTATTTCACTGTTGATATCTTTTCCTTTCCAGCGAAAAATCCAATGCTTGTTAATGTGCCATTCGAGGCCGGCATCAAATGAATAGCCCTGGCCACTAATACCACTATTTTCTCTGTTAAAGAAAATGTCGTTGCTATAGGCGTAGGCAAGGGATGCCTCACCATCGAAGGTGCTGTCACTATTGGTTTGAATGTAGCCTGACAGGCGGCCGTCTATCATTTGATTTGCAGTTAAGTAAGAAGCCGATAATTCTAGCTGAACATTGCCGAACGTTTTTGCGTAGCCAATTGCGAGTCCGGAGGCGGCCACATGGTCCGCAGAAATGTCTAGCAGATAAGGTGTGTTTTCCTGCAGTTGTCTGTCATTTTTGTCTGCATAAATTAGCTCTGCAGTGTCGGGTGTAAAATTCAATATGTAGTGATAGCGGCTGAATATGCCAAGCTTCAATGATTTATAGCTTGATTCAATATTCAGGCTATTAAATGTGAAAGCGGTATCGCCCTTTTTTAAGGGTGGCCCTCTTAAGTCGTCGAAGATTTGCTTTATTGGGGCGATTTCACTGTAGGAAAAACTATTGGCGCTAATACTGTGTTGCCAATCAGACGCAGTGCCTGACTCACATAGGCTAATAAGTGTAAGAAAAACTATTTTTGATTTCATTGTTATTTTAATAAAAAGGGGGATCGGCACCTCCCCTTACCAAGCGCTTGTGGACTTTTTTACAGACTTTCGTTACTACCGTCTGTGTACGAAATTGCTATAAAACCCAGTTCATCGGAAATTGTTGCGTATTCGGTACCCTTGACGGTAATTGCGCCGGCAAGAGATGAGCTATTGCCGCCTTCACTTTCAGTTTCGATTAGCGTGAGAACAACACCGTTCTGGTTTTTAATAGTGAGCATTTCGCTCTTGTCCGCAGAGGCAAGGCTGTCGTACTGAAAGTCTAGCAGTACATCGCCGTAGTTAGTGCTGATCTCAACCACCCCGTCATCCAATCCGGTACGACTCCCCGTGAGTGTAATGCTACCAGCCTCGAGACCGGTGATATCCATATCAAAACCCAGGCTAAAATCCAGGTTTATATAGGCGCTTTCTGTTTCCCCGCCGCAAATTTCTGAATTGGTGGACGTTTGATTTTGTGAGCTATAGCTGTCTTCACCCTCGCAAACGAGACTTAATTCACCTCCCTCGACATTAATGGCCAGGCTGGCTGAGAGACTATCGCCGGAGGCTGTATTAAATATGCCTCCCATGCGCATGGACATTTCACCAATGGTGGCGCTCTCTATCCAGGTATCTACCCAGCCGACAAATTGCTGTTCCTGGTCGAAAAGCAATGTATCGTTGTAATCGCTTGCAGTGGCGCTGTTATTAACGGAAAGCTGGAAATCGCCGGTGAAAGTAAGCGGGTCCTGTACGCTGCCGTTGGCCTCGGCAAGAGAAATTAGTAGATCGAGCTCAAAGCCGGTAATATCTATTTCTTCAACAGACCTGTCGGTTTCACTCAAGTTACCTTCATTGCTTTGGCTTTGTTGCCCGTAAACTTCACTAAGCGCCGATTCAATAGTGGCTTGAAACGTTCCCTCTTTAATATCGATGTCCACAAGGCTGGAGGAGGCTGTGCCACTTACTGCCAGATTAATGCTGATGGTGGCGCTCTCTAAACTGCCCGTTTCGGACTGGCTATCAATGACATTCCTTTCCAGTTCATTGAGCACAGCGTTTAGCGCTACGGCAACATCCGTTGGTTTTCCGCTGGCGTTTTCAATCGCTATGTTTGAGCTATGGTTGAACGTCGTAACGCCGTTTTGAGTACTTATATCTACAGTGAGGCCTTGATAGGCGTATGTGCTTAGCTGTTCATCGCTTTCCAGCCAAGCATCGGTGGCTGCAGAGATAGCTTGTAATGTAAGGTCGAGTGCTTCCATTACCTCGCCGGCATGGGCATCAAAGGTATTGCTGGCTGTTTCAAGTTTGTCGGCAAAAGAGCCCTCACCGGCGATGTCTAGTGCAGTGCCGCTATCCCGGATGTCTGCGACCATGGATTTAACCAAAATGAGTTCACTGGCGTTACCTGTACTCGGTATGGGGCTGGTGGGAGATGTGGAGCCCTTGCTCGCCTGGCCTGCCTTAGCGCTGAATTCAGTTTGCAGTGCGCCAAGATCCAGGGCGCCGCTGCTGTCCTCCGCCTCGAGGGTATCCACTAGCGCAGCAGCGGCGTTTAGAATCTCCTCCAGCGTAACAGCGGCGCTATCAAATTCCTCTGTATCCGCCAGCCCATCGTTAACGGCATATTGGTCTGCAAATTGTGTAAGGGCTTCAATAATATTTGTATCTGGCACATTAGCCTGTAATGCTGCTACCGAGGCTGTTGCCAGTAAATTGTATTGAAGGTCATCGTCATCGGCCGCCGCTACTTCTGCGGGGTCGGTTAGATCGATAATGGGTATTTCAAGCAGGCTGCCCAAGACACCAAAGCGCAGCGCGACACTGCCGTTTGCATTGTTGATAATGCTGTTCATAGAGGCTGAGCTGGTAGCCGAATTGTCAGCCAGAGCCGCTAGCCCAAAGGCAGCGGCAGTATTGGTTAGCGGCGAAACATTGCTTGAAAGTGTTGTGCCGCTAAACCCGGGTACCAGAGCGGCAAGACTGAACGCAGTAGTGGCGTCGCTAGCGCCTGCGATTTCGCTGATAGCAAGGTCTTCGCCAAATGCTGCGCTATCGCAACCTTGCGCAAGATCACAGCGCATTGTGGTGGAATTATCAGCGGTGATGTTGACGTATATTGGGCTGCCGTCGTAGCCGCTAAGCTCTATCGCATAGGCGCCATTCGCATCTGTAGTTGTAGTGGCGAGGGTGGTGCTGAAGTCGACAGCGCCACTGCTTACAGGGTGAATATTAACAATACCTCCCACAATAATTCCCTTCGCGGCCGTTCCTGAAATCTGCACCTTTGTGGAAGTAGGGCTAGGTACGCTTGTTGGGCCAGCAGGGCTGCCACCACCGGAACTGCTGCCCCCACCGCCGCCACCGCAGGCAGTGATAAGAGCAAAGGCGAATAAAACAGTTATGGCGCGTAAGGGCGAGTAATTCATTGAATCTATTCCTTTATGCTGACGATCAGGCTACTAGAGTGACAGGTATTTCATGGTTGATACGTAGCAATTTATTGCGGAGCTGAAAACCTGTTGGCGAGTGACAACCGGAGTGTTAACAGGCTTAGTGCTTAAAGTATAGCCAAAGCATTTTTGCTTTGGGTTTTAGTTTGTTGATAATTCTTGCCTTAACAAATTGTTTCTAGTGGTAAAATGCTATTTTTATACTGAAATTTTATAACCCTGATGAAAGGAGGAATTGTGAGCCGAGTACATTTTATAGGTGGTGAAAAAGGCGGGGTCGGGAAATCGTTTACTGCTCGCTTGTTGGCGCAGTATTACGTGGATTCCGGTTTAAGTTTTCAGGGCTTTGATGCGGATATGTCGCATCAAACCTTTTCGCGTTTTTACGGGGATTTTAACAAGCCTCTGCAAGTGGGTGACTATGAGAGCCTGGATCAGATTATAGATGCAGCCGCCGCCAAGCCCGAGGTGGATATAATTGTGGACCTCGCCGCGCAGACATCTGCACAGTTTGAAGCCTGGGTAGACGATAGTGCAACCTTTGATCTACTGAAAATGATGGGTTTTGAAAGTTTTTTATGGCATGTAATGGATGATGGTTTCGATTCAGTTTGCTTGCTTGATAAGCTCATTCTTCGGCGCAAAAAAGACCCCGCCAATTTGGTTGTGGTCGAAAACTTTGGTCGTGGCGACAGTTTTGAGCTATTCGAAAAATCTGAAACGTATGCCCGCGCAGACAAATTTGGAGCGACTTTTTTTCACCTGAGTCACTTGCATCCGGCCCTGGCCCGCAAAGTAGATTTTAATTGTTCCAGCTTTTGGGCGGCCTCTAATAACCAAGACGGCCTTAGTATCGCTGAAAGGCAACGTGTACGGATTTGGCTGATAAAGCAATATGCCCAGATAGAAGCACTTTTTGACAGTGTAGAAAGCAAGGCAGCATCAGAGCTAGAACAGCCCGGCAATATTATAGCGGCTAAATTTTAGCCTCAGTGTTAGCTTTACGCGAGGCCGCTTGTTCTCAAAGCGGGCCTCGTAATTTATCTGTGTTTATTATTTAGTTCAGTGTGCCTGCAATTTTGCTCGAAATTTATTTGTCAGCTTGAGTGCAAGTACCAATACGCCACCTGCCAATATGCCCACCACCAGGTTTAGTAATACCTTCATTAAGCCCGGTAAAGGCAGATGCAAGTGCTCCACCAGGTGATGAAGATGGGGTATGCCGTGAACAAGAATGCCTCCACCCACCAGGAACATTGCAGCAGTACCGACGATAGATAGGCCTTTCATCAGCCAGGGGCAAAAGCTTAGCAGCGCGCTGCCTGCGGCTCTTTTAAGTTTTGCCCAATTACTGTCGCCCACCTTGTTCATCATGCTAATGGCTATGTCGTCCAGCTTTACAATTAAAGCGACTAAACCATAAACTCCGATCGTCATCACCGTGGCGATTAAGCTGACTACCATTACCTGTTTCGCGAACTCTGCATCGCTAACCGTACCTAGCGCGATTACGATTATTTCTGCCGATAAAACAAAATCGGTTCGAATCGCCCCTTTGATCTTTTCATGTTCTAACTCTTTGAAGTTGATGTCTGGGTTCAGCAGGGCTTGGCGGAGCTTTTCTTTTTTCTCACTCATCTCTTTTTTGTGCACGAGACTGTGCCAAAGCTTTTCGACCCCTTCAAAGCACAGGTATAGGCCGCCAAGCATAAGCAGGTACACCACCAGCCAGGGGGCTACTGCACTAATAACAAGAGCGGCTGGTACCAGAATTAGTTTGTTGATTACCGAGCCCTTAAACACCGCCCAAACAACCGGTAGCTCTCTCTCGGCACGAACGCCACTTACTTGTTGTGCATTGAGCGCAAGATCATCGCCGAGAACCCCGGCCGTTTTCTTGGCGGCGATCTTGGTCATTACCGTTACATCGTCCAGTACAGTAGCGATATCGTCTAAGAGCGTGAGCAAGCTGCCGGTAGCCATAATTTTTCCTCTCAAGAAATAGCAGCGCGGATTATATACAGTTTTTAAGCCCCGTACCTTTGAACGAGCGATTAATCATTAGTTAGCGAGTACTTGTCTGGCGGCACTCTAACGCTCTGATTCAAGCAGGTTATTATGGCACGTACTGAGGGTGGGGCTGTTTCCCTGGCTGATAGCGGCGTCAGTTACTTCCTATGGTGAAGGCGGTGCTGCGCGGTAAAGTGCAAACTGTTGTTATCACCTATCGGAATCAAGAGCGTCATTTTTTTTCCGCTAGTGCGCGGGGTAAAGAATGATATCTTAAATACCATTGGACAAAATCGCCCTTTTGGGACGGGCGAAGGAAGTAGTAGCCCTGCATGTGTTGGCAGCCAAGATTCAATAAGGTTGTCAGCTGGCTTTCGTTTTCCACGCCTTCAGCAATTAATTTAAGGTTTAGTCCCTTGGCGAGGGATACTATACCGCGTGTTAAACGCTTGTCTTGTGCGTTTTTATCAATATTCATTATGAAGGAGCGGTCCAGTTTAACCGTGTCTATGGGCAGAGTACGAAGATAGTTTAGCGATGAATAGCCGGTACCAAAATCATCCAGGCTAATTCCCAGGCCAAGAGACTTTACAGCGTGAACTATCTTTTGAGCTTTGTCTGGATCTTCAATAAGCACAGCCTCAGTGATCTCCGCTTCCAGCATGGAGGGGTCCATATTGAAGTCGAGAATTGCTTTTTCCAGCACTTCTACGATTTTATAATCGTGAAAATGCCTTCCTGAGAGATTAAAGGCTATAGGAATGGGTTGTCTGAATATTTTTGTCCACTCGGACATGGTTGCGCAGCAGTCTCTTATGACGAAATAATCGATTTCGTTGACGAGGCCAACTTCTTCTGCGAAAGGGATAAATTTATCGGGTGTTAAAAAACCTTCTTTTGGGTGGTTCCATCGCACCAGAGCTTCGCAACCCACCACGGTGCCCTCTAGAGGATTTACCTTGGGTTGGAAGTACACTTCAAACTGGTTTCCGTCCAGCGCGGGTCGAAGGCCACTCTGAATTAGCAAGCGATGTTTAACATCCTCCTGCATGCCCTGTGAGAATAGACAGAACTGATTCTTACCTGCATCTTTTGCTCGGTACATGGCGACGTCTGCGTGGCGCTTTATCGTGCTTATATTCTCTCCGTGATCCGGGTATACCGCACAGCCGATACTGGCTGCAGTGCGAATACTATCGCCCTTTATGGTGAACTCACGGTTGAGTTGCGCGAGTATTTTTCTCGCGATCATGTTGATATCTTCTATTTCGTTTATATCATTTAAAATAATAACAAACTCGTCACCGCCCAGACGGCAAACCAGATCTTCCTCTCGTATAGTTGTGCAAAGGCGTTTTGAAACCTCAATTAGGAGTTCATCGCCAAATTCGTGACCCTTGGTGTCGTTAATCGTTTTGAAATCGTCCAGGTCGAGTAGCAGGCAGGCGAAGTGGTTCCTGTGTCGCTTAGCATGTTGCATGCTTAGAGAGAAGCGCTCGTTCAGTAAAGCGCGGTTTGCCAAGCCGGTTAAACTATCGTGGAAGGCGCGAAAACGAAATTCCTCGGCCAGTTTTTCGAGCTCATGAGTACGCTGGCCCACTTGTTTCTCTAGCATGTCATCCCTGTGCTCAATTTGTTCCACCATTTGGTTGAACATATTACTGAGCCTGCCAACTTCATCAGCGGACTCTACAGCAACTCGCAAAGAGTAGTCCCTGGTTTTAGCAATTTTCTGTGAGATCTCGTGGAGTCTAAGCAGGGGAAGTAAAACCGACTTTATGATTGGACTGGAAAGCGCGAAAGATACCAGGGTAACAATACAGAGGATTACACCAAGAAATATCAATAGAGCCAGGTTTTGATCGTGCAGTTCACTTTTAGAAACAATGATGTTCAGGTAGCCAATGTTTTTACCTTCAAAGACTACCTCTTCTCGAAAGTTGAACACGTTGGTATCATCTGGTTTGAATGTGATTCTTTTATATTCCGCAAATGTGGATCCGTCCTCTCGCTCTAGTTTGACATACAAAATGGCATTGTCGGCCTTATAGGTAGATAGAATCTCCAGCGCAGTGTTCACGTCGTCAAATAGTATTGAGGTCGCCAGATTTTGGCTAATAATCTCAGATTCTATTCTTACCCGTGTTTGTAGGGCTTCTTTAGTTAGGTTGTCATAGTTCCAAAACACAGCACCGCTGATAATTAAGGAGGCTATTAGCAAAATACTGAGAGAAGTGAGCAGGATGCGTGAGCGTATGCTGGTTTTGGTGCTGGTGAATCCCCTCATGGAAGCTCCTTCTGAGATAATCTCAATATTTTGGAGCTAGCTTTAAATTTGTTTTTTGTTAGCAGGTCATTGTCTATTTCAAATTTTAATTTGTTATTCTGCATAAATAGATGAATAGCGCCTCGGTAGCCGGAATCTCCCTCTGTAACAGTTAGTGTGTAGTCGTTAAGGTATAAGCCTTTTTGATTGTCAATTGCTGAATCTGAGCCGCTGAGGTAAAGAATGTGGCAGGTCTCGTTCTGCTTGTTTGGGTTGCTGTCCAGCAGAATAATGTTGAGGCGTTGCTGTCCCAGAGGTTTGTTGTTTATGGTACTTAACTGAAAGATATCGCTGTCATCTTCGGTTGAGGCGCATAGATTCAGTTTGTCGTCGGGAAAAACGGTTTCGTTTGGCCATTGGATGAAGTGAGAAAAGTAATATAAATACGCGCTGCGAAGAGCATGTATGCTTTGGTCTTTTCCAAAAGCAAGAGAGCTGTTGAAAATAATGATAAGTAGAGTTAAACAAAAAAATAGATTGGCGATTAACTTCCTGCTCGCCGAAATATAGTTTATTTTGATAAAAAATATACCCATTGCTGTTCTACTTGGCTTGCTAATAGCTGAAGCTGATTTTTAGCATGGCAGATGGCTCGATTAGCATAATAGGGCTGCTGAATTCTTCTCTAATAGCTTCTGTATGCGATTTGCCAATGTTTTTTCCAAGAAGTTCGAACCGCAAGTGTTCGCTCGCGGTCCATTGCAGGCTGGTGTCCAATACCGCATAGTTGTCGGGTTCGCCGTAGGGGTTGTCTATATCAGCAAATTGCGCAGACGCGAACCTGTTGTTGTGGCTGTACTTAAACCAGATATTCCAGTGATACTTCTCTCTTATATTCAGTTGGTTGTGAAAACTGACATTGGAACTCTTGTTTTTAGAAGTGTCGTCAGTTTCTATAATTGATAGGTTCAGTTGAGCGTTCCAGTATTTTTGCAATTGCATATGAAAACTAAGCTCGCCACCAATAGTACTTAGTTCTTTATTGTTCACAAACTCTGTTTTTTGTTGTAGGTAGCTGGACTCCGGGTTTTCTGTGAATATTAATGTAGGCTCTCCATCCTGCGTAATATTGAGTTCGTCACGATAGTCAAAATTGAATACTGAAAAATCTATATTCAACCTTTCAAATGTTTGTCTATAACCTATTTCGAAGGCTTGGACGTGGGTGCTCTTGTGCTCTCCGCTGTTGCCACTCAAGGTAATCGCCAGGGGTAGTGGTAGTTCAGGAGGGTTAGCCGGAAGTAGCGCGTAAGGTACATCTTTCAATTCCATCAGTGCGAGAGAGGGTGTTGAACTGGCTTCGGAGGAAGCAAACCATAACCTGCTATTTTCAGCTACGCGCCATAACAATCTCACCGAAGGCTGAATTTCTGCATCGATCAATTCACTATTGTCGTACCTTGCAGCGATGCTAAGTTGAAAATCTTTGTTGATCTCAATGACATCGCTAAGAAATAAGCCGTAGCTATTGGTTTCTGAGCGGGGTGTATTTATCACGAGTAAGAAGTAGGGCGCGTTAAATAATTCTGTTTTGTTGAAACGGGTGTTCACTCCTCCGGATAATTGGTGCTTACCAGCACGTGCCGCAATTTCGGCATCCACCTGATAGTTACTTGAATTCCATTGGTACAGATTGGAGTCTCTTAGGGTTTCTTCTGTGGAGGTTCGTACATTTAGGTAAACATCTGAATTAATTTTATATTTCAAAACGCCCTGTAGTGCCCAGCCCGCTTTGTTTTCATTTGTATCGGTAATAATGTCGCGCCCCTGTTCCGGGTCCAGCCAAGACCAGTAGGGCGATTGTTTGGACTCGAATGCCGTGGCGGAGAAGCGAAAATCACTGTGTTCACCAAGAAAGGAAAAGTCTGTTGAAAGGCGCCAATCGGAATGCTCATCTTCTTGGAGCTGCCCATTTTCTGATTCCAGCCCACCCCACTTTTGGCTGTGGCCTGAAAGGCCCATAGTCCAATCACCAGGGAGCTCGAAAACTGTTCCCGCAGAGAATCCGGCACTTTCATTGCCGCCGGCCCAGATATCGATATTGGACGGCCTACCTTTGTGGGCCCTGCGCGTAATGATATTGATAATGCCATTGACGGCGTTGGCACCCCAGGCTGCTGCATTTGGCCCGCGAATAACTTCAATTTTTTCAATTTCGCCCATGCTCAGGTTGAGCTCATCCCAATTGACGCCACTGAAAACCAGGTTGTATACACTGCGCCCGTCTACCATAACCAGTACGTGGCGGGAAAATCTTCCACCTTGGCCGCGTATTGCTACAGACCATTCGGCGGTGGAAATCTGGCTAACGGTAACTCCGGGCGCAAGTCGCAGGGCGTCCGGTACGGTTTGCGCGCCGGAACTGGCGATATCGTGGGCACTAATCACATACGCTGCATAGGGCAGCTCCATAACGCGCGTGCTGCTCTTACCTGCGCTCTGAACTTCTACGTCCATGTTGACCAGCTCTTCGAAGTCCAGCTCAATGAGGTCTGCGGCGGTTGTCTGAGTTTCCGTTTGCTCTCCCCATGTGGTGGAGTACGAAAATGTAAGAAGGAAGAACACCAGCTTCCTAGCTATGTTCATCGGCATACCTCTGGATGTTTTTGTGGCTGCTATCTATGAAGTCTAGCTCTGATATTGGTTCGGCATGCGAATAATTCGCTGCAAGTTCAGCGGTTTGATGAGAAGAAGAGTATTGCTTTAGTGTAAGGGTTTGCAGCTGGGAAGTAGCGACGGATTTTTAGTGGTTTTTTCCCATGGGCCGTTTCGCTCGTCTAAAGCATTGGGCTATAAGGTGTTGATAGAACGATATACGCAGAAATCCTCACCTTTTAGAACAATGTTGGTGCCGGGTTCAAGAAGGAAGGCCTGCCCCTGGCTGGCGTAGCTGTTACCATTGCCAGCGTCGAGCTCACAACATCCCTGGTAGCAAAAAAGAATTTCCAGGGAGTTGGATTGCCACTGAAACTCCGTAGCAAGATTGGACTCAAGTACACTCAGCTGGAATTGCTTGAAGGGAGTATTGAAAATCCGCTCGCCACTAGCAAGAGTATGGGGTTTGATATAGAAATCCTCCGGCTGGGTGGGTTGCAACTGGCAAATTCTAAGTAATTCTGGAACATCAATATGTTTTGGCGTGAGGCCCGCTCTTAACACATTATCCGAGTTTGCCATTAGCTCAATATTTTGCCCCTCCATATAAGCGTGCAGTAAGCCCGGTGGTTGGTAGATAGCCTCGCCTGCATTCATTTTTACGAGGTTTAAAAAATAGAGTGTGAGAATTCCAGTGTTAATACCGGGGTTACGGCTAACCCAGCGTTGTATCCAGAATTCAATCTGCGTTTTCTTAAAGTGTTTTCCTGCCAGGTCGTCTATTAGAGCAGAGTGCATCTGCTGAACCAGTGGGTTGGATTGATCCAGCGCCATTTCAAAAGCTTTCGCCAGGCCATTTTGTTTTAGATGCTGATGTAAGGGCGCCAGGTAAGGCTGAGTGCTTAACGCGTCACTTATTGCATCAATAGACTTAAATCCGTGGAGTAACCAAAACTCACTGAGGGCTACTGCGAGTTCGGGTTTATCGCTCTTATCTTTATAATTTCTTTGCTTTGCATTTGCGGGAATGCCTGCGGCGTTTTCTTTTTCATAGCCACTAAGGGCTTGTTCGCGGGTGGGGTGGACCTGAATAGAAAGAATGTCCTTAACATCCAGTACTTTCAGCAGGAACTGAAGTTCTGGTAGTGCTCTTTTGTGAATATAGTCAGGAAGAAACTCCTTGGCCTTTGTCGCAAGTATAGACGGCGCACTAGGGTGTGTTCCAAGCCAATACTCTGCCCATGCTTGCTGGTGGTCATTTTTTTTGGACAATAAGCTCGCAAGGTAATCACGTCCACCCCATTGGTAGGTTTGGATTTTTCCCTCGATTTTTACAATACCGGCCATAAAGTAATCTCTATTGGTCCATTAATGTCAATCTGCAGGTGAGCGGGAAATAGTTTAACACGTCTGTTTTTACAAAAACTATATAGCCTTGCGCTGCTACCCTCATGTAATGTTTTCAGCCCTTAGCTCCACAGCCAGGGTTTTTGCAGCGGGAAAGTTTATTTTTCCTGTGGCAAGTTTGGGCACATCCTCAATGCAGTAAATATCTGAAGGTAGCGCGAGGTTACTTAGGCCTTTAGCCGCAAAATTGTGGGTAACGACAAGGCCATCGATAGATTTGTTTGTGAGTAAAACCAGCCTTTCTCCCCGTTTCTCATCGGGTAAATTAACCAGGGCAATTTCCAGTTCGTCCTCTTGCTGCTCAGCTGACTTAGCCTCGGCATAAAGGTCGTATATTGCTTGTTCAACACGGCCAAGGCTAATCATTTCACCGCCAATTTTTGCAAAGCGGGAGTAGCGGTCAACAATACTCAGGAAACCGTCTTCGTCTATTTTCCCTTTGTCGCCGGTAATGTACCAACGTTGATTGTCCTGACTGTGGATTACCTTGTTTGTCCTGTCTTGGTCGTTTAGGTAGCCCTGCATAATTTGCACACCGCCAATAAGTATCATACCGGCTTCGCCTTTGGGTAGAGGCTCAAACGTTTCAGGGTCTACAATTCGAATGCTGGTGCCTGGTAGGGGCATACCCACGCTGCCCTTTTTCTGGCCGAGCTGAACTTTGAAGTTTTGTAAATCCAAATGATCTGGCAGGTTTACACTGACCACCGGCGTTGCTTCTGTTGCGCCATAGCCTTCGTATAGCGGCTTGCCAAATTTTTCCAGAAAACCCTGTTGAATTTGAGGGTTCAGTTTTTCAGCGCCGCTCACCACCAGGCGCAGGCTTTTTAGCATAAGCGGGTGTACATTTCGATTTTTAAGGTAAAGTCGGAAAAAAGTAGAGGTACCAAACATGATGGTTGCGCTATAGCGCGCGATCAGCTTCGCACAACCACTGGCATCGGTAGGGTCCGGGTGAAAAACTACCGGTACCCCATGTAACAATGGTAAAAACTGAGTTACAGTTAAGCCAAAGGCATGAAAGAGGGGAAGGTTGCCCAGCATAATATCATCATGTTCCGGGTTGAGTACTTGCAGGGTTTGTTGCACATTCGCCTGAATATTTTTATGGCTCAGGCATATCCCCTTGGGCGTGCCTTCGCTGCCGCTGGAAAATAAAATGCAGGCGGTAGACTCGGCCGCTGTGGTGGGCGCGATAATTCTTTTAAGAATAGCGCTGGGTAAAAGTTGGCAAAGTGTAAATGCAATCACTTTTGTCAATAATGGGATTTTTTTACTCAGCGTTTCCAGCTCAATGAGTTCGACGTTTGCCAGGGCTTTGTCAATATCAAAGCCTTTGCTTTTTAGTTTTCTAATGAATTTTTGAGAGCTTATAACTGTTGATATATTGGCGCTGTCCATGGCTGCACACAGTGCATCATTAC
This sequence comes from Alteromonadaceae bacterium Bs31, assembly GCA_900177435.1. GTDB lineage: Bacteria > Pseudomonadota > Gammaproteobacteria > Pseudomonadales > Cellvibrionaceae > Teredinibacter. The sequence goes on from FXAI01000008.1 coordinate 137,760, forward strand.
CTACGCTGTAGTTCAGATTCACAAGCGTACGACCTGCTTGCAGTAGTGCCATGCTGGCAAGAGCTCCCCCGGCACTAGCGGGTAAAAGTACACCGATGTTCTGCCCTTTGAGTTTTTTTGCTAATGCAAATTTCAGTGTGGTACTGGCTATTAATGCTTTTCGGGCTGTAAGCTGGACGCCGGTACTATCCGCCATACAAAAAGCCTTTCCCTGTTGCTTTGCCGCTAGCACCCAGCGGCGGCCCATGTTTTCGCATTCCTTGACGTCTTGCTGCCAAGAGTGAATGGATAGCTCGAAAATACTTTGTTTAACATCGCTTGCAGCAGTGGTATTGGGTAGCGCCTCGCCAAAGGCTACTACAATCTTTCGTCGCACACCGGAAACGGGCTTCTGTTTAAGCATCGCGGTTGAGCGAGAAAACTGGCTGCCCCATAGACCGTGCATATAAAAGGGAATAATTGGAACCTCTTCACTCAAACCTGCGCAAGCTCGTTCAAAGCCTTTTTTGAATTCGGTAAGATGACCGGTACGGCTCAGGGTGCCCTCCGGAAACAGACAAACCAGCTCACCCGCCTCAAGTCGCTCGCGAACAGTATCCAGAGCGTTCCTGCTTTTAGCGCCCGCTTCGATGGGAATACAGCCGGCAAGATCAAAAAACCACTTTAAATACCATAGCTGGTAAATATGGCGAATCATCACAAAGCGAACCGGGCGAGGGGAAGCCATTTGAATGATGGCCCAATCAATCCAGCTAACATGGTTCCCCAACAGCAACGCGCCACCCTGAGAGGGGATGTTTTTAAAGCCTTGAACCACTACCCGGTAGCGGTTGCGCAGCAGGGACATAATGATTAAGCGAAGGAAGCTCTGTGGCAGTTGATAGAGTGTGTAAGCAAAACCAATAACAGCGACACCGGCGATAACAAACAGTAAATTTCTGCTGGAAATTTCCAATAAGGCAAAGCCTACTGTAAGCGCCAGAAAAGAAAACATGGTAACGTTTTGTACCCAATTGTTGGCCGCGAGGGTTTTACCAAGCTCGCCTTTTTTCGCCTGAAACTGAATGAGAGAATTAAGCGGAACAATAAACAGACCACCACATACCCCAATAGCAAAAAAATCGAGGCCGGCAAAAACAGGGCTGGATATGCCAGGTAAAACAATTAAACCGATTGCGATGCCTAAAGCGGCGAGGGGCAAAACGCCAAGCTCGATTCTGTCGCGCGAAATTCTACCGGCAATATAAGCACCTAACGCAATACCGATACCAGAACAGGCGAGGATTCCCTGTATAACAATGGTGTTGTCGATTGCAGTAACGCTTTTAAAATAGGCAGGAAAGGCGGCCAACATCACCTGGCCGATTCCCCAAAAGGTTGCAAGGCCCACAATTGATAAGCGTACCGCTTTTTGATCTTTTATGGGTTGCAAGTCACGGGAAAAAAGCTTTCCAGATAAAAAGGACCGCCAGTCGAATTTCTTGGTTGCGTCTGCCGCTAAGGCGTGTTCGGGTTGCATGGGCAGGCGATACATAAACACCAGCTCAATAATACTTGTGACAAGTAATATTAAGCCGATAGGTGCGACAGACCTCAAGATCTCCGCTTCACTGCTAAGCCCTTTTTGATAGAAGCTTTCAAAAGAAATGGAAAAAGCGAAAGTGCCGGTTAGCACAGCAATAATGGAGAGCGAGGCAACCACACCGTTGGCTTCTGCCAGCCGTTGCTTGCCGAATAATTCTTTAATAAATGAGAATTTCGCTGGCGAGTAAATGGCGGACTGAGCGGCCAGCAGAAAAGTGGCCGAGAACGCCAGCCAAAACCAGCCCTTAATATAGCTTAGCCACACCAGGCCACACAGGGCTACAGCCACCCAGGCTGCAGCGCGCATAATGCGGGGCCTGGCAAAGCGGTCTGAAATAAAACCTGCCGGGCTTAATAACAGAATAAAGGGCAGAAGAATAAGCGCATTGAGTATGGAAGTCGCTACTATCTGTGACTGCTCGCTATACAGTTTAAATATCGTGTTTTGAACAGTAATCTTATGGCCAAGGTCAACAAAGGCGTTGAGAAAGACGGCAATAAAGAAGGGCAGCGCGCCCAGAGTTCGGGTAAGGGATTTCACTGTGCTCACTCCTGTTTGAAACGATGATTGCAGTATTAAGCGGAGTAATACTTGCCGCAACCAAATCCATAAATGTGGCTTTATAGTGGTAGTTGGGTATTAATATATGATACTTTTGTCCAATAATAGCAGAGGTAAGCCATGGCACATACAGAGCAACTTGTAACAACACTTAAGCGCGAGCTGCGGCGCAAGCATATCACCTACCGCCACATCGCCGACAAGCTGGCCTTGAGTGAAGCCTCGGTAAAGCGCATGTTTGCTGGGGGCCAGTTCACACTGGAAAGAATAGATGCCATCTGTTCCCTGGTCGAGTGGGACTGGATAGACCTTGCCGAAGCTGCCAAAAGCAGTGAGAAGAAGCTGGATCATCTAACTGATGATCAGGAGCGAGAGATTGCCAAAGATATCGAGCTATTGATGGTGGCGGTGAGTGTTATCAATGGTTTTGGTTTTCAGGATCTCGTGGAGCATTACCAGTTGAGTGAAACTCAGTGCATTCAAAAGCTTGCCAAGCTGGACAGGCTCAATCTTATTGAGCTGCTGCCAGGTAACCGCATCAAGTTAAAAATATCCACCAATTTCCGTTGGAACCCGGTGGGCCCTATTCAAAAGTATTTTCTGGATGTGGTCGTGCAGGAGTTTTTTAACACACGCTTTGCTGGAGATCAGGAAAAGCTGGTAGTCATGAATGCCTTGCTCACTGAAGCCTCTCATCAGAGCATACAGCAGAAAATGGATAAACTCGCTGCTGAGATGAGTGCTGCCATGCAGAGTGAGGCGAGCCTGCCGGTGCGATCAAAAAAAGGAAACACACTGGTGATCGCCCTGCGACGCTGGCGGTACAAACACTTCGAACAGCACGCGCGTAAAAAGTAGCGCGTTTTAAGCCCTCCCATTTGTCTCCTTATCTGCGCCTGCGTAGCGCAGGTTTACACGCTGAGTATCGCTATTTTCTACTTTTATTATCAAGCTTGTTGCTGCGAGGGCAGAGGCATACATTGTTTTTCAATTCTTTAATCTGGAGGAAAAACCATGAAACTACAACGATTGTTCGCCTCAATTAATGGTCAGTTTGAAGCGCTGGTCAACAGTGTAGAAAATCATCAGGCCGTAGCAGAAAGCGCAATTAAAGACTTGCGCGTGCAAACCGCCAGGATCAACGCACAACTGAAGCAAAGCCAGCACCGGCTTGAGCTGTTACTGGAGAGAGAGCATAAAATCTCTCAGCAACGTGAGCTGTGGAAAGATCGAGCAAAACGAAGTGCTGAAGAAAGCAGGGAGCAGGCATTGCGTTGCCTGAGTGCGATGAAGAACTGTGAAGGGGAATTGCTGAGTGTAGAGGAGCAGCGTGAGCGCAGCCAGAGGCTTGTGAGTGAATTGCAAAGCCACTTGAATGAAGCTGAAAAAAAGCTACTGGACTTGCAAAGCAGGAAGGACAGCCTCTCTGCCAGATCTGCCCGCAATCAGGTTGTAAAAGCTTTTAGCCAGGAAACAGCGCTAACTGAAAATACCGATGCAGTATTTATGCGCTGGGAAGAAAAAGTTATTGCGGATGAGTATGTTGTTCCTGCGGAAAATCTAAGTACAGATCGTGCTCTTGATACAAGCTTCAAAGCTCAGGAGGACCGTGCCTGCCTGGAAGCGGAGCTAGATGAATTACTCGGTAGCGCAAACAAGGCAGAGCAGGGAGTAGCGTCATGAGCGAGCAGCAAGCTATAACCATCAGGGAGGCTAAGCCATGTGGCGGCCGCGATGATACCCTATTCAGGTTTCCTATTATATTTCGCTCCCTGGGTGCCATTGCGGTCGCTGTCTCTGCGATTATCTACCTGCTTCAGGGGCTGCAGGGGGTTGATGAAAGCCTGCGACATTGGGTCTATCTCGTTATCATTGCCGTACTGACATCTGGCGGAGTTGTCAGCCAGTATTTTTTAAAAGACTCACGAGGTGCTCGCTTGTTTTTCGCGCTTGCTGCTCTTTTAATACCCGTGCAAGTCACCCAGTTGTCAGCGGTATTGAGCACGTTTGTTCAAGAAAGCTCAGCCACGCCTTTGATTGAGCTATTGGCCAGTGGCGTGGTCAGTATTCTATTCGGTGCGGCATCAACTTTTTTATGTCTTTCTATTTTTGCGCGACCCTATGCTAAAAAGCTGACATTTGTTTTTATGATTTTGAACTGTCTGCTGCTTCTGCCCTACCGTGATTTACTGTCGTTGCTAATAATCAGTGCCAGCATGTTTTCGCTGATGATTTTACTGTATGTGAAGGTGCTAAAAAACGATCACCGCTTTCAGTTATTTGAGAGTATTGTTGTCCATCTTATGATGTGGGTACCAATCGTTATACTATTTTCCCGCAGTGGTTTTCAGTTAAGCGATGCCTTTGGCGTATGTGTTCTTTTGATGATTACTGCGAGTGGCATAGGGGCTGTATGTGCATTTTACATAACGCGAGGTGTGCTTAAAACTTTGTTGGTTTTTTGTGCCTATTTACTGGCGCTTTCTTCTAGTGCGGGAATGCTTGTAGATCTTACTCTTGGTCATCCTGCAGCAATAAATTTACCAGATACTGTGGTTTTATATTGCTTTACGTTGCCGCCCGTTTTATTTGCACTTGCGGCCGCTGAGCTGAGCGATCAGAGAGACTTTTATCGTTTCCTAGCACTCCCGCCATTACTGGCCTTGAGTGTCGGTAGTTTGTTTTTCCTGCCCGAGGGGGAGGCGGCGCTTCTGATTACGATGCTGGTATTGTCTGCCCTGGCCATTGTGGTTCAATCGAAGGCTTTACTTCTTGGCTCTCTACTTATTGCTGCCTTAAGTGTCATCATTTTGGCTATAGATATTGTTGACAGTATCGAATCCATTTCGTGGTTGGCCATGGCCTGTATGGGCGTGCTTTTGCTTGCACTCTCATCAGTTTTTGAGCGCTACGGGCGAACTATTCAATTACATGGCGTAAACAGGCTGGCAAGGTTTCAGGCTTGGTCGTTCTGATATCAGGCATATTTGCACAATAGCCTCTACATAAGGGGCTTTTGCATGGCGCTGCAGTTCGCAGTCTGTAACTCTTTCGGCCAAGGCTGTAACCAATATTTATCTTTATTGGTGGGAGCCCAAGAGGGGAGAGAGGGGTTGCAAAGCTGGATAACCGTTCTGTTGGATAAATCGAGCTTTTCCAGTGCGGTAACGGTGCTGGGGTGTGAGTAAAAAAGGGCATCGAAGCTGCCGTTTTCGTAGGCTTTTTCCAAACCGTATTCGAGCCGCTCTGCTAACTCACTATTTCTATGATGAACATAGAGCGAGGTCATACTCGGGTAACTGAGGGCAACGGAGGGTTCGACGACTACGGGAAGGCCGCGGTAGATTTTGAGTTCGGGAATAAGCTGAAGCGCACCGCGAGGGAAGTAGTCAAAGCGTTTATGCACCAGCATATCCACCAGGGACGGAATATTGCCTGTGGTTATTACAGGCAAGCCGTTTTCCTGCAATATTATGGCGTCTGTCCAGTTTTCCCCCTGGCCTGCCAACATCTGAGCTAAATCCGATCGGTTTTTGATAGCAGCAAAACGTGGCAGGTCGTCGTTCCTTACGAGGAAAATACGAAAGCCGATAAGGCCTTTAGCAATGGGGATTTTTACCGGCAGAAAGCGCTTGTCACGATCAAGGCTCACCGTGAGGGATACTGCGTCAATGAACTGATCCTTCTGGAGGTACAGCTCCATGCGTTTTAATGGCAGCTCACCTTCCAGCAGTTTAGCCTCACAGGGGCCATACTTATCTGCTGCTTGCACCAGTATTAGCTGGATCAGTCGGAAAATGTAGTCTTCCGCCGGTTTTTTGGCCTTGTACTTGGGCGGGAATATAAGGCTCGGTATAGCTTCGTTATTCCGGATTTTGCAGGCGAAAGCAGGGTTCACGAAACTGAGCATAATCATCAAGCACATGACTATCCAAAGACTGCGACGAACTACTGCTCTATATGTAAATGCGTTAATTTCCACGAACGTTCTGCTACCAGCCTTACCTAACCGTAACTGTGTATGACGTTTATAAAGCATAGAGTAAAAGGTGAGCACTTGCCTCTCTGCGCCAAAGACCTTTTTAAGGTCTTTCTTTAACCGAGAGGATTGTTTATATCCAAGTTATTGGATAGCGGAGGTCTTTACAACTTTTCCAATAGATTAGTTGGAATTGTACGCGAGTAAACACCCATTGGACAGGTGACTCAGCATGATTAAGTGTTTGATAAGCACTAGTGGCACAAGAATACTCTTTGTTTATAAGCGGCACGTTAAGGCCTTGCTTTCGGAATTAAAAAAGCCGGGCAGTGCCCGGCATTGATAAAATTCTTAGTCCACCAGAAGATGGTCCAGAAAAGATCTAACAAGGTGCCCCTACCTCACACTTGGGGCACCCGAGATCATTTTAGAACGTTGCGCGTACGCTTATGCCGTAGCGGGTGTCCTGGCTGTAAACAAAGGCACGGTGGTTGCCGGGCGCGTTCTGCTCCATGATACCTTTTGTTTTGGCTCCGCCAATATTGTAGGCCTCGAAGTTAACTGATACTTGTTCAGTAATGTCATAGCCCATGGATAAATCCCATTGGCCATAATCGTCCGCGTAGACAGGTAATTTCCAAGCGACGCCGTTGTCATTGCCGTTCCATCCATTCGGGCCAACTGACTGAAGAATTTCACTGGTGTAGTTATAGGCCAGTCGTGCATAGAAGCCATAATTTTCGTACATCAAGGCAAGGTTGTAGGTGTTCTCTGCCAATCCTTCAAGGGGCTGATTTTCAATAACCGTGTCGTCTGTATCAATGGCTTCGACGCCAACACTGGTCGGCACATCGGTGGAGCTATCCACGTAGGTGTAGTTGGCGGTAACGCCAAAGCCATCAAAGGGCGAAGGCAGGTTATCGAAATAGTAAGTGCCGCCCAGTTCAATACCATTAATATCTGCCGTGCCGGTATTCACATACGAATCCCATTTAACGTTGAAACCTTCAGCAGAAGTATTAACCGTTTGAGTACGGAAAAAATCAGAAACGTCCTTTTTAAATAGAGCACCATAAAGCATGCCGCCATCTTCGTTGAAGTACCATTCCGCCGAAATATCAAACTGGTTGGCAAGCATGGGTTCCAGCGCGGGGTTAGTGCCTTCTGTCGACAAGGTAAAGTTGAACAGGTCGGGGGTGATTTCGTCTCCTGGGTTGTATTCAGCAGACTCATCGAACTCTCCACCAAGGGTGAGTAATGCCGCTGTTCGCCAGAACTCTGGTTTCCAGATAGCTTGAGATGCAGAAAACCTCAAGACAACTTCGTCGCTGGCGTTGTATTGCAGGTTTAAGCTTGGCAAGACATTCGAATAGTTATGGTCCAAGCTTATCGCGCGAGGAGGTTGTTCGTATGCAGTTCCACCATTGGGGGTGGAAATACCGGGTGAGTTAAAACTTCCATTGGCTTTGACTTTGGTTTCTGCGTAACGAACACCAACATTACCCATCAAGGCCTCAGTAAGCTCGAAATCCATACGCACGTAGGCGGCGTTGGTTTTATCCTCTTGCGTGTTAAAGTTCAAGGGGTGGTTCAGGTTCGCCCCACCGTCGGTATCGTTGCCCTCAAAGTTAGGCATACTTACCCATCCCGTTTGGGTTGGTGTGGCGGCTTCCATCGCTGCCGTGGTGCCTTTAAAATCGTTTAAAGCAGAGCGTTTGAACATCCAGGCTTCAGTGGGTACATTGGCATCGCCACCCTGAAAATCGTCAAACTTAAAGGGTTCCATCAAGGACTCGTCTGCTATCACAGGGTAAACACCGTCTTCCCAAGAGCCACGATTCCACGGCTGTACCCGTGCAGACCAGCTAAAGCCTTCTCTATTGTCCGCAGTCTTCTTGGCGTAGCGCACGCCGGCTTTTACTGAACTTACAATTGAATCTTCAAAATCGTACTGCACATCGACTTTAGCGGCATCAGATTTTGCTTCATTGGCGGCCGGGCGAGTCATCATCTGGCCGTAAGAGTAGTTGCCCAGGGTTGGAAGGGTGTTATTGGTGTCTTGTATGCTTGGGCCATCGCTGCCATTGAGGTCGTCGACATATACCGAAGGCGGGAAAATAACTGTTCCCAGTGTGTCGTCGATACGAGTAGCGGTGGACTCAACCCGCTGATAATCGGCGGTTATTGTCCAAGAGCCCGATGCCCATTCCCCACCGAAGGAGTAGTCTGAGGTTTCACTCTCGTTGGAGGAAATACGGGAACTGGTGCCAAGTGCTATGCCACTTGGGGACGTTAAAGTACCGCTTGTAAGGGCGTTGTTGTCGTCAAAGGTCCAGTCGCTTTCAGCGGGAGGCTCTGGAAATGAGCCGGCGTCCAGGAAGAAGGCATTTTCATACCACTCGCGAGAGGCTTTACTTCGGAACCCGGTGGCATAGAACTCCAGCTCATCTGTCGGTGCCCATTGCAGTGCCAGGTATTGCCCGTCACGATCTCTAAAGTAGTCATTTCTACGCCAGTCCGCGCCTTTGCTTACGTAAACTGAATCGCCGTTTACCTCTCGCGGGAAATAAGCGCGATTGTAAAGGTTGTCGGCACGGCTTGAGGTCTCCGAGGTGGACAAATCTATCAGGAAACCAAAGCGGCCATCGCCAACATCGAAGACGTTGCTATACAGCACCGAACCTTCATAATTCCACTCTTCGATATTTGAGCCATAGTTGGCTTTTACCGTACCCGATATCACTTGTTCATCTTTATCGAAAGGCATACGGGTGCGCAGGTTAACGATGCCGCCAAGCCCGCCTTCGATCATGTCTGCAGTGGGCGTTTTGTAGACGTCTACACCGGCCATTAATTCTGCCGGAACATCATCAAAGCTCAAACTGCGACCGTCGTTTGCAGAGAATATATCTCTGCCATTAAGCTCCGCTCTAACTTGCGGCAAGCCACGCACAGACACACCGGCACCTTCGCCAGCAAAGTGTTCCGGATCATTAGGTTGGTCAAAGCGGTTGACGGATACGCCAGGCACTCGGGCCAGGGCTTCGGCAATACTTCGGTCCGGCAATTTACCAATATCCTCAGCAACAACGCTATCAACAATAGAGGATGCGTTGCGCTTAAGGTCCTGAGCAGATTGCAAGCTTGCTCTTAAGCCTCGAACGTATACCTCTTCAATTTCTTGATCTTCGGTATCTTGCGCATGTACAGGACCAACTACGCATAGTGCAGCAAGGACTAACAGTGATGCGCTGCTTGTAGTTGGGATGTGAGAAAAAAATGATTTTTTGGTTTTATAGGTTTTTCGTTTCACGGTGGAACCCCTTTTTTATTTTTTTGCCCAAGAAAAAGGCATGTTTTTATTGTGATGCTCTCAATGGTTATCCATAAAAAACACTTATGAATTTTTTAAAGTCACGTGAATGAAGTGTGCTGTGCTCATTAATTTTATTTATTTTTGGTGTGAAACCTTCATGACTATTTAGTCACGATATTGCTAGAAAAAAGATGATTTTTTGTTTTTGTTAATTTGGATCAAGGTGCCTTAGGCAGAAAGAAATTGTTTTGCCAGGCGGTGTAACTTTCCCGTATTAGCATTCAAGCTCTACGAAATAGCTAAGGCGGATAATACTATTGATTGGCGCGGTTTAGGTGCGTCGTCGTAACTAAAAGTCATTTTGACTATATTTAATTGAAGTAATGAGGTTTTTTTATATGGAATATAGTTATTTATGATTTTTACCTTACGCTGCTTAATAGCGTGCTTTAATTTTTAGGGCGTTCTACCTCTCATAATGACTTTTATAGTTGAGCGCAGCTCCTGCCATTTATTCTTAAAGGTTTATGACGATGCTTCGAATTACCGTTAATGGAAAGCTTGTGGAATTAGATGTTGATCCGGAAATGCCCCTTCTTTATGCGCTGCGCGAAAACCTCGGTTTAACCGGTACCAAATTCGGCTGCGGCGTTGGTTTGTGTGGAGCCTGTACAGTGCATCTCGATGGTGAGCCCGTCCGCTCTTGTGCAACGCCTGTTTCGGCTGCCCTTGGTTCAAGCGTAACTACCATTGAGGGCTTGGCCAAGGGCGAAGCCCTCCATCCCCTTCAAGAGGCCTGGCTGGATAACAAAGTGCCACAATGTGGCTACTGTCAAAGCGGGCAGATAATGAGCGCAGTTGCCTTGCTGGAGGAAAATGCTCAGCCTTCTGACGAGCAGATCGAAGATTGGATGCAGGGGAATATTTGTCGTTGCGGTACTTACCCTCGAATAAAAAAAGCCATTAAACAAGTTGCTACATCAAAAAAAGGATAAGGCTATGCTTGCATTTGAGCATCTCGACCGAAGAGCGTTTCTTAAGAAGACCGGTTTAGTGGGCGGTGTATTTATATTAGGTTTTGGTGAAGCGACATTTACAGGCGCGAGCCCGGGGTTAAAATCCGGGGAATCTGGCCAGCTTGGTGTTTTTGTAAGCATCGATAGCCAGGGTCAAGTCACTATAGCCAGCCATCGTGCGGAAATGGGGCAGGGTATTATGACCAGCACGCCGCAAATAATTGCAGATGAAATGGAAGCCGATTGGCAGCGCGTAGAGGTTGTGCTTGCCCCTGGTCACCCTCGATACGGCAATCAGAGTACAGGGGGCTCTGCATCCATTCGGCGTTATTTTACCTATATCCGACAAATGGGCGCGGTAGCCAGGCAGATGCTGGAACAGGCAGCGGCTAATCATTGGAAAATAAAACTAGAGGATGTACAGGCCGTTAAGCATGCTATAAAAAATAAAAAAACCGGGGCCATGCTCGGTTTTGGTGAATTGGCCTCGGCGGCAGCCACCTTGGAAGTCCCCAGCGTGGAAAACCTGCGTTTAAAAACAGAAGATGAATATTCACTTATTGGCAAAGACGTAAAGCTGATGTGGCAGGAGCAAATTGTTCGTGGTGAAACTGTCTATGCGCAAGACATTAATGTACCGGGCATGCTTATCGCCTGCATTGCCCGCCCCCCGGTGGTGGGTGGTCGTGTAAAATCTTTCGATGCAAGCGAGGCAAAAAAAATAAAAGGCGTGGTCGATGTGCTTCGCATGAAAGATCGCCCGCTACCTGCAGATGTTAATCCGGTCTCGGGCGTTGCGGTATTGGCCAATACCAGCTGGGCCGCTCTGCAAGGTAAAAAGAAACTAAAAATAGAATGGGAGCTTGGGGAGAACGCCAGGCATAATTCTGAAAGTTACAAGCAGGAGCTTATCGATAAAGTGAATGCGCCGGGGATTGTCGCTCGACAAGAGGGCGATGTCCATTCACACAGTTTTGACCCTGAAAATACCGTAGAGGCCACCTACACCCTTCCGTATCAACATCATATGCCAATGGAGACGCCAGCAGCGACGGCCTATTTTGAAGGCGACAAATGCATTGTTTGGACTGGAACGCAAACGCCGCAATGGGGGCAGAGAAAAGTGTGCCAGGAACTGGGGCTGGATGAGAAAAAAGATTTAGATAAGGTAGAGTTTAATCAGGTGCTTATGGGTGGTGCCTTTGGTCGCAAAGGTAAAAATGATTACACCCTTGAAGCGGTAGAGTTAGCGAAGGCAACGGGCAAGCCGGTAAAAGTTATTTGGAGCCGCGAAGATGATGTGCAGCATGGATTTTACCATTCTATTGCGGCCAATTATTTTAAGGCAGAGTTAAATAAAGACAATAATTCGGACTTTTGGCTTCAGCGAGTAGTGCACCCTCCCATAGGCTGGACCTTCGATACCAGTAAAGACCGGCCCAGTAGAGGTAACCTGTCTCAGGGTTTTGCCGATATTCCCTTCGATATAGAAAACCTTTCCTGTGAAACGCAAACCTTAACAACGCATGTGCGTATTGGCTGGTTTAGAGCTGTTCAAAATGTTCACAATGCCTATGCCTTAGGTTGTTTTGTTGATGAGCTCGCTGTAAAGGCGGGGATTCCGACGCGAGAAATGTGGCTAAATTTGTTGGGTAGTGATCGCCACATAGACCTCACCAAGGAGGGTTTTGAAGGCTGGAGAAATTACGGGCAGGAAGATCCTCGACATGCCTTGGATACGGCGCGAATGAAACATGTGATAAACAGCGTGGTGGAAAAGTCTGGAGCAGAAGATAAGGTGGATAAAAACGAAGGCTGGGGTATTGCCTTCGCCACCAGTTTTAATTCCTACGTGGCTGCGGCGACAAAGGTGCGCGTTAGCGACAATCTGGTTAAAGTTCTGGAAATACATACGGCCATTGATTGTGGCCTGGTCATAACGCCGGATCGCGTGAAAGCGCAAATGGAAGGTGCAATGATTATGGGCCTGGGGCTTGCCTCCAGTGAGATTACCATTGCCGATGGCGCTATTGAGCAAAGCAATTTTCATGATTACCCAGTGCTGCGCTACCAGCACTGCCCGGAACTCTTTGTGAATATCCTGCCCTCTGATAAGCCGCCTGGTGGTGTCGGTGAACCCGGAATGCCTCCGGTTTTACCCAGCGTCGTAAATGCCATCTACCATGCCAGCGGTGTTCGGCTGAGGCATATGCCGGTAACTAAGACCCATACTTTTATATAAGGCTTTACACGCTGGAGCGGGGTAGTTATTGATTATATTCTTGTGCTCTGGATCGAGTAACAGCAGAGCCCGCATTGATTGTTCAATGCGGGCTTTTTTTGTTTTTAGCCTTAAGCCAAAAAAAAATTACTGCTCTACAATAGCGTGCATTCTCTAAGGTGTGGCTGAGATAGCAGGCATTGGCATGGTCTGTCGCTGAAAACCGGTTTTCTCACTTATTTTTGTGGGTGTTTGTAAATGGTTTTTTACCAGAAGTATTTCTCTTTCTGGGTTAACATGTGCACTAGCCCAAGCGATAAAACAATAGTGTGAGGTAGGTCTTAATGCGCGTCTTTCTGTGTGATCACTGCAAGCAGTTGGTTTTTTTTGAAAACACGCTGTGTAACAGCTGCAATCGTTGCTTGGGTTTTGATCCCGCTGAAATGCAAATACGCAGCTTTGAGAAAAAAGAGGGGGATGTTTTACTTACCCGCGTTAGCGATGGAAAGGCTTATCGCTATTGTGACAATAAAAAGCACTCTGCGTGTAATTGGGTTGTAGAAGCACAGAGCCCGTCGGCTTTTTGCAGTGCCTGTCAATACAACAATAACATCCCCCGGATTAGTGATAGAAATTTATCCTTGTGGCGAAAGCTCGAGGTAGCCAAAAAACGTTTGGTGTACTCCATGTATCGCTGGAACCTGCATGTTCCCTCGAAACAGGCTAATCCGGAAACTGGGCTGGAATTTGATTTTCTGGAGGAGCTGGAGGATCAAAAGGTATTTACTGGCCATGCAGAGGGAACCATTACCATTAATATTGAAGAAGCTGACGACGCTGTGCGTGCTAAAAATAGACAGTTGCTCAACGAGCCCTATCGGACGCTTTTAGGGCATTTCCGGCACGAAGTAGGGCACTATTTTTGGGATCTGTTTTTCTGCCAGGAAAACGAGCGGGAAGCATTTAGAGCTGTTTTTGGCGATGAGCGGGTGGACTATCAGGAGTCCTTGAAAAAACATTACGAGAATAAAAATGATTCAGCTGATTGGAAACAGCATTATGTTACCGATTATGCTGCGTCTCACCCTTGGGAGGATTGGGCGGAAACCTGGGCCCACTATATACATATTGTGGATACTCTGGAAACAGCCTACGCAACGTCGGAAACGTATTTGAAAAGGTTAAATGCGGGTATGGATTTTTTACCCTTTAATCCTTATAGCGAAATGGATTTCGATAAGATCATAAAAAACTGGTTTCCCTTAACGTATTCGGTGAACAGTATTAACCGCAGTATGGGTATTTCCGACCTGTACCCTTTCGCTTTGACCGATGGCGTTATAGAGAAAATACGTTTTATTCACGACCTGTTGGAAAGGGTTGAAGCCAAGGGTTTTACATTGCCTCAGACCCTGAATCGCAGCCTCGAAGAAAAACAGTAGTATACCTGCAGTAGTGCACGGGTCGTGTCGCTGCTGACTTTATTGCTCAGTATTTTTTAAGCCGAGCCTTATTGATCGGTTCAATATTCGAAAAATCTTCTCCAAATCGACTAACGATTACCGGCAGAAGTTCAATCAATGCAGTACTGACAACGCTAGGAAACACCTGAAGGGACTTTGAGAACTTATGGAGTCTGTCTGCGCCGACCAGGGAATAAATTTCATCCTCGCTTAGCACGTCAAACATCAATTTATTACACCACGCTCGGTATTTCTTCTCCAGTAGCGCGTCATTCAAGAACTTTCGGTTTAGCTTGTGGGTGAAGTCACTTTTGCTGCTAGCATCAAAAAGCGCACAAATCTCGCGTTTTAGAAGCTCGTCGTTTACCTCTAGCTTTAACCTGATGGCTAAAAAAGTGGTGCAAATATCCAATGCTGTCATGGTGTCCTCCCTGATGTATATCATCAGCAAATGTCCGTGGGCCTTGCGGCCCACGGCGTTAATCGATTAACTTTGTTTAGTAAGGTGTACGTCCATTTGTGGGAATGGAATCTCGATATCTGCGGCATCGAAACGACGTTTAATTTGCTCGTTGAGATCAAAAAACACCGGCCAGTAGTCTTCTGTTTTTACCCACACGCGGTAAGCAAAATTGACGGAAGAGTCCGCTAGTTCTGCGACTGCAACAGTTACACCCAGTTCGACCATAATCCTTTTGTCTGCGGCTGTGATTGCTTGCAGTTCATTGCGAACCTTGTCGAGGTTTGCGTTGTAGCTGACGCCTACGGTGATATCTACCCGACGCTGCTGCTCAGTGGAATAATTGGTGATATTGCCACCCATTACCGAGGAGTTGGAAACGATAATGGTTTTGTTGTCGGGTGTTTTAAGTACCGTGGAGAAAATGGATATGTCGGCTACCACACCGGCTGTTCCCCCTGCCTCTACGAAATCGCCCAGCTTAAATGGCCGAAATAATATAAGCAGAACGCCCGAGGCAAAGTTGGCCAGCGAGCCCTGCAGGGCGAAACCGACCGCTAAGCCCGCAGCACCAATGATGGCGACGAAGGACGCTGTTTGAATACCAAGCTGGCCGAGCGCGGCAATAACTACCATGGTAAACAGCACATAGTAGCTCAGGTTTTTGGTGAAATTGGCGACTGTTTTATCTACGCCCTTGGCGGTTAATGCTTTGAATAGCAGATTGGCTAGTGATTTTGCTATCCACTTTCCGATAAAGAATACCGCCAGGGCCAGGAGTATCTTGAGCCCATAGGTCGTTATAATTTCAGGCAGGCGAGCCAGCAGTTGTTCAATGTTGTCTTGCATAGTATGTCTCCTTAAGCAATCGCGTTATTTAATAACTTTTTCGATTGTGGCTTTTGCTTGTGCTTCTACTCTGCGATTTTTTGCGCGACCTTCCGATGTGTCATTACTGGCGACGGGCTTTTCTTCGCCAAAACCCACTGCATCTAAACGGTTCGCGTCAACGCCGTACCTGTCAATCAACAGTTGTCTTACCGCTTCAGCTCTTTTTTGAGAGAGGGCTTTGTTATAAGACGCGGCGCCACTGGAATCTGTGTGACCTTCGATAGTGACGGAGCTCTGTGGATAACTGGTCATGAACATTGCGAGTGCTTTAATGTCACTAAGGTTTTCACTGATAACTGCGTCGGAATTGTTAGCAAAATTAATGTTTAAAGCGAAGGCAACATTTTCGCTTAAGGTTTTGTAGCAGCCTTCTGAATTAACCGCTGCGCCTTTTTCAGTGTCCGGGCATTTGTCGCTGCTATCTGGAATACCGTCTTTATCGTTGTCCAGAACAATAGGGCAGCCTTTTTGATCAACACTCACACCAGAGGGGGTGTTTGCGCATTGATCGTTTTGATCTGTCACGCCGTCGCTATCTGTATCAAGGGCTTTGACTGGGGCAGCTTTCTTCGCTGAGGATTTTCCGCCGAGTAAAAAATGCAAACCCAGGTTAACTGCGGTTTCGGTGGTTCCACTTTCAACACCGCGCAGCGCACGTATGTCGCTCCTTAGGGATACCGCATCGTTAAAGGCGTATTTAATACCGAGGCCGGCGTTATAAAGTGTTTCTTCAAAGCTGCCTGCATCTGCGCTGAGTTGGCTTTCTCCTGCACCGAATACCAGATAAGGCTTTAATTTGGGGTCGTCGCTGAGGTGGTAGAAGGCGTCCAAGCGAAACTGTTCTGAATCAATATCGAAATCGCCGAATTCACTCTCGGGGTTTGAGCGTGTATAGGCAAACTCAGCCGCCCAGGCAGAAGCCCACTGATAACCCAGAGACAGGCTGGCAGAGTAGTCGTCTTTTGCGCCATGGTCTTCCCGTGAGTGCGATAGATAGCCTAAGGCCGGAGCGAGATAAAAGCCGGAAAGTTGGTCTTGAGTGTCTTGTGCGTGACTGCTGATAGAAACGCCAGATGCTACCAGTACTGCTAGCAGCCTTGTTTTCAGTGTTGTTTTAGAGATTATGGATTTTGATGTGTTCATGTGTATGTCCTCCTGAATGGCAGCGCCACACTCATGCGTGACTGCTTACGGGTGCCATTATCGGGGAGGTTATAAGAGGGTGGGTGTAAAACCCTGTAAAATCTCGTTGGTTAACAATTGCTCAGTGGTAGCGTGAACACAAAGGTCGATCCACCGTATTGGTTACCTGCTAGTGTGATATCGCCGTGGTGGCGGCAGGCAACGGTTTTTACAAAATGCAGCCCTAGCCCGGCGCCAGTTTCCCGCGCGTGCACGGCCCTGCGACTAAATTTTTTGAATACTTGCTCACGCTCTGCTTCTGGAATACCGGGCCCCTGATCAATAACGGCGGCGGAAACTAAATGGCTATTTGTTGTTATGCTGCGTTTATTTACTTCGTCTTGTTGCTGTAAGGTGGATAGCGACAATAGTACAGTCGAATTTTTTGGGCTGTACTGTATTGCATTGGCCAGCAGATTAATTAGCGCGCGTTCGAGTAAAGCGCTGTTCGCCATTACCCACAGGTCTGAATCACAACGATTAATCGTAACAGTAATAGATTTTTCCAGCGCCATTGCTCTAGCCTCAGAGTAGGCCGCGTCCGCAATACTGTGAAAATCACACAGCATGAAGGATTCACTATCTATAGTTTCTGCTCTGTTGAGTTGTAAAAGGCTTTCAGCCATATCCAGGTTGCGTGAAGCGTAAGTTTCTATATCCGAAAAGGTTTTTTCTAACTCATTTGACAGTTGGCTTGTTGATATTGTGTGCCGGGTTAACGCTAGAATGGATACCAAGGGCGAACGTAAATCATGAGAAATAAAGTTTAATGTTTCCTGGCGAGAGCGTTCGCTTTGTTTGAGTTTGGATACATCTGTAAAGGTGAGTAATACTATGGTTGTTTGTTTGCGCGATTCGTTTTTACTTGGGCGCCAGATGACAATATTTCTCCCCTGGATAACAAGGTCAATAGATTCCTGCGCTCGTTCTAGCGTGGCCTCGACAAATATTTCTGCTTCGCTGTCTTGTAATTGTTTAACTATGCCGTTCCAGTCACTCGCGCCTTTAAGTGATAGAAAACTGGATAGATCGCCAAGTAAAGGTTGCTCTCCACGCAGTTTTAACAAGCTTTGACTGAGCTCATTTTGAAAAATCAGCTGGTTTTTACTGTTAAATATTATTACCGCTTCCTGCAGTTTCGACAAACTCTGAAACACCAGTTGTCTTGCAATCTCCAATCCTTGATTTGCTTGTTTATAGCGCTCTATTGTGCGAGTAACAACCTCCGTGCCACTCGCGCGTTTGTTTGACAGGCTGGTGCCGTAAAGCAATTCAGCGAGGTCGCCATAAGAGGCCGTTGTTGAAGCGGTGTTACCTGTTGTGTTGGCAAGGGTATTGTTGTCCTCTGCCTGTATTCTTAGTAGTGAGCGATGTAAAAACCTGATGGCAAACTCCAGGCGCAACCAACTCCATAATGGATAGAAGAGGCAGAGAAAGAGTACAAAGACTACGGGGGATTGCCAGATATTCATAGTCACTAATAAAACAGTACTTACCAGTAAACTCGACGCTGCGGTTACTATTGTACTCAGTAAAAGGTAAGCCGGAGAAAGGTAAGAGAAAGCCATTAAAAAGCCAAGCAATAGGCAGAAAGACACTGCAGCACTTACGAGGGGCCTCGGCTGGTAAATCATTTTATTTTCTATGAGGTTTTGGTAAATGAGGCTGTTCACTTCTATGCCAGGCATTCTGCCCGCCGGTGTTGCCATAATATCGTGTACCCCGGTTGCGGTTGCACCCACGAATACAACCTTATTGCGCAGCAGCTCCCGGGGTATTTTGTCTAACAGAATATCGGCATAGGATAGAACTACCGTTGCGCTGCGTTTTTGGAATGTCAGTAAGTTAAAGTAGTCACGGTAGATGAGCATGGGAGAATAGTCTACTACCAGCCCTGCTCTCATTCCCGGCAGTAAATTTGACGAAGCCTGCAGATCCTTGCCATGTACAAGATCATACACCGCCAGAGAAAAATGCGGCCAGTGTGGCCTGCCAATTCCTTCTTTTAAATAGACCGACCTGCAAATACCATCATCTTCACAGTTAATATGGGCATGACCGAGAGCGGCTGCTGCACTGCTTAATTTTGAGATGGGGGGTACTTCTATGAGCTGCCCGTTTGCCCGGGTTAATTCAAAATATATGGGAAGTATTACTTTATTGCTTTTGGCGAGCGCTTTCTGTAGTTCCTCATCTGCTTGAGGGTCCGTCTGTGATGGCTCGCTGAACAGCACATCGAGGGCAATGGCTTTGACACCACTCTGGTCTAATTTATTAATGAGTTGCGCATGCACCCGCCGGGACCAAGGCCAGCGGCCAAGAATAGACAGGCTTTCTTCGTCGATGGCGACAATGACAATATTGTCTTCGGCTGTGAGTGTGTTAAAGCTTTGAAGGCTGTCGTAGCTTTCGCGTTTAAGGTCGCCAAACCATTGTTGATATTCTGCCAGCGCGGCGATGCTGGCAATTAGCAGCGGTAAAACAACATGGAGGTAGCGTATCACCGTTCTTTAGCTCGTACTTATTTGCTAAAGGCCGGCGATAACAGCAAGCATCATTAACAGAAATACATGCCAGGCTTTAGATTTTTCCCCGAGTATTTCTGATTGCGTGCACTCACCTTCAAGACCATAGTCACCCACGCCACACACTTTGGCATAGATTTGTTGGCGTTTATCCAGGCTGTACTCGAAGCTGTTGCCCACAGTCGTTTCACTATAAATAGGCTCTTGCAAGTTATCGACATGAAATAATTCAATTCTGGTAGAGGCCGGTTGTCGTTCAAACTGCCACTGTAAGCTCAGTGTTTTTTTGCTTAGTTTTGCCTGGAGTAGTGTTGCTCTCGAGGGTGCCTGCTCCGCACAAAACTGGAATTTGTTTGGCATTCCCACCAGGTCATTTTTGTCTATCGCCGATATTTGCGCCTTATAGCAGCCGCTATCGAGCGTCGAAAGACTTAAGGCTGGCTCGCTGATGGAAAGCGTGCGAAGCAGTTTGTCTTGCTCGGTGTCTTCAAGTAGCTGGAATCTGTAGGATTGCGCAGCATCAACAGCCTGCCATTCAAGTTCAAGGGGTAGCGCATATACCGCTTGTTTGTTAATTTCTGGTGCCGCCAGTAGTGGGGTAGGCGAGGCGAGTGCCTCACCCTTTTTGATACGAATACCATAACCAGCTGGGATTTCTACTACGCTGGGTGAGTTTGTTTTGTGGGTTTTATCCTCTTGCGTGACAGCGATATTACCTTCAAATACAGAGCTCAGCGTTGCGCTGCTTTGTTCATCAGGAACGACGAAATTAAATTCTGTTCCTCTCACGGCCGCCACGGCAGACGGGGAGCTTACGCTGAAATGTGAGCGGGGTGAGCGCTTTTGTACTTTAGAGCGCGTACTGCCCTGCAGTAGTCGAATTCTGGAATCAACCATGCCGGTGCTATTGTGTTGAGAGAGCAGGTCTAGAATAATTTTGCTATTTGCATCCAGCACCAGAACTGAACCATCTGCGAACTTAAGGGAAGCAGAACCATCCGCTCCAGTGGATACGCTAGTGCCCACAGGGAGTTCCATTCCCACATAGGGTTTTTGCTCGCTTTCTTCGCGATTACGTAAATCTGAAATGGAGGTTTCTCCCAGCGACATACTGCCAGCGGATAGCTGCTTTTTACCTGGGATTTCTACCTGCACATCTCCGTATATAAATAATAATTCAACATTCACTGGCTGTGTTTTCAGCCAGGCCATAGGGAATTTAATGCGCGTGCCCGGCGCCAGGCTGGGAGGAAAATCCACCTCGTTATAGGGGCCAATTTTTTGCCAGCAGCCTTTTTCTGTTGTGTATTCGAGGCACAAGTCCCATAGCGTGTCACCGGGGCGAACGGTATAGATCCAATCTTCGGCCGATGCCGGAACGGCGCTAAATAATGCGAGAAAAAAGAGTAACAGAGACTTGAGGCCCAGGCCGGATTTGGTATTTTGTTCGGGTTGGTTGATATAAAGCATCATTGTTTCCAATCAATCAATAACAGGCTAAGGTGTTTTTTCCAGGCGGTAGCCATGCCCGTGTACAGTTCGAATGGTGTAGCCCATCTCCGGGCCTATATTCAAGCTGCGCCGTACGCGGCTAACATGCACGTCAACTGTTCGGGTATCTAGCTGAGAATCAATGCCCCAAACTTCCTTCAATAAATATTCGCGAGAGAGTACTTTTCCCTGGTTCTCTATCAGGCAGAGGGCTACCAAGTAGTCTTTACGGGTTAATTTTACCGCTTGTTGGTCTACAAGAATTTGTTCGTTTTGTTTGTCCAGTGTAATCGGGCCGATTTCCAGAGGCCGATCACTTTTAATACCGCTGCGCCGGCTTAGAGCTTCGATTCGAGCCAACAGCTCTGCTTCTCCCACCGGTTTGACCAGGTAATCATCGGCGCCAGCGCGTAAGGCAGCAACCACATCTTCTTCACTATCGCGCTGGGTGGTAAACAGCACTGGGACTTTACTCTCCAGCTCTTGCCGCAGGCCTTTCAGAACCTCCAGGCCGGACTTGTCGGGCAGCTCCCAGTCGAGAATAATCAGGTCTACAGGTTGGCTCAACACATCGGAGACAAAGCTATTGGCCAGATCTCTGTGTAAAACTGCATGCCCCTCTTTTTCAAGCAAGCCTGAGATTCGCTGCGCTTGAGCGCTATCGTCCTCGAGTAGTCCGATTAACATAGTCACCCCCTGAGCGGGTATTTCACCAGCGCGCCGATAACCTGCTGGCAAGGCCCGTGTTTGCTGACAAGAAAAAGTGTTTTAAAAGTAACGGCCTGTGCCAGAACAATGCTTGCCGGTTTTTAAGGTGTTTTAGCTATTCCCGGTGTGCGTGCGAGCACTCTCGGTAAAACACCATACAATTGCAGCAGCTGGGGCAAAATTCGGGCTAACGGCCGTGGCGAAGTATAAAGCTTTTATGGTTGGAGCCATACAGCCGTTTAAGCCATGTGAAATGTGTGTGCAAAAAAAAGCCGAATGTGTCAGTTCGGCTTTATGGGTGGTTTATTGCTTAAGGTAAGTCTGTGCTTGTTAAAATGCCGACGCCAACAGTGGGCGGTAGCGAAGCTTTTATGCCGCTGCTCGCTTCGGCGTTATAGGTATAGGGAACAGTGTAGTCGCCGGTTGAGGTGTCGACCGGGTTTAGAACATCAACGAAACTGTTATCGGAAACATTCCAGAAGCCGGTCGAGCCGCCGCTATGGAAATAGCCAAAGGTATCTTCGGCGCCTTCAATATAATTTCCTTCGATTAAGGCTTCTGCGCCCTGGCGAACGTTGAAAATTGTATCCACTCTTACGGTTTTTCCAAACAGGCTTGGTAGGGTGCCCTGGACGTAATTATTGTAAAAGTGTCCCTTGCCATAGCGCAGCGAGGGAATGCGGCTGACGATATCTTTGAAATGATTGTGATGGAGCGTTATGCGCGTGGCAGAATCACCATTTTCCTGGTTGTCGCTAGAGCCAATTAATATCCCCTTCCAGTGATCGTGAATATAGTTGTTGGAGAGGGTAATAAAGGCTGCGCTGTTTTTAATGTCAATTAAGCCATCGTAAAACTCTTTTGCATCATATTCATTCACTGTGTTGTCCGGGCCACTGTCATTCGCTCCGCCGATATCGTACAGCGCTGCAGGCTTGAGTGAGGAGTAGAGTTCACAGTGGTCGATCCACACGTGGCGGCCGCCGTTTATGCTAATAACATCATTGCCTGAGCCGTCTTCCACCAGTGTTGTACCTGCGTCGTCTTTTATGGCTACAGAAACGACTTCAGACAAAATCAGGTTGCGAATAATGTAATTCTCTCCGGAAAGCTTCAGCTCGATATTTTGTAAATGGCCCTGATTGTCCGGGTCGCCATATAGGGTAGTGTTGGATGGAACGTTAAGGCTTTCACTGGGGTTCGCGCTGTTATCAATGTGTCCAGAAACTTTGATCAGTAAGGGGCCATCGTTCTCCAGTGCAGATCTCAGCTCACTCAGTGTGCTAACGCTGGTAAGTTCGGCGCCGTGGCCGCCGGTGAGGGTGTAAGGGATTGCCGTGTCGCTCTGAACTGCGCCAAAACCGATCAAACCCGCCGGTTGTGCTGCGTCGCTGGGAATAAAGCGTGCTTCGAGTTTCAGGTTGCCCTCCATTACGAAGCTATATGAGCTGTCTGTTGAGGGTGCGTCACCGGTCCAGGCGTCGAATTTAAAGTCAGGCGCGGCAGTAGCGTTTAAGGTAACGGTGGTTTGTGGCAGGTAGAAATCTTGTTCGAGGGACAGGCTTATCTCTCCCTCGCCATCTTTGATGCCCGTAGTAAGGGTGTAAAGCACCGTGCTGCCTGTGCCTTCAGTGATGGGAGCCTCACCGCTAATTTCCAGCGACTCGATGTTTGGCAGGCCTTTCATTGTGCCTGCGCCTGTTGCACCCACATTGCCCCGTGTAAAGGTAATGGTGCGTGTGTAGTCGGGCGTGTTCAGTGCCACCAGCCGAATATCGTTGTCGCCGGCGTCGAGAGAGATCGTTATGGGGGCGGTGTAGGCATAGGTATTCCATTTGCCATCGCTGGTGCCGGTATAGTCAAACTCGAGGATCTCATCATCATCAATTTGTACCTTGAGGCCGTTCACATAAACCCAGCTATCGCGAATATTGGTCTCTGTGCCGCCAAAGGCATAGTGAATTCGCAATTGGTAGTCACCACGGGTGCCCACGTTTACTGAGTAATTGAGATACGCGGAGCTTGCCGGGCTTGTGCTTGTGTCGTTGGAGAGGCCTTGCAGTACCGTGTAACCGTTAATGGTTCCCTGGTAGGCTGAATCCGGGAACACGGAGAGCAGAGCACTGGAGGATTCTTCAATGCTCAGGGTGATTTGCTCGGGAGTGGGTTGGGGGCTTGGTTGTTCGCTTGGTGTATTGGTTGGGGTCACATCGGGGCTTGTATTTGTGCCGCCGGAGCCTCCGCCACCGCAGGCGGCAAGAGCCAGCATGCTGGATAAAAGGACCATTGTTTTACATCTGAGCATACTTCTACTTCTCGTTTATTGTGTCAGTGAAGAGTTGATTTTAGCGACAGTAGTGTACGTTCAAATGCTTTCTGCTCAAAACCCCTATTTTTATCTATTTGATTAAGCCCAAGGCTAGGCCATTTCTGCCCTGTACGCTGCCATTCGCTTGGGCTTGGCAAGGCAAGTTTCACTGTGGCTGCTATGCTCAGAGTAGGCATCAGGTGCCATATTTCATCTTTGCAGCATCGAGGGAGGCTTCATTGAGCATCAGCCAACGCACTCTGTTTCTGGTCATCGTCGGTACACTGTCCAGTCTTATACCGCTTCTATTCGTGCTTTTGGGAATGGAATCCGGGGGCTATCGCAACCTAATCCTGTTCACCGGGCTCGGCTTATTCGCGCTTACATTGTTGTTGGGGCTGGGCTTGTGGCGCGCTTTGGTGCAGCCTCTAAACGACATGCAAGAGCAGCTCTCCAAAGCTAAAGGCGCACTGGATTTAACGCAGCGCTTTCACGCTGCTGGTGACGACGAATTTGCTGCTGTTCTGCGGTATCAGGACCAATTATTTAAGAGCCTTAAGGGCTGCTTCGAAAGTATATCCAGTGACGCCAAAGGCTTGGTGGGCACCCTGGACGAAATCGATACTTCCGCCAGGAACATTGCCCGTAACTCTCAGCTGCAAAGTGATGCTTCCCAGCATATGAATCAGTCAATTGATGAGATGGTTCATGGTATTGCTACCGTAGCTCATGAGAGTGAAGCTGCGCGCAGCCATACCCGCGAAACCCGTGAAGTGTCGGAGCTTGGCACCGTGGACATCCACAATACCGTGGACAGTATTCAGCGTGTGTCTAAAACGGTTGAGCAGGCCTCTTCGAGCATTCATGCCCTGCGTGAAGACTGTAACAGTATTGCAGAAATGGCGGTGGTTATTCACCAGATCGCCGATCAAACAAATTTACTTGCCCTCAATGCTGCCATCGAGGCTGCTCGCGCTGGTGAGCAGGGGCGCGGGTTTGCGGTGGTTGCCGACGAGGTGCGAAACCTGGCACAGCGCTCGGCGGAGTCTACCCAGGAAATCAGTAAAATCGTCAGCCGTATGCAGGACAATGCATCCAATGCGGTGGGCAGTATGGAGGCAACCGAGAAAGAGGTTAACCTGGGAGTGGAGCACGCCCAGCGGGCCGGGGTATCTATCGACCAAATTAACACCGGCACGGTAACTGCAGCCCAGGCGGTTGAAAGTATTGTGGAGTCCATACAGCTGCAGCAGGCGGCCAGTCAGGACGTGTTGGCTAAAATTGCCCAAATTTCACAGATGAGTGAACAGAATTCCAGTGCTGCAACGGCCTCTGCCCGCTCTATAGGGCGCATAGGTACCAATGCCCTCGCTATCAACGAAACCCTTTCCAGCATTACCTACATCGACAAGGACAAGCAGTTAGTGGAATTGCGCGTTGCCGATATGCATGGCCCCGACCACCCCGCCATTCGAGCGCTGTCTCATATGTCTGAGCTCTTGAAAGAGCGCAGTCACGGGCGTATTCAGTTGGAAATATGCAATGACGGTGTACTGGGCAACGACGCTGAAGTATTCGAAAAACTGCGCCGTGGCAGTGTGGATATGATGCGTGCGAACCCCTCCCTGCTAAACGCCGAGGTGCCCGAGAGTGTATTGCTATCGCTACCCTTCCTGTTTAGTTCAACCGACCATATGCATCGGGTGACAGATGGTGATTGTGGCAAGGAAATTCTTGATGCCTGCCAGTCAGTTGGCTTGGTTGGCCTGGCCTTCTATGACAGTGGTGCGAGATCCATATATGCCAGTAAGCCGGTGAGATCCCCTGCCGATACTCAGGGTATGCGCTTGCGAGTGATGCCTTCCGATATGTGGGTAGCGGTGGCACAAGCCATGGGTGCCGAAGGCATAAAAATGGGTATGAACGAATTGATTAACGCCAAAAAAACAGGGCTTATAGATGCCGCAGAAAACAACATTCCAACCTTTGATGCTTACCAGCAGCATCAAGCCTTTGATCACTTCTCCTATACCGAGCACGCGATGGTGCCAGAGTTAGTCATTTTCTCGAAAAAACGCTGGGATAAAATCGCGGCAGAGGATCAGAAGTTGATTGCCCAATGCGCGCGGGAATCGGTACCGGTAATGCGTCGCTACTGGAATGAAAGTGAAAAAGCCGCTCTGGAAAATAGTATGCGAGCTGGCGTGACCATTATAAAAGATGTTGATAAAAGCGCTTTTCAGCAGAAGATGCAGCCGGTGTACAACTCCCTTGTTAAAACTGACGCTCAAAAGCGCCTGCTAGGAAAAATTCAGAGCCTCTAAGTGATTGAGCTCGAAAATTGAAATCCATGCTGTTTTCACTTGGTATAGCTGTATACAACCCCGCTTTTTGATGTAGGTAAATTTTGCCTGCTCAAGCCGTTTGTGCGGTGACTTTTTCAAGAGTATTATCCTCGCCTCACCTCCTTTCGAGTATGTGAACTAGCGCAGTTCTTCTTCACATTCAAAGACAAACTTACCATTAGAGGCCAGTGATATGACTAGTGAACTCATCCAGCAAGTAAACAATTGCGTAAATCAATTAAACGATGCCTTGGTTCAGCGAGATGCAGAACAGCTGAAGGCTCTTACGTCAGAGGGTTTGAGTTATGGTCACTCCAAAGGCAAGATAGAATCTCAAGACGCGTTTGTGGGCAATGTTGTCAGCGAGGGCGCAACGCAGTTCGTGTCGATTGTGATAGAAGACCAGACTACAGAAATCGTTGGCGACAACGCCATCGTTCGTCATACTTTTAAGGCTGAGACCAATAAAAACGGAAAAACCGGCAGCTTGGAAATTAAAAATCTGTTGGTATGGTTGAAAGCCGGTGGGCAGTGGAAGTTAATTGCTCGCCAGGCTTTCTCTTTCTAGTTTTTTCTTCATTTAGCTGTGGGCCTTAACGAGGCTCACAGGCTTGGTAAGCCCCTCCTGTTGTTTGGATTTCTTCGTTATACCGTCTCACCGATTTTTCTAAAGCGCTTAAGACCGATAGCAGGCTAGATTATTATGCTCAGTTACCAGCACCAATACCACGCAGGCAATCACGCTGATGTTTTAAAACACTGGCTGCTCATTGAATGCGTAAAATACTTACAGAAAAAAGATAAACCTTTTGATTATATCGACACTCACGCTGGTGCCGGTATGTATGGCTTGAATTCTGTGGAAGCACTAAAGACCGGAGAAAGTCGGGCGGGGGTGCTCAAGCTCGATTGGCCCAACCTAAAGGGCTTTGAAGAATATCACGCCCTTGTTGCCAAAGACTTGGCGCAGGCGCGTTACCCGGGGTCGCCAGAGTTAGTTAATCGCTTATTGCGAGAGGGTGATCATTCCTGGTTGTTTGAATTACACCCGCAAACGCTGCAAGAACTGCAGCGCCATTGTCAAACACAGCGCAAGACTTATGTTAAACAGCAAGACGGTTTTCAAGGCTTGTTAAGTTTACTCCCCACTAAAAGCCGCCGGGCGCTGGTGCTCATTGACCCTTCCTATGAAATAAAATCGGATTATCAAACAGTGGTACAAATACTTGCCAAGGCGTATCAAAAAATGCCTCAGGTGATGGCGCTGTTGTGGTATCCAGTGGTGGATCGGAGTTTTATTTCTGCGATGGAGCGGGAGATTAAAAAAACCGCAATGCGAAATGTGCAGTTATTTGAGTTGTGTGTAGCCGCTGATGAAGCGAAGGGAATGACAGGCTCCGGCTTGATTGCCCTTAACCCACCCTGGCTATTGGCCGAGAGTTTTGAGCGTGTTATTCCTGCCGTAGCGAAAATGTTAGCACAGAGTGAAAGCCATCAGTGGCGTTGGGTCGAGCTGATACCGGAGTAACTGCCCTGTTATGTCAGCCCTGTTTTATGTCATTGCGCCTTTTCTTGTTTCTATTTTCTTTCTTCCACCAAAGGTAGATACCGCTGATAGAAAGAACAAAAAACAGCAGCACAAAAAAATCTAAAATCCACACACCCATCGCGCCGAGAAAGCGCCCCGCGTGAATATCCAGTATCAATCGCTCCCAACTGAATGCGCTTGGGGCTGCAGCAGTAAGTTCTTCCGGCAGCTTTTTCAAAGTATGCCAACTCGGCGCGAGCGCTGTTTTTTTGAAACTGCCTGAGTGAAAATCATAGAGCCAGTTTTGCTGCGCCGATTTTAAGCAGAGTTTTCCACAATCGGTAAGGGCATAGACGGGGGCAGGGTAAGCGAGTCTCGCGTTTAAGCTTTCAATTAGTCTCAGCTCTTTATCCAATACATGAAGGGTCTCTTCACAAGCAATGTACAAGGTTTGCTCAATCCAAACTGCGCCGACAAAGTTGGATTCACAGGTTTGCAGAGCCTGGCTATTGAGAAGGATTTGTTTGTCCAGCTGGTATATCCAGCCCTGAGGAAGGTAACTACCAAGAGTGGGTGTGCTCTGCTCAAGATAAAATACGGCGGCCTGCGAGCGAGTGAGTTTTTTATGATCTAAACCGAAATCATTACTGTGGTTTAACAGAAAACCCGTGAAGGTGAGCAACAGTAAGATAAGTGCGCTGAAGATACCCACACGGCGATGCCAGCGCTGAAACCAGCGCCTGGTGCGACTCTTGGACATTGAAACCTGCTAAACCATGCTTTTTTAATGGGCGAGCGCGTGTTTATGCAGAAAAAGCGCAACTTTTGCAACTTTTTTCATCGCATTAACAGAAAGAGTTGCTCCTGTTATGCCATCGATATCTTGGTTTAGCTGGGTTTTTTTCTTTTTGCCGCTGAGTTCTGCGCCGAGGAACTGCTCTCGGAAGAAGGGGAATTGAATTTCACCGCCGCGGCTTTCACGGTATTCAAGTACCTCTATGCGGTCAATTTTTCCATCGGTGATAGCAATACCAATGGTGATCGGCTGCTCCTTGCCCACTTCATCCAGAACCCATGCGCTGCTGTTCTGGGTTCTCCAGTAGCGCACTCGAATACCGGGAAAGCTGTAATTAAAGTTTTCGGCGATGATTTGTTTCAGCTCAGCATTGAGCCATAAGGTCTGAATTGAAGTATCCAGTGGCTCGAACACGACTCCCGGGAAAGGCGACTCTGGCTCGGCCTGTATTGGCCAAGCCATTAAGCAAACCAAAAGAAGTAATATTCGAGACATCGCCTTAGAAGGACCAACCCAGGCCAAGGTTAAGGCTGTCTTGATCGTTTGCCCCTTGACCCTGAGAATAATCAAACTTGAACACTACCTGTGGGTGTAGCCAGAAGTTCAAGCCCACATCAATGGCCTCTGAATCTTCGCTACCCTCTGCGTTTACACTGTTATTCCAATTACTATAGCGTGCAAACAGCCCTATTTTCTCGTTAAACGTGTATGAGGGCTCCAGGTAGTAGCCTTGCTGCTTATCTCTGCCAAGGTCTTTCGCTTCTTCACCATCCAGGCTCCATTCTGCGTACAGCGCGCGCAGCTCAAAACCTTTGATTTCATAGATTGCATGGGTTTCAAAAAGATTCGCGGAGGCTTGCTCAAACTCACCCTGAGACATATTTTCCTGGTACTGGTAGGTGGCGCTTAACTCAAGGCCTCTGATTCCGCGATATTTAACTCGGCCAGTGTAGGCGAAATCATTTGCAATGGCCTTGGCTGACTTCTGTCGGCCGCTGCGAATATTGGCGCTGTCATTTTCCAGGCCGCTGTGGAAGGCAACATCATAACTGAGCCCGCTTTCGTATTGGCCGTGAATCAGTGCGCCAGTTTCCCACCAGGTGGTAGGGATTATATTTTTCTCTACGGCGTTGCGTTCAACCCCGAAAAAGGTGTCTGGCTCGTGAGTTTCGTTCAAAATGCCGACAGGAATTAAGTACTGACCGGCCACTAGACTGGTGTTTTCGGCAAAATCCCACTGAATAAAGGCTTGCTCCAATTCAATTTCCCCGGGCTTACCATCACCAGCAAGGCCGTGTTCCAGTTCTAGCTCGGAGAAAAAACGAATTTTGTCCGTGAATTCGTGGGAAATATAAAGAACGAAGCGGTGCGCATCGATTTGATCGTCGCCATTTTTAAAGTTGTTGTAATGGTGTTCGCCGTAGCCGCCAATTTTTGTCTTGCTTGCCCATTCATTGCTCTTACTGCCTGCCGTGCTTGACCCTGTTTCCAATGCATCGGCAGTTGCTTCAACCTTCTTGTCGGTTTCTTCCTGCTCTTGTTTGAGTTCGTCAATCTCGGCCTGTTGCTTTTTGATCAGCTCTAATAGTTCGGTATTTGTGGGCTCTGCATAAGTGGTGTGGCTTGCTGCGGCCAAGGCTAGAGCTGAAAGGCACGCTAGGGTTTTCATTGGAACTCCTTTGATAATGGTAACGGATCGCATTTGGCGGCATTATACGGCAATGTAAACCATTCTCAATAGCATTATCATTTGATGTGGATCATGTTTCCTTTAAACTGGCTGGTTTTAGCCTGTATTAATAGAACCTGGAGCGGCTTTACCTTAACAGTCTGCAACATTTTTCTGGGCATGAGTTTAAGCGAGCTCCTGTAGACTGTAGCTTTTCACTGTTTTGATAACCTTAGGAAGGAAGCCATGAAATATCTCGTATTGTGTTTTGCCACCCTGCTCGTCGCTGCCTGCGGTGGTGGAAGTGTTGATTCCAGCGATGTGAAAACAGAAGGAATTCACGCAACCTTTAGAATTTATGGCCGGGGAAATGAAACACATGTAGATGCCCGGCTCACGGTAGGGGGGCCGAACGGTTCGGACATCGAATTGTCGTCTGGGGATGCTTTCACAGCCACAGCCTTTGGAGAGAGCATAAGCCTCGAGCGGGAGCCTCAGTTGTTTGGCACTTATGATTCTTATGTTGGCGAGTTTGATGAGAATGAGAGTGACGCCTCAGTTCAGCTCAGCTTGACCCGGGCAAACGACCCCGATGCACCGCAAAGTACAGTAAACCTGCCTCCCCGCATAAATATCAGCTCCCACGATAGCGACCGTGTCGAAACCGTTGCCGCAGAGGAAAGGATAGTTGTGCGTTGGGACGAAAACTACACGGGTAGAATCGCGGTTAATGTTGGCCTCAACTGTGACTCCACGGCATCGCCCGATTCAACCGTTAGTTTTTTCGATGAAGAGGAGACGAGTGATATCGGTGAAATGTCTTTCCGGTTCAGCGATGTGGCTGATCAGCCAGATAGCGCTCAGATTGATACGGATTCAGCGTGTGAAGGCAGCATTTTTCTGCAACGACAAACAGACGGCACCCTCGATTCGAACTTAGATGGTGGGAATATTAAGGGCTACCAACAGCAATGGCTGGAATTTAGAGTGTTGTTTTAGGTGAAGTTAATAGTTGCTCAGGGGAAGTGTTAAAAAGCTGTACCCGGTGGGCAAGCGCCCGCCGGGTACAGCAAAAGTTATTACTTACTTACCAGCGCCTTCTTTAAGCGCTTCCATAGTTTGTGTATCAAATACAGTATTGGAATTCCTGTCGAAAATGCCAAAAGCATTTGCGTCGGTTCCGCCGTTATCCCAGAAGTAAGGCAGCAGGCCGTGGGCAAGTGCAGACTCGGTTACGTGCTTATGCCAGGCGGCACGTGAACGCAGGTGGAGGTCCAGATCGGCACCTGAGAGCTGCTCGGTGCGACGCATAGCGCCGTATTCTCCAAGCACCACCGGTATACCTTTATCAACGAACTGCGATTTCATTAAACCAAACATCTCGTCTATCCAGTCCTCTTCTCCCCAGGTGGGGTTGTGGCTGGTGTCTGTTGTGGAGTGGTTACCTTCGCCCCAGTAGAAGAACTGGTTACCCCACCATTCATCCGCTTGCATCAAAGTGAACTGATAAGGCGAGTAGAAATGCACTTCAGCCATCAGGCGTCCCTGAATGGTATCTACCGGCAGTTGATGCATGAGTTCGTTGGTCTTCTCAATGTCGGTGCTCGGTCCTTGAATGATCAGTACTCGGTAGGCGTTTTTGCCTCCTGTAGAGCGCACGGCGTCAACGAAGGATTGATGGTAAGAGTTAAGAACACTCATCTGTGTGGCGTCGTCAACATTGGGCTCGTTGGCGCTGGCAAACATCAGGCGCTGGTCGAAATCACGCAAGTGAGTGGCGATCTGCTGCCAAAAGGCCACTTGTTTTTCGTTCACTGCCGCTTGAGAGCCGGGGTTGATATTGTTTTCCAGCCAGCCGCCGTCCCAGTGAATATTGACCTGCACCGTTAGGCCCTTGTCTATGCACAGTTGAATCACCTCTTTTACACGGTTCAGCCAGGCATCGTCGATTTTTGCTGTACCTTGGTCGGCGTGATCATTCCAGGCCACTGGCAGGCGGATGGAGTCGAAGCCACTGTTTTTAACCAATGTGATTAGTTCCTCAGAGATCATGGGGTTGCCCCATGCTGTCTCGCCGCCGAGGGCCTCCATGGTATTACCAATGTTCCAGCCCAGCGTAATGGTGCTTGCCAGTTGCGCTGCGTTGCTGCTCATGCCGGTCATATCGGGTGCGATAGGGTTGGTGTTGTAGTCCGGGTATGTTCCGCTGCTACCTGAACTGCTCGAACTCGAACTCGAACTCGAACTTGAACTCGAACTCGAACTGGAGGAACTACTGCTAGAACTGCTGTTTGAGCTGGATGAGGAGCTGCTTGAACTCGACGAGCTGGTAGATCCATCGCAGCTGCCCAGGCTGGTCCATGAGTAGTCGCTACCGGGCACACTGTTGGTGTACCAGTTGGCCTGGTACAAGGTGTCCTGGTAAACCATACGGTCGCCTGATTCAGCATGGTTGTTTTCGCCACCAGCCCAGTCTTGCGCGGTCCAGTTTGGATACACGTTTACACCTGCGCAGCTGCCGCTGCCGCCAGTGCTGGAACTGGAAGAGCTTGAGCTAGACGATGAGCTTGAAGAGCTGGATGAAGAGCTGGATGAAGAGCTGCTCGAACTGGAAGACGAGGAAGTAGACGATGAGCTCGAAGACGAGCTGCTTGAGCTAGAGGATGAGCTGGAGCTGGAAGAGGTATTGCTCTCCCCATCAGCGACACAAGCAAGGATAGTTCCCGTTGAATCGTTGCCATTGCCCTGCATACCAAAGCTGGCTGAATTGCCTGGAGCAAGGTTTCCGTTCCAGCCTATGTCTGCGGCTGTGTAGGGGTTGTCTCCGGATATCTGCGCGTTCCAGGAGCTTGTGATGGCAGAGCCGCCGTTTTGTTGCCAGCTTACTTCCCAGCCTGTAATGCTGGATGAGCCATCGTTGGTTACGGTAATACTTGCTGTAAAGCCGCTGCCCCAATCGTTTGAAGTCGTGTACTCACACTTTAGCGCGTGAGCCTGAAGAGAAAATAATAGAGTCAGTAAGTACACACCCATTACAACAGGTGCGCGAAGAATACGACTCCGCGTTGTGCTTGTCATGATTTGTCATCCTCGATGAATGTTAAACGTTATTATTGATTATTGTGTTGCTGTTTATGGCGACGCCCCCTCCAAGAGGGCATCTAGTGCTTGCTGATCAAACACTGTGTAATTCCTTCTATCGAAAAGCCCGGAGCTCTGGTTGTCCAGACCTCCGGTGTCCCAGTAAAAAGGCACAAGGCCATTATTTCTGCACTGTTGTACCACGTACTTCAGGTAGTCCGCTCTGGATTGGCGGTGCAGCTGCAGCGCTTCGCCGCTGAGGCTATCTCTGCGTATTGCAGCAAACTCCCCGATAACAACAGGTATGCCCTCGTCTATAAATTGTGTTTTCACCATGGCAAACAGGCGCGCTACGTCTGCTTCCTCTCCCCAGGTGGGATTGCGCTCGGTGTCGGAAGGGGAGTGGTTGCCTTCTCCCCAATAGTAAAACTGCTTGCCCCAGCCCTCATCCTTTGTCATGAGCGTGAACTGGTAAGGAGTGTAGAAGTGCAGCTCCATCATCAAGCGCTCTTCCAGAGTGTCCACCGGCATCTGCTTCCAAAGTTCGCTGGTTTTCTCGATATCGGTTACCGGCCCCTGTACCACCAGAATTCGATAGGCGTTTTTACCCCCGGTTGAACGCACAGCGTCAATAAAGGTTTGGTGATACGACATCAGTACTGCCTGCTGTGCGCTGCCCTCAACGGCGGGTTCATTGGCGCTGGCAAACATTAAGCGTTCATCAAAATCTCGCAGGTGAGTAGCGATTTGCTGCCAAAAGGCTTTCTGCCTGGCATTCACTTGCTCTTGATGCTCGAGGGTGACCTTGTCTTCCAGCCAACCGCCATCCCAGTGAATATTCAGAATTACGGGTAAGTCATTGTCGATACAGTACTGAACCACTTGTTCGACTCGTTCCATCCAGCTGGCATTGATCTCCGCTGTATCCGGGTTTGCATGCTGGTTCCACGACACTGGAATCCGTATGGCGTCAAAGCCACTGGCCTTTACCAGCTGGATGAGTTCGTTGCTCACTTGAGGGTTGTTCCAGGCAGTTTCCCCTCCTATGGCTTCCAGGGTATTGCCAATATTCCAGCCAAGACTCATGCGCTCGGCCATTTGCGCTGCGGTGCTGTTCATCCCTGAGTTGTCTGGAGCGATGGGGTCGGTGTTGTAATCGGGGTAGCTCGTGCTGCCGCCCGATGACGAGTTTGTTGAGCTGCTACTGGAGGAACTTGACGAGCTGGAAGAACTTGAAGAGCTGCTCGAAGAACCGGATACCACGCCTCCGCCTGCTGAACTGCCGCCGCCACCGCAACTTGCGCAGAAAGATAAGGTGCCTAAAACACAAAGTAGATAGATGTATCTGGAAATTGGGTTTTTATTATTTTTACTCGTCATGCTTCTGCTGCTTACTTTCATGGTTGAGCTTTATGGTAAAGCACAACGCTCAAGGGAAAATTTACGGCATAGCGTTTTTGCGTTAAACACTACTTAGACGCAGAAAGTTGAAAAGATTTTTGGAAAAGTTGAAGTTGAAATATAGCTTTTGTCAACTGGCCTTGTTCTGCTTATAGGTTTTCCTGAAGATTCTTGGCGTGCAAGCGTATTCGGTTTTGAAAAGCTTATTGAAGTAGGTGACATTTCGGTAGCCCACCGAGTAGGCGATTTCAGCCACTATCACCTCATCATTGGCCGATAGCAGCCTGGCGGCTTCCGTTAAGCGTAATTTGTTCAAGTAAGCCGTGAAGGTGTAGCCCAACTGCTGCTTTAGGATCTCGTTAATCTTGGTGCGGCTAAGCCCCATTTTCAATACCGCGGTATCGAGGTTCAGTTCCGGGTCGGCATATTCTGTGGCCATGAAGCGCAATATAGTGCTTGTGTCTTTGTCTCGCCGAGGTTCTATAGACAGCTGCTGATAGGCAACCAGCGGTCGGTCTTTGTGAAGCTTCTCTGTCAGCTCCCGCACCAGAGACTGGGTATGTTCTCGAGCAAACCAAAAAACGTAGCCGCCCCATAACACCAACATTAGCGCGGCAAACCCGTATAAGTAGCGCCAGTCGTGCCCGTGCAGGTTAAGTGCGTTAATTTGCAGATTGGAGGGTGTATCAAAAGGGCTTTGCTGTGATGAACCGAAGGCGATGCGCGCCACCCGGTCGATGCGATAAGCCTGCTTGGAGAGGTCGACTTGATACTTGCTGTACCACCACTGGGGTGTTTCCAGGCGCGTTAAGTCAACCTGGACTTTGCGCCAACCATTGCTGCAGGAAAAATAGGTGGAAGGGAGGCGGTAGGTGGTGAGATTAGTGGCCTGGGTAATGCCATCCTCGAAGGTAAAGAGGCCCAGCCAGATAACGTTATTCGGCTTACAGCGAGCGCTAAAGGAGAGAGATTGATAGCGCGAAAGATCGACATGTCTATCCCCCTTTGGGCTTTCCAGTGCTAAGGCGAAGCTTATGTAGGGGTATTCAGCTTTGTTGGAAATACTGAAATCAAAGTCGATACTGCTTTGGTCGTCGTTTACCGATAGAGAGGACTGTCCGTTATTGGTCGCATCGGTTTCTGTATGCGTGTGCCAGATAAAATCGCTTTTGTTGGCCGGCAGTAAGCTGTCCTTGAGAAACGCGCGTTCTAGGGAAATGATGCCGCAAAACAAAGAGGCAATAATCAGGGCGATGATTATCACAAAGGCTTTTTTATAAAACTGGAGCATGTCTTATTGGATAATCTGTTGGTCCATACAGGGTGAAGCAATCATAGCGGGCGCTCAGGGCAAAGTAACTACATTGAGCCTGGTACTGTTAACAGGCCCTAGGCATCACGCACCACATACTGTAACACTGCTAGAACCTCATTAACGCTTTTCCCCCAGGCCAGAGCGCCCGCATCCACCTCTTTAAGGGGGTGAACCAGCGGTTCGTCGTGCAGGGTGATATAGGGGATGTCCAGTGCACAGCAATATCCGGCCTCGAAAGCGGCGTTCCATTGCTTGTACTGAGGGCCAAATCGAATTATTGCGAGGTCGCATTCAGAGAGCAGTTTTCGGGTGCGAATGGCATTCACTTTGGCACTTTTGTGGTCGCGCCAGTACGCATTGCTTTCTTCGCCCAGCATATCCCCCGCTGCATCACTGGCCTGGTGGTCGATAACCGCGGAGCTGAAGTTTATGGGGAGGTCCAGTTCCTGGCTTTGTTGCATAATTTGCGTTCGCCAATCGCTGTGTATTTCACCGGATAAGTAGACATTCCAAACCATAATTTCTCGCATCGTTGTTAAAAGTGTGTGAGTAGCCTGAGGCAATAAACAGTGTATTGTTATTGTTGCCGAGTGATACCGTAAGGTGGCTAATCGAGAGAATCGAGTTGTTCGTTTTTATCGTAATGATAAAGCAGCAGTGCCTCATGCCACCCGGCTTCGCCCTCGCAAACTACTTCGCACACGGCTCTCACCCAAGTGCCAATTTCCGTGTGTTCAAATATACCTTCTCTTAGATCTCGCCATAACTCGGGTAGTCGCTCGGAAAAATAGTTCAGGTAGACGATGCCATTGTCCTCATAATCTATCTCCGGGTAGCGGCCGAGTGATTTGCTCAGTTCGACAAAACGCTCCAGCTGGTTGCCGAGATCTGACTTGGGGTTGATGCGAATGCTCAGGCATTTCATAACATTGGTTTACTCTGGATGGCATTTTTACGGGCCATAGAATTGTGGCCTGCACGTTTGAGTGCGGTCTGCTTCCTCTACCAGGGCTGGTTAGCACTAAAAATCAGTGTTAACCGGCCCTAGATCAAATCTCCGCACGGCTGATAGCGTTATGGTTCCACAGCTAAGCTGCTCAAACTTAATATCGAAAAATCGAAAATCATGCCAGTTATGACCCTGCTAACACGCTCGCTATCTAAAACACATAATTTAATCGGCAAGCCCGTACTTGCGCGAATACACAAGCTTATACCTTTCCGCTTAAAGAAGAAAATAATAGAAGAGGTGTTAAACCGCGCCTTCAAGCAAGTTATTGACGATGGCGACCTGGAGTTCTTAAAGGGTAAGGTAATTGTTTTAAACCTTAGCGATTTGAATGAATCTATTTTTATTGGCTGGAATTCATCGCTTCAGGTCCTGCCACGCGGGGAATATGACGTGGAAATACGCGGAGATTTAGATGAGTTCGTTACCCTCGCTCTGCGTAAGGAAGACCCTGATACGCTCTTTTTTCAGCGCCGCATTTGTATTCAGGGAGATACAGAGCTGGGCCTGGCAGTTAAAAACCTCATTGATTCCGTTGATCTGGAAGAATTGCCTGGGGCGATCCGTAAAGGGCTTTCAATTACAGAGACGCTCTATCCATATTTAATGCCTTCTGGAGCTCGTTGATTGCTATGGAGCTTGTATGTCCTGCAGGTAGCCTGCCTGCCTTTAAAGCTGCACTTAATGCTGGAGCAAATGCAATTTATGTCGGTTTTAAAGACGACACCAACGCACGGCATTTTACCGGGCTAAATTTTAACGACAGACAGGCACAAAAAGCATTGGCTCTGGCGCGTGACTCAGGTGTAAAACTCTACGTAGCCATTAATACCTACCCGCAGCCCACCGGTTGGTCTCGTTGGCAGGCTGCGGTTGATAGGGCTGTTGAATTGGGGGCCGATGCGCTCATTATCGCCGATATGGGGCTGATGACTTATGTAAAAGAAAAATACCCGCAGCAAAATATTCACTTGTCGGTTCAGGGCTCTTCTACCAACGCGGCATCGCTTAAATTTTATAAAGAAGAGTTTGATATAAAGCGTGCGGTTTTGCCCAGAGTTCTTGCCACAAAGCAGGTGGAGCAACTTTGCGAAAAAAGCCCTGTGGATCTGGAGGTGTTCGGATTTGGCAGCCTGTGCATTATGGTAGAGGGTCGCTGCGTTTTATCCAGTTATATCACCGGGGAGTCACCTAATACTTGTGGTGTTTGTTCCCCGGCCAAGCACGTTCGTTGGGAAGAGAGCGCCAACAGCAGGCGTTCGCGCTTAAACAATGTATTAATCGATGAATATCAACATAAAGAAAACGCCAGTTATCCCACCTTATGTAAAGGCCGGTTCAAGGTGGACGAAAATACCTATCATGCGCTGGAGCAGCCAACCAGCTTGAGCACATTGGAAATTATTCCCCAGCTGGCGCGCATGGGCATTAAAGCGATAAAAATTGAAGGCCGGCAGCGTAGCCCTGCTTATGTAGAGCAGGTGGTGCGCGTATGGCGCGAGGCCTTGGATGCTTTCAAACAAAATGGCGAGCGTTTTTCTGTATCTCCCCAATGGCTTGAGCAACTCGATAAAGTTTCAGAAGGTCAGCAGACGAGCTTGGGGCCATACTCCCGCCCCTGGCAGTAGATAATTAGCGATAAGTTGGTAGAAATTCTTCATGAAAATTGCGCTCGGCCCCATACTTTACTACTGGACACGACAAAAAGTTTTCGACTTTTATGATAGCTTTAAAAAGAGCGAACTCCCTATCGTGTATATGGGGGAAACTGTATGCTCAAAGCGCAAAGAGTTGCACTTGCACGATTGGCTGGACATTGCTGAGAGTATGGCTGCG
Source organism: Alteromonadaceae bacterium Bs31 (assembly GCA_900177435.1). GTDB lineage: Bacteria > Pseudomonadota > Gammaproteobacteria > Pseudomonadales > Cellvibrionaceae > Teredinibacter. The sequence continues at coordinate 176,446 of FXAI01000008.1, forward strand.
CAGGGTAAAGAAGTTGTCCTTAGTTCGCTAGCACTCATTTCCGCGCGCTCAGAATTGCAAAGCTTAAAAAAAATCTGCGCTAACAACCGTTTTTTGGTGGAAGCCAATGACATGGCCGCAGTGCAGCTACTCACTGAGTTAAATTTGCCGTTTATTTGCGGGTCAGGTATTAATATCTACAACGCTCATAGCTTAGCGTTAATGCATAAGAAGGGAATGAAGCGCTGGGTGCTGCCGGTGGAGTTAGGTGCTGAAGCGCTAAGGGGTATTCTGCAAGACGCAGAAAAAATGGGTATTTCAGACAATCTAGAAACTGAAGTATTTTGCTATGGCAAATTACCTTTAGCACACTCGGCAAGATGTTTTACCTCCCGCGCAAAAAACCGCCCCAAAGACAAGTGTGAACTAGCCTGCATAGACTACCCGGAGGGTTTATTATTGCGTTCTCAAGAAGAACAGCAATTGTTTACAATAAATGGCATTCAAACGCAGTCGGCAGCATGCTACAACCTCTTATCTGAATGGCGCCATATGGCAGCGCTGGGTGTTGATGTTATGCGCCTAAGCCCACAGGCTGAGAACATGAGAGCGGTGGTGGAACGCTTTCATAAGGTCATCAATGGTAGCAATGAAGAAATCTTGCTGCTTGATGAGAGTATGCTGGAGCCCAGTTGCAACGGCTACTGGTTTGCCAAGCCGGGAATGATGGCGCATGAGCCCGCGTGCTAAGCCCCGGCTAAGCCACTTATCAAGGTATCCATAGTCCTCTGGTGAGTTTAGTCTCAATCCATTGAAATTAACTTGTTAGCTAATTCCATTCTTGGCGCAAGTCTGCGCCATATTTTCTCTGGTTTCGTAAATGTTTTCTGATTGGAGTCGCAATCAATTTTGAAAATACCTTGAACAATTTCACAAAAAGCCATTTTTGTCGCGAGTGCTTTCCGTATCGGTATTGATGTGGATGATTTTGCTGTGGCGCTCGCTAATGAATTTTTTAGATAGATGGTAGAAAAGAAGCAGGCGATTATCACATATCACCAGCATTTATGCTTTTAACAGGCTGCGCTCTGTTTTAATTATACGACAAAACTTTTAATCGAAATCAAATAGTTTAGTGAGCTGCTTATAAAAGAAAAATTTTTTAATTTTTATATGAGCCTCTCATACTTTACGCTCCTTTCTCGTTTTCGATTTGTTTCTTTCTCGAAGACAACGCTAGCTCCACATACATCTCAATAATAAATGCCATTGCAGGCTCCTGGTTACGGGGGCTGCTCCGAGCGACTATAAAGGAGGAGACTATGTCTCAAAAATTTAAATACACAATACCGCTGGCTTTAGCCATTGGTGCGTTTAGCGCCATACCAGCGGGTGCGGCTGAACACAACTATGCAGAAGCATTGCAAAAATCCATCTATTTTTATGAAACCCAGCGATCCGGCCCTTTGCCAGATGAAGATAACAATTATTTGGCCAATGACCTGCACGATGGTTTTATGCCCAATCGCGTTGAATGGCGTGGTGACTCCTACCTGGATGATGGTAAATACAACCAGTATGGGGAGTTAATTAATCTGGATTTAACAGGCGGCTGGCATGACGCCGGTGACCACGTTAAATTCGGTTTACCCATGGCATTCTCGGCCAGTGTAATGGCGTGGGGCATTCTTGAGTTTTGGGATGCCTATGAAAGTTCTGGCCAGCTGGAATATGCCTTGGACAACCTTCGTTGGGTTAGTGACTATTTCGTTAAAGCGCATGTTGGGGAAAATGAGTTTTACGCTCAAGTAGGTAACGGCGAAATTGACCATTCTTTGTGGGCCGCGCCAGAAACCCAGGCACTCGAGCTCAAGCGCTTACATGGGGCAGATAAATACCGGCCCGCGCTGAAATTGAGCCTGGAAAATCCCGGAGCAGACCTGGTAGGTCAGACTGCAGCAGCTTTAACCATCGCTTCTTTGATTTTTGAAAAAAATAGCGTTAACAATCCAAAAGACAGCGTGTATGCCGCGGAACTGCTGAAACATGCCGAACAGCTTTTTGACTTTGCCTACCAAACGAAAGATTTCAATCATGGCGGTAAAGATCCCAACCCTGGAACCTACACAAATTCCTTGGTTGACGACAGTGGCTATAACTATGCCATGAGCTACTACAACTCGAGTTCAGGTGCCAAAGATGAAATTCCCTGGGCTGCGGGCTGGCTGTATATTGCCACCGGCAAAGCAGAGTACCTGCATAAAGCCGAAGAAGATTACAATTTGATTGCAGAAAACACCGGCCATTTCGCCTGGTATCCGGCCTGGGATGATATTCGTAATGCCGTTTATTATCTTATGGAAAACATCGCGGCAATGCCGAACTATGCGCAGGACACCTTGATTCAAGAGGCAGATCGTCACGATGGCTTTTACGACTATGAACTGCACTCCAATAATTATGTTAACGAGTTGTTGAATAATAAAAGATACACTCCTGGCGGCATGATTTACCTCGATGGCTTCGCCTCGGCACGCGCCGCAGCCATGGCCTCGATGGTTGCGCTGGTTCACCGGAATTATCTTGTCGAGCAGAATAAACAGCCGGCTTTGCAGAGCCAGCTGGCTGAGTTCGCTACAAATCAGCTTAGCTATATCATGGGCGATAACCCCCATGATTTAAGTTACTTGGTGGGTTATGGCGAGAAGTGGCAATTAGCCGCACACCACCGTTCATCACACAGCAGTAGTCGCAACGATATTAATGACCCAGAAATACCGCGTCATATTCTCTATGGTGCAATTGCGGGTGGCCCGGCAGACGACGATAGTTATTCTACTGATCGCGCAGACTTTCCTATGACCGAAGTAGCAACGGACATGAATGCGGGGCTTACCGGGGCTTTAGCTGGTCTGGTGGCTATTCATGGTGGCACACCTTTGGCGAATTTTCCCCAGCCAGAAGAGCGTACGGCTCCCGAGGCTTACGTGACCGCGAAGGTGGGAGCACCTACGGCGGGAGATACTTCCGGCGCGGTGCTTAATATCAAGATGAATAATGAAACAACTTATCCACCGAGAGAAGTGGCCAATGCCAGCTTCCGTTATTTTCTCGACTTAAGCGATGAAATGGCCAATGGTTACGATGTTAACAATCTAACCCTGTCGGCGTATTACGATTCCTCCAACAAAAATCAGCTCTCACTGCAGAAGTGGGGAGATGAGCCCGGCCTGTATTTCGTAGAGGGAATTTCCGCAACGCTCTCTCCGGTAGGCGATTCTGAAAAAACCGCCACCATGGAAATATACATCGGCGACTATGTTTTGGACGCATGGGACTTTAGCAATGATCCTTCTTTTGAAGGGCTTAACAGCGAAACGTACGAGATCGCCAACAACATCACCATGTATGATGAGAGCGGTAATCTGGTATGGGGTAGTGAACCGGGCAGCTCTTCGGGTAGCTCTACCTCATCGTCTTCGAGCTCAAGTAGCTCATCGAGTAGTTCCAGTTCGTCCAGTGGTTCTACAAGTAGTTCCAGTTCATCGAGTAGTTCTAGCTCTTCAAGTTCTTCAAGCTCCTCAAGCAGTTCTTCCAGTTCAAGCAGCTCAAGTTCATCCAGCACAAGCTCCAGCTCTTCTGGTGGTGTAAATGACGTGCAGGCAGTAGTTGTCATTGATAACGACTGGGGAGCAGGCTACTGCGCAAGCTTAGAGCTGGAAAACACTGGCTCTGCTCCGGTAAGCTGGAACGTGAGTGTAGTGATTGAAGGCGAAATCAATAACTTATGGAACGGCGAGTGGACGCAAACGGGAACCAGCTTAACGGTAAAAGGTGTAAGCTGGAATGCAAGCCTCGCGGCCGGAGAAAGCAATAGCTCTGTGGGTTTTTGCGCTGAGCGCTAATGTGAGAGCGGCATAAAAAAACCGCCTTCGTGGCGGTTTTTCTTTGTCTGTGGATCGCTGTCTCTACGGGATTTGTTTGACCACCTGTGGTGCGCCCACTGCAGAGCGCGAGCTTATTCTACGTGGGATATCAGCTGCAGAAGTTGATCTTTTAGCTCTTTGTTTGAGAGTAGATTTTTCTCGGTATCGAAATTATCAAAAAACTTGGGGATAGAAAGCTGGCCAATTATTTCGGCGCCAAAGTGGGGCAGGGACCTTGCTGCTGAAGCCAGTACGTTTTTAGCACCTCCGGGGCCTGGAGAGCTTGCGAGTAATAGTACTTTTTTATCTTCGAATACTTTTTGCTTAATACGTGAAACCCAGTCGTATAGATTTTTGTAGGCTGCCGTATAAGTACCATTGTGTTCAGCGAAGGAAATAATTAGCAGGTCTGCGCTTTCGATTTTTGTCAGAAAAGCTTGTGCCGCTTCTGCCTGTCCCAGCTCTTTTTCTTTATCCACGCTGAACAAGGGGAGCTCAAAATCATTCAGGTCGAGTATTTCTACCTCTACGTTCTGCAACAGGCTTGAGGCATAAGTTGCGAGCTTTTTGTTAATGGATTCGCTACTGCTGCTTGCGCCAAAGGCTACAACTTTCATTGATATTTCCTCCTGTTACTATGCGGTGCTACGAGTATGCTTTCTTGGGCCTGTTAACACTAATGTACTACGCTGTGCTGTTACTAAACTAGCCCAACTCGTCTGATGCCACGTGATAGCTCGGGTCTAGAATACTTATCTCACACAGGTCCTTGGCGCGTTTCAGCAATTTCACACACTCGGGGCTCAGGTGGCGCAGGTGTAAGGTTTTTCCTTGGGCCAGGTAACGTTCTGCCAGTGCATCCAGTGCTTCTATTCCTGAGTGATCACTTACTCTGGAGCGTTGAAATTCAATAATGACATCCTGTGGGTCATTTTTAGGGTCAAACAACTCTTTAAAGTTTGAGACAGAGCCGAAAAATATGGGCCCTCTAAGCTCATAGACTTTACTGCCTTCGTCGTTAATATAGCTTTCCACATAGATAAGCTGAGCGTGCTTCCAGGCAAATACCAGCGCGGAAACAATAACACCGGCTATCACGGCGACAGCCAAGTCAAAAAATACAGTAATGCCCGAAACCAGAATAAGAATGAATGCATCCGTACCGGGGATTTTTCGGATGATACGCAAAGACGACCACTCGAAGGTACCAAGTACCACCATAAACATCACGCCAACCAAAGCCGCCAGTGGAATAAGTTCAATTAATTGAGCGCCGAACAAAATTAACGCTAATAACACCAGAGCGGCAGTGATGCCAGAGAGCCGAGTGCGGCCACCGGAGTTTATATTGATCATGCTCTGACCGATCATGGCACAGCCACCCATGCCGCCAAATACACCATTCACGCTATTCGCAACGCCCTGGCCAATACATTCGCGGTTACCGCGCCCTCGGGTATTGGTGATTTCGTCGATCACAGTGAGTGTTAGCAGAGACTCAATCAGCCCCACTGCGGCAAGGATTATCGAGTAGGGAAGAATAATTTTCAGGGTTTCGAAGCTGAACGGTACTGCGGGTATCGCGAAACTTGGCAGAACACCTTCCAGTGATGCGCTAGCGGCTTGATCTGCAGGGAGCTTGTCGCGAACGAAATCAATCACGGTTCGCGCTTCCATATCAAAGCCCACAACAATGAGAGTAACGGTGATTATTGCCACAAGGGAAGCGGGTACTACCGTGGTCAGCTTCGGTAAAAAGTGGATGATCATCATGGTGAGCGCAATTAAACCACCCATTATGTAGAGGGCCTCACCCTGTAGCCAGCTCATATATCCGGAGCCATCAGCAACTTTGAACTGCTCTAATTGAGCAAGGAAGATAACAATCGCCAGCCCGTTTACAAAGCCCAGCATTACTGGGTGGGGCACCATCCGAATATATTTACCCAGCTTTAGCAGGCCTGCGCCTATTTGCATTACGCCGCAAAGTAGCACTGCAGCAAAAAGGTACTGTACGCCATGCTCCGCCACCAGGCTTACCATAACCACTGCTGTGGCTCCGGTTGCGCCGGATATCATTCCCGGGCGACCACCGATAAGTGCAGTGATAAGGCCCATCATAAAAGCGGCATAAAGCCCCACCATGGGCTCAACGCCAGCGACAAAGGCAAAAGCGACCGCTTCCGGGACAAGAGCAAGGGCGACCGTAGAGCCAGATAATACGTCGGCGCGAACACTCGCGCTGGAGCGTGAAATAAGATTGAACATAGTTGAGTTGTAATGCGTTGGAGAAGAGAATTAGCGGGTGATGCCGCATATTGCGCGCATGTTAACAGAGCTGGCTTATCAAGGCTATGTGAGCGGCTAGTGGCTTGCTGGTTTTTTAGCCAGCCACTTGTCCAATTGTGCAGCAAAAGACTTGCGGTCGTTATGGTTAAATGCGGGGGGACCACCGCTTTGAATGCCGCTACTTCGCATGGTTTCCATAAAATCCCGCATACCTAGCCGAGGCTTGATGTTGTCCTTGGTGAATAGCTCTCCGCGAGGGCTAAGCGCCTGGCCACCTTTAGTAATAACTTCATCTGCTAAGGGGAGGTCGCTGGTGATGACCAGGTCTCCTGGGGTCAGGCGCAGCACAATTTCGTTGTCCGCCACATCAAAGCCAGCGTGCACCTGCAAGCTTGAAATGTAGTCCGAGGGGGGTGTTTTAATAAACTGGTTGGCAACCAGGGTGAGCTCTGTTTCGGTGCGTGTTGCTGCACGGTACAAAATCTCTTTTACAACAACCGGGCATGCGTCGGCGTCCACCCAAATTTTCATGTATTCATTCCGCAGTCTGTTTGCCTCTAGCTTAGCATTTAAAGAGGTTTTGAAAACCCGCTGTCAATTTACCTGGCAGGTGTTGCTCGTCAGTAAAATAGCTGACTGTTGGGGAGCAAGGCGCATGCTTACTTCGTTCGAATAGTATTTCCCCCAATTATTGTGAAAGCGCTAACAAGCCCCAGATGGTTTCTATGCTTGAAAGATGCACCTTGTCACTGACAATATTTTCAACAAGGCTGCTCAACACCTGTTCGCAAGCTTGGCCTGTTGATTGGCGCTAGGTAAGACGGCGAATAAAACTATTCAACCGGCTTGGGTTGGAGGCGACGCTCATCAGCCTCTGAGTTACCGGTGTGGTAAACGTAGACCCGGTTCCGTCCTTGTTCCTTCGCCATGTAGCAGGCGGTATCCGCCATTGCCAAAATTTCTTCCCCGGTGCTAGAACCATCGATTACAGCGAGGCCAATACTCACTCCAAGTTTGAATATTTGATCTTTGTGTTCAAATTCAAAGCATTCAACAGTGTTTAACATGGCATCTGCAATTCGCTCTGCCTGGCGTGGAGGGCAATCTTTCAACAGCAGGGCAAACTCGTCGCCGCCCACCCGTGCCAGAGTGTCTGTACCCCGAACGGTTTCCGCCAGTGTTGCTGAAAGGGCCGCTAGCAAGCGGTCACCTGCGGCATGCCCGGCAGTGTCGTTTACTACTTTGAAACGGTCTAGATCCATAAAGCAGAGCACATGCTGGCAGAGATCTTTAGTGTCGGGTTTAGAGGCTTTTTCCAGGCGGCTAATAAGTTCCCTGCGATTGACCAAACCGGTTAAGGCGTCATGGGTGGCTTGCCATGAAAGCCGCTGTGCAAGGCCCCGTTCTTTACTGACATCTCTTAAGGTTAATACTCCGCCGTTAATTTGTCCGTCGGCGTTATGTATGGGCGAAGCGGTATAGTCCACCGCGATGGTGGTTCCATCCCGTCGCTGCAGCACCGCCTCCACCGGGTTAGAGATGGATTTGTTTTTAAAAAACGCAGGCTCAAAAGGATCTGGAAGCGGCGTGGAGTTTCGTGCGTCAAATAGATTAAAGATGCTCTGCAGAGGAAGCCCTTCGGCGGCTTTAAAGGTCCAGTCGCAAAGGTGTTCTGCTGCTTGATTTAAAAAACGAACAGAGGTTCTGTTGTCCACGCTGATCACCGCATCCCCAATAGATTGCAAAATAATTTCAGCTTGCTCTTTTTCCTCTGTGAGGGCTGAGGAAAGGCGCTGTAGTTCAAGCAGCGTATCCTGAAGCTCTGCTTTGGATACGGTGGTGTGTTGAAGGTTATCCATCAGCTGGTTAAAAGCGGAGCCTAGCTGTCCTAATTCATCGGAGGTTTGAATTGACGCTCGTCTGCTTAAATCCAGTGGCACCTTTCGTAAGTTCACTACTGTGGATAAAAGGTTGGATAAAGGGCTTGTTACAAAGCGGGTTAACGCTAAGTAGAGAACTGCGAGACCGGTGAGCAACACCAGCAAGCCAACCAGCAGGTCTATCCAAAGTGTGTGTGTGATTTTGTTGGTGATGAGGTGTGCGGGAAATGCAACAACAACGCTTGCAATGTGTTTTTTATGCTGATCATAAGCAGGCGTGCTTGCGTAGTGCCAGGTTAGACCATCTGTTTTATGTTCAACGGGATCTCCCGGCCCCTCTACTAGAGATTTTAAGAACTGTTTTTTGAGTGAAGGGGTCGACTTACCACTGTGAAAAACCACCTTGCCGTCTCGATCTAAAACTGCAGCCAAATCAATGCCAGGGTAAGATTGAACCACCTCGTTACATTGCTCCTCGAAGCCGACAATATCATCGATATGCAGACCAAGTTGCAGTAATCGCTCCAGCTGAATGGATAAGCTTTTCGCGATGGCCGTCGATCGAGATTCCAAGGCTTCTTCGTAATCGCGTGTAGAGAGCTTTGCGCTAGTCAATATTACTGCCGCAATGGTTACGATAATTACTGCGGTAGCAATTGCGAGAATCTTAGAATTCAGGGTGATTTTCATTTATTCCACTCAAAATCCTGAATAACCTGGGACGATAGTAGAATACTACTTCTTATTTTTATACCTAGCATGTTTGCACGTGCCAAATTGATGATGGGAAGGCCTTTTGCTGTTGCCTTAAAAGGGATGTCGGAAGGCTTAATTCCATCCACTAAAATCGATTTAGCCATTTGTCCCGCTGCGAGCCCCTGCTCATAGCCAGATACACTCACCGCCGCTAATGTGCCAAAGTGTACGCGGTCTGCCCAGAAGCTGAAATCCGGCAGCGCGCTATTTTCCGTAGTCCAGCGAAGTACCTGGTGGTAGGGAACGTTGCTTCCAGTACTGTCTTTAAAATTAAATATCCCAACCAGTGCAAGAGCATCTGCAGTACTCTGATACTGGTTTATTTTTTTCTTGTAGTCTGTATAGCTGGTAATCACATCCCAGGCTACCAACTCTATCTCTGGCAAGTGAGAAAGCTCTTCTTTTATACGTTTTTGTACAGGTGCCCACATGGCCGCATCATCAAATACCACTGCCAGTTTTTTTACTTCCGGCTTGATAGCGCGAACAAGATTAACAGACTCAGTAAAGTGCTCATGTTCAAGCACGCCGGTAACATTGGTGCTCCCCTCCAGGCCATAAAATGCCGGTTTTTTGTTTACGCCACTGAACACGAACGGAGTGGCGGAATTTATGTGTTCCTGAGTGATATATTGCTGGGCATCGTCGTCCGTGGTGTAGACTAAATCAGGTTGCCACTTTTCAATGAGTGCTTTTGCTTCTTTGGCCTTTTCTTTCTTGGACGCCAGTGTGCTGTTGTTCTTTGTATCCATTTGGAACACTTTGTACTCAACATTTTTAATAGCCAATCCGTCTTTAAACCCTTGAAGTTGGTCGTCGGTCCAGCGCCAGGGTGAGTGGTAACTCATGATGTAAAGGATCTTCAGCGGTGTGCTTTTTACCGGCTCGCTATACGAAAGGTTTGAAAGGAGAGCAAGCACAACAATAAGCGTTGTTAGAACACCAGTATGTCGTGCGGAGAGCGATAAGAGCATGAGTGTAATCCTGTGCAAGTATCCCTGATAGCTGAGCTTTAGACCGAATATCTAGTGATGTGGGACCAAGCTGCGCGCAAGTGTTTGGGGTACAGATATTCTGATTTTTCTTTCTCTAAACCTAATAATTTACCTGGCCAGCCGATAACGTTAACTGCCTTGTTTCTATTTAATGTACATGTGAAAAACTGGCTGAGACCTATTGGTCAGGTTAACAAGTTCCGAGGTCGTTTACGTTCGATGATAACGAAATTCCGTTATTACGCTGCGTTACCCGTTAAAAAACTGGCTGGTAAAACATCTGTTAGCCTTTACTTGCATGTTGTATATAGTTGTTCTGACATTTTTTAATTTTACTCGGCCAGGGGATTAGCCATTGTGAATCAATATTAATGCCCGTATCGCGTTGCAAGCTAGGGTTGCAGAGGTAAATAAACTTTCTTTGCATTAGTTGCATGTATTCCAGTGTCTGTTTTACAAGGGGGGTTTTGTAGAAAAAATTATCGATACTGCCATCTTGCTGGGCGCGTTCGAGGCCAGCTAGCAAACGTGTGGCCAGTGTGATGTTTCCCCTGCGAACATAAAAGTTTACTGGCATGGGATAGGCGACAACCAGCTTGTCTTCCGGCCTTGTACCTTCATGGGATACGCGTTGTTTATCGGCTATAACCTCGTGAGAGCCCCGGAGGAGAACATCAAAGCGTTTTTGTTTCAGCATTTCGTACAGGGTGCTTACATTAAGCCCTTCGACGGTAGATAGCCCGTTGTGGGTCAGCACCTCCTTATCCAGCCAGTTTTCACCAACGCCGAAAGTAAACTGTGTTAAATCAACAACAGATTCTGCTTTTGATAGGGCGGGAGGTGGCGATGCGCGAGTAAGCAGAATGCGGTAGCCCATCATGCCGCGATAAACGGGAAATGGAACCGGTAGCAGGCTTTCATCACGTTCTTTGGAGACATTTAGCGGTGTTGTGTCTATCAGCTCCCCCCTGTTCATTTTCATAAGCAGGCGTGAACGGGGCAAGTTTGTAACTATCAGCTTTGGCTCGCAGGGGCCAAAATCCTGTTTGGTTTTCTGTAGTGCCAGTTTTAATAATTGATAATTATAGGAGTTTTGGGTGATTAAGGTACGTGAAGAGATTCTCAGCTCGGGAGTGCTGCGACCCTCCAACAGCTCACAAGCTTCAGTCAGCTCCACGAAGAGAAGGGTGGTGACGAGTAATGATATGGCCAACGAAACACGCATTGGAGTTTTTACGTTAGTATTTGCCTCAGTATAATTACTTACCTGCCACAAAAAAATAGGTTTTAGGTAAAACTATAACTTTTGCCCGAAATAGCCTGCTTGGTGATAGGGCGCGCGGGCAAGTTCAACGATTAGGGGCTAAGCCAGGGCAAGTTAGCCTAATACATTAACTTCCACACTCTATATTGTCACAGCACTTGGCCGCACACTGCTTATTTAATAGAGGGGGGTGTAAGGCTGGCTATAAATTTATTTTGACAGTCTTTAATCTCTTTCGGCCAGGGAATGAGCCAATACTTGTCACTGTCGATGGCCGCATCTCTCAGCAGCGTAGGATTGCAGAGGTAAATAAACTTGCGTTTTAGCAAGTGCATCTCTTCTATAGTCTGCTTAACCAGAGGGTTATTGTCGAAGTGGGTATCTATGCTGCCGTCATTATAGGCCCGCTCAAACCCCGTATGTAAGCGGTTTGCCAGCCCGGTATTCCCTCTGCGAACATAGAAATTTACCGGTAGAGGGTAAGCGATTACAAGCTTTTCTTCAGCGGAGGTATTTTCGTGGGAAACGCGCTTTTTATCGGATATAACCTCATGAGAGCCCCGGATTAGCGCATCAAAGCGTTTCAGCTTCAACATTTCATAGAGGGCCGCTGTATTCAAACCTTTTACGGTGTTCAGCCCATTAAAAGACAAGACATGATTATCAACCCAGGTTTCGCCAACGCCATAGCTGAAGTCCGCCAGGTCTGCAGCAGAGTTTACCTGGGAGAAATCTGGGGAAGAGTTGGATCGGACGACCAGAATCCGGTAACCCATCAGGCCGCGGTACACTGGGAACGGCACGGGTAGCAGGCTTGTGTCCCGCTCGCGTGATACCGTCAAGGGGATCACGTCATACTCTTCCCCCCTGTTCAACTTAAGCTGAACGCGCGACCGAGGGATGGTTGCTTCGATGAGTTTGGCTTCACAAGGGCCAAAATCCTTTCTGGTTTTTTGCAAGGCCAAATTCAGCAGTTGGTAGATGTAGGATTCGCCAGGGTTTGCCGACCTGGACGCGATTCTCAATTGGGGGATACTGCTGCCCTGCTGTAAATCACAGGCCTTAGCCATGTCTGCACAGGCAATACAAGCGAGGAAAAATAGCACGAGCAGCGGATTTTGCATGGCGTTGTGTATGCTCTTTTAGTGCCAGTATAGCTTTACGGCTAGAGAATGAACAATACCCCTAAGCTTAGCTGCAATTTAATTATTTTGCTGGCTCGGCCTTACTTGTTAGAGAAAGCTGATGCCGTGCAAGAGTGGCCAGGAATTTTCTCTCACTATATATTCAAGCCTGCACGTTTTTACAGGTGCTCATTCACCGTCAGTTTCTTTCGCCAGAGCTTGCGCTACCGCCTTTGGAGAACCAGCGTATCTTGCTAGCAAATAATACATAAGGGGAATTAAAAACAGGCTAAAAATTGTGGCTATTGCGACGCCGAAAAACAGTGTTATACCCAGCACTTCGCGAGTTTCTGCTCCTGCACCAAAAGAAAATATGAGTGGCAGAGAGCCTACAACGGTGGTTAAGCTGGTCATAATAATGGGGCGCAGACGCACAGCACTTGCCTCCAGCACTGCGTCGTAAACACTTTTTTGTTGGTCACGTAGTTGGTTGGCAAATTCAACGATTAAAATACCATTCTTTGTTGCCAGCCCGATGAGCATGATTAAGCCGATCTGACTATACAAATTAAAAGTGCCATTCGTCAGCCATAGTCCAAGTAATCCTCCTGCCATGGCCAGCGGAACAGTAAACATGATGATCAGCGGGCTAATGTAGCTCTCAAACTGAGCGGCCAAAACAAGAAACATAACCAATATACCAAGCCCAAAAGCGAACATGACCGAATCCCCAGAAAATTTAAAATCCTGTGACTGTCCCTTATAGTCGATGGCCACTTGTTCGGGTAACTCTCTACGAACCAATTCTTCCAAATAATTTAAAGCTTCTCCCAGGGAATAATCGTCAGCCAGGTTTGCTTCCAGTGTTATGGCGCGTGTGCGGTTGTAGCGATTTAATTGTGCCGCAACTGCAAACTCGTCCAGCGAAACAAGGTTTGCTAAGGGAATGAGTTCACCACTAGCTTCTGAGCGCACATAAATATTGGTAATATCACTGGGGCTGCTTTGCTGTGATCGCTCCCCTTCAATGAGTACATCGTATTCTTCGCCATCGTCGATGAAAGTGGTCACCCGTTTTTTTCCAAGAATACTTTCCAGCGTACGACCAATATTTTGTACGCTTACACCAAGTTGTGCCGCGCGATTGTAATCAATTTGTACCTGAATTTGAGGGTTAGTGTCTTTGTAGTCTGTATCTACACCGATAAGTTTAGGGTTTTCCTCTGCGATTTTTTCCAGCAGAATATCTCGCCACTGAGCGAGTTCTTCATAGCTTCCGCCACCGATAACAAATTGAACAGGTTTGGCAACGCGAGAGCCGATGCCTTGGCGCATAACGGAAAAAGCACGTACGCCCGGCAAGTCGGACAAGTTTTTGTTTATCTCTGCCATAATCTCATTGGAACTGCGGCGCTTGCTCCAGTCTTCAAGCAGTACAATGGCAATACCGCTATTGAAACTTGAAATGTTGCTGCCCCATGAGCGAGGTGTGCGCACCAGTACGCGAATTGCTTCTCCGTTCTCTGCTAGGGGCAGAAGCCGCTTTTCTACCTCATCCATGTAATCTTTCATGTAGTTATAGCTAGCGCCTTCCGGCCCATTGACCAAAACGAAAAAAGCACCTCGATCTTCTTTGGGTGCGAATTCCGAAGGTATTTTGCTTGCCATGTAAAAACTGGCCAGGAGAATAAGGGCAAATACCAGCAACACCTTGAGCGGGTTGGCGAGGCAATATATAACCCATTGGGTATAGCGTTTTTGGAAGGCGTGAAAAAAGCGGTCCACGCTATTCATCATGGCATTCTTGCCGCCAGAGGGTTTGAGTATTTTTGAGGCGAGTACTGCAGACAGTGTTAGTGCAACAAAACTGGAAAAGATAACCGCAGCAGACATTGTCAGGGCAAATTCGGAAAATAATCGGCCAAGGTCTCCCTGTAAAACAGCAATAGGGGCGAAAACTGCAATCAGTACTGCGGTAGTGGCGAGAACAGCAAAGCCCACTTGCCGAGTGCCGCGATAAGCCGCAACCAGTGGAGACTCGTTATAGCTTTCCATTCGGCGGTGAATATTTTCCAGCACGACTATCGCATCGTCTACCACAAGGCCAATTGCCAGCACCATGGCCAACAAAGTTAACAGGTTAACGGAGAAGCCCCACAGCGCCAGCAGAATAAACGTAGCGATAAGAGAAACAGGCACGGTTACCGCAGGTACCAGCATGGCTCTTACGCTGCCCAGAAACAGAAAGATAACCATGATTACCAGGGCAATGGCGATAGCCAGGGTTTTATAAACTTCGCTAATGGCCTGTTCGATAAAAACAGAGGAGTCGTAGCTCTGACGAATAGCCATGCCCTCAGGCAGGCTAGGATTTATTCTCGCAGCCGCCTCTTTTGCTCCTCGCGCTACATCAATGGTGTTGGCAGTGGATTGCTTGGTAATACCGATACCCACCATGGCTTCGCCATTACCTCGGAAAAAGGTGCGATCTTCTTCCGTGCCTCTTTCCACTCGGGCTACCTCACCGAGCCTTATCAGGTGGCCATCATTACCACGCGCCAATACCAGTTGGGAAAATTGCTCGGCTGTTTTGAAGCTGCGTTGTACCCGCACCGTAAACTGACGTTCGCTGGACTCCACCGAGCCAGCAGGCAGCTCAACGTTTTCTGAACGCAATGCGCTTTCTACGTCGCGCACAGTAAGTTGATGGGCTGCCAACTGTACGCGGTCTATCCACACGCGCATGGCGTAACGCTGGCTGCCGCCGATGCGCACTCGCGCCACGCCGTCGACAGTGGAAAAACGATCCAGCAAATAGCGGTCTGCAAAATCAGTAAGCTCCGGCACTGTCATGCGATCACTGGTGAGGTTCAGCCACATAATGACATTTTCATTGGAATCCACTTTTCTTACATCTGGCAACTCTGCTTCTGCTGGTAAGTCATCGAGAATGCGAGAAACCCGCGCGCGTATATCATTGGTAGCGGATTCAATGTCGCGGCCAATATCAAATTCCACATTGATACTGGAGCGGCCATCGCTGCTGGAAGACTGAATAAATTTTATGCCTTCAATGCCGGCAATACGATCTTCGATCATCTGCGTAATGCGTGTTTCCACAACGCTGGCGGCGGCGCCTGGGTAGGTGGTGCTGATGGATACAACCGGTGGGTCTATGTCGGGGTATTCTCGCAAAGGGAGACGGTCAAAGGCGAGAATGCCAAAGGCGATAAGCAGTAGTGATATTACTGAGGCGAACACCGGTCGCTTTATGCTGATATCAGAAAGTATCATTGCCGTGTTCCTGCCTTATTGGGTGAGTAAATCAGGTAGTCGCTCGCCTTGTTTGCGTGTAGCGCTAATGGTCACTTCGGAACCGGGGCGCAATTTCATGCCGCCGTGCACCACCAGCAGTTCACCTTGCTGCAAGCCGCTGGTAATTTCCACCAAGCCTTGCTGACGAAGCCCCAACTGCACCTGTCGTTTTTCAACAAGCTTGGGCTCGGCACCGCTGTCTACTACATAGACAAATGATGTCCGGCCCACCTGAATAATGGCTTCTTCTGCTATTGCTATGGCATCTCGGCCTTGTTCTTTCAGTTGCACCGTCATTAGCAGACCAGGGCGCAAAAGAGCGTCTGCATTTGGAATCAAGGCCCGTGCGGTAACGGAGCGTGTAACCGGGTCCACCCGGGAGCCAATACTGGCGAGGGTGCCCCGAAACTCGGTGCCCTTGTATGCGCTCGCTTTTGCGACCACTTCCATGCCTGTCTGGATTTTATCAAGGTGAACCGATGGTACGGTCATATCCAGCTTCATCACACGGATATCGTCCAGGGTGGTGATCACATCTCCCGGCCTTACCAGTGCGCCAACACTGATATTTCGCAGCCCCACCACGCCATCAAAGGGGGCCAGTATTAACCTGTCCTGCAGGCGCGATTGCACACCTCGAAGTTGAGCGGCAGCGGACTCAAGAGCAGCTTTTTGCTGATCCAACTCGGACTCTGTTGTGAGCCTGTCTTTTTGCAAGGTCTGCAAACGAGCATACTGCCGCTGTGCTTCGTCCAGTGCTGATTTGGCCTGTTCCAGCTGCGCGTGTTCTTCCTCGCTGGTCATTTCCACCAGCACCTCGCCAGCGCTCACATGCTGGTTATCATCAAAGTGGATTACGGTAATGGTTTCGGTCACACTGGATGAAATCACCGTGGCTTCGTTGGCGCGCAGCGTGCCCAGGGCTTCGATGGTTTCGCTCATGGTCTGCACGTCTACCTGCTGCACAAATACAGGGGTAGGCCTCTTTTGTTGAGCGAATGCCGGGGGTACCAGCATAACTAACAGGCTGAGAAATAGTCGGATTAGGGCATGAAATTTCATCGGCTACGAATCCAGTAGAATAGAGTACTGGATTATTCTACGATACAAAGGGTTAGAAGAGCTTACAATTTATTGTTTTCCCGCGGAGTATCGCGCTAAGCATCACCGTTCAGGAATTATTCATCTATTATCATTACAATTCCCCTCACGCACTAAGAGCAACAATGAAGACAATGAAGCCTTTTATTCTCATGCTGGTAGCCTCCCTATTCCTTGCTGCATGCTCATCTCTTGTGGACAAAGGGGATAAGCTCTATGAGGCGGGTGAATTTGAAGAAGCGGCAGAGTTCTACCAGCGAGCTTTGCGCAAAGACCCGAATAATGTGGACGCCACCATTGGCTTAAAGCGGGCGCAGGAAAAAATTATCGACCGGGGCCTCATCGATGTTCGCATGTTGCGCCTGTCCCGAAACATGGAGGGGGCAGCTCAGCGACTGGAACAAATACTGCGCAATCAAAAAAAATGGGGGCTTCAAGCGGCAGGTGCCGTAGCCCTCACGCAAAACGAGGAAACCCGCTTTGCCCGAGGCTGGCTGGCTGAAGAGAGCAATGCTTTGGCCGAAAGCCGGTTTCCTGACAAATACCGGTTTTTTGAAACTCAATACGCATTTCTTATCGCTGGTAGTGTTAGCTTAAAAAAACGGCTTGCTCAACATGAGGCGCAAGTGAACAGCAAGGGAAAGCGCAGTTGTCAGGCGCTGGCGGGGAAAGTAAAAGGGCAGCGCTTCTTTCTTAAAGATTTCACACGAAAATACTGCGCTATGTGGCAGGCACCGGTAACTCTGCAGGTAGACGCAAAAGATCAAACTCGCTACACAAACCTTTCTGTAAATAACGCCGTTCGCTATTCAGTCAGTTCAGGCAATAATTATTACGGAACGTTCAATCGAGATCTTGAAAGCCTGGCTGAAGTGTTTCGCGGCTCGATCTGGCAGGCCGAAGAAGGGCGGGGTGAGCTGCGTGTAACAGCGGAGGGCGGTGTTAAATATTCACGTCAGTCACGCCAGGTCATGCGCTACGCTAATTACACCGTGAGCAAAAAGATAAAAACCAAAAACAGTGCGGGTGAGGAAGTTGTAAAAATTCACGAAGAGGACAAGATTCATCGCTACAGGGCGCGTGTTTATACCGAAGATTTTCAGATTAATATCGGGTTACAAAGCACTGTGGATGGGAAGCCCCTATCGCGTACGGCTAATTATCAAGATTCACACCAAACAGAATCCCATAGCGAAGACTTCTCGCTAGCCGGTTTGCAGCCTCAGTCACCCGCGTTTATGGATTTGCCCTATATTTTTAAAGCAGAAATAAATGCCTTGCAGCAGACGTATCTCTCAGCACTGGACCAGCATTGGAACAATAAATATTGCGAAGGCAGCCTGGGGACTGTATCGGGTGAAAACGTGTTGCGCTGTGCTGCGATTAATAAAGAACATAGTTATGTTAATAGCTGGTTTGAAAGCAAGTTCGGCCTGAACTATGAAGAATTGGCATCACTAGTCGGTATTTAATTACATCTATTTTAACGAGGAAACACCATGTACAAGATTAACGTGAGTTCTGCAGGTATTCTAAAAGTCCTTGTGCTCGCTATGTTTGCCAGCATCTACTTATCTGCCTGCTCCTCAAGCACTAAAGTTGAAAGTGATATGGGAATCAAAGGGGCCCCGGATTGGGTAAACGAAGGTAATCAGGCTCTGAATGATAAAAAAGGCAGGTACTTTCACGGTACTGGCTCAGCGCCCAAAATGTCTGATGCTTCTTTGCAGCGTAGCACCGCCGACAATCGCGCACGTGCCGAAGTTGCTCAAATATTTAGCTCTTATATGAATATTTTGGCCAGCGACTACAGCGCATCATTAAGTGACGATAGCGCATCTGTGAGTGAGCAGGCCTTGTCTCGTACTATCGAGAATGCGACTAAATTAAATTTGGTAGGGGTGGAAATTATTGCCCACTGGAAAGACAAAAAAACCGGTGTGCTGTACAGCCTGGCTGAGCTTGACATGAAAAAACTAAAAACTG
Source organism: Alteromonadaceae bacterium Bs31 (assembly GCA_900177435.1). Lineage (GTDB taxonomy): Bacteria > Pseudomonadota > Gammaproteobacteria > Pseudomonadales > Cellvibrionaceae > Teredinibacter. Next base: position 195,061 of record FXAI01000008.1, read on the forward strand.
TAAGTGCTGCAGCAGACAAAATGGACCCTGGCCTAAAAGCCTTTATTAGTGAAAATGCGGATAACATTTTTGATTCTATGAGTAAGGGAAACTAAACCATGTTTGCAAAAAAAATAACGCTTATTGTTCTTGCTGTTTCGGTTTTTGTCGTAGGCTGTTCGCAAGCGCCAACCACTGTAGAGAGAATATCTGCTGATCAAGTGACAGACTTGAGCGGGCAGTGGAACGATACCGACTCAAGGTTGGTGTCCACAGAAATGGTCATGGATATGTTATCTCGGCCGTGGATAGAGAATCATAAACGTCAGCATAAGGCTAAGCCTACAGTCATTGTGGGTTACATTCGTAACCTGAGCCATGAACATATTAACGTTGATACCTTTGTGAATGATATCGAACGGGAGTTAATCAATTCCAATCAGGTGGAATTTGTTGCTGATAGCGAAGAGCGGGAGCAATTACGCTTTGAGCGGGAGGACCAGGATATCAATGCGTCAGAAGCTTCCCGCAAAGCCATGGGGCAAGAGCTTGGTGCGGACTATATGCTGATGGGTTCCATTAATACCATTATCGATAGTGCGGGTAGAACGCGAGTAACCTATTACCAGGTGGATTTAAAGCTGGTTAGCTTGAGCGATAATCGCACGCTGTGGCTCGGGCAGAAGAAGATTAAAAAACTGATAGAGAACAGTAACAGCCGCTACTAAATTAAAAATGGCTTGGAAAATAAAATGTGGGTAAACATATGTGGGTAAAAATAGTACCTCTAAGTATATGCTTAATGCTTCTTAGTGCCTGTGGGTCTCAATCACATAAAGATGAGCAACTTAGTCCCTCTTGGCTAAATGGCGAAAGCGAGCGCTATTCGCGTAGCCAGTACCTTTATGGTGTTGGTGAAGCGGATACAATGACCAGCGCTAAATCCCGTGCCCGTGCAGAAATTGCGAGAATATTCAGTGTGGATATTCAAGCGGCATCCAGCGATAGCAGCATTTACGAGATCCTGGATTTAGGGGGCGATGAAGGGGCTTCGGAATCTATGGCGGTTTCGCAGACCATTGAGACCCGCACGGAGCAGCGCGTGCAGGGTATAGAGATTCCTGAAGTGTGGAAGGATGAGAGCAGTCAGCGTTATTACGCGCTGGCCATTTTACCCCGTAATAAAACCGCAATTTCCCTGCGAAAAGATATTGCCAGCCTGGACGAAGCTACAGAAGCCGTACTGACAAGCGCGCAGGCCAGTAAGGCGCTCTTTCAGAAAGCACAGCTTGCAAACACTGCTATTGCTTTGCAGAGTAAGCGCAGCCTGCTGGCAGACCAGCTTTCAGTGGTTGCGCTAACGGGAAATGATGTCGCAGAAAAATGGTCCTTACAAAAACTTGCGGCCGACCGCTCAGCGTTACTCTCCAGAATAAGTGTTACAACAAGAGCCGAGGGTTTTGAGCACGAGAAAATGAAAGCGGTATTGGCAAATACCTTGGCCAATGATGGCTTTACTGTGTCGCAAGACGGTGAATACACCATAGTTGTTAATCTGGATGCCACTGAGCTCGAGCCAAAAGGTGCCTGGTATTACAATAAAGCGACGCTAACCGTCTCCGCTTTTGATGCTAACAATAATAGTCTAGGTGGTAACAGCTGGGATTATAAAGTTTCAGCCACAGATGCTTCGCTATCTGGCTTGCGGGTTATTGAGCAGGCAAAGGCAATACTGGCTAAAGACTTAACGAAATCGTTCTTCAGTATGATGGAGTAAAAGAGCAAAACTCTTTGGTGGCGGCACTGCGCGAATAGTCGCTCAGTTGATAACTGCGCAAGCTAGAATTTCTCCATAAAAGCGGCTGTACCTGTTGAAAGTGTTAAAGCTCTACAGGATTTTAGTTTTCAACTATTTTGCAATAGCTGGTGGTTTAGGCTTGTACCCTGTAGCAGTATTGTCGCCCTTAAAAAAAGGATTTATACGTGAATAGCCCCAGTATTACCTGTTGGCCCGTATTGTTATTTAGTGTGATCATTTTGGCTTCCTGCTCAGGAGACGATTCGGGCGGAAAGGGGGCTGAGATTGCCAGCGGGCCAGCCACCCCGCTTGGCTCACAGGGAATAAGTCAAGCGTCCCCTGTCGATCCTAGAGCTGATACATCTAAGTCTTATGACTGGATGGGCCGAGGTGAGATAGAGCAGTCAATAAGCTCCTCCATTACCGGTGTTAGCTACAAATACCACGTTTATCTGCCCCCGGAGTATGATTTAGAAATCGATCGCGAATTTCCAATAATTTATATTCTCGATGCCCAGTGGGGCGTGGAGTTTCAAATGCGTGTGGTCGACCTTGAGGCCAGGCCTGTCATTATCGTGGGTATCGAAGAGGGGCCGTCTGGCCGGAGGGCAACCGACTATATTTTACCTGGTGGGCGTGTTTATTTTGATTTTTTCACCCAGGAATTTATTCCCAGAGTAGAAAGTGAATATCGCGTACTAGCCGCAGATAGAACATTTGAGGGGACTTCTGCCGGTGGAGCAGCTTCACTCATTATGATGTTACTGGATACTGAATCGCCCCCGATTTTTAAAAACCACTTTTCCTTTGACCCCTATGTGCAAAGCTCCTTATATGAGCTTATGGATGAGCGCTACGCAAGCGGTATGCCCTTGGATAAAACCCTGTATCTTACCGCCGCTACTGGTAGAGATGGTTTACACCTTGGCGCTAACGCTTTTGTGCAATCCTTAAAGAATAAAAAATTTGAAGGCCTGAGTATATCTTCCGCTACCTACGATGTTAGCCACTACGATGTAACCTGGGCTTCGTTTTCTCATGCCTTGGAAATTGTTTTCGGTGAATCTACGCTTGCGCCTTTGCCATAACAGCCCGCCTGCGCAGGCCGATAAAAACGGGAGTTGGGGCCCATAAAAACGCAGAAGCCTTATAAGGCCTTAACCTTGCGTTTCTTGCAGCGCGAGCATTCGTAAATCGTTACCAGCTTGCCCTGTTTAACGTCAAATTGCTTTTCTTTTACAACTACCCACTTATGAAAACCCTCTCGGCAGAGGCTTTTACCTTTGTGTTTTTCTGAAAGCTTTGGCCGTTTGAAAGGGACTACGTTAGTCATTGCATATTCTGTTTTAAGGTAGGTTGACGGGGCGGGTTACTGCTTAGCCTGGCTGTTGACTGTAACAGATCACTGCTACTTTGAAGGGTGTTCCAATGTTAAGTCAAGCGCCTTGCACCTCTTCTCCTTAAGAAGTGTAGACACGCTCTTCTCTTTGCTTTTCATGCCAGCCCTTAGCGCCCCTCATGATCATTCCATTAAAGTAATTATAAAATGATGCACGTAGCCTGGGGCAACGCAAAGCTGAAAATTCAAGAGGCTAAGCCTGTTTTACAGTACATTACGGAGTATAACTTCTGAGAGCAATGTGCTGAGATATGCCTTTCAGGCTTATATTCTCTTCCGCACGGTATAGCTCGGTATCTAAGTCCTTCGCCATGGTAAGTGCAGCTTCACTGATAATCGCCTGGCCTGCTGGGGCTTTCGCACACATTCGCGCTGCGCGATTGACCTCGGGCCCCCATATGCGAACATCAGAGATTCCCTCTTCCGCGCCTCGAACGGTGCCAATGTAGACGCTTGCAGTGTGAAACGAAACCCCAAAAGGTAAGGAGTCCGGTGGGCTGCCTTTGCCCAAAGGGGCCAGTTTTTTGACGGCCTGAAGGGCTTTTTGAGCTGCAAGGCACTCGCGTTGCTGGGTACTTTGCTCGTTTTCGCTGACACCAGAAAAGCCCGCCGGATATAAAGCAAAAACTTCATCGCCGATGACATCCATCATAAAGCCGTCTGTTTCTACAAAAATCTTTGTGGTTCTTGCGTAAAACTGATTAATGAGGCGAACGTATTCTCGTAGATCAAGTTCTTCTGAATATTTGGTGGAGCCACGAATATCAACAAAAACCATGGACATGTTTACTTTGGCTCCGCCCGGATTTTCCCTGATAAAAGAGTCGCACAAACTGCAATAGCGAGGGTTGCGATTAGAGGGCCCCGGTATTTCTGTTTGGTGGGCTGAAACGCCGCTAAAGGGCGCCAAACACAATTTGCAGCGGGGGGAAGCGCCTTGCTGCCTGAAAGAAAATTGTTTTTCTATTAACAGCGGGTGCCCCTCTGCGAAGATTGTGTGCCAGAGTTCTTCATTGAAATTTGTTTCATCTGTTACGCTGGTTTCACTCATAGGAGATGGCCTTTTACTAAGTCTGTTGGCAAAGTAGTACTTGGATTTCCTCCAAGACCGTTTTTCTGAGCTCCTTCATTAGTTTTGGAATAAATGTTCCACCCTCTGGATCCGTTAGCCATGGGTTCATTGTGGTTGATATTAAAAAGTTAATGCTCTCGCTGTTATTGGTACACACTCCCAATCTGCGTTTATATTCTGCAAGAAAATGGGCACCGTAGTTCCCTTCATCAAAAGTAGACTTTGTAAGGTAGAGGGGCGGATGGTTTTCAGCGATTCCGCTTTTATTCCGGGTGATACTTAATAAACTCAAACGAGAGAATATGGCGGTATTCAACTGGTTTAATAAGTGCGGAGAAGTGTTGAGCTTTCCGTTTTTATCTTTAAAGTTAAATGCATAGCTGATGATGACCTGGTCTGAGCCCAGGCTGGAATACCAGCGCCTTAAATCTTCATCTTTATTTAATTTTTCCAGTAGGGGCTGGTTCTCCAGAGGCAGGTTTTTAATTTTTTCTATTTCTTTTTGAATATCGTCATTGGTGCTGCCAGTGCGTTTTTCCGCTGGTAAACGCTGTAGCGGAACGAGAATAAAAGGGTCTTGCGGTTCTGGCAGGCTGAGTAAGGCACAGTAAAAACGCTTACTGTTCCACATGCAGCGCCCAAGGATGCGGCCGTAGCCACTGGAGTCTGTTGGTATTACCCGGTGGCTTAGGTAAACCGCAGCAGGAGCTGCCCCGGGCTTGGAGCCCTCAATACCGTACAGGCCCATTGAGGGGTCGGCTTCGCCGTGATAAACCACAGGAGCGGTAAATGCAACGAGATGCCTTGCCGCAGAGTTTCGGTAACATAGAGCGCCTGCGGGGTAGGGTACATAGCCAGCTTTATGTGGATCTACTGTAATTGAATCAGAGTGGGGCAGCGCGCTGTACTGGTTTTGCACGTATTCGTTCATTACCAGTCGAGGAGCAAATAATCGTTGGTGGTCATCCATACTGGATTCTTCACCTTGTGTTTTATCGAGTTCCAAATCTTTTTGCTCGGGGTGGGGCTCTCTCATCATTGAGGCAAAGTACCCGCCCCATGCTGCATCAACATGCAACCAAAAGGTTAAACCCTGTTTTCGATAGCGCTGCCGTTCTTTTAATAGCTCTGCAAGCGGGTCTACCGCACTTTCCTCGGTGGTGCCAAGCACGGCCACCACCATAATTACCGGCCTGCGATCGCGTAGGCAGCTATCCAGTTGTTTTCGCAGATCTCGAATATCCATTCGGGCATCCAGATCCACCTTAATGTGAATCATGGAGTCTGCACCCAGGCCCAGCAGCGCGCAGCCTTTCGGCCAGGAATAATGAGACGTTGCGGGGGCACATATTACCGGATCGTTTGCTTCTCTTGCCACTTGGCGATAGAAAGGTGTCAGGCCCATATTTTGAATGGTGTATTTATTGAGAAGGCTCTCGATATCTACGCCAGCATCGAATTCATACTCATTCTGAATTCTTTCGCTGAGTGCGAGGGCAATATCAATATCCAGATTGAGAAGCTCCCAGGTAGAAAGTTCCACCAGTGCTTTTTCTGTGCCGCAAGGTAGCTGAACCGAGATACCCAATGCCGGTTTTAAGGGGGCTTCCCGTTTAAGTGCCGCCGCGATGCCCAAGGGAAGATATTTAAGGTTCCTCGCCGCCCAGAGTGATTCATTGTTGGCAACGGAGCCATCACAGGTAACGTGACCCCAGGGGGTAATAGCGTCACCGTTGTTCGTACCGTACTTCAGATCTGCAGCGGCGAGATTAGCGGCACTGCGCTCTGGGACAGGGTAGCCCAGCATTCGACACAGATCTTCAGCAACACGCATCTCCAGTACGGTTGTAACGGGTGATGCTTCTGCGGCAACGTTGTTCTGATTAAAAAGCATTGCAGCAAAATACCCCAGTACCGAGGGCAGAGTGACATCCCAAAGCATATGGCCCTGGTAGCGATAGCTCGAAAAGGGAATGGAACCATTGAGTGTCTTGAGCAGCGCATCGAGTTCTCTGGTAAGTACTTCCTGAGCATTTTTATATGAGGGCTTCTCTTTTCTTTCCTGGGTAAGCCACTCCGGGTCTGAGGCGTAAAGAGTCTCTCGTTCCAGGCAGTGTGCCTCCACGGCTTTTTGAACCAGCTCGGCAAGAAGCGCTTTGTTTTCGCCTTTTGGCCCTAAAAACCATGCACCCAAGGCTGCCGCAGATGTTTTGCGATCGTCCGAAAGAATGGATTGGGCAAAGCTTTTTACCAGCTCGGGCATAGGTCGTTGCGTTAACTTGTTATCCATAATTACCTCGAATTCTATTCTGACTCGCAGGGGCGCCAGGGCTCGCCTGGTTTACTGCTGTTAAACGGGTATGTGCCGAAAAATACAGTATGAGCAATATCGATTTGGCGGCCGGGGCCAAAGCCACTGTATTGCACAAACTCCCGGCCGGGCCCCACAGGCTCTGTTTGGTAAAGTGCTTCGTGACAGCTGTGCCCACCGGGAATGGCTGGGACCGATGGAAAGTTAACAGGAACGCTAACTTCCAGTAACTCGGGAGGCAACCATGCCGGTGCTTCAGCTAATGTGAGCACATGGTCGAAATCCGGTTGTTTAACGGGGATATGGTTCAAGTGAGCTTCTTTCCCCTTGCCAAAAAGTATATAGCTGGCGGTGCGCGGATAATCCTGGCTGAAATCGAGGCGACGATAATAAACCACACGTTCAACCTTCACTTTAATGTTGCTAACGATTGTGGGCTCGTTCGCCCAAGGCCAGTGTTCGCTGCCTTCAGTGGTCGGAAAGCCCATCCATATGCTTGCGTCAAACGATCGAACAGTGCCCAATTGAAATTGCGGGATCTGCAGTTTGTTGGTTTCCAGGTTTCCAACAATATACCAATCGTTGGGGTGCCTGTTGCGGTGCTCCATCCATGTTTGTCGTGCATGGTCTGGTAGGGAGATTTCCATAATCATCTGATAGCGGTGGCAATCCATCCAGGCGTTACCCATATGCACTAAAAAAAGGTGCTGATCGCCAACGAGGAAGAAGGCATGTTGGTTCGCCATGTTGGGTACTTGATCTGATTCAGATCCACAATGCGCTTGAGGTTTATCTGTTTCTGGGGAGTGGCAATGATCTTGGTGTTCACTTGAATCCGACATAAATAGCCCTTTGTTTACACAGTTATGAAGGTTAAAGAACGCTAAAGTTCTAGTTTATTTGGCTGTGGCACACACCTAGCATTACTACAAGCTTCGGGGTGAGCAGATTACCTTGCCGACACTACCCGTTACGCCTTTGTGCTTGGTTGTTTAGCTTATCAAGCGTAATACCTGTTCTGTGGCAAATGCTAAGCGGGCAGTATACGAAAGCAAGTTGGGAATAGTAAACCTGTTATGTTATTTAGGTTTTACTCATAATTCTTTTGTTTTGCCTGGCTACAAATGCATGTGACGCCTTGTGCTCAGTAATCGCTACAAAGTGTTCTGTTGTGCTGAATCTGAGCGATATACCTTAGCAATACGAGCCTTCAATGCAGTGTTATGCTGTTGTTGATCAATGGAGTACTAAAATACTTATTCTCAGTTATTTTTTTTAAATAAAGCTATATTTTCTGTTCTTCAAGTGTTCTTCAAGTGTTCTTCAAGTGTTCTTCAAGAGTGTCAGTATGGGTAAGTCGACTGGTTTAAGCAGGTTGTTTGCGGCTGGTAGGGTTAGAGATGATTTAGTTTAATAACGCTTGAATTGTTTTGCGGGTTTTCTAAGTTATTCCCGAATAATTTTTTTTATTATTCTATGCGCGACCCTCGATTGGCTCCTGAATCTTCGTGTCTGCCATGTTGCTATGAGTGCCTGATGTTGTTTTTCTGTGAGGTCGATGGAGGGTGTATATTGGGCTTGAATAAGGTGGCGGGTAAAGCCGCCTTGTCGCTTGCGGCAACGACCCTTGTGAAAGTGATTGTTTTACTGAACTATTTATGGATGGGCGCTCTTTGCGCATGGGCCTTGCTGTTGTTAAAAATATGTAGATAGCAACAGTGCTTATACTGGATTGGTTTATTGGTGCTTGTTTTATATAAATATTTACCAAAGAAAAAAATTATGGTCGCTTCTTTATATGATAAAGAAATATAAGATAGTTGCTTCGCTCTATAATGCTACTAACAGCTTTCTGGTTTTGATCACTGAGTAAGTTGTATTGTTCACTTGATAAGTAACTATGTACTTGAAAATTGCCGCTATGCCCCAATATAGGCCGAAGGTGAAATTTCCTTTGCCTGCAGCTGGAGGGCAATACCCATGCCCCAGAATAATGGTTCTTCAGGTAATCCCTGGGGGGGAGGAAATAACTCGCCCCCGGATCTCGATAAAGTACTAAGCGAGAATATTGGTCGCTTTAAAAAAATGCTTCCGGGCGGCAGCCCAACAAGCTTTTTCCTTCTGCTCTCCCTCATTTTATTCGCCATCCTGGCATGGTCTGCTTTCTATACAGTTCCTAGTGATTCAGTTGCTGTCGTACAGCGCTTTGGTAAATACCTAAAAGACGTGCCGCCCGGTCTCCATCTGAAGTTACCCTTCGGCATTGACTCAGCTAAGGTAGTACCGGTAAAACGTCAACTTAAACAGGAATTTGGGTTTACCACGCCTGGTGCCACCGACCCTGGTCAGAGCCCTGGAGCGCATGATTCTAAGCGAGAGACTCAAATGGTTACTGGCGATCTCAATGCGGCGCTGGTGGAATGGGTGGTGCAATACCGTATTTCGGACCCTGTTAAGTTTTTGTTTGAGGTGAGAGAGCCCAGTGAAACACTGCGTTACGTGTCGGAGTCTGTAATGCGTGAAGTGGTGGGTGATCGTACTGTTGACGAAGTAATAACCATTGGCCGTCAAGATATTGAATCTCAAGCGTTAGTCAAAATGCAGGCCCTGTCTACCAAGTACGCAATGGGTATTAGTATTGACCAGGTTCAGTTGAAAAATATTAATCCGCCACTGCCTGTTCAAGAGTCGTTTAACGAGGTTAATCAGGCGCAACAAGAAAAAGAAAAACTTATTAATGAAGCACGCCGGGATTACAACAAGGTTATTCCCTTGGCGCTAGGCGAAAAAGATCAACGCATCCGTGAGGCCGATGGCTATAGATTAAAGCGAATAAACGAAGCCGAAGGGGATGCAGCAAGGTTTAATGCGCTGTTTGCTGAGTATATCAAGGCGCCGGAGGTTACCCGTCGGCGAATCTATATTGAAACGATGCAAGCGGTTTTGCCGGAAATTCGTTCAAAAATTATTATTGATGAGCGTACCAATAATGTCTTACCTCTACTTAACCTCGACGCAAAGCAAGGGGGTAAGTGATGAATACCTTTAATAAAGTCGCAATTGTCATACTGCTGCTTGTAGCAATAGTTGTCGCCAAAGAATCGCTCTATACCGTGGGCGAGGTGGAGCAGGTTATTATCACGCAGTTTGGCAAGCCTGTTGGTGAGCCTGTTGTAGACGCTGGCCTAAATGTCAAAATGCCATTCATACAAGAGGTGAACGCCATTGATAAACGAGTGTTGGAGTGGGATGGCGAACCCTCAGATATGCCCACTAAAGATAAACTGTATATTTCGGTAGATCTATTCGCGCGCTGGCGTATTACCGACCCCCTCCAATATTTTTTAAGACTGCGCGATGAGCGTAGCGCACAATCCCGGCTCGATGACATATTGGGCAGCGAAACTAGAAATGCTGTCGCAAAGCATGAACTCATCGAAATTATTCGTACTAGTCAGAACAGGGAGCCTTTAAGAGAAGGGATGCTCAGTGGCGTAGAAGGCGATTTGAAAGTTGGCGATCTGGTGCCTATCCACAAAGGGCGAAAATTGGTTGAGAAAGAAATATTTGTGGCCGCCGCAGAGAAAGTGCAGGTGTTCGGCATAGAGCTGCTCGACATTCGATTTAAACGTATTAACTACAATGAGAGCGTGCGTCCGAAAATTTATGAGCGAATGATCAGCGAACGACGTCAAATAGCAGAAAGGTTTTTATCGGAAGGTAATGGCGAGGCAGCAAGGATTCGTGGTGACCGAGTGCGTGACTTAAACAAAATTCAGTCTGAGGCGTATCGTCAGGTTGAGGAAATACGAGGAATGGCCGATGCAAAAGCAACAGAGATATATGCGCAGGCGTATAATCAAAGCCCGGAATCAGTCAGCCTTTACGAATTTACGCGTACCATGCAGTCCTATTCGACAATTATCTCAAAAAATACAACGCTGGTTTTATCAACCGATAGTGATTTGTTCAAGTTTCTTAATCGTATTGAACCATTACCTATTTCATCGAATAAGAGGTAAAGCCCGTAAAGTATAGGGGCCCATGTGAAAAGTTTGGTAACAAAGTAGCGCTAGCAATGCGTTCAGGTGAAGGCAATAAAGCGCAGCAATAGCGGTGCTAGTTCAAAATATGTCGGCCTAGAGCAGAACGTTTTGGCGAAGCGAACTGTTACGCAACTTTAGGTATTGCGCTCTAGTACCGCAGTTTTTATTGGCATCTTAATACAGGAGTAACAACCATGAAGACATCTAACTACGATAGGAGCATGATGGAGCGTTATGGTATTACTTGCGAGCAAGAATCGCTGTATTACTACAAAAGCTTTCAGTATGGAAACCTGCAAGACGCGGTTAATTTCGCCATACTTGAAGGCGATCGCAAGGGCAAGCATTTTACCAACAAACATAAAAGTGCTGCTCCAGTTTTGCAGAGCGGAAAAAGAGAGTGATTAGAATAGAGCATTAATGCCATGCAAATCTGCACACTTACTTTTAGTGCTTTTAGTGCTTTTAGTGCTTTTAGTGCTTTGAGCGCGTTCTGTCAACTGGCATGCTTTGTTGTTGCATTGTGCTGCGGCGGAAAACGATCTGCGGGTAGAAAAGCCAAGGGCTAATGTATGGAATTTAAAGACTATTACAAAATTCTAGGTGTAGAGCCTGATGTAGATGCGAAGGCCATAAAAACGGCTTACCGGAAGCTTGCACGTAAATATCACCCGGACATGAACCTCCAGGCTGGCGCCGAAGAGAAATTCAAAGAAATTTCCGAAGCGTATCAAGTGCTCAAAAATAAAAAGCTAAGATCGGAGTTTGATGAGTTGCGTCAGTATCAGGGGAAAGCTCAACACGGTTTTCAGCCCCCTCCAGGCTGGTCTGCGTCCCATCACTCAAGTACTCGCGGGAGCGAAGCCTTCAATGGCGAGTTCTCTGAATTTTTTAACTCCATTTTCGGTGGTCGAACTCAGTCTTTTGACTCGTCGGAATATGGCCAGCCGCGGTCTGGGCAAAGAGGACAGGATATTGAAGTGGAACTGCCAATATTTTTAGAAGAAACACTCAATGATTGCCATAAATCTGTGGAGTTCATAATTCCAGCCGATAGATATACTCAAACACAAGCGTATAAAAAACATTTAAAAGTTAAGGTTCCGCAAGGTGTAATGGATGGCGAACGAATTCGCCTGAAAGGACAAGGAAAACCTGGCCATAATGGCGCTATGGCAGGCGATTTATACTTGCATGTACGCGTCGTACCGCACCCATTGTTTGATGTTCATGGGCATAATATAAGCATCACTATTCCGCTTGCACCCTGGGAAGCAGCGCTAGGTACCAGGGTGAGTGTTCCCACCTTGGCGGGCAAGATCAATCTCACCATTCCGCCGGATAGCCAGACTGGCGACAAGTTGCGCGTGAAGGGTAAAGGCCTAAAAACAAAAAAGCAAAGCGGGGATATGTATGCCGTCGTTAAAGTCACGATGCCTAAGGAAACCAGCGCAACAGGCAAGCGGCTGTGGCAGGAGCTAGCTGCGAGTGAAGACTTTAATCCCAGACAAGAATGGAGTGCGTAGCTATGACTGAAGCGCTATTCAGTATTTCATTTAAAGAGTTATGTCAGGTGGAAGGTATCGAAAGCGAGCTGATTGTTGAAATTGTTGAGTACGGTATAGTCACGCCCTTGGATAAAAATACAGATGCACGCCCCTATGATCAGTGGCTATTTGATACTGGTACGATTCACTGGATAAAAAAGGCACTGCGTCTACGTCAGGACCTGGAGATTGATTGGTTAGCCATTGCTTTTGTGATTGATTTAATGCGGCAGAAAGAAACCTTACAGAAAGAAAACGAACTTTATAGACGGCAACTTAAGCGGTTTACAAAAATAAACCCAGCGTCGGATTGAGATAAAGTGCTTTATGAGCAAGCTAACGCACACTTCTTCTGAGCCAGAGCAGCATCAGCCCCTTATTGTCCAGGGAACAACCATTTCTCCTGGTTTTGCTCATGGCGTCTTACACCTTCAGCCCGGCTCTCTTGGGCCGATAGATGCGCCCGAACATAATTCCGAGCACAATGTAGAAGAGGAGTTTCATCGGCTTGATCAGGCGACCGCCAAGATTTCGGACGATCTAATGTTATTGGCCGGGCGAGTGGAAAAAGAGATTGATGCTCACCTGGCGGAAGTGTTTGGTGTGCATCGGCAAATACTGGAGGACAGCGCATTAAGGGAGGAGTTGAGAAAAGAAATTGTCGAAAACCTCGTCACCGCCGGTAGTGCGGTGAAAAGCGTTTTCCTGCGTTGGGAAACACGATTTTTGCTCATGGAATCTGCCATGGCCAGAGAGAAAGGTGATGATCTTCGCGATGTCTCACTGCGCTTACGCAATGCACTGGCAGGTATTACCGTTCACCCTCTTGAGGCAATCCCCGAAGATTGCATTTTAGTTACACCACGTTTATTACCTTCAGACACCGTCTTTCTGGGCCGCCGAAAAACAGCTGCAGTGTTGCTCGAATTCGGAACAACCGGTTCTCATGCTGCCCTGTTTGCTCGACAAATGGGTATACCCTGTATTTCCGGTATTGCTCACATTATGTCACGTTTGCCTGAAGCTGCTGGAGCGTTGGTTAACGCTCAAAAAGCTGTAGTCACTGTAAATCCAAACCGTGCAATGCAGGCTGTTTTTTCAAAGCAGGAAAAAGACTATAGCCGTATGCTTCGTTCTGCTAAGGCCAATGCTACCAAACGTGCTATTACGCAAGACGGCATTACCATCCACGTGAAGGCCAATGTGGGCTGTGCGCAAGATTCACTTACGGCGCAAGACAATGGCGCAGACGGTATTGGCCTCTATCGTTTAGAACAATTCTACATTGGTCGGTCTAATCCCCCGTGTAGTGAGGAGTTAGTAACAGAAATACGTCATACGCTTACACCTTTTAAAGGTAAACCGGTTTGCTTGAGGCTTTTGGATGTGGGTTCAGACAAGCCACTACCTTTTATTGGATTTATGGCGGAAACAAATCCAGCTTTGGGGCGAAGGGGCGTCCGCTTAATGCGTGAATACCCTGAGTTACTCAATACACAACTGCAAGCGGTAATCGCTTTGCGTGAGGAGTTTGAGATAGAGCTTCTTGTGCCTATGGTTACCCTACCCCAAGACCTGCGATTTATTAGGGAGGCCTTAACAAAACAGTTCGCCGGCCTCAATTTCGCAGCGCCTAAGTTGGGCGCTATGATAGAAACACCGGCAGCAGCCTTATCTGCTCGCCTTCTTTCGCCTTATGTGGATTTTATGAGCTTCGGCACCAATGACCTAACACAGTATACTTTTGCCGCCGACAGAGAAAATGCAGCGGTAGAAGGCTATTTCAAAGATTCATCGGAGGTTATATTTCGATTAATTACTATGGTGCACAGTGATGTTCCCTCTATGCCCCTTTCTGTTTGCGGTGAATTAGCCGGCCGCAAAGCGCACACTGCCAAGCTGCTACAATGTGGTGTGCGCTCTCTCAGTGTGGCGGCTCCTTTGGTCGCTTTGCTTAAGGAGGCGATCAGAGGCGTCAAATTAGATAACAAGCCCATGGGGTGAGCATGCATTTCAGTTTGGAGATAACGTGTCTGCCGGTGAATAGTTCCATTTTAAGCTGGCATAAGTAACTTATTAACCCGGCAATTAAATAAGCGCTTCATCACCTATTTGATGCTCGGCCTTGAAATACTGGCGCAACTGTGCGGAGTTACAGGCACTGTAAGGGCTCGCGCCAGTCTGTAAGCGGCGGCACATCCTTGTGTGGCATTAACCTAGCAACATAGTGTGTGTTACCGGGTTAATAGTTGCAAAGCTTTAATGCCAATTTATAAAGCAGGCATGCTATTTCTGAAGAAAACTCCCTTCTGATTTTAATGCTTTCTTTGCCGCCTTTTTTTCCTTTGCGGTATGTAGTGGGGGCTTTTTCTTTTCTTTCGATCCTCTTCTTTCTTTGCTCATCGTGATATTCTCCAATTAAGGGTTGTTTTTGTGATGATGCAAGGGCGTTTGCCTAACATTCTCTTGCGTTAGGTTCTGCAGCCCCATGCTAACATTTTTGATATTTTCCTCTTTCGACTGCTCTTTTTGTAAACGAGAGAGGTGCATTGCCTTTACCCATTCGTCTGTGCGGCGCTGCCAGCCTTTGTCATTTGGCACGTTCTCTCTCCTTTAATCCCGCATGTAGTTACAATTAGTAGAGATGCTTCAATACTCACGGGGAAAAATATCAATTATTTGTTGGTATGTGTGGTAATGGTTCCTAGATGATAAGAGATAGAATGGGTATTTCTGTTGATTTGCATAAAGCGGCGTGAGCATAAGATCCCAGTTGGATAATACCTATGTGCATGGCGCCAATGTGCATGGCGGAGCAATCATTGCTTTTGCGTGAAATTGTATGCGTAAAAAAATATTTACCCGGCGGACCTTCGCGCCGACACTTATTACAAAGTTACTCGACGATTATAGTCAGGGGGGTTATTTTTGGTCTGTTCGCTACCGCACTGAAAAATCGAAATAAATAAAAAATACAATGCTTGTTTGCCTTAGTAAGCCTATGATGGATGACGGAATTTTACGCGGAGCCTGCATACAGATGAATGCTTCTCAGGTTATAGAGAACCGACTGTTAGCTTCGGTAACAGATGAGGTTAGAGTACGCTTAAGTAGCCATATGGAGCTGGTAACACTGACGCGCGACCAGGTTTTATACGAATCGGGTCGCGCATTAAGCTTTGTTTACTTTCCTGTAGACGCAATAGTGTCATTACTCTACGAATTGGCAGATGGTGCATCTACTGAAATTGCCATGATCGGCAAAGAGGGCTTGGTGGGTGTGGCCGTATTTATGGGGGGGGAGAGCACTCCCAGTCGTGCGGTGGTAATCAGAACAGGTTGCGCTTATCGCATATCTGCGAAGCAGATAAAGGATGAATTTAACCGCCACGGCGAGCTACTCATTCTCATGCTCCGTTATACGCAATCGTTAATTTCCCAAATGGCTCAGACTGCAATTTGTAATCGGCGACACTCCTTAAGCCAGCAGTTATGCCGCTTTATGCTTCTTTTTTTGGACCGTGTCAACGACAACCAAATTACCATAACCCATGATATTGTTTCGCAAATACTCGGTGTTCGCCGCGAAGGTGTCACCTCTGCGGCGAGCAGGTTGCAAAAACTTGGCACCATTGAGTGCCATCGTGGCTATATTCTTGTTCGTGATCGTAGTGGGTTAGAGCAGCATTGTTGTGAATGCTATCAGTCGGTCAAGTCTGAATCTGAGCGTCTGTTACCCGTAGACTAATGTTATAGAATCGATGGGTCACACCTGTTTATCTTTTTGGTGCTTCTGTTATTGCAAAGCCCTTAGCGGCGTCTATTCGTTGTTTTCAGGCTTATCTCTAGGGGTTTTTCTAAACGGGCCAAATATTTTTTCCGATTGATCTCTAGCGGATTGAGCGCGTGCTTCATCTTCAGAGGTCCTTTCAAATTTTTTGATATAGGGGGAAATATCTCTATCTTCCGGGTTTATAAAAGGCGCTTTGTTTTTACTGTTGGTAGGTACTCTAGTGAAATGCATAATATTGCCTGCTATCCAAGTTCGCCCTACACAAGTTGTGTACGACTACAGAGTGATGGTAATGGCTATGCCGCTGGAGTTCAGTGCGTTGGCGAACCATAGCGCCAAACTATTATAGAAAAATTTGCTACTACATACTGGCTGCAAATTACTTGTAATAAAACATTGTTTAGAAAGTTACTTATAAGACCTTTTTGTTCGTGGCGATGGAATATCATGTAAATAGTCTCATCAAGGTGTATAGTCGAAGAGGCAGCCCGAGCTGCCGCAGGAAAATTAATCCCTTAGATTCGCCATTGCTAGCTGTACATAACAAGATGCAGGCCCCTCTAAGATAAGTTTGTTGCTTCGCTATAACTTAATTAGAAGGTATACCCGTTTCCCTTATGACTGGCTCACATACCGATATAAAATCCATAGTATTAATTGGAAATTACCTGCCCAGGCGTTGTGGTATAGCAACGTTTACAGCGGACCTGGAGCAGGCATTGTCCGGGCATAGCACCGACTATGAATGCTGGGCCGTAGCAATGAACGACAGGCCAGAGGGTTATGCCTACCCAGATAAAATACGTTTCGAAATAAACCAAAAGCTACTGCGCGACTACAGCCTTGCGGCTGAATTTTTGAATATTAATAATGTTGATGTGGTTTGTGTGCAGCATGAGTACGGTATATTTGGCGGGCCTGCCGGTAGTCATATCTTGAAATTATTAGCTGACTTGCGCAAGCCTATTGTTACTACTCTACATACTGTCTTGGCGGAACCGGAGGATGAATATCGAGCGGTTATGATGCGTTTAGCTGGTTTATCCGATCGCCTTATTGTAATGAGCCAAAAAGCCATTGACCTGCTGCAAACAGTCTATGGCATCGATCCTCGGAAAATTTGCTATATCCCCCACGGTATACCGGATATGCCTTTTGTAGACCCAAGCTACTACAAAGAAAAATTTGGTGTACTTGGTAAAAAAATGCTGTTGACCTTTGGCTTGCTCTCGCAAAACAAAGGTATCGAGTACGCGCTGCAGGCGCTACCTCGGGTGATTGAACAATTTCCGGATATTGCCTATATCGTGCTGGGCGCTACGCACCCGCAGGTACTTAAAAACGAGGGTGAAGCTTATCGCTTGGGCCTGCAGCAGCAAGTGCAAAAACTTCACTTGGAAAAACATGTCTTTTTTCAAAACAGGTTTGTCAGTTTAAAAGAACTCACCGAGTATTTGTCAGCGGCGGACATATATATAACGCCCTACGATGACCCGGCGCAGATTACCTCTGGCACGCTGGCCTATGCCATGGGTACGGGCAAACCGGTAGTTTCAACGCCATACTGGTATGCAGAAGAAATGCTGGCGGAAGGGCGGGGTAAACTCGTGCCATTCAAAGATGCCGACGCAATGGGTGATGCGCTCATTGATTTACTGGCGAATGATGAAAAGCGCCATTCTATTCGCAAGAACGCCTATGATTATTGCCGCGATGCCGTGTGGGAAAAAGTTGCCGAAAGATATTTGGCGGTATTTGATGAGGTGAAGGTTGAGCGAAGCCGAAAGCCTCGCCCACAACATTCTTCGTCTGCTTGTTTTGCTGAAACTGTTATTAGCCAGGAATTACCCATATTAAAACTGGATCACTTGCTGGCGATGACAGATGACGTAGGGGTTCTACAGCACGCCAAGTATGCAATCCCCGATCGGAACCACGGCTACTGTACCGATGACAACGCGCGGGCGCTAATCGTCGCTGCAGAAGCCCACAATTTACTGGTGGAACCACCTCAACGGTACGAGTTACTGTGCGATCGCTACCTTGCCTTTCTGTTGCATGCCTTTAATCCGGAGAGTGGCCGCTTCCGCAACTTTATGGGTTATGACCGTCGCTGGCAAGAAGCTGTCGGTTCGGAGGACTCTCATGGGCGTGCGCTTTGGAGCCTGGGCGCTGCTGTTAATCTACTCAAGGACAGCCGCCAATTGCCCATGCTCTTTACTTTGTTCAAACAGGCCTTACCTGCAGTGGAAGCGCTCATCCCCTTGCGCTCTATGGCATTTTCTTTGGTGGGTATCCATGCTTACCTGGTGGCGGTTCCCGGCGATTCCGAGGCGCGGCGGGCGTGTGGCATTCTAGCCGAGCGGATTTACAAAGCCTTTCAGGATAACGCAACACAAGACTGGCCATGGCCTGAGTCTATGCTCACTTATGATAATGCCAGGTTAACTCAAGCCCTGATACTCGGCGGGCAAGTTATGCAAAACGCAGCCATGAGCGAGATGGGTCTACGCTCGCTAAGCTGGCTTTTTTCAATTCAATCCGAGAAGGGGCATTTTGTTCCTATAGGGAACAACGGCTGGTATCGGCGGGGTGAGGCAAAAGCTCGATTTGCGCAACAACCCTTGGAGCCTCAGGGGATGATTGATGCCTGTATTGCCGCCTATGAATATAGTCAGGATAAAGAATGGCTCCATCGCACGATGATCGCGTTTAACTGGTTTCTCGGTCACAACGATCTAAATTTGCCCTTGTACGATGCCAAAACAGGGGGTTGTCGCGATGGATTGGAGAGCGACGGCGCCAATGGTAATCAGGGAGCGGAATCTTCGCTTGCTTGGCTTATGTCCCTGGCAAGGTTGCACCGATTTTCTGCCAGCCAGGTGTTGGTCTCCAAAGCACCAAAAAACAAGGTAATGGCGGAGGTTTAGGGTATGCGTATTGCCATGTTGTCCCCCATTGCCTGGCGCACGCCACCTCGACACTATGGTCCATGGGAAAATGTGGTCTCATTGTTAACAGAAGGTTTGGTCAGCCGCGGTATCGACGTAACGCTTTATGCCTCGGGCGATTCTATTACCGGGGCCAGGCTTAAGTCCGTTTGCTTACGAGGCTATGAAGAAAATACCAAGGTTATTCCAAAGGTAGAGGAATGTTTACATATTTCCGAGTTGTTTGAGCAGGCTGAGGAATTTGATCTTATCCATAATCATTTTGATTTTCTGCCCTTAAGCTATTCCTCAATGACAACAACGCCTCTTATAACAACGATTCACGGATTTTCGTCACCGGCGATTTTACCCGTTTATAAAAAATACAATAATAAAGTGTTTTATATTTCGATTAGCGATGCGGATAGAGCGCCCAGCTTGGATTATTTGGCAACAATTCACCATGGCATTAATCTTAGGCAATTCACCTATCAAGCCGAACCAGAAAATTACTTACTTTTCTTTGGTCGCATTCATCAGGATAAAGGTGCGCGGGAGGCTATTGAAATCGCATTGGCCTCGGGTATCAAGCTGTTAATGGCGGGAATTGTCCAAGATGAGAAATACTTCCAGCAGTTTGTTGTGCCGAAATTACAGCCCGGTAAGGTAGAGTTTTTGGGCAGTGTCGGGCCAGACCGGCGTAATACCTTACTTGGTGGTGCAAAAGCACTGTTGCACCCTATTTATTTTAACGAGCCTTTTGGGCTTTCGGTGGTTGAAGCTATGGCGTGTGGCACGCCGGTCATTGCCTTTAACCGTGGCAGCATGCCGGAGTTAATAGACAGTGGCAAAAATGGTTTTTTAGTTGATGACGTAGATCAGGCCGTTGGCGCTGTGGCTCGTTTAAAGGACATTAGCCGCGGACACTGTCGACGGCATGTAGAACAGTTTTTCAGTGTTGAGCGTATGGTTGATGACTACATAAATGCCTACCAGCAGGTGATAGATAAAGCAGCGCCTAAATCGCATTACCCCTGGGGGTATCAGAAAACACTAAGCGATAACAAAAAGTATTCCATAAAGGAAACGGTGATTTTTCCTGGAAAAGATTTTTCTCCCCAGAGCCATCCGCGGCGAGTTAAGCAGCTGGTGGTTGTCGAGGGCACTGCGGTCGCAAAAATTGGTGATCGCACCCTGTGCCTGGGTGATGGGCAGTCAGTTGATATACCGCACGGTGCCACCTACCGTATGGCTAACCCTTCAAGCAGAGACAATATGATTTATATTGAGACGCAAGCGGGTGGACATGCCGGTGAGCAAGGCGTAGAACAGTACAAAGAAGAAGTGTTCTAAAGCGAAAGCTTTGCGAAAATATTATTAAGCCAGTTTTAATTTTATCAACTACCAGTGTCAGCAGGCCCTAGCATGTTTACAAGAAAGGATACTACGCAGAAGAGAGAAGAAGGCATTGTCAAACGCTACGCGCGCAACCCTATTTTAACGCGTGATGATATTCCTTATCCGGTAGCAACCGTACACAATGCCGGCGTTGTAAAGCATAAGGGCCAGTATATTATGCTGTTTCGATCCCATCTGGATAATGGTCGGTCGATTATTGGCCGTGCGGACAGTTCGGATGGTTTTAAATTTAAGGCGCATGCTCAGCCATTTCTAAGTCCTGCCCTTGATGGCCCCTTTGCGGAGTATGAGCAGTATGGTGTAGAAGATTTACGTATATGCCCCTGTGAAAACAGCTATTTATTATGCTACAGCGCCTACTCTTCACACGGTGTGCGTATTGCGTTGGCGCGTACCGATGATTTCGAAACCGTTGAACGCATCGCTTTTATCAGTCAAGCGGATATGCGTAATGTTGTTATTTTTCCGGAAAAAATTGATGGTCGTTTTGTAAGGCTGGATCGCCCCCATTCAGAAATATCGCCTTGGTCAATTTGGATTTCTTACTCGCCGGATTTAATTCACTGGGGCGACTCCAGGCGAATACTTCAATCGCAAACCTATCATTGGGATGAAATGAAAATTGGGCCGGGTGCAGCGCCCATAAAAACGCCAAAGGGTTGGTTAAATATCTATCATGGTGTATTCCAAACGATGGCCGGAGCTGTTTACCGTCTAGGCGTAGCCTTACATGATCTAAACGACCCAGCAAAAGTGCTCGCCGTTGGGGATCGCTGGATACTGCAACCAGAAGACCCCTGGGAAGTTACGGGCTATGTGCCCAATGTTGTTTTTAGTTGCGCTGCAGTACCTGAGGATGATGGAGAAATTAAGTTGTATTGGGGCGGGGCAGATACTGTAATGTGCGCCGGAACCACATCTGTTAATCAATTACTGGAACATTGCATGAATTCACCCCGGCCTGCATTGTAATTTGTATTTAAAAAATTATACATTGGACCCTGTTACAGGATCGGTGCACAAGGGCTTATAAACTGAAAATGTTCAACTAAGAAGATTTACTATGAGCGCAGTACCCAAGGTCCGCCGTCGAAAATGGAAGTTAAATCCCGACCCTTCGCGAGTAATCTGTCGTCTAAACATTCCTTATGGAAGCCCGCAACGAATAGAGCGGATTATCGCGAGAGTTCTCGCACTCTCGGAAGACAGCACTAAAAGACTTTTAGATAAAATATGCTTGGACTTTTCCGACAGGCATAGGCATTTAAACGATATTCTGGAGCAACACTTCGAACTGGTTAAAAGCTATCTGCCTGAAGGGTATTTGTCTAAAAATAATCTGTCGGAAAATAGAGTACTTAGCGATAGCCGCCGCTTGCTAATTGGTGCCTATTTTACGATGGAGTACTCGGTTGCCTCTGCAGCGCTGTTTAATCCCTCGATTGTTAAGCATCCGGATCAAAGTGGTACCGAGCCCAATACCTTGCGATTTATCATGAGTTTGCGTGCTGTTGGGGAAGGGCATATATCATCTATAGTTTTTAGCAGCGGTATACTTGGTGCCAGTGGTAATATTCTGTTTGATCCTGAGGGCGAGTACCTTGATGCCCCCAAACTGCATTTTAATGTGAGCATTGATAAGCACTTGTTCGAATTAAAATTAGCAGAGATGCAAGCGGCAAATGAGATTACCGCGTACCTGCTTGATCAAATGCCAGAGCAGTTTTGTCTTAATGAATTGCATACAAAAATCGAAGAGCTATCCCGCAGCGAGAGCTTTGATGATAAGAAAAAAACCTCAACTATCAGTAATATGAGCTGGTTGGCAAATTCAAATTACGAACTGGTCTTCCCGAAAGGGCTCGCCATTAGTGAGCGCGTGATATTCCCCACATCAGAAGATAACAGTCGCGGTATTGAGGATGCACGTTTCGTGCAGTTTTACCAGGATGATGGCGAATCAATATACTATGCAACCTATACTGCATACAATGGCTCGCGTATATTGCCGCAATTGATAGAAACCCGAAACTTTAAAGAGTTTAAAATAATTACCTTAAACGGCAGTGCTGTACAGAACAAGGGTATGGCCTTGTTTCCCCGAAAAATTAACGGTGAGTATGTAATGTTGTCGCGCCAGGACGGCGAGAATAACCACATCATGTATTCAGACAATATTCATTTTTGGCAAACATCATCTATTATTCAAGAGCCAAGCCGATCCTGGGAATTCTTCCAAATTGGTAATTGCGGTTCTCCCATGGAAACAAGTGAAGGATGGTTGGTGTTAACCCACGGTGTTGGACCGATGCGTGAATACACCATTAGCGCCATACTTCTCGATCTTGATAAGCCCAGCAAGGTAATTGCACGTTTAAAAAAACCACTCATAAGGCCGCACGAATATGAGCGCGAAGGTTATGTGCCGAACGTGGTTTATAGTTGCGGCGCCCTTATTCATAACGACGACCTTATTATTCCTTACGCCATGTCGGATATTAGCACCGGTATAGCGAGCGTTAATGTACGAGAATTAATCGCCTCTATGGAGCGGGTTATGTGAGAGCCGCGACGGCCTTCGAGCAACAAGCCCCGCTATGACAGCGCAGCAAAATAAGAAAATGCCAGCCTTAGCGCTATTTCCCCACACTTAGAAGAAGAGAGCAAAAGTCAATTGAGCTTTTGCTTGGTTTTACACGTATCATTTGCTCAAAAATAAGCAGAAGTGGGTGAGGGCATAATGAACGTAGCCATTATTGGTGCCGGCATCGCCGGGCTCACTGCGGCGCGTGAGTTGAGGGAGCGAGGGGCTCAGGTCACTGTTTTCGAGAAATCCCGCGGGCTTGGTGGCCGCCTGGCCACCAAACGTTTGCACTGGGGCCATGTGGATATTGGAGCCCAGTATTTCACCGCTCGAGATGAGCGTTTTAAAGCGCAGGTGGACCGGTGGATGGCACAAGGCTTTGTGGCGCGCTGGGAGTTTACGCCCCACGCGATTGACGCAAGAAAGGGGCTGGTGCGGCCCAAGGACAGTAGCATACGCTATGTGGGCACACCCAGTATGAATAGCCTTGCCCATGCCCTGGCCGATAAGGTGGAGGTCCGTTTCAACAGTCGTATACAGAGCCTCACCCAAAGCTCAGAAGGCTGGCGCGTTGAAATCTCTGATGGTGAGCCTGTCGATGATTGCTATGACTGGGTGGTGTTGAGCCTGCCAGCGGAGCAAAGTCAAAGTTTACTGGCTGACACGCCTATTGGGCATAAAATTCCCCAAGACATTCATCAAGCTTGTTGGGCTTTGGCACTGGCAACCTGTGGCGAAGTAGCGCCAGAGATTCAGGGGATTTTCGGCGATGAGCTGGTGTCCTGGGTGTCACGTTTATCTGCACGGCCTCAACGAAATATTTCCAAGCCCTACGATGATCTGTGGATGCTGCACTTCGCTGGTGAATGGTCAGATACCAAAGGCAAGCACTTGCCAGACAATTTTACGCAGCTTGGTTTGGAGTGGCTTTCAGCTACGCTTAATAAACCGCTTAAGCTTGCGTACGCCTACCCGCATTACTGGCGCTACGCGCGAGTGAAGCCCGATAAAGTAAAGCCTGTGGTAATTGCAGATAAAACAAAGGGGCTCGCGGCAATTGGTGACTGGTCTGCAGGTGGCAGGGTAGAGGGAGCCTATTTATCTGCGCTGGATTTTGTTGATTATTTTTTCGATTAAGGCCGCGTGCTGTTGTAGCATAGCAGCACAGAGTAAACTCAGTGTGTACAGCAAGAATCTGTAGTGTCAACGAGCCTGCGTTTAGCTGGCGTAAGTGCTGGCGTAATAAACAAGGTATCAGGCAAAAACCGCTAAAAAGGTGAATAACACCGTATGAATAACCCACATGTACAAGAGCAAGGCGAGCAGAGCAAGATTCCCATCGGTATCAGTAGTTGTCTGATCGGTGAGAAAGTGCGCTTCGATTCAGGCCACAAAAACAATACTTACATCACCAAAACACTGAACGAATATTTTCAGTTTAAGCCCTTTTGTCCAGAAGTGAGTATCGGCCTAGGTATTCCCAGAGAACCTATAAGGCTGGTTAGCGATGAGCTAGACGGAGAGGTTCGTTGTATCGGTACAAAAGACCCGGATCTCGATGTGACCGCAGAGCTAAGCTCCTGTGCAGAAAGCCAATTCCATTGGGTATCAGAGCTTAGTGGTTATATTTTTAAGAAAGACTCCCCAAGTTGCGGCATGGAGAGAGTGAAGGTTTACACTAAAAATAATCCTACGCGTTCAGGTGTTGGCGTTTACGCTTCTGCGATTTTGCAAGCCTTTCCCAATTTGCCTGTTGAAGAGGAAGGTCGCCTGGGTGATACCCGCTTGAGGGAAAATTTTATCAAGCGTGTGTTTATCTATAAGCGCTGGCAAGATCTAAATAAATCCCAGTGGAGTAAAAAATCGCTGGTAGATTTTCACGCTCGTCACAAACTTATCTTTATGAGTCATAACCAAACGAAAACACGAGAGCTGGGTCAACTGGTCAGTCAGCTGGGTAGTGTGGATTTACAGGATCTTTGCAGTCAATACATTACCGCAGTGACTGACATTCTCCGCAAGCCTACCAATACAAAAAACCATACTAATGTGCTCAAGCATATTCAGGGCTATTTAAAACGAAGCCTAGAAGTTGACGATAAAGCCGAGTTGGAACACACCATAGAGCAGTATAGGTTGGGTTATCTTCCCCTTATTGTGCCCATTACAATCTTGCGTCATCATTTTAGGAAGCACCCCGATCCGTATATAGAGCAGTCCTATTACATGCAGCCACACCCGCGTGAGCTCATGTTACAAAATACACTGTAATAGCGATATTGACAGAATCCCTGGAAATTACGGTGACAGCAAAAGTACGGCGCAAGCAGGCTTATGAGGCTCAATAAAAACTACCATACCCTGCGATTAGTACTGGGGGATCAGTTAAGTACTCAGCACAGCTGGTTTGAGCATACAGATTCTGGTGTGCTCTATGTTGTCGCTGAGCTTCCGCAAGAAGCAAGTTATGTAAAACATCACATACAGAAGCTTTGCGCATTTTTCCTGGCAATGGAAACCTTTGCCCGTGCGCTAAAATCAAGTGGCCATCACGTACTTTATCTTACCTTAGACGATACCATCCACCATGCAAACTTAAGTGGTTTAATCTCTGCTTTAATCGATCGATATTCTGTCAACTGTTTTCAATACCAAAGGCCAGATGAATACCGATTGCGACAGCAGCTTGCGAGCTTAAGCTTCGCCAGCGATACCGTAGTGCAGGAGTGTGATAGCGAGCATTTTTTACTGCCCTTCGCCGAAATTCCACAGTACGTGAAAGCGCAGCAGCATAATCGTATGGAATCGTTTTATCGGAAAATGCGCAAGCGTTTCGGTATTCTTATGAAGGGTGAGCAAGCACTTGGCGGAAAATGGAATTACGACAGCGAGAATAGAGATAAATTGAAGCCCAAAGATTTGTCCGATATTCCCCAGCCTCTCATTTTTA
This sequence comes from Alteromonadaceae bacterium Bs31, assembly GCA_900177435.1. Classification (GTDB taxonomy): domain Bacteria; phylum Pseudomonadota; class Gammaproteobacteria; order Pseudomonadales; family Cellvibrionaceae; genus Teredinibacter. The sequence continues at coordinate 220,889 of FXAI01000008.1, forward strand.
GTAATGATGTTTCCGCCATTATTAAACGCATAGACCAGCACCATATCCCGCATTTCGGCCATGTTGAAGACGCCTTGCTCTGGCCTGTTTCACGCGAGCAATCCTTGCAATTGTTGCAACATTTTTGCGCCTACTGCTTGCCTATGTTCGGTCGTTTTCAAGATGCCATGACCCACCAGCATCCCGATAAGTGGACTTTGTATCATTCGCGCTTGTCTTTTTCGCTCAATAGTAAAATGCTGCACCCTCGAGAAGTTATCGATGCCGCACTGGCGGCTTATGAGGGCCTTGAGGGTCGAATTACGCTACCACAGGTGGAGGGCTTTGTTCGTCAAATACTTGGCTGGCGTGAATATGTTCGATGTGTGTATTGGGTGAATATGCCGCAATATGGTCAAACAAATGCGCTGCACGCAAACCGAGATCTACCGGGCTTCTTCTGGGATGGCAACACTAAAATGCAGTGTATGAAACAGGCTATCGATCAATCGTTAAAGTATGCTTACGCACATCATATACAGCGTTTGATGATCACTGGTAATTTTTGTTTACTAAGCGGGGTAGACCCGAAGCAAGTGGACGCTTGGTACCTTGGTATTTATATCGATGCGATAGAATGGGTTGAAATGCCCAATACGCGCGGCATGAGCCAGTATGCCGATGGCGGATGGGTTGCCACCAAACCGTACTCGGCCGGTGGAAACTATGTGAATAAAATGAGTGATTATTGCAAAACCTGCCACTACCAAATTAAAGAAAAAACCTCTGAGCAGGCCTGCCCCTTCAACAGTCTTTATTGGAATTTCATGAATACGCATCGCAATAAATTGGCCAATAATCCTCGAATTGGTATGGTATACCGAAGCTGGGATAAGCAGTCACCGAGCACTCAGCAAGCCACGTTGGCGCGCGCTGAGTGGTGTTTGGAAAACCTGGATAAGATCTAATTTTTTACAGAGCCATATAATCATTGAACAACACTACTTTTAAACTGAGCAAAACCCAGTTAGATAGCTTTAAAAAAAACGGATATCTCATTGTTAGGCATTGGTTAGCAGCTGACGCGCTTGGCGCCATGCAGGAAGTTGCCGTAAATCATTTGCATAATCCCACTCAACCCTGGGAGCTCGAAGCGCAACTGGCTTACCCTGGCGCACCTTGTTCTTTGGAAGAGCAAGGTGGTGGCACCATCAGGCGTCTGCTTGGTGCATACAAGCGCGAGTGTCTTTGGCGAGAATTTGCCACTAGTGACAAACTAAAAACCAGCTTACAGCAACTTTTTGATCATCCTCAGATACTGCTGAGCCAGGCTCATCACAACTGCCTTATGACAAAAGCGCCACGTTATAGCAGCGATACTGGCTGGCATCAGGATAAGCGATATTGGCGTTTTGAAAAAAACGAACTGATAACGGCGTGGCTGGCTTTAGGCAGGGAGACACCTGAAAATGGTGCGTTGCGTGTTATTCCTGGTAGCCATCGATTGCCTCTCATGTCTGAAAGCTTTGATGAGCGGGCGTTCTTCCTTGCCAGCAAAGCAGAAAATAAACAGCTTATAGATCAGAGCCACTGCCTGGAATTAAATGCCGGAGATTTACTGTTTTTCCACTGTGATTTACTGCACAGTGCTTCCAGAAACCTTGCCAGCAGCACCAAGCTATCTCTCGTGTTTACCTACCATAGTGGCGACAATAGCCCACAGGAAAACACTCGTTCTGCAAGCTTGAGTGAGATTGTTCTCTAGAGCTTACGCGACTCATGTATCTGGCTCAGGCAAAGCTTGAGCGCTCGAATACTCTCTGTCGAACACATCGTCTAGGCTGCCAGGCAGACACGGATCAGCGTTTTTCCCTTAAATCGAGAGGCTCAGTTTTTGTGCGCTTAATTTGCGGTGATATCAACCAAATGGGCGGTTGTACCGTATAAGCTCCAGTAAGCCGTAAATATGAAAAAATGATGCTGGCGAAACTTACCAGCGGTGGAATGCACAACTAACGCTCAATAGGAAATACCCCGTAATTAACAATGGCAAATCTAAATGTTTCGATTATAGGCGCCTCTGGCGGGATCGGGTCGGCGTTTGTGAGCATGCTCTCTCAAGACCCTACAAATACGGTGCATGCCTTTTCGCGCTCAGCGCTAAAAAACGAACGCTCCAATGTGCAGCTTGGCACATTGGATTTCGCTGATGAGGGCTCCATAAGTGCCGCTGCCCAAGCCGCTTCAGAAAACCGGGCCCTGGATTTGGTGATTGTAGCCACCGGTATACTGCACGATGCTACTATGATGCCAGAGAAGACACTGGCCGATTTAAGCGCTGATAATTTTCAACGCAACTTTCTCGCCAACACCATTGGTCCCGCATTGGTAGCAAAACATTTCTTGCCAAAACTTCAGCGCGACAAACGGGCGGTGTTTGCAGCACTTTCTGCGCGGGTGGGGAGTATTTCGGATAATCGTTTAGGGGGTTGGTATGCGTATCGGGCCTCTAAAGCGGCGCTGAATATGCTCATTCGCACCGCTAGTATAGAAGTTGCCCGGCGACACAAACATGCCATTGTGGTCGGCATGCACCCCGGAACGGTTGCTACAAATTTGTCGCAACCTTTTCAAGCGCGTGTCCCAAGCGGCAAACTGTTTGAGGCAGACTATTCCGCAGGTCGACTTATTGCCGTGATGGCAGGTCTCACTCCAAATGATAGCGGTAAGGTCTTCGCCTGGGATGGCAGTGAGGTACCATGTTAGCGTGCTTGTTCAATTTATCGTATTTGCAAAACCCGCTCACAGAGCCATTAATTAAATATGACTAAGCCACTTGCCATTCATTGGTTTCGACAGGATCTGCGTTTATCAGATAATCCCTCCCTGCTTGCCGCTTCGAAGGCGGGCAATGTCTTGCCAATATATATCCTCGATGACGATAACGCGGGCGAATATAAAATGGGAGGCGCAAGCCGCTGGTGGCTGCACCATTCTTTAAATGCGCTGAACAAAAGCTTGAAGGGGAATTTGCGGGTTTATCGTGGGGATGCCCAGGCGATACTCTGCAAGCTGGTAGAGCAAAACCCCAATTGCTCACTCAGCTGGAACAGATGCTACGAACCGTGGCGCATTGCCAGAGACAAAAGTATCAAGCAGGCACTTGAGCAGGCGGGTGTAGAAGCCCAGAGTTATAATGGCTCTCTTCTTTGGGAGCCGTGGCAGGTGCTAAAAAAAGACGGTACACCCTATAAAGTATTTACGCCTTACTATCGCCGAGGCTGTCTTAGTGCAACAGCACCGAGGGAGCCCTTAGCAAAACCAAGAATCAGATATGCCGAAGGGGATTTTCAGGCGCTGACCATTGATGAGCTACATTTATTGCCAACAGTTGCCTGGGATGTGCAGCTTAACGGCCATTGGAAAATTGGTGAGGCGCCAGCACAAGCCAGATTACGACAATTTATCGACGAGGGTTTGGCAGACTATAAAGAAGGGCGTAACTACCCTGCGAAAAAAAATGTATCACAACTTTCTCCGCACCTTCACTGGGGGGAAATTTCGCCCAATCAAGTTTGGTACGATGTTCAACGGTCGGGTAGTGGAGTTAACGAAGACTGCCTCTTAAGCGAGTTGGGCTGGCGAGAATTTTCCTATGCTTTGCTTTACCACTTTCCCAACTTGCCAGAAAAGAACTTACAAAAGAAATTTGACGCTTTTCCCTGGCGTAACAACAAAAAAAAGCTGGCACGTTGGCAGCAGGGTATGACTGGTTATCCCATTGTTGATGCGGGCATGCGCGAGCTTTGGCAGACGGGATATATGCACAACCGTGTGCGCATGATCGTTGGCTCGTTTCTGGTAAAGAATTTGTTGTTACATTGGCACCACGGCAAAAACTGGTTCTGGGATTGTCTTGTGGATGCAGATTTAGCCAGCAACAGTGCCAGCTGGCAGTGGATAGGGGGTTGTGGGGCAGATGCGGCGCCTTACTTTAGAGTATTTAACCCAATAAGCCAGGGCGAAAAATTTGACCACTCCGGAGCATACACCCGTCATTTTGTTCCTGAACTAAGCGCCTTGCCAGACAAGTACCTTTATCGTCCATGGGAAGCGCCCGAGGCAGTGTTGGATGCGGCGGGTATTGAGCTGGGAGTAACTTACCCCTTACCTGTGGTGGATGTAAAACTCTCTCGTGAGCAGGCGCTGGAGGCATTCAAAGCCATAAAAGTGAACCCTACTTAAGTGAGTCTTGCTCTGGTGAGCCTTGCTTAAGCAAGGCCCGTGCTTGTGAGGAAAGCCCGCTCTCAGGTCTTGCCCTTCCACTTGGCCCAAGGGTTGTTTGCAGAGGGCTGGGTACTGGTGTTTCGCTCTGGGGGCTTGCCAGCTTGAGTTCGCCGCTCGGCATTGCCTCCTGAATTTTTACCTTTGCCAGAGCCAGGCCTGCCACCGCGCCCAAATTCGGTTGCCTTGCGCTCGCGTTTTTCCCGTAGCCGCGCTGCATCTTCCAGGCTTAATTCTGCTGGTTCTCCCGCTATCTGGTCTTCGGGAATAATGCGGTCACGGGGGGGCAGTTCAAATTGCTCTGCGCTTGCGCGAGGCAGGCTTTTAAACTGATACAAATAAAACGCTTCAACCTTTTCCCTGGCCCAGTTGGTTTTCTTCAGAAACTTAACGCTGGATTCGATACTGGCGTTGGTTTTAAAGCAATTAATATTCAGGTAGGCAAACAAAATCTCGTAGCCATAGTGGTCTACCAGTTCGGTCAATAGTGATTTAAGGCTTAAGCCGTGTAGTGGGTTGTGCTTGTAGTTGATCTCATCATTCATTGCAGGGGGCCGATACTTCGTTAGGGCGGGGATTATACACTTTTGAGCTTGGAGTGCTGCTATTGCTGCACAGCTAGGCGCACAGGCCCGTGCTTGCAGAAGGGGGTTCTAAAGCCGGAGGGCCTGAGGCAGGGCTGTGCCGGGCTGAAGTGAAGCTAAGGCTGTCAGCCCCCAACGAGTAGCTAGCTACTTATTTTGCAGGGGAAGGTTGCGGATTTTTTCATTTCCGTTTAACAGTTCGTCCAAGGTCAGCTGGTAGCTGGGAACAAACGTTTTAAGAAAACTATCCACCTCTGGCATATTAAAGCCCTGCAGCCTGGCCGAGATATCTTCCGCCGCTTTAGAAAACTCATTGTTACCAGCCTTTAGTTCGGCCTGGCATTTTAAATAGGCCGAAATGGTGTCTGCGCCCTTAATCAGTTTTTTAACATATTCTGGCACACAGGAAGAAACCAGTAAGGGTTCAAAGCTTTGTTGAAGTTCCTCCGGTAGCAAGCCAAGCAATTCTCTTTCTGCCTGAATCTCAACTTCTTTAAAAGCCTTCTGCATACCCTTGGAGTGATATTTTATGGGGGTGGGCATGTCGCCGGTAATAACCTCGGAAACATCGTGATAAAGCGCGGTGGTTGCAACAAGGTTAGCGTCGTAGTTTTCGCCAAATCGCGCGTTGCCAATAAGAGCCATAACGTGTGCAATGGTAGAAACCTCCCAGCTATGTTCCATAACGTTCTCGGGAATGGCATTGCGTTTTAGCCCCCACCGAATAACCCAGCGTATTTTACTGATGTAGGCAAAGAAGTGGCTCTTGGCATTCATGGCAGGTTTTCCTTAATGGTTTTCTCGGGTGAGCTAGGGGTATTCTAAAACGTCTTTAATGTGCTGCAAATTGTTTTTAATCCAGCCCTTATAAACAGCGCCCCAGTCCTTGAGCTGATAGTAGCCATTTCGGGTACCGCCTATGAATTCCACCTCTATGCCCAGTTCCTGCAAGGCGCAAATGGTATCCTGGGCCGTTCGCCTTGGCATACCCGTTGTGTCGATAATGGCAGGGACGGGATTGATGCCCTTATCGATCAAGTAAGCGACATAGATGCGGCGATAAAAGCTCGTCTTTGTTTTGCTGGGTTTTGTGGCGTTCATACTCGGCTTGCTGTTTCGTGTAATTGCAATAGCTGCTTGCTCCAAATCGGAGGAGTAAATTTCCTTACAGGCTCCCCTGGCCTATATTTTTTTTCGCGAGTCTTTTATATACATTGCCTTGCCGTCTTGCCTCATTTCAATATCAAAGAGTTCTGTGGCTCGAATTAAATCGCCAAGCTTTTTATAGCCGTAGTTTATTGCCGAAAAGGAACTGTTGTTAGAAATGTAATGGCCCACCTTGCTCATGTGTGCCCAATCATCATCCTCAGATGTTTGTTCAACAGCCGTTCGCAAAAGCTTTACTAAGGCGGTGTCGCCCCGTAATTTTTTTCTGTCATTCTTGGTCTGCTTGGCTGCTGGTGCTGGTTTTTCACTGCCTGCGTCTTCTATTATCAGGTTTTCGGTAAAGATGAAGGGCGAGCAGGCGTCAACAAAGGGCTTGGGGGTCTTCTTCTCGCCAAAGCCGTATACCGGCATACCACTTTCAAGAATTCTAAGCACCAGAGGGGTAAAGTCGCTGTCGCTGGTCATCAGCGCAAAGGCATCAACACTGTCGCTGTACAGTAAATCCATAGCGTCAATAATCATTGCTGAGTCTGTTGCATTTTTGCCTTTGGTATAAGCAAATTGTTGCATAGGCCGTATAGCGTGAGGGTGCAGCCGTTCTATCCAGCCCGATAAGGAGGGGCTATTCCAATCCCCATGGGCGTGGCGAACATTCACCATTCCGTACTTGGCCAGCTCCTCCAGTACCCCTTCAATGGAATTGTGGCTCACGTTATCGCAATCGATAAGTAGTGCGATTCTTTGTTTTTTTTGCATTAGCGAAACACCTCGCTTCAGTTATAGTGCTCAGGTTCAAGCATCATAAATCAAGCAGCATGCATTATGCGAAAAATGATAAGTACTTACGAAGGCTTCGTTACATCCTTAGTCAATGGGGGCAGCATTGACTCATGCGAACAGATCCAATCCTTATGGAGTGGTTATGGCGAAATTCTGCGCATTCACTTGCGCGGTGGTGATCATAGCTCGGTAATTTTAAAGCACATCCGCCTGCCACAAGCGGCGGAGCACCCGCGCGGCTGGAATAGCACGCTATCGCACCAGCGCAAGGTGAAATCCTATCAGGTGGAAACACATTGGTATCAGCACTATGCCAGCCTCTGTACCCAAGGCTGCCCTGTGCCGAAGTGCCTGGGTGTAAGCGCAAGTTTCAACGAGAGTAACAAAGATAGTATTAAAGAGAGTAACAGCGAAACCTTTATGCTGCTAACAGACTTATCTGCAGCCGGTTTTTCTCAAGTTAAAACCAGCATACCCCTGCAGGAAGTGCGTGCCTGCCTGAGCTGGCTGGCACATTTTCATGCCACCTTCTTACAACACTCCAGCGAGGGCTTGTGGGACTGTGGCACCTACTGGCATCTGGACACCCGCCCGGACGAACTGGCAGCCCTGGATGATCAGCGCCTAAAACAAGCCGCCCCATGGATTGATCAGGCCTTAAAACAAAGTCACTACCAGACATTGGTGCACGGCGATGCCAAACTGGCAAATTTCTGTTTTGCACCCGCAAACAGCACAGTTAGCGCAAGCCCTGTCGCCGCTGTAGATTTCCAGTACGTTGGTGCTGGTTGCGGCATGAAAGATGTGGCCTACTTTATGGGCAGCTGCCTGAGTGACGCCGAATGTGAACAACTGGAAGTACCGCTGCTGGAGTATTATTTTCAGGTATTGAGAAGCGCTGTCAATAAATTGCACCCGCAGGTGGATGCAGCACACCTCGAGCACGAGTGGCGCTCGCTGTTTGATGTGGCCTGGGCAGACTTCCATCGTTTCCTCAAAGGTTGGAGCCCCGGTCACTGGAAGATAAACAGCTACAGCGAACAATTAACCCAGCGTGTTATCCAACGCCTGGGCTCAGCCCTATAACGGCAGCAGCGAAAACCAAAGGAAATCAAGCTATGCCTCTTAATAGCAGGGAACTGGAACAGCTTTGTGATTTGGCCCGGCAGGCAGCACTGGCAGCAGGCCGCCATATCGCCAGTGTAGACCGCAATACTTTAGCGGTGGAGCATAAGGCCGCAGGTTGCAGCCTGGCCTCGCAAGTGGTCACCGAAGTTGACCGCCACTGTGACCACCTGATTAAAAATTACCTGCAAGAAAGCTGCACTAAATACAATTTGGCTCTGCTTTCGGAAGAAAGTGCCGAGCAGCAGGACCAGCAAGTGCAAAACCGCTTTAGCCAGGAGTATTTTTGGTGTGTTGATCCTTTAGATGGCACCCTGCCTTTTACCCAGGGCAAGGCCGGCTATGCGGTTTCTATTGCTCTGGTATCACAAACGGGTACGCCTTTGCTTGGCGTGGTTTACGATCCGGTACACGAACAAGTTATTTCCGCCGTAAAAGGCGCGGGCGCTTTAATAAATGGTAAGCCCATCCAGATAACAGAGCGCTTTGGCGGTAGCGGCTCTACTCTGGCAGTGTATGCAGACAACAGTTTTAAATTGGATGAACGTTATGCTGCAACCCAGAATTCTCTACGAAACATTGCCGCCGATTTCGCAGCCGATGGATACAGCGAAATTTACGGTAACGGTTCCGTAAAGAACGCCTGCGCTCTGTTAACTGCGCCCTTGGCCTGCTATTTTAAATTCCCCAAAGCCACCGCCGGGGGCGGCAGTGTCTGGGATTTCAGTGCCAGTGCTTGCATTGTTAAAGAAGCCGGCGGCTGGGTAAGTAATTTTGCGGGAGCAGCGCTGGACTTAAACCGCAAGGGCTCGACATTTATGAATCATCAAGGGGTTATCTATGCATCGGATAAGCGCCTTGCCCAGGCCATTATGGGCTTGAAAGTATCCTGAGCTTTTGTTGTCTGATTTTTGGTGTTTGCCTGGACTACTGCGGTGGTACTGAACTCTCGCCTCTTACTATATCGCAAGGGGCCATGCCTTAGCGCTTAGCCCTTAGCACTTAGCCCCTAGCCCTATGGCTGAGACCTTGCGGCTTCTGTAAACTGTGGGGCTGAGTACAAAAGTCTGTTTGAAATAATTGAGAAGATACCGTGAAAAACGAAATTGCTGAAATCCTTCGCGAGCGTTCACTAAAGCCAGCGATACCGCCTGAACAACCCACCATGGATGATATTGTAGATGTTCAGGAAGCCATGCTTATATCTGTGCCCGGAGAACTGCGCGATTTTTTGCTGAATTCCAGCTATGAGATTTATGGCCACCTGGAGCCCGTTACCATTGCCGATAGCAACTGCCATACCTATTTACCTGAAGTGGCAGCAGAAGCCTGGGCGCGTGGTATGCCGCGAGAGTTCATTCCACTATGTCAGGACCGTTCCAATATTTATTGCGTATCCGAAAGCGGCGCAGTTTATATCTGGAATGAAACGCTTGGTGAAGAACCTGAAGAAGTCGCTGGCGATGTGTGGGAGTGGGTGCGTGACATCTGGTTGGAATGCTAAAAAAATATTAAGCCCACTACAGGGCCGATTCTCCCTGCATTCCTTAGGCCTTGGATATTAACTCACTTGAATTATCGCATCCCTGATAATTATGTATTCACTGCTATGACAATTACTTCAATGACAATTACTTCAATGACAATTACTTCAATGACAATTACTTCAATGACAATTACTTCAATGACAATTACTTCAATGAGAGAGGGCTTTTATCCGCTTTTATGCCGTTGACAAAAGCCCGTTACCTCAACCTTGTGTAAAACGCTGCAACAGTTTTTCATAGGCTTGTTCGTCAAGCCCCGGTACCGCCAGCCACTCTAAAACCAGTTCCTCTCTTGCTTCTTTAGCGTTAGCCTTATTATTGCCAAAGCCCTGCTGCAGTTGTGCAACCTGGTACTCCATGCGCAAGGCTTTGTCTTCCGCTGGGCTTTCCTTCCCCTGGCTGATTTCGTTTCTGATGCACAGCAGTCGCAAGGTCTTTTCACTTTCGCTCGCCTCAATGTTCTGGTTTTCGGCATTATTCAAGCGCTGCTCAATAAGCCGCTGCGTACCAGCCGGCCAACTTGGGGTTTCTTCTATGTTAGCCTTCAGCTCATCCAAGGCCTCTTGTGTGGTGCTTTGGCAGAGTACAGCCTCTTCGTAAGCTCTAAGCTCGTTGGCAACCTGGTATACATTGCTCCAGGAATTTTCTAGCTGGGATTGACGTACGGTTTTAGTTTTTGCTTCGATGAGGTCAATTTTTTTATTGAGCTCACTCTGCATTCTGTGTTTCTCTTTGTCTGGAAGCTCGCCAACATCAAGGAACTCTTGTCGCACCTCGGCAACACTTTTTTTCGCCTCTAAAAATTCCTGGCCGCTTTGTGCGAGAATGCTGTCCAGTTTTTGTAACAAGTTGTTAGCTTTTTCCCGCTCGTTATTAAACTTTTCTTGCACTGCATTGTTTTCTTGTTGTCGGCGCTCAAAAATCTCATCGCAAGCGGCACGGAATTGTTGCCACAATTTCTGGTCTTCAGTTCGTCCGCGAGCGCCCGAGCCTCCCAGAGCTTTCCAGCTAGATTGGAGCCTTTTCGCTTCTTCAACGTTATTTGTGGTGTCAGCACCTTCGAGCAAGGCCTCAGCCTGTTTTATTAAACTGACTTTGCCCTCATGATTTATAGCGCGGGCCTCATCCAGTTTGCTCAGAATGTTACCCATTATCTCATCAAACTTTTTTTGCAGCCCTTTAATATCTTTTCTGGGTACGGGCCAAAAACCTTTCCAGCTAACAACAGCCGTGTTTATAATTTGGTCTACGTCCTTCCAAACAAGGCTTTCCCAGGAGTAGGACTCATAGTAGCCTTGTAATTGTGAAATAAGCTCTTCGCGTTTTAGCGCATTCTGCTCGCGCTCTTTGGCCTGTGTATCAAAGTACCCCCGGCAAGGTTCAAAGGCTTTATCCGCTGCGCTTTGAAATCTTTGCCACAGTTCTTCGTCCTGGCTCTTGCCGCCTTTACTCAGTTCCCTCCACTCTTCTTGCAAGGCTTTGATTCTGTCAGACAAATCGTTGGGATGAATATCGCTGCCCGCCAGTGCTTCCATTTTTTCCACTAGAGCTTGTTTTTTTGGCTGAACAGCAAATTCGTACCAGTCTCCGAGCTTTATCATGGCTTCGTCTAAATCTTCCAGAAGACGCACAAGCCCTGCAGGCAAATGAGTATGTAACTCGCGTTTCTCACTCAGCTCCCGATAAATTCCCCTGGCCTGACGCAAGCGACCATTGTCTATTGCCCAGTTCGCTTTACGCTGCAGTTCTCTTATATTTTTTTCCAGCTTGCGCTCTTCTTCTACCTTTTCTTTCTTCGCTTGCGACCAGCCCTTAACAGCTTTTACAGCGGCGGCCACTGTGGCCGGTAGTTCCCCATTAAAATGTGTTTTGTGGCGAAGTAGTTTATTAATTTTACCGGAAATTTCCTTACCTTCCTGCTCATCCGCTTCTGCCAGTAATTCCAGTAACTGGGGCAGTGAACCGAGGGCCACAATATCCAGCATCAGCTTGTCTGCAGCCGTCTCAAGGGCAAAGCACGCATTGCATTGCTGAGTTAAGCTGGGTTGAGCCTGCTGTAATTGTTTCACCTGCGCGGCATAATCGGCTAATTGCCCTTTAAGCGCTTCGCTATCCACGCGCTCTGCGCTATAAATTTCCGCTAGCAGTGTAGTGAGCTTATGTTGCACAGCCGCTATGGCCTCTCGCGCCTGGGCATTGGCTGCCTGCTGCGCTTGTTCGGCCTGTTTTTGTTGTTTTTCTAAATCAAGCAATTGCTGGCAGCTATCGATAGCCGCTCTAAAACGCTGCTTCGACTCGCCTTGTTCTTCGTCACTTAAGGCATCCCACTTACCTTTAAGCTCCTCAAAACGCTGCACAAAGTAGTCATCAAGCTTTCTTTTTCGCAGGGTTTCCATGCTGGCACACAGGGACTGGGCTATTTGCTGCTGTTCCGCCAAGGCAGCCTCGGCCTTTTTAAAGGTTTCCAGTTTAGCCTTAATGATTTGCGTTACGCTTTTATCTTTATTTTTTGCAGAATTCAGCAATTGCTCCAAACCGGCGCGACTATGAATGTTCTCGGCGGCGTGCTGACGAATCCCGCTTGTCATACCATTGAGGGAAATATCCAGCAGAACCTGCTCATCGGAAATATTTGCGAATGTTTTATCAATGGCTTTACTGGAGCAGGAGACTAAATTGATTAGCTCAAGGGGTTTGTCCGCGAGGCTCGATATCAGCCCGTCTATAAGGCTCGGATCGTTTTCCAGTACTACACCCACCTGACGGCGAGCAAGCAGTTTTATTTTCGCGGAAGCGTCACCCATGGCCAAATTGAGCAGTTCCTCGCCCATGGACATGTTGGTCACTGCTTCTTCTCTCACCTTAGCGTCGCTGGAGGAGACGATTAGCGCATAGAGCTCCGCGCCGTCCTTTCCGCCCAGGGCGGCGATGGTGGTTTCTGGGCTGGGGTCACGTTTTGTTGTTCTAAGCAGGCGGTTTAGCAATGACATAGTGGCGATTTCATGAGGAATTTTCGCCTGCATGATACCAAAAGCACTGCTGTATGTTGAACGGAATTTGCACGCTTAAAGCTTCCCGGTACTGCACTGTGAGCTGCATCGCGCCATAGGCTGCTGCAGCGGGCTTTGTGAGCTCTTGGCCGGTGCGAGCCGCAGTTACAAGGAGGCATCGGATAAAACTGCGGGTTCTATGGGCGGTAAGCCCCGTTGGCCGTATAAACAGGGGTTTATTTAAGGCGTTAATACCGCGAGGAGGGCTGGCTTACAGGGGCAAAGGAGGCTTCAGGCCGCATAGCGCAAAAGGGGCTCTGCGGGGAAAAAGCCCTGCGGTAAAACACGGCAAAAAGGGCAGCCAAACAATAAATCCCCTGGTGAAACCTGCCAACAGGGGATTTGCCTCTTTGGCTTAGCGGCTAATGGCTAACGAGCGGCTGCTAAGGGTAGTGCACCACACATTGCGCTGGCTTCTCTAACTCTCCGGGAAATTCGCAGGCCTTCACACAGCTTTTGCTGATGTTAGACGTCATTTCTCCGGTAATGGGGTCTACAAGCGCTGCGCCACCAACAGCTGTAAGCTCTATTTGCGGGTATACGCACCCATAGGGGGTTTCACAAGCGCCATTATTGTTCTCATAGCCTTCTTCACAGACAAGCTTGCTTTTACTGGGCAGATAAAACTGATGGACAACAAATTCCAGCCCTTTGCCAGAAAAACCGTCGTAACTCTTGAAACGGCCGGAAGCATTTAGCACTTCACCGTTTGCGAGTAGTTGATTTGCCAATTCGACCTTGTCTTTGTCGGCACCAGAGCTCTCAAAATTGACGCGAGACAGGGATTTTTCACTGTTTTTATTCAGCATGGCAGCGTCATAGCTAAAACAGGGTGTTGTAATGCAAACAATGCCATTATTTTCAATGCCAAAAAAACGTCCTTTAGCGGTCACTTCCGTTGCGGATTCAAACACAGCTTTGGCTTTAAGGCTGCCAAGTTTGCCGAAACCTTCGAACGCCTCCTCCACCAGAAAACCTTTCACTAACAGCGGGCTTTTATTGCTAATGTCGCTAGCGGAATACAATTGATAAAAGGGCTCAATGGTCGCAACGTAGCATTCTTTTTGCCTTGTGCCGTCTGCGCACTGAGTCCGCTTTTTATTAACGGCTTTTACAAAGTAGCCGCCACACAGTGGAGAGACACATTTACGGTAGTCTGGCCTTGCGGTGTAAGTTGTTAACTTGAGCTCAGGGCTCTGGCTTACGCTAGCGTTAAACGTGTATTCGATTAAAGGGCCATCAAAAGCCCTGGAGTCTATAACGCCTTTTACAGATAAAACCCCGGCGTTAAATGTAAATGTCGCTTCTCTTCGCGTGCCGCCACTTGATTCATTTGGGTCTGAGGGTAATTGAAAATGTATATCAGGCGCGGTAACAACATTGGAGGAAGTAAAAAAGAGCTGTGATGCGCCGCCAGGTAAAAAACCAACAAAATACCCAGACAGCTTAGCCTGCAGTGTCTCGCATTCGTTGTTAATGCATCGGGCCGGCGTAACCAGAACCTCTCCCGTTTCTATTTTAAAGTCATAACTATCTCGACTTTGGGCATGGCTGGTGGACGTTAAGGCAATAGTGAATAAAGTAAACAAGGTAAATAAAGTAAATCGGTACCGCGAAAATCGAAGAATATTCATTGTGATCTCCACAAATATTATCAGGCCGCAGGTAGCTGGCGCGTGCGGCTGCTTATTGGCTTGGATTTATAGGGAACTGCGGTGTAAAAAATATGTAAACCTGCAAATAGGGCAGCGGCTTGCAGATTTACAAGCAGAGTAGGCTAGCCGGAATTGTTTGGCCGGTGTGTAAATGATTGTTAATCTGTGTGGTGCATCCGGCTAGCGGCAATATAATTTTTTTTAACGCTGGCTAGTGCTTCTTATAGGAAATAAACCAGGCAGGTTTTTATAAGGGAAAGCGCCATTACTCACTTCCCCTTAACTAGCCTATGTCGCAAAAACACTATGATTAATGAGTTAATCTTCTAGAAAAATATTCATCAGTTTGAGAGATGTGTCGCACAGTCCCCATGGCTAGAATGTTACCGGTGGAGACCGCCCCTTGAGGCATAACTTTGCTGGATGCTACCCCCTGGCCCCGCTTGATAAGCTTGGTGGAACATTGCAGAAATGCTTAAAAATAACTAATACGCCCATATAAAATAAATATCGTGTAATTGAATGGCTCCTCCACCTGCAGGCCTGCCCTAGCCGGAGCATTAGCTGTTTAGCTATTCAAAATAGCGCTGGCAAGCCTGTTATAAGGGGCTTTGCCTGCAAGCGCGTTTGAATCTTTAGCAAAGGCCCAAGTAGAAGCGTAAGTAGAACCATAAGCGGGAAAACGGCTTCAGCAGCCTTTTTTGGGGGGCAAGGCACTACTTATTCAAAATTGGCATTGGTATTCACATAAATGTAGTTATAAATTACAGCGCGCTATTGAGGTAAAGTAGCCCCTCGCAGTTCGAGAAATCCCAATAATTTTAATAAATAAGGTAGGAGTCCTCTTTATGAACCCGTTTGCGCACAGAAATTTATTGAGCAAAAGCTTAATAACCTTTTTAATTTTAGTGTTTTTGAGCAGGGGTATTTACGCGGCATGTAGCTATACCGTTTCTAGCGAATGGAACGAAGGTTTTACGGCGTCTATCGACATTACCAATAACAGCAGCACACCCGTCAATAGCTGGGAAATAGAATGGGCCTATACAGACAGCACCCAGGTCACAAATTCCTGGAGCGTGAACCTCACCGGGAATAATCCCTATGTTGCTCTGCCTTTAAGCTGGAACAGCTCAATCTCCCCTAGCGGCAGTGTCAGTTTTGGTTTTCAAGCGGAAAAAGGCACACCCGGCAGCCCTGCAGCCATTCCAAGCCTGTCCGGAAGTATTTGCCAGGGCGCCAGCAGCTCTTCCAGTTCAAGCAGCTCCTCCAGTTCGAGCAGCTCCTCAAGTTCAAGCAGTAGCTCTTCCAGTTCAAGTTCTTCGAGCTCTAGCAGCAGCTCTTCCTCCAGCAGTTCATCTGGCGGGGAAGTGGCGATCGAATTGCAGCGTATTTTTCCAAACCTCAGCTTCCAATCGCCTACGGGAATGTTCCAGGCTCCAGGGGATAACTCGCGCTGGTATGTGTTAGAAAAGAGTGGGCAATTGTGGTGGCTCGACGCAAACAATAATATGGCCAGTGCCGCCAATGCATACATAGACTTGTCTTCGGTACTTAACACCAACAACGAAGGCGGCTTGTTGGGTATGGCTTTCCACCCAAATTATGAAAATAACGGCTATGTCTATTTATCCTTCACCGAGAGCACGGGAAATAGCAGCACAGACCAAACCTCTTACCTGGCGCGCTTTAGCGAAAGCGCCGATGGCACCAGCCTCGATAGTAATAGTCGCTTGAATATACTCAGCCTGGTACAGCCATTTAATAACCACAACGGTGGCAACATCGCATTTGGGCCAGATGGCTACCTGTATATTGGTTTTGGTGATGGAGGCGCAGGCGCAGACCCCTTCGATAATGGCCAGAATACCGAAAACTGGTTTGGCACCTTCCTGCGCATAGACGTGGATAACGGCTCACCCTACAGCATTCCCTCAGATAATCCTTTTGTGAACGGTGGCGGCGCGCCAGAAATATATGCCTACGGTGTTCGTAACCCCTGGCGTTGGAGTTTCGATTTTGAGACGGGCGTATTGTGGGCCGGCGATGTTGGCGAAGGGCGCTGGGAAGAGGTAGACCAAATTGTAAAAGGCGGCAATTACGGCTGGCGCTGTTATGAGGGCTTAGAGCGCACAGAAATGAGTTGCTCTACCGGCGGCCCCTATATCGAGCCGGTAGCGGTGTACGGGCGCAGCGAAGGAGAAACCGTTACCGGTGGATATGTGTATCGCGGTGCCGATATTCCCGCCCTCTATGGCCGCTATGTATTTGGTGACTACACCAAGGGCACCATATGGAACCTTAGCCAAAACGATGGCGGCGACTACGCCATGAACCTGATGCTGGACAGCGACGTATGGATCTCTGATTTTGGCCAGGCCAACGATGGCGAACTATACGTGGTGGACTATGTGGGTGGCGGGCTGCATAAAATTGTGGCGAGTTCTTCCTCATCCAGCAGTTCCAGTTCATCCTCCAGTAGCTCGTCTTCCAGCAGTTCCAGCTCATCCTCCAGCAGCTCGTCATCCAGCAGTTCCAGTTCAACCTCCAGCAGCTCGTCTTCAAGCAGTTCAAGCACTTCGTCCAGTAGCTCAAGTTCCTCTTCTAGTAGCTCCAGCAGCTCTAGTAGCAGTTCCAGCTCCTCTGGCGGCGGTGCCACCCAATGCAACTGGTATGGCTGGGTACTTGCTGTATGTAAAAATCAAAGCTCGGGCTGGGGCAACGAGAACGGGGAAACCTGTATTGGCGTAGAAACCTGCGAAAATATTATTGTAGATTAGTTGGCCAAAAGCCATTTAGAAAGCTATTTAAAGGAACCTGTTAAACCGGGTTCCTTTTTTTGTGTTTGAATAGAGTGGTGGAATATAATAAAGGCCGTAGTAAAACTTAGCGCGCTACTTTCGATATTTATTCTTGCGGTTTTACGCGACATGTCAGCCTTATAAAAGGCTTTAATAAGGTGTTCGGTGCATGTAGAGACCTTCACACATGGGCTAAATGTGGTCAACTTTGTGCTTGTCGCCATCGCTGACCCATCGCCAAAGTACAGCGAATGGCTAATAATTAAATGTACTACTAATTTCTATTAATTTGATGCCTCATTGCAGTGTAAAAATTTCACAGAAAAATAATTGACTTAGATATAATCTACTTTCAGCCAAGTGATTCAAGAGGCTTATTGATGGTGTGTCGCTGCATTGATGAGTGCTAGACCCACCAGTGATAATTAACATCCACAGTGACAAAAGGATGGTGTTATGAGTGACCCCTTTCAGATACAGCGTGAACTCCGTTATGGCGCACCAGTGTGCGACGAAATTCTTATTGGACGATATTTTACAATTGGCTATTCCTGGTATTTCAGGCAAGCTAAATGGGTCATGGAGATTGTTAACCCCAATTCCAACTTTGAATGGGAAGTAGACCGAAGTAATAATTTTCGGGCGGACATACGGGTTCCACGAAGATTTCGAGCGGGCCTGAAAGCCTATAAGGGGAGCGGCTTTGATCGGGGTCACTTGATTGCAAGCGCTAATCATGACGAGCTGGAGGTTCAGAACAGCGAGACCTTCCTGCTATCCAATATGTCACCGCAAAAGCCGGATTTTAATCGGCGCATATGGCGTGAACTTGAGCTTGCGGTACGAAAACTCAATATGCAAAGAAATATCCTGGAAACCTATGTTATGACTGCTCCGGTTTTCTACTTCGATCAAAAAGTAGAAACTATCGGCGACAAAACTGATAAATATGGTATTGATGTTCCGGTTCCTCACGCATTTGTTAAAAGTGTGCTGGCGGAAGACAGCCGTGGTCGCTTGAAACTCTGGACATTCGAAATGGCCAATAAAAAGCTCAGTGGGAATTTAGAGGACTACCTGGTTGCTACCTACGATGCGGAACAAAAAGTGGGTGGCCGTTTTTGGGACCGTGTTGCCTCAGGAGACCTTCATACTCAGAAAAAAAGGCCTGGTAAAATGTGGGCTTTAGACGAGTAGCGAAAAAGTAACTCAGGCCTTAGTTATCCCTACAGTTGTAGAGGGTAGGGTGCTTAAGAACGTGCTCTTCCTTACTATTAAAAAACCGCTCAATAATACCGGTTTTTTTTGTCCTATTGCTGTTCTGTTTCGTATGGCTGCGAGCAAGGCCTTTTTTGTAAAATATTTGCATTTTCTATTTGCTGGCCTAGCAGAATTATACTATTTTAATTGCACTTATTGCTCGGCAGGAGAGGCTGACTTATATGATTTACCGTTAGCTATATGGTTAACTCCTGCCCGTATCCAACATCCTTTGCTGCGTTAAAATGCGGAATATTCTCTGAAGGGGTATTCCACTTCTGCTCCCAATCCGAATCTGGAGCAACTAGAAGCCAGCCACCAAAACCATCAATGCTCTTCATAGCGTCTGTATTGGGCGTCGGAGATCAGTCGGTATTACGCCAACCCACATTTTCAGGGTGAACGGTGATTGAGAATAAAATTAATATTATACCTAAGGTATTTCTCATGGCTTCCTTTGCAGCTAACGTCGCTATGACCTGCGGCCAAAGTAGAGCCGGTTTTGGGCCTAAATGGCCGTAGGCCATATGGACCTGCACCACTCCGTTCGGTCTGGTGAATGAGGCGTTATGTTTTTACGGAAACCGAGCGTAGGTTTAAGTGTTCTGAAAATGGCAGGAAGTCTCGGTCGGTATAAAGTAGAGGCAGCTTCTCCTCGATACAAAAGGAGCCAATTATAATGTCGGCTGTTTTTCTAATGGTGATTCCTTTCTTTCGAAGCTTTCTGTATTTGTCGGCTGCTTTTAGAGCAAGAGTGGGGCTTAACATTTGGAAATGATGCAGGCTGCTAAGGTATTTTTTTGCCGTGTTGTAGTCTTTATCTAGGCGAAACCCTTGTAATATTTCGAGTGCAATGAGGTCACCAATAGCAACTTCTTGCTTGCCTAGAGCGACATCCAGTATATTGGTCTCATCGGTGATTAATCCATTGAAATAATCAATCCATACGCTGGTATCCACAATTATCATTTATCGGTTCTCATGCTTTCAAGGTCGCCTTCCCACTTTAGCTTTCCTCTTAGGCTTCGAATGTCGGCCTGCTTTTTGAGCTTTATTAAGGCCTTGAGACCCTCTTCTACAGCTTCTTTCTTAGTTTGTAAGCCTGTCGCTTTAAGGGCATCTGCCATCAGTTTGTCATCAATTACTATATTTGTACGCATATTGCACCTATGTGTATATGGTGTTAGTCTAGTACACATTATGGCGTAAGTGCAGAAACATAACAAGGTTCGCCAACATCGCCCGCAAGCGGGCTGGACCTCCGTTCCGGCGCTTGCGCGCCTCCACTACGGCCGTTGCTAGCGGCGTTATGAGTAGGTATCGTGACTAAGAAAGCAATTATTTTCCTATTATTGACGCTCTCAGTATTTGAGGCGAGTGCATGTGAGAATTTAAAACCTCAGAACAGCGAATATATCATTGACGTTAATAGGTACTCCCACCCAGGAGAATCCTGTATTAGCTACACCGTTCTATTTAGCAAGATAACACCAAAAACTCCGAATAACTTTTTAACGGGAGTCCGAATTGGTCTGGTGTCGGATTCAAACAAAGAAGTATTCTCTTCAAACCTTGTTCTTAGAGAAGAGGTCGAAGATAAGTTTGTGGCAGCGTTTTGTATAGATAAAGCCTTGGTTAAGGAGTCTTATCTTGAGTTGCTAATATCACTACCTCAATCATTAGAGTTGGGTGAGAGCGGAATAACCAAAGTGGGCGTTTTTACTTGTATGGAGCGAGAAACAATATTTTTAAAAAATCTGCATTCATATAGTAAGTAGTTGGATTTAAGTGTGCAGTGCAAAACTCATAATAAATAAGGATAGGTCGCGCTTTCCGCAATCACTTATTACTTCCCAATTAGCTTTTGAGTTTGTATATAGGTGGTGAGCGACCTCGAGATTTTCATGTCCCGAGGACAATGTGCCAACAGGAATATAGATTTGTGTCTCATCGTTTCCACCTGGAAGAATAGAGCCACATATTTGGCAAAAGAAAGTATGCCAATCGTGATCTGGCTTTGACCATTTAACAATATAGTCTTTACCACTTAACCATTCGAAAGCACTTCCTTTGACGAGAGTAACCGCAATACCACCGCTACCAGTCGACTTTCTACAAATTGAGCAATGACAGACAAAGACGTCTGAAAGTTCGCCTTCAACTTTATAAGACACTTCACCACAATTACATTCACCAATCGCAGACATTCCTTACTCCGAAATTTACCCTAAACATAACGCCACATTAAGCGGCAAATTACAGTTTGTTATTATTGAGTGAAGCGAACAACAAACTGTAATTTGCCCACTTGAATGTCTTGTTATGTGTGGTATTGCTAAACGCTCATCATTGTCCAGAAAGCCTTGGGCCAAAACAGCCCGAAAACTAGACATGCTATATATGCTAAATAAAGAGGAGCTACTTTGTTTTGCTTACATGCAAATATAAAAGCCCCAATTGACACCCATGCCACTAATGAAGAGGGGAGGCTCATTGGGATAATGGCACAGAAAAGCCAACCAACAGGCAACATTAATGAACTTGCCGTAACCTCACCAACAACATCAAGATTCCAATCTGGGTTGACGTAAGACCAATAAATTACCGCCGGAATTACGCCAAATACAGAAGAAATAAATCCCCCAGCAACCCAAAATAGTGTCAATTTCTTCTTTGAATATTCCATGGCTATCTCAAGCTAATGACACATAACGCTCAAAGCAGCGGCGAGCGTTAGCGAGGCCGTCTACGTGGAGCCGCTTGTTCGGTCAAACCACCAATTCCATATAGTCTTCTTTTGTAATAGAACCATCAAATTGAGGCAGCTCGTCTTGTATTACAACTGTCGGGCACTTAGACCCAACGTTTGTATGTGCCATGGCCTTCACAAGATCCTCGTTTACCAAAGCTGATGCATGCACCGAAATAGGTAATCCTGGCGCAGTCTCTGTAAAGAGTTTTGAGCCACAGGACGAACATATATACCTACCGGTTTTCTCTTTGTCGCTTGGCAATCGACATAGTTTCTCTGTCCCCTTCGTTATCTCGTAATTTTCAGGTAGTACAACCAACACGGTGACATATGGCGCGCCATGCGACTTCCTGCAATATCGACAGTGGCAATTTATTGCCTGACTTGGATTAGCTCTAATTTTAAATTCGACATCGCCACATAAGCAACTGCACTTAAACATAAACCCTCCTTATCTACGAATTTTGTCACTGAACCTAACATGAGCCTGTAGCACCTGCACAAATTGTGGAGTGCCGTTTGTGTAACCTTGAGCGTAGCGAAAACACAATAAGGTGCGTAGCAATTTGTGCTAGGTGACTACACTTGTTATGTTTTTGGTTCGACAATTGAGTATATTTCCATAACTTGTTCAGAGTTAGGGGAAATGAACTGATTTTTTTCATAGGGGTTAATATTACCTCCTAAAATCCCTCGGATGGAAAATGACATCATCGCAAGCAGCTTATCTTTATTCCTAAGTCTACCATTGTGTATTGTAGTTGCTTTCCAAGAAGGCGTCGCTTGTTCACCTATTGCATCTAACACTCGCCTTGAGAAAGCGTTGATCTCCAATATCTGTCTGTCTGGATTCGATGAAAAACCTATATATTTTACATATACTATGTATTCAGCTTCTTCTTCAGTATCTACTTCTGCTATACGTCTGTATTGAAGCATGTATGAGATGTATCTTTTTAGAATTGTTGGCGAGATATCTTTCTCATTGTACTCAGCAATAGCTACATAATACTTAACTCCGTACGGGTTGCTAATAGACACGCTATTTACTGAAAAATTAGCTCTACTTTGTTTATTTGCTGGAATCATGTTGCATCCCAAAACGAAAATACTTATAACTAATATGATACTTTTCATGCTATCCACTTATAGAAAAATAACGCCACATTAAGCGGCAAATTACAGTTTGTTATAATTGAGTGAAGCGAACAACAAACTGTAAATTGTCCACTTGAATGCCTTGTTAGGTACACTATGCCTCCAAGCCCTCGTACAAGTTAGCGAATTTAGAGTACAAATCAGCTAGCTCTTTATTATTTGCTAATTCGCTTTCAATAAATAGATGATCAAAACGTAATCGTTGTGGCGTAAATAGTGGATCAGATAAAGCTTTATCTACGAAAGGAATAATTTGTTCAAGTGACTCAGCGGATGCTGGAAACCCTATTTTTGCTTCTAAGATAAGCTTTTTAAGATCTGTAGCTACTTGCACAATTTTATCATTTTTCACAATTCTATCCATGTGTACCTTCACTCACCGGACCGAACGCAGTTCGTGGGACAGGTGCAGCGATTTGTTAGAAAATTTACGCATTTCTTGCTTCTCTTAAAGCAATAATTTTATCTACAAATTCTTCAATTTCGTTCTTGAACGATTTTCCCAGCGATAGTGTGCCATTAACCTGTGCTTGCAGATAATCGTTAGGATACTCTTCTGACAACCCATAAGCCCAGACAGCTTGGCCTTTTCTCCGGAAACCGTCGTGTTGCGGATCTACTAGCGCAGTAATATATGCTACTAAATTATTTGGCGACCAGTGAGACTTTAATAACCAAATTTCATCTGCCCACCACTCAAGCTCTTCCTCATCAATTTCTACCGCATCCCAGCCATAGCATTCAAGATGATCGAGTAATTTCTGTTTAGGAGTTTTCATGCTGTGAATTCTAAGGCCACAATATTTTGCTGCAAGGAGCATAGCCGCGAAAGCCTTAGGCCACGAAGTGGCCTAAGGTGCTGCAACTTGTTAAATTTACTGCTTTTCACCCAAAGCCTCTTGGGCTAATTCACATCTACTATTAATGCACACTGGAGTAACGGCAAGGCAAATAGCATCACATTGTACCCCTTTGTAATTGGAACATTTTTTACTTGTTATTTGAGTTGCTTGTTTTAAAAATTCTTATTTATAGCTACGCCGCAATCACAGCCATCACAGCTGGTATAGGCAAGCTTGCAATCAGACCGTGTATCGCAAAAAAAAACTTGATTGAGTTCACTGCCAGCTTTCTCTTCCGCTATTGAGAATGAAGCTAATAGGCACGTCAGAGTAATTGTTGTCGATAACTTTTTCATAATGGATTTAACTCCGCAATTTGCGGTGAGCGCCAGCGAGTCCAGCCACTAAGTGGCGATGCAACATTACCTTGTAGCATGACTTAATGCCAGTCATAACGCCCGGCTCTCCAGCGCCCAAGCCGGAGAGGTTTTTGTGGTAAAGTGTAGCGCAGCGAAACACACGAAAACAGCGTAGGTTTGGGCGCCTGCGTGAAGCCGATTGTTATGTATGCGATATTAATAACCGACCGGATTTTTGATAAACTCCCATAGTATTTTGCATGCGATGCTCCAGCTTCTTGCTCGCTTTACAACCAAACTCTCAAGCTTATCAAGAACGCTCCTGTCGTAGTAATTACCGTTGAATATAACAGATTCAATAGCCAACGAGTTTTCAATATTCTCTAACGGGTTTTTATTCAGCAGCACTACGTCTGCTCTCATCCCATTTTTAATTTGGCCGTAGGCATCTTGTAAGCCAAAATACTCGGCAGGATGAATAGTAGCAGCGCGAAGCGCATCCAAAGGGCTTAACCCTGCTAGAACTAGCTGCTTCAATTCGTCATGAACAGTTATTCCCGCAACTATATAGTCAGTACCAACCAATACTTTAACACCTGCGCGGTGCGCTTGCCCTGTAAGCTCAAGTCCTTTTTCATAGAAATCTCTATAGGTTTGTCTGGCTTCATGGGATGGGTCTTCGTCAATGGTTTTATTTACATCCTCGAGCCACTGCCATTTCATTAAAGGGTGCAAATACTTAAGTATTGGATCATCTAAGATAAGAGAATCTTCACCATATGCGTCAACTCTTCGAGTAAGGTGAGTGGGAACATACCACGTACCATTGGCTTTCATAGCTTCAAAGATTTCGTTAGCCATTTCTGGTTCGTGCTCATCTAACATTGCGCGTCGGTCTTCCTTCCAAAGCCCCTTCGCTACAGACGCTCGAAGCTCTTTACGCCCAGAAAAAGATTCATGCAAAATAAAACGAGCATGCTCAATACTTTTTTGATGCTGTGCGGCTTCAATAGCACTCACAGCATGAGGTCGATGTCCTACTATATCCAAACCAACCTTTTCTGCCTCACTTACCAAGGCGAAATATGAGTCTCTTGGAATATAGTTATAGACCTTTAGTGCATCGACTTTATCGACGTAGTAGCGTACGAATTCTTTCGCTTGTTTAGGGTTTGCAGTACCGAAAAAACTAGGAAGCCCCTTTATATAATCATGAATACCAGGGCCGTTAAGGTGCCAACTAGCAATCCCCTGAATACGCGGCCCAACTAACTCATCGTTAATTGCAGCACTATTCCATTGCCTCAGATCTTCCGGGCACGGAGCGAATGGATCACCTTTTTTGGGGCAGCTCGTCATATCTCTTACATTGGTAACACCATATGCAATATATAACGGCATATCTAGCAGAGGCGTCACCTTGTATATATGAGTATGCATATCCCACAATGCGGGTATTGCATATTGGCCACGCCCATCTACTTCAATGGAATTTTCAGGAAGAGTAGTCTCGCTCTCAAGTCCGACAAACACTATTTCCTTTTTGTCTATTAAAATAATTTGATTAGAGCGAACATCGCCACTAACAACATCAACAACCGAAACGTCTCTTATAAGTATTGGCGAATCTGTTTTGACTGGCTGCGCTTGGTCAGAAGGCCACCAAACACCAACCGCAAAAAGCATTCCAAGAATCAGGAAAGCCCCTAAAGTAAATACCCCGAGATTTTTTAGCAATCTAAATATTAACATCAATATTGATAGTTCCTTTTGCATAACGCTCCGCTAAGCGACGCAGCGGAGGTCCAGCCAGTTTGCCGGCGAGCCTTGAGCGGTTTGTCATACGTTTAGCACTAAACCGGCATTAAATTCTTGATTCAGTTCGTCAGGGTAACCCTTTGGATTGCAGACAACTCTGCAGCCACCAACTTCATACGATGACGAGTTATGCAAATGACCATGTAGCCATAGGCACGGAGCGTACTCCAACATTACGTCTTCTAAATTCGACGCATACGCAGACGTAACGATATTACCGATATACTCTGGCGGAACTGATTTTTCCGATGGAGCATGGTGGGTAACAACTACATTCTTGCTTCCCTTTAGTGTACCGAGTTCTGCTTTAAGCCACCTCAGAGATTTACGGTGTATGGAGCTAGCATCAATTGAACGAAACTTACTGTATTTTGGAGATAGTTTAATCTTCTTATAGTCAGTCATTACTTCCTGGCACCGTGCACCCGCGAGCCTCGGATCTCCATAAATTTCAAAATCAGTCCAAAGCGTGCATCCCAAAAAGTTAATCCCTTCTATTTCTACACTTTCATTTTCCAGCAGATGTACATTTGTTCCTTTACAAAGCTCCTTAACGGAACCGATATGCTTGGGGTACGCTTTACCGTAAAACTCATGGTTCCCTAGAACGTAAATAACGGGTTTGGACTTGATATTCTCTAGAGCCCACTTTGCCCCTTTATCTTTCACATGCACGTCACCAGCAAGAACAACGATATCACTATCGGTTTCCTCGATATGAAATTCGTCGAATTCAATATGTATGTCGCTAAGAAGCTGGATTTTCATCGTTTACGCATAACGCCGCTAGAACCTGCACTGCATGTGTAGCGGATTTTTGGTGTATTTTGGCGCAGCCACACCAAAAAGGAGCGTAGCTTGCAGTGTCAGGTTGCTAGCTTGGTTATGCTTTATTCTACAAAATCGTTAAGTGAATATATAGAATAAAGCCGCTCTCGACCAAAAGAACACTTTACCCCAGTTTTATCAGTACAAATGTAATACACACCTACAGAAGCATCTGACTCCTTAGATAGGTAAGAGATAAATACTTCTGTTTCTGATTCTTTATCTTCAATACCCACTTTGCTGAGAAATGGCGGATTCTCACTTGTAAATGGATAAGATTGAGTGGCTGCTTGCTGCCAATGCTGTTCTATTATTTGAGGTGCGATCAGCGTAACCGAAATCCAGTCCCTCATTTTTTCCGCTTTAACTTGAAACCCAAGCTTCTTGATATTTTTATTCGTTAGCTCAATAGACTCAGCTGGAAGCGTAGCAACGACAGCAGAGCTAATGAGTAATGAAAATATTAATATATATCTCACTTAGAACTCCTAGGAGCATAACGCTCTGCCCACGGGCGAGCGGCTCAGCCGCGAGTCCAACCCGAAGGGCGAACGTGCGGCAGGAAATTGCGTGATCAAATTAGCGCCTTTATCCATTCGTAAAATTTAGTGCCTGCTGCAACTATCATTAGATATAAAAATCCCATGTAAAGCCAACCTTTGGCTTTCTCGAAAATGGTTTCGGTTTGTTCTTGTTCAAAAAGGCTCGTATCAACACACCTGATCCCTTCATATTCATCAGTGACAAATTCTGCTTCACCATTATTGATGGCAATATCAATCGCTTCTTTCATTTTCATGAGCCCTTCCTTGTCTCCGACAAGATAGTCTTCATGATCTGAAAACATAATGCCATCACAGACATTGTATTGTTTCTTATCGTTACTCATCCTATTTCCATATAACGCCTTTGTCAGTTGCGTTTTGGTTGTAGTGGATTTTTGTGCAAAGATGGCCGCAGGCCATGCACAAAAAGGAGCGCAAACCAAAACGTCAACTGGACAAATTTGTTATGTGTGCCAAAACTCAAAATATGAGGTAAATTAAATTTAGTTTTCATTGGTCGCCTGGGCAACCAATAAACGCATTTTTTGTACAACGGGAGGTGCTCCGCTACTATAGTTCGAAAGTACTATTGCTATATATCCTTGGTCAAGGTATATATCCAGATTGGTGCTTATCCCGTCAAACCCTCCGTTGTGACCAACTATACGATGGTCTTTTTCCCCCGATATCTGAAAGCCGTAGCCATAATTCGCTGCGCTTAACTCTGAGTGGACGACAAAGAGCTGTTCGGTAAACTCCTTTTGTAACAGCTTGTTGCCGTTTAACGCTAAAGAAAATTTGTATAAATCCTCTACCGTTGAATACCCCCCTCCAGCAGGGCAACCTTTTACAGGCAGCAGAAAGCTGTTGTTTGTCCAACCAGCCCCGGGAACTGGATTGAAATAATAACCCGTTGCAAGGTTGGGAGTGGGGTGATCCATGTCGAAGCTATCGGAGTTTTTCATTCCTGCAGGTATATATATGTGCTTTCGGATGTAGTCGAAATAGTCTTCTCCACTCACTTTTTCAATAACTAATCCGAGTAAAAACATACCAGTATTACTGTAGGAGTATGCTGTTCCAGGTTCAAACTTTAGTGTTTCGTCTTTAATTAGGACCTTGTAATCATCAAGGTGTCTGAAAGAATCTTTAGCAGAAGCTTCATAAGTACTATTAAAGTAGCTGCCTAGACCCGAAGTGTGACTTAGCAAATGTTGTATTTGTATTTTTTGACTGATTTTCGACGGAAGCCAACTTTCATCTATAAATTTATTCAGGTGATCATCAAGATGTAATTTATCTTCTTCAACCAACTGCATGATTGCAACTGCAGTAAACATCTTATTCATCGAACCTAGATTAAATTTTGTCTTTGTATTGTTGGGTACACTGAATCTTTTATCTGCCAAGCCGGCAGCTCCAGTAAAAATGACCTTGTCATCCTTTGCCAAAAGTACAGTGCCGGAAAAAACGCCTTTTTCGGCAGAGCGTTTTAAATAAGATTTAAGTTGTTTTTTCAATTTCCTTTGAGAAATATTTGACGAGAAGCCAGGTATGCTGGAAAGACTTGCGGGTCTCATTTGGATTCCGGCTATTTTTCCCGGCTTGTCAGCAATGAAAAATACAACAAACTCGCTCCATTCTTCAGTGCGTTCTGAGTTGACTAACGCCGACCACCTGATGAAATTCCCCTCATCAGCAAGACGGGAAATAGATTCAATGCGTAGTTCACCACTTTGGCGGTGCTGCTGAATTACATAATTTAAATGGCTTTCCAGCGGATACGCTTCCAAAAAGTAGGGGTTGAAATTGGCAGCAATATACTTTTTTGTTTTATTTTGATCGTTTCCATTAATTGTGGAAACAAATTCTCTTACTACATTTGTAGATATCGAGTGTGTATTACTATCCGCACTCGCAAAAAGTGGATTTATTGCCATCAATATCAAAATGCTTCTAATCCAAAAGCTCATTCGAGTCTCCGTTTTTCACATAACGCCGCCATAAAAGGCGAGCAATTTGTTGCGAGTCCAGCGCTGAAAGCGCGATTTTTAATGGCCTTGTTAACTGTTGACTACTCATTTTCAAAATGAACTAAATGCTCACCAACTGGTAATTCGCAAGGTTTTGAGTCGTGATAATAAGGCTGAACAACTATTTTAGTTATTTTCCCCTCTGACCTGACAAGCTCAATGCGGGGCTTGCTGGAAAACCAACCCAGATATTGTGAAACGGACTGCCTTACTTTTTCACAATAGCCCGTTTCTCTCGATACAAAGACCTTAGCAATAAACCGGCCCTCAGGGGTAAATAAAGCAAAGTTATACCCATGAGGGAGTGAACCCGCTTGAAGATCAGAAAGGCCTGCAAAGTATTTGCCATCTTCAACCGGAACTAATTTTGTAAAAGGAGTTGTTTCAGTTACAAATACTTCTTTCCCTGCATTCTTTGTAAAAATCTTTATTTCAGATTTTTCAACCGTCCAAGCTACGGCTTTATGAGAATGTAATACGTAAACGTCTTCATTCTCTGCCCAGATTTGCATTTCACTACTACGAGGCTGATCCCCCCATGACCATGAAGGGAAAACCAAGACCGCGAAACTAAAATATAGGAACAGATATTTCATAGACAGTTAACGCCGCTAGAACCTGCACTGCGTGCCTAGCGGATTTTTGGTGTATTGTGGCGCAGCCACGCCGAAAAGAAGCGTAGCATGCAGTGTCAGGTTGCTAGCTTGGTTAGGAATTTACTCCCAAATTGAAACGATTTTACCAACCAAATTTTCATATGGCACGAAACCCCACATTCTGCTATCCGAACTATAATCCCTATTATCACCCATGACAAAAAAAACACCTGCTGGAACCTCGACTCGTGGAAATTCGACAGAATGTTTCCTTGTTAGGCTAGCTTGATCTATATGTTGCTCTTCAATAAGAACCTCGTTAATGAAAAGCTTACCGTTTCGAATTTCAATAGACTCTCCTTCATTTGCTATCACGCGTTTTATCCAAACCTTATCATCATGCGACGGTTTAAAAACGACCACGTCAAATCTATCAGGATGACTACTAGAGTAAACTGTTGTGTTGGCGATCAGAAATGATCCTTGAGGAACTGCTGGCTCCATACTTTTTGAGGGTGCTTTATATGGAACGAACCCCACAATCCGTGCCCTAGGATCTAGTGAATTTGTACCGTATGGATTTAGTGCGTACATAAACACCAGAACAAAAAAAATAATTATTGAGAAACCTATAAATACATATTTCATCATTTTCCTAACGCCGCTAGCAACGGCCGTAGTGAAGGCGCGAAGCGCCGGAACGGAGGTCCAAGCCCAGCTTGCTGGGCTGGAGTTGGCTAGCTTTGTTAAATGCGACGCGCCTACAAACCATAAATACCAACCGCGATGCCGAGCAACAACCATAAAATAGCTATACCAAAATATATCGAGACTCTATAAATAGGTTTCACAACCTTGCCAGCGACCAGATACAAACAAAATACTACAGAGCTAAAAAAAACATATTTACCGAGCCCCACCTCCAGCGGAAATACTAGCCAGCCAATTGGACCAAATAGAATAGCCAAATCATCAGGCCTGTTACCTATGTGTATTTGATGAGTGTATATATAAAAAAGTAACGAAATCAGAAGATATATACAGCAACCATAGACTTTTCTTCTTGTCACTTTTACTTCCCTGACATTTAACGCCCGCTTCAGCTGCGCCGAAGCCGGAGTGCTTTTGTGTTAATGTTTGAGCGCAGCGAGTAACACAAAAACGCGGAGGTTTTGGCGTCAGACTGGAAGCGTTTGTTAGCTCACTCTAGCTCAGAACAGATTTGCTTTAATAGATCCGGAGTAATATCTGAAATCAGACTAGACTTAATATAGTAATGATTACAAAGGTAGAGAATATTGTCCAATGTAATGGGAAGTCTTATCCTATCTTCTAGGAGCCGAACAATAAACTTGCCTCTGTCTACCCGATACAATTTTTTCCCAATATTATTTTCAGTATCAAGTATCGTTTTAACAGTATCAGAGAGTTCATCGCGTATTCGAAGCCGGAATTTTGCCCGAATCATCTGTGACCACTCGGCAGCTTTATAATGCCTATACGCCAACTCTTCAAACAGTTTCATCATACTCCAATCGGCAGTCTCAAGGGATGCATATATGCCATTCAGAGCCCTACTCAGGTCATCATGTGGCCCCCAATCTTCTTTATGCTTATACCTAAGGTCGTGCTCAACTTCATGCCATCCTTCTGAAAGCACCGTCCTAAACTGAACTTCAAATGTACTATCAACAAGCTCATTTGAGCTTATGACGGCACTCTGGTCACTGATCTCTTGAGGCAGCCTGAATACGAGATTACACCTAGTTGCAGAAAACATATCATTTTTTGGTGTATCTATAGTCGATGACCCTTCATCGCATTGGAACATATTGCGAATGGCCTTCTGAGCTATATGACTATCGTCGGGAAAATAGACGGCCACTCTTATTCCAAATAAATCTTGGATTTTCTTCCCTCCACTGGAATACTTTTTAGGTGAACGGTTAATTTTTGCATCTAAAGAGGCTATAGATTTCGCCCTCGAGAAGACTCGTGACAACACTCCAATTCTATCAAGTTCACTCTCAATATCTCTCTGAAGCTGGCTAGCAATTCTATTTTCAGAAGCGTTGTACACCCTAATCCCTCCCTAATGCTAATTTTACTTCAGGTAGTTTTTCCATATTCAATTCAAGAAAACTCGCTTTATCCGGACTTACTAGAATACCTTTTCTTTTTAGGCTTTCCAAAGATTGCATAATCTGCGCATACGAAAATTTATTGCTTTTAGTGCAAATGCCTTTTATCGGTCGATGCTTCATAAAAGTCGCTCTACCAACAGGCCAAAACTTCTCCAACAAATAAATATCTGAATCAGATAGCCCGCAATCCAAAAGGGTGGATTCTTCGATTCTGGAACAAAGGTTAGATAAGAAAACTTGGTCGTCGGAAGAGCACCCCAGCGTATAAATAACTTTATCCACCATGACATTTACTATTTTACAATTATAAAAATAGCAGTTGCTAAAAGTAACATTTTGCATGCCACTAAAATCGAAAACGCACTCACTAAATGTACAGTCTATAAAAATACTATCGACAATTTTGTAGTGCCTACCTACATCTAGCCTTTCGATTTTTACATTATCAACACTCTCATCGCAAATATCGAAATTAATAATCCCTGTTAATTTTATGCTCGCATCTAATTTCTGACTAGCGTCATATAAGTCCAAGCAAAAACGCAACGCTAGCCAAAGCGAGTGACTTCTTATATGTGAGCGAGGGGAATACGAAATCACTGAGGGTTCAATAAATCGCTGATCGCCTATCCACTCCCCTGATTCATCTTGCAGAATTATATCAGCACAGAATGTTCCCAATACAAACTCATTAACAAACCCTATTCCTTGGCTATCTTCAAATGACCTATCCAGTAACGCATGACTAGCTAGTTTATTTATTATTTCATCGGAACTGGGTCTTTCGTCTGACGGATACTGTTTTCTCACGTCATCTATATAAGGAGAAAATTTATCTTCCAATAGACTGATAATGTAGTCTCTACTTTCAGACGTATAATTCAGATCGACCATATCCCTTGCTAAAGATTGCAATATCAAATACTGACCCTTTGGGTCGATACGAAGATCCTGCCTAACTCTTTCCCTCTCTAACATTGACTCAAAATATCTCTCTACGATCGAATTTTTATCGACCACAACCTGATCAAACTCACCATCTGAAATGCACCTTAAATATGAAAGGATTACAGGGTTGGATATTTTTTCTATTGGAAAGTTATTTTCTTTTAATTTTCTGTACCTTTCCTGAGTTAGCCATTCAACCACTGTAGGCTCGTCAATTCGTATTCTGACAACTTCAAAATCTTCCTCATGTGAATCTATCCAACTATGAAATTCGTCCCCATCAAATATAGCTGTTCTTCTTGTGGTTAGTACGACCTTTGCCCTACCTTGTAGCAAGTCCCCTATAGTCTCCAGCATGGGTTCTGCGTTATCATAGCCACCCTTTTCCTCGCTTGAGTGAAGTAACTCATCAAAACCATCTAGCAAAACAGGGACATTGCCGTTTTTTATTTCGGTTTTAACTAATGATGAGCTTAGCAGCGGGAAAGATCGATCTATCTCATCCAAAAGAACATACCTAAATATTTTGGCCTGCCTGTTTCTAGATAGTTCTGAAAATAGAGGTATCTGTAATTCACTATTATTGATAATAGAGTTCAGTAATTCGTATGCAGTGCAAGTTTTACCAAACCCCGCAGCGGCTTCTATTAAGAACAATATTGGTTTATCGGTATTCAACCTTTGGGTAATCTCAACAATGAGGTCGTTCTCACCCTTTACTCCATTTACAAAATAACCGGACTTAACATATGAGTAATGAGCATTGTCAGCGTGTATCGAAACAATCGATTTAGTGAATTTTTCATACTCCCTTTGCAGCCTTGACTTTGTACTTTCAACACTAAAGAAACCCGCAAATAACGCCTTTTCAACGTCGTTTATGTCGCGATACTTTCTAATCTTGCAGGCAAAACCAGCAGATTTAAAATCTGCAAACACCTTTTCTTCATTGGCTCCCTCTTCCAACGATACAATATCAGCATTGTGAAAGTGTCCGGCTTGCAAAGTAAAAACACATATGCCATTTTCTTTAGTCGGCATTTCCTCAAAGCCATACCGTTGATATATTTCACTAAGCTTCTTTTTATTGATCATTTATGAGCCTTCTTGTTGAAGATATTTGTGAAGCTATAAAAGAGCTAACGCCGCCAGCAACTGCCGGAGTAAACTGGCTGCTTTTTTGCGTGTTTATGCAAAAAAGAAGACGGTTTACGGAGGTCAGATTGACTGGCCTTGTTAAGGCTTTTTCTCTGGTTCCGGAACTGGATTATTAAATAACGGATTTTTCATACCTTCTTCTTGCAGCACGTTATTTTTTCTAACTATTTCAATAGACTTATCCATCATTGACTTAATTGCAGAATTATCTATATCGATGGTACCTTCAAGCGCTATAGTAAGGCTAGCAATCTCTGCGAAATCATCTTTGGCTCGAAGATAAAGCCTACCCATTTCCCAGTCCTGCTCGGATTCCAATTTCTTTAGTGTTGATATTTGATTTTGCCACGTTTGTTGCTTTTGCAATGCTGCATTATTAATGCCAGCCAAAATGTACTGAAGCTCACTTTTACGTTTTTTCCCTTCTCGAATCACGGCCGCTTGATATATCGCTATAGAAGTTCCAATAACTCCGACTAGTAGTGAAACAATTGTAATTGGATCTTCCATACGAGTTTCTCTTTAGTGATTGGGCCTTAACGCCGCTAGAAGCAGCCGCAGTGTAGGTGTTTAAATATATGCCAGCGTAGCGACCGGCATAAATTTATACACCGAAACGTAGGTCTGCTTGCTAGCTTTGTTAGAACGTTCATATACGTAAAACCACCTGCCTTGCCGCCGCGCCTTTTGTAGTAACGAACGTGACCGTATTAAGCCTGGAGTTATAGGTAGCAATCGGTGACTCTGCAGGCATTTGTGTATAGTGGATAAAAAAGTCACTGGAATTGTCAAACTGACCACTAATAATTAGCTTGTATGTAATATCTGCGATATCGTCATCTGTTGCCTTCACAATATCCTCGCAGCTTACAAATATTTCGCCTCCATTCTCAGAGATTACGTCGACTTTATCACACGCTAATGCATTGGAGGCTAGAAGAAATATCGCCACTAGAATTCTCATTTTCACATTCCTTCTAACGCCTCTGTAAAAGGCATTTCGTGTGTAGTGTAGTTTTGCGGTAAAGTGGCGAAGCCACCGCAAAATGGAGCGAAGCACGAAATGTCCTTTTGACAGAATTGTTATGCGTATTTTCAGAGGCCATTTGTTTTAACCCCAGTAAATTTATCCCAGCCACGACAAAACTCTTTGGAGTTTGGCCCCAAGTAAGGAACAAAACTATTGGGGTCTATTGGGCCAGGAACACGATTTAGTATATTTTCCAGGAAGCATGTACATGCAGCGTTAGCCGGCTCTCCCCCTTTGGCTACCACCGACTCTATAAATGAAAATAGCTGCTCCCCATTTGATAGAGTACCAGATGCGAGCTGCTCTACTATCAGAGTGCTGAAATCGCTGAATACCCCATGAACCGTTGAGTCTTCACCGAAATTGAAAGCGGCATCCTCCGAAGACCAGTAGTCGGGAAACTCCGGAATAAATGCCTTCAATTTTTCTACATACTCTGATACTTGATTCATTTGGTTTTACGCATAACGCCTTGCTCACCGGAACATACTGCGGAGAGCGTTTTGTGTGATAATGGAGCGCAGCGACAGACACAAAACGAGCGTAGCAGTATGTGTCCGCGTGCAGCAATTTGTTAGGCATTACCTAGAAATCTCCACTGTACCTGTTGTATGCCAATTTTTTACTTGAACATCGAATGTTGGAGTACCAGTTAAATTGCTTTCGAACATGAATACGCACTCCATCGAATTCAACTCACTTCCAGATATGGAAATGGCAGTTAAATTAAAGGTTTCTTCGGCGTTATCGATGCTTTCTTTTTCCCAGCTTTCTCCCTCTTCGATTAATAGGGGGGATATTTGATCCTTAAGTGAGGCATAGCTTTCTACAATTTTCCTGTAAATAGCGTGCTGTGTATCGAAAACACCCTCCTCATTACCATCGGCAAATATCTCGATCTCTTTTTCTATAGGAGGAAATATGCAGCATCCTTCCCAATATGATTTCGCAAAGCCCATTTCCCCAAAAACGGGATCATTTATATTTTCTATATTCTTTCTAAACCAATCGAACATATGGGTTGCCTAACGCCTAAATAACAGGCTAAAAATAGTGGGCTAAAATGGAGCGAAGCGAACAGCCCGCTGTTTTAGTCCTTGTTGATTTTCTTGTTAGAGGCCTTTGCAGACAAAGCTAATGCTTGTGTATGCTTTAGTAAGCTAACATCTCCGATTTTACCATGCCCTGGAACAACCAATTTGGCATCAGGATAACGATTAATGACTTTTTGCATAGAGTTTGGCCATTCACTAATATTTGCATCGCCCGTATAACCTAAGTTTTTATTCTTAAGGCTTTTTACAAAGCAACCTCCAAACAATATCTTGTCATTAGGTAGCCAAACAACAATATTATCCTCTGTATGCCCCGCTCCGGGATAAAACACACTCGCAACACCGTCAATAAATTCAAAGGCATTACTTGATATTTCATCACTAGACACTTCTTTTTGGTTTAATTTAAGAAGCTTATTAGTTAGTGATGTTGCATAGGTTTTTATTTTTAAATCATTTAAAAGTGGTATATCTCCACTAGCATCCTCATGGAAATGAGTAACTACTGCGCTTTTTATAGTTAGACCTTTAGCCTCAATCCATTCAATTAGTTGTTCTGTTCCTTGGGTTGTCCAAGGAGTATCAATCATATGCGCTTCAGTGCCATTAATAACAACTAGACCTGAGGCTCCAATTAAACCCCATGGCTCAACCTTCTTATATGAGATATGTTGATAAACGTTATCGCTTAACTTTTTTATTTTAAGTTCTTTAGTGCCTTCGTTGTTTGCAAATACAATACAAGAAGTAAAGAGAGCGAATATAATAATATACTTCATGATGAAACTCATAGTTGAGTGGCCTCTAACGCCGTTATAACCGGCCGTAACGGAGTTGATTTGTTTGCGGTAGCGTAGCGTTAAACCGAAAACGAAGCAACGCAGTGGAGGTCCAGCCAGCTCGCTGGCGATGGTTGATAACTTTGTTATACAGCTTTACTATGATCCCACATACAAATTTACCTGAACACTACCATCTTCATGCTTATATACATGAGCGCCTTCCAAAACTAAATCTTGTAGATCGTGCCCCCAAATTCGATACTTCCCATTTGTTGTATTTCTATTGATCAAGCCAATTTTTTCCATTCGCTCGCCGATAGGAATTACTGATATATCCGAAGTTTCTTCTTCCTCTGAATAAACCCGTTGATAGGTTTCATAAATGGCATCAACTAGCTGTATGCGAGTAAATCCGTAATCAGATTTAACTTCGATATTTGCAGGTGAGTTTAGAGGGTACGTTACAGAAACAATGACTTCGTTGCTAGTAACGACGATCATATTTGCTGCACGTAATCGCTCTCTCTGTGAAGTATAATTGCCTAAAAATACTCCGTGAGACCCTTGCTCTGAGGAGACTTCAAACTCTATTTCATATGAACCTGAAAATGTCGCTTTAAGTAAATCCTTGCATAAAAAACCAGTCAGTAATATTAGGGATATCAGTATTCCAAAAATGTATTTCATGGTTTTTGCCATTTTGTATAACGCCGCTATAACCAGCGACCGAAGTGGAGCTTGTTTTTGTGTAACAATGAGCGGAGCGAATACACAAAAACAAGCGTAGCTTTGGACGTCTGGTTGATAGCTTGGTTATGCATTAAACTCCCCCACCCAAACTAGCCAGTACGGCTGCAATTAAAATGACCGCCAATAAGGCCATAGCGTACATAGCGATAAACTGAAATGCAATTGCACCCGCCCCCAGTGCTGCTGCACTTCCAGCAGCTCGAATTGATTCATGTTTTGAAAACGATAGCGCCGCCAAAATAAACGCTAGACCGCCCAGTATTGCAGTAACAATATGCGTAATTTTGTCTGCGCTAAATTTAGACTTTTCCAACTTAGGCTCGACGGCTTTACCTTTTAGTGCATCAATCGTTGCTTGGCGAATTGATGCGGCCTTTTCAGCAACTGTCGTTTCTAAGGAAGGTTGAGCAGAAAAAGGGCCTGCCCAAAAGTGGATCAATGCCAACATTAGCGCAAGACCGCCAACCATAATTCCAAATGTACCGAATTTATTTTTCATATGCTCTTCCTTTTAAAAACTCATTCTTCCCGATGATGCATAACGCCGCTATAACCAGCGCCCAAAGTGGAGCTTTTTTTGTGCGACAATTGAGCAAAGCGAAATGCACAAAACAAGCGTAGCTTTGGACGTCTGGTTGATAGCTTGGTTATGTGTACAATTTAAAATGCATTAGCAATTAGATTTTTTACTTTACAGATTTTTTGCAAGACACCGCTGTACCATTTTCACCGCTACGAGAGTTACAAACATAGTCTACTCCGTGGCAAGAAGCGACCCATGTAGATGTTGGCCCATAAATCTCTTTTTTGACGACCCGAATATCTTCAGGCAAGCATCCAGTTTCACCAGCAGAGTAATTTTTCCAGAGATTTTCTTGTTGAGCCTCGATTAAATCCATTGAAGGGAACATACACCCACCGATCAATGAACCTATAAACGAAATTAATATTATATTTTTCATATCACACTCCTTTGACATTTGTATTTATAGTACAGGGAACACATAACGCCAGTAGCAGGCGCAAATATTGTGTTGTGGAGTTTGTGTAAAATGGGCGGAGCCCTTACACAAACGGAGCGACGCAATATTTGTCGCTTGCCTACTTTTGTTATGCATTGCGAAGGCCCACCCAATATGCCACTTTATTGTACCCATCATTTTCAACCACTTGAGGGTGCGCGGAATATTTAAGCATTGCCTCCTTAACTATTTCCTTGCCAAAAGTTTTAACGCAAGGAAGAACCAGAAACTTGTTAGAACTAGGGTTTGGTTCCAACATTGAGGCTAAAACCAAGTCTTGCAATAGTGATTTGGGTATGGGGTTTACCTTGCTCATTACTTTTGCAACAAACCACTTTTTGCGCTTATCTTGAAGTGCGGCTGTAAACCACGCAAGTTTCTCTGGATTATCGCGAGGGAAGTTACTCGCAACAGCCCTAGTAATTTCATTTATTCTGTGATGAGCCGAATTTTTATCTTCTGCATCAATAGCTTCACTATATTCTTCCGCAAGTTCATCTAGGTTCATAATTTAGTTTTGCATAACGCCGCGCTAAACGGCCGCAGTGAAGGCGCGAAGCGCCGTAACGGAGGTCCAAGCCCAGCTCGCTGGGCTGATGTTTGAGCGCCTTGTTATGAGCCTCACTCGTTACCCTCATAGAACGCATAAACCACCCTTCTTAAATAAACTGCACTTCCTGCGGCAACACACTTCCCAACTATCACTTAAAAGGAACGAACAAACTCTACCGCGAATTCTAGTACCGTATAAAGCTCCATTAATTTGCGCTTTATGCAATTTAATGGAGCGACTAACTTGCGCCCGTTTTCTACGAAGTGCTTAGTTGTTGCCTACGGCTACTACTCCCACCCTACAATAGAACCCTTACCGAATTAGCACCCCACTAAGAAAGTGGTAGTTAAAACACTTTAATTCGCCCTAGCCTCATAACGCCAGGGTAACCAGTCAGCCGGAGCGAAGCGGAGGGAACCAAAAGCGTAGCTTTTGGCTGTCTGGTTGACCCTATGGTTATGTGGGTGCCACATGCCTCTACCAACCCCGAAAACTGGTACCAAAATACAAACCTCTACACTGCCCCAAACTGGCGATTTTGTAAACAGTGAGAAGCAGCCACTTGAGATAGAACAAAACATAGCCACCCAGCCAAAGGAACGAACGGGAGGAACCAGACTCAAGCACCGAAC
>FXAI01000008.1:260200-262703 GCA_900177435.1 Alteromonadaceae bacterium Bs31
CGCAGCGGTTGTAGCGGATTTTTGTGCAAAAATGAGCGCAGCGAACGCACAAAAAGGAGCGTAGACCGATGCGTCAATTTGAGCAATTAGTTATAACGGCAGCGGTACTAACTTTTAGACCACACGTTGTGAAGCGCTAGCGAAACCGCCACTGTTAGAATGCACCGTATGAACGAATACACCCCACCCTAATACAACCACTAATTTTAATAGTGCAGCCCCGTGATAAATACAATAAAGCTGCCACCAACTTTTTACTTTAATGTGGCACCAGGAACGAAACTGGTGAGATACAAATTACCACAAAGCCCAATGCCGAGATACTTCACTACGAAGTACTTAACCCGCCAAACATAATTTTGGCTAAGCCTTTTGGACATGACTTATAACGCCCGCGGTAACCTGCGGAAATTTTGGGGTGGCTTTTGGGTATTGTGGCAAAGCCACCCAAAAGGCGCACCGAAATTTACGTCAGGTTGAACGCTTGGTTAGAACGGCGACACAAACACCTGACAAGTTCTACGTTGTGGCACCCCAGTGCCACCTTACTTATAAGGTGCGACCGAAAGAATACCAAACCAGCCGAAACCACAACACCCTGCTACCCCGTGAAGAACGAACGGTAATTTACCGAACAACACACAAAGGCTTAATACCGAGATAGCTCAAAAACGGAAATCACTTTGAGCTACCACGTATTACTTTAAAGCTACCCAGCACCACTCACTTCCTACGAAGCGCCTTACTCCAAACTAAAAGCAGACCATATTTTTAGCAGAGCTTTCTAACGCCCAGCTAAGCCGCCGGAACGGAGTTGGTTGTTTTGTGCCAGCGTAGCTGAAAAGCACAAAACGAGCAACGCAGTGGAGGTCGGCTTGAGCTGTTTGTTAGAGTTGATTTTGGTACCCACCGAATTTGTATAAATACAGTGCTACTGTGGCACCTGCGATAGCCGTTACAGGTAACGTTAATACAAACGCGTATAAGCCAATAAAAATGCCACCGCCGAATATACTGCCTAAATTAAACATATTTTGAGCTGATGCAGTAACCTCTGTAGTAAACATAAACAATAAACCAGACACTAGAGCCGATAGTAAAGAAATTATGGGGGTAACTACATATGGCTCGAAATACAACCGCTCGCCTTTTATTGGTACATACCATGAACCTAACAACCAACCAAAATAGCTCCCGCACGCAACAGAGGCCCCCCACAATATAAGTAGTTCGTGTGTGTACCCATATGAAATCATTACTAACAAAGCTAAGACAACAACACCTGCTAGCACGCCATGAAATGCCGAGCTAAATATTTTTACATTTTGCGGAGTGATTATCTTCATTGAACTCTAACGCCCTGCAGCAGGGGCCGGAGTGGAGGTGGTTGTGTTGCGGTAGCGTAGCGCCACCGCATAAACAAACACCGGAACGGAGGTCCCATGGCTGAGTTTGTTAAGCATTACTCTGCCATCTCAAAAGTGAACACCTGCCGATACAAGCACTCACTACCAACCGGATTGAACTTCCACTTTTTTAGCGCCGCTACCGAACTACGAATAAAGGCAGATTTCCAACCCTCATAGTTATTAGTAACATCGGCTGTAACCACTTCAACATGGCTAATTCGGCCATCTATGCCAAGAACAAATTCCAGCTCTACACGCCCCTCAATCGGCCTGGGAGACTCGATAATGGGGTACTTCGCGGAATAATGTTCAACTGGTTCAACATTCTCACAGGCAGGCATTAGCTCATCGCCTGCATTTGCGGACAAGGAAAATGTTAACAGCCAAAACAACAATACAAATTTCATAATTGATGCTTAACGCCTTGCTCACCGGCACATACTGCGGAGAGCGTTTTTGTGTGAAAATGGAGCACAGCGACAGACACAAAAACGAGCGTAGCAGAATGTGTCCGCGTGCAGCAATTTGTTACATGTTTTTCTGTTTAAAACCAAGACTACCATCCCACATGTCTGGATCTTCGTAATCTTCGATTATTAAACGATATTTTTCTGCATATTGAATTACTCGGAACATCCCATTCTTTGACTCAAAATTAACCGCAGCACTGCCCAATACCAGATTAAAATCTCCTTCTTTTCTCCAATACCCGTCACCATTATCTAAACCCAACCTTGCGAGTAAAGAATCACTAAGATTAATAGTAGCTATACCATCGGGCTTAAGCACCAATTTAGAGCTACCATAATTCCACTCGCCAACTAAGGCAGACTCTTTAAAAAATGGATTCATATTAATATTTTCTGAATATCTTATACTTGCATGGGCATACCCGACGGCAACGACTAGCAAGCACCCGGCAATATATATCTTTGACCCGCGAAAACGCCTTGACCATAGAGTGCTAACAATATTTTTTAATGCCCATACAACAACGATTAACCAAAGCAATGAAAACAGCAAGTACCCAAATGGTATGGCCGTATGAAACTGTATTATTGAAATAAATTCATCCATAGCTGGCTACATGTAAC
>FXAI01000008.1:262713-285174 GCA_900177435.1 Alteromonadaceae bacterium Bs31
ATATTTTTCATATCACACTCCTTTGACATTTGTATTTATAGTACAGGGAACACATAACGCCCGCGGTAACCTGCGGAAATTTTGGGGTGGCTTTTGGGTATTGTGGCAGAGCCACCCAAAAGGCGCACCGAAATTTACGTCAGGTTGAACGCTTGGTTAGAACGGCGACACAAGTACCTGACAAATTCTACGTTGTGGCGCCCCAGCGCCACCCCGACTTATAGATTACGACCGGAAGAATACCAAACCAGCCGCAAACACTAAACTATGAAAAGCCATGAAGAACGAACGGTAATTTACCGAACCCCACGCAAAGACTTAACACTGAGATAGCCCAAAAATGGAAAACACTTTGAGCTACTACACTTTACTTTAAAACTACCAAGCAATACTCACTTCCTACGAAGCGCTATACCCCAACCTAAAAGAAAATTGTATTTTTAGCAGAGCTTTCTAACGCCGCTAGAAGCAGCCGTAGTGTAGGAATTTAAATTTATGCTAGCGTAGCGACCGGCATAAATTTAAATACCGGAACGGAGGTCTGCTTGCTAGCTTGGTTATGCCTAAAGACCAACGCAAAACAACGATTACCTACACTAAATACTGTTTACGAGTGACTCACTGTAACGGCTACCCTGAAGTCGCTTTTTGTGTATACCGCCGTCTTCGAAATCAGTAATTTCCAAAGTAGTTTCCACAAGAACACCCATATCTACAGTTTCATATTCGACGATATATATACCGCCAGACTCAATTGTGGTATTTATTTTCAACTTTCCTTTAGCATTCGCGTAGTCTTCTGGACAGCCACTCATCCCAGCAATGCCGATAACATAATCACCTGGCTTCGCAGTTATCCAAGTATAACCACCAAAGCCAATACTTCCGATTTTAACTGAATTTACGCAAAAAGATTTTAGTGGGGATACCACCCCCCCATAACTAGAATTCATGAAATAGATCGTAGCACTACCTTCTGGTGCAGCGGGAGCGGGCGTATATTTTGGTCCCGTAGCACAACCCACCATAACAACTAAAGATAGTAGTGCTATAAATATTCTGATGCTTTTCACGTCTAATCACCCCTTTTTTATTGTTTCTAAACTATCGTTTTTCATACTTGCAGAGCAAGCTCTTACTATATATTTCACTTATGCATAACAATTGAATCTACGTCAAAGCGACGTATATACCCGAATACTACGTCGCGGCGACACATATACCGAAATACTACGTCGCAATGACATATATTCCCCTTTTAAAAAAAATACCTCAGCCCGCAAGCCTCGCCAACCGGGCTTTACTTGCTGATGGACGATAAATATACGTCATAATCACGTATATTCCAAAATAGTACGTCATCGAGCTGACTATTTCTAAAGCCTTTGGGTGTTAAACGCTTATCGACGATATTACCCAATTTACGCAGCATCTTTACAATCACTATCGAAATAGTCGTCATAAAGGCCGATATTTATTTGTTTGATAGAGCACGCCCAGTGAGCGCCACCTCCTGTGGGGTAAATGGTGTTAGATAGACCATAATATGTAACACTCGCTTATCACTCACACCGCCAGCGACCGCTAAGGCGCTATTCCCAACCTTACACAATCCCATAGACAGCAATAATCACAAATCACCATAATTTACCTCTTGCTCTAAATCCAATGAGGCGAGGAATATGGCGCCAAGGGCTTCCAACAGATAGGACGAGAGTGCCAACCGGGGGCTTCTCGGTGGGCCTAGTAGAGGAGGGGGTATTTAGGGCTTAAGCGCACATAGTCACGTGGGTGTGTGGCGATACTCACCATTCTTATTTATAAAAGCGCTAGTGCGCTAAATTTAAACAATAAAAAAACCGGTCTTATGGACCGGTTTTTTTGTGCCGCTATTCAGGTTTTACCTTGTTAAGGCACAAGTGCTGATCTAGCGTGGTTTTCTAACCACTTCACTGCTTACTGCATACAGCGAGTATTAATCGCAGTCTGTTGGGCTGGAAAGTGTGGCGCCAACTTTGCCTGCCAGCAGGCCTTCCAGTTCAGAAGCATTCACCAACAGGCTCTTGTATTCGTACGGAGGTTCGAAGGTGCTGCCACCGTAGCTCGATTTGTCACCACTGGTATTTTCAAAAATGTTGGTACCGCGCAGCTCAGATTTACCACCAGAGCGTTGGTGTACCGGCGATTGAATACCAATAAAGTGATTGTTTTCGATCAGTACCCGGCACTCAACCCCGGCAGAAATACCGTTCTGAGACGTCATACCATCTTTTGTGAACAGGTTGTTCACCACGTGAATATCGCCAAAGCGGCAGCGTGGCTGGCGCTGGGCTACCCCGGTGAAGTGGTTAAACATGAGGGTGATGTTTAGTTTGCCTCGGCTTTGCGTTTCGCCGTCTGAGGAGGCAACCAGGTTCGAGAAGTTATGCCCGCCATTGGTGGTGTAGCCGAAGATGTTCCAGCTAAAGGTAACGTTGTCTGCGCCTTTTACCACGTCGGCGTTGCCGTCCTGGCCATTCCAGAATTCATTGTGATCAATCCAGATATTCTTGGAGGAGCCTTCGATATTGATGTTGTCCCATGCCTGATCGGAGTTGGAGCCGGGGCCGTTAATTACCAGGTTTCGAACAATAACGTTGGACGAGTTTTTAATGTGAATTGGCGCTCTAAGCTGAGTGCCCGGGCGCA
Source organism: Alteromonadaceae bacterium Bs31 (assembly GCA_900177435.1). Classification (GTDB taxonomy): domain Bacteria; phylum Pseudomonadota; class Gammaproteobacteria; order Pseudomonadales; family Cellvibrionaceae; genus Teredinibacter. Next base: position 265,402 of record FXAI01000008.1, read on the forward strand.
GGCCAATAATGGTCTTGTTTGAGCCAACTTCCAAGCGGTCGCCGCTGGTACCACTCCAGCCGCCACCCACGGTGCCATCTATGTAAATCACGGCTGCATTGCTGCCGGATGCACGGCTTTGCAGGTCTGAGAAGTTCGACACTACTACCGGCTGCGCGTTACCACCGCCTGTTACGTTTACAGCTCCGCCGCTGCGTCCATTTCGTGTTGCCCAGCCCATGGGTTTACACATAGCGGTGTTGCCAGAAGAAGAGCTGGAACTGGAGGAGCTGCTGCTTGAGCTGCTAGAGGACGAACTTGAGGAGGATGAGCTTGAAGAGCTGCCACCGCAGTTGCCGGTGCTTAGCCCATTACCTGTAGCACTCAATGAATCGATATTGGCTAAGCCGCTAGCTGTTGTTGCAACAAGTTCAATGCGGTTGTTACCGGCCGATAAAGGAATACTGGCAGTGGCGTTGGACCAGCTTGCCCAAGAACCTGTTGCGGCAAAGTTCACATTGCTAAGCGCTGCGCCATTAACGCGTAACTCTCCGGCGCGGTTGTCACTTGAGCCGTTGGCATAACGCCAGGCAAGCTCTACATTGTTGTCATTGGCAACGGCAACATTCCACTCGATGGCTTTACCGCTGGCGTTATCGGTGTTGGCGAAACCTGTACCGCTAAAGCCGCTGTTGTTGCTATCAATACCGCCATCCACTCGGCAGAAGCCGCTTTCGTTTTCCTGAATTACAATTGCGCTTGCGCCAGACGAGCTGGATGAACTTGAGCTAGAACTGGAGCTGCTGGAGCTAGAGCTACTCGAACTTGAGCTACTCGAACTTGAGCTACTCGAACTTGAGCTACTTGAACTGGAGCTGGAACTACTGGAACTTGAGTTACCGTCGCCAGAGATCAGGCCATTGGATACGCTTAATATCAGCTTATCCAGGGCCGAGCCATCTTCACGGCGCAAGAGTGTGAGGGTATGTGAACCTGCTGATACGTTCGAGAAGGTTGTTGGTGTGATGTTCCCCCAGCCAGCAGGGCGAACGGTGTTCTGGGTATTCCAGGAGCCAGAGTCCAGTTTATAGAAGAATGAGTCGTCATTACCATTAGGGAAGTTGACTCGAATTTGAAACTCCACATCCGCCTGCTGCGACAGTGTGAAATCAACGGATAGCTGACCCGTCTCGTTGTCGGAGGGCGAAGTAACACTGCCGCTCTCTACAACAACATATTGGCCACCGGAGGCCTCTGCGTTACTCATTACTTGATAGGGGGAGAAGTTATTACTACCAGCAAGGCTTTCCAATTCCACTTCCAGGCTGGCACTGCCGCCGGTAGAGGACGATGAACTGCTGCTGGAAGAGCTTGTGCTACTTGAGCTAGAGCTAGAACTAGAACTGGAGCTGGAAGCCGGACCGGTAATTTCCAGGTAGTCGATATTGGACAAACCAGAACCATTGGTAGCTTCAAGGCGGATCAAGTGGGTGCCCGCGTCCAGAGAAACATTAGTGGCCACGGTGCCCCAGCTTGCCCAAGCGCCAGTGCCGTTGAAATCGACATTTGCAACAGCCGTAGTGCTGTTAAGCTCGATTTTGCCGCTTCGGTTGGTAGAGGAGCCATTGGCATAGCGGAAGGTAAAGGTGTAGCTGCCCGGGTCGGCAACGCTTACAACCCAGTCGATGCCATTGCCGCTGGCGTTATCGGTGTTGGCAAAGCCACTGCCGGTAAAGCCGGCGTTGTTGCTATCTACCGAGCCGTCCACGCCCACAAAGCCTTCATCATTTTCTTGAATAATTACATTAAGGTTCCCTAGTGCCGCTGCTGAGATACTCGACAGCGCCAAAAGGGTGGCCATAGGGCCCACGAATTTTTTATACATTATCTAAAGCCTCGAAAGAATGGGTTTTATAGTTTGGATTAATGTGTACGCAAGCCGCTGCAGCGCTGCACTGCCCGCCAGATGCTTCCGTCATCGCTATGGAGGGTTTTCTGCAAAGAAAGAATGCTTGCAATGCGTGTTTCGCGTTATTTTTATTGTCACTCGCGGCCACTCACTGCGGGCTGCGTTTTATCGAACACTTGCTGTAATGTTTAGAGGGATTCCTTTACCGCTAAATCCATCGGCAATGGCGCTACAATAAGCGTAGCTACCGTCAGATGCTGCTCGGTTACATAGAAAAACCAACGGAATCCTAAGAATGTGCAGCCGGCTTAGAATTTTTGAGATGCAGGTCGTAATCACTAGAGCTTGTAATCACTAAAGCATCGCCAAGGGGGAGGCTCAATAAAGCAGGCAAGGTGCCGGGCTTTTGCTGGCAGAGCCAGGTCTGATGGCGAGCGGTTTTCTGGGTGTTGCAACACCTGTTAGATAAGTTTCTATAATGGTGCTAAGCCTCAGGTTAATCTCTTGGTTTTACCGCTATAAAAGATAGTATGCCGAAGCTACAAGGCTTTTGTTTTAAACCATGGAGAGTATAGGTGCAGGTGCTTAATTTTGGGGCCGATATATGCAATGCTTAAGCTTAAGATGAGAGCATAAGCTGTACGTCTGTAAGTTCAGGCAAATAAAAAAACGGAGGCAGGCATGGAATCAATTCTTTATTCTGTTGGTAAGGGTGGTAAAAATACATACAAAGACGTGTGTACAATTCAAACACTGCTAAACAATAACATTCATAACTTGGCACCCATGGAATTATTGAGTGTTGATGGCGATTGTGGAAAAAAGACAGTCACATTAATTTCTGAATTTCAACGCCGTGTTTTAAATAGTGCTAACCCAGATGGCAGAGTGGACCCTAATGGAACCACACTTAGGCTACTCAATGTCAACGCAGTTGAACCTGCAGCGCACACTGCTGATGCAAACAATAAGCCTGCAGAAGAACTATCAGAAGAACTGTGTTTTCCTCTGCAATCCCGTCCGGAAGAATCTTACAAAGAGGGCATGCGTAGGTTTGCTTCAAACCGAAGGGGAGGCAGAAAGCATGCGGGCGTTGACTTATACGCCCCAGTAGGAACGCCTATTTATGCAATGAGTGATGGCGAGATTATTAATGGCCCCTACGCATTTTATCTGGGTACTCAGGCGCTAGAAATTAAGCATAAAGATTTTGTTGCCAGGTATGGAGAAATAAGCGGTGTAGCCCCCGGCTTACAAAAAGGAGAAACAGTAAAAGCAGGGCAACTTATCGCCTATGTTGGAGAGCTGCGAGGTTTGAATATGTCCATGTTGCACCTTGAGTTGTACGACGGCAGCGGTGCTGGCCCCTTAACGGTGCGTGCTAATAAACCCTTTAAGCGCCGAAACGACTTGCTCGACCCCACTGCATTTCTGGACAAAGCAGAATGCCAATGAGTTTTTATAAAATTGCTTGGTGTGTTTTATTTTTTTTTGTTTTTGCCTGCGATGGAAAAACCGAAAACCAAACTGATCCCTCTGTTCAGCCGCAGGTCACGCGCTCTGAATGGGATTTCCTTTCCCAGCTAAAACCATTGTCTGGTGACTTTAACGGAGATGGCAAGCAAGACAAGCTCTATGTGCTTAGCTTAACGCCGCAAAGCCTTAACGCGGCCTCTTCGGCAAAGCGCTATTCCAGCTGGCCCTACTATGGTGATGGCAAGGCCCCCGAGCTGGGGCAGGGGGGGCCAAAGGCAATTGTTATAGCAGGGGGTAAGGGTGAATACAGCGTGCTCTTTGACCCCAATAAAATGTCCATTTTGGATACTGCTGCGGCTGAAGAATTATTTGTGGTGAGCAGTACGGATAAAACACATGCTGTTTGGGCGGATGTAGGTACAGCTGCCAAAGGCGACGTGATTGTGGTTCCAACGGAAGCCGGGATTGACTCCTACCTGATATGGGATGGACACAAATACACCGCGTTTGACCTTATTGAGGTGCCGTGATTCACTAAAGCCCGCTAGCCAAGAGGCTTTTAAGAGCCTGGCGAACAGGGCTCCTCTGTCCCGCACTCATCGCTAGCCCGCTCCTCGACCTGATATCGCCTAAATCCCACCGAAAAACGGCTATAATGGAAAGCATCGAGCTTACAGCGCGCAGCCGAACCTATATGCCCAGCACTACTCCCCGCGCGTTCAAACGCTGTAGAGTTGCCATCTACACTCAATACCAATCAACACTTAAAGAAGAGAGCCGATTATGCGATTAATTATTGGGCTTTGCCTGTTATTGCCGATAAGCGCAGCAGTAAATGCGGTACAGCTTGTGCCTGAGTACGAAAAACTATTGCCGCCTGAACCCTCTATGCCAAGCAAGGTGTGTGCAGAGCTTAAAGCCGAGTTGGTCGCGCTTAATTTTCGCCTGCCGGATGCGGTGGATCACGACCCAAAAAACTCCAATCCCGATGGCGCGCGCATTCAAAAAGCAATAAATGCCTGCCCGGTAGGGCAAGCCGTTAAGCTTGTTAGCAATGGTAAAAAGAATGCGTTCCTAAGTGCTCGAATCGAACTTAAAAGCGGTGTTACCCTCTGGGTTGATAAAGGCGCTACTTTATTTGCTTCCCGCAGCCCGGTGGATTTTGATCTGGGCGATGGTGTGTGTGGCAGCGCACTGCCTAAAATTAAAAACCGCTGTCATCCATGGATCCACGGTAAAAACCTGGTAAATAGTGGCATTGTGGGTGAGGGAGTGATTGACGCTCGTGGTGGTTCTGCTCTCACCTCTGGAGCCAATGCTTACAAAGCTACCTGGTGGGATCTATCCATTCAAAGTAAAGCCAAGCCAAAGCTTGAACAGAATAATCCGCGAATGATCGAAATAAACGGGGGTGAAAATTTTACTTTTTACAAAATCACCCTTACCAATGCCACCAAATTTCATGTAGGTACGAAAGATATCGACGTACTGACTTTTTGGGGGATAAAAGTGATTACTCCCTCACTGGCATATTCCACACCCAATTATAAATGCCCTAAAGGCACAATGCCCGAGCCTGGCAACCTGTCGCGCCCAAGCAGTTGTTTTATTCCTGAGCTTGTGAAAAATACCGATGCCATAGACCCCGGGCGCAGCCGCAACGTAACTCTGGCCTATTCCTACATCACTACTGGCGATGATAATGTCGCCATTAAATCTGGTTCTGGTAAGTTAGCCGAGCCAGACACCCAAAATCATTTATACGCGCATAATTATTTTTACTATGGCCACGGCATGTCTATTGGCAGCGAAACCGACGCAGGTGTGAAAAACATTAAGGTGTGGGATTTGGTGCTAGACGGTATGGACAGCGGCCACGGCGTTGGTCTTCGAATTAAATCGGATGGAAAGCGCGGCGGCGATATTTCCGATATCACCTACCGCGATGTTTGTATGCGTAGAGCGAAAGATGCACTAGTGTTTAGCCCTTACTACAGCAAAACCAAAGAAACAAAACACCCGCCCAATATTTATGATGTAACCTTAAAGAATGTGCATTACGTGGATTACCCCGGTGCGAAGTACAACAAAGCCAAGGTAACCTTCAGTGGCTACCGCAACGAAAAATTGGTAAACCCGCTGATAATTAATTTCGATAATGTGCAGTTCGATACAGAGCCGGAATTACGCGATGCCTTTTATCATAACGTAGCATTTACTTTTGGCCCAGGAACCGTGAAAAATATACCTAGCCCTGTGGGCGATACCATAAAAATTGTTGACCAGCAAAAGGGCGAGCTTGCCCCGTTCCCTTGCCCAGAAGAAATATTTAAAAAGCTGCCTTCTCCTTTGTCACCTATTTAAATCTACACAGTGGTTTTAATATCACGTGCAGCGAAGTTTAGGTAAGGGAGTATAGCGGCAAGGCACTACAAGGAACTACAAGGCACTACAAGACACTACAAGGAAGAGCTAAAGGCGCCGTGTAAAAAACACCTCTCCCAGAATGGGCGGAGGTGTTTATGGCTGTTGCCAGGTAGTAGGGCAATAACAAGCGTTGGGCTATGGAAAAGTTTTAAAAACGCCCCGAAATTTTTATAAATGCACCTCGTCCGGCGTGATGTGGCAAGGTATTAACCCGGTTGCTGTTAGTGCTTGGAAAATAGATATCCTGGTCCAGCAAGTTGTCGATGTAAAGCGAGGTGTCGAAAGCTGTTAGTTGTTCAAGGCCAAATGCGCGGCCCAGATTAACGGAAATATTTGCCGACACCAAGGTGTACGCTTTTGCTTCCGGGTTTACTCTTACCGCATTCTGTTGCAGGGCAGAGGCGCCAAAATAGCTGGCAAACATACCTAATGTAAAATTGTTGCCGGTGGAATAGTCGCCACCAATTTTTAACATTTTGTCCGGAGCATAAGTCACACCTTTTTCACCCTCATCGGATTCGCTTTGCTGATAGCTGGCATTTCCGTATACAGAAAATCCCTCAGACACACGTGTGCGGCCTTCAAGTTCAATGCCCTGGTAATTTATCCCGCCGCCGTTAATAATTTGTATGGGCTGACCCGTTACGCGGGTAACGATGTCCTTTTGTTTGCTTTTAAACAGAGAAACAGAATAACTGGTGCGTGCACGCTGATAACTAAACTGAAAATCCAGGGTGTCAATTGTTTCAGGTTTGAGATTGGGGTCTCCCACTACTGCGGGTAAATCTGTAAAACGTTCCAAAGGAGAGGCTTCGTGAAAGGCGGAACTGTAAAGCAGTTTTATGCCCCAGTATTCCGCAAACTGTGTAATAAGCCCCAGCCGTGGTGAAAGCCTTGCTTCCGCCACATCGGGCAAATGGTATTGCGCGCCCAGGACCAACTTGAGCCACTGCTTAGCTTGATAGTCAATCTGGCCGAATATGCTGCGGCTATCCGAGCTGAAATTGGCCGCCCCGTTATTTTCGCCATGCGCATAATTTAGCCCGGAAACGAGATTAGCCTTGTTGCCCAGAGAGCCATTTAAAACCAGCTCTACTAAGTGATTCTCATCTTTGCCGGTTACATTATCAGCGGGTGGGGGCTGGGTGGTCATATGGGTCTTAAGGCCCGTGAAGGTGTAGTTAGCGGATAGATTCCAGTTTTTACTGAAGTGATGTTGATAGCCTGCGTCAAAGAATTTTTTCTCCAGCCCAAGCTCTGTTGCAGGAAAGGCAAATATTGACCGCACATTATCTGTATGTGAGTAAGAGTAGAGAGCGTTTAAGCTCAGCCCTTTGTAGTCAAAACGTACTACGCCTTGTGTGCCATCGCGCCCCATTGGGTAGGTCCCAACTTGGCCGAACGAGTCTGTAATTCCTTCTATTTGCTCACCGTCATTACCAAAATGGTTAATTGCCCCGAAAATACTGGCTGATTTACCGGCCGAGCCCCCAGAGGCTTCTAGTATATGAGTGCCAAAGCTACCTGCGCCCAGAGCGAGCTCGGTATCTCGCTCATCTGCACCGTCATAAGTTACGATGTTAATCACACCGCTGAAGGCGTTGGTACCGTGCAGCACCGAGCCAGGACCGCGTACTATTTCTATTTTTTTGATCGCGTTTACAGGAAAGAAGCTGTAGATATCCGAGTTTATGCTCGACACGGTGGCATCTCGAATTGGCCTGCCATTAAGTTGAAGCAGAACAGTGTTATCGGTATGAGATGTTGCTACCCCTCGAACAACGGCTTTGTTGTGAGGGAAAAAGTTTGATCCGATAATTTGTAAGTTAGTCTGTCGATTAAGGATGTCCCTGAGGGAGGTATAGCCTTGCCGGCGAATATCTTCAGCACTAAGTACAGAAACGATGGCTGGGGCGGTATCCAGCGGCTCTTCGCGCTTGGAGGCAACAGTGATTGTAATCAACTCAGCCAAGGAGAGATCGAACAGGCTTGCAGTTTCATCTTCCTCTTGTGCAGCAAGCCTTGAGCTAAGCAGGCACGATAGGCCAAAGAGCATCACCAGTAGCCCGATACGAGTAATATACGATGATTTAAACGACGTATCTGTTTGGGGGTAACCCCCGGAGGTGTCCACGTTTGGCCTGTTAATCTTGGTTAGCTGCCAGTAAATTATAGTGCACTATTGCTACGTCGGCTCGCTATCTGCAGGTCGAGCTAGGCTTTATTTTGCGTGTCAATATGGGTCGTTTCGCGCCAATCGCGAGGAGAAATCTCTTCCGCTGTTTAGTCTTTCAGCTTGTCGTACTGTGTTAAACAGTTTTTCCCTGAATGCCAGCAGTGGGCTTGTGTCCACGGGCTTTCTGGCCTACGGCTCGTGCTCTCTTGTATTATGCGGTGTCGCTCGCCGTTGCCACCAGTTGGCTCCAAGAATTTTTGAGCGAACGAAGTTCGACGAGAAGTACTTTGCAAAAAGTACCTTGCAAAAAGTACGTAAAATAAGTACGTGGCAAAAGCGTCACACAGTATTGACCAATACTTTTCCAGAGCTAGTGATACCGGCATCAGGCTTGTACATACAGCGCAAAGATTGCCACTATTGAAACAACAACACTTACACAGTTTAATTCCATTAAAGGGGTATTTATGAAAGGACTTAAAGGCCGCTCTCGTAGGCGTTATCGCGCACTGATTGTGCTTACCGGAATTATTGCCGCCAGCGCTTTTGCGCAAACAGATTCCAAGGGGGTGTTTCGAGCTGGCATTGACTTCTCCGTCGCCAATGTGGACATAAAAGGCGTAGAGGACTCCTTCTCTTCGGACGACACCAGTTTAGGGCTGGGCTTACGCCTGGGATACGAATTCCCCAATCGATTCGGTGTAGAAGTGGGCTTTAGGGAGTACGAAGGCCTGAATATATTTTCCTCCTTGCTACCGGGTACTGACCTTGTCTTAGACCACTCTGTATTTTATGTGTTACCCACTTATAGCTGGGCGGCCAATAATTTTTATTTTCGAGCCAAGCTTGGTGTAGGGCGCTGGAGGTCTGCCTACGCCGTAAATATAGACCCGGAACGAAACAGTACAGACCGGGAAAATCGAGACGAATCGGGTATTGATCCCTACCTTGGCATGGAAGGTGGGTTACAGTTTAAGCATTTTGAACTGGGCCTGTTCTATGATTATCAGTCGGCTGATTTCGTTGATGTAAAAGGTGGAGGCCTGGCGCTTAGTTACCGGTTTTAATAGTCGAGGGGTAGGTTCGTTGGTGTAATTCAAAAAGCGCCGGGCCCACAGTGTTTATCGAAAGCTTAAACGCCAAGCTTTTAAATGGATAAGTCATTATTAAGGCCGCATTGCCTCTTGCCTGTGCTCCGCGGCCCCTTATAAGTCCAGGAATCATATCGGCAGTTAAAATTAATTAAATGCTGCCAATTTTTTACCTTAACAACTACGGCTTGTTTTAGGTGATTTTCCAGCTTGGTTCTTTACCGCTTTGTAATTGTTGTAATGTAACGCGAGCGCGGTATTGAATTTCTGGCGAGTTTAGGTGTTTGTGAGGTTGTTGTGGGTCGATGCCAATTGCCTTAAAGTAACCTGCTACTCTAGCCATAAACTGAGGCTTGCCTTCACCCTTATCCAATGTGGTTTTGAGGGCGGCCTGAATAAGCTGACTGCGAAAAGAGCCGAAGCTGGAACCGCCAGGAATGGGCACCAGATCGTTATTATGCTTATAAAGTGCTACCGGGGGCTCTGCTCCAGTGCCAACACCCACCAGGTTAATACCATTGTGCTTGGTGATCGCTTTGGTGGTGCGAGTGTTGCCGGGCAGAAACCATACGTGATTGCCTGCGTGCTGGTAATTTGCTATTTCATCGAGAGCTTTGTTTACCGCATTGGTGTCGGCCAGGTAAAGCACTATGGTGTCATAGCGAGATTCCTGGCCGGGAGCACTCACCTTGGCGTTAGAGAGCCCGGGGTGTTCAGTAGGTCGCAATACCATGCGGTTGAGAACAAACTCCATAACTCGCATAGATTGCAGTGGTTTGGTGTGCAAATAAATTCTATCGGAACTGTGCAAGAGATTTCTTCTAAAGTGGTAAAAGGTATTTGCAAGTGCACTACTTAAGCGAGCACTCCCCCTTGCTGCTTGTGCCAGCCGAGTAAAATTAAGATGATTGATTACTGCAAAGCCCGAGGCGGCCGCTTGAGCATTAAAATGCGATTTCAGATAACGACCAAGCCGGTCTTTTTTTTTGTTTGGCGCGCATTGAATCTCTGGCAATTGCGGCATGCTTAGCAGTTTTTGAAAAAAGCTTTGAATGCCTGCTGAGCCAAAAGCAAAATTCTTGTGCGCGCGCGCATAGAGGCCGTATACGTCTGCATTTTCGGCGGTATAAGTACCCGTCTGGTGATCTTTGCGATGGGTCCATACTAGATCTAGAAAGCTTCGCAGGTCGGTTGAGAGAGGGGCGAGTTGTCGCTCAATGCTTGCAACTCTTGCTTTTACATTTACCATAGTTTTTCTATTGCCTTGTTTTATTTGCTGTATCGAAAACTACACTTTCGTGCGGCGTGATAGGTTCACCATAAAACGGAATGTCTATTTATCTTACCTTAGCTTATTAGTCAAACATGCATTGTTTAGTTTTTGCTGGGTTCAGGCGGTGAGTACATTTTTTTGACTACCCCTTTCCTGCCTCACGGTACTTTTGACCCGCGCCTAACCCGAGCCGCTGCATTCTTGTGCCGGATTAACCCGCCAAGAGTTTGTGTTGCCGGGTTAATAGAAATATCAAACCTGTCTTCTCCCTGTTAAGGCGACAGGCTTGCTATAGCAAAGCGAGTGATGCCCGAATGGCTCGGGAACGAGCGTTTTAAATTACGCTTGCCAACAAGAGCGATCATCTTCACCTCCAGTCCCAATGGGGAATTCTGCTTCATTTTTAACATAGACTTAAGCGTGTGGCTGTGAAAAATTCACTAAGTCCTACCTAAGCTAGAGTAAGTAGCAGTAGATGTTCATAATATGTTCAGTAACAATTAGTACGTGGTGATCATAATACCGACGATCGTGCCAGCATCAAATTTGTACTGTAAAACAGCGTGCATCTTTAAGGGCTTGCATAAAAAGGGTGAAAGCCATTGTTGAAATAATTACGCCCGAGTTTAAGTTCTCGAAAGGCTTAGTTCTTAGGTTTTAGCTCTTAGCTCTGTAAGCGCAAGCTAATCTTTTAATTGCTGCCTTAAGGGGGAGGGCATTACAATAGGCCCCTTATACTAGCGGCCCACGTGTCTTGGTGCTCTATAGTCATGAACACGCTGCACAGAAAACCGCTGTTCTATAGGTAATAGCGTAAAGTAAGTTCACCAGCCTTGGGTTTCTCAATAAGGAAAGCTTACGTAAGTAAGGGTGGAGTTAAACATATGCTCCTATCTCTCAAATTTTCCTCAAACCTTTAGCAAGATGTAGCGCTGAAATATGCTCACTTTTTTTCAAAACACCGTTCCAATCTCCGTTTGGTATATGCTCCTCTCCGCCCTTGGCTTCGCGTTAATGGCTGCCTGTGTGAAAGGTGTGAGCAGCCAGGGTATACCTGTGCTGGAAATTGTAGTGGTGAGAGCTTTGGTGTCCGCCGTTCTCAGTTATGCGGATATAAAACGCCAAAAACTATCACTGTGGGGCAATAATAAACCTTGGCTATTCGCCAGAGGATTGGTAGGCGCGCTTACCTTAATGCTGGTTTACTATGCGCTTACAGTGCTGCCCTTGGCAGAGGCCACCATTTTGCAGTACCTGCCCCCGGTGTTTACGGCAATACTGGCCTTTTACTTTTTAAAAGAAGCTATATATCGCTCTACCATTATTTGCATAGTGCTCAGCCTTTTGGGCTTATGCATAATGATTCTGCCGAATGTAATACAGGTAGATACCTTGGAGGCCAGCACGGGGCAGTACCACTGGCTCGCGATTAGTGCCGCTATAGGCGGTGCTCTGGGTAGTGCTATAGCCTACATAATTGTTAAAAAACTCACCGCTACCGACCACAGCTCGGTCATTATTTTTTACTTCCCGCTTATCTCCCTCCCCATAGCACTTCTACTATTGGGCCGAGATTTTGTCGTGCCCAGCTTGGGCGTTGCAGGTGCCTTAGTACTGATTGGTATATTTACCCAGGTGGGGCAGATAGGTTTGACAAAAGCCCTGCACAGTGCCGACGCCAATAAAGCAACTGCCTACGCCTATGTGCAGGTAATCTTCGCGGCGTTTATTGGCTGGGCCTACTTTGGCGAAATGCCCACACTCACAACTTTCATAGGAGGCGGCTTGATTATTTTTGGGGCCTTGGTGAATGTATTAAGTAGACGGTAGTAGCAAGGCCAGAGCTTGTTCTCTTCGCTATTTTTTTTTGCTTTCGGTGGAAGACCATCCCTAGTTTGTCTTCAGAGAATATTCGAACCAATTTGCTACATTTTCTCCAGCACTATCTTTAAGTAAAGTAAGAAATTCCTCAGTTGTGTGGGTTCTTTGTTTTATCATCTCGCGACATAGAGCGAAAAAGGCAGGGCTTCCAATCCTGCTTTCCAGCTGGTACAGCAATACAGCCCCTTTGCTATACAGTACGGCTTGTGCATGGGGACTATTTCGGGCTAAGTGCCATATTGGTGGGATATTTGAACTTTCCCCTCTTTTTAATGCCAACCTTGAATTAAATGCTTCTGTGCCTTCGGTATTTTCGATGACTTTAAGCGCTGCATACTCGGAGAAGCTTTCATTGAGCCAGTCTTCCCAGCTGTTTGCTGGGGCGTTCTTCCACCAAAAGTGCGCGATTTCATGGGCGATGTACTGATTATACTCCGTGCGCTTTGTGCTGTAATTTTCATTTGTAAGGCCGCCAAGATAGAGCGCATTTTTTCTTGAATAGCCTCCTCCTTTTTCTCGTTTGGAGATGACTAGCGACATATTGTCGTGCGCGATATCGCCAAACCAGTCTTGGTATAAACGATAGAACGTGCCAACATCGTTTTGAATTGAATCAATTGCTGAGTCGCTGAGGTGTGCATTCGCGACGGTAAATTCTCGCCCCAACAAAGTAGTTTTTCGAAGCTTTAAATCCTTAGCGGCACAAACGACAAGATCGTAAACAGCTGACTGAGATTCAAAAACATGCAGGTTTCCATTTGTTGATGCCTTGCCTGCCGTAAATACTTTGTATCCCGGTGTAATAGCGACCGATAAATGGTAGGTAAACTTACCGCTCACTGAAGGGTACCATGGAAAATACATGCCTATTTCCACCCAGTCTGTGCCAATTACATTGGCGCTCCAATCTGGCCACTCCGAAAGGGTACCTTGGTAGGCAAAATTAACCTTAAGCACGTCGCCAGGCTTATGACGTGCTTTGGTCGGATAGACAATCTCTAAGGCATCGGGAGTCCATCGTGGATTCTTACTATTAAAATTTTGATAATAGCTAGTATCACCGTTAACGCTAAAATGACTAAGCTTTAACTGTTTATGTAATTTGAATGTTATCTTTTCGGATTTATTTTCTGTAACAAGGTATTTGAGTTCGCCTCTCACCTGAATAAACTGTTTGTCAGGGTCAATACTTAGCTGAATATCATAATGAGAAAATGCCAAACGCTGAGGCGTATCTTGGCTTATGTTCGACGTGCAGCCCGATAAAACGATGGCTGCGCATATATATAGAAAATAATTCATGCATTATTTCCTGCTGTAACTATGTGATTGCGGAATGTATCTTGGGCAATGGTCTCATTATTGTGGTAAGAGCTTGGTAAGAGCTTGGTAAGAGCCTGGTGAAATTTTAGTGAGAGTTTTCCTCTTGCAAACTTTTAAATAGTTGAAAAAATAAGGCATAAAATACGTACTAAGCTTCTTTCTTTATAGTGTGTTGAGCGTCTATAAAGAAAGCATCAGTAAAAAACCGGGGTTTATGGTGTTAGATTATTATTGTGCTTTCACGTGTGTGCCGAGCTTCTTACCCAATGTTAAGGTCAGAACGGGTGGGTCGAGAATCCAAGAAGGAAAGGTACTTAGAACAAGCATTGGTATGTAACCGGCATTGACGAATTGAGGGGGGCGCAAGCAGAGCCCCTTGTCTACAGTACCCTGCAATGTATTAAGCTCACCTTTCCATTGAAATAAAACCACTCGTATGGCGTTGCCAAGTGCATTGCTTGACTAATTTCGAGGCCGGAATAATCCTTCGATTCTCTGGGATAACCCACTCTTACGGTCATTATGGCTAGCTTTTCCTGGGCCTGTTGGATTAGGTCTGCCTAAGCCAGCTCGCATGATATATGCGGTACTTTTAGTTGGCTCGGCCGGGGCTGGTAGAGTCAAATTAATTGCCTCTAGCGACTAGCTCGTTTACTATTTAAGCAAATTATAACAATCAGACAGAAGTCAATGAAAACTATTCTCATTTTTGTAGTCACCCTATCGTTCTCCTCCTTTAGTTTTGCTGAGTTAGAGCTCGAAAAATTACTGAAAGACGAATGGCTAGAAGTCCGCAGCGAAAATTTTATTGTTATTACAGACATCAAAGCGAAAAAAGCCGAGCTATTAATACAAGACCTGGAGCATTTTCACTATTTTATTACGCAAACGCTAGGCAACAGAATTATTAGCATTAGACCACTAAAAATTATTGCTATTTCATCAAGAAAAAACTTCAAACGGCTGGACTTACCGGAGTTTTGGGCAGGCGTATTCTTAAGCGGGCTCGATGGTGATATCGCCATTGCAAATATTTCGCGTTATTCCTCCTCAAAAAAATACAAAGATTGGGGGAACCAGGTTTTGATGCATGAATATGTACATTTTGCGACTAGAAGCTTGGTTAATTCTGCCTTTTTCCCTCACTGGTATGAAGAAGGCCTCGCGGAATACCTTGCTTCGTTTAGACTCGAAGGGCGCGGTAAATATGTAACTATTGGGAATATGGATGTTATTGGGCAAAGACTATACTCACTACTAAAACCAGGTGGTTCTGGGTTTCAATCTGTCGATATCGAAGATCTCCTCAAAACAACTAGTATTAGTAGCAGCTGGCGCCGAGACCAATCGGGTAAAGAAAAGCGGGAAGGTCAGCGGTCAGTCGAAAAATATTACGCAAGAGCAATGCTCACTTACCACTACCTTAACAGTAACGATGCCTTAAGAAAGCAGTTACAAACCTACCTGAACCATATTAACAACGGAAAAAATGTTGATGAGGCCTTTAATAGGAGCTTTAACACTAGCTACGCCGCGATGGATAAGGCAATTGTTGGCTATGTATCCAAACCTGTAAGGTATGTACGCAATGATGCAGCAAAGGCAGGTATTAAGTTCCCTGAGGTAACCGCTACTGTAGAAAAACTCACCCCAACTCAAACCTATGAAGAGTTACTTGATGCTATTCTCCGCTTTGGAACATATACGCCAGCCGAGCGTGATGCAGCACTACAGCTTTCAAATATTTACGCCCCGAACAGCAATCGCGTAAAATTTTCAAAGATAGTCTACTTAAGCCAGCCTAACCAAGTATCTCTAAACATGAGCAACGAAGAGCTTGGCAAGCTAGATAAGGAAACAAGAAAAAAAGTTGCTGGCTTTAAACGTACATTACAACCACTTTCCGTGACAGAAGCTGATGAGCAGCTTGCTGCGCTGCTTGAAACTGCACCGAATAAAGCAGAAGTTCTTGCCCATAAAGCGGTGGTACAACTGGATACAACTATAAGACAGTTAAGGGTTGGCCACCCTGATGGCAAGAAAAACCTCAGCTCGTTAAGGATGCTAGCTCGCTCAGCATTAAAAAGCGATCGAGATAATGCAAAGGGGTTCTATGTGCTGGGCTCTGCAACAGCTCAAGCTGGTGAAAGCCGCGATGAATTTATTCGGGAAGCTGCAATGGCCTTTTCTTCGGCCAAAATCTTGTACGGCATAGACACCATGGAAAACAGCTTGTGGGATGAAATTAAAGTAAACATATTGCTGGGGGAGTCATCTAAAGTACTTCAGCTTAGCCGTCAGTACATAACACGTAAGAGTAACTCTTGGATTGATAAGGGCTACGGACGTTTTTTTATTGAAGCGCAAGAGACACGAGCAAAGCCTTTTTATAATATCGAGTCAAGTGACGGCGATGTTATTAACTACGATGATGGTTCGCAATATAGTGGGGAATTTAAAGATGCAGTGCCTCATGGCAAGGGAACGCTTACTACAGGGTTTGGTTCTACTATGTCGGGTACATGGGTAAACGGTTTTCTAGAAGGCAATGGTAAACTTAGCACCAGTAACGGATTTGAGTACACCGGGCAATTTAATAAAGGGCAAGCAACAGGTAAAGGTTCAATGGTTTGGCAGGAAGGCCGGTTTATTACGCGCTCGGAAGGCCAGTTTTTGATGGGAATGGAACACGGGGAGCACCGCTTTTACCGGGATGATGGGCGAGTATTCGAAGGTACTATGTGGCTAGGAAGCTACCACGGGGAAATATCTGTATCAAAGGACGGTAATCAACTGCATACGTTTATGGCACACCTTGGAGCCATTAGAACCCAGGTAAACGAGGACTTTATATTTGCAGGAAGTATAACCAAAAATTACCAAGCTACAGGTCGTGGAAGCTGCTACGACAGACTAAAAAACAAAGTTTGGTCCTGCCGTTTCGAGAAAGGAAAATATGTTGAAGATACGATTACTGTGGATGGCGTTTCACTAGAGCTAGTAAAAAATTAATTGTGTAATCTATTCTATTTTTTGACTTCAATAATAATTCTAAAAGGGGCTATTGGATTACGCTCCTTACAATCAGGGGTAGCGAGCAAATACTCTTGAGCAATTGTCATAAACCTAAGCCTGAATAAATTGCGTGTTTACTACTAGCGTACTTCTATATAAAACGCTGCTGTCTCTGGCTTAGGGCATTTGTCTCCTCTTGGGCTCGCGATGGAGATAAGCTGTTCGTCTGTCGCTGCTTAGGCTGTTGAAGCAGTAGAGGGAAGAGGGTGGTACATGCTGTAAGCCACTACCGGCGCGGTCTGCAACGACATAGTCGAATGCTTGGCAACGCGAGCACAAGTCCACGGTTTCCCTGCAGAAGTCCTTAAACGACAAGAAAATTACGTATTTCAATCTATACTCATGTCTAACCGATGATCTTATGTGGGAGAAGAATTGTGAAAGGTTTTGTTTTAAGCAATTTGCGGTGCCTAAAGCATCTAATGGTGCTTGCGTTATTAGCCCCTGGCTTGTCTGTACAGGCGGCAAAGCCAGACCCTGCCTGTGTCGCAGGCGGTTTGATAGAAAACAGTGTGGTAGATTGCGCTGGTATTGAAATAGGCTTGGATTGCCCTGGCGACAATGAGTCGCAACCCGCAGTTTTGACCTTAAAAAACGCAACGGTGAAGAACCTTGTTATTTCTGCCTCTGGCGGTGCGGACGGCATCCATTGTACCGAGGGTGATTGTGTTATTGAAAACGTTGTTTGGTTAGATATATGTGAAGATGCGGCGACCCTGAAACACAAGGGCAAATCACTCACCATTATCGGCGGTGCTGCATATAACTACCCTGAAGGGCCGGGTGGTAAGCCGGACAAGGTTTTTCAGCACAACTCCAAAAACAGTACGATACATGTTAAAGGAGGCTTTGAATTACACGGCACGCACGGGAAATTATGGCGCTCTTGCGGAAACTGCACTAATAACGGCGGGCCACGGCACCTGATTTTGGAAGATGTTGTTGTGGATGCCGACTTATATGCAATATCCGGCTTAAACCGGAATTACGGCGACACGGTGGATATTAAAAACCTCAAGGTAAAAAGCTATCGGGAAGGGCTTCCCATTATCTGCGAGGAATACAAAGGTATTGTGAAGAATTCCGATGCGGAATCAGCCGCTTACGGCGAAACTTGGGATTCTGAACACTGCAAAGTTAAAAAGAGCGATATCGTGCCTTTCTAGTACCACTAAAAAGCTTCCCCTTTAATGGGGGGGAAGCTTCAGCTTGGCATAGTGTAAATATCTACGTTGGGACGCTTAGCGGGGCAAGTCTTAAACGTTACACTCCCTTTTGTAAGACTTGCTCCTTCCAGGCCTTATTCTGCTTTTACCAGAACGCCAACTTTAATTGGACCAAATGTGAATCCGTTAGCAGGGTCCGTGGCACTGTAAGTGAAGTCTGCAAGGCCGCTGTAGTTTGTTTCAGGTGTAAAGCGAACTGTGTAGCCATCGGCTTCCAGGTACGCGGTACCGTGTGAACCGGCACTTACGCTGTAGTTCAGGAATGTCAGGCCTCCATTAAGCTCACGAAGATCAACATACACGTAGCTATTTCGGTCGGAAACGGCGTGGCCGTCTGCCAGCCAGTTGATATAAGTTTCCAGCATGGTATAGCCAACAGCATCTTTTACTTTTCTGTCTGCCGCATTTTCCGGGTTTAAGCCCATGGCGCTTTCCCAGAAATCCGGCATGCCATCGTTGTCGGAATCCGTGGGTGGCGTTCCTAAAGCAAGCGTGGGGTAACCGCCAACATCATCTGGGGTGTCTATTATTCGGCCGCTCTGCTTATGTACAGTATCGACAACACGTTTATCTACCGGGTCGCGGTTCCACGGTGTTGCTCCACCCAATGCGAGCATTTTCAGGTAGGCGTCTCCGGGAGAATCGATGGTAACGGGGGGAACGTCTAATGGCTTATCTAACCTTGTCGCTTTGCCGTAGCCTCCGTCCCAGCCTTTATCAATACCATCAACAGCACCATTTTTGTTGCCGTCATACAAGTTGCCGGTCTGGTAAATTCGCGTGTTGCCACTGGCGGCGTCCATTATGGGTTTATCGGTGGAGTCTGGCCCGGCTATATAATAGTTATTCACCCAGTTTATTGAGAGAATATCGTCGCTGCCGTTGTATCCAATCCTTTTTCCCCAGTTATAGAATACGTTGTTGACCAAATCGAGATTAAATCCGGGGTCCGGTGAATCGGAGCTGGGCCTCGGATTGCGACTGGTATTGTGCGCGTACAGGTTGTGGTGCCAGGAGTAATTGGTTGTGAGACCACCACCAATAATGCTGCCAAAGGCGTGACCGGCGGCGTTAAGCGGTTCGAACATGTAGGAATATTGCACGGTAACATCTTCGATATCTCGACTGGCAGATAAGGATTCGTCCGCAGACCATGCGGTAGAAATATGATCCAGAATGATGCCCTTGCCATTTGAAACCCAAATATTGTCGGTCTCATCATCACCTTGAGCGCCAAGCCCTAGCCTTACGCGAACGTGACGCATAATGAAGTTGTTGGCGAGTAATGCGCCTACTTCGCGGGGTGGGCGGTGGCCAATGTAAATAGTCTTGCCTCTAAAGCTGATACCGCCACCGGGTGCTGTTTGACCGGCAATAGTGAGGTTTTCTTTGTCGATTTGAATGCCCGATTGCAACTCGATAGTGCCCCCTACCTTAAAGAGAATAGTGCGACCTTCGGAAGGCGTGGTTTCAATACCATTCCTAAAAGAACCGGGGCCGGAGTCGTTCAAATTGGTAACAAAATAGACGTCCCCGTCTCTGCCGCCCGACACATAGGCACCCGCACCTTCCGCACCAGGAAATGCAAGCAGCTCAGTGTTGTTGCCGCCCGAACTAGAAGAGCTGCTACTGGAAGAACTGCTAGATGAACTACTAGAGGAGCTGGACGATGAACTACTTGAAGAGCTGCTGCTAGATGAGTTACTTGAAGAACTGCTTGAGGAGCTGCTGCTGGAACTACTAGAAGAGCTACTTGAAGAACTGCTGGAACTGGAACTGCTTGAAGACGAACTGGAAGTGCCTGGAATATCACTACAAGACCCAACAGAAAGATCGTTTCCGATCAGTGTCATTGTATCGATATTCGCCAAGCCGCCACTGGTGGTAGCAATTAGCTCAATCAGGTTATTGCCCGCGTCCAATTCAAGTACGGTGCT
>FXAI01000007.1:2500-293891 GCA_900177435.1 Alteromonadaceae bacterium Bs31
CAAGCCGGTAAAGTAGCGTGAGTCCACCTTGCCCACAAAGGTGTTAAAACGCGCGAGACGCAGCGCCGCGCAGGTTACAAACACAAAGGCTGCGGCCCAACCATACTTCCCGAGCGGCTCGAGCGCCCAGCTAAACATGACGATAGCAGGAGCCAAGCCGAAAGAGGCCATATCGGAAAGACTGTCGTACTCAGTACCAAAAGCGCTGGTTGTGTTGGTCATACGCGCCACTCTTCCGTCAAAGCCATCGAGGATCTGAGCAGCAAATATCGCCATGGCTGCATTGGCGAAGTTGTCATTCATCGCCGAGACAATCGCAAAGAAACCACCGAACAAGGCTCCCGTCGTAAATAAGTTGGGAAGCAAATAAACGCCGCGGCGCCTTACCTTCTCTCCGTTCTCCGACACCTCTTCTTCATGTTCGTCAACGGGTATTGCATCCTTCACTTTCTGTTTAAACTCTGAATTGTCTTGTTCTTCTGAGCCGCTCATAGTACCTGCGCTTACCTTAAGGATAGTTATTTTGAGCACTAATCATAGCTAGCAAAGCTACAAATAAAAAGCGCGACCGAGGTCGCGCTTGTGCGTTCTTTAAACTTATCGATAAATCCTAGTTTTTGCTCTTATCGATAATCTTATTGGATTCAATCCAAGGCATCATCGCTCGCAGCTTTTCACCCACTGTTTCGATGGGGTGAGCGGCATTGTTACGACGCCATGCAGTCATAGACGGATAATTTGACTGCCCTTCCAGAATAAACTGCTTGGCGTAGTCGCCGTTTTGAATATCTTTAAGCGCCTGACGCATGGCCTTACGGGACTCGTCATTAATTACGCGGGGACCAGTAACATATTCTCCGTACTCAGCGTTGTTAGAGATGGAGTAGTTCATATTGGCAATACCGCCCTCGTACATGAGGTCTACGATGAGCTTCAACTCGTGCAAGCACTCGAAGTAAGCCATTTCTGGTGCATAGCCTGCTTCAGTGAGGGTTTCAAAACCCATTTTTACCAACTCAACGGCGCCACCACACAGAACCGCCTGCTCACCAAAAAGGTCGGTTTCGGTTTCGTCTTTGAAAGTAGTTTCGATGATGCCCGAACGACCACCACCCACTCCTGATGCGTATGAAAGCGCAAGTTCCAGAGCTTTACCGGAAGCATTTTGGAAAATAGCCACCAAGTCAGGTATGCCACCGCCGCGCACAAACTCGGAGCGCACAGTGTGGCCCGGAGCCTTAGGTGCAATCATGATAACGTCCAGATCTTTGCGAGGTACGACCTGGTTGTAGTGAATGGCAAAACCATGAGCGAAGGCCAGGGTTGCGCCCTGCTTGATGTTTGGCTCGATCTCTTCTTTATAAAGTACGCTCTGGAACTCATCCGGAGTGAGGATCATAACTACGTCAGCTGCGGCCACCGCAGAAGCAACGTCGCTTACTTTCAAGCCGTGCGCCTCTGCTTTAGCGATAGAAGAAGAACCTGCGCGCAGGCCAACTGTTACATCTACCCCTGAATCTTTCAGGTTACAGGCATGAGCATGCCCCTGGGATCCGTAACCAATAACGGCCACTTTTTTATTTTGAATAATGGAAAGATCGCAATCTTTATCGTAATAAACCTGCATGACAGAGCCTCTGCTTTGTAAATTAGTTTGGGGGCGCTAAACCTTAGGCCGATTTAGCATGCGCGGCAGTCTATAAGAACACATTCGTCCCGTAAAATGATATATTTGCAATCTTTTATTGCAATATGCGAAACACCGATGGATATCAATAAGCTCAAACTTTTCGTCGCCTTGGCTGAATCGAAGCATTTCAACCGCGCCGCAGAACAGTCTCACGTAAGCGCATCGAAACTCACCCGCGTGATCCAGCAGCTTGAACAGGCACTGGGCACACAGCTATTCGAGCGAGACAATCGATCCGTCGCATTGACAAAAAAAGGAAAAGAATTCCTGGACCACAGCCGGGAGCTGATTCAGCAGTGGGAAATGATGTATCAGGCCATGCAAGCCAGCACGGAGGGACTCACAGGGTCCATCAGCATCTATTGCTCGGTTACCGCGAGTTATAGCTTCTTGTATGAAATTCTGCGCGATTTCAGAGGCGAACACCCCGGAATAGAAATTACTTTGCATACTGGCGACCCAGCGGCGGCTATAGAAAGAGTTACCGCTGGCTTTGAGGACGTGGTTATTGCGGCTCAGCCAGATAAACTACCCTCATCGCTAGCCTTTAAAAGCATCACCGAATCACCGCTAATTTTTATTGCGCCAATCGAATTTGTTTCAGAAGGCGTTTCAGCCCAGCCCGATAGTAGCTGGAAAAAAATCCCGTTTATTCTGTCTGAACGAGGCATCGCGCGCGAACGACTCAATAATTGGTTTTCCCAACTGGAGTTTTCACCCACAATTTACGCGCAGGTGGCCGGGCATGAAGCGATTGTGAGTATGGTTAGCCTGGGCTTTGGCATGGGCCTTGTGCCGGAGATTGTGCTAGAAAACAGCCCGCTGGCGAAACAGGTTCAAATATTTCCGTTTCAACCAGATTTACAAGCATATGATGTAGGTATTTGTGTGCAGAAGAAGCGCCTTAAAAACCCATTAGTTAATGCTTTTTGGGAACAAGTTTAAGACGCTTAACTTACTTACGGAGTGTTGCGGCCACTACAAACCCAGAACTTTCTCGCCCCGAGCTATTCCGGAAACACCCGAGCGTACCACCTCAAGAATGGCAGCGTCGCCGACCGCATGATAAAACGCATCCAGCTTGTCGCTGTCGCCTGTCAGTTGAATGGTATAAACCGAAGCCGTCACGTCGATAATCTGCCCGCGGAAGATTTCTACACAGCGTTTTACTTCTGCTCGCTGAGCGCCAGTTGCACGCACTTTTATCATCATCAGCTCACGTTCAATATGAGAGCCTTCGGTTAAATCCACAAGCTTAACCACATCCACCAGGCGATTAAGGTGCTTGGTGATTTGCTCTATTTTATGATCGTTGCCAATAGTGGTTAGGGTTAAACGAGACAGGGTTTCGTCTTCGGTTGGCGCTACGGTCAGCGTCTCAATATTGTACCCACGCTGGGAAAACAAGCCCACAACTCGTGACAGCGCCCCCGGCTCGTTTTCCATTAACAGAGAAATTATTCTTTTCATTATGTTCGCTCCGTTTTACTTAACCACATATCTCGCATAGAACCGTTCGGCGCAACCTGCATTGGGTAGACGTGTTCTTTCGGATCCACATAAATATCCATGAACACACACTTATCCTTCATGGCAAAACATTCTTCCATTTTGGACTTAAGTTCATCGCGCTTGGTAACACGCATGCCGACATGCCCGAAGGCTTCCATTAATTTAACGAAATCAGGCAGGGAATCTTCGTACAGGCTCTCTGAGTAGCGACTGTCATACTGCATATCCTGCCACTGCTTCACCATGCCCAATGCCTGGTTATTTACGCAAATAATTTTCACCGGCAGGTGGTATTGCAGGCATGTTGATAATTCCTGAATACACATTTGAATACTGCCTTCACCGGTCACACAGGCGACAGCTGCGTCCCTGTGAGCCATTTGCACACCCATAGCGGAGGGCAAACCAAACCCCATTGTTCCCAGTCCACCGGAATTAACCCAGCGGCGAGGCTTATCGAATTGATAATACTGGGCGCTGAACATTTGATGCTGACCAACATCCGAACAAACAAAAGCATCGCCCTTGGTTACTTCGAACAGTGTACGAATAACTTCTTGGGGCATCAGCATTTCCCCTGTGGTGTCGTAGCGTGGAGTGCTCAGGATTCCATAGCGGTTACGCCATTCGTTAATTTCCTTCCACCAGTTTTCGATAGCCTTCTCGTCTGGCCGCTCGTTGGTGGCGTTAATTAACTCAAGCATTTCGTCGAGAACAGAATCTACCGGGCCTACGATAGGAATATCGGCTGGCACCGTTTTGGAAATTGACGCAGGGTCAACATCAATGTGAATAATCTTCGCCGATGGGCAAAACTTATTCGGCGTGTTCGTGACTCGATCATCAAAACGGGCACCAACAGCAAGAATGACATCTGCGTGATGCATTGCGGTGTTGGCTTCGACGGTACCATGCATACCCAGCATGCCTAAAAATTGAGCGTCAGTACCCGGATAAGCTCCCAGGCCCATCAAAGTATTGGTTACCGGAAAATTTAACATTTTGGCAATTTTAGTGAGCTGTGCTGAGGCATTGCCCTGCACAACACCACCACCGGCATAAATCATGGGGCGACGCGCAGTTAACATCTGCTGTACTGCTTTTTTAATTTGCCCGGTGTGACCTTTGGTTGCCGGTGTGTACGAACGCAATTTGATCTTTTCCGGGTAATAATAATCAAATTTGTCCACAGGGTTAGTAATGTCTTTGGGTACATCAATAACCACAGGACCAGGCCGCCCGGTGGACGCAATGTAAAAGGCTTTTTTAACCGTTTCTGCGATATCACGTTGGTCTTTTACTAAAAAGCTATGTTTTACGATGGGCCGGGAAACACCCACCATATCGGTTTCCTGAAAAGCGTCTTCTCCGATTTTATCGGACACTACCTGACCAGAAATAACCACCATGGGAATTGAATCCATATACGCGGTCGCAATACCGGTAATCGCGTTAGTCGCCCCGGGGCCGGAGGTCACCAGCACTACCCCTGTTCTCCCAGTGGAACGCGCATAGCCATCAGCAGCATGAGTAGCCGCTTGCTCATGGCGCACCAGAATATGCTTGACGTCTTTCTGTCTGAAGATTGCGTCGTAAATGTGTAATGCGGCTCCGCCAGGGTAACCAAATATCAAGTCAACCCCTTCGTCGGCCAAAGCCTTAATCAGAATGTCTCCACCGGAGAGCTTTTCCACGTTTTTATCCTCATTTTTTAATTAACAAATTGATTCCCACCAAACTCTTACGTTTGGAAGGTCAAACTGGAATCATTATGCGAAAGCATCACGAAAGGTGATGAAAGATTCCTGAAGCTGAATACATTTCTCAATGGCCCGAATACCATAGCACTTTGTGCTAAAACAGGGTCAACGCGCATTGATCGTATTCAAATTATGCGTTGTTACTCCAATGCTACTGCGCTTTGATCGCTGATGAATCAAACAATTCTGTTTTTTTTCAACGCACATTGGATGGGAGCTTAGGTATAACTCCCTCGCACTTCAGGATGGTCAACTTTGCGGTTGGCAAAGCTGTGTAGGCCAGCCTCGAGGTTTCGGGGCGCTACTGCCATCTGGCGAAGCTTTTATTTTGGCGAATTGCCCTGCAATGTCAAGCTTGGTTGCACATTCTGTCTAATTTGACTGTGTAATAATGTCCACAGAGAAGGAGCGGATTGATGAAAGTCTTATTTATTGGCGGAACGGGAAATATCAGTACATCCAGCAGCTGCCTTGCACTGGAGAACGGTTTTGAGCTTTGGCACCTTAATAGAGGGGCTTCCGGCCAAACTCTCCAGGGTGTAAAAAACATCCATTGCAATGTTAATGACCGGGCTGCCATGGTGCAGGCACTCAATGAGCACCACTGGGATGCAGTGGTTAACTGGATTGCATTTACACCTGCAGATATTGAGCGCGACCTTACGCTCTTTCGGGGAAAAACAGCGCAATATCTATTTATCAGCTCCGCTTCCTGCTACCAAAAGCCCCCCCAATCGCCAATCATTACAGAGCGTACCCCCCTAAGTAACCCCTACTGGCAATATTCTCGCGATAAAATTCAGTGTGAACAGCGCTTGCTAGAGGCGCATCGCAAGGAGGGTTTTCCATGCACCATCGTGCGGCCATCACACACCTATTCCCGAGTAATACCTATCGCTGTGGCAGGTTGGACCGAGTACACTGCCATAGATCGAATAAAGCGAGGCCTGCCAGTGGTTGTTCACGGAGACGGCACCTCCCTTTGGGTGCTGACTCATGCTGACGATTTTGCAACGGGCCTGACCAGCCTACTGGGCAATCAACAGGCTATTGGCGAGGCGTATCACATTACCAGCGATGAAGTACTTAGCTGGAACCAGATCTACCAGCATATAGGGCAGGCCCTTGGGGTGGAACCGCACCTTGTTCACGTAAGCTCAGACAAAATCTCGCGTTACAACGAGGACTATAGGGGCACCTTGCTGGGAGACAAATCTCACAGCGTGATATTTGATAACAGTAAGGTCAAAGCGGTGTGTCCTCGTTTCCAGTGCACTACCGAATTCGCTGATGGTATAAGATCCACCCTCGACTGGTTTGAAGCTGCACCTGAGCGTCAACATATTAACGAGAACGATAATAAAATGATGGACCATTTGATTGCCGCAGAGCAGGTATAGATCGCAGAAATTGAATACTCCTGCGTTGATGCCTTGAAGGGCCTAGCGTAGGTGTTCTAAACTTGAGAAAGTACTTTAACTACGAGGACCGCTCAGGCGGCAGACAAAATGGCAACTATCTATTCCGGTAAATCCGTTTCGATTCTAGCTGGCATCGTACTTACAGCATTTTCTGTAACGAGTTTCGCTGAGGATTACTATCGCTGGGTTGGTGCAGACGGCGTAACACATTATGGCTCCTCACCCCCGCAAGGGGTCGAAGCAGTGAAAGTAAAGACCTACGGTGGCGCGGGCGCAGGAGAAGACAGCCCTGAGGCCAGCTTCACTGGAGCGGCAGCCGATGAACCGGCAGCGGATGAAGCCAACCTTCCTCCAGAGGAAGTAGAGCGTAGGCGCAAGGTTGCAGAAAAACAGAAGGAAGTGTGTGAGGCAGAGAAAAAGCGCCTGGAAGTGCTTAACCGCCCAGGTCGTATCCGTATGAAACAGCCCGACGGTACCGCTCGTTACATGACTCAAGACGAAATTCAGCAAGAAATTGCTACCACTAATCAGGTTATGGCTGACGCCTGTAAATAAAATAAACCCCGGCTAGCCGGGGTTTATTTGTCGCAATATCACCTTATTGGATTTTAAAAACCAGCTTCTCGCCATCCAGGCTTGCTGCGATGGTTTGACCTGGCTGGAACCTGCCAGCAAGCACCTCCTGAGCCAGAGGGTTCTCGATAAGCTGCTGAATTACCCGCTTCAAGGGCCTTGCGCCATATACAGGGTCGAAGCCCGCCTCTGATATTTTTGCCAACACTGTTTCATCAAGCTCCAGGCTTAAATCCTGCTCTTTTAGGCGTTTGCGCAAAATGCTCAACTGGATATCGGCAATGCCCCGAATCTGGCTTCTTGCCAGAGGGTGAAATACAACGGATTCATCGATACGGTTAATAAATTCCGGCCTGAAGTGCGAACCCACCACTTCCATCACCGCTTCTTTCATCGCCTGGTATTTGTACTCGTTCTGGCCTTCATCTTCCTGCTCTGTGCCGTCCAGATTAATGCTGTCATATGCCTTGTTTTCGGCGATTTCCTGGATAGCACTTGAACCCAAGTTGGACGTCATCACCACTACGGTGTTTCGGAAATCTACAGTGCGCCCCTGCCCGTCTGTAAGCCTTCCGTCTTCGAGCACTTGCAACAATATATTGAAGACGTCCGGGTGAGCCTTTTCCACCTCATCCAATAGCACCACAGAATAGGGTTTGCGGCGAACGGCCTCGGTAAGATAACCACCCTCTTCGTAACCGACATAGCCAGGAGGCGCGCCAATTAAACGAGCCACTGAGTGTTTCTCCATAAATTCGGACATATCGATCCGCACCAGCGCATCCTGGCTGTCGAACAGAAATTCCGCCAGCGCCTTGCACAGTTCGGTTTTGCCCACCCCTGTTGGACCAAGGAATAAAAACGAGCCGTTTGGTCGATTGGGGTCACTCAAGCCGGCACGAGAACGACGAACAGCGTTAGATACAGCCACTACCGCCTCTTCCTGTCCTATTACACGCTTGTGCAGTACACCCTCCATTTTCAGCAGTTTGTCTCGTTCACCTTCCAGCATTTTTGACACTGGAATGCCCGTCCATTTGGACACCACTTCGGCAATTTCTTCATCACTCACTTTATTGCGCAGTAATTTCATCTCATGCATTTCAGCCTGGCTTGCCATATCAAGCTGTTTTTCAAAGTCTGGAATAATGCCGTATTGCAATTCGGACATGCGGGCAAGATCTCCAGCGCGGCGGGCGGCGTCCAAATCCAGGCGCGCCTGCTCAAGATTGCTTTTTATTTCCTGTGAGCCTTGCAAGGCCACTTTTTCCGCTCGCCAGATTTCATCCAGGTCCGCATAGGCCCGCTCGGCTTTAGCAATTTGGCTGTCGATGATTTTTAATCGTTCCTTCGCCGCAGTATCTTCGTCTTTTTTAACCGCTTCCCGTTCGATTTTAAGCTGGATCAAGCGGCGCTCCAGCTTATCCATCTGCTCGGGTTTAGAATCTATTTCCATGCGAATACGACTGCCAGCCTCATCGATCAAGTCAATGGCCTTATCCGGCAGTTGGCGGTCGGTAATGTAGCGCTGAGAGAGTTTGGCAGCTGCAATAATGGCTGAGTCGGTGATATCAACGCCATGATGCACTTCATAGCGCTCTTTCAAACCACGCAGAATAGCAATGGTGTCTTCTTCGTTGGGTTCATCCACCTGTACTTTCTGGAAACGACGCTCCAACGCAGCATCTTTTTCAATGTACTGACGATATTCATCCAGAGTTGTGGCACCAACGCAGTGAAGTTCACCTCGCGCCAGCGCCGGCTTTAACATATTGCCCGCATCCATTGCGCCTTCGGCCTTGCCAGCGCCGACCATGGTATGAAGTTCATCGATGAAGAGAATAATACGCCCTTCCTGCTTGCCCAGTTCATTGAGCACAGCTTTGAGACGCTCTTCAAAATCGCCACGAAATTTAGCACCGGCCAGCAGGGAGCCCAAATCCAGTGACAGCAAGCGTTTGTTTTTCAGCCCTTCTGGTACTTCGCCGTTCACAATACGTTGAGCTAGCCCTTCAACAATCGCGGTTTTACCCACACCAGGCTCGCCGATAAGCACCGGGTTATTTTTAGTGCGCCGCTGAAGAACCTGCACTGTGCGACGAATTTCATCATCTCGCCCAATCACCGGATCGAGTTTACCCGCCTCTGCACGCGAGGTAAGGTCCACGGTATAGCGCTCCAGTGCTTGACGGTTGCCTTCAGCCTCCGGGTCATCAACCGTTTCTCCGCCGCGTACTTTGTCTACCGCAGCACGTAGACGGTCAGCGTCACCAAACTGGTTCAGCAATTTACCCATACCGGTCTGGTTTTCTTTCATGGCAGACATTAGCAGGCTTTCACTGGTGATAAATTTATCGCCAACTTGCTGTGCATGCTTATCTGCCAGGTTTAACAAACGGCCCAACTCGGATGACATATGCACATCACCAGTGGGGTTTTGAATTTGCGGCAGGCCCTCTAACTTTTTAGTAAGCTCATTACGCAAGCCGTTAATATCAAAGCCCGCCGAAGCCAGTAAGGGGCGAACAGCCCCACCTTGCTGATCCAACATCCCCTGTAACAGATGCAAGGGGTCAATCTGGTTGTGATCGCGGCCGACAGCCAGAGACTGAGCATCTGATAAAGCCATCTGCAGTTGATTGGTTAAGCGATCGATTCGCATATTTCGCCTCTTAAAAGCTGATTTACGTTACCCAATAGTTGGGGTTTACTCACGGTAAACTCAAGCCATGTTTGCCTATGTGGCACACATACTCTCATAACAGAATTAATTATTTGTGCTATTTATTTGATCGTGGGAGAACAATTCAACATTAACCCTGTTCTCTGCACTCAGGGCGGATAGAATCTTACCGTCGAGCGGACTATCTCTTAAACCACGTTGTTGAGGATGCTAATGGCCGACCACTTCAGACACTACCTATCATCGCTCTTTGAGCCGCGCTCTATTGCAGTTTTTGGCGCTAGCCAGCGTAACAATGCTCTCGCCACTGTGGTGTTGCGCAATATTGTTGCAGGGGAGTTCGAAGGGGAGCTACTTCCCATTAACCCTAAATATTCAGAAGTGGAAAACCTGCCGTGTTTTAAATCCCTGCAGGACGCAGAGAAAACCGTTGAACTCGCCATCATTGCCACTCCGGCGAAAACGGTTCCGGATATTCTCGAGCAATGTGGCGAGGCTGGCGTGAAAGCAGCCATTGTTATCTCAGGTGGCTTTCAGGATTCCAGTGGCGGTATTGCGCTTGAAGAAAAAATACTGGAGGTGGCGCGGCACCACAACATTCGCTTTGTTGGCCCGGACTGCCTGGGAGTTATCCGCCCCAATACCAAACTCAATGCCAGTTATGCCGGGGGCAATGTCAAACCCGGCAATATCGCTTTAATTTCCCAATCCGGTGCCGTATGTACCGGTATTCTCGATTGGGCCGAAAGCCAGGGAATCGGCTTTTCCACGGTAATTTCCATTGGAAAATCAATTGATGTGGACTTCGGCGAAGTACTCGACTATCTCATCTCCGACCCCAAGACCCAAAGCATTCTGCTCTATGTAGAGGGCATACGCGATGCCCGTGCATTTATGAGTGGCCTTCGAGCGGTGGCACGGGTAAAGCCGGTGATTCTGGTAAAGGCGGGAAGATCAAAAATAAGTGTGCGAGCGGCACAATTACACACCGGTGCAATTATGGGAGCCGATGACGTATTTGGCGCGGCAATACGCCGCGCGGGCGTGGTGCGAGGGAGCCATATTGGCGATCTCTTTGCCGCCACCACCGTACTCTCAAGAGACACCCGCTTGCGTGGCGAGCATCTGGCCATTCTCACCAACGGCGGAGGCCCTGCTGCAATGGCCTGCGACCGGGCCCATGATTTGAATATTCCTCTTGCGGTACTGGAAGACTCCACGGTTTTGACCCTGAATAAAATACACGCGGGAATACGTTGCCACGGCAACCCTGTGGATATTCTCGGCGATGCCGACCCGGAACGCTATCAGGAGGCCTTAAAGATATTACTGTCCGACAACAAAACCGACGGTGTGATTGTAATGTTGTCACCCCAATCCATGACCGACCCACTGGAAATTGCCAAGCGCATAATTGCCGTGAGCAAAACCCAGCGCAAGCCCATTCTGGCCTGCTGGATGGGAGAGCACCGTGTACAAGAAGCGCGCAGGCTATTGCGCACTGCCGGGATACCGGCCTTCCGCCTGCCCGAAACCACTGTGCAGGGCTTTGCTTACCTCACTAACTTTTTCCGTAACCAAAAACTGCTGCTACAAACACCCGGGCCTCTCTCGGAAAAACAGTCTCCGGATCTGGACGGTGCGCGGCTAATCGTTAGCAATGCTCTGGCAGAAAAGCGCAGAGTACTCTCTATTACCGAAGCCAAGGCACTGCTCTCAGCCTTCCGCATTTCTGTTGCTACCGCTATTGTTACTCGCTCTGCCATCGAGGCGGTTACTGCAGCCGGGAACCTGGGCTTCCCGGTAGCGATGAAAGTGTGTACCAGCAAGCTGGAACGCAAATCTGATGTCGGCGGTGTACGGCTCAATATAGGCAGCGCTGCAGCAGTGCATGCCACGTTTAACGAGCTGACCACACAAATGCGAGAGAGGGAACCACCAGTGCCCATCGACGGAGTGGTGGTTGAGCCCATGGTGCGCTCAAGCAATGCCCGGGAGCTGCACGTAGGTATTCTGCACGACCCGGTATTTGGCCCCGTCGTTAGTTTTGGCAGCGGAGGCTCAAACCTTGAGTTGATCACAGGTCGCTCTGTATCACTCCCGCCCTTAAACCGAATGCTGGCAAAAGACCTGGTATCCCATGCGCGTATTGCGCCCCTGCTGGAAGCCCACCGCACAGTTCCGGCCGCCAACCACGAAGCGATCGAGAATGTTCTGTTGCGAGTATCGGAAATCGCCTGTGAAATACCCGAGGTGGTAGAACTCGACATCAATCCATTGATCGTCAGCGACAAAGGCGCCATCGTTGTGGATGCCAAGGTTCGAGTAGAGCCCTACCACAAAAAGGAGATGGCCTACTCCCATACGGCTATTCACCCCTACCCCACCCACCTCGCTAAAGAAGTAGTGATTGCTGGCGGCTTGAACTGCAAAATTCGCCCTATTCGACCGGAAGACGCCGAGATGGAGCGAGCTTTTGTAGAGGGCTTGTCGGATAACGCCAAGCGCTATCGCTTTATGAACACCTTCCAACAAATGCCGCCAGAGATGCTCGCGCGATTTACCCAAATTGACTACGACAGGGAAATGGCCTTTATCGCTGTACTTGGCGAGGGCAGCAGCCAGGTTATTGAGCTGGGTGTTGCTCGCTATGCCATTAACTTTGACGGCGAAAGTTGCGAGTTCGCTATTACCGTATCGGATGACTGGCAGGGTAAGGGACTAGCGCGTCATTTAATGGATATGCTAATGGACTACGCACGCTACCGGGGTATCAAGCGCATGAACGGTGAGGTGCTAAGTGATAACAGCCCGATGCTGAAACTGGCAAGCAAGCTCGGCTTCAAACGCCGCTCCAGCGGAGACCCCAGTGTAACCTTGATTGAACGAGACCTTTAAGAACCGGAACCAAAGGCACCTGGCCTTTAGCCCTCCCGCCAAATCAAGCTTGCCATACGGCCAGTGACACCGTCTCTGCGGTAGGAGAAGAAATACTGCTGCTCCTCGTAAGTACAGCGATCACCGCCAAAAACCTCTGAAACCCCCAGCCCAAGCAGCTCAGAGCGAGCAAGCTGGTATAAATCGGCCTTGTATTTACCCTTTCTACCCGATGCTTTGAATGCATCGACAACCGGGTGAGCATAAGGCCTCGTTCCCTCAGCCTGCTGAAAGCTGAGCAGCACATCGCCTCCGACGTCAAAATGCTTGCCACTGATGGCTGGGCATAAATAGGCCGTTATCTTCTTTGGTGCGGCTTGAAAACCCTTTACCGCAGCGCCGATGACTCCAGCGGCAAGCCCGCGCCAACCGGCATGTACTGCGGCAATTTCACCACCATCCTCAGAGCACAGCAGAACCGGCAGACAATCTGCCGTCATCACTGCACAAACAACTCCCCGCTCTCGAGTATAAGCAGCGTCGGCAGTGATATTTAAGGCAGAAGCTGAACTTAACTCCGCTACGCTTATACCGTGAACCTGCTCTAGCCAAACAGGCTCGCCGGGCAAGCGCATGCTCAATTGATTGCGATTTTGTGCTACACGCCCAGGTGAGTCGCCAACATGTAAACCAAGGTTATTGCTCGCGTAGGGTGGCAAACTGGTGCCACCTGTACGCAGGGTTTGCAGTGCCTTCACGCCTTTGGGAAGGGCCCATTCCGGCTGGTACCATGCGGAGTCTGCCATGCCTAAGCGCTCAAAAGAGTGAGTAGCTGCTGCATATCGGCGGGCACATCTGCCTGCCACTGGCAAGCTTCTCTGGATATGGGGTGTATTAAACCCAACTTGTAGGCGTGCAGAGCCTGCCTGGGAAATTCAGCCAACAGGGATAAATCAGGGTTGGCTCGCAGCAGCTTCTCAGGCATTTTTTTCCCGTAGGGCACATCGCCTATCAAGGGATGGCCAAGGTGAGCCATATGAACCCGGATCTGATGGGTGCGCCCGGTCTCAAGCTTCAATTCCAAGTGAGTAAAATCAGTATAATCCTTCACAATTTGGTAGTGCGTGAGCGCCTCTTTACCACCTCGTTCAAGTACCGCCATTTTGGTTCGCACGCTTGGGTGCCGACCTATTGCCGCGCATACAAAGCCAGAAGCGCGAACACTGCCATGCACAATAGCCTGATAATTACGCTTTACTGTTCGAGCCTGTAATTGCTGCACAAGCGCCTGCTGCGCTATTTCAGACTTTGCTACCACCATCAAACCAGTTGTGTCTTTATCCAGCCGGTGAACGATACCGGCCCGGGGCAATTTAGCGTGAACAGGATTATGGTGTAACAAGCCATTGAGCAAAGTGCCGCTGTAGTTCCCCGCCGCAGGGTGAACTACCAGGCCCGAGGGCTTGTTGATCACTAGCAGGTATTCATCCTCATAGACGATGTTCAATGGAATATCTTCTGCCAGCCAGGCCGCCTGCTCACGCTCAACCGCGAGCAACGAGATCAATTCTCCTCCGGCCAGCTTTGCGTTGGGCTTAACTGTTCGGCCATCCAACGTTAAGTTACCCTCCCGAATCCATTGTTGCAGACGAGAGCGGGAGTATTGGGGGAACATTTCCGCCGCAAATTGATCCAACCTGCAGCCACATTTATCCAGTGGCACCCCACAGGTGAGAGGCGATTCTTTGGTATTTGAATCAAAGTCATCTTCCGGGAGCGAAGTGGAGTTGGTCATTTGTATTTAAACCTTCTGCTGCATTACACTGTCGCACCCGCGGCCGGCGGTAAACTGCGTTTATGCCAGACAAATTTGCGGCATATGAAGCAGGCACGGGGTTAACGGGAATACGGTATTTTTCTGCATTCTTATCATTTTGTTTACGGCTTCAGTATTGAAGCCCGTGCTGAGCTATCAGCACAGCCTAAAAAATAGATTTAACATGAGCCAAGTTTCCAAAATACTTTTCATTACACTCACGGCAAGCCTGCTGCTTAACGGCTGTTCCAGTAAAGATAACAAAATGGATCATAGCAGTGAACAGATGGCTTATAACATCGCGCAGAAATACCTGAGGGGCTCCAACTGGGAAGCCGCCTCGGAAGCGCTGGAGATCCTGGAAGAAAACTATCCCTTTGGCAGCTACGCTGAGCAATCCCAGTTAGAACTGGTGTATGCCTATTACCGCGCTGAGGAGCACGAGCTGGCCATTGCCTCGGCAGACCGTTTTATTCGGCTGCATCCTCAGCACCGCAATGTAGATTATGCCTACTACATGCGAGGCGTGTCTGCATTTAAGAACGACACCGCCTTCTACTCTGTTCTGCCAACCGATATCACCAAGCGAGACGCGGGTACCGCGCGTGAATCCTTCGACTACTTCGCCCAATTACTCGACCGTTACCCTGACAGCGTATACGCCGTAGATGCACAAAAACGCATGATCTATTTGCGCAACATGCTGGCTCGCTACGAAATCCACGTAGCCAACTATTATTTCAAGCGTGGCGCATACCTTGCCGCAGCCAATCGCGGTCGATATGTAGTAGAAAACTTCCAACAAACCCCTGCGGTGCCAGATGGACTTGCTGTAATGGCGCAGGCTTATCATATGCTGGATATGGAAGAGCTATCGAACAGCGCCGCCAAAGTGCTGGTTGCAAACTTCCCGGAACATCCGGCCTTAAAAAATGGCGATTTTAATTACCGCTTCGGCAGGGATGAAAGTATCTCCTGGGTAACCATTGCCACGCTGGGGCTGTTCAAAAAACAGCCTTACACCAATTTTGATACTCGAGAAATCTACAATACGTTTTATCGTGAAGATCTGGATGTTACTCCTCCGGGGTAAGGCTCTTCTAGGACGCACTCACTAAAGAGCGCGTCTACGCCCAGGAAGAGATTGCCTTTAGTCCCCTATCTGCCAGCCGTTAGTGATTGGGTAGCGCCGATCACGACCAAAGGCGCGAGCGCTAATGCGGATACCCACTGGAGCCTGTCTTCGCTTATATTCGTTAATATCCACCAAGCTTAAAACTCGTTTCACGTCTTCTGCGACAAAACCTTTTGCGATAATAGCTTGCGCGCTGCAATCCTGCTCAATGTATAGCTCCAGAATTTGGTCCAGAATGCCATAAGGCGGCAGTGAGTCTTCATCTTTCTGGTCAGGCGCCAACTCTGCTGAGGGCGGACGGGTAATAACCGACTCAGGAATAACTTCGCCAAGACTATTGCGATAACGAGAAAGCTCAAATACTGTGGTTTTCGGCACATCTTTTAGCACATCCAAGCCACCCGCCATATCGCCGTAAAGGGTTGCATAACCCACTGCCATTTCGCTTTTATTACCGGTTGTAAGTACCAGATAACCCAGCTTGTTTGAAATCGCCATCAGCAGCACACCGCGGCTGCGTGCTTGAATATTCTCTTCCGTGGTATCCCTTTCGGTATTTTCGAAGGCCTGCTCAAGCTGACGCATAAATGCTTCATAAACGGGCTCAATACTGATGCTACGGTAATCGACTCCCAATCGAGTGGCTTCCTCCTCGGCATCGTTTTTACTCATGTCGGAGGTATAGCGGAAGGGCATCATTACCGCGTGGACTCTCTCCGGCCCAAGCGCATCCGCAGCAATCGCTAAAGTTAAGGCAGAATCTATCCCTCCAGACAAACCAAGCACCACGCCCTTAAAGCGATTTTTATTAACATAGTCTTTCACACCCAAGACAAGCGCTTTGTAGATAGTGGCCAAATGCTGGCTATCCCGTTCAACTTCTTCGGTAAACGCACTTAGCTCGCCGTTTTCAAAGTGCAACACCGCAAGCTGCTCTTCAAAGAAACCGGCCATGGCTAAGGTTTCTCCGGAGGTAGTCACCGCAAAGGAGCCTCCATCGAACACCAGCTCATCCTGCCCGCCAACCTGATTTACATACACAATGGGCACGCCTACATGTTCAGCTCGCTCCAGTAGCAAGGCCTCTCGTTCTGCTTGCTTACGCGTGTGAAAAGGCGAAGCATTCAAATTCAGCAGCAAATCTGCACCACAGTCTTTTGCCTGCGTAACAGGCCCCCCATCCCAGATATCCTCACATATGGAAAGCGCTATGCTTACCCCCATACATTGGAAAACACCGTTTTCGCTACCCTCAGCAAAATAACGCTTTTCATCAAACACCTGGTAATTTGGTAAGCATTGTTTGGCATACTCGAAAATAACACGCCCCTGATAAATAACGCCCGCCATGTTATACATCTTGCCGTTCACCACCTTCGGATAACCAATAACCATATGCGTGCGCATAGGCTCACTGCAGAGTTTATGCAGGGCTCGGTCAATACGTAGATCACAACTCGGACGCAAAAGAAGGTCTTCCGGGGGGTAACCGGTAAGCGTTAGCTCGGGAAACACCACCAAGTCTGCCTGGTACTTATTCTGTGCCTCTTGGGCAAAGCTCAGAATTTTCTGCACATTGCCATCAATATCGCCAACCAAAGGGTTGATTTGGGCCATTGCTATGATGAGTTTTGACATATACTTTCTGAAGCTCCAGCGTGTACCTATAGAATAAATGCAGGCGCGCATTTTCAGCTAATAGCAAAAAAATCGCAAAGCCTGTTAGCCACCACTTGATATGGAAACAAATTTGAATTCAGCCAGCGATCATACCACTCCGGAAATAGAGGCCTTTAGTTCACACAACAACCCGCGAATTCTGCAGGTATACCTTTACTATCGCCTGATATTGGGCTTACTGCTCTGGCTCACCTTCAGCTTAAGCAGCTCAACGCAATTACTGGGCCGCCTGCACCCGCAGCTTTTTCAAATCACCTCGCTGATCTACATCGCCATCTGCCTGGCAACCATAATAGCTTACAGCGCTCTGTCGCTAAAACATTCCACCAAAAGTACAGGCCTGTTACTTGTCATTGATTTAGTCGCCTTAATGCTGCTCATTCACGCTAGCGATGGATTAAAAAGCAGCCTCGCCTATCTGGTGCTGGTGAACATTGCTATGGCCAGTATTTTTTTACGAGGTCAGCTTTCGTTTGCCTACGCAGCTCTAAGCAGCCTATTCGCCCTGGCAGAAGCAATCAATCTAGGCACCAAAAGCTTAAGCAATTCCAACGATCTGTTTGCAGCGGGTACCTTGGGTATACTCATTTTCATCACCGCCATCAGCTTTCACTACCTTACTGAGAAAATACGGGAAAGCGATATTGCAGCGGCCCATCAGGCGAATTATGCGCGGCATTTACAACAATTGGCTCAACATATTGTTACGCGCATGAGGACGGGCATAATTGTTATCGACGACCAGGACA
The DNA here is from genome assembly GCA_900177435.1 of Alteromonadaceae bacterium Bs31. Taxonomy (GTDB): domain Bacteria; phylum Pseudomonadota; class Gammaproteobacteria; order Pseudomonadales; family Cellvibrionaceae; genus Teredinibacter. Next base: position 20,397 of record FXAI01000007.1, read on the forward strand.
AAATCGAGCTCATCAACCAGTCTGCCCTGCAACTACTTGACCTGCCTACTGATAATTACAATGGCACGCGAATAACAGAAAAGGCGGACTTGGGCGGCCTGCTGGCTGAATGGCACGCATCCCCGGAAATGCTGGCACCCAAAATTCATACATTGCGAGCAGGGCAGGAAGTAAGAGTGAGCTTTGCCAACCTGAAAACACCTGACGCTGACCGCACCATTATGTATATGGAAGACCATCGGTCACTGGCGCAACAAGCTCAGCAACTAAAACTGGCTTCTCTTGGCCGCCTAACAGCCAGCATAGCCCACGAGGTCAGAAACCCTCTGGGTGCCATTTCGCACGCATCACAGCTGCTCTCCGAAGCCGATTACCTGCGCTCAGGTGACCAGCGTCTGATTGAGATAATATTGCAGCACTCGGAACGGGTTAACCAGATTATTGAAAACACTCTGACAATTTCCCGACGCAAAGAGCCCAAACCTAAAACCTTAAAACTTGCTGAGTGGCTGCCAAAATTTATTAACGAGTTCCAAGCAAATAAAACGACGGTTGGCCTTTCGCTGACCAACGCCTCCGCCACGGTAAAGTTCGACCCGGTGCATTTGGCACAAGTACTAACCAACCTTTGTGAAAACGGCGCTCGCTTTAGTAAAGCAAGCACTGGCAAGCCCTTCGTAGAAATTAACGCAGGAATCAGCGACAATGACGATACGGCTTTCATTGAAGTAATTGACGGCGGCCCTGGGGTTTCAGCCGATCAGCTAGAGGAGATATTTGACCCTTTCTTCACCACAGACGAAAAAGGTTCAGGTTTGGGTTTGTATATATCCAGAGAACTCTGTGAAATTAACCAGGCGAGCCTCTATTTTAAGAGAACAGATAAAAATAAAAGTTGCTTCAGAATTAACTGCACCCATCACCAAAGAATGATTTAGCTATGACGAACACACGCGCACTGGTTATTGACGATGAACCCGATATTCGTGAGTTGCTGGAAATCACGCTCTCCCGAATGTCTCTCGATGTAGATTGCGCGGCTGACCTCAGCGAAGCCAAGCGCTATCTCGAAAAGCGAGAATACAGTTTGTGTTTAACCGATATGAGGCTGCCGGACGGCAATGGCATCGACCTGGTTCGGCATATTCAGAAAAAACTAAGCCATATGCCGGTTGCAGTAATTACCGCCCATGGAAATATGGATACTGCCATCGAGGCAATGAAAGCCGGTGCTTTTGATTTCGTTAGCAAGCCCATAGACCTGCCGTCACTGCGGAAATTAGTGGACACCGCTCTGTCTACCAAGCAATTACCCGCCAGCAGTGAAAGCAGCGACAAGATAATTGGCAACTCCCCCCAGATACTCAAACTAAAAAACTCCATACAAAAGCTGGCACGCTCTCAAGCGCCCATTTATGTTAGTGGCGAATCTGGTAGCGGCAAAGAACTGGTGGCTCGCTCTATTCACGAACTAGGCCCCAGAAGCCAAGCTGCATTTGTGGCCGTAAACTGCGGCGCGATTCCCAAAGAACTGATGGAAAGTGAATTTTTTGGCCATAAAAAGGGCTCCTTCACTGGCGCGAACCAGGATAAAAATGGTTTATTTCAGGCGGCGGAAGGCGGCACACTCTTTCTGGATGAAGTTGCCGACCTACCGCTCGACATGCAGGTAAAACTGCTTCGTGCCATTCAAGAAAAAGCGATTCGCCCCATTGGCGGGCAGGGTGAAATAATCACAAATGTACGAATTCTCTGTGCCACGCACAAAAACCTGGAAGAACTGGTGAACCAGGGAGATTTTCGGCAGGACTTGTTTTACCGCCTCAATGTTATTCAACTCAATGTGCCCGCTCTGCGCGATCGCCATGAGGATATTCCCGGCCTTATTGACGCCTTGCTCTCTCGCATTGCAGAGAACTGTGGCATAGATAAACCTAAAATCAGCAGCCAGGCACAGAAAAAGCTCATTGAATACAGTTACCCCGGTAACATTCGAGAGCTGGAAAATATTCTGGAACGCGCTTTTACCCTGTGTGAAGACGACGAGATTTGTGAAGAAGATTTACAGCTCGAGCGCGGCACAATCGTAGAACAAGCGGGTGAAGCGGGGCGAAAATCCAGTCACTTTCACGCGAGCCTAAATCACTCCTCCATCGACGACTACTTATCCGAGGTTGAACGAGAAATCATCTGTGACACGCTGGAGCAAACTCGCTGGAATAAAACACTGGCCGCAAAAAAGCTAGGCATCAGCTTTCGCTCACTGCGCTACCGTTTAGTAAAACTGGGGCTAGATGACAGCGAAGAATAAGCGCAACGAGCGCCTTTTGAGCTTGGCAGGCATAATTCTGCCCCCTTGGGTTAAGTATTTCTGGCAGGCAATACTGACATTTTCCTTAATGTATTTGAGATATATCCTACAGAGAATTAGACGCACGAAAGGTAATCTGAGTGTCATGGATAGACACTACATAAGGATACGGACATGCTTAGATTACCCACTAAAAAACCTTCCCCCTGCGCTCATAAAGGAATATCCCTGCTGGACCTCCTGATCGCCACCAGCATTTTTCTCATTCTCACCAGTATAGCGGTACCCTCCTTTAGCCACCTCGCCAAAAAAAACCGGAAAGATAATACGGTGTACGCCATGTTGCGTATTTTAAACTTCGCACGCCAACATGCTGTTGATTATTCGACGGATGTACTAGTGTGCCCCACAAGCAATGAGCAAGATTGTTCGGGAAACTGGAGCGAAACTATTATGGTGTTTTTGGATATTAACAATAATAAAAAACTGGATGAAGACGAGAGACTATTGCAGAAGCAAACCATAATTACCGAGAGGCAAGCGCTGAACTGGAAGGGAGCCGGAAGCCCAAAATATATTTCTTACAATCCGGCGGGCTTTACTGGAAACCAAAATGGACGGATTTATTATTGTGACCGCTTAGATATTGAAAAATACCGCGCTCAACTCGTAGTTTATCGTACGGGAAGAGTCAGGATCGCGTCACAGAAGGAGCTTAGAGAAGGCTGCGGGGGTGTTTAAAAAACACTAGCGCCAGCAGTAATCCAAGGCAGCGCCCGAAAGAGCAGTATCACTCTCATCTTTTGCTCCCTTAGCCCCAGCGTTATCAAGAGTTAGAACGGGACATTTTTTATCCGAGCCAATAGCTTCAGCTACTAAAATATATCCTGTGCATAGAGTTCCAGTCGGACTACAACTACTCGGAAGAGCCTCAACTTTACCCGTGTAATGGCCATCTGGACTCAAACTGGTTTCAAAACCAAGATAGCAAGTATCGTTTGAGCAGCTGGGTACTTTTGCTATCTGAGGTGAATACGAAGAATACTGTGTGTAATAACGCTCTTGACGGGAAGCTAGATCCAATAAAAATGATTTAGCTTCGGCTCTACGACCGCGGGCCACTTGTTCCAAGTAACTGGGCATTGCAAACGCGGCAATCAAACTTATGATAACCACCACCATTAGAACTTCCATCAGCGTAAATCCCTTTACTGATCTCATAGAAGAAAAAGGCACTGTAAAAGAACGAATTATTTTAAGCCTCATTAACTTACAACCCTATTTTTTTTAGAAGCCCCTACAAATGCCTATTATAATCAAGCTGCTATTTTTGTATTGACCATGATGAACGACGAGAAGGCCTGGGCTTTTGCCAAAATGCTTTTTCACCAAGCAAATTGCCCGTCGCATCAGAAATAACCACAGTGTTATCCAGCACCGCCATACCACCAGGCAACGCATTGATATCGAACCCAGCCACCCCCGTCTGGTTGGGGAATACCGTAAATGGTAACACACCGTCAATTATATCAAGAGCGATTAAATGGCCCTTACCACCCCCGCTGTCACAAATATTAGACGTTGGCGTGGTAGTTAAGAACAACACGATTTCTCCAATGGCGTAGGGGGACACAACCAGTCGTTCACCCGTATCGATAAGAGAGATCTTCCAACCAAATACGCCGCCGACTGAACTGGCATTGTACGGAACCTTTGATCCGCTCACACTAAGCGCCCCAGCAGTGCTACCGCCGATATTCGAAAGTGTAGCCGCTTGCAGGTCACTAGCGTCTAAACTCCCGTATTGCTCACCCGCATCCCAAACAGCATACAGGTTTTGCTGGTCTGTATTTGTTTTATCAAGCTCTGTTAAAAATTGACCTGTACCAAACATCACCATTAAGTTCGGTGCAGTGGCGGCAGAGCGCTGCGCTTCGTGAGCCGTGACTACGGGTTTGACCGTAATCGCCTGACGACTAGCAGCCGGACAAACACCGTTAGCTAGCGCAGAGTTACAGGCCGTAAACAAAGGCTTACCTCCATGAGCAACCTTAGGCACAACTGTGCCGCTTGAGGCATCTATATTAAAATCAAAGGCCCACATGTTGCCCAGAATATCACCAGCATAAACCCGGTCCAGCTTGCCATCACTATTCAAGTCGAGCAGCGTTGGCGAAGAAAGCCCATTGCAATCACTGGAAGAATTTTCACAGTCTCCACCAACGAGGGTAGCGAGGTTCCCTCCAAGCGGGCCAACTTTTTGAAACCTGCTACCGCCAGGGCCAGAGCCATCCAGATAAAGCACGTAGAGATACGCTTCCCCATCTGTATTATTAGTGTAGCCATTACCAAACACCGCCACCCATTCGCCATCATTGAGTTTTGCAATTTGTGGGCGGCTAAAGGTATAACCTAAATGCTGATCGGTAAATTCCTCTTTCACAATCGCAGCCATACCATTTTCTGTACCGATACTTCCGGGGTCTGTGATATCCAGAAGGTATATACCTTTACCTCCTCGCCCTAAACCACCTACCAGGTAAGTCTTCCAATCGTTATCTATATATACATCACCGACAGTGGGCGTTGCATCAACATACGGTAGATGTTCGTAGGTGGGCTGGGCCAAATAGTGTAAGCCAGCCTTTGCTTCTGTAGATGAAACTGCAAGGGGTATATATGCAAACAGCTCAGTTCCTGTTTTTGCATTAAATGCGTGCAACATTCCATCATTAGCCCCGACATAAACAATAGGCGTTCTGCTGGCTCTTGCTTTAACAAAGTCGAAATAAGGCTGTTTGAGATTAGCATCATTTCCTTCAATAAAATTGGGATAGTTAGCCCGGGGCTTACCTACGTACTGTGGGCCCGAATGGACAATATCACCAAGGAGACTAATGCGAGAACGAAAGGTAAAACTACCACTGAGTGCAGTATCTCCACGGAGGTAAGCAATCACATCTTCAAGATAAGCTTGCTCGCTACCACTCGGCGCTTTGGAAATCAAATCAGCTATCTGAGCACTTGCGAGTTCACCGGCAGTAGCGGAGCTATAACGAAACACTGCGCCAGGGCCATTGAGGGTATCGCCGTTTGAAGTGATAACTTTTCTACCCCCGCCTGAGGCTGGGTCAGTTAAAGCCTGAGAACACAGGCGCTCTTTTGCATTCCATTTCGCATTGGCATGTTTTAGTGATATGCAGCCCGCAGCAGACGGGATTGGCGTCGGTTGCGGCGTGGGCACACCTGTGGGCGCCACCGAGGGCGAGACTGTGGGAACCGGAGTTGGAACGCTTCCCCCATTATATTCATACGCTAATACATCGCCGCTCCAATCTGTGCCGTCGAACCAGCCTTGGTACAAATAGGTATCAGCAGCAATGCTGGCAGAGTTAAAGCTTACCGCAGAAGCTGATCCAGCAGTTTTAGTCTTTATGGCATTAATTATCTTTTCAAAACCTTCCTTTAAGGTCTCCAGATCCGATGCGCTTAGATATTCACCACCACCGTTATAGGCAGCATGCACCAAGTCATATAGTGTATCTTCATCTTCGTCTTCCCAATTATTTAGCTCAGCCTCTGTAGGCCAATAGGCGTTATACTGAGCTTCTGTCCAGTTATCACTAGGTATGCCCTTATCTCCCGCCAAGCCAAAGGAAAGCGTGTGGGTAATCATATTTAGCTTTGTATCATCACTAAAATATTTGGCGATATCTCCCAATGAATTGTCAACACTGTCGCCATCCAGATCACCATAGGAGCCATTAGGCGAAGCATAATCGTTGGAAAAGCCATCTGTCGCCAGTACTGTAAAATTTTTCTGGCAGGCCCCCCCTTTATTACTAGGAAGGATAGGAGAGGTGCTAGGCTGGCCATCCGTTATAAAATCATCATCCAGAGTACCGTTGGAGGGGGTCATACCCAAGCGATAATACTGCCCCGCATTTTCAAATGCTCTGCGCAATGAAGTTCCTCGACCACGAGTATTCGCATCGTTTTGATAAACGCTACCTATGTCAAATAGCACTTTTAACAACTTCTTCTTGTTTGCCAATCTCTGCGCTTGCTCCACACTGACAGGAATGGAATCATTAACATTCGCCATTTCCATACCCCAACCCAAGCTAGACTCAGCATTTGAATTGATTGTTGCAATGCCAACGCGTGTATCTAGATCGTGAAAAACGTCAGCTAGAACATGTTTAAATATGGACGCACGATCTCTGTAATAGAAAAACCAGTTTGTGTAATTATCCTTTTCTGCGTCTGTAGGTAAATTGCCAACTGTAATAAGTTTCGAAATATATGCTGGCGCTTTACTGGTGTCGTCATCTATATATTTTATGGATTTATCGGGATTAAAAATCCCACACTCACCCCACTGAAAAGTCCCTTCTCCCACTCCAGGCTGGTCTTCCCACAAAAGGTATTGGTGCTTCGAAATATCTTCTGTCCTGTTATGATAAGGAGGAGCTAGCGTGAGTAAGCCTTCTTCATTCGCGGTAGTAACAGGATTGTCTACCGGGTAGACTAAGTCTTCATAGTAGTAGTTAGCTTCATATAACGGATCTCCATTAAATATCTCACTCCGCCAAGCGCTGTATTTTTTACCTGGGTCATATGCCAAAGAATTGATCCCGGGACAAAGCCTCATTACCTCTTTAATTATTGCGCCAGAATCTGGATCTGTGACTACATCTGGCGTACGTGTAATAAAGGACGCATTAAGTCCCGTCCCCCAGTACTGTTCAGCAAATGCTCGTTCGCCAGTAACATTTCTACCATCCTTTACTGCTGAAAAACGCGCATCAGTGTAAACATCTTTTTGAATCTCGTTTCTGACAGTAGCTTGTCTCCACATACTACCGGAATCATCCACCACGAAAAGAATATTCGCAGGCACGCCTGATGCCGCGAATAAGGGGGATTTACTGATAATACCTGGCCCAGCGTATGAAGAAGAAACAGAGAGCAGAATAGATAACGCGATACTCCCCTGAAAAAGTTTTAATCGAATAGATTTATTCATTGATGAAACCAATCAAAATAGATGTTAATTGTTACTGGCAACTAATAGACAAAATCGTCGCCATAGCCGGTACGGTAGGTTGACTCAACTACCGCATAAATATTTTCATCTTTACCCCAACCAATAGCCGTAATTCGAAATACGTAGGGGTCGGTGTTTTCGGTATTTACATACCCAATTTCTGTTACCTTTCTGCCGCTAGCCCCCACATCACGTCCAAGGTACTCAATCACATACCTGGGGGCCTTACTCGATACTTTGTAGGTACTCAATTCTTGCGCGACTCCCGAAGCATCCCAAGCTGTAACAGTATTGACGTCTATTGCCAGGGGAACTGCAGCCTCTCCTGGTGACCGGTTTACTGCGGAATAGCGCCCATCACTACCATCAAATTTGCTCAGATCTTCCGTTTTAACAACATTTACTCGCAGATCGCCCTCCGCCGCCCGCAATGCAGACTCAGCGGCCTGAAGTGCAAGGTTTTTTTGACGATTGTTAGAGGCCATCCTCTCTTGCATAGTAGAAGATTGCATATTAGAAATACCAATCATCGACATAATCACGAGAATGATCAAAGCTATTATCAGTGTCGCACCTGACTGCTTGCTTATAGAACCGCTGCTAGTTTTTTGAAACATGATGTTCATCCAAACAATATTTATTGAGAGCTATATTAAGGTGTGCTATTCGTGAGTGCGATAGCAACTTTATCTCCTGGGAACTGATTGCGAACCATAAATGTTCTTGAGTAAGTCCTGGATAGCAACTCACTACCATCATTGGTGGGGGTTCTATTAATTGAGTTTAATGAAAGGGTCACTTTAACTCGGTCCACTAGGTTCCACATGCCCGCAGTAGTCACCTCGGCAGCATCACCAAAATATAAGGTGCCATTGCTATGGTTCTGCCAGCCATACTCAATTTCCAATTCGTCAACGCCCTCAACCAGCTCCTCCACAATGGGCTTACCCGCGGCACTCAAACCCGCATGCCGGACTAAGGCACAGAATTGCGGTGTAGTGTTGGTGCAGGTCTTTCCATTGCTTTTTCCCGCTGCACTGGTATCAACTTTATACCTGAAGGCGCCAGACTTACCGCCATAAAGGTTATGGGCCGCAGTGCCTGAATTGGCGCCTTCGGCATTTGCTTTAGTAATAACCACTCCACCTAGATCGAAATCCAGGCCGTTGCTAAAACTTATATCTCCGCCATCAACTTTTGTGACTTTGAATATGGCTGCACGGGAACAATTTCCCACCAGCGCAAGGCGGTCAGCTTTAAAGCCTGAAGTATCTGCCACTTTAAAGCTGGTGCTACCCTCACTCAGCAGGGGCTGGCGACTGCTTGCCGAAAAATAGCGAACGAGCAACTGGTCATAAGCCTTGCTGTTATTCACTTTTTCGTCGTTTTTACCATACACGAAGCCCGCTGAAAAATTATATAAATGGTTGGCATCGTTGGCATCAACAGCATCGGTGTCAGTAATCCCTGTAACAACGGATGTAATCCTGTCTCCGGAGTTCGCCATGCTAAAACAACCAGTAAAGCCTGCCTGAGCAATGTCTTTTTCCAGCTTGGAAAAAACAAAGCGTGCATTTTCCTGAATAACCGAGGACCCATCTACTACAGCAGCGTTTTGAGTTGAGGTGGCATAAAGCTGAACCACTCCGGCGAGTATAAAAAGGCCTACTGTAATAGACACCATTACCTCAACAAGGCTCACGCCGCGCTGAAACACCACCCTTACAACTTCCTTATTACCAACAATTACTTTCATACTCACAACCTAAATTTATATTCAAAGCAAGCACTTCCAGCGGCAGGTGCTGGGTTGGCACAATTGGAACCAGCGAATTCATCACCCTGCTCCCACGTGAGCCTTACCACATAGTAAGTGTCAACTACCCTTACAGTTCCAACACCACCTGGCAGGCGCTGATTAACCTGCTGGGCCCATTCCCATTCGTCATATTTTCGCTGATCGCCAGCGGCGTCCAAATTTTTTGCGCAACCTCCGGAACAATCCACAGCACTTGTGGGTGCATTGCTAGTATCCACGCCCGCATAATGAAACCCGGTTTCTTTCATATCAACACTGGTGTATGCAAGTATTCTATCCACCATGTCTGACGCCAGAATATTTGCTTCTGTTGCAAAGTTTGCACGCTGGTTACTATTTACACTGTTGGCTTGCATCGCCAAGGTTCCCATCAAGCCAATGGCAAGCACAAACAAGGAAACGACGGTTTCCATCATTGCGGTGCCCTGTTGTCGTTTTCCAATATTCATAACAGCTTTACCTAAAATTACCGTTTCCATTTATTCGCTAAGGACAGCTCGTACTGCCTGCAGCCACGCGCGAGCTGCCAACCGGCGTTACTGTAATAGTCCGCGCCAGGTATGCCTTTTCTGCGTCTGTCGTACCCGCTGCGCACACCACGAGATCCACGTTAGCACTATCATCGTCCAGCTCTCCGAACTGGTTGTACTCAATAACGTCGACACTGGCGATCAAGCTCAGCTTTGAGTTGCCCTTATTTTGATTTTGTTTGAGCAAAGTATCTGTGCCACTTTGGAAGTACTGATCAGTACTGGATTCGTCATCAACATACACCAGCCAGCCAGCGCTCCAGTTTTTTGCTTTGGAACAGCTGACACCGTCGGTGGTACCACACAGGTTCACGCCTGAACTGCGGGAAATAGCTTCGTTGCGCGCATAGGCCAATGCTGACTTGAGCAAGCTTGCCTGAGATTTCATCTCCTGCTTGCGCATCAGGTTGGTAAATTGGGGAGCAGCTAAACTAACGAGAATTGCGAATACCGCAATGCCTATCATGAGTTCGATAAGCGTGAGGCCGTTTTCCTTTTTCATAAAATTACCACTGAATCCTAATTTCAGGGAATTTTATAACAAATCAATCGCGCGAAGTTGTGTTACACAGGATAACTGGACAATTAACGCGATGGATAACGTTTAAAACGGTAAAAAAAAATGCATCAAATTTTTTAGTTACCACGTTAATTAATCAAGTTTGGTTACTAAAACATAGGCTTTTTATGGATAAAAATTATCTCTCAACATAAAACAAATACTTTGTAATTAGTATTATGTTATTCACGCGCCAGACTACACATTAAAAAGTTTGCCTGCACACATAAAGCTCATACTTTAGACCCGAAGCTCCTTAGGCAAAGAGAAGCTAATGTTTTCTTCGCGACCATTCAGCTCGATTGGCGCCTTCGCACCCAATTCCTGAAGCCCCCTGATAACATCTTTCACCAAAACCTCTGGAGCAGATGCACCGGCACTAATGCCAATGGTGGTGATATTGTCGAACCATGACTTATCGAGATCTTCTGGGCCATCCACCAAATAAGCGCGTGCACCGCAGCGTTCTGCCAACTCGCGAAGCCGATTGGAATTTGAGCTATTAGGCGAGCCAACAACGAGAACCAGGTCACACTCCAAGGCCAGTTGTTTAATGGCATCCTGCCTGTTTTGCGTGGCGTAACAAATGTCGTCCTTACGCGGCCCTTCGATTTTAGGAAACTTGCTGCGCAGCGACTCGATTACGCGGGCGGTATCATCCATCGACAGTGTGGTTTGTGTCACGTAGCACAAACTATTGGGGTCGCTGACTTCAAGCTGCGCCACATCTGCTTCATTTTCAACAAGATAAATTGCCCCGCCCTTCTCTGAACTGTATTGCCCCATTGTGCCTTCAACTTCGGGATGACCCGCGTGCCCAATGAGAATGCATTCCTGGCCTTCACCACTGTATTTGGCAACTTCAAGATGAACCTTTGTGACCAGCGGGCATGTAGCATCAAACACTCGCAAGCTGCGACGCTCAGCTTCCGCGCGTACAGCCTGGGAAACACCGTGGGCACTAAAAATAACGATCACGTCATCTGGAACTTCATCGAGCTCATCAACAAAAATGGCACCGCGTTCTCGTAGCGTTTCGACCACAAATTTATTGTGGACTACTTCATGGCGTACATAGATGGGAGCACCGAATACGTCCAGAGCGCGGTTCACAATATCGATTGCGCGGTCAACGCCCGCACAAAAACCCCGAGGGTTAGCTAGTTTAATTTCCATGTTGTGAAATCAGTTTGAAAGTTAGTGGGTAACAGCGGGAGATACGCTTACAATTTGAACTTCAAAGGTAATTTTTTCGCCTGACAGCGGATGATTAAAATCCACCAGCACCGAATCGTCTTTGAGCTCTACAATAACACCGGGAGATTCAGCACCAGCGGCATCAGCAAAAGATATCACCAGCCCTTCAGAAAGTTCAAACTCCTGGGTAAAGAGACTACGGTCTATTTTCTGAATATTGTTGGGGTTCGCCTGGCCAAAAGCGTCTTCTGGAGGAATAACAAAACTGGCCTTTTCTCCAGCGCCCATACCAAAAAGCACACGCTCAAACCCTGGTAGTAAATTGCCATCGCCAACAGAAAAAGTGGCGGCCTCGCTGTCCATATTGGAATCGACTACCTCGCCATCGTCCAGTTTTAGAGAAAAATACAAGGTAACTTGTGTTCCCTCTCCAATTAATAAATCAGTCATGAGCTTTTACTTCTGTTTTAGCTCTTTTTTCCTTATTCCTGGAAAAGAGAGCGTCATAAATTAGCAGCACGGCTCCCATGCTAATGCCGGCATCGGCAACATTAAACGCAGGCCATTCGTGGCCCTGATAGTGCACGACCAGGAAATCAACAACGTGGCCCAGTAAAACACGATCATACAAATTGCCCAGCGCACCACCCAGTATCAAGGCCAATGCGCATGCTTCCATGCGATTGCTCTTGGGCAGCCGGGCAATCCAAACTGCCAGTACCACACTCACTATTGCGGCCAGGGCTCCGAGAAAATAGCGTTGAGCGCCACCAAAATCAGCGAACATGCTAAAGGCCGCCCCCGGATTGTGACGGAGTGTTAAATAGAAGAAAGACGTTATCTTGTCTTGCTCATACAAACCTAAACTGCCAACAATACTCTGCTTGGTGATCTGGTCCACGACAATTACCAACAGGGCCAAGCCATACCACTTCCAAGGCATGGCGGAGAAACTAGGCAAATTCACGTGACTCTCCCTCACCGTCGATATTTATCACACAGCGACCACATAATTCTTCATGCTCAGCATGGCTGCCTACGTCCTCACGGAAGTGCCAGCAGCGGCTACATTTTTTGTGAGCCGATTTCTCCACCAGCACCACTAAACCTTCCACCTCGGCTTTATCTGCTCCTTCGGGAGCGTGCGAGAGAGGCTCAATTTTTACACTGGAACAAATTAACACAAAACGAAGTTCGTCCTTCAATTGTGACAATTGTTTTTGTAGAGCATCACTGCAATACAGCGTCACTTCGGCCGCGAGTGAACTACCAATTGCGCCATCACTGCGCTTGTTCTCCAATACTTTATTTACCGCAGTTTTTACTTTGGCGACACTTTGCCAATAGGCATTTGAGAGTGCGTCTTTATCTGTAAGCTGCGGTAGCTCCCACCAATGCGCAGTGAAAACGCTTCCTGAGTTTTCTCCCGGCAGCGCCTGCCACACTTCATCAGCAGTGAAAGACAAGATGGGGGCTATCCAGCGAGCAAAAGCCTGCACAATATGGTACTGGGCTGTTTGAGCTGAGCGCCGAGCGGAGCTGTCTTCCTTCATGGTGTAGACACGGTCTTTAATAATGTCCAGATAAAAGCCGCCCATATCCACAACACAAAAATTATGGAGCTTTTGGTAAATCAAGTGGAACTGATACGTTTGATAGCACTCAAGGATTTCTTTTTGTAACTGCGCAGTGCGATCCAGAGCCCACTTATCCAACGCAACCATATCGTCAAAGTTAAGGCTGTGCTCAGCAGGCTCAAAGCCACTGAGGTTGGACAAGAAAAAACGCAGGGTGTTTCTGATTCTGCGATAAGAGTCCGCTGTGCGCTTTAGAATTTCATCAGATACACTCATATCGCCGCTAAAGTCTGTAGCAGCAACCCACAAGCGTAAAACGTCACCGCCCAACTCATTCATCACTTTTTGTGGCGCAACGGTATTGCCTACAGATTTGGACATTTTTTTACCGTCGGCATCGACAGCAAAACCATGGGTTAAAACCTGTTTATAAGGCGCTGTGTTGTTTATTGCCATGGCTGTTTTTAGCGATGACTGAAACCAACCACGATGCTGATCCGAACCTTCCAGATATAGGTCGGCGGGGTAAGTCAAATAATCGCGTTGCTGCATAACAGAGTAGTGAGTAACACCAGAATCGAACCAAACATCCAGGGTATCCGTTACTTTTTCGTAGTTGTCGGCATCGGCACCTAGCAGCTCGCCTTTATCCAACTCAAACCACGCTTCCATTCCACCTTTTTCCATCAACTTGGCAACTTGTTCGATAAGCGCTGGAGTGTCTGGGTGCAGGTCTTGCGTTTCCTTATGGACGAAAAGTGCAATGGGCACCCCCCAGGTGCGCTGGCGAGAAATACACCAGTCCGGGCTTGCGTCCAGCATCGAGCGAATTCTTGCTTCGCCCCAATCAGGAATCCACTGCACACCATCAACGGATTGTTTGACAGAATCCAGCAAATTATTCTTACTCATGCTAATAAACCACTGAGGGGTAGCACGAAAGATCAAGGGGGTTTTTGTTCTCCAGCAATGGGGAAAACTGTGCACAAATTTTTGCTGATGTAACAGTGCACCGTTCTCTTCAAGCAACGCAATAACTTTTTCGTCAACTTTATAGACGTGGTCACCAGCGAATATTTCGACATTGTCGCGAAAACTACCGTGCTCATTAACATAGTTGAGCGTCGCTATTTGGTACTTGGAACCTACCACGAAATCTTCCATACCGTGGTCGGGGGCAGTATGCACGCAACCCGTACCGGCATCGGTGGTAACGTGATCGCCGAGAATAACCGGCACTTCACGCTGCGCATAAAACGGGTGCTGTAATTGTAGGTAATCCAGTGCAGCGCCTTTAACAACAGACAGCACCTTCATGCCCTCAAAACCAACCCGCTTGCACACAGACTCCACCAAAGCCTCTGCCAATAGCAGACGCTCGGTGCCTACTTGTAACACCACATAATCCAATTCCGGATTAATGCTCACCGCCTGGTTTGAAGGTAGCGTCCAAGGCGTGGTGGTCCAGATAAGCACTGAGATATCACCACTGCCGCCTATTTCGCCCATACGCGAAGCCAGGTCTGCCTGGTCGATAACTTTGAATTTAACGTCGATGGAAAAAGAGGTTTTATCCTGATATTCCACTTCGGCTTCAGCTAAGGCAGAACCACCAACCACACTCCAATAAACAGGCTTAAAACCGCGCACCAGGTGGCCATTTTCGATAATTTTTCCTAGCGCACGAACTATATCCGCCTCGGTTTTATAGTCCATGGTGACATAGGGCTTTTCCCACTCAGCAAACACACCTAGGCGTATAAAATCTTTCTTCTGCCCCTCTACCTGCTTGCTGGCATATTCCCGGCATTTTTTTCGGAAGCTGGCGTAATCAACTTTTACACCTGCCTTGCCAATTTTTTTCTCAACAGCGTGCTCAATGGGCAGGCCGTGGCAATCCCAACCCGGCACATAGGGTGCATCAAAACCGTCCAGGGTTTTCGCTTTAACAATGATGTCTTTTAAAATTTTATTAACTGCATGACCAATGTGTATATCGCCATTTGCATAGGGAGGCCCATCGTGCAGAATAAATTTCTCACACCCCTCCCTTGCCTCACGAATTTGCTGGTAGATATTTTCTTTTTGCCAACGCTTCAATGTTTGTGGTTCACGCTGGGCCAGGTTTGCCTTCATGGCAAAACTTGTTTTTGGCAGATTTAAAGTCGATTTGTAATCGGTCATGATGTTAACTACACGCTTTCGTTTATTGGTGAAACCACATTTTTGCAGCTTCGATATCTTTTTTAATTTGCGCCTGTAATAGCTCTATGCTGTCGAAGCGCTGCTCTTCTCTCAGTTTTTGCTTAAAACATACGGTGAGGCATTTGCCATACAGTATTTGGTTTGAATCCAGTATGTGAACTTCCAACACGGGTTTTTTTCCACCTTCAACCGTGGGGCGTACCCCCACATTGGCTACAGCATTTTTTTCTTGCTGACCTGACCAGCAAACGCTAACAGCGTACACTCCCTGCACAGGTGTTCGGTTTCGCCCCAAGCCGATATTGGCGGTGGGAAACCCCAGTTGCCGTCCCAACTTTTTGCCGTGAATCACTCGACCGGTAACCGCATACTCCCGGCCAAGGAGTGCATTCGCCTGTTTTAGCTCATCCTGCTGCAACAATTGGCGGATGCGAGTGCTGCTTATGCGACTCTGCGAGTGTAACTGGGTTTGAGTATCCGCAACGCTAAAACCGTGTTGCTGACCACAGTGTTGTAAATAGGCGAAATCGCCTGTTCTATCGCAGCCGAAGCGAAAGTCATCCCCCACAACCAAGTGCCTGATACCAAGCTTTTGCAAGAGAATCTCTTGTACAAAGGCTTTTGCGGTAAAACTACGCAAGGTCGGGTCAAACTTGAGGCAAAGTACCCTATCCACCCCCTGCGCCAGCAACAGGCTTACCTTTTCCCGCAAGCGAGTAATGCGAGCTGGCGCTTCTTCCCGGGAAAAGAACTCATAGGGCTGGGGCTCGAATATCATTACTAGGGAAGGCAGATTCAATCGCTCCGCCGCCACTGCCAGCTTTGCCAATACGGCCTGATGCCCAAGATGGACGCCATCAAATGAACCTATGGTCGCCACGCAGCCTTTGTGACTGGTGGAAATACTGGAGAGGCCACGGATGAATTGTTGCTGAGCCATTGAGTCCATTTTCACGAAAAGCGGCGATTATAGCGCAGCAGCCGTACGCTAGCATGGGTTGATTTGGCTTAAACTGCGGGCCGGAGGTGTCGCAGGCGCATCCCGCCGAGCATGAGCACCACTATGTAGGTGGATAGCCCGGCCACACACAGCAGCGTTACTGAAACAACGCGGGTGACAACATCTGCATTTGCCAGGTCACCAAGCCAGTAGTTCAAGCCAAACAGCACCACCACCATAGCCAGGTTAGCCGCGCCGGACTGGCACGCGAAACGCATCCATCCACTCAGAGGCTGGTAGGCGTCGGTCTTGATTAAAGCGCGCAGCAGCAAGCCAGCATTAATAAATGCAGAAGCCGATGTGGCCAAGGCCAGGCCCGCGTGGCCAATCTGCCATAAAAAGTGAAACGGTAGCACGAACAGCACATTCAGGCCCATATTGCTCACCATAGCAATAATCCCTATGCGAACAGGGGTTCTGGTGTCTTGCCGCGAGTAGAAGCCGCTAGCCAAGACCTTGATCAACATAAAGGCTACCAGACCAATAGCGTAGGCGCGCAAGCTGGCGCTGGACATCAACACATCGTAGGGCTTGTATTGGCCGTATTGGAACAGGGTGTAAAGAATGGGTTTAGCCAGGAGTATCAAGGCAAATGCTGCGGGCAAGGCCACTAACAAAATCATGCGAATAGCCCAATCCATGGTTTTACTGAACTTTTCCCTGCTGGATATGTGCTGGCGAGACAGCGCTGGCAGCACGACGGTGGCAATACCCACACCAAACACTCCCAAGGGCAATTCCGTTAGGCGGTCGGAAAAATATAGCCAAGTGATACTGCCATCGGCGGGCAAAAAGGTCGCGAGAATAGTGTCAAATAACAGGTTAATTTGGCCAACCGAGACACCGAACATGGCGGGCGCCATAAGTTTGAGTACTTTCACCACTGAGGGGTCTTGCCAATCCACTTTAGGGTGCGGCAGCAAACCCAGGCGGCTCAGGAAGGGCAGTTGAAACAAGAGCTGTATGCAACCTGCAACTAACACACCCCAGGCCAATGCAAAGACTGGCTGCTCCATCATGGGCGAAACAAAAACCACAGCGGTAATTAACACTACGTTGAGCAACACGGGCGTGATGGCCGGTATAGCGAATTGCTCGTAACTGTTTAAGATGGCACCGGCAAAACCCGTAAGAGAGATAAGCAAAAGATAGGGGAAGGTAATTCGCAGCAACTCTGTAGTGAGCTGGTATTTCTCCGGGTTCTGTAGAAAAAACCCGGCACCGAATATGGCGGTAACCAAGGGTGCAGCTACCACCACAACTATGGTTATCAAAATCAGCGCGGAACCAAGGCAGCCCGCAATCCTGTCGATAAAATTCCTTACGGCCGCTAACGAGCCCTGTTCTCGGTACTCGGAAAGCACCGGCACAAAGGCCTGAGCAAAAGCACCTTCAGCAAACAAGCGCCGCAGAAAATTGGGGATTTTAAACGCGACGTAAAAGGCATCTGTGGCCGCCTCGGCACCGAGGAAGCGAGCAAAAAGCACATCACGCACCAAGCCCATCACCCTTGACAACATTGTCATGGCGCTCACCAAAGCACTGGAACGCAATAAACCTTTTGAAGGCTTTTTACTTTCCGGATTTGACCTTTCGCTGCTTGTCACAAGTCACAACTCAAATAAACAGTAGAGGCGCCGCACTCTATAGGCTAGCGAGCCTCCATGCAATACCGTCATTTTTCGCCACTTTTTATCGCCAAGCCGCCCGATTGCCCCCACAAGCAGGCCCCTTTCTCTTTGTTTAATAGCACTGTACCCGGCAGACAAGACGCGAAATCGCTGCCAGACAAACACTAAACACACACAAGATGGAGATACACCATGAAAACTTTTACCAACATCAACAAAACCTCTAGTAACACTCTTGGCAAAATCGCTACCGCCATCAGCATCGCTGCTTTTTTAAGCTCCTCTTCTGCCATCGCAGCGGGCAAAAAAATGTCTGAACAAAGCAAAGCAGAGCTCAAAGGTGCAACAGTCTTTACCACCGCAGCGGTAGTTGGTGCAGTAGCGGCAGGCCCTGTGGGGATGTTTATTGGTGCTCTCTCCGGCGCATACCTCGGCGAGGAGGGAATTAAGGCCGCCAAAGATAAGGAAGAGCTGGCCTCAACACATAACACCCTTTCTGAAATGCGCGAAGCTGCAAAAATACGTGAACAGAAGCTTGCTCAATTGGAAAAAAGCGCAGCAAACCGCCTGGAGTTCATGGTGCTGTTTCCAACGGGCATCGATGAACTATCACGCCAGGACGTACAGCGCTTGAGTTCACTGGCGAATTATATGAAAGACAACCCCGATCTGCGCGTTCGACTGGATGGCCACGCCGACCCACGCGGCACGGATGAGTACAACAATGTGCTTTCGGAAGAGCGGGCTCTAAGCGTAATGAAGGCGCTTGCGGAAAGAGGTATCAAGCAAGACCGTATCGACTACTTTGCCCACGGATCTGACCTCTCCAGTGCCTATGATGGTGATTTGGAAGCCTATGCTCTGGAACGCAAGGTACGCATTGAGGTGTATTCAGTTTCCGACATCCAAAACGTTGCCGCGAGCAAATACGGCCAGCCCCAGGGATGGGGGATATGCCGAATATTTGCAGGGAGCAAATACGGCCAACCCCAGGGATGGGGGATATGCCGAATATTTGCAGGGAGCAAATACGGCCAGCCCCAGGGATGGGGATATGCCGAATATTTACAGGGAGTAAATACGGCCAACCCCAGGGAGGGTGACGGCCAATGTGCAGGGGCCCCAGGGAAGGGGCCAATTTACAGGAAGCAAACGCATCGAATTCATTTATGACGCCTGCGAGTCTTGCCCGGCCTAGGCCGGGACTTTTTTAAGCCAGCAACCCTACTCAGTAAACACCCGGTATAAATCGATACTTAACCTGTTTACAGTACTCCTGATACATAGGGTCTGCCATTAGGTGTCTTTCTTCTGTGATTGCCCTCCACCAGTAAACCCAAGTCATCAACACCAAACCAAGGAAGCTTAGCGCGGCTTGCTCAAATCCGGAGTGAGTAATGTGGTAAATCACCGGCGGGAACATGACACACCACCAGGAAAAGTTTTTCGACGCGTAGGCAGGGTGTCGAATAAAGGCGAAGGGGCCCTTACGAATAATCCCCCGGTTTGTGAGGTTAGAGAAGCGAACACCAAACCATAACGTTGCGCACATATAAACGATATAGCTGGCTACCATCATCACAGTGAGAATAGTTACGACCCATTGCTCTGGAATCAGGTGCAATATTTCTCGTTCAGCCGGTGCGGAATAATATAAACCTAACTCCCTCTGAAACGGTGGATAACAAATAAGACACACCACCCAACCAAGCATTGTAGGTTCGGCCGAAACCGTCTGGTTATCTACCCAGCGACTGTTAACAACATAACCACACCAGGCAAGCGCCACATCGATAGAAAAAATAACGGCAATGGAAATATTGAAAAAGTCACTGTTAAATGTGCGATGGGAGTAATTGCCACTTACAATGGTGGATGGAAGCGTATCCAACAAATAGCCAACGTTACTCACCAGATGAGGGAACTGACCGATAAAAAAGCCCGTCATCAAAGGGGTAAAAAATATTTTAACAATTAAACCCCGAATCGCCTTGCTATCGCGGTCCCCCAACTGCACAAGCTTTTGAACGCCGACAAGTTTTGCAATTGGCCACATCAGTAAGCGAGACAAGAACCAAGCGGTATCAAGGCCGTCGGCCTGTTTGTCATATTTTAAAGCCCGAGTAAAAATGACGTAGGGCAAACCTGCCCACAAATAAGCATTAAACAGTATGTCAAATAAACGAAACCAGGCTTGATAGTAGGCAGCACCATTTTTGTAGCCATACTCACCGGCAGTATGGAAAAACTTCATGACGATGAAAAATGCTAATAAATACAGTAGGTAATTTGCTACGCACTTGCCAAGAAAGTCGGCATATTTACCATTCTTGATGGCAGGGTCAATGCAGATGAAATTACTCTTGTCCCAAAACCAGAGGCGAACCAGCTCCACGGTAAGCATCACCGCAGAGATGATGAACAAGGCTCCTAGTACGGTGTCGGTACGATTATCGGTCAGCTGATGACCAAAGAAGTAAATACCCGTTTGCAGCGTATTGGTGCGATTAAACACCAAAGCCAGAATAAGCACTGTTAGCGCTCCAGCTACGCCGGAGATCCAGGCGTAATCGGTAACCCAACTACCGGATTCCTTTATTTTGGGCCCAACACTGCCAATGGTTGAGATGGTCGGAATACTGCTCATTGTTATTATTCTCGTGATTATAGTTTTAAACCCTATGAGCCAATGGCAGACCCCCGGGCGAAGAGCGTGAATAGTACCAATCTCAATGCGGATTGTCTTGATTTCGGCTCAGGCCTATTAAGAAGTTCTCATTTTGCCGGGTCGCGCTGCCTATCTACACGCTACTCCCTTTTGTGATTGCGAGTACAGCGTTTATACTCTGCGCTCTTATGGCATCGCGCCACGCGTTGCAGTTCAAATAATAAGAAGTACAGGAAAACGCCGTGACCAGCTACAGCCCACAAGCGAGTACTCGCTCCATTGATCCGCGCTCCATATTTATGGGCGTTATATATACCCTGCTCGTGTTTGGCTACGTGTATCGAGCCCTTTATATCGTTGAATATGAGCCCATGCGCCATATTTGGAGCGACCCTCAGAGACACTGGGAGCAAGGTGTGGACGTGCTTCGCGACGATCCCATGTCGCTTACCGACCCCGTGGGCTTCCAACTCTATGTGGGCGCTTTTGCCAAGCTCACCTTCGGTGACAAGTATCTTTCGGCGTTTTACACCATTTTACTGGCCTTCACTATGCCCTGGCTCTGGTATCGCTTCTTCCGGGAGTTACAGCCCTCCAAGGAGGTTGCACTTGCAGGCTGGGTGCTTATTGCCTGGCTTCCCTCCTGGCTGAGTATCTACGCCTATCTGATGCAGGAAACCCTCATGCTACCCTTGCTGGGGGCCTCTCTCTGGGCAACCTGGCGCTGCAGGCGCAAGGCAACGGTCAACGCATTTCTGCTGATGGTTTTTATCTGGGTGGCCGCAGGTTTAACACGCGGGGTATGCATACCTATGGCAGCAGTCGCTGCTACCTGGCTATGGTTGTCTCAAGATCAAAAAATCACCAAAGCAATCTATTCCATTCTATTATTTGCCATAACTCTGGGGCCGCTTACCTACCGCAGCTACGACAAGATGAACATCATTTCACCCCACGGGATTGGGCAAATGAACATGCTCTACGCCAAGTCCGGTAACAAGGAGCTGCAGATCAAGTACTCGCGCAAGGGTGCCGTCTGGTACTACGGCTACGGCTCTCCCGCCGTTGGCAGTAAGCCGCTGGAGCCCTTTAGCGACTGGCAGACCAAACGCAGCGGCAAGGTTTTTGTAGAAATCAATGTGGATAACGGAAGCGAAGAATGGCAGCGTGAGTCAGACAAAATCCCCATGAGCTTCCGAAAGTATGCCTGGCTTGCCAGCGAGAACCTGCTGCTACTGATGTTTGACCCCTCCTGGCCAGACTCAAACAAGGGCTACACGCTGGGGCTGATCAATCATCATTTACGACTGATCTGGCTCCCCTTAATGCTCACAAGCATTATCTGGTTTGTAGTGCTCTGGCGAAAGGCTCCTGAGCGCTTCACTAGAAGGGACCTGCTATTGCCCGGTATCTTCCTTGCCTGGTTCATGATTCAAGGCTTTATGCTGCTGGCTGTTAATGAGGGCCGCTACCGCAAGCCACTGGAAGGCCTGGTTCTTGCGCAGCTGATATTCCTTGCGGGAAATACACGAAAAATCACCGCTTTACTCGACCCTCAAATTGCGCTGACTGGCTCGCCCGATGAAAAGCTTCAGGCAGAAGAAATCTCGGTCACAGCTGAGCAGTCGGCCTTTGTCGAAGAAGATAATGAGTTTGAAAGAAGTGGTGAACACAGCACACTTAAGCGCTAATATTCAAATAGCCGCCTCAGGAAAACAGGAGAACAAACATGCTTTACTCTGGTAACACTGCGCAACAAACTAAATGGCGCATATTACTATTTGCTTTCGCGCTGTGCTCTCCCCTGGCCGTCGGTGGAGAGATCGTCAAATGGGTAGATGAGCACGGCAAAGTTCATTTTGGCGATCGGGTTCCCGAAAAATACAAAAAACAGTCCGAAGTTGTTGATGCAGAAGCCCCCATGCTGGGCTTAACGGAAGAGGAACTAGAAGCTCAGCAACGCCTTACTACCGAGTATGAACGGCAAGTGGAACGCAATCGCCAAAGAGAAAAAAGCGAAGCGGAAAAAATTTCATCAGAACCCCCTGCCCCAGCACCAAGCAAGGCTAAACCCAAAATGACAAGGGAGGATTGTCGTAATGATCACCCTTCCATAACGGCGAATAGGGTGAAGTGTTTTAATTCCCTGGAGGAGGATGGCTAGAAGAACAGCCATTTATCTTTGAAAGGTACGTATCAATCTAACTTTTGTTAACTCAATAAGCGCGGCTGTGCGTAGCCCTGTAGTCGTTCACAAGGCCAGTATAAAATCTAATTCGCATCTCGCACCAAACGCAACTGTTTGTTAACAATGCGCTCATCATACGTAGCTGCACCATTAGTAAAATCCACGTACCAGGAATAATGCGTGTAAAAATGGTAGGGAGAGGAAGACCACACATGGCTCGCGGGAGAGAAAGGGAAGGCATCCAGACTAATTGCCGGTTCCACGCATTGCAGCTCTACCAGCGTACTTAGCTCCCGAATGTTTGGCATACGCCAATCGGAATAACCCGCCACGCCTTTTTCGTTTACCTTTGCAATATACTGCAGGGCGGCCGCCCACGTTAACTCAATAGCGCTTCCCGTTTGACAATTTTCTCCGCTTTTACCTTGCACGCAACGAAGCCACACCAAGCCAGTATTTTTATCTTCCACTGTGCCGTTTTCTCTAATGTCATAGCGCGAGCCAGGAGCGGTAGATAAGATATTTTCTGGCTGGCAGAACTGCTCAGCAAAAAGTGATACAGGCATCATTAAAACAATCAATATCCAGAAGCGAGCAATAGTGTCTTTTTTCATTGTAATAACCAACACTATTCTTTACCTTCTTCTAATGCAGGTCGAACCAAACGAAGTGGCCTGCCATTCGTTCGCTGAAGTTCAGCAGTAAAACCAAACTGAAAACTTACAGCCCAGGCACTGCTTGTTTTTCTTACCACTGGCGAACTGCTCCAATAAAAATCATTTTGCGTATTAGGAAAATAATCAAGACTTATAGCCGGACGCGTTACACCAAAATGCACCAGTGTTTCCAACTCCGGGCGGGTAGGCAGGCGCCAATCATTATAGCCACACAAGCCTTTTGTATTCACTCGGCTTACAAACTCCCCAGTATTGCAATAGGACATAGGCGTATTTTCACGGTAGCCAAAACACTGATTGTATTGCTGATTCCAATCGCCAACGGCGCCGCCGTTTTCCGAGCTAACCCCGCTATACCAGGTAAACCTGTCATCGGCGTCATGTAAACCGGCGCTGCCATATTCTTCATCCGAAGGTTTTTTGACTTCCCACATTAATCCGCTGACTTTGTCGATCACGCAATCCCATTGAGTTGCGGAAGAATTCAAGGCCTTCCCTACGCCATCTATTTTTTGATACTCAAATGCTGATTGTTTATTTTTTAGTAAAACATCTCGCCCGCTAGCACAATCCTGTTGCGATAAAATATCACCCGTAATCTGCTCTCCTTTCGCTAACTCTTGCTCATTAATGGCCGCAGAACAATCTTCATTGTTAGATTTAGGATAATTGCCACCCCAAGTAATCCCCGTATCATTTAAACGAGCCTCGCTGGCAGAAAGGGAAACAGAATCTGTGCATGCCGACAATAGACATGTAACGCATAATATGAGACTTAGGAGCTTATACGACATCATTATTCTTATTCATTAATTACTGGGTTATCAGTGTTTAGAGCTTCAGAGGCACCATAGCTTCAGAAGCCCTAAGGGTGTATCACTATCGAGCAAGGCTCCGCGCAGCAGATAGAGACAAAAAAGCCCGGCGTAAACCAGGCTTAGCGTTTTTTAAAAACACTCTCGCTAGGCAATTACGCCCGGCACAATATCATTTGCATAGCCCTGATATCTGGGGTCCTGGTCGGCACCCAGTACCACGGCGGCAGTGTGGATCATATTGAGCTGATTGTAACTCGAGCCGCCTGCACTGGCGATACCACGCCTGATTGCACCACCACCACCGGACATAATCAAGGGGACATCACGATTACTGTGAGCATCACCATTACCCATGTCGTTTACCTCACAAACAATCGTTGAATCCAGCACGCCAACATTCTTCAGTGCCTGTGTAACGTAAGCAGCCAGACTACTCATATGGGCGCGTGTTTCACTAAAGTGGGGGTAGCTGGAATCGCCGTTGTTACCACCATGGATGGACGCATGATAAATACCGGTAAAATCAAGATAAGGGAACGAGAATTCACCCTGGTGGTTACCAAAGGAAATGGACGCTGAAGACGTAAGATTACAGTTCAAGGCCAACGCAAGAATGTCTGCCTGCAGATGGGCTTGCTGCTCAAAGGTATCGAAGGTGAGTGGAAAGGTCGAAGGCTCTACTGCGGCGTCACATGAAAGACTGCCGCCACCCAGGGAGTTGAGGCGATCTTCCGTTTCTTCAATGGCGGTTAGGTGGGAATCCAGGCGCTGTTTTTCATAGTTCCCCAGCTTGGATGAGAGTGCCGATAAGGCATCTTTGTGCGCGTCGATAACGCTTCCCTTGGTATTAGAACTGCCACCAGTGGAGAGGTTTCCAAACAAGCGGTTAAAGGCGTTGAAGGGGTTGTCTTCAAACGGCACTTCCGCACCATCGTCTTTAGTGAGATAACCATGGCCGTTACTGTGAACACCGAGGTTAATGTAGGTAAAAGGCTTGTTGCCACCTAAAATGCGCCCCAGGTTCACATCAAAACTGTCGCCACTCCAACTGTTATTTATCAAAACAGGCATCATCCCGTGCCCACCGTTCTGGTGACTCATATTCACCAGAAAATTACACTCGTCTTTTATGCTCTCATAAGGCTTAGACATTACCGGAAACGAGCTCAAATTTGAGTTTGGCTTCCAGCGGCTGGGAATACAGCCATTAGGACAATAAATAACTACAGATTTATCCGGCCCGGTTTGCGCTTCGGCCATGCGCGAAAGCATCATGCCACCAACTAATGGCGATGCCTGCAGTAGGCCACGACTTATGCCCGCGGAAGTCAGTATTTTCAGAAAATCGCGGCGCTGTTTATCGAATTTATTCTTGTATCGCTTTTTCATGATCTTAACCTTTAAATTTTTTCACTCATAATTAGAACAATGTCGTTAAGTGTGGAGCGACCGCTGCGATGCAGCGGTCGCCTGCCATTACTCGCTTCTGGACCAGGCTTTGCGGTAGCGCACGGCATCCATGGTACTCATGCTCTCCAACATCGCTCTTGGACTTTGTTCCATCATGGTGTTTGTCAGGTTTTGAACCTCACAGGCATAACCGTTTTTCTCGTCGGCTGCGAGGGTTGGGCCTTCTAGGTCATCGTTATCAATGCCCTCAATACCCACACCTGTCACGAAGCGGAACAGGTTCTGAGGCACACACTGCTGGGCATTGGGCAAGCTACTGATAACCTGTCCGAGGCCTCTACTTCCCTGGAAGTTCTGGAAGATATCCTTGTCATTGAGACTTTCGGGTGCGTACAACTGCCCTGATGCATCAATGCTGTTGCCCTTCAGGTCGGTATTGCGCGGATTACCTACGGTATCAAAATCCTCCATACCGAAACCGAGCGGGTTGATCCACTCTCGGTGACAAGCCTGACAGTTGTCATCACCGGTAATGGCTTCGTAACGCATACGGTTAGTGGTCGTCGACTCGTTCAAGAAGTCTTTCAACTCCTCAATCTTCGCCGCACGATCCGCAAATACGCCAGCCGGCGGCTCGGGCTGATCCTGACAGAGCATTCTGCGGCGCACGCGCACAGATCGGCGTATTGGCGAGGTCTCCGCTTCTTCAGCCCAGCGAGCCATAAAGGCACCGTTGGCTAATATACCGCCACGGTTAGTGGTAGCCACCTGCTGGAAGGAGCTGCCGCCAATACCGTTGATACCGTAGTGCTGCGCCAGAGGCCCATTCACGAAGGTGTAGTTGGCATTGTAGAGAGAGGCAAACTGCTCCGACTCATCCAGCATCACATGGGCAAACACTTCACGTATCTCCTGCTTCATGTGCGGAACCACGCTTTCAAAGCCAGGATAGCTGCTGCTGTCTTTCGGCGAGCTTTCCAGGTTTTGCGTGTCCAGCCAGTGTGCAACAAAGTCACCCATCAACTCTTTAGCTGCATTGGAATCAAGCAAGCGTTGTGCTTCTGCCTTTATCTGGGATTCCGTGCTCAACTGGCCATTCTGGGCTTTCTGCCAGGTGGTATCGTCTGGCGAGCGGCCCGCGAAGGCATAGCTCAACCAGGTAGCCATCTCATAAGAGCTCAACTCATAGGCGTCACTATCTATACCTGAGTTCGACGAATTACGCTCGCCGAGCTCGTGTCGATACAGGAATTGTGGTGAGGACAATGCTGCTTCCAGCGCCATCTGGATACCGGCCTTAACATCGCCGCCCGTAACACTTCCGTTGGCCATGCTTGAGTATGTAGAGCTTTCACTACCCTCAAGTGGACGACGGAAAATCCGGGGCAACAAATCGCTCACAAACTGATTGGCACAACTCTGATTGAAGTTGCCATTACAGCTCAGGCTTCCAGAGAAGTTCTGGTCAGCGGCCCACTCAGCAACAGTTTCGGCGGTAGAAAGGTAACTGTCATAGCTGTTACCCACTACGGAGGAGTGAGTATTGTTGATGAAGTAGCCAATATAGGTGTCTGCAGACAAGCCAGAGGCTGCATCAAAGTTGACATCCAACAACGCTTCAACACTCCTCTGATACTCTGCCCGAGTGAGCAACTTCAGCTGGCGTGCGCCATAGCTTATGTCATCACAAACCAGTTCACCGGAATCCCCCCAGAAGGTAGATTCCAGGTAATCCGCGATACGTTGACCACACTCCAGATCACAAATAGCGGGGTCGTTCTGCGGCATTTGACTACCAATGTACTGAGCCATCTGTGACTTATCTTGCGTCTCGTTGAGGGCTATACCAATGGAGCCTCCGGCCGCATCCGCGCCGTGGCAGCTTGCACAATTTTGAGAGTAAAGCTGTTCGCCTGTCAGGTCACCCCCTGAACTGGAGGAAGACGATGAGGAGCTGGAAGAGCTTGAACTGGTTCCACCAGGGCCTATGCATGTGGGCGCGCTAAAACCACCGCCCTTGTTACCCTGCACACCAAAGCTGGCAGATCCACCATTGGCGTTTAAGTTACCATTAAAGCCAACATTACTCGCCGTTACACGGGTTCCGCTTTCGACTAAATTGACATTCCAGGAGCCTGTAACCTGTGGATCACTATCGAACTCAAGGGTGATTTCCCACTCACTGACAGCTGTGCTGCCGTTATTGGTAACTGTTACGTCGATCTGATAGCCGGAGCCCCAATCGTTGACAACTTCCGCCTCACAAGTAACCCCACCAGTGCCCGGACCAGAACTGGAAGAGCTCGAAGAACTGGAGCTGCTGGAGCTGGAGCTGGATGACGAACTTGTGGTGCTGGAAGAGCTCGAGCTGCTGGATGAGCTGGAGCTGCTGCTAGACGAACTGGAGCTGGAGCTGCTCGGCCCACCTTCCGGTAGCAACTTATAGAGTTCACCACCGTAGTCAACAAAATACAACTCGCCATTATTTGCTTCACCAAAGGCGGCGATGTTGTATGAGGTATTTGCCAGTTCTTCGCGGCTGTAGGTGTTGCCGTTTCGACTCACAGCCCACACGCGACCAGTCTCGTAGTCACCCACGATATACTGTCCGTTTCTGCCGCCAATCTGGTTACCACGGTATACGTAGCCACCCGTAATCGATGCGCTAATACCGTGATCGAACTCCATCACCGGCCCCTCGTATGGCCCTGAGGTGCTGCAACTGTTGGATGTTCGATGGTCCCCTTCATAACAACGCCAGCCGTAGTTTTTGCCAGCTTCGATAATATCAACTTCTTCCCAGGCTGCCTGACCAACATCCGCCAGCCAAAGCTCTCCGGTTTGCTTGTCGAAACTCCAGCGCCAGGGATTACGTAAACCGTAGGCGTAAATCTCGTCAAGCACGTCGTTGTCGCTAACAAAGGGGTTGTCGGAAGGAACGGAGTAGCCGTTGCCGCTATCCACATCAATACGAATCATAGCGCCAAAATAGTTTGAGGTATCCTGCGAGTCGTTTTGTGGGTCATTGGCAGAGCCGCCGTCACCGAAGGCCGCGTAAAGATAACCATCCGGGCCAAAGTGAATATCTCCGCCATTGTGGTTAGAGTAGGTTTGCCGGAAGCTGAACACGTCTTCACGTGAACCAGCGTCGAGAGTGCCGTCGCTCCGCTCGCTAAAACGAGCAATCACAGAACGCATTGGGCTGTCTTGCGGCGTGGTCATGGAAATATACACACTGTTGTTTGCGGGATAATCCGGGTGGAAGGCCAAGCCCAAGACTCCCCCTTCGTTCTCCGTATCCACAACACCGCGCAAATCCACATAAACGTTTTTGGTGGCTGTATTTTCATTGTTCGCGTCCAACCAGTAGATCATTCCATTCTTCTCAAGAATGAACCAGCGAGAATCGTCGCCGGATGCCTGAACCATGCCCAATGGCGATGAGAACCAAACATTCGGGTAAGCTCGCTCAATCAAAACATCTTGAGGAACGCTGCTTCCAGACGAGCTTGAGCTTGAACTACTGCTAGATGAGCTGCTTGAACTACTGCTCGAACTGGTGCTAGATGAACTGCTACTTGAACTACTGCTGGAGCTTGAGCTGCTGGAGGAGCTGGTTGTAGTAGTGCCATCACCGCTAATAGATCCGTTAGCAACCGTCAGCGTAACTTTGTCCAATTTTGAGCCATCTTCTCGGCGCTCGATCCACAGCGTGTGATTGCCTGCAGATAAACTGAAGTCTCCCAGAGACAAAGTACCCCAAGCTGAAGGCTGGCTATTGTTTTGAGTGTCCCATGAGCCAGAATTCATTTTGTAATGGAATGAATCGTCCGAGCCAGAAGCAAAATTTACCTGTATGGCAACACTCACTGTGGTCGCGTCGCTCAAGCTGAAATCCACGGCAACTTGCCCAGGTGCCGTATCGGATGCGGCGTTAATCCTGCTGGAACCGTTGTTTGGCCACACGATATATTGACCAGCGGATGCGCCTGAATCACTTTCAACCTCAAAGGGAGAAAAGTTAGCTTGCCCGGACAGACTTTCGAGCTCAACTTCCAGCACTGGCCCACCACTGGTTGAGGTGCTTGAGCTACTGGAGCTTGAAGATGAACTGGAAGAACTGCTACTTGAAGAACTGCTGCTTGAAGAGCTGCTGGAGCTGGAAGAAGAGCTAGCCGCAGTACCGGAGGAGCTAGAACTGCTTGAGGACGAACTGGAGCTAGAACTGCTCGATGAAGAACTCGAGCTCGTTGTAGACGAGTTGGAACCGCCACAAGCTTCACCGGTGACGACGGGCGTAGAGCCAGCGCTGCTGCCGTTTCTCGCCACCTGGAAACCTAAATCCACAGAGCTTCCGGGCTGGATATTTGCGTTCCAAGCCTCGCCTTGAGCAGTGTAAGGGTTGCTGCCACTCAGCACACCGCCCCACATATTGGCGATGGTGCTGCTATCTGTGTAACTCCATGAAACCTGCCAGTTATTGATCGCCGATGAACTGTCATTGGAGATGCGGATATTGCCCACATAGCCTGAGCCCCAATCGTTCGCAATGGTGTATTCACAGGCTGCAAATGCGTGACCTGCTGTGAGTAGTGGAAGAAGAATCAATGCGGATGACAGGCGCCGAACTGTTCTTTTTATAGGGTTATTATTCATTATTAGCCCCTGTTTTGGTTTTATTTTACAAGCAACACATCATACAAAAGTACTAAACAAAGATTGCTTTCTGGTCTTATAACGATCAAAGGATAACCATCAGATACCTGAATGTCTATGTGGTTAAAAATAAGGAATATCTATATTTGAACCTGGTTCGTATTCAAAGGGGCAAAACTTCTTTTTTTTAAACTTTTAGTTAGCCCTAAGCGCTTGGTCATCTCATTTAGAAATATCTTCTAGCGGATTTGATTCCTATTCCATCTATCGCTAATTTAGCTTGTTTGATTATTAGCAAATATTTATTGCTACATAAGTAGTAGCGCGCCAAACAAGAAAAAATTTATTGCTTTATGGCAAGCGTTTTTTTATTCCTAAAAAAAAAGAGGCGGCCCTTGGCCCAAGCAGGCAGCTCAAACTAAAGTATTAACAATAAAACTGCGCCCGCTGTTGCAGATGTTTAGCCATTAAAAAAGCCCGCAGAAGCGGGCTTTGGAAATGACAGAGCTACACAAGAACTACATAGGAGCTACAGTAAAAGCTTTCTCACATCAGATAGAACAGCACTGAGGTAAGTAAAGAACTTACCCGCATCCGCACCGTTAATAGCGCGATGGTCGTATGAAAGGCATAAAGGCAGCATCTGGCGTGGAACAAATTCAGAACCACTCCATACAGGCTTTATGGCAGCTTTGGAGACGCCCAAAATGGCCACTTCAGGGGCATTTACAATTGGCGTAAAACCAGTTCCACCGATGGGCCCAAGACTTGAGATGGTGAAACATCCGCCCTGCATATCTCGAGGCATCAATTTGCCCTCGCGTGCTTTGGTCGCCAACTCGACGGACTCTTTCGCCAAATCAAATAAACCCTTTTTATCCACATCCCGAATAACCGGCACCATCAGGCCGTTTGGTGTATCGACCGCTACGCCAATATTCACATAGCTCTTTTGAACAAGATGCTCACCATCTGAATGAAGAGACACATTGAACGATGGCTCAGCACGCAGCGCCGCAGCGCAGGCCTTTAACAGGAATGGCAAGGGAGTAAGCTTTACACCCTTCTTTTCGGCCTGGGCTTTCATGCCCTTACGGAATTCTTCAAGGTCGGTAATATCTGCGTCGTCAAACTGGGTCACGTGAGGCACGTTTAGCCAATTGCGAGACATATTAGCCGCAGTAAGCTTCTTGATCTTGGACATCTTAACCAGTTCAATTTCGCCAAACTGGGAAAAATCCACTGCTGGAATAGGCGGAATACCCGCTCCACCGGTCACCGCTGCGGCAACTGCTGGCGCTTTCTGGGTCATCACCGATTTCACAAACTTACGTACGTCATCTTTCTGAATTCGACTGCGAGGGCCAGACGGCTTCACCTTAGCGAGGTCAACCCCTAGCTGTCGCGCCAGCTGACGAACTGCCGGACCAGCATAAACATCCCCACTGGTAACACTTTCCCCAGAAGAGGCCGTCGTAGCAGCCGGAACCGCCGCTGGCTTGCTGGCAGCAGGTGCCGCCGCAGAAGAAGGAGCGCTGGCAGATGGCGCAGGAGCCACTGCGGGTGCGCCGGCCACTTCCAGTTTTAGAACTGGCGTGCCTTCGGAAGCCTTATCACCTTCACTGATTAACATGGCAACAACTTTGCCACTTTGAGGTGCAGGTACTTCCATTGAAGCCTTGTCGCTCTCAAGAACGATCATCGACTCACCTTCAACAATCTCTTCACCTTCTGCAACGCAGACTTCAATGACGTCAACGCCTTCGGAACCGCCGATATCCGGCACAGTCACCTCAATGACACCAGCGCTAGGGGCCGGTGCTTGGGGCTCGGGTGCAGCTGCGGCAGGCTCGGCAGCTGGTGCTGGTGCGGCAACGGATTCCTCAGGCGCAGTGCCGGCACCGGCAGTAAGCATTACCAGAATGTCATCGCCCATTGATACCTTGTCGCCTTCGGTGATGATCAGGCTGACAACTTTACCGCTGGCAGGCGCAGGAACTTCCATAGAGGCCTTGTCGCTTTCCAGCACGATGAGCGAATCACCTTCATTGACCTCGTCACCGGGTGCTACGCATACCTCAATAACATCAACACCTTCGGAACCACCGATATCCGGGACCTTAATGGTTTCTTCTCCGCCTTCGCTTGCAGGTGCTGCCGGCGCAGCAGTGGCAGGTTCGGCCACAACAGGCTCTGGAGCTGGCTGTGCTGCAACAGCTTCCGGCTCGGGCGCCGCTGGCGCTTCTGCAGCGTCAGTTTCTATTTCAAAAATGTCGTCACCTTCTGAAACGGTGTCACCTTCATTAATCAGTACATTGACAATCGTTCCCGCCATAGGGCTGGGAATATCCATCGATGCCTTGTCAGACTCCAGAACAAGTAAAGAGTCTTCCGCAGCCACCACATCTCCGGCTGCAACGCACACTTCAATTACATCAACGTTTTCTGAACCGCCAATATCGGGTACTTTTATAGTTTGCTTAGCCACTACGTCACTCCCCTATTAGCACGTCGTTGGATCAGTTTTTTCTGAATCGATGCCGTATTTCTTCATCGCATCAACCACGGATTTAGCTGGCACTTTGCCTTCGTCAGCCAGAGCCTTCAGCGCCGCAACGGTTACGAAATGGCGATCAACCTCAAAGAAGTGACGCAGCTTGGTTCTAGAATCTGAACGGCCAAAGCCGTCGGTCCCCAACACGGTATAGGAACCCGGTACGTAGGCACGCAGCTGCTCGGAGTAGCTTTTCATGTAGTCGGTAGAAATGACAAATGGGCCTTCTGACTCACTCAACTGCTCGGTGAGGTATGCCTTGCGCGGCTCTTTATCTGAGTGCAGCAAATTCCAGCGGTCAGTACGCTGGCCGTCACGGGCCAGTTCATTCACACTGGTCACACTCCAGATATCCGACTCCACGCCCCAGTCATCACGCAGCAATTCAGCTGCAGCTTCAACCTCACGAAGAATGGTACCCGCACCCATCAACTGAACGCGTTTCTTCTTGACGGTTTTCTTGCCTTCCTTAAGTTTATAAATCCCCTTGATAATGCCCTCTTCGGCACCTAGAGGCATATCCGGATGAACGTAGTTTTCGTTCATAGTGGTGAGGTAGTAGAAGACGTTTTCTTTCTCCACATACATGCGCCTCAAACCATCCTGGATAATTACCGCGAGCTCGAAACTGTAGGTAGGGTCGTAAGAACGGCAATTTGGAATAGTATTGGCCAGTAGGTGGCTGTGACCATCCTGATGCTGCAGGCCTTCGCCATTAAGAGTGGTTCGACCAGCGGTGGCGCCAATAAGGAAACCGCGAGCCTGAATATCACCCGCTAACCAGGCAAGGTCACCAATACGCTGGAAACCGAACATAGAGTAGTAAACATAAAAAGGCACCATAGGCACACGGTATGTACTGTAGGCCGTGGCAGCGGTAATCCAGGCAGACATTGCACCGGCTTCGTTAATGCCTTCTTCCATTATCTGGCCTTGCTTGTCTTCCTTGTAGTACATGATCTGATCGTGGTCGTGCGGCGTGTAATGCTGACCACCAGAAGAATAAATACCCAACTGACGGAACATGCCTTCCATACCAAAAGTACGCGCTTCATCGGGCACAATTGGAACAACCTGCTTACCCATATTTTTGTCTTTCGCCAGCGTAGACAGGTAGCGTACAAAGGCCATGGTTGTGGATATCTCACGCTCACCAGTACTTTTAAGCAGGCTCTTGAATTTATCCATCTCTGGCAATTTCAGAGGCTCAAAATCGTGCACACGTGCAGGTAAATAACCGTTCAATTCTTCACGGCGCTTGCGCATGTAGACCATTTCTGGCGAATCAGGCGCTGGACGGTAGTAGGGTACAGACTTCAGCTCGTCGTCAGAAACGGGAATACCAAAGCGATCACGGAATTTCTTCAGGTCTTCCAGATCCAGTTTTTTCACTGAGTGAGCCACGTTAGCAGACTCTCCGGAAGCGCCCATACCGTAGCCTTTAACGGTTTGCGCAAGAATCACGGTAGGGTGTTTCTTGTGATCGACAGCATCGGCGTATGCGGCATACACTTTCTGCGGGTCGTGACCACCACGGTTAAGCTGGAAGATTTCCTCATCGCTCATGTCGGAAACCAGTTCCAACAGCTCTGGGTATCTACCAAAGAAATGCTCACGAGTGTATGCACCCCCGTTCGCCTTATAATTCTGCATCTCGCCGTCGCACACTTCCATCATGCGCTTCTGCAGCAGACCAGACTTATCTTTTTCGAGCAAGCGATCCCAGCCACTGCCCCATACCAGCTTGATCACATTCCAGTTAGCGCCACGGAATACACCTTCAAGCTCTTGAATAATTTTGCCGTTACCGCGCACAGGACCGTCGAGACGCTGTAAATTACAGTTGATAACGAAAATAAGGTTGCCCAGCTGTTCACGACCAGCCAGGGAAATCGCCCCCAGAGTCTCGGGCTCGTCACACTCACCGTCACCAAGGAAGGCCCATACCTTTCGGTCACCACGAGCACAGAGATCACGAGCAGACATATAACGCATCACATGCGCCTGATAGATCGCCTGAATGGGGCCAAGGCCCATCGATACCGTGGGGAACTGCCAGTAGTCGGGCATTAACCAGGGGTGCGGGTAGGACGAAAGACCGTTGCCATCAACTTCTCGGCGGAAGTTATCCAGCTGATCGTCAGAAAGACGGCCTTCCAGGTAGGAACGCGCATATATACCAGGAGAAATATGCCCTTGAAAATAAACCAGGTCGCCGCGCTGCTCGCCGTCATCACCACGGAAAAAGTGGTTAAAACCAACTTCATAGAGCGTCGCCGAGGAGGAGAAAGAAGAGATATGTCCACCAAGCGCATCTGCGTTATCGTTGGCACGCATAACCATCGCCATTGCATTCCAGCGCACCAAGGAACGTATACGACGCTCCATGTGCTCGTCGCCTGGCGAGCGTTTTTCTTCATTAGCGGGAATGGTATTGATGTAGGGAGTTCTAATAGCTGTTGGCAGCCTTACACCGGTGTGGGTGGCCTTGTTAGCCAGCTCGGTTAAGATATAACGGGCGCGATCTGGGCCGCTGTGCCGAATTACCGATTCTAAAGCCTCGATCCACTCTTGTGTTTCAAGAGCATCAGTTTCCTCAAGCATTCAAGCCTCCTCTGTGTGCCGCGCGCTTAGCGCAGTTTTTCAAAAAAAGTGATTCTCGCCAGTGATGCCTGCGGGGTAACGCAAGCTTCATCTGCTCTACTTTTCATCGCTTAGATAATTTGGTTTAGCGCGTTCTTAGCCTTTGAATCGCCTAGCATTTAGTAAAACAAGTGCGAGCTAAAAACATAAAACCCGAGAGTTGCGAGATTTTGGGTGTAACGATTCTACACACATAATTTACAAGAAGCCAGCTCGATGAATACGTTTGCACTGCAGCATTTGTACCACCTGATAGCGCCCGTAAATAGTAGTGAAAAATAATGTACGCGCTACTGGCCTTTCGTTGCATTTCAAGCCTCAGGAATATACTTGTATGCCTCTGTTTACTCGGTAATTTCTTCGCCTTCGTTGAGTTTTTTAGCCGTTGGCCATGCATTCATTATGGCCTTGCACAACGTTGCCAGGGGGATAGCAAAAAACACGCCCCAAAAACCCCATAAACCACCGAACACCAGCACCGCTAACACGATAACCACAGGATGCATTTTCACCGCTTCGGAGAATAACAAAGGTACCAGTACATTGCCGTCCAGCATCTGAATAATGCCATAGGCCACCATTACATAAATGAACTCGTTGCCCCAACCCCATTGGAAAAAAGCAACAATGGCAACCGGTAAAGTCACTACTGCAGCACCTATATACGGAACCAATACAGAGAAGCCAACAGCAACACCCAGCAGCAAGGCATAGTTCAAGCCTAGCAGGCTAAAGGTTACACTGCTCACGCCCGCAACGATTACAATTTCTATGGCCTTACCGCGAACATAATTAGCTATTTGCAGGTTCATTTCCTGCCAGATTTTTTTCATGATGGGGCGCCTTTGAGGCAGCACACTGCTTAACCAGGCTAGCATTTGAGCGCTGTCTTTCAGGAAGAAAAAAACCAGAATGGGCACCAGCACCACATAGATTAAAACACCCAGCAACACCGGTAATTGCCCCAGTGAGAACGATAAAATACTTTGCCCCCACTGAGTCACCTCTATTCCGAGAGCGCCTATTAATTCGGTTACCTGCTGCTCGGTCACGAGAGCGGGGTACTCTTTAGGCAGTAGCAGTAGGAGCTCCTGCCCCTGCACCAGCATTTTTGGTGTTTCGTTAAATAAATTAATTAACTGCCGCCAGAAAGCAGGCAGTAAAAAAAGCATCCCCAGCGTGATTACACTGGTCAAAAGCAGAAAGGTGATGCTTACAGCAACATTGTGCGGAATACCCCACAGTTTTAATTTAGTAACCAGACCTTGCATTAAAAAAGCAATGATTATTGCTGCAATCATTGGCGCCAAAACCACACCCATGCTCGCCACAATAAGCAGGCTTGCCACTAGAATAACCGCGAGAAGCACTGCCTCTTCATCCGCGAAATATCGTTCTAACCAACCTTGGAATATCTTTATCATTTTCTAAGCGTTTCACCTTTTCTGAGAATAAACGAAAAAACATCTTCACTTTTTTTCAATTCCAACAATGCATGTTCAGACAAACGAATGTAGGCTTGCACATCGCGCTCTGAACCAGGATCGGTGGCCAACAAACGAAGACACTCGCCTTGCTTCAGGCGGCTGAGCCCTTGCTTGGCTTTTAATAGGGGTAATGGACATGCAAGGCCTGATGCATCTATAGTCAGGTCAATTTTGTCAGAGGTCATGGCTGTTCTTGCTCAGAAAAAGAGAAATACCGAACTCAATGGGTTGAATGACGTCTATAGGATTATAATTCATTTTCCCTTAAGCCAAGCGAGTTAAAACACACGCTAGGCCATGAGAAAGAACAGTAAATATACAATAAACGCAGTACTGCCAAGGGTGATTCCGTTGCACAACTTGCCTTATAGATTAGCACGCCTGCTAGCCGCTATGTTACTCGGCTTAGCCCTATCTAGCTTCGCAGGTGCGGCAGACCTGCAAATCCCGGAACTTGGCGACTCCAGTGCAGGGCTTATTTCCCCCGCCCAGGAGTACGAGCTTGGGCAGAAATGGCTGCAGGTATTTCGTGCACAGGTACCCACTACCTCTGATCCCTTCCTGCAAAGCTATGTAGAAGACCTAATTCGTCGTTTGGCAACCTACAGCGAGCTCGACGACCGGCGCCTGGAGATCCTGGTTATACACAACCCCACGCTTAACGCCTTTGCTGTGCCCGGCGGCATTATTGGTGTCCATACGGGGCTGTTTCGCTACGCCGATACCGAAGAACAGTTCTCCTCCGTACTGGCTCACGAAATTGCACACCTTAGCCAAAGGCACTATGCGCGGAGGGTTGAGCAGCAAGAAAAGTCCAGCGCCCCTATGATGGCAGCG
The DNA here is from genome assembly GCA_900177435.1 of Alteromonadaceae bacterium Bs31. Classification (GTDB taxonomy): domain Bacteria; phylum Pseudomonadota; class Gammaproteobacteria; order Pseudomonadales; family Cellvibrionaceae; genus Teredinibacter. The sequence goes on from FXAI01000007.1 coordinate 58,214, forward strand.
ATGCTGGCGAGCATCATTCTCGGTATGACCGCAGGCACTGATGCGGGACTAGCCGCCCTATCTGCGGTTAACGCAGGCGCCCTGGAGGCACAGTTGCGCTTCAGCAGACAAATGGAGCAGGAGGCAGACCGGCTGGGTATGGAAACGCTGGTTCGCAGCGGCATGGACCCTTACGCCATGTCAGATATGTTTGAGAATATGTTGCGCGCCTCTCGCTTTACCCGCAAGCCGCCCGAGTTTCTAATGACCCACCCTGTTACAGAATCTCGTGTGTCAGACTCCCGCCTGCGCGCACAGCAATTCAATCGCGGCTTGACTGAAGCAAAGCTCGATTACGAGATGGTAAAAGTGCGCGCTCAACTGATGCACGAGAAAAATCGCAGCGCCGCTATTCAAATATTCAGAGACGAACTTCGCGGCAATGACTACAGCGATACTGCTGCCAGCTATGGCCTGGCGCTGGCGCTAATCAATAACGGGCAAAGTGAAGAGGCAGAGAAAATTATTGAGCCTTTATTTAAAGAGTATCCAGAAAGCCCCTTCCTTAAAGTGGCCAAGGCCGATGTTTTTGTGGAACAGGAAAACTACGAGGGCGCCCTTAAAATATTGCGCGAGGCGCTAAAAACAAACCCCAATCACCATGGCTACAACACGCGTATTGCAGAAGTTTTGATGGCAGCCGGCCAATATAAAGAATGTAGCGAAGTTCTGCGCGCACATGTGAAGCGCCGGCCTAAAGATGACTATATCTGGTATTTACTGGCAGAAGTAGAAGGCCTTGCCGGCAATATTTTTGAAGTGCACTTGGCGCGAGCACAGTATTTCAAACTAAACGGTTTATTCGACAAAGCTGAAATTCAATTGATTAATGCATTAAAAATAACTAAATCTAAAGACGAACAAACCAGAGCCCGACTGCAGCAGGAATTGAAAGAAATAAGAAATATGCGTCGAGAGCTTGCTGAGTTTGGTTAGGGCCTGTTAACACTTATTCAATCGAAGCGGCTTATGCAGACCCTAGCGAGGCAGACCACTCGCTGTCTTCGAGCCAGGTGCTGGCGGCATCAACACACATGGGTTTGGCCATATAAAAACCCTGAGCGCAATCACACTCTAGCGCACTCAAACGTTGATACATTTTTTCCGACTCTACCCCCTCTGCCACAACGCTTATACCGAGGTTGTGAGCAAGCTTGATGGTGGAGCTGACAATTATGTCATCCTGCTCGCTGTCCAGCATGCTTAGCACAAACGACTTATCGATTTTGAGCGCATAAACCGGTAATTTTTTTAGATAGGCTAGCGATGAATAGCCCGTTCCGTAGTCATCAATGGAAAAGCGCACGCCCAGTTCAGCTATGCTCGCCATGGCGGTCATGGCTCGCTCGGGGTCGGCCATAATGACCGACTCCGTAATTTCCATTTCAAGAAATTCGCCGGGAAGCTGATGAATAAACAACAAACGCTTCAGCTCAGGTAGCAAGCGCTCATCGCTCAAGTTTCTGGGTGAAAGATTAATCGCAACCCGCAGCTCGTAACCCTCTCTCCGCCACTGTGCACATTGCTGAATAGCGTTATCCATCACCCAGCAAGTGAGCGGGTATATCATGTTGGATTTCTCTGCAATTTCCACAAAATCCATCGGTGGAATCATACCCTGAGAGGGGTGAGGCCAGCGCAGCAGGGCCTCGAAGCCGCTAATTTTGTGTTCCAATAAATCGATTTTGGGCTGGAAATATAACTGTAACTGGTCTTTTGCTATCGCTTGACGTAAATCGCTAATGAGCTCCAGGCGTGTGGGCGAGTGTGGATCGCTTTCCGTATCATACACCGACACCCCTTTGTGAGCCGTTTTAGCGTGATACATTGCCACATCTGCATAACGCATCAATGTGCTTAAATCCTCCGCCTGCACAGGGTAAAAGGATATCCCGATACTTGCGCCAATTTCCAAACGTATATTTTCTATTTCAAAAGGCTCGGTAAGACAATCGAGAAAGCGGTGCCCCAGCACAATGGCTTGCTGCTGATTACGGATTCGCGGCAAAAATACCGCAAACTCATCGCCCCCCAAACGGGCCACCATACCTTCGGTTTCTGACAGTTCCATTTCCAAACGCGGGCCAAGCTGCTGCAATACAGTGTCCCCGGCCCGGTGGCCAAGGGTATCGTTAATTTCCTTAAAACGGTCAAGGTCTATGAGCATTAGAGCCATAGGGCGATTAGAGGGGGAACTCTTTATTGTGCTTTCTATGGTTTTATAAAGTAAGGCGCGATTGGGCAAACGAGTAAGGGAGTCGTGATTCGCCAGGTATTCCATATGATCCACATAGGATCTCTGGGTCGTCACGTCACGTGTGACTCCCCAAGCACGAACCAAGCGACCGTTCTCTAAGATACCTATGGCAGAGCTTTGCATGTAGCGACGCTCCCCCGAGCCATTAACACGACTATACTCCTGCTCCTCAAGCTTGTAGCCATGTTCCACAAAAATGCGCACGTCATGCTTGCTTGAGAGAGAACCGGTGCGGTGAAGGGGCATGCCGACAACATCTGCAGGCGTGCTGCAACCAAACAGCTCAGCCAGCTTTAGATTACACTCGCTAAGGGTGGAACGCTTTATAATTTGCTCAACCTGAAGCGCCGTGCTCATGCTGACATCCACCGGAGGTGTCACCTCGAAGCACCAAATCGCATCTGAGCTATTGGCGATAAAAGCGCGGTAGCGAGCCTCGCTCTCCCTAAGCGCAAGCTCCGCCTGAACGCTTTCAGTGATGTTGTTTATCACCAGCATCACGCCAGTCACTCGGCTGTTATCGTCAACGGTGGGAATAATATCAAGGTTGAACCAGTACTCGCGACCATGCTCATAGGCTTGCTCGCGGGCCCCCCACTGCGGTAGGCCGCTGCGAATAACCTGCATGATCTCTCTCTGAACCTCAATGGGGTTGGCCCAGTGCTGGGAGAGCTCAAGAAAGCTCTTCCCTCTAGTTTGCTCCAAAGGCCGCCAGAGTCTGCCCCTGCGATTACAGTCCACGACGGTGGCCCATCGATCCAGGAAAAATATGGATGAACGCATTGCGTCCAAAGCACGGGCTAGCTCCCTACTTTCGCGGAGTAGAGAAGGTTTGAAATGGGCCACGCGAGAGAATTGGCTTGGTGGGTTTGTCAAGTTCTACAACCTTGCATGGTACATAAATTACGTTTGTGCCAGACAAGTATAGCCAAGGATTTTCAGGCTGCCGCCCGAAGTTTGGCATAAAAAGCAACAAAACCCCCACAATAGTGACCGAAACCAGCGCTTCATTTTGTTAAACTTTAGTAACATAAGGAAATAACGATCTATCCAAGGAGGAATCAATGCGAACCATCTCTAGCCTAGTACTGTTGCTGTGCTGCCTGTTAAGCACGTCTGCCACAGCCAAAGTGTTACCTGTCGACTATTTCGCCAATCTGCCCGACGTAAGCTCCGTGGCGCTTTCAAAAGACGGCAAAAAATTATCATCAATTATTCGCTTTGACGTCGATAAAACCAAGGGCACGGCCATTCAAGTAACGAACCTGGAAACAGGAAAAAACAAAATCGTTCTTTTTTCAGACAACAGCAAATATTTTATTGGCGCTGCCTACTGGAAAGACGATGTAAGCTTGCTGGTCCATACTTGGTACCCGGCAGAACGAGATACCTGGGTCGGCTTTACTCAAGTACGGGGGGAAACGCGGGAAAGGCGTTTATTGATTATTAATACAGAAAGCGAAGAAGTTACCTCGCCCTTTAAAAAAACCTTCCTAAAACGCTATAGCGTGCTACCTTCAGGCTTGGATCAGATAGTGGACCGTTTGCCTGAAGACCCAGATCACATCCTCATGTCCGTACCAAGTATCAACAGAGGGTTTCCTTCTTACCCAACCGTAAAAAAAATCAATATAAAAAATCAGAGAATTAAATCTGTCAAAAGCCCCAAAACCAGTGTTTATGGCTGGGGCACCGACCAGCAACACCGCGTCCGCACGGCATACAGACAAGACGACGAGACGTTCTACAACCGCGTACACGATATAAATACCGGCAAGTGGCTTGAAATTTGGCCACATGAGATTTTCTCTGGAGATGAAGTCAATATTTTGGGTTTCGACTACGACCCGAATATCGTCTACATCACCGCTTACCACAATGGCTATAAAGCGGTGTTTAAAGTAGATCTGCGAGATAAAGAGCGCAAGCGCGAATTAGTATTCGCCAATCCAGACTACGATGTAAGCGGGTACCTAATATACGGAAGGAAAAGTCAACGGGTTATCGGCGTAGGCTCAGAAGCAGAAGAAGGTACTCAGTTTATTGCTCCCGACTTTATTAAATTGCAGCAAGGAATCGACAAAGCGCTCGCGGGCAAACGCAACTTTATCTACTCCATAACCGACGACGAAAATAAATTTATTATTTATTCAACCGGTCCTACAGAATCCGGCACTTATTACCTGGGAACTCGCAGTCCAATGAAGCTCAAAGCCCTTGCATATCGGTATAAAAATCTGCCCCCAGAGGTTTTGAGTTCGGTTGAAAAAATTACCTATAAAGCAAGAGACGGTCTGGAGATCGAAGGCTACCTTACCTTGCCTAAAGGGTCCAATGGCAAAAACCTGCCCACACTTATGTTTCCCCACGGCGGCCCTATAGCGCGAGATTCAAATGCTTTCGACTATTGGGCTCAATTTTATGCCAACCGTGGCTATGCTGTGCTCCAGATGAACTTTCGCGGCTCTGCAGGCCAGGGGCTGGAATTCCAAAATTCAGGCCTAAAAAAATGGGGCAAGGAGATGCAGGACGACATTGAAGATGGCGCTCTGGAATTAATTAAACGAGGCATCACAGACCCCGACAGAATTTGTATCGTCGGTGCCAGTTATGGCGGCTATGCGGCTTTGATGGGTGTAGTAAAAACGCCAGACCGCTATAAATGCGCCATCAGTGTAAATGGCGTAAGTAATGTTCGAAAATTAGTTTTGGACAACCGCAGGTTCTGGGCCAGCTACAACGTAGTCGATGAAATGATTGGCACAAACGCCAAAGAGCTAAAACAAATCTCCCCAGTCAACTACGCCGAAAAAATTAAGGCACCAGTGCTACTTATACACGGCGAGCTGGACCGCCAGGTGGAGATTGAACACAGCTATCAAATGCGCGATGCACTCAAGCAAGCCAACAAAAACGTTACTTTTATCGAGCAGGCAGGAGAAGACCACTACCTAAGCAACGAAAAAATGCGTGTTCAGGCCTTCCAGGCAATGGCAGATTTCCTGGAGAAGCACTTACCGGCAAATCAAAAAGTAGCTTCCTCCAGCGCTGTAGAATAATCTCGCCGGCTGGAGGAATACTCAGGCACGGCTAGCTGGGCTAGCCGTCGAGTGCGCTGCCGCAGTGACGACAGTAATCCGCATCACTGTCGTGCCCACCCCTTTCACAGCTTTTGCAGCGCGCTGCAGTGCGCGCTCTTAACATTTCCTGAGCCAGTTCAGCCGTAAAGATCCCAGTGGGGACTGCCAGAATTGAATAACCTGTTAACATCGCAGCTGCGGCAATAACCTGGCCAAGTACCGTTTGCGGCGTTATATCACCATAGCCCACAGTGGTAATGGTGACGATAGTCCAGTAAATACTTTTGGGTATGCTGCTGAACCCGTGAGCAGGCCCTTCCACCACATACATTAAAGAGCCAAAAATAGTCGATAACACCAAAACACAGACAAAAAACACCAGGATTTTTCTACGAGACATAAACATTGCCCTAAGCAGAATATTTGCCTCGGACAAATAACGAACCAGCTTAAGTATGCGAAATACTCGCAGCACACGAAGCAGGCGCAACACCAGCAGATAATTAGCCCCCGGGAAGATCAGACTGAGGTAACTGGGCAACACGGAAATCAGATCAACTACGCCGTAAAAACTGGTGATATATTTTAAAGGCTTGGGAGAGCAGTAAATACGAACCGCGTATTCAAGGGTAAAAATAATGCTAAACACCCATTCAGTTATAAAAAGGTAGCGTCCCCAGCCTGCAGATAAACCCTCTACAGAGTCAACCATTAGCGCCAGAACACTCAGCAAAATCAGATAAATAAGCACCATGTCGAAGCGCTTACCAGCGGGTGTATCTGTACCGAATATGACCACATACACGCGCTCACGCAGCGCCCCTTCCCTGCCTGCTATTGAATCGGCTTGATTTTTTTTCACTAAGATCCCCCCCTTTGCCGCTCAAAGTATACCGCGACTCCACAGCAACACCTTATAATCGCGACAAAAAAGAGGGGCTATCATGTCATCTAAACTTGTCTACTCCACCGAAACCGGTCGTATCAAAGAGGAAAAAAGCACGAGCACTCCACGTGGAGATGGCACAGTGCGAATTGCACGCGAAACCAAGGGCCGCAAAGGAAAGGGGGTAACCCTTGTAAGTGGCTTTGATATGGATGAAAAGGCCTTAAAAGGCATGGCAAAAAGCCTGAAACAGCTTTGTGGTACCGGAGGGACCCTAAAACTAGACGTGATAGAAATACAGGGCGACCAACGTGACAAAATCGCTGAGTACCTGCAAAGTAAAGGTCACCCGGTCAAGCGTGTTGGCGGATAAGCTCTCAGCCAATCAACCATGGTGTAGTTTTTGCTGCTCGCCTTGAAGTAAGTAATTTTCTTGGCATTCAGTCAATTAATTGACTCAAGCGAGGCTGACACTATGGCATTTTCTGAAATCTGGCTTTTTGTTGACACAGGCCTGAAGGTCGCGTTGGGCGCATCACTGGCAATAGGCTGTATTTGGCTGGGCAAGGCCTGGCGTGACCGCCAGCACAACGATACTCAACAACCCCAGCGCAAACGTATAAACCTGCTGGAACAAATCTCTGCCGACGTAGGCCATGTAAACCATAGCTTCGCCAAGTATTCCTCTCTTGTCATTGAGTCCACACGCTTTGGCAAGCGATGGCCGCCCGCACGAAAACATGAGCTGGAGCAGGTTAACGCAGAACTGGTTCACGAGTTCGAGCGCTTGTCAGCGGCTGAAGCGAAGCTGCTTATGCTGGGCGAAAAAACCATGGAAAAAACCCTGCGCCTCTATGCTGCACGTATCGCCTTGTTCCGAAAGCAGGTCTATGTGGGCAGGCAGGATATTAGCGAGCAGGAAATTGCTGACCTCAAGGCCTCAATCATGCAATTAAGAGAGCAGTTTTACGATATTCTGAGCCGCCGTTACGACAAACTTCTGGCAGCTTGAGTTGCGTCGTTTGTAACTCAGGTATAGAGGAGGGCTGGAAGCAGTAAACGACTGACGACGCCTTTAAGCGGGAAACTCGGCGGCGTACTTCTCAACCCACTCGTTCGCAGCCTGTTCACTGGATAACTCTCGTCCTTCACTCTCTAGAATCGAGGCACGATAGTGCTCGATATGACACACCTGTTCCACCATACGAATACTGTAGCGCGTGGAAGGCTCGTCGAAGCGTACACCCACCGCAAAATGATCACCCTCTGGCCGACACCATGCAACGGTGCCTTCTGCAGCATAAGGGGGGCTGTGAATGGAGATTTCTATGTGAATTGGCGTACCTTTTCGCACAGGACAATCTGCGTTAAAGCACAAACCACCGCGGCTGACATCGCGCAAGCGGTCGGATGCAAAAAAATCCCGCTGTACCGCACTGAGCTTTGTCCTCGCTCGACCAAGACAATAGCTGATAGGGATGCCTGACGGGTGGCGAATAAACTGGCGCATAAGTGTATCTTCGTAATCAAATAACCATCTAGACCAGTATCCGTACCAACCCAACCAGGAGTTGAGCAGGCCATTCAAGACTGGCATACCATCGTGCAATAGCTTTTCATTCAGTTTCGCTGTCATGATTACTTACCTAATTATTCCCTTCAGTTCAGTTTTTTCGACAACAACGGTTTATACGTGTCGAAACCTTATATAAATCTACAAACTTTCGAAACAATCCTTTTCCAAGAGCTTGAGATATTGCGTGCATCTTTCATTCCAGAAAAGCCTGGTCGATACACACTCGTTCTAAACTGTTCCTTACAGTAAGCACTCAATGTCGAGCGATCACAGTCAACTCAGGCCAGCAACTTATTTGTTATAAACACACCCGGTGAATAAGATAGTTTATTAATGCTTAACAAAACTGAATTTACTGTGTTAATCACATGCGTAAAAGCCGAGAAAGCCTTCACATGTTTAATTTAGTTATAGCTGAATAATCAAGGGGAGGATTTTTTTTTGGCTTTTTTACTAAAAACATGTTTAGACATTGCGCCTAAAACCAAAATAGCACTAAACAGGAGTCTCATTATTAACTGATGCTATTAAAACAAGCTTTGCTGTGTCAAAAGTACCTTTACGGGGGCAAAAGATTTTCTGTGGATTTCACAAGGGCCAAGAAGAGAGAGCGCATCCATATGCACACGTGTGGGGTAACCTTTGTGTTTGGCAAAACCGTATCCAGGGTAAACGGCATCTAACTCCTCCATTTCTCGATCTCGCGTTACTTTTGCGAGAATGGAAGCTGCGCTAATTTCTTCGATTAATCCATCTCCTTGCACCACAGCTTCGGAGGAATAGTTCCATTTCGGCAAGCGATTGCCGTCCACAAAAACATGCTCTGGCTGAACGTCAAGGGAGGACACCGCGCGCTTCATCGCCAGCAGACTTGCATGAAGAATATTAATTTCGTCTATTTCCTCGACACTTGCACGGGCTATAGCCCAACTCTGCGCTTTACCTTTAATCTCTTCAAACAATCGCTCTCGTTTTTTTTCGCTGAGCTTTTTGGAGTCGTTTAAGCCCTCAATACCATGCTTAGACCCCAACACCACCGCAGCGGCTACAACATCTCCGGCAAGCGGTCCTCGGCCCACCTCATCGGTGCCCGCGATAATTCTATTTTTGTTACTCACCATGGGGTATTTCACCATCAATTTTAAGCCGCTTTTTTACTAGCAAGTGGCAAATGGCCTCTGCAGCAGAATGATCTGCGTTCTTTTTTAAGTCCAAATGAATTTCAGTGTATTCACGCTGCAGGCGCTCCAGCCTCACTCCGTCTTCCAGAAACAAGTGTATCTGGCTGGCAATATTGTCCGCAGTGGCATCTTTTTGTAGCAGCTCTGGCACCAGCATTTTTCCAGCCAGCAAATTGGGCAAACCGACAAAAGGGCTTTTTACTAGCCGACGAAGAATCGCAAAAGAGAGAGAAGCCATCTTATAGGCAATTACCATGGGTTTTTTTAATAGCATTGCCTCTAAGCTTGTTGTACCGGAGGCCATTACAACCAGGTTCGAGGCCGCCATCACCTCATGGGACTGACGCAGAAAGAGCTTTACCGGAAGCGCTGGAAATTCTTTTAGGACTATCTCGATTTGTTTTCTTCTGGCTTCGTTTGCAGCCGGAATCAGGAAAACGGTATTGTCATCAGACGCAAACACCCGCTCAGCGGCTTGCAAGAAAGTTCGACACAGATAATTTACTTCGCCAGCTCTGCTCCCAGGCAGCAGGGCAATCAGTGTGTGCTTGCCATCCGCATTTACACCAAGCTTTTTCTGAGCGTCGAGTACATTTGTTTCCAATGGAATTTGGTCCGCCAAGGTATGCCCTACATATTCAACCGCCACTTTATGTTGCTTATAGAAGCGAGCCTCAAAGGGAAAGAGCGTTAACATCAAATCCACAGCCCGAGCTATTTTTTTGATGCGACCCTGCCGCCAGGCCCATACAGAAGGGCTTACATAGTGGGCAGTAACAATACCTTGCTCGCGCAAGGCTTGCTCTAAACTTAAATTAAAATCGGGTGCGTCGATACCGATAAAAATATCGGGAGGGTTGTCCAGGAAGTGTTGTTTCAGGCTTTTCCTCATGGCCAATAGTTCTGGCAGCCTTTTTAAGGGGTCTATCAGGCCCATCACTGCCAGACGGTCCATTTGAAAAAACGAACGAAAACCAAGTGCAAGCATTTTTGGTCCACCAAGGCCTTCAAACACACAATCAGGAAACCTTTGCTTGAGCGCCGACACCAGCCCTGCGCCAAGTATGTCGCCGGAACTTTCTCCGACAACTATTCCAACTCGCTGTATTTCCAAAGGGGCAAACGCGGATGTATTTGTGCTCAACGCACAATGCCTCGGGTGGAGGACTGAAGGGAGTCGATCAGCAGTTGTAAGCAACTTGCCTCGGTGAGCATGGATTGCAATTCTTCTATGGCTTTTTCCAGCGTAAGGCCACGACGGTATATTGTTTTAAAAGCCTTGTTGATAGTCGCAATTTCATCTTTGCTAAAACCCCGCCGTTTCAAACCTTCCATATTGATACTGCGAGCGGCTGCGGGTGCCCCTGCTACCATCATATAGGCTGGGATATCTTTACCAATCGCCGCGCCCATACCTGCAAAGCTGAACGCCCCGATACGGCAGAATTGATGCACCAGTGTATATCCACTAAGAATTGCCCAGTCACCAACAATCACGTGTCCGGCAAGTGAGGCGTTGTTAACCAGAATACAGTTATTGCCAATAACGCTGTCGTGCCCTACATGTACGTAGGCCATCAATAGGTTGTCATTGCCTATGGTCGTTTCATTGCGGTCTTGAACGGTACCTCGGTGCAGTGTTGCACCTTCGCGAATGATATTGTTGTCGCCAATCACCAAACGTGTGGGCTCACCGTTATACTTAAGGTCTGGAGTGTCTTCACCCACGCTTGAAAACTGAAAAATGGTGTTGTTCTTTCCAATGACAGTTGGTCCTTTAAGCACCACATGAGAAAATATTTTGCAGCCCTCGCCAATCACCACATCCGGGCCAACAGTCGTCCAAGGGCCTATTTCCACATCAGCTGCAATTTCCGCCCGTGGATCAACAATTGCCTGAGGGTGAATTTTACTCTGGCCCATGAAATAACCTTTTATTAAGCTACCGGACGGTCTGCACACATGATGGTAGCACTGGTAACCAACTGGCCATCTACTGTTGCGACACAGTCAAATTTCCAGATTCCTCTCTTAACCGAAACAATTTTAGCCTCGAAGAAAACCTGGTCACCAGGTACAACCTGGCGCTTAAATCTAACTTTATCTATTCCGGCGAACAGGTAAATAGAACCATCTTCTGGTGTTTTATCCATTGTTTTAAAGCCGAGAACACCGCAGGCCTGAGCCATCGCTTCAATTAACATAACACCAGGGAACACAGGAAAATTTGGAAAGTGCCCCTGGAATACTTCTTCATTGATGGAAACATTTTTTAGCGCAACTATGGATTCACCTTCAACCAGCTCAACCACCCGGTCGATAAGGAGAAAAGGATAACGATGCGGTAAATATTTTTTTATTTCCAGAATGTCCAGCATATATAGAGCCCCCAAAATGCTCTGTTTGGTTCAATAATATTTTTAGAAATTTTATTGCGCAAGCCTCTAAGCAGGGCTGCCTTATGTGTTTTTTTCCAGCTTTCTAACCCGAGACGCTAGCTCGTCTAACTGCGTGTAACGCACGGAATTACGACGCCATTTTTTTACATCCTGAACAGGAGCAATAGAAGCATAGGCGCCTGGCTCGCTAATACCTTTAGTGACAATGGTGCCACCATGAAAGTGGACATTATCTGCAATTTCTATATGCCCATTAATAGCCACAGCACCAGCAATGGTGCAGTGTTTACCAATAGTGGTGCTACCGGCAACGCCGACACACCCCGCAATGGCAGTGCCCTCTCCAATGTGTACCCCGTGAGCAATGTGAACAAGGTTATCGATGATGACACCTTTTTCAATAACGGTATCGCTCAATGCTCCCCGGTCGATCGAGGTGTTAGAACCAATTTCAACCCGTTCACCAATGCGTAAACCACCTAGCTGATGAATTTTTACCCAGCCTTCTTCTTTTGAAGGCGCAAATCCAAAACCATCGGAACCGAGCACAGTACCACTGTGCACAATACAATGGCTACCAATGCTCACATCGTGATAGACACTGACATTGGCATGTAACAAACAGTTTTCGCCAATGACACTGTTAGCACCAACTACGCAACCAGGTCCGATTTCTGTGTGCTCACCTATGCTCACACCCTCTTCAATAACACAGTTTGCAGCAATCCGCGCAGTAGCAGATATTTGTGCCGATTCTGCAACCACGCTCGATGGGTGAACACCAATAGGCGCTTTGGGCCGAGTTTCAAAAAGCTTACTTAGTTGTGCGAACGCTTTGTAGGGGTCATCCACCAGTAAGCGGTTGCCTTGCCAGTTTGCCTGCAAGCCCGGTTTTAAGACCACAATACCCGCTTCGCAGTCGTCCAGCAGCTTTACATATTTATCTTGTGCCACAAAGGTCAGCTGACTCTGTTGAGCTTTTTCCAAGCTTGCCAGAGCGTCAACTTTTTTGTCTGCCTCACCTATAAATTCGCACTTCAAATAGTCTGCTAGCTGTTGAAGGCTGTAGCTCTTATCAGACATGCCTGTCACTCCCGAAGTAAGGTCTTGCGCCTGTAATTTACTTTAAGGACTTATTCAACTCCGCTGTTACCTTGTCTGTTATGTCAATTTTGGGGTCTGCAAGGTAAGCCACATCCGGGCGTAAAATAATATCGATGCCCTCTTCCTTCATGATTTTCTGAAGAATAGCAGGAATCTTTTTCTGAAGTTCAACACCCAATGCCTGTACCAAGGGTTTTTGTTCAGCCTGGAGCTTTTTAACGGTAAGTTCCATGTCGGCTTGAATATAGCCCCTTTTTTTATTGTGCTCAGCTTTCTGCTCTTCCGACCAAGTCATCCCCTTGGTGTTAGCTTCTTTAACAAGCGCTTCTAAATCCGCACGCAGGTTCTCCGCCTGATTCATTAATTTTACGTAATCCGGTTGAGCCTGAAGATCTGCACTCGCTTGCTTAGCCCTGTCGGTGTTCATCATGGCAACCTCGTGGTTAAGCACTGCGATTTTTCCTGCAAATGCCATGTTGGCAAAAGCCACCAAGGTCATACCCGCGAGTAATGTTTTTATATTCATGAGATTCTCTCTTTTATAGGTTAAAAACCGGTGCCAAATGAGAACTGAAAGGCTTCAGTTCGGTCATTTTCATTTTTATGCAACGGCACAGAATAGCTGAAGGTCATTGGGCCAAAGCCAGATATCCAGGTAAAGCCCAAGCCCGCAGACGAACTTAAAAAATCTAGGGATACATTGTGACAATTTAGTTGTTCAAAATCGTCTGGTCTGCAATACCCGGAGAATACGTTTCCTGCATCAACAAACGCTGCTAACTGCATTGAGCGTGAGTCTTCGATAAATGGAATAGGCAACAGTATCTCAGCCGTAAACTCAGTAAGAATATTCCCGCCAATATTGGTTAAACCGCTGATCTGATTCGCAGTTAACTGCCCCGGCTGACAATATGAGCGAGTAGCGCCACTTACCATGCTCAAGCTTGTTGGATCCTGACAGAGTATGTAGGCCTGAGGACCAGTTTCTCCGGGGTTTTGTTGGCCATCTCGGTTCACATCTGTCCAGCTAGTGGGAAAGCCAGTAAGACTATACTGCCAAGCGGGGCTACCACGCGGACCGAGCGTCGAGCGCTCGAAGCCGCGCACAGAACCAAAACCACCTGAGAAGTAGTTTTCAAAGAATGGCAGCTCGTCCATTTCGCCGAAACCATCGCCGTAACCCAGGCGAGTTTTCAAACGCAAGGTGAAATCCTTGGTAAGCGGAAAGAATATCTGGCCATTGTAGGTCAGCTTGTAATATTCCATTTCACTGCCCGGTATCGTTGTTTCCAGCTGAGCCATCTGGCGACCACCGCGCGTTGCGAGGATACCTCGGTTGAGGGTGCTCTGGCTCCAGTTAAAGTTCAAGGTACCACTGGTAAAATTATCACCGTAGCGGTCAATAAAGCCCGGGTAGGTTGGCACTAATTGAGAATCGGTAATGGCTTTGGTAGTGAGCTCATATTCACCATCTGGAAAATTACTCTGAAGAGCTTCCCAAGTGCTCTGATCGATATAGCCCAGGGAGGTAAATTCACGTATTTTAGGGCTGCTGCGAATCTCCTGAGGTGCGTATTCACCGGTTCGGATTTCCTGATGAATAAAACCAAAACCAAAACCAACACGGGAAATTTCTGAAATCGGGTAGCCAAATCGAACATCCGCGCCATAGGCATCAGTACTGTAGCTCGAGACGTTAATTTTTTCGTAGTCCCGAGTTCGATAATACGCACTGAAACCACGGCTCACGCCATCCGGCGTGAAGTAAGGGTCCGAATAGCTGTAACTGTAGAGGGTTTGATAGGTATTTTTATTGATACCAAACTGCACCTGCTTGCCGGTACCCAGCCAGTTATTTTGCTGAACACTCACACCCAGGTTTAAGCCTGTAGTCTGTGCGTAACCGACCGATGCCTGAATAGTGCCGGAAGACTGCTCTTCAACCACGTACTCCACATCAATCATATCGTCCGTGCCGGGCACATCTGTGGTTTCTACCTGGACTTCTTTAAAATAACCCAAGCGTTCCAAACGCACTTTAGAGCTTTCTATTCGCGCATTGGAAGCGGAGCTACCCTCAACCTGGCGCATCTCTCTGCGAATTACCTCATCACTGGTTTTGGTGTTACCTCTAAAATTAATGCGGCGAACATAGACGCGCATGCCAGGGTCGATAAAGAAGGTAACATCAACCGTCTGGTCCTCTCTGTTCTTCTTGGGAATACCCTCAACTTTTGCGTTTGTGTAACCCGCATTACCCAGCATTGTGGTCATGTATTCGGTGGTATTGGTCATGTAGGCCTGCGAGAAGGTTCGGCCCTCACGCAATAAAACAAGCGAACGCGCACGCGCCTCGGGGACAATGGGGTCGCCGGCGATATCGATGGAACTCACCGTATACACCTCACCCTCTTTTATATTGAGGGTGATAAACACCTGGGTTTTATCCGGGCTAATGGAAATTTGGCTGGAGAGCACTTCGAAATCCAAATAGCCTCGATCGAGATAGTAGGATTCCAGCGTTTCAATATCCCCTGTTAGCTTCTCTTTTGCATACTGGTCACTATTAGTGAAAAAAGAGTTCCACTTGGAGGTGGTGATCTCAAAGCGCCCAAGGAGCTCATCGTCTGAAAATTTCTTATTGCCAACGATATTTATGTGTTTAATACGGGCGGGCTTGCCTTCATCAACATCAATTTTTATGGCAACCATGTTGTTGGGAAGGTCTTCCACATTAGCGACCACGGAGGCACCGTAGCGAGCGCGCGAAACATACTGGCGCTCCAGCTCCCGAGTAATGCCCTGCAGCAGGTCTCGCTGAAGAATCTCACCCTCGCGCAGGTCATTGTCATTCATAACTTCTTCGAGTTGTTCTGTCTTAATCGCCTTGTTACCGTCAATCTCAATGGATTTGATGGAGGGGCGCTCCTGCAGAATAACGATAAGCACATTGCCTTCGCGAGCAACCTGAATACCGGAGAAAAAACCGGTATCGAATAGTGCGCGCATAATACCTCGCACATCTTCACGGTCCACCTCGTCGCCCACCTGCACCGGCAAGGCAGCGAACACTGGACTGGCAGACACGCGCTGCAGGCCCTCGAGACGAATGTCGTTGACTTGAAATGTTTGAGCAAAACCCGCCACTGCAAATAAAAGCAGTGACAAACCAACCAATAAGCGCTGCATGTTGTTAGGAAAATTCAAGAACTACTCTTCTTCTAGTTTTTCGTTTTAATAAAAGCCTGCGCCTGCTAAGACAAGCGTAAAATGTCGTTATAAAAGGCGATAACCATAAGACCCAGGAGCATCGCCAATCCCGCCTGGTAGCCCAACATCTGTATTTTCTCGGATACTGGACTTCCTTTTACCCACTCGATAAGACCAAACAAAATGTGTCCTCCGTCGAGTACCGGAACTGGCAATAAGTTGAAAACACCAAGGAGAACGCTGATATAAGCAAGGAAGTTAATAAAGTACCAAATCCCAGCCTTTGCCGAATCGCCGGCAACTTTAGCAATGCCAATGGGTCCACTCAAGTTTTTAGTGGAAATTTCCCCCACCACCAACTTTTTAATGGACAGAAAAGTGGTGTCGATAACTTCAAAAGTACTACTTACCGCCTGATTCATCCCGCTCACAAAACCATAGCGGTGATAACGAACCATCTCTTGTGGGAACTGCTCCCGGCTCCAGGCGATGCCAATAACACCCCGGGTACCATTATCCGCCTCTACTTCTTTGGGCGTAATTAGCTTGGTGTCTCGAAAAAGGCCCTCTTCTGTCTCTCTCTCAATAATGATTTCAAGCTCCTGGCCTGCACGAGCACTGATATATTCAGTCAGTTTTTCCACCGAGAGGGAATTTTGGCCATCCACTTCTACTATCTCATCTCCCACTTGCAAGCCTGCCGCCGCAGCGGGCATATCAGGCATTACCTGCGAAATTCGACTTAACAGTGGCGGGCTGTAGAACGACAAACCCAAACCGGAAATTACGTCTGGCCCTTCGGCGCCTCTCAACCACTTATCAAGCTTGGCTTTTGACTCGTATACAAGGTCTGAGTCTGGGTATTTAACGGTAAATGAGATTTCTCCGCTTTCGCCAAGCCTATTAAGTAGATAAATTTCCAGTGCGCGACGACTATTAATGGGGCTACCGTCAACAGCCTTGATTTCCTGCCCCGCCTCCAGGCCCGCCTCTGCCGCAATGGAATCAGGCTCAACCGAGCCAATCACAGGAGCAACCGAAACACTGCCCTGCAATACCGCCAGAAGCCAGTAGAGCAAAATGGCCAATATGAAGTTAGCGAGTGGCCCAGCGAACGCGATGACAATGCGCTGCCAAACCGGCTTAGACGTGAAAGCGTAGGGCCGGTCTTCCGGCGCGACCTCTCCCTCACGCTCATCCAGCATTTTCACATATCCGCCCAAAGGCACAGATGAAATGGCGAATTCGGTACCATGCCGATCGGTCCACTTGAGCAAACGGGTACCAAAACCGATGGAGAAGCGCAAAACTCGCACACCGCAACGGCGAGCGGCATAGTAGTGCCCAAACTCGTGCACCGCCACCAAAATAGTGATGGCAATCAAAAAATAGAAAATGGTAGTTAAGGTCTCTATCACTGCAGCTTTCTCTTATTTACTCGCTGTGCCGCATATTGCCTTGCACGTAGGTCGGAATCTTTGACCGCTTCCAGTGAGTCTGGTTCGCTGGATTGCCAATTGTTTAACGTTTCTTCAATAATTTCAGCAATTTGCGTGAAACAAATTGTTTCAGACAAAAAGGCATCAACCGCTATTTCGTTCGCCGCATTCAGCGCAACCGGGTAATCCAAGGCCGATTCCATCGCATGCATAGACAAGCGAAGCGCCGGAAAACGCTGATAGTCTGGCGCAGAGAAATCCAGCCGACCCAACTGGTAAAAATCCAAACTTGGTACCTTGGTTTCAATCCGCTCTGGCCAGCCGAGGCAGTTAGCGATGGGAGTGCGCATATCCGGCATACCCATTTGAGCAAGCACGGAGCCATCCAGGTATTCCACCATTGAATGGACGATACTTTGAGGGTGAATAACAACCTCTATATCTTTCGGCTGCGCCTTAAACAACCAGCAGGCCTCAATAAACTCCAGGCCCTTGTTCATCATGGTGGCAGAATCCACCGATATCTTTCTACCCATAGACCAATTGGGGTGGGAGCAAGCCTGGTCGGGTGTTTTACTCGCAAGCTCCTCAAGAGGTGTTTCACGAAATGGCCCACCAGACCCGGTGAGCAGAATGCGGCGAATACCCGCCGAACTCAAGCTGGAGAAATCGTGCGGCAAACATTGAAATATGGCGTTGTGCTCACTGTCGATAGGAAGCAGCTCCGCACCGGAAACATTGACCGCATCGGTAAATAATTTACCACTCATCACCAGAGATTCTTTGTTGGCCAAGAGCACCCGCTTACCCGCCCGCACGGCAGACAAGGTGGCATCCAGACCAGCTGAACCCACAATCGCAGCCATAACGGTATGGGAGTCTGTAGCACCGGCTATATCAATCAAGCCCTCATCACCGGCAAGCACTTCCGTAGACGAACCGGCGTCATTTAACCGCTGCTTCAGTGTGTTTGCCGCAGCGTGATCTCGAAGCACTGCGTATTGTGGCGTAAATTCGATGCATTGCTCGAACATACGATCCACTTGCAGGTTGGCCCCTAAAGCAAACACCTGAAATCGTTGCGGGTGAGAACGGATAACATCCAGCGTGCTGACACCAATGGAACCAGTAGACCCAAGTACCGTTAAATTATTGGCACCCATGGCTAGTATCCCGTTCCGCAAGGGCTTGTGGTGAAAGTCATCAACCCACCACCCTCACCGACCATTGGGTGGACATTACCGCCAGAGCGAATATGGGGGCAGCCGCCACTAAACCATCCACTCGATCCATAAAACCGCCATGCCCAGGCAATAGCTTACCGCTGTCTTTCACGCCCTGATGACGTTTAACCATGCTCTCCACTAAGTCACCCAATACAGATACGAAGGCAGTGGGAAGAATAACCACAACAAGAGAAAGCCAGCTTCCGTGGATGAAAAATACGTTGACTAATGCACCAATGGCAAGCGCGAAAAGCATGCCTCCCACAACGCCTTCCCAGGTTTTGCCTGGGCTAACCTCTTTGGCCAGTTTGCGCGAACCAAATGCCCGGCCAGTAAAATACGCACCGATATCAGCAGCAGCAACAGTAAATACCACCATCAGCACCAGCCATGCCCCGGCAGGTTCTGCGCGGAGAAACATCAGCGCTAACCAGGCTGGAACCAGCACAAAGCAGCCCATGAGCAGGCGCACGGGGGTTGAGCCCCAGATGATCGCGCTGGAGGGATAGCCCTGCACCCAAAGAAGAGCAATCGCCCACCAAATGGTCGCGGCAATAAAAAGCGTGCGCAGGTCTTGATACTGCTCGGCCCACTGAAAAAACCAGGCCAGTAACAAGCCTGTAGCAGCGATAAACAAGGTGAAAAGCGCACGGGAGATATTCCCTTTAAGCCCGGATAAACCAGCCCACTCCCATGCAGACAGGATCAACACCAAACCCGCCAACCAGGCAAAATGCTGCCACGAGCCAAGAAACAAAATGCCAACAAAGGGCACAACCAGCGCAAGAGCTGTATAGATACGTTGCTTAAGCACGCACAACCTCTTTGGCAACCTGGTCGCCGGTCTTGCCGAATCGCCTTTGACGGCGATAATAATCGTCCACCGCTGCTCTAAGAGCAGATGCGTCGAATTCAGGCCAAAGTAATTCACTAAAATACAGCTCGGCGTAAGCTGCCTGCCACAATAAAAAGTTGCTGATACGCTGCTCCCCACCGGTACGAATCAGTAAATCCAGGGGAGGAAGATCAGCGGTGGATATATGCTGGCTGAGCATGTCCTCGCTGATATCAGCAGGCGCGAGTTCCCCAAGGGCCACTTTTTGCGCCAACTTCTGCGCGGACTGGGCGATATCCCAACAACCGCCGTAGTCAGCGGCAATCACCAAGGTGGCCTCCCCACTACAGGCAATGGCCTCAGCCTCTTCAATTGCACGCAAGAGCTTTTTACTGAAACGCTTCCTGCTGCCGATGACTCGTAATGAAACATTTTCCTCAGCGAGCTTGCGTGCTTCTTTTTTCAGGTAGGCATAGAAAAGCCCCATCAGAGCTTCAACTTCTTTGGGAGGGCGCCGCCAGTTTTCACTACTAAAAGCAAAGAGGGTTAGCGCTTCCACCCCTTGATCCTGACAGGCTCGCAGTACATCACGTATTCTCTCAACACCGGCTTTGTGACCAGCAATACCCTGCCGCCCCTGGAGTTTGGCCCAGCGGTTATTGCCATCCATGATGATGGCAACATGCTTCAATGGATGAGGATTAATTGTATCGGTAACTATCATAAGCGTTGCAGAATTAGACCCTGGCAGGAATCAGATCTCCATTAGATCCTTTTCTTTCACGCCCAGCGCTTTGTCCACTTCTGCAATGTATTTGTCAGTAATTTTCTGTATTTCAACTTCTGCACGACGCTCGTCGTCTTCACCAATTTCTTTTTCTTTCAGCAGGTCTTTCACGTTTGAAACCGCATCTCGACGAATATTTCTAACGGAAATACGCGCATTTTCGGCTTCGGTTCGCGCCTGCTTGATATAACCTTTACGGGATTCTTCTGTAAGCGCTGGCATTGGAACACGTATCAGTTCACCAGTAGTCACCGGGTTTAAGCCCAAATCTGACTTCATTATTGCCTTTTCTATTTCCGGTACCATGCTCTTTTCCCATGGGCTCAGGGATAAGGTGCGCGCATCCAGCACAGAAACATTTGCAACCTGCGCCAAAGGCGTGGGGTTACCGTAGTAAGAAACCGACACGCCATCCAAAATACTGGGGTGAGCGCGACCCGTTCTTATTTTATTGAAATTCACTCCGAGTACTTCAACGCTTTTTTTCATGCGCTCTTCGGCGTCTTTTTTAATATCATTGATCATGTTTACTCAAGCCTCTACTGTAGTACTTTCAACGCTGTCTTTAATGAGGGTACCCTCATCCTCTCCCACCACGATATTCAACAAGGCACCCTGTTTGCTCATTTTGAACACGCGCACTGGCATGTTGTGATCCTGACACAAACAAATGGCGGTAAGGTCCATAACCCCTAGCTTGTCCCGCAGCACCTTGTCGTAACTCAGCAGGGTATAGCGGGTGGCACTTGGGTCTTTAACGGGGTCGGCGGTATAAACGCCGTCTACTTTTGTTGCCTTTAACACCAGCTCAGCGCCAACTTCAATTGCACGCAGGCAAGCTGCTGAATCTGTGGTAAAAAAGGGGTTTCCGGTACCGGCAGAGAAAATAACAACCTCACCATTCTCTAACAAGCGAAGCGCTTTGCGGCGATCGTACTGATCAGTCACGCCGTGCATGGGAATAGCAGACATTACCGTAGAAGAAATATTGGATCGCTCAAGCGCATCTCGCATAGCCAAGGCATTCATCACGGTTGCCAGCATACCCATGTGGTCACCGGTGACACGATCCAAGCCGGCTTCGCTTAGCGCTGCGCCGCGGAACAAGTTACCGCCGCCAATCACCAGACCTACTTGCACGCCTATGCCCACCAATTGACCTATTTCCAGAGCCATTTTATCGAGCACTTTAGGGTCAATGCCGAATCCTTCTGTCCCCATTAACTGCTCACCGCTCAACTTCAACAAAATGCGTTTATATTTGCGATCGCGTCCACTTGCCATAGGGTTCTCCGAGCCGGTTTGAGAGGTTTAAACGGGGCATGCCCCGGAAAATAAATTCGCGGAAGTGTAACAGAAAAAAGGCGGGATTTGAGTCCCGCCTTTTTGATATCCCCAAGCTTTTCGTTTATCCCGCAGGATTAGCCGGGTATAGCTTTAGTTAAGCGCCTTTTGATGCAGCCACTTGCGCAGCAACTTCGGCAGCAAAGTCTTCTTCTTTCTTCTCTATGCCTTCCCCTACCTCGAAGCGAACGAAGGCAACAACAGCTGCTCCGTCTTTTTTCACGAGGTTGCCAACGGTGGTCTCAGGGTCTTTCACAAAGGGCTGCTCAACCAAGCTGTTCTCTTTCAGGAACTTATTGATGCGGCCTGTCATCATTTTCTCAACGATCTGCTCTGGCTTGCCTTCCATATCGGGCTGCGCTTTGATGATGTCTTTCTCTTGGTTCACGACATCTTCAGGCATGTCTGCCGGGTTCACGACCTGAGGGCTAACGGCCGCAACGTGCATAGCGACATCCTTAGCTAACTCAACACTGCCACCCTTCAACTCAACCAAAACAGCAATACGATTATTTGAGTGCACGTATGCACCTACTGCGCCGTCAGCTGCTTCAACCAACTCTACGCGGCGAATGCCGATATTCTCACCAATTTTTTGTACCAGAGCCTGACGGGCATTTTCCATTTGCTCATCCACAAGCCCCTCAAGCGAAGCAACCTTGCCCGTAAAAGCCTTGTCCAATACGCTGGCGACAAAAGCCAGGAAGCCTTCATCGCGAGCAACAAAGTCTGTTTCGCTGTTAACTTCAACCAGTACGCCGTAACTGCCATCGTCTGCCACTTTCGCAGCAACAACACCTTCAGCAGCAGTGCGGTCTGCTTTTTTGGCAGCTTTCAGGCCGGAAGCCTTGCGAAGATTTTCAATTGCGGCATCGATGTCGCCATCGGTCTCAGCCAACGCTTTTTTACACTCCATCATACCGAGGCCGGTACGATCACGAAGTTCTTTTACTAAAGTAGCAGTCACTGCCATCTTTAAAGTCCTCAATTGTGCGATCTAAATTAAAAAAAGGGGTATAAACCCCTTTTTTGTGATTCTGACAAGCAGCCCCCAAATAGGGTGACTGCTGACTGGGTTCTTAGCCGTTTTCTGCAGGTGCTTGCACTGCTTCAACTTCAACGAACTCATCTGCAGCGCCGGCTGGAGACGTAGAGTTCACGCCCTCTAAGCAGGCATCGGCCGCAGCGGATACGTAGAGCTTAATAGCGCGTATGGCGTCGTCGTTGCCAGGAATTACATAGTCAACACCCACTGGGTCACTATTGGTATCAACAACCCCAATCACGGGGATGCCGAGCTTATTGGCTTCTTGAATCGCGATACGCTCGTGCTCAACATCAATCACAAACATTGCGTCTGGCAGGCCGCCCATATCTTTAATACCACCAATGGAAAGCTCCAGCTTGCCCATCATACGGGTACGCATAAGCGCTTCTTTTTTGGTTAGCTTCTCAAAGGTGCCGTCCTGACTCTGGGTTTCCAGCTCGCGGAAACGACGAATGGACGCGCGGATCGTTTTGTAGTTGGTGAGCATGCCGCCCAGCCAGCGATTGCTAACGTACGGCATACCTGCGCGCTCAGCCTGCTCTTTAACGGTTTTTTGAGCGGCACGCTTGGTACCAACAAATAGAACTTTTTTCTTCTGGCTGGCCATCTTCTGAATGACAGCCAGGGCCTCATTGAACGCAGGAACTGTGTGCTCCAGGTTGATGATGTGAATCTTGTTGCGTGAACCGAAAATGTATTGACCCATTTTCGGGTTCCAATAACGAGTTTGGTGACCAAAGTGGACACCTGCTTGCAGCATATCTCGCATGCTTACTGTAGCCATAATATTTTCCTATATACGGGTTAGGCCTCCATATATCCCACCAGCCAACCCCTTACATAACGGTAATGGGCACCCAGGCAGGTGTGTCGATATATGTGCGACGTTTTAATGGTGTATTGAACAAAATGACGGACCACTTTATTCAGGGCGCGCTTTATACCACAGAAACAACAAAACTTAAACCCGCCTCGAAGCAATTATCGTCATACCGTGCTGATTGACTCGGATTGGTTTAGAATAAACGCCCTTTGCGACAGCATCATTGAAAATGATAAGCGCCAAATTCCCGAAGTAGAGCCTCCGCGAGAGCAAAGCGCTAAAACTTCATAGAGGCCCTGTCGTGTAATTTAGCTCCTCAATCAAGAAACTGTACATATGGCTGTAACACCGAAAACGCCCGAAGAACTTGAAAAAATGCGAATCGCCGGCCGCGCAGCAGCCGAAGTACTGGAAATGATAGAGGCGCACGTGAAACCCGGCGTATCCACAGCAGAGCTGGATAAGATATGCCACGACTACATAACGCAAGTTCAGAAAGCGATACCTGCTCCGTTAAATTACAAGGGTTTCCCCAAGTCCATCTGCACCTCCATTAACCAGGTGGTCTGCCACGGCATTCCCTCTGAAAAGAAGAAATTGAAGTCCGGCGATATCGTCAACATTGATATAACCGTTATTGTCGACAGCTATCACGGCGATACCAGTAAGATGTTTCTGGTGGGCCAGGTGCCCAGCCATGCTGAACGGCTCTGCAAGATCACACAGGAGTGCCTGTATATGGGTATTGAGCAGGTCCGTCCCGGCGCTCGCTTAGGCGATATTGGCGAAGTTATCCAAAAGCACGCAGAAAAAAACCATTACTCTATTGTGAGGGATTACTGCGGCCACGGCATTGGCAAGGTGTTCCACGAGGAGCCGCAGGTTTTGCACTATGGCGTCGCCGGAACAGGCATGGAGCTGTGTGAAGGAATGACCTTCACCATCGAGCCCATGGTCAATGCAGGCAAACACCAAACCAAGCTCAAAGGTGACGGCTGGACTGTAGAAACCCGCGATGGCCGCTTGTCGGCGCAGTGGGAGCACACACTGGCTGTAACAGAAAAAGGCGTTGAAGTGCTCACCGCAAGACGCGAGGAATCCTTTTAATGCTGTTTCGACGTACCAAACAGGAAAAGCCCGGCAGCTTGCCCTACTACCCCTGCCAACCGATATTTTTTAATCAGCGCCGCTTTCGTGCAGACCTGAAAAAATCAGAGGCCATCGCCGTTTTTAAAGATGCGATTTCGGGTGTGACAGAGCATTTCGAACGACGGTTTAAAGAAGGCGACGATATACGCTATCTGGTAAAAGAGAGAGCTACGTTTATCGACCTGATATTGCACTATGCCTGGCACCGCAACAATTGGGACAACGACGTGGCGCTCATAGCCGTAGGAGGCTACGGCCGGGGCGAATTACACCCCAAGTCCGATATTGACATTCTCATTCTGCTCGACAACAAAACCAAGAAAAAATACAACGAGCAGCTTCAACAACTGGTTACCTTTCTCTGGGATATTGGCCTTGAGATTGGCTGCAGTGTGCGTACCTTAAAAGAGTGTGTGAATATCGCCAAAACCGATATTACCGTTGCCACCAACCTAATAGAAGCGCGCCGCCTTGCCGGCAACGACAAGTTGAGAGACAAGCTGCAAGTGCTAACCGGCCCGGACTATATGTGGCCAGCAGACAAATTTTTTGACGCAAAATTTAAAGAGCAGAAGAGCAGGCACGCAAAACACAACAATACCGAATACAACCTCGAGCCCAACGTAAAAAACTCTCCCGGCGGCTTGCGTGACATTCAAACAGTTAACTGGATTGCCAAGCGCTTTTTCGGTGTTCCCACGCTAAGCAAGCTTGGCGGAAAAGATTTTTTTACTGAGCTTGAATATGCCACGCTGCAGTATGTTGAGGGCTTTTTATGGAAGGTCCGCTATGGCATACACATGCTGGCTGGGCGACCAGAAGAAAGATTGCTGTTTGAACACCAGAGAGAACTGGCAAAAATATTCGGCTATGAAGACGATGATCTACGCATGGGCGTAGAAAAGTTCATGCACGACTACTATCGTGCAGTGATGGCCATGCGCGAGCTTAACGATGTGCTTCTGCAATACTTAAACGAAGTTATCTACGCAAGAAAAAGCAAACACCGAATCACCCCCATTAACGAACGCTTCCAACTTCACGACGATTTTATTGAAGTCGTGAACGATACTGTTTTTGAAAACACACCCGGCGCTTTGCTGGAAATTTTTATTATTATGGGTAATAACCCGCAAATAAAAGGTGTTCGTGCACCGACCATCCGCTTGATAAGGGAAAGCCGCTGGTTAATCGATGATAACTTCCGGGCCAACCCGGAGAACCATAAAACGTTTCTGGCGCTGTTCAACCTGAATGATGCACTGGCAACTCAACTTCGCCACATGCACCGCTACGGTGTACTTGGTCGCTATATTCCTGCATTCGGCAAAATTACCGGACAAATGCAGCACGACCTGTTCCACCGCTACACGGTAGATGCCCACACACTGATGGTGATTAAAAACATCACATTGTTTTTGTCTCCACAAGCAGAAAAACAATTTCCCATCGCAGCTCACATTATGAAAAGACGGCAGCACATACCGCTGCTATATCTAGCGGGGCTGTTTCACGATATCGCAAAAGGCCGCGGTGGAGACCACTCCACCCTTGGCGCTGAAGATGCTATCGCCTTTTGTCAGCAACACGGTTTGAGAGGTAAGGACACACGCCTGGTTGCGTGGCTAGTGGAAAAGCACCTGCTTATGTCTTACGTATCACAGAAAAAAGACATCTCCGACCCGGAAGTTATTCACGACTTTGCCCTGGAAATGGGTGATCAACGTTACCTGGACTACCTTTACACCCTCACCGTCGCCGACATGTGTGGCACCAGCCCGGATATCTGGAATACCTGGCGAGCCAGCCTGATGCGTCAACTCTACCTGGACACCAAACGCGTGCTACGGCGCGGCCTGGAAAATACCATCGACAAACAGGAGACGATCGAAGAGCGGCAGCAAATGGCGATAGCCAAACTGGAAACCAAGGGTATCAGTGAAGAAACAGCGCAAAATATTTGGGCTGAAATTGGAGACGAATACTTTATTCGAGAATCTCACCTGGATATCGCATGGCAAACTGAAGCCATTGCCAACCACAAAGAAGACAAAGCGCTTATTCTTATTCACGAAACCACAGCCTCCGAGTTTGAAGGGGCCACCCAGATTTTTATTCGTACCAAAGACCAGGCCAATATATTCACCGCTGTTGCCAATGCCTTGGCGCAACTGCAACTGAATATTCAAGACGCGAAAATTTATGTCTCTGGCGATGGTTACACTGTTGATACTTTCTACGTACTGGATGCCAACGATCAACCCATAGGGGACAATCCCGCTCGCTACAAAAAAATTGTCAATGCTCTTCACAATGAGTTGAACTTACTGGACCAGTACACCGAGATCGTTCGCCACCGCACCCCCCGCGCACTAAAACAGTTCAGCACACCTACGCGCACGAGCATATCCAATGATATAAGCAGCGGCTACACCATGCTTGAAATCATCAGCCCGGATCGCACTGGCTTACTGGCGACCATTGGGCAAATTTTTATGGAGCAAAACATTCAATTGCAAAACGCAAAAATTTCCACTCTAGGCGAGCGAGTAGAGGACGTATTTTTCATTACAGACGTCAATGGCAACGCCCTCAGCGATGCAGAGCAGTGCAATCGCCTGCAAAAAGAAATTTGCGCGCGCCTCGATCAGCGAGTTGAACAAGAGCTAGCCTCCTGAGCCATAAAATTTTATGAACCCACTATTAACCAGGCTTCAAGCCTACCCTTTTGAAAAACTACAACAATTAAAAAGCGGTGTAGTGCCACCAGAGCAGCTAACACACATTGCGCTCTCCATTGGCGAACCCAAGCATCTGCCACCAGGCTTTGTATTAAAAACCCTATCAGAAAACCTGGATAGACTTGCAAATTACCCTACCACCAAAGGCCTGAGTGAGCTGCGAGAGGCCATTGCAGGCTGGCTGGAAAGGCGATTTAAGCTACCAGCAAAAATTGTAGATGCCAACGAAAACGTACTGCCAGTCAATGGAACCCGTGAAGCCCTGTTTGCTATAGCTCAGGCTTGCATAGACAGCAGCCAAAAAGATGCAAAGGTGTTAATGCCGAACCCCTTTTATCAGATATATGAGGGTGCGGCTTTGCTGGCAGGTGCCGAGCCGGTGTTTTTAAACTGTACAAAAGAAAACAACTTCCACCCGGATTTTTCGCAGGTGGATGAAAAGACCTGGCAGCAATGCCAGCTTCTCTACCTCTGCACGCCCGGCAACCCTACTGGCGCAGTGCTACCACTAGAGAAGCTGAAAGAGCTTATTGCCCTGTCCGAACAGCATGACTTTATTATCGCCAGCGACGAATGCTATTCAGAATTATATTTCGATGAACAATCTCCGCCTGCGGGCTTACTCCAAGCTTGCGCAGAAATGGATATTTGCGACTTCAAAAACTGCCTGGTTTTTCACAGCCTATCAAAACGCTCCAATTTACCCGGGCTAAGATCTGGCTTTGTTGCTGGCGACAAAAACCTTATCAACACGTTTTTTAAATATCGCACCTACCATGGCTGCGCTATGCCTATACCCACACAACTCGCCAGTATCGCCGTCTGGAACGATGAAACCCACGTTCTGGCAAACCGAAGCGCCTATCGTGAAAAATTTGAACGCGTGCTGCACATTCTGGATGGCTGCCTGGCACTTGAAAAACCTGACGCCGGCTTTTATTTGTGGCCTGAGACCGCCCAAAGCGATACGGAATTTGCGCAGAAGCTTTATGCGGAAAAAAATATTACCGTTCTGCCGGGCAGCTTTTTAGCCAGAGAGACCCTCGAGGGTAACCCCGGCAAGCAGCGTGTGCGAATGGCCTTGGTAGCCTCACTGGATGAATGCGAACAAGCGGCACTTCGCATTCGTGAGTTCTGTGGGGCGGGTAATTAGCAGAAAATGTTAAAAAAAGAACGCGCCCACTATATTCTTAAAGAACTACAGCGCCTATACCCAGAGCCACCCATTCCCCTTGATCACAAAGATCCTTACACTTTGTTGGTTGCGGTGCTGCTTTCTGCGCAATGCACCGATGAAAGAGTCAACCAGGTAACCCCCTCACTCTGGCAGCTGGCAGATAACTGTGTGGACATGGCCAGCAAAGAGGTGGAAGCCATTAAAGCCATAATTCGCCCCTGTGGGCTATCCCCACAAAAATCCAAGGCGATTAAAAGGCTGTCTGAAATATTAATTGAAGAACATGAAGGGCAAGTACCTGCAGATATGGAAGCACTGGAACGGCTTCCCGGCGTCGGCCATAAAACGGCCAGCGTGGTAATGGCCCAAGCTTTTGGCGAGCCAGCCTTTCCAGTAGACACCCACATTCACCGACTGGCTCAACGCTGGGGTTTAAGTAACGGAAAAAACGTAGCGCAGACAGAGAAGGACCTTAAAAAACTTTTCCCTAAAGAAAAGTGGAACGAACTCCACCTTCAAATTATCTACTATGGCAGGGAGTATTGCAGTGCGCGCGGCTGCGATGGGACCATCTGCCCCATCTGCACCACCTGTTACCCCAAGCGAAAAACGCCAAAGATTACTAAAAAGGCCTGACAAGCTAGCCCGCACATTGCTATAAACGAAACGCGTTTAGTGCAAGGCTCGGCCTCTCTGAATATAACGACACTCGCCCTTACTTCCGTTACATCAAGAGCTTGCCGACACACTATCCGGGCCTACTACTTTTTATTCGCTCGCGGTTTTGTGTAGATGGACATCTCGCTGAGGGAAAGGTATCGAAATACCTTCAGCATCAAAACGCATTTTAACTTCGCGCGTCACATCCCAGTATACGTCCCAGTAGTCTTCGGTTTTCGCCCATGGCCGCACCACGAAATCAACCGAGGATTCACCCAGCAGATGCAGTTTAACTATCGGCTCCGGGCTGGAAAGTACTTTTTCATGCTTCTCAAGAATATCACCCAAAACGCGCTCAGCATGAGGGATATCATCACGATAGCCAATGCCAAAGGTCATATCCACTCGCCGCACTTTCTGTGCGGTAACATTTTTTATCACATCTCCCCAAATTTTATTATTGGGTATTATCAAGGTCTGATTATCAATGGTAAGAATGGTGGTCGACACTAAGTTCATACTTTTAACCTTGCCAAAAACACCGGAAGCTTCAACAAAGTCACCAACGTCATAAGGGCGATACATAAGAATCATAACCCCCGCAGCAAAATTGCCCAACGTGTCTTGTAAGGCAAAACCAACAACAAAGCCCACTACCCCCATACCCGCAAGAACCGGGCCCAGGGAAACCCCCATTTGCGCTAATGCTACCAATAAGCCCAACATCATAATTATGCGGGAAGTCATGGACAGCAGCATTTCTTGCATCAGTACAGAAAGATTAACTTTGGCTGACTTAACACTACTCAAAATCACGCGTCGCGCCAAAGCAGCAAGCCCTTTGAACAACAGTAAAATCAGAATAAATACCACAGCCTTAAAGAAAATATTGGTAATATTTGACTGTATGGAATGCTTTGCATTTAGCCACCACTCGCGGAACAGATCGTGTATTACGTTCATATCGAGCATTTCAGCGCTCAATTCTCCAGTTGCCTGGACAATAAGCTTTCTATAATCGGCCACCTCTATACCGTATTTCCCAGCGATCGATATGGTGAGCTGCAAACTCTTAGTATCGGCTTCTTGCTTTTCTCCAATAAGGCGAAGCGTCTCCTCAAGCTCTGCGTCTCCTTTTTTTACGGCGAGGCTTTTTTTCCTCTCCGACTCTCGCTGCGTATTCAAGCGCAGTTGGCCTGCCAGAGACTCTAATCTTCGAGGTAGGTTTTGAGTGAGATAATCACGCGACAAACCGGCATCGTAGCCAATACTTTCTACAACATCGACGTATTCCGACAACAAGCTGTAACTCATATCCAGCAAGCGGCTGTCAAAGATATGGTCTTTCAGACCGTCCGAGGTTTGAGTGTCTCGATCTTCACCATTTTGCTTGAAGCGCTCACGGTAAGCATCAATATCCGCTCTTAGTTTTTTTCCGGTGGTCAGGAGCTTGTCACGAAAAGCCGCCAGCAGCGTCTGTATGTCGCCACCTTCTTCTCGATAAGCACTTGCCAGCGAACTAAACTCCCTTAGCTCCGATACCAAGAGGTCGTAGCGGTCCAATCGTTGCAACATAATAGACTCGCGCGCCTCACCACTTGCCTCCGCATAGGCCTTGTCCAGCCCCCTTAAACCCTCCGCCCTCTCTTTGATGCGCGCCACGCCATCCAAAATGTGCTGCTTGGCGGGATCCAGCTCTTCCTTCTGCTCTGGAACTACCGGAGATACTGGCTGTGTCGACTCGGCGGCAACATCATCAACGGCTTCAGCAGCCATTGCGGGCACTAGCCAGATAGAAAGACAGGCTACAATAACTAGCCGGGTTACAAAGTTTCGCACTTCCATGGGTGGATCCTTAAGCTTAAGTTGAATGCTCGAATTAAGGGTGAAATTAATCGCCGCGAATTCTATACCGCAACACTGGGGGATAACACTGTTTATGGACGCCAATGGTGAATCCATAGGCAGATTTTGGTATCCTTTGAAACTCAATCCAGCCTCAAAAAGACCACTCTTCAAACGATGACTCTAACTCTGTACGGCATTAAAAACTGCGATTCTGTTAAGAAAGCACGAAAGTGGCTTGATAAACATAATCTGGCCTATGTTTTTCACGATTTCCGAGACCACGGCTTGGATCAAAAAACCTTGTCTTCGTGGCTGACAACTTTGGGGGTTGAGCAAGTCATTAACAAGCGCAGCACCACCTGGAAACAACTCGACGATATAGATAAACAAAAAGTTCTTGCGGGTAAGGCTTTGGCGATCACCCTGGCAAACCCGACCCTGATCAAGCGCCCAGTGTTAGACACCGGCGAGACTTTACTTGTCGGCTTTAGCGAAGAGAACTACAGCCAACTGACATAGCAGCTTCTAGCACTTCGCTGGAGCCCATAGCAAACACTTAATCAATACCAGGAAAACAACAATGACCAAACTCTACAGTCTTGGACTGGGAATAGGCACCCAGAACAGCAAGGATGAATGGCTAGAAGTCTTTTATCCAGAGCCGCTGTTAAACCCATCAGAAGAAATTTGCAAAGCATTTTCCGAAGCACTGGACTACACGGGTGGAAACCAGGCAATCGAAATACGTTTCGACAAAATCAATACCCTCAGCCACGCTTTATACGAGGCTGGAGCGGAAGACTTATCTCAATTGTGCAGCACCTTTAAGCTGAGCACCCGCCCCTTGGTTGCCACCCTGCTTGAAACCGATAGCCAGCCTGGATCAGTACCTGAAGCTTACTTGAAGTTACACTTAATTTCTCACCGTATGGTGAAGCCGCATGGCACAAACCTCAGCGGATTATTTGGTATTCTACCTAACGTTGCCTGGACCAATGTTGGCGCGGTCGATATTGAAGAGCTACCACCACGCCAACTTCAAGCGCGCCTCGACGGTAAAGTGCTTGATGTTCACTGCGTCGATAAATTTCCCAAAATGACCAATTACGTTGTACCAAAAGGCGTGCGCATCGCGGATACAGCCCGTGTTCGCCTGGGAGCCTATATTGGCGAAGGAACAACCGTCATGCACGAAGGCTTCGTTAACTTTAATGCCGGCACCATGGGCACCAGCATGATCGAAGGCAGAATATCTGCAGGCGTAACAGTTGGTGAGGGCTCAGACCTGGGCGGTGGCTGCTCAACAATGGGCACTCTCTCTGGTGGAGGCAACATCATAATTTCCGTTGGCAAAGAAAGCCTGATTGGTGCAAATGCCGGTACCGGAATCCCTCTTGGAGATCGCTGTATTGTTGAATCCGGCCTCTATATTACTGCCGGAACAAAGCTCGCCCTACTGGACGATCAAAACAAACTGGTAGAACATGTTAAAGCCCGTGATCTTGCAGGCAAAAATGATTTGCTATTCCGTCGCAACTCCTTAAGCGGCATGGTTGAGTGTAAAACCAATAAATCAGCCATAGCCCTTAATGAAGAGCTGCACAAAAACAACTAAGCAACCCTCCCCGCTTACCCCGGCTTAAGGTCGGGGGGCGCGTTAAGACCAAGCGAACCGTTATCTGATGTCAAGCCCAACGCTAGAACTCACCTGCGACTTAATTCGTCGCCAATCTGTTACCCCTGACGATGAGGGCTGCCAGTTATTAATGACTAAACGGCTCAGCGCGCTCGGGTTTAAAATTCATCATTTACGTTTTGAGGACGTGGATAATTTTTGGGCGATATATGGGGACTCCGGGCCAATATTTGCATTTGCCGGGCACACCGACGTTGTGCCAACCGGAGACAGCGAGCAGTGGAGTTCACCACCTTTTGAACCCACACTAAAAGATGGCATGCTCTACGGCCGCGGTACCGCGGATATGAAAGGTAGCCTGGCGGCAATGATAACCGCCTGTGAAAACTTTCTCGCCGACAAACCCATCCTGAGTGGCCGCATTGCCTTTTTGATTACCAGCGATGAAGAAGGTATTGCCAAAAACGGAACCGTAAAAGTGGTGGAGTGGCTGGAACAGCGGGAAGAAAAAATAAAATGGTGCCTTGTGGGAGAACCCTCAAGCAGCAAGAGCGTTGGCGATGTGATAAAAAATGGACGCAGGGGCTCACTCGGCTGCGAACTTACCGTTAAAGGTATACAGGGGCACGTCGCTTATCCCCAATTGGCAGAAAACCCCATCCATAAAGTTGCTCCCGCTCTGGCTGAACTGACAAGCGAGCGATGGGACGAAGGAAATGCGTTTTTCCCCGCTACCAGCTTTCAAATTTCAAATTTTAACTGCGGCACAGGGGCAACTAATGTTATTCCTGGCGAAGCACATATTGTTTTTAACTTCCGTTTTTCCACGGAAAATACCGCCGAAGATTTAATGCGCCGTACAGAAGAAATACTCAACAAACACCATCTGGACTACACCACCAAGTGGCACCTATCAGGGCAACCCTTCTTAACCTCCGCCGGAGAGCTGGTGGAAGCCGCGGTTAAGGCCATAAAAAATGTCGCCAAGCGAGATACGCAACTATCAACCGCAGGCGGTACTTCAGACGGCAGATTTATTGCGCCCACCGGTGCCCAGGTACTGGAACTGGGGCCAGTGAATGCCACCATCCACCAGATAGATGAATGCGTTAAAGCGCAAGACCTGGATACCTTAAGCGATATCTACCACCAAATTCTCTTGAAACTTATGCGATGAAAACCCTCAGCCATATCAATGAAAAAGGCGAAGCCCATATGGTTGACGTGGGCAACAAAGCCCATACTCACCGAGTAGCTACCGCCAGCAGCAAAGTAATTATGCAAGCCTCCACGCTCAGCATGATTACCGAAAACAAACACAAAAAAGGCGACGTGTTGGCCGTGGCTCGTATTGCGGGCATTCAGGCGGCAAAAAAATGCAGCGACCTTATTCCTCTTTGCCACCCCCTCATGCTCACAAAAATAAGCGTCGATTTAGAAGCAGACCAAGAGCATAGCTGTATAAACATTGTGGCAAGCTGCCAGCTAGACGGTAAAACCGGCGTAGAAATGGAAGCCCTTACTGCAGCGAGCATAGCAGCCCTTACCATTTATGATATGTGCAAAGCTGTAGATAAAGGTATGGTGATCAGCGAAACAAAATTACTACTCAAAACCGGAGGCAAGTCTGGGGACTGGATAGCCAATGAGTGACATTAATTCTATCAAAGTTCTTTATTTCGCCAGCCTGGGTGAGGAGTTCGGCATTGCTGAAGAGCATCTCACAATTCCCCGCGTACCCTTCCATGTGAGCTCGCTGAAAAAACTCTTATCGGCCCGTGGAGAACAGTGGAAAAATCGTTTGCAAGCCTCCAACATTCTCTGTGCAGTAAACCAGGAAGTACAGCAGGGGGAAGACATCCAACTAAACCCTGGAGACGAAATTGCTTTTTTCCCTCCCGTAACCGGCGGCTGAAATGATTAGAGTTCAAAAAGAGGACTTCGACCTCACCGCCGAATACCATAAGCTTATAAAAAAGGGAGAAAGCGGCGCGATAGTCACTTTTGTTGGCTTGGTACGTGACTTCAATAAGGGTAGAGTTAACGAAAGTATGCTTCTACAACATTACCCTGGTATGACGGAAAAAGTGTTGAAAAAAATCGAGCAAGAAGCACGACAACGCTGGCGCTTATTAGAAACCACAATTATACATCGTGTCGGCGAATTACTGTCGGGCGATCAAATTGTATTGGTTGGTGTTAGCAGTAAGCATCGCAGTGATGCATTTTCGGCCGCCCAGTTTATCATGGACATACTAAAATCAGAGGCTCCCTTTTGGAAAAAGGAAGGAGAGCACTGGGTTGAAGCAAAATCTTCAGATGATAAAGCAGCTGCGCGATGGCTTTAAAGCTAAACAAGTTTAACAAAGAGAACATAAAATCACTTCTCAGTGCCCACTACAGCGCTCCGCTGTCTCAAACATTTAAGCAATTTCGATCTGGGGCTATTTTTTTTGCTGTTGGCTTAATAATTGTTTACCTGGCCAACACAACGCTTCCACCATCAGCCAAGCAGGAGTTGATAGTATTGCTGGGGCTGCTTATCGCTATTGGCGGGTTTACTGTTGCCATGCTTGCACACATACGCATGCTGATTTCCAGAGCACTAAAATTTTTTCGAGACAAGTAAGTACGGTGCGAAGTTTGAGAGCGCTTTAGCGAAGCCCTCTTACATCAAATAGATTGAAGAATAAAAACCTTCAACCCCAGGCTATTAGCAAGCGGCTATATTATTTTTCAAATGCTTTAATTGGATAGATATCAAATCGATTGGACTTGCCCGCCAGCTGATAATCGGGCTCTTTGCCAGCCAGGAATGACGCAGTTTTTGGCCGTTTCACCACCACACGATTTTCAGCCAGGTTCAGAGCCACTTCCAGTAGAGAATCAGAATCATCATCCGCACCCACCAGATCATGAAAAAAACGCATCTCCTTTTTCACCTCAGCTGACTTGGTTCTTAGCGGGAACATTGGGTCCAGATAGACCACTTGCGGTGAATCGCACAAGCGCTCACTCCTTAGCTCCAGGCTATCTGATGCAAGCAAATGCATTCTTTTAATAATGGTCAGTAGCTCCGGGTCTGAATGCTCTGCATATTCCCCAGCGCGAGATAAACCGTCCCTTAGTAATTCATAAACGATAGGAGAGCGCTCTGCCATCGTCACGGAACACCCGAGGGATGCCAGTACGAAAGCATCTCCTCCCATGCCTGCCGTTGCGTCAAGAATACGAAGCCGGGAGGCTTTATTCAGCCCCACGGCCTTTGCTATCAATTGGCCCTTACCGCCGCCAAACTTCCTTCGGTGTGCCTTTGCTCCAGACACAAAGTCCACATAACTCTCTATAGACTTACCTTTAGCATAACGACGTAATGTGGTTTTCTCAGTTGAAAAAACCACTTGGTATTCCGAATGACATTCTTCAGCCTCCGCCAGAGGAACACCGAGAACACTGGCCAGGTTTTGAGCGAGCTCTAATTTACTGCCATCTTCGACTTTAACGCTTACAGTCATCATTTACTCATAATAAGTGCTTAGGGCTATCTGATCTATATTTTCCTGCCGCGCTGCATCCAACACAGCCATATAACTGTCTACCGAGGCGACTTCATGTGCGCGGAGTATCACACTGGTAGCACCGGGGTTTATCGCTCGTCGTTGAGCAATGATAGAGCGTAAAGAACGTACATCGACCTGCCTGCCTTCCATGGTAATTTGGTTAGTACTATCCACGGAAAAAAGTAGCGCAGCGTGTTCACTTTGCGGCCCCTCCACCTCAGCTTGCCCAGCCATCGTCAATGCTTTCTCTTTTACAAAGCTGGCGGTAACAATAAAAAAAATAAACATAATAAATACAACATCGAGCATGGGTGTAAGATCTATGTGGTTGGAATTCTCCGCCGATTTTACTCGTAATTTCATGTATCCCCCTTGGGCGTCGCCTCATAAAAATATACCAGTTACCCTTCTGAGAAAAAACGGTGCTCTATAAAGAGCACCTAAAGGGCACTGCTGACTCGCAGAAATTTGGCCGCTATAACTAGCTGTTTTCCAATTGAAAGCGAATTCGGTTCTTCATGCCTTCAAAGCGCACAGGCTTATCTTCTTCCATTTTTGGCTGAAAGCGCCAGCGCGACACAGCCTGCAGCGCAGCTTTTTCAAAAAAACCTTCAGGTTCTGCATAGAGAACGCGAACATTATCGGTTGCGCCAAATTCCGTCACATCAAACAGTACATCAACGAAGCCCTCAACCGATCGATTTAAAGCACGTGTGGGATACTTTGCAACGCCCATGTATTGGGCTACTGGCAAACTCGAGTTGTAGGCAACCTGGTACCCGGTCACCTTCTCTGGCGTAAACCCGGAAGGAGGAAGAGTGATGTCTACGCCTTCCTCCACATTTGCTTCTCGCTCCAACACCTCAGGCTGTTCCATAGGCTCGGGCGGCTTCTCAATTTTTTCCTCCTTACGGGTTTCAATTTCCGTATCTTCCCAGACAACCTGAGGAAAAATCACATCGGTACTGTCATCCAGAGGTGCGTCCGCCATGTGCACTAAACGCTCCATAAGAATAAATATACTTGCCGTTATTATCATGGCCATTGGGATAACGCTTAGTACCCGCGTTAATACCGAGTCTTTTATCTCGCTTGCTGATATTACTGACGACGTAAAGGTTTGTGTTGTCATGCTAGGCTCCTCGTTGTGGTTTATCGTCAGCAGTGCCTTTTATCGTAAAAATAAATGTTTCAGTTACATTTTTTGTTATCACCGGTTTATCACCCATGGTAAGCGGCGTAAAACGGAATTCTTTAATAGCCTTTAAAACAGCCTGATCGAATATGCTTGTGGGTCGCGCACTCAGTATTCTTGGTTTTTGCACATAACCATTTTCATCAACATCAAACTGAACTACCACGCGGCCAGTAATATTTCGCTTAAGCGCAAGCCTGGGGTATTCAGGCGTTACAACCTGTGTTGGGATATAGCCCTTGATGGCAATATTCGGAGTGGAGATAGCTTCTTCGGGCTTGTAATCGGCAGTTCCAAAACCCTCCAGCTCACGGTTTTTAATTTCACGGTGCAGCACCAGCAAAGCTTCTGTTGAACGAAAGGCGGATTCATCCTTAATAGCGCTCTGGTAGGCTTTATTTAATTCCGCTGCCAGTAGTTGACGCGTTTTTTGCTGCTGTTCCAATGAAGTATCGTTAGTTTTTTTCTGTTTATGCTCGACATTTTCCAACTGCAATTGTCTCTCCAGCCAACGCAGCCGCGTTTCATTACTTGCTAGAGGGGAGTTTTTGGGCACCACCAATAATGGAACACTGGATGGCTCAGGATAAACGCCCAAATCGAAAATATTTTCATAGACGGAACTTGCTTGCAGACGACTGGATGCCAGAGGTAAAAACACTGTAACAAGCAAGCCAATAAGCAAGCAGCGTTGCCATAGGCTGAATTTATTTTTTTGTCTGCACGGATCAAGCACCATCGATATCCTTAGGTAGAGCTCTGACCCTCGCAGGTAACTCAGCGCAAATACCGAATGCCTGACATCCGTGGCCAGCGCCATTAAATCGTCAGCATACTCTCCCCGACAATCAAGCAGTTGCACCACTCGATCATCACAAGCAAGCTCTGCATACCAATCTATCTTGAGGCTCACAAACCAAACAACCGGTATAAACCAACACAGCGACACCGCAACTCTGGCGAGTAATTTGTATAACCAGTCACTACGTTCTATATGAGCATATTCATGAGCCAATACGCGCTCTAAGCGATCATCGCTCCAATCGACACTGGCCTTGGGTAATAAAATTACGGGGCGCTTTGCTTTCCAAACAAATGGAGATTGAATATCCCCAGAAACAAGCACCCTTACTTTTTTACCTGGCGCGAATAACGATTGCAGTTTGCTATCAATATCTTGTAAACGTTCATGAAACTCCTGCCCCGGTGCATGGGCCTCGCGGCTTAAACGCTTAACCTCCAGGATTCCCAACAAGGTGTAACTAAGTATCCAGCTAACACCCAGAAGATATACAGCGGCAGAGCCATAGAGAATCCATAGCCCACTGTCTGATTTTGCGATGTACAGCGGGAACTGTGTTGCCTCCACCAGCCACTTTGGTGCAATGGACAACTGCCAGGTTGGAAGGATTGGAATCATCAAGGTAGCCAGTACAACCACAAACAAAGCAGCTGTAAGAAAAATATGAAAGTTAGCGGCAGATTGAAATGAGGGACGCTGTACAAGCATCAGCACAATGGACAAGCCGAGAGTCGGATAAAGCCAGAAATTACTGAAAATATGTAGCAGGTCCAGTTCAATCATTTTTCACCACCACCTTTTCTTAAAGATTTGATGCGCGCGATATTTCTCTCCAGCTCTTCGATTTCCTGCCCAGAAAGATCATTTGCTTCAGAATCCAACAGAGCGTTCATGGCTTTAAAGCGAGAACCTTTAAAAAAGGTTTTAATCATGCGCTCCACCGCCGACTGACTGGCTTTTTTCTGGGAAACCGTAGGATAGTAAATGTACTTGGCCCCCTCTTGCCGAAAGCTAACAAGCTCTTTTTCAAGCAGGCGAGCTATTAACGCACGCACCGCTGAGTAACTGGGGGGCTCGGGTATTTTCTTCTGCACTTGGTGCGCAGAGGCTTCGCCGCACTCGAACAAAACGTCCATAATCTGACGCTCTCTGCGGCTGAGGTGTTGATGAGATAATGGGGGCATAACAGCTCCAGCTACTTTGTTAAATCTTGTGGGCGTGCTGCTTTTGTAGCACTATGCTAAAAATTTAGCAGAAGGAAGTAGTGTGCGCAAGCACTATATGCTAATTTTTTAGCAGGCAGGTATGTAAACGGTAGAGAGGAAGTCGGGAGCTACTGGATCGCAGCTCCCGGAACGG
The DNA here is from genome assembly GCA_900177435.1 of Alteromonadaceae bacterium Bs31. Classification (GTDB taxonomy): domain Bacteria; phylum Pseudomonadota; class Gammaproteobacteria; order Pseudomonadales; family Cellvibrionaceae; genus Teredinibacter. The sequence goes on from FXAI01000007.1 coordinate 97,575, forward strand.
AGAATTACTCTAAGGGTTCTAGCTTTAGCTCAACACGGCGGTTTTGCTGACGCCCTTCGACACTGTTATTGGAAGCAAGAGGGTAACGAAAACCATAGCCAACCGTGTGCACACGCCCGCGAGCCACCTGCTTTTGAATAAGGTAGTTACCCACACTGTCTGCACGCTGCTCGCTCAGGGTTTGGTTTAGCTCCATCGAACCTGTTGAATCTGTGTGGCCCGAGATCACAATGCTGGTTTTGTTAAATTCGGCCAGAACTTTAACCAGCGAATTCAGCACAGGATAGAACTGGGAGCGAATATTGTAGCTGGAGGAATCAAAGGTGATATTCCCAGGCATAACCAGATTAATGGTGTTACCTTCACGGCGTACCTGCACTCCAGTGCCCTGAAGCTCTTCACGCAGCTTGGCCTCCTGCCTGTCCATGTAGTAACCAATTCCGCCACCCACAGCCGCTCCTGCAGCCGCGCCTGTTAAAATGGCTTTTTCACGATCCTTTTTACTGGATGTGGCCGCGCCAATCACCGCGCCAGTTACGGCTCCTATGCCAGCACCTGCAGCAGTATTACTGGCTTTTTGTTCGCCTGTGTACGGGTCGGTACTGGTACATCCATAGGTAAATAGTAGAACCACGACGACTATGGCCAATCTAAGCATTATTACCTCCTTTAAAGGTTTATTTACAACGGGAAAGCTTTGTTGAATTACAATAGCCAAGCAAACAGCAATTTTACGCCAAAGGCCACTTTACAAATGCGTTTACCATCACTGATTACAGTACTTGTACTCTTCTATCTCTCGGGCTGCAGCAACTATGAGTTCACTGTCAATGATCGGACCGTTTACGACCCCACCAAGTTTCGCCGCTCCTTGAGCTTTGCTGACGCCGCTCTGACCTTATGTGCCAAAGCAGTTGCCGCAGAATCCAATATTACCGCAGCCGGCCAGTTGCTACAGCTTCAATGTGGGCCGGGAGAAATTATCAATTTGAGTGGGCTAAGTATTTTCCATCAGCTGGAAAGCCTGGGGCTCTCACATAATCAGATTGAAAATATTAGCGAAATTGCGAAGCTGGAAAAGTTGAAGCATATCGACCTGAGCAACAACAAACTGCTGGATGTTAGCCTGCTGGCACAGTTACCTGAACTGGAGCTGGTCAATCTGAAAGGTAACACAGAGCTTCACTGCGAAACGACACTTGCACTCGTAAAACCGTCGTTGGAACTTCAGCTTCCCAAACACTGCCAAAAATAAAGACAGTTAGCTCGGAACGAACATAAGCCCTATAGTGCTTCGGTTACTATGCATTACCCTCATGGAAACAGGCTCCTCATTAATGGGGCCTACTACTTTACGGAATTTCACCGATACCACGGTGCCTACCGGCGGCGCAGGGTGACGCTCGATACTCACTTGCGCACCGCCATCGGAAATATCTCTTGTAAAACCAATGATTGTGCCAAATGCCGGATGGGTGATTTCCGCCCGGATTGATGTCGCCTTGCGCTCAAATCTTCGCCTGTCATCCACGTAATGGGTCTCCTCGCTGACCGGTTGTTGTCCTAGCAATAAGCTTAGTTCATCGCGCCACATTTAGCCTTTCGAAATACTAGCTCACCTAAAGCATTAGCATTGAATCCCGGCGCATATGGGCTCACGATTTTATCCACAAAAGCTGTGGATAACTCTGTGGTAAAACTCTTTAAACACGCTCTAATCCAGCATATCTTGTGGCGTATCCACATCTTGATGGCGATTTAACCAATTTGAAATAAACGTTTAAAATCAAAGACTTATATGTTTTATAAAGCATGCATTGAAAAAACCGCAAAAAAAATCGACACCCCGTAGCATTTGGTAACGTCATGTGGAAAAGTTCAGAAGTCAATCATTTATAACGCTTGCGAGAGAAGTATTTGCTCACTTCGCCAACAATCCAAAAAAAACGCCTGCTGAAGCGCTAAAGCCACATTAAATACTACGCCAAATACCTCAGATTTTCAGAGCATTGACCCCTTAATTGTTACCCCGGTAACACCTTTGCTACCCAACAACAAACCACTCGGAAACACGATCTTGCTCTGCGATGCGCAGGCTTGCACCCTCGAGCGGCGTTTTTTGAAATAAAGCCTCTACCAGACGAGGACAATTGTTGTTTTCACTGATATGGCCCAGCACTAGAAGCTGCAGCTGCTCCAGAGAAATGTTTGCCAGCAGCTTTGCAGCTTGCTGATTATTCAGGTGCCCCCAACTACCGCCCACCCGCGCTTTTAAACTGTAGGGGTAAGGGCCTTGAGCTAACATGTCGACATCGTGGTTGGCTTCAAGCAAGAGCGCGTCACATTGAGCATAAGCTTGCTCCACATGAGGAGTGATATGCCCAAGATCAGTGAGCACACCGAGAGTTTTACCTGCGTAACTAAAAACAAACTGCGCGGGCTCGCGGGAATCATGGGGAACTGCCACAGGGGTAATGTGTGTGTCGGCGATAGAAAAGCTCTGGTAGCCATGGATCAGCTTTAGGTTTTCTATTTTGCCATAATCGCGGCTTAGAAACGTACCTGCGGTCATGTATACCGGCAATCGGTATTTTCTCGCTAAGGCACCCAGGCCTTTACAGTGATCGCTGTGTTCATGAGTGAGCAATACGGCATTAAGCTGCGAAGCATTCACCTCTAGCTGGAGCAGGCGTTGCTCCAACTCTTTTACAGTAAAGCCGCAGTCCAGCAGCAGCAGAGTTTCACCTGCCCGGATGAGGGTTGAGTTACCCTTGCTCCCGCTTCCAAGGACGGCGAAATGCACTAAATTAAATTCTTGCGCAGTAGCCTGAGAAACTCTTTTGCATGGGCATCGGGCAAGCGCTCGCCGCGAGTATCACGAATGTTTACCAGCACGTACTCACCCTGCTCATGTAAAACGATCAGGTAGCCCATTGGGTCTTTCAGGCTTTCGGCCGAAAACTTTACACCGGGTATCTCAGAAAAGCGTGCTTTTACTGTCGCTGAATTTTTTAAATTGGAGAGCAACTGCTCCATTGAATAAGGTGCTTTGTTTGGAAGCGCTTCTCCGTCGCTCCAAAATGCAAGCTTGGAGAAAAAGCCTTCGCCATCTTCATCGTAAGGCGCATACCCTACATATAACAGCCCTTCGTTTACCCTGTCTTCCCAGATCTTAAAGCCTTCTCGGTCCGATGCATGACTTACCGTCGCCCAGGCACGCTTGTTCGGTAGCCGCAGCTGGAGTGTTGGCTCACCGTCAAAACGCGTAAAACCGGCCTTTAAATCACCGCCGACATTCTGCCCCAACAGCGAGGCCGCATTGTTATCAACGGTTAAGGCAAGGGAGTTAGCTAACTCTTTGAGCATCCAGGCTTCTCGCTCCGGGTCATCACTAGTTTGCGGCCACGGAAGCTCCACCAGCCCTTCTTTGAACATACTTTGCGGGCGCGTCATATGCGTTATATGAATTTCGGTCGTATCGGGATGGATACCTTTCTCCAATCGAATCCTAAAGCGAACGGCATTGTCAGCATCATCACTAAATTCCAACCAGTCGGTCAGTATTAAACCTGCTGTGGCGTTGCTCACTGCCACATCCACTTCGGTTTCTGCCAAAAAGAACTGTGTACGCGGCCAGACCTGGGCGGTGGAAGCATTTAGATATATCCAGCGCTTACCGCCAAGTTTTTGAATTTTTACACCAACTTCACTTTTGTCGCCCATGGGCAGAGGGCGGGGTACTTTGTACTCTTCGAGAGTAACCGTATCGCCAAACTCATCTACGGCGCTGACACCAGGCACCTGATACATAGGTTCAATAGAGACACTCTCCATGCCCTCAGGTAATTCGATTTTTTTGATTGGCCCAGAGCCGAGGTAATCGGAACCGCGGCCACGGAATACGCCGTGCTTGCCAAAAAACGTGCTGCAGCCAGCCAACCATAGGAGGAGCAAGATGAAGGAAGCACGTGCGAGTATGGAGATAGGAAGAAACTTGGACATCATTACAAATTCATTATTGTGTTATAGCGCTCAGCGCCTTAAGCGGGCACCAAGCTTCTGGCACTTTCCATCGCTGCGGCGAGCGTTGAGTGATGCTCGTGCGCCAAAGGCGTTAGCGGAAGGCGCAAGCTGTTACTCATAAAACCCAACTCAGAAACTGCCCACTTCACGGGAATCGGGTTAGCCTCAAGGAACAGCGCATTGTTCACTGCCGACAGCGCATTATCAATTTCTCGAGCTGCTTCGACATCACCGTTGAGCAGCAGTTCACACATGCGAGCACATAGATCAGGAAAAACGTTAGCGCTTACAGAAATTTCTCCACAACCACCATTTACCATAAACTCCAGCGCGGTAGCATCGTCACCCGATAAAAATACAAAATCATCGGGCGTAACAGCACGCAGTTGCTTCAAGCGCTCAATACTGCCTGTCGCTTCTTTAATGCCAATAATATTGTCTACTTTTGACAGACGCGAAACCGTTTCGGGAAGCAGATCTACAGCCGTTCTGCCCGGCACGTTATACAAGAGCTGCGGTATCGCTACACGCTCCGCAATGTACTTGTGGTGCTGGTACAAACCCTCCTGAGATGGTTTGTTGTAGTAAGGGGTTACTAACAGGCAGGCATCCGCTTTTGCTGCTTTTGCAGCTTCGGTCAGCTCCAGCGCTTCGGAAGTTGAATTAGCACCAGTACCGGCAATAACAGGAATTCGGCCATTCACCTGAGTAACAACCGCGCGAATAACCTCAGCGTGCTCGGCCATACTGAGGGTTGCACTCTCACCGGTGGTACCCACCGCAACGATTGCGTGTGTACCCTGCTCAATATGCCAGTCTACAAGTTTATGCAGGCCATCCCAGTCCAGCGAGGTGTCCGCTTTCATGGGTGTCACTAATGCGACCATGCTGCCTGTAAACATACTGTGCTCCAAGATGTGTGTGCCGAAAGGACGGCAATGTTACTGATGTGTGAAGGTACTCTCAACCACTTTGATCAAATGCCCGGTTAATGCAGCAGGGCAAGTTGTTAAAAACCCACAAAAGCAGGTTTTCAACAGCCTTGTCTAGGGCGAAGGGTTGGGGTAACGCTGGTGTATCTGCTCAATGCCAGCAAGCACCTCGTCACTTAAGCTGAGGTCCACACTGGCGATATTGCTCTTTAACTGCGCCATACTCGTAGCGCCGATAATATTCGCCGTTACAAACTCCCTGCTGTTTACATAAGCGAGGGCCATCTGTGCTGGATCGAGGCCGTGTTCTCGAGCAAGGTTAACATAGGCCTGCACTGCCTCTTCTGCATTCACTTTGCCGTAGCGGGTAAAACGCGTGAACAGCGTTAAACGAGCACCTTCCGGCTTTGCACCGCCCAGGTATTTGCCGCTAAGTACACCAAAAGCAAGGGGAGAATAGGCAAGCAGCCCTACTTTCTCGCGCATGGAAAACTCTGCACAGCCAACTTCATAGCTGCGATTCACCAGGCTGTAAGGGTTCTGAATGCTTGCAATGCGAGAAAAACCCTTCTCTTGCGCCAGGCGTAAATATTCATGCACCCCCCAGGCGGATTCATTGGATAGCCCGATATGCCGCACTTTTCCAGCTTTAACCAGCTCACTCATCGCCTCCAGAGTTTCCTCCACAGCAACACCATCATCGTCACCATGCGTATAACCCAGTTGACCAAAAAAGTTGGTCTGCCGCTCCGGCCAGTGGATTTGATACAAATCCACATAATCCGTTTTCAAACGTTTGAGCGAGGCATCTAGAGCAGCGTTTATTTGCCTTTTGTTGAGACGAGCACCGTCGCGTATATGGCCAACGCCAGAATTTTTATCACTGCGCCCAGTCACCTTGGTGGCGATCACTAACTTGTTACGCAGTTTTCTGGCGGCGAGCCAGTTACCCAGTATCTCTTCGGTGAGGCCATAGGTTTCAGGCTTTGGAGGCACGGGGTACATTTCTGCAAGGTCAAAGAAATTAACCCCCTTGTCGACAGCGTAATCCATCTGCTGAAAAGCATCCTCCTGCGTGTTTTGCTCTCCCCAGGTCATACTACCCAAGCAGATTAAACTCACATCAATATCACTTTTACCCAGCTTTCGGAACTGCATGTAAACTCCCCCAACGGTTTTCCTAGTCGACGCGAACCAAGCGGCCTGTTATTCAACCAATGGCAGCTCAACCAGCGGACTGAGATCTTCGTCGTAATCTACGCCCTCAAACTCAAAGCCAAACAGCCGGAGAAACTCGGTTTGATAGCCTTTAAAATCGGTAATATCGAGCAGGTTTTCTTCAGTCACCTTCTGCCACAGCTGTTCCACTTCGTCCTGTACGGCCGGAGCCAGCTCAAGCTCATCCACGCGGTAGCGCTTAGCATCATCCAAACGCGGAGTGTCAGTGTACAAGCCTTCGGTGAACAAACGATAAAGCTGTTCAATGCAGCCCTCATGAGAACCCTGTTCTTTCATCACTTTAAACAGGGTGGAGAGATAAAGCGGCATGATGGGAATAGCCGACGACGCCTGAGTAACAACCGCCTTAAGGACACCGACTTTGGCATCACCAGCCAATGGCGCAAGGGATTCGTTAATTTCTCGCGCCGCTCTATCCAGGTCTTCTTTTGCTTTACCAATGGTGGCCTTGCCATAAATCGGCCAGGTAAGCTTCTCGCCAAGATAGGTGTAGGCAACCGACTTACACCCTTCGGCTAAAACGCCAGCCTGCTGCAATGCGCTCATCCACAATTGCCAATCCTCCCCCCCCATAACTTTAACGGTGTTGGCAATTTCTTCTTCAGAGGCAGGCTCAACGGTCGCCTCGCTGATTTTCATGGTGTCGGTATTGAGACTTTTTGATACGTAGGTTTTCCCGACAGGCTTGAGTACAGAGGAATAAACGTCCCCCGTATCCGGATCCTGTCTACGCGGCGACGCCAGGCTGTATACCACCAGATCGATCTTACCCATCTCCTGCTGGATCACCTTAATAGCTTTTTCTCTGGCCTGATGAGAAAAAGCGTCGCCGTTAATATTCTTTGCCCATAAGCCGGCTTTATCCGCTGCCTGCTGAAACGCAGCAGCATTGTAAAAGCCAGCTGTACCGGTTTTTCGCTCGGTAGGTGGCTTCTCAAAAAACAGCCCAAGGGTTTTTGCGCCACAACCAAAGGCGGCACTTATACGCGACGCCAAGCCATAGCCCGTAGAGGCTCCAATGACCAAAACGTTTTTCGGACCATTCTCGATCTGCGGTTGAGACTGGATGTATTCGATCTGCTGCTGTACGTTTGCAGCACAGCCTTTGGGATGGGCGTTAGTACAAATAAAGCCTCGGACTTTGGGTTTAATGATCATTCAGATTATTCCTGCCATTGTTATTGCTAAGCGCTTGTCTATGCTTGCTGCGCCATTTTGAGGTGCTTTAGTAAATCCTGAAGCCTTACCTTATACTGCACAGCCAAGCGGGGCATTATATCTACCCAAGCCCCCTCATAACTACCCTTGCATTATGGTTAAATTGCGCAATGCCACTTCACCCCTGCGGAAAGACACACCACTGTCTGACGTCGACGTCTTGTTGGTGGGCCAGGCAGCGACACAAAAGCAGGCCTCTATCGGAGCTATTTCAGTGCCATGCACTTACCCGGGCAAGCTCCATTTGGCCCTGGGCGCAGACGCTGTAGCTAAACGTGCAATTATTGCTGCACCTCACTGATCAATGAATATCACTACAAACCAAAAAAAATATTTGGACACCTATGCCGAAGCTGAAACAGCTATGCTCGAGACATTTCCAGATATCCGCTTTAAACAGTGCGTGCTTATCCCGGCCCGAGACGAAAGCAGCGCTTTCTTGCAGCGTTTTATTGCCAGTTTCGACAAGCAAGAGCAAAAAATACTTCTGATTTTAATCATCAATCAGCCGGCCTCTCAGCCAGATCAAGGGTGCAATAAAAAGTTACACATCGAAGCCAGACAAATATTTAACAAGCAGCTTTGGCAAAACAAGCACCTGTGCCTTTCGGCCAGAGGCAACACTCATTTGTTATCACTAGACAGATACAGCACACGCAAAATCCCCGATGAGCAAGGGGTTGGCCTTGCGAGGAAGATCGGTGCGGATATAGCGTGCAAGCTCTATGCACAGGGAAAGCTGGAAAATCGCTGGGTTTATTGCAGTGACGCAGACGCCGTACTACCGGATAACTACTTTAGCGGAATACTTGATCCCCGGACAAAAAATGCCTCAGCCATGGTATTTGATTTCGAGCATACCCGGCCACCAACAAGCCCGGACGATAAATGCTGGCATGCCACGCAATTATACCAGCAAGCGCTTAAATACTACCGCTCTGGCCTGGAATACGCTGGCTCGCCCTATGCTTTCTATACACTGGGTAGTACTCTGGCATTCTCTATCGAACATTACTGCCAGAGCAGAGGCTTCCCCAAAAAGAGCGGTGGCGAAGATTTCTATCTTTTAAACAAGCTGGCAAAACTCGGTAACATTTTCTTCGACAAAAATATTCGAGTTAAGATCTACGCAAGAAAATCAGCGCGAGTTCCCTTCGGTACAGGGCCTGCCGTTGAAAAAATTATGGGCTTGAATTCACCCGATACAGATTACCTTTACTACCAGGCAGAAATATTTAAGCAGCTGAAGCAGGTATTGGTACAATTGCCTTTGTTCTGGCAAAACCTCCATGCGGACACTTTTCCGTTCGCCAGCGTTAAACTTACCCAGGCTGCAGAGGAGGGGCTAGGCTCTCTGAATATAGAAAAATTCCTGCAACATGCACAAAAACAGTGTAAGACCGAGCAGATGTTTTACCGACAATTTCACCAGTGGTTCGATGCCTTCAACACCTTAAAATTTATTCACTACCTGCAGAACAACTACCTACCGGCGCAGACGCTTTCTCGAGAAATGGAATTATTAAATGGTTTTAGGAATGCCTGAGCTGGGCGAGCAAATACTGCTATTGGTGGTTTCGCTGATCGCCAACACCCTGTCTGCCACCGCCGGTGGCGGGGCCGGTCTTCTACAGCTGCCGCTGCTGCTGTTCATGGGGCTGGCATTTTCCACTGCCCTCGCAACCCATAAAATAGCCACCGTTGCGCTGGGTGTTGGAGCCACGTTAAAACATGCCCGCGAGGGCAACACCCATTTAAGGTTTGCCTTGTTCATTCTGGCCGCGGGCTTACCTGGGGTGTTTCTCGGTGCAAACATAATATTAAGCATTGACGAACGACACGCAAAGGTCGCTCTGGGCACGCTCACCATCGGCCTAGGAGTCTACTCACTGTTTAAAAAGAAGTTAGGGCAAAATTTCTCACCTAAAAATCGTAATTTGACAGGCATGACAATAGGTGGCCTCATACTATTTAGTATCGGCTTCCTTAATGGTTCACTAACTTCAGGTACTGGCTTATTTGTTACTATGTGGCTGGTGCTTTGGTTTGGCTTGGACTATAAACGTGCAACCGCCTATACCATGATATTGGTGGGCATGTTCTGGAACGGCACAGGTGCTATTACCCTGGCGCTGCTAACAAGCGTTAAATGGTCCTGGCTACCGGTATTAATACTGTCTTCCCTGCTGGGAGGCTATCTTGGAGCGAGTATTTCTACCAAATACGGCAACCCCCTGATAAAAAAGGTGTTTGAATTCCTCACCATCTCCGTTGGCTTATCTCTCATTGTGAGCACCATTAATGGCTAAATACTTTTTTCTCGACCCACGAAATATATTTGTTGCTTTAGATAGCATCGACCAGCAGGCCCCCTCCTATACGCTAAATCGCCACGATACTTTGCGCCGGATTTTTTGGACCCTGGCCTGTGTGTGTGTTTGCTTACTAATGATCCATTACCTCAAGTACAACACCAGCTTTAAAGCTGCATTGGTCATGCTGGCCAACTGGCAGGGTAAACAACAACATCATTATCTACTGGCCCTTCAAAGAAGCGACTACGCTCAATTGCTCTCTTATGTTTGGTGGACTTTCTGGCACGTGATTGGCTACGTAGTTATCCCATTTTTTGTCATTCGCTACAAATTTAAAACCAGCTTCGCAAGCATGGGGTGGCAGTTTAATGATACCCATAAACATTGCTTAGGCTATGTACTGCTCCTTTCACCAATATTGTTTTTTATTTTTTTAGTTAGTTTTAGAGAGGATTTTCTGCAACACTATCCTTTCTACAAGCAAGCCGGCCGTAGCTGGTTTGATTTTCTCGTATGGGAAGCACTGTATCTTACCCAGTTTGTTTGCCTGGAATTCTTCTTTCGCGGCTTTATCATCAACGCTCTGCGGCCAGCAATTGGCGCTAACGCGGTTTGGGTTATGTGTGTACCCTACCTGATGATTCACTTCCCTAAACTCTGGCTGGAAGCCAGTGGTGCCATTCTTTTTGGTTTGTTTCTTGGAATTCTGGCATTGCGTTCTCGGTCAATTTGGGGAGGCTTTTTCGTGCACGCAGGTGTAGCGCTTGGAATGGATATCACATCCCTTATTCGACAAGGTTCTATTCCGACTCAGTTTTTCAATTAATACCCTCGTAATTATTTTCTTTAGCGGGAAAATCTGTTCAAATACAAAGATACGCTCTCCGTGGGCCTATCTATGTTTGTTCCCGACAAACATTGGAAATACACCCCCTCCGTGGGGCTAATAAAAATAAAAAATGCCGTGAGAATTGCATGAAAAAACCGACTCTATTTAGCTTGCTTTTTTACGTACTGCTCAGTGCCTGTATTAGCCCGTCAAACTCAGGCTTACCGCATCCGGTTGACCTGCACGGCCAGCTTTCAATTAGGGGCAACCAGCTTGTTAATGCTAAAGGTGAAGCTGTTGCTCTCAGCGGCCCCAGCTTTTTTTGGAGCAATACCGGCTGGGGGGGCAACGCGTTCTACCACCCCAAAGCCGTTAAATATTTTAAGAATGAGTGGAATGCCAACATCATACGTGTCGCTATTGGGGTTGAGCCTTCAGGTGGCTATATCGAGGAGCCTGATGAAAATTACAAACGTGCTCTCACTCTTATTAATGCGGGTTTAAAACAAGGGCTGTACGTGATAGTAGACTGGCACTCCCACCACGCTCAGGACTACCCCGAAGAGGCGAAAGCTTTTTTTAGCAAGATCGCAGCTCGCTACGGCGATAAGCCCAATATTATCTATGAAATTTATAATGAGCCTCTGCGTGATACGGACTGGCAAAAGACCATAAAGCCCTACGCGATAGAACTCATTCAAACCATTAGAAAAATCGACCCGGACAACATCATTATTGTAGGCACTCAGTCTTGGTCACAGGATGTAGACAAGGCAGCTGCCAACCCGATAGAAGGCTTTGATAACATCGCTTACGCCTTACATTTTTATGCTGGTACGCACAAAGAAAAATTACGTAAAAAAGCCAGAACAGCATTACAGAGCGGCCTGGCGCTTGTGGTAACAGAATGGGGCACCGTTAATGCCGATGGCGATGGGCCCGTCGATTACCAAAGTGTTGATGAGTGGATGTCATTTTTAAGCGAACACAAAATCAGCCATTGCAACTGGTCGGCGAATAACAAGAATGAATCCTCATCCATGTTTACTCCGGAAACCAGGCCTAAAGGAAAGTGGGCAGACGACAACCTGTCCGAATCGGGAAAATTGGCAAAGAAAATTATTAGCGAGTGGAACAAACAGTAAAACTGTGACTAATCCAAGCGTTTACTAAACCGGAAGGCCGCCAACACTATACCCAAGATACTGAAGCCGATTAACCAGAGCGAATCATACACCAGCACCTGAACCTCGGCCCCTCTCAACACTACCGCCCTGATCATTCTCATGTAGTGGGTTGCAGGAAGCATCTCTGCAATATTCTGCGCAAGCTTTGGCATGGCTTCATAAGGGAACATAAAACCGCTGAGCAAGATAGAGGGCAGCAGTACAAAGACGGTCATTTGCATTGCCTGTAACTGTGTCTTTGCTATGGTCGAAATGATTAGACCGAGGGTTAAACTGGCTGCGATAAACAATAAGGTAGCCGCATATACGTGAAACAGTGAGCCGTTGATTGGTACATCAAATACAAGATTACCCAACAGCAAAATAATACTGACCTGTAGCAAACCTATAAAAATATAAGGCACTATCTTACCGATCATTAATTCCAGTGGTTTTATTGGCGTGGTAATCAATAATTCGAGATTGCCGCGCTCCCTCTCTCGCACAATCGCCGTAGAGGTGAATAAGATCATAGTCATGGTAAGAATTACAGCGCTTAGCCCAGGCACAATATTCACCGCTGAGCGCCGTGTAGGATTAAAAAACAGTGCCACTTCAAAATTGGGCTTGTGTGTGACGCGATGAAGTTTGGGGTCTACGATAATTTGATCGAGGGGCATCTGTCGCAACTGTAAAATTGCTGAACTCACCATTGTATCTGAAGCATCTACCACCCACTGGGCCAGCACATTCTCACCAACCAGGCGCTTACTCAAGTCTGCAGGATAAATAAGTGCAGCACGTATCTCACCACGCACTATCGCCTGCTCAGCTTCCTTTGGCGTGGTGTAGTGGTGCTTTATTTCAACAACCTGTGTCGCAGTTACCGCCTGGGTAATAACTCTGGCCACGGCACTGCCACTCAAGTCGACAATACCTACTGGAATGTGTCTAACATCGGTGTTAATGGCATAACCAAAAAGTAGCAGTTGTACCAGGGGAATCATTACCACCATACCAAAGGTCATTCTGTCCCGAGATAATTGTTTCAGCTCTTTCTGTACAATTGAATGTATACGCCGAATGGACAGCATGCTATTGCCGCTCCCCGTTAGTTACCGTAACAAAGACATCTTCCAGGCTTGGGTGAACCACATTGCATGTTAGTGAGCTTCCCAGTGCTTGCTGTATATATGTCACAGGATTTTCGATAGATCGATCCACCAGCACACGTAAGCGAAGGCCCTGTTGCGCAGCGGATTTAATCTTGTCGATGTCTAATAAGCGTGTTTTTAACACACGAAGATTTTCTGCCTCCAGCTCAATAACGTGTGCACCCATCTGCTCCATTAACACCAGAGGCTCGCCTTCTGCACGCAGTTGACCACTTTCCAAGATCGCCAGGCGGTGACAGCGCTCCGCCTCATCCATGTAATGTGTTGATACAAGAATGCTTGTTCCCTGGTCACACAGGTCGAACAGTTTCTCCCAAAACTCTCTTCTGTTTTCTGGGTCTACCGCTGAGGTGGGCTCATCGAGAAAAAGCAGGTCAGGCTCGTGCAATGTTGCCGCGGCTAAAGCAAGGCGCTGCCTTTGACCTCCGCTCATGCTACCTGCACGGCGATCTTTTAATTTAAACAGCGAATAAGTATCCAGCAACTGGGAGATTCTACGGCGCAATTTTCCAGCGCCCAATGAATATACCTGCCCCATAAACTGCAGGTTTTCTTCTGTGGTTAAATCTTCATACAGGGAAAATTTTTGTGTCATGTAGCCAATGCGCGTGCGCAGCTGCTCTGCACTTTTCGACACGTCCAGCCCCAAAACTTCCGCGCGTCCAGCAGACACAGATAGCAAGCCACAAAGCATGCGAATAGTGGTAGATTTACCACAACCATTTGGCCCAAGAAAACCGTAAATAGTAGCTTTGGGCACGTTTAAATCAATGCTGTCTACGGCAACAAAATTGCCAAACTTGCGGGTAAGGCCCTCAGCTTTTATTGCCATTCCCGATTGGGAGTTCACTTCATTCTCCTGCACGCAAAATAACTTCGGCGGGAATACCAACAGGAATATTCTCGGCACCGGCCAAGTCAACTTCGGCCAGGTACACCAGGCGCGAACGATCCCGCTCATTCAAGGCATAGTAGGGTGTGAAGGCCGGGTCCGACGATATCCACCGCAAAGTACCAGTATAGGGTTCTTCCAGCCCGTCGACCTTAACTTGCAATGTTTGCCCGGGCCGCAAGCGAACCCTCCAGGGCTCAGGTACGTATACACGCGCATAGGGGCCGGCTCCCACCAGTAACACGGCAACCGCCGAACCGGCGGTCACTCGCTCCCCTCTATTCCAGGGAAGGCTGTCGAGCAAGCCATCACGCGTAGCTACCACCGTCAGCTCTGCTAGCTGAATTTTTTCCAGCTCTACCTGTGCTTGGGCTGCCTTAAACTGTGCTTCTGCCTGATCCAGTTCTTCTTTACGGGTGCCATTAGTCAGCACCAGCAAATGCTCGCGCGCACTTTCCAATACCGCTTGTGCGGAATCCCTGTTGGCAAGTGCCCTATCGAGCGCTGCCTGTGTATTGAGGTTTTTTCTACGCAGCTCCACGCTACGCTGATAATTTTTTTCCGCTACCGCCAAGGAGGCTTCTGCTCCACTCACATCCGCCTTTGCTGCACCGATATCTTCCACTCTGGCGCCGTTTCGCAGCGCCTCCCAATGAGCTGCAGCACGCATTTGTTCTGCTTCGGCTTTGGCGAGCTTTGCCTGCTGACGCCGGCCATCTAACTGCACCAGCACCCTACCCTTCTCTACTTGTGTTCCTTCTCGAACCGGTAGCTCATTAATAATTTCACTGACGGTTGCCTTGAGTATGACCCTGTCGCGCTCAATGGTACCCAAGGCTGTATCCCCGTCCTTTTGCCCGCAGGCACTCAACACTGCTACGAGGCTCATCAATACCAAATAGCTTATTCGCCTGTTGAACACACACGCTAAACCATTTAGTACCCTTAAACATTTCAGCATCATATTTTACACTCCTACCCTTTGTTGTGGAGTAAGTGCGATTGTAATACCGTGGACTCCGAACCCACAACCTGCATAAACACCTGCCGCAAGTCGGCGAGACTAACCTTTTTCTTTTTCACTAAAGCTTGCACCACAGTATCCAGGTTTTTTTTGTTCTTTGTTTTAAACATAATCTCAGCATTCAAGTCACGGAATAAAAGAGCAGCCGCTGCGGTTGTTGCGCCACTTGAACTAGCCACTCTTAGTTTTTTGACTTTGCTTGCTCGACCACTCAAATTATCCTCAATGCGTGCTACGCGCAATTGATTATAGCCACCCGCTCGCTGCAAGATGATATAAGAATAGTATTCTGCGATTCCCTCGGCTATCCAATCATCGTGTAGCTTGCCCGACAGACCGGTAAACACGTGAACTAACTCATGCACCAAAGTGCTGGTGCCATTCTCGCTGATTAAGGGCCTGTCTACGTGCAAAAAAAATGAACTTTTTGCAGACAAACCGCCCCGCCAAAGCGGCTCACCAGCGCCCACTACAAGCAGTTTATCGGGCGACTGCCCAAATGCAGTTTGAAGGTGGGGCCATAGCAGCTGCACAAAGGTTAGCACCTCCATTCGACGAAGCCCGGAACCTGTAGGTGCGCTCACCCACACCTGATGTGTGGCACCAGCCTCTTCGCCAATTTTCGCATTGCGCGTACCTAGGTCACCGGCAATCATCCAGCCGGTTGGACGATCAAATTTACGTGAGGGGTTATCGATTTTAAAACTGCGGCGGTATTTTTCCGGCTGCTCTTGTTTTATCTCCTGCAAGCGTGGCCATTCGGTATGAACTGATGCCCAAGAATCAGGCAGTTCAAATACCAGTGTCGCCTTTGAGCTGGCGCCTTTTTTTGCTCTCACTTTTGCCGGCGGGACAAGATCATCACCACGAAACACTGCCCATTGCGGGGTGATTAACGCATCGTAGGATTTTTTTCCATTTGAACTTGCTCTAAGCTGATTAATCTCACAATGGAAGTGAATGCTCGCTTGTTTTCCACTAGGGAACCACAACAAGTGCCCAGTCTTGCGCTGTAATTTGTTCTCGCTGGAAAAATCGCGGCAAGAACTTTTGCTGATATTGAAATCAACAAGGCTCACTAGATGAGTATTGCCCATTTCTATGCTTACCTTCGCCATTTTGCTGGAAGGTAGCAAGGTGATGGTATAGCTCAGTGGATAGCGCCCCGCCAGTTCTTCCTTTTGCGCTGCCTGCACACCTGAATGGCAGGCGAACAATAGCCCCAGCACAGCATATAAACTGATCCATTTTATTAGCTTTCCCTCTAAAACCATTTTGAAAAAAATGCCCTTATCCTCGCAAAAAGCGCTCAACATTCTTTCTGTAAATACTCTTGATATCAAAAACATAGCACTTCCAATGTAGAATCATAAATACAGCAGAGAACACTGTCCTTTTACTGCTAAACTCTGGTAAGTCGCACCCCGCCACAAGGACTATAACTCATACTATGAACCAGGAGCGTGAACCACGGTCAAGTCTCCGCGAGCTGCTTAAACCCGGCAACTTCTCAGTTAACGCTGCACCCAGACTTCGCAGGTTTCGCTTGCTGCAATGGCTGGCGCTTTGCGCAGCAGTGATATGGGTGGTAGTTGGCTTAAATCTCAGCCATCAGTTCATTCACCACCAACTGCACGAAAAGCTTCAAGCACGCATGGATGAATTGAATAATGAGAGTCAATTCAGCTTGCGCATTTTTGATCAAAACCTGCATCAGGCGGAACAGTTATCCCAAACGCTCTCATTTGAGCAGTCAACAGTAAACCTTCTTCATAAATACAGAGAACTCAACCTCGACCTCAACGCTATGGAGCTGGAGGAGAGGAGAATTGCAATACCCAAAATACCCGGCAGAGAAGAGCTCGACTCACTGTATAAGCAACTCGCAACAAATGTAGACGCCACGCAAATAATTCTGCTGGACCCGCTGGGCTACCTTATTGCCTCCAGCCGTAGTGGCGATAACGGCGCTTATCTTGGAGTGCGTTACCACACGCGCGAGTACTATCAAGAAGCACTCATACGCGGCAAGGGTCGCCAATTTGCTATCGGCAAGCAGATCCCCGTAGCGTCGTTCTACTTTTCCACTGCAATCAAGGCAAACGGCGAGTTACTGGGTATCATCGTCATTCGCCTGGTAACTGAGGAAGTGGTGGATTTTATTAATCCCACCATGGATCTCACTTTAGTAAGCTCCTCAAACGGAGTAGTACTGGCCAGCTCAGACCCCGCTTTAGTATACAAGCATGTGGGCAGAGGACTGTCTCGCCCACCTCTTATTATTGATTACCAGCGCATTTTTAAACAACAGGAAATGGCCTCGGTACCTTTTGAAGAAATCTACTCACAACACGGAAATCGCTTATGGTCCTGGCAGGGCGAACGCCACATACTCGCTCGCGGCTACGTTGAAGAAGGGGATTTTCAGGTATTTTTATTCGACAATGTCAGTACCTTGTTTACCAGCTCTAACACCTATTGGAATTTTAGCTTTGCCACATTGCTGGCAGGCTTGCTTATCATCATTTTGCTGGAACGCAGTGTAAACTTTAGCCAACAACGAAAAGCACATCTAACGGCCTTGTTTGAAGCAAACAGGAACCTCTCCAGCGTCTCATCAGAACTTTATGAGCTGACGGTAACCGATGCACTCACGGGCCTCAGTAGTCGCCGTTACTTCACCCAGAGGCTGGAGGACGCGGTACAACGTGAGCACCGACAAACGCCAGCCATGCCTCGCTCCTCAGTGCAATTCAAAGGGCTGAGCCTGCTGCTGCTAGACCTTGATCGTTTCAAGCTGATTAACGACACTTATGGTCATCCTGCAGGCGACGAAGCCATACGTTCTATGGCAAAAATTTGCCAGGAGCAGGTGCGCCCCTATGACACCGTTGGTCGAATGGGAGGAGAGGAGTTCGCCATTTTATTAACAGACGTCACCATCCAGGAATCCAAAGAAGTGGCAGCGAGAATTCTGCACAACTGCGAAACCACAACAATAGAATACGAAAAACATCAGTTCACACAAACCTGCTCAATCGGCATCGCGCGCCTGTGCCGGGATCAAACAGCCAACGGCTTGCTCTCTCAAGCGGACAAGGCGCTGTATGCGGCAAAAAATCAGGGCCGCAATCGCTTTATATTTTTTTAACACCTATGTTTGGCGAGGGGTTTGTTCCCACTGCACTAGACTGATAAGCTTCCAACAAACTCATTAAACACAGAATAAAAAACAGATGTCCCGCCACATTGCCATTGTCGAAGACGAAGAAGCCATCGCCCAGAACTACTGTGACGCCCTGCGTCGCCAGGGTTATAAAGTTAGCCATTACCGCAACCGCCCGGAGGCCTCAGAAGCCTTTAAGGCGCGCTTGCCCGATCTCGCCATTATTGACGTAGGCCTGGGAGATGAGATTGAGGGGGGCTTTGACCTGTGCAGAGACTTGCGCAGCATGGCACCTGAGCTACCCATTATTTTTCTAACTGCACGCGACAGTGAATTTGATGTGGTGTCTGGCCTGCGTTTGGGCGCAGACGACTATCTCACCAAGGATATTAGCCAGCCACATATGCTGGCTCGAATTGTTGCGCTGTTCCGGCGAATTGACGCCCTCCAGCAACCCGTGGCCCGGGATAAAGAAATTGTTCGCGACAAACTTACCCTGAATATGGACCGCATGACGGCACAGTGGAGCGGGCAGTTGGTAGACCTCACCGTTACCGAGTTGTGGATCGTGCATTCTCTCGCACAGCACCCTGGGCATGTTAAAAACCGCCAGCAATTGATGGATGCCGCTAATGTGGTGCTCGACGACAACACCATTACCTCTCATATCAAGCGCATACGCAAAAAATTCAAAGAGTTGGACAAGGCCTTCGACTGCATACAGACCGCTTACGGCATGGGATACCGCTGGTTGCTTGACAGTAAAACGACTTAAGCCATGAAACTTCGCAAGCAGCTGCTGGTGGTGAGCCTGATAACTCTCACGCTGCCCTGGGTGGGCTGCCAGTACATCCGCGAAATGGATAACGCTCTGCGCAAGGGACAAACCGAAAGCCTCACAGCGACGGCCAAGGCCGTTTCAGCGCGACTCGGCAGCGACCCTCAACTACTAAGTACGCTAACCCGCATGAACCCCCCTCTGGGCAGCGCGCCGGTATTTGTCCACCCTCTCAGCACCGCCCCCATCACCGACGGCTACGCGGATGACCTGCTAAGTAAGGAATTCAGCCTGCAAGCGCTTCGCACCAATGGTGGTAGCATGAAAGCGCAACTGTTTGCCGGCAGCGAGGCCAGCTCGATCGATCAAGCGGACGCCTCTCTTTACCTATTCCTGCGAGTGACAGATAAGCAAAGGCGCTATTTCATACCCACTCTTTCATCACCCCTTGAAAGCGACCACCTGTTGCTGCAATTGGAGAGAAACGGACAAAAAAATGCCTTAATCGTCTACTCCACCGGCCCTGGCGACTTCAAAGCTGGCTGGCTATCTGCGGAAGGAAACGTAAACCGGGAATACCGCGTCTCCGGGCACTCCAGTGAGTGGCACTCGGGCTACCAGGTGGAAATCCTATTACCCCTTGGCTGGGCTTTACCTGGGCTTGCTATCAGTGTTATCGACGAGTTCGAAGGCTCACCAAGTACCGCTAGCAATATCGGGCCATCTTATGAGCTGCCGCCACTTATCTTTCGATCAAAAAGCTTGTCCAGGGAGCTTGATGTATTTCAGAGAAAGGGAGTAAGACTGCAACTCGCTACGCGAGGGGGAAGACCTATCGCGGATTCAGGCAAACTGATCTCTGATGAGAGCAGCGTACTGGAACAACGGCATAATTTTATCAACTGGTTCTACCGGGCAGCACTCCACAAACGGAACTACCCAGTATTGGACGAAAGCTCCCTTACCGGGCTGGTGGATACACCAGAGCTTTCCCGAGCCCTCTCTCTCAAACAGGGAGAAAACGGCCTCCTGCCGCAAGGCTGGTACCAGCAGGGCCAACGCAGGCTGGCTCGGGTAGCAGTACCCATCTATGACCTGAGCAAACCCGGTTCAAGTGCAGTGGCGGCACTTATTGCCGATCAAAGTGAGGATAGCCTCGCTACACTCACAAGCTCCGCATTCTATCGTTTGCTGTTCTATTCTCTGTTTGTCACCTTCGCTGCCAGCGCTACCTTAATTATCTATGCCTCCTGGCTATCCTTCCGCCTGCGCCGTCTGAGCAGGGCCGCTGCAACAGCACTCTCTGACAACGGCAAAATCGCGGAAGATTTTCCCGTATCCAAAAGCAATGACGAAATCGGCGATCTGAGCCGCAATTATGCCATTTTGCTGACGCGTTTACGTGAATACACCAATTACCTGCGTTCACTATCCAGCAAGCTCTCTCACGAGCTGCGCACCCCCTTGGCGATTGTCAAATCATCCTTAGAAAACCTGGAACACGAAAAACTGAGCAAGAAAGCCAAAACCTACGCAGATAGAGCGAAGGAAGGCACAAGCCGCCTGTCGAACATACTCAATGCCATGAGTGCCGCCAGCCGGGTTGAGCAAGCCATCAGTGCGGCAGAACTGGAAAGCATTCCCTGCGATGAATTATTAAGCAACCTGAAAGACGCTTACGAAGACGTTTACAAACAAGCTCGCTTTAAACTCAATATCCGCAGGCATGAGGGGCCCTTAACGCTTCTGGGCTCAGGAGAGCTACTGGTTCAAATGTTCGACAAACTGGTGGACAATGCTGCAGACTTCTGCCCGGAAGGGGGTCGAATAGAGCTGGGCTTATACCGGCGGCAAGACAAGCTTGTTTTTACCGTTCACAACGAAGGCCCGCCTCTACCCAAGCACATGCACGGCCAACTGTTTGACTCCATGGTGTCCGTGCGGGACAAGCCCCCCGGGCCCGAAAGCGGACAGCACCTCGGCCTGGGCCTCTACATCGTCCGCCTCATCGCAGATTTTCACCGCGGGGAGGTTCAATGCTACAACGTACCCGACAACAGTGGCGTGATATTTGAAATCCGCCTACCTGCAACTTGACTTTGAGCAGCAAACGCGGATAATACCGCGTCCTTAAACGGCTAGAGCCGTTTTTACTGAATTTACCTTTTATAGAGATAGGAGCAACGCGGTGGCAAACTCACCTCAAGCAAAAAAGCGCGCCCGTCAAAATGATAAGCGCCGCGCTCACAATGCTAGCCTGCGCTCCATGGTTCGCACTTACCTAAAGAAAGTGGTTGCGGCGATTGAAGCAGGCGACGCTGAAAAAGCAAAAACAGCATACGACGCAGCTGTGCCCGTGGTCGATCGCATGGCCGACAAAGGCATTATTCACAAGAACAAGGCCGCTCGTCATAAGAGCCGATTGAACGCCCAGATCAAAGCCTTGGCAGCGTAATTTGCACGTTTAATAAAAAGCCGGCTTTTCGCCGGCTTTTTTGTTTTAGTGACTTTTAAACGGTCAAAACAAAGCTAACATCCGCTTCTCTGCTTGTGCCATAAAGTTGCAGAATCAGTGGGCGAGCTGAATATCGCTAAGACCAACGGCGCTTTCAAGCACGCGTTGTTCTCTCATAAACGCCTGACGCTATTGTCCGCCACCTGTATCCACATAGGGCTCAGCTAACTCAGCTAACTCAGCTAACTCAGCTAACAGAGCTGCTCACTTCAAAGACCATTTATTCGAATGGTGCTTCACTCATCGGGGCCTCGGCTAATCCAAAACACCGATTGAGGCTTTTAAGCGCCCAGCCCCCTGCACGACCCGAGTACTTCCAGCAAGTATTGTGTTTGCTTTTTTGAACCGAGCGTTATTCTCAAACCTACTCTGTTATCCGTATCCTCTTTGGGCCTCACGAGAATACCTTGTTCAAATAATGTCTTTTGCACCTCTGCAGGTTTATCGAAGAACGCCCACACAAAATTGCCGCCACTAGGCCAAAACTCCACACCGCTACTTTTAAGGAACTGCTCCAGCAGCGGCTTGCTTTCATTCATAACCTCGTCCACATAACTCTGAATACCATCCAGATTCTCCAGTGCTGCGCGTATAGCAACAATTGCCAGCTGGTTAATATCATAAGGGCCGCGAACATTTAACAAGCTAAGAATATTCTCCTGCGCGGAAATAATGTATCCCAAACGCAAGGAAGGAATTCCCCATGTTTTTGAAAATGTTCGGGTAACCAGCAGGTTTGGGTATTGCCCAACTAGGTCTACCACTGTCAGTGCCGAGTATTCAAAATAGCATTCATCCACCAGAATTACTGCATGACTTGCGGCCTTGGCAATGGTAATAATGTCCTCTCTGGAAACTAAGGTTCCACTCGGGTTGTTCGGGTTTGCAATGGTAATAATTCGGGTTTTTTCGTTTATTAAACTCAGCACTTCCGTCAGAGGAAAACCTCTGTCAGAAGTATAGGACGGCGAGTGTATTTTTAAATTTTCAACTTTTGCACATTGCATGTACATAGCAAAAGTAGGCCCGGGGATAATCGCTTCATCTCCTTCTGTACAGGCTGCACGAAAAATAAGATCAATACCCTGATCCGAACCATTGGTAATCATCAATTGGGAAGCAGGCACGTTCGCATACTCTGCAATGCGATCGACCACATCTCCATATGCCGGGTACATTTGCAAGCGGCCAGCCTGGATGTAGTCAACCAGGGCTGAACATACCGCCTCACTAACGGGCAAAGTCCGCTCATTAAAGTCTAGCAGCATGTGTTTGTCAGGATCACGTCCGTCCAGTGGTGGCTTGTAAGCACCCATCTGCTGAATATGTTTTTTAAACGTTGACATGGCTTTTTCCAAATACAAAGAACCCGGCGCTTGCCGGGTTCTTTAGATTACAACATTAATACCGAAGGGCAAACTAGCTCAGAACGAGATTATCCCTATGAATAAGTTCATCGAAATCTTTATAACCCAACAGGCCCTCTATTTTATTGGTGGGCTGGCCCAGAATTTTACGGGCATCATCACTGTTGTAGTTTACCAAGCCTCGAGCAATCTCTTCGCCCTCTATATCATGGCAGACAACCATGTCACCTCGGGTAAAATGCCCACTGACACTTTTCACACCCACGGGTAGGAGGCTTTTACCCTGCTCCCTCAAAACGACTACTGCACCCTCATCCAAAACAACCGTTCCACGAGATTGCATATTCCCTGCGAGCCACTGTTTCCGGGCTGCTATGGGCTGCTGATCGGCATACAACAGTGTGCCTATCATCTCGCCGTTAGCGACTCGGGGTAACACATCATCGATTTTGCCACCCACAATAATTGTGCTGGCTCCGGAACGTGCCGCCAATCTGGCTGCCCGCACCTTGCTTATCATTCCTCCTCGCCCAAGCGCTCCTCCTCCACTGGCCATTTCATCCAGGTCGGGCGAAAGTGCCGGCTTCTCGAAAATTATTTCTGCAAGCGCATTCTTACGAGGATCACTGTCAAACATACCCTTCTGGTCTGTAAGGATACATAGTATGTCAGCTTCAATTAAATTAGCGACAAGGGCCGCCAGGGTGTCGTTGTCACCAAAACGAATTTCATCAGTAACAACGGTGTCATTTTCATTAATTATGGGAATTACCCCTAAATTAATTAATGTATTTATGGTTGATCGCGCATTGAGGTAGCGCTGGCGATTGGATAAATCATCATGGTCAAGCAATACCTGAGCGCTTTTTTTCGAGTATTTTTGAAACTCTTGCTCATATGCTTGTATTAAGCTGGATTGACCTACCGCAGCAGCAGCCTGCTGTTCATGAATAGCCTTAGGCCTTTTATTCCACCCTAAACGCGTCATGCCTGCTGCGACAGCACCGGATGTAACGATGACAACCTCATAGCCTTTTTTTGACAAGGCTGCGGCTTGACCAACCCACATTGCCAGAGCTTGTTGATCTATACCCCGGCCGTTATCTGTGAGTAATGCACTGCCAATCTTGATGACCCAGCGTCGACTCTGTTTTACAACTTGTCTTCTACTCATCGTTCTCTGCATTTTTTTGAGGTGAATTGTTATTTTTCTACTTCTCTACTCTCGAACATATTCTACTTCGACATCAAAGTTATCGTCATCATCGTCGTCCTGATTCTGCTCTTTGTTTGATTTGTGTCTTGCTCTGAGAGTTTCGATACGCTCGCGCGCCTCTGATTGCATACTTAATTGTGCATCTAGTTCACGCTGTGAGATGTCTGGGTCTTCTTTTTCCTGCAACCAAATTTGCTCCAGATGATTCAACAATAATTCACACAAATTTTGTGTGCCTTCCCCGCTAATAGCTGAAACCGTATACACCGGCCCCTGCCAATTTAAAGCATCAACAACGGATTGCTTGGCTTTCTCTAGTTCTGCCTCAGAAAGTAAATCTGTTTTATTTAACACCAACCACTGCTCACGCTTGGCTAAAGTTTCGCTGAACTCCTCTAGCTCCCGAACAATGGACAGAGCATTTTCCCCCGGGCTTGATCCATCGATAGGGCATATATCCACCAGGTGCAACAGCACACGACAACGGGTCAAATGCTTCAAAAATCGTATGCCAAGGCCTGCACCTTCAGACGCGCCCTCAATTAAACCGGGAATGTCAGCCACAACGAAACTACGATGCTTTTGAACTTTCACCACCCCCAAACTTGGCACGAGTGTGGTGAAGGGGTAGTCAGCAACCTTAGGCTTTGCCGCAGAAACAGCAGTAATAAAGGTAGACTTACCGGCATTGGGCAAGCCCAGCATGCCAACATCCGCCAACACTTTCATTTCAAGCTTTAAGCGCTTGGCCTCACCCTCGCTGCCATTACTGGTTTGACGCGGCGCGCGGTTAACGCTGGATTTAAACCGCGTATTACCCAGGCCATGAAAACCGCCCTGCGCCACAAGTACCTGCTGACCGTGCTCGGTAAGGTCTCCAAGCTGCTCGCCAGACTCTTCATCAATTATGGATGTGCCCACCGGCACTTTAAGCACCAGATCCTCGCCTTTTTTCCCAGTGCAATTTCGACCTCTGCCACCCTCGCCACTCTGGGCGTTGTAACTGCGCTGATAGCGGTAGTCGATTAGTGTATTCAGGTTTTCATCCGCTTCCAGATAAACACTGCCGCCATCACCGCCATCCCCCCCATCGGGGCCGCCTCTTTCAATGAATTTTTCACGACGAAAACTCAGGCAGCCGTTGCCACCCTTTCCGGCCTGAACAATTATTGGGGCTTCATCTACAAACTTCATAACTTACACATCGCTTTGAGGTCGCTACAGCGACAGTGGTTCTTGGGCTTGTTCAATATGCTTGGATACCCCGGCAAGAGTCGCTCGGCGGTGCAGCCTGCCTGTACAGCTGACTTACGAATAAACCCCAGCGGGGCTGAGCAGGCTGCTTCTGCACGCACCCTCCGGCAAACATACC
The DNA here is from genome assembly GCA_900177435.1 of Alteromonadaceae bacterium Bs31. Lineage (GTDB taxonomy): Bacteria > Pseudomonadota > Gammaproteobacteria > Pseudomonadales > Cellvibrionaceae > Teredinibacter. The sequence continues at coordinate 122,802 of FXAI01000007.1, forward strand.
AGAGGGATACCATCATACATACTGTATATATAAAAAAGGCCCCGCTACTTTCAGGTAGCGGGGCCTTTAGGATCGCTTAAAGGCGCGAGTTATGCCGCTACTATGCTAACTACTCTACGGCTTTTTGGGCCTTTAACTTCAAATTTTACCGTGCCGTCAGTTTTGGCGAACAAAGTATGGTCTTTACCCATACCTACGTTCTCGCCACCGTGGAACTTGGTGCCACGCTGACGAACCAGAATGTTGCCAGCTTTAACAACCTGACCACCGAATAATTTAACGCCTAGACGTTTACTTTCGGAATCGCGACCATTGCGCGTACTACCGCCTGCTTTTTTGTGAGCCATGATTCTCTCCTATTAACCTGTAATACCAGTGATCTTAACTTCGGTGTACCACTGACGATGACCTTGACGCTTCATAGAGTGCTTACGACGACGAAACTTGATAATAGTTACCTTGTCTGCACGACCGTGGCTAACAACCTCGGCAGTTACTTTTGCGCCTTCAACAACTGGAGTGCCAATTTTCACGTCTTCGCCACTGCCAACCAGCAGTACCTTGTCAAAATCAACGCTTTCACCAGTTGCAACTTCAATTTTTTCGAGGCGAAGAACTTCACCTTCTTCAACGCGGTGTTGCTTACCGCCAGCAGCGATTACTGCGTACATAGTATGTGCTCCGTATAGCTAGGGGACGACACGAAGCAGGTTGTTGAACCTTTCAAGTTACCGCCACCATTGGCAGCAACTACAGGGCTTGCGTCGTAATACTCTTGCCACTGTGCTTGGGCTTCAATTTACCTCAGGCACAGCGGGCGCGAATTGTACTAGAACCCCCATGCTTAAGCAACAGGCGCTTCTTTGTTGCCCTTCACCCGCTCGCGCATAGATTGAATTATGGCAAAAAACACCGGAATTAAGGGTGTACCCACCAGCAGGGCCGTTATCATTCCCCACATCACTGTGTGACCTAGCGACATCTGGCTGAACATGCCCGCCCCCGACGCAAACACCAGGGGTAAGATACCAAGCACAAAGGAAAGCGCCGTCATGCACACAGCACGAAAGCGCAATTTTGCCGCCTCAGCAGCGGCTTCCATTATGCTTAGACCATCACGACGGCGCTCTGAGGCGAATTCAACAATAAGAATCGCATTCTTGGCAGCCAAGCCGATAAGAAGAACGAGCCCCACTTGCGCAAACAAATCCAAGGCCCCCAGTTGTGGTATGCCTAATTGCTTAACCATTAACAGGCCGTATATCGCGCCAGTTACAGCAATCGGCACCACAAGAATAATGGCAACAGGCATGGACCAGCTTTCATATTGCGCCACCAGAAAAAGGTAAATGAAAACAATCGCCAGCGCGAAAGCCAGAATGGCCTGATTACCCGCTTTAGCCTCCTGATAACTCATGCCGGTCCATTCAACCTGGTAGCCTGGAGGCAATGTGGCTTTCGCCAACTGCTCCAGCTCAGCCATGGCAACGCCGGAAGCAACCCCTGCCGCAGGGCTCGCCCTCAAGATGGCGGATCGATAAAGGTTATAGCGAGTACCAACATCGGCACCCAATGTTGGTTCAATATCAATCAGTGTTGAAAGTGGCACCATCTCCCCTCCTGTGGAACGGGCATAGAGTTGCGCAACATCCATCAGCTCGGTTCTAAATTCCGGTGCCGCCTGCATCATCACCCTGTAAGTCTGGCCAAACATGGAGAAATCGTTGACATAGGCCGAGCCCAGCTGACTTTGCATGGTGGAAAAAATATTGGTTAAGGGTACCTGAAGCGTCTTGGCTTTATCCCGATCTATATCCACGAAGTACTGGGGAACATTGGCCCTGAAGGTGGTAAAGGCATCGGCAATTAACGGACTTTGATTGGCAACGGCCGCCAGGCTTTGGATAGCGCCAGCCAGCTCTTCATGCGAGCGGCCCTGGGTATCTTCAACCACTAGCTCCATACCACCCACCACTCCCATACCCGGAATGGACGGTGGAGGAAAGGCCTGCACCAGGGCCTCTGGAATTTCCCGGTAGGCACGCTGGTTTATTCGCTGCGCGACGGCAAAAGAAATATCCTGAAAATCCGGCCGATCCTGCCAGTGTTTGAGAACAATAAAACCTGTACCACCGTTACTCTGAGCGGCCCCGGCAAGAATGGAGAAGCCCGAAAGCATAGTTGCGCTCTCTATTGCTGGATCCTCGTCGATAAGCTCCTGCAGCTTGGCCATCACCGCCTGGGTGCGGGTAATAGACGCGGCATCGGGCAACTGCACATTTAGCATCAGCACGCCCTTGTCTTCGACGGGCACAAACGCACTGGGCAGAATTTTGGTTCCAACAAACAACAAGGCCATAGTGCCGACAAAAAAGATGCCCACCAGCGATCGACGGAGAAGTAAAAAGCCCACAAGGCCGGTAAATTTATTGGTAATGCCACCAAACATTTTATTGAACTTGCTATACCAGGCCGCCTCCTTCTCCGTTCGACGCAGCACCAGGCTGGCAACGGCGGGACTAAGAGACAGTGCACACACCGATGACAGCACCACCGCCACACAAATTGTCACGGCAAACTGGTTGTACATCACTCCAGTAATGCCGGGCAGCAGCGCTACTGGTACAAATACCGCTAACAACACCAAAGTGGTTGCGATAATGGGCCCACTGACCTCCTCCATGGTTTTAATCACGGCGTCTTTGGTGCTGATATCCGGATCATCACGCAAGTGTCTGTCGGTGTTTTCCACCACCAGGATGGCGTCATCCACCACAATGCCAATGGCCAAAATGAGACCAAACAGGGTGACCGTATTGATAGTCATGCCTGCTATGTACATCACTGCAAAGGTACCAATGAGTGAAACAGGAATGGCAACCGTGGGAACAAGCGTGGGACGCCAGTCGCCTAGAAATATAAAAGTAATAAGAATCACCAGAGCCACCGCTTGCAACAGCGAGGTAGTTACCTGAGAAATAGACACTTCCACATAGCGTGTGGTGTCATAACCAATGGCGTATTCAAGGCCTTGCGGGAAGCTTTTCGACATCGCTGCCAGACGGGCTTTGACCTCTTCGCCGGTTATCAGCGCGTTGGCTCCTGGAAGCGTGTAAATGGCCATAACCGTGGCCGGCTGGTTTTTAAAGTTACCACTCACTTTATAGTCGAGCTGCCCCAGCTTAATCTCCGCGATATCTTTCAAGCGCACCATTGCGCCACTGTCTGACACGCGCAGAATAATGTTCTCGAACTCCTCAACACTCTGCATGCGGCCTTTGAGCTGCAAGGTGTATTCTGTGCTCAACTGCCCCTTAAATGGAGGCGCTCCGATTCTACCAGCAGGAACCTGCACATTTTGCTCTCGCAGGGCGTTCGCTACATCATCCGTGGTGATCCCCAGAGCGGTCATCTCTGAGGGATTAAGCCAAAGGCGCATGGAATAATCTGCAGTACTAAACATTACCGCGTCAGAAACGCCCGGGATACGTTTGATACCGTTCTGGATATTAATAATGCCGTAGTTGGCAATAAATAATTCATCCAGGCTGCCATCGGGCGAATAGAGGTTAACCGTAAACAATATATCGGGTGATATCTTGTCCACCGTTATGCCCTGGGCTCGCACCTCAGCAGGTAAGGATGGCTCCGCGAGGGCGACACGGTTCTGGGTGCGCACCAGTACCATATCGGAGTCGTCGCCAACACCGAAGTTAACCGTAAGCTTGTAACTGCCATCGTTAGCGGAGTTTGAGGACATATACTCCATGCCTTCTACCCCGTTAACAGCATCCTCAATAACCTGACCAACAGCTTCCTCCATCACCGCTGCAGAAGCCCCTGGCCATTTCGCTTTTATCTCCACCCGCGGCGGAGCCACTTCCGGATACTCCGAAACAGGCAAAATGAGATTGGCAATCAAGCCGGCAAGGGTGATAACGAGCGCTACCACCATGGCAAATTTAGGACGTTCGATAAAGACTCTACTGATCACTGGCTTCACCCTTGTGCTCGGCAGTGGCTGGCTCGTAGGCCAGTGCTTTTACTGTATCGCCCACCCTTGCTTTTTGTAATCCACGCATAATAACGCGGGTTCCAGCCTCCAAGCCGGAGTTGACCAAGGTGTTCTCGCCAAAGCGTTCCCCCGTTACCAGGTTTTTGCGCGTCACTTGGTTATTCTCATCCACCGCCAGAACATAGGTACCCTGCTGATCTGCTTGCACGGCCGCCTGTGGCAGCATCAAGCCCATTACAGGTTCTTTTAGACGAAGAGCCACACGCACGAACATACCAGGTCGCAAAAAGTCATCCGGGTTTGGCATCTCCGCCATAACCTCAACGGTGCCCGTTGTGGGGTCAACACGGTTAGCGAAATAGGAAAGGTTTCCTGTCTCAGAGTACTCACTACCGTCAGATAGCAGCAAGCCAACTTCAATGTCATTGAAGGTAACTATCTTTTCAGATCGACGCAGGTGAACTAACAAACGCTCGGGCAGCTGAAACACAACATCCGTGCCCCCCTGCCCCACTAAGGTCGTCATTGCTCCCGAGTTTGGACCCACAATATCGCCAACGCTGGGTACCGAGCGCCCAATGCGCCCGCTCTGAGGTGCAGAGATTTTGGTATACCCCAAATTAACTTCTGCCTGCTCGACAGCTGCCTCTGCGGATTTTACTGATGCGCTTGACTCCATCGCCCTCGCCTGGAGCTGATCAAACTCCGAATCGGAGATATAACCATCATCAATTAATTTTTTGCCGCGCTCAAAATTTTTCACAGCGTTAGTTTCTGCCGCCGTCGCTTTTGCCAACTCACCCGCAGCCTGAGAGAGCGCTGCCTGATAGGCTGACGGGTCTATATCAAAAAGCGGGTCGCCCTCCTTGATCTCGTCTCCCTCTTTAAAGTGAACCGCAATCAACCTGCCGGAAACTTGTGCACGAATATCCACATCGCTACTGGAGCGAATACGCCCATTAAAACCCCTCGAGGGTCGATAAGGCTGCTCCTGAACCGTAACCACAAATACTTCCGGAATTTCTGCTTCGGGGGCTTTCTTTTCGCTACAGGCGATTAAGCCAATACATGTGGTGGCTATTAGCGTGACAAGTACGCGCATTGCTGTCTCCTAATGTTGGTGAGAGGTGAGTTCCGTATTTCCTTACAACGGACCGCCATTTTATTTATCCGAATATGTAACAGGCTAACGCTCGGAACTCCCCATTCCATCGGGTATATGGCTTACAAGAAGTGATAAATAGATTCGCAAGCGAGTATAGCTTGCACCACCACAGTCCACAATCTAGCACAAGCTAAATACAACCGATTACTTTTAGTGCGTAGATTAAAAGACACCCATAAACTGAAGCACTTATTAGTGAAATACCCGTGCTATTCCGTATAATGCCCGGGCACAGTAAATTACACCTCTTTGACGTCACTACTAAAGAGATTCCTCACTACATCACACGTTACCTGATTTAAAAACAGGAAGTCGAAATGTCCAAAATACTAGAAGCAGTAAAACCCGGCGTTGCCACTGGCGACGATGTTCAAAAAATATTCGAAATCGCCAAAGCCAGTGGTTTCGCTCTGCCAGCTGTAAATTGCGTAGGAACAGATTCTGTTAACGCCGTAATGGAAGCCGCCGCGAAAGTTAAAGCGCCGGTTGTTATTCAGTTTTCGAACGGTGGCGCAGCTTTTTTTGCAGGCAAAGGCCTCAAACTGGAGGGCCAGCAGGCGCAAATTCTCGGAGCCATCGCGGGAGCAAAACATGTACATCAAATGGCAGAGGCCTATGGCGTGCCCGTGATTTTGCACACAGACCACGCAGCTAAAAAGCTACTGCCCTGGATTGATGGAATGCTGGACGCTGGCGAACAACACTTCGAGCAAACCGGTAAACCGTTGTTCAGCTCTCACATGATCGACCTTTCAGAAGAAAGCCTTGAAGAAAATATTGAGACTTGCGGTAAATACCTCGCACGTATGAGCAAAATGGGAATGACACTGGAAATAGAACTTGGCTGCACAGGCGGTGAAGAAGACGGTGTAGATAATACCGGCATGGACAGTTCGGAGCTTTACACTCAACCTGAAGATGTTGCTTACGCTTACGAGCAACTGATTAAGATCAGCCCACGCTTTACCATCGCTGCGGCTTTCGGCAACGTTCACGGGGTATACAAACCCGGCAATGTTCAGCTCACGCCCAAAATTCTTGACAACTCACAAAAATATTGTGCAGAGAAATTCGGCCTGACAGAACAAGCCCTCGACTTCGTATTTCACGGTGGCTCCGGCTCTTCAGCCGAGGAAATTCAGGAGTCCATAGGGTATGGCGTTATCAAAATGAATATCGATACCGACACCCAGTGGGCAACCTGGGAGGGCATAATGAGCTACTACAAAGACAAAGAAGCTTACCTGCAAGGCCAGATCGGCAGCCCAGACGGCGATGATTCACCCAATAAAAAGTACTACGATCCTCGCGTATGGTTGCGCAAAGGGCAGGACTCCATGGTAGCCCGATTGGAACAGGCATTCGCGGATCTAAACTGCGTTGACGTGTTGTAAAATAGCATTTAGTTATATCTGGCCCTCTCTATTGAGGGCCTTTTTATGGGCCTTTTCTTCTTGAAATCTTGACACCAATCTCCCCGGCCCCTAGCATCCACAGCTCAAAAATAACAGGCAATAACCCTTAATGCAGTCTTTCCACAAGGTTGTAACAGCCGATTTCGATTCCGTAAACCAGCTGATTATTGAACAACTCTATTCTGATGTAGGGCTGGTTGAGAATATTGGCCACTACATTGTCGACTCCGGCGGCAAGCGCTTGCGCCCGCTGTTGGTGCTGCTTACCGCCAATGCTCTGGGCTACAAAGGCGCTCAGCACATAGATCTGGCAACCATCATAGAGTTTATCCACACCGCGACTCTGCTGCACGACGACGTTGTGGACGTGTCATCACTGCGCAGAGGACGACCAACGGCCAACGCCAAGTGGGGTAATGCACCTAGCGTGTTAGTGGGTGATTTTCTCTATTCGCGTGCATTTCAGATGATGGTAAAAATCGGCAGTATGCCGATTATGGATATTCTTTCACATACCACTAATGTTATTTCCGAAGGTGAAGTACAGCAGCTGGTGAATGTTAAAGACCCTGAAGTCACAGAAGCCAACTACATGCTGGTGATCCATAAAAAAACCGCAGCACTGTTCGAAGCAGCCTGTGAAACCGCTGCAGTTATTTGCCACTCAAGTGATGTAGATCGTGAGAAGGTACGCACTATCGGCTACCATCTCGGCGTCGCATTTCAGTTGGTGGACGATGCCCTGGACTACGAAGGTGACGTGGAGCTTCTGGGTAAAAATGTGGGTGATGATCTGGCGGAAGGTAAGCCAACACTGCCCTTGATTCATGCCATCAGCCATTCAAGCGCAGCAGATGCCGAGCTGATCAAAGCGGCGATTCGGGACGGCGCTGTAGACAAACTGCAACAAATCGTCTCTATCGTGCAGAGCTGCGGCAGCTTGGACTACACCAAAAAATGCGCAAAAGACCACGCAGATAAAGCACTTCAATTGATCGCCACATTACCGGCGAACGAATTTCAATCCGCGCTGGCGGATCTCACACGATTTTCAATTGACCGCTCCAGCTAGCGAGACATTGAAGTCCCCAAACAGAGGGAGTATCAAATGCAGAAAAGACAACTTTCCGATCTTTACAACAACTGGGACCAACTCACCACCTCCGCCGCCAGCTGGAAAGAGAAAAAACTTAAAGATCTGTTCAGTGAAGACCGTAATCGTGCAGCACGGTATTCAGTCTCTGCCGCCGGGCTTTGCCTGGATTTTTCGAAAAACCATATCGATGAAAGCACCCTGTCTCTGTTGGTCAACAGCGCTCAGCAGGCGGATCTACAAGGTGCTATAAAACGCCTAATGCGTGGCGATCACGTGAACAACACCGAAAATCGCCCAGCTCTTCATTCCGCGCTGCGTTACAGCGGCAAAGCAAAAACAGACGAAGAAAAAAGCGTTGAAGCGACCCTGGAAAAAATGTCAGCGCTTATTGATACTGTCCACAGCGGTGACTGGAAAGGCTTCAAAGGGGACAAAATTACTGATGTGGTAAACATCGGCATCGGCGGATCAGACCTTGGTCCACGTATGGTGACCAAAGCCCTAACACCCTTTCACACCGGTCACGTGAATGTGCACTTTATTGCCAATATCGATGGTGCAGAAATTTACGATCTAAGCCAGCAACTTAACCCGGCCAGCACCCTCTTCCTGGTGGCATCAAAATCTTTTTCCACCCTGGAAACACTGGAGAACTCGCTCACGGCTCGTGACTGGATGCTGAAAAATGGCTGCCCCGAAAACGAGCTCAAAAAGCATTTTATCGCCATCTCCTCTAAGGTCGATAAAGCCGTGGAGTTTGGTATCGCGGAAGAAAATGTTTACCCCTTGTGGGACTGGGTGGGCGGCCGCTACTCTCTGTGGTCCGCCATTGGTATGCCCATCGCCTTCGCCGTGGGTATGGACAATTTCAACAAACTGCGTGCTGGTGCTGGTGCTATGGACGAGCACTTTGCTACAGCCCCTCTGGAAAAAAATATTCCTGTATTGATGGGCTTATTGATGTTCTGGTACAGCAACTTCATGGGCACAGACACTCAGGCCATCCTGCCTTACGCCTACCATCTACAACTCCTCCCTGCCTACTTACAGCAATTGGAAATGGAAAGTAACGGTAAGAGTGTTTGCAAAGATGGAGTCCGTGTGGACTACCAGACCGGGTCCATCGTCTGGGGAACAGAGGGAACCAACGGCCAACACTCCTTCCACCAGTTACTGCATCAGGGCACCACTATGGTACCCATTGATTTTATCGCCACCCTGAAAGCACACCATCCCTACGACCATCAGCACAAATACCTATTTGCCAACTGTGTTGCACAGAGTCAGGCCTTAATGGCAGGTCGAGACCTGGAAACCACAGTAGCCGAACTGCGAGCATCCGGGGCGAACGAAGAAGACATACAAACACTGGCGGAACATAAAGTTCACCCAGGTAATCGCCCCAGCAACACAATCCTGATGGATCAGCTAACGCCAGAAACCTTAGGTGCGCTGATCGCCGCTTACGAGCAAAAGGTCTACACTCTGGGCGTGCTATGGAACATCAACTCTTACGATCAGTGGGGCGTAGAGTTAGGTAAACTGCTAGGCACACACATTGCAACTTCAATATCGACTACTGACATCCCCGGCGACTGGGATTCTTCCACCCAGACACTGGTCCGTAAATTTAATTCCGCCAACCAGAGCATTTAAGAACTCGCAGTTAAAAAAAACGCGGTGGACGCCGCGTTTTTTCCTTCTACTTCACGCTATATTTAAGCTCTGTTAGCACAAAATGAACTTTCTGTTTTGACCTCGGTCAGATCGCTTACCATTATCTTACTGTAGAACAGCTCAAAATAGTGGCAACAAAGCTCTTACCGTCAAAGCCTGTTTGTTCTCTACAGACTTGCGACACACTCCCCAGCTTAGGGGTAACCTATATTAATAACTCCAATGATGGAGTTCCTATTTTCAGGAGTCATTCATGAAAAACATGTCAAAAACACTCGCACTTTCCAGCGCAATCGCAGCAGGCGTTATGATGGCTGGCGCCAGCGACGTTTACGCGGGCAAACCTACCATGGAAAAATGCTACGGCGTTGCTAAAGCTGGCAAAAACGATTGCGCCATTAAAAGCCAGGGCACCAGCTGCGCAGGCCAGGCCAAAAAAGACGGAATTGCAGATGCCTGGGTTTACGTGCCTAAAGGTACTTGCGATAAAATCGTTGGAGGCAGCACTAAGCCAAAAGCTGCAGCCAAGTAAGCTGTTAATGTATGGAGCCCACACACTGGGCTCCTCATTTAGTTATGCAAGCAAAGCACCCCGCACTGCCAAGCACTTCCGGAATTAGCCTAAAAGCGCAGCACTACCAGCAGATAATAGAAACTCTGCCAGACATTGGCTGGTTTGAAGTCCACCCGGAAAACTACATGTGCGAAGGTGGCCCACCCCACCGCTACCTCACCAAAATTCGTGAAAACTATCCTTTATCACTTCACGGCGTTGGCATGTCTCTGGGAAGTGATATTTCCGAGCAACATCTAAAGGCACTAAGCGTATTAATAGAACGCTATCAACCCCAGCAGGTTTCAGAACATATTGCCTGGAGCCAGCACGGAGGCGCATTCTTCAACGACCTGCTCCCCTTACCTTACAGCAAAGAAAGCTTTTCTTGTGTGAGCGACAATATCGACAAAGCACAAAATTACTTAAAGCGCAGCATACTCGTTGAAAACCCATCAAGTTATGTGGGGTTTTCTGAGAACGATTTTTCCGAACCAGACTTTCTAAACACACTGTGTAAAAAAACGAGCTGTGGTTTACTACTGGATATCAACAATGTTTTTGTATCGGGCAGTAATAATGGCATCGACCCCTATCGCTACCTGGATGAAATAAATCCTGACTATGTTGGCGAGATCCATTTGGCCGGACATTCCATAGTGACCTTAGCCAATGGTACCCCTATGCGAATAGACGACCACGGCTCGGCTGTAAAAAAAGAAGTTTGGCAACTACTTAGCTATTTTATTGAAAAACATCAACAGCGCTTTCCCTGCTTAATTGAATGGGACAGCGATATTCCCGAACTGCAGACCCTGCTTGGCGAGGCACATAAGGCAAGCAAGCGAATCAAGCTGGCCCTGGAAAAAAATGCGCCTAGATAAAACTCAATCAAGCTTTGCTCGCTTTCTCAAAAATGGGAGTTGTTCCTTCGAGCTGGAAAAAGCCCTGAAGGATTACCCGCGGGAAGAGCTGGATGACCGCCTTAACATTTATAGAAACAACGTTTTTCATTCAATGACGGAGGTACTGCAAGACACTTTCAGCTCTGTGGCTTCGGTTGTTGGCGATGATTTTTTTGAAGCACTGGCCACGGCTTTCATTAAGTCCTCCCCACCTTCACAGCCAGCCATGATACATTTTGGAGAAAACTTTCCAAATTTTATCGAAAATTTTGAGCACTCACGGCAATTACCCTACCTGGCAGATTTAGCCCGCCTGGAATGGGCTGAGCACAGCGCCTACTACAAGGCGGAAGCTCAAGCCTTGCCATTGGAGAGCTTTACATCCCTGAGCAATACTGAGCTGGCCAACGCAATATTTACCTTCCACCCCAGCTTTCATTTACTCCGTTCCAGCTATGCCATTTTTTCCATTACAGAAATGTTGCGCAGCGAGGAGATCGCCGAGACCACAAATTACCAACACTCGGAAAACGTACTCATCATTCGCCCCGAATCGGTCGTTAAACGCTACAAGCTATCAAATGCCCTTTCACATTTTTTTGAACTTTTGGTGAGCAGAGTAGACTTAGAAACAGCCTTAGACGAAGCGCAACTTGTTGCCAACACACTGAAGGATGAATCATTTAACCCCAGTGAAGCTGTTGCCTTCCTCATAAATTCTCAATCTGTTATTGCTGTAGCCTAAAGGCAAACAAGCAAAGCGCCGATTGCCAAGGAGATAATCTGTGAAAATATTTAGAACAGTCGAAAACCTTTCTAAATCCATTGGCGATTTTATTCCTGAGTTCGCACTTAATTTAGCTGCGCGCCTATCCGTCTTTATGATTTTTTGGCTTTCCGCTCAAACCAAGCTGGGGGGCGAAAGCCTGTGGGGGCAGAAATGGATGTTTTGGAATGTAGCAGAAAATACTTTTATGCTATTTGAATATGAATACGCGCTGCCATTGATCCCTGCCAACATAGCCGCCTACATGGCCACCTTAGCCGAGTTTTGGCTGGCCATCTTTGTTTTACTGGGTTTGTTTACCCGAACCAGCGCTTTAATGTTAATTATCATAACCTTGGTTATTCAGATTTTTGTTTATCCAGGATCGTGGGCTCAACATCTTCTGTGGCTTGTACCGCTTGTCTATTTATTAAAAGAAGGTGGCGGCCAACTCTCATTAGACAGAAAAATTACTTAAAAAAAAGGGGGCTGAAATTCAGCCCCTTTTTAATCACACAAACATTAAACACTAAGCATCAAAGCGCTTAACCATACCGAGCAACTCCTCGGTTTTGGCCTCCATTAACGCTTGGTCTCCTGCACTCTCAATATTCAAACGCAGTACCGGCTCGGTACTGGACATGCGAATATTAAAACGCCAGTCATCAAACTCCATAGTAAGCCCATCGACCTTAGCTACTACCTTCGCAGAAAGCGTATAGTGCGCCTCGATCTCTGAAATAATTTTTTTCGGATCATTTACCGTGTTGTTAAGCTCACCACTGCAGGGGAACTTGGCCACACGATCTTTAACCAGCTCAGAAAGTTTTTTACCTGTGCGGGACAACAACTCAGCCACCAGCAACCATGGGATGTTGCCGTTATCACAATAAGCGAAATCACGGAAGTAATGGTGCGCACTCATTTCACCACCATACACCGCATCTACAGCTCGCATTTTTTCCTTGATAAAGGCATGGCCGGTTTTACTGAGTACTGCCTCACCACCACCTTGCTCTGTGATATCGATGGTATTCCAGGTTAAGCGTGGGTCGTGAACGATGTTCGCCCCGGGGTTTTTCTTCAGAAAAGCCTCGGCAAGCAGCCCCACCACGTAATAACCTTCAATGAAGCTACCAGTCTCATCAAAAAAGAAACAGCGGTCGAAGTCGCCATCCCATGCGAACCCCAAATCAGCGCCGGATTTTTTTACAGCCTCGATAGTTGCACTGCGTCTTTCCGGCAGAAGCGGGTTAGGGATTCCATTGGGAAACGAGCCATCAGGCTGATGGTGAACTTTTATAAACTCGAAAGGCAAATGGGACTCGATACCGTCGATAACCGCACCAGCACCACCATTGCCCGCGTTACAAACCATCTTCAGTGGTTTGAGTACGGAGGGATCAACATAAGTTAACAGGTGATCTATATATTCTGGTCGAATATTTCGCTTTTCAACGACACCCACTTTTTCGGGTGTATTAAACTCGCCTTTTTCTGCCATTGCACGAATATCGACGAGACCAGTATCACCGGAAATGGGGCGCGAACCTTCGCGTACCAGCTTCATGCCGTTGTAATCCATCGGGTTATGACTGGCGGTAACACAGATACCGCCGTCCACGCCCAAATGGAAAGTGCCAAAATAGACTTCTTCTGTACCCACCTGGCCGATATGAATAACGTCGGCGCCAGCTTCAGTAATACCTTTTACCAGAGCGTCAGTTAATTGCTCACTGGTCAAGCGAATATCATGACCAACAACAACCGTTTTAGCGCCCAGAAAATCAACGAAAGCACGACCTACGCGGTAAGCAACGTCTTCATTGAGTTGTTCCGGAACACGACCACGGATGTCGTATGCTTTAAAACAGCTAATATCAATTTCCATTGTCTATGTTCGCCTATTCTTGAGAATAAAGGTTTTCATAGACGTAATTAGTGGCATTGACAAAACCGGCAACACTGCCGCAGTCGAAACGACGACCTTTAAATTTGTAGGCCAGTACGCAACCGTCTCTGGCTTGCGATAGCAGGGCATCAGTCAACTGAACTTCGTCATTTTTACCTGGAGGGGTAGATTCGATAACGTCGAAAATATCTGGCGTAAGAATGTAACGCCCGATAATAGCAAGGTTACTTGGCGCGTCTTCTTTAGAGGGTTTTTCAACCATTTGCTCAACCTGAAAAATACCATCTTTGATTTGCTCACCAGCAATAACACCAAACTTGTGAATCTCATCATCTGGCACTTCCTGAACAGCGACAATACTGCAACGGAATTGTTTATATAACTTCACCATTTGCGCCAACACACCTTCTTCTGCAACACACAAGTCGTCGGAAAGGACTACACCGAATGGTTGATCACCGATCAGACGACGACCGTTAAGGATGGCATCACCCAGCCCACGCATCTCACTCTGACGAGTAAAAGAGAAAGAGCCCTTTGCCATAACTTCGCGAATGGAGGACAAGTATTGCTCTTTGGTGGAGCCAGCAATTTGATGCTCCAACTCATAACTAACATCGAAGTGATCTGCGATAGCTCGCTTACCCCGGCCGGTAACAAAGCCAATCTCTGTTAATCCTGCTTCTAATGCTTCTTCCACGCCGTACTGAACGAGCGGCTTGTTAACAACTGGTAACATTTCCTTGGGCATAGACTTCGTCGCGGGAAGGAATCGTGTTCCGTAGCCAGCGACAGGAAACAGACATTTGCTAATCATCGTGATGTTTTCCTTTATATTAAGTTAAGGGGAATCTTTGTATACAAGTAAGTTGAGCTAGAGCTCGTATTTATGTAGGCAGGAAATATACCACAGTCGTAACCGCGATATTATGTCCAAAAACGCTTCGGGCAGCAGCACAACTGGACAAGCCCAGTCCAGACGGTAGAATGGCGCATTTTTCGAGGAATAAGCCCCTCAATATTCAACTGGGTAGCCAAGCGTTATGAACTCACAAGCACAACAATCGTCCTATACTTTTGATGAACTCATTTCTTGCGGTAAGGGTGACATGTTTGGCCCTGGCAACGCACAACTGCCAGTGCCCAACATGCTAATGCTCAATCGAATCAGCCATATCAGCCAAACTGGCGGGGAATTCGGCAAGGGTGAGATAGTCGCTGAGCTGGATATCAACCCTGACTTATGGTTCTTCGACTGTCACTTTCCAGGAGACCCTGTGATGCCGGGCTGTCTGGGCCTGGATGCCATGTGGCAATTGGTCGGCTTCTTCCTTGCTTGGAAGGGCAACCCGGGTCGAGGACGAGCTTTGGGCGCAGGGGAAGTAAAATTCACTGGGCAGATATTACCCAGTGCTAAAATGGTCACATACCATATTCATTTAAAACGTGTCATCGAACGCAAGCTGATTATGGGCATTGCCGATGGCAGAGTTGCAGTGGACGGCAAAGAAATCTACTTCGCAAAAGACCTGCGTGTGGGTCTTTTTGGCAATACAGAGACATTCTAAGGGGTGCTTTACGCACCCACGATGAAACTTTGCTTATGGCATAATGCCGTCGCACTCAGATCTACTTAAGAGGAAACCTATGAAACGCGTAGTGGTAACAGGCATGGGCATTGTGTCATGCATTGGCAACAATCTTGACACTGTTCTGTCGTCGCTAAAAGCGGGCAAATCTGGAATTCGCTTCAACGAAAGTTATCAGGAACAAGGCTTTCGCAGCCTGGTCTCCGGGTCTGTTGACATTAACCTGAAAGATCACATTGATCGAAAAATTTTACGCTTCATGGGCAATGCTGCAGGCTTTGCCTTTTTATCTATGGAGCAAGCCATTCAAGACTCTGGCCTGGAAGAAAAACACGTTTCCAGCGAGAGAACAGGCATAATCATGGGCTCTGGCGGCGCATCGACACAAAGCGTCGTCGAATCTGCTGACATCATCCGCAGTCGCGGTGTAAAGCGTGCCGGGCCATACCGTGTAACGCAAACCATGGCCAGCACCACGTCTGCCTGCCTGGCAACCCCCTTTAAGATTAAGGGCGTGAATTACTCCATTTCCTCTGCCTGTGCCACCAGCGCCCACTGTATTGGCAACGCCATGGAGCTCATTCAGCTGGGTAAGCAAGATGTTGTGTTTGCCGGTGGTGGCGAAGAAGAACACTGGACTCTCACCGGCCTGTTCGATGCTATGGGCGCCCTATCGACAAAATATAATGATACGCCCGAGCGTGCTTCCCGCCCCTATGACGCCAACCGCGACGGTTTTGTGATTGGCGGCGGTGGCGGATGCATGGTTATTGAATCTCTTGAGCACGCCCAGGCCCGTGGTGCCAAAATATACGCAGAATTAGTCGGCTATGGTGCCACGTCTGACGGCTACGACATGGTTGCCCCTTCTGGTGAAGGCGCAGCGCGTTGCATGCGCCAGGCGCTTAACGAAATCGACGGGAAAATTGACTACATCAATTCCCACGGAACCAGTACCCCTGTCGGCGATCTTGCTGAGCTTAAAGCGGTAAGGGAAGTATTCGGTAATGATGTACCGCACATCAGTTCTACGAAATCCCTCACCGGTCACTCCCTGGGCGCTACCGGCGTACAGGAAGCTATCTATTCGCTGCTGATGATGAAGCACGGCTTCATTTCAGGCTCAGCAAATATAGAGGAGCTAGACCCGGAAGCAGAAGGTTTGAATATTGTGCCGGAAGCAATGGAAGCCGATATCAACCTGGCAATGTCCAACAGCTTTGGCTTTGGCGGTACAAACGCTACGCTGATTTTCAAAAAGTTCGAGGCTTAATTCAGATAGGGCTGGGTATTACTCAGCCCTTTTTGCCACTCCCCTTTTTTAAGGCCCTTAGCGATCAAGTTTTCTCATATCCGGCACAAGCTTGCGATCATGCAGCCATCGCTTGATGAGGGATTTGAAGCCGTGGCGCCATGAGGGGTACTGAATTCCAAAGTCGTCCGTGCAGCGCCGCCCGAGTAAGTTGGCGCTTCCAGCCAACAAATGCTGACTCTCCCGACCACTAATAACCTGAGGCAACTGCACATCAAAGCCTGCTTCGCTGTTCAACAAGCGAACGATAGCATCCACAAATTCTGCCTCAGAACAGAGGTCTGTGCTGCGCAGATGCATCACTCCCCAGTTTTCTGCCCCACAGAAGATCTGGTTTATCATCGCAATCAGGCAGCGAATAACATAACCTGAAGACACACCATAAAACCGGTGATGATCTGACACGGGCGCCAAAGAATCTTCGATCAAATGCGGAATCAAGCGGTCGAACAGGCAATCATCAACCAGGTCCAGCAACCAGGGTAAACGCAGCACGACACTTTTAGGGGCTCGCAATGCAGCCTCTTCTGCTGCAAACAACAACCGTCCTCTCTCATCCTCAGGAGCTGGAACGTCGACCTCTTTTACACCCGACACATTGTAAGCGCTCCCGAATACGAAAAATGAGGAGAGCGCGATCATTGGTGTGCCATGCTCAAGGCACGCACTTGCAAGGCTGTTCATAGCAAGCACATCGCTTTGGTCCGCACTCAAATAGGAGCGGTTAAAATTAATCACCAGGCTTGGGTTTTTTTCGGAAAAATACGCCAACACAGCCTGGGAGTCAGCCCAGTCCAGCCGGTCAGGTTCAGGCGCCAGCAAGACATAGGGGTAATCTTCCATCACGCCAGAAAACAAGCTCGCAAGGTCGGTATCTGCTTGTCTGATCAATATGCGGTAACTCAAAGACCACTCCTAAAAACTTCTTATATTGAAAGAATCCACCTTGTTCGAGGTAATTCCGTAGTAATCGCTAGGGGATTCTACTGCACTTCAATAACAAATGGCATTTGCAAAACAACTCATGCTAGTTTTTAAAGCTTACCCATTAGAATCTTAAAGCGCTAGATCACCACCCAGGCTAGAACAAGAGCGTAGAGACGGGAGAAAACATTCACTTCGCGGGTATTGAGCCCTTACATAGCAAGCCTGTTTCCGCCAAGCATAGACACATCAATACACCGCTTACAGGTATGCTGCTGGAATTGGACTTTGTAAAGCTTTAGATTAAATAAATCATGTCGACGTCTTTAATGCAGTACTTGCAAGGAATTTACCTGGGCGGAAAACCAATAAAAAAAATTGAACCATTCTGGATTGAGTATGTAATTCTTTTCTATCGGTGAAAATAGTTCACCCATGATATGTTGAAGAAAGTTTTTCATACTGCGACTCCTGTGTTATCACTAATGCTTAGTGAAACGCTTAGAGCAACAGCACGCATTAAATTAACGGCGCACACTGCAATCAAAAAAACACCCCGGTCGAAATGATGTCCCGCGCGGACAGCTTTTACTCGTCCCGGTAATAATAATCTGAGTGTTGAAACAACAGCAGCACAAAATTCCGCGGCATAGTGAGCGATGCTATCGGCCAACTGCGATATCAAACAGGAAGGCGCGATACCTGAAGACAGGGATACGCTTAAGATAGAGCCTGTTAGCACTCAACAAATGAATACCAACCCGACCCTGTGCCTCTTACCCCGAGCGCAATGTAAGAAAAGGACTAAAAAAATAAAGGCCTGCGTTAACAGGCCTTTAGGCGGGGGTTTACGGTGCTAGAACTCCAGGGCTAAAACGGAATATCGTCGTCAAAACTATCCATCGCAGGGGGTGGAGATTGAGGGGCCGACTGAGGAGCCGCCTGTGCAGCAGCTGGTGCACGCGCAGCTGCCGGTGCCGGCGAGGGAGAAGCTGCTTGCTGGTAACCACCACCGTAGTCTTGATTATCGCCGCCTTGTCTGGAATCGAGCATCTGCATCTCACTGCCAACGATTTCTGTAGTGTAGCGATCCTGACCATCTTGCCCCTGCCACTTGCGGGTGCGCAGAGAACCTTCGACATATACCTTACTGCCTTTGCGCAGGTACTCACCGGCGATCTCCGCCAAACGGTTAAAGAAAACAACCCGGTGCCACTCTGTGCGCTCCTGGGGCTGCCCTGTCTGCTTGTCTTTCCATGATTCCGAGGTGGCAATACTGATATTCGTTACCGCACCACCAGAGGGCATGAATTTGGTTTCCGGGTCTTGTCCACAATTACCCACTAATATGACTTTGTTTACACCTCTGGCCACTTTCTGCCTCCTATATTGGGTTTTATCTTATTCAAATAATGATCGGTGGATTCTATCCATATTTTAAGAGATTTGCTCGGCTGATATCTATTTGCGTGCAGTTTCCGGGCTCTCGGTAATCTCGCTAGCACCCAAAAGCGCTTTTAAGGCCTGCTCGTCAAAGGTTCTTTTGTCCACCTTGAGGTAAAGCAGTTTCTCCTCTGTTGCGAAAAGGGCTTCCTCAACACCGGGTACTGCGAGTACATCCATATTCGCATTACCGTCACTCACAGCAACACAGACACTACTGAGGTATCTGGGGCCACGCATAGAAGCCGCCACCAATAGCCAACAAAGTGTTAGCACTGCACCAGCCATAAACACTTGCTCCTGGCCATAGTGCTGCATCAAGCCTCCGCCAGCAATCCCCCCCGCAAAAGCCCCTAGAAACTGGCTGGTGGAATAAACACCCATTGCCGTTCCCTTGGCTCCCGCTGACGCTTCTTTGCTCACCAGGGAAGGTAAATTTGCTTCCAGCAGGTTAAACGCCGTGAAAAACAACAGCAATACAGCCAGCCAGCCCCATTTCGTCAGTTCCACAGTTGAAAGTACCGCCAAACTGGCACAGAGAATGGCGATAGCGAAGAGAAAAACTGTTTTAATACGACGCTTTCGTTCGGCAATCAGCACAAGCGGCAACATCAGTACGAAAGCAGTGAGCATAATAAATAGATACACTTTCCAATGGGCGCTGCGAGCAATACCCAGCTGAGCTTCCAAAGTGTTTGGGACCACCACAAAAGCAGCCATTAATACGAAGTGCAGGCAGAAAATACCCCAGTTCAAACGCAGTAACTGTCCATCTCTAAGGCAGCTTATTATCAGCGCAGGTATGGCACCACTGTCCCGATGAGACGAGTGTGCTGGCGGCGTAGGTAAGAAAACCAGCACCACTAGCCCAAATAAAGCGAGCACTGCCGACAGGCCAAATACGCCACTCAAGCCTGCAAAGCCAGCAACAGCTGGGCCAAGAAACATTGCCACAGAAAAGGACAGCCCAATAGAGGCACCAATGGCCGCCATCGCTTTGGTGCGATTTTGCTCTGAGGTCAGGTCGGCCACCATTGCCATAATGGCACTGGCAATTGCACCACTCCCCTGCAGAGCCCGGCCGAGGATCAAACCCTCAACCGTTTCGGCAGAGGCTGCGACTACGCTGCCGATGGCAAAGATTAGTAAACCGGTAGCAATAACTGGTTTTCGCCCAAAAATATCGGAAAGCAAGCCAAGCGGGATCTGGAAAACCGCTTGGGTGAGGCCATAGATGCCAAGAGCCAAACCCAGCAGGGCGGGAGATGCACCGCGATAGTCTGAGCCGTATAGCATCAGCACCGGCAGCACCATAAACAAGCCCAGCATACGGAATGCATAGAGCGAAGCCAGTGAAGCAACGATTTTTACCTGTGAGTGCAAAGTTTACCCCGAGCCGAGCGAAAAGATGCCGATTCTAACAGCCCTCAGCCCTTCTGACACAACTTCCAACAAAAGGTATCCGACGCTGGCAATTAATCGAGGAATGCGCTAGGCATCAAGAGAAGCGGGAAGTGCATATGGCGCGCATATCAACATAGCATTAGAAATTTGGATTTCCCCAGACTTAAGAATTAAATTTTTATAACATTGGCGCGAAAATGCAAGTAGATTTAGTACTGTGTGGAATGATTATGGGTTACAATGATCCATGATTCTCCGAAATTTGGAGAAGATAACAACAATAAATCAACTCATGCTTCTGCTAATCTTCTAACATTGAAGTATGAAAACAACATCAGGTACTCATGTGTCGATATTAGATTCAGACACCGCAGAACAAGATAAACAGATTGTTCTCTTTTCAGCCAACAGCAGCCTGCAAACTGGCTTGCTTGCCAAGCTGATTGGTGACGAGCTTCAGCTAGACTGCAGCGTACACCGGGAGTTGAAAACCGTTCCGGAGAACGTCGATGTACTGTTGATCGATTGCAACGGGCAGGATTTGGAAACACTTGCCAAGTTTGTTCGCGAGATTCAGGATAGCTTCGACAAAGTTACCGCAGCCCTGCTCAATGCCGAATATGAGAGCGAACAGGAAAGCCTCTTAGAGTGGCCCTGTGTCTCAGGCTTGTTCTACGTGGATTCAGAACAAGAACAACTTATACGCGGCCTCAAGTGCCTGCTGGACGGAGACTTCTGGGTTCCCCGCCGTCTACTGCACACTTTTTTGGACAAAAACCGCAAAGCGCCGTCGAATATCAAGCGCCCCAACGTTAAATTAACAAAACGAGAAAGGCAGATTCTGAAGCTCATCAAGGATGGAGCAACTAACGCTGACATATCAGAAGCGCTGTCAGTCAGCGAGCATACAGTGAAAAGCCACCTTTACAATGTGTACAAAAAAATTGGCGTACGCAACCGTTTAGAGGCCAGTAACTGGGTGCGAGATATGGATGACCTTGGCGAATAGCCTCATATTCCTCCATTAATAACTCTTTCAAAAAGCCTGGGTTTACTCAGGCTTTTTTATGTTTTTATATCTAAACTTCTTCACCTTCATCTGCGTATAATCCGCCTTTCGCCTGACTTACCTTGCCCTCGGAAACGCCTACTGTGGATACCATTGTTGTACGCGGTGCTCGCACCCACAACCTAAAAAACATCGATTTGGATTTACCTCGTGATAAGCTCATTGTTATTACGGGTTTATCCGGTTCGGGAAAATCATCACTCGCCTTCGACACGCTGTATGCAGAGGGTCAAAGACGATATGTAGAATCTCTTTCCACCTATGCTCGACAGTTTTTGTCGATGATGGAAAAGCCCGATGTCGATCATATTGAAGGCTTAAGCCCAGCCATCTCAATCGAACAAAAATCCACCTCTCACAACCCTCGTTCAACCGTCGGAACAATTACTGAAATCTACGACTACCTGCGTTTGCTGTTTGCCCGCGTGGGAGAACCCCGCTGTCCGGAGCACAACGAAACTCTGGCGGCGCAAACTATTTCAGAAATGGTTGACCAAGTGCTACAAATGCCCGAAGGCAGTAAAACCATGCTACTGGCACCCATTATTCAAGCACGTAAAGGTGAGCACCTTCATGTGTTTGAAAGCTTGAGAAGGGACGGTTTTATTCGCGCCAGAATTGACGGGCTGGTTGTAGATCTCGACGATCTGCCAAACCTCGACAAACGAAAAAAACACACCATTGAAGTGGTGGTGGATCGTTTCAAAATACGGGAAGACATAAAAATTCGACTGGCTGAATCCTTCGAGACAGCCATAAACCTTTCCGACGGCATTGCCATCATTGCCGATATGGACGGCCAACAGCAAGATCAGGTGTTTTCGGCCAAGCACTCCTGCCCTGTTTGTGACTATGCCCTGGCAGAGCTTGAACCGAGATTGTTCTCTTTTAACAATCCCGCCGGTGCCTGCCCCGGCTGCGATGGCTTGGGTGTAAAGCAATTTTTCTCTGAAGATAAACTGGTGCAATTTCCAGATTCATCATTGTCAGAAGGTGCCATCCGAGGCTGGGACAAGCGTAATTTATACTATTTTCATATGCTCAAGTCCCTTTCTACACATTATGGTTTTGATGTCGATAAACCCTGGAAACGCTTGGCGAAAAAATATCGTGAGACCATTCTCTACGGCTCCAACGGCGAGCTAGTAGACTTCAGCTATGTAAATGACCGTGGAGACACCTACAATAGAAAACACGCCTTCGAAGGTGTTATTCCAAACTTGGAGCGTCGCTACCGGGATACGGACTCCAACTCAGTACGCGAAGACCTTGCAAAATTTTTATCTACTATGAAATGCCCGCAGTGTTTAGGCACACGACTTAAAAAAGATGCCAGGCATGTATTCATTGATGAAAAAAACCTTCCGGAAATAACACATTTCCCGGTTGGCGAAGCCTACAAATATTTTGAGGGCTTGAAGTTCACTGGCTCCCGTCAGGAAATTGCAGAAAAAATATTAAAAGAACTTAGAGATCGCTTCAGGTTTTTAGTGGATGTTGGCCTGAACTACTTAACTCTGGACAGAAGTGCGGATACCCTATCCGGAGGAGAAGCCCAACGCATTCGTTTGGCAAGCCAAATAGGTGCAGGCTTGGTTGGTGTAATGTACATCCTCGATGAACCCTCTATTGGCCTACATCAGCGCGATAACGACCGCTTGTTACGCACGCTCACTCACCTTAGGGACTTGGGAAATACCGTAATCGTTGTTGAACACGATGAAGACGCTATTCGCAGTGCAGATTATGTTGTTGATATTGGCCCTGGCGCAGGCGTTCACGGCGGAGAAGTTGTTGCGAAAGGTACTTTTAAGCAAATTCTAAAGTCAAAACAATCTACCACTGCAGATTACTTGTCAGGCAGAAAAAAAATTGCCGTACCTGCAGTGCGTCAAAAAGCAGACGCAGATAAACACCTGGTACTGACTGGCGCGTGTGGCAATAACCTGCAGAATCTTAAACTAAAAATTCCACTAGGCTTAATGACCTGTGTGACAGGCGTTTCTGGCTCGGGAAAATCAACACTTATAAACAGTACCCTATACCCACTCGCTGCCACCGAACTCAACGGAGCGACAACACTCACCCCAGCCAAGTACGGAGAAATTTCAGGTCTCGATCAATTGGACAAATGTGTTGATATAGACCAAAGCCCCATCGGTAGAACGCCGCGCTCCAACCCCGCGACCTATACAGGAATATTTACCCCTATTCGCGATATTTTTTCCGGCACACAAGAAGCGCGCTCAAGAGGCTATAAGCCAGGCCGTTTCAGTTTTAATGTTAAAGGCGGCCGCTGCGAAGCCTGCCAGGGTGATGGCGTTGTAAAAGTTGAGATGCATTTTTTACCAGATGTCTATGTGCCTTGTGACGTATGCAAAGGCAAACGCTATAACCGCGAAACACTGGAAATCAAATACAAGGGTAAAAACATTCACGAATGCCTTGATATGACCGTGGAAGATGCACGAGAGTTTTTCGATGCCATTCCAAGTATTTCGAAAAAATTACAAACCCTGATGGATGTTGGTCTTTCCTATATAAAACTTGGACAGGCTGCCACAACGCTCTCAGGTGGCGAGGCGCAACGGGTTAAGCTAAGTAGGGAACTTTCTAAAAGAGACACAGGAAAAACACTGTATATACTGGACGAACCTACCACAGGTTTGCACTTCCACGACATCCAGCAATTATTGAATGTATTGCACCGGCTACGCGATCATGGAAATACCATCGTTGTAATTGAACACAACCTCGATGTAATTAAGACAGCAGATTGGATTGTTGACCTTGGCCCGGAAGGCGGAAGCGGAGGGGGGCAAATTATCGCAGAGGGCACACCAGAAAAAGTTGCTCGCAGCAAAGCATCTTTCACTGGCCATTATTTAAAGGAGCTTTTAAATAACAAATAAGATTAGGCCTGAAGTGAAAACATATTCTCAGGCCTAAAAGAAGCAAGGCATAGATCGGCCAGATAAAGCAACTATGAATAAAGCAACTCCAGATACTGCTCTGCACTTTTCTGCCACGTAAAGCGTACTTCTGCTGCAGCGTGAGAAACTTTCTTCCAGGCCTCAGGGTTTTCTTCATAAAGCGCTTTAACTTCTTTAACCCGTTCTACCATGGCAACTGCCTGCTCCTGTATCGAAGCGCCGGTAAAGCAGAAACCTGTTTTTCCATCCGCCACGGTATCACGTAATCCACCAACACTATTTACCAGACAAGGCTGCGCTGAACGCATGGCCAACATTTGACTAATACCACAAGGTTCAAAAGAACTCGGCATCAGAAATAAATCACCATAGCGATAGAGATAGGATGATAACTCGTTTGAATAACCGTTAAGAAAAATAAAATTTTCGTAATTACCACTAACTTTTGTTAAAAAATCTTCGTAGCATTTATTCCCGCTACCGAGGAAGAGCAAATAATTTTTTTCTCCCAGGGTACTTAGAATCATCTCCAAGGCGGTCTTTTCATCACGAACATAGTGAGTCAGCAACGCCACTTTCTGCTCCGTCACGCGGCCAACGTAGCTCATTACAAAACCACGCGTTTTTTTACTTTGCCACTGCTGTAATCGTTTTTCTGCGATGAAATGTGCGCTGCTTAACACAGGGCTTCGGCCAGCCCAGTAAAGAACATTTTGCTGGGCAAGAGCTGCAATTTTTTTCTTTGCTGGCGCCGCTTGTAAAGAATTTTTAGGGTACTCACAGCCATTAAGGATACCGAACAGGCGACCTTGATCACGACGTTGCTGTAAATCCTCTTCAAGCCCCTCTCCACCATAAACGCCTTTTTCCGCATCACTAGCCTGCAAAATTTCCGAGGCATAACTTGGAGAAACGGTATGAACCTTGTCAGCCAATTTTATAGCGGCGCGTAAGGGGTTAACACAATCGGGAAAGCGAGGATCACATAGCTGCTTCGCCTCATAACCGAGCTCTGGATACCATGTTTCCAGCGCAGATTCGTCACCTTTAAACGGCCTAACACCTTGCATAGCCAAATTGTGAATGGTAAAAACCGAAGCAATATTACTAAGGGCCTGCAGGTGAGCAGAATTTTTTAACAAAATTAATAGAAAAGCGGAATGCCAATCGTGACAATGCAGCACATCGGGTATCGGTAGCAAACCGCTGAGCATGGCTTCTGCAACTGCAGTACAGAAAAAAGCAAACTTGCTGGCATCCGTTGCAAATGGTCTATCATCGCTATCATTACAATAAACCGTTTCACCGTGAAGCGAAAACAGGGGGTGGTGCACAACGTAGTTTACTGCACCACCATTACTCTCACTGTACTGGAAGATATCAACACGCTCTTTACTACCGGCAAAGCTAAGCTCGAAGCTACCCAATAGTTCCATGCCCGCGAGGCGAATCAGAAAGCCGTAGGATGGAATCACAACATCAATATCTTGCCCCTGCGCCACCAATGCCGGGGGCAAATCGCGTATCACATCGGCTACGCCTCCCACCTTTGCTCCGGGAAGGAAATCGTTTTCAGCCGCGACCATTAAGATTCTTTTTTTACTGTTCATAAAACCAAACTTGCAGGAAAAAAATACCCCTAAAAAGGGGTATTTTGTGTTTTTTTTGGATTAATTAACGAAGCGCTGCCGTTTGACCCAGCATTTCTTTCGTCACCAGTACCACACCGCCCTTAGATACCCGGAAGCCCCGAGCGGCATCGTGCTCGTGATCGTGGCCAATCACCATGCCCTCTGGAATCACACATGCGCTATCAATAATCGCTTTTTTGATTTTTGCATTTCGGTGAATCTCAACTTCTGGAAGAATCACTGATTGTTCAATATCGCTGAATGAGTGCACATGCACATCAGAGAAAACCAGGGACTTCTT
This sequence comes from Alteromonadaceae bacterium Bs31, assembly GCA_900177435.1. Classification (GTDB taxonomy): domain Bacteria; phylum Pseudomonadota; class Gammaproteobacteria; order Pseudomonadales; family Cellvibrionaceae; genus Teredinibacter. The sequence goes on from FXAI01000007.1 coordinate 148,912, forward strand.
AAGCTTACCACCGGAAATTACGCAGCCTCCCGACACCATGGAATCCACTGCATAACCTCGACGATTTTCATCGTCAAATACGAATTTTGCCGGAGGAAGATGAGTTTGATAGGTCCATATTGGCCAATCGTGATTATATAAGTTTAGCGCAGGGGAAGGCTCCACAAGCTCCATATTTGCTAACCAAAAAGAATCGAGTGTTCCAACATCGCGCCAGTATGAAGCCACGTCGGTATCATGGTCACGAAAGCGAAACGCCCTTACATTGCTGTTACCAATAATATGGGGAATGATGTCGTTACCAAAATCATGCCCGGAATCTGGATCTTCCGCGTCTCTCCTGAGCTGTTCAAATAAAAATTCGGTGTTAAATATATAGTTACCCATCGACGCAAGTGTCATTCCCGGTTGATCGTCGAGCTCTGTGGGATTTTTGGGTTTTTCATCAAAGCGAATTATTTGATTGCTATTATCAACCGTCATCACGCCAAACGCGCCTGCAGCTTCGTCAATCGGGACTTCTATACAGGAGACAGTGAGATCAGCACCTTTTTCAACATGGTAAGCAAGCATGGAACCGTAATCCATCTGGTAAACATGATCGCCCGACAACACCATCACATATTTGGGTGCTTCAGCTAAAATAATATCCAAGTTCTGATAAATAGCATCAGCAGTTCCTTGGTACCAGTTGGGAGAATAGCGTTGTGAAGCCGGTAGTATCTCTACATATTCGCCCAGCTCCTTTTTAAAGTGGCTCCATCCTCTCACCAGATGCCGAATAAGGGAGTGAGCTTTATACTGAGTGAGTACACCAACACGTCGAATCCCGGAGTTTACGCAGTTACTAAGGGGGAAATCGATAATACGAAACTTCCCTCCGAAATGCAGTGCAGGCTTAGCCCGCCAATCGGTCAACTCGTGCAGGCGGCTTCCTCTTCCTCCTGCCAGTATTAATGCCATGGTGTCACGTGTTAATCGACTAACGTAACGCGAATTCGGATCTAACATCAGTGTCCTCCAATTTCCAGATTCATATTTTTCTGATTATCTACAGCTTACAGCTTTTCAACTTCCATATTTCGTTTGCGTAATCCATGATTGTTCGGTCACTTGAAAAGTAACCGCTGGCTGCAGTATTTATAATACTTGATCGCGCCCAGCGATCTTTATCTGTAAACGCCTCTGCGGCTATGTGCTGAGTATCAATATAACTTCTAAAATCCGCAGCGACCATCCAGGGGTCCATTGGGTTACGAATGCTTTGTATAATAGGATCAAAAATGCCCGGCTCAAACATGCTGAAGTGGCCACACTCAATTAACCGTAGTACACGCTGCAAATCCTCATCCTGCTCGATAATCGCATTCGGTTGATTTTGCATACGGTAGTCTGCAATATCTTCTACACGAAGACCAAACAAGAAAAAGTTTTCTTCCCCAACAGCCTCTAAAATTTCGATATTTGCGCCGTCGTAAGTACCAATGGTCAAGGCGCCGTTCATCATAAACTTCATATTACCAGTACCGGAGGCTTCCTTACCGGCGGTCGATATCTGCTCCGATAAATCTGTACCCGGACAGATCACTTCCATAGATTTAACGCGGTAATTCGGCAGGAAAGCCAAACGTAAATACTTTGCCACTAGCACATCGGAATTGACCACCTGAGAGACGTTATTTGCCAGTTTAATAATGAGCTTGGCAAGGGCGTATCCTGGTGCAGCTTTACCGCCCAGAAGCACAGAGCGAGGTACAATACCCGCCACATCACCTCGAGTGATTCGATCATACAAATGAATCACATGCAGTATATTCAACAGTTGGCGCTTGTACTCGTGAATTCGTTTAACTTGAACATCAAATATACTATCGAGATCGAACTCAACATTACACTTCCTGATTACGCGTGCTCTAAGCGCTTCTTTATTTTTCCGTTTAACCTCCAACCAACGCGCACGAAACTCTGGATCGTCCGCAAAGGGGCGAATTTTTTCTATCTCAGCTAGATCCGTTTTCCATCCGGGGCCAATGGCTTCGGTGACTATATCTCCTAGCCCTCTATTACAGTGAGCCAGCCAGCGGCGAGGAGTAACCCCGTTGGTTTTGTTGTTAAATTTTTCAGGCCATAACTCGTAAAAATCTTTAAACAAGCCCGTGGTCAGTAGTTTTGAATGCAGCGCCGCTACGCCATTCACAGAAAAGCTTCCAACTATACCAAGGTAGGCCATTCGCACTTGAGGAATAGTCCCTTCTTCAATAATCGACATACGCCTCTGGCGATCGACATCACCCGGCCAACGATGGGCAACCAAAGCCAGAAATCGTGCATTTATTTCGTAGACTATTTCTAATATTCGCGGCAATAATTCCCCTAACAATTCTACAGACCACTTCTCCAGAGCTTCTGGGAGCAAGGTATGGTTTGTATACGCCATTGTTTCGGTGGTAATGCCCCAGGCTTTATCCCAATCCAACTCATGTTCATCCATGAGTAAGCGCATTAGCTCCGCAACAGCTAATGTTGGGTGGGTATCGTTTAGCTGAAAGCAATTGTACTGGGCAAATGCTTCAAAATTATCGCCGTTGTCTTTGATCCAATCTTCTATCACGTCCTGCAAACTGGCAGAAGCGAGAAAATATTGCTGCCGTAAGCGTAATTCCTTACCATTTTCACTAGAGTCATTAGGGTATAAGACCATGGTAATTTCTTCAGCCAGGTTTTTCTGCGCGACCGCATCGGCATAGTCCCCTTCATTAAATTCCTGAAGGTTAAACTCTTCAGTTGCAGCCGCTTTCCACAACCGTAAAGTATTTACTTTATTATTTTTATAACCGGGGATGGGCATATCATAGGGAACCGCAAGAACGTCCTGGGTATCTACCCAGCGCATGCAAAGCTTTCCTTTGTCGTTGGTGAAAGGCTCCGAACGTCCGTAAAACTTAACGCGGCGAGTATGGTTGTTGCGCTCTATTTCCCAAGGGTTACCGGCGATAAGCCAGTGATCAGGTTGCTCAATTTGACGCCCCTGCTGAAAGCTTTGCTGAAACATACCGTATTCATAGCGAATGCCGTAGCCAATTACAGGTAAGCCAAGAGAGGCACAGGAATCCATGAAGCAGGCCGCCAGCCGGCCCAAGCCACCGTTACCCAGCCCGGCATCCTTTTCTTCCATCTCTATATCTTCGAGAGTACAACCAAAATCCGCCAGCGCTTGTCTCACAGAATCCTGCATATTCAAGTTTAATATGGCGTTACCCAAGCTGCGCCCGAGCAAAAACTCCAACGATAGGTAATACACTTTACGAATTTTGTCGCCTTGCTCATGAGCCTTGGTAATTCGCCAGCGCTCCATAAGCCTATCACGCACGGTCAAAGCCATTGCAGTGAGCATATAGCCTCTAATATCGTCGGTATCGAAGCGACCTAGAGTAAAGTTGAAATGCCGGTGTAAATCTTTGGTGACTTCTTGATGATCATTACTGAGGACGGGCTCAGGTATCTTCTTATCCATTACTCTCTCCGTATTCGTCACAATTCAACTGTTATCAAATTTTGCAACTAACATCTGCATGGAACGGGCTCGCAAGGGTATGATTACCCCCTTTGCCTGCAGAGCCAGTTTGGGTAGTCCATCACTTTCGTAAGTGTCGAGTAAGCAGCGCCAATATAAGGCTTCTACGCCATCGGCATCAGGCGTGCCAACAGGAAGTTTAAAATCGATATCTATAGGGCCGGAATTAAATAAAATTAGAATTCTGCTTTTTTCACCAAAATGCCCATGCAAGTTACGTGTAGAATCTTCGGCCGGCAGAGTACACATTACGGGGTATTGCTCAAGTATCCAGCCAAGAGTGTTAACGTGCTGCTCAGTCCAGTTGGATTCACGCATCTCTTCACCACCCGCATTTACCCACCGTACCACACACTTAATATCGTTGTCTGGCTCGTCTGGACGGTGAATATATCGCTTTGATGTTAAAAGGGGATGATCTCGCCGTATTTGCAGTAGATAACTTATAAACTTTTGTAGCTGTTGGTCGTCTTCGTTAATTTCCTGCCAATTTAACCAATTTAATTCGTTGTCCTGGCAGTAGGCATTATTATTACCTTTTTGTGTTCGCCCCAGTTCATCCCCCGCTAATAACATCGGCGTCCCCTGCGAGAGAATTAAAGTGGCCAGCATATTGCGTTTTTGACGTTGGCGGTCCGCAATAATTTTTAGGTCTTTTGTAGGGCCCTCTTCACCAAAGTTGTCACTAAAATTGGCGTGGTGCCCATCGCGGTTCTGCTCCTTATTAAGCTCGTTATGCTTTTCTTTATAGCTAACAAGGTCGTGTAAGGTAAACCCATCATGGCTGGCAATAAAATTAATACTGGATGACGGAGCGCGTCCGGAATGTTCAAACAAATCAGAGGAGCCATGAATTCGTCGAGCGAACTCTGGAAGAACACCAGGCTCAGCGTTCCAAAACCGTCGACAGGTATCTCGGTAGCGATCATTCCATTCGCTCCAACCGCTGGGGTAATTACCAAGCTGGTAGCCGCCCGGACCAATATCCCAGGGCTCGGCAATCAACTTGCATTGAGCAAGGATCGGGTCTTGTCTCAATACATCAAAAAAACCGCTGCCCGGATCAAAGCCATATGACTCCCGCCCAAGTACAGTTGCCAGATCAAAACGGAAGCCATCTACACCCATATCACTTGCCCAATAACGCAGACTATCAACAACCATCTGCAGTACCCGCGGGTGACGTAGATTTAGGGTATTGCCGCAGCCAGTATCATTCGCATAAAAACGTTGATCATGAGACTGAAGCGTGTAGTAGGAAGCATTATCAATTCCACGGAATGATAGTGTCGGTCCAAGGTGATTGCCTTCTGCGGTGTGGTTGTACACCACGTCTAATATAACTTCTAAACCAGCTTCATGAATAGCGCTCACCATCCGCTTGAATTCTACTGGGTGCCCAGTGCACTGATAACCTTGGTGGGGAGCAAAAAATTGTAGCGAATTGTATCCCCAATAGTTAGATAGACCATTAGTCACTAAAAAGTGTTCATCTATAAAACCCTGTACTGGCATGAGTTCAATAGACGTAACACCTAAACTTTTTAAATAGTTTAGAACCGCCGGATTGGCCATTCCGAGATAGCTTCCTCGTTCTGCCGAGGGTACTTTTAAATTAAGCTGAGTAAAGCCTTTTACATGAGTTTCATAAAGAACCGTTTGGTTATACGGTATGTAGGGTTTATTAAGGCTTGGCTCGGGAAGGTCATCCAAATACATTTCCCGCTGGGATACAACCACGCTTTTTGGCATATCAGAGGCGTTGTCCTTGCGATCCATCACAAGGTCTTCATGTGGGCTTTCAGGGTCGTAGCCAAATACGCCAGGTGTCCAGCGGTACATACCCTCAATTTTTCGAGCATAGGGGTCGAGCATTAATTTATTTGGATTAAATCGGTGCCCCCTTTGCGGCTCATAGGGACCATGCACCCTATAACCGTAGACTGTAGCTTCTGCAATACCTTCAACAAATACATGCCAGACTTGATCTGTGCGACCTTGCATAGGTATACGCGCAAGCTCCTCCCTTCCGATCTCGTCGAAAAGGCACAACTCTACCGCCGTAGCGTGTGCAGAAAAAAGCGCAAAATTCACACCGCCTTCATAGCAAGTAGCGCCAATAGGATAAGGCCTCCCCTCGCTGGTCTCGAAGCGTTTTTTATCAATAAACACAAGATTCACTTTGGTTACCTAAGCAGCATAACTCGAACTAACACGAGTCGCTTTCTCGACGAAACACTACAACCCCCAAGGGTGGCAGTTTTATTTGTATAGAATTTTCTCGATAGTGCCATGCTACTGCCTCAGATAAGATTGCGCCGTCATTACAATTATTACCGCCACCGTAAATATCTTTGTCGGTATTTAGTATTTCTTTGTAGCTTCCGGAGTCACTAACACCAACACGAAAATCTTCGCGTAAAATAGGAGTGAAATTACACACAAATAGCAGTTTGTCATCGCTATTTATGGCTTTGCGATAGAAAGCCAAAACAGAATTATGCCGGTCATCCGCCTCAACCCATTCAAAGCCATTCTCGTCACCATCCACTTCATACAAACAGGGGTTATTTACATACAGAAGGTTTAGATCACGTACCAAACGTTGAATCGAGCGATGCTCATTTAGTTCCAGTTGGTGCCAGCACAGACTGTTATCGTGATCCCATTCGGGGCCTTGGGCAAATTCGCAGCCCATAAACAATAACTTTTTACCCGGGTGCCCCCACATAAAGGCGTAGTAGGCTCGCATATTGGCAAATTTTTGCCAGGCGTCGCCAGGCATACGCGTAAGTATTGAGCCTTTACCATGCACAACTTCATCATGACTTAAGGGTAAAACAAAGTTTTCGCTAAATGCATAATAGAGGCTGAAGGTCACATCGTGATGATGGTATTGACGGTGTACGGGCTCCTTTGAGATATATTCCAGGCTATCGTTCATCCAGCCCATATTCCACTTAAAACCAAACCCAAGGCCGCCAAAATTAGTGGGCTTCGATACACCGGGCCAGGCTGTAGATTCTTCGGCAACCATCATCACATCTGGATGGTTTTTGTATACCCGCTCGTTTACCTGGCGAATAAAATCGATTGCTTCTATATTTTCTCTTCCACCGTAGCGATTGGGTACCCATTCCCCAGAATTCCTGCTGTAGTCAAGATAAAGCATGGAGGCCACCGCATCCACCCGTAAGCCATCCAAATGAAACACATCGAGCCAATATAAAGCGTTGCACATTAGGTAATTGGCAACTTCTTTTCGACCGTAGTTATAAATAAAGGTGTTCCAATCTGGATGAAACCCTTGGCGCGAGTCTGCATGCTCATATAAAGGTGTTCCATCGAATCTACCCAGCCCGTGTTGATCTGTGGGAAAGTGACCAGGCACCCAATCAACCAATACGGCGATTTCAGACTGGTGACATTGATCTACAAAATATTTGAAATCGTCGGGCGTCCCGTAACGGCTGGTGGGCGCGAACATACCTATTGGCTGATAGCCCCAAGAACCATCAAAAGGAAATTCTGTAACCGGCATTAACTGGATATGTGTAAAGCCCATTTCTTTGACATAGGGTATTAGCTCGACAGCCAATTCTCGATAGCTAAGATAGCGGTTACCTTCTTCGGGTTTACGCCGCCAGGAGCCCAGATGGACTTCATAAATAGAAACGGCTTTTTCGCGTTTTGTGTAAGCATAGCGCTTATTACTCCACTGCTGATCCTGCCACTGATAGCCCTTCATGCTATATACCACCGAAGCTTGTTCGGGCGGCCTCTGAGCATAAAAACCGTAGGGGTCTGCCTTGTGGGGCAGCAAATTACCATCAGCTGCTTTTAACTCATATTTATACTGGTCGCCTTGCTGAACACCCGGAACAAAGATATCCCAAATACCGCTGGGTATATTTTTGCGCATCATATGCATTCGACCATCCCAATGATTAAAATCACCCACGACAGAAACACGTTTGGCATTTGGTGCCCACACAGCGAAACTACAGCCCTCTACCCCGTCGACGGAAGTAAGATGCGCGCCCATAAATTTATAGGCTTCCTCATGTGTACCTTCACCAAAAAGATAGAGATCTTGCTCTCCGATATGTGAACTAAAGCGGTATGGATCTTCTTTAAGAGACCAAGCGCCCTGGTAGCACACATTAACGAGGTATTTGGGCGCCTCCTTACAGCTCAACACTCCAGTAAAAAACCCGGCGTCATGCCCCCGCTCCAACTTAAGTAAGAGTGCCTTTTCTTCATAGGAGAAAATTTCAACTACGTCAGCACCAGGTAAAAACAATCGAAAGGCATATTGCCCCTCTCCAAGTGAGTGGCAGCCCAAATAGGCAAAAATATCATCACAATTTGAATCGACAATTGATTGGATAATTTCCTTCGAAAGGGTATCCATAGAACTATAGTTCCTCTATATACTCATTCTTTGCTGAGCAATCTGCTCAAATAATTTTTTGTTATCTTGTGAATTAAAAATGTTTTCCAGTTCTAATGCCAGCTTTCTCTTCCAATTAGGGTGTTCTTTATAGGTGCCAGGCACATTAACGGGTTCATCCATTAGTAGAACATCTTCAAGCTGAATTGCAAAAATCCGGGAAGAAACACGACTGACGGCAACCAACAATGCGTACACTAAGGCCTTGTCAGCAGCTTGCTCTATATTCCTTTCGTACCAGCTATCAGGCAATAGACCTTGCGCGGCAAGGAAATTAAAGACTTCGTGCTTATCTCTACTTCGTTGCTCAAGCATGCTTTGGTAGTCTACACCCTCCTCAAAAATATTGAGTTTATCCCTCAATGCCAGGTCACTGCCGTCCCACCAGCTTTTTAAAGTTGGCACATCGTGATTGTTAACCATAGCCAAGGCATGTATATCGTAATTTTTGGGGTCTTTAAAATAACTGTAATTTTCTTTCTCAAAATAGAAAACACGGTTAGTAAATATACCCGCTTCGGTAATTGCTTCACGGAATTCATGAGGGACCACGCCGAGGTCCTCGCCAATAATAGAACAAGTATTCAGGTGGCTCTCCAAGCAGAGAAGCGCCAGCATGTCTTCGAAGGGATAATACACATAGGCACCGTGATCTGCTGTTTTTCCTGGAGGGCACCACCACAGGCGCATCAAGCTCATCGCATGATCAATACGTAGTGCGCCACAACGGGACATGTTTTCTCGTAATATTTGAATAAAATGTTTAAACCCAGTGGACCTCAGATAAGCAGGGTCCATTGGCGGTAAGCCCCAGTTCTGGCCTTGCTCAGCAAGGGGATCTGGCGGAGCTCCAACAGAGGCCCCGCAACAAAATTGTTGTGGATTGGATAGAACCTCAGCGCCTCCGCCGTCAGCGCCAACCGCTAGGTCCCTTACCAAGCCAAGCTTCATCCCCGAGTGCAATGCCGTTTGCTGGCACTCTTCCAACTGCTCGTGAGCTAGCCATTGCAAATAACAATGAAACAAAACGGCTTGTTGGTTTGCAGTAAAAACGGCAGTAAAACTATTTGAGTCCGGTAAAGCCGCGAGGGCATCCTCTGGAATGTCGGCAAGAAACGAGCAGCCCTCCCAGCGGTTTTTGGCTGCTTCGTACAAGGCAAACTGCTTTAGAGCGGCACCACAAACATGCATAAATTCTTTAAAGCGTTTATATCGCTTTGAATCTTGAGAAAGTTCTATGCTGCAAAATGTCCGAAACATTTCCTCAAAGTGACGGTACTTGAGGTTCTTCACTGCGGTGTAGTCTACTTCAGATGCCTCTCTTAAGGATTGCAGTGCTCGCTCTCTAAGCTCGATAAACGGCTGCATATGAAGTGCTTCCGCATTTTGGTAGTCATCGATGCTGGCGAGATCTATATAAAGAGGACTGATAAACCGCCGATCCGAAGGGCTGTAGGGACTGCAATAGTTTTCCACATCGGGAAGCAAGGCATGTAAGGGGTTTAGGCCGATTAAATCTGCCCCTATCTTCGCGGCGTATTCAACTAGCATCTTTAAATCGCCTAAATCACCCATACCCCAATCAGCTTTTGAGCGAAGCGTATAGAGCTGTACGATAAAACCCCAAGGCCTGTCACCCTTGTTGAGCCATTGTGGTTGATAAACAGTTTTTGGCGCGAGCGCTAAAATCCCACTGCCGCTTTCGCCGGGAGTCGTCGTATTCTTCTTAGTGTCACCAACAAGTGTTACCTTGAGCTGATAATAACCGGGGGTAGCTAGCTCTAAACGGATGAGCCTTCGTGTATAACGAAGGCTCTTGAAAATGTAATTACCAATTTCAGGCGCATCTCCCAGTATACACGCACCATTTTCGACCAGCTCCCCATGCTGGTTTACTAGCTCCCACTGCAATTCACTGGCTTCTGCTTCGGGAGCTATGTTGATATAGAAACCACCAGAAGGATCGAGGCGATAAGTTTGCAGTGGCGGGAAAAATTGCATCCAGGGGCCAATATCCAGTTCGAAGGATGCCTTCGCAACTAAAGCAGGGTCACTAACGTCCACCCCCATAGTGGTAAGCAAGCGAAGCCTGTTTTCGAGAGGAACTTGAACAGACTCTCCCTTGTAGTTTAGATACTCTCCAGATATACCACGCCAATATAGTAGATGATCAAGGTCGCTCATGGGCGGTCCAATTATCCTTAGTTAAGCTTACAAGTAAGTACTTGCAAACTAACTGCCAATTATGAGGGTGAATCATAGAAATGGAAGCAGTTAACCAATTTAGCGACTAGTTAACTCGCAGAAAAATCCTGTTCTAGGGAGAATCGACCCAGGTTTTTACAGGCAGTCGAGGAACACACTTCCTTATGATTAAACCAGAACAGCGCTGATAGCGCACGGGCTAATCATAACTGAATATTATCAGACAAATTTATTACAAAGCGTTGATCACTTGCATGCCTAGCCTCAAACCCGAGGAGAAACGACACAGCAAAGGAAAAGAATAATAATAGACCCATCATAGGGGATCCGCCACCAAGCGCCTTGACACCATTCAAAGCAATAGCAATTTTTAATCAAAAAAAAACGCCAGGCTTCAAACTGGCGTTTTTATATATAGAGGCTATGAGTAAAGACTAGTCTTCTGAGCCCGCTTCTTCCGAAGTTGCTGTCTGAGGGCGGTCGACCAACTCTACGTAAGCCATGGGCGCCTTATCACCAGTACGGTATCCACATTTCATTATGCGCAGATAACCACCCGGTCGGCCCTCGTATCTTGGCCCTAACTCTGAAAATAGCTTACCAACGCTCGCCTTATTTCGCAGCCTGTCGAAAGCCAACCTTCGATTTGCTACCGAATCTACCTTAGCCAAGGTAATTAACGGCTCTGCATAGCGTCGAAGTTCCTTCGCTTTTGGCAGTGTTGTCTTGATTAATTCGTGCTCTACCAGAGAAGACACCATGTTTTTAAACATGGCTTTCCTATGGGAGCTGTTTCTGTTCAGCTGACGGCCACTATGACGATGACGCATGACTTAAACCCTTCACCTAATTGCTATCGCAGCAAGTTAATCTTTTGCTGTACGAGTCAAACTAGCGACTCAATACTAATCGTTGTTTTTTAAGCTGGCTGGAGGCCAGTTTTCCAAACGCATACCCAGAGACAAGCCGCGAGATGCGAGAATATCTTTGATCTCGGTAAGGGATTTCTTACCAAGATTTGGTGTTTTCAAAAGCTCAACTTCTGTACGCTGAATCAAATCACCAATGTAGTAAATGTTTTCTGCCTTAAGACAGTTAGCCGAACGAACGGTAAGCTCAAGATCATCAACCGGGCGTAAGAGCACCGGATCGATCTGATCTTCCTTCTGCTCTGGCTCAACCTCTTTCTCGCCTTCAAGGTCCACAAACACAGCCAATTGCTGCTGGAGTATTGTCGCTGCGCGACGAATAGCTTCCTCAGGATCAATAGTGCCGTTGGTCTCCAAATCAAGAACCAGCTTGTCCAGGTCAGTACGCTGTTCCACACGTGCGCTCTCAACAGTGTAAGCCAGGCGACGAACAGGGCTGAAAGACGCATCTAGCTGCAGACGACCAATCGCTCGTGTCTCATCTTCATCTGAACTACGAGCATCAACCGGTTGATAACCGCGACCACGAGCCACAGAAATTTTCATATCCAAAGTAACGTCGCCGGTAATATTAGCGATAACCAACTCTGGATTGGCAATTTCCACTTCGTGATCTAGCTGAATATCACCTGCAGTAACGACACCTGGACCAGATTTCACCAAAGACAGTGTTGCATTGTCTTTACCGTGCATAAGGACTGCGACGTTCTTCAGGTTCAGCAGGATTTCTATAACGTCTTCCTGAACCCCTTCTATGGCACTGTACTCGTGCTGGACGCCGCTGATTTCTACATCAGTTACGGCACAACCGGGCATAGAAGATAACAATATTCTGCGCAAGGCGTTACCCAAAGTATGACCAAAACCGCGCTCTAACGGCTCTAACACTACCTTTGCACGAGTAGGAGCAACTTCAGTTACGTCTATGTGACGGGGAGTCAAAAATTCGTTAACTGCACTCTGCATATAAGCACCTGTCTAATTGAAGAATTCCTAATAAACCCATTAACGCGATTACTTAGAGTAAAGTTCCACGATCAGGTTTTCGTTGATATCGGATGGTAAATCAACGCGATCAGGTACACGCTTGAACGCGCCTTCCTTCTTATCGCTGTTTACATCAACCCATTCAACATCTGGACGCTGCGCGGCAATACCCATAGCGTTTTGTATACGTAACTGGCTCTTGGCTTTCTCACGAATAGAAACCACATCACCCACCTGAACTTGATAGGAAGGTATGTTCAATGTTTTTCCATTCACCAAAATCGCTTTGTGCGAAACCAACTGACGTGACTCTGAACGCGTAGAGCCGAAACCCATGCGGTAAACCACATTATCCAAGCGACATTCCAGCAATTTCAGCAGGTTTTCACCAGTCGCGCCTTTACGGCGTGCAGCTTCTTTATAGTAGCTGCGGAACTGTTTTTCCAATACACCGTATGTACGGCGAACCTTTTGTTTTTCTCGTAGCTGAACACCGTAGTCAGATAAACGGCCTCGACGCTGGCCATGTTGACCAGGGCCGTTTTCAGCTTTACATTTTGACTCTAATGGTCGTACACCGCTTTTAAGAAACAGATCTGTTCCTTCACGGCGAGACAGTTTACAAGTAGGACCTATATAACGTGCCACTTTCGTTCCTCCTTATACTCGACGCTTTTTGGGTGGGCGACAGCCGTTGTGCGGGATCGGCGTGACATCAGTAATGTTGGTAATTTTGTAACCAACGTTATTTAAAGCGCGAACCGCAGATTCGCGACCAGGGCCAGGCCCTTTTACTTCAACATCGAGGTTCTTTAAACCGTACTCCTGCGCGGCTTGACCAGCGCGCTCCGCAGCAACCTGCGCAGCGAAAGGAGTGCTCTTGCGAGAACCACGAAAGCCCGAACCACCAGCAGTGGCCCAAGACAATGTATTACCCTGACGATCTGTAATCGTCACGATTGTGTTGTTAAATGAGGCATGAATATGCGCAATACCATCGACGACGGTCTTTTTGACCTTCTTCTTCGTCGTGCTTTTACCACCAGGCTTTGCCATAGTAATTATTCCCGAACTTTTAAGTTAGAGTGAAACCTAAGCTTACTTCTTAATAGGCTTACGAGGGCCCTTGCGGGTACGCGCATTGGTCTTACTTCTTTGACCACGTACAGGCAGGTTGCGACGATGACGCAGTCCGCGGTAACAACCCAAGTCCATCAATCGCTTGATGTTCATGGAAACCTCGCGGCGCAAATCACCTTCTACGCTTAGCTTTGCAACCTCTGCGCGAACTATATCCATAGTGCTTTCGTCCAACTCACCAATCTTGGTGGTCTCGGCGACACCGGATGCAGCGCAAATCTCTTTGGCCTTTGTTTTACCCACCCCAAACACATAGGTAAGGGAGATAACGGCATGCTTATGGTCTGGTATATTGACACCAGCGATACGAGCCATTCAACTTACTCCAACTTGATAAGATATTCAGTGTTAACAGCGGCTTTGGCCATCCACACCCTGTAAAAGGGCGCGAAGGATAGCGGTAAAGCCACTAGAAAGCAATAGCGCAGACGTTTCCGGCAGCGCGACAGTTAACACCTCCGATTTATCAGGGCTTGGTACCCTGAAAGGTTTTACAGCCTAAGGCCGCAACACCCAGTAACTAGCCCTGTCTTTGCTTATGACGAGGCTCAACACTGCAAATCACACGAAGTACGCCTTTACGACGAACAATCTTGCAATTGCGGCATACTTTTTTTACTGAAGCACGAACTTTCATTTTAACTACTCCAAACCTGGCCGGGATTCTCTTAGCGAACGCCGCGCCCGTAACTCTGTAAATTAGCTTTTTTCATTACCGATTCATACTGGTTGGACATTAAATGTGACTGAACCTGAGACATAAAGTCCATCACTACCACCACTACGATCAACAATGACGTTCCTCCCAAATAGAACGGAACGTTTGCTGAAACCATTAAAAACTGAGGCAACAAGGCTACGCCAGCAATATAAATGGATCCTACTACCGTCAGACGTGTGAGCACATTATCAATGTACTTTGCTGATTGCTCCCCCGGACGTATACCAGGAATATAAGCACCACCACGCTTCAAATTGTCGGCAACTTCCTTTGGGTTGTACATCATTGCTGTATAGACGAAACAAAAAACCACGATTAATACTGCAAAAATAACAAAGTTCAAAGGCTGGCCTGGACCAATAGCCAACGCAATTTCTTGTAAAATCTCGCCCGCCTTACCTTCGCTGGCATTACCGAACCATTGCGCTATAGAGGCTGGGAACAACAAAATACTACTAGCAAAAATAACCGGAATCACGCCCGCCATGTTAATTTTTAATGGCAGATGGCTAGTCTGAGCAGGACCCTGACCACCTCGGCCGCCAGCCTGTCGACGTGCATACTGAATCGTTATGCGGCGCTGCCCACGCTCCATACGCACGACAAACCACACTATAGCCACCGCCGCGAACAACAGAGCTAATAGCATTAACACGTGCAAGTCCCCTTGCCTGGCACTTTCAAAGGCCTGGCCGACCGCTGAAGGTAAGCCCGCTACAATACCTGCGAATATGAGCATCGAGATACCATTACCAATACCTCGCTCTGTAATTTGCTCACCCAGCCACATCATAAAAACCGCGCCAGTAACAAGTGACGTGACAGCGATTATATAGAAACTCAGCGGAGCCAAACCGCCATAAGCCATTCCCTGACCGGACATACCCGCTACCATAACAAAGGCCTGAATCGTGGCCAAAGCTACCGTTAAGTAACGCGTGTACTGACTAATCTTTTTACGCCCGGCTTCTCCCTCTTTCTTGAGGGTCTCCAGCGAGGGCGTTACGGCGGTCATCATCTGCATGATAATCGACGCAGAGATATAGGGCATGATCCCCAGTGCAAGGATACTCATGCGCTCCAAAGCACCCCCTGAGAACATATTAAACATTCCCAAAATAGTGCCCTGATTTTGATTAAACAGCTGAGCCACCTGTTCGGGATCAATACCCGGTACTGGAATATGAGTTCCAAGACGGTACACAACAATAGCCAAAAACAAAAACTTAAGGCGAGCCCAAAGCTCGCCTAAACCTTTTTGACCACCCAGAGCTAAGTTACCCGGCTGTGCCATTTAATCCTCGCTTTTAAAAAGGCGGTTTAACCGCTTATTCTTCTACTTTTCCGCCAGCAGCTTCGATTGCAGCTTTAGCGCCTTTGGTAACAGCAAGTCCTTTTACAGTAACCGCTTTTTTCAACTCACCGGAGAGAAACACCTTGGCGCGCTTTACACCCACGCCAATTAGATCTGCGGCTAATAGTGCTGCTAAATCAATGATTTCAGCATCTACTTTATTCAACTCTGCCAATCTGATTTCAGCTGAGACGCGACCAACACGACTGGTGAAACCAAATTTAGGCAGGCGCTTCTGCAAAGGCATTTGTCCACCCTCGAACCCGGGCTTCACAGAACCACCAGAGCGAGATTTGAGACCTTTATGACCACGACCAGCAGTCTTACCTAAACCAGAGCCTATGCCACGACCAACACGCTTTTTGCTTGTTACGCGGCCAGGAGCAGGACTTAAAGTATTTAAACGCATATTACTCACCCTCTACCTTAACCATGTAATTAACTTTGTTGATCATCCCACGAACGGAAGGAGTATCTTCTACTTCGACAGTTTGGCCAATGCGGCGCAAACCTAAACCCTTCACGCAAGCTTTGTGGGCTTGCAAACGGCCATTAATACTTTTAACTTGTGTAACTTTTACAGTTTTTTTAGCCATGATCGTCTACCTAGAACAAAATTCTATAGAGCTTACAGAACTCTGCTTAATTTAAAATTTCCTCTACAGACTTGCCGCGTTTTGCTGCGACAGAATCTGGCGATGACATCGCACGTAGAGCTTCAAACGTAGCGCGTACAACGTTTACTGGATTGGTTGAACCATAGCATTTAGCCAAAACGTTCTGTACGCCCGCAATTTCAAGAACTGCACGCATCGCACCACCAGCAATTACACCAGTACCTTGTGAGGCCGGCTGCATATAAACTTTAGAAGCACCATGTCTGCCTCGGGTTGGGTACTGGATGGTATCTCCATTGAGCTCAACCTGAATCATATTTCGGCGTGCAGCCTCCATTGCTTTTTGAATTGCAACTGGAACTTCACGAGCTTTACCGCGACCGAAACCCACCTTTCCGTTACCATCACCAACTACAGTCAATGCGGTAAAACCGAATATGCGACCACCTTTAACGGTTTTAGCAACGCGATTTACCTGAACCAACTTTTCTTGTAAACCTTCGGCCGTGTTTTCGTCTTTCTTACTGGCTTGTTGTGACATAATTCAACCTATTAGAATTCCAATCCGCCTTCACGTGCCGCATCAGCCAAAGCCTTAACACGTCCGTGAAACTTGAACCCGCTTCTATCAAAAGCAACTTTTGAAACACCGGCCGCTTTAGCGCGCTCAGCGATCAACTTGCCAACTTCTACAGCGGCATCGGCGTTACCGGTTTTACCACTACGCAGATCTTTATCTAGCGTTGAAGCCGTCGCCAAAACCTTGTCACCTTCAGCGGCAATTATCTGCGCATAGATGTGACGCGGTGTTCTATTTACGCAAAGTCTCACTTCACGCAGCTCGCGAATCTTAACTCGAGAGCGCGTAGCGCGACGTATTCTGGATTGCTTCTTAGCATTCATAATTAAAAAACCTATTTCCCAGTTAGCCGATTTTACGGCTTACTTCTTCTTAGCTTCTTTACGTCGTACATATTCATCCGCATATCGAACACCCTTACCCTTGTAAGGCTCTGGCGGACGGAAAGCTCGTACTTCGCTGGCTGCCTGGCCTAACAACTGTTTATCAGCACTTCTCAAAACAATTTCGGTTTGTGAAGGCGTCTCAGCAGTTACGCCTTCAGGCAATTCGTAGTCAACAGGGTGTGACAAACCCAAGCTCAGGTTAATAGAATTACCTGAAGCTTTGGCACGATAACCAACACCGTTAAGGATAAGCTTTTTCTCAAAGCCTTCACTTACACCCTTTACCATATTGTTAACCAAGGCGCGCATGGTACCCGCAAGAGCACGAGACTCTTTTTCGGTATTTTTTGCCGCAAAGGTGACAACATTGTCCTCAAGCTTAACTTCTACAGACTCATGAACCTGAAGGCCCAAAGTGCCTTTACCACCTTTAACAGTGATCTCTTGGCCGCTTTGCTTAAGGTCTACGCCCTTGGGCAATTCGACAGGGCTGTTAGCAACACGTGACATAATTCCTACCCGTTAATTTTCTCGTCTCAAATGAGAATTAGAAAACAGTACAAATAACTTCACCACCAATACCGGCAGCGCGAGCTGCGCGATCGGTCATAACACCTTTACTGGTGGACATAATGGCAATACCCAAGCCGCCTCGAACAGAAGGAAGTTCGTTCTTGCTTGCATAAGCGCGAAGGCCTGGACGGCTAATTCGTTCCAGCTCAGCGATTACAGGCTTACCCTCAAAATACTTTAGGTTAAGTGTTAGCTCCGCTTTCGCACCTTCCGATACAGAAAAGCTTTCTACATAACCTTCTTCGGTCAATACACTGGCTATGCTTTTCTTCAGATTGGAAGAAGGCATTGTAACGTCGGTTTTACCTACCATCTGCGCATTGCGGATGCGTGTAAGCATATCGGCGATCGGATCTTGCATACTCATAAAATTCTGCTCCTACTATTACCTGGTTCTACCAACTGGCTTTTACCAGGCCAGGCACATCACCGCGCATGGCGGCTTCGCGCAACTTGTTTCTGCACAGACCAAACTTGCGATAAACCGCG
Source organism: Alteromonadaceae bacterium Bs31 (assembly GCA_900177435.1). Taxonomy (GTDB): domain Bacteria; phylum Pseudomonadota; class Gammaproteobacteria; order Pseudomonadales; family Cellvibrionaceae; genus Teredinibacter. Next base: position 166,920 of record FXAI01000007.1, read on the forward strand.
TGTGGTCGCCCGGTCACACGACAACGGCGCTGGCCACGAGCCGCACTGCCATCACGAGGTAATTTTTGCAGTTTGATCATTGCTTCCCAGACCTGATCATCACTAGATTCAGGACTGTTAATTGTTGCTTTCAATTCGGCACGCTTTGCTGCGTACTTTTCAACTGCTTTGGCACGTTTAACTTCACGAGCAACCATTGATTTCTTAGCCATTAATCAACTCCTAGCCTTTAAACGGGAAGCTAAATGCTTTCAATAACGCGCGACCTTCGTCGTTTGTTCGCGCAGTGGTGGATATACAAATATCCAAACCACGCAGCTTGTCTACTTTATCGTAATCAATTTCTGGAAATATAATTTGCTCATTTACGCCCATTGAGAAATTACCACGACCATCAAACTGCTTCGGGCTTATTCCCCGGAAATCTCGTACACGAGGAATCGCGATACTTACCAGGCGATCCAAAAACTCGTACATACGCTCCCGGCGCAAAGTCACTTTACAACCAACAGGCCACCCTTCACGTACTTTGAAGCCAGCAATAGATCGGCGAGCCTTTGTTACCACAGGCTTTTGACCAGCAATCTTTTCCAGATCCGCCACTGCGCTCTCTAGAACTTTCTTATCACCGATAGCCTCACCAACACCCATGTTGATAGTGATTTTGGTGATACGAGGGATTTCCATCACATTTTCTAACCCCAGCTCTTCTTTGAGCTTTGGAGCAATCTCTTTTAGATAAATTTCTTTCAGCCTGGCCATTATATTTACTCAGTCCGCTTATGCGTCTATAGCTTCGCCGTTGGATTTGAAAACTCGAATCTTGTTTCCATCTTCCAACACCTTAAATCCAACTCGATCCGCTTTTTGCGTGCTTGGATTGTAGATTGCCACATTAGAAACCTGTATAGGGGCTTCTTTTTCAACAATTCCGCCAGGTACACCCAGTTGGGGGTTCGGCTTCTGGTGCTTTTTAACCATTTGCACACCAGAAACAATCAGGCGGTTATCAGGCAGTATTTTACTTACTCGGCCACGCTTACCTTTATCGCGGCCGGTAATTACTACCACTTCGTCATTACCTTTAATCTTGCGCATAACTTAACCCTTCTGTCTCCGTGCGGTGTACTAAAGTACTTCTGGCGCCAGAGAAATAATCTTCATGAACTTCTCACCACGCAGTTCACGTGTGACAGGTCCGAAGATACGCGTACCAACAGGAGCCTCCTGGTTGTTTAACAACACAGCGGCATTGTCATCGAAGCGAATGATTGAACCGTCCGGGCGGCGAACACCTTTTTTGGTACGCACAACCACGGCTTTCATCACTTGCCCTTTTTTCACTTTACCGCGAGGGATAGCCTCTTTTACGGTTACTTTGATCACATCGCCAACGCTCGCATAGCGACGATGTGAGCCGCCGAGCACTTTGATACACATCACTCTTCGTGCACCACTGTTATCGGCTACTTCCAAATAACTTTCTGACTGAATCATCGTCTTTCTCCGAAACTCTAAGCGGGCCCATCACTAACAACAGCCCGATGCGATTCAATTAAATTTCAGTTGCGCGCTCTTCAATTTTAACCAAAGCCCAAGACTTGGTTTTGGAGAGCGGGCGGGATTCAGCAATTGTTACTGTATCACCAGCTTTACACTCATTCTTTTCATCGTGAGCCTTTAGCTTCGATGATTTACTAACGTACTTCCCATAAACCGGGTGCTTAACACGACGCTCGATTAAGACAACGATGGACTTATCCATTTTGTCACTAACCACTCGACCCGTTAGTGTGCGTACTAATTTTTCTGCTTCAGCCATGCTTCTTTACCTACGCGCCTGCTTTCTGACGCAAAACCGTTTTGATGCGAGCTATGTCGCGGCGGGCTTGCTTCATCAAATGAGATTGATTCAACTGACCGGTACTTTTCTGCATGCGCAGCTTGAATAACGCTTCCAACTGGGACAGCAATTCCGTGTTCAGGTCTTCAACTGTTTTTTCGTTTAGTTCTGACGCTTTCATTACATTACCGACCGTTTAACAAAAGTTGTACCTAATGGCAGCTTTGCAGCGGCCAGAGCAAAAGCCTCACGAGCCAACTCTTCAGTAACACCTTCCATCTCGTAAAGAACTTTTCCGGGCTGTATTTGAGCAACCCAGTATTCCACATTACCCTTACCTTTACCCTGACGAACTTCCAAAGGCTTTTCAGTAATAGGCTTATCTGGAAAAACACGAATCCAGATTTTTCCGCCACGCTTAACGTGACGAGTCATCGCACGACGAGCAGCCTCAATTTGGCGCGCAGTTATGCGCCCACGATGAGTTGCTTTTAATCCGAATTCACCAAAACTAACTTTAGAACCGCGATGAGCTAAACCTCGATTACGGCCCTTCATTTGCTTCCGGAATTTTGTACGCTTTGGCTGCAGCATTTTGCTTAACCCTTCTCTTCTTTAACGCGCTTAAGACTTAGCGCCTTTTTTCTTCTGGTTTTGCTCGACCTCTTCCAGGCCACCAATAACTTCGCCTTTGAAGATCCAAACTTTGACACCAATAATGCCGTAAGTCGTAGATGCTTCCGCGGTCGCGTAATCGATATCTGCACGTAAAGTATGCAGAGGCACACGACCCTCGCGGTACCATTCGGTACGAGCAATTTCTGCACCGCCCAATCGACCGCCCACCTGGATTTTTACACCCTGAGCACCTTGACGCATTGCGTTCTGAACAGCGCGCTTCATAGCACGACGAAACATCACGCGACGCTCCAACTGCTGAGCAACACCTTGAGCAACCAGCAATGCATCAAGATCCGGCTTGCGAATCTCTTCGATGTTAATGTGCACAGGCACACCCATCTGCTTACTGATTTTTGCTCTCAGTTTTTCTACGTCCTCACCCTTTTTACCGATCACGATACCAGGACGAGCAGTATGAATGGTAACGCGTGCAGTATTTGCTGGACGCTCGATATCAACCCGACTAACCGACGCATGCGACAAAGCTTTTTTAATGAATGCTCGGACTTCTAAATCCTGATTCAACTTGTCTGCATAATCAGCACTGCCCGCATACCATGTAGACGTATGCTTTTTAACAATGCCGAGTCGAATACCTGTTGGATGTACTTTCTGACCCATAAGTCTGCTCTCTTATTGATCCGCTACTTTAACGGTGATGTGGCAAGTGCGCTTCAAGATACGATCCGCACGACCCTTAGCGCGAGGTCTGATGCGCTTCATCGTCAAACCTTCGTCCACAAAAATGGTGGACACCTTCAGCTCGTCAACATCAGCACCTTCGTTGTGCTCAGCGTTGGCAATTGCTGATTCCAAAACTTTCTTAATGACTGCAGCGCCTTTCTTTGGGCTAAATGCCAACAAATCTAAAGCTTCTTCTACCGCCTTGCCGCGAATCTGGTCTGCAACCAACCGCGCCTTCTGAGCGGACATTCCAGCGCCACGTAATTTAGCTGCTACTTCCATCACTAATTCCTCGCCAGAGCGCCTTAGCGCTTCGCTTTCTTATCTGCTACGTGACCACGATAGGTACGCGAAGCCGCGAACTCACCCAATTTATGGCCAACCATTTCTTCACTAACCAGCACCGGTACGTGCTGACGACCGTTGTGCACAGCTATAGTCAAACCAACCATGTCTGGCAGGATCATCGAGCGTCGAGACCAGGTTTTGATCGGACGACGGTCGTTTTTCTCCGCGGCGACTTCCACTTTTTTCAAAAGATGGTGGTCTACAAAAGGACCTTTCTTTAGCGAACGTGGCACTGCACTTTCCTCTTTTTAACTATATTAGCCGGCGCTTATTTTTTATCGCGACGACGAACAATCATATTATCGGTACGCTTATTACTGCGTGTTTTATAACCCTTGGTTGGAGTACCCCATGGAGACACTGGATGACGCCCCCCAGAAGTACGACCCTCACCACCGCCATGCGGGTGATCAACCGGGTTCATGGCAACACCGCGGACTGTTGGGCGAACACCTCTCCAACGCGTAGCGCCGGCCTTACCCAAAGATCGCAAGTTATGCTCTGAATTGGACACCTCACCCAAAGTTGCCCGACATTCCGACTCAACCTTGCGCATTTCGCCACTGCGCAATCGCAGAGTAGCGTACTGACCTTCCCGAGCGACCAACTGAACCGCAGCACCAGCAGAACGTGCCATCTGGGCACCCTTTCCAGGCTTCAGTTCGATACAATGGATAACACTACCCACCGGGATATTTCTTAGCGGCAAGGTATTACCACTTTTTATCGCTGCCGCATCACCGGACTCAACTGTATCGCCGGCTTTCAGCCCCTTAGGCGCGATAATATAACGACGCTCACCATCGGCGTAACATACCAGCGCGATATAAGCACTGCGATTAGGATCGTACTCAATACGCTCAACCTTCGCAGGTATACCGTCTTTAGCTCTTTTAAAATCCACCTTTCTGTAGTGCTGCTTATGACCACCACCAATGTGACGCGTGGTAATTCGGCCATTATTGTTGCGACCACCAGATTTAGACTTTTTCTCCAACAGAGGAGCATACGGCTCGCCCTTGTGGAGATCTGGATTTACGACACTAACAACAAAGCGGCGTCCAGCTGAGGTTGGCTTGCGCTTTACAATCGGCATGTCTCTCCGCTCCTTATTCCGCTGCTTCGAAGTTTATCTCTGAGCCTTCGGCCAGAGACACGTATGCTTTTTTCCAATCGCTGCGACGACCCATGCCGTAACGCGTGCGCTTGGTCTTACCTTTAACATTAAGGACGCGTACACCCTCAACACTAACATTAAACAATTTCTCAACTGCAGCTTTAACTTCAGCCTTGTTCGCGTCAGCGACCACTTTGAAGACAACCTGATTAGCGATGTCTGCAACGATTGCCGCCTTCTCCGAAACTACCGGGCCTAGCAAAACTTTATATAGGCGCTCCTGGTTCATACCAGCACCTCCTCAAGTTTTTTCAAAGCAGGAACGGTCACCATCACCTTATCAAAACGAATCAAGCTAACCGGATCAACGCCCTGCACATCTCGAACATCTACCTTATGCAAATTGCGAGAAGCCAAGTAAAGGTTCTCACTCACTACATCAGAAACAATCAACACATCAGACAAATCATATTGAGCTAACTTTTGCACCAGGCTTTTGGTCTTGGGAGCCTCAACATCAAACTCCTCAACAACAACCAAGCGCTCCTGACGAGCCAACTCCGAAAGAATGCAACGCAAAGCAGCGCGATACATCTTTTTATTCAACTTCTGCTCAAAATCGCGAGGCTGCGCAGCAAAAGTAACGCCACCTGAACGCCAGATTGGACTACGAATAGTTCCAGCACGCGCTCGGCCAGTACCTTTTTGACGCCAAGGTTTCTTACCGCCACCCCGAACATCTGCACGATTCTTTTGCGCCTTACTTCCCTGACGAGCACCGGCCATATAAGCCACTACCGCCTGATGAACAAGGTCTTGGTTAAACTCTTTACCAAAAGCCACTTCAGAGACATCAACCGTGCCCTTAGCGCCTTGAGGTGTAGCAATATTTAATTCCATGGTCGACTCCAACGGGACACTTATGCTTTGTTACGCAACTTGACTGCGGGACGCACAACAACGTCACCACCAGGGGCACCAGGTACAGCACCCTTTATAAGCAATAAATTGCGCTCAACATCGACCTTGACCACTTCCAGGTTCTGAGTCGTAGTGCGCTCAGAGCCCATGTGACCAGCCATTTTCTTACCTTTAAATACACGCCCCGGAGTCTGACACTGACCAATAGAACCAGGGGCCCGGTGAGAAAGAGAGTTGCCGTGCGTAGCGTCTTGCATGCTGAAGTTCCAGCGCTTAACACCACCAGCAAAACCTTTACCTTTCGAAGTGCCCGTAACATCAACCTTCTGACCAACCTCAAAGGTTGCCACAGTAAGCTGACCACCAACCTCAAACTCAACACCGCCATCGTTACGCAACTCCCAAACACCACGACCGGCTTCGGTTTGCGCTTTGGCGAAATGCCCAGCTTCTGATTTAGTAACACGGGAGGCTCGACGAGACCCTACGGTAACCTGCACTGCTGCATAACCGTCGGTTTCTGCGCTCTTAACCTGAGTGATGCGATTGGGATCAACCTCAACCACAGTGACAGGAACGGATAAACCATCGTCAGTAAAAATGCGCGTCATGCCGCTTTTGCGGCCGACTATTCCAATCGTCATTTTCTTAAACCTCTCAGTGTACGGGGCTTTCCCCTACCAGCAAACTTGCTGATGGACCCGCTATGGCCGCCCATTTCAGAGCGTTACACAAAACCCACAAGTAAAATCACCTGCGGAACTAATTTGAAACCTAGCCCAGACTAATTTGAACTTCGACACCTGCGGCCAAGTCCAACTTCATCAATGCATCTACAGTCTTCTCGGTAGGCTCAACAATATCGAGCAACCTTTTATATGTACGAATCTCATATTGATCTCGCGCGTCTTTATTTACGTGCGGCGAAATCAGTACAGTAAAACGCTCTTTACGAGTAGGCAGCGGTATAGGACCACGAACCTGCGCACCCGTGCGCTTCGCTGTATCAACAATCTCTTGCGTGGAAGCATCAATCAACTTGTGATCAAAAGCCTTCAGGCGAATTCGAATACGTTGATTCTGCATCTGAACCAAACTCCAAATATTTTTAAAGAACAATCAGTCGCACACAGTTTGTGGGCTGGCTGAAATGAGGGCGCAATTCTAATGACTGCCCCCTAGGCTGTCAACAAGCAAAACAATTATTTTCAGCGGCCTGTAGAGGACGCCTTAACTAACTGCTCGGAGCCTTCAGCAAGAGGTCGATCCTACGATTGCGCTTGCGACCTTCGCGGGTCTCATTGTTGGCTATCGGGCGCGTCTCACCGTAGCCATGAGCCTCACAGCGGCCAATTGAGAGCTCCTTCATGTTTACCACAAGGTAGTGCCTCACAGCATTCGCTCTATCCAGCGACAACGACTGGTTCGCACCTGTACTGCCAAAAGAATCCGTATGCCCTTCAACGACCACCGTGTACTCTGGGTACAGCCGTATGGCCTGCTCCAATTTTCGCAATAGCCTTTTGTTTGCCTCTGAGAGTCGAGAGCTACCCGGCTCAAAATTAAGCCCCACCATACGAACCAATACATTCAGGCCCTGCTTACCTTGAGTAAGCACCATCGCTTCGCTCTGAGAGAAGTAGCTGTTCACCTTTTTTAAGCGCTCCCTGGACTGCTCCTCTATTTGCAGCCGCTCAGACTGGATCCCCAAACGGGTCTCAAGCGCAGCATACTCCTGCAACAAGCCATTGTTTTTATTCTTTAGCTCCTCCAGTTCCAGAGAGCTTTGCACCAGCTGGCGCACAGCAATAGTCACAGACTCACCTACCGAGTCAAAACCCTTATCAAACTCTGCGACCACATCCACCTCTCCAGCCAGCCCTGCCAAGGGGGCTTCCAGCTCCAGTATCAAGTCCTCTGGCGACTTATCTTTTTTTAGCGACTGGATCTCCTTCGCCAGATAGATGGAGTGGCGAGCCTCATAGTAGGCATCCTTCACCAACGCGCGCGGGTAGTCGGTGTCGTAGCGATTTTCACTTAACTCTTTTTCCGCAGCCGCAAGCAAGCTAATCGCCCGCTCAAGTGTTTTTGGTGCGTAACGCTTTACCTTTAGCTTTTGAGCTTCGACTATTTTCGCTCTTGCCTGATTGAGATACTGACCTTTAATGGCAACCAGCTCGGCATCCCTGTATAGCTTTTCCGCATCAGCCGCTTTTTGCCGGGCACTATTTATATTCCCGGTCTCCAGGGTACGAGTTGCCGACAGAAACTTATCTTCCGCCTTTTGCCACTCATCAACTGCCAGCTCCTTTGCATCCACACTCTTCGCATCGGTGCGGGCCTGGATGGGCCCCCCAAAGGTAAGCTGCGCCAAGCGGGCATTTTTGACAGCAAGCACAAAGTATTTTTCAGCCGTCGCCAAGTCGCTCTCTATGCGTGAAACCTTGTGGCTTTTTTTATACCGAGCTTTGGCGCTACTATAGGCCTTCGCGCCCTTCTCATAGCTCACCGGCGCCAGCACCATCGCGAGTTCCGTATTCGCCTCCCTTAGGGAAGACTTAGCAGAAGCAAAGAGCGTTTCCATTAGCTCATCCGCCAACAAACCCTGAGAACTCAGCAGCAAGCCAAGCCAAATGGATACACCAAGCACTCTCACTCTCATACGAAAACTCCGTAATTTATGGAACATAGGGACTTTAGCGGAAGACGCGACGACTAAAAAGGGAATGCTGCACAAGTTTTGATCTAAGAAGGGTGCTGGCGCCACACGACGCCAGCAATAATGATATAGCGCTAGCCCATACTGCGAATTATACCCTCGACCATTTTCTTCGCATCACCAAAAAGCATCATGGTGTTATCACGGAAAAACAGTTCATTTTGAACACCAGCATAACCCGCCGACATGCCTCGCTTAACGAACAGCACCGTACCGGCTTTTTCAACATCCAGAATCGGCATACCGTAAATAGCGCTTTGTGGATCGGTTTTCGCGGCCGGATTGGTCACATCGTTCGCGCCAATAACAAAGGCGACATCAGCCCCCTGGAACTCACTATTAATATCCTCCAGCTCGAACACTTCGTCATATGGCACATTTGCCTCGGCAAGCAAAACATTCATATGACCGGGCATACGGCCAGCAACCGGATGAATCGCATATTTTACATCCACACCGGCCTCTTTGAGCGCATCAGATAATTCCCGCAGCGCATGCTGCGCCTGAGCAACGGCCATTCCATAGCCAGGAACAATAATGACGGAGCCTGCATTCTTCATAATAAAGGAAGCATCTTCCGCACTGCCTTGCTTAACCGGGCGATCTTCCGCACCAGCAACAGCAGCCGTGGCCGTATCACCACCAAAGCCACCGAGAATCACGTTAACAAAGGAACGGTTCATCCCCTTACACATAATGTAAGAAAGAATAGCGCCAGAGGAGCCGACCAAGGCCCCCGTGACAATGAGCGCATTATTGTGCAAGGTAAAGCCAATGCCCGCCGCAGCCCAGCCGGAGTATGAGTTGAGCATGGAAACCACAACAGGCATGTCAGCCCCGCCAATAGGGATGATAATGAGCACACCTATCACAAAAGCGAGTGCCGTCATTGTCCAGAATATACTCGGCGACTGGTTGAAGTAAAAAACCACCATCAAAGCGATAATAATCAAACCAATCAGAGCATTGAGCAGATGCTGGCCCTTAAACACCAGCGGAGCACCTGATACAAGTCCCTGTAATTTGGTGAACGCCACCACGGAACCAGAGAAAGTAATCGCCCCAATAACAACACCCAGCGACATCTCTATGCGACTAGCATAGAAAATCTCACCGGAAACGTTGAGCAGCTTGAAAGCACCAGGGTTGGAGTAGGCCGCAGCCGCCACCAATACAGCAGCCATACCTACCAGGCTGTGGAAGGCCGCCACCAACTGCGGCATTGCCGTCATGGCGATGCGCGAGGCAATGGTTATACCAATAGCTGCGCCAATGGCGAGCGCCACCACAATCCACAAATACGACTTGATGTCCGGGCTTATGATTGTGGTCACTATGGCAAGAGCCATACCCACCATACCCAAAAAGTTTCCACTGCGAGAGCTTTCAGGAGAACTTAAACCCCGCAACGCAAGAATAAAAAGTACAGATGCAACCAAGTATGCAAAAGCTGTGAAATCCATCGTTGCCCCCTACTTCTTCTTTTTATACATGGCGAGCATTCGCTGAGTAACAGCAAAACCACCAAAGATGTTAACAGCCGCAAGAACCATGGCTATAAACCCCAGAGCCTTGGCCAAACTGAAATCTGCCGGCCCGGTAGCAATGATTGCCCCCACGATAATTACACTGGATATGGCGTTTGTTACCGCCATAAGCGGCGTATGAAGCGCTGGAGTCACACTCCAAACTACGTAGTAGCCTACAAACACTGCCAATATGAATATGGATAGCTGAGATACGAAATCACCGTGCATAATCAGTCCTCCCCTCCGGTAAATTGTGGGTGAACAATTTTGCCATCGCGCGCCAATACTGTTGCAGCAACGATTTCATCCTCCCAGTCAAAATTGATTACCTTTGTTTCGTCATTGATATGAGGCTCTAGAAACGCAAACAAATTTCGCGCATACAAAGAACTTGCATCAGCCGCTAGGCGACTGGGAAGATTGAAGTGCCCCACAATAGTGACCCCATCCACTTCAACAACCTCTCCAGGCTTTGCTAGCTCACAATTGCCACCCTGCTCCACGGCCAAATCCACAATCACAGAACCCGCTCTCATAGAGCGAACCATTTCCGCGCTGATTAAGGTTGGCGCAGGTTTTCCGGGAATCAATGCCGTACATATGACGATATCCTGTTTGGCCAAGGTTGCCGAAACCAGCTCCGCTTGCTTTCGTTTGAAATCTTCGCTCATCTCTTTGGCATAACCGCCAGACGTTTCTGCATTCGCCATCTCATCGGAGTCGACCATCACGAATTTCGCCCCCAGGCTTTCAACCTGCTCCTTAGCAACAGGGCGCACGTCTGTAGCAGAGACTATTGCACCCAGACGCCGAGCAGTAGCGATTGCCTGCAAGCCTGCTACACCCGCCCCAAGAACCATCACTCTCGCCGGAGCAACGGTTCCAGCCGCGGTCATCATCATAGGCATCGCGCGCCCATATTCGTATGCAGCATCCAGCACCGAGCGATAGCCTGCCAGGTTACTTTGAGAGCTGAGTACATCCATACTCTGAGCCCGCGTTATTCTCGGCACAAACTCCATCGCCAAGGCGGTTATGCCTGCATCCGCATAATGAGCAAGGGATTCTGGCGCATTAAAAGGGGAAAGCACTGAGATTACCGCTGCACCATGCTTTAAGCCGGACAGTTCATTTAGCTCACCCTCGCCCGAAAGCAGAGGGCGCTGCACTTTTAGCAGAATATCGGCAGATTGAAGCAACTCGACGGGATTGCTAATAACTTGAGCGCCAGCATCCAGATACATTTGATCCGAATAGCGGCTAGCACTTCCTGCTCCGGCCTCAATCAACACTTCAAGACCTTTTGCTATAAACTTCTTGGCTGTCTCGGGTGTCGCAGCAACACGCTTTTCGTGTTCTCTGCGCTCCCTTAGCACCGCTATCTTCATAGTCCCCCCCTAAACTTAATATGTGAAGCAATCACAAACCGGCGCACTCTACCTTTATATGCGGAATGAAGTATTGACCTGCAGCATGATCACTTATTTTTATTTGAAATCAGCAGAAGCATAAACTTTAGACACAAAAAAAGCAGCACCTTTTCAAGCGCTGCTTTTTTATACAAACTGTATCTACAATTTTTTAACGGGGAGAATGGCTGCTTACGCTAGACCACAGCTCCGATTTTCCAAGGGTTAAACTCGTTATCCCCGTAACCCAGAAGCTCACTCTGGCTCATCTCACCTGATGCCACCGCAAGCACTTTTTGGAAGATTCGCTCGCCCGACTCTTCTATCGACTCACCATCATCCAAAATAGAGCCGCAATTTATATCCATATCTTCTTTCATGTGCTCATACATGGGCGTATTGCTCGATAGCTTGAGACAAGGCACAGGCTTAAAGCCAAACGCCGAGCCTCTGCCTGTGGTAAAGCAGATAACATTCGCTCCAGAAGCCACCTGACCGGTGACAGAAACCGGGTCAAAACCAGGGCTGTCCATAAAAACCAAGCCATTGGTTTTGAGCAGCTCACCATAATGCAGTACATCGGTAAGTACTGTTGAACCACCCTTCGCCTGAGCCCCTAATGACTTCTCCAGGATGGTAGTCAAACCGCCCTCTTTATTGCCCGGGGATGGATTGTTATTCAACTCAAAACCATTCGAGCGGGTGTACTCTTCCCACCAGCTTATTCGCTCAAGAAGCTTATCTGCAATTTCCGGCGTTTGCGCTCTCTGGGTAAGTAAATGCTCAGCACCAAATATTTCTGGCGTTTCAGAATAAATCACTGAACCACCATTTTTAACCAACAAATCGGAAGCCGCTCCCAATGCTGGGTTAGCTGTAATGCCAGAAAACGCATCAGAGCCACCGCACTGAACAGCCAGAGTTAATTCACTGGCTGGGCACTCTGTACGCTGCTCTGCATTAACCTTGGGCAACAGTGTCTTGAGTGCATCAATACCCTTTTCAATGGACTTTCTGGTACCACCAACATCCTGAATGGTATAGCTCAAGAAGGTTTCTGAGTTCTCTAAGCCAGACTCTTCCAGCAGGCGCTGAACCTGCATGGACTCACAACCAAGGCCAACCAGCAATACACCACCAAAATTAGGGTGGCGTACGAAGCCTTCAAATGTGCGGCGCAGTACATCATAACCAGCGCCCTCGGTACGCATACCGCAACCAGTCTCATGCCCAAGAGCGACAATACCATCCACATTCGGATAATCAGCCAGGGCTTCCGGGCCAGCAAATGCTTTTGCTATATAGTGGGCTACCGTTGCGGAGCAGTTGACCGTTGTAAGCACACCTATATAGTTGCGCGTCCCGACCTTACCAGAAGGGCGGCGATAACCTTTGAAAGTGGCCTGTTTAGCAGGCTCAACAAACTCTGTTGGCTTGGCCAAGCTGCAAGGAGCATAATCCTTCTCTACGTCACCCACTACACAGTTGTGAACGTGAATTTGTTCACCTGGGCCAATATCACCCTTCGCAAAACCTATCACTTGCCCGTATTTTACGATCGGGTCGCCGTCTTTTATGTGCCCTGCTGCGATTTTATGCATACGACCAACCGTATCACGCATTTCAAGCATGCCTCCTTCAAAAGGAAGCAACTCGGTTTTCGTGAGGTTGGCAAGCGCAACGAGTACATTATCGTTTTTGTCCAGCCGAATAACCTTTGCCATTGTTTTCCTCTACCTACTACTTATAACGCCCCTCACCGCGGACATTCATAGGCCTGAAGCCTAGAGCCTGGGGCACTTACGTAAATTACTGCTGAAATTTAACAGCTTATTGGTCAGACCGCAATACAAGTTTGGTAAGACTAAAACCCAACAAACTGCCTTGTTAGTACACAATCTTCTTTGCTAAACTCAGCTACAGGCTTGTATAGACAAGAGTTTCTCACCTTATTAACGCCGAAGAGCTGTCTGACCGCTGAAAATACCCGCCCACGTGCTTGGCGCTAAAACCAACTAAAGGCAGCTGTACGACACCGAGCAAATATAACAATCCAACAACTCAAGCCGGTGGGGAAACAGAATGAGATCTAAAAACAATGATAATTATGAATGACTCTGTACAAACAACTCGAAGCCGCCTTTATCAAAAAGTAGCAGAGCTTCTGGCAACCGCAATCCGTGACGGCGAATATCCGCCAGCTTCGCGCTTACCTGCGGAAAGAAAGCTAGCAGAACGCTTTGATGTGAGCCGCCCGACGATAAGAGAAGCGATTATTGCCCTCGAGATTGCAGGATACGTTGAAGTTAGAGGCGGGTCCGGCGTTTATGTTTGTAGTGAGGGGCCAAAACAAGCTGCCACCCCGGATCTCGATATCGGCCCTTTCGATATTTTAGAAGCTCGCATTCTTTTCGAAGGGGAAGCTGCAGAACTGGCAGCAAAGCTGATCACAGACGAAGAGCTACAGGAACTGCGCGACGCCCTCGACGCCATGGTTGCAGAAAACCAGGGCGAACCAAGATTTGAAAAAGCCGACCAGAATTTTCACATGATTATCGCGCGCGCAACAAAAAACGAAGCCATCGTCTCCGTATGCGAACACCTCTGGCACCTTCGCAACAGCTCGCCCATTTCGGCCCGTATTTTGGAAAAAGTGCGCCAGGCGGGCTCTTTACCGAGAATTGAAGAACACAGAGAAATTTTGGATGCCCTGGAACGCCGAGATTCACCGGACGCTCGCACCGCCATGAGAGAACACTTAACACGCGTTATTCAACAGCTTCTCGATGCCACTGAAGCAACGGCTGTTGAAGAAGCACGTCGCAGCGTTGAAAGAAATCGCTCGCGGTTTTCGATGATATAAACAGACAGCGAGCTCGCCTCGCCGAATACAAGCAAACAAAAACTACAAACCTCTATAACTAGTCTATACTTCAGCGTAACTAGGCTTGTATCAATAATCAGTTACCCTGAATCAGTGAAAATGCTCTCCTCCATCAGCCCAGTTTGGCAACAAAAATAAGCTCGGAGCATAGTGTATGAGCCTCGATAGACGTGCCTTATTGCAGGGAATAGCTGCACTATCTCTTCCCTGCGCCTTCTCAAGCTCCATTTTTGCCCTGGCTGGCTGCACACCAACGCCTAAAATCCACCAGAAAGTTAACTGGAACGATGCAAATAGAATTATCGCCGCTATTCCAGAGCTATCATTTCCGGAGCAAACCTTCGACATAAGAGAATTCGGCGCAAAACCAGGGGAAGACTGTTCAGCAGCTATCGCCAAGACCATTGAAGCTTGCAGCAACGCAGGCGGAGGCAAAGTGCTTATTGATGGTGGCAACTACCACTGCGGGCCAATTCATTTAAAGTCCAATATCAATCTACATATAAATGAGGGTGCAGTACTTAAGTTCTCGAATAACCCAAAAGATTACCTCCCCGCTGTGCTTACACGATGGGAGGGCGTAGAACATATGGGCTACTCCCCCCTCGTTTATGCCTACGGCCAGGAAAATATCGCCATTAGTGGAAAAGGCACCCTCGACGGCCAGGCTGACGCCACTCACTGGTGGGCGTGGAAGGGCAATAAAACCTGGGGGATAGACGGCTACCCGTCACAAAAAGCCAGTCGCGATCAACTCTTCGCCGACGCTGAAGCGGGCATCCCTCCAGAAAAGCGTATGTATGCGGAGGGTCACTACCTAAGGCCTCCATTCATACAACCTTACCTGTGCAAGAATATAGTCATTCGAGATATCACCATCGTCAGTGCCCCCTTCTGGCTTATTAACCCGGTACTCTGTGAAAACGTAAAGGTACAGGGTGTGCACTTGGAAAGCCTGGGCCCAAACTCAGACGGCTGTGACCCGGAAAGCTGTAAAAACGTCCTTATTGAGGACTGCTACTTCGATACAGGCGACGACTGCATCGCCATAAAATCTGGCCGAAATAACGATGGCCGTCGAATTGGCGTTCCAACAGAAAATATCGTGATACGTAACTGTAAAATGCGTGCGGGCCACGGCGGCGTGGTTATAGGCAGCGAAATCTCCGGCGGCGTTAGAAACGTCTTCGCTGATAATAACGAAATGAGTAGCCCGGACCTCGATCGCGGGTTTCGCATTAAAACCAACTCCGTGAGGGGTGGTGTACTAGAAAATATTTTTATGCGCAACACCAAAATTGGCCAGGTGCGCGACGCCATTGTTATTAACTTCCACTACGAAGAAGGCGATGCAGGTCAATTTGACCCGCTCGTACGCAATGTGCAAATAGAAAACATAGACTGCCTAAACGCAGAACAGGTATTTAAAGTGCGAGGTTTTAAGCGCGCGCCCATTGAAGGCCTGAGCGTAACACATGCAGCCTTCCATAAAGCCAGGAAAAATGGGGTTCTTGAGCATGTTAATGACCTGCATCTTGAGGACATAATGATAAATGGTGAAACCTTTTCAGCAGGAGGATAAAAACACTAGTAGTAAAGTTTCAATATACTCAGGTGCCTTACCGAAATCACCTGCAATTGGTAAAGCAGCAAAAGTTGATTGGTAGAACAATCTATGCCAGTATTGGCCTTGCATTTACTGCAGTATTGGTAATGGTGGTGTTCTACACCTACCAATTCAAGATCATCCGTACACAAATAATTAATGGGGATAGGAAATAATGAACACATTTAAGATGAAGCCGTTGGTTGCGGCAATATCATTAACACTAGCAGCATCGGCAGTAGCTCAGGAAGCTGAAAACGTAGAAGAAGTCTACGTAACTGGCTTTCGTGGTTCTCTGCAAAACTCTCTTGATGCAAAGCGCGCCGCTACCGGCGTAGTTGACGCTATTTACGCCGAAGATATCGCAGACTTTCCAGATAACAACCTGGCAGAATCTCTGCAGCGTATCCCGGGTGTAGCCATTACACGCTCTGGTGGTGAAGGCCGCAACATTTCTGTTCGAGGTCTCGGCCCAAGCTTCACTCGCGTTCGCATCAATGGCATGGAGTCTATGTCTTCCACTGGCGGCACAGACGCCACCGGCGGCAACAACCGTGGCCGTGGCTTCGACTTCAACACTTTCTCTTCAGAGTTGTTTAACAACCTGGTTGTCCAGAAAACAAACAACGCTCAAACCGAAGAAGGCTCTTTGGGTGCTACTGTAGACCTGCGTACCGCACGTCCAATGGACTATGATGACTTCACTTTGGCTGTCTCCGGCCAGGCGGGTTACAACGACAAATCCGAAGAAACCAGCCCTAAAGTTTCTTTCTTGGTAAGCAACCAGTTCACTGATACTTTCGGCGCATTACTGTCTGTTTCTTACTCAGACCGCACTGTTGTGGACGAAGGTAGCAGTACTGTTCGTTGGTCTAATGCTGAGAGCTTTGGTTCGGTAGGCGGTGTAGATTGCGTAGCCAACCCTACAGACGCTGGCTGTACGGAAGTAAACGGCGGCGCTTTCCACCCACGTATTCCTCGTTACGACTCCTACACCCATGAAATTCAGCGCACGGGAGCGGCTCTGACCTTACAATGGCAGCCAGGTGACGCAACTGATGTTGTTCTTGATGTATTGTATGCCCAACACGAAGCAACACGTGCTGAAATCTTCATGCAGGGTGTTATGAACAGCGGTAGTGCTTTCGCTGGTTATGACCTGACCAACTACACTATAGAAGGTAGTACCCTTGTTAATGCTAACGTTGATGGTGCAAACCTTAAGTCCGAAAACCGTTTCGATGAAATGAGTACAGACTTCACTCAAGTAACATTGAATTTCAGTCATGACTTTAGCGACCAGCTCACCATGAACGCTATGCTGGGCACCTCTTCATCTGAATTTTCTAATCCCGTTCAGAGCACCATCATCATGCAAGCCACTGACGCAAGCATGTCTTGGGATTATAGCGGCAGCAGCTCTGACGCTGGCCTAACCTTTGGTCCAGAAGCTTATGTAGCGGCCAATTGGGATGCTAATAGCATGCGTCAACGCCCTCAAGGCACTAACAATGACTTCACTACAGCCATGGCAGAGCTTGCTTATGACTTTAATGATTCCTTGACCTTGAAAGGTGGAGTAAACGTAAAAAGCTTTGAGTTCGACACTTACCAGTCCCGTTATGCTAGTGAGGGCGCTGGTGGCATCGACATGCAAACAGAAGGTTACATTACTACGTTTGACTCAGGTTTAGGGGCTGGGCCAGCTTGGCTAATCCCAAACCGAAGTGCAATCGTAGCTAACGAAGGCCTGCTTAGCAATCAAGGCGACTGGGAAGTATTTCCACGTGAACGCGACACCTACTCTGTAACAGAAGACACTACCTCTGCATTCCTGCAGTTGGACTTCTCTTCCGAGCTCGCTGGCCGTCCAATTTCGGGTGACATCGGCTTCCGTTACTTCAGTACTGATCAGTCTACTACAGGCTGGTTCGATGAAGACGGCGACGGCACCAACACGCAAGTTTGGGTAGACCACACCTACGACGACATTCTGCCATCCGCTAACCTGCGCTTTGAAGCTATGGACGACGTAGTAATCCGCTTGGGTATGTCTGAAGGTATTGCACGTGCTGGACTTTCTTCACTCAAAGCAGACCAGTCTATTTCTGTATCAGGTACTAGCCGCTCAATTTCTGGTGGTAACCCACTGCTTGAGCCAACTAAAGCTCTTAGCTATGACGCAGCAGTTGAACTGTACTTCTCTGATGATGCAGCCATGACTCTTGCTATATTCCGTAAAGATATCGAAAGCCACGTTCAAAGCCTGAAAGATCAACAGAAGCCTACCGATTTGGGTATTCCTACAGCCATCATCGAAGATGAATGTAACGGCGGCCCTGACGGATATGGCGCGGACTGTAACGAAAACCTTCTTTGGGACCGCAGCGTACCTTTGAACGGCCCTGGTGGAGACCTGCACGGTTTCGAATGGCAGTATCAAACGACCTTTGGCTTCATGGGTGATGTGGGTGAGTACTTCGGCTTCATTGGTAACTACACCTATGTTAAATCTCAACTGGCCTACCTTGACCGTGACGGCAATGTTGATGTGGTTGCAGACCTGTTAAACTTGAGTGAAGTTACGCAAAGTGCCACCGTTTACTTCGAAAACGACAATTGGAGCGCCCGTTTTGCTTTGGTTGAGCGCAGCGATTACCTGACCGATGCCCGCGGCCGTAACGGCAATGTTCAACATGGCACCTACGGTACCAGCAACCTGGACTTCTCTGCCGCCTATACCCTGAGCGACAACTGGAAATTCACTTTCGAAGCGCTTAACCTTACCGGCGAAGCTGACGACCAGTGGGTTGACGTGAACGACAAGCGTCTGTCTTACTACCACGAGACTGGCACTCAGTTCTATGTTGGTGCTCAATACAAGTTCTAACCAAAAACTTAGTTTTTAGGTTTAACGTGTGAATCACAAGCGCCAGTTTTTACTGGCGCTTTTTTAATTCTAATAAGAGGGTTATTTAATGACTAAGAATCTTCATCGACTGGCTATTCTCAGTGGCAGCCTAGCATTACTGGGAGGCTGCGACTCCGAGCCTGCCAGCTCTATTGAGAATTCACCGGCAAAACAAACACCCATTACACAATCAGTTGCACAAATAGAAATTAGTAACCCCTCCTCCTTCGACCGACCTAACACCAACCAATACTTAAGCTTCTACGATCTCGGCTTAGCAGAAAATGCAGATATCAACAATCAACTGGTTGTGCTGCAGGGGGAAAACCAGCTACCCAGCCAATTGATCGACAAGGACGCCAACGGAGAAATAGACGGAATCACCTTTTCAGTTGATTTATCTGCGGCACAAACCCTAAACCTGGAAATTGTTGCCGACGCAGTTAAATCACAAACCACATTTAAAAAACTTACCCAGGCCGAAATCTCCACTAAAGACGGCGGAAATTGGGTTCAGCATGAAAAGAGCGAAAATCACAAACAGTACGAAGGTGGCTCGTTCAAAAACGTGAGTTCTTTAACACCTCCAGAGTATTACACCGATCACTCAAACTGGATTCGCTACGAAGGCCCGGGCATTGAGTCTGACAAGGTTGCCTATCGCGTTTATCTAGACTGGCGAAATGGCTTTGATATTTTTGGTAAAAGCGTCGCAGAACCCGTACTGCAAAAAGTGGGGCAGGACGGCTACGAGTCCTACCATCACATGCAGCCTTGGGGCATGGATATTCTCAAAGTTGGTCAGTCCCTCGGTGCGGGCGGCTTTGGCTTTTGGGACGGTGAAAAAGTTCATATCGTAAAAGACACCTCCAGCCGCTCAGCCACGATAACCAATAACGGCCCTTTGCTCTCATCGTTTAACCTTTTGTACAAAGACTGGAATATAAATAACCAAACCCTGGACCTGGACGCAAACTTTGCCATGTCAGTGGGAAGCAGGTTAGTGCACACAGAACTTAAGGTTTCAGAGAGCGTTCCAAATATCGCCATTGGTGTTGTTAAACATAAAAACACCGAGGCAATTACTGGCAACCAGGACATAACGGGTGACGCCTACACCTACCTTGCCAGCTGGGGAAAACAAAGTTTGGCGGAAGACAATCTTGGCATGGCTGTATTCTTCCGAATGCGAGACTTCAATAAAATTGTTAACGATGAGAAGTCCTATACCGCGGTAATGGAAGCTCGTGGCGATTACCTGGATTACTACTTTGGCGCAGCCTGGCAAGGCGAGCATGGTAAAGGCGTAAGCTCTAAAGAAGAGTTCGTTGCCTGGCTGGATAAACAAGCAGAAATCCTAACGCTCACGCCGCGCATTCGAATTAAAAGCGCTCTTTCCAAACAAGCTAAATCAGATAAGCTAACGGCGGAACAAGCGCTGGAGTGGAGCAAGAAACTGGCTGATTCGGAGCTCAAACGCAAAGCTTTGGGTTACCATGCTGGCGGCTGGGATGTGAACCGCCGCCGCAGCCCCAAGTTCGAGTACGACATTATTGGCTTACAGCCAAAAGCCTTTTACCGTCTCTCCGAAGTAAGCGGGGATAAAGCTCACGAGCAAGTGCTTGAGAAAGTTACCGGCAGCTTTATCAAAGACAACGGTGATATCCACGCGTACAAAATGTCCAATTACAACATCGATGCTGTAGCCCCGGGCCGAGCGGTGTTACAACTTTATAAAGATACCGGTGAAGAAAAATATAAAATCGCTGCGGGCCATCTGCGCAAGCAACTAGAAGGCCAGCCGAAAACGTCCGAAGGTGCCTTTTGGCACAAGAAAAAGTATGACTGGCAGCTTTGGCTGGATGGCGTTTACATGGGTATGCCCTTCCTGGCTGAGTATTCAGCCATGTTTGAAGATAATCACAGCATGCACGAAGTGGTTACTGAATTTGTGCTTACACGCAAGTACCTGCGCGACAGTGAAACCGGACTTTACTATCACGCCTGGGACGAAAAGAAACAACAGGTATGGGCTGATCCTGAAACAGGCCTGTCTCCTGAATTTTGGGCTCGCGGTGTCGGTTGGCTGGCGATGGCGCTGGTAGATGTGCTGGAGCTTCTACCTGAAGACGATAAAGAGTTGCGCGAACCACTGCTGCAAATGTCTGCGGAACTTGCTGAGGCACTGGTAAAATATCAGGACAAAGAAACAGGTACCTGGTGGCAAATTATGGATGCGCCCGGAAAAACCGGCAACTATCGAGAATCAAGCGCAACCGCTATGTTCAGCTATTTCCTTTCGAAAGGTATTCGCCTGGGCTATATCTCCGACGAATACAAGCAAACGGCTATTCATGCCTACCAAGGCATGATAAATGAGTTTGTAAACGTGCATGCAGATGGCACCATATCCATGACTAATCAATGCCTTGTGGCAGGACTGGGCTTCGGCCGTGATGGCAGTTATGGCTACTACATGAGCGAGATGATCTTCGAAAACGACCCGAAAGGTAATGGACCGTTCATTCTTTCCGGAATTGAAATGTATAAGTTGTTAAAAGGGGTTTAATGTGACTACCAATATTGAAGAACGCTTTGCCGTTCATATCGACGACTACAAGCACTACGACACAGATAAAATCCGTAAGCATTTTCTCATCGAAAATATGTTTACTGCTGACGAAGTGAACTTTGTTTACACCCACTACGACCGCGTAATGGTCGGTGGTGCAATGCCTGTCAATAAAGCGCTTCCCTTGGAAGCTATGGATCAGCTGCGTGCAAAATATTTCCTTGAGCGGCGCGAGCTCGGCACCATCAATATTGGCGGAAAAGGGGTAATCACTGTAGACGGCGAAAGCTATGACATCGAAAACAGTGAAGCCCTTTATATAGGCAAGGGCGCCAAAGACGTAAGTTTTGCCAGCGTTGACGCTGCCAACCCAGCCAAATTTTATATTAACTCAGCAAATGCGCATCAGGCCTACCCTCACAAAAAAGTAGGTATGGCCGACGCGAACGTGCTGGAAATCGGTTCCTCAGAAACCTGCAATGAGCGAAAGATTAACCAGCTCCTTATCAGTGGCGTGGTTGAAACTTGCCAGTTGCAGATGGGTATGACGGAATTCAAACCAGGCAGTGTCTGGAATACCATGCCAATGCATACACACAGCCGCCGAATGGAAGCTTATTTTTATTTTAATATTCCTGAAGAATCTGCAGTATGCCATTTTATGGGGCCCGCTGAAGAAACTCGTCATATTTGGGTTGGTAATGAGCAAACCGTTATATCACCCCCTTGGTCCATGCACTCAGGCGTAGGCACCGCGAGCTACACATTTATCTGGGGCATGGCTGGCGAAAATCTGGATTATACGGATATGGATCACCATTTACCGTCGACTTTAAAATAGGCACAATATTTTCTTAATAAAGCCGCTAGCAATCGTCTAGCGGCTTCTGTTTTTATTAATTTCTTCTTTGGATGATTACACTATGATTAACGATCTTTTTGACCTTAAAGGCAAAGTAGCCCTCATTACTGGCGGCACTCACGGAATCGGTTTTTCGATAGGCCGCGTTTTAGGCCTAGCTGGCGCAAAAGTGTGCGTAAACGATATTTCTCAAGAAAAGCTTGATGCCGCCAAGCTTGAGTACGCAAAAGATGGCATAGAGGTTTATACGCTGGTTTTTGATGTAACCGATGAAGAGCAAGTAGATAAAGGTATTTCCGAAATTGAAAGCAACGTCGGCTCTGTAGATATTCTGGTTAACAATGCAGGGATTATTAAGCGTATTCCTATCTTGGAAATGGACGTAGCAGACTATCGTCAAGTAATCGACGTAGATTTAGTTTCGCCGCTTATTATGTCCAAGCGTGTTGCGCCCAAGATGATTGAAAAGCGCGCAGGCAAAATAATTAATATGTGCTCCATGATGAGTGTGTACGGTCGCAGCTCGGTCTCTGCATACGCATCAGCCAAAGGCGGCCTGAAGCTACTTACCCAAAACATGTGTTGTGAGTGGGCGAAATTCGGTTTGCAAGTCAATGGCATTGGGCCGGGCTACATCGCTACCGCGCAAACGGCGCCTATTCGTGAAAATGGTCACCCTTTTAATGACCTGATCATGACGCGTACTCCAGCAGCTCGCTGGGGCCAGCCAGAAGATATCGCCAATGCGGCCCTCTTTCTGGCCTCTCAGGCATCCGAGTTCATTAATGGACAGGTGATCTATGTCGACGGCGGTATTTTAGCCAACTTCGGCTACGTAAAAGGCGAAAACGACCTGCCTGCATAAGATTCTCTGCGCAGCGCTTGCTTCCTGCAAGCGCTGAATTTTCACATCCCAACTAATTGTATGTAAAGCTCTCAAAATGACACACTCTTTATTCGACCTTAGCGGAAAGGTTGCGCTCATTACTGGCGCGACTCACGGACTCGGAATGACTATGGCTAAAGGCCTGGCCAGTGCCGGAGCAACTATCGTGGTTAATGGCAATTCATCACAGGAAAAAATTGATGCTGCTGTCAAGGAATACCAGGCTTGCGGCTACAATGCGCACGGTTATCGTTTTAACGTTACCGACGAACAGGAAGTTGAACAAGCCGTTAAAAAAATTACTGAAGACGTTGGTCCTGTAGATATTCTGGTAAACAATGCCGGCATTATTAGGCGCACTCCTCTGTTAGAAATGCCTCTAGCTGAATGGGAGCTGGTGATTAAAACGGATTTGACGAGTGTGTTTACCGTGACAAAACCCATCGCCAAGCAAATGGTCGAACGAGGCGGCGGTAAGATTATTAATATTTGCTCCATGATGTCCGAGCTTGGCAGAGACTCTGTAGGTGCTTATGCTGCGGCAAAAGGTGGCCTGAAGATGCTCACTCGAAATATGGCCACGGAGTGGGCAAAATTTAATGTGCAGGTTAACGGCATAGGGCCAGGCTATTTCGCCACAAGCCAAACAGCGGCCATCCGCGTAGAGGGGCACCCCTTCAACGATTTTATCGTTAGCAGAACACCTGCAGGAAAATGGGGAGACCCCGATGACCTTCAGGGTGCAACTATTTTTCTGGCGGCCAAAGCCAGTGACTTCGTTACCGGCCAGATTGTCTATGTTGACGGGGGCATTCTCGCAACGATTGGCAAACCTGCCGATGAGGATTAGTTAGCTGAATTACCCTGGCTGCCTTCAAACAACGGCCCTCAATAAAAAAGGCGCTCCCTTCCGGAGCGCCTTTTTTATTATGTATACATGCGGCTGAATTGATTTACCCACACCCAGGCCTGACATTGCTTTAGCTAGCGGTATTTAGACTCTAGGCTTTGCTTTCTGTGCTACGTGCTGGCACCGCTCTGGACTAGCGCATACCCCATACGTCACTGCGGCGGCGATCTCGCATTGAGCGCCTTTCCTGATCAATCTGTCTGAATGGCAGCCCGTTGTCTTCATCCCTGCGCTGAAAGTTTCTCCGGTCAGATAAATGCTTATACTTACAGTCGCAAGTATGGCGGTTGGAGCAGTCTGTTAGAGGCAGGAGAGGAACCTCGCGAACCAGGAACGGCGTATTCCTCAAAGCTTTCGCGGCTTCGCATGCCCCACGTGAAGAAATGATTCTGACCGCTTTAAAATCTGCCTTGTACTCGGCGGCGGTTGTTAGGTGCTTTTTGACGGGGGTTTTGGGTGTTTTTTTTCTAAAAATACTGAAAATATTTGACTTACTTCTTGTGTCTTTTCTGGCCACGGGCATTCTCTCCTTCCTTTAAAACTCCCTGGAGGGCCATTCTAGACAGCGATGAATGGTGGCATAAGGATGCAAGCGCCAAAAGGTAGAGAAATTTACAAAATACGAATTACTTCTCGTTTTCACGTGACGAGCTTCTCATACACTAGTATGCATAGGACGGCTGTTAAGAGCTTGCCCTCTACACCCAAGTCGGCAATGAACGGTGAAGCATATTATTTGCGCAACACCACTCGAGTATGACTTAGACAGGCTAATCCTCCGCTAACCAATCCATGAAATGAAGCCGTTCTATTTCTTCAATTTCCGCGGCAGGATCTTTAATCTTACGCTTTTGTCTCTCCGGGTTTGCCATGTGTGCACCCTCTCCAGCGCTATTCCACTCATAGAAGCGCGAATCATCTGGCGTAAAGATTAAACTCTTTGAACCATCCTTCGCTGTTCCCTTCATGCTACCCCAACCATCCTCAGTAATATGTTTACCCATCTTGGTATTAAAATAAAGTGCATGCCCTATTGCACGTGGATCAGCATACCTCCCGTCCGGGAAGTTTGTTGTTGGGTGCCAGGGGCGACCTAATGTATGCGACTTTTCTGGCACACCCTCTTCTGCAAGCAATTCGCAGTTTTTAAACACAATGCCGTATGAATGCTCTATTGATGTTGAGGGTGCGGTTATATGCCCTTGAATATCTCCTGGCTTAAAGGTTTTACCTCGGCGCCTTGAAACAATCTTGCTGCCCTCGATCAACAGTTGCCCGCCGCCAAAGATAAAATCAACATTCCCTGAAATTACAGAATTTTTTATATATGCCCGCCCTCCATGGGCAAACAAGGTATCTTGGTAGCCCACTAGGGAAACATCTTCAAACCAAACTCTGTCGCTATTTTTATCTAATAGCAGCGCTACAGCCTGACTGGCTCGGGCCTTGTCTTTATGCCCTTTTTTGAGGGCATCGTTTTTCAGGTAAGCAAAATCATTTTCTATTGTGAGAGATTTTATGGTGATATTCTCTCCGCGAATAACCATGGTTGCTGAACCCGGTGTGCCCCAGCCGGAGGGATAGTAGTCTGATGCGATTTCAGCGTATAAATTATTAACAATGCGTGTGTGCTCCATTCCCTGGCCTACAATTTCAACATTTGGCCTGTCGATAAGCACTCTTTCTCTATATTCACCGCTAGCAACATTGATTGTTACTGTAACGCAGCGCCTCTCTTCAACCGAGGAAAGTGCAGAAGACAAACTTGAGTAGTAGTCCGGTTTTGACTGAACCGGTTCTTTAGTAACCCAAACTGTGCAGTCTTTCGCAATAGCAATACCAGTGGATAACAAGTACAGACCAAAGACGGCGAGAGAGGTATGTATTACTTTCGGTAGCATCCCGAGGCTCCTTAAATTTGTTATCCCAGCCTAACGTAAAGCCGAGCCAGGAGCAAAGAAACGATGCAAGAAGCCACACTATGAGCGCTGCAATAATTCCCCCTATTGGGTATAGCACAACGGCCACGGCAACAACTCTTGCGTTGCGCTAAAGCTTCACAATCTCTGATTAGGCGAACCGCAGCAATTGCTCCTTGCCGCTACGCCACATGCGTGACTACTGCACCCGCCGGATACCGTATATCCTGTACCCGGCTCCTGTGCATCCATGCACCCGCCGGATACCGTACATCCTGTACCCGGCTCCTGTGCATCCATGCACCCGCCGGATACCGTGCATCCTGTACCCGGCTCCTGTGCATCCATGCACCCGCCGGATACCGTACATCCTGTACCCGGCTCCTGTGCATCCATGCACCCGCCGGATACCGTACATCCTGTACCCGGCTCCTGTGCATCCATGCACCCGCCGGATACCGTACATCCTGTACATAAAAAAAGGCTCCCGAGGGAGCCCTTATCCTTTATCAACTAGAGGTAATGCATCGGTTTCGTTACTGGCAACCACTATTGTGAGCAGCAACTACAGCAGAGATGCTAGCAGCCAATGGCGAGTTGTATGGAAGGTTTCCATCAACGCCGGCGGTTGCAGCTACGTAGTCAGCCAAATCTTGACCGGCAGACAATCCGTAGCTTGCTATAGCATCCATCGTATCAGCGTTATAGTCCGCATAGACATCAGTTACAGTACCTGCAGCAGCACTTAGATCACGGTAGGTTGAAGCATCCAACTGACACTCACTATCAGAGAAGTACAAAGGAGTACCGCTAGCCAGGAAGTTACCATCGCTGTAATCACGCATCAATTCTTCAGCACGCTCATCAATTGCATCGTTAACATCGCTTTTCTCCTGGTGAACGCCGTTAATCAGGAAGATATTATCTTCGTGAACAACACTGGCACCTTTACGAATACTCAGAATGTCTTTGCGGTAGTTCATAAACAAGTTATTGAACTGGTGCGAGGTACCACGACGAATCAGCGGCACACGGCGCGCAGTATTGCCCGCAGTATCGAAGAACGCATCGGTAGTCACGAAGTTGTTGTTATGCATAGTGGTGCGAATTTGCTCGTTGATAGTGCGACTATCGGAAGAGCCATGCAGCGCAGCACGCTTCACATCAACCAACTTGTTGAACGACATAGTGATGTTGTAGGCACCAACTTTTACGTCGAATGCAGAGTCACCCGTAGTATCAAAGGTGTTTTTGTGAATCCATATATCGTGTGACTCACCAGTGGAGCGGATCATATCGGGGTCTAGGCTGTGATCTTCAGTATGACCAACACCAATAAACTTGTTGTTAGTAATAATCACGTTCTCAGAAACATGGGTGGAAGCACCACTTGAGTCTGCACCAATCTTAAAGCCGTTAAATACAAACGTAGCTTGTGCACCACGACCATCGATAGTGGTATTGCTATCGATCATGTAGTTACGTACAGGCAGGCTGCTGCTGTTCAACTCATCATTGAAGAATGTCTCCAAACAAGCAGAACTAGATACACCCTTCGAAGAACACCAGGCGTAGGGGTCGCGACATGCCGCTTCGCTTACACCAAGGTCATCAGCCAGGCTGGAGCTAGAACAATAAGGACGATACATCATCACGTACGTTTCGCTCGCGAAGTCGTTCTTATCGAATACGATCCAGTTGTGCTCTGCAGAAGAGATAGCAGCCAGAATCTGGTCTTCAGCATTGTCGTTGGTGATAACAACCAAGTTACTGCCGCCGGCTGGATTGTATCCACCCAAAGCGTTCTGACCGTAACCTACCGCACGACCTAGAGACTGAGACAGACACTCAATAATTTCCTGGTCAGTCTGCAGGGAAGTATCGTACCAGTTAACGCTGTCGTCAGTTGCCAGAGCAATACAGTCGGCACTCAAGTCACCCGATACCGGTGGCAGAGTTGGCACTGGTGTTGGCTCACCAGTTGGCTCACCCGTCGGTTCAGTGCTTGGCGGTGCAGTTGGCTCGCCAGTTGGTACAGTAGTGCCTTCGTGTGAAAGACTGATGTAATACAAGTTCATTGAGTCGGCTTTCGAAATTGAATGGCTGCCTGCTGATAGCGCCACGGAAAGAACACCACTAGATACTGCATAGCTAGTGCCATCAATTTTGATATCGCCGCCTTCACCTTCATTAAACACTAATACCAGCTCAGCATTTGCACCGGAAGTAAAGGTAATGGATGTACTCGACTCAATTTTTAGCGCCTGAGTTAAAGTTAAGCCGTTGTAATTTACTGTACCTTTCGAAGAAGAAAGGTTGCCAGAGATATCAAAGAAGTCACTAGACGTACCCGACTCAGTAATGTTTAACACTTCACCACTAGGTGCACCTGGTTCTGACGTAGGTTGCGCAGTAGGTACAGCTGTTGGTTCGGCAGTAGGCACAGCGGTTGGTTGAGCAGTAGGTACAGCGCTTGGCTCAGCAGTCGGAGTTACCGCTCCACTACAATCACCTTGTGCAAGACCGTAGCCAGTCAACTCAAGCTTATCGATATTGGCAAGTCCACTGCCGCCAGTAGCAACCAGATTCACTTCGTTGTAACCCGCAGTTAACTGTAAAGTTACCGCAGTGCTATCGGTGTAACTGTCCCAAGCACCAGTAACACCCAAGCCAAGGGTTTCGGTGTTATTACCGTTAATAGTGAACACACCATCACGAGCACTGGAACCTCCGTTTGCGTAGGTTACAACAGCACTGTAGTCACCATCGGCGTCTACAACTACGCTGTACTTAACAGCAGTACCCGATGCGTTGGTGGTGTTAGCGTAACCGCTGCCGGTATAGCCGCTGTGGTCGTTTTCAATGTTGCCGTCAACACTACAGAAACCAGAATCACCTTCTTGCCAGCTAAGGGTTATTTCAGGAACGGACGTTGGTTCAACAGTTGGCTCGGCTGAAGGCTGTGCAGTTGGCCCAGCCGTTGGCTCTAGAGTGGGCTCAAGGGTCGGCGCAGCGCCGCCTTCGTATGCCAGGCTGATGTAATACAGGTTCATTGAATCATCTTTCGAAATTGAATGACTGCCTGCAGATAGCTCTACGGAAAGAACACCGTTAGATACAGTATTGCTTGTACCATTAATTTTTATATCGCCACTTTCACCTTCGTTAAACACTAATACGAGTTCAGCATCTGAAGCAGAAGTAAATGTAATGGATGTACTCGATTCAATTTTTAATGCTTCAGTTAAGGTCAAACCGTTGTAATTTACAGTCCCTTTAGAAGAAGAAAGATTGCCTGAAATGTCAAAGAAGTCACTCGATGTACCCGACTCTGTGATGTTTAACACTTCATCACCAGCAGGCGCACCCGGCTCTGACGTGGGCTCAGAGGTGGGGTCAACTGGAGGCTCTGCAGTGGGAACCGCCGTTGGAGCGGGGTCTGGAATAGTCACTTCACAAGAACCATCGGATACGGCCATATTGGTGTAAGCACCAGCCGTTGCCGCAACTATTCCAGGCACACAGGAAGCATCATCCAAGGAGTAGGAGTAAGGAATACTGATGGAGGTAGTAGACTGTACATCTGGACCTGCAGGATGGTTACTAGAGCCATCTTCTGTCCAGGTTACGTTGTCGAAGATATTACCGCTAACATCCCAATAACCCATAGCATCCACATAGAAGGTACCAATGGGGTCTTTAGCATTCTCGAAGTAGTTGTTGTCAACCTTCGCTTTACCGCCGCGACGCGCATTAATACCTGATTTGTTAATACCGTCGTAGTGGTTGTTGTAAATATGGGCAGTGCCACCGCGCAACAAGGGAACACGTGAATCGATATTGATGTAGTGATTGTGGTGGTATGTTACCGGGCCGTTGTTCAGGTCTCCAGTGCTTGAACCAACCAGACCACCACGACCAGAGTTCATTAGTACACTATATGACAGGGTTACGTAGGTGGTGTCGGCTTTCATATCAAAAAGGCCGTCGTAACCTTCGCTCTCGCCACCGAAAGCTTCGAGGGTCACGTGGTCAACCCATACGTTGGAAACATTGGATTCCATACCAATAGCATCACCACCATTAGAAGTAGTGCCGCCAGACTTTTTCACGTCACGGATATGTAAGTTACGCAAAATGATGTTGGATGAGTTGCGAATGTGTACACCGATCTCATCGAGCAGTGCGCCGCTACCAACACCGATAATGGTGATATTTTGAATTTCTTTTAATTCGATAACGCCATCGGCAGTGTTACAACTACCACTGGCTTTTTGAGTGTTGCCGGGTGTGATAGTACCCTCAACCTCAATTATGAGCGGTGTATTATCGTTGGCACGGTTACAAATTGCCTGGTGAATTTCTGTGCCGGTAGTGGCTCGAACAACTGATCCGCCCTGGCCACCGGTTGTACCACCATTTTGAGTCGCAAATCCTGTTGCAGCAAAAGCAGATCCACAAGTAAAGGCGAGTGCGACCGCGCCTGCGATTGTGCTGAGAAAGTTTTTCATTGTGACGACCTATAATTATTGGTTTTAGCTTTAATCAATCACGACAAGAGCACGACGTGCTGACTGACCTCATACCTCACCAATAACAAATACCGATCATCCCTCCGCTGAAAACAGCTCAACACCTAAACTACCTCGTCAATATAACGACAGGTACTCATTACTGGTAAGACCAGTGTAGTCAGCCATCAACACCTAGTAAAGTAGTGTGATCAATACATGAACAGCACTTCAGCGCCCGCAGGAGCAACAATCATACAAAAACAATCATGCACGCCAAAAAAACCACCAAAGAACGAATATAACGCCAGAATATGTCAAAAACCTGCTATCGGTAATACCAATTTACAGAATAATGCCAGACCAAAGAGGATAATCAGCACTATGTAACCAGAGCGCCACCACCACCACCTAGTACTAAATAATCACTTAAATTGTGCGGAATTAGATCAGCCTAGTACCTACAACAAACCCCGTAAGAACTTACCTTTAAGGATGCACTCATTCTCATGCTTATTGCTAACAGGTTAATAGATTTTAGGCATGTTTATTGGCTGATAAGCGGTTGAATTTAACGACAGGTAACGCAGCAATATCGCGTAAATCAAAGGCGCTAGCGCCTCACAGGAAGCTCGTAATTCTTCACTAAATCCTTGTTGCACCAGCACGCACTCTATATGAAACAAATCCGTTTCTTCAAAACAAAAAAAGGGGCTCTAAAAAGAGCCCCAACACTACCTCACAGTAACGAATTGTAAATTTTTTGTGTGCGCCTTATTGGCAGCTTGATGGCGCACTGGAAATAATGGACTGCTCTCCTTCTGTGTAAGAAGAAAGATATGGCGTCATACCACCTTTACCCGCAGTAGCCATGACGTACTTACGCAAATCATCACCTGCGGAGAAGCGGTAGCCGCTGATAGCGCTCTTGGAAGCAGAGTTATAGTCGCCATTAACATTCGGTGTACTGCCCTCGGAGTAATCCAAGGAGGCAGAACTACCGGCAATTGCACAGTTGGAGTCCGACTCGTAAACAGAAGTACCGCTTACTTTGATACCTCCATCGCTAACTGCACCAGCAAGAATGTTCTCAACCCAATCACCCAAGTCATCGCCTTTGCTGTTATCAACGTTGTTCAGGAACATATTGTTCTCAACAACGGCAGCGCCACCTACTCGAACACTCATCAAGTCTTTACGGTAACCGTAGAAAACGTTGTTAAGCAGGTGAGTAGTACCACGACGCAGTAAGGGCACACGACGCATTGCGTTGAACTTGCTATCGCCGAAGTACTGATCTTCAGTAACAAACAGGTTAGCCAGCATGGTGCTGGTGATCTGAGAGTTAATGGTGCGGCTATCGCTGGAACCATGCAAAGAAGCACGCTTAACGTTGAGCAGCTTGTTGAAGGAGATAGTTACGTCGTATCCGCCCACTTTAATATCAAACGCTGCATCACCGGTGTTATCGAAGGTGTTCTGGTGAATCCATACATCGTGAGATTCGCCGGTTACTCGAATCATGTCTGGATCAAGACCGTGATCTTCGGTGTGACCAACGCCACGGAAATCAAGGTTAGTCAGAATCACGTTCTCAGTGGTATAGGTCGCCTTACCACTGCTGTCGGAACCAAGCTTGAAGCCGTTAAACAGGAAGTACGCGTTAGTACCACGACCGTCAATAGTCGTATTAGAGTCGATCAGGTGGTTGCGTATTGGCAGATCACCGTCGTTCAAATCACCGTTAAAGAAGTCTTCCAGACAGCTCTCAGAACCACCACATGTACCGATTGGGTCGCGACACTGTGCAGCACTCATGCCGAGCGCGCTCAGAACTTCGGAATCGTCACAGTAGGTAGCGTGCATAGAGATCGCCTTCTCATTACGGAAGTCGTCTTTATCGAACACAATCCACGTGTGGTCTGTTGAAGAAATCGCATCCAGAATTTGCTGCTCTGGGAAATCATCAGTAATAACAACCAGCTTGCTGCCGCCGTTGTTGTTGTAGCCACCGGTTGCATTCTCACCGTAACCTACGGGAGTACCCAGCGATTCAGACAGACACTGAACGATCTCCTGATCAGACTGCAAGTCAGACTCACGCCAGTTAACATTTGGGTTGTTAATCAGGTCATCACAGTCACCACCGATGATAATGCCACCAGAACTGGAGCTTGATGAGGAGCTGGAGCTACTAGAGCTGCTTGATGAGCTGGAGGAAGAAGAACTCCCGCCACCACACTGTGCTGCAGCAACATTTGGCCCAGTTACTTCGATCAAGTCGATATTACCGAGACCAGAACTCTGGTTGGCAACCAAGCTCAGGTCTTTATAGCCAGCGCCCAGATTAACGACAACGGAAGTGGTATCCCAGCTAGTCCAGGAGCCAGTGCCGACAAAGTCTTCAGTGGAAACGGCAGAGCCATTCACGCTGAGTACACCGCTGCGGTTAGTGGATGAACCGTTGGCGAATCTCCAACGAATGGTATAAGAACCTGCGTCACCGCTTACTGCCCAGTAGACGCCAGCATTGTCCTGGTTATCAGTATTGGCGAAACCACTGCCAGTGTAACCGGAGTTGTTACTGTCAATCGCACCATCTACACCACAGAAGCCAGTTGCATTTTCCTCGATCTCAACCACGCTGGTACCACCGGAGGATGAAGAACTTGAAGAGCTGCTGCTAGAGCTTGAGCTACTTGAAGAGCTTGAACTACTTGAGCTGGAGCTACTGGAGCTACTGGAGCTGCTTGAAGAGGAAGAAGAACTTCCACCACAATCTGCAACCGACACGTTTGGCCCACTAATTTCGATAAAGTCGATATTGGACAAGCCGGAGCCTTGGTTTGCGACCAGACTAAGATCCTTATAGCCAGCACCCAGGCTGACGCTAAAGGTAGTTGTAGTCCAAGTAGACCAAGAACCTGTACCACCCAAGTTAACTGTGGTTACAGAGGAGCCGTTTGAATTCAACACACCACTACGGTTACTTGTTGATCCGTTAGCGTGGCGAATGCTTATAGTGTACAAACCTGCATCGCCCGCTACCGCCCAATTGACAGCGTTGTTAGACGCATTGTCGGTATTAGCGAAACCGCTGCCAGTAAAACCAGAGTTATTACTGTCAATAGAGCCATCAACGCCACAGAACCCAGTTGCAGTTTCCTGAATAACTACAGAAGTAGTTCCACCAGAAGATGAGCTTGAGCTGGAAGAGCTGGAACTGCTTGATGAACTTGAAGATGAGCTGGAGCTACTTGAGGAGCTGGAGCTGCTTGACGAGCTGGAGCTTGTAGAACCGCCTTCGTAGGCAAGGCTAATGTAATACAAGTTCATTGTATCGCCTTTACTAATCGAATGGCTGCCTGCTGATAGCGGTACTGAAAGAACACCGTTAGATACAGTCTGACTTGCACCATCAATTTTGATGTCGCCATCTTCACCGTCGTTAAACACTAAAATCAGTTCTGCATCTGCACCAGTAGTAAACGTGATGGATGTGCTCGACTCAATTTTTAGCGCCTGAGTTAAGGTTAAGCCGTTGTAACTTACGGTACCTTTTGAAGATGACAGGTTGCCAGTAATAGCAAAGAAGCTACTGGACTTACCAGATTCTGTGATGTTTAACACTTCATCACCATCAGGCGCACCGCCAGAGGAGGACGAGCTGCTGGAGCTGTTTGAACCGCCCGAACTAGAGCTGGACGAACTTGAGCTGCTGCTGGAAGAACTGGAGGACGTATTGTCTATTTCACAAGAGCCATCTGAAGTTAGCAGACCATTGTTAGCACCGGCGGTGGTTTTAACAATTTGAGGTATGCAGTCAGCGTCATCAGGGTTATATGAGTAAGGGACGCTCATAGATATGGTCGACTTAACATCCGGGCCCGCCGGGTGATTTTTGTCCTTATCTTCTGTCCAGGTAACATTATCAAAAACGTTGCCCTTGACATCCCAGTAACCCATCTCGTTGGTATAGAAAGTACCCAGAGGATCTTTGGAATCCTGGAAGTAGTTGTACTCTACTTTGGCCTTTCCGCCCGCACGGGAGTTGATACCAGACTTGTTAATACTCACGTAGTAGTTGTTGTATATGTGAGCCGTGGCATCACGCAACAAGGGAATACGAGAATCAATATTGATGTAGTAGTTGTGGTGGAAAGTCACCGGGCCATTGCCCGTTTCACTTTCGCTGGAGCCTATAAGCCCACCACGACCAGAGTTTTTCAAAACACTGTAGGAAAGCGTTACGTAGTTGGTTTTTGCTTTCATATCAAACAAGCCATCGTAACCTTCATCTTCGCCACCAAAGGCTTCGAGAGTTACGTGGTCTACCCATATGTTTGAAACGTTGGATTCCATACCAATAGCGTCACCACCGTTGGAAGTTGTTCCACCTGACTTTTTAACGTCTCGTACATGCAGGTTTTGCAAGATGATGT
Organism: Alteromonadaceae bacterium Bs31; assembly: GCA_900177435.1. GTDB lineage: Bacteria > Pseudomonadota > Gammaproteobacteria > Pseudomonadales > Cellvibrionaceae > Teredinibacter. Next base: position 201,674 of record FXAI01000007.1, read on the forward strand.
TCTTGGATGAGCGGATATGAATACCGATCTCATCAAACAACGCTCCACCGCCAACACCAATGATGGATATGTTTTCAATTTCTTTTAATTCGATTACACCGTCTGCAGTGTTACAGCTACCGCTGGCTTTCTTGGTATTACCAGGTGTGATGGTGCCCTCTACCTCAATAATGAGCGGGGTATTGTCGTTGGCACGATTACAAATTGCCTGGTGAATTTGGGTTCCCGTTGTAGCACGTACAACCGAACCGCCTTTACCTCCCGTGGTGCCACCATTTTGAGTAGCATATCCAGTTGCTGCTGTGGCTGAGCCATAAGAGAATGCAAGGGCGACTGCGCCAATAAAGGCACTGATTTGTTTTTTCATTGTGACGACCTTCTGTTATTGGTTATTGCTTTTGTATCAGTCACGATCAGACACCGGAGTGCCTACTATCTAGACATATTTAGACCGGGCTTTTTGCTAAACCCGTTACATAAGAACAACTCTGAAGCGGCAAGTTCCTGTTATTGTTAATAAAAAACTCGCCAACCAAAACAACTGGTTATCCTTATTGGTATGGCCAGTTTATAGATTTAAAAAGCTTTGTAAACCCAGAGTGTGCTCATTTTTTTCATAGTTGAGTCTTTTTTGACTCATGTAAAGGTTTTCATCTGTAAAAAACGCAGTACATCTACTCAAAATTAACGCTTATAGCATGAGAAGTGAGGGAGTTAGCAAGCCATTTTGGTCAGACCAATTCAACAAAAAACAGTCAAGTCGACCCAAAAGCACTACGAAAGAACCAAAGACATCCTTGTGCACAAGAATGTCACCACACTTAAGGAGAGAATTTTTGTTGAATGGTATTAAAAACGCCGTTTCGGTAGAAATCTGTTAGATAGGCTGCCACCGTTGAAAGAAAATGCGTCTCTTCGAGTAAGCCTTTTCCAAAAACTTCTTCGATGGCAATAATAGATTTTGTTGTTATAAGGGGGTCGCCTCTGCTTGAGTCGCAAATTTTACGCAATGGCTCTGCGAGAGGATCCTTCACATCGATAACCTGGCCCTTCTCATCAATGCCTGACACATAGCGGATCCAGGCGGCTATAGCGAGGCAGATAATGTCGATATTCCCCTCCCCTTTGAGCTGGTCTCGCAAACTAACGAGAAAACGGGGGGGTATCTTTTGAGAACCGTCCATGGCTATTTGCCATGTACGATGCTTTAAGCCTGGGTTGGCAAATCGTTCACGTAACTGACATTTGTAGGCATTAAGATCAAAACCGGGGGGCACATCAATAGTTTGCCCTGCCTCACGATCCATAAACGTTTCGCACATGCGAGCAAAAGCTGGCTCAGCCATGACATCGCTAATATGTTCAAAACCGGCGAGGTATCCCGTATACGCTAGCAGTGAATGGCTGCTGTTGAGCAGGCGCAGCTTCATGTGCTCGTATATTTCCACGTCGTCCACTAATATTGCCCCTGCCCGCTCCCAGGCAGGCCGGTCATTGCAGAAGCGATCTTCAATTACCCATTGAATAAAAGGTTCGGCAACAACGGCCGCTTCGTCTCTAACGCCCAAAGCGCGGGCCACAGAGTCCCTGTCTGCGTCCGTACTTGCGGGCACAATCCTGTCAACCATTGTGCAGGGGAACGTGGTATTCGCCTCTATCCACTGTGCGAGCTTCAGGTCAACGGCTGCAGCCAATTGCACTACCGCTTTGTGCAACACCTTGCCGTTATTCGGAAGGTTGTCACAGCTCAACGCGGTAAAACTTTGAACTCCTCCCTCCATGCGTAATTTGAGTGCAGCAACAAGGTAACCTGGAAGCGATTTTGGTGAGCTGAGGTTTTGCAGGTCGTGCTGAATATCCGGATGCTTGAGGTTTAAGGCTCCGCTAGCCGGGTCATGGCAGTAGCCCTTTTCCGTAACGGTTACTGACACAACTTTTATGTGTGCTTGAGCGAGCAGTGAGACCACAGCTGTCGGGTTTTCTGGCCCCACTAGCACATCACAGATAGGGCCATGAATCTGTATCGACTCTTTATCCCCATCCCTTTCAACAACACTATAAAGGTAGTCCTGAAGCGCCAGCTGCTCTCGTACCTGGCCAGAGCGCAAGCTGCAACCGATAATACCCCAGTCCCCCCCCAACTCAGCTATCACCCGCTCAGTGAATACCGCTTGATGTGCCCGGTGAAACGCACCTAGCCCTAAATGAACAATACCGGGCTTTAAGCGACTGCGGTCATATCTGGGCCGCACTAGGTCTGAAGGTAAGGTTTGAAGGGAAGCTGAAGAGAGTCTATCCATGGTTTTTACTGCTTAAAGTTTAGAGGATTTTTCGACCGATTGTACGTCAGGCATATGGCGACTTCCAGAGCTTCGCCGGATGGTGCAAAACGGCCTGGGTGTAAAATCAAATCGCTCATAGTGGATCCGACCGCTGAGTTTTTGCCTTGTAAATCGAGTATCGACTATCTTTAATCATCAACTCGCCGCTGATAAACAAGGATCATAAAAACAGCATTGCAGATGAGGGCAACTATATTAAAGCCCTTACCGGCGTTTGATCTGTATTATCTGAGGGTAAATTTGATCTGTATTATCTGAGGGTAAAACTGTCTATAATTTCCCCCCAGAATTTTTTACCTCGGTAGCAAACCCTCCAGCCACTCTCAAAGAGGACGAATGAATGAGCTTTATTCACGACGATTTTTTGCTTGATACACCTCAAGCGAAAACTTTGTATCACGATTACGCGGCTGACATGCCCATTATCGATTACCACTGCCATTTACCCCCCGCCCAAGTAGGTGAAAACACGCAGTTTGCCAACCTCTATGCCATTTGGCTGGCCGGCGATCACTACAAGTGGCGAGCCATGCGTTCTAACGGTGTGAGCGAACATTACTGCACAGGTGGCGCTAGTGACTGGGAAAAATTCCAAAAATGGAGTGAAACGGTTCCCCACACCTTGCGCAATCCGCTATACCACTGGACTCACTTAGAGTTGCGTAAACCATTTGGTATTACCGACCGCTTGCTTAACGGTTCGAACGCCAAGCAAACCTGGGATGAATGTAACGAAATGCTGGCGCAGCCTGAATTTAGCGCCCGCGGTATTATGCAAAAAGCCAATGTAAAACTGGTGTGCACAACCGATGACCCCATCGACGACCTGGCCCACCACAAGTCTGTAGCCGCGGACGCTAGCTTTAACACCGCTATGTTACCCACTTGGCGGCCAGACCGCGCTATGGCTGTTGAAGACGCTGTAGAGTACAACAAATACATCGACCGTTTAGCTGAAGTTTCCGACCTTGCTATTAACAGTTTTGATGACTTGATCGCCGCTTTACGCGTTCGCCACGACTACTTTGCAGAAGTGGGTTGTCGTTTATCAGACCACGGTTTAGAGACGGTTTTCGCCGAAGACTATACCGAAGCCGAAATCAAAGCGATTTTCGCCAAAGTTCGCGGTGGCAACGAGCTAAGCCAAGACGAAATCAAACAATTTCAATCGTGTATGTTGGTTGAGTTTGCGTTGTTAGATCACGAAAAAGGCTGGGTACAACAGTTCCACATTGGCGCTATCCGCAACAACAACCCTCGCTTGTTCCGCTCCCTCGGCCCAGACACCGGTTTTGACTCCATTGGCGACCATTGCTACGCCAAGTCTCTGTCAAAGTTCCTTGGCCGATTAGATGACGAAAACAAACTGGCTAAAACCATTTTGTATAACCTGAACCCACGTGATAACGAAGTTATCGGCACCATGATTGGCAACTTCCAGGACGGCTCTGCCGCTGGCAAAATCCAATTTGGTTCTGGCTGGTGGTTCTTGGATCAAATGGAAGGCATGACCCGTCAAATTGAAGCTCTGAGTCAACTCGGTTTGTTAAGCCGTTTTGTAGGCATGTTAACCGATAGCCGCAGCTTCTTAAGTTACTCACGTCATGAGTACTTCCGTCGCTTGCTGTGCCGTATTTTAGGCCGCGATATGGTTAACGGTTTTGTGCCAGACGATACCGCTATGGTTGGCGCAATGGTGAAGGACATTAGCTTTAATAATGCCAATGAATACTTCCCGTTTGAAGTGCCTAAATAACGGCCTAGTTTAAAACGGCTCGCAAGAGTTGTTTAACTTTTAAAATGCTCGCTTCGGCGGGCATTTTTTATGTCCAGGATGTACGGTATAGCGCGAGAGCCAAGCAGGGCGGTAGCGTATCTGTACAGTTCAGGAATTAGGTATGCCGAAGAGGTCATGGATGGCAGAGAGCGGTAATGGCAGCAAAAACGGTGAAAAACATAGCTTTATCAATAGCAATAAATACCTCCCTCTTGATGCGGCTATATAACTGCCGTATTTGAAACGGTTTGTAAGAGTCCTCTAACTTTAAAAATAAAAAAACGCCCGGCTTCCCATTTTCCCAACAAGGTAGTCGGGAAACTGCAAATGGAACGTACCGGGCGTTTTAGCTGATGAGGGCTTAGCGATCTACGCGAGCACCGCCACCACCAACAATTTTTTCAACTTCTTTCAGGCTTGCGGTGGTGGTATCACCGGCAGTGGTCATCGCCAGAGCACCGTGAGCAGCACCGTAGTTAACCGCTTTTTCACCGTCAGCAAATTCCATCCAACCGTAGATCAGGCCAGAAGCGAAGCTGTCGCCGCCGCCAACACGGTCCATGATTTCCAGTGCTGGGCGATGAGTAGCTTCAAAGAACTCGCCACCGGCCCAAGAGATAGCACCCCAGTCATTCTTAGTCGCGGTGATAACGCCACGCAGAGTGGTTGCAGTAACTTTGAAGTTGGGGAATTCGGAAGTGGCTTTGTCGATCATCGCCTTGAACTTGTCAATTTCCAAATTGGTCAGGTTGTCATCAACACCTTCAACGTGGAAGCCCAAACATGCAGTGAAGTCTTCTTCGTTACCGATCATTACGTCTACGTACTGAGCCAAACGACGGTTAACTTCCTGTGCTTTCTTCTCGCCTCCGATAGATTTCCACAGGGAAGGACGGTAGTTCAGGTCGTAAGAAATAATGGTGCCGTGCTTTTTGGCCGCGATCATAGCTTCTTCAACAACATCAGCAGTGGTAGCAGACAGGGCCGCGAAGATACCGCCGGTGTGGAACCAACGAACGCCTTTATTACCGAACAGGTCTTCCCAGTCGATATCACCTTTTTTCAGTTGAGAAACAGCGGTGTGACCACGGTCAGAACAACCTACCGCACCGCGGATACCAAAACCACGCTCGGTAAAGTTCATACCGTTACGGCAAGCTTGACCCAGTCCATCGTACTCGGCCCACTTGATCATTGGCTCAAGGCCACCTTGCAGGATAAGGTCTTCTACCAGGCGACCAACCGGGTTATCAGCAAGAGCGGTAACAATTGCAGTGCGCTTGCCAAAGCAACGACGCAGGCCACGGGCAACGTTGTATTCACCGCCGCCTTCCCACGCACGGAATTGTCGAGTGGTGTGAATACGGCCTTCACCTGGGTCTAAACGAAGCATTACTTCACCCAGTGAAACAAGATCGTACTGGCAGCTTTCTGCCGATTTAATATCTAAAACAGACATAATTTTTTCCTTGATGGTTTATTCGAATTAAAAATAAATTACAGGCTATTGGCGAGTTCAACGGCTTCTTTAGTGAGCGCGGTGATCTCGTCGAATTTCTTGTCAGCGATAAGGTCAGATTTCACCATCCAACTGCCGCCACAGGCGAGAACCTTAGGAAAAGCCAGATAATCGAGAAGATTTTTAGCGCTGATGCCACCGGTAGGCATAAACTTCATGGTGTGATATGGACCGGCAAGCGCTTTGATGGTGCTAAGGCCGCCGTAGGCTTCTGCCGGGAAGAACTTCACAACTTCCAGGCCATAGTTTAAAGCGATCTCTATGTCAGAAGGCGTTGCGATACCCGGGGTAATCAGAATGTCGTTCTTTACACAGTAATCAACCACTTTTTCGTTAATACCAGGAGAAACCAGCGAGCTACAGCCAGCATCAACAGCGGCTTTAACCTGATCAATACTGCAAACAGTACCGGCAATTACTTGGATATTGCCTAACTTGGCCATGGCTTTCATTGAATCCAGGCCTGCAGCGGTGCGGAAAGTAACCTCAGCACACGGCAGCCCACCTGCGATCAGGGCTTCCGCCAGAGGAACCGCATCCGCAGCATCGTTAATGGCCACGACGGGGATAACTTTAAGTTGTCCGATTTTTTCTAGTTCAGCATGCATATAATTTTCTCCTGTTAAATCTGTTAACAAATAGTTTTAGTCGTAGAAATTTCTTTCACTTAAATTGATTCTTGATTAGCAGAGCATTTTTTATTCTAAAGTCATGGCAATTTCATCGAAGTGCGCGTGCATGGCCTCTGAGGCACTCGCTACATCTCGCTGAATAAGTGCTTCTACCAGGCTTTCGTGACAGTTCTGTACTCCCGCCATCTGTTCGCGCGTCAGGCGCTTGGTCAAACCTTTTCGGACAGATTCTCGGATGGTGTCACGCAGGGATTCCAGCATGTGAACCATCATGGTGTTATGAGTGGCGTAGGCAATCAGGAGGTGAAACTTTACATCCAGCTCTGCAAAGGCTTCGGCATCGTCCAGGTTGTCATGCATTTGCATCACAATGGGCCGCAGATCTTGCAACTCTTCATCGCTGGCTCGTTGTATCGCCAAGCTAACGCACTGTAATTCAAGCGCAACGCGTATTTCCGCAAATTCCCAGGCAGCACTGTTATCAACCTGTATCACACGCTGAAAATAGTTGATGAGTGGTTCGTTGGTAAGCGGTCGAATTTTCGCTCGCTTTCCATTGGCAACTTCAATAATGCCTTTTGCTTCTAAACCCTTTAGCGATTCTCGAATGACCGCCCTGCTGGCACCGAATTTTTCCGATAATTCGGCAATAGAAGGCAAGCTATCGCCCTCACCCAGGCCATTCTCGTCTATATATTTAATGAGCTGTTCGGCTGCCTGGTGGACGAGCGTAAAAGATTTAAGTGGCGTTAGCATAATTTAGTCCCGAATGGATTTGCCATAAAGGATACTTGCGTTATTATAGTGGGCTATCAACCTATCCGATAGGTTGGTTAATATAAAACCTACCCAAGCGACTGTCAAGTAGCATATGTAGCATGTGATGCTCATTGGCGCATAAGGCCTCTGAGTCGGCAAGATTATATCGAACAAGCCCCAATTCAATGAGTTTGCCTCCTCATATTAGGAAGGCGCAACCCAAAACAATGGTGAAAATATGGCGAGAATTGCAGCAATAGGAGAGGTTATGGTGGAGCTGGCGCCCCACCCGACCACCGAAGAGTCTGATAAAGAAATAATGGCCCTCGGCTTTGCCGGAGATACATTTAACACCGCTGTTTACATGGCTAGAACCGGTGTTCAAACAGACTACGTTACCTTGCTGGGTGACGACCCCTATAGCGAAAAGATTTTTGATCTGGCCAACAAGGAACACATCGGTACTGACATGATGGAGAGAATGCCCGGTCGTCAGCCAGGCATGTACCTGATCCGCAATGCACCCGATGGCGAACGAGAGTTTTACTATTGGCGCAAAGAGGCGCGCGCCAGGGAGCTATTCGCCGATAAAGCGCATACAGAGAAACTGACGCAACAATTGAACAAATGCGATTACGTGTACCTGAGCGGCATTACCCTGGCAATAATCAGCGACCATTCACGTTTCGTACTGCTGCGCTTTTTGAAGGAATACCGCAAGCAGGGCGGCAAAGTTTGCTTTGATATTAATTATCGTCCGCGCCTTTGGGATTTCGACCAGGATAAAGCCCAGTATGTTATGGCCGAGGTTATGGAAAATACGGATATGGCCTTACTAACGCTGGACGATGAAGAAATGCTGTGGGGCGACGGTTCAATCGCCGCCACTATCGAGCGCTATGAGCACTGTCATATTAAAGAGCTGGTGCTAAAGCGCGGCGCAGATGAAGTAGTTATCTACACTGACGGTGTAAAGATGAGCGTGCCGGTCGCCAAGGTGGATGGTGTTGTGGACACAACAGGCGCGGGCGACTCCTTCAACGCTGGCTACATGTCTGCCCGTGTCCAGGGGTGTTCACACGAGCAAGCCGCATTACACGGGATTCATGTAGCGTCAATCATCATTCGCAATCGCGGTGCGATCGTTAAAAACCGCAATTTCAACGAGCTATATCGCGGCCTCAAAGCCTAAACTTTAGCGCCTAAAACTCTCCAGCCACGCATCAATATTCTCGTCGGGAACATTCAGTTCTCGACGGGTCTGAGGATATTTCGGGTAACCGCCAACCTCTTCTTGGCTGTCTATCATGCGACTGGTGCGCTCGGTATAGCTTTTTAATATGCGTAAGTCTATTGCATCTCGGTCCCAGGGCCGTGCACCCACATTTTTCAGTAACCACGCTTCAAGCTTTTTACTCTTCATGGGTGAGAGGTTTTTCGCCCACAGTGGCGGCTGAGAGAGAGGAGATATAGCACTGGTGGATTGGGGCATAGGGTCACCCACCAGATTTATGGTCTGGTTATCACACATAAACACGTTCCCCTTGCCCGAAACTACAGCCAAATCTGAATAGGTATCGCGGCCATAGCGCAAGATATTACTCACAGCGGCAATACTGGCGTTTCCGGGCTTAAAGGCTGTGTCGACCCACTCATCAGGAATGTAATCCAAATGAATTGCCCTGTTTGCCGCGTTGTAGATGAGATTGTTAACAACCACTCCAGTGGCATGAGACTTAAAGTAAGGGTTACGTCTGTCGTTACTGATAAACAAATTGCCAATCACTGCAACCTGGGTCACGTAATCGTGCACCAGCAAGCCCTTAGAGTGCCGGCCTTTTTTGTGTGTAGCATAATCCAGCGCTTCAGCAATAATGGAGTTTGAAAAGGTGACATTGGAAGCAGATTTCCCCGGCCCTTTCTGGCGCGGACCGGAGGCAGACAGGTTCTCATCTATGGCCCAGCTTACAGATACGTGGTCAATATGCACCCGCGTCGCGCTTTCACCACTCACGGCAATGCCGTCGGTCTCCCAGCCCGACCGCTTTGGCTCATTGTTGTCACCTGGCCGAATACGCACATGCGAAATTTTCACATCGTGAGCCCGCACAGAGAGCCCCCCACGTATTAGCGTTACACCCGGTGATGGTGCTGTCTCCCCTGCGACGGTCAAATATGGCTCTGTTATCCAAACGGTTTCGCCACCGAGGTCTATCACCCCACCCACTTCAAAAACAACCAGGCGGGCACCTTTGTGTTGCAGAGCCCATTTGAGCGAACCCTCACCTGAGGCCTTGAGGTTAGTAACTTTTAAAAGCTTGCCGTCACTGCCTCCTCGGGTTTGCATTCCAAAGCTTTCTACGCCATGCAAAGACAAAGCCTGAGAAAACAGTATTGATTTTGGGCAGGAAACTTGAGCCCCGACATTCATAGCCAGAGCAAGTGAGCCAATAAGCACTATTTTTGTAAGCAAGCGATAGCTATTCAAAAGCGACCTCACAGATAGCAGCGGGCTACACCATGGGTGTGCCACGTTTGCACAATTGAATTGAAAAACCCCAAGGGTCTTTTAGCATTTTAAGGTGAGTACCGTCGTCAAACTGTAAATCATCTACCTCAACACATCCGGCAGCAATCAGACGCTCGGCATCCGCAACTGGGTCTGGGCTGACGAAGGCCAAATGCAGCTGCAGTGGGTTCATATTGGCATAGTCGGGTACTTCCTCCGGTGGATTGCAATAGATCTCAATCATCACCTGGCCTGTCTCATCCGCCAAAAAATGCGTGTGAGGCGCTTTATCGAATTTATGCTTCACAACAAAACCCAGGTTTTCACAATACCAGGCAGCAATTTCAACAGGCTTGGAAACATTATAGGCAAAGTGTTCGATCTTCATGGTTTAACCTCTATTCTTTAATCGATGGAAAACGCGCCGATTATATAACGCATTTATGGTGTATCAGGTAATTCAACCTTACCAAAACTCACAAGTACGCAGGCAAACACCCCTGCAAACACATAGGATGTGGATACTCAGTTGACTTGTATCAACAGCTGCCACGAAACCGCCAGCTCACTGCCGGAAAGCTGCCACATGTAGTATTCTGGCTGGGCTTTGTGCTATTCAGGCAGATATGGCAGCTACAGAACCTGCATCAAATTTGACCAATTGAAGCACTTGCTTGCTATTGAAAATCACCCACCAACATGTAATTATGCGTCGGCAATTGGTATTACCAATAAATTTTTTGGGTTTGCCAATTCCGATCCAGCCTTTGTTGTAAAGTTGGCTATTGCTGCTTTTCACTGGGGGAACAGCTGAACTTGTGGTTGTTTTACACAGCTTCAGCCTTTGAACAATAAACATCCAATAATCAACTTATAACTCAACAGACTATTCCAATGACTACAGAAAAAGCAAAAATCGGAAACTACCGATTCAGAATCTTGGCTATGTTGATGTTTGCTACAACAATCAACTATTTTGACCGAAGCATCATTGGCGTAATGGCGCCGACTTTGGAAAAGATGTTCGATTGGAGTAACAACGATTACGCCAATATCATGATCTCCTTTAAGGTTGCCTACGCTCTCGGCATGCTCTCCATGGGTAGTATTATCGACCGCCTCGGCACCAAAAAAGGTTACACCCTGTCCATTGCCATTTGGAGTGTCTTCGGTATGCTCCATGCGGCTGTAAGCCCCAGTTTCAGTGTGATCGGCTTTGCTGCTGCACGTTTCGGTTTAGGTTTTGGTGAAGCTGGTAACTTCCCTGCTGCCGTTAAAACTGTTGGCGAGTGGTTCCCCAAGAAAGACAGAGCCTTTGCAACCGGTATTTTTAACGCTGCAACCAGTATCGGCGCCATCGCTGCTCCGTTTGTGGTGGGCGCTATCGTGCACGTTGACGGCAAAAACTGGCAGATCCCCTTTCTTATCACTGGTGCACTGAGTAGCCTATGGGTTGTTATGTGGCTGCGTATTTACCAGAAGCCCGCAGTTCACCCGAAAGTTTCCAAGGAAGAGCTGGATTACATCCTGAGCGACTCGGAAGTTAAAGAAGAGTCAGAAGAAAAGCTCCCGTGGGCACGTGTTGCAAAAACTCGCGAAGCTTGGGCCTTTGCTGTTGCCAAGATCACCGACGCTGTTTGGTGGTTCTATTTATTCTGGGGCGCTAAATTCCTGGCTGATACTTTCGGCGTTAACATCAAAAACATTGCTGTTCCTTTCTTTGTTATTTACGCACTGGCAGACGCTGGCAGTATTTTCGGCGGCTACCTCTCTGGCTACTTCATGAAAAAAGGCTGGAGTGTAAACAAAGCCCGCAAGATGACCTTGCTATTCTGCGCGCTGATCATATTACCCGTGTGCTACGTAGCCATTACCGACAACAAGTGGGTTGCTATCTTACTGATCGGTTTGGGTGCCGCAGGTCACCAAGCATGGTCCGCAAATATCTTCACACTGGTATCTGACGTTATGCCCAAAAAGGCCACAGCTTCTGTTGTAGGTATTGGCGGGATGATTGGTGCTGTTGCCGGTATGATTGCGGATAAATTACTGGGCTCCGTACTCGACCAGGCTGGTAACTCCGGTTACTTCTACGCCTTCCTGGTGGCAGGCTCCTGCTACTTGGTTATTCTTGGTATCGTGCATATGATGATGCCAAAAATGACGCCTCTAAACGACAACCTGGAATATGTAAAAGACTAGTTCCCGGCTCCTTAGCATGCTCCTCAAGCGAGCATGCTCTCGAAAAGCACCGACCTTCATCATCGAGATCGGTGCTTTTTTATTTTTCATACCGTCATAATTCCCCCTGCTCCTCCCCTAACCCCACATAACTGACGTTAATCTTCGCCTCTAAGCCACCTTGATTAAGCTCAAACCACGTCTTGATAAAAACAGGCAGGCTGCTAGCGAGTAGAGTATGCGCATCACGCCGCGCAGAAAACTGTCCATCACCTTTTTACTTACCATTTCAGGAGCTTAGACAATATGGCCAACCAAGCAGTTGGGCACTACAGATGGTGGATCTGTGGCCTGATTTTTTTCGCCACCACCATCAATTACCTCGATCGACAAGTACTTAGCCTGCTATCGCCACAGTTAATGAGCGCTTACCAATGGACAAACATAGACTACGGTAACATTGTCTCCCTGTTCACCTTCGTATACGCCATTTCAATGATGGTGGCCGGACGGTTTATCGATAAGCTTGGAACAAAAAAAGGTTACATACTGGCCATCATCATCTGGTCGGTGGGGGCGGGTATCCATGCAATTGCCTACCAAATGGGTTTCGCCCTTTATCAGTTTCTTAGCTTTATAGGCCTTGCCGATATCGACAAAGAAAACGGCTTGGTCAATGGCTCCGCAGCCGTGGCTGTCTATTCCGTGGCAGGTTTCATGATTGCCAGAGCTGTACTCGCGTTTGGGGAGTCCGGGAACTTCCCCGCTGCCATCAAAGCTACCGCCGAGTACCATCCAAAAAAAGAACGCTCCCTGGCTACCGGTATTTTTAACTCCGGCGCAAACGTTGGTGCTATTTTGGCTCCCCTGACAGTGCCAGCCATTGCCTTGCTGTGGGGCTGGCAATGGGCATTTATCGCAGTAATGTTGATTGGCTTCGTGTGGGTTGGTTTCTGGTGGGTTTGGTATGAAAAACCGGAAGATCAAAAACGACTAGGTGCCCGCGAACTAGCCTATATAAACTCGGATGTTGATGAAGAAAGCGATGTCGAAAAAGTGGTCCACACCCCGTGGGCGAAATTACTCAGCTTTAGGCAGACCTGGGCCTTCGCCTTCGGAAAGTTTATGACCGATGGCGTGTGGTGGTTTTTCTTGTTCTGGCTACCCATTTACTTAAACGCTCAATATGGTATGGCTGCCACCGACATAGCGATACCCATTGCCTTTATTTACACCCTTACAATGGTGGGAAGTATTGGCGGCGGCGCATTCCCCAATTTCTTTTTAAGATACGGTATGGATGTATTTAATGCTCGAAGAACCGCGATGTTTGTCATTGCATTGTTCCCACTAGTGGTTTTATTTGCGCAGCCTCTTGGCCATATTTCCTACTGGGTTCCTGTTATTTTAATTGCCATCGGAGCATCTGCGCACCAAGCCTGGTCGGCTAATATCTTCACCACAGTGTCTGATATATTCCCCAAGAATGCCGTTGCTTCCGTTGTTGGTATTGGAGGATTCGCGGGTGGAATGGGTGGCGTACTGCTGAACCAGCTAGGTGGCGTTCTATTCGATCACTTTGAACACCTTGGTAAGATCTCTGTAGGCTACTCAATTATGTTTGCGATTTGCGCGACGGCTTATATCCTCGCATGGATAGTCATGCGGATATTGGTACCAAAATACAAACCTATTACCGAGCTCTAAGTACCTTGCAGATAGATACAGGTCTTAGTGACCATGCATAAAAAAAGGCCGCAATATGCGACCTTTTTCTCTGTGAATCGCTGCTAATTATTCAATTACTTTAGCAACAACACCAGCACCAACAGTACGTCCGCCTTCGCGAATTGCGAAGCGAAGGCCATCTTCCATGGCGATAGGATGGATAAGAGTAACAACCATTTTAATGTTGTCACCAGGCATTACCATTTCAACGCCCTCTGGCAATTCAACCGCACCAGTTACATCAGTAGTACGGAAATAGAATTGTGGACGATAGCCTTTGAAGAATGGAGTGTGACGTCCACCTTCATCTTTAGACAGCACGTATACTTCTGATTCGAACTTGGTGTGCGGGGTAATAGTACCTGGCTTGGCAAGAACCTGACCACGCTCTACTTCCTCACGCTTGGTACCACGAAGAAGAACACCAACGTTCTCACCTGCACGGCCCTCGTCCAGCAGCTTGCGGAACATTTCAACACCAGTACAAGTGGTTTTAGTTGTTTCTTTAATACCAACAATTTCAATCTCTTCGCCAACGGTGACGATACCGCGCTCAACACGACCGGTAACAACTGTACCACGTCCAGAGATAGAGAATACGTCTTCGATAGGCATCAGGAATGGCTGATCAATCGCACGCTCAGGCTCAGGGATGTAGGAGTCAAGGTACTCAACCAGAGTTTTAACCGCAGTTGTACCCAGCTCATTGTCATCTTGACCGTTTAGAGCCATCAATGCAGAACCGGCAACGATTGGAGTGTCGTCTCCAGGGAATTCGTAAGTGTCGAGCAGCTCACGCAGTTCCATTTCAACCAGTTCCAACATTTCGTTGTACTCGTCAGAACCAACGCCGCCGCAGTCTTCTGCAAGAAGGTCAGCCTTGTTCAGGAATACTACGATAAAAGGTACACCTACCTGACGAGACAGCAGAATGTGCTCACGAGTCTGAGGCATTGGGCCATCAGTCGCACCACAAACAAGAATCGCGCCGTCCATCTGAGCAGCACCGGTAATCATATTCTTCACGTAGTCGGCGTGCCCTGGGCAGTCAACGTGCGCGTAGTGACGAATCGGCGAATCATACTCAACATGAGAAGTTGCAATGGTAATACCGCGCTCACGCTCTTCCGGAGCATTATCGATACCGTCAAAAGCAACTGCTTCGCCGCCCCATACTTCCGCACAAACGCGGGTAAGAGCTGCAGTCAAGGTGGTTTTACCGTGGTCAACGTGACCAATGGTACCAACGTTTACGTGTGGTTTGTTACGTTCAAATTTTTCTTTAGCCACTGTTTTATTCCTCTAAATTTTTGAACTTGAATACAGTAATGGGAGTTTAGTCATCGAAGCTAGTTCTTTTCGATGATTTCATCCGCAATATTTTTTGGCGCTTCAGCATAACGCTCAAACTCCATGGTGAAGGTCGCACGACCTTGAGTTGCAGAACGCAGATCAGTGGCATAACCGAACATTTCAGCCAGAGGCACCTCTGCATTTACAACTTTTCCTGAAGGGTTTTCATCCATTCCCTGAATCAAACCTCGACGACGATTGAGGTCTCCCACAACGTCACCCATGTTCTCTTCAGGTGTCACGACTTCTACCTTCATCATTGGCTCAAGCAGTACAGCACCGCCTTCCTGCGCCAATTTCTTCGTCGCCATTGAGGCAGCAATTTTAAAGGCCATTTCGCTGGAGTCAACATCGTGATACGACCCATCGTAAAGCGTTGCCTTTAAGCCCAATAGCGGGTACCCGGCAAGCACACCATTTTGCATCTGCTCGGATATACCTTTCTCAACAGCGGGGATGTATTCCTTGGGAACCGTCCCACCAACTATCTCATTAACAAACACCAAGCCTTCGGCATTGTTGTCTTCGGCTGGTTCGAACTTTATCCAAACATGGCCGAACTGACCCTTACCGCCAGACTGGCGAATAAATTTACCCTCAATGTCGAGCGTGCGCGTGATTCGTTCTCGATAGGCCACTTGTGGCTTACCGATATTTGCCTCCACGCTGAATTCTCTGCGCATTCTGTCTACCAGAATATCCAGATGTAATTCGCCCATACCGGAAATAATTGTCTGCCCGGTCTCTTCATCTGTTTTTACCCGGAAAGACGGGTCTTCCTGAGCCAGTTTGCTCAGTGCAATTCCCATTTTTTCCTGGTCTGCCTGAGAGCGAGGCTCCACCGCAACCGATATTACCGGCTCTGGGAACTCCATACGCTCCAGTACAATTTTGCCCTGATCAGAACAAAGCGTGTCGCCGGTAGTGACATCCTTCAGGCCAATAGCCGCTGCGATGTCCCCCGCCAACACTTCTTTTATTTCTTCTCGGCTGTTGGCGTGCATTTGCACCATGCGGCCAACACGTTCTTTTTTCTGCTTTACCGAATTGTATACCGCTGTTCCACTTTCCAGTTTTCCGGAATAAACACGAAAAAAAGTTAAAGTGCCCACAAAAGGGTCGGTGGCGATCTTAAAAGCCAACGCCGAGAATGGTTCGCTGTCGTCCGCTTCTCTGGTCGCTATCGTCTCACCATCTTCCAATGTGCCTTCAATAGCTTTTACTTCGGTCGGCGCAGGTAGATATTCAATTACCGCATCCAGAACCGCCTGAACGCCCTTGTTCTTAAAGGCCGAGCCCCCAAGTACCGGTACTATTTCGTTGGCAAGTGTTCTTGCGCGAATGCCCGACTTAATCTCATCCTCGCTGAGCTCAACGCCTTCGAGGTATTTATTCATCAACTCATCGTTGGCTTCAGCAGCAGCTTCCACCAATTGCTCGCGCATCTCCTCGCACAGACCTCTAATATCTTCAGGTACTTCGGCGTAGTCAAAGGTCATCCCCTGATCACCTTCGTTCCAGCGAATGGCTTTCATCTTAACGAGGTCAACTACACCTTTAAAATCTTCTTCTGCACCGATGGTCATTTGTAGCGGAACAGCATTTGCGCCTAAGCGCTCCCCAAGCTGGTCAACAACCATCTGGAAATCAGCTCCCGCGCGATCCATTTTGTTTACAAACACCATGCGAGGGACTTCGTACTTGTTGGCCTGACGCCATACAGTCTCTGTCTGAGGCTGCACGCCCGAAGAGCCACACAAGACGACGACTGCAGCATCCAATACACGCAGGGAACGCTCAACCTCAATGGTAAAATCCACGTGCCCGGGAGTATCAATAATATTGATACGATGCTGATCAAACTGCTGCTGCATACCCGCCCAAAAACAAGTGGTCGCTGCAGACGTAATTGTTATGCCCCGCTCCTGCTCCTGCTCCATCCAATCCATAGTGGCAGCGCCATCGTGCACTTCACCAATCTTGTGGGACAGCCCGGTATAAAAAAGTACGCGTTCCGTGGTCGTTGTTTTACCCGCATCAACATGCGCACAAATACCGATGTTACGATAACGCGCGATTGGGGTTTTACGTGCCACGATTGTTACTCCAATTACCGCTGGTAATCACTATTAGTTAAAAAGCATTGTAAATTCCGCTGCGTTTTTTGCTTTATCAAAACGCTAAAAGGCAGCTTGTGGCTGCCTTCTGCTGCAAATACTTAAAAGTTCGCGAATGAAATTGCGAAACGCAGTAGAGGAACTAGAAACGGAAGTGCGAGAACGCTTTGTTCGCTTCAGCCATACGATGCACATCTTCACGCTTTTTAACAGCCCCGCCCTTGTTCTGGGAGGCATCAATCAACTCACCGGCCAAACGCTGAGGCATAGATTTTTCACCACGGCTGCGCGAGTACTCCACCAACCAGCGCATAGCAAGCGCTTCACGACGTGAAGGGCGAACCTCAACAGGCACCTGGTAGGTAGCACCACCAACACGGCGAGATTTAACTTCCACAAGCGGTGCAATATTTTCCAAGGCCTCGCCAAACACTTCCAAAGGATCCTTGTTTAATTTTTCACGTACCGAGTCCAATGCACCGTAAACAATGCTTTCGGCTACGGATTTCTTACCACTTATCATTACGTGGTTCATAAATTTGGCCAAAGTCACGTTGCCAAATTTCGGATCTGGCAATACTTCGCGCTTGGCGACAACTCTTCTTCTAGGCATGCTATTAACTCACCAATTACTCTAAATTCAGGTTTACCCGGGACGTTGAGTAAATACATGTTTACTAAGGCTTAGTAAACAAACCGCCCGGCCTTACTGGTTCAGCTTAAAAACGCTTACTTAGGACGCTTAGTACCGTACTTGGAACGACCCTGCTTACGGTCGCTAACACCGGACGTATCCAAAGAGCCACGAACGGTGTGATAACGAACACCTGGCAAGTCTTTTACTCGACCGCCACGAATCAGTACTACACTGTGCTCTTGCAGGTTATGACCTTCACCACCGATGTAGGAAGAAACCTCAAAACCATTGGTCAAACGCACACGACATACTTTACGCAGTGCGGAGTTTGGTTTTTTCGGTGTGGTTGTGTACACACGGGTACATACGCCACGACGCTGAGGACATGCTTCCAGGGCACGAACATCACTTGCCTGAACTTTGCGTTTTCTCGGCTTACGAACCAACTGGTTGATCGTTGCCATTTATTAACTCCAAAAATTCGCTCTCGGCTCTATGAGCTCAAAAGCGTTAATATAAATTTTCATTAAACAAGAACCCATACTCATGTCACAAAAAGCGATATACGAGCACGAGGGTTCTCCCCCACCATGTAATGCGGGTGGCGCATTGTAATGACACCACCCACTATCGTCAACATTTTAGCCGCAGTATAAGACCGGTTTATGCAATCCTTAGGATGTACTGGATTTCAAAGCCTCTGTCAAAGCCGCTTCTACCTCTGCTGCACTCACACTATCAACCGCGGAAACCTCTTCCTCACGCTTCCTGCGGCGTTCTTTGTGATAGGTAAGACCTGTACCCGCAGGGATAAGGCGCCCAACCACAACGTTTTCTTTCAAACCGCGCAAATTATCTATCTTACCGGTAACAGCTGCTTCGGTAAGAACACGGGTTGTTTCCTGGAAGGATGCGGCAGAAATAAAGGATTCAGTAGCCAAAGATGCCTTGGTAATCCCCAAAAGCTGACGCTCATATTGCGCTGGCTGCTTGCTATCCGCACGCAGTTTTTCGTTGCGCTCCAATACGTTGGCGTACTCGACCTGCTCACCTTTAACAAAATCTGAATCACCCATGGAGCTAATTTCAGCCTTACGAAGCATTTGACGCACAATCACCTCAATATGCTTGTCGTTAATCTTCACACCCTGGAGGCGATATACATCCTGAATTTCGTTGATGATGTAACGGGCAAGTGCTTCTACACCCTGCAAACGCAAAATATCGTGCGGATTGCTTGGGCCATCAGAAACAACTTCACCTTTGGCAACTGTTTCACCTTCAAACACGGTCAATTGACGATGCTTAGGAATAAGCACTTCATAATGTGTAGAGCCATCCGGCAACAATTCACCATTTGTCGGCGTTATCACCAGACGACGCTTGCCTTTAGTCTCTTTACCGAAAGAAACCGTACCGGAGATTTCCGCCAGAATGGAGGGCTCCTTCGGCTTTCTGGCCTCAAACAGGTCGGCAACACGCGGTAGACCACCGGTAATATCACGAGTCTTCGAGCCTTCCTGAGGAATACGGGCGATTACATCACCAACACCAACATTATCCCCATTTGACAGGCTTAAAATGGCCTTGCCGGGAAGCATGTAGTGAGCGGGCTGGTTAGAGTTGGCCAGAGTCAGCTCATTGCCATTTTCATCTACCAGAGTAACACCAGGCTTAAGGTCTTTACCCGCAGCCGGACGCTCACCAGAATCAAGAATCTCAATACTGGAAAGCCCTGTCAGCTCATCCGTTTGCTTACGGACGGAAAGACCTTCTTCCATGCCCGTCATAGCAACCTTACCAGCAACTTCAGTAATGATTGCGTGCGTGTGTGGATCCCATTTGGCAACAATCGAGCCGCCTTTCACTTCCTGGCCGTCCTTAATGGACATCACCGCGCCATAAGGCACCTTGTAGCGCTCGCGCTCGCGACCAGCGCTATCGGCAACGGCAAGTTCACCGGATCGGCTAACCGCCACAAGCTCACCAGTAGCTCGGGAGACAACTTTAATATTGTGCAAGCGGATTACACCGTCTTGCTTAATTTGAATGCTGTCAGCTGCAGAGGCTCGGCTAGCGGCACCACCAATGTGGAAGGTACGCATGGTTAGCTGAGTTCCAGGCTCACCAATAGATTGCGCGGCAATAACACCCACAGCTTCACCATTGTTAGCTCTGTGTCCACGCGCCAAATCGCGACCATAACACTGGGCACAGATGCCATAACGTGACTCACAGGTGATAGCAGAACGGGCAATAACCTCGTCAATACCCATTGCCTCAACACGCTCAACCCATTTCTCGTCAATAATAGTTCCAGCGGGTATCAGAATTTCATCACTGCCAGGGCGAATTACATCACGAGCAACCACACGTCCAAGAATGCGATCGGCGAGGGACTCGATAATGTCACCACCTTCGATCACAGGTGTCATGGTCAAACCTTCATCGGTACCGCAATCGACCGAAGTGATCACAACGTCCTGCGCAACATCCACCAGACGACGGGTCAGGTAACCCGAGTTAGCTGTTTTCAGAGCCGTATCAGCCAAACCTTTACGGGCACCGTGCGTAGAGATGAAGTACTGAAGTACGTTCAAGCCCTCACGAAAGTTAGCCACGATGGGTGTTTCGATAATCGAGCCATCCGGACGAGCCATCAAGCCACGCATACCGGCCAACTGGCGAATCTGAGCGGGCGAACCACGAGCACCTGAGTCGGCGTACATAAAGACTGAGTTGAACGACGCTTGTTTCTCTTCAGCACCCTCCCGGTTAGTGACAGATTCCGTTGAGATACCCACCATCATAGACTTAGCCACCAAATCGTTGGCTCGAGACCAGATATCGATAACCTTGTTATATTTCTCGCCCTGCGTCACCAAGCCGGAAGCAAACTGACTTTCAATTTCTTTAACTTCCGCTTCAGCGCTATCGATAATGCCTGCTTTCTCGGCTGGAATTTCGAAGTCGTTCACGCCAATAGAGGCACCTGACTTGGTACTGAAGTCATAGCCCATGTACATGAGGCGGTCGGCAAAAATGACCGTCGCTTTCAGACCTACTACGCGGTAACAAAAGTTTATAAGGGCGGAGATTGCTTTCTTCACCATGGGCTTATTAACCATGTCGAAGGGCATACCATCGGGCACAATTTCCCAAAGCAGAATTCGGCCTACGGTGGATTCGAGAATACTTATCTCTTCTTCTTTTTCACCGTCTTCACGTATCCTTACCTGACGAATACGCACTTTGATTCGCGCCTGCAGACCAATTTTTTTCGCATAAAACGCGCGGGAGACTTCTTTGGAGTCTGAGAATGTCATCCCTTCTCCAAGGTCATTTACACGTTCGCGTGTCATCCAGTACAAACCAAGAACCACATCCTGCGAGGGCACGATAATTGGCTCGCCGGAAGCTGGCGATAAAATGTTGTTGGTTGACATCATCAAAGCACGCGCTTCGAGCTGAGCTTCCAGAGTAAGCGGTACGTGCACGGCCATCTGGTCGCCATCGAAGTCCGCGTTGTAGGCGGCACAAACGAGGGGGTGTAATTGAATGGCTTTACCTTCAATCAATACCGGCTCAAAAGCCTGAATACCCAAACGGTGAAGCGTAGGTGCACGGTTAAGGAGAACCGGGTGCTCGCGAATCACCTCATCGAGAATATCCCAAACTACGGGTTCTTCACGCTCGACCATTTTCTTGGCAGCCTTAATGGTGGTTGCCAATCCGCGCAATTCGAGCTTGCTGAAAATAAATGGTTTAAACAACTCCAAGGCCATTTTCTTCGGCAGACCACACTGATGCAGACGCAGGGTAGGACCGGTAACAATTACCGATCGGCCGGAGTAGTCAACACGCTTACCAAGCAGGTTTTGACGAAAACGACCCTGCTTACCTTTGATCATGTCGGCAAGTGACTTCAGCGGGCGTTTGTTTGAACCGGTGATGGCGCGACCGCGACGACCATTATCAAGCAATGCGTCTACCGCTTCCTGCAACATACGCTTCTCATTGCGCACGATTATGTCTGGCGCGTTTAAGTCGAGCAGGCGCTTTAAACGGTTGTTACGGTTAATTACACGGCGATATAAATCGTTCAAATCGGAAGTCGCAAAACGTCCGCCGTCCAGCGGCACCAATGGGCGCAAATCTGGCGGGAGTACCGGTAAAGCTTCAAGAATCATCCACTCAGGCTTGTTGCCAGACTGCAAGAAAGCCTCGAGCAGCTTGAGACGCTTACTGAGCTTCTTGATTTTAGTTTCTGAGTTGGTATTGGGAATTTCTTCACGAATATGCTGCGCATCTTTTTCCAAGTCGATATCTTTTACCAACTGCTGGATAGCTTCTGCGCCCATTTTTGCGTCAAATTCATCGCCAAACTCTTCCATGGCCTCGAAGTACTGCTCATCGGTTAGCAGCTGGCCACGCTCAAGAGTGGTCATACCCGGGTCTGTCACAACAAAAGATTCGAAGTACAACACCCGCTCGATACTACGCAAGGTCATGTCCAGCAATAAACCGATACGACTTGGCAGCGACTTTAAAAACCAGATGTGCGCCGTTGGACAAGCCAACTCAATGTGACCCATTCGCTCACGACGAACTTTAGCGAGCGTTACTTCAACGCCACATTTTTCGCAGATTATTCCACGGTGCTTCATGCGCTTGTACTTTCCGCACAGGCACTCGTAGTCTTTTACCGGGCCAAAAATTTTGGCGCAGAACAAACCCTCACGCTCGGGCTTGAAGGTACGGTAGTTAATAGTCTCTGGTTTTTTCACTTCACCAAACGACCAGGAATGAATCATTTCAGGAGAGGCGAGCCCAATTCGAATACCATCGAACTCGTCAGTTTGCCCTTGATTCTTCAACAAATTTAGTAAGTCTTTCAAAGCTGTTCCTCCAGTGGGTGCTTATGCACAGTGGGCTGTTGTAGATACAAGCAACCCACCACCGTTTGATTTGTGAAATTTATGAGTCTTGCTCAAGCTCGATGTTGATACCCAAAGAACGAATTTCTTTAACCAGTACGTTAAAGGATTCTGGCATTCCAGGCTCCATACGGTGATCGCCATCCACGATGTTTTTATACATCTTGGTACGGCCATTTACGTCATCCGACTTAACGGTGAGCATTTCCTGCAAGGTGTAAGCGGCACCGTAAGCTTCCAGTGCCCACACTTCCATCTCACCGAAGCGCTGACCACCAAACTGAGCTTTACCACCCAGAGGCTGCTGAGTCACCAAGCTGTAGGAACCGGTAGAGCGCGCATGCATCTTGTCGTCCACCAAGTGGTTAAGCTTAAGCATGTACATGTAGCCAACGGTTACCGGGCGCATGAACTCATCGCCAGTACGACCGTCAAAGAGGGTCATCTGGCCAGAGTCTGGCATACCTGCAAGTCGCAGCAACTCCTTAATCTCACTTTCGGCAGCACCGTCGAAGGCTCGAGTAGCCATAGGCACCCCGCCACGCAGGTTGGCCGCCAACTCTAGAACCTCTTGATCACTAAAGGTGTCCAGGTCTTCAATTTTGTAGCTCTGCCCGATATCGTTGTAAATCCGGTGCAAGAACTCGCGAAGCTCTTTGATGGCACGTTGCTGCTGCAACATTTCATCAATCTTGCGACCGAGGCCTTTTGACGCCAAGCCAAGGTGCGTTTCAAGAATCTGGCCCACGTTCATACGCGATGGCACACCCAAGGGGTTCAGAACGATGTCGATGGGTTCGCCATTCTTATCGTGAGGCATATCTTCTACCGGCATAATTACCGAGATAACACCTTTGTTACCGTGGCGGCCAGCCATTTTGTCACCCGGCTGAATGCGTCGCTTGATGGCAAGATAGACTTTAACAATCTTCAGCACGCCTGGAGCAAGGTCATCACCGGTTTCCAGCTTGCGTTTCTTGTCTTCAAAGCGCTCATCCAGCTCTTTTCGACGCTCAGCCAGCTGTTGCTCTGCCGCATCCAACTGCTCGTTTAATGCGTCATCGGACATACGGATTTTGAACCAGTCCTCATTAGCCAGCTCATTCAGCATCTCGTCTGTGACGGCTGCACCTTTCTTGACGTTTTTGCCACTGCTGGCTTTCTGCCCAACCAGAGCAGATCGCAAACGCGCATAGGTTGCGCCTTCAACAATACGGTACTCTTCGTTGAGATCTTTGCGAACCTGATTTAATTGCGATTTCTCAATTTCCAGAGATCGCTGATCTTTTTCCAGGCCATCGCGGGTAAAGACTTGTACATCTATTACGGTACCTTTCACACTGGAAGGCACTCGCAACGAGGTGTCTTTAACGTCGGAAGCTTTCTCCCCGAAAATCGCGCGTAACAGCTTTTCTTCAGGGGTTAATTGCGTTTCGCCTTTGGGTGTTACTTTACCCACCAGGATATCGCCAGCACCCACTTCAGCGCCCACGTATACGATGCCCGATTCATCCAGCTTCGCCAGCGCACCTTCACCAACATTTGGAATATCCGCAGTTATTTCTTCGCTGCCCAACTTGGTGTCACGAGCGATACAGGTCAGTTCCTGAATGTGAATAGTGGTGAAACGGTCTTCCTGAACAACACGTTCGGAGACCAAGATGGAATCCTCAAAGTTGTAGCCGTTCCAGGTCATAAACGCGATGCGCATATTCTGACCCAAGGCTAATTCACCCAAGTCAACTGATGGGCCATCCGCCAGAATATCTCCACGTGCAATAGCATCCCCCGGCTTAACAATGGGACGCTGATTAATACAGGTATTCTGATTAGAGCGGGTGTATTTAATCAGGTTGTAAATATCAACACCGGCATCACCTGCTACCACTTCTTCGTTTGCGGCACGAACCACAATACGAGCAGCATCAACACTTTCAATGCGACCACCACGACGGGCAACAACACACACACCAGAGTCTCGCGCGACATTGCGCTCCATACCAGTACCCACAACAGGCTTGTCAGCTTTCAGAGTAGGCACCGCCTGACGCTGCATGTTAGAGCCCATGAGTGCACGGTTAGCATCATCGTGCTCGAGGAAGGGAATCAGGGACGCAGCCACAGAAACAACCTGCCGTGGCGACACATCCATGTACTGCACTTCCGCAGCTGGCTTTAATGTAAATTCATTTTGGTAACGTACTGACACCAGCCCCTCAACCAAATCACCAGCGTCGTCAGTTTCGGCAGATGCCTGTGCAATAACGTACTGCGCCTCGTTAATGGCAGAGAGATATTCGATTTCATCTGTTATCTTGCCATTAATCACTTTTCGGTGCGGACTTTCCAGGAAGCCATAGTTATTTGTTCGGGCATAGGTAGCCAGAGAGTTGATCAAACCAATGTTTGGACCTTCCGGCGTTTCAATAGGACATACACGACCATAATGAGTCGGGTGAACGTCACGAACCTCAAAGCCTGCACGCTCACGCGTAAGGCCACCGGGACCGAGAGCAGAAACACGTCGTTTATGAGTAATCTCAGAAAGTGGATTGTTCTGATCCATAAATTGAGACAGCTGACTGGAGCCAAAAAACTCTTTAACCGCAGCCGCTACGGGTTTTGCATTAATCAGGTCTTGCGGCATTAAGCCTTCGCTTTCAGCCATGGATAAGCGCTCTTTAACAGCACGCTCTACACGAACCAGACCAACGCGGAATTGGTTTTCTGCCATTTCACCAACAGAGCGAACACGGCGGTTACCCAAGTGATCGATATCATCCACAACACCCTGACCATTTCGAATGTCGATCAAAGTTTTCAGGACATCAACGATATCTTCACGGGACAAAGTACCTTCGCCAACTTCACTATCGCGGCCCAAGCGACGATTGAACTTCATGCGACCCACTGCTGAAAGGTCATAGCGCTCTGAGCTGAAGAACAAGTTCTGGAATAAGGCTTCTGCAGACTCTTTGGTAGGCGGCTCACCAGGGCGCATCATTCGGTATATTTCAACCAAGGCTTCCAGCTCGGTGCGCGTTGGATCACTGCGCAGGGTATCGGATACAAATGGACCACAATCCAGCTCGTTGGTATAAAGTGTTTCGAATTCTTTAACCTTGGCTTCACGAAGACCATCTAGAACTTCTTGGGTGATTTCAGTGTTACATTCAAACAACACTTCTCCCGTTTCCGTATCGACGATATTTGTCGCCAATGCTCGACCAACCAAGTATTCGACCGGTAAATCAAGCTCTGTCACATTAGCTTTTTCCAGCTGACGAATATGACGGGCAGTGATACGACGACCCTCTTCAATCATCACATTACCGTCAGTATCTTTAATTTCAAAGGTGGCTACGTCGCCACGCAAACGCGAAGGCACCAATTCAAGCCGGGCATTGCCTTCATCGTCAAATTTGAATTTCGATGTCTCGAAAAACATACCCAGCATTTCTTCAGCCGAGTAGCCTAATGCACGCAATAGTATCGTCGCAGGCAATTTACGGCGACGATCGATACGCACATACACTAAATCTTTAGGGTCAAACTCAAAGTCCAACCACGAGCCACGGTAAGGAATAATTCGCGCAGAATAAAGCAGCTTGCCCGACGAGTGCGTCTTACCCTTGTCGTGCTCAAAAAATACACCTGGCGAACGGTGTAGTTGCGATACGATAACTCGCTCAGTACCATTAATGACAAAGGTACCATTATCAGTCATCAAGGGAATTTCACCCATATATACTTCTTGCTCTTTAATATCCTTGATCGCTTTGCTGGATGATTCACGATCATAAATAATCAAGCGAACCTTCACACGCAAAGGCACAGCGTAAGTGGCACCACGCAGCACACATTCACTGACATCAAAAACGGGCTTGCCCAAGGCATAGCTCACAAATTCCAGAGCAGCATTGCCAGAGTAGCTGACAATTGGGAATACAGATTTAAAGGCTGCCTGCAGTCCAATATCCAGACGCTCCTCAGCAAGCCTGTCGGCCTGGGTAAATTTTCGATAGGAATCTAACTGGATCGCCAAAAGATAGGGGACTTCCATGACATCTGGCAATTTGCCAAAGTCCTTTCGGATACGTTTTTTCTCAGTATATGAGTGGGCCATTAGTGTTCCTCAGCTTAAGCTTTCGCACGGAGCTTGATAATGGATAGAAAGGCCGGGTGAGCCTTTATTATTTGCCGTGTTTTACTACTTTCGCGAATATCTGAACTTATCAGAATTCACTTCGACCATGCGTTGGTCGCAAACGGGAAAAGGCCAGAGGGCTAAAACCCACTGACCTTCTGAAAACAGAAGCACCGCCCTTAAGGCTGTGCTTCCAAAACAACTTACTTAAGCTCGACAGATGCGCCAGCTTCTTCCAGTTGCTTTTTAGCTTCTTCAGCGTCGCCTTTAGACAACGCTTCTTTAACGGTGCCAGGTGCGCCATCCACCAAACCTTTGGCTTCTTTGAGGCCAAGACCTGTGATCGCACGAACAGCTTTAATAACGTTAACTTTCTTGTCGCCAGCAGAAGTAAGAACCACATCAAACTCGGTTTGCTCTTCAGCAGCAGCGCCACCAGCATCACCACCAGCAGCAGGTGCAGCTACAGCTACAGCAGCGGCAGCAGATACGCCGAATTTTTCTTCCATTGCAGCAACGAGTTCTACAACGTCCATTACGGACATTTCAGAAATTGCATTTAAGATATCTTCTTGTGAAAGAGCCATTACTCTATCTCCAATATTTAGTTTATTAATTAACAGGTGCAGTTAACCCTATTGAGGTTAAGCCGCATCTTGTTTTTGGTCGCGGACGGCCGCAACAACGCGTGTAACTTTGGTAGGTACTTCGTTGAAAGTACGAACCAACTTGGTGACTGGTGCGATCATAACGCTCGCCAATTGACCCAATGCTTGCTCCAATGTAGGCAGCTTAGCCAGGGCATCAATTTGGTTTGCATCGAGCAGCTTGCCACCCACAGAAAGCGCTTTTACTTCAAAGTCGTTTTGCTCTTTTGCAAAATCTTTAAAGAGACGCGCCGCCGCACCTGGATCTTCCATAGAAAATCCAAACAGGCTGGGGCCAACAAGTGCATCACTTACGCACTCAAAATCGGTGCCTTCAATCGCTCGCTTAGCTAAGGTGTTACGCACCACACGAAGGTGTACGCTTTGTTCCCGAGCTTGCTTACGCAAGGCATCCATTGCGCCGACCGTGACACCACGGGCATCGGCAATCACCAGAGATAACGCATTAGAAGCAGTCTCGTTAACGTCAGCGACGATCGCTTTTTTGTCTTCGAGTCCAATAGCCACTATTTACTCTCCTGGATCTGAAGTTAAGAAACAAAAACCTTTCAATTTTTATTTCCGGTTTTCGGTGATCACATTCAAATCCATAAAATCTGAACTGGGTCACACCGTCTGCGTAGGCTTTACCGTAAAGCTCAATTAAGCTGCGGAGCAAAGTAAACGTCCTCAGCACCTACGGTCTTTGACGGCCTGCTGAACTGGGTGGGCTTTTAAATAAAACGCCGCCCCGTGCAACAGACCCCAAAGTCTGTACAGCAATCAAACGAAATTAAACTTCCAATGATGACTGATCGATAAGCAAGCCTGGCCCCATAGTGGTGCTCAAGCTAATCTTTTGAAGATAAACGCCCTTAGCCGCTGCCGGCTTGGCTTTTTTCAGGTCATTAAGCAAGGCTTCAAGGTTTTCTTTAATCGCATTCGCGTCAAATGAAACCTTGCCAATTCCGCCATGAATAATGCCACCCTTGTCTGCACGAAAACGCACCTGACCTGCCTTGGCTTTTTTAACCGCAGCAGCAACATCGGGAGTTACTGTGCCGGTTTTAGGGTTTGGCATTAAACCGCGAGGACCAAGTACCTGTCCCAGCTTACCAACTACACGCATTGCAGCTGGATCAGCGATTACAACATCAAAGTCCATCATGCCGCCTTTAATTTGGTCGGCAAGTTCGTCCATACCGACAAACTCTGCACCAGCTTCTTTCGCCGCATCAGCACTTGCGCCCTGGGTGAATACCGCAACACGCACATCTTTACCAGTACCATGAGGCAAACTGGTTGCACCACGCACAGCCTGATCCGATTTACGAGGATCAATACCTAGATTAATTGCAGCATCAACGGTTTCTGAAAACTTAACTGTGGAGAACTCTTTAAGCAGAGCCACAGCTTCATCGATACCGTAGACTTTGCCAAACTCAACTTTCTCTCGAATTGCTTTTTGTCTTTTTGTTAACTTTGCCATGTTACACACCCTCCACATCAAGGCCCATTGCACGGGCCGAACCAGCAATAGTGCGCACCGCTGCATCCATATCACCTGCAGTCAAGTCAGGCTCTTTGGCTGTTGCAATTTCTTCCAGTTGAGCACGTGTAACCTTGCCAACTTTTTCAGTATTTGGCCGACCACTGCCGCTCTTAATACCTGCTGCTTTTTTTAGCATGTATGAAGCTGGCGGTGTTTTCATGGTGAAGGTAAAGCTGCGATCACTATAGACAGAAATCACAACAGGTACCGGAGCACCGGGCTCCTGGCTTTGGGTCTGCGCGTTAAACGCTTTACAAAACTCCATAATGTTCACGCCATGTTGACCGAGAGCCGGACCAACGGGTGGACTTGGATTAGCCTGACCGGCTTTTACCTGCAGCTTAATATAAGCTTCAATTTTCTTTGCCATACTTAATACTCCCAATAGTGGGTTGTAACGCCTCCAAACAGTGGCACACTGTTCTTCTCTGGCTCCCCCTGCCTCACCAACAGCCAACGGCCATTACCGAGACGCGAAAAGCCCTCACTCGCAAAGCGAGGGAGAGCAGCTATCCCCGTTAACGGGGTGTATGCCGAAACCTGCCAAAAACAAGCTCCGCTAACTTTTACTACTTATTGCTACGTCTACTAC
This sequence comes from Alteromonadaceae bacterium Bs31, assembly GCA_900177435.1. Lineage (GTDB taxonomy): Bacteria > Pseudomonadota > Gammaproteobacteria > Pseudomonadales > Cellvibrionaceae > Teredinibacter. The sequence goes on from FXAI01000007.1 coordinate 231,103, forward strand.
CATGCTCGCGGCGGCGACAATAAGCCACCCAAGCATTAACGGCCCTGCGATCAGGCTTTTTCTACCTGACCAAACTCCAGCTCAACCGGCGTTGAACGACCGAAAATCAATACTGCTACCTGGAGGCGACTCTTTTCGTAGTTAACTTCTTCAACGACACCATTAAAGTCATTAAATGGTCCATCGATAACACGAACCATCTCGCCTGGCTCAAACAATGTTTTGGGCTTGGGTTTGTCGGCAGAGTCGTCAACGCGCTGTAAAATTAATTCAGCTTCTTTATCGGTAATTGGTGCTGGCTTATCGGCCTTTCCGCCAATAAAACCCATAACCCTGGGAGTCTCTTTAACAAGATGCCAAGCTTCGTCACCAAGTTCCATATTCACCAGAACATAGCCCGGGAAAAATTTGCGCTCGGACTTTCTCTTTTGGCCACCGCGCATTTCCACGACCTCTTCGGTTGGCACCAAGACCTCACCGAAGCTTTCCTGCATTTTATGCAGCTCTATGCGCTCTTTAAGCGCGGCGGCTACTTTTTTTTCGTAACCTGAATAAGCGTGAACGACGTACCATCGCTTTGCCATACTAAGAACGACCCCTATCCGATAATTAAAGACGCCAAATAGCCGAGACCTGTATCCAGCCCCCACAACATGATGGCGGTAACCACAACAACAGCCGAAACAATCAGCGTCGTCTGGGTCGTTTCTTGACGCGAGGGCCATACAACCTTTCGCACTTCAACCTGAGCAGCCTTCAACAGCGCCCAGAATGCACTACCTTTTGCGGTGCTTACAGCAATGTATGCTGCAGCAGCACCAACAACAAGCAAAACAAGCACGCGATATAGAAGAGCAAAATCATTAGCGTAGTAGGAGTTAGCAAATGCGCCACCAAAAACCAGCGCTGCAACAACCAACCACTTCAAACCATCTAAACGAAACTCTACTTCTTCAACCTTGGCGCTCATATCTTTCTCTTCGATTCAGAGGATTCTCACCGAACAACTTTAGCGACACCCTTTTTGTATGGCAGGCCAGGAGGGACTCGAACCCCCAACTTTCGGTTTTGGAGACCGACGCTCTACCAATTGAACTACTGGCCTGTATTTCTCTACACGCAAAAAGGCTGGTACAAACCAACCTTTACGCAAGCCCCAAAACTCAGAGGCTTATTATCAATAATGGAGCTCATAATCGGAATTGAACCGATGACCTCACCCTTACCAAGGGTGTGCTCTACCATCTGAGCTATATGAGCACTAACCTTTCTCGCTACCCTCAGAGGGCTATGCAAAACTGGAGCGGGCAGCGGGAATCGAACCCGCATCATCAGCTTGGAAGGCTGAGGTTCTACCACTAAACTATGCCCGCCTTTATACAACTCTTAGTCGTACCCCACAGAAAGCCGAACCAAGCGGCGACTCTCAAACACCCTCAACGCAGCTTTCTATACAGCTCCAGGGTGATACGAATACGTCCTTACTAAAATGCCAGCGCAGGGGGCTATTATTTTTTGGAGCATAGCTCCACACCCGTAGGGTCGCCGACGAAGCCGGCGCTCATCCTGCCAAGCAGGAAGTGGGACCAGACGGAGGCTCTCAACCACCGCCACACGCAGGCCTTTTCAGTTCTGCGATGGTACAACTACCTTCTTACTACAATACTGGTGCAGGGGGGTGGATTCGAACCACCGAAGCTTGCGCGTCAGATTTACAGTCTGATCCCTTTGGCCACTCGGGAACCCCTGCAGGAGTTTTTTCTTCATAATATATGAAGCTATATTTGGAGCTGGTGAGAGGAGTTGAACCCCCGACCGGCTGATTACAAGTCAGCTGCTCTACCAACTGAGCTACACCAGCTCTTTTCCACACGTGAGCAAGACTGCCCAAAACGTGGAGGCGGGATTCTAGTGAATGTTGTCCTGCGAAGCAACATCTAAACAGAAATTTTGTCGTCTCTCTATGTCATTTATCCCTTCCATGACCCTTCCCCAGGCCAAACTGCTCATTTTTGCAGCCTCCCCAGGCGCTAACATGACCCAATTTTCCCAGTAAGTACGCTCGATTACTTTCTTTTCTGGCTTCAGGCCCAGAGAACGCATTTTTTTAAGGTGCTGCTCGGCCAGATCTTCATGACTGAACATGCCTAGCGATATACCATTGGCCAATTCGCCTTTAGGGATGATGTAGCTATCAATTTTTCTTGACTGGAGCTCTGTGAGCTTGCGCAACGCCTCCTTATGAGAACCTTCGGGGTTTAGATAGATTTGATAGCGCGAACCCGCTGGCAGCTCCAACTCTTTCAACTCAGCGCTGATATCAATTGCCGCCAGCCGCTCCAGAAATAGATCCGCTTGGCCACTATCCTTAAACGGCCCCACCATCTCGCACAGAGGGTTTTCGTCTTTTGATGGCGGGGCAGAGCCAGTATCCAGCTCGCCAGAAGCGATACCGCTCTCCGGAAAATCATTAACATTAGCCAGATCTGTATGGGTCGACTCACTTAGCAACACCAGCGTTTCAACATCGCTGTATTTGAATGGAGCACTCTGAGACGAAGCGAGAGGCGCCGGCGAAGCGAACACCATGCCCCACACTAGCAATACAGCGTTTAAAAAAAGTAAAGAGAAAAAAATCCAGCGCATTGCCAGAACCCCGTTTGGTCTGAATCAATTAATTATTATGGATCATAGCTGCTTTAGCCAGAGCAGCGCCCCTTCCAACACCAACTCGGGTGATTTTATTGAGCCACCCAACCAGGGCTGCAGAACCGCAGCATCACCGCCGGTCAAATAGAGCTTAACATCAGAGCCCATCTGCAGAGAGAAACCCTCTATTTGCGCCAACAAGCCCTGCAAACTAGCGCTCACACCCTGCTCCACGCAACTTAAGGTATCGCAGCCCGGCTGCCATTTCTGCGCCAGGGTTAACGACTCGGGCGAAACGGCGTGAGTATCTCGAAACAATGCGCGCGCACTGGCCTGTATCCCTGGCACAATCAAACCGCCGATATGCCTACCCCTTGATTCAACAAAATCCACAGTAATGGCCGTACCTGCATCCACTACCACGCAAGCTTGCTCGTTTGCGCTAAAGGCTGCCAGCATCGCCAACCAGCGATCAACACCCAGGTGAGCAAGATTTTCATACCCTGCCGTCACCCCGAGGCAATTTTTTTCAACATGCGCAAATACAGGCTTTACACCCCAAGCGGCTACACAGCGTTCAGCTAACTGCCTGTTAAATGCTTCAGGCTTTACTGAGGAAACCACTATGCGACTGGGATTTTCGCACTTTATTTTTTGCAGGAGGCTGACTGAGCCAAATTCACCATAGTCACATACACCAACGCTCTCGTCAGCCCCGGCCCGATACATCCACTTTAGCCGACTGTTGCCCGCATCAAGAGCAAGAAACCCTTCATTTTGCCCGAACACTGATCTCCCCTCCCAAAAACACCTCTTCCCTCTCTCCAACTTGCAGCCTCAGCCCCCCGGAGGAGGTCACACCCAGCATCTCCCCTTGAACAGTGTTTGCAGGAGATTCTAATTCAACCGTTCGCCCGAGATGCGCGTTTCTCTGCTCCCAAGCACTATGGTATTGGGAGAATCCCTCGCGCTCATAGGTCTCCAGCATCGGTAATAACCGCTCTAGCAGGTGGGCGATAATACGGTTTCGCTCCAAGCTCACCCCCCCCACGTCGGCCAGATCCGTCCAGGCTTGATCAACCTGTGCCCCGGCTCCTTTTGCCATACGCACATTTAAACCAATGCCAACTATGACATGGAACTCACCACTGGCATCCCCAGCTAGCTCCAGCAATATTCCACCGAGTTTTTTTCCTTTGTACAAAACATCATTGGGCCACTTGAGAACAAGCCCCTCGCAACCAAGCCCTTCAAGCGCTTGAGCGACCGCTACACCCACCGCCAAGCTTAGCCCCTCTACCGCAGCAACCCCCTGAGAAAAGCGCCACGCCAGGGACAAATATATATTGCCCCCGTAAGGACTTACCCACGGCCTACCGCGACGGCCGCGGCCAGCTGTTTGCTGTTCTGCAGTGCACACAAGGCCATGCACTTCAGACTGAGTAACTTTTTCGAGAAGATACTGGTTAGTTGAATCCACGCCGTTTAACACATCGAGTCGAGTTAGCAACTCAGCGGCATCGCTAGATAAGGCCGCCATAATACTCTTTGCGCTCAGCAGCGAGAGACCGCCCTCAATACAATAGCCCTTGCCTTTCTGACTTTTCACCTCTATGCCTAACTGCTCCAGTTGTTGCAGCTGCTTCCAGACAGCCGCCCGACTGACACCAAGCAACTCCCCCAGGTTTTCGCCAGAATGATAGTTTCCATCTGCAAGTACAGCGAGCAATTGAGTTTGTTTACTTTGCATAGTTTCAGGCGGTATTCACATAGGATCGGCGATAGCGATTGCCGAGGGAGGTCAGAATTTCATAGGAGATTGTACCAGCCGCTTGCGCCAGGCTATCTAGCGAAATTTTATCGCCAATAATCTGAGCACATTGACCGACCCGCACCGCACCGGCGGGTATATGAGTAATATCGACAATGACGCTGTCCATGGACACGCGGCCAACCAGTGGTGCAAACCAACCTTGCTCACCCTTCGCGGATGGAAACCAGCACTCACCCTTACCTGACAAGCTGCGCAACAAGCCGTCAGCATACCCAGCAGCAATTATGGCAACACGCGCCGGCCGCTCAAAGCGGTGACTAGCGCCATACCCCACGGAACAACCACCTTCGGGAAAGTCGCGAACCTGAATAACGGGAAGGTTAAGCTCCACAACCGGGGCAAGAGCATCGTAATCCAGCGAAGGCTTACCGCCATAGAGCGCAATACCCGGCCTAACTGCATCAAAATGATATTCAGCCCCAAGACAAATGCCCGCTGAATTTGACAGGCTCCCCTTAAGCTCCGGAAGCGTACGTTTAATTTGCACAAGCGAGCGTTCAAACCGTTTAAGCTGCGTATTATTTAATTCATGCTCGATCTCGTCTGCACAAGCCAGATGGCTCATTAGCAAATTAATTCCAGCATCACTTAATTGTTTAGGATTTTGCACAAGCTGCGCGAACTGCTCTGGCTCAAGCCCGAGGCGCCCCATGCCCGTGTCCACTTTCAGCGCGGCAGGCTGAGACCCCGGCCGAAAGCCTGCAGCCTCAAGCGCAGCGAGCCAGCGCTGTAGCATTTCTTCGCTCACCAACACCGGCTCTAGCTTTTCACGAGCAAAATCCAACTCGTCACCCGGCTCACAGCCTGCCAGAACCAGCAAGCGGCAAGCGTGGGGTTGAAGCTGAAACTCTACCTCCAGAGAGCGTAATCTTTCTGCAGCCTCAATAGCTTCTTCCAAGTAGGCGACATAGAAAGTACGACAACCCGCCTGAACCAAAGGCCGAAGCACTCGGCCCATGCCCAAACCATAAGCGTCCGCTTTAACAACTGCCCCGCAATCGCATTTAGCGGCAAGCCTAGATTTGAGAGTGCGCCAATTTTTGGCCACAGAAGCGAGATTAATAACCAGATCAGACGAGGAGCGAGACATATTTTACCAAGCTCTAACAAAGGAGAGGAACTTATGCTGTAAGCCGGGGAGCATCAGTTTTGGGCCACCTTAATGTGTGCAGCAAGAATTGCGTTCAAGTAAAAAAGTATTCGGCAGCCGTGGGGTCTATTTTGCAATGATGGACAAATGCCCCCGAGGGCTTACTCAAGAAATTCTTCGGGAATATCCGCATTGGTGTAAACGTTCTGCACATCGTCCAAATCTTCGAGCGTATCAATTAAGCCTAAGGCTTTTTCTGCATCTTCCCGCGTAGTTATAGGCACCTCTATAGACGCCAGCATACTCACTTCTGCATGAGCGGGTTCCAAACCTTCGGACACCATAGCCTCTTTTACGTTCAGGTAATCTTCAAAGGTGGTGGTAACATCGACGGAGCCATCATCGTTGCTCTCAACATCTTCCGCCCCCTGCTCAAGCGCAACGTCCATTACTTTGTCTTCATCCACACCTGGCTCGAAACTGATCTGACCTTTGCGAGTAAAGAGGTAGGCCACTGAGCCATCGGTACCCAGGTTTCCGCCGCGCTTGGTAAAAGCATGACGCACCTCGGAAACAGTACGATTGCGGTTATCCGTGAGGCACTCAACCAGTACGGCAACGCCGCCCACACCATAGCCTTCGTAGGTAATCTCATCGTAGTTAGCACCATCGCCACCCCCTGCACCGCGAGCAATAGCCTTGTCGATAGTATCGCGCTTCATGTTTGCACCTAGCGCTTTATCGATGGTTGCTCGCAGCTTGGGGTTATCATCCGGGTTACCACCCGCCTTCGCCGCTACCGTTAACTCACGAATAATTTTGGTGAATATTTTTGCGCGCTTTGCATCTTGCGCAGCTTTACGGTGCTTTGTATTTGCCCACTTACTATGGCCTGCCATAATTTATCTGTTTCTCACTGTGCCTACTTTGTTTGGCTTTCGCTTTTTTGCTCTTGTGCTTGAGGTTTTGCCCGCAAGCGTATGTGCAAATCTTTAAGCTGGTCCGCACCAACACTACCCGGCGCATCGGTCATTACACACGCTGCGGTTTGGGTTTTGGGGAAAGCAATAACATCGCGAATAGATTCTGAACCGGTCATCAACATAATCAAGCGGTCCAAGCCAAAAGCCAGGCCACCGTGAGGGGGAGCACCGTACTTCAAGGCGTCTAACAAGAAGCCGAATTTTTCGCGCTGCTCGTCTTCCTCGATACCCAGAATTTGAAATACAGCCTGCTGCATCCCTTGATCGTGAATACGCACAGAGCCACCACCCAGCTCGGTGCCATTTAACACCATATCGTACGCTCGCGATAACGCTTCAGCCGGGTTCGCCTGTAACTCTTCTGGCGAACACGAAGGCGCTGTAAACGGGTGGTGTAAAGCCGTTAAACCACCGTTATCAGTCGCTTCAAACATTGGGAAATCCACCACCCAAAGCGGCGCCCAATCACGGGTGTATAAATTAAGATCTTCACCCAGCTTACAGCGCAGAGCACCAAGCGCTTCGGTAACAATTTTATGGGTATCCGCACCAAAGAAAATCAAGTCGCCATTGTCTGCCTCAACGCGATCGAGTATTGCGCGACACACCTCCGCAGGAAGGAATTTAACAATTGGAGACTGTAAGCCGTTTTCCAGATCATCCTTATCGTTGACTTTAATGTAAGCCAAGCCTTTAGCGCCGTATATGGACACAAACTTAGTATAGGCATCCACCTTTTTACGTGGAATTTCACCACCTTTGGGCACTTTCATTGCGGTAACCCTGCCCTTAGGGTCATTCGCAGGGCCCGAAAACACCTTAAACTCCACGTCTTTCATTAAGTCTTTAATGTCCACCATTTCCAGCGGAATACGCAAATCGGGCTTATCTGAACCGTATTTCTCAATGGCCTCAGAGTAAGGCATGCGGTCAAATTCACCGAGGTCCACCCCCTGTAAATCTTGGAACAGTTTACGAATCATGCCTTCAGTGACGGACATAATGCCCTCTTCGTCCATAAAGGATGTTTCAATATCAATTTGGGTAAATTCAGGCTGACGGTCAGCACGCAGGTCTTCATCCCGAAAGCATTTAGCAATTTGGTAATAGCGGTCAAAACCGGAAACCATCAACAACTGCTTGAACAACTGGGGCGACTGGGGCAACGCAAAAAACTGCCCTTCGTGGGTACGGGAAGGCACCAGATAATCACGAGCGCCTTCTGGAGTAGCCCGCGTGAGAATGGGCGTTTCGATATCCAAAAAGCCATTTTCATCCATATAGTTGCGAATAGCGGTGGTAACTTTCGAGCGAAAATACAGGTTTTTCTGCATCTCCTGACGACGCAAGTCTATATAGCGATATCGCAGACGAACATCTTCACCGACGGTAATATGGGAATCCAACTGAAAGGGGGGTGTTTCAGCACTATTTAAAATCTCGAGACCAGTGCCATAAACCTCTACTTCCCCGGTAGCCATGTTGGGGTTAACCGTTGCAGCATCGCGTGCACGAACTTTGCCTTTAACTTGCAGAACATACTCTGGGCGTACCTTGTCAGCCAGAGCAAAATTCTCTTCGCCGTCGGGGTCGAAAACCACTTGCACGATGCCTTCGCGGTCACGCAGATCAATAAAAATAACACCGCCATGATCTCGGCGGCGGTCTACCCAGCCACAGAGAGTGACTTCTTCATCAATATTTGCGGCTTTTAGCTGACCACAGTAAACACTACGCATGGTATTTCCCACTATTTAGTAGATGTAATTATTTGGCTCAATTCTGGCTACTTGGTAGTGGCAGAATCACTTTTTTTAGCTGTTTTCGGTTTCTCGCCCTTATTGCTGCTAGGGGACGACTTGCTACTGGATGACTCGCTATCACCGGCAAGATTCTTTTTCTTCCCCGACTTAAAATCGGTTTCATACCATCCGCCACCTTTCAAGCGGAATGCGGCAGCCGACACTTTTTTCTTCAACGTAGCCGAATCACACTCCGGGCAATCGGATAGAGGGGCATCACTGATTTTTTGCAGTGCCTCCAGTTCATGACCACAGGATTCACAGCGATACTCGTAAATTGGCATTTTTCTACCTCAGCACTCATTTCTGTCTAATTCTGACGACCGCCCAGCAAGCGCTTGCGACAAACTCTTCTTGACGGCCATTGAACCGCAACTAAAAAGCGGGGCATTATACCCCAGCACCCTGGCTAGATGAAGGCGCACAAGATAGCCCAAGCTGGTAGCTGAGAACCAATACTTTCCACGCCAAAACCGTAGATAAGCCAAAACGCCTTACAAGCCCTTTTAGCAACGAGAGCAGAAACATAGGAAATTAAGAAGCTTGTCTGACTGAAAAAAAGGCAAAACCGCAAAAAAGTACTTATATATAGCATTTTTTTGTTGCTGCGCCGGTGCTAATAATCTATATATAAGCCATACTCGGAGAGACGGGGAATTGGTGATCAAGCTTGCAGCACTTTTTACCCTGCTCCTTGATTTACCACCTACGATTCCAGTGATAACAAAAAACTAACATGAGGTTGCCCTATGGCCGCACGTAAAACACCAGCAAAGAAAACTCCCGCAAAAAAAGCCCCAGCAAAGAAAGCCGCTGCTAAAAAGGCGCCCGTCGCCCCAGCGAAAAAAATCCCAGCAGTAAAAGAGCGCTACTCTAAAACACAAATTCTTAACCAAATTGCCGAGAATACGGAGTTATCCCGCAAAGATGTGGCTGCAGTGCTAGATGAGCTGACCGATATGATCGAGGGGCATATCAAAAAACGCGCTTGTGGTGAATTCGTGATGCCAGGTTTGCTTAAGATCGTCACCATTAAGAAGCCCGCCAAAAAGGCTCGCAAAAACGTCCCAAACCCTTTCCGCCCCGGAGAGCTTATGGATGTCGCGGCAAAGCCTGCGAGCATTCAGGTTAAAATTCGCCCACTGAAAAAATTGAAAGAAATGGCCGAATAACACCAAAGCAAGATAATTGCAAAAAAGCCGCTGCCAGCAATGACAGCGGCTTTTTTATATCAGGGCGTAAAACCTGCAGAGCTGTCAGCGTCCTCCACGGTGGACAGCGCTTCAAATCCCTCCCCAACCAGTGAAGCACATAAGCGCTCCACGCGGTGAGCCAAGGCTCCAGGCTCATACTCAATCGGAGCTTTTACCCCCCAAACAGAGGCAGGCCAAGCTGCATCCCCCTCGAAACGAGCCACATGATGGAGGTGCAACTGAGGTACTATATTGCCCAGTGCAGCAATGTTCATTGTGACAGGAGCAAACATTGAGGTCATCACTTCTGATAAGTGACTCGACTCTCTAATTAGCTGCTGCTGGTCTTGCTCACTCAAGTGATGTATTTCTCGGATTCCAGAGCGCTTTGGAACAAGCACGCACCAAGGGTAATTTGCATCTTTGGAGAGTAACACCAGTGATAATTTGAACTGCCCCAGTGCAACAGTACTATCTTGAAGTTGGGGATGAAGTTGAAACATGAGAACTCCTCCTTATCGGCTATTACCTACTTGTGAGTAGTCTTGTCGGACCATTAAAATACAGTATTAACGCAATGTAAGCATAACACTCATTATAAACCTTTCTCATACATAAGGACTCCCATGCGCGCCAGCCAGTATCTTATTGCCACCCAGAAAGAAATCCCCGCAGATGCAGAGGTGATCAGCCATAAACTTATGCTGCGTGCAGGCATGATCCGCAAAATGGCATCCGGGCTATACAACTGGCTACCGACCGGATTGCGCGTACTGCGCAAGGTGGAGAATATTGTGCGCGAAGAAATGGATCGAGCGGGCGGCCAAGAAGTGCTTATGCCCGTGGTGCAACCTTCCGAGCTGTGGGAAGAATCCGGCCGCTGGCAACAATACGGGCCTGAATTGCTGCGTATAGAAGACCGCCACCAGCGCGCCTTCTGCCTCGGCCCAACTCACGAAGAAGTGATTACCGACCTGATTCGAAATGAAATCAGAAGCTACAAACAGCTGCCTGCAAATTTTTACCAGATACAAACCAAGTTTAGGGACGAAGTAAGACCTCGCTTTGGCGTAATGAGAGCGCGGGAGTTTTTAATGAAAGATGCCTACTCTTTCCACTCCTCTCAGGACTGCTTACAGACCACTTACGACATCATGCATCAAACCTACTGCAAAATTTTTGACCGCATTGGACTGGAATACAGGCCCGTACTGGCTGACACCGGCTCCATTGGTGGCTCGGGCTCCCACGAGTTTCATGTGCTAGCGCAGAGCGGAGAAGACGATATCGCCTTTAGCAACAGCAGCGACTATGCCGCTAACGTGGAGCTGGCAGAGGCTCTCGCCCCTGAAAAACAGGACTCTGCCCATAAAGCTCTCGCAGAAGTTGCCACACCCAAACAAAAAACCATCGAAGACATAGCAAACTTTCTGAACGTATCTCCGACGAGCACAATAAAAACCCTAGTCGTTCTTGGTTCAGCAGAGGAAGGGGAAGAACAGCCTTTAGTTGCACTGGTATTGCGAGGCGACCACTCACTTAACGATGTAAAGGCTTCTAAACTGGAGCAGGTCTGCTCCCCTCTTACCTTTGCACCGGAGGAACGAATTAAAAACGAGCTAGGCGCGGAAGTAGGCTCCCTTGGGCCAGTTGGCCTCACCATTCCGGTCATTGTGGATCGATCTGCCGCCGCTTTAACAAATTTCGTTTGCGGCGCAAATAAAACCGACTACCACCTTATTAATGCAAACTGGCAGCGTGATGCCCAGCTCAATCGCATTGAAGATATTCGCAATGTGGTGGTGGGCGACCCAAGCCCCGACGGCAGCGGCACCTTGGATATTAAGCGCGGCATTGAAGTAGGCCATATATTCCAACTGGGCACCAAGTATTCGGCGGCAATGAAAGCAAGCGTTCTGGACGAAAACGGCAAAGACCGCACCATGATTATGGGCTGCTACGGTATTGGCGTATCCCGCATAGTTGCGGCTGCTATCGAACAAAATAACGACCAAAATGGCATTATATGGCCAGCAAGCATTGCTCCTTTCCAGCTCGCCATTGTGCCTATTAACATGCATAAATCCGAGCAAGTGGCACAGATGTGCGAGCAGCTATACGCTCAACTAGAAGACCTTGGCTACGACGTACTGTTAATGGATGAGAACAAAGCTCGCCTTGGTGCCATGCTGGCAGATATTGAGCTACTGGGTATTCCTCACAGAATTGTAGTAGGCGACCGAGGGTTGGCCGAAGGTAACATAGAATATAAAGGACGCCGCGATAGTGAAAACCAGCAAATCAAATCAGACGATATTCTGGCTTTTCTTCAAAACGCAATAAGCAACAAATAATGAAGCTCTTTTATTACCTGTTAGTTTTCACGCTCATGAGCAGCCCGGCTTACGCGGCGGTTCAGAACGTGGATGACGCGCTGCGAAAAGCCTTGTTGAACACGATCTCGGAAGCCGACAGCTTCGAAGACAAGTTTGACGCAGAAGTTTGGCTGGTACAAAAATCTGCCGTGCTTAAGCGCTACATAAAAGACGATAAAGAACGCCTTTATATCTTAAAAGAGGTACACAAAGCCGCTAAACGCGCGCATTTACCACCGGAGTTTGTGCTTGCGGTTATACAAATAGAGAGCGCTTTTGACCCTTATGCTGTATCTCGCGTGGGCGCACAAGGCATGATGCAGGTTATGCCTTTTTGGAAAAATGAAATTGGCAGGGAAACGGATAACTTAATTGATCTGCGCACTAACCTAAAATACGGCTGCACCATACTCAAATATTATCTGGACAAGGAAAAAGGCCACTGGGCTGATGCACTGGCGAGATACAATGGCAGCTATGGCAGATATACCTACTCACACAAGGTTATAAACGCCTGGTCTGACAGGTGGAGATAGACACTATCCAGCCCGGCCCCCAAAAACAAAAAAACCAGCTGCGCAGCTGGTTTTTTTTCAACAGTAAAGCCTAGACTAAAGCTTATCTGCATTCTCACTCAAGTACTTGGCCACGCCGGTAGGAGATGCATCCATACCAGAATCACCCTCTTGCCAACCCGCTGGGCATACTTCACCGTGCTCCTGATGGAAAGCCAGTGCGTCAACCATACGCAGCATTTCATCTACGTTGCGGCCCAGTGGCAGGTCGTTAACCACCTGGTGACGAACAAGTCCGTCTTCATCAATCAGGAAAGAACCTCGGAAAGCAACGCCACCCTCTGATTCAACATCATAATCCTTACAGATTGAATGAGTCATATCAGCAACCAAAGTGTATTTAACTGGACCAATACCACCGTCGTTAATGGCAGTGTTACGCCATGCATTGTGAGAAAAGTGAGAATCGATAGATACACCGATAACCACTACGCCGCGCTTTTCAAACTCAGCCATGCGATGGTCGAAGGCCAACAGCTCTGAAGGACAAACGAAAGTGAAGTCCAATGGATAGAAAAATACAACTGCTTTTTTACCTTTTGTAGCTTCAGAAAAGTTGAACGCGTCAACAATTTCACCACTGCCCAATACTGCTGGCGCTGTAAAGTCTGGAGCTGCCTTACCAACTAAAACACCCATAACCGTCCCCCTGGGAATTTGAAAAAAGAATAAATGGAAGTTAGAGCCCTGGCCTGCACATTAGAAAACAAGCAATTAAGCGCCAGGGTCTGATAGAGAGCCGTTATAATACACAGGCTGGAACGCAAACTTAAATAGATTCTTTTCCAGCAAGCCATCATATTATTCAATGACCCCCAGAGCAGGGTCAAAAAATCCCTCCAAAAAGCTTATTGACAATAATTCTTATTTGCACTAACCTTCAGTTTGACTACTATTTCAACAAGCACAGCCTTGGCTTGTCACCAGATTTTGAGCTATTGACGCGCTACCGAGGGTTTAATAAGACCATGTACGTATGTTTTTGCAGAGGTATTACCGACGGCGATATTCGCAATGCGATTAGTAAAGGCGCAAGCGATTTCAACGATGTGAGAGAAGAACTGGGCGTGGGTACTCAGTGTGGTAAATGCGCTCGACTGGCCAATGAGGTCATATCTGATGTGCTTGATGGCTCTTCTGCCGATAGCAACGGGCTATTTTACAACGTAGCCTAATAGCAAACGCGGCAAACACGCGTGCCCAGGCTCGGCACCTCCGGGCTTCTAAAATTTTTGAGGGGCCCTCGCAGCATTTATCGCTTTCTCTTAGCTCAGTTAAACTTATCTGCCACTACCTCATCCACAGCTTGAGCCAACGATTTAAGTCTTTGATTCTCTGGCATATAGCGCATAGCTAATGCTAACTCCTGCTTAGCCTGTGAAATCTGCTCACTGCCCACCAAACTCCATATACTCCTGGCAAAACCATCTACCAGCATTTTCTGACCCGTTATTGCTTGCACACTGTTCGGCTCGCGTTGCAATATTTTTTGATAGTAGTGAAACGCACTGTCATTTTGGGGGCTAAAATACGCTTCACGTTTTAATCGAGATTCGGCCCGATCAAACAATCGTTTCATTTCCTGCTGGTGAGCTAATACCGTACTGGCCTTGTCACGAATAGCGCGAGCTACTTTATTGCCCTCATCTATATCCAAGGCGAGATTCGCTTTTATCTTGGCCTGCTCCAACTTCCCTCTGTCCAGCTCGGCCTGAGCGGAGGAAACCAGCTTCGATACAACGGAAGCTAAGCCTGCAAGCGCTTTTTTATTATTCGGCTGTAATTGCAATACTTGCTGATAGCGAAGTTTCGCGTTCGCTCCTTTTGGCTCGGTAAGTTTGTAGTTCGCCATCAAGCGATCCGCTTCTAGCAAAAGGGCTTGAACCTTAACTTCTCTGGCGATCTTCTTCTCGAGGCTTGTAAATTGCGCAGCGGAAACCTCGGGAAAGAGTGCACGTAGTTGCTTGGTTTTTCTGCGAGCGGACTCCACCTTTCCTTGCGCAATCAAATACTCTGTTGCGGCTAATTCTCTTTTCTTCAAAGCAGTAAAGGGGGTTGTGAGACTTTTCTCTTTTGGGTAGTCACGCGCAGCGGCCCGATACATAGCCACCAAATCTGCCAAATAGGTACCGTCGCTTTTGTACATAGACTCCAGCGCCGAAATTTTTTCCTGATAGGCCACCAAGCTAAACTCAGGTTCTCGGATTGGTGCAGCACTGGGTATTGCTGTCGGCCTTGGACTAAGCACTGGAGCGGGAGTGGGCTCTAGGGCAACAGCGGGCTCTGGTGCCAGCTTCCGTGGAGCAGTGCTCGGAACCGGAGTTGCTCTTGCGTAACGCGGGTTTTCATCACGAGTTTCTGCCTCAACCAATGCCTCCGCACCAGGTTTTTCCTCTGACGCCAGGCTAGCCTTCAACTGAGCATAGGACTCAATAATAAACGCTTTGCCCCCGTCCATCCAAGGCCCGACTACCTCTGGCTTTTGATGATAAAGCAGCCAGCCCGCCAAACTGCTTGCAATGAGCAAACCTATAAACCAGGGCAGTATGCTGGGCCTATCTATCAGCTCTGAATCTTTATCAAACACGATACCCAGCTCAGTAGATTCGGTTACCTGCGTTTTTTCCGTTGGGCGCTCGCTATCGGCTCGGTCAATGATGCTCTGCCTGGCGTAGTGAATATTCTGCTCAAGCAAAGCGATGTCTACGTGCTGCACGTGTTCAATAAACTCATCCGCAGTCTGGTAGCGATTGTCCGGTTTTTTGGCCAGCAAGGTGTCGATCACGGGCTGCAGAGCATCCATACCTTCCGGCAGCAGCGGCACCGGCTCGGTGATATGTTTTATACCGATAGCCACGGCGGATTCAGCATCAAAAGGCACCCTGCCGGTGAGCAACTGGAAGAAGACAATGCCCAGGCTATAAATATCGGAGCGGGGGTCCACCGGCCTGCCTTTAGCCTGCTCGGGGCTCATATAATGTGGCGTACCAATGGCGGTGCCCGTTTGGGTCATGCTGGTATCAGTTTCTGCGGCTCGGGCAATACCAAAATCCGTGAGAACAGCCCGCCCATCTGATTTTTGAAAAAGAATATTTTCAGGCTTGATATCACGATGCACGTAGCCCTTGGCGCCCGCATATTCCAGTGCCTTGGCAATATCGACTACTGCTCGGATTTTCTGACGCAAAGTAAGATCGTTACGAAGCTGCTTAAGGTCACTACCGTCAATATATTCCATCGACAAGTAGTAATTCCCCTCGTGCAGGCCCACGTCATAGACGGTAACAATGTGAGGATGAACCAGCTGGCTGACTATTTTTGCTTCGCGAAAAAAGCGCTTACCAAAGCTATCATCCTCAGCGAGCGCCTTAGACATAACCTTCAAAGCCACTTCACGCTCAAAAATTTCTTGCTCCGCAAGAAAGACCGTGGCCATCCCTCCACGCCCCAGCGTGCGGAGAATCTTGTACCCCGGTATGTCTATCGCCATGGAGCTTTTTCCGATTTAATCTTATCTATGTGAGCGTACCGAGATAATAGTCTGCCTAGGGCTTAATTCCTAGGGCTTAGAGGATTTTATCTCTATGATACCTCCTGTTTATAACTAAAATAGCTTGCATTGATTTTGTGATGGGCGGGCAGAAACAGACTGTAAATCCCGCGCACTGCACAACATATTTTTCACGCGAAAGCACATCCGTCAAGGCTGGTTCAGCATTCAAAAATACCGCCTTCATTGAAGGGCTGAATAGGGTCCTGTAGAACAACGCTATCCATTTGACCTGATACCGAGAAAAAACAAACTATTGCGCCACAAATATTAGCGTCCTATGATGTTTGCAGGCACCCTGAATTAGCTTTACCTTATAGTGCTACCAATAAAGCGCATAAGAACTTGCAAAGTTATTCCATCCAATACTAACCGCTTGTTTTTCATGGCGGCTTTGGCAATACACCAAACATAAATGCACCTATGCGTTGAACGACGGGTGCGCATCTGCTGTTTGCGGTAAACACAAGCCAAAGATAAAATACTCTTAAACTGCAACACCCTCCATTTT
Source organism: Alteromonadaceae bacterium Bs31 (assembly GCA_900177435.1). Lineage (GTDB taxonomy): Bacteria > Pseudomonadota > Gammaproteobacteria > Pseudomonadales > Cellvibrionaceae > Teredinibacter. The sequence continues at coordinate 247,665 of FXAI01000007.1, forward strand.
TTTCGGGGATTTAAATCCAACTAAATATTTAACATTTTTATTCCACCAATGACCCACAAAAATGGCGAAACAAAAATAGCCATCGAGCAGAGTTGTATTTTGCATAGTCTTAGCCCCTCGAACTAAAGCCAAATCCCACATCTGTATGTCTAACCACTTACTTAGCTCCCATATCCTAAACAGCAAAATTCGTTCTACCCGTTTTCCCAAAACAAAAACCCGAAAACTAATTATTTAACTCAAAATGATTCGCAATACCCAATAATTGTCGGGCTTAATTATGGTGCAGACGGATAGGCCCGGCTTTTGATTGACACTGGCATAAGCAGGGACTAAAGTCAGAAGGGCATGGTCTATCCAAGCTATATAGAAAGTCTAATAACTATCAAAACGGGGATTTTCAAATGACATTCAACCGAAAGAAATTGTCTATTTTAGTGGCTGCTGCAAGCGGACTCGCTCTGCTTTCTCCAGTGTCCTTTTCACAAGATCAAGTACTTGAAGAAGAAGTTTACGTCACAGGCTTCCGGAGCTCCTTGCAGAAGTCATTAAATGTGAAGCGTGACTCTGTAAACGCGAAAGAAAGTATCGTTGCTGAGGACATGGGTAAAATGCCCGACCTCAACCTGGCAGAAGCTATGCAGCGTGTACCCGGTGTAGCCATTCTTCGCCAAGGCGGTGAAGGGCGCCAGATTTCTCTGCGTGGCTTGGGGGCAGACTTTACTCACGTAACCTTGAATGGCATGGAAGTGCCCAGCTCCACCGCTGGTTTGGACAGTGGCGGCGGCACTAACCGGGGTCGCGGCTTTGACTTTAACGTGTTTTCAGCTGAACTCTTTAACCGCATTGACATTAACAAAGCTGCAGAGGCTTCAGAAGAAGAAGGTGGTATCGCCGGCTCGGTTAACTTGTATACCATGCGCCCGCTGGACTCCACTAGCACGAATATGGTGGTATCTGCCCAGGCTGCCTACAACGATTTAAGTGAAAAAACTGAACCACGTATAACCGCTATCTATCGCGGCAACAACGCCGATGAAACCATAGGATGGATGCTGTCCGGTGCGTTCACACAGCGTACTTCCTATCAGGATGGTTTTGGTACTGTGCGTTATTCCAGCCCGTATGCTGACGGCAATCGTGCGTTCTTGGGAACCGATCCCTATGAAGATGCTAATGGCGACCTGACAGGGGATCCGATAAACAACTATTGGTACCCTCGCCTTCCAAGACAAGATAGCTTCCATCACGAACAAGATCGAACCGGTATTTCTGCTGGCTTACAGTTCAAACCAACAGATAGTCTGGATTTCGGCATAAACTACGTTGCTTCCAAGTTTGAAAACACCATCGACAGCTATAACTCCTTTGCACAGTTCCGCCGCAACTCCGGCTGGGGCTGGCCTGTTATCGATGTGGATAAAGACTCACTGGTACTCAAACAGGACGGAGATGTTACCAAAGTTGTGGCAGGCACATTTGACCACGTAGGCTTACGCACAGAGAGCCGTCGCAATACCAACACCACGGACTTCAGCCAGATAACCGCCGATTTCGAGTGGTCGATTCAGGACAACATCGTTCTCTCCGGTATGATCGGTACTGCAAGCTCTGATTTCTTCCAGGATTACTTCCGGGTAAACATTGAGAACACCCCCGCTGGCGACACCACAGCAGGCACTACCTTTTCTTACGACTTCAGCAAAGACGCCAACGTTGCCGCCATTGACTACCATGGCTTTGACACAACCAACCCCGCCAATTTCTGGATTATGAATAATGAGACTATTCGTAAGTTTGGTGTTGATCGTCAAAACGATACAGCTCGCGTTGACCTTGAGTGGGATCTGAGCGAGATGCACCAGGTCAAGGCCGGGATCATCATGAATAACCGCACAGTCGACGCAACTGAGCAGCGACAGGACGTAGAAACAATTCCTGACGATAGTACGCTGGCCAGCATTGGTAAAGTATTTACCTATGACGACGCTGGAGACCACGGCAGCAATACCGAACTCGATTTCTGGGTACTGGATTTTGGCAAAGCCATACCAATGTTTGGAACAGAAAACAGCAATTACTCAGTACGAACAGGCACTGGTTTGAACACTTGGACGGTTGAAGAAGATACCCTGGGTATATATGCAGAGTATAATTTCGAAACCGAGATTGCTGGCAATCCTTTCCGCTTGAACGCCGGTATCAGAAATGTAACTACTGATGTTACCGCAACAGGTTATATTGGGGATGATAAAAACCCGGAAGATAATAGTTTCAGCAATACCCTTCCTGCGTTAAATATCAGCTATAACGCAACCGAAGATATGATCCTGAGATTGGGCTTGGCCAAGACACTTACACGTCCAGGCTTATCCAGCCTGGTACCAAGTAAGACGTATAGTGATGTAAACCGCACGGTCAGTGGTGGTAATTCGCAGTTAGAGCCTCTGCTTTCTGACGATATCAACCTGACTTGGGAGTGGTATTTCGCAGACGAAGCCTTAGTCGCCTTTAACTACTTTATTAAAGACATTGAGACCTTTATTTCGAGCCCAGAGTTGCCACCATCAACTTTACGTGAAGAAGATAAGACGATTGTCGCTGGACTGTATCCTGAACAGCCGGAAATACTTGATGATGACAACTGGATTTACAGAACCTCCTCCAACACTGAAGGTTCCAAAATCGATGGCTGGGAAATCGCTTACCAACAAACCTTTACTGAACTTCCAGGTTTCTGGTCTAACTTCGGTGTTCTCGCCAACTACTCCTCGGTAGATGGCACGACAGTTATTACACGCAACGATGCCGAAGAGAATGCCCCAATAACAGGAATGTCCAAAAACTCCTACAACGCCACCTTATTCTATGAAGTGGATACATGGGGCGCGAGGATTTCCTGGAATAATCGCGATGACTACGTAACCCGAAATATCGGTAGTAATGGCAACTATTCTGAAAACACCACCGGTCCAACCCAGGTAGATTTTACCTCGCACTACAACATCAACGATATGTGGACTCTCACCTTTGAGATGATCAACTTAACGGATGAGTACGAGCGGCTCTACACCACTGGCACAACCGGTAATAGCAACCTGACTCGTGAATACAACCACACGGGCCGTCAGTTCTTCCTGGGTGTTCGCGCCAAGTTCTAAGCATTGCCTATAGCAAAAGCTCTCAACCCCCAGCCTGGTTAACACGCTGGGGGTTTTTCTTTTATAGCCTTTTGAAAAACGGACAAATACAATGCTGGATCAGCAAATAAACTCCACTTGTGGATAGCCTCCCAAAGAACTTATGACAGACCAATTTGATAGCTTGCCCGATGTACGGGACGGCCTAAACCGTAAAGAACGCGCCATACTCTACTGCTTAAATCTTACTCAGCAGGAGCTAGCTGGTCGCAACGTACCCACCATCATGTTGTATGGCCGGGTGCTGGAATATGTGGACATATCCAAAGAAGAATTCCAACTGATACTCTCTCGTTTTACCGGGCTAACAAAGATGCCGGAAAGCCCTCAGCAAAAACGCTCACCAGCCGATTAAGGAAGCAAGTATGAAGCATACCTGTAAATGCACGTTATTTTTCATCTTCACACTACTCAGCACCGTTGCAGTGGCAGCATCATCAGTATGGAAAGTGTCTTCCGGCGAAAAGCAAATGTATATTGGAGGGACTTTCCACCTGTTGGCACCAGAGGATCACCCTCTGCCAAAAGCCTACGATATAGCCTACAAAGACTCTCAATCGATAATTTTCGAAACTGATATTGAAGCATCGAACACCCCCGAGTTTCAGGCAAAATTTTTAGCGGCGCTCACCTACAACGACGGACGAACGCTGGAATCTGCGCTTTCTAAAGATACTTACAAAAAACTGAGCGTTTATTTTGCTTCTCGAAAGATTGATATCGCTCAGTTCGCGTCCTTTACGCCATCAGGTGCGGGGCTGATGTTGGCCTTAACAGAACTGCAACTGCTGGGCTTAAGACCAGATTTAGGCGTGGATACAATTTATAGCCAAAAAGCCAAGGCAGATAAAAAAATGATTGGCTCACTGGAATCACTGGAAGAACAAATCAACTTTATTGCCAACTTTAGTCAAGGAAAAGACGACGAATTCATTCTCTATACCTTAAAGGACGTAGAAAAAATTCCAGCGATTGTTAGTGATATGAAAACAGCCTGGAAGACTGGCGACTTGGACACCATAGAAAAAATAGGTGCAGAGACAGCGAAGGATTTTCCTGATATGCACAAAGCCCTTATCGTAGACCGAAACAATGCATGGATGAAAAAAGTTGAACCGATGATAAAAAGCACGGTAACAGAATTTGTTCTGGTGGGAGCGGCTCACCTCTCTGGCGAGAAAGGTCTCATAAAACAACTAGAGAATAAAGGCTACAAAGTAGAGCAACTGAAGTAGCATGCATCAATATGGGGCCTATTATCAGGCCCCCTTCCTTTACAGCGGCCATTCCCCCAAGGCGCTTTTATAAGCGACAAGTGCGACTTTTTTCACTTTTTACAATTTTTTACACGCTGGATTACAGCCATATAAGCGTGCTCCAACACTTACTTGTCACTACAGCCCTGTAGCCCTGCCTATAACGTCTAGCACTTATCTTTAATGTTATAAAGAAACACAGTGCACAAAATTAATTTATTTTTCGCGTCCATCGTAAAGTAAGCTGACGGTGGTATCAGGCTTGATGGAAGCTTTATTCACACAAACATCGAGCGCTCCCAGTGACGCTAAGCATCCGGCGGCAGGCTGCTTGCAACACTAAAAACTCAGCTCATTTAACCAAATCATTAAAAAATAAAATTATTCAAGCGGTCAAAAAGTTGTAAATTTTTAGTAAACGAAGTGAAAACCTTAAGTTGTCTGCCACTGTTTATTTATGCACTCAAGTAGCTCTTCCCTGCTATTGGCTCCTATTTAAGCCGCTTAGCTTGAGTGAAAAAAATCCCGACAGGCAAGTTAATTGGTTAATTTTTAACTACAGAAAAAAAAGGAAAAATAATTGCTTTCATAGCCCGCACAGATAAATTCTTCGGCTGCTTATAAATAATTCCAATGAGAACTACACCCTTCTATTCCGTTTTGACTAAAGCTAGCATGCTGCGACATTCATAGTATTTATGAGCAGTCGGCTTTTTGGTTACAGGGAGCAGGTACAAACGATTTTCCATCGTGTACCGGTAATGCCAACAAGCACTGATCAATAAGCAGACAAAAAAACTCTGCACGTAGTTTACTGATTTTTGCGGGATTCCCTATGCGACATCTACACACTCTAGCTCTTAGGATCGTTGTACTTGCCATTTTTTTTGGTCTGCACGCTTGCGGCGGGGCAGGCTCTCCTGAGTTCGATGACTCATCCTCAGCTAGCGACACAAGCAACAATTCAAGCTCCAGCAGCTCCGGGGGAAGCACCGCTCTTCCGGGAGAAGAGCTTCCCGCTCACCCGGGCGCAGACCTTTATCAGCAGCAGTGCTCGAGCTGCCACGGCGATGCCGGGGCCGGAGGTATTGCCGGCGGCAACCTGCTGGATCAATGTGAGGTATGTGGCGATTTCGCAGCACTTGCTGAGCGCATTGAGTTCACCATGCCCTCTGGAAACCCCGACCTGTGTGATGCGGAGTGTGCAAATACCCTCGCTGATTTTATCCAGGCTGGCTTCCCGGACACCGCCGTTGCAAGTAGCAGTTCTTCCAGCTCATCGGGCGGGATGGATGCAAGTTCCACATCCTCATCCAGTTCCAGCAGCTCCTCTGGAGCGGCTGTGCCCCTGGGTAATATCGAACGAGGGAATGCCTTGTATAACGACCAGCAGGACGGCGCCCTGGGCTGCGTTTCCTGCCATGGCGTAGAAGGTGTTGGTATTGGCTCCGAGCTTAGCGTTATCAATACCGATGACGAGCTCTACGGTAGCACCGCTCAGCCCTTGGTTACTTATATCGAAGAGGCCATGCCTAACGGCAGAGCTCATGAGTGTGTAGGCACATGTGCAAATGACATTGCAGCATATATTTTGAGCTGGGGCGATGGCGCAGGTTCCAGTAGCTCATCCTCCGGCGCAGCTCCCGGCCCCAGTTCTTCATCCAGCTCATCATCCACTAGCTCCAGCTCTTCTGCAGGTGGCAGCGGAAGCTCCACCGGGTCCTCCTCAAGCAGCTCCAGTTCTGGCAGCCCAGCAAGCTCAAGCAGCTCTTCTTCCTCAACATCAAACAGCTCATCCAGCAGCAGTTCCTCTGGGGGCTATGAGGGCGACCCGGAAATAGGGAAAGACTTGTTCGAAAGTGCCGACCTGCAGTGTGTACTTTGTCATGACGATGATGGAAGCGGCTATGGCGTTGAGGCTCATATTATTGATGCTAACAAAGCATTTTACGGCGCAGATAACGATATGCTGCTTGCCAGCTTCATAAACGCTGAGATGCCGAAAAACAGAGGCGACGAGTGCACCGGCACCTGCGCCGAGGATATTGCAGCTTACCTAAAAACCTGGGCAGACAGTAGCTCGTCGTCCAGCTCTAGCAGCTCTTCTTCCAGTTCCAGCAGCACCAGTTCATCTTCAAGCACGGGCGGCACTAGCAACGGTAGCAGCACAAGCTCTTCATCCAGCAGTTCCAGCTCATCGTCCAGCACGAGCGGTTCCAGTTCTTCCAGTTCAAGCGGAAGTGCATCAGGCAAGGACCTCTATATCAGTAAGGGCTGTCAGGGCTGCCACGGTGTCGAAGGCGCTGGGGGTATCGGAAGCTATCCGGGGATCGATCCCACCATAACCAGCTACGATGGACAATCTCTCGCCCAGTTCGTACAGGATGAAATGCCTTACCTTAGTCCAAATTCTTGTACTGGCAGCTGTGCAGATAGCATTGCCGAGTACATTGTGAGCTGGGCGGGCAGCTCTTCCGGCTCCAGTTCTTCCAGCTCCAGCTCATCCAGTTCATCGTCAAGTGGCGGTCCGTCTGCTTGCGGCGTGAACTATGGTCCAAGGCTGTTACGGGTGCTCACCAAAAACGAGTTTGCCAACTCCATTGAGGCAATCACGGGAATCAGGCTCATTGGCGACCTGGGCCAAAGTACCTACGACGCAATACCCAGCGACAATGTGTTTGACGGTTTTTCCAATAACACTCTGACCAACATGGAAAGTGGTTCACTTCAATCTTACGGCTTTGTAGTGAACAAAGTTGTAAACCAACTGCTTGAGAACAACTTCGCAGGAATGATCGATTGCAGCGACCTCGATGACGGCAGTTGCGGTGCCATGTTCCTCGAGCAGTACGGGCGTAGAATTTTCCGTCGGAATCTCACCGATGAAGAGCTGAACTCCTATCAAGGCTTGTTTACCAGTGAATTCACTGCCGGAGATATTAACCAGGGGCTGGCTCTGGCCCTGCGATCCATGCTCACTTCACCCACCTTCCTCTACCGTGATGAAACCGGCTTGTCTGTGGCCGACATTCAGGCCGGCAGCGGGGGAACCGAATATGAACCCATTGGCGAGGTCCAGGTGTTCGCATCTGCATCGGCGCCGGAAACCATTAAGCAATACAATCAGGTGGGCAACAACGCGGACTTTACAGGCAGCGATCTGCTGGTGATCAGCGTTAGCGGCGTGAAGGGCGACGGAGGAGATTGGCCAACGCTGAATATCACCTCTTCAAGCGTGCAGATCGCAAACATTCTGATCGACCACAGCTACAGCAAAACTTACAAGTTCTACACCTCGGAACTGAACGGTGTAAATTGGTTATCGATTCAAAATGCAGGCGGAGACCATGACCCCAACAAGAGCTTGGTGTTCAGTAAAATTGAAGTCTCTGCAGCACAAGAAAAAGTGCCCACCCTGCCGGCGGAACCGCTTGATGACGATGCCTTCGTTCTCACTCAGTTCCAATTAGCTTCCTTCCTGGCATTCACATTCACCGGCACCAGCCCGGATAACATTTTGCTGGATGCGGCAGCGGCAGATGAACTGGAGACAGACCAGCAAATCTCGGCACAAATTGATCGCCTGCTGAATACAGCACTTGCGCGAGAACACTTTGGTGACTATGCAACCCAGTGGCTTAAAGTAGGACGAATACTCGAAATCGAAAAAGATACAGATGTGTTCCCCGAGTTTACCCCTAATGTGCGATTCGCCATGGCCCAGGAAGTGAAAGCAACCTTTAACCATGTTGTGCTCGACGAAGGCGAGCCCTTCACTAGCTTATTCGATGGCAACTTTATTTTTGCCAACGAAATTCTGGCCGACTTCTATGGCATTGGCGGAGTCAGCGGCAACACCATGCAGAAAGTCAGCAATATTACATCCCGTGCGGGCTTACTCACATCGGGAGCCTTCCTTGCAGTGAATGCCCATGAGCGCGACACGGCCCCCATACTGAGAGCCGTGCGCTTTAGAACACGCTTCCTTTGTCACGATGTGCCATTGCCCCCTACGGGCGTATCACTGAGCGGCGATGATTTCGATGAAGCACGACAAGCAGCAATCGAAGCCTGGGAGGAATACCTCGCAGCTAATGGCGGCAAGGCTACGTCGCGGAAAAAATACGAGTTCCAGACCTCTGCCGACTTATGTCAGACCTGTCATAAAGAAATGATTAACCCACTCGGCGGGGGCTTCGAAGACTTCGACGCGATCGGCTTACCGCAAACGGTTGACTTCAATAACCTGAGCGTTGAATACGACGGAATCCTGTATGGCGTAGATCAGGTGGCTGGGGACAAAACCATCAGCTTTGACGGAGCGAAACAACTGGCCCACGAAATTGCAGGCCTGGATGTTACCCGCCAATGCTTTATCGACAATATATTCAGGCTGGCGATGGGAACCGGTTCAAGCTATCTCGATAGAACCATCAACATTAAACTCTCAGACCAAGAGAAAAGTCGCTACGGCTGTGAAGTGCAAAAGCTCGATGAACATATGAAGTCCAATGAATACAGCACACGCGAATTACTTAGAGCCATTGGTTCAATGGATAGCGTTCGCTACCGAAAAGATGTGCAACGATAAGCGAGACTAAACCATGAAAAATTCAAAAGAAATCGCAAATAGTAAAAGACGTGAATTTTTGAAATTCATTGGCAAGGCCGGTCTCTCGCTGCCCGTGTTACAGGCCTCTAGCCTTAGCGCAGGTTTGCTGCTGGGACGTCAGGCCATGGCTGCAGATGTAGCAATGCGACGGGTGATATTTTTGTTTGTTCCCGGCGGCACGCCACTCGCCGCTGCGCACTCCTGGACGCCAAGCGATGCTCTGCAACTTAATACCTGTACGGCACCCCTTGAGACGGTAAAACAACAATGCGTGTTCCTTAAAGAAGTAGAAATTATTGGTGGTGGTGGCCACGGTAATTCCCAACGCGTGCTCGGTGCATTTGCCGATGGCGTTGACGGCACCGTTGATCTGGCCTTGGGCGAGGCTGTTGGTGCGACGTCTCCTTTTTCCTCTCTTCGCCTTGGTGTCCGCTCTCGGGAAGAAAGCGCTGTTTCTGCACGGGGGTTTTCACGGGTCACCGATTTAATGGATAACCCGTTTACCGCATTTGAAAAACTGTTTGGTGGGGGAATTGACTCCAGTCCAATCGGAGCCAAGCGAGACACCAAGGTACAAGAAATTAACCTGGAGGCCCTCAAAGCGATTAAATCCAAATTGGGCGCTTACGAATTAGCTCGGCTGGAGCAACACGAAGCGGCCATAAACAAGTTAAAAGCGGACATTGAAAACGCAGCAGCAAATTCAGTTCCGGCAGGCTGCACCGACCCAGCATTTAATCCGCTAGGTCTATCTACAGAACAAGTAGACAGCCAGTTTACAGACCTCTTTAACCTGCAAACAGAAAATGCCATTTTAGCTTTAAAATGCAATCTCACCCGAGTGGTCACCATGCAATTAGGTAACAACGGCTCGGAGTTTGGTGTCACAGGCCTGGATGGTTCCTTTCACGGCGCGATACACAGTGGCGTATTGGAAAAATACGAAGCATTTCGAATTTACTTTAGTGAACTTGCCGCGCATTTAATTACACGCCTTGCCGAGACCGACGATCCCGCCGGAGGAAAAATGATTGACTCGACCTTAGTGGTGCATATTTCTGACATGGCAGACGGCAATGCCCATACCGGTAGCGATGCACCCTACTTTCTCGCCGGAGGGGGAACCGCAGTGGATAGAGGCAAAGTGGTGAGCGGACAAAATCATCACCGCATTCTGGACACCGCGGCAGAATATATGGGAGCAGGTAGCATGCCGAGCTATGACCCTCTAGGCTCACTCCCCAACATTCTGATTTAAAAGTAATCGCAGCCCTAATTTATCGGCTGTTGTTAAAAATACAGATAATATTTATTTGAAAAGAAGTAGAGAAGTATTGTGAAAATTAAAAAGGTTATCTCACCGTTTCTAGTGGGTTTTTTATTGTGCTTTGGCGCTGCAAGTGCATTCGCCATCGAAAGCGGCAAAGTCGCGCCAGCGCTCACATTAAAAACCCTTAAAAACCACCAGCAACAGCAAATCAAGCTGGAAGATTACAAAGGTAAGGTGGTCTACCTCGATTTTTGGGCATCCTGGTGTGGCCCCTGTCGCGACTCCTTTCCCGTTCTTGATGAGCTGCGCGCAAAATATGTGGAAGCTGGCTTTGAGGTTGTCGGTGTAAACCTGGACGAAAATACCTCCGATGCCGACGGGTTTCTAAAAAAATTCCCGGTTAAATTTCCACTGGCCGCAGACCCCTCAGGTCGCTCTGCAGAAATTTATCAGTTAAAAGGTATGCCCAGCGCCTACGTGATTGATAAAAAAGGCGTGGTGCGCCATATCGTTGTCGGCTTCGATAAAGATGAAAAGAAAAACCTGGAGCCTCTTATTGCACAGCTGGTAAACGAATAATGAAAAAAGTTTTATTGTTAATTCTACTCGCGGCTTGCGCTCAAGGGTGCAGCCAGGTAAAGGCCTGGGAGCGGGGAAATCTCGCCAAAGCAGAAATGGCATTCTCACCAGACCCGCTGGAAGACAAAATTCGTAACCATGTTTATCACAGTAAAGAAGCATCCCAGACAGTCGGCGCCGGAGCAGGCGGTGGTTGTGGTTGTAATTGAGGATGAATAAATAATGCAAGAAAAAAAACCCGCACTGGCCGCACTCAGTACTGCCGCTATGCTGCTAAATTCGCTGGCCCCTGTCGCCAATGCCAATCCGCCCGATCAGAAAACATCGGTGGACTACCGCTATACCAATTATAAAGAAGGTGCGCTGGAGCCCAGTAAAGTTGCTGAAGGCAGCACTGAACGCTATACCATCGACATTCACCAGGTAAAAGTTAAAACCCCGGTAGCTGGTGATACTGAGCTAACGTTTAGCGGCCAGTTCGAAACGCTCTCGGGTGCATCACCATGGTACGTGCTTCCCAATGCCGATGGCGAAGCTGTGCAAGTGATGACTGGAGCCACTATTGATGAGTCCCGTGCTGAAGCCGGCCTGGATTTTCGCAGTTACAACGAGCGCTCAGAGTCAACGCTCTCAGTAAGCTACTCCGGAGAGAATGACTACACCTCATTTGGTTTTGGTTATGGCGGGCAATGGCGCCTCAATAAAAATACCAGCACACTCAGCTGGGGGCTTAATGGCAGCAAAGACTATGTGGATGCCACGGATGCAGAGCTCTACCCCGGCAGGCCAACAGAAGAAACCAAAAACCGCCTGGGTGGCTACCTGGGCTTTTCTCAGGTAATGACCAAGAATCGACTGGTGGGCATCACACTGGGAGTGTCCAACCTGGAGGGCTACCTTTCGGACCCCTACAAACTGGCCTGGGTTGCTGGTGATATTATTCAAGACTCACGCCCCACTTCCCAGAACAACGTTAATGCCGCGCTACGCTGGCGAGAGTTTGTTCCCGCCGCCAATGCAGCCTTGCACGTTGATATCGGCTACTACAGCAACGACTGGGAAATATCATCTGGCACGGTTGACCTGGCCTGGTACCAAAATATTGCCAGTAACTGGCAAGTGGTTCCCTCGCTCCGCTACTACAACCAGAGCGCCGCTGTGTTTTACCAGCCTTTTTACAATCAGGACAGAGCCGACGGATTCTACTCCAGCGACTATCGCCTGTCTGAATTCTCAGCGGTGAGCGCACGGCTTAAAGTAGCCAGAACTTTTGACCGGTTTTACCTTAATTTTTTATACGAAAATTATTCAGCTTCCGGCGATCACCCTGCCTTGCTAAGCTTTGATTTACTATCACTGGGGATTGGAACAGACTTTTAGGCAAGCCCAGGCTAAGCGCTAAGTTATCTAACCGAAAATCAAAGTCGTCGGAGTTCAAATGTCACAGGCCTTGCAACTGCATTCGCACCGTTTCAAGGCTATGGGCAGCCCCTGTGAGCTTCAATACTACGCCCCGGCAGAAACTGCCGGGTTGATTTTTACTACCACCCGCAAACGCCTCAACCAGCTGGAGCAAAAATATTCCCGCTACCTACCCAAAAGCGTAACCAGCCAAATAAACAGCTCGGCAGGTTCTGGCGAAACCATTGAAGTAGACAATGAAACACTCGGGCTGCTGCACTACGCCGATACCCTCCACAAGCAAAGTGACGGACTGTTTGATATCACTTCCGGGCCCTTAAGGCAGGCCTGGAACTTCCGCTCGGGGAAACTGCCCTCGCGTGAAAAACTGGATGCACTGCTGCCGCTTATCGGTTGGCAAAAAGCCGAATGGAATCCACCCCATTTCGCACTGCCTCTGCGAGGTATGGAAATTGATTTTGGTGGCTTCGTTAAAGAATACGCAGCAGATCAGTTAGCTCAAATACTAACAGGCCAGGGTATTGAGCATGGCCTGGTTAACCTTGGCGGTGATCTGGTGATTATCGGCCCTCATCCCGACGACTCCCCCTGGCAAGTCGGAATCCAACACCCCCGCAAAACCAACGAAGCGATTGTTCAGCTTCCCCTGCATCGAGGAGCTATTGCCACCAGCGGTGATTACGAGCGTTTTATGCTTATCGAGGGTAATCGCTATTCACACTTGCTCAACCCTTGCAGCGGCTGGCCCGTTAAACCCACTTACGCAGCAGTTACGGTAATTGCAGAGCAGTGCCTTATTGCAGGCTCATTCTCCAGCATTGCCATGCTGAAAAGTGAGCATGATCAAGATTGGCTAAGTAATTCCGGGCTGGCCTACTTAAGCGTTGACCAAAAAATGCAACTGAGTGGTAATATCATCGAAACGCGATGAATGGCCTAAAGCCTGCATAGCACTCTTCAGCTTTGCACCCAGCAAGCAGAGCAATGAAGCAGAGAACACCGCCAGCGCGTGGTTTATCCCGAAGGCTTCACGACTTTAAAAATTATATTTCGCAATTGAGCTGCAATTAAAATTATGCTTGCTCTACAATTATGCGAAAATCTCAATCACACGGGTGTGGTGAACAATCAATGGCAATAAACTGGAAAGACTATTCATCGGCAGAGTTCTTCGATGAAGTAATGAGCAGTCCTGGCAACGCCAGAAAACCCGCAAAAAAACTAGTCTCCTATCTCAAAACCCTCTCCGAAGAAGACGTTACAGCGCGTAAACTGGCAGCAGAAAGCACTATCAAAGAAATGGGCGTCTCTTTCACCGTCTACACAGAGGGTGGCAATATCGATCGCGCATGGCCTTTCGATATCATTCCGCGAACCATTTCCAGCAAGCAGTGGGAGACAGCTGCCGCAGGCCTGAAGCAGAGGCTAACGGCACTTAACCTGTTTATTAACGACCTGTACCACGAGCAAAAGATCATCAAAGATGGCGTCGTACCGGAATTTGTTCTCAAGCAATCAAAAAATTACCGTAAAGAGTGCGAAGGCATAAAGCCCGCTTTTGGTGTGTGGGCTCACATTTGCGGCACTGATTTGGTGCGCGCAGGTGATGGCGAATTTTATGTTCTGGAGGACAACCTGCGAGTCCCTTCGGGTGTGTCCTATATGCTGGAGAATCGCGCTATCACCAAACGCGTGCTACCCGAACTCTTTGAAGAGGTAGACATCCAACCCGTCGGTGACTACCCCGCAAGACTGTTCGACACTCTGGAAGCACTGTCTCCCCGGCGTGTAAAACGTCCTGTGATTGTTGTGCTAACACCCGGCATATTCAATTCCGCCTATTTCGAGCACGCCTTTCTCGCTCAGCAAATGGGTGCCGAACTGGTAGAAGGCAGTGATCTGGTGGTACAGGACGACTGTGTCTTCATGAAAACCATTTCGGGCTTAGAACGCGTCGATGTCATTTATCGACGCATAGATGACCTCTTCCTCGACCCCGAAGTATTCGATAAAAATTCCGTGCTGGGTGTCGCCGGTTTAATGCGCGCATGGCAAAAAGGCAATGTTGCACTGGCCAATGCCCCGGGAGCAGGTGTGGCAGACGACAAAGTCGTTTACGCCTTTGTACCCCAGGTTATTAAATATTACCTCGACGAGGACCCCCTTATTCCAAATGTAGAAACCTTCCTTTGCTATGACGACAAGCAACGCGAATATGTACTCGCCAATCTGGATAAGCTAGTGGTAAAACCTGCCAACGAAAGTGGCGGCTATGGCATGCTGGTTGGCCCCCACTCCACCAAAAAAGAGCGCGAGACCTTTGCCGACCTTATTAAGAGCAACCCGCGTAATTATATTGCTCAGCCAACTTTGGCGCTTTCGACTGCGCCCACGCTGGTAGGTAAAAACGAACTGGAGCCTCGACACCTGGACCTGCGCCCATTCATTCTGCAATCGAGAGACACCTATGTTACCAATGGTGGGCTCACACGCGTGGCCATGAAAAAAGGCTCGCTGGTAGTCAATTCCTCACAGGGTGGGGGAAGTAAAGATACCTGGATAGTGGACGCTTAAGGAGCCCTGGAATGCTATCAAAAGTTGCTGAACGCACTTATTGGACTGCCCGCTATTTAGAGCGTGTAGAAAATACCGCCCGCCTCGTTCGGGTATACGACAACCTGCTGTTCGACCTGCCGCGCAATGTAAACTTCGGCTGGTATAACCTCATTACCCTAAACAGCGCACAACAGGAGTTCGAGGAGCGCTACAAAGTTCAGGACGAACGTAATGTTGTGAAATTTTTACTGGGCGACGAGCACAACTACTCCTCGGTAGTGAGCTCACTGAAATTAATTCGGGAAAATGTGCGCACCACGCGAGACGTTGTACCAGAAGAAACCTGGGAGCTGGTTAACGAGTTAAACCTGTATGTAAACGACAACCTGCAACAGGGTATTAACCGCCGCAAACGGCACGAGTTTTTAGACGGCATTATTAAAGGCTGCCAACAAATTCAGGGCTTAATCTATACAACCATGCCCCACGATGCCGCTTGGGATTTCCTTCGAATAGGGCGCAGTATCGAGCGAGCGGATATGACCACCCGTATACTCGACGCAGGAGTATCCGCCGTATTGCAATTGGTAGACGACGATAACGCAGTAAACAGCCGGCAAATTATTTGGGGTAATGTTTTGCGTTCTCTTGGCGCAGACCAGGCCTATCGGCGCACAACCCGAACCTCGGTGCGTGGTGACTCTGTTGTACATTACTTACTGGAAGACAAAGTTTTTCCTCGTACCATCGCACACAGCCTGTACATTATTTTGATTTCCGCCAGCCGCCTGCCTCGCTCTCATGAGCTGGTTGCCTATATGGAAGAGTTACAGCTAAATATTTTCGACGACGCAGACTACGAGCAGCAAGGCGAACACCTGCGAGACTACCTGAACGATTTACAGACAGAGCTTGGTGCTATTCATGAAAAAATAGCTTCACTCTGGTTTCCAATCTATGAATAAGGCTTAACACAAGCTTATTCTTTCTATTACTTGTTACATTTTTTTGGGGTAAAACCCGAACGGACTTTTTTACCATGACTATTCGCGTAGCCATCCAGCACAACACTTACTATAAATTTGATCGCCCGGTAACCTTGTCTCCCCACGTGATTCGCCTGCGCCCGGCACCTCACTCGCGCACGCCCATTCATGCTTACAGTTTAAAAGTTTCGCCAAAAGATCATTTTATTAATTGGCAGCAAGACGCTTTTGGAAATTACTTGGCCAGAGTAGTATTTCCCGAACTCTGTACTGAGTTTTCTATCGAAGTTGAAGTTCAGGCAGACATGACCGTGATTAACCCCTTCGACTTCTTCCTGGAAGAGTATGCCGAAGACTTCCCCTTTGAATACGAAGATGAAGTAAAGCAGGAGCTTCTGCCCTACCTCGAAAAAAAACCTGGTGGCCCTTTATTCAAAGAGCTGGTAGAAAGCGTTCCTCTGGATAAAGTGCGCACTAATGATTTTCTCGTTACACTCAACCAGCTCATTGAAGGTAAAGTTGAATACTTAATCCGTATGGAACCCGGCGTGCAAACACCGGAAGAAACACTGGAAAAAGGCAAAGGCTCCTGTCGAGACAGTGCCTGGCTATTGGTGCAGTTATTTCGTCACCTCGGTTTGGCGGCACGCTTCGCCTCCGGCTATCTGGTACAACTAAAAGCCGATATTAAATCCCTCGACGGCCCCTCGGGTACCGAAGAAGACTTCACGGACTTACATGCATGGTGCGAAGTTTACCTTCCCGGCGCTGGCTGGGTTGGCCTGGACCCCACCTCCGGCTTGTTTGCCAGCGAAGGCCACATTCCTCTCGCCTGCACGCCAAACCCGTCTTCAGCGGCGCCTATTAACGGCTACACCGATGAATGCGAAGTGGAATTCGATTTCGAAAACGAAGTCTATCGCATTCACGAAGATCCACGCGTAACCAAGCCCTATACCGAACAGCAATGGCAGGAAGTGCTTGCGCTGGGTAAAGCGGTAGATGTCGAACTCGACAAAAATGACGTACGCCTCACCATGGGTGGTGAACCCACCTTTGTTTCCATTGACGATATGGAATCGGCCCAGTGGAATACCGCCGCACTGGGAACAGAAAAACTGAGCCTGGCAAAATCTTTGTTATTGCGCTTGCGCGATCACTTTGCTCCGCAGGGCTTACTGCATTACGGTCAAGGCAAATGGTACCCCGGAGAAGAGGTTCCCCGCTGGGCACTGGGCCTATTCTGGCGAAAAGACGGCGAGCCGCTCTGGCAAGACCACAAATTATTGGCCAGGGTTGATAAAGACTACGGCCACGATATTAAAACCGCACACACCTTTGCAAAAGAACTGACAAACTTATTGGGGCTCGACAACGAATTTGCCCAAGCCACTTACGAAGATGGCCTGCATTATTTAGCCGAGGCACAAAACCTGCCCGCCAATATTGACATACTAGCCAGCAAGGTCATGAAAGACGACCTCGCCCGTAAGCGACTGGTTCGCCTGCTGGAAAAAGGTTTTGATCAACCCGCGGGCTATGTGCTTCCTCTCGGATGGAACTGGGATGGCGGCGGCTGGTTTACCAGTAAGTGGGAAATGCGTCGCGAACGTATTGTTCTCTCTCCCGGTGACTCGCCAATGGGCCTGCGCCTGCCATTAAATTCCCTGCCCGAAGTTGAGAAAAAAGAAAAGGAGCTGGAAGTAGAACGGGACCCTTTCGAGCCGCGCGAACCGCTGGCCAAACTCGACGAAATGAATTTTGTTGCCAAGCCCAAAAATGGGTCAGAGGATAAAGAAGAAAAAGAAAAAGAAAAAGAAAAGGTTACCGTTACGGAATATTACAAAGTATTCCGAACAGCCCTTTGTTTTGAAGCTCGGGATGGCAAACTGCATTTATTCCTGCCGCCCATACAGCTACTGGAAGCCTACGTTAACATTATCGCGGCAATCGAGACTGTCGCAAAAAAACTTGATATTCCGGTGGTAATTGAAGGTTATGAACCACCGCGCGATCATCGCATGCAAAAACTGCTGGTGACACCCGACCCCGGTGTTATTGAGGTAAACATTCATCCTGCCAACAATTGGGAGGAAATGGTTGAAACCACCACCGAACTCTACGAAGCCGCAAGAGAGTCTCGCCTGGGCACAGAAAAATTCATGCTCGACGGTCGGCACACCGGCACCGGCGGCGGCAACCATGTAACGCTGGGCGGTGCAACGCCCGCCGATAGTCCGCTGCTGCGCCGCCCGGATTTATTGCGCAGCCTGGTGACCTACTGGCAGCATCACCCCAGCCTTAGCTACCTGTTTTCCGGCGCTTTTATTGGGCCTACCAGTCAGGCGCCACGCGCCGACGAAGGCCGCGATGAAATGCTCTATGAAATGGAGGTTGCCTTCAAGCAAATGCCGGATGGCATAGTGCCAGAACCCTGGCTGGTGGATCGATTAATGCGTAACTTGTTAATCGACATTACGGGTAATACCCACCGGGCCGAATTTTGTATCGACAAACTCTATTCACCAGACTCTCCCACTGGTCGCCTGGGTATATTGGAGTTTCGCGGCTTTGAAATGCCACCGCACAGTCGAATGTCACTGGTACAAATGCTGTTAATCCGCTCCTTAGTAGCCCGCTTCTGGAACGAGCCCTATAAAAAGCCCTTGGTTCGCTGGGGCACCTTACTGCACGACCGTTTTATGCTGCCGCATTATGTCTGGCAAGATATCAGAGAAGTGGTAACAGACTTAAACGAGCACGGTTATCCCTTCCGGGAAGAATGGCTGCTGCCTTTCGAAGAATTTCGCTTCCCTCACTATGGCCGCGTGCAAATTGATGATGTTCAAATTGAAGTTCGCTGGGCTATTGAACCCTGGCATGTCCTGGGAGAAGAAGTCAGTGCCTTTGGTACCTCCCGCTATGTGGACTCCTCGGTGGAGAGAGTGCAGGTGAGAGTCTCTGGTCTGATCGATAACCGCTACATTCTCGCCTGTAATGGCCGAAGAGTGCCTCTGAGCCACACGGGTAAACAGGGTGAGTATGTGGCTGGTGTTCGCTACCGCGCCTGGCAACCGCCCTCGGCCTTGCACCCCACTATTGGTGTAGACACTCCGCTCACCTTCGACTTAATCGACACCTGGAACGGCATGTCCATCGGCGGCTGCACTTACCACGTAAGCCACCCTGGCGGGCGCAGCTACGATGCTTTCCCTGTGAACGCCTTCGAAGCAGAAAGCCGCCGTGTAAATCGCTTCGAACCCATGAACCACAGCCAGGCACCCATTACCCCGAGACCAGACCTGGATGCGATACGCGAATTTTTCCCCAGCCAGGAGCCTCCGCGCCCCATGGCCCCCCCCTTAGAAAATGTACCGGGGGAGTTTCCGCACACCCTGGACTTGAGGAGAAAACCGGATTAATTGACTTTTCCCAAAGCCACCCGGCCCGCATTAAACGTCACTTTTTTTTGGCAGATACCAGCAAGGTTCAGCACCCGGTTTGCAGCCGCCTCTTACATGTTGGCCTTTCGTGAAGCCACCCAAGTGGCAATCGATGCACCTCTATGTGTTGCCACACCAACCAAGGACAACCCCTTTTTGGAGAGAGGCAAGCCCTGCACACATTTTGCGGCTTAAACAATCTCGCCTAACATCTGATAAAGGCTCAGCTTGCCCATGGAATCGCTGTAAATATTAGCCCTAACCCGCCATAGGAATAAGCCCAGCGATCAGGTATTCTTTCTGCTCGATAAATTTAAGCAGTTCCAGAGATATTAGTGTCCAAAGTCCAACCAAGTCCCATCCTACCCCCAGAACTTATCTACAACCCCACATCGGCGGGGCTAGATGAAGCATATGGCATTGCCCAGTCTCAACAGCAGGAAGGGCAGTCCCAAAAGCAGAAGGGTGAGCCGCGCCCTCAGTGGCGTTATTTACTCGATAGCTTAAAGGCCCTCGGGCCTGCAGCGATGATGGACAGGCATGAGAAAGCCCAGCGTATTCTTAGGGACGATGGCGCCACCTATAACATTTACGACGACGAACACAGCCCGAGCCGCACCTGGGGCCTTGACCTTGTTCCCGGTTTAATCAACAGCGAAGAATGGGCTGTTATTGAAAGCGGCCTGCTTGAACGGGCAGAGCTGTTTAATGCCCTGCTAAAAGATATCTACGGCCCCCGAGAGCTGATTCGCCACGGCGTGATTCCGCCGGAAGCGCTGTTTCTGCACGCTGGCTTTTTGAGAGCCTGCCATGGCATTGAAACGCCCGGAGAGCATGAGCTTATTCTGCATGCGGTAGATATGGTGCGCACCCAGTCAGGTGAAATGTGTGTACTCACTGACCGCACTCAGGCTCCCAGCGGCATGGGCTATGCCCTGGAAAACCGCACTGTAATGTCACGGGTATTACCGAGCCTGTTTCGCGATAGCCATGTGCACCGACTAGCGCCTTTCTTCCAGCGCCTGCGCCAGAAACTCAGCTCACTGTCGGTCAATCACGATCAGCCTCGGGTAGTGCTGCTAACTCCCGGCGCCCACAATGAAACCTATTTTGAGCATGCCTATCTCGCCAATTATTTGGGCTTCCCCTTAGTCCAGAGCGGTGACCTGGTAGTGCGCAACGGCTTTGTATGGATGCGCTCTCTCGACGGCTTAAGCCGTGTTGACGTAATCCTTCGCCGAGTGGATGACTGGTTCTGTGACCCGGTGGAGTTGCGCAACGATTCTCAGTTAGGAGTCGCCAACTTACTGGAGGTTGTAAGGGCTGGCCGGGTAGTAATCGCCAACCCACTCGGCTCCGGCGTATTGGAAAACCCCATTCTACTGAAGTACATGCCCGCTATTAGCAAGGCATTGCTTGGCCGAGAGCCTCGCATACAATCCGTGGCTACCTACTGGTGCGGTGACCCGGAGGATTACAAGTATGTAAGTGCTCACATGGATAAACTGGTGATAAAGCCCCTCTATCGAGGAACCGGGGAAGTCAGCAAGCGGCTGGTCGATTTAGACGAGGCGGAGCGCGTGAAACTGCTTACACGCCTCAAAGAAAGACCAGCACATTACGTGGCTCAACCCACCTTATTGCCGGCACACCTGCCAAGCTTTGAGGGCAACAAGCTGGTCCCCCGGCCGGCCATTACCCGCAGCTTCGCAGTTGCCAGCGACAGCTCCTACACACTCATGCCCGGCGGGCTAACCCGCGTTGGCACCACAGAGGGCGCCTTTGTTATTAGCAGCCAGGCGGGCTCTCAAAGTAAGGACACCTGGGTAATCGCCTCGGAACCAGAACACAGCCGCGCGTCGGATGTTACTAGCGATGTAAGCAATATTCCCAGCGACACTCAATTGATCAGCCTGCCCAGTCGAGTGGTAGAAAACCTGTTTTGGATGGGCCGCTATGCCGAGCGAGCAGAAGCCTCACTGCGCATTTTACGTACCGTATTTATGATGCTGAACGGCGAAGAGCTTATTTCAGACCTCAGTCGCAAACACCTGCTCGAAGCCGTAACGGGTATTACAGGAACAGCACCCGGCTTTAAAGATTGCTCGCAAGAGATTCTAAAAAACCCGGAACAGCAACTGCTGCAAATAGCCAAAGACCCGCATCTCGCAGGCAGTATTCATTTCAGTTTGAACGCCATGCTGCGCAGTGCCGACGAATCCAAAGAGCTGCTGTCCTCAGATACACTGCGGGTAATTAACGACATTCGAGACGCACTGGAAAACCTCGACTCTGCCCTTACCGGTGACCTCGGCTCAGCACCGGAAGAAGCCCTGGACCCATTGGTAACGGCACTGATGGCCTTGGCCGGTCTTGCACGAGAAAGTATGGTGCGCGGCATAGGCTGGCGCTTTATGGAACTTGGCCGACGCATAGAACGCGCCATGCAAACAGTATGCATCATGGAGCACCTGCTATTACCGGTAGTCCCAGAACATGACCAAAACGCACTGATGGAATCCTTATTGCTCTCCGTTGAAGCCCTGATTTCCTACCGACGCCGCTACCGAGCCAGGATGCAGGTTGCACAAGCCCTGGAATTGGTAATGCTAGACCCAAGCAACCCCCGCTCTCTTATGTTCCAATTTGAGCAGCTCAAGCGTCATATTGATGCCCTGCCCCGGGCCAAAACCAGCATTGAGCTCAGTGCCGAGGAGCGCACAGTACTCTCTGGAGAAACAACCATCAGGCTGTCACTGATTAACAAGCTAAGTGAAGTTAGCGATGGCGAACGGCCGGAACTTTCTGCACTGCTGAAGAAGATTCACGATACCCTTTCGCAGTTAAGCATCGACATCAGCGACAAATATTTCGACCACAGAATTGGCCCACAACAGCTTGTTCGCAGCAACTGGCAATAAAGGTTTGTTAACACGTGAAATACCGAATTCGCCATATTACCGAATACCAATACGCCGACAGAGTTAGCCACTGCTACAATCTGGCCCACATGATTCCGCGTACCAGCTTGAGACAAACCTGTGACCGCAGCCAGGTAAAGGTAGCACCTCACCCGGCGTTTACCTCTCGCAGAGAAGACTATTTTGGCAACCAGGCCTTTCACTTTGAAATTCAGCGCCCACACGAAAAGTTAATTATTACCAGTGAAAGCGATGTGGAGGTGGGCTCACAGCGCAGTGGCATCAACCTCGATTTCGGCATCACCTGTAGTGAAGCACTTGAACTTTTGGAGAGCTCCAAAGATGACGAAGTATTGTTGGCCAGAGAATTTATACTCGACTCCCCAATGGTACGCGCCACAAAAGCGCTCAGGGCCTACGCCGAGCCCTCCTTCACTGATGATCGCCCACTGCTGTCTGCGGTTGCCAACTTAACAAAACGGATCTTTGAAGAATTTGAGTACTGCCCGGAGAGCACCACAGTAGCTACCCCCCTCGACGAAGTAATGGCGAACCGAAAAGGCGTTTGCCAGGATTTTGCCCATTTGCAAGTGGGCTGTTTGAGAGCAATGGGCTTCCCGGCAAAATACGTATCCGGCTATATCGAAACACTACCGCCTCCAGGGCAAGAAAAACTGGTGGGCTCCGATGCATCCCACGCCTGGATTTCTGTTTACTCCCCAAGGGAAGGCTGGTTTGAGTTTGACCCCACCAATAACCAGATATGCGGCGAGCAACACATTATCACTGCCTGGGGAAGGGATTATTTCGATGTTACCCCCTTGCGCGGTGTCATTTTTGGCGGTGGAGAAAACCCTATTTTAAGTGTGTCTGTGGATGTGGCACGCCTGGCTTGAAGCTCCGCATAAAGCCGAATTTTTAGGCCACATGCGTGTACTTGTATTTCAGTGTCGCCCCTTTATTCCTAGGACTATAAATAAACACAAAAGCTACATCACTGAAATTTATAGTGTCCATTGACATTGACCTCTATCAACGGCGCGCCGCGATAAAACGCGTAAAGTGGCGTCACTTAATATTTCGGTTTAAATAAGGTATCAACCATGAAAAATCGCTGGCTAATCGCCTTGTCTGCTGTCGGCGTTCACGCCTCTATCGGGTCAGTTTATGCATTCAGTGTGTTTAAAAAACCACTGGGTCAATTGCTGGAGAACGCTTCCAATAACGAAATCGCCTGGACTTTCAGTTTCGCGATTTTCTTCCTTGGCTTGTCGGCCGCCATTATGGGGCACTTCGTTGAGAAGCACGGTCCTCGCAAGTCCGGTATGCTCGCAGCCACCTTCTTCGGTGGAGGGCTTTTGATTGCCGGTCTCGGAGCCACACTCGAAAACCTTTATATCATTTGGCTCGGTTACGGTGTACTCGGTGGTATCGGCCTGGGTATCGGCTATATCACACCAGTATCGACACTGGTTAAGTGGTTCCCGGATCGTCGCGGTCTGGCAACTGGCCTTGCTATCATGGGTTTCGGCTTTGGCGCGATGGTAGGTGGCCCGGTGTTCAACTTCATCATCGAATCTTTCGGTGTTGAGAACGGCGGTATCGCCAACACCTGGTTCATCATGGGTGTCGTTTATTTGATTGTAATGTTTGCTTCTGCGTCTTACCTGGAGCGACCTCCTGAAGGCTGGATGCCAGAAGGCATGAAAGCTGCCGTAGCCGCTGGCACCAAAAAAGTGGTTGACGACCTAACACAACAAACAGCCAACGAAGCCGTTAAAACCGGTCCTTTCTGGGGCTTGT
This sequence comes from Alteromonadaceae bacterium Bs31, assembly GCA_900177435.1. GTDB lineage: Bacteria > Pseudomonadota > Gammaproteobacteria > Pseudomonadales > Cellvibrionaceae > Teredinibacter. Next base: position 271,713 of record FXAI01000007.1, read on the forward strand.
GGATAATGATGTTTATCAACATCAGTTGCGGTATTGGTGTTATTTACTCTGCATCGCCACTTGCACAGGAAAGTATTGGCCTTTCTCCTGCCGAAGCGGCTGCCATTGTGGGTTTGATGTCGCTGTTTAATGGCCTGGGTCGTATCGGTTGGGCCTCCTTCTCCGATATTATCGGTCGTGGCAATACTTACATGACCTTCTTCATTTTACAGATCGCCGCTTTCTGGCTGCTGCCAAATATCACCAGCGTCATCATGTTCCAAGTTGTGCTTTACGCTATCCTCACTTGCTACGGTGGCGGTTTCGCAACTTTACCAGCCTTTATTGGTGACCTTTTCGGCACCAAGCAACTCGGTGCAATCCACGGCTATGTACTCACCGCCTGGGCAATGGCTGGTCTTGCGGGGCCACAAATCACGGCTTACCTAAGAACCGTGACGGGCTCCTACGAAACAACCCTGTATATTTTTGCCGGAGCCTTTGTTATCGCACTCATAGTTTCAGTGCTGATGAAAGCGTACATCACGCGTGCGACTAATCGTAAATCGGAGGAAGAAACTGCTTCGGTTGCGGTAGCCAGCTAAATAAAACGTGGCTCACCCCAAACAAAAAAACGGCGTCTTAATGACGCCGTTTTTTATTGCTGGATTCTCAATATTGCAGTAATACGTGTATTGTTAAAGAGCCTGTTTTTTCAATCCTTTAATCGCGTGGTAACACGGTTTTCTTCGATACTCTCTATCGAACAGTAAAGGGTAGTTAGTTCGCCCTTTCACGGGAAAATCATTTTTCCATGACTCGTGATCAGCAACACCCCAAAACGTTATCCTCTCAATGCTCTCACGATATTTTAAAAACAGCTTAAAGAATTGCACGTAGCGCTCATTCATCTGCTTTTCAATGTCAGCGGGCAATCCTTTACTGTAGGGATTTAATTCATCGGAGTATTCAAAGCTTGTGGAAATTTCTGCCCCCATAAAGTCCCAGGCTGCAGGCAGAACATCCATTTCCAATTCACTGATATGAATTCGCATCCCTGCTGCAGCATAAGCTTTAAGGCTGGCTTCAAACTGATGGATCTCTGGGTAGCTCAAACCCACATGCCCTTGCATACCAATGCCCTGTATCGGCGTGCCGCGCTTTTTCTGCTTCTTCAGATAATCAAGTAAAAACGCTCGCTTGTCGGGCGAATGCATGTTGTAGTCATTGTAATAAAGGTGTGCCGAGGGGTCAGCATTATGGGCCATTCGAAAAGCTTTCTCGGCATAGTCTTCACCAATAATCTGGTACCAGGGGCTCTTGCGCCAACCTTTGTCTTCGTCAACGGCTTCGTTCAACACCTCCCAAGCATCTATGCGACCTTTGTATCGGCCAACGCAGGTGTTGATGTGTTTTTCCATCCGCTCCAGTAATTGTTTGCGAGAGGCTGGCTTGCCCTTACTGTTTTTGAAAACCCACTCCGGTATCTGAGAGTGCCACACCAACACATGCCCACAGATGTACATATTTTGCTGCGTTCCATATTCAATGAACGCATCGGGTATGGCCCAGTTCCAGCTGTTCTCCTTTGGCTGCACCCGTTCCCACTTCATGTCGTTTTCCAGCGTGATGGCGTTAAACTCTCGGCTGACAAGGGGTTCGAGTATGGGATCTTTTTTAGTTTCAAAGCGTTCGCTACTGAGTGCTGCACCAATACGAAAATCGTCTTGGAAAACATCTTTCAAACCGGTTTCTTCCAATGCCTTGGCAAAGGCTTTTAATTTAAGATTAGACAGCAAAAGCGCACTTGCGGTAGCGCCTGCTGCAAACTGTCTGCGTGATAGCGGCATATGTTCTCTCATATTGTTATTCTTAGTGAAAAGATTTTCGAGTATATACCCATATTCAACACACAAAAAACCCCTGCATGGCTCGACCACACAGGGGTTCATTGATAGGGTTTTACTCTTTAAGCCATTGCTTAAGCCATTGCTCAAGCCATTGCTCAAGCCATTGCGATAGAGCAATACTATTAAGCCGCCAGTCAAAGAAGTGATTAATCACCTATTTGATTGTCTGGCAGTTTTTGTATCTACCCCTGGCGAGGCTTATTCGGCGCTGCCTTCGCTATCATCCTCTGGGGCTGCAGCTTCAATAATAGGTTTCAGTTCTCCGCTCTCGTGCATCTCCGTAATAATGTCGCAACCGCCTACCAGCTCACCTTTCACCCACAACTGCGGGAAGGTCGGCCAATTAGCGTATTTCGGCAAATGCTCACGAATATCAGGGTTTGTCAGCACATCCACAAACGCAAAGCGCTTGCCACAGGCCATAACCGCCTGCGATGCACGCATAGAAAACCCGCATTGCGGCGCATTGGGAGAGCCTTTCATATAAAGAATAACCGCGTTATCTTCGATCTGGCTCTTGATGGTATCCATTATTGCCATACAGTATTAACCTCATCTATACCTAGTAATCTACTCAGGTATTGTACCCCAGCCCCATCATTATGTGCAGTGCCGCTATTTCTGTTTGGCAACCCAGCGCACGTGCCGGGCAATTGCCCTATCATTACGCAGCGCCTCGAGCGTACTGAAATTTCTGGATAGCGAAACTTCATCATAAATATCATGAATTCCATTGTGGCATTTGCGACAAACAGATATTCCCCGATTTAGCTCTTCGCGGCTGTAGTTCTTCCTGTAGTGATTGCGCCTATGCAATTTACGCGGAATCAGGTGGTGGAATGTCAGTAGCGCTTGCCGCTCACACAGAACACATTTCCCCATCATTTCACCGAACCCTAATACCCTGAACGTGTATTTGTCACTGTTTGCAAGCTTGACCAGAATTTCACTAAGATACGCACAAAATCCCAATTTGGACCGCGATTTTACAAAGCTGCGGTTTGTTTATAGAATGATCGTTCAACAGGCAGCTCTCGCTGCCTGTTTTGTTTTTTAGGCCCGGCAATTTAATTTCTCGGTTTGGAGCTAGCATGTCTACGTCGGCAATTATGAATACATATGGAGAAAGAACAACTACCCTCACCAGGGGCGAAGGCCCTTATTTGTGGGACAGTAACGGTACGCGCTATCTGGATGCGCTGTCTGGCATAGCTGTGTGCGGGCTAGGCTACAACTACCCGGCCGTTACACGCGCCATATGTGAACAGGCAGAAAAACTCGTCCACTGCTCGAACCTGTACATCATTGAACCACAACAAGCGCTGGGCAATTTACTGGTGGAATTATCCGGCATGGAGAGGGTTTTCTTTTCCAATTCCGGCGCAGAGGCCAACGAAGCCGCATTAAAAATTGCTCGCAAATACGGCCAGCAAAAAGGCATCAAGGCGCCTGAGGTAATTACCGCCGATAAAAGCTTCCACGGAAGAACATTGGCCACCTTATCGGCCACTGGCAATCAGAAAGTTAAAAACGGTTTTGAGCCATTGGTAAGTGGTTTTGTGCACGTTAGCTATAACGATATAAACGCAATTAAGGCAGCCGCCACAGAAAATACCGTTGCCATAATGGTTGAACCCATTCAGGGTGAAGGCGGAATTAACATTCCTGCAGACGATTATTTGAACCAGCTACGCGATCTCTGTGATGAGAAGGGCTGGCTGTTAATGCTCGATGAAATTCAAAGCGGAAACGGGCGAACAGGCGAATTTTTTGCATACCAGCATAACAAAATCAAACCCGACGTGGTCACGACAGCAAAGGGCCTGGGTAACGGGGTTCCCATTGGAGCCTGCCTCGCACGTGGCGCCGCTGCCGAAATCCTACAGCCGGGTAATCACGGCTCCACTTTTGGCGGCAACCCATTGGTATGCGCAGCGGCGCTGGCAGCCACCAAGGCCCTGGTGGATGAAAAGCTGATAGCAAGAGCTGCGACACTCAGTACAATTATGTTAGAGAGCCTTAAAACCCAACTTAAAGACTCTACAAAAGTTGCTGATATTCGAGGCAAGGGAATGATGTTTGGCATACAGCTAAATCGAGATTGCGCTGAACTGGTTGAAAAAGCCAAAGCCAAACACTTGCTACTAAACGTCACAGCAGGCTCCACTATTCGTTTGCTACCCCCCCTGATTATTAGCGATGAACAGGCACAAACTATCGTAGATACGGTTGTGCAACTCATCGAAGAGTTTTGATTATGGCTAACAGAACCAGACACTTTTTAACACTGCTCGATTTAAGTGCCGATGAACTAAAGCACGTGATAGAGCAAGCTATCGCACGAAAAAAAGCCCTCAAGCAAGGCGAAATATTCGAGCCCTTCAAAAATAAAGTGCTGGGCATGGTGTTCGAAAAGTCCTCAACGCGTACGCGTGTTTCTTTTGAAGCCGGTATGACTCAGCTCGGCGGCAGCGCCATCTTTTTATCCTCCAGGGACACGCAGCTAGGCAGAGGTGAACCCGTCGAAGATTCCGCGCGAGTGCTATCACGCATGGTGGACATCGTGATGATTCGAACCTTCGCACATAATATTGTTGAACGCTTTGCTCAATACTCATCGGTTCCGGTTATTAATGCCCTCACAGATGATTTTCATCCCTGCCAGCTACTTGCCGATATTCAAACCTACGTCGAGCATCGCGGCAGCCCTGCGGGCAAAGTCGTTACCTGGATTGGTGATGGTAACAATATGTGTCAGTCCTATATCAATGCTGCCAGACTGTGTGACTTTGAACTGCGTATTGCCTGCCCGGAAGGCTATGCCCCCAACCCCGAACTGGTAAAATTGAATGCCGACCGCGTTCAAGTGCTAAGTGACCCCAAGCAGGCAGTGAAAAATGCCGACTGGGTGGTTACTGACGTCTGGGCCAGCATGGGCCAGGAGCAGGAGCAAAAACAGCGTGAAAAGCAGTTTGGCGGTTTTCAGGTGAATCACGAGTTAATGAGTGAAGCCAATAAAGACGCCTTGTTTATGCACTGCTTACCCGCCCACCGTGGAGAGGAAGTGAGCGCGGAGCTCATTGAGGACGAGCAAATATCCGTGGTGTGGGACGAAGCGGAAAACCGCCTGCACGCACAAAAAGCACTGATGGTATTTTTGCACGAGCAGAGCCGCTAAGCCGACGATCAACGCAGCCGGTGCACGTCACTTTTTCTGAGCGTACTGGCAAATAACGGGGTTCTATTAAAATCCTGCTTAAGGTACTACTGTAAGTAAATACTTAAAACTTACTGCTTAAAAAGCTACTACTAAAAGCGCACTACTTAAAAAGTACCGGACGAAAACTGTATTCACAGTAGTCAAAACTATAGTCACACACCTGCAAAATAAAATACAGGGTTTGGGGGATTGCATAAATCAGCGGACTCACATCCGCTAAGTGCTCTTCCCCTGTGTCACACGATAAGTACAGGTCTGCCGAATACTGGCAAAACTGCAAACCATCTTCGCTACAGTCCAGACCCACTCCACACATCTGCGAGCCAACATATTCCGCGCCATCCATAGAAGGGTTATCGCTAATATAAAACTCCACCCAGTAATCATCCCAAGAATCAGCAAACCAATAAATCTCAAAAAGTCCCTCATCTAAATAGGGGTCTACCACAAGAGCCTGAGAATGGGAGGCAGAGTCTATACCGTAGCTGTCCACCATATGAAAGTCCTGCAAACGGGGTTTACTTATCTCGGGCGCAAACAGCACAGTTTCTCCTGGCTGCGAGTAGTGTTCATGATCATTGTAATAGCCATGCTCCGCACCACAGGCTGCAAGCACTCCCATTAAAGAAAAAATTAGTCCGGTTTTTATCACCCTTCTCATTGCAACAACCCTCATCAATGTAGATTCTTGATTAACATTGTGCTGGAGCTTCACTGAACCGGAACTGAAGCCACTGAGAGGAACAGCTATAAGCTGCTACAGAATTAAGAAATAAATATTATAGATTTACGACAAAGCCATGAAGAAGACTTAGCCCCTAGGGCCCTCTACGCTGCACGGTAAGTGCTCACTTATCCACAACCATACACACATTTTACCCACAAGAAACCACCATGCTTCTCGCCTTGCATAAAGTCAAAAACCGCATTATCTTGTATCTAGATCAAGAAAAAACCCAATATATGGTGTTTCACCCCTAATCAAACGCAATAACTCTCTGCTCCTTCCTCTGGACGGGGCCAGGGTACTTTGCACCTGCAATAAGGGCTTGAATAAAAAACCATAGAGCACGCGCTGAGCGGGTGTGAAAGCTGGGGCTGAAGAAACAAATTACTACGCACAAACACCTATCCCAAGAAGGAAGATCGGGCGACATCTATGCAGACTACAGAAAATACTGGCGACATTAGCCAAACTATCAACCCGGGTTTGGCTAATGTTGGCAATGCCAACGTAACATCTACCGCTCCGGGCCAGTTGCGCGTTATAAAACGCAACGGCACTCTTGTCCCTTACACTGATGACAAGATTTCCATCGCCATGACCAAAGCCTTTCTAGCGGTGGAAGGCGGAACGGCTGCGGCCTCCAGTCGGATTCACGAAACGGTTGCCAACCTTACCTCTCAAATATCCGCCACCTTCAAGCGCCGCATGCCGTCAGGCGGAACCATACATATTGAAGAAATCCAGGATCAGGTAGAGCTCACCCTGATGCGCACCGGTGAACACAAGGTTGCCCGAGACTACGTTCTTTACCGGGCGGAACGAGCCAAACTGCGCTCAGATAAAGAAATATTTTCACAGAGTAATGTGGATTACCCGCAAATCAATGTTACTCAGCTAGACGGGACATCCGCACCACTGGATACCCTGCGCCTGCAAACCGTTGTTACCGAAGCCTGTGCGGGTTTAAAAGATGTTGAAGCAGAAGCCATATTGAAAGAGGCCATGCGCAACCTCTATGAGGGCGTTAGCCTCGATGATGTCAATACATCCCTGGTTATTTCGGCTCGCACGCTGGTTGAACAAGAACCCAATTACAGCTTCGCAACGGCTCGTCTGTTACTGGATAAATTGCGCGCCGAAGCCTTAAGCTTTTTAGGTGTAGCAAATCAGGCAACACTGGCGGAAATGGAAGTGTTTTATCCACAAGCCTTAGCCGCCTATATAGAACGCGGTATTGAGCTGGAGTTATTGTCACCAGAGCTGCAGGAATTTGACTTGCCCCTGCTTGGCAAAGCACTGATACCCGAAAGAGACAGCCAGTTCACCTACCTTGGCTTGCAAACGTTATACGATCGTTATTTTATTCACAGCGATGACATTCGCTTTGAATTACCCCAGGTATTTTTCATGCGCGTTGCCATGGGCCTTGCAGCAAAAGAAGACGATAAAAATGCGAGAGCGGTGGAGTTTTATCGCCTGCTCTCCTCTTTTGACTACATGAGTTCAACACCAACGCTGTTTAATGCCGGCACATTGCGGCCGCAGTTGTCATCGTGCTATCTCACCACAGTGCCCGATGATTTACACGGTATCTACGGCGCAGTGCAAGACAACGCCATGTTGTCAAAATGGGCTGGCGGGCTGGGCAACGACTGGACACCCGTGCGCGCACTTGGCGCTTACATTAAAGGCACCAACGGAAAATCCCAGGGCGTTGTGCCCTTCCTTAAAGTTGCCAATGACACTGCTGTGGCCGTTAATCAGGGCGGCAAACGCAAAGGCGCTGTTTGTGCGTACCTGGAAACCTGGCACCTGGATATCGAAGAGTTTCTAGAGCTTCGCAAAAACACCGGCGACGATCGTCGCCGCACCCACGATATGAATACCGCCAATTGGGTGCCCGATCTATTCATGAAGCGGGTATTTGAGGATAAAGAATGGACGCTCTTTACACCGAATACCGTTCCCGACCTGCACGACCTTACCGGTCTTGCCTTTGAAGAACGCTATAACTACTACGAGCGCGAGGCACAAGCGGGAAATATTAAACCCACTAAAAAAGTACGAGCGGTGGAGCTGTGGCGAAAAATGCTGGGCATGCTGTTCGAAACCGGCCACCCATGGATTACGTTTAAAGATCCTTGCAACCTGCGTAGCCCTCAGCAACATGTTGGCGTTGTACATTCTTCCAACCTATGTACAGAAATTACACTTAACACCAAGGCGAATGAAGAAATAGCCGTATGTAACCTCGGCTCGATTAACCTGGCCCAGCATGTAGAGAACGGTCAGCTGAATAAAGAAAAATTACAGCGCTCCATTAATACTGCGGTGCGCATGCTCGATAATGTTATCGACATTAACTACTACTCGGTAGAAACCGCGCGCAACTCCAATATGCGCCACCGGCCTGTGGGCCTGGGCATTATGGGCTTTCAGGATGCGCTCTATAAAATGCGTATTCCCTATAGCAGTGATGCCGCTGTTGAATTTGCCGATCGCTCCATGGAAGCCCTTAGCTACTATGCCATTTCAGCGTCCAGTGAATTAGCGCAAGAGCGCGGCAGCTACTCTACCTTTGAGGGTTCACTGTGGCAGCAGGGCATTTTACCGATAGACTCCATAGATCTTCTGGCAAAGCATCGCGGTGAGCAGTTTATTGAACAAGACCGTTCGATAACATTCGACTGGAATAGCCTGCGTACAACAGTAAAAACACGCGGTATGCGTAACTCCAATGTCATGGCTATTGCGCCTACAGCTACCATTGCCAATATCACAGGGGTTTCTCAGTCCATTGAGCCAACCTATCAAAACCTTTATGTGAAATCGAACCTCTCTGGTGAGTTCACCGTTGTTAACCCCTATCTCGTGCACGATTTAAAAGACCGCGGCTTATGGGATTCAGTAATGGTTAACGATTTAAAATATTACGAGGGTTCTGTTTTAAAAATAGATAGAATTCCAGACGATTTAAAACTGCTTTACGCAACAGCGTTTGAAGTGGAGCCTCGCTGGATTGTTGATGCTGCCAGTCGACGACAAAAATGGATTGATCAGGCACAAAGCCTTAACTTATATATTTCTGGTGCAAACGGCAAAAAACTCGATATTACCTACAGAATGGCGTGGTTCCGCGGATTAAAAACCACCTACTATTTGCGTGCCCTCGCGGCAACCTCAACCGAAAAATCCACCATTGATACAGGCTCACTCAACGCAGTGTCCTCTGGTACGCCCTCTAGTGCTGTTAGCTCAAGCGCAGCGGAAGTACCAAAAGCCTGCTCTCTGGATGACCCGGATTGCGAGGCCTGCCAGTAAAAAACTGAATACACCCGGATACACTAGAGGGTTGGTCAAGGGGGAGAAAGTCTGGGAGGCGGGGGCTTCGGCCCCTGCCCCGGACTCTACCCTTTCATTATTGAAAGACTATTTACGAATTAATCGCGGAATTAAAATATGCTTAGTTGGGACGACTACACCGAAGAAAATAGCCTGAACCAAATCGTTAATAAATCAGCGCTAAATGACCTACGTACGGATGCCACAGAAATTACACCGGAACCTGCGCAAAACAATGCGAGACAAGCCGACACAAGCGCAGCGCCAGCAAGCTCAGAAGTGTTTGCCGAGCCATCGGCAAATACAATCAGCGAACCTGAAGCAGACTATACAAGTGCGCTTGAAAGCAGTGAAACGGGTTCTTCAGAAGCCCCTGCGGAACTATCCTCTGCCACAAAATCCAGCATTGAATTAGCGCGGGACGCCGTTGCTAAACTCGACCCGGCACCAGGCCTGGAAGAGCTGGAAATGGGAGCAGGCCGCATAGAAGTTGACGACAAGCGGATGATTAACTGCCGAGCAGACCTCAACCAATTGGTACCCTTTAAATACGATTGGGCCTGGCAGAAATACCTGGATGGCTGTGCCAACCACTGGATGCCCCAAGAAGTAAATATGACCGCCGATGTTGCCACCTGGAAAAGCGCCGACGGTCTCACGGAAGACGAGCGAACAATTGTGATGCGCTCGTTGGGTTATTTCTCTACCGCAGACTCACTGGTTGCCAACAACCTGGTGCTGGCCATATACCGTCACATCACCAACCCGGAAGCCCGCCAATATTTGTTGCGTCAGGCATTTGAAGAGGCGATTCACACTCACGCCTACCAATACTGTATTGAATCACTGGGCATGGACGAGGGCGAGGTCTTCAACATGTACCGCGAAGTCCCCTCTGTTGCTAAAAAAGCGGCCTGGAGTATTACCCATACTCAAGGCATTGGTGCACCCACTTTTAATACGGGAACACCGGAAACGGATCAGGAATTACTCCGTAACCTGATTGGCTTCTACGTGGTTACCGAAGGTATTTTCTTCTACTGCGGCTTTACACAAATTCTTTCCATGGGACGCCGAAATAAAATGACCGGCGTTGCCGAGCAATTTCAGTACATCTTGCGCGACGAAAGCATGCACCTCAATTTTGGCATTGATGTAATCAACCAGATAAAGCTGGAGAACCCTCATTTGTGGACCGAAAAATTCCAGCAGGAAGTTCTACAAATGGTATTGGAAGGCACAGAGCTGGAAATCGCCTATGCCCGCGACACCATGCCCCGGGGCGTTTTAGGCATGAACGCCGCCATGATGGAGGAATACCTGCACTTTATTGCCAATCGCCGGCTCGCTCAATTGGGCCTGGGTGAAGCCTATGCCGGGGCACAGAACCCCTTCCCCTGGATGAGCGAAATTATGGACCTACGCAAAGAGAAAAACTTCTTTGAAACCCGCGTAATTGAGTATCAAACAGGTGGCGCGCTAAGCTGGTAATAAATCAGGTTTATATCTACAAGCCCCGTTTTGAAAGGGCTTGTAGACTAATAAAAAAGTTTCAGGGAGCTTTGAAAAATGGAGATTTTTTTCAAGGCTAAAAACGCAATGTAAACAGGACAACTCGAAGGAGTGAGCTCCAAGGGGGCAAGCGGTAATTGCCATGGCAAAAATTTTGTTTGATGAAAAATTCCTTGAGGCTGGTGATCAAAGTTTTGACGAGCCAATAGAAACCCAAGAAATAATCGATGCGATAAAGGCCTTAAACCGATCGGTAGCACAGATTAATCGTGCAGTGGTAAAACTACAGCAGAAGATGATCAATCGGCAGGCAGCGCTCGAATCCGAGGCCGTCAAGATCGTTCAAACAATTCACTGAGGTCGCAGGATGGCGCTATCCAGTTTATACCCAGAGCAATTAACAGATGTTGTTCCCCCAGCCCAAACAGGGCTAGCAGAAACGAATAAGCGCAGATGCTCAGCCGTAAAAACGGGTAAAAATCTACCGCCTTACAGGAAGCAAAGCGCCCATCTGAACCACAAAAAACGGCTGTTTAAGCAAGTGCGATACTTGCGCGACGAGCTTATTTCAATGGGCTCACCAGTCACCATGCCCAGCAGCTGGCTGATTCACCGCATGGTGGATGTTTATACTCCGCGCCAGAGCCATGATGACGCCCGGTTCCCTAATAAAAGGCTTGACGCTTTTCTTCAGAACCTACAATTTTCTCTTGGCCAAGACCGCAGAGCCAAACACCTTCACACTATTTTGATCTTTCCAAACCAACAGGCCTTCACCCGCGAAGACGCCCAATGCTTTGCCACCGCCGCTTTGAAACATTTACGGGCAAACCAGCCCGCTATCGGCACCAGCTAATTCAGCCAGCCTCCCTCAACAAGCAAATCGCCAGCATTCACCTATACTTCAAAGACAAATAGCACCATGGCGCATCCGGCGCTTTCCTAGCTACCCGTTAAACAGCTTTAGAAACTATGACAAAAGTACTCGTCGTCGACGACGTAGAAGACAATATCGTTCTGTTAACGTTCGAATTGGAAGACGAGGGCTTCGAAGTTATTGCAGCCCACAGTGGCAACGAATGCTTACAGCTCGTTGACGAGGTTGAACCCGATATCATACTGCTCGATATTCGCATGCCTGGGATAAGCGGGCTGGAAACCCTTGAGCAGCTAAAAGCACGCGAGGAGACGCGCGAAATTCCGGTGATCATGGTCTCCGCAAACACCGCAGACAACAGTGTGGTGAGAGCGCTGGACCTTGGAGCCCACGATTTTGTCTCCAAGCCAATTGAATACCCTGTGCTATCTGCTCGAATGAGGTCAGCCCTCAGGCTGGTTAACGCACGCAGAGCGCTGGTACGAGCCAACCAAGAACTGGAACGCCTGGCGACTCAAGACCCTCTCACCGGTTGCTACAACCGCAGGCATTTTTTCACGCTATCTGAAGCGGAGTTTTCCAAAGCCCGCCGTCATCAGCGATCCATTGCAGTGTTGATGATCGATGTGGACCTGTTTAAGGCTATCAACGACAGTTATGGCCATGCTGCTGGCGACACCGCTCTCACCGTCATCACAGAATGCTGTCGCAGCGCCACCAGAGAATCTGATGTGCTCGGCAGACTGGGCGGAGAGGAATTTGCGCTCACCTGCCCGGATGCGGACCTGGACGGCGCTTTTTACCTGGCAGAACGCATTCGCCAAAACTGTGAAAGCAAGGAGATATCCGCAGGGGGAAAACTGTTTTGCGTCACCCTCAGCATCGGTGTCACCATGATTTCTGCGGAAGACGAGCACTTTGACCAACTATTACAGAGAGCAGACAGCCTCCTGTATCAAGCCAAAGCTCTGGGCCGAAACCGCTCTGTAGCGTGCGAAGAGCTGAGTGCTTAAGTTGAATTAGGCGCCTTTCGCGCACTGTCCATGGTCAATTTCCTACACACACTCCAGAACCTTGCCACTATCCTTAGAAGGCCAGTTTCCCCAAAATACACATCAACAAGGAGGTATACAGGGAAGCGACAGGTGGCCAAGTAAGGTCAAAGGATGCGCACCACCGCAACAACAGGGACGTGAGTCATGGATGTGCGCGCGGCCAGGTAAGGCCAATGGATGCGCTAACAAATGAGGGAAGACAAGGAGTCTAATTAATCAGGAATGATTCAAGGACGCAAAGGAATTACAGCAGTTCTCCAAAGTTAGCAGGCAAGGAAATGCCAAGTCCAATGCTCAAGGGAATAGAGCTATGATTTTTGGACGGGACCCTCTGACAGGATGTCAATTACACATGCAGTATTAATGCACCCAGCGCCGGGTTGATAAAATTCGGTGCTGGGTGCGTTTTTATTTGTCTGTAGTGGCTATTTTTCTTCACACACATTTTGTTCAAGCAAAGCCAGCCGCAATAAGCCAGCAACCGAAAGCGCGTCGGTGATCTGGCCATCCAGCACCATTTGCACCGCTTGCTTGAGCGGCATTTTCTCCACTTCAATATCTTCTGAGTCTTCCAATTGCTGCTCGCCCTGGTGCAAGCCCTTCGCCACATAGATTTTCGCCACCTCATCACTCACAGAATTAGATTGATGAATGGTCATTAGCTCCTGCCACTCGTTCGCAAGCAGGCCTGTTTCTTCCTCTAGCTCACGCTTGGCGGCCTCAAGCATATCTTCGCCATAAGGCGCCCCACCTTCCGGAATTTCCCATGTGTAACAATCAAGGGTATAACGGCTTTGTTTAACCAGCCAGGTATTGCCTTCGCTGTCCAGCGGAATTACTCCCACGGCACGGTTTTTAAAGTGCACTACGCCATAGATTCCTTCGGTACCCGACGGCGTTAATACATCTTCATGGGTCACCTTAATCCAGGGGTTTTCATAAATTTCTTTGACATGAAGCTGCTGCCAGCCCCCTGTTTTTACTACTGCCATAAATCCTCTCCTGTAAACGCTTAGTCATTTTCCGGTGGCGAGTCACTGAAGTGTATAGTGCCTTCATTGTCTTGCCATTGATAAACCTCTTTTGTTTCACTGCCTGGCTCTTTCGCCGGGGCATTGGGGAGGCTTTCAATAGTACTTTGCTTGCTCGCCTTGAGCTTCGCTGCGGATGTTTCATTCAGCACTCGCTGTACCAGCGCCTGCATTTTTTTATTGTTTATCAGCGCGAAATAATCCTGCTGCTTAAACATTTTTTGAATTTCCGGGTCAGCCAATGCCGCTTTGAATTGTTTATCATCCTTTAAATTCTGTACTTTTTGCCACACGCCACTGATTTCCCCAGCAAGATACCTATCCGCATCACGCAGCCCGCCTCCCCCCGTCTTTTGAGCCTGATCCAAAGCCAACTGCCTGAGGTCTGCCATTTCTGGCATGCTTACCAGGCCTTGAAAAGCAGAAAGCTCGGTTAACTCGTCTACGTTTCCGCGTGTTAATGCAATTTGCACCTGCCTATCCGAAAGGAAATTTTTTAATTCGCGACTCTTTCCCAGGTTCTGCATATTTTGCAGAGAAGCGACGGGCTGCCGGACCATCTGCTTAAGCATGCCAGCCTGAAGCGGCTCTACACCAGCCGCTTGCGCCCCAAACCCGCTCGCCTCGCTTACCAGCGCCCCTGCAACTCTCTGCAGCTGGGGAGAGCCCGCCATCGCCTTATCGAGGCTGGCAGGAGCCTCAAGCTCCGGGTTTAACTTCAACGCGGCATACAGGAATGATAAAGCCCATAGCAATACAAGCCCACTGAGCGCACCCACACCACCACCAAACAGTGCACCCATCACAGCCAAAGGCCGCTGCTGAGCACCCAGCTTTTTGATTAAAGCAGACAGCACCAGAGTAGAGGCGAGATAAACGAGCACGTACACCAACATATAGCCCATTGCCTTTGCCACCAGAACATTGCCCGCATAAGCTTCCAGGAGAACACCCAGTGATGCCCCCCAAAGCAAACTGGCGGCGTAGGCCGCAACCAGCGACAAGAGCGAAGCAAGGCTTATCCATAAACCCTTTTTGTAGCCTCTGTAAGCACAAAAGAGCATCCAAAAGGTAAAACAAATAGCAATAATAGGCATATATAGATTGATAGCTAAATTGGATTGCTGATACCGCAGGGAGGTTGATATAGTGCCCGCGAACGCAGTAACGCCGATTGTACGGAAAACTTTTCATGTCGCATACAGATACAGAACTCGCAAGCAGCGCCTCCATTTCCCTGAAAAAGTTGAATTTTGATGAAGAATTCGTGCGGCGCCATATTGGCCCGGATACATCACAAACAGAAGCAATGCTACAAGCGCTTGGTTTGCCCAGTGTTGATGAGCTTATAAAACAGACGATACCAGAAAGCATTCGTTCAAACACAAGCGCAACGCTGCAAGATGCCACCACAGAAAGGAAGGCACTCGAAGAATTAAAAGCCATCGCCAGCAACAACCTTCCATTCAAAAACTACATTGGCCTTGGTTACCATGACACCCAACTACCTGCAGTCATACAACGCAACGTGCTGGAGAACCCAGGCTGGTACACCGCCTACACGCCCTACCAACCAGAGATTGCACAAGGGCGCCTAGAAGGCCTGCTGAATTACCAGCAATTAATCATCGAGCTTAGCGGTATGGAGCTGGCCAACGCCTCCATGCTAGACGAGGCCACTGCCGCCGCAGAAGCCATGGCCATGGCTAAACGGGTTGCCCGAAAAAACAAATCCAACACCTTTTTTGTGGATCAACAGTGCTACCCGCAAACCATTGCCGTAGTAAAAACCCGGGCAGAACATTTCGGTTTTGACCTGGTAATAGGCAACCCGCTAACGGACCTCGAACACCAGCAATATTTTGGCGCACTTTTGCAGAACCCCGGTGCCGATGGCGCGCTGCTGGATATTGCAACCCTAACGGAAATTATTCACCAAAAAGACGCTCTTGCCATAGTCGCTGCCGATATTATGAGCCTCGTACTGTTGGAGGCTCCCGGCAAACAAGGCGCAGATATTGTTGTGGGCAGCAACCAACGCTTTGGCATACCCATGGGCTTTGGTGGACCACACGCCGCTTTTTTTGCCTTTCGGGAAAAATACAAACGCTCCACCCCCGGCCGTATTATCGGTGTATCTGTCGACAGCCGGGGTAAACCGGCTTTACGCATGGCAATGCAAACCAGAGAGCAACATATTCGCAGAGAAAAAGCCAATTCAAATATTTGCACATCTCAAGTACTGCTTGCGGTCATGAGCGCATTTTACGCCATGTACCATGGCACAGAAGGCTTGCAAAGAATCGCCCAGCGTATTCATCTACTCACCAAAATTCTCGCTCAGGGCATTACCGCTCTGGACTATAAAATTGTACATACGCAATTTTTTGACACCCTCTGCATTGATGCTGGAGAACAGCAAAAAGCACTCTATGAACGTGCGCTAAAAGCCCAGATCAACCTGCGCCTGATTGGAAAAAATCGGCTGGGTATAAGCTTGAATGAAAATACCAGCAAAGCCGACCTCGAAGCTCTACTCAGCATATTCGCGGGCGATAAATCACCGCTGGACTTTTTAAACCTCGAAAACAAAGCCATCCAAAGCCAGTCTATCGCAGAACATCAAATACGTTCTGGCAGCGCAGTAAAGCATGAAATCTTTAATCGCTATCACAGCGAAACAGAAATGCTCCGCTATTTAAAACGCTTGGAATCCAAAGATATCGCCCTTAATCACTCGATGATTCCACTTGGTTCCTGCACCATGAAATTAAATGCCACAGCCGAAATGATTCCCGTAACGTGGCCGGAATTCAGCAACATGCACCCTTTTGCCCCAATGGAGCAGGCGCAAGGGTACCGGGAACTTTTTGAACAGTTGCAAAAAATGTTAATGGCCTGCACCGGCTACGATGCCATAAGCTTGCAGCCCAATGCGGGCTCCCAAGGTGAATATGCCGGCCTGGTAGCCATTAAAAATTACTTCAAGGCGAAGGGTGAGCATCAGCGCTCCATTTGCTTAATTCCGCAGTCTGCACACGGTACTAATCCCGCTTCAGCACAAATGACGTCTTTAAAAGTGGTTGTTATTAAGTGCGATGCACAAGGTAACGTTGACCTGGAAGAGCTGCAGCAAAAAATTGTTGAGCACGGTGAAAATATCGCCGCAATCATGGTGACCTACCCCTCCACCCACGGCGTTTTTGAAGAGCAAATTCGACGCATCTGCGAATTGGTACACAGCGTTGGAGCACAGGTTTACATCGATGGGGCCAACATGAACGCACTGGTTGGCCTGGCTGCCCCGGGAGAGTTTGGCGGCGACGTTTCCCATCTCAACCTGCATAAAACCTTTTGCATTCCCCACGGAGGAGGCGGGCCGGGAATGGGGCCTATAGGCGTTAAATCACACCTTGCACCCTACCTCGCCAGCCACCCGCTGCAGGAAATTGAGGGCTCAAGTAATAACAACGGCACGATTTCCGCTGCACCCTGGGGCTCGGCCAGCATCCTACCAATAAGCTGGATGTACATTCGTATGATGGGTGCAAGGGGCGTAAAAAAAGCCACCGAGATTGCCATACTAAACGCCAATTACATTGCTCACCGCTTACAAAACTACTACCCCATTTTATACCGAGGGAAAAACGGCTTTGTAGCACACGAATGTTTACTGGATTTACGGCCCCTAAAAGAAAGCAGTGGCGTTACCGAAGAGGATATAGCGAAACGGCTAATGGACTTTGGTTTTCATGCCCCAACCATGTCGTTTCCAGTGGCAGGCACTTTAATGATCGAACCCACAGAATCGGAGAGCAAACCGGAGCTAGACCGTTTCTGTGAAGCGATGATCGCCATCCGACAAGAAGCAGAACAGGTTGAGCGCAGCGAGCTGCCCCGCGACAACAATCCCCTGTGCAACGCACCACACACCCTTGATGATGTGCTGGACGAGAATTGGCAGCGCCCCTATAGCCGGGAACAAGCGTCACGCCCCCTCGCTTACCTGCAACAGCACAAAGTCTGGCCATCGGTTAATCGCATAGATAATGTCTACGGGGATCGCAATTTAATATGCGATTGCGGCAGCCCCGCCGACTATGAAGACTAGGAACCCTCTTTTGAGGCTAGGGAATAAAGTGGGGTAACGAATTCACAGCGTGGCTTAAGTTAATAAAGTGGCTTAACCTCAAACCATTCAACATGAACGGACATTTAAACAAGCAAAAGGTTAGCTGTAGTGGTTAGCTGCAGTGGCTCACACTCCATCAGACACTTTCCGTATTAGGTTTGAACTTTATCTGAGAGTCAGTAATCGGCCAATAGCTTAAGTTCAAAATATCATGTCACATGTTTGGCCTGTCCCTCTTTTCGCAGGCTGTGTGGGTGATACATGGGTGTCAAATATAAGCTCCCCACCGTGACCTTTTTAACAAACACTGAGAAGCTGAACTGCCGCTAGTGTGGTGAACAAATTGAAAAAATTATCGAAAACCCCTTTGAATTTCAGGAGTACATAGAAGACTGCCAAGTATGTTGCAGGCCAACAACATTGCAAATTGCAGTGGAGGGAGTCAATGCAACAGTAAGGGCTTTTAGTGAGAAAGATATAGGCGGATAGTTTTAATAAATAAAAGCCTGCTTGCGGTTTTATAGCTTTGATTCGTGTTCACCTGTGTAAACCAGGAGTGGTGTAAACTGCAGTGCTAAGCCTTCCAAATCACTAATACTATAAAGCCACTCCAGAGGCCCTGTGCAATGGATGACTCCACAGAAAAAGCAGCTCCAAGCAATGCCAATCCTGATAACTGCCTGTTTCTTGACGAACATACCCTTTCTGATCTGGAGGTTTTTGATTCTTCCAGCGGTGGCCAAAGTCTGTTTAACTTCTGCGATCACACCAGAACCGTTGGTGGTCAGAAGGCACTGGAGCGGCGCATGTCAAAGCCCTGGTCCGAGGGGGAACAAATATCCGCTGTGCAAGCTGCTTTGTGCTTTATTATGGAATACCGCGAGCTTTTCAGAGGGCTGCCCTCCAGCTATTCTGTGGCGCGTATCGAACTTTACTATGGCGAGATCCTGCCTGTTGTAAATCACGACAATGTAATTGAGTTTGCCATGGACGCGTGGTCAGTCTGGACCAGTAGTGGAAGGCATTACGGTCGAATTGTTCAGGGTGTGCAAATAAGTTGCAGGGTTGTACATACCCTTCGAAACTTTATTTCCCATGCCTATCTAAAAAAAGCCGGCGGAGAGTTGTTGCCATTACTCGAGGAAATGGAAAGCCTTCTCGATAGACCTAAATTAAAAGACTTCCCTGAAAAATCCGGTGGCCTGGGGGTATGGCAAACATTACACCTCGATCGTGATTTACGAGTTCACGAAATGTCTACAATGACTCGTTTACTGCAAATTGTGTACGAAATAGAAGCACTGGTTTCACTGGCAGATACGACCCAGAAAAATAATTTCACCATGCCCGCAATAAAGCAGGGAGAACTACAGATTTGTGCGCGTGATTTAGTGCACCCCTTCGTTAAAAACGCTATTGCCAACCCGCTGGATCTAGATCGATCACGCAGAGGCTTGTTTCTAACAGGTGCCAACATGTCCGGCAAAACGACTTATATTCGCGCTTTTGCGGTTGCTTTATACTTTGCACAATTGGGCATGGGCGTTCCTGCAAAGGAATTTCGATTCACACCTATTGAACAGTTATACAGTTCTATTTCTTTGAGTGATAACCTACACAGCGGGGTCAGCTATTTTCGCGCTGAGGCGATGCGTGTAAAAGAAATTGCCAAGGCTATCGTTGAGGGCTACAACGTTGTGGCCATTATGGATGAGCCTTTTAAAGGCACTAACGTAAAAGATACTCTCGAAGCATCATTGGCAATTCTGGACAGGTTTTCTAACCGGGAAAACTGCCTGTTTATATTTTCATCCCACCAGATAGAGCTTCGTGACAGGCTAAATAAATTCGGCTGTCCCGTGGACTGCCAGTATTTTTCTGCAATAGAAAACGAAGAACGTTTGCGTTTTGATTATTTGTTACGTCCAGGTGTTTCACAGCAAAGAATTGGAATGCGGGTATTGAAAGAAGAAGGTGTTTTTAAATTGCTGGACGCACAAGAATAACAAACACAAACTTTCAGCTAATTTCAGGTTTTATCTCATAAACCTAGCTGGGTCACCCAGGCGAGCATGGCGGGGTCACCCATTCCCGGTGTTTAAACAAGCAAAAGGTTAGCTGTAATGGCTCACACTCCATCAGACACTTTCCGTATTGGGTTTGAACTTGGTCTGACAGTCAGTAATCGGCCAATAGCGGACTTTTCCAGAAAATGAACCTGGCCCTTTTATTCTCTGTAATTCGGATCTGCCCCTCTTTATTTTATAGACACCTGGGTATACATGAACACAGAACCACAAATAGGTGATATCTTAGTTTTTATTCAAAAAGAGACTCATCTTGTTAAACGTATGGCCAGCTTCCCCATAGATGCAAAAAAAATGGACGACGGCTACTACGTATTAGGAGATAATTTCGGAGTCAGTATGGACAGCAGAAACTTCGGAACTATTACTAAGAAATCAGTACGAGGACAAGTTCGTACCATATTATTTTCTATTTCAGAAAAAAATGATATCGACTTAGTGCCGAAAAAAATCAGTTCGAAACAATTCACGCAACCTGACAATTAACTTCCAGCCTTGACATCTTCCCAGATTGCCTTCACCTCTGGAGCAATGGAACACTGATCCAGCAGCGGTAAAACTTTTCTCACAAAGTCGGAACGTGGTGAAGGGCCCTCGGCTTCGAAATCAAAATTATAAATTAGCCGAAGCGATTCTGCGATCAATGGAAAGACGTCTTGACTGTACTCAATACCCCGAAGAGTAAAGAAATCTTTATCCTCTTCCATTCCTTTAAACCACCATTGTAGCGGTTGATCATACTGTAAAAGCATTTCCATCTGAATTGGCAACAGTTTTTCTAGCTTTAACCATTTTTTAACACTAGGGAACCACTGGTAACTGCCAAAAATATGGCTTGCTACAAAGCCAGGTCGACTTTTTAGATAATTCAATCGATCACAGACTTTATCGTCCATTAGAATCACATCAAATAATAGTTCTCCTTTTCCAGACAAGTATGGAAAGTTGAACCTCTGCATCGTTTTATAAGGGGCGGTTGCGCGAATTATTTGAGAATCTAGTAAATTTGCAACACCCACATCAATATCGCTAGGTGTGATTTGGGTTGAGCTAGTATAAAGTTCGCACAACCTTGATAGCCTTTCTCGATCTCTAGAGGGGTGAAGCCATAAGAACACAAAAAGATCTAAATGCCGGCTAGGGTTATCCCAATCGCGAAATGCTTTCCAGTTCGGCATCTTGCCTGTCATAAAATAATCACGAATGGGTTTCATGCATTTTTTTAACGGCTTGATAGTGCCAAGCCAAAATTCAACTTGCAGCCACTCCTGCTCCCGCTTTGATACCCATTCAGTATCATGCCGTTTCCACTCTAGCGTTTCTATTTTGTTCAATGTTTCCAAAATGAGATCCAGTCAATGCTTTTATGTGTTATCACTTAATGCTAGGTTCACAAAATCTTGAACATCTAGACCCAGCTCGTCAACCAAACGCTGGACTACCTCCGTAATATAGCTCTCTGTATCCCTCAATTTTATCCGCTCATTACTCTCAGCTTTACATGCAGCCTTAGTAAGGTTTGGGGATAATTTCAAATTATCCTCGTAAAACTGTTTTATATTCGCAATATTTGGTTTGTAGCACAGCCAATCGCGAGCTTTATTCTCTTCAGAACCAGAAGGAGGCACCCCATACACAGAGTTTCTCCATTTATGAAAATACCATTGATACTCAGTATTCCCGTCATGCCCAACGAGTATATGTCGCTCATTTTCCGAATTTAAATGGCGCACATTGAGCCTGAAATCATGGATAAACTGTCTATAGTAGGTTTTCTTGCCAGACTGTATTTTGTTACCAAAATTTGACTGGGTGAATGTTGATCTTGCTAACGACTTGGTTTCTACCCATTTTTCACCGCTATTTGGCCCTTCTACGATTAGATCGATACGCCGGTTGTACGCTTTACCAATTTGAACACCGTAGGCCTTACATTTGACACCCACTAAAAAAACGTCCGCTATGGGTCGCTATCCGCCTTCGGCCATTAGCGGACATCGGGCGCGTCAAATGTAAGGCCTGATAAACATAAGGCAGCCTCGCCCCACCACCGTAGTGGTAGCGAGGAGTACAATGATTGTCGACCAAAACAACTCATTGGAGGCTGCTATGTCACTTTATTGTGGAATCGATTTACATTCAAACAATTCTGTTATTTGTGTCATTAATGAAGAAGATAAGCGGTTAAAAGAAGTTAAAGTCGACAACAATTCTGAATTGGTTATTAAAGCGCTATCGCGATATAAGAAACGGTTAAAAGCGGTTGCTATTGAGTC
This sequence comes from Alteromonadaceae bacterium Bs31, assembly GCA_900177435.1. Lineage (GTDB taxonomy): Bacteria > Pseudomonadota > Gammaproteobacteria > Pseudomonadales > Cellvibrionaceae > Teredinibacter. The sequence continues at coordinate 293,861 of FXAI01000007.1, forward strand.
AACCTTCAATTGGTATTGGCTGGCAGACGAG
>FXAI01000022.1 GCA_900177435.1 Alteromonadaceae bacterium Bs31
TCACTGCGGCCGTTTAGCGCGGCGTTATGCGTAAATAGGATTGTGAACGATGACACAAGACCTCGGTGTTCCATTGTATGAAGGATTCGAAGAGATATATTATGACAAGACACCTGAAGAAATTGTTTATCCTGGCAGTATTGTTGTTCGCTGGAGAGAATTTGAGTTATCGCTACGAGAGTATATTTCGTCAAGTATAAAATTGGTAAAGTTAGATTTATATGAACGTGTTTGCTTTGTCAGTTATGGGTGCATCGCATACCCAAGAAACTTAGTTGAATTGAATTTTAGGGTTTTTGGAGTCACAAAATCGGGGGCCATTCCTTGCGATGAACCATTTGAAAGAATTTCAAAAGGTTATACCGAAATTTCTAACTCATCTTCCTGGGGGGAATGGGAAGCTTTTGTTGCTAATCTTAACTCTATCGTAAGGCTAACTACCGAACAAGAAAGCAACTGGGAAGATAAGCTAGAAGAGCAGTATAATATCTGTACTTTGAGAGTGCTGAGGGAGGTTTTGGGTCTTAGAAAGCAAGCTGCATATTCAGGCTTCTACGGGGAAACCGCTGCGGAGTGGGCAAATAGATCAAGCCACTTACATGTTTAAGACTAAACAATTTCGTAATGTTGAGTACGTGCGGTACGCATAACCAGGTGCTCCATTTGACGCACCGGTCTACGCTCCTTTTTGTGCATTCGCTGCGCTCATTGTTGCACAAAAATACACTACAACCGCTACGCAAATGAGCACGGCGTTATGAGTCAGGGAGGAAATTATGCTTACGTTTGAGAGTGACCTAAAAGATGAAAAGTTGGATATTCATTCTGATTTAGAGGGTCTGAAATACCTTCGATCGGTAATTGATTCTCTAATTGTTCAATCGGAGAAAAATGGTTGTGAGCATGTTCATCTTATGACGCAAGAATGGGGTGGGCCAGATGCAGGGCTTTCTAGCGAGAAACAGCATCCAGATAACCAAATATTCAATCACGTGAAGATTTTTTGTTGGAGTGAAAATGAAAACACATAACAAGGCCAGTCAATCTGACCTCCGTAAACTGTCATCTTTTTTGCAAAAAAACGCAAAAAATCAGCCAGTTCACTCCGGCAGTTGCTGGCGGCGTTAGCTTTAAAAGAAAAAAACCATGAAAAGAAAAGGGCTACAGTATAGGCGTTGTACTTTTAAAGAAGCCAAACGTTTTAAATCTGTAGTCATGCCCCGCTGATGCGGGAAGATAGAAATCAGAAAATCTGATAAAGCAGAAAAGAAATATGCTGCGGTAAGGTTAAGTTGCACGCGCTGAGGCGCGGAGTATAGTACAAGGTCATTTGGTTTTGCGCGCTGTCGTTAAGGTTTTTGTGCCGCTTGAGGCGGTTAGGCATCAAGTTTAGTATATTGGTGTACGGCTAAATATATGTATTAAACAGTCAGCTAACAATGCAATCTACCTGACACCAAAAGCGTCGCTGGTTTAGTTTTCCACTCCGCTTCGCTACATTATAAACTAAACCAGCGCCACTTTCGGTGCAGGTAATTGCGGCGTTAGGTGTCGCCGGGAACTCTTGAGTTTAAAAGAATTTTTTGTGATAAATTCCCGTAAAAGAAGTCGTATCGTCTAGTGTAGTGCTAAGAATGTATTGGGTAGGGTCGGATGTTCGCCTGCTAGAGTTTAGTGGTTTTTCGTAGCATAATAACTGCAAGAATTTACCGTTTAAATCGCAATACCGGTTTTTGGGTTTATCCAACATTGCTAGTAGCAATGCAGTAACTCGAAGATTTTGCGGTTTGGAAGGTTTTACATTTGCGGCTTTCGGCGAGAATGGTTTTTTCGTTCTCTTTGGTGTTTTTATTATTTGTAGTGGCGAGATTGCAATATTTCTCGCTTGTAAATTTCGGTATTAGTCGAAACAAAGTAGCAGTTAATGTAGCTCGAGAAGCACCTAACAATACGGTTAACCCGACCTACACTGCGTTGCTCTTTTTGTGCTTGATAGCACAAAAAAATCAACTCCGTTCCGGCGAGTTACCTTGGCGTTAGAAGAACCAACAATCAATTAAGGAGAATATTTTGGCTGAGAATTTACCTTATGTAACATCTGTAGGCACTCTTGAAAAAATGCTAGAGAAGATTAAGACGGCATCCTCTCCTGAGCGATTCACTCAAGACTTCGTCGGTACAAAACTTTCATTGAAAGGGGGCTCAGCCAATGCCTGTATTCCGTTCCTCAAAAAGATGGGGTTTGTAGCCGGTGACGGCACACCTACCGATAGATATAAGGAATATAGAAATCCGGCAAAATCTAGAGTTGCAGTTGGAAAGGCGTTCGTAGAATTGTATGCGAGACTATATGAGATGAACGAATATGTTCATGACGCAACAGACCAAGATGTACTTGGTCTAATTGTTGAGTGTACTGGTGGCGAACATGATAGTCAGACAACAAAGCTAACACTTTCGACTTTCAATTTATTAAGGAAACACGCAGATTTTGACGGGGCTGACGAAGAATTAGAGTTAGTAAGCGCGATTGAAGAAGAGGGTGTTAATAGGCAGAAACAACCCCCAAATTTAAACCTCCCTGCCTTGCCAGCTGTTCAAAAGAAGGGGATTAATCTTTCCTATACAATTAACCTAAATTTGCCAGCCACAAAAGACATTGAAGTTTTTAACGCGATATTCAAAAGTCTCAAAGAACACATTCTCGAGGAATAGTTATGTCATTCGGCGAAAAAGTTAAATCATTTGGCATGACTAATATGTTAATGGAAAACGATCTAGATGGCATAGAAAAAAGATTTAGCATTCAACTGCGCGATACAGAAGTTTTGTCGGGAACAACAAAAGATATAGAGGAAACGTATTTCCCTCAATTTACGGAAGCATTGAGAGTAGAGGCTGCGTATATGGCTAGAAATTACGAGCTTTTCTATTGTCTGGAAAAAACGATACGAAACCAAATATCTGGTTTGTTAGAAGATAGTCACGGTGAAGAATGGTGGAATGATTCAGTTGTGCCGCAACACATTGTAGGTGAAGTGAAAAAGCGCATACAAAGAGAGCGAGAAGCGGGTATAACACCGCGCTCACTCGAGCCATTAGACTATACAAATTTTGGTGAGTTAGGGGAAATAATTAAAAAGAATTGGAGTCTCTTCGCAAGTGTATTTAGCAATATGAAAGCAGTTGAAAGAGTAATGTCTAATCTAAACACACTGCGCAACCCGATTGCTCATTGTAGTATGTTAGCGGAGGACGAAAAGCTTCGGCTTGAGCTTAGCTTGAGAGATTGGTTTAGACTGGGAGAATAATCTTCTAACAATGCAAACCAGTCTGACGGCTTTTCCGTTCCTTGTTTTCCGGTTTAACGCTACGCTACCGCAAAACAATCCACTACAAAGCCGCAGCTGTTTGCGGCGTTATGAGGCTAGGGCAAAGTTAAGAGTTTTAACTTCCACTTTTGTAGTGGGGTGCCAGTTCGGTAAGAGTACTATTGTAGGGTGGGAGTTGTAGCCGTAGGCAACAACTAAGCACTTCGTAGAAAACGGGTGCTAGTTAGGTGCTCAATTAAATTGCAAAAAGCGCAAATTAATTGAGCTTATTACGGTTGTAGAATTGGCGGTAAGCTTTGTTCGTTCCTTTTAAGTGGTAGCCGGGAAGTGTGTTGCCACAGGAAGTACAACTTACTCAAAAAGGGTGGTTCATGCGTTCTATGAGGGTAACCAGTGTGGCTCATAACAAGGCGCTCAAACATCAGCACAGCAAGCTGTGCTTGGACCTCCGTTACGGCGCTTCGCGCCTTCACTGCGGCCGTTTAGCGCGGCGTTAGAAGGCTAGGGTATTGCCATGCAATTAAATCAAATTGATGTAACAGGCTGTAGAGTAATTGGAGCCATTACAAGAGAGCTGGGGCATGCTGGGCCAAAGCATCATGGCGTGTTACTTGGGCAATCACCAGAAAATAATCAGGTTTATATTGCTGAGAACATGCATTTTGGATATCAAGTTTGTACGTACAGCGAGTTCTTTGATAGATACTCACAAAATGGCGAAATAATTATTCAGCCAAACGATGGACCACTGGAAAACATTTCCGTTGCGCAACGAGCTATAGAAGAGCTCAGGCTGGGTGGTAAAGGCGTATATAATTTGGCCACAAATAATTGTGAGTGCTTTGTGAATCGTGCAATGCATGGTAAGTCAGTAAGTAATCAGGTCATAAATACTGCAATTGGAATCGCTGTATTAGCTGGTGTGGTTTATGTACTCAAAAAGTCCAAGTAAGCTTCTAACAAAGTTATCAATTTGACCCGCATTGCTACGCTTCGTTTTGGGGTTGGCTTCGCCAACTTTACCCCAAAACTCCACTCCCGCAACGCGGGCAAATTATAACGGCGTTATAGCCTCATGGAGAACTAGTGAAAATTTCACTTTTAGTTATTAGGTGTAAGGATCTAGAGGCGAGCAAAAGCTTTTACCAATTGCTGGGTTTCAATTTCGTAAAAGAACAGCACGGTAGTGGTCCAGTTCATTACTCTTGTGAGCAAGACGGTTGTGTATTTGAGTTGTACCCAAATAAAGGTGAGTCACCACAGGACAATAATCGGCTAGGTTTTAAAGTTTCGAATATATCTGTAATTCTTGAGCAATTATCGGTAGTCGAGTCCTATGACTTCGCAGGTATTACAATTCGTGTCCTCACTGACCCTGATGGACGTAAAGTTGAAATTAGCGAGTAAAGCTATAACAAACGGCTCCACGCAGACGCCCAAACCTACGCTGTTTTTGTGGGTTTCGCTGCGCTACACGCTACCACAAAAACCTCTCCGGCTTGGGCGCTGGTGAGCCGGGCGTTATGAGGCTAGGGCGAATTAAAGTATTTTAACTTCCACTTTTGTAGTGGGGTGCTATTTCGGTAAGAGTACTATTGTAGTGTGGGAGTTGTAGCCGTAGGCAACAACTAAGCACTTCGTAGAAAACGGGTGCAAGTTCGTCGCTCAATTAAATTGCAAAAAGCGCAAATTATTTGAGCTTGTTACGGTTGTGGGTTTGGCGGTAAGCATTGTTCGTTCCTTTTAAGTGGTAGTCGGAAAGAGTATTGCCACAGGAAGTAATGTTTACTTAAAAAGGGTGGTCTATGCGTTCTAAACGGGTAACGAGTGCGGCTCATAACAAGGCGCTCAAACATCAGCCCAGCAAGCTGGGCTTGGACCTCCGTTACGGCGCTTCGCGCCTTCACTGCGGCCGTTTAGCGCGGCGTTATGCGTGTTTTAATTTTTACTAAAGATTATTTAATTAAATCTGTAGTAATACGCTAGGGCGGGGTTTATTCAATTCTAGTTAACCCTCGCCGTAAAGTTCGTAGTTCTAATTTGGCATCTCAACAGTAACGCACCGCAAAATTGCTGCGCTATTTTGGGATGCAGAGTTCGGTGCTTGAGTCTGGGGCGTACCGTTCGTTCCTTTGGCTGGGCGGCTATGTTTTGTTCTATCTCAAGTGGCTGCTTTTCACTGTTTACAAAATCGCCAGTTTGGGGCAGTGTAGAGGTTTATATTTTGGTACCAGTATTCGGGGTTGGTAGAGGCATGTGGCACCCACATAACCATAGGGTCAACCAGACAGCCAAAAGCTACGCTTTTGGTTCCCTCCGCTTCGCTCCGGCTGACTGGTTACCCTGGCGTTAGCTTCAATCGTAACCAGAGGTCTTTGTGAATATAAAAAACCTAAAATCGGTTGCAGATAAAAAGTTTCCAGATGCTCCTGTAACTTATAAATTAAAGAGAACGTTCTTCTGTGTGTTGAAATATATCCACAAGAATGATTGGACAGGTGCTTGCCACGCAACGTCAGCTGTCATGTATATGCTACTAAAGGAGCAAGACATAGATGTGAGGCTTTATATAGGAGAAGTAGCGAGGGGTAACATTATCTTTGACCACTCCTGGGTAGAGTATGATGGCCAACCAATTGACGCAGCAATAAGTAATACGCTTACTCAGGGTATAATGTTTTCTCCGGTCTTCTGTGGCATAGAATTAGAAACGGGTAACCCCACTGAATCAAACTACGCATTTCAATCTGGCCAAGGGTTGGGGCCGGAAATGCTATTTTATAGTTCTAACACTTTGGGGTTTTACCTAGATGGCTTCCCTCGGCATTCAAAGGGGTTATGGGGAATTGCTTCAATTCTTGCAAAAGAATTAGGGGTAAAATTTAATATTGGAAAAGCCAAAGAAAAATATAGTGATGAGCATTGGCTGCAAAAAAGCTAACAAACGGCTCCACGCAGACGCCCAAACCTACGCTCTTTTTGTGGGGTTCGCTGCGCTCACTTTACCACAAAAAGCTCTCCAGTTTGGGCGCTGGTGAGCCGGGCGTTATGAGGCTAGGGCGAATTAAATTATTTTAACTTCCACTATTGTAGTGGGGTGCTAGCTCGGTAAGAGTTCTATCCTAGTTTGGTAGTTGTAGCCTTTGGCCACAACTAAGCACATCGTAGAAAACGAGTGCTAGTTAGTCGCTCAATTAAATTGCAGAAAGCGCAAATTAATTGAGCTTGGTGTGGTACTAGAATTCACGGTAGAGTTTGTTTGTTCCTTTTAAGTGGTAGTCGGGAATATTGTTGCCACAGGAAGTACAGTTTGTTTAACAAGGGTGGTTTATGCGTTCTAAGAGGGTAATGAGTGTGGCTCATAACAAAGCTATCAAATTGACGGCTTTTCCGTCGCTTGTTTTGTGGCTTAACGCTACGCTACCACAAATCAATCAACTCCAAAGCCGCAATTTATAGCGGCGTTAGGATTTCAGTAGTTATGAAAAGTATTTTATTCTTAATGGTCGCCTTACAAAGTACGTATTCGTTGGCCTTGGATAGTGATCAGGTGCGAAATGCTTTGCTAGAGAGTCTTTCACATAAAGTTACAGGGGAATCTGTAGCCGTAAGTATAGAATTGGGTTTGTGGAGCGAGGATAGTAGTTTTTTCATATCTACACTCGATTATGGAGGAGAGAATGTCTTCGTCTATGCCGTATCGGAATTCGAGGGCGGAATTCGCTTTGCCGATGCTAGTTGGTATATAGGGGATGTAATTGGCGAATTTAAATGGGCTGGCGCTAAGAAGGGCGATCGCCGTGAAATAATGCCACTCGAAATAGAGCACTGTGGGAAAAAGTCATGTCTAATGAAAATCCGAAAGAGAGTTTGGATTTCGGGGCAGCGATATACAAAAATTCGGTTATTGGCAATTGGCAGAGATGGCACAGTTTTTCAGCAATAATCCTAACCAAGCTAGCAACCTGACACTGCATGCTACGCTCCTTTTTGGTGTGGCTGCGCCACAATACACCAAAAATCCGCTACGCACGCAGTGCAGGTTCTAGCGGCGTTAGGCAATAATCTATGAGATACATTTATATTCTAATATTTTTTCTCTCATCAGATTTATGCGCTCATGAATATGAGGAGACTCATAAATTTGAATGTAATGGCAATAAAAATAGGGAAGGCATTGTGGAGCAATCCTATTTCAACAAAGAAGAGGAAGAGATTGTTCGAAGTATTCGGCAAACAGATAAGCCAATAATATATGAAGAATTTAATAAAAAATCCATATCTATGGATCAAAAGAATGCGATTTCGATAGAGTGGGACCAGGCCAAAAGAATAATTCTTATGGGCTATGCTAAAGCCATATTGCAGGGTTCTCTCCCAAAACCTCATGCCTATATTTTAGGTGGGTCAGGTCACACATATATTGTAACGCCTCCAGAAGGTGAGAGCGTATATATATTGGCTAGTATTGTAGACCCCTGTTCTGTCTATATTACGAGGAGTATGTATTAATTCGGCATGCCTAACAAAGTACTACACCAGACACATACTGCTACGCTCGTTTTGTGTGTGTCGCTGCGCTCCATATTCACACAAAACGCTCTCCACAGTATGTGCTGGTGAGCACGACGTTAGCTTCCAAAAAAGGGAATCATGGATATTTCGAAACTTGAAAATACACTGCGCTCAATGGAATCGTCCGAGTTTGATGCAATCCTCAATGTGAGAGATAGTCAAATGTTTGATTCAGCTTGGTGCCAAGTGTTCGAAGTGGTTGGTGAGTTTGAAGTAGAATTTGATAGTGAATCGATTTTCAAAAAGATATCTGAAGCAACTTCCCACCATGAAATTACATCTTACATCGTGGAAGACTTTGAACTCTTAGCCAAATCACAAGAAATGGGAATAAGCCCTGAATTCGTTATTTATATGCGGGAATGTTATGAGCAGGGTAATGTGCCTCATGTATGGCAAAGCTAACAAGGCAAGTCTGTCTGACGTATTAAAGCGCCTTTCCGCTTCGCTACAAGCCACTTTAATACGCAGCAGCTTGCGGCGTTACATGTAGCCAGCTATGGATGAATTTATTTCAATAATACAGTTTCATACGGCCATACCATTTGGGTACTTGCTGTTTTCATTGCTTTGGTTAATCGTTGTTGTATGGGCATTAAAAAATATTGTTAGCACTCTATGGTCAAGGCGTTTTCGCGGGTCAAAGATATATATTGCCGGGTGCTTGCTAGTCGTTGCCGTCGGGTATGCCCATGCAAGTATAAGATATTCAGAAAATATTAATATGAATCCATTTTTTAAAGAGTCTGCCTTAGTTGGCGAGTGGAATTATGGTAGCTCTAAATTGGTGCTTAAGCCCGATGGTATAGCTACTATTAATCTTAGTGATTCTTTACTCGCAAGGTTGGGTTTAGATAATGGTGACGGGTATTGGAGAAAAGAAGGAGATTTTAATCTGGTATTGGGCAGTGCTGCGGTTAATTTTGAGTCAAAGAATGGGATGTTCCGAGTAATTCAATATGCAGAAAAATATCGTTTAATAATCGAAGATTACGAAGATCCAGACATGTGGGATGGTAGTCTTGGTTTTAAACAGAAAAACATGTAACAAATTGCTGCACGCGGACACATTCTGCTACGCTCGTTTTTGTGTCTGTCGCTGTGCTCCATTTTCACACAAAAACGCTCTCCGCAGTATGTGCCGGTGAGCAAGGCGTTA
>FXAI01000039.1 GCA_900177435.1 Alteromonadaceae bacterium Bs31
TCTATGAGGGAGGAATTTTAACTTTGCCGCAGAGCGGCTTCGTTCAACAAGGCTAGCCAGCTCCGCCCCTCTGGGGCTGGACCTCCGTTCCGGCGATTGTTTTTGTGTTGGACGCTACGCTAACACAAAAACAATCACCTTCACTACGGCCGCTGCTAGCGGCGTTATGCATCACGAGGTTCTTTTTAAAACGAGTTTTAACTTACCTGCGTGTGAGCGGTGAAAAAGGGGTAATCACAATCAAAAGTGTTTCGCCGCCTTCGGCCGCTAGCGAGTGAGAAGAGCGTGGTTTTTAACGGGCAGCTTATAGTTAGTCGGCCCCGCAAAATGGCTACGCCATATTGCGGTTCCTTGTTTGTGTAGGATCTTATAGTTGGGTTAGTTCGTTCCTTTGCTTATGGTTTACTTAAAAAGTATTGTCATAGGTTAGAGAATATTACCGGTATACAGCAGAGTAGTTTACCGGCAATGTTATAAAGTTAAAGTGTGTAGTGTAAAAGAAGGGTGGTTGGCGCTGCATAACCAGGTGTTCAACCTGACATTGCATGCTACGCTCCGTTTTAGGGTGGCTGCGCCACTGTACCCTAAAACTCCACTTCACATGCAATGCAGGTTAACACGGCGTTATGCATCGGGTAGAAATTAATGATTAATCGTGCTGCATTGATTCTTAAATATAAAAAGCCTGCGATAGAATGGATTAATGATGCTGATCCATTGGATGATGATCCGCAAATTTCGGCTAGTGATGTTAACACCGAGCGAACGGTGTATTTGCTCAGGGAAGACGTAGCAGATACACCTGAGTTGTTAGAAGAATGGCTCAAAATGAATGTGGATGTGCTTTTTGAGAAAGAGTTGGAAGGGTGGTATTCGGATGAAACTCTATGGCCAGAAAATCGAAATTATTCACTGTTTAAAAAGTGGTTTAAAGTAGAGTGTCATACCGTAATAGAAGATACGGTTGGTGGTCCAATAATCGACGAAGAATTTTAAATCTAGAGTAATGCATAACCAAGCTAGCAACCTGACATCGCATGCTACGCTCCGTTTTTGGGTGGCTGCGCCACTTTACCCAAAAACTACACTCCACATGCAATGCAGGTTCTAGCGGCGTTATGCGTGTTTTAATTTTTACTAAAGATTATTTAATTAAATCTGTAGTAATACGCTAGGGCAGGGTTTTTTCAATTCTAGTTTACCCTCGCCGTGAAGCTCGTCGCTTTTATTTGGCATATCAACAGTAATGCACCGCAAAATTGCTGCGCTATTTTGGGATGCAGGGTTCGGTGCTTGAGTCTGGCTCGTACAGTTCGTTCCTTTGGGTGGGTGGCTACGTTTTGTTCTATCTCAAGTGGCTGCTTTTCACTGTTTACAAAATCGCCAGTTTGGGGCAGTGTAGAGGTTTGTATTTTGGTACCAGTTTTCGGGGTTGGTAGAGGCATGGGGCA
>FXAI01000004.1:0-331574 GCA_900177435.1 Alteromonadaceae bacterium Bs31
CACCACAAAGAAAATGAAAGCCGGGATACGCTGTAAACACTGCAAAAAACCAATGACCTGCGTCTTAATGACCTTCAAACCCAGCGCACCGGGATAACGCAAAAGCGCCAGACAACCGTAAACACACGCACAATACAGGAGGAATATTCCGACTATGTACCAGTGATTTTTTTATCACCCACCGGAGTGAGGCTCTCGCTCGCCCCGACTTTATGTCCTTCAAAAAAACGTCTTCAGTACGCGCATCTCAAAATAATTTATTTGCTATATAAAGGAACACCGGGCTCGTTCAACAATTGGATAGGTCGCGGCAAGCGCGACATATCCTTATTTATTAGAAATGTTTACAGGGTCTTTCTCGGCATCCTAGAGCGGATTGTTTTTATTGTTCCTCTCAGGGCGTAAACAACGAATATTTTTAGTGTCGAGAATATTGTGAGGCTAAGGGTTTCCCTGTAAAATTTCCATTGCCAGAAAACAATCTTTAATTTATTTTTAGTCATTCCATTATCTAGTCTATAACTAGCAAGAGGTTTTGTTAGGCAATGGGCTGTGTGGCCACTTTTTAATATATCTAACCATAGGCCCATATCTTGTCTTTTTCTAATGGTTGGCATATATCTTTTTCCGAGTGATTTCGCGTCATACATGGCAGTCAAGCAACCAATGACATTGCTGTATATTAGTTGGTCAAATGTAACTGAGTTTGGGGGGGTTGCAACTCCTTTTGCTCCCGACTTGTCAAATGTTTTATAAGCTGTATAAGATAGAACGTAATTATTTTTCTGCATAAAACATATTTGTAACTCTAGTTTACATTTGTCCCAGAGGTCATCCGCATCTAAAAAAGCTATGTATTCTCCTTGAGCATTTTTAATAGAGTTGTTCCTAGCAGCGCCTGCACCTTGATTCCGGTGAAAGCGAAAGAGCTTTATCTTAGGGTTTTGTATTTTTGATATTTTGGATACGGTATCATCAGTAGAGTTATCATCTGTAACTAGCAGCTCCCAATTGGTGTAACTTTGTTGGACTACTGATTGTATACTTTCGAGAATAGTATCACTTGAATTATATGCGGGCATTATGACCGAAACTAAAGGATGTTTATCCATGATGTTATAACGCTGGCTCTATTTGATGAATTTCTAATAAACTACTCTGGCTAGGATGCTTGCAAAGTAGGAGATGAGTCTGGACTACATGTAAATCATAGTGGTTATTAAAAAAGCTGAAAGTATATGTTTTGACGTCTCAAACCTTTATTTTCTCATCAGTAAGTTAATAGCTAGAAAATATGTGTATTGTTTTAATCGGTATTAGCAAACTCATTTCTTACTGTGGCCGACAAACCGTCTTGTAATGTCTGAGGCTTAGCAAAACCACACATATCTGTTCGACTCTTAAATTGAGTTATCGCACAAAACTTTTTTATTCGTATGCTGCTAATAGGAAGCTCTCTTCTCAGCAGCCAAGAAAGCACATCGAAAGCATACCCACCAGCAAGCCCTAAAAAGTACGGAATTCTAACTGTCCCCGCTTCTTTACCGAGGGCAGTATTTACTGTGCTAACAAGAGTGTTCATATTAAAGTCTGGCTTATCAGCGTAGTTAAAAACTTGAGTGCCGTTGGCGTTATCAATAAGGTGGTTGATAAAGGCTGCGACATTTCCTACATAGGCCATAGATTTTTTGTTTTTACCTGACCCAATCATCAAAAACTTTCCACTAGCTATTTGCCTTAGCAGGTTATATACATTCCCTCTATTTCCTTCCCCAAAAACTACCGTTGGGCGAATTATTGACAAGTGTTTTCCCTCATCTAACCATTCATTGGCAACCAGCTCTGCCTTGTATTTAGAGTCGCCGTATTCATGAAATGGATTAATTGCGCCATCTTCGCCTGTATCTTCAGTCACAAACCCGTAAACTGCTACTGATGAAGTAAAAATGAGGTGCTTTACACCATTTGCATCCATGGCTTTGCAGATGTTTTTTTGACCTTCTACATTCGTTGCGTAGTATTTAGAAACGGGTTGAACGTTGTCTTTGTGCTCTGCTGCAAGGTTTATAACAACATCCACGGACTCAAATGCGGGAACAAGGCTTTGGTAGTCTCTCACGTCTCCTAGGGTCCAATTGTTTGGGTATTTTTCGCTTTTAACCAAATCTATAATTTTGAAGTCAATGTCTTCTCTCTCTGCGAGAAGGCCACACAAGCGAGTGCCAATAAAGCCAGACCCGCCGATCACTGCTATGTTTTTTTTGGTCATATAGAACTATGTCGATTTTTGCTGTAAGTTTGGTTTAATGGCCTTGGAGGGGCGACCGTTTGCTGTACGATTCACTCAGGCGGTGAATTTTAGCAGTATTTCTTCCTAAGTGTAATTAACTTGCGGTTCGCTAAACGTTTTAGGGCGCTGAGTCTGGAGTGGCTCAATATATATTTGGGGTATGGATTTCAATTGGCGTGCTGGTGCGCCTTAAACTATTTCCGGGTGCTTGTTTCGGCTGTGAGAGTATGCCATTCAGTCGTACAATTTTCATACGAAACCCTACCTACCTTCTGCCTTCCTCCAGGTAGCTTAAACACAGAAAAAGCGAGCTCTAAAGGTCCTCCCCTCTACCTATACAGGTACCCCATGCTCGAATTTGGTAGTGGGCAGGGGGTACCTTATTTTAGGTGCCTCTGCCCACCTTACCAGGTACCCGCATCTTTCTAGCATAGGTACCCTGACCAAGCGAAGGTTGAAAAGAGGGTACCTGCAAAGGTGGGGGTACCCACTTTACCACGTACCTATAGCTTACCTGCAAAGGAGCAAAAGCTCGCCTGCAGGTATACACTACCACCTCTCTAGATGCCCATAAGCAAGCGGGCTTGCCTGAGACATGGCTTGGCTTAGGCCAGCTCGGCTTTCGCAGCGGGCTGGTCTTTTGCTTGCGGAATAAAAAGAGTCAGATCCAAATTAAATTTTGCACGGCTCGTAAAAAGTCAACAAACAGTGTCATTGCCAGTGGCTGTCCATTTACCGGTTAAGCTGGCGAATGAGCGAATGTTCCATGTTGCTATGAGGAGGTTGTTATCCTGTTTTGTGGGAATGCTGGTATCCAGTGCGGTGTTAAGGCTGCTTAGGTCGTTTTGAACCGCTGGTGGTGGGGTTTCATTTACGGTGGGCATTTATACTTCCATTTTGTTTAAAAATCCGCGATGGGCGGGGTGCAGCTTATCGTTTCTGGCGCATAGATCAATGTACGAGGAGCTAGGGGTAGTTGTAACATTCTTACTGCGGATAGATCCACCTTGGCAGCTACCCATCTATTCCCGCCGCCCATTTAAAGCTGCCAGATGGGGGCTGACCTGGCCAGAGTACTCATCGTGTTTTTCCTAATAGATGGTTGACCCGTTCTGAGTGGCCATTGGCCCGTTTCTAAGCAGTGGTTGACTCGTTCTAAGTGCTAGTTGACCCGCTCTGAGTGGTGGTTGGCCCGTTTCTAAGTGGTCATTGACCCGTTTCTAAGTGGTAGTTGACCCGTTCTGAGTGGTCATTGACCCGTTTCTAAGTGGTGGTTGACCCGTTCTGAGTGGTGGTTGACCCGTTCTGAGTGGTGGTTGACCCGTTCTGAGTGGTAGTTGGCCCGTTTCTAAGTGGTAGTTGACCCGTTCTGAGTGGTGGTTGACCCGTTTCTAAGTGGTGGTTGACCCGTTCTAAGCGGCCCTTGATGCCTTGCTGAGTGGTAGTTGGCCCACTCTAAGTGTTCATTGAGCGCTTGCTGTGTGCCGCTTGGGCTATTCCCTAGTGGTCATGGGTGCGTTATTGGCGCGTTATGGGTGGGGTGGGGCATCTCCCATACCGGGGCGGTACCCGGTATGGGTTGGGGTGCATTAGGCTTCGGCGGTTTCTACCGCTTCCTGCGCGCGGGCTGCCGCCGCGCTGTTGAGGCTTCTGGTGCGTCTATACGCGCTTATGTAGCCTTTTAGGCGTTGCTCGTTGTCAAAAAACACGTACTTGCCGCAGGCGCGAATTTCGTCTACCCACTCTTTTAAGTAGATAAAGGCCTGGTCGCGTACCAGGCGGGCGTCGTTTTGCTCCAGTTTGTCGCCGTTGGCTTCTGCCAGCAGCGTGGCCATTTCGTCAGCCAGGGTAGCGGCCTGGGTTAGCCGTGTGTTGTCGAACTTTATGCTATTGAGCAATTCGGGTTGCTGTTTGCCCTGTGCTGCCAGAGTGGCGAGGTCTTGAATCATATCCGCGTGGCTTTGGCCTTCGCTGATTTTGGCAACAGTTTTCAGCAGGTCGGCATTTTTGCGGAAGGCGAAGCGAAAGGCGCGTAACAGGTAGTCGCGTTGCTCGTAGGCGCCGGGGCTTTGTTGCTGCCATTTGGCTGTGGCTTCGCGCCGGGCGCGGTATTGTGTTTGCCAGCGGGCTTCGGCCTCGCGCAGTGCGCCAGTGCGTGCTGCCAGTTCACTTAAGGCGTTTTCTGGCAGGCCTGCACCTTGCAGCTGTACGATGTCTTTTTGCGCCCATTGCTGCAGGTCTTCCGCTTCTTGGGCATAAACGCCTATGGGTACGGCACTGGTTTTCAGCTTGTCGCTGGCGATGGCGGTAATGGTTGGCAGAAGGTTTTCAAAATCAGTTTGGTCGGTCATTTACTATTCCTTGTTTAGCAATTTTTATTGTACGGGCAAATAGCCCTTGCCCGCGTGTCGGTTTTTAGCGCAGCCCGTAACCGGGTATAAGCCTGGGTTTACGCTACTCAGTGGGGAATGGCGCGAGTTGGCCGTGTTGCAGGGGTTTATTGCCGCAGGTAAGACAGTCTCGTTCCATGAATCACTGTGGTTGCTACCCTATAATGCGGTTTTAATGGGATCAAATACTTATGTGCGAAATTTTGCTGGTGTGCAAATTTTTTAATATTATGGTAATTATCGTACGCAAACTGCTTGGAATGTCTGCTTTACAGTCAAAAATATATTCTTGTTGTTTTCAAAAATTTTGCCTCATGCTCTGTTGTTATAAATAAATAGTAGCGTTTCGCTTGCGCAGAATTTGCTTATACGGCGTAATGTGTGCGAGTTACCCACGAATAGTGTTCACAAAAATAATAAGCAAGGAGTGCTTATGACAACACCATTAGATGCTTACCCTAAATTTGAACATCACGGCGCAAAAACCGGCGTAACCGGTAGCTGCCATCGTTATATTGCAAACGAACACTCTCATTACCTTGTGGACTGCGGCTTGTTTCAGGGCGATGGTGAAACGCAAGGGGCGGGTGGTGTGCCTAAAAGCCTCGAAATAGAGTTTGACCTTTCTCTCGTTAAAGCGCTGATTATTACCCATGTGCATATCGACCATATCGGCCGGTTGCCGTATTTAATGGCGGCAGGTTTTAACGGGCCTATTTATTGTTCCATACCCTCTGCTGAGTTGTTACCACTGGTGATTGAAGATGCGTTAAAAGTGGGCTTTACCCGCGACAAGCGCATAATTAATCAATTTTTAAAAAAGGTGGGTACTGTGTTGCGTCCTATGCCCTATGGCGAATGGGTAATACTGGAGCAGTCTCACGCGTTTAATTTGCGATTGCAGTTAAAACGCGCAGGGCATATTTTGGGCTCGGCGTATGTAGAATTGGATGCGGGCTATTTGGAAAATAATAAAAAGCGTAGTCACCGCACGGTGTTTTCCGGCGATTTGGGCGCACCTTATGCGCCGTTATTGCCCGCACCAAAATCGCCGCGCCGGGCAAATACGCTGGTTATCGAAAGCACCTACGGCGATAAAATTCACGAAAACCGCAAGCAACGAAAAGCGCGCTTAAAAGCAGCGATTGAACATGCCTTGCAAAATGCCGGTACGGTATTAATACCGGCCTTTAGTATTGGTCGCACCCAAGAGTTATTGTACGAACTGGAAGATTTAATTACCCGTGGCAACGCGCATTGGAAAAAATTAGCGGTAATTATCGACTCCCCCTTAGCGGCCAAATTTACCCAGGTGTATCGCCGCTTAAAACCCTATTGGGATGAAGAAGCGCGAGCGCGCGTGCATGCAGGCCGCCACCCCTTAAGTTTTGAAAACCTGTTAACCGTGGGCAGCCACAGCCAACACCAGCGCATGGTGAACTATCTCGCCAGCAGCGGTCGCCCGGCCGTTGTTCTGGCAGCCAGTGGTATGGTAACTGGCGGGCGCAGCTTAAATTACGTAAAAGCCATGATAGAAGACCCTCGCCATGCCATTCTATTCGTCGGCTACCAGGCACGCGGTACCCCCGGCGCGCAAATTCAAAAAAACGCCAACAACAAAAATGCCTGGGTGGAAATTGACGATAAGCGTTTGGCCCTTCGTGCCCTGGTGCAAAGTATCAGCGGTTACAGTGCCCATGCAGATCAACAGGATTTATTGAATTTCGTTCGCAGAATGAAGCAATGGCCCACGCATATCCGCGTGGTGCATGGCGAGCTCGCAGCGCGAATGCAATTAAAGCACCGCTTGCAGCAAATGGCGGAAGCACAAGGAAAGGCCATGTCGGTATGGACAGCAGCGGGGTAATAAAAGAAGAATAAGAGGGGGGCAGATCCACTTTAAATAATACACTGCTCGTAGGAAGTCAAACAGGGTGGTGATTTATGCCAAGAAAACCACGTGCTTCGGTGGTGGGCGTGCCAGAGCAGGTCATTCAGCAGGGAGATAATCGGCAGGTCATTTTTACTGGCGATGCCGTCAAGAGAGCTTATGCTAATTGGCTAAAGGACTACGCTGTGGAGTTTGGAGTTGCAGTCCACGCTTTGGTGTTAATGTCCAACCATGTTCATCTTCTTCGCACACCCGGTTCAAACACCGCTATTTCCAGCATGATGCAAGCGCTCGACCTTCGCTATGTTCAGTATTTTAATCGCTCCTATCAGCGCTCAGGCACCTTATGGGAGGGGCGTTTCCGTTCTTGTTTGGTACAGGAAGACCCGTTTCTTCTGCTGCTTTAGCGCTATATTGAGATAAACCCGTTGAGGGCAGGCATGGTGAACGGTCCTGACGTTTACAGTTGGTCAAGCTATCAGAGCGATGCTCTGGGTAAGAAGGCGGGCCTTAAAACGCCGCACCCACTGTATTTGGCTCTTGGTAAAAATACCAACACGCGACTAGCTAGTTACCGTGAATTGTTCCGCTGTCAGGTGGAAGGCAAGTTGCTGGACGATATACGCAAGGCTGCAAACAAGGGCTTGGTAATGGGTAACGAGCGCTTTGCAGAGCAAGTGGAAGCATTGACCGGAAAGACATTGAAAGAAGGTAAGCGTGGCAGGCCGTTTGGTTGGAGAATAACCAAAGAGGGATGCCGATGTGGTTAATTTGGATTAGAGCACCTTTATGTGTTAATTATTGATCACTCGGCGAATTTTCCATTCAGCTACCCTTGTTTCTCGCACCAGTAACCAGCAATTAACCCCCACAATATTCGGCTGCAAGGTATAACGGCCAATGGTGTAATAAGTATTCTCGGTAAGGGGAATAGTTTCCCAGCCTTCATATTCCATCACCAGTAGATTATGTTCACTGCCCGAGGCGCCGTAGTACGCTTCACATATCCCCTTTTTGTAGGCTTCTCGCCCATAAATCAAACCCGTTGGTGAGTTAGATGCACCAGCGTTGGCAATACCTACATCTTCAGTTGCCAGGTTCATCATGTCATCAAAGCGTTCTTGTGCGTACAGGGTGTTCCAGTTTTTGGCAAACGCCATTATCTGTTGCTTTACGGTTTCCACGCTGTCTTCTTGCATCGTTATGTACTCCGGTTTTTGCTTAAGTGTTGGTTTTTACATACTGGAAGGGCGGTGCGGCACAGTAGCTATCGCCTACATCTATAGTTACCATTTTTTGCACGGTAAGCCGCAGTTCGTACATTAATCCCATGGCCTCATTTAATTTATCGGGGTGGCCGTTAAAGGTTTGATGAAGATTATTTAACAGCGAAGAGTAGGTATAGTTACTCTGGTCTGCGAAGCGTCGAGCTACGGAGCCCGCTGGGTAGTCCTCTGCTTTAGCATTGGGCTGAAGCTTGTAGATTTGCGACTCGTCCAGAGGAATGGCTTCGCCGTTGTAAGACCAGCCCAAGGCTGAGCTGGTGTCTGGCACCAGTCGTTTACCGTAAAAAACTTCTGCAAAGCGGTAGTAGTGTGCCAGTTTTTTTTCGGGGTCTAATGGTGATTGCTGTGTACCCTCTCCCTGTTCAACAATCAAATTAAGCGCCTTACAGGCGGTATTCACATCGGTTACCGCCCATAGTTCTGTTTCGGCAAACCACTGACTATTTACCAGCTGGCGGGACGGGTCGCCGGTAAATGCCGGTTCGCCGAGTTCTTTAATTTTTTCAATAATGGCAGCATAAAACTCGCCAATGGTGGAGTATTGCTCCGAGACGGCTGCAAAGTTTTCTACCGGGAATTCAAGTGGATTTTCCGGTTCTTCAATAGCCATATACACATTTTTAATCTGCTGCTTAGACAAAGGCTCAAGAGAAGCTACAAGTTGTCTGTCCTCACCAACATTCATGGGCAAAGGGCCGGGGTAGCTGGGTACAAAGTCCGGTTTATTGATAGCAGGCGAACCACCCAATGCGTTTAGAACATTGCAGGCGATGCTCATGTGTAGCATTTCTTCAATAACAACGCTGCGAATAATCTTACTGGCCTCGCTATTGCTCGTCTGCTTTATAGAAAACAGGCCCGTTAAATACACGGGAATAGTCGCGTGTTCCAGTTCAATGGCGTTTTGCAGGTAGCTGTGTAATTGGCTTACATCAGTAACGGACTTGATGCTGTCTACAACTTCTTTTTTCAGTTTTAACATTGTTCAGCTCCACAAATCAGTTTTTGAGGTTTTTTTGGTATTGTTGGCTGGCGTATAGCTTGGAGCCTCGCATGGCATCGGGCTGGTTCTCGGCCCTATCGGCCAGGGCTGCAGCGCTTTCCATTGGTGGCGTACTGCTGATTTCGCAGGATGCGCAAGGCTCAATAGCGCTAGCGCCCGCACTACTGCCACTGCGCGCTAGTAAATATTGGCCATTGTCACCTTTGGCCCTTAGCCACTGCAGGATGGCAGCGCGCTTTCCTGCTGAAAGGTCGCGTGTTACGGGCATGTAGTTTGGGTCGGATAAAGGGCGGGAGAAGGCTAATTCAAGAATGGAGCGATATTCCACAACCGACTCATAGTTGCCCAGGTCAACCAGCATTCGGCTCATCACCGGGTACAGGTTTCCATACTGTGTCATTATGGCTTGAATGTCTTCCCAGCTAGGATTGGCTGGAACAGCGAAATTGTCGAATACCAAGCTGGCGACAAAATCAAACATATGTTGAATGTATTTGGGCTGGCCTACCGGGGAGTAACTTAATAAGAAAACCTGACCGTCGATATAGCCGCGCGGGTTTTCAGGGTTTTCTGCGGTGAGGGAAAGGGTGGCTTTACCGTCGGTGCCGGTGGTTATGGTGGTGGGATAATGAATCGCCGATGCTGGGTGGTTTATCGTCGGCGCGGCATCACCACCGCTAGTACCTTGCGCTACAGCCTGTAAAGAAACTGTAATGTCTGAGCCTGATAGTGGCACGCCATAGGCCGCAGCGTAAAAATCCACTTTAGTGGTATCGGCTGGGTTTAAGCGGTGCACAACCTGGTCGGCGCGAACTAAATAGCCATTCTGTGTTTCGGTTATCAGTACTTTTTTCTTTTCTAGCTGCAACAGTGCAAGCTGCCTGGTTTGCGCGCTTTGTAATTCTGGCCCGGATAGTGCGCTTACATTAAAAATAGCGCCGCTGCTCTGTAGCCATTGTGTGTCCAGATAGGGTATAGGCTCGCCAATGGCGGTATAGTCGCTCTCCGTTAAGCCTTCGCTGCCTTCGCTAAACTCGCCATTCAGTGCCACCACTTGTACTTGGCCAATATTGACAAAATCACCTTGCCCGTTTGCAAGAGAAAGTGCGTTACTCAAATCCACGCACAAATCCCCACGTGGTATTCCAGCGTTCTCATACACATTGAGTTGCGCATTAAAAAAGTTAATATTTTCTGCCGTTTTCCGGCCATTCGCTGGAGCAAATCGGCGCCCTAATATAAAAGTATTCGGCTCGCTCGCTGCTGCTGGCCCTATAACGCCACTTACATAGCCCAGGGTGAATTCCGGGTTTGTGTGATCCATATTGTAGCTGTAGAGCATCATTCTTACAGACAATTTGTCGGGCGATGCGGCTTTTAACTGCTGTAGAAAAGTAGAAGAGGATGAGTCAATCCAGCTTAAATCTTCCAATACAGACTGATAAATTGCTGTAGCGGTTTGATCGCCACCGCCTCCCTGCTGCTGGCGCCCGAAAAGAATATCGCGAAACGGCGCGGGCAAAAATTTACCGCTGAACAAGCCATCTTCAAGATCATTGCATAAGCGCATTTCCAGGCCCCATATTTCGGAGACCATTTGCATTTGTGGGTCCAGGTCAACCATCTTGCCACTTACACTTTGATTGGAGCCGCCAATCAGCATACCGATAACCGGGTCCGCCTGCGCATCAGATATTGTGCTGCCATCGCTATAACCCACCTCGTTTACCACGCAATCCAGTAAACGAAATGCGCCGGAGCCGCAGGGGTTCCACCACCCCCCAGGCATACCATACTCCTGAAACTTCGCTTGGAAATTAGCGCTGTCGAAGTGTGTAACATCATTGTTAACCGTAGAGACATCAGATTGGAAGCGGCCAGAAAATACCAGCCTCAGGTTGTTGAGGTAGCTCATGAATGACTCCTGTATTTAATAAGGTTCTTTGTGTCTACAGCCCCCCAAGAATGGGGCAGTTGCAATAGTTTTATTTTTTAAATTGTCGCAAAGGTATGCAGAGCAAGCCGTGTAGAGCTAAGCCAAAGACTAGTTTAGGGTTTGAGAAACAACAATTAGAAAAGCGGAGGATTAAAAAAAATAGCGTTTTGAAACCTTAATTTGGCGCTGTTTGTACCAAGCCATAAAAAGGAAACAAGAGGGTTAACCTTTTTGGAATTGTGTGAAAGGGATGTTAGATCAAAGCTGAATATGTTTCGTAGGTATAGTCGCCCGCTAAATAGAGGTGGCTCAAAGTTTTTATTACTGTCGAAGCACGAGGGTTTATAGCGAGTAGAGCAGAATAGAAAAGAGTAGAGTCGATGCGCAACCAACATAACATCGCTAAAGAAACGGCCAGAGGGTATTTCTGAGGCACAGAGGTATGGGCAGAAGAAGGGCACCCACATCTGCGGGAATGAGCCCCCACTCCCGCAAACGCCATAGTCTAGGGTTATCGGCGCTCAGGCCTAGCCAGTCTATCAGCACAGCTAACACGCCGTAGTACGCAGTTTTTCTGCAGCCCATAACACTCACCTTAAGCCTGCCGCCTCGCCGGAATCCTTGGAATGGCTTCAGCCTGTTCAGAGGGGCTATAACAGCGAATTCAAACGCTATGTTAAGTAAAAATTCATTTTGTCATGCAACACACTGGGGTAGAATCCCTCATCGATTACGTTAAGGAAACAGGCGGTAACATGAAAATAGCAGTAGCGGGCACCGGTTATGTGGGCCTTTCCAACGCGGTTCTTTTGGCGCAGCATCATGAAGTGGTTGCCTTAGACCTTGTGGCGGAAAAGGTTGAGATGATTAACCAGAAAAAATCCCCAATTGTTGATACGGAAATTGAGGATTATTTAGCCAATAAGCAGCTTAATCTGCGGGCCACCTTGGACAAAAATGACGCATTCCAAGGCGCGGAGTTCGTTATTATTGCCACCCCAACGGATTACGACGTAGAAACCAACTACTTCAATACACGCTCTGTAGAGAGCGTAATACAAGATGTAAAAGCCATTAATCCTCTGGCCACCATGGTGGTTAAATCTACCGTTCCTGTGGGTTTTACTAAAAACGTCAGGGCCCAATTGGGTACAGATCAGGTGATGTTTTCACCGGAATTCCTCAGAGAAGGCCGAGCCTTGTACGACAACCTCCATCCTTCTCGCATTATTGTTGGTGAGCGCTCTCAGCGGGCAGAGACTTTCGCGGGTCTGCTGGCGGAAGGTGCAGAGAAAAAAGACGTGGATATTTTGTTCACAGATTCTACCGAAGCTGAGGCCATCAAGCTGTTCTCCAACACCTACCTGGCTATGCGGGTTGCCTATTTTAACGAGCTGGACACCTATGCAGAGAGCCACGGCCTGGATACCAAGCAGATTATTGAAGGGGTGTGTTTAGACCCCAGAATAGGCAGCCATTACAATAACCCCTCGTTTGGTTACGGCGGTTACTGCTTACCTAAAGATACAAAGCAGTTGTTGGCGAATTATCACGAAGTACCTAATAACCTCATTGCCGCCATTGTGGACGCAAACCGTACCCGAAAAGATTACGTGGCGGACGCCATTATTCGCAGGCAGCCAAAAACGGTTGGGGTATATCGCCTGATTATGAAAGCGGGCTCCGACAACTTTCGCGCATCCTCTATTCAGGGGGTAATGAAGCGTATTAAGGCGAAGGGTATTCAAGTAATTGTTCATGAGCCCGTGCTTGAAGAAGAAACCTTCTTTAACTCTCCTGTGGTCAATGACCTGGCAGCCTTTAAGGCGCAAAGTGATGTGATTGTTGCCAACCGCATGGTGGATGATATTAAAGATGTTGCTGCGAAGGTGTATACGCGGGATTTATTTAACAGTGATTAAGCGTATTTGTGCTTAGAAAGCACATCGCTGCCCATGGCGTGATCAAATGTTATACAGAAAAGGGGGTGATGGAACCCCCTTTTTAATGTGCCCAGTAATTGTTCGCCTCTCAGGCTAGGCTTGTAGGCCCCTCATTTAGGGGCTATTTTGTTACTATATGTGGAAATGTATGTAGCTTCTTTTAATTGCCGAAATTTTCCTAGGCTAAAAGCGCTGCTTGTTTCTCTTCCTTCCCATAAGAATTACAACGGGCGTAGCATGATTAATCGAAAGATCTCTGTCATTGGTTTGGGTTACGTTGGTTTGCCTGTGGCCGTCGCTTTTGGTAAATGTCAGCAGGTGATTGGCTTTGATGTCAAGCGTGAGCGCATCGAGGAGCTACAGCGCGGAATAGACCGCACTCAGGAGGTGTCTGCGCAAGAGTTGGCAGAGAGCAATATTCTATATACCAATAATGCCAAGGATCTTGCTAAGGCAGACTTTCATATAATCGCTGTTCCCACGCCTATAGACAGAGCTCGAAAGCCGGATTTACGGCCTCTTTACAGGGCGGTTCACGTGCTGGGCAATCAGTTAAAAAAGGGAGACATAGTTGTTATTGAATCAACCGTGTACCCAGGCATCACTGAGGAGGAGTGCGGTCCAATTCTGGAGGCCGAATCCCGTTTAACGTGTGGTGAAGATTTTTTTCTGGGCTATTCACCCGAGCGCATCAACCCTGGTGATAAAGAGCACACTTTTACCAAAATTACCAAAGTGGTTTCCGGGCAAACGCCAGAAGTGCTCGATATTGTTGCTGCTGTGTACGGCTCTGTTGTTACTGCCGGTGTTCACAAGGCGGCAAGTATCAAAGTGGCTGAGGCTGCGAAAGTGATCGAGAATACTCAGCGGGACCTCAATATTGCGCTGATGAATGAGCTTGCTCTGGTGTTTGATCGCCTTGACATCGACACCCAGGATGTATTGCAGGCCGCTGGAACCAAGTGGAACTTTCTGCCTTTTAAACCGGGCTTGGTGGGTGGTCATTGTATCGGTGTTGACCCTTACTATTTAACCTACAAAGCAGAAATGCTGGGTTACCACCCGGATGTTATTTTAGCGGGGCGACGCATTAATGACGGCGTTGGCGAGTTCATCGCCCACAAAGGCATTCTTGAACTCACACGCGCGGGCAAGTGTGTAAAAGGGGCGAGGGTGGCGGTGCTGGGGCTAACCTTCAAAGAAAATTGCCCAGACCTGAGAAACTCCAGGGTAATCGATGTAATTAACACCTTTAATAGCTTTGAGGTAGAGCTGATGGTGCATGACCCCATCGCCGATGTTGAAGAAGCACGCATGGAATACGGTGTGGACCTTGTCGGATTCGACGCTATTAAAGATATAGACCTGCTGGTGATTACCGTTGCCCATGAGCCGTTCACTGGTTTGAGCTTAGCGGAAGTTCAGTCGATGCTGTCGCCGCGAGGCGCTGTGCTGGATGTAAAAGGTATTATGGACCGGGATGCATTTGCTCGCGGTGGTGTGAGTTTGTGGCGTTTGTAGAGCAATCTCAAACAAAAATCCCGTGCACAGCTCTCCATTTGTTGACCGCGCCTGTGAAAAAATTATAAGTTCGATCGTTGCCACGGCGCTGCTGGCCCTTTTGCCCAACGATAATAAATAAAAATACTGATAAAAAATATTGGATGTAACGATGCTTGAACAAATAAAACGCCTTTCCCTTGGCTTAATTCCCCTGTGTGTACTTTTTTTGAGTGGCTGCGATCAGCAACCTGCTGCCACACCGCAGCCAGTTGAGAAAACCGCAAGTCAAGACGCAGCTCTGGAGCAATGGCCGCTTGCCAAAAGCCCGGAGCTTGCCAGCCATACCGAGGTGGAAGCGAGGGTTCAGCAGCTCTTGGGTAAAATGAGCCTGGAGGAAAAAGTAGGGCAGATGATGCAGGCCGAGATTCAAAGCTTGCAGCCGGGAGACATTAAAAAGTATCACCTGGGTTCTGTGCTGAACGGCGGTGGTTCGATGCCCTACCGTAAGAGCGATGCAAGTGCAGAGGATTGGCTGCGCCTGGCAGATAGCTTTTATGAGGAGTCTATGGATAGCTCGGATGGCTCTGTGGCCATTCCCATTATTTGGGGCACCGACGCGGTACACGGCCACAACAACCTTATTGGCGCCACTATTTTTCCCCACAATATTGGCTTGGGTGCAGCAAATAACACCGCGCTCATTCGTCGTATTGGTGAGCTTACCGCACTGGAAGTGCGAGCCACCGGTGTTGAGTGGGTGTTCGCGCCTACCCTGGCAGTGGCTCAAAACGATTTGTGGGGCCGCACCTACGAAAGTTATTCAGAAAACCCGGCACTGGTCGCAGAGTACTCTGCTGCCATGGTGGAAGGTTTGCAGGGAACGGTGGGGCAAGACAACTTTTTAGATGAGTACCATGTGGTTGCCACGGCAAAGCATTTTCTGGCGGATGGCGCCACCCTGGCGGGTGATGACCAGGGGGATGCACGTATCAGCGAAGAGGAGTTAGTGAATTTTCACAACCCAGGTTACCCGGTAGCCATTAACCATGGGGTGCAAAGCCTTATGGCCAGCTTTTCCTCCTGGAACGGAGAGAAAATGCACGGCAGCAAACAACTGCTCACTCATAAGTTACGCGGGCGAATGGGTTTTGACGGCCTTGTGGTGGGAGACTGGAACGGACATGGCCAGCTTCCTGGCTGTACTAACGATTCTTGTGCGCAGTCTATAAATGCGGGCATTGATTTGATTATGGTGCCTTACGATTGGCGAGCAATGTATGCCAATACTCTTGCGCAAGTGCGATCTGGCGAAATTTCCGAGGCGCGAATTGACCAAGCCGTTGGCCGGATTCTGCGGGTTAAAATTCGTGCGGGTTTGTTTGATAAAAAACCCTCTGAGCGCGCCGGAGCATTAGATACTTCTGTGGTTGGTAGTAAAGCGCATCGTGAAGTGGCTCGTCAGGCGGTGCGCGAGAGCCTGGTGCTGCTTAAAAATCATAATAAAATTCTGCCCCTTAAGCCTCAGCAGCACATTTTATTAACCGGTAATGCAGCCAATAGCATCCCCAATCAATCGGGTGGCTGGAGCGTTACCTGGCAGGGCACGGGTAACACCAATGATAGTTTTCCTGGCGCCACCTCCATTTATTCCGGTATAAAAAACGCAGCTGAAGCCAGTGGTGGCAGCGTTGAACTTTCAGCAGATGGCAGTTACCAGCAAAAACCTGACGTTGCCATTGTGGTGTTTGGCGAGACCCCCTATGCAGAAGGCCATGGGGACCTGAATACCCTGGAGTTTGAGCCGCGGCATAAGAGCAGCCTTAAGTTGATGCAAAAGCTCAGCGAGCAGGGTATTCCGATCGTTGCAGTGTTTATTTCCGGGCGGCCCATGTGGGTGAACCCGGAAATGAATCAGTCTGCCGCTTTTGTGGCCGCCTGGTTACCCGGTTCCGAAGGGCAGGGTATTGCAGATCTTATTCTGGCGAAACCCGATGGTTCTGTGAATCACGATTTTAAAGGAACGCTGTCTTTTTCCTGGCCCAATACGCCCTTGCAGGCCAAGTTAAACCCTCATCATGAAAACTATAAGCCACTGTTTGCATTAGGCTATGGCCTCAATTACACCAGCGAGCTGGAAGGCCCCTTAAGCTTATTGGTGAAAGTAGAGGGTGTGGACAGTGGCGAGGTGGGGGATATCGACTTTTACGTAGGTAGAACCATTCAGCCTTGGAATATCTATATTCACAACGCAGAACGTGACCAGATTCTTAGTGGTGCCTTCGCCAAACTACCCGATAACGATGTAAGCATTCAAACAGCGGATAAGGATCTGCAAGAGGATGCCCTGCGCTTTAGCTGGCAGGAAACGTGGCGAGCGGAGCTGACCATGCGCGGTGGCGAGCCTTTGGATTTAAGTGGCTTTGTGGAGCAAGGCCTGGTGAGCTTTGAGCTAAATGTTAAAGATGTCGCCAGAGCGGAGGCGGGAATAGAAATTGTAGTCAACCGATCGTCTCAAAACGAACGCATTGTATCCCTCAACGATTTTGCCTGGCAGAACAATGGCAAGGGTTGGCAGCAAGTGAGTATTCCTGTGTCGTGCTTCGTTTATGACGGCGATGATCTCAGCTCAGTAAGCGCGCCGTTCACCTTGCGTGCCGGAGGTAAAGGCGAGGTGGAAATAGCCAATATTCGCTTCCTACTGGAAGGTGAGCCAAACACAGCGTGCCCAGACTATAAAACCCGCTCCATAAGCCCGGAAAAGCTCAATGAATATTGGGCCGTAGGCTGGTGGGAAGATCGACATAAAGAGACACTAAAGCGCATTAAACAAGGTAATGTGGATGTATTGTTCATCGGCGATTCCATTACCCAGGGTTGGGAAGGGGATGGCAAAGCGGTGTGGGATAAATACTACGGCAGCCGAAATGCCCTTAGTCTTGGTTATGGTGGTGATCGAACAGAGAACGTTTTATGGCGCTTAAACCACGGTGAGGTAGACGGTATTTCACCCAAGGTAGCCGTGTTGATGATAGGCACAAACAATACCGGCCATAGGATGGAGAAGCCTGAGTTTGTGGCAAATGGTATTAGAAAAATACTGGATGCTTTAGCGGAGAAACTGCCAGATACAAAAATACTATTGCTGGCTATTTTCCCGCGCGGCGAAATGCCAGACGACCCCGCACGTGTAAATAACATTGCCATTAATACCTTAATTAAAGACTTTGCCGATAATAAAACGGTTTATTATCTGGATATTAATGAGCACTTTCTGGGTGAAGGTGGCAAGCTATCCCGCGATGTTATGCCGGATTTACTGCATTTAAATGCTGCCAGTTATGGCGTATGGGCCGAAAAGATGGAGCCTACTCTGCAAAGCTTGCTGGGCGAGTAGCCTAGCCCAGTCCAGCCAAGTGTTTCTAATTTATCTATCGAGAACCAGAGCTTAGGCTCTGGTTTTTTTTGTTTAGAGGGTGATTTTTAACGTGGCCTGCAATTTTAGGGCTCAGTGCTTTATTTAAAAGGCAAAAAAGTTGCTCAAACCGTGGACGAAAAAAAACCGCGTTCAGAAGAACGCGGTTTTTATCTATTTGGCTCCGCCTGCTGGGCTCGAACCAGCGACCCAATGATTAACAGTCATTTGCTCTACCAACTGAGCTAAGGCGGAGTGGTATGGACATGCATGCCCGTCCAAAAGAGGGCGTATGGTACTTATGTGTCTCTTATGTGTCAACTGCTTTAATTAAATTTCAACTCTTTGATTTTATTGGTTTTTTATTTAATCAAAAGCAATTGGTAGGACCACCCGGATTTGAACCGGGGACCTCTACCATGTCAAGGTAGCGCTCTAACCAACTGAGCTATGGTCCTACAGGGCAAACCCGCTAACAAGCGGGAAGGGCGCGTATTTTATAGTAATTGGGGGCGAGTGCAAGGGGGCAAAGCTTATGCTGAATGATGGTTAGCGCATGGGCTGTTTTGCTGCACTTAGCAGGCATCTATTTATAAGCGAGATATGAGGGCATCACTGTAGGGTGAGCATTGCCCACCCTACATTCATCACGCCAAAATGTTCACATGGGCCTTGCTTAGCCCGGCAAACACATTTTTAAAACGCGCTTAATGCGGCGATACCCAAGGCAGCTTGATACATCATCTGCGTCACGCTGGACCACATGGTGATGCGATCCACCCTGTCGGTATCCAGTGGCACAACGATGGTATCGCCGGGGTCCAGTGCATGGCCCTTGGAGCGAAACCAGGCGGAATTACTGGGCAGATACACGCGCCCATTTGCCTTCACAATATAAATCCGTTTTTTATCGGCATTGTTTTTGGTTCCGCCGGAGCGATCGATGTAGTCGTTAAGCGATAGCTTTTTATCGAAAAAGTGTGAAGTGGGGAACTGTACTTCACCCACCACCGTCACCGAGGGCTTAAAGCGGGGAATTTCGAGAGTATCGCCATCCACCAGTTGGAAGTCGAAGGTTTCCGGGGTTTTCATAATGGCCGGTAGGTCTATGACCATGCGCCCGAGGGGGGTGACCTTCTCGATGTTTTCCAGAATTTGCTCGGCTTGCTCTTCATCCGGTGCTTTCTTAAGATTGCTTTCCTGAATGGTGGCTGCGGCAATCTCGGATTCTATTTTTTCGCGCAAATCTGCCAGCCTTTCCTCTTCCAGCCGGCGTAACTCTTCACGAGAAAATACTGCACCTTTGGAGTAGGCGTGAGGGGTGAGGCCGCCTGCTCGGTGTAACACATCCATCAAGGTCTCTCCAGGCAGAATAGAGTAGGCGCCAGGGTGCACAACTTCACCCAGCAGCGTGATAGATTCTTTTTTCTGCCACAGCGGCACTTGCTTCAAGCGAAGGGTATCCCCGGCTTGCAAGATGGGATTATCCAGGCGCATATCCAGATCGATATGCATCACAATGGTAGAGCGTTCTTCGTTTAAGTCGTAGCGGGTAATCTCACCGGATGTGCCAAGTGCTGCTTCGGTCAGCCCTCCCGCAAGGGCAATGGCGTCTCGGGCGTTCATCTCACGCGCGAGAGGGTATTTACCTGGGAAACGAACGCTACCGGTTACTTCAATAGTCTGTTGACGCTCAAAAATATTCGATTGTGTTTCCAGGCGTGCCAGAAGCTCCAGTAAGAGCTCACTGCGATCGGTGGTGTAGTCGAACAGGGTAATGGTATCTCGAGATTCAAGCAGCGGGTTGTGGTGGGTGCCTGGATTTGCAAATGCCAGTTTGGGCGAGAATGTAATAACTTCTATTTTGCGAGTATCTTTGCGTTCTCTTTGGATAACGCCAACCTCAATATCTGGGTTACTTAGCAAGTCATCCACGTCTATTACGATATCGGTAAAGCGCATATTGGGTCGCCAGGCAAAACCGCTGGGGCGCTTCACATGGCCCTCTAGCTTTACAATATCGCGCATGGTGTCCAGGGTGGAGAAAATCTGGATAACATCAGCATCCTGCACTTTAAAGGTTCGGCCTTTTCTGGTGGATAAATCCAGGTTTACCAGTGTTTTTTCGCCACTTTCGGGCAGAATGCGTTCGATACGAGAAGCCGGTACGTAGGCTGTAGGCAGCAAACCGCCAGCCAGTTTAAGTACTTGCTCAACACTTTGCTCGCCGCGCAACTCGTAGATTGCAGGCCGTTTTACTTCCCCGGCAATACCGGTGGTTTTACCAATAGGCGGAATAAAAATAACATCGCCTGGCAGTAGCCGAACATCACTGCTGGTGTCACCTTTTAAAAGCAAATCGTAAAGGTCCAGAGTGGTGATGAGCTTGCCTGCACGCTTAAGTTGTATGTTGCGCAGCGAGCCGATTTTAGTCACACCACCAGAAGCAAAAATGGCATTGGTCATGGTGGATAGTGAGCCAACAATATAGGAGCCGGGTACATTCGCATCGCCAAGCACAAATATTCGAATAGTGCGCAGTGCACCCATGGTGACTGAGCTTTGCACGCCTATCATCTGCTTGCCTACCACTTCTTCAATTTTGGCGGATACACGAGAAAAGCTAAGGCCAGCCAAGGTAACCGGGCCGATGTTAGGGAACATCACTTGGCCGTCTCTGTCGATGGTTAAGGTGTGTGTGTTGTTTTCCTTGCCGAACAGTTGAATAACCAGTGTATCGCCAGGGCCCAGTACGTAATCGGTAGGTATGGGAATGTCTGTAGCCGGTGTAAAGGCGTCGGCTCCAAACTGGAATATGTCGTAGCCAAACAATTCCAGCTCTTCGTTAAGGGCATCCACTTCTTTGTCTTCTTCTAAACTGAGCTCATCAACCGCAAGTTGCGCATTTCTTTCCAGCTCAGACTCATCACCATCAGCCTTGCCTTGCGGGTCGCGCGTGCGCGGGCCGCTCACTTCCTTTTCAAACTGATTTTGATTTGCATTGGTATTGCCGGAACCTCCCAGCAGGGCCGCGTAATCGTCCAGGTTTATACCCATGGAGCTGGCCAGAGCCTGTTGTTCCGCCGGCGACATTCTCTTAAATTGCTCGATTTGTGCCTGGGTGGGAGTAAAGCCTTGTGCCAGTGCAGTGTTAAACAACACCAGTGCAATAACAAAACACAATAGTTTGGAGAACGGTTTAACAATAGGTCTAGTGCTGTATTTAATCATGAAGGTAACTGAAAATTGGATTGAGGGTTCTAGTTAGAATTCGATATTAACCACTATCTGACCGCCGCTGGAAATTTCTTCATCAGCAAAGGAGATGGCTTCACTCATATGTTGCAGCCTTAAATCCGTACGCACCAAATTATTGATTGGAATTTTGTAGGTGACACTGGCGTAATCCACCGATTGGCTTTTTGGGCCGTAAACATGACCCGCCGGTGGTGTCAGGTTGATATTATCGTCGTTTAATTCCGCTGTGCCTAGTCGCCAGCTGAATTGATGGCCACTGGCAAAGTAGTGATCTGCCGAGAGTGAAATGCTTGTGGAGGCCGTATCAATGGTGGTTGCCATATTTCTACCGTAGTGGCGGTAGCCGCTTTTGTAGAACGAGTGATCGAAAATGGACAGCTCGCCGTTGCGGGTATCTTGGTATTCCAGAGCAAAGCGGGAGTTTAGCCCTGCAATCATGTTGCCCATTTCAATGCCAATAAGCTCAGCTTCTTCACCACCAAAAACCTCTTCTTCCGCGGCACTGCGCCTGCTGATCTGCTGGTAAAGGGCCAGCTGAATATTCTTAACGGCGTGGCTTAAACGCCAGTCGAAGGAGAGCATTCGGTTATTCTGTTTTATGTCGATAATTTGCGGTGGTGTTTCGGAGGTATCTGCATCAATATCGGTTTCTGTATCAGGGGTGGCTATAGTTATCGCCGGTAGCTCTGCCTCATCTGATAATGCAACCTCTTGTACTTCTTCTTCCCGCACCGAGCCAAGAATTTCTGTTGCGCTCAGGCTCATTTCCAATGCTCTGATGGGCTTATAGCTCAGGCGAGCGCCCGCGAATTTGGCGTCTTCATCAAAATTGTCGTCTGCCGGGTCGCTAATAAACAGGTTGATGTCCCAGCTGCCGAATGTGCCACCAGAGGTATCTTTGCGTTGCATAAATAAACCCGGCGCCGGGCGTGCGTTATTGCCAAGAATGGTGCTGCCGCTCCAAGCCGGGCCCCACCAACGTTCGATTGCCCCAACACCCAATACCCAATTACTCCAAGTAATGGCTGCATAGGAGCCGTCATAGCGGGAGCTTGTGCCGCTTAGTGGTTCGTTGAGGTAGCTGCCTTGAAGCTTGATTGAAAACGTATTGCCATTGAGAGCCAACGCGGCGCGGGCCTCGTGGCCTTCCCTAAAATCGTTGCTGAAATCAGTAAATGCGTAGGCCGGGTTGGCGTTGGCGTGCAGTCGAATACTGGCTTCTGCCACTCTCATACTGCGTTCCAGTTGATGGCGTAAATAGCGATAGGACCACAGCTCAGTTTCACTCAGCTCTTCAACACGAATCACGTCCAGCCCCTTTTTCACTCCGCTCCACATCAGTGGCCACGTGGTGAGGGGGATCTTAACTTTGCCTGAGTCTGCGAGTATTTGTAGGTGGTGGCGTGTTCTCTCATCGCCAGCTTGCACCCAAGGTTCCGCTTGCGCTTGAATGCTTGGCGTAAGCAACAGGCTTGCGGTAAGGGAAATGAGGGTAGTACGTGTTAACAGCTTTTCCTTGAGAGTGCTCATTGGTCCTCTGTGTAGCAACTTAAAACGCGAGGCTGCATCTTAAGGGCTTTTACATCACAGTCAACCAGTCTTGCTTGTGCTTAAGGGCCTAAATTTTATAAAAGTGTTAATAAATTCATTTAATGCTTCCTTCATTCTTTGCCTTACTCTTTTTTACTTTGCTTTATATGGTTCTTGCTTATCTATATAATGCCGCGCCTGTCATTGTATAGGTCTAGCGATAGACTCAGTACAGCCCCAGCCGCTGGTAAAATAACCGGCAAAATATTCACGTGGCCCTTGGTGTGGGTCACCACTGAGCAAAAGGTGCAAATATGCCTGTAATTACACTTCCCGATGGCTCCAAACGTGAGTTTCCTAAGCCTGTATCAGTACTGGACGTAGCCAGCGATATTGGCCCTGGTTTAGCCAAAGCTACCATTGCTGGCTTGATTAATGGCGAGCCAGCAGATGCCAGCGACATCATCCACAACGATGCCGAGTTAACTATTGTTACCAGCAGAGATGAGCTTGGCTTGGAAGTGTTGCGTCACTCATGCGCTCACCTGCTTGGTCATGCCTTAAAGCAACTCTGGCCAGATGCCAAAATGGCCATTGGGCCGGTAATTGAAAACGGCTTTTATTACGATATCGATCTTGAGCACCGCCTCACCGATGAGGATGTAGAAGCGCTAGAGCAGCGCATGCTGGAGTTAGCCAAAAAAGATTACGATGTGATCAAGAAAAAGGTCAGCTGGCAGGAAGCCGTGGATGTCTTCAAAGCACGAGGGGAGATCTACAAGCAGGAAATTCTGGAGCGGGATATAAGCCGCGACGACCAGCCTGGCTTGTACCATCACGAAGAATATGTGGATATGTGCCGCGGCCCTCACGTGCCTAACATGCGTTTTTGTCACTATTTTAAGTTGATGCGCGTTTCCGGCGCTTATTGGCGTGGCGATGCCAGTAACAAGCAGCTACAGCGTGTATACGGCACCGCTTGGGCCAACAAAAAAGATTTGAAGGCGCATTTGAATCGGCTTGCAGAAGCCGAGAAGCGAGACCACCGAAAACTGGCCAAGAAATTTAACCTGTTCCACCTTCAGGAAGAAGCGCCGGGAATGGTGTTCTGGCATCCAAAAGGATGGACGGTATACACCGAGATAGAGCAATACATGCGCAAGGTACAGCGCGATAACGGCTACCAGGAGATAAAAACACCCCAGGTGGTTGATAAAACCCTGTGGGAAAAATCCGGTCATTGGGACAAGTTCCGCGATGACATGTTTACAGTGGAGTCCGAGTCCCGAGATTACGCCGTTAAGCCCATGAATTGCCCTTGTCATATCCAGGTATTCAACCAGGGCCTGCGCAGCCACAAAGAGCTGCCTTTGCGACTGGCGGAGTTTGGCTCCTGTCATCGCAACGAGGCTTCGGGCACCTTGCAGGGGATTATGCGCGTGCGCGCCTTTGTGCAAGACGATGCGCATATCTTCTGTTCCGAGGAAATGATCCAGGACGAAGTCTCCATATTTACCGATTTGCTTTACGAGGTGTACAAAGACTTCGGTTTTGATGAAGTGCTTATTCGCCTGTCAACACGCCCTGAACAGCGGGTGGGCAGCGATGAAGGTTGGGATAAAGCCGAGAAAGCATTGGAAGATGCCCTGGAAGCAAAAGCGCTGGATTACAAATTATTGCCAGGAGAAGGCGCCTTCTACGGCCCCAAGATCGAATTTTCCCTCAAAGATTGCATTGGCCGGGTCTGGCAGTGTGGCACGATTCAGGTGGATTTCTCCATGCCTGGGCGCCTGGATGCGCAATTCGTGGCAGAAGATGGGTCACGGCAAACGCCGGTAATGCTGCACCGCGCGATACTCGGTTCATTTGAGCGCTTTATCGGCATTCTTATCGAAAACTATGAGGGCGCTTTCCCGCCCTGGCTGGCTCCAGAGCAGGCGGTTGTGCTCAATATCACAGACAATCAGGCGCAATATGCACAAAAAGTTGCGAAATCCCTGCAAAACAAGGGCTTCCGATCACATACTGACTTGAGAAATGAGAAGATCGGCTTTAAAATCCGCGAGCACACCATCCAGAAGGTTCCTTATTTGCTGGTCGTTGGCGATCAGGAGATGGAAAACAACACCGTCGCCGTGCGAACTCGCGAAGGCAAAGACCTGGGAACATACTCCGTTGATGACTTTGCTACACTCTTGGCAGACGCAGTTGCCAAGCGTGGCAGGCTTTAACTATCGTTTAGCTGTGATACAAACAGCAAAAATGCCTGTGAGCCTTATAGCTGCATCATAAGAGACACTGGATACCGATTAATAACGTGAGGAGAGATAGGCTATTAACAATCGTGAATCAGCCAAAGGGCGTTCAAAGAAAGCGACTATTAACGAACAGATAGAAGCAAAAGAAGTACGCCTTATCGGCGCAGACGGGCAACAAGTGGGAATCGTACCAATAGCTGAAGCGCTATCTACAGCGCAGGCAGCCAGTTTGGATTTGGTCGAAATAGCGGCTGATGCCGAGCCCATCGTCTGCAAAATCATGGACTATGGCAAACATCTCTTCGAGCTGAAAAAGCAGAAGGCTGCAGCCAAGAAAAAGCAAAAGCAGCAGCAAGTAAAAGAAATGAAATTTCGCCCGGGTACGGAAGAGGGTGATTACAACGTTAAGCTTCGCAACGTATCGCGTTTCATCGAAAATGGCGATAAAGTCAAAGTTTCCCTGCGCTACCGTGGCCGAGAAATGGCTCACCAGGAACTGGGCATGGAGATGATGAAGCGCATCGAAACAGATCTGGAAGAATTAGCCACTGTAGAGCAGTATCCCAAGATGGAAGGGCGGCAGCTGATAATGGTTATGGCCCCCAGAAAGAGAAAGTAAGTCTCTTTATTAGATAAAGGCTAGAGCGCCAGCGATTGTGTTTGCAGTCCCGAAGCGAGCGCAGCGCTCTCCTTAAATAGAATCTACCCTTCTCGCAATAGCGGGAAGGGTGATAAAAAGCGATGTAAACATTAATCGCTTCTCGAGCCTTCAGGCCCTTAGCTTGCCTAGTTGGCTCCAAAGTAAAACCCTGGGCTTCGGCTCAATTATCGGAGAAGTAAAATGCCAAAAGCTAAAGTACACAGTGGTGCAGCCAAGCGGTTTAAAAAGACTGCTTCTGGTTACAAGCACAAGCACGCTTTTAAAAGCCATATCCTTACCAAAATGACGACCAAGCGGAAGCGTCAGTTGCGCGGTACAAGTGTACTGAATGCAGCCGATGTAGCATCCGTTGATCGTATGTTGCGCGCCAAGTAGTTGGCCCCCACACAAATTTAATGAGGAATTAATATGGCCCGTGTAAAACGTGGTGTGGTGGCCCGCCGTAGCCACAAAAAAGTTTTAAAAGCAGCAAAAGGTTACTACGGAGCGCGTTCGCGCGTATTTCGAGTGGCCAAGCAGGCAGTGATCAAAGCTGGTCAGTACGCTTATCGCGACCGTCGCAATAAAAAGCGTAACTTCCGCGCATTGTGGATTACTCGTATTAATGCACAGTCTCGTGCAGAAGGTATGAGCTACAGTCGTCTGATCGCTGGTTTGAAAAAAGCTAATATTGAATTGGACCGTCGTGTTTTGGCCGACCTGGCTATTCACGACAAGCCGGCATTTGCCGCTATCGTTTCCAAGGCAAAAGAAGCTATGGCTGCATAAATCCATCGTATTGGATTTGCAAACCTTTAAAAGGGAAGCGCTTCGGCACTTCCCTTTTATTTTGTACTTGGTACAAAAAAATATAGATTATAAAAACATCTGGGCGCTTATTCGGTAGCCGCCGCAAACAAGCGCTCCAGAATCCCGGGCCTGCCCTGGCAGGCCGTCCAGCAGAGAGCGAAGCGAACGTTCCGCATTTATTTATGGAAAATTTAAAAGAATTAACCATCGAAGCGATAAATCTTGTTAAAGAAGCACAGGATCTTGCAGCGCTGGATACTGTGCGAGTTAACTATCTTGGCAAGAAAGGCCTTATAACAGCCTTTATGAAAACCCTGGGTAAATTAAGCCCAGAAGAGCGGCCCGCTGCCGGTGCAGAAATTAATAAAGCCAAACAAAGCGTGCAGGAAGAAATCAACCTGCGTAAAAGCCAGCTGGAGAAGGCTGCCATTGAAGAAAAGCTGGCTTCGGAAACCATCGACGTAACCTTAAATGGCCGCGCTTCAGATATCGGTGGCTTACACCCGGTAACCCGAACACTGGATCGCATTGAAAGAATATTCTCCAATGTGGGTTACAAAGTTGCCGAAGGCCCGGAAATTGAAGATAACTACCACAACTTCGATGCGCTGAATATTCCGCCCCATCATCCCGCGCGTGCCATGCACGACACCTTTTATATCGATGATGACCATGTACTGCGTACCCATACCTCACCGGTGCAAGTGCGGGTGATGGAAAACAAGCAGCCGCCCATTTATATCATATGCCCCGGCCGCGTTTATCGCTGTGATTCCGATATGACCCACACACCAATGTTTCATCAGGTGGAAGGGCTGGTTATCGATAATGCTGTGAGCTTTGCAGACCTAAAGGGCACCATCGTGCAATTTCTGCGCGTATTTTTTGAAAATGAACAGTTGGAAGTGCGTTTCCGTCCATCCTTCTTCCCCTTTACAGAGCCTTCTGCTGAATTTGATATTCAATGGGAATCCAGTAAAACAGGCTGGCTGGAAGTTGGTGGCTGCGGCATGGTGCATCCAAACGTACTTACCTCCAGTGGTGTAGACCCAGAAAAATACACCGGCTTCGCCTTCGGCTTAGGTGTTGAGCGCTTAGCAATGCTGCGTTACGGGGTTAATGATTTGCGAATGTTTTTTGAAAATGATCTGGATTTTCTAAAACAGTTTAATTAGAAGAATAGAGAGCGGCCGCAAAGCGGCCTTCTGGAGCGCCTGCTGGGCAGGCTTCTGGAGCGCACCTTTGGTGCTGCTGGAGCGCTTGCTTTGCAAGCTTCTGGATAAAAGCGGGTGTTTACGGTTTTTCTGGGAGAGCTTGTTTTTTCCAGCAGCAAGCGAAGCGCCGCGCCCCAGAAGGGCGAAGCCCGCTCCAGCAGCGCAGCGCTCCCGCAGCGAGAGAAACGAGCGCTCTTGAGTTTACGATTGTTTCCTTGGGCGAGTTAGGCGAGAGCTGGCAATTATGGTTTTTCTGGGAGAACTTGTTTTTTCCAGCAGCAAGCGAAGCGCCGCGCCCCAGAAGGGCGAAGC
Source organism: Alteromonadaceae bacterium Bs31 (assembly GCA_900177435.1). GTDB lineage: Bacteria > Pseudomonadota > Gammaproteobacteria > Pseudomonadales > Cellvibrionaceae > Teredinibacter. The sequence continues at coordinate 27,677 of FXAI01000004.1, forward strand.
CCGCTCCAGCAGCGCAGCGCTCCCGCAGCGAGAGAAACGAGCGCTCTTGAGTTTACGATTGTTTCCTTGGGCGAGTTAGGCGAGAGCTGGCAATTACGGTTTTTCTGGGAGAACTTGTTTTTTCCAGCAGCAAGCGAAGCGCCGCGCCCCAGAAGGGCGAAGCCCGCTCCAGCAGCGCAGCGCTCCCGAGGCGACATAAAAACCCCGAATTTTTAACATTTAATCATACTAAAAAACGAAGCGAGCTGAGCAAACTCGCACACAACGAGCCGAGCATATGAAATTCAGTGAATCCTGGTTACGAACCTGGGTAAACCCGAGTGTTACTACCGAAGAATTAGCGGAGCAGCTCACCATGGCTGGCCTGGAAGTGGATGGCCTTGAGCCGGTAGCGGGTGAGTTTAGCAACATTGTGGTGGGTGAAATATTGTCAGCCGAACAGCACCCAGACGCAGACAAACTGCGTGTTTGTCAGGTTGCAGGTGACTCCAGTGGTACCAGGCAAGTTGTATGCGGTGCGCCAAACGCCCGCGCCGGAATAAAAATTCCGTTTGCATTGGTGGGCGCTAGTTTGCCTCCAGGTGAAGACGGAAAGCCATTTAAAATAAAAAAGGCCAAACTGCGCGGCGTTGAATCCTTCGGCATGCTCTGTGGTCAGACCGAGTTAAAAGCCGGCGACGACGACAGTGGCTTATGGGAGCTGCCAGTAGACGCGCAAGTGGGTATGGATTTGCGCGAGCTGCTCGACTTAAACGATACGCTGATAGAAGTGGACCTCACGCCCAATCGCAGCGACTGCTTGAGTATTAAAGGGCTAGCCCGTGAAGCGGGAGTGCTTAACCGGGCTGACGTAGAGGCGCCCGCAATCGAAGCAGTAGAGCCAGTATGTGACGACACCTTTCCAATAAGCCTTGAGGCGGGCAGTGCTTGCCCTCGCTACCTTGGCCGGGTCATCAAAAATATTGACGTGAGCAAGCCCAGCCCCCAGTGGTTGCAAGAGCGTTTGCGCCGCAGCGACATTCGTTCCATTGATGCCGTGGTAGACATCACCAACTACCTCCTGCTGGAACTCGGCCAGCCGATGCATGCCTTCGACCTTGCCAAGCTGGACAAAGGCATACGTGTGAGAATGGCGGAGCAAGGAGAAAAACTGTGCTTGCTGGACGGCCAGGAAATTGAACTGAAAACCGGTTCGCTAGTCATTGCGGATCACAGCGGCCCAGTGGCATTGGCGGGTGTTATGGGCGGCGAGCCAAGCGCTGTCACGGCAGAAACAAAAGATATCTTCTTAGAAAGTGCTTTCTTTAGCCCTGTAGCCATTTCCGGTAAAGCGCGCTCCTATGGCCTGCATACCGACTCATCACATCGCTTTGAGCGCGGTGTGGATTATCAGGGGCCGCAGCAGGCGCTGGAGCGGGCCACCCAGCTAATACTCGATATTGTTGGTGGTGAAGCCGGCCCGGTGGTTTGTGAGGAGCTGGTGGACGACCTGCCCAAGCCTGTTAGCGTAAGGCTAAAAAAATCAAGAATAGAGTCCGGCCTGGGTTTTGCCATTCCCGACGCAGAAGTAGAGGATATCCTCACTCGCCTCGGCTTAGGCCTCATCAGCCAATCCGCGACAGAGTGGCAATTCTCCATTCCCAGTTACCGTTTTGATATCACCATAGAAGCAGACCTGCTAGAAGAGCTGGCCCGTATCTACGGCTATAACAAGCTTCCCGCAACGGAAATGAGAGTGCCAGCGCATCTACCGGTGTTATCAGAACGCGCGTTACCGGAAGATCGCATTAACCGCCAGTTGGTTGGCCGTGGTTACCAGGAGGTTATTACCTACAGCTTTATCGACCCCAAAGTTCACGCCCTCTTCGCCGGAGACACCACACTAGAGGCCGTTGGGCTAGTAAACCCCATCAGTGCGGATATGAGCGTTATGCGCACATCGTTGGTACCGGGGCTGGTAGAAGCCCTGCGCCGTAACATAAACCGCCAGCACAGCCGGGTTCGACTGTTTGAAAAAGGTTTGCGCTTTGTACCGGGCAGCGAGGGCCTGCAGCAAACCGCCGGAATTGCCGGGCTCGTTTATGGTGCACGGGATACTACCGGATGGACCGCCGCGAAAGACGAAGTGGATTTTTACGACATCAAAGGCGATTTAGAATCCATACTGGCGCTTACATCCAAGCCAGTAGTGTTCAAACCGGGCGCGCACCATGCCTTGCACCCTGGGCAATGTGCCGAAATTCTTATTGATGGTGAGCTGGCCGGGCACGTGGGAGCCATGCACCCGCAGCTTCTTAAAGAGCTGGACATCACAAAATCAGTATTTGTGTTCGAACTGGACTTCGAAAAGGTGATATCGGCCAATGTACCGACCTTCAAATCTCTGTCAAAATTCCCCGAAGTTAGTCGTGACTTGGCTATTCTTGTAGATAAGGGCGTCAATGCCAGCGAGTTGGATGCAGCCATTCGAGGGAGCGCAGGCGATTACCTGAAGGACTTAAAGGTGTTTGACGTATATAGCGGCGAAGGCATTGATCCTAAAAGAAAAAGTCTTGCTTTTAACTTGACCTTTCAGCATCCTTCCCGCACTCTTAACGAAGAAGAAGTGAATACTCCGGTAGCTGCGATCGTTAAGCAGCTTGAGGAAGAGTTTGATGCCAGTCTTAGATAACAACGATACCGAATCGCTTACTAAAGCAGATTTGGCCGAGAACCTCTACGAAGAGCTCGGTTTCAATAAGCGAGAGGCGAAAGAACTGGTTGAGTTCTTTTTTGAAGAGATTCGAAACGCTCTGGAGAGCAACGAACAGGTGAAATTGTCCGGTTTTGGCAACTTCGACCTGCGCGATAAAAAACAACGGCCAGGGCGAAACCCCAAAACGGGTGAGGAAATACCTATCACAGCGAGAAGAGTGGTAACATTTCGGCCTGGTCAGAAACTAAAGGCACGAGTTGAGGCGTATGCTGGAACCGAGTAATAACGACGAATTACCCGTAATTCCTGGCAAGCGCTACTTCACCATTGGAGAAGTCAGCGAGTTATGTGCGGTAAAACCGCATGTATTACGTTATTGGGAACAGGAATTCCCCCAACTAAAGCCCGTTAAACGCCGTGGAAACCGTCGTTACTATCAGCGCAGCGACGTACTCACCATTCGTCAGATTCGCTCTCTACTCTACGATCAGGGCTTCACCATCGGCGGTGCTCGCCAGCAAATGAGCGGAGAGGGCAAAACCGAAGAAGACGAGAGCCTGGGCCAAATAGTAAAAGACATGATTCGAGACCTGGAAGAAGTACTTATCGTCCTCAAGACCTAAAACCCTCTTGCATAAACCCCTCTAATCCGTATTATGTGCGCCTCGCGTATATATGCGAACTATTCGGAGTGTAGCGCAGCCTGGTAGCGCACCACACTGGGGGTGTGGTGGTCGTCGGTTCAAATCCGGCCACTCCGACCAGACAAAAGAAAAGGTCACCCTATCGGGTGGCCTTTTTTTATGCCTGGCCGGAGTGGTCGGACCTTGTTCTTAGACCTCGGTTCACAAATTCGTCTGGAACGAATTTGGACGCCCGGACGGGCGCCCGTAGGGTTGGGGCCATGGATGGCCCCAATCAATTCCGGCCAAGCACTGGTCGGGAGTGCTCAAATTTGCGTTAAAACTAATAGGCTCAAGGTTAGCTATTCGCCAGGAAAAATACTGTTAAATCAGTAGCTTAGAAGCCCGCTACTTAAGCGGGCTTTTTTGTGTCTGTAACTTAAGTCCGTATTAAGTCCAAATTTTTCAAAGAATTCGGCCCCCTGTTCTGCGGCTGCGCTGGCTCGTTTTTCTGTATTTGCTTCGTTCGAAGCCATTCCTTTTTATTTGACCTCCCTAAAACACCCAAATGGGTGTGTGTTGCCTCAAATCTTCCCTTAACTCGCTTGAGCTGACTTTAATGGTTGGTTAGGGGTTGGCCTGCCAATAGGTAATGATTAGCGCCAAGGCGGTGTTTGGGCGGTGACAATGTGGCGGTGTCTGGACAATAATTGAGCTGGCGCAATTTTTTGCTTTGGTGAGGAACTATGCTGAACAAGTGAAAGGTGGTGTTGATACTGGTTGAGGTGATATTTGTATTGGGCCACGGAGTTAGTTGTTATATAAAACTAGTTGGTCGGCTTTCGACCCAAAGCGGACGTTGATACTTATAAATCTAGAGTGCTTTACAATTTTCACCTATTTTACTAAGGAATTTAAAAAATAATGGATTGCCAACTTCAACCTCAATTAAAAAATGCATCAGAGATTAGAGATGTTCTTAAAGAAGTTGACGTTTCGTTCACCCTTGCAGACGGAAGAGAAATCCAAACATTATTGGTTTATCTTCCAATTGATGGTGGCGTTAGCTGTTATTCCGATTTTTTTGACAAGATAAAAGACGGAATATTATATAACTTTGTTTTTTCATGCTCAGAAATTGAAAAGAAACTGGGTATTAAGAATAGTAGTTCTGCCGAAGAGCTTTTTGATAAGGCCATTCGTAAGCTTAGTAAGCATACGGCCAAGGGAGAGCTTGGTGAGCTTATACTTTTTACACTTCTGGACGTCTACATACGGGCACCAAAGATTCTGAGTAAAGTTTCACTGAAGACAAATAGGAAAATGCCAGTTTTTGGAGCAGATGCTGTACATTGTCAATTTCATGATGGAAAAATTAGACTTTATTTAGGAGAGTCAAAACTTTATAAGAAATTTAAATCTGCAGCGACGGATGCAGCTGACTCGATTAAAAAAGCCAAAGGTAAGTATGAAGAAGAGTTTGATCTTTTAGATAGTTATATGGATTTTCCAAATATAAACGAAGTTCTAGAGGAGGAGCTATTAAATACCCTAAATCCCTTTGATGGTGATGATATTTCAGACGTTATTCATTCGCCTTGTTTTATCGGGTTTTCTGAACCTGAGATAATATCGAGCGCTTCGTCAGAAGATGAATTTATAGAAAAATATAAAAAGGTTTCTGGAGAGTATATATCTGATTTTTTCTCCAAGGTTGAACTACACGGAATGACAGTTGATGAAACTGCTTTATTAATGCTTCCCTTTTCTTGTGTTGATGAGTTGGTTGCCGGATTCATTGAGCATATGGGGATAAAAGAATGAGTAATTTCGTAAGTAAGCTGGCAAATAATATAAAAGAAAGTGAGGGGTATAAAAATGCTAGTGCTTCTCTCTTTGGTTTATACGTTCAGGCATTAACTGGTGATAGAAATAGCTTAGAAAGAAGCGAGGTTAAAAAGCTTGTTTCATCTGCACAAATTTTTTATCAAGCGGAAAGCAAGGCGCTGATAAATGAAGGTGCTGTCCTTCTTTCTATGCTTTTAGATTTGTGTGCAGACGAACATCCAGATATTGTGCCAATTGCACATAGTATGTTCGCCAATTCTGGAAACTTTCCAAATATACGGCTGCTTACTAAGCGATATCCAGAACTCAATTACAGATATGATTTTTACTCTGAAGCTCAAATTGAATTTAGGGAAAGCTTGAATTCAGTTGAAGAGCTTAATTTTCCTTTGACTGATTACCAGCGATCACTGTGGGATGATCTCACTTCAGATCAGGATGTAATTACTTCTGCGCCAACCTCTGCGGGTAAGACGCATATTATATTGAGCTATTTGCTAAAAAAGGTTGTTAAAAGTGATGGTTCTTTCGCGGCTATAGTTGTTCCCACTCGCGCCTTGATATCTGAGGTCGCTAGTAAGATATATGAACTTGCGAAGGGTTATGATTGCGAAGATCAGATAGAAATATGTACTGTCCCGAAAGAAGGAGGTTTTGGAGAAAAGACATTTTTTGTAATGACTCAAGAGCGTCTCCATGAAATCCTGCTTCATGGAGATGTCTACTTTGACTATTTGTTCATCGATGAAGCTCATAATATTTCAGACAAAAGCAGAGGGGTTTTTCTTCATCTAACAATCGAAAAAATGCTTGAAGATAGTTACCCTCAAGTGATAATCAGCATGCCTTCTCCAAATTATCAAGATTCTTTTTCTACGATTTTTAAAGGTATTGATTTTAAGAAAGAAATAACACAAACCTCTCCTGTTGCGAAAGTTATCATGTCGGTAGTTCCCAAAGGGCGAAATCTTGTTCTGTCTAGGCATAACTCAACCAACGTGAAGAGCATTCCAAAAGAGTTTAGTAAAAAGAATCTTGCAGATATTGTATGTAGACTAGGTAAGGGGCAGAGTAATATTATTTACCGGAATAAAACGGATCACTGTGAAGATGTTGCGAATGCCATTGCTGATAGAATTACAGATTTCGAAGTCACTCCGTTGTTGGAAGAAGCAGCAGATTATATTGGAGAGTTTATACATGAGGAGTTCTCACTGGCCAATAATTTAAGAAAGGGCGTTGCCTTTCATTATGGCCCTTTGCCAGGCTCGGTGCGTGTTATGGTGGAGAACTTGGTGAAGAATGATGATATTAAATATATTGCTTGCACAAGCACTCTTGCTGAGGGTGTGAATTTACCAGCAAAAAACCTTTTCCTTAAGAATCCGGCAAACCTTGTTATGCATAACCCTTCTGAGCGTGTTGATGACGTTAAGATCAATAATATTACAGGGCGAGCAGGGAGGATGTTAGAACACTTTTCGGGAAATATTTTTCTTGTTGAACCTGATACGTGGCTTTTTAAGGACTATTTTGATGATGAGCCAGAAGAGGGAAAAAAGATTCCTACTTACTTCAAATCTTTAAATGAAGAGTTTGGCAGTGTTATTAATGCATTGGAAGGTAGAATATCTCACTCAGATAAGGATCAATTCCGGTTTTATACGATTGCGAATAAGTTGATTAAAGAGTTTTCTACTAATAAATTAGAGCAAACTCTAAATGCAGAAGAATTAACTCTTAATTCAGGAGATAAAGATTTTCTAAGAAGCAAAGTTGAAGCTGCGCATAATGATTTGAAAGTTGCGTCTTTTACGTTAGAAGCTAACCCAACGGTTGGTTATATTCAGCAAAATAAGCTATTTGATTTTCTTGGTCAGCAAGAGAGTTTTAGGGAGTGGGTTTTGCCCCATCCAAAATCTCCTGACCTGTATGAGGCGCTGATTAGGATTTGTGATAAGTTGAATGAGTTTGGTGTATATATACCTACTGAAAACTATACGTTAAAGCATATATGCGTGATTACAAGAAAGTGGGTTCAGGGAGATAGCCTTAAGGAAATGATATCAGAGCAAAGAGAGTGGGATGTGAGTTGTGCTGAGGAGAATTTTAAAAGTCCGGGGAGTGTTAATACATCCGTAAGAAATGTTATTAAAGTAATTAACAATGATATTAGATTTCGTTTATCAAATTCTTTGAAGTGTTATCAAGTGCTGTTAAATTCTGTTTTAGCTGCTAGGGGCGTTGAATTGTCTAATGTTAAACTGCATTCTTTTATTGAGATAGGCGCTTCAGATGATCGAATGATTAATATGATTAATATGGGGCTTTCAAGAGAGGCGGCAAAAGAGATTGATGAAAAAGTATCAGCTGCTGAAGCAATAGAGACTTCGAGGGACTTGGTTAATCTTCTCAATGCTAACAGGCTGGAAAAAATACATGCTATTACAAAGAAAGAGTTAGATGAGCTCTTTAGTTAGCGATTTCTAGGTATTCATGTAATGCATTTCTGAGGACATCTATTGATGTATCTTCGTCAATAAATTTATTCCGAGTGTTTATTTCTGTTTTATAGTTTAAGAATGCATTGCCGAAATCTAAGTGAATTGGAGCGCCTTCATTATCGACGCCTTTGACTTTTAGGATTGTGCAGCCTTCGTGGTCTGACAAATAATCAACTATTTCTATCACGTTATCTTTTGATAAAGGGTTTTCTGATGAGCTGTTGAGCTCGAGGTCTAAAGACAGTTGCATATTGTTTTCAATGTAAGGGGCAGAGCTTAAGTCCTTGATTAGCTGCGGTGCATCACCCGATATATCTGCTAGCGAGGACGAGTTGATTTTAAAGTGAAGGCTGCTGTACTCAGGTAGCTCCTTAAGAGTGTAAAATTCTTTTTCTTTAGGGATTAAGTTTAATTTAATTTGCTCTAGCCGGTCATTATTAAACTGTTCAAGCATCGTTTTTCCTACACTTTTCAAACTTCCACTTGGGCCAGATGTAAATCCCAATAAGACTCTTTTGCTAGGTATAACAAAAAAGAAGTAAGGGTCACCAATTATTCCTTGATTTAGTGATACGCCAGATATTTTTCCGTCACGGGTTGCTTTTGTTTGCCATGTATTTCGTTCCCTGACCACTGTAACGGTATAGGCTGTTGTCTTTGAGGCTGAATGCTCTTCAGATAGCTTTATAAGATGTTTTTTTGTTCTTAAATTAAATATTCTAGAGCTAAGAGAACTTTCTTTGTTTGCAACAAAATTCGTAACAAAGTTGCTGAAGAAGCTGTCTTGAGCTTCTATTGAGAAAAAGCGAACGGTTATGTTCTTTTTTAGACGGTTCATAGCTCTTATCTATTGGCCAAAAATGGGTGCTTTCAATGTTTAATAGGATTTTACTATAGCGAAACTCTATCAGACCTCCAGGGGACTATTGAAATGAATAAACAGGGTTAACTAAATATGGTGAATCCTTAATGTTATAGCCAATGATTATAGCCGTATAGGCGCTAGGAAGTCTTCTCTGGTAAAAAGGGGGGGGCTTCCGGTCTGTCATTTCCGCCATTTCTAGAGCATCATCAAGTTTAATGCCAAGGTAACGAGCTGTACTTTTAAGCTTGGTATGGCCAAGAAGGAGTTGGGTAGATTAAGAAAAAAGTACTTCAGTGACTAAATTCTGAATGTCCGTTCTTGGCCGAAACCAGACGGATAGAGATTTATACCGCCTTGAGTAAAAAACTAATTCGATTTGATAGCTTTTATATCTATATTCCGTTATCAATTACCCCGTACAGTTATTGACAGAACTCCAAGTACGCCCTTCGGGCGCAAAAGAAAAAACAGGGTCAAATTCGTTTAATCCATCGGGCGCTACGCTATCAATATTCGCTTCATGGTTGGTGGCCGCCACTTTGGACACAACCCACGTATGCAGCCGTGTAACGATTTGCGAAGAACAATAAAACAGTCCGTTTAATTTTTTTATAATTTCGCCATAACGGTTTTCTTCGGCCTTTGCTAGGTACATAGGCCGCACAGGTCGCTCGTTGCGTGGGCAAATAGCGCCGCCCATTAATTCGGTAAAGTGGTCCCACTCGCCGTTATCGGCGGCTTGTATTAATTGCGCGAGCAGCGAGGCGTCTATGGTTTCTGCATCCAGCCTGCGCAGTTCCCGCCATACGGTAACGCTAGCACCGCCAATTTGTTGAAATTGTCGTATACCCCATACCGAAGCCCACGCTTCAATACGCTGTGCGCTGTTTTTAGCGTCTAGCCCGTATTGGTCGGCGTCTATGCCGTAACCATCAATATTTTTAGAAATGTACTTGGCAATATACCCGGTGGCACTGCCTTTACTGGGGTCTATGGTGACCACTTGTAAGCGGTGTTCGCTTGCGCCCGGTTCTTCTCCGTCTTCTTCTAGTGCGTAACCTTGCAGTATCGCTGTGGCTGGCGCTACTTGCGTCGATTCGAAAAACAGCAGTAGGTGCCAGTGGGGTGTACCGTCGTGGTGGGGTTCTACTACGCGCATGCCAAAGGCTTCTATACCTTGTCGTTTCCATGCGGCTCTAGTGCGTTGCCAAACGGTGTTGAGATAATGCTGTGCCTCTAAGGGCGTTGCGCCGTTGTACTTGGGGTTTTGTATGCCGCTCTTTGAGCGGGCGTGGTATTTACTGGGGCAGGTGAGGGTATAAAACTGGCCGGTGAACTGCTCGCTGGCTTCGTTGGCAATATTCTCAAAGCCACGCATGCGTACCATTAGTTCAGTGCGGCGAATAGCGGGGTTTGAAACCGACAGGTCGGCCAGTTCTGCAAGGGTATAGGTTTGCCCCAGTTCGTTTTCTGCTTGCAGTTTTTCGAGTAATGCACGGTTACTGCGCTTGCGGTCGCTACGGCGTGCAAAGCTTATGTTGGATATGTACGCACCCGTCTTGCGACAGACAAAACCCAATTCACGGGCAAAGGCTTCCAGCTCTCGCGATTGCCATGTGATGAGCTTTCTTCGCCACCAACAGGCATCACAAAGGCGGGCCAGTGCCGCTACTTTTTGCTCCTTGGTGGGTTCTTTATCCTCGGGCAAGGGGAAGCTAATACCTGTACGGTTAACTTCATTGCGAACCAGTAGCAGCATGCCTTCTGTGCCTACCCGCCGATAGGCGTCGTGTATGAGTTTCTCACAGGCTTTTGATTTGGCTTTGGCGTAGTCGCTAACCGCTTGCTGGTCGGCATCAATGGTTAACCCTGTGCCCCCCAGCTTCATTTTTTCGGCTGTAGCACCTAACCATCGATTAGCCTCCACGTAGCTGTGTTGGGTGGCCAGCCAACGGTAGTGGTTTTCCAAATGGCTCCGAAAAACCTTAAAGCGTCGAAATAGCGCGTTTCGCCATCGGCTGCATTCGAATGTACCAATGGCATCTAATGGCAGTAGCGGTTCATTGTGCGTAATCATGTCACCACCTAACACGCTTGGCCTATATGTTCGAGCTTCATAAAGTTGTCCAGCCATGTATCAAGGTCGGCTCGCAGGTAGCGAACCGAGCGACCAATTTTGATAAAGGGTGGGGCGGGTGTTCGGTTAACCCGGTTGCCTTCCATTCTGGCTTGCGCCAAAAAAGATCGGCTCATACCGATATAGTGTGCGGCTTCGATTTCGGTAAATGCTTTGACTTGTACTTCAAGCGTCATGATGTCTCTCCAGTTGTTATCACGTATTTCTACTGTACCGTGCGACACGCTTGGCTCGTCAACCCCACTTCGGTTGGCGTTCGGTTAGAGTTCGGTTGAATTTCGGTTAGTTCGGTTAAAAATAATTGAAATAATTTGGTTAACGCGTGAATTGGAGGTCGCTTTTGATGAATGCCGGTGGACAATTTGGCGGTTTGTATCTCAAAAGGTGTGCTGAGAGGAATAGGGGAGAACGGTGTAGAAAGGGCAGAGCGAACGAATTTGGTTGGAATTTGCTCAGGTTATGTGTGTTGGAAGTGGCCGATAGACCTTATAGGCGATTTACTTAAGTGGCTTATTGAGCCGTTATCATGGTGGTATCTAGTGGGCTGCTGGGGTCGGCATTAAAAACAATGCCCTTTAAGTTGGCGTTTTCGACGGCCTGTTTGAATGCTTCTGTACAGTAGAGGCGGGTGTAATTGTCTAGCTCCGTTTTGAAGAGAGCGTGGTCACTTAAGCGGTCTTCATTAAAACCATAGTGAACAAGGTTGCCGTTTTCGTCGTGGGTGGTTAATTGGGGGTTAACCGCATTGAGTGATTCGGCGGTACACAGGGTATTAAAAATAAACCCCGCCCCTTGGTCGTGTGTGATTGGCAAGCTTTCGCCGCAATTGGATAGCAGTGGCAGCAGTAGGGTGTTCGCGTCTTCTGTGAGAAATAGGCGAGCGTAGTTCTCGGAAGCATCGGGGAATTGTTGCCCCTTCGCCGATGAATGGAAGGTGATATGGAGAGGTTTCCACACCTTGCTATAGGCATCTGGTTTAGCGTTAAACGCAAACGCCCCGTATTGCGGGCCAAGCTTGCGCATGGATTCCGCAGCTGGGACTTCGTGCATCTTATAGTTTTCGTTGTTATGAACACGGTAAAGCATTATTTCTGGCCTGCTGGTTTCATTACAGAGCTGGGGAAGGTGGATGTTTCCAGCTTGGTACGGATGGTTCTTAGAATATCTTTTAACGCTTTCCCGTCGTCAGCGCTAGTGATTGTATTGGTATTAATCAGCGTATCTAACCAGTCATAGTAATTATTTCGGTGGATACGGCTATGTGGTACGGCCCGTTTAAGGTTACTTGGCATTACTTTCTTAGCGGCGGTATTTCGCGGCAGCCAGGAACCGTTTGCGGGGAAGTCAACGCGCATCTTGACCCAAGCCATGATTGCTCTTTGTGCTGCGGCTTTGGGATGCGCTCCAGATATAATTGCATGACAATGGCATTCTTTATGAGGGCGGGGCTCCCCCATGGCCTGCATGTGTTGGGCAAGCAAGCCAGATTTGTGTTGCTCTTCGAGTAGTTGATTGAAATCCATACATTGCCCAGCGGCTTCGTATTCTAGTAGACGGCATTGAACTGTGGATACAGATTTTACACGGTGCCAGTCCAAGAGGCTTGGCGTACCCTGCTTTGCAAATTGTGCGATGGCGTGGTTGGTGGCTACTGAGTGCGTTAGTCCCATTTTTATTCCGATTCCTTGGTAATGTGTTTTAATTATCCCAAACAGTTAGGTTTCAGTCCGTTACGGAGAGCACATGTTAGCCCAGCATCGCCACGGCATCGGCTTTATGGTCTGGCGCCAAGTGCGCATATCTCAATGTGGTATTAAGGTCTGAATGGCCACATAGCTCCCGAACGGTATTCAGTGGTACTCCCTTCATAACCAGTTGGGAGGCGAAGTCGTGCCGCATATCGTGCCAGCGGAACTCTGCAATATTGGCTGCTTTGAGTATGTTTCTCCAAGCAGTGGTTACGTTGTTTAATCGGTCTAAATTTATTTGCAGCGGAAGGGTTAGACGTTTTTCAATCGCTCTAGGAATTGCGGATACCCCTTTTGCTGCCCTTCGTTGTTGTGCCACGTTTCAAGCGATTTGAAGTTAATAGGGTGAGCTTTTGCAACTAAAACGGCTTGCTCAAGACTCTGTTTATCTCGGAAGTAGTAATAGTTGGCTAGGCGATCTTTTACGCAGTCGGTTGGGGTGAGCAGTCGTAATGTGCCTTGATCTGTTGTAATGGAGTGTACGGCTGTCGAAGGGATGTGCTCATCGCCAACGGTGAGCGGAGCAGAAGGGAATTCTACCGTTAATTCGGTATCTGGGTGTACAAAGTGTCGGCTATTCTTTGGCTGATTTTCAAAGCCAAGGGCGCGAATGGCGTTTGCAATTTGTCGATTGCTTTTTAGGCTGATGTCGATGAAGTCCAAGTCCTTCGAAACGTACTTTTCGGAAGAATAGATAGACACGCAAGAGCCTCCCGACAGTACAACATCGATGTCTTTGGCCCTAAGTTCCTCTGCAATGAGTGCGGCCAATTCTAAACGGGACAATCCTTTTAGGTTTTTCATAGTGGCTTGTCCTTTTTGCGTGGCCGTCGTCGATCATAGAGCAGGGTTTCTTGTAGGGCTTCGGGAGCCATCGTCAGAGATTTTTCAATAAGCGCTTTTAGTTCAGGCACAAAAGGGTAGCGCGGGTTGTACTTATACAGCCGCGTTCTGCCTATCTTCTCGTTAATGAGCAGGCCGTCCCGTTCCAGTCGATCCAGTTGCTTTTGAATTGGGCTTAGATCCGTTGAGAAAGCTTTTGCTATTTCGGCTGCATACCCCGACTCACGAGCGGTGATAAACATCAACACGCGTTCTGCGCTGGTGGAGCCTACTATTGCTTCAATCATAAATAACCTACTATTAAGGTGATAAAACCTACAATATAGGTTTATATACCTACTTTGTAGGTATGTCTAGAGGGGGGAGACTATTTTTATAGTAGCGCGCCACCCAATTAGGGCCACGGCAACAGCTTTGTGAGCTGGAGAAAATAAGCAAAATAATGGGTGACCCCATGTATGAGCTATGCAGACCCCAAAAAAACTGTGTTTTATAGACCCAGATATTTAGTCATAAAGCGCTGGATATTTCTCGCGCTCTGACCTGTCGTACTCTTCTAACAGCAGATTAACTTTTTCTTTTACTTCCTGTGGGGAGGGTTGTTGTTTTGAATCGTCCAACCATTTCAATACGTCCCTGCGAACACTGCCAGAGTTAGCGATACAGTATGCCGGTTCCTTAACCCAGACTGTTGGACTCATCATCGCCGCTGAACTGTATTCCCAGCAGCGAGAATAGCCTTTTTTTTGCATGATTGACGATACAGTGAAACCATAAGGAATTCGTAGCACAATAGCCCCCAATGCAAAAAAAATGGCAATTTTTAGCGCTTTTTGTTTTATTGCTTCCGGCTCTTTGTTAATGAGCTTAAGTGCTAATAAAAAAATAAGTGAAAGTAGCGTGGGTATTCCAATAAATAATGGTACATCCCAGCTTGAAACTGACACATAGACATTTTGACTGCTCAAGCGTTGGGTGTTGGTTAGAAAACTGCTTCCCATGTGGACGACGATTTCAAAAACTGTCGCCGATAGCGCAAGAATAAAGAAGCCTATTTTCGCTCGAAAGAAAAGCGTGGGAGGCTCAATATCGCTCATAATTATCGACCAAAATAGGGAACGCCAAACAATTTATGCATAAAACCGATGGGGTCTTTGTCTGCATAGTTTAGAACACGGCGAGTTTCATATTTTATTTGCCTTATGTCTGACATAATTTGTAACTCGGTATCCTTTAATAGCTGAGCGAGCCTTTCTGTTAATTGATGTCGTTCCGCAAACGATCCAAGCCATGCAGTGAGTGCGGCGCCTGCGATAACAACAAGTACTATAGGGCCTATCGTTGCCATTGCGGTTCCGCCAACAACAGCGGCAACAACCCCCCAAGCTATTCCCGCACCTGTAACAGCGGTAGCAACTCAATGGTGACCCCACTATGTCCTGGGTGTCCAATGTAATTTTTGTAATTAAAGTGGTTGCGTCTTCACCTTAGCGGCTTATCTAAATGAGCATCAATCCCTTATTGTTGTTTCAAAGGCTGCAGTTCTCCTAAACGCCAGCTTTTATCGAACCACGGTTCCAGCGGCCCGTAGAGACGCAACACGGTAAACCAACCTTTGCCTGGAATAGTCGGCACCCAGTTGTGCTCCATACCTGCAGGTGGCTTAGGCCCGAACCAGATGGTGGTACTGCCATCGGCATTGCTCAGCACTTTGCCGCTCTGGCTGCTGACGCTCGGAAAGCGAGTGCCTGGCGTTTGCAGCAGCGATCGCGTCTGCGGGTCATAGTTGACGAAAGACCAGAAATTCTTGGCCGGAATACCTGGGGGCAGTGTTAGCGAATAGGTTTTCGAACCATCCAGGTAATTGCCTTCGGCGTCCAGGGCGGCAACCGCATACTGCGAACCAATGCCGACCGACTTGGCCACCATTGCCGGTGTTACCGCCGTGTAGCCATAGTGGAACAAGGTTCTGCCATCGAGATCACGGGCACCGCTCTTGCGCAGGAACTCGTGACTGCCGCCCACGAAGGGGTTGAACCAGGCTGAGCCCTCATACACCAGTGCCCTTGGGTCGCGCGCCCGAAACGAGATCGCCCGCGCAGTGGCGTTACCGACAGCAACTGCCCCAGAGAGGATTTTGTTCATGCGTTCATCAGGCGCAAAGGGTTTGCCTTTCTCGATACCGATGGCGGCCAGCAAGCCGAGTATCTCCGGGCTCAATGCCTCAGCAGGTTCACGATCGATAAGGTCTTTTATCTTGGTGTAGTAACTCTCGTCGTTGGCGTGAATCGTGTTAAACGATACTCCGGAACCATTGTGGAACCTCATATTGGCGTCATCCGCCGTTTTACCCAGGGGATAAATTTTGATGAGATCCTTTGCCGCATTCACAGCAGGTTTTGGGTCGCCATTGACGAGGAAGCCACGCCAGAACATCGCGTTGCCGAAAGTGCTGGAGCGGAAAGTGAAATACCCATCGGGCACTTCACCCTGCCAATTTGGCGGCAAGTAAAGGAACTTGCCACCCTGGCCACGATCCGGGCCGGCGTTGCCCATATCACTCACATAGCGCATAAAGGCGTCGTTGACCATACCAAGGCTATTGGGCGGGCTTTCTACCACCATTGGCCCTTCCGACAGATCGAGCCAGGTGGTGATATAAACACTTTCAGTGTTTGCCGTAAGGAACAGCGAGCGCGCACCCATCAACTGTTCGGTGATAAAAACGTCACCATTCTGCTCATAGCCGATATCCACATAGCCCCTGCGCACCGCTTCCATGGAGCCGGCAGGAGTGGTGGTAAGAAACGCTTCCATACCTCGCAGGAAGTCGAGGTTGTCATATAGCCGTTGGGCGGTCTCTGCCGTTGGAAACCCGTCGAAAAACTCAAGGGTGCCAATTCGGGTGTCAACGCGGTTGGGGGTGGTGATACTGGTGGGAATGTCGGTAGCCATTTTGGGCGTAGCGCCGCTCGCAGCCACCGTCGGGATGTGCTCGAGCCGTTCTATCTCACCGGGCTGCCAGGTTTTGTCAAACCAGGGTTGCAGCGGGCCGTAAAGCCGCAGGATAACACTCCAACCCTTGCCTGGAATGGTTTGAATCCAGTTGCTCTCCTTGTCTTTCGGCGCGACCGGCCCGAAGTAAATATCGGTAGAGCCATCGGCGTTGGCAACCATGCCTCGCTCGCTGTTAAGGCTGGGAAACGCCTGGTCGGTCTGCAGCATCGAGCGACTCTGGTTGTCGTACAGAACCAAAGACCAGAAATTTTTTACCGGAACATTCGCCGGAATATGCAGTTTGTAACTGTAGCCGCCGTCGAGGGCGCGTCTCTGTGAGTCGACCATGGCACCGGCATATTGAGAGCCAAGGCCAACAACACTGGCTGCCATCGCCGGTGTGATGCCGGTAGCGTAGTAAAAGAACAGGGAGCGACCATCCAGCAGGCGGGCGCCGTCAACCTCGAAGGTGTGGCTGCCACCAACAAAGCCGGTTTTCCAGGCACTGTTTTCAAACAGATAAGCGGCCGGGTCGCGGGTTCGGAAAACGATGGCCCGTGCTGTTGCATTACCTACCGCAGCGGCGTCGGTGAGCAGCCTGGTCATGCGCGTGTCCGGCGCGAAGGGTTTACCCTTTTCGATACCAATGGCAGCCAATAGGCCGAGATACTCAGGGTCGAGGGCATCGACGGGCTCTTCTTGCAACACCGCGTGCACCTCTTTATAAAAGCTAATGTCGTTGGCGTGAATAGTGTTGAAGGGCTTACCAGAGAGGTTAATAAATTTCGTCGCGGGCGGTGTTTCGACTTGTGCCAGCGGATAGATTCGGGTGTTTGCCTTGAGGTTGGCCACCGCTGGTTTGGGGTTGCCATTCTCAAGGAAGCCTCGCCAAATAAGCCAGTTACCGTAAGTGCGCGAGGTAACAGTGTAGTAGCCCGGAGGTATGTCCCCGTCGTAGTCCGGCGGCAGAATCAGGTACTTGCCACCTTTGCCCTTGTCCGGCCCGGCATTCCCCAGGTCGGTGACGTAACCAAAGAAAAAGTCGTCGAGAATACCCAGGGTGTTGGGTGCGCTCTCAACCACCATTGGCCCTTGCTTTAAATCGAGCCAGGTTACGGCATAAACGCTCTCGGTATTGGCGGTGAGGAACAAGGTGCGCGCGTCCATCAGGTTCTCAAAGATGCCTACCGTGCCATCAACCGCGCCCACTTCCTGCAAACCTTCACGCATCGCGTGGAGGGAGGCGATGGGCAAGCCATCGAGAAACGCGCGCACTCCGCGCTGGAAGTCGAGGTTATCGTAGGCCGCGTCAACGGTTTTGGTGTCTGGGTAGCCATCGAAGAAATTGAGCGTTCCCAGCCGGGTCTCGACCTTGTCCGGAGTTGTAATCGACACTGGAACACCTTCGTATTTGATCGTCTTCGCCTTGTTAGTGTCGACGCAAGCGCCAAATAACACAAGCAAGCCGAGCATTAGCATTGTTCTTATCATGTGTGCCTCCATTGAATAGCTGGCGCTAGCCTAAATATTTTTCCCGAAAACCAATATTGCAAAGTTGTAATCACTTCCAGCTCGGCGACTATAAATTATTAACAACTGGCTGCAATGATTCACCTCAGGTTTACAGCAGAAATTGTGGGCTTAAACGAAGTATTACTTGATTGTCCGCTTCGATGCCGCCACGACTTTCCCGTTTATTTTTTTGACAAACCAAAGGTGTATAACCTCATGACGGCAGCGATATTAATAATACGCAGGAATGAGAATCTGGCACCAGGGGCTCTGGCAAAAGCGGCCGGAGTTGCCATCTGTTTGAAGAAAAATTGTTAACCTCACTATGCCCGAGTCAGCATCGGCGCTAAATGCAAAATAAATAGATTATCGATCCTTTGTTGTAATCTGTTCCGGGCTTATTGCTTTAAATCCATTCTCGCTTTCGCCATTCACCACATCGTGGGGGTTATGGCATTCACTGCAACCAAACCAGCGTTTTTTCCCATGGCTTTGCCATTCGCCCAAAGCTTTACCGTGAATACCATTAGACCAGTCAGTGAAAGTGTTTCCATGGCACTTGGCACAGAGAAGGGGAGCTGCATCCATATGAATCTCTTTACCAAAATTATCCAGCAGGCTGTTACGCTGGGTGTTGTGATGGCAATCCAGGCACCATAGCGCGCCCTTGCCGTGTTGAAGATTACTGGCATCGGGTACCACGTCCATATGCATAACAAGTTTACGTGGGCTGTTGTCGGAAAGAGGGGGGTAGCTTCCATTGTGGCAGGCAGTGCCGCACACTGGGTAGAGTTTTAATGTTGGAATAATGGCCTTAATCACCGCTTGCTCGCTGGCACTACTTTCCTCTGGTGGGGTCTTTTGTAGACGGGCGCCATGCAACATCGGGTGCATGGGGCCAGTGCCTTCAAACGCATCTTGCCACCAAAGCACCGCACCGGTTTCCTCGGAGCACCTTATGTTGCTTTCGCCGTTTTCCGTTTTTACTGTGTTTACAGGGCCAAAGCCCTCTCTGCTTTCAAAACAGTTATCCCGCTCTGCGCTCACAGCCATTGCAGAGCTGAGTAGCAACAAAACAAGTGTGCGGACCGGAAACTCAAGCATGACTGTGCTCCCCCTTTGGAACACTGTTTTCCCATTGGACTGCTCCAGTAATTACACCAGTAGCCCCCTTCGTTAAAATCGTTAACATAAAAATACCCAGCGCCCAGCTGCCCAGGCAATTTACAACTTCCACAAGGCTTGGCGAATAATGGCTGTATTCGCCAATGGGGCTGGGGATAGAAGCAGGAATAATCAGGCCCAAGCCTTTTTCAATCCATATAGCCATAAATACCGCTAAACAAATTACCGGTAACACGCTGTAATTCTTACGAATGCGAGGGAACATAAGGGCAAACCAGCCCACGAGCATGGCAAGTAAAGAAAACCAGAACCAGGGAACCAGTTCGTTGAAACCCTGATGACCAAACATAAGGTAGCGCAAACCTTCAGAATGCTCTGTTGCGTGGTAAAGCTCGGTAACAATTTCGGAGAGCATAAGAAATAGTGATAAACCCAGGCAGGCAACCACAATGGTGGAAAGCAAATCAATTGCGTCGTTCTCGATCCACAAACGGGTTTTATTTCGAATAACTAAAAATACGATAATCATCAGTGCTGGCCCCGCAACAAAGGCAGTGGCGATAAACCGGATGGGCATAATACTGTGGTGCCACATGGGGCGTGCGGGCAGGGTGTTTAGCAGGAATGCGGTTACCGTATGAATAGTTATCGCCCAAAATATGGATACAAATACCAAGGGTAAATAGAATCGCTTATTGAGTTCGCCACCGCGGTACTTTGTATACAGGTAGTAATAAGCGGCACATAAGTTAAGCAAAAAATAAATGATAAGCACCAGTGTATCCCAGGTGAGCATTGCGCTGGGGAAGTTAAAAACACCGAGGGCGGGTAGCATATGCCACAAGCGGTCTGGCCTGCCCATATGAAAAAGAATAAACAATATACACATACATACAGCTGTTATGGCCAGTATTTCTCCTAGCACTGCGACTTTTTTCAAGGCCTTGTGTTGATAAACGTAGGCGGGAAAAATAATAGTTACCGCTGCCGCTGCGACGCCAACCAAAAAAACAAAATTAGCGATATATATGCCCCAGCTCACTTGGTCTGATAGGCCGGTAACTGCCATACCAAGAGTGAATTGCCGGTGTGCTCCCCAAAGCAGGGGGGGAATAAATGAGACTAAGAAACCTAGCCAAAGGTAATATTGTTTGCTGCCCCTAAAGGCATAACGGAAAAATGCTGTAAGGAACGCTGGATGAGTAAACCGGAGTTGAGTAGGCCTTGCTTGAGTACTCATTGTTTTTTAATCCGCAAAGTAGAAAAATTTGGGTTCGGTATTGAGTTCTTCTTTAAGGCGAAATACCCGTTTGCTCGCCAGCACCTTTCTTATTTCACTGTTTTCATCCAGTAGGTTGCCAAACTTGCGTGCACCAACCGGGCAAGCCTCAACGCAAGCGGGGTTGCGGCCTTTGCGAACCCGTTGAATGCAAAAGGTGCACTTTTCTACCACACCCTTCATACGCGGGCGATTGCCCAGATAGTGGGTATTGGGGTTCAACTGCTCGCTGCTAAGGCCCGGTTCTCGCCAGTTAAAGCGCCGCGCCCAATAAGGACATGCCTGAATGCACATACGGCAGCCGATACACCAGTTGTAATCCACAACTACAATGCCATCGTCTTCACGGTAAGTGGCCTGTACCGGGCATACTTTTACGCAAGGCGGGTTCTCACATTGCATGCAGGAGATGGGCATATAGTGGGCGTTCTGCTGGGGCACGCTTTCTGACTGGTAATAGTGCTCTGCATCTTCTTGCTGTGTTGGCTCCTGCTCCATTTTTAGCACGCGAATCCATTCAGTTTCTTCACCTTCGGTGCGGCTCTGATTGTTTTCTAGCGTGCAGGCCTTAACACAGCGGCGACAACCAATACACTTTTGTAAATTCAGCGCAGCTCCGAACAGCACCCCTGGTTCAGCTTTGCTTGAATCAACTGATACAGCTTTCGAAAAATGCTCAGAGTAGCGTGCCTCCAAGCGCTTAATCGCTGCCGCAACTTCATCAGCACTCATAAGCCGATAGGCTTTCTGAAAATTCTCGGCCCAACTCACTTGAGCACTCGAATCGTCGCAGCCACTTAACAAGGTAGCGGCTCCTAATAAAGAGACTGTGGAAACTTTAGCAGAGAACTCAAGTAATTTTCGGCGGGACAGACTCGCAGAGCTCCCTGGACTTTCTGGCTTTTCCGTAACATCAATTTCTTTCAGGGGAATATTCTCCGGCACGAGAACTCCTTAATTAAAATAAACTGTTCTAATAGTAGCGATCTTGAGTGTGCTGAAAGTAATAGATTGCAAGGGGGCGGCGGAGCTAGTGATGTATATCAATTTATGTGGGAATGTTCGTTTTGGATGATCGAATAGCGAGTTTCTTCTTTATAAGTACCATGGATGACGCTGTGTAGAGACTGTCAGCACGCCGCGTTGGCTGCTTAGATAGCTTTGCAACAACATGAGAGCTCCACGCTCAGTGCACAGAGCGTGGAGCTATCTCTGGAGCCTAGAAAACTCTAACGCGTGATTGTGTAATTTTTCCTGTTACTGAGATAATACTTTGGATAGTGGAGTTGTAACTGGAGAAGATGATCTTGTTTCCAGATACATGTGCTCCTGTGTGCATTCGGCCGTCTGCTGGGTCGGCTATAGAATATTTGTTTTTTCCCCCGAAGATACCTTTCGCTCTCTCTCGGCATATTACAAAATGGGAGGGCGAATTGAGTTGAATTATCACAGGAGTAGATTTGTTTGCTTTGTTTAGTGCATTACGTAGTTCACTGTAAGTAAATACTCCCGCGCCTCCAGGGTAAGCAATATTTGCTGAAAGAGAGTGATCGATTAAAGATGCCCTCACTTCGTCTGGCCCCATTCCAGATAAGGAGCCGTAGTCATCTGAAGATAAGCTAGGCATTACGCGTACCATTGCCGGGTTGTTGATGTTAGCAGGATTGAACTTTAGAGGCATGGACTTCTGGCGACCAGTAGACGAAATGGATTTTGCGTCAAACTCATCATCCGTGACCCACTTAATCGCCATAACGACGCAACTAGGGCCACAGAGCATAAGTTCATTGCCCTGACAAAAAGTACGAACACCTTTGTGTGTTTGCCAACCGTGTGCCATATTTGTATTTCCTTTTGAGATGATTGTTAGCTTTGATTGATCAGGCCTTAAGTGGCGCGAATTATATAATTTTTGATAATGTGCATTAAGGTTTTTGTAGGTCAAAATTAGCAATAGAGAATTGCTGGCAAATTAAACACTACCTAATGAGCTTTCGCCATACAAATAATTTATGTCAGTGGGGTTTAGAAGCACGCTCTATTATTTGCAATATTTAAGGTGATGCGAACTGATTATAAATGCAAGTATCTTTTTTTTGAGTAAATGCAAAATATCGCAAAAAAATAATGGATGACCCCGCTATGCTTCCAATGTCCGGCAGTCATGACTTTGGGCATAAACCAACTTTACAACGGTTCCACAAAATACTATCCAACGCTCCTCCTGCAATCACCCCCATACAGTTATTGACGCAGCTCCAAGTATGCCCCTCGGGGGCAAATGAAAAAACAGGGTCAAATTCGTTTAAGACATTGGGCGCTACACTATCAATTTTTGCTTCATGGTTGGTGGCAGTCACTTTGGACGCAAGCCAAGTATGCAGCCGCATAACGATTTTCGAAGAACAGTAAAACAGCCCGATTAATTTATTTTGTATAATTTCACCATCACGGTTTTCTTCTGGTTTGGTGTTATACATAGGCTGCACAGGTTGCTCGTTACGAAGGTATATTGCGCCACCCATTAATTAGGTAAAGTGACCCCACTCGCCGTTATCGGCTGCTTGTACTTGTATTAGTTGCGCCAGCAATGAAGCGTCTATGGTTTCGGCATCCAGCCTGCCCTGTTCCCGCCACAGGGTAAGGCTAGCTCCGCCAATTTTTTGAAATTGTTGTATACCTTATTGGCATGCGCTTCTCCTTATTATCGTATGACTACACGCCTGATTGATATTGTGTAACGGGTTAACTCTTTAATTCCTGTAACAACGCTTTTTATCATTGCCGCAGCGTGTTTATACTGCTTGCGCCTCAAAGGCATTTCTGTATGAAAACAACCTATAAAAATAATATTTATACACATCAAAAAATCTATTACCGAATCATGTGCGGAGAAAAATAATGAACCTTAAAAAATATGTGGTTTATTGGCTGGCCTTGCTTTTATGTTCGCTGGCTTCAACAAATATTCACGCTGCAAATATTTTGGAAAACGGTACCTTCGATGGAGGGTACTTTCCCTGGGATGCGCCCGGTTGGTGGGCTGGTGGTGCGGGCGACTCAGCAGTGGATGAACGCGGCCGTTTTTGTACCACGGTAACCGCGTTGGGTACTGCCGACTGGGGTGCGCAGTTGCGTCAAGGTCAGCTGGCTTTTGTTTCTGGTGAAACCTACCAAGTGAGTTTGCGTGCCTGGTCCAGCGTGCCGGTTACTATGCAAATGAGCGCTACAGACGAAAGTGCTGGCTTTGTTTGGATTTTCGGTGGCGACATAACTATAGACTCATCGCTGGACGGCGATGGGCAAGTGATTGCTATGTCTTTTAATGCTGGTGCAGACAGCGATTCTGGTCATTTCCGCTTTTTACTGGGCGGCGGTAATGTGCCTGTTGGTGAAACCGTCTGTTTTGACGATATTGTTGTAGACGCACCTTCAGCTGACATTAACCTGATCGAAAACGGCACCTTTGATAGTGGTTTTGAACCCTGGGCTCTCGGTGAGTTTGGTGGGGCTGCAACGCCGTTTTTGGATGAAGGGCGTGGCTGCATTTTGGTTGACGACCCCGGCGCAGAATCCTGGAGTTTGCAGGTTCGCGTTAGTGGCTTGGATTATGTCGAAAACGGCGAATATTTATTTAGAGCCGATGCCTGGTCGAGCGCGCCTGTCAATATTCAAGTGGCTGGTGTTGATGAGTCTGCGGGTTTTGTTTGGCACTTCGGGCAGGACGTCGCAATCGACGCGCCATTGGATGCGGAGCCACAAACATTGTCTGTTGATTTTGTGAATGGCGGCGGTGCTACAGAGAGCGGCATATTCCGATTCTTACTTGGCAATGGCCATGTAGAAGCCGGTACCACTGTTTGTTTCGATAACATTGAGCTACTCGCGCCCTCCAATTCTGAAATTGAAGAGCCTGTTGAGCCAGCGGTATATGTAAACGCTCACGGATACCTCACTGCCTTTGATAAATATGCAGTTTATGTTGCCCTTGAAGAATACGGGGAAGTGACCAGCCCAAGAGCCTGGACCTTGTTTAGTGGTGAAACGTCCGTGGCCAGTGGAGAAACAGTTTATCGAGGCCTTGATGAGGGTTCGGGTGATCATGTTCATGGTATTAGCTTCGGCCACATTCAAGCAGCAGCAGACAATTACACCCTTGTGGTAACAGAAGGCGATAGCAGTTATAGCAGTCAACCTTTTGCCATCAATGACGATTTGTACGCAGCACTCAAATACGATGCGCTTTCCTACTTCTATCATAATCGCGCAAATACGCCGATTTTGGCTGATGTGGTTGGCGATACCTGGGCACGTCCTGCAGGTCATGTTGCCGACAGCGCCGTACAAACCATCGAGTGTCAAACAGACCCGGGTAACCCTGCTTGTCGCACGCTGGATTCCAGCGGCGGTTGGTACGATGCAGGTGACCATGGTAAATACGTCGTGAACGGCGGTATCTCTGTGTGGACGCTGTTAAACCAGTACGAGCGCGCTCAAGTATTGGGTAGCGATGCTGGGGAATTTGCCGACGGTGCCATGAGCTTACCTGCGGAAGAAAACGGCAACGGTACGCCAGACATTCTGGACGAAGCTCGCTGGGAAATTGAATGGTTCCTCACTATGCAGGTACCTGCGGATTATCCCTTGGCCGGAATGGTGCACCACAAAATGCACAGCGAATTCTGGACTGGCCTGCCTACGGCACCGCATGAAGATGATGTAAGCCGCTACGTGCACCCACCTTCAACAGCAGCAACCCTGAATTTTGCTGCAGTAACCGCCCAGTGTTATCGCGTTTATAAAGCGCTGGATGCAAACTTTGCAAATGGCTGCTTGCAAGCAGCAGAAGTTGCATACGCAGCAGCCAAGGCCAATGATTTTATCCCGGCTACCAGTAACGGCAACGGTGGTGGTACCTACGGCGATAACAACGCATCGGACGAGTTTTACTGGGCTGCTAGTGAACTCTACCTGAGCACAGGAAAGCAAGCTTACGCACAAGACATGCAAGCTTCTGTCCATCACCTGAGCCTTGAAGATGTGCAGTATGGGCAGGCTGCGATGGGCTGGGGTACCACACAGGCGCTTGGTTTGCTCTCTTTGGCGACCGTTGGGCCGCAATACAACGCAGACGAAAGCTGGGTCGCTCAGGCGCGAAATGCGGTGATTAATGTTGCGGAGCTTTATGTCGGGCATACGCAATCTCAAGCATACGGTTTGCCCATGTGGACTGGCGGCATGTACTGGGGCTCAAATTCCAATGTAACCAACGATATGATTATGCTGGGTTTGGCTCATGACTTCAGTTGTGACGAGCGCTACCTGGAAACCATGCACACCAACATGCACTACCTGCTGGGTAACAATCCTTTGGGTGTTTCGTATGTGAGTGGTTACGGTGAGAACGACATGAAAGAGCCTCACCACCGCTTCTGGGCAAACGTCGTGAATAGCGACTTCCCACCAGTGCCTGCTGGAGTGATAGCGGGCGGCCCCAACAGCCTGCTGCAAGACCCTATTGCCCAAAGCGCGCTGCAAGGCTGTGACCCGCTTAAGTGCTACATCGATCACTGGGAATCCTACTCCACAAACGAAGTCACCATTAACTGGAACGCACCTTTGGCCTGGGCCGCGGCCTATATGGACCAATGGAGCGATGCCGATCTGAAAGCCGCTGCGCAATCCCGCTGTGCTATCCGTAACCAGCACTTTTCCAGCTTCGAAGACGATACCCGCAGTTGGAGCAAACGTGGTGTAGGGGAGATCAGTGTTGTTGAAGGCGGCACTCGTGGGGACAATGCCCTCGAAGTTGATGGCTGCGGCTACACTTACCTGGATACCCCGCAATTCAGTACCACAGAGTTTGAAGTGCTAGGAGACAGTCTGGCGATAGACGTAATGTTGCCAGACGCACAAGATAACCCGCATTGGCTCGGAAATATTAGTTTCCACATAACGCTGCCCAGCGCAGGCATTCACAATCAGTGGATTGACATGGTACCGCTAACAGATGATTCGTTGGGTTCATGGTTCACAGCCAAGGTAGCCTTGCCTGCCTCTATAAAGGCTGCACTCGCTGAAGAGCACGAAGGCCTTATAAGTGTTGCACTCAATACCAGTAATTGCTCAGCGCCGCTTTTGGTGGATAACCTGCGCTTTACCGGAAATACACATGCACGTTAATTTATAACTTGTTTGTTTTGTGAAGCCCCGGTTTGTTAACCCCAGGGATGGGGTGTATTCCGCAAGTTTGTCGGGAACAAACGCGGTTAACCCCAGGGATGGGGTGTATTCCGCAAGTTTGTCGGGAACAAACGCGGTTAACCCCAGGGATGGGGTGTATTCCGCAAGTTTGTCGGGAACAAACGCGGTTAACCCCAGGGATGGGGTGTATTCCGCAAGTTTGTCGGGAACAAACGCGGTTAACCGGGGTTTTTTGTATTTGCGACCGACCCATCCGGTGGTGCATATTCGATATCTATACTGCATAACTTGGATTCAGCAGGCTATTTCTACACCCTTAATTTCAACAATTTTTCTGTTCGCAGCGTTATATCATCAAAAATACTAACCCGGGGGTTTGCGCGTACTGGTGAAATATGCGGGCTAGCCTTTGCCTATATATGGGTATTCGGGCTATTCGCTAAAGATCACTCCTTCCTTTCAGTCGCAACTATGGGATTAGCACCTGCTTAAAAATCCCATGTTTGGGATTACTCTCCATTGCCTTTTATAAAAACTCATTAAAATCAATTAGATACGTTTTGGTATGGGCTGTGCTATATCAAAATTGTAACTGTTCATCCTCGTCTATCTGAGAGTCAACTTGAGAGTCATATTATGGATATCGCGATAAAACGTAAGAAGGGCCCAAATCTGAAAACTGCTGTTGGTGTGTTAATCACGCTGGCTCTTGTTTTATTTGGCGCCCGGTATTTATGGATTATCAGTCAGGCGGATTTTACCGTTGAAGCAGACTCGCTGACTTTTGCTGAAGTAAAAAAAGGCGATTTTACGGTGTCTATTCGTGGTACCGGAATTTTAGTGCCAGACAGAGTTGAATGGCTGTCTTCCGCAGTAGAAGCAAAAGTTGAGCTCTTGAGGGTGAAGGCCGGTAATAAAGTACAGGCCGGAGAGGTGATTGTAGAGCTGAGCAATCCGCGCCTGATTCAGCAATTAGCGGAAGCGCAATGGGAGTTTGAAGCACAGGAAGCTGAGTTCAAAGCCGCGCAGGTGTCCGACGAAGTCGCTTTGCTAACAAAGAATACCAGCGTGGTTGAATCCAAAATGAATTATGAAAGCAGTAATCTACGAATGAACGCCGAGCGCCATCTGATTAAAACAGGTGCGGTCTCAAAGCTGGACTACGACCAGTCTGTATTGGAAACCGATCAACAAAAACAGCGCTGGACTGTGGGTATGCAAGAGCTGGAAAAAATGAAGGAAAACATAGAAGCACAAAATACGGCTCGCGCTGCGCGTTTGAATAAAACCCGAAAAACTCTGGAGCGGCTACAGGAAGATGTGGATGCGCTTACCGTTAGGGCAAGCATGAACAGCGTGGTGTTGGATATGCCCTTGGAGGTTGGCCAGCGGGTGTCACTGGGCACCAATATAGCCAAGCTCGCACAAAAAGACTCGCTGATTGCAGAGCTGCAAGTACCGGAAATTCAAATTCGTGAGGTGCAGGAAGGGCAGCGAGTGGTTATCGACACTCGCAATAATAAAGTGGAAGGGGTGGTTATTCGTGTAGCCCCCTCTGTCACTAACGGCAGTGTGCAAGTGGATGTTTCGTTTGTGGACGGCTTGCCGAAAGATGCGCGGCCGGATCTAAGCGTGGATGGCGAGATTATGCTTGCTGGAATTGACAGCGCCATTTATGTCGATCGCCCCCTGTTTTCACAAAGCCAAAGCAAGGCTGCCTTATACAGGGTGACTGATGATGGTCAGTTTGCCGAACGAGTTAAAGTCAGCTTGGGCCTGGGATCTATCAATCAGATTCAGGTTCTTGATGGCTTGAATCCTGGTGACACCATAGTCACCTCCGATCCCAGCGGTTTTTCTGCGTACAACAAATTTCGTATTAATTAATGGAGTGAGATATGAACAACACCCTCATTAGCTTAGATGGCTTAAAGAAAATATTTTATACCGATGAAGTGGAAACTCATGCGCTTAGCAATATAAACATGTCTATCCAGAAAGGCGACTACGTTTCTATTTCCGGGCCTTCTGGTTGCGGAAAGTCTACCTTGTTGTCGTTACTTGGTTTGTTGGATACGCCAACAGAAGGAAACTACATTTTAGCCGGTGAGGATGTTTCCAATATTTCCAAAAACGAGCGCGCTCGAATTAGAAATCAGGAAATCGGTTTTATATTTCAATCGTTTAATCTCATCAGCGATCTGGATGTAGAAGAAAATGTTGAGTTGCCACTCACTTACCGAAATGGATTAAGTGGGGACCAGCGCAAAAAAATGGTAAGAGAAGCTTTGGAAAAGGTAGACATGGCACACCGCACAAAGCATTTTCCCTCTCAGCTTTCTGGCGGTCAACAGCAACGGGTGGCGGTGGCGAGGGCCATAGCTGGTAGTCCTTCGATTATTCTCGCTGATGAGCCCACAGGAAACCTGGATACCAAAAATGCTGATGCGGTTATGGAGCTGTTAGACCAGTTGCATGAACAAGGCTCAACCATTTGCATTGTAACCCACGACCCCAGATCCGCTTCACGCGCTATGCATAACATTGAACTCCTCGATGGGGCGATTATTGCCGACAAGCCATTATCCGTGGTCAGGGAAGAGCCGGTAATGGAGACAGCGCTATGATACTGGGTATAAGAGATTTTACTTACGCATTGCGACTATTGTCCAAATCACCGGGCTTTACTCTGCTGACTGTGGCGGTTATGGCTGCAGGCATCGGTCTGTGTTTATACATGTATTCGATTTTGAATATTTTTTTCTACGAGCCATTAGCTTTTGATGATGGAGAGGATATCGTAAGGCTTTGGCAGGCGCCCAATGGCACGACTAATTTTGGCAAGATGCACCCGCTGGACTACGAGGAGGTTAAGGAGCAGGTGAATGGCTTTTCCGAAATTGTCGCGTTTGATAATCGCAGCCTCAGCGTTGTTGGTCGTGATGGTGCCGTTCGCTACAAGGGCACTGCGGTCGAACCAAACTTCTTTCAATTTACACGAACTAAGCCCATTCTTGGCCGTGATTTCACGCCGCGCGATGCATATGAAGGAGCAGAGCCGGTAATGGTATTAAGCTACGAAATGTGGCAGTCCAAATTCCATGGTGACGAGAGTGCACTGGATGAAACGCTTCGTCTTGATGGTGTGCCCCACCGTATTATTGGAGTTATGCCTGAAGGGTATCACTTTCCTCAATCGGCGGAGTTTTGGATGCCCCTTAAGAAAGATCCAACACGTACCAGTCGCAAAGAGCCGGGGCGAAGGTATCACGGGGCTGCACGTTTGGGCGATGGTATTTCAATAGACGAAGCCAATCGGCAATTAGCGCTTACCATGTCGCGTATAGAGCAGCAGCACCCTGAGACAAACTCCAACATCGGCATGGTGGCGGCTAATTATAAGGGGGTACCCAGCCCTGCAATGATCTACCCCATGCAGTTTTCAGCAGCGTTGATTCTTATTCTGGCGTCGTTAAATGTTGGTAACTTACTTTTTTCGAGAGCCATCGAACGCAGTAAAGAGACGGCTATTCGTGCGGCTCTGGGCGCGCCTCGCTGGGTATTGGTTCGTCAAATGCTGATGGAGAGCGCGATTATCTGCTTTCTCGGCGGGTTGATTGGCCTGTTCTTTGTGGGCTGGGGCCTGGAGGTTGCGGGTGAGTTGTTCAGGAGCCGCTTTATCGCCGATAGACCGCCGTTCTGGTGGGATTTTAGTATTGATTTCTCCATTATTAAATGGTGCATTATTTTCGTGCTATTCACGATTCTTGTAACGGGTGGGCTTCCGGCCTGGCGCAACTCTGGAGATGATTTCAACAGCGTTCTTCGTGATGGTACACGCGGCGCACTGGGTAAGCGAGCCGGTCGTTTGAGTGGTTTGCTTGTAATCAGTGAAATATTTGTTTCCATTACAGTTTTGCTTGCGGCGAGTATGTTGATAATTACCAGCTATAAATTATCCAACGCCGAAATTGGCGCCGATATTGAGAATAAATTTATAGGCAAGGTCTCACTACCGGCCAAGCTTTATGATACTCCGGAGAAAAAAGCACAGTATGCCATGCTGGCGCAATCGCGCCTGGAGAACTCAACGGGTATTGGTAACGTTATGGTCGCGTTTTCATTACCTGGTGATGGTGGGCAAGCGCAAGCCTATGCGATCGATGGTCTCGAATATTCGCAAGATCAGGGCTATCCCAGAGTGAACTATATTGTTCAGTCTATCGGGTCTCTTCCCAAGTTTGGTATTGACCTTATTGAAGGGCGATATTTCAACAATGCCGATAGAGGTTTGGATAAGCAGACAATTATCGTCACCGACAGCTTTGCGAAACAAAATTTTGAAAACGAATCTGCAATAGGCAAACGTATTCGCATTGTCAGTAATGATAATGGCGAGAATGAATGGTTAACCATTGTTGGTGTTGTTTCGCACGTCGCCTACGGTAATCCATTTGGTGAAAGATCCAAAGTGGGTGCTATTTTCCGGCCATACGCCCAATCGCCAACGGCGGACCTGCATTTTATTTTAGAAATGAAAGCTGCGCGCTCGATAGTGGTGAATACTTTTCGTGACAAACTCGCCTCCATTGATCCCGGTTTGCCGGCATTCCGGTTTGAAACCTTTGCTCAGCGCAGGGACCGTTTTGCCGGCGGATTAACCTTTATCAGCCGGACTTTCCTGATCGTAGGTATTGTTGCTGTATTGCTCGCAGCCTCCGGTATCTATGGCGTAACATCCAATACCATACAGCAGCGTACCCGTGAAATTGGCGTTAAGCGAGCGCTCGGCGCATTGGACTGGCGCATAACAACCGAGTTTTTACGCAAGGGCTTTTATCAGTTTTTGTGGGGGGCAATACCTGGCTTGGCAATTGGCTGTGCAATAGGTTTTGCGATGTCGAAGCAGCAGGGGATTCCCGTCACGGAGCTGATTCTTATTCCTTTCCCTCTGGTGCTGGCCATTGCCGGAGTGGTGCTTGTTTCTACGTACCTGCCCACGCAGCGTGCTCTGGAGATAATGCCAAGTGACGCCTTACGCTATGAATAAAACAGAAGCGTTACATCTTCGTTTTAACATGCCCCGGGTATTGGCGTAGAATTACCCTATATTTTGTCCCCGGACAGGCTCCGGGGGCGCAAAGCAGGAAGGGCAAGTGATACGTAATATTCTCATTGCTGATGATGACAGTGACATTCTTGCTGCGCTGTCAATCTTATTAAAATCCGAGGGCTTCGAACCCTTTGCAGTAGGAGCTCCTGCCGAAGTTTTGGATGCGATTCGGCTGCGGGAGTTTGACTTATGCATCATCGACCTGAACTACACTCGCGATACCACATCTGGAGAAGAAGGGCTTGCCCTCATCTCCGATATCCGAAAACTGGATGAATGGCTGCCCATCGTTGTAATGACGGGTTGGGCAAGCATTGATGTTGCAGTCGCTACCATTAAAAATGGGGCCAACGATTTCGTACAAAAACCCTGGGAGAATGACAGGCTGTTGTCAATTATTCGCACCCAGCTGGATCTTGCTAGTGAGCAAAAGAAATCGCAAAAGTTGCAACAGCATAACCAGTTGCTGCGCGAAGAAGCAGAGGGGGAGGCAGAATTCGTCTTCGAATCCGATGCGATGAAGCGTGTGCTCGCTATGGCAAAACAGGTAGCGCAAAGTGATGCCAGTGTGCTGTTAACCGGGGAAAATGGTACAGGCAAGAGTATTTTCGCCCAGTATATTCACAATCAATCACCAAGAAGTGCGTCGCCTTTTATTTCGGTAAACATGGGCTCGGTAACCGAAACACTCTTTGAAAGTGAAATGTTCGGCCATGTTAAAGGTGCTTTTACCGATGCTAAGAGTGCACGTATTGGCCGCTTCGAGCTGGCTGACAGCGGAACCCTGTTTCTGGATGAGATTGCCAATGCACCCCTGTCGCAGCAGGGTAAGCTTTTGCGTGTATTGGAAAGTCACCAATTTGAACGGGTGGGCTCCAGCAAAACGCAGACGGCGGATGTTCGTATGATCTGTGCGACTAATGCCAATCTAAAAAACTGTGTAAGCAACAATGAGTTTCGTGAGGATTTACTCTATAGGCTTAACACGGTAGAGATAGAAATCCCTCCTCTGCGGGCACGCAAAGCGGACATTGTTTTGTTGGCAAAGTTTTTTCTGAGTAAAATAGCCCATAAATATGCTCAGCCTGTATTATCGTTACAGTCCTGCGCAGTGGAAATGCTGCTGAGCTATTCCTGGCCAGGCAATGTTCGTGAGCTTAATCATGTTATGGAGCGAGCGCATATCTTGTGTGGTGACTCAGCGATTCACGCATCTGATCTGGGCCTGGATTGCCCGCAGGTATCGGGCCCAAACAGTGAAAATAGTTCGATTGAAGATGCTGGAGAAATGCTTTCACTCAGCCAGATCGAGCTGAATGCTTTACGGTCCAGGTTAGCGCACTTTAATGGTGACGCTGTACTCGCTGCGGAATCTTTGGGGCTCAGTCGCAGCGCTTTTTATCGTCGTATAGGGAAGGAAAAACAAAAATAAGTCGCATGAAAAAACGACGCCACTTCGAGACTGAAATCACCCGATTGGTGTTGATTGCCTCTGTACCCTTCTACGTGCTACTGATTTGGACGATGTTGTATGCAGGGGTATCCATTTGGCTCACCTTGTTGGTGGGCTTGTTTGGCGGTGTGTTGATCATCTATGTTGCCACTCAAATCTACCACCGGGTTAAATCGCAGTTTCGTCGCCTGGGTAATGTTCTGGATTCCATGACCACCGGGGATTACACCCTGCGGGCGAGATCTGACCGCTCACACAGTGCTCTGGATGAATTAGTCACCTCTATAAATGCCTTGGCTGAACGCTTAAGTCA
Source organism: Alteromonadaceae bacterium Bs31 (assembly GCA_900177435.1). Classification (GTDB taxonomy): domain Bacteria; phylum Pseudomonadota; class Gammaproteobacteria; order Pseudomonadales; family Cellvibrionaceae; genus Teredinibacter. Next base: position 60,936 of record FXAI01000004.1, read on the forward strand.
GCAACGCGCCGAGACCATGGAAAGCCAGTTGTTGTTAAACACGGTGATAACGCACATAGATGTCGCCATTATTGCACTTAACCGTGATGGCGAAATTGGATTTTTGAACCCTGCCGCAGTAAAACTACTGCCCACTTCAGAGGAAGGTTCTACCCAGGTACTACGCGAATCGCTTGCGTTTGCGCAGTCATTTTCCAGTGGCCAACAGCGAGTGGTTGAATTGCAATTGGGAAGGCAGACAGGTAAATACCATGTGCATGTGGAGGAATTCTGGGGCTCGGGCATGCAAAATAAATTGCTCTTCCTTACAGATGTGGGCACTTTACTCAGAAGCGAAGAGCGCAGGGCCTGGCAGAGTTTGGTGCGGGTAATTAGCCATGAGATTAATAATTCATTAACCCCGATAGTTTCCATAAGCCAGACATTGCACCGGTCTGTGCTTAAGAAGTCCTATGAAAATGACAATATGGAGCAAGGTCTATCACTCATTTCCACCCGGGCTGAGGGCTTGCGCCGATTTATCGAAAGTTACAAGCAATTAACCAGGCTTCCTGAGCCTAAAAAAGAGATGGTTCCAATCGCCAAACTTGTTAATAAAACACTGCAATTATTTTCTGATAGCAAGATCATCATTGTTGAAGGTGAAGACCTGGAGGTTCCGGTCGATCCTGTTCAATTTGAGCAAGTTATCATTAACCTGCTTAAAAATGCTGTTGAGTCCATGAATAATATAAACGCGGATGGCACTATATCGGTGAAATGGATAATGCATCCGGGAGTTTTTACATTCTCTATTTATGATGAAGGTGTAGGTATAAGCAACCCCGATAACCTGTTTGTTCCCTTTTACAGCACCAAGAAAGGTGGTTCGGGTATTGGCCTGCTGTTGTGTCGACAAATTATTGAAGCACATGGTGGCCGCATTAAGCTATCCAACAGAGAAGACGATATTCAAGGCTGCTGCGCCCGCATTGAACTGTGGCACTTGTAAGGAAACGGCCGGTAATTATTTTCTCCCAGGAAATTTTCTGCACGCTTACCACGGTCAGTGCGTCTATAACATTTGAGCGCGTTCATATGCTTCTGTATCGACGAAGGCCAATTCAATGATGTTGCCATTCGGGTCGAAAATGGAGCAAAATAAAACCACTCATAACATGACGATTGTCAGACCAATCAGCCGTTCTGGCGAGGCTTCCTTATGTTTATCAGACCTTACATTTGACATAGCGTTGTAAAGTATTTCACCCTCCTCGTGCGGTATTAGCCCACCTTAGCCAGCCATTTACCTCACCGGACGCTAGTGAGTAGCATGCTTGTATTGTCGCCTTTTGCAGCACAAGGCATACGGCATCACTTTCCATATTTGATGAAGGACATTTCTAGCGCTAGTGGTACAAAAAAGTGTGCCTACAGTGTACGCTCCTAGAGATTGGCAGCGTTTTCACTTCCGCTAGCGAGCGTCCGCCAAGCTCTTGCGAGTTCTCACCTCTTAAGACGGGATGCCAGACATGGCATCGTTTTTTGAATATACCCATCCCGACTATGGCAACTACGAATTCCAAGCTCACCACCTGGTATCTGGTAAGCAGGCCCTACAAGACCACAAGGTAGAACAATGGATAGCCAAATCTGAAAAAAAAATTGAAGAAGATACAGGTTACACAATCAATGGCTCCCAAAATGGCTTGTGGGCACCTTCCTGGCCAAAGTCATTTCGCTCTGGCGCACACGAGGGCAAATGGACAGACCCCAACACTGACACGCAGGAAATTGCCAACCGAGTTATGAAGTTAGCACGCTGCCAGTTTCACTTGGGCGCTCACAATATTGGAGACCCCCTGGATGCAGGCCAAGTAAGGCACTTGTGCTACGACAGCTGGCTTAAGAAAGAATTAACACGCATGTACTTGCGCATGTGGGGTTGGTCTAGAGTAGGCCCTGCTTGCTGTGAAGATGGCGAACGAAAAAAGCCACCGTTCCAACCAAATGAGCGGATCAATCGTGCCCTCAACAGACTCTCCTCCGTAGCTAAACAGCAGCTAACGACCAACAGAAAGCGGTGGTTTACCTTTCTCTCGCGCCTGGCCCTGAATTACCATGAAGAGGTATGCGGGCACCCAATACCAGGCAAGAAATCGGTGAGATCATAGGGGGCCTTATGTACTTCTGGCTACGAGAAGATTGGACTCTTGATGACACTGTTATAGGGACACCCGACATCGGTGGTGATGAGATTGACTTCTTGATAGGGGCTCCGCTACCAAAGTCAATCAAAACGCCCATTGAATTCAAGACGTCTTATAGCTCAGGGGCAGTAGCTCAACATTTTTTCGACTACGGCACCTGCATACCAGCGGTTAGTAAAGCTTTTGTCGAGGTTCTTGTATCGGCTGGGGTCGATAATTTCGAATTACTTCCGGCAACCCTCAAAAACGATGCAGGATATGTGTGGGAGGATTTTTTTGCGTTAAACGTGATTGGCATGGTCAACGCCACTGATTTGCATAACCCAATCTATGAAGAAATCATGGGAGGTAACGAAGAAGGAATGCCACCTTTGGGGGTTTTTACAGCCTTAGCGCTGCGAGAGGAACGCATCACTCCTTTTGATTTTTTTAGGGAGCCTATCGGTAATTCGCTGGTGCTGTCTGAGCGGGTGATGCAAAAGGTCCTCGATGCTTTCCCCAACGGGGGTATAGGCATCACTGCTCACGAGGTAATTCTTACCTAACCGTTAATTAACGCAAACGGCACCGCGTAATCCCATATCAGAAGCACAATAAATCAAGCTTGTTTCTTTGTGAAACGCCGCTAACACAACCAATATACTGGCAAGAGCGGCGCCAACATCTCCAAAAAACTCGATGGGGCGTATATGTTCCGTCAATTCATTAAAGTATTGGCTCGAACGTATCATTGCCACCACATGCTCCTTTGCAAAATAAAGCTCACCATTTTGACTGGAATAAATCCTGCGCGCTAACGCACGCCGCCTGTTCAATACCTCTTTAAAGGTATGTGACAACGCTTCCCCAAGGTAAGGTTCTTCGCTGTAAAGATGCCCCGGCTCTCGATTTACCCCTGGCATGGATATGTAGGGGAGGTTCCCAAGTGTCTCCCGTGCTAGCAAAAGAAAACATGCTGCCTCCCCTGGTGTTTAAGCGTTCTTAAGGCCTTTTATCCCCCTTGCGCCGTATTAGCCCGACAAAAGTTTGTTTTGCCGGGCCAATCAGACATCTATAAGCATCCTTTAGCGCGGGTGACCGGCTATTTGCTTATATTGGATTTTAGCCGTCGGTCAGCAAGAGTAAGGTCACGCTTTCAGTGTGAGAATTTTTTTCGTTTTTCGTTTCTCTTTATGCTTATTTATGCATGTGATTCAATAAGGATTATTTAACAGCATCAGCGCCAGCTTGCGCAACAAGCTTGTCGTTCTCAACCGTATCACCGCTTACCCCTATGGCGCCAATTACTTCACCTGCGGCATTGTAAATGGGTAGCCCACCAGCAAAGGTAATGAGGCCGTTATTTGAATGCTCAATGTTGTATAGGGCTCCTCCCGGTTGAGTGTTTGCACCAAGATCATCAGTAGGCATATCGAATAGCCGTGCTGTCTTTGCTTTTTTTATAGCAATATCAATGCTGCCAATAAAAGAACCATCCATTCGGCTAAAGGCAACCAGATTTGCTCCAGCATCGACAACTGCGATATTCATTTTGGTGTTTAGTTTGTTTGCTTCTTTTTTAGCAAACTTTATCGCATTTTCTGCTTGTATCAAGTCAATACCTACAGCTCCTTGTGCGAAGCTAAGGGAAGAGAACAATAATAAAAATATACTAAAGCAAATAGAATTTAATATTTTACCAGTACTGTAATTTTCTATAGATGTCATCGTCTATTCTCTTAAGTCGGGTTGAATTTTACGCTCTACTGATTAGTAATCTATGGAGAGCACACTTTAGCCTAGCAGCAATTTTGAGGTTTGCTCTACTTTGTATTGGCTAGCATTGTATTGAAATGGTTTCGCGGATGGCTATCTCAATTCTATTAAAAGATATGAAAACGGCAGGAGGTAAAAAGTGGGGCAGCTTTGATTGTTTACCTGGGCTCAGCCTGGTCATGCTAAGCATTGCGAATGTTAATCCCTGAACCAGTAGGAGCCGATAGTCACAAAAAAATTCATAAGAAAGCTGTGTTTTATCACTAATAGATAGCGAAATTATCAGTGCTTAGCGACTAATTTGTGAAGCGTGGAAAGGTGGATGGCAGTCAAGGTTTCACGCCAACGGAATTTCGCTCTTTTGGAACAGTAAAAGGGGGGAGTGGTTGTGCTGCACTTGCTGATTGAATCTGGGGAGCCCTCAGTTCGGTAACTCCCCAATCCCTGTGTGAAAGGAACGTAGCTTTTTTTCGCTCGCTAGACTTTATTCTTGATAGGATTTCGCTAGTTCATCCACTTCCTGTAAAAATTGCTCCACATGGTACTCGTGTCGTAATTCAATGATACGTTCTTGCATTTCACTAATGGCATAGCCTTCTTCCAGAAGATTTAAATGTTCTAGAAATGTGGTAGGGAGCTCGTCAATCGATACAAGAGGAACCGGGTCGTCAAATAAGGGGTTGATGATGCGGAAACCGTGGGGCCATTCTTTTGCGATAAAGTCATCAAGGTATCCTGCCAAGTAATCAAACCTTTTGCACTGTGTTACTGAAATAATATCGGTTGCTTCAGTGTTTAGCAGGTGGTTTAGCTTTTCTTTCTTGGTGGACTGGCATTCTGAGAGAGAGGGTTCTTTTATTGAGTAAGTATCAGGCTGGCCCGAATAAATATATTTTATTTCCGAGCGATAATTTACACCCCATATATCGGATGCCGTTGCGAAAGGGTGAAAAAATAATGGGGCGACTACTACCATTGTATAAATCCATGAAGCTTTCATGACTCGTTCTCCTTGAGTACTTGTTGGTGAGACAAAATTCTAGCCCGGTTTTATGTTAAATAAAGGTATTAGTCCATGTCTTATGTGTGTGTTTTTTACTTACTATAAAAGTGTTGAATGAAGAGTGTGGTTGGTATAAATGAAGAGTGTGGTTGGTATAGTTGTCGTTTACTTTCCCTTTCCCTTATGTCCGAAAAAACTTTAATTATTTATGCTATAGAGCGAGTTAGATCGCACAGCCATTGGGTTTTGTGGCTGCTGACATATTGAATGAACCCTGCGAGGACTTGTTTCTATCTGCAAGGAGAAAAATATTTTATGTTGCGCAATTTTTCGGTGCATAGTGCCATATATTTAAGTCGCCGCTGTGGCAGCATGAGGGTGAGCTAGTTGTACCTTATCTTCCCGTATATTGATGAGAGTGAAACCCGGAGAAGACTTGAACGGTGATCAAAACATTTCGTTTTTACGACGCTCTTTTAATATGTGCCTGTAGATCAGACACAACGGGGTAGCGGGGGCTGTATTTACACACGCGCGTTCTGTGCGGGTAGAGCCAACGATTGCGTCATTGATAAATAACCTACCACTAAGGTAATAAAACCTACAACATAGGTTTGTGCACCTACTACTTTGTAGCTGTGTCGGGAGGGGAAGATTATTTCTGTTCTCCAAGCAGGTCTACTGCTTCAGCGTTTTAGGCTGGGGCTAAATGGGCATCGCGAAGGGTGGTGTTAACGCCGGAGTCACCGCAGAGTTCTCGAGCGTTGCACAGTGCTCTCCCCAAGGTTTTCATCTTTCCAGCAGGGTGTTGTAGCCGGCTGAATTTTGTTGAGGCGGTTGCTCAGGCTGTTTAGCTTCAGGTTTATTGCGTACTTCTGCGTTGTCACGTATGTACCGAAGTTGTTGACACACAAATTGAAAAGCACTACAAAGGTGGACTCCCTAGATAAGGTATACAAGTATGCTATATGCCTGTGTGTTGCTTAGATCGAGGGGGTAATCACTGAACTTGATTCACTTTAACAGTAGTCGTTAGAGTTTTATGGCTTTTTGGATGAACTACAGCCCTGTGTCGTACAGCAAGTATATTGCTGAAGCGAATCAAAAAATAAATTTTAATAATAAACGAGGGTTCTATGAATACACGCAACAACTATGTTTCTACGCTGAGTAGACGCCTATTAACGGTGTTAATCAGTATCCTTTTGTTTGTTCCTGTCGCTAATGCATCATTCGAATCTGGCAACGATAATGGCTTTTATTGGCAATTATGGAAGTCTAATAGCCTGAGTGGCTGGGTAGATTATCAGAATGGATCGGCTGGAAATTTCGATGTGAAATGGGATAGCAATGGCAACTACACGTGCGGTAAAGGCTGGGGTACTGGTACAAGTAACCGGGTTATTGGCTACAATGTTGGCGTATATAACCACAACGGCGGCGGAGGTAGTTTTGCCGTATACGGATGGACTCGCAGCCCCTTAATCGAATACTACGTGAAGGAACGTTGGCCAGGATCGAGACCCTCTGGCAGCATCCGTATGGGTCAAATTACCAGTGACGGCGTAAGATACGATTTGCACCGTTCTCAGCAAGTGAACAAGCCTTCAATCGATGGCACGCAAACATTTTGGCAGCTCTTTAGTACCCGCGCCTCGCAGGCGCCCTTGGGGCAAGACCATGAGATTACCTTTGCCAATCATGCAAGAGGATGGGCAAATGGTGGGATGAGCCTGGGAAGCAGCCATAACTATCAAATACTGTTGCAGGAAGCATGGGGCAATAGTGAAGGCCATGTAAACGCAACTGTTTGGGATGCGGGTAGCAGCGGCAACTCTAGTAGTAGTTCGAGTTCTAGTAGCAGCTCCAGTTCAAGCAGCAGTTCCAGCTCAAGCTCTGGAGGAAACGCCTATACGGTTGAACTGGAAAGCCTGTCGGGTCAGGGCAGCTTTTTTCCATTTGACGTTCAGACCGATGGGGGAGCATCTGCAAACCAATACATCGTTTGGCCAAATAGTGGTTCACAAATGTTGAGTTCGGCTTCCGATAGTCAGTCGGGTCGTGTTGCCATTAACTTTAGCCTCTCGCAAACGGCAAATGTGCAGTTTGATATCCGAGTCAACATGGCCAATGGCAATGATGACTCCTTCTATTACAAGCTGGATTCCGGTAGCTGGAACACGCAAAACAATACCTCCACCAATGGTTGGGGTACTATAAGGCCAACTACCTTCAGTAATGTTTCTTCCGGCTCACATACCCTGTGGATACAGCGACGCGAAGATGGTACAAAGCTGGATAGTGTCACCCTCACGCCATCAGCGGGTTCTGTGAGTGGCAGCTCTGGAGGGTCCAGCTCTTCATCAAGTAGCAGTTCTTCATCCAGTTCCAGTAGTAGCTCATCGTCCAGTAGCAGTAGTAGCAGTTCATCGTCCAGCTCTGGCTCAACGAGTGGCGATTGTGGTGGAGTGAATGAGTATCCCAACTGGACTGCAAAAGACTGGTCTGGTGGTGATTACAACCACGCGAATGCAGGAGACAGCATGGTTTACCAGGGCGTTCTTTACCAAGCCAATTGGTACACAAACACTGTTCCAGGTAGTGATGCTTCGTGGAAACGTTTAGGCAGTTGTAATTAAGTAAGCTTAATATCTATACCCGCCGGGTAAAGGATATTACTGTTTATTTCTTCAAAAGTGCTGCCCGCTTTTAAACGGGCAGCGCTTTTGTTGAGCAGCATAAAATAAATAATAAAAATCAGTATTCTGGAATATGAAAACACTAGCCACCCTGACATTTGCCTTTTTGGTCGCAACGAGTGGCTGCGGGCAAAAAACACCTGAAAAGCTTACGCTGATTGAAGGCGGTAGTTTTATCAATAGCACGTCTAACTACCTTGAAAAAAATATCAGTATCGATGATTTTTATATCGGTACCTATGAAGTTACTCAGCAAGAGTGGCTTAAGGTGATGGACAATAACCCTTCAAAATTCAAAGGTGATACTTTACCTGTAGATTCGGTGAGTTGGTACGACGCAATAGAGTACTGCAACCAAAGAAGCATTTCTGAGGGGCTAAGGCCTTACTACACAATAGATAAAACCAATAAAGACCCCCACAACACAAACTATATTGATACCGTGAAGTGGACAATAAAGATTAATGAGGGCGCAAACGGCTACCGCTTACCGACGGAAGTGGAGTGGGAATACGCTGCAAGTGGTGGTCAAAAAAGTAAACATTTCCGTTTTAGTGGCGGCGATGATATCGAGCGTGTTGCCTGGTACTGGAAAAACACTGGAAAAGCCCCTTTGGATGGCACCTGGAATTGGAATACGATTGAGAGCAACGAAAATAAAACCCAGCGTGTTGGCACAAAAAAGCCCAACGAATTAGGGCTCTATGACATGTCTGGCAATATACGAGAATGGTGTTGGGATTGGCATAACGAAGATGCCGGTAAACGTATCAGCCGCGTTTGGCGAGGCGGCGGTTGGTTCAGTGGTGAGCGCGCAATATCTCTCTCATACCGAGGGCAATTTGATGCCAATGGCATAGGCCCAGATACCGGCCTGCGAATTGCGCGAAGTAAATAGCCTGGGTTCACGGGCAAATTGTAGCCCCATTCATTCGCTTTAGTGATCCGCTCGCCTTTGTAGCTTTCCTGTATCTGCGACCCGAAGCCAATTCCAGAATGCCTAAGATGTCTTAAACTTGCCAACTCGCAATTGAACATCTTGGGTGATTGCCGCCATTGCCTGGCTTTTCTCATCAACAATCCGAGCGTCTTTTGCTGTTGAATTACCTAGTTCGACGATCTGAGTAATGTTATGTGCAAGCTCTTCTGTGACTCGTTCCTGTTCGTTAGTCGAGCGAGCAATGACAGCGATCATCTGTACTGCAGAATCCAGTTTTTCGCTTACGCCCTCTAGCAGCTCGCAGGCTTTGCGGTTGTACTCTACACAGTCACCAACCAGTGCTTGGCTGCTTTGCATGCTCTCTGCAGAATGCCCGCTAAACTGTTGCAGTTTTTGAATAATGGTTTGTATTTCACCTGTTGATTCCTGTGTTTTTGAGGCGAGTGTTCTTACCTCGTCGGCAACAACAGCGAAGCCTCTGCCTTGTTCACCGGCACGAGCCGCCTCAATTGCAGCATTTAAAGCCAGCAAGTTCGTTTGCTCTGCAATGCCTTGTATAACATCAAGCACTGAACCAATATTGCTGGATTCTTCTGTTAGGGTTTTGACGGAAGCGGATGCAATTTCAATTTGTGAGGCTAGGTTTTCAATGGCAGATAAAGCCGATAGGCTATTTTGAGCACCTTCCCGTGCGCTTATGCCGATATCATCCGATGATTGCGCTAAATTAGACGCGTTATGGGCAACGTCTCGAATGGAGATGGACATACCGTCCACTGCTTTGGCGACCCGGTCTGATTCGGTGTGTTGATTTTCTACGGCAATCTTCATATCGGAAATGATTGCCGTTAAATCCTGCCCTGAGGATTCTAGTTCACAGCATAAGCTTTTTACGCTGGAAACGAATGAGTCGGTTGTTGTTATAAAGCTATCAAACTCTTCACCACTTTTAGCTGCAGAATTATTCAGCCGGCATGTTAGGTCAAGAGAGTTGGAATCGGCCGTAATATCGTTTATTGCTCGGGCCAAGCCTAAAGTTGTGAGGGCATCTTTTTCAGTGTCTCGGGCCATCCAGCAGATGAGGGAGGTTTCTACTACAACATACATGGCATGTAATAAAACAATGCCAAAGGTATTGTTGGATTCACTGAGTAAGTACACATCGGCACCGCGAGACTGCAGTACAAAAAATAATACGTGGTGAACGGCAATGGTTACACCGGCAGCAAGCGGGGGCAGCCAGTCGCGGTAGTAGAGTAATATGGCGATTAAAACAAAAATGCCAAAATGAAATTCGATCATACCGTGGCTTTGATGAATATGAAGCGCAGACATAACCATAAAAGCAATGGCGGTCATTACACGTAATAAGCGGGTGCCGGCCGCCACCACATAGAGCATTGTAAGCATTGCCGGGGTGGCCAAGCCAATCAGTAAGGCGGGGCCCCAAGTGTTGTATTTTGGCGCCAGTATTAAAGAAAATACTGTCAGCAAGTAGCTGGTAATCAGCATTAACTTGTCGGCTTTAATATAGTGGCTATGTAGCAAAGATTGGTTTGGGGGCATAATTTTCGTTCCTAAGTTTTCTTGCTCTCCTGCCACTGACAAAAACAGCCAGTGCCGACGGTCGATGTTATGTTTGCTTCCTGCCCAACTATCAGGTTTTCCAATACACCTTCCACAAAGCCGTTGCGACTGTCGCAACTTGGGCCCAGGCTATAGGGGCCAAAGTAGGCGAGCTTATTGTTGCTGTCCCAAATGGCGACGCCTGGGCTACTGGGTATTAGCTGATATAACTCGGCATTTTTTTCATGGTCTATTGCAATGAGTTTATCGGCATTTTCACCAATAGTTGAATGCTCTTCGTTGCTAATGCTAAAAAATTCTACATTGCGGAACTGATAGGTATTGATAATTGCCTGTAAATGCTCCTGGCTTGGGGCATTGCAATAACAACCGGGTTCGTGGAAGTGGACAAGCTTTACCGACGAATTACCTATAAATTCTGGGGGTACGGGAATTGACTGGGCTTCAAAAAAAACCGTGGATTCGCCGAAAGGGCGGATATTTCGAATCTCATACCACCAGAAGGTTGCAAGTGTAACCAGCGCCCATACAGAAATAGAAAATACTGTGAGTAGTTTGCTGTGGCTGCTACTGGTTGAATGTGGGGGTGACGCCATAATTCAGCCCTCATGCGAATATCTAAGTATAGGAAAGAAAAACGCGTGTTGCGATATGGCGCGTAGATCATTAATTCCTGCTAAGCGCTTAAAACGTGGTGTTTGAAATAGGCCTTGCTCACCTCCGAGGGCAGCAAGGCCTTATCGTCTATTTTTTCCCGGAAATTAGCGCTAATTATCAAGCTTCCATGTTTAGCGCTGCATGCTTTATTTTTACTCTTCTTCTGGCATTAGAGTGTTTGTATGCAGTGGTAGGGGTCGCCACTTTTCCGAACCTGTTGTTGACAGGCCTGCAAGTACGCCTCCAGGGCGGAAGCTCAAGTTGTGTTCTCATCCGCACATATTGCTGTGTTTTTATGACCTTGATGCATAAATCGGAATTGCTAGAAAAGTGTGGGGCGGGCGGAGAACAACATGGTATCTAGAGTTATTCATTTAGGGAAATTCGCCTGGCGCTGTTTCAGTAGTGAGAGTTGTAGTCACTTAGTAGTATTCATCTGGTTGTATTGATCTGCTTGTAGTCACTTGCTTGTAGTCACTTGCTCGTAGTCACTTGCTCGTAGTCACAATAAAACTCTGTGAATTGTTACAGACAACCTGTTTTAAGCTCCTCCCACAAGTAATTCGCAACCGGCCCAGGCAGGCCGCTGCTGCGTCGAACCAGGTTATATTCCACTTGGGTCGTAGAAGGAAAGTCGTCCAGCTCAATAGAAATTAAGCTGCCGGACTGCAATTGGCGTGCTACCAAAAATTCGGGCAATCGTCCCCAGCCCATACCACTTTCAATGAGCGTTAGCTTCGCGCTGAAGTTGTTTACATACCAATGGCGCTGTGCGGTTTGCACACTGAAGTTAATGCCTTTGGTGCCTGAGCCGCTGTCTTGTACTACCACCTGATATTCCTCAAGCAGCTGCTTGACGCTAGTGAGGGCGGGGTGCCTTTCCAGCAGTTTAGGTGTGGCTACGTTAATCATTTTCCCGTTCAGCAAATGGCGAGACTCTATTTGTATGGGGCTCATTCTATTGAGTGGCTCCGGACTAATCGCTAAGGAGGCCTCTTCCCGCTCTAGCATTTCTAGGGCGCCTGATATGTATTGCTGGGTGATAACAATTTGCGTATGAGGGTATTTTTGTTGTGCTTCTTCGAGCGCGGGCAGGATCTCCTGTAGTTCGAACGATGCCTCCACTGCCACAACTATTTTGGCTTCATAGCCTTGGCCGAACTGCTGAGCGGTGAGTAAAACGTCGTTGTGTGCAGAGAGAGCCAGTTTGGCCTTTTGGTACAGAATCTGTCCATGCTCATTGAGCGCCAAGCGATAGCCTTCTCGATTGAACAGGGCTATTCCCAGCTGCGCCTCCATCTGTTTAATGGCCAAGGATATGGCTGGCTGAGTCTTAAAGAGTTTGTCCGCAGCCTGCTTAAGGGATGAGCCTTCAGCGACTGTAACCAGGATTTTTAGCTGCTCGATAGAGATCAAAATATAAGCTCAACTAATGTAGAGTATTATAAATAATAAATATTAATAATGGTTTGGGCAAGCCATACTTTCAGCCCTAGATCAGTCATTTTCACGAATTCAGGAGCAGAACAGTATGAATAACAGTAATAGTATTAACTTGGGCGAAGGGGCGGGTTCCAGCGGAAAGACTGGATCCAGAACCCTCAAGCGTATTCTAGTCCTGGTGCCCGTCGTTCTACTTGCGCTAGTAATGATTATGGCAGGGGCTGCAAAATTGGCTGGTGTGCCTGAGCTACATCAGAGTTTTAGTGCGATGGGGCTGCCGCTGTGGTTTGGCTATTTTATCGGGGCTGCTGAGTTGGCTGGGGGCCTTGGTTTGCTAGTGCCCAGATTGTCTGCATGGGCGGCCATTGGCCTGGTGCCCATTATGCTCGGTGCTGCCTATTTCCATATTGCCTACGCAGTTCCTTCAGCTGTGCCAGCCTTTGTATTTTTGGCGCTCTGTGTTTATGCCATTGTTGTTGGTCGTAAAAAGGCGATATGGGTTTCCGTATGAGTTTTAATAAAGGGGAAGGGCGTAGCCCTTTACCACGGCTAAGGCATATCAAAGGCAAATTATGAACAGCTCTACTACTATTCTTTCTATCCCGCATGGCGGTGGCCCATTACCTTTGCTCGGTGATGCCAGTCATGCGGAACTGGTACAACAGTTAAGACGCTATGCAGAGAGCCTGGAAAAGCCTTCGGCCATTTTGGTGATAAGTGCGCACTGGGAAGAAAAGGTACCCACCATAACTTCCGCAGCAAGCCCCCAGTTGATTTACGATTACTACGGCTTCCCCGAACAGGCTTACCAGGTTCAATACCCTTGTGTGGGGGAGCCGCAGTTGGCACAAAAAGTTTATCAGGCATTAAGCTCGGCGGGTATCAGCGCAAATCTGGATGAGCATCGCGGTTTTGATCATGGTCTGTTTGTGCCGCTCAAAATCATGTACCCGGATGCCACTATTCCCTGTGTACAACTCTCACTAGTAAATACTCTGGATGCGGAGCTACACCTTAAAATTGGCCAAGCGTTAGCTGCACTTGAATATGAAAACCTGTTGGTTCTTGGTTCGGGTTTTACTTTCCATAATATGCGTGCGTTCTATCAGCCGGAAACAGGTGATGCCTTAGCTAAAAACAGTGTATTCCAAGAGTGGTTAGTGAAAACACTGAGCAGTACGGAATTAACCGAACCAGCAAGGGAGCAAGCACTGCTGCATTGGCACAAAGCACCCCATGCCCGTTATTGCCACCCAAGGGAAGAGCACTTGCTGCCGCTGCATATTTGCTACGGTGCGGCGGGTAGGGCATGTGATGAATACGAACTTACAAAAGTAGCCGGGGTGACTACAGGTTTTTTTTGTTGGCGTGAAATTAGATGAAAATTTGGCGGCCTCTTGCCTTAAGAAGTTTCTATTCGTTAGGTGATTTAATTCTCTGGCTAAAGTATATGGCAGCTATTGCCACGTATTCATTTTATATATTTCATTCCAGTTGAAATTAAAGTGAATGATAGTGAGCAGGATTCCGGCTTTGCAAACGAAATAAAGCGCTTTCTTTTGAAAAATATAAATGGCGTGATTTTAAGGATTGATTTCTGTGTTTTGACGAGCGTAGAGTGCATGAGACAGTTATCCCTTGTGGAAAGAGGAGGTTCATCATGGGCAGGAAAGTTTATTGTTCACTCTTGGTTTTTCTTCTGTTAGTTACCCTTCGTTCTGAAGCTCTTGTTTATGAGTACGCCTATTATGGTAATACTTTATATTTAGACGAAGCTAAAAATCTGGAGCACGGTTGGGGCCCCATACCCGATGACTATTTTTTTTCCAAAAGCTATGAAGGATATAAGGGGAAGATGAGGATCGATGAGCGCTTATTGCCGGGTGGAACATTGCTTAATGCTTCTATAAGTTTTTATGCGCATGCTGTCCCATATGGCGCTACCGAAGAGTGGATTCGCAATGGTTGGGCACTTGATTCGCCATTGGGAATACTCGATGACAGCAGTAGAGTCGACGGCTTGCTTTTGTTTGATATCCATCCCTTCCCCGGGAACGTATATTCAAGGATCAATTTTTCGACTGATGAGCAGCGCAATATTGTCAGCTGGTCAAGCGAGTTCTTTAATGCTTCACCTGATGGTGGCCTAAGTAGTAATCCCCGCTTCGGCGATTGGTATTATGGCTATGGAGGGCCTGTGTATTTCAGTGAGCCCGGCACATGGAAGGCTCCGTCGCTTGTTCCCATTCCAAATTCTTTGTTGTTATTCGGTTCTGCAGGTGTCCTGGGCTTTGGCTGGCGATTGTTTTCAAAGGCTAGAAAAAGGTAGCTGGCTTTAGGCGGCATAGCAAAAAATCTGTGCTCTAAGGTATATCTAGTTAGCTCATGAAGGACGGAATGGAGTGAAGGTGGTTTTTTATTGGAAGGATAAACCCCTGAGGTGTTTGGACCTCAGAGGTTTTTAGGGTCGCACAAGGGCTCAATTACAGCACTGGCAAAGTCAAAGAGCCTGTTACTACTTCGCCTGTTTTGGTTTCGTAGGCGAAGTCAAAGGTAATGGAGTTGCTGCTGGATGCAGTGTTGTCATTCATATATTCGTTTGTTGAACTTTTGTACCAAAGTGTGTCGGGGAGCGAAGTTCCGTATGAATAGTCAAATGAGTAGTAACAACAATAATCAAATTCAATATCTTCGTTATTTGCCAAGCTGACAGTATAGTTCTTGTTATAGGTTTTAACCTCTCCTTCTTCCACGATATTGTATGATCTGAATTTCGTTTCAGATACTCCATTTTTGGTTACAACCCTTTGTGACATTGTGAAATTCTGTAATCCTTTTATGGAGGGAGGAAAGAAAAGCTGTGGCGTACTTGAATATTGAGCTTGAGAGCTCGGTACTCCGGCGGAATTTAAGGCAACTATTCTTGCGTTATTTGTCCAGTAGTTGTTGTTATCTAACCTGACTTCGTTGATGTTGAATGGGCTCACCACTGGTGTCTCAAACTGCATATAATCGTTATTGATATTCACATCCAGGTCATTGTAAGTATCTGTGAGTTCTCCCACGGAGTATCGATAAGTATGACCTTCTTCCAAGGCGACCGAAGGTGATATAGACAAGAGAGTATCACCGAGAAGAACATTTATGTCGGTGCTTACCGGTGCGTCTGCGATTTCAAGGTAAGTGGTTCCTGGTAATACATAGTCGCTGGGTGAGTCATCCCCTTTGGTGACGGACAGCTGGTCTTTCTTAACTAGTGTTATATTTTCTTCGGTAACACTAATTGGGGAAGAGTAGAAAAACTTCGCTTCGTAATTGGGTGATTCAATATTCTCCAGGCCGTAAACAAGCTTTAAGGATGTGCTGGGGCTCTGTGCTTGGGGGGCGTAGACGAGATTTATGTCTCCGTCATCATCGGTAACCTGATAGTAGTTACTGGAATTTCCGTAATCTGTACTTACAGAATATTGACCAGAAGTGTCTGTTAAACTGATACGTATGGTCGAGCTCCTATAGTAGTCTTCCTCAAATTCTTTTGCTGAAATGAGTATCTGGAGGTAATTATCTATCGATGCATTAAACACATATTGCTTAGTGGTGGCATCGTAAGTTGGAGATACGCCATTGTTTAAGCGGTCGTCGATTAGCATTTCCAGGCCTTCTAGTGGCAGCGCACTGCCATCCAACACTGATAACCTTATGGTAATGTCGACAGGGGTCTCTATCTCTGGCGGTGTCAGTGTAGCCTGGGTAAAGCTTTCGAGCTCTGAATTACTGATAACCCAGCGATTGCTGGAGCGGTACCCGTGAGATACTTCATCGAAGTCTGTTACAGAGTCGCCGTTAATGTCTAGGTCGGCGCTTATTGAACCCCAAATATGTTCGGGTAGAGATATGCTGTAAAGGCCTTGTGTAGCGTCGTAGTTTGAAACGTGAGCATAGTCTTCAAAGCTGTATCCATTGCCTATATAGGAGTGGCCACGGAATTCCAGGCCGCTTACCAGCTCGTTGGACTCAGTATTAATCACAGAAAATTGATAGGTCTTTTCCGGCGAGACTAAAACCGGGCTTATTTCCTGAAAGCTGTTTGCTACCGTGGAATACTGGGTGCTTCCATAAACTAGGCGGTCCATAAACGCGCCGGATGTACTTGATATCACCATTTCAAAATCCGAAGATGGCAATAAATCTGGTATTCTAAATTCTCCATTATTAAAGGTGAGGGCTTCCTGCCAGTCCGGCCCCAATTTTATGCGTATAGAGAGATCGTTCACCAGCTGTTCGCTTGCCGCATCCAACACGCGGCCATAAAGGGTTACCGAGGCCGTCTCTTGGGTGCTTTGGTTTTGTTGCTCTCGAAGAATCTGATTTTGCTCCTTCAGAGCAGCGCTTACTTCTGAGTTATCTTCCTCTACATCAACGCACCCGACAAAAAGCAGCGCTGCGATGATTAAAGTTGCTCCTTTGACCCAGCCTGCCAATTTGTTTGTATGGGCTGTTTTTCCTAACATATTCTCCACTCCTGATTGTTTTCTAAACATATAACATTGGCGCGTATTCGCACAGGCGGCATCATAAGCGAAATAAAATTGCAGTTAAACAGTTCGCATTAACTGTGAGAATTTGAATGGAGGAAGGTCAAATAGTGAGCGCGTTGTAGGCTTGTCCACTTTAGCTAACGGGTATTTTATGATAGGGAGTTAGATGGTTCTTTTCACCGCCAAGGGCTCTCAGAGCTTTGTTGCTAAGCGCTCTATTGTCACTCTTGGCGATGCAGTCGTTTGTATGAAGTTCGAGTAGGCGTTGCAGGCCCAATACTCTGGTGTAACCATAACGCTGCGGAACCAGAAGGTTTGCCAGCATTCGGCTCTTAAATATAAGCCTCTGAACCGCCTGCGGTGGTGCGTAGATACAATCGCTAAGCTGTGCTTTCTATAACCACGAAAATCGGGCCCAATCGGAGCCCCGTTTTGGTAAACGCTGCTGAGGGACCCGCTAAGTTTTAAACGCCTAAAAAGGAATATTCGAACACGTAATAATGTGCGCCAGCTTCGATATTGATCACCATTTCACCTACTAAGCCTGCAAGCTCATCCGTTGCTGAGTCCGGTACAACCTCCACGGTTAGTGACGATTCCCCTTTATTCATTAAGCCGTAGTGTTGCAGGGCAAAACTGCCGGTTTTGCCCTCTAGTCTGCCAGTAAAAAATTCGAGCGCGACATAACCCGCCGACCCCTCTACGCTTGTGCGGTGACTGAGCATTTGCCCAGTGCTATCTCCTTCTATACCGCCCTGGTAGGTTTTTCGAATAGTCATACGGCCAGCCTGGTACTCTGTATCTGACTGTGGGTCTAAGGCTACGTCAAAATGTCCCTTGGTAATCATTTATTCCACCTTCATATAATTGCTTCTAACTTAATTTTAACCCGATAAAAACAGCACTATACCTGTAGTAAATATCGCGTGAAAGCCCTGCTGCGCCCCATAATTATACTGGGCACAATTTGGCGCAGCGAGTAAATTGGGGTAGATGGTTGTCTGAAGCGGGTACCCGGTGTTTGTAGAAGCGTCAACAGCAACTCCTCTCACTATAGGCCGGGCGATTGAATTTCATTATTTTTTCGTATACAGGGGCCTGAGCAAGAAGTGTAAGCAAGCAAAAAAATACCAGCGGTATAATGCAAGCTTATCCAGCGAGCAACTATGGGAGGGGCTAAAATAAAGCAGGAATATGGGGTAAGATGTTTCACAGTAAAAGGAGCTTAGTGTTTGTACGCCTTATATTTCATCAAGCCCAGGCTGTAAGCAAAACCCGTGAAAATTGTTTAGACGCTTATACGGTTTGTGTTTACTGTAATATAACGCCTTTTTGCCTGAGCTAGCTATAAAACTAAAAGTCTTCTGCTCCCTATTTAGCGGAGTATGCTGGTGGTATTCGATATGCAATTTAAAGTACGAAAAATTGCGGTGCTTGGTGGCGGTACGGCAGGTTGGTCTGCGGCTTCAATGCTGGCCGAACGTTTCCGTAAGCACGATGTGCAAATTACGCTAGTTGAGTCGCCGCGTATTGCCTCTGTTGGCGTAGGTGAGGCGACGGTGCCTGGTATTCTCGGGGTTCATCGCAGTCTCAATATTGATGAACGTGAATTCATTAAAGCAACAAACGCTACTCTAAAGTTAGGCATAGAATTTAGAGCTTGGAATTATTCCGGCGGTCGGTTTTTTCACCCCTTCTCCCAATTTGGTGCCGCGATCGATAAGGTGGATTTCCATCAATGTTGGAATAGACTAAATAAAGAAAAACGATATACCAATATCGAAGACTATTCTCTATGTGCCAGCTTGGCAAAAGCGGGCCGCTTTGCCCTGCCTGACAACGGTTCGAACAACCCCTTGGCCTGGTATGGCTATGCCTATCACTTTGATGCCTCTCTCTATGCTCGGTTTTTGCGTGACTACGCGGAATCACGTGGGGTTATTCGATTGTCTGACACCGTGCATGCGGTGCAAAAAAATCCAGACAACGGGTTTATTGATACTCTGCACTTGGAAAGCGGTGAAAAAATATCTGCCGATTTATTCTTTGACTGCTCTGGATTTCGCTCTCGATTATTGGGGGCGGAAATGGCTGTTGAAACTATTGATTGGAGTAAACACTTACCCTGTGATAGGGCGGTGGCGGTTCAAACAGAAAGTGAAGGCCCCTTGCTACCTTATACAAGTTCTACAGCTATGAGTGAAGGTTGGCGTTGGCGTATACCCTTGCAAAATCGCACCGGCAATGGTTATGTTTATTCATCAAATTATATTGATGACGAGCAAGCGGAAAACGATTTTCTCTCGCAGCTCTCTGAGCCTCTCCGCACCGAACCGCGCGTGATCCAGTTTAAAGCCGGAATGCGAAAAAAGTTCTGGGAAAAAAATTGTATCGCTATCGGCTTGGCCAGTGGATTTATTGAGCCTTTGGAGTCTACCAGTATTTCGTTGATGCATACGGGGGTTGATAAGGCCATTGTCCATATGCCCGATTTACTGGTGAGTGATGAAGGTATCGATCGAGCCAATGAATTAAATCGATTAGAGTACGAAGGTATTAGAGATTTTATTATCTTGCATTATTGGGCGAGTAAACGCGACGATTCCCAATTTTGGCGGGATGTACGAAAAGCGCCTATACCCGATACACTCGCTACGAAAATCGCTGCCTATATGGAAAATGGTGCTTTGCTTCAATACCCGCAGGAATCGTTTAGGGAGCCTTCATGGTTGGCAATGTACAATGGTTTTGAGCTTCATGCACGGGATTGTGATTCCTCGGCTAAAGCGCTGCCCATAGAGCAGATTGATACGCTATTTTCTAAAATGCGTTCGGCAATTGAGAAGGGTGTGAGTCATGCGCCTTCGCACGCTGATTTTTTACGCAGTGTTTATGATTAAGTGCCTGGAAAGCAGCGTACGAATATACTCAATAATAGCGGTAACAATAGAGTGAGACGGGTGAGAGGCTATGAAGAGTCCAGTTGTAGCTCAAGCATAAACCACGCAGAATAACCCAAGGAAGAAACCCATGAGCAACTATAGAAAATGGCTGCTGAATGAAGTTGAGCTCTGGTGTAATCAGGGCCTTATCAGCAGCGAACAGGCCAGGCAGATAGCCGCACTCTACCCCTATAACGCCGAAACAAATTGGGGGAAAATTATATTCGCCGGCGTAGGTGCTGTGATTTTCGGCCTGGGAATTATTCTGGTTCTCGCCTACAACTGGGAGTTCATGCACCGTTTGCTCAAGCTGGCAGTGGTGCTGTCTTCGGTGGCAATTGCCCACGGTATTGGCTTCTATTATTCCCGTTCGGCGTCCCCGCACCAGCGTATCGGTGAAAGTCTGCATTTACTGGGTACCATGTTGTTTGGTGCCGGTATCTGGCTGGTTGCACAGGTTTATCATATTGATGAGCACTACCCCAATGCCTTCTTTATCTGGGCGATGGGTGCCATGGTTTTGGCCTGGGTTCTGCCATCCATCAGCCATACCCTGCTAGCGCTGTTGTTGGTATTTTTATGGCATTGGTATGAGGTATTCGATTTTCATGGGCTTAACCAAAGCGCTATATGGCTGGTTTTGGTGGGTATTTTGCCGATAGCGTGGACGATGCGAGCACGTGGCCCCCTGTTTCTTGCCTGCTGCTTAATTATTTTTTCCTACAGTACTACTTACTTTCTGATTGCCGAAGACAACGAGCAAACACTGGTGGGGGTGATCATGTCGTTAAGCGCAACCATGGTTGTTGGTTCTCACATTGCAGGGCAATCACTCTTTCCGCAAAGCGAAAATATTTTTCGCCTGGTGGGTGTTGCGGTGTTTGCGGTTTTACTGTTTATTTATTCTTTTTCTGAATTTGACGCTCCCTATTTTTCTGTACCGCTTTCAGGCATTTCAGCAAGCACTTGGGGCTACTATAGCCTGCCCACCTTACTGCTTTCCGTCGCGCTAATTCTGGTATTCACGCGTTACCCAAACACCCTAACGGACAAGCTCGATAAATTGGAAATAGTGCTGGTAAGCGGCGCGAGCTACCTTGCGTTCTTTTCAGCTTTTTCTGTATTCGGCTTATACGGTATTGTCTGGGTCTTGTTCAGTGTTTTGTACCTAGTCTACAGCATTCTTCTTATCTACCGAGGAGCCCGCCTGCAGCGCTGGCAATCAACCACGCTTGGTGGGCTTATGCTCTCTGCTTACACTTTCGCGCGGTTTATAGATTTGTTTGAGAGTTTATTGTTGCGTGGACTGGCCTTTTTAGTGGTAGGCGCCATGCTGTTCGCCATAGGTATTTACTATTCAAAACAAAAACAAATAGCCGAACAGCAGGGAGGCGACTATGAGCATCAGTAAAACGCTGTTGCGCAAACTGCTTGTTGTCGCTATTTGTGCGCAGCTGACTGTACTGCTGTACATGGCGGCCAAGCGAGAATTTATTTACGCTTACGGGGAGGAGGTTTATCTGCGTTCCGCTCCCATTGACCCGCGCGACCCATTTCGCGGTGATTTTGTGCGATTGCGTTATGGCATGAACCGTATTGTCGAACACCGCTACCAGGGTGAAACACCCATTAAGGCTATTAAACAAGGTGCGATTATTTTTGCGGTTTTGCAAGAGCAGCAAGACGGCGTTTTTTATGCGAGCCATTTTTCCGATATCGAACCGGAAACGGGGCTATACATTAAAGGTCGTATTACCACAAAGAAGGGTTATCGTTCTTCAAACCAGCATTTTGTTGATGCCAAATTTGGTATAGAACAATATTTTGTTCAGCAGGGTAGAGGTAAGGACATGGAAGCTAAACTGGGTAGCCGCAATACGCTGCAGGTGCCCGCCGAAATGCAGCTTGCTCTAGGTAGCGATGGAACGGCAGTTCTGCGCGGCCATCGATGGAGTAAGCTGGGTGTTCAAGTGATTTTTGAGCGCACTGCAGCTGCTCCCACCGGCGAGACGAACGCCAGTGAAGCCTTATCCAATGAAGCCTTTATAAGCCCCTTGATGACCATTATTTTCGAAAACGTTTCTGAGCAGCCGCTGGGTTTCGCTTCGCTGGCAGGTGACTGCTCCTTTTCCTTGATTGCAAGCGATCCTGGCAATCACCGCGAAAATATAGATGTTGGCTGCGATGCCAGCCAAAGCCAAACCGAAACAGTCACTATCTTGCAGCCGGGGGAGCGCCATTCCTTTGCCATCGACCTGGATACGCCTCGCTGGTATTTTCCCAACGAAAAAGGTGAGTTAGTAGAGATGGCGCAGCAAAACCTTTGGCTGAGTTATCGTCTGCGCTATACCGCGCCGAACGTTGACAATAGCTGGCAGGGCTTTATGGATACCCCTGCGTTTAGGCCAACAGGAAATATTGATTAAACAGAAAGAAACCGGCCACGGTGCGTTATGGGCAGTTCCGCGTTTTCTTGTAGCCACTCTGTAATGGCTGCCATCCGTTTTACGAGGAGCTTTTAGCCGTTGTGTATCGCTACTTTCAAAATCACCGCTATTAGCGACAATCTCTTTTTGCCTGTTGTTAAAGCTGATGTCTGTTGTTGTATTCAAACTGTTACTGCTGGAGCCATCAAGTGCCGGGGTATTTGTAATGTTTAGAGATGCAGCTATATTGGAGCTGCTGAAACTTATGTTACGACCATTGTTGCGCGCTGCACAGTTGAACAGGGTAACTTCGCCTCGCTTACTCTTGTGGTCTAAACCGTCGTTTACATGAGCAGCCGCAATGTAGTTTTTATATGATTGGCATTGTGACGCAGGTCTTTCGTGTCGCTGTCGTCGGTTTTAAATTCATTGCTATCGGCAATAGTGTTTCAGGCGCGATTGCCAACAAATTTATTGTTGCTCACTTAAATAATTAATTTTTTTTGTCCATTCGAAACCGTGTTAATACAATTGTTTATCTACACCCACAAACGCGTTGGTTGGTTATATTCCTTCGGTCGAGGCAACTAGCAATAAAGTGTGCTCCCTACATGGCAGGGGGCTCTGCCAGTTCCGCATATTTTGGGCCAAACATAGGTTTCATGTTGGAGGGCTTTTGGTTTGTCTGTGTGCTACTCCTCATAGTAAAGCTCCCGGGGCAGCTTTTTTGGCGCGTCAAAGGCGCTGGCGGGTTTTGACGGAGAGAGGGCAATATCTTTGTGTTCTTTCAGAATTGAGACACGCTTGGTCTACAGTTGTTAAGAAGCGGGCACTATTTCTTTGGATTCCGGGAGAAAGCCTCTGGGCTGTTCAGTATGGTGTAAATAACTTGTGGTGTATCACGCTGGATGGCAAACGGGATCGTGCTCGCGCCACCATTCAGTGGGGTAGTTTTTCAGTGGTGGATCAAGCCTCGGTGTTACTGGTAAGGGTAAAATCAGCCACCCCCTTTGCTTTACCAGCTTGCAATAAGCCCATGGTAAAGCTCCCTGTCTCCCTCTGGATGGCAGTTCTCCTTTGACACCGCCAAACGTATAGTTGTGGCGGTTTTTTTTATTTGTTCTTAGCGCATAATAGTTGGCGCAAGAATTAATTTTTAGCACGGCGCTTAGCTTTGCCTGTGGTGTAGCCAAGGTCTTTATAAAAAGACCCAAAGCACATGACAGGTAATCCAAGTCTATTTATCTTGACTTTTTGCTGGAGCCTCCTTCTGTACCATTACTCCTGGCTAGCTTTTGTTAAAAGCGCAATTTTTACCTGTCTTTAAAAGGGTAAATTCCCATGAGCTGTTCTAGTGGGGGTCCTATTATTTTCGGCTTGATATTGTAGGTTTGTACCTACTTCATTTGTCACATCAAAGGTATATGTTTTAGCTAGAGGTTAATCATTTATTGGTGTCTGCAGGGGGTGTTTGGCATCTTGCTTTAAAGCAGGCACTACAGTCAGGCTTTAATGATATTTTTTACCTCCGCTAATTTTACCTACTTTACCTAATTTCGTTGCACCTTACTTTTTATGCCTTATGCCCTCAGTTGTTGTTTGGCTAGCACTTGGCCGCTTGCTACTAAATCATTAAGCCTGGTGGCATGGCGGCTTAATTTGGGGCTTCGTGCCTTCTTGCATTTTCTTTAAATACACTTGTAGTTTCTGCATTAAAGCTTGTACTTTTTACAGTATGTCTCTGTTTGTGTTGTGCATGCAATTAAATACTATGTAATCCCTCTAACCTGACCCAGTTAAATCAGGCCTGAATAATAATGAGAGTCAAAAATAATAATTTGCGGGGATAGTTAGTATGTATCAGAAGTTTTTTATGAATTTTGCATTTGTTGCTCTATCCAGTATGGCGGCTAGTGCTTATGCCTGTGAGGGCGTGAATGAGTATCCAGATTGGCCCGCAAAAGATTGGGAGGGCGGTGTTCCCAATCATGCCAATGCAGGTGACCAAATTGTCTATCAGGGTTTGCTTTATCAAGCCAACTGGTACACTAACTCTGTGCCCGGTAGCGACTACTCTTGGACGCTGGTAGAGAGCTGTTCCAGCAATGGTGGTTCTTCGTCCAGCTCCTCCAGTTCCAGCTCAAGCTCCACCAGTTCAAGTTCATCCAGCTCCAGCACCTCTTCGTCTAGTTCCAGCAGCTCGTCATCGAGCTCCAGCTCTTCTTCCTCAAGCAGTTCCAGTTCATCGGGGGGAGCAAGTACCTCGGTACTGATTCAGGAGAACGCAAGGGGTTTTTGTGGTGTAGACGGCTCCGTTGACAGCAATAACTCCGGCTATACCGGCAGTGGCTTCGCCAATACAGACAATGCCTCTGGTAACGGTGTTTATTGGGCGATTACTGGCGATGCAGGTACTTATACCATTAACTGGCGCTATGCCAACGGTTCTGCGGTAAATCGCAGTGGGGCTCTGATTTCAAATGGTAACTCTGAGGCAATAGCGGATTTTACCGGCACCGGTGCCTGGACAGATTGGGGTTCCAGCTCTGTAAGCCTTTCGCTAGGTGATGGCTACAAGGATTTGAGCCTGATAGCCAATCAGGCCTCGGGTTTGGCTAATATTGATAGCATAGAAATCTCTGGCCCAAATGTGGCTGCTGTAAACTGTGGTGGAAATACGTCTTCATCCAGCTCCAGCAATTCCTCTTCTAGCAGTTCCAGCTCGTCCTCCAGCTCTAGCAGCAGTAGTTCAAGCTCTTCCAGCAGCAGCTCGAGTTCGGGAGCTAGCCAAGAAGTGCTTATCCAGGAACAGCAGCAGGGCTTTTGCAGTATTACAGGTTCCATTGATAGTAATAACAGTGGCTTCACCGGCAATGGTTTCGCCAATACAGATAATGACAGCGGAGCGGAAATTGTTTGGCAGCTCGATGTGGAATTTGATAGCACTTACTCGCTTGAATGGCGTTACGCCAATGGCTCTGGAGAGAATCGAATGGCAAGCGTGTCCGTAAATGGCTCCTCGCAAGGCAGTGTCGATTTCCCCGGCACGGGCGCCTGGGATAGTTGGACCATTACTTCTGCGCTTGTTAGCCTGAAGGCTGGCAAAAACACCATTGCCTTGCAAACGGAGAGCAGTAGCGGCCTGGCTAATATTGATTGGCTCGCGCTTCAGGGGAGTGGCATTTCTGTGGGTAGTTGCGAAACCTCAAGTTCCAGCAGTTCGTCCAGCTCTTCCAGCAGTTCGTCCAGCTCCAGCAGCGGCAATCCTTCCGGGGCGTTGCAAGCCCTCGCATATTACCCCTCTCGAGGTCGAACGAATGGCTGTGCAGATGCATCAATCAGTGTGGAGTTCAATCGCACTCCGCTAATTAAAAGTGGCGGTACTATTCGAATTCATGAAGAGTCAGGAAATATTTTTGACAGCGTAACCTCCAAGCTTGCAGATGGTTTGTATTTTAGTGATTTGGTCTCGCGCAGCACTGGCGGTAGCACCTTCAAGTCTGAAGTGCTGGACGTTGTTTTTAACACTGTGGTATTTCACCCCAAAGGACCATTGAGTTACGGCAAAACCTATTACGTAACCATTGACGAGGGAATGATTACCGATGCTACTGGTACGCCTTTCTCTGTAACTAAAGCGGATGGCTGGCGCTTCACCGTTAGAAACTCTGCGCCAGGCAGTGCTAACGACTATAGCTTAGCCGCAGATGGCAGCGGTGATTACTGTTCGCTTGAAGGCGTACTTAAAGCGCTGCCGGATAGCAGCTCACAAAAGCGTGTGATTCAAGTTAAAAAAGGTGTTTATCCCGGCATTGTAAGAATGAAAGAGAGCAATGTGCATTTTGTAGGCGAAGGCATGGATGTTTCTGTGATCAGCAATAAAAACAGTGCAAAAATGAATAGTGACCGGGAAGGCTTTGAGCTGAGTGGCAGTGATATTACCTTTGAAAATCTCACCATATTTAACACCTACCTAAAAGACAGCAGCGGCCAACAGGCCGAGGCGCTTAAGGTGAATAGTTCAAGTGATCGTGTGTACCTTAAAAATGTGCATCTACGTAGCCACCAGGATACTTTGCAGGTAAAAGGTTCGGTGTATATGGAAGGCGGAAAAATTTCAGGTAGCACAGACCCGCTCTGGGGTACAGGAGCCTTTTATTGTGACGGCTGCGAGCTCATGTCTCGTACCTCGGGGCACGCCTTTGTGGTAGCGCGCAGCACGGAGGGCTTTGCTATGGTGAACTGCAAAGTAAGCAGGGAGAGCAGCGCTGTAAACAAGACCTCTCTGGCGCAGTACCATAGTGGTGCCGAACCGGGAAAAATTGCCTTTATCAACTGCCAGATAGATGACCACATCACGGGCTGGAGAAGTCCGGAAGGTAATGATTGGTATGAATATCAAAATACCCATATTAATACCGGCAATGCTATTAAGTTCAATGGTATTCAGCTTTCGTCCGGTAGCAGTGTTGTACAGGAAGCCAGCTCTGTCTTTAATTGGCTAGGTTGGGCACCTTAGTTTTTTACAGGCTCATGTTAGTCAAGGCCTTGGCTGTCAAGTAAGAAGCGTATACAAGGATGTAGTCGCATGAGTCGATGGTTTAGTAGCACAAGTTGTAAAATACAATAACAATAAATAATAAAAAATCAGCAGTAGTTTATGCGCGCCTACTTTAATCCTAGCGGTAGCTTCGTTTTGAGAGCCCGTTTTAATTTAAGTGTGAGCCAATCCGCTTTAGATTAAATGAGCGCGCAGATCTTTATATTGTCGGGAGATTACTTCGATTTATTTCGATATGCTATCGCAAATAGTCATTGGTTTTTATGTCCCGCTAGCCTTTTTTATATTCGATTTTTCCTGATGAGACGCGGTTTTTTGTCCTGCGGTTCTGTTTTTTTATTAGAGATTGACCTTAACTCAACTGGCAGCTGGAGTTATTCCTTCGGGTGAATGAACGGTTTTTGCTCGAAAAAAATAAAAGTATTAAAAGTAATTAATGCAACTAATTAAGAGGATTGTTCGCATGTACCAAAAATATTTATTGAGTTTTGCCTTTGTTGCCTTTTCGGGTATGGCAGCAGGTGCCTACGCTTGTGAAGGTGTTAATGAGTACCCCGATTGGCCCTCAAAAGACTGGGAAGGTGGTGTGCCTAACCACGCCAAGGCAGGGGATCAACTGGTTTATCAGGGTTCGCTGTATCAAGCAAACTGGTACACAAATTCTGTTCCCGGAAGCGATTATTCCTGGACCCTGGTAGCTAGCTGTGATGGTACTCCCAGTTCTTCGTCTAGTTCGTCTAGTTCCAGTTCTTCCTCGTCCAGCTCCAGTAGCTCTTCTTCGAGCTCCAGCTCTTCATCCTCCAGTACTTCCAGTTCCAGTAGTACCAGCTCATCTGGCGGAGGCAATACCACGGTAACCATTCAGGAGAATTCAACGGGCTTTTGTGGTGTCGACGGCACAGTTGACAGCAATAATTCCGGTTATACCGGTAGCGGTTTTGCCAACACAGAAAATGCCTCTGGCAACGGTATCTATTGGGCAGTTAGCGGAGACGCCGGTGCTTACACTCTCAGCTGGCGCTACGCCAACGGCTCAAGCGCAAACCGCAGTGGCCTTGTTAATTCAAACGGTTCCAATGTCTCCACCGGGGATTTTACTGGCACCGGCTCCTGGACCACCTGGGCTTCAAGCTCTGTAAGCGTAGACCTGGAAGCTGGTTATAAAGATTTGAGCCTTATAGCAAATCAGGCTTCGGGTTTGGGCAACGTAGATAGCTTGCAAATCACTGGTCCAAATGTAGCCGCTGTGCAGTGTGGTGGAAGCACTTCGTCTTCATCCAGTTCAAGCACTACGTCTTCTACCAGCTCAAGTTCTTCGTCCAGCACCAGTTCAAGTTCATCCTCCAGTTCTTCTTCAAGTTCATCCTCTAGTAGTTCAAGTTCCTCAAGCTCTGGCGCAGGCACCGAGCTGGTGATTCAAGAAAGCGCCCCAGGTTTTTGTGGCCTCGACGGTACAATTGATTCGAACAATAGCGGTTTCACCGGTAGTGGTTTTGCCAACACTGATAACGCAAGCAACACGCGCGTAGAGTGGGGCGTAAATAGTACTTACGGCGGTAACTATTTGCTGGAATGGCGCTATGCTAATGGCTCCAGTAATAATCGTTCGGGTAGCCTGGAAATAAATGGCTCAGATGCTGGAACGGTAGATTTTTCTGGCACAGGTTCTTGGAGCAGTTGGACCACCGTTAGTGCAAACATCCCCTTGCGAGCGGGTGAAAATACTATCCGCTTAGTGTCCACAAGTGGTGAAGGCCTGGCAAATATCGATTCATTAAATGTTGTTGGGAACGAGGTTCAACCGGGAAGCTGTGAAGTATCCAGCAGCAGTAGTTCAAGTAGTTCAAGTAGCAGTTCCAGCAGTAGCTCTTCCTCTTCAAGCGGTATGAGTTCAACGAAGGACTGTAACAGTATTACCAATCAGCCCATCCTCACTGTGGCTTCAGACGGTTCCGGTCAATTTAGAACGGTAAAAAGCGCAATGGAGTCGTTATCTA
Organism: Alteromonadaceae bacterium Bs31; assembly: GCA_900177435.1. Lineage (GTDB taxonomy): Bacteria > Pseudomonadota > Gammaproteobacteria > Pseudomonadales > Cellvibrionaceae > Teredinibacter. Next base: position 89,673 of record FXAI01000004.1, read on the forward strand.
CCTCTAACTCCACGCTCACACAAATTAGAATTAAGCCCGGTACCTACAATGAGAAAATAACTTTCGACCGACCCAAAGTCACTCTTTGCGGAGAGCCCGGTAAAGCGGCACAAACCATTATTACTCACGAAGAGAGCGGTACCAGCACAGGCTTTACCATAAAAATTACTTCGGATGATGTCTCTGCTGAGAATATAACTATCCGAAACACCCAGAGCACTAGTCAGGCACCCGCACTCATGATTACGGGAGATCGTATTCAGTTTCGCAACAGCCAGATAATGGGTTTTCAGGATACCCTTTACGTGCGCGATGGTACCTCCTATTTCCGCGATACCTTAATCACAGGGCGAGTGGATTACATTTTTGGTCACGGCACCGCCGTTTTCGAAAATTGTGAAGTGCGCACCGTGATGGCGGGTAGTGCTGTAGCTGCACCTGCAACACCTTCCAGCCGTAAGTGGGGTATCGTTTTCTTGGGTGGCAAGCTTACGGCAACCTCAAACATCAAGAATGGTTCCCAGTGGCTGGCTCGTAGCTGGGGCGCCGAAGGTTTTACTGCCTACATTGGTGTGGAGCTAGGTGCTCATATTAAAGGAGAAGGCTGGGGAACCATGAGTAAGAACGAAGGTAAGCTGGATCAAGCCCGTTTTTATGAATACAAATCTACTGGGCCTGGTGCAAACCCCGGCGCGCGTGCCAGCGAAGTTGCACCGCAGTTATCAGATGCTCAAGCAGCTGAATACACCGTGGATAATATCTTCGGTTCCTGGGACCCAAGCTTCGCCGAATAACACTAAATGAGACTAAGGGTAGCGCTGAGTTTATCAATGCTACCCGGCTGGCTTAGTATAGTATCGAGCCCCGTTAAAGACATTTGCGGGGCTTTTTTGTGGCTGTGGTTTATAAGCTTAGCCCTTAAAGCGTAACGCAGTGCTATCGCTTTATAAAATCGAAGCTTGCAGCCACCGGTATGGTTTAGCAAACTCGAGAGTGAATATGTCTAGGCATCTCATAAAAGGTAACTGCTTGTGCGAAAAGTTGCAGTTCGATATTCGTGGCTAACTGGGCCCGGTTTATAACTGTCACTGCTCAAAATTTCGTCGCTGGCATGCTGCGGATTATCACATACGGACTTCAATTGATAAGCGTCACTTTAGCTTACGGCAAGCGCCTGTGGCAGGTAAGGTAGGTTAATTATCCTTGCTCTGTTTTTATGTGGTATCTTTCTGTCGGTATTCAATAATAGAATATGGTTTGAGCTTGTTTGGCTATGTGTTTGCTCTTTTGTAATTGTTTTACGAGGTTTGCTTTATGTCGTAAAGCCATTTATGGCTTTGATTGCCGCTAGTAAATAGTGTTTGCTATAGCTTCCCCAATAAAAACATAAGATACCATTTCACTCTGCCATAGTGTTTTTGTATTCGCCAGCCATCTATTTAGTTAAAATAAAAATGCAGATTAAGTCAGGAAAATATTTATGAATCTCATCATTAAAACAGGGTTGCTTGCTCTTTTTTGTGTGTTTTTACTAGCCTGCGATAACAGTGATACCTCAGATGAGGATTATTCCCCTGAGGACGACTATAGCGCTGATAGTGACGATGAATTATATCATGACCCCTATATGGAGTTTTGTCTTCAAGGCTCCAAGCTGGATATCGATCCCAATACCCTCACAGATGATGATTGTATTTTTCGTACAGAGGGCAGAAATAGATCTGACATGACGGACCCCAAAGCTAATGCATTTTACGCAAGTGTTTCTGACTTCCCTGCGTTGCAGGAAGCAGGTATTGATAGTTTCGGGATTGATATAAAGATTGGCCCACAAGCACCGAAAGTCACAACTGGTATATACACTCTCGTCCCATACTCTGTGTTAAGTACTGAAGCTAAGCAGCTACCTGATGTTATGGTGCATCTCAGAGCCAATGATAAAGATTCCCTATTTGCCGCCGTTATGAAGCCAGACGTCGAAAAGCTGAAGTTGAGTGATTTTATGGGGCCAGACGATTATCCCGGCTATGAAATTGTCTCTGCAATACTAACCGTAACTCATGTTGAAGATATTCCTTTGGATGAAGATGAGAAAAATAGCCAAAAGCTTCAGGCAGAAATGGGCATGCTGACAGGCCAGCAATATGTAAAGGGAACTTTTACTTTTTCTGTTAAAAAATTCGGCAATAATGGCTCAAATTTCGGCCCAGAAACATTTACCTTCGGTAGTCGAAACGACTGGGCCTATTTTCCCAAGCATAGCGAGTAAAAAATCATAACCAGCGCGCCTACCTTGCTGGGTTGGCGACGAGTTGCTTGCCATTTGTGAGAATATTATTCTTTTATTTTTTCGCTTAAATTTGGATAAATACAGTGAAGAAGTGGTTTGTTTGCTTATTAATCTCAGTGATTATATGTGTATTAGGCTTGATTTATTTTATACGTACAAAGGTTATAACTGTTTGTGTAGAGTCTGGTGGTTTATGGCTAGGTCTACTTGAAGGTTGCGAGAATGGTGGTGGTATTAGCATGCAGTATTTTGGTTCGCCTCTCGCTGTAATAATTTTTTTTGCAATTGTTCTTGGCGTTAGCAGTGTATTGGTGCAGGTGCATTCAATGCTGTTTAAGGTAGCCCTAAAAAAGACCCGGCGGGGCGGTAGGCAAGGCTAGACCTCTACTACTGTATCTCGCAGAGTTAGCGGTATTTTCCTAACAAGGGAGTTGCGCTGTAGCGCAGAGCGATAAAAAGATTCGGACCGTGTAAAATGGAATCCAGTCGGTCATACTGAATACGACCTCAGTTTCTCAAATGCTTGTTCATTGGGATGTCAAGGAGGGCATAGTGAATAGATTCAACACATAAAATCTCGCTTGTTGCCTGGCTCTAGTGAGAGTGATTAATGTGAGCTTCAGATAAATGAAAAGCTGGATGCTGGGTTATGGCTTTAAAAAAGCTCACAAACAGCCCAATCCGCTTGGGTCTCGGTAGCTTCTACCACATCGCCTTATCTGGTTTATTCCACACCTATAAATTTCACGTAAAGCTCAGCAGGCTGCGGTGTTAGGAATACTACTTAACTAGTGGTTCATGTGTATAGTTGTGTAACAATTTGCGTCGCTGGAAAACGTCCAGTTCTGCGTAGAAAAATCATGAAATGGCACCACGATTCCGGCGTATTCTCGCCTGGCTTGAACGCTTTGGCTGTGCTCCTTTGTTACTGAACTATCCACACGGACCACTAGAGGCTCTGTAAAAATTAAATGCTCAAGCCTATGTTTAGCTGCCACCGTAAGAAATAGGTAGTAGTTAGATTAAGCTTGAGCTATTCAACAATGCTCTACTTATACTTATGGAATAGGGGTTTCTCCCTCTGGGGCTGTGTCGGTGACTATCTCATTTTGTGTCACTTTAAACATATACCAATAGGTTTTGCCACTTTCCAGGCCTTCATCGATAAACTCACCCGATGTAGCGGCTGCCTTAACGATACGAGTGCGCCCATTAGCTTGGTTTTTATCGTTACGATATAGTTCTAGATAGCTAATATCCGGCACAAAACCTTGTAGATCCCAGGTGATTGTTACGTTATTACCATTTACAGCCGTGGCCAAATTGGTAACTGCAGTTTCTTCCGGGTCGTTGGACACCGCATCGATGGGTATTGTAGTTTCGGCTTCGGGCTCTGTGCTACTGGTTACTCCATCTTGTACCATTTTAAACATATACCAATAGGTCGTGCCCGGTACTAAGTTTTTGTCTCTAAAGGACCCGGCCAGTTGTGCCCCAGCAACTACGCGTGTTCGCCCGGCGGCCTCATTCTTATCGTTCCTGTATAGTTCAAGAGAGCTTATTTCAGGCTCAAAATATTTGAGATCCCAGGTTAATTCTATAGCGGTTCCATCAACGACTGTAGTTAAATTGCTTACTGGAATTTCATCGATGTAGGGCACCCGAATTTCGGCTTCTGGGTCGCTATTGCTTGTCAATGAGTCTTGAACGATTTTGAACATGTACCAATAGGTGGTACCCGCTTCTACGCTTGTGTCAACGAAATTACCGCTCAGTTCGGCGCCGGGAATAATTCTGGTTCGGCCATCGAGGGTGTTGGCATCATTGCGATAAACTTCCAGGCTCGTTACGGCGGGGTTGTAGTTTTGCAGGTTCCAATTAAGCACAACATTGGTGCCATCAAGTTCAGTGCTTAAATTGGTAGTGGGAATGCCGAGACCTTCACTGTTATTAAAGACTGCCTTGTAGTTTGTATCAACATTGCCGGCTAGGTATTGATAAATGCTTTTATCAGTAACCTGGGTGTTGTTTTTGTCTAACCATTGTGTGAAAACATCACCGTCATTAGGTAATGCCTTCAGCGTTATGGGCGTACCCTCCGGGTAGGAATACCCTTTGGTGAACATTCCAGCGTTTGCTGTAGGGCTGCCAGTGTCTATTGCGTACCGGGGTTTTAGCGCGCTAGTTAAAGGGGCAAGGGCTTGATTGTTACTCAGTTCTTCTACACCTTCTGCTACTAGGCGAGCGAGCTCTACAGCACCGGCCTCTTGAAAATGAACTGTGTCATCTTTGCCGTTTGGGAAATTCGCATATTCGCCTGCGCCGAAGCCCATGTAATAAAAGCGGTTAGCATAGTCCTCGCCAACCAGTTCTAATAGAGCTTTGTTTTTTGAGTCTAGATCGATAAGGGCAATACCAAGTTCGGCAGCCAGCGCTCGAGTTGCGCCGGGATGCTCGTGATAAGCATCATAGGGTTCGCCATTTTTCCATTGGTTACGTCTTACTGTGGATACAAAAACGGGGCTGGCGCCAAGCGCGAGGGTCTCATTGGCGAAACTAGTCAAGTAGCCTTCAAACTCGCCACCTGTGGGTGCCTTTCTTTCTGTATCATCTGCTCGGTCGTTTATGCCGAACTGAATAAATACAAAATCGCCTTCGGCTATGCTGGCTTTAACGTCTTGCCAATGGTCGTTATAGAAGCTTTTCGAACTTCGACCACCAAGCGCGCGATTGTCGATGGTAATTTTCGTGGTATCAAAAAAAGCTTGTAAAACCTGCCCCCAACCGGTTTGAGGGTAATACCCTGCGGTATAATCTGCAACTGTGGAATCACCAATTAAAAAAACCGTTGCAGCAGCGTTGGCAGTGGGTATTTCACCATTAAATGCCGCTACGAGAGTAATGTTTTTGGCTGGCATGGGGATTGTTAGAATTTCACTCTCTTCAATTGACTCTCCCAATCGATACCAGGCGTTAAATACGTCGCTTGCGCCGGGAATAGTTTTGAGGGTAAGTGGTATATCTTTTGGGTAGGCATTGCCTTTGGTAATAATGCTATCGCTAGCGCCCAGGTTTTCTACGCTTAAGGCATAACGGTGTTTAATGTGCGATAAGAGTGGCTGAATATTTTGACGGTCATGGAGTTCTTCTATTCCTTCTACCACTAAGCGAGACATTTCAATAGCGCCGAACTCCTGGAAATGTGTGCCGTCTTGCTTGCCTTCGGGGTAGTTGTCGTACTCACCCGGTTCCAGAATCAAGTACAAGTAATGTGAGGCTTGCTCGATGCCTAGCGCACTTACGAGTTCGTAAGACTTCATATTCAAATCAACAAAAGCCACACTCAGGTCGCTGGCAACTTTAGCCATGGAACCTCGGTAGTTATTACCGTCTTCGGTAAATACATTCCTGAGTACATCGCCGCTATAGGCGTTCATTACCATTGGGCTCACGAGTATGGGCACAGCACCTTTTGAGCGAACCTCGTTAACATATTTTGTTAAATAGCCTTCAAAATCTTCAGTTGAGGTATAGCGCTCTTCCTTGGTCCAATCTCTATCATTGTGGCCAAATTGGATGAGCACGAAATCACCAGTGCCAATTTCCTTACTAACACTATCCCATAGCCCCGCTTCGGTATAAAAGCTTCGCGAGCTGCGACCACCGCGAGCGCGGTTTTCTATCTGAACTTGCTGTTCGTCAAAGTAGTACTGGAGAACTTGGCCCCAGCCAGTTTGAGGGTAATAAGACGAACCGTAATTGGCGACAGTGGAGTCGCCGATTACAAATATTTGCGTTTTTTCGGGCGCTAGAGTGGGAACTGTGGTTGGTGTGGTGGTTGGTGTGGTGGTTGGTGTGGTGGTTGGTGTGGTGGTTGGTGTGGTGGTTGGTGTGGTGGTTGGTGTGGTGGTTGGTGCTGTGGTTGGTGCTGTGGTGGGTGCTGTGGTTGGTGTGGTGGTGGGTGTGGTGGGTGCTGTGGTGCCGGTATCAGAGGAGCCACCGCCGCATCCGGCAATCAAGCATAGTATTACTGTGCTAAGAATATAACGATTCATAGTGTATCTCTATATTTTTATGGTTATTAAATAAGCTAAGGCTGGTGCTTTGAGATCGAAACACGTACTACACTATAAGCATTAGGTGTCAAAATCAATCATATGTGAGTGGGAGTGAGCGTAAAATAGGTTGTATGTGATCGCAAATGACTCAATATGGTTGCGTGTGGCAGGTATTCTTAATCCACGTCGTGTTGTTGTATCGACGAGAGAAAAAAGGATTTGCTCTACTTGATGCAAGGTAAAAGGCGGATGTGGGCGAGCAAGGCAGGTCAAACTCTGGTTTGGCATCTGCGATACCGGTGAGTGCTGTTGTAGGCTAAAACGGCAGGTTAGTGCATACAAAAAGGCTTCGTTTCGTCTAGTAGCATTTTAAGAAGTACAGCGGGTGGATATTGTCACTCTCGAACAGTATGGATGCGAAAAGACAGTGGATATCTGGCAAGTAATTTGTCTAAGAAGATACAAAACCCGTCGGGTGCGGCATTTTTTTTAGTTTAAGCTTGGGCGGTTGGATCGCGGAGGAAGTGCGTTGGAGGGCTAAGTATGCATTCTCGGGTATAAGTGATTTACCCGAGAATGCACATTGCGGTATTGCCCCCTAGGGGGCATTCTGCTTGTACTAATTTTGCTTAATCAAAATCACCAGCTAATTCAGCAAGGTACATTTCCAGGTTGGTGTAGCCAACGTTGGAAAATGTCGTACTATTGCCATCTGCGGCGTTATTGGGGTCCAGTCCGTGGGCCAATTCCCATTCGTTTGGCATGCCATCGCCATCGCTATCCCAGTTGGCTCCGCGTCGTATAACGGGGTAGTCTTCCAATCCGCCTACGTCTGCCTCGTTATCGGGTAAGCCGGGGTAGCCGGTTTTGCTGCCTCGGTAGGTGAAGGTACCGTTTCGTACTTCCTCAATAATACGTTTGTCGTGGTCATCCAAAACAGGTCGGTTGGCTCCAACATCCGCCAGTACGTTGTAGTAAGCATCACCTGCAGACTGAGTTGTTACGTAAGACTCAAAGAAGGGCTGATCCACCCACGGATCGTAGTCGCGTGGTTCGCCAGTTGCTTTTTTACCTTCGCTTTGGTTTGACTCGTCCCAACGACCTTCCATGATGTTGCCTTCGAAGTAATAGCGCTGGGTGCCAGGGAAGCCATCGTTTTGAGCGTTAAGCGCATAAAACATTTCTGTTACCGGCCCGGGTTTGTAGTAGTTGTTAACAAAATTAACTTCGTGAGCGCCGCCATCGGTTGTTCGATGACGCCAGTTGTACACCACGTTATTACGAATATCCAGCTTGCCTACGTACACAAAGGGGCTTTTGCCCAAGCCGCCCGCGAGGCTCCAGTTTCGTCCGGAACAGTGGGCCAGTAGGTTGTGATGGAAGCTGCCGGTATCGCCACCTATGCTCGCGCAATAACCATGCTGTGCACCGTCGCCATATTTTGAGTGTCCGGCTTCGTTTAGCGCTTCCGAAATAAGTGTGCGTTGCAGGGTTATGTCGTTGGCGCTGCGAGAGCTAAATGCTTCATCGATTGTCCAGCTGATTGAGCAGTGGTCGAAGATGGAATTTTCTGCCGAGGCCATGCCCATGCCGTCCATAGTGTTACCAGAGGCAGTACCAACCCTTGTGCGAATAAATCGAACAACCACATCGGAGCCGCCGATCATGCCGAAGGTCCAGCCACTTAGCACAACCCCTTTGCCTGGGGCGGTGTGGCCAGCCACTGTTACATAGCCATTGCCTTTGGTTCCTGTGATTAACAGTTTGGATTTCAGCTCTATAACGCCAGAAATATCAAACACAATGGTTCTTGGCCCGGTTTCATCGAGTGCGGCGCGGAAACTTCCAGGGCCGCTATCGTTCAGGTTGGTAACGTGAACAACACGGCCTCCGCGGCCACCTGCGGCGTAGCGCCCATAGCCTTCTGCAGTGGGAAAGGCCTTTAATTCGCTCAAGGATGGAAAGCCGCTACTGGATGTTCCGCTGCCGCTACTGGAGCTGGAACTACTAGAGCTGCTGGAGCTACTTGAACTTGAGCTACTGGAACTACTCGATGAGCTGCTGGTACTGCTAGAGCTGGAAGATGAAGAGCTTGGGCCACCACACTGGGCGGCAGCCACATTGGGGCCAGAGATTTGCAGGCTGTCAATATTGGCTAAACCCGAAGCCTGATTGGCTACCAGGCTCAAGTCTTTGTAGCCAGCTGCCAAATTGACGGTGACCGAGCTGGAAGACCACGAGGTCCAGGAGCCGGTACTGGCGAAATCTGCTGTGGATACACTGGTACCGTTTGTATTCACAATAGCTGAGCGGTTTGCAGAGGCGCCATTGGCATATCGCCAGCTGAGGGTGTACGTTCCTGCGTCACCGCTAATGGCCCAGTAAATGCCATTACCCGAGGCGTTTGAGGTATTGGCAAAACCGCTTCCGGTATAACCGGAGTTATTGCTATCGACAGAACCGTCCACATCACAAAAGCCCCTTGCGTTTTCTTGAATACTTATGGTGCTTTCGCCACCACCACTTGAGCTTGAGCTGCTGGAGCTTGAACTGCTCGAAGATGAAGAACTGGAGCTTGACGATGAGCTTGAACTTGAACTGGAGCTAGAGGAACTGGACGAGCTCGAACTGGAGCTAGACGAGCTGGAGCTAGACGAGCTGGAGGAAGAGCTGCTGGTGTCGTTACAGCTGGCTACCAGTGTCCAGGAATAATCACTGCCAGGCACAGAATTAGTGTACCAGTTGGCTTGATACAGCGAGCCCTCATAAACCATTTGGTCGCCTGCATTGGCATGATTGGCTTCACCGCCTTCCCAATCTTTTGCGGTCCAGTCTGGGTATTCATTGACACCTTCACAGGCGTAGGCACTGGCCGCCATGCAGGATAAGGCAATAAGCGCAGTATTTATTAGGTATTTTCGATACATGAAAAACATGCTGAGGGTCCTCTTTTGGAATTTACGTAGCTATTATTGTCGAGCTTTAATTTTTTGAACCATGGTATTTCAAGCTACAGCTACTCATTGATATTCGATTGAACTAAGTACACTAAATGATGAGTATTTTTTGCCTGTGTGAGTGAGGAAAGTGCAAAAGACAGGCAAGCAGCAGGTAAAATACCAACAAATTTTTTAGCGTAGGTAACAAATATTATTATTAGAATATAAAAGGGGCACATATAAAAAATGCCCGGTTCTTCTCGGCAATACTCTTCAGGTTTACACTGCGGTTGCCATCAAAACGCAAGACCGCGAATTGGCATTCCAATGTTCACTGCAACTGGTTCACTGCAACTGGTTCACTGCAACTGGTTCACTGCGATCGAGCTTCTCCCTAACTGTGAAAGCATTAGGGTGTGAAAACATAGGGAATGTTTATCCCTTCCAATAAAGCCACCGGCAGTATATCTGCAAGCGCTTAATCTTTCCTCCGGGATTCGAAAGATCTGTGCCCGTAATGTAAAACCAATGGTGACTGGCTCACGCTTTCACTAGAACAGGCTCACAAAATTGATTTTTTACGGGGTTGGCTGCTGTATCTGCCAGTGGTGCAAGCTTGGAGCTTTGACGGATTATGATGAGCGGCGGGGGCGCATAGCTAGAGTGTATTTGACGGCAGATAAAAAACCCAAAGGGCATTTTCTATTTTGCCCGGCTACAGCCATATCTTCATACCGGTGCGAATCTCAATCAGAGAATGCAGCGCCACAAAAAGGCAGCCATGGCCTTTCAAATGGCAGAGCGAATGCTATAGAACGCGTCGCTTTCAATCGTCTTTAGGGCTCCATTCCGCATACGGCCTCTTATAGACGTGGTAGTTTTCCTCCCAGCTCATTATTATAGCCACCCCGCGACCGCGCTTCCCGCCTTAAGGAACTCCCTTTGAGTATTAACACGTTTTCCACACTAAACCTGAATACAGCCCTGTTACAAAACCTAGAGTCCCTAGGCTATACCGAGATGACTGCAATCCAGGCCGCGAGTTTACCGTTGATATTGGCGGGAAAGGATGTGATAGGGCAGGGCAAAACCGGCTCGGGTAAAACCGCTGCCTTCGGTCTGGGCCTGTTGGAAAGACTGGAGGCGAAGCGCTTTCGGGTGCAGTCGCTGGTGGTGTGCCCAACGCGGGAGCTGGCGGACCAGGTTGCCAAGGAGATTCGGCGCCTTGCACGCGCAATTCAAAATATAAAAGTCACCACTCTGTGTGGTGGCATGCCTTTTGGCCCCCAAATCGGTTCTCTGGAGCGTGGCTCGCACATAATTGTTGGTACCCCGGGGCGTTTGGATGAACACATTCGTAAAGGCACATTAAAACTCGACGAAGTGAAAACACTGGTTCTGGATGAAGCAGACAGAATGCTGGATATGGGTTTTCAAGAGGTTCTGGATCAAATTATCGCCGCCTTGCCGCCGCAACGACAAACCCTGTTGTTTAGCGCAACCTACCCCCCCGGAATACAGGCCATTGCCAAAGGTGTGATGAATAATCCGGAAATGGTGAAAAGCCATATAAGCCATGATGAGGGCACCATCGAGCAGCGTTTTTACAAGGTAAATGACAACAAGCACCGCTTAAATGTTTTGCGTCTGCTGCTCCTGGAGCAGGCGCCACAGTCGGCAATTATTTTTTGTAATACCAAGCGTGAAACGTCGGATGTGGCCCAAGCACTGAACGGCTTTGGTTTTAGCGCATTGGCTATACACGGGGATCTGGATCAAAAAGATCGAACCCAGGCCTTGGCACGTTTTGACAACAAGAGTGTTTCCTTGCTTGTTGCTACCGATGTTGCTGCGAGAGGCCTGGATATCGAAGCGATGGATGCGGTGTATAACTTCCAGATTGCTCGTGACCAGGAAGTGCATACTCACCGTATTGGTCGAACCGGCAGAGCGGGGAGCAAGGGTATAGCGTGTTCGCTATTCAGCGAAAGTGAAGTGTATAAAGTGTTGAATATCGAAGGTGATATAGACCCCATTACCGATGCGCTGCCTTTGCCTCCAAACACTTTGTTAGAAAAAGAACCTGTGCAGCCGACTATGACCACCCTGCAAATAGATGGTGGCAAAAAACAAAAGTTACGACCGGGAGATATACTCGGCGCCTTAACTGCTGAGGGTGGTATCAAAGGTAGCCAGGTGGGAAAAATAAACATTCAAGAGAACAGCGCCTATGTTGCCGTGGATAAGCGTGTGGCAAAAAAAGCACTGGGTATTATTGCAAAGGGCTCGCTTAAGGGGCGCTCGTTTCGAATTCGTCTTATTAGTGCTAATAGGCCCTAGTATAAGCGCTTGGCAAGCCTGTTAGCGTTTTTTTTTGCGGCGAATAAACCCAGCATAATAATTTCTTGCGTGTTATTCGCTCTCATAGCTACGTCGATCTATTTTGTGTTTCTTGAGCATCTTGCCAATCGCTCTCCTTTCCTTGCCACATAAACGTGATGCTTCCGATACATTGCCTTCGGTTTTAGCCATAAGGGATTCCAGGTAGTGTTTCTCAAAGTTGGCTACCGCAATTTGTTTCGCTTCTTGAAAACCCAGGTTCGCCAAATGTAATGGTACAGCCGCAGAATGTTGTTCTTCGGGTATTGGGTCTGTGGAGAAATTTATATCGCTGGAGTTTGAAAGCAGCATTTCTCGTAACAGGGTGTTTTCCAGCTCCCGTACATTGCCGTGCCAGGCTTGAGCTCTAAGCCAGTTTAGGGCGTAGGGTGTCAATTTTTTTTCCGGGCAATTGTATTCGCGAGAGAATTTGCGAATCAGGCTGTGTGCAATGCTCGGTATGTCGTCCAGTCTGTCTCGCAGAGGGGGTAGGGTAATATTTAAAACGTCCAGGCGAAAAAACAAATCGGATCTAAATGTTTGTTTTTCCATCGACTGGCAAAAATCCGCATTACTGGCGGCAATTATTCTTACATCTGCCTGACTAAATTGATTGCTGCCCAGTTTTCTGTATTCCTGTGTTTGTAAAAATCGGAGTAAGGCCGCTTGTGCTTTGTGGCTGAGGCTGTCTACCTCATCGAGAAATAAAGTGCCACCTTTGGCAATTTCAACCAGGCCTACCTGGTTGTGTTTTGCATCAGTGAAGGCACCTTTCACATGGCCGAATAATTCGCTTTCAAAGAGTTCGTCTGGGAGTGTTGCACAATTTACAGGTACGAAGGCATTCTGCGCTCGCTTGCTGAGGTGGTGAATCGCTCTGGCGGCATTTTCTTTGCCGGTGCCGGTTTCTCCTTGAATCAGTACTGGTGCATCAAAGCGGGATACCTGTTTTATTAAGCTAAGGGCTTGTAAAAAAACGGATGTAGAGCCAACAAGATGAAACGATTTGAATGTGGAAATGAGTTCGTCGCTTGCGGCGTTCTGCTTGTTTTCTCGTCTGGGCTCCGATCTCCCCAAGCGGTAAGCTATTTCCTGTTGATTGCAGGGCCAGAAAAATAAATCACAAAAAAGACCCAAAAAGGCATTGTCCCGCACCGGGCTGTGTGATGTCAGCAGTGCAAAGTCATTGCGAGTATCTTGCTCACTTAACTTTTCGCTGAGTTTATGGCGAACTTCTGGGGAAGCGAGCTCCGCTTGGCTGAATACATGCAGAATATTGTCATGTCGCTTACACGCGTGTTTATTATCGAAAAATTCTGACTGAGATATAAGGTTGACTTCGCAGCTCAGTGAACTGAGAAAGCTACTAATTTCGAAAGTGTCTTGTAGCCTATCCTGGTAAGATACGAGTGTTATATTGTTCATTTACTTAAATGCCTTGAAAAGGAAGGTAAACGATCAAAATAGTGTGCTGTTTTGAAATAGCGCACAGGATTAGAGTGAGGTGTTGCTGGCTGAGTATGTATTATTATACGTATTGTCAGCATCTTTTCTTCCGTGATTGCGTCCATTCTAGAGTAAGTGTCTGTCGTCTCGCCAGCGTATTGGGTGCCAAAATCCCTGGTACCGTTGTGTGTCCCCATAATCTCACTTTACTGAATAAGTTCAGTGAAATATTCACACCCTACGCTTATTCCTTAAAAAACACCCGGGTAAAACCCTACCCAGCTGCGCTTCTTTGCTGTTACTCCTTTTTGAGCTTGTACTGCGGGCTTGCTAGCGCCGAATTCAGCATTTTCGGTGGGTAGCCTTTTACCCAGGCTTGCATTCGCCTAACAGGCGTAAATTTCCCTGAAAGGCTCGTAATCACTGAGTTGTATGCTTGGTTTCAATATTTGGTATAGCCATTGCTATATCAGATTGAAAAAGCGGTTTAACAAATATCTTGAGAAAGCCGGTGCCTGGACGATTCACTAGCGCGGAAGTTACAGAACTTACACGCGAAATAAAGGAATACCTCTGTGTGCATCGCAACGTTGCAGATACGCTGGAAGGTTGGGTTACACGCTGGCGGGTAAATCATGGAGAGTGTGTAGAGCTTGCTCGAATGGAACTGGTGATGGAGCAGTTATGTCGCGAGAAAATTTTAAAAAAAAGAATACTTCATGGCGGAACAACCTTGTATGTTCCCGCACAGATAATTTCGGAAAGAAATCAAGATTAACTTTATCTTGTAAATTTTGAGGGAACAAAATTGGCCGGTATTTTGGCAGTTAATTCGTTTGGTGATTCCTTGCGGCAGTTTTTGGATAATACTTATCCAAATGAACTGCGTGATGATTTCCCCTGCGATTTTCGTGTTATATCCAGCCACGCTTTAAATAGTGAAGTTAACTTTGACAGTAACACCGTAACCCTCTACCTCTATCGCATTATCGTTGATCAGTTCCAGCGCAACAGTATTCGCGCTGGTCAGCACAGCGGGCAAACGCCACCCCTGGCGCTGGACCTGCATTTTATGATTTCTGTTTGGGCCGAGCATTCCGACGCCGAGCACAGTATTGCCGCGTGGCTTATGCGTCAGCTCTACCAGTTTCCTCTTATGGACTCATCCTCACTGACTCCCGAGGGGCAGTGGCAAGCGGGGGAAATGGTTCATTTAGTACCTGCTGAAATTTCCAACGAAGACCTTATGAGAATCTGGGATGCGCTTACGCCCGGGTATCGGCTCTCCATGTCTTACATAGCGCGATCGGTGCGCCTGGATGTGGAAGAGCAGGGCGGCGACCTGCCTGTGGTGGCTGATCGTTTCCAATATGAAGATGCGGAGGCGGGCAATGGCTGAAGCAATAAATCGCAGGGTTTTTGCCGCGCTTCAGATGGTGGATGCCGCAACAGGGCAAATGATTTTTTCGCCCATCCAGTTGCAAGGGGAAGGTGCGAACATCTTTCGTAATAAATCCGGTTTTTTTGTCATTAAGGAACTGCATGGTGCTAGCGAGTATAGCGCGAGTTTTGAAACGCCTGCAGCGCCGCCAGTGGGCTCAATGGAGTTGACGCTCTCGTGCCAGGACCCAAAAAGAAAGTATCTCGAACGCACGCTAAGCCTGTCACTGCCGAGGGACGCAAACCCCGCTAATAGCGATAACGCAGACTCCTTATTTAATCCCCTTGTGGTGGAACTCTACCGGGATGTGCACGCAAAAACCCTTGTTAATTGGAGTTTGGTGAGAGTGGTGGCGACAGACAGTGGCGAACCTGTCGTGGGTGCATTTATACAGGTGGTGCGCCTCTCGGACGATCAGCTTATTGGTCGCAGCATCAGCAACCAGCAAGGGGAGGCACTGGTAATTATTCCCGGCATTCCTATCACCGAATTTTCCGAAGGTGACGATGAAGAGGACGAGGATGACAGCGAGGAGGAAGAAGCTGTGGTTATTCAGGATATTAATGTCCGGGTGGAATTATCACTGGCAGATCCGCCCCAGTGGCCGGTTAACCCCGATGTTTTGCAATCCAATCACGCTGCCAATATAGAGCAAACAATAAATACCAGTTTACGCACGGGCAGAACGGAGATAGTTCGCTTTGCCCTGTAGAGCTTAGTTCAGCTTAATTCAGTCACAGCAAGCATTTGTAAATAGTATTGAGTAGTTAAAGGTTTAATTAACAGGAGAAGAGCAATGCCAGAGTATCTCGCCCCGGCAGTGTATGTCGAAGAAACAAGTTTCAGGGCAAAGTCCATAGAAGGTGTTAGCACCAGTACCACCGCATTTGCGGGGCCAACCCGTAAAGGCCCTACCGGAGAAGTGCCCGAAATACTTACCAGCTTCGGCGATTTCGAACGGGTATACGGTGGCTTTGGTGATCTGAATTTTGGCCCCGGAAATACCCTTAATTTTGTAGCCCATGCGGTAAAAAATTATTTTGATAACGGCGGTTCACGCTTGTTTATTGCGCGCGTTTTTTTAGCGCGTGCAGGAGACGACGACGGGCAATCGCGCAGCGCTTTTATCGGGGCCGATGGTGACAATGCCAACAACCTGCGCTTTGAGGCGAGAACCCCCGGTGCTGTTGGTGACGGCACAGCGATACTTTCCTTATCCACGTCTGAGGCATTAAATGCGCGAGCGTTGGAGAGGGCCCCACAGGGCACGCTGTTAAACAACGATGGCACATTGTTTTTAAAAACCGGTGAAACCTGGGCCGATGCCGGCGACACGGCATTGGGTGCACTTGTGGCGGGAGCAACGTTTATTTCGCTCAACGTACTTTTCCGTGATGCGGCTGGCAATGAATATTTTTACGAGAATATGGGTTTTGCACCTACGCACCCGCGTTTTGCAGGTAGTGTACTGGCGCAAACACCAAGCCGCCGAATAGAGCAACTGGAAAACCCCTACAATATCGACTTGGGTACCGGTGTAACCGCTTTCCGCTTACATGCCATTGTTGCCACAGCAATCGCCGACGCGGGTGCCGGTGCAAACAGTGCGCAAGTGGCAATAAGCGGCGGCAACGATGGCCTGGAGCCGACAGCGGGTGCCTATACCACGCCGGCAGACCAGTCGCCGTTCGACCAGCTTGCGCGCATTGATGATATTTCCATTGTCGCGGCCCCCGGTTCTACCACTTACAACGCAACGCAGGCGCTGGGCATTCAAAACGCTTTGGTTGGCCATGCTGAAGCGCGCCGGGCTTACCGCATTGCGGTGCTGGATACCGCTCCAGATCTGACACCTGCCGGAGCACTTACCGAAAAAGCTCAGTTCGATTCCAGCTATGCAGGTATGTACTACCCCTGGGTGGTTGTCGCCAATCCCCTTGCTCGGCCGGATGACGGCAGTATTCCCCAGGAAATTGCACTGCCTCCCTCAGGCTTTGTGTGTGGCATATTTGCTCGAAACGACAACACCAAAGGTGTTGCCAAATCCCCCGCCAATGAAATTGTTCGCGGCGCCTTACGCTATCAAACAGATGTGAATTTTGCTGAGCAGGAATTACTGAATCCACGCGGAGTTAACTGTTTGCGTTTTTTCCCCGGCCGGGGTAATCGGCTTTGGGGGGCGCGCACAACCAGCTCCGATCCGGAATGGAAATACGTTGGCCCGCGTCGTTATTTTCTTTACCTGGAACACTCTATTGATCGTTCCACTCAATGGTCGGTTTTCGAAAACAACGGCCCACGCCTATGGGCCAATATTCGCGAAACCGTCTCCAGCTTTTTATATAACGAATGGGTGAGTGGTTCATTGCTGGGTACCAACCCGGACGAAGCATTTTTTGTTCGCTGTGACCGCACCACAATGACCCAAAACGATTTAGATAATGGACGGCTAATTTGCCAAATTGGTGTTGCAGTTTTGAAACCTGCGGAATTCGTAATTTTCCGTATTGGCCAGAAAACTGCCAATGCCCGTTCATAAAAATTGTAATAGAGGAATTTAATTATGGCCGATCGTACAGCGCCTTACGGAGCATTTAATTTCGCCGTTAACCTAAACGGGCCCAACGGCCCGGATTCGCCCCTGGGCGGTTTTTCTGATGTGTCTGGCATTGGTTCGGAAATTACCTTGTCGGAATATCGCAACGGCAATGAAAAAGAAAATCATGTTCGAAAAATCCCCGGTACCCACAAAGTATCCGATATCACCTTAAAGCGCGGTATCGTAAATTCAGAGGATTTGTGGGACTGGTTGAAGCAAGTTCAACGGGAAGGGCCCGCCGGGCAACGAACGGTTTCTATCACCATGCGTGATGAAGCGGGGGATGATGTACAGACCTGGGTACTAAGAAATGTTGTTCCCACTAAATACACCGGGCCTACCCTGGCAGCAAAAGGTGGTGGTGATGTGGCTATGGAAGAACTGGTGCTCGCTGCCGAAGGCATCGACCTGGAAGTGGCCTCTTAAACCTTTAGCAGGCTCCAAGCGCATATGAAAGGATTGCAGTTCATCCAGCAAAAAAAACCTCAGCAGCTTGCGCCCGAAAGGGTAGACACTGCCTGCTTTGTGGGTTTTGTGAATAGGCGTGCCGGTGAAATACCGCAAGGTATTCTCCAATGGCTGGCAAACCGGGGCTGGTTGCATAGCGCCTGGGCGGACTCCGAGCTAGCCACTGCCAGCCGAGGGAATTATCGAGAGAGTGCGCTGGACTTGCGCGACGTTCCGGTACCCATTGAAAGTTGGGACGAATTTGATCGTTTGTTCGAATGGGAAGCTCGCGCGATAACGAGTTCCCTGCGGTGTGCAACTTGGCTGGGCGTGGCAGTAAAGGCATTTTTTGCACAGGGTGGTCGCCGCTGTTATGTCATTAACGCCGGAGAACCTTTTGCCTATAACATGCCGCGGGAGCAGCGAGTGCTGCGCGTTCAGGAATTATTACCCGGTTATGCCGGCAGTGCGTCTGCCAATGCCAATGATCGAAGCAGTTGGCGAGGCATAGGCCATTTGTTTGGTTTGCCGGAAGTGTCTTTTTTAAGCGTGCCGGATTTGGTGGATATATTCCGCAGTGATGGAACATTTTTATCTGCCGATGTTCCGCCAGCTCCCCAGCCAGAAGAGCATTTTGTGGAATGCTCTCAGGAATTACCTGCGGCTGTTTTGGATAGCTCTCTTGCTGGCATCGAGCCGCCTCGATATTCCGAGCAGGATTACCAGGACTGGTGCACCCTAGCGGCAGATATCAGTGATTATATTCGCAGTAATTTCCGCGAGTTACAGTTTGTATGCAGCCTTCCCTTGCCACAAAAAAACGAAATGCTTTCGCGGCGAAGCGTGTTGCCCTTTCTGTACCGGTCACGTGGCTTGGACCAGCCTGTGTGGTTCAGTAAAAGCCAATCTGCCCCTGGACGGCTGGAAAGTGCATTCCTGCAAATTAATTACCCCTGGTTAAAAACAGCTTACGACAATCGTTTACCTCAAGGCCTTGAGCCGGGGGAAGGCAGTTTAATTGGACTGCTGGCGAGAAACGCTTTAATTCGCGGCACTTTTCGCAGTGCTGTACCGGTGAGTGCGCAATTAATTGTTGATGTTTACCCCAAACTTTCTCTGTCGCATATGAGTGGCTTGCAAAGGGATCTTAATGCTGCTGGCGCCAGTGACAGCTTGGAAGATCGTATTAGCCTTTGGCAAATAAACGCCAATGGCAAAATAAACTTGCGCAGCGATGTAACCACCAGTGCAAACGTGCTTTATCGCAATGCCAGCGTTGGACGAGCCATGGCAATGATTTTGCGTTACGCCCGTCATTTGGGCGAGGATTTTATTTTCGAGCGCAATGGCGAAAAACTGTGGAAGCACATTCGCTCGCGGCTAAGTGGCTATTTGAATGTACTTTTTCAAATGGGTGTGCTGGACGGTAGAAACCCAGCGGAAGCCTACACGGTGCGCTGCGATCGCAGCACTATGTCACAGCAGGAACTGGATTCAGGCGTGGTTAAAGCGGAGGTAATTGTCAACATTACCGCATCTCTGGAAACCATGATTATCGCCTTCAGTGTGCAAGGTAACAATGAGCCTGGCATTTTAGCTGGCGCCGGAGGTGCCGCCTGATGGCCGATATTCAGCAGCCCGCGCCCTATTTTCCGTTTCGCTTTCGTCTCGACTTTAAAGAGCAGATGGTCGGCCAGGCACCCGAAGGCGAGTTGGCTATTTGCAGCGGTGCCTTTTCCGAATGCAGCGGTTTGGAAGCTTCGTTGGAGCCCAAAGTCATTAAAGAGGGCGGTCGAAATTGGGGGGCCGCGCAGCGGGCGGGAAAAGTGACTTTTTCAACCGTTATTTTAAAGCGGGGTATTACCCAGTCGAAAGATTTGTGGGCCTGGTTTGAATACCTGGGTAATGGCCATTACGGTCATCGCGTCGAGGCGGTAGTGACCATGTTCGACACTGCAGGCAAAGGCGTCATGGCCTGGACCTTAAGCAATGCCATGCCCATTAAATTTAAAACTGCAGACCTCAATGCTAAAGCCAGCGATATCGCTATTGAAGAAATTCATTTGGCACACGAAGGTTTAGCGCGTGCTTCGGCCGCTAAAGAAACACTTTTTGAGGAAGCCTGATCATGACCGAATCCAATTCCGTTATTGAAAAAGCGCGTTTCTCCAAAAGCGGTGGTGGCAATAGCCAAAGCGGCGCTTCCGCCAGTGCGACGCCCACCAGTGGACAGGGCAATGACAGTATTACGGTGGATTTTAATCCGGAATCCCTGCGTTACGTTATTGCAAACACTCTGTCGGACAGGCAAAACCCGGAGCCAGGCCAGTCGCAGCAATATGTGAGTAAAAGCACCGGTAAGCTTTCCATGCAGCTTATTTTTGATACCACAAACGACGGCGCCGACGTGCGTGAAAAAACAAAAAAAATGGCCAGTTTTTTAAAACCGGATGAGGACGAAGTACCACCGCGTGTGGAATTTGAATGGGGTAGCTACAGCTTTACCGGCATGTTTGAGTCCTATCAGGAAACCATCGATTTTTTCTCGCCGACGGGTGTGCCGCTGCGGGCCAGTATTAGCTTAACCATGGCCAGCCAGGAGAATTTATTCGATGGCGGGCAAAGCACCAGTTCCGCTGCAAACGCTGACAACGACGCAGAGGCTAATGCTGCGCCGGGTACCGGTACCAGTGGTTTGGCCTCGCAACTGGGTAGTCCGGAAGCAGGGCGGGAACTGGCAGCGGCAAATGGCGTGGAAAATATGCGCTTTCCCGGTGAAGGCAAGCTCGAAGTAAATGGCGGCATACAGTTAAAAGCGCCCGCTGCTTTTGCCAGCGGTGGTTTGAAACTATCTGCAGGCTTGAATGTTGGCGCAGGAGCAGGTGCAGGCATTGACCTGGGGGCAGCGGTGAGCGGTGCTGCATCGGCTGGCGTCTCTGCCAGCGCGGGTGCTTTTGCCGGCTTGCGAACACCTTCCGTCAGTAGCAGCAAGCTAAACGTGGGTGCATTAAGCGCCGCCGCTGGCGCCAGTGCATCGCTCGATTTAAATGCGGGGGCTTCCGTAGGGCTTGGTGGTATGGCCGGGGCTTCAGCCTCTGCCAGTTTAAAAGCCGATGTTGGCGCAGCGGGTGAATTAAAAGCACGCATAGAATTTAGTGAGTGAGTTATGGGAATTGTTATTGAAGAAGTGCAAGCGGAAGTGGCGCCAGCAGACAGCCCGGAGCAGGACCTTCCGCAAGGGAATGATCGCGGGCCATCAAGTAATGAAATTGCGCAGCTGGTGGAAAATCAACTGGCCCGTGTTAAGCGCCGTTGTGAACGCGTGCAGGCAGATTAAGGAGATGCACAGATGAGCGAAACCGCCGTAGCTCGCTTACCGGTTTATAACCCGAGACCAACCCTGCGCATCGATGAGCAGGAATTTGATCGTATTCGTGAGCTGGTAATTGCCATGGATGTGCGTGAACAGGAAAACGGTTTGAGTACGCTGGAGCTGCGTTTACGCAATATGTTCAGTGAGGTATCTGGCGGTGCGGGTTTCGCTTTTGAAAATGAAGAAGAATTAAAACTGGGTTCAACACTGGCGCTCTATAGCGGCGATTTAACGGAACCTCAGGAGATATTTAGAGGCAGGGTGACGGGTATGGAAACAGAATTCCCGGAAGAGGGCCCGCCGGAAATTGTTATTTACGCCGAAGATCAGTTGCAGCTTCTACGCATGAAAAGGCGCACACGTTTATTTGCCGACCAGAGTCTGGCCAGCATTGCAGAAACAATTGCTTCAGACCACGGCATGGCATCCACCATTACCGGGCTAAGTGATAGTAGTGGAAACTGGATGCAATTAAATGAAAGCGATCTGGCGTTTTTACGTCGCATCGCTCAGCGTTTTGATGCCGATGTGCAAATCGTGGGAGAGGAGTTACAGCTATCACCGGTAAATGATGTGCAGCGCGGTGAATTGGAATTGCGTTTGCGAGGCCAATTGCGCAGTGCGCGTTTTTTTGCCGACCTCAGCCATCAATTAAACAGCGTGACCGTTACCGGCTGGAATCCGGATACCGGTCAGCGCATTAATGAAACCAGCACTGGCCGCAATCTCGGCCCAGGTAGCGGCAGGCTCGGCAGCGAAATTTTGCAACAGGCGTTTTTTAGTCGTAACGAACACATTGGCCACATCGCGGTTAACAATAGCGAAGAGGCTGTGGCTCTTGCCAATAGTGTTTACGACCAAGCCGCGCGCCGCTTTGTTACGGTGGAGGGTAATACCGAAGGCAACCCCGGTTTAAGAGTGGGCACGCATGTGCGTATTAGCGGTGTGAGCCCTCGATTTGAAAATACCTATTACGTTACACGCGCGCATCACGTTTACAACCAGAGCCGTGGTTACGAAACGCGCTTTTGTGCACAGAGCAGCAAATTGGAGAGTCCGTAGTGGGTAATTTATCCATCGCAGAAAAATTAAATAATGCTATTGCCGGGAACAGTCATTTGGCGGAAGTAGTAGCGGTAAATGACCCGGACGGAAAAAGCCGGGTGCAGATAAGGCTTTTAAGTTATGACGATGCCAGCGATCAGGATGCCGCCATCTGGGCACGTGTTGCGGTGCCGTTTGCAGGAGACAATCGCGGTGCATTTTTAATTCCGGATGTGGGTGACGAAGTGTTGGTGAGTTTCGTTAACGGTGACACGCGTTTTCCCGTGGTTATTGGCAGCCTGTGGAATGGCTCTGCTGCCGCACCGGAGTCGCTGCCGGGCGACAGTGTTGATCGCTGGGCGTTTACCGGTAAAGCCGGAACCCGTATTGCCATTGTGGAAGAAAGCTCGGGTAGCGAAACGATTAAATTCACTACACCCAATGGTACTAGTGGAGAATTAACCGATAGCGGTGGCGGAAAAGTCGAGTTTATTAGTGGTGGCAATACCATCACCATGGATAGCAGCGGCGTAACGGTTAATACCTCTGGCAATGTGCAGGTACAAGCAACCATGGTTCAAATATCCGCTTCCATGGTAACGGTAGATGCGGGTATGTCGAAATTCAGCGGCGTGGTTCAGGCCGATACCGTTATCACCAATAGTTGTGTTGCTGCCAGCTATACACCGGGAGCAGGAAATATATGGTAGGCGTAAGTGTTCGGCACAATACCCAGTGGATGGGGCCAACCCCGCTGTGGGCAAAGCAGTCCACCGCAGGCTTGCAGGTAGCGGGAAATCTGGCGGCCATACCGCAGGTTTTACGCTTTGCCAATGATAGCTTTATGGAAGAGTTTCTGGAGGTGATTAATACACAACCGCGCAAGCTCAGTGAGTATGTGCTGCAGCAAAAAGAAACCTGGCGCAAGCCTATGACGCCGCCGGAAAAAACTGCCTATCCGGAAAACGAAACAGCCATCTCAAAATTGCTCACTCGCACCCGCAGTAAAACAGATTTATTAAAAGTGCCGGATAAAGTTGTCATAAACACAGAGACGCCTACTCATCCACCGGCCATCACCGAACAGCAGCCGGAACTGTTAAAGCTTTACCAACCTGGGCATCAACGTCACTACTTGATTACCGCCGCACTGGTAAAAAATGAATTCGGCCTGCCGGATAAAAAGTTGGAAATCACCAATAAGGAAAAAGTGTCGTTTGTGGTTCGGCGCTTAATGCCGCCGGACGACGCGAATGATCCGCACCACAAAAAATTATCCGAAGACACACTGCCCGACTCCAGCTGGAGTGAGCACGCTTTTATAAAAACCCCTCGCGGCAATGTGTGGAAAAAAATTGGCCAGTACGCAAGAGACACCAGTCATCTTATGTCGGCTGAAGAGGAACTGCCCATGTTTCCCAGCAGTTTCGCCGGGGACTGTTGCGACAGGGTCTTGTACAGCGGCACTATTCCAGTGGCGCGTCGTGAACAATGGATGACCGCACCAGAAGAAAGTGGCGAACCGAGCCTGGCGCAACAGCAAACACAGGGGAATATCGATTCGCTGGCGAAAGCAATATTTGTAATGGATGTTGCTGAACCCTGGCGTGCCTTAATGAATAAAGCCGCATTCGCCTCGGGCAGTATGAACCGCAGCTTTGATGAGTTTCCCGAAGAGGACGGCGCGGGCGATCTGGATAGACTGCGCCAGTGCAATAGTTTACGAGATCAGATTCAAACGGGCTCCTGGTACATTCTTTTGGATTTTAGTGATTTTCTGGAACAACACCTGCCAGAGATCTGGGCGGTTATCGCGGGCGATGCTACGCGCGAAAGTCTGGAGAGCAAAGCAAGGGAATTTTACGACTTGCTTCACGCCACCACCTTTAACAGTGTGCTGCGTTCTAAAATTGCCCGCTCGCCCATTTCCGGCTATCGCTCCCGCTTAAGCGAGGCCTTGTTGGCCATACGCGCCTTTCGTGAAAAGCTGGAGAGTGTAGAAATTCCTCTGCTGAGGCGTAGCGAAAGCGACAGCGTTACAACGGAAATATTTAATAACGCTACTCAGAACTGGCCCGATTTTATTTTCCCCTTCGCCGACCCGGAACACCCCACAACAGTGCCGCCCATCAATGGCGCAGTCAGTGTATATGCCCCAATAGACGAGGAAAGGGACAAGCAAAAACTGCAGGCCTTAGTCGATTTGTTGGGCGAGCTGCTACCCAAGGATACCGAAAATTACGCGAGCGATATTCCCCTGCAAACCAGCCTGATGGATAACAATCGCGGCTGGTTTGTTATTCGCTGTGTCTATCAGCGGCCCAATTGTGGTCCCCTGTTTCCCGCCTTGGTAAGCAGGCCTACCTGGGTACTTCAAATGGCGCCGTTTTTTGATCCGGATGCCCCAGCACGGCCAATTCGTATACCCATGCCCATGGATATTTCTCCGGCGGGTTTGCGAAAGTACAGCAAGAATACCGGTTTTATCTTGTCTGACATGCTGTGTGGTGGCGTAAAAAAAATGCGCAGCTACACCCTCGGTGATTTGGTTTTGTCAGTGTTGCCCTGGCCATTTCATAAAGACTTGCCCGACCCAGGAAAAACCGGCCCATGTAAGGAAAACGGCTTGGAATTTGGCATGATCTGTTCTCTGTCCATTCCCATTGTCACCCTTTGCGCATTTATTTTGTTAATTATTATGGTGGCGCTTTTTGATTTGTTTTTCCGCTGGATACCCTGGCTGATGATCTGTTTACCCATACCCGGTTTAAAAGGAAAAAATTAAATGGCACAGGCAAATTTAAATTGGCCTTTATTCCCTTTACCCGACAGCGAAGGCCTTCTTCACTTTCCCTCATTGGAGCAGAGCGTAAAACAAAACCTGCAAATTATTTTGCGCACTGCACCCGGCCAACAACTCATGCGCCCCGGCTACGGTGGTGGGCTGGAAAATTATTTACACGAACAAAACAGCTTGAGCACCCGGCGACGAATTCGCGACTTAATTGTGGAAGCCATTGGCCGCTGGGAAACCCGCATAATTCTGGACCGGGTTGAAGTCTGGCCGGTGGAGGAATCCGCAAGCAGTTTAAAAATAGAAATCGCCTTCCGCCTGAAGCGCACCAACGAGCCGCAACAGATGGACGTAAGCATGGAGCTGGAGGCTTAGTATGCCCAATTTATTCCCCGCACCACCGGCCATTGACGATCGCCGTTTTGACGACCTGGTGGCAGAACTGTTGGCCCGAGTACCGGCACA
Organism: Alteromonadaceae bacterium Bs31; assembly: GCA_900177435.1. Classification (GTDB taxonomy): domain Bacteria; phylum Pseudomonadota; class Gammaproteobacteria; order Pseudomonadales; family Cellvibrionaceae; genus Teredinibacter. The sequence goes on from FXAI01000004.1 coordinate 114,948, forward strand.
CACGCCTGAGTGGAAGCCCCAGGAAGGTGACCCCGGTCGCACGCTAATTGAATTGTTTGCCTGGCTGGCCGACACCATTTTGTATCGCGCCAATTTAATTCCCGAAAAACAACGCCTGGCATTTTTGGAATTATTGGGTAAGCCCTTAAGCCCCGCGCGTGCGGCCAGAGGTTTGGTTCGCTTGCAGCCAGTTAACCCGGTAACCATTGCTCAGCTTGTTACCCGTGAATCGCTTATTGCCGGGCCGGTGAATTTCGAAACCACCGAAGACATTAATTTATTACCGGTAACGGGAGATTGTTACTACAAACGCGAACTGAGCGAAACAGAACAGAGTGAACTGGCAGATGTACTCAGTGAGTTGAAAGACTTTCACGAGCTGGATGATATCGCCGGTTACGTTACCGAGCGGGCCTTCGATCCAGACCTTCACTTGCCGAGCCCCCTCAATGTGGCAGAGCAAGTGGTGGATAAATGTCTCTGGCTGGTACTCTTGGCTCCCACCCCTGCAGACGTGGAAGCGGTTAAGGCAAGCCTAGCCGGGGCCGACTCTGGTCAGGCGCAGCAGCTTATGCTGGGCTTCGACCCCGGCTACCAGATAGCTGAAGCGCTGGATGACATAGAGCTGGGTGGTGAGGTGGACTTTAGCATTGCCATCAGCACCGGTGAGCTGGACGAACAGGGTCAGCCTGTTTACCTGCCGCTGGATATTAGCGATGACCCGCAAAACCCCAATAGCACCGCTGGGCTTACCCGACGCGGAATGATGAAACTCACGCTGCCAGCCAGCACCAGTAGTATTGGTGTTGTTGGTGGTGATGTTCGCAGCGATGCCAATGCCGGTGTAGGCGCGCGACCACCGCGTCTGGACGACCCGGAAAAAATCGCTCGCGCGGTGGCGTGGTTGCGGGTTCAGTTTGACAGTAGCCTGTCCAATTTGCCGATCGGCTACCTCGGCATTAACACCGTGACGGTGGAACAACGCATTAGCATTCGCAATCAAGTGGTGGCCCAGAGCAATGGCAGTGCCGACCAGCTGGTGCAATTGCCGTGGAAGAACCTACAGAAGCAATCGCTGGAATTGCAGGTCGATGAAACCGGCCGCGGCTATGTAAGCTGGCAACGGGTGGACGACCTGGCTCTGTATGGCCGGGACGATAGCGTTTATGTGCTAAACCCCGGGCTGGCCACGCTGCAGTTTGGTAATGGTGTATTCGGTCGTATTCCTGAGGCTGGGCGGCGCATTCGTATCGCTTCTGCCTGGGCCGGTGGTGGCAGTGAAGGCAACCTTAAAAAAGGCAGTTTAACGAGCATCAGTGCGCGCGGTTTGGACGGCAATTTACTGGGCCAGCCGCTCACCCTCACGCAAGTGGTGGCAACCGAGGGGGGCAGCGATGCCGAAACCCTGGCTGAAGCGGAAAGGCGTTTGCCTGCCTGGTTAAAACACCGCAATCGCGCGGTGGTGGAAGACGATTATCGACACTTAGCGCTGGAAACCCCCGGTGTGGATATCGGCCGAGTGGAAGTATTGCCGCGCTTTCTGCCGCTGCAGCGCAGTGACAATAAACCCGGTGTAGTGTCGGTAATGGTGCTGCCGCAAAAAGAACGGCTTAGCCCACCCAATGCGCGGGCCGATAAACCGCTGGTTACCCGTGTTTACCAGCAGCTGAAAGCCCGCACGCCTATTGCCGCCGAGCTCTACGTGATCAGCTGCGAATACCTGCCCATAGCGCTCAGTATCGCCATCAGTTTGCGCCAGGGTTTTAGCCGCGATCAGGTCATTTACGACGTAAAACAGGCCTTTAAAGAATACCTCTGGAGCTTGCCTCCCCATGGTCCCTTTGGCGAGGGCTGGCCCCTGGGCAGAAAAGTGGGCGACCGGGAAATGGAAGTGGTTGCCGCGCGCGTTGCCGGGGTGCGCGAGGTGGCTGGCTGTAATATTTTTCAGCGCATTGAGCAAAGCTGGAAAAAGCTTGCACGGCTTCGCCCCAGTGACCCCGTTAACCTCACCCTGCAAAAGTGGCAGCTGCCAGAGTTGCTGGGTGTGGTGGTGACGATTGGCAATAGCCCCGAAGAGGAGCTTACTGGCCTGTTCGGTTCACCCAAAGTGGGTAGTGGCGATGGCAGCGATTTTACCGCTGTGCCGGTTATTCCCGAGGTGTGCTGATGGATGCCAACGGGCAGAAATTCTGGATGCTGGCAGAGGAAAATCATTTTGATTATTCCGGTGAAGCTGCCCAGGTGAGTTACGACCGCAACAAGCGTTGCCTCAAGCTTGCTCGCCAGCGAAATCAAATGTCGTTTGTGGGTGAACAGGCAGCGGCGCAAGCCTTTATCGAACAAATTCCCTCTTGCATGGATGGCTACGACAATCTGGCCTGGTGGGATGCCGAACAAAACCGGGTTATGGCCCATGGTGCTTTCGCGGGTGCCGTGGAAATCTATTCTCCGCCCTTGTTGGCGGAGGATGAAGCTGAGTTCAGCAATGAGCCCACCGACCTGGTGATGGGCTTTGATGGTGTCTTCTACATTGCCATAAACGACAGGGTGATAATGAAAGACCGGCGCCAGCGCTGGGATGATGTGCAGCTGCGTCGGGAGGCTTTTTCTCCCTGGCGAATGGCGGCCTCTTCCAACGGCGGTGTGTGGTTGCTGGACAGAGATTCCGGTCGTCTGGGCCGGCTGATTGGTCAGCCACCGGCCAAGCGCCTGGCTCGGCCAGGCACTCCGGAGCGGGCCACGGTTTGCGATAGTCACGATGACCCCCCTCGAATTCTCGAACTCTCTGCCAGTTTCTTTGGTGATGATGAAACTCCGGTGGCAATCGCCGCCAGTCATGATGATCAGTTGGCGGTAATGAGCTGGCTTGGCGACGGCACAGGCCTGATTCGCTTTATTCGCCAGCAGAACGATGGCAGCCTGGCGGTGAGTGAAGCCTATCCCCTAAGCGGTGTCAGCTTCCCCTGCAGCCTGAGTTGGCACGGCAATGGTTTGTTGGCTGTTTTGGTGGCAGGGGATTATCGCGAGATCCCGGTGTACGCCGTGGCCAATGCTGGAGAAAACTGGTGGCCAGTGGGCGACCTGTATCCGCTGGCGGACAACTTTATTCAGGCTCCTTTTGTTCATACCCTCAGCGCCCATGCTCACTACCCGGTGCTGGCGGCCAATGCTGAAGTGCAAGCTAAAACCGTACGCAAACTGTCGTTCCCCTTTTACAGTAAAAAGGGCTTCGCCTGGAATAACAACAATCTGCAGCTGCTGGATAGCGAGCAGCAGGATACCACCTGGCATCGGCTCTATCTGGAAGCGCGCATTCCGCAAGCTTGCGGTATTCGAGTTTTTCTCAGCGCCAGTGAGAGCTGGCAGCGGCCGCTGCAAATTCCCCATGAACACCGCTTTGGCGACAGCTATACCGATGACCCTAACTACAGCGGCCCGCAGGCCTGCTGGGAGCCCTTCGCATCGGAAATTCCCCATAGCGAGGGATTTATTCCCTGTGATATCGAGCGCAACCGTTGCGGCCTTTTTTCCGTCCTGATTCAGCGCAGTGGTAAAAAAAGCCGGGCCTTGCGTGGCCGGTATTTACATTTGCACATCGAATTGAATGGCACGGGCCGCAGCAGCCCGGAAATCTATGCAGTGCGTGCCTATGGTTCGCGTTTTTCCTACGTTAATGAATACCTGCCGCCGCTCTATCACGAGACCATTACCGAGCCGGAAGCCAATCAAGACGGCGCGGCAACGCGTGCGGATTTTCTCGATCGCTTTGTGGCCAACTTCGAAGGTGTGCTTACCCGCCTGGAAGGTCAGGTTGGCGAGGCGCACCGGCTTAGCTTGCCGGAAACGGCAGCCAGCCAAAGTCTACCCTGGTTGGCCAACTGGACGGGCACCTGTCTGGATCAGGCTATGGCCACTGAGGATCAGCGAAAGGTGTTGCGGGCCTCGCATTTTCTAAACCGTTGGCGGGGCACGCTGGGCGGTGTGGCCGCTGCCTTGGAGCTGGCTAGCGGGGGTGATTTTCAGCAGGGCCGTTTTTCAGGGGGTGCGGTGTCTAGCGGGCAAATAGTGCTGCTGGAGGATTACCGCCTGCGGCGTACCTTCGCCACCATTATTGGCGCCAAGCTCGACGACGATAAGGACCCATTAACACTCGCAGGACGAGTCTCCGGCAATTCCTTTGTGGGGGACACCCTTTTTATTGGCGATGAAAACCGCAAGGAATTTCTCGCCCTGTTCAGTGCGGATCTAGCGGTGTCCGAGAGCGAACAGCAGGCCATCGACGATTTGTTCGACCGCTTGGCCAACCGGCTTACCTTGCTTGTGCATGCCGACATGCCTGAGCAACAGCGGGATTTGATACGCCAGGTGGCCGAGCGGGAAGTACCGGCCCACGTGCAGTTTCGCATACTCAGCGCTTCGCCTCGTTTTCTGGTGGGTATGGCCTCGCTGGTGGGAGTGGATACCTGGCTGGGGCAGAAACCGGGCCCGAAGGTGGCGCGTGTCGGCCAGTCACATCTCAGCAGAAACAGCTATATCACCGGCCCGGCAGCGCTGGACCCGCGCCTGGAAGGCATGGGCTCGGGTTTGCCCAGAGGCATAGAGCAGCCACCGGAAGCCGTCATTAGCGATGTCACTGTGGCCCATGGCGAAGCCATCGTGCTGGACGCAAGTGCTTCCCGGGCCTGGCAGGGCAGGCGTATTACCGAATACCACTGGTCAATTAATGAGGAATAAATCATGACAACTGTAAATATTGAGAAATTCAGAGAAGCGCAGGTAATGGAAACCCGCGACCCGGTGCTGGAAATAGAAATGGGGGACAGCCCACTAGAGCTTGGAGAGCATCGCTTTAACCTGCAGGTATTCGATAACTCCGGCAACGAAAGTACTGCCGCCATTGTTTCGGTATTTATTATCGATACGGCTGCGCCCACGGCGATTTTGCGGGTGTTGAACAACCAGGGGCAGCCACTGTCCCGCATTCCTTTTGGCGAGACCTTCACCCTCGATGCCAGCCTCTCAACGGACACCGGCGGTGGAGCAATTGACCGCTACGTATGGCGCATGATCAACCTTAACGACAACCAGTAAACAGGAAACTACCGTGGCCGATTTTGTCAGCAGAAAAACGGTGACTACGCGCAAACCACAGGTGCGGGTTGATCCCGGCTTGCCGCCGGGGGTGTACCTGATGGAAGTTCAACCCGTCACGGTAGGGGGCAAAGAACTATTGCCGGCCTATATGCGCATTGAAATGAGCGAGAACGAAATTCGCTTCAGTCCGGTGGAGTTAAAGCCAGATGACGATAAAGACCTGGAAGATCAGTTGCTGGAGCTGTTGGCTTTGCCGGCCCGGCTGATTGTGGATCTGGTGGGCACAATTTCAAGACGTATTCGAGAAATATCAGGAAGAGACGATGACTAGTGTTGCAGACAGCCTGCTAAACAGCAGCAACCTTACAGACCGCGTCAACTATGAAACAGGCATCCTGCTTAACGACAAAGATTTTATTGCCGAGCAGACCTATCACCGGGGCAGGCTTGCGCGCAGCCTGCAGTACCTGGTGGGTGCCGGTACTGCCGCGGGTTTGCGCGTGGCTCACAGTGCCGCCACAGAGGCTACAGAAGAAGCCGCAGCCCAAGAAGAAAAATTGCAGGTGAACCCGGGGCTGGCCATCGACGCCTGGGGACGCCTAATCGAGCTACCCAAACATATGTGCATGCGCCTGAATCGCTGGTACGAGGCTCAACAGGCCACCAGCCTCAACCAAGCCTGGCACGCAGCAGGTGTTGCCTGGGGGGATGCTCCAGCCGGTGTCATTGTCGATCTGTTTATTCGCTTTCTTTCCTGCGAGCAGGGCAAGACCCCCTCATTTGCCATTGGCCCTTTCGACAGTGTCGACGCCGTGGTAGCGGAGCGTATTCGCGACAGTGCGGAATTACTGGTCACCCTTCGCAGCGAAGAAAACCCCGAGTTGCCTGCCAGCCCCTGGCCCGATATTTCTGCCATCGCCGAGCCTGCGGAGGCGGCCGAAACCATGCGCGAAGCGATTTTTACGGCCTGGCACGAGGGCGACCCGGAATTTGCCGAGCAGGGTGTGTTACTGGCGCGAGTAGTTATAGAAGCGAGTGAGCCCGCACCTGGCGAGGCCCCGCAGCGACTGGAGAATCGCAATGTCGCGGTAAACAACAGCCTGCGCCCTTTTGTTCTTTCCACCAACGCCCTGGCGCGTTGGCTCAACCTTAATCTTGCGGGATAAGCACCATGCCTATTTTAACGAGCGAACAGAATGTCGATACCCTGAGCGCAGAGCAACTGGAGCAGGGCAAGCAACTGGGTAGTTTGGTAATCGACGACAAACGGCGAAGACCCCTGTGGTTCGACGGTCGTTTTCTCGATGCAGCTGCCCTTAATCAGCAGCAGTCTTATTACATTGCCAAGCAGCAAGACATAGCTCAACTGGTGGGTAGCGGCGTGGTGTCCGGTCTTATGGTTGAGCAGGATAGCCGTACCGCGAGAACACTGGTGATCACGGAAGGGCGCGGGCTTACCCCTTCCGGCAAGCTGGTGGTACTGGAAGAAGATCTCAGTATAGACCTGGCTGAGCTGGCGCAAATTCAGGCCTTGAATCTGCAGTTTGAGCTGTCGCAAATTCCCGCCCAATCCCTGTCCAATACCTCGGGCATTTTTATTCTTGCCCTGCGCCCGGTGGAATTTAGCTCCGATCCCATTACTTCTTACCCCACCGATATTAACGGCGAGCGCAGCGTAGCCGATGGCAGTGTTTTCGAAGCCACGGCGGTCACCTTAATACCCTATACCGATCAGGGTGCACGTACCGAACTACAGCAAAGGCGCAAACACATTGCAGCGGAAATTTTTGTTAACGGTTCAGAAAAAGGGCAGCCTGCGGATGTATTACCTCTGGCGATGCTGGCCATTCAAAAGGGAGTCATCGAATGGCTCGACCCCTACCTCGTTCGCCGCAGCCTGAGTAATAAAAAACATGCTCTCGCTGGTTTGGGCGCCTCACCACGGGAGCTGCGAGAAGCTTTTTATACCCAGTACAAATATCAGTTGGACGACATTATCCAGCAGGGCAGGAATCAGGCTTTTGCCGCGTCGGAAGCTTTCAATTATCTCCCCCCGGCGGGGCCAATGCCGCTGGCATGTGTCAACCTGGATGATTTCAGTCAGGTGTATTTTCCTGCGGGTATGGATGTTGAATTGTCCATTATTCCCGAAGACGAATTGTTCATGATGCTGGAGGAAAGCTTCTCTCTGCCGCCCATCGACTTAAGCTTGAGTGAAGAAAAAGCTGAGGCCACATCCATCATGGTTTTACTGGCGGTACCTCGCCATAAAGTGCGTGCACTCAGCTTAAAGTTGCCCTCCTTGGTGGAGGCCTTAAGTTCAGTGGCCGCCGATGCCGCTTCTGGATTCAGCTCTCTCGATATTCTCTCTGCCGTAGGCGCACAGGACGATGAACTTGCCGCGCTGGAATCCGGCCAGTCTGCCTGGCGTGAAGCCTTTCAGGATGCCGATGTTTCCCTTTGGTATACCCGCCGTCGTACGGTGAATTTCAAAACGGAAATTATCGGCGAACCGGTATCGCTGCTGCGAGACGAAAGTGAAGACGAGCAAGCGCTTGAAGAGCGCGTAAACGAAATCAATTTTTCTCAGGTGTTTAATCAAATGCTTGGGCGAACCACCATCGCCGCTCGTGCGGAGGTCACTTCCCTGCTGGGCAAGTTACGCCCCTCGCCCTTAATTTTACGCAGCGCAATAAGAGAGTTGGACAGGTCCAGTGTGGTCGGTGAAATCCCGCGCCTTAATCGACTGAGAGCAATAGGTGTAACAGAACGCTTCAGTGTTAACAAACTGGGTGAAGGTATTTCGCGTTTACAAAATACCGCCAGTGATTTTGACGAAGATGATCAGGTAAGCGAAACACTGGCAGAAACTGGCCGGGTTCCGGAACTGGATATTGTTGCAAGTCGACTAAAAGATTCAGAATTACGCGTTTTTTCCTCCGACTTACTCAACACTATTCGCGAGGGGGATGGCGATCAAACCACCAGGGTGAAGCAGCTTATTGACGATAAACTGCTCGAAACCAATGCTTTGCGCAAGGTGCCTTTTTTGGGTCGTTAGCCAAGCCAAACTCTCCGTTTGAGATGAATCTGTTTGAGAGAAATCCGACGGGTTAAATTAATGAAGGAACAGCCATGAAAGCCACTCCCATTGCCAACGCTGTGAAGGGTGAAAAAATTGTAGACATTCGCCCGCAACTTGAACTTTATCCTCAGGTTGCCTGGAAACAGAGGCTGCAGCATTTTTCCGGGCGAGCCCTGACACAATACGGCTTAAACAGAGAACAAAATTGGTTAAATGGCCAGCTGGCTGCAATGGGTCGTGTGGTGGCCGCCGGTGTGCTGGAAGGTTTAAATGTAAACCTGCAAACCGACGTGCAAGCGGGCGAAGACGTTCTAGCGCTTCAGCATTTGCATATCAGCGCCGGGCGTGCCTTGAGCTGTGGTGGCAATCCCATTGTGGCCAACAGGGATTTTAGCGTGCCGCTGGAAAACTTAATGGTTTTTCGCCACAACCTGCATCCGCAATTTAATACAGGCGATACCGGCGAGCCTAGCGGCTATGCACGCGAGCTTCCGGTTTTCTCCGAGCTGCGCGAAGAAGGGACTATTCCCCGTGCCGGTATTCTTGTGCTGGAACCGCACTTTGCCGAAATATGGCAAGCGGAGGACGAGGATGCCTGCCCGGTGGACGAAAGCAATTTACCCTTTGAAAACTGGCAACTTGTGGATGCCTGCCGCTTGGTACTTTATACCTGGCCAGACCCCTGGTTGCCCATGCCGAGCCCAGGTGAAGCCTGGCGTAATCGTTTGGCTCAGGCCGTATTCGAAAAAGAACGCAGTATGGACGCCCACCAGGTACACCCCTGGCAACTGCTTGGCGCACCCTTGGCGCTGCTAGGCTTTGATGAGCAATTTAATATTGCCTTTGTGGACCGCCATGCGGTTGTGCGCAGCGGAGGTAGCCTGGGCATTAATGGTAATGGTCTCAGGGGTGAAGGCAATCCCTTGTTGTGGCAAGCACAGTTGGAGCAGTTCAATAAACAACTTGCCTTGCTGGCCATGGAAAATTCTGGCCACGAGGATTTACCCGGCCTGGCCAGACAGCATTTTCGTTACCTGCCGCCAGTGGGTGTATTGCCTAAAAACTTCGCCCAGCCTAAAAATAACGAGCAGTATTTTTTTCCCGTTAATTACTCCGTGCGCGCCCGTGTTATTCCCTTGGAGCAGCTGGATGTGGCTATCCGTGAATCGCAGCCATTGCTGCCTTTCGATCTCAATTCCTTTGACGATGTGGAGCTGCTGGTTCCCGTGCAGCAAAATTTTTACGATGCAGACCTTTTGCGCAGCGAAGCGCTTGATCCTGCCTTCGATCTGGCTATTCAGGAATTTACAGAAGAAAGAAATGAATGGCTCGGGCGCCGCCGCGACGTAAGAAAAAAAGCGGCTGCTATTTATTTCGCCATGAAAGGACGTGCGCTGGAAACGCCACGGGATGAAGATGCGCTGGACAACCTGGAGCTGCCATCGCCGCAACAGGCAGCGCTTATCGAACTGGGCAGCAGCTGGCGCACACTGGCCGCTGATTCGCCCCCTGCCAACTGGAATATCCCCGGTTTTGATGACAGCGCTTTTGGTGCGCAGCGCTCTGGCTGGGGTTACGGCAAAACACTGTTTGAAACCCGGGTAGAGCAAGCGCGCGGGCGAGACAAGTTTTTGTTTATGCGCAAATCTTTTCTACTGGAGCAGGGGGACTTGAGCAACCTCTTTGAGTTACAAGTCAGTACCAATGCTAGCTTTGTTGTTCACTTGAATGGCAGTCAGATATTCAGCCATTCACCTGTTAATCAAAAATCGATACTGTTTGGCGTTAGAACGCGAGTGAATGAACTGACTTTTAACTTCGCCGAAGAAGCCATGGCCGCCTTGAATGACGGCAATAATACGCTTGCCATCTCTGTGCAATTACCGCCCACGAATCAGGCCGATTTTTATTTTTCCCCCAGGTTGGTAAAAACCCTGTCGCAAGAAAATTATCAAGCCCTGCAAATAGATGAAGAGGACTTTGGTCTCACGCCCAACTTGCAGGCAAGCAATGCAACTGCAGCTGAACCTGGGTTTATTATCGATGAAATAGAAACATTTAAAACCCAAGTACGTGCCGCCAGCCCCCGCTTGATCAGCGAAGAAGAACTGGGTCAGCTGGACGCCAATGGCCTGGAAGATTTTATTCAACTGCTGGATTTAAAAATCGCTTCTACCAATGATTTAATCGATTTTAATTTTGCCCGCATGCGAACGGAAATCTACCGAATAGATCAGTACATATTCGGTAATGAGCAAGGTACCAAGCTGGCTACCTCGCCGGTACTGGCCTCCATTGCACAAAGTTCTTCCTCCCCCGAAACCTTAAAACAATTAAATGTTTTTTTTGAGGGCTTGAAAAGCGAAGAGCAGGCTGCCGTTGTTGCGACAGGTGAAAGCAATTCCGGTGGCGATAGCCAGGGTGCAGGTTCGCCGCAGCCTGCATCGGGCCTTGTTCGTCAGCCAGCCGGTGATCTGTTTCTTTCCGAGGATTTAAGCCGCACCCTTTCACGAAGTGAAAGCCTTTCCCTGGCTTCTCGTTCCACCGAGTTAAGCGGCGTTTCGCTGAGCCTGGGTTCCAGCAGCCTGGCCGGGGAAAGCCTTGCCATCAGCGATACCTTTAGCAGCCCCTTTGCGCGGGAAGACAGCATTTTTATCGCCGAGCGTGATGCTGGCGTTGCGGGCAGTGTTGCCGCAAAAAGTGGATTCGCTTCAAATGCGCTGTTCACCAGTGCCGCCACTGTAAACGACGTTCAGGAACAAAGCGCTATTGTCGGTGCAACTGCCCAGTACAGGAATGTGAGTGTTGGCGAGCGTCTTACTGAATCCGTTGCTCTTTCTTCCATTACCTCGGGGGTTGCCACTAAAGCCTCGGTACTGACGGGATTGCGCGAGCAAAGTGGCATGGTGCTGGACGGTATTACCATCCCCGGTGTAAGTAATACTGAAAATCCCGAACAGCCAGTGGACCTGGGTTCGGTATCGGATCTCACCATTAGTGAAATCCTTAATTTCGATCACGACCTGGACCCAAACCAGGCGCTGGACGAAACCACCTATTTCACAGGAACCATTAAAGCGCTGGAAAATACCGGCGTGGTGCTTAGAAAGGTGGAAGGGCGAGTGCATTCCTACAAGCGTTTACGCAGCCAATGCCAACAGATACTTAACACAATACAGGCGCAATTCAAACGCTGCGACTATCGCCTGGCGGAACTGATGCAGCCATTGGCGGAAGCGAGACACGACTTAAGTGTCGCCCGTTCACTGCTTGCGGAAGAAGAGTCGAGAGTGGCGAAAATAAATGCCCGGCGTGAGGGTGTATTGCAAAAGCATGTGCCGTATTTCGTTTACCGCAGGCCGAGATTTAATTTTAGCCATGAAAGTGCGCCTGTTCATACTTTATTTGAAAAGCATAATCCGGGATTGCCGCAGTGCGATTTGCCAGATAGAGAAACCTCCGCCGAACTTGCTGCCTTAATAAAACTGCTTAAGCAGGTGCCCATTAAGTGGCTCACCAAGGGAGAAAAACTCACCAGCAGCCTGAATAGAACGGATGCCGTGTATATGCTGGCTGAATACAGCTATAACACCATTGATAAAAGCCTCTCACATCTGGACGGTCTGCAAGGCGTGGAATTTGGCAAGAGCCAGCTTGGTGCAATGTGGGCCAGTGCGATGGCTTCGAATATCGGCGTTTTACAGGCCAGTATCAAGGCCTTCAATAAAGACAAATATATAAAAATCCTGCGTAAAGATTGGCGAGAAGCAAACAAGTCTGCGAGGGATGTCTGTCGCCTGGCGGATTTAATAGAGGGTACTCATGGTAAAGCGGCTACCAGCAGAGATGCCGCGGAATTATTGGAAAACATACGCTCAGTGCTTAGTTGTATTTACCATAATTTTAGCGATGTACTGCCAGCGGTAAGAGTTCAGTGGATAGATAAATTTAGTCAGTTCGACCAAAGCGTTGCTATGAACAACCTGTATAACTTACCCCAGTGGGAACAGGTTGACTATGAAATTCGTAGGGATGCACAAAAATTGGTGACATGGCTCTACAGCCAGTTTGACAGCAGCTTCGAAAATGCTCAGGTATTTGTCGATAACCTGGTTCGCATGTGCATACTGCTGGCGAGCAATGCGCCGGTTGGAAAGCTTATTGCCGGTGAAGTTAAGCGGCAGTCCAGCGCTAAAAAAGGTGAGGAAATAGAGGTAACTATTCCTCCGCAAAAAGTGAATATTGGCGATTTAATTGAAATAAACCACGGCGGTAAACGCATCGGCAAGGGAATAATTCGGGATATCGGCAAGCAGGGCGCAAAGCTGGAGCTTACCGATCTTAAGCAAGGCGTGCAGGAAGTTCCGCAAGGTGCCAAAGTGTCTGTACGGCAGGGTAACCGTCCCACATCAAAAAAACATAAAACCCCTGAAAAACGCGTTGAGGTAAAGCAGGCTGGGCTGGAGAAAAAAATAGCTCGCACCAGACCGCGGGTATTTTTCTAAATGTCCCTTGCATTGGCCAACAGCATTGAAACACTGCGCTTAAAGGCTGCCAATCGGGAGCAGCTGGGTACAGCCGTAAGCCTGGTAGAGGATGCATTTCACATTGCACTCACCAGTTTTATATCCCCCGAAAATAGTGCTATTTCTGTCGACCTTTCCGGTAGCGGGAAGTTGGTTTTTATAAAAAAAATAAATCTGGGAAAAATTACCCTGGGCCACCACCCGATTGTGCTGGCAGATCGTATTTCTGCACAGATTCGCCAAGGCCTGCTAAAGATTGCCTGTATCGATAGAGAGGATCATGTTGATGCAGACTTAGTGTGGTTTTCCGATGAAATTCAAGCCTGGAGCAGATTGCTTAACAGTAAAAAGACACACGCCTGGTACTGGCCGATGGTGTCAAAAAAACTGGGCATGCAAGGGGCAAGCTTAGACGCTGGCCCGGCCTTGAAGACTATTTACCATCGCTATGGCACTTTGGGCCATTATTGGCTGCTTAAAAGTTTAATGGCGCAGGGTCAGTTAGCTTCTTTTATTCAGGAGCTAAGCAAAACAGATGTATTACCCTTTGTGCTTAAAGATACCTTGGCGCAGCAAGCGCCAAATAAACAGCTCAGTTCTCATAGCTCAGAAGACATAGCACTTTTTATTCAAGGTTTAGGCTCACACAATTGTGAACAGCTTGCTCTGCTGTTAAGCCGGATGCCTGCAGATGATTACCGAATCATTTGGTTGTTGGAAATATTTTTAGCCACTTTTCTACCCCATGAAAAAAACAAACGGCATGGATTAAAACAACTGTTAGCGAGCATTGTTAATGAGCTAATCAGTGATACCTTCATCAATGATTCATTGACTTCTGAAAACGCTGATACTCAATACCTTGCTCGCGCTAACAACAGCGAGGCAGATGTTGACACCGGGCAGGGGACATATTCCGTTGCGGAATTTGAGCATAGCCAGGGCAATAAAGAAGGAGCAGTGCTTGTTCAGCCTGAGCACCCAAAGGTAAAGCAGCCTGGGAATAATTCTGACATACCGCAAACAACACAAGCGCCCGATGCTAAAGCGCAGGCGGACCTCTCCGGCGTGCCTTTCTCTGGTGTGCGTACGGAATATGCAGGTATATTTTTGCTCTTGAATTTATTGGACTCCATTATTGGGGCGAACTGTACATTCAAAAATAGCTCCCTGTCGATCCACTCTGCGGTGTTGGCCTGGGTGCTGATGCGCATAGGGATGGCGCAGCAGCTCGTGGATGAACTGGGCTTGGCTACTTACCCACTTACAGAGCTGATGGCCGAAGCTGTAGAGGGTAGTGGCATAGAAAAGAAATGGTTTAGCTGGTGCGCTAACAATCGCCTTGCGATTCAAACACAGCCTTTGGTTTTTCGCGATCTGCTCAGCTCAGTGCTTAAAATTATAAGCCGATATTTATGGCAAAACATGTCTGGGGGAATAAAAAGTCTTGGCAGGCAAAAGGGAGAACTGATTATTTCCAACACACATCTGGACATTATCTTAGCGAGTGAAAATATGACAATCGAAACACGCCAGTTGGGCTTGGATATTAGCCCTGGCTGGCTTCCCTGGTTGGCGAAAGTGGTGACCATTCATTATCGGGGCAAGCAGGTAAGATCCTGGAGCCTTGTTTAATCAAGCGAATGGATAAGGGAAAGTAACATGTCTGTAGAACTGTTAAACGAAAATGAGCTGCAAGTGGAAACGCAGGCGCCGCTGCGTTTGGATAACCTTATATTAGCTGGCCTTGCCCAGCTGATGCCCGCAAACAGCCAAAACGATTGCCCGGAACAGGCGTTTTTGCGTGGGCATCTCGGTGAACACTATAGCCCTTTGGAAATGAAGCAAGGCCTGGATCGGTGGCTGGAACAGCCTGCGCTGGACGAACAGCGCCTGCATGTTTTATTTACCCGTTACAGCTTGGAGCTTGCCGAGCTGCTTACCCTTTGCTTGTGCGTGATGGTGGAAAAGCAAACCATGGTGGGCAGGGTGCTGGCCTGGTTGCAAGATCCAGCCGGGGGCTCGCGGCCTACATTCGGCTTGCTGGAAAAGCTGCTGGATATTTTTGCCCTGAACAATGAGGGTATTTCAACGGTTATTCTCACGGGTGCTGCAATAGAATTACAGATTCTTCACATAGCCAATACAGAGGCGCCTTTACCGGAGCAGATTGTATCGACACCGCTGGCAGTGATTTTGACCTTATCCGCTAAGAATAATATTGCGCGCCTTCCTCAATGTCGGCAAATAAACGCTTCGGGCCTTGCTTTAAGCGAGAGCAGCCTGGATGAATGTATTGCATTGGCTCATGCGCTTAGTGCTAACGGCACAACACTGCTGAGTATCAGTACAAGCTACCGGGAAGAAGCCTTGGCCGCTGCAGCTCTGGTTGCCAATACTTTGGGTAAAACAGCCTTGCTGTGTGAAAGCCCAGCAAAGCTGCCAAGTGGCTGTGGTATTTTTTTCAGCTTAAATAAAGTCATACCCGTTCTGCCCTTGGAGTTTGGCCCGGAAGAAAACTGGCGGCAGAACGAAATACCGGGCTATGCGGGGCCAATCATTGTTTTATGTAACAATCACTTCGCCATAGAAAGCCCGCGCTATGCCATAGTGGAATGGCGTATTCCCGTACCGGATGCATTGGAGCGCGAGAAAATCTGGCAAAACTATTTTCCAGAGGGCAATGCCGCTAAAACTCTCGCAGCGCACTACATACAGAGTGCCGCGCGCATTCACAAGTTAGCGGCAATGGCAAAACGAGAAGCCGCCAAGCACTGCCGTAGCACTGCTCTGCAGGATGTAATTAATACCAGCCGAGACGGAAAGGGAGACAGCCTGGGTTCTCTGGTGCAGCAAATTACCGAGCCGGTGAGTGACGAGGGCCTAGTGCTGGATGCCAGCTTGCGTAAGCAGCTAAACAGCCTGCGTATGCGCTGTGCTAATCGGGAAAACCTGGACGATAAACTAGGCATTTCCATTCGTCAGCGCTATCACCGTGGTGTAAAAGCCTTAATGGTTGGCCCTTCCGGTACCGGTAAAACCCTCTCTGCAAGCTGGCTAGCCGCACATTTGAATTTACCACTTTACCGCGTAGATTCTGCCTCAGTGGTGAGTAAATACATTGGTGAAACAGAAAAAAATCTGGCGAAACTTTTGAACAAAGCGGAAAGTGGCGATGTTGTTCTTTTGTTTGACGAAGCTGATTCGCTGTTTGCCAAGCGAACCGAAGTGAAAGATTCAAGCGACCGATTCGCCAACTCTCAAACCAATTATTTGCTGCAACGTCTGGAAACTTATAAGGGCATTGTACTGCTTACCAGTAATAGTCGCGCCCGTATCGATCAGGCATTTTTGCGCAGGCTGGATCACATTATAGAATTTACCCAGCCGGGCCCGGAAGAGCGGAGAAAACTATGGAGAGTTCATCTGGGCAATAGTCATTTACTTAATCAAAAAACCTTAAATCGCTTAGCCGCAAAGTGTGAATTGGGCGGTGGGCATATTCGCAACGCGGTACTCACCGCCGCAGTAAACGCTCAGGGACGCAATAGCCTTATTGAATACGCCGATATTGTAGAAGGCATTGAATGCGAATACCGTAAGCTGGGCAAACAAATGCCAATGGGCTTAAAGGCTTGAGCATGTATAGCCAAGCCCAGAAAAAACCAACAGCGGATTCCGGTGAAAATAAAAGCGCCGCTAAAAAGCCTGCTGATAAAAACGCACAGGCTAAATCACCAGCCTACCTGCAACGCAAAACCACTAGCGACGAACAGCTTCAAGCTAAACCAGCAGCGAGCGATGACTTGCAGCGCAAACAGGATGACACCACAGAAAAGCCTGCTGAAGAAAAAATTCTCGCAGAAGACGGTGTGAGCCAGCCTTTTATTCAAACCAAGTTGGAAGTCGGTGCCGCCGACGACCCTATGGAAAAAGAGGCCGATGCCGTTGCCGATGCGGTTGTGCAGAATAAGCCTGTGCCGGAGATATCTGGGGCTGAAAAACAATCGAATGGGCAGAAAGCACGTCCAAAATACGAAGTTAGTGGGAAGAATCCCGGAAAAACTCTACGCAGATCAAGCGTCGAGCAAGAACAGCAAGCTCAGGAGCGAGGCGTCCCACAGCTATCGGATGTCGAGAACGCGGATATCGAACAGATGCGTGGAACCGGAGCACCATTGCCCGACTCCGTGCGCATGGAAATGCAAAACAAGGTGGGTGGCGATTTATCAAAGGTAAAGATTCATTCGGGGCAGCGAGCAAATGAGCTTGCCTCTAAGATAAATGCCAAAGCGTTTACTGTAGGAGATGACATATTTTTTCGGGCCGGTCAGTACGATCCCAATAGCTCAGAAGGACAAAGACTATTGGCCCACGAGCTAACGCACGTCATACAGCAAAATAATTTAATCCGGCCTAGCATAAGGCGCACTCCTGACACTCCGGCATCTTCAAGTGGTGGAGCAACACCATCAGTTACTGTCGGAACGTTGCAGCTCCCCAGATTTAAGGCTTCCAGGCATGCGGATAAATATCAATCCCGTATAACACAAGATTTATTGTACCGACCTGCAGGATATTCTAGAAGCTCTTCGGTAAATCCCGCAGGAAGCTGGGATGCGGAAATAGATCAAAGTTCGATCGCTTCTGCCATAGGTGACAGAATTGGCACACCTGAAACAGGTCGGGTTGCGCCTTATATAATGATCCCTAAGAATGAGAGGAATCCAAATTTTATTCGATTTGGCACTATCGAACAATTGGCTGAGAAACAAAAACGCCCAAATTGGAACAGGCGCGGGCGGGGTAAGTACTATGATGCAGATCATTGCGTTGAACTACAGGTTAATGGTGTAGATGATGTTGAAAGTAACTATGAATTATTAGATAGACCAGTTAATCGAAGTATTGGTACGCACATAGCTAATGGAATTCGAACAACCATAAATGGTTTTTTGCGTCGGCGTAATGACCCAGCTGTGCAGGCTATCCCGGAAAATAAGAGAAATGTGGATTCTCTTCTAGCGGAATACAATGTTAAATTTAATAGAATACGAGGTTCGATTTCCGCCGGTGCTGGAGAATATTGGGATAAGGGTGAAATAGAAACAAACTATCATCTAAATTTTAGTCAATATACCAGTATATTGGACCCGCTTTATCCCAATCGCGGAGCACCATTTGGGCGCTGGCCGCGAGGCTGGAACCCGAGAGACTTTGTTGGTGGAGAAAGTCAAAACGGGGGTCCATCTCGTTTAGTAATTTATGCAAACCGAACGGGTGGCAAGAGTAAACACATGGAGTGGCCTGTAGACGCAACAGCTTCCCAGCGCCTGCCATTTCCTGAAAACACCACTACCGCGAATTCTTGGATCGGTGGATTTATAGCAGAGACTATTTCGTTTAATCCGGCAACGGTTAATGCAGAAACACCGGTTGGAACGGTTCAGGGACAGCTTTTCAAACAAAATCCACGAATGAACTTTAACGGAGTTCGTGCTGAAATAGATGTTATGGCGGTACCAGGTCTCCCTTATGTCGTGCACGTTAATGCTGCTTCTGTGGAGGCACAGATTAGTGCGATATTTAGTGATCGAACAAAGGGTGTATCCGGGGCAAGCCCAATACGTGTTGATCGGGCGGGCCTTGATGACAATGGCGTCTATGTAAGGGGAAAACTCCTTCCGACTATACCTTTGATTCGAGATGCGGATATTGACCTAATAATAAATGGTAATGATCTTAGGCTCGAGAAAACATTTTCAAGTGGCGAGATCAATGTACCAAGCCCTTTAAATATAGACAACGCAAGTCTTTCACTTGCCATAAGTACACAGGAAGGTTTTTCAGTTACCGGCGCCTTAGATTTCTCTATTGACAAGCTCGGTGAGGGGCAAATTCGAGCTAGAGCTGCAGCAGGTGGTCAGGAATCAGGTTTTAGTCTGGCTGGTGAATTTAAATTCGACGAAAAGCTATTTGGAGAAGGTACTACAGCAGAGATACGCGCTGGCTATGAAAATGAAAGCTGGAGCCTCGGAGGAACTGTCACCATTCCGGAGGGTAAAGTGCCCGGTGTGCGATCAGCTACCATTAACGTAGATTACTCAGAAACTGAAGGTTTTTCCGCATCAGGTGAGGCCGAGCTTAATGTGCCCGGCGTAGAACGTGGCAGGTTGGAAATAACACAAAATGAAGAGGAAGGATTTGTTATAGGTGGTAGCTTCGATTTATCTTCAGATACTCCCGGCATACGCAGTGGCTCCATTAGCGCAAGGGTTGCCGAAAAAGAAGACGGCTCCGGCTACGCCGTCAGCGCAACAGGCACAGCCCAACCTGATATCCCCGGCATAGATTCAGAACTCACCATTAGCTATAACGACGGAGCATTTACTGCCGAAGTAAGTGCACAATATCAGCGAGGCATGCTCTCTGGTGAGATTAACGCAGGCGTAACCAACCGAACAGTTAACGCGGAAACCGGCGAGCTTGCGGAAACGGCAGAAGAGGGTAATCCGCTGGTTGTATACGGTGGTGGCTCCTTAACGCTGCAACTGGCTCCCTGGTTACAAGGCACCGCAGGTGTGCGATTTTCACCTAATGGTGAAATTACCGTTACCGGTGAAATAGGCTTGCCCGATGAACTGGAAATATTTGCTCGCCGCGAAATTAACAAAAGTATTTTTAATGTTGCTGTTCAAGCGCCAATCTTTCCCGGTATTGTCGCCGAGGTGGGTGGTGGCTTAGGTGCTGTTGCCGGTATTGGCCCGGGTGTTATAGATCAATTGCGTCTTGGTGTGGAATATAACCCCGACCGTGAAGAGGAAACCCGGGTAACCGGTGATGCCCATTTAAATATTCCCGCCGATGCAGGCCTAAGGCTTTCTGTGCGGGCAGGAATCGGTTTGGGTATAACCGGAGCAAGTGCAACCGGTGGCTTGGAAATAGGCGGTACGCTCGGTATTGAAGGTGCTGCCGAAGCCGGTGTACATGTTGAGTGGACGCCCACACAGGGCCTCGATATAGAAGCGAATGTCGGTATTCACGCACAGCCTAGCTTTACTTTTGATATATCCGGCTATGTGAGTGTCCGAGCCCTCGGTTTCAGCGTTTACGATGAAACCTGGGAGTTGGCTTCATTTAGTTTTGGGTCGGATTACCGCTTTGGCATTAATTTACCCATACATTATCAGGAAGGGCAGCCTTTTGATATTTCTGTAAACGATATAGAGTTTGAAGTGCCGAATATCGATACCAATCAGTTACTACGTAGACTTATTTCGAGGATAGCATGATGAACAGCGTAACGGAGTTTATTCAAAACGGTGTACAGGCACATGAGCGTGGCAATATTAACGAAGCAATTTATGCGTATCAGTCTGCTATCGATATGGATCAAAAAAATGCTACCGCGCACAACAATATAGGTTTTGCCTACGGGCAAATCAAAGAGTGGCAGAAAGCCCGCTTTCACTTGGAAGAGGCCATTAGGTTAAATGAGTCCATGGCCAACGCACATGCTAATTTGGGGCAGATACTGGCCGCCCAGGGTAAAGCTGAGCGGGGAATAAGCGCTTTGCGAAAAGCGACAGAACTTGAAAGTGACAATGCCCAACACTGGAATAATTTGGCGAGAGTCTACTTTTCTGTGGAAGATTTTCAGCAGGCAGAATACGCATGGCATCGAGCCTTGGGGATCGAGCCGGGCGACAATGCCATACGCACGAGTTTGGCAACCGCCATTGTGGCGCAGCAGCGGTTTTCTGAAGCTCATAGGCTGTTTGACCAGGTTATAGAATGTCAGCCGGACTTTCAGGCCGCCTGGGCGCAAAAAGGCCTTGCGCTATTTTTGGAAAACGATTTCGGCAGTGCGCGTAAATGTTTGCAAGTGGCCTTGCAATTGAATGCCAATGACTATACCGCTTTAAGGCACCTGGCATTGTTGTCAATTGCAAGCAAAGATAATTCTGCCGCCTATCACTACATGCAGCAGTTGTGTGAGTGCTTTCCGCAAGAGCAGGGGCTTCAGGTTGATTTGGCGGTGCTTGAGCTGGGGCTGGATAAAAAAGTTGAGGCCTGCCAGCGCCTGGCCAAGGCAAACGAATGGCTAAACGACTCGCGAACGCTTTACTACTACGCGGTAAGCCTTAAAGAAACTGGCGGTGACTACGCACACATTGAAAAACTCTTGCAGCAAGTGCAAGAACGCCAGGATGAGTACTTACAACGAGCCACTAAAAGCCTGGAATCTTTAACGCTTAATTAACGAAGCGGAGCCTCTTATGTTCTCGCGACAAAGTGGTAAATCACACTCGTCCGAAGGTGGTCAGCTTAAAAAGGCCCTTGCGCAGCGCTCAGCCCGAGCAGATAAAAGCGCCGTGCCCAATTATTTACAGAGTGAAAACCTTAGTACAAATTCCACAAAAAAAGCACACGAAAAGCAAGCTGTTGACAAAAACACGGAGCAACTTATCGAACAACAGCGGGGCAATGGTAAGCCCTTGCCAGAGCAAACGCGTGAGTTGTTTGAAAATAAACTCGGCGCAGATCTGAGCGCTACAAAGGTTCACACCGGCGCAAAAGCACAGAGCGCCGCCGAACGATTGAGCGCACGGGCATTTACTGTGGGTAAAGACATATATTTTGCCGAAGGCGAGTATTCACCAGACAGTGTTGCCGGTAAGAAGTTACTCGCACACGAGCTTGCACACGTAGTGCAGCAACAAGGGGGCAAAGCCGATGTACAAGAAAAAGTTCAACGGGATTACATTAACGACGGTACGGGTAACCCGATAGCCTATGAATTTAGACCGGGCACGGAGCTGCAGCCAGCCTTTGTGGCGCTGGCAAAAAGGCTGGCCGCAGATGGCTCAATTAGCGACAATGATTTGCGGCGATTAAGGCAAAGCGCGCTGCAACAACGAGGTACGCTCAACGATCATGAACGCCTGTTTATGGCCGGTTTATTAGCCGCAGCAAATGTAGCCATTTTGAATGTAAGTAATGCCGGGGACAGTTTTCAGTTTGCCACCGGCAGTATCACGCGAGCGCGTCGTGAACATGTGAATAATCTTGACCGTGAGCTACCGGCCGATGTTCAAGCGCAGGTGACTGAATTTGAACAGGCCTGGGACAGCGGCGACGCAATTGGCGTAATGAACGAGCTTGGTGATATCGAACGGGCTTCTGCGCGAGCAATATTGCGTGATGCAGGCTCCTTCCGGGAGCAGGCCCAGGCCCTGCTGGATTTTATCAACGGCAATAGTATTAGCGCTACGGAAGTGCTTCGCGCCATGATCAACAGTGCCTCCGACAATAGCCGTGGTGATAGAGTGCTGGCGGGAACGGTGTATGCCATTGTGAGGCAGGCTGGCAACCCAATGGCTTCGCGTCTTTTAGGCGGCAGTGTGAAAGTGGATGCTCTCATTCCAGGGGCGTTGGCGGCTTTGCCGGGTTTTAGCGGTGCGGAAGAGGCGGCTTACATTACTACCGCACAAGTAGGTGGAGCCAAGGGCGACACCATCTATGTGAAAACCGATTTAAATATCGAAGACCTTCACCAGCGCTCGGTAGTCATTCACGAGTTGCAACATGCCAGTGACGATGCGGCGGCTTCAGCCACGGCCAGGCCGCAATTTCCCGTTCGCGCACAACTGGAAGCAAACGCCTACCGGGCGCAAGCGCGTTATATTTATACTCAGCTCAATGTATTGGCCCCCGCAGATCAAGTAACGGGGGCGCAAAATGTTGCCTTTGGTATGAACAGCCCTTTGGCAGTCGCGCTGGTGCGCGAGGCGCTGGCAAATACTGCCCGCGATAGGCCGGTGTTTGAATTAATCAATGGGAGCATGCCAAGCGGCCGCCTGAGTACAGCGCAAATCAACGGTGCTTTTGGGCTTTCTGCTTCAGTGCTTGATACACGGTTGTTAAGGGTTATCAGCGCGCTCTATGGCTTTTCCACCAGCGAGCCCGGTGTGGTAGATGGTCTCGCTGGAGAAAGCTCAATGGATTGGATTTTTCGCTTATAAAAAATTGAGTTTGCAGTAGTTAGGTATCAGCATGTGATTGATAAACCTCACAGAGGTAAATACTTGGCTTCTTCTCCTTGGGTAGTTCTGAATAACACGGTAGTGTCTCTGCGCGATCCAGCAAGCCTCCATTGCAGTTCGAAAATTGACTATAACCCCAACCTTTTTACGTCGACCTAAAAAACCTTCAGGGGCTGGTGATTTTTCAGCATACAGCGCTTAGCTGCCATTGGTTATTTGTACGCCTTCGGGAGGGTTTGGCCGATTCGCTATTGAGCAGTTGTTTTTGCTACCAACCACTTCATCCCAGGCTCTCTCTATTTGAGTAGATTTATAACCCACGCCAATTGCAGTGCCGTCGTAGTGTGGATACCTTCCGTTTTGTCCCGCGCCGTTTTCGATACATTGATGAATATTATCCGGTTTGGGTCCCCAGGTAAGGCCATAGTAAGTGCAGTTCTCGCCACTCTCCCAAACATTGCAGTTGGAATTTTCTCGTGGGTCGGGTGGGGCGCATTTATCTGCCTGTGTCCAAACACCATGACGTACTACACGCAAAACATATTTCACCAGTCGTTGATCATTCACGGTTTCACAAATTTCCGGCATGGCCATCATCATTGCAAGCATTGATTTTTGCGGGCCTAAAACAACGCTCGCATAATTACTGCCCGGCTGTGCTGGTGGGCCGTCAATATAACCGTGAGGGTCTCTGGTGGTTTTCTTGCCAATGTTTGGGTTACAGCTGCCACTGGCGCCAGCATAGCACTGTCCGCCAAATAGTTCGGACCAATAGCGTTTTACGTCTTGTGGATTGAGTAAACCGGCGGCGCCGTCTCCCCATATTAGACGGCCGTCAACGCCTTCTTTAACCTGTTCCAGTTCGTTTGGCCCATAGCCGGTGCCAACCACGTTTTTAGCTTCCTGTTTAAGTGTTTCCCGGTAGACATTGTTGTTTGATAGTGCTGCGAGAAAAACCGGAGGCATGAATTTTCCCAGAAATTGGCCGGCGCCAGAGCAGTAATAGCGGTAATTTTCACCGGCATCATTGTAAACGGCTTTGTATATATCCAGGCCGTAGCTCAGCATAGCTGCCAGTAAGAGTTGTTGTTCTGCGCCTGGATTTTCACCAGACATTAAAGAGGCCATATCGTTGTACCAAGCCTGAGCCACACCCGCAGCGTAGTTTGCCGATACGGTGTGCGCTCGAAAGGCTCGGCCTCCTTCAGAGTAATATTTGCCCTCTATTGAGCACAGGCTGAATACTTCCGTGTGGTGACTCCAGCGCCGTGCGGCACCTTCGAGTTTTTCCGCGGTGTAGCCATTGAACGCGTTGAAGGTGGGAATTCTGTTTAACTCGAGGTCATCAAGAGATACTAAATCTTTACTCTCACCGCTCATGTTTGGCCGCAACATTCTGGAGCCATTATTAGTGGGAACGGCAGATAACACCGTGAGGATGCTATACGCTTCGGCGCATTCTCCAACTATTTGTTTGGTGCCGCAAAAATCTGTATCTGTTTCTGCTTTTTGAACTGCGGCGACAACACTCGCAGCGCTGTCAATATTGCTGCCAGCGTTAAAGCGAACCGGCAGCATGTGAGTACTGGAGGTAATTGTTATGGGTAAGCTTGGGGTAATGTTTTCGCTAGCTGTGTAACTACCATAGCCTTTTGAACCATCCAGTAGCCCGTGGCTTTCGGTTTTTGGATTAAGGTCTGCACTGATGTTGCCACCGCCACCGGACTTGCTGATGTGGGAAACAACCAGAGGTTTTCCCGCTTTGGGTGCTACCCAGTAGTCACCACTGGCAAACTGGCCACAATAAGCGTCCTCGCCGTCTGAATTAAAACCCCAGTTGAAGGTGATGGTTTTATCCGAGCCCGTAACAGAAACGCTGATACCGCTGCCTGTGCAAGGGCTCGCTGAGTTTGTAGAACCGCAATCGCAAGCTGCAAGAGCGTTGATTGGTGAGACGATGCCGAGTGCGACGAATAAAGCGGCAAATTTACCACGAGACATGCTGCTATCCTCCAGAAAGTCAACAGCAATCATAGGTCTTCATCGCTACCGTTTCCTTAAAGAACTGTAAAAACTTGAACGGCGTCGCTTTTTGGTGTTCGGGCTCCATACTGGCCCTGATGGTTGTGAGTAGCTTATAGTAGGGGGACATTCTGCTAAGCCAAAGGCCATGAGTTGCCCCAACTCAGTAAGTGCAGTAAGGTTTAAAGTTGTACTTTTTTTTTATTGTATTTGTACAGCTTTGTCGTTTTCTAATTTTTTTGTCCACTCATTAGCAGTAAAGGCCTTTACACTTACCGAGTGTAACTCGCCGCTACTGATGAGCTCAGTGAGAATACTAAGCACACGTTGTTGCTTCGCCACCGGTCGCATACCCATAAACGATTCGCTAATGACATTTAGAGTGAAATCGCAATCTTCACCTTCCGGGAAAACCTCCGAACCGGGGATATCGGCTTGTATCAGATCGATCAGTTGTTGTTTGTCCATGTAGAAGCTTAACTCCCGGAAGCGATTTTTGCAGATTCACTGGCCTCGTCGAGCAGCAGGTCCAGGGATCCATCGTTAACCATTTCCAACACAATATCGCAGCCACCCACTAGCTCACCTTTTACAAATAGTTGAGGGTAGGTGGGCCAATTGGATATTGAAGGGAGTTTTTCTCGAATAAAGGGCGCCGCCAGTACGTTGACATAGGTAAATTCGTGGCCGGTTTTATTTATAGCTTTAACCGTTGCGGCGGAATAGCCACACTCGGGTGCCTCCGGCGTACCTTTCATGTAGAGCAAGATGGGGTTGTTATTGATTTGAGCGCGTATTTTATCTTCTGTAGTGGTCATGGTGTAATCCTGTTAGCAAGCGAGTGAGGCTGCGTAGTGTGGTGTAGTCTCTGTAGTAGATGCCTGATTCAACTGTAAGAGTGGGTCGCTTTCAAAATAATTTGACAGTAAATTAAATATCTCATCAATACCCACTGCATAGTTGAGAGGGCTAAAACCTTGATTGTTCTGGTTGTCTACTTCTACATCGGCATTAATTAGGGTTGTAACACACAGAATATTTTGACCTAAGCAGGCATACCACAGTGCATTGTTACCATCGATGTCTGTCAGGTTAGGGTTCGCTCCCGCTTCGATCAGATCTTTTACAATATCCGTATTACCTTTTTTGGCGGCAAGCATCAGTGGGGTGCGGTATTGTGCGTCTAGCCGGGCATTTATATCAGTGCTGCTAGTGCCCTGTGCGTTCAACCATTTTTCCAGTTTTTGAGAAGCAGGAAAATCGCTGGCAATTTGGTAGCGCCAGGCGGCGTATCCGCCATCCACGCTGTAACAATCCTTAAACCCAAAATCGGCGAATAGTTTGGCGATATCCTGGCTGTTATTACCGTGGTAGCAGTACACTACAACGGGAATATTTTTTTCGCTGGATTTCAATAAGCTACGAAAAAGTTTGTCATCAAAAAGTAGCGCGCGTGGGTGATGACTTTCGCCATAGCTGTTCTTATCACGACTATCCACCAGTATAGCGTCAGGGCTTGCCAAAAGAATTTGATCGGCTTCATCAACGGATATGCGCTTGAACTTGTTCATACTTCTTCTCCAAAACATTCGTCGTAAGTGGGGCAGGTTTCGCAGCTTGGTGAGCGGCAAACGAAATGCCCACCCAGTTCACACAGCTGGCGATACAAAAATTTTTTCCAGCGCATGTCCCCACTATTTTTTTTCGCCAAGTCGGGGAAGTTGTCTTTCATCAGCTCTCCAAGGCTAAGGCGATCAGGTAAGCCGAGGTCGCGCCATAAATGGTCACTGCCAAGGCAAGCAGCGGCTATTATTTTCGTCAGCCATTGTTCGGATACATCTTCTCCTCGGCGGTATTGCTCTAACAGCTTGACCAGGTCCAGCCATTCGTCTCTGCGCAGATCGAGCAACTCTTGCCGAATAAGGCTTTGTTTTGATTCTGCTGCAGTATCAATAAGCCCTTTTAAGCTTCTAAAGCGTGAGTGCAGCAGTTGACCAAACTCCTTGGCGTTAAGTCCAAGGAGCTTAGGCAGGCAGCCAAGGCCTGATCGCTGTGCCAGTAAAATAATCGACAAACATCGTTGGTTTGGCGTAGAGTCCCAATGTAGGTCGAGCGCGGCACTGGAGCCTATGGGCATGTTGCTACCTGCGTTTGTGTGTCGTTTTCTTTAGCACATTTCTCGTGTTCCGGGTGTGAATAAAAATCTCCTTCCACGCCCATTGATGAGGTAATGCGCTCTAAATCGAAACCGGACCATTTTCCCGCTTGGCACTCAATTAATGGCCGCCTTATTAGCAGCGGGTCTTTTATCATTAATGAGAGGGCTGTTGTCGGGTCGAGTGCTTCCGGCACTATTTCACCGCTTTTAACGCTGGGCGCATTTGGGTTTATCCAGCTTTCGATAAAGTTAGAGGTAAAAAAAGCTTTTAGGCTTTGTTCCGTCCAGGGGTGGCTTAATAAGTCTCGCACTACGAGATCTATGCCAGCTTGCTTGAGTAGCTTCTTTTGTTTACCGTTGCTAATGCAGCCCGGTTTTTCATAAAAAATTAAAACGGCCATACGCTTTTATCTAGCCTGGATTTCATTCATAGTGTGTTGCAGTCGCTCCGGTGGAATACCTGTAAGAGAGCCGGGCGGATTTATGGCAAGACCACTCGCATCCAGGATCGCCGATTCGATCGGGCAGATACTGGCACACTGTGGGTCTGCATAATCGCCTTCACATTCTGTGCATTTTTTTGCGTTAACCAGCATATGTGGCTTACCCTCGCTGATGGCGTCGCTAGGGCACACATCAACACAAGCCCAGCAATTTACACAAAGGTCTACAATTTCTACAGCCATACTATTTCTCCGCTTGCCAGTCCAAATTACGCCTGGGCTTTAAGCTCAGCATTGGACTCATGGATTTTGCCTGTCTCGATCAGTTCCTGGTATACCGCAAGTACGGCTTCCTCAATGGCTTCCATAGCATGTTCGCCATTGGGTTGAATTCCGGCTTCTTCCAGCATTCCCCAGGGTTCAAAACCTATTTTTGAACAAAGCACGACTTCGCAGTTTTTAAGGGCTCTAATGGAGCCATCCAGTGCACTTTCCTTTTCGCCACAGGTATCGTTACCAATACAATACTGATCGACTTTTCGGTGGCTGATAAATCGCACGCCCTTGGGCGAGGCCTCATAGACCAGAAATTCTGTGGCATGGCCAAAGTGCTGATTGATAATTCCGCCGCCGGCAGTGGCGACAGCCATTAATACCGGTCGGGTGTTGGCGGGAATAAGGGGGTCGTTTGAGGGTACACTCATACTGCTGGATTTTTGCTGATGTTTTTCATTGAGTTCTTCGAGAATACCGTCGTGGATGATCGCTCGCTTTACCATAGCCGCTTCGTAGTCGATATCCATTTCCTCGATTTTATCCAGCGTAAATTCTTCGCCGCGATCTTCTCCTAGAAGGCCTACCGCATCCGCTCGACACTGGCGGCAATGGCGCATCATATTCATATCGCCGGAGCAGTCTTCCTGTAGCTTTTGCAGTTCTTCTGGTTCTGGGCTGCGCTGCCCCATAATGCCGTAAAAGGTTCCATGCTCTGCTTCCGCTATTAGTGGCATTACATTGTGAAGGAAGGCGCCCTTGGCTTTAACTATGCGGCTTACTTCTTTTAGGTGTTGATCATTTACCCCCGGAATCATTACCGAATTCACTTTAACTAAGATGCCGCGATCAGTGAGCATCTGCAGCCCTTTTTGCTGTTGCTCAATTAAAATCTTTGCGCCCTTTACACCGCGAATTCGACGATTGTTCCAGTAAATCCACGGGTAGATTTTTGCACCTATTTCCGGGTCGACACAGTTAATGGTAATTGTTACGTGATCAATATTGTGTTTAGACAGCTCCTCTACAGACTCGGGTAATGAAAGCCCATTGGTAGATACACATAGTTTTATATCCGGAGCCTGTTCGCTAAGCATTCTAAAGGTATCAAAAGTTCTTTCAGGGTTTGCCAGTGGGTCGCCGGGGCCGGCAATACCAAGCACGGTCATTTGCGGAATATTTGCCGCTACCGCTTTTACTTTTTTTACCGCTTGATCCGGAGTTAAAACCTCCGATACAACACCAGGGCGAGATTCATTGGAACAATCGTATTTTCTGTTGCAATAGTGACACTGGATATTGCAGGCAGGGGCAACGGCCACATGCATACGTGCAAAGTAATGATGTGCTTCCTCTGAATAACACGGGTGGTTTTGTACCTTGTCCAATATTTGTTGAGGAAGGTGAGATAGTTGGTCGTCAGTACTGCCGCATCCGCTGGAAGAGCAGCCTGATGCTTCGTTTGCTTGTCCAATAACTTCGAGTTCCATATTCGGTCTCCGATTCAAGTGGCTTTGTATTTTTTCCACCTGTTGGCAAAGTGAAAGATATTGGAATGTTAATTAGCAAGGCCCGTGCCGTGGCTCTAAGTCTATGTTTTATATGAGAAATATAAATTTGTAAGCTTGAAATTGTCACGCTCCGTACAAGCTGTTTGAAACATTGTGTATGGAGTGTGACATAGCAGAAACCGATAGCCTTGAATGCAGGGCAAGCTTATCGGCGGCTTAGAGTTTACGAACATTAATATTGAGTGTTTGAATACGATAAGCGATTTGGCGAGGCGTCATACCCAGCAGCCTTGCCGCTTTCGCTTGTACCCAGCCCGCTTGTTCAAGAGCGGCTATCACCTTTTCGCGCTCATCGAGGTTTTCGTCACTGAGATCGGTGGGGGGCAGTTCAATTTGCGCAGGGCTGGATGTTATCTCATAGTTTAGCCCCGTCATGGAAATTGCATCGCTATCTACAGCGCCGTCTTCGCTCATAATCGAGGCGCGTTCCAGGCAATTCTCCAGTTCTCGAACATTGCCGGGCCAACTGTAATTCATCAGCATACGCACTGCACTGTTAGTGAGGCTCAATGTTCTTTTTTGCCGCTCTGAAAGTTTGGTGAGTAGAAATTCAGCCAGTTCGGGTATATCTGCTCTTCGCTCGCGTAGCGGTGGTATGCCTATGGTCATCACATTAAGGCGGTAGTACAGGTCTTCGCGAAACTTTCCTTTTTCCACCTCGGCTTCAAGGTTGCGGTTGGTTGCAGCTACCACGCGTATATCAACTTTAATGGTTTGTGTTCCTCCAACCCGTTCAAATTCACCTTCCTGAAGAATACGCAAAAGTTTTGCCTGGAACATTGGCGATATTTCGCCAATTTCATCGAGAAAAAGAGTACCGCCGTCCGCCTGTTCAAAGCGGCCTTTTCGCTGCTTGACAGCGCCAGTAAATGCGCCTTTTTCATGACCGAATAATTCGGACTCTAAAAGTGTTTCTGGCAGAGCTGCGCAGTTTAGTCGCACGTAAGCTTGTTTAGCTCGTGGTGAGTTGTAGTGTATGGCGCTTGATATTAACTCTTTACCCGTGCCGGACTCTCCCAGAACTAGAACGGTACTGTCCCACTTGGCAACCCTGCGAGCTTGATCAAATACTCTACGCATTGATGTGGTATGGCCGATAACCATATTTTCAAAACCGAATTTACCTCTTACTTCCCGCCGCAGCTCGTCACGTTCCGTGGCGATTTGCTCGCCCAGTTCTACGTTGAGTACCAGCCGAACAGTTTGAGAGAGTATGTGCGCGACGGTTTCCATAAAACGAGTTCGCTCGCTTAACAGGTCATCGGCCGGCGTTTCCGGTTGCGCAGCTAAAACGCCTATGGTTGTACCTTCATTGTTCTCGATAGGTACTCCCACAAAGGGTAGCTCATAATCGTAGAGTGCAAGGCGATCGAGAAAATTCGGTTCAGAAGAAATCCTGCCCAAAACAATTGGGTTGCCATGGCTTAGTACCCGGCCAATAATACCTTCTCCACTTCGATACTTTACATTACCGATTTTTACCTTTTCCGATTCGCCACTATAAATGGCGCTAACCTGAACAACGTTGTGCTCTGGATCGATAATAGATATCAAGCCATGTTGCATACCTGCGATTTCGTGTAATACCGCCAACACTTCTGAAAAAGTCTGCTCAATAGTTTGTGAATGGCAGATGATCTGTGATATGCGACTAAGTGCGTGCATCTCGTGTTCGAGAAGTTCAGTGCGCGATACCGCTTTTGGCGGGCTCAGCACAGAATTTTTCGGAGTCATCATTTGCATAGTCTCGTTACTGCTTTAGTTATTTGTAGTGTTTCGCCGCACTTACTCCCGACAAACTCGCGGCATACACTCCGTGCATGGAACTACTCGCGTTTGTGCCGGGAAAACTTCGGCGTTTACTCCATCTTTGGAGCTAGCTGTAGGGTAATTCGATTACCATGCAGCACCCGTCTTTGTATTTTTTATCGACAGAAACCGTTCCTGCGTGATCCAGAATGGTTTCTTGAACCATAGATAAACCCATTCCTCGACAGCCCTTGTAGGGGGGTTTAGTACTGTAAAAGGGTTCAAATATTTTAAACTTCAAATCGTTTGCAATACCCGGCCCGTTGTCCATTATTTCAACCCGTACAACGTGCTTGTCCGAGTGAGTACTAATATGCAACTCTCGCTGAGTAAAGCTGCTGTTGGACATCGACTCAATTGCATTGTCTACTAAGTGTCTGAATGCACTTACCAGTTTTCCCTCGCGACCATTTATACTGGGTAAACGTAGTTCTGGTTTCCATTCCACCACTACCCCTTGGGACAGTAATTTGGGCGTAGATAAACTAATGACACTGCGTAATACCTCGTTTATATTCACAGGTAAATTAGCCTGGTCGGAAGCAAAGGGTAGCGAGGTCATCAATTTTTCCAGTGCTTCTGACCCCGCTCGCTGGGCATCACGAAGAGCCTGTAGCACGGGGTCGTCCGGAGCAAACCTGTCTCGCCGTCTTTCCAGCATATTGAGTGCAGCACCAATTAAATTTACCGGGCCTTGCAAACTGTGAATTGCGCCGTTAAACGTTTCTCTGGTGGCGTGAGCAAGATCTTCTTCAGCGATCAGCGCTTTTAAGGCGTTTAACTGGGAATCCTGTTGGCGTTTTCTCAGCTCTGTTATGTCGTCTATGGTAATTAAAGTATGGCGTTTTTCTGGTTGATTAAAGAAATTACCTGCACTCTCATCCTCAAGCTCGATGGCAGTGCCGTTGCATACATACCAGCGCTGGTTAGGGCCACCTTCGTCAAAGGTCACCTCGTGAGAGTGAAAAGCCCGAGCAGTTTGCTGTAGCAAAGTGAAGTCTTCCCCCAGCATTTCAAATAAAATATTTTTTGCCTCTTCCAGAGTTTTTTCTGGTGCCAGGTCTGCCACCAGTTTTTTAAAGCTTGGGTTCATGAGCTCGATGGTGTTTTGCCTGTCGAATACGGCAATAGCGATGGGCGCAGAATTAATTACCGATGAAATCATCTGTGACAGATTGTTTACCCGTTGTTCCAGTTCATGCAACTCGCTGTAATCTCGGTGCATACCAAGGTAGTAAACAGTTTCTTCATCTTTGTTTAGCACTGGCGCTACGGAAAGCTCTGCCAGATAAAGTGAGTCGTCTTTTCTACGATTTACCAGTAGCCCGGACCAGGCCTTCTTTTGCGACAGTCTTCCCCATAAGGCCTGATAAGCGAGGCGGGGGGTAGTGTGGTTAGACAGTATGGATTCATTCTTTCCCATCACCTCTTCGCTGCTGTAACCGGTGACCTTGCTGAACGCGCGGTTGGCATACAGTATGTTCGCCTGCAGGTCTGTAATTGAAATGGCAACAGGCGCATGTTCGACGGCTTGATGAAAAACTTCTGGCGACAAATCATTCGCAGAGAAGGAGTAAATATTTTTGTTGCTCGATACTGGAAGCTTACTTGAGCCATCTTCGCATTTTTTATCCACGTCATTCTGTTTGTTGGTTTTGCTCATTTCCGGGTTATTCATGCTTCGCGGCTCTTGGCTGTTTTGTTCATAACAGTGTGAGCAATAAGCGTGCCGTTGGAAATAAAGCCTAAATTCATGGTTGAAAGTCGACAAAAGCGGTATTTGTCGGGTTTTTTACAATGGATCCAAGTACCTAAATCCTCCTTTTGTAGCAAACACGACAAAACCATTTAGGCGCAATCATGTTTGAAAAGCGCTTTATGCCTAGAAAGTTTTTAAGCTAAATCAAATTTTGCTGAAGCAAATGGAGGAATTGTTACATGGCAAAAATGCGTGGCACGTTTGATGCACCAGCCCCACTGAATCTAAACGGCTTTAGTAGGGAGGAGTTAACACCGATGGACTATTTAAGTCTGCTTATCGGAACTGTGCTGGTAAACAATGTGGTACTGGTGCGCTTCTTGGGATTATGCCCTTTTATGGGGGTCTCCGGGAAACTGAGCACCTCTGTGGGCATGAGCGCCGCAACAACATTTGTTATGACACTGGCCTGTGCCTGCAGTTGGTTACTGGAAGTCTATGTTCTGCAGCCGCTTGATATCGGTTTTTTAAGAATATTGGGTTACATACTGGTAATTGCCGGCGTTGTGCAATTTACCGAAACGGTAATCAAAAAAACAAGCCCATCGCTTTATCGCTCCCTGGGAATTTATCTGCCATTAATTACAACTAACTGCGCTGTTCTCGGTGTGCCGTTGATTAGTGTGCGTGAGCAACAAAGTTTTATGGAGGCTTTGGTATTTGGTTTTGGCTCCGCATTGGGATTCTGCCTAATTATGGTGATCTTTGCTGGTATACGGGAGCGCCTGGTTTTAGCCCAGGTACCAAAAGCATTTGCCGGACCGCCAGTGGCATTGGTCACAGCCGGATTGCTGGCAATGACTTTTCTTGGCTTTAGTGGCTTGGTTAAAGGTTTTTAAGGCTAAACAAAATCTGCTGGAGATAACATTATGGTGATGGCAATACTTGCAATTACTGCTCTGGGAGCGGGACTCGGTATTTTATTGGGCTTGGCTGGAAAATTTTTTGCAGTTGAGGAAGAAAATCCGCTGGTAAAAGAAATAGAAGCCATGATGCCCGGCAGCCAATGTGGACAGTGTGGGTTTCCCGGTTGTGCTCCGGCGGCGAAGGCGGTGGTAGATGGCGAAGTGGGCCTGAACTTCTGTCCTCCTGGCGGTAGAGCCCTGGTTGAAGACCTGGCAAGAATTTTAGATATAGATCCAGGTTCCGTTGGAGAAGTAGCAAAGCCCCTTGTCGCAAACATCAACGAGTCACTTTGTGTGGGTTGTACCAAATGCTTAAAAGCTTGCCCAACCGATGCGGTGGTGGGCGCAAATGGACAAATTCATGCGGTGCTATTTGATGCCTGTACCGGCTGCAAAAAATGCTTTGATGTATGCCCGGAGGACTGTATCTCCATGGATGAGGAAGCAGAAACACTCAGAAGCTGGCATTGGCCAAAGCCGGCGGCAGCATAGTTTTTATTGGTGAAGTGCTTTAACAAACACTTTAATTTTTAATCACTTTTTCCGGGAGGCGTGAACATGTTTCACGGTTTGCTGAAGTTGCCTCAGGTACGCGGAGGTGTTCATCCGCACGGTCATAAAGATCGCTCTGCAGCATTGCATATCCTCAAAACGGAGCTGCCAGAGAAGCTCTATCTACCTCTGCGACAACATGCTGGTGCGGAGGCTATTCCTATCGTAAAAGTGGGTGACAAGGTCCTTAAGGGGCAGCTTATTGCGGTTGCTCCCTCTGAGGTTTCTGCACCGGTGCACGCGTCAAGTTCAGGCACTGTGATTGAGATCGGCGAAATTACCGCCGCTCACCCGTCCGGTTTAACAAGCTCAGCCATCATCATACAAACCGATGGAGAGGATCGCTGGATTGATCTGCACAAACTCGAAAACCCCTACGAGGAAGAACCACTGGTACTGGCCAACCGCGTTGCTGAGGCGGGTATTGTTGGTATGGGTGGGGCTATTTTTCCGGCTGCGGTTAAATTAAAACAGGGTACAAAGCACGAAATAAAAACGGTACTGGTAAACGGTAGTGAGTGCGAACCTTATTTAACCTGCGACGACCGCTTGATGCGGGAAAAGGCAGAAGAAATTATTGAAGGCGCGCGATTAATTCGTCACATACTTCGTGCTTATCGTGTGGTTATTGCCATTGAGGACAACAAACCGGAAGCTATCGCAGCCATGCAGGCGGCGGCAGAAGCCTACGGGGTGATAGAAGTGGAAGTGGTGCCGAGCCGCTATCCCATGGGATCAGCCAAACAACTTATACAGGAAATCACCGGCAGAGAAGTTCCGGCAGGTGGTCGTAGTACATCTGTCGGCGTGCTGGTGCATAACGTGGGTACCGTCTATGCCATCTATGAGGCACTGGTTTACGGTAAGCCACTAATTTCTCGCGTTGTTACCGTCGCGGGCGCTTGTGTCGCGCGCCCTCGCAATGTGGAGGCGCTCAATGGAACGCCTATAGAACATTTATTTGAGGCCTGCGGTGGACTGGAAAGTGAGCCCGCTAAATTGGTACTGGGGGGGCCCATGATGGGGATTCCTTTGCCATCAGTTGATGTGCCAACAATTAAGGGCGCAACGGGCGTATTGGCACTGGCAAAAAAAGAAATACCTCGAGAAGAATCCTCCCCTTGTATTCGCTGCGCCAGTTGTGTCGAAGCTTGCCCTATGGGTTTACTGCCGCTGGAGATGGCTGCGCGCTCGCGTGCAGAAGATTTGGAGGGTGCTTCGGAATACGGTTTGTCTGATTGTATTTTGTGCGGCTCTTGCTCTTATGTCTGTCCCTCACATATTCCGCTGGTGCAGTACTTCCAGTTTGCCAAAGGTGAGTTGGATACCAAGCGTGTAGCGGCGAGAAAGATGGAGTATACGGTTGAATTGAGCCTTGCGAAGAAAGCCCGGATAGAAGCAGAAAAAGCTGCCAAGGCGGCGGAAAAAGCCGCGAAAAAAGCGGCGCGTAAAAAAACAGTCAAGCCAACAAAACCTGCAGCGGTTACACAAGTTGCCGAGCCCGAAAGTGCTGAGCAGCAGGAGGAAACTGCATGAGTAACGCCACTGCCTATTGCTCTCCGTTTGCACACGCCGGTAGTTCTGTTAGCAGTATTATGCTGCAGGTGTGTTTCGCTCTTGTTCCCTGTACGGCCTTTGGTTTGTATCTATTTGGCTGGCCCGCGATATTTTTATTTTTAGTTACCTGTCTTGCTGCTGTTGTTACCGAGTTGCTTTGTCTGTTTTTATTGAAGCAGCCCTGGTACCGCGTATTAGATGGATCAGCACTGCTGACCGGATGGTTAATAGCGATAACCCTGCCTCCCTGGGCACCCTGGTGGATTGGCGTAGTGGGTGGTTTTTTTGCTATAGCGATTGGCAAGCAGCTTTACGGTGGTATTGGCCAGAATATATTTAACCCTGCCATGTTGGCTCGCACAGCCTTGTTGATAACCTTTCCGCTACAGATGACATCATGGGTAGCTCCGGCACCCATGGGTACAGCCATGGCACCAGGGTTTCAGGAGGCTTTGGGTATAACGTTTCTATCCGCCTCTGTGCCAGACGGTTTAACTGGCGCCACAGCACTTGGACATTTAAAAACGTCTTTAACGCTGGAGATTCCTGCAACAGAAATACTGGCGGAAAACTTTGTACTATGGAAATCGTTCCTGGGTTTAAGCGCTGGGAGCATGGGGGAGACCTCAGAGCTACTGATATTATTGGGTGCTGCATTTTTATTCTGGCGGGGCATTATACAGTGGCATATTCCTGTTGCCATGCTGGCAAGCCTTACCCTTATTTCATTTATCTTTAACTACTCCAATGAAACCAGCTACGCCGATTTTTTGTTCCACCTTACTTCTGGTGGGGTGCTGCTGGGCGCGTTTTTTATTGCAACCGATCCTATTACCTCGCCCATAAGTAATTTAGCAAAATTAATTTTTGGTGCAGGCTGCGGTCTACTCATTTATATCATTCGAACCTGGGGAGGTTTTCCCGAGGCGGTGGCATTTTCAGTGTTATTTATGAACTCATTCGCGCCGCTTATTGATCGCTATTGTAGGCCGCGAGTATACGGTCGCTTACCCGGAGGCAAGCCACTACCACAATTGTCTCCAGTGGATCTGGGTAGGGAAGTGGGACGCCGACGATGAGTACACTAACGTTTAATAAATTGGTGTTAAGTAAGTTAGAACTATGGCGCTGCCGAGTTGACTATCAAGGAGCTATTCTTGGTTTGATCTGTGCCCTCGTCACCTTGTTATTGCTCATTGGCCAGCAGAAAACTTTCGAGCCCATTCAGCAGCGCTTGGCGGAAGATCGTCTTGCTGTGCTTTCTCAAGTATTGCCAAGTGACTACTACGATAACAATCCCCTGGAGGAAGTGCACACACTTGTGGATGAAAATTTTTCGGCTGAGCCGATAGTTGTATACCTGGCGAAAAAACAGGAAACCATTAAAGCGGTCGTTTTTCAGATTGATACCGAGGGGTACGGCGGGACAATGACGCTGATGATTGCCCTAAATACCCATGCAGAAATACTAGGTCTACGAGTATTGAGCCACAAAGAAACACCGGGTCTGGCTGATAAGATAGAAACGGATAAAAGTGCTTGGATTACTGTATTCAATGGTGAGTCGTTAAAGAAAACAAGCGCAAAGGATTGGGCGGTAAAAAAGGATGGTGGTAAGTTCGATCAGTTTACGGGTGCCACCATAACACCCAGAGCGGTTATTAAAGGCGTTGTCGCAGGTCTCGAATTTTATGCGCGTAATGCAGATCAGCTGACAACAGATACCCCCCTTACCTCGGAGGAGCCCGGCGATGGCTGATGATTGCAGTAGTTGCCCTAGTGCGAGCAGTGCACCGGTTAAGAGTTACAAAGACTATTTCACTTTTGGCATCTGGGATAACAATATCGCTCTGGTTCAATTGCTGGGTTTGTGCCCGGTAATGGCGGTTACCACCTCCGCTACTAATGGCTTGGGTATGGGTATAGCAAGCACTGCAGTACTGGTGATTTCCAGTGTTTTAATTTCCCTTATGCGCCATGCAATTCCTGCGGATGTGCGCAACCCCATAATGATTGCGGTAATCGCAGGTACAGTTACGCTGGTGGATTTGGCAATGAATGCCTGGTTACATGAGTTGTACAAAGTCCTGGGTTTATTTATCGCACTCATCGTCACAAATTGTGCAATCCTCGGTCGAACAGAGGCCTTCGCTATGAAGCAGAATCCATTGGCAGCGCTGATGGATGGTGTTGGAATGGGGCTTGGTTTTACCTGGGCTTTGGTTTTGCTGGGTGGCGCCCGAGAAGTACTGGGTAGTGGTACATTGTTTGCTCACGCCTCGTCGTTATTAGGTCCCCATTTTGAATGGTTGGAAATTACGATTGTAGAAATAGATTCCGGTGTTCTGTTAGCAATTTTGCCACCCGGAGGGTTTATTGTGTTAGGAATTATGATCGCTTTAAAGCGAGTGATTGACGAAAGAATTTCAGCGGCCAATAAACCAGAGCCCTCTGCAGAGCTGGTTGCTATCCAAACATAGGGCGATGGAGTGTGAGCTTATGAAAGTGGGTTTAATTTATGCTGGGGAAAAGCCCGTGATGTTGAACTGTCACGCGGATGAAGACAGCACGGTTCAACAGGTAATTGAACGCTCTGGCATTCTGAATATGTGTCAAGATATCGACTTAAAAGTACATAAGGTTGGAATCTACGGCCGTTTTGTAAAACTCGATACAGCTCTTAAAGAGGGCGACAGAATAGAAATATATCGTAAAATCACTCGCGTTATTGATGAAGACGACGATGATGAAGACGATGAAGATTAAGTTTAAGGTCGACGAAATTAATGAGATAGAGGAATGGTAATATGTCAGCAGGCAGTTTAAATAGAGATACCGCATTGAGAATTGCCCTGGCTGCCAGGGTATTACCGGGAATTAGTGTCGCACAGTTGTTGGAACTACTTTCTCTGCGAATTCAGGGTGAGTTAAATGAAAAAAGTTTAACAAGTATTACCGTAACTGATTTGAAAAAAGGCTTTGGCAGCGCAGACGGGGGAGAGGGCGAAAGCATAGGATTGCCTGAAATGAAAGAAGCCGTTCGTATTCTATGGGGCGAAACAGACCTGGAGAAATTACCGCAAGTGAGGCCTATGGCAGAGATGCCGGAGCGTTCTGTTCGGGTGGCGATTGCATCCAATACCAGTGAAAAGCTGGACGGACATTTCGGTTCCTGTATTCGTTTCCTCATCTACCAGGTGAGTGCTGCAAGTTATCAGTTAATCGATATTCGTTCTTCTGTCGAAGCGGATCTTGCCGAAGACAGAAACGCCTATCGCGCAGAGCTGGTAGCAGATTGCCAGGTATTGTATGTGGTATCCGTAGGTGGGCCGGCAGCGGCGAAAGTTGTTCGCGCAGGGGTCTACCCTATTAAAAAGCCCAGTGGTGGTGAGGCGGGCGAGATACTTGCTGAGTTGCAAACGGTGATGAAAAATTCACCTCCTCCATGGCTGGCAAAGCACCTTGGAGACGAAGCAGAAAACAGGGTGCGTTTTGAGCGGGAAGAACTGGTGAGTTAGGCTTGGTACAAGTTACTGCACAATTGCCACAGATTTAATTAAAGCCCATATTTTTTTACCGGGCAAGATGCCAAGTTTTTCCGCCGAGAGGCTGGTTACTCGCGCCAGTAAAACGCTGTCACTTACTTTTAATTTAACCAGTTGTAGTGCGGGGTGGTCGTCGGCTTCGCAGGCGACCACTTCCACACAAAGGCAATTAACAATACTGCTGTCAGTAGGTTTTTCCAGTGCCAGGCTTATGTCGCGGGCCAGTATACGCACGCGAACTTGTTCTCCAATGGGTAGGCCGTTATCGCGAAACCAAAGCTCACCACCGGCAATGGTGATCTTGGAAAGGTGCCATTGACTGTTTTTTTCCGATATATGTGCATCCAATACCACGCCCGCTTCCTCACCCAGTTTAATAGGAAAGTCCAGACGCGATAGCAGATCACCTATTGGGCCATCCGCTACAACTTTTCCATCCTTTAGTGCAAGCAAGTGGTCAGCTAGCCGGGCAACTTCGTCAGGTGAGTGGCTTACATATAAAATGGGAATGTGTAAATCTCTTTTAATTTTTTCCAGGTAGGGAAGAATCTCCTGTTTGCGTGCCTCATCAAGGGAGGCTAGTGGTTCGTCCATCAGTAAAACCTGCGGGTTAACCAGCAACGCTCTGGCGATAGCGATACGCTGGCGTTCCCCTCCTGATAATTGCGCGGGGTAGCGCTGCAATAAACTACCAATGCCCAGCAGCTCCACTGCGTGCTGGTAATTAAATACAGGTTTATTTTTATCGGCGCGCTTTAAGGCGTAATCCAGGTTTTGTTGCGCCGTCAGATGTTCAAAAAGGCTGGCCTCCTGAAAAATATAGCCCAGCGGACGTTTGTGTACTGGCAGAAAGCGATTGTCATCTTGCCAGGTTTCGCCCTTAAAAATGACTTGTGCATTGTTGGCTATTTCCAACCCGGCGATACAGCGCAATAAGCTGGTTTTCCCCGCTCCCGAGTGGCCGTAAAAAACGGTAACGCCACGGTCGGGAATGTCTACATTCACATCAAGGGTAAAATCGCCGCGTTTCAATAGTATTTTTGCGCGTATCGGCATTATTTTTGTGCTCCCCACATAGAGCTTCCTCTGGCGTGTTTATTAAAACTGTAGAGGAAGGTGAGAACCACAAAGGAAAACACCAGCATAGTGGCAGAAAGGGCGTGTGCCTGTTGGTATTCAATGGCTTCAACGTGTTCGTATATTTGAACCGAAACCACTTGCGTTTCGCCGGGTATATTACCACCGATCATTAATACCACCCCAAATTCTCCCACGGTGTGGGCAAAACCCAGTATTGCCGCGGTAATAAATCCTGGTTTTGCCAGAGGAAGTACCACGCTAAAGAAGGTGTCCCAGGGGGTTGCGCGCAAGGTGGCAGCGACTTCCAGCGGGCGTTTTCCAAGCCCCTCAATGGCGTTTTGAATGGGTTGTACTACAAAGGGCAGGGAATAGATGACTGAGCCCACAACCAGACCGGGAAAAGAAAAAGCCAGAGTGCCTATACCCAGTGCATTTGTTAGTTCGCCAATAGGTCCATTGGAGCCCATAGCCACTAATAAATAGAAACCGAGCACACTGGGTGGAAGTACCAGCGGCAAAGCGACCAAGGCACTTATGATAGCCTTCCAGCGAGAACGGCTGCGAGCCAGCCACCATGCGATTGGTGTGCCGATAAACATCAATAGTAAGGTTACCAGGCTGGCCAATTTAAGGCTTAGCCAAATGGCCTGAAGATCAGCGTCTGAATAAATGCCCATAAACGGTTTTTAGCAGGGTTATTCCACGGAATAACCGGATTGTTTAATCAAGGTTCTTGCCGCAGTAGATTGCAGGTATTCAAGCAGTTTTTTTGCCGCTGGCTTATTTTTGCCGCTGGTTAATAATACTGCGTCCTGTTGGATGGCATTGTACAGCGTTTCAGGCACAATCCATATGGAGCCACGATTCGGGTCTTTCGCGGCTTTTATTTGAGAATAAGCGACAAAGCCCAATTGAGCATTTCCACTGCTTACGTATTGGTAAGCCTGGGCTATGTTTTCGCCTTTAACTATTTTATGTTGCACTGCCTCGCTTAGCCCTAGCTGCTGTAACACCTGCATAGCGGCGGCACCGTAGGGGGCAAGTTTTGGGTTAGCAATTGCCAGCTTGTTAAAGGTGTTTTGCGCTAAGGCCTCGTGTTTTCCGCTAAGCAAATTTTCATCGCTGGACCATAGCACAAGGGTGCCAAGGGCATAGGTAAAGAGGCTTGAATTTATCGCAAGGCCTTCTTTCACAAGTCGCGCAGGTTTGGTGGAATCGGCGGAGAGGAATAGGTCGTAAGGAGCGCCATTATGAATTTGTGCGTAAAGCTTGCCGGATGAAGCAAAGGAAAGGGAAACTTTGAAGGATGTGCTTGCCTCAAAATCTTTTTTTATCAAGCGCATGGGTGCAATGAAGTTGGACGCTACCGCAACCCTTACTTCCTGTGAGGCTGTCGCTGCGCTGGCAGTTAGCGATACCAGTGCAGCGACTATCAGTATTCTTATAGGCATTGAAGTACGACAAGTGAAAATCTGAAAGCCATCATATTCAGGTTTTGGCTCTAGTTCAATTTAAGGTTTGACTATTGCGCCGCCCCTATACCGGCCCTCTTGCCTCTTTTTTGGATTGCACCGTAAAGCTCAGGGCTTCGTTGTAGCCAAACGTTTCATATTTGGGTTTAAAGCCGCTCAAATCCTCAAACATGGTTATTACCTTGTCCTCGGCACTTTGTCCTTTAAAGTCAGACTTCTCCAATCGCAGGTCGTCCATCAGCATGGTCCATACTGCGCCATCCTGGGGAATGAGTATACAGCTAAAGCCCTTGATTTCTGTATAAAGTGGACGGCCTATATTACTGACATAGAAAACCAGACGAATATCCTCTGCGAAATCGCTACCGTACTTTTCCACAAAGCCTGGTAAATAGCCAATGTCGTCAACGGCTCCTGCGAGATTCGTGAGCTTTTCACCGGTTGCCAGCACTACAGCTTGCTTTAATACGGCTTTTGGAGGGTGTCTTCGCCCCTGCGCATCTGCGACCTCGCCTTCGATAATAATCATGTCGCCACGAAAAGCGAAAATTCCACTGGTGCTAGTGGCCCCATTTACACTTACATTACAAAGTAGCTTGTTTTCTGCGTAGTTTGCTAAAGGCATGTTTTAACTCCAAATCTGGTATAGATAATTAAAAATTTAGGCAGCATTGCTGTTTTTTGTGTCGATTAGTGAGAGCCATTCCTGCTCAATGATTTCTATGTTTTTCTTTGCCAAAAAACGTCGTTCTTTTACCGTGGGTTCGGTAATGAGGGCCCAGCCGGAAATATTCTCGTCGGCGCTATAGATTATGTCGCTCATAACCATACGCTCTGTATCGCGGGTAAAACGCATGCCCAGAAACACATACTGTTTTTGTTTGCGGTAGTCTTTCAACCAGCTGGGGATTGCAAACCCACCCATTAGTTCGGTTATGTAGTCCACAAAATCTGCATCGGACGCAACAAAGCTGGCTTTTGGAACAGGGCAGCCCAAAGGTTTGAATACAACCGGCAGGTTTT
Organism: Alteromonadaceae bacterium Bs31; assembly: GCA_900177435.1. Classification (GTDB taxonomy): domain Bacteria; phylum Pseudomonadota; class Gammaproteobacteria; order Pseudomonadales; family Cellvibrionaceae; genus Teredinibacter. The sequence continues at coordinate 157,868 of FXAI01000004.1, forward strand.
TATTAACCTCATCCAGTTCTACCAATGTGTATGTTTCATCTTTATATTCATAAATATCAAAACGATAGGGGTGAGCGGCAATTCGCGACACACCCACAACCAGCGTATGTGGCCTGTTTTTATAGAGATCCAGCAGCTGTTTGTCCCGGTTGGAATCAACCACATAAGGTGCCTTGAGGTCACTTAACCACTTATGAAAAACGGAGTCGGTCCAGGCTGTTTCTCCGTAAGTAGTTTGCAGAAATTTCTCCAGAAAGCTTCGGCCTTTTTTGTTTTCCATATGCATGGCAGCGCGCGGGAATTCATACATTAGCCTCGGTGACATTGGCTGTCCGTTAGTCATGGCCAGAATAAGGCTATCACTATCAGCCGGTATGGCTTCATCACTGCCTAGCTTTGTTACGCCTTGTAAAACGCCTGGTCCCAGATAAGGAACAATTGCCCCAGACTGAATGCCTTCTATTAATTGTGAAAAGTCGTTAGTCACGAAATCTTCCCCTGAATTTAAGAGTGAAAATAAATGACTTTAATGGGAGCAATTAACAAGCCAGTTAAAAACCCTTTGATAAACAGACACTTATTTTATTGTTGCGATTAATACACGCATTATTAAACAACAATTTGTCGTCTTTGCGACAAGGCATAAATTAAAAAAATGATGTGATCAAAGTTGTTGTCACATTGTCGCTATTGACACAACAGTGGTAAGGAATTGTTGGCAACAACACTCCATTTGCTTAGCGTTGTAGTTCAAATAATGCCAATAAAAACAATAGCTTAGTGCTTCGTTCTCGCCCTTGGCACAAAGCCTGCTCTCTAGCTGGTGTATGTCTGCAATTGCGGGCAAAACAAAAACAGGCTGGACGAAAAAACTGAGGAGATTGTCATCATGGCTATGCGTCAATGTGCGATTTACGGTAAGGGTGGTATAGGAAAATCTACCACCACACAAAACCTGGTAGCTGCGTTAGCAGAAGCGGGTAAAAAAATTATGATCGTTGGTTGTGATCCTAAGGCGGACTCCACTCGTCTTATTCTTCACGCTAAAGCTCAAAACACCATTATGGAAATGGCTGCCGAAGCAGGCACCGTAGAAGATCTGGAGTTGGAGGATGTACTAAAAGCGGGCTACGGCGATATTCGCTGCGTTGAGTCCGGCGGCCCAGAGCCCGGTGTTGGTTGTGCGGGTCGTGGAGTAATTACTGCGATTAACTTTCTGGAAGAAGAAGGTGCCTACGAAGAAGATCTCGACTTTGTTTTCTACGACGTACTAGGCGACGTTGTGTGTGGTGGTTTCGCCATGCCAATTCGCGAAAATAAGGCTCAGGAGATCTACATCGTTGTATCTGGTGAAATGATGGCGATGTATGCGGCCAACAATATTTCTAAAGGTATCGTGAAATACGCCAACTCTGGTGGTGTTCGTCTGGCTGGTTTGATTTGTAACAGCCGTGAGACCGACCGCGAAGATGAGCTGATTATTGCGCTGGCTGAGCGCCTGGGTACTCAGATGATTCACTTCATTCCTCGCGATAACGTTGTACAGCGTGCGGAAATCCGTCGTATGACTGTTATTGAGTATGACCCTGCGGCCAAACAGGCTGATGAGTACCGCGATCTTGCGCAAAAAATTATCAATAACAAGAAATTGGTGATTCCAACACCGGTCACTATGGATGAGCTGGAAGAATTGCTAATGGACTTCGGTATTCTGGAAGAAGAAGACGAAACCATTATTGGTAAAACAGCGGCGGAGTTGGAAGCTGAAGCAGTTTAGTGCTGAGGAAGTTGGGAACCTTTTTGCGAAGGTTCCCGTACGCGGGGCAGGCGAATTTGCCTAGCTAGGCACTCGGGGTAAACCGAGCACCTATTACCCGGAAATACACTTTCAGGAGACACAATCATGTCTGAGATGTCACGCGACGAGGTAGAAGCCCTCATATCAGAAGTTCTGGAGGTTTATCCAGAAAAAGCCAAGAAAAATCGGGAGAAGCACTTATCGCCTAACGATACTTCTCTTGAGCAAAGTAAAAAATGTATCACCTCCAACAAAAAATCCCTGCCGGGTATGATGACCATTCGTGGTTGTGCCTACGCCGGTTCAAAAGGTGTTGTTTGGGGGCCAGTGAAAGATATGATTCATATTTCTCATGGTCCGGTTGGATGTGGCCAATACTCCCGAGCCGGTCGACGTAACTACTACATTGGTACAACAGGCATAAACGCCTTTGTTACCATGAACTTTACCTCCGACTTCCAGGAGAAAGATATCGTATTTGGTGGAGACAAAAAACTCTCCAAACTGATTGACGAAATCGAAACTCTCTTCCCTCTCAATAAAGGTATTACTGTTCAATCCGAGTGTCCAATAGGTTTGATTGGTGACGATATTGAAGCAGTGGCGAAAAACAAGCAGAAGGAACATGGCAAAACAGTGGTTCCTGTTCGCTGTGAAGGCTTTCGCGGTGTTTCTCAGTCGCTCGGTCACCACATCGCTAACGATGCCGTTCGTGACTGGGTACTAAGTGCTCGCGACGACGACGATACTTTTGAGAAGACAGACTACGATGTAGCCATAATCGGTGACTACAACATTGGTGGTGATGCCTGGTCTTCCCGTATTCTTCTGGAAGAAATGGGTTTGCGGGTAGTTGCGCAGTGGTCGGGTGATGGCACCCTCTCTGAAATGGAACTCACACCCAAAGTGAAGCTTAACCTTGTTCACTGCTACCGCTCCATGAACTATATCTCTCGTCACATGGAAGAGAAATATGGTATTCCCTGGATGGAGTACAACTTCTTCGGCCCCACCAAAACCATCGAATCTCTGCGCGAAATCGCAGCGCAATTTGATGAAAGCATTCAGGCCAAGTGTGAAGAGGTTATTGCCAAGTATCAGCCAGAGTGGCAGTCGGTTGTGGATAGATTCCGTCCACGTCTAGAGGGTAAGCGCGTAATGCTTTACGTGGGTGGCTTGCGTCCGCGACACGTCATTGGCGCCTACGAAGATCTGGGCATGGAAGTTGTTGGTACCGGGTATGAATTTGGTCACAACGATGACTACGACCGAACGCTGAAAGAAATGGGTAATGCGACGCTGCTTTACGATGATATCACTGGTTACGAATTCGAAGTATTCGTGAAGAAAGTGAAGCCAGACCTGATAGGTTCCGGTATCAAGGAAAAGTATATATTCCAGAAAATGGGTATTCCCTTCCGTCAGATGCATTCCTGGGATTACTCAGGTCCGTATCACGGCTTTGACGGCTTCGCAATTTTTGCTCGCGACATGGATATGACCTTGAACAACCCATGTTGGAACAAACTTGCGGCTCCCTGGAAAAAAACTGAACAAGTCGACGAGGACATTGCAGCAACTGCATAAGTTATAGCGTAGTTGTGCAACAACCATTTTCGTAAACACCTCCGGTGCGGTAGAGATTTATTCCCACGCGAGTTTATACCGCCGCACTTGGAGCTCACATTCGCCTGTCCACAGATGAGTGGCGCGGAAGGAGAAATGTCATGAGTCAAGTAGTTGATGATATCAAGCCCAGTTATCCCTTATTCCGAGAAGAAGAATACCGGGATTCCCTCGCAAAAAAACGCGATGGTTTTGAAGAGAAGCATCCACAGGAAAAAATAGATGAAGTATTTCAGTGGACCACAACTGAAGAGTACAAGAATTTAAACTTCGAGCGTGAAGCGTTAACAGTAAACCCCGCTAAAGCCTGTCAGCCATTAGGTGCCGTACTGTGTTCCCTGGGTTTTGAGAAAACCATGCCTTACGTTCACGGTTCTCAGGGTTGTGTTGCCTACTTTAGAACGTATTTTAACCGCCATTTTAAAGAGCCAATTTCTTGTGTTTCCGATTCGATGACGGAAGATGCAGCGGTATTTGGTGGCCAGCAAAATATGAAAGATGGTTTGGAAAACTGCATGAAAGTTTACAAGCCAGACATGATTGCTGTTTCTACAACCTGTATGGCCGAAGTGATTGGTGACGATTTGAACGCGTTTATCAATAACTCAAAAAACGATGGCCACTTGCCGGATGAATTTCCAGTTCCCTTTGCGCATACCCCCAGTTTTGTAGGTAGCCACACCACTGGCTGGGATAATATGTTCGAAGGCATTATCCGCTACTTCACCCTTAATTATATGGAAGGCAAGGAAGTAGGTAGTAACGGCAAAATCAATATAGTTCCCGGCTTTGAAACCTACCTGGGTAACTACCGTGTTATCAAACGTGTGCTCAATGAAATGAACGTTGATTTCACCTTGCTCTGTGACCCGGAAGAAGTATTGGATACCCCGGCAGATGGCGAATTCCATATGTACGCCGGTGGTACCACCCAGGACGAAGTAAAAGATGCGCCTAATTCTAAAGATACCTTGATGTTACAGCATTGGCAGTCTATCAAAACAGCCAAGTTTGTGAAAAACACCTGGAAGCACGAAGCTGCCAAACTGAATATCCCTATGGGTCTGGAGTGGACGGACGAATTCCTGATGAGAGTCAGCGAAATCTCTGGGCAGCCCATCCCCGATTCACTGGCAAAAGAGCGCGGCCGCTTGGTAGACATGATGACCGATTCGCACTCCTGGTTGCACGGTAAAAAGTTTGCCCTTTGGGGAGATCCAGACTTTGTTATGGGTATGAGCAAGTTCCTGATGGAACTGGGTGCTGAGCCTATTCATGTACTTTGTAACAACGCCAACAAGCGTTGGAAAAAAGCCATGGAAGCTATTTTGGCGGAGTCGCCCTATGGTGCAAACTCGGAAGTGCATATCAGTAAAGACTTGTGGCATATGCGCTCGCTGGTGTTTACCAACAAGCCAGACTTTATGATCGGTAATTCTTACGGCAAGTTTATCCAGCGCGATACTTTGTACAAGGGTGAAGAGCATGAAGTGCCACTAATCCGCCTGGGCTTCCCTATCTTCGACCGTCACCACTTGCATCGTCAAACAACGCTTAGCTATGAAGGTGCCATGCAAATGTTAACCACTATCGTTAATGCGGTACTGGAAAAACTGGATGACGATACTCGCGGCATGCAAACCACGGACTACAACTACGACCTGGTTCGATAAGTCATAGTGGCTCGCAAAGCGAAGGCTTTGTGAGCCTTTTGTAGTTTTACATTTTTGGTGAAGTGGAATTAGGTAAGGTCTCAATTAATCAGTCTTTAGGCCAGACTTTGTGGGACAACGTTCGGTGGGCTAAATGCTAGCTGCGCATTTAGCGCCTTTGCGTATCCGGGTGAGGTTTTACCAATTTCCAGTAGTTGCACCTTTATGCCGAGGGGAGTGCGGTCATGCGAACTTCGGCATCTTTTGTCTGGAGATAGTTATGCCCAGTGTAATGATCCGTAAGAACAAGCAAGGTCAGCTCACGCTGTATGTTGCAAAGCGAGACCTTGAAGAGAATATTGTATCCATAGAACACGATACGGAAGAGACCTGGGGTGGCGAAGTGACCCTGGCAGATGGATCCAGTTATTACCTCGAACCCATGGCGACACCCAAGCTACCCATTACCCTGCGTGCGAAAAGGATGGCCGGAGCAGGGTAGTGAAAACGCAAGCACTCAATGATGAGGTCGCGCTTCGAATTGGTTTGGCGGTTAAGGAATTACAGGGTGTAAATACATCGGATTTACTAAAGCTGTTAATTACTATTATGGGTGAACCCATCACCCAGTCTAAATTAGCACGCTTACGGGCAAAGAAGGTACGTAGCCTGGGCGAAGATGTATTTAAGGGTATAGATGCCAGTCAATTTGAAAAAGCCTTCGCCTTATTAAAAGGTAGGGGTATACGGCAATACCTTCATCCAAAGCCAGAATTTGAAAGCGGAGTGTTCTGCGAGATAAGCGGTTCCCTGCGTGTTGCCTGTGCCTCAGATCGAGGAGAAAGTATCGACGGCAGTTTCGCAGAATGTGTGCGCTTTTTAATTTATCAGGTGTCTCCGGATTATTTGCGCTTAATTGATATTCGCGAACCTTCGCAAAAGATTGCCAGAGCAGAGAGGAATCAGGCGCGGGCCAGTTTGCTGCAAGACTGTGCCTTGGTTTATTCAACGGGTATTGGTGCCGCCGCCGCCGCGAAAGCGATAAAAGCAGGGGTACAGCCCATTACGCTAAGTGCTGCAAACGCCCAGGACGCCTTAAGTAAATTGCAAGAAGTGCTCGCCCAGATAAACCCGCCGCCCTGGCTCGTAAAAGCTATGGGTAAACCGTCCCTGGGCGTAAAATTGTACGGAGAGGTATAGCAGGTATGATCGCACAAGAAGAATTGGAGCAGGTTGCTAGTCACGTTACCACCCACGGCTTATCTGAGCAGGTGATAACAGAATTAAAAAGCAAATTCCCAGGTAAACACTTCACCTGGTGTATGGAGGACGATATTCATACGGGCAAGCCGGTGTACCAGGCGGAAGCATTCTCCATTTATGTGGTTAACTCCAAAGAGCACTGTTCTGTGCTCACCAACGATTTAGACAGTGCTTCCGGATATGTTCTGGCAGAAACCGTAGTCGATTAGCGCTACTATACTCAGGGGGCCGTAGAGTGAACAAACCACCCACAAAGCAAAACGAGCCGGAAGACTTAACACCTGTAGCCGATTGCCGTTTTTGCTCCCATCGCTCAAACCTCTTATTGGCTGGCCGTTGCTCCCCCGGCAATATCTGCGTAAAAGTGGATAGCGGTCGGCAAATCGACCGATTTTTACGTGTTAACCCCCAATACGCTTCGATTTATTTGCGTGATGATTTCTGGGAGCGCAGAGCAATCTCCGTGCGCTATGCACCGCTTGATGCCCTGGACAGGCTAGTGGCAGACCCGGACGAAGCTGTAAGGCGCGCTGTGGCCTATCGCTTACCGCGAGAGCAACTGCACCAGCTAATGGACGATGAAGATCGTGAAGTTCGCATCACTGTTGCAGACAGAATTCCCATCGAGCAACTGGAAGCCATGGCCAGCGATGTGGATTACCTCGTGCGTGCCTATGTTGCGCAACGCTTGCCAGTCGGCCGTTTGTTTCGTTTTATCCGCGATCCGGATCTTCAGGTAAGAAAAATTATTGCCCGTCGTGTGCCGGAAGAAAGCTTGGGGCTTATGTTCTCAGACAGAGAGCCAGAAGTCAGGCGCATAGTCGCCAGTCGGCTAACAGGGGATGAGCTTAGGCCCTTACTGCAGGATGCAGATTGGACCGTGAGGCTGGAAGCGGTTAAAAATGCCCCCTTGGATGCCATAGCTGAATTAAATGAAGAGGACGAGGAAGTACTCCTGATAATTCAACAGCGCCTCGCTGAAGACTAGGCCTATAGTTCACAGTTGCTTTCGACTATGCGAAGCGCTGTTAAAAGTTGAAAAAGGGCTAAGGATTAACGGGGCCAAATCCTATTGCTCCTTGATTACATTTCCCTGACTTAGTATTAATTGTTGCTGTGTAAATTGTCCTCCCGCATTGTGTAACCAATGCCATCCGTGTTCTTGCGATCGTCCTGATCCACTGGGTTTAAATTTCATTTATTTTTTTTGCGGTAATTATCGTAGATTGCTGGCGCGAATAACTATTTATAAAGTGCAGCGAATTTAAATGCTTGGCGATAAAGAATGTTGGTTAATGTTGTTACTTTTTACGGCTGTTTGTGTTTTGTGGGTGATAGTTTTTGAATGGTACGTCAAGAGAAGTGTTTTTTATGGCTTGAGAAAATATTTTTTCGGGTCTTCTAAAGTGTACCGTTTTTAATGGCGAAAAATAAGTTGGTCGTTGTGGCCTGTCTCGATTTAATAGTAGTTGATGATAAAAATAATGCGGCTATTGATTGGCTTGTTCGTGGTTAATGAAGCAAATTTACAATAGCAATAACTTAATCATCGATCCCTTCAGTGTCTTCCCATAGGCCCTGGTTTCCTCGGTAGATCTTAGTTTCCAAATTTTGATAGCTTGATGAAAGTACGGTATAACATCTAGCAGCCTTTGGCCTGGGTAGTTAATTATATTTTGTGCATATAGTTTCTGCTTAACTGCCACGCGAGGCAAGGCTATTCCTCTTAGTGAGTATACTCAAGGATTCTGCAGAATAATGTGTGTTTCTGAATTGCTTCTCCTGCTGGTGCGATGTGCCTGGTGAAGAATCTGCCAGTAACGCACAGTCGCATACTATTTGTCCTCAGGGTTTCTCGGGGCGATCGCTAGTCTTTCCCCCTCTAGCCTCCCCGACTAGCAGTAATCCTGGCGCGAGAGTATGCTTTTCGGCTGCGCTCGAAAGCTCTGGTTGTGTGCTTGGTTAGGCCTCATGGTCGCTTTGCGTTTGGGGATCATCGAGCTAAGCTTCTCTCTACCAGAATGGGTGCCATAAGAAAGGCTCCATAAGAAAGCATTCTATAAAATAGTGTCTTTTGCCTGTGTGACTACTGGTTACGCTGCTTGGCCTCTCTGCCGATCTTAAAGGTGATATGCCTGCGCTATGAGCAAAATACAGGTAGTACGCTATGGCTGCGATGGTGACACTGCGAGTTTATAAACAGGTTATAATTCCGTGTTGCGTGACTCTGAGCGTTATCGAGCTTACGTAGTGTTTCCCCCAAAGAATGGTTTTCCAAATAGGTAACGACGGTATGCGACTAGCATCATCAGCAATATTTCTTTCCTTTATATCCGCTATAGCCTGTGCAGATACTCTCAAGCCTTTCACTACGGATGGTTGCAGTATTTTTCCCGACGGTAGTCTCGAAGACAATGCAAAATGGATGGAGTGTTGTATAAGGCATGATTTTGCGTATTGGCAGGGGGGCAGCCTGCTCGAACGCGAAGAAGCAGATGACGAGCTCAAAAGCTGCGTGGCTAACCTGGGGGAGAAAAATATCTCTCTCTTAATGCACTTAGGTGTGCGTATGGGGGGCTCCCCTCTGTACCCCACATGGTATAGGTGGGGCTATGGCTGGTCATATATGCGCGGTTATGAGCCACTCAGCAAAGAGGAGCAGGCGCAAATAAAGGGACAGTTACTGGTATTGCATAATTTGATCGGTGAATTCTTGGATCAAGCCGCGTCGAAGGCCAGTGTTGAGTGATTGAGTGGCAAATCCGCTACTCCCGATGCTTGGGGGGCAGGTGCACAATGAGAATTAATAAATAATAATATTTTCGAGGTGAATAAATGACATATAAATGGGCGTGTTTAAAAAAAATAATGCTATCGGCTACATATGTATGTTCGTTGCTATCGGTAGATGTTTGGTCGGATGAGCCTCCCTGGCAACACGGTGCGCTCGGAGCCTCTGAAAGCGGCCACAGTATTGCGCATACTGATGGTGAGCCCTTTCTGTGGATGGGGGATACAGCGTGGGGAATGTTCCAGCAGTTGACGCGGGAGGAAATTGACCGCTATTTGGATAACCGACAAGCGCTTGGCTTTACCGTAATTCAATCCGTGGCGTTTTGGTTTCCGCATGGGGGAGGGCTTTCCATGGGGCCTCACAATGCTGCGAATGTATACGGGCACAGGCCTTTTGTTGGCGAACACGATGCCCCCAATACCGCACAGCCTTTGTTAATTGAGGGGGGCGATGCAAACAAGCCCAACGATTATTGGGATCACGCGGACTACATTGTTGCGGCAGTTAAAAAACGCAATATGTATCTCGCGCTTTTACCCTGCTGGGGGCGGGCCTATGTCACTCCTCAGATGGGCGGGCAAGAACCGGAGTTTAACCGTTCCGAGGCGAAATCCTATGGAGAGTTTTTAGGTAAGCGCTACAAAAATGAACCACATATATTATGGGTTCTAGGTGGTGATGCCAAAGCGCAGCTGCAGGGATACGACAAAAACGGCGATCTTCAGAACTGGGACAAGCGAGATGTTTTTAGAGCCATGGCCGAAGGCATCGCCAAGGGTGTAACGGGTAAGAGATTATCGTGGAAGAAAAAAAGTCGGGCGTGGGACAAACTATTTATCACCTTTCATCCCGATGGCGATGCTCCCGATAATTCCTCAAAATGGTTTCACAATGATGCCTGGCTTAGCGCTAATGGGGTTGAGGTATGGAAAGAGGTGGATAGAGTGTATGCGGTTATGCTTAAGGACTATCAACTCACGCCCGCTAAACCGAGCCTGTTTCTGGAGGGTTCTTATGAGTATGGGTCCTACAGGCAGGAGTGTGGCTGGATAACCCCGCTTAAGTATCGCAGGCAGGTGTATCACAGCTTTTTTGCGGGCGCTGCTGGCCATACCTACGGCGCCGGGCCTATCTGGCCCATGCGCGGTAACGAAGGTGACTATAGTTGCGGTTATACATGGGAGCAGGCCTTGGCATTTCCCGGAGCAGTGCAATTTGCCGCTGTGGCCAAACCGTTTTTAATTAAGCATGATTGGTCAAACTGGGTTCCCGATGGCGGATTAATCGAGGGGCGCAGTGGTAGTGGCGAAAGTAAAATAATGTCAGTAAAACTGCGTTCTGCACAGAAAGGCCTGATTTATTTTTCCAATCGTTCCCACGTCAAAATAAAAAATATCTTGGGCGCTACCGCCGGCGCGGTCTGGTTTGATCCGCGCAATGGCCGAGAGGAAGCCGCAGAAACATTTTTACCTGATGAAGTGCGGGAAATGGCACCTCCAAGCGGCTGGGAAGATGGTGTGCTTATCTTGAATGTGCAGCCCTAGTGCTATCGCGAGAGGCAATACTGGCGATATGCTCGGGCTCGCTTACTTGTGAAATAACATTTAAAACGTAGACTGGTGAATTAACTGAAAAAAACACGCGATAAAAATGTTGGCTATCTGCGCGGATTATTTATTCTGTCGCTAATATTTATGGCGCAAACTGTAGACGCCGCCAGTGCAGATAATAGGGAGGCGCTTGCGAGGAAGCTATCCAAGCCAATTGCCTCATTAATTAGCGTACCTTTCCAGTTTAATCATGACTGTGATTTAGGGCCAGAGGACAAGGGCGAACGCTACCTGCTGAATTTTCAACCGGTAATCCCAGTCTCCTTGGGTGCGACTGGAAAGCTGAGCAATGGCTGGTGCCGGTCAATTTCATGGTGTCTAAAGTCACAAAATTGGGTGGTCAGCTGGTGAGTGTTGGTGGCGGAGTACGTTACTGGGCAGAGAGTTCGGATGGCGGCCCGGAAGGCCTGGGTGTGCGTTTAATGTTTGTCCTGCTATTTCCAAAATAGCCAAAAAATAAATTTTTATTGGGGAGGTTTGCCAGAACAAATACAGTTATCCTCTGGCCTAGACGGAGTAAATCCTGCTGCTTGGGCAAATCGGTTTAAGAAAGATAATGCGACTTCCCATGTCGCTTATCCCGAGTATGCAGTTTTTTATATTTTCTGAAAAAGTATAAGCCACTTTTTTGTGGCGATGATGTGTTTTTAAAATCCGCCAATTGAACCAAAAAGGAACTTTAAATTTTGCAATTTTAACCATTTGTTTTGTTTTAGTATTTACTCTTGTTAACTTGCTGATTAATTGGGCACGTAAACCTTATAGTCCATAGTTTGTTAAGAACGGGTGTTATTCAAGTGAAGCCTAATGCGGCTACATGAGCTACTGGTATACACCTACTGTTGTTCTTAGCTTCCAGCCAAGCATGCCGTGCATGCAAGGAGTATAAGTTACTGCTGTAATATTCCTCCCCCACGATTTAACGGTTAAAGGGCCCTTCTATCTAGCGCTTGCCTATCGCGCGCGGAGGCAGGAAATAGGGCGTATAGTGGGCATAGCGCATACAGCAGTGGGCGCAATTAAAACATTTACATGATTAAGGTTTAGCTGGTTCAGGTCGATCACTATGGTTGTTAAAAAAAGGGTCAAAAAAAGTACCTCCGCGTCAAAGGGTGGAGCGAGTGCTGTTGCCAGCTCTGGGCAAGTGCCTATTGTCGGTATAGGGGCTTCCGCAGGAGGCCTCGAGGCATTTGAGACGTTCTTTCGTGTGTGCCCGGAAGGTACGGGTATGGCCTTTGTTTTGGTGCCACATTTGGATCCCGGCCACGAGAGCTTATTAGCAGAAATACTGCAGCGCTCTACCAGTATGAAGGTGACACAGGCACAAGACATGATGGCGCTGGAAGCAAATTGTGTTTTTATCATTCCGCCAAATCGCGAGATGACCCTTGTAAAAGGAACTTTGCGACTTTTTCTACCCGAGGCAGCTCCAGGCCATCGTTTACCCATCGATATTTTCTTCAAATCCTTGGCTGCGGACCAAGGGGAAAAAGCCATTGGTATTGTGCTCTCGGGTACCGCAACTGACGGCACTCTGGGTTTGAGCGCGATATTGGCAGCCGGTGGTGCCTGTATTGTGCAAGATCCAACCGGTGCTAAATACGATGGTATGCCGCAAAGTGCGATTAGCAGTGGATTCGCAACGCATATTCTGCAGGTAGATGGCATGCCCGCGGAGTTAATTCGACTCGTCAATGAAACAGGTTCCGCTTATAAACGGCCTGCCATCAGCACGGAAAAGTATTCTGACGGTATTGACGAGGTACTAGTCGCGCTGCGTGCCAGTAGCGGACACGATTTTTCACAGTATAAAAAAAGCACCATAGGGCGCAGAATTGCACGGCGCATGTCTCTGCACGGCATTGATAACGAAGGGATCTACGCCAGACTATTGAAGGAAAATCCGCTGGAGGTAAAGCTTCTGTTTAAAGAGCTGCTAATCAACGTGACCAGTTTTTTCCGTGACCCGGAAGCCTTTGTCGAACTCAGTAAAAACATTTTTCCTCGACTGTTTAAAGACAAACCCCCTGGTTACGTGTTTCGAGTTTGGGTAGCGGGATGCTCAACTGGGGAAGAAGCCTATTCCATCGCCATATTGCTGAGTGAGCTACAGGATACAGGACGGCAGCTTCGGGATCTGGGAATAACCTTTCAGGTATTTGCTACCGACCTGGATGATGAAGCTATTACAGTGGCACGCAGTGGTTGCTATCCCGCACACATTGCGGAGGATATTTCGCCAGAGCGCTTGGAACGTTTTTTTTCTAAAGCCGATGAGGGTTACAAGGTAAAGAAAGAGCTGCGTGATATGGTGGTGTTTGCGGTACAAAATGTGATTAAAGACCCGCCCTTTACCAAGCTCGATTTTCTAAGCTGCCGTAATTTGATGATTTATTTAGAGTCAGGCTTGCAAAATTGCTTAATAAGCACCTTTCACTATGCACTCAATCCCATGGGTGTGTTGTTTTTATCCACGTCAGAAAGTATTAATAATCCTCCGGGCCTTTTTTTGGCCTTAGATCGTAAGTGGAAGTTTTATCAGGCCCTTCATGCTAGTGAGCGCGGATGGCCGCGTATTAGTATAAAACGCGATATCTTTAACCCGCATACCACGCTTAACGCTGCAAGTAGGAGTTCAGAAGTAAACATGTCGAATAATAGAGTAAAGCCTTTAAGCATTGCTGATATAAGTCACCGCGTTCTACTGCAATCTTTTGCCCCAGCTTCCGTTACTATCGATAGTGCAGGCAATATTCTCTATATTCATGGGGATACCGGTCATTACCTTCGCCCCGCACCGGGGCCCGTGAGCAACAATGTTTTTGAAATGGCGCGGGAAGGTTTGCAACAGGCCTTACGCAGTGCGGTGCAGCGTGCCACTAGCAATGCAGAGCCTGCGTTTTCTGAAAAAGTATCGGTAAAAACTAACGGTGGCTTTTCTCTGGTGCAGTTTGCTATCCAGCGCTTGGTGGAGGCGCCTAGCGGTGACAACTTACTGCTCATTAGCTTTAAAAATCTGGAAAATCCTCATTCGGGCGACGCTGCACTAGAGAGTGTGGTAGGGGTTAACGCACTTGCTCAAGATAGTGAGCCTGGTACTGCCGATGCCGGCCGCATTAAGGCGCTGGAGTTACAACTGGCTTACGCGGAAGAAACGCTTAAAACTCAAAATGAAGAGCAGCAGGCTTTTTATGAAGAGCTTAAATCCACTAATGAAGAACTACAGTCCACTAATGAAGAGCTGCAATCCGCGAATGAAGAATTGGAGACCTCGAAAGAAGAGTTGCAATCGTTGAATGAAGAAACTATTACCGTCAACGCAGAGTTGAATGCCAGAATTGTTCAGCTTACGGGTATTCAGAATGATATGAAAAACCTCTTGGACAGCGTTGGCACCGCGACGCTGTTTTTAGACCATCAGCTGTGTATTCGTCGCCATACCCCAGCGGCGGCAAAAATATATCGTTTAATTGCTACTGACGACGGTCGCCCCTTAAGTGATATAGCATCTAATCTTGATCTGGATCAGCAAAAATTGCTCTTCAAGGATTTGCAAAAGGTGCTGGATACGCTAATACCTATAGAAAGGGAAGTGCAAACAGCGGATGGAGAATGGTTTCTCGCCCGAATACAGCCTTATCGCACACTGGATAACGTGATCGAAGGGGTCGTGCTTACCTTTACGTCTATTACTTCATTCAAACATGCATCTGAAAGTGCGCAGCTAGCTCGTGACAAACTTGCACAAACAGAGCGGGCGGTAACACAAACTGCCCTTGAGTTGGCCGAAGGCATAATTGATATGGTACACGAGCCGCTTATTGTGCTGGATAAAACCTTACTTATTGTCTCTGCTAACCAAGCCTTTTTTAAGGCGTTTAATCTGGCCGCGTTGGATGTAGTGGGGCGAAAGATTGATGAGTTTGCCAGCAAGCATTGGAGCATTTCGTCTTTGAAAGCACTACTGGCTAAAGTATTGAGCGAAGATCAAGCTGCTGAAGCAGTTCCTGTGGAGCATAAACACCCTGCTGTGGGTGAGTGTAATTCCCTACTCAGCGCTCGGCGTATTGTTACTGCTGCAGGAAAAACGGAATTGATCCTGTTCTCTATAGTGAAGCCTTAAGCGGAGGGGCTAAATGAGCAGCCCAGTAGATAAACCAGATCGTAACTTGGTTTTGCGCGCAGCTGCCGAAGAAGTGCTGTCGTGTGGCTCCAGCTCGGAAACAGATGCGCAATGTATGTTGCATGAACTGCAGGTGCATCAAATTGAATTGCAAATGCAAAACGAAGCCCTGCGTAGCACGCAGAATGAATTGGAAGCCTCGCGCGAAAGTTACGTCAACTTGTACGAGTTTGCTCCGGTAGGCTATATCACCTTAAGCCTGCAGGGGGAGATAGAGAAGCTTAACCTCACTTTGGCGACGTGGTTAGACCTCGAGCGTGACAGCCTGATCGGGCGTGACTTTAGTCGCTTACTTGTGCCCGAAGACAAGCATAGCTGGCTCTCTTTTATCACACGCTTTGGCGAAAACAGTCATAAAGCCCGCATCGAGCTAGGTCTGCACCGCTGCGATGGAACAGTTATTCAGGTACGCTTGGATTGTGTATTTCAGCAAGGCAGCTTGCAGGTGGCCGTTACGGACGTTACAGCACGAAAGCAAGCAGACACCGACTTACTCATTGCGCTTAACGAAAAAACAGCACTCTTAAAAGAAGTTCACCACCGGGTAAAAAATAACTTGCAGCTGGTAAGCAGCCTGCTCAACCTGGAAGCGCAGCGAAATTTTGATGATGCCGTTTCCAGCGTACTAAGCGATATGAAAGGCCGAATTCACAGTATGGCCTTGCTTCACGAGATGCTCTATCAGACGGATGTCTTTGCCGGAGTTGATTTAGGTGACTATATTACTAAATTGGCAGTACAAGTGTTTCGTGTCAATTCTCCGTCAGCTTCTGCTGTGTCCTTGGAGGTGGATGTGGTTTCGCTGCCTTTGGATATAAGCCAGGCATTACCCTGCGGATTAGTTGTGAATGAACTACTCTTAAACAGCTTGAAGCACGGTTTTCCGGTGGGTGAAAAAGGTGTTCCTAAGGGCGTTGTGAGGCTTGAATTAGTGCTTCTGGATGGACTAGCCCACCTGGCTGTTAGTGATAACGGCGTGGGTCTGGCAGCTGGTTTTAAGCTATCAGAACAAGCGTCTCTTGGCTTAATTTTGGTGTCGGACCTGGCCAGGCAACTGGGTGGCCGCTTACATATCGAGACGGGTTTAAGCCCGTCATTCAAAGTCATTTTTCCACCCAAAGGTATTCAATTGCAGTCATAAGTTGGTTGTCGCCTGAGCTTGTACCGTTTCTTAGGCTGCATAATCAAAGTGCTATTAGGCCAGCACTTTTACACTCTGGTGTAATAAAAAAATGCCTGAACATTATGCTTAACCGTAAAGCCAGAATCCTTGTTGTTGAAGACGAGCTGATTGTGGCGCGTGATATCGAGATGGAGTTGCGCAACTTGGGCTATGAAGTCCTTGGGCACTGCACGAGTGGCGAAGAGGCCATTGATATTGCGCGAAACCAAACCCTCGATTTAATTCTCATGGACATACAGTTGGCCGGTGAAATGGATGGTATCGACGCCGCGCAAATATTTCGAACGCAGTTTTCTATCCCCGTGGTTTTTATCTCTGCCTTTGATGCGGACGAGCTTTTAGCGCGAGCAAAATTAACTGAGCCCTATGGTTACATTGTAAAACCTTTTAGCGAGCGTGAATTGCGCACTGTGTTGGCAATGGCAATATACAAACATCACGCTGAAATGCAGCAAAAGGAGGCGGCACTGCATCTTCAAGCCATCATCGATAATATGCTTGACTCCCTTGTTACGATTGATGCTGAGGGAAAAATAAAATCCATTAATCAAGCAGCCGCCGAAGTGTTTGGTTATGGTGTTGACGATGTTATCGGTAAAAAGATTTCGCACCTTTTACCTGATTGTATTGCATCGGCTGAAGATCTATATCTGCAACACGGTAGAGAAGAGGAAGAAGAAAGGGCTATCGGCATACCCCGCGATCTACAAGGGCGACGAAAAGATGGCTGCTCGTTTCCTGTCACCCTGTCTGTTTCTAAAATATTCCGCAGTGAGCGCACAACCTATATCTGCGTTATCCGTGATATCACAGAGCGTCGCGAGCACGAGAAGGAAATCAATTTACTCGCCTTCTATGACTCATTAACACAATTACCCAATCGGCGTTTGATCCTGGATCGTCTGCATCAGGCTATCCTAACGGCGACGCGCAGTGGCCGCTATTCTGCGCTAATGTTTCTGGATTTGGATCATTTTAAACTACTGAATGACAGTCTCGGTCATACCGTAGGCGATGAACTCTTGCGACAGGTTGCTTCACGTCTGCAAAGTTGCTTGCGCCAGGGCGATAGCGTGGCTCGTCTGGGTGGAGATGAATTTGTAGTACTTATTGAAGGATTAAGCAAAAGTGCTATTGATGCTGCTGCGCAAAGTGAAAGCCTGGCATCAAAAATTCTTGCAGCGCTGGGGCAACCCTACACCCTGCGAAACGAACTCTACCTTTCAACAGCGAGCATTGGCATTGTGTTATTTTCAAATGATCGGGATTCTGTCGAAACCTTAATCAAAAATGCTGACACCGCCATGTATCAGGCCAAAAAATCCGGGCGAAATACTCTGCGTTTCTTTGACCCAAAAATGCATGCTGTAGCCATAGAACGCAGTAGCCTGGAGCAAAGCCTTAGAGCTGCTTTAGAGGCGGGTGAATTTGTTTTACATTATCAGGTGCAGGTTAATGCAAGGGGTGAAACTACAGGCGTTGAAGCCTTAATTCGATGGAGTAACCCCAAGCTTGGATTAGTGCCTCCAGCCTCCTTTATCGGTTTGGCAGAGGAAACGGGAATGATTCTACCCATCGGTCAGTGGGTGTTGGAGACTGCTTGTGCGCAATTGACTGCCTGGTCGAAAACACCTGAGAGGGCGCACTGGACCATGGCCGTAAACGTCAGCGTTTCGCAGTTTTCCAGCTCGAAATTTATTCGTAGTGTGGATCGTGCATTGCGCGTTACACATGCAAACCCACATTTACTAAAGCTGGAAATTACTGAAAGCATGATGGCCGAAGATCTGGATTCCGTGGTGCAAAAAATGTATGACCTAAAGAAGCGTGGGATAAGCTTTTCACTGGATGACTTCGGCACGGGTTTTTCTTCATTGACTCATTTAAAGTTGCTACCGCTTGATCAGCTTAAGATTGATCAATCGTTTGTGCGTGACCTCATGACGGATAAAAATGATGTCGTAATAGCGAAAACAGTTATTGCTTTGGGTCAAACACTTGGTTTGGAGGTTATTGCAGAAGGCGTAGAAACTGTTGAACAGCGTAATTTTTTACAGGATATTGGCTGTAAAGCTTTCCAGGGCTACTGTTTTGGTAAGCCTATGGCTATTGGGGAATTGGAGGCTGTCTATTAACGTTTAAAGTAAGCGGCAGGGAGCTGCGCACTTACACATAAAGATATCTGCTCCCTTGGCTCATGTGTCAATTTATATCGCTATCGAACAAACCTGCATTGAAAACACACTCTTTAAGTTATCTGTAGTCCCTTGCTTTAGCGCGCTCTGGCTCACCCATTTTCCCCATTACCTTATTGATAAGCTGTCCGAATTATGAAAGCGTGTTATTGGCAGTTTTGCGTGAGCAGATAGAGTTTTCATGCATCAATAAGGCAAATTGATTATTGTGAGTGCTCGTTACAGAGAGAGGGCAGATAACTATGCAGAACTCAGGGGCGCAGAAGTCAGGGGCGCCATTACAAACCTTCGATATCCCAGCCGTATGCCCGTAGTTGATGGTGGCTAAGTTAGCGTTCCCCTGGCTCATTGCCGCGGCGAATAAATGAGTCTCAGCTGGCTCTAAGAGAAATACCCTTCTAGCCTGTATGTGCAGTATTGTTATACTGTATTCAGCAGCCAAGATTGTTAGCTGATTGGGCTTAATCGTTACACACCTGGTTAGCAGTTCTGAATACTTGCAAAAAGGAAGATTAGGATATGTCTCAAAACGCGCATACTTTGCTACTTTTTTTCAGTAAAGAAGAACCCTTCAGGAAGTGTCTTAAGGTACTCCGTTTGCTAGATGCTGAGAAAAATGACCAGGCTGAAGAGCTCTCTCGAACCTGGGGTGTCGATTTCGCTACACCATGGAACGCTGACTGGTTTAATCACTGTGTCTCGGTAACACCAAAGTTTATACGTGTTCAATATGACACGAGTAGCAGCTACGAGCTGCCACTCGAACTATTGCAGGAGTTATTTGATGCAGGCTTAAGAGTGGCTTGTTTGGAAGTGTATTATGATCAGCTTGGCGAGTATGGGCACTTCCATTTTATGGATAGCAAGCTAGTTGACTTGGACCTTATGTGTAATAAATATGGCCTTATTCGCCATATCCTTAGCGAACAGTTCGAATGTGACATTGAAGAAACAGAAGGTCATGGTTACCCTGTGCCTGCTTCCATTAACAAGCTGATTAAAGAGCGAGGAAAGCGAGAAGAGGAAAGTGCCGAAATGGTAGACGCTTTGGTAGGTTTGGCAAAGGCAAGCAGGGAGTCTGGCGTAGACCCTTTGGCCCTGGCTAAATCTGCGTTAGTCTTGAGAGCACTGGTTAAGGGCGTTCTCCAAGGGGTCGGGTTTGGCATTATTACCGTCCTGCTATTTAAGGGAATGTGGTTATGGATCGGTCTTTCTGTAGTCCTTACGATTGTTTTACCTCTTATTTATGTGTCGAAAGTAAGTGCTGATTTCGAGGATGAGCCGGAAGAGGGAGGGGCAGTTGAATGTTAACCGAAATTGAATGGTGGGGAGGTGTGCTTGTCATCTGGATGCTCGCCTTTTTTAGTATAATTTATAAAGATTTCCCTAAGGAAACAAGATTCTCCTTTGGCTTTGCCATCATCTGTGCCACGTTTGCTTTTGCTGGTATTACGCTTTGCCTCTATTTTTATGAACTGGATTCAAGGCTTATGCGTTACCTATATATGGGTGTTGTTGTGGCTGGTATAGTGTCTCTGGTATTAGCCCTGTTTTGGCCAGAAAAGTCGTCAACAGCTAGCGAGGGTGAGGGAGCTGGCGAGCAGAACGAGGAGGATGCGGGGAA
Source organism: Alteromonadaceae bacterium Bs31 (assembly GCA_900177435.1). Classification (GTDB taxonomy): domain Bacteria; phylum Pseudomonadota; class Gammaproteobacteria; order Pseudomonadales; family Cellvibrionaceae; genus Teredinibacter. Next base: position 177,796 of record FXAI01000004.1, read on the forward strand.
ATTCTACAACCTCCTTGCAGAGGGGCTTTTTTATTTTCCCATTGTTGTTAGTTTCGGCTTGGGGCTATTTAAGGCAAGTGCTTTCATTACACTGTTGACAGCAAGCTCAGCTAGTATCGCAAATACTGCACCAGAAAATACTGCCGCGCTAGCAGCGGCTGTGAAGCCTGTGCAGGTAGACGCTGAAATTGACTGTACAGAGCCGAGGCCGAAGATATGTACACGTGAATACCGTCCGGTTTGTGCCTCCAAGCATACACAAGCACAATGTGTTGCTGAACCTTGTCCGGAGACCGTGCAGCAGACATACGCAACAGCCTGCACTGCCTGTGCCGACCCAGAAGTTACACGCTACACGCCGGGTAAGTGCCAAGCTGACATAGAGGAGCCCTAGAGAATAGCTATGCAAGAAATGGATACTGAAAATCTTATCAAGCACCACTTGGCCAACACGCCCATTGGTGAAAAAATAAAAATCGACTTTCTTGGAGACCCTCAAATTATTGAGATAGAAATGGTATTTGCTGGTGGTTGGGTGGTTTACCAGAAAGTTATTCCAGGCCAGGCTTTTGAATTTGTTAGAGGGGAAGACCGTTTTCTTAATTCTATCAACATCACCATCAGCCCCTATCACGGCCCTCGCTGAATAATATGGAGATCGTAGTAAAGTGATTAAAGGTCGAGTCTTTACTGGAGCTTATTCTGCGCTTATTTGTATTGCCTTGCTGGTCTCTTTTTCGCATGTTGTAGTGGCAGATTTGCCAGAGCGCACAGAACAGAATGTTGAAAAATACAAAAAAATTGTGCGAAAAAATATTTATAAAGAAATGAAAGGGATGTACAGGGAGAAGGGCGGCGCACTCAGTTACCCCTTTTTAGCACCTGGCAGCAGCCAGTATCTAGACATGTTATGGGATTGGGATTCCTGGTTAAGTAATGTGGCTTTGCGGCAGATTCTGAGCGAAAAAGGCAGTGCCAAAGATAAAAAGGAAGCACTTAAATATGAACAAGGCAGTGTGTTGAATGCACTAAGTTATGGTGGTATGGATGGTTGGATCCCTATTTGGATTGAACGTAATGCGCCAAGCCGGGAGGATATGCTAAAGGAGATTAACCCTTGGAAGAGCAATATGCATAAACCCACCATTGCTCAGCATGCAGCCTTTATTGTACAGAATATGGATGGTGATGCTGAATGGTTACGCGAAAAATTTTATTATTTGCAGGCATTTGTCAGTAAATACCTGAACCATCACAAACACTCCTCTACCGGCCTTATCTACTGGGAAACGGATCACGCCATTGGTGTAGATACCGATCCAAGTACCTTTTACCGACCCAACGGAAGTTCTGGCTCCATATTTTTGAACGCTCTAATGTACAAGGAGCTACGGGCCATAGCTTACCTCTCAAGGCAACTCAACCTGCCTGATATAGCTGTAACCTTTGAACGAGAAGCGGTTGAATTACTACAGAACATACGACTACATAATTGGGATCCTCGTGATGGTTTTTACTATAGCGTGGACCTAAATTTGAAACCCGTTGAAAAGCCGCAGATTGAATCCTTACAACCTGGAAAACTGTATTTTCATGTTGGTCAACCACGTAACTATGATTGCCTCATTCAACGGTTCAGCGTTTGGAGCGGTTTTATGGCTATGTGGGCTGGAATTGCCACATCAGAGCAGGCGAAGATAATGGTAGAGCGGCATTTTCATGATAAGCGCTCATTCAATTCTGTTTCTGGTATTCGCTCCTTGTCGCCTCTTGAGAAAATGTACGATACGCGTGCTAGCGGAAACCCGTCCTCATGGAACGGCCCGGTCTGGATAAACGTTAACTATTTAGTCTTTAAAGGTATGCTCAATTATGGCTTCGAAGATGAGGCGCGTGAGCTGGCAGAAAAAACAATATTGCTGCTTGGTCGAGATTTTGAGCGCTTTGGCGGTTTGCATGAATACTATTTACCCGATAATGGTGAGCCCGTGCTGAATAAGGGTTTTCAGAACTGGAATTTTCTGGTGCTCAATATGGCTGCATGGCTGGATGGCAAGCCCATGGTAACCGAGTTTTAGTTTTAGCTTTAAAAAATGCTTTTTCGGTGAATGTTAATCCGCGTAAGGCCACGCCAGAACTAGGCGTACTGATACCTAAGGCAGCATCCTATTAAGCCGCCAACACACTATGTTGTCGACGAAACACCTAGAGTTTCCATAGTTTCTCGCACAGAATTCTATGTAAGAGGAAAAAAGATGAGCGAAATACAACAATCGATTTTACCTGGCGTACCTGCGGTAGCCCGTTACCTTAGTTTTAGTGTTGCATCAGATGCAAAGCCGGTTGAAATACTGCAATCAATCGAATTGCTGGATATTGATGAGTGGCTTACCGTTGGTATTGGCGAACCTTTTGTTAAGCTTTTGGGAACTGAGATAGTGGGGCTGCGAACATTTCCGGCCTTAAAAGGACCAGAGACAAGCGTACCCTCTACACAACAGTGGCTGTGGTGCTGGATTCGCGCGGAAAATGAAAACGACCTTAATTTACGCAGCGATGCCATTACACAATTATTTTCCGGCTTACTTAAGCTCGAAAACAGCGTAGATGGATTCAAGCATGGGCAAGAGGAGCTTGGCAAAGACTTGACCGGCTATGAAGACGGCACTGAAAACCCTACCGGTGAGGAAGCGATTGCCGCTGCTTTTGATCTGAGCGATGTTGCGGGTATGCGAGGTTCCAGCTTTGTGGCAGTACAACAGTGGGTGCACGATTTACAAAAATTTACTGCCTTCCCTCAGCCGGAGCAAGACAACATCATTGGGCGTCGTAAGTCCGATAATGCCGAGCTTGAAAGTGCGCCTCACTCTGCTCATGTTAAGAGAACCGAACAGGAAAGCTTTCAACCCGCTGCGTTCATTGTTCGCCGCTCTATGCCTTTTAGGGGCGCCGAGGGTGAAGGCTTGATGTTCGTAGCGTTTGGCAAATCCCTGAATGCCTTCGAGACACAACTAAGACGTATGGTCGGCCTGGAAGACGGCACGACCGATGCCTTATTTCGTTTCTCTCAGCCTGTCACTGGTGGCTACTTCTGGTGCCCGCCGCTTGTTAACGGCAAGCTAGACCTTAGCGCGCTTAAGGAGTAATGCGCTCAGCAGAGATTAGGCGAGTGGCTGTTCGCTAGTGATGTTTTTTTACAGCCACTGCCTAAACCTGCTATTGGGGAATACAGTTTGGGCAAAAATCAATTGCATTAAAAATGCCTCGGCTTTTGTTATAGGCCGCTTCACCTGATGCAAAGGAGCCTAAATACCGCAGCGTTTCCATTACCGGTAGAACTGTACAATTGTCTTTGTGTACTAAGTGGCTTTTCTCTTCTACTTGTTCCAGTGTTAAATAAAATTCTGCCATTTTCGTTATCCTGTTATAGTTTAAGGTTATTCGGGCCTACCAGTGTTTTAAGCTGGTTAACACAGGCCTCATCGAGTTTGGTGTTTTCTATTTTTACGATAAAAGGGTTGCATTGCTCTGCGAGTTGCAGAGCTTCTAATTCGTTATTGCTAAGTTGTATTTCTTCAATCTTGGGGTTGTTACTCAAATCCAGCTTTACCAGGTCGTTTTTATTGGCGTATAAATTCTCTAGATTTTCCAATTTACTGACATCCAGTTCATTTAAATCGTTAATAAATACTTCTAAATGCCTTAGTTTTGTGCACGCGCTAAGATCTATTTCTTCAAGCTCGTTATTGCCGAGGTAGAGTTCTTCCAGAGCAGTGTTGTTGCTCAGGTCTATTTCGGTGAGCTGGTTTCGCGTGAGATCCAGCAGTTTTAGTTGGCTGAAATGTTCAATACCCTGGGTGCATGTTATGGCACTTTTGCGGGCTTTTATTTCAACTACCTGCTCCGCAAATTCCACACCGCTTGCCATTACAGCAACTTTAAAGGCTTCGTCTTTAAATTCGATGTCCGTCAGCTTCATATAAGCACCTGTCTGATAAGAGGTTTACTTGTATCCGTAGGGTAGACTGCAATATGCAAACCAGTTATGGATAAAACGAATAAGATAATAGGGGTAAATTATCCATAAAAAACAAATGCTTAGAAGAGCAGTTAATTTTTTTTGGTAGACGGTATTTGAATGCTATGAATAATATGTTTGATTTGTAACAAGATGGCGTTGGCATTGGTATGCAATGCAACATTAAGATATGGGTGAGTGCTTGGAAGGGCCTCAGTAGGCTTTAATTTCAGTTTGATACAAGCCTGCTGTTCGTATACGCGCTTTAAAAGCTTTCATCACAGGGCGGGAAATCATGGTCTCAGCCATTAGGCGCTTTTCGTAGACGGCCATGCACTGGGCTTCGTCTCGTTCTTGGCCAACAGCGGCAATAAAGCGGTGTATATCATTTTGGAATACTTGGCTCTCCCGGTGTTTAGTCGCCTCGTACAGTGCAGCCATAAAGCGCTTGTCCTCCCGGGACATTTTGCATTTTCCGTCGAGAATCTTAAGCTTAACAGTAATACAGCAATCTATTTCGATGGTGGAGAGCGGGTTTTTACAGAGCCACTCGGCCAGTGTGATCATAGCGCTTGCTGTTGTGCAAAGTGCAATAGGGATTCCCCTATGGCTTCATAGGCGTAGTCGTCCACAGATTGAATGCCAATGCTCTCCAGCTTCTCTGCTGGCTTGGCACCAATTTTTGCAGAAAAAACTGCCTTACAGTCTTTAATGGTTTCAAGGATTTTAGCCAATACGCCACTGGTATCGATATGACCGTGGCAATATTTTTCGACTTCGCGTTTTTCCATAAACGAAAAGCTACGCTCACTCAACTCGTAAACCCAAAATGTGTCGGCATGGCCAAAGTGCAGATTAACCGATACACCATCTTTAGTGGCTACACCAATTTTTATCGATTCATTTTCGTTCATTGTTTATTCCTCTGGGCGGGTTAAAAAATATTTATTTACATCAGGCTTAAGCCGGTTGAGTCTGGTGATTAAGCACGTTTGCGCCATTGCTGAAAAAGCAGGGATTTAGCATCGTAGGCCTTTTCGCCAAGCGCGCTGGCGACGGCTTGATGAGTAATTTTACCTTTTGCCACATTGAGCCCTGCGAGCAGGTATGCGTCCTCTTCCAGTGCGTTAATATTTTTACTCGCCAGGGCCATAATAAAGGGCAGGGTTGCGTTGGTAAGTGCCGTGGTGGCGGTGCGCGCCACCGCGCCTGGCATGTTTGCAACACAATAGTGGACGATATTGTTAACTATGAAGGTGGGCTTATCATGGGTAGTGGGCCTGCTGGTTTCAAAGCAGCCACCCTGGTCTATAGCTACATCCACTAAAACAGAACCCGGTTTTAGCAGAGCGAGCTGGGCTTTGGAGACAAGTTTAGGTGCGGATGCACCGGGCACGAGAACCGCTCCAATCACTGCATCAGCTTTTTTTAGTTCTTGTTCAATCGTTTCCTGGTTTGAGTAAAGTGTGCTTATTCGACCGTTAAAAACTTCATCAATATAACGCAAGCGTGCCAGTGATTTATCAATAAGGGTTACATCAGCGCCCATGCCTAAAGCAATACGCGCTGCATGCAAGCCCACCACTCCGCCGCCAATTATAAGTACCTTGCCACTGGCTACGCCGGGCACTCCGCCCAGCAATACGCCGGAGCCGCCAGACGCTTTTTCCAGACAGTGGGCGGCTGCCTGCACCGATAAGCGGCCGGCAACTTCGCTCATGGGGGCGAGCAGTGGCAGTGCGCCATGCCTGTCGGTCACCGTTTCGTAGGCAATGCAATAGGCACCGCTTTGTTTTAATAGGCTTGCCTGCTGGGGGTCCGGAGCCAAATGTAGGTAAGCGAACAAAATCTGGTTTTCGCGTAGCATCTTACATTCACTTTCTTGTGGCTCCTTAACTTTTACAAGGAGTTGAGACTGCTGATAAATTTCTGCCGCGCTGGCAACAATTTTGGCACCTGCAGCCGCAAAGGTAGCGTCGTCGAAACCTACGCCCATGCCCGCCTTGCTTTCTATTACAACAGAATGGCCTGCAGCGCTCAGTTCCCGGACACCAGCGGGAGTTAAGCCAACTCGAAATTCCTGATTCTTAATTTCTTTAGGGACACCAATAAGCATAATATTTCCCTCAACAAGCACTTCGTGGTTTCACTTTTAAGCCTACTGGAGTGACGGGGGCGATGTTGATGTTTCGTTATTTCAATTTTTATGCCACTAAAAACCTGGCAATGCGTTTGCTTAGTCTTATGGAGTATTACGCACTTAGATCGGGTAAGAGGGTATAAATACGCAATGCCTCAAATTGAGAGTAGCAATGAATGCGGGAGGCTGCCCTGTGGCGGTGATGAGCGAGACAGATAAACGTCAGGAGCAACTTAACGCGGTACGGTATTATCACCGCTTAAGTAAACATAGTTTATTGGCTTATGCGCCTAGCCCTGGTTTTCTTGATTGGGACTCGCAGCCAAACCCTTTCAGGCGTTATAGCGGTGCCAAACTTATTACTTTGCCTCTGCTAAAAAACATAAGGACCATGATTATCAGTACCTGTATACAGCGAATACCACAGCAAGCAAGCTTACACGTGAGAGCCTTTCTTCTTTTTTCGAGTTGGCATTCGGTTTAAGTGCCTGGAAATCAACAGGGTTGGAAAGCTGGTCCTTAAGAAATAATCCCTCCAGTGGCAACCTGCACCCAACGGAGAGCTACATTATTTTATGGGCTGCGGTAGATGATGAGCTTGTGCCGGGCATATACCACTATGCGCCTTATGAGCACGGCTTGGAACGACGGGCTGTCATTGATAAAAATATCGCAAAAACAATCTATCAGGAAAATCCTGGCTGCTTTGGTGCGCTGGCCTTGTCTTCCATTCATTGGCGTGAAGAATGGAAATACGGCGTGCGGGCCTTGCGTTACTGTCAGCTTGATGTCGGACATGCTCTGGGTGCCGGGCGATATTCTGCTGCACTGCAGGGCTGGCGAATGGCTTTGGATACCAGGGCAGGTGACGGGCTTATCAGTGAATGCCTGGGCTAAGTTCAAACCGATGCCCGGGTAGAAAAAGAACAACCCGACTTAATAGCATTGCTGGGCGCAGGTGCAAACTCTCAAGCAATAGACGCGTGTTTCTGGCAGCGAGTATTGGCGGGCATTTCTGCTTGGCAGGGAGAAGCGAACCTTATCAGTCAGGAGCACGCCTACTGGCCTCAAATTGCAAATGTACTACCCGCCATTGAAAAGAAAAATACACTGGCTTCGGTATTCAACAGCCAGGCGGATAAAAATACGAATACGCTTAGTAATTATGTGCCTGAATACAGTGAGAGCTGCTCAACTGTTGAGTTGATAAGCAAGCGTCGCAGTGCACAGCGCATGGAGCTTGGTGAAGGCATAAGTAAAGGAGATTTTTATCGAATGCTGGCGCTGGCTGTGCCCACAGGTAATCGTGTTCCTTTTGATGCTTTTCCGTATTCTTGCGCAGTAAATTTGCTACTGTTTGTTCACAAGGTAGAGGGCTTGCCTGCGGGTTTATACACTTTAATCCGAAATGTGGACAGTTTTGATGCGTTTAAGGAAGCGTGTAATAAAACATTTTTCTGGCAGCCCGTACAGGACTGTGATTTGCCCTTGTATTGCCTGGAGTTATCAGATTTGCGAAAAACAGCTTCTGCATTAAGTTGTTATCAGGCTATTGCCGGGCATAGTGCTTTTAGCGTCGCGATGATAGCGAATATTCAGACCATAATGACAGAAGACGGGGCATGGGCTTACCGACGTTTATTTTGGGAAGCGGGCTTAATTGGTCAGTTACTTTACCTTGAAGCACTAGCCAGTGGGCTCAGCGGTACGGGTATTGGCTGTTATTTCGACGATGCAGTCCACAAATTATTGGGTTTGGCGAACGAAGGTGATTGGCAGAGTCTTTATCATTTTACCGTTGGTAAGGCGCGAGAAGATAATCGTTTAACCACCTATGGTGCTTATAGTCATTTGTCAGAAACAGAGTGTTAGAGGAATTAGAGCAAAAATGAGCCGATCACTGCCAGAGTTAGAGGATTATATTCGGCTGTTTGATATTTATGGAAAAGAATTGGGTTCCATTTACAAAGAGGAGGGTAGCGATGACCCATACGCTTTTTTGTTTCAGCAAATCGTCTATATGCTGACCAAGCCTTCTCCCTTTAACCTTTCTCTGCCAGAAGCATTTCGCCTTGTAGCCCAGCGCTATTATCGTGGTGATAAAGCAACGCTAAGCCAATTAAATGATTTTGATAACAGGCATTTTATGCTCTGTGATCTTTATGATTTTATTATGCTCAACGGTGGCCTTCAGCTTAAGCGAAAAAAAAATCAAAATGAAAATCGATAAAAAATGTATTTATAGCATCATAGAAAATAAAGCCATAGAAACGAAAGGGGTAATAGAGCGGTTTAACCTAGGCCTAACCTGGAGTTCTTGTAAGGTGTTTTTTCAAGGAAATGAAAATTTGGGCTTTGCTATGAGTCCCCAGGATAAATCACGAATATTACAATGGCCGGGTACTATTGCGGGGCAAACGGTGGCAAGCGTTGCACATAATTTACGATCTTGGAATAATTTTGATGTCACTATGGCGCTTTCAGCGTGCAATGGCGCGATCAATTCGCACCATAATTTACTCTTGCAGGAGGCTGAGTTACTACCTGTTGAAGGAAATGCCAATGTTACCGTTTTCAATTATTTCAAACCAAAATTGAAAAATAAAAAAATAGTGGTTGTTGGGCGGTACCCGCATTTGGATTCAGCCATGGAGGGGCTGGATTATACCGTTTTGGAGCGGCAGCCCCAAAATGGTGATTTGCCGGATACTGCCGCAGAAGACTTGATTCCACAAGCTGATTGGGTTTTTATTACTTCTAGCTCACTTATCAATAAAACGTTTCCCCGGCTTAGCGAGCTGGCTAAAAATGCTGTTACGGTTTTAATGGGGCCAACCACACCGTGGTTAGCAGAATTTGTGGCGTTCGATGTGGATTTTCTTGCTGGCGTGAAGGTGACCGATGGCAAAATGGCAGAGCAAATTGCTATGGAAGGTGGTGGCACACGTTTATTCGAAGGTGGTGTACGTTATGCGCTTGCAAATCTTAGTGCATCTCGGCTCAAGGGCTTAAAAAAAGAAATAGCTAAGGTCGCTGAAGCTCGCAGCGTGTTAAAGCGCGATATGGATGCATGGTACCAAAAGGGACAAGCGGGCAGATTTTCGCACTTTGCTGAATTAGAGGCTGCAGATCTTCGTCTTTCACAATTGGATACCGCCTACAAGCGTTTGTGGGATGCAAACCGAGGTTAGTTTATGTCGATATCAGTAGGAGCATTCTTTCCTGACAGCGCTTTGAGAGAAAGTGAGTTTGCTAACGCCCTCACTCAGGTCGCAATGGCTTTGGCCAGAAAGAATGACCACCCGGTTCAAAGTGCTACTCCGGAAGTCGAAATTCTGTTCATGTTGAGCGGAAAGTATGATTACCCCGGTTTTTCCGGAATGCGGATACGTCGCTTTGATACAAAGCTCGCCAGTCTGGTTGTTGAGGTTGCAGTTCCAGTGACTATGGTCGATTCGGGTAAGGCAGGAGAGTACGTAGTGGCAGCCATGTTAGACGCCACTGAAAATGCAGCAGAGTTTTTAAAGGAGCTAGATTTGGCATTCGATGCTGGCGCACATATGACGCTCGTACAGTCCCTTTCCAAGTGCATTGCTTCACAGGCTAAGCCGGAGATACCACCGTATTATTCAGAGGCGCCCTAACACTACGTTAGGCTGTTGTTGTTCATGCTGTTGTTCAAGCGAGCTTTTCAGGCACTGTTTCGCACACCGGGTACACCTGCCGCAATCTTTGCTCACTCCCAGCAGGCTGCGTAGATCTTTAAGCTGTCGGGCCCCTTGATTTACTGCTTGCTCTACCTGTCTATCTGTAATCGCATTACACAAGCAAATGTACATGTCGTAAACCTTACAAAATTATTTTCCAGCCTTTCTATTCGTCACATACGCGACAAAATATTCGATAATGCTAAGGCCGGGCTAGCTCACGCTTACGCGCAACCATTGTTTTTTTTTCGGTCTTACTTGGCCTTTCACCAGGCTAAAAACCAGTCTTCAGTTATCTGTGCCTGCAAACCTTACGCCACTGTTAGTCAGAGCCTCTCTAGCGTATGGAAAGAGCTAAAACGATAAAACACTGAGCTTAGAACGTTTTATGGATTGTCTTTTGCATTTACTCTAGATAGGAATGTTTAAAAGTGATTTTCTGTGTTTTTTTTAGGGTGATAAAGTGGCTTTACCATGTTGATCGACAATCAAAATTCTGAGTATATGCTGGGTATTAATCAAATGGATACAACCCATGAGGAGTTTATTCATTTAGTCAACGAGCTTGAATTAGCAGATCCGCAGGTTTTTCAAAAGCGCTTTTCAGAACTTTTGAGCCATACGCAAAATCATTTTGACAATGAAAGTGTTTGGATGGAAAAAAGTACATTTCCCGCCATGGATGAGCACATGAGTGAGCATAGGCGTGTTATGTCTGATCTCAAGCATTTTGAAAAGAGGGTGCAACGAGGCTCAATAATCATGGCCAGGGCCTACCTCATTGGCCAGCTGCCAGGCTGGTTCAAGCTTCACGCAACAACGATGGATTCAGCCTTGGCCAGACATCTGAAATCAAATGATTGTGAAGGAATGTTGGAATGAGTTATTACGTAGAGATATCTGTCCGTGAGGCGGAACACAAAATAGTTGCGGACCCCAAGGCGCTTATTCTCGATGCGCGAGATGCCCACTCCTACAAAGATAACCATATTGAAGGCGCCATGCAGGCTCACGGAGGGCTAGTCGAGCATTTGCTGGCGAGCAAGCAGATTCATCGCCCTGTTCTTGTCTACTGTTATCACGGCACCAGCAGTAAAGAGTTGGCGGAGGTTTTTGGTCGCGCGGGTTTCACGGAAAGTTACAGTATGAGAGGAGGATATACGGCATGGAAGAAACGGCGTTTTCTCTATACCGATAAGCAATATTCAACCATCACCAATGAGTGGTTGCTTAGGGAGTGCTTTGAAGAACAATCGCTAAACGCTAGCATCGATGGCCATATAAGCCCGCTTATGTTGGCTTGCCAGCAGGGACAACCAGAAATAGTCTCAGAGCTTCTAATTGCCGGCGCCGATAAAGAAATGCGCAATGCCGACGGTAATACGGCACTCTGGTTTGCCTCTTATGCTGGTTGTGAAGATTCTCTCAATCTGCTTATTGACGCGGGCGCTGATATAAATGCACAGAACGGCGAAGGGTTTACGGCGCTTATGTATGCCTCTTCGGCAGGTAAAACCAGTGTGGTGAAACTGTTGCAAAGAAAAGGCGCAGACCTTGAACTTTCGAGTAGAGACGATTTCACCGCGCTTGATCTTGCGGCTAATGCAGAGATTTTAAATTTTTTAAAACCCTTATATCGAGAGCCTGTTTTATGATTATTGGACAAAGTCGTTATGAGAACTGGATTACTGCCCGCTGGAGAGATTGTTTAATTCAGGCGAGTGAGGCCATTAAGCAGGAACAGCGCGATCAATTAGCAACTCGCATAGCCATGGCAACGGTAGTGGAGACCGATGAAATAATGGAAAGCCGCGTACAATTTGGGTCTCGCGTAACAGTGTTTGGTATAGAGGAGGAGGAAGAGCAGAGTTTTCAAATTGTTAGCAGGGATGAATCTGTAAGTGGTCATGGTCTGCTGGATCAAGGTAGCCCCCTTGCTCAGGCACTATTTGGTGCGCGCGAGGGAGACGTTGTTCGTGTGCTATTGGCAAACGGTTCCAATAGTGATTATGAAGTAACGCATATTAGAAAACCTTACTAAACCTTGAGAGAATAATAAACCGGAAAAATAATATTTCCGGAATTTCGGTTTACCACCTCCGCGGCTTTTAATACTTATTGAACTGTTTATGCGTGTGGCCTTAATGACAATTGAGCCCTCCATCTACAGAAATGTTATGAAAGCCACACACAGATTGATGCAGTTTGAGCAGTACCTAAGCGCCCCCGGGCTCTCCTGTGAACTCCACTAATAGGTCTTCATCAGTGATGATTGTTTGACAGGCCAGCCGATAGGTGGGGGGGATATCATGTACATTTGCTCGCTTATCTTCATTGGGTGGAAGTTTACCAATGGATTTCAAAACGTTTCTTTCTTTATCTGTAAGTGCGACACCCTTGATTCTTTCCCCATCGAGATGTACAACCTTAACCAGACAGGAGCCGCATTGCCCATCTTCACATTCATGTGGGATTTTAATGCCATTTTCTTTGGCAATACCCAGCAGCGTTTTTCGCTGTCCCGCGATAGCTTCTAGTTTAAGGTTTTTCGACATAATAGGTGAGCTGAAATATATTGTAGCCATGTGTTAGATCCTTCAGTGTGTGTAGTTTGTTGCTTGTTTAGGGGTTAAATATTCGATGTCGCTGACAGAGATCCAAGTGGTCGCAAAGTACCTTTTTTAGCCCCGTGTATGACAAGTTTTCATAAGATTCCAAAAATACTTTTGACGATATGTCAAAAGGGAATTCCAGATGTACCCCATACCGATCTTTTGATTGCCAAAGTGTAAAAATGTATGCACGCATGGATCTCTCTTCTCGGTGTTCCAGGTATACAGCTTTCTCATCCAGGAGTATTTCGGTGTCGATCAAAAAACTATCTGACCCGAATTCATTTTCTAGTAGTAGAAGTAGATGCTTTACTGTGGTGTGTTTTTTTAAAGACCAAATGTTTAACATTTATTCGGTACAACTGTTTATTGCGAAAAGAGAATTTGCTGTAGTTACTTACTGTCAATTATTTTACTGTCAATAATTGTGCCACTCTAGGCTTGGTAGGTACTTATAGTTATGCGCGCCGAATAGTTTTGATGAATACCTGCTGGCAGAAAACGAAGTGGTTTGTTTTTTGCTGTAGTAATATTTTTTTGCTGTAGTAATTATTTAGAGAGAAAACCAGGAGGTGATATGAGTTCCAACTGTGTAGCAGCCAGTGTGCCTTCCAGTGCGACATTGGTCGTGGCCTTTGCCTCTTTGGAAGGGGATATGGTTGATCAGCATTTTGGTTCGTCCCAAGGGTTTTATGTGTATGAAGTAAACGCATCTGATGCAAAGCTGATATGCAGAAAGGCCTTTGGTCGGGAAGCAAAGGACGGCAATGAAGACAAGCTAAAACCCAAGCTAAAATGGCTGGTGGGTAGCGATATTATTTATTGTGGTTCCATTGGTGGCTCGGCATCCAGGCAATTGCTTAGCCTGGGCATTACGCCAGTGAAGGTCTCTGGTGGGCCGGATGTTGAAGAGCTTATCGAGGCGCTTCAAATACAGTTGTCGGGAACTCAAGAGTTCTGGTTGGCCAATATTCTGAAAAAGAAGGATAAAAACCTTGCTAATTCTGACAGATTCTCCTCTGTCGATGATGAATCCTGGGATTAATCAAGGTGTCTGAATTCAATTACATTACTCAATTAGAAGGTAAATTAAGGGCTTGTATATCGCTGCAAAACAGGGAAAAAAATGCAGGCTACTGGACCATGCGTGTTCAGCTCTACTATCAGAACGAGCCTGCTGGTGTAACCACATTTAACCTTCATGGCTATACACGCAGTGAAGCCGAAGATGTGGCTAGAAATGTTCACAAGAATGCGTATCTAATGAAAGAAATAGATGAGTACCTTTGGGGAGAGAGTGAATAAGGCTTTTTTGAGATGGAGCCGCTCAGGTTTTGTCGTACTCTGGTAAACCCCCCAAATTGTTTGTAGTAAACCCGACAAGTAAAACTAAAAACTCTCATAAATTCAATAGCTTGAAAACTGGAATACGCTTTGCAAAACCCCGGTTAAGACATCAGTGAACTACCAGGGGTTAGCTGTTAATGAAAGCCAATGATATTGCCGAATTACTGGACGAACCGGCCTGCGAGCACAACAAAAAAGAGAAATCTGGTTGTGCAAAGCCCAAGCCCGGATCCGCTGCCGGTGGGTGCGCCTTCGATGGAGCGCAAATTGCGCTGCTGCCAATTGCTGATGTGGCGCATATTGTTCATGGGCCCATTGCCTGTGCAGGAAGTTCCTGGGATAACCGCGGTACACGCTCCAGTGGCCCGGATTTATACCGCATAGGTATGACTACCGACCTTACCGAGCAGGACGTGATAATGGGCCGCGGGGAAAAGCGTCTCTTTCATAGTATTAAGCAAGCAATAAATGATTATCAGCCTCCCGCAGTTTTTGTTTATAACACCTGCGTACCCGCACTGGTGGGGGACGACGTTGATGCTGTGTGTAAAGAGGCAGAACAACAATTTGATGTGCCGGTGGTGCCAGTGGACGCGGCGGGATTCTATGGCACCAAAAACCTGGGAAATCGCATAGCTGGCGAGTCGATGATCAAATATGTGGTTGGTACCCGGGAACCCTCGGAGAAACCTGTACACCCGATAAGCCCCGAAATAAAAATTCACGATATCAACCTGATAGGAGAATACAACATTGCTGGTGAGTTCTGGCATGTGCTGCCTCTGTTCGACGAACTGGGCATTCGTATTCTTTGTACCTTATCCGGTGATGCGCGCTTCCATGAAGTACAAACCATGCATCGCGCGGAAGTAAACATGATGGTGTGCTCTAAAGCCATGTTGAACGTCGCGCGCAAACTGCAAAGCAGTTTTGGTACCCCTTGGTTTGAAGGCAGCTTTTACGGAATTACTGATACTTCTCAATCCCTGCGTGATATCGCTCGCTTAGTTAATGACCCCGATTTAACCGTGCGCACAGAGGCGTTAATAGAACGAGAAGAGAAAAAAATACGCGAAAAACTATTAGCGTGGAAACCTCGCTTGAAAGATAAACGTGTGTTGCTTTACACCGGTGGGGTGAAATCCTGGTCAGTCATTTCTGCGCTGCAGGATCTGGGTATGGTGGTTGTGGCCACGGGTACCAAAAAATCCACAGAAGAAGATAAGGCGCGTATTCGGGAGTTGATGGGAGAGGATGTAAAGATGCTGGATGAGGGTAGCCCTAAGGTTCTACTGCAAACCGTGGCCGATTATAAGGCGGACATTCTTATCGCTGGGGGCCGCAATATGTATACCGCGTTAAAGGCCAAAATTCCCTTCCTCGATATAAATCAGGAGCGGGAGTTTGCTTACGCAGGCTATGACGGCATGGTAGAGCTGGTTCGCCAACTGTGCCTCACATTGGAAAACCCCGTATGGCAAGCGGTGCGCAAAAAGGCTCCCTGGGAAAATGCCAGTACAAAGCTGGCAACACCACTGGTGATTGGAGCGTAAGTTTTATGGCTGAAATAATTAAACGAAAAAAGGCGCTCTCTGTAAGCCCCTTAAAGAGTAGCCAAACCGTAGGTGGGGCGCTGGCATTTTTAGGCTTAGATAAAAGTATGCCTTTAATGCATGGTTCTCAGGGCTGCACAGCCTTCGCCAAAGTATTTTTTGTTCGTCACTTTCGCGAACCTATCCCCTTGCAAACAAGCGCTATGGATCAGGTTAGTTCAGTTATGGGCGCAGATGAAAATGTTATCGAAGCCCTGAAAACTATATCTGAAAAAAACAAACCGGCAGTGATTGGCCTGGTGACCACCGGGTTGGCCGAGACGCAAGGTTGTGATATCCAATGGGCTGTGAAGGAGTTTCGAGCCAAGTTCCCCGAGTACGAACAGGTAGCCGTAGTACCGGTAAATACCCCGGATTACGCTGGGAGTTTTGAGAGCGGTTTTTCATTGGCAGTAAAAGCCATTGTTGAAACCCTGGTTCCGGAAGACTCCAGCAGGGTGGGTTTGCGTCAAAAGCAGGTTAACGTTTTGTGTGGCGCCAACCTAACACCTGGCGACCTGGAATATATTGTTGAAAGCGTAGAAAGTTTCGGATTGCGACCACTGTTGATACCGGATCTTTCAGGTTCGCTGGATGGTCACCTGGAGCAAAACGACTTTAATTCAACCTCTACTGGAGGCACCTCACTGGCTGACTTGAAGACTGCTGGGGAGAGCATTGCTACTTTGGTCGTTGGCGATAGCCTGGCAAGTGCCGCTGATAGCTTACGGCGTAGAACGGGTGTTGCGGATTTTCGTTTCGGTCATCTCATGGGCTTGGAAGTTGTAGACGGTTGGTTAATGGCCTTGTCCGACATTAGCGGGCAGGATGTTCCCCTTAAATGGCAGCGGCAGCGCAGTCAACTGCAAGACGCCATACTGGATACGCACTTTATGCTGGGCGAGGCACGTATTGCAATTGCCTCGGACCCGGACCTGTTACTTGGCTTCCATCGGTTAATGGAAGGCATAGGGGCCCGCACCGTAGCGGCTGTCGTTCCAGCAAAGATGGCTGATAAAAATCCTGCCTTGGAAAACAGTACGTTGGCTGTCGTGAAAATCGGCGACCTTGAAGATGCGGAGATAATGGCTAAAGACAATGAGGCGCAAGTATTTTTGGGAAACAGTCATGCGGCTGAGAGCGCAAAACGTCTGGGTATTCCTGTTTTACGAATGGGTTTTCCTCAATTCGATTTAATTGGCGGCTTTCAACGCTGCTGGTTCGGTTACAAAGCCAGTCAGCAAACGCTTTTTGACGTGGCCAATTTATTAGTCGAGCACCATTCGGGCGTAGCGCCCTACAAGTCGTATCTAAAGCAAGCGCCAGAAGAAACAAACGACCTACTAAGGCAAATGGCCAGTCACTGATGGCGAACATAACGCGGCAGTTTAGTATTGTTGGTAAGGAAGACCAGAGTCTGGGCTTGAAAGTCGCATTTGCCAGTGACGACGGTAAAAATGTAAATCAGCATTTTGGCTCGTCCCGTTCGATACTTATTTACACTTTAACGCCAGATACCGCGGAATTAACAAGTGTTGCCGAGTTCTCTCCTCTGGGAGAGCAAGAGACAGATGACAAACTTGCCGTGAAGATGAAATATTTGGAAGGTTGCGCAGCGGTTTATTGTCGCGCGTGTGGTGCTTCTGCCATCAGACAATTGCTGGAACAACATATCCAGCCGCTAAAGGTAGTTGAAGATGTTTCGATAAAAGATCTTATCAAAGCATTTCAACGAGAATTGCTTGAAGGCCCTGCAAACTGGCTGGCCAGGGCTATTGGTCGCCAGCAGAATGGCAGCCACGAATTTGAAATGCGAGATTAGAGCAACATGCTTAAAACATACTGGAAGGTGAATTTATGAGTGACGAATTAGTTGTTAAAGATGGGGCAGAAGTTCTTTCCCATCCATTTATGAAGCAGATTGTTATTCAACTGCGTGCGATGGACGGTTACGGTACTTACGACACTTGGAGTGATGCACAAGTATTGGACCCGATAATTCTGACTAAGGCGCGACGCCGAGAAATACCGGTTGTGGGGGATCCCGACGAAACTGTTATTTCAAGAGTAAAAGCCTACTACAACGGTATTGCACAAATGATTGAAAAAGAAACGGGAATTATGGCAGTCCCCGTTATTAATCTGACGCATGAGGGCTTTGGCCGGTCGATGATTACGGCTGGTAAGTTGGTAGTGTTGGACAAAACTCTGAGAGATGTTCATCGCTTCGGTTTTGACTCACCAGAAAAGCTGATTGGCGAAGCGGAAAAGCTTGTAACAAAAGCTGTAGAACTAATTAAAAAATTTCCAGAAGTGGCGGAGATGTAGGCCCAGGAGAATAAGCAATTACTGACGAAGAACTAAAAGCCCTTAATAAGGATGCGAAAAGGAAAAAGCGAATAGCAAGCGAATGGGCATCGCAGGTTCACGATCTGGTGGAGGATGCGCTATGGTCTGATTACCCGAAATTAACTGAGTTGGCGGAAAATACCATTGCAGCCTGTGAGGCCTGGAAAGAAGCAGAAGTCAAACTTGCTCAGGCGACGGCATAAACCAAGAGGGGTAAACCTGATGACTGAAGACGTAATGATTGGTAAAACACGGGGAGGGAGCGATTGGACTCCCGAATTTGTAACCGCACTGAACGCAGCTACTTGTATTGGATGTGGACGTTGCTACAAGGTATGTCCTCGGGATGTTTTCGAATTAGTTGAAAGGGCTGATTTGCTTGATAATTTCGATGATGATGACGACGACGATTACGATGATGACGATGAAATGAAGGTTATGGCGATCAAAGACGCAATGGACTGCATAGGCTGTAAATCCTGTTCGCGTGTTTGTCCTAAAAACTGTCATACCCACGAGTCAATTGCCGCTTAGTGAAAGAGTAAGAAAAATGCCAAAACCTGATTGTCATATTTTCATTTGTATGCAAAAACGTCCGCCTGGCCACCCTCGAAGTTCCTGTGGTGAAAAAGGCTGTGAAGCTGTCTATAACAAATTTTCTCAAGAATTAATTCAGCGTAACCTGCAAAATGTAGCTCTCACACAAACAGCGTGTTTAGGGCCCTGCCAGGCGGGAGCCAATGTACTGATTTACCCAGGCGGGACTATGTATGGTTGGGTAGAGGTGGACGATGTGCCAAAAATTATTGAACAGCATGTTCTAGGCGGTAAGATTTATGCCGACAAAGTAGCGCCGGCGGAGCTGTGGTAGTGGCGAGCGCTGAAAGTGCATCAAAAATTGTTCCACTACATGAAAGTGTTTTTTTCTCACCAAAACCACCTATGGCTTTGGGCATGGTGTTAGAGCAGGCGCGAATTACCGAAAATATCGAGCGACGAGAAGTTGCCCTTTTAGCTGCGCGGGAGCGATGGCCGCACGAGCCCGATAGCCATATTGCGCTGTATAAATTTTATTTTATCAGTGGTAGATACGCCAAAGCGGAAGCTGCGGTGTGGGCGGTTTTAAGGTGTGCCGCGAATTTGTTGGGCATAAATCGAAACTATCGTTTGTTAAGCCTTAAAACAGCACCCTCACGAGCACAGGGAGGGAAAGTGAGCGTGATACAAGCCGGTGCGATAAGTTGGCGGAAAAAATATGGCCCAGCGCGCTTGTATTTGTTTAGCTTAAAAGCGCTGGGTGTATGTCGCTTGCGCAGGGGTAGGGTGTTGGCTGCGCACTGCGCTTTTAAAAAAGCTAAAAGAGCTTGATGAAGCTGACGAAATTGGTGGCCATGCTTTTCTACATATTGCCAAAACCATACTTGAAGAAGATGAATGAATAAGCGAAGGTGTGCAGATCTGCCTGGCGGTAATCTAGCTCAGCAGAGGCTAGAAGCGGAATGGCCGTTGATAGAGCAGCTATGGTGGGCGATGAGAGAAGCTCTAAGGCCTTTGGGTTTGCTCAATCACGTTCCCGCAGAATTAAAATATTTTGATTTACTCTATATTAAAAGTGACCCTTTTGATGCAAGCGAATCCTTGTTTGGTGAGTGGCGCGAGAACAACTCGTTGCTAGGAAGTGTAGTTATTCATGAAAATGGTAATGCCTTTGCTGAACTTGACATCCTTATACCTCATCCCTTAAAAAAAGCTTGGTTTATTGAAGCTGTTACCGCGTGGGGTACAAGAGAAAATATAAAAGCCGAGCTAAGGCTATTACCTTCTCTATAGAGCACGCTATTCGTAGTTAACTCAAGGCACTGGCGTATTATTCTCAAATACGCTCGAGATATAAGCGAGACAGCCCAGTAGCAGTTACATCAGCGCTGTTATCAACACTTCAACAAAGCCATTGCTGCTACCCCGTTTTTCAGTGTGCAGGCCTGAGTGTCTGTACTACGTATACACCGCATTCCCCTAGCCCCTCTGCTCAGGCCGTCGATCAATTCTCGTATCAGTACCGGATCAGTGAGTTAGCACAGTAACAGCGGACGTGTGAATATATATTTTAATTTTTTAAAAACCATACTAAAGCATTTATGGTAGCTTCGGTGTGGTAATGCCAATGTTACCTTACTGATGTTAGCGGCTTAGTAGGAATACACTGGAGGTATACAAGGATACGAATGTTTTCTGGTCCTATGACTTAGAAAGTAAAAATTTCGACGTAAAGTTACTAAAAATGACGGCTATTTCTTACATTTTTAATTCAAGTAGTTAAACTGGCCAAGCCAAAAAGGACAACCAAGGCTTCTATGTGGTTCGACAACCCGGAAATCACGGTAAGTTTCGCAGTAGAGTTCTGGTGTTTTTTTGTTCAAGTCGCGAACAAATACTCAATGTAGTATCGCAGTACTTAGTTCGTGGTCGATTAAAAGAAATAATTAATAAATAAAGGTCGTCACAATGAAAAAATATCTAGGCGCCGTGAGTGCGCTAGCTTTAGCTTTGACCTGTGGGTCAGCTATGGCTGCAACGGGTTATGCAACCCAGAATGGCGGAACTACAGGTGGTAAAGGTGGTTCAGTGGTGCGAGCTACAACGGGAACACAAATTCACCAAGCGATCTGTGGCCGTGCGAGCGACACTACTCCTCTTATCATTGAAGTTTCCGGCACTATCACGCCAGGTAACACCAAAAAAGCCAGTGGTAGCTGTAATACCAAAGACGGTGTTATTGAACTTAAAGAGATCGAAAATATTACGCTTATTGGCGTAGGCGGTGGTGCTACCTTTGATGAGATTGGCATTCACATCCGTAATTCCAAGAACATTATTTTACGTAACCTACACGTTAAAGATGTAAAAAAATCTGGCGGTACCACCTCCAATGGTGGTGATGCAATCGGTATGGAATCCAACGTTTCCAACGTTTGGGTTGACCACTGCACCCTCGAAGCGTTTGGTGGCGAGAATGAAGGCTACGATGGCCTGTTCGACATGAAAGCCGACACCAAATACGTAACACTTTCCTACAGTATTCTAAAAAATTCAGGCCGTGGTGGCTTAGTAGGGTCAAGTGATGGCGACACGAATAACGGTCCAGTGACTTACCACAACAACTACTACATTAATATCGATTCTCGCGTTCCTTTATTGCGCGGTGCCACTGCCCACATCTATAACAACTATTACGACGGTATTAACAAGTCGGGTATCAACGCGCGCCTCGGCGGAAAAGCCAAGGTAGAGAACAACTACTTTGACAACGCTAAAAACCCGCTGGGTACGTTCTATACCAATGATATGGGTTCATGGGATGTTAGCGGCAATATCTTTAGTGATAGTGTTACCTGGACTGCAGACGGTGATGATAATCACCCGGCCGGCCCAAATGTTAAATCGACAACTTCCTTTAGTGTTCCATACTCCTACTCCTTGGACGACGCGAAATGCGTTCCCTCTATCGTAAAAGAGACCGCTGGTGCCAACAACGGCCTGCGAACGTCCAATGGGCAATGTAAAGTTGATAACAGCTCTTCAAGCTCAAGTTCGTCCAGCTCTAGTTCATCCAGTTCGAGTAATTCCAGCTCCACATCCAGTTCAAGTACTTCCTCTTCTGGCGGAAACGGAGAGCTGGGGTCAAACCTCAGCATTGGTGCGGGCTCAGATGGCTCCAGCAAAGGCGCGGGAAGTTATGGCAGTGTTCGTGATGGCGACATGAGTTCTTATTGGTCACCAAGTGGCACAAGCGGTCGAATCTCCATTAAATACAGCAGCCCTCAAACTTTGCGCACTGTGATCATCAAAGAATCAGCAGATTCCGAAGGTAGTATTAGTGCCTGGAAACTGGTTAATAACGATAACGGCAGCCAAATTGCCTCTGGTTCCGGAGTTGGTGTTATTAACTTCAGTGCTGTAACACTGAGTAAAATCAACTTTGAGATCACCAGCGCAAGTGGTACGCCAAAAGTAGCGGAGTTCGAAACCTACGGCGAATCCGGTGGTAGCACTTCAAGTTCCAGCTCGTCTTCTAGCAGCAGCTCCTCCAGTTCTTCAAGTACTAGCTCTACCAGTTCTTCAAGCTCTAGTTCTACCAGCTCTTCGAGCAGCAGTTCTTCCAGCTCATCCTCCTCCAGTTCTACTGGTGGCAGTGGTATTTGTGACGGCGTGAATGTACATCCAAACTGGACTGCGAAAGACTGGCCAGGTGGTATACCCAACCACGCTGAAGGTGGGGACCAAATGGTTTATCAGAACAACTTGTACAAAGCGAACTGGTACACTAACTCTGTTCCTGGCAGTGACTACTCATGGTCTCTGGTAGGTAGCTGTAACGGTACTGGCGGTTCTTCTTCAAGCAGCTCCAGTTCATCCTCGAGCTCTTCTTCCTCCAGTTCGTCCAGCACTTCCTCCTCAAGCAGCTCCAGTAGTTCCAGCTCTTCAAGCTCCGGTTCTATTGAATTGACTATCCAGGAAGAAACCGGTGGGTTCTGTAATGTTGATGGTTCTATTGACTCCAACAACGGTGGCTTCACCGGTGCTGGTTTTGCAAATACCGACAACGCCAGCGGAAAAGCTGTTGTGTGGGCCGTTAAAGTACCTTACGGAAGCAGCTATTCTCTGGAGTGGCGTTATGCGAATGGTTCCAGTGATAATCGCAAGGGTGATATTAAAGTTAACGGCTCTAAGCTTGCTTCTGTAGATTTCGACTCTACGGGTTCTTGGAGCAGCTGGACCTCCGTGAGCAAGACCGTTAGCTTAAGTGGCGGCAACAATACTATTGAGCTGGTTGCGACCACTGGCGGTGGATTGGCTAATATTGACTCCATTATGCTGGTGGGTAACGATCTTTCTCGGGGTTCTTGTGATAACTCCAGCAGCTCTAGCAGCAGTTCCAGTTCTAGTTCCAGCAGCTCTAGTTCCAGCTCTTCCAGTTCCACTGGTGGCATGGGCTCGGCCTGTACTTCTTCAAAAGGTAACGTCACTATTAAGAAGTCCGATCATCCAAATGGCTATGTTGTAAATGGCACTTTTGATGGTGGCTGTAAAACCTATACTCCTGATTGGGGTGATTGTGGCCAAGCAGAAGGTCAGAAGCCTGTGTTCCGTGTTAACGGCGGTACCTTGAAGAACGTGATAATTGGTCAGCGTGGCGACGGCGTGCATGTTTACGGCAATGCGACTATCGAAAATGTTACTTGGCCAAACGTCTGTGAAGATGGTCTTACTGTTAAAGATGATGCGACAGTTACCATCAGAAACATTACTGCCAGTGACGCAGATGACAAATTTATACAGGTCAATGCCAAGGCAACCGTTAACGTATCCAAGGCAAAAATAAATAATGTTCTTAAAATGTTCCGTGAAAACGGGGGCAAATGTTACCCCATTAAAGTAAGCCTGAAAGACTCTGAGCTGACAAAAGTACGAGAAGCTATTTTCCGTACCGATTGCAGCAGCAGTACTTTCACTATGTCCAACACCAAAACAAGCGACATCAAAGCTGTTTGTAAAGGTGATGGTAAGTGTAGCTACTAATATTAAGCTCTAGTTAACATCCTTGAGCCCGCTTTTACAGCGGGCTTTTTTATGCTTAATGGATTGCTAAAAAGCGAAGGAGAGCCCTGCAATAGCAAGGCAGCCAGCATTAGAGCCCATATGTTTACGGGCGAGCCACAAGCCCGTCAAATCAATGGGCTTCGTCTATTAATATATGTAGTTCCTCCGGCCAGCAAGCTACCGGAGGTCCCAGTTCTCCAGGCTTGTTCTCGGTTTCAAACCTCACCAGTACCAGGCTTTTATCCGGCTGGTCTTCCAGGTGGCCGGTATTGATTATCACACCTCGCTGATTTTCCTGTGCGATTAAACCTTCTTCTTCATAGCCAGGCATGCTGCCGTCGTTAGTGATGTTCTTTGCTGCGTAAATAATATCCCCAGGTGCGAGAGTATCGATCAACATGTGAGTCTCCTGTGTAGTAAATGTTACAAAGCTGAAGCCTAGTTTTCTTTGTAACATGGACGTCTTTGTGGGTACTTAATTCAAGTGTTTGAATTTATTGAAGTTTTTTCTTTCGAAACCGGTGGCACATGGCTTGCACTTTTGATTTCGAGAAGCTCAATTTGATATTTGCAATGTCTCTGCCAAAAGCGGAGATGCAAAAAATACATCCAGAGGACGAATAGATGATTTCATTGACTGGAAAGGCTGTTGAGGCAGTAGATAGATTTATTACCAGTGCTAACAAACCTATAGCGGGTTTGCGCATTCAAGTGGAAGGTGGTGGTTGTTCTGGCTTCAAGTACACCATGCGCCTGGAAGAAGAGTCCGCTGCAAATGATCAGCAAGTAGATTGTGGTGGCGTTACTTTGTTAGTAGATGAAAGCAGTGCAAACCTGCTTGAAGGTGTAACGGTTGACTTCGTTGAAAACCTGGAAGGAAGTGGCTTTAAGTTTGAAAACCCAAATGCTACGGGAACCTGTGGTTGCGGAAATTCATTTACCTGTTAATCAAATGCGCCCTGTCGGGCAGGACTATACAGTCGTAGACTGGAGGTGCAAATCATGTGGGATTATTCTGAGAAAGTTAAAGAACATTTTTTTGATCCGAAGAATGCTGGAGCTGTTTCTGACGCAAATGCTGTTGGTGACGTTGGCTCTCTTAGTTGCGGCGATGCCTTAAGGTTGACTTTAAAGGTAGAAGATAAAACAGACATCATTCTGAATGCCGGGTTCCAGACCTTTGGCTGTGGCTCTGCGATTGCGTCCTCCTCGGCCTTAACGGAGATGGTGAAAGGGCTCACTGTGGATGAGGCACTTGAAATTAGTAATCAGGATATTGCCGATTACCTGGATGGCTTGCCACCTGAGAAAATGCATTGTTCTGTAATGGGGCGAGAGGCCTTGCAGGCGGCAGTTGCTAATTATCGTGGCGAAGAGCTGGAAGATGATCATGAAGAAGGGGCGCTGGTGTGCAAGTGCTTTGCTATTGATGAAGTAATGGTGCGCGATACGGTAAGGGCGAATAGTCTATCGTCGGTAGAAGAGGTTACTAACTACACCAAAGCTGGTGGTGGTTGTTCCGCTTGCCACGAAGGTATTGAACAAATTCTAACTGAGGAAATGGAAGCTCGAGGGGAAACCTTTACTCCAGCACCCATTGCTGCCACTAAGAAGAATGTGGTTCATCTGAAGAAAGAGGACGTGAAAAAAATAGAACCGGAAAAACCCGCGGCGGCAAAGTTAACAACTGTTCAGCGAATAAAGCTCATTGAAAAAGCGCTCGACGAAATCCGGCCCTCATTGCAAAGAGACCACGGGGATGTTGAGTTGGTTGATGTGGATGGTAAAAATATCTACGTTAAGTTAATTGGCGCCTGTGTGGGTTGCCAGCTGGCTTCTGCGACAGTTGGGGGAATACAGCAAAAGCTTATGGAGGCGCTTGGCGAATTCGTTAAAGTGACGCCTGTTTCAGATGAGCAGTTAACCAATCTTGCGGGGGTGTAGCATGAACGATATCTATTTAGATAATAATGCAACCACCATGGTAGACCCTGCGGTTGTTGACGAAATGCTTCCGTTTTTTTCAGAGCAATTTGGTAATCCGTCTTCCATACACAGTTTTGGTAATAAGGTTGGTTTGGCGATTAAAAAGGCGCGAAAAACTATCCAGACACTTTTGGGTGCAGAATACGACTCCGAAATAATATTCACCTCCTGTGGAACCGAATCGGATTCTACCGCGATATTAAGCGCCCTCCGTGCTCAGCCAGAAAGAAAAGAAATTATCACTACAGAAGTAGAGCACCCTGCAATTCTTACGCTCTGCGAAAACCTGGAAACTCAAGGTTTTGTCGTGCACTACCTGAAGGTGGATGAAAAAGGTCGCCTTGATCTAAATGCCTATCAGAGGCTGCTCAGTGATAAGGTTGCCATCGTCAGTGTCATGTGGGCCAATAATGAAACTGGAACCATATTTCCAGTGGAGAAAATGGCGGAAATGGCACAAAACGCGGGGATCATGTTTCATACCGATGCGGTTCAGGCGGTGGGCAAACTGCCTGTAAATCTAAAAGACAGTTGCATACATATGCTCTCTTTGTCTGGCCATAAGCTGCACGCGCCAAAAGGCATCGGTGTTTTGTACTTAAAGCGTGGTACGCGTTTTAGGCCCTTATTGCGTGGCGGCCATCAGGAGCGTGGTCGTCGAGCGGGTACTGAAAACGCGGCAGCAATTGTTGGTTTGGGTAAGGCTGCGCAATTAGCATTGGAGCATATGGCCTTCGAAAACAGTCATGTCAGTGCGCTAAGAGATAAATTGCAAGAAGGTATTTTAAAAGCTGTTCCCTGTTCCTTTGTAACCGGCGACCCAGATAATCGCCTGCCGAATACAGCAAATATTGCTTTTGAATACATTGAAGGGGAAGCGATTTTGTTGTTAATGAATAAGTTTGGTATTGCCGCTTCCAGTGGTTCTGCCTGCACCTCCGGGTCGTTGGAGCCTTCTCACGTAATGAAAGCAATGGGCATACCCTATACAGCAGCACATGGTACGGTGCGTTTTTCGCTCTCCCGTTACAACACCGAGGAAGAGATAGACAAAGTTATTGAGGCTGTACCACCTATTGTTGCCAAATTACGCAAACTTTCCCCTTATTGGGAAGGCGATGGTCCTGTAGAAGAACCAGAAAAATCATTTGCGCCGGTATATGCATAAGGCACTCACTATGTATTAACCCCCCGTATTTATCCCCCCTCCCAGTATTTTATTGGGTTACTAAGCCGCTTAATTGCGGCTTTTTTTTGTTAAAAGCTTTTGTCGTATTGCTTACATTGTTGTGTGGAACTTTAGAGACAGGCCTTTTTGCCTTTCCTCTAAGTATCTGAATACAAAGGAATTAATAACTTTCTCTGCACGGAACGATATTTGCCACACAAGCATGGAGTTATCAGTTATACCAAGGCCTTTTAAAATGAAATCTGTAGTTATTGATGACACAACCCTACGAGACGGTGAACAAAGTGCCGGCGTTGCTTTTACCCCGGAGGAAAAACTATCCATCGCAAAGCAACTGGCAGAAACCGGGGTAAAAGAGCTTGAGGTGGGTATACCGGCAATGGGCGAGGAGGAGTGTGAGCTAATGCGCTCAATAGTTTCCTTGCGCTTACCGATAAGGCTGTTGGCCTGGGCAAGGTTAACGGAATGCGATTTATTGGCTGCAGCAGGTACCGGTGTGCATATGGTGGATCTGTCTGTACCGGCTTCGGATATACAGATTGGTAAAAAGCTTCAAAAAGACCGCGCATGGGTGTTAGCAGAAATTGCTCGGCTGGTTCCGCTTGCCAGAGAAAAAAACCTGGAGGTCTGTATTGGCTGTGAAGATGCCTCCAGAGCAGATAATGATTTTCTCTACCGTATCGCAGAGGCTGCCAGTAATGCTGGGGCAATGCGTTTACGTTTTGCGGACACACTCGGTGTGCTCGAGCCTTTTAGCGTATACAGCAGAATCCAGAGTCTTCGGGAGCGTACAAGTTTGCAATTGGAAATGCACGCGCATGATGACTATGGATTAGCTACCGCCAATACCCTGGCAGCAGTAAAGGCCGGTGCGAGCCATATTAATACAACCGTGAACGGCTTGGGAGAGCGCGCTGGAAACGCGCCTTTAGAAGAGTGTGTTTTGGCACTAAAAAATTTACATGCTATTGACACCGGCGTAGACACTCGAAAAATCCCAAAACTATCTCGCATGGTTGAAAAAGCTTCCGGGCGAAGTGTCAGCTGGCAGAAAAGTGTAGTGGGCGGCGGTGTTTTTACTCATGAGTCCGGTATCCATGTGGATGGCCTGATAAAAGATCGAAAAAATTACGAGGGGTTAAATCCTGAAGAGTTGGGGAGAAATCATAGCCTGGTATTGGGTAAGCACTCCGGTCGACATCAGCTGCGATCTTCCTACAAAAAACTTGGGATTGCGCTTACGGATTTTGAAGCATCTAACCTACTTGCTCGAGTAAGAAAATTTTCTACAGAGTATAAGCGAGGTCCGGATAAGGGCGAGCTGTATAACTTCTATCGGCAGATGCAGGACAGCCTTGCGATGTATCTCGGGGGATCGCTATGAACGAAAGAACGCAGTGTTTGGCAGACCTTAGTGGCAAGCATACCGACAATAGCAGCCCTAAACAGACACTTTGGCAACAATGGAGTGAGGACCTCAGCTGTGTTTTTGATCGGGACCCTGCCGCCCGTTCGAGGCTCGAGGTACTTACAACCTACCCTGGCGTACATGCCCTGTTGATCCATCGATTAAGTTACCGCCTTTGGTCGCGAGGCTGGCTCTATTGTGCGCGCCTCCTGGCGTTTTTTGCCCGCTTGTTGAGTAACGTTGATATTCATCCTGGCGCCACCATCGGCAGAAGGCTTTTTATCGATCATGGCGCCTGCGTAGTGATTGGTGAAACTGCGCAAATTGGTAATGACGTGACGCTCTACCACGGTGTGACCTTAGGTGGCACTACCTGGAATAAAGGCAAGCGTCATCCAAGCCTGGGAAATAAAGTTTTAGTGGGCACTGGAGCGAAAATACTGGGGCCAATAAGCCTTGGCGACGGTGTTCGCGTTGGTGCTAACTCTGTAGTTGTCGAAGATATTCCCGCTGATGTCACCGTTGTAGGCATACCCGGAAGAGTTGTAAATGTGGGTAAGGCGGAAGGTAAATATACCCACGGTATAGATTTAAATCATCACTTGATTCCCGATCCGGTTGGCAAGGCAATTAGCTGTTTACTTGATCGAATAGATGGGCTTGAACAGCAGTTAAGTGAGCTATCAGACATGTCGGCTTATAGATCGGATATTAAAGGCGAGTGTAGACCCGATAACGAGTTTTGTTTGCGGGACTGTTCAATTGGCTTGGAAGCGAGTTCAGCCAAGTAGTAGGAGAGCGGCTATGGATTTACAAGAGTTCAATGCAGAAATGTTGTATTTCGAAGGGGATGGTAACCCGCTTGTTGATGAATTACTTGAAAAAGCAGCCAGTGATTACGGCCCAGCCAGTGAAGTAATGCTCATGCGTGCACTCGCATTGGACGGAAAAAACCTGGTAGCACTCATTGGTCTTTATCGCTTTTATTACTACCAGGGCCGGTATGCCGACGGTATCAAAGTCGCCCACAGAGTAATGGCCGTTGTTGGAGATAAAATAGGCTTTCCCGCCAACTGGAAGGATATTTCTTTGCTGTCGGTTAAAAATGGTCTGGTTCACTCATTCTGCCTGGTAAGGTTGTATTTTTTTGCATTAAAAGCCGCAGGTTATCTCCATTTGAGAATGCTCAACTATGAAGATGGTAGAGAAATGATAGAGAAAGTTGTGGCGATGGATAGTTCCGATAGAATCGGAGCGAAATTACTGTTAGATATTCTAGACAACAAGAAGGCAGACATTGTGCCTTTCCCTAGACAACCGGAGGCGTGCTAATGTCAACTTATGAGTTTGAAGAGGAATTAGATGAGCTGAGTTCAACTGAAGAATTCTTAAATTATTTTGAAATAGAATTTGATCAGTCTGTGGTTCATGTTAATCGCCTGCACATTATGCAGCGCTATCACGATTATCTGGAAAAAGCGAAAGCATCCATAGCTTCGGCCAATGCGGAAGAGAGTAAGCACCAGATATACCGGGTGCTGTTACAGCAAGCCTACTCAGATTTTGTTGAGTCAGATGCTGCCACAGAAAAAGTGTTTAAAGTTTTCAAAATGCAGGAGCCGCAAACGGGCTTTGTTTCTGTGGATCAATTACTGGGGCAATAAGTATGCAACCTAAGTACGATTACGGCGAAGAGGTAAGAGTGGCGCGCAACGTGCGAAACGATGGCACATACCCGGGAAAAGAAGTCGGTGAATTACTGTTAAAGCGAGGTGCTATAGGTTGTGTCAATGATGTAGGTACCTACTTGCAGGATCAGCTTATATATCGTGTCAACTTTCTCGGTGAGGGGAAAACAGTGGGTTGCCGCGAAGAAGAACTGATACCCGCCAGTGCCCCCTGGGTGGATAACAAATTCGAGTTCAATCAAAAGGTTCTCACAAAAATTCCAATCACCGTCGGTGGTGAAACGGTTGTGCAGGAGAAACAGCAAGGCTTGATTATGAAGGTACTAAGGGATATCGAAAGGCAAAAAATTCAGTATCACGTTCACTTTAGTAACCGAGTGTTCCAAATGCCAGAAGCGGCATTAGAGCAGTTCGAATAGTGTTAACAGTCTCTGGTTTAGGTGGAAATATGAATTCCCACAACCCAACACTTGCATTTCAACTTTTCAAAGTTTCGCAGGAACAGTTTGGCGAGCCTCTGGATAAGCTCGATCCTCAGCAGTATCAGGATGCCTTGCGGGTAGCGCAGCGGAAGATTCACATAGAACAAGCTGTGTTATCCAGTGCAGAAGCTTCCCGGGTGGCAGTTGCCAGTACTCAGATAGATACAGCGCTAGATGAAATAAAGCAGCGCTACGAACAAGGCGACGATTTCAGTGAGGACATAAAACGAGTCGGCGTTGACGAAGCGTTTTTCTACCAAGCGCTATCGAGGGAATTGCATGTTGAGGCTGTATTGGATTTTGTCAGTGCAGAAGAGGGAAATGTAAGCGATACCGAAGTGAGCCTCTTTTATTACATGAACCTCACCAAGTTTAAGCAACCGGAAATACGCACTGCGCGGCATATCCTTGTAACAATTAATGAAGAAGCAGCCGATAACACACGAGAGTTTTCACTAAAGAAAATAACGCAAATTGCCGACCGTCTAACCAAAAAACCCGCCAGGTTTGAAGAGCAGGCATTAAAGCACTCCGAGTGCCCCACTTCTTTGCAAGGTGGCTTGTTAGGTAAGGTAAAGCGCGGTGTTTTGTACCCGGAAATAGAAGCCGAACTTTTTCAGCTTAGCGTGGGGGAACATAGCTCCATCATTGAGTCGCCTCTGGGTTTTCATCTGCTTCGCTGCGATGAAATACAACACGAGGGCGTAGCACCATTACAAGAGGTACAGGAAAAACTAAAACAACACCTGCAAAGCCGTAAGCGAAAGCAGCGTGAGAGACAGTGGCTGGAAGGTCTGTTAAAGACAAAGAATCAATCTCAAATATCGAACGGAGATGCAGTAAATGGCTGAGCAGAATGTAATTCGTTGTTCATTTTGTGGTGTGGAAAAAAGTACGCAAGTACCGCTTATATCGGGCAACGAGGGTCGAATATGTGAAGCCTGCGTAAAGCTTGCCCATCAAGTAGTGACTAGCTGGGGGCACAGCAAGAACGAAGAAAAAATGAAACCACAGCTACGTACACCTGCTGCTATAAAAAAGCATTTGGATGATTACGTTGTGGGCCAGGAGCTAGCGAAGGAAACCCTGGCGATTGCTGTTTACAACCACTATTTGCGCTTATTGAATTCTCGTAAGGAAAGCCTGGATGAGAGTGATGCGGGTGTAGAGTTGGAGAAGTCCAATGTGCTTATGGTTGGGCCTTCGGGCACAGGAAAAACGCTAATTGTTCGTAGCCTGGCGAAGATTCTGGGGGTGCCCTTTATTTCCGCTGATGCAACCTCTTTAACCCAGGCTGGCTATGTTGGTGATGACGTAGATTCCGTTGTTACCCGCCTGCTAGACGCCGCAGAAGGGGATGTAAACCGGGCGCAATGGGGAATTATTTATATTGATGAAATAGATAAAATAGCTCGCCGAGGCGGGGGTGCTACCAATACGCGGGATGTCTCTGGCGAAGGGGTGCAGCAAGGTTTGCTGAAGTTAGTAGAGGGCACCGAGTTGAAAATGTCCAAATCCGGGCAGCGACGGGAAAACAGCGAAGAAGTTGTTCTGGATACACGCAATATACTGTTTATCGTGGGGGGTGCATTTCCCGGTTTAGAGGCCTTGGTAAGTAGTCGTATTCAACCTAAAGATAGCAGTATTGGTTTCCATAGTCGTCAGGAAAGCTCAGAGCCAGAGCTTAATGAGCTTTTGGAGAACCTGCTTCCAGATGATTTACAAAGTTTTGGTCTTATTCCGGAGTTCATAGGTCGTTTTCCAATTACTACCTTTCTACAAGAACTCGATGTTGAAGCTTTACTGAAAATATTAACTGAGCCAAAAAACGCTTTAGTTAAACAATTCCGTCAATTGTTTGCCTATCAGGGTAAAAATCTTGATATCAGTAATGAAGCACTCAATTTCATCGCGCAAGAAGCAGTAAATAGAAACACTGGAGCCCGTGGACTGCGTTCGGTGCTAGAGTCGGCGCTGCATAAGACCATGTTCACTATGCCTTCCATTGTGGGTTTGCGGGAATGCGTACTGGATATTGAACACGGAGAGCAAGGCGGAAAACTTCAGGTTAGAAATGTGATTGACAATATTGAGGAAAGCGACAGCCTGGCAGCTGAGCATGAGTCATCAGCGGCACTGGAGGTGTAATTGTGGTAATTACGACAATTGTCTCGATTTAAGCCGGCATGGTACATATCCTCTTGTAGGTGTTTTCTTGTACATTAAAAAAACCTTGTTTATCAATAGCTTAAATATTTTAATCTCAGTGATAATTGGCGTAGTTCCTGCTCTTTGTTAAGCAAAGAATTTAGCAAAGAATTTACATTTAATTAACGATATTCAGGAGTCCAAAATGGCAAAGATTGGCATATTTTTCGGTTCCAACACCGGTAACACGCGCAAAATAGCGAAGCTTATAAAAAAGAAGTTCGATGATGACTTGATGGACAAACCCCTGAATGTAAATCGAGTTGAAATAGATGCCTTTGCTTCTTATGAATACTTGATATTGGGTACGCCAACCCTGGGCGAGGGTGAACTGCCGGGTTTGTCTTCCGACTGTGAGACAGAAAGCTGGGAGGAGTTTTTACCGAAACTGGAAGACCTTGATTTTTCCGGTAAAACTATTGCCCTTTATGGCCTAGGTGATCAAGTCGGTTATCCGGATGAGTTCGTAGATGCGATGATAGAAATTTACGATTTTATCAAGGAGCGAGGTGCTAATTTCGTGGGGGAATGGCCAACTGATGGTTACGAATTTGAGAGTTCTGAGTCCATTGTGGATGATAAGTTTGTCGGCCTGGTGCTGGACCAGGACAATCAGAGCAGCCTTACCGAGGAGCGCCTAAATACCTGGTTAAACCAGATAGCGCCTGCCTTTGGCTTACCGCTGTAGCTCTATACTTCGGCGAATCAGGAGGCATCAACCATTCAATCAAAAAGGGGCCTGAAAAACTGGCCCCTTCACACCTTACTTGCATATCTTGTCGCCATAGTAATTGTCTTTATAATTGCATAGTGTTTCCGCTGTATTTTTTTCTGTGGAGCTATATACCCACTGTTTTACGGTTCGCATTACGTTTTTCATTTCTCTTCTCTCCTTTGTTGAATTTAAGACAAGTGTGCCCCCTGGCTTTAAAAAAGAACATCAGAATTAATAGAATATAACGATAAAAAAAATCGAAAGTCAGCTTTTTTGCAGGGCGCTTTTGAATAGCGTGATGAGTCGTTCAATGCTATTGAGCCCGGAGTATCCGGGGCGCACAATAAAGGCGATGGTACGGTGTGGGCTGGTTTCGTTTAAGTGGATGGCCCTAAGTTCTTTATAGGGGCTGACAAGTTGTTGCAGTGCCATTTCGGGCACAATTGTCGTTCCCATACCGGCTGCGACCATCGGCATAATGGTTGTGAGGCTGGTTGCACTTACAGAAAGCTGCTGGCTTCCCCCGGTAAACTTGCAGGCCGCCATGGCATGATCTTTTAGGCAGTGGCCATCTTTTAGCAACAACAGCGATTCTCTGTTGAATTCCTTGCTGGTGATTTCGTGCCTGCTTGCCAGGCTGTCATTCTTTTGTGTAACCCACAGAAAATCCTCTTGCCAGAATTCAAAACTCAGTAGTCCTTCAAGCGGAAAGGGAAGAGCCAGAATAGCGGTATCGATATCACCTTTGCGCACCATATCCACCAGAACGTGGCTCTGATCCTCGATAATCTGTAGCGCCAGTTTTGGGTAAGTCTTAGTCAGTTCCGGCAATATCCTGGGCAGCAGGTATGGCCCTATGGTCGGGATCACACCGATGCTCATAGGGAAGCTTAGTGGCTCCTTCTGGCTGTCGGCCAGCTGCTTGATATCGGCAAGGGAGTTACTCACCTCTCTTGCCTTATCGAGAATGTGCTGACCCAGGGGCGTGACCAGTACTTTCTTGTTATCGCGTTCGAATAGCGTTACACCCAGCTGCTTTTCAAGTTCATTTAAGGCATTGCTCAGGGCAGATTGGGAGATATTGCAGGCTTCTGCGGCCTTTTTGAAGTGGAGGTGCTTTTCCACGGCGAGGGCGTAGATTAGTTGTTTGGTTGAAATCATAACGAGACCCAAAGTTTTTGACGCTATCTTACTCCCGCTAATTATAGTCTTATGATCACTTTTATGAATCATAAAGATCATTATATTGAGTTTTATTTGTCGTCCCTCAGGGCGTAATCTTTCAACTGTTCCGAGTCGATACATCGGTTTCGGAGAAAAACTATTGAGTCTAAGCGCAATTTTAAACCTGAGGAGTTAGTCAAATGTCCGTACTTAATACCAAAATTAAGCCTTTCAAAGCAGCTGCATTCAAAAACGGTGAATTTATCGAAGTCAGTGATAGCGATTTGGCTGGCAAGTGGTCTGTATTCTTCTTTTACCCCGCAGATTTCACCTTCGTATGCCCAACGGAGTTGGGAGATGTTGCCGACCACTATGAAGAGTTTCAGTCGCGTGGCGTGGAAATCTACTCTGTGTCCACCGATACCCACTTTACGCACAAAGCATGGCACGACTCTTCGGACACCATTGGCAAGATCAAATACACCATGATCGGCGACCCAACCGGTGCTATTACCCGCAACTTTGAAGTGATGCGGGAAGACCAGGGCCTGGCAGACAGGGGGACCTTTGTTGTAGACCCGGAGGGCGTTATTCAAGCCCTTGAGATTACTGCCGAGGGAATTGGCCGGGATGCTGAAGATTTGTTGAGGAAAGTAAAAGCCGCGCAGTACGTTGCGGCTCACCCTGGCGAAGTATGCCCAGCCAAATGGAAAGAAGGTGAAGAGACTCTGGCTCCTTCGCTGGATCTGGTTGGCAAAATCTAATGCACCGAAACACCATGGCAGAGGGCAAAGCCTTCTGCCATCGATTTTAGAAAATATTTGAGGAGTGGCAGCACCATGTTAAGCAAAGATATTCTCACAGCAGTCAAAAGTTATACCGCCAATATGCAATCGAGTATCACCTTGGTTTTGGAGCGGGGCGAGCATGCTAAGCGTGAGGAGCTTGAGGAATTTCTCCATTCGCTGGCCTCTGTATCAGAAAATATTCGTGTTGAGGTACGCGATAGCGTTGAAGGCTTACGCAGCGCAATGAGCTTTGCCTTGGAAGTGGATGGCAAAATGAGTGGCATAGTGTTCTCTGGCATTCCCAGTGGCCACGAATTTAATTCACTTATATTGGCAATTTTGCACAGCTCTGGAACAGCTTTAAAGCTGGATGAAGGTTTAAGAAATATTGTTTCAGCGGTTAAATCACCGATGAAATTCGAAGTGTTTGTGAGCCTCAGTTGCCACAATTGTCCGGATGTTGTTCAGGCTTTAAACCAGTTTGCCATACTAAACGAAAATATTTCTTCAGAAATGATTGACGGTGGTGTTTTTCCGGAATTGATTGCTGAAAGAGATATTCAAGGAGTACCCAGTGTTTACTTGAATGGCGAGTTATTCGCTAATGGTAAAGTAGAGACCGGCGGTCTTATCGATAAGTTATTGGAGAAGAATCCTGCTGCGCTTGAGGAGCTGAAGTCGGAAGCCTTGCCGCTGCAGGATGTGGTGGTGGTCGGTGGCGGGCCTGCCGGAGTAGCGGCCGCAATTTACAGTGCACGAAAAGGCTTAAAAGTCACCATCGTTGCAGACCGCTTGGGCGGGCAGGTTAAAGATACCATGGGTATAGAAAACTTAATCTCTGTAGCTAAAACTACAGGACCCGAACTCACGGGTGCACTCCAGGCGCATATGAATGAATATGATATAACTGTTAAAGAGCACCTGCGTGTACGTGAAATTGAGAAAGGGCACATAAAGAAAATCACCTTGTCCTCGGGAGAGGTGATAAGTACCAAAGCGCTAATTGTTGCCACGGGCGCAAAATGGCGTGAGCTCGGTGTACCTGGAGAGAAAGAAAACATTGGCAACGGGGTGGCGTACTGCCCTCATTGCGATGGTCCTTTCTTTAAAGGCAAAGATGTTGCGGTGATAGGTGGTGGTAATTCTGGTATAGAAGCAGCCTTAGATCTTGCTGGCATTGTTAGATCCGTGACGGTATTTGAATTTTTACCAGAACTAAAAGCCGATCAGGTTTTGGTGCAGCAAGCCCTGGCGCGAGACAATATCACTATTCACAAAAATGTGGCCACCAAGCAGATACTGGCCAGTGACGGTAAAGTATCGGGCATTGAATACCAGAGTCGCGAGACTGGCGAGCTGGCCAGCGTGGATCTGGAAGGGGTGTTTATTCAAATCGGCCTGGTGCCCAACAGCACTTTTGTTGCTGATTTACTTGAACGTAGCCAATACGGCGAAATTGTTGTAAACGAGCGCTGTGAAACGTCTGAACCTGGCATATTTGCTGCCGGCGATGTGACTACCGTACCCTATAAGCAAATTGTTATTGCTATGGGGGAGGGTTCCAAGGCCTCTCTATCGGCATTTGAGTACTTGCTAATGAAGCATTCGGAGACAGAAGCAAGAGAGGAGTCGCTGAGCGAAGCTTGAGTGCAGGCTCTGCCTATAAAACCTTAAAGCCAGCACATCTAGTGCTGGCTTTTTTGTTTCTTACACAAGCTTTTTTATTCGATTTGCACGCATTTTAAGGAAATAGTACGGTCTTAGACGCGTTTATTCGCTGTGTTATCCTAAACTGAGTAGGATGGTAAAAAGGAACACAACTAACTGGTTATGGTTATGTTAAACAACGCTCAGATCTTGGTTGTTAGTAGAAACGGAAATTTACTCGGTGAAGTGCAAAAGTACCTTGGCGACGGAGGCTTCCACTCAGTAATTACTGCGCGCTCCTCTCAGGCTGCACTGGGTATCTTGCGCAACAACCGTGTGGATATGCTCATATCCTCCCTGGACCTTGAGGACATGGATGGTTGGCGCCTAGCACGACTTGTGCGATGCGGTGCCTTACATTGTTCTGCCAACTTGCCAATACTCATGCTCACGGAAGTGTGGTGCCAACGTGTTGCCGAAGTCACTGCGCGAGAGTATGGCGTCAACAGGCTCTTACCCATTTCCGCGCTGCATGAATTGGTGAGCACAGTCTCACGGTGCCTGAAAGGCGAGTTTGTCCCCCATAAAAAACCCCGTTTACTGGTGATTGAAGACGCAAAAGATACCGCCGATTTAGTAAAGCGTGTATTGGACCGGCTTTATCAAGTCGACCTGGTGGATAACGGTGAAGACGGACTGCGGCTATGGCGCAGGTATCAGCATAGTCTGGTGCTTCTGGATTACATGCTGCCAAATATATCCGGCAAAGAAATTCTCAAAAAAATTATTGCAGAAAAGCCCGACCAGGCCGTTGTAATGATGACTGCGCATTCATCTGGCGAGCTTGCAGAGGAAGTAATGTTGCTGGGGGCAACGGATTTTTTATCAAAACCTTTTCGTACCGAGCAACTGAGAAAGGTGTGCGAACTTGCCGTAAGGCGGGAAGATTTTTTGCAGAGCAACCAGCAGTTCGCAGAGAAAGTCTGTTCCCTTGAGGAAAGCGAGCAGGCTTACAGAAAAATGTATGAAACGCACCAGCAGTTGCTTCACAACCTGCAAACAGTTGTGATGGAGCTGGATGGAGAAAACCGACTGACCTTCCTGAACTACCCATGGAAAGTGTTAATGGGCTACGAGGTAGAGGAGTGCATCGGTAAACAGTTAAAAGATTATTTACCTCCGGACGATGGCGCAGCTAGTGCCAACCTCGAAAGTAGCCTCAACGATGTATGGTCCGAACTGGTTCCACACCATGAGCTGGAGCTTTGCCTGCTGGATAAAGAAGGGCAAAAACTGTGGGCCCAAATGAAGGTTCGCCGCTCGTCCCACAATGAGCAGGCCAGCCTGACGATCTGCCTGGATAATATAACCAAGCGCAAAGAAGCTCAGGAGCAGCTTGAATACCTGGCAATGCATGACTCGCTCACGGGGCTGTTCAACCGGCGTTACTTCGAAGAGTCGTTGCGGCATATTTACGCGGACGCTATCCGCAACAAGCGCAAGCATGGCCTTATCTATATTGACTTGGATTTCTTTAAAATTATTAATGACACCTTCGGACATCAGGAAGGGGATGAAGTGCTTCGGCAAATTTCCAACTTAATGAGTCGGCGAGTGCGGGCAAG
Organism: Alteromonadaceae bacterium Bs31; assembly: GCA_900177435.1. GTDB lineage: Bacteria > Pseudomonadota > Gammaproteobacteria > Pseudomonadales > Cellvibrionaceae > Teredinibacter. The sequence goes on from FXAI01000004.1 coordinate 216,062, forward strand.
CGATTTATTGTGTCGTTTAGGAGGGGATGAGTACGCCCTTTTGGTTCATGATGTGAATGAAAAAGTCCTTTATGAAATTGCGCAAGAGCTGCAGATTATTATCAACGATTTTACCTACCAGGCAAAAGGGCACAGGGTAAACCTGGGTTGCAGTGCGGGCTTGGCCGTTATTGACGGTGCAGCCAGTTGCGCCGAAGAGTACCTGATGCAAGCCGATATAGCGCTGTATGTTGCCAAAGGGCGTGGGCGCAATATTATTCATCAATATGATGAAGAGGATAACGAAAGTGAAGAGCTGAGAAGCCGAATCAATTGGACCCAGCAGGTTCGCAGTGCGATCATTGATAATCGGGTAATATTGCATTATCAGCCGGTTATTGATTGCAGTGTTAACGACGTAGCTTATTACGAAGCCCTGGTTCGTATGGTGGATGAAAGTGGAAAAATAATATTTCCCAACAGCTTTATTCCCGCATTGGAAAATACCGGTGAGATGCATTTGCTGGATCGCTGGATTGTAAAGCTTGCGGTAGCGAACCTGGCAGAAAACCCCAATTTAAAACGTATTGCAATTAATTTGTCTGCTCAAGCTTTTAAAGATGAAAATCTGGTGCCGGTAATAAAAGAAGCATTGTCGGCACACCTTGTCGACCCGGCAGCTATCACTTTTGAACTGACAGAAAGTGCCAGTTTATTTAATTTAAATGTCACTAAGCGTGTTATCGCGGAGTTGCATGCTATCGGCTGTACCTTTGCAATAGATGATTTTGGTTCTGGCTTTAGCAGCTTCTCGTATCTCAAAGAGCTGCCTGCCGATTATATAAAACTGGATGGTTCATTTATCCGGCAGCTCCACAAAGACGATGTAGACAAAGCGCTGGTGAGGTCGCTGATTCAGGTTGTACAGGCTCTTGGGAAAAAGGCCGTTGCAGAATTTGTGGAAAATGAGGAAATACTTCAGATTCTCAATGATTTCGGTGTGGATATGGTTCAGGGCTACCATATCGGTCGCCCAATGCCCCTGGAAGACATTTATCAGCGAGAAAAGACCTTCAGAGAGTATATTTGAGCGATAGTTGCGTGAACCAACATCCTGCCAGTGGTTCTTGAGGACAAAAGAGTAATTGCCAAAGCGTTCAGAGTACGGCGAGCAAGCGCAGAAATACGGAAGAATAGATAGTAGAGCTATATCAAAAATTATCAACGCAGGGCTGGATCTTTTGACGAAGCGAATGTTTGCACCGTTTTGCGCATGGCGCACTAGCTTGTAATACTGAGCTCGCTTGTTAGTTTTTCAACCGCAAGCTTAAGTGCGGTGCGGGCGACGGGTTTAGTCAGGAATTCATCTGCACCGTATTGTTTGCCCCGCTGTCTGTCGTCGATGATAGAGGCGACGATAATTGGGATATCACATAAATGTGTATCTTCTTTTATCTTCTTAAAGAGTTCCCACCCGTGCATATCCGGCAGCAGCAGGTCTAAGGTAATGAGGTCGGGAACCACTTCTTTAGCCAAGCTTAAGCCTTCATCAGCATTTATAGCGGTATAAACGGAGTAGTTCGCTTTTCTGAGGGTTCTTGACATTATGTTCAAGTATTCCGTGTCGTCGTCAACCATCAGAATGGTAATACTTTCATTTGCTTTACTGGAGGGAAGCTCAGTTTCGATCTCTAAAGCTTCATACTTATACTCTGGCTTATCTTTTTCTATGGCCAGCGAGGTATCAATGGGAAGAGGGATGTTTACAATAAAAGTTGTTCCCATATTTACCTCACTATGCACATCAATTTTACCGCCCATAAGCTCAGCAAATTGCTTGCTTATCGCAAGCCCCAGCCCGCTTCCTTGATGACGTCGCGTAGTAGAGCTATCTGCCTGTTGAAAACGGTCAAATACAAAGGGAAGCTGATCTTCACTTATGCCCGCGCCGGTATCTTGAACAGAGATATACAAGTGCTTCTCTCTGTGTTCGACAATGAGCTTCACCAAACCGGAATTGGTAAATTTACAGGCATTGCTTAGCAGGTTAAGAATGATGTGCAGTAGCTTCTCACCATCTGCAACGGCCAAGGTTTTTCCGTTATCGGATTGATGATGCAGTTCCAGGTTTTTTACTTCAAATTGCGGGCGAACATTGGCGACCGCATCGTTTACCAGTACGGACAGGTCCACAGGGCTAAGGTGGAGGTCCATTTGACCAGACTCGATTTTGGCAAGGTCGAGAACACCATTGATCAGTCGTAAGAGCCGCTCACTGTTATTGACAACACGATTTAAGTCCTTGGTATATATATCCAGGCCTTCCAGCTTTAACTCTTCAATTACGACATCTGTATAGCCAATTACCGCCTGCAAGGGAGTGCGAAGCTCGTGGCTCATGAGTGAGAGAAATTCGCTCTTTGCCTGGTTCGCCTCTTCTGCTCTCACCTTGGCAGAGGAAAGCTTGTCTCGCGCAACTTTCAGGTCTCTTCTCTGCTCCTCCAGGCGCTCGGCGTCGTGCTTTTTAGTAACGTATGCCCAGGCTGCTACAACAATTAAAATAATTCCGAGGAAAACCAGAGCGATTAAATTGTTAACCATTAGCTCCTGGGTTTCTATTGTGGTATCTAACTCTATAATTTTGGATTTTTGCTTAATCAGAGTCTGATTAAGTTCGTCCAGTGCAAGCTCTCTCTCCGAGATCTTCTTGCCAATGCCGTCTAGCATTGACTGATTGTTACTAAGGTCCTGGGCGGTTGATGTGAGCTCATTTTCCAGGCGTCTGCGTTCGGCGTGAGTTGCTTCTAGGCTAGCATTCTGTTTACTAATTTGCTCGTTTTGTGCCTTCAGTTGTTGCTCGTTTTGCGCGATGGTGTTTTTAAGTCTTAGCAAGTTTTTATTGAGGCTATTGTTATCCTGCTGAAGGTTTTTTACACCCATTTCCACTTGGTTTAACTTGGATTCACGCTCTCTAAGACGTTGCTGCATTTTAATAAGGGAAGCCTGGCCCTCTTTAAAAAGCTGAGCGACATCAATTTCGCTGCCCCCGTGGAGAATAATGTTGGGGTGTACTTTAAGGCCTTGAGCGATAATGTTGGCTTTATTGACCTCGAAGCGGATGCGGTTTTCTGAGGTGGAATACAGGTTGATCATTACCATTTGTTTATCAGTCACATTGGAGCTGACTAACAGTACGGGTTTTATGTCGATATCTTTATAGCTTTGCTCAAGTTGTTCCGTTTCTATCTCACCCAAATATACCAGCTGAAAGTCCGTTAGTGCCTGAGCATTGCTTACCCGGCTGACGGAAATCGGAATACCGTTGATTTTGGTGCCGGAGAAGTGTGACTGTAGCTGGTTTACCAGATTGGGATCATTTGATTGGTACACGCCAAGTTTGATTTGCTTAAGCTTTTCCTGCTCAGGCCAGCGTATGTTTTTAATGAAATTATATAGATAGGACGCTGTGATCTGGTCTTTGCTAAGGCTTTGAGCAATAGACGAGGGGCTGCCGAGCATAAGTAGCAGGCCTGATAGCAATATCAGGCTTAACAATGCGCTGGTGCAGCTTGGAGGTATCATCTTGCGCATACACAATTCCCTGGGTGTGACCGATGATAATGTTAATTGTAGCTTCTTGAGCGCCGCTTGGAGCGGCTAAAACTGGGTTGAGCAGATAGTGTTTGTCTGTCATCAAGCGTCGTGCAAGGCCCTGGCGGGCCAGTATATGCTAAGCACTATTAATCTTATTTCCGAAAAGACTAAGTGGTGAAACAGCCTATTGTGCTTGTCGATGGCTTAATCTAGTTTTGAGTTTGTTTCACTTTATCCAGGTAACCCATGGCAAAGGCGGAACCAACAAAGGTAAGGTGTAAAATAACGTACCATTTTAATTTATCTTCGTCGATACTGGGTACCGCCATAAATACTTTAAGTAGGTGAATGGAGGATATTGCTACGATTGAAGCCGCTATTTTAGCTTTTAAAGAGGACGAGTCCATTTTACCCAGCCAAACCAGTTTTTCTTCCCCTTCAATATCCAGTTGGCTAACAAAATTTTCGTAGCCGCTCATCATTACCATCATGAGCAAGCCTCCCACCATGGCCATGTCTATTAGAGAAAGCACAACCAGAATCATATCGGCCTCTTTCATCTGCCAGACATGCACTAGTAGATGGAAAAGCTCATGAAAGAACTTTATGCCAAGCGCGACTACCGCAAGGCTGAGCCCAAGGTATATGGGGGCAAGTACCCAGCGAGAGCGGTACATCACGGTTTCTACTATCTTTTCCACGGTGTCTCCAAATAATACAGTTTTCAAACAGCGCTATTTTATATGTTCTGGGTGGTACAAATTCAAGCGATAACAACGAATTATTTCCAAGTTAGCGTCTCTGGCGCGCATTTCTTTGTGTGTTTAGGGTGAATAGAATCTGACGGCTGAGTGACGAGTACTTCTTAGGAGCTGACTATTAACAGACTGTTTGAGAGAAGATAGGTGTGAAATTTGGGAGAAGAGATTTCTAAAAAGGAGGGGAAATGTTAGGCATAAAAAAAGCAAGCCTCAATAGCTTGCTTTCATTGTTAGCTCTAAGCCTTATACCGGAGCGATATCTTCAGCTTGTGGGCCTTTTTGGCCTTGAGTAACAGTAAATTCTACCGCCTGACCTTCAGCCAGCGTTTTGAAGCCTGAACCAGTAATTGCACTGAAATGAGCAAAAACGTCTGGGCCAGATTGTTGTTCGATAAAGCCGAAGCCTTTTGATTCGTTAAACCACTTTACGGTTCCGCGAGTTTTAGTAGACATAAATTAACCTGAAATAAAAATAAAAAATTACTGTATGTGGGCAGGGAAAACGGAATGGAGACTGTAACTTAAATACTGCAGGAGGGAGCATCGCCAAGGCGACAACCAAATGTAGATGTAAATACGAGACTGTCTTTCGACCCGAGAAGGACACTACAGCAGTCGTTCTGGATTGTCCAGCAAAAGATAAAATACTTTAAAGTGGGGCGTTGTAATCCTCTTTATGTCAACCAAGCCGCTTGCTCTTGGGCAGGTCTGCGCCATGCTTGGCAGCCTTGATAGTATCTTCAAAAAGATCCAGATAATGTTTTTATCCGTATAAGGTGGGCGAGTGAAATAGTCTCTACCACAATAAAAGGAAACCATAATGAGAATAATAGACCGCATTCGATTTCCGCTTAGTTTTATCAGCTTATTTACTCTGGCTGCCGAAAGCTTGGCGCATCTTCCATCCTACGAAGGCGAACGCGTACGCAACGCTGGGCATTTTGCCACGGAGGGTTTTTCACAGCCTGTTCGCGGTGAATGTGATGTCAACGCATTTGGCCCTACGGACCCCAATGCGGGTTCTGCCAATATCTATCTGGGTGCAGGAAACACACCTCCAAACTTTTTTTGCCTCTATGCTTCTCAGGACGATTGGAGCCCCCAATATCCGGTGGATATTATTGAACAGTCGAGAACGCCGTCACCAGACTACGCTCAAACTCTGGACCCAAGTGCCAACCCGGGAGATACCTCCTATCTAGAAGAGGGCTATATTCCCTGTAACCCTAATGTGCCGGACCCTTTCCAATGTCCACGAGAGATTCGTAACCCAATGACCGGCCAGCTGATCTCCCTGCCTGGCACCTGCATCGACGCAGCCAAGCCAGATGATCCCGCGTTGTGGCGGGAGAGAGAAGCGGCGGAAGAGCAAGGCCTTGAATTTGAAGCAGAGCCTGATGGTGTTTATCACTGTGCGATTCAAGCGGGTAGCCCGAGGCCTCGTACCAGTTCGGTACTTATGTCGACCTTGACGGGTATCGACGACGTCGATTGGGGTATCTATCGCTATGATCCGGTCTACGGCGAACAGCCTATTGTCGCTGCTCCGCAGGTGCCCGCCTGTGAAGAAAATCTCAAGCAGTTTGTTACCGTGGCTTACGCTGGGCCACTGGGTATGACAGACGCTCGAAGTGGTGAGGAGCTCTTTGTTCCTCTGCATGCTGCAGGCAGTTTACCCGAGGAAGTTGTCGACAACCTTCCCGAAGGCTACGGTATTAGGGTCGTTCGCCCAGACAGGTTTAAGCCCAGTTCGGAAAATCCTAGAATTGCGTATGCCTCGGGCTTTGCTCAGAACGCCTGGCTACTGGCGCCACACTCAATAAAAGAGTGCATAGACAGCTTCGAAAAATGTTTATCGGTAGACGACTTACGCGCTCACTATCAAGGAAACGATATCTTTTTTATTGATGAATCATTGCCGGTAGAATTAATGTTGATGTGGTGGGTTGACGACGAGGGCAAGTCGCGGCGCTGGCGTGACTACTTCAAAAAATACAAGCTGTATGATGTTTCAATTACCACCGGAGTAGTAGATCAGTTTCTACTTGGCGACTTTATCAGTATTGGAACCACTGGACCATTTACAGGAAATGGCCGATACGTACACGGCCGTTGTGGTGATCCCCGAAAATATGGTCAGGTGGATTTAACCATAGAAACTAATTAAGCCGGCTGGGTAATTAGCTAGGGTGCGGTGCATGGATGTGCCGCACATAGTCAACAGCTTAGCTGCGGTAGCAAGCGATATTAAGGGCAAAAAAAGGGATGGACCTTATTTTCTTGAGGTGGTGTAGCGGAACGGCAGTCAGACGAACAAAATAGCTCTTTTAACTATGGTGCTAGTACCTTAAGCCAAATTCCATGGGCAGGTTTAGCACATCTACCAGAGATCTATCACAAAGTTGCCTTGGTTGGTGAAAGGCGATATTTCTGACAATATTCATCGCCAATGTGATGCGCTCGTACCAGGTGTCTGATTTACTTTTTATCATCAAACTCGCTTTGTCCCGAATACTTTTGTCATTGAGTAGGCCCAGAATTTTTTCCAGCAACTGGTTTGCTTCATCACTGGGTATATCCATGGATCTGAAATCACCTTCGCCAAAAATAGAAGAAAATACTTTAATCACATCTTCTCTATAGCGAGGCTTTACATTCCCTTGCCCCAGAACAAAGCCGCAGGTAATAGAGAACGCGAGTGTAGGGCTGTAGTCGGATAGGAAGCCGAAATACAGGTCGCTAATGCCAGAAATTTGAGCGACTTTGGGTATGCCATTTTCAATTTGTTGCATCACTAGCGGGTGGCGCATTCTCGCTAGGGGCCCTGAGCCGTCTATGAACTCATGGTGCACAACAATGGAAGATAAGAAATCAGGGCAAAATAAATTACTGGTATCTTTTTCTTTATCAAGCTCATTAAACAGCTGGTGGGTAACAAGAGGGTGCATAACTTCGAAATTGGATATCTGTTCTGACAGGCGCGTATATCCGACATCCTTGATAATCCCCAGCACTGCCAGGTCGGTTTTTTCCTTTTCGCTGAGATTCAGTTGATTCGCAATCTCCATCATAAAGTACAAAGCGCATTGGTTTTGTATAAATTTATCCTTCCATTCTTCGCTTTGGGTGTATACAGCCAAATGCAATTTGGCAGCCTCTGGTAGATTAACTGAACTGATCATGGAAAAGATTTGCTTGGAGATGCTGTTTAGATCAAGGTTTTCCAGTACTGGATACCTGGAAATCAGGCTGGGAATATCTTTTTCGAAATTACACCAGTCGGGCTGGTCGTCCCATGTTTCAGATTTTACGATATCTGAAATGGAATTTACCCTCACGCACTCCAGCTCTATGAACGATTCCATTCCAGTGGGAATATCACCGTGAAAAAAGAAGTGGGAGTCCTGATATTTATACAAATCTACATCAAGCAAGGCCTCGATAACGCGCTTGGAAAAGTCGATATCTTTCTGTATGTAGGGAGAGCCATTAAGTTGTTGGATCAGAGCCTCAACACTGCTGCTGTATGAGTTCAGGCGGTATATGGGAACAATGCTTGAACAGCCCGAGGAGAATATCTGTTCTCGGTAGTAACGCTCTGTGGAGTTAATGGACTTCTTTACATTTTCATCGAATTTTTCTGCCTCGTTCATTCTTTGATGTTTCCAAGTTCTTAGGTCGATTTTCGGCTAATGGCCAGATAGGTGGGGAGAGTTATAACGATCCCTAAGCAATATAGTAAAAAATGCTTATAGACGCCAATAGTCAATTGTTATCATTGGCCGGTTATAAAAATAGTACTGGTCTCTGTGTTTGGATAGATCTTTAGGTTATTAGCTGTTGGTTTCTTGCCACTCATAGTGAGAAATGTTGCAAAGCAACTGCAGAGTGCTACAAAGCTGTGCAGGTTTTAGTTAGTGCTTGTGATTTTAAGTAAAAAGAGGAGATGGTGCTGGGTTAATAAATAGCAGTGATGATCCGGCTCTAAAATCGGAAGGCTATGTAAGGAAAAGGTTTTAGCGATTGTCTATGAATTCGATTGGCTGGAAACCAAAAAGCGTAAAGCCAATATATTTGTAGGTGTATAGTGCAAGTCGCAATTTGACGTTAGGCCTTCTTATGGGGAAGGGGCCAGGTGATACTCGTAAAATTGAGTACGACAGCATTTATTGTTCTTCTTCCTGCCGCACTCTAATCTTGATAGGGATAATAGTACGCTGAACTACCGTGCACGTTTCAGCGGGGTGCATTCTAACCATGTGGCGAATTTCTTATAAGAATTTGTTCACACTACAGGGCTTTATATTTCAATAAATGGGGTGGTTAATGTGAAGCTATGATGTAAATCACCTTTTAGCTGTTAACTGAGGTGTATTAACTCTCTCTTTCTATAAATTCTATTGCGTTATAGAGCTGGCTGGATTCATCTGCCTGTGGTGTAAAGCTTATTTTGTTAAGTACATTTGGGTTTTTAACGTCACTTTCTCTTGCTGGGGAGAAAAGGGGCGACTTTTATTTTCTTGTGTTGGCGCCCCAATCTACCTTTTGTAAGTGAGAACGAAAAAACTCTCGGTACAATGAATACAAAATAGTTGAGATCCACATTCGGGCCTTAAGCTCTGGATTAATACTTCCCCACTAAAGCCTGAAATAAAGTGAGACAATTATTGTTCTGTATTTTGCAGGGGCGAGATAGTTTGTGATTAATTATTAGCCATTATTGAATGGTTGCGGTAATTGCTGTTTGCAGAAACTTTTATTGTGTCTTCCTCTATGTTAGCCGCCAATAGCTTTCACAATAGGACGTGTGCACTGTGTTTGGCTAGGGCCGATTAGGTTCTTTATGCTCTGGTTTGGTGCCAGAATATCGCACATAATACGCGCTCGACTGTTGAGCATACGCTTAACTAATCAGAGGTTCCTTCGTAGCGTAGAACACTGATTGTTTCTGCTGAACACATGCTTGAATTGCTATCTGCGCGTCCTGCGTATTTAAAATGGAGAATAGACTATGAAACACCTGAGCCACATCATAATTTCAGTATTGTTGGTACTGCCGTTGTCTTTTGCCTACGGCGGAGAAGGCAAGGATGAAAAATACGCTGAATCTTTGGCTACGTTCAAAGAAAACCCCATAGTACAAAAGTTCTTATCTAAGGCTTATGGCTACGCCTTGTTCCCAACCATTGGTAAAGGAGGCCTCGGTATTGGCGGTGCTCACGGAAAGGGCCGGGTCTATAAAAGCGGCACCGAAACCGGCACAACAAAAATGACTCAAATAACCATAGGTTTCCAGGCTGGAGGCCAAGCCTACAGTCAAATTATTCTGTTTGAAAACAAAAAATCTTTCGATAAGTTTACTTCGGGTGAATTCGAGTTTGGCGCACAAGCCACTGCGGTGGCAATAAAAGCCTCTGCCGGGGCGGCAGCCGGAACAACAGGGAATACCGCTGGTGCCACCTCAAAAGGTGACGCAGGCAAGCAAACCGCGGAATGGGTCAACAATATGGTTGTCTTTACCTATGCTAAAGGCGGTCTAATGTATGAGGCATCTTTGGGTGGTCAGAAGTTCAGCTACAAGAGCAAAGGCGAATCCAAGAAAAAGTAGCAGGGCCCGGGGCTTTCGCTTCCCTCAGCTCAAAGGCGAAATTAAAAAAAGAGAAAAGGGGAGAGATCCCCTTTTTCTCTTTAGCGATTAAAATTAGAACCTTACTTCTTTTTCCACCCAACACCTGGCACATTGATATAGTGCCCGGCTGCTGTTTTCTCAAACGCTTTTTTGCCGGCCAGGTTTTCGACTGCCTCCAGGGAAATACCTTGGCTTTTAGCTATCTCCATGTATTTGGCTTTGCGTTTACTGTTTATGTCTTTAATGAGTGCTGCGGCTTCCGAGGAAGCCTGCCCCTTAGGTGAGCCCAAATAGCCGGTGGCCATTTCTCCCACCAGGCCCTGGCTTTTGGCGTCCTGTAGGGAAATGGCATGGGCAGGCAGTACAATAAATGCGGTGGCCAGCAGGGTAATTATAATATTTTGTAGTGCTTTCATATCGTCCTCCTAAAATAGTCCGGAATCATCAGACAGGATTGAATCCAATTCTTTATCAACTTTAATGCGAATTTCGTGCTCGATTTTTACGTTTAGGTTGATGGTTATGGGTTTGTCCGACGGTTCCACTCTAACCGTTGGGCTACAGGCCGCAAAAGTGAGCAGTAGTAGCAGGGGTATGCCCAGCGCAATAATACGCATTGTAGTTCTCCTAGTATGAGTTTTTGCAGAAAGCGGTGTTCTCACTTCCTGCGGTTCGATCAAAGGTTTTTTCAAAATAAGCTTCCAGTCCTGCTCTTAAGCGCATCAATTGAATTGATGAAAGTAAAGGTACTTCTGTATTCAAATTTAGCTCGATTTCCTGCCCTCCGGGGATATCCGGGTTGGTACCCGAAATTTTTGAGCGCAGCATTAGATTGCTATCGGCATATCCGGTTTCCGTTTCAAGTTTGTGATAGTGAAAATTTTTAAGTACATCTAAAGTAAGTTTTAGCTGAGCATTCAGGCTTGCATCGTCGCTCAACACGCTAGTGTAGCTGATCACTCCATCGCGCGTATTAAGTAGTGTGCCCTTACTTAGCGAAAACTCGCCATCAGCAGAAATAGAAACAGGTTGGTGTCCGCTAAGGCTTCCATTGATGTTCAGGCCTTCAATACCCTGGCTTTGAACAATTTGTGCTAAATCGATGCCTTCTATATCAACAGTGATTTCAGCATCCTGCCCCTGTTGCCAGTGCTGATTTTCTGTGCTGATCTTTCCGTCAAATACTGAGGCTGTAAATGAGTGGATGGCGAGGGCTCTTGTCTCTGCGCCTGCCACTAGTTTAAGGTCTGCCTCAAGGTCTGAAATATCAGTTCCCATGTTCAAGGTCTTTATTCCCAGCTTTAATGTGAATTCGTCTGCTAATTTTGCATCGATATTACTGAACGAAAGCTGAATATCATCAAAGCTACCAAGTGTGCCCTCAGCATAGGCGTTGTTTAGCCTAAAACCTATAATGGGCCCAGAGGCGGACTCCATATCCCATTTTAGCCCAAGGTCCGCGTTACCGCTGACGATGTCGTTGGCAAATTTCATGTCTAGCCAGTTCGCCAAACTATTGTGCCCGTAAAAAGTACGCTGGCTGTTCAATTGCAGATGACGAAAACCTTTCAGGCTGCCAGTGCTGAGTGTTTCTCCACATTGATTCAGCAGCTTGATGTCTATGCTGGCGTTTTCGTCCAGCAGCTGAGAGAAGCCCTCACCCTTAGCGATGGTTTCAGAAAGTGCTGTGAGAGTGTAGGGGGGGATGTGGTAGTCGTCGTTGGCATCTGCCAGGTTGATGGCGAGTTGCTGGTTGCTTAACTCAGTTTGAAAGCGATCATCATGCTGCGAAAGCCTCACGCTCATAGATACTGGTGAGAGGCGGAAATTTTCTGCTTCTGCTTTGTCGGCACTTATCTCCAGTAAGACAGAACGTGGCAGTAATTCAGTCCGGCTTATCTCAATGGTTTGCCGGGGTAGCTGAATATGGGGGTTCGTTATGGAGCCGAAGTCAGCATTAATTTCTTGTGCCTTGAAGACAGCGTTCTGCTCGATAGTGAGATAGATGTTTTCGTCATCCAGGCCCAGGATCACAGGCAATTCCAGCGTTGCCTGTTTCAGTTGTGGCATGGTATCGTAAGCTAAGCTATGGGTAACTTTACTTATATCGGCCTTTAGTAAGAGCTTGGAGCTAAAGTTGAAGCTGTCTTCGCCCATTACTATCCTTAGCTCTGGCTGGCTTAAGAGGGCAGTGCCGACTTTAGCTTTATTCATTTCAACTTCAGCTAAAATCGAGCTGCCTCTATCAAGGGTGATTGCAGTTCCCACTGTGCTTATTAGCGGTGTTTCACTGCTTAATCTTAGGTCATATTCTGTGGTTTGATGATTTAGCTGAAGATGAAGCAGGGCATTATTTTTGTTGCCGTTTTGCAGAACCAGTTTGATACTTTCATCTTCTGTTGTTGCACTGAATTGAGAGTCCAGCCTTGCCGTTAAACCCTTAGATTGCTGAGTTAGAAGCAGTTGGATAAGGCCCTCAATTGAAACGCCCCCCTCGGCCATCAGTTTTGACAGGGGAATGTCTGGCAGAGTAGCGCTGATTTCAGCGCTTAGCTGGCCCTCAATGTCTCTGAATTCAGGGCCATATTGAGCCTCAATTAGCGTTTCTAGCTGGCTGAGCTCATCTAATTTCAGCCGGGAATTTGCTGAGATTATTTCACCTTGTTGCAGTATGTTTGCTGTTAAGTAAATATAGGGTAGTGCTTTTTCTGTAGTGCTTGCTTGCAATGTTATGGAATTATCACGCTGAAGCGTCAGCTTTGCATAAGCACTGCTGCTTATCTTGTCTTGCGCAATGGTCACCTTGCTTGTTACTGCTGCAGTCTGCTCACCAAGGCTCACTTGAAGATTTTCCGCCGTAAGCGTGGTAAGGCTACACTGTAAACATTCAAAATTATGAATATGGGCGTTTATTTGCGGGAGCTTGTTTAATAAAGCACTTGGCAGGTAGCTAGATATTGACGGCTCAAACGCGTCTTTTTCTGTGTGTGCCTGAGCGCTTAGGTCGGCTACTACCGAGCTGACTGCTATATCAAATTGCTTGATAGATGCACCCATGTTAACCGCCAGCTCTTTCACTAGCAGTTTTTCTCCGGAGCTCAGCGTCACTTCTAGTTCATTTATATAAATATGTTTCCATTGCGGCCGCTGTAGTTTTAGCGTTTTTACATCAAGGCCATAGTCTCGCAGTAAGTGCTTGGCGAGGGGTTTTGCGTAGTGTGGTGAAAAAAACCATAGCGAGGCAGGAGTTAGTACGAATAGTACTAGCAGTAGCAGCAGTGAGTAAAAGAGTTTGCGCACAAGTGCTTCCTTGTTTTGCTGTTTTTCTCGCGCTATTTAGCGTTTTCCCAATTTACATGGGTTCACACTGTTTTGGATTAAGCTGTTAGCAATTTACGATTTTTTGAGCCCAATTTTAGTAAACGCCTTAGAGAAATCCATACTGGCAAGACTAAAGGCCCCGACAATGTATAGAGTAAGGGTTAAAATTTGCAATATGCGTGTAACAAACTTCTCTAATGCGGTGGCATCCGCAGATAACAGCGCCGAGCCTACCAGCAATACTACCGTTGATAACACCATTCCTGCGAGAGGTGAAAGCTTGTGATCAGAAAACGCAGTTTGTGCGCATAAGGACGCAACGATGAAGGTTAGCATTAGCATAAAGCCATAACTGGGTACAAAAATAAGCATAGAGAATATTACCCCTGCAACTATTCCGCCCAAGGTATTTCCAACAATTAAGGCAAGACAGCCTTTGTAGCCAGTTTGCAAATCGGGGTTTTGAGCCAGCATCACCGCGAAAATCATTATTAAGGCTGAGTTGGTGAGTTCCATTGTAAACACGATAAGCACAACCGGCATTACCGCGATTAGACTGGTAAGCGTCATTTTAACCCGCTGCGCAACAGGCTTCCCCTCTTGTACTTCGAGCGCGTCTGCGTTTTCAATTTGTTGCTCAGTTATATCGTTGTCTGGTAGCAGGCCGTGTAATAGCCAATTGATCAGCAAGGCTAGTAAAGCAGCAAAGAGTAAGCCAAAGGCGACCAATAGCGAAAGCCCAAAGCTTTGCTGGGCGAGCAGGGGTAGCAGGGTGCAACAAATAAGCAACAACACGACCAAGAAGGGAGAAAAACCACCGCTGTTAAGATAAAAAATATTCATTAGGGCCACACCGATAACGAGCATGCATATTACCGGGTAGTCGATTAAAAACCAGCTGATGGTTAAACCTGCAATGCAGGCAAGTACGATCACAATCAGCAAGCTTATTCCCTGCTTTAGCCCAGGGCAGGGTTTATTACCGTTCATAAATGAGGTGGTGAGGACGGGGGTAATAAAGGCCAGCGGCCAGGCAAAGGCTTGTGCAATAGCCATGGCCAAAGTAACACCAAGGCTAAGGCGTAACGTACGAATGTGCGCCGGTTTCCAGTTAAGGCGCCACACCGGTAACGAAGGGATTCTTGCGAGCCTGTTCATTAATTTAAATACGTCATCAAGCTTTTTATGCGAATGCTGATTTTGCCAAGGCTATTGAGTAAAAAATTGCCGCCGGTGTACACGATAATATCTGCTTGGCCCCCCTCTCTGCGAAGTCCTGCAGAGCTTTGGTCGGTAAATTGAATAATTACCGGGAAGCGCTGAGGGTCTCTCATCCAGCCGCCTGTAGCTTGTACCACGGGCAGCTCACCGGGGCGGCTTTTTTGATCCCATTTAACGCCGAAGCCAAGGCTTTTTACTTCCGCTTTAAATACGCGGCCCGGGGCAACATCAAGTACAACGTCTACCTGGTCGCCGGGTTTGATATTGCCAATGTTATTTTCCCTCATAAACGCTTCTATCCAAATTGCTCGGGTAGATACGAAGGTAAACAAGGGTTCTCCTACTCGCGCATATTGACCCACTTCCAGCTTCATATTGGTAACACCACCATCGGAGGCGGCGCGAACAACTGTGCGCTCCAGGTCCATAATGGCGTCTTCCAGCCTGGCCGATGCCGAGCGTACTTTTACATTATCTACACCGGTGTTTCCGAGGCTTTCTCTGGCCTTTGCAAGCTCCGCTTCGGAGGCTGCCACTTGGGCCTCTGCCTGACCCAGCATGCCTCGTGCTTTATCGCCGTCGCTGTGGGGGAGAATACCCCGCTTTTCCATTTCGAACACCCGGGCGGCGTTAGCGCTGATGCTTTTATAATGTGCTTTAGCTGCCGCAACTGCAGCTTGTGCAGACACAATGCTCGCACTGCCAGCGCCAACATCCTGCATGGCTTTTTCCAGCTCGGCTCGGGCTTGTTCAACTGCCAGCTCATAGTCTCGGGGGTTTATTTCCAGTATAGCTTCGTCACTGTTCACCAGCTGATTGATACTCGTGTGAACCTTTACTATTTCCCCTTGTACCTGCGCTGCAACCGGCACAACGTAGCCTCGCACCCGCGCCTGATTGGTAGATGGTGTGATACGGTCTGCAAATAAATACCAGACAAAATATACCAGCGCGAAGATTAGAACTCTTAAGGTCCATTTTTGTATGGGGTTTACAACAGGCTTTTCCTCTTGCGGTTTTTCCGTTTGGTTTGATACTTGCTCGGCTGTGTTGTCAGTCATACTATTTGCTCTCTTGTGCTTCTTCCAATGCGGTTTCCGCCATGACTTCACTGTCGCTGTGAACCCAGGCCATTAACAGTACCCAGCCCAGTACCAACAAGATAGCGCCCACAAATAGGCCAATTATGCCAAAAGAAATAAAACCGCCAATTGCTCCAAGGAAAACCACAACCATAGGGGCATCGATACCGCGAGAGAGCAGTACGGGTTTCAGAAAGTTATCAATCAGCGCAACGGCGAGGGAATAGATAAAGAAGACAATGCCAGGAAGGGTGTTTAGCTCCCCCAGCATATAGATGGCGATTGGCAGAATAATAATCATCGGACCCACCTGAATAACACCGAGAAACAGTACGATAAATGCCCAGAGGCCCGCTGCGGGTACGCCTGCAGCCATAAAACCCAGGCCAGCCAATATTGCTTGAATGATGGCGACGCCGAGAATGCCCAAGGTAACACTTTGAATTAATTTGCCAGAAAGCTGGCAGTAGAGAAGACCGGAATCACCGGCAAGGCGAACAGAGAGGTTTTCAATAAATTGCTTGCTGCCTTTGGCACTGGCGTGGAGTACGCCAGCAATAATAATAGAAATTATGAATTGCAGCACACCGGCGCCAGCACTTTTCATATGATCGAAAACCCAGTTGCCAGCACTGCTTAATTGCGGCCCGAATTTTTGTACTGCCTGCTCAAGGTTCTGGGAGAAAAGCGTCCAGCTGCTGTGGAGATCTTTTCCAATTACAGGCCAGTCTGCAATATTGGACGGGGGAGGAGGGATGATCAGCTTGCCGTTTTGCAGTTCGGTGGCGATTTTCTCAACGCTGGTGAACAGGGTTGTGGAGAGCACTGTGGCCGGTGCGATGATTATCGTCAGTGCAATAAGCGTAAACACCGTTGCTGCCAAGCCATTCTTACCACCCAGCTTGCCTTTAAGGCTCTTAAATAGGGGGTGAGATGCAACCGCTATAATTATTCCCCAAAGCAGGGGAAGCAAAAATGGCTTCAAAATATCAAAGCACAAGAAAAGCAATAGAAAGACCAGGCCAATACGAATAGCCGCTTCCAAGCTATTGTTGACAAAGGTGATTTCAGTGGAGCTAAGTTTTTTTACGGTCATTGTTGTGAATCCTTGCTGGGAGCGTCTCGCTTCGTAATTATTAAAGGCTTGGTTGCATGGAAATGGGGGCTTCGGTATTGTAACTGTCTAACCACCTTGTCTCTAGCAATTTCTGGCGTTCCCATGGCCTCTTTTAAGCTGTTTTTTCATGTATTTCTTCACTTGATGCTCGTCGGTGTTCTGCTGGTACCCTGTCGCATAATGGCAAACGCGAAAGTTACTCCTAACGCAGACTTTTCCCTGGAGCGTACTCTACGCGTGCAGAAGCAGGAAAAAGGCAAGTGGTTACCAGTGCCCATTCCCATGTCTAACCCTACGTTGGGTTCGGGCTTGCAAGCGGTACTGCTTTACTTGCACCCCAAAAAAGTGGGTGATGATGTGGATACCCCTGCGGCTACTTCAGGGCTTGGTGGTATGTATACCAATTCGGACAGCAAGGTAATTGGTGCTTTTCATGACAATTATTTTGCCAATGACAAGTACCGGCTGAAGGTTTTATTTGGGGCTGCAGATCTCAATCTCGATTTCTACGGCATAGGTGAATCAGAAGGTGAACGATTAGGGTACAATATAAAACCGAATATCAGCTTCGCGCAGTTTATGCGAAGAGCACCCTATGCAAAAAATAGTTACATCGGTATTAAGCACCTCTATACCAATGCAAAAATTAAATTCGATAGTGAGTTTTTTATTCCCCCGGAGTGGGAGCTAGAAGTACCTGCAATTGAATTCGAGTCGGTAACATCAAGCCTTGGCTTTATCTACAATTACGACAACAGAGATGATAGCTACTTTCCATCAGAGGGTATTAATGCCGAGGTCTCATTAGCCAGCGATAGTGAAAAATGGGGCAGTGATTACCGGTTTATGCGATTCTCTGGTAGCTACCGCCAGTATTTTTCCTTGGCTCAAAAGCATATTCTT
Source organism: Alteromonadaceae bacterium Bs31 (assembly GCA_900177435.1). Lineage (GTDB taxonomy): Bacteria > Pseudomonadota > Gammaproteobacteria > Pseudomonadales > Cellvibrionaceae > Teredinibacter. The sequence continues at coordinate 233,669 of FXAI01000004.1, forward strand.
GCACTCAAAATTGCCGTAAGCGACGTTGACGGAAACCCTCCCTTTTATATGCTGTCAACCTTGCCTTTGAGGGGCTTCGCCGCGGGTCGCTACCTTGATAACTCCAGCTTTTCCGGCCATGCCGAATGGCGTTATTCCTTTGCTTCGCGCTGGGGTGTTAATGGCTTTGTTGAGACCGGCAAAATAGGGGAGTCTTTTAACCATTTGCCCAGTAGCAATTCCGTCACAAGTTATGGTGTGGGTTTACGTTGGCAGCCCATCGCCAGTAAAGAGCTTAATCTGGGTGTGGATCTGGCGCAGAGTGAAGACGATAGCGCTATTTATCTGAGAGTGGGCGAAGCGTTCTAGCCTTAAAGGCTAGAACAAACAGTGTATGCGAGCACTTGCTCTTTACTAAATTGCTCCCGAGAGGCATGCCTTGGCATGTTGCGCATCTTGAAAGAGCTGGAGAGCAAAGGGTATCCGCCAGTATTTTAGTCTCACTCTATATACAGGCTTAAACCACTAGTTTTCGTACTCAACTGCTTAAACGTTGGTAACAGCGAGCATCCTACGCGTCAAAAACTTTTTTATTTCATTTGGGTATAAAACTGCTGAACGTTTACACAAGGCTTAAACGTTTAACCTTTGTAGAGCTGGAGTGTTATACTTTTTGGCTAAAAATATTCTGCTTAGGAGAACGTATGAGAACCTACAGAATGTGTTTGCTGCTATTGCTGCTAGCATCCGCGTTATGTCCTGCTGAGAGTTACGCACAAGCCCCTCCCGATGCCAAAAAAATTATTCGAGCTGCTATGGATTTGTGGCGTGGTAGTTCCTCGATATCTGAAATAAGCATGACAATTAAGCGTGAAGACTGGCAACGCAGTATGTCGATGAAAGCCTGGACAAAGGGCGACAAAAAGACCCTGGTTCGAGTGACAGAACCAAAGAAAGACGCGGGTAACGGCACCTTGCAGGTGGACAATAAACTATGGACCTTTACGCCAAAAATTAACAGGGTAATTAAAGTGCCATCATCTATGATGGGGCAAAGCTGGATGGGCAGTGACTTTAGTAATAAAGACATCAGTAAATCCACAGAGGTACTTGATCAATATACGCTCACTCTATTAGACGTGATAAAAGAGCAGGGGCGCTCCACTTTTGTTATCGAAGCTGTCCCTCATGAAGATGCCGCCGTTGTTTGGGGCAAAGAAATATTTGTCATCCGCGATGACTATGTGATGATGGAGCAACAGTTCTGGGACCAGGACGGTGTTCTGGTAAAAAAAATGATGGCGCTGGAAGTTGCTGAAATGGGGGGCAGGCCCGTGGCGACAAAAATACGAATGTTCGAAGTGGATACCCCTGAGCAATGGACAGAAATGGCAACCAGTGCTATCGATTTCGATGTGGAGCTTGCCGACAATCTTTTTACTCTTTCCAACCTCCGTAACCCGCGTAAATAGAAGGTGGGCGTGAAATTAGCCATAGTAGGCCCCAGTGCAAAAATGGCTTGGCGCAATTTATGGCGTCATAGCCGCAGAACATGGCTCACACTGGGAGCGATGATCTTTTCCAACGTGCTGTTGGTATTTATGATTGCGCTGCAGGCTGGCAGTTACAGCATGATGATCGAAAATAGTCTTCGGGCCTATAGCGGACACATACAGATTCAAGCGCCCCATTACCAGCAAGAACAGAAACTTCGCCAGGTGGTGCCCAGTGCTATTGCATTGGCCCAGCAAAGCAGAACTCTGCTAAACAACGAAAACATTGCTGCACGAGCAGTGGGTTTTGCAATGGCTTCCAGTGAAGAGCGTACCTTTGGCATTCAGGTGACAGGTGTGGAGCCACGCTATGAACCCCTGGTTTCGACTATTCCCGGCCTGGTCAATAAAGGCCGTTACCTGGACAAAGTAGATGCCCAGGAAATTGTCATTGGCAGTGTACTGGCTAGAAATTTAAAAGTAGCTGTTGGAAGCGAAATTACCTTGTTAGGCGGTGGCTACGATGGCTCCATCGCTGCAGCCATTGTAACGGTGGTGGGTATATTCGAATCCGGCGTAACAGAGCTGGACCGTAGCCTCGCGCAAATCCCTCTTGTCGCTTTTCAGCAAACCTTTGCCATGGGCTCCAATGGCCATATGGTTGTGGTCTCCGCGCCTAATCTGGATGTCGTGCCACAGTGGAAAACAGAATTGCAGCAAAATCTTGTTGATAAAAACCTCGAGGTATTGGATTGGAATGAGCTTCAGCCAGGTTTAAGGCAGGCGATACAGGCGGATATGTCCAGCGCTGCATTTATGTATCTGGTGTTAGTGTTACTTGTTGCATTCAGTGTAATGAATACTCAGCTCATGTCTGTTCTGGAACGCACCCGCGAGTTTGGCATTATGATGGCTTTGGGTTTAAAGCCCTCTCGCCTTAGCTGGCTGGTAATAAACGAAACTAGCATGTTAGCGGGGCTGGGTTTCTGCATTGGTGTATTTTTTGGATTTTTACTTACCCTGTATTTAAGTTACACCGGCTTTTCTTACCCAGGCATGGAAGAGATGGCCAGCAAATTTAATATGCCGGTAAGAATATACCCGAGCCTATCACTTTTATCCCTAAGCCTTGGCCCTGGTTTTGTATTTTTAGGTTCAATACTGGCGGCGGTCTATCCGGCGCTAAGAATACATCGTATACACTTGGTTTCGGCAATGAGGGCGGTGTAAATGCAGCTGACAGTTATTTTTACCCTTGCTTGGCGAAACCTGTGGCGTAACTATCGCCGTACTTTGATTATGCTTTTGGCCATTGTGATTGGTGTTTGGGCGATGATTTTTATGACGGCCATGATGCGGGGCATGGTAGATGATGTTATTGAAAATGGTATCCGCAATTTGCCGGGGCATGCCCAGGCTTTTCATCCTGATTTTTTAGATGATCCCAATATCGAGAACACCATCCCAGCATTGTCGAACACACTAGCACAGCAACTAAATAGCCCGGAAATTGTCGCCTGGGCCATGAGGTTAAAAATTCCTGCGGCCATCTCTAGCGAAAGAGAAGTCCGTGGTATTCAATTGCTGGGCGTGCAGGCAAAAAAAGAGGCCAATATTGCTTTTGATACTGGTCAGGTAGTTGAAGGGCGATGGCTGGAGTCGGACAGTGACAAAGGAATTGTGATTGGCGCGAAATTAGCGGAGCGCCTGGAAACGCGCTTGGGCAAGCGCGTGGTTATTATGAGCCAGGATACTAACAACGAAATCGCGGAGCGCGGCTTTCGCATAGTGGGTATTTATAAGTCCAAAGATGTCGCCCTACTGGAAGAGCTCAATGTATTTGCAGGCTTGTCCACTATTCAAACCTTGCTGAAAGCAGAAAACCAAATATCCCAGGTGGCGTTCGAGGGAAAAGACTACCGTAACAGTGCACCCTTGCTGAGAGTGCTGCAACAGAGCGACTTAAGTGCAATGCAAAATGTAGCGCTAAAGCCATGGTACGAAATAGACAGCTACCTGGGAACCATGCTCGGAGTGATGGACGGTTTTGTTTTGATTTGGATATTGGTTATTTTCCTGGCGTTGTCGTTTGGCTTGGTGAATACACTGGTAATGGCGGTATTCGAAAGGGTAAGAGAGATAGGCCTAATGCAAGCGCTCGGAATGAAGTCACGCTTGATTTTACTGCAGATTATCTGTGAAGCATTCCTGCTGCTGGTTCTGGGGCTGGTATTTGGTAATGCGCTTGCGCTACTGAGTATTCTGCCTTTTGCGTCTGGTATTGATGTCTCCGGTGTTGCTCAGGGCCTGGAAATGATGGGGGCAAACAGTGTGCTATATCCAGCGCTTTATTTAAAGGATGTCGTCACAGCCAATGCTGTTGTGATTGTATTGGGTGTACTTGCCAGCTTGTTACCAGCCTGGCGTGCGGCCAGCTATGACCCCATTGTTGCACTTAACAAAACGTGATGAATAAAAAATGACTGCAATTAGCTGCAAAGACCTATGTAAAACCTTTCATCAGGGTGATGCGACTATTACCGGGCTGGATCATGTATCCATAGAGATAGAGTCTGGTGAGTTTGTGTGTCTCTCGGGGCCCTCTGGTTCGGGCAAAACCACCTTATTGAACGCCATGGGCGGTTTGGATACACCCGACAGCGGAGAGATCACTCTAGCCGGGCAGCCGGTACATTCGCTTTCCAAGTCTGCGCTGGCAGAAATGCGTTTGCACAATATTGGTTTTGTTTTTCAGGCTTATAATCTGGTGCCAGTGTTGTCTGCCAGCGAAAATATAGAATTTGTAATGCAGGTTCAGGGCGTGGATAAAAAGGAGCGTGCAAAAAGAGTGAGCGAAACCCTGGAAGAGGTTGGCCTAGCAGGCCTGGGGGACCGTTTGCCCGCTCAATTATCGGGCGGTCAGCAGCAGAGAGTTGCGGTTGCTCGCGCGATAGCTTGTAGTCCGGAGCTGGTACTTGCCGACGAACCCACTGCAAATTTGGATTCGAAAACTGCCGATCAATTAATGGCCTTATTCGAACAGTTGAACGAAACGCGTAAAGTTACTTTTGTTATTGCCACCCACGATCAACGAGTAATGGCCCATTGTAAGCGCCTGGTTCGCCTGGAAGACGGAAAAATTGTCTCTGATGAGCTTCAGTAAATATCTCCTTGTTAGCTTATGTTTCGCCGTTTCGGCCGCAAGTGCTACAGACTGGAGTGGCCACTTAAAATATCAGCCCTTAGTGGCCAACTTTCCCGAGGACAGTTACTTTCGTAATTTTACGGACTCTCCCACGGTGGATAATAATCTGGATGGCCGCTTTAACTTCAGTTTTTCAAAAAACACATTGTCTTTCGAGGCGCATTATCAGCTACTGGCTAAAACGGGCGATTCTGTAGAACTATACAAACAAATGCAGGGCCTTGAGCTTATAGCCCCCTTTTTTCCTGATGACTCCCGTCGTTTGTTTAACCTCAGTGATTACATTGTCGACCAGGACTCAGCCCTGCTTGTGCATCGCCTGGACAGGCTGAACCTTACCTACAGCGGCAATGCCAATGTGTTAAAAGTGGGCCGTCAGGCCATAAGCTGGGGTAATGGTTTACTGTTTAACCCCATGGATTTCTTCAATCCCTTTGACCCTACTGCGGTGGATAAAGAATATAAAACGGGCGATGACATGGTCTACGCCCAGCATTTGTTTGCTAACGGCAGCGACGCCCAGTTTGTCTGGGTAGGGCGGCGCGACTTCGACGGGGAGAGAGGCGCAGACTTTAATTCCGCTGCGGGTAAATATCACTTATTTGTGGGGCAGCACGAGGTAGACCTGCTGTTATCAAAGCACTATGAAGATACGCTTTTCTCTCTGGGTGGGGTTTGGACACTGGGCGGTGCTATTGCTCGTACAGATATTGTCTATACAGAAACGGAATTCGACAATTATGTTTCTGCAGTGGCAAACCTCAGCTATTCCTGGTTGTGGTTCGACAAAAACATTTCTGCGTCGCTGGAATATTTTCGTAATGGTTTTGGCATTGATGATGGCGATTACAGCCCCTCTACATTGCTTGCCAATCTGGACTTACTTAAAAGGCTGGAAAGGGGAGAAAGCTTTAACCTGGCAAAGGACTATCTCGCTGCCACGGCGACGATTGAATTGCATCCCCTGTGGCTGGTAACACCCAACGTTTTTTACAATCTCAACGACTCCTCTTATCTATTTCAGTTTGTTTCTTCTCATGACCTCGCCAGTAACCTGCAATTGGTACTGTCTGTTAACTTACCTGGGGGTAATGAAGGCTCGGAGTTTGGCGGTATACAGGTGGATGTAGCGGAACACTACTTAAGTGCAGGGGCCTCGTTTTTTGGCCAGCTGTCCTGGTATTTTTAAGTTTTTATTTTTTTTAACACAATTTCTTTGGCCACATTTACACGAGACGCGAGGTAATCATTGCCACCATGATCGGGATGTAATTTTTGCATCAGCCTGCGATGAGCTTTCACCACCCTGTCTTTTTCTGGTTGGGCCTTACCTACATACTCCTCCAGCCCGAGAATTTGCAGGGCTTCATCGTAGGAGGGGTCGCTAACGGATCGGTAATCCTGCTGGCTGTGGTTTTGCTGCTGCCCTCGGCCACCACCCATACGCTGGCGGATAACGCGAATAAGATAATATGAACGGTTGTCCAGATTCTTGTAGTGCTCTTCCAGCTCTGCTAGCTGCTGGTCGTTTAGGCTTTCCAGTGCGCTATCTTTGTAAGGCCCTTTTATCACAGCTCCCGTAATGCTATTTTGCCCCAGGTTAATCTGCACTTTTAAGAACTCGGTAGAAAATACCGGGTTGCCGAAACCCTGGTTTCCCAGAATGCGCAGAAACGGCAGCACTCGCACCATAAAGCTGAAGCCAAATTTTGCAAAGCCCACAACTGCCGCTAATAAACCACCCAGCCAATGCATTTTTCCGCTTACTACGCCCAGTAACATTACTGCTACGAAGGCGCCAACCGCAACCTTTATCATCCATTGTCTGCGTTTGTTTTCGGGTAGGCGCCTATAGCGTGCCATCAGGTAAAAAAGCACCATAAGAAGGGCGAGTGCAATGATCAAGCGGATAAACATAGGGGCCCGTTACTCAGTTAAAACTCATTTCAATGCCAATTTTACTCAAGTGCTGTTGCTCTTGCTCTAATGTGGAGCGCGAAAGAGGGTGGTGCTCCAGCCATTTTGGGTGTAGCTTCAAATGGTATTTTTTTCCGCTTACTTCGAGTGCGGGCAGAATATGATTGAGCTCTCTGCGCCGATGAAGTAAGGCGGCGATACGCAGGCAGAACAATATAGGATAGAAAGCTTTGGTGGCGGCTTTATCCATATCTTCAAACTTGGAGGCCACCAGCTTCTTTCGCTGATAGCGCACTAAATTGGCCAGAATATATTGCTCATAGCGACTGAATCCGGCCAGGTCCGAATGACGTAAAATGTAGTAGCCATGGGTTTGGTGCACAGAGTGAGATATGCTCAAACCAATTTCGTGTAATTTACTTGCCCAATCAAGTATTTTTGTTCTGGAAACACCCGCTAAATCGCCATCGTTTTCAATTTGCCGCCACAAGTGCAATGCCGTGGAACTTACAGCCTCTGCCTGTCGGGTATCCACCCGGTATTTTTCCTGCAGCATGGCAACGGTTTCTACTCGTGCGTCTTTATTGCTGAAGCGCCCTATATTGTCGTAAATCAAGCCCTCTTTTAGCGTGGCGTCAGCGATATGTATGCTGTCCAGCTGCAACTGGTCAAATATGGCCTGTAAAATGGCAAGTCCCGCCGGCAAGGTTTCCCGCCTCGGTTTAGAAAAGCTGGTGGCCGGCAAACACTTTTCTGCAATACATTTTTCTATAAATTTATCCAGAGCCTTTCGGTTTATTACCGCTCCACCATCCTGCTCTTCCAGCAGGCTGGCCACTGCTTTCATGGTACCAGAGGTTCCGTATACCACTTGCCAGCCTTGCTCCAAATAGGGTTTACGTATTTGCTCCAGCTTGCTGCAGGCGAGTGTGTAGGCTTTGTTCATAGCTTTGGCAGAAAGTTTCTCTGCATTTAACTCGAAGTTTTCTGTGTAGGTAACACAGCCAATACCCAGGCTTTCCATGAGGTAAGGGTTTTGCGCCTGCCCGATAATAAACTCGGTGCTGCCACCGCCGATATCAATAACCAGGCGTTTGTCCTGATCGTTAACAACCGAGTGAGCAAGCCCACTGTATACCAGGCGGGCTTCCTCGTAGCCGGAAATAATTTGAATAGGTACACCCAGCGCTTCGTTTGCCTTCTGTAGAAATCCCCCCGAGTTGCGAGCCGCACGCAAAGCCTTGGTTGCTACTGCACGAACCTGGGCTTTGGGGATGTCGCGCAGGCGCTCAGAAAATCGGCTAAGGCAGTTGAGTGCGCGTTCTTTGGCTTTTTCGTCTAACTCTCCAGACTTTTTCAGCCCTTTGGCGATCTGCACCATTTCCTTTTCCCGGTCAATGATTTCCACGCGGGAATCCGTAATGCGGGCAATCAGCATATGAAAACTGTTGGAGCCGAGGTCAATGGCGGCGAAGTAGGGGGACTTGAACTGCTTCATTAGCGAGCCTGGTAACTAATTCTGATATAAAGCGGTGATTATACCTTTAGCGTCTGGGATTTCGCGGGTGTTTTTGCCACAATGCGCGGAAATCTCTGCTTTGCTCAGAGGTATCCGATTTACATAAGGGGGAATTGGGTTTGGCGAAAAATGAACGAAAGGCCTTTGGGCTGCGTATATTGAACAATGGCCACAAAGACATCAAGCGCATACGCACTGCTGCGGGTGTACCAAATATTCACGGTAACAAGTTTTGGAAGTCCAGTTTACTACTCATGGATTACCTGAGCGTATACCCGCCAGAGCTGCTGCCAAGCCATAAGGGTAAAGGGAAAAAGAAAAAAGCACGCTCGGTACGTGTACTTGAAATCGGTTGTGGCTGGGGCTTGGCCGGCATTTACTGTGCAAAGACCTTCGGTGCCGAAGTAACGGGCCTGGACGCCGACGACACAGTGTTCCCCTACATGGAGCACCACGCAGAAATCAACGGCGTTGAAGTGGAAACCTGGCAATGCCGCTACGAAAAGGTGAGAAAACAGGATTTAGCTCAGTTCGATATTGTCGTTGCTGCAGATATTTGCTTCTGGGATCAGATGGTAGATCCACTCTACAAACTGGTTCGCAGAGCCAAGCAAGCCGGTGGCGTTCGTGTAGTGATCACAGACCCCGGTCGCCCTACATTCACCACAATGGCCGAACGTTGTGTAGACAAGCTGGGCGCCTTTTATGAAGCATGGTCTACACCGCACCCACACAATGCCTCTGGTTTTGTGTTAGACCTGGACACCCATTACGACGGCGACTAAGAACACCCACCTGGAGGTAGTTATGGACTTGTTTGAACGAATTAATCAGAGAATGGCAAACAAGATCAAAGTGCCTGAGCCAGAGGCATGCCTGCCGGGAAGAGAGAGCCCCATAGCGACAGCGGAACTACATGCCGTACTGGGTGAAGAGCTCAAGCCGCCGTTTCCGGAAAACAGCGAAAGTATCATATTCGGCCTGGGCTGTTTCTGGGGGGCCGAGCGCAAGTTTTGGCAGCTAGATGGCGTACATGTTACCGCGGTTGGATACAGCGGTGGCTCTACACCAAACCCCACCTATAAAGAAGTGTGCTCCGGGCAAACAGGGCACAACGAAGTGGTGCTGGTGGTTTACCACCCCGAGGTGTGTTCTATCGATAAATTGCTTACCTGCTTTTGGCAATCTCATGACCCAAGCCAGGGCATGCGGCAGGGCAATGATATTGGCACACAATATCGCTCCGGAATATATTTTACTACCCAGGCCCAGGCAGACGCGGCTGAAGCCAGCAAGCAAGCCTATCAAAAGAAAATAGCGGCAGCGGGTTTTTCTGAAATTACTACAGAAATAAAACAAGCCGGCCCTTTCTACTACGCAGAAGCCTACCACCAGCAATACCTGGAAAAAAATCCCAATGGCTATTGTGGTTTGGGGGGGACAGGTGTTTCTTGTTAGACATGACTCGCGGCTTTTTAATTTGATGCCAAACTATAGTTGCGGATTTACAACATAAAGGTGTTGTTGATAATCTCAACAGGGCTAGCGTGGGTGTCTTTGCTTTCTTTGCATTAAATTATGGATCGTGTTGTGTTTTGAATTCCTCCGGAAGCCGCTGCGCTTACCCGGCCTACGGCTCCTTGCTTCCTTTTTATCAGAATCAAATTGCCGAGCAGGCATCGGGTAAATCGCGCTCAGCCTGCCTTTATGCTTAGAATCGAGAATATCGAACTAAGCCCTCGTAAAAATCAGTTTGTTCCTTACTGTTAGCTTGTTGATAATCGAGTTGTTAAAGCGAACTCGAGGACAAATTTATGAATATCGGAAAAATGGTGTCTGGCCTGTCGAGCAGTGGCGTGCTGGGTGGAGTGGCTGGTGGACTTGTTAGTGGCGCACTGATGAATAATAAGAGTATTCGCAAGGGAGCTGGAGCCGCATTAAAACTTGGCGGCGTAGCTGCACTTGGCGGTCTTGCATGGAATGCCTACTCTAAATATCAAGCGTCTTCTCAGTCACAGGGGGCTAGCACAGCTGCTGGGCCAATAAAGCAGCAATGGCGCGATCTTAAAGAGCAAAATTTTCATATTAGAGAAGCGGATAGCGATGTTCACTCAAAAAACTTATTGATTGTTCAGGCCATGATCGCGGCAGCGTGTTCGGACGGACATTTAGACGGGGATGAGCGAGCCAGAGTATTTACAAAAGTTGAACAGCTTAATCTTGATAGAGATGAAAAAGCATTAGTGTTCGACTCTTTAAATTCACCGTTGTCCCTGGACCAACTGTGTGCGAGGGTAGATTGCTCCGAAACGGCTATTGATGTGTATTTGGCTTCTTATCTGGCTGTGGATAGTGGTGCAACCGATGCGAAATTTTATCTTGAAGCACTTGCATACCGCTTAAACCTTCCAAGGAGCCTGGTTGAGCAGATTGAAACTGAGGTGCATGTGGGGCGGCCAGCGCTTACGCAATCCGCTTAGCCATATTGGTGATTAAATAAGGGCTCAGTCGAGCCCTGTAAGCGCTGTTTTTTGGGTATATAATTATTTTTAACCTTATTTTTTTTCTCTTTCTCTTTCTCTTTCTCTTTCTCTTTCTCTTTTTCTTTTTCTCTTTTTCCAATATTTTCTCGTTATTGCTCTTTTTCCGCTAAAAGAAGGGTGCGCTATTCGCTATAGAAGATAAAACTAACTCTTCAGTTTAAAATAATAATGTTCGTTTTATTCGAGCATAGGATAAATTAAATGCGACTTTTTATTTTTAACGTTAGCTAATACATTGAGCATGAGCATCGTTGATTTAAGAGGAATAATTATGAACAGTTATGTGGGTATTAACAAAAATACAGAATCTGTAGCGGTATATTCAAGTGGCTCGATGACAAATATACAGCCTTTGCCCATGCTTGTTCAGGGAGAGAACCCTCTGCAGGTGGCGTCTGACTTGGCGCAGGATACGCCGTATAGTTCTTTGTTGTTTAGTCTGTATGTCTATTTGTTTTATTTGGACGCGTAAAGTGCTGGCAGCTTGCGGTGGGCGCGTCGCAAGCTGCTCTACAACCAGCTCTAATAGGGCGCTTAGCTCTCTGGCATCGGTTTAATAGCCGGAATATTTCACCCCGGAAAGCTTAGCCATTTGGTGGTGCCAGGTGGCTAGGTCATTGCTATTAAACTGGCTTAACGAGTGATGACCGCAGGCTCTTGCCATTACTTGCATAAGCTCAATTGATGCTTGGAAAAAGTTATTTAATTGTTTCGAGGATTTATCTACATTTAAGCGCTGACGTAAATCTTTTTTCTGCGTTGCAATGCCAGCAGGGCAATTATTTGTATTACACATTCTTGCGGCAACACAGCCTATCGCCTGCATTGCGCTGTTCGAAATTGCTATACCATCGGCGCCTAAGGCCAGTGCTTTTACAAAGTCCATGGGCACTCGCAAGCCTCCGGTAATTATCAGGCTTACATTACCACTTGCTCCTTGTTGGTCTAAATAGCGGCGGGCTCTCGCCAGCGCGGGAATGGTGGGCACGCTGATGTGGTCGCGAAACATTTCCGGTGCTGCACCTGTGCCACCGCCACGGCCATCTAGGATAATGTAATCTGCACTGGCATCCAGGGCGAATTGGATGTCTTGCTCAATGTGGTTAGCGCTTAACTTAAACCCTATAGGAATACCCCCTGTCACCTCTCTTACTCGGTCTGCAAATTTTTTAAAGTCTGCGGTGCTTGAAAGGTCTTTAAAGGTAGGCGGGGAGATAGCAGGTTCGCCTTCGGGTATGCCACGAACCTGTGAAATTTTTCCAATGTTTTTGTTTCCAGGCAGGTGGCCACCAGTGCCGGTTTTTGCGCCTTGCCCGCCTTTAAAATGGAAGGCCTGAACATTTTTTAATAAGCCTTCGTCATAACCGAAAGCTGCACTGGCTAGCTCATAAAAATAGCGTGAATTCGCTTGTTGCTCTTCGGGTAGCATGCCGCCTTCCCCAGAGCAAATGCCCGTGCCTGCAAGTTCGGCTCCTCTTGCTAGCGCGAGCTTAGCTTCTTCAGACAGGGCGCCGAAACTCATATCAGATACGAACAAGGGGATTTTAAGTGTTAGCGGTTTCTTTGCCTTGGGGCCGATCACTAGTTCGGTATCAACCGGCGTATCTTCCATTAATGGTTTAGTGGCCATTTGCGCAACCATTACTTGTAAGTCATCCCAATGGGGTAGCTGGTGGCGCGGAACGCCCATGGAGGTCATTGGGCCGTGATGGCCTAATGTGGATAAGCCCTCTCGCGCAAGTTGATGGATAAATTCAACGGTAGGCTCTTCTTTTGTAGCGGTGGCAATAGGTGTGTTTGTGGCCTGTATTTGTACGCCGGGCCCCTCGCTGCCTACTTGTTCTGCGCTGAATTGCTTGTGGCTACCATCGCAGAAGGGTGCATTGGCGCTGTGTTTACATTGGCAAAGGTAGGCATCGCCGGTGCCTTCGGCCTTAAAATTTTTGGGTTTAAATGCTGTGCCCGCGTGGGAGCCATCGCAGAAGGGTTGATTGTTAGAACGGCCACAGGTACAAAAATAGTAGTCATCACCCTTTGTAAGGTTAATCTTTGCAGGTTTGTTGTCGGCAACGATTGGATTTGTCATTTGTTGTCCCTGTATTTTCAGCAAGAATAATAGGCTTATTGATAGTAAGCCGGTAACTATGGTTGTCAAGTTAATGGAGGGTGTACAGAAAACCTTATGTACCGCCTCTGCACATCAAGAATGTTTTAGTCTACATGCTTAACTGGGCAAGGTAGCCGACAACAAGGTAACGCGCTAGTTTTCCAGCCGTGACCAAGATAGAAAACCAAATCAGGCGAACGCGCAGTGCGCCGGCTATCACTGATAGAGGGTCACCGATAACCGGTACCCAAACAAAACAAAGGGCGAGTAGGCCGTATTTTTCAAAGCGCTTCTTTGCAGCGGCAAGCTCTTGTTCGGACATTCTTAGCCACCTCTTAGTGGCTTCCATACTTATCCAGTAACCCAGCGCATAATTAACGAATGAGCCAAGTACATTGCCGGCTGTGGCCGTGGCAATAAGATAGGTGGGTGAATGTCCCGCGAGTATTAAAGCGCTCAGAGCCACTTCCGAGCTTAAGGGTAATAGAGTGGCAGCAAGAAACGCAGAAATGAATAAGCCGTAGTAGCTGAACTCTAAAAGAAATGCCATATTTATTGCTTGATGAATTTACCGTTGGAGCCCGTTTAAATGACAGCGTTTGTGTTTGAGCAAGAACTTTTTGTTGAACACAGGCTAAAGCTGAATATTGCTTGCTGGCTAGATTGTTCCCTGGCACGATGAAGGGCTCGTTCAGTTGCCCGGTGTATTGAGTAAGTCCTTCTCTGTATCACTCACTGTATGATCTGTACGCCGCTTAACGGTGCCGTGCCGAACACAGTTTCTGCCTTCTTTTTTAGCTCGGTAAAGTTGTTGGTCCACGCGGGCAACAAATTCTTTTGGCAGCTCCTTGCTGCCTTGCAGTAGTGTTTCCACACCAAAGCTGGCACTTATCTCTAACTTTTTTCCCTCCCATTCGAATGCCCGCTCATTGATAATCAGGCGTAGCCGCTCTGCCACGTGTAAAGCTACCAGCAGAGGGGTGGAGGGAAGCAGTATGGCAAACTCCTCACCGCCGTATCGGCAGGGTATGTCCAGCTTGCGAAGGGAAAGAAGAACGATGTCTGCAAGGGATTTTAAAACATAGTCTCCGCATACATGGCCGTGCTCATCGTTAATGCTTTTAAAGTGGTCTACGTCCAGCAGCACCAGAGTGGTTGGCTGACCAGTACGTTGGGTTCTGTCAATTTCCTGCAGTAGTGCCTGTTCGAAGTGGCGCTTGTTAAACAAGCCTGTGAGGCTGTCCGTATGGGCTTGCTGGGTGAGTTGGTCCACCTGCTGTTTGAGCGAGTTAAGCTCATCGTAGATAGGGCAGGCTTGCTCACCATTTGGGCAATCAAGGTGGTTTGAGGTAGGTTCTATTGTATCCATTACAAAAGCTATCTAAGCAGAATGCAGCTGTGAAAGCTGGCAGTCTACGACAGACGCTGTTTAAAATCCCTATAAGAAAAGTGTTTTATTGATTTTGTTTGCTGCGTTGTGCTGTCCCACACAACGATAGCAGGCAAATTTATACCGTTAAATGTGGTGTTTTTTACCATAGTGTAGATGGCCATATCTTCGAACATAAAACGATCGCCAGCATGCAGAGGCCTGTCAAAGCTGTAATCGCCCACGACATCTCCAGCCAGACAGCTAGGGCCGCCAAGCCGGTAGGTATAAGGTTTTTTTCCTGCGTCTGCCGCGCCGGTGAGTACTGGTCGATAAGGCATTTCCAGCACATCGGGCATATGGCAGGTTGCTGAAGCGTCGATGATGGCGATATCCATCGAGTTGTGCAGGGTGTCCAGTACCTCTGTAACCAGTACGCCTGCGTTAAGCGCTATTGCCTCTCCCGGTTCCAGATAAACCTCCACATTGTATTTTTGACGGAAGGCTTTAATTCTATGGATGAGCTTTTCCCGGTCGTAATCTTCTCGGGTAATGTGGTGGCCGCCACCAAAATTCACCCAGTTTACCTGGTGTAAATACTGGCCGTAATTTTTTTCGATGGCGTCAAGTGTACGTGCCAAGGGGTCGAAATTATGCTCGCACAGGGTGTGAAAGTGCAGCCCACTCAGGCCTTGAAAATTTAACTGTGCCATATCCTCTATACGTATGCCCATGCGTGAACAGGGCGCACACGGGTCATACAATGGCGTTTCACCTTCGGAATGTTGAGGGTTTATTCTTACGCCAAAGGACAGTTTCTCTTTGCTGTTTTTATAGCTTAGAGCCTGTTCTCTATAGTGCGCCCACTGGCTGCATGAATTAAAAACCACGTGGTCTGAGAGTTCTACAATCTGTGCAAACTCCTGGGGCCGAAAAGCTGCCGCGTAGCTGTGCACCTCGCCATTAAATTCCTCTCTGCCCAACTTTGCTTCGTTGAGGCCGCTGGCACAAACCCCCTTGAGGTATTTCATTACCAGGGGGGCCAGTGAATACATGGAGAAGGCTTTTAAGGCCAGTAATATCTTTGCGCCGCTTTGCTCCTGTACGTAGTGCAATATGCGAAGGTTGTCTTCGATTTTTGCTTCGTCCACTACGTAACAGGGGCTTGGCAGAGAGTGTAGGTCGAGCTTGTCAAAGCCATGGGCGAGCTGCTTGAAACTCATTAACGGCTAAGCCCTGTAGTATCCAGCTCGACAACTGTCCAGGGCAGCCCGTACTTATTGAGGTCTTCCATAAACGGGTCTGGATCGAACTGTTCCATATTCCATACGCCCGGTTTTTTCCATTTGCCTTCCAGCATCATTTTTGCGCCGATCATGGCCGGCACTCCGGTGGTATAGGAAATTGCCTGTGATTTTACTTCTTGGTAGCAGGTTTCATGGTCGCAGATGTTGTACACATATACGGTTTTTTCTACGCCGTTTTTAATACCTTTCGCCACGCAACCGATGCAGGTTCGCCCTTTGGTAAGTGGGCCGAGGCTGGAGGGGTCGGGTAGTACCGCTTTAAGAAATTGTAGCGGAACAATATCTACTCCCTGGTAGTTAACGGGTTCAATACCGGTCATGCCAACGTTTTGTAAAACGTCCAGGTGCTTAAGATAGTTTTCGGAAAATGTCATCCAGAAGCGGGCACGTTTTATTTCAGGGAAATGCTTGGTTAGGGATTCCAGTTCTTCGTGATACATGAGATAAATATCACGCTCACCAATACCTTCAGGGAAATGATAGCTGTCTTTGACCGACAGGGGATCGGTTTCTACCCACTCACCGTTTTGCCAGTAACGACCTTTTGCGGTGACTTCCCGAATATTAATTTCCGGGTTGAAGTTTGTTGCGAAGGGCTGGCCGTGGTCGCCGGCATTGCAATCGATAATATCCAGTTCGTGGATTTCATCGAGGTAGTGTTTGCGCAGGTAGGCGGTGTAAACATTCGTAACGCCGGGGTCAAAGCCGCTCCCGAGTAAAGCCATAAGGCCTGCCTTCTCAAATTTTTCCTGATAGGCCCATTGCCAGCTGTATTCAAACTTTGCTTCGTTGGGGGGCTCGTAGTTGGCAGTATCGAGGTAATCTACCCTGGCATTCAGGCAGGCATCCATAATGGGAAGGTCCTGATAGGGAAGCGCTACGTTGATCACCAGGTCGGGTTTTTCTTTTTCCAGCAGTGCTGTCATTTGTGCAACATCATCGGCATCCACTTGGGCGGTGCGAATCTCCCGCGAGAGTTGTTGCGCAATGGCTTTACATTTTGTTTCGTTGCGGCTTGCCAGAATGATCTCATCAAACACATTGGCCAGTTGAGCGCACTTATGGGTAACTACGCCACCAACGCCACCAGCACCGACAATAATTACTTTGCTCATGTTGGTTTCCTCAAATTAAATTCGTTATAGCAGGTTTGCGTGCACTACTCTTTTTCGTAGTAAGTGTAGCCCTGCATACTGGCAGAGAAGGCTTTCATGATGGTTTGCCTTTCGGAGGCAGAAATTCGCCCTTGTTTTACGGCTCTCTCTGCTATTTTTCTGAACTTCTCGCGCAGGTTTTGCGGGTTGTATTCCACGTAGCTCAGCACGTCTGCGATACTGTCCCCTTCAATTTCATCGGCGAACTCATAGCTGCCGTCTTCGTTGAAGCGTACGCTGGCCACATTGGTATCGCCGAACAGGTTATGCAGATCCCCCAGTGTTTCCTGGTAGGCGCCCACCAGAAATACGCCAATGTAATACTCCTGGCCTTCAATTAAAGGATGAAGCGGCAGGCTGGTTTTTGGATTGTTGATGCTGGTAAAGCGATCTATGCGCCCATCGCAGTCGCAGGTAATATCGGCAATGATGGCTTCGCGTGTGGGAGCTTCGTCCAGCCGGTGGATGGGTACGATGGGAAATATTTGGTCTATAGCCCAAACGTCTGGCAGGGATTGAAACAGGCTGAAGTTGCAGTAGTAAATATCTGAAAGGTGCTCGCGTAATTTTCTGATTTCTTTCGGCGCTCTTGGAGCGTCTTCCGCCACTTCGATTATGCGTTCGAGAATAACTAAAAACAGGTTTTCCGCCAGGGATCTGGAGCGCAGGTTGATTTGCCCACGTTTAAATAATTCACGCACTTCGTCCCGGTAGAATAAGCCATCGTTGTAGCACTCTTGCAGGTTTTTAACACTGATGTGCTCGAGTGTTTCTTTCAGGTTATGTATTAACTGGTGCTCTGTTTCGGGTATGGCGCTGGGTAATGAACCAGGGGTGTAGCTTGCAACGTCCAGCACGTTAAATACCAGCACAGAGGAGTAGGCGATGGTGGCTCGGCCGGATTCCGTAATAATAGTGGGGTGTGTGATGTTTTCCGGGTCCAGAGTGCTTATCACCACATCGACGATATCCGCACAATACTCGTCCAGTGTGTAGTTTTTGGAGTGGATGTAGTTGGTTTTACTGCCGTCGTAATCCACTGCCAGCCCGCCGCCAAGGTCCAGGAAACCCATGGCTGCGCCTTCCCTAACCAGGTCCATATACACCTGGCACGCTTCCACCACGCCATTTCGAATATCCCGAATATTGGGTATTTGCGAGCCCAGGTGATAGTGCAGTAATTGCAGGCAGTCCAGCATACCCTCTGTTTTTAACTGGTCTACAACGTCAACCAGCTGTGCTATAGACAAGCCGAATATGCTGCGATCGCCACTGGTAGCATTCCAGTGCCCGCCAACCACAGAGGCCAGCTTCACCCTTACACCAATAAGGGGTTTGATACCCAAGGCGCGACTGCGCTCAAGAATGATGGGTAGCTCTGTGGGTGTTTCCAATACAAAAAAACAGCTATAGCCTATTTTGCGAGCTTGCAGGCCCAGGTCGATAAACTCCTGATCTTTATAGCCATTGCATACGATGTTGGCCTCTTTGGACTCAATATGGGCGAGTGCAATAATCAACTCTGCCTTGGAGCCGGCTTCCAGACCGTGGCCGTAGCGCGCGCCCACCTCCGCAATCTCCTCGATGACATGGCACTGCTGGTTTACCTTAATAGGGAAAACGCCTCGGTACTCGCCTTTATAGCCACTGGCTGCAATCGCAGCGTTAAAAGCGTCGTTAAGGCGACAGATCTGTTGTTCTAGCAAATCTTCGAAGCGCAGTAGTACCGGCGCATCCAGCCCTCGTTCTTTAACATCCTGCATAATCTGCAGAAGCGGCACGTCGCGTGTGCTTGCTGTGTTGTTGGAGCTGACTGTGAGAAGCCCTTTGTCTGAGATACCGAAGTACCCGGCTCCCCAGTCATCCACCCCATAGAGATCTGAAGCGTGCTGTTTGGTCCAGTGCTGGTTAAATGGTTTGTTCAAGGAGTATGTTCACCTGAGTAAAAAATCAAACACTAACAGCCCGCGCAAAGTGCTGGCCCATCCAAGGCATAAGGAGGAGTGGCTGTTAACAATGATCTGGCTTGTTGAGCGCCGGCAGGATGGAGCCTGTAGGCGAAAATCGAGCGGATTCTAGCTCGAAATCTGAGCTTATGCACGTGAAACTTTGAGGCTCGCAGAAGGGCTCTCAGAAGGGCTCTCAGAAGGGCTCGTCGAAGGGCTTGCCGGGCAAGCCTCCGCACATTCGATAGAGAGTATAATTTGAGTATCAGGAGCTGCTCACACGCAGTTCTGCATAGCGAAGCAAGCTCTTGACCGTAATGGATTTAATGGCGAGAGGTTTTTCGCCGATTTGACTCCTCCTTCAATTTTCGTTCACACGTGGCGAAAGCATCACGCACGGCAATATGAACCGAAGGGTCGTCGTTGCTTACGGTTATGGGGGCTCCAGCAAGGCCTAGTTCAATAGACGCGCGGAACATTTTTCCTTTGTGTTTGTGATTATGGGGGCTATCTAAAACTACTCGGCTATGGAGTATGCAATCTGAATAGCGATGCAGTTTGTCAATTTTCTTTTGAATGGTAGCGTTAAGAGCTGCGGAAGGATCAAGATCGCGGTAAACAACATTAATACTTGACTTCATAGGCAAACCTCCATCAGTGCCAGTGACGACTATTGAAATATAAAAGGTGGGCCCACAAACCAATCATCGCGGTTTACAAAAATAATTCAAGTAATTTTTAAGAATATTTAAAGCAGTTGTTATATTAAAAAAAGAATATGATTACCCGTTGGCAAAAATGCCATACTGGGTATAAGGTGAATTAATAACAATAAGCTACTGTACCGCGCGCTAATTCGTATCAAAATAAGGGAATTAGCAGGGTTTCAAGTGGCAAGAGTGCAGGATCGAGGAAACAGAGTATGGATAAAAAAAATATGGCCACGAAGGTCGTGTTCATTAACGGTGGCACGGGGTTTATCGGTCGAGCCTTGTGCTCAGCGCTGCTAAAGGACAGGTCAACAATCTTTAGCGGTGAGCGACATTGTGATGGTGCCAATCTATTAAAAGATGAGCCGGACTTCGCTCTCTATGTGCAAACACGTATGCCAAGCCACCACCGGCATCGCTTTATCAATTTTGTTTCCTCTTATAGTGCGCTTCCCGAAAACATTGTTCCTGACATTGTTATTAATCTCGCTGGCGCGCCCATTGCCGACAAGCGATGGACTGCGCAGCGCAAGAAAGTCTTGTTAGATAGCCGTATTCGTTTGACAGAAAACCTTTATCGCTCGGTAAAGGTGAAAGGACATTCGCCAGTTTTAATCAGTGCTTCAGCCATTGGCTTTTACGGGGTAAGAGGTGACGAGGCTCTTAGTGAGCATAGTGAAAAGGGGCAAGGTTTTGCATCAGAGTTGTGCAGTGGGTGGGAAGATGCTGCATTACAATTCACTGATTTGGGTTCCCGTGTGTGTATTTTTCGCATCGGCGTTGTTTTAGGTGCAAAAGGTGGAGCCTTAAGGAAAATGGTGCCCTTGTTTAAGCTTGGTTTGGGTGGCCCTATTGCCACAGGTATGCAGTGGATGTCCTGGATACATATTTGTGATCTGGTTCGATTAATTACCACAGCAATTTCCAATGAAAATTACTCCGGCGTCTTTAATGCGACAGCACCAGAGCCGGTGAGACAAAAAGAATTTGCTGACCAGCTGGCGAACACCCTGGGTCGAAAAGCACTCTTGCCGACACCGGGGTTTATGTTGCGATTAGTTTTCGGACAAATGGCGGAAGAATTGCTGATTGGCGGGCAGCGGGTATTGCCTGAAAAGGTGCTCGCCCAAGACTTTAGCTATTGTCATAGCTCGGTAGCTTCTGCGCTGAAGGATATAGATTTCAGCTAAGTTTTTGTTTTCTCCCTTGAAATAATTTTCTCTGACCCTATCTCTCTATTGAGCTTGCTGAAAAGGGGCTCACAGGCGCTGCACAAGTCTTTTAGTGGCAGTGTATGCACTCGTGTAAAGCGCCATTTTATCGTTCGATCATTATGATGAACACAACTTAAGTAATATTGCTCACATTGAGGATATAATTATGCGTACTTTAGATTTTTCTCCCCTTTACCGTTCCGCTATTGGTTTTGATCGTATGGCGAATATGCTGGATAGTTTATCTCGCACAGATCAAAGTCAACCCAGCTATCCACCGTACAATATTGAATTAACCGGTGATGATCAATACCGAATTTCCATGGCTGTCGCTGGTTTCGAATTAGGCGAACTAAGCATTGAAACCAAGCAGAACAGCTTGAATGTTTCTGGTACCAAGTCAGAGCAAAAAGAGACGAGTCGCCAATTTTTACACCAAGGTATTGCGGCGCGCAATTTTGAGCGACGATTTCAATTGGCAGACTATGTAAAAGTTACTGGTGCCGCTTTGGAAAATGGCCTATTGCACATTGAACTGGTTAGAGAGATACCAGAAGCAATGAAGCCTAGAACTATTGAAATTTCCAGTCAGGCGGGTTTGGCACCCATCGAGCAGCGGGCTGAGCTTAAGCAAGTTTCAGATCAAGACAAAGTTGCTTAACCGTATCCTGGGAAGAGGCCTTTAAGGCCTCTTTTTCTTTATGACCGGTCGCTCTTTTTCCTGCCCTCTATGCCACAGTGTTGAATGCACGGCTTACTACCAAGACAAACGAAGGCACTACTATAAATGCAGTTGCTGTGCGCTGGTGTTTGTTCCCTCGCCTTACCATCTTTCTGAACAAATGGAAAAAGCAGAATACGATAAACATCAGAATTCTCTTGATGACCCTGGTTATCGAACTTTTCTAAGCCGTTTGTTCGACCCTTTGCTTGACGGCCTGCCTGAAAACGCCAGGGGGTTGGACTTTGGTTGCGGTCCAGGGCCGGCTTTAGGGAAAATGTTTGAAGAGAGAGGCTGCCTTGTCGCATTGTACGATCAGTTCTATGCTCGCGATGCTAACGTGCTTCAAAAAAAATATGACTTTGTTACTGCAACCGAAGTTGTGGAACATTTGCGCCAGCCCTCTGAGAGCTTGCGCTTGATCTGGGATTTAATCGTTCCCTCTGGCTACTTTGGCCTAATGACCAAGCTGGTGATTAATAAAAAGCGCTTCAAATCCTGGCACTACAAAAATGATCCAACGCATATTATTTTTTTCTCAATAGACACACTCAATTACTTGGCTAACAGTTGGAATGCAGAACTTTTTTGCGTGGCTGACGACGCATTTATTTTTCGAAAGCCTTAAGGAACCTCCTCAATATTCTGGTGTGAAT
The DNA here is from genome assembly GCA_900177435.1 of Alteromonadaceae bacterium Bs31. Classification (GTDB taxonomy): domain Bacteria; phylum Pseudomonadota; class Gammaproteobacteria; order Pseudomonadales; family Cellvibrionaceae; genus Teredinibacter. Next base: position 255,509 of record FXAI01000004.1, read on the forward strand.
AGCTTGGCTCTTACGGTGGTACGATATTGGCTGGGTGTGACGCCGTGTTTTTTCTTGAATAGCTGGGTAAAGTGGGCTGAATCCTGATAGCCGACCCGGTACATTATTTCGCTTACGTTTAAATTGGTGGTTTTTAATAAATCTTTTGCGCTGTTCAGGCGGATATTTTTCAGATAATCAGAGGGCGTGCAGGCGGTTGCTGTTTTGAAGCGGCGGTTAAAGGTGCGCGTGCTCATGCCAAAGTGTTCGGCAACTTCTGTCAGGCGGATTTCTTTGTTGAAGTTGTCTTGTAACCAAACCTGGGCTTGCACAATATCTTCGTCTGCGTGAGCATTGTGAGTTTCCTGGAAGGCTCGGGAACTTTCGTATGCTCCTCGGATTTCGTGAAAAAAATGCCGCTCCACATGACTGGCGATATTGCGGCTGAAATAGCGCTGAATAAAATAGATGGTTAAGTCCGCCAAAGAGTTAACACTCCCGGTGCAATAGATATCTCCGGCCTGGGTTATAAAGTGATTTCTTTTAAGTTGAATATGTGGAAACTGTTGTTGAAATCGATCGAAGTAATACCAGTGGGTTGTGGCGGGTTTATTGTCCAGCAGGCCTGCTTCGGCGAGGAACCAGCAACCGGTGCCTACTCCAGCGAGCAGGCTGCCCTTATCAAACTCTTTTTGTAACCACTTAATAGCGGAGGCGTTTTTGCGAACAATGGGCTCGGGGTTTCGCCATAAGGCAGGCAGGTAAATGATATCGGAAGAGGCAACTGAATGAATGTCTCCGTCCGGGGTGAGGGTAAGGCCCGTTTGGGTTCTTATGGGTGCACCGTCTGTGGAAACCAGGCTTATTTTCAGCTCGAGATTGCGTTTTTTATTATCGCCCGCTTTTGCTAAGGTTCGGGCGGCCTGAAGCTGCTCCATAGGCAGTGTGGCACTGGTGGCCAGCATGTTGTCGCAAAGCAGGAATGTGATCCTTAGTTCTTTCATTTAGCCTCGGCGCTTTTTAGTCTGTGGCCAATATACCACTGTTTGTTGGCCAGAATGGCCGTGCACCACTTTGTTTGTGCCAATAAACTGTCGATGTTTCATTATCTCTTCCTATTCATTGGTTTTCTGTCCAATTTGGCGGTTTGTTATGGCAGCATCATTACCTCTCATTGTTGGTTTTGGCGGATACAACGCGGCGGGCCGTAGTTCGGGTCATCAGGCATTTCAGCGCATGATTCTAGAAAGCCTGGGGCAGCAGAGCAGGCAGCATACTTTGCAGTCCATTGGTAAGCTCATGGGGCAAGAGACATTTGACGAACAGGCTGTATTGGACGGTACCTTGGTTCGCAGAATTGAGCCTGATTTTTTCTCCGTGGCCAATACGCCCTCCGGTAAAAAAATTACCCTGCGTGCAGACGAGCAAAGCCCAGCGAAGTTCGTGATTGCAGGTAAAGACCTGCCTCACCCTTTGCCCGATCACTGGACTGCGCAGCCCATGGATGATGGCGGTAAGCGTTACCAGGTTTCTATCGATAGCGATCAAACGCTTATCCTAAGCTGCACCAGTAAAATGCCGGTGCAAGCGGCTGGCCAGCTACCCAGTGGCTTTGATCCAAGCAAATATTATCGTTCGCAAAATCATCCTCGCGGTTTGCAAATGTCTGTGCTCGGGGCAAGTGATGCCATTCATTCTCTGGGCATCCCCTGGCAGACGATAATGAGTCATGTGTCCCCTGATGCCGTTGCTGTCTACTGCAGCAGTGTGATGTCCCAGCTGGATAGCACCGGTTTTGGCGGCATGATGCAGTCGCGTCAGCTGGCTTCTCGAGTGACATCAAAGCAATTGGCCATGGGTTTAAATACCATGCCCGCCGACTTTATCAACGCCTATGTCTTAGGCAGCGTGGGATCAACCGCTGGTATAACTGGAGCCTGTGCGACTTTTTTGTACAACCTGCGGCAAGGGGTTGAAGACATTCGCAGTGGTAAGGCGAAGGTTGTGGTAGTGGGTTCCAGCGAAGCTCCCATTATCCCCGAAGTGATTGATGGCTATTCTGCGATGAGTGCTCTGGCGACCGATGCAGACCTGTTGAAGCTGGATGGCCTGCACTTGAGTGATACCCCCGACCACCGTCGCGCGAGTCGCCCCTTTGCTGAAAACTGCGGTTTTACACTGGCGGAATCCAGCCAATATGTTGTGCTGATGGCTGATGATTTGGCCCTAGAGCTGGGCGCTCAGGTTTTTGGCGCTGTACCCGGTGTCTATGTAAATGCCGACGGTTTTAAAAAATCAATTTCAGCGCCGGGGGCTGGAAATTATGTCACCCTCGCCAAAGCTGTTGGGCTGGCAAGAACCCTGCTAGGTAATGAGGCTGTTACGCAGCGAAGCTTTATTCATGCTCATGGCTCAAGTACACCGCAAAACCGGGTGACTGAGTCGCGCATTTTTGATGAAGTGGCAAAGGGCTTTGGAATCAGCTCTTGGCCGGTAGCGGCTGTAAAATCTTATCTCGGGCACTCGCTTGGTCCCGCAAGTGGGGACCAGTTGGTGGCGAGCCTGGGCACTTTTGTGCACAATATTGTTCCGGGCATTAAAACCATGAACAAAGTGGCAGAGGATGTGTACTCTGAGCGGCTGGCGCTATCTTCATCGGATCAAAATTGTGTGGCCGATGTAGCCTTCCTCAATTCAAAAGGCTTTGGTGGTAACAATGCGACGGCTACGGTTTTTTCTCCTGCAATTGCTGAGCGATACTTGAGCAAGCACTATGGTGAAAAGGAATTAAAACTGTTCAAGGAAAAGCAGCAGGCAACCCGTCAAAAAGCAGAAGCTTACCTTGCCTTAGCCGATGCCGGTTCTCTGCAGCCAATCTATGAGTTTGGTAACAACCTTATTGACGAAGAAAAAATTTCAATCACGCCAGAATCAATTTGCTTGCCCGGCTTTGAGCATGCTGTAAAACTGGGTGTTAACGAAGGATTTGAATTTTAGGAGCCATTGTGAGCTCGGAAACGGACAACACAGCACATTCCGAAGAGGAAAACAGCGAAATATCATTGAGCCGACAAACCGGTGAGCGGCTCCAGGCTGTGCGCAAACAGCAGGGGCTATCTCAGAGGGAGCTGGCGCGTAGGGCCGATGTAACAAACAGCACCCTTTCAATGATAGAGCAGGGCAAGGTAAGCCCTTCGGTGAGTTCGCTGGAAAAAATTCTCGCCGCCATTCCCATGACCCTGCAGGAATTCTTTTCCGACAACCTGGAAATTCAGCCCCCCGTGTTTCGTGCTCATGACTATGTGAAAGTACAGAAGCACGGCACAGAAAACCACATTATGCCCTTAACAGAAGCCGGTCGAGACGGCGTTTACCTCTCTCGTCAGTGTTATTCGCCGGGCGCGAAAATTGCCTCTGAATGGATGATCCGCAGAGGATTCGTGGGCGGCATGGTGGTATCTGGCGAGCTGATGCTAACCCTGGAAGGCACTCAATATACGGTGAAAGAAGGGGAGGGCTTTCATTTTTCTCTGCACCGTTCTCACAGCCTGGCCAACAAGGGTGAGCTTGAATGTGTTGTTATCTCGGTATCCTTCAGTGACCGCCGTTCCTGAGCGCTTGCTCGTTTTCTGCTAGCCTTAAGGGCATACATCGCAAATAACAAAACCTATACTGGAAAATGGGTGATAATTGATCCTGATTCAACAGTGATAACTATTCAATTCATCGGTGGTTTCCAGCGTCATCAGCAGAGGTGAGCATGATATTCAATGGCCAGGCTTTCAAACTCAGTGAGCTAGAGGGTGGATTTGTCGAATTGCAGTTCGACATGCAGGGAGAATCTGTTAACAAGTTTAGCAATTATACGTTTGAGGAGCTTCAGCAGGTTCTCGATATTTTAGAGGCCAAGCAGGGCATAAAAGGCTTGCTGTTAAGCAGTGCCAAAAACGTATTTATTGTTGGCGCCGATGTTAGGGAATTTGGCAGTGTCTTTTCAAGTGGCGACACAACAATAAAGCCTTACCTGGCACGAGTGAATGGACTGTTCAATCGTCTTGAAGATTTGCCCTTTCCAAGCCTTGCTGCCATCAATGGCTACTGCCTGGGTGGTGGTATGGAAATATCCCTGGCCTGTGACTTTCGGTTGATGAGCACCGCTGCCAAAGTAGGCTTGCCGGAGACCCGGTTGGGCATTATTCCCGGTTGGGGCGGCACCGTTCGCTTGCCACGCTTGGCAGGCAGCGATGTGGCAATTGAGTGGATCTCCTCTGCGAAAGAACAAAAGGGAGACGCTGCGCTCAAGGCCGGCGTTGTGGATGGGGTAGTGGCACCGGAAAAATTACGCAGTGCCGCACTGCAAGTACTCTCGGATGCTGCCACAGGGGCCTTACCGTATCTACCGCGTAAACGTCAGAAAAAATCCCCACTGCAGATGAACGACATGGAGGCGTTATTGGGCTTTGAAAGTTCCAAAGCATTCGTTAAGGCAAAAGCGGGTTATCACTACCCCGCGCCGGTGGCTGCAATTCAAGCCATGCAAGAAGCCGCCAAACTCGAGCGTGATGAAGCGCTGGAAGTCGAAAGCAGGCATTTTGTTAAGTTGGCGGGCACCGCTACCGTTACCAGTTTGATTGGTATTTTTCTTAACGACCAAATTGTTTCCAAGAAGGCAAAAGCCCTGGCAAACAGCGCCGATAAAAATGTTGCAAAAGCAGCCGTTTTGGGTGCTGGTATTATGGGTGGCGGTATCGCCTATCAATCCGCATCAAAGGGCACGCCGATAAAGATGAAAGATATCGCCCAGGCAGGCTTGGATTTGGGCATGTCGGAAGCAGCAAAGCTGCTTAGCAAGCAAGTGGAGCGGGGGCGAATAAATACCACAAAAATGGCCCAAGTTTTAAGCAGCATTCAGCCTACGCTTAGCTATGAAACCTTTGACCAGGTGGATATTGTGGTCGAAGCTGTGGTGGAAAATCCGAAAGTTAAACATGCAGTTCTCCGTGAAGTAGAAAACACTATTTCGCCGGATACCGTTCTTTGCTCCAATACTTCCACCATTTCTATTTCGCACCTTGCGACAGCTTTACAGCGACCCGAAAATTTTTGCGGCATGCATTTTTTCAACCCTGTTCACGCAATGCCCCTGGTCGAAGTGATCCGGGGTGAAAAAACCTCAGATGCCGCCATCGCGCGAACCCTTGCCTATGCCAATGCTCTGGGTAAAAAAGCCATCGTGGTGAATGACTGCCCTGGCTTTTTGGTGAATCGCGTTTTATTTCCCTACTTTGCCGGCTTCGCAATGCTAGTGCGCGATGGTGCGGATTTTCAAAAAATTGATAAATGCATGGAACGCTGGGGTTGGCCCATGGGCCCCGCTTATCTGATGGATGTGGTGGGCATCGACACTGGTGTGCACGCTGAGCAAGTCATGGCACAGGGCTTTCCGGATCGCATGGCGAAAGGTTTTAAGGCTGCTTCGGACATTCTGTTTGAGGCCGGGCGCTTGGGGCAAAAAAATAACAACGGTTTTTATAACTACCAAAATGATGCAAAAGGCAAACCTCAGAAAATTCCAACGGAAGATAGTTATACACTGCTAAAGCCCCATGTTGCGCAAGCGCGGGAATTTAGTGAAGAAGAAATAATTGCCCGCATGATGGCGCCGATGGTAACCGAGATAGCGCGGTGTCTGGAGGAGGGTATTGTCAGTTCTGTTGAGGAGGCCGATATGGCTTTGGTATACGGTCTCGGCTTTCCACCTTTCCGGGGTGGCGTATTCAGATGGCTGGATGAAATAGGCATGCAGGCCTTCGCAGAAATGTTAAAGCCCTTGCAACAACTTGGGCCGCTCTACCAGTTGACTGCTGGCATGCAGGAGCACCTGGACAATAACAAAACCTATTATTCTGCGACGCGAGGTGCATGAGATGAGTTTGCAAGCTAGAGACGTAGTTATCGTAGATTTTGCTCGCAGCCCCATGGGGCGTGCCAAAAACGGCTGTTTCCGAAACCTGCGGGCAGATGACATGAGTGCCTTGCTCATCAAAGGCCTGTTGGCCCGTAATGAGGCGCTCGACCCACAAGAGATAGATGATCTTATTTGGGGTTGTGTCATGCAGCGCGGCGAGCAGGGTTTCAATATCGCCCGCAACAGCATCTTATGCGCGGGCTTACCCCATTCTATTCCCGGACAGACGATCAACCGTTTGTGCGGTTCATCCATGTCTGCATTGCACACCGCTGCTGCCAATATCATGGCAGGCCTGGGTGATGTGTATGTTGTGGGTGGTGTGGAGCATATGGGGCACATCGACATGAATGAGGGGGTAGATCAGAACCCCGCCATGGGTCTGCATGTAGCCAAAGCATCCAGCGCTATGGGGGTGACTGCCGAATATCTGGGTTTACTGCACGGAATAACGCGGGAAGACATGGATACATTTGGCGCTCGCTCGCATCAACTGGCTGCCAAGGCGACGCAAGAAGGCTTATTCGATCGAGAGATCATTCCCATGCGTGGTCATGATGCCGACGGTGTGCCGTTTATGGTGAATCATGACGAAACGATTCGGGCAGATACCACCGTGGAAGTGCTTGCGACCCTTAAGCCGGTTTTTAACCCCAAGGGCGGAACTGTCACTGCGGGAACTTCGTCGCAGGTGACAGACGGTGCATCAGCCATGCTGGTAATGTCGGCGGAGCGCGCCCGCTCCCTGGGCTTCACCCCGATAGCAAAAATAAAGGGAATGGCCTTGGCGGGCGTGGACCCTTCCGTTATGGGGTATGGCCCCGTGCCCGCTACTCAAAAAGCTTTGAAGCAGCTCGGTCTTGCAATGGCCGATATTGAAAAGGTAGAGCTGAATGAAGCCTTTGCCGCTCAGGTTTTGCCTGTACTAAAAGACCTTGAACTATTGGATGTCATGGACGAGAAAGTTAACTTGCACGGCGGAGCCATAGCACTGGGGCATCCGTTTGGCTGCTCTGGCACGCGAATCACTGGAACATTGCTGTCTGTAATGCAGCAGCAAAGCGCCACTCTTGGGGTGGCTACCATGTGCATTGGTTTAGGCCAGGGTATTACCACGGTGGTAGAGCGCGTTTAAGTCAGAAGCGCTGCTGCAATGCTACATGTAAAACTGCTTGTTGAACCACTACAGCCTCTATGGCACAATTGCCACCCTTCAACGTACGTCAAACACTATTTTTAGAGAAAAAATCTTTAAAAAACAAAGGGTTAAGAGCGAAAAGCGTTGAGGGTTACAAATGTGCGGTCGTGGCGGAATTGGTAGACGCGCTGGGTTTAGGTTCCAGTACTTCACGGTGTGAGAGTTCAAGTCTCTCCGACCGCACCATTCAATTTTACAATCTCCCAGAAAAGCTAAGAGGAACGAGATGCAAGTTTCCATCGAAACGACATCCGGTTTAGAGCGTCGTTTAACTGTCGGCATTCCAGCAGATGTTGTCGACCAGGAAGTAGATAAACGACTAAAAGACGCCGCGAAAACCGTACGTATCAACGGTTTCAGAAAAGGTAAAGTTCCCTTAAAAGTCGTAAAGCAGCGCTATGGTGCTGGTGTGCGTCAGGAAGTGTTGGGAGATACCATTCAGCGTTCATTTTATGATGCGGTTCAGAAAGAATCTGTTCGACCTGCCGGCCAGCCTCAAATCGAGCCCACCCAGATGGAAGAGGGTAATGATATTGAGTACGTGGCTACTTTCGAGGTATACCCAGAGGTAGAGCTCAAGGGTCTCGATGAAATGGAGATTACTCGCTACGACGCTGATATTGAAGACGCCGATGTAGACACCATGATTGAATCCCTGCAAAAAGGCCAAGCCAAATGGGAAACTGTTGACAGAGCATCAGCAGATGGTGACCAGGTTATAATCGATTTCGACGGCAAAATTGACGGTGAAGCCTTTGACGGTGGCAGTGCTACCAAGCACACACTGGTATTGGGTTCTGGCGCAATGATCCCTGGCTTTGAAGATGGTATAGCTGGTATGAAAGCTGGTGACGAGGGTTCGGTAAAAGTGACCTTCCCAGAAGATTATCAAGTGGAAGGCCTGCGCTCTAAAGAAGCTGACTTCGCAGTTACTGTGCACGAAGTGAACGAGCAGAAGCTTCCCGAGCTCAATGATGAGTTTTATACGCAGTTTGGTGTTACAGAAGGTGGAGAAGAGAAGTTCCGCGAAGATGTACGCGAAAATATGGAGCGAGAGAAACAGCGCGCCATAAAAGCCAAGCTCAAAGAGCAGGTAATGAATGCCTTGTTGGAAGCCAATCCCGTTGATTTGCCGGCTGCATTGGTCGAGAGCGAGATCAATGCATTGCGCCAGCAAATGGTACAGCAGTATGGACAGTCAGCGGCAAACCTGGATTTAAAAGCACTGTTGCCAGACGACATGTTTAAGGCTCAGGCTGAGCGAAGAACGGCTTTGGCGCTGATCATTTCTGAGTTCGTAAAAGATAAAGAAATAAAAGCTGATGGCGACCTTGTGCGCTCCCTGGTAGAAGAAACGGCATCAACCTACGAGGAGCCGGAGCAGGTAGTTAACTACTACTACGCCAATGAGCAGCTGCTCGCTGGAGTTGAAGCTGCAGCGCTTGAGGAGCAGGTAGTATCGATTATTATCGATGGTGCTAAGGTTAGTGAAGTAAAAGTGAGTTACGAAGAGGCTGTTAAGCCTTCGGAAAATAAGTAGCTTTACAATAGTTCAGGCGCATCCTTCCCGACAGCCCCGCTTTTTAGTGGGGCTGTTTCGTTTCTGGCACTGCAACTCGGTTTGCAAAAACAGCATTTTGGGTAAAGCGTGTACGATTTGGCAATTGATAGCAGATTGATTGGCCTGCCTCCGTTGTTTGCGGGAATTATGACCCTATAATGAGAGCATTGTGTTAGTTTTTAGCGAGCTTGTCGTTTCAAGCGTCAAGTGCCTGCCATTTGCTAGTGCAAGCTAAGTCTAGCGACTAAACTAATCTAACCCACAGATAATCTGGCCTCTAAAATTCACAGTTAAGTGGAATATCTATGTCAAACGTTGATGTTTATGGTGGTGGTAATTTGATCGAAAATTCTTTAGTACCTATCGTGGTGGAGCAGACCGCTCGTGGCGAGCGCTCCTACGATATCTATTCTCGCCTGTTAAAAGAGCGAGTGATCTTTCTGGTTGGGCAGGTTGAAGATCATATGGCAAACCTGGTGGTGGCCCAGCTACTGTTTCTGGAGGCAGAGAACCCGGATAAAGACATCCATCTCTACATAAACTCTCCGGGTGGGTCTGTGACGGCGGGTATGTCTATCTACGACACCATGCAATTTATTAAGCCAGATGTGAGCACCATGTGCATTGGGCAGGCCTGCAGCATGGGCTCGTTCCTGCTGGCGGCTGGAGCGCACGGTAAACGTTATTGTCTGCCGAATGCTCGTACTATGATCCACCAGCCCTCAGGGGGCGCACAAGGTCAGGCAAGCGATATTCATATCCATGCTCAGGAGATCCTCAAGATCCGCGAGCGTTTAAACGAGATCATGGCCAAGCATACCGGTAAGTCGGTGGACGAAGTCGCGAAAGACACCGAGCGGGACAACTTCATGAGCGCTGACGAATCTAAAGCCTATGGCTTGATTGATGAAGTGCTGTTAAGTCGGTCCATGGATCAGCCTTCCTCGTAAAAACCTGGATTGAAAATTGCTAAAGCCTTCGCTTTGCGGTTTATCAATGTTTAGGGGGCGAGTTGACACTTTTGGCCTTAGATGGCCAAATTGTGACTAATATAAGGCTAGAATTTGAGAAGTTGTCGTAGTTGATGTGGCAGCACAAGAGCATTGAGTTGCTGCAAGGGACCGCAGCGATCAAGTATAAGATCTGAAAAGAGTCAGTTGGAGACAATTAATGTCCGACAATAGTAGTGATAACGAAGATAGCGGCAAACTGCTCTACTGTTCGTTTTGTGGAAAGAGCCAGCATGAAGTTCGCAAACTCATTGCAGGGCCTTCAGTGTTTATCTGTGATGAATGTGTCGATTTATGTAACGACATTATTCGCGAAGAAATCCAAGAAAGTACCTCTGAGGGTGCAGGTGACAAATTGCCTGTGCCAAAGGAAATCTCGGCGACATTAGACGAATATGTTATTGGTCAGCGGGAAGCTAAAAAGGTACTCGCGGTGGCGGTGTACAACCATTACAAGCGCCTGCGTGTGGGTGAGAAGAAAAAAGGTAAGGATGACGTTGAGCTGGGCAAGAGTAATATTCTGCTTGTTGGCCCCACCGGTAGTGGTAAAACACTATTGGCCGAAACCCTTGCTCGCTTGCTGAATGTACCCTTTACCATAGCGGACGCCACTACTCTTACAGAAGCAGGCTACGTGGGTGAAGATGTTGAAAACATTATTCAGAAGCTGCTGCAAAAGTGCGATTACGATGTGGAGAAGGCCCAGCAGGGTATTGTTTACATTGATGAAATCGACAAAATTTCTCGTAAATCAGACAACCCCTCGATCACCAGAGACGTTTCCGGTGAAGGGGTACAGCAAGCACTGTTGAAGTTGATAGAAGGCACCATTGCTTCTGTTCCTCCTCAGGGTGGACGCAAGCATCCTCAGCAGGAATTCCTGCAGGTGGATACTTCGAACATCCTCTTTATCTGTGGTGGTGCATTTGCGGGCCTAGACAAAGTCATTCGCGAGCGTTCAGAGAAGGGTGGTATCGGTTTTAGTGCCGAAGTGAAAAGTAAAGACGGCAATAAAAACGTGGGTGAAACCCTTAAAGACCTGGAGCCAGAAGACTTGGTTCGTTATGGTTTGATTCCAGAGTTTGTCGGCCGCCTGCCGGTCATTGCTACTCTGGATGAGTTGGACAAAGAAGCGCTGGTTACCATCCTCAAGGAGCCAAAAAACTCGCTGGTTAAGCAATACGGCAAGTTGTTCGAAATGGAGAATGTTGAGGTGGACTTCCGCGATGATGCGCTTGAGGCTGTTGCTCAGAAAGCCATGGAAAGGAAGACCGGGGCTCGAGGTTTGCGTTCAATAATGGAAAACGTGCTGCTGGATACCATGTACAAACTGCCCTCCGAAGAAAATGTAGACAAGGTGGTTGTAGATGAATCGGTCATAAAAGGTGAATCAGCGCCCTTGCTTGTTTATGGCAATGAGTCTGCGAAAGCGATGCCAGAAGAGTAGGCGGCTCGAAAGGCCTAAGGTTCGGCGTATTCAGGGTAGAGAAAAGGGGCTGGTTAGCCCCTTTTTTGACTGATTAATCGCTAGTGAGCACTTGTAATGTTCCGGGTAACCCCCAGAACTCAGAATTATCCGTAGTCGAGGTCTGTAATGGATCAATCCGAAAATATGATAAGTGAAAACCGATTACCCCTATTGCCCCTTCGCGATGTGGTTGTTTACCCACACATGGTAATCCCGTTGTTTGTTGGCAGGGCAAAGTCAATCGCTGCGCTTGAAAGAGCTATGGCGGAAGATAAGCAGATACTGCTGGTTGCCCAAAAGCACGCATCCGTTGATGAGCCAACCATCGATGATCTCTACAGCTATGCCACCATCGCCAGCGTTTTGCAGCTCCTCAAACTGCCAGACGGCACTGTGAAAGTACTGGTGGAAGGTCGGCAACGAGCTGAAGTGCTTTCAATCATCGAGGAAGAAGATTTTTTCATGGCGGAGATCGCCGAGGTGCCTAAAGACGATGATGAAAGCAAGGACATTGAGATCCTTACCCGCTCACTCATGTCGCGCTTTGAGCAGTATGTGAATTTAAGTAAGAAGGTGCCTGCGGAGGTGCTAACGTCTCTTAGTGGCATTGACGACCCAGGCAGGTTAGCGGATACCGTCGCTGCTCACATGAGTTTGGAGCTGGCGCAAAAACAGGAAATACTTGAGGTCTCGGGTGTGCGAGAGCGACTTGAACACCTCATTGGCCTGATGGAAGCCGAGGCAGACCTGTATCAGGTAGAAAAACGAATTCGTGGCCGCGTTAAAAAGCAAATGGAGAAAAGCCAGCGAGAGTACTACCTGAATGAGCAAATGAAAGCCATTCAGAAAGAGCTTGGCGAAATGGGTGAGGAGGTCACCGAGGCAGAAGAACTTGAGCGCAAAATTGCTGAATCCGGCATGAGCAAAGAGGCAGAAGAAAAAGCGAAGGCCGAGCTTGGCAAGCTGAAAATGATGTCGCCAATGTCTGCAGAGGCTTCGGTAGTGCGAGCCTATATCGACTGGATTGTTAACCTTCCGTGGAAAAAGCGCAGCAAGGTGCGTCATGACCTGGAGCGGGCTGAGCAAATTCTGGAAGAAGACCACTATGGCCTAGAAGAAGTAAAAGAACGCATTCTGGAATACCTCGCCGTTCAGCAACGGGTTAAAAAAGTCAAAGGGCCGATACTGTGTTTGGTGGGGCCTCCTGGAGTAGGTAAGACATCGTTAGGGGAGTCTATAGCCCGTGCCACTAATCGCAAATTTGTACGAATGGCATTGGGTGGAGTCCGTGATGAAGCGGAAATTCGCGGCCACCGCCGCACCTATATAGGCTCTATGCCCGGCAAACTTGTGCAAAAAATGTCTAAGGTTGGTGTGAAAAACCCACTGTTTTTGTTGGATGAAATCGACAAAATGGGTATGGATCATCGCGGAGACCCGGCCTCAGCTTTACTGGAAGTACTAGACCCAGAGCAGAATAATTCGTTTAACGATCACTATCTTGAAGTAGATTACGATCTGTCCGACGTTATGTTTGTCTGTACGTCCAATACTATGAATATACCCGGCCCGCTGCTGGATCGGATGGAAGTTATCCGTATTCCAGGTTATACAGAAGACGAAAAAGTAAATATTGCCAGCCGATATTTGATTCCCAAACAGGTCAAAAACAATGGCCTGAAAAAATCGGAAATTAAAATTGCTGATGATGCGATTCTGGATGTCATTCGCTATTACACACGAGAAGCGGGGGTTCGCGGTTTGGATCGCGAGATCGCAAAAATCTGCCGTAAAGTGGTTACTGAAAATGTTAAATCGAAGTCTGTCGACACCGTCGGTGTTCAACCTGAAAAACTAGAAGATTATCTTGGCGTTAGAAAGTCCGATTACGGCAAGGCTGAAAGTGAGGATCAGGTTGGCCAGGTTACAGGTTTAGCATGGACTCAGGTAGGCGGCGAACTGCTCACTATTGAAGCGTCTGCTGTAAAAGGCAAAGGGCGCTTGGTCAAAACCGGATCGCTCGGTGACGTGATGCAAGAGTCTATTCAAGCGGCAATGACTGTGGTGCGTTCTCGTGCGCAATTTTTAGGTATTGCTCCGGATTTTCATGAAAAGCGCGACCTGCATATTCATGTTCCGGAAGGAGCCACGCCAAAAGATGGCCCAAGCGCCGGTATCGCCATGTGCTCTGCCTTGGTGTCTGTATTTACAGAAATCCCCGTGCAAGCTGATGTAGCAATGACCGGGGAAATTACCCTACGTGGTGAGGTGCTAAAAATTGGTGGTCTCAAAGAGAAACTGCTTGCAGCTCACCGAGGAGGCATCAAAACCGTAATCATACCTGCTGGAAACGAAGCTGATTTGAGGGAAATACCCGACAATATCAAGGAAGACTTGGTGATTAAACCGGTAAAATGGATCGATCAAGTGCTTGAGATCGCACTGCAGTATATGCCTACCCCTTATAGCGATGAAGAATACAAAGAGCTGGAAGCTCAAACTGCTCAGGAGGGAGAAAACAGGATAAGCACCCATTAGTGCGCCTGTTTTAGCTCAAAATATGGGGGCGTTTTCGCTCGAAATAAAAGAAGATAAGCGGTGTTTTATCGCGTATTAAGCTTGCACAAACTCAGTAAGTATGCAGCCTATAAGCGATAATTATGAAAATCTGGTCGAAAATTGATCGGTTATAGGAATCTAATGCAAATACTCGATTTCATTCTTGACCGGTATTCAGGCAGTTGGTATAAATCGCAATTCTTTGCGAGGTAGTAGTTGCCTTGGCACTGCACCGAGACCCGCGCAATCAAGCGGCTCCGCCACTGGTCCTAGCGAGATTAGGGTGCAAAAGACAAATATTAAAATCTAATCCAAATAAGAAGAGGGGATTAAAGTGAATAAGTCAGAATTGGTTGAAGCGATTGCAGCATCCGCAGATATTTCAAAAGCAGCCGCCGGCAGGGCGCTTGATGCTGTTACAGAGTCTATCGCTCAAGCCCTCAAAGAAGGAGATCAGGTAGCTCTGGTCGGTTTCGGGACGTTCCTGGTTAAAGAGCGTGCTGCTCGTACTGGGCGCAATCCCCAGACCGGTGCTCCAATCGAAATCGCTGCAGCAAAAATTCCTAGCTTCAAAGCCGGTAAAGCGCTGAAAGACGCGGTTAATTGATTTTTTCTACATGCCACTGAACTGCCACTTGTATAAATTAAAAATAAATAATTTTAAGTGCGGCTCTACCAAGGATTAAATACTTTGTTTTTTTGAATCATTACTAAAATAAAGATATTTGGAAGGTGTATAGTTGTCCTCAAGCAAGTATGTCTGTTAGCCGCAGAAGTTCACACTTAACGGCCATAGCATAATTGACAGTCAGTAATCATGTAGTTGATATAAAAGGCGCCGGTAAAAAGCGCCTTTTTTTATTTGTAACAATAGAACAATAATTTTGAGGTTGTATATGCTTCAGAGTGTGAGAGAAAGTTTAAAGGGTTCGGTGGTTAGTGGAGTCATCATCCTGTTTTTTGTATTGCCCATGGTTATTGCTGGAGTGGGCAGCTCCTGGTTGGGTTCCGTGGCGGGAACTGATGCAGCCAAGGTGGATGGCCGGACTATTTCTAAGTCTGAGCTTAATATGGCTATTCGCAATTATAAAGATCAGCGTATCAGCCAGGGTGTCGATCCATCGGACGTTTCATTGAGTGATGAAAACCTCGTCAAGCCGGTGTTAGAGCAACTGACCAACAAAGAAGCCTTACTGGCTGCTTTTGAGAGAGGCGGAATGGGGGTTTCTGACGCTGCAGTCAATTCCTTTATCGTGACTCTGCCTGCTTTTCAAGTTGATGGTAAATTTGATGCGCAAACCTTCCGGAACCTTCTTGCCCGCAGAGGCATGAATCCCAGTATTTTTCGCGCCGATGTTGCTGAGAACTTGATGATGAATCAAGTGAATGCAGGCTTGGGCCTTTCAAGTTTTGTTACTGAAGACGAAAAGTCTGCGCTTATCGGCATCATCCATGAAAAACGGTCTTTTTACACCGTCGATATTCCTGGAGATTTAGTTAAAGACAAAGTGGCCATTAGCGATGAAGAGCTAGACAGCTATTACACGACTAACCAGTCTGAGTTCGAAGTACCTGAGAAGGTTACGCTGTCTTATATTGAACTATCTGTGGACGATTTGGCCAAACTGGAGGATGTGAGCGAGGACGATATTCGTGCACAATACGATAGTGAGGTAGCCGCTTTTGATGCAACACCTGAGACAAAGATTGCACATATCCTGGTTAAGCAAAACAAAGATGCCCCAGGAAAAATAAGCGAAATTCAGCAGAAGCTGGCTGACGGAGAAGATTTTACCGAACTCGCTAAAACCTATTCTGAGGATGCAGGCTCTAAATCGCTCGGGGGTGAATTAGGTGTTATGCTCCCCGGGGTATACCCGGAAGCATTTGAAAAAGCTGTGGCTTCCCTTGAAGAAGGCCAGGTTTCTGCGCCAGTGGAAACCGACTCCGGTGTTCACTTTATCAAGATTGTTTCAAAGTCTGTTACCCAGCCGCCTAGCTTTGAGGAAAGACAAGCAGCAATAGCTTCCGACCTGAGCCGCGCCAGGGCTGAAGAGAAATACCTGGCTAACCTCGAGCTACTGGAAGAGCTTACTTTTGATGCGCCAGACTTGTCGGGTGCAGCCGCTGAGCTGGGTCTGGAAGTGCAGGTGTCCGATGAGTTAAGTCGAGATGGAGCAAGGTCTGGTATTGGCGCATTCTCAGCGGTGAGAAGTGCTGCATTCGGTCCGGATGTTTTGAGCGAGGGCCACAACAGCCGCGTAGTTGAAATTGCGCCAGATCGAACAGTTGTATTCAGGCTTGCTGAGTTAAAGCCTGCTCATATAACACCTTTTGATGAGGTGAAAGAAGACATTACCTCAGCGGTGCGATCCGAGAAAGAAGAGGCTTTGTTTAATGACTTGGCCAATGGCTTTATTGAGCAAGTTAAGGCTGGCGCTGCTGCAGAAGCAGCGGCAGAGACATTGGGCTACTCTGTATCGAGATATGATGGTGTAAAACGCAGCGATCCTATTGCAGACCCACTGACGCTAAACATGGTCTTTCAAACACCGGTAGCCGATGCCACCGCTTTTGATACCGCCATGCAAGCTGATGGAAGCTATCGCATAATCGGTGTTGTATCGAAGCAGCCTGGAACGATTGAGGATGTGGAAGCGCAGCAGCTGGCAGGTCTAGTTTCACAGCTCAGTCGTGAGAACGGTCGTTTTGAGGGTGGCGCATTTCAGCAGGAAATCGTTTCAAAAGCTGATATAGAATTAAATTAACGAGTATTACTTTATGAGAAAGCCCCGCAGGTGCGGGGCTTTTTTTTGCTTCAAATTCCGGAAATGACTCATGGCGTATCCAGAATTTGGTGTTCGACAGAGCTTTTTAGCTGCTTAGCAAGATAGTGTTGATGTATGTGCATCACCTCTGCAGTGGTCTGCTTCGAGGTATAAACAAATCTTAGCTTGGTGGTGTTTACCGGCTTCGAGCTGTGTTCTATTTGCCCCAGGCAATAGTGTACTCGGCGTGCAATGGCTTCTCCGCTGTCAATCCAGCGGATAGCGCTAAACGCGCTAAGTTCGCTTAGCTGTTCTTTTAGCAAGGGAAAGTGAGTGCAGCCCAGTACAATGGTGTCCATTGTATTTGTAGGGTCCTGCTTACACAGCTGCATTATTTCAAGCTGCAAGGCTTGCCTGTCTATTTTGCCGTAGTATAAATAATTCTCTGCCACCTCTACTAATTTGCTACTGCCAAATCGAAAAACTTTATGGCTGTTGGCAAAGTCCCTTATTAATTGATCCGTGTATTCTCTCTCAACCGTCGCTGGTGTGGCCAGAATACCAATCACACCGCTCGAGGTGCTTTCTGACGCGGGTTTAATTGCGGGTACAACTCCCACAAAGGGAGTGTCAAATGACGAGCGTAAGTGTGGGAGGGCGATTGTGCTGGCAGTATTGCAGGCTATAACAATTACATCAGGATTCAGTGCGTTTACAAGTTCTTTCATGAGCCTGCTTACTCGTTCAATAAGCTCGCGATCATCCATAAGCCCATAGGGAAATCGCGCGTTATCGGCAACATATGTCAGCTCGCAGGCAGGTATCTTGGCAAGGATTTCCCTGGCGATGGTGAGTCCACCTGCACCTGAGTCGAATACCAATATTTTTGCTATGTGAGCCATGTTATATTGCTGCTATAAGCTAGAGAGTGAAATATTACGGGAAATAATACCAAAGCTGATACATCAATCCAGTCAGTAAAGTTTAATTATGACAGATATTCAACTTATTCCATTCATCTACTATGCAGTAAGTGCCGTGGTGAGTGCTTTGCTCGCCTTTCTTTTTGCTAGTTTGATTCAAAGACGCCAGCTTGAGCAATACCAGCAAGATACTCAGAAAGAACAGCAGGAGCTTGGAGCAGAACTTCATCGGAAAGAAATAGAAATAACCCGTTTGCAAACAGAACTGCTAGTGTTGCGTGAGCACATAGATTCTGTTTCGGCCTCGCTGAAAGATGCTCAGGTTCATAAAGAAAATGCGATAAGCCTGGAAGCGAAACTACATGAGCAAAAGGGGCTTCTGGCTCAGGAAAAGCGCCTTATCGAGGAAAATAGATCCCGCTTGTTTAATGAATTCGAACTGGCGACTAATAAGTTATTCGAAGCAAAGCAGCAACAGTTTTCTAGCGCCAGTAAAAGTAACTTGGAAGGTGTGCTGGCGCCTTTTAAAGAGCAGCTAAAGGCGTTCAATACACGAGTGGAAGATGTTTACCACAAAGAAAATTCACAGCGAAATCAGTTGATAGGCCAAATTGCCGAACTGCAAAAACAAACACAACAAATAAGTTCCGAAGCTAATAATTTGGCCGCTGCGTTGAAA
This sequence comes from Alteromonadaceae bacterium Bs31, assembly GCA_900177435.1. Taxonomy (GTDB): domain Bacteria; phylum Pseudomonadota; class Gammaproteobacteria; order Pseudomonadales; family Cellvibrionaceae; genus Teredinibacter. The sequence goes on from FXAI01000004.1 coordinate 273,622, forward strand.
GGTGATAATAAAGCACAGGGAAACTGGGGCGAGATAATACTTGAGCGCTTGTTGGAGCAAAGCGGCCTGCAGAAAGGCAGGGAGTATGACACCCAGAAGTCGCACCTGGATGACAGTGGTAAGACGTTTAAGCCAGATGTCATAGTGCACCTGCCTGAGGGCAAAGATATAGTGGTTGATGCCAAGGTATCTCTGGTGAATTATGAGCAATATTGCAAGGAACAGGAGCCGGAGTTAAAAAGCAAGGCACTTAAAAATCACGTGGATTCCTTAAGGGCGCATATCAAAGGCTTGTCGCTTAAGCAATACGAGTCTCTGGAGGGCATTCGTTCGCTCGATTTTGTATTTATTTTTGTTCCAATAGAAGCCGCGTATATTTCGGCAATACAAGCAGCGCCTACTATATTCAACGAGGCTTACGATAAAAATATTGTGCTTGTGAGCCCGTCAAGCTTAATGGTTGCCTTAAGAACGATTGAAACACTCTGGCGATATGAAAAACAGAATAGTAATGCAGAAGCTATCGCACAGAGTGCAGGAAAGCTCTATGACCAGTTTGTACTTTTTGTGACGGCACTAGAGGAGATTGGAAATAATATCGATAAGGCATCAAAGGCTCACGAACTTGCCTGTAAACGATTAAGCGCGGGAAGGGGTAATTTGCTTAATCGAGTAGAAAGCCTAAGAACTTTGGGTGCGAAAACAAGTCGCGCTATGCCGGGGAAATATAAGAACGAGGAGTTGCTTGCTGCGTCTGTTGACGAAAGCCTGAACGATAAAGCGATGATTAAAAATGACACATTCTCAGACCATGATTTTTCCTGAATAAACCTATGACTATAATTCTTGTTTTAGCTGTCCTGTTCATCGCAGTTCTTTCTTTGGTCGCTATATACCTTCATTGGCAGCTCTACCAGCAAAAGAAAGAACGTGACAATGCAAAGTTGGCTCTAGATCAGCGTCAGCGGGAGCTTCGAAAGCGTAATTTTGAAAGCATAGAATTTATCGCTCGGGCTTTTCTGCAAGAACAACTATCAGCAACAGAAGCGAGTATACGTATTTCGGTGCTTTCGGAGTCGTTGAGTTTAAGTAAAGAGCTCGCTGAGCCCTTATCTGCATTTAAGCAACTCGCCGCCGCAACCTCCCACATTCCGATTCTAGACAAATGGAAAGCGTTGGATAAGAAGCAAAAGCGAGAGTTTGAGCAGCAGAGGTTAAGTCACGAAGGTGTATTTGAAGCCTTTGTCATTGAATCTGCCAGGCAAATACTTGAAAACAAGGCGAGCTATCTTCAGCACATTGAAAGCTTGGATAACCCTCTATGAGGGACTAATGGCCTTAGGCAATCAATTTCCATATTATCTGCGTGACTAAAAGAACTACGCCCCTAAAGCCGCTTTAGTAGTACACCGCATTCTCTGTGCTCGGTATAGGGGAATTGGTCAAACAAAGCGAAGCGCTCGATTTTATGAGTCTTACAAAAGTGCCCCAGGTTTGCTTTCAACGTGGCCGGGTTGCAGGACACATACAAAATGTTGTCGAAGCGCGCTGCTAATTGCTCTGTTGCAGGGTCAAGCCCTGCTCGGGGAGGGTCTACAAAGATGGTGCTAAAGGCGTAGCTATCCAGATCGATGTCTTTCAAGCGCCTGAAAGCCCTTTCCCGATTCAAGGCCTGTGTAAACTCCTCACTTGACATGCGAGCGATAGCTACATTATGGATGTTATTGATTGTTAAATTGTGAATGGCAGATTTTACAGAGGTTTTTGATATTTCTGTGGCCAGTACTTTTGAAAAGTTTTTCGATAGCGGTAGAGTGAAGTTGCCGTTGCCACAATAGAGCTCTAAAAGGTCTCCTTTTAGCGCCTTACTAGCGTCGCTGGCCCAGTTTAGCATTTTTTCACAGACGCTTGCGTTGGGTTGCGTAAAGCTGTTTTCTACTTGTTGGTAACGGAAGTTTTGCTCCGCAATCTTAAATTCCTCATAGATAAAATCATTGCCAATTAAACATTTCTGCTTTCGGCTTCTACCGATAATGGAGCAGTTTAGTTTAGCCGAAAGTGCTTTCGCCTTACTCTCCCATGTTTCATCAAGCGGTTTATGATAGATAAGAGAAATTAGTGCCTCGTTAAGGGTGGAACTTAGAAATTCGGCCTGGAAAAGTTTCCTTTTTAGTGTCTCGTCGCTATTTACTTCATCGAGTAGTGCAGGCATCAATGAATTGATCATTGTAGAAGCAATAGGAAATGTATCAATAGTAAAAGCTTGTTTTGATACTCCTGGTTTGTGCATTGCGTACTGGGCTTGGTTCGATGTTTTGCAATGCCACACCTTAAATTCAGCTCGCATGCGAAAATTTTTGAGCGGGGAGGGGAATACTTCCAGAGCGGGTGGTGAAAACTCTGTAAATTCCGCTTGAGTTAATTCAGTTTTTAGAGTGAGTTGTTGATCGTATTCTGCTTGCGTAAACACGGGCATAGTTTAATACCAGGAGCTTATGGGGTGGTGTTCTATACAGAGGGATACTAACTCATCGCTGTTGATGGCTTTAGCGCTGATGCCCAAGAGTTGTTCGTCTGTTGTGTACCACTGAATGTCTTTTCTTTCTGCTATGACTCTGGCGACTTGTTTGATTTCACCGGATTGCGTTAGATTGAGTAGAACGCAGTGGTCACCAGATGCCGGGTATAACGCCATCTTAGAAGGCATATCGCTGCTGTTTTCGAAGTTTAGTATGTGAAGCATGGTGAGTAGAAAACCTAAAAATTAATTACCGTACGTGCATCACTTAAATAAGTTTGAATCTGTTTGAGTGACAAACATGGTTTGTTGGTAAACGCCATAAAGTTCAAATGTTGTTCTGTCGGTACTTTGGTAAACCAGTCAATGCTGTCTGTTCCAAAGTTTTCCAGGCAGGTTTGAGCGGCTAGTTTTAAGTGTTTTATCTCTTCGTTATGTTCCGGTATCAGCAGAATAATTCTACATTGCTCGTTAAACACAAGGGCCGTTATCGCTGCATCAAAGGCGTTTTTTAGTTGCTTCCTTTTGGCTGCGCAATCAATAGTGAGGACTAAATTATTCATTGGGCAATTGCTGGCCGAAGGTGATTGTTTTGTCTGCGTCGCTGGCAGAAGCGATCATCTGTGCCATTCCGGCAATATGGATGTTTTCTTGTGTGTCACATTTTCGGGCAAAGGTGTCAACCGAGTTCACACAGCAAACACTTTCAATTGCATGCTTGCAACACTCCGCCCAAGTCTTTTTTATTGGGTAAGCTCGTTCGTTTTTATCTACAAAAAGATTGAGTACGCCAGGCCCATAGAAAAATAGTTGAACAAGCTGGTGGCCTGAGTTTATTACGGATAAACAGAAATTCAGCGCCTGCTGTGCTGTCTCTGTATTGGGATGGGCATTGATAATAACTTGAAACTTCAAAAGATTATCTCGAAAGCTAAAACAAAAACGGCCCCGCATATGCGAGGCCGCTGTATAAGAAGCGAGGCTTCTAGCTTAGTCGCTGCTACCACCGAGAAAGCTCAATAATATGGAGAACAGATTATACAATGCCACGTACAGAGTTACGGTAGCGGATATATAGTTGGTCTCTCCACCATGAATAATCGCGCTTGTCTGCCACATAATGAGAAGCGAAGACAGTACCAGGAATATGCAGCTAATGGCGATGCTCATTCCGCTTAGTTGCAGGAAGGCGTTTGCAATCATGGCGATAAAGGCAACTAAGAAGCCTGTCATGATGAAGCCTGTTGCAAAACTCATATCCTTGCGCGTAACAAGGATGTAGCCGGAAAGGGCAAAGAAGATAAGTGCGGTACCACCGAGCGCCATAATTACAGGCTCGATGCCCGACATTCCTATGTAGTAGTTTAAAATTGGGCCGAGGGTTAAGCCCAGGTAGCCTGTGAGAGCAAATACCGAGAAGATGCCCATGATGCTGTTCTTGGTTTTCTCTACAAGGAAGAGTAAGCCGATATAAGGTAGCAGCATCCAGAGGCCAAGGTAAGGGAAGTTCATGGCCATGGAGATCGTTGCCGTAACGGCACTGAACAATATGGTCATGGCCAGCAGGGCGTAGGTATTACGTAATACCTTGCTTACCTCTATAGAAGAGGTTTGTTGTGTGCTTGTTTGGGTGTATAGCTCTTGCATAGTCCAACTCCAATTCGTTGCAGTTCGCGGCTAATCATACAAAGCTCCAAGTAAAATGCAAGGATTGGAGAAAGGCATGACGCGCATGCCTACTTTGTCTAGCAGGAACTGTAAAAGTTCCCCCCTAGTGCCTGTAATATGGAGGTAAACCCCTGATTTTAAAGGCAGTTTTTCTAGTATTGCCCGGCCCGCCCAGGCCTAGCCACATTTCGAGTTGCCGCAGCTCAAACAGGTCATACAGCCATCCATAAGAATCATGGCTTTGGTGTAGCACTTCATGCAGAGTTGCGCGCTTTCTGGAAACTCTCCGTCTTCGGAGGTGCTGCCTTTACTCTGCTCATACTCTTTACGTTTTTCCGCCAGTATTTGCTTCTGCGCGTCAGAAAGTTCTTCTGACTGTAACAGACCGATAGTTTTCATGTGGGACTCAATAGCGTCGCCAATTTCCGCTACCAGCGAGGGCATAAAGCGGCCGCCAGATTTGAAGTAGCCACCTTTGGGGTCGAATACAGCTTTAAGTTCTTCTGCAAGAAAAGTGACATCGCCACCTTTACGAAATACTGCAGAAATTACCCGCGTTAGTGCTACTACCCATTGGAAGTGATCCATGTTTTTAGAATTAATAAAAATCTCAAAAGGGCGGCGAACCTCATGGTCGGTATTCGGGTTGAGAATAATATCGTTGATTGTGATGTAAAGCGCATGGTCCGATAGCGGTGTTTTGATTTTGTAGGTTCCGCCCACCAGCATTTCCGGCCGGCTAACATTTTCATGCATGTGCTCAATTTCGGGCGTTTTCGGCTCTTCCTGCTTTTGTTCTGTTTCAGGTTTTACCACAGAAAAACGCGTGATTTTTTTATTGATTGATACAATGTTGCTCATGGTGGGTCCTATAGTTTTCCGTAGTAGCCTTCTTTTAACGCGTCATACAGGTTAGCTGCAGTATGCTGTTCCCCGTCATATTCGATAATTTCGTTGCCTTTTAATTCCAGGGTACTACCGTCTTCCAGCTCAAATTTGTAGGTGGTGTTTTCCAGGTCTTCTTCTTTCACCAGAACGCCTTGGAAAGCTTCTGGGTTAAAACGGAAAGTTGTACAGCCCTTCAGGCCTTTTTCGTGGGCGTAAAGGTAGGTGTCTTTGAAGGCTTCGTAGCTGATGTTAGTGGGAACATTAATGGTCTTGGATATGGATGAGTCAATCCATTTTTGCGCCGCTGCCTGAACATCAACGTGTTGTTGTGGTGTAACGCTGTCGGCACTCAAAAAATAATCCGGTAGAGCATTGGGTGAGGCGTCCGCATCGACAAGCTCTCGATAGGCGAGTAGCTCATAGGAATAGACATCCACTTTTTCTTTCGACTTTTTCCCTTCACGAATAACATTTCTAGAGTAGTGATGCGCAAAGCTGGGTTCAATGCCATTGCTGGCATTGTTCGCCAGTGACAATGAAATTGTGCCCGTTGGCGCAATTGATGAATGGTGAGTAAAGCGACATCCGTGTTCTTCAATGGCATCAATAAGTTCGGACTCCTCTTCAGCGAGAATTTGCATATAGCGGCTGTACTGGCTTAGTAGTTTTCTGCCGCTCACTTTATCGCCTACTTTAATTCCGTCCTTTGCCATTTCCGGGCGCATGGCCAGCATGCCGTCGGTCACTTCAAAGTCTTGCTGAAGCACTGGAGCCATACCTTTTTCTTTTGCGAGTTCAACGCCCTCCTTCCATCCTGTGATGGCAAGTTCCCGGCTTACTTGTTCAGTAAAGGCTATTGAAGCTGAGCTGCCATAAGGTATTCCCATTAGTGCCAAGGTAGAGCCAAGCCCCAAAAAGCCCATACCATGGCGGCGTTTGTTGAATATCTCGTCTTGCTGTTCCTTAAGCGCCAGGCCGTTGATTTCTACTACATTATCGAGCATGCGTGTGAACACAGCGACCACTTTTCTAAAGCGGTCCCAGTCAAACAAGGCCTCTTTTGTGAAAGGATTTTGCACGAATAAAGTCAGGTTTACCGAGCCTAGCAAACAGCTGCCATAGGGCGGCAGGGGCTGCTCACCACAAGGGTTGGTTGCACGAATATTTTCGCAGAACCAGTTGTTGTTCATTTCGTTAACGCGATCGATAAGGATAAAGCCCGGTTCGGCAAAGTCATAAGTAGAGCCCATAATCTGATTCCACAAACGCTGGGCAGGAATGGACCGATAAATTCTACAGGCTGTTAGCCCTTCGGCGTTGGTGATGTAGCGGTCCGGATCCGGGACTTTGCGCCATACCACGCTTGCCTCGTCTTTCAGGTCGAGAGGCTTGTGCTCCATGTCTTTCTCTGTGAGCGGAAAGGACAAAGGCCAGTCCCTATCTTCTTTTACAGCACGAATAAAGTCGTCAGTAATGAGCAGGCTTAAATTGAATTGTCGTAATTTGCCATCTTCGCGTTTGGCGTGGACGAAATCCTGTACATCGGGGTGATGAACATCAAATGTTGCCATTTGCGCCCCGCGCCTGCCTCCGGCAGAAGATACCGTAAAACACATCTTGTCGAAGATGTCCATAAACGACAGTGGGCCTGAGGTGTGAGCACCTGCGCCCGAAACATAGGCACCTTTTGGTCGCAAGGTTGAAAATTCATAGCCAATGCCGCAACCGGCCTTCAAGGTTAGGCCGGCTTCCAGGTTTTTACCCAGAATGCCCTTCATGGAATCCTGAATGGTGCCGCTGACGGTGCAGTTAATGGTGGAGGTGGCGGGCTTGTAGGCTTCTGCACCCGCGTTAGATATGATTCTGCCTGCGGGAATAGCGCCGTTTTCGAGAGCCCACAGGAAGCGTTCTTCCCAGTACTTCTGCTGCTTGTTTTCCTGCTGAGCCAGAGCGTGAGCGATACGCTGATAAGTTTGCTTCAGGCTCTGGTCGATGGCTGTACCGTGCGCATCCTTTAAGCGGTATTTCTTATCCCATATGTCCAGGGAGGCTGCTTGTAGCGCGGGTTTCGAGGTCTCAGAACTGGTTTTGGAACTATTTGTAGTGGTATCTGGCATGCATGCACCCAATATGTTGTGTTTTTTCCTGCCGGTATTGAACTCCCAATGGTACTTCAGCTATTTGACTTCAATCAACGGAAAGATGGAAAAAAGTCCGGTTTTAGGCGGGGCGATTGGAGATGGTGCACACTTGATTAAATTATCGACAGCAGGCAAAAGTGTGACCTGAGTCTCGTGCCGGGTGTGATGTGGCGTGCAGTTTTGCAGCTTGATTGCTTGCAAAAACCTCATATGGATTTACCGGAATTGTTGCTCATGAGGGATTGAGTAATTACCGCTGAAAAGCGTCAAAAATCTTTACAATTCAGTCCGTTGTGTGCGCATTTGAATTAGGTTACCATCGTCGCAGTTACGTGCATGTCGTCACACGGAGAGGTTACGATTTTCCCCATCAACCTTGGCCTCGTGGCATTAATTAGTAGATTTTTTTGGTGAGCATTGTAACGAGCTGAAAAAAGTAGTGTTTGCCAAGGCGCGCAACTTTTTCAAGGTGAATTTTAATAAGTAATAGGAGACTTTTTGATGGCTATTTATATTGAATGGGAAGGTATTAAAGGCAACGTAACCGCCGACGGATACAAAGACCATTTGTCTGTAGATTCTTTCAGTTTTGGTGTGGGTCGCTCTTTGACCATGGAAGTAGGTAACTGTGCTAACCGTGAAGCTAGCCGTCCCGCGTTCAGCGAAATTACTCTTACAAAGCCTGCCGATAACTCTTGTACCTCCATTTTCCAGGAAGCTACCAGCGTATCCGAAGGTAAGAAAGTTGTAGTCAAATTTGTTCAAACGGGTTCTGACAAAGTTACTGAGTTTATGACTTACACTCTTACTGAATGTCTGGTTAGTGGCTACTCTGTAAGCGCTAGCTCAGAAGGCGATCCTTTGGAGAGCATCACTATCAGTTTCTGTGGCATTGAAGTTAACTATCTCGACTTCGACGCAACGAATAAAGGTTCCAGCCCACAACGTGTTGGTTATGACCTTAAAGGCGCTAAGCCACAATAAATCCCTCGCAAGGTTTATTATCTTGGTCGCAAACACAGGAGCTCTTGGGCTCCTGTGTTGTTTCACAAGCACCTTCACAAAGCTGCTACGCAAGCCCTGCGAGATAGTCGGGATAATACGATTAAGAGTGGCAATAATAATCCAGAGGGAGTCTGCCTAATATGAGCCAGTTTACACAGGATAATCGCTTTATAGCTGTTAGCGATTTTTCTCTCGGCAAAGATACCTTTCTGCTCACAGACTTCGATGGTCATGAATACATTTCAGGCCTTTTTGAGTTTCAGCTAACAGTCCTTTCCGAAAATCTCGATGTGGACCCCAATGATATTGTAGGCAAAAGCTGCGCAGTTGAAATCAAAGATGAGAAGGGGCGGTTTTTTCACGGGTATATCAATTCTTTTTCTTACGGAGAGATTGCTGCTCAAGATAGCGGTGTAACTTTTCGTGAGTATCGTTTACGTATGGTGCCTTGGTTATGGTTTTTGTCGCAGACGAATGACCACCGCATCTACCAGGAAAAAAATACTAAAGAGATTGTTGAACATATATTTCAGGAACATGGTTTTTCTGATTTTGAATTTAATATTGATGGGGGAAAGGTAAGAGAATATTGCGTTCAGCATAATGAGAGCGATTTCCACTTTGTTTCCCGCTTGCTGGAAGAAGAAGGTATTGCTTACTTCTTTAAGCATGAAAAAAGCAAGCACATCCTTGTGCTGGTCGACCAGAAGAACGCCTATGATGAGCTTCCAGAGACAAAGCTGGAATATTCTAAAGGTACCACCAGTGATACCCAGATATTTTCCTGGGAGCATATCTATAAATTCAAAAAAGGGCAGTGGACGCTAAATGATTATGACTTTAAAACACCCGCGCGGGATTTAAAGGCTAACATTGCCAGTAAGAGCAAGTTCGCAAAAAACAAAGAATACGAGCATTACGAGTATCCGGGTTTATATGAGTCAAGCCTTGGAAGTAACCTGGTAAAAGTTCGCTTGGATGCAGAAGAAACTTCTCGGGATACTGTTCAGGCAAAAAGTAATTGTGCAACGTTTTATGCGGGTGGACGTTTTGCATTGGCAAAACACAATGCCGCTTCGGAAAAGGGTGAATACACCATTCTCAGTATTCACCACCATGCGCAAGACAGAAGTTACTATTTGAGTGATCAAAGCGCGTCATACTCCAATCAATTTGTTTGTGTTCCCAGCGATATTCACATACGCCCTTCTCTTGTACATCAAAAACCTGTTATGAGAGGCCCTCAGTCCGCATTGGTGGTGGGGCCCTCCGGTGAAGAAATTTATATTGATGAATACGGCCGTATCAAAGTTCAGTTTATTTGGGACAGAGAAGGCAAAAAAGATGAGAACAGCTCCTGCTTTATTCGCGTAATGCAAAGTTGGGCGGGTAATCAGTGGGGTGCGTCCTTTATTCCTCGTATTGGTCACGAAGTGATTGTCGATTTTCTTGACGGAGACCCTGACAGGCCTATAGTCAGCGGCACCGTTTACAACGGGAAAAATAAACCGCCATTTGAGTCAAAAACTCAAAGTGGTATACGAACACGCTCTACCTTAGATGGGACTGCGTCCAATTGTAATGAACTACGTTTTGACGATAAAAAGGGTTCCGAGCAGGTATTTATTCATGCCGAGAAAAATCTCGATTCGGAAGTAGAGAATGACGAAACGCACTCAGTAGACCATGATCGTACCAAAACCATTGGCAATGATGAAAATTCCTCCATTGGGAATAATCGTGATAAATCCGTGGGTAATGACGAGAGTGAATCCATTGGGAATAACAAAACGATTAGTGTAGGAAAGAATCACTCCGAGAGTATTGGCGGTAATAAATCCTTGACTGTTAGTGGCGATCATAGTGAGAGCATTAGCAAGTCAATGACTATCTCCGTTTCTAAGGACTTAAAAGAGACCGTCTCTGGAGCCTACCAGGAAACAGTTACAAAAGAATATGGCCTTAAGGCAAAGGAAATATTGATGACCGCTGATAAGCAGATCACCCTTAAAACGGGTTCTGCCAAAATTGTGATGAAATCCAATGGGGACATTACAATTAGTGGAAAAAATATCAATATTAAAGGATCTGGGAACGTAGTGCTTAAAGGTAGTAAGGTAACAGCTAACTAGCAGTTGTACTGACCCATACTACCGTCTAGGAAATTATTTATGAATGAAACTGAGGGCTCAGAAGAGCTGTTGGATACCAGTGTGTTGGGGAGCTCTTCTCTGGTGGACGGAGAGCTGGTATTGGCTACGCTGGTGGGCATCGATGAAGAAGGGCACCCAAAAGTAAGTTTTGAGCTCGCCGGGAATTTTCATCAGAGTTTGGTGGCCACTTCCACTGTCTCTGTGCTACCCAAACATGTGGGGCGCCAGGCCGCTTTGTTATTTTTGAATAAGGATATCGAGCGCCCAGTAGTGGTTGGTTTTATTCATAACCCCCTCTATACCATTTTAGATCCAAGCGAAACGGTAGCCACCGAAACGCCAGAACCCAGTGAGCAGCTCAGCGTAGAAGTCGATAAAAAAGTGGGTAAGTTCACTCTTGAGGGAGAAGAAGAGGTCGTCATTCGTTGCGGGGAAGCGAGTATTACGCTCAGTAAGTCGGGAAAAATCCAGTTAAGAGGGAAGTATTTAGTGAGTCGCTCATCGGGTGTAAACCGGATACTCGGCGGCTCAGTTCAAGTTAATTAATGCCTCGATGAATGTAGACGCCCTCACTAGCAATGTTACAACTTAAAAATTCAACGCCATTTGCTGCTTCTGCGACGGTATTTGCCAATGCGGCAGGTGTTGATACGCTTTATGTGTCAGTGAAAGCCAGTTTTTCTCTTACAAAGGAAGGTTGGATATTGTCTGAAGAGCAGGTGGAGCTAAATGCTGAGGATATTTATCATGGCGACGCTGCAAGCTCGAGCCTAAAATCTCCCAGTGATATGCATACAGGTAAGCCCGGCACAGACGTCATTGTTATTGGCAATGCCTATGCTCCGGCTGGCACCAGTGTTCAAGCGATGGATGTACGCCTGGCGTTTGCTGAAAAGCAGAAAATACTGCGAGTATTTGGCGATAGAACCTGGCAAAAAGGAAAAATTAGTTCTCCAGAACCTTTTACAGAAATGCCCATTGTATTTGAGCGAGCATTTGGCGGTGGTCCTGAGCACAAGGTGAATGAGTTAAATCCGGTTGGTACCGGGTATGCAGGTGGAAGAGATGCGGCGGAAATGGAAGGTGTTCCACTGCCAAACATAGAATCTCCCCATCAACTTGTTGCTTCTGTTAAGGATGAGCCAGAGCCAGTAGGGTATGCTGCCATTGCGCCTCACTGGTTACCAAGGCGTTCTCTTGCGGGCACTTACGACCAGCAATGGCAGCAAACGAGAGCGCCATTTTTACCGCACGATTTTGATAGTCGATTTTGTCAGAGTGCCCCATCTGATCAGGTTTGTGGCACTTATTTACAAGGAGGGGAACCTTTCCTTATTGAAGGGATGCACCCTGGTGGCCAGTTGCGGTTTAGTTTGCCGAGTGTTGGTCTGGTTTCAAAAATAGAGCTTAAGTCCCGGACAGAAGTAGCAGCGTTCAATATGGAAACCGTGCTTGTTCAGCCGAATGATTTAAAAATAAATTTGGTATGGAGAGCCGCAGTCGCCTGTGGCAAACAGGTTTCAAATATTGGCAACATATTCATACAAATGCAGCGTTAAGTAGAGAATGCGAGTTGGATAAAGCGTAGTGGGCCCATTCCGTCATATTTTGGAACAGCATGTAGAAGATGCCTCTTTTTTGTGGGTTTTGCGCTCGCATGCAGTAAATCAGCCACACTATAACTACGCTGAAATTTCCGAACTAGAAAGGCGCATTGAAAACAACCTCGATGGCATTATGACTTCTCTTTCCCGGGCCTGGCCGATCTGTATCGATGCTTGTGCTTTTGAGGAAGGCGGCGAAGCTTTTGTTCTTGCGGTTACGGCATTTCGAAGCCTGGAAATGGATAAAATAAAAACGGCTGTAGATTTTGGCTTTTTGAATGACGATACCTATAAAGGTCTGGTATCTGCTCTAGCTTGGTTACCGGGGAGATTCAGTCACGAATGGATAAAGAAATTCTTTTCCAGTAAAGACTTACGCCACAAAACACTTGCACTCAATGCCTGCAGTTTACGTTCGGAAGACCCTGGTGCCTACCTTAATCGTATACTCGAGCGGGATGATTGTATTGCAAACGAAGCGCTCTATTCACGCGCACTGCGTTGCATTGGGGAGTTTAAAAGGCAAGATTTAGCTCCTTTGCTCAGTGCGAGGGAAAATTGTGAAGAAGCAAGTGAGCCTTGTTTTTGGAGTTTATGGTCTTCCATATTGTTAGGGGAAAAAGGTTTGGCGAATTCGCTGGAACCTTTTGTCTTAACGGAAAACCCGTGTAGAGAAAAAGCCATATCCCTGGCGTTTCGAGTGCTTCCTCTTGATGTGGCTAAGGCTTGGATTTCCAAGCTCGCCGAGGATGAGCAGAATATGCGGCTGGTGATCAAGGCCACCGCTGCGCTTGGTGATCCCCAGGCGGTTACCTGGCTTATTCAACTGATGCGAAACCCGCTGCATGCACGTTTGTCCGCCGAGGCATTTTGTTTTATCACAGGTATTGATATTGAGTCGCGCGAGCTTGTTTTAGATGTGCCCGATATCACTGTATTTGAGATAGACGAAGAAAAAATGGAAGATGTTTCGTTGGATGAGGATGAGCATTTGCCATGGCCAGATACTGACAGGTTAGCCATAATCTGGGAAAAATATGGAAGCAATATGTCTCCAGGCCAGCGATACTTTATGGGTAAGCCTGTAAATGTGGAAACATGCAAGACCATTGTCCGTAATGGTACACAGCGTCAACGCAGTGCTGCCGCCTTTGAGCTTGCCTTACTGGACTCGCAAATGGCCTTGATCAATGTAAAGGCGCGCTGTGTACCTCTGCTTGAATCTTAATTCTTTCCTTGAATTTCCAAGCCCTTATCGCTTGGGCTTTCCTGTTGCTGAATTTCTGCTGTGAGTGATGTTGCGGGTGCGAGGGGGCTCACCGGGTCAAATAAATCGCCGAACAGGCTGTGTAGTATCAGTTTTTGTTGGTTACCCGACATCCCATCCAGGTCTTTCCATGGAACCACGTAGAGAATTTTGGGAAGCTCTGTGTTGCCTTTAATAATCGTTGTATCCAGCTCAACTCTGTCTTCCTGAGCTAGCGCCCCCGTCGAGGATAAGAAAAGCCCTAGCAGTGCAGGCGTTATTCGGAAAATTTTCATTATTCCTCTCCAAGTGAGTATCTTAGCTGTTCTACCCACTGAACTGTTTCCTTGTCTTCATAATTTACTAGGTTTAAATACTTTAGGTAGTAGTTGTAGGCTTTAGGAATATCTTGATAATAAATATCGTATAGCAGTGCTAAATTGTAGTTGGCAAGCGTGTGATCTTTGTTGGAGGAGAGTGCCTTTTTTAGCGACTTTTCTGCTTCTTGAAAGCGGCCGGATTCCATTGCGATTAGAGCATTTAGGCTAAGGTAGCTAGCATTACCCGGTTTCTTTTGTAGAGCGATGCCCATATGTTTTGCCGCTTTATCCATGTCTTCCATTTTATAGTAGGCGAGAGCAAGGTTGGCGTCCGCACTGGCCGGTGAGTTCTGGCCGCTCAACTTTTTAAACTGTTTGATGGCTTCCTCATAGTGTCCGTTTTTTATGAGTTCGGATGCATTGCGGAATTTTAGTTCGTCTGCGCTGTTAAAGCTTTCAAGGGCAATAGCTGGTTTTGCTTGCGGGGCATCCAAATTGACTTCTACATTTTCTTTTTCGGGTTGACTGCCGCAGCCAGCAAGTAGCAGTACTGCAGTAAGTAACGAAGCACTGAGTTTGTTAATTACAGTCTCCTGAAGCTTAATGTTGAATTTACTCACTTTCAAACACCTCCACTTTACCCTTGCGAGAAAAGCGAACGGGAAATAGCTCCACTAGATTTTCATAGCTGGATTTCACCCACTTATTATAAGTGCCGTCTTTTACCCGCGAGAGGTTTGTTTCGTGAAATTCGATGGATTTTTCTTCAAAAGGAAATGCCTGGTCTTCCAGTAGAATATTGTATTGTTCCAATTCCTCTCCTGCCAACCTGGCCGGACGTTCGGAGTCCAAAAGGGCTTTGCTGAAGTGTAGATAGATACTGGCGATGGAATACGTTGCCTGGGTGGTTACTTCTGCCTGATTATAGGCGGAGGCTTGTCCATACAGTTTGATCGCTTCCTGCATAAATTGTTTTTTACGTTTCAAGTTTTTGGCCAAAGGTTCTGCGAGTTTTATCCGATCGAAACTCTCAGTTTTTTGCCCGGCCAGATCCAGTATAGTCGTCGCCGCGATATGGTTTGTGCGGTCGGTCTTAAGGCGATTACTGGTTTTTTTGTCGGTATTTTTTATTTTATTTTGCCAGAAGTAGCGTTTACTAATGTCACCACTTTGACGATAGAGTTCGCTAAGCTTGTACATCGCCTCGATATTTTGAGGGTAAGGAGCAGGGTAGGTGTGTGCATAATCTCTATAGGAACGTATCGCTCCGGCAACATCTTCTTGCTTTTCATAGAGTTCGGCGGCCTGCCACAGCGCGGCCATTTTAACGTCAGCGCTATCATCCGCTTGAGCTAAGCGTTCCAGCTGTCGAGCGGCTTTATCATCCTGGTTGGACTTAAGGTAGGCTACTGATAACTGGCGAGATATCTCTTTGTTGCGCTTGTGGCCTGGGTAGCGCTTCTGGAAGCTTTCTATATAAAAAATGGCATCACTCCACAGTTCCTGTTTCATAGCTAAGCTGATAGCGTCATAGAGGCCGGTGGGTGCAAGTTCAGATCTTGGGTTACTTTCTGATATGCGGGAGAAATGTTTCAACGCTAGCACGGTATTCCCTGCATTTTTCTCAGCTTCAGCCTGTCGATAAATTGCCAAGCTAATGCTGTTCTGAATGGCTTTTTCCTGAGAGCTTGGAATTCGCTTGGACTGTAACAGGTCCAGAAAAGCGGATTCTGCTTCGGCATACTGTTTCTGCTCCAGGTATGAGCGTGCTTTTATGTTGTTTAAGTTAAATAATTGCTGTGATGAGAGATTAAGTGCGGCAAGTTCACTAATTGCAATGGCCGACTCATAGTCTTTAGCTCGATAACTCATTTCTGCAGCGTTGGTAATAATAACTGCTGAATTTTCGTCGTTGGGGTAAAGTTCGAGGTAGCGGCGCGAATATTCAATATGTTTGTTCAGCCAGTCTGATTTTTGTTTGCCAGAAGTGGATTCAAAAAGTTTGTTAGATAGCACAATTGTTGAATAGGCCGCGCTTTTATCCAGAATTAACTCACCGTCGTAAGCCGCATTTTCGAAATAAGCAATCGCCTTGCCGTCATCACCGGTGTCTGCCAATAGGTTGGCATATTGCGTGTTGATGCTGTCCTGTTTTGCAAAATTGGGGTAGTGCGTTAAATAGCGCTCGTACCATAAAGAGGCTTTGTTAAGGTCGCGTGCTTTTGACTTGCGCTGATATTCGCTGTGATGATAGTTGGCTACGAGAACGATGTATTCTCTTAGGCGTTTTTCCAGCTTTTTCTTCGTCTCTTCATTGCTATTGTTTGTCCAGAAGCTTGAACCGGGGTTGTAGTTAACATACAACTTTTCGCTTTCCTCTCTAACCCTGTCCGTAAAATTACCCTCCTGCCAGATTTCGAGCACTCTCAGGTGCGCCAGAGGTTTTTCCGCTGCTTGAGGATGTTGCTCCATAAACAATTCCAGCGTTTGTACTGCATCGCTGAAACGCTCCTGTTGCAGGTATATATCTGCAACAACCGTATAGGAGTGGAAGAGATAGCGGAAATCCGATTTGTCGGCGAAATACTCGTTTAGCCCCTCAGCGCCTCTCAGGTGAGAAAACACCAGGCCTATTGCACGAAAATATTCATCGAACTGATCTTTTTCAGTTTTATTTAGTTGCTCGGGCTCATCGAACTGGTGATAGGTAAGTGCTTGTAAGTAGTCATCAACAGCTTCGTGGTAGAGTTGCTGTTTATAGCGGGTCCAGCCACGTTTAAAGAGCGATTTTTCGTAAAATCGGTCATTCGTTGGTGTAAGAATTACCTCCGTGTATGCGTCTTCAGCGCCAATAAAGTCACCAGAAATAAAGGCGTGTTCCCCTAAACGAAATTGGGCTTCCGCATAGAATTTAGATTCAGGATATTTGCTAACCAGTTGGTTCAATGCACTAATAGCTTCGGAATAGTTGCCTAATTGATCTTGAGTTCGTGCCAGCTGGTAGAGTGTTTGGTCGTTATCGTTGGCGTCGGGAAAGTCTCTCAAGGATTCACTGAGCAAGGTTACGGCTTTATGCAGCGACTGGGTGTATAGCTCGTCTTCCAGTTCCCCGCTTGAATCCACATCAGAATCTGCCAGGATCTTATTTGTTAAGTTCAGCTCCATAGCCGCGATGCGGTTAATCGCAGTTTGCCTGGATTTATCGTTTTTACTGGCGTTGCGAATATAGCTGTAATAGGCCTGTTTAATTTCTTCTTCAGATTTTGGTTTAACAAACACATTGGATTGCATATTGGTGTCATCGCTTAAATCGATATCTGCCAGTGTTTGTTTTGTTTCAGAACTGCTACAAGCTACTAAAGTAAGCAGGCTGGCTGAAAGGAGAGAGAGTAAAGACGTTTTGCTTATCATTGTTGCGTGTCGAATAGTTTAGTCTGGCCAAATTGGGCCTGGCTGAGGTAGCTTACTAGGATGCCTCTATCGCTTTTGAGCTGTGTAAGCAGGTAGTCCTTTGCCTCTTGGTTTAATTGGTTCTGTGCAGATACGATAGCATTCTTCAATTTGGCATCTTCGATAGTAGAATGCAGAAATTCCAGGTTGCGCAGGCGCAGCTGGAGGTATTTTGGCAAGGCGAGTGTATGCTTTTCAAGGCGGTTTTCAATTTCAGCGCTCAACCCGACTTTGGTATTCTCCAGTGCTTTGAGGCTTTGATCGATAAGCCTGATTTTTCCGTTATAGTAGGCGATAGCCTCTTCGTAGTGTGCCGATGCAAGCGTAGTCTGATGCATCTGCTCATGGGTAAAGGCAAACAGCAGGTAAGCCTCAGAAACGGAAATATGATTCTTGTTTTGATTTTTAAGGATGTTAAAAGCGTTTAGTGCACCGGCGTAATCCCCTTGGTTAAGCGCGCACAAGCCGATACCCAGCAAGGCTCGGTCCGCATATTGGCTGTCAACGGTAATACGCCTGAAACTGTCCCGCCCATTACGATAAAACTCGTGTTGCAGTTGGCTATAGCCCAACACAAGGTGTAAACGGTTCTCGAATTCTTCCGAGGGTTTGCTGGAATCAGCTTTTAATGCAGTATCTATCGCAATTTTTGCATCTGTCCACCAACCTTGTCGGATAAATGCTATGGCTCTATTGAGTTGGGCGTATACGTAGTAGGGGGACTCAGGTTTTATTTCATCGTAAAACTTTACGGCAGCTCTATGCTTTTTTTTGTTTTGTAGTGTTACACCAAAAATAATGGTGGCGTAGTCGCCTTGATCTGCTGTGAGTGCATTTTTATTGTCAATGGCGCTTAGATGTGTAGCAGCTTTATCCCAATTGCCCAGCTGGTAATAGTAGTGGGCGAGATAATAGTGCATGCGAGAAATGGTGTCCGTATCCCCGTCTTCTAGAGCCCATTCAAATAATTCATCCGCCAGCGCGAAAGCCTGTTGATCAAGCATGTAAGAAAAGATACTTGCAACTTCAGGCTCATAAATGTTTTCTCTTAACTGTGCTCGGTTGACTTCAAGCTGCAGAATAGCGGAAACGTGATTTTCACTTTCTAACGCGATTTCGGTGTTTCGCCTGAGCGCTGAGAGTGAGTCGACTAAATATTTGGAATGAATTTTCGCTTTGGCGAGAGAATGGAAAGATTGTATCAGTACCTGTTGGTATTGGTCCTCTTGCTCATTTTTCTCTGCCTTCGCCCAGCTGGTTGCTTGGGCGAGCAGCAGCACTAAGGATAGAATTACGTTTAACGCTCGTATCCCCTTAATGCCTCTATTCCTTTTAGCTACCCGTATTCCTGGTTCAGGTAGTAATGCTCCTATTGGATCCTGCATATTTCACTTACACCATAATGTTAATGTTGGCGTAAACTTTTGTCCTAAAGTTTACGCCAAAAGACACTTAACTGACTTGATAGCTAAAAACACCATCTTCGCTAACAGCAATGTGCACATTGTTAATCTCTTCTCCTTCCGCCATTCTACTTAAGCATTGGGTAGCTAGCGCAGGTAACATGCTTCGGGAAATGACGTTTTCAATATTTCGTGCACCGGTGTCGTTATCTTGGCAGTGGCCCACAATGTGAAGAACAACGTCTTCGTCGTAGCTGAAGGAGGCCTTGTACTGTTCCATCAGGCGCTTCTCAATCTTGCGCATATTAATGGCGCAAATTTTCAGCAGAATTTCGTCGTCCAATGGATAAAACGGAATTAAAGTGGTTCGCCCCAGGAATGCTGGTTTAAAATAGTTGAGTAGTTGAGGGCGGAAATTGTCCAGCAGTATGTCGATTTCCGGTTTTTCTTCGCTGGCTGCGCACATGGCTCGGATATGCTCTTCGCCAGCATTAGAGGTCATAATGATTACTGTATTGCGGAAATCAATATCGCGGCCTTCACCGTCTTTAATTGTGCCCTTATCAAACAGATTGTAAAAAACATCTTGAACGCCAGGGTGCGCCTTCTCCATCTCATCGAGCAGCACAACACTGTAGGGTTTTCTGCGTACGGCTTCGGTTAAAACGCCGCCTTCACCATAACCTACGTAACCGGGAGGAGAGCCAAGCAGCATAGATACTTTATGCTCCTCTTTAAATTCAGACATGTTAATAACAGTGATATTTTGTTCGCCGCCATAGAGCAGGTCTGCAAGTGCAAGAGCGGTTTCAGTTTTACCCACACCACTTGGGCCAACCATGAAGAACACGCCAATGGGCTTACGTGGGTCCATTAGGCCTGCTCTGGAGGTTTTAATACTTTGTGCAATTGTCTCCAGTGCATGGTCTTGACCAATAACGCGCTGGCTAAGAGTATCCGCAAGTTTTAGAACAGACTGGATCTCATCAGAAACCATTTTGCCAACGGGAATTCCGGTCCAGTTTGCAACTACTTCTGCAATGGCCTGGCCATCCACATTCACCTGAATCATCGGTTCGTCTTGCTGAACGTCAGACAATTTTTCCATTACCGCTCTTATCTCGCTTTTTACGCTCTCTCGCTCATCATCATCAAGCGCTTGGGGAGCGTCTTCGCCTTCTTGTTGCGGCTTCATTCGCGCGTGGAAATCGTCTTCAATTTTTTGTTGCAGATCGTGAATTTGGTCAACAAGCTCACGCTCTTTGTCCCACTGTACCTCTTGCAGCGCCAGTTGCTCTTCCAGAGAAGCCTTTTCGCTTTCCAGCTCGGCGATTCGATTTTCACAGTTTCCCAGAGTGGCATTTTCGCGTTGTAGCGAAGTAATATTGGTTCCACACTGGGTAATTCTCCGGCGCGTATCTTCAACCGCCGCCGGTGTTGCACTCTGACTGAGCGCGACACGAGCGCAGGCGGTATCAAGCAGGCTGACAGATTTGTCGGGTAGTTGGCGAGCGGTTATATAGCGGCTGGAAAGCTTAACCGAGTCCACGATCGCCTCATCCATAATGCGCACCTTGTGGTGTGCCTGAAGCATTTCTGAAATTGCACGCATCATATTGATGGCTTTTTCTTCACTGGGCTCTTCAATTTTTACTACCTGGAAACGGCGGGTTAGCGCAGGGTCTCGTTCAAAGTATTTTTTATACTCCGCCCAGGTAGTGGCAGCAATGGTTCGAAGCTCGCCTCGGGCAAGGGCTGGCTTCAGTAAATTCGCCGCATCGCCCTGGCCCTCTTTGCCGCCTGCGCCAATAAGCGTGTGCGCTTCATCAATAAACATGATGATGGGCTCGGGAGAAGCCTTTACTTCAGAAATGACCGACTTAAGACGATTTTCAAATTCGCCTTTTACGCTTGCGCCAGCTTGTAGTAAACCGAGGTCCAGGCTGCGGATGGTGACATTTTTTAGCGGGTCCGGTACATCGCCGGAAGCAATTCGTAAGGCGAAGCCTTCTACCACCGCTGTTTTACCTACGCCTGCCTCGCCGGTGAGGATAGGGTTGTTCTGACGACGACGTATAAGAATATCGATGATTTGTCGTATCTCCTCGTCGCGCCCCAAAACCGGATCAATTTTTCCGGATTTCGCCGCTGCGGTGAGGTTGACGGTAAATTTATCCAGTGCCGGGGACTTGCTGGGCACTCCACCTGGGGCAGCGCCATCAGCAGATGGTGCGTCTCCGCTGCTTACATCGGCATACATGTTTTTGGATTCACTCGTTGAGCCGACAAGGGCTCTCACCAGCTCGCGGAGGGATTCCGGTGGGATTTTTTGCAGTTGTCCAGACATGACACCAGTAGACCGGCGCAAGCTTTCATCCATCATCATCGCGGCGAGAATATGCGCGGAAGTCGCCAAGGGGTGACCGTATTCAACAGAGGCGAGCATCCAGGCATTCTTGGCCAAGTCCACAATAGTGGGAGACAGGGCTGGCGCACGGGAATTACCGGATTTTATTTTGTCGAGCTCTTTGTTAAGGTCCTGGTGAAATTTACCCAAATCTATATCGAACTTTTCTAAAATAGCGCGCAAATCGCTGTCTTCGATTTCCAATAGTTTTAACAGCCAGTGTTCAATTTCAACATTGTAGTGCGTGCGGGAGAGGCACAAGCCTGCGGCACCTTCCAAGGCATTTCGACTTACCTCGTTGAGCTTTCCAACCAGTGCTTTAAGATCAATACTAATCATGCTGCCATCCTTATTGTTCGTTTTAATTCGAAGAAACAGTAATATTTAATAATTGTTCGCCAGCCTGCTCACGACTGGCGTTATCACCAGAAAGCCAGGTGCTCCATCCCATAATGGGCGGTTCTTCTTTGCTGAGCGAAACCCGCTGGCTGATCTCTTTTCGCTTTACCAGAATATTGAATTCATAGTCGTGCTCCATACCCAGATATAGCCGCACTAGTTCGTTGAGTGCTTTCATGTTGCTGCTGCCTGGGGCGAAGGCCTGATGTTGCTTTTGGTTGAGAGGGCCAATGGAGATACTCACTTTACCTTGAGCAAACCAGCCTTTGCGACCGAGCATACAATTGCGCCCAAGGTTGGCATTTTGCCCAAGAGGCATGCCTTCGTAGGGAAGGCGTGTTCTAACGTCATCTATCAAATCCTGCCACTGACCGACAAATTCTTCAATGTTAACGGGTACAGAAAAATAGTCTGCAATTATCTGTTTTAAATTTTCCGCTGTGCGTACTTGTTGGCAAAACAGACCGCCGTAAAACAGCAGCGATTCATCCGCGATACTACTGCGTTTTTGTAGGCCTTCGGAACCCAGCCCAATGAGCGACAGTAGTGCGAAGGTATGATTGTCCACTTGAGATTTTGGTTTACTGGCTTTTTGCAAGTCCAAATGCTGCTGTTCATAGCTTAGTGGTAGCCGGTATTTACGGCTTGCCTGGTAAAACAGTGAAGTAATACGGTGGTTAAAAATATTTAAGTAGTTTATAAATGAACGATCACGCTTCTTAAGGCGTTGCAGTGCCAGTTCGCTGTAATGATAGGGCAAAATACCCATGCTACCCGTAAGCCCAAGGAAATTAGCGCTTATTTGCCATGTTGGCTCCGAGGCGGTAGAACTTTCTTTAATGTATTCAACTTCCTGGATGGGAAAAGCCAGCGAAGGGTTGCCAACTAAGCGAATAGATTCTTTGTTTGGCGGCGAAAACTGTCCAACAGTATGTTCATTTTCAGCACTTGATTCCTGCTTGTCTTTATTTCGGAACACAATACTGCGTTCAAGTAGTCTAACTACCTGAATAAAGGAGAATCGGCCAGTGTGCTGTTTAAGCTTGGCGATTACAGAAGTATTTTTTCGCCAGCTCTCGGAGGACATTTCTTTAAATAGTTGTCTTTGTTTTTAAGTTTTACAAGCACGCGTGAAAACGAATTAATCGAGCAGTAAGCCGAAAAAAAGTGTTCCAAAACACTTGCATAAAGGTAGTTGCTGCTACCGGTTAGCATAATGCCATCCAGTGTGATCTCTATTTCTATTCCTCTGCACATAGTGGTATGCCCGTTAATAGGCAGTGGCGCACTAATGGCGCGAGTGTCTACCGAAATAATTGACTCGATTAGACCGCGTGTTACAGAGGTTTCTTTGAAATCATATAAACGTAGAATTTCTTTCAGGGCTTCACATGCGTCGTCTCCACCTGTTAACGACAAGTGGTTTAATTTTAGATGTGATAGCAAACGCCAGCGAGCCCGGTTTCGCAAGGGTGCTCTTACGCTGTTGCTGGGTTTGGTTAAACAGTGTATTCGGCTGCAGGGTGGTGCACTGTTCGAGCATTGTAGCTTTGGTTGCTCTGTGTTGTAAGGCAGTTTGCTCGGTAAGTCGCGGTTGCTACATTTCGACTCGATGGAAATAGTGCGGTCGTGAGGAATATTTGGGTTGAACTCAAGGTCCACCAAACTGACAAATACATCGGTGCCTTCGTCGCGTTCGCCATAACCCAGTTTCGCGGGCCTGCGTGCCGCGTACCAATAGGCGTGTTCACTGGAATTCTGGTGTTGATGTTTTAGGCCGTAAAAGGCTTGAAATTCAGTTTTTTCACCGGCAGAGGTGGAAGCGGTTACTTTATCTACACTATATACTTCATAACCGATGGGCCTGCGTGAATCCGGAATTATTTGATACTCGCTGCGGGTGTGGTCCAGTTTAATAGGGTCTGCTCGGTGCTCAAATAAATTGACAACCGGGCTTGCGCCAAGCACAAAGTTGTCTGCATTGATGTTGTGTTCAAGCTCTATATTCGTGTCGTTAAGATAAATATAAAGCTCCAAGTTTGAGTTTGTATCTGCCGGTATTTTATCTGCTAGACCACAAATATCCACAAACATAAATTTCTCGGGGAAAACAAAGTATTCTGTTAGCAGTCGATAGCCGAGAAAAGAATTGGCGGGGTAGGGCAGCATGCCCTCCTCATTAGAGAAGCCCACTTGCTTGATATTGCTGCTGTCGAGAAATACAGGCTGAGAATCATCCTCACTGCGCGCCAGAACAATTTTTTTACTTTCCGCCAGGAGTAAATGATAGAGCGGGTGAATGTGTTGCGGCTGACCCTTGAGATAAAAACGCAGGCGATCCGGTTTCAATTCGGCCAAATTAATATCTTCAGTAAATGTGCTCAGGCTGAGCTTCAATACGCTGGCACAGTGACTCATTTGTGCCGCACCTGGGGTTACAAACGGGCGGCCGATCAGGCTGGCTTCGCTTACCTCCAAGGGTAATAAGTCCACATCATAACTGGTGGTAAAGCGGCAGTTTTCACCCTGAAAATATTCAGTTTCAACTTCCGTGCCTTTGGGCAATTTGTAGAGCCCGTCGAGCTGTTCTTTGTCTGCAACGAACTGCACAATAGACATGGAGGGAATGGGGCGCTGAAAATGCGGGAACAGCACATTCAGCATGGCATCGCTAAGTTCGGGAAAGTCGTCGTCCAGCTTGTGTTGAATGCGTGCATTGAGATAGGCAAAGCCTTCAAGCATGCGCGATACATGTGGATCTTCGACGGTTTCGGCACCTATGCCAAGTCGACCTGCTACCTTGGGGTTTTCTTTTGAGAACTCAGCACCCATCTGGCGAATAAACGCCAGTTCTTTTTCGTAATACGGAAGCAATTCATCAGACATGGCTGGACTCCTCTACGTTAACTGAGCGCGAAATGGGCTCAAGTATCGAGTCAAAAACCACCACTTCTGGAGCGGGGTCTGCGTAGATAGTTGCATCAATACGAAAACGCAGTGTTCTGTCATTGCTGTCTTTATTGTCCTGGTAGCTTACATTTACAGTTTTAAATCGGGGCTCGTAAGCGCGTAGCAAATGTTCAAGGTTTCGCGTAAAGGCTTTGCGTTTTTCTAGGTCCGTTATATTTACCGTGGCCAAGTCCGCCAAGCCGTAATTTAATATCGAAATATTTTGCTGTTCAAACTCTTCTGGCGGTGAAATTATTCGGTAACGGGTATTTAGTAAGCACTCCAAATCGCGCTTAACACTGTTTCGCATTTCTTTTAATTGTTGATGCTTGCTTTTTTCGGCCTCGTGCTGATTCTTTGGGTCGAGGTCGATTAATCGATCCAGAACCGAGGGGCGCAGTTTTTTTTTCTTGTCAACGCGAGCCATTATTTCTGTTGTACCAATTCAGTCACAAGTTCCAATTCTGACACCATCTGATCAACCTGATAGTGAGGCACCAGTTTTATAACGCACAAATATTGCCCTGGTTTTTCCGGGTGTTCTTTCACTGTAACATCCGCTTCTCTGAGAGGGTAGCGTGCTTGTTGCTCCCATTCGAGGTCATGCCGGCCAGTGGTGTATTTTATCAGCCATTTGCGCAAGAAATCTTGGCATTCTTCAGCAGAAAGAAAAGAGCCAATCTTGTCGCGGATCATGATTTTTATGTAGTGAGCCACTCTTGATGCACAAAGTATGTGCTGAAGCATGGTAGAGAGCTTTGCGTTGGCATCTGTGGCGCTGTTTTTCGTTTTTACCGATTTCTGTACAGATTGGTTGCTGTAAAAGGCGGAAAAGGGTGTGTTGTAACAGTGGCACAGCGGTACCAGGCCTAATTCGCTGATTTCTCGCTCAAGGCTATCAGTAATAAGAATGTCGGTGGGTGGCTTATAGGCAATTTCGTTGCTGTCGGTTTCGAAGCTGTCGATAGGCAGAGTAGTCACCAGCCCTCCGCCAAGGATATCCCGTGGAACCCCCCGTATGTGCCCAAACCAGCCGACATTGGCAAACTCCCGTACCAAAATACCGCCGAACGCGTAGGCTGCGTTACCCCACAGGTATCCTGCGCCGTTCTCATCTTCTGAGTGTTCACAAAAATGCAGGCCTTTAAACGTCCCCGGTGACTTTGCGTAAGGGGTACGCATTAAAATTTTAGGTAGCGTCAGGCCTAGAAAGCGAGCTTCAGGTTTGTCTCTCAGTCTTCGCCATTTTATATATTCGGGCTGGTTAAAAATTTCACCAAGTTTCAAACCTGTGCCCAGCTGAGAATAACTATCCAGGCCAAACAGTTGAACGGCTGCTGCAGCAATAAAAGGGGAGAAGGCTGCAGCGGCAATATCAGCCAAACCCTCAAGCGTGGCTATGTCATCGCTAGGATGAGTAGCACTGGGCTTGTGGGTAATTTCGTAATCTCCAATCAGCACGCCATATGGCTCTCCACCTGGAGAGCCATATTCTTCACTGTATATTTTGTTGTATAGCTGGCTTTGGTCGAAATCCAATGCCCTTTCAATATCTCGCGAAACTTCGGGCCAGCTAATATCGAGTACTTTGATTTTAATATTCCTGGTACCTTCGGCCTGAATGACCAGATACCAGAGGCCGCGCCAGGAGGCTTCGAGTTTTTGTAATTTGCGGTGCCTTAAGATGGCATTTAGCTGCTCATTAATACGCTGGTCTATTTCAGCGATAGCCCTGTCAATACTGGTGCGTATATCGTCGGTATCGTTCAGTTGCTTGAGCGGTGTGTATTCCTTGAGCCAGTAAACAAGCGCTTTTTTGCTGTCTTTCTCTTTAAGAAAATCACCCAGGGAGGTGAGATAGGCTGCTCGTGAACAAAGTGCATCCAAGCCAATTTGTGCGTTGCCCAATTGTGGATTTTGAGGGTTTTGATTTGAAGAGCTGGTTGGCACGGATATCAATCCTGGCAATATAAAATCGAGAGGCCTGGCTGGCCTCTCGATCTACAGGATTAACCCGCTTTGGGAATATTAGCAACGAGTCGCAGTGAGGCAGTAAGTTCTTCCATTTGCAACCAGGGGCGCAAATAGGCAACTGCGTTAAACACGCCAGGCTGCCCGGGAACTTCTTTCACTTGAACGCTTGCTTCAGCGAGAGGGTATTTTGCTTTCATTTCTGCACTGGCACCGGGTGTACCGTTAACATACTGGCTCAGCCAGTTGTTAAGCCAGCGCTCTGCTTCTTCTGCTTCCATGAATGAGCCAATTTTGTCTCGGGCCATTACTTTTAGGAAGTGAGCAATGCGCGAGGTGGCCATGATGTAGGGCAGTCGTGCAGAAATAGCTGCGTTTGCAGAAGCGTCCGGGTCGTCGAACTTCTTGGCTTTCTGCGAGGTTTGTGCGCCAAAAAATACCGCGTAATCGGTATTTTTATAGTGACACAAGGGTAAAAAGCCAAGCTTGCTCAGTTCTGCTTCTCGTCGGTCAGTAATGCCTATTTCGGTAGGGCATTTTTGATCCGTATCACCGTCGTCACTCATAAATACGTGACTGGGTAAGCCTTCAACTTTACCGCCGCCTTCAGCACCACGAATGCTGGTGCACCAGCCGTACTGAGAGAAAGCCTTTGAAAGAGTTGCACCCAGGGTGTATGCGGCGTTCATCCAGCAATAGGTATCGTGCTCGCTTTCCAGGTGTTTGCCATCTGCGGTCACGTTGGCTTCTTCGAAATTAAACTCTTCAACCGGCTTGGTGGCCTGGCCGTATGGCAGGCGTGCCAAGGTGCGAGGCATGGTGAGAGTTACGAAGCGTGAATCTTCGCTTTCACGGAAACTGCGCCATTGAATATATTCTGCAGATTCAAAAATCTTTTCCAGATCGCGAGGCTTAGAAAGCTCAGTAAAGGACTCAAACCCGAACATTTCCGGTGCTGTTGCGGAAAGGAAGGGGCAGAAGCCCGCTGCTGCCACGTTAGACATTTTGGTTAGCAAGGAAATGTCGTCCGGGTGAGCGGAGAACTCGTAGTCGCCCACAAGTGCAGCGTAGGGTTCACCACCAGCGGTGCCGAATTCGCTTTCGTAAATCTTTTTAAAGATTTGGCTCTGGTCGAATTCAACTGCTTTTTCCAGGTCACGAGTCAGTTCTTTTTTGCTGACATTCATAACACGAAGTTTCAGAGAAGAACCTGTTTCAGAGTTCATCACCAAATATTGGAGGCCGCGCCAGCTGCCTTCCAGCTTCTGGAATTTCTCGTTGTGCATAATGGCCGCCAGCTGATCAGACATGGCTTTGTCGATAGCAGCAATAGCAGCATTAATAGTAACGTTGAGGTTTTTATCCCATTTAACCGTGCCCTTGGTGGCCTCAGCGGTTAGGGTTTTTAACAGCTCCTCAGTTTCATCACGCGGAGTTTGACGAGTGGCTGTAATGGCCTGCTCAAGAAAACCAAGGTCTTTTTCTTCCGTCGAGGCTTCCTGGCCTTCTAACTGTTCTTCTTTATTCGCCATCTTTGTCTCCTGACTCATCACTACCTAATTCGCTGGACAGGCTGCTAAGGGAGTCGGTATTGCTAAGCACTTCTTCAAGAATATTTTCAAGCTCTTCGGAGCGGTCAGCTTTGGTGAGCAAGTCTCGCAGTTTGTTGCGAGTTTCCATCAATTTCTTGAGAGGCTCTACTTGATGCACAAGCTTCTGTGGTTCGAAATCTTCCATACTGTTGAAGCTAAGGTTGACGGACATTTCGCTGCCATCACCGTCCAGGGTGTTGTCCACTTTCATGTTTGCCTGGGGGTTTACCTTAGTCATCATTTCATTGAAGTTATCGCGATCCACTTGAGCGAATTTGCGATCTTTCAAGGCTTTTTTGGTGTCGGTGTTATCACCGGAGTAGTCACCCATAACACCCATCACGAAGGGGATTTCTTTCTCTTCGCTGGCACCGTTTGTTTCAAGGTCGTACGTAATGTGGACCCGTGGTTTCCTTACTCTACCTAGTTTATCTTGCATGCTTTCGGACATAGTTCTCCAACCTCCGGCTTGTGGTGTTGTTATTCTTCGTCAGATATTACACCGGTTAATTCGCTGTAATGATTCCGAGAAGATGAATCGGGAATGAGTTCTTGCATCAATGCTGTGAGAGGCATATTGCCCCATTTCACAGCTTTTTCCAGTACGTATGAAACCGGTGAGTGCGGTTCGGTACGTCTAAAAAAATCCGCTATTTCCACCAGTTGCTTAAACGCGTCTTCGCGGTTAGCAACCGGGCCTTGCACTCGCTTGGTGCTTTGCTCGCCAGCAGAGTCTGCTTCACCGGGCTGCTCTGCACCGTCTTCTGCTTCTTCGACTTCCACCGGGAATTTATGCTTGGCGAGGTGGTTAACGGCTCCCAGGCATTCATCCAGTACTTCGATGATCGTGCGCGTAGGGGGAGCATCGTAAGCACCGCAATGCTCGTCGAGCATCTGGCCAGTCTTTTTGTATAAAAGGATAGCTTCGTTTAGATCATCTCGCAGATTAATAAAATAATCAGTGCTGGATTCGGAGACTGCGGTTTCAATATTGCTGATATCAAAACCCAACTTATCTTTTTTGGCGTTGCGCGCTTTCTCGTCTGGCAGTTTTTGCGCCTCAAGTGCCTGCTGGTATTCCCAGAACGTAAAGGGGCCAACACTGCTGCCTTCGGTGATTTTTGCCTTGCGGATGGGTGCAACGAGCACACCTTCAGCGCCTTCACCGTTGAGACCGGCAATACAGGCAACCCGCGTTTCGATACCGTCTTCGTCGGGCATTGGGTAAAGGTTTTCCCAATACGCCTCAATAAGGCCATGGATAATGGCAAAACCGTCGCGCAAACCCTGGAAGCCGGAAGAGCGCAGCAATGCCTCTGTGTACCAGCTGGCTATTTCCAGGTCTTTGGAGTAATTGGCGAGGATTTCCGGCGCGAGCGTGGTAATGGCTCGCCAGTGCTCGTCAGCTTCGTTTGAGCTGCCGTCGTGAATGCTGTTACGCTCTGCTGCGCGGGCAGCATTTCTGGCTGCTTTAATATTCTGGTAGGGGGAGGTAGGAGATGGATCCTCGCGAACATCTACCCCGGCGGGGTTGTCTCCGGTAAAGGCTCCAAGCATCAATTCCAAGTTAACAATATTTTCAGAGGGCATTCTCTTTCCTACCGTACCGTACGCAAACATTAGCCGCATCGCTTGCGGTGTGTACCGAAATCCGTTTCTGACAAGTGGGTTCAGCCCATAACCGTGGAGCAGTACCTCAATTTGCAGGGAACAAACCCGGTGTACATATGCTTATTGTTTTTCCTGTGGCGCATTCTCTATTACTTCTGTATTTAAAAGCAAGTAATTAGCGGCCTGGGGCGCGATGGAGGGGGATATCGCTACAAATTTTTAAAGTGACAGGCACTGTTGGTGCACTGTCAGTGAATGATCCGCGCATTTTTGCTGTGTTTAGCCTTGCACGGTATAAACATGTAAAAATGTGCGCCACGTCTCACAAGTGTTCGGTTTTAGTGTTCTGCTTCTTACTTTAACGAGAAGAATCAAGGTGTTAGTGGTATTTTCGCTTCAGGCTTTTGTTCTTCATGGCGGTGTAGGCGGCTTAATGAATACGCTATAACTTGCTTTTTTTTAGGGCAATAAGCTCGCGCAGTAAAGTTTATTTTGAACAGCTCAATGGCTGCGAATATACTTGGGCTCCTTGAAGGGCAGCAAAGCTTTAACGCAAAGCGCAGCTGTAGTGGTAAGTTATAAGAATAATTTCCAGGATTAGGCGATACGGATTAGTTAGATGGTATTAAAAGTAGAAATAACACAGTCGCCAGCGGGAGCCAATGTTAACCAGTCTTCCCAGACATTTTCTGAACAGGGAGGCTCTATTGGGCGTGGCGAAGATAACACATGGATTCTGCAAGACCCCGACAAGTTCCTTTCCAGTCGTCACTGCGAGTTGACCAGCGAATCAGGACTGTATTACCTCACAGACACCAGTACCAACGGCACATTTCTGAACGGTGCCGCCGAGCCCATTGGTCGTGGTAACCGGGTCCCGTTAAACCAGGGCGATGTTTTTGAGCTTGGCGATTATAAATTTTCGGTATCTATGGAAGGGCTTGGTGATCCTTTCACCAGTGCCCCAGCCGACCCCTTTAGCGTTCCCGCTTCACCTTTCGATGCTCCAGAGCCAGCACCCTTGGCTCCAGCGAACGATTTCTTTAGCAGCGCGCCAGGCTTGAATGTGGGCTCGCCGCTGGAATCAGCGGAAACCGATCCGCTGGCAGCGCTGGACAAGGTCGCACCGATGCCCGACCCCTTTACCGCGCCTTCTGACCCCTTTTCCGGAGAGTCTTTGCCTGCAGCAGAGAGCTTTCCTTACGGCCAGAACAGCTTTAATGAGGGCGGCGGTGATCCACTTGCTGCCTCATTCGAGGCCCCTCGCCCCTCAGCGGCAGGAGCAATTCCAGAAGATTGGGAGGAGGACGAAGACTGGCTAAACGGCGGTGCATCGGAGCGTGCTCCAGTGCAGCCTCCTGTAGCGCCACCTCCAGCACCAACACCGCGACCGAGGAGGCCAAAAGCTCCGCCACAACAACCATCTTTAAATAGTACCGGGCTAAGCAATACAGGCTCCTTTGAACTAGAGCCTCGCAGGGATATATCCCAACCTCATGCCGTAACCCCTAAGCGTAAGCCGCGCGCTAGTGCCGCTGCAGCGAGAACGGAGCGGAGCCCAACCGGGGCGCATGCCAAGCTCGGTAAACTCTTGGTTGAAGCCATGGGTATGGACGCTAAAGCATTGAGCGCAGAAGAGCATATAGAAATCACAGAGCAGGTGGGCGAATTAATGCCGGTGATTGTGCAAGGCATGATGAATATTCTTCGCTCTCGGGCCAGCATAAAGAATGAGTTCCGCATGAGCGTAACCACCATCCAGCCGGTTGAGAATAATCCACTAAAATTTTCTGCCGACACTCAGGAAGCACTGGAAAATATGTTTGTGCGTAAGAGCCGAGCCTACAAAGGGCCGGTAGAGGCGTTTTCTGAAAGCTTTGATGCAATTGCAGAGCACCAGGTGGCCATTATTGCCGGGATTCGAGCGGCCTTTGAAAGTATGCTGGGTCAGTTTAACCCGGAGAGCCTTGAGCATCAGTTTGATAAGCATTCAAAAGGTGTCTCTATACCCGGTATGCAGAAGGCGCGTTACTGGGGACAGTATGCAGAGCACTACGAGTCTGTTATTGACAACATGGAGCAAAGCTTTCAATCCTTGTTTGGGGATGAGTTTGTGCGGGCCTATGAAGACCAGCTATTTAAGCTGGTCGCAGCCAGAAATAAAATTTAGTAAATAATTGGGGGAGAAAATGAATAAGTGGATCGGCGCATTGGCCGTTGTAGCCTCGTTGTTTTTAGTGGCCTGCGACAGCATGGACAGCAAAGTGGGAAGTGTATTAAATCTGGATACAGATTTAAAAATAAAAATTATCGCGGACAACAATATTAACCCCGATGAAAGTGGTAAGCCTTCGCCAGTATTCGTACGCATGTACGAATTAAAATCTCCTCAACTGTTTGATAAAGCAGATTTTATTAGCCTGTACGAGCAGGACAAAGAGGTGCTGGGCAAAGATTTCATATCCAAGCAGGAATTAAAGCGCATTGCTCCGGGTGATCAGCGTCAGGAACAGTTCGTTTTAACCGGCGAAACGCAATATGTAGCCATTTATGCCGAATTCTTTGATTATGAAAATGCAAAATATAAAGTTGTATTTCCGGTAACCATTAACAATATTTTTCGCAATTCTGTAGAAGTCCGTTTATCGGGAACTACAGTTATTTTGGAAAACTAATAATACGGAATAATTATGTCATTGGAGAGCAAGGTTGTATGGAGCGAGGGCATGTTTTTAAACCCTCAGCATTTCCAGCAACAGGAACGCTATTTAGAGCGTTTTATTAACGATAAATGTGCTGCCTATGGCGCCTATGGCTGGGGGGTGCATGAGTTTGAAATCGACCAGCAACTGCTGAAGCTTGGCAAAATATCAGTGCTCAGAGCACGGGGAGTTTTTCCTGATGGCACTCCCTTCAATGTGCCCGATGTTGATGATGCGGCACCCGTGTTGGAAGTCGGTGAGAACACACACGATGCCGTAGTGTACCTCGCCGTTCCTTTGAAACGCCCGGGTGCGGTAGATGTTCTGCCGGAGGAAAGTCGCCAGGGCTTGGCGCGCTATTATGCCGACGAGCAGGATGTGCGAGATGTCACCACCGAGGGTGGTGATATGCATAAGCTCGGTGTTGGCAAGCTCAGGTTCAAGCTGCTGCTGGAGACGGACGATCGCAGTGGTTACGCCTGCATTGGTGTGTTGAAGATTTCAGAAACCCGCGATGATGGTGAGATATTGCTGGATGACCAGTATATTGCAACCTGTCTGGACTGTAGAGCCGCGCCAAAACTCACCAGTTTTTTAACAGAAGTTGTAGGCTTGCTGCATCAGCGAGCGCAATCCATTGCTGGTCGCCTGGCCGATACCAAGCGCGGTGGTACGGCGGAAATTGCAGATTATATGATGTTGCAGTTTCTTAATCGTGCTGAGCCCTTAACCAAACATATGAGCCAGATTCAGGGTTTGCACCCACTCTCGTTATACACTGAAGTCGTGCAGATTATCGGCGAGTTGAGTACCTTCACCGCTTCCAATAAGCGCCCGCCGGAATTCGCGCCTTACCTGCACCCGGATTTACAAACGACTTTTGTTAACCTGATGAGTAGCCTGCGCACCGGTCTTTCTACCGTTTATGAGCAAACTGCAATCAGTATGCAATTGGTAGAAAAGAAATACGGTATTCGTGTTTCCGAAATTACCGACCGCAGTTTGCTGGCTACAGCTTCCTACGTTTTATCTGTGCGTGCCGATGTGGCAGAAGATGTCATTCGTACCCGCTTGCCGGCACAAATTAAAATTGGCCCGGTGGAACGTATTCGTCAGTTGGTTAATGCCGCCATGCCGGGTATACAAATTAAGCCGCTTCCTGTTGCTCCGAGACAAATTCCTTTTCGGTCCGGCTATACCTATTTTGAATTGGAAAAGCAAAATCCGCTATGGCGAGAACTGGCAAGCTCTGGTGGGTTTGCTTTGCATATCGGTGGCGACTTCCCCGGCATCGAACTGGAATTTTGGGCGATTCGCCAATAAGTACTCATAGGCAAATTAATGACTTCTGATAAAGACGATAGAACGGTATTTCGCCAGCCAACGCCTGGTGGTGGAGATAGAACCGTCATGCGCCCGCGCCCAGGAGGCGCTCGTGGTGGACAAAGAGCGGTGCCGCAGCATGCCTCCGGCAGTGTTCCCCGGCATCAGCAAGCACCCTTAATGGATGAGCAGTCTGCACAATTTTCTACCGGAAAAGGCTTAAATCCACTGGTCAACCTTGCCAGCACATTAATTGCCGTCTTCGCCAAAACCCGCTCTTCCATGACGCACAGTGATGCCGCAGGTTTGCACCAGCGTCTTACCAATGAAATTCGTACCTTTGAGAGTCGCGCTCGCGAAACTGGCGCACGGCAGGAAGTGGTACTGTCGGCGCGATACGTACTGTGTTCTGCCTTAGATGAGGCAGTGCTAAACACTCCCTGGGGTAGTGAAAGTGCCTGGGCACAGCGAACCCTGCTTTCCATATTTCACAATGAAACTTCAGGCGGTGAAAAATTCTTTCAAATTTTGGATCGTATGCGCCAATCTCCGGCAGAGAATATGGATATGCTGGAGCTCTTTTATGTATTGCTTAGCCTGGGCTTTGAGGGAAAATACCGCTTAATGTCCCGCGGGCGAGATGCTCTGGAGCAAATACGTGATGAACTGTTTTCCACCATTCGCCGATATCGCGGTGAGTATGAGCGGGAGTTGGCAGGTAGCTGGCACGGCCTGGGTAAAGTGAATAAAACCCTGGCTAATATTGTTCCCATGTGGGTAGTACTGGTAGTTGTTGTAGCCTTGCTGTTTTTTGGTTATTCAGGCGTACGTTACTGGTTGTACGAAAACACAACGCCACTGGTAGAGCAGTTGGAAACTATTTCTACAATAGAGCAGGAAGCCGACTCCAAATAGCGCTTAAGAGTCAAGATCAATTATCGAATCAAATTATTTAGGACCCATTAAAACGCATTGATTTTAGCCGAAGTCGGCCATGCGTTAATTAATAATTATGAAAAAACTAAAAGCATTTTTTCTTCATCCTATTACGATCGGTGTTATTGGACTAATACTGGTTTCGCTGCTGATATGGTTTGCCGGGCCGCAAATTAAGTTTGGCTCCGACAATAGCGCGCCTTTGGGCAGCCCCTTCGCGCGCTTGCTGTGTATTCTTGTTGTGGTCGTGCTGTGGGGCTTGAACAACTTGCGTATCCAGCTACAGGCAAATAAGCAAAATAACTCTCTGGTTGCCGACATACAGCAGAACCAGAAAGAGACTGTTGCAAGCACATCCAATTCTCAGGCCGCAGAAGAAGTACAGCAGTTAAACCAACGCTTTAGCGAGGCGCTTGGCACCTTAAAAAAGGTGAAGTTTGGCGGGCAGGGCAGCAGCAAGGCGCTGTATGAATTGCCCTGGTACATTATTGTTGGGCCTCCTGGCTCGGGTAAAACAACAGCCTTGGTCAATTCTGGTTTGGATTTTCCCCTGGCAGAGAAATTTGGCAAAGGTGCTTTACAAGGTGTTGGCGGAACCCGTAATTGTGATTGGTGGTTCACAAATGAAGCGGTTTTACTGGATACCGCCGGGCGTTACACCACCCAGGACAGTCATCGTGTGGTGGATAGCTCCGCCTGGGAAGGCTTCCTTAACCTGTTAAAGCGCAACCGCCGTCGCCGCCCTATCAATGGCGCTATAGTGGCCATAAGTTTGCACGACCTGCTTATACAAACGGAAGAGGAGCGAGCGCAAAATGCCAAAACGATTCGCTCCCGTTTAGATGAGCTAATGGAAAAATTGCAAATACGTTTTCCCGTGTATCTCATGTTTACCAAATCGGATCTGGTTTCCGGTTTTAGCGAATTTTTTGAAGATTTAAATAGAGAAGATCGCGATCAGGTTTGGGGCGTGTCTTTACCCAATGCACCCAAGGCTTCGCAAAGCCCTGATTTTGATTTCCTCAGCGCAGAAATGGAAAACATTGTATCCCGTCTTTACGATCGCGTACTTTGGCGAGTGCACCAGGAACGCGATGTAAAACGCAGAGCGGCTATTAGTGGTTTTCCTCAGCAAATGGAAAATTTGAAAAACCTGGTAGACGGTTTCGTGAGGCAAACCTTTGCCGCCAACCGTTACCAGTTTCAGCCCTATTTACGCGGCGTTTATTTTTCTAGTGGTACTCAGGACGGTACACCCATCGACCGGCTGATGTCCTCTGTATCCGCCAACTTCGGCTTCCCTCGCGAAGCCTCGGCGCTTGCTCATCAGCAGGGGAAAAGTTTTTTCCTTTCGCGCTTATTTCAGCAGGTGATTTTTCCCGAGTCGGAACTGGTTGGTTCAAATGTAAAATATGAACGCATGATACTGTGGACTCAGCGGGTGGCCTACCTTGGGCTAGCCGGGTTTACACTTGCAACAGCATTAATCTGGAGTGGTAGCCTTACTCGTCACAAGATGTTTATGAGCGATGTGCAGGGCCTGGTTGATACTTATGAAGAACAGAGTGCAGGTGTAAATAAACGCAATAGGGATGTGAGCGCCGTGGTTCCTTCCTTGAATGCACTGGAGCAGGCAAGCATTGTTTACAACCAAGAAGAACATCCCTGGCTGAAAGGCATGGGTATGTACGACGGCAGAATCGACCAAGAGGCAGACGCAGCATACACTGTTCAATTAAAAGAATTGCTGTTGCCCCGCTTAATCAATAGTTTGGAGCGCAATTTAATGCGCGGCCACAAAGGCGGGGATTTGTACCAGACCTTTAGTGTGTACATGATGTTTAACAAACTGGAGAAAATGGATAAAGCTCTCGTGAGCCAGTGGTTCCACGGGCAGTGGGAACAACAATTCTCTGGCGAGGCTACCCTTAGAACCGCATTAAAACGCCATTTGTCTGCCTTACTGGAACAAGACTTAAGGCCGGTGGAGCTCAACCCGAGACTAGTGCGTGACACCCGGGCAACCTTGCTCCGTGTACCCGTTTCTCAGCGGATTTATGAGCGCGCCAAAAATAACCCGGATTACTCCTTTGCGGTGGATATGACCAATATGTTTGGTGAATCCGTGCGCGATACATTTAACATCAATAGCCGCGCTGTAAATATCCCCGCGCTGTACACCATAGATGTTTACGAAAACCTCGACCTTGATGCTCAATCGCCTTTAATCGGCGATGTGGAGAAAGAGCGATGGTTACTTGCCAATGAGGACAGTGAAAAAGTTGATTATATTCAGGAAGACCTGGATGAGATCAGCGCAAGGGTTAAAGAACACTATCTGGCGGATTATTCTCGAACCTGGCTGCAATTACTGCAGGGCATAAAAGTAAAACCCTTTAACAGTATTTCACAGGCTAACGACGTATTACTCGGTTTTACCGATCCGGTCTATTCTCCCTTGATTGCCATACTGCAGGTAACCAAGCAGCACACACAGCTGACCATACCCGTTGCCGATATGGTAGAAGGGAAGGGAGAAGGGAAGGCCGCTAAGCTGGCGTCGCTGGCGGCCAGTAAAGTTGAAACAACCCGTGTGGACAAACAGTTCCGGGATTTACACCTATTACTGAGAGAATCTCGCGGAGGTATCACTCCTGCAGACACAGCCTTACAGCGTATCCAGCAAATGCAGGAATTTATTTCTGAAGTTGCCATCTCGCCAGACCCAGGTCAAAAATCTTTCCAAATCGCCAAGGCGCGTTTTCAAGGTGGCGCGGGTAACCCCATAACCGCTTTACGTGCTTATGCCGCTAATCAGCCCAAGCCGGTAAATGAGTGGTTAACCTCACTGGCAGATGAAAGCTGGCGTGTGCTGCTGCTTTCTGCCCATCAGTATGTGAATGCCGAGTGGAAAGCCCAGGTATACTCCTCCTACCGGGAAGCACTGGCAGGTCGTTACCCTTTAAATCGTTCAACCAGCGATGAGATGGCCATGTTCGACTTCAGCGCTTTCTTTAAACCCGCTGGTACGCTCGACCTGTTCTTTCAGGAAAACATTGCGCCATTTATCGACACTCGCAAAGGCTGGTCAAACAAATCAGTGGATAACTACAGTATGGGTTTTTCTGCTGCGAGCCTTAAACAAATTCGTAAGGGTTTAAATATTAAAAGTGTTTTATTCAGGAAAAGCGCAGAGGCGCCAGCCATCGCACTTGATTTAAAACCTTCCCGTATGGACGAACAGCACGCGCGTTTCACGCTGGAGGTTGGTGGAGAAACGTTAAGCTACAAACACGGCCCGAAATTGTGGCGTAGTTTGAACTGGTCCGGAGCCAATGAAAACCAACGTGTGCGGGTTATATTTCAGGATCTCAATGATCTCAGGCACGACGCCACATACAATGGTCCGTGGGCCTGGTTCCGTTTAATGGATGCGTCCGATATAGAAAAAACCAATAGTACTAATGTGTATAGGCTTAGGTTTAAAGTTGATGGCATTCGTGGGAATGCGCACGAAATTGAGTATCTGGCTAAAGCGAAAAGTATAAATAACCCACTGCGCAGTGATTGGTTAAGCTCTTTCCGCTGTCCGGACTCCATTTAAAGGTTTAATTTAATGACAAGTGGTTTTTTCGGCAAGTTACCCGGTCATGGCGATTTTATCTATCGCAACCTGCCTGCGCATTTTATGGAAGTGTGGGACAACTGGTTACAGCTTTACGTTAGTGCTTCCCAAGAACAAATTGGAGAAAGCTGGCTGGACATTTATTTAACCAGCCCGATATGGCGTTTTGCGTTTTCCGAGGGCGTTGTGGATGAAAACCCCTGGATGGGTATTATGCTACCCAGCGTAGACCGAGTAGGCCGTTATTTTCCTTTTAGCATTGTCTGCAAACTTCCGGCAGGGGCAAACCCCGTTGCTGAGATCAGCCAGCAGCTTGCCTGGTTTGAGCATTGTGAAGATCTGGCATTTAAAGCGCTGGAAAACGAATTGGATCTAGAAGAACTTGTCAGCGGAATAAACGAGCCGGAATTATCGAGAGATGAGCTCTATCTACCAAATCCGGAAGCACAGCATCACTCGCCTTTGCTAATGCGAATGGAGTTTGAAGAACAAACGGCTCAAAGCGTAATGCCGCAATTGTTAGATGCGAGTTTAAAAAACAGTTTTACCTCCTATAGTGCATGGTCCAGCAAAGGTTCTGAATATGTCGAGCCCTGTTTTTTCGTTAGCCAGGCGCTTCCGCCGGTCTCTGGTATCGCAGCCATGTTGGATGGTCAGTGGCAACATTGGCGTTGGCCTGAGCCATATTTATTAAACCTGCTAGAGTCGGAAGTTGAAGGACCTGGTGATGAGTAATACAGAGTTCCGTCCCATCGACTGGATAGGCGCCAGTGCAACAGATGTTGGCACTGTGCGCGAAGTGAATGAAGATGCGGTAATCCTCCGCCCGGAAATTGGCATGTGGGCCGTAGCCGATGGCATGGGCGGACATGAAGTGGGTGATATTGCCTCGGCGAAAGTGGTGGAAGCCCTTGCTGGGGTAGAGAACCATGAGCTCTTAAGTGATATTGTGGACGCAATAGACGATGCCTTGATCAGCGCAAACGAAGGGATACTAGAATACTCCCGAGAGCAACTGGATAACGCATCAATGGGTAGTACACTGGTCAGCTTGATTGTGCGTGGTCGTGTAGGCATTTGTATTTGGGTGGGTGATTCGCGCCTTTACCGTTTGCGCGGCGGGGTACTTACTCAGCTTTCCAGAGACCACAGTCAGGTGGAAGAAATGCTGCAGATGGGCTTGTTAACGCCCGAGCAGGCAGAAAACCACCCAGACAGCCATGTAATCACCCGAGCTATTGGTGGCGAGGACGAACTATTTATCGATATAAATATCTTCAGCCTGCAAATTGGCGATTCATTTTTATTGTGCAGCGACGGCTTATATAACGCCGTCAACATAGAAGATATGGAGCAAAATCTGTTGTTAAGAAACCCCCAGCAAGTGTGCGATCAGCTACTTACACTGGCCTTGGAAAACAGCGCGCGGGACAACGTTTCCTTAATTGTGATAAAAGGCGAAGCGGGCAAGCTCTAATGGCGCAAGACGATAACAACAACGACAACAACAGTAACAGCACAACAGGTGCAAACAACAACGACAAAACCATTCAGCGTGGCGCGAACAAAGCTGCTGCTCGTCCCGGTGCCGCAAGTACAGATGACAAGACCCGTATCGCTCGGCCAAAAGCAAGACCGCCCGCTGACGACAAAACACGAATAGCGCCAAAAGCCGCTGCCGATGCCAATACCAACGCTAAAATCAATGCCGATAAAACGCGACTACAAGCCAAGCGACCCGCATCGCCAAGGCCTCCGCTGGAAAAATCCACCCCGGAGGGCCGCAGTGCAAGACCGGAGCAAACCCGTGTTCAAGCTAAACGTCCCTTGGAAGCTAGCGCAGACCAGACACGTATTAACCCCAGGCCAACAGTAAAGCCCGCCGCCGGCGGTGACGCTACCCAGTTTCGCAGGCCAGCACCGGATGCTACCCGTGTAGCCGGGCGTAGAGCAGAGCAAAGCGCGCAGGCAAAGCCGCAAAAATCCAGTGGCGGTGTACACACATTAAAAAACCGGTTCGTATTCGAGCAAATGCTCGGCGCCGGTGGTATGGGAATGGTGTACAAAGCGAAGGACATGCTGAAAATTGAGGCGCAGGACCGCGACCCCTATGTCGCCATTAAGGTACTCGGTGAAGAGTTTAAATCTCACCCCGAGGCCTTCATTGCCTTGCAGCGCGAGTCGAGAAAAACCCAGCAAATTGCCCACCCCAATATCGTAAACGTATTCGACTTCGATAAAGACGGCGATACGGTATTTATGACCATGGAGTTTCTCGATGGTAAACCTCTCGACAAACTCATTAGCCAGTATAAAGCCACGGGTTTGCCGCTTGATGATGCCTGGTCGGTACTTGAGGGCATTTGTGCGGCACTAATGTATGCCCACGGGCAAAATATTATTCATTCGGATTTTAAGCCCGGCAATATATTTGTTACCAATAAAGGCGTAGCAAAAGTTTTTGACTTCGGTATTGCACGCGCGGTTGCGGCGGCAGAAGCGAGAGAGGACGACCCGGAAGACAAAACAGTTTTTGATGCAGGAAACCTCGGCGCACTCACTCCGGCCTATGCAAGCCGGGAAATGCTAGAAGGAGAAGAGCCCGATGTGCGCGACGATATATACGCCTTGGGTTGCATTGCCTATGAAATGTTTACCGGCAGACACCCCTTCGACCGCGTGCATGCCAACGAGGCCGCGCGCCTGGGCCTAAAGCCAGATAAAATTCCCGAACTGAACAAAGGTCAATGGAAAGCACTCGAAGCCGCCTTGTCTTTTAACAGAGAAGACAGAGTTGCCAGTGTAGAAGAGTTCTGGCACCTCCTAACACACAAAAAACAATCATCTCTGGCCATGGGTATCGTGGTCTCGCTGTTGTTGGTTGTACTGGCTTCCATGGCTTATATGTATTTTTTCGCACCCCAGAGCGGTTCTGGAATTTCCGAAGACGAAGTACGCAGTGAAATCGAATTAAAACTACGCATCGAACAGTATCAAAACGATATTGCCAGCTTGCTTCTAAGCAGAGAATTCAGTCGCAGCTGGGAAGGTGACTTGTGGCAAGCCTTTCAAGGCTTGGAGAAACTGGTAGGCAGTGACGATGCCTGGTATGCGCAGAACAGCGGCAAAGCCTATGCGGCATACCTGGTTCAAATTGAAGAATTACTCGCACAGGAAGAGATAGAAAATAGCGCACGCCTGATTAAAAACGCGCAACGCTATATTGGTGATAAAACACTGCTGGAAACCTTGGCAGCCCGGCTAAGCACACTGGAACAGTTACTGGACGCGCGACGCGTAGAGGAAGAGCGCAAGCAGAAGTTGGCAAAACAAAGCGCGGTTAAACAAGCAGAGCAAAAAAAGGTAGAAAAGCAGCAGCGAGATATATTTAACCAGGCAATGAAAAATGTGAATGAGCAGACAGCCTGCCGTTCCGGTCTAAACTTGCGAGACCTGAATATTGCGGTAAACAAATTGCGAGAAGTAGACCGTCAACGCTACAAGAAGAATGAGCCCGCTATTGTCAGTGCCTTGTCGTCCTGCATATCGAAAATTGGCCGCTCCTTTCCGGAGCGAGCCACCGAATACAAAAAACAAGCCATTCGTTTGTTCCCGGGCAATAGTGCGGTTTCTTCAATTGCTATTATTCCAAAAGACCCTTGTGACTCCTCTTTGGCAGGCATGGGGGCGAGGGGTAAGCGTTCTATCTGTCGAGACCGTTTAGCGGGTGATGACAAAGGTCCGCCATTGGTCGTTATACCAGCAAAGGGCAGTATTAAGTCATTTGCCATAGGCAAGTATGAAATATCCGTTGGTGACTTTAATCAATATTGCAAAGAGTCTGGTGAATGTAAGGAAATTACTCAGCACAAGCCGGATATGCCGCTCACCAATATCAGTCATAAGCAAGCCAAGGCCTACCTCAAGTGGTTGAGCGAGAAAGCCAAGCGAAAATATCGCCTGCCCAGCAAAGCGGAGTGGGAATATGCTGCGCGAGCAGGAAGCGCCAAACTGGATTCCAATCGTAATTGCCGCTTGAATTCTCGCGGTATCCAGAAAGGTGACTCACTCATAAAAGTGGATGTGGGTGCGCAAAATAAGTGGGGCCTGGTAAACCATGTGGGTAATGCCAGTGAGTGGGTTGCCGCCAAGGGCAGTAAACTGGTGGCGGTGGGTGGTTCTTACCGAACCGATATGGAGTTCTGCACAGTTAATACAGCACAGCCTCATTCCGGTGCCGCCGACGAGACCACCGGCTTACGAGTATTACGTGAAATAGTTGAGAGATAATATGTCTGAATCCAGTTACTCTGAAATATTAAGGGAGCTGTCGCGGAACTACTACAACCGCAGCATCAGCATTAACGAATACCGGGTTGAACGGCACCAGGTACTGGATGCCATCGACCACCAGTATAACGGTGTCGACATAGAGGGCCTGCAATTGCCTCCGGGCAGCAAGTACCCAGAGCAGAGTATGACCACTGCTTTTTACAGCCCTACAGATACACAACCGAATTTTCAAAAGAAATAATTAAGCAGCTTTGAGGTTTTTTACTATGGATTTAATCAAGTTTTTCCAATCTGGCGGGCCATTTATGTACGCTATTTTGGTGGTAATGGCGCTGGGTTTGGCAATTGCTATAGAGCGATTTATATTTATTTTTGTCACCCAGGCTAAAACAAACAAAATCTGGAAGGGCATCACGCCCATGTTAAAAGCCCACGATCTGGATCGTGCAGAAAAAGCAGTGAGTTCCACAGATTCACCACTGGCTCGGGTACTGGTGTATGGCTTTTCTCGCCAAAAATCCAATGCCAAGCGAGAGTTAGTTGAGTCGGCAATGGAAGAG
This sequence comes from Alteromonadaceae bacterium Bs31, assembly GCA_900177435.1. Classification (GTDB taxonomy): domain Bacteria; phylum Pseudomonadota; class Gammaproteobacteria; order Pseudomonadales; family Cellvibrionaceae; genus Teredinibacter. The sequence goes on from FXAI01000004.1 coordinate 316,386, forward strand.
GGGATTATGGAGGTCGTGCCAGAGCTGGAACAGCGCACTCACTACCTTGCAACATTGGCGAACATTGCCACGCTGTTAGGTCTGCTGGGTACCATTATTGGTCTAATTCAGGCCTTTACCGCTGTCGCCAATGCAGACCCTGCAGAAAAAGCAGACATGCTCTCAGCCAGTATTTCTGTGGCCATGAACACCACTGCATTTGGTTTGACCGCGGCCATCCCACTTATTCTTATTCACTCCTACCTAGCAGCAAAAACTACTCGCCTGGTCGATATTATCGAAATGGCAGCAGTGAAATGCCTAAACCTCATGACCGAAGAATAAGGCGACTATTAAGCTGTTATGAAACTTCGTAAAAGACGAATGCAGGAAACCGTAGAGCTGAATATTACAGCCTTCCTCAACCTGATGGTTATTCTGGTACCTTTCCTGCTGATCACCGCCGTGTTTTCCCGCATGACAGTGCTGGAGTTAAACCTGCCTGCGCTGGAAGCCATACAAAAAGAAAATCAGGAAATAAAACTGGCGCTGCAGGTACTGATTACCGAAGACGCACTGGTTATTCAAGATGCAACACTCGGCGAAATAAAACGTTTACCCATGCTAGAAGGCGAAGACGTTAACTGGAAAATATTTACCGATGTGCTTATAGAAATTAAAAGCCGCTTCCCTGAGGAGCAAAATATTGCCTTGTTAATGAAATCTTCCGTGCCATACAAAACCATGATCAGTGTCATGGACCATGTGCGTTACGCCGAAATAGTGAATGTGACTAGCCTGGAGCTAGTAGAGCTGTTTCCCAATGTCTCCATAGGGGATGCACCCCTGGAGCAGGCAGAAAATGCGGAAACAGAAGCAGCCGGAGGTGCCCAGTGAAAACAAGCAAACGCGGGCGCCGTATAGAACGCCAACAAAAACTACTGAAGAAACCAGCGCTAAATCTTGTTTCGTTAATGGATATTTTCACTATTCTGGTTTTCTTCCTATTGGTTAATTCTTCCAATACGCAGCAACTCCCCAGCAATAAGGATTTAACCTTACCCACATCTATCGCCGATAAAGCACCCAAAGAAACGGTGGTAATCGCTATTACCCGGGAAGACATACTGGTGCAAGGGCAGCGGGTTGCGCGTTTAAGTGAACTGCTTAACCATCAGCAAGACACTATCGAGGCACTTAAAAAAGAGCTCGATTACCAGAGCTCGCTTGGCTACATAGCAGATATTGATGAGAGTGCAGGGCGAGCCGTTACCATAATGGGTGACGAGAACGTGCCCTACGAAACCTTGAGAAAAATATTAAAGACCTGTCAGCAAGCTAATTATCGAAAAATTGCTTTTGCGGCAAACCAGCAAGCAAAGCCAAAAAGCTAACAGGTGACATGAAAGGCGTCGGATGAGAGATAAGAATTACCGAACAGTAACCCTGCAATGGGATCCAGCCGGGCAGCGAGTTGAGAAACGTTTTCTCATTATCTGCGTGTTGGTTTTTATCGTAGCGTTTACTGTGGCAACAATCGTTTCCAAAGTGAACGTGCCCCAGGAGCAGCGAGTAAAACGCCCGCCGCTGCCAGACCGTGTGGCCCAATTTATAGAAGAGCGGCCCAAACCCACACCGCCGCCACCGCCACCTCCACCGCCGCCGCCACCTAAGCCAAAACCGAAAGTGGCGCGTAAGGTAGAGCAAGTAGAGGAAAAGCCTCTCACACAAGAAGAAAAACAGGCACGCGAAAAAGCCTCGGAAACAGGGCTGCTGGCACTTACCCACGAACTTGCTGATTTAATCGATACCTCCGAGGTAGACGATTTAGTGGCCGGTGATTTGGAAGAAGGTAAAGACGCAGCGAAAACAGTGGGGCATGGCACAGAATCCCTACTGGCAGGAACGGAAGAGGGCAGTGGTGGTGTAGCCACCGGAGATTACGTAGCCGCTGTAAGTGGTGCTGCTCTTAGCAAACGCGATGTTGCGCTGGTTAAGCAGTCACTGTTTAAAGAAGACGCCGAAGGCAATATTTCCGCTGCAGGAGGTACTGGCAGTACGCGTAGAGAGCGGGGCGACAACGTTCGTTCTGAAGAAGAAATTACCTTGGTGTTCGACCAAAATAAAGGCTCCTTGTATTCGATCTATAATCGAGAGCGCCGAAAAAAGCCTGGGCTTAAAGGGAAAATTGTATTGGAACTCAGTATTTCCCCGGAAGGAAAAGTGCTCAGCGTGAAAATAGTCTCCAGCGAGCTTAACGATCCTGCACTGGAAAGACGACTGTTAAGCCGAATAAAACTGTTCAAGTTCGAGGCAAAGGCTGTTGAGCCGGTTAAGGTGGTGTTCCCCATCGAGTTCCTGCCTTCGTAGTACCTTACTTGAAGCTTCTTACCCAGTAAAAAACCCCAATAAAAAAGGCCGCAACAAGCGGCCTTTTTTTTGTTCTTAAAAACAGCTTAAGCCGCTTTATCCATATGCACATCCATTTGAGGGAAGGGAATCTCGATACCTACCTCATCAAAGCGACGCTTAATCTTCTCGTTAGTATCAAAAAATACAGGCCAGTAATTTTCTGTTTTAGTCCAAACGCGAAAGGCGAAATTAACAGAAGAGTCGGCCAGTTCTGCTAAACCAATGGTTACGTCTTTGTCCTGCAAAATACGCTCATCAGCGGCTGCAATGGCGAGTAATTCTTTGCGTACCAAGTCCAGGTCAGCGCCGTAGCTCACGCCAACGGAGAAATCCACACGGCGTTCTGCCTGAGTGGAATAGTTGGTGATATTGCCGCCGGAAATTCCTGAGTTGGGAATGATGATGGTTTTATTGTCTGGTGTCGTTAATATGGTAGAGAAAATAGAAATATCTTTTACCACCCCGGCAGCACCACCGGCTTCAACAAAGTCGCCAATTTTTAAGGGGCGGAAAAGAATAAGCATCACACCAGAGGCAAAGTTGGAAAGCGAGCCCTGCAGAGCAAAACCAACAGCCAAACCTGCGGCACCAATAATCGCTACAAAGGATGCCGTTTGTACGCCCAATTGCCCTAAGGCACTTATTACCACCATGGCAAATAGCACGTAGTAAGTAATGTTTTTGGTGAACTGAGCAATGGTAGGGTCTACTTTTCGTGCGCTCAGTGTTTTGCCCAGTAGGCCAGACACTAATTTTGCCAGCCACTTACCAATAACATAAACGGCGATGGCCATTACCAGTTTTAAGCCATAAGTTGCTACAAGGCCGGGGATTTGTTGAATGAGTGCTTCAATGTTCTCGTTCATGGTCAGTTTCCTGTTTAATAGAAATACGCCCTTCGGCCATCATGGAGAGGGCTGATAGGCAGTGGGTTTTAAGACTTTATTGGTTTAGATAGGCTTGGTTTTTGTACTATCTTTGATAGCAATCAATTCACTAAAACAGATGCTGCAAAGATTGTCAGAAAAATGTTGAATTAGCTAGCGATAAAATGATTTCTACGCCACATTTGCCAAGCATAGCAGGCTTGCTCTTGAGTAGAGGTATCCGGCATGAACTCAGATCCCCCCTTATACTTCCTTGCTGCTTGTTTAGTTAATGCTGTATCTTCAGTCAGTGAAAAGAATGAACTACTGGTGTCTTTAAGGCGTAGAAAGAAAGCACTTAAGTGCTTAGTGTGATGTACTACACATTATGGAGAGAGTGGAGCGGCTCTAATGGTTTTCCGTCCCCTCCATAGCCATTACCCGCCGTGCGGTTTTATTGCCGCTCCTCATGGAAAAAAGAATGATGTCGAATATATACCCCTATACCGTAAGCAGTTTACAAGGCAAGCCAATTAACTTTGCGGACTTTCAAAATAAGGTTGTGCTTGTTGTAAATACCGCCAGCAAATGTGGTTTTACGCCGCAATATGAGGGTTTGCAAAAACTACACGAAGACTATGCCGATAAGGGCCTGGTTATTGTTGGCTTCCCGTGTAATCAGTTCGGCGGCCAGGAGCCGGGGGACGCCAGTGCAATCTCAGAAGGGTGTTTAATTAATTATGGCGTCGACTTCAGCATTACCGAGAAAGTTGAAGTGAACGGTGATAATGCTCACCCCCTATTCATTTACCTCAAACAGGCCTTACCAGGATTGCTGGGCAACAAGATTAAATGGAACTTCACCAAGTTTTTAATAGGCAAGGATGGGGTACCAATTAAACGCTTCGCCCCTCAAACCAAGCCCAAGGACATAGAGCCACATATTCAGACAGCCTTGCAATGATCTGAAAAATATAGCGCCAAATGTTGTTTGAGTTTTTTGGCGAAGAGTTAGCAGGGCAGGCCTATAACCGTTGCGCAAAATATATATTTTAAGGGCCTTGCAGAGCTAGCGAAATACTGGGCTAGGCCAAAACGGCCATTGCCGGTCTATCAATAGATGTCGAAAATAATGAGTGAGGCGGGTCCCGTTGACGAAAAATGAAAAACCACTACAGAGGCATGACTTGTACTATTTTAGTACCTGCCCTTATTGCATATTCGTACGTTTGGCTCTCTGGTGGCTGGGGCTAAAGATTCCACTAAAAGATATTGTGTTAAGCGCGAAAAACAAAGCTGATCTAATTGCCGGCGGTGGTAAAAGCCAGGTACCCTGCCTGCGTATAGAAAACCACAATGGAGATATTGTTTGGCTGTATGAATCTGTTGATATCGTGCGTTATTTGAAATCTAAGCAAATAAAAAAATGAAAACAGCGTGCAAATCTCCCAATGAGCGCATAAATGGCTAACATAGAATTAAAATCGATAATCACCTGCCCCAGCTGCGGAAACAAGAAAACGGAAACGATGCCAAGCAATGCCTGCCAGTGGTTTTATGAATGTGAGTCATGCCACGCGGTGTTAAGCCCAAAGCCTGGAGATTGTTGCGTATTTTGTTCTTTCGGCACGGTTAAATGCCCGCCTATTCAAAAAGGTGACAACTGTTGTGCGTAAATCACCCGGGGCTGCGCGTTATTTGAGTGCAGTTACGGTGTAAAAAGCTGTTTAAATTTATGGCTAGGCAGCGCAGGGCTTTTAAAGAAACCCTGGTAAAGATTGCAATTCACATCATTAAGCAAGTCGAGCTGTTCGATGTTTTCCACCCCTTCGGCCACTACCTTTAAATTAAAGGTTTTAGCAATGGAAATAATTGCTGAGGTAATCTGGAAATCACTGGGCTCTCTATCAATATCCTTTATAAAGCTTCTATCAATTTTTAGAATGTCTACATCAAAATATTTGAGATAAGCCAAAGATGAATAACCCGTACCAAAGTCGTCTATTGCCAGCCTAACACCCAATGCCTTTAGGTTAAGCAGTAAGTTTTTGGTTAATGAACGGTTGTTCATCAATATGCCCTCGGTTATCTCCAGGGCCAGTTGCTTAGGGTCTATGCCCCAGGTGTTGAGGGCCGATTGAATGCTCCGAAAAAGTGCCTCGTCGGAAAACTGTTTTGGCGAGAGATTAACGGACAAGCAGGAAAGATCCAACCCGGATGACTTCCACTGAGCCAATTGTTTGCACGATTCATGGGTCACCCAGTCGCCAATTTCGATAATCTTCCCGGTCTCTTCAGCAATGGGAATGAAATCAGCCGGGCTGATATAACCTAGTTCCTCGTCGTGCCAGCGAATTAAAGCTTCTGCACTTACAATCTCATTAGTAGCGCAGTCTACAATAGGCTGGTAATGCAGTGAAAATTCCTCATTTGCAAAGGCCTTATCTATGCGTTGCTCCATAGTGAGCCGCGTTTTTAGTGCAACAGTAAAAGAAGGCTTATAAATCTGCGCTTTATTTCTACCCAAAGCTTTTGCTTTGTAGAGCGCGGTATCAGAGTTTTTGAACAAGGTCACCGCGTCTTTGCCATGGTTAGGGAAAATGCTTGCACCTATGCAAATACCGGTAGATAAAACAACGTTATTACTGAGTTCTACCTTTTTCGAAATTTCCGCAATAAGTGCCTGGCACTTGTCAAGTAAGCTGGCTTCATCTTTGGGGTTTTCGACAACCACCATAAATTCGTCACCGCCTATGCGGCCCATCATATCGCCAATTCGTATATTGTTTTTAAGCCTCTCTGCGACCACCACCAGTAGCTGGTCGCCAATAGGGTGACCATAGGTATCATTGACGTTTTTGAATAAATCAAGATCAAGTACTAACAAGCCGAGCGTGTGCCCGTTTCTTTCGGCGCGTCCAATAGACTCATGCAGTCTATCCTCAATGGCGGCTCTATTGGGTAGTTGGGTTAGAGAATCATAAAATGCCAGATGTTTAAGTTTTGCTTCGGCTGAAACCTGGTCAGTTATATCCTTCATTACCCAAGCCTGGCCATCTTCCAGTTTACACCCATTGAATTCTATCCAACGCATTTCGTCATCTTTTCGTCGAATATTTAACACGGTACATTTACCAAAAGTACCCGTAGACATCAGGTCCTGTAGCTGGTTGCATCTCTGCCCGTTCACATCTTTTAATTTTCGGAATAAATCATCGATATCTGCTATTTCTTCTTTCTTGTAGCCCGTTATCACTTCTGCATAGTTATTTAAGGTAATAGCCTTGTCTTCTATAGATATGGCGCCAACTGGCATGCGCTCAATAAACTGTTTTAATTTCTCTCGGCTTTTTTTAATTTCCTCTGTGATAGATCGCTCTGCGGTGATGTTTCGGTTTATGCTTATAATAGTATCCGGCTTCGCTTGATTATTTAACAGGACTTTAGCGGCTACGTACACATACCTGAGTTCTTTGCTGCGCGTGAGTATTTTAAACTCCGTTGTGAAACCACATTGTGTTTCAATGCTGCGCGTAAGTTTATCCCTGATATCTGTACTATCCTCCGGGTGGATAAAACTCAGGGCGTCGTCCACTGAACCATTAAAGTCTTCGGGCGTTGTATCAAAAATTTTGTACATGGTGTCATCCCAAGACAATTGCCGGGATGAAATGTTGTACTCCCAAATGCCAATATCCCCTGCATCGAGTGCAAGTTGTAGCCGTTCACTCACCGCTTTAAACATTTGCTGCCTGCGCCGCTCCTCTGTAATGTCTACAAAAGAAGTGATGCTCATGTAAGGTGTTTGCGAACCCTCTGCAAAAATGGGTTGCGAGTTAATCTTCAGCCAGCTGATATTGCCACTGGAGTGATGAACACCCATGGTAAAATCTAATACAGGCTTACCGGTAGAAATGGCCAAAGATGAAGGGTGATTCTCTGCTGGGCAGGGAGTGCCGTCCTCCCAAATTGTACCCCACTGCGGGTCTGCGTTAGTCAGGCCCCTCATCTGGTCTGCAGATAAGCCCAAGATTATTTCAGAGGCAGGATTATTCGCCGTGATTACACCCTTAGCATCTTGAATAACAACGCCTTCGCGCAAAGAGTTGAGAATCAAATAGTTATCTGGCCTTAGGGCTGAAGGTTGATCCGGGCTAGAATAAGCGTTCATATCCAGGCGAATACACACCAAACACAGGGTGGTGCTACCACTTGGCAGCGGTGTTAAATCGATATTGAGGTTGTAGGAATAACCTCGGTGATCGAGTTCGGCCTTTTGATTGATCTTATCTCGGCTCCCATCAAAAATGTAGCCTATCTCTCGGCTTAAATTTTGGTACAAGCGCTGGTCGTAGAGCCCTTCGTTAGGCCAGGCCTCGCCAACGACAGACATCAGGCCATCATCTTTATACTTTTGCTCGGCTGAAACCCACATGCCATTGGCAAAGATTAACCTCCCTTCACCAGACACCAAAGCAGCGGCTATAGGCAAGGCGTCTAGTGTTGTTTTGATGGCATCCAGGGGGAGCATTAATGTTGGTCTCAATTTTGGTTTATAACCAATAATAGCTCATAGAATCAGCGAGATAGCCTTTAGATTCTGCGTGTGCAGTGTCTAGCAACAAATACTTGGCGTGTGGCCCTGCGCTAGAGTATCTTTCGCCAATTCAGCTACGGTCTTATTGCGTAGCTAAGCGGCTGTAAGGCTGGTGGAAAGGGAATAGACATTAGGGCCGTCATACCCGCCTAATCCAGCTTTTTGAGACAACTCATTTCTCCCTCAATCAGAGATTTTTGTTCCGTAATCGTAGCCGATAAAAATTTTTTAAAGGCGCGTACTCGGGCTGTTTCTCTTAAGTCTGCATGGTGTAAAACCCAAACACCCCAAGTGGAGGGCGTAAGTGAAATAGGGGTACGGTAAATATGGCTATCTTTTAGCACGTCGGGCAGATAGCAGGGCATACGGGCAATGCCCAAGCCAGCTTTCACTGCGGCGTACATGGAGGCTAAATCGTCTACTCTGAGCACCACATTGCTCTCGGGGAAGTGTTCAGTTGCCCAGTCAGGCAGCTGTGTTTCATGTCGCCAGATAATTAAGTTGGGCTGTTTTGAGTGGAAGCTTGCTTCATCGGAAAAGTAAACACCATGGCGTAACTTTGCCAGCTCAACACCAACGAGATTGTCTGGTGGCGCGGGTGTAAGCCGTATTGCCATATCGGCCTCGCGTGCAGACAAGTTTTTTAGCCCTGGGCTTACCACCAGTTCCAAGTCCACATCGGGGTATTGCTCTGTAAACACCTGTAAATGGGGAATGATGCAAAAATTGGCCAGGTCGTGGGGCATGGTCGCCACCAGTTTGCCGGAGAGGCGTGTATCACCCGCATACAGCAGGCGCTCTACGGCATGGTTTTCGGCCTCTATGGTAAGTGCACGGGCATAGATCTCTTCCCCTGCATCGCTTAGCCGATAGCCCTCAGGGTGGCGGGTAAACAGTTTAATTCCGTGTGTTTTCTCAAAAGCGCCAATTCTGCGCGCTATGGTTGAATGGTTAACGCCAAGCGCGCGCGCAGCCGCAGACAAGCTACCGTTGCGGGCCAGCTGCAAAAAGTAGCGTAGGTCGTCCCAATTATTCATCTGTGCAATTTTGCACAGTAAGTATGCATTTGTCGAGGATATACGCGCAGGCCCACCCTCGCTATAGTGTCCCTCGTTCACAGAGCTTCTTATTTACGGGGCAAAGCCCAAAATTCAAACCTACCATGGAGTAAACACTATGACGGCCTATGCAATGGGTGAACTAACGATTCACAACAAAGATTGGATGGAAGAATACACACACAAGATTGGCCCGCTGTTAAAAAAACACGGTGGCGAGGTAGTAGCAAAAGGGCAGCCCAGCCTATTAGAGGGCAAGCGACCGCTTCCGCATGTTGCCATATGCATCGCATTCCCAAACAGCGATGCAGCAAAAGGCTGGTATAACGACCCGGAAAACCAGGCCCTGGTTAAGCTTAGGCAAAGCGGCGCTGATTTTGAGTTACGTCTTGTTGAATCTGGCGTATAGGGAGAATTTACGATGCTGGCACCTGCACCTGCACCTGCACCCACCAAAGACATACCCGTACTGGTGAGCTTTCCTATTTGCCCCTTTGTTCAGCGTTCGGCCATTCTGCTTGAGCATAAACAGCAGCGCTACGAGCGTATTAATATCGATTTGGCCAACAAACCAGACTGGTTTTTAGCATTGTCTCCCACAGGGAAGGTACCAGCCTTGGTTATAAACACTGGCGAAACGGAGCCTTCCGTACTTTTTGAGTCAGCAATAATAAACGAATACCTCGACGAGACGTATGGCAAGCCCTTATTGACAGGCAACAGTTTGAGTAAGGCGCATTCGCGTGCCTGGATTGCCTACACGGAGGTGTTAATTATGCAGCAATACGCGCTGCTGCTTGAGCAAGAGGAAGAGGCCTTTCAGCAAAAACTAGAGGCATTTTTTATAGCGCTGAATAAATTAAAACCTGCCAGTGGCGCTCCCTTTTTTAATGGCAAGGCCTTTAGTTTAGTTGATGCGGCCATAGCACCGGTGTTTACGCGTCTTCGCTGGCTGCCGCAACTACGAGAAATGCTAAAAGAAGAGGCCCTAATAAATGAAGAGAGCGCTGGATTACTGGCTTGGATAGAAAATCTTGTTAACAATACTGCCGTGCAGGCCAGTGTGGCCAGTGATTTTGAGCAGGTATTTATCGAGTACTTCAAAGATCGAAACAGCGTAGCCATTGCCCAATGGGAGCAGCAGGGCTTATAAGGTCAAAAACCACCCTGCAGCGCTACGCTGCAGGTAGGCGCAAGTCTCGACGCTCTGTCGCACGGAAGCTAATGAAAGGCAGAAAATGGCAGAGAAAAGACAAACGCGCTTTAAGCCATAAGCTGTGACATTAATGCTTTTATGATGCTGCTCACACATGGTAGTTACAATTTAGTGAGATGATTCACACATGGAAGTAAATCAACTGTACATTGCCGGGACCGGATTAGTCAGCGCAATAGGAGGCACCACGGCAATGAACTGGTGCTCTTTTAATGCCGACATTAACGGCTATACACAGAGTAATTACCGCACTCAAGATTTCTCCCCCGTAAAGCTCGCGCTAATTCCCGAAGAATATTTCGACCACCTGCCAGAAGCCGTGCAATTGGGCCCACAAACAAGCATGCGTCATACACGGATATTGCTGGCTGCTCATTGTGCCATCCAGGAAGCTCTGGCGGGCAATAAAGCCTTTACGCTCTCAAATATACCCCTTGTACAGGCCTGCCCTAATTTATTACCGGTAGATGCTTCGTTTAACAAGCGACTACGCAAAAACCTTATTGCGCTCAGTGGCGAAAAGCAAACGCCTGATGATAATCAAGGTTTCTATCACACACTTAATACCGGTCGTTCAGCGGTAATAGAAGGTATCGAGCTGGCATTTAAACTGTTTGATACGGGTAAACCAAAATTTGTTCTGGTGGGTGGTGCAGATAGCTTTGATGACCCCAGTGCTATAAAAATTCTCGACCAGATGCAGAGGTTAAACAGTGAGTCCAGCAACAATGGCTTTTGCCCGGGAGACGGAGCAGCCTACATTTTATTAACCAGCGAAAAAGAGCACGCATTACGCAAAGGCAACAAGTGTGTTGCCCTAAGCCGGCCCAGTGTAGGCTTCGAAGAAGGGCATTTGCACAGCAAGCTTCCTTATAAAGGAGAGGGTCTTGCAGGATGTTTCCGCGAGCTTTTACAAAGCCTAGCGAGTGAGGCGAAAATAAACACCCTATATTCATCTATGAATGGGGAACAATTTTGGGCCAAAGAGTACGGTGTTGCATTTATTCGTAACCAGCAATATTTTGATGATAAGCTCGTTCTGCAGCATCCAGCGGATTGTTATGGTGACCTCGGTGCAGCGTGCGGAGGAGCGTTGACAATCCTGGCGAGCCAGGATCTCCTGCATCGACAAAAAAACGACAGTTGCCTCCTTTATAGCTCTTCCGATCACGGTTACCAAGCGGCAACAATTTTAAAATCGGAGAGTATTGATGTGTAAGTTTAACGTGCCGATAAAGTGTTTAGTCGCAAGGACATCAAGATGACGCAAGTAGGTGAAGGCGTTGCCGTAACTACCGTACCCGCACTAGAGCTTAAGGAGTTTGAAGCAGAAGTCATAGAAGTTACTTTTACCGATGGCTTTAAAACGGCACACAATAAATCGCAAATAACAGCACCACACTGGCCAGCGCAGTTGGAGAATGGTCGTTACTCGCAAAAGCCTGCGGTCTATAAATTTGGCAGTAGTGCAGCGCAGAATATAGAAGTTAAAATAAAAGTTAAAAGTACCGGTTACAGCGGCAATGGTAAGCTCACAGGTATTGGTCCCAACATGGAGTTCGAAGGGGAGCTTCCGCTATCCAGTGGCGAACATACCGTGCAGGTAAAACTGTTAACACCACCTGAAGAGTTAAGTTGGCTAAAAGGGCAGGTGAGTTGGGGGGTATATCTTCCCAGTATGTGTGCGAGTGCAGGTACAACATTTTTAGACGTTTTTTTTGTATTTAACGACCCAAGCACTATAGCGTTTTTTAGTTCGGACGGAGTTTGGGCCGAGGCGCTGCGCTTCCTTTTTCTCAATGCAAGGCCATCAGGTATTAGCAGTGAAACGGATGCTCTCGCTGCAATTACTCGCATGTGCTTTGGTTTAAGCAATCATAAATACGAGATTACTAGAGGTGCGGCGAGCTTTGGTGGGGCGACAGGGACATTCATGCTGGAAGATTATATGAGTCCGGCGGTAAAAACAGTGAACTGTTATGATCAAGCCTACGCTATTATCGTTTTCGCGGGAGCGCTTGGTTTAGTTTGCGATGGCTTATATATGCGGCCCTTCGGGTTTCTTGCGAGTACACCCTTAGTGGGTTACGGGCAATGCAATAACCCCTTTCCCGGGTTTAAATATAGTACAGCAGGAGTACCAAACAGTGTGCCTGCAGACTTCTTATTAGTCAGCAGGAACGACCCGGATCGGGCTGCATTTGGCAACCACATGTTTTGTGAGTTTTCGCAGAAAATCTATGATGCCTGTGCCGGGCCGGTAACCGGTGGCGTCAACAGGGCGGGTTATGCGAGCAGTGCGGTGGATACCGCCACAACGCTATATGGTAATTCCCCCTATGCCACTGCTAGAGCGGGTACCGTTAGCGATATGGTCGATATATCGGCTTTAGGCGCCGACGTAAGAGCGGTGTTGTAAAATGCGCTTCACCCGCATACTGACAAAAACCCTCGCCTTTGTTGTTTTATTTTTTATACAAACCACTGCAGCCGACAAGGTAGCTGAAGCCATGAACCCATTTTTCGATCCATCCGTGCTTGATGAATTTAAAAAATCAATCAATTATTCTCAGCTAGTGGCCCGCCTGCCTCAGCGATCCTCACTATTTATTGATTGGCACCAGGGCTTGGAGCAGGTAGTCGTGCAGGGTAAGCGATGGACTCGCTTGAAAGATACTGTGCCGTCTATCGTGGGCAGCCATCATGGCATTCTTTCAACAAATTATGTGAATGATGACGGTGTCTACATTTCGGTAAAAGCCCATGTTTTTAGCTCAGGTTATCAACAGTCAGTATTTGATTACATGCTCAAGTTAATGGCCTCTACCTCCTTTCCAAAAGTACCTTTTGCACACCATGCCAATGGCCCAGGTGATAGTTATTTTGCAGCCCCGCAAATAGTGGATAAAAAGGCTGAGAGCGCGAGCTATGTTTTACTGGGCAACGTTATTCTTGTGATCGATACAGCGGACATGGCACTGAGTGTCCGTGATTTTACCTGTGAGTATGTAAGTACAATCCAAAACAAAGTGAAGGTAGAGCCCAAGTACCTGCCACAGCCATTCTCCGCATCAAGCTCGCAAAAGCAATTAAAAACGGGCGATAGTCTTGCGATCGTATTCCACGCTAAGCAAGCGGAGAAAATACAGACAGCTATTGATGCGGATACTATTGATGGCAAATTCACACTTACTGAAAAAACCGCCGCCGGTATTAAGCTTGAGGCGCAAAGGCCCGGTGAACACGAAATAACAGTTCGCTATCTCGATGTCGACACGCTTTATTCAAATCTGGTTAAGCTTGAGATAAAAGTAGTGCCGTAGATATACAGAGGATAAATGCGGTCAGGGTCATTGATAATACGCGCCACCTAAAATAATCTAAGGTTTAGAATCTACTCAACAAAACTCAAGGAGGAGTTTTTATGCCACGATCACCAAAGCTCTATATTCCCCGCTGTACACAGCATATTATTCAAGGCCTTTTTTTATACCGAGGCCGATTATGTGCTTTACCTTCACTCGCTAAAAGACGCTGCAGAAAAATACCAAGTCGCCATTCACGCCTTTGTGTTAATGACGAACCATGTTCATCTACTGGTAACGCCCAGTGATAACACGGGCGCAGGTCGAATGATGCAGGCGCAGGGGCGAAAGTATGTGCAGTACTTTAATTTTACCTATGAGCGTACCGGTACGCTGTGAGAAGGGCGCTATAAATCCTCGCTGGTGAGTACAGAAGATTACCTGCTAAAAGTCTACCGCTATATAGAATTAAACCCGGTACGAGCGGGCGTGGTGGAGCATGCATTGGAATACCCGTGGCCCGGCTATCAAGGCAACGCGGTAGTTAAAACCATAAAAATGCTTACCCCTCACCGCGTATATCAACAACTCGCAAAAACAGTTGAACAACCACAAAGCGTGTACCGCTCACTCTTTCGTGGGCGAATGGCCGAGTGGGAAGTAATAATCAATGACTCTGACCCCATTGATTTCCCATTGATTTCACAGCGGGAGGTAGAGCGACGCAGGAAGCCAAAGCCGAATGGTAGTAGGGTGTGGCATCGAGGGAGATCTGGTGTTTGCGAGGGGTGGGCATGGATCGGTTCTTGATCGTTTTGGTGTGTATGAATGCACAGTGTTCGTGGGTGGTGGGCAAGCGCTGGATAACGGCGCAGACATCCGTATTATCCAACAGATGCCAGGGCATGTGTGTATCGACACAACGGAGATATACACCCATGTGTCCATTATGAAGCCTGAGCAGATCCACGAGATGACCCATTGCACAAGAAGCCGTCCGAAGACGGCGATCCGGAGGCCACGGAAAATGCGCTGGTGGCGACACTGCAAGCGAAAAGTGATAACGAGGAATAACAATCTTTAGCATAGATGGTTACAATGCAGGCATAGACTGGCCCAAAAGATGAGGTGTAGCCATGAATGTATCGTTGACGTCTGAACTGGAAAACTACGTGAAAGCCAAGGTTGCGACTGGAATGTACAACTCTGTCAGTGAAGTGATGCGTGAAGCCCTTCGCTTGATGGAAGAGCGAGACGCCATGCATGCTGTCCGACTGGAAGCCATACGGCAGGACATCAATAAGGGCTTAGACTCGCTAGAACGGGAAGGCAGCAAGCCCTTGGATATGGAAGCCATCAAAGCCAAAGGCCGAGCGAAGCTAGCTGGGAACAGCAACTGATGCTGGAACTGGAAGTCTCGACAGAAGCGGAAAACGACTTGCTGGAGACTTGGTTGTACATTGCCGAAGACCAGCCCATCAACGCCGACCGTTATCTGGACAAGCTGCAAGAGAAAGCCCAAAAGCTGGCAGAGTACCCCGACCTTGGACGAGACCGGCCAGAGCTGGCGGAGGGGCTGAAAAGCTTTCCTGTTGATCGCTATAACCTGTATTACACTGCCACTGAATTTAAGCTAACCCTGGTGCCATCTTCTGAGATTTAATCAATGGGGTCAGAGTCATTGATAATACGCGCCACCTAAAATAATCTAAGGTTTAGAATCTACTCAACAAAACTCAAGGAGGAGTTTTTATGC
>FXAI01000004.1:331714-334805 GCA_900177435.1 Alteromonadaceae bacterium Bs31
AAGTATGTGCAGTACTTTAATTTTACCTATGAGCGCACCGGTACGCTGTGGGAAGGGCGCTATAAATCCTCGCTGGTAAGTACAGAAGATTACCTGCTAAAAGTCTACCGCTATATAGAATTAAACCCGGTACGAGCGGGCATGGTGGAACATGCATCGGAATACCCGTGGTCCAGCTATCAAGGCAACGCGGTAGGTAAAACAATAAAAATGCTAAGCCCTCACAGCGTATATCAACAACTCGCAAATACAGTTGAACAACGACAAAGCGTGTACCGCTCACTCTTTCGTGGGCGAATGGCCGAGCGGGAAGTAAAAGAAATCCGCGACGCTGCTAATAAAAGTTGGGTGTTGGGGGATGAGCGTTTTAAAACTGAGATTGCGCAGCGAACAGGACGTAGCCCCATAAATACGGGGAGAGGCGGAGACAGGCGTTCGGCGCGGTACCGTGGCGCGAATAATCAATGACGCCGACCCTATTGATCTGTCGTTTTTATCAGGCACCGTGAAACAGGTCAAAAAAAGATCAAATTCGCGACATATGGCGCTCTAAATCGGGGCGAATTATGGTATAAATCCGCGCTTTGGTAATAATAAAATTGCGCTTTAAAACCGCTGGCTTATAAGTGCTCGATGATGATTATCGTCAAGCACGTGGAAATACACCCCAATTCTGGGGCTTCACCGCGTTTATTCCTGACAAGCTGCGGCATACACCCCATCCCTGGGGCTAACAAGGAGAAGTAGGAGTTATGAGAATGATAAACCGATGTAAGCACACCCTGGTTAAGCTTGTAGTCATTGTAACTGTCGCTGCGCTTGCAGCCTGTGGAGGAGGCAGTAACGGGCCCAAGACAACACCCACACCCACTCCAGATACAACGCCCAATAGCTTCACTTTTACCGCACAAACTGACCAGCCTGTATCTACCCAGGTTGAATCCAATGTTGTGACCATTGCTGGTATTAACCAGTCGGTACCTGTCTCTGTAGCAGGCGGAGAGTACTCGGTTGCCGGAGGCGATTTTACTTCCGCTAACGGTACTATTCGCAGCGGTCAGACCCTGGCGCTGCGCGGAACCTCATCCAGTGAATTCGAAACAGAAACCACGGTTACGGTTACGGTAAGTTCTGTTTCGCAAAGTTTCTCCATTACGACATTGGCTCAGGATATTACGCCCAATGATTTTGATTTGGGTATCGTTACAAACGCGGCACTTGGCAGGGAAGTTTTGTCAGCGGGTGTTCCAGTGAGGGGAATTACCGGTGCCGTGCCAGTGAGTATAGTAGGCGGCATCTACACTATCGACGGAGGCACTCCCACCAGCTCGGCGGGCTCCATTGAGGCTGAGCAGGAGATTCAGGTACAAGTGCAGGCTTCTGCAAACTTTGGTACTGAAGTTGTTGCCACATTGACCATTGGCGATGTTGTCGAGAGCTTTTCCGCAACCACTCTAGCTGAAGATACCGATCCCGATGCCTTTGACTTGGGAACGGCCGCCCTCGTATCGGTACCGGGCACTGTTGTTGAGAGCACACCAGTGGCCATTGCGGGTATTAACTCGCCCGCGAGTATTGCCATTAGCAATGGTGAATACCGCATTGTGGGTGAAGGCGACTACACCAGCTCGCCAAGTACCATTGCATTGGGGCAAGGGGTGCAAGTACGGGTAACCGCACCGAGTCAAATCAACCAGACTGCAACGGCAACACTTACTATAGGTAACAAAAGCGATACCTTTGCTGTGAGTGCGCAGGATATACAGGCCCCTGTAGCCGAAGTGATATTCCCCACCCCCAATACCATGAGCGACGGCAGCACAGTTACCTTGCGTGGCAAAGCGAACGATGATTTTGGCCCGGTAACGCAGATTAATGTGGTTGTTACTACCGATGATGGCGCTGTGGAAGTGGCTAATGAAACCATTACCGCAGGAGCCGGTGAAGATTATCAGGATACCTGGTCCGTCAATGTTGCGTTGAGTAGTGAGAAGTTAAATACCATAGTGGTAAGAGCAATTGATGCGGGTGGAAATATCCAGGAAACACCTGTGACTGTAACGGTATTGCAAAAAGCGGGTGCATTGACGACAAATTTTCCTGCCGGGAATTCTCCGGGGATGGGAAGATTTGAAAATTTTGGGGTTGAATGGGATCGGTCAGGTAACCGATTAATTATACCTGAAAATGGCAAAACGGTATTGCTTGTCGATTTGGATACTGGTACGAGAAGCAAATTTGTTGATAGCGCTACAGTTTTTCCGCGCTTTTCGATGTTAAAGCTGCTCCCAGAACAAAACTCACTGTTAATTCCGAACGAATATAGCAGTAGTATTTTTAAAGCGAGCCTTGAAACCGGCACCTTCTCCGTACTGACGGATGATAGTAGTCCGAACTCCAATGTTGATATTGATAGTCCATACTCTATGGAGCTCGGTCATGATGGTGCCCTGTATGTGGCAGATGCGGGTGCGCGTTTTTATTCGGTAAATATGGATACTGGGGCACGCTCACTTATTTCTGACGCTTCTCGTCCAGATGGAGGTGTAAATCCGTTTACAAAACCAACGGGTATTGTGTTAGATGAGCCGAATAATCGTGCCTTAATCGCAGATGCAGCTACGCAGCAATTGTTGTGGGTGGATTTAACATCTGGTGCGCGAACTGTTTGGTTGAACAGCGATCAGCTAGGTTTTCCATTCGATATCAAAATGGATGCGGGAGACAACAGGATTATATTGGTGGATAAAGATATTGAAGAGATACTCGCAGTAGACCTTGATTCTGGAGCCTTAACCACGCTTTCTGGTATAGATAAACCTGCCAACAGTGCTAATAGTCTGCAAATTCCATGGGGGATTGTAATTGATGAAGAGACAGATATTGCTTTTGTGGGGACGCAAAGTAAAAAAGATGAATATCACGCAGCCATAATTATGGTTGATCTTACTACAGGTGAGAGAATCATAGTTTCTAGGTCAATTCTAGAATAGTGGAATCAATGGGGTCAGAGTCATTGATAATACGCGCCACCTAAAATAATCTAAGGTTTAGAATCTACTCAACAAAACTCAAGGAGGAGTTTTTATGC
>FXAI01000004.1:334820-519910 GCA_900177435.1 Alteromonadaceae bacterium Bs31
GTCGCCATTCACGCCTTTGTGTTAATGACGAACCATGTTCGTCTACTGGTAACGCCCAATAATTAACAAGGTGTTAGCTGGATGATGCAGGCACTTGGGCGGATGTATGTTCAATATTTGTTTTACATTTGTCTTTTGATCTGGGTCAATGGCTATTGGTTTTGATGCAGCTGACTCTGTCATTTAATATGAATTGGAAGTTTTCTTTTTTGGGTGCTATGTATAGTTAGTGTTTCCTGCAGCAGCGATCGCGGAAGAGGTGATAGGTGTCATGTTTTTTTGTTGATCTAGCAGGCTCATAACTTTATTCTTAAATAAGGCGCCAGTTGAAGCTACAACAAAATATAATATCAGTTTTGAAAACTAAACCCGGATAAATAAGGAAATAATATGTCGTCTGATTATTTGGTAATTGCTGGATTACGAGGTGGAAAACGAATTAATGTTGTGCCAGCCGTACAGCCAGCATATAAACTGCTAGAGAGTAAAGCTCACGACGGTAACTATTGGGCGTACTTGTCTATAACTTGCCTGCAAGGATTGGCTTCTGGGAGGCTTGGTAAGGGTAATATTTTTGTCCGCTCTGATCAGCTAGTCAGCAATCAGTCCGAGGCATTTTGCGTTTTTTTACCTGGATGTTGTGCGAGCATGGAAAGAAGAGCGAATGATGAATATTACTTAGTCAACCTGACTATAGACAACTCCTATGCTCAGTTAGAAAGTATAAAGCAGCAAACTGGCTTACATAAGGCTGTGAAAAGTGGTGGCCGATGGGAAACAGCTTTATATAAGGACGGTAGCTCAGATGCGAACGACTCAGAAATTCGGATAGCGGCCATAACCGACAGTAGTCACTCAAACGTAGAGTCAGCTGCAGATAATATTGCTGCATCCATAGGTAAAGCGCCAGATGCGCCATCTGGGAAAAATTTCAATGTAATGGACGTTCATTACACCCATGATAAGGGTAAGCTAGGGGGGTTAAAGAACTTTTCGAAAGCGCGTGCCCCCTTAAAAAACGAAGATATACATGGCTCTGCGATGCTCTTAGCCAAATCTATGATTGCAGCCAAAACTAAAAAGATGACATGGGTGTCGGAGAAAGGAGGGTCTGCTGTTTTAACACAAGCGATGAGGATGGTGGCTGATTCGAATGTGAAACTGGATAAGCACAACATCTACCTTTATGACCCAACAACCTCCACAAATGAGGCCTTTAAAATGGCGCACTTGGTCGGAATTGAGCCAGATAGAGATGCTGTGAAAACGGGGATGTTCAATTACATGGGTAATCGTGATCAGCTCCCGGCAATATTTAATAGGTATAGGTCGGAAAAAGGGTATACCTTTGGCAATATGGTTTACGACTCAATAGGCCAAGGTGGCAAAATGCAAGGAATAGTTGGCATTGGGACCGGTATCTTAGGATTGGCCGGGTTATCGATGGGCGTCCCAGCAATTCCTATGGCAGCGGCTATTGCTAGCGTATTGGGTGTAGCTGCAACGGGAGTGTCTGCTTTAAAAATTGGTGATACGCTAGCGGAAAATATCGCTCCTCATAAATACAACAAGCACATTGGAAAAATAAAATGATCAGTTGGTTAAAGTACGCACCTTTTGACCTTCGGTACTCGCAATCACTAGGAGAAGTTCAGGGGCCGCAATACTTAGGGGTAACTGAGTGTGCCGTGACCATGGCTGGGAGCACCGTTTCATTTGATGTTCCAAAGCACACTGCAAAAGTGGGCGATGCTGCTTTCTACCTCCGAGGCCAAGATTGTCAGTCACTTATAGCCAGTTCATATAATGGTATGGCAAATGACAATTGGCGTTATTACAGCGCCTTTTTCCGGGCCTGGGAATATCGTAAATCATGGTTTAGAGGGGTTGTTGGGCATTCCTATATGAACGTAGATTTAGTATTTCGTGAAAAGCAGCATGAATTTTTAGATGTGTCACTATTACACCCAAAGGGGTTTGAATACGCGTTAACTCTGTTCTTAAATGCCCGCTTTGGTGTCGGCCAGCCAAATTTGTTACACGAACATGCAGGTCCAATTAATTGGCAGGCAAGAGATTTACCGCCTGTATTTGCTGCTGCTTTTCAAATAAAACCAAACACAATGCTCTTTTCTTTTCCAGTTACTGAGAAATGTTTTGTCTTGGTGAGCTTTACTCATTCTCTATCGCAGCCTGAACTAATCTCTGAAGCAAACGCGTTTTATCAGAAAGTTGTAGATAGTTTTAAGTTAGTTATGCCGGAAGAAAAAACACAAGGTTTGAACGAAATAAAAGCAGATGTTGCCGGGTGGAAGGTTGTTGAAACCTTTCCTCCTTTGAAATGGCCGATTACAGTAGAAGAAGTGGAAGGTGCTACTGTATTGGAAAGTGGGGCCACTCAAAGGCTCACCCCTGAAAGCTAGCTGATAACCGAGTAGGGTGGGTTTTTTATTATTTTTTCGATGAATGAAGAGGGGCCGGAGTCTTTGATTTTACATGCCGAGCTATTTATTCTAATAGATTTTTAATCTTTATTTCTCTCTCAGGCTGAAGGAGGAGTATCTGTCGCCCGTTTGCCTCGTCTTTGTCGTTCTGTTGTGCGCAGCGTGGAAATTCATGCTTTTTTTTCTAATGAGCAATCACGCCCACCTATTAGTAAAACCCAATAGCACAGGCTCTAGGGTTTTAATATTTCAATTACACTATTAACGCACGGGCACTCTCTGGGAGGCGGCATAAATCGACTCTGGTTGATGTAAAAAACTATGTGTTGCAGGTGTACAGTTACATCGAATTAAATCCGGTAGGTGAGCGAATGGTCGAGCGATCATGCGCAGGGAGTATTGGTGTAGCTAGCGCCGCATCAATAGTAGGGAGGGTAGTTGGCTTGGTTGGTGCCATGTTTTTTGTTACTGCTACAGGAAAGGCCGGAGTGCCAAAGCTCTCGGGGAAAAAATATAAATAAAAGGGGCTAGTATGTTTAATGTCTCGCTTAAGTTACGCGAACCAACAGGGCTGGTTACTCCAAAGGCAATCAATGGGGTCAGAGTCATTTATTCTATACGCCAAATAGAAAAGCCGGTAAGCAGAAATTGCACGAAAACTGGTTTTAGAATTGTGCTGGTGAGGCGTGAACGGTGTAGGTATTCGGCAAAGTACCTTGGCGCCCATTATCAATGACTCTGACCCCTTTGATTCCTGTGTTTAAAGGTGGCTTACATCACGTTAAATCCCGACGGGTGCGTATGGTAGAGCAAACCAGCAATCAATGGGGTCGGAGTCATTGATTCTATACGCCAAATAGAAAAGCTGGTAAGCAGAAATTGCACGAAAACTGGTTTTAGAATTGTGCTGGTGAGGCGTGAAGGGTGTAGGTATTCGGCAACGTACCTTGGCGCCCATTCTCAATAACTCTGACCCCTTTGATTCTGGCTCTCAACGCATGCACACAAGAATGCAATGCCTCTCTGGCAAACCGTTCACAGCCATTCTGAATTTGCGCCTAATTCAACAAAATTGTTGCTGGTTCCTTTGAGAAATGTAGCAATTTGTACAAAGCGTTAAATCGGTCAAAAAAAGATCAAATTCGCGACATATGGCGCTC
The DNA here is from genome assembly GCA_900177435.1 of Alteromonadaceae bacterium Bs31. Classification (GTDB taxonomy): domain Bacteria; phylum Pseudomonadota; class Gammaproteobacteria; order Pseudomonadales; family Cellvibrionaceae; genus Teredinibacter. The sequence continues at coordinate 338,425 of FXAI01000004.1, forward strand.
TAAATCGGGGCGAATTATGGTATAACTGCGCGCTTTAGTAATAATAACGTGGCGCTTTAAACCGCTAGTTCATAAGTATGAAACAAGGAGAAAGTGGGATCATGAATATGTCTGACCTATACCGATGTAAGCACACCCTGGTAAAGCTTGTAGTCATTGTAACTGTCGCTGCGCTTGCAGCCTGTGGAGGAGGCAGTAACGGGCCCAAGACAACACCCACACCCATTCCAGATACAACGCCCAATAGCTTCACTTTTACCGCACAAACTGACCAGCCTGTATCTACTCAGGTTGAATCCAATGCTGTGACCATTGCTGGTATTAACCAGGCCGTAGCCATTTCTGTTGAAGGCGGTGAATATTCCATTGCGGATGCCGATTTTACAGCGGCGGCGGGCACCATCCGCAGCGGGCAAACCCTTGTCTTGCGCGGGCTGTCTTCCAGTGAATTCGAAACGGAAAGTACCGTAACGGTTCGAATAAGCAGCGTATCCAGAAGCTTTTCGATTACAACAGCCGTTCAGGATGTAACTCCTAACGAATTTGACCTTGGCATAACCACCAATGCGGCACTTGGCAGTGAGGTGTTGTCTGCGGGTTTTCCTGTTAGGGGAATTACCGGCGCTGTGCCGGTAAGCATACTGGGTGGCACCTATACTATTGACGGTGGTACCCCTACCAGTGAGGCGGGCACCATTGAGGCCGAGCAAGAAATTCAGGTGCAAGTGCAGGCTGCACCTGGTTTTCTCGCCGAAGTTGTAGCCACTTTAACGGTGGGTGATTTTACCGAGACGTTTTCGGTCACGACACGTGAGCCAAACTTAACCCCAGATGATTTTACGTTTGATGCAGAGCTCGATGCCAATCTGGCTGAGGATTACACCTCAAACACCATAACGGTTGCAGGTATAGAGGCGCCGGTAAGTTTGAGTGTAAGTGCAGGTACTTATTTAATAAACGGCAGCGTAAGCACGGCCACAACAATATCTGCAGGGGATACCTTAGCGGTTGTCCTCAGCTCTTCTGCTGAATTGGAAACCCCCGTAAGCTCAACCGTTACTATTGGTGGCCTTGCTGCAGACTACACCGTAACCACCTTTGCCGATACCACCGCACCCACTGCTGCAGTGGCTTTTCCTCCGCCGGTTTCCAAAACCGATAACACCTCTGTAATGGTGCGAGGTACCGCCGAAGACGACTACAACAGCATTTCAAGCATTCGTATTTTTGTAAACGATGCAGATAGTGGCGTTACGGTAGAAACAACGGATAACTATGCCAACTGGCAAGTACAGTTACCGCTGGTTGAAGGGGATAACAATATTGACATCGTAACCACGGACAGCGAAGGCAATGAGGATACAGAGGCGGCGGCCTTATTTGTGCGCAAGGAGGTTTATCATAAAGCCTTCCCTTCAGCAATCAGTGAGGATAGCTTGCGTGCCCTTACGGATGGGTTTATTGAGGTTACCGAAACGGAGGCTCGGGCTTATTTTATAAGCCATGGATATGCTATTCAAGATTTTCTAGTTGAGCTGGATTTAAACACTGGCTTGTCCACGCGGCATTCGATCTCTGGGTTGCCCTCGGGTGATAATGTCAAGTTATTTTATAATGTCGCATTCGATGCAGCCACTAACCAGCTATTTACATGGGGGTATGATTTAGAAGACGGGCAAATTATTGTAATAGATCGCGCTACGTGGATGGTTGTTCGCTCTTTCACTGGAGAGGGCTTAGTTGCCGGGAGCCCACTAATTGTCGACCGCAGTGTTAACCCCCCGAGATTATTATTTAAGAACGATTCAGAGGGTATTGATCAAATGGGCTTGGCGTTAGGAAGTTACAGTGACTTCTCAACCACTTCAACCCCGAATTCTGATACGCCATTTGCGTCTCCACCTAGGACCATTGTTAAGGATCCAGATGCTGACAGGCTTATTGTAACGACTGATTCCACGGGTGTATTTTCTGTTGATTTGGCTACGGGGGCACGAAACGTCCTTTCCGAGTTGGACGACGCTATTGGAGATGCTGTGGGGATAGATATCGCTCAGTACGATATAAGCTGTGCATTGGATAAATCCGTTATCGTCGGTCGCTATTTGTGTGTGGCCGAGGAATCAATTTTGATCGCTATTGATCTGGTCTCGGGGGAGCGAACGGTCTTTGCTGCGGCAGACACAAATATGCCAGAACGCATATTATCCATGATTAGCTCTGAATACCTTGGTTATGTTCTGGTTTTCGGGAGTGGGGGGGACCAGACTGTTCAAGCGGTGGACCTTGTAAGCGGTCAGCGCGTGACTATTGCCAGATCCTTCGATGGCATACCGCTTATCGACTAGTTGTCGTGGGTGTGCTCTGGCATTTGATAAGTCGGGTGCTTTATTAGCCGTGCCCCTTAGCTGAATTGGATGAAAAATTAATATTTAAGAATTAAATATCATCGCCGGTAACCCGGCTATGGGTGGTAAGCAGGTTATGAGTAAAACAGCATTAAACGTCTCAAAAAAGCCATTTATTTTTAGGCTTTCTGCATTGGCGCTGGCGATTCAATTTTCCTCTATAGGTGCAAATGCAGGCCCGGAAGGTGGGGTGGTTAAGGGTGGTGAGGGGAGTATTTCCTCTGTAGGTAATACCACCACCATCGACCAGCTTACTGACCGTATGGCGATAGATTGGCAAAGCTACGATGTCGCTTCCGATGAGCTGGTTAAATACCTGCAACCCAGCTCTTCTTCTATTTCGCTTAACCGCATTCTTAGTAATAAAGGCTCCGAAATTATGGGGCAGATTGGTGCGAACGGGCATGTGTTTTTAATAAACCCCAACGGCATTATTTTTGGTGAAGGTTCATCGATTAATGTGGGCGGTATTCTCGCGTCTGGTCTGGATATTAACCCTGATGACTTTATGAATGGTGATTTTGCTTTTTCTGCTTTGGAAGATGCCGAAGGCAAAGTGATTAATGCTGGTTTAATAAACGCCGCTACGGGCGGTTCTGTCTCGCTGCTGGGTAAGCAGGTTGAGAACGAGGGTTTAATTGTTGCGAATCTGGGGCGCGTTAACTTGGCTGCGGGTAACGAGGCGGTGGTTACTTTCGATAGTAGCGGTTTGATGGGTGTACGTGTCAGTGAAGCCGTTTTGCAAGACGAATTAGGTATGGATGCGGCGGTTTCTAATACAGGTGAGATATCGGCCGAGAGCGGCCAGATACTGCTGAGTGCCAGTGTCAGTGAAGATATTTTTTCCCAAGCGGTGAATATTAATGGCCAGGCAAAAAGCGTAGTCGTTCATGATGATGGGTCATTTACCTTGGGTGCCGGCGCAAGTGTGGTAAACAACGGTAAGCTCGATGTTTCCGCCTCGCAGAGCTCTGCCTCTGCTGCGGGCGATATCGTTATTATTGGTGAAAATATTACCAGCACCGGTGCGGCGCTGGCCCAGGGAGAAGCAGGCCGCATTGAGCTGCATGCGCGTGATACCTTGTTGCTAGAAGGTGAAGCGGAAGTCTCGGTGAGCAATGCAGAAGGAAAAGCAGGTGAGCTTTATTTACTGGGGGATAAAGTTGGGCTAACAGAATCTGCCCGCGCCCTGGCGAAAGGCGCTGAAGGCGGCGGTAACATTCTTATTGGTGGTGATAAGACCGGCAGCAACCCTCTAGTTCGCAATGCGGAATTTGTTTACCTGGGTGAGAGGGCTTTAGCCGATGCCAGTGCAGAGTTAAATGGCGATGGCGGAAAAGTAATTACCTTCGCAAGCGATACTGCGCGCATACACGGTGAATTATTTGCCTTAAGTGGTACTGAGGGAGGTAATGGCGGTTTTATTGAAACCTCCGGTTTAAAAGGTTTTGAGATAAGCAGTGTTCCCAACGCGGGTGTACGAAATGTTTTTGGTCTTGCTGGACTGTGGTTAATAGACCCTGTCGACATTAGCATCGTAAATGGCAGTAGCGGCAGTATCGTTGGTGGAGCATTTGAGCCTACGTCGAATTCGTCCATTGGTACGGATACCATAAGTACAGCACTGCTTACTACAGATGTAACAATTTCTACAGAAAACGGCAGTGGCGGCAGCGGCAATATTACCTTCAATGATACTCTCCAGATGGCCGACGGTTTTAACCGAGAAAGTACGCTTACTTTGGAGGCCAGCGGGGATGTTTCGCTCGTCTCTGGATCTATCTATGGGGATAGGGACAGTAGTGGTAACGATGACACCTTAGGCGTGAATGCAAAATTAAATGTGGTTATTGATGCTGGTGGTGATTACCTGCAATCAGGTGGCAACGACATTATACTGACCGGTGGCTTTGTAGATATTGCGGCAAGTTCGTTTACTATGTTGGGCTCTGCCAGCAACACGTCCATTTTTTCGGGTGGTGGTGATATTACGCTTAATATAGATGGAGGGGCTGTCAACATCGGGACTACTGGAAACTCCGCTCGTATCCGCGCATATGATGGGAATGAAGCAACAACAGGCGGGAATATCACCATTAACGCCTCAACAATAGCATTAGGTCAGGCTGGAGGCGAAAACAGTGCTGTTTATATTGGTACGCGGGGGTCCAGCAGCTCCGTTAATCTTCGCGCTTCCAACTCTATAACGCTTAACGACAATGTTTATGCCATCGGTGGTTCAATTAATATCACTGGCCTAGTGGACCCCAATAATTCTTCAATAATTACGGACCCCCTCGACAATTTATACTTGGATGTTTCCAGTAGTGCAGAGGCAGTACTTGAAACCGCCAGTGGCTCCGTGGGCCTGGGTAACAGTATTTACATTGCCGCAACAAGCATAAACCTGCAAGAAGAAACCTTAATACAAGCTCGTACTCCGGCTACAAGTACTGGAACGAGCGGTGACATTACTATTGAAGGTACGATAGCTTCTGTAGCTAACAGTAGCTCAACGCAATATGGCTTGACGCTCTACGGCTCTGAGGTTGACCTTGATGCTATTAATATTTCGGGTTTTGTCGACACCAACGGCGGCGATTTAATTATTGACGCAACAGAAGGTATTACTACAGGGAGTATTGATACCTCCGGCGGAAATTCCTCTGGTAGCGGTGATGGAACGATCGGGCGCGATGGCGGTGCTATTACTTTGTCTGGTACATCAGTAAGTGTTACCGGCGCTATAAATACCTCGGGTTCTGATGGCAACGATAATAACAATAATGGCAACTGGGAATGGAATGGTGGCGACGCGGGTGCTGTTAATATCACTTCGACATCCTCTGGTATTTCGGTGCTAGCCATTAATGCCGCAGGCGGAAATGGGGATGCTCAAGGCGGGGATTCCAATGACGATGCGTCCGGTGGGAATGCTGGCAATATAACACTAAGCGCAGCTTCTGGTTCAGGAACAATTTCACTGGGTGGCGATTTATCATTAAGAGGTGGGCGCCTTTTTGAAGACGATGAAAGCGCAAGCCCGAGTGAAACAAACGGTACCATAGGTACACTCACCTTAACCGGTAGTGACATTGTTCTTACTGATGACGTTACTATCTCGTTAAATATGCGAGACGTTCCCAGTGGTTCTGGCTCAAGCGATACGACTTCGAATAATTTCTCTTTTACTGGTGCCATTAACAGCGAAGCCAGCGAAGAAAACAACCTTTCAATTATTGCAAATCAAATTACCTTTGGTGGTAATTTGGGTAGCACCCAAAGACTGGGTGCAATCGACCTGGATGCGACAGCAGAAATTTCAGCCTCCACAAATGCCATTGTTGCTAATTCCCTCGACGCACTTACTGCAGGTTCTTTCACCTCTGGCAGCATCACAACAGCAGGCACGGGTGCAAGCAATGGTGGGAACGTTGTTATTAATGCAGACACTTCCGTCTCCACCGCCGCCATTAACACCAGCTCTGGCGATAGTGGAAAAGGTGATGTGGATATCGACTCCGATGGTGCAATAACAACCGGAGCAATTACAACAGCAGGTACCGAAATAGACGGTAATTCAATTGATCTTCTTTCTACTGCTGGAGCGATTTCCACGAGCGATATAGATGCCTCAGCGGGAGTGCAGACTCTTGCGGCAACTAATGGTTTTAGTGGTGGTTCAGTGACGCTAAAAGGCACAAATGTAACTACTGGTTCGATAGATGCCGCTGGTAGCGCCGTAAACAACGTTAATGCTAGCAATGGCAACAATGGTGGTAACGGCGGTGACATTACCATCACTGCCGAAAGCGATAGCAATGATTACAGCATCACAATCGCCGGCGATATTAGTGCGGCCGCTGGGGAAGGGGATTCGACGGGTAGCCCTGGTACTACGGGTACGCTTCAACTTAATCTGAATGATACCGATACAAACTCCACAAACGTTGGAACTGTATACCTCGGTACGAATGCTGCGAACACTGTTACGCTTTCATCCTTCTTTAACGTGTCACTCGATATTAATGGTAGTGCAGGTGTTGACACCTTATACGGCTCAAGCGGCACTGATGTGTATTGGGCTATTAATTCAACAGGCGGTGAATCGCAACTGGGTGAAGATGCTGCTTCTTTACTTGGTGGGTCGATAGGCGGGATTGAAAACTTTGTTGCACGAGATAATTCGAATGTTTTTGTTGTTGCTGGCAGCGGTAACACTACGTATTTAACAGGGGGCGCAGACAGTACTATCACTGGCCCCGATGCGGCGAATTACTGGAGGATTAACAGCAGCGGTACTGATTCGGTTATCGCAACTGCAAGTTCTGGTGTTGAATTCATCACATTTACAGGTATGAGTGAGCTTATTGGGGGTACAGGTGCAGACAATTTTTCTATAAATACCATCAGTGCTTTCATCGGATTGATTAATGGCGGTGGCGGTAGTTCGGATAGCCTTACTCTAACGGATACTACTAATTCCCGTGTGGTTGAGCTGGTGGCAGATAACCCAATTGCTGCACCCGCCAGCGGCAATATCGGTGTGGTTAATGTTGGAGCCATAACCAACAGCGGCAATGCCGATAATCAGTTGCTTGTTTCCTCGGGCGCTAATACTTGGGCCATAAAAGATAATGACGATGATGGCAATAGTGCAGCTGGTTTATCGGACGGTATTGATGACGGAACTGTCACCAGTGATATCTTTGATGAAACCGTTAAGTTTTTTGATTTTAATGCGGTTGCCGGTGGTAGCGGCGTAGATACTTTTAATATTACCGACGGAACTATTCGAGAAATCGATGGCGGTGGTGGAACCGATATCCTCAACGCTGCTAATGCGGCCAATACCTGGAACATTTTATTGGCTACAGCTACTTCAGGTGCGCACAATGTAGAGCTAAACGGTATTGAAGTCAGCTTTGTGGAAGATATCAACGGCGGTAGCGACGTCGATAGCTACACCTTCAGTTTTGATAATTCATCGGAAACCTTTAGCGGCACTATAGACGCTGGCGCCAATGACTTTGACAAAGTTACCGTAACGGGTAATGCCTCGGTTGTGCTTGGCCAAAAATTAAACGGTGTTGATAACGCTGAGGTACTCGCCGGTAGTGGTGGTCAGCTAACAGTGACAACACCCGTTTTAGAAACCAATGCGGTGGTGTGGCAAGTTTTCGATATCGATGGGAACAATGCCTCAGATGTCGATTCCGACGGAGTTGATGATGGTACTGTTACTCAAGCGCTTGGTGTTGGTGGTTCAGCTTCTATATCCTTTACCGGTTTTGCGAGTTTTGTGGGTGGTGTTAACGACGACCAATTCAGCATTGCAGCCGACGGCGTTTTATCTGGAAATATAAACGGCGGTGCCGGAAATAATACACTCACGAGTAATAATGCTACTGGTACAAATACATGGCTGCTTACTTCTCAAACAGGCGGTAGTCTCACTCAGAATGGCAATGCCAGTACCTTCGAAAATATTCAAAATTTAGTTGGAAGCACGTCAGTTACTGATCAGTTAACGGGTAGTAACTCAAACAGTAGTTGGGTTGTGGGGGCAAGTAGCTCATATCGTATAGCTGGAACTTCTGAAGCAAATGCGACTGTGTTTTCGAATATGGAAAGCGTGGTAGGGGGAACCGGTGAAGATGGTTTCGATGTTCGATCGTTTAGCGCTATGGCCATAAACGGTGGTGACAGCGGCCAGAATGACACGCTTACATTGGCCAGCTCTGCAAGTGCCAGCGCCAATTATTGGGCAATGTCCGCCCCTGAAACCGGTACTGTAAATGCCGGTTTAGTGGATGGCACACCCAAGCTGAGTTTTGAAGAAATAGAAATAATCGTAGCGCCCGACGATCGCACCGATAAGTTTGCGATGGCATTTTTTACCGACCCACTCACGACTATTCTTGCCGGCAGCGGCACAGGTGATAGGCTGGAATATCTTAATGATACGAGTACGGCGGTGTCTGTAACACTGGCTAGCGGGGGAGCAAGTACTACTGGTGTTCAAGGGATAGAAACAATTTCTTTGCAGAACTCAGTTGCTGGCTCAACGCTTACTGTTAACCATACTGGTGCTGTTGATTGGACCATTAGTAGCGGGTCGGAGCAGGTTTCTATTGGCGGAGCAGTAACAAGCTTTTCGAACTTCACTAATCTTGAGGGTGGCAGTGGCGTTGACGAATTTGACATCTATTCGGCAACAACTCTCACTGAGATAGATGGAGGTGAGGGTTCAGATAATTTTAATATTTTAACTTCAGGTTTGGCACTTCAGATCGTTGGCGGTGAGAACACTCCCGATACCAATTTTATTGACACAATATATGGCCCCTCAGCGGACTCTTATTGGCAAATTAATGGCGTTGAGCAGGGAATACTGTCTGCTGGAACAAGTGCACCAGCGCCGTCTGATTCGCAAATCGGGTTTTCTGAAATAGAAAGCGTTGTAGGGCAGGATAGCACTGATGATCAATTTGCGATTAGCACCTTATCCTCAGAGATTGATATTAATGCTGGTGATTTGGTTGCCGGTACCGATAATGATATCGCGCGATATACGGGTGCCGCCGCCAATGTGACGGTGAACATGGCGGATGATACTAATATGGTAGTGGGGGCCGAAGCGCTATATGCCGGTGCAGGTTCCACGCTTATTGGCCCAAATGCGGTAACAACATGGAATGTAACGGGGGAAAACGACGTTACTGTTGGTGGTTATAATTTTTATGACTTTAATAATTTCACCGGTGGTACTAATAACGATACATTTGAAATTGGCGCGAATGTTACTGGTACGATAAGTGGTGGTGACGGTAACGATACGTTTAGAATTAATGCAACAACGGTTACTGTAAATAATATCGATGGTGGAGCAGATACTAATACGCTAAGAGCACCTGCCGGTGGCGCCAAGTTCACCCTAGACAGTGGAACAAGTTTTAATACCGGTACGCTGACTAATGCTGATGGCTCAGCATCGTATGTCACGGCCTTCAGCGATATTCAAAATTACATTGGTGGAAGCGGTAGCGATGAGCTTGATGCTTCAGCGGTAACAGCAGACCTGCAGGTTGATATGGATGTTGCATCCGGTGTTACGCCAGTCGGAATTACTGCAATCGAAGTTATCCGCGCTCGCGCGGGTCAAACGAACACTTTATACGCCGCAGATAATTCCAATACCTGGAATATAACGGGTAATAATGCTGGCGATATTGTTGGTGAAATTCAATTTTATAACTTCCAGAACCTGGTTGCCGGGGATGCTCCAAGCAATAGTACAAGCGGCGACACGTTTAATATTGATGCCTCTGTAGCGAGCATTACCGGTGGTAGCGGTTCGGACATCTTCAATATTGATGCTGCCGTAACGGGTTCTGTTTCGGGTAACGGTGGTACGGACCAGTTTTATATTAATGCACAGGTTGGCGCCGATGATTCAACAACTGATATAGACGGTGGCGCGGGTGATGATCAATTTCACCTTGGCAATAACAATGTTCGGCTTCAACTTGATGGCGGCGGAAATAACGACACTATTTATGGTTTCGATGCAGATGCAACCTGGGATGTAGATGCCAATGGTACATCTGAGGTTCGACTTGCAGTAAATGCTGAAGGCAATGGCGTCGATTTTGAAGATATAGAAGTTTTAGAAGGTAGTGATGAAAATGCCGACGTATTTTTGCTGGCCGGTCTAGGCGCTGCCTCTGGCCTTACTATTCGTGGCGGTGAATCTGCGGCCTTGCCAGATTCGGTAGTCGATACGGTTAATTATACAAAAGACACGTCAAACTCACTGGTGGTTGATGTTGATGCTTCTGCTGCGTTTTCGGGCGTACAGGAAGTTGAGCGTATTACTGGTAATGCAGACCACACTCTGCAGGCGAGTGGTGGCGGCATTTGGTCCATAACCGGTGCCAATGAGGGAAGCGTTGATGGTGTGCTTTTCTATGGTTTTGGTAATTTACTGGGAGGCAATGCCAGTGCTTCTGCAGATGAATTTACGATTGAATTAGCCGGTTCAATAAGCGGTTTAATTGATGGTGCTGGGGGGACTGGAGATTTTATTTCCCGTACCACTGCTACATCTGGTTCAACGCTTTGGTCCTTCACCGATAATGGCGGAACAACACAAACCGAACTCGGTAACCTGGATACCAACAGCGTTTCTCCTGCGTTTAGTGGGCCAGTTGCGGCAACTTTTGAGAATATTTATGAAGTAAGAGGTAGTCAAGGCTCGGATACTTACCTCTTCGCAGCGAATACTACAGCTGGCAAGATTACCGATGTAAGCGGTAACGACAGCCTTATTTCCAATCACAGCTCATCGAACAGCTGGACCATTAGCGGAGTAAATTCCGGAACAGTTGGCTTTTTAACGAATGACTTTAGTGGGATTGAGCATATCACTGGTAGCACAAACTCAGACGATTTCACGGTTACAACGGGTTCTATTGCGTCTATCACCGGTGCAGGTGCAAATGATGAACTTACTGCGCAAAACGGTGGAGCAGATAACCTCTGGTTATTAACCGTTAATGATGGCGGTTCTGTACAAGGTGTAACAAACTTTTCGAGTATAGAGAATTTAACCGGTAATAACGGAGCAGACCGGTTTAATGTATCTGATGGTGTCACTATCTCTGGTCTTATAGATGGCAGTAACCATCCCGTCGCAGGCGACACTTTGGACCTTAGCGCTTACAGCACGCCTGTGTCGGTAAGCCTTGGTAATTCTATTGCAGGTTTTACCACTAGCGATGTGGAGAACCTTATTCTGCCGGGCGGTTTGGCAAACAGCCTTCAAGGAACCGACTCTCCCTCCATTTGGGATATTTACGGTGCTAATCAGGTACGTTTGAATGGCGTTGAGTATTCCAATGTTGGCAGCCTTGTGGGTGGAACGGACAGCGATACCTTTATATTCGAATCTGCTGGCGATTTAACCGGCGATATTAATGCCGGTGCAGGCAGTGGTACAGACAGTATCACTGGTGCAGGTAAGACCAATACATGGGTGATTGATTCCGCCGGGGGAGGCAGCTTAAATTCTGTTGGTTTTTCAGATATTGAAGACATTATTGGGGGGGCGGGTCAGGACACCTTCACCATTAGCGCCGATGTAAATTCAATAGTGGGTGGTGGCGAAGGCGATATTTTTCACGTAAACGGTGCCTTCTCTGGTTCGTTAGACGGTGGTATTGGGGCGGATATATTTAATATCGCTGCTATTGTATCTACCGAAATATTGGGTGGCGCCGGTGACGACCGCTTTAATGTGCAAAACGATATAGCGCTTACGTTAAACGGTGGCGGCGATTCCGACACTATCGCGCTGGAGCATGGTGCGTCAGCCGTTTGGACTTTTGATTCGGCGGGGGCCTACGAACAGGTAGCCGCAACGAGTACGGTTTCTTTCCGTGGTGTAGAGATTGCACTGGGCAGTAGTGTGGATGACTTGGTTAATATTAACGACACCACTGTCAGTGGCATCGATATCAATGCTCGTGGCGGTACCAATACATTGAGGGTTGGTCATGGTGCGGCGACCAACTGGACAATAGACGCTATTAATTCCATTAATGCTGGTGCCATCACCTTTAGTAATTTTGGCGTGCTGGACGGCAGTGATTCTGCTTCAGGCATCGATACCTTCACCATTAACACTGTATTTACAGGAACGATTGACGGGCGTAGTGGCGGAGATACTTTCCATGTAAACGCTGCGGTTACTGGTAACCTGCATGGTGGTGAGGGTGGCGATACCTTCAATCTTGCAGCACCTGTGCAGGCGTTAACGGGTAGTTACCATGTTCACGGTGAAGCCGGGAATGATATTTTTACACTGCTTGATAACAGCGTTCTCGCGAATATTGACGGTGGTGCGGACAACGACCGCTTAAGTGGTTTTGCTTCTGCCTCCACTTGGAACATCGCAACCTTAAGCTCCGAATCTACCATTACTCTCGCTGGTGCAGCCGGGAAGGCTGTTAGTTTCAGCAATGTCGAAACCTTGCTTGGTCGCGATAATGTGGCCGATGGCTTCGTTTTCGATATGGGCGGCTCTGCGGTGGGAATGACCATCAGTGCCGGTGCAGGAGACGCCACTATTGATACGGTGGATTTTTCTAATCTTATTTTCCTTGATGGAGCTGAGCAGGTTATTGATGTCTCTTCATCAGATATCACCGGCTTAGTGGGCGGCGTTGAAAGAATTATTAATGATGGCGATCACATTCTAAGAGCGAGTTCTGGCAGCGCCGAAATTACTGATTGGGTTTTATTCGATGTTGATAGCAGTGGCACCGCTCAAGATGAAGGCTCGGTGGACGGTTTGCAATTCGTCGGATTCTCCGATCTTGAAGGGGGTGACGGCACGGATAATTTCTCGTTTAATGGAGCGATAATTACCGGGGATGTTTCCGGAGGTGATGGCTCAGATACAATTAGACGCGCCTCTGATAAAAGTACCTTCACAGCAGCCGATGCGACTACCTGGGTTATTAACGAGGCAGATCAAGGTACCTTCGATGATTTGACAGGTAGTTTTAGTGACATTGAAACTATTAATGGTAATGGCGCTGATGACACTTTTGTTTTTGCGGATACCGTTAACGGTAGTGTGGTAGATGCAGCAGCAACGTGGACTGGAACAATAAACGGGGGCGACGCTCTCACTGCTGACAGGCTGACTTCGCAAAAATACGAGGATTCCACCTGGGATGTGAGTGGTAATGCCGAAGGGTCGACTACGTGGTTGAATGCATTCACTGGCATTGAACAACTCGTGGGCGCCGATGATTTCGCGGATACTTTCAATATCGGTACAAACGGCGTTATTCAAACCATTTTTGGTGGAACGGAAGGTGTTGCTGGCAGCGAAACTATTCTCGACACGCTGAACGCGGAAAATGGTACTGCCGAAAATATTTGGACTGTAGCTCGGGATGCTGGAGGAAGCCTCGAAACTGTGGCCAGCCCGAGTAATGTAACAATGGTGTTTAGCTTTGATGGTATTGAGGATCTTGTTGGTGCTTCAGGCAAGGATACTTTTGTTGTGGTGGGCTCTTCTCAAATTGACGGAACCTATTATGGTGAAAATCGCGGTGCTGCAGATGCCACTCCCGACCCATATCCCTTGCTTGGCGAAGACAATAACCTTACTGATACCTTGGACCTTAAACAGTACACCGACACTATTAAAGTGGTTGTGGGCTCCGGTAGTTCCAGTGAAGACAACAGCTTCAGTAAAGTGGGTGTAGAAGTTACTGATACCGATATAAACAATACTACCCAGGTGCGCGAACTTTACGGTACAAGCGGCACGTCGGTTTGGCAAATTACCGGTAAGAATACAGTTGTGGTTGACGATGAAGAATACGAAAACTTCCAGTCCTTATTTGGCCATGCCGACGCAGAAGACAATTTCATATTTGCTGTCGGTGGCACGCTAACGGGCAGTATTTCCGGTGGGAACAGTGCAAGTGCCACTGACACGCTAACGGCATATGGCCACGCAGAGGGTACCGATTGGCTTATAACTGGAACTGGTGCGGGCAGCCTGGAAATGAATGTTGTTGCCGATTCTTTTGATGGCAACCCCATTGAATTTAGCGGGATTGAGGAAATTTACGCAGGCGATGGGCCGGATGCCTTCCGTGTAGATTCACCCACCTTAGCCGCTACTACGCTGGATATTTCCGCAGGTAATGGCAGCAACAGCTTTGATATTGTAAGCGCTTTGGTGGGTGATATTACTGGTGGTACGGATGTTGACAGTTTTACCATCGGCGCAGTGGTTACTGGTCTTATATCCGCGGGTGGCGATAGCGATGTTTTTGTGGTTTCCAGCTCGGCCGGTGATATGTTTTTTGACGCCGGTGAAAGTTCTAATGACAACGACATACTTACCGTTGACTATAGTTCCGCCGCAAATTGGGATCTGGATGCGGTGAACGGCTGGGTGGTGAGAGATGCTGGCACCGACGGCGATGTTAATACCATCGAGCTGGCCGGTTTTGAAACATTGAACGGTACCGACAGCGTGGATACCGCAGACTTCGATGACGACAGCTTCACCGGAACGTTTAACGGGCGCGGTGGCAATGATGAATTCACCCTTAGCCAGGACGATTTAAATTTCACTCTCCGTGGTCAGGATGGTAGTTCTCCTGATGTGGGTAACGACACCGTTATCAATGCTCATACCACTGGAGCCGAATGGATCATTGCGGCAAGCGGCAGTTATGTTCAGGCGACAGGAACCGTTAACCTGAGCGGCATCGACAGTATCACCGGCGGTAGCGGTATCGACATCGTCACTACCAGTGTCGATATGGTGCGCATAAATACCCGTGGTGGGCCAGATCAGATCACTCTTGGTGGCAGTGTGAGCAATGGCGTATTCGGTGGTTCAGGGAGTGACACCATTACCCTAAATAGCGACACTGTAACCGCCACTATTAACGGCGGAGATACCAGTAACCTTGATAGTACCGACGACACCGATACCTTAATTTCCAGTTCAAGCAATACCAATATTTGGGTAGTTAGCTCTGAGGGCGCAGGCACCTTAAGTAATGCTGGAGCGGTGTCTTTCTCGAATGTTGAAAGCATTACCGGTGGCACCGGTATCGATGAGTTTGATATTAATGGTGAGTTACTTGGCCTGCTAAATGGCCGAGGCGGTAATGATATTTTCGATATTGCGGCTGGGGTTGCTGGTGGCATTGTTGGTGGCACAGGTGATGACGTATTTACTGTGGAGCAATCTACTTTTGCGATAACAATTGATGGCGAAGGGAGCGAGCTTAACGGTGATCGCTTTATTTACGCTGTTTCCACCGGCACATTAAACAGCTGGGTTATTGGCGCTGATAACCAGGGGACTGTTACAAACGGCCAGGCAGTTACCTTCCTGGGTATGGAGCATATCGAAGGAAGTAGCCTCGCCGATAATTTCGACATTGCTGCAAACATTACCGGTTCTATAAGTGGTGGAGCAGGGAATAACCAATATAGCTTTTCTAACAGTGGTATTAGTACAGATGTAATCGGTGGTGCAGATACGGATGAAATTGTTGCCACCCACAGCGATGGTGGAACCTGGATAAATACTGCGACTGTGCAGCAGGTGGTTGATGCTAGCGCTACTCCAGGCACCGTTACGTTTAGCAGTGTTGAACGCTTTACGGGTGGTGATGGCGCGGATGTATTTACTATTGAAAACGCCACCGACCGGGTAATAACAAATGGTGGTAATGATAGTGTTAGCACCGCTGTTTCTATCACCAATGGAGTGCAATTGGGCGATGGCAACGACACCTTGCAAGTGACCACTGCCGGTCTGCTTTTTGCCGCTGACGGCGGTGGCCAGTTATTGGGGGACACCTTTGTTGGAGCGGATGCCGACGCACAGTGGACGGTAAATAGTGCTAACGGCGGTACTTACTCCAACGATAACGGTGTGAACGTAATCACTCTTACAAGTTTTGAAAATCTCACTGGCGGAAGCCGAAATGATATTTATACCGTGAGCGCAGACCTGGACGGTTTGATCGATGGTGGCGGCCACGAGCAGTTGTTGAGTAGTAGCTCGCTTCCAGACCTGGATGCTGATCAGTTTGGTGATGTTATTGATGCTCGTTCGTTAACCGGAGCTAATATATTTGTGCGCGAAGATAGCTCCTCAAGTAATGATCACTACAGTTTTACCAATGTTGAACTGGTTCGGGTGACTGCAGAAAATGGTGTTGGCCTTTACGATACTATTCAAAGTGGTGACGGCTTGCACAGCTGGACTATAAATGGAAGTAACAGAGGTTTTGTAGAAAATGCTGGAAACGTGACATTCTTTGCCGGCTTCCAGAATATACAGGGCGGGCTCGGTGTTGACCAGTTTGCTATCGAAGGTAACAACAGCAATTACATTGATGGCTTGATTCATGGCGGTGGCGGTGCTGCTGTCGATACTATCGATTACTCGCTGGTTGACGATGCGGTAACAGTTGAGCTGGGTGCGGCCAATAGCGGTATCGAAGATGTTGAAAGTGTAACGGGCTATCGCATAGGTACAGTGGGTGCGAATCACCAACGAATTTTGGTAGGCCTTGATGGCGCAGCCAGTGATCTCAGTACCTGGGTAATCAGTGATTTTGATGGTGTTGACAGTGTTGCCGACGGCACAAACGATGGTGTATTTAC
This sequence comes from Alteromonadaceae bacterium Bs31, assembly GCA_900177435.1. Taxonomy (GTDB): domain Bacteria; phylum Pseudomonadota; class Gammaproteobacteria; order Pseudomonadales; family Cellvibrionaceae; genus Teredinibacter. The sequence goes on from FXAI01000004.1 coordinate 355,056, forward strand.
TCGCGCTGGAAATAGTTACCGTTTCACCAACTTTAATACCCTGGTAGGGCGTGATAACAATGATCAGTTCACTATCACTGGCGCCGGCGTAATTACTGGCGGCCTCATCGGTGGTGGTGGCAACAACGTTATAGATGCTTCTGGTTCCACTTCAGCAATCATCGCACAGCTTACTAATGCCAATGCCACTGGCAACCAGGTAGGTTGGGATCTTAGTGAGATTAACCCTACAGATGGAATTGTTCAGATCAGCGGCATAAACACCGTTACAGCAAACAGCGCACTTGCCAATACTTTGCTGGGTTACCTTGCCAGTGACAATATCTGGGACATTGATGCCCCAAATTCTGGTGACATTAACGGTAATGTACGCTTTAACAACTTTGCCAATTTAACGGGTGGTTCTGCCAAAGATACCTTTACCTTTGCAACAGCCACCACACTTAGCGGTCTTATCGACGGTAACGGTGGTGCAGAAGATACGGTGGACGCACTTGCCTTGGCAGACAATCAAGTTGTTCTTATCGGCAACGGCCTTGTTGCCGGAGTTACTCCCACCTTGCGTATTGCTAACATTGAAAGCATAACGCTTGATGGTAGTGGTAATCAGTTAATTGCAGACGCAACCAACAACACCTGGACGTCTTCAGGTATTGATGAAGGTGTACTCTCCAATACCGTTGCGCCACGTGCCGATAATACCCTTAGCTACACTGGTTTCTCGACTCTTCGCGGTAATAGCGGAAATGACCTGTTTGTATTTACCGGCAGCGATCGTGTTACTGGCGTGCTACTGGGCGGTGACGGTAGCGACGAGTTGGATCTTATTGGGTATTCTTCAGCGCAGCCGCAAATAGAAGTGGCCGTAAGCGAAGGTATGGCTCCGCTAGCGACTGCTGATTTTACCGTTAACGGTTTTGAGCAAGTTACCGGTAGCGCCGCAGCCACCAGCCAGCTGCGTGGTAGTAACCAGGAAAATAGCTGGATTATCGACGGGCAGAATGAAGGCACACTGAATACCGATTTACGTTTTATTGGTTTCTCAAACTTGCTGGGTGGAAGCGACGACGATAATTATGAATTCAGCAGTGTTGGCGAGATTAGTGGTTACATCGATGCTGGCGATCACACCGACGGTGACGTGGTCGATTTAAGTCGGCTTGCGCAGGTGAACGTTTCTCTTGGCGATGGGCTCAATCAAATTTTGAATGTTGAGCAAGTGATCGGTAACAACTTCAATAGTACGCTCACGGCCAGCGACTCGCCCAATGCTTGGTTGCTTAACGACGGTGAAAACGACGGTGTCATTAATAATGCTGTTCGATTTACCGACTTTAATAACCTGGTGGGCGGTTCTGCGCGAGACACTTTCACGATTGATGGGGGGTCTGTTACAGGTTCCATCGATGCTGCAGGTGGTGATGATATTATCAACGTAAGCTTGAGCAGTGGCCTTAATGGTGGTGTGAATTTACTGGGCGGTGCTGGTGACAACGACGTGTTAACCCTTACCGGTGGCGGTGCGAATTTCCAGGTAGATTATTCCCCGGACGTAAATGGCAGTGGTTTACTGGAATACAGTGAGCCGCAAACCACTTCTTACCTGGTTCGCTATAACACCACAGAAACTGTTAACGATAATGTGATTGCCAGTCAAATTACTTTGAACGGCAGCTCTTCTGCGGAAAATATTGTGTTGGGTAATAACCAAGTGAATGTTGCAGCGTATGAAACCCTGGTGTTCGAAAACAAACGCAATGTGGTCGTTAACGGTAGCGCAGATGATGTAATTTTAATTGACGGTGCTGTTGACGCGCCGGAATCAATTACCCTGCGTAATGCCAGTGTTGCCGCAAACGATAGTAGTGCTGTACTCGTGTCGCAAGCAATTGTTCTGGATTCAACCGGCGCTGTTGCAACGGAAGGTAACCCCTTACGCATGGATACGCGAGAACTCACTATTAGTTCGGGTAGCAATGATATTCATGTGTATAACGGCAGGGCACTGGAAATTGCCGGTCTTTCCACTTCTGCCAGGGTGAATGTAGAAGCGCAGGGCTCGGTTACTTCTACTGCTGCATTGTCTTCACAAGGCGCACTCGATATTACGGCTAATAACGGCAGCATCGAATTAGGCAACACAGGTAATAGTCTGTCTGGTCCTTTAAGTTTAATGGCGCCCGGAAATGTCGTTGATATTGCTAATAATGGTGCTACTAACCTTGCTGCAGTCTCCGCGCAAGCGCTCAACGTGTCTTCAACCGGCAACCTTTCTGATAGCGGTGCAATTTCTGTTAATGGCGTGAGCACCTTTAATGTTATTGGCGATATCGTTCTCGATGACGCAGCTAATGATTTTAATAATGTGAATATCACTAGCGCTGCCAATACAAAACTGGCGGACGTAAATAGCGTGAATTTGGCCAACTATGGCGGCAGCGGTTCACTTGTGATTGAGGCTAGCGGTATTAATATAGCTGCGCCGGTGTCTTCCAGTGCAGTTAACCTTAACGGTCGAGACAGCAACGTTAATATCAATTCAACAATAAACAGTACTGGTGCTCTGGAGATTGCCGGTAATGGTTTAAATGTTGCGGGCAGTCTGGCGGGCGGTTCAGTTACTTTGGTAGATCAGGCCGCGGGTATAAACCTTGCCGCCTCGGTTAACAGTACATCCGGCAATGTTTCCATTACTTCTGCCAGCGGCAGTGTTGTTATGACTAACAGCATAACTGGCGCTGCGGGAATGGAAGTACAGGTTGTTGCGGGTGGGCAGATCGATATGAATTCAGCGGCCACCGTGCAGGTTGTGGGAGGTACTGTTGGACTTCGGGCTGATGGAAATGTGGATGTCAGCAATATTACTGCAGACAACGTTACCCTTGCTTCTGGCGGAAGGCTTACTGACATTACATCTGGACATACGATAGATTCAACATTGCTTGAACTCTCTGCCGGTGAGGGTATAGGCGGGGAAGGTGCCGCTAACTTCTTAACTAGCACCGAGCGTTTATTGGTAAGCAACGGTAGTGGGCAGGTTGGCTTGCTAAATGACAATACTGTTAGCGTAGAGCGCTTGCGCAACAACGGTAACACCACTTTGAGTGTTGGCCTTGGTGATATTATTATTGATAATAATGCGGATAATACCTATCAGGATCTTGCCGATGCTAACGAAGCTGGTGGCGTTGCTAATGCAAATTACAACGAGGGCGAGCTCAGCTTATTTGCGCTTACCGGTAATATTTTTGCGGTAGGCCCGCTGGATGCTAACCAACCGGATATAGTGGCCAAGAGTGCAAACCTTATTGCCGGTTTCGACGTGGGTACTATTGGGCGACCCTTTGTCTTCCACGTTAGAGATTCGTTGTATATTCAAGCGACCCGTAATATTCGACCCCGCCATATGATTGCTCCTCCAGAAAACTATGTGGTTGAAGCACTTGATATTGACCCGTCGGAAAGCCTTAACCTGGCTGCAGAGCAGTTGGTAGAGGTAGAGGAGCTTGAGGAAATCGACCCGGCAATTTTCACCGCAGTAAGCAATTATTTCTTTGATGAAGTTTCTATTCGGCTGCCAAATGATCAGTTGTATGACGACGAGCTTGAAGAGTACGCTTCGAAATAGCCCTTAAAAGAACAAAACAGGCTGCTTGTTTCTAAAAGCAGCCTGTTTTTTATTTATTGATTTTGTATGAATGGATTTAATTTAAATATAACAATGAAAAGACTATTAATAGCAGTTCTACTCCTTTGTTTACCACCCCTCTCTATAGCTGGTTTTCTGGAAATGCCGGAAACGGAAGAAGTTCCAGAGCTTGAAGAAGAAACCATGCTACTGGATTTGGATGTTCCCAGCGTGCGTGAACGTGACCCGGACCCACAAGGTGGGCCTCGCCTGAATGTTCAGGAATTTCGTGTGCAGGGTATTGTTGAATTTCCTGATCTCGGTATTACCAGAGAGGAGCTAATTCGACGAGTGGAAGATATTCGTTTCGATATCATGCAGGAAGGGGAGTTGCTTGATTCGGGTTATACACTTGATGAGCTGGGTGAGGTTTCTGACTTGCTGGGAGACATCGAAGCAGATACAGAAGGGGAGCATGTGACCCCAGTGGAAGTTCAGCGTTTGGTTTTTTTGATTCGCGATCAAAGACGCAAGCGCGGTGTAACGCTGGGTATGATCGAAGCTGTTGCCGATGTTATTACTCGTTACTATCGTGAGCATGGTTTTATTCTGGCAAAAGCTTATATACCTGAACAGCGAGTTAGGGATGGAGTTGTTACCCTCACCTTATTGCTTGGGGAGCTGGGTGAAGTTGAAGTTCACGATAATAAGCGATATTCCGATAAAAAAATTCAGCGCACCTTTAAAGGAGCGATGGGTAAGCCTGTAACCGCGAAAAGTATTGAGGAGCGATTACACTTAGTAAACGACTATCCCGGCTTGAGTGTTAGGGGTTACTTTGAGCCGGGCTCTCAAGTGGGGGATACCCGCCTGAATATTAATACCGTTGGGGAAGAGCGCTTTGATGCAAACGTTCGCTTCGATAACCACGGTACAGATTCTGGGGGTGAGAACCGAATATACGCGGACGCTTATCTTTATAACCCTACGCACACGGGTGATCAATTACAAATTGGTGTGTTGGCTTCTTTCGACCCCGCAAATACGCTTTATGGCCTAATTCGATATCAGACGCAGATACTTCACCCACGCTTAACGCTATTCGCTGGTGCATCTACAAACGATTTTGCATTGGATCAGTTTATTCAAGAGGGCTTGGAACAGCATATTGCGGGTAAATCTGAAGTTGCCGATATGGGTATGACCTGGAAGATGAAGCGCTCCCGAGTGAGTAATCATTCTATTGATTTATCTGTGGAGCAGGTTGTAACCTCCTTTGAATTATCATTTCCCGGTAGCCAGGGCCAAGGCCTGGACTCGGCAAATACGGTTCAAAATGCAAAATTGGCTTATAACTTCGACGTGCTTTTAGAAAAGCGCAGGGCTTTGCACCAAGGTAGCCTAGGCCTTACCTCTACCGCCGTTACTGATCGTGAGGGGAACCTGGGCGACTTGGGCGATAAAGAGGGCGGTATTTTTAACTTTAACTATGCCTATTTGAAGTTCTTTAGGGTGCCGTTTACTAAATCTGAAAGCCGTTTACTAGCGCGTAGCTCCGGCCAATATGCGGGTACTACGCTGGCTTCTGCGGTGCAAATTGGTTTGGGTGGTCCAACACGGGCACGGGGGTTTTCTGTAAATAAATTTTATGCCGACGATGCGGTTTACCTGGGGGTGGATTGGATATTTAACGGCCCCGGTGGTGACAAAACGACTTTTTTCGGTGAGCGCTTACGTAATGTATTGCAGCCCTATGTGTTTATTGACGGCGCCTATGGCTACAAGCACCCGCAGTTTGAAGACGCCTCAGATGCAATTTCTGCCCGCCTTGCAAACGCCGGTGTAGGTTTGAAATTTAACTACAAGTCCATTCGTAGTAATTTGATCGTTGCCACGTCGTTTAAGGATGAAATAACGACAGGATCGGAAGCTGCGGCCGAGGATGAAGGGTCAAAAATATACTTCGACTTGCAATACAGCTTCTAAGGTTAGGCGCCCTTAGATGTACTATTTCGCCTATGGCTCCAACATGTCTCTACCGCGCCTGCAGGCGCGCTTAAGTTTTGTGGAGAAAGTCACCACCTGCCAACTTAAAAACCATCGCTTAACTTTTAATATGCTGAGTAAGGACGGCTCAGGGAAATGTAATATTGTAAGTTGTGAGCAAGGTTCGTTTGTTCTGGGTGTGTTGTTTAAAATCGCCCCTGATGAGCGCGACAAGTTAGACAGCTTCGAAGGTTTTGGTTCCTGCTACACCCGAAGGGAAGTGGAGCTTCATTTACCCAATAATGATACCCGCCGGGCTTTTACATACTTTGCCTTACGAACAGAAGAAAGCGTAAAGCCCTATGGGTGGTACAAGCACCATGTTTTTCATGGCGCCGCTGAAGCGTGTTTGCCCGAGAGTTATATTCAATCCATAAAAAGCGTACAAGACATTAAGGATGAAGATATCTCCAGACATCAGCGGGAAATGTCGATTTATAGCAAAATTGCTAAAGCTTAGGGTGGGCACTGGCAATGCGGTGTATGTCGTTGTTAGAAAGAAAATAGCCGCACCACAGGGAAATAAGTACTTAGGTTTTCTATATTAAAATTCTATTTAAAGGAGCTTTAAGGTTATGGCAATTGCACCTCGTCATATTCAGGATATCGGCGGTTATATTTACTTTTCAAACAATACCAAAGGCCATTCAGGCAAACCCGTTAAGATTCATACCAAACTTTTTGTTGACCTCTTTTGTGCGATAGACCCCAGCACTCATGAGGGGCAAATGATTATTCGCGATATTGAAAGCCTCCGCGCTAAGCTAGCTACCGACAGTTTGCCTTCACCAGCTATGGGGCCAATAGACCCGCCCCGTATGAGCACAGGGCATAAGCAACGCTTGGAAAAAATACGCCGTGTGCAGCGCGGTATGGCTGAGCAGCATCATATGCAGCGTGAGCGTACGCTGGAAACAAATAACGTACGAGCGTACTACCATATTAACCAAAACCCCGGTGATGCAGCGCCTACGGTGTATATCTCTGAGGTGCAGATTCAGCATGATAAGAGTAAGCATGCTGGGGGCTTGTATGATTATGTAAGCAGTGGTCGAGGTAGTAAGAAGCTCCAGTCAGCTAAGAATACGGTATTAAGCAACCGAGATGTTTTTATAAGTGGCGCCACCGATACGCTAGCTGATGCGGGGAAAGCTGCTATGCAAGTTACCAATAGCCCATCGCCTGCGCTATTTTTCTGCCCCTCACAAACTGCCAACGACCTGCATATTGGTAAACAAAGTAGATTGGGTAGTGGCACCCAAAAACTGGTCAATGACCTCGGTAAAATAATTAATGATAATCAAGGTAATAAGGTTTCGTGGTTTGTTCAGGGAGAAGGAGCTGGTCTATTGAGCCATGCCTTGGACAAGGTTGCTGGCGCGCTGGACGGGCACAGCTTTAAATTTGATAACGCTAGAACCCAGTTGCCGAAGCTATTCGAAAAATTAAATCAGCGCAAGGCGCAAATTTCGGGTGAGTTTTTGCACTACTTCCAGGATAAGCAGGCCTTGTTGGCCATCGCCAGCCAAAAGCAACAATTGTTGGAGCAATTGGGTGCTCTGCCTGCCGGTAGCGGTTACGATAAGATTACCCGTCGCTATTTAAGCGAGCGTATTTCGGCTTTGGCGGATAACTCTGCTGCGAATCAAGTTACTCGTCAGCCACAAAGCCTTCGCGGTTCTGCGGTAACTTTCGTCGATGCTCTACGGGCTACCCATAAGGCCGTGTAATGAAACTACCTGAATTATTTGAAGGCCCAACCTTTAGTGATGGCGATATTGTCAGTTTTTCCTTTGACGAGGTGGCTGTCTCGCTAAAGGTTGCCCGTTTACCTAGTAATAGTACTAAGTTTAATCAGGTGAGTACGCAAAGTAATTTTGTCGAGAGTGATCTTGCTGGTTGGCAAGTGCTCGGTGCAACGGGGTTCTTTGATAGAGACCTTGTAACTCAAAGTTGGAGTTACTATAGATGTGATAACCATTTGAAGTTGGCTGCCGTTTTTTTTGAGGTGAGTGTTTTAAGACATTCGGATGAAGAGGCGGATAGTTTAATGAGTATGAACTATCATAGCTTTTATAATGTTTGGCTAGAAGACTTCCGTGAATTGCATGGCGATTTTACACCGAAGGTACTAGAAGGAAGTCCCTCTGTCGGAAACGACTTCTTGGCGCAAGCCATTCCACATGACGATATTGATGGCTTGCGCGTTAAGCTGTTCATCAATGAAGGTGCTCCAAACCCCAGTACCTGTGGTTATTTTTCCTTGGGGCGCCGGTATACCCTTCGAATAAATTTTCATTTGAGTTCTGTAGACTACCCCGATTTTGACAACCCGTTTGACGAAGAGTTTTATCGTGAGCTGCAAGAGCAACTCTTCGATGACTTCCTTGCCAATCTTTCCATCGAATACACGGAAGAAGCCAAAAAAACATTTCGCCGTTTAGCGGGTGATTGATTTTTATCGGCACAATTTTTTCGCCTTTGTGCGGGTGTTTCGGCTCAAGAATATTTTCCATTCTTTAATAGAGGGAAAGTTGCCAGAATATGGCGTTGGTGGGCAGTGCCTAGCTCGCAGGTAGTTGGGCTTGTATTGGTGGGGGCTGAGCAGGTTTTTCTGTGGCGATTCGTGGTAATAAGGTGAATAGCAGCGCTATCTATTCTTGCCTGTGGGAAGCAAGATAGGTGGCTACCCAAGTATTCAAATTATCGCTTTCTTGCGCGCTAAAGCGCATGCCTAGCATAGTTCTGCGGTGCAGAATATCATCGGCGCTTTTTGCCCATTCTTTGTCTATTAGATATCGCACTTCTTTTTCGTAGAGGCCGTGGCCAAAATGTTCGCCCAGCGTGTTCTCGTTTACGCAGCCTTCTAGAATATCCAGGGTTAAACTACCGTAGTTGTGGCTAAGGCGATTCAGTAGTGTAGCGGGCAGGGCGGGGTACTTGCTTTGTAACGTTTGTGCGTAGCTTTCCAGGCAGGGGTCGTCTATGTCACCTCCGGGTAGGTTTTCATTTTTAAACTGAACATTCGCTTTTGCACCATGAAAGGTTTGTAGCACATCCAGCGCTTGTTGTGCGATTTTTTTGTGTAGTGCTGCATCTGCCCCAAATATATTCATCATTACGGCTTTTTTGCCCGGGTTGTTCAGGTCTAGCAGGGGCTCGCATAAGGGGGTTTTCTCTGAGGCACAGGGGTCTTCTATTAGCGCCATGCGCGCTTTTCGTTTGTAGACAAAATGTTCTCTGCCAAGTGTTAATGCCTTGTTCTCTTTGGCAACACTGTTGTTCCAGCAGTCGATGAAGGATAGCTGTAAATCGACACATTCTTCAAAGCCGTGCTGGTCGCATTTGCGAGGGCCGAAGGCGAAGAGATTTTCTGAGGCTGAATACACGTAGAACGATTTATTGTTAATATTCTCCAGCTTAAATACACGGTCGCTTTCACAGGAAAAATTAATATCCAGGCCGGGGTTTTTAAAGAAAAACTGGGTACGATGTTCTTCTCTCGCTCTACAGCGAGTAGAAACCTTGAGAATATTCTCAAGTAAATTGTTTGCCCACCAGCCGCCACAGTTAACTACCAGCGTGCTTTGTAGTTCCAGCGTGTTTTTTTTCTCAAGCTGATCTTCCAGCTTTAGGAGCCAGCTGTTCTGCTGTCTCTGTGCTTCAATTAATTTGGTGTAGCTGAGTATTTCGGCGCCGTGTTTTTGGGCTTGCAGCGCTTTGGTGATAATCAGGCGAGCAGGTTTTAGTCGGGCAGCCAGGCTTTGAGTTTTGTTGCAGATTTTCTCGTTACAAAGGTTGGCAAAGGATTTGTCTTTAATGCCCTGAAAGTACCTCTCTACCAAGCCTTCGCCCCGTTCTTTGAGTGCCTCGCCATCGAAGCGAGTAACAGGAAGGATGTCGATAAGGTGTGGCGCTGTTTTTTGCAGGTTGTGGAGTTCATCCAGCATGTTGCCAAGCTGGAAGTAGTCCATTGCAGAGAGGTGCCTCAGGTGTATGCCCGCTAATGTGACGGGTGTACCCGAGGCGCCGGATGCGAGATCTCGCGCATGAACAAGCAGGGTGCTCAGGCCCCTGCTGGCGGCTTCTGCGGCCACACTAACACCGTTAATGCCGCCGCCGATGATTGTGATATCAACTTTTTTCATAATTGCCTGAGGCTGGCCCTAGCTCAATTACGTTTGTTACTCTGCTTTAGGGAAGGGTGTCACCAAAAATGTCTTTCATCATACCTTTGAGGTTAGTGAATTCTTTTTCGATGTTCTCTTCCATATCTTCAAAAGCAGTAGACAGTGTTCTGGCGCTGTCCATATCGCCTTCCCGCTCGTGGGAGCGCAAGAAGCTCTCAAACCCTCTGCCTGCGTGAAAGTAACCGCCTTTCGATAGCATGTATCGGGCTACCAGTTCGCCGCACGCGCGACATTGAACATACACTTTTTGTATTTCATCTCTTACCAGAATATTGCGTAGATCACGCGATTTACAAACCTGGCATTTTTGAATTTTTATTTCCATTCATTCACCCCGTTTATATATTATTAGATGCCCATAACTGAGATAACAAAGCGCCAGTATGTGGGGCCGAGGGCAGAAACTAACACGTAGCCCACTATGGTAATGAGCCCACCTGTAATCATCATGTCGCGGCTATTAATGGCACGAGAACTAAATGCAATTGCGTTTGGCGGTGTACTTACAGGTAGGGCCATTGCCATGGAACACATTAACGCTAAAGCGGTTACCAGGGCCAGCATAAAATCACTTTCCAGCGGTAGGTTCATAACCAGCGGGATTACCAGCCCGGCTGTAGCGGTATTACTCATCACCGTGGACATAATAGCGGCCACAGCGGCGGTTATTATCAGTAACACCAGTGGTGAGCCTTCCAGCGGCAGTGCTTGTATTAGCACTTGACCAAGCCCGGTAATGTTTAGTGCTACCCCCAAGGCCAGGCCGCCAGAAACCATGTAGAGCACGTCCCAGGGCAGGTCGCGGAAGTCTTTAGTTTTGAGTAGGCCGAACCAGAAGCACACGATAATGGGGAACAGGCCCACGGTACCTGTGGCCAGACCGAGTTGGGAGGAGAAAAACCAGCCCAGCGCGGTAATAACAAATACCGCCAACGCAGCCCAGTGTGTTAAGCCAAATTCGCCGGTATGGCGTTCTGGTACTTCCAGCTTCAAATCGCCAGCGGGAAACAGTCTTAGTAACATTTGCCATAAGAAGAACAGGAAGATAATTAAAAAGGGCAGGGTAAGTACCATCCAGTTAAAGAAACTGATGTTATAGCCCGCTTTGGTGAGGTAGCTCAGGGCGATGGCATTGGGCGGTGTTCCGATGGGTGTGCCAATGCCGCCAAGGTTGCAGGCAAAAGGAATACATAAAACCAGCGCTTTTCGGAAGGGGTGTTCGTCGGGTATTTTCTTGATAAGCGGGAACACCATGGTCAGCATCATAGCGGTAGTTGCTGTATTACTGATCCACATGGAGAGAAAGGAACAGGCCAGAATTATCCCCAACAGGGTAAGGGAGGGAACCCCCTTGGTTCGCCGCAGAATCATTTGTGCAAAGCGTATATCCAGGCCGTATTTCTGCATTAGGCTGGATAAAACAAAGCCACCCATAAACAGCAAAATGATATTGGAAAAAAACGGCGCAAAAAATATTTTGCTGTTGACGTCCACTTCGCCGCTGCCGTGTATGGCTGGCAACAGCCAGACTATTTCCAGACCGAGAATTAAAAAGCTGACTACAAACAGCGACACCCATTCACTAATCCACAATACCGCTGCGACAAGAAGAATGGCGGCTGTTATTTCTTGCGGGTGAGTGAGGTTGGCGCCCGGTATACCAAATAACTCTATAAAAACGATGGCAAAAACTAGCAGAATTGTTGCGGCTAAACTGCGCATGTTGGCATTAACCATTGGGGCTCCTTATAGCTACTCGATGAGGTACTAAATAGGTGGGCGAGCAACGCTGAATATCACACTGGCTTCTCTGGTTTTCAGCAATCCTCACCTTCGATGCATACCGTGGAGCTGTGCTGGACGGTGTAACTCTGGTTACTGTCGAATATGCAATAAGAGGTGGTTGCTGGGGCTAGGCACGCAGTGCTAAGTCACAAGGTATGCTTGTGACTTAGCATTGAAAGTCTTGCAGAGACGCAACTGTATTATTCAGGTTGCCCCTGAGTAATACAGTTATTGTAGCGCTAATTCACGCTTGGGGTTGTTGCAATTTTGCCTTGATTGACTTGGGCCAAGAATGAAATACGTGTAAGCGATTACCTTATCAGTTGAGTGATCGAAGTACGCTCAGCGGTGGTTGATATGTAACCTTTCGAGTGGATAGCCAGCCAATAGTACCGATTAACACACACCCAAAAGCAGGCCCGGCTAAAATCAATAGTGGATTTATTGAATAGTCCAGACTAAAAACATGGGTTTGCAAAAAATAGAGGGATATTTGCGCACCTATAGCACCCAAAAAGCCCGCCATAAAGCCGAGGCTACAAAATTCAATTAACAATACCTTGTTGACAAGCGCACGTTGCGCACCAAGAGTGCGCAGAATAGCACTTTCCTGATAGCGTATATCGAGCGTTGCCTGGATGCTGGTGATTAATACCAGCAGCCCGGCTGCCAATACCAGTGTGAGAACAAATTCGATCGCCAGTGACACTTGGGAAATAATGCCTTTTACCTGGTCGATCATCTGGTCTAGCTCTAAAACGGTTACAGTTGGTAATTCCCGTGTGAGCTTATTGAGTAGATCTTTCCGTTCTGGTGGAATGTAAAGGCTGGTTAACCAGTTAGTCGCGCTGTTTTCTAAAATGGAGCGATTAAATATCATAAAAAAATTGGGGTTCATAGAATCCCATTGTACGCTGCGGAAACTGCCAATACTTGCGTCTAGCCTATGCCCGGCAATGCTGAAGGTGAGCGTGTCTCCAATCAGTAAGTTTAAGCCTTTTGCATATTCACTTTCGGCAGAAACAATAAGTGTGTTGCTGTTCTCTTCGTGCCATTGTCCTTCCAGCACAGTATTGTCATCCCCTAAACGAGTTGCCCAGGTGAGGTTGAGTTCTCGCTCGTAATTCATACGGGAACTGCTGTTTTCTATGCGTGTTTTTATCGGTTCACCATTTACTTCTATTATCCTGCCTCGCATCATTGGATAAAAAGGGGTGCGTTCTACGCCTTCCTGCTGTAATAAATCCTGCACTAATATTTTTTCATCGTTAAACACGTTAAAAATAAAATGGTTTGGTGTTTTGTCGGGCAATTGTTTTTGCCATTGAGAAATCAGGCTGGTGCGTGTATCCACTAAAATGAGTAGCAGCATGATAAGGGAAGAAAAAATAACAATTTGTATGGTGTTAAAACCCTGGTGCCTTCGTAAATTTGCAATGCCCAGGCGCCATGCATTCCCCATATGTTGACTGGCAATTTTGCCCAAACTTAAAAGTAACCAGGCCAATAAGCCGCCCCCGGCCAGTGTTACCAGTGCCCCTGCGGTGATAATGGCTGTAATTGAGAGGCTGCCACTGTAAACCAATATAAGCAGGCAAACACTGACAAAGCCAATTAAGCCCGCGATTTTAGGGCTAAGAATTGCATTTGCAGAACCTTGTCGCAGTACTGCCGCAGGCGCAACCTTGCGCAAGCTAAGTAGGGGAGGGGCGGCAAAAGCGAGCAGCGCTACTAAGCCGGAAAACGCTCCGTTTAAAAAAGCCAGTGGCGAAGGCGCAGCTAAACCAGAAGGAATTAAATTGCCCATTATTTGGAGAATAAACCAATGCAGCAGCCAGCCAATAAGGGCACCAAGAAACACACTGAGTGCACCGAGAAAGAATAGAACGATGGCGTAGCGTTGCAATATGTTTTTAGGCGTTTGGCCAAAGGTTTTTAGTAGCGCAACGTTTGTGGACTGCCGAATGGCATAGCGTCTCGCGGCCAGCGCAATGGCTACACCGCTTAGCATTACACTCAGGCTTCCAGCCAATAATAAAAACTTTTCTGCCCTTTGCAGGGCGTCACCAATATTTTGGTTACTGTCCTTCACGCCCACCCAGCGAGCGTGAGCACCAAGCTGTTTCTCGATGCTGTTTTTGAATTGCTTCAGATTTTTGCCGTCCCCTGCCAGCAGTAAAGAATAGTTTACCCGGCTGCCGGTTTGAATGGCGCCGGTGGCTGGTACGTCATTTAAATTAATCATTACCCTTGGCGCTACGCCAAAAAAGGATTGGGGGCTGTCGGGTTCTTTGATTAAAACTTTACTAACAGTAAAATCTGCATCACCTATGGCTATAGTGTCTCCGAGCTTTAATTCTAAGCCGGCAAATAATCGGGAAGCAAGCCAGGCTTCACCCCTTTCTGGCCCAGCTTTTTGGGCCTGGCCCTCGCCAAATGGTGTGTCCGCAAGGCTTACTGCTCCTTTTAAGGGGTAGGCACTGGAAACCGCTTTAACCGCAACTAGCTGCATGCCCTGCTGTGAATAGGCCATTGCTCGAAAAGCTTGTACTTGGGCTGTTTGCAGCCCGGAGTTTTCTGCTTGCTGAAGCCATTGTGGGGATATCGCCATGGTGCTGCGAATTTGCACATCTGCGGCAAGGAATTCTGTGGCTTCATCAAATATTGAATTTTGTATGCGGCTAGTAAATAGACTAATGCTGGTGACGGTGGAAGTGGCCAGTAGCAAGGAGAAAATCAGGATGTTGAGCTCTCCGCTGCGGAACTCTCGCCATAATAAAATCAGGGTGGATTTCATCGCTGGGCTACCTCGCTGCTGGCGCTGATTCAGCCAGCTTGCCAGCGTTCATCACAAACTGTTTGTTGCAGCGCCTGGCAAGGGTTTGGTCGTGGGTAACCAGCACGAGCGTGGTGTTCGCTTCGTTGTTCATTGTGAAAAGTAAGTCGGCTATGTGACCGCCTGTTTCTGCATCCAGGTTACCTGTGGGCTCATCGGCAAAGAGGATAGGTGCTTCGGAAGCAAAGGCGCGCGCCAGTGCTACACGTTGCTGTTCTCCCCCCGAGAGTTGACGTGGATAATGTTGTTCACGCTCGCTCAGGCCGACACGTGCAAGGTATTCTTTAGCTGTTTTGAGGGGTTGAGCTCGCTCGGCCACCTCAAGGGGCAGCATGACATTCTCCAGAGCCGTTAAACTACCCAGTAGCTGGAAGTTTTGAAATACGAAGGACACATGGCTTGCGCGCAGGGCTGCGCGTTTTTCTTCGTCAAGTACGGTAATGTCGATATTATTGAGCTCGACTGAGCCGGAACTTGGCAGATCTAACCCCGCTAACATGCCCAGCAGTGTAGACTTGCCGGAACCGGATGAGCCTACAATTGCGACGGTTTCACCCGCTTTAATTTCTAGTTGAATATCTTTTAAAATCTCCAGGGTGCCGTCAAATACGGGTACCTGGTGGCTGAGATCTACTGCTTTAATCATAGGGGCTCTTGAATTCATGTTTTATAAAGTATTAATTCGTTGGTTTGTGTTTGGCACTGTACTGTGGGCCAGTGTTACCAGCGCTTTCGCAGAGACACATAAGGAGAAGGTATTGCTGGTAGTGGGCGACAGTCTTAGTGCCGCCTATAACCTTGCTGAGGAGCAGGGCTGGGTGCATTTGTTGGCTGAGCGTTTGTCGTCTCATAAAAACCCTCATTTCGCCTCCTATAAGGTAGTAAACGCCTCCGCAGGCGGAGCTACATCTGCAGCGGCTTTACAAGCATTGCCGCCTTTACTTGAACAATATAAACCAAGCTTGGTGATATTGGCGATGGGGGCCAATGATGGGCTGCAAGGTAAGCCAGTGCCCTACATTACCAACAACTTGCGAAGCTTGATTGAGCACAGTAAAAGCGCTGGTGCAGAAGTCATGCTCACTGGTATACGGCTTCCCCCCAATTTTGGCAAGCGCTACACCGAACCCTTCTTTAATCAATACGGGCAATTGGCGAAAGAGTATCAATTAGCGCTGGTACCTTTTTTACTTGAAGGTGTAGCAGGCAATAACCAGTTAATGCAGGCTGACCGTTTACATCCGACAGCAGAAGCGCAAGCGATTATTCTGGAAACCGTGTGGCAAACACTGGAGGGAATGATGTAGTGCGCTACGATGTTAAATTAGGCAGAACTAAGGAAATTAAAATAAAGAAAATGCAAATACTTTGAATGACGAGCGAACGTTGCTAAAGTTTTAAACATCAATCACAAGGAGCGCATAGTGCCAAAAAGGAAGCCATTGATTGCCGGCATTTTTGTTGTTTTACTCACCAGTTTTGCTCTCTACTTTTATCGTTTAAATGATCAGGTGGCAGAGGTACAGGTTGAACCAATTGCTCAGCTCGCAGAAGAGCGCACTCCTGCCTTGCAGGATAAGCCTGGCGACCTTGTGCCTGCCACAGTAAGCCTTGGCGTAAAGGAGCCTGAACCAGAAGCCACGGAGGAAACGCCATCTACCGCCGAGAAGAAGCCTAAAAATCGAAAATTAAAGCCATTAAAAGAAAGAAATTACCGGGTCGACGAAGCTCAGATTCAATCAACACTGGAGTCTCTAGAAGCGGAGTATCGCTTAACGGATGACCCCGAAACCGCTTTTAAGCTCGCTCGAATCTACGCCAGGTGCAAACGAATACCTATGGAATGGGATGCTTTTCAGGCGTGGCACCAAAAAAATTACGAAAGATATGCTCCATCGTCCAATTTTGATGCTGTGGATGCCATGCAAAGTGCAGACGCCCAAGCCTATGAACAGTGCAGTGCTTTTCTGGCGAGTCATCCGGAAATAGACTTCAGTGAAAAGTACCTCGAATACCTGGAAAAATCTGCCTATGCCGACGGTTTCCCGGAGGCTTTGGCGGAGCTTGCCAGAGCCGGGGAGTTTGCACAAAAGTTAACAGTAATGCCGGATGAACAAAGTACGGAAATTAAAACAGAATTAGGCGAACGTTTGCTGGAGGCGCGAGCGAGTTGCTCCAAGGCTGTGATGGGGGAGCTTGCCTTTCGCCGGGGGGAAGGCGAGAACTGGATCATGCCTGTTGATGTGCCAAAAGGGCAGCATATTTATGCAATGCTGTGGACGTATGGTGCCATAGAGAAATTTATCGAAAAGGCAGGCAAACTTCATATGGGAATGCATTCGTCCAGATTAAAAAGAATTGCCAGAGATTATGAATTAACCGACGAGCAGGTAGAGCAGTCGGTTAAAAACGGCAAGCGTTATTTCAGGGCCTTTTGTACAGAGAAACTATAGGGAGCTCTGATTAAGTCCAAGATGCCTCTGGCTTCTCGGGTTTTTTCTGTTCGTGGTCAGGATCGCCAGCTGCTTAGTTTTTACCAAACAATTTAAGTAGCTGGCTGGGCTTGATTAGAACTTCCTTTGCTACAGCCGTGCGTGAATTAGCAAAGCACGGCAAGCACAGCAATAAATCACCGCGAAACTATTGCCACAAACCTTCACCTATGTATAATTGCCCCCCTTCCGGTGGGCTGGCTGAGTGGTCGAAAGCGGCGGTCTTGAAAACCGTTGGGTGTAACAGCCCCTGGGGTTCGAATCCCTAGCCCACCGCCATTAAACGAAAAAACCGCCCTTGTGGCGGTTTTTTTGTTTAACAGGTGAGCATAGGGTGAGAACCCCCCAGAGCCGCCCCTGCGCTCGCGGCATTAATACATCCGTGCATGTTGTTCGACAAAACGCCGGGAGCGTTTTGGTCCGCCGAAGGGCGCCCGCAGGGTCGAGCGCAGGAAGCGCGAGAGACAATCCCTAGCCCACCGCCATTAAACGAAAAAACCGCCCTTGTGGCGGTTTTTTCGTTTAACAGGTGAGCATAGGGTGAGAAGCCCAGAGTCGCTCCTGCGCATTCCTGTGTCTGCGGCATTAATGCATCCATATACCGTAGATCCTGTACAAATGCGCTCTATGGCATCCATGCCACCGCGCTATACCGTACATCCTGTACAAATGCGCTCTATGGCATCCATGCCATCGCGCTATACTGTACATCCTGTACAAATGCGCTCTATGGCATCCATGCCACCGCGCTATACCGTACATCCTGTAAAGACCAAATAAAAAAGCCCGCTATAAAAGCGGGCTTTTGGGCTTACCTAAGTTTAAGACTCAACAATTGATTCGCTGGAACCAGACTTGGCTTCCTCTGCTTGCCTGCGCGCGGCACGCGGGTCGTTTGTTGGGCGTTTGAGGTCTCTGGGCTTGCGTTCTATTTTTGCTGGCTCCGACGTATCTAGAGGGCGTCCCATCGCCACATCAACATTAACGCTGGTAACAGCCATGTTGCTGTTAACGGGCTTGGGTTTATAGCGCGGATCGTTGGTAGCTCGGCCGACAGCTCGCGGGGCTTCAGGCTCCATGGTGTTGTCAGCAACCGTTTCGTTAGGCTCTGATTTAAGCTGTTCGGCATTGTCAGTGATGTCTCTGTTTACTGCTTCTACCTCGACGCTCGCGGGCTTTTGCTCTTCTTGGCTGATTTGAGGCTTCGCCTCAGTTTCAGTTTGTGTTTCAGCAGCAATGGTTTCCGTTTTTGCTTGAGGGGCTTCTATTACCTCTTCGGTCTTTGCTGCAAGGGGTGCTTCAGATGCGGGTTGTGAAGGCGCCGATTCAATATTGGCAGGTGTTTGTACAGCAGCTTCTGGTGCAGCAGGAACTTGCTCAGCTACCGGAGATTCTTGCTCTGCAGTAAGGTTTTCCGGCTGCTCTGCAGTTTGTTTTTCTGCTTGATCGCTGCGGTTGTCTCTTGAGCGGCTGTTTCGGTTACGGTTTCGTCGATTGCCCTTGGGGTTTGTTTCTTTGGGGCTATCTTTATTTTCGTCCGTGTTTACTGGCTCTGCTGCATCCAGGGAGTCGTTGACGTCCTGGTTTAGGCCTGCTTCAACCTCGGGCAAAGGGCCTCTCTGACGCTGTTGCGGGCGGCCGCGCTTGTTGGAAGGGCGCTTGTTTGGGCGGTCTTCTTTAGTATTGCTGTTGTCGTTTTCCGCAGACACTGTTTGTTGCTTTTCTGAACGCTCAGTGGACTCATCGCGACGACGGTTACTACCGCCGCGCTTGCGGCGCTCTGGTTTACCCGGCTTGCTGTTGGAGTCTCTCTGGTTGCGACTTTTTTCGTCGCCCTTTTGATTGTCCTGTTTTGCCTGGGGGTCGCGATCCTGACGGTTCCTCGGTTTGCGATTGCGGTTAGCGTTACCGCCTTTTTTATGTTGGCCGCGACTCTGATTCTTCACCGGTTTTTTGGCCGGCTTTTCCTCAGTTGTAAACAGTTCTTTGAGTGCTGCCAGCAATTTGCTGATAAGGCCTGGCTCTTGAGGTGCTTTACGTGGCTCTGGCGCTGGTTGTGTCGGTGCCACTTGCTGCACTGCTGGCTTGCTGCGTTGAGGAGCAGGTGTAGTGGTCTGTGTTTCAGTACTTTCTAACTCGTCTGCCTGAGCACTCAGTTCAATCTGGTAGCTGACTTCGTTAGTGGATTCGTCGTCGTCACGCAGGCGCATAACCTCGAAATGGGGAGTTACCATTTCCTCTTTGGGCAGAATGGCCACGCGAGTGTCGTGTCTTTGCTCTATTTGAGAAATGGTTCGACGCTTTTCGTTAAGCAGGTAAGTCGCCACTTTTACGGGCACAATTGCGCGAATTTCAGCGCTACGTTCTTTCTGTGCTTCTTCTTCAACGAGTCGAAGAATTGAAAGGGCGATATTTTTTGTGCCGCGAATGGTTCCCTGGCCACTACAGCGAGGGCAGACCTTGGAGGTAGTTTCCCCAAGAGAAGGGCGCAAGCGTTGGCGGGACATCTCCAGCAGACCAAAACGTGAGATGCGGCCGATTTGCACGCGCGCTCTATCCATTTTCAGGGCTTCGCGCATACGGTTTTCTACTGCGCGTTGATTGCGTACCGGCTGCATATCAATAAAGTCGATAACAACCAGGCCGCCCATATCTCGCAAGCGTAACTGACGTGCAATTTCGTCGGCGGCTTCGAGGTTGGTTTGCAGTGCGGTTTCTTCAATATCCCCACCTTTTGTCGCACGTGAGGAGTTGATATCAATACTGATAAGGGCTTCTGTAACGTCAATGACGATGGAGCCACCGGAAGGCAGTTTTACTTCACGCTCGAAAGCGGTTTCGATCTGGCCTTCTATCTGGAAGCGGTTAAACAGCGGTACCGCTTCTTCGTAGAGCTTAACTTTGCTGCGGTAATTCGGCATTACCTGCTGAACAAAATTAGTTGCCAGGTTGAAGGCATCTGGGGCGTCTACGATAACTTCACCGATGTCTGGGCGCAGGTAATCCCGGATTGCACGAATAATGACATTGCTCTCCTGAAACAGGAAGCAGGGCGCTTTGGATTCGTCGGCAGCTTTTTTGATATTGTTCCACAGCAGCGTGAGATAATTCATATCCCATTGCAGCTCTTCACTTGAGCGGCCAACACCTGCAGTACGGACGATAATACCCATGCCTTCGGGAATATCTACGTCAGAGAGGGCGTCTTTGAGTTCGGAGCGGTCATCGCCATCAATTCGGCGAGAAATGCCACCTGCGCGAGGGTTGTTTGGCATTAACACCAAATAACGGCCAGCGAGGCTGATGAAGGTGGTGAGTGCCGCACCTTTGTTACCACGCTCTTCTTTATCCACCTGAACAATGACTTCCATCCCTTCTTTAACCACATCCTTGATGCGTATGCGGCCTTCGATTTCCTTGGGCTGCTTAATAAAGTATTCGCGGGAGATTTCTTTTAGTGGGAGGAAGCCGTTGCGGCCGGTGTCATATTCAACAAAGGCGGCTTCTAGGGAGGGTTCGATGCGGGTGATTTTTGCTTTATAGATATTGGCTTTTTTCTGCTCTCGCAGGCGATTTTCAATATCCAGATCGTATAACCATTGACCATCTACTAATGCGACACGCAGCTCTTCGGGCTGAGTGGCATTGATGAGCATTCTTTTCATGGAGTTGTCTCGTGTGAGCACGAGCAAAGGAAGCGAGCACCACTATGAAATGGCGAACACGAGAATCTGTCGAAGCGACGGTATCGCTTCGGGCTTAATTCCAGGCGTAACAATGTGTGCGCAACAGTGTAGCTTGCGCAGATATTACTCTGATTTTAAGGGAGTTATGGCTTTCTAAATAACTCACGTATGCCCTTACAGTTTCAACTATTGTTCAGCGTATGTGCCGAAAAATAGGGGTGTTCAACGGAGGCCGCTTTGAAGGGAGAGAGTTAGAAATGGAAAGCCTGAATAACAGTTTTGTAGGGCTTTCCGATCTTACCTTTTCTTACCTGTAATCTCTTACTGGTTAGTGCTTGCTCGAAGTCCTGCTGGATGTTTACTACCAGCTGCGTGGCTTCGATGGCGAGCTTAATCGCTTATACAATCTCGCGGTTCCCATTTACCAATTGCTCTTGTTAGCGTGGTAACGGTTTAAAAAGGTTCTCTGCCGGATTCAAACCAGCCTTATCATTTCAAATGCAATGCACGACAACGCTTGGCCGTGCTTAAGTTGCAATTTTCGCTCAAGCTATAGTTATATCTTGAGCACCTTAAAAATTCTTTTGCCCGGCCCCTGGATTCTCTGTTGATTGGGGAAGCAGGCTTGTATTGAGTGTGGCTTTAGCGACTTAAAAAACACTATAAAGTGATTTACATCACTGACAGAGTCGGTACAAGTCTTGCTGCGCCTCACCGCCGAAGCATAGCACTGTTATCGCAGCCTTTCAATTATGGGGCCTTTAATGTAAGCAAGTACTTTCCGGTGGGCTTGTTTAGGGCTTATTATGCCTGCCTTTCGGCTGCAAAATGAGACTCCCTAGCACGATGGCCAATAGTAATAAGGTTGAGCTGGTCACTATAAGTGACTCCGCTGAAGGCCAGCGGCTTGATAACTTTTTGATTACCCGCCTTAAGGGTGTACCGAAGTCGATGATCTACCGAATCATTCGTAAGGGAGAGGTGCGGGTGAATAAAGGGCGGGCCAAGCCGGAGCGTAAGCTGCAGGTGGGCGATGTGGTGCGGGTGCCTCCGGTGAGAATGGCCGAGGGCAAGGCTCCAGCACTTGCCAGTGATGGTTTGAAGCACTTGCTGGCAGATTCTGTGCTGTATGAGGATAGCGCTCTGATGGTGGTAAACAAGCCCTCCGGTTTGGCTGTTCACGGGGGCAGTGGTATAAGCCTTGGCCTGATCGAGTCACTAAGGCAGATGGCAGGGGAGAACAGTTATCTGGAGTTGGTTCACCGTCTGGACAGAGAAACATCTGGCTGTGTGTTGGTGGCCAAGAAACGCCCAATGCTGAAATACCTGCAAGCGCTTTTTCGCCTTGACGGTAAGGGTAAGCAAATAGACAAGCAGTACCTTGCCCTGGTTAAAGGGCGCTGGCCGAATCGAGCCAACTTTGTTGATGTTCCTTTGCAAAAAAACGAGTTGCAAAGTGGTGAGCGAATAGTGAGGGTAAGCCTTGAGGGTAAAGCCTCAAAAACAGCGTTTTCAGTAAACCGGCGCTATGAGCTTGCCACATTGGTTAATGCTTCGCCTATTACCGGGCGAACCCACCAGATTCGTGTACATGCACAATCCAAGGGCCACCCACTTGTGGGAGACGACAAATATGGTGACGACGAGTTTAATAAGTTGATGAAGCAAGCCGGTTGCAGGCGCTTGTTTCTTCATGCTGCTTCATTAGCGTTTAGTTTGCCCGATGGCACGCCTCTGAAGGTGGAGGCTCCGTTGCCGGACGAACTGCAAACTGTATTAACTAACCTGGAATAATCGTGCTTTATATATTTGATTGGGACGGTACTATCAGTAACTCCGCCGCGAAAATTGTGGCTTGTATGCTCTCGGCCACACGCGAGGTGGGCTTGCCGGATAGGAGTGATGATGAGATTAAAAATATCATCGGTTTGGGCTTGCCCGAGGCTATTCGAATGTTGTACCCGCAGATAGAGGATAAGGATCTTGACGGTGTTCGGCATCACTACTCCGGTTATTTTATGGATGCGGATGTTAAGCCTTCGCCTTTCTTTACCGGGGCGATGGAGACTATGCAGGCTCTCGCAGATGCGGGCCATAAAATAACTGTTGCTACGGGCAAAAGCCGGAGAGGCTTGGATCGTGTATTGGCAAAATTGGAGCTGGATACCTTTTTTCATGGCAGCCGCTGTGCTGATGAAACCGCCTCCAAACCCAATCCTAAAATGCTTTTGGAGTTACTGGATGAATTTTCCTGTGATCCGCAGCAGGCAGTAATGATTGGTGATACAGAATACGATATGGCTATGGCCCAGGCTATTGACATGCCGCGAATTGCGGTCAGTTTTGGCGCCCATCATATTGATCGCCTGCGCCCCTACAAGCCGGTGCTGTGTGTTGATGAATTTCCCAATATTTTAAATTGGCAGCAGCCCGGTGACTGACAGCGAAATGCACGTCGTAAGAGCGGATTACTGCAAGACTCAGCACATACAAGCTATATCCGATTTAATGCTGGCTTATTCCTCGGATGTAATGGGCGGTGGCGAAGCGCTTGCTCTTGAGCACTGTATGAATATCGCTGCGGGCCTCGACAAGTATGGTCACGCCTACACATTACTTGCTTTTGATGAAAATGGTTTGCCACTAGGCTTGGCGACTTCCATTCTTTCTTATTCTACGTTTAAGTTGCAGCCCGTTTTAAATTTGCACGATTTTTTCGTTCTAGAAAAGGTGCGAGGCCGGGGCCTGGCTTTTATGCTGCTTGAGAATTTGGAAGTGCTCGCCAAGGAATTAGGCTGTTGCAAGCTCTCTCTGGAAGTGCTGAGTAATAATGAGCCTGCAAAACGCTGTTACCGCCGTTTTGGCTTTGAGCCATATGCGCTGGCCGAAGAGGCCGGCTGCGCGGAATTTTGGCAGAAAGTAATTCACTGAATAGCGCCAAGCGCTGGCTTTTAAGCGTCTGCTGCCAGCTGTGCTTCGAGTGCTTCTTTTTCTTCCGTTAAATTCATCCACGCTGTTTCTTCCTCGTCCAACTGTTTTTTTAATTCCCCTTGTTTTTTAAGAAGGTCAGAAAGCCTCTTGGATTCGCTGTTATAAAGTTCTGGGTCTGCCAGTGCTTGCTCAATTGTATTTAGCTCATCACCAATTTTTGTTATGCGCTGTTCATGCTGCTTAATTTTTTTACTAAAGGGGGCCAGTTGTTGGCGGATTGCTGCTTGTTGCTGCCTTAGTTCTTTGCGATCTATTTTTGCGGCGGTTGGTGCTGCGCTTTCTGACGCTTCTTCCTCTCCTGTGGCAGGTTCATCTCGAAGCAGCCAGTTTTGATAATCATCCAGTGTGCCATCGAAAGGTGCGACCTGCCCGCTGTCTACCAGTAAAAATTCGTCAACGGTACTGCGCAGGAGGTGTCTATCGTGCGACACAATTACCAGTGCGCCTTCCCAGGCTTGCAGCGCAAGGGTAAGTGCGTGGCGCATTTCCAGGTCGAGGTGGTTGGTGGGTTCGTCCAGTAGCAGTAAATTAGGCTTTTGCCATGCGAGTATTGCCAGCGCTAAACGGGCTTTTTCTCCGCCAGAAAAGTGTTCGATAACTTCAAAAGCGCGGTCACCATGGAAGCCAAACCCGCCAAGGAAATTACGTACTTCCTGTTCGCTGGCTTTTCCGTTTAATCGCTGGAGGTGCAGCGCACAGGAGGCTTGAAGATCAAGAGCCTCTAGCTGGTGTTGCGCAAAATAGCCCACTTTTAGGTGGGTGTTTGGAATGAGTTCGCCCGCAATAAGGGCTAGCTCACCGGCCAGGGATTTTATTAAGGAGCTTTTACCTGCACCATTGTGGCCGAGTAAACCAATACGGCTGCTGTCCAATAAACCTAGTTCAATGTTGCTGACCACTGCGGTATTGTTGTAGCCAATACTTACCTGGTCGAGGGTCATCATGGTTTGCGGAACCCGCTCCGGTGTGGGAAAAGAGAAGCTAAATGGAGAGTCCACATGCGCGGGCACAATTTTCTCCATTCTTTCCAGCTCTTTTAAGCGGCTCTGTGCCTGCTTGGCCTTGGTGGCCTTGGCGCGAAATCGACGAACAAAATTTTCGATTTCTGCAATGCGCACCTGCTGCTTTTCGTACTCCGCCGTTTGTTGTGCCAGGCGTTCGGCGCGCTGTTTTTCAAAGGAGGAATAATTGCCGGTATAGCTATTGAGTTTGCAGTGTTCTATGTGAACAATGCCTTGCACAATATTGTCGAGAAAGTCCCGATCGTGGGAGATTATAAGCAGCGTACCTTTGTATTGCTTAAGCCATTGCTCCAGCCATAGGGTTGCGTCGAGGTCGAGGTGGTTGGTTGGTTCATCGAGTAGAAGCAGATCGGAGCGACACATTAAGGCGCGAGCAAGGTTAAGGCGAATACGCCAGCCACCGGAAAATTCTTTAACGTGTTTTGTGCTGTCTTCGGGTTTAAAACCCAGGCCGTGTAAAAGTCGCTCTGCGCGGGTAGCTGCGGTGTAGCCATCAATGGTTTCCATTTGCTGGTAAAGGTTCGCCAGCGCCTCTCCATCGTTTTGTTTTGTTTCAATGGCCAGCTCAAGTTCTCGCAGCGGCTGATCGCCATCAGTAACAAAGTCGATTGCTTTTCTATCGCCGGAAATACTTTCCTGGGCCATATGGGCCAGTTGCCAATTGTTGGGAATACTGCTTTTACCTTCGTCCTCGGAGACCTCTCTTAATAGCAATTTAAACAGGGTAGATTTACCGCAGCCGTTGGCGCCGACAATACCCCATTTTTGACCGGGAAAAATGGTGAGGCTGGCCTGCTCCAATAGAACTTTGTGCCCGCGCTGCAGGCTTATAGATTGAAGTTGAATCATTAAATTACGTGTATTCCAAAGTGGTTTAGAAAGCTTGTTAGGCGAATTAGAGGTAGCCCGATAAGAGCGGAGGGGTCTTCGCTTTGAATGCTTTCGAACAGGCTAATACCCAGGCCTTCGCACTTAAAGCTTCCTGCACAATCCAGAGGTTGTTCCTTCTTTATATAGCTCGTGACCTGCTGTTTAGACAGTTTGCGGAATTTTACAATAGTATCAACCGTATCCGTGAGCGCCGGCTCGATGCCATTGCTTACCCACAGCGCGGTGTGGAAAACCACAGTATGGCCCGAGCAGGCTTGCAGTTGTTCGATTGCTCGCGGCTCGTTGCCGGGTTTGCCAAGCAGGGTATCGCCCAGGCTCGCTGTTTGATCAGAGGCGATGATAACAGCGGGCGTGTCTGATGAGCGACTTACGGTTAGCCCTTTGTTTGCGGCGAGCCTGCTTGCAAGTGTGGCTGCAGGCTCGCTCATCAGGGGTGTTTCGTCAATAGAGGGCGAAACGGCCTCAAAATTGAGCTGAAGTTGTTGTAATTGTATGCGCCGGTAGCGAGAGCTCGAGGCTAAAATTATTCGAGTTTGGCTGGAAGTGAGATTTTTTGTCATCAAAAACGGCCTGAATAGCGGTGAAATGGCAGAAAATGTCCATACTTCTGCAGTAATCTTTGACATGGAATAGTCATTTCCATAGAATCCCGCGCTTATGTCAGAGGGCGCCCCATTGAAACAGCTGCCACAGCGGCTAGACCCCAGGAAATTCGCACACTTGAATGCCAAGTTGGCGGGCATTGTACCTGAGGATTGCTTGAGTCGCTTGCATGACTTAAGTGATGGCAGAGATGTTCAGGCTATTCATGCTGAGTTGGAATTTCTTGTGGATGAGCAGGGCCGACGAAGGTTGTTCGGCCAGATATCGACCAAGGTTAATTTGGTCTGTCAACGCTGCTTGCACGTGCTGCCTGTTCCGGTGGATGTTGCCGTTAAGCTTGCTATTGTGCGCGATGAAGAGCAGGCGGAGGACTTGCCCCGGGATATTGAGCCTTGGATAGTGGCTCAGGAGCAAGGTGATTTGTATCTCGCCTTGGAGGAGGAAGTGTTATTGGCACTGCCTGCTGCAGCGAAGCACGATTACCCCTGTATAGAAGCTGATAGCTTAAAAGCAGGCCCCGAAGTTAGTGAAGAGGCGTTGGCTGCTGAAAAGGAAAACCCTTTTAGTGTGCTGGCCGACCTTAAAAAAAACCTGAAAACAACAGATTAATGCCCTGATCCCCGGGGCGCTAAGAGATAGCTGGAGTAAATTATGGCTGTTCAAAAGAACAAGAAAACTCGCTCTCGTCGCGGTATGCGTCGCTCTCATGATGCATTGGGCGCCAGCACCTTGTCGGTAGATCCAACTTCCGGTGAGAAGCACCTTCGCCACCACGTGACTGCCGATGGCTTCTATCGCGGTCGTAAAGTGCTTGACGTAGCTGACGACGAGTAAGATTGTCTCAAGACATTCACCTCTCAATTGATGCGATGGGCGGGGACCAAGGTCCCCGCCTTGTCGTTCTAGCAAGTCTCGCATTCCTAAAATCCCACCCTGACGTTAATGTCACACTCGTGGGAGACGAATCTCAAATCAAGGCTCATCTGCCCGCTTTAGTCGATAGCACAATCGAAAGTCGCGTGGCCATTCAGCATGCCTGCGAACAGGTATCTGTGCATGAGAAAGCGAGCGAGGCACTTCGTAACAAACAGAACTCGTCCATGTGGAAAGCTGTTTCTCTGGTAGCCGAGGGCGAGGCGGATGCTTGTGTAAGTGCTGGAAATACCGGGGCATTAATGGCCTTTGGCGTTAAATTAATTGGCACCTTCGAAGGCGTTCGACGGCCCGCGATCTGTAAAAAAGTGCCCACCTTGAAGGGGGCGAGCTTTCTGCTGGATCTGGGTGCGAATATCAATTGTTCTGCAGCTCAGTTGGTGCAGTTTGCAATCATGGGTAGTGCCCTGGCCCAGATTCATGGCGTTGAAAAGCCCCAGTTAGCCTTGCTAAATATTGGTGCTGAGTGGAGCAAAGGTGGCGATGCGATTCTCGACGCTGCCCACCAGTTAAAAGCATCAAAAGGCCTTGATTTTACCGGCTTTATTGAGGGGCACGAGCTGTATTCCGGCAAGGTCGATGTCGTTGTTTGCGATGGTCTGGTTGGTAATGTTGCCTTAAAAGTGAGTGAAGGCATGGCCGGGTTTGTATTTAGCAGTTTAAATAGGAGCTTCAATGCTTCCTGGTGGAACCGCATAGCAGGCTGGTTATTGAAACCTGTATTAAAAAACTGGAGAGATGAATTTAATCCCTCCCTTTATAACGGTGCAGCTTTTCTTGGGTTGCATAAAACTGTGGTAAAAAGTCACGGCAGTGCAGACCAGCTTGGGTTTGAGCACGCTTTGGCTGTTGCCGTTGAACAGGTACGTGGTGATATTTCCGCACGTATTGGTAATTGCTTAAAAAACTAGGTACTAATTTTTAAAAATGACTGATCATAAAGTTGCATTTGTTTTCCCGGGGCAAGGTTCGCAGAAAGTGGGGATGCTGGCTGAGCTTGCAGAAAATAAACCCGTTGTTAGAGAGACCTTTGCAGAAGCTTCCGAGGTGCTCGGCTATGACTTGTGGGCGCTGATACAAAATGGGCCGCAAGAAGAGTTAAATATGACAGAAAAGACCCAGCCGGCCTTGCTCGCTTGCAGCGTTGCGGTTTGGCGTGCCTGGTGCGACGCCGGCGGTGCTAAGCCTGATTGGATGGCAGGGCACAGCCTGGGCGAGTGGTCCGCACTGGTTTGTGCCGATGTGGTGGATTTTGCCTCGGCGCTTAAGCTGGTTCGTTTACGCGGCAAATATATGCAAGAAGCTGTTCCCCTCGGCGTGGGAGCCATGGCTGCCATAATTGGTTTAGCCGATGAAAAAGTGGAACAGGCTTGTGCACAGGCAAGCGTAGGCGGGGAGCTTGCTTCACCTGTTAATTATAATTCTCCCGGGCAGTTAGTGATTGCAGGGCACAAGGCAGCGGTAGAGTCCGCTATGAAACTCTGTAGCGAGTCTGGTGCCAAGCGCGCCATGCTGTTGCCGGTGAGTGCGCCGTTTCACACAGCTTTAATGAGCCCTGCAGCGGAAAAGCTTGCTGCGGAAGTAGAGGCAACAGAGTTCTCTGCACCCGCAGTGCCCGTAGTTCACAATGTAAATGCACTGCCCGAAAGCGACCCTTCAGCAATAAAACAATTAATGATTGAACAAATATACTCGCCGGTTAAATGGGTGGCGTCAGTCCATTATCTGGTGGAGCAGGGCGCTACTGCGACATTGGAGTGTGGGCCAGGTCGAGTTTTATCTGGACTAATCAAGCGAATAGATAAGAGCGTTGAAACCCATCATGTAGAAATTCTGGACACCCTGGAAGCCAGTTTGTCTGCGCTACAATAAAGAGGAACAACTTATGTCATTCGATGGAAAAATAGCATTGGTTACTGGAGCAAGCCGCGGTATTGGAGCCTCTATTGCCGATACCCTCGGTGCTGCTGGAGCAACGGTTATTGGAACCGCTACGTCCGAGTCTGGTGCTGAAGCAATTAGTGTACGCTTTGCAGAAAAGGGCATCACCGGCACGGGTTTGCAGTTAAATGTTACAGATGCTGATTCAGTTGCGGCCTTACTGGCGAAGATTGTTGATCAGTACGGCGCACCACAGATTCTGGTAAATAATGCGGGTATCACCAAAGACAACTTGTTAATGCGTATGAGCGAGGACGAGTGGTTTGATGTGATAAACACCAATCTCAGTGCGATATACCGTTTAAGCAAAGCCTGCCTGCGCGGCATGATGAAAGCGCGCTGGGGGCGTATTGTTAATATCAGCTCTATCGTTGGTCAAATGGGAAATGCCGGGCAGACAAACTACTCAGCCACTAAAGCTGGAGTGATGGGTTTTGCTCGCTCCCTGGCGAAAGAAGTTGGTTCACGCAATGTAACGGTCAATTCGGTTGCTCCCGGTTTTATTGATACTGATATGACAAAAGGCTTACCAGAAGAGCAAAAAACTGCCATGTTGACAGCCATTCCATTGGCCCGTCTGGGGCAGCCAGAAGAAATCGCCAAGGTGGTGAAGTTCCTCTGCAGTGACGATGCCAGCTATGTTACTGGTGAGACGCTACATGTTAATGGTGGGATGTATATGTGCTAAGTGCTTGATTTCCATCAGGAAAGAGCATACTTGGTAATAATTTTGTAATCAGGCATTACAACGCGGGAAAATCGCGTTAAAATGCGCGCACGTGTAAGCCGGTACAGGTTTGACGGCTTAAAATTTGTGCAGATTACGGCTTCACAACAAGTTTATCTTTAGGAGTTTATTACGATTATGAGCAGCAGCATTGAAGAACGCGTAAAGAAGATTGTCGCAGAGCAACTGGGTGTTAAAGAAGAGGAAGTTAAGAACGAAGCTTCCTTCGTTGAAGATTTAGGGGCAGACTCTCTTGATACCGTGGAGCTGGTGATGGCTCTTGAAGAGGAATTTGAAACTGAAATTCCTGATGAAGAAGCGGAAAAAATAACAACTGTTCAGTTGGCTATAAACTATATCAATGAGAACCTGGCTTAATCAGCCAGCCCTCATTTGACCCCATATCCAAAAGCCGTATCTATGTTCCATAGTGCGGCTTTTGTTGTTTTGGGCCATTGTTTAAGATGATTGTTTTAAACCGCTGTTTTAGGTTGTAGACATTCCGCAGTAGTAGAGAATTTGGCAATAAAATAAATAGTTATTTGCGTTGGAGATAGTAAGTGAATCGGAAACGAGTGGTAGTAACTGGCTTAGGAATGGTGACCTCGGTTGGCCATACGGTTGATGCGAGTTGGGAAGCGATTCTTGCCGGGAGAAGTGGCGTTCGTCCTATTACCAGTTTTGACGTCTCTGCATTTTCAACGCAAATCAGCGCTTCTGTGCAAGACTTTGATCTTTCCCCCTACATGGGAGAAAAGGAAGCCAGAAAACTCGATGCCTTTATTCAATACGGCATGGCTGCTGGTGTGCAGGCCGTAGAGGACTCCGGCCTGGAAGTCACCGACGAGAATGCGGCGCGTATTGGCTGTGTTATTGGCTCTGGTATTGGTGGCTTGGGCTCCATTGAAGAGACAGCCATTACGATTAAGGAGCGCGGGCCTCGCCGGGTTTCACCGTTTTTCGTGCCTGGATCTATCATCAATATGATTTCCGGCAACCTTTCCATACGCTATGGATTCAAAGGTATAAACCTGGCGGTATCTACCGCTTGTACGACCGGTACGCATTCTATCGGACTAGCAGCGAGAGAGATCATGTACGGCACGGCTGATGTCATGGTTGCCGGTGGCGCAGAGATGGCGACTACGCCGGTGGGTATTGGCGGCTTCGGTGCAGCAAGAGCCTTGTCCAAGCGTAATGATGACCCGGAAGCCGCCAGCCGCCCATGGGATAAAGGCCGCGATGGCTTTGTATTGGGAGATGGCGCCGGTATTTTAGTGCTGGAAGAGTACGAGCACGCAAAAAAACGAGGCGCCAAAATATATGCTGAGTTGACCGGTGTGGGTACCAGTGGGGATGCCTTCCACATCACCAGCCCATCGGGTGACGGTGCCGAACTGTCTATGCGCAATGCGCTACAAGATGCACAAGTAAATGCCGAGAGTATCAACTACATCAATGCTCACGGCACTTCTACGCCAGCTGGCGACAATGCTGAGTGCTCGGCAGTAAAGGGGGTGTTCGGTGATCATGCCTATAAGCTAGCGGTGAGTTCCACCAAGTCTATGATTGGCCACCTTCTGGGGGCTGCAGGGGCTGTTGAGGCGATTTATACCGTGCTATCTATTCGGGACCAGGTTGCGCCTCCAACCATCAATCTCGATGAACCGGATGAAGGTTGCGACCTTAATTTTGTTGCTCATACTGCGCAAAGTATGAAAATAGATACCGCTATTAGTAATTCTTTTGGTTTCGGCGGAACCAACGGCACTTTACTGTTTAAAAAAATATAAGCATAGACGGTGATTGAGCCCGATTTTTTCTTCGTTAACGGTAAGCCCGCCAGTAGCGGGCTGCCCAGCCAAAGCAGAGCCTTCTCATACGGCGACGGCGTATTTGAAACCGCTCGCATTATTTCTGGGCGACTTCCTTTATGGGCTTTTCACCAACAAAGACTGCAGCGTGGTCTATCCACCTTGGCCCTAAATGCAGACCTAGCGCTAGTTCAAGCCAATATCGACAAGCTGTTTCAACAGCTCCCAGCTAATGCTAATGGCGTGCTAAAAGTGCTTGTCTCACGCCGCGGTAATTTTAGGGCAAGTTACGCCAGTGGCCCACAAGGTGTAGATATCTTTGTTTATTTCTATGCCAGAAATGCCAATAACTCCTGGTTGCAGCGCGCAGTTGAGTTAAGAGTTGCTCAAGGTACCTTGCCTTTAAACCCCTCATTGGCAGGTATCAAGCACTGTTCTCGCTTACCCTATATTGTTGCGGCCAAAAATATTTCAGATTTACACGATGGTCAGGAAGTGCTGTTTCTTGATTCCCAAAACCACCTTGTTGAAACCATGCATCACAATATTTTTTATGTGTTTGCTAATCAGTTACATACGCCAAAAATACAGCAAGTGGGTGTAGACGGTGTTTTACGATCTACAATTATTAAAGAGTTTGCTCCTTCACTGGGTCTAGACGTGCTTGAGTGTGATATCGGCCTCGGTGAATCAAATGCAGCCGACGAAATTTTTCTCTGCAATGCCGTCGCTGGCTTAGTTCCAGTCAACAAAATTGACGGGGAAGCGGTGCCTGAGGGTAAGCTAGCTCCTCGCATAGCCAGCTGTTTGTTGGAGAGTTATTCATGAGTGAGAGTTCTCGATGAATGTAAGTCCCGTTCGTATTGTTTTTGCCATTACCCTCTGGCTACTTCTAATGATGGGTGCCAGCGCCCATTATATATGGCATTGGTTACAAGCGCCTCAGACGATAAGCCTGGAGCAGGATATTTATATTGTGGAAAGGGGTGCGAGCTTAAACTCCGTAGCCTTCGATTTACATAAGCAGGGAATGATGCGCTGGCCGAGAGTTTGGGTGCTCTATGCCAGGTTGCTTAATCTGTCAAACATCAAAGCGGGTGAATATAGCCTGGCGGAAAAAGAGTCTCCGTTGTCCTTGCTTGCCCGATTTCAAACGGGCGAACAAATTCAATACCATATTACTTTGGTTGAGGGGCGTACCTTAAAAGAATTTATTGATGCCCTGCACAGCCATCAAAAACTAAAGAAAGAATTACAGGATTTAAATTACCAGCAAATAGTTGAAACGTTGGGCCTCTCTATAGATCACCCAGAAGGATATTTTTTCCCCGACACTTACCAGTTTGTAAGTGGTGATAGCGACAAAGATATACTTCTGCGGGCACATTTAAAAATGAATGAAGTTCTACACACTGAGTGGCAAAACAGACAGGGTGGTTTGCCCTATAAAACCGCCTATGAAGCGCTGGTGATGGCTTCGATAGTGGAAAAGGAAACCGGTGTTGCCCATGAGCGAAGACAAATTGCCGGTGTTTTTGTTAGGCGTCTGGAAGAGAAAATGCGCCTTCAAACAGACCCCACTGTTATTTACGGCATGGGAGACAGCTACACCGGTAATATTCGAAGAAAAGATCTGAAAACGCCAACCCCATACAATACCTATACAAACCATGGCTTGCCTCCAACGCCAATTGCTATGCCTGGTAGAGAAGCTATTCGTGCGGCATTGCATCCGGATTATGGCGATAATTTGTATTTTGTGGCCAAGGGCGATGGTTCTCACCATTTTTCTTCGAGCCTTGAGGAGCATGAGGAAGCTGTACAAAAATACCAGAGAAATCGGCGCAGCGATTATCGGTCGGCGCCACCACCACCGGTAAGCCCCGAACCGCTGCCGTTGGACGAAAAAAACAGCGAAGTTGGCGCTAACAATGAGTGAGGGAAAATTTATAACGGTAGAGGGTACCGAAGGGGTTGGTAAATCAACCAATATTGCGTTTATTCAAAAAGAGATTGAAAAGCGGGGTATTGAACTCGTTGTCACCAGAGAACCGGGTGGTACGCCATTATCGGAAGAAATAAGAGAAATACTCCTGCAAAAACGAAATGAATCTGTTGATGCAACGGCCGAATTACTACTCGTTTTTGCAGCACGCGCGCAACACTTAAATACGGTGATACTGCCAGCTTTGGCTGCGGGGAAATGGGTTTTGTGTGACCGTTTTACAGACGCAACCTATGCCTACCAAGGCGGTGGCCGGGGCTTGTCCTTGGAAACAATTGAACAGCTGGAAATTCTTGTGCAAAAGGGCCGGCACCCGGATATAACGCTGCTGTTGGATATTGATGTGGAAACGGGACTGAGACGAGCCAGCGCAAGAGCGGAGCTGGATCGGTTTGAGTCTGAACACCTTGAGTTTTTTGAGCGTGTTCGCAATGCATATAAACAGCGTGTTGCCTCACGACCGGATAAATTTATTGTTGTGGACGCAGCTCAAACCCTCGTTGAGGTGCAGAAAACTATTGAGAATGCTTTAAAACCTTTTTTGGACAGGCAAGGCTAAAAAGTAGCTTTGCACGCGATATTCAGTTTTTTATCAGTGATTGGGTGCTTAAATTGCAATTGCTGGGCGTGTAATAGCAAGCGACTGGATTTATTCTGGCTGTCGCTGAAATGATAAAGCTGGTCGCCGAGAATGGGGTGACCCAGCTGCAACATATGTAGCCTGAGTTGATGAGATCGCCCAGTAATGGGTTTGAGTAATACCCGTGTAAGATTATTGACTGTGCAAGGCGAGATAACGGAAAAACAGGTGTGGGCGCGCTTGCCGCCAAGCCAGTCTATTTTTTGCTTTGGCCGCCGTTCCCAGTCGCATATCATCGGCGAAACAATTTCACCGCAGAGCGCTTGCATCGTTCCGTGAACAACCGCCAGGTATTCCTTGTGGATTTGTCGCTGCTCAAATAATTTTCCCAGGGCTCTTTGAGCAGCGTAACTTTGTGCAAAAATAACCAAGCCTGAGGTGGCCATATCGAGCCGGTGCACTACACGAGAATTGGGAAACGTATGCTTGATCTTGTCGAAGGCATTGTCTGGGCTTGAAAGCCCGGGAACAGTTAATAGATTTGCCGGCTTATTAATGACAATTATGTGAGGGTCTTGGTAAACAATATCCATGCAGAGCATGATAGCCTAATTGATTTTAGAGGAAAGAACAAAGTGAAGATGCCACCCTATCCCTGGCAAAAATCTGTGTGGCAGTCTTTCGTTGGACTGGTTAATAACGATACCTTACCTCATGCCTTGCTTATCTCTGCCGTCGAGGGGCTGGGTGCCGAGAAGCTACTGGCAGCGATGGCAGAGTACTTGTTGTGCCAGTCACCTATGGAGGGCTTGGCCTGTTCTTCCTGCAGAGCCTGCCAATTGCTCACTGCGGGAAACCATCCGGATAAATTTGACCTTGTCCCAGAGGAAGCTGGTAAAGCCATTAAAGTCGATCAGGTTCGACAAGTAATCGATTTTGTTGCCAAAACCTCTCAGCAGGGGGGTAGAAAAGTGGTTTTTGTGAGTCCCGCCGAGGCGATGAATATTAATGCCGCCAACAGCCTGCTGAAGTGTTTGGAAGAGCCTGCGGGCGATACGGTACTTCTATTACTCAGTCATGCCGCAGGGCAATTAATGCCCACTATTCGCAGTCGTTGTACAAAGCTCAGCTTAGCCGCCCCTTCTGCAAAAGATTCTGTTGAATGGCTGACAGAGCAGGGCATCGACAATTCAGAACGCTTGCTCCAGGAAGCGGGCATGGCGCCAGTTAAAGTCTTAGAGTGGTGGAACAGCGAACACTTTAAGCAGCGAGAGCAAATGTTCCAACAATGGCGAGAGCTCACCGAAGGGAGAGCAAGTTTAACAGCGCTCGCGGCCTCATGGGGCAAGCAGGATTTAACAGAAGTGTTGGATGCCTTGCTTGCGTGGCTGGATGCATTAATTCGGGATAAGAGCGGTATTGCTCAGCGTTTTGGTTTAGAGGCAGAAGCGGAAAGTGCTTATATTGGGCTTACCCAGGCAATTCCACTGACACACATCTACCGCTATCGAGATGTTGTTCTCAGGCGAAAAGCGCAGGTGCTCAGCAGACTTAACCTCAATGCCAGTTTGGCGCTGGAAGAGCTGCTGCTGGATTGGCGGGCGATTCTAATGGCGGTTCAGAAGAAGCGGGCGATGTCAGGCTTTTAAGCGCATAGCGCTTGGCGTGGGTGGTTCATTCGACTATGCTAGAAGATGAATATAAGCAGGGTTTGACTGTAACAACCCCGATAGGTATCAAGAGCAAAATACTATGAAAGGCCTCGGCGGCGCAGCGCGCAACGGAATTTTATCCTTAACCATCAGAGACAAGGCGGTCTTGTACGCCGCGTATATGCCTTTTGTGCAAAATGGCGGTTTGTTCATTCCCACCAACAAAGGTTACAGCCTTGGAGATGAAGTCTTTATGCTCCTTAGCTTGATGGATGAGCCTGAAAAGATCCCTGTGGCCGGAAAAGTGGTGTGGATCACCCCACGTGGCGCCCAGGGCAACAGAGCCGCTGGCATTGGTGTTCAGTTTAGTGGCGAAGATGATATTGCCTGCAAAAAAATCGAAACCTATCTTGCCGGTTCGCTGGAATCTGAGCGTCCTACACACACAATGTAGCTATTCGGGCTGGAATTTAGCGGCATAGCCGTTCATACTCTCGCAGCCTCGGCACCTTCTTCAACTCACCCTTTTATGGCTAAATTTTACCCATTCTTTGTCTATGCTAGTTGATTCCCACTGCCACCTCGACCGATTAAAGCTGGGCGATTCCCCTGATGGCCTTAAAACTGCCATAAACGCTGCAAAAGAGCGCGGTGTCAGCGAAATGCTGTGTGTATGCATTAGCGAGGAAAACAAACAGGCGGTATTGGATATCGCCCAGAGCTACGATGGGATATATGCCTCGGTGGGCGTTCACCCCTCAGATGTTGGGGAGACGGTGGTTAGTGTGTCGGGCTTGCACAACTGGGCAGCTGCAGACAAAGTAGTGGCTCTTGGTGAAACAGGCTTGGACTACTACTACAGTGCTGAAAATGCTGCTAATCAGAAAGACAGTTTTCGAAATCATCTAATAGCTGGAGCAGAGCTGGGTTTGCCGGTGATTATTCATACCCGGGATGCCAGAGAAGATACGCTTGCGCTTATGCGGGAGCACGGTTCACTGGATAGCGCCGGTGTGATGCACTGTTTTACAGAAAGCTGGGAAATGGCCAGCGCTGCTCTGGATCTCAATTTTTATATTTCTTTATCGGGTATCGTCACCTTTAAAAATGCCAGTGAGCTCCGGGACGTTGCCAGGAAGGTTCCGCTGGATAAATTACTGGTAGAAACGGATTCGCCCTATTTGGCGCCAGTTCCCCACAGGGGCAAAGCAAATGAACCAAAATACGTGCGTGAAGTGGCGGAATTTATAGCCGAATTGAGAGGTATACCTTTCGAACAACTCGCTGAAATTACAAGTAATAATTTCGCAAAACTATTCCCCAAAAAATATCAATGGCAGGAATCTGAATGCGCCAACAGTTAATTACCATGCTCCAACTGCAGGAAGCCATGAACACTAAAGTTAATGCGCAGTGGCGCCAGCAGGGCTTTGCCTGGTACCGGGCTATTTGGGTGGAGTGTGCCGAGCTTATGGATCACTATGGATGGAAATGGTGGAAGCAACAACACTGTGATCACGATCAGGTTGCTTTGGAGCTGATTGATATTTGGCATTTTGGCCTCAGTATCTGTTTATTAAAGGATGAGGCAACGCTAGAGGGTTATCACCGAATTGCCGCTGACATTGAAAAAGACTTTCAGGTCAATGGCAGTAGTGAAGACTTTAGAGAAAATCTCGAGTTTTTTACAGAGAATACCCTCAACACTAAGAGTTTTGATGTTGCAGGTTTTTGTAGTCTACTGAGCAATGTGCAACTTAATTTTACCCAGCTGTTTAATCGCTATGTCGGTAAAAACGTGCTTAACATGTTTCGCCAGGACCATGGATATAAAGACGGCACGTATCACAAGTTTTGGCAGGGTAGGGAGGATAATGAGCACCTGGTTGAGGCGCTTACAGAACTTGACCCCAGTGCCTCAGATTTTAGTTCACAGCTCTATAAAAACCTGCAGGCGCGTTACCCATCTTAAATTAATAAAACGAGCCATCTACATTTGGGCTCGAATAGTAATCCACAATCACTAACAACGGAGATATATCGTGAAAGCACCCGTTCGAGTTACGGTTACCGGCGCAGCTGGTCAGATCAGTTATTCATTACTTTTTAGAATTGCCGCTGGTGAAATGCTAGGCAAGGATCAACCCGTTATATTGCAATTACTTGAAATTACGCCCGCTCTAGAGGCTCTGAAAGGGGTTGCAATGGAGCTGGACGACTGTGCATTTCCTTTATTGCAGGGCATGGTGTGTACAGATGACGCCAATGTAGCATTTAAAGACACAGACTACGCTTTGCTGGTTGGTGCACGTCCTCGTGGCCCCGGTATGGAGCGCAAAGACTTACTGGAAGCCAATGCCGCAATTTTCTCTGTTCAGGGTAAGGCTATCAATGATGTTGCTTCCAGAGACATTAAAGTGCTGGTTGTTGGTAATCCGGCAAATACCAACGCCTTAATTGCTCAACGCAATGCTCCCGATATTGACCCACGCCAGTTCACTGCAATGACACGCCTGGACCACAACCGCGCGCTCACTCAACTGGCTCAGAAACTTGATGTTAGCATCAACGACATTACCAAGATGACCATATGGGGTAATCACTCGTCCACACAGTATCCCGACCTCTACCACGCCTTGGTCAGCGCTGAAGTGGCTGCGGACAAGGTTGAGCAGGAGTGGTATGAAAGCGACTATATTCCTACCGTTCAGCAACGAGGAGCAGCCATTATTAAAGCTCGCGGTGCCTCCAGTGCAGCTTCCGCAGCGAACGCAGCAATCTTCCATATGCGTGATTGGGCTTTAGGCTCTGCAGAAAACGATTGGGTGAGCATGGGCGTATACAGTGATGGCAGTTATGGCATTGAAGAAGGGCTTATCTACTCCTTCCCGTGTGTATGTGAAAACGGCGACTGGACAATCGTACAAGGCTTGGATTTAAACGAGTTCTCTCAGCAGAAAATGAAGGCTACTGAAGTAGAGCTCAAAGAAGAAAGGGATGCGGTGCAATCACTCTTGCCAGCTTAATGTGATTTGCTTAGAAAAAAGCGCGGAAACCCCGCGCTTTTTTTTCGTCTGCTACGTATAAATTTTTTAACAAACTATTCACCCATGAGGTACTACATATGCCAATGCCCAAGTTAGGTAACAAAGCTCCAGCCTTTTCTTTAAAAAATCAAAATGGTGAAACCATAAAGTTATCAAGCTTTCTGAACCAAAAGAATGTAGTGGTTTATTTTTACCCCAAGGCGATGACGCCTGGTTGCACAACACAAGCCTGTGGCATTCGTGACACAGAGAAAGACTTTGAAGCGCTAGAAACCGTGGTGTTGGCCATAAGCCCAGACCCGGTTGAACGCTTAAAGAAATTTGAAGACAAGCAAACATTAAACTTCAACCTGTTATCGGATGAGGATCATGCTATTGCAGAAAAGTACGGCGTATGGGGTTTAAAGAAATTCATGGGCCGTGAATTTATGGGCATACTCAGAACGACTTTTATTATTGGCAAGGATGGGCGGCTAAAACACACGATGGATAAAGTGAAAACCAAGTCACACCATGACGATGTCATCGCATTTATAAAAGAAAGCTTATAATCAATTGTTTTGTACCGCTAAAAAAAATTGGCGCCTTATGCTTTAGGCTTCTATTTCTCGAGCAAATAATAGCTATAAAAAATATCTATAATTCATCAATCGCCTGCTTGGCTTACTTAAATCAGAGCTAGATCCTAGCGGGCATGAGTGGGTGTACTAAAGCGATAATGTATGCATTAATGGGGTTTTGTACATCCATTGATGAAATTGGTTAAATGTAGGTGGCCTTACCAAAACGCTTGTTTTAAAAAGCCCGTATTTTCTGGGCTGTAACATTCTATGCGCGATTTCACGTCAAACCGTTATTTAACATGCTAATTACTACGGGGTATAATGATGTTTCGAATTAATGGCGCCTAAAGATACGGTCTGGCGCACTTAAGACTAGTGTAGTTTGCCGCAAAACAATAGTTTATGTCTATGAAAGTAAAAGCTAGGAGCATATTGAAAAATACGCTCCTATTTTTGTTTTTTAACACACGTATTTCGTTTTTTCGATGCGGTTAATAACCGAAGATTATAAACACTGTGTCTCAGTGTTAAAGGTAAACAGTTTGAAGCTTTTATCCAGCAGTAGTTTCCATCAGGGTCTGTCGGCAGGTTCAACCGATGTTAATCAGTACAAAATGGAAAATTTGGTTGAGGGGCTGACATATCTCTATCGCGTAGTGGCTAACAGCTATCAGTTAGATTCGTGTAACGAAGGTATACGAAATTTTCTGCAGGCGGGTGTACGTCGTTTTGATGCTGATGTTGCGATTGTCACAAGGCCCGTTTCTCAACAGCGGTATGAGGTACTTGCCTGTGTTGGCGATGATGAAAAATTTTATGTGGGGCAACACCTTTCTTTGGCTGG
The DNA here is from genome assembly GCA_900177435.1 of Alteromonadaceae bacterium Bs31. Taxonomy (GTDB): domain Bacteria; phylum Pseudomonadota; class Gammaproteobacteria; order Pseudomonadales; family Cellvibrionaceae; genus Teredinibacter. Next base: position 395,332 of record FXAI01000004.1, read on the forward strand.
TACTTTGTGTGAGCGCGTAATAAACGAAAATGAGACTTGTGTTTACTCGAATTTGCACAATCAAGGTGTGCATTCATTAACTATGGCGTATAATAATACACCAGTAGGCGCGTACTTGGGCACTGTTGTAAAGCCCGCTAATACCGAACCGGCTGTTGTGTGCTTTATCAGGGCACAGGGGCTTGAGGAAAGGCGTGTGGGGCTTGGTGAGTATGACCGGGCCGTATACAGTGACGAGGACGTAGCATTTCTAGAGCTATTGGCAGAAGGAGTGGCCTTTATGACCGACCAACAATTAGCACAAGCTCAACGTAAACTTACTGACCAAGCAATGTTTGCTCTTGGTTCAGTAAAAACTCTCGATGAATATCTAGAGCAGGCGCGTTTGCCTGAGGTGTTTGGAGTGCCAGCACGGGTAGTGGAAGTGCTGGAGCGGCGCATCGGAAGGGCCCCCCTCAGCATTGGCCATATCGCGGAAGAATTAAATCTCTCTAAGCGGACCTTACAACGCAGGCTGCAGCAGCAGGATGTGAGTTTTGCTGATTTGCGTGATCAGGTGCGGTTCCATTACTCGATAGACTACCTGATTAAGCAGCATCTCAGCATCGACAGCATTTCCGCGTCTCTGGATTTCTCTGACAGAACCAGTTTTACTAACGCCTTTAAGCGCTGGACGGGTCTCTCTCCGAGCACCTTCAGAAAGCTGTTTAGAGATTACGTCTAGAGTATTTGGTACCTAAAAGGCAGGCCTATTGGTCTGCCTTAGTGTTTTAACGCCTCAGCATTCGCCAAATATTTTTCTTCTTGTCTTGACTCTCCCAGAGCTTATTGTAGAGTTACCCGCCTTCGAACTATGACTGTCGGGTGCGTACCCGTTTTATTCCTAACCAAAAGAGACTAATAAATGAGCTTTTTTATTGCTGAAGCAGCTGCCCAGGCCGGCGATGCTGCACCGGCCCAAGGTGCCGGATTTTTGAACTTTGTATTGCTCGGTGGCCTTTTCCTGTTCATGTACTTCGTGATTATTCGCCCCCAAAGGAAGAGACAAAAAGATCACCAATCGTTGGTTGATGCCATAAGTAAAGGGGACGAGGTCGTAATGACCAGCGGAATGCTTGGTAAGGTGATTGAAGTCACCGATGACTACGTCACTTTGAGTGTATCCGACAATGTAGATCTAAAATTCCAAAAAGTCGCCGTGCACGCTATCTTGCCCAAGGGCACATTGAAGTCTCTATAAGCTATTCAGAGCGCTGTTAACCCTTATAACAGCCTGTAGATAGAAGCGCCCCTGGAAGCTTGTTCTAAAAGAGCTTTCGGGGTAACGTTAAACTATGTTGTCTTTCAAGCCCCCTCGCATACCCCTCGCACAAACTCCCACTCCGCTTAAAGCGCTGGATCGCTTGAGTGAGCATATTGGCGGCCCTCGAATCTGGGTCAAACAAGATGACCTCAGCGGCTGTGTGCTTTCTGGTAATAAAATCAGGAAACTGGAATTTGTACTTGCAGAAGCAAGGGCTCAGGGCTGTGATACTTTGATAACCTGTGGCGGGTTGCAATCCAATCATTGTAGAGCTACTGCAATAGTCGCAGCTCAACAAGGTATGGCTGCTCATTTGATACTGCGCGGGGCGGAAAATGAAATTCCCGACGGAAACTTGCTGCTTGATTACTTGTCGGGCGCGAAGATTTCCTCATACCCAGAAAAACAGTATTTTGCTGAATTGCATGCCTTGTTCTTACATTGGCAGCGCCATTATGAAGCGCAGGGACGTAAGGCCCACTGTATACCAACGGGTGCAAGTGATGAATTTGGCCTGTGGGGTTATCTCTGTGCAGCCGAGGAGCTTGTCAGTGATATGTCAGCTGCAAATTTTCAAGCAGATGCCGTGGTGGTTGCCACTGGCTCCGGGGGAACTCAGGGGGGGCTCACCCTCGGTATGCATTTACTGAGTCAAGGTGTAGCGGTATACGGAATGGCAGTGTGTGATTCTGTAGCCTATTTCAGGAAAAAAGTACTCCAGGATGTATCTGCCTGGCACTCGCGTTGGGGAGAGCACTTTCATCTTGCAGGCACTGCTGACTTAGGCCTCAATATCAACACCATTGACGATTATATCGGGCCTGGTTATGCCAAAACATATCCGGAATTATTTGACTGTATTCGCTGGGTCGCTCAGCTGGAAGGGCTGATTCTAGACCCGGTTTATACGGGCAAGGCCTTTTACGGCATGCTGCAGGAAGTGAAGAAAGGTCGCTTCAAAGAGATGGAAAATATTATTTTTGTTCATACCGGCGGAGTGTTTGGTTTGTTTCCTTACAAGCAGGGCCTGAAATTTTAAATTAAAAAACAGTTGTGGTGTTGGGGGTATAAATGGCTTTTTCGGAAGATTTCGCAAAAATTCTAGCAGACGTTTCGGGCTATATTTGGGGCCCGTATATGCTGACATTAATACTCGGGGTTGGTCTGCTCCTGACTATTCGTATTCGGGGGATATCTTTACTAAAAATACCCTACGCATTTAAACGTTTAATTCAAGGGCGCAGTGATCAGGGGGAGGGCTCCATTGCGCCGTTCAGCGCCTTAATGCTGTCATTGTCTGCCACAATTGGTACGGGAAACATTGTTGGTGTCGCCACGGCTATAGGTATTGGCGGGCCAGGCGCTTTGTTTTGGATGTGGTGCAGTGCGCTGCTTGGCATGGCGACTAAATATGGTGAGGCGGTTTGTGCTGTAAAATACCGGGAAAAAAGTGAAACGGGGGAATACGTTGGCGGCCCGATGTATTACATTAAAAACGGCCTTGGTAAAAAGTGGATGCCTCTGGCTGTGGCCTTCGCGGGCTTTGGTGCATTTGCGGGCTTTGGTATTGGCAACATGGTACAGGCCAATTCCGTAGCGGACTCTCTGGAAGTTGCGTTCAATGTTCCAAAGGCGCTGACGGCGCTTGTTCTCGCTGTGGCGGTATTCGCCGTTTTATTGGGAGGTGTTCGACGGATCGCTGAGGTAGCCAAGCGTTTGGTACCCTTTATGGCCTTCGCCTATTTGGCAGCGGGTTTAATTGTTATTTTTGCCAATATCTCAGAAATTCCAGCAGCGTTTATTCTGGTCGTTAAGAGTGCTTTCCAACCTGTTGCCGCAGAAGGCGGATTTGCTGGAGCCGCTGTTGCTTTGGCTATTCAGAAGGGTATATCCCGAGGCGTTTTTTCCAATGAGGCGGGTCTGGGTTCTGCACCAATTGCACACGCCGCTGCGGCTACCAATAACCCGGTAAGGCAAGGGACTATTGCCATGCTCGGTACCTTTATTGATACCATCATTGTGTGCTCGGTTACCGGCCTGGCTATTCTTGTAAGCGGGGTGTGGACTTCTGGTTTGCAGGGGGCGGCATTGTCACAGGCGGCATTCAATGATGTTCTGCCTTATGGAGACAAAGTTGTTTCGCTGTCGCTTGTTGTCTTTGCATTCACCACTATCTTGGGGTGGAGCTATTACGGCGAACGCTGCATTGAATTCTTGGCCGGCAAAAAAGCCATTCTTGGTTTTAGATTACTCTGGGTTGCGGCCATTCCCGTTGGTGTACTTATAAGCCTGGACCTTGTTTGGTTAATTGCAGATATCATGAATGGGCTAATGGCTATACCTAACCTTATTGCCTTAATCTTGTTGTCAGGTGTTATCGCGCGCTTAACGCGTGAATATTATAAGCACTCAACAGAGTAAAGTATCAGTAGAGTAAAGTATCAGTAGAGTAAAGTATCAGTAGAGTAAAGTATCAGTAGAGTAAAGTACTTATGTCTTCAAAATTGGTAGATAAGCTGGTTATTGCAATTTCTTCCCGAGCTTTGTTTGACCTTGCGGAAAGTCATGAAGTGTTTGAGAAGCAGGGTTTGGAGGCATATTCCAAATATCAAATAGAACATGAAGATGCCATTTTGCCGCCAGGGGATGCCTTTCATATGGTGGAAAAGCTCTTAAGCATTAATAGCGCTCTGGATCAGCCCAGAGTGGAAGTGATTTTACTTTCTCGCAATAGTGCGGATACGGGCCTTCGAATTTTTAATTCGATAAATCACTACGGTTTGAATATTACACGAGCGGCCTTCACCGGTGGAGAGAGCCCGTACCCCTATATATCGCCTTTTAATGGGCACCTTTTTCTTTCTACCGACGCTCGGGATGTACGGCATGCAATTGAGCATGGTGTGGCTGCGGCAACCCTTTTAACCGGGGGGAAACACGAATCTCAATCTGCGCAATTACGCTTTGCATTTGACGGTGATGCGGTTATTTTTTCTGACGAAGCAGAGCAGGTATACAAACGTCAGGGCCTGGACGCCTTTGCAAAAAGTGAAGTGGCGTCCGCAAAGACGCCATTGAGCGGCGGGCCCTTTAAGTCCTTTTTGGCGGCATTACATATTTTGCAAAGTGAGTTTAAAGGCCGAGATTGCCCCATTCGCACCGCGCTTGTGACTGCCAGATCCGCGCCGGCACACGAAAGGGTTATTCGCACCCTGAGAGCCTGGAATATTCGTATCGACGAGTCGCTATTTTTAGGTGGTTTGGATAAAGGGCAGTTCCTTAAAGCCTATGGTGCGGATGTGTTTTTTGATGACCAGCAAAGCCATTGTGAATCAGCGAGAGGGCATGTGGCTACCGGCCATGTGCCGCATGGAATAGCGAACGCAGAAAATCAGTGAGGGGAATGGAAGAAGCCGAACTTCACGCCAATGATGAGTAGTATCGTTGCCAGAATGGGTTGTAACACCGAGTTGGGAACACGTGCCGCTAATTTTGAGCCCAGATGCACCGCCGGAAGAGAACCGACAAGCAGGCCAAACAGCAATTGAAAATCCACGTTGCCGTTCAGCAGGTGGCCCAAACCAGCGATAAGGGTGAGGGGCACGGCGTGAGCGATGTCTGTTCCGACCACTTGTAAGGCCGGTAGCCTGGGAAACAGCAGTAGTAGCAATGCCGCGCAAAAAGCGCCTGCACCCACGGAGGAGAGGGTTACAAACGTACCCAGTACAATCCCTGCAAAAAATGTTATCCGCAATGGGTGACGAGACACCCAGGAGCTACTTCCCTCAGAAAGTAAATTACCCCGTTGCAAGCGCTTTTTAAAGAAAACTACAAAGGCGGTAAGAATGAGCATAAAGCCAAGGGTTTTGCTTAAGGCGGGGCCGTAATCCAGGTCGGGGGGGAGCAGAAACAACAGTACGAGAGAGGTTGCAATGGACGCAGGAATGCTGCCCAGCGCCAAATAGGCCACCAGCTTCCATCGCACGGTACCTTGTTTATGGTGTGCGTGCATAGCGCCTGTTTTGGTAGCCGCTGCGTAGAGCAGATCGGTGCCAATGGCGATTTTTTCGGGTACGCCAGACAGAATAAGTAGGGGGGTCATCAGTGATCCACCGCCAACACCGGTTAGACCAACAGCAAGCCCTACACCTGCCCCGGCGAAAATATAGAAAATTAAGTCCATTATTCGGCGGATTTTTGAGATTCTTAGTGCTAAATTACAAATACGGGTGGCAAATATAGTTATTTATAACTATTCTTCAAAAGAATATTTTCTTATATTTTTATAATTAAATAACTAGATGGGTTCTCTTTGATTTAATTCTAAGGGGGCGCATTATTGCTAGAATCTTAAGAAAGGTCTGCCGCCATTTGGAGGGCATATGAAACTTCAGCAGCTCAGATACATCTGGGAAGTAGCTCACCACGAGCTCAACGTATCCGCAACCGCCCAGAGCCTCTACACCTCACAGCCTGGTATCAGTAAGCAAATTCGTTTACTGGAAGATGAACTTGGCGTGGAAATCTTTTCTCGAAGCGGGAAGCACTTAACACGTATAACACCTGCGGGTGAAGCTATTTTACGAACATCAGGTGAAATACTTCGTAAGGTAGAGAGTATTAAGCAGGTTGCGCAGGAATTCAGTAATGAGCGCAAAGGTAGTCTTTCCATTGCTACCACGCATACACAAGCTCGTTACGCATTGCCACAGGTAATTTCCAAATTTATTGAAAAGTATCCAGATGTATCTTTGCACATGCACCAGGGTACACCTATGCAGATATCTGAAATGGCAGCGGACGGATCGGTAGACTTTGCCATTGCGACAGAAGCGCTTGAATTGTTCAGCGACCTTATCATGCTTCCCTGTTACCGCTGGAACCGTTGTATCCTGGTTCCCAAAAATCACCCCTTATGTCAGGTTTCCCAGTTAACTCTGGAAGACGTAGCCAAACACCCTATAGTTACCTATGTATTTGGCTTTACCGGCCGCTCCAAGCTCGATGAAGCCTTTATGGAGCGAGGTCTTGCACCAAGAGTGGTCTTTACAGCCGCAGATGCAGACGTGATTAAAACCTACGTAAAACTGGGCTTGGGAATTGGAATTGTTGCCAAGATGGCTTTTCAGGAAGAGGATGACAGTGATCTGGTCGCGCTGGATGCCAGTCATCTCTTTAAACCGAGTACCACCAAGCTGGGTTTCCGCCGTGGTACCTTCCTGCGCGGCTTTATGTACGAGTTTATCGAAGAGTTTGCTCCGCACTTAAGTAAAGACCTGGTGAGCGAAGCATTCAACAGACACTCTAAAGTGGAGCTGGACGAGTTATTTTCTCACGTGGAGTTGCCAGAGTACTGATAAACTGCTGCTGGCTAACTCGTTAAAAACCGGGCTTGTCCCGGTTTTTTTGTTTTTGGACGAGGCAAAACGTTGAAGACCTTGCCAGTATGAAAGGAATGAATGATGGAGAAATCCATACCACCCATCAATAATGAGGTTTTGATCAGCCCTGTATTTGAGTCCATTACCCCTCAGAGGCTGTCTAGAGAATACCCCTGGCTTACTGTGTTCTCCGCCCAGCTAATACTGCTTATATTACCTGTGCTCCTTTTTTTTCTCGATGAGCAATTTATCGAGCACCTGCGTTATTTGGCCCCCTTTGTTGCTGCGGCCTGGCTGGGCTTGAGTGCTTTTATGTATTTGCATTGTCGAGCGAAAGGGTATCAGTTACGAGATCAGGATGTCAGCCTCTACTTAGGCCTTGTTTTCAAAAAAACCATCATTCAACCCATATCACGCTTGCAGCATATAGAGGTTACTCAAGGGCCTTTGGAGCGCATGTTCGGGCTCGCCACATTAAAGTTATTTAGTGCTGGTGGGGCATCACATTCACTGACAATTCCCGGCTTAAAAAAAGAAACCGCTGAAGGCTTAAGGGAGCATATTTTGGACAGCAAGGGGCTGGCCGTTGAATGACATGGATGTGAAGATGAAGCCTGTGGCAGGAGAGGCTTGGCAGCGCCTGTCTCCTTTCGCTATTGTCTTTTTTTCCATGCGAGGGTTTTCTCATGTGCTTAACCTTTACCCGGCCTTAATTGGAGTGTTCGTCACCGCATCGTATCTTGACTGGGGGCTCAATCATATTGTTCCTCTAGCTTTATCTGCGCTGGCTTTATTGATCCTGTTCTCATCACTTTACTATCTCAATTTTTACTACGTGTTGGCTAAAGACCGCTTCCTTGTTCGTACTGGTGTGCTCAGTAAAAACCGGGTGGAGTTGCCTTTCAATAAAATACAGAACGTGTCCATCAAGCAGCCTTTTTATTATCGCCCATTTAATCTTGCAGTCCTAAGTATCGATGGCGCAGGTTCCACTGCCAATGAAATCAATGTTGCCGCCCTTACGCTTGAACAAGCTAGAGACATAAAACAATTTATTAAACTAAACCTTGAATCGAGTGTTGACGCTGAAAGTGTTCAGCAAGAAGAAAAAGAGCTGGGTGCTAGCGAAGAGAGCCTGATTGATCGCTCGAATATGGATATAGTTTTACATGGTTTTACGCACAACAGAGCGTGGTTTCTGCTTGTTTTTATTGCACCTGCTATTGGCCAGCTCGAGCAAGTGCTTGGCAGTATTGTTCAAAGCTACAGCACTCAGTTTGACTCATGGTTGCAGCATAATGGCTTTGTGCTGGCGTCTATTGTAGTCGCTTTGCTATTTGTGGTGCTGATACTTTTTTTTAGCATGCTGTCCATTGCCGGTTCTATTTTCGCGCTGTACAACTATCGACTGCGCTACGATAAAAATACTTATATCCGCAAAAGTGGTTTGCTAAACAGGTATGAGATCCAGGTAAGACACAGCCGAATACAAAGTGTTCTTTACCATATGAACTGGTTGGATTGTCTGTTTAAGCGCCTGGTAATGGTTCTGGAACCCTTTAATATGCAGGCCATACAGGGGCAGCCCAGTGGTTTGATGAAAAAAATACTGGTACCAAGCATTGAAGTGAGGGATTTTTCTCGCCTGGCACAACATGTTTTTCCAGGGCTCATATTTAACGAGGCTTTATTTAAACCTATAAGCAGCTACTATTTGATTCGGACGCTTTATTTTGCCGTTTTACCTCTCCTTTTAGTGTCTGTAGTGCTTTTCTTTAAGTTTGGCTTGGCGGTTTTTTTCGCCGGCCTTATAAGTTCGATATTGGTTTATCTTTACTATCGTCAAAAGTATCAACGTTATGGCTGGTATGTGAATGGGGAGTATGTTGTCGTTAGAAAGGGCTTTATTGGTAAAAAAATCGTTTGCTTTCCAATGCACAAAATACAACAAGTGCACTTTTTACAGTCACATTTTCTGAAGAGGCGAAAGCTGGCCAGTGTAAGGTTCGTACTGGCGTCTCGTACTATTGATGTTTTATATCTAGAGGAAGGTGAAGCCAGGGCTATTGTGAATGCCTGTTTGTATGATGCTGAGTTTTCAGGAAAGTCTTGGATGTGAAGGGCGGCCTGTTTTGGCCAGCCCTCATAACGCTGCAGCGATTTAGAGAAAAACGGGTTTGTAGCAAAGCGGATATAAAGAAGATTGAGTTTATAGGAAATCCAGGTCGTCGTTGCTTTCCATGATTTCCTTGAGCTCCTCACTCTCTTCAGTTTTTTGATCCAGTACATCTTTAACAAACTTCATATACACGGTGTAGATAAGCGCTTCTTCGCCTTCCTTCTCAACCACAAAAAACGGTGCTCGCTCAACCTGATACTGCTGCGCAAGTAGCATACCCGGGCTTTTTTCGTCTCTTTCATCGGCAATCAGCACTTCGCTGATGTGGGCCATTTGGCCGGCGCTCTCCATCTTGGCGATAACATCCGCACATTTTTTGCAGGCTGTGCCGTCGGCGTGAATTTTTTTAACAAAGGTAATCTTCATGCTCACTCCACTTACTTTTTAACATTGCTTGCGTGTAAACCACATTCTTTCTTAGTGGCTTCTTCCCACCACCAGCGGCCCTCTCGTTCATGCTGGCCGGGGCCCACCGGACGTGTACAGGGTTCGCAACCGATGGATATAAAACCACGATCATGCAAGGGGTTATAAGGGATGCTCTCTGCGCGTATGTAGTCCCACACCTGTTTTGAGCTCCAGTTCACCAAGGGGTTAAACTTGGTGAGGCTTTCTCCGGGGCGCGCGAATAAGCGATCATTTTGAATGACTGGAATATTGGTACGGGTGTTTGGGCTTTGGTCTTTGCGCTGCCCGGTGACCCATGCATCCAAAGCCAGTAGCTTTTTACGAAGAGGGCCTACTTTGCGGATGCCACAGCATTCCTGATGATTGTCGGCATAAAAACTGTAAAGGCCTTTTTCGTTGACCAGTTTTTGTACGGCTTCTGCATCGGGAAAGAGTATAGACAGCTCAATAGGGTAGCGCTTGCGCACGGTTTCAATAAACTCATAGGTCTCCGGGTGCAAGCGGCCGGTATCCAGGCAGAAGACTTGAACGCCCGGTTTAATTTGAGCGGCCATGTGGATAAGCGCCACGTCTTCAGCGCCGCTGAAGGAGATCGCGAGGTTTTGATGCTGTGTCAGGGCGTACTCCAGAATCTCTTGTGGTGAGGATTGCTGTAGCTTGGCGTCTATATCTTGTAGGTCAAGGGTGCTGTTCATGGGTAAAACTTGTCCGGCCATGTCTTAGGGCGCGAAAGGATAGCAGAGCCTATCGCCCATTTAAAATAATGATACACAATATGCTTATTATGCTGGAAAAGAAGCAGCGAGTTCGGTAGATTGCGCCAAACCTGTTTTATCACTCAATTACTATACGAGGAGTAATATCGTGGAATTAGCCTGCCTTGATCTCGAAGGGGTACTCATACCAGAAATATGGATCGCTTTTGCGGAGAAGACTGGTATTAATGCTCTAAAGGCCACCACGCGAGACATCCCCGACTACGACGAGTTGATGACTATGCGCCTGGGCGAGCTGGATAAAGCGGGTTTGGGTTTAAATGAGATACAGGAAGTCATTGGTACTCTTAGCCCGCTGCCGGGAGCTGCAGACTTTCTGGATTGGCTGCGCGAGCGCTTCCAGGTGGTAATACTCTCGGACACTTTCTATGAATTTGCTGGCCCACTGATGGCCCCGCTGGGTTATCCCACCTTGCTCTGTCACAAACTCACGGTTGATGATAATGGCAAAGTACTGGACTATAACCTGCGTCAGGCAAACCCTAAGCGCCAGGCAATATGTGCATTCAAGACCATGTACTACCGCACAATCGCAGCGGGCGACTCTTATAACGATACCACTATGCTCTCCGAGGCAGACGCGGGTATTCTGTTTAGCGCGCCGCAAAACGTGATTGAGGAGTTTCCTCAATTCCCCGCTGTGCATAGCTATGAAGACCTGAAGCAGGCCTTCATCAATGCCAGTATTCGCAAATTGAGCTTGTAAGGACAGTAGCATGGCGTTTTTTCCTCTAGAAAAAATCAGCCAGCTCCATGATGGCTACCAAAAAGCCTTCGGTTTGGAGGGCTACCAGCTTTTGCTGTTACAAGTGGATGGCCAGCCTTACATCATCGAAAATCGCTGCCCGCATATGGATGTGCCGCTTACCCATGCAAGCCAAACCCCGGAAGGAAAAATTCGTTGTCGATCCCATGGCATTGAATTTGATTTACAATCTGGCAGAGCGGCAGGCCCTTTGGCCAATCAACTGGAGTGCTTGAAAAAGTTTCCGGTGATTTATGACGGCACTATGATTGGACTTGAGCTATAGCACTGGCCGGGCATTAGTTTCGGTGAGGGGCGTAGTGTTTTGCAGGGCTTTGATGGATGGCTTGGTTAAATCACCAATACCTTCATATTTTCATCATGTTCTCCATGATGTTCCCATAGTCGATCAAACTCTTCCTCAAAATGATGGCACTCTGCTGCGGCGCTGTAGTTGGCAAAGCCTTGGTAGTCTTTCTCGCTATTGAAGAATACCAGATGGCGGCTGTCGGCCAGGCAGTAGGAGTGGTTTAAATTAATGTCATCATTTTTAAGTACGCGTATCTCCATGTGACTGTGCAGCCTTTTACACAGCTCAATAAGCGGCTTGCGTTCGCTGTTCAGGTTTTCTATGTCGCTTAGTAGTATGCGTACACGGGAGTAGCGGCTTTTTCTGGCAAAGGCTGAAATGGCATCCGCTAGCTTAAGTTTGCCCCAAATAGCTCCGTCCAGGTTTTCGCACAGAATATCAAGCTTGCGATTGCTGATTTGAGCCATTTGAAACAGATGCTGGCTGAAATGCCCTGGGTTGCTCAGGCGGATTACTTTATCTTTATATAAATTTTGCAAGGCCTCGCCGCTGTGCACAAAAACCATTTTTTTGTGAGCAATTCCAGCATCGAGAAATTCCTCGCCTTCTGGGCAGAACCCCATTTTTTGATAGAAGGGCAGGGCTTGAATTTGTGCATTCAGCCAGAGAGGGGAATAGTCTCCATCGATAAACTGTTGCTCTAAAGCAAATTCCATCATTTGCCTTAGCAGTGCCGCGCCGAGTTTTTTGTTCCTGTGTTGCTTCAGTATCGCCATGCGGCCAATCTGGCCGGTCTGCAACAAGCGCGCACAGCCAACAGCCTCGCCCTCAGCGGAAATCATAAACTGCACGGTGCCATCGATATTATCGAGGCCGTCCCACTCTTCATGCTCGCTTACATTTTGTTCTTCGACAAATACCTTAAAGCGAATACCGCTGAGAGTGGCTTCTTGCTCCTGCCACTGCACTAATTGTATCTGTTCTTCACTCATCAATTTTATCCAGCAGCCCTTCTTCAGCCAGGTGCTTGATAATATATTCGTCTCGCGCCTGGAGTTGTTGAATGGAAATGGTTTTATATTCGCTCAATTTTATCGCCAACTCTTTTGAGCAGTGCCATTTCGCTCCATTAATAAATAATAAACAGTGATCGCTGGTTTCGTAAAATGCACAGCGAGCAAAATTACTGAGCTGGCAGCTCAGGCCCTGGTGGTAGTCCTCGGTGGTGTAGTCTCCTTCGCTGGCGACGTCGCCACCGGGGTTCATTCTGGTCATGAAGCCGCCAAACCAGCTGGCGAGGTGGCCTTCTTTTTCCGAATAGCGCTTAAGAATTTCCGCCACCTGTGCCAGGGCTTCGGGGCTGATTTGCCCGCTATGTTGTTGCAGCGGTAAGGCGGGGTCGGAATAACGCATGTCTTCAGTGGCTAGCGATGCGCTCTCTTCTGAAAAATCGAGAATAACATCCGCATAACTGGGCGCACGAAAACCAATAGAGTAGGTGATGCATTCTCCCTGCGCTTGCCCCCAATGTGCGAGTTTGGGTGGTACGTACAGCAGGTCGCCGGGTTTCATGATGAAGTCATCTTTCGTTTCGAAATTTCGCAGCACCTTCATATCGATATTTTCAAGCAAGGGGCTTTCCACACTGCACTGTTGACCCAGTCGCCATCGACGGTTTCCCTCCGCTTGCAGCAGGAAGACATCGTAGTAATCGAAATGTGGCCCAACGCCTCCACCATCGCTGGCGTAGCTGATCATAATGTCGTCGAGGCGCCAACTGGGGATAAAGCGGAAAGTATCCAACAGTTGATTGATGGCAGGGTCGAGCAGGTCGGCATGTTGAATCAGTAAGGTCCAGTGTGCTTCGGGTAAGTCTTGAAAGGCCGCTTCTGGAATAGGACCGTGATTAACTTGCCAGTTGCCGTTATCTTCAACGATTAACCTTGAAACTACGTCGTCATCAATCGCGTAACCGGCGAGTTCATCGGGTGTGACTGCTGAGGTGAAATTGGGGAAGGCATTTCGCACCAGCAGGGGCTTTTTCTGCCAGTAATCGCGAAGAAAGGTTTCAACGGGAAGTTCGCCCAGGTGAGTTAATTTGGCAAAGGGGTGAGTGCTATTCATTGCGACATCCTGTTGCGTACGATTGAAGTACTAAGTGTACACCTTGGCGGTGCTGTTTAGGGCAAGTTTAGGGGCGAGATGTGTGAGATAAACGTCGCTCCGGGCGCAAACCCGGAGCGGGCAGGTGGCCTTAACCGAGTAAGGATTTGATCGCTTTAGCCTGCTCTACAGCGTTACCGATATAGCTGGATGGCGTTAGGTTCGCCAATGCCGATTTGGCATGGTCAGGAATATCCAGTGTGGCAGCAAATTGCTGGATAGTGGCCTGGGTGATGGCCTGGCCGCGAGTCAGCTCTTTCAGCTTCTCGTACGCACCTTCGATACCATAGCGGCGCATTACGGTTTGGATAGGTTCTGCCAGAACTTCCCAGCTAGCGTCGAGGTCTGCAGCTAGAGCTTGTTCATTGAGTTGTAGCTTGCCAATGCCTTTCATGGTGGAAGCGTAAGCGATTTGGCTGTAGGCAAAGCCAAGCCCCATATTTCTTAGTACTGTGGAATCTGTTAGGTCCCGCTGCCAACGAGATATGGGTAGCTTTGCTGACAAGTGAGCAAATACCGCATTGGCTAAGCCAAGATTACCTTCCGAATTTTCGAAGTCGATTGGGTTTACCTTGTGCGGCATGGTCGAGGAACCCACTTCCCCTGCAATAGCTTTCTGTTTGAAGTAGCCCAGAGAGATGTAGCCCCAAACATCCCGGTTAAAGTCGATGAGGATGGTGTTAAAACGGCTCACGGCATCGAATAGTTCGGCAATATAGTCGTGGGGTTCAATCTGGGTGGTGTAGGGATTCCAGCTTAGTCCCAGGCTTTCAACAAAGTGTTCAGCATTTTGCTGCCAGTCCGTTTCTGGGTAGGCGCTCAGGTGGGCGTTGTAGTTGCCTACAGCACCGTTGATTTTGCCCAGTAGCCTGATGTTTCTAGCCTGCTCTATCTGTCGTTGCAGTCGCGCAGCAACATTGGCCATTTCTTTACCCACAGTGGTGGGAGAGGCGGTTTGTCCATGGGTGCGAGATAGCATGGGCACTGCTGCGTGCTCAATGGCGAGATCTGCAATAGCCGCAGTGACCGCTTTCATTTGCGCCAAGGCGAGCTCGCGGCCGCTTTTTAGCATGAGCGCATGGGAAAGGTTGTTAATGTCCTCCGAGGTGCAGGCGAAATGCACAAATTCGGATACAGCTTCTAATTCCGCGTTGCCTTTAAACTTCTCTTTAATAAAGTATTCCACCGCTTTGACGTCATGGTTGGTGGTTCGCTCGATATCTTTAATCGCTTGAGCATCCTGCTCGCAAAAGTCGCTCACAATGCTGTTTAGTAAGGCCTGGCTTTTATCGCTCAGTGCTGTAATTTCTACGACTTCAGGGTGGGCAGCGAGTTTTTGCAACCATCGAATCTCTACTTCTACCCGACAGCGTATGAGGCCGTATTCACTGAAGATAGGGCGCAGGTCGCTTGTTTTGCTGCCATAGCGGCCGTCAACGGGGGAGATTGCAGTTAGTGCGGATAAGTCCATGGGTGGTATCGATCTCTATGAAATTTTCGATCGCGAAGTTTAACCCCAGGGATGGGGTGTATTCCAGTTATTTGCTAGGAGCAAATGCGGAGAACCCCAGGGATGGGGTGTATTCCAGTTATTTGCTAGGAGCAAATGCGGAGAACCCCAGGGATGGGGTGTATTCCAGTTATTTGCTAGGAGCAAATGCGGAGAAGCCCGGGGATGCGAGCTCTTATTGGCACGGTTGGCATCTTTTACAGTAATTTCATGAAAGTTTTTGATTGAAACATATGCAAATCACTATTGTGAGTGGCTATTATGCGCCGCTCAACATGACATGATCACTTAAAAAACGAAGTGCCCTACAGATGATAAAGTATTTGCCGGTATTAATGCTTTTATGTTCGTTCCAGATTAGTGCGTTGACAGTCAACTATAGAAAGCCCTCCAGCTATCCAAATGCAACCTTTGCTTTCGAGTTATCCACTTTGGTGCTGGCTTTAGATCTCACCGTTGAGGAATACGGCCCCTATACACTCTCAGAATTGCCCCACTTGATGAATGTGGCGCGAGCTAGCCGAGTTGCAAAAAGCAACAGCATTGAAAATTTTGTTTTTATCACGGGCTACAAGGAAAGCCTCGCGGAAGAGCTTGATTATGCAGCTTTTCCGGTGGACCTTGGAATTCTTGGTTACCGCATCTGTTTCACCCATCAACATAATTTGCAAGCACTGAAGCGTATCACTCGCCTGGACGACCTGAAAAAATTTAGTATTGGGCAGGGCTTGCACTGGTCTGATGTGGCGGTGTTGCGGCACTCGGGTTTGAACGTGGTTGAGGTGCCGATGTTTGAAAGCTTGTTTGGCATGGTGGCCAGTAAACGCATAGATCTGGCGTGCCGTGGTATCAACGAACTAGGTTCAGATTGGGAGCTGCATCGCCATATGAAGGGCTTGGCCTACGATCAAAGCATTGCCTTATATTACCCTTTGCCACGTTTTTTCTGGGCGAACAAGCGCAACAAGGCGCTAATTGACCGTATTGAGCTTGGCCTGCAAAAAGCCTATGCCGACGGCTCTATACAGGAAGTATGGAAAGCGCACTTTGAAGAAAATATCGAATTTGCCAATCTGGCAGAGAGAAGGCTTTTTCGTCTTCCAAACCCGAACCTGGATAAACTAGCTGATAGTTTCGAACACTACTTTTTAGAACCCTAGGCTGCGCTAGATAAGCCTCCAGGCTTGAAATGGTTGCGAGCCTGCGGACAAAATACTTGCCGCAAGCATACTCATG
This sequence comes from Alteromonadaceae bacterium Bs31, assembly GCA_900177435.1. Taxonomy (GTDB): domain Bacteria; phylum Pseudomonadota; class Gammaproteobacteria; order Pseudomonadales; family Cellvibrionaceae; genus Teredinibacter. Next base: position 411,343 of record FXAI01000004.1, read on the forward strand.
TATACCCAGGTTGCGCGCACGCCTTATATTCCCACGCTGCGTGTTTGTCGTTTTACGCCTGACGAAGCGCCAGCACGGCATCCAATAATTTTTTTCGATAAAACAGCATGTGCCAGCGCGTGCCCCCCACCTGACGCCACAGAGTGGCAGAACGTATTGCGGCTAACAGTAAAGCGCGGATCTGAGAGGCAACGCGATTTTGTTGTAAGTAGTTAAACTCACCGCTTACCTGAATTCGGTAAGGGAATGTACTGAGGGTATCGGTGTAAATTTCAGCGATATTGCCGACGACGTTTTCGTGGCTGTAGCCAAAGTGCTCCACCTGATGCTGTGCTTTTTCTAAACGATTGCCAATAATATGCAGCATGTCTTTTCGTTTGCTTAGCTTGCTTTGCAAGTGAATTGCGCCCAGCACGTAGCGCAGCGTATCAGCATGTTTTGGGTCGCGATGGTTCTGCAACATGGTCTCCAGTGCCTCCAGCCCAGTATGCAGGGCTGCGATACCACCAAAGACTTCTTCCGTTGATGAGGGGTTTTGGTTAAGGAGGCTTTTAACGGCGGTCTCAAACTGTTCTGTTTTCAGGTAGCCGGTCTTTGCCAGCTCTTCTACTTGCAGAGCACACTGCACAACACCCGCAAGAGCAAGTGCGATATCACGCCAGGATTTTTGCAAGCCTTAATCTCCCCTTAAACTATTTTTCCTACTGGTAAGCTAAGTAATGTTATCTCTGCTTAACAAACAGGCTGTTCGATCACTGCGCCGCCAAGGCACACTTCGCCCTGATATAAAACGATACTTTGCCCAGGTGTGATTGCGCGTTGTGGTTCATCAAAGGAGACTGTAATGGTGTCGCCATCCACCTTTTGCAAGGTGCACGCCTGGTCTGGCTGGCGGTAACGGGTTTTAGCCATGCAGCGAGAGCCCTCTGGCAGAGCTTGATTGTTAATCCAATGAGTTTGGCTGGCTTGCAGAGCATTCTCGTAGAGCAGGGGGTGTTCGCCCTGTACAACTATTAACGTATTGCTAGCCAATTGTTTTTGGGCCACGTACCAGGGTTCTTCCGGGGCTCCGGCAACACCCCCAATGCCCAAGCCTTGTCGTTGGCCAATGGTGTAGTACATCAGGCCCTGATGTTTGCCAATAATTTTTCCATCAGCCGTGACCATTTGGCCAGGTTGGGCCGGCAGGTAGGTCTCAAGGAAATCTTTAAATCTCCGCTCGCCGATAAAGCAAATTCCAGTGCTGTCTTTTTTGTTGTGAGTGACGAGGTCGTGCTTTTCTGCCAGGCGCCGCACTTCCGGCTTCTCTATATCGCCAATAGGAAACAGCGTTTTGGAGAACTCATACTCACCAACCGCGTGTAGAAAGTAGCTTTGGTCTTTGTTGGGGTCGAGCCCCTTGCATAAATAGGTATGGCTCGCGTCGCTTTTTGTGCGCGCGTAATGACCGGTAGCAATGTAGTCCGCGCCAAGCTCTTCTGCAAAGTCGAGAAATACTTTAAATTTTATTTCACGGTTACAGAGAATATCGGGGTTGGGTGTTCGCCCGGCTTTGTATTCAGCAAGAAAGTGCTCGAATACCTTATCCCAATATTGCGCGGCGAAATTGGCGGTGTGCAGATGAATGCCCAGCTTTTGGCACACGGCGGCGGCATCCAGCAAATCTGTCATCGCCGTGCAGTATTCTGTGCCGTCGTCTTCGTTCCAGTTTTTCATGAATAGGCCTTCCACCTGGTAGCCTTGTTCAAGCAGCAGAAGGGCGGATACAGAGGAGTCTACGCCGCCGGACATACCGACGATGACTTTCGTTTCAGAAGGAATTTTTGAATCAGACATTAAAACACGGTCGGCCACAATAAGATAAACTAGGCCATTGTATTACAGCCGACCTTGAAGCAACCAGCTAAAGAAACTTTCCGTATGGCCTTACCTTTTGTTCACAGCACCTGCAGGCTTTTGTGCCTGACGCTGTTGTTATTGTGCGCCTTGCTCGCGCGGGCGGAAGTGCTTGATACACAGCAGCTTGCTCCCTATTGGCAACAGCAGGCTGTTTTTGGCACATTCAGTGGTGTTAATGATGTAAGGATTGCTTATGTAAAAGCCCCGGTGGAAAACGCCACCGCAAGCCTGGTGCTGCTGCCGGGCAGAAGTGAACCGTTTATCAAGTATCTTGAGCTGGTGAAGCTCTTTAACCGCGAGGGATACTCCGTATTTGCTATGGATCATCGAGGGCAGGGGCTTTCTGGTCGGATGCTCGAAGAGCCCCTTAAAGGTCACGCAGACGATTTCGCAAATTTTTCGGCGGATCTACACACTTTTATGAATACGGTGGTTTTACCTCAGCAAGAAGGAAAACTGTTCATTCTGGCGCATTCCATGGGCAGTGCTATTGCGCTGCGCAGCATGGCAGAGAGTGAGTTTGATGTGGCTGCCGCCGTATTGATTGCCCCGATGATAGAGGCAAACCTTGGCTTTGCCGGTGCCTGCTTTGTTGCTGAGCTGGTGGCCTGGGCCTGCGCCGAGTGTTGGACGCCTCGCAGCCAGTTTGACAGCGTTGAGGCTGCGTTTGCCGCAAACAGTGTTACTCAGTCGCGGCAACGATTTATGGCCTACCAGAATTTACTCCAAGAGTTGCCGCAAGTGGCGGTGGACGTGCCCACCTATGGTTGGGTGCGGGCGGCTTGCCGCACTCAAGATGCTGTTATGCAAGCTGCCTCGCAGCTCTCTGCACCCCTTCTGGTCTTGCAGGCTGAGCGTGAAGAGCTGGTGTTAAATGAGGCGCAAAACCGCTTTTGTGCGCAGAAAAATGCTATCGGTGAGCATGTTTGCAAGGGCGGCGCGCCAGTTGTATTTGAAGGCGCGCGCCATGAGATTCTATTTGAAAAAGATGAGTACCGTGAAGAGGCTTTACGCTTGATTTTACAGCATTTCGACGCTGATTAAGGCTATTCGGGGCGATATTTTCGCACAGCATGAAGCACATAGTCCGATTCAAAATACACCGTAAACTCCTTGTATTCCCAAAAATAGATTGGCGGTTCACCTTTCGGGCCATGGCGGCTGCTGGGGGCGCCGAACTTTTTTTCCACCGTAGCTTTGCTCATCCCCTTTAATGGAATGGGCACATTCCACTGTTCATTACCAAACTGCTCAGCTGAGGGAGTTTGCGGCAGCCTCACTGTATCTGCAGTGACTGTGCTTGCTACCAAGAGGCTGATGGCACACAGGGGGGCGATAATTGAAAAGGGTTTGGCGTGTTTCATTGCTTATCCTCGCACTACTTATTTTTTGCGGATGCTTTTTTTTGTGTAACCTGGGCTTTAAGAATTTGTCGCGACAGCTCTTGGCGGTCTTTATCCTGCAGTCGATGGAACTTGGCTGCAATTTGGTATGAATCGTCCTTTGCTTCACAACGAATAACTTTTGCGAAGACTACCACGGGAACATAGTTGGGTAAAAATATGAGTCTCACTGCCAAGTAATTTCCCTTATACAGCGCTCTGTCGGCAATAAACGCGACCCCTTCCTCGCTCAGGTTGATGCGCGTTTTAGGCCGCTCACCCGCCTCGCCATCTTGTGCGAATAAGGTGTGGCGGGCAATTAAATCGATTTTACTGCTGAGTGTTTGCAGGTAGTCACCCAGCAAACGGTTTTTTTCTGTGAGCAATCTCAGGGTTTGCAGGCTGTCTTTATCGAGGCGTCGCAGCTCGTTGACAAGGCTAAGGGAGATTGAATCTTCAAACTCGATCTCAGGCGAATCGTTTTCTGCTGAGAAGGCATCCGCCAGCTTAAAATCGAACAATACATCCTGGCTTACACGAAAAAAATCGCGACGTTCGCGGCCCAAGTCCTTTGCTGTAGATTTTTCACTCATTGTTGGTCAGCATTCATGCAGTTATTTGTTACTAATAATAGTGCAACTCTATATCTCTTGTCCTGTAATAGCTTCTCCTGTTTAATCGCCCCCATGTTTAAAAGTCTCTCTCAATCTGTTCCTCTCTACATTGGTTTGCGGTATATCCGTGCCAAGCGCCGCAATGGCTTTATAGCCTTTGTCAGTTGGTTTGCGCTCATTGGCATGGCCTTGGGGGTGTTTGCCCTAATTGTAGTGCTTTCGGTGATGAACGGTTTCGACCGGGAGTTGAAGCAACGAACCCTGCTGGTAGTGCCTCACGGTATACTCAGTAGCGCTGGTTCCCTTGAGCAGTGGCAGAGTGTATCGCAAACTATCGCTGATACAGACAGCTTGCTCGCTTCTGCGCCTTATGTTGAGGGCAAGGTTTTAATGTCGAGAGGGCGCAGTGTTAAACCCGTGGTGCTGCAGGGTATCGACCCCGCACTGGAGAAAAAAATATCGGCAGTTGACCAGCACATGCTGGTAGGTTCGATGGATCACTTGGATGATAGGCCTTACGGCATGGTTCTGGGGAGTCTACTGGCTCGCTATATGGGGCTGTCCATGGGTGATCGTGTAACCATTACCTTGCCGGAGGTTTCGGTAACACCGGCGGGCATATTTCCGCGTACCAAACGTTTTACCGTTGTGGGTGTGTTTGAGGTTGGTGCTCAGGTTGACCAGCACCTGGCTTTGATTCATTTGCCCGATGCGCAAAAATTATTTCGTCTAGGCGCGGCTGTTGATGGCCTGCACTTGAAATTTGACGATATCTATAAAGCCCCTCAAGGCGTGGCCAGTATCGCTCGAAAATTGCAGCAGGGTAATCAAATAGAGGACGACTATCAGCTTAAAGACTGGAGCCAAACCCAGGGGAATTTATTTCAAGCGGTTAAAATGGAAAAAACAATAACTGGTGTTTTACTTAGCGTGATTATTGCGGTAGCAGCCTTTAATGTAATCTCCAGCCTGATAATGATGGTGTCTGAAAAGCGAAGTGATATTGCCGTATTGCGAACACTGGGCTTAACGCGCTGGGGCATAGTAAAAATATTTGTAGTGCAGGGCCTTAGTTTGTCATTTATTGGCATTGCAGTGGGTGCAATAAGTGGTGTGCTTTTCGCTATATGGTTGCCACAGATAAGTGCCTTTATTGAGCAAATCAGTGGCACACAGATTTTTGACCCCACCGTCTATTTTGTTACGTATTTGCCTTCCGAATGGAAATGGCAGGACACCTTGCACGTCTGCATATTCGCGGTGCTAACGTCCTTTTGTGCCACACTTTACCCCGCTTATCGAGCCTCTAAAATTGAGCCTGCTGAGGCTCTACGTTACGACATCTAAACCTTATGACCGTATTGCAGTGTAAAAATATAGTAAAAAATTATAGTCAGGGACCGCAGCTGGTTGAAGTGCTGCGCAACGTTAATCTGGAGCTCCAGCCCAGTGAGCATATCGCCATTGTGGGTGCCTCAGGTAGCGGTAAGAGTACCTTGCTAAATGTGCTGGGTGGGCTGGATAAGCCCGATAGCGGTGATGTGGAAATTCTTGGTGAACACTTTTCTCGCCTAAGTGATAACAAGCGCGGCAAAATTCGAAATGCCTCGCTCGGCTTTGTTTACCAGTTTCATCACTTACTGCCTGAATTTACAGCGCTGGAAAATACCGCCATGCCCTTGCTTATTGCCGGCATAAAAAAATCTGTGGCTTTAGACAAAGCCAGAAGCGCTCTAGAGCATATTGGTTTGGCTGAGCGTGTCGCGCACAAGCCAGCTGAGCTTTCCGGCGGTGAGCGGCAGCGCGTGGCAATTGCTCGAGCTTTAGTGAACAACCCCGCCTGCGTCTTGATGGATGAGCCTACCGGTAACCTCGATTCAAAAAACGCACGCGCTATACAAGCCTTAATGAAATCCCTCAGTGAGGAAATAGCCACCAGTTTTATCGTGGTAACCCATGATGAGCACTTGGCAAAATCCATGGATGTTACTTACCATCTTGACGACGGGATGTTGTCCAGGGCTTAGCGCATGAAAACACCCTTTCCCGTTTTTATTGGTCTACGCTATTCCAGCGCTCGCAGGGGAGACCAGCTGGTTTCTTTTTTATCGGGTATTTCAATTACCGGCCTTGTGGTAGGCGTTGCTTTATTGGTTGTTGTGCTTTCGGTTATGAATGGTTTCGACCGGGAGTTAAGAGAAAAAATATTGTCACTTGTGCCGCAGGCGGCTATTAAACACAGGCAGGGTATTGAGGATTGGCAATCCCTGACGTCCACCTTAAAAGAGGACCCGCGAATTGTTGCCGCAGCGCCTTTTGTTCAGCAAATGGCATTGGTGAGTTTCAATAAAAAAACCGAAGCCGTTGTGTTATATGGTATTGACCCGCAACAGGAAAAAGCCGTTTCTGAAATTACTCGCTATGTGGACGAAGCACGTTTGGCCGAACTGGAAGCGGTACCATCGATATTATTGGGTGCAGCAGTTGCGCGAAAAATTGGCGTGACGGAAAAAGATCGCTTGCTAGTGGTTGTTCCCAACGCTAATGCCAGCATTGCACCGGAAATCCAATATTTACAAGTGCTTGGAATTATTCAGTCCAACACGGAGCTTGATAATTCTCTGGCCTTAACGTCACTCGCGTTAGCCGCACAACTTTCTGGTTCACCTGATGAAATCTCTGGCATTAGGCTGAAACTAAACGACTTATTTGACGCGCCCGACGTGGTTTATGACAACCTTGTGAAGCTGGGCCCCGGTTATACCGGGAGTAATTGGACACGCACCCACGGTAATATTTATCACGCCATTCAAATGTCGAAAAATCTGGTGGGGCTGCTGATGTCCCTGATCGTCGGAATTGCAGCATTTAATGTCGTGTCTACCCTGGTGATGGTGGTGGTGGATAAGCAGGGTGATATTGCAATTTTGCGCACCTTGGGTGCTGGCACCAAAAGCATCCTGGCTATATTTATTGTGCAAGGCAGCTTGATTGGATTATTTGGTACCTTGATGGGAATCGCTGTGGGCTGTTTGCTGGCGCTGGGTGTACAGGATTTTGTGCAGATTCTAGAGAGTTTACTTAACTACCAGTTTTTGAAGTCGGATGTTTATCCCTTAACGTATCTTCCCACCGAAATACGCATGTCAGACTTGGTGCGCGTTTTCCTTACTTCCTTTTCATTGTGCTTTTTAGCGACTTTATTTCCAGCCTGGAAAGCCAGTCGTTTTCAGCCTGCTGATGCACTGCGTTATGAGTAAGGTTCTATTCGCTTTTTCCGCTCTTGCCAGCGTTGCACTACATGCCAGCGCCAGGCCCACTGTATGATAATGTAACCCAAGCAGCCAAAAAACAGGCTGGCGATAAAACTGCCGAGTACCAGCGGTTGCCAGATGACCAGAAATTCAGAGGCAAACCACTGCCAGGACATCTCAAACTCAAATGCTCTGGGGTGCAGTTGTAATAAACGGGCACCAAGCTTATATGTTGCAAAGTAGATAACCGGAAAGGTGAGCGGATTGCTTATCCACACCAGTGCAACAGAAATGGGTAAGTTGCAACGAAATAGCAGGGCGCCGAATGCGGCAATTGGAATCTGCCCTAGAGTGGGCATAAAAGCGACAAACAGCCCCACGAAAAAAGCCACAGAGACTGAGTGCCGATTCAAGTGGAATAGGTTTGGGTCATGCAGCAATTTGCCTAAAAACTTTAGCCGCTGACTTGTTCGGACCTTGGCGTGATCAGGGATCCAGCGTTTTAGTATCTTACGAGGCATAATTTATCGAACATAGTCTAGAGGGCATGGTTTACAGAGCATGGTTCAAAGGACATAGTTTACCGGGCATGGTTCACTGGGCATGGTTCACTGGGTTCAGCTAATTGGGCCCTGAAAAGTTTTAGGTCACAAAACATTCATATTTCTGCAATCACAGCTGCAGTGCGTGCACTCCAGAAGGTAATATGTGCAGCATAGTCCGCCACTAAACGGCGCGACATTATGCCCATTGAGCCTGGAGTTTGCCATAACAATAGCCAAAATGATGTGTATTAAAAGGAAAGGATTCCAAAAAAAATAATGTTACGTTTAGCTGCTTTCTTTAGCTTCGCTCTTGCTGCAGGCCTGCCAGCAATTCTCGCCGTGACTAGAGAGGAACTTTCCTTGTTGGCCGGCGTAAGCGCCGCTATTGCAGTGCTCTTGTTAAGCATTTTGTTTGTGCTAAAAAAAACCTGTTTTCGAGTTCCCACTGTTCTGATTGTATCTGCATTAAGTGGCCTTGCACTTAATGGGTATCAAATCTCCCAAATTTCCAGTGAGCAATTACCCTTGGCACTAGCGGGAAAGGATTTAAGGCTAGACATAGAAGTTGCCAGTTTGGTGCAGTACCACAGTATTTCCTCGAAAAGAGTCAGTGCCAGTTTTTATGCCATTGTAGTAGAAGGAGCCACTTCCACCGCAAGTCAGGAGACTGAGGGTCACGCGGTCCGCCGGGGCCAGAAGATCAGGTTGAACTGGTATCAGCCACCGCGCAAAGATCTGCTCAAGCCAGGCAGCCAATGGGCGCTGACTGTTCGTTTAAAACAGCCTCGCGGTACGGCCAACCCCGGTGGCTTTGACTATCAGGCCTGGTTATTGGCCCAGGGGGTGATCGCTACTGGGTATGTACGTGACAAAGAGGGCTATGAGAAAACGGGGCAAAAAATCCACGGTTTGGATTCTGCGAGGAACGGGTTGTCACAGTCTTTGTTTGCGACGGCTCCCTCTCATGCTTTGCTCAAAGCGCTGCTGATAGGCGATAAGTCAGACATCTCTCAGGGCCAATGGCAAGTATTGCAGAAAACCGGCACCATTCACTTGATGGCCATTTCAGGCTTGCATATCGGCCTTATCGCCACCCTTGGCTTTTTCCTCGGGCGATTGGTGGCGCGCTTGCTCAGCCTTTACTGTCAGCGAGGTCTGTTGTGGATAGGTCCCGCGCTTGCCATCGCTTTTGCCGGCATCTATGCCGGTTTGGCAGGCTTTGCCATTCCTACCCAGCGCGCCTTGATTATGGTGGTGTTGTTTAGCCTGGCGATAATGCAGGGGCGCCGCTTGAATTACTGGCATGTATTTCTATGGGCGCTTTGCCTGGTGCTAATTGCAGACCCCTTTGCGCCGCTGTCTTCGGGCTTCTGGCTCAGCTTCGCGGCTGTTGCCATTCTGGTGTTTTGTTTTTCACATAGAAGGGCCCGGCCCTCGGCGCTTGGTGGCATGTTAAAAGCCCAGCTATTTTTACTGCTGGGTTTGGCTGTGCCCTTATCGCTGCTTGGCTTACCCATAGCGGGCATTGCACCCTTAGCTAATCTGGTGGCAGTGCCTGTGGTGTCATTTGCCATTGTGCCCATGCTGCTTTTGGCGGCATCTATCAGCGCGGTATCAGATACGCTGGGAGTAGCACTTGTCTCGTATGCTGGCAGCCTATTTGATTATTTATGGTGGGTTTTAGATTGGTTAGCGGCATTGGATTTGCGCTGGAGGGTACTTCCTGCAAAATCCTGGCTGATGGCTACGATCGCCAGTATTGGCGCGGTATTGCTGCTCTCGCCCGCGGGCTTGCGCGCCCGCTTGCCAGGTATTGCCTTACTGCTGCTCTTTGTGTTTCCTCAGCATAAGGGTATGGAGGCTCGTGTAACTGTGCTTGATGTGCAGCAGGGCCTGGCAGTGACGGTGCGCAGTCAGGATAAAACCTTGGTATACGATGTTGGCTCTCGCTTCGGCGATTTTGATATGGGCAGCCGTGTGCTAGCGCCCTTCCTGTTGGGGGAGGGGGTTGATGAGCTGGAGCTGGTGGTTGTTAGCCATGGGGATAATGACCATGCCGGCGGGTTTAAGGGCCTGGTGGAGCTTGTGCCAGCCAGAGCAGTTATTAGCGGTGAACCCGAGCGCATAGGGACGGGGCTTGAAGCGTGTAAAGCAGGGCAAGCTTGGCGTTTGGGGGAGTTTACGGTCTCTGTACTTTGGCCGGAGAGTGCTCTGAGCAGCGGCGAGAAAGCTAATAACCTGTCCTGCGTCGTGCTACTGCAAAGTAAAACGACCAGTATTCTTTTAATGGGTGATGTTGAAAAAACGGTAGAGCGCCGCTTGCTGCAGGCCGGCTTGCCCAAGGATATTGATATATTGCTGGTACCGCACCATGGCAGTAAAACTTCGTCTTCAGTGGCATTAATTGAGCATCTCAAGCCCGCATACGCTGTATTCAGCGCAGGCTATAAAAACCGCTACCGGCACCCCAATGAGCAAGTGTTACTTCGCTATGAGCGGCAAGGCAGCGAAATTCTGCGGACGGATCTGCACGGGGCAATTGATTTCTCTTGGGATAAAAATGGCGAACTACAGGTCACAAAAGAGCGTATTAGTCGCCCCCGGCCCTGGTACAACGCTGCCAACTGAGACGTCATATCGGGTATCATAGCGCGCAATAAAAAATAACTGTACAAATATCAAACAGGAGCAAGTAGTGTTCGAAATTCTCTCCTCGGGTGGCTGGTTAATGTTTCCAATCATCCTTTGTAGTATTGCTGTTATTGCCATCAGTATTGAGCGTTACTGGACGCTTAACCCAGGCAAAATTGCACCCCGTCATCAATTGGGGCAGTTGTGGAGCTGGATTCAGCAAAATCAGCTGGATAGCGAAAAGCTCAAGGAGCTTCGCCGCTCATCCAGCTTAGGCAGAATATTGGCTGCAGGCTTAAGTAATTCTCGCCACGGGCGGGACGTTATGAAGGACAGTATCGAAGAAGCCGCCAGCCAGGTGGTTCACGAACTGGAACGTTACCTGGGGGCACTGGGCACTATTGCTGCGATTGCTCCTCTGCTGGGGCTGCTAGGAACGGTCATCGGTATGATAAAGGTATTTACCGCCCTGAACCTCGAAGGTGCAGGGAATGCAGCGGTTTTAGCCGGGGGTATTTCCGAAGCTCTAATCACCACTGCGGCAGGTTTGTGTGTTGCCATACCCGCAATGATCGCTCACCGTTTTTACGTGCGTAGGGTGGACACTTTAGTGGTTACCATGGAACAGGAAGCCGTAAAACTGGTTGATGCCTTGCACAGTGATCGTCGTGTAGACCTTAAAGTAGCTTAATCGAGGCTTGGCAAATGCAATTTAAACGTCAGGTTAAGGCTGAAGAAAGTATCAATCTAACACCGCTGATTGATGTGGTGTTTTTGCTGCTCATCTTTTTTATGGTCTCTACTACCTTCACCAAAGAAACACACTTAAAAATAGATTTACCCGAGGCTGTGGGAGACCTGCAACCCAGTGTTGTGGAACAAATCGAAGTTGTCGTTGATGCTCAAGGTGGTTTTTCAGTAAATGGGCGTGCGTTGGTTAATAAGCAATTAGCAACTTTACGCAGCGGGATTGTCGAAGTGGCCGGTGAAGACACATCGATTCCCTTTATTATTACTGGTGACCAGAATACACCGTATCAGGTAATAATTTCCGTCATGGATTTGGCTGGGCAGATGGGTTACGCCAATCTCAGCTTAACAACGCAGACACCGCGCACTGAAACAGCAGATACTGGCAGTGGCCAATAGACAGCAGCTTATCGGCAAGCAAACCGAGATGCATCACTCCCAAAAATCGTCTTTTGTATTATTTATCGAAAAGCGCTGGTACAGCAGCCCCGGCGTGTTGTGGCTGTTACTGCCGCTGGAGTGGCTTTTCCGTGTATTAGCTTCTCTCCGTAAAGCGATATTAATGACTAAGCGAGAAGAGCTTTCTTTACCCCTTGTCATCGTGGGTAATATCGCAGTTGGTGGCACAGGTAAAACACCGGTGCTAATAGCGCTAGCAAAGTATATTCAAGGCTTGGGGCATAAGCCCGGTGTGATTTCCCGTGGTTATGGTCGAGTAAGTGGAGAGACTCTCATGGTGGGCCCCCAGAGCGATAGCAAGCTGGTGGGGGATGAGCCTCTGGAAATCTTCCGCAGTACTGGAGTGCCGGTTTGTGTAGCCAAAAAGCGTATAGATGCCGTTCGTTACCTGGCTGAAAACAGCGAGTGTAATGTGATCCTGGCCGATGATGGCTTGCAGCACTATGCCTTAAAGCGTGATTTGGAATTCGTAGTACTGGATGAAAAGCAGCCTTTTGGTAATGGTCATTGTTTTCCCCTTGGGCCCTTGAGAGAAGCGCCTTCCCGTTTGAAGACGGTCGATATAGTGCTGCAAAAAAACAGCAAGGCAGAAAGCATTTACTCTTTTGTTATCGAGCCCACCCATTTTGAAAACGTAAAAACGGGTGAGATAAAAAATCTGGATTTCTTCAATACACAAGCGCACCTTTATGCTCTAGCGGGTATTGGTAGACCGGAAAAGTTTTTCTCTACGCTTCTCTCGGTTCTAGACCACAAAAACATTAGTTTTTACAGCTTTGCTGATCACTACAATTTTACACCCGCTGATTTCTCCTTTGCGGGTAACAATGTGCTTATTATGACGGCTAAAGACGCAGTAAAGTGTAAGGCCTTTGCTCAGGATAATTGGTGGAGCCTGCATGTGAGGGCTGTTTTCCCCCCCGTTCTTGAAAACGAAATTAACAAAAAAATAGCCTTTCTTGGACAGATACAATGAAATTTACGGTAGTTATTCCCGCAAGATACGCCTCTCAACGCTTGCCGGGTAAACCTCTGGTTGAGATATCGGGCAAAAGCATGATTGAGCGTGTCTACGCCTGCGCCAAAAACAGTGCTGCTGAAAAGGTTGTAGTGGCTACCGATGATCAGCGTGTGTACGACGCGGTGGGTGCTTTCGGCGGTGAGGTTTGCATGACCTCCAGCGAGCATCAGTCCGGCACTGATCGCCTGCAGGAGGTTGCCGAGAGCTACCAATTGGCTGAAGATGCCATTGTGGTTAATGTGCAGGGAGACGAGCCCCTGTTGCCGGCAGCGGTAATCAACCAGGTTGCGGGCAATCTAGCCCAGCATTCTGACGCGAGTGCAGCCACCTTGTGTGAACCCATCACCGATTTAGCAACGGCGATGGATCCTAATGCTGTAAAAGTTGTGTGCGATGTACGACAATACGCGCTCTACTTTTCTCGGGCGGCGATTCCTTGGGACAGAGATAACTACAATGTCCCCACCAACAAGGGTGATCCAATAAGGGTGAGTTCGGCCTGCAGGCGTCATATCGGCATCTATGCTTATCGAGTAGGTCTGTTAAACAGTTTTGTTCGCTGGCCTGTTGCACCCCTGGAAAACATCGAAAAACTGGAGCAGCTGCGTATACTGGCCAATGGCTTGAAAATACACGTTGCCGACGCTTGTGAGATGGTTCCCGGGGGAGTGGATACCCAAGAGGATCTTGATCGTGTCCGCCTGTATTATTCGTGATTGTTGATATGAAACCTGTCAAAGTTCTTTTTGTCTGCCTCGGTAATATTTGCCGTTCTCCCACTGCGCATGGCATTTTTCGCTCGTTTGTTCGCGAGCAGGGCTTACATGCGGAAATTTTGGTTGATTCTGCAGGTACTTCTGGCTGGCACATAGGTTCCCCTCCTGATCAGCGTTCTGCGGCTGCGGCGGCGAAACGAGGCTACGACCTCTCTGATTTGCGTGGCAGGCAGGTAGGCGCCAGCGATTTTCTTGAGTACGACTATATTTTAGCTATGGATAGCAATAATTTAAGTGCCTTGAAAGCAATGAAACCCTCCTACTACGAGGGCACACTCTCTTTATTCCTTGATTTTGCTGAAAACAACGACGTACGTGACGTGCCCGATCCCTATTACGGCGGCGTAAAAGGCTTTGACAAAGTACTTGACCTCGTTGAAGACGGCTGTGCGGGCTTACTGGCGCATATCAGGCAGAATCGCTAATGAAGTTGCTCAAGCGGGTAAACCTTCAGCCACTCAACACCATGGCGGTTCCCTCTGTGGCAGAGCATTTCGTGCGAGCAGGTTCACTGGATGAAGTAAAGGAAGCTTTGCTGTGGGCAAAGAATAATGTTCAGCCCTTACATATTCTTGGCGGTGGCAGTAATTGTTTGCTTCCCGAGAATATATCTGGCCTTGTGCTGCAGCCAATACTTCGCGGTGTAAAACTACTGGAAAGTAACGAGCGCCACTATTTGGTCAAAGTGGCGGCGGGAGAGAACTGGAACCGTTTTGTTCATCACTGCTTGTCGAAAGGTTATTTTGGCCTTGAGAACCTCGCTTTAATTCCCGGTTTGGTTGGAGCGGCTCCCATACAAAATATTGGTGCCTACGGGGTAGAGCTGTGTGACCTTTTTCATAGTCTGGAAGCCTTGGAAATATCCACTGGCACTTTACGTCGTTTTGAAAAAGACGAGTGTGAATTTGCCTATCGCCATAGCGTATTTAAAGGTCGCTTAAGCAAACAATTTATTATTACTTCAGTCACATTTCGCTTGTTCAAACACCCAGAGCTCAATGTTACTTACCCCGCTTTGCGCGCGGCATTGGCTGGTATTCCTCGCAAAGCCATTAGCCCGCAAATAGTCGCGCATACGGTTATGGAAATTCGCCGCTCCAAGCTTCCATCTCCGGAGTTACTCCCCAATGTGGGTAGCTTTTTTAAGAACCCTGTGGTGGATATGGAAACCATTGAACATATGGAACAGCTTTATCCGGACCTGGTTTCTTACGAGGTAGACGCAAACCACAAAAAAATTCCCGCCGGTTGGCTTATCGAAAAAGCGGGCTGGAAGGGGCGCGAGGAGTTTAATGTAAAGGTACACGATCAGCAGGCGCTGGTGATTGTCAACCCGAACAAAATGCCGGTAACGAAGGTGCTGCGCCTTGCTAAAGCTATTCAGGCCAACATTAAAGCCCGTTTTGGTATCGACTTAGAGCAGGAGCCACAGTTGTTGCTGTGAGTGGCGGGTTAGTTTAATTCGACACCACCGTTCAGTAACGGTGTTAGAACAGTTCAATTTCATCGTTGTCGATATCTTTATTGTTACCTTTTTCTGTATCGAAGTGATGTCGGTAGATATCCAGTGCTTCGTTTACGCTTCCCCCGCGCATAATAAATTCAAACATTATGCGCTCGGCTTCCATTGTGTAGCTGCCTTTAATCTTTTCCTGCAATTTTTTCCATTCGTCCGGGCTAAACATACGCTCTTCTGTTTGCATTAGGCTGGAGACTTTTTCCAAGCTGCGCGCGACATGATCCAGGCGTTGGCAAACACGGTCGTAAAACTGAAATGCCTGGATTGATGCGTTGATGTTGCTCTGCATTTCCGCAGCGGTTTCTGCCAGGTCCTGCTTAAAGCTGTCCAGCTCTTGCGGCAGCGTTAGCTGTTGCACCTGTCGGCTTACATCTCCGGTGTGCGTTGCCAAAGTGGTAAACGAATGAGTGAGGGTATCTACCGATTTGTTGGAATCGTTCATGGTGGCTTCTATCTGACAAACAGCCAGGTAGAGCATGTTGACGGTTTCTCGAATATGAGACCAGCTTGTGGGGTCGGGTGCGCTGGAAGCTTCGTTGGCCGCTTCGCTCATAGTCTCGTCCTAACTGAATGTCTGTTTGTTAAAGCATAGAAGAGTTTGCGCAAACAGGCGGCTTTTGCTGAAAAGTACGACAATTGTTTCCGCAAAGTAAAGGCTCTTGGTAGCGGGTGGTGTATACGTTCTGCTACAACAAACTATTAGCTTCGAATTCGCTCACCAGATTACGGGGTTTGCCCATGCGATATCCGTAAATCACAGAAAACGCCAGCACGTTTTGTACGTAGCCCCGCGTTTCTTTAAATGGGATGGTTTCAATCCAGATGTCGTAGGAGACATCCTGAGGGTTGCGTCCGAGCCAGCGATCCACTCTGTGAGGCCCGGCGTTGTATGCAGCAGCGGCCAGAATACGGTTGCCTTGGTACTGCTCCAGTAACTCGCTAAGGTAATGTGCGCCAAGCTGAATATTGTGCTCGGGCTTGAACAGGTCTGTTTTACTATGTTTTATGCCATTGCGTTTTGCTGTGCTTTTCGCTGTGGCAGGCATGAGCTGCATCAGCCCCATGGCCCCGGCAGAGGAGGTCGCATTTGCGGCAAAGGCGCTTTCCTGCCGAGCGACTGCATAAATCAGGTCCGGCGCTACTTTTGTGTTTGATGAGGTCAGGTGCACTTCTTCCTGGTAGGCTAATGGGAAGCGGATACTCAGGTGATCCCACAGGTTGCCTGTGATCATGGCGTGAATGCCCTTGTTATACCAACCCCAGCGGCGAGCCAGCTCTCCAGCAGTGACAAGCTCGTCACTACCCATATTGCGAATGGTAAACACCCATTCGGCCTGAGATTCACTCAGATCACCCTTAAGCCACAGTTCTTTTGCCCTGCGCATGCCGGGGAGGTTGGACACGGTTAGAATGGAGCTGGGGCTGACTTCAGACGGGGTGTGTTCAAGGGCGTAGCTTCTTCCCAGCCGGTCAGCAGATAGAAAGCCATAGAAGCTGCGATTATTTGAAAGCGACAGGTAAATCTGCGTGGGTTCACCGAAGCTGGTATCGGACTTATCCAGGGCTTCCAGTGCGCGAGCGCGCCAGTACATCCAGCGGTCACTCTGTTGTTGCTTTTCTTCAAGGACATTAACCCACTGTAAAATTTTGTCCCAGCTTTCTGTTTTTAAAGACTGACGAATCAGCTTTTCTATGACAGCATTTTCTCGCAGTTCATGGGAGCTGGCCATCAGCTTCTCAGCCATTTCCGTTTCGTTATTACGGATCAAGCGAGTGGCTATGTAGAGTTTCGCGTCTGAACTCAGGGCCTGGGGAAATAGCTGCTGGGCTTCGTATAACTCCCACAAGCGCAGGGCGTCTTTGGGGTTTTTGCGAGCATAGCGCTTAATGCCATAGGCAATAATCTGCTGCATGGGCAGGCTTTGTTCGGAAAATTTGCGGGTTTCGCGCATGGTGTAAGGATAGCTATGCACCCGCTGGTAGAGCAGGGCGTATGCAGTATGTTTTTCGTCTAAATAGCGGGTGAGATAGCGAGCCAAGCTGCGATTACCGGCATGCATTGCATTGTGAAAGCGTGTCCATGCTACATCTTGAGTAAGGAGCCCAGCCCGGCGCCAGCGATTAAATAAAGGGTCACAGGCTTTCGGGTGTGAGTACCCTTGCTGCCAGAGCTCGGCGACTTCTTCTAAAGCGCTGTCGTCGTGTTCAAAGCTGCGTGCATACAACCAATAGCATTGGAGTTCTTTAGACTCCGATGAAGAGTCATAGTAAGCAATGTAGTCCTCCCAGCGTTTTTTCATGGCCAGCGTGTAAAGCAGCTGCTGTCGCAGACGGGTTTCCAAGAATGAGCCACGGTGTTTGTTGAGGAAGTTGTCAATTTTTTGAGTGTTAAGCTTGTGCAGCTCGTATTTTTGAATGGCGTAATCCAGATAGGGGATTAGCGGGTAATCGCCCAGCTGGGCGTAGTGATGATGAAAACTGTCCCACTTGCCATCACTGAGTGCACTTTTCGCCATTTCATAATGGAAACGCTGTTCGCTTAGAGGCAGTGTTTTGCTTGCTATTGGTGAGTTGTTCGCGCCAGGGGCAAGAGCGTGACTCAAGCCAGCCATTAACGGAATAGAAAATAGGATTACTAAAATTAGTGGTCGAAAAACCAAGCTTGAGCGCATCGCTTTACTACTTAAAAAAGGAGACAAAGAATATTTAAACAAATTACGGCTTATTCGCATAGCATCTAACTAAGTGTTGCCGATAAAATGGCAGGTCGCCACTGCTAATTTGGAATAAACTTCAGATTATTAGTATATATCCTTGAAATACAATAACTTTTTAATCTTATGCCCCTCATAAAACTCGATAACGCGCATATGCACTACGGTGAGCAGATTTTGTTTGATGGTCTGACACTGCAATTGGACCGTGGCGACCGTCTTTGTATCCTTGGCCGCAATGGTGCGGGCAAATCCACCCTGCTTAAAAGCATCCAGAGGGATGTTGAGTTGGATGAAGGCGCACTGTGGCTGGACGACGGCGTAAAAGTGGCGAGTCTCGCTCAGGAGCTGCCTCCCGCAGATGAGCGAAGTATCTATCAATTTGTTGCAGACGGGCTAGCTTCCCTTGGTGCCTCACTGCGCGAGTACGATGAGCTTGTGGCGCAGGGCGCAAGTGCCAGTATGCAGGCCCTGGAACGTGTTCAGCAGAAAATTGAAGCGGTGGATGGCTGGCGCATCCAAACGCGCATAGATCAGGTCTTGAGCCGTCTGGGTCTGGACGCCAAAGAACGAATGAATAATTTATCGGGTGGTTGGCGGCGCAGGGTCGCACTGGCTCAGGCGCTGGTGACAGAACCTGATGTATTACTCTTGGATGAGCCAACCAACCATCTGGACATTGCCGCAATACAGTGGTTAGAGCAGCAATTGGTGGAGTTTCGCGGCGCTTTGCTGTTTATCACGCACGATCGGAGCTTTTTACGCGCTGTTGCCAACCAGATTGGCGAGTTGGATCGGGGCGTGCTGCGTTTGTGGCAAGGTGGTTATGACGGTTTTCTTGAATTTAAACAACAACAACTCGATGCCGAAGCCAAGCAGAATGCCCTGTTCGATAAAAAACTCGCTCAGGAAGAAACCTGGATTCGTCAGGGGATTAAAGCGCGAAGAACCCGCAACGAAGGGCGGGTGCGGGCACTTAAAAAAATGCGTGATGAGCGAGCACAGCGTCGCGAGCTGCAGTCTACCGCGCGTATGGAGCATGGTGGTGATTCTGTATCTGGCAAGCTGGTAGCCGAATTAAAAGAGGTGGGCTTCGGTTTTGGCGAGAAGCGCATCATCGATAACTTCAGCAGCATTATTGTGCGCGGCGATAAAATAGGTTTGATTGGGCCAAATGGCATAGGTAAAAGTACGTTACTCAAAATCATTCTCGGTGAGCTTAAGCCTCAAGTCGGTTCGGTGAAGATGGGTACCAAGCTTACTGTCGCCTATTTTGATCAAATGCGAGCCGAGCTGGACACCGAAAAAAGTGCTGTGGATAACATCAGCGAGGGACGTGATTACATCGACATCAACGGACGTTCCCGCCATATCATGTCGTATCTGCAAGACTTTCTCTTTTCTGGAGAGCGTGCCAGAACGCCCATCAAAACACTCTCCGGCGGTGAACGAAATCGCATAATGCTGGCCAAGCTGTTCAGCAAGCCCAGTAATTTGCTGGTAATGGATGAGCCTACCAATGATCTCGATGCCGAGACACTGGAATTACTAGAATCCATTTTAGTGGAGTACAGTGGCACCTTATTGCTGGTAAGCCATGATCGAGAGTTCCTCAATAATGTCGTTACCAGCACCATCGGCTTTGAGGGCAGAGGTGTTGTGAAGGAGTACATTGGGGGCTACCAGGACTGGCAACGACAGGGTGGTATCTGGCCGGATGAATCTCAGCTCGCCCAAGACAGCACCAGCACAACGGCCAGCCAGGAGGGCAGCGAAACAAAAGCTGTTCCGGTGAAAAAAAGCAAACTGAGCTACAAACTTAAGCGAGAGCTCGATGCACTACCCGCAGAACTTGAGCAGCTGGAACAGCAGCTGGAAGAGGTGCAAAACGAAACCTCTGCGCCAGAGTTTTTTCAGCAGGAACAGCAAGCGGTGAACGCGAAAATGCAGCAACTATCTGAACTTCAGGCAAAACTTGATGAGCGTTTTGCCCGCTGGGAAGAGTTGGAAGCCTTGAGCTAATCGCGCCGACGAGCTGGTTAGATTCTCACGGCCAGCACGTCACATTTGGCTCCTTGCACAACCCCTTTGGTAATTGAGCCAAACAGGAGTGCGAGGCCATGTCGACCGTGACTGCCCACCACAATCAAGTCCATGCTGTGATCCTCTGCTATGCGATGCAGTTCATGGGCTGCCTGGCCTATGCGCACAAACACATTCATGGGTGTCGCTTCTGCTTCATCAATAATTTGCGTAAGGCGTTTTTCTGCTTGTTGTTCCATAAGGCTTTGCGCTTCTGTAAGATCGATGGGAACCTCACCACCATATGCAAAGGCCAGCGGTTCTACGATATGAGCAACGCTGAGTTTTGCATCAAAAGCTTTAGCTAAAGCGTGGGATTTTTCCAGAACGGCTTTGCACTCGTTTGAGAGGTCCAGGCCAACGAGTATATGGTTGTAATTACACATATAACCTCCGATTGACGCGTTTTACTATGTGGGCGGGCTAGATGAGAAACCAGCCCTGCGAAACAGATACTTCCTTGTGTAAGATTATACTCCTTAATATCTATAGTTGTTGGTGATGCTATGTGGTTAACCGTATTTGCGGTCATTTTTGTTGTGGCGATGTTGGTGGGGCCTGTCATGTTGATGCAACCTACTGCCGCGCAACGACGCCTGGCTCGAATACGCGCTCTCGCGGCAAAAAAAGGGCTGCATGTTCGTTTGGGGCGAAACCCTGCCTCCGGTGAGCCTAAGGAGCTTGCAGTCTATAGTTTGGTGGAAGCGAAAAAGGGTGAAAGCTACAAGCCATGGTGTCTTGCACGTCAGAGCCTCGAGCACGAAATTAATTTTTTTGAAGACTGGGATTGGGTGAGTGGCACTCACGCCCAGGACAAGATTCACGAAGCGCTAAAAAAATGGTTGCCAAATTTACCCACACCCATTCGTGCAGTCAGAGTAAGTGAGCAAAGTATCAGCCTGTATTGGACAGAAAGCACTTGGTTTGAGGACGCCTCTGCGCAATCATCCGCGCAAAAGAGTATTCAATTTCTAGAGGATGAGTTACAGCACTTGTTAGCGCTTATCCGAACATAGTATCCGGTGGCAGGGGTTCACTGTCTTTGGACGGGTTGAACTGAGTTTCCGGCATAAAATCTGTACTAAGAGATTTCCTTTTATTGTTAAGCATATCGGTTATCTGCTTGATAAGCTCCTGCCTTCGTTCATCGGTACTGCTGGTTTGCATCGCTACTTGCTGTGCTTTTTTGTAGAAGGCGAAGGCGCGTAAGACATCCCCTCTGTTCATGGCTTTGTGCCCCTGCGCAATGCTGCTGGTTACTGCAACCAACATATGCGCCCAAGCCAGCTCGTGGATACAGTTTTCCATTTGAGCAATCTCAAGTTTTCCCTCGGCCTGACGTTTGCGAATGATTCTGCCCGCATCGTTCAGCTGGTAGAGGCTGCGGGCGATGGCCGCATCGCTATCCTGCAAACGGTAAATTTCTCTTGGGCGCTGGGGGTTATGGTATTCATCAGCCAGCCGCTGGGCGCTATCTTTCATTACCAGCAGGCTTTGGCTGGAGCCATCCAGCGTTCGCATTATTTCGATCATGTCCAGCACTTCGTCGTTAACATGCTTGGCAATTTCTGCTGAATCCACCAGGGAGTCCACGTTTACAGCTAGCTCTTCCATATCGGCAACACGCCGTTTCATTTGTGCCAATTTTTGAGAGATCACACGCGACCGCAATTGCTTTTGGTTCACGGCGCTCACCAACATAAGCGCTGCCATCGCGATAGCTAAAAAAAGAACAACTAATGAAATGTCCGACATAAAAGTGTGACGTGTTAATTGGTACGTAAAATAATTTTAGCTTGGATTTTAAAACATTGTGGCGGTTATTAAGACTTAATATGAAAGCTTATATTCGCATAATACCCATTTAAAACAGTAGGATAGGGCGCTTTATTAAAGTTAAGTGTTCTTCCTTGCCAGCCTCTCAAACTAGAATTTAGGTAATGCTTGAGCAAGAACAGCGTGCTTGACCTATAGTGATCGAGGACTTATATATGCGCTCCTTCGGATTGGCTACGCTGCGTGTGATCGAAAATTGCACAGCATAGAAGCACAGCGCTAGCGCTACAGTAAATCGTTAACATCGGATAAATAGAAGGCATTATGGGGAAATCGCTGGTTATTGTGGAATCACCTGCAAAGGCGAAAACCATCAATAAGTATCTTGGTAAGCAGTTTGTGGTTAAGTCGAGTGTTGGCCATATTCGCGATTTGCCAACGAGTGGCTCTGCCAAATCACCTGTTGATGCCAAAGCTCGCGCTAAGCAAGCTGCACTCACACGGAAAATGTCGCCGGAAGACAAGGCGATTTATAAGAGTAACAAAGCCAAAGAGCAGCTTGTTAAACGCATGGGTATCGACCCGGAAAATGACTGGCAGGCTCAATATGAAATTCTTCCTGGCAAAGAAAAAGTTGTTAACGAGTTAAAGAAGCTCGCAGAGGACGCCGACGAAATTTATCTGGCGACGGACCTTGATAGAGAAGGGGAAGCCATTGCATGGCACCTGCGCGAAGCCATTGGTGGTGATACCAACCGCTATCGACGCGTAGTCTTTAACGAGATCACTAAATCCGCCATACAGGATGCGTTTAAAGCTCCAGGCAGGCTTGACCTTGCTCGAGTGAATGCACAGCAGGCTCGACGTTTTTTGGATAGAGTGGTTGGCTACATGGTTTCTCCCTTGTTGTGGGAGAAAATCGCCAGGGGCTTATCTGCCGGGCGTGTGCAATCTGTGGCTGTTCGCCTTATATCTGAAAGAGAAGGTGAAATTCGCGCATTTGTTCCCGAAGAATACTGGGAAGTTAAAGCGGACCTGGATACCAGCAAGGGCGAGCGCAGTCAGTATCAGGTAAAAAAATTCAAAGATAGCGCCTTCAAGCCTGTAAATGAAGAGCAGGCAATGGCGGCCAAAACTTCACTCTCGCAAGCAGAGTATATTGTTGCTGAGAGAGAGGATAAACCCACCAAGTCTCGCCCTAATGCACCTTTTATCACCTCCACTTTGCAACAGGCCGCATCAACGCGCCTGGGGTATGGGGTGAAAAAAACCATGATGATGGCTCAGCGACTTTACGAGGCGGGTTACATTACCTACATGCGTACCGACTCTACCAACCTCAGCAAAGAGGCTGTAGAGACCTGCCGCGATTTTATTCAGCAGGAGTATGGCGACAAGTATCTGCCAGAAGGCGCCAACGTTTATTCCAGCAAAGACGGCGCTCAGGAGGCGCACGAGGCTATTCGCCCTTCCGACGTAACAACCATGCCAAATCACTTGAATGGCATGGAGAGGGACGCAGAGCGCCTCTACACACTCATTTGGCAGCAGTTTGTTGCTTGTCAGATGACGCCAGCAGAATTCACCTCAAGTTCAGTCAAAATTGCCGCAGGCGATTACGAGCTTAGAGCTCGCGGCCGAGTGATTCGCTTTGATGGTTTTACGCGTGTTATGCCCCTGGTGGCCAAAAAAGACGAAGATGCCATTCTGCCTGATGTGAAAGTGGGCGATGTGCTAAATCTGCATGAAGTTCGACCCACACAACACTTCACCAAACCACCGGCACGGTTTACTGAGGCCAGCCTGGTGAAAGAGTTGGAAAAACGCGGTATTGGTCGCCCTTCGACATACGCAGCTATTATTTCTACTATTCAAGACAGAGGCTACGTACACGTAGAAAACCGTCGCTTTTATGCCGAAAAGATGGGCGATATTGTGACGGAACGGCTGGTAGAGAGTTTTTCTGACCTCATGGATTATGGTTTTACCGCCAGCATGGAAGAGTCTCTCGATAAGGTGGCCGAGGGAGACAAAGATTGGCTGGCACTGCTGGACGAGTTTTACAAGGGTTTCACCCTTAAGCTCGAGCAGGCGAAGGACAGCGAAGAGGGTATGCGACGCAATCAACCCGTTGAAACGGATATTGATTGTGGCAACTGTGGCAGGAAAATGCAGATACGCACCGGTAGTACGGGTGTATTCCTTGGTTGCTCCGGTTATGCGCTGCCGCCAAAAGAGCGCTGTAAAAACACCATGAACCTGGTGTCTGGCGACGAAGCGGTAAACGTTGACGATGATGAAGAGGCTGAATCCAAGCAACTCATTAAAAAGCGTCGTTGTACCATCTGTAACACGGCAATGGATAGCTATCTGCTGGACGAAGAGCGCAAGTTGCATATTTGTGGCCGAAACCCCGATTGTTCCGGTTATGAAGTCGAAAAAGGTGCCTTTAAAATCAAAGGCTATGACGGCCCGCTGCTTGAATGTGATAAATGCGGCAAGGACATGCAATTAAAGTCAGGTCGCTTTGGCAAGTATTTTGGATGCACCAACGACGAGTGCACCAATACCCGTAAACTTTTGCGCAGTGGCGAAGCCGCGCCGCCTAAGATGGACCCAATTGCCATGCCGGAATTGGCCTGTGACAAAGTAGAAGATCATTACATACTGCGCGATGGTGCCAGCGGTCTGTTTCTTGCCGCAAGCCAGTTTCCCAAAAACAGGGAAACCCGAGCACCAAAAATTAAAGAGATCTTGCCCCACAAGGAAGAGTTGGATCCCAAGTATCACTTCTTGCTCAGCGCGCCTGCGCAGGATGATGACGGCATAGACACAATTGTGCGTTATAGCCGAAAAACCAAAGAGCAGTATGTGCAAACAGAGGTAGAGGGCAAAGCTACTGGCTGGAAAGCATTTTATGACAATGGTAAATGGGTTGTGAGCGCCAAGAAACCCGCCGCCAAAGGGCGCAGTAAGAAGGCTAAATCCAAATAAGGATGGAAGACGCCCGGCGAGTCGACTTGCTGATAGCTTATGCGCTTGAGTTACTGACTGCGCATGAGCGCCCTGCAGCGGATTGCGAAGCTCCTCTTCACGGCGCCCTTGTGCAAGTTAACCTCGCCCTCGAAGCTTATTGCAGAGAGTTAGCAGAGGATTCTGCTGTAGCCGTGGACAGTGTGTTATTTGATTCTGGCGCAAACGATTTTCGAATTCAGGAGCTTCAGGGCCTGGTCAGCAAGGGTGGCTGGCTGGGAGAACTGCTGCACTACGCTAGATCTGCACGCCTGCTGGAGAGCCCAAGTTCTGCAAATGAGAGTGTTGAACTTATCGCCTCCGATGTAGCAGGCAGGGAAAGCCGTGCATTTGATGCCAATAGCTTGCCCCTTTGGAATACAGTAGAGCCTGATCACTTGGTAAAGCTACTAACAGAATTGCAAAGTACTATAGAAAGGCAAAGATCTCTGGCTCGAGAAGACTAGCCAGCTTAAGTGCCCACCCAGCTGCTTTAAAAACCACCTTTCATCTCTCTTGAATATCAGCCTATTAAAGAGACACCGAGCGTGCCGGTACATCTTCTGCGCAAATGGCAGGAGATATATTTACGGCTTTATACACCTAAGGAAACAGCTTCAATGGCGGGAGCGTGGTCTGCCGCAGCGCTAAGTGTTGTTGGATAAATTCTTATTCTTAGGGTGCTTTTTGATGTTAGAATCGGGAAGAAAACTTAGCGTAGACGATGTGAGAAAAGAGAATTGATGTCAGACTTGTATGAGATAGCAGAATTGGATGATGGCGAAATAGTGCTGCAGCGCGCCGATGAAAAAGGCGAGCCACTAGTGCGAATCAAGTTTTCCGAAGAGTCTCTGTTTTTTTTAAATGATGCAAAATATGACGTAGCCAAAGCAATGATAGAAGCTGGTTTAGATGCTGCTCATGACCTCAACGGAGAGCTGGAGGAGGCCGATTCAGGCGATACACCATCCATACTTCATTGAAAACCCCCGCAGCAACGATGCCCACCCCAAGACCTTCATAACAATCAAACTACAGTGCAGCCCCAAGCAAAATTTATTGTAGTAGCAAGCCGCGACAGGAACCGTTGAAGCTGGCTTTTTCAAGTTCATTTACATCCGCTGCAGTGAGATCTGATGTGCTTGCGACAACCGTTTCGCTTGTTCCGCTATTCAGGGCTTCCCACATAAGCCAGCGAATATCGGCAGCACTCTTGGGGTGCACAAGCTGTACATTGTTGAGCTCGAAGCCGTAGGCTTGCAGCAGGGCTTTAGTGATGCCCTGGGGAGCAATCCAGGTAAACCAGCGGAGCTTGCTTTGTTTACTGAGGTGAGCAAGCATGGGCAGTATCACTTCCTGCCTGTGTGTGCTCTCGCCAGGCTTCGAGTGAGAGACATGTATCTCGGTAATGCCGGGCTTACTGTTGCCTTGTGCTTTCTCGGGTGCTGGGTTGAGTGCTAAGTTGGCCATAATTTACTCCTAAGATCGACGAATAACGCCAACGCTTAAGCCCTCAATGGCAAAGTTTTCATCCCTTAAATCTACTTCGATAACATCGAAGTCCGGGTTTTCTGGCCACAGTTCTACAATGGCGTTGTTGCGCTCACGTTTGAAGCGCTTAACGGTAACTTCGTCTTCGATACGAGCTACCACGATATCTCCGTTGCGTGCCTGGTCAGTTTTATGCACAGCCAGAAGGTCACCATCCAGTATCCCTATATCCTTCATACTCATGCCGTGTACAGCGAGCAAGAAGTCGGCCGTTGGATTGAAGAAACTGGTGGGTATTTCGCAGTAATCTTCAATATGTTCTTCGGCTAGAATAGGGCTGCCTGCAGCAACGCGGCCAACAAGCGGTATTCCTGTGTGGGACTCAGGCAGGCGAATACCGCGTGAGGCGCCAGCAATCATCTCTATAGCACCTTTGCGCGCTAGTGCCTTAAGGTGCTCCTCGGCTGCATTGGCTGATTTGAAACCCAGTATCTCGGCGATTTCAGCTCGGGTAGGAGGGTAGCCTGTGTCCTGGATGTGGTCTTTGATAAGCTCCAGAATTTGTTGCTGTCGGGCGGTTAACTTGATCATTGAGCATTCTCCGAAGGCAATTTGAGTAGGGTTTAGCCTGCTCTGTTTAAATATACAGTAGTTGGTATTATATACAGTGTTTTGCGTCCTGCAAGAGAATTATTTGAATCTGTTAGAATTCCCTTGTCAGTGCGCCTCAGAATTCAGGCGTTGCTCCAATCTTTTCAGGTAATACAAATGTCTTTGATAGAGAATGAAGGAAGTACAGGTGAGCGAGGCTTTTTTGGTCGGCGCATTGCTAAAGTTAAATCCACTATAGCCGGGCGGATTCGGGAAAAGGCCATAGAGCGAGCCACTACCCGTATTTACCTGCATGGCCGGCGTCCGGAGGACTATGACGAGGACGTACTTGAGGTAATAGTAAAAGAAGAGGAAGACAAGCTAAAAAGTGAGTTTAAAGACAAGGGTATTCTGGTGCTGCTCGCCGCGCTTGGCCTCTCTTTCTGGAGCTAGACTGATTATGTTCAATTTTCTTGCAAAGTCTCTGTTCGTTACTGTTGTCTGGCGCCAGTATAAGCGCCTGATTATTTCTTCCCTCTTGCTGTTTGCCAGTTATTATCTGATTGGTTTTATGCATGACGATTACCTTGAGTACGCAACAACTGCAGAGGGGACTAGATCAATAGCGGGTGCTTATCTCTTGAAGTGGGCTGCCTTGCTGCTCGTTTCAGCTGGATACTATTTTGTAAATTTCCCCTTGCCTTTTCTTGGTAAAAATACCAGGCACACTCAGCAATCTCCTTCGCAAAAAGAAAAAAATAGACCCCGAGGAATAAAGCCTCCCGTGGATGAGAGCGACCCCTTTGAAAATATTCGCAGGAAAAAAAACTTGAAAGGTAAAGGGGATAGAGTTCTGGGCGATGAAAATGAGGGCGTGTAAACACAGCACTGGCGCTTGGTGACTTACTGTATCGCTTGTGGCGCGTGTTAAAGGATGTCGTCGTAGCCTAAGAATGATTCGGGTTCGATGCTCTCCACTGGGTTGTTTGAGCTGTCGTTAATATAGCTTGGGTTATCTTCCCATGGATCCGAGTAAGAGGCACCATAGCCTGCGTTGGCATCTTCCGGTGCTGCTGCGGAAACCAAATTCATTTGGCCCCAGACCTCAAGTTCAAACTCGCCAATATCGCCATCGAGATATTGCACCTCAATGGCACCTATATCTTCGTCAACGGCCACCACCTCAAAAAGCTGCAGGCTGACAGTATCTTGATACCATTTTCCTATGCCTGGGAATAATTTAGCCATAACTAATTTCTCCTCTTTTCAAGCTTAAAATTACCACTTAAGGCGTTTAAGCGCACTTAATTCGGTTAAGGTGGGTAAGTGGGGCCGGATGTTTTTTTTACTTGCAGTGTGTGAGCTAAGTTCCTGATTTATAATTTATTTGTTGTTTTATGGGGCGCAGAGGAAATTACTGATAAAATCATTGGCTATAGCCGGTTAACGGTAAATACTAAAAAAATCTATACAAATCCTTGCTGTGCTTAGCTTTAAGTCTGAGCAGGAATTAACAATACAATAATCAAAGCATTTGAGGTGGTGGATGGCTCCTGGAGATACGGTAGAAAAAATATTACACGCTGCAAGCGTTCTTTTTGCCGAGCGGGGATTTGCAGAAACATCTTTACGCACTATCACTGGTATGGCCGATGTCAATCTCGCGGCGGTAAATTATCATTTTGGCTCCAAGAAAGAGCTGATTCAGGCGGTATTCAGCCGCGTCTTACAGCCTTTTTGTTTGCACTTGAATACGGAATTGGACAGGGCTTTGAATAGTACAAAAGGCCAGGTGCTGGGTATTGAGCAGATTTTGGATAGCTGCTCCAGAGCCTTATTAAACACCACACATGAGTCCGGTATGAGCGTTCAGCGAGTTATGCGTTTACTGAGCCTGGCTTACACTCAGAACCAGGAGCACCTGAGGCAATATATAGTCGGTGCTTACGGCGAGACTTATGAGCGCTTTGCTGCTCTGCTGCAGCGCGCAGCACCGGGTTTAAGCCTGGTGGAATTCTATTGGAAACTCTACTTTATGCTCGGCGCTGCAGTTTTTACGCTATCCAGTTTTGATTCTCTGCGAGCTATTTTAAATAGTGACTACCAGCAGGACACCGAGCTGGAAGGGGTGCTGGAATTAATGATTCCCTCTCTCTCCACCATTCTTGTATCGGGAAAGGAATAATTTTCGTGGGGCCACTAATTGCAGATTTGGACGGTTTGGCGGTAAGCGCACAAGACAGGCAGTTTTTATTAAGCCCTTGGCTGGGTGGCGTGATTTTATTTAGCCGGAATTACAGTAACCAGCAACAACTGAGCGCGCTTGTCGCGGAGATTAGAGCTATAAGGCCAGACTTGTTAATTGCGGTGGACCAGGAAGGTGGTCGGGTGCAGCGTTTAAAAAACGGGTTTACGCGTATACCGCCAATGCAGCGGCTGGGCCATTTATATAACGATCTGGGGCAAGAGGCTTTGCCTGCCATCAGTGATGTGGGTTGGTTGTTGGCCTCAGAGCTACTGGCTTTCGATATCGATATCAGTTTCGCGCCGGTATTAGATGTGGATGACTCGCTAAGTGATGTTATTGGTGATCGCAGCTTTGGCGTGAGCCCTCAGGTGGTTGTGGCAGCAGCAAGTGCCTTTATCGATGGGATGCAGCAGGCAGGCATGGCTGTTACAGCAAAGCATTTTCCGGGTCATGGGGGGATAAAGGCGGATAGCCACCTGGAGCTGCCACGTGATGAGCGAGACCTAGAGGACTTAAAGCGCAGAGACCTACAACCCTTTACCGCGCTGTTTGATCGCTTGAACGCCGTGATGGCAGCTCATATAGATTTTCCGGCTGTGGATCAGCAGATCGTCACTTTTTCAAGCCATTGGCTCAAGCAGGTGTTGCGAGAGCAATTGCAGTTTAAAGGGCTTGTGTTCAGTGATGACCTGAGCATGCAGGGGGCCGCCATCGAGCCTGATGTAGGGAGCAGGGCGCTAAGAGCATTGAACGCCGGTTGTGATGCAGTACTGGTGTGCAATAACCGTGATGCAGCGGAGAGCGTCATTACTGCGCTTGATCGCGAGTATGGGCAAGCCTGGGAATCTCGCTTAAAGCTCATGAGAGGAGACAGACAATTGGACTGGGAACTATTACAATCGCACCCGCGATACCGGCGCGCAAAAGCAACTATTGAGAACAATATCGTTTAATCAGATTTGAGAGTTAATGTTGATGGACAATTGGTTTGAGAGTGTAAAGGATATTTATATAAAGGGTGTAGGGGAATCCAATGTTTGGATTGTCGATATCTTTGTGGTGGTGTTTTTTACCTTGGTAGCCGCTGCATTATTCAGTCGATTTTTGAACAAGCTGGAGGAAAAATCCAAGCTTACTAAAAATGTTTGGGATGATGCGTTGGTGCTCGCCCTGCAAAGGCCGGTAAAGTGGTTTATTTGGGGCTTCGGCATTCTTACTGCTGCTGATATGGCTGGTGAGGTTTCTGAATCCCTGTTGCTGGGTTCTGTAGATGTGCTTCGGCGCATTGGCGCAGTGGCAGTAGTGGCCTGGTTTGTGAGTGGCTTCATCAAGCTGGCGGAAGGTAATCTCATGAACCCGGATTACAGCCAGAAGCCCATGGATAGAACCACTGCCATGGCGGTGGGTAAACTACTGCGCATAACAGTCATGATTACCGCAGTACTCGTGATTCTGCAATCTCTGGGTTACAGCGTTTCCGGTGTGCTGGCTTTTGGTGGAATTGGCGGTATTGCAGTGGGTTTTGCGGCGAAAGATTTATTAGCCAATTTTTTCGGTGGTCTAATGATTTATCTGGACCGTCCATTTGCCGTTGGCGATTGGGTGAGGTCTCCGGATAAAAACATTGAAGGCACAGTCGAAGATATTGGTTGGCGCCTAACAAAAATTCGCACGTTTGATAAACGCCCGCTATATGTACCAAATTCAACGTTTACCCAGATTTCGGTAGAAAACCCTTCGCGTATGTCGCATCGGCGCATATATGAAACTATTGGCATTCGTTATGACGATATTCACAGGATGGCGTCTATCGTAGCGGAGGTAAAAGCGATGCTAGAATCTCATCCAGAAATTGATGAAAAAAATACCTTAATTGTCAACTTTAATGCCTTTGCAAGCAGCTCGGTAGATTTTTTCGTTTATTGTTTTACGCATACTACTAACTGGATTGAATTTCACGAAATCAAGCAGGACGTGTTGTTAAAAATAATCAGTATTATCGAGCGACATGAAGCAGAGTGCGCATTCCCTACCTCCACAGTACATATTCCAAATGCCATCAAGATGAATGGCATGCAGCCTCTAGAGCAGTAGGTGTCGATGATCAGTGAGCTAAAATCAGCACGTTTGCTTTTTTCTGCAGAGCAAATAAGCCGAGCAATTACAGCACAGGCAGCTTTAATTAACGGCAAGCTGGGGCATAAAAATCCAATGGTAGCGCTTACCTTATTAAATGGCGGGATTGTTTATACTGGCCAGTTGTTGCCCTTGCTCGACTTTCATTTACAGCTCGATTCGATTTCTGTATCTCGCTACCGTGATCAGACTCAAGGGGGGCAGCTACACTGGCATGCTTATCCCGGTATTGATCTGGAGGGTTCAGTGGTTTTGTTGCTGGACGATATTTTCGACCAGGGCATTACGCTTGCGCACGTAAAAGACTGGTGTTTATCCAAGGGCGCAAAAGAGGTTTACACGGCGGTGCTTGCCTGGAAAAAGCTAAACAATGCCTCAACGAGTTTACTCGCCACGCCGGATTTCTTTGCGCTAGAAGTTCCGGATAAGTTTGTTGTGGGCATGGGAATGGATTACGCCGGTAAATTCCGAAACGCTAATGGCATTTATGCAATGGATGACTATTGATTCTATGAATAACAGCGTCGCAATTATCGGTGGTTCTGGCTTTTACCACTGGCCACTTTTAAAAGCCGTAAGCAAAACTACGCTTTCTAAATACGCCAATGAGCCATTGAGTGTCGAGCTAGGCCGAATCGCTGACAGGCCTGTGAGCTTTCTTGCTCGTCACGGTAAAAATCATTCCATACCCCCCCATAAAATCAACTATCGCGCAAACATCGATGCCCTGAGCCAGCTTGGAATAAAGCATATTATTGCGGTAAATGCGGTGGGCGGCATAAACATCAATATGGCGCCAGGTTCGATAGTTATTCCTGATCAAATTATCGACTACACCTGGGGGCGAGAGCACACTTTCTTTGATGAGTTTAATGGTGAGCTTGATCATATTGATTTTACTAGTCCTCTGGAAAGCCCCTTTCGTGATCGAGTGGCTCAATTTGCGGATAACTCCGACGCTATACATTGCGGCGGTACCTACGCTTGCGTTCAGGGGCCGAGGCTGGAAACAGCTGCAGAGATCCGCAAGCTAGCCAGGGATGGCTGTGATTTGGTAGGGATGACAATGATGCCGGAAGCTGCACTGGCAAGGGAAAAAGGCATAAGTTATATGTCTATTTGCCTGGTATGTAATTGGGCTGCAGGCATGTCTATTGATAAACGTGCGCTAGTACCGATTTCAATTGACGAGATGAAATCGGTTTTAGAGGAAGGGCTCACAAAAGTTCAACAGCTTCTGCAATATACGCTGACTTCAAACTAGACATCTCCATAGTTTTACCTTAATGTTTGCCTCATCTTACGGAGTGTCTTTGGCACTATAAGACGATAATTAAAATTAAAATACCTCATACATCTGTATGAGGCTTATTTCGGTTTGATATTAGCTGTTTTATCAAAGTACTCTGGAAGAAAAAAATAATAAACGTTTAACACAAGTAGAAGACACAAGAGGTGTTGCGATGGCAGCTCGAGAACTCGGCACTGTAAAGTGGTTTAACAATGCACGAGGATATGGTTTTATCACTCGCGGAGAAGATTCAGAAGACATTTTTGTCCACTATCGGAATATTCGAGGTGATGGTTACCGATCTTTAGCCGAAGGGCAAAAAGTTGAGTTTGAATTACAAAAAGGTGATAAAGGCTTTCAAGCCGAAGACGTTGCCTGTATTTAACCGGCTCCAATCTAACTTTCGCTAATCGATAGCACGCTTTGTTTGGTGTGCTGTTTTGATTAGAAAACTACCTACCTTAATAACTGCGGCGCAACCAGATTCAACCCTGGTCCGCCCGGTTTTTCCGTTTGCCCGCTGTTAAATAAGCTATTGGCTTTTTTCGCTGCCGCTAAAGGCGCTAATTTTTATGAGTATGCCCATCCGGGGGTGGTCGATGTAGTGCAGCTCGTCACTTCGCATACGTCGTTTCTGTGTCAGCGTGATTATCTCGTTGATGAGAAAGGGGCGTTCGGTCATATACGAGAAATCTGTAAACACGCCCATGTTATTGCCGTCAAAACCCTGATTTGGCTGTTCCATGGAAAGTTCAAAGCCTGCAGCTTTATCTGCATTTAAGCTCGTTAGCGGGGCGTTAAGGTCCACATCTTCCAGAGCCATATCAACTGGCTGCAAAGCCTGTGGTTGTGTGGGAAGGTCGGGCCAATGATCGATTTTTTGACCATAGTTAGCCACGAACTGTGTGAGCCACAAATCTGTGTGGATATGCAGGTAACGGCTTAAGCTGAGTTTAACGCTACCTTCCAGTTCAGAATGCTCACCAAACTTTTCTCCGCCGTTAATAATAAGTGCGGGGGCGTCATCGAGGCCCGCTATGGGTTGAAGCCAGCTCTGGTGAAACAAAATCTTGAGCCCACGCTCTCGAGCTACTGCTCTCTCCACATTTTCAATAAGAAAGCGCTCTTTTTCTAATAGTGTATAAGGCTGATGTTTACTCAGTGCTGCGTCTGCCAGAGCGTGTTCAGTGGCTTCGCTTGCCTGTTCTTCTGCCACAGGTGGTTCTTGTTGCAGGGGCTCTGGTTGCTGGGGCTCTGGTGCATTGGGGTCAATAAGGTGCTGTACTTTTGGAGGATAGGCTAAGCTGAGGCTTTTTGGCCAGGTCTCTTTATCGAAATCGCTGCCATTGTCCGCTCGCTTAAATATCAGCATTTCCACCTGGTACCAGTTTTCATACGGATTCTCAACAGGAGGTAAAGCTGTCTCCTGGGCAAAAATACCGGGAGATAGAATCAATAGAACGGAGGCAAAAGTGTTGCGCTGAAAGTAAGTCATTAACTGGCCTGTGTGAGTTGTTGGATCACGGTGTTGACGGTTTGTAAGCGTTGCTCGGCATTATCCATGTCGAACATGAATTTTAACTGATTCGCGCCTTCCAGTCGGTAGTGCTGTGGCTGTTTCTGCACAAGTTTAACAATTGTGAGCGGGTCTACGTTTGTTTTACTGGCAAATTCGATGCGACCACCAAGCCTGCTGGCTTCAACTTTAGTGATGCCCAGGGTTTCTGCCGTTAAACGAATGCGTGTTTGTCGAATAAGATTTTTAATGGGCTCTGGTAGCAGTCCAAATCGGTCGATCATTTCAACCTGCAGTGCCTCCAGCGCCTGTTCGTCTTTAACTGATGATAGGCGTTTATAGAGTGTGAGACGGGTGTGCACGTCTGGCAGGTAGTCTTCGGGAATAAGTGCAGGTATGCGCAGATTAATTTCAAGGCTGCTTTCTTCCGGTAGTTCCAGGTCGATTTCTTTGCCTTCCTGAATAGCTTTTACCGCGCGATCAAGCATGTCCATATACAGAGAAAAGCCGATGGCCTGCATTTGGCCACTTTGCTCGTCTCCAAGCAGTTCGCCGGCGCCCCGAATTTCAAGGTCGTGTGAGGCAAGTGTAAAGCCGGCCCCTAGGTCCTGCGCTTCGGCGATGGCTTCAAGGCGCTTGAGTGCATCGGCGGTCATGGCTTTTTTGTGGGGTGTCAGCAGGTAGGCGTAGGCCTGGTGGTGTGAGCGGCCAACCCGGCCTCGCAGCTGATGGAGCTGCGCCAAGCCGAGTTTATCAGCCCGATCGATAACGATGGTGTTTGCGCTGGGGACATCGATACCGGTTTCAATAATGGTAGTGCACATAAGTACGTTATGGCGCTTGTGATAGAAATCGGACATCACCGCTTCGAGCTCGCGCTCGCGCATTTGTCCATGGCCAATACCTATCCGCGCTTCTGGAATGAGTTCTTGCAGTTCCGCAGCCCGTCGCTCAATGGTTTTTACTTCATTGTGCAGGAAGTAAACCTGACCACCGCGCAAAATTTCCCGCAGTACAGCTTCTTTCACCAGGTTTTCGTCTGCTTGTCTTACAAAGGTTTTTACTGAAAGGCGTTTTGCTGGCGGGGTGGCTATAATACTTAAATCTCGAATGCCTGACATGGCCATGTTCAAGGTTCTGGGGATGGGGGTTGCGGTTAAGGTGAGGATATCCACCTCGGTACGCAGTGCTTTCAATGCTTCCTTCTGACGAACACCAAAGCGGTGCTCTTCGTCGATAATCAGCAGTCCAAGGTTTGCGTATTTGATGCCACCTTGAATCAGCTTGTGCGTGCCAATGACAATGTCTACGCCGCCGGATTCAATTTTCTTTTGTACGCCTTCCAGCTCTTTGGTGCTGCGGAACCTTGAAACCACTTCGGTGTTTACCGGCCAGTCGGCAAAGCGGTCTTTAAAGTTGTCGAAGTGCTGTTGGGCCAGAAGGGTGGTGGGCACCAGTACCGCCACTTGTTTGCCGTTTTGTACCGCAATGAATGCCGCGCGCATGGCAACTTCAGTTTTACCGAAACCTACGTCTCCACAAACCAGCCTGTCCATGGGTTGAGCTGAGAGCATGTCGTCACGCACGGCGTTGATGGCCGTTTCCTGATCCGGTGTTTCTTCAAAGGGAAAGCCCGCACTGAAGAGCTCGTAAGCCTCCCGTGGGTTGCTGTGGGCAAAGCCTTTTCGCGCTTTTCGCTTGGCGTAGATGTCCAGCAGTTCAGCAGCTACATCGCGTATTTGTTCGGCAGCTTTGCGTTTCGCTCGCTGCCAAACTTCGCTACCCAGTCTATGCAAGGGGGCCAGACTTTCTTCTGAGCCACTGTAGCGGCTGATTAAGTGTAAGTTGGCGACGGGAACATAAAGCTTGGTGTCGTTGGCGTAGTTGAGCACCAGAAACTCGTCTGCCTGTCCGTCGTGTTCTATGGTTTGCAAGCCCTTGTATCGACCCACGCCGTGTTCAAGGTGAACAACGGGAGCATCCAATTTAAGTTCTGTGAGGTTCTTTATCACATTGTCGGCGGCATCTTCACTGGCTTTTTGCCTGCGCCGTTTTTGCGAAATGCGATTGCCGAACAGTTGCTGTTCGGCAACCAGGATAATCGCGGGGTCATTAATGTTAACTGTGCTGTCTATGTCGGCGATGGTAATGCCTATGCTGCTATCGCCGTTCAGAAACGCTGAGATGCTGTCCAGCTCGTCTGCCTTAACGTCTATTCGTTGCAAATGCTCGCTGATGGTTTCTTTGCGGCCTGCACTTTCAGCACAGAGCAGCAGCCTTTTGTTTGTTTCGAGCAGAAAATTCTCAAGCAAGTGCAGTGGGTTGCTGGCTTTGCTATCGATGGCAAGCGCGGGAGCAGGGCTGAAGGCAAAATTTGTGTTGCCAGCACTTTCTTCCAGGCTCTCCTGGTTCAGAAATACGCGAGGATAGTTTTTCAGCAGGGAATAAATGTCGGCTGCAGGGTGGAAGGCCTTATGGCTTGGCAGTACCGGCCGCTCGATATCGCCACTGCGGCTTTCAAAGCGCTGCTCCACATCTCGCCAGTAGTTTTCAATGGCCGCCGGCACCTGCTGGTGCACAAAAACAAGGGTGTCTTCGCAATTTGTTGGCAGGTAGTCAAATAGTGATACCGTTTCGTCGAAGAACAGGGGTAGATAGTACTCCACCCCGGCCGGAGAGAGCCCCGCGCTCACATCCTGATACACCGGGCAAGCATGGTGGTCTACATCGAAGGCTTCATGCCAGCGATGTTTAAAGGCGGAGATGCCTGGTTTGTCCAGTGGAAATTCTTTTCCTGGCAGCAGTTCAATCTGCTCGACTTTTTCTATTGTGCGCTGACTTTCGGGGTCGAATTCTCTTAGTGAGTCCACCGTGTCGTCAAAAAGCTCTATGCGATACGCCGCGCGGCTGCCCATAGGGTATACGTCAATGAGTGAGCCACGCACGGCAAACTCGCCATGCTGATAAACCATATCCACCGAGGTATAGCCGGCATTAACAAGCTTTTCCCTGAAGTCTTCTCTGGAGAGTTTGTCCTCAAGCCTCAGTATCAAGCTTTTTGCCAGCAGAAACTCAACCGGAGGTAAGCGTTGCATCAATGTGGTTGCTGCAACAACCACGACACATTGTCGGCTATCATTCATGTGGTAGAGGCAGCGCATACGCTCGGAAATAATGTCCTGATGAGGAGAGAAACTGTCGTAGGGCAGGGTTTCCCAATCATTGAACAGCATTACTCGCGGCGCTTTGTCCCGGTCCTTGAGCAAAAAAGCGATATCCCGACGATAAATATCTGCCGTGGACATGTCCGGAGCAATGACTAGAGTATTTTTGCCGCTATTCAGCACGCTTTGTGCAATAACATAAGCGTTGCATGAGTGCCCAGGGAGGTTCCCCCAAGAGCGTTTGTCGCCAGGTTTACTGGGTAAAGTGGGTGTGCTTGGGCTTTGAGAGGTCATTGGGTTCTTAAGAAAGCGGCAACGGGGTGTGGATTCTAATGAATGCTCGCTGCCTCAAGCAAATTGGATTTTGTTGTCAATGCGGTGCACTTGCCTCATATTAGAACGCAGACCGGTCCCACACGGGCTTGAAAATGAGCTGTGCCCGGAGTGATTAAAAATGAATGACTGTTGTCGCTAATGTAAAAAACGACATGTTTCCTCTAAGGTCTTATGTTTCTTGGGTTTTTTTGGTGGATTGTCTAGCCTTACAGGCCGTGCCTCCTTATAATTGGCGCGATTTTTTTGGGTCGTTGCCATCACTGGCGATTATTTGGGCTAGCTTGCAACGCTTCCGCATATTTTTCGCTAACTTGTTCTATTCTTTGCTGTGTTACTCATCAAAAATTGCCGCTTCGCCGGGCAACAGCATACAAGTTTGCATTCATCCACTGGGATGTGGATTAAGCCGAGATCAAAAGGAATAAATACGGCCAACTGATTTCAAATACATTGTCGAATGCCGCCTGAGGGTTCAGGTCTTCAGTGTGTTTTAGCAGTTTCAATTACAATCATTTCAAACTTTAGGCAAAGACGTATGATAAAGATCCGTCGCGGATTGGATTTACCCATCACCGGGGAGCCCCGGCAATCCATCGAAGATGGTCCTGCGGTACGTTCAGTAGCTGTCATTGGTTTCGATTATCACGGAATGAAACCGACCATGGCAGTTCAAGTGGGCGATACTGTGAAAAAGGGGCAACTTCTTTTCACTGATAAAAAAACTCAAGGTGTTCGTTATACAGCGCCTGCGGCCGGAACGGTTGCCGCCGTCAATCGTGGCAGCCAGCGTGTATTGCAGTCAGTGGTGATCGATGTAGAAGGCGATGATCACGAAACATTTGCAAGTTACAGCGTCGATCAACTGGCGACCTTAGCGCGCGAGAAAGTCGTGGCAAACCTTGTGGATTCGGGTTTGTGGACAGCCATTCGCGCTCGACCATTCAGCAAGGTGCCTGCCATAGACTCGTTGCCCTCAGCTGTTTTTGTCAGTGTGATGGATACCAACCCATTGGCAGCTGACCCTGCGGTAATCATTAAGGAGAAAGCGGAGAGCTTTAAGAATGGTCTTGCTGTTCTGTCTCGCTTAACCGAGGGCACGCTATTTGTCTCTCATGCTTCCGGCAGCGATATTCCTCAGCTTGAGCTTGCAAATATC
This sequence comes from Alteromonadaceae bacterium Bs31, assembly GCA_900177435.1. Lineage (GTDB taxonomy): Bacteria > Pseudomonadota > Gammaproteobacteria > Pseudomonadales > Cellvibrionaceae > Teredinibacter. The sequence goes on from FXAI01000004.1 coordinate 449,706, forward strand.
AAATATCAGGCATTTGGCGGTGTGCACCCGGCAGGTAATGTCGGCACCCATATGCACTTTCTTGCGCCGGTGAGTGTCAATAAGGTTGCATGGTCTGTGGGCTATCAGGATGTAGCAGCTATTGGTGAGCTGTTCACAACGGGTGTGCTGAACGCTGAGCGAGTTGTATCTCTGGCTGGCCCTCAGGTAGAAGAGCCACGCTTAGTTCGCACTCTGGTGGGTGCCAACCTGGAAGAACTGACTGCCGGCCAGCTTAAGAGCGGAGAAAACCGCCTTATATCGGGTTCTGTATTCGGTGGCCGCAATTCGTACGGCCCAATGGCTTATTTGGGGCGTTACCATAACCAGGTGAGTGTTTTACTGGAAGGTCGCGAAAGGCCGTTTGTGCATTTCGTGGTTCCTGGTTTCAAGCGTTTTTCGGCCCTGCCTATTTATATTTCCAGTTTATTTAAAGGAAAGAAATTCGACTTTACTACCTCCGCAAATGGTAGCGAACGGGCCATGGTGCCCATCGGTTCTTACGAAAAGGTAATGCCACTGGATATTCTCGCTACGCAACTGTTGCGAGCATTGATCGTTGGCGATACCGAACAGGCGCAGTTACTTGGCTGCCTGGAATTGGATGAAGAGGATTTGGCATTGTGTAGTTTTGTTTGCTCTGGCAAATACGAGTTTGGCCCGATTCTTCGCGATAACCTTACACGTATCGAGAAGGAGGGCTGATCAGTATGAAATTTTTACGTAACATCCTCGACAATATGGAGCCGCACTTTCACAAGGGCGGAAAACTGGAAAAGTGGTACGCGCTTTACGAAGCGGCCGACACCATTTTCTTTCAGCCAAGTGATGTCACAAAAACCACCTCCCATGTGCGCGATGGTATCGACCTGAAGCGTGTCATGATTATGGTGTGGCTCTGTGTTTTTCCTGCCATGTTCTATGGCATGTATAACCTGGGATTCCAGGCTAACTCTTATCTGGCATCCATTGGCGCAGAGTCCATTAGCGGATGGCACGGAGCTGTCATCGGCCTGCTAGCCGGGCATGACCCCTCTAGTGCCTGGGATAACTTTATATACGGTGCTGCGTTCTTTCTGCCCATCTATGTCACAGTGTTTGTGGTGGGTGGTTTTTGGGAAGTGTTGTTCGCCATGAAGCGCGGCCACGAAATTAACGAAGGCTTTTTCGTTACGTCGATTCTCTTTGCTCTCACATGCCCGCCCAGTTTGCCCTTGTGGCAAGCGGCTTTGGGTATCAGCTTCGGTGTAGTACTGGGTAAAGAAGTATTTGGCGGTACCGGTAAAAACTTTCTCAACCCCGCGCTTACCGGCCGGGCCTTCCTGTTCTTTGCTTATCCGGCATCCATGTCCGGCGAAGCCGTATGGACTGCGGTGGATGGCTTTACAGGAGCCACCGCGCTTTCTGTTGCGGCTCAGCAGGGGATGGAAGTGTTGAATTCTCAGTTGACCTGGCTTGATGCCTTCTTTGGTCAAATGCAGGGCTCCATTGGTGAAACCTCAACACTGGCTTTGATTCTTGGTGGTGTTGTACTGCTTGTGACCGGAATAGCCTCGTGGCGAATCGTACTTGGTACCCTGGTCGGTACTATCGCAACAGTGCTGTTGTACAACGCCATTGGTTCCGACTCTAACCCCATGTTTGATATGCCATTTTGGTGGCACATGGTTCTAGGTGGCTATGCCTTTGGTTTGTTCTTTATGACCACCGACCCGGTATCAGCCTCCATGACTAATGCTGGCCGCTGGTGGTTTGGTGCTCTTATTGGTTTCATGGTGGTGACCATTCGCGTGGTTAACCCGGCCTACCCGGAAGGCATGATGCTGGCGATTCTTTTTGCCAACCTTTTTGCTCCACTTATCGATCACTTTGTGATTCAGGCGAACGTCAAGCGGAGGTTAGCACGTGGCTAATAACGATTCGATTAAGAAGACCATAACGGTCGCGTTACTGCTGTGTATCGTATGCTCGGTAGTTGTGTCCACTGCATCGGTGGTACTCAAGCCTCTACAAATAGCCAACAAAGAGCTGGACTTTAAGCGCAATATTCTTGCAGCGGCGGGATTGCTGGAAGAGGGCAAGCGGGTTGATGATTTGTTTGGCGCCATCGAAACAAAAATTGTAGATCTAGAAACTGGCCAGTTTAGCAGTGACATTGATGCTGCCAGCTACGATCAACGCGCAGCGGTAAAAGATCCGAAATTATCGGATGCCTTATCAGCTGAGGAAGATCTTGCCAGCCTTTCTCGCAGAGAAAAGTTTGCCAAGGTCTACCTGGTTAACGGCGATAGTGGCCTGGAAAAAGTGATTCTGCCTATTTCAGGTTACGGCCTTTGGGGCACCATGTACGGCTTTCTCGCACTTGAAGCCGACATGAACACTGTGGTTGGCCTGGGTTTTTATGATCATAAAGAAACGCCGGGGCTTGGCGCGGAAATTGAAAACCCCAAATGGAAGGCTTTGTGGGAGGGTAAAGAAATATATTCTTCCGACGGCTCTGTAGCGTTCACTGTTATAAAAGGCAGTGTTGCCCCTGGCAGCGCAGGAGCACAGTACAAGGTGGACGGCTTATCCGGTGCCACATTGACCAGCGTTGGTGTCGATCACATGATTAAATTTTGGTTGGGCGAGAATGGCTACAGTGTTTTCCTCAACAAGCTTAAAGCAGGGGAGGCGTAGTTTATGAAAGTAAAAGACCTTTTATTTAAGCCCATTTTAGATAACAACCCCATTGGCTTGCAGATTCTCGGAATCTGTTCGGCTCTTGCGGTAACCAGTAGTTTGAAAGTTACCATCGTTATGTGTATTGCACTTACAACAGTGGTGTCATTTTCTAATTTGTTTGTCTCAATTATTCGTCGTCACATTCCCAATAACATTCGAATTATTGTACAAATGACGGTAATTGCTTCCCTGGTAATTCTAGTGGATCAGGTACTAAAAGCTGTGGCTTATGACATTAGCAAGCAGCTCTCTGTATTTGTTGGCTTGATTATCACTAACTGTATCGTAATGGGGCGAGCCGAAGCGTTTGCCATGAAGAACCCACCGGTAGCCAGCTTCCTTGATGGTTTGGGCAATGGCCTGGGCTACAGTGCAATGTTGCTTGCGCTGGCAGTTGTGCGTGAGCTGTTTGGTGCCGGTGCCTTGTTCGGCGTAGAAATCATGCAGACGGTAAACAACGGCGGGTGGTATGTACCCAATGGTATGTTGCTGCTGCCACCAAGTGCATTCTTCCTGATCGGCCTGTTTATCTGGGCAATTCGAGCCTACAAACCTGCGCAAGTAGAAAAAGCCGATTTTAAAATTGCACCCAATACCAAACCTGGGGAGGCTGTATAAATGGAAGCCATGATTTCATTATTTATACGCTCTATTTTCATAGAAAATATGGCCTTGGCCTTCTTCCTGGGGATGTGTACCTTCCTGGCCGTTTCGAAGAAGGTTGAGTCTTCCTTTGGTCTTGGTGTCGCGGTTGTGGTGGTGCAAACCATCACTGTTCCGGTAAACAACTTGCTCTATACCTATTTTCTCGCTGATGGGGCGCTGGCGTGGGCCGGGTTGCCAAATGTTGATTTAAGCTTCTTGGGTCTAATCAGTTATATCGGTGTTATTGCTGCACTCGTGCAAATTTTGGAGATGTTTCTCGATAAATATGTGCCTGCACTTTATAACGCATTGGGTGTGTTCCTGCCGTTAATCACCGTGAACTGTGCCATCCTCGGTGGTTCGCTGTTCATGGTTGAGCGGGATTATTCTTTTGGCGAAAGCGTTGTATTCGGTGCCGGTTCCGGTGTTGGTTGGGCGCTTGCGATCACAGCCTTGGCAGGTATTCGCGAGAAAATGAAATACAGCGACGTACCTAAGGGGCTGGAGGGTTTAGGTATAACCTTCATCGTAGTTGGCTTGATGTCTTTAGGCTTTATGTCATTCGGCGGCATTTCACTGTAAGCAGCGAGGAATAAATAGAACATGAGTATTGAAATAATCCTTGGTGTGATCATGTTCACCGTAATCGTGTTGGCGCTGGTAGCTATTATTCTGGGCGCGCGATCCAAGCTGGTGAACTCTGGTGACGTCAATATTGAAGTTAACGGCGAAAAAAATATTACCGTTCCTGCGGGAGGCAAGTTGTTGCAAACCCTTGCAGCAAATAATCTGTTCTTAGCTTCTGCTTGTGGCGGCGGTGGAACCTGCGCACAGTGCAAATGTAAAGTGACTAGCGGTGGTGGCTCTATGCTGCCAACAGAAGCTTCGCACTTTACCAAGCGCGAAGAGCGCGAAGGCTGGCGTTTGAGTTGCCAGGTGGCCGTTAAGGAAGACATGAAGGTTGAGGTGGACGAGGAGGTATTCGGTGTCAAACAGTGGGAGTGTACTGTTGAATCAAATCCCAATGTCGCCACGTTTATTAAAGAACTCACCTTGAAACTACCAGAAGGCGAAAGTGTAGATTTCCGTGCTGGTGGGTATGTTCAGCTTGAATGTCCTCCACATCACGTTAAATATGCTGACTTTGATATTCAAGAAGAGTATCGCGGTGACTGGGAGCGTTTTGGCTTCTTTAATATGGAGTCAAAAGTGAATGAGCCCACCATCCGTGCTTATTCAATGGCCAACTACCCGGAAGAAAAAGGCGTAGTAAAGTTTAATATTCGTATCGCGACGCCACCGCCCCGTTCTCAGGGGATTCCACCGGGCATTATGTCTTCCTATGTATTTAACATGAAGCCGGGTGACAAAATCGCTGTATACGGTCCATTTGGTGAGTTCTTCGCAAAAGATACTGATGCCGAGATGGTGTTTATCGGCGGTGGTGCGGGAATGGCGCCTATGCGCTCTCATATATTCGATCAGCTGCGCAGGCTTAACAGCAAGCGCAAAATGTCTTTCTGGTACGGCGCCCGTTCATTACGTGAAATGTTTTATCAGGAAGAATACGACCAGCTGGCGGAAGAAAATGAAAACTTCAATTGGAGTGTGGCGCTTTCGGACCCTCAGCCCGAAGATAACTGGGAAGGTCTCACGGGTTTTATTCATAACGTCCTTTATGATGAATACCTTAAAGATCACCCGGCTCCAGAAGATTGTGAATTCTATATGTGCGGTCCCCCCATGATGAATGCGGCGGTAATAAAAATGCTGAAAGATCTCGGTGTGGAAGATGAGAATATTATGCTGGACGATTTTGGAGGCTAGTCAATAAGTCTTTATGGTTCTCAACATTCGCTTTTTAATAAAAGCCATAAGCAAAGCGAGACCGGTAGCCCTGGCCTCGCTTTGTTTTTTTGTGCTGTATGCTTGTGATAGCAAACCGGAAAGTCAGGTTTATCAGCTTGAAGGGCACACTATGGGCACCACTTACCACATCACTGCGGTGGTGGGGCCTCATGTTGTCGTGGCCGAAAGTGCGCTGCAGATGCAGGTAGATAAATTACTGGAAAATGTTAATCAGGTGATGTCGACCTACATTCCAGATTCCGAGCTTTCTATGCTCAACCAGGTTGAGCATCAGCAGCCGACCATTGTGTCTCAGGCGCTCTTCGATATTCTGGCCTTGAGTGAACAGATAAGCATACTGAGTGATTCTGCTTTCGATGTTACTGTGGGGCCGCTGGTTAATTTGTGGGGGTTTGGGCCGCAAGAGCGAGAACAATTACAGCCTGATGATGCGCAATTGGCGGAAGTTAAAAAACGCGTTGGCTTTCAATTTATTCGCTTGGATGCGCAGCGGCGACAAGTTACCAAGTTCAAACCCGTTACGATTGATTTATCGGCTATTGCAAAGGGCTATGGTGCCGATGCTATTGCTGAGCTATTTCACAGCCTTAATATCAACGATTATATGATTGAGCTTGGTGGCGAGCTGGCAGTTTCGGGTCACAATCCTGCAGGTGTATTATGGCGCATAGGTATAGAGCAGCCGACGCTAACGCAAACGGGAGTTGTGGAGGCTATTTCTGCGGAAAAAGCTGGAATTGCCACGTCGGGAGATTACCGCAACTATATTGAAATTGATGGCCAGCGCTTTTCGCATACCATCGACCCCCATACGGGTAAGCCGGTCACTCATAAGCTGGCGTCAGTAACAGTGGTGGCGCCTTCCGCTGCGGAGGCCGATGGTTTGGCTACCGCATTGACAGTTTTGGGGCCGGAAAAAGCGTATCAATTGAGTGTAAATGAAGGGCTTGCTGCCTTTTTTATTATGCATAGTGGAGATACTTTTATTACAAAGGCATCGCCGCAATTTGAGCAATACAGGGTGAAAATGTGATTGAGTACATCTTGGCATTTATCGTATTACTGCTGGTGGTTGCTGGCATGGCAGTGGGTGTAATCTTTAGTAATAAACCCATAAAAGGATCGTGTGGCGGTTTGTCTGCCGTAGGCATTGACGGTGAGTGTGAGATCTGTGGGGGCGATACTCAGAAGTGTGAAGAAGAACAAGAGCGTCAAGCGGTGGAAGAAAAAACTAAACAAGTTGCATTAGCATACGACGCAAGCAAAAGATAACACCCTGAGGAATTTTCATGGCTGATTACGAATATGATTTACTGGTGATTGGGGCTGGCCCGGCAGGAGAGTCGGCAGCCATGGCTGGTGTTAAAAATAAAATGAAAGTGGGGGTGGTAGATGCTCAAGCAGCGCTTGGCGGTAACTGCACCCACAAAGGAACCATTCCCTCAAAGGCTTTGAGGAACGCAGTTAAGCAGGCTATTCGTTACAAGTCTCATCCTTTGTTTAGGCATATTGCCGACAACCAGCCATTGACTTATCCACGTATCCTCTCGGCTGCGTCTGAAGTAATACCCAAACAGATTAAGTTACATACTGAATTTTTTAGTCGTAATCGCGTTCAGGTGCATAACGGCTTTGCGAGTTTTTTAAGTAAAAATGAAGTGCAAGTAAGGGATGAGCAGGGTGCTCGCGATGTCATTGTGGCAAAAAATATTCTTATTGCCACAGGCTCCAGGCCCTACCACCCGCCCGAAATTGATTTTTCTCACCCACGCGTCTACGACAGTGACACGATTCTGAACATGCAGCATACCCCACGCACCTTAATTATTTTTGGTGCGGGTGTGATCGGTTGTGAATATGCCTCTATTTTTTCCGGGCTTGGCTTAAAGGTCGATCTGATTAATGGCCGCGATCGCCTGTTATCGTTTTTGGATGATGAAATCAGTGATGCTCTCAGTTACCACCTTCGCAGTAATGGTGTAATGGTGCGGCATAACGAAGCTCATGAGGCTATCGAAAGCACTGAGCACGGTGTTGTATTAAAGCTGCTATCTGGCAAACGTATTCGTGCAGATGCCCTGCTGTGGTGTAACGGTCGCACCGGTAATACCGATGGCCTCGCTTTGGAAAACGCCGGCCTCGAAGCCAATCATCGAGGCCAGCTAACGGTAGATCGTAACTATAGAACAAAGGTAGAGAATATTTATGCTGCTGGAGATGTGATCGGCTGGCCAAGTTTGGCAAGTGCATCATACGATCAGGGGCGCTCCGTGGTCGATGCGATGTTGGGTAAAGGCGTACGGTTTGTAGAAAATGCGCCTACAGGCATTTATACCATTCCGGAAATCAGCTCGGTCGGTAAAACTGAGGTTGAATTAACGAAAGCTAAAGTGCCTTATGAAGTGGGCAGGGCATTTTTTAGGGATACGGCACGGGGCCAGATCAGCGGCGAAGATGTGGGTATGTTAAAAATATTGTTCCACATAGATACCCACGAAATTCTGGGGATTCATTGTTTTGGTGCCGAGGCTTCTGAAATCGTCCATATTGGGCAGGCAGTGATGGATCAGACAGGAAAGGCCAACTCCATTAATTATTTTGCCAACAGCACATTTAATTATCCCACAATGGCTGAAGCCTATCGCGTTGCTGCATTAAACGGATTAAACCGTGTTAATCGGCATTAAATACTCTGCAGCAGGAAAATAGCCTGGTCTTACTATAAGGACAAGGTTCACCTTTCTAGAAATGATGAATTAAATTAAGGGGATAGCTTTCCCCTTTTTTATAACGATACAGATCTTCCAGCACCATGGGGCTACGCAAGCGTTTTTTTCTTTCTAGTATTTCGTCGAATGTAAGCCAGAGCACCCGTTCAATGTCACTGTCCAGCTTTTGAGCCCCCTTAAACTCGATGGCTTTCGCAATAAATGTGGTTCGGAAATAGGTGGTGTTATTTGTTGGGGATGTAAACAGGGAGTTGCCAAGAATGCTTGTCACTTCGACCTGCCATTGAGTTTCCTCAAGAGTTTCCCGCACAGCGGCATCAATTAAGGTTTCGTTTTTTTCCACGTGACCTGCTGGCTGGTTGATAACCAGTCCACTATTATCATTTTCTTCAACACAGAGAAATCTGCTGTCTTTTTCGACGATTGTTGCAACGGTGAGGTGAGGATACCAGCTCATTTTTTTATCGCTCTCTTTGGTTTTTTTCGTTTTTGTTTGTGTTCGATGGCTTTGGGCAGGTTGACGGTTTCGCTGCGGAACTCACCCGGTTGTAAGGTGCCTAGCTGCCAGTGGCCGATGGCCACACGGATTAGTCTTAAAGTAGGGTGGCCAATGGCTGCGGTCATACGCCGCACTTGTCTGTTACGCCCTTCGGTAAGTTTTATCTCAAGCCATTCCGTACACGTATTTTTGCGTGACCTGATGGGAGGTCTGCGCTGCCACACCAAGGGCGGGGAAATTTTTTGAATTTTGGCGGGCTTGGTGGGGCCATCATTTAAACTCAGGCCTTTTCTGAATCGTTCCAGAGCAGCCGGCTCTACTTGTCCTTCAACCTGCGCCCAATAGGTTTTTTCCATTTTTTGGAAGGGGTTGCTAATGCGATGTTGAAGTTGGCCGTGATTAGTCAGTAGCAATAAACCCTCGGAGTCAAAATCCAACCTTCCTGCGGGGTAGAAATCGCTCAGGTTTAGCTTTGCATTTGCCACTACGTCTGCAAGTGTTTTACGGCCTTCATCATCACTGAACTGGCTGAGACAATTGAAAGGTTTATTTAAAAGAAGAATTTCAGCCATCTATGCCACATTATGGTGCCCAGGGGAAGCTCTGGTTAGGTTTAAGTTACCGCGTGCCTCGCCACAGGGCGAGGCTTAACGCAGCAGATTTGCACTGCAGGTGGCATAGCAGCCACGATGATCCAATCAATGGCGCCCTCGCTTAACGAAGACACTGAAGAGCTGTTATAATCTCCGCCCATTTTACGGATATCTCCGAAAAATTCCTCCGCGTCCCGGCAGATAGTTTTGTTTACCCACAAAATTGTACGCCACAGCTATGTGGCACGCGCTTAATTGTTATCTCGATTAGAAGGTACAGAGAATGTCAGATAAACCTACCATTATTTACACTGAAACCGATGAAGCCCCTGCATTGGCGACTTACTCATTACTACCCATTATCCAGGCCTTTGCCAGCGCTTCAGATATTGCAGTTGAAACAAAAGACATTTCTCTGTCCGGTCGTATTATCGCCAATTTCTCTGACTACCTTACGGACGAGCAGAAGCAGGAAGACGCTCTAACACTCTTGGGTGAAATGGCAAAAACGCCTCAGGCTAACATCATCAAATTACCCAATATCAGTGCCTCTATACCGCAGTTGCAGGCGGTGATTAAGGAGCTTCAGGCTCAAGGCTATGCACTGCCAGACTACCCGGAAGACCCGCAATCTGATGAAGACAAGGATGTAAAAACGCGCTACGACAAAATTAAGGGCAGTGCGGTAAACCCGGTTCTTCGAGAAGGTAACTCAGACCGCCGTGCACCGGCGTCCGTTAAGGCTTATGCACGCAAGAATCCACATTCCATGGGAGCTTGGGCCACCGATAGTCAATCTCATGTTGCCTCAATGAGCGATGGTGATTTTTACGGCAGTGAGCAGTCTGTAACGCTCTCAGATGCCACCACCGCAGCGATCAAATTTGTTAGCGGTGACAGCGAAACCATATTGAAGCAGGGTTTGGCCCTGCAAGCAGGAGAGGTTATCGACTCTTCTGTAATGAGTAAAAAGGCATTGTGCGATTTCATCGCAGCTGAAATTGGCAGTGCAAAAGAGCAGGGCGTGCTGTTCTCTCTGCATATGAAAGCCACCATGATGAAGGTTTCTGACCCAATTATCTTTGGCCATGCAGTAAAAGTCTTCTACAAGCCAGTGTTCGACAAGCACGCGGCTTTATTCGACAGCATAGGTGTTGATGCCAACAATGGTATCGGCGATGTATACAGCAAGATACAGGGCCTGGACGCGGCCAAGAAAGCTGAAGTAGAGGCTGATCTGGCGGCTTGTTATGACACCAAGCCGCCGCTTGCAATGGTGGACTCCGATAAGGGCATAACCAACTTGCATGTGCCCAGCGACATCATCATTGATGCATCGATGCCAGCTATGATTCGCGGTTCCGGGCAGATGTGGGGGCCAGATGGCAAGCAAGCAGACACCAAGGCGGTTATTCCTGACCGCTGCTATGCAGGTGTTTACCAGGCAACCATCGATTTCTGTAAGAAGCACGGTGCGTTTGACCCAACCACCATGGGCTCGGTGCCCAATGTTGGTTTGATGGCTCAGAAAGCCGAAGAGTATGGTTCTCATGACAAGACTTTCGAAATGGCAGCTGCCGGTAAAATTCAGGTAGTTGACGCTTCGGGTACTGTTTTAATGGAGCACGACGTTGAACAAGGCGATATCTTCAGAATGTGTCAGGTAAAAGATGCGCCAATTCAGGACTGGGTAAAGCTCGCAGTTAACCGAGCGCGTGCAACGGGTAATCCAGCGGTGTTCTGGCTGGATGAAAATCGTGCGCATGACGCGCAGCTTATCGCCAAAGTGAACGCCTATCTGCCAGAGCACGACACCAGCGGTTTGGAGCTTCTGATCAAAGCGCCGGTTGAGGCTACACAGTACTCACTGGAGCGCATTAAAGAAGGCCTGGATACCATTTCTGTAACAGGTAATGTTTTACGAGACTACCTCACCGATTTGTTCCCGATCCTGGAACTGGGTACCAGTGCGAAAATGCTGTCTATTGTGCCACTGATGAATGGCGGCGGTCTGTTTGAGACGGGTGCCGGCGGCTCAGCCCCCAAGCACGTGCAGCAATTTGAACAGGAAAACCACTTGCGCTGGGATTCTCTGGGAGAGTTCCTTGCACTGGCTGCATCCTTTGAACACTTCAGTGAAGTGCACAGCAAGCCTAAAGCGAAGGTGCTGGCTACCACCCTGGATGCAGCAACGGCGCGCTTCTTGGACACCAATAAGTCTCCTTCTCGTAAAGTGGGCGAGCTTGATAACCGCGGCAGTCATTTTTATCTGGCGATGTACTGGGCAGAAGCGTTGGCAGCGCAGGACGAAGATTCTGAGCTTAAAGCGAAAATCTCACCGCTGGCCAAAGCCTTGCTGGAGAATGAAGAAAAGATCGTGGCGGAGTTGAACGGCGCACAAGGTAACGCGATGGATATTGGCGGCTATTACCGGCCGGACGCAAATCGCGCCAGTGCAGCGATGCGCCCGAGTGAGACGCTAAACACTATTATCGATTCGCTCTAGCTCTAAGGAGCAGGCAGCAAAAAAAGCCTTTATCTTCAGGGAGGTAAAGGCTTTGTTTAAAGTAGGGTGTTAGTTAAATAGGCAGTTAATACTACGTTTCTGCTAACAAACTTTCTCTTTCTTCAACCGGCTCATCAGGCCTTGTCTCGGCTGAGGATTCTTTGACCACTTTTATCTGTTTGGCGTGCAGGCCTTTGTCACCTTGTTCTGTTTCGAAGGTAACAGCTTGTCCAGCTTTGAGTGTTCTGTAACCCTCCATATCAATGGAGGAATAATGCGCGAAAAGATCTTCACCACCGCCATCTGGCAGGATGAATCCAAAACCCTTGGCGTTGTTAAACCACTTTACGGTTCCGGTAGGCATAGCTCGGCCCCTTTAATTACGTTGCTCTGCACCCATATAGGTCCATAGGGTGTTTCGATTATTGTTATACAACATCTGTCATCCTGACGGATTGAATACTTTGTAACCAACAACGAAGACATTGTCAAGTTTTTACTCAAACTGTGCTGTTTGCGTTCATTTGGTTCAGTTAATATCTTCATCTAGAACGTTTTGTACGGTTGGTGTGTTCCCATGGGTAAACTTAAAAATCTTCAACTAACATTAAGTAAAGATGACGAGTCCGAATCCGTCATTGACGGAGGTATAGCGGTTCAGGAAGAAAAACCGCGCTTGAAAAAGCCTCCGCTATACAAAGTAGTACTGTTAAACGATGACTACACCCCGATGGAGTTTGTCGTAGAAATATTGGAAACTTTTTTTTACATGAACCGAGAGCAGGCAACGCACGTAATGCTTACTGTTCATACAAAAGGGAAGGGAGTATGCGGTATTTACTCTCGAGATGTTGCAGAAACAAAAGCGGCGCAAGTAAATCAGTATGCTCGACAAAGTGAACATCCTCTCCTTTGTGAGATCGAAGCATGTGATGATGGTGATTCTGAATGAATTCGAATCAGTAAATAATTTTACGTTTTCGCGCCAAAGGTAGCTGTAAGGTAGCGTTAAGGTAAATGATTAGGTGAAAAGACAATGCTGAGTAAAGAGTTAGAAACAACTTTGAATACGGCATTTAAGGGTGCGCGATCTAAACGTCATGAATTTATGACTGTTGAGCATTTATTGCTCGCTTTATTGGATAATGAATCTGCTGCGAGTGTGCTACGAGCATGTGGTGCTGATCTGGGGATTTTACGGCGAGATTTAGCTGAATTCGTCGATTCAACAACGCCCTTAATTCCCGACGATGATGAAGAACGTGAAACGCAACCTACCTTGGGTTTTCAACGCGTGTTGCAACGCGCTGTCTTTCATGTGCAATCTTCCGGTAAAAACGAAGTAACCGGCGCAAATGTACTGGTCGCGATTTTTAGCGAACAGGAAAGCCAGGCTGTTTACTACCTCAAACAGCAGAGTGTGGCTCGGATAGATGTCGTTAATTTTATCACCCACGGAATTTCTAAAGTATCGGGCAGCAGTGGTTCCTCCGAGGCGGGTAACGAACAGACCGAAGACGAAGCCGCAGCTGTTGCAGGCGAAGGTGGCCAGCAAAATCCGCTGGATGCCTATGCCACTAATTTAAATGAACAGGCGGAGCAAGGCCGAATCGACCCTCTGGTAGGGCGCGATTATGAAGTGGAACGTGTTATACAGGTATTGGCGCGTCGCCGTAAAAATAACCCCTTACTGGTGGGTGAAAGCGGCGTTGGTAAAACTGCCATCGCCGAGGGTTTGGCGAAAAAAATCATCGATAATGAAGTACCGGACGTTTTGGCACATAGTACAGTTTACTCTCTAGATCTGGGTTCTCTGCTGGCAGGAACAAAATATCGCGGTGATTTTGAAAAACGCTTTAAAGGTTTACTTGCTGAACTGAAAAAACGCGAACATGCTGTTTTATTTATCGACGAAATCCATACCATTATTGGCGCAGGAGCCGCATCCGGCGGTGTTATGGATGCGTCCAACCTCTTGAAGCCGATGCTCACCAGTGGCGATTTGCGCTGTATTGGCTCTACCACCTTTCAGGAATATCGAGGTATTTTCGATAAGGATCGCGCGCTTTCGCGCCGGTTCCAGAAAATTGATGTTAATGAACCCTCCGTGGACGACACCTACAAGATTCTGCGCGGTTTGAAGAGTCGTTTCGAGCAGCATCACAAGCTCAAATATACCGATACTGCCCTCAAATCTGCGGCTGAATTGGCAAGCAAATACATTAGTGACCGTTTTATGCCCGATAAAGCGATCGATGTTATTGATGAAGCCGGGGCTTATCAGCAGCTCTTGTCAGAGTCAAAGCGGAAGAAAGTTATTGGTGTAAGAGATATTGAGGCGATCATCGCCAAAATAGCGCGAGTTCCGCCAAAAACAGTGTCATCAGATGACAAACAGCTCTTATCGAAACTCGAAGATACCTTGCGCATGACTGTTTTCGGGCAGGAGGAGGCTATTAGTTCAATCTCATCGGCCATAAAGCTGTCCCGTGCCGGATTAACCAACCACGAGAAGCCCATTGGCTCCTTCCTGTTTGCTGGTCCCACCGGGGTAGGTAAAACAGAGCTCTGTAAACAATTGTCTAAAGCCATGGGCGTTGAGCTTGTTCGCTTTGATATGTCTGAGTATATGGAAAGGCATACGGTCTCCCGCTTAATTGGTGCCCCTCCAGGCTATGTAGGATTCGACCAGGGCGGTTTACTCACGGATGCTGTCACTAAACAGCCTCACTGCGTTGTGCTGCTGGACGAGATTGAGAAAGCGCACCCGGACGTGTTTAACCTCTTGCTGCAAGTAATGGATCACGGCTCGCTCACTGACAACAATGGGCGCACGGCGGATTTCCGCAATGTGGTACTGATCATGACCACCAATGCCGGGGCAGAATCCATGAGCCGCGCTTCCATTGGTTTTACCAAGCAAGATCATTCGACGGATGGAATGGAGGCGATCAAACGATCGTTTACGCCTGAGTTCCGGAACCGTCTGGATGGTATTGTTCAGTTTGGTAGTTTGTCTATCGAGGTTATCAAGACCGTGGTGGATAAATTTCTTATGGAGCTCCAACATCAGTTGGATGACAAGAAGATTACCCTGGAGATCAGCGACGAAGCCCGCGAATGGCTGTCCCTCAATGGTTACGATGAAAAAATGGGTGCTCGGCCCATGGCTCGGATCATTCAGGAGAAGGTTAAAAAGCCACTGGCTGAATTGGTCTTGTTCGGGGTATTGGCGGACAAAGGTGGCGTGGTGTCTATCGAAGTGAAAGACGACGATCTGCGTATTGTTCCAGAAGTGGAGCAACCTAAAGAGCAGTCACCAGAAGCCTGTACCTGAGTGTGTTAATAGGATCTCAGTGAGAAAAACAAAAAGGCCTGCAATAGCAGGCCTTTTTTTATGAGCGAGTGATTCTGAGTTTAGCGGGCGCGGTAGGTAATGCGGCCTTTACTCAAATCATAAGGCGTCAACTCAACTTTGACTTTGTCGCCTGTAAGAATTCGGATGTAATTTTTTCTCATCTTTCCGGAAATGTGTGCAGTCACAACATGACCGTTTTCCAATTTAACACGGAAGGTAGTGTTTGGGAGGGTGTCGATTACCTCACCTTCCATTTCAAAATTGTCTTCTTTTGCCATTCGGCATAAACCTCAAAGTTCAGTGTCTTTTTAAGAGGCGGCATTTTGCACTAAATAGGACGGAAATCCAAGCTCTGTATAGAGCTTCAGAAAGTTTCAGGCCATTTTTATAGAATCTAGGCGTTTTAAGGGCTTAAAAGCGTAATGTTATCTTATAACAATTGGTTTTTAGCGCCGTTTTCCGGCCTGTGCTCAGCAACAGTTACCCAGTTTTGGTTAATAAGTAGCTGATAAGGTCTGTAGTTGGTTTTGTAATTCATTTTTTGGCAGCGTCGAATCCAATAGCCTAAATACACATAGGGTAACTGCTTTTCCTGAGCCAGCTGAATCTGATAAAGAATGCCAAACATGCCTAAGCTTCGTTTAGTTTCGTCCGGATCAAAAAAAGTGTATACCGCAGACAAGCCGTGATTGAGCACATCGGTAACCGCCAGTGCAATCAACTTGTGCTCAGGTGTACGCATTTCGATGTACTGGGTAGATTCCCATTCGCGTGTGAGAAAATCTCGATACTGACTGCGGTTGGCTGGGTACATGTCCCCGTCACAATGCCGCTTGTTTATGTAGTATTCATACAAGTTGTAGTGCTCATCGGTATCGATGCTTTCCACTGTTTTAAAGTAGAGGTCACTATTGCGCTTTAGGCATCGTTTCTGCGAGCGATTAGGATCGAAGTTCTCCACCACCAAGCGGATGGGAACACAGGCATGGCAGGCTTCACAGTGCGGGCGGTAGATGTTGCCGCCGCTGCGGCGAAAGCCATAGCGGGATAATTCGCTGTAGAGCTGGGCATCCACTTCGGCATTTGGGTCGATAAAAACGGTGGTTGCATCTTCCTCTGGCAAATAGCTGCAAGGGTGGGGGCGTGTGGCGAAAAGCTTTATTCGGTTAAGATCCGTCAAACCCATGCTCCGGCATTTGCCATGCTTCTCTCCAATCGAAAATGCTAATTTGTTTTTGCTTTGCCTGCACCGGCCACGGCTTAGAAAGGCTTTCCACTCTGGGTGTCTTGGCCACGCTGTTAAGCAAGTGAGATTCAAAGTGTTCGCGGCTAACTTCTTTCGCGCCAAATGATTCGAGGTAATCGCTGTGGATCTGGCAATCTATCAGCTCAAAACCCCAAGCCTGCAACTGAGTGGCAAGAGTGGCAAAGGCCACTCGCGAAGCACCGCTGACAAGGCTGAACATGGATTCTCCAAAATAAACTCGGCCTAAAGCCAAGCCGTACAAGCCACCAACCAGTTCATCGTGCTGCCAAACCTCAACAGAGTGCGCAACACCGAGGTCGTGCAGGTTTTTATAGGCATCAACCATTTCCTCTGTTATCCAGGAGCCGTCCTGCTCTTTTCTGGGAATGGTACCGCAGTGGCGCATTACCGTTTCAAAGTTCTGGTCCACGGTGATTTTGAAGGGTTGCTTGCGCAATAGCTTTCGCGTGCTGCGCCCAAGATGCAAGTGCTCTGGGTCGAGCACAAGCCTTGGGTTTGGGGTCCACCACAGCAGCGGTTGCCCTTCACTGTACCAGGGGAATATACCGAGGCTATAGGCGTTCACAATCCGTTCGGGAGTGAGGTCGCCGCCAACCGCCAGGAGGCCGTCGGGGTCTGTAAGTGCGGAGTGTGTTGGCGGAAAACCAATGTCTGCTCCGTCAAGCCAATGTACTTGGCTCATAATGGCCTACCGATAGAAGGTTTTCCTCAATTATAGGTTGTCGATGTATTTCTCTGCATCCAGCGCAGCCATGCAGCCGGCACCGGCGGAGGTAACCGCCTGTCGATAGATATGGTCGGCAACGTCACCCGCTGCAAAAACGCCCGGTATACTGGTAGAGGTCGCTTCACCGTTCAGGCCGCTTTTGATTTTGATATAGCCGTCTTTCATATCCAGTTGGCCAGCAAAGATATCGGTGTTCGGTTTGTGGCCGATGGCGATAAAAACGCCGTCGACGTCAATGTCTCTGCTTGATCCGTCTACAGTGGATTTGAGTCGCGCGCCATTTACGCCAGTCTCATCACCCAGAATTTCCTCCAGAGTATTGTTCCACTCGAGGGTCACGTTTCCGTGTTCGGCTTTGTGCAGCAAGCGGTCCTGCAGGATTTTTTCTGATCGCAAGGCGTCGCGGCGATGGATAAGCACCACTTCACTGGCGATGTTGGAGAGGTACAGCGCTTCTTCCACTGCGGTATTACCTCCACCTACAACCGCTACCTTCTTGTCGCGATAGAAAAAGCCATCGCAGGTGGCGCAGGCACTAACACCTTTACCCTGGAAAGCCTCTTCGGAGGGCAGTCCCAGGTATTGTGCGGAAGCGCCAGTTGCGATAATCAGAGCGTCACAGGTGTATGTTTCATTGCCCACCAGCTTTTTGGGTGTGCTCTTCAGGTCACATTCATGTATATGGTCGAAAATGATCTCCGTATCGAATCGCTCTGCGTGCTGCTGCATTTGCACCATAAGGTCGGGCCCCTGGAGCTCTGCGATGCCGCCGGGCCAGTTTTCCACTTCGGTGGTAGTTGTGAGCTGACCGCCTTGTTGCATACCCGTGATAACCACCGGCTTGAGGTTGGCTCGCGCAGCGTAAATGGCCGCGGTGTACCCGGCGGGGCCTGAGCCGAGAATAATCAGGGGGAAATGCTTCGCGTCGCTCATAATTCGTTCTTCCTCATGGTGGTAAAGTGGGGCGGAAAGCTTAGATGATGCCTTAGCTGGCGGCTAGGTTAAGCCATTAATATTTACCATAGCCAAAACCAATTCTACCCAGCGATGTCGATATAGGCGATATATGGGGATCAACAAAGCAGGTACAATAGTTCAGCTAAAATAGTGCAGTAAAAAATTATAACGGAATGGGGAAGAAATTGAGTAAAACCGCTACCACCACAAACGATGATAGCGACATCCACAAATTGGGCGCCATTGGGCGGATCCTGAGAGAAGGGGTGCTGATTGGTTTAATTTTGGCCTGTGCGTATATTGCACTGGCCCTGCTGAGCTACTCCTCTGGGGATCCGGGCTGGTCAACCACCGGCAATGGCGGTGTTATCAAAAATGCCGGAGGGCCCGCTGGTGCCTGGCTGGCGGACGTGTTCTTCTCCCTGTTTGGCGGCATCGCGTACCTGTTTCCTCTGATGTTAGCTTATCAAGTGATCGTGCAGTTAAGAGACCGGAGCGGCCTGGCCCTCGACCCTCTGGTGTTTGTGCTTCGGCTCATTGGCTTTGCCTTAGTGATGGTCGCCGCTACCGGGGTGGCGGTGATGCAATATGGTCTGGAGAGTGATCTTTTACCCTTCTCGTCCGGGGGTTATCTGGGGCTGACAACAGCCACAGCCATTAATTCTACCTTTGGCTACATGGGTGGCAGCATGTTACTGCTGGCTATGTTGCTGTTTGGGCTGACCATTTTTATCGATATCAGTTGGTTTGCTGTTATGGATGCAATTGGCCGGGGAGTATTTCGTCTGCTTGCCTGGGCTCGTGGCCGCCTGGAGCTGATGAAAAATAACCATCTGGAAAAACGACAGGCGAAAGCCGCCGTTAAAGAACGCAGGGAAGCCGCTAAAATCCACATTGCGCAGGAGAAAACCCGCAAGCCGCCCAAAATCAAAGCGCCTAAGAAAGCCAAAGAACCCAGTGCTCGGGTAGAGCGGGAAAAGCAAAAAGCCTTGCAGTTTGATGACTCTCCGCCGGTAGGGGAGTTGCCGCCAATTGATTTACTCGAACCAGCTAACCAAAAGAGCGATAAAGGATACTCCGAAGATTCTCTGGAAGCGCTTTCGCGCTTGTTGGAGCTAAAACTAAAAGACTTTGGGGTAATTGCCGAAGTAGTGGCGGTATTGCCTGGGCCGGTAGTCACACGCTTTGAAATCCAGCCTGCTGCTGGTGTAAAGGTGAGCAAAATCACCAATCTGGCCAAAGACCTGGCTCGCTCTTTGGCTGTGAACAGCGTGCGTGTCGTCGAGGTTATCCAGGGTAAATCCGTTGTGGGTGTTGAGATTCCCAATGAATATCGGGAGATGGTTCGCCTGAGCGAAGTGATTAACTCTGCTGCCTACGACAAATCCAAATCGCCCCTCACTCTGGCGCTTGGCCACGATATATCTGGCGATGCGATAATTGCCGACCTGGCGAAAATGCCTCACCTGCTGGTGGCAGGCACCACCGGTTCCGGTAAATCTGTAGGTGTGAACTCCATGCTTGTGAGCATGTTGTACAAGGCCACGCCGGAAGATGTTCGCCTGATTCTGGTAGACCCCAAAATGCTGGAGCTTTCTGTTTACGACGGCATTCCACACTTGCTAACCCCCGTAATCACCGACATGAAAGATGCCGCAACGGGGCTGCGCTGGTGTGTGGGAGAGATGGAACGCCGCTATAAACTGATGGCGGCCATGGGGGTGCGCAACATCACCGGTTACAACAAGAAAGTGCGCGATGCTGAGAAGGCGGGCGAGCCTATACCAGACCCCTTATGGACACCAGAAGACGACGGTGTCATTGAGATGGAAAATGCCGAAGCACCGGCACTTACCACCATGCCGTTTATCGTGGTGGTGATTGATGAATTTGCCGATATGATGATGATCGTCGGTAAAAAAGTAGAGCAGCTAATTGCGCGCATCGCACAGAAGGCGCGCGCGGCGGGAATTCATTTGATTCTGGCCACACAGCGTCCATCAGTGGATGTTATTACAGGCCTGATCAAAGCCAATATTCCCACGCGCATGGCATTTCAGGTGAGTTCAAAAGTAGATTCTCGCACTATTCTCGACCAAGGTGGCGCGGAGCAATTGCTGGGGCATGGTGACATGCTGTTTTTACCCCCAGGCACAGCCCATACCATACGCGTACACGGAGCTTTCATTGACGACCATGAAGTGCATAAGGTGGTGGCAGACTGGAAAAAACGTGGCGAGCCAGACTATCTGGATGCCATTTTCAGCGAAGAAGTGGACAGCATTCCTGTTCCTGGTTTTTCTACCGAAGGAGAGGGTGGAGACAAGCCAGAGTCAGACCCTCTCTACGATGAAGCTCTGGCGTTTGTTACGGAAACTCGCAAGGCGAGTATTTCTTCCGTGCAACGAAAACTTCGCATTGGTTACAATCGCGCTGCGCGATTAATTGAGGATATGGAAGCTTCTGGCGTTGTCACAGCTATGAACACCAACGGCTCGCGAGAAGTACTCGCGCCACCACCGCCCAAACATTGAGGACACGATGAGACCATTTCTTTTTATTATTTTGTTGAGCGTTATTACACCAGCTTTGGCCACTCCAGCAGAAGACTTAAGCAAAAAGCTAAAGGCAATAGACAGCTTTTCCGCTCGTTTCGAACAGAGCCTGCTGGACCCTGAAGGTAAGGCGCTGCAGGAGACTGCAGGTTCTGTGCAAGTGAAGCAACCGGGAATGTTCCGCTGGAATGTGGAGCCTCCCTTCGAGCAGGAGGTGGTGGCTAATGATGAGCTGTTGTGGATATACGATGCGGACCTTGAGCAGGTTACCATCTCTGATCGTAAACGAATGGATAACAGCCCTGCACAAATCTTGAGTGGCGACTTCTCCAGCCTGGAAAATAAATACACGGTAAGTACAGCGCAGAAAAAGAAGCAGACCGTGTATACCATGCAGTCTCTACAAGTGGAAAAAACAGCATTTACCGAGTTGCGCTTTGTGTTTGACAAGAAAAATATTTTGCAAGCCATGGTTCTGGTTGACAAGCTCGGCCAAACCACCGAAGTGGTTTTTAGCAAGCAGCAAATAAACCTGCCGCTGGATAAAAAACTGTTCAATTTTGAGCCACCTGAGGGCGTCGATGTTATACAGGGCACGAGATAGCCGCGCTTGCTTTTTCGTCTTTCCATGTGCGCGGGCTAACAGTGCAGTGTCCAGGATGGATAATAGTGTTCTGCTTAATAGCCTTGAGTGAATCAACTTCGGTACAGCGATAAGCCCTATGACTGATGACCTGTTCAACACTGAGAGCACATCAAATGTGGAAGACATACCCTGGCATCAGCCCTTGGCCGCGCGCCTGCGCCCAAGGCGCTTACACGAGTACCTGGGGCAGGAGCATTTGCTCGGCCAGGGCAAGCCCTTGCGCACAGCCCTGGAACAAGGGCAAATACACTCCATGCTTTTATGGGGCCCACCCGGTGTTGGTAAAACATCACTGGCAAAATTATTGGCGAATGAAATCAATGCACACTTTTTATCGATTTCTGCGGTGCTGGCGGGTGTAAAAGAAATTCGTGCTGCGGTGCTTGAAGCTCAACAGCAGCTACAGGCCTATCAACGAAAAACTATCTTATTTATCGACGAGGTTCACCGCTTTAATAAAAGCCAACAGGATGCTTTTTTACCCTACGTGGAAGATGGCACTGTGATCTTTATCGGCGCCACTACCGAGAACCCCTCATTTGAAGTGAATAACGCACTACTTTCCCGCTGCCGTGTTTATGTATTGAAAGGGTTTACCAGCGATCAGTTACAACAACTATTGCAGCGCGCCTTAAGTGAAGAAAAAGGCTTAAAACACAAGCAGCTCCATTTGCAAGAAGGTGCAGAAAAGTTGCTGATATCCGCCGCCGATGGTGACGCGCGAAGAGCTCTCAATGTGCTGGAAATCGCCAGCGATCTGGTGGAGCAGGGCGGTACTGTCTCGAATGACATTATGGAGCAGGTATTAAGCGGTGACGTTCGCCGCTTTGATAAGGGCGGAGATTTGTTTTACGAACAGATATCTGCTTTGCATAAGTCCGTGCGTGGTTCGGACCCTGACGCTTCACTGTACTGGTTTACTCGAATGCTTGATGGCGGTTGCGACCCTCTTTATATCGCTCGCCGAGTTGTGCGCATGGCCAGTGAGGATATTGGAAATGCAGACCCGCGCGGTATGCAAATAGCACTCAACGCCTGGGACGTTCAGCAAAGGTTGGGGAGCCCGGAAGGTGAACTCGCCATTGCTCAAGCTATTGTTTACCTGGCCGTAGCGGCAAAAAGTAACGCCGTGTACAGCGCATTTAAATCTGTAAGGCAGGATATACAAAAATTGCCAAGCTATGATGTACCCATGCATCTTCGCAATGCACCCACAAGCTTGATGAAAGATATGGAGTTTGGCAAAGGCTACCGCTACGCGCACGATGAGCCAGAGGGCTTCGCTGCTGGAGAGTGCTATTTCCCGGATGAGATGGAAGCCCGGCATTACTACCAACCAGTGTCGAGAGGCCTGGAGATCACTATTAAAGAGAAGCTCGACAAGCTGCGAATGCTTAATGATAAACAATCTAGCTAATACACTCGGTAAAACAGTTGTTGTGTTGAGTATGCTGCTTGCATTGGCGGCTTTTAAGGTTGATGCCACTTATACCCTTGAGAAAACCTACCAAAAATACAAAGCAAAATACCCCGAGCTGCAGCATGCGAGCGAAGCCGCTACTGAGTTAACCGTATGGAAAGCGCAAACATACAAAACACTCGGTGAGCTGAAACTTGGCATGGATGTGTATGCCCGGGCCGACCAACAAGGCCTAAAGCCTGCGGTGTTGCTGGTTCACGGTGGTGGATGGATCGCTGGCAGTCGTGACTTGTATCAAACCCTGGCAGGGCGGTTGGCGGAGAAGGGTTATATCGTGGCGTCTGTGAGTTACCGGCTCTCCCCTCAGGCAAAGTACCCGGCCGCAGTGCACGATGTACGGGATTCTCTAAGGTGGTTACGTTTGCATGCCGGGAAATACGGTATCGACCCAGAGCGAATCTTCATTGGTGGTGGCTCTGCAGGCGGCCAAATTGCCAGCCTTGTAGGTCTAACAACAGGGAGTAAACACTTGGATCTGCATGTGAAATCTCAGCCTGAGCTGGGCCGAGTGAGTGGCATTATCAACATTGATGGTTTATCCAGCTTTGTTGTGCCGCTTGCGCTTAAGCATGAGAATGACCCAAAAAAGAAACCTTCTGCTGCAGAAGCCTGGTTTGGCGGTCGCTACGAACAGGTACCGGAACTGTGGCAGCAGGCCTCACCGCTGACGCACGTGAGCAAGCAAGCGCCCCCTATGCTGTTTATAAAAAGTAGTCGGCTTAGATTCTCTGCGGGTATAGAGGAGATGCAAGCCAGCCTGAAGCAGCACGGTGTTTATCACAAGGTCACTCAGCTTGCGGGTTCTCCCCATTCCTTTTGGTTGTTTGAACCCTGGATGACTGAAACAGTGGATATGATTAACGCCTTTCTGCAAGAGCTTGAAAACATGGCCTGATTCAGGCGCTTTCCAGATTTGTCAGTGTATAATGCGCCGCTTACTCGCGCAGACACTGGTCCTGGCGGGTTTTTATTAAAAGTTAACCTTCAGGCTAGAGACGAAAATTCATGTTGTGGTTGGCAGTTGCACTTGGTGGCGCTCTGGGGGCAGTGGGGCGCTATGGCGTTTCCGTGGCATTCGCACCGCAGCATATCAAATTCCCCATCGCCACACTCACGGTGAATGTACTCGGTTCATTGTTGATGGGCGTGTTCTATATTCTTATCGTTGAAAAAGCGCTCATTACACAAGAGTGGCGACATTTTATTATGATCGGCGGCCTGGGGGCTTTTACGACCTTCTCATCATTTTCAATAGAAACCTTGCACCTGTTTCAGGCAGGGCAGGTAAGCACCGCTGTAAGCTATTTAATCATCAGCCTATTGTTGTGCGTGTTGGCGGTGTATCTGGGAATAACAATAACTGACAACCTACTGTAATTGGGATAGCTATGTTAGATGCAAAACTGGTTCGCACACAATTAAATGAGGTCGCCGAAAAATTACAAAAACGCGGCTATCAACTCGACATTGAAAAAATACGGGCTTTGGAAGAGCAGCGTAAAGTCATGCAGGTGGAATGCGAAAACCTGCAGCAAGAGCGCAACAGCAAGTCGAAGGGTATCGGTAAGGCAAAGGCTGCCGGAGAGGATATCGCGCCGCTTTTAAAAGAAGTGGAAAACCTCAAAGGAGCACTTTCGCAGGCAGAGTCAAATTTGTCCGCAGTGCAGACAGAGCTTGATGACATTGTTGCCGGAATACCCAACCTGCCGGCCGACGAAGTGCCTGAGGGCAAAAGCGAAGAAGATAATGTTGAAGTCAGTAAGTGGGGTGAGCCCCGCAGTTTTGATTTTGAAATTAAAGATCACGTGGATGTTGGCGCCGCGCTCGGCGGACTGGATTTCGATACAGCCAGCAAACTCACCGGTTCGCGTTTTGCTGTAATGACGGGAAGCGTGGCCCGACTTCATCGAGCGCTTATCCAGTTTATGTTGAATACCCATACCGGGGAACACGGCTACAGTGAAATCTATGTGCCGTATATCGTTAATAAAGACTCCTTGTTTGGAACCGGTCAGTTACCGAAATTTGAAGAAGATTTGTTTAAATTAAACGATGACCGGGATTTGTACTTAATTCCAACGGCAGAAGTTCCGGTGACAAACGTTTTGCGCAACGAAATTATTGACGAGAATAAACTGCCGCTAAAATTTGCCTGCCATACACCGTGTTTTCGTTCTGAGGCCGGTAGCTACGGTCGTGATACTCGCGGCATGATCCGCCAGCATCAGTTTGAAAAAGTAGAGTTGGTGCAGTTTGTTAAACCACAAAATTCCGTGCAAGCACTGGAAGACCTTACCGGACATGCAGAAACTATTTTGCAGAAGCTGAATTTGCCTTATCGAAAAGTTATTTTATGTGGCGGCGATATCGGTTTCTCTTCCACCAAAACCTACGACCTGGAAGTTTGGCTGCCGTCTCAGGATACCTATCGGGAAATTTCTTCCTGCAGCAGTTTTGGTGATTTTCAGGCTCGTCGCATGAAGGCTCGCTTTAGGAATGCCGAGACCGGCAAGCCGGAGTTACTGCACACCTTGAATGGTTCCGGGCTTGCGATTGGTCGCACCCTGGTGGCAATTCTGGAAAATTATCAGCAGGCTGACGGTTCAATAGATATTCCTGAAGTATTGCAGCCGTTTATGAATGGCGAAACCTGTATAACTGTTGCCTAACAATATTCATGGACTATTTTCCGCTTTTTTTCGACCTTAAACAAAAGCCGTGCTTAATCGTGGGTGGTGGCACCATTGCCACCCGCAAGGCTCGCCTGCTGGTAAAAGCCCATGCGAAAGTTTTTGTGGTAGCCCCAGAGATTGAACAGGAGCTACAAGCGCTGGTAACAAAAAGTGGCGGAAATTTTCTGTTTGAGGAATATCGCGAGGAGCACCTTCAGCAAAAGGTTCTGGTGATTTCCGCAACGGATAAACGGGCTCTCAATGAGCAGGTAGCAGGGGACTGTGGTAAAAGAAACTTACCTGTAAACGTGGTGGATAGCCCAGACCTGTGCACCGTAATTACCCCTGCTATTGTTGATCGAGATCCTTTAATTGTCGCCATCTCCAGTGGTGGAGAAGCGCCCGTGCTTGCGCGCCATGTTCGCACTAAATTGGAGTCCAGCTTTCCCGGTACCTATGGCGAGCTGGCAAAGCTGGCCAGTGAATTTCGCGAACAAGTGAAAAACGCTTTTGCTGATGGTGAAATGCGCAGGCGTTTTTGGGAGAGTGTGATAAACGGTGAAATTGCAGAGAAAGTATTCTCTCGTAACTTACCGCAAGCCAGAACACTGTTACAAAAGAAACTCGACGAAAAAAACACTAAAACCGAGGGAGAGGTGTATCTGGTGGGCGCTGGCCCGGGTGACCCGGATTTGCTTACCTTTAAGGCTCTCCGTCTTATGCAGCAGGCAGAAGTGGTTTTGTATGACCGTTTGGTGTCCGAACCCATCCTGGAAATGGTACGCCGAGACGCCGACAGAATTTACGTTGGAAAAAAACGCAGCGACCATGCCGTGCCGCAAACGCAAATTAATCAGCTCTTGTTAGAGCTGGCTCAGCAGGGCAAGCGGGTATTGCGACTAAAAGGCGGCGACCCCTTTATCTTTGGTCGTGGTGGCGAAGAGATCGATTTGCTGGCGGCCAACAATATCCCTTTTCAGGTGGTGCCGGGTATCACCGCTGCTTCGGGCTGCGCGGCATACGCGGGTATACCCCTGACTCATCGGGATTACTCCCATTCAGTGCGTTTTATTACCGGCCACCTTAAAGAGGGCAAAGTAAACTTCAATTGGCAGGAATTTGTGGAGGATAAGCAAACCCTGGTGTTCTACATGGGTTTAATGGGCCTGGAGCAGATCTGCCAAAAACTTGTAGAGTACGGTAAGCCGGGTGACACCGGAGCAGCTCTAATAGAGCGGGGCACTTTGCCCGAGCAGGTCGTGCACAGAGCCGAACTGCAATCCCTTCCTCAGCTTATCGCCTCGCGAGAGGTACACGCACCGACCTTGCTCATTATTGGCGATGTGGTTAAGCTAAGCGAAAAGCTGAACTGGTTCAAAAAATAGTCAATATGGCGCCTGTTAAGGGTTTATCGCTATAAAGATTAGAAAAATTCAGCCGATAGTTACCTAAGAGGGCGCGTTTGGCGCCACGCTCGTGTGAACAGGCTTACTCTTATGGTTGATTCAATTCGCCCAACACATCCATCTATGCCCAGCTCCTCTGCCCGCAGGGATCAGAGTACTCATTCTGTTGAGTCTCATACGGACCAAAAGCAGCATCAAAATCCAGTCATCCCAAAAAAGCCGGTAAAAGAGCGGCGCAAAAATTCGGATCGGCGGAGAAATGAACGAGATGTTCCTCGCGCTATCTACGAGCTGCGTTCCGGTAAGGATCGACGAAAAGGTGACGGAAATCACCCCACTATTGAAATAGATGTTTGAACTAAATCACTAAGGCTATATCTTACAGGCAGATAATCTCCACTCCATTGCCGTAAGAGGATTAGCCTGTGAATACGCACACCGAAAACCACCCTTTTGATTATGACCTGTTTGTTATTGGCGCCGGTTCCGGTGGTGTGCGCGCCAGCCGTATAGCGTCACAGCTTGGTGCAAAAGTCGCAGTCGCCGAAGACCTTTACCTGGGCGGAACCTGCGTGAACGTGGGTTGTGTTCCCAAAAAGCTGTTTGTTTACGGCTCACACTTTCATGAAGATTTTGAAGCTGCCAAGGGTTTTGGCTGGAGCTTCGACAACCTTAAATTCAACTGGGAAACCCTGCGAGACAACAAAACCGAAGAGGTAGAGCGCTTAAATGGCATTTACGACAATATTTTAGGTAATGCAGGTGTTGAAATCATACGAGGTACTGCGCGCTTGATTGCTGAAAACACAATAGACGTTGAAGGGCGAACCATTACAGCAAAGAATATTTTGATAGCCACGGGCAGTTGGCCTCGTAAACCAAATTATCCCGGGGTGGAGCACACCATTGATTCAAATGCTTTCTTTTATCTAGAGAAACTACCGAAGAGGGTAATTGTTGAGGGCGGTGGTTACATTGCCGTGGAGTTTGCTGGCATTTTAAATGCCTTGGGTTGTGATACCGAACTGGTCTATCGCGGCCCCTTGTTCTTGCGTAATTTCGATGAAGATGTCCGCCACTTTATCGCTGAGCAAATGCAGTTAAAAGGCGTAAAGCTAAGCTTTAATACACAAATTCAATCGGTAGCCAAGCAAGAGGACGGGAGCCTGCAGGTAAGTGTTGGCAGCGCTGAACAGAATGAAGTACGGGTGGTGGATTCGCTTATTACCGCCATTGGTCGAGAACCAAAAGTGCAGGGCTTGGGGCTGGAAGCGCTGGGCATCGAGCAAAAGCAGAATGGCAGCATTGTGGTAGATGACAATTTTCAAACTAATGTGCCGGGTATCTTTGCGCTGGGTGATGTGATCGGCCGCATGCAGCTCACCCCTGTGGCCCTGGCGGAAGGAATGGCCTTGGCCAGACATTTGTTCAATGGCCAAGCCATTAATATGGACTACGAAAACATTGCCACGGCAGTATTTTGTCAGCCTAATATTGGCACAGTCGGCTATACCGAGGCTCGTGCCCGGGAACTCAATTACTCGCTGGAAATATATAAAAGTTCTTTCAAGCCCATGAAGCATACAATTAGTGGCATAGAAGAATTTACCTTTATGAAATTAATTGTAGATAAAGATAGCCGCAAAGTATTGGGTGTACATATGGTAGGGCCGGATGCCGGTGAAATTATTCAAGGTATAGCTATCGCAATAAAAGCGGGTGCAACTAAGGAAGATTTCGACAGCACCATAGGTATTCATCCAACGGCGGCAGAAGAGTTTGTTACTATGCGAGAACCGGTTAAGGAATAAGGGGTTTGTATGCTGCTAAAATAGTGGCTAAACAGCCGCTACTTGCACAAAAACATAGGGCTGCGGAATGTCTGATAAAAAATCCATTTATGAAAGGCCGAAATCCAATCTTGTGAACAAAAATAATATCCCCGACTCGTTTTTAAACGGTAAGGTAACGGAGAAGTCTCTAAAAAATGCCAGGTCCTACACGCTGGCGTCTCTGTTGCTTAGCGTACCGCTTATTTACTACTTGCTGAAAAGCCTGGCAGGCCAGACAAGTTCGCAGCTGGATGTAATTGCAAGGGTGTGTGAGGTGATCAGTGTTGGCTTGTGGGTGTATATTATTTATACATTTGGTTTATGTCTGAATGTTCGTTTTAAATTCTATAAAATCAACAAAATAATCTTTTGGAATATGGGGCTAAGCGTTGCCATTACCCTTGTTGGCATGCTCCTAAATTCTGAGGATACTACGTTTAATTATATTTCCCTTACATACGTGCTCTTACTCATTGCCTACGGCGTCAACTCCATTTTGATGGGCAGGGCGCTATTCGACGAGAAGGTATTTTACCCCTACATGCGTATGTTTGCCTGGAGCACCGTGGCAGGGGGGGTGTGTATGGCAAGTATCATTTTATTTATCTTCGCCCTGCCTTTTGGCTTGATATCCCTGTTCGCCTTGCTTGTTATTTTCCATCGGCTGGTGTGGGAGCTTGAGAGTTCGACTGTTAAGGATGAAGAACAGCAGTGATCTCAGGCATCTAACTGGCGCTTCACTTCCCCAAAACAAAACAGCAGGTGCCATGTGTGGCAGTGAGAGGCATGTATTGCTTTCGTGTGTCCCCAGGTGCAGACAGCATGCTGAAAAATACCTGGTTCTCAAATTCTATTTGGCTATTTGTAAGTGTAGTTTTTAGGAGTTTTTCTTTTAGTTTGTCAGTCTTGCCTACATCTTTTCAGACATTACAGAATTAAATTCAGAAATGTGAATATTCACCAAAAGAATGGTTGTTAGATTGCTTCCCTTCAAATAAGCTCGTCAGAAATCCCACCTATCTTTTTCAGTAAGAGAGATTTTTCATGAAAAAACTCTTAAGTGTCGCTTGGTTTGCGCTGTTTTTTCCGTGCATGGCATCTGCGGGTCTTGTGGATATCTCCGGTGGGTTTACCGCCGATTTATCTACATACACTGAACGTCACCTGCCCGGCATGGCTGATCCTTGGCCTGATACAGGAGAGGTGTTTATTAATCCAATAATTAATCTTTCCTCTAATGCCAAGTTCGAAGTGATATATCGTGGTGGAAGCAATGACGCATGGTTACTGGGTTTCCCTGGGGCAGAAGCTTTTAGTTTTAAGCACAAGCACTTGAGTAACGACGCTCCAGGCGCGTCAATTTCCGGATTGAGTGCACAGGAATTTACTTCTTTTTTGATCTCTAATGAAGCGATGGGTGTTGGTTTGTCCGACATTGTTTATCATTCCCTGGCAATACAGCAAATAGGAAATGTGCTTGAAATAGGGTGGAACGGTACTTCGTCAAGTAAGGATTATGGTTATCAACGGTTTAAAGTAGTGGCAAGCACTCCCATACCCGCCACTCTTCCCATGGTCGGTATTCCTTTGATTCTTTTGCTCGTTATTCGGCGCCGATGGCTTACTTAGCGCATTTGCACTAATCCGCTCTCGCAAAAAGCAGAACCTTGCCGTAGTAGGTCGCTTGTTCTGGGAATGTTTTTTTGGCTAGCCGCTACATTATCCGCCTTCGTTCTCGACTACTGTTGATGCTTCTGTTGCTTCGGCTACATGCTTTTCTCGCCAGATTGGGTAGTCTTCGTTCAGTAAAGAGTCTGCCCAGGTTCCGTAAAAGGAATTCGTTCTTTTTTGACTTTTTTCCAGCTCATTATAGTTGTAGCGAAACACAGAGCTCTGATCGAGATAGAGTGGGCGATTGGACTCTAGTTCGTAGAAACGAGCCCATAGCAGGGGCGCGCTTTGGTCTGCTATCAGTTTTCGCTCCATTGGCCCTTCGTCATCAAGGGCCTCATCTAATTTTCTACCTTTTATACTTGAACGCTTAAACCAGCTCACCGCGCTTTCAACCGCTTGAATAAGCTCGGGGGAAGGGTTTTTGTTTGCCATAAGAAAGCGAACAATTTCAACACTTTCTCTTCCCGACAAGGTTGGCGGTTCATCGGCGTTGGCCCAGGCTGGCTCCAGTGTCTTTTCGTCGTGCTGAGCGCACCAGGCTGTGAGTTTTCCGTTCTGTCGAAATTGCGATTTAATTATAAAATCAATACCCCCCTCAATAGCGGCTCTGGCTTTTTTTCTCTGTTTTCTGTTAACAAAACGGTAAGGTTCTTTTGCGTCTGCTACATTGCGCAGCAGGTATAGTACTTCAAGCATTGCTCCCTTGTTGAAGGATACGTGCGAGCGATAGTCGTCCCTTGGTAAAGGTGAAAACTTAGGCCATCCACCGCTGGGGTATTGTAGTGAAATCAAATAATCCAAGTGTCGCTTAAACGATTTTTGATATTTCTTCTCTCCAGTAGCCTGGGCTACGTGGGCAAGGAAAACAACAGCAGGCGGGGTGAGGCTCTCTGCAGAATGACCTTGAATAATTGTATCTGCCATCAGGCGAGCCTCAATGGAACTGTACCACTCGCGACTTTGATTCAGTAAGGCACCACGCCAAGGCTGCGTTGGCGGTGCTCCCACAGAAAATGGCGCAGCGAGAAAGCTTTCTATCATCATTGTCATTTCTGGGTGTGTTCGCGTGGAGGGCGCAAAACCGATAACGACGGTATGCTCATTGCCACTCATGCCTTGAACCTTGTATTTGTGTTCTTTGCCTGTTCGCCCAAAGCTATATAAATCCATATTGTGTTCACCGCCGGGACGTATCTGCCGATGGTTTTCATTGGGGGCCTTGTCGTCTGGTGTTTTCGCCAGAAAAAGAAAAGATTTCGATTTAGGGTCGCCAAGATAAAACCATTCCGGCGTGAAATCCCAGAATTCGCCTTTGGGGATATGTTTTTTTCCATCGGCAGTAACAAAATAATCATGAGCATCTGCGGTGCCACCAGCAACACCTTCGAACAGGAAATTGTATTCCCCTTTAGACTTTAATACTTTTATCGCTATGTGATCTGCAAAAAACCAGTATTGAAAAGTAAAGGTGTTGTTCGACGATTCCAAAATCACCACATCGCCTTCGGTTTTGCCATCGACAATGATTGTCTTTGATCCGCTGTCTCGACCTGCGTGGCCAAAATTACCCACACTGTTGGGGAAACCTCGGAAATCGCCATTGGGTCCCGGTGGCAAATAGGAGGCTATCCAGTCTTTGCCCTCTCGATCGATAAAGCTCTTAAAGCCTGAGACGCCTCCGTCTTTTTCAAAGTATACAGTTCCCATTGGCATCGATATTTTCTAGCAGCCTGTGCCGTGCCAGGTGGCTTCTGTCAGCTTCACTGCTTGCAGCGGCTGGGCGATTAAGGTGCCTGCGTGTGAGAGTAAAGTGAAAAATACGAGTAAAATGAAAACCTTGGTTTTAGTTCGAAATAGATACACTGGGAGCTGCCTTGCTGTAGCGTGGGTAGTGAATGTGTTGCGGTGCTTCTCTGGAGGATTATTTTATTCGCAATAGGATTGCTAAAATCCCTAGTTTCACAATAATATTGCCCGAATGCTAAGTCTTTGAGACGGTATGTAGCTAAAACCTCCCTATATTCTCAGGTTGCTCAGGTAGATCTAGCGTTGTTTTTGCGTTTCAATGAGGAAGCAACTCCGGCAAAGTGTTTGTTTGGCTGAGTTCGATTTCTCTCCGCTGGTATCTGGCGGGCAAAAACAGAGTGTTGAGCCTTTTTTTATTCTTGAATTACACGGAAAAATCGAATGCGTTTAAAAAACCACCCCTTAAAATTGCTACTTGTTATTGTGTTTGCCTTCAGTGCCGCTCATTCTCAAAGCGATATTGCTATTGTCGAATCCATAGATGATACACGTTGCACCTACAAAGCTCAGCACACCTGTACAACCCAAAAAAAGAAAAAAACCCATGAAAAGTGCGATACATGGCATATAGACAAAGCAAGGGACGTAGGGGCAAATACTATCCTTATTACTGACGAGTCCAGTACAGAGAGCCGCCGCCCCCATTACGATGGCACCTATAAGACGATTAGAACAACCAACATTGTGGCGAGTTACTACCTTTGTTCCGGCAAATTGACTGAGGAGAACGCGCCAGCGTTAACGGAGGAGCCGCCTGTATCTTCCGCGCCGAAGTCCACAACACCGCCTGCAAGCATCGAAGAGCGTCTGATACGCTTACAAAGTCTCTATAAAAAGGGGCTTATTACGGAAGCAGAATACAAGCATAAACGCAGTGCTATTCTTAGTGAGCTTTAAGGTTTGTTTGGTGCAGCGCGCGTTATTGCATTGGCTCGCCCATAACGATGCCGCGCCCATCTGTACCCACGTAAACACGGCCAAAATGCCTTAAGTCGCCGGCAATACAACGGTAGCGTTGCCCGTACACATGCTTGTCGTCGCTTATTTTTATCCAGCTTTGGCCGCTGTCATCCGAGCGCCATATTGCGCGCTCGTCGGCCATGGTACCTATGGCCACAAGGCTCGGCTCACTGCGCCCTGGGGCGGGTTTACCGAAGTCCATCTCTTCTACATGAAGATCGGAAGGTCTTTTTGCAAAGCTTAGGCCTCCGTCTATAGAACGGTAGAGCCCAGTGCCTGATACATACCACACATGACCTTCGCTGTAGGGTGCTGCCAGCAGTGGCCACGCTTCTTCGCGCCAGGTGGGGCGCTCATGCTTGATATTACTGGGCAGGCCCTGAGTGGCAAGCCTGCGAAAGCTGGCGCCACCGTTGTTACTCTGATAAATAACGCTGTTATCAAAATCCAGTGCATAAAACCTTTGTGGCTTGAGTTTGTCTGCAATGGGGCGGGCGTGCAGCGGCAGGCCTATGGCGGGGCGCCAGTTAGCGCCTTTGTCTCTGGAAATGAGCGGTGCGGTGGCCATAAACATGAGAGTTGAGCCGTCGGCATTAACAATAAGAGCATTGTCGCCGCTAAGGTCATAACGTTGCGCTTTTTCGCCGCGTTCCAGCTTAAATTTCGGTGTTTGCAGGGCTTGCCAGCTCATGCCGAAATCCTCGGAATAGGCGAGTGTGGGGGCGCCGCTTTTAGAGGGCGTGCCACTTCTGACCACGATGTTTGGTTTTACCGCTGCATAGTCGATGACATTGGTATTGCCGAATACCGGATTGGTAAACATCACCTGTGGGGATTGGTCGAAATTGGTGTGGCTAAAACCGCTGATATCGCCAAAGCCGCTCAGCAGCTCAGGCCCCTCTGGCAGGCTACGCAGGGTGATTACTGCCGTTTGTTCAATACCGCTTATCCAAGGCTGCCAGTGTATTTTGCCACTACTGCTGGCTTCTTGTGTGCGGTACACGGTTGCTCCGGTGGTGTACACCAGCTCTTCACTGTTAAAGGGGTTAATGGCTAAGCCGGCAATCCACCAGCCGAAACTTGCTGCTTGGTTTCCCCAGCGTAAATAGGGTGCGGTGCTTACATCTCTTGAGCTGCGCTTTGCCAGTTCTACCCAGCTTTGGCCACCGTCTGTTGAGCGGAAAATAGTGTTGCCTGGATGCCAGCGATTCATTGTGGCTACTACCAGTGTGCCGGGATTCTGGGCATCAACACTAATGCCCATAAAGCCGCCCGGGGGGTTGCTGCCTTTCTTGTTTGGCGTGTTGTTGTGGCCGGGTGTAATGTTTATCCATTCGCCAGTGTTTATGTTGTGTTTGTACACAGCGCCAGATTTGACCCCGTTTGGACCGGGGCTGTTTGCGTAGGTGATGTACAAGAACTGGCCGTCTATAACGCCCTGTGCGGGCCTTAGATGTTTGGGCGGCTCATTCTCTACCGCCTGCCAGCTTTTAGCGCCATCGTCTGAGCGAAAAAGATGCTGCGTGGTTTTGTCTGCAACAGCGACGAACAGAGTTGAAGTAGCGTAAATTTTTTCGGAAGCCTGTTCGGAAGCCTGTTCGGAGGTCTGCTCGGAGGTCTGATTGAAAAAAGCTTGGGAAACTTGCTTGGAACTTTGCTGGAAGACAATAAAGCTTATTCCTGCATTTGTGCTGTATTGCTTGGCCGGCAGGCCCAAGCCTTTGTAGGGGAAATTCGCTAGCTTGTGCCAGCTGGCGCCTTTGTCAGTGCTGCGGATTAAGCCATCGTGACGGGAGCCAAAGTAGAGAATATCGGTATTGTTTGGGTCTATGGCCAGGCGCTCTCCCATGCCGCGGCCATCTTCATTTCCGCCCATTTTGTAGGGTACTGGCACTATTTCCCAGTTCCTGCCTTTGTCGAAGGAGCGCAGCATTGCCGCCGGGTCGTTCTTATACATACCCGCCGCCATGTGGACAACGTTGGCATTTTTGGGGTCTGCCGCGATGCTTTCTATGCCGAAATAGCTGGATTCACGCATGCCGTCTTGCAGAGGAACCCAACTATCTATCTTTGCTTCCCAGCGATAGGCTCCGCCCATATCTGTGCGCAAATAGGCCAGGCCATTTTCAACTGGACTAAAGATAATGTTTGGTGCGAAGCCGCCTGCGCCGAGAGTTATGTTACGCCAAGTGTATTCACTCGGGTTTTCGCCAGAGGATTTATCTCTGGGTGAGGGTTTGGCTGGTTCATCAGAATGGCTGAGGTTCACTACAACAAAGCAGAGCAAAAGCAAGCAAAGTGCGCGATAACATACAGGCTTGAGAGGCATGTTTCTTGTTCGTCCAGGAAGCGATTTTATCTGTTCTTATGATGTGTACACTAGGCCAAAATAACCGCGGGATGCAAGTCTACAAGTTAGCCTGAGTTTCCCTAGCTGTTATTTGAATAAATCAGGCAGCAAGAACTCGGGGAAATTCTGGTAGCAAACCGGCCTTAGCCAGCGCTTGATTGCGGCGGTTCCCACGGCGGTGAAGCGTGGGTCACTGCTGGCCGGGTAGGGGCCGCCGTGTACTGTGGAGGAGCACACTTCAACGCCGGTAGGAAAGCCATTAACTATAGTTCTTCCCGCTTTCTGGCTGCAGAGCTTGATCAGTGGCGCCAGTTGTTTCAGCTCTTCGTTTTCTCCGTGAATACTGGCGGTAAGCTGGCCCTGCAGGTGCTTTACAAGTTCACTAATGTCAGCAAGCTGTTTGCATCTCACAAGAACTGCGCAGGGGCCAAATACCTCTTCTTGCAAGCGAGGCTGCCTTAAAAAATCAGCGGCTCTTACGCTAAAGACATGCGCTTGAACATAGAATCCCTCAGTGCTGATAGGCTCTTTTCCCTGTGCTTCTGTCTGTGTGACACTAGAACGTTTTAGCGCCTCTACGCTGGAATTATAATTCTGATAAATGGTTTGGTTCAGCATTACGCCTGCGGGAACAGCCCTCAGTTCCTGTGCAACAGCAGCGATAAATTGCTCTAATTGCTCACTTTCAATTGCAATCACCAAACCCGGCTTGACACAAAACTGACCGCTACCCAGGGTAAGTGACTGGACAAAATCGTTAGCGATTTTTCTTGCCTGGGTATTGAGTGCGCCCGGTAGCAAGATAAGCGGGTTGATACTGCCCATTTCAGCAAATACCGGGATAGGTTCTGGGCGCTTAGCGGCCATTTTACAAATCGCCATGCCGGCATTTTGCGAACCCGTAAAGCCTATGGCTTTAATTTCCGGTGCCTTAATCAGTGCTTGCGCTGCGCGGTCGTTGTCCCCTTGTATATAGCTGATTAGTGCTTCGGGCATTGCGTGTTCAGCTGCTGCCAGTTGCAGCGCCTGAGCAACCAGTTCGCCAGTGCCTGGGTGAGAGGGGTGGCCCTTCACAACAATTGGGCAACCTGCGGCCAAAGCCGAAGCGCTATCGCCACCTGCTGTGGAGTAGGCCAGTGGAAAATTGCTTACGGCAAAAACGGCCACGGGGCCAATGGGCTGGTTAACAAAGCGCAGTTCTGGGCGAGCTAGTGGTTTTCTATTGGGTAAGGCGGCATCCACTCGAGGGTCGAGAAATTCTGCTGTTTCAACAGCATCGGCAAACATCAGTAACTGGTTTACAGTGCGGGCTCTTTCTGTCTCGCAACGCTGTTGCGTATAGCCTGTTTCCAGTTCCATGCGTACTAGTAGCTCATCGCCCAGAGCCATAATTTGTTCCGCACAGCCGCGCAGGAAGCCTGCTCGCTTAGTAAGGCTGGCTTGGCCGTAGCTGTGATAAGCGTGCTCGGCGGCCTTGCACGTTAAGTGCACCTGCTGTTCGGACGCTTTGCTAAAAACCACGGGAAGTTGTTGCCCGTTTGCTGGATTGATTGCGGTAAATTCACCTGCGGAGCCATAAATCCACTGGCCGGCGACAAGTTGTTTCCCTGATAATGGCATAAACGTTTTCTATGTAATGGTAATGTTCTAAAAGTTTTTCACGGGTAGCAGATGAAGCAATGCAACATTTTTACCTACGGCTCTCTTATGTATAAGCAAGTATGGCACGCCGTGGTTAAAGGGCGATACAGGTCACTAAAGGTTACTTTAAAGGCCTATAAGGCCCTTGCGGTTATTAATCAGGATTACCCCATGCTGGTGGAATCCCAAAGCGGCGAATCGGTGGAAGGGGTGCTTTACCTCGATGTAAGCCCCGCAGACATAAGCCTTCTAGATAGTTTTGAGGGGGCAGAATATCTCCGCAGGCCAGTCCACGTCCTAAGCGAAAATAGCGAGAGGCCCTACTTGCCAGCTGAGGCCTATGTGGCCACAGAATTGGGCCGTTGCCATTGTGACACCAAGCTCTGGGATAGAAGCGCCTTTGAGGCTGAAGGCCTGGCGCGATTTTGCGAAAAATATATCGGTTTTTCCAATCTATAAGTGATTTTAAGCGCACAGTCGGTTGCCTAGATCGCTCCATTGACTTTAAAACGGCCCGGCGCTAGAGTCCCAGCCCTGCTATAGGTGCCCTTTGGCGTAATTGGGAAGCTCGGTGAAAATCCAGCGCTGCCCCCGCAACGGTAAACAATGCTAAGCATTGAAGCCCGATACCTGCCGATAGTAGTTCGTAGATGGAGCGGAGGGCTGCCATGCTGGAATGATCACGACGAGCCTGCTCCTGTCCTACTCATACCTGCCTTCTATCCTCACTGCCTGTTTTAAGAGGCGCTGCTTACCGTACAACTTATTCGCAGAGCACTGCGGCTAGACACCAGCCCTAACATTGAGATGTATAACAATGACTGAAAACAAAGATAAAAACACTCGCCATAAAGCTGCCATGGAAAAACAGAAGCAGCGGGTAGATGAAAACATAGCAAGGGCCGAGCAAGAGCGGGGCGTTGCTGTGCTTTTAACCGGCGATGGCAAGGGTAAATCCAGTTCTGCGTTTGGCATGGTTATGCGAGCCTTGGGCTATGAACAAAAAGTTGCTGTAGTGCAGTTTATAAAAGGCGTGCAACTTTCGGGTGAAGAGCTTTATATACAGAAGTGTTGCCCTCAAGTGGATTTTTACCAAATGGGTACAGGCTTTACCTGGGATACCCAAGATAGAGAAAGCGATATTAAAGCCGCTGAAAAAACCTGGGAAATAGCACAAAAACACCTTTCCAACCCAGAGATAGATTTACTTGTTCTGGATGAAATTACCTATATGCTCGCTTACAAATATCTTAATGAAGAGATGGTAATACAGGCATTAAAAGAGCGCCCCCAAGGGCAGAGC
Organism: Alteromonadaceae bacterium Bs31; assembly: GCA_900177435.1. Lineage (GTDB taxonomy): Bacteria > Pseudomonadota > Gammaproteobacteria > Pseudomonadales > Cellvibrionaceae > Teredinibacter. Next base: position 487,923 of record FXAI01000004.1, read on the forward strand.
CTGGTCGTTACCGGTCGCGGCGGTGGTTCGGCAATCAGAGCCGTTGTGGATACGGTGTCTGAAGTTAAAAATATAAAACACGCCTTTGAGTCCGGGATAAAAGCACGTAAAGGTGTAGATTTCTAGGCATGCTCATTCCCCCGCATATTGTTGATAAATACTGGCCGTTTATCTTGTTAGTGGCTGTTTTTATCTTGTTGTGTGCAACTTTTTTATCGCTGGTACACGGTGCGTTGGAAATTGGTATCGAAGATTTATGGCGTTGGATTAATGGCACAGGGGATTCGGCAACAAACCTGGTTATTGAAAAGTTGCGCTTTCCCCGAACCCTATTGGCTGTTGCTGTCGGCGCAGTGCTGGCTATTAGCGGGGCAGCAACCCAAGGGCTTTTTCGAAACCCCCTTGCAGATCCCTCCCTGGTAGGCGTAAGCGCGGGAGCAACTGCCGGGGCTGCCATAGTTATTGTTTTACTGCACCAAGCCAATACAGGTATTTGGGGTTTTACTTTCGTGAGTTTAGGTGCTTTTGCGGGCAGCTTAGCTGTGGTCAGTTTTGTTTACCGCTTGGCAAGTTCGCGCTCGGGTACGCGAGTTTCTACAATGCTGCTCGCCGGTTTGGCTTTTACTTTTTTGGCCGGGAGTGTTACCGGCTTGCTGGAATTCTTTGCCGACAATGAACAGCTTCGTCGCCTGAGCTTGTGGCGTATGGGTGGGCTAGACGCAGCGAATGTCTTGTCTGTTACGCTAATGCTCTTGGTTGGGGCTATTTGCTTTAGTGTGCTCTATGTGCAAAAAAACGCCCTTAATGTGATTTTGCTTGGCGAATCCGAGGCGCGCCATTTGGGTATACGTGTAAATTTGTTAAAACGTTCGGTGATTGTTTGTGTGGCCGCAGGCGTTGGTTTGGCAGTGGCTTTGAGTGGCACCATAGCTTTTATAGGCCTTATTATTCCGCATGGTGTTCGTTTAATTGTGGGGCCTAATCATCGATACCTTTTACCGCTTTCTGCAATTTTTGGTGCTGTGCTACTGGTGTTTGCTGATACCTTGTCCAGAACTGTAATCGCGCCGACAGAATTACCTGTAGGTTTGGTGACTGCCTTAATTGGTGCTCCCGTGTTTATTTCTTTGCTGAGGAACAAGCACTATGCCCTGCAATAAGGCCCTTAAGATAAGGCAGCTGTCTTACTCTGTCTCACATAAACAGCTCCTGAATAATATCGACCTTATTGCAGAGTGTGGTCAAAGCACCGCTATCATCGGGCCAAATGGGGCGGGCAAGTCTACTTTGTTAAAAGCGGTTTCCGGTGCTATTTGCTGCACAGCCAGCGAAATGGAATTTTGCGATAAAAACCTGAAACAATGGAAAGTTGATCAGCGAGCGTGTTCCGTAGCGGTACTTTCCCAAGAAAACTCTCTGGAATTTCCCTTTAGCTGTGAAGAGGTGGTGGCCATGGGGCGTATACCTCACAGCAGTGGCAAACTGAAGGATAGGGCGGTAGTGCAGGCTGTGATGGCATTGATGGACATTACTCACCTGCAGCGGCGTTTGTACACACAGCTCTCCGGCGGAGAAAAGCAGCGTACGCAACTGGCAAGAGTATTTGCACAGTTATGGCCCGACAGGGAAGACGATTCCAGCCCCAGGTTGCTCTTGCTGGATGAGCCTACGGCCTATTTAGATTTGGGGCATCAACAGCAATTAATGAACGTTATCCGAGATTTTGCTACCGCTAATACTGCGGTACTAATGGTATTACACGATGTAAACCTGGCGGCGCAATATGCAGATAAGGTTGTGGTTTTAAACGAGGGAATTCGCATTGCTGAAGGTAAGGCGGGGGAGGTGCTCAATGAACGGCTGCTTTCCGAACTGTTTGCCGCCGATCTAAAAACCTTTCATCACCCCGAAACTAATCGCCCCTTTGTTTATATATAGAGACGGAATACTGTTGTCGCTTTTTGAAGAGCAGCTTTCCGAGAATCTCACCTTCCTGTTTATAGCTCCTCCTTATACCTTACAGCCCTTCGATATAGCGCCTCGATGGCCTGAATGTGACGCCCCTCATGGCGTGTGGTTTGCTGCAGGGTTTTAGGCTTTAGAGTATGCTATTGGGAACATGAAATAGTATTCTGCCTTATTCCAATCCGTGCATGTGAGAATGAAAATTTGTGTTATCGCCCCCCTGGGTTACCTGCCGAAGCTTACTTGGTGTAGCATAGCCATTAGTCATAGCAACGCGCTAGAATTCCCGATGATTTTACCTGAAGTTAATACCGTAGAGAGAAGCCGTAGAACATGAACAAAGACCCCATAGAGAACAATGACGACAACAATCAGATGCATCAGGAGTTGTCTCAATCCCATCACGACCCTCTTATCCGGCGTCTGCATCAATCTATTCGAATTGTGGTTAAATTTCTGTCCGTGCTTATGGTGCTGGTTATCATTCTCGGGGCGGTGGATATAGTTTACGTTTTATATGAGCAACTCTTAACGCCACCTTATTTTACCTTGCTGGTTCCTGAAATATTTGAAGTTTTTGGTGCATTTATGGTGGTGCTCATCGCCATAGAAATATTCATAAATATTCGTTTGTATCTCGGTAGTAGCGTATTACCTGTAAAATTGGTTGTTGCAACGGCGCTAATGGCGGTGGCAAGAAAGATTATTGTCTTAGACCTTAAAGTAACAAGTTCAAATGAGGTTTTTGCGCTGGCGGCGACCGTTCTTGCTCTTGGTGTGACTTATTGGGTGATGTCCGTACGGCCGAGCAGGAAATGATTGCTTACCGGGGCCCTGTTAGCCCGAAAATGTACAAAATCGCTATGGGTTTTGTGGGTGGGTATATCGTTGCACCCGCTAAGAATCAGGTTTTACCGGGCTATCAATTGTTGTCTTTATAGGCAGAACGGCAGAAAAATTACTGCCTTTTCCGTATTCGCTTTCAAATTCAATCCAGCCGCCATGTGCCTCACATAAGCTTTGAACCAGGGATAAACCCAGTCCGGTACCGAATCCTTTTTGTTTTTTTGTGCTTTTGTCAAATTGTTCAAATCGCTTAAATAGCCTGGCTTGATCTTCTTTTTTTATGCCTATGCCGGTGTCTTCGATACTTATCTTACAGTATTCGATGCTATTTTTTGTTTTGCGGTTTATGTGAATATCTATCTGGCCTTCTTTCGTATATTTGATAGCATTGGATAGCAGGTTCTGCAGAATTTGTTTGAGCCGAATAGGATCTGCAGAGATTGTTTTAATTGAGTAGTGATGTGGGCTGTTCACTAATAAGGATTTATCTCTTGCTTTCGGTTTTAGGTCGTTAACCAGCTGTTCGATAGCAACCACCAAATTGCATTCAATAGCGTTAACCTCCAGTTTTCCCGCTTCAATCTTGGCAATGTCCAGGATGTCATTGATGATGCTCAGTAAATGGATTCCGTTGCGGTAGATAGCATCCAAAGCCATGGCATACTGTGTGTTTTCATTCTCGCTACATTTCGTTTTTAACCGACGGGAAAAGCCAATAATGGCGTTAAGTGGCGTTCTTAGTTCGTGAGACATGTTGGCCAAAAAATCGGTTTTGGCGCTATTGGCCAGTTGAAGCTCTCGGGTGCGAATTTCTACCAGTTCGTTCAGTTTGTAAGTGCTCAGTTTCAGCGTGTAGAATCGTAGTGCAAGTAACACTACCAATAGCAGAAAAAGGGCGTAGCAGGTATAGGCCCACCATGTTTTCCATAGTGGCGGTTTAATAGTCAGCGCTATTTGCGCGATGGTGCTCGCTCGGTTTCCTTTCTCATCCGAAGCTGTAACCATGAAGGTATAATTGCCTGGGTCGAGGTTGGTATAGGTTGCCTTTGGTGTGTCTGAGCTTTTGATCCAGTCTTTATCGAAATTTTCCAGCTTATAGGAAAATGTGTTTGACCTCCGTTGCTGAAAGTTAATGGCGGTAAATTCGATAGAAATCATTGAGTCTTCGTGCTTAAAAATATACTCATTCCAATCATTCTTATCGGGCATAAAATGTCTGTTAGCTGTGACGTTTTTGTTGAATACAAAAACCCCGGTAATAATGGCGTCCGGAAGAGAATATTCACTACTGATATGGTTTGGGTTAAAGCTAAGTAAACCTCGTATTCCACCAATATGTAATGTGCCGTCCATATCTTTAAAGGTCGCGTTGCGCATAAATTCATGGCTCATTAAGCCATTGTGTTCTGAATAATTGTGCACAATTTTGGCGGGCAATGGATCAATTTTGGCAAGGCCCGCCCCGGTTGCGGCCCATAAAAAACCATCGTCGTCGGCAATAATTGAAGCTACGCTATCGCTAGGCAGACCGTCGTTGCTATTTAAACTAGTGAACGAAGCATTCTCTGTATTCATGCGAAGTACTCCTGCTCCCTTAGTTGCTATCCATAAACTGCCATTTTTATCCTCGGCAAGCGCATGCAGCCTTCCAGTATTCACGCCGCGGGCGTTTTTCCCGTCAACAAGAAAGCGCGTAAAGTCCTGGGTTTTAGGGTGGAACAGGTTTAAACCATATTGCGTTGCGACCCACAAACGGTTTTTTGAGTCTTCCAGTATGTCTAGCGCGTAGTTGTAACTGAGGCTGCGATCATTACCGGGCTGCTGTGTAAAAGTGGTAAAACTATCTGTGCTGCGCTCGTATCGGGCCAGGCCATGGGTTTCTGTAGCTGCCCATAGTGTTTTCTCGCTGTCCAGGTAGAGTTTCCAAACAAAGCCACTGGCAAAATTTCCGGGTTTTTTCGGGCCAATGCCATAGTGTTTAATGTCTCCGGTTTTTGGGTTGTAGGAGTTTAAGCCTCCGCTCCAAGTGCCAATCCAAATAGTGCCATCGACGTCTTCTTGTAAGCTTAAGGCCGCATCTGCAGACAGTCCGTAGGGTGCATCTCCTTTAGTTATCTTTTTTATGACTTCTCTGTCAGTGTTCAATACATTCAAGCCCTCTTCAGTTCCTATCCAAAGTTTGCCGGTGGAATCTCGGATAACATCAAGGATAGCGCTACTGCTTAAGCTCAATTCGTTATTGTCAATATGGTACAGATACTTGAAAGCGGCTGCCTGGCGGTTATAAAAGTTCAGGCTGCTTGGAAAGGTGGCTAAAAATATATTGTTATTTTTGTCTTCAACAAAGGCTTTAACAGTGTTACTGGCCAAGCTTAATTTGTCGTAGGGGTTGTGGGTTAAAGCATGAAATGTACCCTTTAGCTCATCGTATATCAACGCTCCCGAGCGATCTGTTAGCACCCAAATGTTGCCCTTGGAGTCTTCCTTTATTTGGTAGATTATTCCATCGTTTAAACCACCGGCTTTCTCGCTAACGGGAATTTGGGTGAATGTCTTCCTATCTTTGTCCAGCAGGCTTATGCCCCTTCCAAGGGTGCCAATCCATAGTCTCTTTTGTTTATCTTCCAATATGGTAATTATGTGATTGTCTAGAACGGTATTTGCTTTGCTGCTGTCATGTTTATATTGCTGGAATGTTTCGCTTTCCGGGTCGAAACTATTTAAACCTCCACCTTCAGTGCCAATCCAGATTCTCCCCTGGTGGTCCTCTTCTAACGAACGGATATTGTTGTGGCTCAGTCCGTGAGCTACAGCTGGATCGTACTTAAACTGCCTGATGGTTTTCCTGTCCGGAGAGATTATATTGAGTCCGGCGACGGTACCGACATAGACTCGGTTATCTTTGGATACGTACACCGATTTAACAAAGTTTGCACTGAGTGAGTTTTTGCGCTCGGAACTCATCCAGTGCGTAAATTTGTCTGTTTCTGGGTCATAGCTGTTCAAGCCAAATTCAGTGGCAACCCACATGATATTTTTCTTGTCGAAAGCAATGTTTGTCGCGTGGGAAGAGCTAATGCTATCGGGCTGGTTTTCTTTGGCGGTATAGAGTTTGCTCTCTCTGCCGTCAAAACGAATCAGGCCCGAAGCGGAGCCTACCCAAATGAAGCCTCGGGCGTCCTGCGCCAGACAGTACACGTTGTTGAAACGATGGTCACTCACCGGAGAGCGCATGTAACGTTTGAAGCTCATTGGCTCTGAGAAGGTACTACCTTTATCGAGCGGTGTTTCAGTGGCGCGTGCCTGCGCAGAGGTGCCAAGCCAAAGGGCTGCAGCTAGTAGGATGAGACAAAGGCGGAGCTTGTTGATTCGCATCTTGAGGGTGATCTGGCACAGTATCACCCTCAAGTATAGTCGTGGCTTCCTTGCCGCCGAGCCTTATTTTTGAGTTGGCTCAGTCGACGCGGGCGTCAGTTGCATGCTCATTGCTTTTGCCAGCAACAGGTAAGTGAAATAGGTAAACCAGCCTGCAAAAATGACGTCGCTAAGAAAATGACCGCCTTGAACGATGCGCACGAAGCCCACCAGCGAGCCGAGAATAACACCGTAAAACAGCCATATTCGCCGTTGTCGAACCCAGGCCACTGCCATTAGATAGAAGCCGATGGCGGCGTGTCCGCTAACAAAGCTACAGTTCTTTTTACACGCACCAGAGTAGTAGAACACAGGGGTAAACTGATCTTTGCCGCCAAACTCTTCAATATGCTGAGGGCGGGGGCGGCCGAGAGAGTTGTCCTTGAGTATGGTGTTAACAAGGAGGCCTGGCGCCAGCAGGAGGGCAATCAGTAGGAAGGTCCATTTCTTTCTACTGTGGAGCCATTGCTTTCGGGTGCAGATGATTATGGCAATGATAAAACCCAGTAAATAAGCAATATGAATTTTTGCAAACAAAAGATAGATGAAACGGATAAATGCATTGTCGGCAAAAATGAATTTCCCGTCCGCGTAGTAGTTTGCTGCCACTGCTAAATCTAGTTCCGGCCAGATCAAAAAAATAATCGCGCAGGCAATCATTAATAAAAGGTCTATACGCGCTAACTTTCTAATAGTGGATATAAGTCTAGTGTTGCTCATATCCCTTAAAACCTTTTAAATAACTAACAGACACATACATAGCTTCATTCTTGTATATTTGAGTGCCGAGCTCCGCTAAATAGCGATGCTCATGGAATCGACTGGAGATGTTCTCTCCAACAGGTTTTTTAGTGACAAAAATAAAGGCCTGGTCCGGGGCGTGCTGCCACTTTCGCAAGTTCAATTTTAAGTCGTAATAATCCCGAATATTTTTTTCGTTTGGATTCCATCGCGCAAAATCGAAGCTGCCTGGTTTTCCATAAAAGCCCAGGTAAGCAATAATATCGCGCGAATCACTAGCCAAGATCGCATCAGGGTACTGTTCCAGCAGCGGTGTTAGTTGCTCGCCAAGCTGGGGCCAGCCCACCAGGCGATGGAAGGGGTCATTTTTACTGGTGGCTTCTATATCCAACCAGCGTAACAATTGCGGCCAGTGGTAGAACATAGAGAGCAGCACAAGATTTATCGCCAAACCCGTTCGAAGTAAACGAAAAAAACGTGTCGAAGAATAAGCGAGTGGCCACAAGAGTGCCAGTAGTATGGTGGCGGTGATCATCCAGGGGCCAGCCCAATTTGGGAAAGCACGAGACATAAAAGCTTGAATGCTTATGCCAAATAAAATCACAGACATTTGCCATATCAGCAAGGCAATATGGCCGCTATGGAACGCGGTGCCTTCTTTTAGTTCTGTTTTTTTGTAGGCGATTAGCGAGCGTATTAACAGGTAGGATATAACGGGACCAAAAATAAGCAATTGTGTTGCCCAGAATTCAAAAAGTGGAATTATATTAAAGAGGTCGCCGTCGCTTTGAGATATTTCCTGGGTGTGTTGCAGTGCAATCCAGTTGTTCAGTGCGTTCCAAATGATATTGCTGCTGAAAATTGCTCCTGCCACGAACGCTGCAAGCCAGGGGCCGAATTTAGCCAGTAAAAAACGATGTTGTTTTGAGCTGGCTAAATAGCCAAAAACAGCCAGGGGGAGTGCGCCCATGGTGTATTTACTCAACATGCCTAAACCGGTAAAAACACCAAGAAGAAGCCAGTTTTTTATTGAGTTTTGATCAATGGCGCGAAGGGAGAAATAAACTGCCAGGCTCCAAAAGAACAACAAAGGTGCATCGGTGGTGATAAATTCACTGTTAAAGCCCACCATGGGTATACAAACAAAAACCACTCCACCTACAGCGGCGCTGCTGGTGTTGGTATAACGCTTAAGGGTATTAAAAATTACTATCGAACTGGCGCCGTAGAGCAGGCAGGACATAAATTTAACCGCGAATGCGGAGTCGCCGAGTAAGCTGGTGCCCAGCCAGATAAACCAGGCCACCATGGGGGGTTTGGAATAATAGCCGAAATCCGGTGTGAGAGACCAATGGTAGTAGTAGGCTTCGTCATAGAACAGGCTAAATTGGGGCTGCAGTAATACCGCCAGCCGATAAAGGGTAATAACCGCGAGAAAAGCCCAGAATAAATGTCCGGCGGATACTTTGGGGAAATGTGCTGTGTCTTTGGGCAGCAAATAATTTTTGTAGCTGCGCCATAGCGCGGCTATGGCACAGATGTAGAGAAGGGGCAGGGCGAGGCGGTAGTCATTTTTTTCCAGTAAAAGAATCAAGGCCGCAACGACAAGTAGCAGTAAAATAAAACGGTGCATGGCCAGGTTAATACCTATTGGCCATTTATTGCCAAGCCACAAAGCAAAAATCGCGCAGAATAGGCCAAGTGCAGCACCCACCAGAGTATCTATCGGCCAATGCACACCCAGCCATATTCGGCTTAAGCCCACCAATATGCCAGCCATTAACAGCAGCGATTTTTGCCAGCGTGCGCTAGCGTAATAGAAGGCAACGCCTACCATCAAAAATGCTGTGAGGGTGTGGCCGGAAGGGAAGCTATGCTGCTTATAGGCTTTGCCAAAAAGATTGAAGCTTTCTGCGGCAAGGATGGCAGGGGGGCGTGCAGCATCAAAATATTCTTTTAGCGTATTTGAAACAATCCCGCCGACAATTGCAGCGATAAAAACAAGCCAGTGGAGCCTAACATTGCGATTGGCAAAAAGAAGCACAAGGGTAAGCAGTAGCGCGCCATCACCAAATACGGTGATATTATGCAAGATGAATTCGGGGATATAGCTTGCAAGCCTGTTTATGGAGTGAAAGGCAAAATGATACCCTCCGAATAAGTAGCTCACTGCGGCCACAAGCAGCAGGCAACCTGCAAATATAAATAATTCTGAAAGACGGCTGGCTTTTAGGACGTGCTCTTCGCTGCGATGCCTCAGTACCAGTTCTTTGTGCTGGCTATCAAGCGCGTGGAGGGTGTTTTTAAGCAATGCGCCGATCATTGCTGGCCTCCCGCATGGGGGGCTTTAACTTCCAGAATAAGCAGCCCACCTTCTTGCCAAACTTTTGTCAATGTGGCGCCATTCAAATTGTTTGTAGTATGTTTCTCCAGAGACTTTAATCGGTCAACACGGGTCATAACTAATTCATTGACTTCTGGAGCACGCAGCGGCGTTATTTTTTTCCTGTAAACACTGAAGCTCGGCATATGCATGCGATAGGCGACAATAATTTCTTCTTTGCCCAGGTTTTGCTCTCGCTCTTGCAAAAATGCAATAGCCCCATGAATAGGCTGTTGCTGAAACTGCGAAGCCACAGAGGCAAAGGCAGTAAATCCGAAAACATTCAGCGTTAGGCCCATTAGTACCAGTCGTTGCCAGGTGCGTAATTTCGGTAAAAATGCCACAGCAAGCATTATTGCTAAAGCGATAGCGGCGAAAATACTGTAAGCAGGGGTAAATATCTCCTCATGACGAGAGAGCACTGCTGCGTCGTAGCTTTTTGCATCTTGCACAGCCACGGCGACTATTTGAGGCAGAAACAACAGCAGCAGTATGAAAAGCAGCGGAAAGACACTTATCCAGCGCAGGTGATTGTGCAAGTTCCGAGCCCGTGCAAATAAAATAAACAGAGGCACACAGCCGTTAAGAATGTAGTGTGGTAGCTGGGTTTTGGAGAACGAGAATATGACAAAATAGATGGCAAACCAAATGAGCAAGAAACGGCTGAGCGGGTCCTGCCAATGACGTTTTATGGGTTTGAATACAGAGCCGAGCAGGCCGGTAAAAGGAAGAACAATAAGCGGTAGTGTAAACACGTAATACAATAGGGTGCCGCCATGGTTTTCTCTGGTGCTGGAAAAGCGCTTTAAGTTGTGCTCAACAATAAAGCCCTCAAAAAAGCCGGCGCCTTGCTCCAAATAGACGGCAATTAACCATGGGGCTACAGTGGCAATAAAAATCAGCCAGCCCAGCGGATTAATATAAGCCTTATATAGTTTTCTATCTGCCTTACTGCTAATCAGAAAAATCAACGACGTAAGTAAGGGCACTACTATACCAACCGGCCCTTTAGTCAGGGTTGCCAGTGCCATCCAGAGATAAACTCGTAGAATAATCGTATTGTTCGGTTTTTGTTCGCGGCCGGATTGTTGAAAATATCGCCAGATGTCAAACAAAGAAAGGCTTAAAAACAGGTTAAGTGTGGCATCGGCAATAGCTGATCGTGCAATTAGGGCTACCCACAGTGAATTCACCAGGAAGAGAGCGGCAATGAGTCCACGCTGTTTTCCCAGGAACTCGCGGGCAAAGCGAAACACCGCCAAGGCCCACAAACAGGCCATTAGCACGGAAGGTAAGCGAAACGCCCATTCATTAAAGCCGAGCAGGCTTACGCTGCTGGCCTGGAGCCAGTAAAATAAAATGGGCTTGTCGTAGCGAGGCTCACCGTCCAGATAGGTTGCCGAAAAAACGCCGCTCTCCAGCATTTCTCTGGTGGCTTCCGTGAAGGCTCCTTCATCGAGGTCGAATAAAGGTACCGCACCTAAACCAAGTAAAAAGCTCAGGCCGAAGCATAAATAAAGTGCTAGCGGTGACGATAGCAGCCTTCTTAATTGATAACTAATTTGTAGCATTAGCTTGTGTATTTTCTGTTTTAGTTTGCTCGCTGCGACTTGCGTCGAGGTTCTCCGGGGGGGCTTCAGTACTGAGCTCGTAGCTTAGTGGCTGGCGAACTTTGTAACTGCGCACATTGGTTGTCTGGAAGAAAATTCGGCTAAGAATTTCTGAAAGGACCCCGGTAGTTAAAAATTGAAGTGAAGCAATAATCATAATGGAGGCCACCAGCAACATGGGCCTGTCGCCAATATTTTCGCCCAGTGCAAACTTTACAAAAAGTAGATGAGACATCATCAGGCCGCCAATTGCTCCCACCCAAAGGCCGATGGAGCCAAAGAAATGTCCGGGGCGGGCACGGAATTTAAGGAAGAAAAATACTGTTACTAAATCGATAATCACCCGGAAGGTTCTGGAAATACCATACTTGGATTCGCCAGCAACACGCGCGTGGTGTTTTACTTCTGTTTGACCAATACGATGGGGGGGGCATACGGTTGCCATCCAAACGGGAATAAAGCGGTGCATCTCACCATAGAGACGAATCTGCTTAACAACATCCGCCCGGTATATTTTTAAGCTGCAACCGTAGTCATTCAGCATTACACCACTGACTTTCTGAATTAAGCGATTGGCAATGCGTGAAGGCAGCTTTCGAGAAACGGCGGAATCCTGGCGGTCTTTGCGCCAGCCTTGCAGTAAATCTAAATCCCGCTCCAACAATTCTTTTACCAAACGAGGGATGTCGGCGGGGTCGTTTTGCAAGTCGCCATCCATGGTCGCAATCAGTTCTGTTTTAGCGTCGTCTATGCCAGCCTGCATTGCGGCCGTCTGGCCAAAATTGCGTTGCAGCTCAATGTGCTTAAACTGGCTGCCAAATTGGGATACGCACTCATTGACACGGGAGGCTGTTTTATCCCGGCTTCCATCGTTCACAATAATAACGTACCAGTCGCCAGGGTAGTCCTTTAGCGCGCCTTCTAGCGCTTCAAATAAAGGCTGAACATTGTCTTCTTCGTTATAAACGGGGATAACCACCGTTAGGCTGGGTAGGTGCATAGTAATTAATTAACCTTTTTGTATGGCTTGTTTGGACTGCAGCAGGGTGAAGCCAAATATTCCAATGCAAATATTAGTAATAAAAATGAACAGGTGAACATTGACAGCCGTTTTTATCAAGGGTTCGGCTGTATATCCCAAAGGAAGCAGCGGTAAGGTAAACGCCAACTCAAATGTGCCAGCGTTGGCAAAGCCGGTAAGGGGTGAAAGCGCGCTACCATCGGCAATGATAGTCGCTATCCAGGCGTGGTCAATGGGCAGATCACCCAGGCTGCTGGCCAGTGTTGCCAGTGCAAGCAATTTAATAAACCAAATGGCCACGGTAAAGGCATAGAGGCTAAGCCAGGTGCGGTGGTTTTTAAAGAGAGGTGCGGCAAACTGCAGTTTTTTTACCCTGCCGCCTAATTGCTGAAGGATGACCATGAATACGGGCAGGGCGGCTAAGAGTAAAAGAGGAGCAATGAGCGCGTACTCCCCCATAAACAGGCCGCCTGCAAAAAACAGCAAGAGAGAAAGCAGAACATGGGCATCGAAAAGCCGAAGCAATACCAGGCTGGCCGCAGAATATTTATACTCTATATCCAGCTGATGGCGGCTAAGTGCTGGCAGGGCTAACTCACCAAGCCGCATAGGCAGTAGAAAGCTCACTGTATTGTGTACCAGGCTCACAGCTGTGCAGGATTTAAACGAGAGGGCTTGTACACGTGTATACGCAAAATAAATTCTGGTAACACGCAGCATATGGCTGAGTAATATGAATAAGCTTGCCAGCGCAATGCTGAGGATAGAAGGCTTAGCCCACTCTGAAAGCGTTTCCCGCCAACCATAAGACAGCTGTACCCAGACAATAAGGCCCAGCACCATGGCTGCAGCGAAGGTGATTTTCGCGGTCGTGATCAGGTATTTGGGCATGATAAAAGAAGCTTAAGCGGAAGCGCCGCTTTATACCATAGATGGCGGTTTAACCCTAGGAATCACTTGAATTTGAAGAGGCATAGCCCCTTCTGCATTAAGGTATTTAACCCAGGATTTTACGTACGTAGCGCACTGCGTTTTGCACGAGCTGGGTCCAGCTATTCGGATTGGATATGATCTGAACGGTAATATTGTCTCTGCCACCATTGTTCAAAGCGGCGCGGATTAAATTGGTGGTGGCCTGCTCAACATTCTCGGCTACCTGCATAATTTCCTGCATTTGTGCAAGGTCTACAGCATCGCTAAGGCCATCACTGCAAAGCAATACCCACTCATTCGATCGCCAGCTGCCATCAATGCAGCCAACATCCACCTCCTCCAGGTCAATTGAGCCGAGGCATTGGGTGATAATGTTTTTTTCCGGGTGCGTTGATACATCGTCTTCACTGATGGCACCGGAGTCTACCAGCAGCTGCACGTAGGAGTGATCTCGGCTAATCTGCCTAAGGGCTTGATCTTCTGAAGGATTAAATAGATAAGCTCGGCTATCACCCACCCAGCATATTTCATAGTGATTGCCCTTGGATTGCAAAGCAACCAGCGTGGAGCCCATTCCCGCGCCGCCCACACCGCGCTCTGCAGCCTCTAGGACCTCTTTGTGGCTTTGTTGAATCGCAGCAGCCAGAGTAGCGCCTTTGGCAATCTGCTTGCGCAGAGTATCGCAGACTATGGCGCTGGCGACTTCACCTGCGGCATGCCCTCCCATACCATCTGCGACGGCCCAAACCCCGAGGAAAGGTAAGCTTAAATAGGCGTCTTCATTATTGTTTCTCTGTAGGCCAACGTCCGTGGCTGCAAAGTAGTGACTCAATTGCATGCTTAATCCAAGGCTACCAGCAATAATTCGCCAGATTAAACCAAATCGTAAAAAGTGTCTTCAGAATCACTGTTTTTACCCTTAAATTCGGTGATCTATCACAAACTACTTACGCTTCTTTGGCTTGATAATACGTTTAAGGTGCTCGCATGTGGCAGTTTACGAACTACACTGTAGTAGGTGAATCCTATTTATGATCATAGGAAAACGCCGCTGCAATGTGAAAGTTCTTTTACACTTATTTACGCGATTTATTCACTCATGCTCCAGCTGCAGTTCAAAGATAATACAAGCAAGCCCATTTGGCTCGCTAAACCTGAATACATAATAGGTTGTGCTCTTGAGTGCAGCCTCACCATAAAAGATCCCCACATCCGGGCGCAACATGCAAAGCTTGTTGTCAATGGCGAGCGTGCCGTTATCAGCAACCTAATCGGCGATGACAAGATTCGAGTAAACGGTGTGCCGGTAAACAAACCGCGCGATATCGGTCATGGTGATGTTGTTTCGGTGGGAATCACAGAGCTGGTCGTGCTCGACCCCAAAAAAGCGGCGCAAGAGCCTCCGCAAGAGCAGACATCAAAGCCCCAGCCCTGGGAGCTACTGCCAATGATGACGGCGCTCTCTGGCAAGCAGTATCCTATCGAAGGCTCCATGACCATAGGGCGCTCAAAAGAGTGCGAAATAAGCCTGGGGGTTACCCACCTGTCCAGGGTACACGCCCAGATATCTGTCACGCAGCGGGGCCTGGAGCTAAAAGACCTTAGTTCCGCCAACGGTACCTTCGTGAACGGTCAGCGCATAGAGCGCGCGGTATTGAAGCCCGGCGACGAAGTTCGTTTTGATACGGTAAGCTTCCAGGTGTCCGGGCCCCAGCAGGATCTAGAGCTTACCACCGTTCGGCCAGTGCTAAAGGCCGCTAGTCTGCGTAAAAGCAGCGGCGACGCCCTAGCCCGAAAACACGACAACCCGCCACAGCGTCCAGAACCCCTAGCACCCCTATCCGAAGGGCAGGGCCTGCCTGAAAAGGCTGCAAGCGGCACTGGCCTTGGGCTATGGCTTGTTGCTGGTGTGGCCTTCGCCGCAGTATTGGCCTACTTGTTGCGAAATAACCTTATCCAGTTGATCACTTAAGAACCAAATCGTATTGAAGTTCGCTGCTGCTCTGCCGATATAAGCACTCATACGTCGGCCCGAGCAGGAGTGAGAGATGATTCACTTTCCCCACAACACACCACTTAATTACAGCCACACGAGCGTTGAACAACGCAGTGAAGTTACCGTAGAGCGAAATTCCAGCGAAGGCCAGAGCCTTAAATTATCCTACAGTGAGCGCTACCAATACTCCCAAACCACCTATACCCCAGGGAAACTTGAACCCGCGCTAACCTATCAACCAGACAGTGCAAGCAATAGTGCAAGCAATAGCGCAAGCGAAGCTGCAGATACCAACAAGAGCAGCGCGGTAGAAGCGGCACCGGAGGTCGCTCGCAATGATGCAGCCAATACAATACTGGCGTTTATTGACCAACGCTTAGCCACAGATTTGGCTGATGGCGCAGATATCGAGGCGCTCCAGTCTCGCTTAGCGGCGGGCCTTGAAGGATTTATGAAAGGGTTCCAGGAAGCCTACGATCAGCTAAGTGAAATGGGCTTGATGGAGGGGGCGGTAAAAACCGCTGTGGAGCAAAGCTTTAATCAGGTCATAACGGGCTTTGCAGAGCTAGCTGAGAAATACGGGTTGGAAAACCCCGCAGCAGACCTTACCGCCTTTGAGGCCCCCGCAGAAGAACTCGATGCTGTTGCGGAAGTACCCAGCGAGACTGTTGCGGATAAACAGCAGCCCGTGGAGTTGATACAGCCTTTTGTGGAAGAGCTTAAACAAAACCAGGAAGCAGAAAAGCTTAGCACCCTCATTGCGCCAACCCAGGACTTCTATGAAAAGCTGGATGAAGAGAAGTCCGAAAGCAGGCTCTACAGTTTTCAATTGCGCACCGCAGACGGTGATGTGGTGAGTATTCGCAGCTATGCGGACCAGGGTGAGCGCATCCAGAACTTCGGCGACTCAAGCGTTTATGACTCAGATTCCATGCAAGATTTCCAAATGCGGGTAGAAGGTGACCTGGATACAGATGAACTGCGCGCGATCAACGAGCTATTGTCCCAGCTAAATGATGTCGCAGGCGAATTCTTCGAAGGCAATGTATACCAGGCATACGAAAAAGCGTTGGAGGTGGGTTTTGACAGTGAGGAAATTGCCCGCTTCTCACTAAACCTGAGCCAGACCCAGTACCATCGTATTGAAGAAAGCTATGGCTCTGTAGCGCGAGCAGACCAGGGTCAAACCACAATCAAACAAGGCGAAATGGAGCAGGTTAATCGGGTATCCCAGCTGGGAGAATTTGTTCAACGCCTGCAAGCTATACAAGAGCAAGCCTCAGCCTTCGACCCCAGGCAATTACCGGAACTGGCGGATTTCGTCAGCCGCCCTCGCTACGGAGAGCATCATCAGTTCGAACAATTCAAACCCTTCATAGAAAAAATGATTGGCGCGATGAGTTAAGAAAGGCTGCGTAAAATTGAGGTAAACTAAGCCCTCATTTTGCGTAGCTTCATCAATGTCTTCATTCCTACTTTATTCCACAGCAGGTTGCCATTTGTGTGACTTGGCGACAGAGGTGCTGGCCAGGTCACCTAAAGCCATTTCATTCACCATTGTTGATATCGCTCATAGCGAACAGCTAATGGAAAAATACGGCATCAAAATCCCCGTTTTATATTGCAGTAAAACGGGCAATGAACTTTGCTGGCCCTTCGATGACTATGCCTTGCAAGGCTGGTACCGATCCCTTCATGCAGCAGAATGACTTATTTAGTAACACTACCAAGCAATTTTTTGATTTGGGTGGTGGCGCCGAAATCCTATATTGGAAAAACTGGATGGGTGCCGAGCAGGCAGAGTTAATGCGCCAGCTAATAAAAGAATTGCCATGGCAGCAACCGGAGATCCGTGTTGCCGGCCAAAACATTGCTATACCAAGAAAGCAGTGTTGGTATGGAGATGCTGGCGCACAGATGCACTATTCGGGTAAAACTTTTCTTCCGTTGCCCTGGTCTCCGCTACTGTCGGAATTACGGGCGCGGGTAGTACGAGAGTGTGAGCATGATTTTAATAGTGTATTAGTAAACTTCTATCGCAACGGGCAGGACAGCGTCGGTTGGCATGCGGATGATGAGCCGGAACTGGGTGATAAACCTTCGATAGCGTCATTAAGCCTGGGAGCAAAACGACGCTTTCAGATAAAACATAAAAACAAAATGCTTGATAAAACAGATCGTACACGACTTAATTTTGAATTAGGCGAAGGAGATTTGCTACTAATGTGTGGCTCAATACAAGAAAGCTGGCAGCACTCCATACCTAAGACGCAAAAACTAGTGGGCCCGAGAGTAAACTTAACGTTCCGACTAGTACACAAGTATTAAAAAAATACTTGCAGTGTAATGTATACATGCTAGGCAAGCCCTTAACTCAATGGTATTGTTGGCACCCATTAATGCACAGTATTTAAATTGCATTCTAACGAATCAGTTTTGTTAGACATAAAAAGACGCTGGTGAGCAGTACTAGAAACAGCGTGGAAAAGAGGAATACAAGGTGACACGAATTTTAGTCGCTGATGATCATGATCTTGTGCGTATGGGTATTGTACGCATGTTATCGGATATAGAAGAGTTTGAAGTAGTGGGCCAGGCAAAAACCGGTGAAGAAGCGGTAAAGCTGGCTCGTGAGTTACGTCCGCAAGTTGTACTTATGGATGTAAAAATGCCCGGTATCGGTGGCTTGGAAGCTACCCGTAAAATTCTTGCCGCCTGCGAGAAAACCAAAATAATCGCAGTAACTGCACTTTCGGATGATATGTTCCCGGAACGCCTCATGAAAGCCGGTGCGTCTGGTTACGTCACCAAGGGTTCAGGTTTTGACGAGATTGTT
This sequence comes from Alteromonadaceae bacterium Bs31, assembly GCA_900177435.1. GTDB lineage: Bacteria > Pseudomonadota > Gammaproteobacteria > Pseudomonadales > Cellvibrionaceae > Teredinibacter. The sequence goes on from FXAI01000004.1 coordinate 505,668, forward strand.
GAAGCGGTAAATTCGGTGCTGGCGGGTAACTTGTATATGAGTAGCGCTATTGCCCAGCAATTGGCATTGCGTAACTTCGGTGGCGCCAAAGCAGACAGTTCACCCTTTGAGCTATTGTCCGAGCGGGAGCTACAAACGGCGATAATGATTGCCAATGGTAACAAGGTGCAAGAAATCGCTGATTCTTTTTGTGTTAGCCCTAAAACCGTGAACAGTTATCGCTATCGAATATTCGATAAATTAAATATTAATAGCGATGTGGAACTGGCTCTGTTGGCGGTTAAGCACAAAATTCTCGATTTAGATAGCATGACCTAAATGCAAGACAGTTCTTCGGATCAGCCTTCCAGTGAAAACTGCTCGGGTTTCGACGCCAAAAACTTTCTCAAAAATCTCACCACCAAACCTGGCGTTTATCAAATGTACGATAAAGCCGGGAATATTCTTTACGTTGGCAAAGCCAAAAATTTAAAAAACCGTGTTTCCAGTTATTTTCGCGCCTCTGGCCTTAATAATAAAACGGTGGCGCTGGTCAGTCGTATCGCCAATATAGAAATTACCGTGGCCCCCAGCGAAGCCGAAGCACTGGTGTTGGAACACAATTTAATAAAATCGCAAAAACCGCCATTTAACATTCTTCTGCGAGACGATAAATCCTATCCCTATATTTTTCTTTCCCAGGGCGAGCCCCACCCTAGATTGACCTTACACCGTGGTAGCAAAAAGAGAAAAGGACGGTATTTTGGGCCATACCCCAGTGCTGGTGCAGCCAGAGAAAGTTTAAATTTTTTACAAAAAGTATTTGGTGTGCGCCAGTGTGAAGACAGCGTGTATAAAAATCGAACCCGGCCCTGTCTTCTTTATCAAATCAACCGTTGTTCCGGCCCCTGCGTGGAAAAAATAAAGGATGAAGACTATGCCAGCGATGTTGAGCAAACGGCACTTTTTCTAGAGGGGAAGAACGAAAACTTACATACCATGCTGGTAAAAAGTATGGAGCACGCTTCACAATCGCTGGCTTTTGAACAAGCGGCCTTGTTCCGCGATCGCATTAGCGCATTGCGTCATGTGCAGGCTGAACAAGGTATGGAAGCCGGCGACAGCACCATGGATGTTATCGCCTGCGAAGCTTCCGCCGGTGCCGTATGCGTGCACATACTTTATGTTCGCCAGGGCAGGGTTGTTGGCAGTAAGAACTACTACCCAAAAAATAAACTGGAAAGTGCTGAAGAGGAAATACTCAGTGCTTTTGTAAGCCATACCTACCTTGGTGGCGCGGCAATGGATGTTCCTCCCCATGTGGTACTCAGTCATGCGCTAGCAGACGAACAAAGCCTGAGCGAAGCCATTGCCTTGCACTGTAACCGACAGGTAAAAATCAGCGCGAATGTGAGGACCTACCGGGCAAAATGGCTGGCAATGGCCATTCAGGCCGCACGGCTTAATCTCCAGGCGAAACTCAATAGTGCTAAAACACTCTCTCAACGCTTTGACGCCCTGCAGGATGTGCTCGAAAGTGACGAGCCACCCAAGCGCATTGAATGTTTTGATATCAGTCACAGCAGCGGTGAAAGCACAGTGGCCTCTTGTGTGGTTTTCGACCTAAATGGAGCGCTAAAATCCGATTATCGCCGCTTTAACATAGAAGGTATTACCGCAGGCGATGACTACGCGGCAATGGAGCAAGCGCTCAGCCGCCGCTATTCACGCTTGCAAAAAGAAGGCAAAGCACTGCCAGAGTTACTGCTGATTGATGGTGGTAAAGGTCAGCTCAGTAAGGCAAAAGCTGTTATGGCAGAGCTGGGGATTCAAGAAATAGAACTCATTGGTGTGGCTAAAGGCACAAGCCGTAAGCCGGGCTTTGAAACGCTGGTGCGCTCAGATGGCAAAGAGCAAATTCTGCCTGCAGACAGCCCAGCCCTCCACCTTATACAGCAAGTTCGTGACGAAGCTCACCGCTTTGCTATTACGGGGCACAAGCAGCGGCGCGACATAAAACGACGCAGCTCCACGCTGGAGGGCATTCCCGGAGTAGGGCCAAAGCGACGCAAAGAACTATTACAGTACTTTGGTGGTCTACAGGAAGTTAACAAGGCAAGTGCAGAAGATATTGCCAAAGTTCCCGGTATCAGCAAAAAAATGGCGGAAGAGGTTTACAGCGCTCTGCACAGTGAGTAACGTGGCGCGCGTCCGTACAATGCAGCGCAGTTGATCTAAACTTCCATCTTAAGCAGCCCCATACTGAGTCGACGTAGCCATTACATGATCAGCAATAATATCGCCAACCAGCTCACCTTAATTCGCATTATTATTATTCCCTTGCTGGTGGCTGTGTACTACTCGCCCTTTGAGTGGCGTTTTCTGGCTTCTGCAGCCTTGTTTGGCCTGGCCGGCATAACCGACTGGCTGGATGGCTACATTGCTCGCAAATACCACTTGGCCACCCCTTTTGGCGCCTTCCTGGATCCAGTAGCGGATAAATTAATGGTAGCCGTGGCGCTGTCGCTGCTTATAGAAAGCCACGCCGATGTATGGTTTACCCTGCCAGCTACGGTCATTATTTGTCGAGAAATAGTTATCTCTGCCCTGCGGGAGTGGATGGCAGAGATGGGTAAGCGGGCAACAGTGGCGGTATCGATAATTGGCAAGGTTAAAACCACTTTGCAGATAATTGCCATTGTGGTGTTGTTGATGGTGGACCCGAAAGGCGCGCACCTTATAAACATGCTTGGCTACATCTCGCTCTATGCTGCAGCGATACTCACTTTATGGTCCATGTACGCCTACATACGTGCAGCGTGGCCGAGCCTTGCCGGGCACGACGAGCACGATGAGGCTGGGGGTGATGAGAACGAGACCCTTTCTAAAGCCCTTAACGAAGAACCAGATGCTCAGCCGAGCGATAGTAATAGCAAAGACACTAAGTAAGAAAGTAGCGAAAACACAAAAATAAGAGCGCTAAAAATACCTCGCGCTCTTAAGGTTCACATCCACTTAACTACCAATGGGCTCAGCCCACAAACGCTGGGCTAACTCAAAAGACTCGCCGGGTTTAAGCATAACCGCATCATCCAAGGCGCAAGCGGGTTCTATACAGAGCATATTAGCCTGCCGAGTTTCGTCAAAATCGCCAATACCTACCGCTTTCTCGGCACCGGGGTTCCACACAACAGTATTGTTGTTGCCCTCGCTTTCAATAATTATGCGACGCTTATTACCGGGGTCTAAAAGCTCTACATGCTGGGGCGCCTTACTAAACACCCGGTCGTGCTCGCAATTTATGGCAAAAGGAGCCACCTGTTCAAAGCTGGCGTAATCCTGGGTTTTATCGAGGTAACTCAAACCGTGCAGGGCGGGAATATCAACCTGCTCAACATTGGAAACTTCAAAATAAGTATGCAAGGCTGCAGTAACTTTTTGCGTTTCTGTGGAGCTGTTTACCGCACGCAGGTGCATGGCAAGGCTGCTACCCAGTTTAAGCTCAAGCTCAATATCCAAAGCCGCAAAATTCCCTGCAACACCAATAGCAGAAGTGGCGAGCTGCAATACCAGGCTAACTGCCTTGTCATCACAGGAACAAGCTTTAACCTGCATCTCACTTAAGCGCAGGTAACCATGCTGGGGCAGGGAGTCTAGCTCGCTGGGGCCAAACCAGGGAAAACAAAGAGGAATACCGCCGCGAATGGGCTGCGCTTTTTCAAAAAAGCTAGTGGAACTCATCCACAGTAATTCCTCACCGCCGTGAACAAAAGAACATATATGCCCACCGTAAAGGTATCCCTCTACGGTATTGCCGCTGTGAGAAAGCCTAAAGAGCGTTAAACCCCCTTTACCCTCCAGAAACTGCAGCTTATCGTCAATGCCAAATTCTGTGTTTAAAGCGTCTAAAGTACTCATAGTAATAGCCTTTACCTTGCAACAAAAATAAATTCTCGAAAGGCTGATATTGTACTTTATCGCTGCTGGCTATTGTAGTTATGGCCTTAGACTAAGGTCATTGCAATTCTTATTAGGGTGCTTTGCTCGCACGATAGGGTGGACAGGGCTCACCGAAACACCCCGCAACTCATAAAAAACACACAAGCGCGTGGGCGGTGCCCACCCCACCTTGCTGTATGTCATATAAAGTATTTATAGGGGAGGGCAGCGAGAGACCTGTTAATGATTACTGCTCTCAATACCCCTGCGCGCCATATGTATGAGCGTTGCGCAGGCATAGCTTACAACGTAGAATTTGAACTCACTATTTAAATAAAATAATTAGCGCCTATGTTCTCGATATTCAATAAAGCACAAATAGTTGAGCCTCTCATAGCAAAAAATCTGCACTTGTCTTTCGCATGGGCTTTGGATAATTTCGACCGTAGTTTTTTTAACAATACAACAGTGCTTGTGCTTCCCACGCGGGAGTTTTTCCCTGATCGCGCCGACAACGAACTGGATATGGCCAGAGCACTATGTAGTCGTATCCTTAAGTACGCAGGTATAGCTGATTGGCCCTTTAAATTGGTATTGCCTCACGAGTTTTCTCCACAAATGCCACCCGTGTTAAACCTGGAGACACGGCAGCGGCAAGATAATGAAATACAAGAGCAGCATGCAACAACAATAATTGGTAGTTCAAACCAGCAGGGCGCAGAGGAGGCGACTGCATTAAGCCCGGTACTGGAAATCTCCTACATCAGCGCTATGATGAAAAAACCCATGGACCTGGTGGGCAGCATGAGCAAAAACATTGCCCAGCATTATTTATTTCAGGCCCAAATAACGCCACCTGCGGGACCAGAGAGTTTTGATGCCAGTGCCGAAATTTTGGCAATATTTATGGGCTTTGGCATTATGATTGCCAATAGCGCCTACACCTTTCGGGGCAGCTGCGCCCGCTGTTACGACCCTCGGGCAAATCGCACAGCCGCACTGTCAGAAGACGAGGCGGTTTATTGTTTGGCGCTGTTTTGCCACTATAAAAAAATAGACAGCAAAGAGGTTACACCTTCTTTAAAAAATTATTTGCGTGCTTCATTCAAAAAAGCAAGAAAGCAGATAGCACGCAACAGCTTGCCTTAAACTCCAGAGGTTCCCTAGGGCCTGTTAACACTAATTTAACCTACTCTGTTGCAGTCAAAATTTCGCTATCAAGTGATACGGCACCCCGACGTGCGAAGCGTGGTTTGGTTGTTCCAAATAAGCGACAAACAACGCAGAGAGCGGGATTTTGACTGCAACCCGGAGGGCTGGGCCTGTATTTCCATGCTGATGCGTTATTTCTCGCTCGTTTAGCACCACTAGACAACGCCTCAAAAGGTCCGGGCGGCGATCCGCGTTCAGCCTAAAAATACAGGCTCCAGCAGAGCAGATTAAATTAGTGTTAACAGGCCCTAGGTAATAAATGACATTTAATGAAACCCTTGTGTATTTATTGCTACATACACTTTTATACAACTTGCTAGATATTCTGATATTGCGGTGGAAAGCCATGGGAGCTGATGGGTCGATCAGTTGCAGAGCAGAGTTGGCGTATTTACTTGTTGTTTCGGTATCAGTACTTGGCTTCTGCCTGGTTTCAATTGCTTATGCTTATAGTGGGTTTTCTGAGGAGTACTCAGCGAGCATGGTGATTGTTGCTCTCTCATTTTTCCTGTTTTGCTCGGTGGTATTGTTTCACAGGCTTTTCTTGGCTGTGTCTGCATTTATAGAGGGAGGGGAATAATAAGGTCGAATGTGGTGCAGCCGATAAAGTGAAATGCCAATAGTGGCACTTAGCAGTGCTAGCCTCTCGTTGAACAAAATGGCTGTACATAATTCACACAAAAGCTCGACATTTCGCATCCAAGTCTCTATAGTGCGCGGCCCTCGTGCCTATCGATAACACAGGCTTTTCATTTCGCTCCCCCTTTTGTATTTGGACGCTTTCCTTGATTACTACCGCAAACATCACCATCCAGTTCGGCGCTGAGCCGCTGTTCGAAAATATTTCCGTCAAGTTCGATGCCGGAAAACGCTACGGCCTCATTGGCGCCAATGGCTGTGGCAAGTCCACATTCATGAAGATTCTCAGTGGTGAGCTGGCTCCCACCTCGGGCAGCGTATCGTTTGAGCCGGGCGCGAAGGTAGGCACACTCAGCCAGGATCAGTTCGCCTTCGAGCAATACAGCGTGATCGATGCCGTGATTCAGGGCGATGTCGAGTTGTGGCGAGTAAAACAAGAGCGGGAGCGCATATACGGCCTCGCTGAGATGAGCGAAGAAGAGGGCATGCTTGTTGCCAATCTGGAAACCGAATTTGCAGAAATGGACGGTTACAGTGCAGAGAGCCGTGCGGGCGACATACTTCTGGAGGCGGGTATTGCGGAAGAATTCCACTTTGGCCCCATGTCGGAGGTAGCACCTGGTTACAAAGTCCGTGTGTTGTTGGCACAGGCGTTGTTCTCCAACCCCGATATTTTGCTCCTGGATGAGCCTACCAACAACCTGGATATCCATACCATTAGCTGGCTGGGCTCTGTGCTTAATGAGCGCAAATGCACCATGATTATTATTTCGCATGACCGCCACTTTTTAAACTCCGTGTGCACCCACATGGCAGATATCGACTACGGCGATTTGCGTATTTACCCCGGCAATTACGAAGCCTTTATTCAGGCCTCCACCTTAATACAGGAACAGTTGCACACAGAGAACGCCAAGAAATCCGCCGAGATGGAAGAGCTGCAGTCATTCGTCAATCGTTTTTCTGCCAATGCATCAAAAGCCAAACAGGCCAGCTCGCGGGCCAAGCGTTTAGAAAAAATTGAATTAAACGAAATAAAGTCTTCCAGCCGACAAAAGCCTTACATCAGTTACCAGCAATGCAAAAAGTTGCATCGCCAGGCCTTGGTCTTGGAAGACTTGTCTCACGGCTACGACGAGCCACTGTTTGCACAGGGTAATATAATTTTAGAGGCCGGTGCACGCCTTGCAGTGATTGGTGAAAACGGTGCGGGAAAATCGACTTTTTTACGCTGCCTTATTGGCGAGATTCAAGCGAATAAGGGCACCGTAAAATGGGCAGAAAATGCCACCATCGGCTATTGCCCCCAAGACAGTACTGCCGATTTCGATTGTGATTTAACGCTGTTTGAATGGATGAGCCAATGGCGCCTGCCAAAACATGATGACCTGGCGGTGCGCGGTATGCTTGGGCGCCTATTGTTTACCGCCGACGATGCCAACAAAAAAGTACGTGTATGCTCCGGGGGCGAAAAAAACCGGCTGCTCTTTGGCAAGTTGATGATGATGGATACCAATGTACTGGTAATGGATGAGCCTACCAACCATTTGGATATGGAAGCAATTGAAGCCTTAAACGCCGCATTAAAAAAATACGACGGAACCATTATTTTTGTAAGCCACGACAGAGAGTTTGTCTCTTCCCTGGCCACCCGTGTTATTGAGATAGAAGACCAGCTTGTACTGGATTACCAAGGCACCTATAACGAGTATCTCTCACATAAGAATAAAGAAAAGGCCCAGGCAGCGGCATAATGCAATAACCCCATGAGAGCCGCCTGGCTTTCAATCGTATACCCACGCCGCTGCCCACTGGTCAGCGGCGTTTTGCTACAAAGGGGGCAAGCACTTCTCCCCGGTAAGACAGGCCTTGTTCACGTAAGCAGCACTTACTCGCGGGCCTATTTATAAAAAACTATTGTACGGGCCGGTTTTCCAAGCGTTGGTTTTCGGGCTTAACACTGTTGCCCGCAAACGTGCGCAGAGCCCATTTTTATTTCCTGTGCTGCTTATTAGTGCAGGTGTTAAGTAAGTGAAGCAGTGATTGCCGTCTAATGCCAATCGTTTTATGCGAACAACTTTAGTGCTAGCCCTACCTCGTATTCTTCGCTAAATACCTAACTTAGCCATTAAAGAGCATATGCCACCTTTGGTTTAATTAAAGCCATTACGCTTGGCTGTGCCGCCTCTCCATTGCTTGCCTGCTATTTTGTAAATAAACGTAAACCACCTTTATTTATTTTGTTATTTATGCGTTTTGATAAAAACAGGGGAGGGTTGTTGAGACAAAAATCACAATTGAAAGAAGCGCTGCTTTTATTTCTTAAAACTCCACTTCTTGCGCTATTAAAAAAAATTCCTAAGCCGTTAAATAGATGCTTCAACAGTAGCTGAACCCTGCTTGCTGTTGTTTAAAGAGCCAGTACACATTTTTTGCGAAAGTACCCTATTTAAGACTGTTAACCCTTGTTGGTACTTTCTTCTTAAAAGCGCTGTTTACCTGTTAAGCAGACGTAAAACGTGTCGCGTTCAAAAATTTAAACAAATAATTTCCATGCACTGGGACATATTTATGCAGTATTTATATTTTAGAACAAGAACTCCAAAACGATTTAATTACCTCGCCATTGCACTACTTAGCATCACATTGTCTGCCTGCGGTGGCGGTTCGTCAGGTGGTGGCTCCGACGATGTTTTTGCTGGCGGTGTTTCTTCCAGTTCAAGCTCATCAAGCAGCAGCTCGGGTTCGCCAAGTGGCGGAGAGCAGCCTGCAAGCTCCTCCAGTAGTTCAAGCACCAGTTCATCGGGTAGTATTGGCTCGGGTTCAAGCAGTAGTTCATCCTCTGGCGGCTTCGGTAACAATACTGGCTCCAGTTCCAGTTCCAGTAGTACAGGTGGAATTGCACCGGGGAGTAGTTCCAGTGGCTCAACAACTACATCTTCGAGCAGCTCTAGCAGCTCAACAAGCTCTTCGGGTGGTTCTAGCTCGTCAACAAGTTCAACGTCAAGCAGTTCTTCTTCCGGCGCTTCGTCAAGTTCCTCCAGCAGCTCCTCAAACTCCTCATCGGGTGCCTCCACCAGTTCGTCTTCAGGTAGCTCGTCCAGCTCCGGCGGTGCTTCGAATTCATCCAGCTCTGGTAGTTCTTCGAGTTCCTCCAGCAGTTCATCGTCCAGCTCTTCTGGCAGTGGCAGCGAACCGGATTTTGGTAGCGAACCTGATATCGACGAAGCAGACCTGCAACAAGGTGAACAAAGCTCTGGTTACGTGATCTACGAACCGTTGGAGGAGGGGGAAACCCTGGAGGACACCACACCGCCGGTACTCGTTTCCGGTGATGGTGTTGAGTACGTATTACCTTATATCCAGGTGTTTGATTACGGTACGCCCAGTTCAGTGGTTTTGGAAGATTTTGCCGATAACGACCACCAGAATAATCTCGGTGGCGCTGTTGCCACCTATAAAGGGGAAAATTACACAGAGGGTGGCGGCTACTGGTACACCTTTATCGACAAGCTTGGTTCAAGCATCGAGAACTGCACGTCCCCAACGCTGGCTATAAACGCCTACAATGTTGCCGAGGCCATCCACAACAATGAAATATGCCTCGATATTAATATCGCCAACGATGCCAGTGGCTATGGGGGCTTCGGTTCTAATATTCTTTTTGAAGAAGCCGCTATCGACCTGAGTGATCTAACACAGGTTAAAATTACCGCCTATGGCAGCGGTAGCCCAGTGGGTGTAATGTTTGAAACTACGGACATAGACCGCACAGTGCAAGATGGTTGGGGCAACTATGCAGCAAGCACCCCAATCACTCTAAGTGCTAGCCCGCAAGTATTTACCTACAATGTTTCCGACTTTGTTGGAGAGGAATACTCAGCAATTAAAGGTGATCCGCTTGAGCCCCACTTACATCTTGCCTCTAAGTTTTTCTTTCAACTTAAAGACGGTGCAACAGCAAAAATTCATATTACAAACATTGAATTTATCTTTGAGCCCGACGCACAAGATCCAGACACCCTGCGCGTAGCGAAATTCGATTGGAAAAACGATGACTACGACCCCAGCTTCGTTTTTGATTTATCCAAAGTGGGCGTGCCTGCAGAAATAGACCAAAGTGAACCGTACATGGATTGGAGCACGGCCATTCTTACGCCCGCGCCAACGGTAATGGAAGCGGACGATACCAACATACCCGCAGACACCGGTATTAATAACTGGCTCAGCGTAGACGGAACCAAACTCCGCGACAGCCATGGCCGCCTGGTGCGTTTAACCGGCGTAAACTGGTTTGGTTTTGAAACTAAAAACGCCATACCCTTCGGGTTGTGGGCACGGGATTACAAAGACATGCTGCAACAAATAGCAGACACTGGTTTTAATACCGTGCGTATTCCTTTTTCGGATTACATTATTGATCAATCGAAAGCGGATAACGCGGCGTATCATTTAGGTGAACTGGATATCACCATTAACGCTTCACTCAATAGTGATTTAAACTCAAGCATGACTCCGCTGGACCTGCTCGACAAGATAATCGAGCACGCCAGAGACATTGGTTTAAAAATCGTGCTAGACAACCACTCTCGCGGCCCGGATAAATACCTGGTAGAAGGCCATTGGGTAACAGAGGAATACCCGGAAGAGAAATGGATTGCCAACTGGGTATGGCTGGCAAAGCGTTATAAAGATAACGATGCCGTAGTGGCGCTGGATTTAAATAATGAACCGCATTTTGAAGCAGGGTGGGATAGCGATAAGGCCAGTAATAATTGGAACGAAGCCGCCGAACGCTGTGCTGCGGCCATTCAAGACCCGGCAAAAGGTAATAACCCCAATGCGCTGATCATTATTGAAGGTGTGGAAGGCCTTAATGAAAACTCACCTGCAGTGGACAAATATTGGTGGGGTGGCAATATGAAAGGGGTACTAACGGCACCCATAGAAATACCGGTACAAGATAAGTTGGTTTACTCACCCCATGAGTACGGCCCGGAAGTGTATCTACAGCCCTGGTTCCGGGATTACCGCTTCCCCAATAATCTTCCTTATATTTGGGAAGACCGCTTTGGCTTTATTTACCACTTAGATATGGGGCACCTTTTCGTGGGAGAGTTCGGCATTAAAAACCCATCACCACAGGGCGGTATCAGTGCTGCTGAGAAATGGTTTGATGAGTTTGTGCAGTACATGGCGGATCACCGCGAAGGCTACTCCTGGACCTACTGGGCCTGGAACCCCAATTCGGGCGATACTGGCGGAATCCTCACCAATAACTGGGAAGACGTTCACCAATGGAAGCTGGATAAACTGAGCGATCTGCAAGCACCAATGATAGGTAATCGCAACGGCAAATAACCTCGAAGGTGGAGTAGGGCGTGTATCAACGCGCTTACACTAAATTTAAGGGGTATTCGATATGCGTCGAATACCCCTTTTCTTTTGTTTATTACACACTGCACTATCGTTAAAAATTATTTAAGGTGGGGCTGTTATTTTCAGCGTAGCAAAACTTACCTCACACAATAAAGCGTTTAGCGGTTTCACGCATTTGAACTCCAGAGCTTTTTAAGGCGTCGCTTAATGACTGTACCTGATCCGAGTTTTCTCGGTTCTCTTCACTTAGCCTGGCGATATTGTTCACATTAACATTAATTTCTTCTGCAACATGACTCTGTTCTTCCGAAGCCACCGCTATTTGTGCGTTCATATCGTCAATAGACGAAATTGCATTGGAAACCAGATCCATCGCGCTCTCAGCGCTGTGCGCTGTTTCCACTGTACTGCGTGTTTTATCCAGGCTGTTATTCATGGCACTAACGGCCGTGGTGGCACCGTCCTGCAGGCGGGTAATCATCTCGTTAATTTCCTGCGTGGACTGCTGCGTTTTTTGAGCTAGCGCGCGTACTTCATCCGCTACTACGGCAAAACCTCTGCCTTGCTCTCCGGCTCTAGCCGCCTCGATGGCAGCGTTCAGGGCTAATAGATTAGTTTGCTCTGCGATGCCCTGAATAACGGTTAACACATTACCAATATTTTCCGTTTCGGATTTTAGTCGATCAATAACCTGAGTGGTGGTATCTAAATCACTGGCCAATTCATCAACCACTGTTAAAGCATTGGCCACGATACTTCGGCTTTTATGTGACTCAATTTTTGCTTGTGCAGCATTGGAAGAGGCGAACTCCGCGTTTTGGGCAATTTCATGGGCTGCGGCAGACATCTCGTTCATTGCCGTTGCCACCTGCTCAGTTTCGGACTGTTGGCCAAGCATATTCCTGGCAGAATTGGTGGTGGCCTGGTTGAGCGTGTCTGTGGAATTAACAAGCACGTTAATTGAATCTCCAACGTCCACAACAAGCGTACGTATCTTTGCCACAAAGCCGTTGAACTGCACAGCCAAGGCCGAGATCTCATCTTTACCCTCGGTACTAAGCTGCACGGTAAGGTCGCCATCCCCTTCAGAAATCTCTCGCATACGGGCAACGGTCATGGTAATTGGATTGCTGATACTCTTAGCGATAACCAGCAGCAGAACCAATAGCACTAACATAACGGCGCAACCCGCCATGCTCAGTTTAAGCGCCAGATTAAATAGATCATCTTCAACATCATCCATGTACATCCCAGAACCAAAAACCCAGGCCCAGGGCTCATAGGCCTGTACAAAGCTGATTTTACGCTCCAATGAAGCTGTTCCAGGTTTGCTCCACCGGTACTGCATGAAGCCTTTTCCCTCATTACGGGCAATGGACACCGCATTGCGTATTAAATAGGTGCCATCGGGGTCGGCAAGATTGTAGGCACTCGTGCCGTTGAGTTCCGGCTTTACAGGGTGCATAACAAAGTTATGCTCTAAATCGTTTACCCAAATATACTCACTGCCGTTGTAACGCATATGCTCAATGGCACCGAGTGCTTCGAGTTGTGCCTGCTCTTCACTCATTCGATTCGCCAATGCTTCTTCGTGAAAATGCTTACTAACATTCACCGCCGAGGAGACAAAATCCTGAAGTTTGCCGCGCTTTTCTATTAGCAGGTTAGTGCGACTAGTGGAGTACGCTATAACAACCAGCGTGATGATACCGATGACTACAAACAATAAGACGGCAAACAAACGCCCCTTAATGGATAGTCTTCGAAGTGTGTTGACCATTTTCAGCCCTATAAAAATGAGAGAGTTAAAGATATGAGTACAATACTAATTACAATTAATAAGCTTAGACCAAGCACATAAGCTTATTTTGCGTGTTTACAAAAAGTTGATTTGGGTCAGCCCTTTAGCCGACGTACAAGGGAAAAACTACGCTGGCCTGCTTGGATATTTCCTTTACGCCTAATTTCTGTAGCGCTAAGTACTTTAAATGTAAGCCTTTTAATCGCAAGCCCTAAAACGCGCGGGTACTAAAACGTGTTGGTTCTAAAAGAGAGTTACGCCAAGAGAGTTACGCCAAGAGAATGGTGGCCAAATCGTACCCGGCAAGCAAAGTAATGTTGCTAATAAAGCGCGGGCCTTGCTGGTGTAAATGGAACTGCTACATTTCAGGCTCAAGCACTCTAGTATGCAAATATTGGAGTAATACTTTCGCGAGAGCGAATGCACAACAGCCAACAAAGCAAAGCAGGGGTAAGCTTGGGATTTACAGAATAGTTAGGCCTGTACTCACTGTTTGGTTAGCGGATTAACAGAATGGCAAGTATTAATAAGAAGGCACTCGAACAGCCTTCTAGCAAGTCCCGTGCTAAATTAGCCCTAAGCTCGTGGGCGGTGTTGTGGCGGCAGGGTGGCTGACTATAAAACCTAGCGACATACACTCATTGGTGCTGAAAGGGCTGTTTAAAGCGCGGGTTAAGCGCATTCAATACAATGCAGCTTGGCTGCTTCAAGTTCAGTACCCTGGTTAGCCTTACATACTCAAGATATAGGCCCACCTCTCAAAAAAAGACTCAAAAGCCACCACAAGCGATATGCCCAGCATGCAGATAGGAGAGGCAGGAGAGCCGGTGTTAAGCACCGCGAGCCATTTGTAGCTGCTAAATAGCTGAAAAAGGGTGCTTTTGGTGCCATTAAACAGAGAAGAAAGGCCAAATTTTAGCCACATGAGGAGCAGAACTAATTCTTCCCTCGGGGCTAGGATTTACTTAGTGATTCCTATACAATTCGCAGCCCTTAAAGGCGCTGCATATAGCTCACAAGGCAGAAAGCAGCTACAGCGAGGACCGGCAAATAGGGCCGGGGTGCACAGAGTAATTGGGCACGAAAGGCGCGATAGCAAAGCGGTTATGCACTGGATTGCAAATCCACGTAGGCCGGTTCGACTCCGGCTCGCGCCTCCATCTCTCACGTGCTGTTCTGACAGAATACGACAGAGTGCTCGAGCGTGTTTACAGGGATGTAATTGGTAGAACGACTCAGGAGACAAAGTCGAGCAGTTGCCGAGAAATTGGTCCAGTGCGAAGCGCTGGTAAAA
>FXAI01000011.1:0-96647 GCA_900177435.1 Alteromonadaceae bacterium Bs31
TAGAGTTTCTTTTCGCGCCAAAATGAGCGCAATCACTTAAATCCACGCTTTGTCACACAGGGTCAAAACCAAAGGCGTTTTACGCTTAGAGTATAGAAGCTCCACGCGAGACTCGCGCCGCGTGAGGCGTTAAAAATGATGAAGCTCAACCACAAGCCATGATTTCCCAGGCTTTGTGTTGCCCACCACAGTGGAAAAAATATTATAAATACACTCAATACCATGGTACCCAGCAAGGTGCGGGTGCGTCCTGCGCCGATAAAAATACCGTCCAGCATATAGGTCCAGATACTCACCAATGGAAAGGCGATAAGCCAAGCGTAGTACGTGGAAGTGGCGTCTGCCACATCATGTATGCTAGTAAACATAGCTATGATAGTTGTTTTACCCGCCGCAAAGCAAAGGCTGATAACAAGCGCCAGTCCCAGCCCCGCTACGATACTGGCGGCGCAGGCGCGCATAAATTCGTCTTGCTTGCGCCCGCCCAGTGCCTTGGCCCCCATGGCTTCGGCGGCGTGGGCGTAGCCATCCAGGCCAAAAGACTGGAGCAGTACCAGTTGCATCAGAATGGCATTAGCGGCCAATACCGTATGGCTCAACTGCGCGCCCTGGGCGGTAAAGAAGTTGAAGATAAAGAGTAACAGGGCGGTGCGGATGAAAAGGTCACCGTTTAATTTCAGCAGTGCTGACCAGCCCTTCAGGTTGAGGAGCTCTCTTAGCGCTGGCAGGCTATAGGTGTTACCGAGTGCCTGTTTGAGGGCCTTATTGGCCACCCACAGGGCGATGGCGCAGCCAGTGAATTCAGCAATTAGCGTGGCAAACGCAGCACCGTCGCTGTTCCAGCCAAAGCGCACTATAAACAGGTAGTCCAAAAGGATATTGAGGGCGTTGGCTAGCACAGTAATAAAGAGTGGCAGCCTGGTGTTCTGCAGGCCTATCAGCAGGCCAAGCACAACGAAGGTAACAAAGGCCGCAGGTGCAGCTGTGAGGCGGATATGGCAGTAGCGCGCCGCCAGTTGGGCAATTTCCGGGTCTGGTGCCATTAAATTTATCGCTATTGGGATGAGTAGCCATTGCAGTGCGATAAGAACCAAGCCAGCGCTTACCGCAAATAACAGGCTTTGGCCAAACTGCAACAGCAAGTGTTGGTTCTCACCCGCCCCCCAGGCTCGGCCAACAAAGCTGGTGGTGCCCATTCTCAGGAAGGCGAACATCCACAAGAGAAAAGCCATGATGTTGGCGCCAATTGCCACGGCGCCCAGGTATAACGCGCTTTCCAGGTGACCGAGCATCGCCGTATCGGCTATTCCCATCAGAGGAGCAGAAATATTACTGATGATCATTGGCCACGCCATATGAAAGGCTTGCCGATGGGGTAACCCTTTGAAATATAGGGTTTTTGTGGTCATGCTGCGACTGCTCAAACTGTGGTTTTCCCAGTAGGAATTGGTGTGGATAAAGAAAAAAAAGCGTGCAGATAGCCAAAATCAACACTTACTTTATGGATCAAGCTGCCGTTATAATCGCCGGCTGCGGCTTTTAGTCGCACCTTTGCGCCTTTTTCCATGATCTGGCGCAAGCAGACACAACAATAATTTACATCTATATTTAAACCTACATAAGTTATGGAGATGGGGCGATGTTAAGTATTTCCCGCCGGTCGCTCGGTCTGCTGTTCGCTGTTGCCGTTGCGTTTTTACCAGCGCTGGTATACGCAGGCGAGTGGCAGTTGAATATGACCGAAGGTGTCACCTCGGTGAGCCAATCCGTGTTCCGCTTGCATATGGTCATTTTGATCATCTGTGTGGTGATTGGCATTGTCGTGTTTGGTGTCATGTTTTACTCGATGTATGCACACCGAAAATCCCGAGGAGCTAAAGCCGCCAATTTCCATGAAAGCACCACGCTGGAAATTATATGGACGGTTATTCCTTTTGTTATCCTCATTGCTATGGCATTCCCGGCCACTTCCACCTTGAAAAAAATCTATGATACCGATAATGCCGATTTGGACATATTGATTACCGGTTATCAATGGAAGTGGAAGTACGAGTACCTGGGAGAGGATGTTAGCTTCTTCTCCAATCTTAGCGAAAAATCCCGTCAGCAAATCTACAGCAAAGCGCCAAAGTCGGCAGACTATCTATTGGACGTGGATGAGCCTGTGCTGATTCCCGTTGGTAAGAAAGTACGCTTTCTGGTAACCGCCGCTGACGTGATCCACAGCTGGTGGGTACCTGACATTGCCGTTAAGCGCGATGCTATACCAGGTTACGTGAACGAAAGCTGGACCCTGGTAGAAGAGCCCGGTACGTTCGTCGGCCAGTGTGCCGAACTGTGCGGTAAAGACCACGGCTTTATGCCGATTGTACTCAAGGCCGTTCCCCAGGCTGAATTTGATGCCTGGCTGGCAGAGAAGCGTGCCGCTGCGACCGCTATCGCCGAAGCTGCCAAGCAGCAGTTGAGCTTTGAGGAGCTCTACGCCAAGGGTGAAGAGGTTTATATAAGCCGCTGTGCGGCCTGTCACCAGGATAATGGCCAGGGTATTCCCGGCGTATTCCCTGCGATTGCAGGTAGTGCGGTTGCCACTGGCGATCTAGCCAGTCACTTGAGTGTGATCCTCAACGGTGTTAACGGTACGGCCATGCAGGCCTTTGCAGAGCAGCTCAATCCGGTAGAGTCGGCTGCTGTCACCACCTTCCAGCGAAATGCGTTTGGCAACAACACGGGTGACATCATCCAGCCAATCGACATTGTTAATTTCCAGCAAGATCAATAGGAGTTAAGCACTATGGCACATGGTCCTGCTAAAGGTTTTACCCGGTGGCTATACACCACCAACCACAAAGACATCGGCAGTATGTATTTGTGGTTTTCGTTCGCCATGTTTTTTCTTGGCGGTTTTTTTGCCTTGGTGATTCGAGCGGAGCTGTTTCAGCCCGGTTTGCAAATTGTCGAGCCTAACTTTTTCAACCAGATGACTACCATGCATGGCTTGGTGATGGTGTTTGGTGCGGTAATGCCTGCCTTTGTGGGCTTGGCTAACTGGATGGTACCTATGATGATTGGTGCTCCGGATATGGCCCTGCCGCGTATGAACAACTGGAGTTTCTGGATTCTGCCCTTCGCCTTTGCGATGTTGGCTTCCACCCTGTTCATGGAAGGCGGAGCCCCCAACTTTGGTTGGACTTTTTACGCGCCGCTGTCCACCACTTATGCGCCGGCGTCGGTAACCTTCTTTATCTTCGCTGTGCACATTATGGGTGCTTCTTCCATCATGGGTGCCATTAACATTATTGCCACCATTTTGAATATGCGTGCACCGGGTATGACCCTGATGAAAATGCCCTTGTTCGTATGGACATGGTTGATCACCGCATACTTGTTGATTGCCGTAATGCCTGTACTGGCAGGTGTCGTCACCATGATGTTAATGGATATTCACTTTGGCACCAGCTTCTTCGATGCGGCCGGTGGCGGTGACCCAGTATTGTTCCAGCATGTATTCTGGTTCTTTGGCCACCCTGAGGTGTACATCATGATCCTGCCCGCCTTTGGTGTGGTATCGGCCATCATTCCCACCTTTGCCCGTAAGCCCTTGTTTGGTTACAGCTCCATGGTGTACGCAACGGCGTCCATCGCTTTCTTAAGCTTTATTGTATGGGCGCACCACATGTTTACGGTGGGTATGCCGCTGTTCGGTGAATTGGTATTTATGTACGCCACCATGCTGATTGCCATCCCAACCGGTGTGAAGGTGTTCAACTGGGTTACCACCATGTTCAAAGGCTCCATGACCTTTGAAACACCCATGCTGTTTTCCATTGCCTTTGTGATTCTGTTTACCATCGGTGGCTTCTCCGGGCTGATGTTGGCCATTGCGCCAGCAGATTTCCAGTATCACGACACCTACTTTGTCGTCGCTCACTTCCATTACGTACTGGTACCGGGTGCGATCTTCTCCATTACTGCGGCTGTTTACTACTGGCTGCCCAAGTGGAGCGGCAATATGTATGACGAAACCATGGGCAAGGCACATTTCTGGCTGGCCTTTATCGGTTTGAATGTAACCTTCTTCCCCATGCACTTCTCAGGCTTGGCCGGGATGCCGCGTCGCATTCCCGATTACAATCCGCTGTGGGCAGACTGGAATATGATTTCCTCGGTAGGAGCCTTTCTGTTTGGCGCTGCGCAGTTATTGTTCTTGTTTATCGTTATCCGCACCATCATCGGTGGCAAGAAGGCTACAGCAGAGGTTTGGGAAGGCTCTCACGGCCTGGAGTGGACAGTGCCATCACCAGCGCCCTATCACACTTTTAGCACGCCGCCAGAAGTGAAGTAAATTTTAGCGAAGCAAAAGAAGTAGTTTTGACGTGAATACACAGGAAAAACAGGCCATCAGAAAATCCATTGCCAGGTCACTGGCGTTGGTGGTGGCCATGTTTGTGTTTGCCATGTGGGTGATGCCACCCCTGTACAACCTGTTTTGTGAAGTGACAGGCCTTAATGGTAAAACCAAAGGTCAGTACGTGCCGGTGAGTGCAGAGGTGGATACCAGCAGGTTGATAACCGTGCAGTTTGTCGGCACCAACAACGAGAATATGACCTGGGGCTTCAAACCCAAGGACTTCTCGCTACAGGTGCATCCGGGCCAGGCAGTGGTCACCGACTTTATTGCCCACAACCCCAGCAACGCGATTATGGTGGGGCAGGCAATCCCGAGCCTGGTGCCACACAACGCCACGGACTATTTTCACAAAACAGAATGTTTCTGCTTCAATCAACAAACATTGGCTCCGGGAGAAACTGCCAACCTCGGTTTGCAGTTTATTGTTGATCAGGAAGTGCCGCGCGGGGTAAATACCATCACCCTCAGCTACACCCTGTTTGATGTTACCGAAGCTTTTCCTGAAGCTGTTGCGCTTAAGCAGCGAGAGCTTGAGGAAAAAGAGAATAAAAATATTTTAAGCGTACGCTAACGCGGAGTTAAAACATGGAACAAAAACAAGAATTTGAAACCTACTACGTTCCCGAGCAAAGCAAGCTGCCCATTTTTGCTTCCCTTGGCTTGTTTCTTACGGTGTTCGGCCTGGGTAACTGGCTAAATGAAATGTCAGCGGAAAAAGAAGGCAGTGGTGTCACCGTCTTCCTGCTGGGTTTCGTGGTGCTTGCCGCCGTGCTTTTCACCTGGTTCTCCAAGGCGATTGATGAAAATATCAAAGGCCTTAACAGCGTGCAGCTTAAGCGTTCATATGTTTGGGGCATGGGTTGGTTCATTTTTTCTGAAGTGATGTTCTTCGCCGCTTTTTTTGGTGCACTTTGGTACTTGCGTAATATATCGCTTCCCCATCTGGGGGAGGGTCCCACCAGTGAATTACTTTGGAACGACTTTAAAGCTGATTGGCCACTGATGACGACTCCGGACATGGCCCTTAACGGTGAAGCCGCTGCCATCACCGGGCCGGAAGCAACAATGGGCAACCCTGGTTTCAGCAAGTGGTTAACATGGTTGCCGTTTATCAACACTGCGATCCTGATCTCCTCCAGTGTGACCGTACATTGGGCCCATACTGCCCTCAAAAAAGATAACAAAAAGGCATTCAATTTTTGGCTAGGTTTTACTGTGCTTTTGGGCTTTATTTTCCTGTGTGTTCAGGTATACGAATATAAGCACGCCTATACAGACCTTGGCTTAACGCTTAATGCCGGTGTCTACGGTACTACCTTCTTTATGTTGACTGGCTTTCATGGTTTGCACGTTACCATGGGCACCTTCATGCTGTTTGTGCAATGGCTGCGTTCTGTCACCAAAGGGCACTTTAGCCACAGCGATTGCTTTGGTTTTGAGGCGTCCAGCTGGTACTGGCACTTTGTCGATGTGGTGTGGGTTGGCCTGTTTATCTTTGTCTATATTCTTGGCTAGTGTTGCACAGGGGTGGCTGTCTGACGATGGTCGCCCCATGGCGCAGTATTTGATAATTTTCCGCTGTAAATGCCGTAGCCTATAACTAGCAGCAGTGCGGCCACGAGAGTGACTCTCACCCCAAGGGCATAGACGGTTCGTTTGGATTCCGCCACGCCCATATCCTTGATAAGAAACACCAGGCCGCTCGTTAAACTCGCAACTACGGCAATAAATAATACAATAATGGTAATTTTTAACGCCGCAACGCTCATAATCGTTTCCTTAAAAATGGCAGGCTAATGGCCGAAAAATTTACTTTTATAGTGCAGTGGAAAATTACGCTATTGGTGGTGTTGTTTTTGCCGCTGCTCGTTTCTTTGGGGTTTTGGCAGCTTAGTCGTGCTCAAGAGAAGCAGACATTACAGCAAAGCTGGTTAGCGGAGCAAGCCCTGCCAGCGCAGCACTATCGCGAGCTGCTGGACAGTAAGCATGCTTATCGACGGGTGTTTCTGGAAGGTGAGTTCCACCAGCACTACTGGTTGGTGGAAAATAAAATACTGGCCGGTAAACTGGGTTACCACGTAATATCCCCCTTCAAAACGGATTTAGGCGATTGGATACTGATAAACCGAGGCTGGGTAGAAGCAAGTGCCTACCGGGAAGAAAACCCGGTGCTGAATACACCGCAAGGAAAGCATCGGCTAACGGGAACACTCATAAAGCCCAGTGATTCTAAATTTATTGAGCATAACCCTGAGTTGATGGGAAGCTGGCCCTACCGCTTACTGGAAATTGATTTTGCTTTAATGGCGGATCAGCTGAATCAGCCGCTGGAGCCAAAAATAGTTTTAATGGACGCGGACAGCCCCGGAGCGCTGATCGTAGAGTGGCAGCCAGTGAATATGTCGGCGGAGAAACACCGGGCTTATGCGCTACAGTGGTTTGCCATGGCGTTTGCACTTAGCGTTATGTGGTTTGTAGCAAATACCAATGTGTTAAAGCGTTTTTCCAACGATTAATTGAGCAAGGTAATAATTTTAATGCCGAGCTGCAGCAAAGCCTGCAGCGGCACCGAACGATTAGAACAACTAAACTATGAGCGACATAAAAGCTAACAAAAAAAATAACCGCACATTAATTGCCATCATTGTGGTTTCTGTATTGCCTATTGCTGCGGCTTATTTTATGTTTTTTACGGGTATCGGTGTACCAGAGCATACCGTGAATGCAGGTAGGCTGTTAGGTAATCCGGTGAGCTTGTCGTCATTGCTTGAAGAGGATAATGCCGAGTTTTTGCAGCACATTCAGCAAGACAAAAAATGGCGATTATTAATTCCCATCAGCGATGAGTGCAATGAGGCCTGCGAACTTAACCTTTACACCACGCGGCAGGTTCATATTCGCCTGGCACAAAAAAGTGTTCGGGTAGAGCGTGTGGCGGTAAATATTGGTGGTACTGTAGGCCTGCGTATTTACAATGAGATAAAAGCAGAGCACCCCAAGCTAAAATTTATCAATCTCGATGCAGAAAGCTGGCAAGAGTGGTTATCTCAGAGTGAAACAGCACTAAGTGCGGAGCAAGAGCACTTTTATTTGTTAGTGGACCAGGAAGGAAACGCTATGATGGCTTACCACTCAGATGTTCAGGGTAACGATCTGTTAAAAGACCTTAAGCGTGCACTTAAATATTCCATTGATTTTCAGAAATGATGAGTAACAACAAAAAAATTGTAGCTGTTGCCGTTCTTGCATTGATTATGGCCTCAGTCGTAGTTGTACTGGGTTCTTTTACGCGTTTGGCTCACGCAGGTTTGGGTTGCCCGGACTGGCCCACGTGTTATGGCCATCTGTGGGTGCCGAACGAAAGCCACGAAATTGAT
Source organism: Alteromonadaceae bacterium Bs31 (assembly GCA_900177435.1). Taxonomy (GTDB): domain Bacteria; phylum Pseudomonadota; class Gammaproteobacteria; order Pseudomonadales; family Cellvibrionaceae; genus Teredinibacter. The sequence goes on from FXAI01000011.1 coordinate 7,786, forward strand.
GCCGCCAATGCGGCATTTACAGACACCCCCGTCGAAACGGACAAAACCTGGCCCGAGCAAATTCACAGAATTTTTGCCTCCAGCCTTGGGCTGGTGATTTTAACACTGCTTTTTTTAAGCGCGCGTGCCGCGACAGTGCGGCTGGGTTCAATCTATATTCTGCTCGGGGCGCTTGTTGCGGGGCTTGTAGCCAGAATTTTTGCCGGTGACGGGCTTGACCCCCTCTTGTGGCTATTGGTGGGCCTGTATTTTTTAAATGTGTGGCGCTTGCGGGGGCAGTTAACAGCTACCTTAAGATTAGCGGCTATACTTGCTGGCTTGGTAATACTGCAGGGCTTCTTTGGCATGTGGACAGTTACCCTTAAGCTCTGGCCACAGGTAGTAACAGCGCATCTGCTCGGTGGTTTTGCAACTTTCTGTGTAATTTGGCTTTTTATACAAGTAGCTCTTGCCTATCAGTGGCGACTTCAGGCACCTGCAGTGGTGCAACTGTTTAAAACAAAAAAATTAGCAGTACTGGCGCTTGGTGCGGCTATTGTGCAAATTACACTTGGCGGTTGGACCTCTTCAAATTACGCCGCACTTGCTTGTCCGGATTTCCCTTTGTGTCAGAATGCTGTATTTCCCAGTGCAGATTATTTGCAGGGCTTTAATATATTCCAACATGTAGGGCCGAACTACCTGGGTGGTTTGCTCGACAACCATGCGCGCATTGCTATTCACTTTAGCCACCGCATCGGTGCTATTGTGCTTACCGTTTTTTGCCTCGCCTTGAGCCTGTCTTTATTTAAAACAAAGGCTCCAGCCGTTCGACGCATGGCCCTTATTCTGCTGGCTGCGCTGCTTGCACAGATATCTTTAGGCATTAGCAATATTGTGCTTAGTCTGCCCCTAAGCGTTGCTGTTCTCCATAATGCCGGTGGTGCCATATTACTGGTGGTATTGGTGACGATTAACCACCGTATATCAAGCGTAAAAACGCTGTAGAGTTAGACAATGGTAAATATAGAAGAACAAAGTTTTGATGAGGTGATGCAGCATCACTGGCGTGACTACTATGAGTTAACCAAGCCCACAGTTGTGCTATTAATGTTGCTCACATCTGTAATTGGTATGTTGTTGGCGACACCCGGCATGGTGCCTCTGGATGTCTTGCTGTTGGGGAATTTGGGTATAGCTCTGTGCGCCGGATCGGCAGCGACGGTAAACCACTTGGTCGATCGTCATGTGGACCTGAAAATGGCCCGTACCTTTGATCGCCCTGTGGCCAAGGGTCGCGTAGCACCATTAAACGCCATCGCTTTCTCCGCGATACTCGGTGCGGCTGGTATGGCGATTCTTTTTATATTTATAAATGCTATTACCGCCTGGCTCACTTTTGCATCGCTTGTGGGTTACGCTTTTATCTATACCTTTTTTCTAAAGCGCGCAACGCCGCAAAATATTGTTATTGGCGGTATTGCCGGAGCAGCACCCCCCTTATTGGGCTGGACCGCGGTAACCGGAGAGGTTCATGGCCATGCCTTACTTTTGGTGCTGATTATCTTCGCCTGGACACCACCGCACTTTTGGGCCCTTGCAGTTCACAAAAAAGCTGAGTATGCCAACGCAGAAATTCCTATGCTGCCGGTAACTCACGGGGAACGCTATACCAAGCTGCACATACTGCTCTACACCATTATTTTATTTTTGGTGACGCTGCTGCCATTTGCTACGCAAATGCTTAATACACTTTACTTGCTGGGCGCCGTAGTACTTGGCCTGGGCTTTATTTACTACGCGATAACTATGATGCGGGGTAAAAATAAAAATGCAGGTATGGATACATTTAGGTATTCCATTATTTATCTGATGGCCTTGTTTGTGGTCATGCTGCTCGATCACTATCTCTTGCCGATACAACAAATACCACACTAAATGACTTTCAGAATGACTAAAGAATGACTAAAGAATGACTACAGAAAAAACGGAAAAACAAAAACGTGGCGTACTAAAAACAGTCGTTCTTTTAGTGCTGTTAATGACGCTGTTTGTGGCGGGTTTCTTCAATAAAATATTACAGCCCAGGGTCATGTCGGATATTGAACTGAGGGCAAACGGTGCAATTGTTTTTGAAAATCCACGCATTATTAAGGAATTTTCTTTAGTTGACCATAAGGGTAAGCCCTTCTCATTGGATAGCCTGCAAGACAAATGGACCATTATGTTTTTCGGCTTCACTCACTGTCCGGATATTTGCCCCAATACTTTGGCTAAGCTCGCGCAGGTTTACAATAATCTAAATGAGGACATCGCTGCGAAAACACAGGTGGTGCTGATTAGTGTCGACCCTGCTCGCGATACCCCTCAGAAACTAGCGGACTATGTTCCCTTTTTTCATCAAGACTTTTTGGGTGTAAGCGGTGAATTCTTGCAAACTATGCAGTTAACGCAGAATCTTAATGTGGCCTTTCGGAAAATTCAGCAAGGGGATAATTACACTGTGGACCATACTGCCAACCTGGTGATTATTAACCCCAGGGGGCACTACCACGCCTTCGTTAAGCCGCCTTTTGAGCTTGCAAGATTAACGACTGTATTTCAATCGATTGTAAAATCGTTTTAGTGCCTTTTAAGGCTAATAGAAAACTATTTTACAAGCGAGAGCTTGCGGGAGTTTTACCCCCTGAGGGCAAAAGTAGGAGGCTCTGTAAGCTTGTGCCTTAGACTACGCGCCGGTCATCGCTGCATAGGTTTTAGGCCCAAACACGCCATCAGCCTTGAGGTGAAAGCTTTTTTGCACGTTTACCAGAGCCTGCTTGGTTCCTTTGCCAAAGATTCCATCGTGCACTAGATTTTGGCCGTATAAACCCATCAGTAACTGCATGGCTTGTACGTCATTGCCTTTGGTGCCTTGCTTTAACAGTGGTTTTTTGGAAGTAAACATGCCGCCTACGGTTTTTTTGCCCACCACGCCGTCATTCTTCAATGCCTTTTTCAGCTGTAATTTTTGTACCGCTTCTTTTGTCCCTTGACCAAAGGCGCCGTCCACAAAACATTGGATGCCCAGTTTGCAGAGCATGCGTTGTAAAGCGATTACAAGTTTGCCCTCATCGGTAACGCGAAGAAGGTGTGACTTGGCGCTGCTGGGTTTTTTCTTCAGCTCTTCCACTGGTTTTTTGGCCTTGGGTGCGGGGAGCTTGGCAGTTTCTGTTTTAACTGTTGTGTAATAGCCTTTTTTATCGAGCCCAAGAACGCTAGTGTAATCGTAAACGGGGCAGGATTTACTGCTGACTTCACGGTGGCCCCTGATCCTAATTTTATCGGTATAGCTGTCGCAAATTGCTTTGCATAGCTTTTTGACGGAAGCCATTTGTTTATCGGTAAATTTTTCCTTCTTCAAACCGTGGCAACAGATAGCAATACTGCCTTTGTTATAGCCTTTTTGCGCTGAAGGGATTTTTTCCAAACCCCGGCCTGCTTGAATGTCGCCTGCCTTGGTAATAAAAAAATGATAACCTACATCTGACCAGCCATTTCCGTCTACATGCCATTTTTTCATTACCGCGACATCGTCATGTTTAGTATTGTCGCTGGCGGAACAATGTAAAAAAATAACGCTTACCTTCCGCTTGGGTTTATCAAAATCTATCGCTTTTCCATACTTCCACTTTGCTGATGTTGTCATTATTATTGTCCTTGTTATCGTGTCTTGCAGCAGCCGCTCATGAGTGAGCCGGCATGTACGCCCATTAAATGCAGGCTGAAGGGGTAGTCGGTATCAGACATGCCGTCGCTGCAGCTTTGTTGCTGTAGCACGCCCAAGGTCAAACTGTGTTTTTTTGTGGGAGAACTCAAAGACATCAACCATACGTCTGTACGGTTGTTGCTGTTGCGAAATTCCCCGCTGACATAAAGTTCTTGCTGCTCGCCCAATATGCTCAGGCTCGCCTTATTGGCTTCGGTTGCCAAATTCCAGTGGGGTTCAGTGCCAAGGCAAAACAACTCGCCCTTGAAGGTGGATTGAGCCGTTGAAGGTTCGCTTGTCTGGATGTATTTACTACTTACCCAGCCGGAGTGGCCTCGGTAATGAACCTTACTCCAGGCCCCTTTGGTATCCAGAATCATGATGTTGTGTGCATCGTAAGGTAGGGAAAACACGATGTTTGATTTGCTGCTGGCGTCGGAGCGCATGTTAAGCGCGTCGTCATCGCTGACATTTACCACTTTGGACCAGGCAGTAGAACTCTGTAAAACCGGTGAGTTAGCGCTCTTTTCCTGGCAGGATGCGCTAAGGGGGAAGCAAATACACAGCGCGAATGCGACAATCTTTCTCACGAGAAGCACCTTTAATTGAGGGGTTTTATTGTGCCTGTATCCTCTAATAAATCGCTTGATTGCGCAATGTTTCAGGGCTTACACCGCCTGGACTAACGCAAATTGGGAGCAATAACTGGCGTCTGAAGTGCTTTGTGCTTAAAAATAGCGCCTCAGTTCTAACTGTATATAGTCATCTTGCCTTAACGCATAGCTGGGAGCTTCCGGGTTATCCGCTACAAAAAAGCGCGCTTCCGCTTCTATTCGCCAGTCGTCAGTAATACGCCTGCCAAGCTCTAAGGATACAAATTGGGTGTGGTAATCAAAATCGTGGCTTGCAATGGCGAGTAATTCAGACCCGTCAATATCGTTAAAGGCCCACCGCAGGCCCAGGGCCAGATCGTTTTGAGCGAAGGTTTCCCGGATGCCGGTGCGGTCGTCAAACTGGTATTCGGCGATTAAGCCCAGGTCTGCGTTGCTATTGAAGAGGGTAAAGAGTGTATATTCCAGCCCGGCAACGGCGGCGCTGTTTCTGCCGTAGTGCTGTTCTTCGATACTGATAGCTTCCAATTTCCATAACCACTCTGCCGCTGTTGCTTGCACGGTAAGGCCGGTTTGATGGATTTGCTGGTAGAGCGCTTGCAGTACGGTATCTGTTTGTTGGAAGGCCTGTTCATTTCCCTCTTGTGTGCTGGGAATAAACAGCGGATTGCGGTTTGTGCCTGAGAAATGTGACAAGCTCATATCAAACACGCCGAAGTAGTGGTTCCAACTTACCGCAAAGTCCACATGTTGATCGCCTTTGTCCGATTGGTAAATTGCTTGTTCGGCAATAGCCAGCGGAGACCTTAATCGCGCTTTTTCGCCTGGAAATTGTTGTTCGCGAAAGTGCGGCATAACAAACAACTCCAGCAAACCCCAGTCGCGCTGACTAACAAGCTGTAGCATGCCCTGGCCGAGCTTTTGTTCGCCATCAATATTTTCAAGTACGTCTTTTTGGTTAATGATATCCACAAGGTGAACGGATTCTGTAACCCCCCAGAATATCTTGCGCAGGCCAAGATAAACTTCGAATTGATCAAAACCCTTCCACCAATAGGCTTCCCGTAAATCAAGGTGGGTGCGATTATTGTCGACACTATCGGCGCGTCCGAAGGCGGTAATGGCTATACGCTGTTCATCGTTATCGTAGTCGTGAAAAAATTCAATGTTTGCGGACAGTGATGTACTGTGCTCTTCTTGCGCCGAGCTTAAGGGTTCGTTAAAAAAGTATCGTCCTTCAGCGCCGATATAAGCCTTAACTTCACCGGCCGCCGTGGAAAATGAAAAAAAGGGCAGTGCCACAACGGCGGCACGTGCCCAAGAGGTGAGAGGTTTCATATACGCTATTTCCCGCAAGACACTATTTTATTCGCGATAAACTGTTTTTATTAAAGTCTTTATCGGTAAAGCCGTTAGCAAAATTCCAGTTATCCATAGTGAGTACGGTACTTTTACCTGTTTGATGATTTTTCATGCTCCACGTGTGTGCACGCCAGTATTTTTCCAGATATTGTGTGTAATCCGACAGGATCAAGGTTTTCTTCAGCCGCTCGCCGCGATCATAAAAATCGATTTTAAGAGGAATGTAGCGCGCTTTGTCGATGGATACTTCAAGCTTGGAATAGCCCGACTTTGGGTCTACCGGGTCGCTTTCATTAACAAACACCGGTGTGCCCTCAAAAGTCTCATCACGTAAATAACGATAAGTGTATTTTTCCACCTCCTGCGAAGAAATGTCTTCGAAGGCGAATTCGCTATTCATAAACGCACCCGCTTTGTTACTGGATGATATTTTTTTGATGCGCTTTAAAGCCGGCAAGAACAGCCATTGATCATCGGAGCCCGTTTTATGGGTAAAGCTTAGAAACGCGGTACCTTTAACGTCTCCAGGGTTGTCAAAAATAATGATGGATTTGTCACCATCACCGGCCACCTCCATGGTGCGGTTACGCATCTTACGTGTACGCTCGTTGCCGTGTTGGTCACGCAGAGCCATAGTGATATCAGCAGTTGAGTCACCGAAACCGAGGTCGCGTGTGTCCACTTCCCGCGCAATAGCCAAGCCTTTCTGTTCTGGCGTTTCCGCCAGGGCAGCAGAGGCAAAGTACAGGCTGCTTATCGTAAGGAAAGGGAATAAAGTGTTTTTGATCAGGTTCATGCAATTACCTCCGCTTGGGTAGTTTGTTCTACTGGCGATTCTTCTTTAGCCGTTTCGTTGAGCGTTGTTTTGTCGAGCTTTAACAGCAGTACCGGTAGTAGGAAAAAGTCCAATACCAGAGCCATTGTGATGGCGATAGCGGTCAGTATTGCCATGCCAGAATTCATACCGAAGCTGGATTGTGCCAAAACGGAAAATCCGGCAATTAGAATAATAGAGGTCACTACAATGGCTACGCCCACGGTGGAAAAGGCATAGCGAATGGCATCTTCTACCCCCATTCCTTCGTTATTGCGTGCGCGTAAATATTTACTGAGAAAGTGCACTGAGTCGTCTACCACAATTCCCAGTGCCATGCCCGATACCATGGAAACAGCAACGTTAACCTCACCGACCAGTACGCCCCACAAACCAAAAGCGGCCGCCAACGGCAGTAAATTGGGTATCAAACTAATAGCGCCGATGCGGACATTGCGTAAGGCCAAAGTGATAAGAATTGAAATAATAATAACGGCGACAAAAGTGCCGAACAGCATGCTTTTCATATTGGTTTCTGAAATGTAAGCGAACATAACTGCCGGGCCTACGCCGTAGGATTCAAGCGAAGAATTCTGTAGCAACCAGTTGCGTCCGCGCTCGCCGACCGCGGCGATTTTACTGGAGGGCATATCTTTTAAAGTAACAATAACCTGGGTTGAGCTTTTACCAATATCCATTTGATTATTTAAATCCAGGCCTTCTGGCAACGATAATTCGTAGAGCAGTAAATATTGCGCTGCCAGTTCTTTTTCTTTCGGTAAACCGTAATAGGCAGCATCGTCACCGTGCATATTTTTATTGATACGCTTAAAGGTATCGGTAAAAGAATTTACATGTGTAACTTCTGGCTGGGAGCGATACCATTCAACAAAGCCGTTTACAGTGTTTAGGAATTCCGGGTCGCTTACACCGTAGTCTTCTCCGGCAGAGAGCGAAAATTGCACCTGATAAATGCCAGTAAGATTATCGTTGATGTAGTCCGTGTCGGTTCGGAATTCAACAGACTTATCAAAGTAGCCAACAAAATTATCATCGAAGGTGTTTAAGGGAATAGCTGCGGCAAGGGCTAATGCAGCTAGCGAACTTATATAAAAAATGGGTTTGCGTCTGGCCAGTACGAATTCCCCCAAAGCTTCCATCCAGTTGCCAAAACGGCTTTGGCTTGCGCTGGCTTTTACCGGAATGATGGCCATCATCGCCGGCAGTAGGGTGACGGAGAGGGCGAAGGCCAGCATGACACCGAAGGCGGTGATATTGCCCAGGTCATGAAACGGTGGTGCATCGCTAAAGTTCATAGACAAAAAGCCCACCGCAGTTGTCACTGAAGTAAGGAAAATGGGTGCCATATTAATTTTTATACTGTAGCGAATAGCATCGTGCCGGCTCATGCCTTTGCGCATACCCGCAAACATGGACACGAGAAAGTGAATAGAGTCCGCCACTGCGAGGGTCATAATAATAGTGGTGGCAGAGGAAGAAGGCGGTGTGATTTTAATGCCCGCAAAACCCGCTGCGCCCATTGCTCCAAGCATGGATAGAAAAATAACCAGTACCGTGCTTAAAGTGGCACCGACTGAGCGTACAAGCGCAAAGGTCACAAGAATAATGATTAAGTACATGGCGGGAATGAGCGTGGCCATATCGTTCATGCTGGATTCAAAAAAGGCATTGGACAGCATCACTACACCGGAGAGGTTTACTGTAACCGGGTAGGCTTGTTCAATTTTGTCTTTTAGCTGGCGCGCAGCAGCTACCGCTTGCGGCGTTTCATCCATGCTTTTTTCTGGCATCTGGAAGGTAATGTTTACCGCCGTAACCGATGCCTCCCGATTGATTAATTGCCCCACTAGAAACGGCTCCGAGAGGGCGACCTCTCGGGTATGTTGTAACTGTGCAGGGGAAAAATCGGCGCCGTTAGAAACAAGGTCTTCAACAATTAGCTCATCGCCACTGGCGTGGGAGTATTGGAAGTTGGACACAGAATCTACCCGCAGGGCAAAAGGCATCAGCCAGGCTTCTTCGGTAACCTGTTCTATGGCCGCCAGGGTTTCCGGGGTAAATACATTACCGTTGTTGGGGGTGATGGTGAATAAAATATTGTCGTTTTTGGTATAGGTACGCTGTTGCTCCTCAAAGGCTTTGAGGTGGGGGTTATCTTTGGAGAAGAACACCCGGTAATCGTTGTCGAAACCGATAAAGCGCATACCGCTGGCGAGCAGAAAGCTGGCGGCTATCGCTGCCAGCATTACCCACCAGCGCTGGCGAATGATGAGGTCGGCGTAACGCCCTATGTGTTTGTCGAATGCATCGGACTGAACCATTTTCTATCCTCCTGGATGGATGAATGGGTAGCTAAGAGATTTGTGGAACGCGCTTATTACGATTGAGGCAGGTGAAAGGAGACACCTGTTTAGGGCAACAAGTACTGTTCGAGCATGAACCGGGCGGAAGAGTACCGACCGTTCGGTTTGTATAAGGTGAAACTATGCCGACGATGGCAGATAAAAACGGGGTAAATGGGCCTTGATTTAGTGCTTGAGGGAAAGAATAAAATCCGCGAGGCAGCTGCCGCCCGCTTGAAAAGACTCTACATCCCCTGAATGCTGTGCCTGCAAGCTAAGGCCCTGAAAACTGGCGACGATAAAAGCAGCGGCTGCGCGAGGGTCTGCACTGGCCTTGATACTGCCGGCAAGCTGGGCTCTAGTTAAGGCATCCAAAAAGCGATTGCGCATACTGGTAAAAGCGGAATGCACTCGATCGCGAATACCGGGGTCTATTTGCCCCAGTTCCATGGCCATCTTGATCATAGGGCAGCCCTCGGCCAGCATCTCCGGGGTGACTTCTGCGATAAAACGGGAAATTTTTTCGTAAAGGGCTTGTGCCGGGTCGTCTTGTTCGAGGGCATCGTCCCACTTGTGCAGGAAGGTGGGTAAGAAAACTTCGTCAAATACAGCGTAAGCAAGGGCTTGTTTGCTGGAAAAATGGTGATACAGGCCGCCTTTGGAGACCTCGGCTTTGCTTATTATCTCGGAAAGGCTCGCACCCTCGTAACCGCGTGTTGTAAATTCTTCTGCCGCTACTTCTATCAGGGCGGCGCGGGTGGATTCTGGGTCACGTTGTGGAGTCATTTGATCTTTACCGAGTGAAAACCAAGCGAGTATACCGACCGAGCGGTTTTCTCGTAAAGCATCCAATATACGCTTCGCACCTCTGCACCTTAGTGAAATTTACCGGCTGTTTAGCTGCGCTAGCCATCTAATAGCACTCTTCAATCAGCTCCACGCGAACATCTTGTGTAATGGGGTAAACCGGGGGGCCAAACTGATTATAAATGGCCACGTCAGCCGCATCTCGACCATAGGCGATAGCCACATACCCTCCTCGCAGTTCGGCCTGTGTTGCATCAAAGGTATACCAGCGTCCGCCAATATAGGCCTCAAACCAGGCATGCAAGTCCATTGGCTCAAGCTCAAAAAGATAATCTACCACCAAGCGCGCAGGGATGGTGAGGCTGCGACAAAGTGCAATGCCCAGGTGCGAAAAGTCTCGGCAAACACCCCACTGCCGATTATTAACTTCTATTGCTGATACTGGTGTGTCACTGCTGCCGGGTGCAAAGCGAATGGAGCTTCGCAGCCAGTTTTCGATGGCCTTTACCTGATCATAGCCCGGTTGCTGGCCAGCTACGATGGCCGTGGCCATTTCGCAAAAGCAGTCGGATTCGCAATAGCGGCTGGGGAGCAAAAAACTGAGTACTGCTTCGGGCAAGTGCTCTACTTCAACGAAGGGTGCGCCGGGAGACTTATCCACTTGATCGGCGGTGATAACGTTCGCAGCGGTATAAATTGAAAATGCACAAGGAGGGGCGACCAAGCGCTGGCACAAGTTGCCGTAGCTGTCGGTGAATTCTATAACAGGCACGCTCGGTCTTATGGTGTATTCCTCACTGGACACCCATTGCTGGGCACCGCTGCGCAAGCGCAGCATGAGAATAAAAGGGCTTGGCACTGCTACAGAGAACGTTAACTTACAGCTGGTGTGTAACCACATACCTTTAAGTTCTGATTGTTAGGGTCTTTTAGCCTGAAATTACAGGCTCCAGTAAAGAGTACTAAATCAGTGTTAAGCGACCACGGAAGAACAAAACACCTGGTGCACCTAGCAAAACAGGGTGGGTGACGCTTCGTTAGTAAGCTGCATAGTATGGCTTGCGGTGTTTTTAAGCTATGGTTTAATGCGAAGGTGTCTCTCTGCTAAGGGCTCAGTCTGGTAAGGGCTTATTTGCCCACGAAAGTCTGGAGCTCGTTGGCGAAACCCAAGCCCGCTTCTGTGTAGATATTGAAAGTGTGATCTACGCCAATAGCCTTAAGAGCATCTTCTTCGTCCGGAAACTTGGTTGTAGCGGCGATACTGCGCGTATAGCCCAATTCTTTGAGTCGCAGTGCTGCTTCCATATTGGCCTTTTGTGTTGGCAAGGTCAGTAACACCCATTCCAGCCCATGCAGTAGTTCAGGTGCCCAGAAATCCGGGTTGGTCACATCGCCTCTCACCACAGCCCTGCCCGTATCTCTTTGCCGGGTGGCTTCTTCCCGCTCAATTTCCACACCCAAGAGCTGACCGGGGTAGTCCGTTTCCATTGCAGTGTAGGCTGCAGTGCCCATCCTGCCCATGCCCGCCACTACCACCTTAACTCCCGCAAACCCCGGGCTGGCGGGACCTGGGTGAAGCTCTATGCGTTCGAAACGTTTCAGCCAGGGTCGCCACTGCTGATATAGGCTATCGCGAATATTTACCAGGGGGGCTGAAAGGATAAAGGAAACTGACATTACCACGGCGAACACCGCCAGCCATTCGTTCGTTAGCCAGCCCGCTGAGGCGGCGATAGCGCCAACAATCAAACCAAACTCGCTGTAGTTTGCCAGGTTGAGTGAAGTGCGCCATGAGGTGATGGCCTTGAGTTGAAACAGGTTAAAGAGACCGAAGTACATGCCAACCTTTAAGGGCAGGAAGACGATGAATAGCAGGGCAACTAGCACTTCGTTCCACCCAGGCAGGGTGGTCATGCCCACACTGAGGAAGAAGCCCACAAGGAATAGTTCTTTTAAGCCAAGCAGGGCTCTTGAAAGCTCATTGGCCTTGCTGTGTTCAGCCAGCAGCATACCGAACACCAGTGCGCCAACGTCCGCTTTGATGCCAACCAGCTCAAACACATCTGCCCCCACCAGTGCCAGGGTAATACCGAACAGGATCAGCAGCTCGCCATGGCCAACCCTGTCTAACACTTTGTAGATCAAGAAACGCAGGGGTATGAGGGTAATCAGCCCAAGTGCCCAAACATCAGGTATTTTGCCCATAGAAGCAGCGATAAATACCACCGCCACGATATCCTGCACTACGAGCACGCCTATCGCGACGCGACCGTGCCTGGAGCTGGTGGCGCCCAGTTCATCAAGAATCTTCACTGCGAAAACGGTGCTGGAGAAGGACATGGCAAAGCCAATGAGCAATGCGGTCTCTATATCCATGCCGGAGATAAGCGGCAGGCTGCTGTAGGACAACAGCATTAACAGGGCAGCGACCATTAAGGTGATGGCCGACATATGCAGCGTTGCAACGCCCCACACCTCGGGCCTCGCAAAAGACCTTAACTTGAGTTTAAGCCCAAGTGTGAACAGCAGCAGGGTTATGCCCAGGTCTGCCATGGCATGCAGAAACTCACCAAACTGTGCCCCCAGAGCATTGAGCAGGAAACCTGCCGCCAGAAACCCCACCAATGGCGGTAGCCCCACTACTCTTAAGGCCAGGCCACACAGGAAGGCGATGGCAATCCAGAAGGGGTCGCTGTATTGGATAGAGATGAGTTGTGATCCCATAGTATCTAGGCGAGCTGTTGAGTGAGTTCCACTCGGGCACTAAAGCCTGGCACCGCGGCATACTTGCCGTAACCCTTTTGAGCTTGTTCGGCAGCGCACGTAACTACTGGCGTTTTTATGCCTTCCTCAGGGGCTACAAATTCAGTACTACCATTGTAATTGTAGCTGCTAGAGAAGCCGTTTGAGAACGCAGGCTGCCAGTGCGTTGACGAGCTGCATTTAAAGGCGCTGATTAGCGCGACAATGGGTAGGGCTGAGTTCGGGGGGTGAGTGTTTTCGCTGACATTAAAATACTGTAAAAAAGACTATCGGAAGTCGCTATTAACCATTGAGGGGATACTGTTTATCTCGGAGAAGATCTTTTTTAAGGTGGCCACTTCTATATGAGTGAGCTCACTAACATCCATTTTATTACTGGGCTGTTGCCCCGTAAGCAAAGACCGTGCCTGGGCGCGGAAGCGCATTTGCATTAGATAGCTATAGGAAAGATTCAGTTCTTCATACATGCCGGGTGAGATGATTTCCTGCGCATAGAGTTTACGTATTCTTCGCAGAGTATTTGTTTCCTCAATACCGTTTTGCAGGCAATATAAGCGCGAAAATTTAACCACCGGCATTAAGATCATTTTAATGTCGATGGTTTTATCTTTGGAATGAACATCGTTGCCCACCAGATTACCAAATACACCTACTGGTGATTTGTAGTTGCTTACCGATTCTGCCATGCCATGAAGAAACTCACCTTTATCCTTTACTGCCTCGGTAACGTAAGTGCGTAAATTTTTTGTAAGGGATAGTTCACCATAGATGCCTTTAAAGTCAAAAAATATGCTGGCCTCAACAATATCAGCGATATCGCTGGAGTTTATCCAACCATCAAAATATTCACGCCATTTCGAATAGGGTTTATTCCAGTTGGGGTTGCAGGCCATTATACCGCCCTTGCAGTAGTTATAGCCTATGGCATCCAGCGAGAGACAAATATAGTTGCCCAGTTTGAGGAAGTAGTCTTGCACAGCCATAAAGCGGTCTTCACTCACATCTTCAAAAATGATGGCGTTGTCCTGGTCTGTAAGCAGCGTTTGTTCCATACGCCCTTCACTGCCCATTATCATAAATACGAATTTGCAGGGGGGCTCACCATGGCTCTCTATGCCCAATTCGATTACTCGGCTTGTAAAGGCATCGGCGATGGCGGTAATAATGCCGGTAATGTTTTCCGTTTTGTCACCACTCTCCAGTAGCGCCAGAACCAGAGAGGGTACTTTTTTGTGGATGGTAACCAGTTCTTTCACACTTTCTGCGGTTTCAATCTGTTGTACGAAATAGCTCACGGTATTTTGCTGAAGCGCAGTTATATCCCGATAAGATACCTGACCGACAATGGTATTTTGCTTGTCTGTTGTAGCCAGGTAGGTAATGTGGTTTTTGCTGAATTGCAGGAGTGCTTCGTACAGTAGTGCGTCTTCGGAGAGCGTGACAATGGGCGCGGTCATTATTTGTGTAATAGGGCCGTTTAGATCCAGATTTTTGCCTAAAGCGCGTGTGGCGAAATCATTAGCGGTGACTATACCAATATAGCTTTCCTGCTGGCGAACATAAATGCATTTTTCCTGCTTGCGATTCATTAGTTCTGCAGCGTCGAGAATAGAGCTGTCCGCTGGGCAAGGCAGAATATCCTTTATTGCATATTTGATCGGTTGCTTCGTAAGTAAAAGGGAGGTTTGCATTTCACTGGTAAGTTTTTCTGTCTCTTTTTCCAGCGCAATTTTTTGTGAAATTTCTTTTAGCGCTACGATAATTCCTTCCTGGCCGGAATACTGCACTTTGGATATGGAGAGCAATACACTTTTACTCTCGCCATTGGCACAATTAAGTTGTGCTTCGAGAGACAGGTTTTTCTGCTCTCCACTGAGCGTTTTCAAGGTGCTATCCCAGTCCAGATAAAACAGATCTTGTAGGTTTTTACCCACAATATCCCTGTTACTGTATCCCGATAACTCACAAAATAGCTTGTTAGTAAAAATAATTTCCTCGTTAAGGGAGATAAGCATGCCTTGATCAGACGCTTCCACCAGGGTTTTATATTTTCTGCGAGATGAGCGCAGCTCTGCCGTGAGGCGCATACGTTTCTCTTCGATATTCAGGCTTTGTTTTACTACGAACAGCAAGACCGCAGAGATAATGACAGTAATCACAAGGGAGATACGCAGTAAATCTTTTTTTAGCTCGGCTATCTCTACCTGTACATCATCAAGATAAATGCCCGTGCCGATAATCCAGCCCCAGGGCTCAAACGATTTTACATAGGAGAGCTTAGGTACAATTTGGCTGGGGTCGTCCTTCCATTGCCACATATAGTTAATAAAACCACTATCGTTTTGCTGAATAATATTAAGGGCTTCTACAAATAATTTTTTACCCTTTGGGTCGGTGTAGCCGTTAAGGTCTTTTCCCACCAGCTCGGGAGTGTAAGGGTGCATTAGCATTTTGGGTTGCTGGTTTATAATCCAGAAATAATCTTTTTGTTCATCACCGTAACGAATCTTGCTTACGCGCTGTATTGCTTTGGCCTGCGCTTCTTCAAGGCTTAGCGTGCCCTCTGTGTTTTCCCGGGCATATTCATCGATAAGGCTCCACGCGGTATTGGTGAGCTCGGAGATCATTGCCTTTTTGTCGTTCATTGCAGCATTTTCGAAGGCGGGTAGAAAAAGCAGGTAAAAGGAGATGATAAACAGCCCTATTGCGAAAACAGAGGGGAAAACAATGCTTAAATAAAATCGCTTCAGGTTTTGTTTGGGCATTCGCCGCGTCGCCGGTGCAGGGGTTGGAGGTGTCTATCATTTAAACAGCTCAACTGCCTGGCTTCAAGCGATGTAGACAGCCTTACAATTGAGGTTGCTCAAGAAATGCCTATAAAGCGCCTCTGGTTTGATGTTGTGCCCGTAAGCTGGCTGCGTTGGCTAGCGCAAACCACTCTGGCCAGGTTTTATGAGTGCTACTCAAAATCTTCATTAATGGCGGTCAGTTTTTTCATAAAACGATACATGGCGCTCTCGCTAGAGAAATCACTAAGAATGGTATTGTGAAACTGCAGGGACACAGAACCACTGTCATCCCACAGGCTTAGGGTGTAGCCATCAAAACTGGCTTCTGCGTTAATAGCGCAGAGAGTACTAACGCCCTTGCTGTTGCTACCGTGCCTGACGATTTTCTCGTAGATCTGCAGTAGTTGCCGGTGCTCGAATTTTTCCATGTGGCTACCTCTATTGTCTGGCCTTACTCTGCTTTCATTTCTCTTTTACGCATAGGCATCTCATCTATAGTGGCGTAGATCTGCGCTAGATCGAGCGTGGAGGATGTTAGTTTTACGTCGCCATCTTTGCCAAGCAAAATCACATTTGTATTGGCCCTGCGGTAAATGTCCAGAATCTCAGTGTGCAGTTCTGTGGAACGTGGGCCCGGGTAGTTGCTGGTAATGGTATCGCCAACAAGCACGAACCAAATAAGGTGCCTTTCTTCAATGGGCGTTTTATGCTGCTTTAATATCTCAAGCGTCTTATGGCTGCCAGTATTTACAATAAGTACGCGCTTATTCCAGTGCAGCTGTGAAAGGCTTGCAAGCGTGTGCAAGATGTCCGCAGAGGCAGATGTGGACATTAGAACGAGTAGTATTAAAAGAGTGCGCATTTGTATTTTACAGGAGGTTTATTTTAGTAGTTTACGTAAGGCAGGTACTTATGGATTAGCTTTGCAGTTCTCTCAAGTTGTCGAGCCAGGCTGATGTACCCGTCAATTTTCGCGGGTTTCTTATTGTCATCCTGTGCTGTGAGTGGGAGTACCTGCTTTGGCGAGTCAATGCGCTTAATAGGGTTTTGTTTTCCGGTGTCCGAAGAAGGATATATGTAGTTTTGAAGCGATGTGAGGGATGGTGTATAAATACAAAAAATGTTGGAGGCGCCATGTTTCTGCTTAAAAATATAATAAAGCATTATCTAAAGCTATCTCTTTTGCTGGGTTTGGCGCTGGTGTTGAGCGCCTGCGGCGGCGGGTCAGGAGGCTCGCCCGGCCCCTCTGGCTCCAGCCCTTCATCCAGTAGTTCAAGTAGCACTTCGTCCTCCGGCGGAGAAAAGGTCACTTCTGCGAGTAGTTCCAGTTCTTCAACCACAAGCACTAGCAGCTCGTCCTCCTCCAGTAGCGCCAGCTCTAGCAGTTCATCGTCTTCTGGTGATAGCGGTGCCGGGGAGCCCCAAGCTTCCTCTTCAAGCAGTACCTCCTCCTCCAGTAGCACTAGCACATCGACTTCCAGCAGCTCGTCCACATCAGGTTCGAGTAGCTCAACCTCCTCCAGTTCCAGCAGCTCCTCTAGCTCAAACTCTAGTAGTAGCTCTTCTTCCAGTAGTGGTTGCCCAGCTACTGGTTTATCTAGCAGCTCTGGATCTTCTTCTGGAGGAGTCCCTAAGGTTCACCTCTCTTTCCCGCTGGCCTACAGCCAATTCGATGGTACTGAGATAGATGTGACTGGATGGGTAAGCGACTACCATGGCGAGCTTGAAGACCTCGATATTATGGTTGAACTTGGCGGTCCCATAGTGAGTGCGGAGGTTTATGAGGGCGCTTGCTGGCGCGCAAGGGACGTTCAACTTCCCCCGACCAATACGGGAAATGCAAGTGTTCATGTGGATGTTGAAGACGGTTCTGGAAACCAGGCCGAAATAACGGCGCCTATTAATACAGAATTGAATGTTTACGAGAGCACTGACCTAGTATTCAACCCCCAAAGAAATGAGTTTTACTTCCTTGAGTGGGGCGTTGGCCGTATCTACGCTGTGAAAGCGAATACGGGAGAAATTGGTATTGTTTCTGGTCCTGAACTTGGCGAAGGGCCTGAATTGCGGGTAGCCGATCTGGCCATTGATATTGACGCCGAGAACCCTGAAAACACACGTTTGTTGGCACTAACTGTAGAAAACATACTTGAAATAGATCTTAATTCCGGAAACCGCCGTGCATTGATTCCAGAGCCTGCCGTGTCGCCCTCTCTGAATAGTATGAGCAAGTTCGCCATCGATCAGCAAGCTAACCTTGCCTACGTGGCTAAATGGCTCAGCATTGAAGGCGAGGGGGTATACGATATTCTTGCGGTTGATATGGGGAATGGCTCCCGTGTAACAGTTTCGGGTGTGGCGGTGGGAACGGGAGAGCTCATTACACGAGTTACAGACATGGCTCTAAATGTATCCGATGATGTTCTCTACATTCACGACCCGGAATCCGATGGCGTAGTAAGCGTGGATTTAGATACGGGCAACCGAAATTATTTCTCCAATGCAGAAAACGGCGCTGGTGACACAAGCTTCCTCGAGTCCTATAGTGGGTATTTAGTTTACGAGCAAACCAACAAAGTTATTTATAGTGCCTCAGGAAATGACAATGTTCTTTATTCTATTGATGCGGAGGGAAACCGGGAAAAGGTTCCAGTGGATCTCTCTGGTTTCCAATCGGCTCGGCACGGTGGTGGCCTTTCACTAAGCGCTGATGCAAGAACCCTCTATCTAGGCCAACGCTCTCCCCATGGTTTGCTGGTGATAGATTTGGAAACCTTAGCGGTTAGTGAGCTGAGGCAAACAAATACTGTGGAAAGTAGACCGCTTGTGCAGTCGGAGGGTTTAGCCTATTTAAACGGTCTGGAGTCACTGGTTTACAAATACAACAACGACCTATTTGAGTATGGCCTGGGTGATGGTAGCCTCGCGCTGTTGAATGAAAATTTTCGTGGTAGCGCGCTAGCCGAAGGGATAACAGGGGATAGCATTATTTACTCCCATTCGGACTTTTTTGGCTTGTTAGAAATTGATATTAGTACGAAATCAACCAGTACAATTTCAAGTGGCCTCAGCGGTTCTGGTGAGTTTTTTGGTAATAAATCAGCGAACTTTTTTTCCATAGATAAAGAGAACGCTAAAATCTATGCTTTTAATGTAGTGGATCAAAAGTTAGTAGAAATATCCATGGCTAATGGTGATCGACAATTAATAGCTGATTCAAGCACGCTGGCTTCACGTTTTAGTTCAATTTCCGATATGCATTATAATCCGCGTGATGGGCGTATATATCTTCTCGCGGAATCTGATGGTGACGGACTGTTCTCAATCAGTCCCCTGGATGGCTCCAGTATCTTGGAGTATCGCTTTTCTACACAGACAGAGCTTGGTGTGCCGAAAAAATTTGCGGTTTCCAGTCTGGAAGATGTTTTCTATTTCTCAACAACGCCCAGCTATACCAATAGAAACACTTTTATTTTCCAATTATCAATGGATGATTATTCATACACCATTATCGCGAACAACGGTGTGTATGGGGAGGGGGTATTCTTAAACAACCTGGTGGATTTGAAATTGGATGAGCAAAATCAACGCCTTATCGCGAGCGACTGGTCAAATATCTTAGTGATAGATCTGATTAGTGGCGATCGTGTGAAGCTACTTAAGTCGAATGACTAGAGCGCTTGTAAAACCACTGCTAGTGCCAAAAAAACGCTGGCACCCTTACAGCTTATAGATAGTCGGGAGTTTAGTAATCTGTTGTCAGGAACTTCTCGCCAAGCTATCAGTTTATAGCTTTACACTAGGTTCTTAACGATTACTTTTAGAGAGGTAAGGCTGCCAATAACTAAGCCCGCAATAGCACCATAAAGATGTGCATCGATAATTACGGGAGCATCCATAGCCTCTTGTAAAAAATCACTGTTATACCAGGGTGTATGTTCATAGAACAGCTTTGCGAAAAGCAAAAGCAGAACTACCGCCGCCTGCCAGCGCGGCAATATGGCATCTTTTACAAGACAGCCTATGCAGGCCATGGTAATTAAGCCGTGAATGGTTCCAGATAGGCCACCGTAGTAGCTCAAGTGTGGTTTAAGCGCTAAAAAACTAATACTGATGCTAAGGGAAATCAAACTGCCGCCGATGCACCAGCTGGCCTTGCTAAGTGCGCCACGAAAGAGCCAAACAACTAGGCTTAGGGCTAGTATATTCATTACCGTGTGCATCCAACCTAAATGGACCACATGGCCGCTAAGCAAGCGCCATATTTGCCCCTGCAATATAGCTTCGCGCTGGTAGAGCAAAAGAGCGTTAAGCCATTCGCCCGCCAGGCCCAGCAAAAGCACGAGGCTTAAAAAGGCGACAAATTGGAAAGCGGCAATGCTACTGCTACCATGCATGGGTTGTGGGTAAGACATAGACTGAAGCCTGAATAAAGAGGAGTTTGCGGTGAACGGGTGTACAAACAAAGTATTACTGGTTGTTTTGCTGGGGCTGTTTGTCTCTGCAAGCGCCTTGCCCGCCTGCGCCAGGCAGTTTTCCCCGGACCACTCAAAAATTCATTATCAGGGCAGAATCGACTTTAGCCAAGGGCAAAACCCGGATCTGGTATGGCAGGGCAGTTCTGTTGAGTTTACCTTGAAAGGTGAAAAACTGCAGTTGGGCTTCGCCGATGTAGCGGAGCAGGCTTTTTTCGATTTGGACGTTAATGGTAAAACACGCTTGTTTAAAGCAGAGAATGGTTGGCACAACATCTCGCTGGAGCAGGGGGTGAAAAAACATCATATAAAGTTGTTTAAGCGCAGTGAAGCCAATATGGGCAGTGCGCGCTTTACTGGTATTAAGGCGGACGACAAAGCCAAAATTATTACCACAAAGCGCAACAAGCCTAAAAAGCGTTTTATTTTTTACGGAGATTCAATCACCGCAGGCGCTTGTAATGAAGACGGCGAGCATGACCAGTGGCAGGATTTCTCCACTCACAACAATCGCCTGAGTTATGGCATGTTTACCGCCAAGGCGCTTAACGCCAGTTATCGCAATATTTCTGTGAGTGGTATGGGCATATCCACAGGTTATGTGAATGTAACAGTGGATCAGGTGTGGAACCGCTACAACCCAAAAGCGGATGCCAAGCCGGCCTGGCCAGCGAAATATAAACCTCACGTGGTTTTTATTAACTTTGGCGAAAACGATGACTCGTATACAGCGGCTAATAAGCTACCGTTTCCAGCAGATTTTACCGAGCGTTATGTGAAGCTCGTGAAAGATATGCGCAAATTTTACCCCAAAAGTCATATTGTGATTTTACGTGGCGGTATGACGGGTGGTAAAAAGAGCGAGCGTTTAATAGGCCCCTGGCAGAAGGTAGTAGCGGAGTTGGAAAAAAATGATAATAAGGTTCACCATTATGTTTTTGACAACTGGTATTACCTGCACCCGCGTGTAAGCCATCATCGCGCCATGGCCGATGAGCTATCGGCGTGGTTGTTAAAACAAACTTGGTATAAGCGGCTTTACTAAGGTGTAAAAATATCTTTCATGGGTTTTACCCCGGAATAGACGCAAAAGCTAAAATACTGATACCAATGATTAAGATCTACAAAGCCTTTAGCGCTCATTAAATTGAGCTGTGTTTCCAGTGCTAGCCTTTTGCTTGCTTTCATGGCCTGCAGCGCTTTTTCGATATCTTGTTGCTTAGCGCCATGGTCGTTTGCATCTTTTAACCATTTTCTGGCATAGATTTTTTCGATATTATCTGTGCTGCCCAGCGCTTGGTCGGCGTTGATGAAGTGGCCCCCTGGATTTAAAGCCGCATAAATTTTGCTGAGTACCATATTAAATTGTGCGGTACTACAGTGATGCAAGGACAGGGCTGATACGATTAAATCGTAGTTATTCTCCGGGAAGGCTTGTTGAATATAGTCACTCACATAAAAGCGCAACTTTTCATCTTTACCTTCAAAGCGCTGCATTGCTCGCTTTAGCTTGTGTTCAGCAAGATCGCATAAAGTAATGGAACAATTCGGGAAGTCTTGTTGAATTAATTCGCTTAGCAAGCCTGTGCCGGCGCCAAGGTCCAGCACCGAAAATTCAGCTTCCCGCTCGAAGGGTATAAGTGAAACGGCTGTACGGTAAAAATCATCAAAACAGGCCATAAGGGCTTTTTGCGCGGCATCGGAATCAGAAAGTGTTGCGATATTCATTGATGGGAGCTTACACCTGTTTTAGCTTGTCATTATTGACAGTGAAGAATATGAGTGGTGTTAATCGTGGTACCAGCGCTACAGGCATTGTCTCAGGCTCTTGCTGGTGACATCAATAGATGGAAACGACTAATCGCGATTGCACGGGAGCTAAGCTGGTGTGCCTGTATCATGTACCGCATTTAACACTGCCTGCCAGGTACTGGCAGCAACGCTAATACCGTTCTCATCGTGGTGTTTTCTATTTCGTGCCAGCGACTGGCCCGGCCAATGTAGCCCGCTAGCCCTCATTTGTGACTGTAGTTCCGCGAGACGATCATGATAGGCATCACCCCACAATTTTTCCAGCTTGATGGCGATAAACACCTGAGAGACATTCTGCTCACCGGGGTTTTTAGAAATTTCGTTAACCGATTGCCCGCCGGAGAGCATGGCTGCCAAGAGGTCTAGCATTATTGACAGGCCGCTGCCTTTCCACCAGCCTATGGCCGATGCAGATAAATTATTGAATATGCTTTCGGCATCAGTGCTTAAATCGCCTTCCTTATCATAACCACCGGGTACCGGTAAGGGCTCGTTGTTTTCCATATAGTGTTGAATTTTGCCATAGGAAAATTGCGATAGTGCGGTGTCGAGAATAATGGGGTCTGGCGATGCGGGTAGAGCAATCACAAGCGGGTTATTACCCAGGCTTGCCGCGCTGCCAGCTTCACTGCCGTGGGCCTTTAGGTTTGCGAGGGTATTGGTCCAGCTTATAAATGCGCAGCCTTGTTGCGCAGCCGTTTTTGCGTAGTGACCGGGGCGTAACCAGTGGTTGGTATTTTTAAGGCCCACCAGCGCGATACCTGAAGATTCTGCAAGTGTTACGGCCTGCTCTGTGGCGAAAGCAGCGCTTAGCGGCCCCGGCCCTTGCTTACCGTTAATAAGCATCCAGCCTGCCGATTGAAATTCTATGCTCGGCTGGTTTTGCGTGTTGACCATGTTTTTCTCTATCTCTTCGATAAAGCGCGGAAAACGTTTTAAGCCATGGGTAGTAATACCATCGAACTCGGCCTCGGTAAAAATAGCAGCCAATTGCTGTGCTTTGTGTTTATCAAAGTAAGGTGCCAAGTAGTTGGCCAATGTCGTACTAAGCTGGGCATAGCTAAATTTTAAGTCGTGTGTCATACCAAAACGCCTGGCGAGAAAACGGAAGACTTAAAATTATATCTTAAAGACGACTATAGACTGATTTAATTGCTGCGAGACCGAATTGAGTGTTACAACTTTTGTCTGCAAATGAGCCAGCTCAGCTTCGCTGGTACTATTTGCATCAGAAATGGATTTAATATCCGCTGTCAGGCCTTCAACACTGCTGGCGTTATCACTAACGCTTTCGTTGAGCTGGGTGAATAGAAGTTGAATATCCTCTATAGCTTGTGATGCTTCACCAAGTTTACTGTGGGAATTATTCACCGAAGCAACGGTTTCATCCGTTTGGGCCGTCATCTTATCTGCTTGACCCACCACCGTGCCCACTTCTTGTTGCAGCTCCTGAACCGTTTGTTGAATTTCTCCTGTGGCGCTTTGTGTGCGCCTTGCCAGTTCACGCACTTCGTCGGCGACCACAGCAAAGCCTCTGCCCGTTTCACCTGCGCGCGCGGCCTCAATGGCAGCATTGAGCGCCAGCAGATTAGTCTGTTCCGCTATAGACTCGATAATAGTAGTAACATCACCGATGGTATTGCTTTTTTGTTCCAGCGAGCGCAAATGTTCTACGGTATTTATGATCTGGCCTGCCTGAGTTTGAATTTCGCTGCTCAAACCCGCTATTACTGTTTCAAGTTCGCTCAGCTTGCCAGTGAGTTCGTTCAGTGCCGAATTGGCAGTTCCCGTTGTGTTTAGCAGTTGGTGCGAGGTTTCATCTACAGTGCCAAAGTGGCTGAATAAGCCTTCGCTCACCCGTTGGGCGCTCTGGGTGGTAGAAGAGGCCACGCCAATACCTTTTTGAAACTCATCTTCTACCTGCAGCAAGTGCTGGGCGGTATCGCGTATATTCGAGATAAAGCTCTGTAAATTGTCGGCCATGGTATTGACGCTGCTAACAATGTCGCCAACCACATCATCGCTTTGGATGGTACTGCGGCGGGAGAGGTCCTTTTGGGTCACCGCCTGAGCCACTTCGGAAACTTCCGCCAGCTTTGCCAGTAGATAATACTTAAGCAGCCAGAAGTTAGTTATGCCAATTATCGCGCCAGCGATGAGACAGCCCAGCAAAAACCAGATTCCCATGCCTTCTTTGTAATCTACGAAAAAACCGGCGTATACCGGGAAGATAAGGCCCATAAGTAGCCCAAAACCAATAAAAATTAACAAGACTTTTCGTAGAATGCTCATCACAAGCCCATATTTGTAATGGATAACTTCCTTAGTCTAGACGATAAAAAAGCACTAACCTCTAGCTTGAAGTTAGTGCTTGCTTAGTTGTAGGCCTAAGAGGGATGAGTGCCTCGATAGGCGAGACAGCCTTACGAGCTGGTGTGTGTAAATGCGGGTCTATTTTTTTTGACTATCAAGCCACTGTTGCACAACGCTGTTTTTCAACACCTTGCCAGCGGATACCTTGGCGGTATCGAATATCTTGGACTCGGTGCTTTCCTTGTCGTCGTCCAATTGGCGGAACTCTTTTTTAATTTGTACTAATTCCTTTGCCGCTTGCACTGCACTTTTCTTAATAGTGAAATCCTGCGCTTTAAGCTGCATTCTGCCGCCAAAATAAAAGCCGATAATGATACTTAGCAGGGCCCAGTAGCCGGGGGGCATAAGCTCATAGGCTTTGGCTATCTCCAGAAAGCGCGCCGGGTCTAAGGGCGCCAGCACAAAGAAGCTAACGATGGCAATGGTTAACAAGGGCCTTGGTAGACGATTGAGACCGTCGACAAAAGAATCCCACCAGGTTCGGTTTTGCCGGGAATGAAATTCATCCGAGAATTGCGAGAGAGAGGCGAGGTCTCTATTAACATCTGCCATTTGCTCAGCATGTTGTCGCTGCCCCTTATTCTCTTTGTTCTCTACAAATACTTCAGCAACATCTTTGCCGCCTTTTAATGCATCGCCAATAAAGTTCCACCAGGCCATTATGCTAACTCCTCTTCAAATTCTTTTACTCTGTTCATCCAGCCATTCAGAAATACTTTTTGTGAAGGGCTGGCCGCAACAATTGCCAAATAAAAGTTTTTTCTCTCTTCTATGAGGGCTTTAAGAAAAAATTCGCCCATTTCCCGCTCTGCCCATTCTGCGCCTCGGCGTGTATTTGGGCCCACAGCGCCGTCTTCCGATAAGCCTGGTTCGTAACCAGCCTGGTTGCACACACGTTGTACAAATTTAATGGCTGTTCGTGGCCCGTGATTTACCGCACTATCGAACAGGAAGGCTTGTATGGCTTCTGGCATGGAGTCTATGCGTGGCCCAAAAAAGTAGTCTCGTTTATAAATTTCCTCGGCAACATCTACATCCAATGCGCGTACCTCCGCTGTAGTAGCGGCCCGGCCGTAATAACTTGAAAGTGTTTTTTGTGTTATGCCGTAGTTGGTAGGTCCGCCCTTATCGGCGGGGTGGTCTACAAAACCGCCTTCCCGGACAAGCACGTTTTTAATCATTTCATCGACAGTCTTCATATAACCTCCTGTTAATTATTCGAAATGTCGGGCCTGCAAGCTGAGTTAATAAAGTGCAGCAAACCATTTTACTTTTTAAGAAGATTTTGGCGTCAGAACGACTGGTGGACGCAGAACGTTTAGCCTCGCATAAAGCAGCGGCTTTGGCTAGGGCATCGCATGGGAATGGGGCTGCGAAACACGCTTATGCGCCTAAGCCCTTATGCAGCTTGTGGCCATAGCGGAATGCTCGAGCAGCTGCGGTCAAAAGTAGCCTGACCAAACTAACTGGCTTTGCTTGTTCGAAGGGTGAGGCCGTTTTTCTGAATGAGCCCTTGCTACAGACCTGTTTTTCTTGCGAATAACCCTACTTATTAAGTGTGAATAAAATTCGTACAATCTCGTCGAACTAGTTTACATAATGCTGCAAAATTAGGAGTTAAAGTGACAATATATCTAATAAAAACAATGGCTTGTAGTCATGGAGTAATTCTTGCTTTATAGATGTCAGCAATTTTCTGACTATTTTTAGATATGGACTAAATCATGAACTTCAAACAGCTTTTCGCAGGCTTGGTTCTTTCCTTTGTTGGTGCGAGTGCAAATGCCGTTCTTATCGATTTTACCGACGAGAATTGGGCGACATCTGCTCCCGGGGTGACCGTGACGGCCAACCCAGACCAGCTGACGTTTAACCAACGAGACCGAGGTGGTTGTGTACTTGGTCAGTCGTACCATAACCTGGCCTGTGATGGCGACGGAATTGGTGTGGTGAACGATGAGATTTCTGAAATAGGAAATAACAATGTTCATCAGTCTATTACTGTTGATTTCGGCAGAGCCGTTAATGTCAGCAATGTCTTTTTACTGGATCTTTTCGCATCTGAAAGGGGTGAAAGAGCTGATCTCAGGCAAATAGGCGAGATCGCGGTAATTGATGGAATTACATTTCAGGCGGTAGCAGGCGGCTACAATGTCGGCGGGTTTTGGGATACTGGTTTCAGCGCAGCAGGTATTACGTCTCTGAAGTTTACTGGTTATAACGACTTGTTCAGTGACTATGCAATTGCTGCTATCGAAGTAAGCCCGGTTCCTCTTCCTGGTTCGCTGGTGCTTATGGGCTCAGTGCTGATGGGGTTAGGAATGTACAGACGCAAGAAAAAAGTTACATAAGCTTTTTCTCTGGCTGAAACAATAAAAAATACCTCGCACTAGCGGGGTATTTTTTTGCCTGTAGTTTATGCTATGTGTGCCTTTGGCGGAATGTCGAGAGGTACAGCAGCACCTGCTTGATCGCACTATAATAATTGTTCAATTAAAATTCTGTGTTGGTCTCCACCTAACTGTTTGAAAGCCTGTACGACCTTGCTCAAAATCTCATCTGTTTTTACTGGCCCGACGTACTCGCAACAGCCGGTATAAAAAAGATTGATGATTTTCCTCAAGTCTCTTACATCCGCATTTGGCACTTGCAATGTGTTCTCTTTTTTCGATATCCAGCTCACAAAAAATAGTGATAAGGCCTGGTTAATTTTCTGTTTGCTGATATTTTCGATTACATATAGTGTAACCAGTTGGCTGTCTTTTTTTCCTAAATGCCGCTGCCAAGTGTTGATAAATTTTTGCAGGGTTTGGTACTCGGGCATGGAAAACTCGGCACTCTCTGAAAGGTTGTACTTCTTCAAGTAGTCTTCCATTTTCCCGCTGGGGTCGTTCATTAATTCCGCCTCGGGTAAAGAAGCAGCGCGGATCAGATTAAGGTGGGCTCCCCGGATATCTGCATTTGGATCCACAGAATTTTTTAAATCGTACACAAAATGCTGAACTGCTGTTGAGGGGGAGTGAGAATATTTCTGATCCCATATCACCATGGCCCGCATGAGTTTCTCGCCAAAAAAGTAGGGATACAAAGCAGTGAATACAATACGTTTTTTATGGATATAACTTTTTTCTGCCATTAGAGAATACTCAGCGCTGCTTGTTGATAGCATCGAGCGCGTCTTTGCTATAGGCGGTTTTGAATGAGAATTCCGGGTAGGCTATTTCGGAGTGTTCGGCGAAATCGAGGCCTCGTTGTTCATCAATACTGGATACACGAAGCTTACCTAGCTTGTGGATAAAAGTGAAAGTGACAAATGCTGTACCAAAGGTCCAGATGAAACAAGCGATAATGCCAATAAGCTGTACCATGATAATTGCGGGGTTAAACATGTCTTCCGCGAAAAATAAGCCTGCGCAAAGGGTACCCCATGCGCCTGCGACGCCATGAACAGAAACGGCACCTACAACGTCGTCGAGCCGCATTTTTCTCATGGTGCAATCCGCGGCATAGGCAATAATACCTGCACTTAAACCCGTGACTATGGCGAAGATAGGTTCCATGCTGCTGCAACCAGCTGTTATACCCACAAGACCTGCCAGCGAGCCGTTTATAATGGAAGTGACCAGGGTACGATTACCGTAAAGTTTTCCAGCGATCAATGCGCCTACAGCGCCACTGGCCGCCGCGAGCTGGGTATTAAGATTAATCAGACCAATGGAAACATCTGCAGATGTGGTGGAGCCACCGTTAAAGCCGAACCAGCCAAACCATAAAATTAAACCGCCTAGTGCTACAAAATTAAGATTGTGGCCAGGAATATCACGCACCTCACCCTTGTTGCTGAAACGACCAAGCCGGGGACCAAGCACCATAATTGCCGCAAGAGCACACCAACCCCCTACAGAGTGAACCACCGAGGAGCCTGCAAAATCGATAAAGCCTAATTCAGCCAGCCAGCCACTACCCTGATAAAAGCTGCCCCAGGCCCAGCTGCCAAACACAGGGTAGATTAGACCTGTAATTACCACTGCGCCCCAGAGGTAGCCTCGGAACAGAGTGCGCTCAGCCATAGCGCCACTGGCAATAGTGACTGCTGTTGCAGCGAACATGGTTTGGAAAAGCAGGAAGCTGTAGTCCCAGCTTGCCACTTTATACATGGCAAAATGGGACGTACCGAACCAGCCGCTATCGTTTATGCCAAACATCAGGCCATAACCTACAAGGAAGAAAACCAGCGAACCCAGGCATAAATCCAGATAATTTTTCATCACCACATTAATGCAGTTTTTTGCTCGGGACATGCCGCTCTCCAAGAGCGCAAAACCCGCTTGCATTAAAAAAACTAAGGCGCTGGCGGTGGCTAGCCAAATGACGTCAATGGCCTCTTTTTCGATGCCTGTATTGTCTTGTGCCAGCGCTGGCAGTGATAGGGTGCTTAAACAAATCGTTAAAAAAGTAAAGAGCTTGGGGTGTACAAAGAGGGTCTTACATAATAGCTGCATGTTATTGTCTTATGATAAACGTTCTAAGAAATGAACAGTCCATGGCAGAGCAACATGTGTACCATCGCTTTAAAAGGGGGAGCTTTTTCGCTAAATATCACTAAAAAGAGTTAGAGGTGCAGAGAATGAAGGGTATTTTGTTAATTGCGCAGCACCCTATTGAAGCATTAGGTTTTTGGTGGCGCACTGTTTTGAGGCTTATAAAAAAAAATAGTGGAGTAAAGAATAGTTATAATAGCCTTTATTTTTTTCTGGCTATTATTCCTTGCGCCTCTAAAGGGCATTAGCGGAGTATTAATAAGCTTTCTGCTTTACAAGATAGATCTATTCAAAAAACAGAAATGCAGCACCAACTGCAATGGTGAAAAGGCCTAACAAAAATAATAGCGAAATACTGAAAGCACGCCAATTGGAATACATCTTACCGGCGGCATCTTCGTGCGCTACTATCTCTTCCAGAAACCATTTTTTGGACATTTGCACCATTATGACTAGCGGCACAATAGTAAATACTATATTCGGTACCTCTATGTCTTCTGGAATAAAAAAAGAGGCGGTCATTAAGGCTATTGTGAAAAGTGTGGAAAAAAGCAGTATTATTTTTCCCTGTTGCGGTCGCCCCAGGGCGTTACAGTTGCGCGATGCAATATAGGCACCGGCAATCATGGTGCCGAAGAAAGTGGCTACGCCTATTCCAGAAATTTTGTAAAGTTTAAAAGCCTTGGCATGGGCCTGTTCAGGAGAAAGGTCAGATTTTGGTGTTTGGTAAATGTGTTCCTGTTCCATGAAACGGCCTTCGATTTTTTGTTGTGTTTTGAATAAAGTGTGATAAGCCTAGCTTCTAAATGCAAGCACCACCGGCAAGCGCGCTGCGCGAAGCGCCGGGAAGAAGCCGCCTACAAGGCCAATAAAAAACGCCAGAATAATACCGTTTTTAAAGGCATTAGCAGAAACATTAAAATCAAACACCACTTGTGTAAAGCTACCGCCCATGGTGGAAGTGCTTATGCCATCGAATAAAAGGAAGGCGATAAGTGTTCCCAGTATCCCTCCAAGCACTGCTATCACCAGAGACTCTACCAGGGTACCAATAAAAGCTGCAGTGGTTTTATAACCTATGGCGCGTAGAGTTGCTATCTCCACCGCTTTGCTTTCCACCGAGGTGTACATGGTATTTAGCGCACCGGCCAGAGCACCAAGAGCCATAAAAATCGCCAGACCCCAGCCCATATTAATCAGTATTGCCATGTCTTTACTCTGCTCGGAGTAGTAGGCTTTTTCTGTGTTTACATCAAGATTCAGGCGTGGCTCGTTGGCGATATAGTCTTTGAGTTTGTCCAATGCCTTTTCGTCTTCGAGCTTTACCCTGATAGACTGATAAGAATTACCGCGATTAAATTGGGTTTGTACAGCGCGAACATCCGTTAGCAGTTCGCTGCCGAAAACGGAGCCGCCAGCATCGAACACACCCACTACGGTCCACTCGGTGGTGCCAAAGCGCAGGGTTTTACCCAGCTCAAAACCGTCGAATTGGCTAAGTATACTTGTGCCCACAATAATTTCTGTTTTGCCTGGCTCGAACATGCGCCCTTCCACCAGCTTAATGTTCTCGCGTAGCGCGAAACCTGCGGTGCCAATGCCGCGCAAAGGAAGGTTGGCCTCGGTTTGTGAAGAGCGTTTAGTACCGTCTACCACCACATAGAGTTCGCCTGAAACAATCGGGCCGTTTTCGTTCTTGGCGATACCGGGTGCGACAGAAACAATGTTGAGGGTATCGCCCTCAAGGCCGCTGTTTAATTCTGCCTGGGAGCCGCCGCGTAGCATAATAGCCACCTCGTCAGAGCCGGAGCCTTCCATAGTTTTTTGAAAACCTTCACCCATAGCCATAAAAGCCAGTAGCACCGTAACCACGATGGCTACGGCCAGCAGCGTTGTTAATGATGAGCCAATTCGACCCGGTAAACTCAACAGGTTCATTTTTATTACAGCGATAATCTGTGCGAACATCTCTTATCTCCTGTTGAGTGCATCAATGGTATTTAGCTTCATGGCCTGCCAGGCAGGGAGAATTCCGGTAATAAAACCAAGTACTAGGATATAAACAACACCGGCAAAAAATACGCTCTTGCCCATTACCAGAGCGGGAAGAAAGCTCTGAGTAAGCGGAGCGATGGCAATAACTAGCGCCCAAGCCGCTAGTAAGCCCAGTAAACCGCCGGTAAAAGCCAGTAGAAAGGACTCTGCCAGTATCATGGAAAATACTTTATGGGCTGTAAAGCCGATGGTTTTTAGCACTGCGATTTCGTTGGTACGTTCACGAATGGATTGCCACATGGAGTTGCCGACAATTAGCAATATGGTGAAGAAAGCGGATAACACGACCGACATAATAATGAAACCTATGTCGCCAACCTGTTCAATAAAGGCTTTGCTGAATTGTGCTTCGGTGGCTGTTTCTGTTTCCGCTGCCGAGTTGGCAAACATGCTGTCTATGGCTTTAATCACTTGCTCGTTTAGTGCGGGGTCTTCAGTGTTTAAGGGTACCCAGCCTATCCAGTCTCCGCCCCAGATTTGTGTTTCCATAAAATATTTATAGTGGATTAGTGTGTAGGAGGTGTCGGTTTGAGGGTTTTTGGGGCGGAATATACCGGAAATATTAAATTCCCAAGTGCTGCTGCCATTTTCCTGGGAAAAAATATTGGACGATACAGGAATGCGGTCGCCAACTTTCCAGCCTCGGGCTGTGGCAATGCGTTCACCGATTAAGATACCTTGCCGATCTTTAAGCCAGTTGCTGAGTTCTTGCTCCGGAATGGTCAGATCATCGTAAACGAGAAAGTAGCTTTCCGGGTCCACTGCAAAAGTCATTAACTGGTTGCGCGGTTCCTGATAATAGCCGCCAAACCAGTTAGCCCAGCTTGCATGCTTTACGCCTTCTATCGAGCGAATTTTATTCACGTAAGCCAGCGGCAGCGATTGCGTAAAGTTAATTTTATTCACTACCATCAGGCGATCTGCAGCGGCCACTTCTACGCCCGATTCAAAGGCATTTTTAATAGCACCCAGGGAGCCAAACAACATAAATGCAATGAAAATTGCGAAGCAATTAAGCGTTAGCCGAAGTTTGTTTCTGGTGAGGTTTTTTCGGATGAGCGTTAGCAGGTTCATGCGGCGCTCTCACTTTTGTGTTGTTCAATAAATTCCCCCTTGTCCAAATGCAGCTGTAAGTTGGCGAATTCCGCTGCTGCGGGGTCGTGGGTTACCATAACTACAGTTTTACCAAATTCTTGATTTAGTAATTGCAGCGTCTGCAGCACCTCTGTTGCTGTGGTGCGGTCCAGGTCTCCTGTGGGCTCATCGCAGAGCAATAATTTGGGGTCGGAGACTATCGCACGGGCAATAGCTACACGTTGTTGCTGGCCACCGGAGAGTTCGTCCGGCTTATGTTTTGCGCGGTCGGCAAGGCCAACCAATGTTAGTGCTGCATCGATTTTTTTCTTTCGTTCACTGCGGGAAAGTTTTTTCAGCAGTAGGGGTAGCTCCACATTCTGCGCGGCGGTGAGCATGGGCATTAAATTGTAAAATTGAAAGATAAAGCCGATGTTGGCCGCTCGCCAGCTTGCCAGAGCATTTTCGCTGAGGCTCTGAATAGCCTTCCCTTCGTAGATGATGTCACCGCTGGTAGGCCGGTCTACACCCCCCAGCATATTCAGCAGAGTGGTTTTACCTGAACCCGATGGGCCCATAATGGCAATAAAATGTTCGCTGGTAATGTCCATGCACAAGTTGTCAAAAATGGTGATGGTTTCCTTTCCCTTGGTAAAACGCTTGGCAATATTTTTTAACTCAAAAAGGTTGTTGTTGCTCACTGCGGTTCCTCCATTACTGTATTTTTTTATTCGACGAATTGTTCGTTAAAAAAGGCCACTTTCACCCCCATATTGGGAAGAATACGGTTTGGCGCATTCTCGCTATTCGCACTCGTTAGGGGAGAGTCGCTACTATGGATTTTGATGCGTACACGCACGGTTGCTTTGGCTCTGTCTGCGGTGGGAATAATGGCGATAACACTGGCGGGTATATCCCTGTCGGGGTAGGCGTCTAAATTGGCGATCACTTTTTGCCCCGCTAGTACACGGCCTATGTAGGCTTCATTAACGTCTACCTCTATTTCCAGGGAGTCCATATCCACCAGCGTGCATATCCCGGTGCGTGTAAAACCCCCGCCCGCAGCTGCGGGTGCAACGATCTCGCCTGGCTGAGCGTTTTTTACCGTAATAACGCCGGAGTAGGGCGCGCGAATGGTATGGTCGTTCAGGTCTTCCTGGCTGCGTTCCACATTTAGACGCGCGACATTAAGATCTGCTCTTGCACTGGCGAGACCGGAGTGTAGTTTGGCCACATCAGCTTGCGCCTTGGTTCGTTGGGCCTCACTGGAGTAATTGTCTTCTCCCAATCGCGACAGACGCCGAAGAACGCGCTCGGCTTCTTGCAGGTCGCCAACAAAGCTTTGCACGCGTTGCGCCTGTGATTGAACCTGAGCTTGCGCCAGGGCTAAATTGACCTTGGCTTTGGAGTCGTTTAGGCGTGCCAGAATCTGTCCTTCTTCAACTTGCATTCCCTCTTCTACAGTAACCTCCGTTATGAGCCCCATAATTTCGGCCGAGACAGTGGCCACTCGGCGGGCGGTGATATAGCCGGAGGCGTTGAGAATAGCTTGTCCGTGGCTAAGGGCAGGTTTACTTGAGGAACTTGTTTTACTGGGTGTGGGTGTTTTAGTCACTTGTGGTGCGAGTTTTTGTTCTGCCTGCTGCGGCAATAAGAGGTATGTGAGCAGGGCACCCAGTAGTGCAGCAGCCAGCGAGACAAGCAGCAAATGCCAGAAAGACCAATGGCTAGGCTCGCTTTCCTGTGGCTCAATTGTTAGCTGTTTTAGTAATTCAGTTTTATCGTCACCTGTTCCCAAAGCCAAACTCCATGGTTAGGTTTATTTTTATCGGGCTACTATACGCCTTGTTTCGCCATCTTTAGGTTACAGCACGCGCGTTTCTTGGTGAAGCGTGGCGCTGAAAAACTGTGGTCGCTGTTATCGATAAACGCTTAATTCAGCAGTTGCTAAATTGATTTGCCTTAAAAAAGCAGTCAAATTGCTGCTGTGTGTTCTTGGTCAGTCAGTTCAAATTGTGGGATTTTGTGAACCTCCTGTTCAAAAGCCAGCGGACTTAAGGCTGTAAATTTAAATGGCCTTGCCAGCACGTTATCTGGAAACTGTTGTATACGTACATTAAATTGCATTACCGCAGCGTTAAACCCGGCTCGAATAAGGGCAATTTCGTTTTCCAGTTTTACTATGCCCTTGTGCAGCTTCTGCATGGTCTGGTCCGTTTTTAGATCGGGGTAATTTTCCAGCGCAATTTGCAGGGTGTTTATTAAGGCATGCTCCTGCTGCATATAGTCCGCCACTTGTTCTGTACTGGCCGTTTGCTTGGCGCGCAGTTTGCTCAGTTGGGTCTGCAGACTTTTCTCGTGGCCCAGCATGGCTTTACTTGCTTCTGCCAGTTGCGGTAGTAAATCTGCACGTTTTTTTAAGCTTACCTGAATATTGGCCCAGGCCCGTTCGCAGCGCTTACGTAAAAACACCAAGTCGTTAAACATGATAATAAACATCATTACCAACAGAAACGCCGGTGCTGCCATGGAGGCCAATAAAAAATCTACAGAAGAAAAGTTACCCTGGCTGGCGGCGATAGCCAGCAAGGCGAAAAACATCGTACTGATTCCGGTACTGAGGGCTGCCATGCTTCTGGCAGCTTTCATTAGCATTACCTCTGCTTCCGAACGATTACTAATAATAAAGGGGCTACCTTTTTCGTGGCTCAGTACCAGTGTGTCTCCTGTACTGGCATCAATTGTTGCTTTACCCAGCAGGTAGAGTTGGTCGTTTGGGCTTAGGCGTAGCTCTGTATAACTGCGTCTCCCTTTGCGCTTTGTCTTTTTATGTTTGCTAATAACTTCTGCTTTGTCAGGAATAACTGGCAGCACGCCTTCTTCGTCTTTACAGAAAAAGGGCTTTTGCTCGGTACGGTCTTCAATGGTAACCCATTTGGCGTTTTTTCCGCTGCCGCGTTTTTCTTTTACCGTATAGTGGAACCAGCAGCACTTTGCACCGGATAGCGGGCCTTGTAAAAGTTGCTGGGGGTTTTGCTCCTGTAGCACACCCTGAACTTCTGTCATCCCATAAGTAACGCCACCGGTTTTACTGGAGGGCAGGTTCTCTTGCATACGCTTCACACGGATAACGCGAAAGCCGAGCCATGCGGTAGCACAGGTAATAAACAGCGAAAGAATGCTCAGCCAGTTATGGCGCTTTGTTTGAGTGGCTTGGAAGGTATTGATTTGCCGCTCAGCCACTTGTTGCTGGTCAGCGGGTAGAGCAATACTCGCGGGCGTGTTCAGTTTTTTTAGGCGTGCGTATACATCTTCCGGAAAACGCGCAATCTGATAAAGGTAACGTTCCCGTACCAATACGCTTGCCATGCGCCAGCCATTGAGCTGAGCTTTGTCTTTTTCGCTAAGCCCGGAATATTCTGCTTGAGTTAAATCAAAATTAAGGTCTACACCTGGCTTGATGTGCAGCAGCGCCAGTTTTTGTTCAATTAATGTTTCTGAACGTTGAACTTGTTGTTGGAAACGTTCATAGCCGCCATTAACGTCAGACTGCATACTCTTCCAGCCGTAGTGAAAAAGCAGCAGTGTTGTAGCAAAGCTTGCCATGCTCAAGAAGCTCAGTATTTTGTGAATGCCGAGGGCGTAGCATAAGGCGTAAGCCATAAAGGTAAGTGCCGCCACTGACACCGCAAGTAATACAATGGCCCACCAACTGCGTTTGCTGCGTTCCTGCTGGGCAGATGCGGTGGAAATAATGGGTAAATATTCCCCGGCTTTGGAAAAACTGACCTCAGCAGTATCTTGCCCGATCTCCATCCAGCCGTAGAGCGTAATAAAATCGTTTTCGTCTATACGCCATTCCGTGTACCGCAGTTTACCCTTGCGAGTGTGGAATTTTTTCTCCGCCGTCCAGTGTATGTTTTGAGCATGCTGGGCGCGTACCTTTACCTGGCCGCTACCGTCCGCGAGTAAAAAATCGATGGATTGTTTATCGTTTTGAATAGTATGCCAACTGGTATCGCCGTCGGAGTCTGTTCTTTCCTCTTCTACGGTATAGTGATAGTACACCGAAGGCGTTTGGGTATACGGGCTTTCCAAGGCATCTTGTATGGTGGAGACATTACCCCTTAACTGCACTTCACCGCCGGTGCTGGCTAGAATGGTACTTGGGGGTATACGTTCCAGTTTGCGAAAGTCGAGGATTTTATTGAATGCCAGCTGGCCGGTAAATACGGCAACAGCCAGCAGTAGAACGGCGAGCAGGAAGGCTAAAATTCGACGGGTCATTACTTTGTTATCCACAGTGTTTACGGGCCTTAGTTGCCCGAAAAATAGCTTTTTAGTTTAGTCGTTTTTTGTTTATTCCAATTTGCTGGTTGACTAACGGCAATCCAGGCATCGATATAACTGCTGGCGGCATAGTTATGAGCGACCCCTTTGGGCACTCGGTCTGCCATGGGTAGATCAAATAAAACCTGAAGAAAGGTAATAACAGGATACCAGCGTAAACTTGGACTAATATCTGGCCCGCGTTCGTTTTTAATCCAGTCGGGTTCTTTGTAGTATAAGTCTGGCGAAAAAAATACCATTGGGTCTGCCGCGTACTGAATGTACACAACCCTTACCTTGCCCCACGTGGCACCGGGAATACTAGTAGCGTTTTCCTGCGACGTAAAACGAACAAAAGAACTGTCCGCTATTATGGGCTGCCATTGGGGTGAGCCAGCTTGGCGCTGCTCCATCAGTTCTGGAGCGAATTTACTGGGGAAGGGTGTGCCCGCAAGAACTGCCCCGTGAATGGGGTCACGTAACAGCGATGAAAAATCGAAAGAGGTTTCTGCGCCCAGCGCGCCCAGGCTCAAACCATAAATATAAAGTTGCGGCCGACTACTTTTTGGCAGGGAGGTCCAATACTGATAAACCTCTTGAAATAAAGCACGAGAAGCGACTTTAGACCGGGTAGGGTCAAGCAGCAGGGTCAACCAACTGGGTAAATAGGAATATTGCATGGTAACCATGGCAGTATCTCCCCGGTGCAAATATTCAAAGGGATCTACTCCCGAGGGGTCGTGCCAGCCGGTACCAGTGGGTGTAGCAATCACCAGCTTGCTTCGCGCAAAACCGCCAGTGCGTTTTAACTCATCCAAGGCCAGCTTCGCTCGTGCCTCTACAGTAGCCGCACTGCGCAGGCCGACGTAAACGCGCAGGGGGTGCATGCTTTCCTCTGCGGGGAAAAGCGCCGCTATGTTTTCTTTTTGCGGCCCCAGGCTCACGAAATTTTGCCCCGTTCGCCCCAGCGTATCCCATTCGATGAGTGAGTAATCGCTACCTGTCTGCCATTGCTGGCCAGGGCGTTCTGCGCCTGTGTCTGTAAGGGCGTCAGAAGCGGCGTATAGGTGGTCGAGAACGTTTAGCAATTTTCCGATTATGAAAGTATTGCTGAAAAAAAACACCAGCACTAACAGCACCGTAACGCTCAGTACATTGGCAATACGGTGTGGAATGCGCCGTTGCAATTTATTTGCGAGTTGCCTGTAGAAATACACAAACACCCGGGCGAGTAATAATATGCTTGCCGCAAAGCCCAGCGCGATGAGGGCCATGCTCAGTATTCTTTCGCTTCGATGCTCGGGCAGGCCCAAAACAATGCGCAGTTCGTCTTGCCACATGCTGTAGAGATAGAGCGAAGTGATAACAATGCAAGCCACCAGTATCGCTGTGGCCGTATGAAAATAATGCCCGGCCTTGCCCTTTAATCCGGGCAGCTCCATATATTTCCATACAGCAATTGCCAGCACGCCGAAACCATAGCCCGACAGTAAGGCAAAACCGGATAGCAAGCCTTGTAATACAAAGGGCCTGGGTATCATGGAGGGGGTCAGGGAAAGCGCAAACAGCAAGCTCGCGATGATTAGGCAAACATAGGATGGGCGAGCAAATAAGACTGAAAGCATGTTGAGATCCCTTGGGTGCTTTGCTTTAGGCGGGCAGTTTCAAACCTTAGCATAATCGAGTTGGCGCTGCGCCTGAGGGTTTTTGCATGCGGTACTGCTGTTTGCGAAATCTTGTTGTGCAAGCCTCCTTTCATGTTCGTTTTAAAAAAACTTACTCACTGGCGCCACTGTGAGCATCCCACAAGGCGATAAGGTAGTCTTCGAACTTAGCTCGCTCTATTTCAAAAAAGCGATCGCTATAGTCAAAAGTGGCTGGCCAGTTCCACTGGTGCTCCGCGCCCATAAGTCGGGCTGCCAGTGCATGACGTACTTGGGGGAAACCATTGTTTATGCGATAGGTGGCGGCCCAGTTGCGGTTGTCTGCCGCTGGCTTGTCGGCGTGTCGAATACCCCACTCCGGCATGCCGATATCACTTTCGGTGTAGGGTATAGGCTCTGCGCGATTGTCGGGAGCCCATTGAGCCGAGTGGGTCATATCAACTTCCGCCTGAGATACATAAAAACTTTGCTGGTCGTCGTGAAAAATAAAGTGCTGCCCGGCGTCCGCAAAGGCCAGTATGTGGTTATTATTTAAAACACGCCCTGCCAGTAATATGGGCAGTTTACGCCCCCGATTGTGGCCACCATTGGCGTCCCAGCGAGCGGGTGTTTGTACTATGTTGTACAAATCCAGCCCGTATTGCACCATCTGAACTAACAGTTTTTCTTTTTCTTGAGGGCTGTAGTCTAGCTGAAGTGCAAGGGCAGCGTGGGCTGTAGTATTAGCGATATCACGCCCGTAGGTGGGCATATTGTTGAGCGGGTGAATATCTCTTTGAACCCACTGGGTGCAATGTTCCAACCAAACCCGCTGCTGACTTTGTTCGAGCTCTGCGAGGGCGGGTTCACCGCCTGGCTTCGGGTGGGTTCCGAGCTTTGAGTAGTCCAAATCGCTTATATTTGCTGGTATGGTTTTATTCACGCCGGTATAGGGTGGCCTGAAAGACCCTGCTGCAGGGGCTTCACTTAAAACAGTGAGTACTGCGGCATCGCTAATAATGGGCCTGCCAGCATCGCTCACCATGGATATGGCTTTAATCACGGAGGAGTTGGCTTGAACCACCAATGGCTGCCCCAAAATACCGGGGTCGCGATTCAACTCTGCAACATAGCGCATATCTCTGGGGCTGCTGTCGTAGCCCTGATCACTACTTATAGCAGGGTTCACCATTGTACCGTTGATGGTGCGCCCTTCATTTGTGTTTGTGGAGGCAGGCGTAATGGCAGATATGAGTACGTCATTGCCGTTGTTGTGAACCCAGTAATCGCCGTTGGCAAATTGGCCTACTTCATAAGCGTGTGCGAACTGAAACACAATTAAATCATCGTAATAAGACACACTTGTAGCGACTGTGGCTGATCCAGTGCCAGCACCACTTGAGCTAGAGGATGAAGAGCTAGAGCTGGATGAACTGCTGCTGGAACCAGCAGACGTTTCTATAGGCGATAAAGACGATGTGCCTGCACCACCTCCGCAAGCAGATATAAAAAAGCCTATAGCTACAATCACAGTAAAACGCATATTGTTCTCCCCGGAGCTTGTCCATTTAAGTTAGCAAGCTCAGTAAGTTTTTATAAGGGAAGGGTACAACTCCTTACATTTAACGAGGGTGATAAAGGGCTGTAGCTTGAGCTTACAACGGCTGCATAAACAGGCCTGATGTAAACCTTGCTGAGCATTGGAGAAAACTATAGGGTTTGTGGTGCTTGTTTGGCTTAGATATTGGGGGGAGTATTCTGTGTGGGTGAAACACCGGTCGCCCCGCGCCATGTTGGCTTATTTGTATATCCTGTAGGCCTTGCGCAGTTCCCGAAAACTATAGTCTGGATTTAGATAGATGTCTTTCGACTGAAGTAAGCCCCTCATGCAAAGTATGCCTGCGATGGTACCGAGGGGAAACATAAGCAGAAAGAGTACAGACGTTGTGAAGCCGAGATAAAAGCCCCATTTACTTGATGAATAAATACCATAAGCAGGTACAGTAATGATTAGGGCAAACACGATAAAAATTATCGCTGACGGGCGCCCTTGCATTTCGCCGAATATACCCACGCCCAGTATACTGAGCGTGGCTAAGCCCAAATAAAGGCTTATTAACAAGATCAAAAACCAAAACATTATCAAAACTTTAAAGCGGCCAGAAACGAAGGGGCGCAGGGTATGATAATCGTAGCTGTCTAGGCCCTTATTGCCGGGTTTATTGAGTTCAGATTGTGGCGATTCGTAAATGGATGTCATATAAAGATTTTCTATATGTGGCGATGCTTAAAGAGAAATTAAAATGCATGAGACGGAAGGGTCGTTAATCTTCTTGTCACACATGAATTGTTGATAAACATCGCATAGCGCAGATTTAGTGTTAGCCCCTAATAAGATTTTGGTTTAGAGCGAGAATCGTTTTT
This sequence comes from Alteromonadaceae bacterium Bs31, assembly GCA_900177435.1. Taxonomy (GTDB): domain Bacteria; phylum Pseudomonadota; class Gammaproteobacteria; order Pseudomonadales; family Cellvibrionaceae; genus Teredinibacter. The sequence continues at coordinate 47,748 of FXAI01000011.1, forward strand.
CGCCGGATAGCTAGCCAGTGTTATTCGGAAGGTTTTATTCAGTGTGGTGAAGTTGAGCCCGTAGTCGGTTTGGTCGCCATTCCACATGCGCTGAAATACCCACTCTCCGTTTTGAAATTTTACCTCTTCCACGCTAACAAAAATCGCCTTTTCTCCAGGTAGGGCCTTAGGGTCTGCGCTAAACTCGATGCGTGCGTTGGTTCCCGTAGCAAGAAATGTGGTTTCATTGATCTTAGTAATCAGGAGCCCTGCATTGTTAAATTCATTGGCATTTTTTAAGCCCTTTGAATTGGCAGGTAACCAGGCTCTATAGCCAAAAGGCCATTCATCAAAACTAATTTTTGCATGCCAATCTCCAAGGTCGAAATGGCGGGGCTTATTATCGTCTCCGCGTGCCGCGCCCCAGATACCGTTTTCAAAACCCAAACGCGCCCATTCACTCGAGCCATCGGCAATAAGTGCATAGTTTGCGGCAAAGGCATTAATGTCGTCTTGCTTGTACCCGCTTACCCCGCTGGGCATCACCTTATAGTCGGCGTCATCAATACCGAAAGGAGAAAAACCCACAGCGCCCTTGCCGAGTGCTTCAAAAAAGTATCGCGGGAAATTTGCGCTGGCACCGGTTTCGGATACAAACAAGGGGTTATCAGGCCTGCTATACAGGTCGAGCACGGCTTTGTAATCCTGGGAGCCTGCTAAATAGATATCCGGGCTTAGCATGTCTAGAGCCGGTGCCGCGGCTTTCCAAATATCAAGTACATTGTGTGTTGGCCCACCGCTCGCGTATTGTCCTGGCTGCTGGGCTTTAGTGGGGTGCCTGAGCGCAGCGTTGGTATACATGGGCAGGTCTAGAATTTCGCGGCCAGCTTCCGCCAGCCCGCCAACGTAACGAGCAAAGGCATAGGCAGTAAAGGCCTCATCGGCATTGTTAGAGAAAACGCTTTGCCAGGTGCCCTGGGGTAAACCGAGTTTGTCTGTTAGTGATACAGGAACAATTTCCGAAAAAGCCGAATTGGCCATTGCTGAGTGATCTCGCACAAGCCCATAAACGCCGACCTCATTTTCTACTTGCACCATAATCACCCTATGTTGCGGGTCGACCTTTTTGAGGTGCTTCATAAAGGCTTTAAAGGCCTTAAGCTCTGCCTCGAAGAGCGCCTCGCTATGTGGTGATAGGGCGTAATGATTGTCGCCGTCTTGTCGAACCATTCGGGGGAAGCGGGCGTTGTCCAGTTTTACCCAGGCTGGGGCGAAGCTTGGCGACGTATTTTTAAATGCGCCGAACCACAGTGGTACAACTCGAATATTTTTTTCCTGAGCTTGTTGTAGCAAGGTATCTACAAAGGAAAAGTCAAACTGGTTTTCAGTCGGCTCTATCTGCTCCCATGAAATGGGAATTTGAAGAGTATTTGCCTTGAGGCTTGCTACGCTCTGCCAAACCGAAGGCAGTGCCAGCGGTGCGTTACTGGAATTGTTAGTTTGCGCGCAGAGCATTAAAAATGGCTTGCCATCAACCAGCAATACACTGCGACCATTGCGGGTTTCGAGTGCTGGTAAAGGCGGCTCGGCGCTGGTGTGAAGCTCTGTACTTTTCGTCAGCGGTGTAGAGCAGCCGAGACAGGTAAAACAACTTAGAGCCAGTAACAAAAAGTGGTGGTAGTGTTTCATGTTCTTGGTGCTTTATCTTCTAAAAAACAAATAAATAATAGGGGCTTGAGTGTGCCAAATAAAGAAAGCAGTATCTAGCGTCAAGGTTTTCTATAATTAAAAAACACTATGCCCAAGAGTGCTATTGTCAAAAGTACCCCTGTAAAGGGTGTTTTCTATTTGTTCTTGAAATAGTCCAACGCTTTGATTACAAAGCGAGCATATGCCGCCGCTGGACCGCCACCCATCTCTATTGCCACGCCAATGGTTTCATAGATTTCCTGGTCACTCGCGCCATTTTGGAGGGCTTGTTCCAGATGCCACTCCATGCAAGGCTCGCATTTGGTCACTATGGAAATAGATAGAGCCATCAGTTCTTTATGTTTGCCGTTAAGAGCGCCATCACTAAATACTTTGTCCTCGACTTCCAGGAAGGGCTTGTAGGCTTCGATATTTTCAATAAATAATTGATAGGTATCTTTTCTGTCGCTAATGCTCTGTTCGATTTTCTGCTCTACAAAATTTTTCATACTTAATACCAAGGGTTGGTCTAGATGTGGGTAAGGATTACGGTGAAGTAAGGTAAGCCTTGTTAACTAGATATGCAGTTTGTAAGAACACAAGTGCAATTATGATTAATGCCATGAATTTCTTCGTTTTAAGCAAGCTCAATGTATTAATCTGCTACTTAAACAGCTTGCCCAAAACCTGGGCGTAGCACCTAATGGGTTTTGGGTGAAAGAGCTCGATCTTTTTTCGGCGTTTTTTTAACGCGTTTAGTCGATCATCTACATTCTGTTGTGAGTGAAAACGCTAAAACATCAATCAATTATGCTGTGTAATATATGCGCCTACTGCGCAGGCCAGGTAGTATTTACAATGCAACAGTAGACAGGTCGCCAAAGCTCACATGGGTAAAGCCTTTCTCGATAAGGAAATTTTTTACCCGTTCGTGAATCAGAATGGCGGTGTTGGCCTCGGCCAAGCGAAATAATTCTATGCCCATGGTTTTTTCCTGATCCAATACCAGGCCGTCAAAATCGACGTCAAATAGCGCTACATTGTCGTGTACGGTGGCATCAGATTTAGTCATGTCCGCCGCGCTGACGATGCCCAGTATATTGATCGCCTTGTAGTTTCTGTAAATCTGGCCATTGTCTGGGTCGTGAATTTCGACCTCGTAGGGGTCAAAATTATTGACCCCGGCTTCCAGCAGTGCAGCAATAAAATCGTCACGAAATAACACGGTGTTTTCGACGAAAATGGCAGGCATTTCCGGGCCGCTGTCTGTGGCGAGTTCGTCCAGCGGCTCGAGAGTGTATTGCAGAGGTGTGGGTACCGGCTTTGTAATTTTTTTCCCGAGGCGGAAATTAACGCCCTCGATATAGGGTTCGTCTTCCAGCCAGCGACAGGGGAAGTTGGCATCCTGTGTGTCGAGCAAGTAATACATGTGCAAGTGCTTCCTAATCTCAGCGGCTTAATTTTCTGTTGTGGTCATGCATCCACTGCATGGAATAACTGGAGGTATAAACGTTGGTATTCCAGCCACTCGTGGGGGTTATCAGTTTACGCTTCATCCGGTTGGATAAATGCCCTAACCTGCCCACCAGTTGATAGAGTGGACGAATATTTTCTTCTTTTCCTTCAGACTGCTTTTTACCTTCTTCACACCAGGCCTCTTCAGATGTCACCGAGAGTTTGTCGTTGATCTTGTTGAGTTGGTTCTTAACGAAGGTATTATATTTTCGGTGTGCATCGTGAAATTGCCTGCCGGCCTTTCCAATCACTTGTGACACATAGTCCTGGGCGCTCACGTCGTGATATTCCTTCAATTTTTTACCTTTTGTTCCCCATTCAGAGCCGCTGGACTTTTGTGAATAGGCGTAGTTACCTGGCAGCCACACGCCATTTTGCTTGCAGTTAACGTTGTAGCCGATATTACCCTCTTTCTGCCCTTTGTGTCGCAGATACTTGCCGCCCTTATAGAGCTCAGATTTGTCCAGGGAGCCATGGCCGGGAATCAGATGATGCGCTGCATAAGCCACTTCCAATTCGTACTTCCAGTCCTCCGCCGTCACTCCTTTGGTTGATGGGACTGCGGCTTTACCTCCCAGGGCCGTGCCCAATGCGCCAGAGCAGTTTTTATGTGTATAGCCTTCTATACCTCCTACCAGTCCGAGTACTTCGGAGGTATCTTCATCGGAATCCTGATCAAAGTCATTATTTTCTACCTTGGGTTTTTCTTCCTTGGCGTTGCAAAAAGGACAATCTGGCTCAGAGTGTTTATCCAGATTGATCATGGTGACAGCAACGCTCTCGATGATTTCAGTCATGACTTAGCTCACTTCGTTTAGTAATTTTTTGCACTACAAGTTTTTTCGAGAGATACAGTATTTTTTTAGCTGATACACACTGCTGCCCTTGCGCCAAGTTCCGCGGAAGCGTAAATCAGCGTGTTGCCTTGCTCTTTTTTGAGCCGACGTTGATGGTCGAGGCAAAGCATGGCTACGGCACTGGCAGCACCCAGGTCGCCGTAAAATTCTGCCGGGTGATGCAATTCTACATTATCGGAAAATATAGCAGACGAGCGGGTACAGGCTACACCGTACTCTTTACTGTGAAAGCCTTCGCCATTCATGCTCGAATAAATGCGGTGGATTTTTTCAAGGCCAGAGCCGTTGGCAATCGCCGATTTAAATGCCTGGTCCAAGCCTGTTCCCAAGTAAGGCTGATCACTGTAACGATGACCCGGCTCATTACCAAATCCCGGGGGATGTATGCGCCCCGGCCCGCTGCCATCATGGGCCTGCAATAGTGCGAAAGCTGCCCCTTCCCCGGCAACGAAACCATCCATACTGGCTTCGGCCGAGAGGCGTTTTTCCAGATCCAATTGTGCTAGCAGGGCGGGGTCAAGGTAAGAATCTACTCCACCGACTAATACTTGAGAGCCCAGGCCGGACTGCAGATATTTGATCGCTAAATCGAGTACATGAATCCCACCTGCACGCCCCACCGCCGATAAGCGGCTGTTGCTGGTGTCCATCGCTAATGCTGTTTGAAGGTGAAGATGACTGAGAAAGCCATTACCAAGATATTGTTGATAGGGGTATAGCTTTTCCGGCAAGGCGAGAAAGAGCGGTGTGTTGCCCTCAAGCGCAACGTTTGCTTGTTGAGCGCTACTTTTTAGCTGCTCCAGAGCGTGGTGCGCTAGCCGCAGCATCCGTTTTTGACGTTGGCAAAGGAAGGCGGAATGGGATAGCTCTTGTTGCAGTGGAGGTAGTGCTTCGTCGGGTACGAGTGCTAGTTTGAAGGGTTTAAACTGTGCGTTCAATAGAGAATATTCTTGGGCTGCAGTAATACCTGCTAAAGTTGATGCCGCAGTCATTGCAGAGCTTTCTCCCAAAGGGGTAAGCATGCCGCTGGCGACAAGAGATAACTGGAGGGGGGTGTTATTCATAGCCCGGCCCTAAAGAGGAATGTTTGTTACCTCTTATTGTTTTTATGTATCTCACTTTTGATTAATCCTTGCGCAATCGAGTCCATAGCGGAGGGCCCCATGCTGGCATTTTAAAGTTGCACCAGAGTAGCGTCCACCTAAAACCTCGCTCCTTATTCCAGTTCTGGTTCCCAGACCACGTCCCTCGCTATGTGGCCAATGATCAATGAGGCTGAAAGATGATATTTTTGGCGGATAAATAATCTGCAAGCCGTATTAGAGAGCAACTTGAGAATCGTCTGACTAAGCAAGCGCTACACTGTTACTCTTTCGCCGCCTGTGTAAAGATGCCGCTCCTTCTTTAGCTGCTATTGATACAAGGCGCATTGTAAAAAAAGCCGGACATAAATATTGGATGTAAAAACATGCCCACTGCGGATTTAATTGGCTATATTGCCGCCTGTCTTACCACCAGCTCCTTTTTGCCTCAGGCGATAAAGGTGTTTCGAACGCGTGATACTGGCTCACTTTCCTTGCTAATGTATATTGCGTTCAATCTGGGCGTGGTTTTGTGGCTAGTCTATGGCTTACTGCGCAATGACCCGGTAATAATTGTGGCGAACTGCGTAACCTTATTGCTCTCGATGAGTATTCTGGCTATTAAGATCTACAACGTGCTAACCAAGGTTGATCAATAAATTGAAGCTATTGGGCTGATGGACACGGTCACACTGTGAACCATCGCAAGAAATAAGCCGTAATCATGAATGCACTCACAAAAAGAGGTATTGAGCATGAAACGGTTTTTAAACCTTCGCTGGAATGTGTTTATAAGGTCTATCACCGCAAGCGAAGCAAAAGCAAAGGGTAATGATAAGCATAAGCAGTTAGGGCAATGGTCAAAGTGCGTCTGGCAGTTGGATAAAGAGGCATAAGCTACGCCTGGTGGTGCTGCGGTAATTGCTTGCTTGTCTGACTCAGTAATATTAAAAAATCGACTTCATCCCTTAGTCGTGTGATCGCAGGGGCGACAATTGGTGCTAGAGAGAGCTTATAGCAATACTACGACTATTGTTCACGGTTTGACTTAGCTAAGAGGTGGGCCACAAGTAATATTTAAGCGTAAGCTTCGCTGGCTAAAGTATGAAACTTCAAAGCGAGCGTGGTCCGCTCTGGCAAGGGGATAAAATGGCAACAGATGGGTTTTTACTAAAATTTCTAAAAGAAGTAGTCAGGTAAATCCTTAAGGGTTAGCTTTTTTGCCACAGAAAATTTTATACTTACTCTCAAATAGTTTTTATACCCCGTTCTTACACTTCCCAAGGAGCTTATCACCATGAAATTGCGTCTAATTTCCTTCGCGCTAGTCTTATGCAGCCCAGTGGTTTTCGCTGCAGGTGCACCACCGAAAGCGGCCCTTTGTAATGCTTGCCATGGCGCCAACGGTGCAGCCCCCATTGCGCCCAATTATCCTAAATTGAATGGCCAAAACAAAGAGTACCTGGTTGCTTCGCTTAAGGCCTATAAAGTTGGCGATCGCAAAGGCGGTTTAGCGGCAGTTATGGTTGGCCAGGCAAAAGGTTTAAAGGATGAAGAGATGGAAGCCCTTGCCGCCTATTATGCGGCGCAAGAATAGCCACTGTCAGCGCTACAGCGAGACCAGACCCAAAGAGCCTGATATCGGCTGAGAGATAGAGAGCTCCGTATGCACATGCAATAAAGGGCTTGATTGCGTTAACTGCAAATCCGACAGACAAAACCGGCCTCTAGCGCCGGTTTTTTTCGCGCCGCATTTCTACTAGCTAACTAACAATTGAAAACAGGCTGTCAAGGCACTACAGGCCTTGGATTGGCATTAGTAGAAGACATTCGTAAAGAGGCCCCAGGCAAGATAGCCTTGCCTCAGCAATGTTTGCCCTTAGGGTTGATATTTACCCCGTGAACATGAAGTTGTATGCTGTTTAGGAGATTATTACAGAGTTAAATGTTGTTTGAGTTTGAATCTGGAAATAACAGGCTGTATTGAGCTAGGCTTGGCTGTTTGAAGCAAAAGGAGATTTTGTGGCTCCAGCAATAATTGAGTGGATTTCTGCAACGCTAATTGTCGTAGGTATCTTGTATACGCCAGCCCTTAGGGCTCGCCAGAGGTGGACTGAACTTAGGTGTAAAATTGTAGGCTCAAGGCTGGATATAGAGCAAAAAGAATATATAGCGATTAACTGTAATACTGCGTACGAGCCGGTAAGTCGTTATAGCAAGAGTTCTTATAGTGCGAAAGTTTGCTACGCATACAAGATTCATGGAAAAGGCTATTTGTCAGCTAATATAAAAGCTGTTTCTTTTTTATTTACATCACCGTCTGAGATTCTACCTTTTACTGATGGCTCTACTCAAAAGGTTTGGGTTAATCCGAAGAAGCCCGAGCAATCTTATATTATCAGGCCAACAATATTTCCAGTAATACTGATTATTACCAGCGGCATAGTGGCCCTTTTTTGGCAAGAAATCTGGCTGTTTTTATTGAGTGTGTATGGGCATACTCCAAACATACTATGAGTTCTAAGGTATGCGGCCTGCGCTCATCTTTTAACAGATGGCAGCTTCTTTTATAGTGTGCTGTGCAGATGGAAAAATTTGCCAGTGAACAGAAGCCATTGCATTGCCCATAAATTAAAAGGCAGCTCTGGAATGCTGAGTAAGTCGTTCAGCTGTGCTGGCGGGGCTGGTTAAAATTGAAAGGTGCCAACAAGCTTGTTGGCGTTGACTAAACTGTTTTGTAGGCGATATACCAACGGAGAATGTATGAGTAAATGTGCCGGCTGTAACAAGGAGCTGACTTTTGTATCTGTACTTAGTGCTATGAATCCTTATAGCCTCAAGTGTGGAGGGTGTGACGAGCGTATAAAAGCCAAACCAGCGGTGGTGACTATTTTGGTCGTGCTAATAGTTGCCGTATCACTCGCTATTCTTGCCCTGCCATTTCCAGGGGCGAGCACTTCTAAAATTGTAGCTTTGCTTGTTTTGGGTGCGGTGTTTGAATTTGGGTTTTATCTAGCCCTTAAGAAGGGCTTTATTGGCTCAAATCTTGTTCCTTAGGGGGTGAGCGAAATAAATCAAGAGCTACAGATTTCATAAGCCCATGAGCATTTTTCATATCCCGCCCCCATAAACCACCAAAAATCGAATAATAAAATAGGCGTAAAAATCTCGGCGAGTGGAGTTCCAATATTAGGTGTTCAAATTTTTATAGAGATAGCAGTATTGCAACAAGTGATTTAGTTCATATTGAAAAAATGTAAGGCAATAAACACGAGGTAGTAGTTAAATCTATTAGTGTTGACTCTGTCAAGAAAAAATAAGCCGCTAAAACCCCAGATCTTGTTGGATCGGTTGTGTTCGTTTATTTTGGTATGACTTTGTTTTGTTAGCGGTGTCATAAAAAATATAGGTGATATAAAGGTGTCGGGTGATATTGCAGCTTGGCGCTATATACAAAAATAGATTATCATCGAAGTGACGCCAAATCTAAAATTTTAAGTGGTGTTGTTCTTAGAAAACATAATTAAAAATAGTTAGGGTAGGAGTGATATATGTATAAGAGAGTGTTTGTGATAGCAGTTTTATTGAGCATGTTCGCTGGGTGTGCTTCTGTTCCAACCGAAGATAAAGAAACGGAAGATCTTGCAAAGAAATTTAATCCGCCGTCTGAAGGTAAGTCGGGGCTGTATATCTATAGGCACGGTAACTTTGGCGGCGCGCTAAAAAAGGATGTTTGGGTTGACGGGGAGTGTGTAGGAGAAACTGCTCCAAATATATTCTTTTACCATGAAGTTGCAGGGGATGAAGAGCACAAAATTTCAACTGAATCGGAGTTTTCTCCGAACGATTTAGTAATAAAAACAACCAGCGGTGAGAACCATTTTGTGAAACAGTACATAAAAATGGGTGCTTTTGTTGGAGGCGCCGGCCTCGAAGAAGAAGATGCAGTTGAAGGAAAAGAAGTTGTTTCAAAGTTGAAAATGGCAAAAAAAGGCAGTTGTAGTAAATAGCTAATTGCTGCACTAAGGCCGCGATTATCTGTTGTACTGGTTATCGCGGCTTAATAACTTGTGGCTAAACATCGGCTATGGTTAAACTTTCTCAATACTTAAGCTTCAGAGCTTATATATTGATGCCTAATAAAGCAGGCGGACCATTTTATTTGCTTTGTTTTCTTAAGTTGGTTAGTTAGCATTATTTCCTTTGTGGCCAGAAAACAGCAATTATTTATCTAGATTATCACCATCGACAACTTTGCGCGTCGATACTAAGACATCGTAGATGGCCTTTATTCCCGGTTTAGCCACGTTGCTGGCATCATACAGATAGGGTTCGTTGGGTTTGGGGAACATAAAACCCGCTTCGTCGTGCCAGCTATTTTTGTCGTTTAGCCCCCAAAAGGTCACGCCCTTGCAGCTTCTTAGCTCTAGGCAGGCTTTTACTATCTGGCCGTAGTAATCGCCCTGGGCTTGGTAGGGGTCCTTGCTGCTTTTAAACAGGCGTAGCCTGGCATCCAGTTCTGTAATTTCACTCTCCAAGCCAAGTTCTTGCAGGCTGTGTAGGTACTGTCTGGTTGATTCCGGGCTTTCCAGATGAAACAGCATGTGGTGCTGTAGGCCAACACCATGCAATGGCACGCCTTGGGCTATCAAACTTTTTACCAAAGCCATAAATGCCTGAGCTTTTCCGCCGCTGTAGTTGTGTAGCTGTTCGTTTATATACAGTTTTACAGAAGGGTCTATAGTGTGAGCATGACGTAGAGCCTCAGCGATATAATTTTCACCGATGTAGCGCGTGAATACATTTTTATCCAATGCACCGTCACCCAGCAGCTCCAGGGGTTCATTCACTACATCCCACTGCTCTATTTTTCCACGGTAGTGATTGAGTACCTTCTCGATATGAGTCTTCATGAGCGCGGTGAGCTGATGTTTTTTTTGCTCAGCACTGGGAAAGCTATCCAGCCAGACTTGTAGATTCGGCGAGTGGTAGTCATCGGATAAGCGCCCCCAAACCAATGTATGGCCCCGTACACGAATGCCGTTTTGCTGTGCCGACTCAAGCCACGTATCTGCCGCTGTAAAATCGTAGCGTAGCGTTTGCGGGCTTTGGTTTAAGCCGGGAAGCTGCACAAGCTTCCCTAGCTTTAACAGGTTTGTTGGCGTGCTTGAATTAAAGGTTTTAGTAAATTGCGGGCTAAGTAGTTCTTGTACCGTCTCTGTGCTTGCCCCCAAATAAAAGTTACGCGCCTGTGCGTATTGCCGCAGCTCAGCCGTATGGCCATGCTTACTGTCCAGCAGGTAGGGTCGCTCGAACTCAATGGCCTTAAACCAATACAGGTAGGCTAGCAGGCTGGCGAGCATAAGGAATGCCAGTAAGCCCATAAGCCATTTAAGAAGTGTTTTATTGTTACTTTTCACGTGCTCGTCCCGGCTGGAATTTTCTTACTGCGAGCATAGTGCCCCGGTAGGCGATCACAAGCAAAACTGTTCCCATGGCGACTAAGCACCAAAGGTATGTGCTTATAAAGACACTAAATTTGGCAACTGCAAAACTGGAGTAGGGCATTACCAGCCAATCTGCAAACTCCAGAGGCTTGCGAAGCATAACAAAGGAAACCAGGTTTTCCAGCGCGTCGAATACAGCTGCAAGGGGAGAAAACCAGACAAAAAAGACGCCAATGCTGAGCATCCAAGGGTGCAGTTTTACGGCTTTTACACTGCGCATCACCGCAGTTGAAAGGCAGAAGAAGGAAACAAATGTGCCGATCATAAATACGTAATCGATTAGTTGGGTTTTTATGAAGAGGCCAAGGGTACCCTTGTCTATCAGCACCTGAAAGTAGCTTTTGAGTTCGGGGGCGCTAAAGGTGGTTTGGCCAATATAAAAGGGGACGGGAAACTCGCTGGCGAGGTAGGCGGCGTCCAGCCAGGTTTGCAACAGGCGGGCAATGATATAAGTGACTATGGCGAGAAGCCACCAAGCCAATAAATTGAGACGAGTCTGGGCAAGGTGAATGAGGGCGTGGCGATAAGAACTGTGCAACATAATGAGCTCCATATATATTCCATGGAATATATAATTGCATTCCTGGGAATGTATTGTCAAGATATTCGCCATGAACAATCGGACAGAATTACTGGGTGGGGCGATACACAAGCTCGCCGTGTGTTACCAGCAGCTGAGTGGGCGCTTTAATCGCGTGCTGGAGCCGCTAAGCTTGAACATGACACAAATGTCGTTGCTTACCCATTTCGCTTGGAATCCGGGCCAGCGGGAAACCATTGGTCAGTTGGCGGAGGTGATGCTGATGAACCAGCCTGCGGTGACCAAAGCGGTAAAAAGTATGGCTAACATGGCTTGGTTGGTGAAGATAAAAGACGAACATGATGCGCGTGTCACACACCTGCAGGTAACTGAGGCGGGGCTGAGGCAACTGGAGTTGGCGCGGGAACAATGTTTGCCCATATTGCAGCAGGCATTTGCCGGACTGAACGATAAAGAGCTGGGTTTGCTCATCGGCTTACTGTCTAGCCCGGTAAAGAACCTCACGCAGGACTAGCCTACAATAATGTTGTTCCTGGTGGCGACTGGTTTAGTGGGTGGTAAGCGTCTGAGAATGATGTTGTTTTCTAGGGAGATCGAATAACGATGAAAATCATGTGGAAATTAGTGCTTAGTCTGCTGGTAGTAGTAGCAGTAACACCATTGCTGCACGCTGACGATGTATTATTAAAAAATGCCTACCAACAAAGGCTCAGTGATATTCAGCTTAGGGGTTCAGGCGAGCTTATAAAATTGCTACCGCAGGATAATGTAGGTAGCAGACATCAAAAATTCATTTTAAAGTTAAACAGTGGACAAACCCTTTTGATATCCCACAACATCGATTTAGCACCAAAAATAGAATCCATTAAAATCGGTGACTGGGTGGAGTTTTATGGCGAGTATGAATGGAACAGTCAAGGCGGGGTGGTTCATTGGACTCATCGAGATCCCGATGGAAGGCACGCCCATGGATGGTTAAAGCATAAGGGTAAGAAATACCAATAGCTATAGGCTTGAGAAAGCAGGGGTTTGATTAAAAATAGATTGAGTAAAAAACACCGAACGTTGCAGCAGGCGCGGGCTCGCCCTCCCTGCTTTTGATTAAGCTTAAATAACCGAGAGTTTTATTTTGCGCCTTTCATATAAAGCATGCGCCCTGGTTTTTACGGTAATTTATATGTCCGCTTGTGACGGGTTGATAAACAAAGCGGGTGACTAGTGGCCTTATGGGAAAACCAAAATAAAGCCACTTTTGGAAAAAGTGGCCAGTAATTGCAGGGGTCAGCAATAAAAGGCTACTGTAAAAAAGCGCAAAAAACTATTTCATTGAATGCAGGCCAATCATATTTTCTTCACTGTCAAACACCAGCGATATAAAACCGTGCTCACCAATGGAAAATTTCTCTCTGAATAGTTTTCCTCCCGCCTCAACAGCTCGAGCCTGTTCGCTTGCGCAATCATCACAATTAAAGTAGATCAGTGTGCTATTGCCGCCTGAGGGGGCGCCTTCCATTTGAACCAATGCACCAGAGGCGCCCGGATGCTCCATAGACATTGGAAAGGTACACATAGTGAAAGAGGGGAGAGCCGCTTCGCTATTATCCGGGTTAGGCATATCTTCTAGAGTTACATTGAATACCGATTCATAAAAGGTTTTGGCGCGGGCCATGTCTTGCACGTAGATTTCAAACCAGCCAACGGGGTTGTTCATAGCGTTCTCCTTTATTAAGGGAAGGGTTGAGGGAAAGCTATGTTATTGTAAGACTGTATTTATGTACAGTGTATCTGGTGCCAAAAAAAATCCCGGCTTGTGGCCGGGAAAATCTGGAGATTAAAACTGGTACCTGGCTTTTACCCAAAGCTGCTGCCCCGGTTCATTAACTCTTACCGGGTCTGGGTTAAAGGGATCGGAGTTGGCAGTATTTACATGGTAGGCATAGCTTTCGTTGAACAGGTTTTCTATTCCACCTTGCAGGCGGAAGGCCTTGGTGGGTGTCCAGTGGGCGTAGAGGTTAAGTATGCCAAAGCTGTCGCTAGGGCCTGCGTCGTTACTGGGGTCAAAATTATCTTGCTCGGCGGCCGCCACAATTTCCGCGCCCATACGCCATTTACTAAGTTGGTAGTCCAAGCTCAGGCGTGCTTCCAGGGGAGAGATTTGGCCAAGGTCTCCGTTATCGCCTTTGCCTCGCAGGTAGCTCAGTGCGGCGCTGCTGTTCCAGTGTTCACCAAAGCTGTATTGGCCATCCAGTTCCATGCCGTAAAGCTGGGCGCTAATGTTTCGGTAGAGTGTCGCGCTGTCTTGGTTGAAGCGTTCGATGTAATCGCTCACTTCGTCCCAAAATACCGTAGCAGACCAGCTCTGCTGCTCTTTTTTCTTAAGCAGGCTGAGGTCCAGCTGATGATGTACTTCCGAGGCTATGTCTGGTCGACCCACCCAGGTTCTGCCTTGAGCAGAGCGGGCGATGTACTGTTCCGCTGCATCTGGTGCACGAACACTGCGGCTGAGGTTGGTGCTAAATAGCAGGTCTTTACTGAGTGTTCTGTCCCAACCCAATACCGCACTAAGGTGATTGTTATCCCGCGCTTGTGCGCTTGCGCCGTAGGCATTTTGGTAGAGAGTATTGGGTGTGGCGCTGCCCATCATACCGGCGGTTTGGTCGGCACGGGTGGCATCGGAGGAAAACTGATCCAGGCGCAAACCAAAACGAAGTAAGTCTTTACTACCTGCTTGTCTATCTAGTTCAGCGAAGATGCCTGTGTTTGCCTGTTCCACGCCGGGCCACATGATGGACATCAGCATGTCGTAACTGCCATTTTTTCCCATGTCCATATAGAGCTCTGCATTGCGTTCATTGGCGCGGTGATCCAAGCCAAAGCGCCATACCTGTGCAGGGTTTTCTATTGTTGCCAGCCATCGGCCACCCTGGGTTTCCGATTGGCTGGGAGCTGCGGCACCGTTGGGGTTCATCGGCATGCGTTCGCGAACGGTGTAGTTGTCCATCAAGTGGTCTACGTCGCTTTGGTAGAGTGTAAATTCAAAGTTGTCGATTAGTGCCTGGCCTTGATATTGCCATTTCAAACGGTAGGTTTTCGAGTCTGTCCAGGGGGAGTCCATGCCGTTTCCTGCGAACCAGACATCGTCTTCGCTTACTCCTTCATAGCTAAACTGAAGGTAGTGATTTGCGTTTATGTCTGCGCCCGCAATTATGCCGTGGCTGTTGGAGTCATAGGCCGAGGCGGTTTTATTTCCGTCGCCGTCTTCGTAGTTGTCGGAACTGGAAATATCGCCAAATAGTCGGGCAAAGGCTTTTTCGTTGCCAAGCACAAGGTTGGCGCTAGCGGAGCTAAGCTCTGAATTGGTGGTGTGACCGAGGTTAACTGAACCCAATACGCTTTTCTCTTTGAGGTCTGGCCTGCGGTGTTCAAACAGCAAAGTGCCGCCGCTGCCGCCAGCACCATAAATGACCGAGCGGTGCCCTTTGATGATGGTAAGCGAGTCGAAATTTTCCAGTGCGGTATAGGTCGTGGGTGGGTCCATGCGGCCGGGGCAGGCGCCGAAGGTATAGGCACCGTCGGTCATTATATTTAGCTGGTTTTGTGATTGGCCGCGAATAATGGGCTCAAAACCGCGACCGCCGCGGCGAGTTGCAGTCATACCGTTGACGGAGCGCAGTAGCTCGCCTGCATCATGCACCGGTCGGCTGAGGGCTTGTTGTGAGCTGAGTTCTTCATTGGTGGTGGGATTGCCGCGGCCAATCACATCCACCACTTCGATGGGTAAATCACTGGCGAAGCTTGCGCTACATAAAAAACAAATAGGCAGAGTGAGGTACTTATTATGCATTTATTATTCTCTCCTGTTGGAGAGAAGTATTTTAGGGGGAAATTACCGCAGCAAAATGTGACATATGGTCGCACCCTTCAGCAAGTGCGAACTGTGGGCCGGAGCGTGCCCGCCGATGAAGATTGCGAGTTAAGGGTTTGTACTTGCCAGTTGCGCTCTAAGTTCAGTAAAAAACGCCCGCATTTTTTCTCCGTTTGACTGCCCAAGCCGCAGCATCATCTTTTGAGCGTTGGGCAAAGCCTCAAGTTTTGGGTCCAGAAACTGGTACTGCACGCTCACCAGCACCAGCTCGGGCTCGCCTTCTAGTTGCGGGGTGGCTAACAGCATGTCGATGGCGGAAAGCATAGCGGTGTGGAACTGCTCAGGGCCTTCGCCCAGTTCTTGATGAGCCTGCTGCATCAGTGGGTAAAAACGCTGGTAAAGGGCGCTCATGGCGCCGATGTCGAGTTTGCTAAGCAGCTCGATATGGCTGTCATAGCGCCCCTGATTTTTCAAAGGATTTTTGAATACTGCGGTGTTAATTGTAACAGCAGGGTCTTTTGGGTTTGGGATTTCAACCATGCGGCCAATAGCCTGCGCTTTAAAAGCGGAATCCGGCCCGGCCACTGGTCTGTACTGGTTAACCACATTGCCCTTGCTGATGTTGTAAACGGCGCGGACAAACTTGCGAATAATTTCTTCCGGTGCGAGTAAGTCTGCCAGTGTGGGCAAGGCATTTTCTTCAATCAGTTGCTGGCTTAGGTACTGGTCGCTGTTATCGAGCTCCGGCAGTGGTTCGGGGGTGATCTCTGGCGCGGTTTCCACTGGGGGGGCTGGCGCTATGCTGGGTTGTGGCCTTGGTGTAGGCAGGGGTGTGGGTATCGGGCTTGGCGCAGCAACAATAAGGGGTGGTTTGTGCTGTTGTGAGAAGTAGTAAGCCGCGCCGGCCCCAGCGAGGATGATTATCAACAAAGCCAGCCCGATAAGCCCGTAGGGCGGGCGTTTTTCTAAGCTCGCTTTGCGTCGGGGATCGTCACTGTCGTCCTCAAGCTCGAGGTCGCCGAGATTGTTTGTCCCTTCATGGTCGCGCATTTTTCCCCCAAAGAATCTTTTAACTACTTCCTGTTGAGACGGGCTAGGGAAGGCATAGTTCCTTGGGCCGGTCCGGTCGGGCAAGTGTAAGCAATTTTTGTATCTATCCGCTTGCTTTTATGATTCAAAGGCGCTGTTTTTTGATCTTAGACACTTGCATCTTTGCTCTACTTGTTAGTGCTTATACGCCTATGATGCCACAGTAGCTCATATTTCTATTTGTTATTTAAATTCAACTTCTTGATTAGTATTTATGCTTGAGTAGCCGGTTTCATTCACGTCTGCAGCAAGGCCCATGCAGGTATAATGCGGTGCTTGGTTCTGGCTCTGAATGCGAAAAAAATAAAGCATAACTGTGTTCAGTAGAAAACAGCAATAACCATTGTCGAGCGAAGTTCACTCACGATAGAACCATCACGTTTATCCCCACAATAACGACATAAATGGGAGTTTTCTCATGATTAGATACACGATAAAAATGCTGCTGGCCGCCTGTGCCATTGTGGCAGCGAGCAGTGCAAGCGCACTTGTGAATGGCCCTGTAGAGGCAACGATTGATATTAATAATCGCTGGGGCTCCGGTTTTTGCGCCGAAGGGAAGGTTAGCAACCTTGGCTCTGCCGACATTACTGATTGGGCTTTGACGCTCGACATGGACGGTACCAGCTTTAATAACATATGGAGCGCCTCCGGTGAGGGGGTAACAATCAGCCCTGAATCATACAACAAACGGATTGCGCCAAATTCCAGTGTGCAATTCGGCTTTTGCGCCAACGGCACGGGAACGCCTCGCGTTGTGGAAATAACTTATCAAGGCGGCGGAGACAGCAGCAGCTCGTCAAGTTCCAGCTCGAGTTCCTCATCCAGTTCCAGTTCATCCAGTAGTTCATCGTCAAGTTCTTCCAGCTCGTCCACCAGCTCATCGTCAAGTTCTTCTACTAGCAGCTCGTCATCCAGCTCTACCTCGTCCAGTTCGTCTTCGTCCAGCTCATCCAGCGGTGGTAACAGCGGCGCTTGCGTATGTAACTGGTGGGGGCACAGTACCTTCCCAATTTGTAATAATCAGGATAGCGGCTGGGGTAACGAGGCTAGTGGCACCTGCATAGGGAAGCAAACTTGCATCAACGACCAGTCAGCCACAAGTGGCGGTGGTGTAGAGTGTGGCAGCAGTTCAAGCAGCTCCTCATCATCCTCGTCATCCAATAGCACCTCGTCGTCCAGCAGTTCTTCTTCCAGTGGTTCTACGACAAGCTCCAGCAGCAGTAGCTCATCCAGTAGTTCCTCGTCTAGCAGTTCAAGTTCTTCAAGCAGCTCATCTTCTGGTGGTGACTGGGCGGGTTGCTCCGGTTACTCCACCCGTTACTGGGATTGCTGTAAAGCTCATTGTAGCTGGACCGGCAATGTACCAGACGGTGTAGAAACCCTGCCTGCGTGTTCCAGCAACGACCAAATACTGGCTGACGTAGACGCGAAGAGTTCTTGTGATAACGGTGGCCCATCACATATGTGTCAGAGCCAGGCGCCCTGGGTCATAAACGATACCCTGGCATACGGTTTTGCCGCAGCTTCCAGTGGCGATGTATGTGGCCGCTGTTATGAATTGCGCTTTACCGGAAGTTCCTACAACGGCGGCGATGATCCCGGTTCCAAAGCCATGCTCGGCAAGCGCATGATTGTGCAAGCCACCAATATTGGTTACGACGTTGGCGGCGGTCAGTTCGATATTCTGGTGCCCGGCGGCGGTGTTGGTGCGTTCAACGCCTGTTCCAATCAGTGGGGTATTCCCGCGGATGAACTGGGTGTGCAGTACGGCGGTTTGCTGGCTACCTGTAAGCAAAGCCTCGGCTGGAACGAAAGCCTGGAAACCTATAAGAGCTGTCTGGCGGATAAGTGTCAGAGCGTATTTGGTTCGCGCGGTTTAACAGATATGTACGAAGGCTGTATGTTCTATGTTGACTGGTTCGAAGCAGCCGATAACCCCTCGCTGGAATATCGTGAAGTGGCCTGCCCGAACGACATCGTTGTTCGCAGCGGTGTTGATCGCGGTTTCCTTAACGACATCGATACATCTTGCGAATAATGTCTTAGTTCAATAGTTGTTACTAATAGCCCCGGCCAAGTGCCGGGGTTTTTTGTTTGGGCTGTGGTGTTTTCCAAAGCACAGCGTAATTTGTTAGAATGAGCGCTCTCCTGAGGGGTGGCTGCAATACACAGCCTGAGATGGGATTTCCCGAACCCTTGAACCTGATCCGGTTAGTACCGGCGTAGGAATAGGAAAGCGCATTTTTGCGATTCTTCTGCGGCCACCTTTCGGCTCCCTGCCCAATCACTACCGGGTCTCCTATATTTTTTGTAGAAGGCCTGCTGATGTACAAATTTTCTGTTTTACTTTCACTTGCTGTTTCCGCTGTTGCATTTGCAGAACCGCTGGAAGAGATAGTTGTTACCGGTGAACTTCATAAGGTTGGACAGCTGCGTTTAGCCAACAGCGTTAGCGTTATAGACGCAGAGTTAATTGAGTCACGCAATGCGAAAAACCTTGAGTCTATATTAAGCCTCGCGCCTAACGTAAATTTTTCCAGTGGAGCATCCCGAGGGCGCTTTATTCAAATTCGCGGTATTGGTGAGCGCAGCCAGTTCGTTGACCCCGTTAACCCCTCTGTGGGCATTATTGTAGACGGCATCGATTTTACCGGGCTTGGTACCGGCGTAAGTATGCTTGATGCCGCACAGGTAGAAATTTTTCGCGGCCCGCAGGGCACACTCTACGGTGCCAATGCACTGGCGGGGATGATAAATATTGTTGGTAGTCGACCAACAACGGATACGCGTGGTCGTCTTGCCGCAGGTGTGGGTAATTATGGTAGCTACGACGTGTCGGCAACCGTGAGTACTGCGTTGTCAGCCAATATTGGTTGGCGAATTTCCGCCCTCAAAAATGTCACTGACGGGTATATCGAAAATGATTACCTTGGCCGAGCCGATACAAACAATATAGATGAAAGCACGCTCAGAAATATGTTTACCTTTCAGCTTAGTGAACATTTATCTGTTGATCTCACCAGCTATTTAATTGATATCGATAACGGCTACGACGCTTTCAGCCTGGACAACAACCGCCACACGCTGTCAGACCAGCCGGGCCAGGATCGACAGAAAGGTAATGCTCATGCACTAAAAGCAAATTACAGTGGGATGAGTTTTGCCGATGTTGAAGGCCTGCTGAGTTACGCCGACAACTCCACAGAATACGGCTATGACGAAGACTGGTCTTACCGTGAGATTTGCCCTATCGATTCCGAATGTGCCTTTTGGCAGTACTCCACTACGGATAACTATGAGCGGGATAATACCAATACCTCTTTAGACCTGCGTTTGCTCTCCAAGCCTGATACAGAAGGTGTGCGCTGGGCTGCGGGTATTTACTATAAGTCGCAGCAGGTGGATTTGGTTCGCAGCTATGTCAATAACGACCCCGACTATGATTTTTATAATCCCATCTCCAACCCCTTGACCAGCATCTATACCAGTGAGCATCAGACAGAAAATCTCGCCCTATACGGTCAGCTGGAAATACCCCTGGCAATACGCTGGACCTTAATCACCGGTTTACGTGCAGAAAATTACAGTGCTGATTTTAGCGATGATCAGGATGAAGTATTTGCACCGGAGGAAAGCTTATGGGGTGGCCGCGTTGCGCTGGAATTCCAGGCAAACGATGAAACCCTGTTTTATGGCCTGGTATCGCGGGGTTACAAAGTGGGTGGGTTTAATCCGGACCCTTCATTGGAAACAGTGGAGAAAACATTTGATACAGAAACCATGCTGAACTACGAGCTTGGCATTAAATCTGCTCCGCTACCGAGCCTTACAGTACAGAGTGCCTTGTTTTATCAGCAGCGCGACGCTATTCAGATCAAGCAATCTCGTGCTTATCCTGTTGAGGGTGTTTTCGAATTTATCGACTTTCTCGATAATGCGCCAGGCGGAGCAAACTATGGCTTGGAGGCAGAGTTTAACTGGGCCGCCAGTGATAATTTAGCCTTGTTTGGCTCTCTGGCACTGTTGCAAACGGAGTTCGATCGCTTTGAAAACAAGAGCCATGTGGACAGAAACCCGTTAACGGGCGTAGGCTACGATATGAGCCAGCGTGACCAGGCCCACGCGCCAGAGCATCAATACTTTCTCGCAGCGCGGTATGAGTTTGGCTTCCCGTTAATGCTGCAATTTGAAATCGAAGGCAAAGACAGTTTTTACTTTTCCGAAAGCCACAACGAGCAGAGTGAGGCCTACACCTTGTTTAATGTGCGTGCGGAGTATGAATTGGGTAACACGGTACTCGCGCTGTGGATGAAAAATATCACCGACGAACTTACCGAAACACGGGGCTTTTACTTTAGTCACGATTTTGGTAACGACCCGCGCAAACTCTATGCCCCGGAACCTTATACCCAAAAAGGCGACCCGCAAACCTTTGGTGCCAGTGTTGCCTACACATTTTAAGGAGTGGATGAATGAAACTCAGTGTTGAATTAAGTTATTACCCTCTGCAGCAGCAAGACCACATTGCCGCGATATTAAAAGTGATTGAAAAAATAAATAGTTTTGAAGGTTTGCAGGTAAACACCTTTCCCACCGCAACCATTGTGGTTGGCGACTACGGTGAGGTAATGGCTATGCTGAATACCCTTGTTGCGTGGACTTATGAGCAGTTTGGTCGAAGTATCTTCGTGGCCAAATTTATTCCCGACTACGTGGCTAACTAGTAAGCACAGGAGACTGGGCAGTGCAGGAATTTTTTCAGGTTGCAGTAAGTGAGTTTTTACAGCAGAGCTGGCTTGAGCTGATAGCTGTGGCACTGGGCCTCGCCTATCTAGCGCTGGCCATGCGCCAGAATGTGTGGTGCTGGCCCTGTGCCTTTGTGAGTACTGCACTGCTGGCCTGGGTGTTTTTTGATGTAAGCCTGGTGATGGAATCACTGCTGCATATTTATTATATGGGCATGGCAGTATATGGCTATTGGTGTTGGCACAAAAGTAAAAGCCACAAAGCGCTGGCTATTACATTTTGGCGGCCCGGTCAGCATTTATTTGCTTTGCTGCTGATTGCCAGCCTCACTTTTATTTCCGGCTATTTTCTGAAAAATCACTCAGAAGCGGCCTGGCCTTATTTAGATTCTTTTACCACATGGGGGAGTGTTGTTACTACCTACATGGTTACGCGTAAAATATTTGAAAACTGGTTATACTGGCTGGTCATCGATTCGGCTGCTCTCTTTTTATATTGGGATAGAGGCTTGTACGCAGCGTCTTTATTAATGATAGTGTATCTAGTGATGGTGCTGTTCGGGATTTATTCCTGGTGGCGTCAGATAGAGCCAGAAGCCCTAATGGAGCCTGCAAGATGAAAATCAGTTACGCAAGTGCCAGCGAACCCCGTTTGGATGCCGCGTTGGAATCCTGGAAGAAATGGCCGGTAGAATGCAAGCACAAGCCGCAACTGATTCGTTCTCTTTCCAATGGTTCTACCAATAAAAGCTTCCTCATTCGCTGTGGTCAGTATGAATATTGCCTAAGAATAAACGCGGCAAACGAGAGCGCCCTGGGAATTAATCGGGCCTTGGAGCGGCGGGTTTTAAAAACGCTGGAGCCATTAGCGATTGCGCCTAAAATTTTGTATCACAGCTCTCACCTGAAATACACCTTACTCACTTATATTTCTGGCCAAGCCTGGACTCGAAACGACTGTTCGCGGCTGGGTCAGCGCGATCGACTGTTTAAATTGATTGATAAATTTCAGCGGCTTGAATTGGAAGTAGAGCCAATGGATTACGGCAAGTATTTACTCAACTACGTAAAATGCCTGGAAACTATGGGCAAGCCGCTTGCCGGAAAAACACTGGAAGAATTCAATAAATTCTGGGAAGTTTCATCGCACAGCTTACAAAAAGGCTGGCAACCTGTTCTTTGTCACCACGATCTGATTCCGGAAAATATTGTGGAAACTGAACAAGGTTTAAAAATACTCGACTGGGAATATGCCGGCCTTGGTCACCCCGAGTTCGACAAACGTTATACCTACCAATGTATATGTGGTAGCAGTGAAGAAGCACTGGTATCACTTAAGTCCGGCACTTTTATTGACCAGCTAATTTACTGGCTTGTATTACTGTGGCGCCGGGTTAACACCCTAAAATAACGCCACTTCTGGTGGCGCATACCACAGTAAAAATCCTTAAGCTGCCATAGCTAACTGACCATAGCTAACTCGCTCGTCTGCTCTGCTGTTAAATTTTCTACCCGTGCTTTAACAGCCTTGATGGTTTGTGGCAGGCCTTTCTCCAGCTTGGGGCGTACCATTAGTACGTGCATAAGCTTACCAAAAATGCCAAAGCGCAATTCATAGGCAAAGGTAACTTCCAGCCGCGTGCTGTCTGCGTTGAGAGCCCTTAAGCGCCATGTACTGGTGCTATGATGCAGGGGCCCCAGAGGGCTTATGGAATAAGTAAAGCCGTGCTGCTCTATCCACTGGGTAATATATTCATCGAGTGAGCCAAACCCCTCTATTACACAGTGGCGGCCATGACCCACCCCCAAGGCTTGCTTGCCGATGCCGTGAGATTTGCTGACTCCTGGAGCCCACTGGTAAACATTATCGAAATCCTCCAATACCGACCACACCTCGCTGCTTGGGCGATTGATAACAATTGCTGCGTTTAACTGATGTCGCTTTGAACTCATAACTAAACTCTCCTTTCTGCTAATGGTGAACATCTCAGTGCTGCAAGCCTAGGTGCTATTGCTCGAGCGGGTAAGTGGGCGTATTTGCCAAAGTGCGGTGCGTTTATGCAACGATTAGGCTAAGGTGGATAAAATATACTACTAGCCAGCGGGTGTTGTTTTGAGAGCGAAGGGTGAGCCATGAATTGGGATGATTTGAAATATTTTCTGGCGGTAGCGCGGCACGGTTCAGTGCGCTCAGCAGCTCAGGCGCTGGATGTAAACCATGCTACTGTGTCCCGCCGTATTCGTCACTTTGAGCAGGCCCTTGGGCTGCGCCTGTTTGAGCGCACAGCTCGCGGCTACGAAAAAACCCACCATGCAGAAGAAATCTATCAAGAAGCCCTGCATCTGGAAGAGCGCCTAAGCGCCGTTTCTCGCAAATTGGCTGGCAAGGACAAACAGCTCAGCGGTGATATTCGTATTACTTTGCATGAGGGTCTGTTGCAGCAATACCTGATGGATGACCTGGCTGCTTTTAGCGCCCAGCACCCAGGCATAGAACTGGAAATAATCGACTCCAGCCGGGCTCTGAATCTTTCCAACCGTGAAGCAGATATCGCGCTACGATTTTGCCAACAGCCGCCGGAACACCTGGTAGGCAGAAAGCTGGCTTCTATACACCGGGCCTGTTACTACGCCGCCAATCGAATTGAAGAGCTAAAGGCCGCCGACTGGCAGAAAAAAACCAATTGGCTTAGTTGGAGCGATACACTGCGCAGGCCGGTCGGGCAAATCGCGCGCGACTATCCTCGCTTTCGCCCCCGCCACAAAATAATGAATGTGAGTTTGCAAGTAGCGGCCTGCCGCGCGGGAATGGGTGTTGGCATTCTGCCCTGTTTTATCGGTGACAGTGACCCGCAACTGCTGCGCATTGCGCCTTATACCTCCGAGCACAAATATGATTTATGGCTGCTATACCACCCGGATTTACGCAGTAGTGTAAAGATACGTACGCTGGTTAAGTTTTTATATGCTCGAATGGAGCAACATAGGGGCTTGTTTGAGGGCGAAGCGTTTTCTACTGCGGATTAGTCATCAGCGCTGGGCTTGTAAAATATACTGGTGGATACATTTATTGCGGGCAAAAGAAATCAATGCATTAATTCCAGTCGTAAACCAATAACCTTGGGCTCCTGTAAAAAATTAAGCCGATTGGTGTAATAGTTGCTGGAGCCTGTATTCACGTAATAGCGATAGCGGTCGGCGAACAGGTTTTGCGCAAACAGGGTGGTTCTCAAATGAGTTTTTTGGCCCAGCTGAAACAAATAAGATGCGGAAGCACCAAAATTCAATTGCGTATTATAGGCGTCGGTTTTTTCTATGAGGGCGCGTTCGCGCTCAAATTCGCTGTGCTGACGGTTTAAAGTATTCAGTTCATCAGCGCTAAGGCTGGAAGTATCATAGTTGTCGTAACTGTTTTGGTACATGCGCATTTCATCGTAAGCGCCTCTGTAGTCCCAATAAATTTGGCTGTTTAGTTCCACGGTTAGCGCCTTATTTAAGAACTTTTTAGTGAGCACAAATTTTGTTGTATTCTCCGACCAATTATTTATTCCCGAGCCGTAGTCTTCCAAAGTAATGGGGATTTCTGTGCGGGTTATATAGTAGTAGTCGGCGTAGGAAATATTATTTCGGCTGCGGCCGTCTTTAAGGTCTTTATTCATGGCAAAATCTGTGGGCTTTACGAAAGCATGGTTGGCGAGAATTTCCAGGTGTTCGTTTTTATAGGTGGCTTCAAATTCCAGCCCGGCCAGCTTTATATTTGCCAGTAATTGCAGGTCTTGCCCGGTAAAACCTACCGCGTCAATATCGTTGTAATAGGCGCGCGATATTAGCTGGCTATTGGTATTGGCAGTAAAAGTGTAGGCTAACTCCACACTGTCTATTTGTTCGTGCTCCTTCTCGTGTGAGCCATTGTGTTTATCATAGAGATACTGGGCTCTTAGAGGCATCATTCTTTGCGCTCTTTGCACGGTCGCAGTAATGGAACTGCTGTCGTCAGGGCTGGCGATCAGTGCAAAGCGGGGTGAGAACATAGCACTGGATACATCGGGAAAATCTATTCGATGGCTGTAATGCAGCGTAATTTTTGGCGTAAACGAGTAATTGCTTTCCATTAAATGTGTATGGGTTTCGAAATTCAGCCCATTACCAATTTCTTGCACGCGTTCCTGTGTGGGTCGGTTATTTAAATCCGGGTCTTGGGTGTAGACACTGGTGTCAAAATCACTGATAAGGTAAAGCCCTTCGCGTACCATAATGTGGTCTGCATCCTCTCCCCACGGCGCACCAATATTGATGTTTCTATACTCGTAGCCGGAGATGATATTCCAGTTATCTGCCTCATAGGTGTATAGAAAAGAGGCTGTCCAGCGGTTTTGTGAGAAGGCATAGTCCCTGACATTATTATAATGATCCTCCGGCCAGTGCTCGTTTGCCTGCTCGTAGCGAAGATATTCCTGAGAGTCGTAAGTGAGCGCGCTAGTTAAGTGGGACTTGGTGTTTATCTGCCAGATGTGTTCAGGTGCCACAATTAGGCTTCGCAAACTAACTTTGCGGTTGTCTACCACGTCAATAACATTATCGCTCTCATCCCGCTGAGGGGAGAGCGTGCGAAAATGATGGAGTTGACCAGATTGTGTGTAGCGAGCGAACAGTTTGAAGTCCTCGCGGTAGCGTATATCCATATGCAGTTTTATCTGCGCTCGGTCAAAGCTGTCTGCCAGGTAGGCTTGTGGGCCGTAGCTATCAATGCCTCGCTTGCCCACATAGCGACTGTCAGAGGCTTCCGTTGGCGAAGGAATAAAGTAATTGGGTGATTCCAGCCCGTCGGTTTGGCGATACGAGCCAAACCAGTAACTTTCGAGCTGGCCGAAATTCTTTGCAAACTGGTAGCTAAAACCCTTACTGCGATATTCCGGAGTATAGCCAAGGTTGAAGGAATTGAATTCCTTACCCGGTGCCTTGGTGATGATGTTGATGACTCCGGCAATAGCGCCTGTGCCATATACCACCGAGCCCGGTCCCCGTGCCACTTCCACTTTCTCAATATCGCTTAAGTCCCACTGGTCAAGTTCCACCATGGGGCCTTCGTACACCATATTGGTGATGTTTTTGCCGTTTACCAGCAGTAGCAGTTTGTAGTTTTCCGCAGCAATATTGCCGCGCAAACCAATTTTATCCCCCTCCGAGTGGGCCATTAGCATCAGCCCCGGTACGTGGATCTCTAGCAGTTCGGCAAGATTCTTGGCGCTGGTGCTTTGGATGTGGTTTTGCTGGATAACCGTAATAGCGGAGGGCGACTCGCTGGCTTGCACCGGCAGAAGCTGACCCGTAGAGACTTTTACCTCGAGTAACTGCTCCAGGGAAAGGTCGAATAGCTGTTGGGATGACAGAGCCAGGCTACTGGCAGTGAGCAGATAAACAGCGGACAGGGTTCTAAGTGCGGCATACCGTTTGTGCATTTTTTCGGTTTTCTCCCGTCCCTTAACCGGCTATCTCTTGAGTATAGCGCACGCTAAAGGGCTGAGAGACTGGCTGTGCCAGAGTGACAAAAAAATTTGCGGATAGACGATGCAGGTATTTATAGGCTGAGAGGGTGCAGACCAGAAGGTAGGAGCTGGCAGTTACAGATACAAAAAGGCCCCACCCGATCGGTGAGGCCTCTACTTATGGTCGTTTGGCGCGGCTTGTTACAGTTGCGACTGCAAGTAATTCTGCAGGCCAATTTTTTGAATAAGGCCCAGCTGTTGTTCCAACCAGTAAGCGTGGTCCGATTCAGTATCGTCCAGTAAGACTTCAAGCATATCGCGGGTGACATAGTCTTTTTCGGTTTCGCATAAATGGATCACATCTTTCAGCGCTGCGGCTACTGCGTACTCTACATTAAGGTCAGCCTGTAACATTGAGGGCACATCTTTGCCAATATTCAAGCCATCGCGGGTAACCATATCCGGCGTGCCTTCCAAAAACAGCATGCGCTCAATCAGCTTTTTTGCGTGACCTTTTTCGTCTTCAAACTCGTGAGCAATACGCTCGTAAAGTTTGGTGAAGCCCCAGTCTGCGTACATCTCTGAGTGTATAAAATATTGGTCCATGGCGGCCAGTTCATAGGCCAATAAACCATTCAGTGCGTCGATTACGTTTTGTTTACCCTGCATAATTATTCACCTTCTGAAATCTGTGCTTGTAAATAGTTTTGTAAGCCCAACTCTGCGATCTGATGTTGTTGCGCCTCCAGCCAGTCTAGATGCGCTTCTTCGTATTCCAGAAGCTCCTGGAGCAGGCTGCGGCTAACGTAATCTTTTAATTGTTCGCAGGTAGCTATCGCTTGTTTTAGGGTGTGAGTATTGTCCTGCTGGAAGAGTAGATCGCAGTTGAGCATTTCTTCGGTGTTTTCACCCACTTGCAAAGGGTCGAGCTTTTGCAAGTTAGGCAGGCCTTCAAGGAACAAAATACGCTCAATGAGTTTGTCTGCCTGCTTCATATCTTTAATGGATTTTTTGTAGCTCACATGATCCAAATTCTCGAAGCCCCAGTTTTTATACATTCGAGCGTGAAGAAAATAGCGATTGATGGATGTGAGCTCTACAGTAAGCACCGCATTAAGTGTGCTTATTATTTGGCTGTCGGTTTTCATAGCGGCCTCCGAAATGCTGGGGCATGGTTAGCAGTATTTAGAACAATAGTGATAAGTGCCCGCGCTTATGTGAACAGCGAAGCGCATAAGTCTAATCGATACGTGAAGAAAAAGACAAAAAATCTTTGCATTTCAAGGATGTAGCTTAATGATAACAATTGCGATTTAGCTTATTGATTTGACTTGGCCAAGTGTAATACTTTGGTTAGTAAGTTCCCCCTTGTAAAATTATCCTATATGTTTAAAGAATAAGGCACAGAATTCCTCGGTATTTTTTACAAGACCACAATGGATGGACGTACAAAATGTTGCTTTTTCCCTACAAGCTGGATGTAGATGTCCAGCGGCCGCCCTATGCAACTACCTTGTTGGCTTTGTTGTGTGTTGTTTTGTATTTTGTGCAAAATTATTCCTGGTTTGTGTATGAAAAAGACCTACAGAATTTTTGCCGCTATGAATTGCAAGAGCCTCTGGTTCACGTACTTGATAGGGGGCAGTGCCTAGACATTTTTTCAAGCCTGGATTTAAGCAATGACTTTAGCGCAGAGTTTGATGCCATTATCGAGCAAAATAATTTCAACGAAGTCGATAAGCAAGCGCTATTAGAGCAATTTAAAAGAATGAAAAGCTTTGTACCGGATACAGCTGTGGAGCAATGGTGGATAGACCCAAAGCACCCAGAGCTGATCAATATGGTGACGGCAAGCTTCAGCCATGCCTCTATCGGCCATCTTTTCTTTAATGTGGTATTTTTCTTTGCCTTCGCCATAGCCGTTGAACATGTGCTCGGCAGTCTGGGCTTTGTAGCATTTTTTCTTTTTTCCAGCGTTGTGGTGGGCGCAGTGTGGAGCGTGGGGCTGTTTGATATTCAAACGACCATGCCCGCCTTGGGATTATCTGGCGTGGTAATGAGCTGTATAGCATTTTGCGCTGTTATTTATCCGCACAAATTTACGCATATGTTCTATTGGGTAATTATTCTCGCCGGTACTTTCAAAATACCGATGCTGGTGCTGGCACTAATCTACATCGCTATTGATATTTCGGGGTTGGTTAATCCCCCGCCAGAGAGCAATACCGCGTACCTTGGGCATATTGCCGGCGCCTCAGCCGGCGCCGCAGTGGCGATTTTGGTGCTAGTGCTGAGATTCCTGGGCGGCTTGTTCACGCGCAATAAGCTAAAAAAATAGAGCAACTTTTGCCTGAAGCGGAGATAAGAAAAGCCTGTAAAAGAAAAACCCGGCCCCTGTTAGCCAGTGCCGGGTTTTTTATTGCGCTTGCAGTTGTGCTTTAGAAGCCCAGTTTGGCGCAGAACTGCAGGCGGGTCATGGAGCCGTCCACGCCAGAAGCCAGCTCTCTGTTGGCCAGCGCTACTTCACCGCCCAGAGATAGCTTGCTCACCGGGCTGTAGAACAAGTTAACGCGTAAACTATCTGTCATGTCGGTAACCGCACCGCCGGTAAGAGCTACATCATTGTCCACGGAAATAGTGGAGTAGCTGATGTTGCTGCGCCATTTGGCGTTCCAAAGGTGACGATAGGATACAAAGAACGCCGTTGAGTCGATGGCCTCCAAGTCGCCATCGGCGTCAAGCACAGCACCATTGGCAACGTTCAAGCCAATATAGCGGCCCATGCCACTACCGCTATTAACGCCGAAGCGAATATCGTCGTCATTACCGAAGGCATACTTACCGGTAAGGCTCAGGCCAAAAGAGGTGGTAGTGCTGTCGTTCACTGTGTCGTTGTAAGCAAGCTGGCGAGCCAGAACCGCAGCCACTAAAGAAAGCTTGCCGCTGCTGAAGTTGTAGCGCCCAACAAAATCTGGCAATGGGTTTTGGTCTGCGACAATTCTGCCGCCGCCAGCGTTGGGCGTTATGGTTGTTTCCGGGTTTTCAATTGCAAACTGGAAGTTGCCGGCGGTATAGCGAATTTGTGTCTGCCTGACAAAAATACCTGCATCTGTGTTACCGATAAAATCCACGGTCTCCGGCAGAGAGCCTACGTTTTGGAAAGTAGACCAGGTTTGGCCGAACAGCCAGTTGTCGTAGCTGATAAAAGCGTGACGCAAGCGCGGAGCATAAGAGTTGGATACACGCTCATTGCCATTGGGGGTGACGATAAAGTCCATTTCAATAAATGTTTTCAGGGTGTGACCGTCCAGATCGGTACTGGTACCCAGGTTAAAGCGGGTTTGGCGTGCATGCATGTCAAACACATTATTGGCGGACTCGCCCCCAACAGGCGTGGTGCTGGGTACATAAAAATCACGGCCCAGGCTGCCAGCTGGAGCTACCCCGTCGCTATAGCTAGACATCAATGCGTCTACCTTAACGTAACCCCCAATTTTAACGGATGTGTCGCCAAAAGCGCCAAGATCGACGGCGAATGCTGGACTGGTGATGATTGCGGCTGCCAAACTCCCAGCCATTAATGTTTTAGTAAGTGCGACCATAGCCGGCTCTCCTAATTATTTTTTACTTGAAAAAAACCGATGCTAACAGGAGTTACAGAGTCGTTATTTCAGTGAAGTCAAACAATTGGCAATTAGTCTACATTCGACCAAAGTCTATAAGTTGTATCAATGTAAAAGCTGGGTTTGTATTTGCCAACTCAGTAGTATTAGCCTAATTGTTGGCAGGTAATATAAGCTTATCAATGGCAATCGCTAACCGGAAACAGAACATGTACCAATTTCATATCGCTGATGATCACCCGCTGTTTCGCAATGCCATTTTAGGTGTCATTCAGCTCCACTACCCGGATGCTAAGGTTACTCAGTCCACCAACCTGGAAGACACCATTAGCGCACTGGAAGCCAACGGAGAAATAGATTTACTTCTGCTGGATTTGCACATGCCTGGCAGCAGTGACTTATTTGGTTTGGTGATGGTGCGAGAGAAGTTTGCCAGTGTGCCGGTTGCAATTATTTCAGCTATAGAAGAAGAGGCGACTGTGAGCCGGGCGATGGGGCACGGCGCCTGTGGCTATATTCCCAAATCCTGCACGCCGCAACTTATTCAGAAAGCCATAGAAAGCATTATGAATGGTGATCGCTGGTTGCCAGAAGACTTTAAAAACAATCTCCACCCGGTGGCAGAGCAGGAAAAAAATCTTGCTCAGAAAATTGCCACCTTAACGCCGCAACAATATCGAGTACTCAATTTTCTGCGCGAAGGCTGGCTCAATAAACAGATCGCCTACGAAATGGGTGTAACAGAGGCCACCATTAAAGCGCATATAACCGCTATTTTCCGAAAATTGGGAACCACCAATCGCACGCAAGCAGTCATAATGATGAAGGATTTTTAAGATCGTTTTTCATTAGCGCACTTCTGGCCGCTTCCTTACATACGCACACTTGGAGAACTTAGATTGTTTTTTTTGATGTGTAGTATTCATTTTCTTGTTCAATCACAAAAAATCTAATCTTTTAAAATTTTCGCGTCGTACCTTGCCCCACTACTGCACACTACAGAGGACGACACCAATGAACAACACAAACAAACTTTTAATGATTGCAATGCTGAGCCTCGGGCTCGCTGCCTGTGGCGGCGATGATGACGATGGCCCAAAACCAACGGCCGAACCTGTTGTTACAACGGTTTATGACGTAGCAGCCGACAACGCCAGCTTCACGATTCTTACCGACCTGCTTGATCTCACCGGGCTGGATGCAGCTCTGGACGACGAGAGTGCCAGCTACACAGTGTTTGCACCAACTGATGCGGCCTTTGAAGCCTTGGGCACCGAGACACTGAATGCATTGCGCTCGGAAACAGACACGTTACGCGAAATACTTCTTTACCACGTACTCGGCAGCGAAGTTGATTCCGCAGGTGCCGAAGCCGCTGTTGGCCAGGCTGTGAATTCCGCTAACACCGCCATGGCGCCAATTGCCATATCTAAAACGGGTGATGATCTGCTGATTAACCTATCAAAAGTGGTTGATGCCGACATCGATGCAGACAATGGTATTATTCACGTGATCGACAAAGTAATGCTCCCGCCGACCGCAAAAGGCGAGCCCACTCAGAACATTGTAGAAATCGTGGTTGGTAGCGACGACTTCGACACGCTGGAGACAGCGGTTGTAACGGCCAGCTTGGTGGACGCACTTAGCGACGAAACTAAGTCCTACACCGTATTCGCACCAACTGACGCGGCTTTCGAAGCACTCGGCATGCACAGAGTCAGTGTGATTCTGGACGATGCGGATACCTTAAACGACCTGTTGCTGCAACACGTAGTGGCCACAGAAATCGATTCCGTTAGTGCCTATGCCGCCAACGGAGGACAAGTGGAAACCTTAGAAGGCGTTCTGCTGGACGTGCTGATTTCTGAAGGTAAGTTGATGATCGGTGGTTCCACCGTGGTGATGACAGACATATACGCCACTAACGGTGTGATTCATGTTATCGATACGGTTATCGCAGGTGACATCGATGTGCCAAATTCCGTGGTGGATGTGGCGAAGGCAAACGGCAGCTTCACTGTACTGGCAGGGCTGCTGGAGCAAACGGAACTGGACGATGTGCTAAACAACCTGGGCGAAGATTTTACTGTGTTTGCACCTACAGATGCCGCGTTTGAAGCACTGGGCGAGGGCGCCTTGGATGGCCTCACCAACGAAGATATCTCAAACATCTTGCTTTACCACGTGATTCGCGATGCAGAAATCGATTCTACGGGTGCCAAAGCTGCTGCTGGTACCGCCGTTAGCGTAGCCAATGGCGATATGATTGGTATCTCCGAGAGTGGCGACGACTTGCTGATCAATACCGCCACAGTGGCCCTGGCTGATGTGATGGCAGATAACGGCGTGATACACGTTATCGACCAGGTGTTGATGCCCGAGACAGACAAAGGCACGCCAACACAGAACATTGTTGAGATCGTGGTGGGCAGTGACGACTTCGATACCCTCGAAACAGCTGTAGTTACCGCAGGCCTGGCGGGCACCTTGGGTGACGAAGGTGAGACCTTCACCGTATTTGCACCAACCGATGATGCCTTTGCGAAAATTCCTGCAGCTTTACTGGGCGCGATAATTGCCGACGTTGACACTCTCAGTGCAATCCTGCTGCAACATGTAGTTAGTGGTGTGGAAGCAGACGCAGTGACCGCTTACACCCTCAATGGCACCGACTTGATCACGGCTGATGATGCTCCCATCGCAGTTGAGATAATGGACGGCGCGTTGATGGTAGGTGGATCGAAAGTAGTGATGACCGACATCTACGCGACCAACGGTGTTATCCACGTGATCGACACAGTGATTGTTGGTGATGTGACTTTGCCAAGCGTAGATTAATCCGACTTTTTGCTGCAAACAGAAGCCCCGATGTTGTTCTTGCCGGTTCTCCATCGGGGCCACTCACTCCCATCCCCCTCAATGCAGCAAACCGCCCCGACTCTATGTCGGGGCTTTTTTGTTTAAAATCCTGCTCATTGAGTTAGCTGTTGACCTTGCATGCTTATGCCTGGAGCTTTTTTGGCCGCAATTACTAATCCAAGATGTAAGCAAAGCCATAAGTGGTTTTCTGTAAGGCATTATTTGTTGTCCTCAAAAAAATAAATTTTTGTATGTACTCGAGATAAGAAACCTCGAGTAGTTAACTTGGCGTAAATAGGCGGTCTTTGACATTCAATTTCATGTTCAGTAATCCCAGTGTTAACCCCCTCGATCTGCTTTTCTGTATTTCGGTATAAAACATAAAATAGATTAATCATTTCGATCGATAACCGAGAGCCAGGCTCAGTACTGCAAAGCGTGCCAACAGAGGTGCAAAAAATCGACAAAAAAGTGCGCTAGTAAAAGTAAGGAACCTGGTCGCATACGAGTTAGTCAAGCCAATGTAATTGCCAGATCACTAAGCAGTCTTGAAGCCAAATTTTAATTGCGTCCTGGAGCATTTAGATCAAGATAGTAGTTATTTTTTTACGCTAAAACGTCTAGCAGGATTTGCGCTGGGACGATACCCTTATGCTGTGTGCAGGCCTCCTGCAAGCAGTAAACTAGGCCGCAGAGGAAAAAGGCGCCGTTTACTCCGTGTTATCCATACTCCTTGTAATATAAATGTATAAACCGCCAGTTTGGTGGATATTCTGCCCGCACAAATAAAATTGTAGCTTGGAACGCGTTTTTGCAATCAGTGTGTCTGCTTGACTGTATCCGTGTTGCTACACGAATTTTTACTGGCAATAATAGCGTTACCTTTGAAAATGAAGTTGCTTTTTGTATGCTTTTTTATTTTTCTTCATTAATAGGGCTTCATTGCTGTTTCCTCCCATGACTGGGGAAGAGAATCATTGGCTAGTGGAAGGTGCAAAAATAATTAAAGAAAATGCTTCTTAGGAGCCTAACTAGCTAGAAAGAAAGAAAGAAAGCTTATGTTCTTGCGTAAGCCCAGTTCAGGAAAGTAAAGAATGTATTGGGTATTACCACGGAGGCTAATTTTTCTCAGGGTTACGTAAAATCTTCCTTGGAGTGCAAGCCTCAAGAATACACCTTGGCTATGGCAGCTGATTCTTGTGCTAAGAGTTTTCTTCTGGCCGTACCAGAATTTATAACAGTAGAACAGAAGATTGTTGCGATAATAGAGCCAAAATAGTTTGGTGTATACAAATTGTAGAATCAGCCTAGCAAAAATAGCTCTTTTCAAATTGTTTTTAAAGTCTATTGCGAAACCATCAAAAAATATGCTATAAGTGCCAAATTTATGGCTTTTTTAATAATCACCTAAACAATCAAGAAGGAAGTTTTTATGAAAAAAATAGTTATTCTAGGCGCATTATGGCTGGCATCCACTAGCGCATTTTCAGATACGGGTATTGGCGTTTCTTTTCAGTCAAATGATGGTCGTATTCTTGTTCCTTATGATGTGTCCGAATCGTTTAGAATTGAGCCATCTTTTCGATACTATAGTGTAGACAATTCAGACAGCTATGATTATGAAAACTACGAATTAGGTTTAGGTTTATTTCACAGAAAAGAAACTATACCGAATATGAGTTTTTTGTTAGGAGCAAGAGTTGGATATATT
The DNA here is from genome assembly GCA_900177435.1 of Alteromonadaceae bacterium Bs31. Taxonomy (GTDB): domain Bacteria; phylum Pseudomonadota; class Gammaproteobacteria; order Pseudomonadales; family Cellvibrionaceae; genus Teredinibacter. The sequence continues at coordinate 82,299 of FXAI01000011.1, forward strand.
AATAGCACTCAAGGATATGGAGATTCTTCGGAGATATCCTACGATGGATATTTCTTGGCGCCAGCCTTAGGCTTGGAATACTTTGTTGGGGATAAATTTTCGGTAGGGGGCGAAATTTCACTTCGATATGAAAGTATTGATTCGGAAAGTTATGATTCCACTTCTACCTACACAGATTCGGCCTTTATCGCCAGGTTCTATTTCTAAACAGTCCCTCAAGCATTAGCCCAGTAAGCTGGGCTAATGCTTCCGTTTCAAGAGCTCGCGATGTCGCTAGGGTTGTTTATGGCAGCGATAGGCGTAGTTATAAAAAAACTAAGGTGCTGATCATGCTCCATATTCTTGGAGCGGATCGCTCGTTCTTCTATCCATTACCTACGTAAGTAAGCTCTAGAGCTCATGCCGATAGTCAGTTGGGGAAACGTTTTGGTTTTATATTAATAAGCCCTAATGAATGCACAGTTTAAGATCTTTCAGTAGAGTCGGGTTTTACCGAGTATGTTCTAAGCCACGAATATCATTAATCCCTACCTGGCAAGCGGTATTCTTGCTTGTGGGCGCTAGCTGTTAATGACTCAACTCGAATTGTAACGTTATGGCGGTATGTATCTGAGCCTCAAAAATGTATGCATAGGTGTTATTATGAGGGAGCGTGGTAGCACCTAAAATAAAAAATTTGGGGGGTGCTTCGTTCAGTATCTTGTGGTTTTAAGCGTCGGCTATGGTAAAAAATTTAACTTTAACGTTAGCCTGGATATCGGGATATTCGTAAAGACACATGAAAATCCGAGAAGCGATAAGGAGTGATACTAAAGAGTGGTCTCAAATGAGAACCTCTCTGTGGCCTGATACTGAAGACTGCCACCTTGCTGAGATAGATGAATATTTTGGTGGTCGCTCTATAGATATCCAGCAGGCATATGTGGCTGAACTAGAGGGCGCTATAATAGGCTTTCTCGAATTAAATATCAGGAATTTTGCGGAGGGAAGCCGCAAACCAAAGGTGCCGTATGTTGAGGCCTGGTATGTAAAGCCTCACTATCAAAACAGCGGCTACGGTAGGCAACTGATGCTGCGAGCGGAGCAGTGGGCGCTGTCTCTGGGTTATTCTCAACTGGCAAGTGATACCACTATCGAAAATGAGCGGAGTATCGCCATGCACAAAAACTTGGGATTCAAGGAAACAGAGCGGGTGGTATGTTTTCTTAAAAGTCTAAAAAATGTTTAAAAATCTGCGATCTGGGAGGTATTGTTACGCTCGTTTTCTGGTATTAGATTATTTCATTTTGGGAGATAATACACTTCGCAAGCTCTTTTGGTGAGTTTGTTTTTGATTGCGCATACAGAGCGCTGGAGCTATTAATGAAAATTAAATCGATCTTAATCCTATTGGTTTTCGTGCCCTTAGTGGGATGTGATCGCTACACCAAGGAGAAGGCTGTTAGCCTTCTAAAAGGCCAGGATCCATTATCGTTTTTTAATGGCCTCTTTAGTCTTACATACCACGAAAACTCTGGCGCTATGCTGAGTCTTGGGGCCGGGTTGCCCGATAATATCCGGTTCTTTATTTTTACTGCTCTGGTGGGCTTGGTATTAGTGGGAGGTTTGCTCTACGTATTGCTAAAACCCATGGACAAATATAGTTTTACTGTAGGCTTGCTTATCCTCGCTGGCGGTTTTGGTAATCTTTATGATCGTGCATTAAATGATGGCCGCGTAGTTGATTTTATGTTGATCCAGATCGGCCCCCTAAGAACAGGCGTTTTTAACGTTGCCGATGTGGCAATAATGGCTGGGCTGTTTGGTTTTATTTTTGTATCTAGCAAATGGGGAAGGCAATTAACAAAGCTGTCGGATTGATGGTTTTTTTCTGTGCGTTCTATTGAAGCTCGCCCAGGTAAGCTCACTTAAATCTGCGACATATACCAAGCCCTTAACTTATCGAAGATTAATTTCAGTGAAGTAGCTTGAGTACACACCTGAACAGTATAGGGCTGCATAATGTGAAATATTGTGTAAGACGGAATAAAGAATGGAGAGAAAATGATAAATAGATACAGTAAGGCAAGGCTATCTGTTATTGCCCTCTTGCTTTTAGTGGGTGGTGCGACCTTTTTTGTGGGTGTGTATAATTTCGCCTATTTTGTGGGTTCAGGTTTCGATCTGGATAGGCTAGACATCTTCGCTACTTTAACGGCCTTGTATTTGGGCACCTTCAATCTCTATGTGGCTCATCGCGTATACAGAAACTCTCCCGCGAAAACGCTTGGTACTGCATAAGTATTTTTACACCAAAGTTTTACATACAAGCTGGCGAACGAGGCTCTACTCTTCAGTTTGGCAATCCAGTCTGGGCAGCCGTATCCGAAAGAGCCCAATATATATGAGCTTTTTAGAAACGAATTATTTCTTAAGTATAAATTCACCAGAGAACAGCCACTTTCGTCATTCAATGAGTAATACCTTATACATCAGGGAGAGGTAATTGATTACTGAAGCAGGTTATGAGGATATCGAAAGTCTTGTTGACATCTTGAACGAGACGTATAGAGGTGGACGGGGTTGGACGACAGAAAAAGGGCTAGTCTCAGGTGATAGAGCTACTCGCGCAGTAATAAATACTGAAATGTCTGCTGGGTATAAGTACTACTTGTACACATTTCAAGACAACTATGTGGGGTGTTTTAGTTTATTTAAGCATGATAATACTACTGAAATTGGTGGCTTAGCAGTAAAACCTGAGCAACAAGGTGCTGGTTTAGGGAAATTATTATTGAGGCAGGCCGAGGCTATTTCATTTTCGACGATGAATACCAAGAGAATAATCGTTAACGTACTTGAGACAAGAAGAGAGCTTATTCGCTTTTACGAGAGATGTGCTTATCGCTTGACTGACAAAAAAACTCCGTTTCCCGTATGTAGAGGGGTAGGGGAGCCATTGGTAGACAACTTACATCTTGTTGTTTTGGAGAAAAATGTATGACCAGTTGTCTGCTCTGGCTCATTTCGTCACTACTTGTTTGTACGTTTAACGCTAAGCTATTGCTCTTTTTCAAGTTTGGACGCCCAAATTGCCAAGCGATGTCGCATGGACGCTTGTGAAATCTGGTCGTTTTGTAGAGGCTGTATTATTTTATCGTGCACTAACAAGCGATAAATAAACTCGATTTTCGCCGTGGCCGAATCGGTAGGCTCAAATTCCACTACCCCTCTGGCTTCGCCATACTTGGTACCGGCGGCAATAGCCTTTTTTACCAGTTCTTTTTCATTTTTGAGTTTTTTCATGGCTTACTGAGTTCCTAGTGTGTTTTATTTTGTCCAGGCCGAGCAGATTTCCGGTACATGCTGTGTAGCTTTGCCCTGTAGGTGTATAAAGCTGTTGGCTAAGCCACTTGCTTCGAGGCTTATAATAACTTTTTCTGCTGCTTGTGTTGCATAGCTCAGCAAGCTTGCGGCAGGCTGAACTTGCAGTGAGGTGCCTACTACCAGTATATGGGATGCGCTGGCAATATGCTCACCGGCTTCTTCAAGTAAGAAAGGGTACTCGCCGAACCAGACGATATGTGGTCTTAATTGGCTGCCGCGCTCGCACTTATCACCCAGGTTAATGTTTTTGTAAGCGATGTGGTAAACAAGGTTTTCTTCGTCACTACTACGCGCTTTGCATAGTTCTCCGTGTAAGTGCAGTACCTGCGTTGATCCCGCCCGTTCGTGCAGATCATCGACGTTCTGTGTAACAACTACTACCTCACAGTGCTTTTCGAGCCGGGCAATTGCCTGGTGGGCCTCATTGGGCTTTGCTGCGCTTAATTGCGTTCGCCGCTGATTATAAAAGCGCAGTACGCGTTGCGGGTTGCTACGCCAGCCCTCCGGGCTAGCGACACTTTCTACCGGATAGTTTTCCCATAAACCGTTCTGGCCGCGAAAAGTTTGCAGGCCGCTTTCTGCGCTTATGCCTGCGCCGCTAAAGATAAGTACCTTTTTCTTTCTCACGTTTCGCTCTGACTTTGGTCGTGTTTTTGCTGATAGCGCTCAAGAAGGGCTCGCAGCTTATTGGGTTTGATGGGTTTACGCAGGAAGTCGATACCCATGTTTGCTTTGGCTTGCTGAAGTTCTTCGTCCGGGGCAGCGGAAACGATGCAAATAGGAATGTTTTGCCAATGCTCTCGAATTTTACTTGCCAGCTGTATACCGTTAAGCCCCTCTCCTAATTGATAGTCAACCAGTATGGCTCCCGGTCGTTCTATCTTGGCCACTGCCGCCAGCGCTGCATTGGCACTGGCTGCGGTTTCGGTATAGCAGCCCCAGTTTTGCATGAGTGTTTGCAGCGCTCTCAGGTTGTTTTCATCGTCGTCGATGTAAAAAATTTGTAAGCCTTGCAGGCTGGATTGCAGCGGGTTACTTGCTAAAGCCTGTTCTTTTGCGCTGCCTGGCTCCACCAGCGGTACTGTTATCTGGAACACGCTTCCCCGGCCTGGCTTTGAGCTAAGCTCAATGCTGTGGTCCAGCAATTGCGCGAAGCGCAAAGCTATGCCAAGGCCGAGGCCTGCCCCCTCTGTCTGTTTTTCTATGCGATAAAAATCATCGAAAATACGTGCTTGCTGTGCGTCGGAAATACCTGGGCCGTTGTCGTACACGCCAATTTTTATGTGTTTTCCGCAGGGCCTGCAGCCTAACAATATTTTTCCGCTGTTTGTATATTTCACCGCGTTGGAAAGGAAGTTTTGCAGAATCCGCCTTAAGTATTTGGGGTCGGAATGCGTCCACAGCTTACTTTGTTGCCAGCGAAACTCTACGTCATCTTCGGTTTGCACGCGAAATTCATTGGCCAGCGGTTCAAGAATATCGGCTAAGGCAAATTTACACTTGCTGGCTTTTAATGTGCCGGTGTCCAGGCGTGCGATTTCCAGCAGACTGGAAATAATAAATTCAGCAGAGGCGATTGCGTTGTGCAAATGCTGCAAGTTTTCACCCAGGTCTTTTTCCAGGCCGCTTTTCTCCAGCAAGGCACTGGCATAAAGATTGGCGGCGTTGAGGGGCTGTAATATGTCGTGACTGGCAATGGCCAAAAATTGTGTTTTATTGGCATTGGCAGACTCAGCCAGAGATTTTGCCTCTAGCAGGGCGGTTTCGGTACTTTGCCGTTTCTCAATTTCCTTGCGTAGAGACTGGTTGATTTCTTCGATTTGCCGGGTACGCTCTTCTACTCGTTGCTCCAGGTTTTCATTTACTTTTTCCAGCTCATTTTGCGTGCGAATAAATTCGCTAATATCGTCATAGGTTGTAACGTAGCCGCCTTTGGGCAAGGGACGGCCCTTAATTTCAATAACGCCGTCATTATGTGTGCGCACAACGCGGTAGGCCTTGCCTGCGGTGAGGTGTTGCAGGCGTGTTTCCACATGTTGTTCAACCGAACCGGAACCCAACATGCCCCGTTCGGCGTTAAAGCGTACTAATTCGGCAACGGATTTCCCCACATACAGCATGCCCTCCGGGTAGTTAAACATTTGTTCGTAGCGCCTGTTCCAGGCAACCATTTCCAGCTCTGCATTGACTACACTAATTGCTGAAGAAATGCTTTCAAAAGAGGCGAACAGCATATCCTGATTAAATTGCAGGGTTCGGGTAGTCTCTTCAAAAATATTAACAACATCAGCTACACCGAGACGGTCACCGCTTTTTAGACTCAGTAACATTGCGCGGGTGGAGGCAACGCCAATGACACCGGACAGTGCGCGTTCTGCCTGGCTTACCAGTTCGTCGCTTGCGAATGTTTGTGTTTCGTCTACGTAGCTTTCCAGCAGCCTGTCGGTGGAGGAGTGCCCGAGAAATTGCACCAGCAGCGATTGCAGGTCTTCCAAATTAATTTGCAGGTTGTGAACGGCTTTATCCTGTTTTACTGCCTCACTGTGTACAAAAGCGTGAGCTTGAATTTTGTCTGCAAGTCGTATCTGATTTTTTCTCGAAAACCAGACCAAGGCAGCTGCATTGGCGAGCAGGCTGAGCACTATGCCTTGTGTGTAGGTATCGCTAAAATTAAAACCGAGCAGGCTCGCCGGTTTGAGCAGGCTGATGCCAAAGGGGCCGTGTTCAATAAACGTGGATGAAATAAATCCAGCCTGAGCCAACAGCGGCAGCATCAAACAATAAAATAAAAGGGAGCTGCCAACGGCTAAACCAGCGTACACACCGTGCACATTGCTGCCCTGCCAATACAGACCAAACAGAATCGCTGGTGCCAGTTGTACTACTAATGCGAAAGCAATCAATCCTATATCAGTTAATGGTACGTTTTCCGCGAGGCTGTGCTGATAGAGCCAGGCGAGGCCTACAACCGCGACGACCGTTAGACGACGGGTAATTTTGAGTGAGCCGGAATAATCGGGTACTGGCCCGCGGTTTTTCTGTGAACGTATCACCAGCGGCAAAATCACATCGTTGCTGAGCATCTGGCTGAGGGTGAGGGTGGCTACGATGATCATCGCCGTCGCTGCGGAGAAACCACCGATAAAGCCCAGTAGCACCAGAGTTTTATTATTGTTGGCGAGGGGGAGTGCCAGCACGTAGTGATCGCCATTGATGGAATTATCAAAAAAGAATTGATTTCCCACCCAGGCAATTACGAACACTGCTGCTGCAATAGCCAGCATGTAGCCGGTGAAGGCTTTGCGGGCAAAGCGCAGGTGCTTTTCGCTAAGGCACTCTACAAAGGTTACCTGAAACATGCGTGGCAGGCAGAAAATGGAACAGGCGGATACCAGTGTAAGTACCCAGAACGATGGTGTAACGGTGCTCTGGGAAAAGGCACTGTTTACTGTGCTGGGGAGGCTTGCTGTGTCAAAGCCCTGTGAAAGCAGCCAGGCGAACAGGGCGATGGCTCCCAAAGCAATTAACTTGATAAGGGATTCGAAGGCAATAGCCACCATAATGCCACTGTGGTAACTGGAGACATCCAGCCGGTTTGCGCCAAACAGCAAGGTAAAAGCTGTCATACAGCCTGCTACCAGCAGGGTGAGATCTTCGCTGGCAAAGGGCAGACTTTCTGCGCTCACCAGAATGGCATTGGTTACGGCTTTAAGTTGCAGTGCTATATAGGGAATGGTGGCAACCAGTACCAGTAGCGTCACTACAACGGCTACCGACTGGCGTTTGCCGTAGCGCGAGGAAAGGAAGTCCGCCAGCGAGTGGATATGCTCCTGGCGGCAAATAGCCGCAATGCGCAGCAGTACCGGGAATCCGAATAAAAACAATAATATTGGCCCGAGTAAAATGGGCAGGTAATACCAGCCACTGGAGGCCGCAGTGCCCACTAGCCCGTAAAAAGTCCAGGAGGTGCAATACACACCTAAGGCCAGCGCATACACCAATGGGTGACGCACCCAGCCGTTGTGGCTGAAGCGGCGGCGGTCGGCAAGGCGTGCTATCAGGAACAGCGCTGCCAGATAAACCACCAGGCCCACTATTAATATTATTGCTGACATCCCGTATCCCCATTTATTGTATTTGCAGCATCTACGGCAATAGACGCTTAGACTAAAGTCGCACGGTACCGGTTGGCAACTCCTGTTAACCTGCTGGGGCCTGTTAATACTCATTTTGACTGCTCTTGCGCGTTTTATTTGAGCCACAACGCGCATGGCCACCCCAAGCTATTGAGGACGCTTAAGCGGAGTTACAAAATTAGTATTAGCAGGCCCATGTAACAAATCCTCCGGAGGACAATATGGCAGATAATAATTCAGAAAAAATGAAAGCCTACTGGCAAGCGAACCTCAAGCTGATGTTGATGTTGCTGGTGATCTGGTTCGTAATTTCCTACTTGTGTGGCATTGTGTTTGTGGATGCCCTCAACAGTATTCGTATTGGTGGCTACAAACTGGGGTTCTGGTTTGCACAACAAGGGGCGATGTATGGCTTCGTGGCCATCATTTTTTATTATTCCCACCGCATGGCCAAGCTCGATCGTGAGTTTGGCGTGAACGATTAGGGGGAATAACAATGGATCTGCAAACTTTAACGTTTATTATTGTTGGTATTACCTTTGCTGTTTACATCGGCATCGCCTTTTGGGCGAGGGCTGGTACCACCAGTGAATTTTATGTGGCTGGTGGGGGCATTCACCCTGTCGCCAATGGTATGGCAACCGCTGCGGACTGGATGTCTGCCGCCTCGTTTATTTCCATGGCCGGTTTAATCGCATTTTTCGGTTATGGTGGTTCGGTATTTTTAATGGGCTGGACAGGGGGCTACGTATTACTGGCCATGTTGCTCGCACCTTACCTGAGAAAATACGGCAAATTCACTGTGCCGGAATTTATCGGAGATCGCTACTACTCTAAGGTTGCGCGAATTGTTGCTGTTATTTGTTTGATTGTGGCCTCGGTTACTTACGTTATCGGTCAAATGAAAGGTGTGGGTGTGGCTTTTTCCCGCTTCCTGGAAGTGAGCTATGAAATGGGCTTGCTAGTGGGTATGGGCATTGTTTTCGTCTATGCCGTAATGGGCGGTATGAAAGGTATTACCTATACCCAGATCGCACAATATTGCGTGCTTATTTTCGCCTATACCATTCCCGCAGTATTTATTTCCCTGCAGTTAACCGGTAACCCTATTCCACAACTGGGCTTGGGCAGTACCTTATCCGGAACAGATACCTTTTTGCTGGATAGGCTGGATCAGGTGGTAACGGAGCTTGGCTTTGCCGAATACACCACATCGAAACGGCTTAGTAGTTTAAATACCTTTGTTTACACTCTCTCGTTAATGATTGGTACTGCTGGGCTGCCACACGTGATTATTCGTTTCTTTACTGTGAGCAAAGTGAGTGATGCGCGCAAGTCCGCCGGTTGGGCTTTGGTATTTATCACTATTCTTTACACCACTGCTCCTGCGGTTGCGGCTATGGCACGTTTAAATCTGCACCAGACTATCGAGCCTGCCGCAGGTGAAAACCTAGTATACGAAGAGCGCCCCAGCTGGTTTAAAAACTGGGAAAAAACCGGTCTGTTAGCCTTTGAAGATAAAAATGGCGATGGTCGTATTACCTATAACGCAGACAAAGAAAGCAACGAAATGGTAAAAGTGGACCGCGATATTATGGTGCTTGCCAATCCGGAGATTGCCCGTTTACCTAACTGGGTAATTGCGCTGGTGGCGGCTGGTGGCCTTGCCGCTGCGCTTTCTACTGCAGCGGGTCTATTACTTGCTATCGCATCGGCCATTTCTCACGATTTGCTCAAAGGGGTATTTAAACCGGAAATTTCCGAGCAGCAAGAATTACTGGCCAGTCGAATTGCCATGGCCGGGGCAATATTACTGGCGGGCTACCTCGGTTTTAATCCACCGGATTTTGCAGCAGGTACGGTTGCGCTGGCCTTTGGTCTTGCGGCATCTTCTATCTTCCCGGCGTTAATGATGGGAATATTCAGCAAACGAATAAACAAGGAGGGTGCCATTGCCGGTATGATTGCTGGTATATCCGTAACGTTGCTATACGTGTTCCAGCACAAAGGTATTATGTTTATTGCCAGCACCAGCTTCCTGGGTGATATGCCCGCAAACTGGTTCTTTGGCATTGAGCCCAACGCTTTTGGTGCTATTGGGGCTGCAGTTAACTTTGCGGTGGCCTTTGGTGTGTCACGGGTAACAGCGGCACCGCCGGAAGAGATTCAGCATCTTGTGGAAGATATTCGCATCCCCTCTGGCGCGGGAAGTGCCGGCGGCCATTAGTAAAAATTTGTACTGCTAGAACAAAAAACACAGAGGCTTGTGGCCTCTGTGTTTTTTTATGTGTATAACCTAGACTTAAGCAGGGCTTTCTTCTGTTGAGAAGATACTGTTTGTCTGGCAGTAATTTAACTCCTACGAATAATAAAAATGCGTATATATAAGAATAAACACGTCATTATTGCGATGATAGTCGCTCCAATTCTAGCCATTACCGCTTACGTGGCAACAGATTACAGCCTAAAAGAAACGCCGCAGCCGGCAAAGGCCGGGCAAAGCTACAAACTGGCGGCACAATCCAATTGTCGTTATGCCAGTGGGGCTTGCACCCTGAAAAATGCCGATGTAAAAATTCAGTTACAGGCAGAGCGTGAAACGGATAATACAGTAAACATTGCTTTGGTTTCATCTCTTCCCCTGCAGCGGGCCTTGATTACAATGTCCCACAAAGACGCGGAAAATGAGCCTCTGCTGATGCAGAGCAAACACACTGACGCTAAACAGTGGAACGCTTCCTTAGATATTTATGATCCTTCCAGTAGCGTGATGCGCTTGATTGTACTTGTAAATGGCGCCAGTTATTTTGTTGAAACACCGGCAGTGTTTGTAGACTTGGAAACCGGTTTCTCTCGGGAGAATTTCTCCCAATAAGGGTTAGAGGTGCCCCATGGTCAGTGAAGTGAGTGACGTACAAGAGTTTTTAAGTAAACAGGCCTTGTTTCAGCACCTCAATGCTGAAGCATTGGCTACTGCCAGCAGCCAGAGTTATACCTCTTTCAGCCGTTCTGGTGCGCTAATCAACCTTAGAGAAGACGCCGGACTATTGGTACTGCGCAGTGGCAGTGTGGAAATTCGCAAGCGTAACGGTGAATTACTTGATCGCTTAAGTGAGGGTGATTTCTTGCTGCCAAAAGTGCTGTTGCAGCATGCGCTGCAAGCCATGGCTTTGGAAGATTGCCTCTACTATGAGCTGGCTGCTACGGCCTACAACGCCCTCTATACGAGTGATAAAGACTTTTCTCTGCTCTGTCAAAGCTATACACGGCGCTTTGGTGAAGTATCTATGGAGGTGCAAAATCCTGCTATAAGCCCAGCTATAAGCAGTGGCGAGCTGCTGCTGCAAAAGAGGGTGGCGGATTTTATGTCCAGCCCCCCGGTATGTGCTTCGCCGCATATTACCATTCTCGAAGCCGCCAAAATTATGATGGCGAAAAACGTCTCGTCTTTGCTTATTACGCAAGATGAGGACCTGGTGGGAATAGTCACCGATCGCGATTTACGCACCCGCGTACTTGCTGCAGGGCTGCCAGACAGTATGAGTGTGTCAGCCGTTATGACGCCGGAACCCAGCGCCATTGATAAAAGTGAATTACTGCACCGCGCGCAAATAAAAATGATGTCTGCGGGTATTCATCATTTACCGGTAGTGGACGGTAAGCAGGTAGCGGGCTTAATTGGCTTAAGCGATATTGTACGAGCAAATAATATAGAACCCGTATCGCTGATTGGCTCCGTCAGGCACGCCAATAATGTGGCCGCGTTGGTGGATATTTCTCGCCAGTTTCCAGCCTTGGTCGCTCGCTTGATTGAGCGAGATACACGCTCAACCGAGGTGGGCGAGATTATTACCTCGCTTACCGACGGTCTTACCAATCGCTTGATCCAACTGGCCCAGCAAGAGCTGGGTGACGCTCCTTGCGAATTTGCCTGGCTGGCCTTCGGTTCACAGGCCAGGCAGGAGCAGGTGATCGGTTCCGATCAGGATAATGCGCTTATTCTAAGCGAGGCCTGTGAGCCGCAAAATGCCGACTATTTTAAAAAACTGGCGGAGTTTGTTAACGAAGGTTTAGGTGACTGTGGTGTGCTTCTCTGCCCCGGCGATATTATGGCGCGCAACGACAAGTGGCGTTTAAGCCTAAGACACTGGTTTGAATGTTTTAATCAATGGATTCAGGCGGGCTCCCCCAAAGACCTGATGCATGCCAGTATTTTTTTTGATATGCGCCATATATACGGTGAGAAAAAACTCAGCGCTGCGCTGCAAAATCATGTTTTGGAGAGCGCCAAGAAAAATACCATTTTCCTCGCACATATGAGCGATAACGCACTGATTCATTCACCCCCTTTAGGCTTTTTTAAAACCTTTGTACTCGAAAAAGACGGCGATCATATTCACTCCCTCGACCTGAAAAAACGCGGCACTATTCCCATTGTGGATATCGCACGTAATTGCAGCCTGAGTGCGGGAATTAGCGCGGTGAGCACTGTGGATAGATTAAAGCAGGTTGCTGATGCGGGTGTGATGTCCCACGGCTTAGTCAATAGTTTGTTGGACGCCCATGAATTTATCGCCGGCCTGCGCCTGGATGCTCAAGGCAGACAATACCGCGCTGGTGAAGCCGTTGATAACTACCTCGACCCAAAAACACTTTCGCCCTTGATGCGTCATCAGCTTAAAGATGCATTCCATCTGGTCAGGCAGGCACAGGCAGCCATGAAAGCGAGGTTTGGTGGTGGCCTTATATAAACTGCCCTTCTATTTTAAGCGCTGGAAAAATAAAGATAGAGTAGGTAAAACCGCGCTCGCTCCGCTTTATGAGAATATCCCGTTTACGCTTAGCCGGGGCTTTTTAGATACCCGTTTTGTGGTGGTGGATTGTGAAATGAGTGGCCTGGATGCTGGCAAGCACCAACTGTTAAGTATCGGCTGGATAGCCATTGAAAAGGGGAGAATTGTTAACGGCAGCGCCAGGCACCTGCTTATTCATGCGGAAAAAGGCCTTGGAGATAGCGCTGTTATTCACGGATTACAGGCGGCGAACCTGGCAGGTGCAAGTAGCATTGCGGCAGTATTACTGCTATTGATAAAACAGATGAAAAACAGCGTATTAATTTTTCATCACGCGCCGATAGATATGCAATTTTTGCAATTAGCCAGCATCAATAATTTCCGCTACCCTCTGCTGTTTTCTTACATAGACACTATGGCCCTGGAAAACAGGAAAATGCAAATGCAGGGAAAGCAGTACAGTGTGCGCCTTGGTGAAAGCCGCAAGCGTTATGGCCTGCCTGTTGTCAATCAACACAATGCCTTGTGTGATGCGGTGGCAACGGCGGAATTGTTTTTAGCCCAGGTAAATTATTTGGGCTCTCCGGAAAAAGTTAGGCTTAAGCATTTGAATGTGCAGTGTAGTTAGCGTGCCGCGCTAAATTATTTGAATTACACCGTAAGCTCTATACGATTGCCCTCAGGGTCTAGCACCAGGCTTTCATAGTATCCATCACCCGTTGTTCTTGGGCCGTCTAATACGCTAAACCCATCAGCGCTAAGTGTGGCGGTAAGTTCATCTACTTTTTTTTCTGAACCCAGAGAAATAGCAAAATGAATAAGCCCCAGGTATTGTTCTGCTACGCTATTTTTATTGTCCGGTATGTTGGCATTCTGCATAATCTCCAGCCGTGCACCTGTGCCAAAACTCAAAAAATAGGAACTAAAACCTTTCTTTTGGTTGGTATATTTTTCATTAGCGCTAGCGTCGAAATAGTGGCAATAAAACCCTTTTAAGGCTTCAATATCTCTTGACCACAGGGCGATATGCTCAATGTTCATGTGATTATCCCTATAAATAGCGCTGGCTGAAGTGGCAAGTGGGCGTGAACATTAGCCACCCCTTGTAGTCGGTACGTTATAGCACCGCAAGGACAACAGTATTCACGCTAGCCAATTCATGATTGAGAGTGAGAGATTTACTGTACTAGCTCCGCGTTGTGATAGACCTCTTGTACGTCGTCACAGTCGTTTAGCAAGTCTAAAAACTTTTCAAGCTGCTCTGCATCTTCACCCTTAAGTTCGGTATAGGTTTGAGGGACAAAGGTGATTTCATCTACTTCAAAATTAATTTCACCAAAGGCTTTAGTCAATGCGGTTTTAGCTTTGAAGAACTCCGTTTGCGGCGCAATAACGGTAATGATGCCATCGTCGTTTTCGATATCGGCCACGTCTACATCTTCTTCCATTAAGGCTTCCAGCACTGCTTCTTCATCGTCGTGCTTAAAGGCGAAAATAGCGCGGTGATCAAACATATGGGCCACCGCACCCTGAGCACCGATTTTAGCCTTGCCCTTGTTAAAGCAGGTGCGTACGTCACCGAAGGTTCGGTTGTTGTTATCGGTGAGGCAGTCTACGATCACCATGCAATTACCGGGACCGAAGCCTTCAAACCTCACCAGTTCAAAATTCTCGCCACCGCCCCCTCGGGCCTTGTCCAGGGCTTTGTCAATAATGCTGCCCGGAACCTGATTTTTTTTGGCCTTTTCCACCAGGCGGCGAAGGCTCAGATTGCTGTCGGTTTCCGTGCCTCCATTTTTGGCACAAACATAAATCTCTTTGCCAAAGCGCGAGTAGAGCTTGGTTTTCATTGCGCCGGTTTTGGCCATGGAGGCTTTGCGGTTTTCGTAGGTACGTCCCATTAGTCTGCTCTTGTTTCAAAAGAAGTGGATTATGCCCATATTTCTTTCCGGGGTTAACCCCAGGGATGGGGTGTATGCCGCAAAGCTTGTAGGGAACAAGCGCGGCGAAGCCCAGGGATGGGGTGTATGCCGCAAAGCTTGTAGGGAACAAGC
>FXAI01000011.1:96657-130457 GCA_900177435.1 Alteromonadaceae bacterium Bs31
GAAGCCCAGGGATGGGGTGTATGCCGCAAAGCTTGTAGGGAACAAGCGCGGCGAAGCCCAGGGATGGGGTGTATGCCGCAAAGCTTGTAGGGAACGAGCGCGGCGAAGCCCAGGGATGGGGTGTATGCCGCAAAACTTAAAGCCAGCTGGCGCTAGAAGACTCTATAAAGCAAAGGCATGAAGCTAAGGCTTAGAATAAATACAGGGCATTAATCAGTAAAAAACCAGCGGGCTTGTTTCGCGCTGCTAAATAGCTGGTTTACGCTTCCTATACGCTGGCGCGTGACGGTGTGGGCGCCCCGTTAAGCCTATTGGCGTTGCTTGCTGCCAGGCCTTGCTTGCTGGTACATATTCCCTACATAAAATATTGTTATTATTGTTCATAGTTTTTCGCAAGTTTACTAAAAACAAGAGAAGGAGCTTTGTTATGACGCGCATTTTATTATCCCTAAGTGTTGTTTTCATACTCAGTGCTTGTGGCGGCTCAGGGGAGACCTCAGACACTGGTGGCCCGGTAAACCCTTCTATCTCCTATGACAAATTGAAGGCGCCTGCCCCTTCCGCATCTGTATTGCGTTTGGCCACAGAAGAAGAGTTACTGCTCTTGCTGAAAAATGGTGTGCGCCGGGACGTGCACTACGCTGTCGGCCGCCCGATTGCTACTCAGCAAGAGATTGAAAATACGCCGGTAGCAAGCCCGACTGACCCCCAGTCGGGGACCTTTTTTAATCGTCCCGGCGACCAGTTTTCTGGAACCAACGTACAGGTAGGGGGCGTGGATGAGGCGGATCATGTCAAATACGACGGTCAGCACCTCTACATTCACGCTTGGCCGCGCTGGAGGACGGGGGAAGACTTAATGTATTGGAGTGGAGAAAGCTTCACTCCGGACCGTATTCGGATTTTACGTACCGACCCAGCCAGCGCCACAGCGACTCCGGTTTCGGAGATCGTTATGGCCCAAAGCTACTCCGATACTTTGGAAATGTACCTCCTAGAGGGTGCAAATGAGAGCCTTGGCGCAGAAGCCATTGTCACCCTTCAGGCTCCCGATATCTTTGACTGGTGTGGCCTTGGAGCCCCGGAGTGGGGGTGGTATGGAGGAGACAACTCTATTAAGTTGTCCCTGTATTCCATGGCCAAGCCGGAAAACCCGGAACTCAGTTGGCAGCTGGAGTTGGACGGTATGCTGCATGATTCTCGCAGAATTGGCGACATGCTCTATGTGGTTTCCAGCTATATACCCCCTTTTGCGCTGTTTGAAGGCACGCCCGACGAGCGCTCCCCAGCGGCTTTCGGGGGCGACCTTGACACTGCAACTTCTCTGGCCGAAAGCGCGATAGCGGATTTATCGCTCGAAGACCTGTTGCCGTCTTACCTTATAAATGGTGGCGAGCGTCAATTACTGCACGGCGGTGAGCAATGTCTTGTAAATGCCGATCTGGGCCCGTACGACGGTTATCGCAGCCTTCATTACATTACCGCGATTGATCTGCGTAAGCAGCAGGTGACCGACACGCTCTGTACTACTGCGCCCACACAAGCGATGTATAGCTCCACTGATGCTATTTATCTGGTGGCCAATGAAGCTGCCAATAACTGGGATGACAGCTATTCCGTGCTGCACAAGATTGGCTTGTCGGGAGAGCAAGTGAATTACCTTGCTTCAGGCGCAGTGCCCGGTAATCTGGGTTGGTCGACACCCTCCTTCCGCATGGATGAGCATGATGGTTATATGCGCGTTATTACCAGCGCTTTTGATAGCAGTGCTAATCCGGACCACCGTCTCTGGGTGCTTGAGGAGAACAGCATAAGCAAAACCTTGGATGTGGTTGGCATGCTGCCAGAAGAAGGTAGCAGTGAGTCAATCGGGAAGCCCGGTGAGGATATTTACGGCGTGCGCTTTTGGGGAGATAAAGCCTATGTGGTTACTTATAAGTCTATCGACCCCTTGTACCTGCTGGACCTTGCTGACCCCAGTGCACCTTCTATTGCAGGTGAGCTGGAGTTGCCAGGCTTTTCCACCTACTTGCACCCTTTGGATGAAGGCTATGTGTTTGGCTTCGGCGCCGATCCGGAGTCCGATGAAGGGGGCTTGAAGGCAAGTTTGTTTGACGTTCGCAATCCTTCTCTGCCGCTTGTTGTTGGCGAAATAAAAATGACGGGCTGGCCCTACAGCGATGCCCTCCAGGACCACAAGTCTTTCTCTTTTGTACCTACCAGCGAAGATCAGTTGCGTATTACTGTGCCTGTTAATATGGGCGAGGGGAGTGAGCTGATCGACAACGGCTCAAGTGAACTTACTTTGCCCCTTGGTAGACATGCGCACCTGCTGTTGATGTTGGAAATCAACGGCCTTGCTGGTGAAAATGCCAGCCTCAGTTTACAGGGTGCGCTGAACCCGGATTCACTGGGCTCTGCCGATTGGTTCAACCACTATGCTTTAACTCGCGGTGTTATGCATGGTGATGCGGTTTACTACGTGGACGAGCCTTCTGTTTGGAGTGCTCTTTGGTTAGAGCCTGGCAAGGTATTTGGGCCCTTTTAAAACGGTTCTCGCTAAACGTGAAAACAATAATGTGTGGGTAAAAGATTTAACGGGGGAGAGTAAAGCGAAACGCATGGAATGAGAAAGCGTGATCGAGCTTACCAAGCCTGCAGAGCTGTTAGACATAAAATGAAAACCGGCGCCCTTGCTGCGCCGGTTGTAGACAGGAAAAAAATACTTCCTGTCGATCTTAATCGCGGTACTAATTATTAATAGTCACATTAACTTCCAGCAAATCTAAACCCACCATAGTGAGTTCCTCTGTCTCATATTCCTCGTCCAGCAGCGAGCTTGAGTCGAGGCCAATGGCCAGGCCGCTGTCTGGGTAGTTGTCTCTATAGATTCCCGTATCACCCGATAGCCTCACATAGGTTTTTAGCGTGCTTGCATTGGAAATATTCTGTAATTGAGGGTGCTGGGTATTGGGCATGGTAACGGTAATGGAATTTCCGTCAATTTCTATCGTGCCATCACCAAAATAGCCACGGCTACCGTCTGTGGTGTAAACGAAAAGACGTGGGAGTAAAAGAGAAATAAATTCAGTCGATGAAGCGCTGGTTGGAATAAAGTCGGCGCGAATGGAGATATCTCCAGAGTCCATATCGTCGTTGCCATTCACATCAAAAACAGTTTCCGCAGTGAAACGCGCAGTGCTGATGTCGTCGAACAAATCCAAAGCACTTAAGCTGTTAGCAAGGTCATTGAAAGTGAAGGTGACGCTCACGCTACCCGTTCTGTTGTTATCTACACAGCTTCCGTAGGGGAGGTTAACTGAAGGGCTATAGATAAACTCCCGTGTATTTTGAGAGCCCTCAACCGTGCGATTAATAAGCAAATTTGGCCCATCTAAACCGAAGGCGAATGTTGCCTTGGTGTTAGAGGCATTTGTAGCGGTGAATGATGAATCGGTATAAGACGTGATCTCAGCAATGGAGGCTACGCCTGCCATGCACTGATTGGCGCGGTCTGCACGCACCTCGGTATGGAGGTTTTGATCGATAGTGACATAGTGAAAAGCATCGTATAACCAGTCACCCAAAATTGGACTGTCGAGTGGCACAATGCCTGTATTTTCTGGTGCTTGAGGCCCCAGATTATCACCACCATTACTGCTTTCTCCGCTACCACCGCCCCCGCAAGCGAGTAATGAAAGGCAGCATAGGCAAGTTCCCAGTTGTTTGTTCAGCGTCATAGTTCTTGTCCGGTTTATAATTGTTTTTTGGCACGTAAGTATACGTGTTGCACGGTACTAGTTAAAGAAAAGGAAGGGGCTACACGAAAAATTGGAGGGGCATCTACTTAAAACAGTCTGGTGAAACACGCTATTTTTCTAGTAGCTGTTGTATTTGTAATCTAAACGTTTCAGATGCCGCTTCACCCCGTTTTAATACATCGCCAATCTTATGAAAATCAAAGGCATCAATGCCAGCGGTATCGGGTTTGAAGGTGAGTTGGGGAGGGTAGTGCTTAAGTTGTTGTTGGTTGTTGTGGTGCAAAATTATATTGAGCGCACCCGCAACCACCTGTGTGGTGTTTGGATTGTTTCTACGGCTGAGGCTCATAACATCACTGGCAATGCGGAAGTCACAGCTGTGAATATGGTCACAGGGCATGTTGTTAACCGTGCCGCCATCTATAAGCAGTTTGTCTCCCCGCTGAACGGGAGCGAACACCCCAGGTACTGCCATGCTGGCTTTAACCGCGCTGAGCAAGTCACCGTCGTTCAGTACCAGCTCCTGGCCTGTGTCGAAATCGCAGGCAAGAGCCTTGAAGGGAGTGTGCAGCTGGGAAAACTGTTTGTGATTCAGCTCGTAAAAGAGATGCTCGAACAAGCCTTCGGCATCGACAAAACCACCCCTTGAAGTGTCGAAGCGAAATACCTTTAGCCATTTCATCAGTTTTTTACGCTTTGCAAACCAGACCTTGGGTTTTTCTCCTGCTGGAAAGAGGTGGTCCTGCACGCGTGATTCAATATCGTTGCCACTCAGGCCCGCAGCGTAGAGTGAGCCAATAATGGCTCCCATACTGGTGCCAACAATGAGCGTGGGTCTTATGCTCAATTCATCCAACACTTTAAGCAGTGCAATATGGGCTAAGCCCTTAACCCCACCGCCACTTAACGCGAGACCAATACTGCGGTTTTTAAGGTTCGACATGGTGCAAAGCTCTAAAAAAGACCCATTTTTGGTGCTCATAGATTGAGCTATTTTGGTGAGTGGTGTCGGATAGTTTGACAAAGTGTAAAGCCTAGATTCTAACGCAATCAGGCCAGGCAAGGTTAAATATTAAAATCTGCGCCAAGCTGGCGCATTTTGGCTTTTTAATACCAATTTCCATGCCTTTTAATGGAAGTTTAGCAATCTGGCGTGAATTTTGGATGATAATACTCGTGAATTAGTACTAAGTGTGAACGACCTTTAGCTATTCTCATCCCTTGGTGATGCCGATGTGTCGGCTCCAAGTCAGTTTAGGCGGCCCTTTTGGGCCGCTTTTTTATTGCCTGTAAAAATATTGCGTTCAGTGTTCTGCTACGAGACGATTTATCAGTTGCCCCAGCTCTTTGCCATGGGTGGTAAGGCGGGTTTTATGGTCGCCCGGTACCGCTTTTATATCGATATCTATACCCTGCAACTGGTGCCAGCCCAGTGAGGGGTGCTCTTTACTCCATTCTTCGTTGATCAAGAGGTGAAGTTTTTTGCTAATTGGGCGAGGTTTGTAGCGCAGCAGCAAGTTCAGGTAGATCTGGCTGCCGTATAAAGCATTTCTTAGATAGAACAATTTTTTATTTATGGGAAAACAGAAAATGAATACTCTGTTAATGGTGGTGCGCAACTCAGATACAAAGCTCTTCACTTTACCCGATGCTAATGTTTTAAGAAGATTGACCAGTCGCTTTTTGAGGCGGCGGAGTTTTACTTTACCGGTTTCTAATAGGCGAAATTTATTATTGGGGTAAGGCGTGTCCATGAGGATGATACACTGTACTTCCTCCCCCGCTTCCAAAAGCTGCCGAGCCAGTTCATAAGTTACTATACCGCCCACGCACTCTCCCGCCAGAATATAGGGGCCGTGGGGCTGAATTTTTTTAAGATGTTCGATATATTCACGAGCCATATCTTCAACAGATGCGTGAAAATCTTCACCAAGAAAAATGCCCCTGGGCCGGAAACCCATTACCGGACGTTGCCCGCCAAGGTTTTGTACCAAGGTACTAAAATAACGATAGGCGTCCTCTTCATAGTTAGACTTGCCTTCGTGAAAGTATCTGTCTTGGTGTGCACCTGCCACGAGAAAAATAGGCGAGCCTTCACCCCTGGAGTCTATTTCGAACAGTAAGTCGAAGTGGCTCTGTTCCGACCCGTTTTTTTGATAGCGCGCGCACATTAACGCTATGCTTGGATAGCGAAAAATATCGGCAAGGCCAATAGGTAATTCAAGTACATTCGAAAGTCTGTTTGCCAGCTGAACGCCTATCAGGGAGTCGCCGCCAAGGTTTAGAAAGCTGTCTTCTGCCGAAATATTTTTACCGAATGTCTCATGCCAGCAAGTGGTTATTTTTTCTGAAGTACTTTTTCCCTGAGTGCCTGTAGGCGCTGCAGTATTGTCAATAGTGTTACCGGGGCCCACCTTGCGGCTCAAATCAGGCAGCCAATATTTTTCCCGTGCGAAGGGGTAGCTTGGTGCCAGTGCCAATGTGTCTTTTGCAATGACCTTATCTTTTACTAAGTCGATAGGAAGGCCTGCACTCCACAGATTTAGTAGTAGCGTTTGCATGCTTGAGCTTTCCATCTCCATGGTATCGATGGAGGGAATACAATGAATGCCCTGGTGAAATGCCTTTTGTGCTGAGCTTAGAGAGCAGAGCGCTTTTCCTGGACCAATTTCCAATAATACATTTGCACCGCTGTTGAGAAGCTGAGCAGCGCCATGGTTAAAATCCACTGGCTCCCTTAAATGTTTTAACCAGTAATCTGATAGCCAGACAGGTGCGTCGCTGCCGCGGTAAGTGCTCGTCATGCTAAGCACTGCAATGTTTGGTTTTTTTAGCTCAAGGGTATTCAATACCTTTGCAAATTCACTGCTTATGGGCTCAATAAATTTAGAATGGAAAGCCCGGCTGACTTTTAGTTTTACGCAGCGAATTTTATTGTCTTGCAGGTTAAGCAGTAGCTGGTCTATGTGCTCATGAGTACCCGACAGCACAGTGCTGGCCGGGGCATTTTTAAGTGAAATTTCGAATTTATCTTCGAGATAGGGCTCAAGGTCTTCTGCAGAGGCAAGTACACTGAGCATGGCGCTTTCTGCAACCGTTGCCATGAGTTGGCCGCGAAGCGTTACCAGACGTATGGCATCGTGCAGTTCAAATACCCCTGCGATTGTTGCTGCTACATATTCTCCCAGGCTGTGGCCAATCATTATAGTTGGCAATACACCGCGATCCATGAGTGTCTTAGCTAAACAATACTCGGTAATAAACAGCGCGGGTTGTGCGTTTTGCGTTTCTTTAAGTAGTTCTTCAGCGTGTTTACTTGGTTCACCTAAAAGCAGAGCGCGTATGTCGACGTTGCTGTGCTTGGCCAATTCTCTAAGGCAGGAGTCCAAGTAGCTGCGAAAGGCTGTATCGCTATCATAAAGCGCGCGGGCCATGCCAACGCGTTGCATACCTTGCCCGGCGAATAAAAAAGCGACCTTTGGATCTTGCAGTGTCTTTCGCGCTGGGCTAACGACCACAGTACTGTTGTGCTTTGAAATAAATCCGCACCAGGGAAAGCGTTTTCTAGCGCTGGCGAGGGTGTAGGATACCGGGCCAAGCTGTTGCGAGTGCTGGATAAACTCCTCAACAGTTTGCTGATAGTTTGCAAGCGCCTCGGCTGTTTTTGCGGATACGGGAAAATAGTAATTGTCTGAACTCACAAGGTTATTTTTACGAGCAGCGGGAGGACTGGTCAGCACCACATGAGCATTGGTACCACCCACGCCAAAAGCACTAACGCCAACAACCGTTGGTGTATTTTTGTTGCGAAGGTTTATGGTACTGGAATTAAGGTAAAAGCCGCTATCGTTTAACAGTGTTGTATCTGCTTGTTCTGCATATAAGCAGGGGGGGATGAGTTGGTGTTGTGCAACAAGTACCGATTTAATAAAAGAGGCAATTCCCGCTGCTGCGTCTAAATGGCCAACGTTTGCTTTGAGCGTTCCAAGCGGGCGGCTCTTTTCTGTGGATGGAGCAAAAACGGCTTTTAAGCCTTCGATTTCTATGGGGTCTCCGAGCTTGGTTCCGGTGCCGTGTGTTTCTATATAGTCGACATCTTCCGGCTTTAAGCCGGAAAGCTCCAAAGCTAAAGAGATAGCTTGCGCCTGACCGGAAACAGAGGGTGCGGTATAACCTACTTTATCCGCCCCGTCGTTATTCACCGCTGCACCGCGAACAACAGCGAGAATTATATCGCCGTCCTCTACGGCTTCTGCATAGCGTTTGAGTGCAACCACGCCAACACCTTCTCCGAATAAAGTGCCGTTGGCTGCTGTGGTGAAGGGACGACAGTGCCCGTCGGTAGAAAAAATTAAGCCATCTGTGGATTTATATCCGGCGCCGTGGGGTACATTTACACTGGCACCACCGCACAAGGCAATATCACATTGATAGGTTTGCAATGCTGTGCAGCCCATTTGCACGGCCACTAAGGATGTGGAACAGGCGCTTTGCAGTGTGATGCTAGGCCCTGTTAAATTGAGTTTATAGCTGGTGCGACTTGCTAAAAAATCCTTGTCGCTCGCGATCATTTTTTGAAAATCATCGACAGAAAAATCATGGGTGTCGATATGTAATTTATTTAGTAGATAGCGGTTAAGCCCGCAACCGGCAAATACGCCCACGCTCCCGGGTACTTGATCGGGTATGTAGCAGGCTTTCTCAAGAGCTGTCCAGGCGTGTTGCAGAAATAAGCGTTGTTGAGGATCTATAAGTTCCGCTTCTGAGGCGGTGTAGCCGAAAAACGCAGCGTCGAAGCGATCGGCATTTGCTAGAATTGCGGCTCGGCGAACATAGCTTGGGTGGTCTACTATGCTTGCGTCAACACCTGCCTGCACACATTGTTCCCGGCTGATATCAACAATACCGCATTTGCCCGCTACAATTTGAGACCAAAACTCTTCAATATTGTCTGCCCCAGGAAAAGCACCAGACATCCCGATAACAGCTATATCATTCGCGCGGTAGTTATTCACTAGTTGGCCACCGAGGCTACTTGCCGAAATAGCCAGTCAAGAGAGTGTTTGTTGACGGCAGCCTTGGAGATATTATGGCCGGCGTCTTCCAGGATTGTGAGTTTGACAGCCTTGTTTCCCGCTTGATTTAAAGCCTGGGACATTTCCACAGAATTTGAGACGGGTGCGATGCTGTCTTTCGCGCCGTGGAAAACCCAGAGAGGTGTATTTATTACGCTGGCGATACTGGGGTCGCTGCGGCCATTCATAATAAGCCCAGCAGCGAACAAATCGGGAAACCTGTAGAGCATGCTCCAGGCGCCAGTTGCACCCATTGAGCCGCCGACAATGTAGATGCGTTGTTCGTCTATGGGGTAGCTATCGAGCAACTCTTTAAGTAGTGCCCTTAGGGCCTGTTCTCGCCAGCCTATTGTGAAATCCTCAAAATGAATATTTGTGAAAGGTGGTTTGATTGCCGGACTGTCGATCCACTCCAAGTGTTTAGGGCACTGTGGTGCGAGAATAAACGATGAAAGTTCCATATGAGATTCAGCCATAGCTACTAATTTACGTACGCTTGCATCCAATTGGCTTAAGTTATTATCGCCGCGCCCATAGGCGGTTTGCAGTACCAGAATTAATGGTTTTTTTGTTTTTTCTGAGATGTCCTTTGGTACGAAAAAACGATAGGGAAGGGTGTGAGCTGGCTTGTCGAAGGTAAAGGTGTGAGCCTGCATTTTTACCGCTAGCGCTAGGGCGCTGTTCGGTATTTGCTGTGCGCGGGTGTAGCGGCTAAGCGCCAGTAAGGCAAGCACGCATGCCAGGCAAATAAAAGCAAAAATTAAGACCATGTGCAGTTTACCTATTTTCATTTTTTCCTCATTAGCGCATTTTCCTGCGCTTTGCACTGGGTGCTGAGAAGCCCGTATCTAATGCCGCACGCATGCGTGAAGAACGGTC
The DNA here is from genome assembly GCA_900177435.1 of Alteromonadaceae bacterium Bs31. Lineage (GTDB taxonomy): Bacteria > Pseudomonadota > Gammaproteobacteria > Pseudomonadales > Cellvibrionaceae > Teredinibacter. Next base: position 106,373 of record FXAI01000011.1, read on the forward strand.
GTCGTCAAGGGGGATTTTAGTCACGGGTTTTCCTTCCAGGTAGGAAGAAAGTGCAGAGACAGTGTTATAACGAAATAGGTCGACGCTCTTTAAATGTGGAAAGTTTGCATGCAAGCGATTGAACAGTGTCATCAGCATGAAGGAATCTCCGCCGAGATCGAAAAAAGATTTGTCCGGGTCCAGCGTTTCGCAGTGAAGCAATTCCCGCCATTCATTCATTAGTAAGTTGTAACTGTCCCCTTTAGGTAATGCCGTTTTATCGGGCTTTATGGTACTTAAATCTATTTTCGGCAAGGCGGAACGTTGAATTTTTCCGCTGGACCCCAAAGGCATTGTGTCAAGGTTTCGAAAATAACGTGGAACCATGTAGGTGGGCAGGCACTTGCTTAGTTGCTCTCTAAGCTGACTTACTTCGACCTCTTGCTCACCGCTTGGAGTGAAATAAGCCACCAGGTGTTTTAGTTCCCCCTCTTGCTGAATTACCACCGCCGCATTTGAAATTGCCTCTTGGGCTATCAAGGCGGATTCAATGTCGCCAAGCTCAATACGAAGGCCATTTATCTTAATTTGAAAATCTTTTCTACCGATGTACTCCAGCACGCCTTCGTCGGTCCAGCGAGCGTAGTCGCCGGTGCGATAGACTTTTCCTGCGTCGAAGGGGTTTTCTATAAAACGCTCGGTAGTGCGTGCCTGGTCGTTAATATAGCCCTGCGCGACTTGCACGCCGCCAATCCAGAGTTCGCCGATTATGCCGATGGGGGCGAGTTTTGCGTTTTCGTCAACCACATAAAGAGGCGTATTGGCCACGGGAGCGCCGATGGGTAAATGCTTGCGTTGATCGTTTTTACATTGCCAATAAGTGACGTCTACTGCGGCCTCTGTTGGGCCGTAAAGATTGTGTAGCGCTACTCCTGGGTAGCAGGAAAAAAACTGCTCCTCTTGCGGCTGGCTGAGTTCTTCTCCGCTACACACTACCGCTCTGAGTTTACTGCCTGCATCTTGATTCGCTTCAAGAAACAGAGACAGCATGGAAGGCACGAAATGCGTTATGGCGATAGAGTAGCGCCGCATCTGTTCCGCGATTTTATAGGGGTCTTTATGGGAATCGGCTTGCGCAATGACCAGAGTAGCACCCACTTGCAGTGGCCAAAAAAGCTCCCAAACGGACACGTCAAAGCTGTAGGGGGTTTTTTGCAGTACCCGCTCGCCTTCTGATAAATGAAGATAAGTTTGCATCCAGAGCAGGCGATTGACGATACCAGCGTGACGATTAACTACGCCCTTTGGCTCTCCGGTTGAGCCAGAGGTAAATATCACATAGGCCGGGTCATCGGGGTCTATTTTTAGCGGATCTAAGGTGCTTGGGTAGCAGCGCAGGGTATCGAGAGAAAATTGTATTGCTTTGGAATTGGCCGTATCTTCTGGTTCTTTTACTTTCGTATAAATGCAATGGGAGGCTTCGGCACGTAGCAGAATTGTTTTAACGCGTTCGCCAGGAAGATCTGTATCAATGGGCAGGTAAGCACAACCGGCTTTGATTACACCGTAAATGGCAACCAGCATTTCCACACTTCGGGTGCAGTAAACGGCTATTACTGCTCGCCTCTTTGCCCCTTGGCTAAGTAGCATGTTTGCGCATTGATTAGTGAGTTGGTCGAACTGCTTATAAGTGAGCGTCGTATCGCCAAAAATGACTGCTTCGGTATCGGGGCTGCGTTGTAACTGCTGAGCAAACAAGCCTGGTAGGGTAAGGCTGCTTAGGTCCTCTCTGTCAAAGTTGGTGGAGCTATCGTTAAACTGTTGAAGTTTTTGTTGGTCATCTAAGGGGCAAATGTCCAGGTGGCTTAGCGTATCCATCCGTTTCGTGGCAATTTGCTCTAGTAAAGAAATATAGGACTTTACAAAGCGCTGAGCCATTGCCTTCGGCCAGAAATGTCCGTCACATTCTAACTGCCCCGTAATGGTGTGTTCTGTTTTCCAGAGCCTTAAAAATCCATCCAATTGCGCTTGTACGCCGCCTAAATGCAAAGCTTTGCATTGTACGCCCAGTAGATTTAATTGCATGGGTGCTTCGAAGGTATAGCCAATATTGTAAAGTTGTCTTTCTAGGCCAGATGAAGATACGGATTTAGTAATGAGGGTGGCGGGCAGTTCCTGGTGCCTGTGAGCGCCCAGTAATGCTTTACGCGTTGCGCGAAGAATGTCGGAAAAACAAAGTGCGTCAGCAAGTGAAACAGTTAAAGGTAGAGTGTTAACAAAACAGCTAAGGCTATTCTTGAATTCTGCTTGCTTTCGGTTTGAAAGCGGCACTGCCAATGCGAATTGTTTTTGTCCGCTATACTTGGCAAGCAAGTAGTAATAGGCGGCTAATAAAACAATAAATTCATCACTTTTGTGTTCTTTGCAGTAAACCCTGATGTCGGCAGTAAGAGAGGCAGAAAGCCTTAGATCTTGTTCGAAATACTCACCACTCCCTGTTTCCGCCAGCTCAATTTTTCTATCGATATTGGCCAGCTTCGATTTCCAGTATTCTACGGCCTTTAGTGAGCTTGCGCCTTGTAACCAATGCTTTTGCCAATTGGAGTAACTTAAGGCTTTATCTGAGCCAAGAGCTTGAGCAACTTCCGGCATACCGTTATACGCCTCGGAAATCAGGTCAGCCAATAAGTTCTTGCTGTGCAGATCGATAATAATGTGGTGAACAACGATTGAGATATAGCTGAGTGTAGTGCCTTTCAGCGCCACGTGCACCAGCCGCACAAGCGGGCCCATGGCGAGAGACATTTCCTGATAGGAGTGCTTTTGCAAGTAGCTCAGAGCTTCTGTTTCGTCGCTACAAATTTCTGTAATTTTTTGGATACAATGTGAGTCAGGCATTTGATAAACGCCTGTATCATCAGCTTCAAAACGTACATTAAAGGCGGGTATTTCCCTGGTGATACCTTCCAGGCAGGAAATGAACCGGTCTATATCGAGCTCATTGCAGCGAAAGGCAGATACCACTAGATAAGCCGGGCCTTTTCCCTGCTGATCGAGTAACCAGAATTGTTTTTGTATCTCGCTAATGGCGTAGCGTTTATTTAGCGGCATAGTCCAACTTAACTCTTTCTATGGCATCATCATCGATGCTTAGCCTTTCTTTAATTACAGGTATTAGGTTTTCTGGCCTTTGGTTTAGCTTATCCATGGCTTCGCTCCTGCTTAACAGGTTTTCGCGAATAAGGTGGCTTAGCTCCAATTCGTAGGGGTTGTAGTCAAATATTTTTTCATGCACGTGGTTGCTGAATGTGTTTAGCATGCAATTGCTGGAACAGCCATCCACATCTCCAGGGCTAGTCCAGCCGAGCTTTCGAACCTGCTCAAGAATCGCCTGTTCGCTTATATTTTCAATACAAAGAATGTTGACGGTATGGGGGTAGTTTAAAGTATCTTCCAGCGATGCCGAGTTGATGCTCAGATAGTTATCTACACTGGGGCCCACCAGCTCGCGTAGTTTTTGCAAAGAGGCCTGCCGCGACTCGGCGAGAAATTTCTGATTGTTTTTATAAATAATGGAATTTAGCGGTATTTGGCCTAGCGTGAATCCCGCCAGAATAAATGGAATGTGTTTTTCCAGCGCCATTTTTAATGCGGTAGTGTTCACCATGGAAATACAAGAGTTACACACCGCAGATATACGGCTCAGCGTATTCTTGTTATAAATTGCATTTTCCACGCTGGCCTTTGTAATAGCGTTAAAGTGCTTGACGTTAGGCTTAAACACTACGTGGTCTACACCTAGGTTGTTTGTTACTGTTCGAATATTGCCCCAGGCTGCAGGTGAAATAAAATCGTTATCCAGAGTAAAGGCTAGAACCCGTAGTTTGTACTTTTCTATGGCAAGTTGCAGGGTATAAGTGCTGTCTTTCCCTCCGCTGTAACAGACAATAGCATCGTAATCACCTTTACATTGATTGCCGTCGAATAGTTCATCTATCTTCTTTTTCGCGTCCTTTATCATTTGATCAGTATCCACGTACTGATTACTTTTGTTGCAATAACTGCAGACGCCGTTCGCGTCAAATTTTATGCGAGGGAAGCTCTCGGACAATACGCACTTAGTACAACGTTTTCTTGTAAGGCTCATGTGGCTCGTTTCCTCTCAGCAAAATCAATCATTTTGTTGACTGATCCGAAGTTGTCTCGAATTAAATCTGCCTCTTCGATAGTTATCTCAAAAGATTTTTCCAGGAAGCTGCTTATTTCGACCAGGCCAAAGGAATCAATGATGCCCTCGTCAATTAATGATTGGTCTACAGGGATTTCCTCAATATCTACCATGTAGTTATCTGAAATAAAGTGAAGTAGTGATTTTTTTGCTTCGCTTTTATTCATGCTCAGTTCTCTGTTTGCTTGATTATGCTATTCGGAAATATCGACAGTGCATCGGCTGTGGTCGATATTTAGGATTCGTGGTGTGTTTATCCAGTGCTGGCAGGCTTGTGTGGAAAGCATGTAAATAAATAGCATGTTGTCCCGGTAGCCGACCTGCTGCGGTACACCCTTGCTAAACTTTTTCAGAAAACGCGCAACCTGTTTTTGATCAAACAGCCCGTAGGATGCAATTTTTTCTGGAGATAATAATTCTTCGGCACTGTCTACCAGTGAGTTGCCTTTAAAAAAAGCAGCTATATCCGGAGCCATGTAGGGGCGTTTGGGGCGATTGATGACGCTGTCTGGAATGCAAGCTTTGAACGCTTCTTTTAGTATGTGTTTTTGTGAAAACCCATTTAATTTATGTTCGTCCTGCAGTGAGAATACGAAATCTATAAGTTCGTGGTCGAGAAAGGGGTAGCGCCCTTCGATACTATTGCCAAGCGCCATGCGATCCCCTTGAGAGGAGAGTAAATAGCCTTGTAGAAGCGTTTTAATCTCCAGGAAGGAATTCTTTTGCAGTAAGCTCCAATCAGAATAGTTACTTGGCAGCATGTCTGAAAGCTTATGATTGAGTGCTTCCTGGTCGCTGCTTATTGCGAGGTCCTTGTTAAGAAAGTTTTTTATGGCTCTGTTGTTACTCATGCGAATATTTAAACCCGCAAAATTGTTGTCAAAACTTTCTAAAAAACCTTCGTAGTACATCTTGATAAGACCAAACTTCCTGGGGTCGGCGTAGTGGTCAAGGTGTGGGTAGAGCGCTTTAATGGCCTGGTCTATTGCAGGGTTGTTGCCCGAGTCTTTCCAGTTTTGAAGTATTTTTAACTCTTTAAAGGTGTCGTAGCCAAATAATATTTCATCGGCACCTTCACCCGTGAGTACCACTACGATGTCGGTTTCCCGAACTTTTTGAGACAGTTTGTACAGTGGAATGGGCGCTGTGCGAAACAGCGGTCGTTCACAGTGGTAGACGGCCTCGAGGAAGTTGTCGCTAATTGCCTGGTGGTTGATGGAAACCGATTCGTGCTGAGAGTTTATGGCTTCACTCACCAGTCGTTGGTATTCGCCTTCGTCGAATTGGGCATCGTCAAACTCAACAGAAAAGGTGCGAAATTGTTCCTGTTTTTGCTGTTTAGTCAGGTACGCGATTACCGAAGAATCAATGCCGCCGCTTAAATAGGCGCCCACAGGTACATCGGCGCGCAAGCGCAGCTCTACACTGCGTGCCAGATGTTCTTTAAACGCTTCTTTAGCCTCGGAGAAATTGAGTTTTGAGGCATTGTGTTGAGCTTGACCGATTTCGTAATAACGATGGCTTTCAGTTCGGCGGCTGTCTTTGTAGATTTCCACGCTGCCAGAGCAAAGGCTGCGAATATTTTTATATACAGTATCGCTGCCCAGTGTGTTCCACAGTAACGCATGCTCGAAAAGGTGTTGAGGGTTAAACTGTCTTTCGCCAGGGAAAAGGGCATCGAAGGCCTTCATCTCCGAGCTGAAATATACCGCACCCTGGTGTTCCCATATATAGAGTGGGCGCATGCCCAGGCGATCTCGCGCCACTATCAGCTCTTTTTTCTGTTTATCCCAAAGTAGGAAAGCAAATTGTCCATTGAGCTTGGAAAGGCAGTCGATTCCATCTCGTTCATAAAGTTTAAGCACGACTTCGGTATCACAGTGGCTGCGAAATACCGCACCGCCCGCTTCCAGCTCGCGACGTAATTCATAGTGGTTGTAAATCTCGCCGTTATACACCAGTACACAGCGTTCGGAGTTAAGCGGTTGGTCTCCCCCTGTAACATCGAAAATGGAGAGGCGAGAGTGGCCAAGCGCTATACCTGGAGCGCTATAAATTCCCCAGCCATCGGGGCCGCGGTGCGATAGCTGTGCGACGCCCTTACAAGCTTGCTCTTTTAGTTCGGCCGGTGGGCCGTCTGCTTGAATTATTCCGAATATTCCACACACAGCTATTGCCTCTTGGATGGCTGATAGCTGCCTATGCCCTTATGTGCCAAAAGGACTAAATGTGTCGACGGTCATGCAAATTTTTGATGGCTGGAATTAAGACCTGCATTGCAATTTGCATGCGCTCCGAAGACCAGGAGTATGGCTGGATTCGAATATTCAGCGGAGCGTAATGTGGCTTTGAGCATAGCTAGCTATTTCATTGTTTTTATAGCAAATTCTCGCCGGGAGCACACACATACTTGGGGGTGAAAACAGCTCTGGTTGACTTGAATTAAACTAACAGCAAGTTGCTAAATAAACGTATGAAATTTAATGTGAGCCAGCCATAACTACAATGGTTTTTAGACGAAGTTGGTGACAGAAAACAGCGTTTTTTTGTTTGTAATTAGTTCTTATTCGTGTGGCGGTGCGCCGTGATTGGATTGAAGTGACGGGCTTGGGGGCCGGGATTTGTGAGATAAACAAATAAAGGCCACCCCGTCGAGAGGTGGCCGTTTATTTTCCTTTACCTGCGAGTAAAATTCTTGATTAAGATTTAGCTAATATTGCACTTTAAGCGGTGTGTTGCAAGTATTGCTTTAGAGGTTTTGCTTATACACCTCATTAATTTCATTTCGATCAAATTTTGGCGTCTGCTACACGTAACATAAGCAAGGTGTGAGGCACTTCAGGAGGCCTCTTCGCTGCATCCCTTTTCGCCTTCAGGGAGTCGTTCGAGGCGAACGCCGCCAATGCTTATATCCAGTTTTCCTTCGCTACTAAGCATGAAGCCATTGACTTTGCTTAAATCAAAATCGTCGCTTTGAAAGCAGTTGAGTGGGATTGGAAAGAGAAACCATTCGCCGGTTTTCTTTTTGCGTAGTTGTCTGCCAATGCTGATCTCTGCGCGGCAAGGCCAGTGACAATCTATAGCGGCTTTTACATCTTTATTGGGTTTTTTATTGAGCTTTAAATCGAAGGTTAGTGCAGCCACATCTTTTGCGACTTTCAGGTCCACATCGCTGCCAACCAACTTTACTTCCCCTCGTTCTTTCTTGCGTGACCAGACTACGCGCAGTGCATCACCGGAGCCATTGAAATTGTCTGAACTGAGTTCCACTTTTCCGTTTTTAGATTTACCACTTTTATTTTCCACGTTAACGCCCCATTGGCCGGGGTCACCCAACTGTATAAACCAGTTGCCCTGGGTTTCGCCATTGTGGAAATAGAAAAAGCGAGGGTCTAAGGGCTCGTCTGCGTGAGTGCTGTAAACATTTAGGCTGATAAGTAGTGTAAGTAGCCATTTTGTGTGTGAGCGTATGTGCATGAAAGTCTCCTGTTGTTTTTATATCTGTTCGCTGGAGCGTAATCCCTGCCGAGTTTGGTTGTCCCAAGTATTCGTTGTAGCAAAATATTCTTAGATTTAGTTCTAGTCAGCGAGATAGGCATCAATGGTTTCAATGCTGCCATCTTGTTTGTGCTGTAGCTCTGTCATTTTGATATTGCGAAGGTGGTCAATGCCACCTGAAAGCTGAGTATCATGGTAAAGCAGAAACCATTTTTCCTGAAATTTTACAATTGAGTGGTGTGTTGTCCACCCTAGTACCGGCTCTAAAATCGTACCACGCCATGTGAATGGGCCATAAGGTTTATCGGCGGTAGCGTATTGAATAGTGTGTCCTTCTCCCGTTGACCAGCTTAGATAATAGCGCCCTTGAAACTTGTGTAGCCAGGGAGCTTCGAAGAACATCCGCGCCTTATCGCCAAAGTTAATCAGGTTGCCGTTCTCGTCTAAAATGGGGATGGTTGTCAGCGGGTGGGCAAGGCTCACCATATCTTCAGCGAGTTGTGCCATTCTGGGCAGTAATGTGGGTGACTTGTCTTTTGGGTAAGAGTTTTCTGCTGAATATTGACCTGTTTGCCAGTGTTGTAGTTGTCCGCCGCGAATACCCCCTAAGTAGAGGTAATAGCTGCCATCGTCGTCTTTAAAAACTGCCGGGTCAATACTGTAGGAGCCTGCTATGGGCTCATTTAGTGGCTTGAATGGGCCTTGAGGTTTGCTGGCAGTGGCGACACCAATGCGGAATAGCCCATGTTGATCTTTTGCAGGAAAATACAGGTAGTAAGTACCGTCTTTTTCTGCCGCATCCGGTGCCCACATCTGTTTGCTTGCCCAGGGAACTTCACCGAGGTGCAGCGCTGGGCCGTGATCTGTGACTGCGCCACCGACAGTTTCGAGAGAGAAAACATGGTAGTCCTCCATGTTGTAATGTTGCCCTTCCGCTCCCGGTGCACTTTGGGTGTCGATGTCATGAGATGGGTAGATAAATAATTTGCCTTCGAAAACATGGGCCGATGGGTCTGCTGTGTAAATATGACTGACAAGAGCCTGGTCTTTGAAGTGCCTGGCGGGGAGTGGAGCAGGGGTTTCTCTGCTTTCTTCCCTTGCTATGCTGCTGGCGCTAGGCAAGTCCGTGTTATCGCAACTGCTAATTGCTAAGGTGCACAGGAATAAAATAGAGTATTTCAAGTGGTTCGCCATAGTGTTATCCGCTGCATTATTATTGTTTAAGTTGCCTGGGGTTATTGTAACCACGGAGTCAAATTTTGGGCAAAAAAAAGCCGCGATTCTATCGCGGCTTTTTTACTTGAGTAGTGTTTATTTCTTGGTTTTTTTTCTGATGGAGCCAGCAGCTAGCAGGGCGGTACCAAACAGAACCAGAGTGCCAGGAAGAGGAACCGGGTTAACGCTTACGGAAATACCATCGAGTTTCCAGAAATCGTTGCCGTCAGTAAACGAAACACCTTGCTCGTCAGTAATCCCGGTAAGGGTGCTGTTGTAGGCGCCCACTAACCAGTATTGTGAAAGCAGGCCGCCTTCGTTAACGGCTTCCGGACTATTCAGGTTGTCGATTTGATAATTACCGATACCTGTCCAGCTACTACCTAAGGTATTCCAGGAGCCGCCTACAAAACTGTCTGGTGTGGCTGAGCCGGTGTAGGCCAGGATAGAGGATTCGCTGTTAGAAGCGTCAACCGTGCTGTCGCCTCGGTCTGCTCCGCGCCAGCCTGATGAAATAGCGTCCAGGCTTACGGCTTCGGTGAAGCTCAGAAGAAGCATGTCATAGGCGTTACCGGACCAGCGTTGTTCGTTGTTGTCTATGGCGTGCTCTCCTCCGCCTAGCGCAAACTCGGCTCCCAAGCCGCCGCCCCATTGGCCAACATCTACTGGTGTAATGGAGTTGCTATAGCTGGTAAAGCCCACTACGCTAAGGCCAAGGTCTGCACTGCCACTGCTGGCGTAAGAGTAGACATACTCGCTGCCGTACACGTCGCCCAGGAAAATTTTATCTATCAACTCAACCATTCCGCCCCAGCCATCGGCATCGGATACACTTGTGGGTTGTGTTAAGTCGAAATCGGCGGTGAGCGCATTGGCCAAGCATGGAGCAAAGAAAGCCAGTGCTGCTATTTTAAGTGATTTGCGTAACATCATTAATCTCCTGAATCTTAACGCTAAATTTTGTTCACACTCATGTGTGGTAAAACTGATGCACTAATGAATACATTTGCGATCGTTGAAGCATATTGTGTGCCAAGCTTGCAAAGCGCCTGTTTTATGGGGCTTGCGGGGAATTTAGGCTGCGGCGCGCGAATCATCTCTGTAAAAATTTCTGACATCAAAAAAGCCTGGGGCACAGCTATTAAGTGATATCAAATCGGGTATCATTGCAGGCCTTCAAGCCACGTTCATTAATCTGAGAGAGCGAATGAGAAAAGGTATTGTTCTTGCGGGGGGCAGCGGAACCCGGCTTTACCCACTCACCCAGGTGGTCAGTAAACAACTGATGCCTGTGTATGATAAGCCAATGATTTACTATCCCATCGCCACGCTGATGCAGGCGGGTATTCGGGAGGTTCTGATTATCAGCACTCCGGAGGAAATTCCTCGCTTCAAGCAGTTACTCGGCAGCGGCGAGGGGTGGGGTATATCCATAGAGTACGCTGTTCAGCCTTCCCCCGACGGCCTGGCGCAGGCTTTTATCATTGGCGAAGAATTTCTAGCGGGGCAGGCAGCTGCGCTCGTGCTTGGTGATAACCTCTTCTACGGTAATCAATTGGTTGAAGCGCTGCAGAGAGCCAATCAGCGCGAAGAAGGCACCGTATTCGGTTATCACGTTGCTAACCCCTGCGCCTATGGCGTGGTTGAGTTCGATCAAAACGGCAAGGCGCTTTCCATTGAGGAAAAACCGCAGACTCCGAAGTCGAACTACGCGGTACCCGGCCTCTATTTTTTCGACGAGAATGTTGTTGAGATAGCTCGACAGGTACAGCCTTCTCCGCGCGGCGAGCTGGAAATCACCGATGTCATTGAAAGCTATCTTCGTGATGGCAAGCTTAAGGTGGAAATCATGAGCCGTGGAACGGCCTGGCTTGATACGGGCACCCACGATTCCTTACTTGATGCTGCCACATTTATTTCTACTCTTGAAAAGCGTCAGGGTTTGAAAGTTAACTGCCCTGAGGAAGTGGCTTTCCGTAGTGGCTTTATCGATGCTGATCAGCTGCGCGCGCTCGCTGAGCCCCTGCGTAAAAGCGGTTACGGTGAATACTTGCTCGGACTACTAAATACGCAGGTGTTTTAATGGAATTTGTTAAAACGAGAATCCCTGATGTTGTTCTCCTAAAGCCAAAGGTGTATGGGGACGAGCGAGGGTTCTTTCTAGAAACGTTTCGCGCAAGCGAGTTTGCCGAGCACTGTTCCGAGCGCCCGTTTGTGCAGGATAATCACAGTTCATCAGGTCAAGGGGTGTTGCGCGGGCTGCACTACCAGATGGAACAGACGCAGGGAAAGCTGGTACGCGTAGTGCGCGGTGAGGTTTTTGATGTGGCTGTGGATATGCGTAAAAGCTCTCCAACTTTTGGTCAATGGGTAGGTGCAGTGCTGTCTGAAAGCAACAAGCATCAGTTGTGGGTGCCCGAGGGCTTTGCCCACGGTTTTTACGTGATGAGCGAAATGGCCGAGTTTGTTTACAAATGTACCGACTATTACCTGCCGTCATCAGAGCAGTCCTTGCGTTGGGACGACCCAACTGTGGGTATTCAGTGGCCCTTGGTAAATGGTGAGCCGCCAGAAGTTTCCATTAAAGATGGCGAGGGTGCGAATTGGTCAGGGGCCAAATATTTTGAATAAAGCAATGAAAGTATTGGTGGCAGGAAAGGGGCAGTTAGCCTGGGAGCTTGGTCGCACAGCACCGCAAAACGTTGAGCTGCATATTCATGACCGCGATGAGCTCGATATTACCGATGCTGAAGCGGTTAGGCAGCTCGTTGGGCAGCTGCGACCAGATGTCATTATCAATGCCGCTGCCTACACTAATGTGGATGGTGCTGAAGCGGATAAAGCTGCTGCATGGGCGGTGAACTGTACAGGGGTCGAAAACCTGTGCTTGGCGGCAAAAGAGTTTGACTGCTACCTGCTGCATATTTCTACGGATTTCGTGTTTGGTGGCAGGGCTGCAGTGCCCTATTTACCTGATGCTGCGACAGCACCGCTGGGTGTCTATGGGGCTAGCAAGTTCGCTGGAGAGCAGGCCGTCAGTCGGGTTTTGGCGGGAAACTGGGCTATTATTCGAACAGCGTGGGTCTACTCATCCTTCGGTAATAATTTTGTAAAGACCATGATACGCTTGATGCAGCAGAAGCCCCAGCTCAGTATTATAAGTGATCAAATTGGCAGCCCCACTTGGGCAAACACCCTGGCACTTACCTGCTGGCAGGCGGTGGCTGAGCGTCTGCAGGGCATCCATCACTGCACCAACGAAGGCGTCGCCAGCTGGTATGATTTCGCTGTTGCCATTCAGGAGCTGGCTTTGCAAAAGAAATTGCTGGAAAAGCCTATTCCGGTGTTGCCAATACCCACTGAAGCTTATCCCACTCCCGCTGAGCGGCCACGCTATAGTGTGATGAACAAGCAGTCCTTGCTTGAGGCCCTGCCTTCGGCGCCAAAACTGCATTGGCGAGCCGCATTGTCAGAAATGCTGGACGAGCCTTTTTGTTAACCTGTTAATTAGACTTTTATTATGAGTGAATCATTACTTGTCACCGGCGGTGCTGGCTTTATTGGCGTCAACTTCGTCTACTATTGGTTGAATAAATACCCTAACGACAAAGTTGTAGTGCTGGATGCCCTTACCTATGCGGGAAACTTAAGTAGCCTGGATGGTGTGCAGTCCAATCCAAACTTTACCTTTGTGCAGGGAAATATTCTCGATCAGGCCTTGGTTGAATCCATTCTTAAAGAGCAGGGCATTACCAAGCTTGTGCACTTTGCTGCTGAATCCCACGTGGACCGCTCAATTTCCGGACCGGATGCTTTTATTGAAACCAACGTGCTGGGCACGCATAGCCTTTTAAAAGCGGCGAAGAATGTCTGGTTGACAGGCGATGGCCTTGAGCATCGCTTCCATCATGTATCAACCGACGAGGTATACGGCACATTGGAGCCGAGCGACCCTCCTTTTAGCGAAACCACGTCTTATGCGCCAAACTCGCCTTACTCAGCAAGTAAAGCGGCCTCGGATCACTTGGTACGCTCTTATCTGCACACCTATGGCTTGCAGGTGAGTACCTCAAACTGCTCGAATAATTACGGCCCTTATCACTTTCCTGAAAAGTTGATCCCTCTGGTAATTACCAATATTTTGCGCGAAAAACCACTACCAGTGTACGGCGATGGCCAGCAAATTCGGGATTGGTTGTATGTTGACGACCACGCGCGCGGTATCGATCTGGTATTACAGCGGGGCCTTGTGGGAGAGTCATACAACATTGGCGGTATCAATGAGTGGGCAAATATTGATATCGTAAAGCTTGTTTGTCAGATAATGACTAAAAAGTTTGCTGATAATCTAAAATTGCATGAGCAGTTCCCAGAAGCAAGATCTGTGATTGCCGGTAACCCAGAAGCTCTAATCGAATTTGTAACAGACCGGCCTGGCCATGACAGGCGCTACGCTATTGATCCAGCCAAGGCCAATGCTGAGCTGGGTTACCAACCGCTGGAAACCTTCGATAGCGGTATTGAGAAAACCATAGACTGGTATTTATCCCAAGAGAACTGGTGGAAAGCTTTATTAAAGGTTTAGGAAAACGCCAATATGTCAGAAGCCCCTGCAACTTCGGTACGCCCCAGCGGAGCAGCCTCCCTGAGTAAGTACAGCACAGTAGAAGTACGTCAACGGCGCTTGCTGCAAAACCACGATACTTTTATTCAGTGGGTGCAGCATATTCTGAACATTGCCTGTGTGTGTGCCTGCCTGGTATTGCTTACATTTACCGAGGTCGGGGAATTCAGCGTACCCTATCGTTCACTAATAGCCTTCACTGTATTGCTGATGATTCTGGTGTATAAATCCCAAGGTGTTTATCGCCGTTTCGAAAATCTCGAAGGGGGTATACGTCAGTTGTGCAGGGCCTGGGGCATGGTGGTTATTCTTCTTGGGGTTTTATCCGCCCTTACGGGTGTGAATGATATTTTTTCCAAGCCGGTTATTCTTGAGTGGGGTGTATTCTCCATTGTGCTGCAAATTATCATTTTTGTAGCAACCTATAAAATCCATGCTTGGTATTCTCAACGTGTCCAGAAGCGCGTTCCAACTCTAGTTGTTGGCGCTGGAGATATGGCACGACACCTGGCGGAGCGTCTGACGTCGAATATCTGGTTACCGGAAGTGGTCAAAGGCGTGATGACCCGAGGTGCTGTGCCGATTGAGTGGGAAGACAGCAATTACCCTTTTCTCGGCGATGTTGACAATATTGCGCAAGTAGTTAAAGAAAAAGGCATCAAGCGCATATACGTCGCGCTGGCCTTCAGTAATATCGACAAATTGAAAGATATTCAGGACCGGCTTAAGGACGTTAATGTTGATTTAATCTGGGCGCCCGACATTTTTTCTCTGAATTTGTTAAATCACAGTGTGCGAGAGATGGCTGGCGTACCGCTTATTAATCTCAATGAAACGCCACTATTGGCAGGCGGGCCAGCTTTTCTGAAGTACAGCTTCGATAAGGTCTTTTCAGTTATTGCTTTGATTATCTTCAGCCCTTTGTTGCTCGCTATCGCTACTATTATTAAAGCCACCTCCGAAGGCCCAATAATCTTTAAGCAGATTCGCGATGGTTGGGACGGTAGTCAGTTTTACGTCTATAAGTTCAGGAGTATGTATGTGCATATGCCTGAAAAAGTGGTGAAGCAGGCCACCAAAGACGACCCTCGTATTACACCCATCGGTCGCTTTATCCGTCGTACCAGTATCGATGAATTACCTCAACTTTTTAATGTGCTGGAAGGGAGTATGTCCCTGGTGGGGCCTCGACCGCATGCAATCTCTCACAATAAATATTATTCGGGCCAGGTAAAGCAGTATCTCGCGCTACACAGAATTAAACCTGGCATGACGGGCCTCGCCCAAGTCAACGGTTATAGGGGAGAAACAGAAACCATCGAGTCGATGGAAAAGCGTGTGCATTTCGACTTGGAGTACATAAAAAACTGGTCGCTTTCTCTGGATATTAAAATCATTGTTAAAACACCCTTTGTACTGTTTTCTAAAAATGCCTACTAAATTTAGAAGGTTGGTAAAGGGTTTGTTTATATGACCAGTGTTGTAATTCCCGCTCACAACGAGGAAACCGTAATAGCGCGCTGCCTTCAGGCTTTGGAGCCGGGCAGCTCCGAGATGGAAATAGTCGTGGTGTGTAATGGTTGCAAGGACCGCACGGCAGAAATAGCTCGAACCTTTGCTGGCGTTAAAGTTGTGGAAACAGATGTGCCCTCAAAGGCTAATGCGCTGAACCTAGGAGATAACAATGCCAGCTCTTTTCCGAGGGTCTATCTTGACGCAGACATTATGCTTTCACTGCAGGACCTTACAACTACTGTTAACGTTGTTAGAGAAAGTACCGAAGTTCTCGCTGCCGCACCAACAATACAGTTCGACTTAAGCAAATCCAGCCTATTTGTTAAGGCTTTTTATTCTGTGTGGCAAAAGCTGCCATACTTCAGCACTAAGCACATGATTGGCTCTGGAATCTATATTCTCAGTGAGCAAGGGCGAAAGCGTTTCACTGCTTTTCCCAATATTATTTCAGACGATGGGTATGTTAGATCTCTCTTTACGCCAGATGAGCGTAGAACAATCGATGGGGCAGTATTTAAAGTGTTTGCTCCATCTAACTTGAACAGCCTTATTAAGATTAAAACACGCGCAAGGTTTGGCAATATGGAAGTCGTGCATAAATATCCCGGCAGCAAACTCGGGGGTGAAAATAGCCCTTACTCCCTCTTGTCTCTGGTATTGAAGAAGCCGTGGCTGCTACCTGCAGCCTTTATATACGCCTACGTGCAGTGGCAGACCAAGCGCCTGAGTATGCAGCGGTTTAAATCTGAAGATTACACAACCTGGGAAAGAGATGAGTCCGCTCGCTAGGGGCGTTCTTTATTAAGGTATGCAAATGATCAATCAGCAAAAAAAAATCTTGATGATTTCCTCTTCCGGGGGACATTGGGTGCAGATGAACCGGCTGATGCCTGCAATGGAGAATTACGAAGTGCATATGGCATGCACGGAAAAAAGCTATCGCGAGGTTGCTAAGGGGCAGCACTTTTATCATGTACTGGATGCATCGCAAACCAGTAAGCTCCGTTTAATTGTTCAGGCCTTGATGGTGCTCATGGTGTTGATACGGGTAAAGCCAGATGTGGTGCTCACTACTGGGGCTGCTCCTGGCTTTTTTGCACTCTTGTTTGCAAAAAAAATGGGCGCGAAAACTATTTGGCTGGACAGTATTGCTAATGTGCATGAATTGTCGCTTGCGGGAAAAAAAGCAAGGAAGTACGCCGATGTTTTTCTAACGCAGTGGCCGCACTTGGCTAGCGACTCTGGCCCGGAATACTGCGGTACAGTGATATGATTTTTTTGACAACGGGTACACAGCTTCCCTTTGATCGTCTTGTAGAGGCTCTTGATCGTTGGGCTGAGGTAAACAAAGAGTGTCCGGTGTTTGGGCAAATTGGCCCAGGTAGTTACAAGCCTAGGCACTTTACGTTTACGCAGTGGTTAAGTCCAAGTGAATACGCAGAGCATTTTTCTAAAGCGCGCATTGTGGTTAGCCATGTGGGTATGGGCACCATTATTTCCGGGTTGGAAGCGGGAAAACCCTTGGTATTAATGCCCAGGTTGGCGAGTTTGGGGGAGCACAGGAATGACCATCAGTTGGGTTCTGCGGAAAAGTTTTCCCATCACGCCAGTATCGATATCGTACAGGACCATGCTGCGCTTTGTGAAAAGCTAAGTATTCGCAGGCAGCAGCTAGAGTCCTCGGGGGTTGAAAGTGTTTCTTTGGAGACCTCCCCGCAACTGATCGAGAAAATTCAACAATTTATTGAAGGGTCTTGATTTTGACTGTTGCGTGGCGGGATAGAGTGTTACAACGAAGGCAAACTCCTTTTTCCTTGCTGGCCATATTTTTTGTTTTTCTTACCTTTGTATTTAGTCCGGCGCTTTTTAAGCTATTGCTTTTCTGGCTAGATTCTGAAGAGTATGGGCATGGCTTGCTCATTATGGGTTTGGCTGTTTTTACCTTTATTCAGCGCCGGGACTTTATTTCCCGTATAGATTCCAAGCCCTCCGTGCTTGGCTCTGGTTTGTTAATTTTTGCCATGCTGTTATATGCCGCCAGTATCTTTGCCGATATACAGATGGGGAAATACTATGCGTTTATAGTTGCGCTTTTTGGCTGGGTACTTGTCGTGGGTGGTTTCGTGTTACTCAGGCCTATGCTGTTCCCTCTTAGTCTTGTTTTTCTTTCTATTCCCCTTCCCTACCTAGTTACCCGAATCCTTACGCAAAAACTACAGTTACTCTCTTCCGATTTGGGTGTGTACTTGATTCGCTTGATGGGTCTGCCGGTGCTACAAAATGGCAATGTAATTGATATGGGCAGCTTTGTTATGCTGGTGGAAGAAGCTTGCTCTGGACTGAGGTACTTGTTGCCATTGATGGGTATTGGCTGGATTGCTGCCTATTCCTATCGTGGTAACTATGCAACCCGTGCAATCATCTTTGCCTCTACCATCCCCATTACGGTGTTGATGAACAGTGCGCGTATTGCTGTTACCGGTTTGTTAATCAAGTACGTGGGCTCAGATGCAGCTGAAGGATTTATTCATGACTTTGAAGGCTGGATAGTTTTTCTATGCGCTTGCATTTTCTTTTACCTGTTTATTGAATTGATTACCTGGATAACAAAAGGCAAGCCCGGCGCGAGCAAGCATTTCATTTTACACCACACGCGCCATTCCAATAATCCGGTAAAGCATGTTTTGTGGGCGGGGCGGCACTTCGCGCACATGGTCGTTGTGACTATATTGGCGGCCATAATTTATTCCGCCTCCTACTTGCGGCCATCGGAACCAATTGAGCGCTTAAGCTTTAACGATTTTCCCTTGCGTATCGATGATATGGAGTTTTTTCCCGATGTGCTATCTCCGGAAGTTCTTAATGTTTTGAAGGCGGATGACTATTTCATAGGAGATTTTATTCGCCGCTCCAAGGCGCCCATAAATTTGTATATGGCTTACTACGCCAAGCAGAAGGAGGGTAGCGTAATACACTCTCCCAAAGACTGCCTGCCCTCAGCCGGCTGGGTAATTGAGACGCAAAGTATTGTTGATCTTGAACCACTTGGTATGGAAGGCAGTGCAGTTCGCTCCGTTATTGAGCGAGGAGGTGAACGATTAATGGTGTTCTATTGGGTAAATCAGCAGAGCAGTAATTATTCGAACGAGTTAGCGGCAAGGTCTGCTCTATTGTGGCGAGCCTTGGTGTACAGCAGAACGGATGGGACTCTGGTTAGGGTCTACACTGAAATTGAACAAGGTGAATACGAGGCTGAGCAGCGTTTGAGGAAGTTTATTCAAGCGCTTAACGGCGAGTTTCCTCACTATTTACCACAATAATTTACAACAGGCTTAATCATGCGTTTTAAAAAAAATGTGGTCGCAATTTTCCTTATTACTAGCCTAATAAGCATCTTGTCCGCCTGCTCGAGAGACAGCGGAAACGCACAAGATTTTGTGGCCAGTGGCGATCGCTATTACGCTGCGGGAGATATTGAGGCAGCAGCACTTGAATATAATAATGCGCTTCGGGTTGATGAGAAAAGCGTCGATGCACTTATGGGGCTGGTTAATGTACTTGAGCGTAAAAAACGCTGGGGCCGCTTGGAGAGATACCTGAAGAGAGCCCTGGAAATTGCTCCAGACTACACGCCAGCAAAAATAAGGTTGGCCTATCTTCATATCGCTACCGGACGTTTGGATTCGGCTATGGAGATCAGTCAGCAGCTAAGTGCATCCTCCCCTGATGAGCTGGGTGTAAAACTGGTTAATGCCGCTGTTTTTCTGCAAATTGGTGAGCGAGAAAAAGCCATTGAAATTTTGCGGGATGTTAAATCCACTAATCCCGAGAACATCGACGCAACAGTGCTACTGGCCAGCGACGCAATTCAGAATGAACGCTTCAGCGAAGCTCTGGAAATTCTCGACCAGGGTTTACAGCAGAACCCTGAAAGTCAGTTATTAAGTTTGATTCAGGTGGATGTGCTTAGCAAAGCGGGGAAAGTTGAAGAGGTTGTATCTGTTATTGAGAGGCTAATCAAACTATACCCCGAGAGCGAGAGCTACCCAGAGGCGTTGGCACAGCATTATCTCCATCGAGGCGAAGCGCAGCGAGCTTTGGCAACCTTGGAGCAGGCTGTTACGCGTATTGAGTCGGAGGTGCTGCTATTTTCGATTATCGATATTCTTTATTCCCAGGAGGGAGGCGATGTCGCGGAGGCTCGATTACGAGCTTATATTCAACAATATCCCGGCCTGCCTGAATTACAGTTTGCATTGGTGGATATTTTATTAAATTCCGACCGTCAGGCTGAGGCGCAAAAAGAGCTTGATAGTATTATCGCGGCAGGGAAAGACAATAATGCGTTGAGAATAAAGGGCTTAAATAAAAAGGCCCGCATACATGTGAGCCTGGGTGAAGCCACCGTTGCTGAGAGAATTGTTGATCAAGTGCTTGCTTTGGACGGCTCGGACGCTTCGTCGCTGGCAACCAAGGCATCTCTCCTGCTCGCTCGCGGGGAAACTGCAGATGCTGTTAAAGCCCTTCGCTTGGGGCTCAGGCGACAACCCGATTCAGCGGAGCTCTTGCTTGGCCTTGCAAAGGCTCACGAAATGGAGGAACAACTACAGCTTGCGCGTGAATACTATCAGCGAGCTTTGGACGCGGTGCCAATGGAAGCCGGGTCAAATAGAAATAAAGTGCTATTGTCCTATGCACTTTTTATGGAAAAGCAGGGTAACTATACGAGGGCAAGAGACTTAATAAAACCTGCAGTGGCTCAAGGTACGGCTTCTGAACAGATGTTGAAAATCTACGCACGTATCAACTTGCGCCTGGGAGATTGGAAGGAAGCAGAGCGATCGGCAGATATCCTTGCCGACAGTGGTAGTAAGGCCGATGTTGTTGCGCATATACGCAGTCTAAGCAATATCGGAAAAAAAGATGCAGATGCTGCCATCAGCTCTTTACATGAGTTTTATTCTGCAGCGCCTGATGCTTTTCGGCCTATGGCTATGCTGGTCAATACTTATTTAAGTATTGGCAAGGTGCTTGAGGCGAAACTGTTTGTTAATAATATCCTTACAGCAAACCCAAATAACATTTATGCCTATATGCTCAAGGGCTCGATATCCTCGTACGAGCGAGATTGGAGTGGCGCTGAAAGCGCTTATCGCAGAGTACTTGCGCTTGAGCCTGGCAATAAAAAAGGGCATGAAGCGCTTATTAGCACGCTGCTTCGGGCTGGGAAACTGGAAAAGGCTAAACTGGCATCGTTGACCGCCAGAAAGGCGTTTCCCGAAGACGTTGTAGTTGCAGTGCTTCACGCCACGGTCGAAGAAAGAGTGGGTGATTCAGATGCGGCAATCGCAATATATGAGCTCTTATACGAGCAAGACCCGGAGCTTGATGTGGTGGTTAACAATCTCGCTGCATTGTTGCATCGAAAAGGCGGTGCGCAGAACATCGATCGTGCTGGGAAACTGGCTGAACGCTTTAGCGACACCAATGTCCCCCATTTCGCTGATACCTTGGGTTGGATTTACGTCTCTCAAGAGAAGTTCGACAAAGCTATAGCACTGTTGACCAAAGCAGACAAAGGCTTGCCAGGCAATGTTGAAATTAGGTACCACCTTGCCAAGGCCTTGCACGGTGCTGGTTGGGGTCAGAGAGCGAAGGACACGCTCGATACCGTAGCTGATCAGTTAGATGGTTTGAGCGCCTCGTGGGCTGAAGATGCGCGAAAACTGCACAGTAGCTTATAGGCAGGGCGCATGGATCTTTTGCGGTGCAGTAATAACCGTCGAAATTTTTAACGCCATGATGCTCCTAAATCGTGCGAATTGATAAAATCGTAAGAATAGGCGTCATATGTCGCTTGATTTAATCTTCCAGAGCGCATCCTTATCGCTAGAATCACCAAGGAGACGCTAAATTCAACGTGCTGCAACGCGGAAACTTTGTTGGCCCGACAATTGCTTATCTTCTTTGCCCTTCCTGCTTGCTCATGATGAGCGTGATGTTGGGGGCATCGTTTCCAGGAATTAGTGAATACCTCTAGGGGGTTCTTTGTGAAGTTAGTTAAGCAGTTAATTTTAATGGTCGTAGTTATAGCCTTGTCTGCCGGGGCATACGCATTGATGTTTGTTGAGGAAGCTGAAGCAGCTTCACAAGCAAATAGCATGTCTGTGCCGCTTCCAGTTGCAGCCTTTGCGCTTGGCTTTGTGTTGCTTTTGTTGGGTAGTGCCAAGAAAGGGGCAAAGTAAGGGTCGAAAATATTAACAATAATAAAGAATCCATTATAAAAAGGGGGCGGTAAGCCCCCTTTTTGATGTAACCTACGCTGCGACAAATCATGCTGGAAACCGAAGGAAAGTAACTGTGTACGGCGAAGAAGAGAATGAACAACCGTCCATTACCCCAAATTTTATCCCTGCGCTTCTGCGCTATAAGTGGTACATCGTTTTAACCGCCATTCCTCTGGCGATTATCTCTGCCGTTATCGTAATCTCTTTACCCCCTGTCTATCGTTCAGAAGGCATGGTAATGGTTGAGACACAGAAGATTCCAAAGGAGCTTGTGCAAACAACGGTAACCACCGCTGCAAAAGAACGAATCGATATTATCAAGCAGCGTGTAATGACACGTGACAAGCTTATAAGTGTGATAAAGAAATTTGACTACTTTGAGCTAGACGAAAACTCCCCCATCAAAGCTGGTCAAGTTGTTGGCAGCGTGCGCCGTGCGATCAATGTCAATGTCATAACCTCCCGCTCTTCTCGACGTGGTCCACAAAATGCCATCGCCTTTCAGGTGTCATTTGATTCGCGCAGCCCTGCTATTGCTCATGCTATGGCGAATGAATTGGTTACTATGTTTTTGAGTGAAAACATTAAGGTGCGTACCCAGTTTGCGAGTGAAACTACTGAGTTTTTACGAAATGAAGCCGCAAAAATCAAGCAAGAACTAGATACTATTGAGGCGGCTGTTGCGGAGTTCAAATTAAAAAATAAGGACTCCCTGCCTGAGCATCTATCGTTGATGAACGAGATGCGAACCAATTCAATTTACCGCCTGGATACACTTAATCGGGATATCCGTCTTACAGAGGATCAGCTTGAAGTTCTTAGGGCTCAGTTGTCTATCTATGGCGATAATAACTCGAAGGGTGGGGATGAAGCACTGGCAAAGGCGCCTCCTTCAGAAAAACTCTCACGCTTGCGCGCACGATATCGAGAGCTGTCTCTAACCTACCGGCCCGAGTATCCGGACCTGGTTGCTTTGCGTGAGCAGATTGACCTGCTGGAAACCGCTGCAGCTGCAGAGGTGAGCGAGCCGGCGTTGTCCTCTGGCAGTGGAGAGAACCAGCCGGCTCAGAAAAGGGTGAAAGGCTTAGCAGTTGAATTGTCAAATCTAAGGCTAGATAAAAAAGAGTTAGAGGCGGAGATTGCAAAGTTAGAGGAGCGGATTATTAAGGTGCCTCTTGTGGAGAGGGGCTTGATTGATCTCAACCGTGGTTATCGCACCAGGCTGAACCAATATAATGCGATTACCTCCAAAATTATGGATGCATCTATGGCTGAGAGCCTTGAATTGAGTTTGCAGGCTGAAAAGTTCTCGATTCTCGAGCCGCCAATGTTGCCTCGCGTGCCGGTAGCACCTGATCGCGTAATATTGCTTGCTGCGGGTTTGGCGTTTTCTCTTGGCTTTCCAATTATGATCGCGTTGGGTTTGGGTTTTCTCGATAAAACGATTCGCAACCCGAAAGATTTACAAAAAATTGTAGGTGAATTACCCGTTGTTTCGATTGCCTTTATTCAGGATGAATATAAAAATGAACGCGAAAGGGGGCGGATTCGCCTCTGGTTTGTAGTGGCCGCAATCGCCTTTCTGATTGTATCTCTAATGGTGCATTTTCTTGTGATGCCAATCGATCAAATCGCTGAAAGAGCTTTGGCGAGATTCGGGATTTTTATTTACTAAGCCAAGGGCGCAAAAAAAATGAGTGATATGCAGGTAGTTGTCGCTGGTGCGGCTCCTGATACTGGTAACTTGGGGGTGTCTGCACTTTGTTATTCGGCAGTGTCAAAACTCAACTCGCTACTACCAAATTTGGGTATCAATATTCTTGATCACGGTAGTGGAATTCGAAGGGGTGCTTATTCTCTAAATGATGGAACCCAGCTAAATTTGATGGGCGCAAAGGGCTCGCGACGCTTTTTTGAAGGGTCTAATTTCGCCAATATTCGTTTCTGCACCAAATACCTGCCCGTCACCCAGGAGGCCCGTCTTATGCGAAGAGCCTCCGCAATAATGGATATTAGTGGCGGCGACAGTTTTACTGATCTGTACGGAAAAAAACGATTTACCACCATTACCTACCCTAAGCTGATAGCTTTGGAAAATAATATTCCGCTGGTGCTATTACCGCAGACATACGGCCCCTTTGAAAGCGAAGAGCACCGTCGCTTGGCAGAGCATATTGTTCGTGGTGCTAGTATGGCGTTTGCCCGCGACTGCTACTCGTTTGAAGTGCTCAAACAAATGTTGGGCGATAGCTTCGACCCAGTGCGTCACCAGCAGGCGGTGGATGTAGCTTTTATCCTGCCGAAATCCTCTGACGAGATACTGCAACAGAAAAACATGTTGCCTGTGGTTGAAAGCGGTAGGGAGATATTTGGCTTTAATATTAGTGGATTGGTGTTAAACGATCCGGAGGGCGCTAAGCGGCAATTCAATATCAGCTTGGACTACCATCAAGTTGTGCTGAAAACGCTTGAGCATATTCTGGAAAATTCTGACGGCTTGGTATATTTAGTCCCGCATGTATTGGCGCCCCTGGGTCACTTTGAATCCGATAACCAAGCATGTGAAACAATAAAGTCAGCCCTGAAACCAGAATATAAAGAGCGTGTGTTCACTGTGACAGGCGACTACGATCAATGCGACATTAAAGGTGTTATTGCTCACTGCGACTGGTTCTGCGGTACGCGTATGCATTCCACTATTGCCTCCTTGTCTAGCCAGGTGCCTACAGCGGCAATAGC
>FXAI01000003.1:0-379243 GCA_900177435.1 Alteromonadaceae bacterium Bs31
CGCTGTAAACACTGCAAACAACCAATGACCTGCGTCTTAATGACCTTCAAACCCAGCGCACCGGGATAACGCAAAAGCGCCAGACAACCGTAAACACACGCACAATACAGGAGGAATATTCCGACTATGTACCAGTGATTTTTTTATCACCCACCGGAGTGAGGCTCTCGCTCGCCCCGACTTTATGTCCTTCAAAAAAACGTCTTCAGTACGCGCATCTCAAAATAATTTATTTGCTATATAAAGGAACACCGGGCTCGTTCAACAATTGGATAGGTCGCGGCAAGCGCGACATATCCTTATTTATTATACGTAAGGTACTAATGCTGAGCATATTGAAGAACCCAAAATGTTCCACCTACAAGTATTAACTGTAGAATCAGGGGAAACAAAATTAGCAGCCATTTTTGCATATTTGTAAGTGCACTAAATTTTATTGTAATTATTACCAAAGCGGGAATAACAGCCCACAAAATGGGCAACACCACCAATGAAACGAAATAGCCTACGTAATTGGCAACAGTGTCACCCGTATGTATGTAGTGATAATAAGTCAGAGCAGCTGAAAAGATGCTAAGGAAAATTACCAGCACTGAAACTAAATATTTATTCATACTTCGATAAAAACGTATAACGCCTTGCTAAGCGGCGCCAACACGGGAGTGTAGATTTTGCCAAATAATTGCGTAGCAATGGCAAAATTGGAACGGAGTGTTGAGCGTCCGACTTGAGCAACTTGTTAGAATTATTTATCACTATATACATGCAGAATTGCAGGCAAACTCTGGTTACATCCACTTAAGACAAATTCTAATTTTTGGCCAGCTATATGCGCCGCCAATATTAACGAAGTCATTTCTTTGTAGTGAGGGTGATCCGAATTCAGCTGATACAGATCGTTACGGGGACACTCCTCAAGTTTAACCATCTTGGGCTGCCTAACTAATAAGCCGGTATGTCCTGAATAGTATTGGATATGACTTACGATATCAGCTTCCGTTCTTTCCGCTGAATACGCCAACCCGGAAAGAATAAAAATAAATACTAAAAATAGTTGTTTCATAATATTTTCTCATCAATTTAGCTATTGAGCTCTAACGCCAACATTTGGGGCATTTTGGTTGTTGCTGTTTTTCAAGCAACTACCAAAATGTCCCGCAAGATGTTTTTGTTAAGTGTTTTTTGACAATAGCCACTTTAAACATTTTAGTTTTTCCACGGCGGAATGGGCTTTTCCTCGCCGACTTCTAATTTTCCTACATGCTGTTTAATATCTTGGTAGTCTTCATGATCCTTCGGGTAAGAAAAATAACCATGAGCTATAGTACCGTCTTCTTCTTGAGATCTTAGTTGTATGGTAATTGTACCTTCAGTGTCTATAGTTGCTATACCAATCCACCCAAATTCTTCTTCGTGCGCTTTTTCCGGACCCACACTGCAAGCAACAATAGCAACCATTACGAGTGCAACAAATATATTTAATAATACGTGGCTCATTGCTATATACACTTAACGCCGCTATAAATTGCGGCTTTGGAGTTGATTGTTTTGTGGTAGCGTAGCGTTAAACCACAAAACGAGCAACGGAAAAGCCGTCAATTTGATAGCCTTGTTATGTGATTAATTTTAGCCACAACTGCCATTCTTTAACTTTTTAAACACTGGAAAATCGAGAACATTTTTATTACTTCCAATTGTTCCCTCTACAACAGCAATCACTCTGCCAAATTTAACGAGCTTCTCATATTCGTTTTGAAAACCAAAGTACTGATCGGATGTCAAAGCACCAACTTGATAGATTTCTCCAGTTTCGCACTCCTTTATTTGTGCGTACCCTTCGGAATCAATTTTGATTTCACCCTTAACCTTTAAAAACGGCTTAGAACACAGCGTCGAACAACCCGATATTGCGATTACAAAAATGAAGATTAATAGATATTTCATGCTAGTTTCACATAACGCCGCGCTAAACGGCCGCAGTGAAGGTGCGAAGCGCCGTAACGAAGGTCCAAGCCCAGCTCGCTGGGCTGATGTTTGAGCGCCTTGTTATGAGCCACACTGGTTACCCTCATAGAACGCATAAACCAACCTTTTTAAGTAAACTTTACTTCCTGTGGCAACTTACTTTCCGACTACCACTTAAAAGGAACGGACAAAGCTTACCGCCAATTTTACTGCCGCAACAAGCTCCATTAATTTGCGCTTTTTGCAATTTAATGGAGCGACTAACTTGCACCCGTTTTCTACGAAGTACTTAGTTGTTGCCTACGGCTACAACTACCAAACTACGATAGAACTCTTATCGAGCTAGCACCCCACTACAAAAGTGGAAGTTAAAACTCTTAACTTTGCCCTAGCCTCATAACGCCGCGCTAAACGGCCGCAGTGAAGGCGCAAAGCGCCGTAACGGAGGTCCAAGCCCAGCTTGCTGGGCTGATGTTTGAGCGCCTTGTTATGAGCAACACTCGTTACCCCCTTTGAACGCATAAACCACCCTTCTTAAGTAAACATTACTTCCTGTGGCAATACACTTTCCAACTACCACTTAAAAGGAACGAACAACGCTTACCGCCAATACTACTACTGCAACAAGCTCAATTAATTTGTGCCTTATGCAATTTAATTGAGCGACTAACTTGCACCCGTTTTCTACGAAGTACTTAGTTGTTGCCAAAGGCTACAACTACCAAACTAGGGTAGAACTCTTACCGAGCTAGCACCCCACTACAAATGTGGAAGTTAAAATACTTTAATTCGCCCTAGCCTCATAACGCTCCGCTAATGGGCCGGAGCTGCGTTGATTGTTTTGTGCCAGCGTAGCTGAAAAGCACAAAACGAGCAACGCAGCGGAGGTCCAAGCAGCTTTAGCTGCTGAACATTGAGCGGTTTGTTATGAGTATTACCAATCGATGGCATAGTTTGAACGCCTAAAGTCACAATATTTTTTTCTAGAGGTTAAATAGCTCAATTCTAAATTATGGGCTTTGCGGTCAAACTTTTTTCCGGCATCAGGAGTGTATGATTTAAACTGCTCCTCTGCCAATAGGAATGCTTTCAACAACCCACCACCAATGACTATATTCTCTGAGTTTTTCTCTATAAAGTACGGAGGAGTATTCCCTTTTGAATGAGATTCCAATCGCAATGCGGCCTCCATTGCTTCTTTTTCGGAGAAGTCTTTATCTGAGAATGGGTAGGATTCGGTGAATTCGAAATACTCTTTTTCTTGCGACGTAAACACACAGAGCCCATCTGCTTGGGAAAGCCCAGAGCACATTATTGCCAATAGAACTGTAAATACTCTAATCATAGATTTACTCATAACGCCGCGCTAAACGGCCGTAGTGAAGGCGCAAAGCGCCGTAACGGAGGTCCAAGCCCAGCTTGCTGGGCTGATGTTTGAGCGCCTTGTTATGAGCCACACTCATTACCCGCTTAGAACGCAAAAACCACCCTTTTTAAGTAAGTTGAACGTCCAGTGGCAAGACACTTACCGACTACCGCTTAAAAGGAACGAACAACGCTACCGCCATTTCTTCTACCGTAACAAGCTCAATTAATTTGCACTTTCTGCAATTTAATTGAGCGAATAACTTGCACCCGTTTTCTACGAAGTACTTAGTTGTTGCCAAAGGCTACAACTACAAAACTACGATAGAACTCTTACCGAGCAAGCACCCCACTACAAAAGTGGAAGTTAAAACTCTTAACTTTGCCCTAGCCTCATAACGCCGCGCTAAACGGCCGTAGTGGAGGCGCAAAGCGCCGTAACGGAGGTCCAAGCCCAGCTCGCTGGGCTGATGTTTGAGCGCCTTGTTATGAGCCACACTCGCTAACCTCTTAGAACGCATAAACCACCCTTTTTAAGTAAACGTTACTTCCTGTGCAAACACCCTTTCCGACAACCACTTAAAAGGAACGAACAACGCTTACCGCCAATTCTACTGCCTTAACAAGCTCCATTAATTTGCGCTTTTTGCAATTTAACTGAGCGACCAACTTGCGCCCGTTTTCTACGAAGTGCTTAGTTGTTGCCAAAGGCTACAACTACCAAACTACAATAGTACTCTTACCGAGCTAGCACCCCACTAAAAAAGCGGAAGTTAAAACTCTTAACTTTGCCCTAGCCTCATAACGCCGCTATGTGGTGCCGCTTTGGAGTTGGTTTGTTTTGTGCTATCAAAGCACAAAACAAAGCGACGGAAAAGCGGTCACTACGATGGCCTTGTTAGGATAATTTGCCAGGGTTAAATTTCTTTGTAAATATCACCCCGTTAAATGTATGTGTACAACACTTACAACAAGGCTCTAGAGTCTCGGGGCCTATTTCCGGAGCTGCGATGTGTAAGGTGTCGTTTGAGTCTACATATAAACCACTATAATAAGAGTTTTCCCCCACTCGAATATAGTCATCTGCGGACTCGTTATTTTCCGAAACCATCCAATATATTGGGGCTTCTTTATCTAGTCTTGATATTGCTTCAGAATGAACTTCACTCCAAGGCTTTCCGACTTTAGATAATAGGAACTTAAACAGCGGCGTATAATCCAGCCCCCTTTCGACACCCCGCTTCATTCCTATTGCATCAGGGTTCTTCGTATTACGCTGATGCCGGTAATCTCCACCTGAATGATGAAACACGCCTCGGGCTCTTGTATTAACTTTTCTATAAAGCGGTTTCTTATCCATAGTTAAATACGCGTTCTTCGAAATTGGTTTTATCCTAACGCCGCTATAACCAGCGGCCAAAGTGGAGCTTGGATTGTGCAATAATGACGCGTAGCGGCATGCACAATTTCAAGCGTAGCTTTGGCTGTCTGGTTGATAGCATGGTTATGTTTTTAACCCGGCCAATCTGGAGTTGAAGCTGTTAAAGTATACAGCCTTGAATCATAGGTAAACTCGAACACCGTGAGTACGGAGTTACCAGATTTAAAAACTACGTCTCCTATAGAATCGAGTACGACTAAACTATTTCTAGGCTTTCCATTTTCTATAGTATTGTATAAAAACCAATATAGAGAAGCCTCTACCAAAACACCACAATCTCTTTGATATCCCAAATGCGGGTATGAAAATACCTCCTTTCCGGTATAGCTAAAAACCTTAATCTCAGTTGTACCGAAAATGGCATTAGATTCGCAGGATAGGACTTGGGAATTTGAAGCAGAATGAAAGATAGGCCCCTCAAGACCCGATATTTCAGCTACCTCAGCATCATCTTCTAAAATTTTAACCTTAGTCTCGCAGACGTCGGATTCGGGCTTACACGTCACATCTTCAATTATTGAGTAAGAACCAGCTAGTGCATGGCTACCCCAAAACAACATGAATAAAGCGATAATTCTGTTCATAGTGACCTAAACATAACGCCTTTATAACCGGCAGGCAAAGTGGTGATTATTTTGTGCGATAATTTGCGCAGCAAATGCACAAAATAAGCAGCGCTTTGACTGTCCAGCCACGTAGTGGCGATGGTTGATAAACTTGTTAGGCCATTTATTCAATTCCACGATTCATTCCAAGAATTTCGGTCCTAACCCAAATATCCCCTTTATCAAAACCCTCCAGCTCTAATCCTCCGCCTAAGGCTGGATCAAGCTTTGGAAAGTAAATCTGGTCACTTTCCAATTTTCCTAGATTTTTTTCGAGGACAGACAAATCATCGGGTGCTATAGGATATAAGCAGTATTGCGGGAATGTTTCTTCTTTAAGAATCTCATTCTCGAAATCTTGAATACTGTCGAACTCACCATACCTCTTACAATTACTCCCTGGCATACTCGGATAGAACACCAAATACTCATTCGTTTCTGGTGCTTGAAGAAAAATTGCTCCTGTGGCGGAATAACCAATGACCATTGTGTAGTGCCACATATGTTTTTCCCAGCACCCCAGAACATTTCTACTTATAGGTTTATCTAATAACTTGTAAATCATTGTTTATCCTTGGAGTGCCTAACGCCCGCGTAATAGGCGCGAGCTTGCGAGCGTCCTAATTGACGCGATTGTTATGTGAGTTTCGCTAGAACGGAAATTCATCGCACACGACATCAAGTGATAACTCATAGTCAAAGTTCCCTTCTGATGTAACCAACCTTAATATTGTTCGGCCAGAAACCCTATACTCGCTCTTCATTTCTTCACCTTTATGCGCAAAAGCAAGATACTTAGTGCCAGAAAACTTGAGCTGCGCCCATGAGTTCTTGTGAAACTTTCTTAAAGGAGGCATTATAAAATGACGTTTTCCGAAGTCCGGAATATCTGATTCGGTTGATGGGCATTCTTTCCCATCTTGCTCTAATTCCCAGCCCTTTGTCGAATAGAAGTAAATGGCTTCAATCTCTGCCGAGGTTTTTGCGGAGTCATTTAGCAAGTCAATTTTAAATTCTACTTTTCCTTTTGCGTAACTCTTGGTTTTCTCAAGTTCCCCATATGTATTTTTTAAATTTACCTTTACATGACTAGCCTTTACATTTTCAATCTGCTTCTTTGCCCAAGAAAGTTCATCAGTAAGCATAGCTCTAAGGTTCGAAATTGAATCTCCGTAGACAATATGTCGGTGATGCTTTAAGTCAAAAGGGATATCATTGGTTTCACTAGTTAACAGAAGGCATATTTTCTCTTTCGCGTGCGCATACCCGACCTCATAAAACACATTTGGGTTTTGCCCTGACATATCTGCAATAATTATGTCAGCAGCATCAATCTGCCTGTATATACGCTCAAGGATTCCCTCTTGGAATATTTGCTCGTCTACTCTCTCAGCAATGATATCAAGTTGTGCTGCCGTTTCTTTGATGCCCATTTTGTATATATCATCAAAAGATTTATCAAAAGGCATTAAGACAAAAGCAAAAATATTCTCAGTGCTCACACACTCTCCTTTTCACATAACGCCGCTAGAACCTGCACTGCGTGTGAAGCAGCTTTTTGGTGTAAAGTGGCGCAGCCACACCAAAAAGAAGCGTAGCACGCAGTGTCAGGTTGCTAGCTTGGTTAGGCACCACTTTGATTCCTACAGTTTTGCTTACTCCAATATAAAAGAGCCATTTCCGCAATAGCCTCGGATTCACTCGTGTATGTGTAGATTTCTGGTCTATTCGCTCTGTACTCAAAGATTTTTTGGTGAACACTACAAGCTTTCAAGTACATTTTTGAATATGAATCACCAGGCTTTGTAAGCGCCAGACTGGCTATTAAATATGAGCTGACTTCTTTTCGAACCATCTCAAACTCGTTATTATCTAATAGTGCCATCAATGTCTGTGAGTGTGCAATTTCTTGCAACCTACTCTCCTGCGATTGTTCTTCCAACAAACCCTGATAAAATTAACTTGAAAAAAATAGAGCTACTAAAGCACCGGTTAGTATAGAACCAAATATTGTGACTATATATTTAACCATTTTCATTATTCTTGTGCGCCAGCCTAACATTTGAATCTACGTCACTCTGACACAAATCCCCGAATACTGCGTCTCGTTGACGCATATCCTGGAATAGTACGTCTTAGTGACACATATTCCCTATTCTAAAAATAATAAACTCAGCCCCAGCCCCCTAGCGACCATACTTTGCAAGCCGATGCGTAGAATATATACGTCAGCATGACGTATATTTCCAAATAGTTCGTCATCGAGCCGACTATTTCTCTAGTGTATTGGAGTTAGGTGCGTTTCGTCGATAATAGCGAATTTAAGCAGCAAGTTTAAATTCATTTTAGAAATATATGTCCTAAAGGCCGCTATTGAGTTTTGCTTGGCATAACCCAAACCGGCACAATGGCTGTCATGTTCCTTGTGCTTCACATAATGCCTGGTGCGAGTTGTGCAGTGTGTAGGCTCTGCGAATTCTGTTGGCAGAGAAACACCAAAAAAAAGCCCCGCTTTTATGCGGGGCCACTGTTGTATTAGCTTAAATACCGAGTGTAATTATTACACTTAGAAATTGGTATCTCCTGCATTACCCGGCGCTCCAGCACTACCTCCTGGGCTTGTCGAACCTCGTTGACCTGCTGTGCCTGCACCAAGGGTATTGCTGCTATCCAACTCCGGGCTTGCGCCGTCGCTGGTATCTGCATCAAATACTGCGTAAGCATCGCCACCATTACCGGCATTTCCATAGCTAAAGCCACCACTGCCACCACTAGCAGCGGCAATATTGTTGTCGAACATTAAGGGCGAGAGGTCGGGGCCAACAAACACACCGAAGGAGGGGCCACCCACTCCGCCACCGCCATGTCCGCCCCGGCCACCGGAACCGCCGTTGCCACCACGAGCGCCACTTTGCCCTTTAACGCCTAGGAAGTTTTCACCACCGGAGGCTCCCGAAGCGTAGCTACCGCCTCCGCCGCCATTACCACCGCGCCCGCCAGAACCGGCAGTACCACCGCTGTTTGCGGTAATACTATTGCCGCGTATTTCTGAACTGCTAACCTGATCCAACCACAGGGCAACAGATGCACCACCACTGTAGCCACCGGTTCCGGGCGTACCTCGCGTGCCGCCTTCACCGCCACCGCCACCTCGGCCACCGCCCGCACCAACATCGCAGGCTTTACCACCGCCACCACCGCCGCCGCCAAGGCCATGGCCGCCAAGTGCACCGTCTGTAGCCGCAAAGGGAATATATTCCAGCGCAAGCAATTCATATAAGGGATTAGGCGCTGCGGCACCATCTGCGCCGGGTGCGCCATTGTCACCGGGGTCTCCCACACCGGGTGATTTAGCATTGCTGCTACTGCAGAAGGTACCGCTGCCACCGGAGCCTCCGTCACCACCATTACTGCTGGGGCCACCATCTCCGCCACCGTTGCCGTTGCCAAGAGGAGCTCCCCCTCCTGTGCCACCGCTTCCGCCGTTACCGCCGGAATGACCACTTCCTCCTGTGCGCGCAGAGGCATTGTTACCGCGAGTGCCGGGTGATCCTGCCGAGCCATTGGCGCCTCGTCCTCCAGCACCAGCGATGAGCGTATTGTCCAGTAATTTCAACGCACTTAAGCCTTGTATTTTCACCGCATAGCTACTTCCCGGTGTGCTACTGGTGCCGGATTTCACCGCAGAGGCCTCAAAGGTGTTGTCTTCGAGGTAAAGCGTACCGCTATTGCTGCTAGGGTCGCCTTGCACCGATAGAGCCACCACATTGTCGGCAGTCGAAGCGCTGTCATTAACACCATTGGCGAACACGCTGAAGCCAGAAAACCACATGTTTTGGGTAATCTCATTAATGCTGATGGCCTTGTTGTTGGTAGCGGTATCCCGAACAATGCGGGTGGGCTGGCTTGCGGTGTCCCTTATCCAGTTTTGATCGTAAGCACCGTAGAGGCTGGTACCGTCTGGAATATTTAGCGAGTTCACCAGCGTATACGGCTCGCTCTGGGTCATCACATACAGGTCTTCCCCGGCACTGAGTGATTGCAGCGCTTCGCTTAACGAGGGGTAAGGCGCTTCCCGGGTGCCGTCCGCTGTTGCGCTTGGGTTTGGCGTACCCACATACACGGCCTGCATGCGATTTTCCTGCACCTGCACCACTACGGTATCGGTTTGCACTTCACCATCCAGCGATATGGATAGCTCCCAAACCAGGCTGCTTACTTCGTCTGGTGCGGTAAAGCTGGGCCTTCTGCCACGAAGTTGCGCAACGGTATCACCATTGTCGTCCTCTACCTGGGGCCCCGCTATTAAGTTCCAGGTGTACACCGGGCTGGAACCTGCGCTGCTGCCAACCGATTCTGCCGAGAGCGTAACCGTTGCGCGCTTATTTACGATTTGCTCTTCGCCCGCCTCGGCCACGAAATTGAAACTGGGATTTTGGCAGTTTTCCCGCTCCTGGTCGTCGGTACTGCCGTCCTCATCGGAATCCTCTAGCAGGGGATTGCCGTACACACGTGTTAGTTCATCACCTTGGTCACAGGGCGCTTTATCGAAGTTGGTCAGCCAACCGTATACCTCCAGGCCGTCGCCAAGTGTGTCCCTGTCGGTATCAAACTCGTCAGCTTTGGTGCCCAGTTCGCGCTCGTAACGATCGCTGATGCCGTCCCGGTCGGCATCGCCCACATACACAATGGAAACCTTATCATCAGCACGCAAGTGGATCTGATTGAGGTCGTAGCCATCCTGCAACAGGTTGTAATAGTCGGTAGTGCGTTCACCGTCGCCATTGCGGTTGTGGGCGATCAACCAATAGCGGTGGCTGGCGTCGCTGTTATCCATGGCGTAATTGCCTATGCGCAACAGGCCCGGTGCAGTGGCTGTGGGGTCGGAGTCATTACCGAAGGTCCAGCTGCCGGTACCCGCTTCGATGTTGAGCCCAAGTAACTCTTCCAGCGCCGCTTGCAGGCTGATAAAACGCGAGCCGTCGCCCCGGTTTACCGAGACGCGATGCTTGTCTTCACGCGCCGCATCCACGCCGTAATCGATGACGATTTCTGCCGTGCGTGCGGACACATCGCGGTCCACCAGCAACAGCGAGCGGTCGTCGATATCCAGCAAGCGATAGGTGCCCGGCATAATCACAATATTTTCTGAATCCCGTAACAGCTGTTGCGCCTTGCCCAGTGTCAGGCTGGTGGAGAAATTCAGGGGGGCACTCTCGCCACTTAAAATACTGGTAAGCGGAAAGCCACCGTCGGAAAATTCCATCGTGCCGATGGATTCAATATCAAAGGGGCGCTTGGGGTCGAAAAGCACAGCACTGAGTGTAAGGTTTTCCAGGTCGTAAGGAATATGACCATCGTTACGCACCTTGGCAGTTACCCTTAAAAAACCACCGGAGTAGGTGCTGCCTTCTTCTTCCGTAAGCGCTACGGTTTCCGCATAAGCCTGGCTGTTTTCTTCGGCGGCCGATTCGCTCCAGTTAACAGAGGAGCCACGTGTTTGGCTGGTGGAGCTTTCGAAGCCGACCGTAAGGCTGTTTTCATAACTTACCGATCCCCCCAGGTCCGTTGGGCTCACACTTATCTCTGCGCCTACGGTTTGCGTGTTGGAGACAGAAAAGGTATGCCCCACTTCCAACTGCCGACTGGTCTCGCCACCCCAGTCTCTGCTGATGCTGTTTGATTCAGACTGCTCATAGGTGGTACTCACGTTGCGGGAAGAACCAGTACTTTCGGTAAAATCCAGATCGATCTCCGGCACGGCAGTAAGGTCAACAGTAATAGAGGCCATATCCGCCACGCGAGGGTTAAAAATGTAGCGGTTGTTGCTGGGGTCGAAGTCCGCCGCTTCCAGGGCATCACTAAAACTGTCGCCGTCGGTATCCGCTAGCCAAGGGTTGGTGAAGTGCCTTTCCAGTTCGTCGCAATCACTGAGCCCGTCCTGGTCGCTGTCGGCCAAACCCGTGCATGCGGGTGCGCTTGCCACGGGAGAGCAAAGCACCTCAACGTCTTCCACGTTACCTTGAATATTATTGCCAGTGCCATTTTCCACCCGGCACAAAAACTCAAGCGGGTTGGTTTCTACTACGATGTCGTAGCTCGAGCCGCTGCTTACATCAAACGAAAAGGGGCGATCCGTTTCTGCATCGGTTTTATTGGCTCCGCCGTTGGAAATGGAAACGGCACTTTCGTTTGCGCCGCTTACCGTGCCACTAATAACAACGGTTTGACTACTTCCTCCGCTCGAACTGGTGCTGGAACCACCACCACTGGAACTGGTGCTTGACCCTCCCCCGGTTCCACCACCGCCACCACCGCCGCCACCACCGCCGCCACCACAGGCGGCAAACATAAGGCTAAGCGCGGTTGCCAAAGCTGCTTTATTGAATGTGTTCATGCGTTTTTCTCCTAAATACGATTAAACGATTTCTTTCGTCGTCACTAAATACGTGTATGTTTTTAAGCACTTAACGAACGAAGCCGATACTAGGAGCAGGCAATAAAGCTGGGAAATTATGAACGATTATGACCGGTATTATGTTTTATTCTGGCAAAATTAAAACGAACAAAAACAATAATCTACGACACTGCTTGTGACTTATTCACCACTATTATTTGTTTTGATACGGGTTATCAAAAATTAAAAAGAACGTGTTTTTCGCCGTAAAGGCCCGCCAAGATCATAACATTAATTAAATAGTGGTTTTATTTTTCGAGTTTATTAAGAGGCAATACGCACAAATGTATTGTGCGTATAAAAAAGAAAATTCAAAGAATATGTTTGAAATATTTTTAATAAAACAGACTAGGCAAGCTCGTTCGCCAGACCGTAGTCGCAGCCCTCTGGAAACTGCCATTGCGGGTTAACGCAAAACGAACAGTTACCGGGTGCCCTATCCAGGTGCTTGCTTTTTTTGTCTTTAATTAGAGGCTGGTGCCCATGCTCGTCCAGCAGGGCTGTATGAATTAATTCGTAGGGCGCAATATGAAAGGCCATTAAAAACAGCCACACCGCTTCACTGAGCTTGCCCTGTATGGGGTCATCTTCCCTGTCGATATACACCGTGTGGTATTTATTATTAATTCGGCACCCTTTTTCTTTCCTGGCTAGCTCGTCCTGCTTCAGTATTTCCAGGTCGTCCGCAAAGCGTTCTTTTAAAACCTGCCAGGCATCGCTGCTCAACCGGCTTTGCGGCTTAAAATTATCCTCATAAGAAAAATGCGGGGTAACAATCACCCGAGAACTGAATGGGTTTTGCTCATCGCGCCAATGCAACATACAACGGCGGCGGGTGGTTTCCTCCAGCAGCGCGAAGGCATCAGTGCTATCGTAATCCAGATCTATCTCGCCACCCATGGCAACAAAACTTGCAGCAAACATTGCCAACGAACTGCCACTTACGATCAACAAAACGCGCGGCTTACTCTGAATGAGTTGATCGAACATGTAGCGGTTTTTGTCTACACAGCGCTCGGCGATCCACTCGCGCGGAATATTGTAACGGGGAGCCCAGCCCGGTGAGGCACATCCCACCATGTCGTGCATGGAAATATCTTCGCCTATTTCTAAAACACAGTTTTCATAACCTTCCTTAGTGAGCGCTTCCTGTAATGACACCAGTATCGGTGCTGCACGTTGATAGTAGCCCGTCTCATTAGCAAACAAGCGAATGTCCGATTTCGCCTTGGGGGCAATACGCGCGGCAATTAAATCGCCTTTTTCGATGCCCGTTATTTTTAGGTAGGGCGGCTGTGAAAGAGGTTTTTCCGAATGAATATCGCTGGCAATAATGCCCGTATCCAACGAGGGTTGTGGAATTTGCTCGTAATAAACTGTTTCCGAATCACCGGCATCCCGAGCGAAGATAACCATGCGCTGCTCTGGCAGCCAGGCTTCCTCGCGACGGATATAGTGCGTTTTTCCCTGCTCGCTGAATTCAAACTCTATGGATAGCCAGCGATAGGTATCGCTGCGACTGATGTAGACCGTGCCATCGTGTTTAGCGCGAATTTCGGTACCCGGAACGATGTCTTTAACAAGATCATCCAGATCAAAACTTTCCTGGTAAATGGTGGCATGACGATAATAATAAGCGTAGGTTTCCTGCCGTTTAAAAGACGGATAAGCCCAGGTAGTGGATGCCGCGCCGGTAAAAAAGGCGGTCATATTTGGGTTAATTCCTACGGTCATAATTGGCGCTTTACGGCAGCCGCGTAAAACCGCAGGCTCTACTCGTTCACCTTCCACTTGTTCTACCTTGCACCAGTAATGGGGTTTGCTGGCTTCTATTTCCGGGTCGTCCACCACCGGTCCATCACGCAAGGCTTGCGGGTAGGTTTCCTGCCAATCAAATGCAGGGAAAGGCCCGTAGGGGGGCACGGCGCCCCAAAACCACTGGCAGTCTCGACAGCTCTTTACCTTCTGTGCAAGTTCAACTTCTGTTGACCCTTGCTGCTCTGCTTGTGTTTTCTCCACGCGGCTCTCCTAAGCTTGGTGTATTTTAAAGTCCCTAAATCGAACAGTATTAGGCGGTGCCGGATGAACTTTATGCCAGTGTTTCGCCGCCAGGCGAAGGTAGGTATCTTTCGGCATATTTTGAACCAGCATGGTGCCGGAACAGACCCATTCACCATTGTGTTTATCGCGGTAGTAGGCATTAAACAGCGGGCCGGTGCGCAGCAGTCGCAAGTTACCGTTTAAATTTTCCTTGCTGCCGTCACCCACGTCACGACCATATTTGTTGTACATATTGGACGAAGCCGCCGACCAGTCCTGTTCGAATTTGGCAAAGTTAAAACTGTTATTCCAGCCACAGCGAAAACCATCGTTTTGATCCCGTTCACTGCTGGCATAAGGCGGTGCCCCGTGTACATCAAAAGTAAGGTTTGCGGTTCGGGTATTTAAATCACTGTTCTCGAGATGAGGGTAACCAGGGTCGATACCAATGGCGGCCAACTCAAAGGTGGTGGCCTGATGCGGGTTCGCCACATGAAAGCTCACTTGCACATCAAAATCACCGTGCACAGGCAGCAGGCAAATGGCTGCGCCGCCAGAATATTTTTCGCCTTTGTGAATATTAATTACCAGCGCATCGTCCACACTAATCTCTGTTTCCATATTGATGTGGGAATAACCGGCACTCCAATACGCCGTTCGTAATTGTTTACCGGTAAATGACTCTTCAAATATCAAACCAGAGGGCGCCACTGCCGAGCGGGTTGCCAGGGCACTCTGGCTTAACCAGGCTTCGATGCGGCAGGAGTAGCTGGCAAGGGCCAACAAAGTTTGCGGCGATGGTGCGCAGGGCATGCTGTTGCTGCTATACACCCAGCCAAGTTGGTGCTCGTTGGCAAATTGAAACAAGGTCTGTCGCTCTGCATCACTTAAAGCCTGTATTGCATCCAATTGCACAGCAATACTTTTGCCTTCCAAGGCGCACAGTTGTTTTAGTGCTTCCATATCTGGCGCGTGTTCTTGCTGCAAGCCAAGGCCACAGGTATCGCAAAGCCCACGCATTTTTTGCAGGCTTGCCAGTGAAGCAAAGCAAGTGGTTTGAGCGGCAATGCCAAAGCGCTGCATTAATGTCACGCATTCACTGATGAGCTCATCCATAAGGGGGTATTCACCATCCGGTAGTACCAGGCACAGAGCAGTCCGCCGGCTGAATAATTCCAATACCTGCTGCAGGCTCGGAAAAAATACCGCTTGCCGATCTTTAAGCGGGTGCTCCTGTTTCAGACCGCGCCAGGGCCTATCCTCTCCCTTTTCACCTGTTGGCTGGAAGTTCTGGTCCAGTTTTGTCGATTGAAAATCG
Source organism: Alteromonadaceae bacterium Bs31 (assembly GCA_900177435.1). Lineage (GTDB taxonomy): Bacteria > Pseudomonadota > Gammaproteobacteria > Pseudomonadales > Cellvibrionaceae > Teredinibacter. The sequence goes on from FXAI01000003.1 coordinate 15,192, forward strand.
AGGCCTGCATCCAGTTGCTGCAAACTCTCCAGGCTTAATTCGCGGATTAAGCTGCTACTGCCAGCCATAGACAGGGGCAGCGCTTCGCAGGGCGCACAAACCGGGTGACTGTCCTTAGTTAAAAACACCTGCAGGACTAAGGCATCGGCCCCGGCACCCAGGGCCGCCCAGCAGGCATTCAGGCTTGAAGCTGGCGTAGACCAGCACTCCCCGTTTTGAGCGTACACGCGATTAATGACGGGATACATAGCCAAGCCTCCGATGCATTAGTGTTATAAACGGTAATTTATTTGGGATCGTTGCGGTGCATATCGAGAAACCAATCGATGACCGTGGTTACACGCGCGGGTAGCTCGGGATGCTTGCGGGTAACAATATGAATAGTATTGGTTAAAGGTGGCCGACTGGTATCAATGTATTCGAACAGTTTTTCGGATTCGATATGGTGCTGAACGCAGTGGCGGGGAAATACCGAAAGCCCCAGCGAGCCCGCTACCATATGAATAGCACCTTCAATGCTGTTCATCTCGCCCGCATGGTGCAGAGAGCGGTCGCTAATATTGACGCACTCAGGCAGGTAGTGCTTTTTCCAGTAATTAAAGTACACCCCCATACCGGGGTAATTGATAAACTTTTGTGAAAGCAGGTTCTCGGCATTAAGCGATTTAATCCCGGCGGCATCGGCACCCACAAAAATATATTCTTCATCACAAAATTTTTGGTAAGAGAGCAGCGGGTGCTCCACTTTTTCGGTAACAAAACCAAAATCTATTTTGCCATCGATCACCAGCGGCAAGATATCATCGTTGGGCAGCAGCTCAACCTTTAGCTCCAGGTCGGGGTAATTTAAGCGTCGCTCCAGCAACATGGGAAAGTGCGGAGATAACAGACAGCTCGGCGGCATAGCGTAGCTCACCAAACCCTCAATAAATTTGCGCTCCTTATTAATGGTTTCTATTAGCGACTGAATGGAATCATTGTAGCTGCGTATATAGCTGAGCAGGGCCTTGCCCTCCTCGGTAAGCACAGTAGCTTTGCTGCTGCGCATAAACAAAGAGACGGCCAATTGGTCTTCAAGTTTAGAGATATGCTGGCTGATACCACTTTGGGTCATGGCTGCTTGCGTTGCCGCGACGGAAAAATTTTCATATTCGGCCGCAGCGATAAAAGCTTTGAAATAACGCGGGTCCAGTTTCAAAAAGTCGAGATTCGCCAGGTTCATTCCGCCCCCAAACCCTTTTATTTAGCATGGTTAAATAGTATGTTGCGCTAATTGGCTCTTTTGAACAGCTGAGCAGACTCCATTCTTTGCAAACAATCTGGCGTGACTTCAATAGTGTGACTGTGGTTCAGCCACGTATCCATATCATCTCCACGTTCCTTGACGCGACAGTAGTATGTATCGGTTGGGTCGTAGGGTAAAGGGCTGAGTTTCATTCCGGATAAAAAGCTGTTTCTTAAATCCCCATAGGTAACAGATTGGCTATCACCTGGAGGGAGTGTCAGGTATACGGTTCCGTGTAAATCGTTGGTATTGCTCCCAGCTTGAATAAACAAGGTAATTTGTACAGACATATTCATTTGGTTTTCAACAATTCGGGTATTCACATCGGCTTCTCCTGCATTGAGGAACAAATATAACCAGCAGCAGAGCTATTTAAAAATTATGGTTTCTGATAACCCGTATAAAGCTTCATAATGACACTACCTTTAAGCAGAAAACGGGACGGAAAAAGCGAATGATGGATAAAGCCTACAGTGGCATGCGCGTGTGGCGGGGGTTTCGATCAATGGATTATCTGGAAAACCGGCCGCGATTCCTTAACACGCTTAAAAGCCAGTTCATTCCTCAAACCGCACAACAGATGATGCCGCTGGGTTTGCAAGCTTACTTTCCTGCTATTGTTCCCAAAACAGCATGCAGCTCTCTTCGTGTGGTGCCTGATGAGATTGCACTTGTTGTATACCCCTCGCAGTCCGTGTACGAACAGGCCACTCAAAACAGCGTGGCCGGGCGCGCCTATGGCGCATTACACGGCACTGCGTTTAATTTTTCATCCGATGCGGTAACCCCCAAAAGCACCAGTGATTCCCCCCTGTTGTGGCAACCTGGCTGGGATTATGGCAAGTCATACAGCCTGTTTCCCACTGCGATAGATTGGCGCAAAGGCAGCACCAGAGTATTGCTTGCTCAACCATCTGCGGAGCTTAACCGCCTGCAATTTTATCGGGCGCTGGATTCAGTGGTAAACCAATGGCGGGATAAGGGCAGCACTGGGGTGGACGCAGGTATCCTCTGCACGGAACTGGATTGGCTTTTGTACTGGGAGCATAGCCCCGCTAATAAATCAGTTGAGGAAACCCAAGGCAGCCTGATCCCAAATATTGCACCACTGCTAGAAACACCGCTGATAAATGCAGTGGCGCGAACAGTACTGATTCCTCCCGCCTTCAGCCTGCCGGACCCAGGGATTGAATGTGATGAAGGCGAATTGCTGTGCGTCACCACGGGGCTTAGCTAGCCGTACTGTTTGCATTTAGGCAGTACTACTTTTGTATCGTTTATTGTCTGGTTTATTGTCTGGCTCCCGCTTTACGATGGACTGGGGTCGAGAAGCTTGATGATACAGTTATGTATGTAATTCCCAGATAGCAATACCATCGATGCTGCTGGGAATAACTCTGTTAACCTTCAGTCCGCTCTTATTAGCGTACGCTAATATTCCGCCCGCTTTGCGATAGCGCCTAAAGCTCTGATAGTGTCCAGAAATCATTTCGTCGAACTCAATAGCAAATTTAGCCAGTAAAGACTTGGGCTTAGTGTAGTCTGCTACTAGCACCCGCTCAGATTTCTCTGCCATGTACTTCAAAATTGAGCAGGCTAGCACTTCTTTCATTTCGTGAAGGCATAAGGTACTCGTGGCAACATCAAATCGACGTAATTGTAGATTTACAAGATCATTGTGCTCAAAGGCTAAATTTGATATTCGCTTATCCTCACATTTTCGCCTGGCAAACTTAATCATGTGCTCATCAATATCTACACCAAAGCCATAGCCTAACTTATGTTCAGCCTGAAACAGTAAATCCCCCGTTCCGCAACCTACATCCAGCAGAGAAGAATCTGTAGCAATCAACTCGATTAATTCTGCTCGAAGCGGGAGCAGTGCCCTATCAGCCAAGCGGGTTTTAATCAAAACCTTAAGTTTCATACTGTTTCCTTTTACAAAAAGCTACGCAAAACCGGCGCAGCGAAGAGGCAAAAGCCTTAGCGCAGGCCAGCTCGGCGCTATTTACACGTCTGCTTATAGGCTTGCCTTCCGAACACAATAAAAACCGTATAGGTATAAACAACCCGTTACAAACCAAATAAACCCGGCCAATAAACTAAACGTACTTACAAATTCCGGAAAGAAGTAAGATGAAGGAATGGTAGCTAGCCCTCGCAAAACACACAAAATAGCTATCGTAAGAAGAGCAAGGGAAAGCAGAGGCATTTTTTTGATAAAGCCCGCACCCGAAGCAGCAAAGATTGCACATGCAAAGAACAAGGATGAGATAAGCACAGTGCCAACCGGAGCTAGTAGAGTGCCGTCCACTGCAGACCGCACTATTACCGGGGGAGCCAGCTGTGCCTTATAACAAGCTGGCCCTAAAAATATACAGGACATATGCGCAATACCCGTCCCCGCAGATATTGCGGCCCCCAAGCTTAGAGCAATAATACCTTTTGAATTCACTCAACACTCCGTTTCTTGAATGGGTCTTGGGAACTACAGGGAACTACAGGGAACTACTTGCCAGTTTTTGGGGCAACTTTTAGGGGCGCTCGTGGGCGCATTTCGAATTTCTCACACTTTTTCTGTTTTTCTGATGTAGAGTCTAAGTCTTCTACCAAGGCCTTTATCGCTTTAATATGCGAAAAATAATCTACGATCACAATAGAATTCGACTCGTACTGTGTCGATATAAAGCTATATCGATATACCAGTGGCATCAATACTGGCATTAGAGAGCTAACACATAGATTTTCAACCTTTATTGTCGCAATTAGGTACTGATCTTCCGGGTAAACGACATCTTCATCAAGGATTTCGGATGCATAGACTCTTGCGCGATGCTGCGGCACAACCTCAACATATTTCTCGTTTTTGAATGCTGTAAACCCATTTAACTTAAGAATGGTTAGAAGCAAGTCGTAGTTCAGTTCATCAAGTGTAAACCCAGTATAGATGGCCTCGCCCTTAAGCTCTTTACTTGCCACTACCTTTAAACCACTATTTTTAGAAAAAGCCTTCAAAAGATCAGTAATTTGAATAGAACCTTGTTTGCCTGGTTCAGCTGAAAACGCGTTAGAACACACGAGCACGGGCAGGATCCATATAAGAAAAATTAATTTTTTCATGCTTACTCCGAATAAATGGATAATTTACTTTAAGATTCTCACAAAAAAACGTGACAACAAGAGGTAGGGAAACACGGAATAGCGTATTTACGCTCCCATTGAGCGACTTTTTCTAGTTTAAGTAAAACTACACCGATGCAAATAAATAGCGGAGAAAAGCATACCGCATGAGATAGTTAAAGCTTACCTAAGTACCTATCTAGCTACCTATCTAGCTACCCATTTACCTATCTCCGCTATCTCACTACTAACGCGAGCAGGTATACAATTTAGGCGCAAATTCAATACACAGCGCTATTCCGCCATAATAATAAAACCTAACCCCAATCATATTCCGCACACCAAATAGGGAGAAAGAAACAATAAGAGTATTATTTCGTTTTGAACCGCTAAAGAAAATACAGGCCAGCGCGTCTGGCACACAGACATGAATCGCTATTCTAGTAAAGTGCTCAGCGAACAAGGTGTAAAAACTATGGAAATTCTATGAACATGACGCCGCTAGAAGCAAGAGCGGCATAAGGACAGTACCCGCACGATAGTTAAGGCACTCAGCAGACGATGGTGATAACGATTTTTGAAGTGTAGCGATTTCCCACATATTGCACAAAATCACTACTTACCCTTAACCTCCTTCGTTAAGTACTCAAAAGCTAGCACTGCTTGCAATTTATCTACGACTGATTTGCAATCATTTTTTTACACCTAATAACTATGCTTATCTTTTCATCTTCAGTTTTATTTACCCAATCAGCAATTTCTGATGAAGTCCTGTAGCAGCCTTTGCAACTATCATTTACATCCAGTTCGCATTCACCTATGCAGGGGGTAATTATATTTGTATTATTTCCTATGAACATATCTTTTTAGTCATAATCAATTTATAGAAACACTTCGTTCCGCCCAGCAGCGGCCACAGAGTATGTATTTAGTCATACTGCCACTATGCGCAAAAAAATCAAGCAAGGTAAGGGATAACCCGCCCACTTGGGCGTGGAGCCAACCAATCCAGTTATGGTTTGAGCTTCCCCAGGGATTCCTTTGACAGGAGTTTCTCCTGCTCAAAAGTTAAGGGCCTACGGCAAATAGCCATAAACGCCAAAACGTTTAGCAGGCCTATAACGCCCGCCATAAACGGGCTACTAAAATATAGCGCAAAAAACACAATACCACCGACCAACAAGCCAGAAAGCATGCGGTGTTTAATCTTAATAAGCTTACCCACGTATTTTATTACCCCACCCACTACGATGGCTGGTAGCATAAAAACCAACAATGGCGCCCTACCCTCAACGAAACTCATAGCAACAATAATAACCATTGTACCGATAGTAGAAAATATCGGCGACCAAATTATGCGCTGCGAGGCATACAGTGCCTTTAAGGCCTTGGTCTCATTGAAAATCTCGCGCTCTTTCTCGTTTTCGGGAACCTGATCGTCTAGCTCACTTTCTGGAGACCGATAGATTTCCTCCATACATTAACACTCCTCAATCCAGGGCCGTCCTACTTTCATGATTAGGGCGACATTTTTTATTTTTGCTTCATCTTATTCTCGTTCTATTCCATCTCAACATACAGAGGAATTGATCGAGCCCGCTGGGATAAGTACGCAATATCGCAGCAAACCACTAAACCTGTGAGGTTGATTTTGAGGAGAACCGAAGAAACAAGCATACACGGAGCGCAGTATGCAAGCTTAGGCTCACCAACAAGCCCTATTACGAAGTTAACCACTCCTCTGCAGCAGCTCTCTCTTCAGAACTAAACGCTTTTATCTGAAGACCAGGAATAAGCATCCCCTCGATTTCACTTACTTTCTGCAGCCATTTCTTGTCTGTTAGCATGGCAGCCTTTTTAAACTTACCGATAAACCCAAATAATGTAGGCAGCTTTGAAAACTTCACTCCGAGAGCAGCGAGTGATGGAAACTCGAAATCGTTAATTTCGTAGAGCATTATTCCATTATCAATACCAGCCGCCTTACTAATAAAATCCTCCAGCGCATCTTCCATCTCTTGTGCATTTAAAGACCCTTCAAATTCGATATTTAAACGACTATCTCCGATTTTCGTAACCTTTAACATAATATATCCCCTTTATATACCCAAACATTTTTAGAAGTAATGAAATTTTACCATGACGTCCTTCGCCCTCTAACTACTAACACTCATAATCGGGCGCTTATACTTAACGAATTTTTAGTTGAATTTTAATTGAGGCGCCTATTTTTGCAATGACGGACAAATACCGATCATACCAAGCAGTGTAGCCCCACAGAAAACTGAAAATATTTATTAGTCGCTTAGTCAGACTGCAAAACATCCTTAATAAAGTCTTCCTCACTTCGGTAGCTACGCGGACCGTAATTACTATGATCCCCTTTGCTATCCCAACCTCCAACCACACCAACAACGGGCTCACTTCCAAAACTCATCGCTTTTTCGTAGGTGTAGTATGAAAACTCATCGCCATCTTTTGTGATTATCGAATAGTAGCAATTCGCATATGCCTCGGGCTCTGAAAACCTTATTGAAACAGCCTCGCGACCTTCAATGGGAGTTATATATAGTTCGTCCGCATATTCTGGGCTAACTATTTCTGAGGCAGCCTGAAATAGCTGGCTGGCGTTCCCATTTTTCATATCAAAGAAGAAAGCTCCGTCCGTTTCAAAAAGCCACTTGCTTATAAGTTTATGCTGAAGATAATAAACCCTCTTTGAAAACGGTACCTCACTAACAGTAGCGTCTTTACCCTCGTTAATATCGTCAACATCACTACCATCTTTGACATTAGTTGCAGCACAACCCGAGAGAAGAAAAATAAGCACTATAAACATGTATTTTTTCAAACCAAGCCCCCTATATTAAAATTATATTTTCTTTTGCCAACGCAGCGTATATCTAGATTTTGCTTGGTATAGCGTACGGTGTAATTTGGCGAAGCAATAAAAAAAGCCTTTCGATCAGCTAAATATTGAATCTAACCCATACACACCTCTCCGTATACTACGGTCTCGCGAACACCTATTCCGGATTAGTATACCTTAACAACACCTACTCCCTTATCTTAAAGTGATAAACCTCCTGGCGCCCGCATCAACACGATTCAGTGGCTGATATACCAGCACACGACATCTGAACAAAGTATAACCCGCAAATAGTAAGTCATCGCGCCAACTATTTCTCGAAGGCCACGCATTTAGGCCTGTATCAACGATGGTACCCAATTCACCCAGCAATTTTAAATTCATTTTGGAAATATATAACGCGAAGGCCGATGCTGGAAAGAAGACGAAAAGGCAGCAAGTGAGGCGTACTCTTTGGCTTTATGCAATCACCCGCTAACAGCTTGCGATATCACCTCGTTTTCGCGATAGCGGCTAAACTTTTTTACTAGCCTGTTTAGTTAACAATTTTAGCTAATTTTTATAGCTATTTTTTTATAGCTACGCTTTAACTCAACGGACTTAGCTAAAGTAATCAGTATTTTGTGGCCAGGTAGGCTAAGAAGCGGCGCACTCACCAAAACTTCACCCAGATCACTTAATGATATCGGCTAAGCCCAAGAGCAAGCACAAGGCAATTAAACTCATATTTATCAAGTGGCTTAACTGTCACTACCCTTGCTGGGGTAAGGTAAATAGAGCAAATAAAACGATGTAAGCTTACCTGTAGTTGAGGGTTGATCTCCAGATTATTACTTTAGGCCGCCAAATCACCTTTCGCGCCGCGCTAGTCCACTGCGCCTTGTGATGTGATAACACTAACCCGGATTATGTGCACGCCGGTACATGAGGCTTACAACAAAACGACGATATCGAAAGGAAACACTCAGCGTGGCTACATTCACTTCGGTAAAACTACTGAATATCACAGCAAGGTTATGGCTCACGCTTACCATAGCCGGGCAGTGGCTATTTGTTTTGTACATTGCCGGCTTCTATGGCAAACGTTTTTTGGCAAAGGGGATTCCTGGTTTTGCTGATACACATTTGCCCAATGGATATATACCCGGAGATTCCACCGGAAATATAGCCATAGTTATGCATATCTTACTGGCGATGTTTATTATCGCTGGGGGCACCCTGCAGTTGTTACCCGCGATACGAAAGCGCTACCCTGCGTTTCATCGCTGGAACGGCCGCATTTATGTGTGCACTGCTATTGTGGTAAGCCTTGCAGGCCTCTATTTAACCTTTGCCCGTGAGCGCGTGATAGGAAGCTTACCTCAGGAAATTGGCACCAGCCTTGGTGGCGTTTTGATTCTTATCTTTTCGCCTGTTGTTATTTACTATGCGCTCAAACGGCAATATTTGCTCCATCAACGCTGGGCCCTGCGCTTGTTTATGCTTGTAAGCGCTGTATGGTTTCTCAGAATACTCACTTTTGGCTGGTTTCTACTTACAGGTGGCTGGGGAATAAACCGCAGCGATTTTAGCGGCCCGTTTCTTGTTTTCGCCGCCTTTGCACAATATATGCTACCTCTAGCCGTTCTGGAGCTCTATTTTCGTGCGAAAGATATGAAACAGAGAAATATGAATATACTAGCCTCTCTAGCCATTAGTGTGGGTACTGTCTATATGGCTGTGGGGGTAGGTGTACTTACCGCCATGATATGGCTGCCTAGAGTACTAAAATAGCAATAAAAACTATTTTCCATCCAATGTCTCCCTTTTAAACCCTCACTCGTTATATAAGCGAGATATGATCTCACAAGCTTCGCCGCGTTATTCCAGACGAACCGGCGATACTCACCCCGTACACGGGGTTTGTCATTTTATCAGGAGAATTTTATGAATGAGTACATGTTAATTTACAAAGGTGGCGACCCGGATTTTCGCAAAGATGATGCAAGCATGGCAGAGATTATGGAAGCTTGGGGCGCCTGGTTTGCCAAGCTGGAACAGCAAGGTAATCTCGCTAATGGCGGCTCCCCTCTGCATTTTGCAGGTAAGCGCATTGCTAAGGACATGCTTGTTACAGATATCGCAGCCTCAGAACTAAAGGAGCTGGTAAGTGGCTATAGCATTATAAAAGCAGAGAGCCTTGAGCAAGCCGTGGAAATAAGCAAAGGCTGCCCCATTTTTGATGCCCCCATTATGAGTGTGGAAGTTCGTGAAATCATGAAATTGGGATAAAGCCATTCTAATTCGGAGAGTTTAGGTCAGTCTCTCCAAGAGGTTCAGCTTTCTATGAATAAAAGTAAACTCAAGCGAGCGGAAAAAGCGTTCTTCGCCAGGTATCCCGGCGGTTTCTTGCACCCCGAACTGGTCAGTGTTGGCAAAAAACACAAAATGGATCAGATGATTAGCTTGGCTCAACAGAGCTTCACGAGGGCTTGCTTTTCAGACCCAGCCACTATCACGACACAAATGGCAACAATAGTTAGCCGCTCCTCAATGATTTCTATGTTCGAAAAACCCAGGTTTAAGGACGCGCTGAGCTCTTCTCCAGGTGGAGACTTATCGTCTTTAAGCAATGGTTTAAAAAAATATTTACACGGCAGCCAAAAAAATGGATTTAACGAGCAACTCAATTTTTTGCAAACACATAAGCTGGCAAAATGGTCCTTGATTACAATAATCCCAAACTACTACAAACCCATGGATGAAGTTTTTGTAAAGCCCAGCACGGCAAAGGGAATTATAGAATATTTTGAATTAAACGGGCTGTTGTACAAGCCCCAGCCTAGCTGGGAGTTTTATCAGCATTACAGGGAGGTAATTTTTGAAATGCGCTCACTGGTGGATAAAAGTCTGGCGCCAAGCAATGCAGCATTTTGTGGATTTTTAATGATGAGTATGGCAGCTTAGGCACTCAGGTTGAGCGTTAAATGGCGCTCTATTTGCTTCAGCATTAATGCCTGTTCAAGGGCGGTTCCACCTAAGGCCATGGCAGCTTCTGCATGGCGCATTGCTTGTTGGCGGCTTCCGGCTTTAGCATATAAGTGGGCGAGCGTGGCTAAGGGTAAGTGAGAGTTTTTGAAGGTCTTGTTTTCTTGCAATTCAGTCACTCGCTTTATCGCCAGTTCATTACTGCCACTGTATGCAATTGCTATTGCCTGATTAAGCATTGCCAGCGGGGATTGAGTGATCGCTATCAGCTTAAAGTAATAATAAACAATTGCAGGCCAATTGGTAGCGTCGAATGACGTAGATTGGCAATGCTCACGGGCGATTAAGGCCTCATAGAAAAATCGTCCATTGGCATCGTCCTGAACATACTCTCTTGCTTTAGCCAGCAGCGCATCACCTTGTATTACTAGCTCTTTGCTCCACAGTCGTCGGTCCTGCATATCCAGGGGAATAGCTTGCCCCTGCTCGTCCAGCCTGGAATCAAGTCTTGCCATATGGAAATTCAACAAGGCTAATAGCGAATAGGTATCTCTATTGGCAATCGCGGGTGTTTCTATCAACAGTTTCGCCAAGCCCAATGCTTCCATACAAAATAGGCGATTAATCACTTCCTTGCCCCCAGAGCTGTGAAAACCCTCGTTAAACAGCAAATAGATTACGGTATGCACGGTATTTAAGGCCGATGACATTTTTTCCGGTGGTGGCATGTCAAAAGCAGCGCCTTTCAATTGCTGTCGAGTTCGCAGCAAGCGTTTCTTTACCGTCGCCTCGGGTATTAGCAGAGCTCTAGAAACAGCCGTGGTGCTAAAACCGCAGAGCAGTTTTAACAAAAGAGGGATTTGATTGGCCACACTAAGATCTTCACGGCAGCACATAAACATCATACGTAGCTGGTCGTCCTGAATTTTTTCTTCTTTAAATTCACTCTCAACCGCACAACTTAGAGACCACTCGCTTTCCAAATAGCGGGATAAATCCGCCGAAAACTTAAGGGCATTTTTATTTGCTCGAATGATATCAATCGCGCGGTTTTTCGCGGTCTGCATCAACCATGCTGCGGGCTTAGGGGGGATACCATGTTCTCGCCAGTTATGCAGCGCTCTATTGAATGCATCCTGTAAGGTGTCTTCAGCTAGATCGATGTTTTCCGGCCCAAAGACCCTTATGAGTACTGCAATTAATTTGGAGGACTCACTTTTATAAAGCCTGTTTAAAACAGTATTTACTTCATGCTGCATAGGGAAAAACTAATTTGTTAAAGTCCTTAGCGCGAAATATTCAGCGGACAGAATATTTAAGCTTAGCCGCCGCTCTTGCATGGCAGGGCTAATTATTCTCTGCGCCAGCTATACCCTCTGCCTGCCGGGCAATAGCTTCGGTCATACCTTTAAAAATAACAAGGTGTGCAAGCTCCAGAGAATACCAATAGAGTAAACCAGGCGCTCCAGCGGGATGCCAATAGGCCTTTGCGGTAATTTCACATTGTGACTTATCTCGCTCGCTAAGTTCAAACTCCAACACACCTGCGCCAGGTGCACGCATACCAAAGGCCAACGTGAGCCGCTTGTAGGGCTCTAGCCCAATCACAGTCCAGGAATCTACTTTGTCGCCAAGCCTTAACTCAGCCGGGTGCCGTCGCTGCCGATTAAGGCCCGGGCCACCTATCAACCAATCCAGCGTTTCACGCAGTGTCCACAAGCCATTCAAATAAAAGTAGCGCTGTGTTCCACCAATAGTCGATAGTACTTGCCAAACCTGTTCGGGCCTTGCATTTGCAATGGCCGAGCCGCCCGCTTTTTTTGCGTAGTAGGCATAATCGATGCGTTGCTTTCGTATTCTAAACGCGCCTTCCACCCAGCGCGATTGCACGGCATGCTGCTGCTCCATGCTAAACACTCGCTCCACGCTGCTGCGAAAATCGTATAACGCTTGTGGAACCAGTTCTCTCAGGCTTTGGTCATCCGCAAAAAAATCGTGCTTCAAACCATCAATGAGTGCGCGGGCAATATTGGTGGGTACAGAGCTTACGTATTTTAACCAGTAAGAAGACAGTTTAGGCGAAAGAAAAGGTACCGGTAAAATAAGGGGCTTTCTACGGCCGGCAACCTCAGCCAGGCTGTTCATCATTTGCTGATAATTCAGGCTTTCCGGCCCCGCAGCATCAAATATTTTATTGTAAGCTTCTTTTCGCAGAGCGAGTTGCACGAGGTAGCTCAATAAATTCTCCAGCGCAATGGGAGGAGAAAAAGATCTTACCCATTTGGGTGTAATCATAAGCGGCAAATGAAAGACCAGGTCTCGCATCACCTCGAAGGCGGCGGAGCCTGGCCCAACCACGATGCCAGCACGAAGCTCCGTAACAGGCACAGAACCGGCGCTACGCAAACGCTCACCCGTTTCGCGGCGGGAGTTAATGTGCTCAGACTTTGCGTTTTCCGGTACCAGTCCACCCAGATAAATAATATGTTTAAGGCCACTTTTTTCTGCCGCTTTGGCAAAATTCTCGGCAGCGCGTAAATCCGTTTTAGCGAAGTTCTTGCCCTCGCCCATTGAATGAACAAGATAGTAGGCAAGGTCAACACCCGCCATTGCTTTTAGCAGCGATTCTGGATCGAGAGCGTCGGCTTGCACTAGCTCAACGCCTTGCCATTGCCGAGCGGCGAGCAAGGCTTTATTGCGTGAACTGGCACGAATGTTAAAAGGGTGTTTTAGCAATTCTGGTACCAGGTAGCTACCGATATAACCCGAAGCGCCAAAAACCAAAACTTTTACAGGGTGGCTGGAAGACATAATAAAGAGGTAAAATTTTGTATAAGCCAGTCTTTACTTAATAAGGTGGAATAGCAAGGTTTTTATCGCGCCAGGCGACCAACAAAAGCTAAATAAAAATGCACAGCAAAAGCCACACGCAGAGCAGCTGCTTTTTATTGTTTACTCTCACTCTACACACACCTTAAGTAGGTCATGTATTATTAAGCTTAACATGCTCATCCCTGCACCCTATTACACAAGCATTGGCTTGTTACTACTTGCCGCAGCGCTATCGGCGCTGGCTGGCCTGCTGCCCTATGAGCTTTTAAGCTTACTTGTTATATTTGCTTGCGCTCTTCATATTTTTGTTAAGGCTGGCAACAAGCCAGTGTGGCAAAGGGCATTTTTTTGGTTGTGCGCTGTTGTACTTGGCCTGGCCATAGGCCTGTTCCGCCCCGAGGGCTTTAATTATCCGCTCTTATTCAGCGCAAAAGCCCTGCCCTTCGACTTGTATTTAAATCTTGGCAAGGCTTTCGCTGGCTATCTAGCGCTTGTGCTGCTGGCAGCACAACTACACTCGCTAAAAAAACGTTCACTTATAGTAAGCCTCGGCCTCGTACTCAGCTTTTGTTGTTTAATTTTTGTTGTGGCCATCCCTCTACTGGGCCTGCAGCTGCAATTGAAAGCATTAAATTATATTGCTGTGTTCGCGGTGGTGAATCTCCTGATAACCTGCGTCTCCGAAGAAGTATTTATGCGCTTACTTTTTCAATTACAGATAAGCAGAGTGCTCGGGAGGCGCATTAGCTCCTCTGCGCTTAGGCAGAGCATAGCCGCAGTAGTCACCGCGCTGCTCTTCACCCTTACCCACGCTATTGGCGATGGCAGAGTATTCGCCGTATACCTGCTTGCCGGGCTAGCCTACGGGTTTATATTTGCCTTGAGCGGTCGTTTACTTATGGCTATAGCACTGCATTTTCTGGTGAACATTATTCATTTCAGCTTTTTAACCTACCCACTGGCTTAATGACGCATTGACAAAATTAACCAAGCCTTGGTCTAGTTTACTAACTCAGCGCTTAGCGCACATAATTAATTCTTTATTTTCAAGCACTTACATATTGGCACGTATTCTGTATTAAGACTTAAAAGCAACTAAACGTAACTAAAAGCAAGTCAAGAACACCCGCAAATTTACAGACTACAAAGGATACAAATGGAAAAGAACGATTCACACTCACTTGCCGTTGGCTATATAGCATGGATATTCGGCTTTATGGGCGCGCACCGCTTTTACTTCGGCAGGCCGGTAACGGGCACAATCTGGTTTTTTACCCTGGGCCTGTTTTTTGTTGGCTGGATTATCGACTTCTTTCTCATACCCTCCATGGAGCAAGAGGCCGATAACACCTACATCATGGGCGAGACGGACTACAGCGTAGCCTGGCTGTTGCTGTTCTTTACCGGTATCTTTGGCATTCACCGCATGTACATGGGCAAATGGCTTAGCGGCATTATCTATCTGTTTACGCTCGGCCTGTTTGGCCTTGGTATTTTGTACGATTTATGGACACTCAACCGCCAGGTACACGAGCAGAACAGCCAACAGCGCGCCTGGGCCACCTAATAAAAATAACCCATACAAATCAAAGGTTTGGCAGCTTTATACCGAAATACCGTCTAACTCTGTACATGCAACAAAAACGGAGATAGACATGAAACATCTAAACCTTTATGGCTTTGCAGGCAGTACCTACTTGCGCACGGTAGAAATGGTATGCCTGCACAAAAACATTAAATACAGCCTCAAGCCACTGGAGTTCCGCACGCAATCCCACAGGGCTCTGCATCCCTTTTTACGTATGCCAATAATGGAACACGAGGGCTTTGTACTATTCGAATCACTCGCTATTTGCAGCTACCTGGAAGATATGGAGCCAGCAGTAAAAATGCTGCCAACATCCGCCAAAGAAAAGGCCATATCTATACAATGGATAAGTGCTTTTATTGATTACCTGGCACCCGTGCTCATAAAGGGAAAGCCTCAAGAAGCTTCGCAAAGCTGGCCGGAACGTACCGGCGAATACCTAAAAATTCTGGACCAAAATCTTGCCAGGCACCCCTTTATGGCGGGAGCACAGCCCGGCCTTGCGGATTTATATTTGTCCCCAGCCATTGACTATGCGCTCGGCGGGCAGGGTTTTGATGACTTGCTCGCGCAAAACCCTCATTTGCTGGCATGGTGGCAAAAAGCCTCGGCTTGCAGTAGGTTTGAGCAAACACAGGTAGCCTGATATGACCTTCAACACTATACCCCCAAGCAAAACAGCTACAGCTAGCGCCGCTCAGCACAACGAACCCGCCTTGGTGGCACAAGCAAAAGCGGGAGACGAGAAAGCCTTTGCTGTGTTGGTAAACATCTACCGCTCCCGGCTGCGCAATATTATTCGCAAAACCGTAGGGCACCCGGACGATACCGATGAACTCTATCAGGAAAGCCTTTTAAAAGCTGCCACTGCCCTTGGCAGCTATAAAGGCGATTCAAATTTTGGCACCTGGCTGTGTGCCATAGGCGTAAACTTGAGCCTGGATTTTTTGCGAAAGCAGAAAGCCTGGCGCACACGTGCCCAGGTTATTTATGGCAATGTTTGCTACGAAAACCCTGAGTGGGGTGCAGAGGTTTACCAGGCGATTAATCAAGTGGAGTTTGAGTTCGACGTGCACGAACACATTGCCTACTGCTGGAGCTGCGTCGCTCGCTCCCTGCCAGCAGAGCAGAATGTCAGCCTGGTTTACCGCGAGTTTCTTGGCCTCACCAACCGAGAAAGCGCAAAGAAAATGGGGCTGAGCGAATCCGTCTTCCGCCATACCCTCGCTAAAGCCAGAGCAAGTATGCAAAACAGCTTTGACGATCTCTGTGCGCTGGTGAGTAAAAAAGGCGTTTGTTATCAATGCTCCGGCTTGCGTGAAGGCTGTGCGGAAGAAAAACAGGGGCAGGCTCTGCCAGCAAACCCAAACATGGCGCAACGAATTCGCTTCGTAGGTGAGGCCGAACTGGACAGCGGTAAATCCCAGGGGATGCACGATCTGTTTTATCGGCGCACACAAGAGCTGGAGCATACGGGCCAGGGCAGCGAGGATGAGGTTTCCAAGTGCTATTCATCGCCTGAATAAAAATTCTGGTGCTATAGCTAGGCCTTGAAAACAGAACTGTTTTTATATACAGTGCCTTTCTGTAAAAGGAGGCTGTTATGGCATTAGGTTCGACCAATCCGATCTCCAGTGATGTGCCCGCTGAGAATGCCCCCTACCAGGCAGCTCCCCTGTACTATCTGGACAATTTTGTCTCGCTGATCAGCACAGTTTATGCCCTCTACGATGATTTACTCACGCCGGCAGAGCTTAGCTTCTACCGGCGTTTTATCGCCTTGGATAGCAATGCACAAGCCCTTCTGGTTCGCCTGCTAAGCAGAAAGGGCGATTTATTTCGGCTAAGCAAAATCCGCTACACTGAAATCGGCGATACCCATCTGGCCACCGCCATACTGCTAAGCGAAGACTTGATCAGCGAACCCCTGAGTGCAAGGCTTGACGACATTTTTCCGCTCTTTACTAAAGCAGAGTGGCTACAACTGCTTAAGCGAAACGATTTAAAAAACACCCCAAAAAACCTGTTAAAAGAACACCTGGCTGAGGACGACTACCTACTGCCCAATGTGCTGTCCAGCTGTGACGATACCCTGGTAAAAATAAACTGCAGGCAAATATTCTCTACCTACAAGCTGTTGTTTTTCGGCAACGGTCGGCAAGATTTAACAGACTTTATTACAGTGGAACTTGGCATCACGCAATTCGAAGCCTATCGCATACATAAGCAATCCCGTTTTTTTGAAAAACGAGAACAAGTGAATAGCATGCTAAGCTATTACACCCTGCAAGAAGATTTACTGGATTTAAAACCCTACGATGCAGCCCAGCTTGTTTCCTTACTCCATCGCCTGCCGGCAATTCAAACAATTTCGGGCAACAGCTATGTTGAACGTGTGCTCAACCGGCGCATACAACGTGCGCACCTCACGGTTGCGCGGCAACTAGAGCGCTTGGGCGCCAACGATGCTGCCCTGTCTATCTACCAGCATTGTGAACAGCCGCCAAGCCGAGAGCGCCAAATCAGGATTCTGCACAAGCAGGAAAAAACGGAACAGGCTTGCGAGCTCGGCAATCAGCTATTAAAAACCGGCTCCGACGCGGAAATAAGATTCGCACAAGCTTTTCTGGCAAGAATAAACAAAGCCTCAAGTCGCACAGCCTATTCCCCAACAACACAACTTACGAAGCCGTCAATAAAGCATTTAACAACAGAAACTCTGCAACTTGCCACAACAACGCTTTCTGTAGAACAGGCTGTAAGTATGCACTACAGCCAGCAAGGAACATGCTATTACCTGGAGAATCAGTTTTTTTTAAGCCTCTTTGGCCTGGTGTTTTGGCCCGCTGTTTTTGCTGATGTGCCAGGAGCATTTACCCATAAGTTCCAGTCGCAACCCCACGATTTATATGACCAGCAGTTTTCTGCACGGCGACAAGCGCAAATAGCCAGTGGCTGGAAGCAACTGAAACAGTGGCTTGAATCACCAGAGCAGGCGCTGCACTTTTACAGGCAAAAAAAGGGAATAGCCAACCCCTTTATTAGCTGGCTTGAAGAAAGCGAACAGGCACTTATGCTGGCACTTATGTTGGCACTACAGCGAATTCCCTTTTGCCATTGGCAGGCCATTTTTAAACGCTTGTGGCACAACCCAAAAGAAAATCGCAACGGATTTCCCGATTTGGTGCACTTCCCTCAAGAAGGCGGCTACCAACTGATAGAAGTTAAAGGGCCGGGCGATAAAGTACAGGATAATCAAGCTCGCTGGTTTGATTATTTTCAGCAACATAAAATTCCTTGCCGAGTTACTCATGTCAGATGGCTCTGACAGCGCCGATATAAAGCTGAGCGTGACAGAACTGGTACAGTTTAGCGCACGAAGCGGCGACCTGTTTCATGAAGAATTACTTGGGCCAGATGCCCAGGAAGGTCAACGGGGACACAAACAAATACAAAAATCCCGCGACCCGGAATGGCTTGCCGAACATGCTGTACGCTACGATACCAAGGTTAATGAGCTAAGCATTAGCCTGGGTGGAAGAATAGACCTGCTCAACACCTCCAGCTCGCCACCCATTATTGAAGAAATTAAAACCTGTTACGGCCCCGGCCACCTCTTACCCCCCGAGCGAAAAGCGATTCACTGGGCGCAGCTAAAGGTTTATGGGGCCTTGTTTTCCCTGGCGCAAGATTACGCAGGCTTACAAAAATTAATTATCCGCATTACCTATTACGACCTTTTATCGAAACAGATCTACAGCGAAGACGAAGAAATTTCCAGTGAACACTGTATCGCGTATTGCCAGCAGCTACTGGAAATTTACTGCACATGGTGGCGGGCCTTACAAGCAAAAAAACAGCAGGCTTTGGAGGCCAGCAAAGCACTAAAATTTCCCTACAAACAATACCGGCCTGGCCAGCGGGAGCTGGCAATTGAGGTTTTTAGAAAGCTGCGAGACAGTGACGCACTCCTTATTGAGGCCCCCACAGGGACAGGAAAAACACTCAGCGTACTGTTCCCGGCCTTAAAAGCCTATTCGGAAAAATATACGCAACAGATACTCTACCTCACACCCAAAGGTTCGGCGCAACATAACGCACTGGACGCACTTGAACAGCTCAAGCTTGGTGACAAGCTGGATGTGCTGGTACTACAGGCAAAGGATAAAGCCTGCCCCTGCTTGTCCAGCGACCCCGCAATAAATAAACAGTGCCAGAGCGAACGCGGAATATGTAATAGAACCATCGGTTTTTACGACAGACTCCCGGCAGCCAGAGAAGAAGCTCTTCACCTAAGCAAGCTTACACCGGCGGCACTGCAAAGCCTGGCGCAAAAACACGAGCTTTGCCCCTTTGAACTCTCCATTCAACTTGTTGGCTGGTTTTCTCTTGTAATTGCCGACGTCAATTATGTTTACGACCCTTTAGTTCGCCTGGCGTTTCTCGAACAGGCACAAAAGTCGCGGGTGGTTTTAATCGACGAAGTTCATAACCTGCCAGCGAGAGCTAGAGATATGTACTCGGGCGAACTAGACGCAGCCTTATGCCAGCAGGTAGCCAGAGCGCTGCCCAGTGCATTTAAAGGTTTGGCAAAACCTTTGGCACGCTTAAGCCGGCAAATAAACAGTATCGACGAACACCCCTTCGAAAATGAGAAAGACGGCTCTCCGCTTATTCCTCAATCGCTTCACCACTGCCTGTATGAGTTACTGGCCCAGCTACAAAAAACCGGCGACAAGGGCTTCGCCGGTGGTCTTATCGGCGAGAACGCATCAAGCTTAAGACACTGGGTAAAACAGCTCTACCGTTTTATCGCGATCGCACAGCTTAAATCCAGTGCACATGGCTTTATTGTGGACAAAAACGAAGCTGGCAATAATCTAAAACTACGCTGTGTAGACGGCTCGGCGTATTTAAGAGCACTACACACCAAAGTAAAAAGTCTTGTGGGCTTCTCTGCCACTTTACAACCCATAGCGTTTAGCAGGCAGCAAATAGGCCTTGATGAAAACACCGCAGTTGCACACATACCCTGCTGGTTCCCGCCAGAAAACCAGTTAAGCCTGTGTACAAATTTCATCAGCACTCACTGGGACAAGCGCGAACAATCCCTACAAGCCCTGGTTGAATTAATTTATATCTACAGCTCGACAAAACCAGGAAACTACCTGATATTTTTCCCCTCATTCGCCTATTTAAAAATGACCTATGAGTGTTTTAGGGAAAGCCATCCCGAAATTGAAGTAATGCTTCAGCAAGATAAGCTCGATGACGAAGAACGGCAGGCTTTTATAAATAATTTTAAGGCAAACAGTCCTCAACTCGCCTTTGCTATCCTCGGCGGCATTTTTTCCGAAGCGGTGGACTATCCCGGAGACAGCCTAATAGGCTGCATGATTATCGGCACCGGCATGCCGCAGCCCAGTGAGGAGCAAAAGCTTATGGCAGACTACTTCGCAAAGTGCGGAAAAAACCCCTATCAGTATGCCTATCAATTCCCAGGCTTCATTCGGCTTATGCAAACCGCTGGTAGAGTTATACGTTCGGAGAAAGACAAAGGTGTGGTGCTGTTTGTGGAGCCCCGCCTGGGGCGCTCGGACTATAAAAAATTATTGCCTGAAGGCTGGGGGCTACAATTTTGCAGTTCTGCCAATGCGGTTAAAGAAAAGCTGGAAGACTTTTGGGCTACCGGAGCTTAAGGCTTTTATCGTATATTTTACACCAGCATCTGTTAACAGGCCCCAGCTAGAATATTCACCCCATATTCTCACAGCAACAGCAACCGACGTGATACGAAACACCTTTTAACGGGGCTCACATCACGTACACATAGTGACACAAATCCTCTATTTTATATAAGCCAAAAACAAATACGGTTTAATAGCAGCATTCTTTTAAATCTGTGAAATAGACCTGTATTTACTGATGGATAAATAAAGCCAAAAGGGTATATTTGCGACCACTACAAACCAGTGACGACCACATGATTAAGTTCTCAAAAATAATTAACCTATAAAAAACAATTGAGTCACGCCACACTATTAGAAGATAGAGCGCTAAATCACGAAACGGCCGCCATTCAAACCCACCTACTTATTCGCCATGCATACAAACAACTCTCAGTAGAAAAACAAACTATAAAAATAAAAATTAAAACCGGGGACAGCTAGCTAAAAGCTATGACCAAATCATTAAATAACAACTACCGCTATATATTTATGGCCAGACTTATAGACATAAAATACAGACCATAAAAACAGTTAACAACTATGAGATTTAAAATCAAAAAACCAGGAAAAGGACCATTTTTTAAGTAGGAGAGGTACCAAAGGGAAAACCCTAAATATTCAACAATGTTAATTAACGAACCTCTCATAAAGGAAATTGATAATGAGTACGTCAAATAAAACCAAGTGGAAACTAACGGTTAAGGTGCTTCCATCCGCACTGCCCTTAGTCTTGCTAGCAGGGCTTTCCCATAGCAGCTTTGCACAAACAGCCGATAACTATACTTACTGCGCAGATGAAGGCGATACCTGCAGCTTCTCTGGCACCCGCGAAGTGCGCTACGGTGCAAATAGCAAATACAACTATTTAATCGCAGCGGGTAGCATTGCATGCAACAATAAAACCTTCGGCGATCCCATTTATGGCACCAGAAAAACCTGCGAATTCTCAAATACCGCGATTGGAGAGCCAAGCCCCACACCAACAAGCGCTCCAACGCCATTACCCACAAGTGCCCCCACACTAACACCCACACTAACACCCACTAGCGCGCCAACACCTGCACCCACAATCGCCCCAACATCCCAGCCTAGCGAAGTTCCCGCCAGTGACGATATTGTGTTGCAGGAAAATGCCGCTGGATTTTGTGGCGCTGATGGCTCCATAGACAGCAACCACAATGGCTTTACCGGTAGCGGTTTTGCTAACACACAAAATGCAAAAGGCCGCACAATATCATGGCGAGTTGAGGTGCAAGAACCAAGCACTTACATGCTGGAATGGCGTTACGCAAGCGGGTCAAGCAATAGCCGCATGGGATCTGTAAGCGTGAATGGCTCAGCTGAAGCTTCGGTCGAATTCCCAACAACGGGTGCCTGGGCAAGCTGGACAATCGATGGCGCAATCGTTGAACTCTCTGCTGGTGTAAATGAAATCGTTTTGACTGCGGAAACAGCTGAAGGCCTTGCAAATATTGACTCATTAACCATCGCTGGTAGCGGCATTAACCCAGCCGACTGTGATATTTATGTTCCCACTGCCGAACCAACAGCAACACCAACTGCGGAACCGACTGCAACGCCGACTGCCGAACCAACGGCAACGCCCACTGTAGAACCCACTACAACACCAAGTGCAGAGCCCACTGCGACGCCAACTGTGGAACCAACAGCAACGCCAACGGCAGAACCAACAGCAACGCCCACTGTAGAACCCACTACACCACCGTCCCAGGAACTAGTGGCATTTCCTGGAGCCGAAGGCTACGGTAAATACACAACAGGTGGACGAGGGGGTAAAGTCTACGAAGTCACTAATTTAAATGATTCCGGTGCAGGCAGCCTTCGGGCCGCTATTCAGGCCTCCGGTGCAAGAACGATCGTCTTTCGTGTTTCAGGAACCATTGACTTAAAAAGCACGCTGTCGATTTCCAATTCAGATATCACCATCGCAGGGCAAACAGCTCCCGGTGACGGAATTACCTTAAAAAGGTACCCACTGGTGATTAAAGCTGACAACGTCATTATCCGCTACATTCGCTCCCGCTTCGGCGACCTGCTGAAAAACGATGCTGAT
This sequence comes from Alteromonadaceae bacterium Bs31, assembly GCA_900177435.1. GTDB lineage: Bacteria > Pseudomonadota > Gammaproteobacteria > Pseudomonadales > Cellvibrionaceae > Teredinibacter. Next base: position 37,656 of record FXAI01000003.1, read on the forward strand.
GCTATTTCCATGCGATATCAAAAAAACATAATTCTGGATCATGTCTCAGCAAGCTGGGGGGACGACGAGACAATGTCTCTTTACCATGGCGAAAATGTAACGATTCAATGGTGTCTGGTATCGGAAACACTCAACCGTGGAGGCGATCATGGCTTCGCCGGTATTTGGGGCTCACCGTATAGCACCCATCACCATAACCTTATTGCTCACAACGTAAGCCGTTCAATACGCTTTGCATCGGGCGCAGGTAATGTGGATTATCGTAATAACGTCATCTACAACTGGGGCTATAACAGTGCCTACGGCGGCGAACAGAACCAGGTAGGTAATGATAAATTTAATTTCTCCAATATCAACATGGTAGCCAACTACTACAAACCAGGGCCGGCAACCTCCAGTGGTGTTAGCAGCCGTATTATTAATCCAACCACCCGCGACGGCGACAACGACATCGGTAAGTTTTATGTGGCCGACAACTACGTGGTAGGCAATTCTAAAGTTAGCGCCGACAACTGGGATGGCGGTGTACAACCTGCCAACCAGGCTGCAAAACTTGATGAGCCCTGGCCTTCTATGCCTATTAATCAGGAAACCGCAGAAGAAGCTTACGAATCGGTACTGGCACACGTGGGCGCATCCAAGTCGCGAGACGCTGTTGATGCCCGCATAATCGAGGAAGTACGCACTGGTACCGCCCTCTACGGTAAAAATGGCATCATCGAGTCACAGGAAGAAGTGGGCGGCTGGCCAGCGCTTAACAGCACACCAGCGCCACAGGATAGTGACCATGACGGCATGCCAGACGAGTGGGAACTTGCAGAAGGTTTAGACCCTTCCAACCCCAACGACAGAAACGATACCGATGAAATTGGATACACCATGCTGGAGAACTATTTAAACAGTATCGACTAAGGCGTAACAACGCCTATAGTCAGGGGCTACGTTTCTCTGTAGCCCCGCTTTTAAAGCAGAAAGCCATACTCTTTTGAGTATGGCTTTTTTTTGCAAAGAAAAACTCGGAGCGTGTTTTAAAGCACACCCCAATGCATTTATCAGTGTGTGAATACCGAGGGTAAACTGGCGCTAATGATGCTCGAATTGAAAATCAGCCCGCCCGAACATTGCTTTGAGGCAAAGTCTTGCACGATTTGACCACGGCGCTGCAAGTCATCAAACTCTCTTTCGAGTCCGCCACTTCCCACACTGCCCAGCAGGGGATCGTTAACGATGTTGCCGGTCATAAAGCCTGAAAAATTTCGACTTGCGGGATCGACATGGGTGAAGCCAGTATTGGTTTCACGCGCGTGGCAATCATCACAGGTGTTAATTGAAAGCTTATGTCTTACCTCACTATGAATCTCGGCAGAAAGCGGTAAGCCACCAGCCACACCAGAAATCGACGATTGATAACAAGCGGGATAGGCCCCAGGTAAATCAGCAGGGTTCACTGGCGCACTCCAAAAACTGGACCCCAGGTATTCAATACTCGCTCCCAAAAAACTGGCGTTGTTGTAATTGTTAGTTACCACATGAGTTTCGCAGAGGATATCGTTCGCTTCGTTTTTCATGAACAGCGCGGTCGTTGCATTACCCGTTCTAAAACTCTCGTCCGGGGTTTGTTTTATAGTGTCGGGAACCAATAAGCCAGTACCACTATCGACGATAAATTCACGTAACTCCCATGGTAAGGTGAATGCACCCAGTCCATCGAAAGCAAAATCGTTGGTGCGCAGCTGGTTAAGTGTTGCAGGCGCATTTGGCGGTTCGGAAACATCGTCGGTAATTGCCTTAAGCGCATTCATGTAAGCGGCCGTACCGGGTGTTAAGTTGTCCAGATCCAACCATTGCTGTGCACGACTTTTAATGGTGGAGCAAGTATCAGCGGTATCACCGTACTCGAAGATCACCGTCAATTCGTCAAATACCCCGGCAGGCGCACAAGTGTTAGGGTTGAGCAGGCCAAACACAAACCGGGTTTCACCCTCTGTAGCGCTTAAATAACTGACCTTGGCCAAGTCTAGTCGGTTCATTACCGCGAGCAAGCGGAAGGGAAGATTATCGATATCCAAAGTGGCGGCATTAGCACCGTCCCAGCCGGAGAAGTAATCAATGATATTGGGGCGGGCGTTGATGGTAAAGCCATTGATGTTGCCGTTAACGCGCCAGTTCATCAACCATTCATGAATAAATTCCTGATCACTTAAACCCGTTCCCTGATTCAATTTCGACATTAGCATTTTAAATGACCAGGGAGCGTCTGGATCGCTGTCGTTGCCAGTGCCATCTGTATCGCAGGGGTCATAAGTGAAATCGGGATGCGCAACCACCGATGGCGTGTTTATACCCAGCACTTTATTTTCATCCGCAGTAAAAGGAATAGCCGAAAGCAACACACTCAGGCTGGGACGATTAAAGGCAACAAGACCGTTAGCGAGCTTTAACTCACGGGCATTGAGCAAACTATCTTGCAATAGCTGCTTTTCTAGCTCGAACTGCAGCTCGTTAAAATTCGTCTTTCGCGTTTTTTTAACAACCCTGCCGCTAAAGGTTTTTATAAGAAAACCGTCTTTTCTATCCAAGCTCTGCTTCAGCCTGGCATCATATTTTTCTATGCCTTCGAAGTCGACTTTTGCAAAACCGGAAAAAATACCATCATCTTCTCGCACATCGGCCTCTTTGCCAAAATCATTAAAAAGTATTTTTTTACCATCAATGACCGATACAAAACTACCCTCTTTAAGCACACTATGCTTGGCGTCGCGCTCAAACTCTATCATCGTTACTGCGTTAAAACCGCTTTCGGTGTGTTTTTCAAGCTCAAATACTCGAACATTTTTAACTGGAGGTAACAGTTGACGAGTAATCTCTGCCCGCTTCACGGGTGTTGCCTCATATTTTAGTGTTTTAATATCTTCTCTTTGCTGCGCAAAACTAGCGCTGGCAAAACCAGCTATTGCAACACCAATTGTTGCTGTAGTAAGCACACTCTTTAATCGTAAATAGCTATTAAAATCCATATTATCTGCTCTTTTGGTTGGGTGGATCTATCGGTGTCTTTCCTGTTAAAAAAACGACGCCAATTGATATTAAAAAGTAGCCTTGGGGCCGAATTTAAAAAACCATAAATTCACAGCTCGCATGTGAATTTTTAACCAATATAGCGGGAACAGGAGAACACGCTCGCTCCAGCGCGATATTAAAAAGCAATGCACTAATTCAATATAATTTATGTCTAGGAAGGTGCCGATAAAGCGCTATAGATGCCGAAATATTTCGCAAATGTCACTTAATATTTTGTTTGAGCTGAATACATTTACCCTTTACGTTTGGGGTAGCTGCCTCGTTAAATGAACGTTATTCGGTTTTTAACTACCTTAATCCAAGATACAAGCAAAAGTGAATTAAAGCATTGTAGTGTGAAGAGAAGTATCATGCCTATAGAAGCTGTTGTTTAGGTCTTCCAAGCATAAATATACCGGGGTCTGCTACTTGTACTCTCTTTCTGGCTCTGGCTTAAAGGTGCTTATGGTTTGCTACCATGCACTAAAGTATATTGCCCCTTTAGTACGCTGGCACTAGGCGCAACAAAGCCCTCGGAGTCAAGTACTTAATCTTATTCGTTTGTAGTATCTACAATAAATACGCTTTTTCTTTAACACTTTTCGTTTATTTGCAGTACCAATGCGTTTTTATAATGAATTTTCATTAGTCTCTCCTGTTGCACATAAACATTCTGCACATCTCACTAACAATCAAAATTTGCAGCAGGAACCAGCATGTATAAAAAAATAACACATTCATTCATGGCGTTTATTACAGTAGCGTCTGCGCTAATGGCAAGTTATACCCTTGCCGCCAGCTTGGAACAGGTCAATAGTTTTGGCGAAAATCCCAGCGATCTCGATATGTACCTTTATATCCCGGAAACAATGAGTGAAAACGCTCCCTTACTTGTTGCGGTTCATTACTGTACCGGTTCCGGCCCGGCTTTTTTTTCCGGTAGCCAGTTCGCCACGCTGGCCGATAAATACGGCTTTGCCGTAATCTACCCTTCCGTCACCCGCGCAAGTAAATGCTTCGATGTAGCGTCACCGGAAGCCTTGACTCGCAACGGCGGCAGTGACCCCCTTGCGATTATGTCGATGGTTGACTATGTGCTGGCAAACTACGATATAAACGCCGACGAAATATTTGTAACGGGCGTTTCTTCCGGTGCAATGATGACTAATGTATTGCTTGCACTTTACCCAGACGTTTTTAAAGCCGGTGTGGTTTTTGCGGGCGTGCCATACACCTGCTTTGCTACCGGCGGCGACTCGGAATGGAACGGCACCTGTTCCAGCGGAAATTTAATTCGCACTGCCGACCAATGGGGTGATGCAGTGCGGGATGCAAACCCCAACTACACAGGGCCATGGCCAAGAATTCAATTGTGGCACGGTACCGAAGACACGATCCTGCACTACAACAACTTCGGTGAGGAAATTAAGCAGTGGACCAACACTCACAGCATTAGCGACAATCCTGTGTTAGTTGACTCTCCGGAAAGCAATTGGACAAGAACACGTTATGGAAATGACTCAGATACGGCGCCGGTAGAAGCCATCAGCCTACAAGGTGTTCCACACAACCTGCCTGTAAATGCTGCTGCAGCTATTCGCTTTATGGGGCTGGATAAAAATGAGCCCAAACTTCATGACGCAGGCCAGTGTAACTGGTACGGCACGATTTACCCTCTCTGCCTAAGCCAGACCAGCGGCTGGGGCTATGAAGCTGATCGCAGCTGTATCGGCGAAGATACCTGCGCGTCCTTAGCGGAGCCCTACGGCATAGTGCCCAGTGAACCCACTCCTACACCCGAGGTTACTCCTACGCCCGAGGTTACTCCTACGCCCGAAGTTACTCCCACACCTGAAGTTACTCCCACACCTGAAGTTACTCCCACACCTGAAGTTACTCCCACACCTGAAGTTACTCCCACACCTGAAGTTACTCCTACGCCGGAGGTAACACCTGCACCGGGAGAGGCAGAGAAAGCGTGTGAATACAAAATTAGCAACGACTGGGGAAATGGCTTCACAGCCGCCATTACCATCACCAATACTGGCTCAGCCGCCAGCAAGGCATGGACAGTGAGCTGGAGCTATGAGGGAGGAGCGGAAGTAAGCAAGCTGTGGAATGCGAAGCTCAGCAGCTCTGCACCTTACACTGCATCCAGCTTGAGCTGGAACGCTACCCTGCAACCGGGGCAATCGGCCTCCTTCGGTTTCCAGGGAACCAAGCCAGAAGGCGCTGCAGAAATACCGACGCTAAGCTGCGAGTAAATGGTTTAATTCCCGGCTTGCATGCAGCGAGCCGGCTTTCCATATTGCAGGGGCGGAAGCAAATATACCGCCCCCTTGTTATGGCGTCACGCAACAGCGGTATTTTTCTACCCTTGCCAAGCCCTTATTAACATCCATTAATAAGGGCTTCCTCTATTTCTATACCTGGTTGAAGCCACTAACTCGGGCGGTAGAGAAAATAAGTCTCTTTGCACGAAAGCCTGAAACTAAATGGCCAGAAAAAGAAATGCTACCTTTAAGCTAGTGCTAAACATCCGCCCAAAAATGATCTAAAGACCGCTCATAGTCGCCTCAGCCTAACGGAGCCAAGAGAAGGCAATCAATTCTTGAACTATGCACACCCTCTTGTATGATGTGGCACTCGCACAAACAAGCAGCACACATCAGGCCTTCCCCACCATGCCCCCAATGCTCGAAGAAATTGATAGCCAGCCCTCTGCCCTTGGCCTTATATCCTTGCGTCGCCGACGTTTACCCGCATTTGGTGATAGGGACATCTATGAGGTCAAGTTAGGCGAAGAGTTTCTAATGTCGAGTTTGTTTGTTGAGGCTGAAGAGGCCTTGGCTACCCTCGGCCTCGCTGCCTTGCAAGGCGACAAGCTCAGTGTGGTCGTAGGCGGCCTTGGCTTGGGCTACACTGCCGTAGCAGCACTGAAAGACCAACGAATTGAAGAACTGTTTGTGGTCGACGCCCTGGATACCGTCATAAACTGGCACAAAAATGAGCAGGTGCCGCTTGGAAAAATACTCAACGCTGACGCACGAAATCACTATGTGCACGGCAGTTTTTTTGAGTTGGCCACCAATCCAGGCGTCGGTTTTACCCCCGAGGGGAAAAATAAAACCGTTGATGCCATACTGTTAGATATAGACCACTCCCCAACCGAATTTCTTAATTCAGGTAACGCCAGCTTTTACTCTACAAAAAACTTATCACTTATGGCAGAACAGCTTAAACCCAAGGGGGTTTTTGCTATGTGGTCGCAGAATTTACCGGAAAAAAGTTTCGAAGAGCTGCTAAAAACGGTATTTGAGCATGTAGAATCGCACGTGATTTATTTTTACAACCCTTTTCAAAATTGCGAATCCAGTAATTCGGTCTATGTTTGTGTGAAGGGCGACGCTTAGTTCACTAGCAATGGCAGCTAAGTATCTGTTGCGCTTATAGCGGTTTTACAAGCGCGTTAGTATCCTCCGTATGGCTCCGCTTGCACTCTGTAACAAAGACACTACAAGAACCCATGACAATAGACGTAATCAATTTTCCCGACAATAAGGTAAGCTGCAGTAATTGCAGAGCGAATTGTTGCCGCCTGGAAGTACTGTTGATCACTGATACTGGCGTGCCGGAGGAGTTTGTGGAACTGGATCAATGGGGCGCTATGAGCATGGCACGCTTGAGCGACGGGTGGTGCGCTGCGCTTAACCGAGAAACAATGCTCTGCACAATTTACGACCTTCGCCCATTGATCTGCCGTGAGTTCGAAATGGGCGGGCATGAGTGCCTTGTAGAGCGAGCTTAGTTTTTAAATGGCTGAGCACCAAGCACACAGTTAGCACGAGAAGTACCCCTTATATAATCAGCCCTGAAACACCCAAGACTCAGGGCTTCGACAGCAAACTATTTCCGCCAGCAACTGTACTGCTTACTTTTGAAGTGATACACATGCCCGGGTTTAGATTGCGGTAACAAAATAAAGGAAAATTATGACAGCTGGTGAAAAAAGTTTTATACATGAACGAATATGTATTTTTGCAGGTAAAACCTTCGACCCAAACTCAGATACTGAAGTGGCAGATGTTCTTCGCAGTAAATTCAATATCCACTTGCCGCAAAGAAGGTCTATGGACGATTCACTATCATCCACAACAAGTGATCATGAAATTATTAGCTTGATTTTAAAGTATCGCTCAATGAAATAGGTACACTATGAGCTGCTTTTTAGCCGCTCTATTTCATCATAGAGAAGGTTTTATCTCACAGCTATTGCATAGAGGCAGCCCTATTTACTGCTCACAGATCGCGGGGCTTAAACAAGTGCTCGATATTTATTCACCAAAAGCCAGAAACACATCCGCATATATATCCGGCATATTCGCTCCTGCCAGAAACGCCTGCCGCTTCATTTTCTTAACAAAGTTTTCACCGCCACAAAGATAAACACGATAGCCCTTTGTGGATGAAAACTCCGCCTTTACATAGCTGTAAACATCCGCTTCCGTTACATTTTCCCGGCCATCACTACATTGGGCGACGAAGTGGGTGTTTAATTGAGGGTTAAACTTTGCCATATTGCTTAGCAAATCCAGGTAATAGAGATCATTGGCATCCCGTGCAGCAGCAACAATATTGATTTTACCCACATGCCCCTTAACGAGAGCATCCTGCAGAATACCGTAGATGGGCGCCAGGCCCGTTCCCATGGCAAGCATGAGCAAGGGAGAGGACTTATCGCCGGAATAGAAGCATTCACCCATTGGCCCGGATATATCTACCTTGTCACCCGGCCTCAAATCATTTTCTATCCATTGGCCGAAAACACCATGCTCGAAAATTTTAATATGCAGCTCAAGAATATTGTCTTCTGTTGGAATACTGGCTAAAGAGTAAGAGCGACAGGTAAGGGGATCTTTCCAGAGGTTAATATACTGCCCTGCGATATATTTAAAATCTGCTTTTAGCTGCAGCCGCACTACAGATTTACTCAAGGATTGTATCGAAATGACTTCTGCTGAGCTTCGTTTAGTAGCCTCAGCCGCACCCGCTATGGTAATGGCTTCGGCAGGCTTACATTGACAGGCAAGAAAATAACCCAGTGACTTCTGGTTTTCTTTTAAACCCGCTTGAGCTGTAGCAGGCAGCTCTGATTCAGATTGCAGCATACAGGCGTGACAAGCTCCGGCTTTGCACCCGTGAGGGATATCAAAACCGGACCTCAGCAGTGCATCTAGCACTGTTTCGCCATGGTCCAGAGGAACTGCGGTGCTTTGGTAATGAACAATGGCGGTCATAATACGTTTTACTATTTATTTAGAACATCGTCCTTTACGCTAAGCGCAATACCGACGATTTCGTCAATATACTCTTGCGGCACTTCCAATTCTGTAAGTGTGCCTACCAGGTTCTCTGCAACAGCATTAAAATGCTCTTCAGTAAGATTCATGTGCTTATGTGCTTCACGCATATCCTTACCGCTATATGAATTGGGGCCGCCAAACGCCATGGTTAAAAAGGCTTTTTGCTTTGCATGCTGCGCTTCCATATCAACCGTATCAAAAAATTCACTGATGCGATCATCGGCTAACACCTTGCGGTAGAAAATATCCACTGCAGCATCGACAGCAGCAGAACCACCAATTTTCTCATAAACAGACATCGTACTTTCTCTCCACTTTAATTTAATGTACTCAGCATATATTCAATAGCCAGAGTGATTTCTTCTTTGCTTAATTCTGTATTGCCACCTTTTGCGGGCATTAGCCCATAGCCTTCACTGGCGTGCTGCACCAGAACCTCGAGGCCTTGATCCTTCCTCCCGGCCCACATAGCCTTATTACCCACTATAGGTGCGCCGTTCAAACCTTGAGCATGGCAAACCTTGCAGTTTTTGGTAAACAGCACCTCACCTGCAGAAGGAGCTGCAGGCAAGGCAGGCTCCTTCTCTGAACAGGCAGCGCATAAAGCAATGATCAACACGCTAAATAATTGCTTTCTCACGGTAAAAAATCTCTCGGAGTTGGGGCTTAATACTCTGTAAGAACAATTTACAGAGGTACGCGAATTACAACACCGCCCATAACATCGCCAATTTTAAAATCACTACGGGGTGTGTCTTTGTGATCGTTGTGACAACTTACGCAAGCTTCAGCAACCGCAACATCTGGATAAACTGCGGTGAAATAGGATTTATCACCCAGCTTCTCTGTACCGTAAAAGTTTTCTCCAGGATTGGCCGCAATAAACTTTAAGCCTTCCTCTTCCATGGGAGTACTGGGCGCATTCTGTTTGTTGATTGGCCACTCGGATTGCAGCGTGTAAGTAAATTTATCGGTAAGGTCGCGAACAGCTTCTGAACCCGCTCGGAACATTTGAGCAGGTAAGGGTGCACCATTTTCAACATCTTTCCAGTGCTCGACAGGGTAAATCGCATCTGCCCCCTTGGGCCCAAGGCGGGCGACAATTAATTTGGTGTAGTTTGTGCGGTCTGCTTTCATTACCGCAAACAAAGAATCGGTGTACACGGAAGGTTCAATGCCCCCCGCTTTTTCTTCACCACAGCTGGACAGTAATAGTGCAAGCGATGCAGAAATAATAAGTGTTTGTACCAATTTCATAATATCTTAGCTCCTAAATGTTTCATTCTTCTCGTTTTAGAGCCCAATCGATAGACTCAATTTCTACACCCGGCTGGCCGTTAAAATTGTTTTTAATGAGTGCTTCATCGGCTATGGCGTTAATTGCAAATCCCAGGCCATGACAATCCATGCACACGGATCGGATCATTTTTTCATTGGGTTTCAGGTTAAAATTCTGGTTGTGATTTACACTAACGATTTGTTTTTCACCCTTGCCTTTAACCATGCGAGGCATGTGGCATGTGGCACAGCTCACCTGCTCTGCAGCCGTTTCTTTATCACTTTTATTGGCCTGCCAGAGCTGCCCGTGAGGTGAGTCCAGAAAAGCAAGCGAGTGCTCATCTGCATGGCAATCCAAGCAGGCCTCCGTGGCAGCGAAAACACGATCAAAAGTATGTGACTGATGACAAGCTACACAGTTTTGGTGCGACTGCTGCCCCGTTTCGGTGAATTTCATATGAGACTCAGAGGGACTCATGGGCTTTAATGGTTTGCTAAGCACCGTTGAGAGTCGCATTCCGTGCTTACCTTCGGTAAATGTCTGCACCTCATTGGCGTGACAACTGCCGCATTGTTCATGACCCGGTTTTTCTATCCACTCCTTATCTTCACCCTGGTGACAGCCCATGCAATTAACGCCGGCCGCAGCATGACTGCTGTGCGCCCAATCGTTAAGCACTGTTTCAGTAACATTCACTTTCTTTGCTTTGGTGAAATCGGCGTCCGCCAGGCCAAGCGACACTGCGTTTTCTTTGATGGTTTTGTTAGCCGCGTTTGGTACTTCCAAATTTGCTATTTCCAGTAACCAGGGCTGATTGGCATTATCGATTAAGAAGTTTTCGTAGAGCGCCCGGTTATCGTGAAAGTTATGACAACCGGCTGATGCACAGCTATCAAAAGGCAGATCCTTATGGCTCTCCCTGTCCTCGGCAATATCTTCATGGCAGTGATAGCAATAGTCATCCGGCAGCGTTACGCCCATCTCCCGTGTCTGCTCATGTTGATGCTCTGTATGGCAACTTACGCAATAGCGGGCATCCACCACCTCCAGGCGATCGGCATTACGCGGATCGGTAAATTTCTTTGTCGGGTGGGAGTCGTGCGCCATTTCCAGATCGGCAGCATGGCAGTTTTCACAGGCATCCTGTAACACTTCCGTTCCGCCAAATGCGCTGGTATGACAGCTGTCGCAGGACATTTCGATCTGATAATGTCCGTAGCTTGTCTCACCAATCAAAAAATCACTTTTTTCTTCGGTAGCAAACAGCCGCCATGAGTAGTAAGAAAAAATGCTCACAACAACCGCTAACCAGGCGACCCATATCCAATATTTCATTTTCTACCGGCCCCTTTAAAAGTAATAAACTGTGAGTATGTGAATACCAAGCAAGGCGGGCAGCGGCCAAACAACCAGAGTGTGAGCCCAATTCCAGAAACTTTTTAATTTGCGCGAGTTGGGTGGTGATAATAAGTGGCTCATGGACACCACAAGCCCGGTGAGGGCGCCGAGGATTAAAACAGCAATGAAATTCATCAATAGTAGAAAATTCAGGTTCTCACCAAGGTGCAAGCCTGTATGCAGAAACAGCAAGCCAGCACAAGCGGCGCCGAGGAAAACATGAGCAAAACGCCACCACCCATAGTTGCCAAGCTTCTCCATAAGGGAAAATTTAAGTCGCTTTCGCAAAGACATAAACAAGCCCACCAGAGACATCCCCAGCAAGCTGAAGCCGGTCACCTGCTTGTTAAATTTATCGTTCCAAATATTTTCAAAAGGAGCCGGGTTTTGCACGCTGTCGCCAACTTCGAGCCCCGGCACTAACACCACTACTGCTGCAAAAATAATTGCCAGGCAGCTCAATGCCAGCGTCGGCAGCCAAGCCAGCTGTTTTTCCGGGCTGGCATTTTCACCCAATAAAGATTGCAGCAAGGGTTTACAGGAACCACAGGTTGAAGAAGCACGAGTTTTATCACGTAGCGCAGCCACCGATGTACAACCTTGCTTGATAGCCTCCACCAGTTGCCCTTGAGAGATGGAATTACACTGGCAAATAACCGCACTTGCCGGCCAAAGGGCAACGTCCGTGTCCTCTGTCCACAGGTAGCCCGTGAGCAGAAACCGCAGTATTTGCCAGGGCAGAATTTTTCGCTCGGACTGAAAAGCTTCCTGCACCCGGGGAATTTCATCCCAGTCACCAAAACAAAGCGCCCCGGTAATTTTTCCCCGGGTAACGACAATTTTGCGATAAATATTTTTTCTCTTGGAGCGATATACCCATTGTCTTTGCCCGGCGTGAAAAACTGGATCGACAATGTCGCCCATACTGCAGACGGTTTCTCCCAGCACCTTTAGGCGGCTTACTTCCAGTGAGCCTATATAATGTGCATCCAGGTCGGCAAGACAATCGGCGGCAACCGCTGCCTGTTCCAGCCCTGGGTTTACCAGCCCGTAAGTAGCTCCCCGGTGTTCACAGCACTCGCCGATCGCATATATATCAGGTTCGGAGGTCTCCAGTTTGTCGTTAACAACTATGCCGCGGGCAACTTTTATTTTCGATTGGCGAGCAAGGCCAATATTCGGTTTTATTCCGGCGCATAACAGCACTGTATCGCAGGCTAGCTCCGTACCATCCCGCAGGCGAACACCTTCCACACGAACATCGCCCAATACTTCTCTTGCGCCGGAATTGATAATTACCGATATCCCTGCCGCTTCAACTTTGCGCTGTAACATTCCCGCAGCAGTCTCATTTAACTGGCGGTTCATCAAGTGCTGCCCCTGGTGCACCAGAGTAACCTCGGTATTTGCCCTGCGCAGCGCCCGCGCGGCTTCTATACCGAGTAAGCCACCACCCACGACCACCACATGACGGCTGCTGGCAATCCGGGAATAGAGAAACTCCGTATCTCGTAAATTTCTGAAGGTGTAAACGCCACGCTGTCTCACATTCGGAATATTGGGAAGGTGCGCACTTGAACCTACTGCAAGTACTAACCTTGAGTAGCTATAACTAACGCCAAGATTATCGGTAACACAATGTTTGGCCGAATCGATCGTCACAATACGAGCGATAACATGTCTAAAATTTTGAAACTGAGAAACATCGGGCAAGGGGTTGATGATATCTTCCATGGACACTTCGCCCGCCAGCAGGGTGGAGAGCTGCACTCTGTTATAAGGCTGTGCGGCTTCATCACCGATCAGAGTTAAGGCTGCAAAGGGTCGCCGTTTTAGATAATCATGACAAAAACGCACCCCCACGGGACCAGAGCCAAGCACAAGTACCTGCTCCGGCGCTGAGTTGTTGCTGCGCTGATATTGCACCACAGAGGCATTGTCTGACGGCGTACTATTTTCTGTGGTCGCTTCCATAAAACACTTAATTAAATGAACGTTTTAAGGAACAGAGCAAAATCACTGCCACAGTGAAATTTCTCAACAAATATAAGGCTTTAGCGGGCGTGAGCAGACGAGGAGCCAATCGCCCGCCCCAACATGGCCACACAATGGTGCACCTTTGGCCAAGACGGGCACCCTGGCAGTGCCAACTTCTGTGTTTAAGTGCAGAGCAAGTGTTTTCAGCATTCAAATTTTGCGCATCATATTTGCTCCGCGCACCACATTTACCCATGGGTTTAACGGGTGTTCTTGAATAAACGCTTCACATTATTGGTCGATCAACTGGCGATGCTTCGTTCACTGATCCAAACTTAGCCATAAACCCAAGATGAGTCAGCAAAACTAAAGGGATGTTCATCTATGAATGAAGCCTTAGTGCCATTCTTCCGTGGGGACTACATGCCCCATGGACACTGCTACCTCTGGCAACCGGAAATACTTTGGACGCACGTTATTTCCGATGCCATTATCGCCGTCTCCTACTTCTCGATTCCTATTGCGCTGTACTACTTTGTGGTGCAAAAACAGATACGGGAATTTCGTTGGATATTTCTGCTGTTCGCCCTGTTTATTCTAGCCTGCGGTATCACTCACCTGATGGGTATTGTAACCATTTGGCAGGGTGTTTACGGCCTCCATGGGCTCACTAAAGCCCTCACAGCGCTTGTTTCAATCACCACAGCAATTACCTTATTTAAAGTATTGCCCTACGCACTGAGGCTACCCAGCAGTGCGGAACTGGAAGCTGCGCATAAACGGGCTCATGAAGAGCAGGCCCGGGTAAGCCGCATGAAACTACAGCAGAAAGCAGATGCCATTTTTAAGTTTGCGCTCGATTTATTCCCGACGGGGCTGGTAGTTGTGGATGCCAAACAAAACATCGTACTCGCCAACCATACTTTCGCGCGAACCTTTGGTTACGATGCTGAAGAACTTATTAACCACCCTCTCTCGCAACTACTGACAACAGGCCAGCAAGCGCATCACAGCTTGCAGGTCAGTGAGTATCTTAAAAACCCGGTACAAAAACATGCCATGGCTGCAGGGCGCTACGTTAAGGGAATAACCAAAAACAGAAGTGAAGTGGCCATCGAAATCAGTTTATCGGTACACGAATACGAGGGGGAGAAACACGCCTTTGCCTCAGTTATTGCTTCAGACGAAGTATTATCACAACACAGCGCCAACTCTGAAATCACCAACCGCATAAAACGTGCGATCGATGCAACCAACGACGGATTGTGGGAGTGGAACGTACAAACCAATCAGGTCTGGTTTAGCGCTCGCATGATGCGCATGATTGGCTGTCACCCGGAAAAAGATCAGCCACAATTTGAGCAGTGGCTTGCACATATTCACCCGGATGACAAACCCATGCTGCAGCGTGCATTGGCAAAGCACTTTAACGAGCAGGATACTTTTGATGTTATCTATCGCGGAATATCAGATTCGAGCGAATTCGAGTGGCTTCATATTCGCGGCAATACTATTTTTGACAAAAGTAAACGCCCAATACTTATGTCTGGCACCCTGACAAACATCAACAAAATTAAAACTTTACAGGAAGAGCTTTCACAAAAAACCCACTTTCTAAACCAGTTTCTTAACAAATCCCTTGCCGGTGCTTATCTATTTGATTTAAAAAACTTTAACAATACCTTCATCAACAAACAATATACCGAAATAACGGGCTACAACCTGGAAGACTTGCAGCTAGTGCAGAATATTACCGGCATTCTGCCTCTTGTTCACCCGGAAGACCAGGACGATTTCGCCAAACACCTGAGAGAGGTAATTGATAGCGACGCCCCCAGTGGCGTTGCCATTGAATATCGCTTTAAACATAAAGACGGCCATTGGATTTGGTGTTATAGCCGGGATTCTATTTATTCCCGAGATACAAACGGTGCAGCAACAACTATGCTGGGTTCGTTTTTTAATATTTCAGAACTAAAGGAGCGAGAAAATCGCATTAAGCAGTTAGCACAAAATTTTGAAAATACTTTTGAGCAGGCTGCGGTTGGCATCGCACATATTTCACTGGACAGGAAGTGGCTGAAAACCAATCGTCGATTATGCGATATTTTAAATACCAGCCCCGAATCGCTTATGAGCGCTCCCTTCGAGAAATCCGTACTGGACAAAGACAGAGATATCGACGAAATTCAAATGCAGGAGTTGCGTTCCGGAAAAATCAAACAGTACTCCGTTGAAAAGCGTTTGATTCGAGAGGGGCACGATATATTCTGGGCGAACCTGACAATATCTCTGGTTAATGGAGATAAAGCAGATAATAGTTATTTTATTGTTGTAGTGGAAGATATAACCGACCGAAAAGCGGTTGCACAGGCCTTATCTGAATCGAATGCCTCCCTCGAGCGTTTTGCATACTCGGCCTCTCATGACCTACAGGAGCCCCTAAGAAAGATAAGCGCCTTTTCAGACAGCCTGGACCGCAGGCTTATTGGTAAAGTAGACGACCCCGAGGCACGCTACGAATTAAACCGCATAAGTGACGCCGCAAAACGCATGCGCGGTATGATCGACAGCCTGCTGCAGCTTTCGCGCTATTCACGAAACAAGATAGACAAAGTCAGCACCAGCCTCGATCAACTACTATGCTTGGTTAAGGACGACATGTCCAAAATTATTAGTGAAAGTGGAGCAAGCATCGAATTGCTAAACGATGCAAAAATCTCGGTAGATGCTAGTGGCTTCCAGCAGGTACTGCGCAATCTTATAAGCAACAGTATTCGATATGCAAAACCAGATGAGCCTGCAAAAATACGCATAGACTCCGAGGTAATGAGAAACAAAACAATAATCTCAGTATCAGACGAGGGCAAGGGCTTTCACCTGCAATACGCAGAGCAAATATTTGAACCGTTTAAACGACTGGTTGGACGAGAAATTCCCGGCTCAGGTATGGGCCTGGCTCTGTGTCGGCAAATTGTGAAAGCGCATGGAGGGAGTATAAGTGCCAGAAGCAACTTCGGTGGTGGGGCTATCTTTACCATTGAATTACCGCCAGAAAGCAAATAGAGCTTAAGCTTTATGGAGACAAACTCAACACATTGCATTTGGTTTATAGACGATGATCCGGACGACCAATACTTGTTCCAGCACGCACTGGAAACGTTAAAGGCGCCGCCGAGCTTGCGCTTTTTTTTTAGTGCAGATGAATTACTGGAGGTAATTACGGAAACGGAACTCCTGCCAGACTTAATCGTGCTGGATATCAATCTCCCCGGTATCGACGGTGTGCAGGCTCTTACCCAGCTGAAACATACGGAACAGTTCTGTCATATCCCTGTGATCATTTATACCACCTCCCAGGCAAGATCTGACCTGGCCGACTGCTATCGCATGGGCGCTAATTCTGTGGTTATAAAAAAAGGGAGCTATATGGAGCTGGTTCATGCCGTTGAAAGCTTGTGTAGCTACTGGTTTTCTGTAGTGAGTCTTTATCGCACGGATATGGATGAACAGAGGAATAATGAACAATCCCAATCTCTCTAAAGAAATGCGCGACCGCAAACCGCCATGTTTACGCATACTTATTGTCGAAGATGATCTCGACGATATTTACCTGGTAAAGCAATTGTTACTGCAAGACGAGCGCAGAGAATACGAGATTACCCATAAAGAGAACCTGAGCTCAGCACTGCTGTGCGTAAACCAGCAGGAATTTGATATCATTTTACTCGACCTCGGGCTGGGTGAAATACAGGGGCTGGATACACTCAACGAAATGCTCGCAGGCGCACCCGCTGTACCGGTAATCGTTCTAACCGGTATTAACAACGACGCCGTTGGAGAGGATGCAATAAAGCTCGGCGCTGAAGATTACCTGCCAAAATCCGAGATCAACCCGTCTCTACTTTCTCGCACACTCAGTTATGCTATCGAACGACATAGTTTGCGCCTGCAGTTACAACTCCAGGCCCAAACCGATATCCTCACTGGCTTACCTAACCGCTCCGCTATTTTTGAAAAGTTGGAACACGCTGTGGATCACAGCAATCGAAAGACCTCTTTGTTTGCCGTGGCCATGCTCGATCTGGATGGATTTAAGCAAGTCAACGACAATCTTGGCCACCGCGCAGGTGATGAGTTGCTGCGGCAGGTAGCTACACGCCTGAGAAAGGAACTGCGCCGTACAGACTTCGCTGGCCGCTTAGGTGGCGATGAGTTTATTCTGCTGCTGCACCACTATAAGTCCACAGACGAATTGCTGTCTGTATTAGAAAAAAAGCGAGCCAAACTGATTCAGCCGATGAAAATTTATTCGGAAAAGGAAATTCATGTGGTCGAAATTGGCGTGAGTGTGGGTGTGGTGGAGTGGCATGCAGGGGGGAGCGCGCAACAGTTGATGTCGGAAGCCGATCGCGCCATGTACCGCAGTAAACATGAAGGTAAAAACCGAATCACACTAAGCAAACCAGAGCTAAAAAATTCTGCCACGTGATTCGGTAAATGAACTGAACCTAGTAAAGCTTGGCCTCGCCTTCTGGTCGGTTTTTAAATCGCTTTATCACCCACCAATATCGATCCGGGTATGGCTCTACAATTGTTTCAATAGCCTGATTCATTGTTAGCGTATCCGCCACGTCATCACCGCTGGGAAAGTTGTCGAGCAAAGGGTAAAACTGCAATGTATAGCTACCGTCTTCGTTCCGGTAGTGCCCGTAGGGAAGTACAAGCGCATTACTGGACTGAGCAATGCGGACCAGGGCCATTGTAGTAGAGGCGGGCACACCAAAAAAATCCACATACACTGTATTTTTATTCTTTACTTCAATGTCTGGGGCATACCACACAACCCCACCTCGCTTAAGCGCTCTTAGTATACCCACCAAATTATTTACGGAAAAAAAGTTGTCGCCAAATTTTCCTCGCGCCTGGCGCAGGAAAAAATCGACCAAACGGTCACTAGGCTGACGATAGGTAAAACTATACTTGCGATGAGGACGAAAAACAAAAGAACCAAAGCTTGCACTCATATCAAGGCTGCCCTGATGGCAGGCAAGCAAAATAATGCCTCTATCTTGAGCCAGAGCGGCATTGAGGTTTTCTTCTCCGGCAATATGTGCTTTTTTTCTGTACAAGGTTTCTACATTACAAAACCATATCATCAGGGTTTCCATTACAGACACGCCCAATTCTTTGAAGCTGCTTTTCTCCAATTTCAACCGGCTATTTTCTGCAAGTCTCCCAAAACAGGCATCAATGTTACTTTTTGCAATGTGCCGCAACTTGGGAGAAAAAGTATATATTACCAGGCCCAGGACTTTTCCCAAGACAATCAACACCCCCCGTGGTAAGAAGGCGAGTAAGTTACACACTAATAAAACTAGGGCGAGAGCCCAATATTTTGGCGAAGAATTGAAGAGCATCCGCCGCCAAGCGGCCAGGGACAAGCCGCGCCTCAAGGGAGCGGAGTTATGCTCGGTTTGCTGTTTACTGGTTACCATTGCTTGCTCTACCACAGAAATTGCCGGCATTATCAAACAGCTTTTAATAAATTGCGAATGCCTGGCTGGATCTAGCATCAGGCTTGCCAAACTTTACCGCGGGCTCCCTTGTTCTGCCTTTAGCGCTCAGCTCCCATAACGAAGCTGTACGCGCTCCAGAAATTTCGAGCGAGAGACTAAGACACAAGGCCCCCATTTAAAAAATAACCTTAGGTATACTTAAAAGCTGGCGAAGTGTAAAGACCCGCCAATTCCCTCGGAATTCAGTCCAGCTTGGCGCGGCGACTTGCACTTGAGAAGGCCGCCTCGCCATCACAGCAGCCTTACGCATACATCCAGCCCTGGTATAGCGCATCCTTGTCAATCTTCAGTGTCAAACACTCCAATTTGGCACCATTTCTCTCACTTCCAGCTATACTGTTTTTTATCCATACTTATATACGACCCTCATGAAAAACCGATCGATCATAAGGCTTCTGCTTGCCACCCCCCTACTTACGCTCGCAGCAATATGGGCTCATGAGCTTCTGCCTAAGCGTACATACAGCCCTTTTGACCGTGAGGAATCCATCACCTACCTGTTTTCAGATAACCACAGCGGTGGCAACAGCACGGCTACGTGGCTGAATGAAAAGGCTCTTACTTGGCAGTGCCAACTGGCGCAGGGAGCTGCTTACCCCTATTGTGGTATTTCTGTTATGCCGGGAGACGAGAAAACAGGCATGGACTTGGATAATTACAACCAGGTCAATCTCTGGGTAACCTACAAAGGGCCAGCAAAGAAAATACGGTTTTTCATAAGAAACTACGATAACAACTTTGCACCAAATGACGAAGGTAAGTTCATGTCTGTGCAACTCAATATATCCGACCTTACAAAGCAAATTACGCTTAACAAGAGCGAGCTTTCGGTCGCTGACTGGTGGGTAGACGACCATGAAGTACCGCGCCACCTGGGCCACCCTGCGTTCGATAATGTTGTCAATATTGGTTTGGACTTTGCCCACCCCCTGCCCTTCGGAAGCCATAACGTCGCGGTTAACAAAATTGAGTTTGTTGCCGAACTCATCAGCAAGGAGAAGTGGTATCTTGGAATTATTTCTATCTGGGTAGGAGGCTTGTTCGTTTTTGCACTCACGCGCTGGGCTCAGTTAACTCGCCGCAGCCAGAAGGCCGCTCGTCGTCTGGCAGAACTTACCAAAGCAAATGACGAGCTCCGCATCTCCAAGGAGCAGTACCAGCAGCTTTCCAAAACTGACCCCATAACTGGCACCCTGAACCGCTACGGCTTCACTCTGGCCATTGAGAAAGTACTGCAAAAACGCACACCGGACCTGGCCGTATCACTGGTGATTTTCAGCGTAGACGGCTATTCCCGGGCAAAAGACCGACTGGGCATTAAAGAAACTGACGACTTTCTTAAAAAAATCAGCAAGCTCATTGATGAAAACATTCGCGACTATCACATTCTGGGGCGCTGGGAGGGCGATGAGTTTGTCTTGCTCTGCCCCGATACCCTGGCATCGAGCGCCTATCTCATGGCAGAAAATATTCGCCGAGCTCTCAACGAAACAGGAACCTTGGCAAGCCCCACCAACAAACTATCGATAAGTGTGGGCGTTGCAGAGGTCGAGCAAGGCTACAACTCTGCCGAAGCATTCAAAAAAGCGGACGAAGCGCTTTATAAAGCCAAATCTATCGGGGGTAATTGCACTATTCTGGCCTAGTTGGCCTAGCTGGCAAAGCTACGTGCGTGTTGGTATAGGCAGGTGGCCTTGGCTAAATTGTGAAGCACAGTTGAAATGGAGCGCTATAATTCAGGGATAACCTTCTGTGTGGTCTTAGCTATTGGACTTTTTGGCGTGCTTGCAACAAGTTTATAAACATTCAACGCCACGGGCCTCTGCGGTTCATTTGCGAAGCCGCGCTGTCGCGCACAATTCCAGTAAGCTCGCCCTCTCTTACCAATATCGCCCTCTCAAACCACTCAGGCGCTTGCTGGCTTTGGCACTAACCATGGTGTTAAGCACCACCACTCAGGCTGACAAGCCCGGTGACACGCTGCACTTTACACACCCGATCACCGACACCCCCTACTACGCAGAGCGAGGTAAATACTTCCATAGCCTGCTGGAGCTGGCGCTGAGCAAGAGCGGCCAGGCATATTCCATTTCAACCGTCGGCATGCCAGCGATGAGCGAAAGTCGCAGTGCCATCTTTCTCGAGAAGGGGCGCTACAATGTTCACTGGCTTATGACAAACAATGCCCACGAAACAAGGTTGCTCCCGGTTCGTATCCCGCTTTACCGGGGTTTAATAGGCTGGCGCTTGTTATTCATTCACCAAGAAAACACCGCTCTATTTTCCAAAGTAAACGACCTGGATTCATTACTCAGGCTTAAAGGTACGCAGGGTACAGACTGGCCTGATGCCCCAGTTTTAATCGCTAGCGGGTTCAAAGTGCAGCTCACTCAGGATTGGAGCAGTATGGTGGCATATGTCACGCGTAAACGGGTTGAGCATTTCCCTCGCTCAGTGATAGAAATTTGGAAAGAAAGCAAGCAGCTCCAGCACGAGCCATTGAGGGTAGAGCCCCATCTGGTGATTCACTACCCCGCTGCGTATTATTTTTTCGTTAGCCAAAAACACCCAAGGCATGCGCAAGCTCTGGAGCAAGGTCTGAAAAATGCACTTGCCGACGGTTCTTTCGAAGCGCTGTTTGAGTCTACCTTCGGTGAAGATATCAGACGCTCAAAGCTGGCAAACCGGACAGTAATTCACATCAATAATCCGATGTTGCCACCCCATACACCACTGGCGCAGAAAAACCTGTGGTTTGACCCAGCAAAGCAGAGCTCAGCGCTATAACACCCGAACAGCAACTGATTTAAAGCCCGGAGTATAGCTGCGTTTGTCGGCCTGCTTGGGAATCAGAATATTGGCCTCAGGGTAGTAACATAAAATATTACCCTTGCGCACATCAAAAGGCTTTACCCGCAGCCCTTTCATTTCACCAACCTCGGTACAAATATCCACTGTGGCATTTTCCTTATAGCCACAATATTCCATGTCCTCGGGGTGCATTAGTACTACCCAGCGATCATTCTGACCACGATAGGTATCCCTCTCATCAAAAATAATTGAATTAAACTGGCCCTCACTGCGCACAGAGCTCATTAGAAACTCGTGCTGCCCTTGCGAGTTTCGCCACGCCGCAGGCTGGCTACGGGATATTAAGGTATGAAAAACAAATTTACCCCTTCCGCTCTCAGTCGCGAAACCGGGCTTGTGCAGGGTGCGACCTTCAATATGAAACTCTTCTCGTGAATCGTCGATTTCCTGCAATTTACCAAAGCCTGGAACAACCTCGGCAATAAACTCTCTGATACTTTGATGACTTGCAAATACACTGAAATCAAATATTTCCTTGGGAATAAGGGCTTCACCAAGCTTGCGAATTAACTCGACTTCTGACTCCAATTGCGGGAAGCGATTTATCCCACCGTTGCTCAAGCGAACAAAATTAAACATGCTCTCCTGGCTTGTGGCTTGCAGCTCTTCGTCCCGCACTTTTATCGGTAATATAAGTACTTCACCCTCCACACCTGCCACATGACTCATGTTAAGTGTGGGGTTTACATAGCATTTTAAAGAGACTTGATCTAATGCATTTTCTGCAAAACGGGTATCTGGGTTGGACGCTAAAAGATTGCCTCCCAACATAAAAGCAATATCCATTTCACCGCGAGCAGAGGCTTCCATACACGCCATGGTATCCAGGCCCGCGTCTTGTGGCAGCTGATGCGCTAGCTTTTGCTGTAAATTTGCTTCCACCGCCTGTTTCAGTTGCGGCGTAAAACCCATGGACCCCGTGCCCTGTATATTACTATGGCCCCGCAGCGGCAATAGGCCTGCCCCGGGCTTGCCAATCATCCCCCTTAACATGGCAACCGCGACAAGGGTTTCAATATTTGCCACGCCGTGCTGGTGATGCGTTAAACCCATGCTCCAACTAAAAACAGCCGATTTTGCAGAGGCGTACTCTTTCGCGACTTCGAGTATTTGCTCTAGCGCCAGCCCGGAGCTCTTCTCAATTTCTGCCCAGCTGAGCGCCTCCACCCCTGCGGAAAACTGTTCAAAACCCTCGGTGTGTGCAGCAATAAACTCTTCATCACAGTGTTTATTTTCTAATAGCCATTTCGCAATACCTTGCAACAAAGCAATATCGCCACCGAGGTGGGGTTGCAGATAGGTACTGGCAATGTCCACCCCACCCTTTACCATCGAGCGCCAATCGCTGGGAGAAGCAAAGCGCACCATACCGGGCTCTCGCGCAGGGTTGACCACAATAACCTTGGCACCGCGACGACGGCAGTGGATAAGGGTTTTGACAAAACGGGGGTGATTTGAGGCGGGGTTAGCGCCAAATATAAATATACAATCAGCCTTATCCAAATCCTCATAGCGAATGGTGGCTGTTCCTGTGCCGAGGGTGTGATTGAGCCCAACACCTGAGGCCTGATGGCAATAGTAGGAGCAATTATTAATATTGTTGGTGCCGTAGAGGCGGGCAAACAGCTGAAGCAAAAAAGCCGCTTCGTTTGAGCTTCTGCCTGAGGCATAAAAGAAAGAGCGCTCGGGTTTTGTTGTAGAGAATTTCTCCATGAGAATGGCTAGCGCCTGCTGATAAGATACGGGCGAGTAATGACTGGCTCCAGCTTTTTTATGAAGCGGAGTAAGCAGTCGCCCTAAATCTTCCAATTCCTTTCCGCTCAGGCGCGATAGCTCGTCTATTGAGCGCTGAAAAAATACCTGGTTTGGAATCCCCTCACGGATGTCACTAAGGTGAGCCTGAATATTTTTATTACACACTTCTATGCCGCGGCGCGCTTCATTTCGGAAGCCCCCGCTTTGCCCACCGGTGCCAAAAGCACAAGCTTTACAGGCGTTTTTCGATCGCAGGGTTTGTAATAAATTTAGCGGGCCAATTTTACTGGCATAACGCAGAACACTAATAACGGCTTTCCAGCCACCACCAACAATGGCTTGTTCTTTCGACATAGAGCAACCTGCTTTTTTACATGTTAAGTGTAGTGAGTATATTTCTTTGAGCTACCTTTTACCCTGTCAGCCGGGTAGCGCGCTTCATTCAGCTCTGCCTTATCTTGCACCGCTTCCAGAAGATCAACATCCAGTACATCTGCCATACGCAGCAAATACATAAACACATCGGCCATTTCCGAACGAATATTCTCACGCTGCTCTTGTTCAAGCTCCACTCCCGCCTCCGGCAGCCATTGAAAGATCTCCATCAGCTCCGCAGCTTCAACAGCCAAGGCCATGCTCAGGTTTTTTGGAGCGTGAAATTTCTCCCAGTCTCTTGCTTTGGCATAGCGTCGCAAATACGCTTGAACCTCGGCTATCGAAGAAAAGGTTTGACTTGTCATAATTTGTCGCCGGCGATTGGTGTTAGGCTATATTGAGCCAAGGGTGCTCACCTTTCAATCCATAATTCTGTCAAGTGAACATCATGCTGAGATATTTTTAGCTGCTTTATTAGCAGCCTTCAAGCAGTAAATCAATTTGCTTTAATAGCTGCTAGAATTGGAGGATCAAGCTCGCGGACTGATAAATGAATCGCTTACGCTCTCAAACGCTTAAAAAAATATTGCAGGCAGTTTTGCTACTACTGCTTTGCTCAACAGGGTCTTGGTCTTTTGCTCTGAGCGACAGCCAAGCCGCGAACCTTTCCTTTGAACACATTCTCCCTGGCGAGCTGGAGAAAATCGGCTATATCAACGACATTGCGCAAGATGCTACCGGTTTTATGTGGTTCGGCGGCGACAATGGCCTGGCTCGCTACGATGGCTATCAACTAAGAATCTACCGCTTCGATGAAGGTAACTCTCGCTCCCTGTCACATAACTATGTCAATGCACTGCTGCTGGACAGCGATGGTACATTTTGGGTGGCCACGCAGGAAGGCCTCAACAAGTATCACCCCGAAAGCGACGATTTTTCTCTAATACGGCAACCAAATTCAACGGTAGCCAGCAATTCTGAAGACGTGCGCGCCTTACTGGAAGACTCTAAAAGCAACTTGTGGCTGGGGACTCTGGATGGGCTCTTCCAATATAACCGGCAAGAACAATCATTCGTTCGCTACCAACTATTGAGTAATCCCGGCCAGGCCATAAACCGCGCCGTTTGGACCATAGCAGAAGATCAGGACGGTGCTATCTGGGTCGGCGGTATGGAGGGGATCAGCCGCTTTAACAGCACGGATGGCAGCTTCCAGCACTTCTTCAACGACCTGGTTCGCGACGGTAACACCTACCGGGATGTACGCCATGTGTTTTGTGACAAGCAAAACCAAATTTGGATCGCAGCCTACGGCGGCGGTATTTTTCTTTACGACCGCTTGAGCGGCAACTTCACACCCTATCAGCACAACGCCGAAAACCATGAGAAAAGTCGTATGGTTTGGGATATTCATCAGGACTCAGAAGGGAATATGTGGATCGGAGACGGCCTGGCAATCTCGCTGGTGAGTGCGAAAAGCCAGCAGATATACCGTTACTCCTACAATAGCAAAGACTCCAGTGCCCCCGGCAACTATGCGATAAACCGCATATTTGAAGACCGCACTGGTGATATCTGGCTGGGCTACTTCCCATCCGGTGTCGATATGGTGGATCAGCAAGCGGCTGTATTTCAAAACTACCTTCATGATCCGGACGACCCCAACAGCATCACCGACGGGGGCATCATCAGCTCTCTTGAGGACAACAAAGGCAACATCTGGGTGGGAACAGGTTATGGCCTTAACTATTTTGATCGAAAAAATGACAGCATCCAGCGTATTACCCACAGCCCCGACCAGGCCGGTGGCTTAAGCGGAGAAACCGTTCTATCTCTAGCGCCGGATGGAGAAAAAGGCTTGTGGATAGGCATCTGGTCTGGCGGACTCAATCGCTATGATTTTAGCTCAGGAACATTCAAGCACTACCGCCAGACAAGAGCGGCAAACTCCTTACTCGGCATGGAGCCCTGGTCACTCATGCTCGACAGCGAGCAACAACTCTGGATAGCAACTGAAGCGGGTGTAAATCGCTACCGGCCAGAAACCGACGATTTTGAGCGCTATCTGCCTTCACCCAATCAACTGGATGGGGATCGTTCGCTCTACTCCAGAGTGTTACTAGAAGATTCTCACGGTGGTGTATGGGTGGGCTCAAATAGAGGCTTATTCCATCTCGAACCAACCACCCGCACTTTCACTCGACACAAACACTCCACGGACCAGAGTTCCTCCCTTAGCCATAATTTTGTTATCTCCCTCTATCAAGACGCCCAGGGCATTATCTGGGTGGGCACACATGGCGGAGGGCTCAATCGCTTTGACCCAAACAGCGGAGAGTTTAAAACATACTCCACCAAAGACGGGCTTGCTGACAACGTAGTAACGGGTATTACCGGGGACAAAAAAGGGAACCTTTGGCTAAGCAGTCAGCAAGGCATCAGTAAATTCAAGCCGCAAACAGAAAGCTTCCAAAATTATAGCCAGCAAAATGGGCTGTCAGGAAACCTGTTTAATCGCAATACGCCACTGAGAACATACGACAACAAGCTGTTTTTCGGCAATACCAGAGGCTTTGTGCTGTTCGACCCAGAGGCGCTGAAACCAAATGCTCAGTTACCACCAGTGCTCATCACCAATTTTCGTATATTTAACAAAAACGTCAGCATTCACGACGAGCTTTCTCCTCTCACTCAATCCATTGAAACCTCTGATTCTATTGAGCTAAATAACCAACAGAATATGCTGAGCTTCCAATTCGCAGCCTTAAATTTTCGCTCCCCGGAGCAAAACCAATACAGCTATTGGTTGGAAGGCTTTGATAGCGACTGGCTGCAAGGCAGCCGAACAGCCACCTACACCAACCTGCCCAGCGGAAATTACACTTTACATGTTAAGGCTGCAAATAATGATGGCCTCTGGAGCACCGAAGAAACCCGCTTAGCCATACGCCTGCTACCAGCCTGGTGGCATAGCAAATTGGCTTACACCGTATATTTGACAATCGCCCTTTTACTTCTGTTGTTGCTTGCTAGATTCTGCTTCAAGCGGTCACGCAATAATTATGCCCCTCATGCCCAACAAAGCATCGTAGAACTCGACAAAGTTAAAGAGGAATTTCTAAACAACGTCACTCATGAATTATGTTCCCCTATCAATGGCATGGTAGGAATTTCCGAGGCCCTGCACACCCACGATGAAAGCTTTGACAAAGAGACCGTTCAACAGCTTGAAGCTATTCGCAGTAGCGGGAAGCGACTCTCTGCACAGATAAAAGATATTATGGAATACTCTCGATTATCTGTAGAGGAAGATCCTCTCTACCTGCAATCAGTGGACTTACATGCCTTAACAGAACAGCTGATCCCACTGTTCGCACCACTGCTGAGAAGCAAGCCCATTCGGCTAATCAATGCGCTGTCAGCCAATATGCCTCGCGTTTACGCAGACGAAGACAGGCTACAGCAAATATTTATTAACCTGCTAAGCAACGCCATTAAATACACTAACGAGGGCTTTATTACTGTAAGCGCAGAAGTACATAAAAACCGCATAAAAGTTTCTGTAGAAGACAGTGGTGTCGGTATTTCTACTGACAAGCTGGCCATGGTATTCCTCCCCTTCCAGCGCATTGACACGGGAGATGACACGCTTTTTGGCACGGGGCTTGGCTTGGCGCTATGTAAAAAGCTGGTTGAACTCCACGGCGGCGAGATCACAATTAAATCGATTGAACAGAGTGGCACAGACGTTCATTTCGACCTGCCCATCTACCTCAACGAGGCAAACACCAACAAGAAAAAAACCCATGAAAGCAATGCCAAAAAGCACAGAGAATTTATTCGTCGCCAGCTGGAAGACACAAATATCATTCCCGCCTCGCTTGCACCCTCCTTTGATAAATCTTTGGGATATAAGGAAAATGATGCAATCTGTATGATCGCCAACGCCAGTGACTTCACAATATTGCTTGTAGATGACGACAGGGTTAACCGAATGGTAGTGGCTACAATGCTGAAAAGTGCCAAATTCAAAGTGATAGAGGAAGAAAGTGGCGAAGGCGCATTAAGCGTGCTTGAGAACAATCCATCTATCGATCTGGTTTTACTGGACGTGATTATGGCGCAACTAGACGGCTACGCCACCTGCCAAGAATTACGTAAGCGTTTCAGTATTAAACAACTACCGGTGATCTTTCTCTCGGCCAATGCACGAGAGAAAGACCTCAACGCAGGCTACACCGCTGGTGGCAGCGACTTCCTGATAAAACCCGTATCCAAGCTGGAATTACTGGCAAAAATTACTGTGCACCTGCAATTAATCGCCTAGCTGTAACAAGTGCGCCGCAAGCTCAGCCTGCGACATAATCTCAACTGAAAGAGCCCCCTTTAACGGGCGAAAAACTATTAGAAACTCTCGCAGTTTGCCGCCGACAGCCTCAAGCCAAACGATGACAGAGATCTAATAAACAGGACTTAAATGGGCGCTTCATACTAGTTAGCGCTTCAATGATATCGTGGTGAACCAACTCATTCGCCTGAATACCCACACATCGGCCACCTTCTCCTGCACGTAGCAGTTCCACAGCATATGCCCCCAAGCGACTTGCAAGTACACGGTCGAAGGCTGTTGGTGCTCCCCCACGCTGAATATGCCCCAATACTGTTGCACGTGTCTCCAGCCCCGTTTCCTGTTCAATCCGCTCGGCAAGTTTAACTACGTCGGTGATCAGTTCAGTAATACAAACAATGCCATGTGCCTTGCCGTGCACCACTTGTTCTTTCAATTGTTGAAGAAAGGATTCTTCATCAAAGGGCATTTCGGGAACAATGGCATACTCGGCGCCACAGGAAATTGCCGAAAAGATCGTGAGGTCACCGCAATGGCGCCCCATAATTTCCACCAGTGAAATACGCTTGTGGGACGTTGAGGTGTCTCGCAACCGGTCTACCGCATCCAGCACAGTATTAAGTGCTGTGTAATATCCAATAGTGTAATCGGTTCCAGCTACGTCGTTGTCAATAGTGCCGGGAATCCCTATGCACGGGAAGCCCATCTCTGTCAGCTTTTTAGCCCCCATATAGGAACCATCGCCACCGATAACCACCAAGGCTTCAATACCGTGTTTATCGAGGTTTCTTATGGCTTCTTTGCGAACGTCCTCTTCTTTAAACTCAGGGAATCGAGCAGAACCCAGGAATGTACCCCCTCGGTTGACAGTGTCAGACACAGAGCGCCGGTCAAGGGGCTTAATTTCATCGTGGTAGAGACCATAATAGCCGTTATATATGCCGCAAACCTCCAGGTCGTAGTGGATTGCGTTTCGAACCACAGCTCGCACCGCAGCATTCATTCCCGGCGCATCACCCCCACTGGTTAGCACACCAATTCGTTTTACCATGGTAGTTTCCTAATTCGTTAGTGTTGATTAATTTGTTTTTATAGTGGGGCCATTATACACAGGAAGAATGAACCTCATGCGACCGCTTAATGATGGCGCGCTGGTAATTTGCGAAGGGTCAATTGCGAAGGGTCAATGGTGTTTAAGAATTAGCGAGCGCACCAGAAAGGTTCAGGGGGAGCCCGGTGTAGCCACCGACGCACCTTTATTCTGCCTCTGCCCGGGAGATAGGGCTGTCATGGCTTTTTCAATACGTAATTTATAAATACTCACCCAATGCTCAAAATCCGCCCTGGGTAGTGGGCGAGAATGATAATAGCCCTGGCTGTACTCGCAGCCCTGGTTTAGTAAAAATTGCAGTTGTGCATGATTTTCTATGCCCTCTGCGACCACCTCAATGTTCATGGCTTTACTGATGGAAAAAATGGCATTGACAATAACGATGTCGTCCTCGTCGTTGGGTAGCTGGTTGACGAAGGAGCGATCAATTTTTATGACATCAATCGGCAACTGCTTCAAGTAGCTTAAAGACGAGAAGCCTGTGCCAAAATCATCCATGGCAATACTCACCCCCAGCGCTTTAAGCTGGTTCAAAATTTCCACCGAATGTTCAATGTTTTCAATTACCGCACTCTCGGTAATTTCTAGCTCAAGCTTCGCGGGGTCGACGCTATAGCGCCGTATTTTTTCCGCCAGGCTGCTAACAAAGTCGGCGCCATTTAAATGGCTGGGTGAAAGATTAACCGCCAGGGTCAAATCCCCCAGGCTTGAGTTTTGCCAGCTTTGTAACTGTTTACATGCTGACTCAAGAACCCAATCACCTATATCCAGAATCAATCGGCTTTGCTCAGCGATATCAATAAAACTGCCCGGATTCATAATGTCGTGGCCGGGCCGAAACCAGCGCAGCAAAGCCTCAGCACCCAGTACGCGGCTAGCCGCTATTTCGACATTACTGTCACTACCCTCAATTAATTGGGTTTTATAGTGAATCTTAGGCTGGAAATACAAAGCAAGTTCATTTTTACGTATTGCCACGCGAAGCGCTTCTTCAACTTCGCGAGCATTTTTCCTTTTATGCTCTAATTCGGAGGAGAAAAATACCACACTGTTGCTACCCAGCTCTTTAGCCTGGTGCATAGCGGTGTCTGCCTGAATAATAAATGATTCAGCGTTCTCGGCGTCGCGTGGATAGGTCGCGATACCGATACTTGCACCACTTCGAATTCGCTTGCCATCAAAACCAACCGGTTCTTGCACCACCGCAATTAAAGCTTTTGCCAGTACCTCCAGCGCCTCCTCGCTGTCCAGTTCTGTTACCAGAACAGCAAATTCATCCCCTCCGATTCTAAATACAAAATCAGTTTTTCTAGCTCTCGCCTCTAGCTTTCTGGCTGTTAACTCCAGGTAACGATCGCCTACCTCTTGCCCATGGCGATCGTTCACCCAATTAAAATTATCCAGATCAATAAACAATAAACCCAGTGTGCGCGAACGTCGCTCTGCAACATTTATTTCATGCCTCAGGGTGTTAAGAAAATGACTTCTGTTGGGCAGGGCAGTGAGCGTATCGAAGTGAGCCATACGCTGTATTTTTACTTCCGCCTGCTTTTTTTCTGTTATATCGGAGATAACACCAATATGAAAGGCCAGTTTGTCCCCATGCCACACCTCACTGAAATTTAAACAGGCCGAAAATGATAGCTTTCCCCTCCTGCGCATTACTATCTCACCCGACCATTGAGAGTTCTCACGAAGCTTTTTCCAAACCGTTTCACCTTTCTCTTTTTCCGCCAGCTTGATATGAGGGCGATTACCCAGCACATCTTCGCGGCGATAATCGGTTAGAGATTCAAACGCTGAATTCACGTCAACGATACGAAAGTCTTCATCCGTCATTACCACTGCGTCGGGAATAGAGTCGAGGGTTTGCCTGGCTATTTGTAAGGCACGCATTGGACTCATCACAGACTCTCTTATGAGCAGAGTAAGCACGCCGAAAACCAGCGAGCCCAAAACAAAGGCCTGCAATACTTCCAATAACAGCGCAGCATACATGGAGCTATGCATGCCTTCTGGGAGTTGCTCTACAAGGAAGGAATAACGAAAAGCAATAAAGCACATCATTACCCCACAGGTAATGATCGCAAAATAGGCGAGTAATTTTAAATCTAATTTAAACGGCATCACTCATCTAATATCAACAATAATTGGAACAACCCTGCCGGGATGCTTCTCAGAAATGGCACGTCTCAAGCCCAGTGCCGCAAATAAAACAAATTTGAATTTGAAAACCCCTATACACGCACTTATTTAACATGTTCTAGAACTTGCTTTATTACAGCCCAAAACAATAAATACATTAGCCGCAGAAAAAAGGCCTGAAAAACCATCCTTTAAGCCTCATGCACAAGAGGAGTGCAAAAAAACCGTCACCTGCGCGCCTTACAACAAGAAAGTTAAGCGCGATAAAGAGAAGTATAGTAGGGAAGTGAAAAATGGTTAAAAAAAGTAATGGTTGCCTTAGTCATACACAATAATATTCAGATCCGATATTAGCCTACGCCCTTTAAATTACTAATTTCCCTAACAACGCATTCCATAAGCTTTAGCAGCTGGGCCTTGGTAAGCACCTGATCGGTATAGGGGTAGACATTCATTCCCAATACTCTTGCTTGCTCGGGTAATGTGCCCAGAGCCTTAGCCAGGTGAATAGCGTCGTTCAAGCCGTTTTGATGGGTACTCAGATTAGCTGTGCTGGCTTGCAGTTGCCGCGCCGGAAAACTCACTATCTCACCATAGGGTTTGTTTTCACACACAAGGGCATCCAGAAATATTGCCGCCTGGAATTTGGCGAGTTCAGCCACCACAGCACTGGGGTGGAGGTATTTTTTGATAGATAGTGGAAGAGTTTGAATAGTTTGAAAAAGACTGGCGGGAGATTTGGCAGACAAGCCCTCATTGAGCCTGTCTGCTAATATCCACGCCATGCTGTCGGCCCCATGGGCTGAGCCAAATGCCGATAGTAGTATTGCCACGGCAAAATGCTACTGTCGATGGACGGTTAGCTTTAGAAAATGTGTCGAACATGAAATACAGGGGTCATAGTTGCGAATTATTTTTTCACACAACATTCGCAAGTCGTCATCGGTATTCTCCAGTCCGTATTTAAGGACAGCATTTTTCAAGTTACTTTCGATACTGCCCTGGTTCTGGCTGGTAGGCGGAATCATACAAGCCGTTTCCACCCTGCCATTACCATCGATTTTAAATTGATGGAATATCATACCCCGCGGTGCCTCAGTGGCATGACGCGCAATCCCAGGCCGGGGAGTAACATCCACATAGGGCGACCGCGGCTTTTGGTAGTTTTTTAAAATACGCAAAGCCTCCACAATACTGTAATAACTCTCCACCGACCGCGCTCGAACATTATCGAACATATTGATACTTGGAAAGTTCAAACCCAGATCACGACAAAGCCCACGCACGGCAGGAGGCAGTTGATTGAAGTTTAAATTCACACGCGCTAAGGGCCCTACAAAATAACTCTCGCCCCCCAGCGTAGAATAGAAGGCCGTAGAATGCTTAACCTGGTGCTCCTTAAAGTGCTGATTGTAGTCGTCAAAGCTAAGCTGCTGGTGTTGAGTACTGACGATAAGGCCCTCATTGATACCATATTCCCGGTCGTTGTGTATGGCAACACAATTGAACGCCTGTTCATCTAGGGGCAAATCAAGGCCCGCCGTCCATTCAACAAGCCCTATGGCATCCTCCACCGCATCTTCCAGACGATCAATTAAATCGCTCACCTCGCGCATTTCTGGCGCCCGATAAAAACCGCCCACTCGCATGCCAATAGGGTGTACCGAGCGACCGCCAAGCAATGTCAGTAAATCATTACCAAGCCCCTGGAGTTTCATACCACGCTTAACCGTTTCCGGGTGATCCTGAGCCATTGCAATGGCATTGTCATAACCCAGGAAATCGGGCGTAGCCAGCAAATGAATATGAAGTGCATGGCTCTGTAACCATTCTCCGCAATAAATAACGCGACGCATATCGTGTACCCAGGGGCCGGGGTCTGCGCCAAACAGTCGCTCGATAGCTCGAATAGATGTCATCTGATAAGCGATTGGGCAGATACCGCAGATACGCGCTGCCATTGTAGGCACTTCCGTGTACTGCTGGCCCTCCAGAAATTTTTCAAATAGCCTGGGGGGCTCATATATTTTTAAATGCAGCTTTTCTATCTGGCCTTCTCTAGCGGTGAACTCCAGCGCGCCTTCGCCTTCCACACGAACCATGACGGGCACATTAATATCAATATCGCGTTCCGGGCTTGTATAGTTGACCTTGCTCATTGTTGCGCCCCTTCTGTATCGGACCACAGTAGTTTTGCTTCCGCAAATGCCGGTGTTGCATTATGAATAGACAGGAACTTTCTCTTCACTACATTTTGATCTAAACCCAAACCAATAAACCGTTCGCCCAGCAATTTTACATTGCTATTTTCCGCCGGGCCGTAGCAGGCATAACAAGGCGCACCGAAAGAGGGGCACAGAGCACCGCATCCCGTTCGAGTAACAGGCCCCATACAAGGCTCACCTTTAGTTACCATTATGCATACGGTATTTTTGCGTTTACATTCCTGGCAAACCTTTTCGTTAATATCCAGCGGTGCAACTCCATACAATAACTGCCGAACAACAGCTAACATCTGTTTTACATCCACAGGGCAACCCCATAATTCAAAGTCCACTTTTACATGGTTTTTTATCGCCGCAGATGTGGATAATGAACTGATATATTCCGGTTTGGCGTAAATAGAACGCATCCATACATCACTGTCTGCATTATTTTTTAGGGCTTGGATACCTCCAGATGTTGCACAGGCACCAACAGTAATTACAAAGGTACTTTTCTCCCGAATTTTCTCCAGTCGCTCAACATCGTGTGGCGTTGTAATGGAACCCTCTATAAAGCTGATATCCACTTCATCATCGGGGCCCAGGGGACCAGCCTCGGCAAAATGTACAATATCCACTAATTCTGTGAGCTTTATTAAATTCTCACCCATATTTATAAAGGCCAATTGACATCCGGAGCAGGAGGCAAACTTATGTACACTCACGCGTGGCTTTTTCGTTGAAGTAGTCATAACTAAAATCCCCTGCGCTCAAGCACATCTTTTATGCGCTTATAGGTAAATACCGGGCCGTCTTTACACACAAAGGCCTCGTCCATCTGGCAGTGACCACAGTGCCCCAGGGCACATTGCATATTGCGCTCAAGGCTCAGATAAATATCATCCTCTTTTACACCCATATCAACTAAAGTACGCGAGGTTCCAGTCATCATGGGATGAGGGCCACAACACATTACCGTGCAATGATTGATATCGAATTTAGCTTCACGAAACAAAGCGCCAACACGTCCTTTTTTCCAGTTTGGCCAAGCGGTTTTATCCCGGTCGCTGGCCAATAAAACTTGTGTTGATCTCACTTTACGCCACTCATCGTACTGGGGCTCCCAAAGCATATCGTGCCGATGTAAAACTGTTTGCATAATGACTAGCCGACCGTATTCATCGCGATTTTTTATAGCCTCACGTATTGCCGATACCGCTGGGGCACAACCCAAGCCGCCAGTAATAAATACCAGGTCACGACTTTTCGACTCCATCATTGGCCAACCAATACCATAGGGGCCTCGAATAGCAACATGGTCTCCCGGCTGGAGTTTACTCATGGCATTGGTGACACGCCCTACCGCCTGAATAGTATGTAGAAAGCTGTCGCCCTCGCTTCCCATTATGGAAATTGCAACCTCACCAATACCAAACAAATACACCATATTGAATTGGCCGCATTTAAAGCGATAATCTTTCCGCTGTTGCTCATCATCCAGTTTCAATTTCCAGGTAAAAATATTCGGTGTTTCCTCAATACGCTCCACAATAGTTGCCGACATGGGGATATAGGGATTGCCCTTCATTTTTGTTTCTGCCTGACAAACCGTCCTCTTTTTCAAGTCCACTAAGCTTCCCATAATTCCACCTCCCCGCTAATTGCGTTTGCCTCAGCGGGAAAATCTATTCCCGCAGGACACCAGGCTATACACCTGCCGCAGCCAACACAGCCCGAACGCCCATACTGGTATATCCAGCTTCCCAGTTTGTGCAGCATCCATTGCCTATAACGCAGTTCGCTGCTATCTCGCAGCGAGTGACCGTGCATGACACTGTGATCCGCATTGAAACAACTACTCCACTCACGAAAATGCCTGGTCGATTGGCCATCCAGCTCTGCCTGCTCTGTTTCTCGATGACAAAAACAGGTAGGACACACAGAGGTACAATTACCACAAGACAAACAGCGCTCCGCGATATCATGCCAGCGGCGATTGTCCAGTTGAGAAAATAAATTCGCATGCATATTTTCATCCAGCAGGTAGCGTTTTTGCTTTTCTGCCGCATGCGCTGATTGCTCTGCAGCCATGGCCGTTAAATCTTCAGAGGCGGCAGTAACAGGTAATTTTTTTAGCACCTGTTCGCCTTTTGTAGAACCCGCTCGAATCAGAAATCCCGAATCCAGCTCATCCATAAGAAGATCATATCCGTCGTCTAGCGAAGGGCCATCGCCGGTTGATGCACAAAAACAGGTTTCTGCGCAGGAGGAACAATTCACAGCAACGGTGAACAAGGCATCCCGTTCCGCTTTGTAATAGGGGTCGCAATACTCACTTTGAATAAAGTGCTCATCCTGGATCAACATCGCTGCAATGTCACAGGGCCTCACACCAATTACAGCAGTGGGTACTGCTTGCGGTACAAGGTCTTTGAATACAAAGCCTCCATTAACCGCCTGTGCAACCTGCTCGCAACTCCAAAGCGCCTGCCGAGCTTTATACAACAGGGGCTTTAAGGCAGCGGGGCCATTTGCCCAGTTAAAAAACCGTGTAGAAGAGGTTTGCTGTAATTTATATGAGCCCGGCTTTTGTAGCGTTTCTATGCCCCGGGGGAGATCTGCAACATCGTTAATGTGATCGTAGACGATCGCACCTTCGCTAAGCTGCGGACCCATCACCTGATAACCGCTGGCTTCCAGAACGGTGAGTAAATTCTGCAGGCTTTCTGGCGCGAGAAATTGAACAGCCATAACGTTTTCCTTCTTAAAAACTTATGGTTTCATGTGACGCAAGTTTCCGCGTAAGGCTAAATAAAAAGCGTGCCACGCTGGCTATATTTCTTTTGGTTTTATGTTTAGATGAAATACAGCTATCAAGAACCATGCGAACTCTACAGCCCTAAATTACCGGGCTACGCTATCCCTTGCGGTTGCAGAGAAAAAGGCTGGCATTAAAAATTAACGAACCAATACAAAACTAATACAAACTTCAGTTATAAACTTCAGTACTTCAATATTCACTTGAATAATAATAAGTGAAAATAATATAGATTTACCTGCCAACGGTAAAAACTAACTCGCAATACAACCACCTGCCAACAGTTGTCAGCAGCAAGGAAAAAGCGAAAATAAATAATATTGGGCTTACTTGATTGCCGATATTATCATCAATCACGCTAAACGAATTCACTCATAACAAACATGCGATACATCAATAAAAAAGCCCTTTTACGGGCATACACTGCCATGTAATGAGCGAACTATAAATAAGAGTTATTTTATGTGCCTCGCAATCCCTATGAAAATTATTGAGTTGTCCAACAATATCGCCAACTGCGAGGCTGCGGGTGTTCGACGCGAGGTAAGCGTTCAACTGCTACTAGACCAAACTATAGAAGTTGGAGACTATATTCTGGTTCACCTAGGCTACGCTATTCAAAAAATTCCGGCACCAGATGCTGTTGCCAGCAGGAAAACTTACGATGATATGCGAGCGGCCTTAGCGCTTTCGAAATCTCCACGCAGGGGAAAAGATCATGCATGAATTCAGCCTATGCCAAAATCTGCTAAAAGAGGCACACAATATGGCTCGGCGGGAATACGTATCTAGACATGGCAACCTACCGATAGACCAAAACCTTGTGGTCACCTCCTTAACGCTTCGCCTGGGTTTATTTTCAGGGGTAGATAAGGGCTTATTAAAACGCGCGTTTCAAGTTGCGCTACACGACTTTCATTGCTATTGGCCAAGCACCCCGGAAACACAACAAGCAGAGTGCGACGGTGTTTATTTTTCACCAACAACACAACTTATTATAGAGCAGGTTTCTGCATCCATTTATTGTAGAGAGTGCGGCAGCCATTACCCCGTTAGCCAACAGAGCTTTCAACGCCACTACCTCAGCTGCCCCAATAATCATCGCCATATAACACAACTAATTAGCGGTGATGAAATGCTGCTGATTAACATGCAAATGCACCCAGAGTCCGCCTCTACCTGCATCAGTGAGGCATTTAAAAATAACAACACACAGGAGGGAAATTCCCATGTGTGAAACATGCGGATGTAGCTTGCCCACGGATAACAAAAAGTCCCTTGATATTGACGCTGACCAGAATCATGCGGTGATAAAAAAAATCATGTCCAGCAATGATAAAACCGCTGAACACAACCGGCATAAATTGAATAAGCACGGAATATTTTGCATTAACATAATGTCGTCGCCTGGCGGAGGAAAAACAAAATTGCTTGAGGCGAGTATCGCCGAGCTCAAAAAACTGTACCGTATTGCGGTTATCGAGGGCGATCTGGAAACTGAAAATGATGCAGAGCGTATTCGCGCCCAAGGCGTTGAAGCCATCCAGATAACCACAGGAAGCGCCTGCCATCTGGATGCGCACCACGTTCACCAGGCATTACACCAACTCAATTTGGATACACTCGATCTAATCTTTATCGAAAATGTCGGTAACCTGGTGTGCCCTGCCGCCTTTGACTTGGGACAGCACGCGAATATAGCTTTACTCTCCGTCACGGAAGGCGATGACAAACCGCTCAAGTACCCAGTGATGTTTCAGAAAATCCATGGCCTGGTTATTAGCAAGATAGAACTACTGGATTACTTTGACGATTTTAATATGGAGCGTGCGCTG
This sequence comes from Alteromonadaceae bacterium Bs31, assembly GCA_900177435.1. Classification (GTDB taxonomy): domain Bacteria; phylum Pseudomonadota; class Gammaproteobacteria; order Pseudomonadales; family Cellvibrionaceae; genus Teredinibacter. The sequence goes on from FXAI01000003.1 coordinate 75,774, forward strand.
GATAACTTTCGTAAGCTGGCAAACCAGAGCCCGGTATGGCCCCTTTCTGCAAAAACAGGTCGCGGCATGGAAGCCTGGCTCGACTGGCTGGTAGACCAGCGCACTGAACGAAAAATGTTGCTGAACCCCCAGCTTGAGACCAGTGAATGAACGCTCGCTATTGGCTGGATAAGATAAACAGCCTGAGCAAACCGCCACAGACTTTTAACGTATTAAATGTTTGCGGTGGGCATGAACGCAGTATTACCCAGGCCGGCCTACGCAGCGTACTGCCCCAATGGCTCCGGCTGGTACCGGGGCCAGGGTGCCCGGTGTGCGTTTGTCCGGAAGCCGATATAGCCCTGGCAATAACTATCGCGTTAAAGGAAACTGTTTCACTTTTGGCCTTTGGCGACATGCTGCGGGTTCCAATCAATTCAGCGGCACTGCATAAGCTTCTACCAAAACACATTCGTTCGCTCGAAAATGCCAAAGCAGCAGGCGCCGATATTCGTCCTGTAGCCTCACCGTTGGAGGTAAAGGCTCTAGCGCTTGAAAACCCACACACTCAGTTCGTCTTTTTTGCCGCCGGTTTTGAAACCACCATGGCACCTGTGGCGGCAATGATGAGTGAATTTTTCAGCGGCAATCTACCAGGTAATATTTCCTTTCTTATCTCCGGCCGTAAAACCTGGCCGGCAGTTAAGCACCTGCTCGATGATGAACAATCAGCACCTATCCACGGCCTGATTGCGCCTGGGCACGTGGCAACAATTATGGGAGCGAAAGAATGGCAATTTGTTGCGAATGATTACCAGCTTCCTACAGCTATCGCCGGATTTGACAGTGAAAGCCTGCTGCAGGCTTTTTATTGCGTGCGTTATCAGACTGAAATCAAAAAGCCCACACTGCAAAATTGTTATCCTCGTGCGGTTAAACCGGAGGGGAACAAACTGGCCCAGAGCACGCTTGAGCAGTGTTTTTCTGTGAATGATGCTAACTGGCGCGGTATCGGCAGCATAGAACAGTCGGGGTATCAGCTAAGGGCCGAGTTAAACAATGTTAATGCCCAGCTGAAATTTGCAGGCTACCTCGATGAGATCAACGAGGCCTTTGCAAGAGACAGCATGCCCAAAAGCTGCCGCTGTGCTGATGTAGTTATGGCGCGAATACTTCCTGACCAGTGTGCGCTCTATGGAAAGAGCTGCCTCCCTAGGCAAGCCCTGGGGCCTTGTATGGTTTCCGATGAGGGTGCCTGCAGAATCTGGTGGAGTGCTGGCCTTAAGGGCAGCTCACTGCAGTGAAGCAGCGCGTGTGGCTTTCGCTATATTTCACACTTACATGTGACGACGAATCTGGCATTTAGCGACACACGCCCACCTTGCCAGGAGCAACCACCGCGTACCTTCCACAACACCCTATTTCGGATGATCCACTCAATAATTTAGAGGTACCGGAGTATGATTTGTCGACAATATACTTTAAGTGGCATGGTTCAAGGCGTGGGCTTTCGCCCTTTCGTACACGGTTTGGCCACAAGTCTGCAATTGAATGGCTGGGTAAAAAATAACAACGGACGCGTATCGGTGCTGGTGGAGGGTGATGCGAACGCCGTAGCGACCTTCGAAGAAAAATTAATTAGTGAAGCCCCGCCTTTAGCCAAGCCTTCCATCCGGGACCGCCTGGACACCAGTGCGCACAATCTAAAATCCTTTCTTATTTTAAATAGCGAAAAAAAAACTGAGCTACAAGCAAGCGGCGACATTCACTTGCCGGCAGATCTGTATTGCTGCCCAGACTGTCAAGCGGAACTCCTGCGCGAAAGCGATCCTCGCTACCAATATGCTTTTATAAACTGCACCCAATGTGGGCCGCGTTACACCATTATTAATTCGCTGCCCTATGACCGACCTGCCACCACTATGCACACCTTCCCCCTTTGCTCCAGGTGCAACAGTGAATACCATGATGAAAAAAATCGGCGCTATCACGCCGAACCGATCGCCTGCCCGGATTGCGGCCCGCAAATTCGCTACCTTAGTTCACTAGAGGGAGAGCAGAGCGGCCCTCTTAATGCCGCCTGCCTCGCTATCCGGGGCGGCCAGGTTGTCGCGGTAAAGGGTATCGGTGGTTTTCACCTGGTTTGCGATGCGAGCAACGAATCCGCCATCAACTGGCTTCGCCAAAAAAAACCGCGCCCGGAAAAACCACTGGCTGTAATGTTGCAGCCAGAAACAGTGGCTAGCTACGTAGTTGCAAGTGAGCAGCATATACAAGAGCTAAACTCCAGCGAACGGCCGGTGGTACTGTGCCCTCGTAAAAAATACGCCCCTCTTCCAAGCAATATTGCCCCAAACTTAAACGAGCTAGGAGTGCTTTACCCCTACAGCCCGCTTCATTTCATGTTAATGAAAAACTTAAAGCGGCCACTCATTGTAACTTCCGCCAATATCAGTGGGGAGCCAGTACTCACCGACAGCAACGATGTATTACAGCAACTAGCGCACGTAGTCGACGGCGTGCTGGATCATAATCGCCCCATACTTCGACCAGCCGATGACAGTGTTGTGCAAATACAAAATAACAAAGCTCACACCATTCGCATCGGCCGGGGAAAAGCGCCACTCGAATTAAGTTCGCCATTCATTATGCCCGAAGGCAAAACTTTGTTGGCCACCGGCGCGCAAAGTAAAAACACCCTTTGCCTGGCTTTTGACAATCGCTTAGTTGTGTCCCCGCACATTGCCGATATGGAGAGCCTGCGAAGCCTTGCTGTGTTTGAGCAAGTGAGTAAGGATTTCAGCCAACTCTACCAGCGGGATATCAACTGCATCGCCCACGACGCCCACCCGGATTACACAAGCAGCCGCTGGGCAACAAGGCAAGCCAAAACGAACGAAGCCTTATCGAGCAAAGCTATCTGGCATCATCATGCCCACGCCAGCAGCCTTTACGCGCAAACAGCTTCCAGTAACTTAAAAGTCACGGAAAATATTATTGCATTCACCTGGGATGGCGTTGGCCTGGGAGAGGATGGCGGCCTATGGGGCGGGGAAGCTCTGGTGGGGCGGCCAGGTCACTGGCAACGCGCCATTCATTTCAAACCGTTCAAACTACCCGGTGGTGATCGCGTCGCACGAGAACCCTGGCGAATTGCCGACAGCTTGCGCTTGCACTGTGGTATGCATGCCCAAAGTGTTGACCCACTATTAAACAGCATGTGGCAGCAAAACCTTAACTCCCCCCTTAGTACAGCGGCAGGTCGACTACTGGACGGCTGCGCAGCACTGTTGGATATCTGTAAAAGCACAAGTTACGAGGGGCAGGCACCCATGGAGCTGTCTGTACTTGCAGAAAACTGCGACACAGAAAAGCATATCGACATGCCCATTATCAACAACGAAGTCATCTGGCTGGGGCTTGTAAAGTGGCTGGTAAAAAAAGAACACGATAAAACCTTTGCCTCGCGTGTGGTACTCAATACCTTTGCACGCTCGCTGGTAAAGCAGGCACTGCGACTCCACCATTCCACTGGCATTAAAACTGTGGGCATAAGCGGCGGCGTGTTTCAAAATCGTCTGCTGGTCGAATGTATAGGGCGGCTGTTGGCGAAACACAACTTAAAACTTCATCATCCCCAAGAAATTCCCGTTAACGATGGCGGCCTGTGTATCGGCCAGGCCATCGAAGCGCTGGCAGCTTGCCTTGGAAACCCCAGTGATTAAGCGTGAGAAAAAACAGCAATGAAAGAGAAAAAAATATCACTCGCTCATGGCAATGGCGGCGTATATATGCGCGAACTCATCGACGACATTTTCGCTTCAAAGCTGCATAACGATTTTCTTAACACCGAACACGACGCTGCCCACTTAAAACTAAATAACAGCGACTGGGCCATGACAACAGATGGCTTTACTGTACAGCCGCTGTTTTTCCCCGGTGGCAATATCGGCAGCCTCGCTATTCACGGCACAGTAAATGATTTAGCTGTCTCCGGTGCAAAAGCAAAATACCTCAGCCTCAATGCCTTCCTGGAAGAAGGGCTCGATATTACCGACCTGGAAATCATAGTTAGCTCCATGGCCATTGCCGCCAAAGAGGCTCAAATTGATATTGTTACCGGCGACACTAAAGTGCTGCCCTTCGGACACGGCGGCGGTATTTATTTCGCGACGACCGGCATAGGCGAGCGACTCAAAAACCTGCGCCTCAACCACAGTAACATCCAGCCCGGGGATAAAATTCTCGTTTCCGGGCCCATTGGTAATCACGGTATCGCAGTGATGATGGCCCGCGAAGCTTTCGGTTTAAGCAGCGATATCACCAGCGACTCAGCTAACATCTACCCCTTTGTTGAATGCTTAAACGCGCTGAATACGCCGGAAAAAATCAAATGCCTTCGCGACCCAACGCGAGGAGGCTTGAATATGCTGGTACAGGACTGGAGCCGCAACACCAAGCTTGGCGTTATGCTCAAAGAAGATCAGCTACCCATCGAGCCCGCGGTTGCCTCGGTATGCAATATGCTCGGATATGATCCCTTTAATCTCGCCTGCGAAGGCCGAGTGCTTGCTGCGGTGAGCCCAGAACTGGCTCAAGACGTTCTGCAACTGTGGCGAGAACTTGAGTGTGGTGAGCAGGCAAGCTGCGTTGGCGAATTTACCTGCGAGCACAAGCAGGTGGTGATGGAGACCAGCATTGGTGGTCAACGGATCCTTCAAGCGCTGGAAGACGAACCCCTGCCTCGAATTTGCTAGGAATAGAGCACAGCATCAAAGCCCCTTTCGCCAGTAGCCAATATCTTCTGCTAATCCCTAAAAACGGCCCCTAAACATTCCGGCTTAAGATAGATTTCACCTGTCAGTTCCAGTATGCTTATACGCCATATGCTCAATAAACGGCCAACTTTTTTCTTGCCGTTAGGCCAATTACAGCACATTCATTGGAGCATCCTGAGAGACTGCTAGAATAATAAGAACAGAGGTTCAAGAATGCATCAGTCTGTTGCACTTACGCGACTTACCACCCTATTTGTACTGCTTCTGGCACTGATTATTGCTTCGCACTTTCTGTTCGAAGATACCCTTGGCCCCGTATTACGTGAGCTGGCAGTGACCATGGAGAACAGCTTCGCAGCGGCGCTTATGATTGCTGCCGGGCTCACTTTCGACGTACTGTTGCCTATTCCTTCCAGCGTACTATCCATGTGGGCAGTGATCTCATTTGGTTTCACCAAAGGCTTTTTAATCGTATGGCTCGGAATGAATGCCGCCTGCCTGCTGGGCTACACCCTGGGCGCAGGCGCAAGTAAGGGGCTATTGGGTCGAGTGCTAAGTAGTAACGATCTGGCCACCGCTCAAACACTGGCAGCCCGCTTTGGCACAGGCACACTTGTTTTCACTCGCGCAGTGCCTGTAATCGCTGAAGCGAGCGTTGTCAGTGCTGGCATCGCTGGCATGCCATTTGGCAAGTTCGCCTCGGCTTGCCTGCTGTCCAACGGTGGTATTGCACTCGCCTACGCAGCCGCCGGCTCTCTCGCCAACGCCAATGCCTCCTTTGCACTGGCGTTTGCAGGCAGCATTGCCTTACCGCTGCTGGCCTTTGCCTCACTGCGTATTTTTACCAAAACACAAAAGCACAGCAAAGTTGCCCATGGTGAGCAGCTAGAGCCTCGCTTCAGCATGCAATTCAGCTACCCCCTGTGCTTTACCCGTAATGTCTTTGATAGTGAAAACACTACACTTATCAGCCAACTCCAGCGGGACAAACACAATAAGCGCAGCTTGAGCGCCCAGTTTTACCTGGACAAAGGTCTGCTGGAATGCCAACCAGAGCTGGTGAAGCGCATCGAGCACTATTGCGACGCACACGGGGTAGCCTGGCATTGCGTCAGCGTGCCCGGTGGCGAAAAAGCCAAAACCCTGCAACAAATACACATGATGCACGATGAAATGCTGCAAGCCGGTCTCGACAGACAATGCTACGTTATCGCTATTGGTGGTGGTGGCCTGCTGGACGCGGTTGGATATGCCGCGTCAACCTTTCACCGGGGGATACGACTTATCCGTATGCCTACTACCGTGCTGGCACAAAACGACGCGGGCATTGGCGTAAAAAACGGTGTTAATGACAAGGGCATTAAAAACCTGCTTGGCTGCTTTGCGGTACCCCATGCCATTATCAACGACGCCACTTTTCTGGACAGCCTGAGCAAAAGAGATTTCCGTTCAGGCTTTGCCGAGGCAATAAAGGTAGCGCTCATTAGAGACGAGCATTTCTATCACTGGATAAGCAACAACAGAGAAGCCCTCAATCAGCGCGAAGAGCACGCTGTTTACCACTTGATAAAACGCTGTGCCCAGCTGCACCTCGAGCAAATCTGCAAGGGTGGCGACCCCTTCGAACAAGGTAGTGCCCGGCCGCTGGATTACGGTCACTGGAGCGCTCATAAGCTTGAGAGCCTAACCCAACACCAACTTTCCCACGGTGAAGCCGTGAGTATCGGCATGGCCCTTGACGCGTTGTATGCGGTGGAAATTGGCTTGCTTTCACAAACCTGCGCCAACGGTATTTTGGAACTGATTCAAAGCCTCGGCTTCGAACTGTGGCATCCCGCGCTCACTTGGAAAGGAGACAATAAGCAATGCACACTCTTACAGGGGCTGGAAGAGTTTCGTCAACACCTGGGGGGAGAACTCTGCATAACGCTCTTAAAAGGTATCGGCGAGACTATTGAAGCTCACCAGATAGACGAAAAGGCACTGCTGGTTGCCCGCGACAAATTGCAGAGATTTTGCTCGCAACAGCCGGCATAATACGCCTTCACTCATATGCCGGGCCGGGGCAACTTTAGCAATGAAAATAGCCAACGCTTGCCACCTGTCTTATTGCACCAACATACACCCGGGCGAAGATTGGCCCAGCTTGTTTTCTTCTCTACAACGCAACCTACCTGCAGTAAAAAAAAATGTGTGCAAAGACGCGCCCTTCGGGCTTGGGCTGCGCCTGTCCGCGCTGGCCGCCAGCTACCTTACGGAAAAAGCCAGTGCACTGGCTGAGTTCAAAGATTGGCTGAACAGTGAAAGCCTCTACGTATTCACTATAAATGGCTTCCCCTATGGAACCTTCCACGGAGAAACCATTAAAGAAAAGGTGTATCAACCAGACTGGCGAAGTGAGGCCCGCTACCACTATAGCTGCCAACTTGCGGAACTATTGGCAAAGCTACTGCCTGCCAATATGCACGGCAGTATTTCCACTGTGCCGGTGGGTTTTAAGGCTGATTTTTCCACACAGCAAGCTGTCGACTCCGCCATCAAAAAACTACTGCAATTTACCGACTTTCTCATAGACCTGGAAAGTCGCAGCGGAAAAACTGTTCAGCTCGCGCTGGAACCCGAGCCTGCCTGTTACCTGGAAACAAGCAAAGACTGCCTGCAATTCTTTGCCCGTTTGTTCGCCGCCAGCAACCGCAGCTCTGCGGAAATCAAAAAGCACCTGGGGCTATGCCTGGATACCTGCCATGCCGCAGTGATGCAGGAGCAAGCAAAAATATCCGCTGAAATGTTAATTAATGCCGGTATACCCCTCCATAAAATTCAACTCACCGCAGCGCTGCGTGTTAGCAGCGCCAACGATGCCGCGCTAAAACAACTTAAACAGTTTGCCGACCCGGTGTACTTACACCAAAGCACTCTGCTGCGTTCGGGAGAATGCCATTTTTTTCTGGACCTGCCCGAAGCCTTAGCGGCAGTAAGAGAAAGGGATGAAATTCGCAGCCACTACCATGTACCTGTTTTTTGCGAAAATTTAGGCTTACTGGAAACGACCCAGAGCGACTTGAGGGAACTGCTTAAACGGCAAAAACAAAACGCCCTAAGCACTCACCTCGAAGTAGAAACTTACACATTTGATGTACTTCCAGCACACTTACGCTGCAGCTCAGTGGTTGACAACATTAGCAGGGAAATAAACTGGGTAGTGGAGCACTTACAATGAAGTTATCCTCTGCGCTGCAACTTGGCCGGGTGAGTAATCTGCCAACAGTCTGGACCAATGTACTAGTGGGCCTTGCATTTGTTAAGGCAACAGACAGCTATACCATAATATGGGCGGCAATGGCTGCACTTAGCCTGATTTACCTGGCGGGCATGTTTCTCAACGATGCATTTGACGCAGACTGGGACAAACAACATAAGCAAAACCGGCCAATAGTAAACGGAGAAACTACCGCAAAAGAAGTGACAGTCTACGCCTGTGTATTTATCATTCTGGCAATGGCATTACTGTTAGGGGCGGCTAGATCAGGCCAGGCCTTACAGGTTTTGGTAGCAAGCGCGCTGCTAATCGCGAGCATAGTAATTTATGACTGGAAACATAAAAGCTGGAAGCACAGTGCGTGGATAATGGGCTCGTGCCGCTTGTGGGTCTATTTTCTCGCCGCCTCACTTGTTGCATCGATTAGCACAGCGCTGTGCCTTGCGGGTTTGAGCTTGATGTTTTATATCGCCGGTATTACTTACCTGGCCCGCAGCGAGCACATGAACAGCCTGCAAAGTACATGGCCGATAGTGTTATTACTATCTCCTGTTGTACTCGCCATATATTTCTCCTTTAGCTCAGCTAGCCCGCTTATTTCCCTACTATTAGTGTCAGCATTAGTGCATTGGCTGCTAAAAGGCGCGCTTTTACTTCTTCCCGGCAAAAAACGCAATATTCCTCAAGCCATTGGTATACTGCTTTCGGGCATGTGTTTAATCGATGCCTGCTTTTTATATACCCTCGGTGCTCACATGCTTACATGGCTGGCCTTGCTGGGGTTTTTACTTTGTCTGTTGCTGCAAAAAAAGATCGCTGCGAGTTAAATACAATGTCCGACAATTTAAATAGCGCGTTACAGAGGGTGATCGAAAACACTCATTCCGATGCGGCGGATAAATTACTGGCAGGCTTATCCTCGCTAAAAAGCGCTTTTTCAAGCCAGCAGTTTTTTTACCTCTTTGCTATATGCCCCCGTTGGTTTGGCAAGGGCACACCAGAAGAAAATACGGATTTAATCCCATTCGATCACTATGGTGTATTACATAACTGGAGCAACGCTCAGCTTGCACGGCTTTTTGTACTATCGACCCTGGCCCAAACTGTAGATAAACAAAGCTACAAAAAAAATATAAACGAGCTGTTCAAAACAGCCGACCTTAACGAGATGGTACTGCTTGTTCATGCGCTCAGCTTCCTGCCCGAACCAGAGGCGTTTGTGGAGCGCGCGCGCGAGGCGGCACGCAGCAATATTGAGAGTGTATTCTGCGCCCTTGCACATAATAGCAACTACGCCAGCAAGTATTTCGATTTAGCCGGGTGGAACCAACTGGTACTGAAGGCAGCATTTCTCGCTGTGCCTATTTGGAGCATGGTCGGCCTGAGAGAGAGAAATAACACAGAACTTGTTACCATGCTGAAAAACTATGCCATTGAACGGCAAGCAGCCGCGCGCACGGTGCCCTGGGATTTGTTTTGCTGCCCTGGCTGGCTGGCTTCTAGCGAGCCGGAGTTAGAATTTTTAGTGCAGCAGCACGCCCGAGGAACAAATAAAATCAAAGCAGCTATTAGCATGGCCCTGAGCGAAAACACACATAGAGAAGCAAAAAAACTGGCAGCGACGCTGGCTCCACAACAAAAAATCAGCTGGCAAGACATTGCCACACTGGAGAATGAATAAATATGTACATTGACCCCCATATACATATGAGCGCCCGCACTACGGATGACTACCAGACAATGGCCGAAGCCGGCGTGGTAGCGGTTATTGAACCAGCTTTCTGGCTCGGCCAACCGAGAACATCGGTAGACACTTATCGCGATTACCTCGCCTCGCTGGTGGGCTGGGAGCGTTTTCGCGCATCACAGTTTGGCATTAGTCACTATTGCGCCATTGGCTTAAATTCCAAAGAAGCTAACAACGAAGAACTTGCAGAAGCGGTAATGGAAATACTACCGCTTTTTCTCGCCAAAGAGGGCGTAGTGGCGGTGGGGGAAATAGGCTTTGATGAGCAGACAGCGCTGGAAGAAAAATACCTGCGGGCACAATTAGAATTAGCCAAACAGTTTGACTTGCCGGTAATGGTGCACACACCACATCGGGACAAGGTGCAAGGCACCATCTTAACCATGGATATCTGTGAAGAACACGGGCTGGACCCCAGCCAGGTGATTATTGACCATAATAACGAAACAACGGTCAAGCAAGTACTGGAGCGCGGCTATTGGACGGCCTTCACTCTCTACCCACAAACTAAGATGGGTAGCGAGCGCATGGTCAATATTGCAAAAGAATATGGCTCTGAAAGAATTTTTATTGACTCCAGCGCAGACTGGGGCGTGTCAGATCCACTGGCCGTGCCGAAAACAGCAAATTTAATGCTTCAGTCCGGCATAGCAAAAAAAGATGTAGAAAAAATCTGTTATAGCAACGCACTGGCAGCCTACGCACAAAGCGGTCAAATTAGCGCTGAACATTGGCAAAAGAGCGCACTAGATCAATCTCAATTATTTGAAGGCAATTCTGTATTGCGGGGCCAAAAGCCTAAAGTGAGCGAATGAAAAAACTTCTCCTGCTTAATATCGTTGGCCTGAGCCCAAAACATATCGGTGCCCATACTCCGAATTTAAAAAAGCTGGCTGACAAGGGCTGCCAGAGTTTTATTCACTCCATGTTGCCCGCAGTAACCTGCTCTGTGCAGACCACTTACTTCACTGGCGAAACTCCGGCGCAACACGGCATTGTTGGCAACGGCTGGTATTTTCGCGATCAGGCCGAGGTACGCTTATGGCATCAAAGTAACCACTTAATTCAAGCAGAGCAAATCTGGACTAATTTGAAAAAATTAGACACCTCCGCAAGCAGCGCTAATATCTTTTGCTGGTATAACATGTATTGCCCTGCGGATACCGCAGTTACCGTTAGACCCATGTACCCCTCAGATGGCCGCAAAATACCGGATATTTACACCGCACCTAAAAGTTTAAGAGCAAAGCTGAATAGCAAACTGGGAGCCTTCCCTTTATTTAATTTTTGGGGACCGAAAAGTAACATAAAATCCAGCGAGTGGATTACCGATAGTGCTGTTTACTGCCTTGAGCAGAATAAGCCAAATTTCGCTGCCGTTTACTTACCGCATCTGGATTACGCCCTACAAAAAGTTGGCCCGGAACACCCAAGCATTGCCGACGAATTAAAAGCTATAGATAAACAGGCTGGCAAACTCATTCGCTATGCACAAAAAAATAACTATCAACTGGTAGCTCTCTCGGAGTACGGCATTCATTCAGTCAGTCGTACCTGCCATATTAATCGTTTATTTCGCAAGAAAGGCTGGCTTAGCATCAGAGAAGAGCTGGGGCTTGAGTTATTGGATGCGGGAGCGAGCAAGGTGTTCGCTGTAGCAGACCATCAAGTTGCACATATTTATATTAAGGATGAGTCGCTTCGCTTGGAAGTGCGAGAGCTGCTAGCCCAGCAGGACGAAATTGATTTAATTCTTGGCGAGGAAGAAAAAATTGCCCAAGGCTTAAACCATGCTCGCAGCGGTGAACTCATTGCCGTCTGTAAAACCGACGCCTGGTTTTCTTACTACTACTGGCTGGACGACAACAAAGCACCCGATTTTGCCCGCTGTGTAGATATTCACAGAAAGCCCGGTTATGACCCGGTAGAACTTTTTATTGATCCGGCTATTAAGTTTCCACTGCTTAAAGTTGTCAAAAAACTCATTCAAAAAAAGCTGGGCTTCCGAACACTTATGGACCTTATTCCTTTGGATACATCCTTGGTGAAAGGCTCTCATGGCGCGGTAAGCTCCAAGCCTGAAGAAGGAGCGATATTTATCAGCTCCGAAGCTGGCGCTCTTACGGAAGAGCAAAAAGCAGCAGGTATTTCTGCCACACATGTTTACGCTAGCTTACTGCGGCTTCTCCGCTAAACGACAGACCGCTATTTTTTGAAGGGCTGCCACCCTTTTATAGTCATTAACCAATAAAAGAGCACCACAAAAAAGGCGAACAGCGTGCCCACAAACTCTCTGGTTTCTTCTATGTAGGGTTTAAAAGGGCTCATATCCTGAACAATGGATTCCGTCGCCATGTGATCAAGGTACTCTATTGAGCCGCTCACTGTAAGCGCCATTCCCGCTATACAATAACCCGCGCTCACCCCCATAAGTATCGCCGTATTGGCTTTGCTAATTTTTATCACGCTTAGCAAAGGTACTGCAGCTGCTAGCAGGTACAGAGGCGCCCAGAATAATGGATCGGGGTCGTTTAGTTGAAGGTAGGCAACGTAAACCAGCAGGGCTGCGAGCAAAAGGTGAAGGAGTTTTATCATGAGGGCCTCTGTTTTTTTGTGGGTATGCGGCGCATAACCCTATGTTATCAGAGGCATTAATCTAGCACTATCAAATTAAAACACAGCAGAAATTAGCGAGTTATGCATCCAAGACTACAGTAATAATCGAATGCCCTGCTCATCTCGAATAACCCTCTCACTATCATTAATCAAATCAAATAGCTGTTTTTCTGACAACGGCCTGCTGTAATAAAAGCCCTGAACCTGATCACAGCCCCGCTCGTTAAGCCAACTGGATTGCGCTGGCCGCTCAACACCCTCGGCGATAACTTCCAGGGACATATTGTGAGCAAGGTCGATAATAGATTTTGCGATAGCCGATTCCTGCGTGTCTTTATCGATATCGTGAATAAAGCTGCGATCGATTTTCAGCTTTTGAATCGGGAAACGCTGTAAATAGGCTAGCGATGAATATCCAGTACCAAAATCATCAATAGCCAGAGATAAGCCCATCTGGCTCAGGCACTTGAGCATATCAATAGTGGTTGCAGCATTTTCCATTGCAGAACTTTCGGTAATTTCCAGCTCCAGATACTCAGGCGACAAGCCGGTGCGCTGCAATATGTTGTGTACACTTGTTTCAAATTTATCTTGGCGGAACTGACGCGTAGACAAGTTCACCGCTATCTTGCCAAGGTTTACGCCCTGTTCCAACCACGCCTGAAAACGCTCGCAGGCGTGCTCCAGTACCCAGTCACCCAGGGGCTCAATTAAACCGGTCTCTTCCGCCAGGGGAATAAAGTGAATGGGTGATATCATGCCTCGATCTTTATGCTGCCAGCGCACCAGCGCTTCCAGCCCGATAATACGACCGCTGCTTAAATCGATTTGTGGCTGGTAGTAAAGGCACAGTTCATTTTGGTCAATCGCGCGACGCAGGTCGTTTTCGAGTAAGAGATAATTGACAGCGGTATCCGACATGGCGCTTTGATAAAACTGAAAGCGATTTTTACCGGCAGCTTTTGCACGGTACATAGCGGTATCTGCATTTTTCAATAACTGATCGATGGAGTCGCCATTATTGGGGAACACGCTTATACCAATACTGGCAGTACAGGAGATCTCATGCCCCTGAACTATCACGGGCTGAGCGAGACACTCCAGCAATTTACGGGCAATACTTTCGATATCGAGAATATCCGAAATATTTTCCAGCGCCACGACAAACTCATCACCACCCAAGCGCGACACGGTGTCGGTATCACGCAGTTCATCCTGCATGTTTTTGGCAACCTGTTTTAAAAAGGCATCACCGGCATCGTGACCAAGGCTATCGTTAATATTTTTGAACCTGTCCAGGTCAAAAAGCATGACGGCGAGGCTGCTCTCACTGCGCTTCGCACGCGAGATACTCTTGTGCATTCGGTCGTAGAATAGTGAGCGGTTGGCCAGGCCTGTAAGCGGGTCGTGAAAAGTAACGTAATTAATTTGGGATTTATGATCTCGCAGCGCGCTTTCAGCAAGCTTGTTTTCCGTAACATCCACACCGATGGTATAGGCTACCGCCTTGCTACCTGAATTTGGATCGGCGTTCATCACTATGCGTCTCATTTGATAGTGATGCAGCGAACCATCCTTGTGCTTGGCGCTAAGTTCCCAGTATTGCTCGCTGCCATTTTCCATGGCTTTTTGTTTTAAGCTGGCAAGGCGTTCTTGTACGAAGGCAGGATATAGGTCAGCCTCCTGGTGAATATTGGTCAGGTTATCGGCCACGCCCGCCAACAGGGTATGGAAACGACTGGCGAACAAAACCTCGCCACTGCTATCCACCACGGACGCGAGCACAGGAACGTGTTGCAGCAAAACAGCCAAATAAAGATGGGCATCTTCACCACTATTCACCCAGGGACAAGCAGGGTTGTCGGGAAATTCTGATTTATTACTCATGGATTCTTCTTCAGCCGTAACTGCATTAATGCGGCCTGTAAAATCAAGCATAGACCATTACATCTCGCCTGATTGCACGGGCAGTTCTGCCCAGAGGTCATATTCGTCAGCTGCGACGATTTTTACTTCAAGTTTGGTACCTGCGGCCAAGTGGGCAGCATCTTCAATAATAACCACTCCATCGATTTCTGGCGCGTCCGCATAACTGCGGGCCACTGCGTTATCTCCTTCGGAGGAGTCGACTAACACCTCCATGGTTTTTCCCACCTTCGCTTGCAAACGCTGCGCCGATATTTTTTGCTGGGTCGCCATAAAGCGCTCCCAACGCTCCTGCTTGAGCTCTTCAGGTACAGGATTGGCCAGGGCATTGGCGCTGGCGCCTTCCACTGGAGAGTATTTGAAGCAACCCACCCGGTCCAACTGCGCCTCTTGCAACCAATCCAGCAAATGCTCAAAGTCTGCTTCCGTTTCACCGGGGAAACCAACGATAAACGTGGAGCGAATGGCCAATTCGGGACAAATCTGTCGCCATTTACGAATACGATCCAGTGTTTTTTCCTGGTGCGCCGGACGCTTCATAGCCTTGAGAATCGAGGGGCTGGAATGCTGAAAGGGTATATCCAGATAAGGCAGAATTTTTCCTTCCGCCATCAGCGGAATAAGCTCATCCACATGTGGGTAGGGGTAAACATAATGCAATCTCACCCAAACACCCATCTGCGACAAGGCTTGGCACAACTCTGTCATGCGCGTTTTTACTGGCCGGCCCTGCCAAAAGCCAGTGCGGTATTTCAAATCCACACCATAGGCGCTGGTATCCTGGGAAATAACCAGAAGCTCTTTGGTACCAGCAGCCACTAAACGCTCGGCCTCTTCCAGCACGTCACCTACCGGCCGGCTGACCAAATCCCCACGCATTGCAGGGATTATGCAAAACGAGCAACGGTGGTTACAGCCTTCCGAAATTTTGAGGTAGGCATAATGTCGCGGGGTTAGCTTGATCCCCTGTGGAGGCACCAAATCGATATGGGGGTTGTGCTCAGTACTCGCTGGCACATGCTGGTGCACAGCGCCCATCACCTCTTCATAGGCAGCGGGGCCGGTGACGCTCAATACCTGTGGAAAGGACTGCTGAATGACTTCTGCATCCTTCCCCTTACCCATGCAACCAGTGACAATCACCTTGCCATTGGCCTGCATAGCCTCACCAATCGCCTGCAAGGATTCCTGCTTGGCAGAATCGATAAAACCACAGGTATTCACCACAACCACATCGGCACCGTGGTAGCTTGAAACAAGCTGGTAGCCGTCTATCTTTAATTGGGTGAGAATACGCTCAGAATCGACCAAGGCCTTGGGACAACCAAGTGAGACAAAACCAACTTTCGCCTGACTCATAAAAACAAGAACTCAAAATTTTTTCGGATTCTAGCACAAAACGCCCCCTGCACTGGCTACGAATTCACCAACAAACGGACGAGCTTATGAAAAAGCTGAACCTCTTCCGCCGCAAACCAGCGGCAAAAACCCACAATATTCTGCTCAAAAGTTGGAATATTCTCATTGTCGACGATGAGCATCTGGTACATGAAGTTACTCAAATGGTACTCGCAGGCCTGCAGTTTGAAGGTAGCCCGCTAAAGCTGTTTTCAGCCTACAACGGCGCAGAAGCGAGAAAGCTAATGGAAACCCAGGGGCCTTTTGCCCTAGCGCTCATCGATGTGGTGATGGAGAGCGACCATGCAGGCCTGGAACTGGTTGAATGGATGCGTTTGAACCGCCAAAACCACTCAACACGAATTATTTTGCGAACCGGTCAGGCAGGTATAGCGCCGGAAGAAGAAGTCATTCGCAACTACGACATCAATGACTACAAGAATAAAACCGAGCTCACCTCTACCAAACTGACCACTAGCGTACTTTCTGCAATTCGCTCCTACCGGGATATTCTCACGATAGAAAAAAGCAGAGAAGGCTTAAAACGGGTTATTCAGGCGTCCTCCGAAATCCTCAAACCGGGCCGCTTAAACGAATTTGGCTCGGCTGTACTGGAGCAGCTACTCACCCTGCTGAGCATAGAGGCCTCGAGCATCTACATTTCTAATCAGGAAATCAATATCTACAGTGAAACCTCCCATACAGTACTGGCAGCCACGGGTGATTTTTCCGGCTATACCGGTTCACTTGAAGAAGCCCAGTTAGCACCACCCATCAAAGCGCTCATTCAAAAATCCTTCAAAAAGCGTAAAACCATCATCGAAGAAGATCATTTTCTTGGTTACTACGAAACAGACACTAACAACAGCTCCGTACTCTACGTGCAGCTACCGCAGCAGTTAGAACCCTTCAAATCCAACTTGCTGGAAATCTTTTGCTCTCAAGTCGCGCTCGCCTTTGAAAACCTCCGAGTGAAAGAAGAGGTTCTCGAAGTGCAAAGCGAACTGCTGATGATAATCGGAGACGCCATTGAAATGCGAAGCAAGGAGACAGGCTTTCACGTACGCAGGGTGTCAGAGTTGAGCCGGCTGCTGGCAACCAAAGCCGGAAAATCCATTGCCTTTCAAGACTATATTGCTTTTGCCTCCCCCTTGCATGATCTGGGAAAGATCGGCATTCCTGAAACCATTTTGGAAAAGCCCGGTACGCTGGATATCAATGAATGGAACATAATGAAAAAACACTCCGATATTGGAGGCGACTTACTGCAGCGCTGTAAAAGAACGGTTGGCAAAATGGGAGAACGCATTGCACGCTACCACCACGAAAACTGGGACGGTAGCGGCTACCCGGAAGGCCTAAAAGGAGAAGAAATTCCTATTGAAGCCCGAATCGCAGCCGTAGCCGATGTTTTCGACGCGCTGGCCTCAGAACGCAGCTATAAAAAAGCGTGGCCACTGAGCGATATCGTCGATTATTTCGAGTCTCAATCCTCCATAAAATTTGACCCAAGCCTGGTAACGCTGCTGCTCTCCAACCTGGAAGAATTTGTTGATCTGCGTAAAAGCATCCACAAGCAGGAAAACATGCGATGAACAGTCACCTGGAAAGAATATTGAACAATGTTTCCAAGTCGGTAGAAATAGATAACGGCGACCTTGGCACCGCCTCGGAACGCGTACTGAATTCTGTTATTGAGGGGCTTAATGTCGCTCGATGCGGTATTTGGATGTTCGAGCCCGAGCGCGGAGGCATAAAGTGCTTTCTTCTTATCGACAACCACAACAACACGCGCTCCGAAGACACACTGTTGTCTCGCGACGATTTCCCTCAATATTTTCGTGCCCTGGATACAGAGCGAGCCATTGTAGCTAACGACGCCCACAAGCACCCGGACACCTGCGAATTTACTCACAACTATTTAAAACCCCTTGGCATCAGTTCGATGCTAGATACCCCAATACGGCATTCAGGAAAAATGGCTGGCATTATTTGCAGCGAGCATATTGGCGAAGAACGGCAATGGAGTGAGGACGAGGTTGTATTTGCTTCCGTGTTGAGCGATTTATTTGGCCGGGCAATAAACGCCAAAGAGCGCTGCGACTATGAGCTAAAACTTATCGATGCCAATAAAAACCTGGAACAAAAAATTGCAGCGCGCACCAGTCATTTAGAGGAGACAATCCTGCTGTTAAAGCGCATGCAGGTAAAATTAATAGAGAGTGAAAAAATGGCTTCACTTGGATCACTGGTGGCTGGAGTCGCTCATGAGGTAAACACGCCCATTGGGGTATCCATTACTGCAAACTCTCACCACCAAGGACAAGTTCAGCAACTTGAAAAAAAATTCAAGGAAGACGACTTAAGCTATGAGGACCTGGAAGACTATATTTTCAAATCATCCAAATCAGCCGCGCTCATTTCGGAAAACTTAAACCGTGCTGCCAATCTGATTCAGAATTTTAAAAAAACCGCTGTTGACCAGTTACATATAGAAGCTGAGCCCATAATCCTCAAGGAATACACGCAGCAAATTCTCGCCACATTAAAACCTCTTACCAAAAAAAGGCTGGTGCAGTTTAATATCTCTGGACCCAATAGCCCCCTAACTACTTACGCCGGCGCCATCGCACAGATTTTAACGAATTTTATTTCGAATAGCTGCGAACACGCATTTGCAGAAACCAGCAATGAAAATATTATCGATATAATTTATCGCCAGCTGGACGACAATCACTGGGAGATGGACTATCGAGACAATGGCAAAGGTATGCCTAAAAGTACTTTAGATAAAATTTATGACCCGTTTTTTACCACCGCTCGCGCCAGTGGCGGCTCCGGACTTGGCATGTCCATTGTTTACAACCTCATAACACAAAAACTGAATGGTTCAATTGAGGCCTATTCAGAACAGGGCAAAGGCACACGCTTCAACGTCATATTTAAAGAGATTACGCTTTAACGCTGCTGTTTTATACAGAAAACCATTTTTCCAAAACACTGACACTCCCCCCTTGTACCAAACCCTTGTGACTGAATATCCAGTCACGTTTTCGGTAGTAGGCTTCCTTGTCTTTAGTATACAGTTTTAGATGAAGTATCTGATTATCAGCCGCAAATTCAGATATATAATCCAGTAGTTGCTGACCAATACCCTGCTGGCGGTACTCTTCCAATACATATAAATTGGTGAGCCACTCACTGGGCATTCGATGATGGGAAAACTTGTAATGCACAATACTCACAGAGCCGATAACTTTGCGCTCGGTGCTACCGTTTTCCGAATTATTCAACAAGGCTATAAAAGTACTGGGGACGGGCCCAACACTAAAATGGCTGCGCAGAGCCTGCTCTCTTTCCTGCATATCCTGGCCATGCTGCCTATCGGGCTGGCGCTGCTCCCGCGTGCTACCGGCATAGCCTTTCAGCCATTCACTGTGATGCCATGAAGCCAACACGGGAACGAACTGCGGATGATCCCGCAGGTTCTCTATTTCAATGTGGTCAACAGTCACTATTTTACTGTTTCGCCGTGGGCCTGTTTGTCTGCGTGGTAGGAGGAACGTACCAGCGGACCACACGCAGCATGCACAAAACCCAGCTCCTTTGCCACAGCACTGTATTCATCAAACTCTGCCGGTTCCACGTATCTCAGTACCGGAAGGTGATCTTTGGAAGGCTGTAAATACTGACCGATCGTCAGCATATCTATATCGTGCTCTCGCATATCTTTCAGCACCTCGAAAATTTCTTCTTTGGTTTCACCAAGCCCTACCATTAGTCCAGATTTTGTTAAAACCTCGGGCTTACGCGCTTTGTAGTCTTTAAGTAATTTTAATGACCACTCGTAATTAGCCCCGGGGCGTGACTGGCGATACAGGCGTGGCACGGTCTCCAAATTATGATTAAACACGTCGGGAGGTTCCTGCTCCAGAATATCCAGCGCAACATCCATTCGCCCGCGAAAATCAGGTGTTAAAATTTCTACCTGCAGGTTCGGCGAAAGTACACGGGCTTCGCGCGTGCAGTCAGCAAAATGCTGGGCACCACCGTCTCGCAGGTCGTCCCGGTCAACTGATGTGATAACCACATATTTAAGCTTCATTACAGCGATAGCTTCGGCAAGGTTTTTTGGCTCATTCGCATCCAGAGGGTTTGGCTTGCCGTGGCCCACGTCGCAGAATGGGCAGCGGCGTGTGCATATATCACCCATGATCATAAACGTCGCTGTGCCACCGCTAAAGCATTCACCCAGGTTCGGGCAGTTGGCTTCCTCACATACGGTGGAGAGGCTGCTCTTGCGCAACAACTTCTTGATGCGATCAACCTCAGGCGAAGAACTCACTTTAATGCGAATCCAATCAGGCTTGCGCAGCAGTTCATCGCTGGCAATCACCTTAACGGGTATGCGTTCTACTTTTTCACCATCACGAAGCTTCTCACCCTGCTGAATGCGACGGGTTCGTTTTACCGGATCTGTATCTATCATTAAAACTCTCTCTACCGAACTCAGTGCTCGGCCTTGAAAAGATTATGGGTCAAACTGCTTAAAAATCCATTAGTAACGCTGGCAACACTTACATTCTGCTTGGCGTGCTCACTTAGCTGTGTCATTTGCAGGCCTTCATAACCGCAGGGGTTAATGTTTTTGAAAGGCGCGAGCTCCATGTCGATATTGATTGCCACGCCATGGTAACTGCAGCCTTTTCTCACCCTTAAGCCAAGCGAGGCTATTTTTTTTCCTTGCACATATACCCCCGGCGCATCGGCTTTGGGAGCAGATTCAATGCCAAATGGAAGAAGGAAATCCACTACTGAATTTTCAAGCCGCGTCACCAGCTCTCGCACTCCCATTTTCAGGCGCTTAAGATCCAGCAGAGGGTAAACAACCAGCTGGCCCGGGCCGTGGTAGGTCACCTGCCCGCCACGATCGCTGGCAACCACAGGAATTTCCCCCGGGTTAAACAAATGCTCTGCCTTACCCGCCTGCCCCTGGGTGTAGACCGAGGGGTGCTCCACCAGCCAGATTTCGTCTGCACTTTCCGCGTTTCGCGAGTCGGTAAAGGCTCGCATGTCGGCCCATACTTGAGCGTAGTCCTTAAGGCCAAGTTCAATGATTGTGCAGGAAGGGTGTTGGTACATCTCGGGAGATTCGCTGGCTAGAGAACCATTTTGGTTTCGGGAAGCTTCTTCAAATCGTCGAAAATCGCTTGCAGCTGCTCACTACCGGTGGCGGTGATAAAGACGGTCACAGACTGAAAGGTGCCTTTGCTGCTGTCACGCACGGTCACACGGCTGGCATCAAAACCATGGGCATGAACTTCCATCACGTTCAATACCGCCTCTCGATAACTTGCTGTGGCAGTCCCCATCACTTTGATGGGGTAATTCTCACAGGGGAACTCTATTTTTACCGAGTTTTCATCCACTGCCATAACTATTCCTCAAACATTCTCACTACAGCATCCCATGTGCGAGCAAAGAAGCCCGCCTGCGGAATATCGCTGGCAGCTACCAAGTCTGTTTCCGCCAGAGTTTCATCTTCCAGGCTGATAAGCAACTTGCCAAGTACCTGGCCTTTGCTTACTGGTGCTTCGATAGCACTATCGACAATAGTCTCTGCTTTAACTTGTTTCTGTGCCCCTTGCGGGATGGTGGCGAGGATATCGTCGGAGATGGTGAATTCCACCCGTTGAGGCTCACCTCCCCATACACGCCCTTCACCCAGCACATCTCCACTTTGATATAGGGTGTGAGTTTGATAGTAGCGGAAGCCATAGGCCAGTAGTTTCTGTGACTCTATTGCACGAGAGCTCTCAGAGCGCGCGCCCATCACTACGGAGATCAGTCGCATATCGTTGCGAACAGCGGAAGCAACCAGGCAAAACCCAGCGGCTTCGGTGTGGCCGGTCTTAATGCCATCAACAGACTTATCGGTAAACAGCAGCTTATTTCGGTTAGGCTGATTTATGCCGTTGTGCTTGAAATACCTTTCCGAGTATAGCTCGTAGTGCTCCGGGTGATCTTGAATGAGCGCGCGGGCAAGCGTGGAAAGGTCTCGAACGGTAGTGGTATGCCCTTCCGCCGGCCAGCCAGTGGCGTTAACAAAATGAGAGTTGCTCATACCCAGCAACTGCGCTTGCTGGTTCATGACATCGGCAAAGGCTTGTTCGCTACCGGCAATGTGCTCAGCCAGGGCAATGGAGGCGTCGTTGCCCGATTGGATAATCACCCCACGCAGCATATCTATTACCGGCACTTCTGAGCGAACGTTTAAAAACATGGTGGAGCTACCACTCTTGGTTCCGCCCCTGCGCCAGGCTTCATCGCTCACTCGCACCAAGTCGGTATCTTTCAGACGACCCGCCGCTATTTCTTCAGAAACGATATAACTGGTCATCATTTTGGTTAAACTGGCTGGCGGCAAAGGTATATCGGCGTTATGTTCGACGATCACCCTGCCGGTATCGGCATCAATCAGCAGGTAGGCACTGGCAGACAGCTGTGGTGGCGCGGGAATAATAACTTGAGCTGCCATTGCAGCGTTCACATGCAACGCAGCAATAAGCAAAGTTGTAACGAAAAATATAACAGCACGCGGGATTATTAATCGCATCGTTTCTTAATTGACCTTGTTGGGAATAAGAGATTTAGAGGTAGGATTAGCCATAAAGTGCCGCGATTGTAGCAGTTTTACGGGTAAATTTGATCAACAGAGCCGCAAAACTCCCATGAAACGCGAAATACATAAACACTTACCGGCATCTGAGCGATCTCTGTGACAATAACAACTATAATCTGGCTATTAGGGATATAACGGCTGCGTACACTGAATGACTGAATCACCCCCTCCGGAAATCGACCAAAACATACACTCTTTAAGACTGATACTGGTTCATTACTCGCTGCTGGCGATGGTACTGGTTTTTATTTTGGACCGAGCTCATATGCTCGCAACAGGCTGGCATTTCGCCGACCTTATCCATTTTCTCGCCGCCGCTGCCTGCCTGGCTGGCTGGTATTATCGCAATACGCTCAAACTGGAGCTGCTCTCTCTTGTCACCATATTTGCAGTGAGCGCCTATGCTACAGCGAGCCTCATCAGTTTCGGTTTTATCAGCTGTGCAATACCCCTCTTTATCAGCGCACTTATCTTGTGCTCTATGCTTTTTAGCTTTCGTGCAACCCTGATATTGGTGGCCATCGTTTTTTTGGTGGTAATTGTGAGCGGCGCGTACTTTCTGCTTTTAGGGGCCAGTAGCAAACATATCTTTTCTTCCAGCCATCCGTTTACCAACTTCATAGTTTGGACCAGCACGGCGCTAAGCTCGCTGCTGTTCATTCCCCTGTTTGCCGATTATCACTCAGCCGCGCGCAAGGTGTATTTGGACACTCTGGAAAAAGCCACGTCGGGGACAGACGCCATATCACTGAAGCAAATCGACCCACTCACGGGGCTCCCGGCGATACAAATTTTAATGGATAGATTGCGCCACGAGCTGGACCGCAATAAGCGCGAGAAAACCATTGGTGCAGTGATGTTTATCGACATTGACCGCTTCAAAGACATTAACGCTCACTACGGCAAAAACGCAGGTGATGCGGTATTGCGCACATTGTCGGCTCGTATTGCTTCCGTGGTGCGCGCATCGGATACCTTAGCACGCATAGGTGGCGACGAGTTTGTAGCGATTTTTCCCGATCAAGAAGATCAGGAGCAAGTGCGCCTGATTGCCCGCAAATTGATGGCCACGATAGAAAACCCTGTAGTATTTGGTGAGGAGAATATCGAACTGCTAGTTAGCATGGGGATTTCTTTGTTCCCAAACCATTCCCTAAGCCCACAGCAATTGGTAAGTATTGCACAGGATACCGCGGAGCTTAGCAAGCAAAGTGGCGGGAATAACTTCCGAATTGCTTCGGAAGAGCTTTAACTCTCACTTCGCTAATATCGTTAGCTACTCGTAGACCACATGGGGCTGCGGGAAATTTTTATCCAGCAAGGTCTGCTGTAAACTTAATAAATCAAAATTATCTTTAAGCGGACCGATGCGCACTCGGTACAGGCTGCTCTTGGCTGAAGGCTCGGTAATATTAATTGGGTATGGCGTCAATGCTAGCAGTCGAGACTGAAGTGCTTCGGCGCTCTGTTTCTTGCTGAAGGCTCCCACCTGCAAAAAGGTATTATCTGGAATGGCATAACCACCGGATCGTGCCGGCGTGGGAGCAAGAGGCTCACCCTTCTTACCCACTAATTGTTCTGCCTGGGTTTTGCCTGGCTGGCCTTGATAGCCGCTCGGATCGATGTATTCCACCGAAACCCTGGCTGTACCTTTTGATTGATAGCCAAGTTTCTTTGCAGCGGTATAGCTCAAGTCAATTATTCGACCGCCATGGAACGGTCCTCGATCGTTTACACGCACAATTATCGAGCGTCCATTCTCCTCATTGGTGACGCGAACATAGCTGGGTATAGGCAAGGTTTTGTGCGCTGCAGTCATACCGTACATATCGTAAATTTCACCATTCGATGTTTTATAACCGTGAAATTTTTTACCGTACCAGGAGGCAATACCCTTTTCCCTGTAGCCTTCGGGAGAATTCATCACATGGTAGGTTTTACCCAATACTTTATAGGGGCTTTTATTGCCGGCTATTGTACGTGGCTCATGGCGCGGAACCGGCTCGGGAATATGATCAACACTCATGGACTGACCAGGCCCGGTATCGCTATCCATGCTATAGCGGCTGGGCGCTTCACAGGCGCTCAACAGGGTGAGCGCGCTTAACAAAAACAAAAATCGTTGATTACAGAGGCAATTGCTGCTCATAGGCGTAACGTAACTCTTCACTCAATTGCCATACAGCCATGGCGTATAATTGGCTGCGATTATAGCGCGTGATTACATAAAAATTATCAAAACCAAGCCAGAATTCTTTTCCGTGCTCCCCGTCATACACCAGTGGCACTACCTTTTCCTCACCACGCAGGTTTTTATTTACAGGGCTAAAGCCTTTTTCAGCCAATTCCTGCAAGCTATAGTGAGGACGTACTTTTTCATTCAAAATGGATTTGTCGTAACCCTCTGCAACTCGCGCCCGGCTAAATACAATTTCGCCCTTTTCCCAGCGATGCTTTTTAAAATAATGGGCAACACTGCCAATGGCATCCACCGGGTTGTTCCATATATCCGCAAACCCATCACCATCAAAGTCGATAGCATAGGCGCGATAACTGCTGGGAATAAACTGACCGAAACCCATCGCTCCGGCATAAGAGCCTTTCAGCACGAGCGGGTCTTGCTTTTGCTCGCGCGCCAGCAAGAGAAAATTTTCCAGTTCTTTTACAAAAAACGAAGCTCTCGGTTCATAGTCGAAACCGAGGGTCGCCAGAGCGTCCAAAACTCGAAATTTACCCGTATGACGACCATAACGAGTTTCCACCCCAATAATTGCCACGATAATTTGCTCGTCAACGCCGAGTTCTTCACTTGCTCGCCTTAGCGTCTTTGCATTGTCATTCCAGAACTCAACCCCCTGATCGATACGCGTCTGGCCAAGAAATATTTTCCGATACTCTTTCCATGGCTTGGTTTTTTCTGCCGGGCGTGAAATTGCGTCGATAATAGATTGTTTTTTTTCCGCCGCAGCCAGCCAAGCTGTTACCTGCTCACGCTCAAACTGATGTTCATTAACCATTTTATCAATGAAGGCAGCAGCCTTTGTGTGTTGTGAATAATCTGCATAAACCTGCGAAACCAGTAACAGTGCCGCCATGCTAAATAACAGCAAACTACGAACAAGGTTGATCAAAAGCATATCCATCCAATAAGTTATAAATTAGGCCCGACATGGGGCGCCCCTTAATCCGCAGCCAAAAACAAGGTTAACACCGCCAGAACCAAGCGAAGGTATCCGAAAATATCGGGGTGTACGGGTAAGTCAATGAGCCCATTAAGGGCATGTTTAAAGCAGCTGTGGCGGCACAGCCGGTCTTTCGGTGGCGGGCGATACTCCGGTGAATAATATCCACTCATCTAACCCGCTTTTTCTCTGTGGCAATAGCCATCAACAAGCCAAAACCCGTCATGAGGGTTACGATGGATGTGCCGCCCAAACTCACTAAAGGCAACGGTACACCCACTACTGGCAGCATGCCAGCCACCATACCAATATTTACAAACACGTACACAAAAAATGTCAGCGTAATACTTCCCGCCAACAGGCGGCCGAACATATTCTGCGAACTCCACGCTATAAATAAGCCTCGGGTAATC
Organism: Alteromonadaceae bacterium Bs31; assembly: GCA_900177435.1. Taxonomy (GTDB): domain Bacteria; phylum Pseudomonadota; class Gammaproteobacteria; order Pseudomonadales; family Cellvibrionaceae; genus Teredinibacter. The sequence goes on from FXAI01000003.1 coordinate 101,754, forward strand.
ACCAGCAGGTAAAGGCTTAGTAACAACAAAACACCCATCAGGCCAAACTCTTCTGCCATCACGGCAATGATAAAATCTGTATGGCTTTCGGGTAAAAAATCCAGCTGAGATTGCGTACCATTAAACAGGCCTTTACCGTACACACCTCCGGAGCCGATGGCCGTCTTAGACTGAATAATATTCCAGCCCGCACCCAATTTATCCGCCTCTGGGTCCAGTAAAGTCAGCACCCGCTGCTTTTGATAATCCTTCATTAACCAGTGCCACATCGGCCAGATGCTGGCACCAAGCAAAAACACGCTGCCAAAAATATAACGCCAAGGTAAGCCTGCAAGAAAGAGCACAATAATTCCCGATGCAGAAATCAAGATGGCTGTACCCAGGTCTGGCTGCTTAAAAATAAGCACGCCTGGCAGGGCGATAATTAGCAGACAAATAACAATATGGGCAAACTTCGGCGGTAAGCTTCGGCTTGCAAAAAAAGCTGCCGTCATCACTGGCACGGCTATTTTCATTACCTCAGAGGGCTGAAAACGCATAAAGCCAAGGCTGATCCAACGCTGAGCCCCCTTGGCTCCCACACCAACAAAAAAGACCAGCAGCAGTAAACCAATGCCTCCGAGATACAGCCACACAGCCCAACGTCGAATAACCTGCAGATCGATCTGTGCGGTAATCAACATTGCAATATAGGCAACAGCGTAAAATACGACTTGCCGCCTCAAAATGGATTCAGACTGACCACTCGCGCTGTATAAAACGATCAAGCCATACGCCGTTAACAACATCAAAAGCATTAACAGCAAGGGGTCAATATGAATTCGCCGCCATAAACTCTGCACACGGGAAAAATGTAAGGCAGAATCCGGCAGGCGACGCACAAAATCCTGGCTGCCGTTTCTCATTGATCTACCGTCCGACGAGCCGCCAACTTTTCTTCCTCGGCGAGCATCTCTCGTGCTAACTGCTGAGAAAAATAAGCATCAAACAATTTTCGCGCAATGGGTGCGGCTGCGCTGGAGCCGTGCTCTCCATTTTCCACAATAATAGCAGCGGCAATCTGCGGGTTATCTGCTGGGGCATAACCGATATATAAAGCGTGGTCCCAATTGCGCTCGTCAATTTTTTCCGAGTCATACTCTTCGTCCTGAGCAATACCCACTTTTTGTGCGGTGCCCGTTTTACCTCCCATACGGTATTTAGCTCCACGACTAATTTTGTTCGCCGTTCCGCGAAAACTGTGGACAACCCCTTCCATCGCCGACATCACATAGTCCCATTGAAGATCGTCCACAATTACTTGATCGATAATTTCCATTTTAGTTTCAGTATCGCCTATTTTTTTAACCAGGCGAGGTTTTATGTGCTTGCCGCGCGACGCTAGAGTCGATGTCATTACGGCCAGTTGCAGCGGGGTAGCCAGTACATCCCCCTGACCGATGCTCACATTCAAACTGTCGCCGGGAAACCAGTGCATTCCGCGGGTATTTTTTTTCCACTCTCTGGATGGCCATAAACCGGGGCGCTCGCTGGGAAGATCGATTTCCGTTTTTGCACCCAGGCCAAACTGACTACCAAAAATATGCATGCGGTCGACACCCATATTAAAAGCCATACCGTAAAAGAAGGTATCGCAGGACTCAACAATGGCCTGACGTAAATCGATTTTGTTGCCGTGCCCCCCCTTTTTCCAATCGCGATACAAGCGCTCGTCGTTCTCCAATTGATAATATCCAGGGTCTCTGATTGTGGTACCGAAATTGACCACACCATATTTTAGCGCCCCTAAGCCTAAAACAGGCTTAATGGTGGAACCGGGTGGATATTGGCCCTGAATAGCACGGTCAAAAAGGGGCAAGTCTCGCGATTGGTTCAGGGCATTGTAGTCCTTGTAACTGATGCCCGTTACGAACAAATTTGGGTCGTAGGCCGGTGCGCTGAACATTGCCAGCACCCCGCCATTTTTCACATCAATTGCAGCCAGGGCGCCGCGTCGACCGTTGAGCTCCACGGCAGCAATTTTTTGCAGGCCTGCATCCAGAAATAATTCCAGATTTTTTCCCGGCACCGGGTCGATCGTATCGAGCACTCTTAATACTCGGCCGTGAGCATTGGTTTCAATATTCTCTGTGCCTACCTGCCCCAATAAAGTTTTTTCGTAATATTTCTCCAGGCCGATTTTACCGATGCTGTGGGTACCACTGTACTTACGATAGTTCTGCTCATCAAAACGGCTCAGTTCGCGCTCGCTGATGCGCCCCACATAACCTACGGTGTGAGCAAACAAATCGCCCAATGGGTAAGCCCGAGTTAGCTGCGCCTCTATCTCCACCCCTTTCAGCCGAAACTCGTTGACAGCAATCCTGGAAATTTCTTCTTCGGTAAGGCGATAACGCAGCGGCACCGCCTCGTAGGGGCGACGACGACGCTTGAGCAGCTTGTAGAAATTCGCGATGTCCCCCTCTCTAACCTCTACAATTCCTGCCAACACGCGGATTGTTTGCTTAAGGTCTTTGGTATGCTCCTTGATAATCGACAAGGAGAATGTCGGCCGGTTGTCCGCCAGTAATTCGCCGTGAGTATCGAAGATCAAACCACGGTTTGGCGGAATAGGTCTAACATGAATGCGATTGCTGTCAGAGCGCGTAGCATAGTGCTGATGATCAACAACCTGAAGCGTGTAGTAACGCGCAAGCAATAAACCAAAAAGAAGGAATACGAGAAACAAGGACAGGACCATACGAAAGGCGAATACCCGAGCTTCACCGTGGTGATCCTTAAATTGATGCAGCTCTTTTTCGGCCCAGATCATGAATACATCGTTATTTGTGATAGGGGTGGTTTTGGGTGATGGTCCAGGCGCGGTATAACTGTTCCATCATCAGTACTCTTACAAGAGGATGAGGAAGCGTTAGTCCAGAAAGACTCCACTTTTCATCCGCTCGCCGCAAAACACTTTGGTCCAGGCCGTCTGGGCCGCCGATAATCAGGCAAGGGCTTAAGCCCTCCATTTGCCAATAGCTCATTTTTTCCGCCAGCCCCTCTGTGCTCAAGGCTTTGCCTTTCACATCCAGGGCAATGAGCCTGAGCTGACCCGGCAGGCTTGCCAGGGCAGAGCTGATACTCTCAGCCTCTGCAGCTTTTAAAACCTGGGTATTCGCATTTTTAGAACGATTTGCCAGAGGAAGTTCCAAAAGATTTGGCTGCAATTCTCTGGGCATGCGCTTGGCGTATTCACCGTAGCCCTGCTGAACCCAAGCGGGCATCTTACCGCCGACAGAAATAATATGTAGTTTCATGAGGGTAAGCGACTATGGGCTTACTGGTCGTTTTCGCTGGATTTGTGACGCGTGGAGGGTTCGGTAGACCAAAGTTTTTCCAGCTCATAAAAAGCACGTGTGGTTTCCAGCATGACATGAACCACGATATCACCAAAGTCCACCAGCACCCACTCGCCCCCTTCCATACCTTCAACACCGATTGGCCGGTCGCCACGGGATTTGGCATCTTCAACAACATTGTTGGCAAGGGATTTTACGTGTCTATTGGAAGTACCAGTAACGATTACCAGAACATCCATCACATCGCTGAGCGTGGTTACATCTATAACTTGGATGTCTCTGCCTTTCAGGTCGTCAAGGGCGTCTTCAATGGTTTTAATTAACATTCATTTTTCCAGCTTTTGTTTGATAAAGGTTGCACTCCCGTATGTAACGGTAAACGCTTTCGGGCAGCAGTTCAGTATTCATTGCATCACCATTACGCACCGCCGAGGATGAAACATCCAAGGGCGTGGTTTGCAGAAAACACACATGACCACTGCTTTGATTTTTTAGATCCGCAACTTCGCTTAGTCGCGTATCCAGCCAGGCTTGCACCTGGTGGTTTAACTCTGAGTAGCCGGGTCGCCGCCATACCGCAAAATTGCTCAGCTCCGCCAACTCCTGCCAGTGATACCAGCTTGGTAAACTTTGCAATGAATCCCAGCCCATTAAAAAAATCAGGCTTATTTCATCGCCATAGCTCGCGCGATAGCGTTTGAGCGTATTCAAGGTATAGGAGGCCTTTGGCTGCTCCAGCTCCCAGGTATCGACAGATAAATTCGGCTGTTCGGCAATTGCCAGTTGCAGCATGTGCAGGCGCTGGCTGACAGAAGCCTTCAAGCTCTCCTTGTGTGGAGGAATGTGGCAGGGTAACAGCTTCACCTGCTCTACGCCCAATTGCTCCGCTGCTTCCTGCACAGCGCGCAAGTGACCGTAATGTACTGGGTCAAAACTGCCGCCAAAGAGAACAATGGGCTCAGGCAAGGATTTCTCCATCGCCTAAAACAACCCATTTCTGAGAGGTAAGGCCCTCCAAGCCAACAGGGCCTCGGGCGTGAATTTTGTCGGTAGATATACCAATTTCAGCGCCAAGCCCATACTGAAAACCATCTGCAAAACGTGTGGATGCATTCACCATTACCGAAGACGAGTCTACCCGGGTAAGAAAAGCTCGGGCCTTGGTGTAGTTCTCAGTGACAATACTTTCTGTGTGAGCTGAGCTGTGGCGAGCGATATGATCGATGGCCTCGTCCATCCCTGCGACAATTTTAATGGACAGGATCGGAGCGAGATATTCCGTATCCCAATCGGCCTCCTGCGCGGCGTTTAGCTTTGGAAGCAGGGTTAAAGTACGCTCGCACGCGCGCAATTCCACACCCTTTTCCTGATAAGCCAGGGCCAGGCGAGGAAGAATATCCGCAGCAACGGCTTGGGAAACCAGTAAAGTTTCCATCGCATTACACACACCATAGCGATGAGTTTTACTGTTAAGAGCAATATTAAAGGCTTTATCGAGGTCCGCATCATCATCAATGTAAACGTGACAAATGCCATCGAGGTGCTTAATAACACTCACTTTCGCCTCATTTGATATGCGCTCAATAAGGCTGCGACCTCCGCGAGGCACGATAACATCGACATATTCAGGCATGGTGATCAGCTCACCCACCGCAGCGCGATCGGTGGTTTCTACCACCTGCACGGCGGTCTCTGGCAGACCTGCGGCAGCCAAGCCTCTGGCAATGGACTTTGCAATAGCCTGATTGGAGTGGATAGCTTCTTTACCTCCACGCAATACTGTTGCGTTACCGGATTTCAAACACAAGCTGGCCGCATCAACGGTTACGTTTGGACGACTTTCATAGATGATCCCTACCACTCCCAGAGGAACACGCATTTTGCCCACTTGAATTCCGGAGGGGCGAGACTTGAGGTCAGTAATTTCACCACAGGGGTCGGGCAATGCCGCAACCTGATGCAGGCCCTCAATCATGCCGTCGATGCGGGCAGGTGTAAGTTCCAGACGATCCAGCAGGGCAGCATCTAAACCAGACTCACGCCCCGCATCCAGGTCTCGCTGATTTTCCGCTGAGATGGAAGCTCTGCTGGCATCGATGTCTTTCGCTATCGCTTCCAACGCAGCATTCTTTTGCGCTGTACTTGCGGCCATCATCAGTCGCGAAGCCGCTCTGGCATGGCGGCCAAGATTGGCCATGTAGTCTTTTACGCTCATATTTAAAATTCTAGCTGATAAAAAACGACCATTATAGCGAGCTTGGAGGGAATGGTCAGTCGGAAAACACTGCTGCCGGTGCTGCGGCAAAATGCTGCTCGGCAAAAGCAACCCGCTGAGAGACAACCATAAGCTCGGCGCGGTTCAATTCCTCTACTTTTCGCAGGCGGGGAAGGAGACCAGCATCGTTGGCTATTTGAATGGAAAGACCGGGCCGGGCATTCAGCTCCAGCAAGGCAGGGCCAATGGTTTTATCCATCACGAGGTCCACACCAAGAAAACCAAGGCCGGTCATATCTGCGCAGGCACAACCCAACTCTAACAGGCAGTGCCAGCTGGGAATGACCAGGTCCTTGAGAGCCAGCCCCGTGTCCGGGTGATGTTGAATGGGCGTATCGTGCTGCACAGCGTGCACAGCCCGGCCGCTGGCGATATCTATGCCCACGCCCACCGCCCCTTGATGAAGATTGGCCTTTCCCTGTGAAGCGGTGCAGGCAAGGCGCATCATGGCCATCACTGGCACACCACGAAACACTATCAAGCGAATATCCGGCACACCCTCGTGAGAGAAACGCCCCATATCCGGGTCCACCTCAATCAGATCTTCGATCACCGCAACATCTACCGCCCCGCCCAAGGAGAACAAGCCGGCAAGAATATTGGAGATGTGCCGCTGAATATCCATCAAGGATATTGCCTGACCGTTGCTTCTGAGATATTCACCTTGCTCGCTTGCGCAAATCACCAAAATGCCCTTTCCACCTGAGCCCTTGGCAGGCTTGATGCAGAATTTTTTTCGCCCCTGAAGTTTTTTTTCCAGCAGCTGCACATCGTGCTGACTATCAATAACGGCAATGAGCTCAGGCACCGCGACCTGAAACTCTATGGCCAGCGTTTTGGTAAGCAGTTTGTTATCCACCAGCGGGAAAGCGTGACGTTTATTGTAGCGAGATATGTAGGCAATATTGCGCCGGTTCATCCCCAAAATACCGCGGCTCTTGAGATCGAAGAAAGCAGAAATGGGAGAGCCAAACATTAGCGCGAACCGGTGAAAAAACGAAAACGCCGAAGTTCCAGCAGGCGATAACCGGTGTAGCTTCCAAGCAAAATGGCCAAGGCCATAAAAATTGCCTGCAGACCAATAAAATTAAAGGTTAGGTGACGAATTAGATCGTTAGTCATCACCATATAAGCCACCAGCGCAACAATCAATGAGCCGCCAGACTGTATAAAAACCTCTTTGGCCCCCTCCTCTTCCCACAGAATGGACATACGCTCAATGGTCCAACTGAGAATAATCATGGGGAAGAAGGTGATTTTTAGTGCCTCACTCAAGCCAAGTTGGTAGGCGAGTACAGAAAACACGGCAATGATGCCAATCACGGTCATGATCACGGCGGAAATACGCGCGACCAGCAGCAGGTTGAGATAGGAGAGATAACCCCGGATTAACAAGCCAATGCCAACAATTAGCACAAAGCCAATCAAACCTATCCAGAGGCTGGTTTGAATAAAAGACATGGCAATTAACACGGGCATAAAAGTGCCCGAGGTCCGCAGGCCCACCAGAACGCGCATAAACACAACCACCAGCACACCTACAGGAATGAGCAATATCCCCTTAAACATGGTTTGCTCTTCCACCGGCAGGCTGTGAATGGAAAAGTCCAGCAGGCTATCCTCCTGCCTCTCCAACTCCAACACCTGCGACGCGGGAACTTCCTGGTCAATAATTGAAAACCATACATTGGACTTGGCGCCACCGATAATATCCAGCAGCGCACCGGAGTGATACTCCCACATCATCTGATTCTTGCCCCGGCCTTGCTTACCCGTTTGCGGATTGAACAGCTGAAACTCTTCGCCGTCGAACACTTGCAGATAGGTAACCAATGGCTGGCGCCGGCGGCCGTCCTCAAGGTTGAGCATTAACACTTCCCGCGCTGGCACCTCGGCCTGATTAAGAAGCTGCACCAACCAGCGACTGCGCGTTTGCTTCTGCGCCAGAAAGTCTGCGCTTTGCTGCTGACTATTGAAGGCCTTGATTAGCTCGCGAGCCAAAGTGAAGTGGTCAGCGGAGCGCTCCAGGGCATTCTCCAACAACTGTAGAGCGGAAGTATCCATTGGCCCGCTGCCCATAAGCTTGCGGTTTTCTACCAGCTCTGGCGGGGCCTGAGGAATATTCAAACCCGTTTCCACCTGCATATCCACGCGATAGTACAAGGTCTGCTTGCCCCTCGCACTGCGTATGGACCACTCCGCTCGCCGCTCGCCGGGGGTATCGATAAAGGCCAAGCCATAACCTGGGCTGGCAGTGTGATCTGCAATACGCTCAAAGCCGTTTTGGGTATCCGGGATGGCAAAAGACACCTTTACGGGCTCGCCACGCGCTATGAATTCAAGCTTGGCTTCAATAGACCACACCTGACGTTTCTCACCCGGCATCCAGGGTACATCAAATGCCTGATGTCGATACCAGGTCATGGAACTGCCAACCAGCAAGAGCAGGCCAACAATAGCGAAAAGAGGGGTACGGGAAGGCTTCAAGGATTCGACCTTGCTATGTCATGAAATTAATAATTGGTAGTTAACGAGCGCCCAAAGAGCGCCGCAGCCGTTCAACTTCCACCTTAGGCTGAATGAACTTTTTAGAAACATCAACCACAGCGATATCACGCAGTAAATTGCGACCGATAAGCACGGGGTAAACCATACTGTTGCGGTCGCTTAGCTGGAACTCAACTTCTTCACTCACATCCCCAAAACGAAGCACAAGTTTTACCACATGCCTGCGAGCAACACCATTGGAGCTTTGCTTTACTTTAGTCGTGCGCAAAAGCGGAGTTTCTAATTGCACGTCGTCGAGCTCAGATCGCAAGGTAAAACGCACCCAGTCTTCACCGTCGCGCTCAAATACTTGAATCTGCTTAGCCATAAGTACCGAAGTAGATGCACCGGTATCAATGCGCGCCTTAAAATGTTTTGCTGCCACATCCAGCCACACCCACTCCACTCGTCCCAATACGATTTTGCTCTCGTCATACATCAAAACCTGGCTTTCTTTTGGCCCTGATGCAGGAACACTTTTTTCGGCCATCTGGCTGTTTTTCGCCGAAAGAGTACTCATAACGGTTTCCAAATCACCCATTTGCGTTTGCAGGTTGAGGATTTGCTCGCTGAAGGTCTGCTGGTGTAACACCAGCATTTGCATATGTTGCTGCTGCTCTTCCTTCCAGAGCTGCTGCTGCTGATGCATCTCCTGCTGTGCAGCAAGTATTTCACTCTTATTATTTGAGTAGGTACAACAGAGCAATGCCGATGTGAATGGCAAGATCAGTAACAACTTTAAGCGTAAAGGCATCTGGTCCCTCGGGTGATATAATTTCCACCGCTTCAACGGTGCACCTCTTTGGGTGCGTAATCATAGCAGTGTTTCTGTCAATTACCACAAGGGCTTCACGGAGGTGTGCAGTGCGTATCGATGCAGTTATTTTTGACCACGACGGCACGCTGGTTGACTCCGAGGGTATTCACTTCAGTATTTGGCAAGAACTGCTTGCCCAGCAAGGCATAAATTTCCACAGAGAAGAGTACCTCAATCACCACTGCGGCGTTCCATCCAAACGCAATGCCGAGTTAATTGTTGAACGTCATAAATTAAATACCAGCTCTCAGCAACTGCTGACGAACAAGCAGCAAAAGCTGGACGCCTGGCTCCATGACCACACCTTCCCGCTATTGCCTCTCGCCAGGGAAGCACTGCAGGAGTGTCGCAAAGCACAATTAAAAATAGGCCTTGCCACAGGTGCCGGTCGCAATGAGGCACTGCGAACGGTAGAAGGGCACAATTTAGCTCAGTACTTCGATACCCTAGTGACCAAAGATGATGTAAAAAACAGTAAACCTGCACCCGAAACCTATCTCCTGGCGGCCCGGCACCTGGCTGTTGAACCTGAACACTGCATCGCCATTGAAGACAGCAGCACGGGTGTTGCGTCTGCGAAGGCAGCAGGTATGCAGTGCATTACGGTCAAATATGAGCTGGCAAAGAATCAGGATCTATCCTCCGCGGACTACCATTGCAACGACTTGCTTCAAGCCGTCGACAAAGCGCTTACTCTGGTGAATCAAGGCTCAGAAAACCTCTGATCAGGCCTGAAAGCGCCATCGAACGAGACCTCGGGGGCGCCACCTAAATGCAGCTATTCATGCCGACCTTGCAGTTGATAAGGGCCAATTGACCTACCCACTGGGCTCCGCATGCTACGCAGCAAGCACTCAAATTTAACCACTCTTCCCTAAGCATTCAGGAAGGATTCAGGCTGAGCCCAGTATTCTGCAATTAACAGATTCATTGCAGAGGAGAACGCCATGAAAAGCTTAACTAAAACTATCGCCATCACCACCTTTAGTGTCGCTTGTAGCTATCTTGCTGTACCGAGCTTCGCCCAGGGCTATGACCGTGGTTATCAATACAGTACGCAAAACTACCAGCAGCAAGACAGACGCCAGATAGACTACGCAAAAGTGCTATCCGCCGAACCGATCTTTCAAACTATTGAGCGCCAGGTGCCCGTGGAGAACTGCTGGACCGAGCAGCTTCGACAAGAGACACCGGTGTATCACAACGCACAAGTGAAAAAGCACCGCTCTGCCACGGGCACCATTCTGGGTGCCATGATCGGCGGAGGTATTGGCAATGCGGTGGGCGCCGGTGATGAGAATAAAAAAGTTGGCACAGTGGTGGGGGCGCTATTGGGTGCATCCATCGGCAACGATGTGAGCCGCAAGCACCGCTACCAAAGGGAACAGCAGGTTTCTCACACCGAAGTCAGCTATCGCAACGTACAACGTTGCGAGGTTCAACAGAGAACGGAAACCGAGCAGGTACCCGCGGGCTACGACGTAACATATCGCTACCATGGCCAGACCTACCACACCCAAATGGACAAGCATCCGGGCAAAAGACTTAAAGTCGCCGTGAGTATCGAGCCCCTTGAGCACTAAGGCACTCAGTGAGTGTTCACGCAATATTTGCAATGTTTACGCAGGTTTAGCTTACAATAGCCCTAACGAAACATACTAAATATGACCATGAACACTCGCACCCCAAACACCAGACTCCTATTTGTCGCAATGGCGCTTATTGCGTCTAGCGGCAATAGTTTTGCCATTCACCATCCCGCCAGTGACGAACCGCGGCCAGCTGCCTACGGGCAGGCCCTTGACTCAAGCCTAGTGCAAAGCAACTTGCTAATTGCACAGGCAAAAAGAGAAATCAGCAAAAGCCAGGCGGCCAGCGCAGCTCAGAGCAAGTACGGCGGCAAAGTAATTAACGTAAGCCGCAAGGGGAGCAGCTACCGGGTAAAACTGCTACTGGAATCTGGAAAAGTAAAAATAGTGACAGTGGACGCCTCCACGGGCAAAGCCCGCTAAAGCTTACACTCACTGCGAGGCATAAAATGAAGATGTTAATTGTCGAAGATGAAGCCGCAATACGCCAACAACTCAGCGAGTACTTCGCCGCTCAAAACTTTGTTGTTGAAGCGGTAGCAGACGGAGAAGAAGGCAGCTATTACGCCACAGAGTTTGATTACGATTTCGCGGTGATTGATATTGGCCTACCTAAAGTAGACGGCATAGAAATTATTAAAAGACTGCGCGCCCAGGGGAAAAAATACCCAGTATTGGTACTTACCGCGCGCGGCCACTGGCAGGATAAAGTCAAAGGTCTTGAAGCTGGCGCAGATGACTATCTGGTAAAGCCCTTCCATATTGAAGAATTACGTGCCCGCGCCAATGCACTGATTCGCCGCTCAGGCGGCAGCGCTACACCACAATTAAATTTTGGCACAATTGTTATCGATACCTTTAGTAAGCAGGTTAAGGTGGATGGTGCTTTTATTGAACTCACCAGCTATGAATACAACACCTTGGAATACTTGGCATTACACGCAGGGCAACCGATTTCCAAAACAGAATTAACCGAGCATCTCTATCATCAGGACTACGAGCGCGACAGTAATGTTATAGAAGTTTTCGTCGGCCGCTTGCGGAAGAAGCTCGACCCAGGCAACCAGCTCAAACCTATTGCGACCGTTCGTGGCCAGGGTTATCGCTTCTCTCTGCAAGCGAGCTAGCGCTACTTATGCAAATAAATTCACTGGCAGCACGGCTTACTGTTTTTTCTGCTCTCGTTTTGCCGGTAATTTTAAGCTTTAGCGCCTTTTCCCTGGATAGAGCTTTTCGCCAAAGCCTGCTGAATGCCGAGCAACTGTCTCTAAGAGCGCAACTATACTCTCTGCTTGCTGCGGCAGAGCCCGATGAGCAAAGCAACAGCCTTTATTTACCTGAAATATTCGCAGAAACACGTTTTAACCGGCCCCAGTCCGGTCTCTACGCCTGGGTACTGGACGCAGAAGGTTCCAGTGTATGGCGCAGCGCTTCAGCGCCGGCAGAGTCACTACCCACCGAAATTCTACCGCACATCCAATCCGGCTCTGAGTATTTCTCTCCAGTCTCTATTTTTGGCAGAGAACACTTTATTTTTCAGCTCGATACACTCTGGGAAGTAGACGGCAAAGACCACGTGTTCCGCTTTGTGCTCATCCACCACCAACAGGAAATGAAGCAGGAGCTGGCCAGTTACCGGGATGCCTTATGGTTATGGTTAGGCGGCATTACCCTGCTGCTCGTTGGCGCTCAGTTTATAATCACCCGCTTTGGTCTAAAACCGCTAAATACCCTCGCAAAGGAGTTACAGTTATTTCAGCAGGGCCATAAAAATTCTATCGAAGGAAAGTATCCAACTGAAGTTTCACCGGTGATCCATAGCTTGAACGACGTTCTGGCCAGCGAGCAAGGGCAAAGGCAGCGTTACAAAAATACCTTGGCTGACCTTGCTCACAGTCTGAAAACACCCTTAGCCATAATTCGTGCAGAGTTGGAAACAGGTAAAAACCGTAACGAGAAAAATATCCGCACCGAGACCATTGATGAACAAATCGGCCGCATGGCGGACATCGTTCAGCATCAACTTCAGCGGGCGTCCCTCAGCAGCACCAGCTCCATACGTGAAAAAACGCCCTTGCGAGAAACACTAACAAGACTCTGCTCCGCCTTGGAAAAAGTCTATCGCGACAAAAATTTCCAGGTAGAATTACACGTGGATAACACGCTCACCTTTCCCGGAGATGAGAGTGATGCAATGGAATTGCTTGGCAACCTCCTGGAAAATGCCTTTAAATACGGCGGTAGTAAGATTGCAATCACAGCTGAAACAAGTAATAACTTATTACTCATCAACATCGGAGACGATGGCCCGGGCATCGCTGAGCATCTAAAACAGAATATTCTCTCTAGAGGTGCCCGTGCAGACACATCTGTACAAGGCCAAGGTATTGGCCTCTCCATTGTGGTAGACATTCTAAGCAGCTACCAAGGCCAACTGGACATAAGTGAAAGCTGTCTCGGCGGCGCCGAGTTCAGGCTGCGCATCCCCATTTAAATAAGGATTGTTGTGAATCTATTTAATCACACCTTGGCAACCATTTTTTTTGAGCCACGCTTTAAGATTTTGCGCTACGGACAATTTGTTGTTGCTATTGGGGTTTTCGCCTACATGGCCTTAAGCCCGGCACCGCCAGATGTTGCGCCCTCTTTTTCCGATAAGGCTTTGCATTTTATTGGCAACATTTTACTTATAAGCTCCGCCTGGGTAGCTCTATTTGGCAGGGCAAGCAAAAGGAAGGCACTTTTTATTGCTGTACTCTATTCACTGCTTATCGAATTTGCACAGCACTTCTCACCCGTACGACAAGCCGACTTTCTGGACGCAACTGCGAATTTACTTGGCATCACTTTCGGACTGGCGCTGTGCTTTTTTATGGATTTTTATTTATCTCAAATAAAAAAACAGGCACCGCGTCACGCCTCGGCTAACACAGAAACCTCCGACTGAGGCTTTGGAAATGGTTTGGTAAGCAACAATAGTTTCGGCAGCAGAAGTAAGGCACCCAGCAAAGCAAAAAACATTGCCAAGCCCGTTAACAATCCGAAATAGATGGTAGGAATAAAAGCGGAGAGAACCATAATAGCAAAGCCGAAAATAATAATCACAGAAGTGTAAAACATCGCTCTGCCAATTGAAGCATGAGCTCTGTGCATCGAAGCAATATAATCCCCATCAACTGCCAGCTCTCGATGGAAGCGATGCACATAGTGAATGGTGTTATCTACACCAATACCCACCGTAATAGCCGCAACAGTAATAGTCATCATATCCAGCGGCAAGCCAAAAATACCCATAAAACCGAGAATCGACATGGCCGCAACCACGGTGGGAATAATGGCCACCAAAGCAACGGGAAGCGAGCGGAACAAAATGACAAACATAATAAATATGCCAAGCAATACCGTTCCAAGAGTGGCAATTTGCGAACTGAACAAACTTTGCAGCATATTGTTATAAAGCACAAGCAAGCCGGTAAAATGTAACTGCTCAGGCTCTGCCCATTGGTTTTGTAAAACGTGAGTGCGAATACGTTCAACCAGCTCGGCACGTTTTAAACCAGGGTAGCCGTCATGTATCCTTAAGCTAATGCGGGTCTGTTTATTTTGCTGGTCAATATACGGCGCCACCAAAGCATCGTGCACGACTCTCGGAAGGTTTTTCTGCATGACAGCCAGCTCAAAATCATTGAGGCTGCCATTAATGTCGAGGCCAACTTTGTAGAGAATCGCTAGTGATTGAACCTTGCCAACTTCCGGCAGGCTTTCCAAGTAATCATGGATTTTTTCAATTTGCCGCAACCCACCAACGGTCATCCAAAAGCTGGGATCATCCGCACCGTGCTCAGAAAAAGGATCAACCTCAGAGAAGGGGTCCGCCTCTGTTATAGGTTCAAGAGTTTCAAAAGGATCACTTTCATCGAAAGGACCGGCCTCAGCAAAGGGGTCGTCCTCGTCCGTGTACTGCTCGTCCCCCATACCCTCTGCAAGGTCCGAGTGCTGAATAATAATATCCAGCGAGGTCGTGCCGCCTAAATCCTGGTCGATAATCGACAAGCCCTGATAGATTTCGGTATTTTCGCGAAAATAATCAATAAAACGGTTTTCCACTTGCAAGCGCGCGATACCCCACGCACTGGCAACCGCAAGCGTGACACTTATCCACAACACCAAGTTGCCACGTTTTTCCACGAAACGGGAAAAATACAGTGTTACCGGCTCGCCCGGTGTTTGTTTAGCTTTGTTATTGGAGCCCTGAGAATTTGGCTTGCTTGTCAATATCATCAGTGCGGCAGGTAGCACAGTAAAAGCCAATATCAACGCAAGTAACAATCCCATACTCATCAGCCAGCCAAAATCGATAACCGGCCGAATATTGCTTACGACCAAAGAGGCAAACGCTACCATGGAGGTCATTACGGTATACAGGCAGGGCAAGGCCATGACTTTTACTGTGGCTGAAACTAAAGCTTTTTGACTCCACTCTGGGTGCTGATTCAGGAACTCCCGGTAACGCACCACTAAATGAATAATTATCGCCAGCGAAATAATTAACAAGAGCGCAACAAAATTGGACGAGATGACGGTGAGACGCCAGTCTACCCAGCTGACATAGCCCAGCATCAATATCACCGCAGCAAGGCAGCAAACCATGGGTATAACAACAAACCGAAGGCTGCGGAATATTAGTGCCAATACGACTACCATGAATAACAGCACGGCAGAACCAAATACCACAAGATCGCTTTGTATAAAACGAATCATATCGGCGGTAATCATGGTGAGACCGCCAACATAAATTTGCGCACTGTTACGATAGCTGTCTAACACGGCGCGAATACTGGCCACACGGTGATGATTTAGATTGGCAGCTTCAGTGCTATAGTCACGCAATGCCTCGCTCGCCTGCTGATACTCCGCCTGGCCCTGCGCATCCAGTTCACCCTTGGCTCGGGCAAGGCTTAAGCTATCTCGCTTTTTAACCAGTTCGATGTATTTTTCATCCACAGCCAAATTCAGCTGCATCGCTGTCGTTTGGCCATCTGGCGCAAGGATAAGCTCTTTGTAGACTGGGCTGCTTAAGAACTCCTGCTTTGCCAAATGGTAGTCCACACCTGGAGTAAGCAGTGTACGAGGCTGCGCAACCATTTCGCTGATACTCTGCTTGGGGCTATACAGCAGGGGCACATCAAGGATGCTATTAATGCTCACCACACCCTCTATACGGGCAAGGTCGTCACGCAGGTTTTGAAGAGTATCGAGCGAAGACTGGGTAAACAGCGGCTCCATGGGCTTAAAGGTAATTACCAGAAAGTCGCCGCTGCTGTAGGCCTTGATGATATCTCGGTAATACTCGAGGTCTTTATCTCTTTCCAGCGTCAGCGAGTCTGAGGAGGCATCGAGCTTGAAATTTGGCAAGCCCATAGCGGCGACAGCCACTAACGCGGCCAGCAAGCTCAGCGTGAGCTTCGGAAAACGTGTGATAAAAGAGATATATCGATCAAAAACTCGACTGAACATGGAGTAAGGAATTCGGCCCTGAAATATTCAACAATGCCCGGTACCATTGTTGTCCAGCCTTAATTGGCTGAGTGAAACGACAAAAAAGTAAATTTAGCAGCTTCCGGGTGAGTACACAGCCAAACTTTATGCTGTACGCCAAATATATTGTGTTACGGAATGTTAACGAGCGCATTATACTCAAATCTATGTAACACGTTGAATTGCTCTCACATTCTGGGCTCATGTTAAAAGTTCGCTATAAAAACAAACAAAAAGACCCCTTCTGGATTACTGAGCGTGTGTATTCCATTGGCTCTGCGGATGACAACAATTTATCGCTCACAGCCCCGTCCTTATCACCCCATCACGCAAAACTGGTTCGCGAACAGGACGCTTTCCTTCTAAGGGACTTGGGCAGCACTACGGGTACCTTCGTAAATGGCCAACGTATCACAAGCAAAGCTGTCTGCTGTGGCGATGTTATCAGCCTGGGCAAGATAGAATTACAAATCGTCGACCCCTTGGAAGATACTGCAGACCTCCAAGAGGGCTACTGGTCTCTGATTGGTGACTCGAGCTGGCTGGCAGGGCAAGAGTTCCCTCTGCTGTTCAGTGAGGCAAACCGACTGTTATTGGGGCGAGGCAAGCATTGCAACATCGTTTTCCCTGGAACCCACCTTTCACGGGAGCATGCGGTTATATCCAAACAGGGCGATACAATTGCCATTGAAGATCTGAAATCAGCCAATGCGACATATGTTAATGACAAACGTGTTGACACAAGCCCCATCAAAGCGGGCGACAGGATTCGCCTGGATGTCTATAGCTTCCTTGTCTTCGGCCCCGGCATAGCCTTGCATAAATCGGCAACGCGCAAAGTACAGGCGCCGCCGCAGAGCTTATCCGGTGCTACAACAGCCCCGGCAACAAAGGAACAAGGCAAAACAGCAGTAAAAAAACCGGCAGGCAGCAGACAAAGGAAACAAAGCAAGCTGGCCGCTCGCGAAAAACCGGCCTATCGCGAAAAAGCAGTACTCCCTGTTCCGCGAGATCAGAACCTCAAACAAGGCAAGCTAACGAACTGGCTACTGGTATTACTCCTTGTGAGCATCCTGCTGAGTATTACCCTGCGGGTGCTCATTGCCTGACTCACCCCAGCGAGGCATTAAGCGCTGGGACATACCCAGCTGATCGAGAATTCTCGCCACAATAAAATCAACCAGATCACTGACACTTTTGGGCTGCTGATAAAATCCAGGGCTGGCCGGAAGTATCACAGCGCCCAAACGGGTGAGCGTGAGCATGTTCTTAAGGTGTATTTCCGAATACGGGGTTTCTCGTGGCACCAATATCAATGTTCGCCGCTCTTTCAAGGCAACATCAGCAGCCCGTTCAATTAAGTTATTACTTGAGCCATGGGCAATGGCAGACAGTGTTCCGCCACTGGCAGGGCAGATAACCAGCGGCATAGGTGAACTGGAGCCTGAGGCAACGGGTGCAAACCAATCGTCTCGCGCGAGCACGCTTAGCTGACCATCTTTAGCACCGAAGCGCGCCGCGAGGTAACGCTGCTGAGCCTCCGCATTCTGCTTTGGCAGCGCTAGCGCTGTCTCAGTTTCAATAACCACTTCCGCTGCCGAGGAAATCATCAGATAGACCCGCACCCGGGCAGCAAGCAGTAATTCCAGCAGGCGCAATCCGTATTGCGCACCAGAAGCGCCTGTTATCGCCAGCGCTACGTCATTCATTCGGCCAGCTCCTGTAGCCTCTGCCATAGACGCTGGTGTATGCCTTCAAATCCGCCATTGCTCATAATCACTATATGCACCTTACTCGATTCCTCCCCCACCTCACGACACACACTATCAATGATGCTCTCTGTGGAACTAAAACGCTCGGCAGAGGCCATGTTTGACAATGCATCCTCTAAAGACCACTGCAGCCCGGCCTCAAACCAGAAACTTCTGTCCGCTGCGGCGATGGCCGCAGACAGCGCGGACTGATGAACACCTTGCTTCATAGTGTTGGAGCGAGGCTCTATAAGCGCAAAAATTCGTTCATCCCCAACCTTCGCTCTCAAGCCGTCGAGGGTTGTGGCAATAGCCGTTGGGTGATGAGCAAAGTCATCATAAACAAGTACTTTGGTGTTCTGCCCAACCAGCTCAAGCCTGCGCTTCACCCCATTAAACTCACACAGTGCCTCACATGCCAGAGCAGGTAACACACCCACATGGCGCGCAGCCGCTATCGCACTGAGACCATTACTCACATTGTGAAGGCCACTTAAGGCCCAACTCACTTCGCCTACCGGGCTCTGGCCAAAATTGACGGTGTAGCTCGCGCCTGAGGGCGAGATATCGGACACGGTCCAATCCGCTCGCCCTGGCTTAGTGGCCATACTCTGGCTTTCACTCCAACAACCCTGCTCCAGCACTTGATCAATTTCCTTGCAGCCTTCGGGATAAATTACCAGGCCCTCCCCCGGTAAAATACGCAAGAGATGATGAAATTGTCTTTGAATAGCGGCTAAATCGGGAAAAATATCCGCGTGATCGTACTCAAGGTTATTAATCACCAGGGTGTTTGGCTGATAGTGCAGAAACTTGGAACGCTTATCAAAAAATGCCGTGTCGTATTCATCTGCCTCGATCACAAAAAAATCACTGCCGCCAAGAGAGGCAGACACAGAAAAATTGCTCGGCACCCCACCAATCAAATAACCGGGCGACATGCCCGCATAATCCAGAATCCATGCAAGCATGCTGGCGGTGGTGGTCTTGCCGTGGGTGCCCGCTACAGCCAGAGTCCAGCGTTGCTGCAAGATATGCTCACTCAGCCATTGGGGCCCGGAAATGTAGCGCAAACCCTTGTTTAATATGGCTTCCATCAAAGGGTTGCCGCGACTGATGACATTGCCCACCACATATTGATCCGCGTTCAAGGTGAGCTGTTCGGGGGAAAACCCTTCTATTAACTCGATACCCGCCTTTTCCAGCTGATCACTCATTGGAGGGTAAACCGCCACATCACAGCCCGTAACCTTATGACCTGCAGCACGCGCAAGTTGTGCCAGAGACCCCATAAAGGTTCCACAAATTCCCAGGATATGTATATGCATGGTAGTTTTATTAATCCAATCTACGTAGAGGGTTTTAATTCTAAGGCATCGCGTAAGTTAATTCGCAAGAAAATATAAAGGTGTATAAGCAGTATATTTTCTTTGAACTAAAAATTATTAAACCCACATGAACTCGGTTTTTCATGCCATTTGTGCGTTTTTTAACCTGCCAACAGACTCAAAAAATCTAATTGTGTGACATTGGTCAAATATACTTCGGTATACCAATCACAAAAAACAATACTGAAGGATTTAACCATGCATTTAAGAAATGGCGAAGCTCAGGATAAGGTCTGGTATCGCTCTGAGCGTTTTTTTTGCGTCGATGGCAGCTGGTTTTTTTCTACCCGTGAAGGTGTAGATATCGGGCCCTATGCAAGCCGCCATTCAGCGAATAATGGTTTAATGCTCTACGTGCATTACATGCAGGCCTGCCCGGAGCAAGGTAGAGAATACGCGGGTAAAATCGCCAAGCAGGGCCTTTGGGCAACCACTTTTTGCCATTAAAGCTATGTGGCCTCATTCAGGTGACGCCTGACCTCGTTTAACAGTTTGTCCTGTTCAATAGGTTTTGTCACAAGTGCAGTAATGCCGCAGGCTTGAAGTTGCCCCTGCTCTATCGCAGAGGTATTGGCAGTCACAGCCACAATGGGAACAGTGCGATAGGAGTTGGTGGCACGCAAGCGACGCGCAACTTCACAACCTCCAAGATCCGGTAAATGAATGTCCAGTATAAGCATACTGTAGTGATACTGCATGACCCGCTTGAGCGCTTCCCTCCCCGTTGAGGCGCAGTCATGAGCGATATCAGCATCGTCCAGTATCCAGTCCATTAGCTCCCGGTTATCTTTGGAATCTTCAACAACGAGCACTCGGGGCTCCCTCTTGTCATCGGGAGTTTGCGCTTCAACCGCTGCAACCACCACGGCGGCTTGGCTGTTCTGCGTTAAACTCTTGTTTAATGCATGAATGCGCAAAAGGCTATTTTTACAACGTCGACGCAAGGTATATAGCGCATTAAATAATTGGTCGAGGCTAGGCGCCTTTAATGCCAGCTCTTCTTGCGCATCATTTCCGAAAGTTAATTTCCTCTGTTGTTCCATTCCGTTGTAAAGCACCTGAGGTATTTTTCTAAGGTGCTCATCATTCAATAAAGAAATCATTAAACGCTGACAATCAAGCTCCTGATTACCCAGGTTAATAACCACAAACCCCGGAAAGTAATTTTTCAGTTTGTCCAAGGCCATCTCCGAGCTGTCACAAAAGCTGGCTTCCATTTGAAAGGATTCCAGCTCGTCGCTAAGGCTCACCATATGCGCATCATCCGCACCAACAATTAGAATCGAATCAATATTCTGGCGACACACGCTAAATACCTGCTGCGCAAATTCCTCAGGGTCACAAGGCTTAGCCAGGTATCTATCGGCCCCTTCTGCCAGTATTGCTCTTTCAACCTCATCGTTTGAGCTCAAGGCAATTTTAGGTACATCCTTCATCAGCCTGTGGTTGAATAGCTCACGCAGAAATATGCTGCTGGCGTTAGCAGGCATCGCCGCATCAAAACAAATAACATCCGGCAAAACATCGTCGCATAATTTAATAGCTGCATTAAAATTTCGCTCTGCATAAACCTTAATACCGCTGTCCTTAAGTGCCATTTCGTAGAAACGCAGCATATCGACATCGTCATCCACTAAAACAACACACAAACCTTTTCTGTCCCACTGGCCACTTTCTATACGCTCCTCCAACTCCGCCACAGGAAAATAAACCCGAAACTCGCTACCAACACCGTATTCACTATCAAATTCAATGTAACCACCCAGCAGCTCAGTTAATTTTGCGCTAATCAACAGCCCCAAGCCTGTACCTTCAATCTCTTTCTGCTGCACTTCTTTTGCTCGCCCAAACTCAGTAAATAATTTCTCCTTCTCTGCTTCAGCAATACCAATTCCGGTATCTTTTACTGATATTTTCAAGGCGGGCCCCAACGAACTCTCTTTGTCCCGCTCAACACTAATAGTCACGGAACCGCGCTCGGTATACTTAATGGCGTTGGAACACAAATTGAGCAATATTTGTTTCAATTTTACCTGGTCACTAACCATCACTATATTGCGAGCATAATTTATCAAGTTAATTTCCAGACGCTTCTCTTCTGCCAAAGGCTCTAGCTGGTGTTTAACTTCACTAACCAACTCACTGATAAAAAAATCACTCTTGTTAATGCTCATACGCCCAGCTTCTATCCTCGACAAATCGAGGATATCGTTTATTAGACCAAGCAAATGCGTACTGTTTCTAAATATTGCCTCTACCGCACGATAGCCCCGGGGGTTTCTTCCCTCACCGAAATCTTTTAATAAAATTCGACTAAAGCCAATAACCGAATTAAGGGGCGTTCTTAATTCGTGAGACATACTCGCCATAAATTCGGATTTGTATTTATTGATTTTCTCCAGATGCTTATTACTATCCATTAACTGCGATGTACGCGCTTCCAACTCCCTGTAGGTAGCATGCAGCTGCTCTGTTTTCGCTCGATCTTTATAGTAGGTGTTGTAATAGTCCAACAATAAGCCGATAGCAGGCACGAGATAGAAAACAACTTTGAGAAAATGGGCCGCGTTAAAATGGCTATCGAACAATGCGCCAGAACCGAACACCATATGTAATTCCAGCGCAATTGCTGGCACCACACTCAATATTAGCGAATCCGCGAAGATACTGGGAAAGCGTTTTTTAAACTTGGGAAAGATAAAAGCACCGGCAAATATATACACCACCAGTGGTATTACATCGAACGGACGCTTGACAAGGTCGTTGGGATATATGGATTTCGGCACACTATCACTACTGATGCACCACTGAATCACCAGGTAGCCCAGCACAAAAAAAACCAAGCACAAACCCATGAATAACTTGGAGACGGATGCCCACTTGACTCGCCCGTGCAGCAACAGCAGAGAAGATACGGCTATAAGAATAATGAAGGCGTTGAATGTACGTGCCGCAACCCAGCTAAATGGCACTAATATTTCGGAGTGGCTTACAGTATCCAGTAATCGCGCAGCCGTTATAGAGTGGAAGATATCCATTAAAGCGGCAAAAACGAGCGATAAACCGATTACAGGCGTAACCATATTACCCGTCAGTCTAAAATGACTAAACGCGATTGCAGCGGTAAAAAAAGCACAAAGTATTGCGCACCACTCCATGAGCGTATGGAGCTGAGGGCCAAGCATGTAGAGGTAAAGATTGTTGATTCGATCGCTTTCAGGAAGGAGCTCCAGTTGCTGCATGGAGGGCAGCTCCCTGGAAAACCCGAGATCAAAGCCAAGCAGTTGGAGCAGCAGCGGCAATAGGGTGATAGCTATCACCCCTGTGACCATGGGTCCAGGTATCGCGGGAGATATCAACGAAAGAGTATTATTTCGAATCTCGCAAGTCCTTTCTTATACGATGAATGAGCTCCTGCATGCCCCCTAACACTTCCGCAAACAGCCCCATGTCATAGGGGGAAACGCATGCGCTCGACGTATAGCCGATCGCCCGCACCACAGGCAGAGAGAAGTAAAACGCTGAAAACTAGAGAAGCCTTTACTCTGTTAAGAGCTGCATTAATATTTTCTCGACTATTCACACCAGCACAAGCTCTTCAGCCTAATTACTGCAAGCACTGTTCGCTTGCCGCATTTATTCCATATTGAGTTTAGCAGGCTATCAGCAATCAGCATCACAATTAACGCCTGTGCAAGCTATATGCGTTTATGTAACCGGAGTAACTCGGGTAAAAACACCAAATGACGCCAATTGTTATTACTGGCGCTGTACCCTTGATATACGCGCGAATCTCGAATGGCACGCTCTCAAAGCAAACAGTTCACTTCCGAACGATTGTTCAACATTAATGCTATGTTACAATCGCGCCGCTTTCGGTTACGAATATTCCCAGAGAGCAAAGCCGAGAAATATTAAAATTAAAAAAAGAATATACTTAACACCACACAGCAGGACGAAACCATTATGAGTCACCGTGTTCCAACAGGCGAAAACGCGCCAGATGAGATTAATGTAGTCATTGAAATACCCATGGGAGGTGAACCCGTAAAATATGAGGTGGACAAGATGTCCGGTGCGCTTTTTGTGGACCGTATATTGGGCACGGCTATGCATTACCCCTGTAATTACGGTTACATTCCTCACACTCTGAGTGATGACGGAGACCCTGCAGACGTACTGGTCTTTATGAATCGTCCTTTGCTGCCTGGCTCCGTTGTTTCTTGCCGCCCTCTCGGTATGTTAAAAATGACCGATGAAGCCGGAGAAGACGCGAAAATCCTCGCGGTTCCCGCCAGTGCTGTCACCAAATACTACGACGGCGTTGACTCAATAGAGCAGCTTCCACCAATCAAGGTTAAGCGTATTGCTCACTTCTTTGAGCACTACAAAGATCTAGAAGAAGGAAAGTGGGTAAAACTTGAAGGCTGGGCTGACGCTGCCGCCGCCAAACAAGAAATCATCAAAGCTATTGAGAAATACAAAGACGAACCCCACGCACCTCGCTTCTAGGTATAATTGGCTTCAGCCCTCATCAGCGAATGTAATCCCGTCCACATTGGGCGCTGGGGGAGGGCTGGGCTTATCCGGTGCAAGCTTGCTCCCAGGGGCAGCCAAGCTCAGCGCACTCAGGTCAAGTTCCCGCTGAGGCTGAGCCTTGCGTTCATCCGGCCGCAATACATCTGCCCCAGGCTCTGCCAAGTCAAACTCACTCAAGTCTAGGGACAAACTCTCTTCAGCCCGATACTCATCTTCATTTAAAAGCTTGCCGCTGGCCTCTTTCAGGGACAAGGCTGAGATATCGACCTCCACCGGCTCAACGACAGATTTTTCATCAGGCTTTAACAGATCAACGCCAACAGGGGCCAGACCAAAGCCGGCGGAACGCTGATCATCACCCTCGGAATGAGCGCTTTCTGTCTCGGTGGCAGTTTCTGTCCCGGGGATAAGGCCAGGTTTTTGTTGTTCACTAGTGTCAGGTGTGGAGAAGTTGGCCTTTCCATCACTGACCTTTCGATCACTGACCTTTCCATCACCGGGCTTTGCCGCAGGCTGACACAACTCAACATCAACAAGCGCCCCGGCTTTTTTTATTGCCACACGATATTTACTGGCAACATCCAAAGACAAACCCCGTTTTAACACTACCGGCTTACCACTAAAGAGCGACTCAACTTTGTTGGCGTCAATCTTGAATAGATGAGCAAGGTTGCGTTTAGCAACTTTGGCTTCGACGCCTTTTGCTAAAATTCCTCGAAAAACGAGGTTATATTGTTCGTTTTCAGATTGAGAATTCATAAGAACGGCTCATTTATAGAACAGCAATAAAAATGTTTAATTTAGCCCTTGCCGCTAAATGTTTAGAACTGTCGAAATATGTAACATCAAAATACTATTCCGATTCTTTTCGCTGCGCAGTGTTACGGCGAAACACTCTTTAACATTTGCGTGCCTGAGCCCCATTAATCTGTAAGTAATATCGCACAAAGCACAGCGTCGATCACTGCTAGCTTATTCGATGCTGGCTATCCATACTTTAACGTAGGTAAAGCGCTAGGGTAAGGCGATGAATTTGCAGCCTGTATTTCAAACGCCTGATATCAATTATGAATAGCACACCAGAACTTGAAAAGACAGCCAGTAAAGGTTCTTCCAAGAAAGGGGCCAAGTCTACGTTAGCGCCATCGGAGCTTGGCGACAAACTGCTGGCAATAGGAGATCAGAGGATACACGTGAACGCTGTAACAACGAAAATTAGGGATGATATCGCCTTCCTGGAAGATCGAATTCTACGAATGGAGAAAATGAAAAACCCCAGTGAAACGGTATTGAACACCTACAAAGCTATGCTGGATAGTCGCAAGTCTGTGCTCCAGTGGCTGAAAGAACACGATATGATTACCACTCCCCCAGCCTCCGTAAAACGAGCGTAAAACGGACACAAACAGCTTTAACGCATTAAATCCTGCCAGCTTGTTAGCAGCTCTTCCATAGAACTCACGCTTGCGCTGTTTTTTGGTTCAAGGGGGTTTCGCGCGCCACTAGCGGGTAGATATTTGATGAGCTTCATTCCAGCGGCTGTGGCGGCCTTGAAGCCAGACTCGGAATCTTCCACCACCGTACAAAATCTGGCGGGCACACCCACAACCTCTGATGCATATAAGAAAATATCGGGTGCAGGCTTACCTCGTTGCACATCGTCAATGCTGAAACGCCGGTGAAACCCTGGCACACAGGGGAAATAATCGCTTAAGCCGGTCACTTCCAAGGAGTGATTTATTTTTTTGTGTGCGCCGTTAGAAGCAACACAATAAGGTATTCCGCTGCGCTGCAGTTGCTCCAGTAGCTTGCCAACCCCCTCGACAGGCTTTAGATCGGCAGCAAAACGAATGGCGCTTGCTTTCGCTAACGTTTCCGAAAAGTTTGCGGGTAACTTTTTATCGAACTGTTGTTCAACCCAAGAATAGCAATGAGCCAAGGAATGCCCATGAAAGGCAGTGAAGCACTCCGCCGGCGAGAAAAAAATTCCCAACAACGATAATTGCTCTGAAAAGACTTCCGCAGCCAAGCTTTCACTATCTACCAACACGCCATCACAATCGAAAATAACCAGCATAACTAGGTCGCAACAAAATACTTAGATATATAAGTGGAATAAAGCTCGTCGAAGCTTTCCAGAATTTCTGCCTTGAGCAATATATCCTGTTGCTCAAGCATATGCTTCAAGTGCTCAGGCTGAAGTGCCTGCTGAAACTTACTCGCCAAGGCTTGATAACTCAGGTGCCAAGGCTCCTCCGCCACCCCTCCATTAGCACCATCGTAAGGGCGGTAAAACCCGGTGTTGCCGAGATGCTCACCCAACCAGCGGTAAAAAGGAGCAAACATGCCTCGCGCCTCCTCTAGCGTAAGCTGAAGCTGATAGCCTTCTGGCAGCGCAGTTGCATCATACACATCTATATCTGTGCCCCAGTGGTGCCGAGAACCCCCAGGAAGTGCAGACCAACGTAAAATCGCATACATAAGCTCTTTGGCCTCGAGCTGTTCAGCACTTAATAGTGCCCCACTTGCGCTTAATAGAGGCCGGGCACCAGAGGCCTTTGCATTCCATATGGCTAATTGTCGTTCAAAACTACGAAAGCCACTCGCAACACACAGCTCGAAGCCCTCACGTTTCGCCTCATTCTTCAGCTGCAATAGCGGCTCTGCCAGATCCCGGTGAACCCCCTGCTCAAAACGATCAAAATCAACGTGAGTGTCCTCTCCACCGCACGCTTGCATAAAGCTAAGCAATTCCATTGAAAACCCCTACTTTTTCATCATTTTAGCGCTGCAAAGCAATTGCGCTGGCGTCATAAGTCTGTATTATGGAGTGTTCTTGGCGAGGGAAGGCAGTTTTGTGCAGTATTATTTGCACATCATAACAACTGCTCTCCCTAGAAAGCCGCTAGGGGGAGTTGTAATTCACCGTAGGTCTTACCTATATATTGATATTGCAACGGTTACGCGGCTTTTTACTGCGAGAAACTCGTAAACAGTAAAAAACTAATAAATTCTAATAATAATTTAATGGGAGATCGTAAGTCATGACTTCCACCAATGGTAATGGCGTACAGGGAGATCTACTCGGTTTAAAAAACCTAGGGATGGCCTCTGTCAACATTCTCCAAGCAATCGGTGTTAACAACTACGATGATTTATCGAAAATGGGTGCGGTTGATGCCTATTGCCGTATAAAAGCGCGCGGAATACATGTTTCGAAAGTAATGCTCTATGCACTTCAAGGTGCTTTGATGGACGTACATTGGAACGACCTGTCACCCGACCTGAAATCACAATTAGTGGCGGAAGCGGAGCAGGCCGAAGCTGCGGAGAGTACTAGCGCATAGTTTTGTCTGGGTGCAGCTTTAATTTTCTTGAAAGGGCAGTACACCACTGCCCTTTTTGCCGTTTCGCTTAAACCAAAACCACAGGCACAGCCTCGGTCAACACAAGCTGCTCGGCAGACAAGCGCGATTTATAAGCCATCACTTCCACCCCCGCATTCACCGCCTGGCGCAAAAGCTGACCATAGACCGGATCGATGTGATCCGCTGGGGCTACGCTTCGTATGCCCTCATGTTGCACACAAAAAAACAACACCGCACGGTGCCCCTGACGGCGCATGAGCATAAGCTCTTGTAAATGCTTCTGCCCGCGAGAACTGACAGCATCGGGAAAGAAGCCTTCCCCGGGGGCAATTTCCAATGTAACGCTTTTTATCTCCACAAAGCAGCGCTTGCCGCAACCTGACAGTAAAAGTATGTCTATGCGACTTCCTTCACCATATTTTTGCTCCCTCAGCATTTCGCAATAGCCAGCTAAGGGGGCAACAAGCCCAGTGTCAATGCCTTCTGCAACAAGAGTATTGGCTCGCAAGGTGTTTACGCAGGCAAAATGACCAGAGACGCTTGTAACCAGCTCCAGGGTATAGCGGTATTTACGCTTTGGGTTGTTTGAATCCGATAAATAACACTGGGAGCCTTCAACCAGGCAAGCTTGCATACTGCCGGTGTTGGGGCAGTGCACAGTAATCTCCCTGTCGTCTAAAATTACGTCCGCAAGGAAACGTTTATAACGTCGCAGAAACACCGCAGGCTTAAGCTCTGGTGAGTAGATCATGAAAATAAAACCTCGTTGTTGCTACTGGCAGCTGCTACCAAAGGAAACAAAATGCTTATTAATCTCTGTCATATCTCGTTAAAAAGCCCTCACAACTTGGTTCCTCTCAGAAACTGGGAAAAAAACTAGCGCCTTAAAAGTGAATCTGGTAGCTTTCTCTGCCTGATTTCGCAGGCACATGCGAAACAGCCAGCGAAATAGGAGTAGGTCGGCTATATTTGTGTGACTTTTCCGCTTTTTAACGGACAGAAGCGCACTACGACCTTGAAAGTATCAAAAACACCCCCATCTGGGTGCGATTGTTCAGCAATGAGGCGCAATTTATGCCTGAATCTCAAGTAAAAACCAACTTCGCCTTTCGAGATATCGCTCCGTACCAGGAGAAAGATGGCGAAGAGTACATGAACGACAAGCAAAGAGATCACTTCCGCGAACTGTTGTTCGCTTGGAAACGTGAGCTTATGGAAGAAGTTGATCGCACCGTTAGCCACATGAAAGACGAAGCAGCCAACTTCCCAGACCCGGCAGACAGAGCCAGCCAGGAAGAAGAGTTCAGCCTGGAATTGCGCACTCGAGACAGGGAGCGCAAGCTAATCAAGAAAATTGACAGTACTCTGGAACTGCTCGAAAGCGATGACTATGGCTATTGTGAAGCCTGCGGCGTGGAAATCGGCGTTCGTCGCCTGGAAGCAAGACCAACAGCTACCCAGTGCGTTGATTGCAAAACCATCGACGAAATTAAAGAAAAGCAAACCTCGCTTTAAAGTCAAGCAAGCGCGTTTTGCTGCCTGCTCGAATGACTAAAGCGGCCCCCCGCTATGTGGGCCGCTTTGCCCCATCTCCTTCCGGGCCCCTGCACATGGGCTCATTGGTTTGCGCCCTCGCCAGCTATCTGGATGCCCGCAGCAGCAATGGCCGCTGGCTGCTAAGAATTGAGGATATCGACCCCCCCCGAGAGCAAGCGGGAGCCACCGCAGAGATCCTTAAGTGCCTGGAGAGCCACGGCCTGCACTGGGATGACCAACCGCTATATCAAAGTGAACGCTCACATGCTTATCGAGACGCCCTGACCCAACTTGGCAATGCTAACTTAAGCTACTCGTGCAACTGCAATCGCGCTCGGATCAAGGCTATTGGAGGCACTTACGACAAACACTGCTACCATCAACCGCCGCCCAAGACTGCGGCCACAGCTACCCGCTTTGATATGGACCGCGCACTAGAAGCGCTCAAGGTACCAGCCGCCTATCAGTTTCTGGACGGCATCCAAGGAGCACAGGTACAAGATCTGCGCTCTCAGGGGGACTTTGTCATCCATAGACGGGACGGCCTGTTCGCCTACCAGTTAGCCGTAGTAGTGGATGATATATTTCAGGGGATTACGCAGGTTGTACGCGGTGCCGACCTGCTGCCAATGACCGCACAACAATGCATACTTTTCCAATGCTTTGGGTACACCGCACCCCACTATCACCATCACCGCTTGATTACAGATGCTGAAGGTAACAAACTCAGTAAACAGAACCACGCAGCGGCAATAAACAAGCACCGCCATGAGGCTAACTTGATTCAGGCGATAAGCCTGCTTTCCCTGGCGGAGAGCCATCAGCATAGAAAAGAACTGGAGGCCTGCGACAGCAAAGATTTACTAAGCTGGGCTGTGCAACAATGGAATGTGGAAAATCAGCCAAGCGACTCATCAGTGCTGTTAGAATAGCTCCGCGTACTAACTTGCTACCTTTTACTGAGAGACCCTCAGCTCGGATACCCTGCCTATGGGGCCAGGTTTTGATGAAACGACAAAGACCACTGCTGCTCTTACTACTGCTGATCTACATATTTTCACCCACCCTCTTCGGCTGGATTACCAACCCGGACGGAGGCTGGTACCGCCCTTATGTTATCTGGCTTTTAGTGATTGTGATTGCTTACTTTTCGCAGCAAAGAGACACAGAAGAGCATGAGGAGCCAAGTAAGCAATGACCTTCAGCTTTATCCAAGTAGGGCTGATTTGCCTGTGCTACATCGCTATTTTGTTCAGTATCGCCTACTGCACGGAAAAAGGCCTGATCGCTCAACGGCTTGTTTATCACCCCGTAACCTACATTTTTTCGCTGGGTATTTTTGCGAGCGCCTGGGCCTATTACGGTGTAATTGAACTCGCCGGGCGCTTTGGCTACGGAGCTCTGGCGTATTACATTGGAACCGGCGCGCTATTCCTGTTTGCACCAGCCACTCTGAAACCACTGATGGAGCTGGCAAAGCGCTTTCAGATTAACTCAACTGCGGATCTTTTAACCTTCCGTTACCACAGCCATGCTGTGGGCGGTATCGTGACTCTTTGCATGTTGATGGCCATGGCCCCACTCATTGCCCTGCAGATTCAAGCTGTTGCGGACACTATTCATATTCTCACCCGCAACAACGGCACCAGCATCACCATGCCGAACACAACCTTTGATACGCGCAAATTACTTGCGCTTATGTACTGCGCGATGGTAGCCGGCTTTGCCATGATGTTCGGCTCAAACCGCGAACACCATAAAGGTCTGATCACTTCAATGGCTTTTGAGTCACTGGTGAAAGTTTTTGGCTTATGTGCCATTGGTCTATTCGCTATCTTCGAAGTATTTTCTGGCTTTGGTGGCCTTGAACAGTGGCTGGCAGAAAACCCGGATAATCTGGCAAGACTCAACCCAGAGGGCTCAAACGGCTCATCACATACCCTTTTACTAGTGTTTATCGCCACCGCTGTTTCCATGCCACACATATTCCATATGACGGTTGTGGAAAACCCCATCAAAAATGTCACCAAAACCATCAGCTGGGCCTTTCCGCTGTTTCTTCTGGTAATGGCACTCCCCATTTTTCCTTTGCTGTGGGCCGGTATCAAACTTGGGGGGCAATTTCCTACCGAATATTACCCTCTGGCCATCCCCATCGTTAGCGGCAGTAACACCTTCACCATCATCTCCTTTGTGGCTGGTTTATCAGCGGCAACCGGCGCCATTGTGGCTATATCACTCGCCGTTGCCACCATGATCCTCAACCACTGGATTTTGCCGGCAACCCCGCTGCGCACCCACAACGAAATATACGGCCAGTTAATTTGGATGCGGCGAGTGCTCATAGCCGTGGTCATTCTATCCGGCTACGGCTTCTACCTGACCCTGGGTAACAACTTCAACCTGAGCGCACTGGCCCTTACCTCGTTTATCGCCACGCTGCAATTTCTTCCCGGCGTTATCGCTGTTGTTCATTGGTCCCGGGGCGATAGAAACGGCTTGCTTGCGGGGCTTTTTGTCGGGGTCACCATCTGGTTTATTGGCTTATTGCTGCCCATGCTGCTTGGGCTTCATGAGCTGGAGGTACCGCTACTAGGTATTACTTTTAACGCAGGGGTGGAGCATTGGAGCAGCATCACCCTGTGGTCCCTGGGCTTGAATATCGTAGTTTTCGTTGCAACCTCCCTGCTCACCAAGCAGTCTGACGATGAAAAGTACAGTGCTGAACTCTGCGCTGAGGATGAGCTCAGTCATCCCATACGGATGGCGCTGGATATTCGCTCCCCGGAAGAGTTCATCGAACGGCTGATAGACCGCATTGGCGAGTCCACCGCCAGGACGGAAGTAGACAGGGCACTGGAGAAACTTGGCTTGAATGCCAGTGAGCGCCGCCCCTATGCACTGCGACGCCTGCGTGACGAGGTTGAAGCCAACCTCTCCGGCCTGATGGGTATAAGTATGGCCACAGAAATTATGGATAATCAGGTACCCTACCGCGTTCCAGGCATTGATGGTGTGGCAGATATCAACCTGATGGAAAGCCGCATTAACGAGTATCGGGATCATCTGACCGGCCTGGCTGCAGAGCTTAACAACTTGCGTCTCTACCACCGCAGAACACTGGAAGAGCTGCCCATGGCGGTATGCTCAGTTGGTAAGGACATGGAAGTGCTCATGTGGAACAGCGCCATGGAACACCTGACCGGCATTAGCAGTGAAAGCGTAACCGGCTCTCGCCTGGCAGATATTCTGGAACCGTGGGGGGAATTACTGGACCGCTTTGCCAACTCCAGCGCCCCCCACTTTTATAAGCAGGAAGTCGAGCTGGCGGGGCGCACTCACTGGATAAGCCTGCATCAGTCGACCATTCCCTCAAGCAATGTCCACGAATCTGACGGCCAGGTGATTCTGCTTGAGGATGTCACTGAGCTACAGATTCTGGAAAAAGAGCTCATGCACAGCGAACGTCTTGCCTCTGTGGGTCGCCTGGCTGCGGGCGTCGCTCACGAGATCGGCAACCCGGTCACCGGCATCGCCTGCCTCGCTCAGAATATGAAGTACGAAACAGAAGATGCCGAGTTGTTAGACTCGGTTACCCAGATCCTGTCGCAAACTGACCGCGTAAGCCGCATTGTTCACTCCCTGGTGAACTTCTCCCACTCCGGTGAGCAAAAAGATACCGGCTTGCAGGTTGTGGGCCTGTTTGAGTGTGCTCAAGAAGCGGTCGACCTGATTCGACTACAAAAAGAGAAAGGCCTGGTGAGCTTCAGCAACGAGGTAGAGCCAAACCTTAAAGCCTGGGGAGACAACCAGCGTATTATTCAGGTTTTTGTCAACTTGCTGTCCAATGCCCGCGATGCCTGCACCGAGGGAGGCCATATCTTGGTGGAAGGCAGCCGCAGAGGTAACTGGGCTCGCATTGCCGTCAGCGATGATGGGCCAGGTATACCCGAGGACATTCAGGAGCGGATCTTCGAACCCTTCTTTACAACCAAAGACCCCGGAGAGGGCACAGGCCTTGGGCTGGCGATGGTGTACAGCATTGTCGAAGAGCATAAAGGCCTTTTGGACATTATTAGTCCAGTGGATAAAGTGTTACAAAAAGGCACAAAATTCGTGATAAAGCTTCCCATACCCCTTGAATCTGACGCCACTACAGGTAACACTAAGCACCGATTGTAACCATGCGAATCAAGCGTCACTCTGTGGAGCTATTCGCCAAACGTGCGGAAGCTTGCCTGTCCATGAGCAAAATACTGATTGTTGAAGATGAAGATATTATCCGCACAGCCTTGCGGAAATTGCTCAGTCGCAATAAGTATGACGTAGAAGAAGCGGGTTCCGTTAGTGAAGCAACCGGCAAACACAAGCTCGACACCTTTGACCTGATTATCAGTGACCTTCGCTTGCCCGGCGCGCCGGGAACCGACCTCATTCAGCTGGCCGGGGAAGTTCCGGTGCTAATAATGACCAGCTACGCCAGCCTGCGTTCGGCCGTCGACTCCATGCGCATGGGTGCGGTGGACTACATCGCCAAACCTTTCGATCACGACGAAATGCTTGCTGCCGTGAAGCGTGTGCTCGTAAAAACCAGCAAGAAAGTTATCGTTAACAAGGGCGACAATCACTCTGCCATTAAGGGCATGATCGGCAGCAGCATGGTGATGAAGGAGCTCTACGCGAAAATCCACAAAGTTGCACCTACCGGAGCGACGGTTCTGGTTCACGGCGAAACTGGCACAGGTAAAGAGTTGGTCGCCCACGCCATTCACGACGAAAGCCCCAGACATGCCAAACCGCTGATTTCCGTCAACTGCGCAGCCATCCCCGAAACGCTCATCGAAGCAGAACTCTTTGGACATGAAAAAGGAGCCTTCACCGGCGCAGCCAGCAATCGTGAAGGGCTGGTAGCCGCCGCAGATGGTGGCACGCTGTTTTTGGATGAAATAGGCGAGCTCCCCCTGGAAGCTCAGGCCCGCTTATTGCGAGTTCTTCAGGAGGGCGAGGTCAGGCCAATTGGTTCTGTAGAGTCCCGTACCGTAGACGTGCGTTTGGTGGCCGCAACTCACCGTGACCTGGGCAAGCTTTCTCGCGAAGGCAAATTCCGCGAGGATCTTTACTTCCGTATTAACGTTGTTCAACTGAAGCTGCCGCCTCTACGAGAGCGTGGTAAAGACATCCTGGCGCTGGCGGAAACCTTCGTTAAACGCTTCTGCGCCGAAATGCTGAAGCCCGCACTAACACTAACACCCGAAGCCATACAGGCCATTACCACATACACCTGGCCAGGAAATATTCGTGAACTGGAGAACGCCATTCAACGGGCAGTAATCCTGTGTGATAACGACACTGAGATAGACCACAATCAACTGGCCATCGATCTGGACCTGGTGAACCTTTCAGAAGATATTCACCAGGATAACAGTGCTGGCAGACCTCAGAGCAACATGCAAAGCTCACAAGAGCCAGGGGAAGACCTGTCTCTGGAAGACTATTTCCAGCGCTTTGTGCTCGAGCATCAAGACACCATGAGCGAAACCGAACTGGCACGCAAACTCGGCGTTAGTCGCAAGTGCCTGTGGGAACGCCGCCAACGCCTCGGCATCCCCCGCAACAAGCCTACCCAGAACGCCGCAGGCAAATAGGTAAGCACTCTTTACTTTACTGCACCCACAAGCTCCCCACCTGAAACGCCTTATAAGCAAATGATTGCCCCTTATATGCAGGCAAGACATGCTGACGCCTCGATAAACAAAAAGAACTGTGTTTCGGTGTGTTACCGAGCTTTTCGGGTTCGTAACAACCGCGAGACAGAAAGTAACGAATCGAAATAGCAAAAGATCATAACGCGGGGGTCAATTTGTGCTATGTGATTGATATATAACGTTTTTCTATAGTTGGCACAGCAAATGCTCTAGTAACCGGCACAATAACAACAATAAAGAATAATAAGAAACAGATACATAGCGAATAACAACAATAAATAATAAAAACAAGTGTAAAACAACATAATAACAACAAGAAATAATAAGAAGATAAAGCGTATAAACTGACTTGTGTACCTTTGGAGAGGTGTTGCTGAACAGCAAAATAGCGGACAGGGATGTGTCCAATTGAAAAAGAATAATAAAACACGTCCAGATTAAGCGGGAAAGTATAAACTTTCCCGTTTTGGTTTTCAGCCCCCGTAAAACCCATCATTCCAGCCTTAATCTGCATACTGCACAACTTGTGTTAGACTGCCACGCGCATAAGCCCATCAACCACAACTTACCATTCAGATGCTTAAACAGCTGCTGCAACTCAATAAAAGTCTTTCAGACAAATTATTCGAATCAGGCAAGGGCCCCATGGGTTCCAAGGTGATTTCCGAAAAGGCGCATGGCATCAAGAAAAAAGATGTGAGCACTGGTGCTATCAAGGTCATCGAGCAACTCCACGCAGCAGATTATCAAGCCTACTTAGTGGGCGGTGGAGTGCGGGACCTGCTTTTGGGCTCCAAGCCCAAAGACTTCGATATCGCCACGGATGCGACACCAGAACAACTAAAGTCCCTGTTTAGAAGCGCTCGCATAATAGGCAAGCGCTTCCGTATCGTTCATGTGCGTTTCGGCCGAGAAATTATCGAAGTCACCACCTTTCGCGACAGCCATGAAGAAGCGGACGGCGAGCACGAAGCGGCACAATCGGAACACGGAGTGTTACTAAAAGACAATGTCTACGGTAACATCAAAACAGACGCAGAGCGCCGCGACTTCACCATTAATGCCCTCTACTACAATCCGGAGAACGGCGATTTACTGGAATTCAGCTCCGGCCTGGAAGATCTCAACGCAAGAACCCTGCGCATCGTTGGCAACCCGGAAGACCGATACAAAGAAGACCCGGTGCGCTTGTTACGCGCTATACGCTTTGCCGCAAAACTGGGTTTTTCCATTGAGCAGGCCACTGAAGCGCCTATTCGGGAACACGCTGACTACCTCAGCCATATACCCCCTGCTCGCCTCTTTGAAGAGGTACTAAAGCTATTTATGTCTGGCTCCGCTACCGCCACACTAAACTTGCTGAGAGATTACCACTGCCTGCAGTACTTGTTCCCAAGCACAGATTACTGCATGAACAACGGTCGTGAGACCGATAGCAATATGGTGAGCTGTGCAACAGCCAACACCGACAAGCGTATTCGCCAGAACAAAAAGGTTACTCCTGCCTTTGTCTATGCGGCTTTCCTTTGGCCCGCGATGCGCGCTGCAATGCGACACCAGATAAAGGAACACCAATTGTCGCCCCACGAAGCGATGCAAAGAGCCGCCCAAGGGGTAATCTCCCAGCAGCTCTCGTACACCGCCATACCTAAGCGCTTCCTTATTCCCATGCGAGAGATTTGGGTACTGCAGCTTCGCCTTCCCCAGCGCAACGGTAAACGCGCTGACGCACTGATGGAGCACCCTCGCTTCCGCGCTGCCTACGACTTCCTATTGTTGAGAGAGCAGGCAGGAGAAACAGTGCAAGGCCTGGGGGATTGGTGGACTCGCTACCAGGCCGCAGATGATGAAACTCGCGCAGCAATGAAAAACGAGCTTTCCAAGGAGCCAAGTAAGCGTCCTCGCCGCCGCTCCAGAAGAAAAAACACCAAGCCAAGCGACAGTGCACAGTAAAAATCTTAATGATGTTTTTATCGGGCTGGGAAGCAACCTCGAGCAACCACTTGAGCAAGTTAAGCGGGCCCTTAAAGAGCTGAGCGAACACCCAGAGCTATCGCTGATAACAAGCTCCCCGTTATACCGGAGCAAAGCCATAGGGCCCAGCCAAGCGGATTACATCAACGCTGTAGCTCAAATTAAAACTCCCTTAAGTGCCTTACAGCTACTGGACCAGTTGCAGCATATAGAACAGCTGCACCAGCGCGTGCGTATACAACACTGGGGCCCTCGTACACTGGATTTGGATATCTTGCTGTACGGCAACGCTAGCATCAACAATGAACGTCTCATTATCCCTCACGCACACATGTGCGAGCGCAACTTTGTGCTACAGCCACTACATGACATCGCGCCGGATTTACACCTTCCCAGCGGTATATCAATTGCGTCATTATTAGCCGGGCTAGGTACAGCAGAACTAAAACCAATACCTCAAACGGAGTACGGGAGCAGTAGTTAAATATGCAAGGTGATGAAAAAGATTGGCAGATCGATCTTGGCGAACAACACATTCCGCAATATATAGCAGTGGAAGGCCCTATTGGCGTTGGAAAAACCACACTGACTAAAAAGCTCGCTCGCACATTCAATTACGAAACCCTGCTGGAGAAAGCCGAAGAAAATCCTTTTCTCGAACGCTTCTACGCCAATGAAAAAAATGCGGCCTTACCTACGCAGCTGTTTTTTTTATTTCAACGAATGCAGCAATTAAATGAGCTGCGTCAACATGATCTATTTCAGCCCGTTAGAGTGGCCGACTTTTTAATCGAGAAAGACCAGCTTTTTGCCCAGGTCACCTTGTCCAGTGAAGAGCTGCGTTTGTATCAGCAAGTGTATGATCACACTACCATCGACGCACCGCGGCCAGATTTGGTCATTTATCTACAAGCTCCCATCGATATCCTGCTGGAGCGCATTCACAATCGCGGTATTCGCTCCGAACAAACCATAGACGGCGACTATCTGGAGCAGCTCAATGCCGCCTACACCAACTTTTTTCACTATTACGATGAGGCTCCCTTACTCATAGTCAATGCCGCCGAAATTGATTGGGTTAACAACCCGGAAGACTACCGAGAGCTCGTTAATTACATGCTCAACATCACCTCGGGCCGACACTACTATAACCCCCAACCATCTATGCTGCGCTAAAACATTTTTACCACACGCGCACACCCCCTGGCGGAGTAAAAAATAGAGAGTAATTACTTATGGTTTATCAAGGCAACTCAGACAAACTGGAAAAAAAAGTTTCCATAAAAACCCTTCAGGCGTTAAAAACTCAAACAGAAAAATTCGTTACCGTTGCGCTTTATGACGCACCCATGGCAGCGATGGCGGAGCGCTGTGGCGTTCAGGCAGTATTGGTGGGAGACAGCCTTGGCATGACCGTATTGGGCCACGACAGCACAATACCGGTAACCATGGAGCAGATGATCTACCACGTAGAAGCGGTGGCCAGAGGCAATAAAAAATCACTCATTATCGGCGACTTGCCCTTTATGAGCTACGCAACACCAGAGCAAGCCATGACAAATGCCAGCCGTATTATGCGAGCCGGAGCGCATGTGGTTAAACTGGAAGGGGGCGCCTGGCTAGAACAAACAATCATCATGCTCAGCGAACGAGGTATTCCTGTTTGCGCACACCTGGGCCTCACCCCCCAGTCGGTGAATAAATTCGGTGGTTTTCGTGTACAGGGTAAAAATAAAGCCCAGGCAAGCCAGATATTAAACGACGCCAAGTTATTAGCCAATGCGGGGGCGGACCTGCTGGTGCTGGAATGCGTTCCGCCAACACTGGCAAAGCAAATCACAGATAAACTGTCGATTCCCACTATTGGTATTGGTGCTGGTGCTGATACCGATGCCCAGGTCTTGGTGATCAATGACATACTGGGGCTGACAGAAAAACCACCCAAATTCTCAAAAAACTTTCTGGTGGAAGCTGCAGACATTCCCTCTGCCTTGCAAAAGTTTGTGCGTGATGTGAGAGAAGGTACTTTCCCTGAAGAACAGCACTGCTTTGGCTAAATAAAACAAAACCTCTTGCTTTAGCGACACCTGATGCCTGCACGGCAAAAGTGCAGGCATTTAAATAAGCACCAACTACAGTCACGCAAGCCTCCATGGCTAGCCTTATATGTGGCTATAAAGCCCGTTTTCGTCTTCCCGGCACTGGCTTTGCAAAGCTTCTCAGCTGCGCGTAAAGATATTCGGCATAAAATACACCACCATTGGAAACAAAGGCTTTCATTGCCTACAATGCGCGATCATTTTCTCCGGGATTAACCGCACTTTATTAAAGTGTTTAGCTAATCCTCTCCCTAGCGTTTTGCAACTAAGTTAAGGTTTTATTGATGCAGCAACTACCCGCAACACTACGTGATAATGTCAGACTTCTCGGCGAACTACTCGGCGAAAATTTGCTGGAACACGAGAGCGCAAAACTTTTCAGAAAGGTAGAAGAAATTAGAGCCCTTTCCAAAAAGTTGGCCCAGTCCAGCGCAGAAGAACGCAGTGCGGAAGGCGCAGCGGAACCCCTGGTAGAAGCCTTAAGCCAACTGGAAGACGCGGACATCTTGCCCATTGTGCGGGCCTTTAATCAATTTCTGAACCTCGCCAACATTGCCGACCAGCATTACTTTTACGGCCCCGAAGCAGTTCAGGCTGATGCATTGGAAGGCCTGCTGGAAGAG
This sequence comes from Alteromonadaceae bacterium Bs31, assembly GCA_900177435.1. Taxonomy (GTDB): domain Bacteria; phylum Pseudomonadota; class Gammaproteobacteria; order Pseudomonadales; family Cellvibrionaceae; genus Teredinibacter. The sequence continues at coordinate 140,844 of FXAI01000003.1, forward strand.
CTGGTAGACAGTGAAGGTAAAGACAAGCTCTTTACCCTGGTAAGTGACCTTAAAATAGAGTTGGTACTCACCGCTCACCCCACTGAGGTGATGCGACGAACGCTGATTCGCAAGTACGAGCAATTGGCGGCGCTGTTAAATGACCTGAAACGCACAGATTTACTCCACTACGAGACGGCCCGTATTAAAGACCGCCTGTACCGACTGATTGAAGAGATCTGGCACTCCAACGAAATTCGCAGTGCGCGCCCAACAGCGGTAGACGAAGCCAAATGGGGCTTTGCAGTGATTGAAAACAGCCTTTGGCATGCCCTGCCCAATTTTCTGCGCCACCTCGATGCCCTCTCCCGCAAGCGCCTGGGCAGTCCATTACCTCTGGACATTTCGCCCTTCCAGTTTTACTCCTGGATGGGAGGAGACCGTGACGGTAACCCAAATGTTACCGCCAAGGTAACTGAAGAGGTCATTCTTCTGGGTCGCTGGAAGGCAGCCGACCTCTACCTCCAGGACGTAATCGAGCTCACTGGCGATTTAAGCATGCAAAGCGCCAGTGAGGAGCTTTACACCGCACTGGGTTTCCGCAGCAAAACGCCCTATAGAGACCTATTACACCATTTGCGCAGCCGCTTGGAATCTACCCTCAACTGGGCAGAGAAGCGCATCAACAACCCGGATGAACCCCAGCCAGACAACATTATTCACGGTAAAGACGAGCTGCTGCAGCCCTTACTGCTATGCCATCGCTCGCTGGTTGAGCAGGGGCTATTGCATATCGCCGACGGGCCTGTGCTGGATTTAATTCGGCGGATACACGCCTTTGGAATCAACCTGGTACCGCTGGATATTCGCCAGGATGGTGATCGTCACGTTGAGTTACTGGATGAGCTGTGCCTGTATCTGGAATTGGGCAGTTATCGCGAGTGGGACGAGCAAAAACGCCAGCAATTCCTGCTGGAACAACTGGGCAGTAAGCGACCACTGTTACCACAAAACTGCCCATTAAGTGATGACGCACAGGAGGTGGTAAACACCTGTAAGGTTATCGCTAAGCAACCGCGAGAAACACTGGCGCATTACGTGATTTCCATGGCCAAGCAGCCTTCGGATGTTCTCGCCGTTGCCTTGGTTCTGAAGGAATGTGGCGTGCGCTGGAATATGCCCATCGACCCCTTGTTTGAAACTCTGGACGACCTCGACCGCGCCCCCAAAGTAATGAATAGCCTGTGGCAGATGCACTGGTACCAAAGCTACATTCAGGGCCACCAGACGGTGATGATCGGCTACTCCGATTCAGCAAAAGATGCCGGAAAATTCGCAGCAACGTGGGCACAATATAAAGCTCAGGAGCAGCTAGTAAGCCTCGCACAGCAACACAGCGTACAACTCAACCTGTTTCATGGCCGCGGTGGCACCGTTGGCCGCGGCGGCGGCCCAGTAGAAAAAGCCATTCAGTCTCAGCCGCCTGGCTCCATTAACGGTCGTATACGAGTTACAGAGCAGGGAGAGATGATTCGCTACAAGTTCGGCATGCCTCGCGTCGCCTATGCCAGTCTCAACAACTACGTGGTAGCCACCTTGAAAGCCACAGTGGAACCCGGCGCCGCACCCACACCCGAATGGCGAGAGCTACTGGAAGGCATGGCCAAGGCCGGTCTTGATTCTTACCGGGCGGTGGTTCGTGGCCACGAAAAATTTGTCCCCTATTTCCGCAGCCTCACTCCCGAGCAGGAGCTAAATAAGCTGGCACTGGGCTCGCGCCCGGCTAAACGCAAAGCCAGCGGCGGCGTAGAAAGCCTCAGAGCAATCCCCTGGGTATTTGCCTGGACACAAGTGCGTCTGAACTTACCTGGCTGGCTCGGCACCCGCCAAGCGCTGGACTACGCCCTGACTAACTCCCCCGAGGTGTTGCGCGATATGCACAATAACTGGCCCTTCTTCGCCAGTTTTATCGACCTGCTGGAGATGGTACTGGGCAAAGCGGACACCAATATCTGTGCACACTACGAGCAACAGCTGGTGGACGAAGACTTGCAGGAGCTGGGCCAGCAGTTACGCCAGGATCTTGAAGCGCTGGCCCAACAAATTAACCAGCTCAAAGGGCAATCAGAGCTACTGGACACCACGCCAATACTGCAACAATCGATAAATATTCGTAAACCCTACCTGGACCCCTTGAACTACCTGCAGGCAGAATTGCTCAAGCGAGAGCGAAAAGCAGGGGAAATCAGCCCGGAACTTGAGCGAGCGCTAAAGGTAACAATGACGGGAATTGCAGCGGGTATGCGCAACACCGGCTAAGGGCGCCACATAAATCGTTCTTATACGCTTCCAAAGACTGATGGTAATCAATACAATGGCCTGCTCGATCACACCAGCCCTGGCTGGTGGATCAAGCAGAGAAGGCCAGAGATTTCTCTAATTATTAATGTATAAATGGCCCCGGTAAGCCACAGCCTCGGCTGTATGTAATAGCGTATTCATGTTTAACGAAATCCCACTAGAAAAGCCCGCAACGCCGCTGCTCGACACCATAAATTATCCAGCAGAATTGCGTAAACTCGACGAAAAGCAGCTCCCAAAGCTGGCTGAAGAGTTGCGTGCGTTTCTTTTATACACCGTGGGGCGCACCGGAGGGCATTTCGGTGCCGGCCTTGGTGTGGTGGAATTAACCATCGCATTGCATTACGTAATGAACACCCCGGAAGACCGGCTGGTATGGGATGTGGGGCACCAGACCTATCCACATAAAATCCTCACCGGACGCCGCGAGGAGATGCACAGTATCCGCCAACTGGAGGGTTTGTCTGGCTTTCCGAAGCGCGGCGAAAGTGACTACGATACCTTTGGCGTTGGACACTCAAGCACCTCAATCAGCGCCGCTTTGGGCATGGCCATGTCCAACAAATATCAAGAGAGCAATAGAAAATCCGTAGCGGTCATTGGCGATGGAGCCATGACAGCGGGTATGGCTTTTGAGGCTTTGAACCACGCGGCGCACGCAAAGTCAGACATGCTGGTGGTACTTAATGACAACAACATGTCTATCTCAAAAAATGTTGGTGGGCTCGCCAACTACTTCTCTCGAATTTGGGCCAGCAAAACCTATATCGCGCTTCGCGAGGGCAGCAAGCGCGTACTAACTGCGATACCCCAGGCCAGAGAGTTTGCCCGCCGAACAGAAGAGCACATGAAGGGAATGGTGTCCCCTGGCACACTGTTCGAAGAACTCGGCTTCTATTATGTAGGCCCCATTGACGGGCACGACCTGGAACGACTGGTTCACGATATTCGCAACCTGCTGGAAATTCCCGGGCCAAAATTGCTGCACATAATTACCAGCAAGGGCAAAGGTTTTGGGCCCGCCGAAAACGATCCGGTAGGCTACCATGCGCTGAACAAGATAGAACCGAAAAGCCAGAATGGCGAGAAGCTGGTTCCCGTTAGCCCCAAACCGGCACCAAAGAAAATCAAGTATCAGGACATTTTCGGGCAGTGGCTCTGCGATATGGCCGCGCAGGACCCAAAACTGGTTGGCATCACTCCGGCTATGTGTGAAGGCTCCGGTATGGTGGACTTCGCCAGGCTCTACCCAAAGCAATTCCAAGATGTAGCCATCGCAGAGCAGCACGCTGTCACCCTCGCTGCAGGGCTGGCGTGCGAGAAGCTCAAGCCCGTAGTGGCCATTTACTCAACTTTTCTACAGCGGGCCTACGATCAACTTATTCACGATGTGGCTCTGCAAAACCTGGATGTACTGTTCGCTATAGACCGAGCGGGCTTGGTTGGAGAAGACGGCCCAACCCATTCCGGCAGCTTCGATATCTCGTTCCTGCGCTGCATACCCAACCTCATTCTGGCTACCCCCAGTGATGAGAATGAGTGTCGGCAGTTGCTCTTCAGCGCCTATCACCATAACGGTCCATCCGCTATTCGCTACCCTCGCGGGAAAGGCGAGGGGGTCGAGTTACAGCAAGACAACCAACAGTTTCCCGTAGGTAAAGGCCGGCTGCTTCGTCAAGGAAGAAACCTTTGTATCCTGAATTTTGGTGTTTTACTGCCCCAGGCTATGGCCGTGGCAGAGAAATTTAACTTTAGCGTCTGCGATATGCGCTGGGCTAAGCCCCTGGACGAGGAACTCATCTTTGAACAGGCTGCAAGGCATGAAGGTTTTGTCACTCTGGAAGAAAATGCTCTGGCTGGTGGCGTTGGTAGTGCCGTAATGGAATTGCTGGCTACCAACGGTATTGCCAAGCCTCTGCTTCCTCTCGGCCTGCCAGATGCCTATTACGATCAGGGCAAGCGCAGCGAATTACTGGCGATAGCGGGGCTTGATGAACTCGGTATTGGCAAAAAAATTGGCAACTGGCTGGATCAAGTGCAAGCTAATGGCCCGCAAGTTAGCGGCCTTTAAGCCTCCCGTCTCAACGAATAAGTAGCGGCAGAGAAATCTGCAATAATAATAAAGCACACGCCAGCACTAACCAACCAACGCCATCAAATACCCCTCTAGACTTCTCACGCCCACAAAACGATTTCATTTCTACCCTCTTCTGCTTGTTCATGCATAGATTTAAGCAGCCAATAGCGACAATCAGAGGTGTTAAAAACGGCAGACTTTAGACCAATCATGGCAAATTCAGTCCATACTAAAGTGGTGGAATCTTTGTAAACAGTTATACTCAAATTTGCACGTTTAATAGGCACGGACACCAATGTACAGCGAGCATTGAAAGGCCACCCTTCCGAGAAATCGGTTTTCTCCTCAGCGAAGCTATGGTTAACAAGAACAAGATAAGTTCCAGACCAGGGGTATTTGTCGCCAGTATAAGACTGGCGTTGGCCTTGTTTTGCCTTCTCGTAATCAATGGTGCAGCCGGAAATCGCCACAATCACATCTCCACTGACGAAGCCTCCCTTCGCGCAGCAATCATCGTAAAGATCATTCATCACGTCAGCTGGCCTATCGACCTCAGTAAAAATATCAATTTTTGCTCCAGCGGCAACAGCCCCTCGCTGGATAAACTGCGCGAAATGCAAGGTACCCGCATAACCAAGCAGCAAGCCACGATGAAATTGCTTCCAAACACTCCTGCTGACCGCGGCGAGCAGACCTGCCATGTGCAAATTTTGGGAGCTGGTGGCAGCAACCAAGCCAACAAGGAAGCTCTGGTTGTAATCTGTGATAACTGTGAAGCCAGTGACGCTCCCACCTCAACGGTGGAACTGTTGAAGCGCAAACAAAATATCCGTTTCAACCTCAACCTGAAGGAAGCTAAAAAAAGAGACATTCGCTTCAGCGTTTCGCTGCTAGAACTCGCCGACAAGCTGAGGGGGCACAATGAATGATAGCCCCATCGTAAAACGTTCTACTATCAAGCGTCGCCTGATGCGCAGTATCGGCTCAACTCTGGTTGTGGCTGTACTTTTGGTTGCCTCCATACTGGCATGGGTGGGCAATCGGGACGCAAAAAATAACCTTATTGGAGATCTCAGCGTTATTGGGCAGATTATTGCCAATCGCTCTGCCACCTCCATGTTCTTCGCTGAGTTTGCCGATAAAGATGTGATCGAAGACAATCTGCGTTCAGCGAGTTTTCACCGCGATATTAATTTAATCTGTGTCTATGACAAGAGCGGGCAACCCTATCACCACTACACCTACCGCCCCAGCCCAAACCGCTGTAAAAAAAGTTTTAGCTATATCTCCAGTGTTAAAGTCATCGATGAAGAGAGAGCTGTTCGCGTTGCAGTGCCCATTATTCATAGCGATGAATTTTATGGAATAGTGGAAATATACTCCAATAACCGCGGCGCCAACGAAGCGTTTATTCGCTTTAGCCTTATTCTCGCTTTTACGCTTGCTGTCGCACTTTTTGTTGCCTATTTTGTTGGCGGGCGCATGGTCCGGTCCAGCTTAGTACCCTTGGATGACCTCTTTAAAAGCTCCCACAAAATTGCCAAAAGCCCCTACTCCAATATACGAGCCACCAAAAAAAGTAATGATGAAATTGGAGATTTAGTAGAAGTTTTTAACACCATCCTAGATAACCTGGAAACGGACAACGCTGCCTTAGCCGCTTCGGAATCTCGATTTAGAGTGCTGGCAGAACATGCGCCCATTGGAATATTTCTTAAGAACCGAAAGATGGAGCTCGAATACACCAATGAGCGCTGGTCCGAAATTACCGGGCTGGCAAAAAAACAGGCCGACGCCTTTAGCAATAACATCGACACAAAAGACAGCAGCCTTTACGAAAGCGTTCAAGAGCGCGCTCGCAGCCAACGCACACCGCAAGTTATTGAATACAGTTACACCACTCCCCTGGGTTCACGCAGAATTCTGATGGAGCATATTGCGCCGCTTTCAGACAATCACGGCTTCCAGGGTTTTGTGGGTTCACTTCTGGACGTTACCGAGCTAAAAACCGCACAAATGGAATTGGAAAAGCTCGCATTTTATGACCCTCTGACAGAGTTACCAAACCGTCGTTTCTTCCGGGGCCACCTTGAATTAACCATTGCATCTGCGAAGAAATATGACAAGAAACTGGCAGTCATGATGACTGACCTTGATGACTTCAAAAAAATCAACGACACCTTTGGTCACGACGCCGGTGACCGGCTGCTAACAAAAATAGGCGCGAAGCTCAAGGCAGCGGCGTCCAGCATTGATGTAGTTTCCCGTATGGGTGGCGACGAATTTATGGTGCTGGTAAAAAACATTGAAAACAACTCCCAGCTGGAACGAAAAACCCAACTGATTCTCGAAGCCCTTAATGAAAAAGTCACAATAAAAGGTCAGGCCGTTAAAGTAGGTGGCTCAATTGGCGTAGCCGTATACCCCACCGACGCTATCGCCTATGAAGAACTTATTCGCTATGCCGACATCGCTCTCTACAATGCGAAATCACATGGCGGCAATAGTATTTCTTACTACTCCAGTGACCTCGACAAACGTATTAAAGACAAAATGCGCTTGGAGCAAAAGCTTCGCAAAGCGCTGGACGAAGGTAAGCTGGATGTTTACATCCAACCTATTTATGACGCAAAAACACGGGAAATGTACAAGGGCGAAGCTCTGGTGCGCTGGATAGACGAAGAGGATGGCTACATTCGCCCTGATATTTTTGTTGCACTGGCTGAGGAGTCCGGGCTGATTTACGACCTCGGCCGGGTAGTATTGGAAAAAGTATGTGCTTTTATCAGCGAAAACAAAGACAAATTACTGTCCTTCGGAATGAACAGCATTGCGGTTAACCTTTCAGCAAAACAATTCTTTGCTACGCAGTTGGTTTCGTTTTTCAGCAATATGTTTAGTCACTACAATATCAACCCGGAAATGATTGAATTTGAATTAACCGAATCTATGGTAATGGATGACGTTAACGATGCCATAGGTATCATGCGCGCAATACGTACCTTGGGTTGCAAACTGTCTATCGATGATTTTGGTACTGGTTATTCCTCTCTGTCTTACCTAAAACAGTTTCCAATTAATACTCTAAAAATCGACAGGTCGTTCATCAAGGATATTCCCGAAGATAAAAACGATGTAGAAATTGCCTACACCATAATCGCGATGGCTCACAACCTTGGTTTGAGTGTGGTAGCAGAGGGCGTAGAAACCAAGGAGCAGTGGCAGCTGCTAAAAGAACAAAACTGCGACCATATACAGGGGTATTACTTCTCCAAGCCTCTGCCAATGGCAGAGGTATTATTGCTGGACAATGTGTTTAATCTCGTCAACGATGGAATAGCAAGCAAAGCAACCTGAGCGTTATCCCCGTCACCGAGCCCTCTATTTGAATAAATTAGCCTCGGCGCGACCAAGCAGATTGGCTGCATAATTCATTGCATGAAAAATCACATTTTGCTCGTGGCTCCCCGAAATCAAATAGGCTCCTGGCCCACGGGCATAAATAGCCACGTCTTCCCCACCATGTGTTTCAGACTCCAGCGCAACCAGGCTTTCTTGATGGTAACCGCTGTTTTCCGTATCGATATTCTTCAGCGACTGACGACCCGCATTGATCGCTTGCTGATAGCGCTGATCCGGGTCTGTATTATCCTCTAAAAAAGCCTGACCTCTACCGTTCATGTAACCCAGTGTGGTGTAGGGCTTGCCTTGTGCATCCAAAGTAAACTCTGTATTTTTTTTACCTCCGGGATGGGGCCCTATTACTTTCCCCAAAATCGGGTTACCCCGTTGCGGATACCCCGCCATAGTAAATACATGACTGTGATCGGCAGTAACAATAATGAGCGTATCGCGTTTGTTAGTTTTTTCTACGGCTAATGCAACTGCCTCAGAAAATGCCAGCGTATCCGAGAGTGCATTAAATGCGTTATTGATATGATGAGCGTGATCAATACGACCCGCCTCCACCATTAAGAAATAACCTTTTTTATTTTTTGAAAGCGTGCCAATAGCCGCCGCAGTCATTTCAGCCAGAGACGGCTCAGAACTTTGAAGACTTTCCGTACTGGCAGATTTTCGCTCTGCTTCGTAGGCCATATGTGATTCACTAAACAAACCAAGAATCTTATCGGGATGTTTAGCGAGCGCCCTTTTAAGCTCTACGGAGGAGTGAACCGCAAGCCCATCCTTATTTCTGTGCACCCACGTCTCAAGCAGGTTCTGCTGATCTAGCCTTCGTCCATTAGTTTTCCAAGCGCCTAAAGAATGCTCTCCCTCTGGTAAAAAAGCGCGCAGCCCGCCACCCAAAATCACGTCGAGGCCATCTATTCTCGCCAGCCGCTTTTTATCAATTTTACTTGCGAAGCTTTGCGCGATTAAAGACTCTCGCATGCGCTCGGGAAAGTAAACCAGCTGGCTGGCAATATCTTCACAGCCGGCCGCCTTTGCCTCGCTGTCCATATCTTTATCGCTTTCCCAGCCTCTATCGGCAGCGCTTGCATAGGTCGCGGCGGGTGTTGCGTGAGTAATACGGGCAGTAGAAACAATGCCGGTGGACATGCCCGCAAATTCAGCCAGTTCAATGGCACTGAGTAGTTCGTTTCCTTTTTGGCTGGCACAGTCTCCACGGATAACATTGTCGTTAATACTTAGTACTCCCGCTTTAGTTTTTACCCCTGTCACCAAGGCTGTCATGGTGCCTGCGGAGTCCGGCGTTTGTGCATTCGTGTTGTAAGTGCGCGCCAGACCGGAATATGGGAATTTATCGAAGCTCAGTTCAAACTCCTCTCCCGCCAGGCCCTTCTGCTGACCGGCAAAAATTCGCGCGGCAGTTACTGTACTCACACCCATACCGTCACCAACGAATAAAATTATATTTTTTGCCTTCGCTATGCCCCGCTGCCCCTCACTCTCAGCTCGCAGCTGAATTTTTTTTGCAGCGGGAGCAAACCAGTCATTAGCCGCCTGGGGGTATATCAGCAGGTCCGAGCCGGCGTAGGCGTTTACCGTAGAGAAAAGCAGCAGAACATTTAAAAGCGATAACAAACGCCACAGCCATGAAAGACACATAACGAGCCCCCGAGTAATAAGCATGTTGGTTTTAATAGGCTGCACATCAGAGTGCAGCGAGTCATGGCGGGATTGTAACTGTTTTACCTCAGGGAAAATAAAAAACCCTCACCGTAATGGCGAGGGTTTTTTACTTGCCCGATCCTGTGAGTGGAGTCTGAAGCAAATAGGCTGAACTGGAAGTTAGCCATGGGAGCTGATAACCTCAGCGGTTTCGCAACGGGGTAAATATACCCTCTGTTTTGCGACTTTCTGATTAAATTATAGTCATGCTTTCACCAAAAAACATAAGAATGATTTTTTATGGAAAGGTGAGAAAACAAAAAAACATCCTATAACGCTTTTAATGAAAACACTTGCAATTACTGAACTAGCACTATCATCAAGGGGCCAGCTATGTTGAGAACGTTCCCGGCAACACGCATGCGCAGAAACCGTTTTTCTGAATTTTCGCGAAAACTGGTACGAGAAAACGAACTTGCTATCAATGACCTCATATATCCAGTGTTTGTTATCGAGGGTAAAGGCAAGCGAGAAGCCATAGACGCCATGCCCGGTCAAAGCCGACTAACACCTGACCAACTGGAACGAGAAGTAGAGCAGCTGCTGGAACTGGGTATTCCCGCTATCGCACTGTTCCCAAATATTAACCCAGAACTAAAAAACCTCAGCGGAGATGCCGCCTTTGATGAAAATGGCCTGATACCGCGAACAGTTCGTTTGCTGAAAGAGCGTTACCCGGAAATGGGGCTGATCTGTGATGGAGCCCTGGACCCTTACACCAGCCACGGGCAGGACGGCATTATCGACCAAAACGGCTATGTGCTTAATGATCAGACCGTCACCGCACTGCAGCGCCAGGCCGTAGTGTGTGCACAGGCTGGCGCGGATGTCATAGCCCCCTCAGATATGATGGACGGCCGCGTAGGGGCTATCCGCCAGAGCCTGGACAACGCCGGCTTTATTAACACTCAGATTATGGCCTACTCGGCCAAGTACGCCTCTGGCTACTACGGGCCCTTCAGGGATGCAGTGGGCTCTGCTGCAAACCTGGGCACAGGCAATAAATACACCTACCAGATGGACCCAGCCAATAGCGATGAAGCCCTGCAGGAAATCGCGCTCGATCTGAAAGAAGGCGCAGACATGGTAATGGTCAAGCCCGGCATGCCCTACCTGGATATCGTTAGAAGAGTAAAGCAGGAGTTTGGCGTACCCACCTTTGTCTATCAGGTGAGTGGTGAATACAGCATGCACATGCTCGCTATCCAAGCGGGCGTGCTGTCAGAAGCTGTGATAATGGAATCCCTGCTGTGCATCAAGCGGGCGGGGGCAAATGGTATTTTGACTTACTTCGCCAAACACGCCGCACAAGAGCTAAAAAACAAAGGTTGAATTTATTCGTTGTACCAACGCCCATCGGCCAGTCGCCGAATAAACAAGTGCGAATACCAGTAGAAACGCCCACCCCCGGCATGCAGTGTACAGTTGTAGCGGCTGCGGCCTGAGGGCAAAGCACCTTGAGCCTGAGTCACCATGGTGCTGCCATTCTTGCTGGTTTTAATCGCACCCTGCCCGGAAGCAAAACACTGTAGATTTTCGGCAAACTGAAATACCGGTGAAACCAACTCCATACGCGGCTTACTCTCTCCTGCCGGCAGCTCTGGCTCCAGCAGGGAGCGCCCCTGAGAATCTTTCACCACCACCTTCAAACGGGGAAACGGTAAACTGAAGACCTTGGTGGCAAAGTCCTGCATATCTTTCCCGTAGGCGCCACCAAAGGGAAAACGCGGCAACAACTGCATATCGCTATCAGGCGATACAGGGCCAGACTGCTGGCCGAAGGCAATAAAGCCCTTGCGCTCAAGTAACTTGAGCAAGGCCTGATCGTACTCACCATAGGTGTGAGCGTACATTTTTGGTGCTCGCCCCATTTCCTTTTTGATACGCTGCTGCGCAAAATCAATATCTCGCTCACGCCGCTGCTGCCATTGTGCAAAGGACTCTCCTGAACGCTTTCTTAAGAAATGCGGATGGCTATCACTATGATTGGCAACGCTGGCTCCCTTCTTCGCCATTTCACGCAGTTGATCCCAATTCATATAGTTGGGGTTTTTCTCATCGTGCGGCTTACTGTTTACAAACACCGTAAAGGGCAGCTTACGTTTTTTCAATAGGGGCCATGCATTGTCGTAGATGGAGCGATAACCGTCGTCAAAGGTGATGATAACTGCCCTGTCCGGCAAGGAAGCACCTCCATTTTTACTTCGTGCAAGCAGCTTTGGCAGCTGCTCAATGGATAGCACCTTAAAACCCTGCTCCTGTAAAAAATCCAAATGTGCTTTAAACAGGGCCGTAGAAGTACTGGTGGACTTGGGTGTTTTATCGGAAATGTGGTGATATTGAAGCACTACCAGAGCTTCCACCCTGAAGGGGCAGAGTAAAAGTAAAGCAGTGATAAGTGATAAGCATTTCCAGCGGCCCAAACACATAATCTTCTCCGAATCTGTGAAATTTGATACAAGCTAACTGTAATGCTTTATGACGCCAAAAGAAAAAATTTATGTAAGAATCACGGGTGTCTATAATTAAGTAGACTAAACATAATATTAAAAATTAGCCTCTAAGGGGCAGAAACCCCGTTAAATGCGAAGGATTGCCCATTTAAAGGCCCGGACCTACGCTAATAATGCTCAGATACAGCTGCTCACTTAAAAATTCAGTTCTAACCACCGTATCTTTACTGCTAGCGTTTTCCACTCAGGCAAATTCACCGGATGAATTAAAGGTTTGGCTCGGAGAGCTCAGCCCCTCTCTACAGCAATACAGTCGCTCACTGATCGATACCGTACTGCAGCGCAGCAAGGCGTCCACCCCCTTCGCCAAAGCCCACTACAGCACTCGTAAAATGAATACCGAGCGCTGGCGTATGGAAGCGCTCAAGGGAGAGCGCATGCACCTGTTTTTCTCTGCGGATGGAGAGCACATCAAGCTTGCCTTCCCCGGTGTTAAAAACATCGTGCAACCTTTTTTAAATTACCGGCTTGGCCTGCGCAAGTGCATCGTTCATCGAACCAAGAAAAATAAGCTGGATTCAGTTAGCGACTTACAGGGCCTCAAGCAAGTCCGTATAGGGCAGGTGCATTATTGGCCCGATATTGCACCCTATCAACAACATGGCCTCTCGGTAACAGCGGCGGATACCTACGAAAGCATGTTCAGTATGCTCGACCGTGGCCGTTTTGACTGCTTACCCCTCAGCGTTCTTGAAATTGATGGTGCACTTAAAGAACAAATTATTTTGTACCCGGAGCTCACGCTAAGTGAAAAGCTTTATTTTTTTTACCCTCTTCCCTACTATATTGGAATCACAAAAAGCCAACCCGACTTACTCACGCGCTTTGAATTAGAACTGGCAACAATGGCAAAGGACGGCAGCCTTAGTGCTCTCTATGCTGATGTTTTTGCTCCGACAGAAGAGATTTTTACTAACAGCAGCGGCAGCCTGTTTATTTTGACTAACCCCAATCTTAGCCCGCAAATGAACGCTCTTTTCACCAAAAATTTTCTTTTATCTTTACCGCGTGGGCATCAACTGTCTATTGTGCATGTAGACAAGCGCTAATCTACCCGGCTTTAATGCCTTTAAAACTTAGTATTGCTAAAATCGGCCACCGGGGTGATGCTGTAGTTCTGCTATTCAATCAACATCAAACAAACTAGCGTCGAATCTACGGCGCGCGCTTTGAAATCGCTTTTTAGCTGGAGATACCTGTGCCTAGAGTAAAACTTATACTGCTCCCTCTTGTGCTCCTGGTGCTTGGCAGCTGCGATTCGAAAACGCAGCAAGAAAATTCAAGCGTCGAGAAAACTGAACAAGCAGCCCATGCACCAGCTCCAGCCCGCCGAGAGACCGGAGACCTGGCCACTATTAAGCAATACGGGAAACTTCGGGTGCTGGCACCCAGCTGGGAGGATACGGGCCTACCCAGAGAGGGCCTGCCCTCCCACGGCTACCGCACGCTGGCAGAAGATTTCGCGGCCTCGCAAGGGCTGGAAGTGGAGTGGGTTTACACCGAAACCCACACGCAACTGATTGATATGCTGGAGCAGGGCCTGGGAGATGTGATTGTTGCGCACCTCACGCAAACACCCGAGCGAGAACAAGGTATTGCCTTCTGCTTACCCATCTCAAGCGCTTACGAACAAATCGTAAGCTCCACGGACAGCAAATTGCTACAGCATGCCGACCTCCACAATAAAAAAATTGTGGTGGGTTCCGGGTCTTCTTTCAGCACCTCCGTTAAAAAACTGGCGGCGCAAAACCCTGAAATAAAAATACAATTACATGAACACCAAAGCGGCGACCCAGACCTGCTTCTGGATATGGTTAACGAGGGTAAATTCGATGCAACGGTCATGGATAGCAATATCGCAACATCCATGAGTGACTATAGGGATGACTTCAATATCGGCCTCACCATTACCCCTTCGCGCCCAATCGCGTGGGCAGTTCGAAAAAACAATGGCAAGTTGCGCAGCACACTGAATACTTTCCTTACCGAAGCACGTCTTGTTGACGACCGCAGCAGGAATCACACAGAAGATTTCTCGGATATTAAACAACGTAAAACCTTGCGTATTATTACCCGCAACTCGCCAGCCTCCTATTTTGTATGGCGAGGAGAGCTAATGGGCTATGAATACGATCTGATGAAAAAGTTTGCCGAGCGTCAGGGGCTCCGCCTGGAGGTGGAAGTAGCTCAGCCCGAGGATGACATGATCCAAATGTTACTGGATGGCCAGGGCGATATTATCGCAGCAAATATGACAATCACAGAAGAACGGCAAGCAAGGGGCGTGAGTTTTAGCCGGCCCTACCATATTATTCAGGAACAACTTGTCACCCACAGCAATGCTCCCGCGCTGGATTCACTCGAAGCCCTTACCGACAGAACAATCACTATCAAGCCCGACCATGCCTATTGGAACACTGCTCTGAATTTAATTAATAGTGGCCATAGATTCAAGCTGGTTGCGGCTCCCAACCACCAGACAACCGTAGATTTGCTAGCGGCCATTGGCAGAGGGGAGCAAGATGCCACTATTGCAGACAGCCATATTGTCGCTATCGAACACAGATTTAATGATAATTTGCAGCCGGGATTAAAATTAGAGAAGGAATCACATTTAGGCTGGGCAGTACGCGCGAGTAACCCAGAGTTATTAGCAAAATTAAACCACTACGTAAAGCTCCACTATCGCGGCCGTTTTTTTAATATTACGTATAATAAATATTTCAAAAACGAAAAACGTATCGACAAGTATCAAGGGCAACGACTAACCGATTCCAAACAACTCTCCCCCTATGACAACATAGTAAAGCCTCTCGCATCCCAATATCATTTTGACTGGCGAATATTGGTCGCACAAATGTACCAGGAAAGTAAATTTAACCCCAAAGCCAAGTCACACGCAGGCGCACAGGGGCTGTTCCAGGTTATGCCCAGAACCGCAAAAAAACTAGGCATTAAGCTACCGTTCACACCAGAGACAGGTATTTTTGCAGGCATTCGCTATATGGACTGGGCGCGAGATAGATTTGAGGCTACCTTGCCGCTGGAGGAGCGACTGTGGTTTACACTTGCGGCCTACAATGCCGGTTTTGGTCACGTAAATGATGCGCGCAGGCTAGCCAGGCAACAGGGTTGGAATGGCGATGTTTGGTTCGATAATGTCGAGCGAGCAATGTTACTGCTAAGTAAAAGACAATATTACAGTAAAGCCCGTTTCGGATATGTACGCGGCTCCGAACCCGTCAATTATGTGCGACAGATTCGCGATCGCTACCATGCTTACCTGGCGCTTTAAAATAAACGCCGAGCGCTAGTAAACGGTGAGGTTTTTCATCCAGATTCGCTTACCAATACGCAGGCGCACCGGCGTAAATTTTGTAATGTCTTCGATAAATGTGGCGAAATAAATAAACAGGAAAGGTACTCCCCCCCAAAAAACTGCGGCACTAAAAATAGGTATACCTATCAACCACATTACAATGCTATCCATCGCCAGGCAGAACTTGTTGTCGCCACCTGCGCGCAGCACGCCGAGTATGCGAACCATATTTAACACTTTCACCCAGATCAACAAACAAAAAAGTGCAAGGGTATCGTTCAACAATAAAACCGTTTGCTCGTCCAGCTCGCCAAAAATACCCACCACCCATGAACGAGACAAAAATAAAGCAAGACTAAAACCCAGCGCCATCGCTAGGGTAAGTTGATCAAAAAACTTGTAGATAAACCAGGCGCGGTCCTGCTCACTCGCCCCCAAAGACCGTCCAACCATAATCGTTGATGCGTTGGAGAGCCCGACAAACAGCGAAAAGAATAGGCCTTCTATGGGCACAATAACCCCCATTACCGCCAGGGCCTCTGTGCCAGCATAACCGGTGAGTACATGATAGGCGGCATTACCAACACCCCATACCACATGGTTCATTACCACAGGCGAAGAGAAGCTAACGAAACGCCTGAACTCCTTTTTATTCAAAGCCAGCGCAAAGGCTTTCCGCCCCAAAGCAAAAGGATGTCTTTTAGCGTAAAGCCAAACAATAAAACCCAAGAGTTGTAAAAACCGCGATATTAACGTGGCCCAGGCAGCCCCTTCGATACCCAATGCCGGAAAACCCCAATGACCAAAAATAAGCAAGTAATTCAGCAGTACATTTATGGCAACCGCAAGGCCTCCCATCAATAGAGGTACCGCAGTATTGCCAATGGAACGCAGGCCACTCTCAAATATCACTACACACTGGGTAAACAACAGCACCAGAGCGGTTATCTGCAAATAGCTCGCAGCCATGGCAGATACTTCCGGGTCTGGGTTTATCAGCGGTACCCAGTAGGGGCTGAGCAAAGCAAACAATACAACGAAGGGAATCATCACGGCCACGCCGACGATAAGCCCCAAGGCTACCACCCGCTGACAGGCAGCGTGATCCTTCGCACCGCTATACTGTGCCACCAGCACGCTGCAGCCCGCGCCGAAACCCGCCATAAGCACCAGCAGCAGAAAATGCAGTTTAGCCGCCAGCCCCACGGCCGCTATGGCGCTTGAGCCCAGCTGGCCAACCATCAGCACATCCGCCATACCCAGCAAGGACTGCAGCAGCATTTGCAAAGCTACCGGCAAGGCAAGTGTTACCACAGAAAGCCAGAACGCCCTTGAGGCTGTCAGTGCAGGAAAGACAGCGAACAAGATTTTAGACATGAGCTATACCAGAGAGAGGAACAAGTGAGAGCAAGAGCGGGAGTATAGCCACAGGCACATCAAGGCTCCATCAAAGTGCTTAAACACCTTCGCTGGCTGCACGCCCAGCAATAACAGAACACAACAATTACGCCGCGAAAGCCACACCTTATTTGACAGAGCGTTTACAATAGGGGCTTTTTTATCTGGTGTATTTATGAAGATCGCAAAAGACTGTGTGGTTAGCTTTCACTATCAACTGAGTGAAGTGGGGGGAGAAGCGCTGGAGTCCAGTGAAGACGGCGTACCAATGGCGTACTTACACGGCCACGGTAACCTCCTCAAAGGGCTTGAGGAGGCCTTAATCGGCCTTGCAAGCGGGGATAAAAAATCCGTGACACTGCCGCCAGAAAAAGCCTACGGTGAACGTCGAGACAATGCCATGCAAAAAGTGCCTATCAAACATTTAATTGGCAAGTACAAGCGCCTTATGCCCAACATGCTGGTAAAAGTTAACACAGAAAAAGGCCCGGTAAACGCACGCGTGATTAAGCCAGGCAAGTTTATGGTGGAGCTGGACACCAACCACCCTTTCGCGGGTAAAACCCTTGAATTTGCAGTTGAAATTAAATCCGTGCGAGAAGCCACAGAGGAAGAGCTGGCTCATGGCCATGCCCATGGTGAAGGCGGCCACCAACACTAAACTCTTCCGGGCAGTTTGCTCAGTGTTGAATTATTTTTCTGCTCATGAGCAACCAGTCCCCCAGCGGTTCCGCTTCGGGCAGGGCCTCGGCGACCAATGCATCTATTGGGTCGAAGCCCATTGCACGGTATAGCGCTAAAGCCGCTTTATTTTTAGAGGAAACGATAAGGCTGCAGTATTCACAGTGATTCGCTCGGGCCTGAGCAATAGCATCTGCCAGCAGAGCTTTTGCCATCCCCCGCCCTCGATAGGGCTCGAAAGTGGCGAGGGCATTGATATACCAACTGCCTGCGACCCTACTTTCCAATTCGACAAGGGGGCGAACTACCAGGGGATAATCCGATAGTTTCGCCAAATCTATCTGATCTGGTAAACGATAAGCAAGCGACATTGCAGCCACCAGCTCTTCTCGCTCTGGTTGAAGACAAACCCGCGCGTGACGAAAACTAAAGCTACCTTCGTTGCGCGCAGCCCGCCTCTCTCCTACATCCAGTTCGCTCTGCCCATTTTCGCGCATGCTTTGCCATAAAAAAAAGGGAATACCCTCGCCAGCCAGATTAATCAGCTCGGCAAGCTCGCGAGCGTGATGCTGCAGAGCATTTACAATTCTCATTAAAATAAGGTAGTTGCGCGCACTTTAGGTGCTAACACAAAAAAACTGTTTTAAAAGGGGGCAGTTTTCTGCGCCGCAAATAAAAAAGATAACTAAACGACAACGACAGAATTGTCTGTACCAATCACATTCGGCACGTACTTATCTGCGTCGTAATCGTTTTCCCAGCGCTCACCGTCCAGCACATAACGATACTCATATTCCTGACCTGGCGCGAGATCGATGGTAGTGGCATAGCTTCCGTCTTTTTGTTTACGCAAAGGGTTTTCAGAAAAATCCCAACCATTAAACTCACCAGCAAGATAGATTTTTTTTGACGTTTCGACGAGGGGGTCTGGCGCAATAAACTTCACTTTGCACACAGGCTTGGATTTTAGATACCGCTTATCTAGGCTCATACCGATTAAACTCCTGATTGGATAATGCGAGAGTGTATTTTAACAAATTTCTGACTGCACTAAAGTGACACAACATAAATAAAACTGATGCTCCTTTGCAGCAAGGGACAAGAATAACTGAACTCAATCAGCAAATTTTCGGCCAATTGTTTATTGCCA
The DNA here is from genome assembly GCA_900177435.1 of Alteromonadaceae bacterium Bs31. GTDB lineage: Bacteria > Pseudomonadota > Gammaproteobacteria > Pseudomonadales > Cellvibrionaceae > Teredinibacter. The sequence continues at coordinate 159,455 of FXAI01000003.1, forward strand.
TTCTTTTTGGCGTGCGTATTAAGGCGCGTGGGGTTTAAAAGGCTGCATACTCACGTCTCCCTGTTCGACTATCAGCATAGTTGACTCGTCCACAGGCAACCACACACCCTGTAAATCACTTAAAGGTTCGGAAACAACCGCCCGCATATTGGATGTCAAATCTCTGGCGCGAAGGTTATCCGGATACAGCGCTTTTATTTCATCGGCAGAATTACTATAAAACAGTGAGCGTGAGTCACCTTCAGATGAATAGCGAAAAGCGTAGAGCTTCTGCCCGTCTGTGATACCCAGGCTCATCTGTATGGGGAACGCCGTTCCCTGCTCTTTAGCCAGCTTTTCAATGAGTCCAATGGTAAGTTCAACCGCCCGCAAGGGGTCTTCCCGCAAGCCGAAGGTGAGAGCAAGAAAAAAGATAAGCTCAGAATCAGTATTACCTTCCATGTACGAAAAATATTTCGGATCGACGGTTACCACTAGTTCACGACGTATTTTCTGAAAATCACGGATAAGGCCGTTGTGAACAAACATCCAGTTCGCATGGCGAAAAGGGTGGCAATTGCTTGTCTGCACCGGCGTGCCCGTGGACCGACGCACATGAGCCATAAAAAGACCGCTGCTAATATGATGGCTGATTTCTTTCAAATTCTGATCGCCCCAGGCAGGCAGGGTGGAGCGATATATTCCCGGCTCATTATTGCGACCATACCAACCTACACCAAAGCCATCTGCATTGGTGGGTTTGGCACTCATTTTTGCCGACATACTTTGGTCAATCAATGAATTCTGAGGCGTAATTAAAATGGACTCCAAACTAATGGGGTCACCTGAATACGATATCCAACGACACATATTTCTCTCCTGATAATTTTTATTCTATTCAATCCAGTGCAAAACATCTTTCATAATCGACCAGCGGGGAAGCTCTGCTTTCGGGTCTTTGCCCAACACCCAATAATCGTAGATCTTATCCATAAACCCGTTACTCTCCTTAAGCGCCAACCAGGTATTAGTATAGTGTACCAATCCCATTTCACCCTTTGGAAAAGCCAGAGCTGCCGGCGCTTTGCTGTTTAAACCCTCAGGAACAAGCACGGAATATTCCGGGTAGAGCAAGGTCCAGGCCGAAGCGACTTCAACCGCAAAAACCATGGCGTTCACATTGTCGACTTCAGCACGAAAAAAATCCCGCGGGGAAGAAACAGTAAGCAACTCCGCTGTGGGCAAGAAGCCTTGTATCGCCTCAAAATAATAGCCTGCACCAAGCACCGCCAGGCGTAAATCCTGCATTTGTTTAATGCTTTCTAGCGAACGAAAGCTATCGCGTTTTTCATCACGCACGACCAGCCCAATGGTGTGATACATGTGAGGGTCGCTATACGAAACAGTTAAAGCCCTCTCCGGTAAAATGGCAGAGCCACCAAGCAAGACATCGAGACTGCCATCGTTCAACAGATCTACCGCGTTGGCCCAGGTAACTTTGTGAATTTCCAAAGCAATATTTAAATCTTTAGCAAACTCGTGAATCAGATCCAGATCATGACCAATCACTTGTCCCTGGTTATTACGGAATGCATAAGGTAAATGATCACTAAAGTAACCAACACGCAGTGAGCCACGCTCAATCACAACATCCAGCCTGGAAGCGGCTAATTTATCCCCCGGCAATGCACTCATCGGCCTGTCATAAACCGGCGCAGGCTCCGCCATTAGCACCATGGCTTCAAAAGATTTATCACCAGCATATTGATAGGGAATAATTTTTTGCAGTAGAAAGCCAAGTGCGATCATGGCAAGAGCAGATATCGCGAGATGTACCGCAAGCGCACTAAACAATTGCCTCCATTTTAATTTATTGAGAATGGACGAAGCCACCAACAGGCAAATAATAAAGCCGTGCAGCGCTGCCATGGCGGTGGCAAATCGCGCGGTAATAACACTACCCAACAAATACAATTCAAACTGGTCGGCTGGCAGGCCAAAATAATCCAGCATGAATGGAATGGCAACCGCCATACTGCCAAAAGCCGAGAGCGTGCCCATCACCACGTAGGAAGCATACTGCTCAACGCCAATGGGAGAACCCAGATACCAGCCGGAAAACAAAATAAAACCTAGGCCCATCAAGGTTCCCACGCTGGGAAAACTATAGGCAGTAGGTGCCATTACATCTACCGCAGCCATGGACTCTTCCGACGCCATTGCATTTTCTTTTAGCAGCTCTTTACAGCGCTCGGCGATCATCGGTAATACGATAAGTACGGTACCGGCGGCAAACGCAGTTACCATAGCTTCACCGGCGATTTTATTGATATCGCGATAATTAAAAGGCGAGCTCCAGGAAACAAACAAGGGCAGTGCAACAAAACTCATCAATGCCCACACCGCCAGGTAGCCCCATAAGAAAACCTGCAACTTACCCATCTCTTCAGGTTGCAAAGTACCCGCCGCAGATGCCGATATGGCAAAAATCCCGATAGGCGCCAACTTGGTAACATAAGAAGCCATGCCCATTAAGGCATCGGCAATATTGCCAACCACCTTGAGCGTTACCTCTTTATCCCGTACACCAATAAATGCCACCCCCAGTAGCAGGCAAAATAAAACCACAGAGGGAACAACCGCGTTAGAGAGTGAATAAAATATATTGGAAGGGATATAGAGTTTTAGAAAATCAAATTTTTCGCTACTCTCCAACAAACTGGTGCTGAAGAAACTGGCTGACTGCCAATTGGGATAGGCCAAGGGCAGGAGCAGATTGGTCAGCATGGTAGCCAACCATAAAAAGAGCACCAGTAAACCCGCACTGGTTCCAATTTTTGCAGCGGTCTCCGCATTTAATTTTCCCAGCCCGCCAATAATCGACACCAAGAGGTAAGGCAGCACAGTCATTTGCAGCAAGCGAACATAGGCGGTGCCAAATATTCCCAACTCTCCGGCGGGCTCTCCCACAAAGAGCCCTACAAAAACACCCAAAAACAGGCCGGCGATAACCCGCTGAAACGAGCTCATCTTTTTTACAAAAGTAAACACAATTAGCACACTTGAATATTTAGATGTTTGAAAGGAATAGACCGGCTAGCAGAAGAACAATGCTGCCCACCACCACAATCCATCGTGTATGAAGAAGTCGGGTAATAATACCATAAGGGCCGTGTTTGTATTAAGCCCAGGCCCTAATTAATCGATCAAAGAAGGTGCCGGGCCCTAGCGCTGGCCAAGTGCCTGAACCACCGCACCGACACCACAGTGAAACTGCCCCTCCTGTATATCCCTCTTCAACTCCTGCAAATGCTGGAATGACAGCCCCCGCAACTCGTCTCGCAGCAAATCTGCCGTCATCATCATTTCCTCTACCGGCGGCCCGCCAGTGCCAAGTGCCAGCTGAGCGGGTGTATAGGCTTCTAGTAACATCACGCCAGAAGGTTTCAAGGCCGTGAGAAGGTTTTTATGAACAGATTTACGCAAACTCGGCGGCAAATGGCAAAAGATGGACACAATGCCCTGCCAGCATTCCACACCGAAATCAAAGCTGGATAAGTCTACACAGTGGTATTCAATGGTCACGCCTTTCTGTTCGGCCAACGTCAAGGCTTTATCCCTCGCGACACAGGAAGCATCCACAGCGCATACCTGATAACCCTGCTGCGCCAGGAACACGGCATTACGCCCTTCTCCTTCGGCCAGGCAAAGCACTTTGCCTTTTGCAATACTCGTATAATGCTCGCGTAAAAAATCGTTTGGCTCAGTACCGTAAACATACTGCTCCACTGCATAGCGTTTATCCCACATGCTTTTCCCCTGTTACAATAGCCGTTTGAACCAAGTTGAGGTGCTCCAATGAGTGTAAGCCGAGTAACAATGTCCCCTAATGGCCCGGAGGTTTCCCGGTTTATTGCAGGTTACTGGCGCCTTAATTCCTGGGGTATGAGTACCCAGCAAATTTTGGCCTTTATTCAGCAACACCTCGAGCTGGGTATTACAACCGTAGACCACGCCATGGTATACCGCAGCGAACAAGCTTTTGGCCAGGCGCTGGCCCTGCAGCCAAGCTTACGTGAAAACCTGGAAATAGTAAGCAAGTGCGGCATACGACCCGCCGGCTTCGGACCATTGGGCGCTCAGGCGATTAATCATTACGATAGCAGCAAAGGGGCTATTGTTGAATCTGTGGATGCCTCCCTAAGCAATCTGCAAACGGAATACCTCGATCTACTGTTAATTCACCGCCCCGATTTCCTGATGAACCCCGAGGAGATCGCCGAGATATTCCTGCAACTAAAACAGTCAGGCAAGGTGCGCTACTTTGGTGTATCCAACTTTAACGTCGCCCAAATGGATTTATTACAGTCGGCGGTAAGCAAGCTCATTCCCGAAGGCCTGGTAAGCAATCAAATAGAATTCTCGCCCTATAATCTGCATGCCCTGTATGACGGAGTGCTGGAACAATGTCATCGCTATAAAATCACCCCCATGCTCTGGTCCTGTTTGGCCGGGGGTAAATTACTCTCCCCCGAGGATGATAAAGGCGAGCTACTCAAGCAAAACCTGCAAATTGTGGCAGATGAATTAAATATTGAGGATATTGAAGCGGTAGCCTATGCCTGGGTAATGACCCCGCCACATAACAGCCTGCCACTATTAGGCACCAGTAAAATAGCGAATATGCGCAAGGCCATTGCTGCGGAGCAAATAAGCCTTAGTCGCGAACAATGGTATCGAATCTGGGAAGCTTCAACAGGTCACCCGGTTCCTTAGATCGTATTCTCAGAGTAGATAACCCCCAAAATGCAATCACCGCTCCACATACTGCAACACACCTTTGGCTACCACCAGTTTCGCGATCGCCAGCAAGAAATCATTGAATGCTTGTGCCAAGGCGAGGACGCGCTGGTCATTATGCCAACCGGCGGCGGAAAATCCCTTTGCTATCAAATTCCCGCTCTTGCGCGAGGTGGCGTGGGCGTGGTGATCTCACCACTGATTGCCTTAATGGAAGACCAGGTAAGCGCACTGCGTGAGCTTGGTGTTCGGGCGGGCTATTTAAATTCCACGCTGGATAGAGACACCGCCTGGCACACGGAAAACGCCATTCGCAGTGGCGAGCTGGACCTTGTGTATATAGCCCCGGAGCGTTTAATTCAGGAACGCACCATTGGACTGTTTAAAGAATCCAATATCACCCTCTTCGCAATAGACGAAGCGCACTGTGTTTCCCAATGGGGCCACGACTTTCGTGCAGATTATTTAAAACTCAATTTATTACACGAATTATTTCCGCAAGTCCCTAAGGTAGCACTTACCGCTACCGCAGATGAGCGTACCCGGCAGGAAATTGTAGCCAGGCTAAACCTGCACAGCGCGCAGCAGTTTATTAGTGGTTTCGATCGCCCCAATATTCAGTATCGAATTCAGCAAAAAAACAAACCTCGGGAGCAACTGTTACGCTTTTTAAGGGATGAGCAGCAAGGCAATGCAGGTATTGTTTATTGCCTATCGCGGAAGAAAGTAGACGATACAGCGCAATGGCTTGCCAACCAGGGTTTTAATGCGCTGCCCTATCACGCTGGCATGAGCGGGGAATTACGGCAGCAAAATCAGGCGCGTTTTCTGCGCGAAGATAACATCATAATCGTGGCGACAATTGCCTTTGGTATGGGTATCGACAAGCCCGACGTGCGCTTTGTCGCTCACCTGGACCTGCCTAAAAGCCTCGAAGCCTACTATCAGGAAACCGGTCGTGCCGGGCGGGATGGTGAGGCCTCTACTGCCATTTTATATTACGGCTTGGAAGATATTGTAAAGCTACGGCAAATGGTTGAAGGCTCTGCAGGCAACGAACAATTCAAACGCTTTGAAATGCAACGCATGAACACCATGTTTGGCTTGTGCGAAATTACCACCTGCCGCAGGCAGGTACTGCTGCGCTATTTTGGCGACGAACTTAAAGAGCCCTGTGGCAATTGTGATAACTGCCTTCACCCACCCGACACCTGGGATGCCAGCGAAGCCGTGCAAATGGCTTTAAGTAGCGTTTATCGCAGTGGCCAGCGTTTTGGTGCTGGTCAGGTCATTGATATTTTGCGCGGCGCAGATACCGAGAAAGTTCGCCAGTTTAATCACAACCAACTATCCACTTATGGCATCGGCGCTAAGCTCTCTACGAACGAGTGGCGCAGCATATTTAGGCAGTTGGTGGCGCGCGGCCTATTGAATGTCGATACTCAGGGCTACGGCACACTACAACTTTCCGAAGCATGCCGCGCTATATTACGCGGTGACGAAAAAATATTTTTACGGCGAGATATCACAGTTAAGAAGTCTGAACCCGTGCGCAAACGTGTATTCGATATAGATGAGGGCGATATCCCCCTCTGGAACGCGCTGCGTCAGCGCCGAAAAGAATTGGCGGAAGAGCACGGTGTCCCCCCCTATGTCATTTTTCATGATGCCACGCTTAAAGAAATGATTATTAAACAGCCACTTAACGATGAGGAGCTGCTAGATATAAGCGGTATTGGCGACCGAAAACTGGAGCAGTTTGGCGAGGCCTTTTTGGAGGTGATTCGCGATTTTGAATACCAATAGCCCACCGCGCCTGCAAACCCACTAAGCATTACCAACACTAGCGCCCGTATTTACCTTCGACAGTTCAAGAAGGTTCGGGCCTAAGGCCTTGTATCTTTTTCTCAGCAAATCACTACTTCCCTGTTGTTCCATACTGTTTGTTCACTAAGTCTGGTACGCACACTCATATCTGCCAACCTGAGGCGGGGCAAAGCATCGTCAGCAACAAGCTACCCTTATGCGCCAACGAAGCCCGGAACCTTTAAAGAGCGAAGCGCTTTGCAAGTATGCTCACAAGAAAAACACGATGATTAGCAGGATAAAACAGTATTTAAACTTTCTTGTTTAAATGGATTATTTCCTCTTACCTTTCGGCAATATAGCTCCTGTAAGCACTTTAGCTAGCTTCACCGTTGAAGCTCACAACAAATTTTTTACTACCTATTTAAAAGGGAATTATCATGAAGTTTTATCAACTTGGCTTAATAACACTTAGCGCTTTAACTCTGGCTGCCTGCGGCGGCGGATCAGGCTCCTCTAATCCGGACCCGGATAATAGCGGGTCTTCGAGCAGCTCCAGTTCATCCTCCAGCTCTTCGAGTTCCTCTTCTGGAGCGGGTAATGGCACCAGCAGCTCAGGCGGATTTACTGAAGTGTCTGAAAGCGAACTGATGAATGTTTTCGGCAATTTTACCGGCACACTGAAATACCATCATTTTTCCAACTACAGCGCCAATACCACCATGGAAGTATTGGGTGAGACCTACAACACGAGAACCGAGAGTGATATTGAAGCCCTGCAGGTGCAAACCATGGTAAATAATGGTACAGATATTACTGTTGATAACTGCGAGGCGGGAGGCCCGGAGTCAGAGCTGGTAACAGACTTTACTGACTTTGAGATCGACGATGAAAGCGAGGTGGAACTTGGCTGTAGCTACACGCATGAATTTTTTTACAATGGCAGCGACCAGGCACGCATGGACGTTTACTGTGATGACCAGCTATTTAGCACCAGCTACATCACTAAGCTTTCTGAAAACCCTGAAATGAATTTTGGAGCCTTCTCCTTTAGCTCATCTCAGTACAACGATGTTGACACCAGCAGTGGCGTTTGTGCGTCGATACTGTGGGTAGATGGCGAAATGGAATTTAGCGGGGACAATGTACCCACCATGCTACAGGGTGTTCAGCAAATTAAAAATGCCTCAATTTCAGTGCGCGCGCCCTACGGAGACGACTACTTGATGATGAATATTGAGTTTCTGGGTATAGCAAAGCCTGAGGAACTCACCGCAGGTGACTACCCAGTTGTCTACAGCGGAGACGAAACAGGTAAGGATGCCGTGGTCAGCTTCGACTCATTCGCCTTTGGCTCATTTGGGGATGAGCCTGAAAGCTTACTGGCTGAAGCAGGCACAGTGACTATCAGCTCAACATCAAACAAATCCGTCAAAGGCAGCTATCAGGTAAGGACCTTCTCCGGCGACAGCATTACCGGAAGCTTCGACGTAAGCATTCCATAGAACACCTTAATCACTTCCTTTGCGGGTACAGGGCCATAGGGCTGTGTACCCGCCTTTTTGCAATCAAAGGCACATTTATTTTTGATTAAGCGCATGCACCCAAGTTCAGTGTAAAATACCTGCTCGTCAAGCTATATCATTCCCAGGCAGGTAACTTCTTGCAACTAGTCAATCACCTCTACTCCGCCCTCAACATTACCGGCCCAGTGCTACTCATCTTGCTAGCGGGCGTGTATTTTAAAAAGACGGGGCTTATCGATGCCCACTTCGTTTCAGTAGGCAATAAACTGGTGTTTAATATCACCTTACCTTGCTTACTGTTTTTAAGTGTCGCCTCCAGCTCAATGTCCGAGAGCTTGAACCTGCCACTGGTGCTCTTTGCAGCCGCTTCCACGCTTGTTTCAGTAATACTGGTCTGGCTGATATCGCCACTTTTTACCGAAAAATCCAAGCGCGGAGTTTTTACCCAGTGCGCTTTTCGGGGCAACATGGCCATTATTGGCCTGGCATTATGTGTCAACGCATTCGGTGAGGGAATACTCGCCATGGCCGCTGTTTATCTCGCTTTTATCACAATACTATACAATGTACTCGCCGTTATTCTTCTGAGCGACACTCGCGGCGCTATATTTAGCAAGCTCGCAAAAAATCCTTTGATTATAGCGATCGTTCTGGGAGCACTTTGGTCTGCCACGTCCTTGCCGATACCAAAGGTTATGGAGTTGTCGCTGGCCTACCTAGCCCGGCTAACCTTACCCCTTGCCCTCTTGTGCATTGGCGCCAGCCTCGATTGGCATAGCTTTAAGGCCAATCACCAACAGGCGGCTGCGGCAACGTTTTTAAAATTAATTTTCTTACCGGGAACTATTGTCGCCGTTGCACTTCTGTTTGGGTTTCGCGACGAAGCCATAGGCTTGCTGTTTTTAATGATGTCTGCCCCCACCGCCGCTGCGGCCTATATTATGAGTAAGCAAATGACAGCGCACGGGGCCCTTGCCGCAGAAATTATTACACTGTCCACCGCTTTGAGCCCATTCACGGTAACTATCGGTTTAGTTTTACTGAGTTATTTCAATTTTATTTAATGGCTTGACCGGGGCAAGACATCTCCAAAATCACCACATCCCCATCGGCGACAAAGGGCCCATGTACCTCACCAGGAGGCCTGCTAGCATAACAACCAGGTTCCAGCCAAAGGTCAAAAGCCTTATCGTATAAACGACCGGATACTACAAATATTTCTTCCGGATAGTCATGGCTTTTAGCTCCAAAGGCTGCTGTGGAATACCCGTTTTTAAATCTTGTCAGGCGCGAGTAGTCTCCGGACAGCGCATCCTCGGCGAGCGTTAGCTGCATTAAATTACCATCACTTCCCGGGACTTCCTCCCAGCTTGCGTCATCTTCCAGCAATGGATTGCAATAACTACGTGTCGATTTCATTACATTCCTTAAGCATAATCGAGTTTATTAACATTCCCCAAAAATAAGAAAAATAAGCGCCTTCAACTCGCGCACTGTTAGCAATACCAACTAGTAATAGTAATACCAGCTAGTAAAGTAATGCCAACACCCACGCAAAAGAAGGTTCACCAACTTTGCCGTGCTTTACGTCAAACTGTTCAAAATAAATATTCTCTTTAGGGTAGGCATTACTGAGCATTAGTTTAATAAAGGTTTGGGTCTCCGTATCATTCCCTCCCCGCAACGCGCTGCTTATAAATATTTTTGGATGGCTTGGCCAATCAAAGCCCTCAGCGTGCTTAATATATTCTTCGAACCAGCCAATTTGGTATAAATACTCAGCATCGGTATCAAATGCTGCGTCAAACAATAAATAGCTGCTAAATTGTAAATTCGTTATTTCCTGATCAATCAACATTACAGCGGCAAATGCGCCACTAAGGGATATTCCGGCCAAGGTTCTTTTGCCCGCTTCGATGCGATAGTTTTTTTCAAGCTTGGGGATTAGCTCATCCTTAAGAAAAAAAGAGTACTCAAGTGCCCCTCGAGGGCCATAATCCAGCAAACGCCTATTTTTTTGTCCCTCTCCTATACCCACCAAGATCAAAGGTAAGCGCTGTGCGGCGACCAGGCGTGCATAGCGGGAAAACACCCAATGGCCGTCGAGAATATAAATCACAGGGAAGCGTTGCTGTTTATTTTTGTTGTAGCTTGCGGGCAGATAGATATCAATAGGGTAATCGCTATCTGTTTGTTCAGAGTAAAAAGTAAATTGAGGCAGGCGCTGACCAGAAACTTCAGCGTTCATCTGAAGGCAAGCCACCAAGCTATAAAAGAGCATAGCCGCAGCGGCGAACAATAAAAGAATTAGAATAAAAGCGAGGCTAATTAGCAAGCGGGGCTTGAATTCCGCCATAGCTATTTTTCTAAATCTTGCAGGTCCTTCTTGCGAACAATAGCGACGGGCCCTTGATAGATACCGCCTTCGCCGCCATGATCGAACACCCGCAGGTCGAGCACATTTTCCTCTTTTAAGAGGGAAGAAGAAAACTCGTAGCGGCGCATAAGCTTGAAGTAATGAGAGTCCCGCTTTTTATCAATTTTGGATAAGCTGCCGGTTCGGCCAATAAACTCACCGTTAAGCGTCACCTCTTCCGTATCATCAATTTTACCCAGCAATAACACCAGCTTTTCGTCTGGCTCTACATCCAGCGCACCGAAGCTTTTGCGGTAGTATGCCATGCCGTCATAGTCACCATAGCCTTGTTGCTCCCAGACACCAGGCACCTGAATAGAATGGAAGTCTTTGCTCTCGTCCACTCGAAACTGCCACTCGCCTTGCAGGCTAACTAGCGGCCTGGGCATATTGGAGGCATAAATGCCAATGTGCTCACCAACAATTCCGCCGCCTTGCTGAGCGTCATAGACTCGCAGAGCAATCACATTTTTACCTTCCCGCAGCAGTTCAGCCGGCAGAGGGTAATCCCGCCGCTGGTTCCAAGCGCTTATATAGGTTGGAGGTACTCCACCCATACCGCCAACTTTCTGGCCGTTTAGGAAGGCTTCGTCGGCATCATCAATGGTCCCCAATGACAAAGAGAGCGTGCGCTTTAGATCCGCAGCGCTCAGCGTCAGCTCTTTTCTGTACCATGCAAAACCGTCATAGCCCTTAAAGCCCTGCCACTCCCAGCGACCGGGAACCTCAACCTCGGCCCACTCACTATCATCAAAATCTTCCGCTGCCCATGCCATATCGTCACCCACACTAAAATGCCAGATGCCATCAAGTGCCACGATCTGCTTGCTACCCTCATCTATCTTGAAGGTAGAAAAGGTCTCCTTATTTTTTGCCTTATTAAGGTAGAAAAAAATGCCCTTGTTGTTGATGGCATTGAAGCTTGCCAGCGGAATAATAATGGCCAGGCCGACTAATACGGCAATCAGATTACGTTTAGCTCTGTGACTTTGCATGGGAAGGTGCAACTCGTTGCTTGTCATTGTTGTTAGGTCCAGCACCCTATCTAATCATAATCTTGCACCCGGTTGAACACCCGAGTGCACCCCATCGCATCAAAATGGCCTTAAATAGCCATGTTCACTAGCACTGGTGAAAGATTAGAGCGTTTGGGGTGAGCAGAAGATCAAAGTACAAGCGGCTAAGAGATGGGCCACAGCACTCCACGTTGGGCACTTGGAAGGGCTTCCCCCTATTGAAAGTAGAGCAAAAAATACACTATAACCACAAGTTCACCTTTAGGTAGTAGTCGTCATACTCATCTGAACATCCCCAACCCCATAGGGAGTCGTAATCACTAATAGCTCGCGAGTAAGCTAAGGATAAGGCCCAAGTGACGCTTAAATAATGAAGCTCCCCGCAGAGTAAGCGAATGCCCATTGCTTAGCGCAGAAAAGTACTTGCTGAATAAGTGGTAGGCCGCATCAACAGCAACGCCACAGCCTTTCAAGGCAAGCAGTATGACTAACCTGATGATTGTATTGAGCGGCAAAAGGGGAGCGTTTTTTCCGGCATTTCTCCCTGTTAACAACGTTGTAAGAGCGCATATAAAAGCTTTGGATGATTCCGAGCAAAGTGCGGGTCAAATATTTCAGAATGTTTCCTCAAGCTAACAGAGCGGCTTACTCTCTGAGCCGCAGTCAAACAATATCAGTTCGCCTCTGGAGGAAAAACAGGCGGCGCACGTTTATCGCTGGCATGACGATAGTTTGAGCAAGACTGTTTTTTCAAATACCGCATTAAGCTCTAACAATTGACACGAAGCTAGGCTAGCTAAGATCCAGGTTGGACAGAAAAGTCAGAGCCCCAACGCGAACAATTATCGGCACCAGCCATAAGTATGAAGTGAATAGTCTCGCGAGAATACAGATGTCGCGTTTCTAGACCGGTGGTTAATAAATTTTCGGTGCGCATTAATAGCACTCCAATAGCAATACATCGCCATTTACGCACCCTAAAAAGGCAAACATAAGCAATGGCCTAGGGCAGCAATTTTCCACTAATAATAAAGGCAATTAACCCAATTAAGCAGGGCTATATAACGCAGCAAAAATCCGACCATTCAACACTTTTACTTCCTTCTTTGCTCAATATGTTAAGTAACGCATCTTTACCGTGTAGGCTTTTGCGCCTACATCGTTATAATCGGCAAAGCGACCCAGGCGCAGCTTAATCCACACTCGTTTTAATCACACTTTATTCCCACTGGATACACCCGAAACTCATATGAAAAATATGCTTGTCTATCAGGCCAATGTCGACCATTTTATGGCTCAGTGCGGTTGGCGTTTTGATAAAAGCTGGTTCGGCCGTTTTGATGTATCACTGTGGATAAAGCCACTACTGAAATGTAATGTGGGACTGGAACTGATCTTTATTATTGAAGACCAGTCGAGAAGGCGAGCAATACTTCTGGATCAATACAACGCTTTTTCAAGCCAGGAGATCCTGTTAACCCGATCCATCCCTCTTTCAGGAAAAGGTAGCCTTAAAGATCTTAAAATTAAACTCCATTATCAGGGGTGCGAACAGAGTGAAATAGTGCTTGATCACTTTCACTTTAAACCAATTCCGAAGGTTGAACCTAAGCTGGACTTTTACACCAAACGTAGAGTTAAAGAAGCGTAAGTTCCTGCTCGCTTGCGCCTCAAAGAGCAGCCTGAAGGCTACATCCCGCAATTACCCCCAGAACAGGATCCACTGGAAAAACACGGTGGCGCCTCTGGATTTTTCAAAACGTGACTTTGTACCACCGCGCCACCACTAATTAATTTTGTTAGCTTTGTGTCCGCAGGGATATCCCCCAGGCTTATTCCGGTTCGCTCACACAGCTCTTGCCAGGTGTTCAAGCGCTCGGACATAGAGTGCTGTACTTCATAAACTTGTTGATCGGCTTCACAGCGATAATCATAACTGGGCATTATTTAACCTGTTGCTTTTTAGAGCTTGTTAACACTAATATTTTTATCATTCCGTTTTGGGCGAGAGTATTTTCCACCTTTGCGGTGAATTACTTTTGAGAAAGATCAAAACCTAAAAAGCCCCAGTGACAAAACCGGGGCTTTTTTGTTATTTAAACGCAGTAAAGAGAGCGGCTAACACTCACCGGGTACAGTGCTTAGCACTGCAGCATTTGCACACGCACTACAGGAATTACCTGCTGTGTAGGTGCTGCCGTCTGCACGGGTGGCGCATACAGGGTCCCATAGAGCGGTACACACCTCCGGGCGAGGCTCGCTGCATAGTTGAGCTTCAGGCTCCTTGCTTGGCTCTGCACCACGGTTTGCACAAAATCCCACAGAGGTATTTACCTCGCCAGGCTGTAAGGTGCCATTCCACGCTACGCCTTCGACATTGAGTTGCGCACCGCTCTGGCTCCAATTGGCGTTCCATAAGCTGGATACCTGGCCCTCAATAGTTAGTGAGACATTCCAGCTCACAGCACTGCTACTGGTATTTTCAACAACCAGAACTGCGCAGTAGCCTTCACCCCAGTCGTTATTGATATCCACATCAGCAACAACCTCGCCCTGACCTCCGCTGGAGCTGCTGGATGAACTTGAACTGCTGCTTGTGCTGCTGCTAGAAGAACTGGAAGAGGAACTCGAACTACTTGATGAAGAAGAGGAAGTACTCGATGAGCTGCTACTGGAACTGCTAGAGGAAGAAGAGGATGAGCTCGAGTTACTGGAAGATGAGCTCGAAGACGATGAAGACGATGAGCTTGAGCTGGAACCCTCAATCGCGCAATAGCCATGATTAAAAAATACTTCCAGTGGTAAATGGGAATCCACCTCATAGCGTGTTTGTGTAATGTAGCCGAAAGACGATTCAGCTCCGGGCTGGAGCGTACCATTCCAGCTGCCAGCATCATTGGAAACAACCAGCTCGTCGAGCGCACTGTTGTAGTATTCACTTGAAAAATCTGCGTTCCAGCCTGAGGAAAACTCCTGCCCGTAACGCAGCAACCAGCGAGCAGTGTACCCGTCGATAGTTTCATCTGATGTATTGGTGATTGTCACATTAAACTGGGACTGCCCCCATCCTGGCATTTCATCAAAACGAATATCGCAAAGCTGTGGAATATCTTTTGGTGCAGGGGGGCAAGCTTTAACACCCCCACCATAACCACAGCCGCCGGAAGCGCCGCAATCAATGCTGAGGTTAAGCGAAACTCTATCAATATTGGGGCCACCCTCTTCTGTAAGGGAGATTAAACGCACTCTATCTTTACCCGCTACAGAGCCTACCTGAATCATTTCACTGCCCCATACATCCCAGCCACCGGTGGGAGCGAAGGTAAACGCGTAATCATAGACTATATCAGCCTCTTCTATTTCCATACGCATTGGTCGGTCAAAGCTGGAGCCATTGGCATATACCACGTTAACGGTACTGTATCCCACAGCAGGTGGGCCGCCATCGATAATGAAATCGGGAAGCACTACGGTGCTGTATAAGGCATCGTCCACATTAAAGTAGTCTCCTTCTTTTGCGCCGGGGTTACGCCGCTCAATTACACCATCACTCCCTTCACAGGCTCGATTTCCCATAATCGTGGTTGCATACCAGGAGCCTCCACTAGAAGAAGTAGAGCTTGTGGACGAAGACGAGCTACTGGAGGATTGTGCGATAACCTGTGCATTGATTAGT
Organism: Alteromonadaceae bacterium Bs31; assembly: GCA_900177435.1. Taxonomy (GTDB): domain Bacteria; phylum Pseudomonadota; class Gammaproteobacteria; order Pseudomonadales; family Cellvibrionaceae; genus Teredinibacter. Next base: position 174,674 of record FXAI01000003.1, read on the forward strand.
CCAAAAAGCGCAAAGGTAACTAGCGCGGGAATTAATTTATTCATATTTTATTATCTCCTGTTTATTGCTCGCATTTTAGTGGCACACCGGCCTATTGAGATAAGCCTCGGCAGCGCCTTTGCGAGACCTTGATCATAAATCTTATAAATAGAAAAAGATAAATGTTATCTGTTATGAGCTGGAGCAGGAGTTATTCAAATTCGAAATTTATTTTTAGGTGAGGACGCTAAAAGGCACATGAGGGCATTGGATGTGTTATTTGTACTTGGCGCGTATAAAGCAAACTGAATTATCTACAAACCCTGTCACAAACTGGCGCTTTAGAAGTGCGCTCTCCCCGCTTAAGTCCCGCAAATAAAAAACTCGATTTAATCAATTAAAAAGCGCCTTCTTTTACTTAGCCTTTACCCACACCATGCTGCCTCCCTGAAAACGTCCAAATTCTTCTTTAATCGAAAAAACCGGCTGGGCCTTAATAAAGCCGGCGAAACACACCAGCGCTATTTTACACCAGCGCTTTAAATGCATTCCTATAGCGACGAGAAAGGCTCAGCCTTGTACCGTCTAGCAGGATGAGTTCGTAGTCTCCACTCTCCAGTGGGCGCAGTGTTTTAACTTGATTAAAGTTAACAATCGCTGAACGATGAATTCGGGCGAATTTTGCTACCGGCAAAGCCTGCTCAAGCTTGGTCATTGTCGTGCGCATGGGGTACAAGCTGCTGCCAATGTGCAGATTGGCATAATTACCGGCAGCCTCTATCCATTCAATATCGTTCACATTCACAAGAAACTCCTTGCCAAGTTTCTTTACCAGAAAACGCTCCGGCTGCTTTTCCTCAGGGTTCGCTTCCTGCTCGCCTTCACCCACCAGGCTGGCCTCGCCATGGAGGCGCCGTACAATAAAACGGTAGCTAAAAATAAAAGCCGCAATAACAACGTAGGAGTAAAAGTCCTTACGGTACTCGTAAAGCAATTCATAAGGGATATCGCCAAAGGTATACCTTGTGCCCACCACCCAATACCAGAGCTTGCGCAGCGCCACCATGCCACCAACATGTATTGCTGAAAAAGGAATCGTCAATAACAGGTGAGCGAGAATCTGTTTTTTAAGCGATAGATCTGTAAGCCATTTATCCGATATATAGACAACACAGGGGATCAGCAAAAGCACCATAAAAATGCTGGTAATCTCCCAGCAAAACGGCTGCCAAAAAGACAGCTGATTACCATCTCGACCGTGCTCCAAAATAATCGTGGTGGCGAGTACTAACACATTGGAAATCGCCCACAGCAACAACAAACCTGGCGCCCATAGACGCTGGTGCGATAAAAAATGCCGGGTAAGGGCCGAGTGCTGCTGTGTTGTCATAGGTGACAGTATGTCCATTCAATAAACTAAAATAATTTCTACTAAACCCAGCTAAAAACTGTAAGCACTTTCGTCACAGTATCCTTCCGCTTATCACAAGCTCATGTATTTCAATCACTTAGCATTGGACGGATATAGCAAAGCTTCGCAAGCTGTCAAAAACAGATCAGCACTACGGAGACTCTAGCATGAAGCAGCAAAGCAATTCGACCAAGCCTCCCTGGCATACAGTACGGCGCGTTGAGCTTGATTGGTTGAGAGTACTAGCCTTTGGCATACTGATTTTTTACCACGTGGGCATGCTCTATGCTCTCAACTGGGATTATCACTACAAAAGCGCCTATAGCAGCCAATTTATAACCAACATTATGCTCTGGTCCAATCAGTGGAGAATGTCGCTACTGTTTCTAATCAGTGGTGTGGCAGTCTCCTACCTCCTGCAAAATATGCCCTATTGGCGCTTTTTTCGCAGCCGTCACACAAAAGTGCTGTTGCCCCTGCTTTTTGGTATGACGGTAGTCGTGGTACCTCAGGTTTATATTGAATTGGACAGCAAAGGCATTATTGACAACCTGGGCTACCTTGAATTCTGGTTGGCCTACCTGGACCAATCCAGCCCACTATTTGAGCAGGCAAAAACCGTAGGCGACTACCATCTCACCTGGAACCACCTGTGGTTTCTCATGTATATATTCAGCTACTCCCTTGTTCTATGGGCGGCCTACCCCATTCTTAACAGCATCAAACTGCGTCGTATTTGCTTTGCTGCCAGCCTGGCTATACCAAAGCCTATGTTACTTATCGGGCCTATCATCTGCTTTTACTTGATCGGCCTATTACTCTGGGAGCGCTTCCCCACCACCCACGCATTTTGGGACGACTGGTATAACCATGCAAAATCGTTTACCTGCTTTCTGCTGGGCTTTGCCCTTGTTCGCTCGTCGCGCCTGTGGAACGCAATAAGAGAATTTCGCTGGCCCGCGCTCATACTCGCTCTGGCAAGTTACGGCTACATAGTATTTGCATACAACGGCGGAGAACTTGGCAAAGGAGAATTCTGGAGGCAATTAAATGGTTTTTTATGGTCTGCGAACGGCTGGCTATGGATACTAAGCATAATAGCCTGGGCACAACACAAACTGGCAAAATCCAACTCTGTACTCAAGTACCTGAATGGTGGCGTGTATTGTTTTTATATAGTGCATCAAACGGCAATTATCGTGCTTGCTTACTTTTTAGCTCCTGTGCATCTCGGGCCTGTAATCGAGCCCTTGGCAATTATTTTTGGTACCGCACTAATCTGCTGGGCAGGTTACGAAATTGTTGCTCGCCTTCCAATCTTATGCAGCTTATTCGGCGCAAAACAAAAAAAACCAGGTGGGAAATCGCAAGGTCAACCTTCCAGCTCCAAACTTTCTGTGCTTGCGATGCCCTCCCAGACAACGGGGCTCGCGCAAAAAAACGTTTAGCCGATAATCTGCCCGACATGCCGCGCACACAGTAATTGCAGCGAATCAGCACAGAAAGCCCTGATGATGAAAACAAAGCCGTAGGCGCGATCAGGCAGAGCGATGTGCTGAGCTTAACCACTCTAGGACTCAATAATTGTTGCCCCTTTAACAACAGTATCTGGAAGCTTGTCCGGCGCGGGACATATCTGAATAGATTTAATGTTATCCCTGGGATAAATATAAAGCGTTCCCTCAGCTTCTACCGTGAAATAAGCTTGATCCATCACCTGGTTAATTTTTTGTACGACCAGGGAGGGATCGAACTGTTGTGGGTAGCTAAAGGCTACGCTTGTTTTGTCAGTGAAGTAGATCACCACGCTTCGCTCGATGGTCATATTTTGCTCTCCATTTGATTGATTTAATTAAGCCTGCGCTATGGAACCCTTGATTAAGCCCAATCTACGCTACTCAATTATAGACCTGCAAGGTTTTCAGGTAGGCTTGTCAGCCGCCTGATATGCCCTTGGGAATAATGATCACACTGCACATCCCTTGCAGGCATCACCCGCAACACTGCTGACAAGCAGCAACCCCTTACCTAGCCGAACTCAAAATCAGTTAGCCTCCAGGCAATCCAAGCAGGCCCCTTATGCGTACTAAGCATACACACAACTTTAAATTGAGCCTTGGAACCTACGTATGTTTGGATTTTTTAATGGAAACTCAGCGCAGAAAGAGCGCGAACAGCGTTACCACTCACTGCTACATGAAGCCATGCAAGCACAGCGTTCAGGAGATATACGACTTTATTCCGAATTAAGCGAGGCCGCTGACCTGCTCCTAAAAGAAATAGAAAAAGCAGAACAGACCCAAGCTTAAGCTAGCAGTGCTCCCATAGCACTGGCCATCATTGCTGTGCAGCTTAAGGCAATGTCTAACATGGCTCTCGACTCTGCATCAGTAAGGCCGCCTGGCTTGCCAACTAGATACTATCATTCAGACTACGGTAACTGCAGCCTGCTAACCTGAGGTTTACCCTATTACACTTGTGATTACAGCGTCAGGGTAGACCGTCGCTTACAAGTTTATAGCTCCTGATATGTTTACAGCTACCGAGCTAAACACACGCTTAACCTGCTAAGGAAATAGATCTCCCCGGGGCCCGTTAAACTCGATATAACCAGCTTCCGGGCCAACAATAGTTCAACTACTTGATCAACCATTACTACCTCCACCTCTCTTTAGAATTTCCGCGCACCAGTCGCCACTGCTTTTTGATAGAACTATTACAAAAATATTTAGCCCGAAACGCTCGACAATACGCAAGAGCGCCCCACCACTGCCAGTATAAACGAGGCGAAATACCCTAAAAAAAAGCGCAGTGTTAATTTTCTGAGAATAGCTGCTATTTGAGAATGCGTGTATTTTATTTCAGGTTTTACAGCAGCCTTAGCGGTTTATAAGCGTAAAGCAGGGCTAATTATTGTCGCTCCTAATTCTTTAGGTTTATATGCAAAATAATATTTTGTAAAACTGTGAACTGCACTAACAATTGCCACGCAATTTTGAGTATGTTTGGGCCTTAATAATCATAAAAATAATTTTATTTCTGAGGATACCTTAAATGCACAATCAAGCTTCACAACAGCATTTCCGCTCGCGCATCATCGCCGCAGCGGCATTACTGCTGGTTTTTTTCACTTCCCAGGCCTTCGCGCTGGAGTGTAGTTATAAAACCACCAACGACTGGGGCAGCGGTTTCACCGCCAGTATTACCCTTAGCAATAACGGAGAAACGACAATAAGTGGATGGCAGGTCAGCTGGCAACAAAACGGCGGATCACAAATAAGCAGTCTTTGGAATGCCAAGTACTCAGGAGACAATCCCTATTCAGCAAGCAATATGGGCTGGAACGGAAATATAGCAGTGGGCAACTCTGTGAGCTTTGGTTTTCAGGGTGAGGGTAGCGATTCCACGGGAACTATTACGCAATGCCTGGCAGAAGGTGGCACTAGCTCCTCATCGTCCAGCTCAAGCTCCAGCAGCTCTTCTTCAAGCACATCCAATTCCAGCTCCAGTAGCTCATCTTCTAGCTCTAGCAGCTCATCTTCTAGCTCTAGCAGCTCATCTTCTAGCTCTAGCAGTTCGTCCTCCAGCTCTGGGGCCCTAGGCTGTGTGGATATGTGCAAGTGGTATCAGGATGAGCCACGCCCCTTGTGTACTAATCAAGACAACGGCTGGGGCTACGAAAACAACCAGAGCTGTATTGGTGTTAATACCTGTAACAGCCAGTCCGGTAGCGGTGGCGTTGTATCGGTTTGCAACGGCAGCTCTAGCTCGTCCAGTTCTAGCAGTTCCAGTTCCTCCTCATCTTCCAGCTCTAGCAGTTCCAGCTCCTCCTCATCTTCCAGTTCGAGTAGCTCCAGTTCCAGCTCGTCTAGCAGCTCATCGTCTGGTGGAAGCTCCAGTTCAAGTAGCAGTTCATCATCAAGCTCAAGCAGCAGCTCCTCTGGCAGCACAGGAAGCAACACAATAACTGTGCGAGCCGCCGGTAATGCAGGCACAGAGCACCTCACCATCAAAGTGGGCGGCACCGCCATTGGCGATTTTACCCTTAGCACTACCATGGAAGATTACACCTTCGAAACCAATGCCGGTGGCGATGTAAAAGTGGTTTATGACAACGATGCTGGAAATGCGGATGTGCAGATCGATTACGCCGTAATTAATGGTGTTACCCTGCAGGCAGAAGATCAGCCAGATAATACCGGTGTGTGGAACAGTGGTCAGTGCGGCGGCATCGCCTCTGAATGGCTGCAATGCAGTGGCCATATTGGCTTTGGCTTCCTCAGCCCTGGCGAGCCAGGAGAGTCAACGGGTACCGGTTTGTTTACTCATGCGGATTTCCCCATTGGTATGGCGGTTTCTGGACCGGGAGAAAACCGCAGTTTCCTTGATATTGCTGAAAAGCAGGTGTCCATCAACGAGCACTTCGGAGAGCTCACAGCGGGTAATATCATGAAGATGAGTTATCTGCATCCCGCCGAAGATCGCTACAACTGGGATAACGCAGAACAGATGCTCAATTGGGCAAACGCGAATGGTAAAAAGGTTCACGGGCATACCTTCATCTGGCACTCCGATTATCAGATTCCCAACTGGATGAAGAATTACAGCGGCGATTTCGAAGCCATGCTGGATGAGCACGTCAGAACCATTGCTACGCGCTTTAAGGGCAGAGTTGTGAGCTGGGATGTGGCCAACGAAGTCATTAATGAGGCCAATAATTGCTGGCGCGACTCAGTGTTTTATCAAAAGCTCGGCAAGGATTTTGTTGCCAATGCTTTCCGCGTGGCCAACGAAGCGGATCCGGATGTTGACCTTTATTACAACGATTTTGACACAGAAGGCGGCAACACAGCCAAGCTATCGTGCTTGTTAGAATTAGTGGATGAACTGCAAGCTGCAAACGTGCCCATTGACGGTGTTGGCTTCCAAATGCATGTGCAAATAGACTGGCCAAGTACCAGCGCAATCGCCAGTGCCTTTCAGGCCATTGTTGACCGCGGCCTGAAGGTGAAGATTACGGAACTGGATATTCCGCTCAATAACCCGTGGGCGAGCGCTCCTTTTCCACAATATACAGCCTTCACCGACGCTGCAGCCGAGCGCCAGAAACAGCGCTACAAGTCCATAGTGCAAACTTACCTGGATACCGTACCGGCACACTTGCGTGGTGGTATTACGGTATGGGGGCTGTGGGACGGTGACAGCTGGTTGTTGGAGCTGGGCTCTCGACAGGGCACTGCCGATTGGCCCTTACTCTTTTCCGGCCCTGCAAACGGGCCTTATGAAGCCAAACCGGCACTAGATGGCTTTATTGAGGCGCTGGACGGCCAGTAAAGACATAACAAAAACATCAGAGAATAAAAAGCGCAGCTTATGGAGCTGCGCTTTTTTTACTTTTATTCCACAGGTATAAACATCTAGCACGCCAGCGAATAGCGCTTTTGCACATCAGCAAAGCCCATAACAGCACCAGAAGCAAAAACAATCACCTTTCTTCCGGAGTAACGCAGGCACGAAGGAACCTGAGACTGCTTCGACTTCATGTTTTTGGGCACAAATACATCGCTGATCTGATGTACTCGACCTATCTGATCTTTTAGTTTGGCTCCAGGCCTAATAGTTTTGGCATCGCTTACCATGGGGCACACCCTCACCGACAAAAATGTATGGATATACAGTACTTTTTACAAATGTACATACATACAGTACTTTATGTCAAGTGCGATACTTAGAAAACCTGAGGCTTTACCTATTATTTTTTACATGGTCAATGTTTTACACGCAAAAGGCTTAGCCTGGGAAGAATGGTATTGATAATTCTGGCTGCACCCTAAATTTTTATAAAAAATGGAAGCAATACCAGAATAAAACCGAGCAATACCAAGAGGTAGATGCTAGTAACGAAATAGGGAAATACACAAAGAGCAATACCGCAAATAAGCGACATTGCATGCCTTTGTTTTTTGCCATACACGAAGTAACTAAACCCTATTAGCCCAAAAAATAAGCTCCAGATAATTTGAGGTCCACTTTCCATACTGGCGAGACACCTTTAAACGGGGCAAGCAATTCACGGCTCGCGCTTGGTGATGATTGTCAGCTGAGCAGGCGCTCAGTAAACGTTCTTTACATCTTTGGCTGCACGCTTGGGCCTTCACTCAAACACATACTTACCGGCCTTAAGCTCCACATTAGGAGGCTTGCGCTGCGCTTCAAAATAGTCGTACCCCTCCTTCAAATTCTGCCAAAAACTAAACCACTTACTTATCCGTCGCTCCTGCAAGCGCTCTTCCGTCATCTTGAAGGGGAAAATATGCACCCGTACAAAGGGCTGGCCACTTCGGTATGCTGCATCCATAAGCGCGTATATCTCTTCTATGTATTTATTGGTCATCGCATAGCAACCAATGGAAACACATTTGCCATGTACCATTAAGGCACTGCCAGTGCGACCGTGATAGCGATCGTATTTATTGGGGTAGCCCAAATTAAAAGAGAGGTGATATCGGCTCCAAGGGTTAAGGTTGGCTGGCGGCACATAATAGAATCCTTCAGGTGCCTGCCAATCCCCTTGCTTGGTTTTTGGACCTAATCTACCGGAGTAAGTGCAGATGGAATAGCGCTTGAACAGCTTGAATGTCTGCTCTTCGCTTTGTAGCCAAACTTCAAGCTTTTTGGTGTTTTTGAATATTCGAATAAAAACGGCAGAGCCCAGCTCCAGGTTTTTCTCAGCCAATTCTATTTCGATTTTAGCAGAGACTCTCTCGATGGCCGCACGAGAGCGCTCACTGGAAGGGATCTTATTTGCATTAGCTGAAGAACACTGAGCAATAAGAAACAGCAAAATAGCAATGCTCTTAAGGCCAATACAGCTCTTCACTACTCGATGCATTCCCACGCAGAAACGTGGGAATGAAGGCAAGCCAGAAAACAAATTTATTAACTCATCTGATAGCCAGCAGTAGAACGAGAAATGTCTAATTCTTCCTCACTCATATCCACCTCAACGCCATCGAACAAGGGCGTAGATAAATAACGCTCCCCGGTATCCGGCAGCATACACAAAATATTGCTGCCCTCAGGCGCTGTCTTAGCAATTTCCAAGGCTGCAGCCAAAGTGCCACCGGCAGAAATACCCACAAATATACCCTCCTGCTGAGCTAGCTGCTGCGAGCACTCAATACTCCGCGGGCCTGTAACAGGAATATTTTCATCAAACAGGTTTTCATCAACTGCGTCTTCCACCAGCTTGGGAATAAAGTCTGGCGTCCAGCCCTGAATGGGGTGTTTAGTAAAGGAGGGATGAGAAGCGGCGGGCGAGCCGTCGGCATGTCGTTGCTGTTTTATACCGCTGGCAACTTCTGCTGCGTTAGCAGGTTCAGTTATGACAATTTTGGTGCTAGGGCTTTCTGCACGCAATACACGAGCAACGCCTTTTAAGGTACCGCCAGTGCCCATTCCCGTTACCCAATAGTCCAGCGAAATATCGCTAAAGCTATTCATAATTTCTCTTGCGGTGGTGCGCGAATGCATATCCGGGTTGGCTTCGTTTTCAAACTGGCGAGCAAGAAACCAGCCGTTTTTTTCTGCCAGCTCCTTGGCTTTGTTAACCATGCCGGTACCTTTTTCAGCAGCCGGGGTTAATACTACCTTGGCACCGAGGAAACGCATTAATTTACGGCGTTCAATACTAAAGCTTTCAGCCATAGTAATTACCAGAGGATAACCTTTTTGCGCACAGACCATTGCAAGGCCAATGCCTGTGTTACCACTGGTGGCCTCAATGACTGTTTGCCCAGGCTTAAGCGCACCCGACTGCTCAGCGGCTTCGATAATGCCCAGTGCCAGGCGGTCTTTTACAGAGCTCATGGGGTTAAAGCATTCGGCTTTCACATATAAGTTAACGTGTGAAGGAGCCAGTTTATTAATTTTTATAACGGGCGTATTACCAATGGTGCCCAGTATATTTTCATGCCTCGCAGTCATTGCTATTCTCCTTATAATTCGCTTTAGCTTATAGCTTGAATTCAACGCGCAGGTTAACACCGCTGAAGGTATAGTCGTCAGAATCTATCATGTTCATGTATTCAATATTAAAGAACAAGGAGCCTTCTGGAGAAAAGCCTACACCAAGGCCATAGCTCAAACCGGAGTCTTCGCCGGAGTCGTAAGCATTGGTATCTTCAATGGCCATTTCAATATTGGCACCCGCTAAGCCCAGCAGGCCGTATACCTGAAAACGTTCCTGGGAGTACTGTGGTCGCAGGTAAAGGCCGTAATAGCGCGTTAACTTGGTTTTTACTTTGGGTTCCAGCACACTTATGGCAACGGTTTTTTCGTCATTGGCAACGCCCAATCCCAAACGACCTTCAATGGCCAAAAATTCGTTTAGCATCATACCGCCTGCCATATCGAGTGCGCTCATATTGAACTCCACAGTACTGGCCTCGGCACCCAGTACTTCCCCGTCAACCTCGATGCTGGCCATGGAATAACCACCGCCGAAGAAAGCCTTGTAGCCCGCCGCATGCAACGAGAAGGAACTAAGTGCTAATACGAGGAATAAAACCGTCTTTTTCATACATTTCTCCATTAAGGTCCACAGGCGCTTTTTGCTAGCGCCCTTGTAATCGTCTGCCATACAGCGGCAGCCATTGTAGCCGATCAATACAATGGATGTTACTAGGCGGCGAAATACCTATCTAAGGTAACAATGCGAGGCTATAATGCGCGCCTTTTAATCAATGGGCATTTATCAAATGCCCTATTCCAGAGTTATCGAGGCACCCCCCTGTGATAGAAAAACTGCGCAATATTGCCATTATTGCCCACGTAGACCATGGCAAAACCACCCTGGTGGACAAACTGTTGAAGCAATCCGGCACACTGGATCGCAAAGATGAAGGCTCCGAACGCGTTATGGATTCCAATGACCAGGAACGCGAGCGCGGCATTACCATTCTGGCCAAAAACACCGCCATCAGCTGGAACGGCTACCGTATCAACATCGTGGACACGCCTGGACACGCCGATTTCGGCGGTGAGGTAGAACGCGTTCTTTCGATGGTGGACTGCGTACTGCTGTTGGTGGATGCTGTTGATGGACCCATGCCGCAAACCCGCTTTGTTACCAGTAAAGCTTTTGAAAAAGGCCTGAAACCCATTGTGGTGATCAACAAGGTTGACCGCCCCGGCGCCCGCGCCGACTGGGTGCACGATCAGGTATTCGATCTATTCGACCGCCTGGGTGGCACAGACGAGCAGCTGGACTTTCCCATGATCTACGCTTCGGCCCTTAACGGTTATGCAGGTACAGACCTGGATAACATGGCCGACGACATGAACCCACTGTTGAAGTTGATCGTGGAGCAGGTTCCACCACCCAAAGTGGAAATCGATGGCCCCTTCCAAATGCAAATTTCCGCGCTGGACTACAACAGCTATGTAGGTGTTATCGGTATTGGACGCATCACCCGTGGAGAGCTAAAACCCAACCAGCAGGTTGTTGTACTAGACCCCCAAGGGAATGCCCGCAAAGCAAAAGTACTGCAGGTAATGGGCTATCACGGCCTGGAGCGGGTGGATACGGAGCTGGCCACCGCCGGTGATATCGTGTGTATTACTGGTGTCGATAAACTGGGCATCTCCGATACCCTTTGCGACCCCAACACTGTAGAGGCCCTGCCCCCACTGAGCGTAGACGAGCCCACGGTAAGCATGACCTTTCAGGTTAACGACTCCCCGTTTGCCGGTCTGGAGGGCAAGTTTGTTACCTCACGTAATATCAGAGAACGCCTGGACCAGGAGCTTATCCATAACGTCGCTTTGCGTGTTGTGCAGGGTGATAGCCCCGATAAATTTGTGGTTTCCGGTCGCGGCGAATTACACCTGTCGGTACTAATCGAAAACATGCGCAGAGAAGGCTTTGAGCTGGGTGTTTCCCGCCCTGAAGTAATCCAGAAAGAAGTGAATGGCGAAATTCACGAGCCTTTCGAGCAAGTGGTTATCGACGTGGAAGACCAGCACCAGGGTTCGATTATGGAAGAGATTGGCCTGCGTAAGGGCGAGCTCACCAATATGGAGCCCGACGGCAAAGGCCGGGTAAAACTGGAATTTTTGATTCCTTCGCGCGGGCTGATTGGCTTTCGCGGCCTGTTCCTTACCCTCACCTCTGGTTCCGGCATTATGACCAGCATCTTTGACCATTACGGCCCGGTAAAAGCCGGTGAAGTAAGCAGCCGTCAGAACGGTGTACTGGTCAGCATGGTAAAAGGTAAGACGCTGGCTTACGCGCTATTTAATCTGCAAGACCGCGGGCGCCTGTTTTTGGGCCATGGTGCAGAGGTTTACGAAGGCCAGGTGGTGGGTATTCACTCACGCGATAATGATCTGGTCGTTAACCCCACCAAAGCCAAGCAGCTCAACAATATTCGCGCAGCGGGTACCGATGAAGCCTTGATTCTTACCCCTCCTATCAAGCATACCCTTGAGCAGGCGCTGGAATTTATCGAAGACGACGAACTGGTAGAGGTTACCCCTGAGTCCATTCGCGTGCGTAAAAAACTGCTGACAGAAAACGAGCGCAAACGCGCGAAAAACGCCGCTGCAAAATAACCTGCGGTCCATTTCTGTAGACAAAAAAAAGCCGGAGCATTTGCTCCGGCTTTTTCTTTTTCGATACAACTAACAAAAGCTAATAAATTAAACGCCAGCTTCTTTAGTGGTTTTAACGATCGCTGCGGCCACTTTGTAGGGATCAGCGTTAGAAGCAGGACGACGGTCTTCCAGGCGACCTTTCCAGCCATCATCAACAGTACCCACGGGGATACGAATGGAAGCACCACGGTCAGATACACCGTAGCTGAATTCGTCGATAGCCTGGGTTTCGTGCTTACCAGTAAGACGCTGGTGGTTGTCTGCACCGTAAACACTGATGTGACGTTCAATGTTTTTACCGAACTCTTCACAGATCTTAGTAAATACTTCTTCTTTACCCAGATCACGCATCGCGCCGTTAGAGAAGTTGGCGTGCATGCCGGAGCCGTTCCAGTCGGTATCGCCAAGGGGCTTAGGATGCCAGTCGATAGCGTAGTCATATTTCTCAGCAGTGCGCTCCAGAAGGTAACGACCCAGCCAGATTTCATCACCAGCACGCTTTGCGCCTTTAGCGAAAATCTGGAATTCCCATTGGCCAGCGGCCACTTCAGCGTTGATACCCTCAACGTTCAAACCCGCAGCCAAACAGATGTCCAGGTGCTCTTCGATGATTTCACGGCCGAAGGCATTTTTAGCACCTACTGAACAGTAGTATGGGCCTTGTGGGTCAGGGAAACCGCCAGCAGGGAAACCGGGTGGACGGTTAGTTGCCATGTCCCACAGGAAGTATTCTTGCTCAAAACCGAACCAGAAATCGTCGTCGTCATCGGATTCGTCGATAGTGGCACGGCCATTGGTTACGTGAGGTGAACCGTCAGCGTTAAGGACTTCTGTCATTACCAAGTAAGAGTTGTTGCGATCGGGGTCGGGAATGATCGCTACTGGCTTAAGCAAGCAATCTGAGTCACTGCCGTCAGCTTGCTCAGTGGAGCTGCCGTCGAATGACCACATTGGGCATTCTTCCAGGGTTCCGCCAAAATCATTGCGAACCATAGTTTTACTACGAAGGCTTTGAGTTGGCGCATAACCGTCAAGCCAGATGTATTCCAACTTACTTTTCATGTTGAGTTTTACTCCGATAGGTTTTATTGAGATTTAGGGGGAGCCCCATGTTTATCCGGGTTATTCCAAAAGCAGGTTTTATTCCAACTTTTTCAAACGCTCATCTATGTGATTCAAATTACGCCCAAAAACAGCGCATAGCCGCAATAGCCCTGCAACTCAGCAATGTAAGCACTGCCGAGGCTCGCACTATTCGGCACATCCAGAAGGCATACAGTACGCACCATAATGATGCTCGCCAAGTTCGCAGCGAACTATAGTGGTGCAATTAATAATAGACCGATGACCAAGGCAATCAATTGAGTGGCGAGTAACATTGCCACGAGGCTAGCATGCCGAGACATAAACGAGGCCGGAGTATACCCCGAGATTCCGATTGGAAGTCAACTGGCGCAATCAAGTCTTTGTCTCGGCATCAACAATAATTGCGGTGATATTGTCGCGACCACCTTTATCCATCGCTTTATCCACCAGCGCATCCAGCCCCTGTTGCGCTGTAGCGCTTCCCAGCAGCTGCTGAATATCAGAGAGTGCAAGGTCGTTGTATAAACCGTCACTACAAATTAAATAGCGATCTCCGTGCTGAACAAGGTCAAAATGCAGGTCCAGGTGCAAGGTCTGATGCACGCCAACAGCACGAGTCAGCACGTGCGCAGAGGGGTGCGAGGCCACTTTTTCTGGGCTGAGCTCACCTCTCGTACACTTTTCTTGCGCCACAGTATGATCTGATGTCATCAGCTCTAAGTTCTCTCCACGCAGCCGGTAGATTCGGCTGTCACCCGCCCACAAACAAAAGCAGTAACGGCCAAATGAAAACAATGCAGCCACTGTTGAGCCTACACGCTTGCCACTGAAGGTATTGCGGCAGATATGATGCGCCTCTCTAAACCTCACCTCCAGATTTACGATGCTTTCCGCAAGAGTTTTCTGTTTAGCAAAATGCACCAGTGATTCAACTACCACCTTGCTGGCGTAGTCACCGCGACTATGCCCGCCCATACCATCTGCAACAGCCCATAGGCCCAGCTCTGCAGAATTAAAAAAGGCGTCTTCATTGAGGCTGCGCACGCGGCCGACATGGCTATGGCCAACGCTATGCCAGGAAATGGAGGCTGCATCGGTATCTTGGCCCGTCTCAATTTGAGCGAGCGCTTCAAGGTCAATATAGGGCATTAATAATGGTCACTTAGCTTTATTTTCATTTAAACGACTAGACACTTCCCGGCACCCACACTTCTCTGAGGGTACGAATCACATCATCGGCCGAGGACGGCCGAGCTTCGGGGTCTTTTTGTAAGCAAGCCATGGTAAGTTCAGCGAGTACGTCCGGCACATATTCTTTGCTCACAGACCGAGGGTCGGCTGGCACGTCGTTGCGAATCTGGCTCAGCAGCGACTGCACGATCTCACCCTGAAAGGGAGTCACCCCGGTGAGCGTTTCATAGAGAACCGAGCCCAAACTGTAGAGGTCCGATTGCATGTTAATTCCAGGGTCCCGGTCTATTTGCTCAGGCGACATATACATCACCGTACCCTGAAGCTTACCTTCGCCGGTCATTCCGGGGGAGGCATCTGCCTCGTCTATTTCAGACTCATCCTCCACCACCTGTGTATCTTTATGCCATACCTTGGCCAGCCCCCAATCCAATACAAGCACCTCGCCGTAGGGGCCAATCAGAATATTCTCCGGCTTTATATCCCTGTGCACCACTCCCCGCGAATGCGCGTAACCCAAAGCTCGCGCCATTTGCACAATCACATCCATTAACTGAGTGAGGTCGTAGCGTTCGCGATAATTAAGCACCTCACGCAGGGTATAGCCGTGCACCAGTTTCATAGTGAAATAGTAATTGCCACGCTTATCTCGCCCGAGTTCATAGGTGGGTATCGTGTTGGGGTGCTGCAAACAAGCAGATATTCGCGCCTCACGCAGTAGTCGCTTGGTCTCTACTGGGTCGTCAATAAACTCTGGCCGCAGGGTTTTGTAGCACACAGTTCTTCGCAAATGCAGATCGCGACACGACTTAATTAGCGATTTGCCTCCCTTGGCAATGGTGGAGAAAAGCGCATAGCGAGTATTTGGGTTTAGCGTTTGCGGCAAAGGCTCGTCTGTATCTTCTATATACAAGCGAGTATCAACGTCTTTCTGTTGTGGAAATTCGAGCATGGGATACTCCTTTGGTGCCTCGAATTCATCGGATAAGCCCAAGTTTAACCCTGAACTCACCATAACGTGAGGCTTAAGAACCTAGAAAATCAAATTGTTTTGGCGATTTTACTTACCCAGCTTCGTGACAGAACCACTAAACCAGGAAGCTCAAGTGCCAAATTTGCCGGAGCTTGCTTTATCAATACGACACAGGAGAGCATCAGGGAGGAAATTTATGAATAAACCAGCGGTGCTCAAAGAGCCAAAAACACCACAGCTATGCCGAACGTATAGCACCACACTACTACAAACATTCTACTGACGCAGCCAACCTCCCTGCCTTACTCTTCGCATAGCGGTGTGTTAGTTGTGGGAGATGTGAAAGTTACGCGTTCAACTCAAAAAAAAAGCGGGCGATTGCTCACCCGCTTTTTCATTGCGACTAACAACTTTATCAGTACTTAGATACGCTGCAGCAACACGGTCTCGTCATCAATATTCACCGTCATTACGCTGCCATCAACACTCGCGCTAAAAGTTACCGTACTTGATTCATCTGCCAGTAACGAAGCACCAAGATCTTTTTGAACGGAAACGGTCACGAGGCCCTCACTCACAGTATAGGTACCCCACTCAAAGCCAGTATCGTCATCGACTTCGTAGGGTTGCACTGCCATATAAGTACCATCTGCAGCAAAAACGAACAGAATTTTTTCTTCGAGAGCGCCGCTAAACGTCCAAGTACCCACTATATCGTTTGCATCAGTATCTACACGAGAGAAGATATAGTCACCTGACTCTCTAGTATCGTCGGTTTCAAAGGAAAAAGTGTCGTCATCTAGCGTGATGTCCAACTCTGCACCACCGGGCCCAATAGCATCATTCAGGTCCAAAACCGCATCAAAGCTCAGCATGCCAGCTGTATAGCTATAGGTACCATACTCCCAGTCATCACCATCATTAATTTCGTTGACTTCGATATAGTAGTAATCACCGTTACTCAGCATAACCGCAATACCTGCATCACTGCCGCCAACGTGAACCTCGGGCCGACTGGACAAACGCCACACACCCACAATGTCCGCAGTGGCAGCCAAACCGTCCAAAGTACTTGTAAGGTGAGCAATAGCGTCGTCTGCATCAACTAGACCGCTGGGAACTACATCCTGACCACCCGCCGTAATAATATCTAGCACATCGGAATTACTGGCAAAGTCTTCAACCGGCACATCAAAATCCAATTGCGTGCTATTACTGGCTAGAGCATCAGAAAGCATAATGCCGTTGCTGGGGTCACCGTCTACATCCAGGGTTTGCAGCAAGCGGATAATATTCACCACCGCATTATCGGAAGTATCATCGGTACCCACTATAGTCAGCGGGGTAATAATCGCGCCCGCTGCAGTAGCAGGCAGAGCCAACCCACCTATTTCAAAGGTTACAGTCTCGCCGGCTTCGTAAGTGAACTCACCCGCTGCATTGGTAGTACCCGAGTGAGTTTCAGTAACATAACTGATATTGCCTACCGCACTGTCGAGAAAGCGACCCGTGAGCGCAGTAGGTATAGCAGTTGGTTCAACTGTCGGCTCAACAGTTGGGTTGGGGAGGGTGGTGCTGCCACCATCGGAACTTGAGCCGCCACCACAGGCGACCAGAGATGATAAAGCTAGCGTCGCCAAAAGTGCACGATAGAGGCTTAAAAGCATATTTTGATCCTTTTACATGAAGGGGGGTGGATATAATCTGGGAGCCTAAAAGGCCAAAAAAGAGACATAGGTCTCATTTATGTGTTCTAGCACTATAGATAAACAATACTTATGTATCAACAATTTTTATACCAAATGATCTTTAGTGCCAGACAAAGGCCGCAGGAGCTCACCCCTTATTACTACAAGCCACAAATCACACTTGGGGGGGATCTCTGATAAGCGCTGATCATGTAGTTGAGGACTAGGAATCCCAATAGGCAAAGAAGGTAAGAAAGCTTAGGTGCTCGCCAGTGACCCGGCGTACCCATTTAAACAAGGCAGCTATTAACACTTACCTTGCCACCAAGGTTTTGCCTACACAAAATGCCTAGCGTCTGTATTGCCACATCGCTGATCAATTGCCCCTCCTTCGCTTAAATGCTGGCTTTTGTACCCACAACATATTTGCGGTAGTCTTCGCCCATGAGCGACCAAGCAGACCTCTTGCCACTAAAAACTGCACTCGAAAACGAGCTGTCCAAACTGTCTCAGCTCGAAGAAATTGCAGGGGAAGGCGCGCAAGTAGTTGAACTTGACCAGAGTAAAGTTGGCCGCTTATCACGCATGGACGCCTTGCAGCAGCAAGCCATGAACGTGGAACAAAATCGACGCAGGCAGTTGCGTATCCAGCATATTAAAGCAGCGCTTATTCGCATGGCCAAACAGGACTATGGCTATTGCCTGGACTGCGGCGAAGACATCAACCCCAAAAGACTAGAGGTAAATCCGGCAACACCTTACTGCACCCAGTGTGCAGACACGCATTAGGATGAGACTATGATCACAAAAAAAACAATTTTAATTGTACTCGCACTTTTTCTTTTATCTGCCGCATCAGAAGCCGCAAAAAAAACCGACGAGTTTTTTCCCTTAGCAGAGGGCTACTACTGGCAGTTTAAAAACAAAAACAATAAGAGCGATAAACCACGCATTGAAATTGTTAAATCACAAAAGATGGCCGGCCACACTTGGTATTCCACAAACCTATTCGGGAAAACACGTTGGTTGCGCAATGCCGAGCGCGGTCTTTACGACGCGGGCGCGGGCACTGGCGATATTGTTACCGCCAACGACGTGCGGTTTGCCAAACATCTATTCCAACTACCAGGACTGCAGGAACCGGGCGAGTTTGTCGAGCAAAATTATGAATTGTGCGGCAGGGACAACGAGCCCTGTGCGTCTGTTACTTACGAGGTACCAAAGAAGAAATGCAAAGTACCCGCAGGCAAATTTGAGTGCATTGTTTACACCATTAACGACAGCGGCACAGAAACCATCTGGACTATAGCACCGGGGGTAGGGCCTATTGAGTATCGTTACAACAACAGCAAAACAGAAATTAACAAACACTACCAATTGAGAAAGTATAAATTTAAAAAGGCAAAATGATTTAACTTTAGCCCACTCAGCCCGAGGCTGAGTGGGCGTTAGCATTAACATTGCAACATGAGTTATCGCTTGCTTTAGTTAGCGGTGAGCCGGCCATTTGACTGACCGTGACAGCCATTACATGAGCCATTGGTAACCTTACCGGGCATGGTATGAATACCACCTCCCGGCCCCTCCAACTCAACATTTGTGCCCGTGACAAAGTCACCACCTTCAACATATAACTCGTCTATTGCTTGAGTAGTATAAAAATTTCCACTTGCATCTGTTTGCATGCGAACCAACAAGGTGTTGGTGTTGAATACGTAAAGCCTTACCTCTGCATTACTCTGAGCCGCACCGTTAGAACGGTAAACCGTGCCCGCCGAAGCAAAAGTAACACCCGCACCACCCACGTTGTGACAACCGCTATTCATACAGTCCGTGCCAGCGTTGTGGCTACCAGCGGCAGAACCTGAGCTGCCAGAACTCGAGCTCCCACTACTGGAAGAAGAAGTATTATTGGTATCAGCGCCACCGTCGGAACCACCCCCTCCGCCGCAGGCAACAAGTGCAGCAACAGCCATAAAAGCTAAAAAATATTTAAAAACGCACATTATTTGCCCTCACCAAGTTAGCGCCTGTTAACAACAGTAGGCGAAGTGAGCAAATAACGGCCAACAGAAGTTCTCGTTTTTACAAAGTATTACAGAACATATTTACTCACTATCTATTTTTTTATAAGCGCTAAGCACAACTAAACTGTCCAGCGCCTTTTCTGCCAAGCCTCGCCCCGGTAGGCCTTCGGCCAGGCGAATTTTACTTCCGTCAGTAATGAGTGCATCGATTGCAAAACACGTCAAACCAGACGACGTACTGCCAGTTTTCTTTAGAAACATCCCTTTAACGCAATCGGCCCGGGCCTTCTTTTTGGCTATCTCGAAACCCAACAGTTTACGACGAGAAGCGATGCCGCGCGGCCCTACTATTACGTCATAGCTGTTTAGATACAAATAAATACCCGTCAGAAAGCAGACAAGTCCGACCAAAGTAAACACAAGGGAGATCACTCCAGGTGTATCGTTGATATGCACCACAACGCCTATGGTAAAAAATATAACGCCTATAAAAGCGAGTAGCAGATTGTTGAACACATTGCGAAAAGGAGGAAAATACATATACAAGCCATGCTTCACCCGCTTTATATTAAGCAACACATCCAACTCTCGCTCCCACTTGTTGTGTAGCTCCGGATGCTCCGCTGAATTATTGATAGCAAGAGATGAACGCTGCTTGCTCCTAAACAAAGGCAATTCGAAATCGCGATTAAACTCTCCCTTATCGAACTGGGCGTTAACCCTTAAGCGCCAATAATGATAGCTATCGCTTTCTTCTTCGGTGGCTGACAAGTTGTCGGGAACAGTAAATTTAAATTGCAGCTGTGTGAGTTTTCCTTCCGCGGAGTATTCAGCAATTCCCTCACGCTGCCACACCACGTTCTCACAGGTTCTTCTATCATCCCCTCTACCGCTGGCAGAGCAGTAGATATTCTCCAGCGTCACCGAAGGCGAACCAAGGATGCTTAGCTTGCAGGGAATGGAAATAGTGCCGCCACATTCCCCCCCTATAGCGCCGGGAAAGGGCTTCATGTGTAATGGCGTGCGACCAAAGCGCCGCCATTGCAGAATACTTCGGTAGGCCACAATGGCCAAAACAAGCCCTACCAGAGGGAAGATTAGCGCCACTAAAGCGGCTTTATTGCCCGCTGCTATTTCCTCGGGCAAAAACAACACCATGGGTAAAGACAGCATGCTCCAAACCACGGCAAAAAGAGTGAAGAACCATGCACCCCTCTTCACCTTAGAATTAACTGGGTTTTGCCAATCACCAATGGGGGTGCGTAGCCCATTTGATGCAAGCTTGCTGGGAGAGCCTAACCTTCGCCTCCTTTTCGACCAATCCGACCAGGCCCACAGTAAAACGAATACACCCAATACAGCGAAAATAGCACCGAGCATGCCTTTCCCCAGCATGTGCTGCCAGCGCATACTGCGGTCGACAATAGCCTGTTCCGGCTGTTTCGGATTTACATAAACCGTTATCGTGTGACCATTACGCTTTGCCCACTTGAGCATATACGCTTTATCCTGATGCCAGCTGCCCGCGTTATCGGCACCCGTGTCGATACCAAGCCTGGCGCCGTAGTATGTCTTGCCAGCATGCTGGTAACGATAGTCCGCCTGGACCTCCCAGATAACGCTGTTTTCTACCTTGCGCCTGAGGAGCTGGACATCCAATACGCGGGCCTGCTCAGGCGCCCAGGATTTCGCCGCATACCAGACAGCAAGATCAGCTAGCGGGCCGAAGGCTAGAAGGCCAGCGCCAATACTACAAAACACCAAACCAAAAACAAATACAGATGCAGTACCGCCACGATTCCTTGATGACATGAGCCTTACCTTTATCTACTTTTATCTGCCTACCAACCCTAACGCTGCTATAAGCAGTGTATGTGAATTATCATTTTTTAACGCAAAATTAAACCGTGTTCCATGTGTTTACAAAAGTTACAATTTGCCTGAATCACTAGAACTATAAAGACAGACCGCTTGGTCTATCTCTTTTTATTGAGCACTTATTTTGATAGGCTCAGCTTCAACACTGAGCAGAATATTTAGCAACAACTAATATCCGCCATAAACAACAAGGGACTGCACTATGAAACTTGGCGCATTTTCCATTAGCCTGAACGTCAACGATATCAAGGCATCGAAAGAGTTTTACCAAAAGCTGGGCTTTAAGGTTTTCGGTGGCGACATCTCTCAGAACTGGCTTATGCTCAAAAATGAGTCGGGCCAGATAGTGGGGCTTTTTGAGGGCATGCTGGAGAAAAACACCCTTACCTTTAATCCCGGCTGGGATCAAAATGCCGAGAACTTACCGGCGTTCGATGATATACGAGAACTGCAAAAAAGCCTCCTGGACAAAGGACTGGACTTCGTAAGCCTCGTGGAAGCAGATTCCGATGGGCCCGCCAGCTTTGTTATTGAAGACCCAGACGGCAACCCGATTCTTGTAGACCAACACCGCTAAGGTATTAATCAACTACCAACCACCAACTATCAACCACCAACTACCACTAAGGAGACTATTAATGGAAGACTCTACACCAAAAACAACAGCAGACACAAAACCCTGGGGCATGGAAGAAAAAACGTTTTTGATGCTAATGCACCTAAGCCAGTTGACCGGCTATATTTTACCCGGCGCAGGCCTGGTATTACCTATTGTGATGTGGGCAACCAATAAAGATGCGTTTCCCGAAGTGGATCGTCACGGTAAGAATATTTTTAACTGGATGATAAGCATGCTTATTTATTTTGTAGTATGCATGGTACTGATGTTTATTTTTATCGGCCTAATTGCGCTAGTTGCACTTATGATCGTAAACCTTATATTTATAATCCTTGCGGCCGTTAAAGCCAACGATGGACAATTGTGGCCATACCCATTGAGTATTAAATTTTTTAAAACTGAATAAAAGAACAAGCGGGGCGCAGCGGAATAGCGCTGCGTTTTCCCAGCATCTATTGCCACCGTAGGCTCTACATTCTCCTGTCAACAGGTCGAGCAAATGAGAATAACACTAGCAACAATTTATCCTCACATATTATGCGGCTATATTGTATATTGCTGTGATCAAGCTGCCTTAAGAGTATAACAACAGCTTACAGGGCCTTTAATTACAAATTTAACATTGACTTTACCAATAATAGTTATAGTGTAGTCTGTAACAATAAATCCCGGAGCCGGGACACACGCGAGTGATGACATTTTTAACTGGAACTCAGTTCAAAACACCGAGTAATGCTGAGCAAACCGCGCGCGAAAACCCGACCGCTTACGGACAATAATTAGAATAATAAAATACTGCTGCGCGCCTTTCATGCCAGCAAACTTGCTAAATGGATATTAAATAGTGGGGCCACATGAAGCACCTATTCCTTTTTCTCTCTGCCGCCATAATGGTTTCTGTCAATAGCTACGCCGATAACAACAATAGCGAAACACTTTCCGCATTAGTCACCACCTGGCTGGGTATAGAAAGCCAGAAAGGGAAATTACTGATGGACTGGAATAGCCGTAAGGCAACACTGGACCAAAGGCTGGAACTCTATTCGGTAGAAAAGGAGACCTTGAGTAAGCTAATCCAAGAATCCGAAGAATCCATGTCAGCAACCGATCAGCGCCGCTTAGAGCTTATTGCGCAACAACAACACTTTGAAAGCGAACAAGAGAAAGTACACCAGCTTATTCACTCCATCAAGCAAAAAATGAAAGCCATGCAAGTTCGCCTTCCTCCCCCAGTAGCGATGCAATGGGAGCAAAAAATGCTGCTGCTTGAAGGAGATCATGCCTCAGCAAGTGAGCAGCTGGAACATATCTTAGCGATGTTCAAACAGGCTGACGACTTTAACCAGCGCATCGCAGTAAATAAAGTCAGCATGGACATTGCCGAGCAGCGCATTCACGTTAATCAATATTATCTTGGCCTGGACCAAGCATGGTATGTCAGCGACGACGGAGAACACTACGGGCTCGGTTTTGCGGGAGCAAGCTCCTGGCGCTGGCTTCACAATGATGAGCTGAAAGCTTATTTCGATGACGGGAATTTAGCTGATCATATTTCTTCACTTAAGCGCATAATCGAAAACCCCACGGAAGCAGAATTTATTACGCTACCGATCATTATTAAATAGGGAATATATATGTTATCGGTAATTATTCGCTACCTGTCACTTTTTGCAACGCTGATTTTACTGGTATCTTATACCGCTACGGCGGAAGACGATGATGCCTCCAGGGAAATTATCGAAAGAATCAGGCTTGCAAAAAGCTCACTAGCTTCCACCCAAAACGATATCGAAAAGCAAAGCCTGAGATACTCCCGCTCACTCAATAAACATGAGCGGGAAATCAGCTCTCTGAGAGATAGTGTCTCCGATTTGAAAAGGCTTTCCGACGAAAAAGTGCTAGGTATTGAAGACCTGCAAAAACGTGTTGAACTCTGGCAAACACAAAGCTCTTACCAAAAACATCTAATAAATAGCTACCTTTTTTCCGCTAAACTTATCGCAGAAGAAAAAAACGACAAAAACCCAACAGAAAGCTTAAACAATATTTACTCACAATTGGAGAAGCGGCTTGCAAACCAATGGCACACACTGGAAGTGGTTACATCAAAAGGCGTGCTTCAATCAATGCAAGCGCTGGAGCTTGGCCCCGTTACCTTGGCACACGACGAAACGCATAGCAGCGGCGGCATTATTGAAAAGCAGTTAAATGCGGCAGAACACTCAGTGATTTACAACTTCAAGCGTTCGGAAGTAGATAGTTTAGCAACCTTAAGGAATGAAGGAAGAAGCTGGCTGTTACTTGATCCGACTCTTGGCAACGCCACGAGATTAAACAAAAAAAACCAAGGTTTTATATCGCATGTCGGAGAAGGAGGGTTCTGGGCGATACCGATAATTACCTTTGGCTTCGTTTCTTTGATAATTGCCTTACTCAAAGCCTACCAGCTGCAACGGCTACCTAAAATCAACAAAAAGTATGTAGAAGATTTAGCAGAAGAAATTGGGCAGAAACGCAAACAAGGAAAAGCCCTTGCATCAATTGTTGAAAGCCTTACAGATAACGGAAAAGCTCAGCATAATTTGGCGAAAATCGCACTATCACACCCGCCCTCAGAGCTCAGAGACAATTTATCTGTCGCATTTATTACCGAGTTCAAACATAAAATAGAACGTTATCTAGGCGTTATTGCCATGGCAGCGGCGGTGGCACCGCTACTTGGTTTATTGGGCACGGTCTCTGGAATGATAGAAACATTTAAAATGATGTCAATATTTGGTGCAAGTGACCCAGCGACAGTTTCTGGAGGAATAAGTGAGGCGTTAGTGACGACAGAACTAGGGCTAATTGTTGCTATTCCATCTCTACTTATCAGCGCCCTATTGTCTCGCAAGACCAGAAGCTATATACACGACTTGGACAATACAGCGATAAAGCTGAGCAAGCTGGATTATCTGCATGCTAATTGACGCCCTTATTGAAAACGCTTTTTTACTGCAAAACATTGTAGTGTGGGCAATACTGCTAACGGCTACTGCCAGCTACGCATTATTAATAGGCTTCTGCCTGGGTAGCCGCGACATGAACTGGCGCGACGCCCTCAATGACTGGAGCCCGGTAGTAAAAACAATGTTGGCTGCACTTCCGTTATTGGGCCTGCTGGGCACGATTAGCGGGCTGATGAGCACATTTGGCCAAATGTCTTCTGAGGGAGGATTCCAACTACAAGAAGCAATTAGTGGTGGTGTCGCGGAGGCCATGTTTACCACACAACTTGGCCTGGTGCTTGTAGTTCCGGGCCTCGTCGCAATGGGCTACTTATCCTATTTGGAAAAACACGCTAGGATCGCAGATGAGCAGTAGACTTGAGAGAAAACTGGAGGAGGCTCACAAGCAAGAAATAGATTTGGCTCCCTTGCTTGACGTGGTTTTTATATTGCTAATATTTTTTATTGTAACCACAGTTTTTGTTAGAGAAACAGGTATAGACGTCGATAAGCCCACAGCGGTATCTGGTGAAAAGCTCGAACGCTCTGTTTTTTTACTGGCCATCACAGAGCGGGGAGAAATTCTTTACGGTGGTACCAATATCGGCCTAAAAGGTGTGCAAAGCACGCTAATGCAGGCAGCAAAAAAGAAAATGCGTCCACTGGTAATCCAATCGGACAAAAATGTGCGTACAGAACTGCTGGTTAAGGTGATAGACAGAGCAAAGCTAGCAGGGATCGAAAGCATTAGTATCGCCACAGTAAATGAGTAGCAAAGCTGTGCGGATATTAAAAAAAATTGCAATCTGGTTTAGCAGCGCTCTACTGGTTTTCGGTGTGTTTTTAATTTTATTGCTTACAAAGAATCTCACTAAGTTAGGGAAAAGCGAAGAAATGGTAGTAAGGAAAGTAGATGTGCAGCTCCCGCCACCACCGCCACCGCCCCCTCCGATAAAAATAAGGCAATCCACAAGCGAGTCAAACACACCAAGCTTTAGTCTTGTCGGCGCAGGCTCCGGGCCTAAACTTAGTTATGCTGAAAAACCTGATTTTGGCCTGGCACATTTACTGGAGGTAGAGCAACCAGAGTTTGATTTGGGCGATATTGATTTCTCCAAAGCTCTAACGGTAGATTTCCCTGTGTTAAAGGTGGAAAACCTGGATACGATTCCCAGGGCACTATCCAATAGAACAAGCAAGTTTCCACCAGAATTAATACAACGCGGTATACGCAGAGTTTCAACGAGGGTTGAGTTAATTATTGACCAAAACGGAAGGCCTTACATAAAAAAAATTGTGGACTCAGTCTACCCGGAAATGAATGCAACCATACGAGAGTGGGTAAAAAACACAATGTTCACCAAGCCCACAAAGAATGGTCAACCAGTTCAGGCTATCTATTCATATGAAATTATTTTTAACTATGGACGCTAAAAAAATTCGAGCAAGCTTAACAGCAGGCTTTTGTGGATACCTTCTATTGAGCGCAAGCCTTTGTTTCCCGCACAGCCCAAAAATGGAGCTTGAACTGGGTGAGCTAAAATTTGTACTTCCTCAGTTTACCGGCCCCTATAGGGAGCGAGAGGCCAACATATCACCAGAAGAGTACGAGATGGCAGAGCAATTGAAGCTATTACTCGAGGAAAACGACAAGCAAAAAGTAATAGAGGTACTGGAAGGCTACTACGATATAGAACTAAGCCCCGCAATGCTTACCCTAAAAGCACAGGTTTATTTCTCAATGGAGATGCTTGAAGAAGCCGAAGAGACTTTTCTGGAGGTTTTATCGAGAAAACCACAGCTTATTCGAGTCCACGCGGATTTAGGTCAACTTTACCTTTATAGAGAGCAAAATGAACAAGCTCGGCAGCATTTCGCCAAGGCGGTCGCATACGGCTCTAACGAAGCAATAGTGCATGGCCAGCTAGCCTACCTGAACCTTCAGTTAAAGGGCCCTTACACGGCAATTAGCGAATACCAGCAGGCAATAGCACTGGAACCCGATAACTGGCAATGGCATCAGGGCTTGCTATCAGCGCTATCGCAGGCGGGCATGTATGAATCTGCAGCAGCCCTTGTGACAGAACTACTCGGCAAACGTCCACATAATGCTTCGCTATGGCTAACCAAAGCCGCTCTTTCCTTGCGCTCTGAGCAAAAAATGGAGGCGCTAAGCAGCCTCGAAATTGCTATTTTGCTAGGAGAAAAAAATCAGAATAACTTAAGAACTGCAGCACAACTGCATTTGCAACTCGGCAGCTACAATCGCGCCATTGAACTACTCAACGAAAGCCTGGATACCGCTATGCTCAGTATGCAAAGCATCAATGAGTATCTGGTTTGGCTGCTAGAATTGGGCTTGTGGAATGAGGCCGATCAGCTTCTATTAAAGACAGAAGCTCGCTTAAGCGAGTTTTCTCTAGACGATCAAAGCAATTTTTACTGGCATCGAGCGAAAATCGACTCAAAGCTAAATAAAAGTGCTGGTGCTGATATCCATTTTTCAAAAGCTCTGGAGCTAAGCCCGAATAACGGCTTTGCACTTCTCGACTATGCCGAGTTTAAGCTTAAACAAGGCAGTTTTGTAAACGCTGAATTACTCTATATCCGTGCCGAAGCGATAGATGAGACACATAAAGACGCAATTCTAGGTCGTGCACAATTATATTTAAATACAAAAGATTACACGTCTGCATTGGTTCAATTAAGAAACGCCTATGTGCGCTACCCAGAACTGGCCACACTAAAAGAAAACATCGAAATAGTAGAAAACATTATAACGGCAGCACAAATCGAGCGAAATTAAACTTCGGAGGAAAAATGAACTATCTAGCAATAGCATCAATACTCGTATTGTTGAGCGCATGCAGCGGGGGAGTTAAACCCGTAAACTGCAACACTAATGACTGGCGCGAGCTTGGCCAGGAAACAGCCCTAAGGGGGGAAGCTGTTCGCACGCTGGACAAATACAAAGCCCAGTGCGCAACAGTTGGTAAGAACCAACAGAAATTATTTTTGGCCGGCTACAAACAAGGCTTAAAGGTATTTTGTAGCTATGAAATGGGCTACAAGTTTGGCAAGGAAAACCTTGTAGACCAGAAAATATGCCCAAGCGAAATGCGCTCCGAATTTGAGAAAGGTTATCGCAAAGGCGCTGCCGAGTATGCAGACATGAAAGCGCTGATAAAAGATATCGATAAAGAAGCTGAGAGACAAAGGAATGCGAGCCAAGATTCTCTTGAATCTCAACGCCAACGCTCTGGCAGGTAAGACAGTCGGGCTCCTGGAGGCATTATTGCTCACCAGCCGGAGCCTGATATAAAAATACGCTAAATACCAGCAAGAGCGCGTTATGTTTTAATATTGCGCCATATTTGGAACCCGGGCACATAGCCCGGGCGTACCAAGCTAAACCACTACTTTCGAACTAACGGTAAGCTGTACAAGCCCATTAAAAGTACTGGCAAAAAATCAGGAACCACATAATTTCACGGAGCTAAACCGGCCAAAGCGCGATAAGTGAACAATTTCCTTACCTTTCTTTCGAGTTTTTCATTAGAATCAAAAAAGCACCCATGAAAGTGATATGTTTTTCACTCCTTTATTGAGCATAAAAACGGGACGTTGAACATTCTCTTTGCCGGGCTAATAGCAGTAATAGCTGTGGCCAGGCAGCCAAAAAAAAATAAAAAACCACTATTAACGGAGGGTACAAAATGTTCCCGCGCTTCAAATTATTTAGCATTATTCTCACCGCTTACCTGGCTGTTTATGCTGGCTCCAGCTTTGCGCTTTCCTGTAGTTCTGTAAACGAATATCCAAACTGGACTGCCAAGGATTGGGCTGGCGGAATACCCAACCATGCTGAGGCAGGCGATCAAATGGTATATAACGGTGAACTCTACCAAGCAAACTGGTATACCAACAGCGAGCCTGGCAGTGATTACTCCTGGAGCCTTCTTGGCAGCTGTGATGGTACGACCTCCAGCTCGAGCAGCAGCTCTTCCAGTTCGAGCAGTTCTTCAAGCACTAGCAGCTCATCCAGTTCAAGCAGCTCTTCAAGCTCTAGTAGCTCATCCAGTTCAAGCAGCTCTTCAAGCTCCAGCAGCTCGTCCAGCTCCTCCGGCTCAGGCCAGGACAATAAAATTACAATTCAAGAGAACCAAAACGGGTTCTGCGGCGTTGACGGCTCCATAGACAGCAATAACTCAGGCTTCACTGGCAGCGGCTTTGCGAATACAGACAACGCTTCCGGCGGAGGTATTGAATGGACAATTGAAGGTGATGCTGGCACTTACACCCTGCGCTGGCGTTTTGCGAACGGCTCAGGTACCAACCGCTCGGGCATACTGAGAGTTAATGGTGTTCTGGTTTCTACTGAAGATTTCAATGGTACCGGCTCCTGGTCCAGTTGGGAGACGACATCTGTCACGCTAAACCTGGAGAGTGGGTTTAAAATGCTGCGCTTACAGGCCGATCAGAATTCCGGCTTGGCGAATGTGGATTATATTGAAGTGACGGGGCCAAATGCCTCCATCGTTGTCTGTGATATCTCCAACGGTAGCTCTTCATCCTCCTCCAGCTCTACTTCCAGCTCAAGCTCTTCCTCAAGCTCTAGTTCCAGCTCAAGTTCGTCTTCCAGTAGCTCATCTTCCTCTGGGTCCACGACTGAGCTGGCCATCCAGGAACTTGCCTCTGGCTTCTGCAGTGTGGATGGCACCGTGGACAGCAACAATTCAGGCTATACCGGCAGCGGGTTTGCTAACACCGAAAACGCCAGTGGCAGAGCCATTGTATGGGCGGTGAATGCTGACTTCGCCAGCAGCTACGAACTTCAGCTCCGCTTTGCTAACGGCTCCGGCGACAGCCGCTCCGGAGATCTCTATGTCAATGGCTCCAATGCGGGCTCTGTTGATCTCGCCGGCACTGGCTCCTGGAGCAGCTGGACGACAGAATCCAAAGTAGTAAACCTAAATAGTGGCAATAACACTATTGAACTGCGAGCAACAAGTGGCAGTGGCCTTGCCAATATCGACCTCCTTACTGTTGTGGGTAGCGATATGAAGGCTGGTAGCTGCGCCGGGTCTAGCTCTTCCAGCTCAAGCTCATCAAGCTCCTCCAGTTCAAGCTCAACGAGTTCCAGCAGCAGTTCTGGTGGCGACGGAAAAATCTTGTCTCAGAATGGTAACCCAGCTCAGAATCGCTACAACAGCGCCAAGACCAAATGGGCAAGCAACAAAGCAGACATCATTCTCTCTCATCAATTTGACAATGGCGGCTGGCCAAAGAATCAGGACTACGGCTCAACAGGCAGTGGTGGTAGCGGCGACGGAGAAGCCACATTCGATAACGGCGCTACCGTTACCGAGGCTGTCTACATGGCTCAAATTTATCAGAATACTGGCAACAACAAATACCGCGATTCTGTTCGCAAAGCCATGGATTACATATTGAGAGCCCAGTACTCCTCTGGCGGCTGGCCCCAATTTTACCCTCTCAGAGGTGGCTACTCTAACCATGTGACGTTTAACGATAATGCCATGGCAAGTACACTGACCGTTCTTCACAACGCCTATCAGCAAAAAGCCCCATTCAACAGTGGCATTTTCAATGATAGCGACCGAGCGAAGATGAAGACTGCCATCGATAAGGGAGTCGAGTACATTCTTAAATCCCAGTGGAAGCAAAACGGCAACTTGACCGTTTGGTGTGCACAACACGGCGCTACAGACTACAAACCCAAGGCCGCCCGTGCTTACGAGCTAGAGTCCCTTAGCGGTAGTGAATCCGTAGAAATTATTGGATTCCTGATGACTCAGCCACAAACCTCCGAAATAGAAAATGCAGTGAGAGCGGCGATCAACTGGTTCCGCAGCCCGGATACCATTCTGGAAGACTATGTTTACGATAAATCCACTTCACAAAAAATCGTTTACAAGCAGGGCGGAAGAATGTGGTATCGCTTCTATAACTTATATACCAATGAGGGCTTCTTCAGTGACCGTGATGGCGGTACCTATTATGACATCATGGATATCTCTGAAGAGCGTCGAGAAGGTTACAGCTGGGGCGGCAACTACGGTGAAAAAATTATTTCCTATGCAAACAGCGTCGGTTACTAAGCCTCCAGCACAAGACTCGGATTAATATTTAAATATCAGGTAATCCGTTTTAACAAAACAAAAGCGCACTGCTATCATAGGCAGTGCGCTTTTTTTTCATTTTTAGTGTGCGTATTCTAGTCAATAATTGGGGGGATTATATGAAGCATTGGAAATCCACAGTAGGGCTCTATTTAGTACCTTTTTTTTCGTCGCTCTGTTTTAGCCAAAACCCACTGAATTTTGGCAGTGATATTCTCACCGCCGACCCCTCAGCGCACGTATGGCAAGACGGAAAAATGTATCTCTATACTTCACACGACCAAAATTGCCAAAAGGATTTCTGGATGAAAGACTGGCATGTGTTTTCCTCCGCAGACCTGGTCAACTGGACAGATCACGGTGCAGTGCTTTCCGTGGACGAGCTTAAATGGGCAGACAACTTTGCCTGGGCCCCCGATGCAGCCTACAAGAACGGCAAATACTACTTTGTATTTCCCGCAGGCACGGGCTACAAAGATAGAAAAAACCCCGATAAAAGCACTAAATGGATGGGCATCGGCATCGCCGAAAGTGATTCTCCCACAGGCCCCTTCGTGGACAAAATTGGCGGCCCTCTCTGGAAAGAGCCCTATGCAAATGATCCCGCAATGTTTATTGACGATGACGGCAAGGCCTACCTGTATGTGCATGGCAGAGACTTTGATTACCGCGTAATCGAAATGGCCGATGATATGCGCGCAGTGAAAGGCGATTTCTACAAAATGGACATGGGTGGTTACGAACCAAAAATGGAGGGCCCCTGGGTGTTTAAACGCAAAGGCCTCTACTACTACACCATGCCTGAAAACAACCGCGAACTCTCTTACTACACATCCAAGTCGCCCACAGGGCCGTGGAAGTATCGTGGCGTATTTATGGAGCAGGAACACGAGGCCAACAACCACCACTCCATTGTTGAGTATAAAGGCCAGTGGCTATTGTTTTACCATCGCTGGTTAGAAACCCCCAAGTTGGCCTGCAAACCGAATAAGCGCCAGCGACACGTTGCCGCCGAATATATTAACTTCAATGATGACGGCACCATAAAGACGGTTATGCGCAGTAATAAAGGTGTAAGTGATTTTCCTGAACGGATAAAAAAATAAGCACGCGGATTAAACAGCCAGGGAGCGCCAAGCTCCCTTTTTACGCAGGCTAGTGTGAACCGTTTGCTTCGCTGGCAGAACTGGATAGTTGTGCTTGATGGTTTCGTAACAGCGCTAGCAGGGGCATTTGATCAGCGTCCAATACCGCGTGAGTATAGGCAAGGGAAGCAATTTCGCCATTAAACCAATGGATTTTGTTCATTCTTGAACCGATGGATATTTGAGTATTTTTTGGCAAAGGGTGATAGTTGAATTTTTCTGAAAGCTCCTTTTTACCGTCCACAAACGTCGTGAACATACCTGCACCATAGGTCACAGCGACATGGTGCCACTCACCGGTAGTGTGTACCAGCTTTTCATCGATCAAAGGAAGACGTTGCTGTTCCGACATAATAAACGCGTCAAAATACCATTCGCCGGCTTTATTTATTCGGGCTTCGAGCACAAAACGTCGCTTGCCGTTATCGGGGCTCTCGATATGCACTATTCGAGGGTCATGATTATCAGGAAAAGCGTTGTTTGGCTTGAAAAGCATTTCCACGGTAAATTGCTCCGCCCCATGAAGAGGGCTCGCCGACACTAAAAAACGATCGCCGTCTCCATCAAAGACAACGCTTTTACCAAATGGCGAAGAAACCACTGAGGGTTCGCCTTCAGTAATTATTGAAAGGTCTTGGTTGTTAAACCCTTCATCTAAAAAATCGCTCAGGTGCCATAACTCTGATGGCGGAGCCTCTGGTACAAGCTCACTGGCACAGCTTACTGTCAAGAGAACAAACAGGATAGCAATGCTGCTGCCCTTTACACTAGTCATAGAATATCTCCACAAGGGTTTCAAAAACTCCCGTTACAAGCTTCGGGAGTTTTTATAGGACCTTAAACAGTAATAGGCTCCAAAGGTACTTCGTTTTGCGGCTCTTCCGGCAAGGTATCGAGTTGCCCATTTAAATTTTTGGCAATTAGCATATAGATAGAGGGTACAACAAATACAGTAAATAGTGTTCCAATGGCCATTCCACCCACCAGAACCAAGCCTATGGAGTTTCGCGCCTCAGCTCCAGCGCCAGTTACCAACACCAGAGGAAAGTGACCCGCAACCGTTGCCACAGTAGTCATTAGAATAGGTCGTAGACGAGTCGTAGCGGAAGCTCTAATTGCAGCAAGCTTTGTCAGGCCCTTTTCCTGCATTTTATTTGCGAACTCCACTAACAGGATTCCGTTCTTGGCAACCAGACCAATAAGCGTTACCAGACCGACTTGCGAATAAATATTCATGGTGGTGGTCCAGCCGTCGGTAAAGAAGCCCATGCCCGGCATTGGAAATTTTAGAAAGGTAAATATGGAAGCACCAAACATGGCCAGCGGAACCGAGCCCGCCAGAATAACAAAGGGATCCCTAAAGCTATTAAACTGCGCGGCTAACACAAGAAAAATCATCACCAGGGCCAAAGTAAAAGCGGGTAGGAATTTATTTCCCTCTCTGCGCAACTGGCGGGACTCGCCGGTGTAATCAACCATGTAATTACTGGGCAGTATCTGGGCTGCTTCTGTTTCAAGAAAGGTCAAAGCTGCATCCAAAGACTGGGTAGATACACCGCTGATTTTTACCGCATTTAATTGCTGAAAGCGATTTAGGGAGCGAGGCACCGTGTGACGGCGAATTTCCGCAACCGTATTTAAGGGCACTAACTTACCCTCAGGCCCGGTAATAAATATATCGTCAAGTTGCTCAGTATTAAGCCGCTCGCTGCGCTTAAGCTGCGGAATCACCCGGTAGCTGCGACCTCCTATATTAAAACGGTTTACATAACTTCCTCCAAGCATAACACCAACATCTGCACCCACCTGTTGGAGGCTCAAACCAAGGTCCGCCACTTTATCCCGGTCAATCACCAGTTCGGCTTCCGGCACATCTACCTTGGTGTCAATTTGTGGAGGGAAAGCAAACAAACCACTGGTAGCCGCTTTTTGCTGCAGCTCTTCTGCATATTTCAGAATATCTTCCACTTCGGCGGTAGAGGCAATAACAAACTCCACGGGGAAATTACCACCTCCGGGCAAAGCGGGAGGTGCAATTACAAAGGTATTGATACCGCCTATCTGCATCAATGACCCGCTGACTTCAGGAATCACTTCGAAGACACTGCGCTCTCTATCTTCCCAAGGCTCCAAAATAAGTCCTCCCATACCGCCATTTGGAAAGGTAAGCTGGAAAGTAAAATCTTTTTCAGGCACTTCCAATAACTTTTTGTTGGTGGCCTCAGCATAAATGCGTGATTGATCAAGGGTTGAAGAAGAGGCACCTTCCGTCAAAACGAATACCACACCCTGATCTTCCGTCGGCGCCAACTCCTTGGGTGATTGAATAAACATCGCCACAGCCATAATACTCAAAACCGCCCAAGTGACATAAACAGCCCCTCGTGCATTGAGAGTAATATCGAGCAACTTTAAATAGCCATCACGTATTTTATGAAACACTTCTGCTGTGGTATGAGCAAAACCCTTATCTTCTATGCCAACCGTTAGCAACTTTGAAGACATCATGGGAGAAAGCGTTAATGCGACAACCCCCGATATAGTAACTGCACCTGCAAGCGTGAAGGCAAACTCTCGGAACAGTGAACCTGTGAGGCCACCTTGAACACCGATGGGCAGATAAACAGCCACCAGAGTAATCGTCATTGCTATTACCGGGCCCACCAGCTCTCTTGCACCCAGTATTGCCGCATTAAAAGGCGACTTTCCTTCGCTGATATGGCGCTCCACGTTTTCCACAACAACAATGGCATCGTCCACAACAAGCCCCACCGAAAGTACTATCGCCAGGAGCGTTAAGAGGTTGAGACTAAAACCAAAGAGCTGCATTAAAAATATTCCGCCAATAAGCGAAATTGGAATAGCCATTACCGGAATAATGACTGATCGCACCGAACCAAGGAAAAGGAAAATAATAACCACAACAATGAGCAGTGTTTCGCTGAGCGTTTTTATAACCTCAGCAATGGAGCTCTCAATATATTCAGTGGCATCGTAGCCAATTTCTGCACTCAGGCCTTTCGGTAAACCTTTACGCAGCGCATCCAGTTCTGCACGCACCAGCTTCATCACATCCAGAGTGTTGGCGTTGGGCATCGGCCATATACCCATAAATGTTGTTGTCTGCCCCGAGTGACGCACTTCATCGTCGTAGCTTTCGGAACCCAGTACAACATCCGCCACATCACTCAGTCGCACGATGGCACCATTCTCGGACCGCAGCACCAGGTCTTTAAATTCCTGAACCGTATTTAAATCTGTATTGGCCGATAAATTTATTTGCATGAAGCTGCCTTTGGTTCTCCCTAAGGCGGCAAGGTAATTATTAGCCGACAAGGCCTGCCGAATTTGCATTGGGGTAATGCTATAAGCGGCCATTCGGTCTGGTTTTAACCAAATGCGCATAGCGTAGGTACGCGCACCGAGTACATCCGCACGTTGCACCCCCTCTAAAGCCGACAATCGCGGCTGCACTACGCGTACTAAATAATCTGTAATTTGGTTTGGCTCGAGAATATCGGAGCGAAAACTTAAATAAGCGGCAGCAAAAACGCTATCGGCAGACTGCACATTAATAACTGGCACTTCCGCCTCGGGAGGTAGATCTCCCCGCACCTGATTAACCTTGGACGTAATCTCGGAAAGCGCTTTGATGGGGTCGTAATTTAATTCCAACTGCACATTGATGGTGGACATGCCCTGAGCGCTTTGGGAAGAAATATAGTCGATGCCATCTGCACCAGAGATGGCGCGCTCAAGGGGCGTGGTGATAAAACCGCGAACCAGTTTAGCGTTTGCCCCTATGTAGGCGGTAGTCACTGTAATAACAGCGTTATCATTGCGCGGGTACTGGCGAACGGTGAGGGAGGAAATCGCCTGTAAACCGGCGATAATAATGACCAAATTCACCACCAGGGCAAGCACAGGGCGCTTTACAAAAATATCAGTAATAGACTTCATATCTGCTATCTAACTCTCTTGAGTTTGCTTTGATTTACGCGCGTTATAAAGACACATTGTCTTCTTCGAAAATCCGCGGCAGTCGCTTAAACCAGGGCCATAAACTCACCCCAGGCGAAGCGCCAAGATACCCCCGAACCAGAGGGGGGCCTTTCAAAAATCCGGATAAAAAGAAGCGTAGATGCAACCGTAATAAGGAATTAAAGGTACATTAGCCACACAGACGCTCGCGACACGTTTAACTATCTGAAGGATCCGGAGTAAGGCTGAATTCCGGCGTATTTTCGTTGTTCACTTCAACCGCTGCACCATTGCGCAATTTAAATACACCCCCGCTAACCACCTGGTCACCTGCGCTAACACCAACGTCTATGGCTACGTAATCGCCACGCGCTTTTCCAATTTGAACAAACTGCTGCTGCGCCACCAGGCCCTCTTCATTTTCCTGTTCTGCCACAACAAATACAGAATCGCCATAAGTTGCATACGCAATTGCGGTTGCGGGCACAGCCAACACTTTTTCACTCTCAGGCAATACTACTTTCACATCGGCAAACATTCCCGGTAACAGAGCGTGATCTTCATTTTCTAAGGTTGCCTGCACGCGAACACTGCGAGTGGAAGGGTCTACCTCGGGGTTTATTGCGGTAATTTCGCCGGTATAGGTTTTACCAAGTACCGCATCGGATTTAACGCGAACAACTAAGCCCATACTCAAATAAGGTAAATCTTGCTGAGGTAAGGAAAAATTAACATAAATAGGATTAACTTCCTGCAGGGAAACAATGGGATCCCCTTTGCCCAAGTCTTTACCGACATTCACCAGGCGTATGCCAAGCCGGCCATTAAATGGTGCCTTCACCGTTTTCTTGCTAATGCTTGTGCGAATGTTGTCTGCGTTCGCTACCGCTTCCTTATACAGTGCATCCGCCGAATCAAACTGCGACTGCGAAGCAACGCGTTTTTTCAGCAGCTCCGTTGTACGATCAAGATTGGTTTTCGCCAGTGCCACACTGGCTTCTGCCGCGCGCAGTTGTGCCTGTTCGGAGGAGACATCCTGACGAATCAAAATATCGCCTGCTTTTACTTCGCTGCCACCATTGAACAGTACTTCCGTTACTCGCCCAGGATTATCCGCCGTAACAGTAACACCTTGCACCGCCTCTAAAGAGCCGACAGAGCTCAGGGTTATTTCCCATTCCTGCTCCTCCACTACCGTTGTGGATATAACCGTGGGCGGCATCACCATGGTCTTTCCAGCATTAATCATGGCTCCAATTTGCATGGCTTTGATACCGATAATTACGCCTGCGAGTAACAATAGGCCAGCAATGGATACAGCGTATTTTTTCATGAGTGGATTCGTCCTTCGGAGCGTGTATGGGAAAACCGCGACAGTATAAGCCCTGCAAGGCTTATACAAGGTAAATTTGGCCGTCAAGTTGGTAACAAAATCGAGATTTTTAACATAGGCACATGCTAGCAAGCTAATAGCACTATTCTCTCAAGCTATATATCTGCCTGCCTCTACACCAGGCACTGGCTGCATCCACCAGCCCGGAATTTTTAGTGGAGGCAAGGGATTAGCTAAAAAAATGGAGCTCCCAACCCGTGCGAGGTGGCAGTGAAGCCAGTATTCAAATACAAAAACCTTTCTCACAACAATGCACGGAGCTTATACGCGGCAAATACATAGCCAGATGCACAACACCGAGCCATAGCAAAAACAGCCCGATTATAGGCAACAAATCTACCGGTTTTCGCAAATGCGGCTCGAGTACAGAAAAAAAAGCCGCAACGCGGCCTTTTTTATCGTGGTGAGTTCAACAATATATCTGAATGGGCCTTTAGTATTTGCAGCATTCGCTCATCACTGGCAAACACCGAATTCAAGCCTTGAGGCTCCTGAGGAGGATCGCCCACGAAGCTTTTATCCCCTGCTCGCCAGCGTGCATCCTGGTGCGAGGCTTTACCATAGCCCCCCCAAGCCCAAAAGTTGGTACCAACAAATGGCCCCCCCTCATGCACACTATTGTTTACGAAAGAAAACACGTACTGGTAGAAATTTTCACGCATCTTTGCGCTACTTTCCGGGGAAAACTCCCCCAGATCTCTTTCCAAACCGAACTCTTCTAAAACGATGGGCTTGTTTAATTCTTTAGCAAGCTTGATATGCAGCTCGATGTATTCTCCTGCATTTTTGATTACTGCGGGGAAGCTGCTCGGATCTTTAACGTCGTACCAACCCCAGTTTTTTGGCCACATATGGAAAGTGCTGTAGTCGATTTCCTCAATAGCGTGCGCGGCCTTAAAGCAATCTACCGAGCCCAGACAGCCCATGGTGCCTTCACTGCCCAGTGAGACCAGCTGATCGGGGGCGTGCTTTTTAATTAATTTGGCGGTACTGGCAATCCATTCTAGGTATTGAGGCATGTATTGCTCGCTCTGTTTACCCTCACCGGGCCGAGGTTCATTAGCCAGCTGCCAGGACATAATCGTCGGGTCATCCTTATAGGCAACGCCAGTAATAGTGTTTGTGCGCTCAAGTAACTGCTCAATATATTGGTGATAGATCTCGATGGCTTCTGCGTTGCGATAAAACTCTGCAGAGTAAAGGGAAAATTCTGGCCAGGGGTGGGCAGGATCTCCCAAGTTGATAAACTTGCCGTCGTTTACCCAGCTTAGGTAGGTAACCATGCCACCAGACCACTCCCAAAAATTATTGAGAAACAGCACTGCTTTCATTTTACGCTTAGCCATCTCTACCAGGGTATAGTCCAGCCCAAGCAATATATCTTCACGCTCGATTTCACCTTTGTTACTAATAGCCGGGCTAAGGGAGTTATCCAAAGGAGAGTTTTCTGAGGCGGCCATAATGCGCAGGTTTGTTACACCATTAGCCTTAAGCAAATCCAGCTCCCTGGCGAGGCGCTCACGATCACCAATATCGTCGTTTTCGGAACCGAGATAGGCGGCATACCACACATTAGCGCCAACAAAACGGTAGGGATCACCATCGGCGTAAAACCTGTTTCCCTGAACGTTTACAAAGGGGCTATCGTTAATGCGCCCTTTCTCCGGCCGTTCATGTTGGTGCTGCTGCACTTTTACCGCCTCCTCTGGAGGAGGAGAGCAGGCGCTAAGAACGCTCACAATAGCGAGCACGCCCGATACCAAACTATATGTAACAGCCTTAGAGTAATTGGCAGGAAAAAAATCAGCCATATTTTGCTTTGTCATCTTCGCTCCATTGTAATTTATTCTTATTCTTGTACTGCATTCATTTTATTAAATATTAATCGTTTTCGAGCTTTACTAATAATTTGCACACTTCCATCATAGCGCGGCCATTGTGATAGGGTGCCTTCCAGAAGCCTACCTTACAATCACCCACTGCGGGCTTATCTAAAATAGAGAGCCAGTGCCACTCGCCCTTATCCGCGTCAATTTGATACTGCCGTATAAAGGCCCATACATTTTCAAATGCACGGCTATAAGCTTGCTCGCTACTCAGTGCATAAGCATTTAAAAAACCAACCAGTGCTTCTGCCTGAACCCACCAGACACGATCCGGGTGTAATTCACCCTTAACAAAATTAAACGCATCCAACACTTCCCCGTGTTCGCCAACACCTTCGCTTAACACTGTCTCAGCCATCGCCAAAATAATTGGTCGATAGTATGTACTTAAGGCTTCATCGCCCAAAGCTTCCACTGCCTCCCACATCAACCAGGAACACTCTATATCGTGTCCGTAGGAAATACTGTCGGAGACATCTTGCCAATCCAGCGTTTGAAACATGCGCAGGTGCTTATTTTCTTTATTTAGAATGCGTTCATCAAAAATACTGAGGCAACATCTAATGGCTTTTGCCACGGCCCTATCCGGCTGCACGATATAAAGCGCGGTATAGGCCTCTAGCACATGCAAGTGCGTGTTCATGGTTTTCGGCGCGTTGAGATCACGGTCGCTCAAGCGCATATCCTCAAGCGGCTGCCAATCGCAGCTAAAGGCTTCCAGGTAGCCGCCCAAACTTGCATCCACACAATGCGCTTCAATTAGTTTAAATAATGCCAGAGCGTGGGCGTGGGCTTGTGATTCTGGCTGCAAGCGGGCATAAGCGCTTAAGCCATAAATAGCGAAGGCCTGTGCATAGGTTTGCTTGCGATCATTAAGGCAAACACCATCACAACCCAACTCCCAGAAAACGCCGCCCTTATCCTTATCAATAAAATGATCTACCACATAGTTGTATGCCCGCAGTGCGGCAGATTTATAATTATCGTTACCCGTAAACAGCGCTAACTCGCTGAAGAACCAGAGAATACGGGTATTGAGAATAACGCCTTTATTCGCATTAATATGCCTTTCGCCAGCCACACTAATTTCGCCAACGAAGCCGCCGTGTTGCTGGTCGAAAGTATTTGCCATCCACCAATCGGCAATAGCGTGCAGTTCGCAACGAAATTCAGCAATCAAATTGTTATCCATAGAGGCGTCGCTCAAAGGTCTAGTGTTTTCATTTGCTCGAGATTGGCAGCAATGAGCTTATTACGCTGCTGCACAGAGCTGGCAGAGCGCAATCCGTCTTCCGGAGTATTCATCACGTAGTCCAGCAAGCGATCAACGGTACTGGTAGCCACATGGGTGCGAGTGTCAGAAGACGCGTAATAAATAAACACTTCGTTTTCCTCGTTAACTATCCAGCCATTACTGAATACCACATTGGATACATCCCCAATTCGCTCTTCCCCTTTTGGCGCAATAAAGTGACCACCAGGGCGATGGCTTATGACCCAGGGACGATCGAGTTCGGTGAGAAACATGTAGAGCACATAACGCAAGCCCGCTGCAGTGTTGCGCACACCGTGAGCGAGATGGAGCCAACCTTTTTCCGTTTTAATAGGTGCTGGGCCCTGGCCATTTTTAACTTCTTTTATGGTGTGATAAACCTTACCGTCGACAATAACTTCCTCTTTGACTTCGGCATGTTCCATGGAGTCGCTTAAACCCCAGCCGATTCCACCGCCACTGCCAACGCTGATAAAACCATCCTGGGGCCGGGTATAGAGGCCATATTTGCCGTCGATAAATTCCGGGTGAAGCACCACATTACGCTGCTGCCCGGAATAAGTGATTAGATCCGGCAGACGCTCCCACGCCACAAGGTCTTTGGTACGTGCGATACCGCACTGGGCTTCTGCGGCAGTCGTATCGTTCGGTTGGGTGTCATCTTTACGTTCGGTACAAAATAAGCCGTAAATAAAACCATCCTGGTGATGAGTGAGTCGCATGTCGTACACGTTGGTATCCGGCCGCTCTGTCTCCGGCATAGTGACGGGGTAATCCCAGAAACGGAAGTTATCAATACCGTTGGAGCTTTCTGCTATAGCGAAAAAAGATTTACGATCCGCGCCTTCCATACGCACCGCCAAAAGATACTTGCCATCCAGCAATATTGCACCTGAGTTAAACGCAGCGTTTACACTCTGGCGCTCGAGGAAGTAAGGGTTTGATTTCTTATTCAGGTCATAGCGCCAATGAACCGGCGCGTGGGATGCAGTGACCACCGGGTTATGCCAGCGCTGAATCACACCATTTGTAGTTGCAGGCTTATTCTCCCGAGTAAGCAGAGACTCGTGAGAGGCCATGGTTTGTTTTAAAGCCGATTTGAATTCACTCATCCACTAAGAACCTCAAAAGCTATTTCGATGATCGTGACGCCGACCATCAGGCTGAACATGTATTTATACTAATTTTTTCAGAATTGCTCATTAACCTTGTCCCCCGAAACTAGCATGACAAGGTGGCATTCATGTGCGCTAGCGGGCGAACAGTATAAACGAATAGATCCAAGGGAAGGTATCCACCAGGCTAGCAGCATTGACGCAACACAAGTGAGGCGCTAAACAACAAAATCGAAAGATGTAACCGATTACACGCAAGAGAGAAAAACAGTTTTATTTACAGGCAGTTTGTATAACAATCGTACTTGACAACAGGTTGATTTAGCTGAAAGCCCATGAATCACTCGACTTTTCGCACCAAAAAGCGCTCTTATGTTAAAACTCGACTGTAACTGTTACACTAGGGCTCGCCATAGGAATAGAAAAACAAAAAAACAAGAAGAGGCGTTTATGTCTAACATACGAGAAGTAGCCCGCATTGCGGGAGTATCTGTCGCTACCGTTTCCAGGGCGCTAAGCCACCCTGAAAAAGTCTCAGATACCAGCAAAAAGAAAGTCCGCGAAGCAATCGACCAAGTGAACTACCGCCCAAATATGCTGGCGCGAAATTTCCGCTCGGCACGCTCGTTCTCCCTGCTGGTGCTAGTACCCGATATCTCCAACCCTTTCTTCGCTCTAGTG
Source organism: Alteromonadaceae bacterium Bs31 (assembly GCA_900177435.1). Classification (GTDB taxonomy): domain Bacteria; phylum Pseudomonadota; class Gammaproteobacteria; order Pseudomonadales; family Cellvibrionaceae; genus Teredinibacter. The sequence continues at coordinate 216,786 of FXAI01000003.1, forward strand.
ATTCGCAGCATTGAAATCCAGGCGCAAAAACGCGGCTATTCGGTACTGCTTGGCGATACACAAGATTCAAGTATTCGCGAACAGGACTACATTCGCCTTGTAGAAACACGGCTGGCCGACGGCATCATTCAGTTGCGTCCAATGTCTGACAACTTTCACGAGTCCAGCGAGTTCAGCTTCCCCTATTTACACCTTTGTGCTTCTGCTAGCACACCGGGCCCTTGTATTCGGGTAGATAACGTCGCTGCTTTTGAACATATTGTTGAATATCTGATATCCCTCGGCCATACCCGCATCGGGCTGATAACTGGCCTGGAGGGTAACCCCCACACAAGGGACCGCCTGAAAGGCTATAAGCAAGCTCTTAGCAAAGCGGGGCTTCCCTATGATGAAAGCCTGGTGGCTGGCGGCGAATACGTAATCTGGTCTGGCGTGAATGCTGCCAACAAACTGTGCAAGCTTCCCGACCCACCTACCGCCATTGCCTGCATGAATGATGAAATGGCCGTGGGTGCAGTTCAGGCCCTTAAAGCCAACGGTCTCGACGTACCAAACGACGTCTCGGTAACCGGTTTTGACGACATAGCCTACGGTCGCTACTGTGACCCTCCCCTCACAACCATCGCCCAGCCAGCCGATGATATGGGCGTAATCGCCCTGGATATGATGCTGCGTATGATTGCTGGAGAGAAGCTCGACAAGGAGGAGCATATCCTTCCTTACGCATTCATAGGCAGGCAAAGTACTGCCCCCAGAAAGCAGAGCTAGAGCTGCCCCGAGAGCGCCCGAATAATGGGCGAATGTGATGCAGCTAAATATTTGTGGCACTGCTACTAACGCAGAGAGCAACTTTTGGCTAGAATGATAGAGTAAATCTATAAATAGCTCTAAATTGCTGTTGAGTGTTATAAAGAGCTAAACCAAAAAAAGAGTCATAAAAAGTCATAAAGAGTCATTTGGAGACCAATATCATGAGGATTTTGCTACTCGTTCTCGCCTTACTGCTTGCCCCTCTAGGCTTTGCAGACAATCTCCGTGGTTTCTACGCTGGCGGTAATCTAGACTTTATCGACGGCAACACCACAGATGCATCCGGCAACGATACCGGTTTCCGCGCTTTGGAAGTGACTGGCGGCTATAAACACAACAGCTGGCTTGGCGGTGAAGTAAGGGTTGGCTTTGGGGTGTCTGGCGAAGACTATTCTATTGATGTGGGTGGTGACATAGTAGATGTTGATGTATCTATCGATCATTTCGAAAGCATCTACTACCGCGCAGAATCATCCAACTCCGTGGCCAAACTCTACGGCCTGCTAGGTTACTCCAATGTTCAGACAAGCTCTGAGCTACAAGGGGATTCCAGCAGCTCCTCCAAATCCGGCCCCTCCTACGGTGTAGGCGTAGGCTTCGCGATGAGAGAAAATTCCAACCTGAACTTCGAATACCGCCAGATTATTAATAGCGACGGCGCCGAATTTACGGCCTTGAATATTGGTTTCGATTACCGCTTTTAGGCTCAATCGCATAAAAAAAGCTTATACACGGTGTGTATAAGCTTTTTTTTCGCCTGGCCGCTTGTAAACCTAAGCCAATGAAAACAGCAGAGCTACCAGCAGCGCGGCAGCTTTTTCTTGATTTCAATAAAATTGGACTGCTGCTCAATATACTCGCCAATAATCAGCTGCTTCATAATGCGGCTAACCATTTCCCGAGAAGAACCCACCATATTAGCGATATCCTGATGAGTAACTTTAGGGTTGTTTATGCGCATCTGCTCATCGGCCAACTTCTCCAGCGTATGACTCACGCGACCGTAAACATCCAACAAGGCCAGATCACGAACGCTCTCTGTGAGCTCCCTTACGCGACGAGCCAATTCCCGATTCATCACCAGGGCAAAATCGTGGTTATTATTTAACAAATCCTGAAAGCTGGAGCGCGAAATTACCGTCATCTCACAGGGCACCACGGTCATCACCGATGCGGAGCGAGGCTTGCCATCCATAAGAGAAAGCTCGCCAAAATACTCACCTTCCTGCATATAGTTAAGAATCACCTGCCGACCTTCATCATCACTTAAATACACGCTCACCTTGCCCTGGCGAATAATGTATAAATGGCTAGAGTCGTCACCCTCGGTAACCAATATGGTGTTCTTCGGGTATTTTCGCGTAACGCTAAGCTTTTCCAACTCAGCCAGATAGTGCGGCGGAACTTCTTTAAACAGGCTGACTGCTTCTAACATAGGCTTGTTTCACTGAAGAATTGAGAGAGGTGTATGATACCTGCAACCGGGGCAGCTTGACACATAACATCACCTTTTATGATTTTTTTACCACTGATAAAAACCAGCAAGCACCTTGGAAAACACTTCCGAGAGCTGCGCTTACTTGGGCTTAATGGCGCGCTAGCCCTCATTATACTGCTATCAATGCCGTTTTTGTGGACCACCACCCCATTGTTAAATAATAGTGAACAAGTTAGTGGCTTGCAGTGGTTATTCAAAACGCGCGGCAAACTGGCTCCTCCAGAAGGGGTAGTTGTAGTAACCATCAGCAGGGAATCGTCTCGCAAGCTGGGCAAGCCAGAACAACTTATCCGCTGGTCAAGAGAGAGCTACGCACAGCTGCTGGACCGCCTTAAAGTTCTGGGCGCGAAAACAATCGTATTTGATATAGCCTTTATGGAACCAAGGCCACAACAAGACACTACTTTGGCAAAGGCGATAAAAACACAGGGCCAAGTAGTCCTGTTCAAGTACTTAAAGCGCAGCCATATTAACAACGGCGGCGGCACCCTCGATATCGAAGAGGAAATACGTGCGCCAGACATACTGCTGGATGCCGCCGTTGGCGATGCCAGTTTTACCTTGTCGAAATTCCCCGCCTACGTGGTAAAAACCAAACTTATCCGCGAGGGCAGCAAGGGCACAGAGCTCACTCAACCCCTGCTGAGCTTATGGGTGCATCACTACCCTCTGTTACAGGAACTTGCCCAACAGGTAAATACCGCTAAGGGGCCGAAAATACTTAGTCACCCACCCGATAAAAAGCGCATAAACGACTATGCGAGACTCTTACGCTGGGAGCTACAAAGCAACCCGGCATTTGCTAATAACTTGCTTAAACAGTTGGCGACATCTAGCAACGCCAAAGCCTTAAGCAAACTGCTTGAGAGCGTCAATGAAAGCACCGGTCACTATATTAATTATTACGGGCCACCGAATACTCTGCATGTAATCCCCATTGACGCCCTACTGAATGAACAAGGCCACCCTCTGCAAAATAAGCTAAAAGGCGCAGTGGTCTATATCGGCTTCGCCGAGGCGGGTCAAACAGAGCAACACGATGCCTACCGTACCGTCTTTACTAACAAACAAGGCCTGGATATCAGTGGCGTGGAAATATCTGCAACGGTATTCGCCAACCTTCTGCACAACAACAACATCAGACCTTTAAACCCTTATTGCCAGTTTTTGGTATTGTGCCTATTTGTACTATTACCACTTGTTAGTTTGTGGAAATTTTCCCTGCGTATAAGCCTAGCAATAAATGCTTTTACGTATGCTTTATATTTTGCCTTAGCTGCTGCGCTGTTTAAATACAACCTGTGGCTGCCACTACTAGCACCAGCGCTACTAATGACAATCGGTTTTAGTGCAGCCCTCTACTTAAAACTGAATATTCAAAAAGCGCGAGAAAAAAATGTGGAATTGGCGCTGGCAAATTACCTGCCTAAAGAAATAGCAGAGGCCTTGAGCTATAACGTAAGCTCATTAGAGTCACGCCATCAGCTGGTAAAAGGTGTTTGCCTGATGACCGATATCCACGGCTATACCACACTTTCAGAGCAACTAAGCCCCACAGAACTACACCAGCAACTAAATACCTACTACGGGCAAATTATTGATATTGTAAACACCCATGGCGGCGCCATCTCCAACATCGTAGGTGACAGCCTGCTGGCGGTGTGGACCAGCGACGAACTGGACGAAAAAATATGCCTCACAGCACTGGAAACCGCACAGGAAATCATTCAGAATTTACGCCTGCCAACGGAAGGTGATCACAGTGATCAAAGCTTTACTAGCTTTCCCACATCTATTGCGCTGCATTGCGGTGAGTTTTCTCTAGGACACCTGGGTGCAAGAAATCATTTTGAATATTCTCCCGTTGGTGACATTGTAAATACCACCTCGCGTATTGAGCAGCTCAACCGCAAATTGAACTCGCAAATACTGTGCAGCGAAACCTTCGCCGCACAACTCGATACCGAGCTGTTGAAGTACCACGGTATGTTCGAATTAAGGAACAAACAGCAGCCTGTGGGAATTTATGAGGTACATATTTAACACAGAAGTTGTTGCGCATTTACATTTATGTGAAGGCGCTGCGCACTACAATACTGCTGCGAAAGGCAGAAACAAGATCTGGGGACAACAATGAAGCTGCTACCACTCTTACATATTACCTTTGCCACATTCCTTTGTATTTCACTTCATGCCAGTGCACAAACAGGGAACTGTGAAAGCTGGGCTGCAAAACTGGAAAGCCTGGAAGGGTCCGGTAGCGTTAAGCGCGATGGTGAGCCAGACTGGCTCAACGTAAACCCCGGTGCTACCTTTTGCTACGGCGATACACTGCGCATAACCGAATTTCGTGCGGCCCTGCGTCTAGAAAACGATAGTCTGGTGCGTTTAAACCAGGGCTCCATGATTAGATTCCTGCCACCCGAAGAATCGTTCTTAATAGAAATTCTCACTGGTGCAGCTCACTTTTTGTCGCGTACCCCCGCAGCATTTATGGTTATAGCGCCCTACATGAACGCGGCAGTGGAAGGCACAGAATTTATCGTTAGCCACAGCGAGCAAGAAGACACTGTTACCGTGTTCGAAGGCCATGTCCTAGCTAGCAACGAACAAGGCAGCACCCAACTGGAGGCCCTACAACAAAGCTCGGCGCAAGCTGGCAATGCACCATCACAAGCCATTAACATTAACCTTCTCGATACCGCCGCCTGGACCCTGTACGCCCCACCCCTGCATATAAATACCAATACGCTGCCAGAAAACATTAAAACTGCGGTGAGCACTGGCGATTTAGCCACGGCACTTAAACTGCTTGGCTCAGACGCCTTTATACGCGATGCAGATGCGTTAAATGCAACGACAATTATCGCCATTTTCCGAGGCCAACTAAACCAGGCCCGCAGCGCCAACCAAGCAGCGCTGGCTTTAACAGCCAAGGCCGAAGAAGCCGAGGCAAACAAGGCTTTTATCGCTTTACTGGAAGGTAAGGCTGAAGAGGCTTTACAGCTAAGCAGAGCATTGGTAACGCAAGCACCCGGTAATCTCAATACTCAGCTTGTACATAGCTATACCCTGCAAGCCAATTTTAAACTGGAAGAGGCGCTTATAGCTGCACAACAAGCACAGGCCATACGTTCGAACGCCCTGACCAATACCCGCGTGGCTGAACTTGCCTTGAGCTTAAACAAAAATCGCTTGGCTTCGTCCGCACTGAAGGAGGTAGTTCCTCACCCCCTCTACTCACCTTACGCCGATAGCCTGAGAGCGCTAATAGCACTGCAAAATAATCGCAACCGCAAAGCGAGGGATATTTTGCAGGCCTCCATAAAACAAAACCCCAATGTACCGCTTACGCACTTTGCTTTAGGTTTAACGCAGATTCGCTTAAATAATTTAGAGCAAGGCAGGGAGTTAATCGAATTAGCTGTAACACTGAATCCGAACAATAGTTTGTATAGGAGTTATTTAGGCAAAGCCTTTTCAGCACAAAATAAAAGTGATAAAGCGCAAAAGCAATTTCAAATTGCAAAAATATTGGACGACAATGACCCTACGCCTTGGTTTTACTTGGCGCTGGAACAGCAGGGTAACAACCAGCTGATAGAATCACTACAGAGTTTTAACAAAAGCCGGGATCTAAATGATGGGCGCGCGGTTTACCGCTCTAGAATGTTGTTAGATAGTGATACCGCCGCTCGCAGTTCCAGCCAGGGGCGCGTGCTTAAGAGCCTTGGGTTTGAGCAGCAGGCGATACAACTCGGTGCAGAAGCGGTGCAGCAAGCTCCAGGGGAACACTCTGGGCACAGGTTGTTGGCCGAAGCGTATGCTAATGACTATCACCGGGAAATGCTTCGCTCTTCCGAGCGTTTGCAGGCAACCATTCACCAACCACTGGGGGCCGTACCTCTTCCACTGGGTTTAAGTGAGTCAGGCATGGTAATCATTGAGGGAGCCGGCCCAGCAGATTTAGGAACCAATGAATACAACGCTATGTTTATTGATGAAGGCTTCGGGCTGCAAGCAAAAGCGCTTGGTGGTACTCAAGGAACTAAAGCCTACGATGTAGCCATAAATGGAAACAGAGAGCAGCTCGCATTTTCACTTGGACAGTACCGCTATCAATCGGACGGATATCGAGAGAACAATGATGTCGACTATAAAATTTCGAATGCGTTTGTACAGTGGCAGCCAACACGCAACCTCGGTTTCCAGGCGGAGATCGGGCAGCGAGACGATAATATTGGTGATTTAACCACTGAATTTGGGGCGAACACTCATTCTCAAACGACAAGGCAAATGTTAGAGAGCGAAACACAACGTATAAGCACGAAATACGAAACAGATACAGGCACAGCCCTTATTCTGAACGTTACCGATAAAGACGAGTCTGAGCTTTTGAATGATAAGCTTTCACTCCCAGACCTTACAATCGAGCTAAATAATGATCAGCAAATCAATTCTAACCAGTATGAATTACAGCTAGCTCATAAATTTAATAACACAACATTAAGGGGGGGGCTAAAGAATACTGAAGCAAAAAGCACAGGGGCAAGATCTAGTTATTATGTGGAGTTCGACTTCCTTGACTTAGTAAACACTGCCAGCAAAGAAAAGCTGGAGCAAGCCTATTTGTATTCAGATATTACAGCACTAAACAACCATCTTCTTTTTACCTTGGGTGTTGAACACAACAATGCCACTCGGTCTATTCAGCAAGGTACAGAAGGGCCAGTAATTAGCTACGAAAATAATAAAAATTTGTATCCAAAAATCGGGGCGCAATGGAGCATTACTCCTCGAGTCAAATTGCGCACAGCGTTTTTTGAAACCATTTCGATGACGCCAAAAATCAGCTGGAACCTCAGCCCTACACATATTGCCGGTTTCGCACAAGTATATGACCACTTTGATACCGGTACGACATCTATAAATAGAACTCTTGGCCTCGATATAGGTACAGAGGGTAAAGCTAGCTTTGGCTTAGACATTCTAAATCAAGATATAAACCTTCCAGACAATAATGGCCTAGAAATTGTGGAAAGAGGGGTAGGGTATCGCGTTTTAAACACCCACTTTGACTACCTATTTACGGAAAAATTGAGCACACATATTACTCTCTCAGTCGAAGAAGTAGATAGAAACCAAAATGCAGCTGAGCCACTTCTGCTTTTCCCGCTTACACTTGAAAATGATTCTGTAAAAATTGGATTGAGCTATCAGCTAACGAGCTATTCATTTATAAAGATAGATGCCAAGTACATAAATCAGCAATACTCTACGGAACCCATTCCTGACCTAAATGCGGCCTCGGAAGTATTTAGCGAAAGGTTTAGCATTTTTGATGCAATAGTTGAAGCAAACCTTCCAAATATGCTCGGCAAGGTGAGCCTAATCGCTAAAAACCTCTTCAATAAAGATTTTACGTACGCGGACGTGGAGCTAATGTATTCAGCTCCCTCTAAGCAGGAATTAACGCCAGAACGTGCTCTTCTATTTAAATATGAGATCAGTATATAAAGTAATCGAGCAACTTAGGTCCTGTAAGACCCTCAATTCACTCTTGAATCGAGGGTCTTTTGAAGGTTAATACTATTACTTTAACTTATAGATAACTCGTGAAACGCTGACTAGAAACCCTAGCCGAACTTTGATCGAACAATATTTTATGGGCAACCCGGTTTGTTATAGATATAAGTTGTCGAGCTCCCAATTCTATACACCATAACCACATAACATCCAGGAGCGGCGGCATGCGCTTGTTCAAATAGCGATACGCTGCCCTGCTTTGTGCTAATCGCACTCTGCTCTCCTTCCTCCCAAACAAAATATCCCTTCCTGCCTTCAAATACCCTGTTTACAACTTCCAGATCTTCCCGAGTAACAGCGCCTTCAAAGCAATTCTCGACACAGGGGGTGAAGGCTTCGGCCGTGGGAGCATACGGGGTTGGCTGAGCTTCTTCGTTAACCGATAAATAGTAGTCCAGCACACCAGAGGCAGGAGGTAAAAAATTAACCGCTTGTGGCTTGGCGCCACTTTGCCCCAAATACCAACCCACAATCACAGCAAGCAGCACCAATATCACTACCACAATAATATTTATACCACCAGCCTGTTTCGGTTCAGCAGCAACCACGCTGCTCATTTTTTCATCACTCATAATTCCACTCCTGTTTCGTTTTAACGTTTTTTTGAGATACGGCGCCTAAAAACCACAAAAAACTTACCCCGAAGTAGCCGCACCCGAGCCATATTACCCCGTTAACTTGTTAAACACAGCACACAACTCGCTTAATTGACACCGAAATCAACGTGAATATCTCACAAACCGGCCTGCACTATCTCACAGACCCAATTGGGCGGGGGGCCTATTATGCTTAGCAACAGGGCGTTACTGGAGTTACTTAGAGAAACGGAATTCTCGAAGCTAGGGATAGCACGGAACTCAAGCGCCAGGGACGGCAAAGCCACACATCGCCCGGCCAATTTCGAGGTGAAAGGATTTTCACCAGCGCCAATAACGCCCTGTTTCCTCCGCTCACTATTTAGGTGAAGATTGGTGCTGAATCGAATACAAGGTTCGTAAGTACAAAAGGCCGGAGCAAATGCTCCGGCCTTTTTGTTTTGCCTCGCCAACACGCAGCCACTTACACAGGCTTACCCTCTGGCCGTCTTAAAAGCCCAACAACAACCATAAAGCGGCCTTTCTCTACAGTGGCCTATCGCACCGGCAACATCTGCTCCTTAAATAGCACTTTAGCTCGTTACAACGCAGCGGCGTAAATAAGAGTTCGGGAGGGAACGCAAAACCAGCACTCAGTTCAGCCTTGTAGTTAAAAACTACTTGGGCCAACCAAACATATTGGTATCGTTCTCTGTTACCGGGCTTACCTCTTCTTCTTTATCTTCCCAGGTTTCATATTTATTTATGCGTCCATTACTGGATTTAACGAAACAATTAACATAGTGCAGCATCAAGCCTTCTTCCTTCGGCTTGGGCGTTTCTACTTTTATAAAAATTTTATAGAGAAATTCTTTTGGGTCGTAGCGGGAGGAGTGGTCATCCACAACAAGTGTGCGAATACGCTTGCCGAAGGTATTGCGGGTGGATTTTTGACAGGTGAGAACCGCGTCGGTGAAGGTAATATTTTGGTAGCCCTGCTTCTCCCCTGCCATAGGACCAGTATCGAATAGCCTGCCTGACACATAAAGGGTGACCATTATCGATAGCAATATAATGGCTAGCGCAGTTGCAACAACGATTATATTTTGTGAGCGAGCGTTCATAGTGTAAGCACTGCGTTTGCTGAATTATAAGTAGCCGCTGTGTAAGCCTGCGGAAAAAGTATAAGTATTACTTGCTCACGGTTTCATTAAAAGCTGCTTCTTTGTAGCGCCAGAGGTACAGGCTCGTCGAAACAAAAAACCGGCCCGCCAACACGTTCGCCGTCTATTTAGCCGGCCGATACACTGCAACATTTCTAAGCCCGGCATCCTGCAGGTGAGCGGCATGCAGGTTACTCATTACCCCCCTATCACAGTAAAGCAGATATCTGCGCGCCGGGTCGAGCTTGGGAAAGGCGGAGCTTAGGCGATAAAAAGGAATAACGAGTACTTCCGAGGCTGTTTGCAGCGCTTTGTTCTCTGCTTCGGTGGGGTGACGTATATCGATAATAGCGTCTTTCGCCTGAGGCTCGGCCACTTCTTCCACCTGATACTCTGTTTGCTGCAGGTCTTCCATCACCGCATCGATGGGCTGCATGCGGGTGCTGGCGATAGCGTCCTCAAGTATTTGCATATCGAAATCAGCCTCCTGGGCCAGTAGCTTTTTGCGGTTTACTTTGGAGGAAGGTTTAACGGAGATAACACCGCAATACTCGGGAATATTGGCGGAGAAATCTTCCGCACCAATTTCACGTGATAGGCGAATAATGTCTGGCTTGTGGGTAACGATAAGCGGGCGAAGCACCAAACGCTCACACACTTCGTCTATGGCCGCGAGGTTAGGAATGGTCTGGCTACTTACCTGGGCGATGGCTTCTCCAGTAACCATGGCCTGTATTTCACCGCGTTCGGCAATTCTATCCGCGGCGCGCAGCATCATACGCTTGAGCACTACCCCCATATTGGCAGGGCCGATTTTTTCCAGGATTTCTGCCACTACCGGCTCGAAGGGTACAGTGAAGAATTTAACCCTGTGACTGGCGGCGTAGCGATTCCAAAGGTAAAACGCGATTTCCTTTACACCAAACTCGTGGGCTTTGCCCCCCAAATTAAAGAAGCAGTAGTGGGTGCGCAGACCTCGACGCATCATCATATAGCTGGCAACGGTGGAGTCGAAGCCGCCAGATACCAGCGAAAGTACATGCTCCTGTGTACCCAGCGGAAAACCGCCAAGCCCCGGGTATTTCTGTTCAACGATGTAGCAAAGCTCACCCTTGATTTCGATATTAACGGTGACGTCGGCGCCCTTTAGTTTTACCCCCGCCGCCTCGGTGTTCTGATTGAGCCCACCGCCGACGTACCGTTCCACTTCAATGGAGGTAAAACTGTGTTCACCCGTGCGCTTAGCCCTCACACAAAATGTTTTGCCGGCCAATTCCGACGCGCAGGCCTCATAAGTACGCTCATAGATATCGTGCACCGTTTCAAAGGGATGCGCCCGCACTAATGAAAAGTTGGCAATGCCGGGCACTCTGCCAAGCAGGTCTACAAACAGCTCTTCGTCTTCAGGGCTAGCATTGGGCACACGAACTTCTAAGCGGTCCCAGTCTTGTATCACTTTGCACTCTTCGTGAATTCGCCGCCCCAATAAGCGCAAATTCTCTGTCAATTGCCGCGTCCAGCGCTGTCTTACGGGCTTGCTCTTAAGGGTAATTTCGGGAAATAGACGAACTGTGAATATCATTTTTGACCTGTTCTTTAACAATCTACACAAACACGGGGGCAGGAGTATAATGGGCCGCCGCTACCCCGCAAGCACCAAAATATGGCACCGGGCGCGCACCGTTTTACAACAAAAGCACTCGTTTTTCAGGCAGGCGCTTACTTTTCAAGTACTCAGCTAAAGGGCGCATTATGGCACACACTGATTACGCTTACGGCCCCACCTGGCGCGAGTTGGGCTGATTTCACACCCCATCATCAATAACAATATTGGTTTTTTAAAGCCAAGACCTCTGGAGGAATATCATGTCAGAGCAAACTCTGAATTTGATCGAAGAAAATGATGCCCGCTGGGTTGACCTGCGTTTTACTGATACAAAAGGCAAGGAGCAACACGTATCAATCCCTGCCAAAGAAGTTGGCGACGACTTCTTTACAGAAGGAAAGATGTTTGACGGCTCGTCCATTGCCGGCTGGAAGGGTATTAACGAATCTGACATGGTTTTGATGCCAGATGACAATACCTCCATTCTCGACCCCTTCACCGACGAGCCTACCGTTATCATTCGCTGCAACATCGTCGAGCCTATGACCGGACAAGGTTACGAGCGTGACCCTCGCTCTATTGCGGCACGCGCTGAAGAGTACCTGAAATCTACAGGCCTGGGCGATGCGGCTTTCTTTGGCCCCGAGCCAGAGTTTTTCGTATTCGATGATGTTAAGTGGGGTTCCGACATGAGCGGCAACTTCTATAAAATTTCTTCGGACGAAGCTGCCTGGGCCTCTGAGCACAGCTTTGACGAAGGTAACATGGGGCACCGCCCTGGCGTTAAAGGCGGTTATTTCCCAGTTCCTCCGGTGGACTCTCTGCACGACATCCGCGCCGCCATGTGTAACGCCATGGAACAAATGGGGCTTGAAGTTGAAGTACACCACCACGAAGTGGGGACTGCCGGACAGTGTGAGATTGGCGTTGGCGCAAATACACTGGTGAAGAAAGCAGACGAAGTTCAAATACTTAAGTACTGCGTGCACAACGTTGCGCACGCGTACGGTAAAACAGCGACCTTTATGCCCAAGCCGCTGGTTGGCGACAACGGCAGTGGCATGCACGTTCACCAATCTTTTGTTAAAGACGGTACTAACCAGTTCGCGGGAGATGTTTACGCAGGCCTGAGCGAAACAGCGCTGTTTTATGTTGGCGGCATAATCAAGCACGCCCGCGCACTTAACGCTTTCTGCAACGCCTCGACAAACTCTTACAAGCGTTTGGTTCCAGGCTTCGAAGCACCCGTTATCTTGGCCTACTCTGCCCGTAACCGCTCGGCTTCCATCCGTATACCGTTCGTTTCTTCTCCCAAAGGCAAGCGGATTGAAACGCGCTTTCCAGATTGTACCGCTAACCCCTACTTGTGCTTTGCCGCTCTGTTAATGGCCGGCCTGGACGGCGTTAAGAACAAGATTCACCCGGGCGACGCCGCAGACAAAGACCTGTATGACCTGCCCGCCGAAGAAGTTGCAGCCTTTCCAACCGTTTGCAGCTCTCTGGAGCAAGCCCTTGCCGCGCTTGATGCCGACCGCGCTTTCTTAACGGAAGGTAACGTTTTCACCGACGACACAATCGACGCTTACATCGCGCTGAAGAATGAAGAAATTGAGAAATTGAACATGACCACTCATCCAGTTGAGTTCGACATGTACTACTCTGTTTAATTTTCCATTCAAGTTCATTTGCCAGAAAAAAACCCGGCCTTGCGCTGGGTTTTTTCTATTGCACGCCTGCCTCTCCGGTTTTGTCGCCCACCCGCTTTTGTTCTTTCTCCGCTAGGAGTAAAGTTACTGGTATTGAATATAAAGAGAGACTGATATGAAGCGGAACGTTTTGCCTGTATTTATTTTGCTCTTACTGGCCACCAGCCCATTTTCACTGGCGGAAAAGGTATACAAGCATGTGGACGAAGACGGCAATGTTACCTACTCCGACGAACCGCCCACAAAGAATGCCAAGCAAATTCAGGTTCCTTCGATTAATACCGTGCCGGCCATTGAGATCCCGGAAGCAGCCGAAGCTGAGGTGGCAGAGGAAGAGGAAACAGATCCGGCCGCGATTACCCCCTACAACTTGCGCATCGCCAGCCCTAAAGATGAATATCAGGTAGGCCCCGCAGAACAAATTATCAGCGTATTACTGCTCACCGATAAAAACCTGGAAGACAGGCACTTCTTCCAACTGCTTATCGATGGCGAAGTTTATGAGCAAGCCAGCAAATCCAACAGCATTAATATTAATGTCCGCCGCAGCCTGCAAGGCAGAAGGTTAATCACCGCAGCCATTGTTGATGAAAACGGCACCACTTACGATACCACGCCGCCAATAAGCATCCAGGTTGTGCGTCCCCCGATTCGCCCACGTACCAACCCTTAAAAAAACACCAAAATGGTGCGCACAATTTGCGCGCACCACCAATAATGCACCAAAATAAAACAAGCAATTGATGGCTCGTTAGCATTGCCACCATATTGGTGCTATTACTGCAATGCCGGCTGGTGCAAGCTACCCAGCAAAGCGCAGGCGATTTATCGATACAGGCTCACTTTTTCTTCAATCTGAGCATTTTGCGCCCCGGCCAATCACCAAATCCTTCAATTGTTCGTTTTAATCTCGGCGTCGACCAAGGTCGATAGCGACTCATTCACTTTGATGCGTATTGGTTTGTTTATTGCATTCCCTTATTACGCCCAGTACTTGGAATCCAGCGGTGACTCAACACTATAGCGACCACATTATTCTCGACAGCCTTTTAACAGCAGTGATTGTGTTGAACCCAGACTTGGCCATTGCGGACATGAATGTTTCAGCAGAAATGATTCTGAGCGTTAGCGGAGACAAGCAGCGCGGCAAGAGCATAGATACCATTTTTTGTGCCAACGATGGCACCCCCCAGTCACTGGAACTGGCCCTTAGGGATAACCGCAATTTCACCAAGCGCAAAGCCACTTGGATACTGCATAACCAACAGACCTTAACGGTGGATTATTCAGTGTCACCCATATCGGATACCGGTGCCGTGGTTATTGAGATTCAGCCGCTGGATCGCCTGCTCCGAATCAGCCGCGAAGAAGCCATTCTCTCGTCACAGGAGACCTCTCGCAATCTGGTACGCAGTATGGCTCACGAGATAAAAAACCCGCTTGGCGGTATTCGCGGCGCGGCACAACTGCTCTCTCGAGAGCTGATGAACGAAGAGCACGAAGAATATACGCGCATCATTATCGAGGAAACAGATCGACTGAGAGACCTAGTGGATCGCATGCTGGGGCCGCATAAGTCAAGCGAGCCCGAGCAGTTAAACGTACATGAAGTACTGGAGCATGTGCGCTCGGTCATCAAGGCCGAAGTTGGCCCCAGTATCGAGGTTGAGCGGGATTACGACCCGAGTATTCCAGACCTGAATGCCGACCGCTCACAACTAATCCAGGCCGTATTGAATATTGGTCGTAACGCCATACAGGCGCTCACAGAGAATTTAGACAAAGTAGAGGAAGCCCCGCGAATTACCTTTGCATCACGTATTCAGCGGCGCTACACCATTGGGCGCACTTACCACCCGCTGGTGGCAAAGATTTCGGTTGAAGATAACGGGCCGGGAATTCCACCCGAGCTAATAGAAGATATTTTCTTCCCCATGATCACCGGTCGAGCCACCGGCACCGGCTTGGGTTTGGCCATTGCGCAGAACCTTATGAGCCAGCACGGCGGCCTGATCGAATGCTCGAGCCGCAAAGGCAGAACACAATTTACCATTTATTTACCGTTGGAATAAAAACATGCATAAGCCAAATCTAGTCTGGATTATTGATGATGACCGCTCCATCCGATGGGTATTGGAGAAGGCGCTGCAGCAATCTGGCATCGCTACCCAGAGCTTTGAGAATGGTGACAAGGCCATTGCAGAAATCGGCAGAGGCAAGCCCGATGCCATTATCAGTGATGTTCGTATGCCGGGAACAGACGGCTTAACTCTGCTCTCGAATCTGCACAACGAGCACCCCAGCCTGCCCATCATCATCATGACCGCTCACTCGGATTTAGAAAGCGCTGTTTCAGCTTATCAGGGCGGTGCATTTGAATACCTGCCCAAGCCATTCGATGTGGATGAGGCCGTGGCGGTAACCCAGCGCGCCCTGGCACACGCCAGCGAACAACAACAGGAAGCAGAAGAGCCAGAGGCCGTGCTCGATACCGAAATTATTGGTGAAGCGCCAGCAATGCAGGAGGTCTTTCGCGCAATTGGCCGCCTGTCACAGTCCAACATTACCGTACTGATTAACGGCGAATCGGGCACAGGTAAAGAACTGGTTGCCCGCGCATTGCATAAGCACAGCCCTCGCAAAGAGGGGCCTTTCATTGCCTTGAATATGGCGGCCATTCCACGCGATTTAATTGAATCGGAATTATTCGGCCACGAGAAAGGCGCCTTTACCGGTGCCGGCGCGCAACGCCAGGGTCGATTCCAGCAGGCCGATGGCGGCACGCTCTTTTTAGACGAGATCGGCGATATGCCGGCAGAAACTCAAACTCGTTTACTGCGCGTATTGGCCGACGGCGAGTTTTATCGAGTAGGTGGCCACACGCCGATAAAGGTGGACGTACGCATCATCGCTGCCACCCACCAAAACCTGGAAACACTGGTGGAAGACAACCGCTTCAGGGAGGATCTTTTCCACCGCCTGAATGTTATCCGAATACATCTGCCGAAAATGGCCGACAGGCGTGAGGATATACCCAAGCTGGCCCAGCACTTCTTACGCAAAGCCGCCAGCGAACTGGAAGTGGAGCCCAAGCTGCTCACCGCAGAAACAGAAGCCTACCTCGCCACACTAAGCTGGCCCGGAAACGTTCGCCAACTGGAGAACACCTGCCGCTGGATCACGGTAATGGCCTCCGGCCGAGAAGTTCACGTTCAGGACTTACCGCCTGAGCTGATGGAGGTAAAACGCAATGAAGCCCCAAGCGGAGACTGGGACAAAGCACTGCGCCACTGGGCCGACCAAGCCCTCGCCTGCGGTCAAAAAGACATACTCGGGGAAGCAGTACCTACTTTCGAGAAAGCACTCATTGAAACGGCACTCAAGCATACTGCTGGGAGAAAGCGCGATGCAGCCAATCTGCTTGGCTGGGGCAGAAATACGCTCACCCGCAAGCTCAAAGAGCTGGGCATGGCAAGTGCGGACGAAGATTAATACTGAAAATGCCACTCAGCGCTGAGTGGCATTTGCTCCCTTCTTGCACGTCCTTTTGCCCTAGCGGCATTTATAAAACGGCACTTCTATCCATACAGTACTATAGCCCTTATCCTTCACCCGAAAACACTGTCCACCACGCCCCCATTGGTACCAGGAATACTTGGTCGCGTGATGCCTGTTCCTGCTGCTACCTACCCAGTGATTATCCCCATGCCCACAGTGCTTATAATGTTTGTGTGCCGCGTGGTGCCTGCTCTTTACTGAATACCGCGGCTGTTGATAATGGTCTCTCCGGTGAGAGCGATGCTGACCGGAATCTGAACGATGGCTACTCACTTGTCGCTCGTGCCTGTGCCTCGAAGTACCGTGCACGCTTCGGCGCTCGCTTTTGCTGGCATGCTGCGAATGCTTCTCCTTGCCGGAACGGTGGTGCCTGCCGCCATCCTCGCCGCGCGCATGAGCTGCGCCGGCAAACACCAGCACAATGGTCAACATCATAAAAGTTAGGTAGGTTTTCATACTCTGTCCCTCGTCTGCTTTTGTTTGGCAGGCCCAGTGTATGAAATGGGGTATGAACTAGTGCTGAATAGCGTCTTGCTCTTGCTGGCTCTCAGCTAACACAGGCACAGATGGCAGTAAAATTTCGATTAGCAGCTGCTCTTGGTTTGGGCTACTGATATGAATACTGCCTTGGTGCAGCTCCACCAGGCGTGCTGTGATGGCGAGCCCCAAGCCTGATACACCACTATCGACAGTAGCGACGATACTTGTTTCTCCGCCCACATTTATCAGCGCCTCCAACACATTTACCGCAATATTGCAGTCTTTAATCCTGAGGCTAACACAGCACCACGATTCTTTCGCCTCACTTGGGTAGCACTCCACCACAATGCCTGAGGCCTCGGTGTGACGGATAAAATATTCGAACAAGAGACGAAAAATCTTGGGCAACTTAATCAGGTCGCCAATCATTTGGAAGGGCTCCAGCCTTGCAATGGCGAGCGTCTTGTTCGACTGCGAATCAATAGTGGAGGAATAATGACTCAGTTCACCACTCACTACCTCCGACAACTCGACAGGCTGCCAGTTAAGTCGCTTTTCCTGATTGTCCAGATTGGCCAGCTCTAGCAAATCGTTAATCACCTTCAATAGCGTTTGGCCGTTGCGATGAATACCTTCCAACATCTCCATTTGTCGCTCTGGCTCGCTTATCTTTCGCAATACCATTCGCCGGGAAAAACCAATAATACTATTAAGCGGTGTACGCAATTGATGGCTCATATTGGACAGAAACCGCGTTTTAGCCTGGTTGGATTCTAAGGCCAGTTTTTCCGCAACCCGCCTGGACTGTATTTCTTTTTCTACTTTCCGTACTTGAGCATTTATCTGCTGCTCGTATTCTTCAAACTGGCTAAAAAAGGCATATATACAGAGCGATAAGGTAAGTAGCTGCGCCAGCACGTGGATATAATCCTGGCTCTTCTGAAACTCCATGGGGGTTCTATTGCTCAGCCCGATGTCGCCCATATTCAAGCCGACAATACCCGCTAAAACCAACATGGCAATAGCCGCCCAGAAACTAAACACCCGCTGCCCTCCAAGCAGAGCGCTTAGGCAGGGTAGGAGCAATAGCCAAGCAGTGGCGACATTGTGAACACCTCCGGAGGTATACATTGCTGTAGTTGCGGTCAGCGCATAGCCCAACAAATACACGTGCACGGCTTTCAAAAGCTGACCCGACACACTGAGCCAAAGGGAAAGCAGGCAACACAACAGTAAAAATATCAGGGAAAAAACGCGCTCGTGTACTTGCCACTCAAGGGCGCGAATTAAAAACAGCAGGCCCAGCGTAAGGCCAAGAATCTGGCAGATACGAAGCTGGCGACTGTTGCGGCCGCTCGCCTTATAAAACAGCAGTACCGAAAGCTTTTCATCTAAAGGGCTGTTAGGGGATGACATGAATCCACATTTGAGTAATGTTTACCCCATAGTATGGACTCAGTATCGCTTTTGTCGCCACTTTGAAAGGCGATGGAATTGAAAAAAAGCGAAGCTAAGTAAAAGAAGGCGGTGTTTTACAGCCTTCTTTTACTTTATTGCGGTGTATTATTACCGCGTAGCTACTAGTTTTTTGAACAGCCTGCTAGTGCTGCTGGTCTTGAGCCGCCTCAGATTCTGCTTTAGCTTTCGCTGCAGCCTGGGCAAAAAGCATATCAAAATTAATAGGAGGTAGCGCAAGAGGAGGAAAGCCACCGCGCAGGGCAAGATTATCGATAGCCTCTCGGGCATAAGGGAAGAGAATCTGCGGACAAACGGAGGTAAGCGCGTGTTGCAGCTGCATGCCGTCGAGACCTGCTACTTCGAATATGCCAGCCTGATGTACCTCGGCCAGGAACGCCGTCTTGTCATCGTCCATTTTTACAGTAACAGTTAACTTCAAAACCACTTCAAAATGTAAATCATCAAGCTTCTCTACCTGTGTATTGAGGTCTTGATTTACCTTTGGTTGCCACTGGGTAGCAAAAACTTTTGCCCCTTGTGGCGCCTCAAAAGACAAGTCTTTAACAAAAACACGTTTTATTCCAAACTGAGGCTGGGGCGCATCACCTTGCGCAGCTTGTTCTGGTGTTTGATTTTCTTCGGTCATAGTGGAACCTATTTTTTAGCTGTTTTATGTGTATGCACACCTAGGTGAGGACGAGCCAAGCCTTTATCAAGCTTTAACAACAGGGAGATTCTGGCTTTGCCATTCAGCCATACCACCCTGCATGCGACTTACGGTAAAACCCTTATCTTTGAGCGTTTTACCCGCAGCGCCGGAGTGCTGCCCCATTTTATCGACCACGATGATGGTCTTATCGCGGTGCTTCTCCAGTTCGGAAGCGCGATCCGCCAGCTTGGCGTAAGGGATATGTATGGCATCAACAATATGCCCCACAGAAAACTCTTTCTTATCACGCACGTCTAGCAAGACCGCTTCGCCTTTATTGATCAGGCGCGTAATTTCATGGTGAGAAAGGGCCGCTCCCCCCTTCCTGCCTTCAACCACAATAAGTGCGGCCACTAGCACTGAGAGAATGGAGATCAGTATCCATTGTTCGGCTAAGAAAGCCGTTAAAGCCGTAAAATCCACGGAATTGGAACCTTTTTATAAACCTATGATGGGGGCGGGAGTATACACGAAACTTCGCGACGGACGTGATAGTCCGGCGCGAGCTCTGGAGCAGATGTATTACTTAGCCTTACCCTGTTTAGCCACTGCGTCCATCATCGCCTTAATGGCTTCCGGGTCGCCCAGGTAGTTCTTGCTGATTGGGTTCAGGTCTTTGTCCAGCTCGTATACCAGTGGCACACCCGTTGGAATGTTTAGCTCAAGTACTTCTTCATCGCTCATACCGTCCAGATATTTCACCAGCGCACGCAGGCTGTTGCCGTGAGCAGCGATAATAACGCGCTTGCCATCCAGAATGGAGGGACGGATAACATCGTGCCAGTAGGGCAGAACTCGGTCGATGGTAAGCTTAAGGCTCTCTGCACGGGGCAAAATACGGGGGTCTATGCCCTGATAGCGGCGATCACTGCCGGGGAAGTGTTCACTGTCTGTGTCTACCGCCGGAGGTGGAACATCGAAGCTGCGACGCCAAATTTTAACTTGCTCATCGCCGTGCTTAGCGGCGGTTTCCGCTTTGTCCATGCCAGTGAGCGCACCGTAGTGACGCTCATTCAAACGCCAGTGGCGCTCGGTTGGCAGCCACATCATGCCCATTTCCTCTAATGCCAGAGAGAGCGTGCGCATCGCTCGGGTCAGTACCGAGGAATAGGCCAGGTCGAAATCGAAACCGGCTTCCTTCAATAGACGTCCGCCGTTACGCGCCTGCTGAACACCCGCTTCGGTCAGATCAACGTCATGCCAACCTGTAAATCGGTTTTCCAGGTTCCACTGGCTTTCACCGTGGCGAATCAATACCAATTTGTACATATAACAGCCTCTCTGCAAGATAGTTTTTTCGCGCGCAATGATCCTAGATTGGGGCTCAAAAATCCAGACAGATTGGCGATTGAGATCAAAAAGCCGGGTATCAATAATCAAGGACACAGCAAAACTAATTTTGCGTTAAACTTTAGCCCATGAAACTGATGCCAGAACAATTCAAGCTCCCACGCCTACTCTCCCCGTTACTTTGCGTTTTGCTATGCATTGCAAGCCACTGCGCCTATGCCGATGATGCAGAGGAGAGAGCCAAGCTTGAGCGCATTAAAAAAGCGATGGCTGAGCTCAAAGCAGAGCTGGAAGCAACCAAGAGCAGTCGAGACGAGCTACTGAAAACCCTGGAAGGCTCGGAGAAAAATATTGGCGACTTAAACCAGAAAGCAAACCAATTAAAGAAAGAGCTGGATGAGCGCCAACAAAATTTGAAGGGCATGCGAGAAGAGCGCAGCCAACTGCAAGGTAAAAAGCGAGAGCAGCAGGCACAGGTAGGCCAGCACATTAACGCAGCCTACCGCTTGGGCCAGCAAAGCAGCGTAAGGCTAATTCTCAACCAACAGGATCCAACCACTGTTGCCCGCAACATGAAGTACTACAACTATATTATCGAAGCGCGAGCCGACAAGATTGACGACTTCGCCACGACCATCGCACGCATCAATACTCTGGAACCTGAGATCGCGTACCAGGCCGAAAAACTCGAAAGCAACCACCGGGAACTGAGTAGAAAAAAAGAACAGTTAGTCAGCGCTCAGCAGCAACGTAAATCCACCCTCGGCAAATTGAATAAAAATATCTCCACACAAGGGCAAGAGCTAAAAGCCATGCAACGCGACCGCTCCCGGCTGGAGACCCTGCTAAACGAAGTTGCGGAATGGTTGAACGAAATAGATATTCCACGCTCCTCATCGGACAGCTTTGCTTCCGCCAAAGGCAAGCTACCCTGGCCCGCCGCAGGGAAAGTGGTCAAGCACTTCGGTACATCGAGAGTGGCCAACAAAATGCGCTGGCAGGGCATGCTGATAAGGTCGAACTCCGGCAGCCCGGTGTCCGCTGTTCACTATGGCCGCATTGTTTTTTCCGACTACCTGCGCGGCCATGGCCTACTGATTATCGTTGATCACGGCGGCGGCTACATGAGCCTGTATGCCCACAACCAAGCGCTCTACAAAGAACTTGGCGAATGGGTTGACCGCGGTGAAGTGATTGCATCCGTGGGCAATACCGGTGGCCTGCAGAGTTCTGCACTGTATTTTGAACTGCGCTATCAGGGTCAACCAACTAACCCTAAAACCTGGTTCAGACCGGCTTAAAAATTACATAATTAACGAATTTTTCATCGATAACTATCTTTGCTCCCCAGGAGATTAACTGTGCCTAAATTCTCACCCATGTGGCTTGCTGCTCTAGTCTGTATATCCGTGTTCACCCACGCTGAAGAAAACGCCGGCGCCACACCAGAAACAGTGAGTGTTCTTCCCCTTGAAGATCTACGTATTTTTACCAAAGCCTACGACCACATTCGTAATGCCTACATCGATGAAATCGACGATCGCACGCTGCTCGAATATGCCATACGGGGCATGCTCGAACAGTTAGATCCTCATTCGGCGTTTCTGGATGCCTCCTCTTTTGATGATTTACAAGTACACACTACCGGGCAGTTTGGAGGCCTTGGCATTGAAGTGGGTATGGAGAATGGTTTTGTGAAAGTCATTTCGCCAATTGATGACACGCCCGCTGCGCGAGCGGGCGTTGAAGCAGGCGACCTGATCATCAAGCTCGACGAAGTCAATGTGAAAGGCCTTACCCTGGATGAAGCCGTTGACAAAATGCGAGGAGAACGAGGCAGTGAAATTGTGCTTACTGTCGTGCGCGAAGGCGTAGACCAACCTTTCGATATCACTATCGAGCGAGACATTATTAAAGTGCGCAGTGTGCGATCCGAAGTCATGGCCGAGCACTACGGCTACCTGCGTATCGCCCAGTTTCAGGTGAACACTGCTGTGGATCTAAAAAAGGCTTATGACAAGCTGATCGAGAAAAACAAGGATATGCGTGGGCTGATCCTGGATTTACGCAACAACCCGGGTGGCGTGCTACAAGCCTCCGTTGCGGTTGCCGATTTGTTCCTCGATGGCGGCATGGTGGTTTACACAGAAGGGCGCCTCAAAGGTGCCGACACTGAATACAAAGCCGAAGGCGGAGATATTGCCAGGGACCTGCCGATGGTGGTTCTGATTAACGATGGCTCTGCATCCGCTTCCGAGATTGTCGCTGGAGCATTGCAGGATCATCGGCGAGCCATACTGGTGGGAACTCGCAGCTTCGGTAAAGGCTCGGTGCAAACGGTAATCCCCATCACCGATGATCGCGCGGTTAAACTCACAACAGCCCTGTATTACACCCCCAACGGCCGCTCCATTCAGGCCCAGGGTATTGAGCCCGACATCAATGTAGAACGCGTTCGAGTCACCGCTGTAAAACCCAGAATAGCGGTTAAAGAAGCGGACTTGAGCGGTCACCTGAAAAACGCCAAAGGCGGAGAAGACATTAAAGCAAAAGAAGATAAGACCAAAACGGAGCTTCTCAACAAAGATAGCCAGCTGTTTGAGGCCTTGAACATACTAAAAAGCCTGCATTTGTTTCAGCAGCAGAAAAATGACGATACTGCCTCAGTGGAAGTTAGCGAGGCAGGCTAGACTAGGGCTTACTTTTACAGTCATCGTTCAAGACGGAGCTGGTTTGATAAAACCCTTAACAGCTTTACTCTGCTTGCTGCTACCTCTCACCTGGAGCGCCAGCAGTCAGGCAAAACCTGATAATACACTTGCCTGCCCAGTGCCGAAATCGCAACTGGGCGAGTATGGTCCAGCACTTGCCTATGGTCCAGCACTTGCCATTGTTATCGACGATCTGGGCTATCGTTTGCAACCAGCCTATGAGCTCATTGAGCTTCAGAGCAAGCTAACCCTCTCCATTATCCCATTCACGCCCTACAGCAAGCGTATGGCAGAGCTTGCCAATCAAGCCTTTCTGGAGGTAATGGTGCACGCGCCCATGGAAACACTGGAGCCGCGCCCCTGGGAGCCAGCACTAATGTCGAATATGACAGAACAGGAAGTCTCTCAATTAAGCCTCGATATGCTCGATGCGGTACCCTATGCAAAAGGCCTGAATAATCACGGTGGCAGCTTACTTACCCAACGCCATGAGCATATGAGCTGGTTAATGAATGTACTTGCCCAGCAGCACTTGTATTTTGTGGATTCAAAAACCACCGCAGAAAGCGTCGCCAGCCGCCAGGCCACTGAAACAGGTATACCCAATCACTCCAGAGATATTTTCCTGGACAATATTCGAGAACCGCAAGCTATCGAAAAACAGTTGTTAAAGGCGGAAAAAATTGCCCAGAGAGATGGCCTGGCGCTCGCCATAGGTCACCCCCACCCAGAGACACTTGAAGTACTCCGAGAGCAGCTCCCCAAACTGAGAGAACGAGGCATCACCTTAGTGACCGTCTCTGAACTACTGGAGATGAGCAAAAATCGTACAAACTATGCTCGTCAAGCCAATCAGGCGGCAGAATAGACCGCTTGTCCGCAGCCATAATGTTGAAACCGACGCCGTCACAATGTTTTTGTGATGCAGTTCACGTTTTGACCGAAATTGAGCTGCATCAAAGAAGTTGCAGCCTATAATTTGGCCGATAACATGCGAATCAGTATGAGAGTGAGCTAAAGCTCAGCCTCTAACGTATACATTCAACGCCATGGAGCCACAAAGCTTGAGTCGTTGACAGGAAGACAGACAGGGTAATCTGAAACGCCAACTACCCTCTCTTGGCAAAATGGCTCTGTAACACTTAGCCAGCTTGTAATAAATTATTTTCAAGGACAGATTTCTAAGGAGACAGACTATGAACAGAACAGGCGAAATTGGCAGCGGCCAACCTACGCGCAGTAATCGTTACTTCCAGCAGGGAGATTACTGGTACTACAGTACACGTGAAGGGGTGAACATTGGTCCTTTCGACACGCTTCATGAAGCAGAAACGGGTGCCAGTGACTTTATCGATTTTATCATTCACGCTGAACCAGCGGTTATAGAAACCCTGGAGCGTTATGCGGGCAAAGCCGCTTAGAGGGCTTTGTTAAGAATAGCTAGACGGGAGGCTTTGCCTCCCGTTTTTTTTAGCTATCAGGGCTCTCGACTAATCCCACTGCAGCCCTTCGCCTCTGCCACCTTGGCCTTTGCCACCTTTCCCTTGCCTTTTCTCTCGCTTCTCTGCTCGAAAAGCTTGCCACTCAGACATTTGCTCCTCTGTAAGGATTTCGGTCATACGTTGATGTGTTTCTGCCCGTTGCAAAACCCTCTGTCGAGCAAGCTCTGCAGCGCCATCAGCAAGGGCATCCAGCTGCTGCTCGTAGTCGCTTGCGTTCGCGTCGAGCTCTGCTATTTGCTTACCAAAGCGAGGTTTCGCTTCTGGCCTGGCCGCCGCCTTTTCTTCAAACAGCGCTTGAATCTCCGCCTTCTGCTCTGCTGTCAAATCAAGCATTTTTTCCATTTTGGCCAAATGTCTTTCGGGGTTACCAAACTTACCTCCGCAGCCGCCTTGCCCCCAGGGGCCCGCGCTTGCTGTTGCCGAAAGAAGTATTGATGCCAGTACTGCTGTTGGGAATAGTTTTTTCATTTACTCGTCTCCTGGATTGCTTTGAACATGGTGTTAGTATGCTCTTTTGCTTCGCGAAGTTGGGTTAAGCCACTGTAAAGTTAGGTAAAGTTGGCTACCGAAACCGCTGCTTTTATTAAACTGCAGATATGAATACAAACACTCCCGAAATACTGCTGGTGGACGACGACCAAGAGCTATGCTCACTGCTTGCAGAGTACCTGCAAACACAAGGGCTGCTGGTGAAGAGCGTTCACAATGGCGACGCGGCGCTGGCAAGCTTGCTGGAAAGCAATAACTTCAGCGTGGTAGTGCTGGACATAATGATGCCGGGGCTAAGCGGTCTTGAAGTCCTGCAAGGCCTGCGCGCTAAAAACGATATTCCCGTTATCATGCTCACCGGTCGCGGTGACGACATTGACCGAATTATTGGCCTTGAGATGGGCGCCGACGACTACCTGGGCAAACCCTGCAACCCCAGAGAGCTTCTCGCACGCATCAGGGCCATCTTGCGCAGAACAGCGCCGAAAAAAAATGAGACCCAAATTCTAAAAGCCCATAATATTCAACTGGATCCCGGTGCGCTGGCCGCTTCCATAAACGGTGAGTCGCTACACCTCACCAACGCAGAATTTTCCACGCTACACATGCTGATGCATAACATTGGGCAAACACTCACCAAACAGGAACTCACAGAAAAAGTATTGCAACGCAAGCTGGAAGCCTACGACCGCAGCATGGACGTACATATCAGCCGCTTGCGCAATAAGCTGGCAGAAAAAGGGCTAGATAATATTATTCAGTCCGTACGCGGCCGCGGCTACCAGATGGTTAACTCGTGAACTTATGAAGCGCAACCTTATTCCCTCTCCACTAAAGCGCCTTTTTTGGCGAGTCTTTTTCAGCTTCTGGCTTGCCAGCCTGGCGATTATGTTCGCCACCACCTATGTCATCGTCAACAAAATTGAATCGAGCCAGTTTATTCAGCGACATAAACAGGGCGTGGAACGCATGGCACACGAGATAATCAGACAGCATGAATACGTCGAACCGATGCTGGGGCAACACGCCAGGCCTTTCGCTGTTGCACCTCCTGATGGCGGCCGAGCTGAGCAAGCTCATCACCGGGACCAAGGCGGAGGCCGACGGGGGAAAGCCCGAGGTATGATCATAACATCAGGTACCGGAGAAGTAGTTTTTGAGGCTCGCTTCAGGAAAAAAGAAACTGAACTCATAGAATTTACAGTAAATAGTAGCGCGGGAAACGAGTACACCGTTATCGCAGCGAAACCACCTATCCCACGTTTTTTTGAGGAAGTACTGGGCCGATTTTATTCTCTCCAGTTTATTCTCATTTTTATCGCCTCTACCCTGGTGAGTATTTTTTTAAGCTGGAGCATTAGCAAACCACTGAGCCAGCTAGGCCAGTTCAGCCGCAAATACACCGCAGGTGCCGAAAGTGAGTCCATCCCCCAGCACTTGTTGGATCGCGGCGATGAATTAGCAGATCTCGCTGGTGACATGGCATTTATGATCGATAAAATTGAGGACACACTCTCGGCTCAACAACATTTATTGCACGACGTCTCTCATGAGTTGCGCGCCCCTCTAGCCCGCCTACAGGCAACCATTGGCTTAATCGAACTACAAAGCGCAGACAGGCACACGGAACGCTTGCATAAAGAGTGCAAACGCATTGACACACTGATTCAAGAAATTCTCAACTTCTCACGGTTGAATAGAGAAAAAGAGGAGCGACACAAGCATGCACTAGGGGAGCTGATTAAAGGGGTGATATCCGACCTACAAATAGAACACCCTAAGCGAGAGTTTAAGTTGGCAGATAGCAGCAATAATGCCGTAGCGCAGGTTTACGAAAGCGCGCTGTGTCGGTCATTGGAGAACATATTGCGCAACGCTTGCAAGTATTCCCCTCCAGACACCGCCATAGAGACAACGCTGCGCCTAACGAGCACACACATTATTATTAGCATTCGAGACCACGGCCCCGGCATAGCGGCAAACGATTTAAACCTGGTAACGAAACCTTTCTACAGGGCTGGAAATCAAATGCATACGGAGGGTTTTGGTCTGGGGCTGAGCATCGCACAAAAAGGCATGGAAAAACACAGCGGAAAATTGGATATTGTCAACCACGCCGAAGGCGGCTTAGAGGTAACTTGCCTGCTGCCCATTGGCAAATAATAGTGTTGTATTAGGGCCTGTTACAAGCACACGGTTTAATTTTGCCAAAGGGCCGTTTTCTAAAGGCGCACTTCGATATTATTATCGCGCATAAAGGCTTTTGCTTCCGGCACTGAATATTCGCCAAAGTGAAAAATACTTGCTGCCAATACCGCGTCGGCCCCACCATTGATTACGCCATCCACTAAGTGTTGCAGGTTCCCCACACCACCCGAGGCAATAACAGGCACAGGCACTGCGTCGCTTATAGCGCGAGTAACGCCCAAATCGAAGCCGTCTTTGGTGCCATCTTTATCCATACTGGTTAACAGAATTTCACCGGCGCCGTTGTCACACATTTTAACCGCCCAGGCCACGGCGTCGATTCCTGTTGGCTTTCTTCCGCCATGGGTAAATATTTCCCATCGCGGAGTTTCACCTTCAGCGCTAACTGATTTTGCATCGATAGCCACCACGATGCATTGCGAACCAAAACGCTCCGCCGCTCGTTTTACAAAATCGGGATCTTTCACTGCAGCGGAATTAATACTGACTTTATCTGCTCCCGCATTCAGCATATTACGAATATCTTCCAGGGTTCGAATGCCACCGCCAACAGTCAGCGGAATAAAAACTTCTGCCGCAATCTGCTCTACTGTGTGGATAGTCGTCTCCCTCGCTTCGTGGCTGGCAGTAATATCCAGAAAAGTAAGTTCGTCTGCCCCTTGCTGATTGTATTTTTTTGCCACCTCAACCGGGTCACCCGCATCGCGGATATCGACAAACTGCACGCCTTTTACCACACGGCCTTTATCAACATCCAAACAAGGAATTATACGTTTTGCCAGCGCCATATTATTGTCCACCCAAACTGTCACAGTAGGCCTGAGCTTCCTGAATATCCAACGAGCCTTCGTAAATAGCACGCCCGGTGATAGCAGCAGTAATGCCACAAGATGCCTTTTCTGCCAGTGCGCGAATATCATCCATATTGGTAATTCCACCGGAAGCAATAACGGGAATATCCGAGGCCTGCGCCATGGCAACCGTCGCTTCAACATTCACGCCCTGCATCATGCCATCGCGCGCAATATCGGTATAAACAATTTCACTTACACCATAACCGGCAAACTGCTTAGCCAGATCAGTTGCCTTTACTTCGGAAACTTCGGCCCAACCATCGGTGGCAACATAGCCATCTTTTGCATCCAGTCCGACAATGATGTGCCCCGGGAATTGTTGGCACATGTCTTTTACAAATTCGGGTTCTTTCACCGCTTTGGTGCCGATAATTACGTAGTTAACACCAGCATCCAGATAGTGTTGAATGGTCTCTGCATTGCGAATTCCGCCGCCAATTTGTATGGGTAACTCGGGAAACGCTTTGGCAATTGCTGTAACCACTTCACCATTCACAGGCTTGCCAGCAAAGGCGCCATTCAAGTCGACCAAATGTAAACGGCGGGCCCCTTTATCAACCCACTGCTGAGCAAAGGCGACAGGGTCACTGCCAAATACAGTGGAGTCTTCCATCAAACCTTGACGCAAGCGTACACACTGCCCATCTTTTAAATCAATTGCGGGGATAATTACCATTTGCCGTCCCAGTTCAAGAAATTAGTTAATAATTGCAAGCCGTTAGTGTGGCTTTTTTCCGGGTGAAACTGCACGGCAAAAAGATTTTTTTCTGCCATAGCCGCAGTAAAATCAATACCGTAATGACAGGCTCCAGCAATTAACTCTTTTTGCTCTGCCTCAACATAATAACTGTGCACAAAATAGAATCGGCCACCGTTTTCGATGTTATGCCACAAGGGATGAGGCAGCCTTTGCTCAACGGTGTTCCAGCCCATGTGCGGTACTTTTAAACGTTCTCCGGAGGCGGAACCTTCATCGTGGGCAGCTTTAAAGCGGGGGTTACCGGCAAAAAACTTTACCTTGCCCGAAAATACATTCAGGCAATCAACACCATTATTTTCTTCAGAAAAATTCATCAGTGCCTGCAAGCCGACACAAATAGCCAGCATTGGCTTTCCCGAGGCCATGACTTCTGCAACAGCTTTATCCACCTGCTGCTTTCGAATTTCGGCCATGCAATCTCGTATGGCACCAACACCGGGAAATATTACATGGTCTGCATTGGCAATAGTTTCTCTGTCGCTGGTAACCGCCACATCGATATCAGGGCCAATATGCTTTAACGCACTCGCCACGGAATGAAGGTTTCCCATACCGTAGTCAATAACAGCTACTTGTTTGCGATTCATAGTATTTTTTGGAGTTATCTTGAAGAGCAGTGAAAACTGCTCTCACATTTTTAAGGGCCTGCAGGCAGGCTTGCGGCAAAAGTACTCTCTACAAAAGTACGCTCTTATAAAGTACCTTTGGTTGACGGCATAGCGTTACCCAGACGCGGGTCGACCTCCAAAGCCATACGCAAGGCACGACCAAAGGCTTTAAACACCGTTTCTATCTGGTGGTGGGCGTTGTGCCCCCGCAAACAATCAATATGCAAGGTAACCTGAGCATGGTTAACAAAGCCCTGGAAAAACTCCCAGAATAGCTCTGTATCAAAGCTACCTATGCGCTTTTGCGTAAAGGGTATATTCATACACAAACCGGGACGGCCAGAAAAATCTATAACCACGCGCGATAGCGCTTCGTCCAAGGGCACGTAGGCGTGACCATAACGACGAATACCTCGCTTATCGCCCACCGCCTGGGATACCGCCTGCCCGAGGGTAATACCGATATCTTCAACGCTGTGGTGGTCATCGATGTGAGTATCCCCCTTGCAGGTGATATCCAGGTCAATCATGCCGTGCCGGGCAATCTGATCCATCATGTGCTCCAAAAACGGAACACCTGTATCGAAGGCAGATTCACCTGTGCCGTCGAGATTAACAGCAGCGGAGATTTTGGTTTCCAGCGTATCGCGCTTAACGGAGGAGGTGCGCTCACTCATAATAGGTTCCAAGCATAAAACAAGGGCGGGATTATAGCCCTTGGACTGAGTACAGAGCCAGCCCCGCCCCACCCAGTAAAAACATCTCTCCCTGCTTACGGATTGACCTGAGTCAACCTTGAGCTCCGTGAATACACTAACCTGTAATGAGAATGCTTATCACAGGAGAACGGATATGAACGAAGCGGTATCGATGGGAGCCATAGCCATGTTAGCCAGCATGGGGTTAATAGTAGTAATCGCACTGGTTGCAGCGGGCCTACTGAGTTTTTTTGAAAAACGTATAGATCATGGAGATGAACACTAAGTAAAACTACGCCACGGTCTATTTTGACGCCTTAACCTGGCAACTTAACCCGGCAACTGCAGTCCAACTCACAAACGCCATTTCTGTATTTACTTACCTGTAACTACCTTATAACCGAGCTTTTGTCATTGGAGTTGCCTGTGTCAGACCCCGAACACACCGAGAATCCCCCCCCAGAAACAGAACAAGCCCCTAAAAAACGACAGGCTTGGAAATCCCTGCTGATTTACGGAGGTATTTTACTTGCCGTTTACTTTGGCCACGTACAAATTCAGACCTTCCTCGGACAACGCGCTCTCGACAATGTGGCCCTTGAGTTAATCAGCTTTGATGAAGCCTTAATCCGCTCTGCCGAAAGCGGCAAACCGGTATTGCTGGATGTTTCTGCTATCTGGTGCCCCAGTTGTAGAAAGCTTGATTCAAAAGTGCTGTCTCGCCCGGATGTACAAGCGCTCATCGAAGAACACTATGTATTCACTCGTGTTGAATTTGAATCAGACCAGGGTGTTGCCTTGCAAGAACGCTACGGCATAAAAGGCTTTCCCACACTGTTAGTACTGAATAGCAATGGTGACCGGCTGCGCGCGCTTAATCTTACCTTTGACCCGGAGGCATTCAAGACGCTGCTCACTCGGACACACTAATCGACAATTTATCGCGATGGCTCTTGCTCACAAAGTAGTCTTTTGACAGACTGGCAGCCTTCAAATAACGAGTGTCGCTGTAGTCATGACCATCGCCGAGGCAGTCCCCACCCCGCTCAAACACCGTGAGGAAAGGAGAAAAAACTCCACCATGCGCCGTTTGGGGCGCCCGCTGAAAATAGCGCTTCTGGGCTACCGCAGCGACCCCTACGTGGGCGGGCAAGGGATATATTTAAAGTATTTGAGTTCTGCCCTGGCCAAGTTAGGGCACGAAGTTCACGTTTACTCGGGGCCTCCTTACCCCGAGCTGGAGGGTTCGGTTAAGCTGGTAAAAGTTCCCAGCCTGGACCTCTACGCTCACGAAAATCACGTTACGGCGCTAAAAGCCAAACACCTACTCTCGTACACAGATTCTCTGGAATGGTGGAGCATGCTCACCGGAGGCTTCGCCGAGCCTTACACCTTCGGCAGGCGCATCGCCAGGCAGCTGGCAAAAAGCGATTTCGATATCATCCACGACAACCAAAGCTTATGTTTTGGCCTGCTGGACCTTCAAAAAAGCGGCCATAAGGTGCTGAGCACCATCCATCACCCCATTCACAGGGATCGCGAACTGGCAATTAAGACAGCTGGCGATTGGCAGCACCGCCTGCTCGCCTATCGCTGGTACAGCTTTTTACGCATGCAGGAAAAAGTAGTTCCGCAGCTCAAGCACATTACCACGGTGTCGAACACCTCTATGGATGACATAGAGCGCTATTTCAAGCGCAAAGAGAACGTGCGTGTTATTCCCAACGGTATCGATACTGAGGCCTTCCGCCCGGTGAGAGTAAACAGAACCCCCTACCGCATTATTACCACAGCATCGTCCGACCAGCCCTTAAAAGGCCTTTGCTACCTTTTGGAAGCTTTGGCACAAATTGCAAAGAGCTACCCCGATGTCCACTTGCGCATTATTGGCAAGTTAAAAAGCGAAAGCGCTAGCGTTCAACTTATTGAAAAACTGAACTTAGGGCAAAGAGTCTCGTACCGGAGCGCACTTAGCACAGAGCAATTAGCACTGGAATACAACAAGGCCAGTGTGGCGGTTTGCCCCTCACTTTACGAAGGCTTTGGCCTGCCTGCAGGAGAAGCCATGGCCTGTGGCGTGCCCCTTGTCAGTACCAATGGCGGCGCACTTGCCGAAGTTGTCGATGATGCAGGTATCGTTGTTGAAGCTGGCGATGCCAGCGCTCTTTCAGCTGGAGTACAATTGCTTTTCGAAAATAAAGAACTTGCCGCTTCGCTGGCGCAAAATGGTCGGCAGCGAATAATAGAACACTATTCCTGGCAGAAAGTTGCCGAAGAACTCACTCGCTATTATCACGAAATTATTAAGTCTTGCTAACTCTACGCCCTCAACTGCTGCCCATCAACGACTCGGATGTGGTGCTCGATCTGGGTTGTGGCGAAGGTCGTCACAGCCTGGGCTTACAGCATATACATGCAGAAAAAAATGTGAGCTTTATTGGCGTTGATATTAGCAAGCAGGATTTGCTCACCGCTCAACAGCGCAAATCCGATTTCGCGCAAGAACAGCAAACCGCACGGCTTAACTTTATTTGCAGTAATGGGCTGAGCTTGCCTTTCGCAGATAATAGCTTTAGCCATGTCATTTGCTCAGAAGTACTGGAGCATATCCACGACTACCAAGGCTTTCTTGAAGAAATAAACCGAATATTAAAACCCGGCGGCCAACTCTGTGTGAGCGTGCCAAGAGCATGGCCAGAAAAAATCTGCTGGTATCTGCAAAAAGCCTATTATCAGGTGGAGGGTGGTCATGTTCGCATTTTTAATGGCCAGTACCTACGCAAGGAAATCCAGAGCCACGGCTATGCCTTCATGAAAAAGCACGGTGCCCATGCTTTACATGCGCCCTACTGGTGGTTACGCTGCATGTTCTGGCACCGGGGTGATAATTATTTCCCGGTAAAAATCTACCACCGCTTTTTGCTGTGGGATCTGTTTAAGAAACCCCTGTTAACTAAAATATTAGACGCTTTGCTCAACCCTGTTATGGGGAAAAGCCTCGTGCTGTATTTTTATAAACTTTGATAGTTATGATCTTAGCTCAGCGCACTGCAAACCTTAATACCGAACTTATTCACCAATACCTTTGCTCTTGCCAGCAAAAAGATGGTGCTATTCCCTGGTTTGAAAATGGCAAGCTGGACCCTTGGGATCATACCGAAGCTGCGATGGCCTTCTCCATTTTAGGAGACCAGCAACGGGCACTGCTCGCATTCAATTGGCTAAAAGACAATCAAAATAGAGATGGTAGCTGGCAAGCAAACTACTACACGCCAAACTGCGAAACCCCAAACAACATCGAAACCAACTTTGTTGCCTATCCCGCAACGGGCATCTGGCATCACTACCTGATATTCCGAGATATAAACGTACTCAAGCATTATTTTCCCATGGTGGAGCGCGCCATAGAATTTGTTCTCGCCCTCCAGCACAGGGAAGGCGATATCCTGTGGGCGGTGTCCAGTCACGAGCAATTACCAAAAGACGCCTTAGTGACTGCCTGCTCATCCATACTGCGCAGCCTGGAATGCGCAATAAAAATAGCTATTGAACTTGGGCTAGAAAAAACGAACTGGCAAATCGCTTATAAAAAACTCGCTGATGCACTGCTGAATAAACCCTGGCGCTTCGACCGAACCTGGGAAAGTAAAGCACGCTATTCAATGGATTGGTTCTACCCCATTCTGGCAGGTATTTTTTCCCAAGAAGAAGCATCACTGCGACTGGAAAAACGTTGGCATGAATTTGTAGAAGAAAGCCTGGGCTGTCGCTGTGTTAATGACGAGCCATGGGTTACGGTAGCCGAAAGTTGTGAATTAATTATCGCCTGCCTTGCTGCGGGCCAAGAAAACTCGGCAAAAGAACTGTTCAAGTACCTGGCCCAATGGCAAGATGAAGACGGCGGCTACTGGACCGGCTACAGCTTCCGCGACAAAGTTATTTGGCCGAAAGAAAAAACCAGCTGGACCGCCGCTGCAGTGATACTTGCAGCAGATGCCTTATACCAATTTAGCCCCGCGGCAAGGCTATTTACTACCTCATCTGCTTTTCTTGGCGATTAATTCACTATTTTTTTTATCACACCCAAGGAGCACACCTTTTCAATAAAAGTGAACTTGCCACACTGCAATAAAGCTTGCATGGCAAGGAAGGGCCCCTGCCCTCCGTCTTCTGGCTTTTCATAAATATCATGGATTGCCATGTAAGCGCCCAAGGCCAGTTTTTCCGCCCACATAAAACAGTCCTCTCGCGACATCTCTGGGCTGTGTCCACCGTCAATAAATACCAGCCCCAAGGGGGTTTTCCAGTGCCGGGCGGCTAGCTCGGAGGAAGCAACAAGAGGAACCACTACAGATTCCAACTGGGCCAGACTCAGCGTTCGTCGAAAAGCTGGGAAGCTATCCACAAGCTTGAGCTGTTCGTTAAAGAGCGCTTTATCATGGTACTGCTCTCCCTGTTGATGCTCTTCTGATCCACGGTGGTGGTCTACTGCATAAAGCGTATTACCAAGCTGTTTGCATGCCTTACCAATAAAAACCGTCGAACGGCCGCAGTAAGAGCCTATTTCAAGGCATGGCCCCATTGCCAGCGTTTTTAAGGCAAGATCAAAAAGTGCAAGCCCTTCCTCATCCTCTAAAAAACCTTTAATGTTATGCTCTTGAAAAAAATCTATTGCCGGGTTGGAATGAGTTGTGCGCAAGAACCATACTCCATTGCTTGTTAAAAAATTTCAGCGAATTTTTAATCGCTGGATTATTGAGCATAAGCTTCGGCCGCAATTCGACACTCTCGGTCGAGATACCGCAGTACTTAAACCGCTGAGTGTGAATATCACCGGGTCAAATATTCACGCAGGTGACTATTTACATATTATCAGCAATAAACAGCAAGCTGTTAGTCTCACTTGCTGGCGTAGCAAGCAGCAACAGGGGAAAATTGTTATTGGCGATTACTGCCTGCTTTCCCCGGGGGTAAAAATCGCTTCCGCTAACAGTATTAAAATTGGCAATAACACTATGATTGCCGCAGAAGTGTATATCTCGGACAGCGATTGGCACGGCCTTTACAACCGCGTACGCCCGTTTCGCTGTACTTCACCCATTTGCATTGGAGAAAATGTCTGGGTTGGCCTGCGCGCAATTATAGGAAAGGGCGTGAGTATTGGCGACAATAGTGTTGTGGGTGCAGGCTCCGTTGTGGTTAATGATGTTCCAAAAAATGTCGTCGTTGCGGGCAATCCTGCCAGGGTAATAAAAACCCTGAACCCACAGCGGAGAATATTAAAACGGGAATTTTTATTTCAAGGCAAGGAGGATTACTGGCTTGAGCAGGAAGCCCTTGAAGACATCTTCAACAAAAACAACGGCACCTTGCACTGGCTAAAAAGCAAGTTTATACCGGGGCGGGAAGACTAGCCGCAATAGCGCTACAGAGCGTCTAAATAAAGTTCGCTATTTCCGAAACTTACCAGCGGAACAATCTCACCAAAACGCAGCGCCAAAATTTACAAACCGGCAAAGGGAGATTCATTAAGCTCGCCATCTAGCTCTCCACCACAGTAAATACAGGCGGGCTTACTTGCCGCGTTCTGCATCCCGCACTTCCTACAAGGCAACTTTTCTGTTTTTCTATCTTCACGTTCTTGAGCCACCTGTTGAATTCTAGCCTTCAACAAGTGCTCATCAAGCTCTCCTTTCTCCAAAAGAATATCCCAAAGCGCCTCGGTTAAAGTGGATAAGCGGGTGAATTTGTTTTCCAGGGTCTTTAAACGATCCGCCTGCTCACTAGTGTCATTCGCGAGCTTTCCTACTTCGGCATCGTTTGTGTTCACTTTTTTTGAACCTTGGGGCATTGGGAAAAACATCATTGAATAAAAACCTGTGTACCTATTTAAATCTGCTGAACAAACCTTGATTTAGACGCAATACTGCTTGCCATATCCCCAGCGACCCCTTCCCCAAGCTCATAACGTTTTCTCTCTTTAGACGCTTTCTTAAGCGCTGAACTGGCGGCTTTATAATCCGAATTCGCCGCGCTTACCGCAGCCTTAGTCTCAAGGTAGCTAAGCATGTCATGGAACTCTTTTTTCTTGACTAAATTAAAGTACTCCATTGCGACTTCGGGATTGAAAACATCTTTGTCGGGAGAGGTCGATAGTATCCAGGCATATTTAAGCTGAGCTTCAGGCAGACCACCATCCGCCGCCGCTTTAATGAGGGCTAAGCCCTTGTTAAAATCTTGCTTATAGCGAGAGCCGTAGTATATTTCTACACCCAAAAACAGTTTTGCATCGGCAACGTTGTCGTTTGCAGCACCCTCGAGCCAGAAGTACGATTTACGCGAATCCACAGCACACTGTTGGCCGTAGGACAAACGGCGACCTAACTCATACTTGGCAAGCGGAAAACCATCTTGCGCAGACTTGGAAAACCACGAATTTTGCGATTCAAGCTCTAACGTTTCATACCCTTTAAGGGAACCAGCCATGGAGTCGAGCATAGAGAGATAGTAGGCGTACTCGTATTTCTGCCTGCCTCCACCTTGCTCGGCTGCCACACGAAATTGTTCAATATATTTCTTTGTTTTTTCAAGTTGTAACTCCGAACCCTCAAATTGAAATTTGAAACGCATTCGACGGCCAAACTCTTCCACTGGCTTGCCATCTACTTTCGCTGGTTCATATATCCATGATTTCAGGGCTTTAAGCGTACTATCAGTAAAAAACTTCGACGTTGTTTTTAAAACACCTATATTTCGAACCGTTCCGTCTATACCGATGGAGTACTGAACATCCACCAGACCACTTGCACCTCGTTTGATCTCATTTTTTGGATAACTGGGTGTTCTCTTCCTCTTTATCCGCGCCTCAGCAAAGCCCATAGCCTCCCCTGCAGTTTCAGAGGGTAGCAAGGCAGAAGAAACCGCCTTTGTTCCGTATTTTGAATTTAGTGTTTTATATCGTGTCTCCGCTGCGGACATTCCCTCTTCGTCTAACCGTTTACCCAGGATGGAAAGTATTTTCTCCGCATCAACATCTTCTGATTCGGAGGCAAGTTTTGCCCAGGCGTATGCCTCCACGAAATCTTTCTCAACGTGCTCTCCCCGAGCATACATTACTCCCAAATTAAGCTGCGCTCTCCCATTCCCCAAACCTGCCAGCTCGAGAAAACCACTATAGGCTACTTCAAACTGCTTTTCCTGATATAGGGCTATCGCGTACTCAAAAGTTACGCTTTGTGAATTTGAAGAGACCACCAAAGCAATCAAAAATACAAACAACTTACACTTCACTACTCAACCCTCAAACCATTTAATTTAACTACAAGATATGAGTCAAAAACGATATCACGAATTTTCCCATGCGTTTCAAATACAAACTGTTCGCCATTCATATCGAGAGAGTGCCGATTCCTGGAACTCGACTTTTCATTTAAATAAAGGAGTACTTTAATATCCCCTGACCAAGGAAATTTACTCTCCATGTAATACGTCAGCCTATCCTGCTTTGATATTTGGTATGATAACTCAGCGCTGTAATAGCCCGTACATTCCTTGTCACCTACCGTCAAACTGAACATTTCCTTATTCTTTTTATTTCCAATCAGCTCAAAGCGAGGAACTTTTGAAGCTGAAAGAGCTTCGTCTACTTGCAGAGTAAACGAAACAACTTCCGGTTTTCCTGACAACTCTAGGGGGAGGGGATCTCCTCCCAATACTATCGCCTCAGGAATATCTTTGGATAAAGCAGCAGCAGACAACAAAATAAAAACCAGGCCAAAATACTTTATATTTTTTTTCATAGCTGGTCCGTCTTCCCCCCCAACTTTTAAACATTAGATGCTGGATTCCTCAGCAATTCGTACAGACAACTGAGTTAGTAGAGCGTTTAATGCTGCCACATAAGCTTCAACAGAATCATCTTCTGTTTGCCTTGAAAGCGTGGCACTGGAAACGAATATGGCCTTATGTTGTTTTTGATCAATGATTTGCCAGCGCGCCAACAATGACACAGTGCCACCACGCTCACCGTCAAATTTGTCCAGCACGATACGAATCTGATAATCCGGGCGGGCACGGGTATCCCAGGGGAAAGACCAAACACCATCTATTTGCCACAGGCTAGCCAGGTTCGTGCTTATAACGCGAGAAATGGCGCTTTTTAAATCTCCCGCCCATGCACGATAACCGGATAATTTCAACTGATGGCTTGAGTCCAAACTTACCAGTGCAGAGTTTTCGAGATATTCAGGCAAAACGACAGGCCCCACACCAAAACTTGTGGACTTATCACTGCGTGCATAATCCGCATTTAGCGGCGCAGGAAATAGAGAATAATATTGCGTTGCCGGTCCGCTGGAAGCGCACCCAAAAAGCGATGGAAGTAGAACCGCCAAGAGGCCTAACAGAACTAGCTTTGTTTTAATCATCTTTTTTACTTCCCGATATCAGAGAGTTGGGATGTCGGTTCAATTCGTTCAGGAAGAGTTCCAGTGAGCGAGCCGCATCACTAAGGGACTTGGCCATTTCCGTTAATTCATATCGCATTTCTGAATCAGGCGCAATCGCGTGATCTAGGCTGGTCATGGCGGCAGTCATTTGACCCAGGGCATCATTAGCGGTATTTAGCGTTTCTTCCAGGTTTGCAACGGTTCCATCCAGCTTGGCGGCGGTCCCGCGCTCTTCAAGGGTGCTTAACAAGGCATTCAAACTTTCAAGGCTACCCGCCAGTTCATTGCCAATTTTATCAAAGGGAATTTTACTGATTTTATTCAGTACTTCCGAAGCCTGCTGACCCAACTGGTCAAATGTATCCGCTACGGTGGGAAGCTCTGAGTAGTTTTCTGCACGCACAAAGGCAACAGGTACGGCGTCTTCGACAAAGGAGAGATCAATAAATTTTGAACCCGTAATTAGGCTCGCGGTTTTCATTTGGGCACGCAAACCCTGCTGCACCATATTCTCCATGCGGTTATCGACCTCTTCCCGCGAGGGCGACTCCCCTGGCTGCAATCTCTCCGGCTCCATGGCAATAAAAACATGCAAGCTGTCATTTACATTTTCCGCACTGTCAAGCTCGACATCCACCACCTCACCGACTTTAATCCCCCGAAATTCCACCGGAGCACCCACAGTTAAACCACGTACGGTGCCGGAGAACTTAAGCCGGTAATAGTATTTAATATTAAACCGCCCCTCTAGCACGGATTCCCGGTCGGAGTATAAATAGAAGCGATGCCCTTTATCGGCCACCTCGACATTTTCAAAGCCCGCCGCATTATCGAATGCTACTCCGCCACCGATAAGGGAGGCCAGCGATTCCATCCTGGCTTTCATCCCATCCGCATTAATCGACACACCAAAACCGCTGACGTTCCAGAAGCGACTGCGCGTCTGCACCAGTTCATTGTAGGGGGAGCGAACGAAGATATTAACATCTACATGGTCCATACTGCCGGAGAGCTTGTACCCAGTAACCTCTCCCACACGAATTTGTCGAAAATAGATGGGAGAGCCCACATCGAGAGAACCTAGCTCTTCTGCCTGGAGCACATATTGAGTACCCGGTTCGTCCGACTCAAAAACAGGCGGTTCTTTAAGTGCGGTAAAACTGGTTTCAAATTTACCGGGTGCTCCTGGGTCCATTACAATATAAACACCAGAAATCAAAGTGCCGAGATTCGATACCCCAGTAGCGCTAATTTTAGGGGTAACGATCCAGAATCGTGTATTTTCACTGATGTGAGGAGCCACTTCGCGGTCCAGCTCTGCTGTTACCAGAACGTGTTTTAGATCGCTACTCAGGCGCACTTTCTGTACAGTCCCCACTTGCACCTCATTTAACTTGATAAGTGTTTGCCCTGCGATAAGGTCTGTTGCTGTATCAAAGGTAATTTCAACAATGGTACCGCGCTCCATTCGCGCCTGTACTGCCAACCACAAAGCAATAATCAGTGCGACCGCAGGTACAATCCATACCGGCGACACAGCGGCAACTCTTTGCACACTGGCTCTATTGAGGATTCTTTTCATCCAATACATCCCATAGTAGGCGGGGGTCAAAAGTTTCTGCAGCGACCATGGTTAAAATAACCACAGCCCCGAATGCAATTAGAGCGCCTTCCGGTTCTACCGTATAAACAAAACCAAACTGCACCAAGGACACCAGCAGGGTGACTACAAATACA
Source organism: Alteromonadaceae bacterium Bs31 (assembly GCA_900177435.1). GTDB lineage: Bacteria > Pseudomonadota > Gammaproteobacteria > Pseudomonadales > Cellvibrionaceae > Teredinibacter. Next base: position 257,239 of record FXAI01000003.1, read on the forward strand.
TCCATCATCGACCAACGGCCAATCATTTCAGTTAAGCGATATAAAAAAGCACGGTGCTTTACACCGCGCCGCATACCAATATGCACTGACCAGATTAAATATATCAATATTACTAACTTGGCAATCGGCACAATAATACTGGCGGTAAATACTACCAGCGCAATAAACCACAAACCCTCTGCCAGCAATTCGACAACGCCAGAAAAGATAGTATCTGTACCTGTCTCTCCCAGCGATGAATACGTCATTATCGGCAATAGGTTTGCCGGAATGTAGAGAATAATCGAGGCAATAACTAAAGCTGTTGTTTTTTGTAAACTAAAGGGAATACGTTTGTGAATCTCCGATTTGCAGCGTGGACACTGGTGCTCTTTTTCAATGATACTTACGCCGACCATCGCTTTACATATTTCACAGTCGTAGACAATTTCATTTTCGTAAACGGTGAAATAGTTATTGGGATTCATCCAGATCCACAATCGACGGCGATTTAATTTCATAAATGCCAGTATTAACACCGCCACCAAAGCGAAGAAAGCAAAGGCCCCAATTTCGAGATGTATCACGGCCATATCCGCCAATTTAACGGATGCGACAACCACGCTAAGCATAAAAATTTCCAGCATACTCCAGGTTTGTGCACGCACCAGCCAGCGCAAGGTAATGGCCTGCCCGGGTAAACGCTTGTTGTAGCTATAGGGTATTAGCAAATAGAGAAAAGCAAATATCTCCAAGAGCGGAAAAATAAATATGGTGGTAATCACCATGCCGGCCAAAACCCACTGTTTACGGTCTAACAAGGCCCAGAAGCCATCCATTATGGTGGCAGTTTGGCTCTGCGCCCCCACTTCCAAAGTAAGAAAGGGCAACCAGTTGCTGAGAATAAACAAGATCAGCGCGGTAAGCGCCAAGGCAGAGGCTAACTCCAGTTTTTTCGGCTGCCCATGATGAAGAACTGCATCGCAATTGAAACAACACATTTCGTTTTCGGTAGAAATGGCGACGACTTTCTGCAGCTCCCCGCACTGATTACACAGCAACCAGTCGCGCTGCTCTGCGTTGGGTTCATATTCGCAGAACTCGCCGTCGGCTTTTTGTACCAAATTGGAGCTTGATGGTTCCGACAAGGGAGCGTTCCTCTTTAGAGCTGCCTTAGAGCTGCCCAGCAGCTACTTTTGCCAAGTGTTTTTTTAGATACAGCTGCGAGTTAATTAGCGACATACCCGTGTTACGCGCCCAGCGAATCGCAGGCATATCCGCAGCAAAAAGGCGCTTGAAGCCTTCCATTGTTATCATAGCTGACAAGTTGTGAGTTTTTCTTTCGCGCTGGTAACGGCGCAACAGTGAAGCATCACTGAGATGCACACCCCGCTCGCAAGCCCGCGCTATTTCTGCAGCAAGCACTTTAACGTCGTAGAGACCAAGGTTAACGCCTTGGCCTGCAAGCGGATGGATAGTATGAGCAGCATCACCAACTAATGCCATTCCTTCACAAATATAGTTCACTGCGTGGCGTTGACGCAGGGGGATTGCGTGGCGTTTGGCACAGCTTTCAACGCCGCCGAGCCTGAATTCAAACTGCTGCGCTAATTTTGTACAGAAATCCTGATCACTGAGCGCCATCAATTCTTCTGCCAAAGAAGATTCCGCAGACCACACCAGCGAACAATAGTGCTGATCGTCCGATTGTTTCTGCGCCCCTTGCTGCAGAGGCAGAAAAGCGATGGGCCCTCTTTGGGTAAATCGCTGCCAACAGCTATGCCGGTGTGGCAGCTGTGTTTTTACGGTACTTACTATGGCGGTATGGCCATAAGTCCACTCTCGCGTTTTTAGACCCGCCAGTTCACGCAACTTGGAATGGGCGCCATCGGCGGCAACAAGTATCGCGCCCTTTAAAGAGATTGAATGGGAGTGCGCTTTATTTTTATCGGTGCTTTTCTCGCAACGCTCAACAATCACAGTGTTTTCCGGTGCAGCAATATACTCTTTTACTCTGTAATGCTTAAAATAGTCTAGCGATTTAAAACATTGGAGCTTGTGCTGCAGTGCGCGAACGACCAGGCTGTTTTCAATAATATGACCAAGGTTATCCGCGTGGATATCCTCTGCATGAAATTGAATATTGCCAGTGCCTTCAGCATCCCACACATCCATAGCATAATAGGGACAGGCTCTTTCAGCCGTGATCGTTTGCCAGATTTCAAGTTCTCGAAATATGTTTTCCGATTGCTTTGACAGCGCCACCACCCGGGCATCAAAGACCTCGCCACTGAAGGTACGCGGTTCATCTGCTGCGTCTACAATGGCGATGTTTAGGTCTTTTGTCTGCGCACCGGAGGCAAGCATAGCGGCAAGTGTGGCACCAACCATACCGGCACCAATAATAATTACATCAAAGTTCAATACTTCATCAGTATCACAAACCTTGTGTTCGTTCATAACTAGTCCCCGCCAATTTCATGCAGGCTGGCTCGCGCCGGAGTACGCCCCATCATTTGCGAAAAGAACTCCCGTTTCATTGGCCCGAACAACTCCATACTCAGTAAACCAAGATTTCTTAAACCCTGCAGCGCCAGTTTGTCGCTGCCAAAAACGCGAATAAAATTGTGACTGATAAATGCGGTATTTTTTTGATCTTTTTGCTGCTGCTGCAAGTAGCGATTGAGTACCTTTAAGTCTCCCATACTGTCACCCAGGGCCTGGGCCTCACACAGCACCGAGGTAAGCTGCGCGCAATCGCGCAGAGCAAGGTTAAAACCCTGGCCGGCCACCGGGTGCAAATAGTGCGCGGCGTTACCCACAAACACCATCGAGCTGCGAATTTGTTCACGGGCAAATATCATTTTTAATGGATAGTGTTTTCTTTCACCCACGCGCAATATAGCACCAAGACGATAGCCAAAAGCATTTTGTACAGCTTTTATAAATTGCGCGTCGGGCAAGTTTGTCCAGTGCTCTAACTCACTTTCCGGCCGAGTCCAAACCATTGCGCAACGACGGCTCAGGCCTGTGCCTTTTTCTCGCGGCAGTGGCAATACGGCAATGGGGCCCTGCTCGGTAAAACGTTCAAATGCTTGACCGTCGTGGGGGTTTTCGAATTCCAGATTTGCCACCAGGGCATACTGCTGATAATCGAATTCTTCCACGTCTATGCCCAGCTGAGTCCGCAGGGGGGAATCTGCACCGTCTCCAATAATGACCAAGCCTGTACTCAAACTTTGCTGCTGGTGCTGGTGCTCATAAGTGATAAGGGCTCCACTGGCTTTTGGACGCAATTCACCTACCCGTGCAGGCGCCACAACGTGAATATTGCTCTTGGCCAGCACTGCTTGAATAAGCTGCATACCAAAGTGGCGGTTTTCCACTACATAACCCAGGGCCTGCATATTGTTGTCACGTTCACTAAACAAGGTTCTGCCAAGATGGCCGCGATCACTAACATGAACATGACGAATAGCTTCGGCGCGTGCGCAAATACCAGACCACAGCCCGAGCGAGCTCAATAGCTCGACAGAAGGAGGAGAAAGCGCTGTTGAGCGCTCATCAAAGCTCGCCTGCAGGGGGTGTTCGCTGGCAGTTAATGGCTGGGCTTCCAGTAAGACTATATTGCATTCGGGTAAATGCTTTGCCAACAGCAAGGCCTGGGATAAACCCACCATGCCGCCACCAATAATTGCAATATCACAGTGCTGTGTCACTTAAGTCTTGTCCGAGACGTTTTTACTTTTGTTTTAGCTTTTGCCGCTGTTTTACTTTTCGCCCGGCTTTTTACCGCGCTTTTCGCTTTGGCTTGTGCCTTGCTCTTAGACCGGCCCGTTTTCGTCCCCTGAGTTTTTCCAGCCATTAGCCGTTCAATATCTGCAGGGGTTTTTGGCACGCCCTCAGTAAGCACGCTGCAGCCGTCTTTAGTAATAACCACATCGTCTTCTATACGCACACCAATGCCGCGCCATTTTGCTTCTACTTTACGATTATCACTGGCGATATATATTCCAGGCTCTACGGTCATTACCATGCCCGGCTCTAAAACCCGCCATTCATCGTCTACTTTGTAATCGCCAACGTCGTGTACATCCATGCCCAGCCAATGACCGATACGGTGCATATAAAATGCTTTATAACTTTCTTTTTCGATTATTTTGTCTACCTTGCCTTTGAGCAGGCCCAGCTCAAGCAAGCCTTCTACAATACACCTCACGCTGGCATCATGAGGCGCATTCCAATGGTTGCCCGGCTTTATCTGCTCAATAGCCGCCAACTGCGCCTTTAACACAATGTTGTAAATGGCTTTTTGCTCGCGGGTAAATTTGCCACTCACGGGAAAGGTGCGGGTAATATCTGAGGCGTAAAGCTCATACTCACAACCGGCATCAATTAAAACCAGGTCACCGCTTTTTAGTTTTTGGTCGTTGCTCACATAATGTAATACACAAGCATTTTTACCCCCGCCGACAATGCTGTTATAGGCTGGTCTTCGCCCTCCCTGCAGGGCGCACAGGTAATGTATTTCCGCCTCCAGTTCATATTCGAAACGACCGGGCTTGCAGGTTTGCATGGCGCGCACATGGGCCTGGGCAGAAATGTCCGCAGCCTTTGCCATTAAGCGTATTTCTGCAGCGCTCTTAAATAGCCGCATATCATGCAGAAAGTGGTCAAGGTCGAGAAACTCGCCGGGGGGTATGGCGCCGGCGCGAACTTTTGCGCGAATGCGATTGACCCACTCCATCACGTGGCGGTCAAAATCCGGGTCTCTACCCATGGCGTAATACATACGCTCGCGCCCCTCAATGAGACCAGGCAAAATTTCGTCGATATCATCGACAGGGAAAGCATCGTCGGCGCTATATTGCTCACACGCACCAGCCGGGCCGGCGCGATAGCCATCCCAGATCTCCTTATCGGGGTTTTTTTCCCGGCAGAACATGACATATTCACCATGCTCCCTCTCCGGTAATAACACCAACACCGCCTCGGGCTCGTCAAAACCCGTGAGGTAGTGAAAATCGCTGTCTTGCCTAAAGGGGTACTCGGTATCACGACTGCGCGCCTTTTCTTTGGCGGAGGGCAGAATGGCAATACTGTTTGGCTCCATCATTGCCATCAGTGCTTTACGGCGGCGGGCGTATTCCTGTTTCGAAATGCTCATTAGTGTACGACTTTAGTTTGCTGGGGCTCGGTTTTGTTTCTGAACTCAGTGTAAATAGTTAACACCGCTACCTTCACATATTCCACCAATTCTATCCAGTAGGCTTCGTTTTCATCGAGGTCCATATCCGCCTCCGCTTCAACTACCACCTGAGATATACGGGCCAGGTCTTTCAGCGCATCGGTGACATCCTCTGGCAGCTCATCTCTTTTCCCGATGTTGGACTGACCAATAGCCTGCCCCAGACCATGTAAGAAGCCCTCGCACCAGCTACCAAGTTCCTGCGTACGGCGCTCCAGGCTGGAGTTATCATCCGGCAGCAAGGGCTCAAACTGGTATTGGTCGTCCTGCAGCAACTCGCGGGTGCTGTTTAACATCAGCTTTAACAAGTCCTGTTGTTGCTCATTGGCTTCAACAAAGTCCAGGTCCATAAAACTGAGAGCCACTTTCTGCCAGGCGGCTTCATCCAGCGCCTCTCCTGTGCACAGGCGGCCACACAATAAACCCTGCAGTTCGGAGGCTGAGTTGACGCTCCCCATGTTCATAAGCTGGTCATTAATAAAGTGGAAGTCGAACAACTGGCTCATAGCCTCTCCTTTCTGTGCGAGAAAGCACTATACTTTTCTGCAATACACATTAACATTTGTGGTTTGACTGTGAGCAAGCTTCACAGCGGGCCGACCATTATATAAGAAGTACTACATCAAATATGAGCGATCGATTACTACAAGAAGTAGAAAAGCGGCTGGATGTCCTTATTAGCCGCTGTAAGCACTTGGAAAAGGAAAACATGAGCCTGCGCGGAAAGGAGTCCGAATGGCAGCAGGAACGTGCGCGCCTTATGGAAAAAAATGAGCTCGCCCGCAGCCGGGTAGAAGCAATGATCAATCGCCTTAAAAGCCTGGAGGCCGAGTCATGAGTGATAGCAGCATGAATGTCCATGTCACTATCATGGATAAGGACTATCAGATAGCCTGCCCTCCCAGCGAAAGAGAGGCTCTGCACAGAGCTGCAGAGGAGCTGGATGATCGCATGCGTGTGATCCGCAGCTCCGGCAACGTTATTGGCCTGGAACGCATTGCAGTCATGACCGCCCTCAACCTCTGCTACGAACTGCAACAGACAAAAGGGCATGGCCAGAACAGCAGCAAAGCCAGCACAGAAGCCCTCCAGCGCATGATGGAAAAGCTCGGCAGCGCCCTGAGCGAGGACTAAAGCCTCGGTGCCAGCACCCTCTCGCCGACAACCTCACCCTTGCCAACCAGAGCTTTAGGAACAAGCTACACTTTAGGGGTACGCATAGATAGTCAGCCCGAGGTACCCCTATCAATCGCAAGGCAACCGACAAAGCGAAGCAACTGCAGCAGGCGCTAATCAAGGGAGACTGCGAGCAGCTCAATGAGCTGATGGCAGAAAATGCCCTGTTGCGCATAGCAATTGAAAAACTCCCCCTTGGGCTCTCGATGTTTGATCAGGACGACAAACTGCTATTGGCCAATAAGCAGTATGGCCAGATATGGAACCTGCCCGAAGAGCTGAGCGAACCGGGCACCTCCTTTTCCGTCATTATGAAACAAAGCTTTGGCGAAGAAACAGAGCAAAGCCGATCCCAATCAGTGCCGCCACTGGGCATCTCAAGCGTGCGGCGGCGGGAGTGGAGAATGGACAATGGTCGCCATATTGAGATCGTTGTCACCCGATTGCCCGACGGGCGCAGTATCGCTTTACACGAAGACGTTACGGCACAGCGACAAGCGGAGGCTCAAATAACCTACCTGGCCGAGCATGATCAGCTCACAGGCCTGCCCAACCGCAACGTGATGCTAAGCAGAGTGAGCGAGTACCTTCAGCGCAACGAGCGAGGTGACGACCTCGCTGCACTGTGGCTCAACCTGGGCAGCTTTAAACTGGTCAATGACAGCTACGGGCACAGCTTTGGCGACAAACTGCTGTGCCTGGCCGCTGACCGGCTGCGCAAGTGTTCACGTAAAACAGAGTTCCTGGCGCGCTGCGACGGCGACGAGTTTGTCATCTTACAATGTGGCCCCCAACAGCCAGCAAGCTCTTCTGAGCTGGCGCAAAGGTTAATCGATGAATTTAGCCACACCTTCAATATCGAGGATAACTTAGCTCAGGTTGGGCTCAGCGTTGGCATTGCCCTAGCGCCCGGGGATGGAAATAGCGCCGGTGAGCTAATAAAAAACGCACACCTTGCAATGGATAGGGCTAAAGAAAATGGTCGAAACACTTTCTGCTATTTCGAATCGCAAATGGATGCCCGCATACAAAGTCGCCGGGTAATGGAAATTGATCTGCGATCGGCACTGCAGCGCAAAGAACTACACCTTGCTTTCCAACCACTGTTAGATCTGAAGCAAGGGAAAATAACCGCCTTTGAAACGCTACTGCGCTGGCGGCACCCTTCAAAAGGTAACGTATCCCCGGCAGATTTTATTTCTGTTGCTGAGCAAGCCGGGCTGATTATTCCCATCGGGCAGTGGGTGCTTGCTCAAGCCTGTCAGGTGGCCAAAAGCTGGCCCTCGGATATCCGAGTTTCCGTCAACCTGTCACCCATGCAGCTTGCTCATGCCTCACTCATTGATGACGTAAACACTACCCTGGCGGATACCGGGCTAGATGCCAGTCGCCTGGAAATAGAAATTACCGAATCGGTAATGATGGAAGACCCTTCACAAGCCCTGATTCAACTGCAAGCGCTCTCAAAACTGGGGGTGCGTTTGGCCATCGATGATTTTGGCACAGGTTACTCCTCGCTGAGTTACCTGCACAGCTACCCGTTCGACCGAATTAAAATAGATCGCTCCTTTGTCAGAGACCTGGAAAACAACCCGGAGGCGCAAACCATTATCAGCGCAATGGTTAACCTTGGGGTAAACCTCAATCTGGCGGTAACGGTAGAAGGAATAGAAACCGAGCAGCAATTACAAGCAGTGCGCAGCACCGGCGCGGGTGAAGTTCAGGGTTTCTTGTTCAGCAAGCCACTACCTGCAGAGCATGTAGTGGGCTTACTCAACACCTTAAAAGTTTAAAGAAGCTCAGATTACACCTGGCATAAAAGCGCTATAACCACTTAAAGCCAAATAATTCCTTTATGCCCGAAAGAATAAATGTGGGCATCGCTGCAATTGCAATTGTCATGAGCAGATGCTTCCCTGATACAGGAACCGTACCCAGAATCAAATTTCCCAAGGGCGAATAAATGAGCGCAATGGAAACTCCTGTGGCAGCAAACAATACAGTAATCAGTAACTTGTTCTCAAAGGGGTTTAATCGATAAATACTTTTGAAACTTCGGGCATCCAATAAATGGAAGTTCTGAATAAATATTAAAGAAAGGAAAGCGATAGTTTGAGCGTAAGCGTAGCTACCCCCTCGACTCAAAACCAGGTCGAACAGGGCGTAAATTATGTAACCGTGAATAAGGCCTCGCACCAATATACGTGCCCCAAGGCCATCGGCAAAAAAACTCTCGTCGCGCTTGCGGGGCTTGCGGCTCATTAAATCCGCTTCCTGCTTCTCCCAACCCAGGCACAAACTCGGCATGGCGTCGGCCAGTAAGTTAATCCATAAAATCATTAATGCGGTTAAGGGCACCAAGGGGTCGTTGGCCATTAACAAAAAGGCGAACAATACACAGCTTACTTCTGATACGTTTGCGGTCAAACCAGCACGCAAATATTTGCGAATATTGTCGTAAATACGGCGCCCCTCTCTTACCGCAGAAACAATGGTGGAAAAATTATCATCCAGCAACACCAAGTCGGCAGAATCTTTTGCCACCTGGGTTCCAGCAATTCCCATGGCTACGCCTATATCTGCATTGCGCAAGGCGGGGGCATCGTTTACGCCATCACCGGTCATAGCGACCACTTCATTGGTGGCTTGCAGCGCTTTAACAATACGCTGCTTATGCTCTGGAGAAACCCGTGCAAACACACTGGTTTTGGGCACCAGCTCCCGCAGTTTACGGTCACTGATTTCTTCCAGTTGTGGGCCGGTGATAACCAACTCATCATCGTTGCGACGTATACCCAACTCTTCAGCAATAGCCTGTGCAGTAGCAGCGTGATCGCCGGTAATCATTACCGTGCGAATGCCCGCATCGGCGCATTGGGCTACCGCTTCTACCACTTCCGGTCGGGGTGGGTCGATAATGCCGTGCATGGCGAGGAAGGTTAAATCTTTTTCGTGCTCCTCTTGTGGCTTATCAATATCCGCCTCGGTTATTTCCACGAAAGCCAGCGCCAATGTTCGCAATGCACGTTTACCAAATGCCTCGATGCCCAGATGAATTTTTTGCTCGAATTCGGGTGTTAGTGCCTGCGCCTCATCATTCCAGTAGACTTTATTTGAACGGCCTAGCAGCACGTCCGGTGCCCCTTTGGCAATTAACCAGTGGCGCCCCAAAGGCCCACGAATAATCGAGCTGGCCATTTTTCGTTTGGAGTCGAAAGGAAAGCTTTTCAATAATTCAAAGCCCTCGTCGTAGAGTGCCTCCCGATAGATACCGACCTTGGTCCCAGCAACGACTAAAGCACCTTCGGTGGGGTTACCCTGAACACTGTAGCGGCCGTCTTTTTCCTGCAACTGAGCATCATTACAAATGGCGGAAATAATCAGGCCGTATTTCAGTTGGGGAGTTTGCTCCAAATCCAACTCCTCGCCCTGGGTATCCAGAAATCGGCCAACAGGTTCAAAACCCTGACCGGTAACATCGAAGGTACTGCCACCACTCCAGTAGGCAACAACCTGCATTTGGTTTTGTGTAAGGGTGCCGGTTTTATCAGAACAAATTACTGTGGTAGAACCCAGCGTTTCTACCGACGCCAATTGCCGAACACGGGCATTGCCGCTAGCCATTTGCTTAGCGCCCATAGTAAGTACGATAGTTACAATGGTAGGTAAACCTTCTGGAATGGCCGCCACACACAAAGAGATACCCGTTTGCAGCATTTCCAGCCAATCGGCACCGTTAGAAAGACCTATACCCACCACTATGGCAACCGCAGCCACAGCTACACCGATCAGGGCGTGGGAAAGAGTATTTAAACGGCGCTGCATTGGTGTTTCTACACTTTCTGCGGTTTGCATTAAATTTGCTATATGGCCGACTTCGGTATCCATACCCGTACTTACCACTACGCCTGTTCCATTACCCGCAGCAACTATTGTGCTCATAAAACACATATTTATGCGGTCACCAATGCCCAGCTCAGGTGCATGAAGCGTATCAATACTTTTTTCTACCGGTTCGGACTCACCGGTTAACGCAGATTCGTCAATCTGAAGCTGATTAGTGTTGAGCATACGCACATCTGCACCCACCACGTCGCCGGTATTGAGCTTAATAACATCGCCGGGCACCAAGTGTTTAACCGGTAGTTTTTCCCAGCTGCCAGAGCGCAATACCACGGCGTTGGGAGCGCCCATCTCCCGCAAGGAATCGAGTGATTTCTTTGCGCCCAACTCCTGAATAAAGGTTATTAGTGCATTGGCTACTACGATTACCAGAATGGCAATGGCGTCAACCATGTGGCCACCGAAGCCGGAAAGTACGCCACCAACAGCGAGAATAACCAGCATGGGGTTTTTAAATTGCACCAGGAACAGCATCAGGGTGGACATTTGTACCGCTTCGGCCAACTCGTTAGCACCATATTTTTGCAACCGAGCCTGCGCTTCTTGCGTGCTCAAGCCCTGCTCCAGGCTGGTATCCAATTGCGTTACAAGTTTGCTGGTATCTAAATTAAACCATTTCATAGCAGCTCCTTTTGAGCATAAACGGTAAATAATGGATTGACTCGAAAAGTATCAGTTCGACTATCTTGGCTGACAGCTTGTTACAATTTATTTTTCCCAAGAATCACAAGCGTGGAATGTAAATTATTTTCCTGCGGCCTCACTGTACTAGCTAGCTACAAGGCCATTTTTCTCGAGCGCCTTGTATATTTTTCTGCTGGTTTTAGCCAAGCTGGAAATATCACCAAGAGAGGGCTGGTCGCCCTGCGCCAGCGCCCACTCCCAGTCTTCCACTTCACGGCGTAAATATTGAATCAGTTTTTTAGGGCAACCTATACACACCCTGCGACACAAGAGGATATCAGACCTATCAAGCGGCAATGCCTTACGTATCTCACACAGTAGTTGAGACATGGCCTCAGCCGTTTTTGGCTTCATTTTATTGCGTGAAGTAAAGGTAACACTCATCGATAAAAACTAAAATATGGTGGGGGGCAATTTCTTAACAGGAATACACCCGCATTATAGTTGCTTATGCAGCCCCCCGACAATCATCATCGATACCGCTCAAAATCATTGTCACAATTGCAAAAGGAATAGATGAATGCCATTGCAGGAACAGCTAAACAACTTACGCCAATGGAACTCAACGCCATAAGCGGGAAAAATCCGTGACGAGCATGGCCAGCTTTATCAACACGTGCTCCTGTCATTGATCGCGTTCAACAGCTATCTAAATGCGGTAAAGTTCTATGGGCTAATTTAAGCGTGAATATACAAAATCGGACACTCCGGTTTTTGACGCACCTTACGAAAGCGCAATATCCAATGTGCAGATTGCCGACGTCCACAGGTAAAACTAGAGCCCACGGCAATAAGACCCGACAAGTAATTTACTTACTCGCCCAGCGCCCTTTTATGTACTCGAAAGCCTCACTCATACTAAGAGGCTGAGAACTGGCGGAGGCCCTGATATAAAAAGCCTCGCTGGCGCCCTCCTTAAGAAAGACGGGTTTATCGCATGCGCTAACATTGACAATGCAAATCTCACTATTGTTTACGCCAACAATATCAATTTTTATAAAGCTGTGTATATTTTTCCCCAACTTTTGATTTAAGAGATTGGTTAACGCCAAACTTAAGCCATCACTATTTTTTTTACTGAAAGTACTATAATCGTTTTCCAAACCGAGAACACTTCCGTCATCGTCCACACCAATAAAAAGAATTCCGCCCTCAGAGTTCAAAAAGGCTGAAATTGTCTTTAATATTATGTTCTCCAAACTTTTATTGGTTTCCTGCTTGCGATAATCCCAGTGGAAGCTCGATTTAAACTCTATTTTTTGGCTCTCTCCCTTACGGATAATTGCTCCCCAATCCTTGGTATCGCCATCCACCCTCTCTTTATGCTTATTTAATGACCTCACCAGGTATACCGCAAGCAAAACGAGAAGAGCGACGACTATTAGAAGAAAAACAAATAGCGCCGTATTGGATGTTTTTTTCTGTATGCCCAAATGATACTTATCGGCAATGTCCAGCAGTACATCCATACCAATAGTCTCAGAGCCCTTCATCATGCTACGAAACAGCGACAAGCTATCTTTACGTAGTACAGGCCTTAGATCGGAGGTGGTGAGATGAAAAAAATGCCGGTATCCCTCTGGCGCGGGGTTTTCCAAGTGCTCACTGATGGGGTCAGCCCTTTCCGCAACAAAAACCTCCAGCTGGCGGCTATTTATCAAGCCCTGTAGTTCAGCCGAATTATCCAATAGATTGAGAGGCAGGTCAGGCAATTTATTGTTAAGCTGGCGTAACAATCGCGGCTCATTCACCAGAGTAATAGCCTGATCCAACTCAAGCAGTGTGCTGACCTCAATATCTCGCCGAACAAAAACAGCCGTAACTGTACGAGAGATTGTTCTGCCGACTATCAGCGAGGAGTCTTCTAGCTCTCCGCGCAATGCTGCAATAGCATCTACCTTTTTTTCTTTCAACAGTTTCAGGCAAGCATCAACGCCACAGGAAACAAAGGCTATATCATGGCCCGACACATCAGCCCATGCTCTCCAGATATCGACTACCGCTCCAGCAGCCTCTCCCTGTTCATTGCTATAGCTATAAGGTGGAATGCCGGTGTCATAGGCAATCGTCAAACTCTCCGCTTGCACAGCCCCCACAGCACAAAAAATAACAATGATGATTAGTCGCTTCACTTCCAGAACCCTATGCAATACGGTGGTTTCGTTCGAAAAGGCAGCTTACCAGAACAAGGCGCACATACTCTAGTGAAGAGCTATGTAGCCGAAACAAAGCACAGCGAAAACGGGGGATGAGGAAAGCCTCCCCCAGAATTAGCATGACTTATAGCAATTTTTGGTGAGACGCCATTTTTAAGACAATACTTGATCTATCTCGCTTCTATGCCTGGGGCATTAGGCGCAATATCGAGCAGCTATATCAATGTCAATAAAAGGAGAACGGCTGTGGGCCCCGGAAGATTTTTTGAAAGTGGGATGTGGGTATTTCCCTGTATGATGTTTTGCATAATGCTTTTAGTCGCCTTTGTGCTGATAAAACGCTACGGGGGCATTCAGCAAGCGCTGGACGTAGTATTTACACGCTTACCGGAACAGCCCAAAATGAACCAACTGGAACAAAACACACAGGGCGAAAGCCCACTGGACATTATTAAGCTCCGCTATGCGTCGGGAGAGATCTCCAAAGAGCAGTACGAGGCGATGAAAAAGGAATTAGCCTAAATTGCCAAGCATCTTCAGTTAAAATTTATTTCAGAAGATAAAGCTTTAAGGTCTAGGGTCGTTCTGAACAAGGTAACGATCATTCGAAGAAATTGTGCAGTATTCCCTTGTTCGATTGAATTCGATCTACATACACCGCGGCAGACCCCGCTAAAACATTTTTGCCCAGGTAATGCCTAAGGTACCCAGATCACTGCCGGTACGGCGGTGGGTCTCGCCGTAGAGATACACCAATTTTAGCGATTGTGCTTTTGACACTGGCATACCCATAGACAAGGCATACGCAGAATTGCTCCGGTCATCATCCTTTTTTACTCCGCTAATGGTGGACTGCCCACCCCTTCCTTTCGCCAAGCTGGCAGAGAGCCAATAACCACCCGTAAAACGTCTAATCACGTGCCCTTGCAACTCATAAATATTGTCTTGTTCACGGGTATTACCGTTAAAGAAGGCCTTGTTTTCAGTAAAGAAATACGCCGAAGCGGTAAGCTCATAAGACCATTGCCCGCGGGAATGAAGCAAACCTAACTGTGGTTGCACCATATAGCGATTTTGACCAAGGTTAAGCAGTTTTGTTTTATCGTATTGCCCTAAAGGAAGCCCCAGGGCTATTGCTATCCCCACCTGTGTATTTACCGGATGATCAACAAAGTAGCGTTGTAATCCTGCTCGGGAGGCTACCGGAGCACCCAATAGATTCATCGAAAAGCGCAGGCGTGGGTCCGCCAGGCCAGAGCGTTGTACACTGGCTTCACTGCCATCTAACATTCCATCCCAATGCGCTTGCTGCAAGGGTAAAAGTGCATCTATACGCGCCAAGTTGTTACCTATGGCAAACGGTTTTACATAAGAAACACCTACAGTCTGAACATCTACGGTAGCAGACTCAATTTTTAATGCCGGGTCAAAAGCAATATCTCCAGTGGTGTACGCATAGCCCGCGCCAATAACATGAGCACCAACCGGCAGTGGCGTCCAGCGACGGGGCTCCACGTCTTGGGCAACTGCGATAGTTGAGACACACAGGCACAGCACAGTAAAAAATAAAGTAAAACCACCATAACGAGAAATTAAAATATTCATATAAAATCGATTATTTACTTTCTAAGCTGAAAATAAATGCTTCCACAAAGCCTGCACCTGGAAACTTAGGCCGCGAGCTTACGAGCAATAGAAAAAAACGACGAAATAATATTATAGATGCTGCTTAAGCCGTCTGCACGACATATAAGGGAGGGCCTTGCATCAGGTAAGGCGAAGGGCTCAAATAGAGATTATGTTGGACCCTACTCTTCGTTTACCCTGTCGAGCCATAAAACAAGCGGCGGCGACAAAAGCAAGTACAGGAGACCTAAGCCAATAAATAATAAGGTGAGCGATATTAAAAAATGAAGGTCTAAAGTGAAGTTTCTCACAATATCTATGGCACCGAGCACCAGAGCAATACTGCAGAGTACCAGCAACACTTTCCGAGCCAGCCTATTCCCCTGAAGTAGAAACTGAAAGGTATAATAGCCAAACCCCAGCGTCACAACATAGCTCGCCAAAAACGTAATTTTTTGATCCTCATTCAAATAGCTGAACTGGTACAAAAAAGCACTTGAGGCGCTCAGCACAAAACCCACAGCAGCAAAAACAAGAGACAACTTCAAGTTCAAGGGCTTAGGTATAGCTTTATACTTTTCGATAACTCACTCTCCGGGCGCAATAGTCTTTGTACTGCATTGAATCATATAGAAACCCCAAGAAAAACTGGCAATAACATTCTCGTTCAACAGCGATTGCCTGAACAGACGTCGAAAGATAAAGTCACTAACCAGCAAGGCCCTGACCACTGCCTGGCTTTCCAAGCCTGTTCGGGGAGCCCTCAAGCTGTTGCTCAGTGGGGGGCACCTGATCAGGCTCATCAGGAACCACATCTTTTGGCTCTTCAAATTGCTCATAGCCCTTACCCGCAATGGGCTCTACATTGATCAACTCTACTTTTACAATATTCTCGATACGAAAAACAATATCTCCAGAGTTTTTTATATCTTTATATTCATAAATAAGATCGTTCTCACCCCAGTATCTGGCGTTTTTAAGCAGAATAAAACCGGACGATATTTCGTTGTATGACACGGCCTGGTAGAGTTTTTTAGATACCTGACCGTAGTAATAATAGGACTCCAGCCCATCGGATTCTTCCCTCACATTGAACTGCGCGAACACCCATACCAGTTCTTTGTCTCTCATAGAGCTGAGGGCATCAACTTCACTTTGCAGGTCGCAAGCGACTAGGGACAACAACACCACAATTGATACTACACGCTTCATTATTACTCCATTTTTTTATCAAAGTGTGCGTTGCGAGGAAATAGACAGGAAAGCGAGGGCCTACCAGTCAAAGCAGTCTGTAGACTACTTTAGGTGCTAACATATAACACCCCTCGGTCGACGCCTGCACTTTAGGCCTTATGGCGCATTCACCGCAGGTTCGATTTCCTTGCGCAAACCTATTGCGAGCATGTAAATACCAAACACCAGCTCAAATAGCGCACCAGGGTACATAAAATATATTAGCCATTGAGGCATACTAGCCATGGCTATTTTCGCGAAGCCAACAACAGTCATCGAAAAATAGGTAAACATTCCCCAATAGCACAGCCAGCCTGCAACATATTTCGCCCGATAAAACAAAAAAACAAACAGAAATGCCCCAAGCCCCATCGGCACAAAGAGGATATACCAGGTTCGATCACTAAGCTTGATAAACAATGTAGATAGCGTGCGAAGCTGCTCACCATCGAACCCCGCCAAGATTATACTAGAGTCGAGTAACAACAAAGGCATCAATGCAATCATCAATGCTACGCAACCCAAGAGGCCTTCACCAAAGCGAAATAAAAACGCCAGCAAGGCAAAGTCTTTATTATAGCAGCGCGCGAGCAAATACGAGGCCCAAGCCGCCACAATAACAACACAATACATCGCCAGATCCAGAGCTTGCGCCAGCCGGTAACTATCAGCAGTTTGCAAGAAGGTATCCATATTCTTTATACCCGGCTTTACCACGAAGCTATTAACCAAGCCAAGAAACGTATAAGTAAGGTATGCCAAACCGACGTATACAGAGTATTTTTTATTAAATCCGCTTTTATGGCGCACACTCACAACAAGCTCCTTTTCCCTATGCGCCTAAATTAGCGCTAAAATTACTGTGCAGGATATTAAGCAGCACATACCAAGCTTGGCGGACGGACTCCCCGTCCCTTTTAAAGCTTGATAAACAGCGCCCGCACATAGTGCCAATACAACAGATTTAACAATCATTTAGTCCTCCACCTCTTCCATTATTCGTGCAGACCAGAATAGCAGCGCAGCCGCCGACGATAGTGAGATCAATAAAAATTCAAAATTCAGCCTGGCCGTATGCTCGAAAAAATTTTCTATTTCAATATGTAAATCTAGCGTAGGAAATAGAATAGTCTCTCTGTCCACTACGCCCCGAAAGACCTTAAGCACCAGCACAAAGAAACAAAAACAGCTAACATACTTCACCAATGTCAGTAGTTTACCGCCACCATCCCGGTAGTACGCCGTATTTATCGCGGAAACAAAGATACCAAACGACAACATAAGCGGCACTAAAGCCAGAAAAAAATAACTTATTAAGAGATTCATTGTCTTGATCCCCTGCATGCTCGACACTCCGCTTAGCCACGCATAGAGGCTTGAAGTACCTAGCAGTGCAAAATAATAAAGCACCGCCAAAGACAGATAAGAGAGGAAGCGTGCACTTTCCACCTGGTAAAAATTGAACCTGCCCATGGAGATCATTTGAAACTGACCATCCTCCCACTCTTGCCTGCTACGGAAGGGTATGGTCAACAATACAATAAAGCCAAAAAAACCAACGGCGGCGGTCACTGCCGCTGTTGGAATACTAGCGAGGTTGACAAACTCATTGCTAATCCCCCGTTTATCGGCGAGCCTTTCGGGAGATATAAGCTCAAAATCAGACCGATCATCCTGATGGTGTTTTTGAAAACCCGCCACTGAATCACCATAGGACAACAAAAGGAACGCACTGCCCAAAATTAATAGCAGCAGCAACCAGTTGCGAGTTTTGGTACGCGTGAACTCCAGCCAGCCTACAGTAAATATTAACTGTTTCATGCTGCCTGCCCTCCCAACACTTGCAGGAACCGGTCGGCGACACCTAGCCCCTGCTCGCGCATGGCCTCCGTTGTTTCATCCGCTTTTATACAACCATCGCTGCCAATAAATATGGCCCTATCTAAAAATGGGTCGATGTCTTTTATTTCATGGGTTGATATAAGCACGCAGGTATTTTCATCCCAGTATTGGATCAATGTTTTTAAAATGCCGGTGCGGGCAACAAGATCAATACCCGAGAGAGGTTCATCCAATAGATACAAGTCGGCCTTTCTAGCCATGGTTGCAACAATTTTTAGTTTTTGTCGCTGACCTTTCGACATTTGATCGAGGCGCTTGTGAGGTACATCCAGTTCTTCCAGCAGAAGATAAAATTTGTCTGGCTGAAAATCCGAATAAAAAGCCGCCATAAATTTGTGCATATCCCTTGGCGCCATCCAAGAAGGAAAACTCTGTCTATCGCCGAGAAAGGCCACATGATGTCGCCCCGCTTTAGGCGACTTACCCATCACATCAATGCTTCCCGACTCTGGGTGCAGCATGCCCGCCATAAGCTTCATAGTGGTGGTTTTACCGGCGCCATTAAGGCCGAGCAGACCTATGATCTCCCCCCGCCCCAGAGAGAAACTTAGCGCTTCCACGCCGTCTCCACTGCTGTAGTGCTTGGTAACCTGTTTAAAACTAGCAATCATGCTTTTTACTCTCCTTTAATGCCCTTAGCCCATCTTCGAGCTCCAAACCTAAGGCCTTAATCTCGCCCAGATAGTCCTGAGTCACCCTGGCCACTCGCTCATGTCGAAGCTGCTTGGTATCAATGTCTTGTCTGACAAAGGTGCCCTTTCCTCGTTGGGTTTCTGAAATTCCACGCCGTTCCAGCTCCTGAAATGCCTGAATTACCGTATTGGGGTTCAAGCCAACCTCCATCGCCAACTCCCGGGCCGAAGGCAATTTATCACCTGCCGACAACTGGCCTTTAAGTACTCCGAATACAAGGTAATCTGCCAGCTGCTGGTATAGCGCTCCCTTTCTCGAATCAAATTGCATCATCAATGGCCTTCACACTCTAAAATATAGTGCATTAGTAATCTAGTACACCAAAACAATAAGCTTCCAATGCGCAATTGTCAATCATCTATCCACATAAGAGTTTTGGCGTGCATAGCTGAGCCAAGCGAACTGCAGCGGCCGGAAGCATTAACACCATGGAAAACCAGAAGGTAGGCACTCACACCTATGGCGGGTGTGCCCTGAGGGTTATTATTTGTAAGTAAATAAGCGCTTAACCCGGAAGCTCTTGCCAGCCAGGCCCAGTGCACTACCCGCCAAGAAGTGGTAGGTGTTTAAGCTCTTGATAGCGCAGGGCCATCGAGAAACAGGCCTTTAATTCCGGTTCTGGTAAAGCCTCAGTAAGAGCTAACACTATTTCTCTATTGCCGACAAACTGAAATGTGTCTGAATATATCTCTCTAAATGTTTCAACCAAGTTTGTTTTGCAGTTGAAATATACAGACACCTGATTGGGCTTTTTAGCTTTCCAGTCCATCCTAATGGGGCTACCTTTTTTTGCCCCATAGCTGAGTTCTCCCCATTTGAGGGATTCACTTATTTCACCGGCGCCATCTGTTTTAGCGACCTCATAAATCAGGCCTCTAAGCCGGATTAGCATTTCCTGCGCACCATCAGGATACGAGGCAATTTTTGCAGCGATATTCATGCTCATTTTTTATGAACTCAATAGTGAGAGCCCGCTAGAAAGCGTTACCAAACTGGATATAAAAACCATTGTTATCATTTTTACCCACTGCAAGCTCGGCACGCACTACCATTTTTTCCTCGACTTTTAACATATAGCTGAGCCCAAGCCCCGCTGCAGGAAACCAGTTTTTCTCATCGTCGCAACTCGCCTTGTCGCCGTATAAGCAGGCAGCGCCAACAAAGGCATTAACGCCAAACTTACCCCGCAGGGAAAGCCGCTCCTCTATCTCGATGGTTGTGGAGTGTGGCGCCAGGTATTCACCTCGGGTGTAGCCGCGCAAGTCCACCGAACTATAGCCGCTGGGTGGCGCACCATCTGTCCAGCGCCCACTGATACGCGCGGCGAGTACGTGCCCATTCCCATGGCCAAAAAAATTCAGGTATTTTGCACTGTAACCATCAAAGTCTTCATCACCCCCTAAAGCTTCCCGAAAGGCTGTGTTATTTATACTTAGCAGCGAGCCGGCGGAGGGGGAATTTTGATTATTGCGGGTGTCGCGCTCCAGCACCGCGCCCAGCCCATTGCTATAAAACCCGGTAAGGTCAAGTGCATCGAGAATGCTTTGAGTGGCGTTGTCACGCCCGCTGATTTCATAGTCCATGGCGACGAATTGCCCACCCACAAACCAGTGTTTCATTACTCGTGCGGTGTAGCGAATAAAGGTAATACCCAGGTCGTCAGTGGTGAGGGCATTAAAACCGGTGCCCAGGAAATCTTCGTAACCGTTTTCGATTTTAGCGCGAATGACTCCAGCAGAAAGGCGTTGCTTATCTTGATTAAAATAGCTACGAGCAAACAAGCCATAGATGGTAGAGTCCGTATCACTGTAACTACCCATTACCCCGAACATAGAGCTTGGGGACTTTTCATCAAACTTTTTTAGATAGCCTGCCATCGCACCCAGGGAGTTACCCATTTTCGGGTCGCTGCTAAAGGTTGGTGTTAGCAGCCAGGGAGATTCCTTTTTAGCTTTATTTTCCGTCGCCTTGTTACTCTCTTCTGCCGCTAGTAAAGCGCTAGAGCAACAGAGTAGGCAGCAGGTGGCAACAAGTTTACGCATAGTTTGTCCTGTCAATATAATTTTAAATTTTTAAAATCGCTCAAGGCATTGTCTACCTATAAAACAGAAGGCGCCAGGGGATTTGACTTGACGCTCTCCCCCATCACTCTCTCACTTACAGGCTAAATAAAGACAGTCGAGCAGAAACTTAGCCCGATGGCGCATAACAGGCATGATACAGGAGCGGGACATAGGGGCCTTGAGGATAAGAACCTGCACTGTAACCAGTGTTTTACTCCCGCAGGCTTCCCCGGCACCAGGCTTACGGTGAAATGCTGGCTAACAAAGCGGATTGGCATGGAAATAATTTTTTCCACTAATGCATATCTATTGTATAACTATTCTCTATAATTGTAGTTGGGTACAAGATAAGCCCAAACAGTTCTGCATTTTTAAGACTTTATTGATTTCGGCATCATTGTGTTCTCTAAATTTACGTCATTTATCATGCTCAATGCCACCAGGGCCCACATTACAAGCCTGATACTGGTGACAGCGCTCGCTACACCGGCCATTGCATTGGAGCCAATCATCGGCTTTCCCATCTACAAAGCTGACTACAAACGCAACCCCTATAACACAGAACTTATTCTGGCGGCTTTAGACGAAACAGTCAGCGATTATGGGCCCTATAGCTTTTCCTACCCCAGCCACCCAATGGGCAATGACCGCACGATTGTAGAGCTAGTAAAGGGCCATGAGCTGCACCTCACTCAAGCGCCGTACAGGAAACACTGGCTTGGCAAATCAATCATTGTGCCCTTCCCTATCAACAAAGGTATAAATAGTTATCGCGTTTTTTTCTCCCATGAGCGGCATAAAAAAGCTTTCTCGAAGGTCTCCAAGCTTGACCACCTAAGGGCTTTTTCCTTCGGTCAAGGGAGAGGCTGGTCCACCGTCAACGTTCTGAAAAAATATAATTTCGACATCATCTACATCGATTCTTACGACGGCCTTTTTGATATGATCGAGAAAGATCGTTTTCAGCTGCTAATGCAAGGGGTACAGGAGGTTTTTGTTGAAAAAGGCAGGACCATGCTAATGAATGAAGGCGCCTACCTGGTAGACGAGTTTTACGCCTTTGTTTACCTTCCAAGCTATATTCACGTTACTCCAACGCAACCTGAGTTAGCCAAGCGTCTGGAGCTGGGCTTAACAAGACTCAACAAAAAAGGAGAAGTTGACGCACTACTACACAAGCATTCAAGCAAAGCTATCCAAATAATTAACAGTATAAAAGGGCCAGTTTTTTTTCTTGAGAATATCAATTTACCACCCGGCAGCTTTGAAAGAGATAAGCCTCTTTTACTGGACGCAATTAAGAACTCCGTACACAAACCAGGTTAGGCCATCAAAGCAGCAGCCCGCCTTACCAGAAGTGTCATACCCGCAGTAATAAAAACCCCCGCTTTAAAGGAATTGGTCATATAACTTTTCACCTTTAAAACGCCAAACTTGATCCAGCTCAACAACCCTCCGTATCGCTCATTATTTTTCTGACGAGGCTTAATGGGAGCTCTATAGTTTTATGACCACTTGTTTTGTTGTAGAGGCATAGTATGGAATCATCGTCCGCAGCTACTCTCGCCCCGATTGATAAAGGCGCCATCCCCGATTTGAAATACATCCGCGAAATGTACGAGCCTTTTTATGGTTTGTTAAAAAAAGCGGTTTATCACGTCAGAAGCAGCGCCAGCTGCAAGAAAGTGTTGTGGGCCGACTTCAGTGTAAGCGAAACTCAAGGAGGGAAGCCGGTAGTTTATGTGCGCTATGAAACCAATCGCGCAGCAGACGACCAGGGAACACTTACACAGTATTTTCCAATTGTTGATTTGGAAAACACCTGAACATTAGAGCCTGCATATTGGATAAGCGCATTCCATAGGTGTGTGTTGAGCGGTGGTACACTGCCAAGAGCACTAGTTGTTCTACTGCAAATAAACGCACAGCCTGCTGCTGAGAGATTTCACCAATCCCCCCTATAGCGCTTCGCTCGTAGAAGTTCAGCAATTGCTCTCTCTTCCCCTTTGATTAAGCTAGAATAGTAGAACGCCAATCAGGTAAACATGCTATGCGCCTGCTAATTCTATTACTTTGCTTAGTCTGCAAACTCTGCTTTGCTGACATGCAAATTTATACCATTCCCCTAAAACACAGCCCACCGGAAACATTGATACCCGCACTGGAACCATTGCTTCCCGATGAAGGCAGTATAAGCAGTCATCGAAACAAGCTCGTGGTACGCACCACACCCGAGAACGTGCGTGAACTAAGAGTTCTGGTCGCCCAGCTGGATGTAGCAGACACATCGCTACTAATCAGTATGCGCAGAGGTAATAGCGGCTCAGGAGGAAACACTCAGTTCAGCGTCAATGGTGAGATACTGTCGAATAGCGGCAGTACTCACACCAGCACCCAGCGGCGCGGCAACAGCATCACCACTGTTACCCGCAGCAGCTCTCGCATTGGCACGGGCAACAGTGAGTTTCAAGTACGAGGGTTGTCTGGCCGAGCAAGCTATATTAGTACTGGAGAAGATATTCCCGTCATCACCACAGGCAACGGCCCCTATGGCCACCCTTGGCCGCAAAGCGATTACCGTTCAATCAAAAGGGGATTCTACGCCACTCCCAGAGTGTTCGGAGAACGGGTTAGCATCGAGATATCAACGGAATATGAGCAACAGGACAAGGCCAACAACAAAGAATTCAGTACGGAAGCTCTTACCACGACGGTGAGCGGGCAGCTGGGAGAGTGGATTCCACTGGGTGCAATTAGTCAAAGCTCATCAGCAGACAGTTCTGGCCTTAGCCACTACCGTTCAACGGAAAATCTATCCTCGCAAACGATTTACCTAAAGGTCGAAAAACTCTGATACCTTACAGCAGCGCCTTGTGCTCTCCGTGCTCGCGATTATTCCCAGCGCAATCATCCGGTGATATGCTCTAACCCGAATTTAACTATTCGGGCTAGCTCCCACACGCTGGTCACTTTACACAACAATAATACATACTCAATGCCTGCGGTAATTCAAACGGTAGCGCTAGCCGTTTGTTGCGGGCAAAAAATAACCGCATGGTAGCCGCTTTATGAAACTCAACTTCAACAAACAATCACTACTGATTCACACAAACCTGTTTTTGATTTTCTGGCTACTCATCGGCAGCAGTATTTCCCTTCACGATATCGACAAATACACTCTACAGCAGGCGGGCGCGGATGCTTGGGTAAGTTATGGCAACCCTCGACTGGGGCAGAGCTCTTTGAGTATTTTTCGGCCAACGGGGGATTTTTTTAATTTCGAAGGCGGCCTGTACCCGGCCAAGCAACCGGGGCAATTTGTTATTAGTGCAATTCCCTACGCATTAATTAAAGCAGTGGGGATTAGTTACGAGTCCAACTATCGACTGGCAGCAACTTTAGTCACTTTTTTTTCAGCCAGCTTGATTTCTGCGCTTGCACTAATAATGATTTTCTGCGGATTAAAAAGTCAATTTAACTGTCACTGGAAACCGGCCCTGATCGCAGTATTAAGCCTGGGCTTTGGCTCTCAATGGCTACCTTACTCGGGTATCGCCCATCACGACATAATGGCCAGCAGCTGTTTGATTGCCGCCTTTTTTATTGCCAAGCTAGGAGCCCCATACGGTACGCCCCAGCCAGGTAAAACCCGTTTAATACTGAGTGCTTTACTTATTGGCTTATGTTTCTTTATCTCCATGCTGCCGGCGTTTGTAGCGGGAGCGCTCGGCCTCATATTTCTGCTGCGCTGGAAACTAAAGGGCTTACCCTTTTTGGCTCTGGGCTTTTTAATTGGACTTAGCCCCTTGCTGCTGTACAACTACATATATTTTGGCAACCCCATTTTGCAAGCGAATGTTGCTGGCAATTTTAATGATACTTTTTTGTATCTGAATATTAAAAACTTTCTGCATCATGTAAACGCTTATTTCGGCTTTTATGGTATGAGCCAATGGGTATACGCTCCCTTGCTAATGCTTGGGGGAATCACACTCTGGCAGCTTCCGAAGGCGTTTAATTATTTAAAATGGTTGGCGGCAACGGGCTTCGGGCTTCATATTTTTTATATCACTAATATTCAAACACTCGGTACCTGTAGCTATGGCCCCCGCTACTTGTTACCGCTGCTGCCCTTTGCCTGTATTGGACTTGCGCTTTTTCTGAACAGCTTAAAAAACTCAGCCAAGCCCTCCAGTCCAGCCATAGTGTTTGTAAAAAATGTGGTGCTAGTGCTATTGGCCTGGGGGGGGCTATCCGCCGTAACCGGCGCTCTTTTCGGCACTATTAACTGTAGACTGAATAAGGTGCAAATGGTTTCTCTGCTACAGAGTAACAAGCCCCTTAGCACCGAACACTTACCTCTCCTTCAGCATTACGGTGTGCTGTTAATCAGCATGCTTACTATTAGCGCCCTTTTAATTCTGGCTGCGCTTTATCACAGGCGTTTACTGAATTTTTTCACTCAGCTACAGGAGCGGATTTCCGGCAAAACAGCAGAGGCTAAGGCCAAGAACTAATATATGCGCACACGGACACAGCCATCAAAAGTGACCTGCTGCTTGCTTATCTTTATTTTGGTCGCTTGTTCCTCACAGCAAAGAACATTTGCAAGTGACAAATGGCGATCCCTTATTCTGGAAAACGACTTTATTGCCGATGATGATGCTGGCTACAGTAATGGCCTGGGGGTGAGCTGGGGGCGTTATGCAAAAACGGATTTCCATCAGCTCTCTGGCCCAGACTGGTTACTAGGCAAAGCCAAGCGCTTACCCTGGGCAACACGGGGGGATTATTTTTCCTTTAGCCAATCCCTCTCCCAAAGTATGTTCACACCGGAGGACCTTGAATCAGAAGAACTCATTGAAAATGACCGGCCCTACGCTGGATTACTGCTATGGCAAAGCAGGCTCAACAGCTTTACCTCACATCATGCCACCCGCTATCAGTTGCAGCTTGGCGTAGTTGGCCCTGCATCGGGAGCGGAACAACTGCAGTCGGCTATACATAGCCTGCGTGGTGTGGGTTCACCCAATGGCTGGAAACACCAGCTGAAAAACGAGCCAGTACTAGCCTTCTCTGCAGAAACCCTGCACCGCTTACCAATCGTTACCAGCAGCCTATTCAATATAGATACTGTGGGCTTTGCAAAACTTCAGGCAGGCAATTTAAAAAGTGAGGCTGGAGCAGGGTTTTCCATCAGATTGGGTCGTGAACTGCAAGCCTCTTTCCCTACGGCCAATCTAATGCCCGGTAGGAGCGAAAAATTATTTAAAGCACACAAACCCTCCTGGTATGTATTTATCAGCGCTTATGCTGCTCATGTATTCAACGATATCACCCTCACCGGCAACACCATGCACGACAGCCACTCTGTGAGCCTCGTCAATAAACAGCTTCAGGCGAGTGCCGGCATGGCCATCGAAACCGCTGGATGGGCCGTGGTTACTGCGCTTCAGGACGGTTCACCGAACTTTGATGAAAGGGATGAGAACCGCCTGTTTCTGCACCTTGCCCTCACTTATAGTTGGTAGCAACTTCATCACCAGTGGTGGCGCATAAATCATCACGCCTGTCACATTTCCTTAATATTTATATGCCATCCTGCCCAGATACATAGAATGCCTAAACCTCTAAAAAACCACCAAACCAAAGGTACTAGCTCATGTCTCTGGCTGCCGCTTCAACCACATCGAACAACTATCAATTAAGGATCTGGCTCACCTGGCTTGGCGTAATTGCCCTTGTCTTCCTCTTGCTGGTTGGTGTAGGTGTTATCGGCAACGGCTTCAAGTGGCTTTCTGGCGGCACCTCCGGTGCTGAAAAAATATTCTCCTTTGCCAGCAATCCCATTGTGGGCGTGATTCTGGGCACCCTGGCAACAGCCTTGGTGCAATCTTCCAGTACCGTTACCTCGGTTATTGTCGGCCTGGTGGCTGGAGGCGTTCCGGTGAGTATCGCTGTGCCCATGATTATGGGCGCCAATATGGGAACCACCATCACCAACACGATTGTCAGCCTGGGAAATATTCGCAACGGCAAAACATTCAACAAATCCTTTCAGGCCGCCACAGTTCATGACTTCTTTAACCTCTACGGCGTTCTAATATTTTTACCCATCGAAATCATGTTTCACCCCCTTGAAAAATTGGCCGGCGTAATGTCAGCCTGGTTTGCCGGCGGCGCCGACGCCTCAATCAAGGGCGCAAATATTATTGGTGCTATCACCAAGCCAGCGGCCAAATCCATTATGGGCATTTTCGATTCCCTCCCCGCTACGCTTGGAGCAATACTCACCATCGCCACCGGTATCGTATTAATTATTGTGTCGGTAATCTATTTAGGGCAATTGCTGCGCTCAGCTATGACCGGCCGCGCCAAAGCATTAGTCGATAAGTCTATCGGGCGCGGGCCTGTAGCTGGAATCGCCTCGGGAACCATTATTACCGTACTGGTACAGTCTTCTTCCACTACAACCAGCTTGGTAGTTCCACTCGCAGGCTCTGGTGCATTAACCACCAAACAAGTTTACCCCTTCACCATGGGTGCCAATATCGGTACCTGTATTACAGCTTTACTTGCAGCAACCGCCATCACTGGTCAATTCGAGCAAGTGGCCCTGCAAATCGCTTTAGTGCACTTGCTGTACAATATTTTTGGTGTGCTCGTGTTTACCACTGTGCCCTGGTTGAAAAACTTACCACTTCGATCTGCTGAGTGGCTGGGAAATCGCGCGGAAGAAAGCCGCCTCTGGGCCTTTGGCTATATCGCCGGATTATTCTTCGTCTTACCGGGTATGGTTATTGGCGGTCAAGCTGCGTGGGGTATGCTCGGAGAAGACGCTCTGGTAGCAGGAGAAGAAGTTATAAGCCTTGTAGACACAGAGCTGACTGATGGCCCTATGGCTAGCGAGCATAGCTTGGCCAAAACTGCTAGAGTTTTGCCCTAGCGGATCAACATCAGAAACGAACGAGTTATTGTACTAGCCAACGCTCACACAATTCGAGCGTTGTGCTCCGGGTAGCGAATAAGCTACCCACCGCCTCCCACGCCAACTTTATTTTTATCACTCCCCTATTTCGAAACGCTACATTGATTTTCTGCTTCATGCTCATTAAGGTCTACCCACTCCTAACCAGCATGCAATCAAAATATGACTCAGCACGATTCTGGTTTCTCAGTTTTCACTACCACCCTCGCAGCAATCCCAAAAGGTCACTACACCAGCTATGGCAAGCTCGCCAAAGCCTGCGGAGTACATGTACGTCAGGTGCAAGCCTGGTTGCGTAAGCTTCCCAGAGATACCGAGCTGCCGTGGTACCGCATTATCAACAGCCAGAGAAAAATTACTGACCATCCCGGCTCGCCTAAACAGCAGCGAAAGCTAGCGGAGGAAGGCCTTATACCGGGCTCTAACGGCCGTTATCCTGCAGAAAAGTACTGGCCCGATTGTGAGCACTAACGAGCAAATCGATACTAAATAAAAGTCAAGACTGTAAAATAGTGCATCGGCTGTTTATACTTAAATTGTCCTGGGGTGTTTGCCAGTTTGGCTGAATCCCTGAGCCGATAAATGTTTTTTCGGAGGCTACTCGTTCTTGCTGTGTGCATGTCCGCATGACGGAAAGCCTAATGCATTGCAGTCCCCTCCCCCTTGAACCGTCGGGTTCAAGGTAAGGTCAACAGCGGCATTCCCGGGCACTTTTACTCTTAACTCTCCTATGACTAAAGCAGAGCTGCGAAGGCAGATGCGCAAGCGTCGCCGCAACCTATCTTCAAGCCAGCAAAGAATTGCCGCTCTTGGCGCAAGCCGTGAGCTTGCCAAACTTCCAGTATTCAAACTCGCCAGTAACATTGCCCTTTATTTCGCTAACGATGGCGAGCTGTCACCACACCTGATTGCGCAGCTTGCACGAATGAAGAAAAAACGCCTGTTTTACCCCGTTTTACAGCGTAAGACCCTGTTGTTTCGAGATTTTCCTCGATACGCAGGCTTGGGGCTCAATCGTTACGGCATTGCCGAACCGCTACCCCGCTATAAAGCCCTAGCTGCGCAGCAGCTGGATATTATTATTGTGCCGCTGGTAGCCTTTGACCGATCGGGAAATCGCCTGGGTATGGGGGGCGGTTACTACGACCGCAGCCTTGCTTTTAAGGCGCGCACACCATTTAACAAGCCCCTGCTTATCGGGCTGGCCCACAGTGTTCAGGAAACACCAGTGCTCAGCGTGGATAACTGGGACATAGGGCTGGATTATCTGGTGACTGAAAAAGAAGTGATTAACTGTAAAAAAAGATTATGCTGAAACAGGCTAAGGCCAGCGACGCGCTCCCCCGAGCACGTCGCGCTAGGCCCCTGTTTCACTATTCATAGCCGGTGTGTTGTTGAGTGCAGTCCGCTACCGCAATTACTTCCTGTTACTAGCGACAATTCCTTGATGCAGTTCAGCTGCGGGCGCTTCCATCGCGTGTGCGTCGTTCTTATCAAACAGACCCAGTCCTGTTGCCAATAAACCAACAACAAAAATTATGACGGCTAGAGTCAATACATCAGTTTTCATGATTACTTCCTCTGCGCTCTTATACTTGTAGTTACATTCCCCAGCACAGCACCTAAAAACATTGGTAGCTGGGCCATACCAGTAATCTATCGATTAACAGCCAACGACAAGAGCACAATTTATACCGATTTAGGTGCCAGAATTCCAGAACCTAGATCAAAACTTGTTCTACTACTTAAGTCTAGCTACCAATGAGAGGAGCACTAGTACTGCTTAGCCCTTATGCTGCCTAGGTCACACTAATAGTGAATACTCACTAAAAAGCGTGCTTCAATTCCTTCTGGCGCGTGCGATCTTCATACTAATTGTTAGGAGATTAAAACAGCTCTAATAAACACGCCAAAACCGCCCCGTATTAGTGCATATATTCACGACTGATACAAGCCGGGGCATGACGTATGTGCCTTCCAGATAGCCTGAAAGGAAGCTCTAATATTCCTGCAAACTATTGTGCCTAGATCATTTAATCACTTGATAGATGTCAACAAGCAACCGATAATAAGAATTATTATTAATTGGACGAAAACCTTATCGTATCTAGGGCAGTACTTTTCTATGTCTCTCACTCTTAACCAACTCGCAACAGGCACAATAGCCACCATATCTTCATTACTTGGCAGTAACAGCGCCTTGCATCGCCAATGTGGTGCACTAGGGCTGAAACCCGGAGAGCAGGTCCAGGTGCTGAGGCGCAATAAAGGTGAGGGCCCAATGCAAATCAAATGCCGTGGCACACTGTTCGCAATACGTTCCAGTGAAGCAGCCTTTATTGGCGTAACGGCAGACAAGCCCCTCTAAAACCAGCCAGAGATAGCCAAGTGAAAGAAATCGCCCTCATTGGCAGCCCCAACTGCGGAAAAACGACGCTGTTCAATCGCTTAACTGGCACCCGTCAGCGCACCGGTAATTGGCCTGGTGTAACGGTTGAACGCAAAGACGGGCGCGTAGAGCTGGCTAACGAAAAGGTGCTATTGGTAGACCTTCCGGGTATCTATACCCTTCATGATGATATTCAAGGCGTTGAAGCACGGGTTGCTCACGATTATGTGAACAGCGGTAAACCTGAGTTATTACTCATGGTAATGGACGCGACTCGCCTGCCGCAACAACTGGAGCTGGTAGCCGATCTGCTGGCCACTAAGATACCGTTGGTGCTAGTAGTCAACATGCTCGATACCGCTGAGGCAGAGGGCATTCACATCGACCTTCCCGCCCTGGCGGCAAGCAGCGGCCTACCTGTTGCGGGAGTCGTTGGCTCTACCGGCAAAGGGGTCACTGAACTTAAGCAGGCGATCTCCTCCAGCTTGCTAAGCTTTCCTTTAGTCGATGGAGAAAAGCTGGACATCGTGAAGGTGGCCGCAGCGAGCTTTCGCGATTCTCAGGAAAAATCCCGCACCGAAAAAATAGACCGCTGGCTACTGCACCCTAAACTTGCCCTACCCTTTTTTCTCATGGTGATGTACCTGCTCTTCACTATTGCCGTTAATGTTGGCGCAGTGTTTATCGACTTTTTCGACATTTTGTTGGGAAGCTGGTTTGTCGATGGCACACACTGGCTATTAGCGGGCCTTGGCGCGCCCGAATGGTTAAAAGCAGTTATTGCGGATGGTGTTGGCGGCGGCATACAGCTGGTGGGCACCTTTATACCGGTAATCGGCTTTCTCTACCTGTGCATGTCTGCACTGGAAGACTCCGGCTATCTGTCGCGTGCGGCCTTTGTGATTGATCGACTAATGGCGAAAATAGGCCTACCGGGACAGGCCTTCATCCCATTGATTATCGGCTTTGGCTGCAACGTTCCCTCTGTAATGGCCTCCCGCGCTCTGGGACAAGCCAGTGCCCGACTCACCACCATTTTTATCGCGCCGTTTATGAGCTGCGGTGCACGGCTTTCAGTCTATGTTTTTGTCGGCACGGCCTTTTTCCCAAGACAGGCGCAAAACGCCATTTTTGCTTTGTATATCCTCGGCATCCTGGTTGCGGTGCTGTCTGCCTGGATCTTACGCCGCAAATTATTCTCCGGCATGGCTGGCGCAAACATTTCAGAAATGCCTGCCTATCATCGCCCGCTGTTACGCAACGTATTAATGCAAACCTGGCATCGCCTGTACTCTTTTATCTGGCGAGCAGGTAAACGAATTATTGTGGTAGTGCTGCTGCTTTCGGTGCTGTCTTCCTTTGGTACTGATGGCTCATGGGGAAATCAGGACACAGAAAAGTCAGCCTTATCTGCTACAGGAAAGTGGCTCACGCCCATCTTCACCCCGATGGGTGTTGGCGAAGAAAACTGGCCTGCGACGGTCGGTTTATTTACCGGCCTATTCGCGAAGGAAGTGGTTGTTGGTACCCTGGACACCCTGTATTCACCGCCTGAAACAGAAGAAAACAGCTCGGGCATGCCGGATTTCCTCGGTGATATTAAAATGGCCTTTAGCAGTGTCGCCGAGAAGTCTTTGGGCCTTATCAGCGCCCTCAGCGACCCACTGGGAATAAGTTCTGCCCAGCACGAAGCCGAAGCCTCAAAGCCCCACAGCTATGCAACCATGCTGCAACTGTTCCCCTCTGCCTGGGGTGCGTTCTGTTATTTGGTGTTTATTCTGCTCTACGCCCCTTGTGTTGCCACCATCGGCGTGATGCAAAGAGAGGCTGGCCATGTTTGGCTGGGCTACTCAGTGATTTGGAGTTTATTTTTAAGTTACTGGCTGGCCAGTTTACTGTGGCATCTTAGCCTGATAGCCAAAGCCCCCGCATCGGCCATCACCTGGATAGTTGTTTCCAGTGCGCTTTTGTATGGCACCTACCGTTTTATTATCACTCACATGAAACGCGGCGTGGCCGAGCATATTCCGGTAGTAAACCTGCCAGACTAAAACAACACTCTGCAGCGAATTGTGCCTTCAACCGTACGCAAGCGCTGTAAAGCCAAGTCGCTATACTCAGAATTAACGTCAATAACCACATAACCCACCTTTTCGTTGGTTTGCAGGTACTGGCCGGAGATATTGATATTGTTTTCTGAAAACACCTGGTTAATCGCGGTAAGTACACCCGGCACGTTCTGATGCACATGCAATAAACGATGGACGTTTTTCTGAGCGGGCAAGGCCACTTCTGGAAAATTCACCGAGGAGATAGTGGTGCCGTTGTCGGAGTACTTAATTAACTTCTCTGCCACTTCGAAGCCGATATTTTCCTGCGCCTCCATGGTCGAGCCACCAATATGAGGCGTTAAAATTACATTATCAAAAGCACGCAGCGGGCTAACAAATTCCTCTTTATTACTCTTTGGCTCCACTGGAAAAACGTCAACAGCGGCGCCAGCTAAATGACCACTCTCCAGCTTTGCCGCCAGAGCATCAATATCGATAACCGTTCCCCGAGAGGCATTTAATAAAATGGAACCCTGCTTCATGGTGCTGAGTTCCGGCTCGCCGATCATGTGCTTGGTGGCATCGGTTTCCGGTACATGCAAGCTGACAATGTCTGCCTTTGCGAGCAACTCCGTGAGCGATGCGCACTGAGCGGCGTTGCCCAGCGGAAGTTTATTCACCACATCAAAAAATAGTACATTCATGCCCAGGGATTCTGATAAAACACTGACTTGGCTGCCAATAGAACCATAGCCAATTAGCCCCATAGTTTTACCGCGAATCTCGTAGGAGCCCTCTGCAGACTTGTCCCATTCTCCCCGATGACAGCCAGCATTCTTCGCCGGAACGTCACGCAATAATAAAATAGCTTGAGCAAGTACCAGCTCTGCAACGCTGCGAGTATTGGAAAAAGGGGCGTTAAAGACAGCAACGCCATATTCCTGTGCTGCGCCAAGATCCACTTGATTTGTACCAATACAAAAACACCCAACCGCAACCAGCTTGGGACAGTTTTCAAATACCCGGCGCGTCAGTTGCGTGCGTGAGCGAAGGCCAACAAAATGCGCATCTTTTATTCGCGCAATTAAATCATCTTCCGCCAAGGCTGTTTTTATATAATCCACATTGCTGTAGCCGGCATTATTCAGGCTCTCTACCGCCGATGGATTGAGCCCTTCCAGCAATACAAATTTAATTTTTTCTTTGCCAAGAGAGGTTACTGCAGTATTCATAGCGTCTACCTAGTTAAGACTTTATTTAGCGTAAATGGTGCGAACACCTTGGCTACCGGCCAACAACAGCAGGTCTGCAGGGCGCCTGGCAAACAGGCCATTAGCGACCACACCGGCAATTTGATTAATGTCTGTTTCCAGTGCCTTTGCATCTGTAATGCTCATGCCATGCAGGTCGATAATTTCATTACCGTTGTCTGTAATGCAACCCATGCGATGAACAGGATCCCCACCCAGCTTTACCAACTGACGAGCCACATAGGCGCGTGCCATGGGGATAACTTCCACCGGCAGAGGAAATTTACCTAGAGTAGCCACCCATTTGCTTTCGTCGGCAATGCAAACAAACTCCTGCGAACAGGCAGTAACGATTTTCTCCCGCGTGTGCGCTGCACCACCGCCCTTTATTAACTCAAGTGATGCGTTGCACTCGTCCGCGCCATCCACATACACCAGCACCTTGTCCACTGCGTTGAGCTCGTAAACAGTTATGCCATGGGATCGCAAGCGTGCTGCACTGGCCTCCGAGCTGGATACGGCGGCATCAAAAGCGCCCTTGTGAGCCGCTAGTGCATCAATAAAACAGTTGGCGGTGGAGCCTGTGCCCACACCAACTATGGTGTCGCTTTCGAGTTTTGGCAGAATGTAGTCAACAGCCGCCTGGCCAACGGCCTGTTTCAATTGATCCTGGTTCATGTGCTTGGCCTTAAATCTGTGCCTGAATTGAAAGTGGGCCATTCTACAAAAAAGCGCAAGGGATAGCATGAGCTTATCGCACAGCAAGCTCCTTTGGAATATTCTGCTCTGTGGCAATGACTTCCGTGCAGGCTTCCATTACCATTGCCGCACCCTTAGATCAAAACACGCCACACCATGCCTCAGTCTTACCTCAAGCGCATTCTAAACGCCCGCATTTATGACCTTGCGGTTGAAACACCTCTCGACCCAGCGCCTCTAATTTCAGATCGCACAAAAAATAATGTGTTACTGAAAAGAGAGGACCTGCAACCGGTGTTCTCCTTCAAGATTCGCGGCGCTTATAACAAGCTCTTACAACTTAGCGAAGAGGAGCGCTCAGCAGGGGTGGTGGCAGCCTCTGCGGGAAACCACGCGCAGGGCCTGGCCTTAGCGGCCAAACACCTGAAAATAAAAGCCACCATCGTGATGCCTAGAACAACGCCGTCCATCAAAGTTGAAGCGGTAAAAAGGCGCGGTGCCAAAGTGGTGCTTACCGGCGACACTTACGACGAAGCCTCGGATCACGCACAAAAGCTGGTAAGAGAAAAAGGCTTTACCTATGTACCCCCTTTTGACGACCCGGATGTGATCGCAGGCCAAGGTACCGTTGCCATGGAGTTGCTGCGACAACATTCCGGCCATATCGATGCAGTGTTTATTCCGGTGGGTGGTGGAGGGCTTGCCGCAGGCATGGCAGCCTACATAAAATTTGTTCGCCCGGAAACTAAAGTCTATGCAGTGGAGCCGGAAGATGCCGCCTGTTTGAAAGCGGCTCTGGAAGCCAAGCGAAGAGTTACCTTATCTCAGGTAGGTATATTCGCCGAAGGCGTGGCGGTTGCCAAAATTGGTAAAGAAACATTCCGCGTGCTTAAACAAACTATCGATGGCGTTATTACCACTAACGCAGACGAAATGTGTGCCGCGATAAAAGATATTTTTGAAGACACCCGCTCCATTACCGAGCCTGCAGGTGCACTTTCTTTGGCGGGACTAAAAAAATACGCGGCAGCCAATGGCTGTGAAGGGCAAACACTGGTGGCAATTGCCAGTGGCGCCAACACCAATTTCGATCGTTTGCGCTATATTTCCGAGCGCACTGAAATAGGGGAAAAACGGGAAGCAGTATTCGCGGTAACGATTCCAGAAAAGCCCGGTGCTTACTTAAAATTTTGCAGCTTACTGGGCAAGCGCTCGATTACCGAATTTAATTATCGCTATGCCGATAATCGCGATGCGCATATTTTTGTTGGGCTGCAAATATCCCCAGAAAAAAACGACCGCGCTGATATCGTTGATAAGCTCACAAGTAAGGGCTACAAAGTAGCCGACATGACAGACAACGAAGTGGCTAAATTACACATACGCCACATGGTCGGAGGGCATGCGCCTCAAGCGGATCATGAAATCGTTTATCGCTTTGAATTCCCAGAGCGCCCTGGCGCATTATTGAATTTCCTCAGCAAATTAGCCGGGCGCTGGAATATTTCCATGTTCCACTATAGAAATCATGGTGCGGCTTACGGTCGAGTATTAGTAGGCATGCAGGTACCGCAAAACGAGCGCAAGGCACTGGAGTCGATACTTGAAGAGCTGGGCTATCCCTATTGGGATGAAACCCAGAATGAGGCTTATCAGTACTTCCTGGGCTGAGCCGGATATTTCAGCAGCTAGCACACGGTATAGCTCTACTAAAAAGGTATACTTGGCGCCTTTTATAGCTGCGCTAACTGCTGTTTTAAC
Source organism: Alteromonadaceae bacterium Bs31 (assembly GCA_900177435.1). Lineage (GTDB taxonomy): Bacteria > Pseudomonadota > Gammaproteobacteria > Pseudomonadales > Cellvibrionaceae > Teredinibacter. The sequence continues at coordinate 293,040 of FXAI01000003.1, forward strand.
GGCAACTAAATCATAAAATTCAGAAAAAAGAAATCCGTCAACGGCGCTTTCATTTTATTATTTTTTCGAGTCGACCTCATTTAAGGTCTATTCTGCACTAAGATCCTCTTCCGCCATATCATCGTCATCGGCGGAAAATCGTGTTTGAAAGTAATCGATATTCTTTTTCACAAAGGCCAGGTCTGCCGGGTCTGCTGTTTTAATCTCTTTATTCATCATCTGAAACATTTCGTACATTTCTATCATTGGCTCAAGCATTTTCTCTGCATCAGCCTCGGGAAGGCCTGCATCCAGATATTGCTTTTTAGTCTGTGCCAACATCTGTTCCAGTTTTTCACTGTCTGGCGCAGAGCCCATTTGAGGAGCCTGAGCGGCATACATGGCAACGGTTATTCGTTTTATAAGAGAACCTATTTCTTCAACAGAGGAAAATCCATTTTTTTTTACTATTTTTAAGAAATCGGCATATGCACCTGATTTTTTCACATATTCTTCAAAGGCTTTGCCGCCTTGTAACATCATCGAAGGCCCCTGCTCATTCTCCAGCACAGGGTACTGTTTAGCCAAAACTTCAGCTTGCTCCATAGTAGAAAAGAAGCGCTCCACCATATCCTTAGACAAAGGCTTAGCCGCCATAGCGCTGCATGAAAGTAAAAGCATTAAGCTGGTAGCAATGATGTGACGAAAAAAAATCATAGGAAAGCTCCTTTTAAGGGTGAGTAGTGAAAGTTTACATTTTTTTTGAGTTGAGTAAGTCGGCAAAATGAGCGTGATACTCAGCAGGGACTTCTCCAGCCTGAAGCACACCCTGTTTTATTGCGTAGGCCACCGCGAAAACGGGGTCCGCACTTAGGTAGGTTGTATCAAGCGCTTTCATGGTTGTATAGGTGAAGGTTTCTATTTCTTTTTTTAAGCGCCATATATCAGCACCACCTTGTTCCAAGCTGGCAAACTGACTACGGAGGGCTGAAAACTGGTTTCTAAGCTCTCGCTCGTGAGCCATTTTTGCATACTGGCGCAGGCCATGTTTGACTTGATCAGTCACCAGGCTGCGGCACAAACTAGCTTAATCACAAACGCCTTCCACCCATTCGAATTTGTAGCGACAACGAGCGCCGGAGCAATTCTCAAATACCGTATAGCCTTCAACACATTCAGGCGAGGACCAGTAAGAGATAAAATAGCTGGATTCCACAAAATCACCGCCAGATACGATTTTTTCTCCTGTCGCTTGATGCTCTATAACTTGAAACTCCTCCCCCAGGGTGAGGGGTAGGTTCTTGTATTCTATAAAGGCATTGGCCACTTGGTTCGGAGAGTCGAAGGTTTGCTGAGCACTGCAAGAAGCAATGAGCAGCAAGAGAAAGACGAATAGATTTTTCATGGGAACCAGGCGCAGAGAATTTGATCGCAGCCTATTGAAATCTGCCACATTAGGCAAGGAATTTTATGGCAGAAGCCAGCGCTTTGAAGCGCAAATCCTTGCTTTCGTTTACCAGGTGGTGTTTTGCCTGTGGAAGGTGCACGGTTTCTGAATTGAGGAAAAAGTCGCGGATAAGAGGTAGGTTGTACTGCCAATCCACGGTAGCATCTGCGTCCCCCTGTATCATAAGCAGCGCCACTTTCTGCTTGCGGATGTCGCCAGCCTCCAGCTTAAGGTGCTGCCTTTCAATCCACTCAACCCAGTTTATCATTGCCTGAATCCATTGCAGCGGTATTCGACGTGGCTGCAGTACGTCTTCTGTTTTTATAAAATTACAGAATTCCACGTCGTTAGAGTTAATGGTGAAGTTGCGCTTAACGCTGCTTGTAAACATCTTTACCAGCGGATAGCTCGCTTTAATCAGCCCCCAGGAGCGCACGCGAATTAATGGGGCCAATAAGACTATTTTTTCCACGTCTGCTTGGTCAACTCGATCCACCAGATAACGCAAAATCGCCGCAGCACCGGTGCTCTGACCCAGAAGCGCTAGCTCACCAAAGTGCTCTGGGCTCTGCTTTAACAGAATAACGATATCACCAATCACGTTGGCATATTCAGAAAAATCGTTAATTGCAGCGGGCTCCCCGGCACTTAAACCGTGCCCAGGAAAATCGACGATAAACACGGCTTTACCGACAGCTAACAGGGTTTCTACAAGCTTCAGGTAAATGCCGCTGTGATCGAACAAGCCGTGGGCAACAATGACACTTTGCTGCTTTTTCTGCTGGTGAAAATTTTTCGGTTTCCAGCAATGTGCGATGCAATGGTAGCCACCCAGGCGTATGTTACCAGCGTAATATGCACAGCCTGTTCTCGCCACAAGTTCGGCATATCCGTACAGGCGCAAAAGCTCTTTCAACTCGGACTCACAAGAGCTGATTCTAAGGGGGGTATCTAATTGCAATGCCGGCAACTGCTGGCGAAAATAGCGTCGATCAGATTGGTCCATACTTCCTAGTCTAGACCCAATTGCTTCATGTAGCTGCTACAAAAGTCAGGCTTTCAATTAAAAACCTGACATCTCCCCTGTGGCTTGAGTTTAGCCACAATTAAACCGACAGTTTTGGTGCGGCAGAGTGAAGAACCCTTGAAAATAAAGGGCTCACTCGCACCGCACACATTTGATTGCCGGCTCAATAATTACTCAGCGGCTCTGCTTTCAAGCATTGCCACTGCAGGTAATACTTTGCCTTCCACATACTCAAGAAAAGCACCACCGCCGGTGGATATGTATGAGATTTGCTCAGCCAAGCCGAACTTATCAATGGCAGCCAAAGTATCACCACCGCCCGCCAGGGAGAATGCCTCACTTTCGGCAATTGCGCGTGCAACAATTTCTGTACCCTTGGCAAAAGGCTTGTATTCAAAAACCCCGCAAGGGCCATTCCACATAATAGTTTTGGCTTCTTTCATAATGCTTGCTACGCGCTCGGAGGTTTCCGGGCCGTAATCAATAATTTCTTCGTTAGCTTCCACTTCGTTGCACTTTTTGACTTTAGTGGCTGAGCTATCACTCCACTCACTAAAACCGTCAGTAGTGGTGATGCAATCTGTTGCATAGATTACATCGGTTTCTTTACATAGGCGCTGAGCTTCGGGAATTAAATCTTTTTCATATAAAGAATTTCCCACTTCGTTACCGGCGGCGGCAACGAAGGTATTGGAAATACCACCCCCAACAACCAGCACATCGCAGATTTTTGACAAGGCATCCAAAACAGTAAGTTTGGTGGAAACTTTAGAACCACCCACAACCGCAACCATTGGTCGCTCTGGATCGGCCAGGGCTTTTTTAAGGGCGTCCAGTTCGCCAGACAACAGTGGTCCAGCACAGGCAATCGGAGCAAATTTGGCAACGCCATGGGTTGAAGCCTGGGCGCGGTGGGCAGTACCAAAGGCATCCATCACGTAAACATCGCAAAGTGCTGCGTAGGCTTTGGAGAGTGCTTCGTCGTCTTTTTTCTCGCCTTTATTAAAGCGCACGTTTTCCAACAGAACCAGTTCGCCATCGTTTAGGTCGAAGCCATTCTGCCATTCTTTAATCACACCCACGTCCTTACTCAACAATTCAGACAGCCTTTGAGCAACGGGCTTAAGAGAAAACTCTTCGGCATACTCGCCTTCGGTTGGGCGGCCAAGGTGGGACATCAGCATCACTTTTGCACCTGCGGCAAGGGCCTGCTTAATGGTGGGCAGTGAGGCTTGAATACGAACATCAGAGGTGATTTTTCCGTCCTGAATCGGTACATTCAAGTCTTGGCGAATAAGTACACGTTTACCACTGAGGTCCAGATCCTTCATGAGTTTTACTGACATAGATATCTCCAGTTATGTGAGGTTAGATTTGGAAGAGATTGAGGCTTTATATTTTGAGATTAGTGCTCAAGTTAAACATTCAAAACCCCCGATCCTTCGCCGTTAGACGTCTGCTCGAATTGAGGGCATTTAATGGATTTATTTATCGGCTGCATAGACGCCCGACTCCTTGTGGCAATCGGGCGGGCTGTCCATTGGGGAAACTATTCTAGTCCAATAAGTCTTTTGCTGTATTCACCACATTCTCAACGGTAAAGCCAAAGTGCTCGAATAATTTGCCGCCAGGTGCAGACTCACCAAAGGTACTCATACCGATAACACGGCCATCGATTCCTACATATTTGTACCAATAGTCTTCGGCAGCGGCTTCTATGGCTATTCGAGCTGTCACCGCTAATGGTAAAACACTTTCTTTATAGGCTGCTTCTTGCAGATCAAATGTTGATGTTGAAGGCATGGATACAACACGCACTTTTTTACCTTCGCTTTCCAACTGCCCTGCTGCGCTCAGTGCTAAAGCCACTTCTGAGCCAGTGGCAATAATAATAAGTTCAGGCTCGTCGCTGTCTTTCAAAATGTAAGCGCCCTTGGCGACATTTTTCAGTTGCTCCGAGCTGCGGGAAAGTGGCTCCAGGCCTTGTCGGCTGAATACCAGTGAACTCGGGCCGTTTGTGCGCATAACAGCGGATTTCCAGGCCACCGCCGATTCCACCGCATCCGCGGGGCGCCAAGTATCCATGTTGGGTGTCATACGCAATGTTGCCAGTACTTCTACAGGCTGGTGGGTGGGGCCGTCTTCACCCTGCCCAATGGAGTCGTGAGTATAGACGAAGACATTACGCAACTTCATCAGCGCCGCCATGCGAACGGCGTTGGCGGCATATTGCTGGAACATAAGAAAGGTCGCGCCGTAGGGGATGAAACCACCGTGAGCGGACAAGCCGTTCATGATGGCGCTCATGCCAAATTCACGCACGCCGTAGAAAATGTAGTTACCACTGGCGTCTTCGGCCGTGAGGCCTTTAGACCCAGACCACAACGTAAGGTTGGAGCCGGCCAAATCCGCAGAGCCCCCCATAAACTCAGGCAAGAGTGCGCCAAAGGCTTCGATAGTATTCTGCGACGCTTTGCGGCTGGCAATTTTTTCGCCTTTTAATTGGCACTCTGAAATAAAGGCATCAGCCTTTTGCTCAAACTCTGCCGGTAATTCGCCTTTTATAACCCTGCGCTCAAATTCCGCCGCCAATTCGGGGTGGGCGGCCTGATAGGCCTCAAACTTAGTTTGCCAGCTCTGCTCTGCTTGTGAGCCTTTTTCTTTCGCATCCCAGCCCTGGTAGATGTTCTCGGGGATCTCAAAGGCGGGATACTGCCAGCCCAGGTACTCTCGGGTTGCAGCCACTTCATCAGCGCCAAGAGGTGAGCCGTGAGAGCTATGAGAGCCCTGCTTGTTGGGCGAGCCAAAACCAATGGTGGTTTTACAGCAGATCAAGGTGGGTTTTTCGCTTTCTGCCTGGGCACTGGCAATCGCCGCGTTTAAGGCCTCGGGGTCGTGACCATCGACACCTGCGACTACATGCCAGCCGTAGGACTCAAAGCGCTTGGGGGTATCGTCGGTAAACCAGCCTTTAACGTCACCATCAATGGATATGCCATTATCATCCCAAAAGGCGATCAACTTATTCAGCCCCAAAGTGCCGGCCAAAGAGCAGGTTTCGTGGGAAACCCCTTCCATCATGCAGCCATCACCCAGGAAACAATAGGTGTAGTGATCGACGACCTCATGACCATCGCGATTAAACTGGGCCGCCAGCGCTTTCTCGGCAATGGCCATACCCACAGCATTGGAGATACCCTGGCCGAGCGGGCCGGTAGTCGTTTCTACGCCGGCGGTATAACCGTATTCGGGGTGGCCCGGAGTCTTGGAGTGCAACTGACGGAAATTGGCCAGCTCCTCCATTGGCAGGTCGTAGCCGCTCAGATGCAGCAAGGAGTAAACCAGCATAGAACCGTGGCCATTGCTCAGAATAAAGCGATCCCGGTCGCACCAGCCAGGATTGGCCGGATTGTGCTTCAGATAATCATTCCATAATACTTCCGCAATATCGGCCATACCCATGGGGGCACCCGGGTGTCCACTGTTGGCTTTTTGCACGGCGTCCATACTGAGGGCGCGGATGGCGTTGGCAAGTTCTCTGCGTGAAGGCATGAGCGATGACTCCTGAAGTTTTAATATTTGTTGTAGGTATCCACTAACTTAAGAGGAAGGGCAAAATTTTGAGCGCGTATTCTCCCTCACATTGTATTGTGGGTAAACCAATTACTTATAGTCATGTTGACATTAAACAAGCATAAAACTATATCGAAATATTTTGATATAGCCTTGGATCGCTGCTAGACTGCAGCGCAATGAACGCAAAACTGCTGCCCATCGACCCAACAGCGCCAAATACATTGAGCGCTAAATCACTCGCCAATCTGCTTAAAGCCGCTGGTGACCCTTTGCGTGTGGATATTTTAAGGGCATTGAGCACCGACTCATTCGGCGTGCTTGAGTTGTGCCACCTGTTTGCTATTAAGCAGTCCAGTATGAGCCACCACCTGAAAGTACTTGCCGCAGCGCAACTGGTGACCACAAGACGCGAGGGCAACTCTATTTTCTATCGCCGCAGGCAGCTTGACGATGAACAAACCCGTGGCTTGCGTGACGCCCTGAACCACGCTGTCGACCAGCTTCCGCTGGCGGAAGAAACAGAGCAGCGTATTGACGAAATTCATCAACAGCGGGCGATAGCCTCCCAGGCGTTTTTCTCAGAACACGCAGAACGCTTTAAAGAAAAACAGGATCTGATAGCAGCCTTTGAGGTCTATGGTCAGCAAGTAGCAGACCTGCTTCAAGCTAGCCCCATTGCAAGCCGAAAGCAAGTGCTGGAAGTAGGGCCGGGGGAAGGCATTTTCCTGAAAGAACTCTCGGCGCACTTTGAGCAGGTTATCGCTTTGGATAACTCCTCAGAAATGCTCAACGCGGCGGAACAGAACTGTAAAAGTGCAGGCTTGAGCAATGTGCAGTTTCAGCTCAACGACACCAGTTTCTGCCATAGCATTCCCGCAACATTGGATTGCGCGGTGATAAACATGGTGCTGCATCACACCCCCTCCCCTGCACAAATATTTTCCGATGTGAGCACAGCACTTAAGCCCGACGCTGTTCTGCTGGTATGCGATCTGTGCCACCACGATCAGGACTGGGCGCGGGAGGCCTGTGGCGATATATGGCTGGGCTTTGAACCCCATGATTTAAGCCGCTGGGCTAAAGAAAGTAATTTCACCGAAGGCCAAAGTATATATTTTGCGTTGCGCAACGGTTTTCAAATTCAAGTTAGGCAATTCATTAAGGAGCACTGATTAATGGCCCAATATTCACTTTTTACTTCTGAATCTGTTTCTGAAGGTCACCCCGACAAAATGGCAGACCAAATATCCGACGCAGTACTGGATGCCATGTTAAAAGACGACCCCAACTCTCGAGTTGCGGTTGAAACAATGGTGAAAACCGGTATGGCAATTGTTGCCGGTGAAGTGCGCACCTCCACCTACATCGACCTGGAAGATCTTATCCGCAAGGTGATCACTGATATCGGCTACAACTCCAGTGAGGTCGGTTTCGATGGCGATTCCTGTGCGGTGATCAACGCCATTGGCAAACAGTCCTCTGACATCGCCATGGGCGTTGACGAAGGCGACAACAAAGATATGGGCGCCGGCGACCAGGGCCTGATGTTTGGTTACGCCACTAACGAAACCGATGTACTGATGCCCGCACCTATTTACTACTCGCACCTGCTGGTAGCCAAACAGGCTGAACTGCGTAAAAACGGTACTCATAGCTGGTCGCGTCCAGACGCCAAGAGCCAGGTAACCTTGCGCTATGCCGACGGCAAACCCGTTGCCGTAGACGCAGTGGTACTCTCCACCCAGCACTCACCCGAGGTATCACAGTCGCAGATCCACGAAGCGGTGATGGAAGAGATTATTAAACCCGTACTGCCTGAACAGTGGCTACACTCAGATACTAAATACCACATTAACCCAACCGGCCAGTTCATTATTGGCGGTCCGGTGGGCGATTGTGGGCTGACCGGCCGTAAAATTATCGTCGATACCTACGGCGGCATGGCTCGCCACGGCGGCGGTGCGTTCTCAGGAAAAGACCCATCGAAAGTAGACCGCTCTGCCGCCTATGCAAGCCGATATGTCGCCAAAAATATCGTTGCTGCGGGCTTGGCAGATCGCTGTGAAATTCAAGTGAGCTACGCCATCGGTGTTGCCGAACCTACATCCATTTCGGTAAATACTTTTGGCACAGGCAAAATCGACGAAGCTAAAATAACTGAACTTGTTAATCAGCACTTCGACCTGCGCCCTCGCGGCATACTGGAAATGTTGAACCTGTTGCGCCCGATTTATCAACAAACTGCAGCCTACGGACACTTTGGACGAGAACTTGCTGATTTTACCTGGGAAGCGACAGACAAAGCGGACCTATTGAAAGCTGCACTTTAATTTTACTGTGACCAGCAATACCCTGGCTGCTTTGGCCCATTAACGAGTCGCTTACTTCCCGGCGAAGCCGAAGAAGACATTAAGCCTTAGCCCTTGACTAAGCGACTATGGGTAAGCTTCCAGGTTTTATTCGGCAAAACGGCCGCTAGGAGCTAGCAATATTTATTGTCGCTCTTAACGTAAAAACAAATAGCTGCTGTTGCGTCCCTGAAGGCGCCAAGCAGGGCAATACCCAGCGCTTGAGCGCAACTTTGCAACAGCATTATGCAATAGAACACGAATTTACTATTTACGAATTCAACCCGCTAAAAATAGTTAGCGAAAAAGATGGAGAACCCGATGAGTATCCAAGCAATATCAGACTTCACCGACTACAAAGTAGCCGACATTAATCTCGCCGAATGGGGCCGCAAAGAAATTGAAATCGCCGAAGGCGAAATGCCTGCCCTTATGGCCTTGCGCAAGCGCTATAAAGCAGAACAGCCATTGGCGGGCGCCAAAATCATGGGCTGCATTCACATGACCATCCAAACAGCGGTACTAATAGAAACCCTTATTGAACTGGGTGCCGAAGTACGCTGGAGTTCCTGTAACATTTTCTCCACTCAGGATCATGCCGCTGCCGCCATTGCTGCTGCGGGTATCCCTGTATTCGCGTGGAAAGGTGAAACAGAGGAAGAATTCTGGTGGTGTATCGAGCAAACCATCTCAAAAGATGGCCAGCCCTGGGAAGCCAATATGATTCTCGACGACGGCGGCGACCTTACTCAGGTTGTGCATGATAAATATCACGCAATGCTCGACACTATTCACGGTATTTCCGAAGAAACCACTACCGGCGTTCACCGCTTACTGGAAATGTTGGAAGAAGGCAGCCTTAAAGTTCCTGCCATAAACGTCAACGACGCCGTAACCAAATCCAAAAACGACAACAAATACGGTTGCCGCCACAGCCTGAGTGACGCGATTAAACGCGGCACCGACCACTTGCTGTCGGGTAAAAAAGCATTGGTGATTGGTTATGGCGATGTAGGTAAGGGTTCGGCAGCATCCCTGCGCCAGGAAGGTATGATAGTTAAAATTACCGAAATCGACCCGATCTGCGCCATGCAGGCCTGTATGGATGGCTTTGAGGTAGTATCGCCTTACAAAGACGGTATTAACACGGGCAAAGTAGCCGATATCGATACCGAAGTTTTAGGTAAAACAGATTTAATTGTTACCACCACAGGCAACACTAACGTCTGTGATTCCGCCATGCTGCAAACACTCAAGAACGGTGCTGTGGTCTGTAACATTGGTCACTTTGATAACGAAATCGATACCGCTTTCATGCGTGAAAACTGGGAGTGGGATGAAATTAAACCGCAGGTGCACAAAATTTATCGCGACAAAGCCAGCAAGGATCATTTGATCCTCCTGTCTGAAGGTCGTCTGGTAAACTTGGGTAACGCAACAGGCCACCCATCACGTATCATGGACGGCTCCTTTGCCAATCAGGTACTGGCACAAATTTATTTGTACGAAAACAAATTTGCCGATTTCCCCAGCCACGAAAAAACCCAGCAGCTCTACGTAAAAGTACTGCCGAAAAAACTGGACGAGGAAGTAGCAAAAGCCATGGTAGAGGGCTTCGGCGGCGTGATGACTCGCTTGACAGAAGAGCAGGCCAAATACATTAGTGTTGATGTGGAAGGCCCATACAAGCCCGAATTCTACAAATACTAAACATTAAAAAGCCGGGGCGATTTATTCGCCCCCACTAAAACGGAATAATTGCAATGAGTGACGAAGTACAAGATCTGCGCCTTAGCTTCGAATTTTTTCCGCCTAAAACTGACCTAGGTGCGGAAAAACTAAAAACGGTTCGCTCGGAATTAAACAAGTTAAATCCGGATTTTTTCTCGGTAACCTACGGCGCAGGCGGATCAACCCGAGACACCACCAAAGACGTAGTAAAAGCCATGATTGCGGAAGGCATTTCAACCGCACCGCATTTAAGCTTTGGCGGCGATCATGAAGAAACGCTCTACGAGATGCTAGACGAGTATAAAAATCTCGGCGTCGATCGAATTGTCGCCCTACGTGGCGACATGCCTTCCGGCATGGGCGCGGCGATGCAGATGGTATACGCCAACGAATTAGTAGCCTTTATTCGCGACCGTTTTGGTGACCATTTTCAGCTGGAAGTGGCTGCCTACCCGGAGATTCACCCGGAGGCCCGCAATTACATTGAAGATGTTCGCTACTTGAAAGGAAAATTCGATGCAGGTGCCAACAGTGCCATTACCCAGTATTTTTTCAACCCGGATTGCTATTTGTACTTCGTTGAAGAGTGCTTAAAGGAAGGCATAGATCAGCCCATTTACCCCGGCATTATGCCCATTACCAACTATGTAAAACTGGCACGCTTCAGTGATGCCTGTGGTGCAGAAATCCCCCGCTGGATACGCAAGCGCTTTGAAAGCTTTGGCGACAACAACGAAAGTATCGTTTCCTTCGGCATCGACCTCATAAGCGAACTGTGCGAAACACTGCTGGACAATGGTGCGCCAGGCCTGCATTTCTACACAATGAACCAGATAGAGCCAACATCCACCATTGTGCGAAATCTTGGAATTATTGAATAACTCCGCGAGCATCCTATAGAATTGGCAGACACTCTCTGCCAATTCTCTCTTTATGCGCATTCCCCGCATTTACACAGCCCAAACCCTCTCACTCTCTCGCCCGCTGGAACTGGAAGAAGAAGCCGCTCACCATCTGGTAAAAGTACTGCGCATGCAAGTGGGGCGCGAACTGCTTGTGTTTGATAACAGCGGTAAGGAATATTCCGCAACGATTGAGAGCATCTCAAAAAAAACCTGCACACTTGAAATTACCCATTGCCGAGACATCGACAGAGAGTCGCCACTTTGCACTGAGCTGGCCATCGGCCTTTCCCGCGGCGAGCGTTTTGACTGGGTACTACAAAAAGCCACTGAACTTGGAGTGAGCCGCATAGTGCCGCTTTTCACCGAGCGCACAGAAGTGAAATTACAGCCCGAACGGCTGCAAAAACGCTACCGCCAGTGGCAGAAGATCCTGATCGCCTCCTGCGAGCAATGCCAGCGCAACCGGCTGCCGGAACTTGTGCAAGCATTAACATTGGAAAATTACCTGCAACAAACTCAAGCAGAGCTGAAACTGGTACTGCATCACCGCTCCAACAATAAAATCGGTGAGTATACAAAGCCCGCTTCCACTGCCTTGCTGGTTGGCCCAGAGGGCGGCCTCAGCGACAATGAAATCACTGCTGCACAGAATGCGGGCTTTAAGCCGCTGACAATGGGGCCAAGGGTGTTTCGTACCGAAACTGCACCCGTAGCCGCGCTGGCGGTTATTCAATCTCTGTGGGGAGACTTAAACTAGGGCCTGTATTTTCACACTGAAAAGCGCTTTGAGCGCAGCTTAGCGGGCGACACCACACAGCCCGTCGGGGCGGCCACCCCTTGATTACGAAATATTGCTGGCAGGGGAGTACATTAAACCTGTGTTAAAAGGCCCCGGTCCAGAAACATCCTTTTACAGGCAAGTCTCGTAAAACTTGGCATAATTACCCCACAAATATCGGCTCGAGAGAGGTGGAGCATGTACCGCAAATTGATTTGCACAATTTTTTTCCCTGTAGTTCTTGGCCTGGCATCCTGTGGTGGCAGCGACGGCACACTCGTACCCGTGCCACAATCCAACGCAGCGCCCGGCGAAGACCCGGACAACTCTGATAGTTTGGAGGATGTGGCAGTATGGAAAAGCAACGGTACTTATGCCAATGCGCTATACAGCTGCGCACTGGCAGACCAACAAGTGGAATTCTGCAACCTCAACACCCTCCCTCTACTGGGCATGGAAGTGAGTAACCCGGGGGTACAAGACATTATGGGCCGCTTGCTGGTGTCTCACGACTGGATGGCCGAGCGCTTCGAACAACTGCTGCAGCAATACCCACAAGAGATGCTCATCCTGTTCCGCGGCTTAACGGCTATTGTTATCGATGACGATATTCGGCCCGCCTACTACTGGAGCGCCACTGGCGCCATCTACCTTGACCCGAACTACCTCTGGACCAGCGTAGACGAAAAACAAACCATCAACCGCAAGCAGGATTATCGTGCAGGCTTTTCTGATCCACTTTCTCTGCGCGCCTGGGGCCGTCACTTAAAAAACGGAACCTACGCATTTAACTACGGCTCCCTGCACGACGAAAACCCGCGCGATTTCAACGATGTACTGCTGATCAACGCTCGCCTGCTGCTGCACGAGCTGGCTCATGTTAACGACTATCTGCCCTACCAAAGCTACGATGACATCAACCGCAGCCGGCGGGTTTACCAGGCCATTGACGACTTCGCCAGTGGCAGCTTGTCTGACAGGCTCAGCCGTCAGCAGCCCCTGCAATCTAGTGTGCTTTCCGGTCTGGCAAAGGTGATGTTCCATGGAGACGACCCAAGTGCAGCGCAGGCCGCATACAGCGCCGCAGAAGCGGGGGATGAGTTTGAAGCGGATGCGGCAGCCGACATGTATTCCTATAGCAGCCAATACGAAGATGTGGCAATGCTATTTGAGGTGGCCATGATGAAATATTTTTGGGATATCGATTACCAGGTGGCCTTCGTAAGCCCCATTGGCGCAGAAAAGTACTGCAATGAATATCTTATTGGCTGGAGCGCCACTAACTGGATTGCAGATACCGACGTAAAAGCTCGAGCCATGTACGTTACCAATGAACTGATGCCTAACATCGATTTAACACTGTTTTATCAAGATATGCCTGCACCCGAATACTCGAGCGCGACCAACTGGTGCTTGCCTCAGCCTGCGGGCAGCTCTGCCCTTAGCAAAATGTCGGCACAGCAGCTAACGCCGCTCAACCCGGCTGATTTTGAAATGAGAATTCATTGATTTTTCTGTAAAGCAAGCAATCTGCGGGGCTGTTAGGCGTGGATCACTTTCAGCCCATAATCTTCGTGAAACATTTTAACAATCTCTTTCACCTGCTCCGCCGACGGAGGCTCAAGATCTTCCAGCGGGTACTCAAAGCCCATTTCTTCCCACTTTGATTTGCCCATCCGGTGATAAGGCAGTAACTCTATCTTCTGCACATTGCTCATGGGCTGCAGGAACTTCGCCAGCGCACGTAAATCCTCTTCCTCGTCGGTATAGCCGGGCACCAAGACGTGCCGGATCCAGGCGGGGTGATTCACATCCGCCAGATAACGCGCAAAATTTCTTGGACGGTCATTGCTCACACCAACCAGGCGCTCGTGCTTGCTTCGATTGATATGCTTGATATCCAACAGTACCAGATCTGTATGCGCTAACAGCTCATCAAGCTTGGGGCCGTAAAACTGCTCTTTCACGTAGCCATTGGTATCCAAACAGGTATGAAAACCCAGTTTTTTAAGCTGACGAAACAGCAGCGATACAAACTCCGCTTGCAGCATGGCCTCACCGCCGGACACAGTCACGCCACCTTTTGAGGCATCCAGAAAACTGCGGAAGGGCAGTATTTGTTCAATAATCTCTGCAACAGAATAAAGGCTGCCACCATTCATATCCCAACTGTCACGGTTGTGGCAGTATTTACAGCGAAACTGACAACCTTGCATGAACACCACTACCCGCAAACCTGGGCCATCCAAGGCACTGCTTTTTTCCAGCGAATGAATGCGACCAAGCATGTGCTCCTGATCAATATCGACAATATTAATGTCTTGAAACCTGTTGTACATCGTGGGGAATTCTCGGCTTTTTTCTTTGCTTGAGTTTAGGCTGTTTTTTGTGGGGGCTAAAAATTAATGGCTTGGAATTGGTTCCAGGTCGGGGGGGATAAACTCTCGTCTGGACTTCTCATCAGCAATCAAACTGCGGCTATAGTGGGTGAACATAATCTCCTTGTCCAACAGAATTTCATTCTGCTCGATGAAGTGCTCAAAACAACTGGCAGACTCAGTAAGAAACATAAAATGCTTTACTGCCTGCATCCAGGCGAGCGTCAGGGTTTCATGATATTCGCTGCTTACGGCATTTTCATGTAACAAACGCCGCAGGCCAACACGCACTTTAAAATGTGCGGTTTTCACATCATTAAGCACCAACAGTACGTAGGCCAGCCTAAGATGTTCCCGATGGCGAAAAGCCGATACATCGAGAGTGGAGTTCTCGAAGGCACTAAGAAAGCTTTTGTCCATATCTGAAATGCATAAGTTCATAGGGCGTATTTTAGCCAGCCGCTAAAAACACAACCTGAAGTGGATCAAACCTAAGAGCGATTACAAATAGCCAGCCACGAGCGAATACCCTCGCTGCGGTATTTGTGGCGATGTAACACCAAATACAGGTTTCGCCCTAAGGGCAGCTGCGGGGTAAGCAAGGGCACCAGCGTTCCCCGATCAAAGGCATCTTTTAATGCAATAGAGGATAAGCAGGAAATACCAAGCCCCTGCTCCACAGCTCGCTTAATGGCTTCGGTATGTTGTAACTCCAGAGCAATGTTCAAACTGTGCAGCCTCGAGCCTGCAGCCCGATCAAAGGTCTGTCGGGTTCCCGAACCTTGCTCACGCAATATCCAGCTGGCCGCTTGCAGCTGCTTATCAGAAAGGGTGTCCAGGCCGGCGTAGGGGTGAGCAGGCGCGCAGAAGCACACCAGTTCGTCTTCCCGCCACGGCAGTATCAGTAAATCCGGGTGCTGTAGCTCACCCTCTATCATGCCGATATCGATTTTAAAATCGAGAATTTGCTGGGCAATGGTGCTGGTATTGGCAACTTCCAGCTGCACACGGGCCTGCGAACCTTGCTGCATGTACTGGTTAATTAAACTCACACAGAGGTAATTGCCGATGGTGAGCGTCGCCCCTACTTTCAGCTCTCCAACGAGAGTGTGCCGCGTAAATTCAGACTCAAGCTCCTGAGCCTCGGCCAGCAGAGCTTCCGCTTTTGATCGCAGGCGCAGGCCAAGCTCGTTGATTTGCAGGCGCTTGCCAATACGGTCGAATAACTGGATATCGAATTGTGTTTCAAGATCCTTAAGAGCACCACTCACCGATGACTGCGACATCGCCAACTCATCCGCCGCCCGCGACACATTTTGGTGGTGGGCAACAGCGAGAAAAACCTGGAGCTGTCTTAGGGTGTACTTCATTATCGGAAAAACCAATATCAAATATCGTTATAAACCGCTTATCCGAATGATACGTATTGATTATGATTTACTCAATCAAAGATTACCCGGATTTAAGCAATGACCAACAACATTCTGAAAGAAGAAGTACTGGAAGTTCATCATTGGACAGACAAGCTGTTCAGCTTTAAAACAACCCGCGATCCAGGTTTTCGCTTCCGCAACGGCCACTTCACCATGATGGGCCTGGAGCAGGATGATGGTCGACCCCTACTGCGGGCCTACAGTATTACTAGCGCAAACTACGAGGATCACCTGGAGTTTTTCAGCATTAAGGTTCCCAATGGCCCCTTAACCTCGCAATTACAACACATTAAGCCCGGTGATCAGATCCTCGTTAACCGCAAGTCCACCGGCACACTGGTGACTGACGCCCTGCTGCCCGGCAAGCGGCTGTGGCTTATCAGCACGGGCACCGGGCTGGCGCCGTTTATGAGCATCATCAAAGACCCGGAGGTTTACGAGCAATATGACAAGGTGATACTCACCCATGGCGTGCGCACCGTCAACGAGCTGGCCTATCAGGCCTTCATCCGCAATACCCTGCCCAACAACGAGTATTTTGGTGACGAGATACGAGAGAAACTCTTGTACTACCCAACGGTTACGCGAGAAGACTATGTGAACAAGGGCCGACTGACCGATGCCCTGGCGGATGGCTCTTTGAGCAGCAAGCTAGCATTACCCGCAGTAAATCCGGAACAGGACCGCTTTATGATCTGCGGCAGCCCGAGCATGCTGAAAGATACCTGCACAATACTGGATGGACTGGGCTTTGCCGAAGCACGCAACGGAAAACAAGGCCAATACGTGATTGAACGGGCTTTTGTCGAACACTAAAGCTTGCTAACATCGGCGCTCCGTTGGGGGCTGAGTTAAGCCCGTTCTCTATTGCAGAAAAGAAATAATTATTATGGCAGCCTTAATGTTCTACCAGGAGCCAGTGGCTCTTGAAAAAAAGAAACACGTCGATCTTAAACTGGACCGCAAACAAAACTACGCGTATGCAGCCAATGTAAACTCCGTGCCTCTTGGCGGCGTTGAGTTTTTCCAGGCTTCGCGCGACTTTCCGGTACTGTTCATCAAAAACTCCAAAGACGAGTACATGCCCATGGCCATTCTCTCCCTCAAAGAGAGCAGCCATGACATGGGTGACGACTGGGAAAACACCTACGTTCCAGCCTTTGTGCGCCGTTACCCCTTTGTACTTACCCCTGAAAAAGTAGTTATGTTCGATGCCAAGGCTCCGCACTTTGCCAGTGGTGAGGGCGACGCCCTGTTTAAAGCTGAAGACGAGCCCACCGACACGTTGAAAGAGATCGTAAACTTCCTGGAAGCTGTGGACGGCACCTTCAAGCGCACTGAAGAATTTACCAAGGCCGTGGCTGAAAAGGAGCTATTCGAACCCTACAAAGCCACCGTTAAGTTCGAGAACGGGCAGGTGCGCCTGGACGACCTGTACGTAATCAACGAGAAGAAGTTGCACGAAACCCTGGACAAAGACACACTTTTTGAATGGTTTAATAAGGGCTGGATCGCCTGGACTCACGCACATCTTCACTCTCTGGGTGCTATCCCACAGATTATTCTGCGCCAGCGCAAAGCGCAGCAGAAAGCTGAGCCACAAGCGACAGCTTAACCTCCTCATCGTGCGCACCTAGCGGGTGCGCACGATGCCAAGCAAAACTCAATATGGTTTTTTTTTGATCAAATCCTGATATTTCGCAATTTCCTGCGCCGTTTTCCTTTTCTCCCTACATTCTATCCGCCAAAGCAGCTATAACTTACATACCTAGCGTATGGACGACATATCATGGATTTTGCCAAGGATCACGCAGAAACCTCTGTTCTGGTAATTGATGATTCACGAGCTATCTGCCAATTACTCACTGCGATGCTGAAGGACTTCGGCATCACACAGGTGGACTATTGTCACAGTGGTGAGGAGGCGCTGCATAAGCTGGAGAGAGATCCCGCCGCTTACGAGGCCTTGTTCATCGATTTGCATATGGACGGCATGGACGGCCTGGAACTTATCCATCAGCTAAACGAGATGCATTACCGGGGCGGTATTATTGTCATGTCTGCGCTGGATAAAAAAATTCTGGACTTCACGCTGGAGGTCATCAGTAACTACAATCTGCGCGTGCTGGGCTCCGCTGAAAAACCATTGGAAAAGACGCTCATCGCCTTTATGGTGAAGCGTATTAAAAGCTACTTTCCCCAAGTCTCCCGCCGCGAAAAAGTACTTAAGCGCCGCGAAGTTTATCAGGCCATTAAAGACAACCGCGTTCTCAGCTATTTCCAACCCAAAATTTCATCGATAGACAACAGTGTGCTCGGGCTGGAATGTCTGGTTAGGCTCGATATGGGATCTGGCGGTGTAGTATCTCCCGCTGCCTTTCTGCCTGTTGCCGAACGGTTTGAGCTTATTGAAGCGCTCACTGACGCAACTCTGATCTCTGCCTTACCGCAATTTATGGAATTTTGCCAAAAAGAAAACTGCGATTGCAGCTTGGCCATCAATATTTCACCGCTGCAACTCTACAACAATTTACTGCCCGAAAGCCTGAGTGATTATTTGCAGCGCTTCCAAGTGCCCAAAGAGAAAGTGATACTGGAAATCACCGAGAATCACGCCATACGAGAAGAAAACCAACTTAAAAATTTAAATCGCTTGCGCATCCACGGTTTTCAATTATCGCTGGACGATTTTGGCGCAGGCTTTACCAATTTGCGGCAATTGAAAAACCTGCCCTTTAATGAAATTAAACTGGACGCACAGCTCATCGATGGCATCCACAGGGACCGGGTGCTGCGGGTCATTGTTGAATCTATTCGCAAGGTCACCACAGAAATGGGTTTACGCTTAATTGCCGAGGGGGTTTCTGAATCTAGCGACCTTCAAGTGGTTAACGACCTGGGTGTTGATGGCTATCAAGGTTTTCTTTTCTGTCGACCAAAGCCACTACTGGAACTTATACGCTGGCATCAGGCATGGCAAAAAACAATCTCTACGCCGGGAATTGAGCAGTCTAAGCCCCGTTAAATACTCACCGCTATAGTCCGCCCCTTGCTGCAATAGTTGCACTAAGGGCCTATTTTCCTCACCTTACTCACCCAAAGATTTTTAAGCTCTCCCGGCAGGGGCGGTACACTTTTGCGCTCAAAATTCTCCAGCGCTTTTTTTGTGCTCTCGTGAGCACCGACAACAGAAGCACTTCCTTCGATGAGCGATAGGCTTCTATCCGGCGCCCATATGGGCGTAAGGTTAGTCACAGGGGGATTCTGCTCTTCCACAATGGATTGCATGCGCAAAATAAAACCCTGAATGTGGTAGAGCACTTCCTGCATCATCAAAAATGCGTCTTCCACCTCCCGATAGGCATGATCCAGTTTGTGCACCATAACCTGATCCAGCCAACGCATATAGGCATCGTTAATCAAACCCGACTGGTTCATGGAAACACAGATATGGTCCAGCATACGACTAAGCGCGAACAGCTTTGCGTTTGCAATGGACATTTGGTTTTGCTCAATAAAGGTTTCCGCCTGCTGAACAAAGTCTCTAATGTAGCTATGCCGTTCTTTTACCTGAGTAATAAACAGCGGCATTAATTCTTCCGGCACGCTACAGCTTGAGGTCACACTGCCAAGGCGCAAAAAAGAAATTAGATCCGCAGCGGGCATGCCGGGGCGAGACATCTGATTCATTTGCACGATAGGCACTAAGTCGTGCAACGTTCTCGCTCGCGGCCGAAAATGGGTGGTATAAATTGCGTGTACACTATCCAGCAAGTGAATCATCCGCCCGAGAGGTGCCAATTGCTTGGCCAGCTTGCCAGAGGGGTAGCCAGAACCGTCCACTTCTTCGTGGTGTTCCAGCACCGCCCGTGAAATAGTCGAGGGCAGGAGGGGCAAGAAACTCAGCAGTTCGTAGGCTAACTCGGGGTGCAGGCAGAGCTGCTGCCATTCCTGAGGCTTAAGCTCTTCATTGCTGCGTTGAGACAAGGGCTTGATAAACAGATAAGCGATATCGTGCACCAAAGCGGCAAAAAACGCATTTATGATGTTTTTATCTTCATAGCCCTTGCGCCTGTAGAGCGCCGCCGTAAACACCGCACAAAATAAGCCTCGCTCAAATTCATTGGGGTAGCATTTCTGCATCAACCATAAGCACTGCCGCAGGCTGCTGTAGTCACACACCATCCCGCAGCCTTGCCTCACCAGCGGCTTAATATCACTTTGTTCGAACAACTCCAGTAATACCGGGTCTGCTTGAAGGTAGCTTTCCACACTCGCCGTTAGAGACGCCGCATCGAAGGCCTCAGCGATGGACAGGTTCAAGCTAAGGGGCTGAATCAAGGTTTTGCCGCGCAAACGATAGAGTGCTTGAAGGTCCAGCTCCTTGCCAGCAGCAAACAGACACTCCCTGCTGGCGAGCAGAATGTCCTTCTCAACCCTAATGGAACAGGCGCTCGGCAGGGAAATAAGGTGCTGTAGGTAATTTTCGTTGGCGCTGTTAATTGGGTCCTGCATCGAGGCGAGCTTCCAGAAAAATTCAGTCTAAGTATAGACTTGCCTAGCCAGGATATTGGGGCAGCATGTAAATTAATTACCTGAAACGCCGGGAGCTTGCTTGCAGAGAAGAAAGGTTTTTAAAGATAGGCATTGTCCCCGTGGAGCTTATTTCTCAGGCTCTACCCCCCCCTGCTGACCCTAAACTGGCAGATAAACGCTAAAGGTGGTGCCCTTGCCCATATCACTATCCACGGTTATTTTGCCATGCAGTAATTTTACTAGCTCATTGGTGAGCGCCAAGCCGAGCCCGGAACCGACAATGTTGCTTCGCTCCACCGTTTTCGAGCGACTAAATTGATTGAACAGGGAACCAATATCCTGTTCGCAAATACCTCGGCCAGTATCAGTTACTGAGATGACATAGATCCCTGGCCGGTCTGATTTTTCACCAAGGCTGAGAACTATTGAACCATCGTCGGTGTATTTCACAGCATTCGATAGCAGGTTGGTTAATACCTGGCTTAGTTTTTCGGCATCCGTTTTATACCGAAACTGGCAGCAACTTTGTCCAAGCTCGAGCCCGAGAGTAAGCCCTTTTTCTTGAGCTTTATCCTTAAAGTTAGTCACTACCTGGCGAACCGTTTTAGAGACATCCACTTGCTCCAGCTTTGCACTCACTTCTCCGGCTTCTATTTTCGCCATGTCCAGCACATCGTCTACCAACACTTGCATGTTCTCGCCATTTCTCAAAATAGCCTGTAGCCCGTTAATATCCCGCTCATCCAGCTTTTCCCGCAGATTGCGCTCCAACCTGCGGGAAAAACCGATAATAGAATTTAGGGGTGTGCGAAATTCGTGAGACATATTGGAGAGGAACTGCGACTTATACTGCGCCGTTCGCTTTAGCTCCTGATTAGAGCGTTTCATGGAAAAGTAAAAGGCGTCATACATGCGTGAGTAATACCAGCCTATTCCGCTGATACAGCACATAACCAGCACAAAGGAGGCGGTTGTAGCAATAGAAAGCTGCTGCGTATCCAGATCATGTATAGGCCAGGGATAGCCCCTTAGATCCAGCAGGCCCAAAACCACAAAATAGGTACAAACAATCGCTGTGGCCACCCAGCCTGCCGGCCGGCTTACCAGCATAAAAGCGGCTACCGGGATAAATACGATAAGGATAAGAAAGGGGCTGTGAATCCCATCGTAGTAATAGCTCAGCGCCATAATGGGCAGAGTAATGGATAGCAGTAATACCTTCGATAAAATTCGCGCACTAAAGCCTCTGCGCGACAGCAGGAGTACTGCCGCCGTGGTAATCAAGCAGGCGGCAGCAATGAGTGAGGCACCTTCTAAGCCTGTGACCATAAGCCTGCAGCTATAGACAAACAACTGCAGCAACATCCACACTGTGGCTGTCCGCTCCAGCAGTTTCCTGCGGTTTACGCCGACTTCTTGCTTGTAACCGGCTTTTACGCTAGAGCCAGTATCTGAGGGGGAGTGCGATTCTGCCACTGTAAGGGCTCATCTCATTAGCTATACCTAAGTCTAGCAGGCTTAACTGGAAAACAACGCCGGACGCAAATCCAGGGAAAGCAATAACAACAGAACAGGGAGCCAACGGATTGAGGCGCCACTATTTACTTGAGCCAATAGCAATAGCCATGAGCGTATCGCGCTAGATCTGCACGCAATTGCATTAGAAACGCCTGCAAAAACCCATGGGAGCTCATGCTATACCTGGGCAAAACACAGAAGCGGGAATATAGCAAAGAACTCTGCGAGAACATTTCAACAGCGTAGTGTGAAACGAATATCCTCAGCAGCCGTATAACGCTCAGGCTTTGTAAAATATCGAAATATAAATAACAGATAACTAAGCAAATAAAGAGAAAAACAATGAAAATAGTTTACCTATTGGCACTATCTCTGTGTTTGAGCTCTTGCGCTGCGCCGCCAGAAAATATCAAACCGGTTTCTGGCTTTGAACTGGAAAAATACGCAGGCAAATGGTACGAAATTGCCAGGCTCGATCATCGATTCGAAAGAGGTTTGGAACAGGTTACTGCAAGCTATTCAATCGAAAAAGACGGTACAGTAAAGGTCGTAAACAGGGGCTTATCGAGCAGTAACAATGAATGGAAGGACGCCATCGGCAAAGCCAAACTCGCCGGAGACGCTAATACCGGATACCTAAAAGTATCTTTTTTCGGACCCTTTTATGGCCCCTATATAATTTTCGAACTAGATAAAGAGAACTACCAATATTCATTTGTGAGCTCTGGAGAAGATTACCTTTGGTTTCTTTCCAGAACACCAACGGTAAGCGATGAGCTTAAAAATAAATTTATTGAAACTGCGCGAGAGCTGGACTTCGCCACAGAAGATTTAATATTTGTTAAACAGCAGTAAATTTTCCGCCGCTGGGCAAGCTGGCCGCTAAGTGTCTTCGCCTTCAGCTTGGAATAGGTGTCCGAGTTTGCCCCTTTTTGTTTCCAGGTAATGTGCATTGTGAGGGTTTCGGCCGGTTTCGTGCGGCAGGCGTTCAACCGCGTTGATGCCCAATTCCCGTAGCGCTTCCATTTTCCTCGGGTTATTGGTCATGAGCTTTACTTTGTCTATGCCCATTTTATCGAACATGGCTTTAAGCATGGAGTAGTCACGCATGTCGGCGCCAAAACCGAGTTGTTCGTTTGCTTCTACGGTATCCGCGCCCTTGTCCTGCAGGTGGTAAGCGCGAATTTTGTTGATCAAACCTATACCGCGCCCTTCCTGTCGCAGATAAAAAATGGCGCCCCTACCTTCTACAGCTATACGATGCATAGCGGCCTGTAGCTGAGCGCCACAATCACAGCGCAGGGAGAACAGCGCGTCTCCCGTTAAACACTCGGAATGTATGCGCACAAGCACGGGCTGGTCACCGCTGAGATCCCCCATGCTAAGCACAACATGCTCTTTGTCGTTGCTATCATCGGCAAAGCCATGCATTTCGAACATACCCCAGGAAGTGGGCAATTTGGAGGATTCAACGTATTTTACGGACACGATCAATAGGGGCCTAATATCTGGACTGAAGGATCAAAACGCCTTCTTCAACCCGCATATTCACGCGACTGAGAAAGCTGTTGCCAAGCAGTATGGTATTGGGGGAATCCCCTTCAATTACAACCGCCGTAACATTATTTAATGTGAGATTGCCCACCGAAACGCTATTGAGAGTAATCTGAAAACCAGCAACCATCCCATTTGCTGTCGCAACCTGAACAGGTGCGCCGTCTCTAAATGAAAGACCCAGCGCGCTTGCTCCCTGTGAGCTTATTGCTATCACGCTGGCTCCAGTATCCACCATAAACTGCACAGAGCTGGCATTAATGCGGCCGCTGGTAACATAGTGGCCAAAATCACCACTTGGAAGCCGTACTTCTGCATATTTAGGTTCACTGTACTCAGCACCCACACGCCGAGATAGCCGCAGAGTCTGCTGCTTGCCATCGACTTCAACGGTGGCTTGCCTGCTATCGGCCTCCAACAAACGCACACCTTCTGGTGAGGTTTTTCCCTTTTTCAGCAAACGTTGTTTGCCATCAATAAGTAGAACAGCACTGCCGCTGAATAAACCTTTTACTTCAATTCTTTCTACTGCGCTTACCGCCGAACATAGGCCTAAAATAAACAAGCCTGCGATGCTTTGCAGAATTATATTGTCCCTTAACATCTACCTTTACCACTCCTAAGCCAGTACGCCAAAATGCAGCAGCAAATGCAAACAAGCTCCTGCGGCAATGCCGGCTAATATATCGTCAATCATTATTCCAAACCCTCCATGCACGTGCTTATCTACCCAGCTAATGGGCCAGGGCTTAAGCATGTCGAACAAGCGAAATAATACGAAGCCTGCGACGAGGGTTTGCCACGAGTAAGGTATCGCCACCATGGTGAGCCAAAATCCAACAAACTCATCCCAAACGATACCTTTGTGATCGTGCACGCCTAACTTATTGGAGGCGTAGCCACACAAGTGGATACCCAACAGGCCTGCCACCACAAGCGCCAGCAGATACCATGGCAGTGGAAGCAGCGCGAGCACGAACCAGAACGGCACAGCAATCAACGTACCAAGCGTGCCGGGCACAATGGGGCTCAAACCGCTACCAAAGCCAAAAGCCAGCAATAATCGGGGATCGCGGAATACTGTAAGTAAGCTGGGATTAGTCAAAGTGATTGTATCCTGTACCCTCTATTTCAAAGGGGTGATCAATTAACCGACAGTGTACGCCTTTACCCTCGGTAATTTCTCCGATGTTTGTAGCATCCAGACCGGCTGCTATTAACTGCTCCACCTGAGCAATATTTGCGGGGGCTACAGTAAAACACAGTTGATAGTCATCTCCACCACTGAGCGCCCACTGGTATTGCTGTGGCGTAGCTGCACATTTCAAGATCGCAGATGACAGCGGCAGGCGCTCAACAAATACTGTTGCCGCCACACTACTGGCCTTGCAGATATGACCCAAATCCGCCACAAGGCCATCAGAAACATCTATCGCTGCGCTGGCCAAAGGTGCCAGCGTTTGTGCCAGCGCAAGGCGGGGCTCCGGGTGGTAGTAGCGCCCGCTCAAATACTGAGAAGACTCATCGTCCACTTTTATGCTGCCATTTAATACAGCGAGCGCTGCGGCCCCGTCCCCCAGGGTGCCCGAAACAAAGAGCAAATCACCGACGGCCGCGCCAGAGCGCTTCATGGCCAGATGCGGCTCTACGCTGCCCATCACCTGCACGCTGATGCTTAAGGGCCCTCTGGTGGTGTCGCCACCCACCAGCTCACAGCCGTATGTATTAGCCGCACGGAACAATCCTCTACTGAATGCTGATACCCAGGCTTCATTGGCCTCGGGCAGCGTCAACGCGAGCGTAAACCAGAGTGGCTTGGCCCCCATGGCGGCGAGATCGCTTAAAGAAACACAAAGGGCCCGCTCGGCGATGGCTTCGGGGTCACCATCTGCGGGAAAATGAACATCGGCAAGAAGGGTATCAACGGAGATGGCCAGTTGCTTTTCGGCGGGAAGCTGCAGCAGGGAGCAGTCGTCCCCTACCCCCAAAACTACACTACTGCCGGAGGTATCGCGTTTGAAGTACTGATTAATTAGCTCAAATTCGCCCATAGATCAGCGCCAATTACTTTCTGGCGCTTCTGACTTCAGGCTCTCGTAGATCAACGGCAACTTTATCGAGCACACCATTCACGAACTTATGGCTGTCTTCGGCACCAAACTTCTTCGCCAAATTCACCGCCTCGTTAATCACTACCTTGTAGGGAACATCAATGCGGTTTTTAAATTCGTAGCAGGCCTGACGCAGCAATGCGAGCGTAACAGGGTCGAGTTTGTCCAGCGTTAGCCCCTTTAGATACGGCTCGAAACTTTTATCAAGAACCGTTTTATCGGCGGCCACTCCGTGGAATATTTCATGAAAATACTCTGTGTCCACTTTCGACATGTCGTTGTCGGTGTGAAACTCTGCCTCGATAGTATTCAACGGGCTGTCATTCATCTGCCATTGGTAAATGGCCTGCATGGCATAGTGACGAGCGCGGCTGCGTGTTGCTGCGGATACTTTCATTGTCGTTTTATCCAACCTCTAAACTTTGCTCAACAGAGAAACCATTTCAAGAGCGGTTTCTGCAGCCTCTGAGCCTTTATTACCCGCTTTGGTTCCAGAGCGTTCTATGGCCTGCTCGATGGAGTCCACGGTTAATACACCGAAGGAGATGGGTATTCCTGCACTCAGCGATACCTGTGCCAAGCCCTTTGTACACTCACCGGCCACGTAATCAAAATGCGGGGTTCCCCCGCGAATTACAGCACCCAGTGCAACAATGGCATGGTACTTTTTAGACCCGGCAATTTTTTGGGCTGCAAGCGGAAATTCAAAAGCACCGGGCGCATATATAATGTCGATATCCTCATCGCTCACACCGTGTCTGCGCAGCGTATCGATGGCCCCATCTTTTAAGTGTTCCACTACAAAACTGTTCCAGCGACTCACCAGCAAGGCATATTTACCGGAGGCTTTTTTAAAATCACCTTCAATTACTTTAATGGTCATAATCTTTCCGTTAGTCGTTTTTAACGTATTCCACAACTTCCAGGTTAAATCCGGAAATTGCGCTGAATTTTAAAGGCGCGCTCATCAGGCGCATTTTTTTAATATTTAAATCCTGCAGAATTTGTGAGCCGGTGCCTACCAACTTGTAGCCAATATCCTGCTTGGGTCGCTGCTGCTTACCAGATAGTAACCAGTCTATGCTTTCTTCGATTTCGGTGGTGGTTTCATTGTGACAAATAAGTACCAGTACACCGCTGCCCTCTTTTTCGACCTCACGCATGGCTGCCTGAAAATTCCACGGCCGCGTTTGCTGGTTAGCGCCCTGTATGGTGAGTACGTCTCTCACGGTATTACCCACATGTACCCTCACCAATACCGGCTCTTCGGGATTTATCTCGCCTTTTATCAACGCAAAATTAAGCTCATCTCGCGCGGAGTCTTTATAGGTTTTTAGCACAAATTCGCCAAACTCGGTCTGTACTGTTCGCTCATTAATACAACTAACCGTTTTTTCATGCACCATGCGGTACTGAATTAAATCGGCAATGGTGCCAATTTTAATATTGTGCTGTTGTGCGAATTTTTCCAAGTCTGGCCGGCGCGCCATGCTGCCGTCTTCGTTCATCACCTCTACAATAACCGATGCAGGCTCCAGGCCCGCCAGTTTCGCCAGGTCACAACCTGCTTCTGTATGACCTGCGCGGCTAAGTACGCCGCCCGGTTGCGCCATTACCGGGAAAATATGCCCCGGCTGCACAACGTCTCTTGGCTTGGCATCTCTGGCTACAGCCGCGCGCACGGTTCTTGCCCGGTCGGCGGCGGAAATGCCCGTTTCTACCCCATCTGCGGCTTCAATAGATACGGTAAAGTTGGTGGAGTGCACGGAGCGGTTGTCGCTGACCATCAAGGGCAAATCCAGTTGTTTGCAGCGCTCTTGTGTAAGCGTGAGGCAGATCAAGCCGCGCGCATGTCGCGCCATAAAGTTGATATCTTCTGCACGCACCTGATCGGCCGCCATAATAATATCACCTTCGTTTTCGCGGTCCTCATCGTCCATGAGGATCACCATTTTCCCCTGGCGAATATCGTCGATAATTTCTTCGATGGTATTAAGAGCCATATATTCGTTACCTATTTTAAATAGCCGTTTTCTGCCAGAAAGGATTCGCTGATGCTAGTACCTGCACTGCTGTGTGCGGCCTTATCACCCATTAATAATCGCTCAAGATAGCGCGCTATAAGGTCCACTTCGAGGTTTACTCTCGTGCTCGGCTGATAGTTGCCGATCACAGTCTCCTGCAAGGTATGCGGCACAATATTGAGTTCAAACTCTGCGCCATCTACCACATTAACTGTCAGGCTTGTGCCGTCTACAGTTATCGAGCCTTTGTGGGCGATGTATTTTGCCAGCGCCTCAGGTGCGCGAATCACAAAGCGCTCTGAGCGTGCATCCACTTGCCGCGATACAACTTCACCAATGCCATCAACATGGCCGCTGACAATATGCCCACCCAAACGGGACTGGGGTGTAAGCGCCTTTTCCAAATTAACCTTACTCCCGCTTTTCCATTCGCCCACGGTGGTAAGGTTTAGTGTTTCCACGGAAACATCGGCGATATAGCCATCTCCTGGTAGCTCAACCGCAGTTAGGCATACTCCGTTGGTTGCGATGGAATCCCCAGGGGCAATGTCTGCCAGCAATAATTTGTTACTTCGTACCCGCAAACGAACATCGCCACTGCGCTTTTCCACGCTAACAATTTCACCAATATCTTCAATAATGCCGGTAAACATGGCTTACGATTCCGTATCCGGTGTAGCGGTTATACGCCAGTCCGGGCCGACTGCGCGTATATCCTGAATGCATAATTCCAATGAGGCCCCCATGGTATTGATAGGGAGTTCCAGCAATGGCCTTGCCTGGCTGCCCATAAGCATAGCGGCCATATACACCACCAGCTCATCTACCAGGCCCTCGCCCACGAATGCTCCCGCAAGAGTAGCACCAGTTTCCAGCAGTATTTCGTTGCAACCCTGCTCAGCCAAGGTAGTGGCAAGAGCGCGTAAATCAACTCTGCCATTTTTTTCAGGCAGCACCCAGCACTCAAGTGCTGACGCCGAAGCCGCAGAGGCATTACAGGTAGCAATGATGGTTCTGCCCGGCTGAGAAAATATTTCCGCTTTCAGTGGCACCCTTAACTGGCTGTCCACAATTACTCTCAGAGGTTGCCGTTCGGTATCGGGCAAACGGACAGTGAGCATCGGGTCATCCAATAAAACTGAATCCACACCGGTAACGATGGCACAGGAGCGCGCCCTCAAGCGCTGTACATCCTTGCGCGCCGACGGCCCGGTAATCCACTTGCTCTCGCCACTGGCCATAGCGGTGCGGCCATCTAGGCTCATTGCCAGCTTGCAACGCACATAGGGCAGGCCAGAATTCATACGTTTGGTAAAGCCAGGGTTCAAGGCGCGAGCGGCGTCTTCCATTAAAGGGCCGTCTACCTGAATACCCGCGTCGAGCAGCTTTTGCAGGCCCTTGCCAGCGACTGCGGGGTTTGGGTCTTCCATGCCGTACACCAAACGCGAGATACCCGCTGCAATGAGAGCATCGGCGCAGGGGCCGGTTTTCCCTTGGTGACTGCAAGGTTCCAGCGTTACGTAAGCCGTGGCTCTGCTGGTAAGTGAGCTATCACTTACATTGTTGATGGCAACAATTTCTGCATGAGGACCTCCCGCCAAGTGGTGCCAACCTTCACCAATAGGCTCGCCCTCTTTCACTAGTACACAGGCCACGCGTGGGTTTGGCGTAGTGGTGTTCAGGCCATGCTTTGCAAGGCGCAGGGCCCGCTGCATAAATTGTCGATCTGGCTCACTAAATGTCATGGCTACGATGATTCGGGGGTTTCCTGCAGGCGATCAATCTCCTGCTGAAATTCGCTGAGATCTTGAAAACTGCGGTATACAGAAGCAAAGCGCACGTAGGCTACCTGATCCAGGTTGCGTAACTCTTCCATCACGCGCTCCCCTATCACAAGGCTTTGTACTTCTCGCTCACCTAAGGCCTGCAAGTAGAGTTTAACGTTATTCAAGGCGGCTTCCACATCCTCCACACTCACCGGACGTTTTTCCAATGCGCGCTGCAGGCCGTTTCTCAGCTTTTCTTCGTTGAAGGGTTCGCGCGTGCCATCGTGCTTGATGATCTTTGGCATCAATAACTCGGCCACCTCAAAGGTAGTAAAACGCTCATGGCAAGTGAGGCATTCACGCCGTCTGCGTACCTGCCCGCCATCGGCCACTAAACGGGAGTCGATGACCTTGGTATCGGTCTCTGAGCAGAAGGGGCAGTGCATAGCGGATATCCAGCGGTGAGAAATTGCGCGAAGTTTACCACATAACGTGTTGATAGCTTTGATGCGGCGAAAGGAGTATTTCAAAAGCCCCTATGCGAGGCTGTCAGGCGGTGTGCCTTTGACAACCTGCACCAACATCACGAGAGCTAAAAAAAGCGAAACGCAAAAAAAAGCCCCAATAATTGGGGCTTTTTCGCTCTGGCATAACTGTTAGCAATAGTGTTAACAGGTCCTACTAGAGCACAATACTAGCTGGCGTAAACCGGGTGTTTTGCACACACAGCCAAAACCTTTGCCTTCACCTCTTCAATCACCTTTTCTGAGCTGCCATTTTCCAGGCTGTCCAGTACATCGCACATCCAGTTGGCCAGTTCAATGCATTCTGCCTCACCAAAACCGCGAGTAGTGACTGCTGGTGTACCTACGCGCAAACCACTGGTGATAAAGGGTGAGCGTGGGTCGTTTGGCACGGCGTTTTTATTCACCGTAATGTTTGCATTACCCAATGCGGCGTCTGCGTCCTTACCGGTGTATTCTTTGCCGATTAAGTCCACTAACATCAAGTGGTTTTCTGTGCCGCCTGAAACAATTTTTAATCCGCGTTCAATAAATGTTTTAGCCATGGCTTGCGCATTTACCACTACCTGCTGCTGGTAGCTTTTAAAATCTTCACTCATGGCTTCTTTGAAGCAGATGGCCTTACCTGCAATAACATGCATTAATGGACCACCCTGACCGCCGGGGAAAACAGCGGAGTTGAGCTTCTTCTCAAGCGCTTCGTTCGCTTTAGCCAGAATCAAGCCGGCGCGAGGGCCACGCAGAGTTTTGTGCGTAGTGGTTGTAGTAACGTCTGCAATCTGAACAGGAGAAGGATATACGCCCGCAGCAACCAGACCGGCGACGTGCGCCATGTCCACCAACAGGTAGGCGCCAACGCTGTCTGCGATGTCGCGGAACTTCTGCCAGTCCAAAATCTGGCTGTAGGCAGAAAAACCGGCAACGATCATTTTGGGCTTGTGCTCAAGTGCCAGCGCAGCCACTTCTTCATAGTCCACCGTGCCTGTTTCCGGGTTAATGCCATACTGCACGGCCTTATACATTTTACCGGAGAAATTCACCTTGGCCCCGTGTGTGAGGTGGCCGCCGTGAGCCAGGCTCATGCCCAGTACGGTATCGCCCGGAGAACACAGCGCAGCATAAACTGCAGAGTTGGCCTGCGAGCCTGAATGAGGCTGCACGTTGGCGTAGTCTGCGCCAAACAATTGCTTGGCGCGTTCAATCGCCAGTACCTCTACCTTATCCACATACTCACAGCCGCCGTAGTAGCGCTTTGCGGGGTAGCCTTCGGCATACTTGTTGGTCAGCTTGGTGCCCTGGGCTTCCATCACCAGCGGGCTGGTGTAGTTCTCAGAAGCAATCAGTTCGATATGCTCTTCCTGACGTGTACCTTCGTCCTGAATGGCCTGGTAAACATCGGGGTCAAAATCAGCAAGGGATTTAGGGTCAAACATTGGCATTCCCCCCAATAAGGATGGTGTCGGTTGGAAAAAAGAAGGGGCGGGATTGTACACGAATGCAACACTAAACTCACTTAGAAAAACCGCCTGCCCATGCTTTATACGGCAGGCAATGCGCAAGGGCTTATCTGCTATGCTTAGCGCGCCCAATATGGTCGGAAAGCTGGCCAAATGATACGTATCAACGTAGGCCTGCTGCAAAAAAGGGAAAATGCGCAGCGCTACTCAGGGAAGCACCTAAACCAGCCCAAGCAACCCAGTATTAAAAACCTCACACCACCAAGAGAGATTGTCTGATGCGAATGTATTCAATCGGCACATTGACTGTTGCCATGCTTACACTGTTTGCCAGTTCACTTATTCACGCAGGCCCCACCATTGAACTTAACGACGAAGCTTCACTAAAGTTTGTTTTGCGCGTTCAAGGTTTGTACCTGAACACCGACAGCGAGATTGTGGATGAGCGCGATAAAAACGATTTTAAAATCCGTCGCGCCCGCTTGCAGCTGATTGGCACCGTTAACCCTTGGTTGAAAACGTTTATACAAACAGAGTACGCAGAAGACCCCAATGCCTCCGGCTCAGATATGCGGCTGCTAGACGCACGCATCCAACTGAAAAAGAGCGATGAAGTACAGGCGTATATCGGTCAATTTCTAGTGCCCTCCTCGCGCATGAACGCCACCCTTTCCGATGCTTTAATGACTATCGACTACCCAGGCATTACTTATAAATCCCTTAGCTGGGGCAACAAAGCCGTAGGTTCTTTTGCCAACCGAACGATCAATACCACGGGTTCCGGGCTTGCCGGCACAGTCAACGTAAGAGATGTAGGGGTCACTTTTTGGGGGCAAAAATCACTGTCAGAAAAGTTACACCTGAAATACTACCTGGGCACCTTTGATGGCGCCCGCTCTGCCGCTGGAGAGCGCTATACAGCGCGAGCCACCATGAATATTGGCGACCCTGAGGCCGGTTTTTTATATCGCTCAACCTATCTCGGCAAGAAAGACACGCTCGCCATTGGCACCAGTTACGACATTCAAAACAATGTTGCCCGCGACCTAGACACAGGGGCTGAGGTGAATTACGCCTATTACACGGTCGATTTGTTTGCCGAGAAAAAATTGGGCGAGGGCGTCATTAATTTTGAAGGCGCCTATCAAGATCTCGATCTGGGTGACGCCGGCGTGCTGGCACAGCAGGACGGCACTACAGCCCTTGGCAGCAACACCGCCAAACAGTCCCAGGGCAGCGGGTATTATGCTCAGGCGGGTTACCTGCTGGGCAAATGGCAACCCTGGCTGGGCTACGAAACCTGGCAAAGTGACGCCCCGGACGGCGCAGGTAATGTGGATATATCCCGCATTGGTATCAGCTATTTCTTTCAAGGCCACACTGCCAATGTAAAACTCGGCTACGAACAACTCAAGTCCGATACCCCTTTCAGCAGCAGCGTTGGCAGTGACGACAAAATAAATACGCTTGTATTGGGTTTTTACCTCAATTTCTAAGCATCACTGGGGGTGACCTAGTTTAAATACTAAGGCACCCCCTGCTCATTGCAAAAGCCCTGAACATCCTTTAACTTTCGCCCCCTCTCAACTTTTATTCTCAAATCCCCGGAGTTCACTGCTCATGGCGCAATACGTCTACACCATGAATCGCGTTGGCAAAATCGTGCCACCAAAGCGAGAAATTCTGAAAGATATTTCCCTGTCATTTTTCCCTGGCGCAAAAATCGGGGTGCTCGGCCTAAACGGTGCGGGTAAGTCCACTCTGCTGCGCATTATGGCGGGTATCGATACAGACTACATTGGCGAAGCCCGACCTATGCCAGATATCAAAGTAGGCTACTTACCCCAGGAACCGCAGCTAAATGCGGATAAAGACGTGCGCGGTAATGTTGAAGAAGGCGTGCAAGAAGCCGTGGACGCGCTGGCCGAACTGGATGCTATCTATGCCGCCTATGCAGAGCCCGACGCAGACTTTGATGCACTGGCAAAAAAACAGGCGCGCTGTGAGGACATCATTCAGGCCTGGGATGCACACAACCTGGACCACACCCTGGAAGTGGCCGCAGACTCACTGCGTCTGCCCCCCTGGGATGCAGACGTAAGCAAACTCTCCGGCGGTGAGCGACGCCGGGTGGCGCTGTGCCGTTTACTCTTGTCGCGCCCAGATATGCTTCTGCTGGACGAACCCACCAACCACCTGGATGCAGAATCGGTGTATTGGCTGGAACAATTTCTGGTTAACTTCTCTGGCACAGTGGTCGCCATCACCCATGACCGCTACTTCCTCGACAACGCTGCAGGCTGGATACTGGAACTCGACCGTGGTCGCGGTATCCCTTATGAAGGCAACTACTCCAACTGGCTGGAACAGAAAGAAGTTCGCCTGGAGCAGGAGAAGCGCACAGAGGCGTCTCACCTAAAAGCCA
Source organism: Alteromonadaceae bacterium Bs31 (assembly GCA_900177435.1). GTDB lineage: Bacteria > Pseudomonadota > Gammaproteobacteria > Pseudomonadales > Cellvibrionaceae > Teredinibacter. Next base: position 326,557 of record FXAI01000003.1, read on the forward strand.
TGAAAGCAGAACTGGAATGGGTTCGCCAAAACCCCAAAGGCCGCCACGCCAAAAACAAAGCCCGTCTCTCGCGCTTTGACGAAATGCAGAGCCAGGAATTCCAGGAGCGCAACGAAACCAACGAGATCTACATTCCACCGGGGGAGCGCCTGGGTGACAAGGTGATTGAGTTCCACAATGTGTCGAAAGGTTTCGGCGATGAACTGCTGATAGACAAGCTGAACCTTACCATCCCCAAAGGTGCCATCGTCGGTATCGTGGGCGGCAACGGCGCCGGTAAATCCACACTCTTCCGCATGGTAACCGGTAACGAAAAACCCGACACGGGCGAAATTGTTGTGGGAGATACTGTTCAGGTAGCCTATGTTGAGCAAGGCCGGGAAAACCTGCAGGACGATCAGACCGTTTGGGAAGCCGTTTCCGGTGGTCACGACATCCTCAAAATTGGCAACTACGAAGTGAGTTCACGCGCCTACGTCGGTCGCTTTAACTTTAAGGGCACCGATCAGCAAAAACGTGTGGGCGACCTATCCGGTGGTGAGCGCGGGCGCTTGCATTTGGCGAACACCCTGAAACAGGGCGCCAACGTGCTGCTACTCGACGAACCCTCAAACGATCTCGACGTAGAAACCCTGCGAGCGCTGGAAGAAGCTCTCCAGGCCTTCCCTGGCTGCGCCTTAATCATCTCGCATGACCGCTGGTTTCTGGATCGCGTGGCAACCCATATTCTGGCTTACGAAGGTGAAAGTGAATTGGTATTTTTTGAAGGTGACTACACCGAATACCATCAGGACTTTATCAAGAGAAAAGGCGACAATGCTCAACCAACACGTATGAAGTACAAGCCTTTAAAGACCTAGCGGAGTATTAAAAACCAGCGGCGGTATTGACCGATGTCGCCGTTTTCCCATGGCCAAGGTATGAATAGCGCTCAGTGGCCCAGCTCTGCCTGGGGCGCTATGGCGAAAAGCTCAGCACCGCTGAAATCCAGCGTCTAAAATAACTATCGCACCTGTTAAATTTTTAACGGACAAATTCCACCGGAGCCCAGGCATGACTGATCACACAGAACGTCGCCGCTACTCCAGAGTCGACTTCGGCACAACCGTCACACTGTCACAAAACAACGAGCAGTGCGAAGCTGATTTACTGGACATATCCCTCAATGGCTTTTTGATAAATACCCCGGCGCACTACCGCATAGACGTTACCGAGCCCTTGCAGGCATCCATTCCACTTGCCGATGACGCGCTGATAGAAATGCAGGTGACATTGGCACACAGCAGTAACGAACAACTGGGCTTTCGCTGCGAGAGTATCGATATCGACAGCATCGGCCACCTGCGCAGGCTGGTGGAACTAAACCTGCCCGATGAACACGCCGTAGAACGCGTCCTGTCTGAACTGCTAAGAGCCGGCTAAAGCATGTCTGATAGCACAGAAGACTGGAAAGCCCTGGAGCGCCGCTCGGAAGACCGGCTGGAACACCGGGGATATTGCACGCTGTCTTATCAACAGCAGCAATGGAAAGCTTTTGTGCTTCACCTTAGCGAATCTGGCGCACTCACAGCACTGGCAGATCCCCCTCCCTTAAAAAGAGGTGACCTGCTGCATATCAACCTTGAGCTCGATGGCGCCAAAGCCGCATTCGACGCCTCTGTAGCCCACATGAAAGATCATTTTATCGGCCTTCATTTCGAGTCTGGCGAAGATAATGAGTACGAAAAACTGATTACCTTCCTTCAGTTAAAGAAACGAGCCCTGGAAGGGCACGCGTAAGCAAGCGGTTTTCACAACAAACATACTGCTGAGCTATCAACAGGCTTAGCCCCACACTTCTTACATTTCACTCTGGCACAGAGCCTTACAGCCCCCCCATTACCTCGCCAATTAATTTGTGCCACTTTTCATCATAAATGCTCACAGCTTCGCCACACAAGGCACACGAAAACATCGCTTTGGACACTTAAGCTTGTGGAACAATACTAAGGGGAGTGTCGAACATGCAAAAACAATTCGCCATAAAAATAGGAATTATCGGTTTTATTACACTATGCCTGCTCATACCACTAACAATGATCGGTGGTAAAATTTACGAACGCAAAAATTATTTGTATGAAGCAGAACAAAACGTCGCTCAAAGCTGGACCGGTTCGCAACAGCTCATGACGCCAATAATCGTTCAAGCCTACGAAGTTATCACCCTGAGCACCCACAGGAATAACGATACTCCGACAGAAACGGCCACGCGCCACCTGCACTATATTCCCCTGGATACGCTCACAGTCTCTGCAGATATTATTACCAGCCTGCGCTACAAAGGTATTTACTCCATTCCTGTGTACCAGGCTACTCTTGCCATATCTGGAAAAATCGCCAATAAAAAAATACAACAGCACCGAAAGGCCATTGAAGAACAGCCGGGATTCTCTCGCTTTTTTAAGCCGAGTATTGCAGTGTATATAAGCGATGCGCGCGGTGTAGCGGGCAAACCTACCCTATCCTGGATGGGGGAGACACAAGAGGTGCTTCCAGGATCGGGCCTGCTGAGTCTTACTTCAGGTTTACGCAGCGAAATTACCCTGCCTCGGCCTTCTGATGAATTTCTGGATATAAATGTTGCATTTCAATTGCGCGGCATGACATCTCTGGAATTTATACCCGCTGCAAAAAACAGCCAATTTACAGCACAGTCTAACTGGCCTCATCCTGAATTTATCGGCGCATTTTTACCTGGCAGCCGTTCCATAAATAGCGAGGGTTTTATCTCCAGCTGGCAAGTTAACGAATTTAGCAGTGGTATAGATAGCAAATTATTCAGCTGCGCCTCCGGAAACTGTCAGCAATTATTACAACTGGGTTTCGGCGCCCGCATGTATCAGGCAGTGGACATTTACCTACAGACAGAACGCTCTACAAAATACGGTATATTGTTTATCGTACTGTGTTTCGCCAGTTTTTTTCTGTTTGAGATTACCCGAAAAAAGGCCATACACCCCATTCAATATTTATTCGTGGGCTTAGCTCTTGCGATATTCTATCTCTTATTAATCTCGCTTTCAGAACACCTTAGTTTTTTACTCGCCTACAGCCTATCGTCCAGCGCGTGTATAGCACTATTGTTTTTTTATATAGGAAATTTGCTAGGAGGCTTTAAGGCCAGTGCTGTTTTCTGTTCTGCCTTGGCAGGCTTGTACAGCCTACTTTACATAATTATTCAAATGGAGGACTTTGCTCTGCTGATGGGGACATTGCTGCTGTTTGCGGTTTTATCACTGGTGATGCTAAGCACACGAAAGATCGACTGGTATAAAATTGGGCTTGCCAAGCCCGCAGCTAGCGAGAGCGAAACTATATAAAGTTTAGAATATAAAATAGCACGCCCAATGTGTTTCCAGCTTGGATAAGGGCTGTATTTCTATGCATAAGCCGCTTTGCACAAAAACGAAATACCGCCCTTTTCTACCCGGGTTTATTTAACCTGCCGCCAGGACTGTCGCCCAAGAGGCAAATCTGTTTTAGTATTGATGGCTTCCCAAACCAGCTCTGGCTGCCCATCACCGGTTATTTCTGTAAACAATTTTTGATCCACAATAGTGCTGCCTGATGGCGTGGTATAGCTATATATCTTTCCGGCCATAGGCAGAGGATCTCCAGGAAAAATCAATTTCCTGGTAAAAACATCTCGGCTTAGATAACCCAGCTCGGGGTTAAATGCCAATGTGGCGCCACCCAGAATACTCGCACAAGCAGATGTGTTCTGCGGGAATACCGTGTTTACAAATATGAACCCATTTTGCAGTACCATTTCGCGGACGGCTTTTTCGCCAGGAAATTGTGCCGCAGAACCTGAAGCTGCATTGGCCTTGGGTATATTGAAATCCAAGTACCAGCCAAGGTAAGTTGTAGGAGGTGTTACACCCTCAACTACGGGAGCGAAGCCTTCCCACACTAGCGGCGCGATAGTATCAAATACCCGCACAGTTTCGTTATCGCCTTCATCATTCACCACAACAATATTTTTCATGGTTCTTTCAGCCAGGTCCGTTGCTGGGTCAATTTGCGTATCGGTGGAACCCAGGCGATCCCACACACCATAAATCGAATGCAATGCACTGGTATCCTCATCATCGGCCTCGAGGAACCAACTGCCAGTGGTTGCTACAACAATGAGCGAGGAAGGGTCTTCCGGGTGTCGCACAGTAATAGGCTGAGTAGTAATTGCTTGACCAGTCTTGGCGGTAAACAAAGGTTCTACGCCATTATTGGACTGCTTGCCCGCTGCTGTGGTGGTGTTAAAGTCTGTAACAACGTTACCCGCTTCAGTGAGGTCAAAGCGGTATAGGTTGCCTCGCATATCGCCTGCGTAGACATAATCCACGGTGCCGTTTTCATCCAGGTCAACACCACGGGGAATGCCCATACCATTTTTAACACCGCCAGCTGGGCCTGCAAAGTTTGTATCCGGTGTGAGAATGGTGAAGTCCCCGGCTGCCCAACCGTCTTTACCCGCTACGATATCCAGAATAAACAGGCGCGCCACACCATCATCACTGTTATAGCCGTTACCAAAAATGGCCACCCACTTGTTAGCGCCATTGCTAACTAAATTCGACATGGCTATGGTTGGAGGGCTAAAACTTAGCCCGAGTTTTCCTGCGTCGCTACCCGTCAGTGTAAGGTCTGAAAATTCCCACATCACAGCATCGGCCGCGTCTGCCTCATTGGTAAAACTGTTTGTGGTGAGGTCCAGCGCAAAATAGCCCCGGCCTCCGGCACGGTAGCCCCCTATCACTATTGTTTTCCAGTTGCTTCCGTCGTAGATATCGTTAATAGCGGGAGGCAGGTCAACAAAATATTCATGGCGGTAACTCGGGTCCAATAATTGCTCAATAGAATTATTGCCATTACCACCAACAATCAGGCGGTGAGGCACGTATGACAAAATCTCATTACCGTTGTCGGCATCAAACACGTGAAACATGCCGCCATTTGCGCCAACCATTACCATATCCTTACGGTTTTTCACGCTGGTCAACTTCTGAAAGTCGGAATACTTTTTACCGCTCGCGGTGGGAAAAGGTGGCTCATCCCGGCCGCTGAACGAAGGCTTGCCAACAAAAGCGGGTTTTGAATGGGCGATATCGCTGATAAGTTTTCGCTTTACTGTACCGCGATTTCTAAAGCTTCCATTAGCACATTCTTCCTCGCCATAACGATGCCCCCTGAACCAGTGCACCTCTGCTCTGGACAATTTTCCAAAGAGATCTGTATTGGCTCCCTGAAAAGGGATCCCTTCTGGCGTACCGGCGTCTTTATCGAAAGTGACAATTTTTCTGCCATCAGCAAGATCCGTTGTTGGAACGCTTGCGTCACAGTCCAGCATATACGGGCCGAAATTAGTGCGCAGTGTCTCTGTAGCACTCCACTCACCGACATCTTTACCGGGCGTGCCCGTTAAAAGCTCCGCATACACATCGCCTGAGCTATCCACGGAATTATATTTTGCGCGAAATATCAGCGCGCCATTGTCTGTTTCCTGCGTATTAAGGCTGATAGAGGCAGCCGCCACAGTACTGCTCACATCGTCCAAGGCACTGGATAATGCATCGACAAGGTCGTTGGTGCCTGCAGTAGAGAAGTGACGGCCACGACCGTTATAGGAAGCGTGCAAGAGGTCATCGATCCGGGCGGGATTACTTAGTATGCTGGCATTACCTACCGACGGCCAGGCAACCGAATCGCTCGGATCAGCAGGTAGATCTTCCTGTTTAATGGTGCCTTCTACCCCAAAACCAATGGTGTAGGTTTTCATATGCTGGTGCATCACATTCACAGCACCGTCGTTGCTATCCCAATGGTCGTCCTTCGCTATGCGCTGGTAGTCGATTGAAGAGGGAGTAACCGGCACCTTGTTGTTAGTGGCATCGCCATCGAGATCGTTCTTGTAGTAATACATGGCCACATCCGCCAATGTGTTGGAGTACGTATCTGCAAACGAGCCACCGTCGAAAGCATTAGCCGAGTCGTCTTCATCGTTATTATTTTTCGCACCACCACTGGCCTCAGCAGAACCCCAATAACCGTCTGTCATGAGAATGGTAAAGTTTTGCTGGCAGTAACCGCCTTCGTCATCTGGCAGTATCGGGCAGTTATCTTTGTTACCCATAATATTACCGTCCTTACAGGCAAAGTACTTACCGGTATCATCCAGCGCTTCCCGCAAACCTGTACCACCACCACCCGCCGTGGTTGCAAATATTTTTTCCAGCAGACCGTCAACAGAAGCATCGACATCCAGAATGCTTTGCAACACCTCCGCCTTGTAGTCGCTATCTCGATTGTGAGCATTTATGGTGGCATAGGCCAGGCGCAGTTGTGACACATTGGAAACGACCTTTGATAAGGCCGCTTTAGCCACAAATTCACGCCTGCGGTGATAGCTAAACCAATTGGCAAAATTGACCATTTCCTGTGCATAGCTGCATGTAACCGTGGTGTCCCCGGCAGCGGGTGTATCGCAATCCGTGCGCGTAATATCCCGCACATAACTACTAGTATCCGGTTTAATTTCTTCGATACCACCGTATTCGCCGGCATCCACTACGTGATCACATAAGCTTACATTTGCTTCGGCGTAGCTGGTATCGCTATCACAGCTAGCGGGCCTGGACCATTTGTAGAAAAACGGAATATAGACGCTTTCACGCATTAATGAGCGTTCGCCGGATGCAGTGCCTATCCAGTTATCGTCGTCGTTTAGGTTAGTGGTGCGATTCTCCTCGGGAAAGCGATAGTCCAGCTGAATTGGCTTTGTGAGATCAACTGTCTTGGAGGCATTGTCTGGGTCCACACGCACGGCGGTCAAGTTGGATACGGACGAATAACCAACCCAGGGCTCGTAGCTTACACCGGGATTGTAATAAAGAAGATTGTAGTTGTGGTTACGTAAACGCCAGAGCCCTTCCAGTATGTCCTCGTATTGATAGCTTCCACTAAATAAGTGGTCATAATCATCATGCGTTAGGAATTTTTCTACAAAAGCTTTGGTTGGCGCAACATGCCCACTGCGGCTTGATATTGAGTGGTTGTTGTCAAACTCACTATTGACATTGCCGTACAGATTAGCGATCGAAAAAGCTTTCGAGGAGGACAGGCCATAACCGTTTGAGTCAAACCGGAACTGTTCGAGCGAATCGGGTTGCCCGCGAATAACAAGCTCCCAGTCCATTGAGCCGGAATCATCCGTCAGAAAAAGCACATTTGGGGCCGCACCATCAGCCAATTCCAGTGGTTTGTTGGCGACCGACAAATCATCCTGAGCTACTGCGTTATTGGCCAAAACACCAAACAGTATAAAATGCCCAAGCAAGCCAGTATTGGTGAGTAATTTTTGCAGTTTTTTCATTTTTACATCGCTCTTTAATTCTTTTGCCCGATTTATCCCCAAGGGCGGGGTAGCTTTAGTAAACTTGTCTAACACAAGCACGCCTAAGCTTTAACGTTCCCGACCATAGTTAGATTGCAAAATCACCTGGGACTTGTCAGAGCCGCCATAACCGATGGCGGTAATCCTGAACACGGTAACTTTGGTATTAAAAATACTGTCCCCTATGTTGGTGACATTAATATTGTCCCCGAGGGGCTCATACTCGCTAAACATTTCAATATAGTAGCGAGGCAGTGCATCAAACCCCACGGCCTTACCTGCTGTACCACCATCAATATCTACCTCGGTACTGGCATCACAGGACCAGATGCTCGCGGTATTACCGCTGCAAAATTTTTCGCTCTTCCACGGTTCTTTGGTGTCGGTGTAGCTTAGCTTTGGACACAAACCTCCCGAGCAGGAAGAAATGTTAAAAGCATCAAAGTTCGCCAGGTTTTCTATGCGGTCTTCCGCAGCGCTCAAGGCGGCCTCGGCAGCCTGAAAAGCCAAATCACGGTCTCGTGCACCGGCTACCATTTTCTCTTCTAGGGTAGCCGTTTGTATTGTGGACACACCGATAACGGTGATCACAACAAGTATCACCAGAGAAACAACGAGAACGGCTCCACTATTCTTTTTTATTTGTGATTGCATTAGTCGTTCGCTCACACTATTTTTTTTGAGCCCGCAAGGGGAATTATTTCCAGCAGCTTTAATGTAAGGGGCATATTTAACCGGCATTTCTATTTCTCAACACTACCGTAATTGCAAAATCTTTAGTAATGGGGTTTTGACCGCCTACCGCCTCGATACTATTTGCAGTTACACTGATGCGTACAGAAATAACATTATCCATATTACTTACCTCATCTGCCTCCAGGTATTGGACAGAGGCAGTTTCAGCTGAGGGATCGGGGTTCTCACCATAAAGAAACTGTATGTTTTCAATTCCAACAACCAGTTCTTCAGCCGCCGAAAGATTGGTTTTTCGCCAAAGAGAGGAGGCCGTACTATGAATACTGCTAGGCGCAACAAAATAGGTATTTACTTCAAATTTATTAAGGATGGAATCTCCTTCAAAGCGGGTGGTATCGCTAGAGAGCTCTTTACTGTTTAAATTGACCGTAACATCGCTACTGGTAACAGCAGTTACATACGCCAAAGCACCCTTCTTACAATCACTGACAAATAAAATATCGCCCGCACCGAGATCTGCAGCTGAACCTGTGGCGAAATTACTTGAGCCGGACTCCAGGGGTGCACCCAACCTAGCTCCAACATCTTGTAAAGTTTTAATTACGATAAGGTCTGAGGTGGTGCTTAAGTTTGTGGCTGCACTTTCAGCCGCTAAACCTAGCTCCGTTTTTACGGTGTTATCGATATCGCCGTGTTCAAAACCGTTAAGGCCCTGCACCACATCCAGATGACCATCGGTAGAACTGCCGTCACTCACCAGATTTTGAATACGCACATCACCAGTGGCGCAGCCCATAAACGAGGTAGACCGCAGGTCGCGACTAATTTCCTCTAGTGCGAACCGTGCATTTTCCTGCACTCGCGCAATACCATTATTCGCCCTGAAGGTTTGCAAATTGCCCATAAGAACACTGATAGCACCGCCGAGAAGCACTACGCCAAGTAGCATGGCGACCAATAATTCCACCAGACTAAATCCTGCTTGCGGCCTGCTATTTAATATCTTACTCATGCCTTAATATGCCCTGTATTTATGTTACTGCCTACAGTGATACTGAAATCGTGAAAGAGTCAAAACTATCGTCAGCAATATCAGCGGTGCTCGCACCATCTTTCTCTTCATACCAGCGGATTTGAACCGTATAGACTCCACCATTTAATTTGATATCACCTTGCCCGTTTGGCAGCCCTACTTCGGAACGCAGTGAACCGATTCCTTCCAGATCGGAACACGCAGCTTCCGTTCCTGCAATAGAGCATTTCCACTCTGCCAAATCAAAATTACGCAGGTTTTCTCCACTGCAACTATTACTCAGGCAATCAACAAAGGTCGCCGCAGAATCGAAATCGGTGGAATACTCCACCCCGCCATTGGCTCTAATTCGGTCAAGTATTTCATAACTCAAATAGGCTGCATGAGTGCGTAACAGGGATTTATTACTATTCTGCAGGCTGGTAGTTTGCAACCCAGCCATACCAAGAAACCCAACAACCAAAACCAGCACAGACACCATTACTTCAATAATGGAAAAGCCGCGCTGCTTACTAAATTTCAATTCATCTAGGTGCATTTATGTGTATCCTCTCCGCAGTTACATTCCTGAGCGAGTGCTTGCCCCAGCGTTGTGACCAGAACCTTCCTGCCAATATCTTTTTTTCCACAAATATGAATTTCCTGGGATGCAGAATCCAAGTGGCCTTTTTCATTAAAATCGTAGCGACTGGTGGAAGAAATTCCTGTTACATGCAGGTTGCCATAACCTTCGAAAACACGAACCACACTGGCTGCGCCCCTGCAACTTTGGCCTGAGCTTAATTTATCTGCCTGCTCTTTAGATATAACACACCAACCTTCGCTCCAGCTTGCCGAGCCGGAAATAGTAAGCACGCTGAAGTCTTCACCGCGCCGCACAGCTTCACTACGGGCGTATGCCATAGCGGTAATAAAATCTGCCATTGTGCTGCGAGTGGTATTGCGTTCAAGGGTGTTGTTAAATGAAGGAATAGCAAAGGCCAACAAAATTGACGCCAGGAATAAGGTGATAAATAATTCAAGCAGCGTGAAGCCATTTTGCTGGCGCCAGGAAAATTCAGTTTCCCCCTTATTCATCCCAGCCATCCTCTCCGTTAGCCACATTTCTACTCCAGGTTTTTATACCTGCACTGCTAAGCGTAAACGATCCATCATTACAGCTTCCGCTTTTACGAGAGGCCGTTAGAGTATAGGAATCTGCCGTTGGCTCACCCGCGGCTAAAGTGTATTTGGCTTTTGCCGCAGCGGCCTCAGCGGGAGAATGCAAATTGAATATTGTTGAGTAATCTTCATCTGAGCGCACATAACTAAAATTATTGGTGGTATAAAAACGTTCCATGGCCTGGGCAAATGCCATTAGATCTGCCCGTGCCTGACCACGCTCTGTTTTGCAAACATGATTGCGGTAAGAGGGATAGCTCAGAGCAGACAATATCGCAATGATGGCCACCACAATCATCAGTTCAATTAGGGTGAAGCCTTTCAAGGCCCCATCGAGCTTTGCTTCATTAGTTAACATAATAGCGCTTACCGTGACCTCGAATTTTTCATCCCCGAATGCATGCCTGGCTTTTTTTCTTACTAAAGATACAACGCAGACCAAGTTGACTTAGCCATACACCTATTTGTCGGGGTTTTAATTGAATGTAGTAAAAATATATCAGCAGACGGCGGGAGAAACCCGGTTCAGGATAGACGGCAAAGGCGCAAGACAGGAGGACATTAAATAGGCGGTGATTGTCGTCACGGCAGCGAAGGGGGTGCCGCCGTTATTCGAATTAGAAAGGATAAGTGCAAAATCTATAACAAATAATTCGTGCTGGTATACGCAGACATTCGTGAGCTACAGAGACTCCAGCGCCTCTATTAAACTTTTAACCAGCACCACCTCCATACCCGCAACAGTTTCTCTGGGGGCGTTACCGTGGGGAACAATGGCTTTTTTGAAGCCGTGTTTGGCTGCCTCCCGAATACGCTCCTGACCGCTGGGCACGGGGCGAATTTCTCCAGCAAGCCCCACTTCACCAAACACTACCAGCTCACGAGATAAGGGGCGATCACGAAAACTGGATACCAGGGCAAGTAGCAAAGCAAGATCCGCGCTGGTTTCAACTATTTTCACTCCACCAACCACATTCACAAACACATCCTGATCACCCACCATTACCCCTCCGTGCCGGTGTAGCACTGCCAATAACATTGCCAGACGATTCTGCTCCAAACCAACGGCAACCCGCCGTGGATTTCCCAGGCTGGAGCTGTCGACCAATGCCTGAATTTCTACCAATAAAGGGCGCGTGCCTTCCCAAACCACCATCACAACAGAACCAGAAGCAATTTCGTCTGCACGCTGAAGAAAAATAGCCGAGGGGTTTGAAACTTCTTTTAGCCCTTGCTCGGTCATGGCGAAAACGCCTAACTCATTGACTGCACCGAAGCGGTTTTTGCTTCCGCGCAGCGTTCGAAAGCGGGAGTCGTGCGAGCCTTCCAGCATGATGGAACAATCGATAATATGCTCCAGCACTTTTGGCCCTGCCAGCGAGCCATCCTTGGTAACGTGGCCCACCATAATTAGGACCGTACCGGACTGCTTGGCAAAACGCGTAAGTTGCGCGGCGCACTCACGTACTTGCGAAACACTGCCCGGCGCGGAAGAAATCTCCGCTTGGTGCATAACCTGAATGGAATCCACCACCATTATTTTTGGCTGTACGTTTTCAGCCGCATGCACAATAGCGTCAACGTTGGTGGCACTTAACATCTGTAATTTATCTGTGGGCAATTCCAAACGCTTTGCGCGCATTGCCACCTGTTGCAACGATTCTTCTCCGGTAACATAGAGAGCGCTGTGCTTTCCGGCTAATGTGCAGAGTGTTTGCAATAAAACCGTTGATTTACCTGCACCAGGGTGGCCACCAATTAAAACCACCGAACCCGGCACAAAACCGCCACCAAGCACGCGATCAAATTCTTCCATACCAGACGAGAAGCGCGGCAATTCGGCCAGGTCAATTTCCGCCAGGGGGGTAACTTTAGATTGCAGGTCTCCAGCAAAACCTTGACGTGTTGCTACAGCGCCGGAACGGCTGGCTCCGGAAAGCCGTACTTCTTTTAGCGTGTTCCAGGCACCACACTCGGCGCACTGGCCTTGCCACTTAGTAAAATCGGCCCCGCAGTCATTACACACATAGGCTGTTTTATTTTTTGCCACTGACTGTCCTTAATTTTTATTTTTTAAGCTCGACCAATTTTTTACGTATATCCATCCACACTTTACCCAGCATATTTTCACCACGTTGATCCCTGCTAATGCCCCAGTAGGGATCGTAAAGTGAGGTTTCCAAAATAAGCCGCTCGTCAGTATCCAATAAAGCCTCTTTTACTAGCGGGTACATTTGCACTTTGGTATACAGCGCGCGAGTCATAAACACTCGCCGGGTGTCTTTCCATCCAGCTTTTTTTCGGCGAAACCAGCGGCTACCCAGTTTGTAGGCCTGCTCGCCACTTTCCGCATTTTTAATTTTTTCCACTATTTCCTTGCTGGCGACGATTTGAGCCTGATAGTAGTGCTCGGCGGTCATCCAGCGTTCGTCTTCAAGTTCTAGCGGATGAACCGAGCAGGTAGAGAGGAGATGATCCCTGTTGAAACGGGAAAACTGATAGGCGTTTTCTTTTTCTATGTCGTGGGCAAACATGGCAGGCGAACAAGCTCCAGTGTGAGGTTAACGGGCAGTTTAACACCGGACTTGCTTGCTGTCAGAGCTCCTTAGAACGTCCACCCAAATTGCAGGCCCGCACCGGTACTGAGATCGCTGCGTGCGTAGGAAAGCTCGAAGTAAATTCGTTTGAATTGGTAGGCAACGCCTCCCGCAAGCACATCTTCACGAACGCCCGTCATATCCTGGCGATAGCCAAGTCGCAAGTTCAGAGAACGAAACGGAGACACCTCCAGGCCAAAGCTGGCATCCTGCGTTGGGCCTTCGTTAGCAATCGGTTCGTTCTCTGCAAGATCGACATCCATGCCGACGGTTAGCCATTCGTTTACGTAGGCCAAGCCCATTCTAGGGCGAGGCTTGAGTTGTAATTCCAGGCCATTCGCGGTGGTGAATTTTTCTGGCACCACATCCTTTACGGCTAGGCCAATGCGATAATTATCAAATAGCTGAAAAGCCAGGCCCACATCTGCGTTAAGGTTGATATAGGTTTTTTGGCTATCTTCAAAATTAATGTCTTCACCCTGAAATTCTGTGGTCTCGCGAAACACATCCACACGCATAACCTTGGGCGTTAAGCCAAAAGCCAGCTCCTGACCAAAAAAATCTATCTGCTTGGCCATGGCCACCGCCCACTCGCTGATAGTGAGCGCACTGAGGTCAGCCGATGAGTTCAATTGCAGCGTGGGATCTATAAGGTTGCCATCGACATCCAACAGCTCTGGCGGAATGGCGCTAAGGTCTCCGCCTCCGGCCACGGTTTCCAGAGCGCTAACATAGCTTTCCAGCAGGTCGATATCAGCCTGAGGAACATTTGAGTCGCCAAAGGTCAGCGCGCGGACACCAAAGTAGAAGGCGCCACCTTCTAACATGCTGGGTTCGGTTATGGAGAAACCGGCAAAGGCCTCGGTACTCAAATTTTCATTCACCAAGTCCCCCAACAGGGATTCCAGTTGCCTGGAGGTTTCCGCCACAGCACCGGCGTTTTCTGCACTCGGGTCGCCATTGAAGGCATTAATGTCATTGGTAAGCTGCTGATCCAGCTCATCGTCAGCTGCGTTAACAATATCTTCCACAGCGTTATCCGTTTGAGCGACAATATTGGGCAAGGCAACCCGGCCATCGCGACTATCCTCTTCATGCTCATCGTGAAAAGCGAGCAAGGCGGCATTGTAGTATTGTGCAGAGTGCCAATTGCCAGCAGCGACCGCAGTGCCGCCCATGGCCAGGCCTCGCGTATCATAAATACCGTAATTCATGGCATTCACATGAGCAGAGATACAGGCACTGAGTATGCCTGAGGCAAATAGTGTGCGAATTTGGGGACGACTCAAGATTATTCCTCCAACAAGTAATACCTGAAAGTGTAATGGGCCTCGGCAAGAACGGGGTGTAGGAATTTGTAAATATGCGACATATCCACCACAGCTTCACCAAGGAACGGCCGTGCTTAACCTTTTAAGCCTTCCGCCTCTCGCACTCTATGTGCATATTCCCTGGTGCGTACGCAAATGTCCCTATTGCGACTTCAACTCTCACCAGCGTGACGGCGAGATGCCGCTCAAAGCATACACCCAGGCTTTAATCGAAGATCTTCGCTTCGATTCGCACTTGGCGCAAGGGCGGAATATCAGCTCCGTGTTTTTTGGGGGAGGCACCCCCAGCCTGATGCCGGGCGAATACATAGCCGAAGTACTTGAAGCTGTCGATAAGACCATTGGCTTGAAGAAGGGCTGCGAAATCACTTTGGAAGCCAATCCGGGCACGGCTGAGTTTCAAAATTTTAGCATTTACCGCAAAGCGGGCGTGAACCGTTTGTCCATGGGGGCTCAAAGCTTTGATGCCAGCCAACTAAAGAAGCTGGGGCGAATACACTCGCCCTCGGAGATCACCCGCGCTTTCACCTTGGCACGTGAAGCCGGTATTGAGAATATCAACCTGGATTTAATGTTCGGCCTGGAAAAGCAAAATAGCGCTCAGGCCACAGACGACCTGGCACAAGCAATAGCGCTTAAACCAGAACACATCTCCTGGTACCAACTTACCATTGAACAAAACACAGCGTTTTACTCCCGCCCACCTCCGCTACCGGATGACGATATACTTTGGGATATCCAGCAGGCAGGGCAGGCTCTGCTGGCTCGCGAGGGTTACCAGCACTATGAGATATCCGCCTACGCGCGCGCAGGAAAGACATCTCGCCACAACCTAAACTATTGGCAGTTTGGGGATTACCTGGCCATTGGTGCCGGCGCGCATGGGAAAATTACGCAGCTGCAACAACAGCAAGTTCTGCGCTACCGCAAAACCCGCCTGCCGGAACATTATCTAGCTGCAGCGGCGCGCGGCTACACCGCATCCAGCGAAACTGTGGATAGCAAAGCCTTGCCCTTTGAATTTATGATGAACGCCTTGCGCTTATGTGAAGGAGCAGAACTTAGCTTGTTCAATGAGCGAACAGGCCTGCCGCTGAGTACAATTGAGGCCAAATTGGCACAACTTCGCGACAGCGGACTGCTGGATAACAGCGCACACGCTATTCGTCCCAGCGCGCTGGGGCATCGCTACCTCAACAACCTGCTGGAACACTTCCTCTAGGCGCCGCGTGCAAAACTTACTCAAACAATCAGTACTGCTACACTGAAGTTATTCCTCAACATGATAAAGACGAAAAACCGGATGCTGAACGTTACGGAGACTTACCAGCGACAATCCATCTCGCACAAAATAACGCTGCTGATGCTTGTCATCGGCGTGATTATCAGCAGTGTGGAAATTACCGAACGCCTGCTCTCGGAGAGCAACTACACCGACAGTCTGGCAATAGAGCTGGACGAAATGGCGCAAGCCACCACCCCCTGGCTAGCCCGCGCACTTGCGCGCTCAGACCTTGCGACAGCAAAAGAGCTTCTCGATGAAACACGTAATCGCAACCCCCACCTCAGCCTAAAGCTCACACAGAACTTTAGCGACCGGGCAGAAGTTTTATATGACTACCGCTACAGGGATACGCGAACGAGGCCACGAACATTCAGCAGGGACTATATTGTCGCCACTGCCAACGGTAACTACCAACTCACTATCACCGGCCACGACAGCCTGATTAACAAGCAATTTATTAAAGCGTTTTTCTATAACGTAGCAATGGAAGGTGCTCTCGTTCTGCTGGTAGTACTGGTAATACTTCTGCTATTAAAGCGCTCGCTTATTAGGCCTTTGCACCTGCTCGCCGATCAAGCCCGTGAGCTTTCCCTCAGCAACCTGGACAAGCCAATTACCCTCAAGCGCAAGCGCAGCTCCTCTAGCAAAGACGAGCTGGATATTTTACTGGAAGCACTGGAGTCTATGCGCGGAACCTTGCAATCGGACCTGACGCAACGCAACGATATTGAGCGCGCACTGCTTAACGAGAAAGAAGAGAAACGGGAAACACGCAGGCTTATTCAGCAGGTTGAAGCCGCCAACCAGGCAAAAAGCCAATTTATTGCCACCATGAGCCACGAGATTCGCACCCCCATGAATGGCGTAATCGGTATGATAGAAATGCTGCGCGATACACCCCTCAACGACACTCAACAACACTACGTTGATGTAATTTACCGCTCGGGTGAATCACTGCTGGATATTATCAACGACATTCTCGATTACTCAAAAATTGAAGCGGGCAAAATGCAGCTCGAAAACGTGGAATTCGATCTTAACGAAATTGTTAATGACTGCCTGCAACTGTTCAGCGCCACCACCCACAAGCGGGACATAGAACTGGTGGGCAGCATCACCACCGACACCCCCTTACACCTGAAGGGAGACCCAACCCGTTTACGCCAAATTCTGGTCAATCTGGTTGGCAACGCATTTAAATTTACCTCGTCTGGCTATGTGTTTATTCAGGTAAAAAATATCGAAGAAGTGCCCAGCGAAAAACCACGCCTGCACTTCAGTATTATTGACAGCGGGATAGGTATCGACGCAAACAAACAACGCCACCTGTTCGATGCCTTCAGGCAGGCTGACACCACCACTACTCGCCGCTTTGGCGGCACCGGCCTGGGCCTGGCCATTTGCAAGCAATTAGCCGAATTGATGAATGGCACCATCGGTGTAAACAGCAAACCAGGTGAAGGGGCCACCTTCTGGTTTACTGCAGAATTTAATTTGCCCGAAGACTCAGCCAATCGCCAGGCACCCAGCTCTTCACTGGCCCTGTCTGGCAAGCGAGTGCTTAGCATTCACTGCTCGCCAATTCTAAACAAAGCCTTTGGCGATCACTGCCACGGCTGGAATGTGCGCTGCGACAGTCTAAACGACCCCATTCAAGCCCTGCAGCGCTTAACCTCATCCACACCCGATAAGCGCTATGATTTTATTTTCGTCGACCAGTTCATCGGAGAGACCGACGGTTTTGACGTGGCTAAAGCCATCCGCCGTATCGACCAGTATTTTGAAACGCCCATCATTCTGATTACCCGCGAACGCACCACTAATTTTACCGTTGATCAGCTGATGCCGGTAACCTCGATACTGCCTCGCCCTCTCACTGTACAGGCGATTAAAAATACTTTATTAGCTCAAGCCACCGGGGTGATGTTGAATGAACTCATCTCGATGGAAAGTAAAAGTGTCTCACCCCAACGAAAACTTAATGTACTTGTTGCAGAAGACAACGCCGTAAACCGGATGGTGATCGAAGGCATGCTCAACAAACTCTCCATCGAACCAAGCTTTGCCGAAGATGGAAAAGAAGCACTCGATGCCTACCTCAGTGCCGAACCACCCTTTGACCTGATATTTATGGATTGCGAAATGCCTGAAATGGACGGTTTTGAAGCAACGGAAAAAATACGTGAGCAAGAACATAACAAAGCGCTCACCCCTACGCCTATAATCGCACTAACAGCACATGTAGAAGCCATGCACCGACAACGAGTATTCGATGCAGGTATGAATTATTTTCTCACCAAACCGGTGACCATGGAGAAAGTGCGCGAGTCACTCGTTTCCGTAGGCCTCATGCAGGAATAGTAATGCCAAACAGTAAAAAAAACACAGTCAAGCCGGATGTGGAGCCAGCCAGTAGCAGCGAAAATGAAACCGCTCTAGACGACCCAGCCCACTACATTAACCGGGAGCTCAGCCACCTCTCTTTCAACCAGCGAGTTTTAGCGCAGGCACTGGATGAAGATCACCCCCTGCTGGAACGCTTAAAATTCCTGCTTATTTTCAGTTCCAACCTGGACGAATTTTTTGAGATTCGCGTAGCGGGCCTGGTACAGAGTATTAAATTTGAACGGGAATCAACCGGGCCTGACGGCAAGCACGCCAGCGAAGTTTTAAGGGAAATTGGCGAGATCTGCCATCACACTGTTGACGAGCAATACCGCATTCTTAATGACATACTCATTCCAGCAATGGCGGCAGAGGGCATTCATTTTCTGCGCAGGCGCAAATGGACTGCGCAGCAGGCTGAGTGGGTTGAACGTTACATTGAAGAGGAAGTACTGCCCATTGTAAGCCCCATTGGCCTGGACCCGGCGCACCCCTTCCCTCGCCTGGTTAACAAAAGCCTTAATTTTATTGTCGAGCTGGAAGGCAAAGATGCCTTTGGCCGCGACCTCAATTACGCCATCGTGCCCGCGCCGCGCACCCTGCCACGGGTAATAAAATTACCGGATGAACTCGGCGAACCCGGCCATAACTTCATCTTTCTTTCATCCATGATTCACGCTCATGCCACCAAAATGTTTCCCGGCATGGAGGCAAAAGGCTGCTACCAGTTTCGCATTACCCGCAACGCCGACCTGGATGTGGATACAGAAGGCATCGCCGACCTGGCGCGCGCCTTGCGCGGCGAACTGCACTCTCGCCGCTTCGGCACGGCAGTGCGGCTGGAGGTGGCAGACAACTGCCCGGAAGAGCTTACTGCCTTACTGCTCAAAGAAGTAGGGCTCACGGAACAACAACTGTACCGGGTCAATGGCCCGGTTAATCTAAAGCGTTTGATGAAGGTGCCATCTCAGGTGGGCCGCCCAGATTTGCTGTACCCACCGTTTACCCCAACCATCCCCAAGGGGCTCAACCGCAAAGACAATATCTTTGATGCCGTAGCGCGCAAAGACTACCTGCTGCTACACCCCTTCGAATCCTTTACGCCCGTGATAGAAATGCTGCGGCAAGCGGCAAAAGACCCAAAAGTACTGGCGATAAAACAAACCCTCTATCGGTCTGGCGGCATGAAATCCTCCGTGGTGGACGCCTTGATCAACGCCGCCCGCAACGGCAAGGAAGTTACCGCCATCGTTGAACTTCGCGCCCGTTTTGACGAGGAAGAAAACCTGGAACTGGCCAGCCGCCTGCAAGAAGCAGGTGCGGTAGTGGTCTATGGCGTGGTGGGCTACAAGACCCACTCAAAAATGATACTGATCGTTCGCCGGGAACAAGGCCAGTTAAAACGCTATGTTCACCTCGGCACTGGCAACTATCACAGTGCCAATGCGAGGCTGTACACCGATTACTCCCTGCTTACCGCCGACCCAGTGCTGGCAGACGACGTTCATCGCGTATTCCAACAGCTCACCGGTATGGGTAAAACAGAACGTATGGCGAAACTGCTGCATGCTCCCTTCACACTAAAACGCCAGTTATTAAGGCTAATTGATGGCGAAGTGAAGGCTCTGCGTGATGGCAAAGCTGCTCATATCATTCTCAAGTGCAACGGCCTCACCGAACCTAAGGTGATTCAGGCCTTATACAAAGCCTCACAGGCTGGCGTAAAAATAGACTTAATTATTCGCGGCATGTGTTGCCTCAAGCCCGGGGTTGAAAATGTGTCTGAGACCATTCAGGTTCGCTCCGTGGTAGGCCGCTTTTTAGAGCACACACGCACCTACTACTTTGCCAATGCCAACCCCAAGGTATATTGCGCCAGTGCCGACCTGATGGAGCGCAACCTCAACCACAGGGTTGAAACCTGCTTTCCCGTAACACAGCCAGAACTCAGCGAGCGTATTTACGTGGAACTGCTGCTGTACCTGTCAGATACCAAAGGTTCATGGAGTTTATCCAACAGTGGTGAGTATAATGCGCTAAGCTCAGAACCTGCAGAACAGAATATCTGCGCACAGGAAACCCTGCTGAGCCAGCTGTCGATCTAAGCCTTTTGCAGGTATTTTTGAACAAATTTATCTTGGCGATAGCGTTGATAGGTGTCAAATACACCCCAACATTCAAATTCAGGCCATGCTTGGCCTTGTATCGTAATCGGGCTATCCTTAAAATTGTGCCCAAATTAGAACTCACCGGAGAGAATTAACATGAGTGACGCGATCGTTCACACCAGTGACGCAAGCTTTGAGCAAGATGTATTGTCAACAGAAGGCCCTGTACTGGTAGATTTTTGGGCAGCATGGTGTGGCCCCTGCAAAATGATCGCACCGGTACTGGACGAACTGTCTCAGGAGTACGGCGACAAAATTAAAATCTGCAAGATGGATGTTGATGCGAACAAAGAAACACCAGCCAAGTTCAATATTCGCGGCATACCCACCTTGATCATCTTTAAAAACGGCAGCGCAGAAGGGACAAAAGTTGGTGCGCTTTCTAAAGCTCAGCTAAAAGAGTTTATCGAATCCAGCCTGTAAGGCCCGCCAATACAGGTATACACATAGCTGCAAGGCCGCAGCTATGTCCTGTACTTTTGTGAAAATATTTAATAAATAGTACTTTGCACTCACGAATTTTTGTGGCTATACTGCAGCTGTCTCGCAAATATTCATTTCCGTTTATCTCCTCTGCGGTCAATCAACCCCGACACACAGCAACCCGATGAACAGATCTACGCGAGCATAGCTGCCTCTATCGAATCACCTTTTATACCCTAGCCCGTGTTTTCGACAGCTTTACCCAAGCCCGCCCGGAAGCACCATATGTTTAACCACTATGTGCGCAGCTCGCAGAACCATCAGAAGAAAACTAAAATACCTGTTTTTAAACTGACGTATACACATACAACTATAAACTGATTATTAACCCACGAATCGGCACTCGCTGCCCTTCTTTCTCACCGCAATAAATCTTATGAATTTAACCGACCTAAAAACAAAACCCATTGAAGAACTCATCGGAATTGCCAAAGAGATGGGCATGGAAAGTCTCGCCCGCTCTCGAAAACAAGATGTGATTTTCAACATCCTTAAACGCCACGCACGCAGCGGCGAAGATATCTATGGCGATGGCGTGTTGGAAATATTACAGGACGGCTTCGGATTTTTGCGCTCGGCAGGCTCCAGTTACCTCGCCGGCCCAGACGATATTTATGTGTCTCCCAGTCAGATTCGCCGGTTTAACCTGCGCACGGGCGACACCATTGCCGGCAAAATTCGCCCACCCAAAGAAGGCGAGCGTTACTTTGCCCTGCTTAAAGTTAATGAAATTAATTTCGACAAGCCAGAAAACTCACGAAATAAAATCCTTTTTGAAAACCTTACCCCGCTATTTCCAACCGAACGCCTAATGCTGGAAACGGGTAACGGCTCTACAGAAGATTTAACCGGCCGTATTATCGATTTGATCTCTCCTATCGGCAAAGGCCAGCGGGGCTTGATTGTTGCCCCCCCTAAAGCCGGTAAAACCATTATGATGCAGAATATTGCGCAAGCTATTACGCGCAATAATCCAGAGTGTCATCTAATTGTTTTGCTGATAGACGAACGTCCAGAAGAAGTAACAGAAATGCAGCGTTCTGTGCGCGGCGAAGTAGTGGCCTCTACCTTTGATGAGCCCCCTTCACGACACGTGCAAGTGGCCGAAATGGTTATCGAGCGGGCCAAGCGTTTGGTAGAGCATAAAAAAGACGTGGTGATACTACTCGATTCCATTACCCGGCTGGCTCGCGCCTACAACACCGTAATTCCTTCCTCCGGGAAAGTACTTACCGGCGGTGTAGACGCCCACGCCCTGGAGAGACCAAAACGCTTCTTCGGTGCTGCTCGTAACATCGAAGAGGGCGGCAGCTTGTCTATTGTTGCTACCGCACTGATCGATACCGGCTCGAAAATGGACGAAGTTATCTACGAAGAATTTAAAGGTACCGGTAACCTGGAATTGCACCTCGACCGAAAAGTGGCAGAGAAGCGCGTGTACCCCGCAATCAATATTCGCCGCTCCGGCACACGTCGTGAAGACTTGCTGATGAAAGAAGACGAGCTGGCGCGAGTGTGGATCTTGAGAAAACTGCTGCACGATATGGAAGACATCTCAGCAACAGAATTCCTGGTGGATCGATTAAAAGGCTTTAAAACCAACAACGAGTTTTTCTTGTCGATGAAGTCCAAGTAAAACGCGTTTTAGCGCGGCGAATGGCGGCATTGCCGCCTTCGTTTAATACATTCTTTGTCCTGCAGCGGCCAATAGCGGCGCCCCCGAAGTAAGCCCAGCTAACGCTCAACAAAAGCCTCGCCCAATGTTTAAAGACCTTAGAGATTTCATAAAACTGCTTGAAGACAAAGGGCAGCTTAAGCGTATTTCTCACCCGGTGAGCCCTCACCTCGAAATCACCGAAATTTGTGACCGTACTCTACGTGCCGGTGGTCCAGCGTTATTGTTTGAAAATGTCGAAGGGCATGATATCCCCCTGCTGGGAAACCTGTTCGGCACGCCAGAAAGAGTCGCTCTGGGAATGGGCCAGGAAAATGTTGAAGCACTGCGCGAAGTGGGAGAATTGCTTGCCTTCTTAAAGGAACCAGAGCCGCCAAAAGGCATGAAGGACGCGTGGGAAAAACTTCCCTTGTTTAAGCAAGTACTTAACATGTCTCCCAAGGTGGTGAGCAAAGCCCCCTGCCAGCAAGTGGTACTAGAGGGTGATGATGTTGACCTGACTAAGTTGCCGATACAAACCTGCTGGCCCGGCGATGCAGCCCCCTTGGTTACCTGGCCATTGGTAATCACTCGCGGCCCAGAAAAAGAGCGCCAGAACCTGGGCATTTACCGCATGCAATTAATAGCGAAAAATAAATTGATCATGCGCTGGCTAAGTCACCGCGGTGGAGCGCTGGATTTTCGCGACTGGCAAAAAAAATACCCCAACGAAAACTTTCCCGTTTCAGTGGCCTTGGGCCCAGACCCTGCCACCATTCTAGGTGCCGTTACTCCGGTACCAGACACTCTCAGCGAATACGCGTTTGCGGGATTACTTCGCGGCAGTAAAACAGAAGTGATAAAAAGTATTGGCAATAATTTGCAGGTCCCGGCCTCTGCGGAGTTTATTCTGGAAGGCTACCTGTCTCCCGGAGAAATGGCCGAGGAAGGGCCTTTTGGCGATCATACCGGCTATTACAACGAGGTAGAAAGCTTTCCAGTTTTTACGGTAGAACGACTTACCCACCGAAAAAACCCAATTTACCAAAGTACTTACACCGGCCGCCCTCCCGATGAACCCGCTATTCTCGGCTTAGCCTTAAACGAAGTATTTGTACCACTGTTGAAAAAGCAATTTCCGGAAATTGTTGATTTCTATCTACCGCCAGAAGGCTGCTCTTACCGCATGGCAGTGGTCACTATGAAAAAACAATACCCCGGCCACGCCAAAAGGGTGATGCTGGGCGTATGGTCTTTTTTACGACAATTCATGTACACCAAATTTGTTATCGTCACCGACGACGATGTAAACGCACGAAGCTGGGAAGATGTAATCTGGGCACTCACCACGCGGGTAGATCCCAGCCGTGATACCACGCTTATCGACAACACCCCCATCGACTATCTGGATTTCGCTTCTCCGGTGTCTGGGCTCGGGTCAAAAATGGGTATAGACGCCACCAACAAGTGGCCCGGTGAAACCACCCGAGAATGGGGTGAGCCAATTGAGATGAGCACAGCGGTTAAAAACAAGATTGATGACATTTGGTCAAAACTCGGTATTGATTAGCGCTCTACACTGGAATAAAAAAACCATGAGAAAAATAGTTTGCTACCTTAGCTTAAGTCTTCTTTCGCCACTGCTGTTTGCCAGCCAACCGCAGCCCGCGCCTTTTCAGGTAAATCCAGCACTATTCAAGCACTCACAACCCGAAACCCTTGGCCTGGCCTTTGCCAAAGGGACCGAAACATTTACCGTATACAAAGCCCAAAACAACGGCGACAAATACACAAATGGCGCAGTGCTCATTGGTTTTAAGGGAAAGCTATATGCCCAATGGCAGAGCTCCTCTCAGGATGAAGACGCGGAGGACACCTGGCTTGCCTATAGCTATAGCAAGAACGGGGAAACCTGGTCAAAGCCAATGGTGTTGGCAGACAAATGGGATGACGGCATCCGCACCAGCGGCGGGTGGTGGACTGATGGCGAAACCCTGGTTGCGTACATAAATGTTTGGCCAAAAAATCTAACACCTAAAGGCGGGCATACTGAATACCGCAGCTCAACTGACGGCGTTCATTGGTCTAAAGCAAAACCCGTTTTGGACAACAATGGAAAAGCGGTCAAAGGTGTTTTTGAACAGGACCCCCACAAGCTCGACAATGGCTTAATCGTGAATGCCATGCATCGCCAACCCGGGGTAATCGTCACTCCCATTTATACCGAAGACCCTCTAGGCATAGCCGGATGGACCACCGGGAAAATGGAAAACTTGCCGTATAAGAGTGCCGACATTAGTCGCGAACTGGAACCCAGTTTATTCGTGCAAAACAATGGCACGCTTACCATGATTTTTCGCGACCAGGCGAGCTCGTTTAAAATATTGGCGTCAGTGAGTGAGGACAAGGGCAAAACATGGTCAACCCCCACACTGAGCAATATGCCGGACTCCCGATCAAAGAAAAGTGCCGGCAACTTGCCAGACGGCACTGCCTACATCATCAACAACCCAACTACGGATAAAACGCGTATTCCCCTTGTCATTACCCTAAGCAAAGACGGAAAATATTTCGATAAAGCTTTTTTACTGAGAGCTGGAGGAAAAGATCTTCAGCCATTGCGCTACGAGGGAAAGTATAAACGAGCGGGTTATAGCTACCCTAAAGCTACACTGTGGAAAGATTACCTCTATGTTTCCTACGCAAGCAATAAGGAAGATGTTGAAATAACCCGTGTGCCTGTAAAAAACCTTAGCCACTAAGTGGCCAGCGACTACTGAAATTTTATTTAACGATAAAATTTTGCAGCTCGGCGAAATAATCGCCATGCTCCGAGATAGTGTTATGGCTGGTACCTTTTATAGTAGCAATTTTTGCCACCCCTGGCGCAAAACCATTTAGAAGCTTCTGGCTGTGCACTGGCGGAACTATCTGATCCTTTTCCGCCACCAGCAATAATGTGGGAGACTGTATTTTTTCTGCCCGCGACAAAGAGTTAAACTTATCTCTGATCATCCAATCCACCGGATAAAACCAATAGGCATTTTTAGCAATAGAAGTGATGCTGTCAAACGGCGTCACCAGCACTAATGAATCCACTTCGCGCTCACTAGCGAGATAAGTAGCTACTCCACTGCCGAGGCTACGCCCGATTACGATAGTTCTGTCGTAACTGTTCACCAGCTTATCGAATACATATAGCGCGTCGCCATAAAGCTCTTGTTCTCTCGGCTCACCAGCACTACCCGAATAGCCTCGGTAATGAAAGCCTACAACAGTAAAGCCGGGGAAGCGCTGCGACAAATCCTGTACCGCATGGGCGATCTGCTCTGCGTTTCCACCGAAATATAAAATCAGACTATTTCGTCCGTCATTAGCCACATGCCCAGCCAGACGAATATCTTCATGAAATAATTCAACATCGGAAATACCAGCTAGCGATATTGCACGTGTGGGGTAATAAATAAAATCTCGCTGAAAAACCACCAGCACCGTACCGGCGACCAGATATGCAATAAGTAATATCAGCACTAAATATTTTATTAAATTCATGTCTATCAAGAACTATTCGCTCAGTGTTTTTGGGTCGTTAATAACAAGCCTTTCTGGTACAACTCTGTACTGCGGCGATGGTCTCCCAACTGAGCCATTAGCGCCGCTAATTCAGCATAAGCTGTTGGCTGAGGCCTCAATTGCAAGCTGCTCTCATAATAGTTACGAGCCTTGCCCCACAATTCGTTTCGCATGGAAATACGCGCAAGCGCCAGGAGCAGTGCCGCATCTCCAGGGTGCTCACGAGACCATTGTTCAGCCACTAATAATTGCTCTGAGGGCGCGCTGTATCTGGTTAGGCCATAAGCCTCCAGCAGCTCGGCAGACCATTGTTTTTTCAATACTCTACGCAACAGTGGCTCCAGCCTGTCGTATTGCGCCAGTTTTAGAAGAATTGTAGCGAAAGTAGATAATAATTCGGGGCTTTGCCGCAGGGGTTTTGGGATACTCTCCCAGGCAGCCCAGATTTTCTCTTCGCCATCGGCGTCTCCGACTTGCTGAGAAAGAGCACCAAGGTAAGATTGATAGCTTTTAATCTGCAAGCTGGAAAAAGCTTCACGGCTATATTGCTTACTGGATTTTAACAAAGGCAAGAGTTCTATTAGCGCTGGCCAATCCTGTAAACGAATATAGTTTTCTCGTAAAAGGTCGAGTACAACCGGATGAGAAGGCGCAACACTTAACGCTCTTTGCAAACTCGCCAGACTTTTTTCATACTTGTGATCAGCTAATTGCATTTTTGCCTGACTTAACAATACCGCTAATTCATTGGCCGGCGCTTTTTCTTCCGCTAGCGCCAGTAAACGTTGCGATTCTTCAGCATCACCCAGCTCGTGAGCACTGTGTGCGGCCGCCAGATAGTGAACCAAAGGCTGATCGCTGTGCTTGGCTACACTCAACAAATCATTTTTCGCCGCGCGCCAATTACCTTCTATATAGTGAATCAGGCCGCGCTGGGTTCTCCTGCTGTATTGTCGGCTCTTTGCATTTGCAAAAAAGCTAAAGCTCACGCCAAATGAACGAAGTATTATTTTTATTAGTTTGACAATATAATATGCAACTATCGCTATAAACAGAACAAGCAGCACTCCAACCCAAAAACTACTCTCAATAGTTTTATTACCAATACTGATCAGAATATAACCGGAGTCCTTTTTTATTATCTCCAACAGTAGCGGCCCGGCAACAATCAACACCAGCGTGATTCCACCTAAACCGAAGAGCCCTCTCATAACTATTGCTCCCCTTTTGCGGGCTGGGCGCCTTTGAGGTTGTGCAATTGCTCGATATAGGCCCTAAGCAATTCCAGTGATGCGGTGATATCTGGCAGCGTTGTAACGACCTTCTGCTCTTGCAAGCGCACTAGCTGCTGCACAAACAGTTCACTGGTCTCTGAGCGCGGATAAAACTGCCTTATATAGTCAGACGCATGCATTAAACTTTGTTCAAAAATTGTTTGCTGCTCACGCAACAAAGCTAATTGAGCCCGCTCAAGCATAAGCCGAATATTCTGCTGTAAATAAAGCTCGGCCTCCGGTGTTAAAACCGCTTTAGCTCCCGTGGAATAGGGACGGACGTTAACATAATCCTTCATACCCCCAAGAAAACCTTTGAAGCTAGTAATAATACTCTGCCACCAGTTACTGCTTTCTGCCGCTTGCTCTTCAGTTTGAACCAGCTGGCTTTCGACGGCCATAAGCTGCTGGCGAGTTGGCTGTAAAGGCAGCTTGGGAAGCTGGTTGACCAAGCCGTTAATTTCTAGATAAACACCGGTAACATCTATTTTTTTAGTCAGCCGCAAAGCGGCCAGGTCGTTACTCACAGCCTCACGTAGAGGAAATAGGTCGGGGTCGTCCAAATCCCTTAAAATGGCGTCTGCTTCTGTTAACAGAGATTCAGCCCCTTCGGCGCTGCGCTCAATGAGAACTCGCTGGTTGGCGAGTTTTAGCAGGTACTCTGCCTCTGCTAGCAACCAGTCTTCACGGGTAATGGTAGACATGGCCAATAAGCGTTTATTCTGAGCAACGACGCGCTGCTCCACAGCCTGAAGCTGCTGCGCTAATTTTTGTTCATTTTGCTGAGCCGAAGACAGCGCTTGCTGCTGTTGCTGAAGCTGCTGTTGCAGCGCCACAATATTGGAAGCTAGCGACTGCTGCTCCCCCTGCAGGTGCTGTATCTGTTGAATTTTCTGCTGGTCCAGACCAAGGAACTCATTACCTCTCCAGCCCAAGTAACCCACCGCGCCCACAATGGCTAATAGCAGCAGAGTCAATAGAATTCCGATCCAGGAGAATGTCTTTTTCTGCTTTACTTCTTTTTCTTGTAGCTCTGAATCTGCTTGTAGCGCTACGGTTTCAGTTTCGCTTGAATCAATCGCTTCAACATCTTCGTTTTGTGTCTCTTTTTGCTCCGCAACTGCTTGTTCATCGGAGCTATCGTCTATCTCTTTACGATCCTGTGCCGCGATTTCATTTTCTGAAATCTCGCTCTGCTCTTGGGTTTTCTCCGAGCTCTGATCTTCGTCTTTATTGTCAGACATTGATTTGTGCCTTTTTAAAATTCTCGATCCAAATAATTTAACATGCAGTCCTGGGAAGCGTTTTCTGCAATATGTATTCGACTAAAGCCCTGAGCTTTTGCCAGCTCAGCAACCCGATTACCCGGAACAACACAGGGCAGACTAAGTATTTCCGCCAATTTTCCGCAGCCACTGGCAGCGCAAAGCGTGTTTTTTAGTGTCTCTCCACTGAAAACCACCAGTACATCCGTAGCAGGCTTAATGTCGTTTACAGCCAGCTGCTCGCTTGCTTGCGCCGGCAAGCTTCGCTGGTAAAGCTCACAATACTCCAACAGAGCTCCTCGTGCCGCTAACTCATCGCCCAAGGTCGTTCGCCCACCCCGGCCGCGACAAATCAGCACCTTTACTCCGCTAAGCGCTTGTAGTTCAGGCAGAAGCAACATGGCTTCTGTGTTCATCGCCAGCGCTCCACCATTAACATCACTGGCACAAAGTAACTGACGCACCTGCTCAGCGGTTTTGTCCCCTACCGCAAAATATGACATCTTTGCCGGTAATTGCGGCCAGTAATCTTGCAACCAATAGCTGCAATGCTCTACGGCGTTCTGACTAACAAAAATAATATGCTGATAGTGATCAAAATTTAAAATCTGCTGTTTAATGCGTGTCTTGTTAGCCTCATCCAATACTGCTTCAATTGCCAACATGGGGATTGCCAAAACACTGTAGCCGGCCTTCTGCAGAACTTCGCTCCACTGGGCATTTTGTGCTTGCGGGCGTGTTGCCAGTACGCGCCAGCGTTTATTGGGCACTATAAACCCGCTGCAAAATTTTGTCGGCTCCAGCGGCAAGCAGCAATTCTGCCAGCATTTCACCCAGGGCTTCTGCTTCGCTGGCGGCACCGCGAACTTCATTAAAAAGGCACTGACTGCCATCAGGCTCTGCAACCAGGCCACGCAGCCAAAGCTGATTATCTTCGTGAATGGCATAGCTGCCAATGGGCACCTGACAGCCTCCTTCCAGGCGGCGATTCATCGCCCGTTCGGCGAGCACAACTTCTGCGCTTTTTTGGTGGTGAAGAGAAGAAATTAGTTGCAGCGTTGCCTGATCCTGCAGGCGGCACTCGATGCCTACGGCGCCCTGCCCGCCCGCCGGCAGTATGCTTTCCGGCGAGATGAAGCTGCTGATGCGCTCTGACATATTCAGGCGCTTTAGACCTGCAGCTGCCAGAATGATGGCGTCGTACTCTCCTGCATCCAGCTTAGCCAGCCGGGTATTCACATTGCCGCGCAGAAAAGTCACCTCTAGATCTGGCCGCAAAGCCAGCAATTGACTCTGACGACGCAGGCTGGAGGTACCAACAATAGAGCCTGGCGGCAGGTCATCCAGCAGGAGATGTCGATTGGAAACGAAAGCATCTCGCGCATCTTCCCGCTCACAAATCACCGCCAGCCCAAGGCCATCGGGGAACTGCATGGGCACATCCTTCATGGAGTGAACCGCAATATCGGCTTCGTTGCTGAGTAAAGCGTGTTCCAGCTCCTTTACAAACAGGCCCTTGCCACCAACCTTGGCCAGAGGCACATCCAATATTTTGTCGCCTCGACTGGTCATGGGCACCAGCTCTACATGTAATTCCGGGTATTGTTGCTGAAGCGACTGTTGAACGTAGTTCGCCTGCCACAAGGCAAGCTCGCTTTTGCGCGTGGCGATACGAAGAGTCTGGCTCACACATTTATCCTCTGAAAGTCAGCCGCTATGATACCAGAGGATACGCCCCTATAAGCGTGAGAGGACTTCGCGCACTTTAGCAACGTGACGTCGGCTAACCGTAGGACGGTAGTCTGTGGACTTTAAGCGCAGTTCAAATTGCCCGGCACTGCTGCGTTCCATTGCTTCCACCTCGCTGATGGCGACCAAGGCGTTGCGATGCACTCTCAGAAAACGATCGGGAAACTCCTGCTCCAACTCTTTGAGTGTATCGTCAATGAGCGTTTCCCCGTCGGCGTGCTTAACGGTGACATATTTTTGATCGGCAATAAAACAGTGAATACCATTGATGGGTATTAGCTCTACACCTTTGCGCGTTTTGGCTGCAATGTTCTGCCGCTGCCCCTCCGGTGTGGTTTCGGCGCTCATGGATGAAAGCTGTACTTTATTGAGCTTGCGCGCCTTGTCCAAAGCATCCACCAGCTGCTGCTCCTGCACGGGCTTTAGCAAGTAACCCACAGCAAGGGTATTAAAGGCTTCCAAAGCATACTCATCGTAAGCCGTACAGAAAATCACTGCAGGAGGCTCTGGCATTTCAGATATTTTACGCGCTGCTTGCAGACCGTCTTCGCCGGGCATACGCACATCTAGCAGTACAATATCCGGGTCAAATTTATCGACCGCTGCCACAGCCTCGGTACCATTACTTGCTTCGCCAACAACTTCATAGTTATCAAAACGTTCAATCATGCGAACCAAGCGCTGCCTTGCCAGAGGCTCATCATCAACAATTAACATGTGCATCTGTGTTTCCTCGATAACATATTTTTTTAGAGACCTCTTCTCTGGCTCTGTAGAGCTTTACTACAAGGGTAGCGGAGCTTCACAATAAATTCTTCGGAATTACTCAACACTTTAAAGCTTGCCGCACCCTCGTAATAGGCAGCAAGGCGGTGACGAATGTTTTCCAGCGCTATACCGTTGCCACGGTGCGCAGAATCCAGGGCTGCAGTTTGGTCGCTTGACGCCGGCAGGGGGTTGCGCAAGCAAAGCTCCACATGGCTATCGCTAAGCCCTATATCAATGTGAATACTACCACCCTCGGGTAAAGGCTGAATGCCGTGATAAATGGCATTTTCAACCAGCGGCTGAAGCAAAAAGCTGGGAATTTGCCGTTGAGTAAAACGCTCATCACTGAGTTCAAGCTGATTGCCCGCCTGATCATGTAAATACCAGTTTGCCGACATGCGCTCACCAAGGCGCATCTGCTCAATATCCAGATAATAGCGGCACAAATCAATTTCCTTGCGCAGTGGAATCAAACCCGGCTCACCAAGGCTGGCACGAAACAACTGGGAAAGCTCTACCACTACCCTCTCGGCAGTATCCTGATCAATGGCAATAAGGCTGGCTATGGTGTTCATGCTGTTAAACAGAAAATGGGGGCGGATGCGCGATTGCAAAGCCTGAATACGCGACTGCATCTCCGCTTTTTGCTGGTTTCTCAACTGCTGCTGCAGGTAGAGATAACGCAGCGCAATACCTGACAGCACCGCTGCGACCATCAAATTTCCTACGATGTATGTCCACACCCCCAACAATATGCCATTATTTATCCAGTAAAACAGAATAGAGAACAGCACTGTGCACAACAGTGTAATGGAATAACTCAAAGTGCCCGCCACTGCAGGGTACATTGCGCTCATTTTATTTCGCAGCGCGCAGAGGCAAGCGGCACTGCTAAGCACAATCCACTGGGTGAGCATAGACACCATCCCAAACGACGCCCAATCAAAGGCACGCAATCCGTTAGCGGCAACCAACAGGCATACCACAAGCAGCTCACTCACCAATATCAGACCCAATACTTGCGGGGGCCCGCAAAGGTCGGGAAGGAAATCTCCATCATCATTACGTTGGGGGCTTTCTTTCATAGGGTATAATGCGGCGTTTCGTTTATTTTTTGAAAGTGATGCACTAACTATGAGCCAAGAAAACAATTCTGTAAAACCCTGGGGTGGCCGTTTTAGCGAAGCTACCGATGCCTTTGTAGAGCGCTTCACAGCCTCTGTTGATTTTGACAAGCGCCTCTACCATCACGATATCAATGGCTCAATCGCCCACGCCACCATGCTGGCCACAGTGGGAGTGCTCAGTGATGATGAAAAAACAACCATAATCGACGGCCTGGAAGCCATTCGCAAGGATATCGAACAAGGGCGTTTTGAGTGGTCTATCTCCCTCGAAGACGTGCACATGAATATCGAAGCTGAGCTCACCAAGCGCATTGGTATTACCGGTAAAAAGCTCCACACTGGCCGCTCACGCAATGACCAGGTGGCAACAGATATTCGACTCTACCTGCGCGATGAAATAGACAGTATCGCCAAAGAGCTAAACCGTCTGCAAGAAGGTCTACTGGGCTTGGCGGAACAGCACGCCGCTACCATTATGCCCGGCTTTACACACCTACAAACCGCCCAGCCGGTAACCTTCGGCCATCATCTGCTAGCCTGGAACGAAATGCTAGTAAGAGACTACAGCCGTTTGATGGACTGTCGAGAGCGACTCAACCAGTCTCCGCTGGGAGCCGCTGCGCTGGCGGGCACAACCTACCCCATCGATCGAGAGCAAACTGCGTCGCTGCTGGGCTTTGATCACCCCACCGCCAATTCACTCGACTCTGTAAGTGATCGCGACTTTGCTATTGAATTTTGCGCTTTTGCCGCCTGCCTGATGACTCACCTCTCCCGTGCAAGTGAAGAACTGGTGTTATGGACTTCCGCACAGTTTAATTTTATCTACCTCCCCGACAGGTTCTGCACTGGCTCGTCCATCATGCCGCAGAAGAAAAACCCGGATGTGCCTGAATTAGTACGAGGTAAAACCGGTCGCGTTAACGGCCACCTCATCAGCCTGTTAACACTGATGAAATCTCAGCCACTGGCATACAACAAAGACAATCAGGAAGACAAAGAGCCCTTATTTGACACCATCGATACCGTCAAGGATTGCCTGCGGGCCTTCGCTGATATGGTGCCGGCAATCAAACCCAATAAAGCAGCCATGTACGAAGCGGCCAAACGCGGCTTCTCTACCGCTACAGACCTGGCAGATTATTTAGTAAGAAAAGGTATCGCCTTTAGAGACTCACATGAAATTGTGGGTAAATCTGTCGCCTATGGCTTAGAGAAAAATAAAGACCTTTCTGAAATGAGCCTGGAAGAACTGCAGCAATTTTCCCTTGTTATTGAACAGGATGTATTTGAAGTACTAACGCTGGAAGGTTCTGTTGCGGCACGAAATCATTTGGGCGGCACGGCCCCTGAACAAGTACTAAACGCCGTACAAAAAGGCAAAGATAAAATTACTCAGCGCTAGAACCCAGTATTCCAACAAGTACAAGGCCACTCCAACACAGGTAGTGGCCTTTATATTTCATGGAACCTGTTCAGCCCGGAGCGAGTAGCTTGGATGCTAAATATCGTCGATATCGTAATCGACAATAACGGGCAAATGACTGGAAAAATGCCGCGTTTTATACAGTGCAGCGTACTCTACTTTCTTTGCTAGAGAGTCGGAAATCACCTGATAATCAGTACGCCAGCCATCCCCTTCACCGATTTTACCCGAAGGCCACCAGGAAAACTCTCCCGCCTCAGGCACTGCTAAGCGAAACGCATCCGAGTACCCTATTTGTCGGAACAGCTGACTCATCCACTGTTGCTCATGGGTGAGAAAGCCGGAGTGGTTGGCATTTTGCTGCCAGTTTTCCACATCTTTTTTGGTGTGCGCCATACCCCAATTGCCACAAAAAATAAAATTCCGGCGCTTGCGGGTGATTTTATGTAGCAAGGCCTGGAAGTCTTCAAAGAACTTGATTTTAACTTCCTGAGACTCCATTTCAGAAAATGCACTGGGCGCAAGAAGGGAGCCTATAGAGTAGCGCTCAAAATCTACCTGCAGGTAGCGGCCCTCCATGTCTACACCACTGGAGAACCCCAGGCCATAGATTAGCGCCTTAGGCTGAATACGACTGTATATAGCAACGCCGTTATAGTGTTTTACACCCGAATCAAAAAAGTAGGAAAAATACCCGTCCGGGTGGAACACGGCATCATCCAGTTCATATTCAAGTGCGCGCAAGTCCTGCAAGCAAACAATATCCGCATCCTGCTCCTCTATCCAATCGAACAAGCCACGCGCTGCAGCTTGATGTATACCATCGACGCACAAACTGATGATTCTCATACCAACCCCTTAATAACTGCTTGATATGATACCGATAGTTGTAATTCGTTGTCATTAGCTAACACGAAATTCATCTCGCGTTCATTTTAGTTCGGTTATTGTTCTGTTGAGCCTGCAGCGCTTTTTGAGGCTCTGGCAGGAAAAGAGCTCGATACAGTGAAGTAACTTTAAGCGTATTTTTCTATAATAGCCGCTTTTCGCTGGCTAGGTATGATTATCGAGCCCCAATATGTCTCACCGGAGCAATCATGAAAGCGTATCAAGAGCAGTTCATTCAAATGGCAATCGACGCGGAAGCATTGAAATTTGGTGAATTCACCCTGAAATCCGGGCGCATTAGCCCCTATTTTTTTAATGCTGGCTGTTTCCACAAGGGATCTCATATCGCAGCATTGGGTAAAGCTTACGCAAACGCACTGATTGACGCAGCGCTCCCCTTCGATATGCTGTTCGGGCCGGCCTACAAAGGCATACCCCTTGCGGCAAGCACAGCCATCGCCCTGGCGGAAGTTCACAGTAAAGACCTTCCCTACTGCTACAATCGTAAAGAAGCAAAAAGTCACGGCGAGGGAGGCGCTCTGGTTGGCGCAGCGCTTAAGGGGCGAGTTGCCATTATTGATGACGTGATCACAGCGGGCACAGCGATTCGTGAAGTACTGTCCATTCTGGAACAGGCTGCAGCGGAACCAGCGGCAATAGTGATTGGCCTGAACCGACAGGAACGTGGACAAGGTGAAAAATCAGCCATCGATGAACTGCAGGAAAGCACTGGCATTCCGGTGGTAAGCATTATCGACCTGCAGCACATCATGTCCTACCTGGAGCAGCAAGGCGATGACAAAACATTAAACAGTGTGGCCGCCTACCGGCAACAATACGGAACCAGTTAACAACGAACCCGGGTAACAGACGATTGATGTATAAAACTAAAGCAATCAAACGATTAAGCCTGCTGCTGACTATAAGCTTGTTTTCAGTGCATGCACTCGCACAACACGTGTACTACCGCTATCTCAACGAAGAAGGGGTAAAAGTGTTGGGCCAGTCCATTCCGCCAGAATATGCACAAGCCGGATATGAAGTACTCAATGCCTCCGGCCAGGTCATAAAAGTTGTCCCTCCGGCTCCCTCCGACGAAGATATTGCCCGCAATGCTGCAGAACGAGAAATTCAGCAAATATACGCGCGTCTCAAGCGCCGCTATTCCGCTGCTGAAGATATAGAAGACGCAAAGCATAGGCGGCTGAAAAATATTGATACCAACATTGCCATACTCAACGGCAACATCAGCGGCCTCAAAAGAGAAATTAATAAACAAATGAGCAAGGCTGCCGATTTCGAACGCAGAGGGGTGAACATACCCAAACAGCTACTGGATAAGCTCGACAACACCCGCGCGGAACTCGCTGTTGCGGAAGAGATACTAGCGATACGCGAGAAGGAATATCAGGAAGTAATCGCAAAATACGACCAGGATAAGGCCCTTTTTGAGAAAGGCCGAGCGCTGGAAAAAAACACAAGGGCAAAATTTGAATAGTACTTAGAACGCGAAGAAAAGAAAGGCGATGGATTTAAGCTCAGCTAAACAAGCTGGGGCTGCTTAGCCAATATACCGTATACAACGTGATGCCACTGCTGTGCCCAAGCTTCAGTGGGCATTCTTTTAAATTCACTGCGAACATAGAGGCTTAATTTCCCGTCCACTACTGCCATCAATAATCCTGCAGTCTCCACCACAGACATACCGAAGTGCAAGCCCTCCTTCAATTCCGCCTCTCGAAAAATTTGTCGTAACTGCGTCTCCAGGCGCTCAAACAATTGAGCAACCCTCACGCGCAAACGTTCAGTTTCACCGGCCAGAGCATCACCGGTTAAAATGCGGGTTATCCCGGGATTCCGCTCAGCAAAGGCCAGCAGAAGGTGCAGGATCTTCTCTACTCGCTCTAGCGCACTGCCACTATCGGAATTAATGAGCGATATTCTAGATAAAAGGGTTTCCTCAATAAACTCTATGAGCCCTTCATACATTTTGGATTTACTAGGAAAGTGCCGATAAAGCGCAGCTTCGGAAACACCCACTTCTTTAGCCAAACCGGCCGTGGTTATTCTCGCCCCTGGGCTGACTTCAAGCATATGAGCTAAAGCCTCAAGGATCTGCTGACGACGATTCTTTTTATTATTTAAATTCATCCAGGCGAGGTCGCAACGTAAGGGTTAAAAAGAGCCTCGCCACCTTCCACTGGGAATCGGGCCAGGCAATTGTAGCCATGCAGCTATCCTAGCGACAAGATGCAGGCGCATCAATAGCAGCAACAAGAGAATCCGTAAAAATTAGCGTGCACTGTTTGTTATAAGCGTTCCAACACCTGCATCTGTAAAAATTTCCAACAGTACCGCATGTGCTACCCGCCCATCCACGATATGAGCACTGGCCACACCCGATTTAACGGCATCCAGTGCGCAACGTATTTTTGGCAACATTCCGCCGTGGATGGTGCCATCTGAAATCAAGTCGTCCACTTTGCTTGTATTCAAGCCGGTTAATACTTGCCCAGCCTTATCCTGCAAACCCGCCACATTGGTCAGTAGCATCAGCTTTTCTGCCTGCAACACTTCGGCAACCTTCCCCGCAACCAGATCGGCATTGATATTGTAAGATGCGCCATCGTCGCCCACACCTATTGGCGCTATTACAGGGATAAAATCTCCCTGTACCAGCACATCGATAACCGCTCGATTTATAGTCTTAACTTCACCAACGTGACCAATATCAATAATTTCAGGCGCATCAATATTCGCTTGCTGCTCTTCGCTCAAGTTTCTATTTAGTACCAGTTTTTTTGCCTGGATTAAGTGTCCGTCTTTACCAGTAACACCAATAGCCTGCCCTCCAGCACGATTAAT
Organism: Alteromonadaceae bacterium Bs31; assembly: GCA_900177435.1. Lineage (GTDB taxonomy): Bacteria > Pseudomonadota > Gammaproteobacteria > Pseudomonadales > Cellvibrionaceae > Teredinibacter. The sequence continues at coordinate 363,714 of FXAI01000003.1, forward strand.
TAAACTGACGATCTGTTTATTCACCGTTGCTCCAAGCACCATTTCAACCACGTCCATGGTTTCACTATCGGTAACACGCATGCCCTCAACAAATTCAGATTTAATATTGAGTTTTTTTAGCAGATCGCCAATCTGAGGGCCGCCACCGTGAACCACAATGGGATTCATACCCACCAGCTTCATTAACACCACATCGCGCGCAAAGCTTTGCTGAAGAGCTTCATCTGTCATGGCGTTACCGCCATATTTTACAACGATGGTTTTACCGGTAAATTTTTGAATATAAGGCAGCGCCTCGGTTAAGACTTCTGCTACCTCATTGGGCGCATATTGCGAAAATGACTTCGCGCTTACATTATTATTTTTTTGCATCAAACTTTGTGGTCCCACTCTATTTTCAATAAATTAAATACCGTTCTCAGCTCTTTCACAAAAAGGGCTTTCAGTGAATGAATACCTTTCTCATCATCGGCTTCGAAACGTAAGGTCAGGTGCGCGGCAGTGTTCGATGCGCGAACAAGCCCCCAGCCATTGGCATAGTCAACTCTTATGCCGTCCAAAGTAGTGACTTTTCCATCACCAAACTCACCAATTTCAACAAGCTGAGAAACCACCTCAAATTTCTTTTCTTCCGGAACTTCAAGGCGAATCTCCGGTGTGTTGGGCGAGTCTGGAAACTCTTCCATAAGCTCATCAAGGCTGCCACCTTGCAGGCTCATTATTTCTATCAAACGGGCAGCAGCATACATGCCGTCATCAAAGCCAAACCAGCGATCCTTTATAAAAATATGGCCTGAGTATTCACCACCAACCAAAGCTCCAGTTTCCGCCATTTTAGCTTTCATTGGAGAGTGCCCGGTTTTCCACATAATGGGCCGCCCTCCTACATCCGTTATACAGTTATTGAGATGACGGGTACTCTTTACATCAAACACCACATCTGCCCCGGGGTTGCGTGAAACAATATCTTTTGCAAATACCATCAACAAGCGGTCGGGCCATACAATATTGCCCGCAGGGGTCACTACAATTAAACGATCTCCATCACCATCCAAAGCGATACCCAAATCAGCCTTCATCTCTTTCACTTTCGAAATTAACGGCTGCAAATTTTCTTCAATACTTGGGTCGGGAGAATGATTGGGGAAATTACCATCGAGATCACAAAAAAGCCGAGTAACCTGGCAGCCTAGCTCTTCGAACAGGCGTGGTGCCACTATTCCAGCAACCGCATTTGCAGCATCAATAACAATGGAAACCTCGCCAGCAAGGGCAACATCCGAAAAAATGGTATTAATGTAATTGGGAATAATATCGAGCCGTTTTTCTTCGCCCTTGCCCTCGTAGACATTGTTAGCAATCATGCGGGTGCGAATAGCTTTAATATCTTCTTCTGAACGGCACTTGCCATTCATGACAACTTTAAAACCATTTTCGTGGCCCGGATTATGACTGGCAGTCACCATCACACCGCTACTGCTCTCACCAACTGTCTCACAAGCAAAATACAGTAGTGGAGTTGGCACTGTTCCCACATTAATAACGCTGCATCCGCTGTCTAAGATGCCTCGAATTAAAAACTCTGTTAATTGAGGGCTGGATAAACGTGCATCCCTGGCAACCAACAAGCTATCCTCACCACTATCCAGGGCTTCACTGCCAAGCGCTTGCCCCAAACGTGCTGCGAATTCATGGCTAATTTGCTGCTGATATTCTCCTCGAATATCATAGGCTCGAAATACGGCATCGGGGATATCAATGGATGACTCCGCCTTGTCCTTCTCTACCTTGGCAGTTTTTACCTTTCTTCCGGCGGTCTTTTGCTGCTTTTTAAGACCGAGCAGTTCTTCATCCTCATTGGCAATATCAACATCCAGAATATCTGTTTTTCGTGCAACCGCGTGCTCAACTTCCTCTACACTGGCAACAGTCGCTACTGCAGCAATATTATTCCAAGTTCCTTTCAGGTTTTGCGCCAAGACCAGATCAATACGCCGTCCCAGCTTGTTACCAAGCCAAAACCCAACAACGATCAATAAAAGCGTTAGCGCACCGAGGCCCGCAAGAATAAACGGAATATTGGTTTCAGCTTGCTGCGTCAAACGTCGACTCGGTTCAAATTTCACCTGCCACGGTGTATTTTCAACAACAGAGACTTGAGGCTCTGCAACAACATTTCCGCCATAAACAGTTACCAGCCTGGGCTTGCCTCGACCAAAGCTCTGCAGTAACGATATTTGCCCTAGGCCCACATTATTTTGCTGCAAGGCCTGGTTGAGCCCGAGGTCACTGATGCTAACCATTAATGTGCCTAACACTGGCTCCTTCGGGTCTGTTGGTACCGGCACCACCAGAGTGAGATACCAGTGATTATCAACTGATACAGCCTCAGGGCGCACCTCTCTCTGCTCAGCAAGGCGAATCAGTTCCAACTCAGTAAAACGGATAGGAGGTTTGGAATCTGGCTCCAATTCTGCCTTACCAACTGGAAAAAAACGAAGGTACTCCACATGCTCCAATTGCTGACGAAGTAACCCGCCAGACTGAATTAATTTGGCCTTATTGTTTTCTTGAAAAGCAGACTTCACTTGCGCCTTAGAGGCAAACTGCTCCAAAATTTTAAGCGTTTTATCGAGGTAGGACTTTACATTTTGCGCAGTGATGGCAGCTCGCTGGCTTGCTAGGTCAACAACCTTTTGCTCTTCTTTTTCCTCAACCTGAGCGTGATGCACTTGAATAATCAGCAAATAACTTATTAAACCGGCTAGTAACACCATGAGTACACGTGCAATCGGAATTGCAGAAAAACGCAGCTTATTTTTGGCTTTTTCCGATGCAGGTTTTTGCTCTGTAGGCAGTAACGAGTCGGTAAACTTTTCAAAATTATCTGACACTAATCATTCCTTGCTTCTGTGATTACCTGGTAATTAAATCGCTTATTTATCCCATCTGCAGCGCGATCCAGGCAATTAGATCGCGAGCCAACTGGGCTTTACTTCGCTGAGAAAATTGTTTTTGTTCTCCCGAGCAAGAAAATGCCTGAACCGCATTTTCATCACTATTAAAACCGATGCCTGGGTTTGCAACATTGTTGGCAATAATCGCTTGAAGCCCTTTTTGCTGCATTTTTTGAACGGCGTAGGCTTCCACATTCTGAGTTTCAGCGGCAAATCCACACACGTAACGTTCACCGGGTAAAGCCGCCACCGCCGCAACAATATCAGGGTTTTTTACCAGCTCGATAAACAAGCGCTCATCGCCCTTCTTCATTTTTTGCTGCAAGGTTTCTGCCGGCCGATAATCTGCCACCGCCGCTGCGGCAATGACGATATCCGCTTGCTGAGCCTCACGCAGGCTGGCATCGAGCATTTGTTGTGCCGTTTCAACACGTGTAAAACTAAGCTTATCCGGCACCGGCAAAGCAGTTGGCCCACTCACCAGCGAAACACTGGCAGAAGCCTCCACTGCCGCCTGCGCCAGCGCGTAAGCCATTTTCCCTGAGCTTCTATTCCCGATATATCGAACCGGGTCAATCGGCTCGTAAGTAGGCCCCGCAGTAATTAGTACCTTGCGACCGGCTAATAAGCCAGACTCAAACTTATTGGCAATAATTTGAGTCAACGCGTCAATTTCGAGCATTCTACCCGGGCCCACATCACCGCAGGCCTGCTCACCTTCCGCCGGCCCGGCAATCTGAAAAGACCTCGAACGCAGTTGCTCCACATTTTGCTGTGTAGCAGCGTCTCGCCACATAGCCTGATTCATGGCTGGAGCAATTACAACAGGGGCGGTAATTGCCAATACCAGCGTGCTCAGCAAATCAGAAGCCTGCCCTTGCGCCAAGCGAGAAATCACATCAGCGGTAGCTGGCGCTATTAATAGAATATCCGCCCATCGAGCCAGTTCAATATGGCCCATACCGGCTTCTTCATCGGCGTCCAGTATAGAAGTATGGACCGGATTCCCCGAAAGTGCCTGCAAGGTAAGAGGAGTGACAAACTCTTTTGCTGCGCTGGTCATGACCACTCTAACATTGGCTCCTTGGCCAATAAAAAGCCGCACCAGCTCAGCGCACTTATAGGCAGCAATGCCCCCGGATATACCTAAGAGGACGTTTTTGTTACACAGAGACGACAGTGAGCTTTTATCCATGATTTGCTTAAGATGTGAACTTTCGGTTTTAGGATTATGGCGTCAAACTTGGCATTCTACGCCAAGCTGGATAAGATACCATTTTCATGGAATTGATTCAGCCACCCCCAGAGGGTTTAAGGAAGAGCAAGATGGCAATTACCGATTGGCCGGCGGAAGAGCGGCCCCGCGAAAAACTACTCATCAAGGGCGCCGAAGCCCTCTCCGATGCCGAGCTTCTGGCAATTTTCCTAAGAACAGGATGCAGCGGCAAATCCGCTGTGGATCTGGCGAGGGAGCTACTGCAGCATTTTGGCGGCTTGCGCACCCTGCTGGATGCCAGCCAACGTGAATTTTGTCGAGCGCTGGGGCTGGGCAGTGCCAAGTATGCGCAGCTGCAAGCAGTATTGGAAATGTCCCGCAGGCACATGGCAGAAAACCTGCAGAGAGAAGCTCAATTTTCCAGCAGCAAAAGCGTTAAAGACTACCTGCGCGCCCATCTTCGCGACAGAAAAGCCGAGGTGTTTGCCGTCCTTTTCCTCGACAGCCAGCACCGCTTAATCGCTTTTGAGGAGATGTTTCAAGGCACCATCGACGGCGCGGCAGTCTATCCCAGGGAGGTCGTTAAACGCGCACTCAGCCACAATGCAGCAGCGCTGATTTTCGCCCATAACCACCCCTCAGGGCTTGCAGAACCCAGCAATGCAGACCGCTCGATCACTCAGCGCCTTAAGGACGCCCTGCTTCTTGTGGAAATCCGCACTCTCGATCACCTTGTGGTTGGCGACAGCGAAGTGGTTTCGTTCGCAGATAATGGCTGGCTTTAGCGGGCAAAGTCATGTTTACGTCACCGTGATGCCTATATAATTGTCCATTCCAAAAATAATAAAACCAAAGAGTTTTACGCTAATGAATAAGCTGACCAACTACCTCACGAAACTGGGCCTGGGCCTCATGCTGGCTGTTAGCCCACTGCTATGCGCCGCCGCAACTTCCTCTGAAGCCAAAGCAGGCGAATGGTGGAACGAACCCTACCCCAAACCATTTGAACCAGGCACCCTGCAATCCCCCCAAAGCTTTATACGCGTGGAGGGCAACCGTTTTGTGGACGAAGAGGGTAAAACCTATGTTTTCCGCGGTGTAAATATCTCAGATCCAGACAAACTGAAAAAACAGGACAAATGGAGCAAAGCACATTTTGCCGCAGCAAAGGCCTTTGGCGCCAATACCTTGCGAGTACCGGTTCACCCCATTGCCTGGCGCGAAAGAGGAAAACAGGGCTATTTCGAACTACTTGACCAAGCAGTGCTTTGGGCAAACGAACTGGGGCTTTACTTAATTTTGGACTGGCACTCCATAGGTAACTTGCACAGCGGGCTGTTTCAGCACCCTATGTACAACACAACGATGCAGGAAACAGCTGAGTTCTGGCGCCAGGCGGCCTTCCGCTATAAAAATGTGCCTACCATTGCCATCTATGAAATATTTAATGAGCCGACCCTTTATAGCGGTCAGCTGGGAGCGGTTAGCTGGCAAAAATGGCGCGAAATCAATGAGGGGCTAATCAGCATCATTTACGCTCACGACACCAGTGTGATTCCCATGGTGGCAGGCTTCAACTGGGCCTACGACCTTAAAAATGTGAAGAAACAACCGATTCGGGCAGAAGGTATCGCCTACGCTGCCCACCCCTACCCGACCAAGTCAAAACTAGCTCTGGCAGATAAACCAAAAGACTGGGAGAAAACCTGGGGCTATGTGGCCAAAAAGTACCCGATGATAGCTACAGAAATTGGCTGGATGCGCAAAGACGAACCGGGCGCCCACGTCCCTGTAATTGATGACGGTAGCTACGGGCCAGCTATCGTGGATTATCTGGAAGGTAAGGGCATATCCTGGACCGTATGGTGCTTCGACCCAGACTGGCCACCACAGATGATTTCTGATTGGAACTATACCCCTACAGAACAGGGTGAATTCTTCAAGAAAGTTATGCTGGAGAAAAACTAGCGCTAGGCCCCATCAATGGGTTCCCCACCGAAAAGTTGGTTGCTATTGCCTGTTTGTTCTGGTATAAAACGCGCCTCTTTTCGGCCAGCCAGTGCTAAATGGTGATTTAGGTCGATAATACAAACATTGAGCTACAGCCCCTTTCGCTGCAGCGAGACAACGCTTCACCTACACTTTTTAGAGGTAAGACAATGGCTAAGGTCTGCCAGGTTACTGGAAAGCGTCCGGTAACGGGCCACAACGTTTCTCACGCAAAAAACCACACTAAGCGTCGTTTTTTGCCAAATCTGCATTCTCATCGCTTTTGGATTGAGTCCGAAAAGCGTTTTGTTAAGCTGAAAGTATCCAGCAAGGGCATGCGCATCATCGACAAAAACGGCATCGAGTCTGTGCTTGCTGACATGCGCGCTCGCGGCGAAAAAGTCTAAGGTAAATTAGGAGAAAGCTCATGCGTGATAAAATCCGACTGAACTCAAGCGCTGGTACTGGACACTTCTATACCACCGACAAAAACAAACGTAACATGCCGGGCAAAATGGAGATCAAAAAGTATGATCCCGTTGTTCGCAAACACGTGATGTATAAAGAAGGCAAAATTAAGTAAGCCTTTGTCAAACGAAAAAAAACCCGGCACATTTGGCCGGGTTTTTTATTGTCTGTTACTTGCGTAAATTTAAATCCAGGCAAGCTCAGCCAGCTTACTTTAGCTGAATCCCTGTTGGCGCCTCTGGCGCGGCCTGGGGAACTAAAGGTACATCGCGCGCCAGCTCCGCATCCACCATTGCGTCCAGCTTTCCCTCAATCTGAAAGAAGCGCGCAACCAGCATATCGGGAAATGCTTTTCGAAAAATCCTGATATGCTTTTTACTTACCTTAATTTTATCCTGATCGAGCTTTATAGCCTGGTCGAGCAGCTTGGCAGCGACCTTATCTGTTAAGGTATCATTTAAGTATCCATCGGCGTATTGCTTCAATAGTTGGTACCTGCGATCGCCAATGGCACGCATATCTTCCCTGTAGCTATTGTATAGCGGCCAAAAAACATCAGCCTGTTGATTATTTAGCGACATCGCATCCGCTACCACCGCCTTTCGCCCAGCCTGGAACAAGTCGCGCTCTATTTCCATTGCGCTCCGCTCAGCACTCACCTGCAGCGACGTGAGAGCAAATACAAAAACCAGAACAAGATTATTAACGTTCATCCTACACTCCTTGGGTTTATTTCAGCTTTGCCAAACCTTTGTCTATGCGCACAATCCAAGTATTAAGCCCCTGCTTGAATCGACGCACATTATTCACTCTATTATCCTCCTGCCAGGTAGAGCCTAGCTCTCTATCGTCTTCCATTACCGCTAGAAGCTCACCGGAAAGTGCATCGCTTATAAGTGTTTTCATATATAAACGCCCCGCCCCTTCCGAGAAAAACTGTGTTCCTGAGGAGCGATCGCCAAAGGAATCTCGCGGTGAGTTTGGCCTATATTTCACCAAAGCCATTTTCACTAACAGTGTGCCTTCTGACGCATCACTCACTAACTGAAAATTCCGATCTTGCTGGTAAACCCGCGTCAACTGCTCAGAATAGTGGAGCTGAGCGTTCTCCACATCTCCGTCTTTTAGCGTCCAGCTTTCAGAGTGATCTAAACGGGAGTCGTCTATCTCCAAATCACTCAACGATAGTGGCGCATAGATAATGCGCTTGTAACTACCGAACACCTCGGCAGAGCGCACATAGCTGCGCTCAAGTTGCTCTAAACCACTCACCAAATAAAAGCCGTCCGGTTCACCGCCGGACTCTGGCTTATCCGCTATTTTGGGAGAGTTGACGCAGGCGCTCAATAAAAGCGGCACCAGGCAATAGAAAAAAAGTTTTTTCATTTCAGCACTCCAGTAAAAATGGGAAAATAGCGACAGAGAATGCCCATCATTAACTATCGCATTAAGCCTATTTGAAACCTCACACGGCACTAAGGTTAAGCCTCACTATTAACCGAAGCTAAGGTATGATGATCGACAAACTCGTATTTATTTTTGCCGCAAACAGTTTTTATACGGAAACGCTCATGAAAAAGATAGTCGCCCTGCTTGGAATGTTTAGCCTCGCTGTATTATCTACCAATATTCTGCTCAGTACTTACTCTCATGCAAGCAATTTCAGGTTTTTAAATAATTCCGTGCTCACGCGGTTTACCGCTGCAGAATCTCAGGATTTCCGCGCATTTGTTGCAAGTACTCTGGACAAGGCCAAAGATCACCAGGTGCTGAGCTGGGCATCAAAACACAGCAAGCTGCGAGGCCGCCTTAAGGTGGACTTCAGCTACGAGACAGACACAGCCCTTTGCAGGCGCTCTCTATTTATTATTCAGGACGACAAAGGCCAGGCTGAACGCTTTCAATTTGAAATCTGCAAGCAAGGAGGAGAGTGGTCCATTCAGGATACCCCCGCGCGCAACTTCCAGGAAAGCGACTGGGACATTCAGAGAAAGCACGGCCTGCAGGTGCTAGAGTCCTCACAACAGGGGGTACCGCTGTCCTGGCACAACCCAAAAACAGGTAATTCTGGCGTTATAACTTCGACTGCAACTGAAAACGACAAACACGGACAGTGCCGACAGCTAGCAATCAGCATTTTTGATAAAAATGGCCAGTCCTCCAACGGAGTTTACTGGATGTGCCTTCAAGGCGATGGCAATTGGCAGCGAGACGTTCGCGATAACTGGGACGACGCGCAATAGTGCCGGAACTACCCGAGGTAGAAACAACGCGGAAGGGAATCGCACCTCACATTGAGGGGAAAACAATAAAACGCCTGGTAATTCGCAACGGCCGGCTTCGCTGGCCTGTGCCTGAAGAGCTGCCGAAACTGGCAGAGCGCAAAACACTGCTGTCGGTGGAAAGGCGTGCCAAATACCTGCTGCTTAAACTGCCAGACTTAACGCTCATCTGGCACTTGGGTATGTCCGGCAGTATGCGTATTGTCAAACATGCCTCAACACCCGAATCGCATGATCATATAGACCTGATATTTACCGATGGCACTAGCTTGCGATACCGAGACCCGCGCCGCTTTGGTGCGCTGCTTTACACAAAACAGCCCATAGAAGAGCACCCATTGCTTTGTAAACTCGGCCCGGAGCCTCTCAGCGAACTATTTAACGAAAGCTATCTCTACCAGAACACTCGCGGGCGATCTCAAGCTATCAAGCAAGCGCTTATGGATAACAAGCTGGTGGTTGGGGTTGGTAACATCTACGCCAATGAAGCACTGTTCGCGGCAGGCATTCATCCGCTAAAAGCGGCGGGCAAATTAAGCCGTAAAACCTGCGAGACCCTGGTTGCTGAGGTGAAAACTGTACTTGATGGTGCAATTAAACAGGGTGGAACAACACTGCGGGATTTCGTAGGCGGCGATGGCAAGCCAGGTTACTTTGCCCAGCAACTGGCGGTATATGGGCGCGGAGGACAAGCCTGTAAACACTGCAACAAAATACTACTGGAAAAAAAGCTTGGGCAGCGAAGCACTGTGTACTGCAATCACTGCCAGAAATAAAGGCTAATTCAGGCTTGGATTTAACTGACTAAAGTTGCTTACCAGTTTATCGCTTCGAGGGGCTACCATTCTAGGTACAGCCGTTGTAACTTCAACGAAAACAACATTGCTGAAATCAGCCACCGGCTGCTTACTAACAAGGCTTACCCAGCGGGCTTTGTAGCCATAAGTGCCGTCTTCTCGCACCAACTCGGATAATGCGGAAAAGCGCGGACCAACCAGAATGCGCTTATATTCACCACCATCTTTGTTGCGGTATATTTCCAGCTGTTTACCCTCCTGCTCCAACTGAAAAGCAGTCTGCTCTGCATCAACTCGCAGCACGTAACTGCCGTCATCTGAATTTGCCGGTGCGCTCAACTCTATATCATGTGCATACGCACTTACACAAAAATGGGCGACCATTGCAATAAGCAGCCCCTTGGTAATATTCCTCATGTCTCACTCACTCATTTCCTGCCATCTAAAGCTATTTTCGCTTTACTACGTTTCTCACTTTAATTTTTATGATGTGATGAAACATTCAATTGGCGTTCGTTACTATTTTTCGCGTTACTGCTGCCTATCTCAAGCTCAGCAAAACAGTAGCTCCTTGTAAACGGCCTTCTCGCGAAGACCTTATTCAAAGCCCTTCGCCTCCCCTAAAGGCGAGAGCCCGAATTCTCTCAGAAAACGATATCGCTGTCCCTGAACGCGGACACTTTTCCTCGATTTCAGACTAACTTACAGGCTGAAATCAAGTTTATCTACTACCTAAGCAGTAGAACAAACACACCGCTCACTCAGAGCAGCAATTTTAACGCCAAGAGAAAATTTCACCTAGCTAATTGCTGTACCAAATTGTAAATTTAACTCTCATTTTTACGCTTCTGTAAGCGCCTCTTTCTGCAAGCGATGCAACTCCGTAATACCCAATTTAGCCAGGCTGAACATCTCGCCAAATTGCTGCTCACTGAAAGGTTGCTGCTCAGCGGTGCCCTGTATCTCGATCAGGCCTCCGCTCTCAGCCATGACAACGTTCATGTCCGTGTCCGCTGAGGAATCTTCCGGGTAATCCAGATCGAGCACGGCCTCGCCCTGATAAATACCAACTGATACGGAAGCCACCATATTTAACAGCGGATCAGTATCAATCATTTTATTTCTTTGTAGATAGCGCAGCGCGTCAACCAAGGCAACACAAGCGCCAGTTATGGACGCTGTTCGCGTACCGCCGTCCGCCTGCAGTACGTCACAGTCCAAGGTAATCGTGTGCTCACCGAGGGCCTCCAGGTCTATAGCTGCCCGTAAGGAGCGACCAATTAAACGTTGAATTTCCACCGTGCGCCCCCCTTGCTTGCCACGAGCTGCTTCCCGGCCCATCCTGGAACCAGTGGATCGCGGCAGCATACCGTATTCAGCAGTAACCCAGCCTTTACCCTGCCCCTTTAAAAAGCGAGGCACCCCCTCTTCAACAGTGGCGTTACAAATAACCTGCGTATCACCAAAACTCACTAATACCGAGCCCTCGGCATGGCGAGTAAAATTCCGCTTTATGGATATGGGGCGCAGTTGATTGGCAGCTCGGCCGCTGGGTCGATTCATGAAGTTTCCTTGTATTTGGATGATGTTTTGTCGGGGCGCTATTATGCAATTCCGCACAGGTTTTTCATATCGCTGTGTTACCATACTGAGCTTTGACTAATTACGGTGATAATTTCTGGCGATGCTCGTGATCGTCGCCTGCAACACCATCAACTAAGGATTGCCAATGCCTCGCAGTATGACCGGTTTTGCCCGACTTGAATCACAGCACCCCTGGGGAAGCCTCTCTTGTGAAATTCGCAGCGTCAACCACCGCTACCTGGAACCTAACATGCGCCTGGCGGAGTCCCTTCGCAGCCTCGAGCCCGAGCTGCGCGAAGCGGTAAGAAAACAACTGAGCCGGGGCAAAATCGAAGCCAACCTTCAGCTTAAAACCGAAGCCGCCGAAGACGCCGACTTAGCCTTGAACGCCAAACTCGCCAAACAGATAACCCAGCTGGCCGAACAGCTCTCCGAACAGATTAAGCAGCCCTCGCCACTTAATCCACTCGATATTCTGCGCTGGCCAGGCGTGATTCAGGCAGCCCAAATTGACCCTGACGAGCTGACAAAAGCTGCTCTGGGGCTGTTTGATCAAACCTTGCGCATGCTGGTAAAAAACCGCGAGCGCGAAGGCAGCGAACTGCAGTCCTTTATTCAGCAGCGCCTGCAAACTATTGGCGAGCACGTTGTTACAGTGAGAGCACGACTGCCAGAACTACAAAGCGCCTATAAAGAAAAATTGCGCGCGCGGGTGGAAGCCCTCGAAGTGGAGGTGGACGAAGAACGATTTAATCAGGAAGTAGTGTATGTGTGCCAGAAGTCCGATGTTGCCGAAGAGCTGGACCGTCTCGAAGCACACATTCAGGAAGTCACCCTCTCCCTCGAGCAAAAAGGCCCTATTGGTCGTCGACTGGATTTCCTCATGCAGGAGCTTAACCGCGAAGCAAACACCTTATCCTCAAAATCCATGTCCAGCGACACCTCGCAGATCGCGGTGGACCTGAAGGTGTTAATTGAGCAGATGCGAGAGCAAGTGCAAAACATAGAGTAAAAAGCTTTTTTTCGCGGACTATACTGCTAACAACCTAATAAACAATCGAATTTGGCAATGAGTTATCAAGGCACGCTATTTACGGTTTCTGCCCCCTCGGGCGCAGGAAAAACCAGTTTGGTAAACGCGCTGGTGGAATCCATCGGCGATATTAAAGTTTCAGTTTCTCACACCACACGCGCCATGCGACCGGGTGAAATTGACGGCCTTAACTACCACTTCGTGGGCCACGAAAAATTCCTGAACATGGTCAGTAATACGGAGTTCCTGGAACACGCCCAGGTGTTCACCAACTATTACGGCACCTCTAAACAATGGGTGGCAGACACCCTGGCCCAGGGGACAGACGTAATACTGGAAATCGACTGGCAGGGCGCACAACAGGTGCGCCGGCAAATCGGCTCAACCGTGGGTGTGTTTATTCTGCCCCCGTCACGTGAAACCCTGTTAAAGCGTCTTACTGGCCGCGGGCAAGATGATGAGAGTGTGATTAAGGCCCGTATGGCCGAAGCGGAGAGCGAAATCTCCCACTATGTTGAAGCGGACTACCTGGTGATCAACGATACTTTCGACCAGGCGCTTACCGAATTTCGGGCAATTGTGCTCGCTCAGCGACAAAGCCTTGAAAAGCAGCAGCAAAAGCATCAAAACCTGCTGCAAGAGCTCTTGTCCTAACGAAACAAGTTGCGTACACTGCCCGCCCTTTTTATATTTGCTACTTATTGTGGAAACGTCAAATGGCACGAATTACAGTAGAAGATTGTTTAGATCACGTAGACAACCGATTTGAGCTAGTGATTGTTGGCAGCAAACGTGCTCGCCAGCTAGCTGTTCAGGGCAAAGAGCCCTTGGTGCCAGAAGAAAACGATAAACCTACGGTTATCGCTCTGCGAGAGATCGAAGAAGGCTTGATAGATGCAAGCATTCTCGATGAAGAAGATGAAGAGCCGATGGAAGAGATCATGGTCGCCCCTGCACAAGACATCGATGCAAGCATGACTCCGCCGGAGCTTTAAACCTTATGGAGGAAAGCCTTGCTCACCATTGATTCTCTTAGTCACAGGCTTTCCTCTTACTTAGAGCCCCCTCAAATTAACCGCGTAAAGCGTGCGTATTTTTACGCAGAGCAGGCGCACACCGGTCAGTATCGTCGCAGCGGCGAGCCCTACATTACCCACCCCCTGGCAGTTGCCAACATTCTCGCCTCAGTGCACATGGATCATCAAAGCCTGATGGCGGCCATGCTGCACGACGTTATTGAAGATACTGGCATTAGCAAGAAAGCCATCTCAAAACAGTTTGGCGAGCAGGTTGCCGAGATTGTCGACGGCGTAAGTAAGCTCGCTAAAATTGAGTTTGAAACACAGGCAGAAAAGCAAGCCAGTAACTTCCAGAAAATGGCCCTGGCCATGGCCAAAGACCTGCGGGTAATTGTGGTTAAGCTCTCCGACCGCCTGCACAATATGCGCACTCTCGGCGCACTGCCGCCCGAGAAAAAGCGCCGCATAGCAAAAGAAACCCTCGAAATTTATGCCCCCATTGCGCACCGGCTGGGAATGAACGACTGGCGCATTGAATTTGAGGATCGAGGCTTCGCCGCCATGCACCCATTGCGAGCCACGCGTTTGCATGCTTCCTTGCAACAGGTTCGCGGCAATCGCATCGCGCTGGTTGAAAAAATTCAGGCCGCCATCGAGTCACGTCTGCAACGGGAAGATATTGATGGACTGGTCATCGGCCGAGAAAAACACCTCTACAGCATTTACAAAAAAATGCGCAGCAAACACAAATCCTTTAAAGAAATCATGGATGTGTACGCATTTCGCATCGTCGTGGAGGATATTGACACCTGCTACCGCACCCTGGGCGCGGTTCACAATCTCTACAAGCCCAAACCCGGCGAATTTAAAGACTACATCGCCATCCCCAAGGAAAACGGCTACCAGAGCCTGCATACCATCGTTATTGGCACTCAGGGGGTGCCTATTGAAGTGCAAATCCGCACCAAGGAAATGGACGAACTGGCGAGCCGCGGTGTCGCTGCTCACTGGCTGTATAAGAGCACCGGAGACGAAGGCGCTTCCGGCAGCTACGACCGTGCCAACCGCTGGATTAAGCGTCTGCTGGAAATCCAGCAGCACACAAACAGCTCGGTGGAATTCGTTGAAAACGTTAAAATCGACCTGTTCCGCGATGAAGTTTATGTGTTCACTCCCAAAGGCGAAATCATTGAGTTGCCAGCAGGTTCCACGCCGGTTGACTTTGCTTATGCGGTGCATACGCAAGTGGGCAATACCTGCGTAGCCTGCCGGATAAACGATCGCCCCGCGCCACTCTCGCAGACACTGGAAAGTGGTGAAAAAGTAAAAATCATTAGTTCTGAGAAGTCTCAGCCAAACCCCAACTGGCTCAATTTCGTGATTACCGCAAAAGCGCGGTCGGCCATTCGTCACTACCTCAAAAATCAGCGCCACACCGAATCGGTCAAGCTCGGCCAGCGTATGTTAATGCGTTCATTGGCCAATAATAACTTGCAGTTGGACCAGCTCAGTAAAGAGCAAACCTCTACCGCCCTGGATAAAACCAGCAGCAGCTCCATGGAGGAGCTGTATGAGAATATTGGCCTGGGTAAAATTACCGCCTTAACGGTTACCAGCATCCTGCTGCCTGAAAACCAGCGCGGTACCGATGGCAACAACTCGAACCCTATCACCATCGACTCATCAGACAGCCTGCTAATAAATTTTGCTCGTTGTTGTCGTCCTATTCCCGGCGACCCCATAATTGCCCATCTAAGCAGTGGCAAGGGTGTTGTGGTTCACCGAGAGGTGTGCAAAAACGTAGAAGACCTGCGCAGCAAGAAAGAAAACGTTTCGGGTATAAGCTGGTCGCCACAGGTGCAGGGGGAGTTTTTGGCGCAGGTACGCGTGGAAGTAAAATCCGAGAGAGGAATTATCGCTTCCCTCGCTACCCGTATTGCCGGAACCAGCACGAGTATCGAAGGCATTCAGGTGGATGAACGCGACGCAGAGCACAGTGTCATCACCCTTACAATCGCCGTGAGCAGCCGAGTACACCTGGCAAATGTGATGCGCTCAATACGCAATATGCGATCGGTAACGGGTGTCAGCCGCGTTTGTTCCTGACAAACCAGCGGCATACACCCCTTCCCTGGGGCTACCCGCGTTTGTTCCTGACAAACCAGCGGCATACACCCCTTCCCTG
>FXAI01000003.1:379253-521984 GCA_900177435.1 Alteromonadaceae bacterium Bs31
TTTGTTCCTGACAAACCAGCGGCATACACCCCTTCCCTGGGGCTACCCGCGTTTGTTCCTGACAAACCAGCGGCATACACCCCTTCCCTGGGGCTCGCCACTTAATAACAAAAGGAAAATGACTTATGCCCAATAGAGCCATCATCAATTCAGACAAAGCCCCCCAGGCTATCGGAACCTATTCTCAGGCTGTAAAGGTGAGTAATACCATTTACCTTTCAGGTCAAATCCCGCTAGACCCGGAAACCATGGAACTGGTTGAAGGCGATTTCGCCGCCCAGGCGGAGCAGGTTTTTAAAAATCTCAATGCAGTTTGCGAGGCCGCCAATGGCAGCTTACAGAAAATTGTAAAACTAAATATTTACCTTACAGACCTCAGTCATTTTCCAAGCGTAAACGAAGTGATGGGGCAATACATTCAAGAACCCTACCCCGCCCGAGCAGCCATTGGCGTAAAAGAACTACCCAAAGGTGCGCTTATCGAAGCAGACGGTATTATGGTTATTTAAGCTTGCCAGCGGCAAACGCCCCCGGTGCAAAGCCATAGTAGCGCAAGTACAGGCACTCACAGCTCAGCTTTGCACCTGGTTGACGGCTCCAGTGGAAATTTTTGTCAGCTCGCACACATCCTCTTCCAAAGCTTTTGCGACAAGAACAAAGTCAAAAAGGTTGAACTGCAAACAACAGTCAAAGTCTTCTACCGGGCTACAGGGCTGCTGCAGATCAAAAAAGCGAGCGGCATAGGGAGAGGCCTTGAGCTTCTGATATATCTCATGCTCGTCGACAACCTGCTCTCGCAGCAGCGCAGCCAGGTAATCTGCATATAACCAGTCTTCATCGCAGGCCTCATTTGCATTAAGCCCCATGCGTACCAATGTCACTTGTTCAGGCGACTGTTTTTTTATATAGGCTGCGGTCGCCCTGGCGTTAACAAAAGCCCCAGTAACAACGCACTCAGCCTGCCAAGCATTCACCAAACCTTGTGTACCGGCATGAGTAGTATGAATTATCGACTTACCCCGCAAGTCCTGCTGAGCAATTTCACTGGGAGAATTACCATAATCGAATCCCTCAAGCCGTTTTCCATAGCGCTCCCCCAGCAGTATGGGCGCCTCACAGCCTTTACCTAGCGCCAGCGCCTTAGTGCTGCTGCCAACCGCGGTGAGCGACTCGCACCCAGCATCAAAGCAATAACAGGCGGTAGTAAACGCTCGAAAAACGTCTATAACGACCGCAATACCCTGTGCATTTCGGGCTCCAGCAACAAAATCAGCAAAATTAATATTCATATAAGTTAGATTGATAGCATAAACAAAGACAAACCAAGCTACTGCGCGTATTCATAAACACAACAAAATCAGTACAAAGGATGATTTACCCATCACTAATATTTGGGTAGGCTAATTAAAACGCCACGTTTAATAGATTTCACTATGACTCTAACAGAACTGCGCTACATCGTAACCCTTGCACAAGAACAACATTTCGGACGAGCCGCCGATCGCTGTCACGTGTCACAGCCGACTTTGAGCATTGCGGTTAAGAAACTTGAAGAAGAGCTGAAGGTATCCATTTTTGAGCGATCTAAAACACGGGTCTCTCCAACGCCCCTTGGCGAAAACATTATTAAACAGGCTCAGAAAGTTCTGGAGCAGGCAGCTGCCATCAAGGATATTGCCAGTTCCGGCAAAAATCAGCTCACCAACCCCTTCCACATCGGCGCTATTTTTACCATTGGCCCCTACCTCTTTCCCCGGCTAATTCCTTCGTTACAAAGACTTGCCCCGGAAATGCCACTGTACGTGGAGGAAAGCTACACTGCCACCCTGCGCAGGCGTATTCGCCACGGCGACCTCGATGCTATCGTTGTTGCACTGCCTTTTACCGAAGCCGACGTGGTAACCCAGGCCCTATACGATGAGCCTTTCGTGGTTTTACTGGGCAAAAAACACCCACTGGTTAACCAACAGGTTATCGACCCACTCACACTGCATAAATATAACGTACTGCTGCTCGGGGAAGGGCACTGCTTTCGCGATCAGGTGCTGGAAGCCTGCCCCAACCTCAAACCTTCTATTGACGACCCTCAAGGCAATATACGAACTGCTGCGGAAGGCAGTTCGCTGGAAACGCTCAAGTACATGGTCGCCTCAGGGCTGGGAATTACCATTCTTCCTCAGTCTGCCGCCATGCTGGGGCACTACTCTGCCGATGAGCTTGTTATCAAGCCATTTGCAGACCCGGTACCCAAGCGCACCGTTGCGCTTGCATGGCGAGCCAGCTTTCCTCGATTACAGGCGATAGATGTGATTCGCGATTCCATTCGCGACTGCAAAGTGGGCGAAAGCTTTAAAGCCTAGCGCAGCACTGCTACCCTCCTGTGAATATCACCAAGAGTCTGTCTCACACATAACAGCTTTAACCGAAGGCAACTCTGAATATTGAGCAAAGACCCGCGCCAGGGCGACCATCTACCATGGAGGTAAACGTGATATCTACTCGATACAGCCAGGCAAAATTCGCTTGCTTGCTATTGTTAGCCATACTGGTGGGGGCCTGCGCACCAAAGGCTGTTAAAGAAGGCCCCCAGGCCGAACCCAAGCGCGCCGTAGCAAAGTACCTGGAACAAGATTACGCACGTTTTCGCGCTGCGCAAGTTGGCGATATTTCTTACAAACTTTCCATAAAAATAGATCAGTCGCCTAGCCATTTTAACGGCAGCAACACCATTGAATTTACGCTCAAGCATAACAACGCCCGCTTTGTGACAATAGACCTGTACGACGCTGAAGTTATTGCAGTAATTGCCAATAATGCCCCGGTAAAATGGCAATACAACGGCTTTTTTATCAGCCTTGCAACAGAGTTTCTGGAAGAGGGTACAAATACACTCACCATCAACTACAAAGGCAAATACAGCAACGACGGAATGGGCTTTCATCGCTACCAGGATGCTGCCACCGGAAATGTTTACGTTTATAGTAATTTTGAACCGTTTTATGCCAATCGTCTGTTTCCCCACTTTGACCAGCCGGATTTAAAAGCCAGCTATGAACTGGATGTGGTAGCCCCCAAGGCATGGCAGGTTATTTCAGCAAACAGCGAGCTGGGCACAAAAAGACAAGGCGAATACGCCCATTGGATTTTCCCTAAAACTGCGCGTATACCCTCGTATATATTTCCGCTGCATGCTGGCCCCTTTCACTATTGGCAAAAAGACTATGTAAAAGGAGAGCTGCGCATACCGCTGCGACTATTTGTGCGTGAAGAGCTTGCTGAGCATGTCATTGTTGAAGACTGGTTTAATTTCACCAGCCAGTCCTTCGACTTTTTCAACGAGTACTTCGGCGAGGCCTATGCCTTTGGCAAGTATGACCAGGTAATTGCACCGGACTTTCGCTGGGGGGCAATGGAAAACCTGGCCGCGGTGACCTTCAACGAATCTTTCGTAAAGCGCAGCAGCAAAACCCAGGCAGAGCGACAGCGCCTTGCCAATGTTATCTCTCACGAAATGGCCCATATGTGGTTTGGCAATACCGTCACCATGCGCTGGTGGAACGATTTGTGGCTAAACGAAAGTTTCGCCACCTACATGTCTTTCCTGCAACTTAGTGCCACGGGCGAATTCCAGGCTCCCTGGGATACCTTCTATACCAATATAAAGCAGTGGGCATACTGGGAAGACCAGTTGGTTACCACTCACCCTATCGAACTGCCGGTCGCAGATACCGGAGCTGCTTTTGCCAATTTTGACGGTATAACTTATGGCAAAGGCGCCTCAGTACTAAAGCAGCTACCCCACTATATTGGCGAAGACAATTTTAAAACAGGCGTGCAAAATTACATGCTCTCCCACGCCTACAAAAATACCGAACTAAAAGATTTTACCCATGAGCTGAGCAGATCATCCGGCATTGATCTGGACCAATGGACAAAACGCTGGCTGCGTAAAGCTGGTTTAAACAGTATAAGAGCAGATTTCGGCTGTGAAGGCCGTAAACTAAGCGCACTAAACATTATCCAAACTGCAGAGAAAGAACACCCGACGCTTCGCTCACAAAAAATAAACATTGGCTTGTTTACCCTTTCAAGCAATTCACCTGCCGAGCAAATTGCTGCCATTCCTGTTCACTACTCAGGAAAGAAAACCCGGGTAGAATTTCCCTCCGAAACAGTCTGCCCAGATTTTATTTATCCCAACCTGGATGACTGGGCTTTCGTGCAGGTTAAGCTGGATGAGCGCTCACGGGAAACGCTCAAAGAATCTATATTATGGTTTTATGATGACAGTCTCAGAACAATGCTGTGGCAAAGCATGTGGGATGCAATGCGAGCAATGGATATAAGCCTTGAGGAATATCTAAGCTTTGTTCTTGCCAATTTACCGAAAGAGGAGAGCAACCAAATACTGGATTCAACCAGCAAGCAACTGCAATATACCCAGGATTACCTTTGGCTGACTGAAGCAAAAAGCGGGCAATTTGCTAAACTGCGGGCGCAACTCTCAGAGTTTGCATGGAAGCAATTACAGCTCGCCCAGCAAGCGTCAGATAAACAACAAATCTGGTTTGACCTGTGGGTGAAGGTCGCCAGCAGCTCAAGCGATACCCAGCGAGCACATACGCTGTTAAGGGGCAAAGCGACAATTCCCGGCTTGTCCCTCGATCAAGACCGGCGCTGGCAACTGCTGATAATTTTGAATGCCGCCGCGCACAATCACGCTCAACAGCTTACCGAGGTGGAATTTAAGGCGGACAACTCAGACCGAGGCCGTCTTATGCATCTCGCCGCGAAAGCTGTGCGCCCGGACACGGCAACAAAAGCGCAGCTACTTGACGATATAGCCAACAATAACGATAAATTCAAACACGCAGAACTCAGCAGTATTCACCAACATTTATTTCCGGCCAGCCAAGTACAATTACTGAGAGAGCTGCTAC
This sequence comes from Alteromonadaceae bacterium Bs31, assembly GCA_900177435.1. Taxonomy (GTDB): domain Bacteria; phylum Pseudomonadota; class Gammaproteobacteria; order Pseudomonadales; family Cellvibrionaceae; genus Teredinibacter. Next base: position 384,194 of record FXAI01000003.1, read on the forward strand.
CGGAGGTGCATCAAACACTGCAAGCACTGATTAAAAACAAAGAAGTGGAAATTGCCAAGGATTATGCTCACCAACTGCGACTGGAGGGCTGCGACAAGGAAAGCCTGAAATCGCTGGCAGGGCTGATTGACAATAGTAAAAACGCCGACCCCTCAGTAATAAAACAATTGCGCATAAAACACCAGGAAGGTGGCCGCTGCGTGGCGATTGCGGAGAGAACACAATAATCAAGCTATTAACCCGGCAACAAGCTTTGTTGTTGGATTACAGCGGGACAAGGATGTGCCGCCGCCGCTTACAGACCGGCGCGAACCCCTGAAATGCCAGTAATCCGCGCAGTTGCGCCAGTATGTCAGAGGCAACAATCGAATAGGAGATGAATTGCTTATTTGATTGCTGGCTTAATAGCAACGAGTACAACTAAAAAAAACAAAGGCCTGCCAACAATGAAACCAGCAATTTTTATAGCCCTTATTCTCAGTTCAAACATCATCTTGGCAGAAGACAGCAGCAGCTCCGGCGAACATAGAATCCAGGAACTCGAAGCCCGTATTGAGGCACTGGAGAAACAGCCCACACAAAAGAAACGGCAAGAGCCGCTGACACATGAGGGCCTGGAAGCCCTTGTAGACAGTTTTGGCAATACCACTGAATCGCGCTCACAGGCCAACCGCAGATACGCGGATCGAGTAGAACAGGTATTGCAGGACTTTATCGAAATCGACGGGTATTTTCGTGCAGGTTACGGGCACAGTAATGAGGGTGGCAATCAGGTGGGTTTCAAGGCACCAGGTGCGATGGCGAAATACCGGCTTGGCAATGAAGCAGAAAATTTTGGTGAGCTAATATTCGGCAAAAACTTTTTTATGCCTGGGGCTTTTAACGTCGATGATGAGCTAAAACCGAAGGGCTCGGCAAGCGGCCCTATTGCTCACGTGCAATTCCGCCTGGAATTTTTTAACCCTTATGACGAGTTTTCTTCCAGCAGCGAAACCAACGTAGGGCTGCCAGAAGCCTGGGCCTCCATTGGCAATGTACTCACCGCCATGCCGGAAGCAAAATTCTGGGCAGGCAACCGTTTCTACCGACGACACGATATTGGCCTCAACGATTTTTTCTTTTGGAATATGAGCGGCGGTGGCGCAGGCATTGAGGATGTAAGCTTTGCAGGCGGAAAGTTTGCCGCCGCCTGGATTGGTACCGGCTCTACCAGCGGCTTTACCGATTTACCCCAGCCAGACCCCGAAAACAAAGCGGGTTTCAGCAAAACCAATATCGACCTTCGCTGGTATGCAGTACCACTACTCGGTGGCGAAATGGAACTGGGGTTGATCTATTCCCAAACGGAATCAGGGCTGGACTCAGAAGGTAACAGAGCGCAGGATACCGACGGCTATGCCATAAATGTTATACACACTATCGATGAATTTATTAGTCAGGACGGCGCCAATAAATTCAGTATTCAATACGGCACACAAGCGGCAAAAACGTTTACATCAGGCTTTGAAACCATCAACATCAATGGCGGCAGTTTTATTCAGCCAGACCTGGATGGCTCCTGGCGTTTCCGTATCACCGAAAATTTTTCCGCGAATATCAATGAACACTTTTCTATCGGCCCGGTGTTGATTTATCAAACAACCGAATACGGTGGAGGCTTTGGCAAACAAAGCTGGTATTCCGCCGGTGTTCGCCCCATCTATCATTTTAATGAGCGCATGAGTATTGCGTTTGAAGGTGGCTGGGATAAAGTGGAGCAGGACTACACCGACAGCTCTGGCAGCCTGTATAAGCTCACCATCGCGCCACAGATTTCTCTGGGTGGCAGCTTTAACAGCCGCCCTGTTATACGTGCTTTTGTAACTTGGGCCTCATGGAGTGATGACTTTATTGGAGAGGTTGGTGGTATTGATTACGCGAGCAAGAGCGAAGGCATTACGGGTGGTGTACAAATGGAAGCCTGGTGGTAGCCAGGCATTACGAGCGTGTGCAGGGCACACAGATTATAGGGAAGCGCTTAATTCAAATTTATGAGAATGTGATATGAAAGTACGCGATGCACTATTGCAACGAAAATCTGTACGGGCTTTTTTAAATAAAGATGTCGAAAAAGACACTATTACACGTATTCTCGATGCAGCCCGACACGCACCATCCGGCAGTAATACCCAGCCCTGGCAGGTAGCGGTAGTCAGTGGCAAGAAAAAACTGTCGCTACAAAAAAAACTGGAAAATGCGCACCTGGAAGGCGTTCCCGAAAAAATGGATTATATTTATTATCCTCGCCAATGGCTTGAGCCCTATAAGCTGCGCCGGCGTGAATGCGGTTTACAACTTTATTCCACCCTGAATATTCAACGGGATGATGTTGAGAAACGCAAAAACCAGTGGCTTGCCAACTATCGAGCCTTTGATGCACCGGCAATGCTGTATTTTTTTATGGACCCCACGCTGGAAACAGGCTCTTTCATGGACTACGGCATGTTTTTACAAAGTGTGATGTTAAGTGCTGAGGAAGAAGGGCTCGCAAGCTGCGCACAGGCGGCATTGGGACAATACCCGGAACTGGTTAAAACTGAACTAAATTACGACAGCAAGCTAATACTTATTTGTGGCATGGCGCTGGGTTACGAGGATAAAAAAGCCACCGTAAACAGCTATCGTACGCCACGAGAAAGCGTTGCAAGTTTCACGCAGTTTTTTGAATAAGCCTCTAAGTATCCATTGCTCACCAAAGAGTGTGACACGCCTACAGCTTGCGGTTTTTTTTAATCGCGTTAATTAAAGCAGCCTGTATACTGTTCTGCGCTAGTGTTTGCACTGTTAACGACTAAAGATAAAAACAAGTAAAAAAGCGCACTTTAAAACTAGTCGGCACCTAGGAAAATGCCACACTTTTTTCCGACGCGGACTGCTTTTAGTGGAGTCAGGCAGCAGAAGCCTTTAGATTAATCAAAACTTAATCAGCTTGCTTCGGCTTTTAAAAAGCTCCGCCGGGCACTTCTTATCAAATAGCAAGAACTGTTATTGCTTTTAGTAAAGCAACAGTCGTTTCAAAAAAGCTTATTCAAGCCAGAGCAAAAAACACTCAGCAATTGTGAGAGCACCTATACCCGAGCGCAACAAAATGTGCTTAATGAACAATAAAATAAAAATAATTGTCGTGCAGCGCCAGTAGTTTTGCGAGCAAGCAAACAAGGCTTGGTAAATTGGCCATCGACACTGACTACTTAGAGGACTGACATTATGATATTTCACCAGAAACCCAAAAACTCGCTAGTGCGCGCCGTAAAGCGTTCACTGGGCGTTGTTGGGGCAACATTAGCTTTATCGGCGACAAGCCAGATAGCACTGGCTTCGTGCGAGTATGTTATTACCAACCAATGGGGAGCAGGCTTTACTGCGGAGATTCGAATTAATAATGACAGTTCCAGCCCGATTAATGGCTGGGATGTAAGCTGGCAGTATGGCGGTAACAATCGCGTAAGTGGTGTTTGGAATGCCAACTCTTCCGGAGACAACCCCTACAGCGCAAGCAATCTAAGCTGGAATGGCACTATCGCCCCCGGCCAGTCTGCCGCTTTTGGCCTGCAGGGAACGTCACCCGATGGTGTTGAAGCAGATGTTGTGGTCACAGGTGCCGCCTGCTCCGGAGGGACAACTTCGTCCTCATCCAGCTCTTCGTCCAGCTCCAGCAGCTCGTCAAGTAGCTCATCTTCGTCAAGCAGCTCAAACAGCTCCAGCTCTTCTTCATCCAGCAGCTCTTCGTCATCAAGTTCATCGTCATCCAGCTCCAGCTCTTCAAGTTCGGGCGGCAGTGGCACTTGCAGTGGTGTGAATGTTTACCCCAACTGGACCTCCAGAGACTGGGAAGGCGGAAGCAATAACCATGCGGCAGCCGGCGATAGAATGGTTTATCAGAACACCCTCTATCAGGCTAACTGGTACACCAACAGTATTCCTGGCAGTGACTACTCCTGGACAAGCCTGGGTGGCTGCGGCAATACCTCCAGCAGCTCCAGCTCTTCCAGTTCGAGCTCATCCAGCAGCAGCTCAAGCTCCTCAAGTTCCAGTTCCAGCTCATCCAGCAGTAGCTCTAGCTCCAACAGCTCAAGCACATCCAGCAGCAGTTCTAGCTCCAGCAGCAGCTCAAGTTCTAGCTCGTCTAGCAGCAGCTCCAGTAGTTCTAGCTCATCAAGCAGCTCAAGCTCTTCATCCAGTTCCAGCTCATCCGGCGGAGACTATGAGGTGCCTGAAGATGACTTTGCCATTAATGGCGGCGTTGAAGATGGCATCACCAGCTGGGGAACACGAAACTCCACACTCACTCGCTCTACTGCAGACAGTCACAGTGGCGAAGCAAGCGCACTGGTAACAGGAAGAACGGCTTTCTGGAACGGGCTGACATTTACTGTAGACCCTCTCACCGATGGCAACGAATACGATGTAGCCGTTTGGGTAAAACTGGCCCCAGGGGAGCCGGATGCCGAAGTTCATCTCACCGCTAAAAAAGTGGATGACGACGACGCAGAAACCTTCCTGGAGTATGAGAGACTGGCCTCGGTTGTCGCAACTGCCGATGAATGGAGCTTGCTACAAGGCTATTACACCTATATCAATACCACGCCGTTTCAGAGCTTTATTATTGAATCTGAAAGCGACACCGCCAGCTTCTATGCCGACGACTTCTCCATTGGCGGCCAGGTTGATGAAGTAGAAATTCCTGATTACGGCTTCTTCGTGGGCAATATCACCACCAACGGCAATGTTCGTTCAGACTTCCTGGACTTCTGGAATCAAATTACACCGGAAAACGAAGGTAAGTGGGGTTCGGTGGAAAGCACCCGCGACCAGTACAACTGGAGTGGCCAGGACAGGGCCTACAACTTTGCTATTGCCAACAACATTCCGTTCAAAGCACACACCTTTGTATGGGGCAGTCAGGCACCCAACTGGATTAACAGCCTCAGTGCCAATGAACAGGCGGCAGAAATCGAAGAGTGGATTAAAGATTACTGCACACGCTACCCGGCCACCGCAATGATTGACGTTGTTAACGAGGCGACACCAGGGCACGCTCCAGCCACCTTTGCAGAGAACGCCTTTGGTAGCGATTGGATAATTCGCTCCTTTGAACTGGCCCGTCAGTACTGCCCGAAAGCAACACTGATCCTGAACGACTACAACGTGCTTATATGGAATACCAACGAATTCCTGGCTATGGCTCAAGCTGCTGTATCTGCGGGTGTAGTGGATGCTATTGGTGTTCAGGCCCACGGCCTGGAGTCTTTGTCGGCCAGCCAGCTACAAAGCGCACTTAATCGCGTTGCCTCTCTTGGTTTGCCTATCTATGTGTCTGAATATGACATCAACGAAGGTGACGACCAGAAGCAATTGCAGATCATGCAGGAGCAGTTCCCTGTGTTCTACAACCATAACTCTGTAGTCGGTATTACCATTTGGGGCTATGTGGTAGGCGCAACGTGGAGAGCGAATACCGGCCTCATCTATGACAATGGTAACCCGCGCCCTGCCATGACTTGGTTGATGGACTACGTGGAAAACAATCCCAAGTAAATATTTTCAGTAAATTGTTCACAAGCAAGCCCCTTCGCTAAAGCGAAGGGGCTTTTTTTTGCGTCAAACACCAATGGGAATAAAGCGCCGAGCCTACTTAAGACCTTACATCAAAGCCTGCAACAATAAGCCGAAGGGTAAATTTACTTGAATCAAAAAGCTAAGGAAGCTCTGAGCTAAGCGGTAAGCTGCCCTGCCTGATAGTCTGCTATTGCCTGCTCTATTTCAGCCACCGTATTCATCACAAAAGGCCCATACTGAACAATTGGCTGCTTAAGCGGCTTGCCCGCCAATAGAAGAACGCGGGATATTTCTTGCGCGGTATTTTCAATGGCCACGGCACCTGCTCCATCAAAACGAGATAAGGTCTGACTCTGCGCTTGCACTTCAGCGGCGCCCAAGCTCACCTCGCCCTCATAGGTATATACCAAGCTGTGATAAGCCTCTGGCACTGGCAACTCAAGCTTTGCTTGGGGCTGCAGGTGAATATCCAAAAACAGAACATCTGTATCCTCTATTGCAAAGTAACCCTTCAGCTGTTCTCCCTCAAGTTCAACACTGCCCGCAATAGCTTTAATACAATAGTCCGGATGCTGGTAAACAGGAATATCCTGTGCTTTACCTTCCTTGTAGTCGGCGGGCGCCATTTTTTTCTCTGCCGGCAAATTTACCCACAACTGAAAGCCCCGCATCTTCCCTTCCGTTTGCCTGGGCATTTCAGAGTGAATAACACCGCTCCCGGCATTCATCCACTGTACGTCGCCACCGTCGATCAATCCTATATTTCCCATATGATCCTTATGCTCCATCTTTCCTTGCAGCATATAGGTCACTGTTTGAAAACCCCGGTGAGGATGAGAAGGAAAACCACCGATGTAGTCAGAAGCCTGCTGTGAGCCAAACTCATCCAGCATTAAAAAAGGATCAAAACGCTCGGGCCCCTGTCCACCGAATACCCGGAGTAACTTAACGCCATCGCCATCGGACGCCGGTTTTGCGCGTATTTGTTCAACTACTCCGCGCAAGTTATTCATGCAGCCTCCTCAGAAAACCTCAGTTGCTGAACATGTGAATGGATCTCCGCTTGTGCTTTTGAGATGGCTTGTTCACGACTATCACCGGACATGTTCAAGCCCTCCGCATAGATGAAAACAACATCATTTAAGCCCAAAAAACCGAGCATGGTTTTTAGATAGGCGCTCTGAGTATCGGAAGCTGCGCCCAAATGCACGCCCCCTCGGGTGGTAAGCACAAAAACTTTTTTATCCTTTAAAAGCCCCACCGGGCCATTTTCGGTGTACTTAAATGTGGTACCGGCTCGCGCCACGTGATCGAACCAGGCCTTCAAGCTTGAGGGGATAGCAAAGTTGTACATTGGTGCCGCCAGTACCAGCACATCGGCGGCAATCAACTCAGCAATTAAAGTATCGGCTAATTCCGCCTTGCCTTCGCCAATTTGCGTAATAGTTTCCGCACTAAAATGAGGTACAGGCTCTACACTCAAATCTCGATGAGTAACATTGAGCTCTTCACCACGGGCCTCAATGTTAGCGATTAAGTGCTGACCCAACTGGTTTGATACACCCGCGCCACCAAAAATACTCGAATCAATATGTAAAACTGTCGTTGCCATAAGCTAGCTCCAATAAAATTTGCGTAGACTTTCTCTTTACTTGCACTCATCATAGACCTTAATATTCGATTGAATGCACGCTATTTTTGACCAAAATAATCAACTATTTCGATCAATCCTATGAAGATCACCCTTGAACAATGGCAGACTTTTGTCACCGTTGTGGATGAAGGCAGCTTTGCCAAAGCCGCTGAAGTACTCAACAAAAGTCAGAGCAGCATTAGTTACATAATCGCAAAGCTGCAAGAACAACTACCCACCCCTCCGCTCTCCCAGCAAGGGCGCAAAGCAGAGGTGACAGACGCAGGGAAGGTCTTGTATCGACATGCGAAAAACCTGTTGAAGGACGCAGACGATATCGAGAAAGCCGCGCAATACCTGGCAAGCGGCTGGGAACCGGAGGTGACGATTGCAGCAGATGCCATCACCCCCATGAGCAAAATCCTTTGTGCACTGCAGGATTTTTCCAAGACCAGCCCAAGTACACGCATACGCCTACTGGAAACCACCCTGTCCGGAACAGACGAAGCACTGCTAAGCAAGCAGGCAGACATCGCCATTACAGCCCGCATACCCCCCGGCTTCTTTGGCGAGCCTATTGGCAGTGCAAGCATGGTGCCGGTGGCCAGTCCAAAACACCCGCTACTGCGGCATGAGCATAAAATTAGCGAGAAAGAATTAAAGCAACATCGACAAATTGTAGTGAGGGACTCCGGTACTAAACGGGAGTTAGATGCGGGCTGGCTGGGTGCCGATCAGCGTTGGACGGTGTCCTATTTTTCCACCAGTATAGAATCCGTTAAGGCCGGCCTGGGTTTCGCATTCATACCTCAAACCCATATTGAACAGGAACTGGCTGAGGGTAGCCTTAGACTACTGCCGCTCGCCATTGGTGGAGCAAGAGATATTCCCCTCTATGTAATTATCGGCGCGCAAAGCTCTGCTGGGCCAGCGGTAACGACCGTAGCAAAAAAATTGATAAAGCACCTGAAAACCTGACCACTTGAACATTGCAATAGCAGGCACAGCTTAAGCCTTACGCTTAGAGAAAGCATGTTAGCGCAAGATCACAAACACGGCCAAAACAGAACACCGCAAATACTGTTTATAAATACAGTTTTACGCTATTATTCGGCACACGACAAAACACAATTAAAAAAGGTGATTTATGATCAAAGGAAGTTGTTGTTGCGGAGCCATTCAATTTGAACTAAGCGAACAGCCTGGCATGATGGGCACCTGCCACTGCAGTAGATGCCGTAAAGTTGGCGCAAGTCATTTAGTTTTTGTCAAAGCGGAGTCGTTTAAGTTAAGCCGTGGCCTCGATAAAATTTCGACCTTTAAAGCTGAGCCGCCCTACAAGTACGACAGGTGTTTTTGTTCCGTTTGCGGCACATCCCTTGGAGAAGTCCTATCAAAGGGCGACTCCTTTCCCGTAGCGGCCAACTGCCTGGATGGCGATATCGACATAGAAAACCAGTTTCACGAATTTGTGTCAGAAAAACCAAGCTGGCTTAAAATTGGCGACAAGGCAAAACAGTTTGAAGAACATCCCTTTAAGTAACAAACATAAGCTGCGCGCTAGCTGCATAGCGCGAATCATTAAGGCGACGATCGAAGGGCATAAACTGCTTTCCTTAACTCGCACATTGTTTATAAAACCAGAGAACGCAGAGATTTTACCAGTGCGTCTCTACTATTTTTTTAAGCTCTTGTGGCAGGAGAAACAATTGTGAGAATTATAGTCCTAATATCGATAATTATTCTTTTATCCTGCAAGGGCAAACCAGAAAATAATATGCACTGGGAAAAACCGGAGTCTATCACCATCGATTGCAGCGATTATTTTAACCTTAAAACCAGCCAAGGCGTACTGAACAATAACGTATGGAATAAAAATGCGGCAAATAGCAAGCCCTGGAGCCAATGCTTGGAAAAAAGAGTCGTAGAGGGGGAAAACCAGTTTGGTTGGTCGTGGTCATGGCCGACAGGCAGGCGGGTTATCTATGCCTACCCGCAAATAAAAATCGGCGCGTCACCCTGGGCTCCAGAGCCTAAAATGGATACCGCCTTCCCCTTAAAAATTTCAGAACTTAAAAAGATAGATATATCACACGAATTGGAGATCAGCACTAACGGAGACCATAACATCGCTACCACAATGTGGCTGGTTAACGAAGCGTATAAGGGAGATAAAGCAAACACGGCTATAATTGCAGCGGAGCTTATGATTTGGACCTATTCAACAGCCGCACACTTTGATCCCGCAGGCCAAAATATAGGCGAGCTCACGGTTGGCGATACTCAATGGCAAGTATGGTATCAAAATGATTGGCAAGATCAGTCCGGAGCCAACAGTAACCAATGGGCAATTGTTTCGTTTAGAAACAAGAAACCCTCCATGAGCGCTCGCATTCCCGCAATGGGACTTCTACAATATGCTCTGCGAAAGGGTTTAATCTCGAAGGACTTGTACATCGCAGACGTAGAGCTGGGAAACGAGATCATGAGCGGGTCTGGCATTAGCTGGGTAAAAGAGTTTAAAGTTCATTACGAAAAAGAACATTAATCCGTTTAAGCCAAGCGCACTTATGGCTTGACTATTTCACTGCCGCTACGGCAGAAAAATGCGTAGAGATAAATACAGCACTTTCCTTGAGCAAGGCTTATAGGTCCTCCACCCGTTCACCATTAGTCGCCCGAAGGTAGGCACCTTGATATCTAAATTACCAAAATGGATTGAATACGGTGCATTTATTTTAGCCCTTGTGGCAGGCTGCATAAACGCAATTGGTTTATTGGGCTTTGAGCATCAATCGGTCTCTCACCTTTCGGGAACGGCAACGCTGCTTGGCACCAGCATTCTCAATGAGTCAATCCAACGCTCCCTTTATTTGGCCGGAGTATTGTTCACTTTTTTTATCGGTGCCTCTATTTCCGGGTTCTTGCTGCACGGGGCCAGCTTAAAGCTCGGACGTCACTACGACACAGCCTTGGTAATTGAATCCGTGCTCATTTTCACTGCGCTTTATTTACTCTCTAAAGGGGTTTTTTATGGTCATTATGCCGCATCTGCCGCTTGCGGCATGCAAAATGCGCTGGCCACCACCTACAGCGGGGCAATAATACGTACAACCCACCTTACAGGCATTTTCACAGACCTGGGCATAATGTTCGGTTCGATCTTGCGTGGAAAATCTTTTGATAAAAGAAAAGCCATACTATTCACGCTAATAATTACAGGTTTTATTGTTGGCGGAATAATCGGCACCTTTTTATTCGGGCTTTACTATTTTAAGGCCTTATTAGCCCCGGGTTTTATTTGCTTGATATTGGCGGCGTGCTATCGCGTGTACTCGAAAAAATATAGCTGAATAATCTGTGCTGAATTCTAAGCAGCGCCCAAGGAATCAAAATCAGCAGGCATAAAAAAGCCCGAGGTAGGGGATAGATAACCTCGGGCTTTTCTTAAAGAGGGCTAAAGACTATTTAGCCCTTATTGATGGGGCTAATCACTTAGTCCCAAAGGCGGAACAACATATTCCACTTAGTCTCATTGGGTGTAGTCCATACACCCCAGTCAGTGGTGTTGCTGATTTACGGCTGTGCGTCGGTTAAAGCGTAGGGTGGGTAAGCCGAAGGCGCCTCCCACGCGGGTCGGAGGTGGTACTTGGAGCTCCGGTTGAAAAATGGAAATTTGCTGCGGTATTTGTTTTAAATTTATTTGAGGTGCGTAATTTGGGCTGTGTCCCGCCGGGAGGCGCTTCGCTCGACAACTGCTCCTGCATTGCACTAATACAGCACATTCTTGTGGCTATGCGTCGTTCTAGTATCCGACATCCATGTCGGGATTACCCGGCCTACGCATATATTTTTTATAACGGGGTGGTTTTTTATGCGGTGGTTTTTTTGTTTTTATTTCGTGTTTTTAGCAGGGTTTTCGCAGGCGGAGGACGTGTCTACCGGTTTTGGAAAAATTTCACGGGTTCATTTCTGGTGGGGTATTGATGGTCCTTTGGTTCTGCACTCGCAAATGGGGAGAAACCCGGGTTGTGGGCGTGCGGATCAATATATTTTGAGTGCTAATCACCCACAATATGATGAGATTTATGCGCTGATTCTCGCCGCATCTATGGCCGATAAATCGGTTTCACTTGTTTTGCATAACAAAGAATGCCCGGGAAGCTATCCCTCAATTAAGCATGTCTATGTTTGTCCTGATGGGGATGCTTGTTGATGTTCTCCGAACCATTGTCATACCTAGCCTAGGAAACGGGCCTTGATCCCGGATTTGGATGGACGGCCGTACGCCGTGTAAAGCGTAGGGTGGGTAAGCCGAAGGCGCCTCCCACGCGGGCCGGAGTTGGAGCTTGGGTTACGGTTAATTAAACTTCTGAAAATGGGGTTTTTGATTTACATTCATTTTCGGTACGTAATTTGGGTGGTGTCCCGCCGGGAGGCGCTTCGCTTACCCGGCCTACGTACTACGTACGGATTGCCATGGCTATTGAAAAAATAAATATAAATATTTGCTCATAGGTTTGTAGTTAGCGCAGATAGGTGGACACCAGAGGATAAGGTTTCTTATGTCAGAACCTACTATCGCACGAATTATTCTATCGGCCTGGATCGCACCAGATGCGAGAACACCAAGGATTATTTCTATGTTACTAATAGAGAGGATAATGACGCATTCATGTCATAGCTTTGGCTGCTTTAGTGTCGGGTAAGAAGGTTAGGGTCCAATATGGTGTTGATTCCGGTGGGGCTCACTGTTATGTAAGCGGTATTTGGATTATCCCCTAGAGAATAACCGTGGCAGACTGAATTTCTCCAGTTTAACGGAGACTTTAAATAATGGACAATACGGCTGTATGCGGGGTAAAGCGTAGGGCTGTTGATTTCAACATGGAAGTAGGGTTTTAGGGCAATGTATCGAGCAATTGCCGAGCACGAACGTGTCTCCCACGCCCTCAGGAGGTGTTCTTGTGAGCTTAAGGATTGGTATATTTTACCTGAGTCTCATAAATATGTTGAAGAGAATTGTTCAATGCTTATGGCTGCGAAAATGGTATCTACCCATGTGACTATTTGCACGGTGTTAACGAACTGCGTTGAGCGTTTTCCCAGAATTAATTATATGAATTCTTAATAAAATATGTTGTCATTGAGAGTGTTTAAAATGAATAAGAGTTTAACCGTATTGCTAATTCTTTTATCGGTACCTGCAAGCGCAGCTACCCTTACCTGTAAAGGAAAAGTAACTGTAATAGCATACCACAGCCCGGACAGATTTATGGTTCAGCTTGAAAGTATGAATACGCCAGTATTCTTCTGTAACCCTGAAGCACGATTTTCCGTGAGTGGAACACACTATGAAACCGGTCCGGAAAGCTGCAAAATGCTCTATTCCTCTCTTCTAGCTGCTCAAGCGCAAGGTAAGTATATCGATTATATTCATTTTGATGGAGATGACGTTCCTGCTAAGTGTAGCGATTGGGAGACTTGGCGTTCCTCAAATATTCGTTATCTTCGTGTGCATGGTGAGTAGGTTTGGAACAAGCAACAAAAAAAGAGGTTGAATATGAAATGAATTTTGGGGTTCTCGGTTTTGTTGGCTGCTGCTCAGTGTTTTTCGGAATATAAAGACACAGCTAATGTAAATATAGAAATGATTTCTGTTTGGGGTAGTACCGGGCAAGCATTGGTACAGACTAACCCTAAACATAATATCGAAGGTTTGAAGTGCACTGGTGATTACTGGCTTACATTAGAAAAAACAGACGCCGGTTACCAGTCCTTATTGTCAATGCTAATAGCGGCACAGGTATCTGGCAAAATCGTCACGGTGAGAGCGGAAGATGACAACCTTGTCGAAAGCTTTTGTCGCCTGCAGCGGGTTATTATTCATAAGTGACAAGGAGCTTAGTTGTGAAGAAATATGTTTTATTGCTCGTTTTTATGGTTTGCGCCAGCAAGGCCTGGAGCCTTGAAGTCATCGTCGGCAAGGTTACGCTTATTGAGGCTACATACCTTCCTCAATTAATCACGTTTACGCTAGATAGCGGTAGCGAAAACTGTCCGGCAGGCGCCTGGATACGTTGGGAAAAAGAGAGCACTGAAAACAACCTTGCAGTTTACTCCACGCTATTGGCGGCTTTATTGAGTGGTAACAAGGTGCGAGCGCATATTGAAGCTGGGGATACAAAATGCATGGTTCAGTATATTCATTTGCTAAAATCTTAGGGAGTTGTGCTCCCAGATTTCAATGTCAGTTTTACGTGGTCGCTTTTGAACACTATTCAAAAAATGGCGACAAACCACAGCTTTTTGAAGGTAAAGTGTACGGTCATACTATAAATACAACTCCGTCGGGTGGTTGATTGCAACATGGTAGTAGGGTTTTAGAGTAATGCACGGAGGGGCGGGCTTGCGCACTCTGTACCGAGCGCACGCGGGTCGGCGGTGGTCCTTCGCGCGGTAGCTGATGTACAGCAGCTCTAAGTTTCCCATATTTTTGTCGAGAATGCCGGCTTTCTATCCTACCCTGTCGCTCTAATCGAAATTCAAACTACCTAATTGGCTAGAGTAGTAGGTCACGCATGTGGCGTGACATTCCTCACACATCGCGTAAGTTTTGGCGCTATGTCTTAACCCCGTGTCGCGCTCTATGACATACTCGAGCAAAGTTTAGACAATATTGTCTCCCTGTGCGTTGCCGCCTGGTTGCGTTCTCATGAGCCGTCCCAACACAAACACGATGAAACAGCGACTATGAAAATAGACCCTTCCATACTTGATCTGCTATTGGAGAGCATGAATGAAGGTATTAAGGAGATTAATACGCTGATTCGCGGTTCTACCAACCGGGATACCGTTGCCGCCCTTGCTCGCATTGCCCATAAGCTGAAAGGGGAGGCCACGGTTGTTGGCTTGGTTAGCTTAAGCGAGCTGATTATTCGCCTGGAGGATGCCCTCGAGCGTATGGAGCGATTGGAGAAGATTGACAAAGCACATTTACTTGTAGTTGCCAATCACCTTAAAAAAATTGTTAAGGTCTGTGACCATCTGCGTAAAAGCTCCGCCAATGCTCGGAAAAAAACACCTCAGACAAAAATGATAAATAAAGGGAATACATCAAAAGGTATTAGTGCGGCGCTTCAGGTTTTAGCCATGAATGTAAGTCGCAGTTGTGGCAAGCAGGTAAGGCTGAATTTGGACGGCTTTGATCTCAGTGATTATTCCTCTGTGCACCAGCATAAAATTCAGGATATGGTTATTCAGCTTGTTCGTAACGCTATCACCCACGGTATAGAAACACCCTCAGCACGCAAAAAAAACGGCAAGGCTATAAGTGGCACGGTTGCGGTTGTGAGCCGCCGTACAAAAAATGGCTTGGTGATTGCCGTGCGGGATAATGGCGGTGGTATAAATTTGGATCAGGTGAGAAAAAGGCTAGTGGTCAAGTACGATCATAATGTAATGAGCGTGGCTAAATTACCCACAGAAAAACTGCTACGTTCATTATTTTTACCCGGGTTCAGTACCTTATCCAAGCAGGAGAAACATGCCGGGCGTGGTGTGGGGCTCGATTTGGTGAAAGTTCATGCTGAATCTTTGGGGGGAAAGGTTGAGGTGGCTTATAAGGCGAAGCGCTATACGCAATTCCTGATTCATTTACCGATAAAGCGTACGACGAATGTAACGCCCTTACGAACGAGAAAACAGCTTAGAAAAGCTATGCCCAAAGCGGCCAACTCTACAATGGTCAACCTTCCTGTTTTAGTGGATATTGCATAGCCTCAAATAAAACCTTAGCCTTCCTTTGTCGCGGCCAGTGCCGCGCCTGCGCCCAAATAGAGAAAGCCTCCCAAGCACTCAACCCGTCGTCTGCTTACCTGAGATTCCAATTTAGCGGCTAATTTACTGCTTGTCAGTGCATAAGCGCTATCCAGTGAGATTGCCATAGCCCAAAATATCAACGATAGAACAGCTATCTGGTAGAGGTAGTGGCCTTCTTCGTTGGTAAATTGCGGTAAATACGTACTAAAAAACAGTAGGGTTTTAGGGTTAGTGATAGACACCAAGAAGCCTCGCTGGAATGTCGTTACTCCGTTGGAGGCTGTTTTACCGCCGCTGGCAAATCCCAGTATCTGCCCCAGGCCTAAATAAATAAGATAGAGCACGCCCATCCATTTCAGCAGACTAAAGCCTTTTGTCAGCGCGTTCACAAGCCAGGTGGTGGCGAGTGCCGCAAGTATCAGTTGTACGAGCATGGCTGCACTTGTGCCGGCAACGGTTTGTAATCCACGTATTTTGCCGTGACTAATACTAGTGGAAATAATGACCAATACATTGGGGCCCGGTACCAGGATGATAGCCGCCGAAATGAGCGTAAACGTGAGCATTTTCATGTTTGGTGTCGTGTAGTATTTTTAGCTTAATTTTAGCCTTGTTCTGTTAGTCTTCGTACTCACCGAGTTTGTTCCTTATAAACTACGGCATACACCCCATCCATGGGTTTCGCCGAGTTTGTTCCCTACAAACTACGGCATACACCCCATCCATGGGTTTCGCCGAGTTTGTTCCTTACAAACTACGGCATACACCCCATCCATGGGTTTCGCCGAGTTTGTTCCCTACAAACCACGGCATACACCCCATCCATGGGTTTCGCCGAGTTTGTTCCCTACAAACTACGGCATACACCCCATCCATGGGGTTAATACAATTTGGAGTGATGATATGAAACCAGTTATAAACCTTAGCGATCTTAACGATTTTGAGATTCATGAAAATGGCCCGTTTCGATCCAAGCATGCCGGTATAAGTGAACTGATTGGCGCCAAGCGCTTGGGCTATAGCCTTACTATGGTGCCGCCGGGCCACAAAGTTTGCCCTTTTCATAATCATCGAATAAATGAAGAAATGTTTTTTATACTGGAAGGAAAGGGTATCTTGCGTTTTGGTAGTGAAGAATACCCATTAAAAAAACACGATGTTGTTGCCTGTCCGCCTGGCGGCCCTGAAGTTGCCCACCAGATTATTAATACCGGTGAGAGTGACATTATTTACTTAAGCCTGGCCACTAAAGAACCCGTTGAAGTTGTCGAATACCCGGATTCCAATAAAGTACTCTCCGTAGTTGGCGAGGAGGGGGCACGTGAGTTTTCTTTAATCAGCCGGCGAGAGGATGAGGTGGATTATTTTCATGGGGAAAAATAAATCATTGCTCGGTTTAGCTGGGCCAGCACTGGCAATGGTGTTTTTCTACATGGCAGCAAACACCTGGGCTGGGGATCAGCAGGCTTTTAACATTCGCATTGCGTTTGGTTCCTGTAGTGATCAGGATAAAAAACAAGTGATGTGGCCAGCGATACTGCAGAAATCTCCAGACGTATGGTTATGGTTGGGGGATAACATTTATGCTGATACCAAAGACCCCAAGATAATGGCGGCCAAATACAATAAACAGAAAAATAATAGCGATTATCAAAAACTGTTGGCCTCCAGCATGGTGTTGGGTACCTGGGATGATAACGATTACGGTGAAAATGATGCCGATAAGGAATTCCCTAGAAAAGTACAAAGCCAGCAATTGTTCCTGGATTTTTTTGATGTGCCGAAAGACTCCCCCAGGCGCACTCAGCAGGGTGTTTATTCAAGCCACGAGTACAGTAAAGCCGGTATTTTGCTTAAGTTTTATATGCTGGATGTGCGCTATTTTCGTGATTCCCTGGAAAAAAAGAATGGCCGATATGTTGCTAATCAACAGGCAAGTTTGCTAGGAGATACTCAGTGGCAGTGGTTAGAGGAGGAGTTTAAAAACTCCAAGGCTGATATCAATATAATTGCCAGTGGCATACAGGTTATACCGGAGGATCACCGGTGGGATAAATGGGCTGATTTCCCTGGTGAACGCAAACGTCTTTTTGAGCTGGTGCACAAATATGGTCTGCGTACTCCGTTATTTATCAGTGGTGACAGACATATTGGAGAGATATCTCGCTTGAACTATAAAGGCAGGCCGCTATATGAGGTGACTGCAAGCTCCTTAACACATGGCTGGGGTCTTCGAAGACCAGAGGTGAATAAGCATCGAGTGGGCGAAATAGTTTATGACCTTAATTTTGGCATGCTCGAAATTTCGCCTACTGCAAAGCGGCTTTCCCTTTATACCCGGGAAGGCCTTGTGGAGCATTTACTTGTCGGTCTCTGATACCGGTTAAGCTGAGCAGTGGCTAGCAATACGGCCATTATAAAGTACTAAATTCGTTGCAATCGTCCTGTGCTTCTACCATAGTTAGGTGTTTATGGAGCTAGTTATTGGAATTCTATGAAGGCTTTACTAGTAGACAGCCATAGTTTGGTTCGCCAGGGTTTGGAATCGCTGCTGATGAAGCAGTTGGGCTTTAAGAGGGTATTGCACGCTGAAAATAGCGGCGATGCCATGAAACTCTTGGATGGTCCATTGCCGGATTTGGTACTGGTGGACAGTGAGCAGGGGGACGACAACGGTCTCACCCTGCTTGCTCGCATAAAAAACAGCTTTCCAAAGCTCGCTGTTGTGATGATGTCTGACCGAGAGAGTGTTGAGGATATTTTGCGTTATCTCGACCGAGGCGCATCCGGTTTTATTCCCAAAAATATGAAGCCCGAAGAGCTCACCTCCGCTGTAGAGCGTATTATTAAAGGCGAACTTTTCGTCCCCACTATTGCGGACCCTCATGGCTCTCATCGGGTTAAACATGCCCTTAAAGAGGCGGAAAGTCGCCGCATGTCGCAGCTGGCAAAAATAGCCAAGCGCTTCTTTAAGGATCGCGGTTCTAAAGAAAAAAACGCGGTTGCGCTTAATTCAGCCTTTCACTGCTTACTGGACGAACTTGAGAGTTCCCATTCCTATATTCCCTTGTCGGACGATCTCACTGGTCTGGCTAATTATCGCCTTTTTCTTGATCGTACCGAGAGCGGCTTACGTCATAGCCGGCGACGCGGTACTTTAATGGGCCTCGCTTATTTAAATATCGATAAATTCAAACAATTAAACGACGCCCATGGCTATGCCGCCGGTGATGAGGTGCTTCTGGAAGTTGCAAGGCGCCTGGTTGCTTCTGTAAGGGAGACTGATACCGTCGCACGGCTGGGTGCGGATGAGTTTACTCTGGTGTTTCTGGATTTGCCGCGTGCTGAAACGGAAAAAATTACGCGCGAGCTTTATCGCGTAGTTTCAGAAGAAATTCATTTTGCTGCCGGGCAATCGCTATTCCCTGAGGTGAGCCTCGCCTTGGCCATTAGTGACGGCCATGAAGATTTAATAACGCTAATGACTCGCCTCGATGATTTGATGAACTACGTACAACACCAGGGTAAAAATCAGTACGCTATTGATTTGGGTGAGTAGGTTTTATTCTCAAGGGATTATCGGCACAACATACCCCTACCTCACGGCTTGGCGATATCCTGAACGGTGCAGTGCAAAGCTTCCTTCAAATGTCGCGTGATACACTAATTGCAAGCACTAAAGACCCTACATGAAACCTGCGTTTTAATGCTCCAATAGGGGGCGTTTTAGCCTTGCCCCAGCATTGCTAACATTGTCTTAGCGGTGGTTGAGAAAAACTGGGAGGAGAGTCGCGCCAAACTACGGAATAGGGTCTTAATTCCAGAAAGAGGGTGATATTTGTCACTTGAATCGAGAGGTGAGACGCCTACACTGAAGAGGAAACTTTGATATACCGCTACTGGTCAGGAGGACTTGGCTATGGACTATATCTGGATCTTATTACTCTTTCTGGTTTTAACGTCGGTTTTTTGGTGCTTACTGTCGATGTTTGCCTTTACAACTGAGATGCGCTGCTCTCAAGAACAGCTGGATCAGTTGTTACCGGACATTGAGCGAGAGTTGCACCTGGCAAGTGGCAGCTATGGAAGAACTTACCTTAATCGAGAGCAGCGGTGCCACCTCGCGAAATTACTCGCCAGTGCTCGTTCAGAAATGAAAAACCTGGATAGCGTGCACAGAGAACACTATGCACTAAGGCTTACAGACCTCTCTTATCTGGCTGAATCTGTCGGTGTGGAAAATCAGACAACAGTATTTTAATTCTCGAAAAAAATATTTTATTAAAATTTCAGTTTTAAGCCTTGCCTCAGGTATCCGCTTCTGATTCCTTCAGGAGCGAATATTTTTTTAAGTTTCCTCTCAACTGGTGGTAACTCAGGCCCAATAATTCTGCAGCTTTTCGTTGATTAAAGCGGCCTTCTTTAAGTGCTCGATTAATTAATTCCTGTTCAAAGTTTTCCACTTCTTCTTTAAAATTAATTGGCAGTTGAAGGGCAAGGCTAGAGGTTTGCGCTTGTGGTTCTTCCGCTGCCAGGCTTGCTGTTTTTTGGCTCGTAACTTTCGCTTTTTCGTTTAGTCGGTAAGGTGATTCAAAGGGGTCTATTTGTAATTCCCCGATGGGTTCCGGGTCGCTACCCCAACGGCACACACTGCGTTCTACCGCATTTTTAAGTTCGCGAATGTTACCCGGCCAGGTGTGAGTAAGTAACTGGTCGACGGCCTGTTTATCAAAACCGGTGAATAGCGCTAAACCGAGCTCTTTGGCCATATTCAGGGCGAAATGTTCAGCCAGTAATAATAAATCTTCTTTTCTTGCTCGCAATGGAGGAAGGGTAACAACGTCGAAAGCTAGCCTGTCCAGCAGGTCGTGCCTGAATTTACCCTTGTCGGCTAATTCGGGTAAATCCACGTTAGTGGCTGCTACGAGTCGAACATCGGCGGTTAATGTAGCGCCTCCGCCCAGTCGCTCGTACTCACCATATTCGATGAACCTTAGCAGCTTCTCTTGGGTGCGCATGCTCATGGTGCCAACTTCATCGAGGAATAGCGTTCCACCGTCTGCGCGTTCAAAGCGGCCTTTGTGTAATTTGCTGGCGCCCGTAAAAGCACCGGATTCATGGCCGAATAATTCTGACTCCAGTAGCTCCTGATTTAGCGCTGCACAGTTCATTTTAAGCAGGCTTTTATCCCAGCGCTCAGAGAGGTAGTGCAGGCGCTCGGCTATCAGTTCTTTACCCGTACCTCGTTCGCCTACAACCAGTACCGGCCTGTTAAGCTGGGTGATCTGTGAGACGCGCTCCAATACTTCCAGAAAGCAATTGGATTCGCCGATGAGTTTTGGGGCGGTTTGAGCAGAAGACATGGCTGCAACTTATTGGTTTGTTTTACCGAATGTTAGCAATTGGACTGGCGCATGTAAAAGGATGTTTCTTGAAATTATAACAAAATCAAGGGTTTACTTCGTGACTCTACTGTTTTTTGTTAGAACCTATGCTCAGTTATGGCCTGTAAGCGTCCGTTACGGCGGTAAGCCTTGTAATTCGGCAGCAAAGGCATAGATATTTGATGCGCCAATGTTGATCCGCTATTGTCGATCAAGGTATAGTCCCTTTCAATTCTACAGTTATGTGACTCGCCGTAAATCAGCAGTGCAAGGGAGCTGTCGTCGCCGACAGATGGGCAGTGCATAGGGAAGCTAAAAAAACAAGAGTATGCAGAATTTGCTTGATACCAACTACCAGGTCGAAACGCCCGAAGCGATAGACCTCACCGCCCAGTTAGCCGGCCCTGTTCCCCGAATTCTCGCCTTTTTAATTGATCTGTTAATCCGCGCTGTGGTGGGTTTTGTTGTTTTAATCGTATTCATGTTTGCTGGCGTCGCCGGTTTTGGTGTGTCTGCCATTGTGGTATTCGTGCTGGAGTGGTTTTACCCGGTGCTGTTTGAGGTACTGCGAAATGGCCAGACGCCAGGAAAAAAATACTTGCAAATTGCTGTGGTTAATGACGATTTGACCCCGGTTACCTGGAGTACCTCCATTATTCGAAATTTACTGCGGGCTGCAGATTTTTTACCCGCCAGCTATGTGCTTGGCCTTATGGTTATGTGCACCACCAGGAATTTTCAGCGCTTGGGCGACCTGGCGGCAGGCTCAATTGTTATTCACAAACGCCTGCCGGATAAGAGCCTTAGCGAACTACCCAAGGTACCGGCTATGCCTCCACCCGTAGCGCTTTCGCTGCAGGATCAAATTGCCATAACCGGTTTTGTACAGCGACACGACCACTTGTCTACCGGCAGGCAGCAGGAGCTTGCGGATATTCTAACCAGTATCACTGAGAAAGAGGGAGAGGATGGGGTAAAAGCTGTGCAAGGTATGGGTAACTGGTTGCTGGGGAACCGTGAATGAAGCAGCAAAGTTTTGAACAGCGCTACAGTGAGCAATGGCAAAAACTGGA
This sequence comes from Alteromonadaceae bacterium Bs31, assembly GCA_900177435.1. GTDB lineage: Bacteria > Pseudomonadota > Gammaproteobacteria > Pseudomonadales > Cellvibrionaceae > Teredinibacter. The sequence goes on from FXAI01000003.1 coordinate 405,703, forward strand.
AGGAATGCTGGAGAGTAAAGAGTCTGAGACCGATCAGCATTTTCCAAAATTGTTCCGTGAGCTTTGTCACCAGCTCTCTATAGCCAAGCATCGCCGTTACAGCCCGCAGTTGGTGGACAGGCTAAATGAGCTGGTCATTAAAGCGCATCATCGTTTTTATCAGCACAATCATCGCTTTCATTTTCAGTGGCTGGAATTTCTGGTTTACGGTTTTCCCGATGCTATAAGGCGAAATAGACATTTTGTCTATGTGGCTGCCGCTTTGTTTCTACTACCCTTGCTCGCTACAGGCCTTACCTGTTACTTAAATTCGGAGTTTATTTTTAGCCTGATGTCTTATAGCGATGTACACGGCATGGAAGCCATGTATGACCCTGCCAACAGCAAAATTGGCCGTGAACGAGGTTCCGACACCGATTTGTTTATGTTCGGCTTTTATATTTATAACAATATCGGAATCAGTTTTCGAACCTTTGCCGGCGGCTTGCTGTTTGGTGTGGGCAGTGTCTTCTTCCTGGTCTATAACGGCTTGGTGATTGGCGGTGTTGGCGGCCACCTCACGCAAGTGGGTTATGGTTCTACTTTTTATCCCTTCGTATCGGGCCATGGTTCCTTTGAGCTAACGGCTATTGTGCTGAGCGGCGCTGCAGGCTTAAAACTGGGTTACGCGATGATTCACCCCGGGCAAAAAAGCTGGTTGGCGGCCTTGCGTGATGCCGGGAGGGACTCTGCATTAATTATTTACGGCACCACTCTTATGTTGTTGATTGCCGCTTTTATTGAAGCATTTTGGTCATCTTCCAGTGTTATTCCCTCCATGGTGAAATACCTGGTGGGGCTGGGCTTGTGGGTGGTGGTATTGAGCTATTTAATCTTTTCTGGAAGGCGCTATGGATCTCGATCGTATTAGTGTCGAAGCGCGTCTTCGTTCACCATGGGAAGCGCTGGATCTGGGTTTTGTGATGGCTCGCCAGTGGTGGTTGCCTCTGTTTCTCAGTTGGGTCGTGCCCAGCGGCATAGTATTTATTGTTCTCAGCCTGATCTTCACCAAGAATAGCTGGGTGCCTTACGTGGTGGTGTGGTGGTTAAAACCCTTATGGGACAGAGGCCCCCTTTATATTGCTAGCCGGCGACTCTTTGGTGAAGAAGCCGGCGCACGGGATGTTTTTAGGAATTTATGGCGCCTGTATAAAACAGATTGGTTTGTTTGGCTGACAGTGCGGCGTTTGAGTGTTACTCGTTCCTTTGATATGCCGCTTACCGTGCTCGAAAAAATTACCAAGGATAAGCGCTCAGACCGGCAGCTGGTGCTTCATCGCAATCATTCTAATGCTGCAACCTGGCTAACCATGGCCGGGGTTTGTATCGAAGTCTTTTTTGTTATTGCCATATTCAGTTTTATGGCGATGATGGTTCCAGAGCAGGTTGAAATTGATTATTGGAATCTGTTTTTTGAGCAAGACACCATTCTCGTATGGGTGTACAACTTTTCAATATTCGTTTCTATGTGCCTGGTAGGTCCCTTTTTTGCGGTAGCCGGTTTTGCCCTGTATATAAGCCGGCGTATCGAGTTGGAAGCATGGGATATAGAAATTCGTTTTCGTCACCTGGCATCGGTGTACGAGAAAAAAAGAGATGCAATTGGGGGCAATAAACCTCTTACTAGCCTGCTTCTTTGTGCATGTATGCTGTTTGCGGGCCTGCTTGTGCCTGCTGACCACGTGCTGGCGGCAGAGCCATCAGCAGACGAGTATTCCGAAAACACTTCTTCCTCTGATGATTCAATGTCTGAGCTGGCAAAAGCTGACGAGGCTAGCGTCACTATTTCTCCAGCGGCAAAAGCCTCCAAGGAGGATATGTTTGAGATTCTTCAAGGCGATAAATTTCATATTCGCGAAGTACGTTCTGGCTGGCGCCTAAAGGATTTCGATTTGCCAGAGGAGGAGGGTGAGACTCCCGGTTGGTTTATAACAGTGCTTAAATTTATCTGGAAAATATTGAAAGCTATCGGGAAATTTTTCGCACTATTGCTTAAGCCTCTTGAGTATATTGTATACGTGCTTTGGGTGTTGGTAGCAATTTTAATTGTGTATTTAATTTATCGCTTTAGAGAGCCTATTGGTAATTTTGTTGCGTCTACCGAACCGGTAAAGCTCGAACATGAAGCCCCGGAGGTGATGTTTGGTCTTAACGTTACCAAGGAAAGTTTGCCAGACGATATACCCGCTAACGTTAGAGCGCTATGGCAGCAGCAGGATTATCGAGCAGCGGTAAGTTTACTATACAGAGCCTTATTAACGGGCTTAATCCATGACTACGACTTTGCCTTCGAAGACAGCCACACCGAGGGGGAGTGCGTTACTCTGGTACAAGAGCGTGGTGACAATGTGCTGAGCCCCTACGTTGTTAAGCTTACCGCCTGCTGGCAAAACCTTGCCTATGGCCACATGGTGCCTCGGTGGGAAGATGTAGATTTACTGTGTGACAGTTGGTCCAAGGTGTTTCCCGATGAGTAATCGCACAGCTATCTTCCTGTCGGTATTACTTGCTGCTTTGCTCGGTGGTTTGTTTTTCGCTCTCTATGAATACTACGAGGAAGAGCAAGATACGGGCTGGAGCAAGGAAGCACTGCGCAATCCTTTCCTTGCCGCGCAAATCTATAATGAGCAACAGGGCTATAGCGTCGTTGCGGAAGACAGTTATTTAAAACTGGAGTCGCTGGATGAATTTCAAACAATCCTTGTTGCGAGTAGTGGTCAAATTATTTCCGACAAACGACTGGACGAGATTATAGCGTGGGTGGATAGAGGCGGGCATTTAATAGTGGCCGCGCAAAAACCGACAGAAAAGGAAAGTGATCGCTTGTTTGAATACCTCGATATCGAAGTGTTCGATACAGAGTTTACTAAAAATATTTTCGATGAGGACTATATCGAAGAAGAGCTTTTCGCGGACGAGGAAAGTAAAGCCCAGGAAGCGATCGAAAGCACTAAGGCGGAAGCGGCAGAAGAGCCGGGCCAAAGCCCAGGTAGCCAGGAAAAACCTGACACCAAGCAATTGAGTGATCTGGAAAAATCGAATAGGGCACTGGCTAAACAAGGGATATTTCCGGCGGGTACGAAAAACGGCATTAAAACAGAGCAAGAAGAAGTGGCTGACTATGAGAGCAGCGTGCCACAAAGCGAATTGACGGTTCTGAGTTTCGATGGCGTTGATGGCGACCTGCGCATAATGTTCGACCTGGATCTTTCGTTAAGTCATCCCGCTTTTGAGGATGACTATTGGGAGGACGACACTATTACGCCCACCTACTGGCGGGGTAGTGATTACGGTACCCATTTTCTGCAGCTGCAACATGGCGATGGTTTGATTAGTGTTCTGGCGGGTTCTAAACCGTTTGAATCCAGGCAGATTATTTATTTTGAGCATGCTTTTTTATGGCAGGTGTTAGCGAGCAGTGACAATGTGGCAATACTGTATGGCGTAAAAATGCCCTCGCTGTGGTTTATGCTGCGACTGTACATGCCAGAAGTACTCATCGCGTTTTTCTTTTTTGTTATCGCCTGGATTTGGCATAAGCGCTTGCGTTTTGGCCCCGTTGGAGAGCAGATAGTTACTGTGCGTCGCTCTTCTGCAGAGCACATTGCAGCAAGTGCTGCATATACCTGGCGTGGGGAATGGCAGCAACAACTGTTACAACCCGTGCGAGATGCTATAAAGCAAGAGGCCGAGAAAAAGGTTGCGGCCTATGAGCAGGCGGATGATAAAACCCGGCTAGCCCTGTTGGCTCAAACTGCCGGCGTGAGTGTGAGCCATGTTGAAAAGGCCATGCATTCAAAAGAGAAACAAAACGAAGATACCTTTTACCAAACCGTTCGATTATTACAGCGAATACGAGAAAGCTTATGACAGAGAATAACGAAACTGAAGGGCTCACAGAGAATTCAACAGCGACAACAGTGAGTCCTGCTTTTGAACAGGCTCAGCTTGTTGTGGGTAAACTGCGTGAACGCATTAATGCAGAGCTGGTAGGTCAAGAAGCCGTAGTGGATCAGGTGTTAATTGCATTGCTTTCTAACGGGCACGTGCTGGTGGAAGGTGTGCCTGGCCTGGGTAAAACGTTGTTGGTAAGGCTGTTAGCTAATTGCTTTGACGGTGAGTTCAAACGCATTCAATTCACACCCGATCTTATGCCCGCCGATATTACCGGTCACGTTTTATATGACATGAACGAAAGCAAGTTTCGTTTGCGCAAGGGGCCAGTTTTTACCAACTTGTTACTTGCGGATGAAATTAACCGGGCACCGGCTAAAACCCAGGCTGCCTTGCTGGAAGTTATGCAAGAGCGGCAGGTAACACTGGAAGGCAGTGCGAAGGAGTTGCCGTCGCCCTTTATGGTGCTGGCAACGCAAAACCCTATTGAGCAGGAAGGTACTTATCCACTTCCCGAGGCGCAACTGGACCGCTTTTTGGTGAAGGTGTTAATTGACTATCCCTCCCAGGACGATGAAATTAAATTAACCAAATTTGTAACCACTGGCTTTGTCGATGATCAGGACGCCTTTAAGGACGACAAGCCCATTCTAAAACCAGAGCAGGTAAGTCAATTACAAAAAATTGTGGCTGATATTGTTGTTGATGATCAGGTGGTGGATTACGCAGTAAGGTTGGTTAGAGCAACTCGTGGAACAACTTCATTGCTGAGAGGTGCCGGCACACGAGCCTGTATTGGTCTAATTCGCTGCGCGCGTGCGCATGCTTTACTGCGTGGTGCTAATTTTGTGCTGCCAGACGATGTTAAAGCGCTCGCCTTGCCGGTATTGCGCCATCGGGTGGCCTTGTCTGCAGAGATGGAAATTGACGGATTTAGCGTTGATCAGGTGTTAACAAAAATCTTCAGCGGAGTGGATGCCCCTCGTTTATGAGACCGAGTCGCCGCCTACTAAGGGTATTACTTGCCTGGACAGCTTTGGGTTTCGTTCTTTTTGCCTTGCGCATTGTGGACGCGCAGAGCACCGCCAGTGCGGATATGCTAAATAATACTGGCGGGCTTGCGGATGCACACAGCCTTTGGTGGCTGTGTTCCGCGTTTTTGGCCATGGCGATGCTATGGGATTTTCTCCGTCACCGTCGTTTTTGGAAACTATCGGTCGTTCGAGAATTGCCACATAGCCTGGCGCTCGGTGTGAGTGCGCAAGTAAGGCTGGAAGTGCGCAACGGGTACAATTTTCCGGTTCGTCTGGATGTTACAGAAATGTATCCCGACAATATTCAGGCGCGGGATCTTCCTGTGTCACTTGAGCTTGGGCCTGTCAGTAGCCGAACTATTAATTATCCTGTGTTACCTATACGCCGAGGGGAGGCGCACTTCGGCCTTACCTGCCTGAGAGTGACCACTCGATGGGGCTTGTGGCAAAAGCAATCCTGCGTGGGTGAAACCGAGACGGTTAAGGTGTACCCGAACTTTGCGCCCATCGCTAACTCTGCCAGTATCGGTTTGGAACATCAGATCGCACAGCTGGGGGTTCACTTGCAGCAGCGTCGTGGTGAGGGCAGTGATTTTCATCAATTGCGAGAATTTCGCGAAGGGGATTCTCTAAGACAAATTGACTGGAAGGCAACTGCACGATCGCGTAAACCCATCTCTCGTGAGTATCAGGACGAGCGAGATCAGGACATTGTATTTTTATTGGATTGTGGTCGGCGTCTGCGTGCCAAAGATGATCATATTAGTCATTTTGATCATGCGTTAAATGCACTTTTATTAACAAGTTACGTGGCTTTACGTCAGGGCGACGCGGTAGGCTTAATGAGCTTTGCCGGTGAACAGCGGTGGTTGAGTCCGCTAAAAGGCCCGGCTCGCATCAATACCATTCTGAACCAGCTATATGATCTGCACAGCAGTACGGATACCAGTGATTACCTGCAAGCCGCCGAACAGTTTTTAGCGCGCAGCCGTAAGCGGGCGCTGGTTATTTTAATTACCAACGCGCGTGAAGAGGATGTTGAAGATCTGGCGGCAGCCTCTCAACTGCTGGCTAAGAAACATATTGTTATGGTGGCCAATTTAAGGGATGTGTATCTCGATGAAATGCTGGAACGCAGGGTAAGCAATTTCAATAGTGCCTTAAGCTACTGTGGTATTGTTGATCACACCCGTCGGCGTCGCAGAGTGCTTGCTAAGTTGCAGAGTATGGGAACCATAATGACCGATTCGTTGCCGCAGCACCTTCATATTGACTTGGTCAACGAATATTTTAAATTGAAGCGCAGTGGTCGCTTGTAGTTTAATCACTGCTCTCTTATAAAAAAAGCCGGGAGCGATGGCTATCACTTCCCGGCTGTCGTTAACAGTGCTGGCAATTAATTGTTTTACCAGCTATTTTCCAGAATGCTCCATTTGCGCTGATCAAAGCCTTGCCATTCTCCCCAGCCAGCTTCGTTGCTGACAGGGTCATAGGCATGATTGTACAGGCCGCCTGTGTCACCGGACTCCGGGTTAATTGACCAGTAGCAACTTTGTATATTTTCCTGCCTGATGTAGCTGGAGAAAGCGTTTTGCCATTGGAGGTCAACTACACCTGCTTCAATATGTGACCAACGATTTTGGTCGCGAACGGTCGCTTTATTTGGCCAGTCGATATTACCGCCCCATTCACCCACAACAACCGCATAGTTCAGATCTCGTAAATATCCAAAGTGTTCTTCCCAGCCTTCTTTCAAGAGCTGAGCGTCGATCACGATATCGCAGTTATTATCGCCAGCTTCATCGCCTTCCAAGTCTGCACAGCCGGGATCGTTTTGATCCATGAACATTCTCTGCACGAAAACAGACGGTCCATAAGTATGTGGAGAAAACACCAAACGGTTCTTGGGAATATTGGGTGGATTCGCACCTGCTTCAAACAGGTTTTCTCCCCAGTTTGGATTACTGAATTCTTCACCGTGAGGCGTGTCGTTTACGGTGTCTGGGCTGCCGTCTTGATTACCGTGAGATGAGGAAACCCCTTCTACGAAGATTAAAACGTCTGCGTTTACTTCGTTAATGGCTTGATAGGCACTTTCAGCCAGTGAGCTCCATTCATCCCAGGAGTAATCCCATGGCTCGTTAAAGATATCGATACCCATGATGTTGTCGACCCCAAGCTGATCTGCCAGGCCCGCTAATTCACGTAAATTGTTCAGCCATTTTCCCTGATCATAGGGGTGAGTTGTTTGTACCGAGCCGGGATTGCCAGAGGCCGCGCAAGAGTAATTCTCTCTTGGGAAGTCGTAATCCTCTCGGTCTTTGTCTACAAAGGGTGGTCTTGCATCCAGGCGTCCAGCACGCCAACCGATGTAGTTTGAACATGAGTGGATATCCAGCAAAACTTCGATATTGTTTTCATCCGCCTGAACAATGAACTCCTCCATGGCCAGCCGTGCATTTGCTACGCGAACATCCGCATGGTTTTTAAGGTGGGGTGCCCGGCCTTGAGGATTGTTTGGATCGAGGGTTTGTGGCGCGATGGGGAAGCGCACAACGGTGATCCCTTTGTCATTTAGGTCGTCCATCGTATCCTGAATGGTTCGGCCAGTTCCTGAGTTGCCATTGGCCCAGAAAGTATTACCCATGTAGAGCTCCATAGGCGCGCCACTGGGGTTGGTAGGATCACTGGAGGGTTCATGCCTGCCTTCCAGACCAAACCAGGAGCCGCAGCGGACAGGGAATAGCTGACCGTTCTTGGTGATATTGCCAGATTCGTCAACACGGAACCTTCCACTTCCGGAGGTAGAAGAGCTGGAGCTGCTCGAACTCGATGAGCTGGTAGAACTTGAAGAGCTGGAAGTCGAGCTACTAGAGCTGGAGGAGCTTGATGAACTGGAAGACGAGCTACTAGAGCTGGATGAAGAGCTGCCACACTCTACACCACCACCGCTTGTTGGCGATTGATCATTGCGACAGGTTTGTTCGCCGATACAGCTTGAACCATTTTCATTGCCCCAACCACTATCCTTGTTTTCGCATAGCGGGAACAGGGTATGGCCCCACCAGTTGCACACGCAAACACTGCCACCCGAAGAGCTGGAGGATGAACTGCTTGAAGAGCTTGTTGAGCCTGAAGAGCTGCTCGAACTCGATGAGCTGCTTGAACTTGAAGAGCTGCTTGAACTTGAAGAGCTGCTCGAGCTTGACGATGTGCCCTCGCCAATACAAATGGGCTTGTTGAGATCGCCATCAGAATCACCCTGGAAGCCAACACTGGTAGAGTCTCCAGAACCCAGATTACTGTTCCAGCTAATATTACTCGCCGTTACCGTATTTCCACTGCCACCTCTATCAAAATTCCAGTGGTTTGTTACATTTGGTGCTTCATCGAAAACGATTCTCACTGTCCATCCGCTGACTGCACCGGGGCCTGAATTTTCGATACGCACATCTGCCTGATAACCGCTGCCCCAGGTGTTCCAGTTGGAGATGCTGCAGCTAATCTCCGCCAGTACTGCTGGGGAAAGTAGCATTGAGAGTAGCGCAAGTAGGAAAACTATCGGTTTGAAATGTTTGTTGTTTTTCATTGTTATCCTCTGATTTTTCGAATTATTAAAAGACGACTTTTACAACACACCACTAACCGGTTGTTGCCTTCGTAGATCGGTATCAATAAAACGTTATTTGAAAACCAGTGGGTAGCTGGCCGATTGGACTTCAGAAGTTAAGGGAACGGAAAAGAATAGTTGTCAAATCGAGGTTCCCTGTCTGTCGGGCAGAGTAAATCGCTTTAGCGAGTGCTCTACTCGAGCTAAAAAATCTTTGTAAGATTTTCTGTTATTTTTACAACCGGATAATACTAAAAGCGTTTGCTGCTCGTTTGCGCGCTGGACATCCATGCGTGGACACGGCTATCTATTCCTCAAGGTCTAGGCTCAGAAAAGATGAGCCTCGCTCATTCGCAAGATGGGAAGGGCGCATTGGGCTATGGAATGGCCTTTTATCATATTTTATTTTTATATCACCTGAACGTTTACTGCGCGCTCATACTAGCCATTTTTCACAAGGTAAATATTATTTGGAGTGCCAAAATATCGTGTCGTAGCGGTTTTTCTCGATTGTGTGAGAGCAGGCAATATTTCTAATGAAAATTAAAAATAATGGAGGCTATTTATATTCGCGTTTTGTAGGGGTATGAGGTGTGCTGATTTAACGGAGAGAAAGACGAGGCTATTGAAAAACCGCAGGCGTAAAAAAACCCGAGGTAGGGGATAGGTAACCTCGGGTTTTTCTTAAAGAGGGCTAAAGTCTATTTAGCCCATATGCATGAGTCTAATCACTTAGTCCCATAGGCGGAACAACATATTCCACTTAGTCTCATTGGGTGTAGTCCATACACCCCAGTCAGTGGTGTTGCTGATTGGATCGTAAGAGCTGTTGTACAAGCCACCCGTGTCGCCAGACTCCGGGTTTATTGACCAGTAACAGGCTTCAATATTTTTCTCGTCCATGTAATCAACAAAGGCGTTCTGCCATTGTTCATCAACATTGTCGGTGATGTGGCCCCAGCGATTGATGTCACGCACACTTGAACCATTTGGCCAATCCAGATGACCACCAAACTCACCCACAACCACGGCATAACCCATATCGCGCAGGTAACCGAAGTGCTCTTCCCAACCTGGGCGAAGCAGCTCTGGGTTAATTACGATATTACAATCGTTATCGCCAGCTTCATCACCTTCCATGCCTTCACACTCAGGCTGGGCGGGGTCCATGAACATACGCTGTACGAATACGGAGGGGCCGTAGGTGTGCGGAGACCAAACCAACTGAGACTTGGGAATGTCTGGCATGGCGTCACGGGCTGGGTAGAGGTTCTCACCCCAGTTCGGGTTAGAGAACTCATCACCGTGCTCGACGGGGTCTTTACTATCTGGGCTTCCGTCCTGAGCGTTGGCATTGGCGGAAATACCTTGCACGAACAACAACAGGTTGGGGTTAACTTCGTTGATAGCCTCGTAAGCGTCTTCTACGTGGGTTTTCCATTCTTCCCAGGTGTAATCGAAGGGCTCGTTGAAGATATCGATACCGATAATGTTGTCCACACCCAATTGATCCGCTAAACCAGCAACTTCACGCAGGTCGTTCAACCACATCTGCTTGTCGTAGGCTTGAACGTTGGTGACGCTGTCTGGGTTGCCGCTTGCAGCACAAGACCAATCTTCACGATAGAAGTCGTAACTGTCGCGATCACCATCCGCATAAGGAGGACGGGCATCGAAACGACCTGCACGCCAGCCCACGTAGTTGGAGCAGGAGTGGATATCCAGCATAACTTCCAGACCGTTTTCGTCCGCTTGAACGATGAAGTCTTCCATTGCCTGACGCGCATTATCTTGACGCAGAGGCTCGAAATTCTTCAGGTTGGAACCCCTACCCTGCGGATCGTTTGGATCGAGGGTTTGAGGAACAATGGGGAAGCGAATGACGTTGATACCACGCTCGGTAATCTCATCCATCGTTTGCTGGATGGTGCGATCGTGGTTGTTCGCCCAGAAGGTGTTACCAATGTAGAGCTCCATAGGTGCGCCGCCGGGGTTGGCCTGATCATCTGAAGGCTCATGACGACCTTCCAAACCGAACCAGCTACCACAATGTACGGGGAATACTTCGCCGTTTTTGGTAATTTGACCGCTGTCGTTTACTCGAAACACAACGCTACCACCGGAGGTGCTGGAACTACTGGAGCTACTGGAGCTTGAAGAACTGCTGGTACTGGAGCTGTTGGAAGAAGAGCTGGAACTGGAAGAGCTGCTTGAACTGCCCGTGCCACTACAACTGCTCACCAAGGTCCAGGAGGCATCGCTGCCAGGTACGGTGTTGGTGTACCAATTAGCCTGATAAAGGTTCGACTGATAAACCATTTGATCACCGGCATTAGCGTGATTGAAGTCACCACCGGCCCAGTCTTTGGCGGTCCAGTTGGGGTACTCGTTCACTCCAATACAAACACTACCGCTGGAACCACTGGAGCTTGAAGAACTGCTGCTCGAAGAAGAACTACTGCTGGAGCTCGATGAACTGGTACTGCTAGTACTTGAGCTAGAGCTGGAAGAACTACTGCTTGAACTGGATGAACTCGAACTTGAAGAACTGCTGCTTGAGCTGGATGAGCTCGAGCTGGAACTGCCGCCATCGCCCGAAATACTGCCTGCTGCGGGCGTCAAGCTCACACTATCCAACTGAGCACCATCTTCCCGGCGCAGGATATACAAGCTATGGGAGCCTGCAGAAACATTCGAGAAGGTGGAGGGTGATAAAGTCTCCCAACCCGAAGTGGCACTATTGTTCTGCGTATTCCAGGAGCCGGAATCCAGTTTGTAGTAGAAAGAATCGTTATTGCCATCGGGCATACTCACCCGAATTTGAAAGGCGAGATCAGTGGCTTGAGACAGTGCGAAATCAATCTGTACCTGGCCAGCAAGGTTGTCGGAAGGCGACGATATGATTTGGTTGCCATTATTCGGCCACACCACATACTCACCACCGGAAGCTCCGCCATCGCTCTGTACTGTCAATGGAGAAAAGCTGCTCTGCCCGGCGAGGCTTTCCAGCTCAACATTTAGGCTGCTTCCGCCGCCGGTTGAGGATGAGGAACTGCTGCTCGAACTTGAAGAAGAGCTACTGCTGGAAGAGCTCGAACTGGACGAAGAGCTGGAACTGCTGCTGGAGCTGGAAGAGCCTGTTTGTGTACCTGTAACTTGCAGATAATCAATATTCCCCAAGCCGGAGCCGTTAGTTGCTTCCAGGCGAATGCTGTGTGAACCGGCACCAAGCGCGACACTCACTGCAGCAGATTCTCCCCAGCTGGTCCAGGAACCGGTACCGGGAAAGCTAACGGAGGAAGCAACAGTATTGCCGTCGACAATCAATCTGGCTGAACGGTTAACACTGCTGCCGTTGGCATAGCGCCAGGATAGCTGATAATTACCCGCCAAATTCACTGACCAGTTAACACCATTACCGCTGGCATTATCTGTATTGGCGAAGCCGCTACCTGTAAAACCACCATTGTTGTTGTCAACAGAACCATCAACACCCACGAAGCCGGACTCACCTTCCTGAATAATCAGGGAGATGTCACCGCCAGAACTGGATGAGCTGGAGCTGGATGACGAACTAGAACTGCTGGAAGAGCTGGAGCTCGAACTGGAAGAGGAGCTGGAGGAGGACGAGCTGGAACCACCAATGGTCGTACCCCAGTTCTTAACAATATCCTTCACAAAGCGGCCGGAATCAGTGAGGTCAGACTCGCTCCAGTTGCCAAAGGGGCTGGCGCCAGGGCGCATAATAGACGACCCTTCTTCCTTGTCACTCACCGTCCAGTTGAGGTGAGATATTTTCTTCTCTTTCAACCAAGCCATCCACTGATTAGTTTCGCCCACAGCAACAGCGCCATCACCGTCAGCATTCACGGCACCCCACTCGGTTACCATCAGTGCAATACCGTTATTAAGTGCTGTGTTTGCTTTGTCGCGCAACCACTGGCCATGAGTACCGGCATAGAAATGCAAAGTGTAGGCAATATTGCTATAGCCTCGAATGGGGTCTCGCGAAGCGGCATCCACATCTTGAGACCAGGAAGGCGTACCCACAATAATCAAGTTATCCTGATCTATTGCGCGAATCGCTGCGATTACGGCTTCAGCGTAAGGCTTAATAACACCGCTCCAGCTGACCTGCAGCGGTTCATTGTAAATCTCATAAATAACGTTGTTATACGAACCGTATTTGCTTGCCATTTCCTGGAAAAAAGCGATAGCCAAAGCCTGCTTGTCTTCAGCGTGGTGGCTGTGGAAATCGATAATGACGTATAGATCGTTATCAATTGCCGCCTCTACCAGAGTTTCAACACGCGCCTGGTTACCACTGGGGTCTTCTTCATAACTGCCTTCTTCGTCGGCGCCCATAGCAGCGCGAACAATCGTGGTGTTCCAGTCGTTTTTAAGCCAGCGAACCAGCTCGGCGTTGTACTTGTCTTCCTGTAGCCAGCCGGTGTTACTCCAGAACCAGCTGTTACCGGCAAAGCTCTTCGCCTCACCGCCACTGAGGATCTGGTTACCACTGACGCTAAGCGGCGGAACATCGGCCTGAGCATTAAAAGTAAGGCAGGAAAAAGCGCAGAGAGCTGCACCCAACATACCCTTGGGGGAAAGAATGTTCATGGTTGTTACCTTCTAGATAGTAAAATTATTATTTGAATTATTAGTGCTTAATTATTGTTATATAGAAGTGTCGACCGGTTAGCGTAGAAGCAAAAAACCCATGACTACTGACACAATAGCTGCACCAGTGTACTAAAAAACAAGAGCAAGCAAAGCCACAGCGTCCAAAAAACAGTCAAAACCATACGAAGGTAAATTTTATAGGCGCTTTTACGCATACCCAGGTCGTGTTTATTAGGAAAATAGTCTTAATTTTTAGAGTGCACCCACAAAAACACTTGTTTTATCTAAGGTCTATCGGTGCTTCAGCCATGCTGCTGGCCCCCAGGTATTAGGGTTTCAGCATCAAACTATTTTTATTAAATAACCCTGCAGTTATAGGGAATTAAACAGAATATAGGGTTTTTATCCTTTATTTTTTGCAAAAAAAACCGCGGAGTTTTTCCGCGGTTTTTTAACAAAAGCTAACTCTTACTGCACACTACAACTCGGTGTGGCGAGGCTGCCATCAGATTCACCCTGCATGCCAAAGCTGGTGGACTGGCCCGGGTTTAGCGTGCCATTCCAACTGATATTGCTGGCAGTAATAGTGTCACCAGATTCAGAAACATCGGCATTCCAACTGTTGGTCAAGCGCGGAGCTTCGCCAAAATCAAGCACAATGGTCCAGCCCGAAACGGCCGCACTACCCGAATTTTCCACCTCTACATCCAACTGATAGCCACTGCCCCACTGATTGAGGTTACTGACAACACAACTTACCCCGCCAGTATTTCCACCCGAGGAAGAGCTGGAACTGGATGAAGAAGAACTTGAACTTGAAGAGCTTGAACTACTGCTGGACGAACTGCTACTGGAAGAACCGCCGCTAGATGAAGACGAGCTCGAACTACTGGACGATGAAGAGCTCGAACTGCTTGATGAGCTGGAAGAACTGCTACTGGAACTGGAGGACGAAGAGCTATTGTCACACTCTACACCACCGCCACCAGACGGAGACTGGTCATTACGACAACTAAGCTCCCCTATACAGGAAGCCCCATTCTCATTGCCCCAGCCACTGTCCTGATTTTCACAAATAGCGAAAACACTATGTCCCCACCAGTTACACACGCAAGCACCACCGGTGCCGCCGCTGCTGGAAGAGCTTGAACTGGAAGAAGAGCTGCTGCTGGACGACGACGTGCTGCTTGAACTCGAAGACGAAGAGCTGGAACTGCTGGAAGTACTGGAACCACCAATAGTCGTGCCCCAGTTCTTTACTTTTTCTCTCACATAGCGGCCCGAGTCGGTAAGGTCTGAATCGCTCCAGTTTCCGAAGGGGCTGGCGCCAGGTCGCATCACCGAAGAGCCTTCATCCTTGTCACTCACTGCCCAGTTAAGGTGGGAAACATTATTTTGTTTCAGCCATGCCATCCACTGGTCAGCTTCCCAGATCGCCACCGCACCATCACCGTCGGCATTAACTGCACCCCACTCTGTTACCATCAAGGCAATACCGTTGTTCATGGCGGTATTGGCTTTGTCTCGCAACCACTGGCCGTGGGTTCCGGCATAAAAGTGCAGGGTGTATGCAATATTGCTGAACTCTGTAATAGGGTTATAGGAGGCCGCATCTACGTCCTGAGACCAGTTCGGTGTTCCCACAATAATCAGGTTGTCCGGATCAATTGCGCGAATTGCTGCAATCACGTCCACCGCATACGAACGAATACCGCCCCAACTAATTTGCACCGGTTCGTTGTAGATCTCATAAATAACGTTGTTGTGCGCACCGTATTTGCTTGCCATTTCTTCAAAAAAATCAATGGCCAGCGCCTTCTTTTGCTGCGCGTAGTGGCTGTGAAAATCAATAATTACGTAGAGGTCATTATCAATTGCCGCCTCCACCAGAGTTTCTACGCGGGCCTGGTTGCCGTCTGGGTCTTCCTCGTAGCTGCCATCTTCATCGGCACCCATTGCGGCGCGAACTATGGTGGCGTTCCAGTCGTTTTTGAACCAGCGAACCAGCTCAGCATTGTACTTGTCTTCCTGAGCCCAGCCTGTATTACTCCAAAACCAGCTATTACCGGCGAAGCTCTTTGCTTCGCCACCACTAAGAATCTGGTTTCCAGAAACCGTTAAAGGGGGTACATCTGCCTGTGTATTCAAGCTCAGGCAGGCAAGCGCGCATAGCGTAGCGCCCAAAATACCTTTGGGGGAAATTAAACTCATGATCATTACCTGTAGGTTAGAAATTTATTATTTATAGTTAGTTATTGTCATTAGATGTGCCTGCGTGCAGGTATTTAACTCCCTACACTTGGCGCACTAGGCCACCAAGTGTACTAAAAAAGAACAGCGTGCGAAGCCAATACCGCGAAAAAAGTGAAAAAACCTACAAAGGTCAGAGAGAACTGCGTGTAAGAAAAATGCCCACAGGGAAAACCTAAGAAGATAGTGTGAAATAATTCACCTGAGATAACCACACATGACACAAGCCGATAGCCTGCGGCCCTGTGAGTATGCGCTTGGACGTGCGGGTATCGCCTCAAGCTGAGTAATAAGCGGGCTAGGCTAAGGAGTACATTATGTGGTAATAATATTCCTTTGCTAATCGATTAAAAATTATAATTTGTTATGAAACGCTACTCCTCGGCCCTCTGCGCCCTGCTTGTTCTCATCACCCAAAACACCTTTGCTCAGCAAACTTTAGTTGATGCGGCCCTGGAACGAACCAAACACAGGGTAACTTACGACGGCACTTATTATGCTATCCCCTACCCTAACGGTGATGTACCCAATAACATTGGCGTTTGCACCGATGTCGTTATTCGAAGTTATCGTAAAGTGGGAATCGATTTACAAGAGCGCGTGCACGAGGATATTCGCCAGCATTTCTCTGCCTACCCATCGCAACGTATTTGGGGCCACACCAAACCGGACAAGAATATTGACCACCGGCGCGTGCCCAACCTGCAAACATTTTTTTCCCGCCATGGAAAAAAACTAGCCATTACGGAAAACCCTGAAGATTATAAAGCCGGTGATCTGGTTACCTGGATGCTACCGGGAAACCTGCCCCATATTGGCATTGTGAGTAACCAGAAAAGTTCAAGCGGCGTTCCGCTTATTGTGCACAATATTGGCAGGGGGCCGAAACTGGAGGACATGCTTTTTAGCGCAAGCATCGATGGTCACTATCGTTATTTTCCAGCAAGTGCTCAAGAGATGGAGTAGCTCCCAAAAAGATTTTCAAGAACTACTCTATTTCTTTTGACTGCGCCTTAATGTAGCAATGCCAGCAGCCTGCTGCTTACTCTGGCTTTTTAAACTTCAAAATAAAGCGATCGGTTTTACCGCGTATCTCGGAGAAAACATTCTCTGTAAGCGGGTCTTCCGGGTGACGCAAAACATCGCTGAATGCAATGAACTCAAAACCTGCAGCCAGTATTTCTTGCTTGGTTAACTGCTCATTACCGCGGTGCAAGGTTTCAGCAGCCTGCCAACCTTGTTCTGCTGAAGCGTGATCAATCACCAGATAAATACCACCCGGCTTCAGCGCATCGAAGAGCGCGCTGTTAACAGCCTCCCTGTCTTTTTCAGCCCAGATAAAATCATGGTAAAAAAGCACGTTAATTGCTACGTCGATGTTTTGTGGTAAATCCTGGGAGAATGATGGCACAAGCTGATGCACAGCGTTTGGCATCTCCCCGGCTTCAAGCGCTGCCTCTAAAGGCGCGATGGCCTGCGGATATTTCTCTGCCACCAAGCTTGGGTTAACCGCAAACACCTTACCCTTTTCGCCAACAAGGCGAGAGATAATTTGCGTGTAGTAACCGCCGCCAGCGGCAATATCCATTACTCTGTCGCCCGGTTTAATTTCAGAAAATACCAACACCTCTGCTGGCTTACGAGCCTCGTCACGGGCCAGCTGGTTCTCAGGTCGCGTGTTATCATTTACAGCTGCACTTACCAGGGGCAGTAAATCAATCTCTGGCTCCTGGCTTTGTTTTGTTCCTCCGGAACACCCGGCAATGACTAGTACTGTTGCCAGTGCAGAACTCAGTAGTGCTGGACGTAATGATGATGAGCCAGGTAGTTGTGTGTATCGCATTGCAGCTTCCTCTTGCGTTATTGTTCTTGCGTTAGGGACATTTGGCCGTGATCAACAGGCTACTCAGCACAAATGTGCGAGCATTCTATAGCACGCTTTGTGATGGTGAGGTATCAAACAAAACATTTTCATCAACACATTCAACACCCTCCTTAAATGGCAGGTAAGTTCTCCCATCCAGACAATAGGCATTGTTGTGTTGCCGCTCCTCCCGGGCAAATTGCGCCACCGCCTGATGGAATTGTGGCTGGGCCAAGCGATGATAGGAACAGGTTTTTACCGGGGTGAAACCCCGCTGGATTTTATGCTCACCTTGCGCACCGGGGTCGAAACGTTGCAGCCCGTTTGCAATTGCATACTCAATCCCTTGATAGTAACAGGCCTCGAAGTGCAGGCCGTCCAATTCTGCCATCGCTCCCCAATAACGGCCATACAAGGTTGTGCTGTCATAAAAATACAGCGCGGCTGCCAATATCTCACTATCCAAAGAATTTTCATGGGCTGTACACAACAGAATATTGTCTGGCAAAGTACTGGCTATCGCCATAAAAAATGCCTTACTTAAATACCCCTGGTGGCCACTACGTTTAAAGTAAGTACGCTGATATAACCAGTAAAACCGCTGCCAGTCTTCCGTGCTCAGGTCTCCTGCTTTGCGCATTTGCAGCTGAATATTTTGCGCGCGAATTTTTTCCCGTTCTTTTTTAATATTTTTGCGTTTGCGAGAACTGAAGCTTGCGAGAAAATCATCAAAGTGCCTGTAGCCTTGATTAAACCAATGAAACTGACAGCCCTGCCGCTGCACAAATTGCTCGGCGGAAAATAAACGGCGATTATCGGCATTTGGAAACAGCGAGTGAAAACCGGATCCCGCACTTTGTGAGGTTTTTTCTTTTACTGCGTTAAAAAGAAGCTTGGTGCATTGTTGTTTTTTTACTTCGCTCAAGCCCTTGGCAAATGTCACGCGCGGGCCAGTAGCAGGTGTAAAAGGAATAGCATTTAATAATTTTGGATAGTACTCCAAACCTGAGCGATGGTAGGCATCCGCCCAGCCCCAATCAAAAACATATTCACCATAGGAATGATGTTTTTGGTAGAGCGGCATGGCTGCCATAATTTTTTGCTCCTCCCCTCTTAACAGCAAATGGCAGGGGGTCCAGCCCGTCTCGCTAGTTGTGCAGCCGCTTTTTTCAAGCAAGGCGAGAAAGCCATGTTTAATAAATGGGTATTCGCTCGCCCATAGCGAGTCCCATTCATCGGCGTTTATATCGAGAATTGATCCCAGGAATTCAGTTTGCATAGCTACCCCCAAAGAGCAGTATACGATATGCCAGAGCTTGTGGGATTAATCGGTTTAGCCTGTTGCAGAGGGTGCTTGTTGGGGCGCCTGAATGCAGCGCTCGAGCGGGAAACAACAGCTGAAAGTACTGCCTTTACCCAAAGTACTGTGGATACGCAGCTCAGCATCGTGGCGCAGTAAAATATGTTTGACGATAGCCAGGCCTAAACCGGTACCGCCGCTATCACGAGAGCGACCGTCATCAATACGATAAAAACGCTCGGTAAGGCGGGGAATATGTTTCGCGCCTATGCCTTCGCCGTCGTCTTTAACCTTTACCAGCAGTTCGTGCGCATTAATATCTGCCAGTACAGAAATTTTCTTACCCGGCGGCGTGTAATTTACCGCGTTATAAAGCAGGTTGGCGAAGGCGCTGCGCAATTCTCCTTCCTTGCCCAAAATATGAATTTGAGCGGGGCAATCAATATGAAAAATATGGCCTTTTTCACCACTCAGTACTTTGCCATCTGCCACTATCTGCTCGATGATGGGCAGCAAGTGCACAGGTGTCTGCCCTTGCTCTCTATCTTGAGTTTCCAAACGGGAAAGCATTAACAAATCTTTTACCAGCGATGTCATACGCCGAGTTTGGTCCTGCATCTGGTCCAGCGCACGGCCCCAGGCAGGGGATAACTCCGCGGAGTCTGCCAGAGTCTCCAGGTAACCGCTTAGCACCGTGAGTGGCGTACGCAGCTCGTGGCTCACATTGGCAATAAAATCTTTGCGCATGCGCTCAAGCTTGGCCACACGGGTAATATCACGGGCAATTACCAGGCTGTCGCCATCACCAAAAGGATGGATGTGAAACTGCAGAAACTGCCCCTCGTGTTTTATCGAGATTAAGTCGAGCGGCTCCTCGTACTGATGGCTATCGTAGTAGGCAATGAATTTGGGGTGACTAATGTAGTCTGTGAGTTTTCGGCCAATATCCAGCGGCTCGAAATCAAACTGCCGCTCCGCGGCTCGGTTCCACCATTCGATATTGTCGAGTTTGTCGACGATAATTACGCCGTCGGCGAGCGCCGAGGTCATATCCTGAACACGCTCTACCACTTCCTGCAGGCGCTGCTTATCTTTCTCGTAACGCTTGGTAATCAGCTCTACATCTTCGGCGATTTCTGCCCAAACGCCGCGCATGGTGTTTTCCTGCAAGCCCTGCTGGCGAGTGGCGGTTACCCATGCTTCCAGTTTGTGGATCTGAAACAGCACCCACGCAAGATACGCCAGCGTACTGATAAACAGCATAGGCCACACCGCACCAAGCAGCTGGCCAATAGTAAATCCTACCAGTAAGTAGATCAGCAGCCACCGTATCTGGGAGGCCACACCTTTGCGAAACATGAGAACCCTTAAAGCGCTCCGGTACCAGAACGAAATATCAGCTTTTTATTGCCTAAGCTGCCTATTCCGCCGCTCCCAGAAATTTGTTGGAAAAGCGATAACCAGCGCCGCGCACGGTTTGAACCAGTCGGTCGTGGCCTTCCACCTTCAGCGCTTTGCGCAGCCGACGGATATGCACGTCCACGGTTCGCTCTTCCACATATACATTGCCACCCCACACATAGTCGAGCAGCTGATTACGAGAGTATACCCTCTCCAGATGGGTGAGGAAGAACTCCAGCAAGCGATACTCGGTTGGGCCCAGTTGAACAGGCTTATCGTTGATGGTTACGCGATGGCTGGAAGGGTCGAGGCAGAGCCCCTCAACAACAATGGCATCACCACTGGCAAGCGAGTCACTTCGGCGCAACACAGCGCGCAAGCGAGCAATAAGCTCACGGGGCGAGAAAGGCTTGGTGATGTAGTCGTCGGCGCCCAGCTCAAGCCCCTGTATTTTATTGTCCTCTTCGCCCTTGGCGGTGAGCATAATAATGGGGATTTCGCGAGAAACCTCCTCACTTTTGAGCCTGCGGGCAAGCTCGATGCCGCTCATACCTGGCAGCATCCAGTCCAGCAGGATCAAGTCTGGTCGAGTATCGACGATTATACGATGAGCCTCCTGTGCGTCGGCGGCTTCCAGTACACCGTACTCTGACATTTCCAACGCCACTCGAAGCATATCTCGAATAGCGCGCTCATCATCCACTACCAGAATCTTTTTCTCAGCCATGAAGGTTTTACCTTGGAATAAGCTCAACGACCGGCCATTTTCAGCCCGCAACACAGCATAAGCGCTTTGTTTGGTCGGGTGAATTAAATAAAGTTTTTATTGCGGTTTTATGACATGAGCGCGAATGAGTACTTGCTAACTCCACTATGAGACTTATACCGCCACTGCATAGTCCAGCAAAATGCCTAAAAAAATCACCATTCCTACCCAGTTATTGTTGAGAAAAGCCCGAAAACAGGCCTCTGGCTGACGATGGCGAATCAAATACTGCTGATACAGCATGAAGCAAGCTGCAGCCAATACCGATAATTTATAAATCCAGCCCAGCTCAAAGCGCTCGCCAACCAGGCCCAGCGAGAACACCGTCATCAACTGCAAGACGCCGGTAACCATACGATCCTGCTCACCGAAGAGGATGGCGGTGGATTTCACCCCAATTTTCAGGTCGTCCTGCCGATCTACCATCGCGTAGAAAGTATCGTAAGCCACAGTCCACAGCACCACCGTGGTGTAAAGTACCCAAATACTGGTACTGAGCTCGCCTGTTTGCGCTGCGAAAGCCATGGGTACGCTCCAGGCGAAAGCGGCACCAAGCACCACCTGAGGCAGGTGGGTATAGCGCTTCATAAAGGGGTAACAAATAGCCAGCAGAGCAGCGCCAAAGCTAAGGTAAATGGTGAGATCGTTGGTGAATAGCACCAGCACAAAGGCGGCAAGGCTCAATACGCCAAACAGGATAACAGCCTCTGGAGCCGAAACCTCGCCAGCAACAATAGGCCGGGCATGTGTTCTACTCACATGGCCATCTACGTGGCGATCGGCAAAATCATTAATCACACAACCAGCCGAACGCATGAGTATCACGCCGGCAATAAATATCAACAATATATCCAGCCGGGGAAAACCCTCCGCCGCCAGCCACAGGGACCAAAGCGTCGGCCACAGCACCAGATAGATTCCGATAGGGCGATTAAGACGCATCAAGCGAGCATAGTTTTTGAATTTGTTCGAGCGTTGGGGCAAAGTAGTGTTCATAGTTGCGCATTCTAGCCTTTCGAGAATTAATTATGAACAAAGCAGGTTTAATCGATGCCGCTCAGCAGGCAGCCGGGCTCAGTAAACTCCAGGCCGACGACGCGGTGTCTGCAGTCTTTGAACAAATAACCAACGCCCTGGCTCGCGGCGAAAGCGTTCAACTGCTGGGCTTCGGCTCTTTTCATGTAAAGCAACGTGCCGCCCGGCAAGGTAAAAACCCTCAAACCGGCCAAGCCATCCATATTCCCGCAAAAACACACGTGACATTTAAAGCGGGAAAAAAAGTTCGCACACTAATCGAACAATAAAACCACAAAAACAACAGGCCAGTTCAGATGCTAAAACTTCCTTTGCATATTCAAATATTAATCGCCATTGCTGCGGCCATAGTTACTGGCCTACTAATCAAAATGGCAAACGAACAAGGCCTGGCGGGTGGAGCGCATATTCAGGGCGCCATGGCTTTTGTGGGCACGATGTTTCTCAATGGCCTGAAAATGATCATCATACCGCTGATTTTATCTTCCATTATCAGCGGTATTTCGACCCTCGGCAGCGGCGGCGACCTGCGCCGCCTGGGCGGAAAGACCCTGGGGTTTTATCTTACCTCCAGCCTCCTGGCCATTTTGCTCGGGCTGGTGCTAGTGAATATTTTTCAGCCCGGCATCATCGATGGCGAACCCGCAGGGGACAGGCTAAACCTGAGTAGCTCAGAAGAACTAAACGCTACAATGGGCAAAATCGAAGGGCGCGGCACGGGCGATATTGCCGCCGTTTTTCACCGCATGTTACCACCGAATATTGTTAAAGCCGCCGCCGATGGGCAAATGCTGGGCTTAATATGTTTTGGTTTATTATTCGGCTATTTTATGACGCGCATAGAAAACCCCATGCGCGACAGCCTGCAACATTTTTGGCAGGGTGTATTCGACACCATGATGGGTGTCACCATGTTTATTATGCGATTTACGCCCATCGGTGTTTTTGGTTTAGTGGGCAATACCGTTGCATCAACCGGCTTTGCCGCCTTCGCGCCTTTAGCAATATTTTTTATTACCGTGGTTCTGGCCTTGGGCATTCACGCCTTTGTCACCATGGCGCTGATATTAAAATACGTGGCTAAGGTGAATCCACTTGGCCAGTTTAAAGCCATGGCCCCAGCGATGCTCACTGCATTTTCTACCGCCTCCTCTTCTGGAACCTTGCCCATTACCATGGAGTGCATGGAGAAAAAGGTGGGCACCTCCAACCGCACAACATCCTTTGTACTGCCCTTAGGGGCAACTATAAATATGGATGGCACTGCCTTGTATGAATGTGTTGCCGCCATGTTTATAGCCCAGGCTTACGGCCTGGATTTAAATTTTGCCACGCAATTTACGATTGTTGTTATTGCTCTGCTCACATCCATTGGCGTAGCCGGTATTCCCGCCGCCAGCCTGGTGGCTATATCGGTTATTCTTGCGGCGATTGGTTTACCGATGGAGGGTATCGGCATGCTGCTGGTTACCGACCGCATTCTCGACATGATGCGTACAGCCGTTAATGTGTTTAGTGATAGTTGTTGTGCAACCTTTGTGGCCAGAACGGAGGGGGAACAGACCAATATTGCCCAGAGCTCTTGAGCGTGGTCGGCAAAAGCTTGTGGCAACCTACGGGCGCTTAAGATTTGCTTAGCCCCTACGACCGCTTATAAGCATAAGCGGTCGTACTGTGCTTGCTGTGTGGTCTCGCTTCAGCTCACCCTATAGTTTAGCCAACCGCGCTATTCGGAATCAGAAGAACCTTTGCTTTCCAGCTCTTCAAACTTAGCCGCCATGGTGGGGTTTTTACGCGTCAGCTTTTTGATCGTTACATCTTGAGCTTTGTCGTTTGCAAGACGGAGGTTTCGATCGGTTCCGAGCAAAGCTTCTTTTGCCTTCTGCAATCTGTCGATCGATCGATCAATTTCATCAATTGCTGTTTGAAACTTCCTGGAAGCAAGGTCATAGTTCTTCGCGAAGGCGCTCTTAAACTTATCGAGGTCGCTTTCAAAATTTGTAATGTCAACATTCTGTGACTTAACAAGTGCAAGTTCTGTCTTGTACTCTAAGGATTTCATTGCCGCATTGCGCAGAAGTGTAATGATGGGAATAAAAAACTGCGGCCGAATGACGTACATTTTCGGATAACGGTGAAACACATCCACAATACCAGAATTATAGAGTTCGCTGTCAGGTTCCAGCAATGAAACAAGGATTGCATACTCGCAGCCTTTTTCTGTGCGGTCTTTATCCAGCTCCTTTAAGAAATCTTCATTCTTTTTCTTGCTTGCCGTGGTGTCATTTTCGTTCTTCATTTCGAACATAATCGAAACGATTTCGGTTCCCGCACTGTCGGAGTCACGAAAAATAAAGTCACCCTTGCTACCGCCACTTGCATCATTATCCTTCTCGAAATACGCGTTTGGAAATGCGGTCGACCTTATACGATTAAACTCTGTCTCACAGTGTTGCTCTAGACTTTCGCCAACCATTTTAGTGGAAAGCCGGGCTTTCATGTCTCGAAGCCGCTCGATTGCATCGTCACGATCTTTAATTTGTGTTTCGTACTTGTCTTTTAGGGATTTCTCAGCGAGCTGTTTTTCAAGCTCCACGTGCTTAAGGCTGTTTTTTAGTTCATCACGTTCCTTCTCGACCTTACCCACTGCCTCAGTAACCGCTAGCTTCTGAGCAGATTTACTCGCACTCAGCTTCTCCTCTGCCAGCTTCGAAGTGGACAGATTATCTAGTTTTGCTTTCTCCAGTTCGTTGGCCAGCGTGTCACGTTCTTTTTCTACCGTTTTTAGCGCCTCTGCTATCGCCAGCTTACGAGCCACCTCACCAGCCTCTATCTTCGCCTTCAATCCACTAATTTCAGTATCCTTGGCTGCCGTGACCTCGTGCATGTCGTTTCTGATATTACTTTTGGCTAGCTCCACCTCCTTGAGCTTGTCCTTCTCAGCCAATTCAAGGCGCTCATGCAATTGCTGTTCAAATTCACTGTTGCGAACCTGCTTCAAAATATCGGCATATCCGGCTTCATCAACTTTAAAAGCTTTACTACAGTGTGGGCAAATTATTTCGTGCATACATTTTCTCTTTTACGTTTTAAACACCGCCGAGCATCGCTTGACTATTCCTCTCGGCTTAGGACAGCAGCACTAACAAGCAATGCCTCTCTCCATAGTAAATATTTTATAGGAAAGGGGTCGCCTTCGGCCGTTTTTACAGGCTCAGTTAGATTGCAAGCATAAACAGCTCCAGTTTCATAGAGCAGCTAAGCAAAGCGCTTCCCGGCGTGAACTTATCCGACTCAGTTAGCACAAGCGACAGGCGTGCCCCTCCTTACAGATTAAACTCACCAAGCACTATGTTCTCCCATCGGCCGCGAGCCTTTTCTAACGTTCCTTATTGATATTCATAGGGCCCCAAATCAATTTCATTAACAAACGAGCCCCCCACCCTGTCCGAATCTATATTTATATACGAGTTTTCTATTCCGGCGTCAATGGCGTCACTCCCCGCACCCAAATGGAAATCATTGTTTTTAGCATCAATAAAATTTGCGTTTCCTTCAAACTCATTACCCTGGAGACTTACCCCGGAATACGTGAACATATTGTTGCTGCGATCATTTCCGCTAGCTATGCCAGCTCCTTGGCTTTCGGAAAATATATTGTTATACAAATAGAAGGCCCCACCGCTAAGCAAGTCAGCGCCGTAATCGTGGAACACATTATTGTAGATGGCAACCTCCGCACCAGAATTATAAATTGCGGAGGACTCCGCTGGGTTTCCTGTTTGAATATCCGTACCGCGCCCCCCCACAAAAACATTGCCATAAATTTGAGTATTGGACGAATGATTGTAGATGGCTCGTGGCCCAGGCCCAATGAAGTTATTGTAACGAATAATTACACCAGCAATATCGGCGTCAAGGAATACTCCTGTACCGCCGTCTGGCCCGTGCTGCGGCAAGTACAATGTGTTGTACTCAAAAATACCGAAGAAATCCACAGGCGGCGTTGGGATAGTGTCAAATTTGGCGATAAAATTGAATTTAAAAGTATTATCACTTTTATCGATCACATTGTGGTGAACCTTAAAATAAGACACCGAATTAAACTGAAGACCATCGCCAGGGAAATTATCGTCGCAATTGCTTTCCCTGTTAGCGCACTCAGTATAATTATTATAGTCTTCCTCATGAAACTTGGCGTTAACATTGTAAATAGCACTGTAGCCTATTTCCAAGTTATTTAGCGACTGAAAATAAACGCCATCTTCACCGATATCCCGAATCGTGGAACAGTAAACTATTAGCCCGCTGCCGCCAGAGTATGCTCGTAAACCCCACTGAGAAGCGTGTATTTCAGTATTATATATTATTGCCTTGGGCCCATTGGGCTTTATAGAGCTGGCCAGATTTGGGGCCGATACATTCATATCCCGAATAAAAAAGTTGTCGCCGCTAATTTCAAACAGGGAGCGGTCACCACCCTCGGTATAAGTCGTTATAAGTTGGGGCGGCTCACCCTCTCCATAAGCTCCGATGAAAACATCATCATCACCGAAAACAAAACGTGTTGTAATCGTATCAATGGTTCCGCGTTTTTGCAGAAAGGCTGAGTCAGAGTCGATAGCAATGCCTTCCCATGTATTGTAAGGGGAAACAAAGCTGCCGTCTCCTTGAGAGCTGGCGGAAGGGTCAATATAGATAACATTGGAATAATCGTCGGCAGTTTTTGCAATAAAAGGTAATTCACTTTCTTCAGGGCATTGAGGAGTGGTGAGCGGTGCTTCAACTATTCCAGAAGAACTTGAAGATGAGGAAGCGCTGCTGGAGGATGAACTCGAAGACGAGCTACTGGAAGAGGAGCTAGCGGAACTTGAAGATGAGCTTGAGCTGGAACTCGACGAACTACTTGAGCTAGAAGAATTACTTGTACTCGATGAGCTACTTGAACTCGAGGAGCTGCTCGCCGTGGATAAGCCGGGTGCAAATGGAGCAGCGTCGTTCGATCCCCCTCCACAAGCGGCCAACACGAACGAAAGCCCTATGAATAAACTTACCCTAAAAGACCCGACACCTAGATAATTCATTTTCAGTACTTCCCCTCACAAGCGTCAATATACACTTAAGTAGCTGCTGAACATTTAGAATAATCCCTTAGGCTTTCTATCACTCCTTGTTGCTAAAAATACCAATAAAGCAAATGACATCTAACTACCAAAAAAATATTTTAAGCATAACGTATTGCCACGCAAGGCCAGCACGGACCACTAATTAAGCTTCGCGCTGCCCAACTGGGATAAGCTAAAACCGGCTTAGTCAGCCTGCAGGGCTATATACAGTACAAGACACAGGCGCGACGGGGTCCAGGCGAACGGCCCATAGGCTATTTCTCCTCTCCCAACGATACAGCGTGAGCGGGTGCTGGTTTTCATTGGCGCTTATTTCATAGCGGGTTTCTGCTACTGCGGCCCATTCAAATGTGCAAACATACTCATGCAGGGCCGTTTTAAACAGAGCTCTTACTTGCTGCTCTCCCGGCTCAACATACAGCTCATATACACCGGCTAGCGCTTTGCCATTTAAGGCAATCAAGGGGCTACCGCTGCGTAAAAAGGCTTTGCCACTATAAGTGCGTACTGGAGAAATGCAGGCGCTAGACGCTAACAAGATAACGAGAAGCACACCCACTTTAATGAGGCCAGGCACCTTTATCATCGCATCGTAATCCCTATGTTATAGCCGGTAATATCATCGCCCTCAATATAACCGGCTTTGAATCCAACATAGCGTAGAGGAAACCAATCAAGAGGCTTCATATTTATTTCCCACTCCAGGCCGAGCCCCAGTTCATAAAAGTGAGTAAACCCGATTGCCGCTTTGGATTGATCGACAAAATCGGTATGGTTTAAGTAAGCCAACCAGCGCCACTCCCGATCCCCCATATACCAGCCGGTAGGATTTGTAATACGCGTTTTCACAATAGAAGTCCTACTCCAGCCCCAGCTATCCAATATCGGATTTACCTTGCTGAAGGTGTCAGTGTAATTAAGCGTGTATTGCAATTGAATATCTGCACGGCTGGCACCAATCCATTGATACGCCGCCAACTCGGCAGTGGCTGCCGTGGTCATGGAAGACACCTCGCTGAGCAAAGAAAGTTCAGCTGGCCCCTGCGGTAGCTGCTCAGGTACTCGATCTCCACTTATTTCACTGGCGGTGCTTACCTCAGAGATAACACCGGTGAAGTAGGTGCGTATTTTTACTTTTTCGTGAAGTGGAATTTTAATACCCAGTGAAGCCCTAAGGGCAATAACATCTCGCTGAGCGTCGATATCAATAATACTGTTGTTGTCAGCGAGAAACTGAATATTCTCACTCACTGCACCACCCACCAGCGCAGCGCCCCAGAAGCCATCAACGAGTGAACCCTTAATTGTAAAGTCTGAGGCAAATCCAAGACTGGAACGCCACATATCAGATTGCCTGTCCGGCCTTGCTATGTGCAAGGTGGAGCCTTCCACGCCGGGAGAGGTTATTACGTTCACATAGGCAATTACCGCCTCTACCAGGTCCACCTTACCGATTTCTTCTATGGGACGAAGACCAGCGTTCGAATAAGCTCGCCCACAGGCAAGCATCAGAAGAAAAAAATAAAGATGATTGTAACTGGCTTTAGTGCGCCGCAATTAATCACCATATATTAAAAGGAAAAATTTAAACCTAAACTCAAGTTAAGGCCTCGGGGAAGAGAATCACCACTGATCGTAGCCATCTCAGCTGTTCGGGAAATATCGAGGTTAAATATTTTGAACAGTGTAATACCGCTACTGAAGTAGCCAAGATTGCTGCCGCTTAAATTTTTGCGATAAGAAAAGCGCAAATCCGGCACCCAGTTGTTACTATTGCGATAGGCAGTGCTCACAACCAGCCATTGGTACTTATCACTCATTGGATCTGTAGCGGCGTTAGCATCGAGCTGTAGATGCGTACTCCAACGCTTGTTGCGAGAAAACAACGAGCCCTCCATACGCAATTGAGGTTTTAGCTCATAGCGCATCTCTTGTCGCAGTTGAGTAAGCACTTCAGATTTACTGTATCGGCTGGGATCAAAATCAGGAAAGGAGAACTCTGGAGAAAAGGGGTCTAGCAATGTTGCGCCCAAACGATAATGTTGTGATGCCCAAAGCACCCCCAAATCCAAACTCACGCGATTGGCATAATGAAAGTCTGCATTTCTAATATCGTTAAACAAACTCTCTGCGTCTGTTAACTCGCCAAAGCGCGTATCTACTTGTGTTAATCCTACACGATATAGTTTTGGCCGCAGGCCCCATAAAAGTGTTCCATTCTCACCACTATAAGCCTCTCTGCTATAGTTGATATTAATGTTCTGAGTAATTACAGCCTTGGTTAGCAATAAACTATCGTTGTTGAATTTGAGCTGAACACTCTCCTCACCCGGGTTTACAATAAGTACTATATCGTCACTCAGGTCAAAACTTGTCTCCGGCGCGCTTGGGTCCAAATTTCTAGCTTCGTCAATTTGACTCAAAGCATAGTCGGCATCAAAATTAAACAGGTCGACAATTCCCAGCGCTTTGGAGGTGCCTTCGCTACTATATGTCGCGGAAAGACTTCCTCCCCAGATATCATTGCTAATTAGAAAAGGAACATCTGCGGTAACAAAGGCCTTCGCATAAGCTTGCTGCGAAATAATAGCGAAAGAAGAAGCGAAAAAAGTGGCTTGATCTTGCACAGCCTCAAACCAAGCATTGAACTCTGGGTTGTTATCCAGAATATCTTGCCAGGTGAGATCCGTTGGTAGCTGTACAGGCTCATCTGGAAGTTGGGGCGGAGGCGTTTCAGGGAGATCACCTCCATCGCCAGCAAGCATTTCGCTTAGAGTATCGATTATTGCGAATATTTCATCCACATTACCATATTCCAGGCCCCCGCCAATATTGACTCCCACTCCTCGACTACGCTGATCAGATGGCACTATTGCTGTAGCAGCAGGATTATTGGCCAACACAGAAAACCCATTGTTGTGGTTTGTGCTCCCCAAAGTAAGATTCGCACCCGGCGGATTATAGATGGCACTCGCCTGTGCGAATGGGGAAAAGAGGCAGACTATAAAAAGGCAGGAGAATTTCATGCTTCGGGACAACGGGACAAAACGACCTAGGTCTGACAAGTTTAGCATAGCAAGCACACTTTTTCGGTAACAACAGCAAGGTAATCAAGCCCTCCTCTCTTGCTTGGTTTAGCTGTCATTATAGAACTCAATACAGGCAGATTAGTTAAAAATTGTCCAGGCTTGGTTGTGCTGGCCGAATTGCGTTGATTAAGCTGCAGCGCTTGCGAATCCAATCTACCGCAGGCGCTGGCTGGCGGCCTGATTTCACGATCTCAACTAGCGGCTACTGCTATTCACCAAGCCAGAGGAGTTGAACACTTACACCATATGACAGCAAAGCTATTCCGCACGCGCCGCATGCATACTTACCAAGCGCGCCAAAACAATAGCAATAAAAAACTGCCCTATCATCGCCTCCACAACCGACCAGGACTGAGCCACGTGGTTAACAGGCGTTACATCTCCGTAACCTAGCGTTGATAAGGTAACAAAGCTGTAGTAGACAAAATAGCCCATTAGGTTATCCGGGCTTGCGTTATTCAGCTGCGGGTAATTCGAGAAGGTAAAGGCGCCATCAAAATACAGATGAATATTGGCGTAAACAGCAGCCCAGATAAAACCTATTAATAAATAAACACACAAGGAGGCGTATATAACATTGGTACTTACTCTACGCGCTTGAAGCACATAGACACCGAGATGAAAGACTATAAAGCAGAGAAAAGCGATAGTTGTAGCATTGTCCAGATAATACGCTAAATGACTATCGCTAAACTCCTCAACCCACACTGTTGCTAAGGTGGGCACCAGAAGAATTAAGCCGGGGATCAATAAGCTACGCTTTCCGCCAAGCGCATATAAGGCTGCCAACAAAGAACCGCTAAAAATCACCTTCCAAATCAAGTTAAAAATTGGCTTGCTTTCAAAATAGGGCGGCACCAACAGCGCGCCAAATAAGCAAATCAGCAATATAATAAAACGAAACTCACTACTATCGGCTTGGGTATTCATTTTAGGGCAAAGCTCCATTTCCTGTGTACACTATGAGAGGCCATTTAGCGGCATCATAACATTAAGCACTCAGGAGCAAAGCATGACAGAGAGTACGGGTCCAAATTCGAGTATTTTATCCCGCCTGAGCAAAACCTTCATCGCTGGCATACTGGCAGCCCTGCCCATAACACTTACCATCGCTGTAATCGTGTGGTCGGCAGAGTTGCTGCACCGCTACCTCGGGCCCACCAGCTACGCGGGCAAATTGTTTGGCTCCATAGGCCTCAACTTTGTCAGCTCAGAGATTACCGCCTATGCCATTGGGGTTGGCAGCGCACTACTACTGATTTGGCTGCTTGGCGCAGCGGTGGAGGCGGGGCTAAAAAATCATTGGCGAGCCTTTACAAACGGCCTTCTTAATCGCGTGCCGCTGGTGCGATCTGTTTACCAGACGGTATCAAAACTGATTACCATGTTCGACAAACAGGAAAAAGAAGAATACAAAAGCATGTCGGCGGTGATGTGCTATTTTGGCGGCGACCGCAATGGAACGGCCGTATTGGCGCTGTTAACAAATCCCCTGGCCATTAACAGAAACGGGATTCAGTATTACTCAATCATCATCCCTACTGCTCCGGTTCCCTTCGGTGGAGCAATTCTCTACATTCCTGCCGACTGGGTAGAGAAAATGGATTTTGGCTTTGACGGCTTGTTTAATATTTATATGTCCATGGGCCTAACGTCTGGAGAATACCTGGATGACGTACTGAGCGCACAAAAGAAAAAGTAGCCCATAAAGGGCCACATTTTTTCTTTATAGGGCAAAAATTAACTTTCTGACTCTGGTATATCTGCATCAGTGGCCGCTTGCTCTGCTGCGGCATCATCCAAGGAAGCACTCTCATCGCCCGGCTGCGCTGCTGTCTCCGAATTATCGACATCAGCAGGTTCGCTTAACTGTTCATTAAGTGCTGGCGTAAGTTCACTTTCCCAGACAACATCAGGTAATTCATTGAGCGCGGTGGCAACGATGGTGCCATTAACAGCCGCCAGAAATTTACGATTAGACCAAACGATTTTCCCAGAGTCCGATTCAACCAAAGCAAGGTCAACAAATGCCTGCTGAGTATTTTGAATTGGCACGACGGCCCCAGCTGTGAGGATGCCGACCAGGATACTGGCACCTACATCCTTCGCCACAACACCACTGGATTTTTTCGAGCCTTGATAGTGCATCAGAAAAATAGACTCCGCCCCTGACTTTTCGGCAATGGCATTAGCAACAGGCCCCAGGCTTGTTGCAAAGCTGCTCTTTTTACTATCACTAACCATACCTTGCGCATACAGTTCCGATTTAGCTGCTCCCCAAGCCTCGCTACACTGTGTTACAGCATAGGCAAAATCTTCATCTTCCGCAGCTGCGGCAGCTATGTCGAAATCAATAACACTTAAACCTTCTTCTTCAAATCGCTGCTTGGCAATAGCGGTAATTTCTGCGGCGATAGCTTTTTGCTCATCGATCAACTCTTCATTATCACCATCAAACTTAATGAGTTCGATACTAACTTCCGGCGGAATAATAACAACTGATGAAATATTTTGAGCAATCTGCTCATAGTCCTGGTGTTGACGAACTGTTGTATTCGTACAGGCTGCAGTGAGCCATATAGCGAATAGTATTGAGATCATTTTTATAGTTTTCATACACTCCCCTCTAGTTTTACTTTATGCTATTTTTTTCTATTTCTTTAAGCACAGACATAACGTATCGTCGGTCTTTAATATTTTCATTTTCTATATACTGGTTTAAATAGTCTTTTGCCGCTGCGAAATCCCCACTCTCCGCCAGAGTCAACCCCATGCCCCGCTGCGCCTTGGGGTAGTGGCCCTGCAGTACCAGCGCCTGCTCATAATATTGCTTAGATTTTTCCAAATTTTCCTGTTTCTTATCTGCGAAAAGCGGTTCAACATCTCTTAATTTTTTGTCGTATAGCCAAGCGTATTCCTGAGCAGCGGCTTTTATATGCGTACCCCTCAAACGATAACTATCACCCACATAGGACAACATTAATGCGCTATCGCCATTTTTTTCTATTGCGGAAAGGCACACCTCTTCCGCCAGCTGATACTGACGAAAGCGCAAACGCATTTTCACAGTGGATTCGGTTAAGAGGTCTTTAATTGACTCAAACTGAGAGCTCGAAACCGCTTCTGCATCCAGCTGTAATTGATTTGCAGTAATAAATGCCATCGCATGATTATAGCGAGCGGCGTTATCCGGATGGCTCGCCCAAATAGACGCTCTGTCTTTGCTATGCTTTACTTCTTTTAGCTGCTCAAAGGTATGTATAGCGCTATCAAGGTTATATTGAGTAGAACCACTTAAATACACCAAAGCCTTTTCATCTGCCTCGGTTTCCATTTCCCGACTGTAGTTCGCAATATTTGTTACTGCCGCCAGATAAGACAAGCCTGTACCGGCAAGAAATAAATCGGCCACGTGCGCACCGATAACATTGGACTGAAGATTTAGCGTGGTTTTGAAACTGTGCCGCTGCACTACATGCGCAGCCTCGTGCGCCATAACAAAGGCCAATTGCGCTTCAGTTTCCAGTTTGTTCATCAACCCTATATTTAAGTAAATATTGCCATTAGGTAGCGCGAAGGCGTTGATGGAGGGATCCCGAGTAACGTAGAAGTGCAAATTGAGCTTGGCTTTTACTTCATCGGTTTGTATGCGCTCTGCAAGATCTTCTATATAAGCTGCGATTTCATTGTTACGATAAATCAAACCTTTTCTCACCATCTGCTCATGCAGGCGCTCAGACTCCTCCATAAGCTCTAGTTCTTCCGGGTGCGCCATATAGTCTGCGGAGTCATCGGTTACAGGCTTCACGTCTTTAGCCGATATGGTGTTACAGGCAGATAAGAATGTTATCGAAAGGAGAAAAATAGTTTTTAGGGGCAGTAGATGGGCAGGTTTTTTTCTTTTATTTTCCATTTCAGCACGCTTCCAGCTTGTAATTGCCCAGCGATTATGCAGATTTTGACGACAACTATAAATAATACTTTAGTATGAATTTGTTTCAATGTGAAATTGGGTGAATCTGTATCAACTATTGAACACATTCATCTACGTAACTATAAAAATAGGAGTGATTTATGCTTTTTAGCCTCATGCTACCAAGGAGCATCAGCCTAAAAAAAACTGAGGGCTTTGCTCATTAACGATTCCCGCTTCGGTTCAAAGATACGAAAATGAGAAACCATAAATTCAGAAGGATCGACAAAACAGTGTACGGCAGCTTCGTCGTAGTAGGTCTTGCTGCCGATGTGTGCAGACATAAATATTTTGTAAATACCTTTGCCAGGCTCGAAGCGTGTAGAGTGCTGATCAATGTAGGACCTTACCAGCTCAGAGCCATAGCGTATTTTCGTTTTGTGTTTACAAATCGAGTAGGCATCAAGCATGTCAAAAGGAATTTGACGGTAATCGCGAGCGCTATCAAAATATTTTCCAGGTAGCTCCCGATCGTAAGTATGACCGTACCAAAATAGTGCATAGAGGATAAAGCTGACAAGGGAAAAGCCTGCCATCACTTTTAGGGCAAGTAACAGCCTTCGCCAGCCACCTTCATTTCGAGAAGCGTATTTTTCTTTATAGTGTTGCAGCAGCGCAGCTGCCACGATGAGCCTTTCTTTGACGAGCACAGCTATTTAATCTCACAGGGGTGACAGGCAACTTCTTTTCACCTGGGCCACATCCATTATCATTTTCGGTAACCGTTCGACCCGCATCAGGCTTCGGTGCTAAATGCTAGGGCACTGGCTTTGCGTCCCCGTGTTTCCACGGGTTTGCCTTTTTCGGTATCAATAAGGTATGAGCCAGCGAGAGATTACAAGAGAGGTGTAAGCTATGCATTGGCGATACGCACTACCGGAGGCTGGTTGCTGTATTTAAAGCACCGACCTCTGAGCATTATCTGAGAATTACCTCACAAACACCATGAGTTTCAGCCCGCGTTCAATACCAATATTTTATAGTCAAGCGTATATCTATAGCTGAACGACAAAAAGCCATAAGTATTTATTAAATATTACGATGCTCTTTTTACGGTATTCTTATAAAGGTTTTAAGGCGCTTCGCCGGAAAAGCTTTGCAACAATGGACCGCCCTTCACAGCGGCCAAGCAAAAAAATCAGAATGGCAAGGGTGCAAACAAACACATTGACGAGAAATATATCGCGATAACTGTAGAGTTCCGCCACCGTGGCGATAACAACGGAACCTATAACATTACCAATACTAATACTGCTTAAATACAGTGCCAGAGGAGCATGGGAATAGGCGGGCATTTTCCACTGAAACCAGTTAATACCGACACCGGCAACAAAACCAATAAACAGTGCATTAAATATTTGCAAGACCATCATTTGCCATAGATAGTCCGCCAACCAAACACCTGCATTTAAGGCAAGAGCGGCAAGTGCTCCAACTCGAATAAAGGATGTAAGTGTAAAACGTGAACCTAGCCAGGCGGCAAATATCATTATTGGAATTTCACACGCTGCAGCAAGGCCGTACATCCAGCCAGCATAATGCACATCTAAAAAGAGTACTTTTTTAAGAAACAATGGCAACGCTATCATATAGCTTTGATTGGCCGCAAATAGCAGCGCAAAAGCCAACACTGCAGGGTATAAATACCGCTTGGCTTGCGGCGTAATTTCTTCATTATTCTGGCTTGGCAATTTAACATTCGGCAATAAAAATAGAGCAACCAGTGCAACCAGAAAATACAAAACCCCCGTTAAGCGATACAACTCTGCAAAATTTATTTTTTGCAGCAGGCTAAAACCCAAAGGCGGGCCTATTACCCACGCCAGTGCAACACTTGCACGCACCAAGGCATTAAACATGCTTTGCTGTTGTGCGCTTAGGTTTTCATCCGCGTATTGTCGTGCCAAGCCAAGTATCTGCGTTGCAGCAATAAAAGAGAGGCTAAATAGCGTGGTGGCAGTAATTAACACCATGGGATAAGAACGAAAATGTGCAAAACCAAAACAAGCAAGACCGCCAACAAACATGCTGAAGGCGATTAATTTTTTTTGATTAAACGTTCGCTCCGACCAAAGGCTTATGGTTTGCCCATACATCATTGCTGATAGCGCAACGGAAACAAAAAACAGACCGATTAGCACTGGTCGTACCTGCAGCTCTTCTGCAAGAAAATAGCTCAGCCCTGGCACTACCAAGGCATACAACGCACCAACCATCAATGACATGCTGTAAATAAGCCAAGCGGCGGGAGAAGTGAGGGAGCTCTTATTCAAGGAATCGGACCTGCTGTGAAAACTCTTCGAATTTTACGCAGGTGGGTGTGAAAGCTAGGTTGAGTATTTTGGGCGGGAACGTTCGAACGACAAGTTCAGCCCCCGAGAGGGCCGAGCTCTTTTTTTATCGGCTAGCCTCGCATTTGCTCTGCTATTGCGTCAAGGTCCTGGCCGGACTCCAGAATATTATCCACTGTAATTTTGGCCGTTGCCGCATCCAGGTGCAGCTCTGTAAACAGGCTATCAGGTATCTGGCGAGGGCTGCCGCTGCCAAAACCCGCATTGGCTAACATTGCTTGGGCGATATAAACCAGTTTGGCGTACTCAGCGTTTACACCATCAAATTTGGGATTGTTCTGCTGCCTTAGTGCGACCACAACCTCTTCTGGCATATTCCAGTTATCCATCAGCCAGGAGGCCATCTGATTGCCGGTTATCCCCAGAATGTGCTGCTCTATCGCTGCGGATGGGGCTTGAGGGTTGGCTTTGCCCAGCCGTTCGATACTGGAGAAATAAGGAGGAAACACTTCAGCCATTACCAGATAGCCAAAGTTATTTAACAAGCCTGAGAGATAAGCCATACCGAAGCCTGGACGATGCTCCCGCGCAATACTGGTTACCAGGCCTTCAACCACAGCGGCAGTGTAGACGGCACCGCGCCAATAACGAGAAACGTGCCTTGGTGTAAGACATTGCATGGTCATGGTTTTTCCGAGTGCAAGCCCCAGAGACAGGTTAAGCACCATGTCGAAACCCAGCACCCGCACAATGGCATCGTGTACCGATTTAATTTTCCCCGGCGCAGAGTAGTAAGGCGACGCAGCCCAACTCACCACTTGTGCCGCCAGGCTCGGGTCAATCTCAACAATATTGGCCAGGTCGTTAATGTCGGCATTGGGGTCGGCGCGCAATTTAATAATACGCTGCGCTGTTTCCGGTAAGGGAGGCAACTCAAGGGTTTCATCCAGTCGCTGCTTTATACGCTTTTGCGTAAAGCGTTTTACCGAGTCAAATATCTTCGCTTCGTCGTCACCGTCATCTTCTGTCAGCGTTGGCATATCTACCGCACAGCGGGCTCTGTCGGAGGTAGCAACGATTTGGGTAAAATCTTGCTGGGAGATTTCCAGCAGATCGCCACCACTACCGGGCTCTAACAAGAGGGTTTTCTTATCCAGTAAGCTTTCATCGACAATGGTCTGCATACCCTGCCAGCGGGGTATCGCAGGAACACATACAAGCTCCTGCTGACGAATAAGCGGCTTAAGGTCATCCATACTCACCCCTTCCAACTTGCGGCCGGTTTGCGAGCGCAGGGATTCCAAGTCGATGATCTTGCCAATGGGAAATAAGACTTGCACTCGCCCCTGGGCATCCTGCAATAGCACTGACTGCACAATACTGCCCGACTTCTGCAACTGCACTGGGCTGAGGCTGTTCAAACCACCATCCTTAGGTGAGAGGTTGTAGCTCACCTTTTGGCTATCGAGCATTTCTTGAATACTGGCAGGAAGAGGCACGTACGTTCTCCTTAATTACTTACGGTAGTGACTCTATTGAATATAGCCTGCCGCGCACTATTTGCTAGTTTGTCAGCAAGCTTGCGGGCATGTGATCGGCAGATTTTGCGATTGGTTCACAGCCATAACAGAGCAATGGCATTAGACCAGTGAATATTGCTCTCTTTCTCCCACCCAACGAGCAATGAGCTTTTCCGCCACAGCGGCCTGATGTCGCAGAAACTGCTCCCCTAGCGCATTCACCTCCTGCAGCATATGCTCATCTCGCAACATGTCGGCAACCCGGTATTGCATCTCTCCGGTCTGACGGGTGCCTAACAGTTCGCCGGGGCCGCGTAGCTGTAAATCCCGTTCTGCCACCAGAAAACCGTCGTTGGTTTCTCGCAGCACCTGCAGCCGGGACCGAGCCTGCTCAGAGAGCTTCTCGCCATAGAGCAGCACGCAGTGGCTCGCTACCTCGCCCCGCCCCACTCTGCCGCGCAACTGGTGCAGCTGAGCCAGACCAAGGCGCTCTGGGTTTTCGATGATCATCAAGCTGGCATTGGGCACATCCACGCCTACCTCTATCACCGTGGTAGCCACCAGTAAGTGCAGTTCAGCTGCCTTGAAGGCTTTCATCACAGCTTCTTTTTCACTGGCCTTTAAGCGGCCATGCACCAGGCCGATATTCAAGTCCGCAAGGTTTTCGCGCAGCAGCGCGGCGGTTTCCTCGGCATTAGCCGCTGCCAGGCTTTCCGAATCTTCCACCAGGGTACACACCCAGTAGGCCTGCTTACCTTCGCTGCAGGCAGCACGAATGCGCTCAATAACCTGCTCCCGGCGGGCCTGAGTCACCAGCACTGTATTCACTGGGGTTCTGCCGGGGGGCAGCTCATCGATTAGGCTGTAATCCAGCTCGGCATAGGCGGTCATGGCAAGGGTGCGTGGTATGGGTGTTGCTGTCATAACCAATTGGTGGGGTATTTCACCCTTGCTATTTTGCTGCCTCAGGCTCAGTCGCTGGTCCACGCCAAAACGGTGCTGCTCATCAATAACGGCCAGGCCAAGGGAATGGAAGCTCACATCTTGCTGAAACAAGGCATGGGTACCCACCACCACCTGTGCCTCTCCGCTGGCAATACTTTCCAGCGCCGCTCGCCTTTTACTGGCTGTGAGCTTGCCCACCAGCCAGGCCACCCGCAGGCCCAGGTTCTCCAGCCAGCCACTAAAATTGTGGAAATGCTGTTCCGCTAATATTTCTGTGGGTGCCACTACCGCCACCTGGTAGCCGCTACTCACACCGCAGAGGGCCGCTAAGGCCGCCACAAGCGTTTTACCGGAACCCACATCGCCCTGCACCATACGCAGCATTGGCTTGCCAGAACCAAGGTTGGCCTGGATCTCCTTTGCTACCCGCTGCTGCGCAGCTGTCAGTGAGAACGGCAGGCTATTTAAAAACTGCTGCTGCAGAGCTTTATCCATTTTGAGTGTGGGTGCTTTTTGAGCCGCTGCCTGCTGGTGTAATTTGCGCCTTACCAGAAAGTGCGCCAATAACTCCTCAAACGCCAAGCGTTTCTGACTGGGGTGCAAACCTTCCATCAATAAGTTGAGCGCAGCACCTTTTTCCGGGCGATGAACACTTTGCAAGGCTTCCACCAGAGACTCACATTGAAAGCGGCGATTGTATTCTGCTGGCAGATATTCGTCGGGAGGGTTTTGATGGATAAGGTCCACAGCCTGCTCAACAATAGCCCGCATTCGCTGTTGCGAGATACCATCGGTGAGGCCGTATATGGGCGTTAATCTTTGTTCCAGCTGGGTGGCGTTAGCCTCATCAATATAATCATACTCGGGGTGATAAAACTCAAGGCCAGAGCGCCCAAGGCGCGGCTCACCGTAACAACGCAGCAACACGCCCTGCTGTAATTTATCTTTTTGATGGCCGCTAAAATGATAAAAGCGCAAGCACACTACACCACTGTCATCTTCCAATTGCACCACCAGGCTGCGCCTGCGGCCGTAGGTAATTTGCGTGCTAAGCACGCGCCCCTGAATCATCACCGAAGTATTGAGTTGCAACTGACCGATGGGGCTTATGCGCGTTCTGTCCAAATAGCGCAGCGGCAAATGAAACAGCACATCCTGCACATAGTGCAAGCCGAGCTTTTGCAAGGTGAGGGCCAGCCGCTCACCAACACCTTTTAGGGCAGTCAGCGGCAGCTGTTCTAGGGCAGGGGCTTTTTGTTTTGCCAAAATAGAACTTATATTTCGATACGTTTTCCGGTTGCTGCCGATTGTAACGCAGCTTGTACTACGCGAATATCTGCCAAGCCTTCTTCACCGGGCACCAGCACTCGGGATTTATGCATAATGGCGAGGGCATCGTTATCCATTTGCTTTGCTTGCTGGTTGGCAACGCTAAGGTTCAGCAGCGTACCATCACTGGTTTTCCCCCGCACACCGCTATAGCTCTGCATGGGCGACAATTCATACCAGCCTTTCTCACAATTCGCGCGCAGTATATTCATATTCTCTCCCACGCTGGTGGCACAGTCGGCGCTGACACCATTGGCAAATTCAAGAGTGAAATAGGCGCTTTCATCCACCTCTTTAAAAACCTCTTTGCGCTTTGATTCCAGCCGAGCGGTAATGGCAAGCGGGTTTGCTCCCACGGTGTAGCGCGCCGCGTTTATGGGGTATACCCCCATATCGTACAAAGCACCGCCTCCCATTGCGCGCTTCAGGCGCCAGTTGTCCGGGCTTGGCGCACCGCCGGAATAACCCGCTTTTGAGATCACATTTTTTATTTTCCCGTAGGGCTGGCTCTTTGCGTAGGACATCACTGTGCGCGTATTTGGCTCGTGCTGCATTCGGTAGCCAATGGTGAGCTGTACGTTGTTTTTGTTACAGCTGTCGATAATGGCCTGGCACTCCTGCTCTGTCATAGCCATGGGTTTTTCACACCATACGTGCTTGCCGGCATCGGCGGCGATTTTGGAATACTTCATGTGCAGAGAGGTGGGTAACACGATGTAGATCACATCAATTTCGGGGTTGTTAGCGACCTCATGCATTGTCTGGTAGGAATAAACATTTTTATCCGCAATAGCGTATTTTTTTTGCCAAAGCGGTATTTTTTCCGGGCTGCCGGTAACGATGCCTTTAAGTTCGCAATACTGCGTATGCTGCAGAGCGGGGGCCAGTAAATCCCGGCTGTAGTAGCCCAGGCCAACCAAAGCAACGCCCACCTTTTTTGTGGGCATGGAAAAAACACGGGAACTAAACGCACTGGAAGCTGCAAGTGCAGCGCCGCTTTGAAGTAATTGTCTTCGGGAGATGGGTAGGCCGTTCATAATTACACCTCAAGTGTTTACTGTTATTAAACCGTGACGCTCGCACAGCATAAATCAGCCAAGGTAAGCACTGGGCGTTTGTTATTGCGGGTCGGTCTCGTCTGTAGACGACAAATTAGCTGACTGCTTAACCCACACCAGCAAGCGATTATTGGCAGGCATCCTGTTGTCTTCAAATATGCTTAAACCACCATCTTTGGCCAGGGCATTAAGATCCTCAAAATTGCGGATTCCCTGCCCCGGATGTTGCTCCTTTAGCCAGGCATCAAAATCGGCGTTACTCTGGCTTGTATAGTGCCCAGCATAATTAAAGGGGCCATAAAGGGCAAAAACACCGCCTGTGGGCAGTTTTTCGGCAACACGCTTTATCATCAGGCTGGCGGTTGGCCAATCCATAATGTGGGCCGTATTCGCACTGAATACGGCGTCGATATTTTCCACCGGCCATTGTATATCGTGAATATCAAAGCATAGCGGCGGCAGCACATTTTCACTACCAGTACACCACTGTTTAATACCGCTAATATTCTGCTCCAAATCACTTGGCTGCCATTGCAGGTGCGGCAGTGCGGCGGCAAAGTAAGACGCGTGCTGACCCGTTCCGCTGCCAATTTCCAGCACTTTGGTCGAATGCTCAAATGCACGCTGTAATACCTGCAAAATAGGCGCTTTGTTGTTTTCACAGGCTTGGGAAAAGGGCTTTTCCATTACACTTGCTCCGAGGTTACGGTTCGATTTCGACCTTCATTTTTTGCGCGATAGAGCGCGTCGTCTGCACGCTTGAGTACATCGCTGTAATTTTCATCTATGCGAAGTTCAGCGCAGCCAATACTCACAGAAATATTCAGTTTTTTATCCGTAAAGGATTTGGACACAATCACCTTTCTTATGCGCTCCGCCAGTTGATAGGCCTCGGCAATACCGGAGTTGGGTAAAATAAGCAAAAACTCCTCGCCACCGTGGCGGCTTACCTGATCACTCTCGCGAACAGTATCTATTAATTGCTGAGCAATCTCGACCAATACCACGTCCCCCACACTGTGGCCGTGGTTATCATTAACCGATTTAAAGTGATCGATATCCAGTATCAGAAAACAAATGAGCTGAGAATAGCGGCTGTTATAGCTGATCATGGTTTGTGCGATACGGGTCATTGCCCGGCGGTTTAACAATTTGGTGAGCGGGTCGGTGTCGGCGAGGAGTTCAATTTCTCTCACCAGTTGACGCTGATAAAACACCATGTAAATTAATACCAGCGCAAAGATAATAACGACCATTCGCGCAACTGAGGATTTAAACGCAGACCACCAAATAATTTTTCGCGGCACCTTATGTAGCAAGGAGACCTGTTTATCCAGAATGCTTTGTATAAACACCAAATCGCCGGGCTTGTGCTCCACCAGAGTATTTTCCATACCGGCGTCTTTAATTATCACTTGATGCTTTTCATCCACCAGGGCAGAAAAACCGGAAATCTCTGTCTCAGAAAGCAGGCGCGCCAGGCTATCTACACCGATATCAATTGAAATAATCCCGCGAAATTCATTGCGAAAACTCACCGGCAGGGAAATGCTTATCATATAGCCTTTCCCTGCACCATCATCGTACACATCGGTAACCACCAAACCCATCGCCGGGTTGTTTTCCGGAATCGCTTGCTGCCAGAAGGCCTTTTTATATGCCTCTTCGCTAAAATGGTAGCGCTCTACCGTGCTGGCAGG
Organism: Alteromonadaceae bacterium Bs31; assembly: GCA_900177435.1. Taxonomy (GTDB): domain Bacteria; phylum Pseudomonadota; class Gammaproteobacteria; order Pseudomonadales; family Cellvibrionaceae; genus Teredinibacter. The sequence goes on from FXAI01000003.1 coordinate 448,550, forward strand.
AGCAAGGTAAATAAATTTGTACAGCGATGTGTAGTAGGCCCACTTTAAATCGGGCAGGGAATTTATAACGCTGGCAAGAGTGGCGTCCAGGGCAAGGGCTGCATGAATTTCCTGCATGTGCCGGCGTGAGATTGCAGTTGCGCTGCCAACCCCGGTGAGCGTGCCCGATAAAAAGAATTCCTCGCGGCTTGGCCCCTTGTCAAAAAGTTGCGACTCCAGCGCATATATAGAAAACTGGGGGTAGTCTTTAAGGCGGCTTATTTCATGTTTTAGTAAGTGCTCGGCTTCGGCAAGTTTCAGATTTTGCAGCATGTTGCGCTGCATACTGAACATCATATGCTTGCCAACAACAAAGTACTCACGCAGAGCATTCGAGCGGCTTTCCACTTCTTTCGAAATTGTCTGCTCCTGAGTGCTTATTTCATTAACGAAAATGATATAAACACCCACAACAAGTGTCAGCATTAAAATGCCAACCACCAATAAATTCCTTGCTATCGATTTAAGCGCGTTATCCACATCCTGATCCTGGGCCTGGACATTCAACCGAACACCTCTTGATAAGGGCTAGGCAATGGCCTTGGAAATTATCTCAAATTTTTCCGGGTCGTTATCAACAAAGCGCACAACTATTTTTATTTTTTGTGTGTCCGGGTTATTTTCCATCGCCTGTAGACTGTGAACATAGGCGTTTAGTCTGGCCAGGGCCTCGCCACTTTTGTTTTCCAGGTCCACCACTGCTTGATCAAATAAACCCGGCAGTTGCTCTGGCCGCACCATAAAACCGGTCATCATCTGCAAGGACAGTTCTCGTACCACACACTGGCAGGTAAGATTGGCAAAACGCAATTGTGCACGCCCTTCAAAGCCCCCGGTTTTTGCCGACACCACTTTTGCGGGTTTTGCAAAAATATTCTGCCCCTTTTGCTGGCCGGCCGGAGCGCTATCAACGGTGCGTTTTTCGGTATTTCCACCCGTCAGCACATCAATTGAGCCAAAAGCGCTATCCCGCTGCGCCGGCCGCTTCGACTCTTTGTAACCTATCTTATTGAGCTGTTTGACAACCTTGCGCTGCAGCTCTTCTGCAGTAAAAGGTTTGGCCAGATAATCACTAACACCAGACTGAATGGCCTTGACGATATGATCCCGGTCACCACGGCTACTGATCATTATGAAGGGCACTTCCGGCGACTTTGACTCGTTGCGCACCCACTGCAGTAATTCGGCACCGGACATTTCCGGCATTTCCCAATCAGAGAGCACAATATCGATCTTATTCAGCTTCATCACGGACATGGCACGACGCCCGTCCACCGCCTCATGAAGCTCCAGGTTGGGTAAAAACTGGCGCAAGGTACGCTTGACGGTATCGCGAACAAAGCTTGCATCGTCCACCACCAGAACTTTTAGCGACATCGTTTCCCTCAGCCAGGCTGTTTATAGGTTGGGCAGGCGATGCAGAGCGCTATTGCTTGCGAATAAACACCCACTCCTGAGAGCTGGACATCGCCTCGTTATAAGCATAGCCATCCCAATCAAAGTGTTTTATCTGCTGGGGATCACCAATACCGTTGCTAATAATATAGGCGCTCATTCGCCCTCTTGCCTTTTTGGCGAAGAAACTGATGATCTTGTACTGCCCGTTTTTCCAATCTTTAAACACGGGAGTAACAATGTCCGCCTTGAGAAGCGCCGTGTTTACCGACTTGAAGTATTCGTTAGACGCGAGATTAATAAGGGTATCGCTGCCAAGCTTCTTTAGCTGCTTATTGAGTAAATCTGTAATTTTGTTGCCCCAGAAGCTATAGAGGTCTTTGCCGCGATGATTGTCAAAACGGGTGCCCATTTCCAAGCGATAGGGTTGCATCCAGTCCAGCGGTTTAAGCACGCCGTAAAGACCAGAAAGAATGCGCAGGTGTTGCTGGGCAAACTCAAATTGCTCGTCTGAAAAGCTGTAGGCATCCAGCCCCACATACACATCACCCTTAAAAGCCAGTAGTGCCTGCCGGGCATTGGAGGCGGAGAAGGGAAGCTGCCACTGCTGGTTACGATCGTAGTTGAGCAGCCCCAACTTATCGCTGATACCCATCAATGATGAAAGCTGATGCGGCGACAGCGCTTTCAGCTGGGAAATCAACTCGCTGGCATCGTCCAGCAATGCTGCCTTGCTGTGCTTGCGGGTGGGAAGAGGCGTTTGGTAATCAAGATTTTTTGCAGGAGAAATAACAATAAGCATGGTGGTTTGGCTTGCCAAAACCACCATTATGGCGGCACAACTGCGGGTTTAAAAGCTATGGTGACAATAGATACTGCCTGGTAGCACCAGCCTACTCAGGCTTGAGCATACTCTGCCACCAGTTCATGGGTTGTAGCTCTCCATCCTTCTCCAAATAAACATTGCCATAAAACCAGGCGCTTTGGCCGTCCTTGCCCACATGCTCGTTCAACAATTGTTCAATGGCCTGGAATCCACAGCTCACATGGATACTAAATACCAGCATGCGCTCGTTTTGATAATCCAGGCTTCCACCCAGTTTCTCCAAGGCTGGTACCAGGTTGCCGGCCAGGTTTTCGATAGCCTGCTTGGCAAAAACACGAATACACAGGTTACCGGAACGTTTCAGCACGCTGTACGATTTTGTATCGTGATCAACTTTTATTTGATCTCCCTTGGCGATGCCTCGCATAAAGCCGGGAGACTGATACAGCTGGAAAACCCCCTCCTGCGGCTCAATAACACGCAGGTTTTCCATCACCGGTTTGCCATCGGCTTGCTCCCCGGCAAATAATTGAATTTCTTTCAGCTCATACTCTTGTTTTGTCATGCTAATACCTGTGCCTAATTCACCGCGCATTATACCCATGGCAGCTGTTTCTTCTCACCTGCCTTGTCGAACAAGCGTTAAAATAGACGACCAATGGGCGCAGTGCGGTTATACTTGGCGCCCACCAATTAAGGCTCACTTAATAACTGCAACGCTGTAATGAAAACACTCTCCGCCTTGAATAAAGACTGGATCTTCTGGCTTGATAGACTAGGAGCCTATACCCTTCCCGTTGGTGTGCTGGCGTCGGTTTTTCTCCATACAACAGACACCATTCATATCACTTACAGCCTGATCTTCTTTGGCGTAGCTAGCCTGTGTATCGCACTAGCGCAGCACATTTGCCTGTACAAATTAGTTAAATGTCCAAAATGCGGCTGGAATCTGGCAAAATTTAAGAGCGGTAAAAAGATTCCACCCAAGCTGGTGTATAACGCGTTTAAGGCCGGTCGCGCCTGCCTCGAGTGTGGCTGGAAACCAGGCCAGGATAAAGAGTAACCACTCCCTAGCCCCGTCCCTTGCAGGCCCCTCTATGTCACAACTGGCACAAGCCAGAATCCCTGCGCTCTCGCTGACTACACTTGCTCGATATTTTGCAACATAAACTAGGCCAATTAGCCCGTATAATAATCACCAACTTCACCCATTAAGAAAGAGGGACTCTCTTATGCGCTTTAGCTTCGCCCTGCTTCCCCGCCTCAGCCTTACCCTGCTGCTTGCCATTGCCTTGCTCAGTGGCTGCTCAGTTAACCAGGTAACTGGCAAACGCCAGATGAGCATGTCCTTTGATGAGCAGGTCAAAATGGGTAACTCCCAGTATGGCCCTGCCCAGCAGCAACAAGGGGGGCGCTATGTCGTCGACCCGGACTTAAATGTGTATGTGAATGAGGTGGGCCAGTCCGTCGCCAAGTTTAGCCCGGTAAAATTACCCTATGAATTTGTGGTACTTAACAACGATGTACCCAATGCCTGGGCGCTGCCCGGCGGGAAAATCGCCATAAATCGCGGCCTGCTTGTTTTACTGGATGATGAAGCCCAACTGGCATCGGTACTGGGCCACGAGGTGATTCACGCCGCTGCGGAACATTCCGCAAAGCAAATGCGTAATTCGCAGATACTGGGTATTGGTGTGGCTGCGGCCGCCGTCGCCGCAGGCATGACAGATAACGAAAATGCCGCCCTTATCGGCCTGGGAGCAGCCTTAGGCGCCAAGGTGTATCAGGCACACTACGGCCGCAGCCAGGAACTGGAGGCGGATTTTTACGGCATCGATTACATGGTAGCTGCAGGTTACGACCCTCAGGCTGCAGTGGAACTGCAAATGAAGTTCGTAGAGCTATCAAAAGGGCAGAAAAGTAACGGCCTGGGTAAGCTCTTCGCCAGCCACCCTCCCTCCGAGGAGCGTGTGAAAAAAAATCAGCAAAAAGCAAACAAACTCCCCAAGGGCAAACGCAATCAAGCAGCCTACCAGCAGGCCATTGCGCAAATCATAAAAGACCAGCCCGCCTATGCAAAACACAACGAAGCATTGCTGGCGGCCAACAATAAGCAACTTGACTCAGCCCTGTCGCTGAGCAATCAAGCCATAAAAATGCAGCCCAACGAGGCGATGTTTTACGTAACCAAGGGCAAAATTCTCTCTTCACAAAATAAAGAGAAAGAAGCACGCAACGCCTTTGCTATCGCCACAAAAAAAAATCCGGACTACTACATGGGGCAACTGGCTCTCGGCGTAACAGAAGCGCAGCTGGGTAACAAACAACAAGCAAAATCCGCCCTGCAAAAAAGCTACCTACTGCTGCCCACCTCCCTGGCGGCCTATAACCTCGGCCAACTTGAAGAACAACAAGGAAATACGCAAAACGCTGTGAAATACTATAAAGCAGCTGCCAGTGAAAACAGCAATATTGGCAAAGCCGCTCAACAAAAATTAAGAAATATGAACGCAGGCTAAAGGAGGAAGCAGGCGATGTCTGACAAGATTAATCACGAGATTTATCGTGACTGGCTGGAAAAAGAGTTGGAAGAGGCCATGGATGAAGACTATGAAATGGATTACGACGACATAGAGTTGTCGCTGGAGGTAAAAAAAATCTATAAGAAAAAACGTCCTCCCAGCATAGACCGTAAAAATTACATGCTTAACCTGTTAAAGCTTCAGGCAGAACTCATAAAACTACAGGATTGGGTGGCCGAAACAGGGGAAAAAATACTGGTTATTTTTGAAGGCCGGGATTCCGCCGGTAAAGGTGGTGCGATTAAACGCATAACCCAGCGCTTAAACCCTCGTATTTGTCGTGTAGTGGCGCTCAATAAACCCACAGAACGGGAGCAAACCCAATGGTATTTTCAACGCTATGTTCCCCATCTGCCCTCCGCTGGTGAAATCGTTTTATTCGACCGTTCCTGGTACAACCGCTCTGGCGTTGAAAAGGTAATGGGCTTTGCCTCGCCGGAACAGGTTGAGCAATTTTTACAGGACGTACCGGAATTTGAGCGCATGCTGGTGCGCAGTGGCATTCGCCTGGTTAAATACTGGTTCTCCATCAGCGATGAAGAGCAACAATTGCGCTTCTTAATGCGAATCCACGACCCCCTGAAACAGTGGAAGCTCAGCCCCATGGATTTGGAATCCCGTGTGCGCTGGGAGCAGTATACAAAAGCCAAGGAAATTACCTTTGCCCGCTCAAACACGAAAGAAGCGCCCTGGTATATTGTTGAAGCAAATGATAAACGCCGCGCACGATTAAACTGCATACAACACTTGCTAAACCAAGTGCCCTACAAAGATATTCCGCGAGACAAAATCGCATTACCCGATAGAGTGTTTAATGCCAATTACGAGCGAGAAACACTGCCTAAAGAATTGCATGTGCCGGAGGCTTTTTAAGGACGCTCGGCTTAAGTAAGCATGTCACAAGCGGGTAAGCCACTACCCGCTTCGAAATCCATTAAAACTTGAAGATCAAATCAATAAAGGTGCGCGCAAAACGATTCTCTTCACCCAGAGTAAACTCACCGTAATGGGTATCGTAGTATGACAGCGCAAGCGTTACACCGGGATGAACAACGTAGCTACCTTTAATCAGGTGACCGTGGTTATCTGTTCCACCTCCGGCAAAATCCGAATCGGTAAAGAGCCCGAATGCTGCGTCTGCCTGTAATTCCTGATAACTGTAACTGAAGCGAAAATCACCCGGCTCCTTGTTTTTACCCCAACGCATACCCAGGGCATAACCGGTATCTTCTTCCGGCGCGTCCAGGTTCTGAACATAATCGGCAAACAGCATAAACGGCACATTTGCCAGTTGAGTCTTCCACTCGGCAAAGAGTTCCAGCTCTTCATAGTTGTACTTATAACGCCCGTCTTCAGTGAGGCTGTTACCAAACAGATGCCCAGTATCAAACTCACCTTTATTTTTTGTATTAAAGAAATAATAGCCAACACCGGTTGTCAGTTGAGTACCACCAAGCTGTAAAACGCTACCCAGCTGCGTGGTGTAGTATTCAACTGTTTCCTGTTTACCACTGCGGTTATCAGATTCAACAAAGTTGTAACCCAACTCTGCAAACCAGGTTTTGTTTTTGCTGACAAGACTAAGTCCTTCTGGCCGAAGGTCACCATCCCAAAGCAAAAAATGCCCGCCGGGGCGGAAAAGTGTATTTTTATATTTACCACCGACCCAGCGCAGCTGGTCCGCAAGTTGCCAGTCAAAGTAAGCGAGGTCTAAGCGCCAATCTTTAGTAGAGGCTGCATCACCCAAGGTCTGGTTGGTGGAAATAGGGTCATCATTACCACTGGCCAGGCCAAACACCACTTGCGCTGAGTCGCTTACTTTTGCCTGAACTGCAGCACGAGCACGTATACGGTAGCGCGTGCGATCTTCATCCTGGTTATCTTTAGAGATGGTATCGTGGCGGAGGCGGAAGTCGCCTTTAAATTTGAGCGGCGGCTTCTCTTTCTTTACAACAGGCTGCACTTCTGTTTCTTTTGTCTTGTTTTGCTTCTCTTCTTCCAGCTCTTCAACCCGTTGCTGCAAGCCCTTAACCTCGTCTAACAACTCAGTTAAGCGTGAATTTAGCGCTGGAACGTCACTACCACCTGGCTCTTCAGACGCCACAGATAGGCTTGGCACGACCAAGGCGCCCAACAGGATTGTATATTTAATAAGCATTAGAAGGGTTTCCCGACATCATTATTCAGCCGCGCACCTTAACTTTTTTTAAGCTATTCGCACAGAGGGAAAGAGAAATAGATTGAGCAGATAAGACCTAGCAGGCAAAGTTACCTTCTTTTCGACGGCGTTCGCACTCTTTTCGGATATTCTCACAAGCCGTCACTTTACCGGGAGATGTGGGGTTTTTCTGAACACACTCGTCATTTTTCGCGGCAAGTTCCTGGTTACTCATCTTCTGCATTTTACCTTCGCAAGCAAGCAAAAGGGCTAGAGACAGGATCAGAATAAAAAATTTCATGTGGTCATGGGCCTCGATAAAATAGAGTTAGTCGCCCTGGAACAGGGGCGCGCGCACCCTAAGTGTAGACTAATTTTATAACTGTTCTCGCCCTGTAGACGGTTTAGCTATATCGGCAACCCGGTAGTTTACCAAAAAGCCAAAGAGGGCCAAGCAGCCCTCTTTACTCAAAATAACTTACTGTTGCGGCATAGGAGGGAACGACACCATCGCCTCAGTGACTGCCTCGCGAATATTCTGCTCGCTTTGCTGAGGGCTGGTACTTTCACGCACACGACCGCTCGCCGTACCCTGCCAAACCTGAGTTTTACCTTCGCGCTGGAATGCAGCCATAATCAAAGTGCCCACAGTAAACTTGGACTCGGTAGTTCTGCTTGAGCTGGCAGACATGGAAGCATTCCATGGGGAATGATACATGGAATATCCACCCACGCCCGTATTGGTGGTGCGGAACTGGCTGCGCTCTTCTGTGGTTACGGTATAGGCAATCGCCACATCCGCTTTTGCTTCATCTTCTACAATAACGAAGCCTTTTGAAACCAGGTCATCCGTAATCGCTTTACGTATGCGCTGGTCAACCATAGGGGTGGAGGCATTATCGTCCGGGAGGATTAGAACACTTTTGAACTTGCTAAAGTCCACAGAGGTATCCCAGTCGCTGGTGACGGTCAAGTTACTTCCGCAAGCGGCCAGTAAAAATGCTATGCACGAAAAAAGAACAAACTTTCTTAACAAACTAATCATTATTATATCCTCAAAGGTTAAAGTAGCCCGGAACACTGTTGAGCGAAACGGAATGCCCTCTAATGATGAACCTGGTCGCCAGGCCAGCTTTCCACGCTTAAAACTTTCAGAAAACTGCCTCTATCATAAGCTGCTAGCTTAAATCATCTGTGGCCTTGAATACAGTGAATGCAAAGGGCATAACAAACAAAACGAGCGACTTTAGTTGTCTTGGCTTTGTTATTTTTTCACACGCCGAAGGGTAACTGAACACAGCTCTCCTTAGGACAACGGTTAATATACACAAACACTATCACAGAAAGCCTGCTTTAAGGATCGAAGCCATGTCCCCTAAAATCTTATCGTTTGTTTTCTCCGTACTCACTGCAGCAAGCATCGCCTTGGTGGTTCAATATCACCTCCATGGTCATAGTGCTGCAACTTCGCCCCGCAAATTTATGATTTTGGATGAGCAAATCGTGTACGCCGAACATGAATACGCTGCAGAGCTTACCGCCAAAAGCAAAGACTGAATCAGCCCCTCTGCCGCTGCCATCATTCATCACTGGTTTCTTTTGCTCCCGCCATATCCGTACAACAGCGAAATAACCAAGGCTGCTAGTGCAACAGGCAGGCACATCAGCAATTGAACCTGCCAGCCGAACTGAAACAAAATCCAGCCTGCAAGCAGCGACGCCAAGGCCTGAGAAGAAAAAATGGAAAAATCATTTACCGCCTGTACCTTAAATCGCTCACTTGGCTTATACGCTGCAGGCAGCAGAGTGGTTCCACAAAGAAAAAGAAAATTCCAACCGACACCCAGCAATACCAGAGACCACCAATAGTGCAGCACTTGCTCACCAGATAAGGCTACTGCAATAACCAGTAAATAAAGAATGCTGCCAGAAATCATCAGTGGTGCTGGGCCAATTCGCTTTATCAGAAAGCCAGAAAATAACGAAGGTAAATACATTGCAACCACGTGGCTTTGGATTACCCATTTGGCATCGCTCAGGCTGTGCCCGTGATGCACGTGCATACTGATGGGCGTGGAGGTCATTAAAAAAACCATCATGGAGTAGCCCAGCAAAGCGGCAAGCATTGCGATTAAGAATGCTTTACCTTTGATTATCTGCCCCAGGCTGCGAGCCTCCCCGGAGGCCTCTTGCTCTTTAAAGACAGGATTCTCGAAAGCAGCTAACACCACTAAAGCAAGCAGCCCTAACAAGGCCATAAGCAAGAAAGCGGGAGCATAGTGTGGCCAATGCGGCAACAGCATGGCACCAATGGTGGATAACTCCGGGCCAAGCACGCCGGCAACGATCCCGGAAAGCATGAGTACCGAAAGCGCAGGCCCTGCGTTACTCATGTCAGAGAGGCTTTCCATCGCGGCAAAACGAAACTGCTGATAAAAACCCCCACCCCCGCCGGTGAGGGCCGAACCGACCAACAAAAGAGAATAATTTTGCGCAGCAGCTGCCAACCCACAGGCAACAATTCCCAGCAGAGACATCAGCAAGCCCACATAAGCGGCCCACTTTCTGCCAAATTTCTTTGCCAGCAATGCCGCCGGGACAGTGGTGCATGCGATGCCCACAACCGCCAGCGTTATGGGTAGAGTCGCCAGCGATTTGCTCGGTGCCAACTCTGCCCCCAGCAAACCTGAGACCAGCACCATCAAGGGCATACTCCCTTGCACCAATGCCAGTGTAGCCGCCAGTATCCATACGTTTTTGGGTAGTTGTTTTAGGGTGGCGAACATGATTGGGGGCCTTTATGTGGGCCGCAGAGCTTAGCATGGCGATTGTCGCCAGAGCGATAACAAGTAGCCAGTAAGCCCTCCGCCACGCCCCTTAAAACAGGCAGCACCAGCGGAGCGAGAAACGCTCTTTCCGCACGCACCTGAGTTTATGGTATGGGCATGGGTTTTATGAGGGGAAGCCTTATCTGCCCATACCAAGAGTGGGTTTGACTTAGCGTCGGAGATGCCTTTAACTTAGGGCTTGAAGGCGCCTACAATCATAAAAGCGCTTTTTTTAGCCTGCAATCAAGCTTACCAGCTCTTCTATTCCACAAATGATAAACAATAAAAATATTTGGGACCTATATCTTCATGAATAGCATAGAAATCTTCCTGTTTGTAATCGCTGTAACCGGCGTAATCAGTTTTGGTATCTGGCAAAGCCGCAGCAGCACCAGCGATAGCGGCGGTGCGGCCAGTGGTTACTTTCTAGCAGGTCGCCATTTGAGCTGGTACCTGGTTGGCTTCTCGCTGATTGCAGCCAACATCTCCACCGAACAATTTGTAGGCATGTCCGGTAAGGCGGCAGACTGGCTGGGTATGGCCATCGCCTCTTACGAGTGGTTTGCGGCCATTACGCTGATTTTTGTCGCTTTTGTATTTTTGCCCAAGTTCCTAAAAACCGGTATCTACACGGTTCCTGAATTTCTCGAATACCGCTACGACCCATTTTCACGAACAGTAATGGCGATAGCCACACTGGTTATTTTGGTCGGCGTTCCAACAGCCTCGGTTATTTTTTCCGGTGCAAAGGTTATTTCCGGTTACTACCCCGACGTGCCGATTCTCGGCAATCTCACCGCCGCTTGCTGGCTAATTGCTGTGCTTGCTGCAGGGTATGTATTTATCGGAGGGCTAAAGGCCTGCGCCTGGACCGATTTGATCTGGGGCGCGTCTTTAATTGTCGGCGGGGCGATTGTTGCCTGGCTGGCTTTCGACGCCTTGGCGCTTGCCGACGCGGTGAAACTTGCACCTTCTGCAACGCTGAAGGATATCGATATTAATCAGCTAAAAGAAGCTGGTGCCTGGGAGCGATTCACTTTGCTTAACGCTGGCAGTGCCGCCGAAGGCGGTAAATTGCATATGGTGCGACCACTGAACGATGCAGAAATCCCCTGGTCCGCCCTAATTGTAGGGCTTTGGATTCCCAACTTTTTTTACTGGGGCTTTAACCAATATATTGTGCAACGCACCCTGGGCTCACGCTCTCTGGCAGAGGGCCAAAAAGGTATTGTCTTTGCTGCCTTTTTAAAATTGTTGATTCCTTTTGTGGTTGTGATTCCCGGCATTCTCGCGTTTAACCTCTATTATGAGCAAATGGCCACCAGCGCCGGCGGCTACGATTACGACAGTGCTTTCCCCACCCTGCTGCGCAACCTGATTAAGCCTCACCCCTGGATTAGCTGGTTTGTACTGGCTGCAATTTTTGGTGCGATTGTGAGCTCACTGGCATCAATGCTTAATTCCGCCTCCACTATTTTCACCATGGACATCTGGCACAAGTTCGTCAAAGGCAGCAAAGATGAAAACCTGCCAACGGTGGGCCGCGTCTGTGTAGTACTTTTTGTGATTATCGCAGCGTTCATCGCGCCGTCTTTGGCAGCACCAGGCTTTGGAGGCATATTCACCTTTATTCAGGAATTCCAGGGTTTTATCAGCCCCGGCGTGCTGGCGATTTTCTTTTTCGGTTTGCTGGTACCGAAAGCACCACGCTTCCTTGGCTGGAGTGGCATTTTATTAAATGCATTTTTATACGGAGCATTTAAATGGTGGCTAGGTGATATAGTTGTAAGTTCGGGCTTGTGGTTCTCCGGAGAAATCTCTTTTCTCGACCGCATGGCCATTTGCTTTTTTCTTGTGTGTATTTACTGCACGGTAATGACTCTACTCAAGCCCCTGCCAAAACCTGTTGAGCTTCCTGTAAACGAAGATATGGATATGACATCTTCACCCACGGTGAAAATGTTTGGTTGGGGCGTAGTGGCGCTGACAGTAGTGCTTTATATTGTTTTCTGGTAACAGGAGACGCTCCAATACAATAAAGCTCGGTGAGGCAAACCCACCGAGCTTTTGTGAATGGCTTTGTTATAAAGGCTTTACTTGAAAGGCTAGGTATTCACACTACAAGTTTGCCAGGTCCAGCCACAGCTCCTCTCTTTCCAGGGGCGTATTCGGGCCAATATTGGGGTTATTAATGGTGTAAATTCGCCGCGCTCCCAGGTTGGCTTTTTGCAAGGCGTTTTTTACTTCCGGGTCATTAAAAAAGTGCTGATCAAACGAGCCATCGGCAATCGCTTTATTTAATCCGCTGTAAATCATAGTGGCGAGCTTCGGCTGGGTTTTACTCACATAGATGTAATAGGGCATTACATATTTAAGAATAATCCCCTGCTCTACCGTAAGAGGCAAATGGGAGTGATCGACAATCTCCTGCCAGGGTTCATGAACCCCCCGTGGAAAGGCATCAAAACGCCCACCTTCGAGCATGTAATACAAACCCTCGGATTTTAAACTTGTTACCACGCTTAATCCGGCAGCATTCAGTATGGCGGTATCAGACCAGGTTTTCCCCTGGCCCATACGCAGGTTTTTTAAATCGTCCAAAGATTGCACGCGGTCGAATTTGGCCTGGTCACCCTGACGAATAATAAATACCCGGTGCCCCATCATGCCTTTATAAACGGGTATATGTATTGGCAAGTAGCGTTCATCTTTTGCTTTGGAGGCCCCGGTCCACAGAATACTCAGGTCGCCATTTTCCACCATTTCCGCAATACGGGCCCGGCTGATTTCCTCTGAGTTTTCCGAAAAGGTCACCCTTTCATCGGTGTAACTGGCAGCCAGTTTAAGCAGGCCAACCATATAGCGGTCGTTCGGTAAAACTCTTTTCTGGTGATACACCGTCAGTTCAGCGGTGGCCACTGTGCTGAGCAGAACCAGTAATACAGCCACAAGGCTCTTGGCTAGATGAAACATATACCCTCACGAATTGCGATAAAACGGTCATAGCTGGTCATGGGCGGCGAATATTGCCCTGATATTATGCAATATAGACCATTGGAACAGCTTTGATGGCCAAGTTCGGGGCTTTGATTGAGAGCCCCGAGCTAGATCATGCAACGCGAGAAGTAAGAGGAATAATGGCGCTGGCTAGCTTGAGCTAAAGGCACCTGCACTGGCCTGACAAACGTAGATATCTGCCTTGAGGCCACTTTGCTGGTAATATTTTTGTTCCACCGCGTGCAAGACCTGCTGCTCCAGCTCAGTGGCAACCAGAGCCACCACGCAACCACCAAAACCTCCGCCAGTCATGCGAACACCGCCCCTGCCCTTTAGCACCTCGGCAATAATACTCACCAGCGTATCGATGGCTGGTACGGTTATCTCGAAGTCGTCTTTCATGGAGCTGTGGGATGCAGCCATAAGTTCACCCATGAGCGTTAAGTCTCCCCTGGAGAGAGCCTCCGTGGCTGCAAGAGTGCGCTGGTTCTCTGAGATAACATGCAAGGCGCGCCTGTAGGCTACGGGGTCGATTTGAGCCTGCTCGGCACGCAGCTGCTGCAAACTCAGGTCGCGCAGCGCCTTCACCTTAAAGTGCGCAGCAACTTGCTCGCACTGCTGGCGACGCAGATTGTATTCACTGCCCACCAAGCCGCGTTTCACATTTGAATTAACAATTATGAGGCTGCAATCGGCGGGCATGGCAACCATACGGGTTTCCAGCGAACGACAATCCAGCAACATTGCCTTGCCGCTCTCGCCAAGAGCAGAGACCAGCTGATCCATAATGCCGCAGTTACAGCCAACAAAGTTGTTTTCTGCTGCCTGACCAAACAGCGCTGCTTGTCTACCCCCGAGCGCTTCTCCACTTAAGCCGGTCAATGCAGCTGCAGATACATTTTCAAGTGCCGCAGATGAGCTTAAGCCCGCTCCCAAGGGCACATTGCCGCTGATCACCATATTGGCACCCGTAAGCAACAAACCAGCGGACTGCATTTCGGCAATAACGCCCCGCAGATAATTACTCCAGGGCTGCTCATTATCCAACTGCATTTTTTCATCGAGGCAGAAACTTACTTTGCCCGCGGCTTCATCCAGAGCAATGGCTTCAATCCGACGATCGTCCCGCTTACTGGCAGCGATGGCAGTATAAAAATTTATGGCAACCGGCAGTACGAAACCATCGTTATAATCTGTGTGCTCTCCGATAAGGTTAACTCTTCCCGGCGCGGTAAAAATTTTGTCTGCAGTTTTAGCAAAATATTGCTCGTGGCCATTAGCGGCAAGTCGCTTCGGGTCTTGCATTGTATTTATCTCTTCTATTTATTTTTGTAGTGCTGTTCTGGAAGGGCGCGCAAGCGCTCTGCCGCTTGCTCCGGTGTCAGGTCTCGCTGTGCCTCGGCAAGCATTTCGTAACCCACCATAAATTTTCTAACCGTGGCCGAACGCAATAAGGGCGGATAGAAATGCGCGTGCAATTGCCAGGCAGGGTGCTCCCCGCCATCAAAGGGGGCACCGTGCCAACCCATAGAATAGGGGAATGAGATCTGAAATAGATTGTCGTAACGGATGGTGATCTGCTTGATAATATCTGCCAGAGAGAAACGTTGCGCCTGCCCCAATTGAGTCATTTTTTGCAGCGCAAATTTCGGCAATAAAAGCGTCTCGAAAGGCCAGCCCGCCCAGTAGGGAACGAGCACCAACCAGTCCTCGTTTTCTACCACAATGCGCTCGCTCTTTTCACACTCCCGCTGCACATAATCCAGTAGTAATGCACGGCCATTGCGCTGCCAATAGTGCAGTTGCTTGTCATGTTCCCGCGCGACCAGCGTAGGCATATTTTTCTGTGCCCACACCTGCCCATGGGGATGCGGCATGGAGCAGCCCATCATTGCGCCTTTATTTTCGAACAATTGCACACAGGGATAGTGGGCGGCCAACTGTTCTGTTTGTTGCACCCAGGTATCTACGATTAGCTTTATCTGCCCCTCATCCAGCTCTGGAAGGGTTTTACTGTGGTCCGGGGAAAAGCAGATTACCCGTGCTTCACCCTGCTCTGCCTGCAGGCGAAACAGTTGGTCATCGCTGTGGTGCTCTGGCGTATCTTTTTGCAGCGCTGCAAAATCATTATTGAAAACATAAGTACCCGTGTAGGGCGGGTTTTCATCGCCGGTTATACGCTTGTTGCCGGGGCACAGAAAACAACCTGCATCATAGCTGGGCTGCAAGCCACCTTCGGGTGTTTCCGACTGCCCCTGCCAGGGGCGCTTGGCTCGATGTGGCGATACCAGAATCCAATCGCCATTAAGTGGGTTGTATCGACGGTGAGGGTGATCAGAGGGTTCAAATTCAGTCATATAGTTTAGTCGTCGTCATAACCATTGGGATTAGCCGACTGCCAGCGCCAGGCGTCCTGCACCATCCGTTTTATATCGTATTCAGCTTGCCAGCCAAGCTGCTGCTGCGCCAGGGTGGGGTCGGCGTAACACTCGGCAATATCTCCAGCACGGCGAGGTGCAAAGGTGTGGGGAATGGCCTTTCCACAGGCTTGCTCAAAGGCGTGAATAATTTCCAGCACACTGGAACCTTTGCCTGTACCCAGGTTATAGGTGTAACAGCCCGCATCGGCGGAGAGCAATTTCTGCAAGGCTTTCACGTGGCCGCGCGCCAGGTCCACCACATGAATATAATCTCGCACGCCGGTACCGTCGGGCGTGGAGTAGTCGTTACCAAAAACTTTCAGCTGCTCCAGTTTACCCACAGCAACCTGCGCCACGTAAGGCAAGAGGTTATTAGGAATGCCTTGGGGGTCTTCTCCTATATCGCCACTCTGGTGGGCACCAATGGGGTTGAAATAACGCAACAGAGAGACTCGCCAATCAGTATTGGGCGCCTTGCAGCAATCACGCAGTATCTCCTCAACCATCAATTTACTGCGGCCATAGGGGTTGGTGGCTGAGGTGGGAAAGTCTTCTAGAATGGGAACGGAAGCCGGGTCACCGTAGACCGTTGCAGAGGAACTGAACAAAATTTTGTTCACTTTGGCATCTTCCATGGCCTGACACAGAGTCAGTGTACCGCTCACATTATTTTCAAAATAAGTGAGCGGAATCTCACAGGACTCGCCCACCGCCTTCAAACCGGCAAAGTGAATAACTGCCGCAATAGAGTATTTACTGAAGATTGCTGCCAACGCTGACTTATCACGTATGTCTGCTTCAACAAATTCAATATGCCTACCGGTAATACGCTCAACACGATAAATAGCTTCGCGCTTGCTGTTGCAGAGGTTATCTACCACTACAAGTTCGAAACCTGCTTCCAATAATTCAATGCAGGTGTGGCTGCCAATATAGCCTGCGCCCCCTGTTACCAGTACTTGCATAGTTCCGCCCTAAATTGCTTGATAGAAAACGCCGTCACAAAGTGATGACGCATAGCTTTCGCCCTGTTCAGCCGCTGCTTACTGTCTACAACATCTTGTGCCCAGAATCGCCCACTCGCACAAAAAAACGCAAAGCGCACAAAAGCCACAGCAGCGCGATAAAACGCCTGCGCGAATCTTCCATCATTTGTGTGACCATCTCAAGCATGGGGCTATTATATTCACCGTTGAAGTGACCTCAGCCAGTGAAGGCTAAATGATGGGCGTAGCATTCGGTCAAATAAACAACAATAGTGAATTCTTCCATGGGAACCAAACCAATTAGGCTATAATCGCCCGGCTGAATTCGAGGGAACGCGTTCTACTCCAGCTTTCTTATAAAAATATGAATCAATCAATAAGCCTATATTTAGTATCACATATTGACGCTCTGAGCCAGTTCATAGGTAAAGCCCTTGCCTGGTTAACTCTGCTTATGGTCTTGTTGGTGGCCTTAGTGGTGGCCATGCGAACATTTCTGGACAAGGGCTCAATCCCGTTACAGGAATCTATCACCTATATGCATGCCGCCGTATTTTTATTGTGCCTGGGCTATAACGTGCAACAGGGTGCCCATGTAAGGGTAGATGTATTTTACGGCCGCTTTAATAAGAGCCAAAAAGCCTGGGTGGATGCCATTGGTGCTGTTTGCTTCCTGTTACCGTTCGCCTTGTTTCTCATGCTTAGCAGCTTGCAGTTCGTGGCCAATGCCTGGCAAATATCCGAGACCTCCGCCGACCCCGGCGGGCTTCCTTTTGTCTATGCCCTGAAAACCTTGATACCTCTTGCTGGCCTGCTACTGGCTCTTCAAGCCCTGGCAGAGGTACTACGAGCTCTGCATACGCTATGCTGGGCAGACAACAGCGAGCCATCGTGACCCAATACCTTCCGCTACTCATGTTCCTGCTTGTTTGTGCCGCACTAATGCTGGGCTACCCGGTCGCCTTTACACTGGCAGGCTGTGCCTTGTTTTTTGCGGGCATCGGCAGCCTGTTTGGCGCTTTCGATATTAATCTATTGCTGCTCTACCCCGACCGAATCTTCAGCGGCACAGTCAGCAATACCACTCTCATCGCAGTACCGCTGTTCGTGTTTATGGGAGTAATGCTGGAGCGTTCGAAAATCGCAGAAGAACTGCTGGAGCGAATGGCTCATGCCTGTGCACGCTTTCCAGCCGGTTTAGGCCTTTCTGTCGTGGCTGTAGGTATGCTGATGGCTGCCAGCACCGGTATCGTTGGCGCAACGGTAGTAACCATGGGCCTGATGTCCCTCCCCACGATGCTGAAAAGCAAATACGATCCTGCTCTGGCGGCGGGCACAATTTGCGCAACGGGCACGCTCGGGCAGATAATTCCACCGTCTATTGCACTGGTATTGCTCGGGGATGTACTGTCCAGTGCCTACCAGCAGGCCCAGCTTAACCTGGGGGTATTTAATGCTCAGCCAGTCTCAGTAGGGGACTTATTTATCGGGGCAATTATTCCCGGCCTGGTTCTGGTGGTGTTGTACCTCATCTATTTACTCCTTGTTGGTGTGCTCAAACCCTCTCTCGCACCAGCATTCGAGGACGATGAGACAGTTACCACCCGCCAGCTGTTAATCAGCATTGCGCCACCTATTACACTCATTTTACTGGTCTTGGGCTCCATTATTTCTGGTGCAGCTACACCCACAGAGGCTGCCGGTGTGGGGGCTCTCGCGGCCATTGTACTGGCCGCGTTGAAGCGCCAACTCAGCGTTAACACCTTGCGTGAAGTGGTTCGTTCCACCACCAAAGTCACCGCTATGGTATTTGCCATACTGCTGGGTGCCTCGCTATTTTCACTGGTATTCCAGGGGCTGGGCGGTGATGAACTGGTGGCCAGCTTCTTCCACGAACTGCCCGGCGGCACCTTTATGTCACTTCTGCTGGTTATGCTGGCAATATTCCTACTGGGCTTTATTCTCGATTTTATCGAAATTACCTTTGTGGTTATCCCCATCGTTGGCCCTGTTTTGCTGGGCATGGGGGTAGATCCGGTTTGGCTTGGAATAATGATTGCAGTTAATTTGCAAACGTCTTTCTTAACGCCGCCGTTTGGTTTCGCGCTATTTTACCTGCGCGGCGTAGCGCCCGCTTCAGTGAGCACTGGCGCAATTTACAAAGGCGTGCTGCCATTTATTGTCATCCAACTATTTATGATGGCCCTATTGGCACTGTGGCCCGAACTTGCAACCTGGCTGCCAGGGAAATTAGCAGCAAATTAAACTGGGGAAATGAATGTCCAAACACGATGAAGACCCAACACCCAACGGCGAACTGGTTTTACAAACCCTGGCGCTGCCCAAAGACACCAATTCCAACGGCGATATATTCGGCGGCTGGCTGTTATCGCAAATGGATCTTGGCGGGGCAATTGCGGCCAGAGAGGTAGCACGAGGTAGAGTTACCACCGTTGCCATAGGCAGCATGGGCTTTCTAAGACCCGTGCCGGTGGGCTCAACCGTCAGCTGCTATTGTGAGGTGACTGAAATAGGACGCGCGTCAGTTAAAACTCTGGTAGAGGTTTGGGTAAAACAATACGACAAAAGTGACCAGCAAAAAGTAACCGAAGGTGAGTTTGTTTACGTAGCCATTGATGATAGCGGCCGCACTCGACCGGTACCAAGCCAACGATAAAAAGGCCTTGCACCAACGAAACACCAGAGTACGCTCCTGACTGCCAAGCTTAGGCCGAGTAGTGCAAAGCTGGCAGAATTTTAAAGCAGGTCGATGCATTTAAGAGCGCGCAGCAAAGAGCAGGAGTATCAACCGGGTTAACGTGCTTCGAAGTAGGCTTCCTCACTTATACGATGGTAGTCACGCACGTTTTCCAGGTAGCTTTTGTAGGAATGATATACCTTGGCAAACACAGGGTCCTGCGCAGACATCTCCTCGTACAACTCAGTGGAAATATTTTTAAAGTGTGCGAGAACATCGTCTGGAAACCTGCGCAAGTCTACTCCATGCTCATTAATCAGCTCTTCTAACGCTGCATTATTTCGCGCGGTATATTCATCCAGCATATCCTGATTCACCATCCGTGCCGCCGCTACAATAATGCCTTGCAGGTCATCCGGCAAGGTATTGTATGCGTCCTTATTCACAATAATTTCCAGCGTAGGCCCCGGCTCGTGCCAACCCGGATAATAATAATATTGGGCGATTTGATGAAAACCAAACGCCAGGTCGTTATACGGGCCCACCCACTCAGTTGCATCAATAACACCCGACTGCAAAGAAGTGAAAAGTTCACCGCCAGGAATATTAATAGCTTCGCCGCCCGCCCGGCTAAATACCTCACCCCCAATACCAGGGATACGCATTTTCAAACCGCTTAGATCGTCTACGGAATTAATTTCCCTGTTAAACCAGCCACCCATTTGCACACCGGTATTCCCTGCCGCAAAGGGAATTAAATTGAAGGGCTCGTATACCTCGCGCCACAATTCCAAGCCCCCACCATAATGCAGCCAGCCGTTTAATTCCTGCGCATTCATACCAAAAGGCACCGAGGCAAAAAACACAGCCGCAGGAATTTTACCCTTCCAATAATAAGCTGCGCTGTGCCCCATCTGAACACTACCCGAAGACACCGCGCCAAAGACTCCCATAGGAGGGACAATTTCATTCGCCCCATGCACCTGGATTTTTAGACGACCAGCACTCATCTTATTAACCATACGGGCAAAATTTTCCGGTGCTGAGCCTAAACCCGGAAAATTCTTGGGCCAGGTGGTAACCAGCTTCCACTCAAATATTTCTGCACTGGTTTTTTCCATCACATGGGCATTCTCTACCTTTTTGGCCGAACTCAGCACCAACAGGGTAAAGAGCAAAACACACAAGGCTGCAAGAAATATAATTAGCGCGGGAAGCCACCAGGGCTGATATCGTGCCTGTCTATTCATTAAGGCCTCGTCATTGCGATCTATCCATTGTTATATTTTTATAGAGAGCTTAGTAAAGCGCTTCCAGCTTAGCGTATTGCATTACCAGGCGCTTGGTACCCTCTCCCGGGAAATTAACCACCACTTGTGCATTGGCACCACGACCTTCGAATTGCAGTATGGTGCCCTCACCGTATTTTGGATGAAGTACGGACTGCCCCAACGAAAAACCCGGAAATTCATCCACCTCTTTTTGAGACGGATAATTTGAAGAAAAGCTGACCGGACGCGTGACACTGGCTTTAATACGCACCTCCCGAATAAGCGAGGGAGGAATTTCCCGCACAAAGCGTGAGATGGCATTAAAATTATCACTGCCATGCATACGACGACTTTCGGCGAAACTGATCACCAGCTTTTTCATTGCGCGGGTAATTCCCACGTAGCACAGGCGGCGCTCTTCTTCGAGGCGCCCATGCTCTTCCAGCGACATTTTGTGCGGAAATAAATTCTCTTCCATTCCCGCAAGAAAAACCAAGGGAAACTCCAGCCCTTTTGCGCTGTGCAAGGTCATCATTTGCACCGCATCTTCAAACTCTTCCGCCTGGGTATCGCCGGCGTCTAAGGCTGCGTTATTTACAAATTCCTGCAAGGGCGTAAGGTTTTCTTCTTCTGACTCAAACAATCTGCAAGCGCTTACCAGTTCCTGCAAGTTTTCTACTCGCGCCTGCCCTTTTTCGCCCTTCTCCTTTTTGTGGAAATCCAGCAGGCCGCTATTCACAATGGCCGCCTCGGCAACATCACCGAGCGCCAAAGCCTCGGCGTTATCACTCAGCTCATCCAGCAAGGTAACAAAGCTTTCTAAGGCCTTACTCGCTCTCGCAGTAAAAACATTATTGCGAACAGCCCCCATCATCGCATCATAAAGAGAGCAGCCCTGCTCCCGCGCGAATACGCGAATATTCTCAATAGTTTTCGCCCCGATACCACGCGTGGGGGTATTGATAACCCTCTCCCAGGCCGCATCATCATTTCGATTGACGATTAAACGCAAATAGGCCAGTGCATTTTTAATTTCCAGCCGCTCATAAAACCTCTGCCCGCCGTAAATTCTGTAGGGGATCCCCTCACGCAAAAAAGCTTCTTCAAGAACTCGGGACTGGGCATTAGAACGATACAAAATGGCACAATCACTGTTATTGCAGTTAGCGTCATCGGTAAATTCCTTTACTCGTTCAACAATGTAGCGCGCTTCATCCTGCTCATTAAACGCAGTGTATAAATCGATAGGGTCGCCATCACCGGAATCGGTCCACAGCGCTTTCCCCAAACGCTGTGCATTGTTTTGTATTACTGCGTTGGCAGCGTTGAGAATGGTGGCGCTTGAACGGTAGTTTTGCTCAAGCCGCGTAAGCGCTACTGGAGCAAAATCTTTTTCAAACTGCTGAATATTTTCGATTTTTGCACCGCGCCAACCATAAATACTTTGGTCGTCATCACCAACGGCGGTAACCACACTCGCTTTTCCGGATAACACACGCAACCAGGCATACTGCACTGCGTTAGTGTCTTGAAATTCATCCACCAGTAAGGCGCGAAAGCGTGTTTGATAATGCGTGAGCAATGTGGGGTTTTTCAACCACAACTCATGTGAGCGCAACAGCAGCTCGGCAAAATCCACAACACCACCGCGTTCACAGGCTTCTTCATACGCCTGGTAAACCTGCTTCATGGTGCACAGAAAGGGGTCTTGGCTTTCACCCATATGCTGCGGGCGTATGCCTTCATCTTTTTGCCCGTTAATAAACCACTGCGCCTGCTTGGCGGGCCAGCGGCTATCATCCAAATTTAAAGCGGTGTATACGCGCTTTACAAAACGTAGCTGATCATCACTGTCTAAAATCTGAAAATTTTGCGATAAGCCCGCTTCTTGCCAATGGGTTTTTAACAGCCGGTGAGCGATACCATGAAAAGTGCCCACCCATAAGCTGCGGGAACTGAAAGGCATATTGTCTTCAAGCAGGGCGCTTAAGCGCTCTTTCATTTCCTTGGCAGCCTTGTTGGTAAAGGTTACTGCCATAATCTGATGAGGAGACAAGCCATGTTGCTGAATTAGCCAAGCTATGCGATGTACCAGTACACGAGTTTTTCCACTGCCAGCACCCGCCAGCACCAACTGGTTGACCGGCTCAGCGCTCACTGCCTGGCATTGGGCGGAGTTAAGTTGTTGAAGGAGTTCAGAATTTTGCATGGAGGCGATTGTAGCAGAACAAAGCGCCTCGCAAGGAATTTTACCGGGGGGGCTGAGCAGGAACCCAGTGAATGCGACGGCCATCGCTTAAAGTTTTTGCACTTTCTTGCGGGGCGATTTTTTCTGCAGCCGCTCTTGCTGCCAGGGGCTGTGGCGAAGGCACCGATACCCTGGCACCCAATACACGACTCATACTCACGTCCCCCTGCAAAGAGACGGCGCTAAACATCAGGGGGTAATCTCCTGCACGAGGCGCTTCTACTTGCAACTCGACACGAGCCGATAATTCTGGGCCAGTAAAGGTCCAGTAGTTTTGGCTGCTAACAATGCGCAGGTCTTTAGACGGGTGCAAATAAATGTCCAGTTGCTGCACATCATTGCCTACCACAAAGGCGATTGTTACCGTGGTAAGCTCACCCGGCTGAAGCTCTATGGCGGACAGGTCCGCTAACCTCACCGGAGCACCGGGTTTTTGATAATAATCAGAACCAAACGATAGCGGAGCTAACAAGAGCGCAAGCAAAGAGGCTACATAACAGATACGCTGAAACATGCTTCACCTCCTGTTGAATCAAGCTCATCAACATTGTTGTTGTCGAAAACTTCCAGCACATAGGCTCCACTGGCAAGTGTATAAGAAGCGCGTTCACTGTTAATCACCAGGCTATCCATAGTAGCGCTAAGATTACCATTAGAATACAGTTTTGCGTCGGGGTTAGTATTTAAGTCTCCTACAGTACGACGAATCAAGAAAGTCACAAGGCCGGGAGAAGTGATAGTTAAATGGATTAATTTACTCACACCCAGACCGTTGTACTCCACCACCTGCCTACCGCTACACACCTCAACCAGCTCTCCTTGAACCATGTCGCGATAGACTGGCAGCGCATTATCTACACCACCATCGTTAATCTCATACTCACCAAAGCGTCCCGTACCATATATTTGCTCTTGCTCGAGCATCGCACTCAGAGCGGAGGCATTACTGCTGCCATGTATACGCGTAAACACATCAGCAAATAAATAAATACTGGTAAGCGCATCGCTTTTTACATAGCTTTCATCCACAAGTACATGGTAGATACCGGCAAGGCCCAAGCTCAATTCATCACCGTCTTCGTTTTCAGCGTCGGCAATATCGTAGATTATTTTGCCGACGGAGTTCTCACTGTACCATCCCGCATTCCAGATTCTATTACTCTCCAGGTTAATACTTAAATGGTAAAATGCATCAATACCCGCAGCATCCAAATAATAGGGCTGCTTAGACACAATACCGGTAAACGCATTCGCCAGACCCTCGCCGTAAGCAACCCTTAAATCGTGCTTAACACTGAGCGAATGCGCACCGCCAATGTTGTCGGTTCTGGAGAGAGAATCTTCAATAAAGTGTGCTAACTCGTGCTGTATAACACTAAAATCATATTCATCGGAATCATTGGCCGCGTCCCCTAGAATAAAGATTTCCTTCAAGCTAAGGTCGTACTTGGACGAACCGATAAAACCGTCTTGCGCATTACCTGCACTGGCAATATTTTTATAACTCCAATTTATTTTTACCGCCGGCAAACTAAAACCGGTATCTATCTCCGCCAGCGCAGAGACAACATCGTAAGTGGCATCCAGTATGGCAAAAGGCGCAGCAGGCCTCAGGCTTTCCATTACATAATTATCATTGAGCTCATCCCAACCAGAAGCCGCATGCAGGTTGCGCTGGGGCACTGCGTCGACGTTTTGCAGCTCACCCACCACCGAATATTCAGCTCCACGGTCGGTATTGTCTACCACCAGAAAATTCCATCCGGGCGTGCCGCTCTGTTTCAGCTCGGCCAACGCCACCACTCTCACTTCAGCAGACTCTGGCGCACCCACTTCGTAGTATCCAGATTCATCCGTACGCGCACTGCGCAATACTTCGGCATCCTCCCCTAATACCAGAATCGTCACACCGCGCGAGGGCTTCTGTTCAGTACGGCTAAAATCCAAAGCACCATTTGTGCTGTGAGGTACCGAATCAAAGGTGATAAAACCGCTCAAGGTGCTATCACCCAATAAACGTTGGGGCGCCCTCGTGGACAGGCTGCTGGGCTCTTCTGTGGGAGTCGGTTTGCTAGAAGGGTTGGGGCTTGGCGTTGGTTCATCTTCCCCGCCATTGCTGCCGCCACAGGCTAGTAGTGAGCAGCACAAAGGCAGGCAGAGCAATAGAGACTTTATTGCAGAACCCCGAAACAGGCATGAGCTCGCCAAGCAAGCGATGTTAAGCAGAGTAGAACAGTTTCGGGCCATGTTGGTAGTACACACTTTCTAAGCTTGGCCCAATCAAAGCTTGGCCTAATACTGCCGACCAAGAACGAACCAGTGCCAAATTTCCAGTCCATTTTTATTGTTTTTGCGCAAGCAAGACAAACTCACGATTGCCATCACCCCCGCGAATAGGGCTTTCGGCGTAGCTTCTTATGATAAAGCCCAGAGCCTCGAGGTGTTCACGTATCTCGCCTTCTATACGCCGGTACACCGCCGGGTCTGACACTAGGCCATGCTTGCCAACGGCAGCCTTACCAGCTTCAAACTGGGGCTTAACTAAACTGACTAACCACGCGCCAGTCTTCATTGTGTTTGGCACGCTAGGCAAAATCAAGTGCTGAGAAATGAAAGAGACGTCCATGACGACAATATCAAAGCCGTTTTGTGAGACAGGGCGCAGATCCGCAAGACTCAGCTTGCGTGCGTTGTAGTTCTCAAAGGTAGTGATTCTTGGGTCCCCCAGCAGTGATGGCGCAAGCTGGCCGCTGCCAACCTCAACACCCACCACATGCGCGACCCCATGCTTTAACAGGCAGTCGGTAAAGCCTCCTGTGGACTGGCCTATATCCAGTGCAAGCTTACCTTCCAAGCTCAGATCCTGGCTCGCTAGTACAGCCTCAAGCTTCAAACCCGCTCGAGACACATATTTTTGCTCCTCAATAGCAGCGACTTTAAACTCTGAGTGCTCAGCAAATTTTTCAGATGCCTTGCTAACCGCTCTCCAGCCGCCAAGCTCTCTCACCTCAACTGCGGCTGCAGCAATCAGTTTTTGAGCCTCAGACCTGGATCTAGCCAGGCTTTTTTCCGCCAGCAATACATCAATTCGCTTCATTTTTTTTGCTCTTGCAGTAATACGCTCGAAAACAAATGGTCCAAAACAAAAAAGCGCACCAAGAGGTGCGCTTTGATTAAGATTTTACCGAAGTGCTTGCTGAACTAGAAGTTCGCGCGAACCACCAAGCTGTAGCGACGGTCGTTGATAAACCATGAGCGGCCTAGCTTAAGCTCATCATCAACCAGCTGGTAGGTCTTGGTTTGTGTATTCGACAGGTTAACGCCTTGCAAACCAATTTTAAAGTTGTCGGTAATATTGTAGAAAATGGAGGCGTCTAGGTAGCCTGCGTCGTCTACGTAAACGGGCATACGAGAAATCACGTCGTAAGAAGTCAGCAGGTATTCGCTCCGCCAGTTATAGGCGATACGTGCATCCAAACCGTACTTCTGGTACATGAGAATCAGGTTGGCAGTGTGGTCCGACTGCCCTTCAAGACCAATTTCTTCGGAGTTGGTTTCGGCATCAATACCGTCTGTTCCCGCATCGGTATTAGGCACACCCTTAGCATCGATGTATGAGTAGTTTATCTGGGTGCCCAAACCGGAAAGCGGCCCAGGCAGCATGTCGAAGAACTGCTGGTAGTTGACCTCAAACCCCTGCATTTCACCTTCACCACCGTTCATCTTACTGGTTAAGGTTGCTATTTCACCGGCACCTGTCGCCGGATTGGTATATTGACGGTCAATTGCTCCAGTAATAAAGAAGTTGTTCAGGTCTTTATAGAACAACGCTCCCGTCAAACTACCCGCGTCGGCAAAGTACCACTCGAGAGAAATGTCAAACTGCGTTGACTCCATGGGCTTGAGGAAGGGGTTGCCGCCTTCAGAGCGCCAGGCTCCCAGTGAAATACTGTCTTTATCGATAATGCTTTGCTGGGGCTTATCAATACCAAGGTCGTCTTGAGGATTACCCGTACCAGAGCCATCGGGAGCATCTGGGTGTGGATTATCAGCGGTAAATACTGGGTCCAAGCTGGAGTAGTTTAACTCTGAAGCGCTAAGGCGGGCATAGTTACGCATATCGCCAATATCGGGCAATGCAACAGCCTTAGAAACCGCAAAACGACCCAGCAGCTCGGGCGTAAATTCTGCTTTAATATTCAAGCTCGGCAGGGTTTCGGTGTATCTCTGCTTAGCAAGATCCTGTGAGGACACGCCGTTGCCAAAGTCTTTCCAAGTTTGTGGCAGGAAGTTATTTACATCACCCAGAAACGCCGAACTGTCGTCGTACAAATCGTAGGGCAGGTCGTCCGCCGGATTGGGATACAAATCCTGATCGAAAGGGTTAAACGTATCAGAATTAAAATCACTTGGTGCAGCGCGGCCCGGTCTTAAATCGGGGAATACTGTATAACCCAAGGATTCAGACTCGATGGTTACAACCCTTACACCCAGGTTACCAGCGATGCGCACTGCAGTGTCAAACTCGAAATCGGCACGTAAATAATAGGCGGTATTAATTTCTTTGGAACGGGTGATTTCGTTATCACGGAAAGAACCATTTAAATCGTGCAGAGGGCGATTCAGACAGTTCCCGTCTTCATCAAATGCTTCCTCATCAATTCGACCCGCAAGCGGACGCCAATCGCCGCAGTTATCACCAATATCATCCCAGAAAATTTCTTCCCAATGATCGTATGATCTCATCAAATCCATTGAGGGGTGAATGGTGTACTGATCCTGCGAGTCAAAATTAGCGACACCTCCGCGATAGAAATCGCTCCAGTCAACTTTATCGGAACGGGGTATTGAAGTTTTACCCAGCACATACTCAGGATACTGGTCCAACCAACCACCGCCGCCAGTTTGCCAAGGTGGCTCAAGCGCACCCCAGTTGTAGGTAGAACTTCGAACCGTTTGCTCTCGCTCCGCTCGACGAAGACCCGCCTGCACGGAAGTAATAAAGCTGTCCTCAATAAAGTAGGTGCCATCAATACGGCCGGATGTGGAATCACCATTGCTTCGCTGCGTGTGGTCCATGGCGGCATGATTTACGTACGAGCTCAACTGCGAGAAATAGTTCTCATTAGTAAAGTCACCGAAGCCATTGGCGCTGCGGGATGCCATCTCTTCGTCGGTGGCCAAAGCCCATGGGCTGGAAATCGTCAGGCTCGGCGTACCTCCCCGAAGGTCATACTCCTGATTCATAAATATGGTGTACATCAAGGTGTTGGAGTCTGTTTTTGTAACAGCATCCACATACTGGAAATCCGCAGATAACTCTATCGCCTCTGTGGGGGTCCATTTTATATTGAACGATGTATCTTCTACTGTATTTTGCTCGGTCTGATGGCGGGTATCGGTAACAAAGCGAATACCGTACTGCTCAACAGAACCGGAGGACCAATCAGCATTTTGCGGGATCTGCTCACCGTTACCGCGCCAACCTTCTGCAATATTGGTAAGTACGCCATGGCTGAATACACCGTCAGAATCGAAACCGTACGGTGCTTGATCGCTCGGCTGGTAATACTGGGTTGAAGGCGGGTAATCACTCTGGTTTTTAAGTGAGTGCTCAACCCACTCAAGCTTTGCATCTGATTTTAAGTACTGCACCGTTACCTGGAGCGTGTCATCCGGGCTTTCCCACTGAACCGCTGCAGCTAAGCCACTACGATACCTGTCGTCGTTCTTCATAGTGATGTTGGAGCCGTGCGGAATCAATACACCCTCGTTTGTGCAGGTATCGTCTGCACCGGGGCTGACACAAAACAGGTCGCTACCATCGGGATTGGGACGAGGCTGGCGATCGGAAACGCCTCGCCCGAACGAACCATCATATATATAAGGGTTCGATACATTAATGCCAGGAACAGTGCCACTAGCTGTACCAACGCCGGTGATTTCATCCAGGCCGCGCAATTCGAATTTATCTGACTGAATACCGTGAGAACTGGCTTTTAGGTGTGAGTCGGAGCCATTTAACAAAAGGCCAAATTCACCCAAGCCGGTATCCCAGCGGTTACTGAACAGACCGGAAAAGGTTGGCGTGTGCTCCTTTACCATATCGCCGTAGGTCATATCCGCCGATAGGGCAACCTGCATACCGTCTGTATCAAAGGGCTTGCGAGTAACCAGGTTAACCGTTCCGGCAATTCCACCCTCAATCATGTCGGCCGTTTGGTTTTTGTAGAGTTTTACCGTTTGCATCAACTCAGGAGGAACATCCTGAAACGAAAGGCCACGACCGGAATTAGCAGTAAAGGAGTCGCGCCCGTTAAATTCTGAGCGGGTTTGGGTCATACCGCGAACAACGGCTCCGGAACCTTCTACACCGAAGTGGTCGGGGTCGTTACTTGCGGCGAAACGCTCGATGGACACCCCGGGGATACGTTGCATAGCTTCGAGCACACTTCGGTCGGGCAAGGAGCCAATATCAGACGCGGAAATAGCATCGACGAAAGTGTCTGACTCTCTTTTGATATCCTGAGCATTTTGAAGGCTGGCTCGAGTACCCTCTACTACGACCTCTTCCACCAGCTCCACATCATCTTGCGCAAACGCTCTTTGCGCAGCCAAAGCACTTGTTAACACAACCAGAGACGATGCGAGGCAAATACCAGCTCTAACCCCATTTTTTTTGTTAATAGCGGACATACGAAAACTCTCTTATTATTGTTTATTTGCCGAATTGCACTGTTCTAACGCACTACCTACTAAAGCGTGCTTAAGTCTTCTTATTTTTATTGCAAGGTTTCACTATCTTGTAGACAAACAGGCGTTTCTATAAGAATTAAAATTACGCTTCACAAATACTGCAACAATCATGTCTGTTAGTCAAACGGCAAATAACGGTGAAGGATTCAGCTAACTGTTATTTTATTTTGCAACGCGCTGAGAAGCGCCCACTCTGACTTACCAATCACCAAATTGGTATAACCACTAAAAAAAACGGCTTTACCACCTGACTTTAATCAAGCAAAAATAAACCCACAATCAAGTTTATACGCACCTAAACCCCTATCACTTGTTTTTCATCAAACGCAGAAAAAGCGTCAACCAGCGCTATTTTGCTGAATTCAAAAGGAAAAAATTAAAAGACTGGAAAATTGTAGGTATTTTTTATTGGAACATAGAGGCTAAGAAGTTTTAAATAATGCTTATACCTATTATCTAGACACGCTAAATTTGCACAGGTATGCTAGCTGTCAAGCACTGCATAAGATAATAATAGACAGAAACTATCTGTCCTTTCTGGGGAAGAGGTTCTTCTAAAACAACAGTGTACTCAACATTTATAAATAATAATTAGAAGGAAGCAAAATGTTATATAGATCCCTACTAATAAGCTTTACCGCTCTCGGCCTCGCCGCCTGTTCTGGGGGAGACTACGAAGAACGCATAAGCGGAGACATTACTGCACCCCCACCCAATAACTCAGAGACATTGCCGAGTAGTGGTGTAGTCGTCAATGGAAACCTCGAAGACAGCGAAACTGAAGCGACTGGCTGGAATGGCTATGCAAACGCTGGCGAGGCGACTTTCGAACTTAGCACTGATCAGTACTACTCGGGTGCGCAATCATACAAAATCACACTCGGTGCGGTCGGCGAGAACAGCTGGGAAATAGCCGCAGGCCCCGTTGGCGTGCCCCTTGAAGAAGACCACACCTACTATTTTTCAGCTTGGGTACTAGGTACCAATGGTGCTATCGCCAATTTTCAGGCCAAACTTGAGGAAGACCCTTGGACATCACTTAAGAGTAAGCAAGTTGATGTCACCAGCTCATGGCAGCGGGTTTCTTTCAGCTTCGACTCTCCCCCGGGTGTATCCACTATTCAGTTACCGGTAGAGGTTTCTTATGCTGAGAATGCAGGCGCGGTAATATACCTGGATCACGTGTCACTTGTCGGCGCACCAAAATCCGGCATTGTAGACATTCCCATTGAAGACGGTCTGCCGGGCTGGAGCTCCGACTGGCGAACCAATACCCTGACCTATGATGCAGATCGGGGTGTGGTTGTTGAGCCGGACTGGGCTAACGATGACCAAATTGCCATGTACATATTAGATGCTCCCATGAACTTTAATGGAGTTACGCTTAACTACGTGGTAGATATTACTCAGGAATTTAAGGACGCAGGAATTAATCTGCAGCCCTACGTTCAGCAAAACTCCGGCTCCTACGATGCAGATTGGAGTGGATGGGTAAACAATAGCGACCTCAGCGTAGGCGTAAACGTTTTAACCTACACCCCGTCAGCAGCACCCGAAGACACTCAGCGAGTAGGCATACAGGTGAAAGGTGCTGGTAGATCGACAGACCCTAGTACCTTTATGTCGATCATGCGGGTTTACTATGAAGGTGAAAGTGGCTCGGATATTCCTTTAGACAGTGGCTGGAGTGTTTCTGACGGCCTTGAAGTAGACTACAACGATGGCGGCGTATCGTACTCACCGACAGAAGCCGACCACCAGTTAACGTATCGCTACGATGGCCCTCAAAATTTTGACGGAGCCGTATTTGGATTCACCATCGTGCCAGACCAGGCCTTTATTGACAGCGGAGCACCCATTCAGCCATTCGCCCAGCTTGACTCTGGAGCCGGTGCATGGAGCTGCTGGATTAACGGAGGAACCAACCTCACGCTAGATGGCATTACTTATGACTGCACAATTGGGGGTGATGGCGGGTTTAACTTCGACGCTTCGGACTCCATGAGAGTAGGCATTCAAGTAAAAGACTCGCCAGCAGGCACACTGACGATTAGCAACGTTTCAATTACCGCAGCTGAGTAGGGCGTTTTAAAACACAAAACCCGAGCCAATACGGCTCGGGTTTTTTTTGCCTATCTAATCTGCCTATCTAATCTGCCTATCTAATCTGCCTATCTAATCTGCCTATCTAATCTGCCTATCTAATCTGCCTATCTAATCTGCCTATCTAAATAGCAAGCAAGATATTACTCCACACCAATTTCTTAATTGAAACACAGCTCCGAGAATTTTCTAAGATAAGAACTTACTCCTACCTTAGAGATGTATTTAATTTTTATTCCTCTGGCATTCCAAACGCTCACACGCAGCAAACCTCAGAAACAATGTTAATCCGTTTTTAAACCAGCAGAGCAAAAAAATCCCGGTAAACCTACTCCGCTCGCTGATAGATATTTTCCGCTTAAGGGTTTATAGCTACCTCACTTAAGAACGCCTTATTACTCACAATAGATGTCTCCCCCAGTATGTTAAAACTCCCCTCAAGGCGTATATCACTGGATGAACTCCCAAGCATCAAGCCTATCTCTCCCGGCTCAAGCACAAAACGCATTTGCTGATCGTAGAACGCCATTAAGTTAACAGGCAAATCAATTACTAGCTTCGCCGCTTTCTGAGGCTCCAAAGAAACCCTCGCAAATGCTTTCAATTCCTTCACTGGGCGAGTAACACAGGCCACTTTATCGCGAACATAAAGCTGCACCACTTCGTCTGCAGCTACGCCACCCACATTTTTAAGTGTAAAACTCACCTGCACTTTGCCATCTATGCGGGCTTTGGATTCATCCACCTTCAGGTCACTGTATTCAAATTTCGAATAACTGAGGCCATGACCAAAAGGATAAAGCGCGCTTGTTTCTGCAAAAGCATAGCCGCGCTTGGCGGTGGGTTTGTAGTTGTAGTAAACAGGCAAGTGGCCAACGGAGCGCGGTATGCTCACTGGTAACTTGCCACTTGGACTTACATCACCAAAAATAACCCGCGCCACTGCGGTGCCTGTTTCCTGGCCCAGATACCACCCCTCGATTATCGCTGGCGCCTGCTCTGCAATTTTTGAAATCGCCAAGGGTCGGCCGTTGATAAGCAACACAAGCGTTGGTGTGCCTGTGGCCAACACGGCATCCACCAGCTGCTGCTGTTCGCCGAAAAGCTGCAGGTGTGTAGAATCCCCTAAATGGGTTTCGGCCCAGGCCTCACGGGAGGTGGATTCGTTATCCCCTACCACCACGATGGCCACGTCACTTTTTTTGGCCGCTTTCACCGCAGCTTTAATCATTCCTTTTGTGTCTTTCGCGCTGGGTAATTGCACTTCATCCTGATGCCAGCGCTCCTTGGACAGGGAATTTGCCACCAGGGAATCCTCCCCGGCCTGCCAATAGTTCTGAGTAAGAATGGTGCCTTGCGCATAATTAACTCTTACAGCCTCACCCACATATTTTTTTATACCCTGGAGTACACTGACGGTAGAGCGAGGCACATCGGAGTATCCCCCCAGAAGGGTCTCATCTGCATGGGGGCCAATGACAGCGATCGACTTTAATTTATTGACATCCAGCGGCAGCAGTTGCTTATCATTTTTCAGTAAGACCAAGGCTTGTTCTGCCGTTTTCTGTGCAAGGGCGACATGCTCCGGATTGCCAATAAATGCATCTGCACCGTCCAACTCCACAAAGGGGTTTTCAAATAAACCCAGCATAAATTTTTCATGAAGCACGCGACTTACACTTTGATCAATTAACGCTACATCCAGTTTACCTTCGGCCACCAACTTTCCAAGCTGCGGATAGGCAACACCGTCGGGGGCTTCAATATCCACACCTGCCGCCAGCGCCAGTGCGCCAGCATCCGCCTCGTTATCAGTTAAGTAGTGGCGAGTCATCAGTTCTGTTACGGCAAAGTAATCGCTTATCAACACGCCCTCAAAACCCCATTCATCTCGCAGAATATCGCGAAGCATCTTCTTATTGGCATGAGAGGGTATGCCGTCAATTTCGTTATAAGAGGCCATGACACTGCGCACCCCGGCGAGTTTTACGGCGGCTTCAAAGGGATATAAAAATATTTCTCTCAACTCGCGCTCACCCACCGGGGTTGGCGCAGTATTTAGCCCGCCGCGCGGCTCTCCGTGCCCAGATAAATGTTTTAATGTGGCAATTACCCGGTCATCAGGAATAAGCCCGGGCTGCTCACCCTGAAAGCCCCGTACTGCCGCCACGCCCATGCTCGCAACCAGGTAAGGATCTTCACCCATGGTTTCCTCAATGCGGCCCCAGCGCGGGTCGCGAGCAACATCCAGAATGGGGGTTAGCACTTGCTGCGCTCCCCGACGTCGCACCTCTTCTGCGCTAACTTCATACACTTGTTGAATAAGCTCGGGATTAAAGGTACTGGCCAGAGCAATAGCCTGAGGGAAGCTTGTGGCATGCAGTGCTGCATGACCATGCAAGGCTTCCTCATGAAATATAGCGGGTATTCCCAAACGGGTGTTTTCCAGCAGCCATTTTTGAACTTGGTTAACAAACGCTATAGTGGTCGGTACATCTTTATTCGGCGTGTGCACCAGTTTATTTTCGCTGGGGCGCCCAAGCTGGCCAATGCCTTGAGACAGATAAGGCTTTGCGATTTCTGGCAGAAAGACTCCCTTATCATTTTCAAATTCTCTGCGCCCCAACCAAACAGATTGTAGCTGAGCCAGTTTTTCTTCCAGTGTCATACGAGAAAGTAGGTCGTTAACACGTTTATCAATGGCCTGACGGGAGTCTTTGTACACGGGAATATCCTCCGCGTAGGCGAAGGACATGAAACACAGGCAAATTACTACCAGCGCTTTACCTATTAGAGAAAATTTCGAAAGAGTATTCATTTTTCGCCTCTCATTCACTATTGGAATATTTATTTAATCCATAAAAAAACAGAGCCCTTAAGGCTCTGTTTTTAGTCAGTGGGATGCAGATTTATCGGATATAGCGATTAATAACATTTTCATACAGTTCTTGCTGGCCGCTGGTTTGCGGTGGCTCACCATTACTGTCGCCAATAGTGGCCAACTGTTCCAGTGATAGATTGCCTTTCTCAAATTCGGCACCATCGCCAGAATCGAAACTGGAATAGCGTTGTTTACGCATGCTTTCCAGTGGCGAGTTTTCCAACAAGTCTGCAGCAATTAGCAGGGCGCGGGCAAATGTATCCATACCACCAATATGCCCGTGGAATAAATCCACAAGATCGGTTGAGTTGCGACGCGTTTTCGCATCGAAATTAACACCACCACCTTGCAAGCCTCCACTGCGCAATAACACCAACATTATTTCCACGGTCTCGGTAATGTTGTAGGGGAATTGGTCGGTATCCCACTGGTTCTGATAGTCGCCACGGTTGGCATCAATACTGCCCAGCATACCTGCGTTTGCCGCCACCTCAAGCTCATGCTCCATGGTGTGACCCGCCAGTGTTGCATGGTTAGTTTCGATGTTAAGTTTAAAATCCTTATCCAGGCCATGCGCTTTCAGAAAGCCAATAACGGTGGCGCTGTCAAAGTCGTACTGGTGCTTGGAAGGCTCCATAGGTTTAGGTTCAATAAAGAAAGTACCTTTAAAACCCTGAGCCCGAGCGTAATCACGTGCCATCGTCAGAAAGCGCCCCATATGATCTTGCTCGCGGCCCATGTCGGTATTGAGCAAACTCATGTAACCCTCGCGGCCACCCCAGAACACGTAGTTTTCACCTTCCAGTGCGATGGTTGCATCCAGCGCATCTTTTAACTGAGCGCCAGCATAGGCGACTACATTAAAATCCGGGTTGGTGGATGCGCCGTTCATATAGCGAGGGTTAGAAAACAGATTAGCGGTGCCCCACAGCAGCTTCATACCAGAAGCGGCTTTCTTTTCTTTGGCGTAGTCGACGATGGTTTGCAAGCGGTCGTGAGTTTCTGCTCGACTTGCACCCTCTTCTACAAGGTCGATGTCGTGGAAGCAGAAATAAGGCGTACCCACTTTGGTAAAAAATTCAAAGGCCGCGTCCATTTTTAATTTCGCACGGGTAATTGCATCTGGGCCTTCAAGCCAGGGGCGAAGCTGCGTACCAGGGCCAAAGGGGTCTCCGCCAGTACCGCAGAATGAGTGCCAGTAACAGGTAGCGAACTTGAAGAAGTCCTTCATGCTGCGACCGGCAACCACACGATTTTCATCGTAATATTTAAAAGCCAGCGGGTTATCAGAGTCCGGGCCTTCGAAGGCAATTTTGCCTACTCCGGGGAAAAATTCTTTATCTCCAACGAGAACAGTCATAGTTCGTTACCTGTATTTAAAAGTTATTGTTTTATGCTGTAGCCTGCCAAAAAAATCAAAATACGTATCTAGCGTATCTTGCAGGCTGTTTCGTATTTGAGGCTATTTGAGCTTTTATACCGGAAGCCCTTCCAACCAAGTGTTATAGGCCTGCTGATATTGCGTTATTAAACCGGATTCTGGTTCAATCACATTAATTCGTGTCAAACCACCGAACGCTTCTCTGGCTGAAGCATAGTAGCCACAGCCGATTGCTGCACCCCGTGCCGCACCCTCGGCTCCATCGGTTTCGTATACTTCTACCGCGGCTTGAGTGGTATTTGCAAATGCCTTGGCAAACACCTCACTGAGGAACATATTGCCTTTTGCCACACGTACCACGTCGCAACTGCCGCCGAGGGATTTAAGTACCTCAAAGCCCTGATTGAGAGCAAACACGATTCCTTCCTGAGTCGCCCGAACAATATGACCCAGGCTGTGGCGATTGAGATCGATGTTCTGTAAATGAGAACCCAAAACACGGTTTTGAAAAATACGCTCAGCGCCGTTGCCGAAAGGTAAAAATGTGAGCCCTTCACTACCCACAGCAACTTCACTGGCCAAAGTGTTGAGTAATACGTAGTCCACCGGCTTGCCATCCACACTGAGAATTTGGCGCAACCAGCTGAAAGAACGGCCTGCGCCATTAACGCAAACAAGCACACCATTGCGAGGCGCGTCTTGTGTGTTGGTCACGTGAAGGAAAGTATTCACCCGCTGCTCAAGATCCGCGGCGGGCTGGTCGGTAACCCCATAGATAACCCCGGAAGTGCCTGCTGTAGCCGCAACTTCACCTGGGTTCAACACATTCAAACTCAGTGCATTGTTAGGCTGGTCGCCACCGCGATAGCTGATTTTGACCCCTTCTCGCAAATCCAGCTCTCCGGCCGCAGTGGCGCTGAGCCGACACTGCTCACCCATACTGGGCACCAAATCGGGTAAAAGTGATTCGGGAATATCCCAGTGCTGTAATAAGGCTTTTGCTGTCTGCTGCTCTTTAAAGTCCCAGAGCGTGCCTTCTGAGAGGCCGGAAGCTGTGGAGTTTATCTCGCCGGACAAACGCATCGCCACATAGTCTCCGGGCAGCATCATTTTGTGAATTCTCGCGAAATTTTCCGGCTCATTCTGCTGCACCCAACGCAACTTGGCAGCGGTGAAATTACCGGGCGAATTCAATAAATGATCAAAGCAATAATCCTTACCGAGAGCGCTCAGCGCTGCGTCGCCATGAGGAACCGCTCGACTGTCGCACCAAATAATTGCCGGACGAATCACTTGTTGCTGTTGGTCCACCAGCACCAAACCGTGCATCTGGTAGGAAATACCAATGGCTTCAATAGCCGCAGCGTCCACACCAGGCTTGGCAAATAGCTTGGTACAACCCTGCTTGATGCATTCCCACCAGGTCTCTGGCTGCTGTTCCGCCCAGCCACTCTGGGGGCTAAGAATATCCAATTCTGTGTCCGGGTACTGGGTAGAAGCCAAAGGCTTACCAGTATCGCCATCCAAAACGGCGAGTTTTACCGAAGAACTTCCTACATCAATTCCAAGAAACAGCATGATTATTAGCCTGTGTAGAGACTTTTATGGGCTGCAGAATACAGCATCTATGACTTCCGTGCAGGACCGCAAGTATAGCCTTATTGTCCTTTTGACAACAAGAGATATAATAGCCCTCTCAGTGTTGCGCCAGCTATGTAATAATGCCTCGGCCAGTTACATTAGGACCAAAACCTGAACAATGAGTGAGAAGAGAATAATAAGCTACAGCAATGCACCCTTCCCGCCGCCCAAAGGAATTATGAAAGGCTTGTCCATCGACAACCTCATATTCGGCCTGGAAGGCAGTGCACTGAAAATCTTGCTGATCAAGCATGGAGAAGGTATCGCCGAGGGTGAATGGGCGCTGCCCGGCGGTTTTGTTAACAACAAAGAAGACTTGAATGACGCAGCACGCCGCCTTTTGAAAGAGCTGACAGGTATCGAGCACCATTACCTGGAGCAATTGAAAACATTCGGCAAAGTGGACCGCTACCCCGCCGAGCGTGTGGTAACTGTGGCCTACTATGCCCTTGTGAGTGCGGATAACTACGCCTTGATCGCCGGTTTAAATGCCTGCGAAGCCGCCTGGTTTAACGTGCACGACACACCACCGCTGGTATTTGATCACCCGGATATAGTGCAGTACGGCCTGCAGTTTCTGCAGCACCAGGTAAGACACCGCCCCATTGGCTTTAATTTATTACCTGAAAAATTTACCCTGCTGCAATTGCAGGAGCTCTACGAAGCTATTTTGGACATCAAAATGGACAAACCCAACTTTCGTAGAAAAATTATGAAAATGAATTTGTTAAGCCCCTGCAACGAAAAGCAACAAGGCGTTGCTCACCGCGCGGCAAATCTGTACCGTTTTGACAAGGATGCCTATGAAAACCTCACGGAGCAAGGCTTCACCTTTGAAGTTTAACGCCGGCAGAGAAAAGCCGGATGCATAACAATAATATTAACCATTAGCTAGGTGTGCTCAAATGAATGAAACTCCAGAGCAAAATTCTGAAAATTTTGCATTTATTCTATTAATTAGCGGTGTCGCCACCATCGGCGGCTTTTTGTTTGGATTTGACAGTGGCGTGATAAACGGCACGGTTGAAGGCCTGAAAACCGCGTTTAATTCAGACAGTGTTGCCAGCGGTTTTAACGTTGCTTCCATGCTGCTCGGCTGTGCCGTTGGTGCCTTTTTTGCTGGCCGCCTTGCAGATTCTTTTGGTCGACGCTTTATGCTGATCGTCGCTTCTGTGCTTTTTATTATTTCTGCCTGGGGCTCGGGTATTGCAGGCTCCTCAGGCGAATTTATTATTTACCGCCTTATCGGCGGGCTAGCGGTAGGCGCAGCCAGTGTTATGGCGCCCGCCTACATTGCCGAGGTGGCCCCTGCTCGCTATAGAGGTGCATTGGCGACTATCCAACAGGTTGCGATTATTTCTGGCCTGTTCATGGCTTTTCTTAGTAATTATTTTCTGGCAGATATTTCTGGCTCAGCACTCAATCCCTTATGGATGGATTTTGAAACCTGGCGCTGGATGTTTTGGATAGAGCTTATCCCTGCAAGTATATTCTTGTTCGCTTTGCTAATGATTCCAGAAAGCCCTCGTTTCCTGGTGGTAAAACGCAAAACCGAAAAAGCCTTGCCTATTCTGCAACGCCTCTATGGTGAGGCTGCTGGCAGTAGGAAATTAGCGGAGATTGACGCATCTCTGGCTAAAGACCACCATGAGCCAAAATTTTCAGACTTGCTTGATAAAGTGACAGGAAAAGTCCGACCCATAGTCTGGATTGCTATTGGCTTGGCAACCTTCCAACAATTAGTGGGCATTAATGTGGTCTTTTATTACGGTGCAGTTCTGTGGCAAGCCGTGGGCTTCGGAGAAAACGATGCATTGTTAATAAACGTTGTATCCGGTGCTTTGAGTATTGGTGCAGTAATTGTAGGCTTAGTATTGGTGGACCGTGTAGGCCGCAAGCCGCTGCTATTATGGGGCTCAATTGGCATGTCGGTAACACTGGCGCTAGCGGTGGTGGCCTTTGCTTCTGGTACTGTCGATGAGCAAGGTTCGCTCAGCCTTCAAGGTAACATGGGCGTGCTTGCCTTAGTTGCCGCAAATGCCTACGTAGTGTTCTTTAACTTCAGCTGGGGCCCGGTGATGTGGGTGATGCTTGGCGAGATGTTCCCCAATCAGATTCGCGGTTCCGGCCTGGCGGTTGCTGGCCTTGCCCAGTGGGGGTCGAACTTTCTGGTCTCACTTACATTCCCATTACTGCTCGCAGGCGCAGGCCTGGCGTTTGCTTACAGCCTCTATACGCTCGGCGCTATAGTTTCAGTGTTTTTTGTACTTAAGTATGTTTATGAAACTAAGGGTGTGGAATTGGAAGATATGGAGGGTTAGTGGGGCAGTCTGGGAGCGCGCGCTTTGCGCGCTTCTAGAGCGTGAGCGAGGCTCACTGCTGGAGCGGCCGCATAGCGGCCTTCTGGAAAAAGCTCTAGAAAATATTGATTAATAGAGAATTGCTTATTGTTTTTTCAGGGACATGCCTTTTGTTACCCCTTCCAGTATTTCTATATGTATACCGTTTGAAAGCCCTGTTTTAACCTGTCGCTTTTCGAATACCTGTGGGGCTGTTTCTACTTCCACAAACGTTTCGTCGCCTTCGAACAATAGTAAACGCTCATTAATGGCCAGCACCTGCTCGCGTTTTGCCAAAACGATATCGGCGTTAGCGCTGTACCCGGCGCGCAGAAAACGATCATCCTGCAATTTAACCGCGGCGCGAATTTGAAATTTAATGGTGCCCTGGTCATCCCAGCCTCTTGGTGAAATGTATTCCAGCTGAGCGGTAAATGGCTCGGATTCGATTGCACCAATATTTAATAGCAATTCCATACCTTCGTGGATCTTACCCACCTCTGCTTCATCCACAGTGCCCTCAAAAATCATATCTTGCATATTGGCCACGGTGGCTATGGTAGTACCCGCATTAAAGGTGTTGGTTTCCGTTACAAACGTACCCTCTTTCACAGGAATATTCAGAATTAAACCTTGTAAGGTGGCACGAACCAGATTGGACACCTTGCCGGATTTCTGTGAGGCACCTTCCCGGATAATCGCAAGGTTGCTCTCTGCCGACTCCAGGGTCTCTTCCTGTAAATTAAAGGCGTGCTGATATTTGTTGAACTCAAACTCTGAAATAATATTCTCTTTATACAGTTTCTCTTGCCTTTGCAGTTCGCGCTTGGCGTTGTCAAACTGCAGCTTGGCTGTTTCCAGCTCGGATTCCGCGCGGTTAAGGTGTTCTATTTTCGGAATGATTCGGATTTTTGCAATTAGGTCCCCATTGCCAATAGCCTGCCCGGCCTCCATATAGATTTTCTCAACCACGCCCGAAACCTGCGACTTAATCTCCACCTCTTTTCGTGGAATGATTTTTCCGGTGGCGACGGTTTTTTGAATAATATTGGTTACAAGCGGCTTTTCCGTTTCAAATATCACGGGTTTTTGCTGAGACTTGTTATAGAGAAAAACAGCAGTACCCACGAAAACAACGGCAATTACGATTGCAGTAAATATTCCAAAAAACTTTTTCATTAATTGAACATCCTCTTATTATTCGTCTTGCAGGGCGATAACGGGGTTAACGCCAGCCGCTTTCTTTGCCGGCAAAATAGATGCAAACGCGCCTGCAAGTAACAACACCACAATCGCCCACATTGCCGTGGAAAAACTCACTTCTGGGTTCATAAATGTTTTGCTGGCCTCTGGCGTAAACCTGGCTACCAGCTCAATAGTAAAGACACCCGCAACCAGCCCCAGATAACCCGCCACAAAGGTGATAACCAGTGACTCTTGCAATATGGCCCCAACAATCGACCCAGGTGTTGCACCAATGGCTTTGCGAATACCAATTTCTTTGGTACGTTCCTTCACCGAAATAAGCATAATATTTCCCACCCCCACAACACCGGCGATGATGGTTCCAATAGCCACAAACCAACTGAACGCGGCGATGCCTTTAAATAGCCCCTGTACATTCTGGTAGCTTTCCTGTGCGTTCCAACTGCCTATCACACCCACATCGTCCGGGTGAATACGGTGACGGGATTTTAAAAGGCTAATCACTTTATCTTCTGCCAGATTGGCATCAATGCCGGGCTTGGGGGTTATCATCATGCTGTGCACTCGATCGCCCTGATTAAACGTTTTCCTGATTGTACTATGCGGTAAAAACACCCGTCTTAAGTCGTTTTGCGCCCAGTCATTTAAGGCCGATGGGCGCACCACTCCCACGATCTGAAACTGTACGCCCAGTATTTTTATCTGCTTGCCAACGGCAGTAGCATTTTCACCGAATAAGATCTCGCGCACGGTCTCGCCGATAACAACATTTTTTCGCTCTTCTTTTAAATCCAGGGCATTAATAAAGCGGCCTTCCGATAGGCGATAGTCCTTTGCTGTAAAAAATACCGGCCAGTTTCCAGAAATACGGAAAGTATCACCCTGCACACCGTGAGAAACATACTGGTCCCCCATGCCATTAGCGGGCGCCAGCAGGTCTACTTCATTCAACCTTAAAATAGCCGCCATATCATCATCGTTCATCCGAATATAGCGGCCTTTAGTGAGGCCCTTGTAGGGAATACTGGTGGGCCGACCAGACCAAAGGTAAATGGCATTTTTCAAACTACCCATACTGGCATTGGCTCCATTTTCCAGGCCCTTGCCGGCAGCGAGCAAATTGACCAGCATAAAAATACCCCAGAACACACCAAAGGCCGTTAATACCGCGCGCAACTTGTGACGGGCCACACTATCAAATATTTCCTGCCAAATATCGCGATCTAAAATATACATTTTTATTCTCGCATTGCTTCAATAGGGTGTATTTTTGCCGCGTGTAAAGCCGGTGCCAAACCTGCCAGTGCGCCGCAGACCACCAAAATAACAATGGCTTTACTGGCCACAAAAATATCCACTTCCGGTGAGCGAAAGAAACCCATACTACCACCGGCACTTTCAACCGCCATGGCAACCAATTCTATTAAGCCAACACCAATAACCAGCCCGCAATAGCCAGCCATGGCGGTAACCATAATCGATTCAGTCAAAACCATCGTCACGATGGATAGAGGCGTCGCCCCCAAAGCCTTTCGCACACCTATTTCACGGGTACGGTCTTTCACCGTGATAATCATAATGTTACTAATACCCACAATACCTGCGGCCAAAGTACCTAAACCCACAAACCAGATAAATGCCGATATAGCGCCAAAGACCCGGGTGGTTTCCTCTACCTGCTTGGCTTTGTTGCTGGCACGAATACCGCGCAGATCGTCCGGTGCAACCCGGTGGCGCTGCTGTAAAAAGCTGATCACATCGTCTTCGAGTTTGTAGGAATCCACACCCGGTTTTGGTGTCAGGGTGATCAAGCCTATTTTATTGCCGCGACCAAAGGTTTTCTGGAAGGTGGAAAGAGGAATGTATAAGCGCTCCGACATGCGCCCTTCTCGCCCGGGGTCATGAAATACGCCCACCACTTGCAGCACAATACCGTGAAAAGTGATCTCCTTACCCACCGCGTCCGCGTCTTTGCCAAACAAACGATCGCGCACAGCGGTGCCAATAATGGCAACCTTGCGCATCTCCGAAGTATCGAGCACATTCAGCGTTCTGCCAAAGGGGTAGTCTATAAAACGCTTTATATTAAAAAATTCGTCGGCTACACCCAGTACGCCATAAGCGCCTGATTTATTCTTGTAGGTTACATTAATTGTTCGACGCCAGCGCTCCCCTGCTATGTTTTCGGTCGATAAATATTGAATATCGCTAAACTCCCTGCGCAAGGCGACCAGGTCGTCTTCGGTGAACTCAACTTGACGCCCGTGTGGAATACCCTTGAAAGGAATAGCTGTTCTGCCGGAGTGAATCCAGATACTGGTTCGGTCGTCACTGCCAAAACCCGCTTCGATGCCCTTTTCCAAGCCTCGCCCCGCACCCAAAAGCAGGATAAGCATTAGAATCCCCCAAAATACACCAAAGGCAGTAAGAAAGGTTCGCAGCTTATTTTTACGAAGGGTAAAAAATATTTCCTGAAGACTATCAACAAGCACTGTATACACCCACTAGGTGTCGACCATAATCTGGCCGTCTTTTATATGAATTATGCGTTCCGTTTGCGTTGCTATATCGTCCTCGTGAGTAACGATAACAATGGTTTTACCACTGCCGTGCACTTGCTTGAATATAGCCATCACCTCCTTGGAGGTAACGCTGTCAAGTGCACCTGTGGGCTCGTCTGCAAGTATCACTTTGGGGTCTGTCACCAGTGCGCGAGCAATGGCCACCCGCTGCTTCTGACCACCTGACATTTCACCGGGCAAGTGAGTGCTGCGGTCTGCCAGGCCCACACGCTCCAAAAACTCTTCAGCGCGCTTGTTGCGTTCTTTGCGTGACACTTTTTGGTAGTAAAGAGGAAGGGCTACATTTTCAAGAGCGGTTTTAAAAGGCAGAAGATTGAATGATTGAAACACAAAACCAAGATGCTGATTACGCAGGCTGGCCGCCTGTTTTTCACTTAAATTTTGGATTGGGATTCCTGCCAGCTCGTAACGGCCTTGATCATAGCTGTCCAGAATACCGAGAATATTCAAGAGGGTAGACTTTCCCGAACCAGAAGATCCCATTATCGAGACCAACTCACCACTACCAATGTTGAGGTCAAGGCCTTTCAACACATGTAAGCGTTGAGAGTTCGTCCCGTAGGATTTATGTATGTTTTGCAGGTTTATCATAAAAAAGCAGTACACGCTTTAAAGCTATGATTTCAGCGCTTCCATCGCCTTATGGTTTTGAACACTGTATAGCTTTTGCCGTTGTGTTTTGGTGAATACACCTAATTCTGGCAGTACTATCAATCGAGCACAATCGTGCACAGAAGCAAATGTGTCGACGAAAGACCTTGTAGTCAGATAAACTATAACACCAAGGTTCAAGCTGCGCCTTCAAATAAACTCTTAAAGATGCCCGGCATCAAGAATAAATAAGGAGTTAAAGATGCACTACTTTACTACCCGCCTCTTACCGCTGTTTTCCGTCTTCATCGCCCTGCTTATGGCAGGCTCCCAGAGCTACGCCCTTGGCGACAAGCCCTACATAAGTGAAAAGAACCGACGTGGCGCAGTTGCGCTGGTAAGCAAGAGCGCTACAGCACAAGTGTATGTAGACACCGCAGACCACAAGGGCGTTATTCGAGCTGTAGGTGATTTACAGGCTGACTTTCACAGAGTCAGTGCTCAAACCCCTGCTATCGTCCA
Organism: Alteromonadaceae bacterium Bs31; assembly: GCA_900177435.1. Lineage (GTDB taxonomy): Bacteria > Pseudomonadota > Gammaproteobacteria > Pseudomonadales > Cellvibrionaceae > Teredinibacter. The sequence goes on from FXAI01000003.1 coordinate 493,000, forward strand.
CAATCAACAGGCGCTGGGTAAAGACGCGCTTATTGTGGGCACCATGGGTAAAAGCGCGCTTATCGACCAGCTTATCCTCGATAAAAAAATCGACCCCGCCGCTATTAGCGGCAAGTGGGACGCCTACCACTTACAAGTAGTGCACAAACCCTTGCCCGGCGTTGAACGCGCACTGGTAATTGCTGGAGCCAGTAAGCGCGGCACTATTTATGGCGTTTATGATGTTTCCGAGCAAATTGGCGTCTCTCCCTGGTATTACTGGGCCGATGTTCCCAGCCAGCAGAAAAAAGAAATATACGCACTGAAAGGTACCCTCAAACAAGAAATTCCAAAAGTAAAATATCGCGGTATTTTTCTTAACGACGAAGCCCCTTCACTCAGTAGCTGGGTAGCCGAAAACCACGGTAACTACACCCATGAATTTTACGTAAAAGTATTTGAGCTGATGCTGCGCTTACGGGCCAACTACCTGTGGCCCGCCATGTGGAACAACGCCTTCTCCGACGACGATGTTAACAATATGATACTCGCCGACGAGTACGGCATTATTATGGGAACCTCCCACCACGAACCCCTGATGCGCGCGGACAAAGAGTGGAACCGTTATGGTGAAGGCCCCTGGGACTATGCCAGGAACCCGAAAAACCTTTACGACTTTTGGCAGCAGGGGGTTGAACGGCATAAAAACTACGAGAGCCTTTACACCATTGCTATGCGCGGTCAGGAAGACCAGCCTATGAGCGAAACAGAAAACATCGAGTTGCTGGAACAAATTGTCGCCGATCAACGGGAAATTTTCGGCAAGGTGTTTGATGATCGCCCGGTGAGCGAGGTTCCCCAGGTATGGGCCTTATATAAGGAGGTTCAGTCCTATTATGAAAACGGCATGCGTGTGCCAGAGGATGTCATACTGCTTTGGGCGGACGACAACTGGGGCAATATTCGCAGGCTTCCTACGCCAGAAGAACGCAAGCGCGCGGGTGGCGCTGGTGTTTACTACCACCTGGATTATGTCGGAATGCCCTATTCCTATCGCTGGCTAAATGTTACGCCAATAGCAAAAATCTGGGAGCAGATGAATCTCGCCTACCACTATGAGGCGAACCAAGTGTGGATTGTTAACGTGGGCGATTTAAAACCCATGGAATACCCCCTGGAGTTTTTTCTGCGCATGGCCTGGGACCCGGAGCGATGGCCGAAAACCCGCCTGGAGCAGTATGGCAAACTGTGGGCAACACGAGAATTTGGCAAACAATATGCGGATGAAATTGAATGGCTGATGACCAGCTACACCCGACACAACGGTCGCCGTAAACCCGAAGGCATGGAGCCCGATACATACAGCCTGATAAATTACAACGAAGCAGAGCGTATAGAAAAAGAATTAAAAGAAATGGTAGCGCGCGCAGAAGCACTTTACGAAAAAATGCCTGCGGAGAAAAAATCCGCTTACTTTCAGCTGGTACTTCACCCGGTAAAAGCCTCTGCAACCATTAGCTTTTTAAATATCGCCTTGGGCAAAAATCGCTTATACGCCAACCAGGCCCGAGCCAATGCCAACGATTACGCAAATCTGGCCCAGCACTACTTTCAACAGGACGCAGAGCTGACACAACAGTACCACAGTATAAACGGCGGCAAGTGGAAGCACTTTATGAACCAGCCGCACATTGGCTACACCTACTGGGACGCCCCCCAAGGTAACCAAATGCCAGTAAGCTACAACTACAACCCCGGCAACTATGGTGAACTGAGTATTGCCGTAGAGAACCACGTAGAAACCTGGCCAGCGATGGACGGGCAGGATTTATCCTTTGATTTAGTCGGCACGCAAACAAAAAAACTTGAGTTGTATAACCGCGGCACCAAACCCTTCGGCTATACACTTAACGCCAGTGACGACTGGATTAAACTCAGCAGCACCAGCGGCACAATTACCAGCGCAGAAACCGTCGACGTTTCTATCGACTGGAAAAAACTGCCCGAGGGTGTGAGCGAAGGTTTAATCGTAGGGAAAGGCACCGCCTGGAACAGAGCGCACTTTAAAGTAGTAGCGTTCAAAGCTCCGGCCTCACTGCTTAAAAAGGCCAAGGGTTTTCTCGAAGCCGATGGTTATATTTCCATAGAAGCTGCCAGCGCCAGCAGAGGCAGTAAAGCAGAAGGTATTGGCTGGGAAGAAATTCCACTTCACGGCCGCACGCACAGCTCGATGTCCACCTTTCCCATTACCGACAAAAGCTTTGAGGACCCAGGCACTGCACCTTACCTGGAATACGACGTAAGCTTTTTTCGCGAGGGTGAAGCCGAGCTGCATTTACTTCTGGCACCCAGCTGGCCCATATCACCCAACAGAGGGCTGCGCTATGCTGTGGCAATAGGGGATGAAAAGCCTCAGATTATTGACGCTCTGGATGGCTTTAATGGCACTGACGACAACTGGAAAAAAGTGGTAAATGATGGTGTAAGGGTAAGCACCAGCAAGCATGTTATTAAACAGGCTGGCAATACTAAAATTCGCATCTATAGCGTAGACCCAGCGCTAACATTTCAAAAGATCATCGTGGATACTGGCGGCTTAAAAGAGAGTTATCTGGGGCCGCAAGAGAGTGTGAGAAAATAGCTGCTTGATTAGCGATAAAGCCGAAGGAGGCGCTGATCAAAAAACTTGGGAGCAGCTGAAAAACTGCTCCCAAGTACTTTTGCGAAAAATTAATTACTCAATGGCTTCGATCACCAAATCGTCAATGGTAATGGTTGCCTCACTTTCTGTACGCAAGGTAAGAAACGACGCATTAGTGGCAACAAAGCCAGGAACAGTTACGGTTTCGCCTGGGGTAAAGGTATCCAGGGCCACTGAATAAAATTTCGAGTCGCCACCATGGATGGAGTTGGCCTGACCGGGAGTGTTGTTATCAACATAGAGGGCAAACTTTTTAGTGGTTGTACCCGCAACACTCACCACCTTGAATTTCACCTGATAGGGCGAAGCCAAATCCAGCGCACCAGTAGTAACTGCATCACCCTCGGTGGTGGTAACTGCAGGGGTGGTATTTCCGATAGACACCCGCGCACCGGTAATGGTCAGTTCCTGCGCTGTAACTTCCACAGTGCCGGTTACCTTGTGATACATGGGCACACCCGTTCCACTGGCACCGCTCACATCGCGATAGGCGGCACTTAATAATTCATCCGCATCTGCAGCGGCAAAGTTCTCTGAATAGGGCAAAGTCACATCACCCGGTACGGCTGGCTCCGGTGTTGGAATCTCACCTGCGGGGGTTTCCGGGTCTGGAATATCAACTGAACTTTGGTCGATTTTTCCTACACCGGCATTGGCCATAACATGCGCTTTAACACCGTCCACCGCATCGAGCGTGTAGTTATAAGGAACCGTAATACTTGTGTCGTTACCAGTAACGCCATCCGGCCCGGCAGTAGCTTCATCTGCATCCGGGGCTGTCCAGTTTACCCCGGTAAACTCGTTACCGATGGAATTCCAGTAACCGATGTCGCTCGAATAAAATGAGACGATAGGGTTTTGTGTATTCTCAAATACATTGTTTTCTACCAGAATTTTTGCGCCCATGCGCGAATTAATGGCGGTGGAATTAATGTCTTTGTAATAGTTGTTATAGATGTGGCCCTGGCCGAAGCGGAATAAGGGTACACGGGATTCCAGTTTTTCGAAGTAATTATGATGGAAGGTAATTTTTCGATCACCGCTGTCATTATCGCTACTGCCATGCAAACTGGCTTTCCAGTGGTTGTGAATATAGTTGTACGAGATAGTGATATTTTCCGCACCATTCTTGGTGTCCAGCAAACCGTCGTAATAGTCTTTATCCACTGCGAGGCTGCCGTAAAGCTCGTTGTGGTCGATCCAGATATTACTGGTGGTTGTACCGTTATCGTCGCCTTCAATAGAAATGGCGTCTTTACCCGAGGTAAGTACCTCGTGAATTTTCAGGTTTTGAATAATAATATTGTTGGCTCGGCGAATACTAATGCCAATACCATCGAACTCACCACGATCCGCCACACCGATAATGGAAACATTGTCCATGTCTTTAATCTGAATAGAACCACCGGTACCGGTATTAAAATCGGTGATGGTGCCATCGACGTATATGGTAATCGGGCTATTGGAGTCATTTGCATCGTCCAACAACTGCTGCAAATCTGCACCGTTGTTCACGGTGTAGCTGTTGCCATCGGCGCCGCCTTTCAAATCAAAGTTATAACCGGCAAAGCCGCCATCACCCATTGGCTCGCCCGAAGGCTCCAAGCTGGGCTCAGTTGTTGGCTCAGTTGTTGGTTCTGTAGTTGGTTCTGTAGTCGGCTCAGCGGTAGGTTGCGTTCCGCCACCACCACCGGAAGACCCGCCGCAGGCGACAACGCCCGCAAGCAGGGACATTATTAATGCTAATTTGAACATCTTCATTTGTTGTCTCTCTTTGTTAATAACGGAAAAAGGCCGGCGCGAGCCAGCCTTCGTCCCTGAACACAAAAATATTATTGCGTAATTGTAATATCCTCAAAGGTAAAGCTTTGTTCATCGCTACCGTTGGGCGCTGCAAACAGACCTACTTTGAGGGAGTCCGGTAAGCTGGTGAAGGTACCGCCACCCAAGCCGGTGTAGGTAGCGCCACCGTCCGTTGAATAGGACCCAGTGTATTCCTGCCCTGATCTTACCAGTTTAAGGTAGAGCTGGTCTCCAGCCGTTACCGCATCACTCCCGGTTTTTGCCCAAGAGCCGTCGGAGGCGAGTACATGACCGTAGGTTGCCACCAACTGGGGGGTGCTATCTCCGGTTATGTCATTCACACTTACGTTGGCTAACAGGCCGTTGTGGTCCACATTGGCGGTATCGCACTCACACATTATGAGACCAGCCGGGAACTGATAGCTAGAGCTCTCGCGCAAGGTTCCAACAGATTTAACTTTGGCAGTGAGAGTAAAATCGCCAGTCACATCTTGCGATACAACATACATGGAGGTTTTCTGGCTCTCAAACTTACCACCGTCAGCAGTAAAGGTTACTTCGGTATCCGTCTGAGAAACAATACTTCCGGCGATGCCGGTGGTGGTTTTACCTAACTGGGTAGCATTGCCAGACCAGGTTTCCGCAGCAACGACATCACAGTCATCATCACTGCTATCACTGGGGTATGGGTCCCAGCCTTCGCCATTGTTATAAGAGGCAAATATCTGCGCGCGGTTGCAGAAACGTTCAGCCACTTCCGCCTCACTCAGCAGGTAGCAGCTGTCGCTATCGCCACAGCGGCTGCTGAGATCCAAAGGAGCACCTTGCAGGTCGGTGCTACCGTATTCACGCCAACCGGAATCTGCCGTTGCCGTCAGAGGGGTTGATGCAGGCTGCCCATTAATACCCAGGTACGCCCAGCCGATATCGGCAATGTGGTCGCCCATGGCGGTGTTGATGTAGGTTACGTGATCGAACTTGGTGGTGTCACCGCCCGAACGCCCCAAGTGAGTTGTTCCCGCATCAATCACTATGCCAGCAGGGCCTGCAGCATGAGTGAGCGTTGAGTTAAGGAAGACAAAACCGGGGTCACTTGCACTTTTGTTGCGGGCCTGCACCAAATAGCCTCCGCTGCCACTACTTGCTTCTCCGGCATACTTGGAATCGCCCAGCGAACGAATTTCACTCTGCTCAAATACAGTTGCCACACTGTAGCCCCAGATGAAATCCACATTACCCGCAATCAGTGAGTCGTAGAACCAGTTGTAGCCCTTAAGTTGCAGAGTATCCTGCTCGGAGATAAAAGCAGCCTGTTTAGCAATAAGACGATTACTGGAGTTGAAGTAAATGGTTTCGGCCTGATCGCCTCCTGCGGTCGTGCGCAGGTGAGTGTTCTTCAACGTTAAGGTTTCCAGGGTAAGCATATCTACGCCTTCAACCAGAAACAGACTACGTCCACCACCAGGCGCGGAACCAGAAGGTGCACTAGAACCACTGCCACCATTAAGGCCTTCATAGTTTTCAGCCTCAACAACAGCGCCATCGCGGCTCTCACCAACAATGCTCAGGTTGTTTTTATCGCGCAGGAATAGCAGTTCGTTGTAGCTGCCATCCTGAAGGTTAATGGTAAATTCAGCGTCTTTATCGGCATTTTCCATCACCCAGTCCAAGGCGCCCTGCAGCGTGAGGAAGTCGGCGCTGGAACCATCGTCATCCACGGTCAAACTGGCAGCACTGCTGGCCGGACCGCTGGCTTTAGTGCTGAAAGTCCAGTTGGCATTGTCGCCCAGACCAACAAAGTCGACGCCGTTCAACTGAACACCGGTGGCCACATTTGGTCCAATTGCCACGTAGTAGTCTTTGGCATAATCAAGAGCCTGACTGTGTGGGGTAATCACCAGGTCGTTGCCATTAACCGTAATCAAGGCCGCGTTAACCACACGAACATTACTCTGACCGGCATAACCCAGCTCCTCAGTTTCGCCCATCACCTTAATGCGATCGACAACTTCATCATTAGAGGCATCGAAAATACGTACTTCTCCTGTTGTTCCAAGCGATGGCACGTCATCAAAGGTAATAGTGAGAGTAGAATCGATGTATTCGTCCGTGGAAGTGGGGCTCAAGCGTGCACTTACATCACCGTAGTCAGTCGTCGGCATAATCCAGGCCGGTTCGATTTCCGCAGAGATTACGCGCTGTACGCTGGAATCAGACCCTGCCGTAAAAGTAATGCTCGCTTGCCCTGCTGCCTGTGGCGTGAGGGTAACTGCATTGCCATCGGCGGCAACGCTCACCACACTCTCGTCACTGGAGCTCGCAGAGAAAGTATCCGGTGTGGTGCCGTCGCTTTGAAGGGCGGTAACATTGACTACCAGAGGGTCGCCGTCAGCAGCGGTAAGCCAGCTGCTATCGCTGTAGTCCAATTGCAACTGCACGGGCTTAACGGCCGGGTCGCCTACTTTCACGTAGTCAATTTCAAAAGAGCGGTTGAAGGTGAAAAAGCCGATTAATCCTGCATCGTCATAGAGAGCGTCCGGATCGGTCCACTCGCCTTGCTGTACACCGTCGAGGTAGGTGGTGAGGGTTGAACCAACCACATCAACACGAACGGTGTACCAGACGCCATCGGTAGCACCTATCGTACCCAGCTCGACAGGCTGCTTCACTTGAGACGCGCGGTTAATACCACCCGTTGGGCTTGCGGTGCCTGCCTCTACCTGCGTGGATGCAGAGGAGTTTTGCATATTGAGGCCGCCGTAATACCACTCTAATGGGGCCTGATAGCGAACCATGCCATAGAGGTATTTATTGCCGGTATTGCCGTTCTGGCGAGGGCGGATTTTGTATTCAACGAAATAATCGCTGTTAACGCCACTAAACTCGGCAGCTTTAACCAGAATGAGTTCACCCTCGTTCAACTCGCCGCGAGTGCCGGCGGTAAAACGAAGCGATTTGCCTGCAGTACCTTCATCCAGCACGTCAAAAACACCGGGGTCGTCAAGGCCGTAACCTGAGATTTTGTCATCCCAGCGATCGACAAAGGTTCCGTCTTCAAAATCGTCACAGAAATAGAGGCTATCGTCTGTTGGGCAAGTCCAAGGGCCCGAAGGCTCTGTTGTGGGCTCAACGGTGGGGGTTGCTGTGGGCTGCGGTGTTGGCGAAGGCGTGGACGAACCACCGCCACCACAAGCAGCTAGCAAAGCGCTTGCGGCAGTAATCAAATAAATGTTTCTAAACTTCATGCTGGCATGCTCCTGATTATGTTTATGTATCGAGCAGTTAAATTTAAGGTCTGCAGTTGTACCGACCGAGCAAAGCGGCCTGACCAATGTAAACGGTTACACTGTATTTGATTGATCACACCGATTCAAGCTTACTTTTGGACAGTCCAATTAAAACGCTCTGATTCTGGTACCTTCGCCGTGCAAATACTTGATAAATCACGCCAAAACATTGATTTTTGTGCATTTGTGCAAGATAAAAACCCAAATGGATAACTTCCCAATGGGATTCTCACACCTAAAGACCTCTCGTGAGACAAGCCACTGCCAACAATATTGGTCATACCAGCCTGCTAAGTGCATAAATAAACGGGCCCTTGAATCGGCGCGAGACTCCTCTCCGCCACTCAAACATTGAGCTAAAGTTAATGGAGCTATCTTTCCTCTTGCGTCCCACAAACAACATGACCGAAAAAGTTCTTATCATCGAAGATACTCGCTCCTTCTCGCGGATCCTGAGTACACTTATCTTTGAAACGCATGGTTTCCAGTGTGATGTTGCTGAAGACTACGCAAGCGCCAAAGAAATTCTCATGCACTCAAGGGAAGACTACTTTGTCGCCATCGTGGATCTACACTTGCCAGACGCCCCAGAGGGCGAAGCGGTAGAGCTGGTTACCGAGCGCGACCTGCCAGCGCTGGTGTTTACCGCAACGGGCGATCGCGCCACAGAAGAAGATTTGTGGTCCAGGGGTATTGCCGACTATGCCCATAAATCTGGCAAATTCAGCCTGGAGTATGTTGTCTGGGCGGTGCGACGAATCTACCTAAACAGACACGTGGAGGTACTGGTAGTTGACGACAGCCGCGCTTCACGGCTGGCCACAGAGAAACTCCTGCACGTACAAAATTACCAAATTCACACCGCTGGCAGCGGCAAAGATGCGCTCGAATGTATTCAGCAACACCCCAATATCTCAATTGCTGTCATCGACTGCTTTATGGAAGGCCTGGACGGCCTGCAACTCACCTCAGCTTTGCGGGACATTAAAAGCAGCAGCGAACTGGAAATTATTGGTGTTTCCGGTCAGGAAGGCCTGGCCTTGTCAGCGCAATTCATAAAGGCCGGGGCAAACGATTTTTTGCCAAAACCCTTTTTACCCGAAGAGCTACTGTGCCGCATTAACCGCGGTGCCGACAGGATTGAAGCATTTATAAATCAAAAAAAGCTAAACGAAGACAAGAACCGCATACTGGGAACGGCAGCGCACGATATTCGCGGCCCACTGGCCGCAATGAAAACTGCCGCAGGCCTCATTCGCCATCAAAATGTCGATAACAAACGCGTGAACACCATGGCCAGTATGATAGAAAAAAACAGCCTCGGCTTAATAGAACTCCTGGAAAGCCTGCTGGATGTTTCTGCTATAGAAAGTGGAAAATCCGAGCTCAATTTAAGCGAGCTCGACCTGACTGAACTGCTGCGGGAGAGAGCAGACCTCTACAATGATGAGGCGCTCAACAAGGGCATAGAGCTAAATCTCGCACTTACCGATTCAATTTGCACTCAGCTTGATGACGTTAAAATTAAGCAGGTTATTGATAATTTAATCAGCAATGCTATCAAGTACTCCCCCAAAAATGCCAAGGTTGATATTAATCTGAAAAGGGATGGCAATACCGCACTGATTTGTGTAGCCGACCAAGGCCAGGGAATAGCAAAAGAGGAACAGGGCAAGCTCTTTAAAGCCTTTTCTGTTCTCAGCACAAGAGCTACCGGGGGCGAGAAGCAAACCGGCTTAGGCCTTGCCATTACCAAAAATATTGTAGAAGCCCACCAGGGCAAACTTTACTATAAAGCACGAACCGGCGGAGGCTCACAATTTTTTATTGAACTGCCTCTGACTTGATTGCCGGCTTATTGCGTTTTTTCCACTCCGGATAATCTTCGTCCAGCAACTTTTGCGGCCAATTGCCATACCAGTCATAGCCGGTGCGGCGATCGCGCTTAACCTCCGCCAGAGATGACACCTGCGAACCGTCGCGATTGGCAAACAGTGGTTTATTTGTCTGTAAATCATAAAACCTCGCCCACAAAGGCGCTGCATTTTTTTGCTTCACTACGCGCAAGTCGTAGCTGCTGGTATGGTATTTAAAACGCACTGGCTCGGTATCAAATTTTTCGATGGCGATACCCTCAATTTTCACCGCTTCGAACCAGTCAATGGCATTTTCAACAGCCTCAACAATGCTCTCACCCGGGTTTGGGATAGACATTAAATAACGAACCACAGCAACACTTTCCCACGACAGCAACGAGGGCAACTCGTAGCTTCTTCCTCCAGCAGGTTTTAAGGTGTTACGGTCGTATTGGCCCGCCCACACAGCAGGCTTTCCATTCACGGTGAGTTGCAGCTGCAGTAATAACTTATCACCCAGCTGCAAGGCATTTTCACAACGCGCTTTAAGAGCGGGCGCAACAAAATCAAAGCGTGTATCGCCTTCGACAATTTGTCGTAAAAGCGTTAACACGCCGGGCATAACTTCATCGGCGAAGGTAATGTGCCCGTAGTAGCTGTCTGTGCGCGGTGGTGAGTGAGCCCAGCCTCCGCTGGGGTATTGATGCTGAAGTATATACTCCAGGCCTTTGATAGCAGCATCCCGGTATATCGTTTTTTGGGTTTGCTGAAAAACAGCGGCAAGGTAACGGATTTGCGGGTAGGTATTGCGGTTGTCCAGGCTGCTATCCAGTGCGTTTATAGCTGAGCGAATTTTTTCCGCTTCTGAGCTATTTAGTTTTCGCAGGGGGTCTTTATTGGTTGGCCAGCCGCCATTAGCGCGCTGATAAAGCAGCAGGTTATTGGCAATTTCAAGGATCTGCTCAGGCTTGTAATAGTCATCGCCGCCACCAGTATTCTGGTCGTGCCAGTGTTTTATTACGTCGGAAAAGTCATCCAGAGGAATAGCAACATAATGATTGGCGGAAGAGGCAAACTGCACGGTGCAGGCAAGGAAGCAAAATAGTAAAGACTGTTTGAACACGATAAGCGCCGGGTTTATTGTTAACACAAAAAAGGGTTTAGTGCTTAACACTAAACCCCGATTATAAACCTTTTAATTAAAAGGCGTAATTAAGCCCAATAGAAATATTGCCACCGCGAGGCACTTCTGTACCGTCAATTTTTACGCTATCGGGCGAAAGCGATGCGTCCACGTTAACATACTTCAGGAAGGTAAAACCGACAGCAAAATACCCCAGCTCCGAACCTGCCAAGTTTTGGTGATAACCCACGCGCAGGTCTGGAAATATCCAGCTACCGGTGTGGTAACCACCACTCAGATTTAACCATTGGTATTCAAAGCCGAGAATATCTTCTACAGCATTGGCGTCAAGCGCGGCATTAAAACTCCACTTATCATTAGTGCTGGTGTAATTTCCCTGCAGAGAAAGTTGAGTTTTCAATTTATACGTTCCGGCGTTTTCAACAGCCTGGATCATGTCCGGGTTGGTGAAAGTACTGGTGTCCAGCTCAGGAAAATCAAATTCCTGCGCGATGACATCTTTTACCGTGGCACCGAGGCTGTAATTGTCTGCAACCCACATAAGGCCAGCATTTAAGCCAAAACCCGTTTCGTTGTTAAAATTCGCGTCGCGAAGGTCGTCAAAAATACCTTCCGAATCAGTAATATCGCCGATGCGAAAAGCGACGTTACTTAGCCCTGCTAGCACGATTTTGGGTGCCACACCCCAGTAAAGATTTCCACTGGAAAAATCACCCGCCTCGCGGCTGTAGCTGAGCGTGAATTCTTCGATACTTGCCGCACGCGTCAGCAACAGGCTGTCGTTTTCAAACTCCACATTTACCGAGCCGTCCGAAGGTTGCACCGTAAGAAAAACACCTCCGCTTAAATCAAAGCGAGTGGTTGGAGAACCGGTATCCAGGTTATATGCATTTTGCAAAGCCGTTAATGCGGTTTCAGGCTCAAAGCCCAACTCATCGACCACACCCAGCAGACCGGATGAGATACTGCCTGTGTAATCCAGTGCAAAAGTACCGCCAGCCACATCCTTATTAATTACCATTGAAAACTGGGAGTCCAAATTTGCGCGAGCGTAGCCCTCTGCAGCAACCAGAGTGAGCACTGCGGTCAGACGAGCCGCTTCAGCGGCCACAGCATCGATTAATGCGTCTAGTTCGGGGTTAGCGATATCAATGCCATCAAAAATCAGATTACCGCCGTCGCCACCGGTATTGCCGCCGCCATCGCCGCCACTGCCACTATCGGTCAGAAAGGGCTCCAGCCCGTCGATCAGGTCGAAAATGTTCTGCACATCTCCATACTCCAAACCACCAGCGCCACTCAGCTCGCCAGCTACTGTCTTGTCCTTCATGCGCGATGCCGCCAAAGAGGCCGCAGCAGGGTTATAACGCACGCCAGATAGCATGGCCTCGCCAGATACAGTGCCATAGGTCTGACTTTTTCCAGAATTGGTAACACCCATCGCCATAACGGAGGGGGCGGCAAGCATTATTAGCCCGAGCGCTATTAATCCTCTTACCATAGGTTTTTGTTGCATGTTGTTCTCCATTGCAAAATGTGGGAAGTAGTATGGGGGGGAAGATAAGGGAATTATAGATCAATAGTGTAAAGCGCAAGTGCGATTATGTGAGGTCCTCGCCACCAATAAATTTTTGCCAGGGGCCTGTTATGCAATCAAAATACTGCCATACCCGCCATCAATCAAATTTATGTGACAGCCCTACCTGCCACGCCTGAGCGACCTCCACACCCGAACAAACTTGCATACTAGTGCTCGCTCAGATATGGTTTTGCTCTTTACTGCTGGAGTAACGCTGTTGAAAATTGTTGAGGCCAAAGTCATTGTTTGCAGCCCAGGGCGTAATTTTGTCACCCTTAAAATTATCACCGATCAGGGCATATATGGCCTGGGTGACGCCACCCTCAATGGCCGAGAGAAAGCCGTTGTCAGCTATCTGGAAGACTACCTTTGCCCCGCCTTGATAGGTCGAGACCCGCAGCGCATTGAGGATATCTGGCAGTTTTTCTATCGCGGCGCCTACTGGCGCGGTGGCCCGGTAGGTATGACCGCCCTTGCAGCAATCGATGTCGCCCTGTGGGATATCAAAGCCAAACAGGCGGAGTTGCCACTCTATCAGTTACTGGGTGGCCGCAGCCGCGATGGCATAATGGCCTACACTCACGCCACCGGGCAGGATATCGACAGTACCCTGGACGAGCTCGCCCGTGCGGTAGAGCAGGGCTATAAAGCCGTGCGCGTGCAGTGCGGTATTCCGGGTATAGCCTCCACCTACGGCGTCCCCAAAAACGGCAAAAGCTATGAGCCCGCCGATGCAGACCTGCCTCACGAATGCAGCTGGTCCACTGAAAAATACCTCAACTACATCCCGCAGTTATTTGAAGCCGCTCGAAAGCAGTTTGGCGATGAGTTGCACCTGCTACATGATGTACACCATCGCCTCACCCCCATCGAAGCGGCGCGCCTCGGCAAAGAGGTTGAACCCTTCCATTTGTTCTGGCTTGAAGATTGCGCAACAGCGGAAAACCAACAAAGCTGGAAATTAATTCGTGAGCATACAACCACACCCTTAGCCGTTGGTGAAGTGTTTAACAGCATTCATTGTTGCCGTGAACTAATTCAAAACCAGTTGATTGATTACATTCGCTCAACCATCACCCACGCCGGTGGCATTACCCACATGCGCCGCATTGCGGACCTTGCCGCGCTTTACCATGTACGCACAGGCTTCCACGGCGCAACCGATCTCTCTCCTATAACCATGGGCGCGGCACTGCACTTCGACTACTGGGTGCCCAATTTTGGTATTCAGGAGCACATGCCCCACAGCGAGCAAATGGAGCAGGTATTTTCCCACCACTATCACTTTGAAGGCGGTTATTTCACCCCCGGAGAAGCGCCGGGCCACGGTGTGGATATCGATGAAAAGCTGGCGGCAAAGTTCCCCTATAAGCGCGCCTGCCTACCGGTAAACCGCCTGGAAGATGGCACCTTGTGGAACTGGTAAGCGGAATAATCAATCAGCTAAAGTAAGCAGTCCTATTGGGCTGCTTTTTTATTGTTGTGTATGATGGCAAAGCTTAGTTGAGCGAACCTTCCGCTATAAACGAACAAGCCTTATGAACGATCAGCCCTCTTCCTGCTGCAAACCCAAGCCTGTCAAACCCAGCTGCTGCAACAGCGAGGCAGACACTGCGCAGGCAAATGAAGTAACAACAAGCACCAGCTGCTGCGATAGCAAAAAAGGTCGACCCGACTACCTGCTGTGGGGGTCCCTGGCCATTGTTACTCTGTGCTATGCAGTCTACTTGTCCCTTTCATGGATAGACCCCAGCCTGATTGATAGCAGAATCGGCCATTTCTCACACGCGGTCTACGATATTTTAAACACCATGGCCTGGGGCGCAGCGCTGGGTATATTTATGGTGGCCTTGTTGTGCAAGGTTCCAAGAGACCTGGTAATGAGCCTGCTGGGCACCAACGGCGGCCTGCAAGGCATGCTGCGCGCAACCGGCGCAGGCTTGTTACTGGATTTATGCAGCCACGGTATTTTGATGGTGGGCGCAAAACTCTATGAGCGCGGCGCTTCTACCGGGCAAGTAATGGCCTTTTTAATTGCCAGCCCCTGGAATTCCTTTTCTTTAACGCTCATTCTTGTGGCCATGATTGGCCTGAGCTGGACACTGGCTTTTATTGTGCTCTCAGCGCTTGTGGCCATTGTCACTGGTTTACTATTCGACATGCTTGTGCAGCGTGGCACCCTCCCGTCAAACCCTAACACCAGTGAGCTACCCGAGGATTTTGCCTTCTGGCCCGCCCTTGCAGCCACGCTTAAGCAGATCGATGTAAACCACCGCAGCCTGTGGCAATTTGCAATAGACGGCCTACGTGAGTCACGCATGGTTTTACGCTGGTTACTGTTTGGTGTTGTGCTTGCGGCCCTGGTGCGCACCTTTGTGCCCGCAGATTATTTTGGCACCTACTTTGGCCCCACGGCACTGGGCCTTGGTATTACTCTACTGGTAGCCACGGTGCTCGAAGTATGCTCCGAAGGCTCTACACCCATAGCGGCCGATATCTTTACCCGTGCGGCCGCACCCGGCAACAGTTTTGCTTTTTTAATGACAGGGGTAAGCACAGACTACACCGAGATCATGGTGTTAAAAGATACAACGCGCTCCTGGAAACTGGCGCTGTTTTTACCGCTACTCACACTGCCGCAAATAATCATTATCGCTTTTGTACTCAACGGCCTTTAAAACTATGAATGTGGATGTCATTGTCATTGGAGCAGGTGCTGCCGGCTTAATGTGTGCAGCAAGCGCAGCAAAGCGCGGGCGTAAAGTCATTGTATTGGATCATGCCAATAAACCAGGCAAAAAAATCCTGATGTCTGGTGGCGGCCGCTGCAACTTTACCAACCTGGATATTCGCCCGGAAAACTACCTTTCACAAAACCCCCACTTTTGTAAATCCGCCTTGAGTCGTTACACACAGTGGGACTTTATTGCATTGGTAGATGAGCATGGCATTCCTTACCACGAAAAAACCCAGGGCCAGCTTTTTTGTGATAACAAAGCGTCCGACATACTTAATATGCTGCTTGAGGAATGCCACAGGGCAAACGCAGCTATACACACCAGCTGCGCAATAACACAGATACAAAAAGATGAGCATTTTCAATTAGAAACATCACTGGGACATTTTTCCTGTGATTCTCTGGTAATTGCGAGCGGCGGCCTATCCATTCCCACCATGGGCGCGACAGGCTTTGGTTACCAGCTTGCACAGCAGTTTGGCCTACACTGCTTAAAAACAGACGCCGCCTTAGTGCCCTTCACACTTTCAGATAAAAACCAACACCTGGCTAAATCACTCTCCGGGCTTTCACTAAAAGTAAATGCAACAAGCAAAACAAAAAACTTTATTGACGACCTGCTTTTCACCCACAGAGGCTTGAGCGGGCCCGTAATATTGCAGCTTTCCAACTACTGGCAACTCGGCGAAAGTATTGAAATAAACCTTCTACCCACTCAGGACATACCTACGCTGGCAGATAACTGGAAGCAGGAAAAAACAAAAAAAGAATTAACAAGCCTGTTATCTCACCATCTACCCAAGCGCTTTATTCAGCAGTATTTAAGCGAGCTATGTGGTTTTGACCTCACTAAAACCATCAGCAGCTATTCCGCTGAAAGTATCGAACAGCTATCCAAACATATTCACCACTGGAGCATCACCCCCTCCGGCACAGAGGGTTATCGAACTGCGGAAGTCACTTCCGGCGGCGTAAACACGGACGAGATATCATCGAAAACCTTCGAAGCCAAAAAAGTACCCGGCTTATATTTTATTGGCGAAGTGCTGGACGTAACCGGCTGGCTTGGCGGTTTTAATTTCCAGTGGGCCTGGTCTTCTGGCTGGTGTGCCGGGCAGTATGTTTAGTTTGGATTAGTGTAATTAAAACGCAGACTATTTTAGTAAAGCGCACACATTTGCAACTAATTTCAGAGGGAGCATTCCTTTAGCTTACTGACTTTCACAGGTATTTGAAAAGCCTGCGTCTTTTGTCTATTTGTCGGCCGAATAGAACTACCGGATTTTATTTTCAACTTGCACAGCTGGCTAAGAAACGCCAGAGGCCTCTACCGGTAAACAGTGGACCTTAAAAATGGAATGTTAGATGTGAGGCCTGATAAACATAAGGCAGCCTCGCCCCAGCCGTAGACTCAGTGACGGCAAGGTTAAGGGGCACAATAATCGCAAGAACGATAACCGCTATCTGGCTTGGGCCTTTACTGATACTGCAAACTTTGCCATAGGGCGCAGCGACAAAGCCAAGGTGTTTTACACACGAAAAGCAACGGAAGTTAATTCCATCGTCGCTAGAAAAGCACTGGCTCATAAGCTGGCTCGCACCTGTTACTGGAAATTACGTGAGGCTGTAAGGTTTGATGAATCGAAACTCTTTGCCTGAGTTTGATAGCGCGGCTACGCATGCTTAGGGGAGCTGCGAGGGGGAAGCTTATTTTTGCTTGCTGGCTTTCATAACTACCCACACACAAATAACCATACTTTTCATGGCAATATTAATTCGTTAAAAATGACATCCTTGTCAAGCTATGCGTAGGTGGGAGTTTTAGCCATAAAATCCATTCATACCGGGCATATATGCCTCGGTGACCAAGCTCCGCTAGCGAACAAATACACTCCAGATGTCTATTCGCTCTATTTAAACGAACAAAACAGCTGTTTTCCTCCATCTCAATACCCAAGCTGATTAAAAGGTACACTTTAGCTTTGAGAATTACTCGAATCGTTTTTCTCATAGAGACCACTCCCCAGCCGGAAATGAACCAATACAGCGGTGTTTTGTCAGTAGGAGCTATCGCCAAGGCGTTTGCGCTCATTTTTTTTAGTAGAAACTAGAGGATTTTTCGTGACGTTTCGTCTGATAAGGTGCGACGGTAAAAACAATAAGGAAAACTTGGACATATGTCTAACAACAAAGAGCATGTCGGCACCCTGTTTATTTCAATTAGAAATAAACTAGAGCGAGTGGTTTCACATATTGTTCCTCCCAAGGAAGTTGAGGATATTGTCCAAGAAACTTACGTGCGTGTTTGCCAGGTGGAGAAACAAGACGAAATCCAACACCCACGATCCTTCATGTTAAAAGTCGCAAAGAATCTCGCTCTGGATCATTTAAAGCGCGCAGAGACTCGCCTGGTATCGAGTATTGAAGAAGATGAGAGTATTGAGTGGTCCATGCAAGGTAGCTTGTCAGACGAAACTTACAACAAAGTCGCTGCTAATCAGGAGTTCGAGCACTTTTGCGAAGCTGTGCGACAGCTCCCTGTTCAATGCCGAAAGGCCTTTGTGCTAAAAAAAGTGTATGGCTATTCTCAAAAAGAAATAGCCTCAAGTTTACAAATTAGCGAGAGCACTGTGGAAAAGCATATTGCTAGTGGTATTAACCGCTGCGCGAAGTACATGTCAGCGCACGGTATTAGCCCAAAGCAATTAAAATCACCGCGTATCGCTGATCGTGGAGCTAAAAAATGAGCAAGGTAGTACCGATCCAACAAAGTGAACTTATAAATGATACGGCGAGTCTATGGATAGCCAGACTTGATCGAGAATTAAACGATGAAGAAATGAAGGATTTAAAAGCATGGCTAGCACAAAGCACGCTTCATCGTGACGCGTTAATTGAAATGGCCGAGCTTTGGGACCAGATGGACTGTTTGTCACGCCTGGCAACGCTATTTCCAGAAAAAGGCGTTGTCGCAACGGAAAAACGAAAGGGTTTTCAACTTAATCACCTGACGGTTTATGCCGCATCCATTACCCTCGTATTGTCGGTGGCTATTGCTAGCCTTCTCGCTTTATCAACCGATATTACCTTACCGGAAGATATAGTGGCTGCGTTCGGTGGCTCGAGTTACGAAACGGGTATTTATGAAACTGAAATAGGTGAGTTCTCATCAGTAACACTTTCAGACGGAAGCTCATTGGTGATTAACACAGATACCTTGGTTCGTGTTAGATATCAGGAAAACCTGCGCCTCCTCTATCTGGAACGCGGCGAAATCCACATTAAAGTCGCTCATGACAAGTCGCGCCCGCTGAGCGTGATTGCGGGTAGTAAAGTAGTACAGGCTGTTGGTACCGCATTCAACGTTCAGCGCCTTGGCGGTGATAACGTTGAGCTGATTGTGACTGATGGCGAGGTTCTGGCTACTAATGACTATATCGACACGGGTGAGCAGAATTTTAAATCTCTTAAGCTCGATGACTCGGCATTAGCGCTTTCCCAAGGGGAAATCGTTGTTCTGGGCGTGAGTGACACAACCATCGATAAAATTGATTCCAGTGAGATTGAGGCAACCCTCAGCTGGCGGCAAGGCAATCTTATATTCCGAGGAGAAACCTTAGAGCAAGCCTTGCAGGAAGTCTCCCGTTACACCGGTGTTGAGTTCAATATTGCCGATAGCTCCATCAAAAGCTTAAGAATAGCCGGTATGTATAAAGCAGGCGATGTTAACGGCTTGCTTTTGGCCTTGAAACAAAACTTTAACATTTATGCAGAGAAAGATAGCAAGAACAATGTAACTTTACATGCGATTTAAGGAGCCTCTGAATTAGGTTTTGGAGATCCGTAGTGCCAGGCAAGTATATTTAATGAGTTCAATGCTTACTAATAAAAAGCAATAGAATAATCATAGTAACATCGAAATTGCCCGGCTGATGCCCCTTGTCTTTATTGATAGGTATCTGCAAAGGAACTTTATCCTGTTTTTTTGCTTTTTAGCACAAGAGTTTTACGTTTTGTTCACGGTTACAATTTTAATAATATAGTTTCTACAAAACTCAAAACTGCGGAACGAATATTTATGTCGTCCCAACAATGGCGGAAAACAAAATATCGCTCGTCTAATCACGTAGCAGGTCCTTGGCTTGCTGCTGAGGAGAAAAAAACGAAGCCATCCAATCTGATGAAGCTTGGATTAGCGATTTCTATATTGTCTTCTGCCGCGCATGGCAACCGACTGGATGACGTAGTCGTTTTCGATATCCCCCAGCAACGAGCTGACATTTCTATTACAGACTTTGCAATGCAGGCTAATATCACGCTGGTGTTCCCATTTGAAATGGCAATGGGTGTAACAGCGAACGAGCTGGCTGGGGAATATACCATTGAGAATGCTCTTCAGCGCTTGTTACAAGATACGAATCTGGTTGTAAATGTCAGTAATGAAGGTCAGCTAACTGTAGTTAATAATCCTTCATTAGGGGAGAAGCAACCAATGCATAAGAAAAGTGAATTATCCGCCGCCGTCGCAGGGGTGGTATCTTCAGTCATCGGCGTTCAGACCATTGCACAAGATGACCGCATGACAGAAGAAGTTTTTGTTACGGGTATTCGCGCTAGTTTAGAGCGCTCAATGGATGTTAAACGGGAGTCCAGCGGTGTCGTCGATGCGATTAGTGCCGAGGATATCGGTAAATTTCCAGATTCAAACCTCGCGGAGTCACTACAACGCATAACCGGTGTTTCCATTGATCGACGTAACGGAGAAGGTAGCCAGGTTACCGTTCGTGGTTTTGGGCCTCAGTTCAATATGATTACCTTAAATGGTCGATTGATGCCTACCACCTCTCTCAACCAAAATATCGCTGGCGGTGCTCGAACTGACAGTCGCGCCTTTGACATGGATAATCTGGCTTCGGAAGGAGTCTCCGGTGTTGAGGTATATAAAACCAGTAAGGCAAATATTACCTCCGGTGGTATTGGGGCCACAATTGACCTTAAAACTGCGCGCCCAATGGATACAGAAGGCCTGAAAGTGAGCGTAGGCGCGAAAGCCCTTAGCGACACCACCAATGAGCGAGGTGATGACCTGACCGCTGAATATTCCGGTTTAATTAGTTGGTCAAACGAAAAGTTTGGTGCAATGGCGAATTTTGTTTCGCAAGAGCGTCACAGTTCGGTTACCGGTGCTTATGTTAATCAGTGGTCTGCCAATGCTGCTTACACCGGAAGTTACCCACGAGCAACACCTGACGCAAATATTAAAAATGAACCCGGTATAGGTCAGGTTGTTGGGGACCCTTCTTCCTATCGCCTTTACCACGCTGACCACGAACGAAGCCGCACTAATGGTCAGGTTGTATTGCAATTTGCACCAAACGATAGAATGCAGGCTACCTTTGATTACACCATGGCCAGACAAGAGCTTGTTCAAAACAGGAATGAGCTTTCTCTGTGGTTTCAAGATGGTAATTTTCCTCGAACTGATCTCGTGTTCGATGACAACCCAGACTCACCTACCCCTGTACTCTACTGGGAAACGGGGCCTGGTCCGCGCGATTTAAGTTTTGCCATGCAAGAACAAGATCAACTCAACGAACTCGAATCACTGGGTTTAAATTTTGAGTGGCAGGTAAATGACGCCTTGGCACTTACATTTGATGCCCATGACTCTTCTTCCGAGTCAAAACCCAATAACGATCGCAACATTAACTGGGGCAACGTGAGTATTGGCTCCAACGTTGCACTAGCGCAGGGTGCCGATTACAAAAGGGATATTCCGGTTGGCATGCTTGTTATTGATGACTCCAATCTGGCAAACCCCAATGGTCAAGTGGATGCAAACGAAGTAGGCTCTCAGGTCTACGATGTTCGCCGGGAATCCGCCTCCACCGATACCACCCAAATTCGAATTAACGGTAGTTTTGAATTTTCGGATACGGCAAAAATAGATTTTGGTATCGAGAGCCGCCGCCTGGAACACAGTGGCCGTCGCGCCCAAAAACAACAGCAACTGGCGGGAGGTTGGGGCATCGCAAACCCCGGTGATGTGGACCCGAATTTAATCGAACCCATCGACTATTCCAATTTGTTAGATGAAAGTTTAAGGCCTTCAGACTCCGCATTCTTTGATAACGCCAGTGGTAACGCCGCTGTACCACTGACACAAGGCTGGTATGGAAATACTCGTGCGCTCGGCCTTCAACTGACGGCATTGGGAGACAACAACGGCAATCCCATTACATATGCAATGGGCCCGGAAACACCAGATGCAACGAGCCGGGATATTGAAGAAGATGTCAATGCCGTATTCTTTCAGTTTGACACCGAGTTCGATTTTGGCTCTATGCCCATGTCGATTGTTGCCGGTCTACGTTACGAAGGGACGGAGGTGAAATCTACAGCGAACATTGCAGTACCCACCTTCAATTGGCAATCACGCGCGAATTTTCTTATCACACCTGCTAACGCATTGGATCAGGAATCTTTTGCAGAAGATGCGTCCTATGACCACCTCTTGCCTAATTTGGATATCGCGCTGGATGTAAGAGATGATTTGGTCTTACGAGCTTCTTTCAGCGAAACAATCGCACGTGCAAGCTTCTCTCAAATGGACCCGGGAATTATTGTAAACAGTGGTGGTCCATCGGCTGCGAGTATTTTACCTAACTCTGTGCCTGGAACAGCTAACACGGGATTGGCAGGCATTCTCCCGCTGGAATCGGACAATATTGATTTCTCTCTCGAATGGTATTTTGACGATGCCAGCTACGCTTCAATCGGATACTTCGATAAGCGGGTGAGTAATTTTATTGGCTCAGTCCCCATAGCACAGACCGTTTACGGTATTACCGATCCAAGTAATGGTGCGCGTGCGCAGGCAGCTCAGCAACAACTTATTGCTGATGGTCGGGATGTGAACTCTACAACCCTGTTCCTGCAAATGGCGGCGACAGAAAATGGTGTTGATTACCCGACTGACCCCGACGAAGTAACGGCAATAGAAAATGATAACAGCTTTGCCGGTGCTGCAGATGGTAGTGATCCACTTGCGACCTTTAGCGTATCAACCGCGACAAACCAAAGCGACGCGCAGATACACGGCTTCGAGCTGGCGGCACAACACTTTTTCGGTGAAACCGGCTTAGGTGTTGCGGGTAACTACACTATCGTTAACGGCGATGTCAGCTTTGACAACGCCGCTGACCCTGCTTCCGGAGCGCAATTCGCACTGGTAGGGTTGAGTGATACTGCCAACCTCTCTTTAATGTATGAAAACTATGGGTTCTCTGGTCGCATATCCTGGAACTGGCGCGATAAATTTTTAAATAATACCGCCGTTAATCAAAACGAACCTGAATATACCGAAGCGTACCAGCAGCTGGACCTTAACCTTACTTACGAAATACTGACAGGATTATTTGTTTCATTTGAAGGCATTAACCTCACAGAGGAGAACCAACGCAAGTTTGGCCGCAGCAGTCGCCAGCTGACTCAATACAGTCAACTGGGTGCGCGCTACGCACTGGGCGTTCGCTACACATTTTAAGCGAGCCCGAACAGCACAGCTTGTGTTTAGCCACTCCAATTGGAGTGGCTACTTTCACTAACAAAAATAGACATAATTAGTGTCAACAGGCATCCTCCTTTATGGCGAAAGTAGAATTATTAAACAACGAAAAACATATAGACCTAAAAATAACTCCCGATGAATACTGGACTAATTTTTATAAGGTTACCCACGCAATGGTCATGCCTGCTGAGTTTATGGAAGCACAACGCGAATACCCTATTTTTTTACGGAAAGATACCAACACCGGCCAGTTTTACGCGAGTGTAATGCTGGGTTTTTCCGCAGACAAAAACCTTTTTCTTGACAACGGCAGATGGTCAACTCGCCATGTTCCACTCACCTTAAAAAAAGGTCCATTCCTGATCGGTTTTCAGGACCAGGAAGATGAGGCAGGAGCAAAAGAGAAAATCGCTCATATATATGTAGACATAGATGACGAACGCCTGAACCAGAAAAACGGCAAGCCTCTATTCGATGCATCGGGCGGCAGAACACCAGCACTTGAAGAGGTATCGGGTATACTGGGGAATATACACCTTGGCGTAGAGCAAACCCGATCATTTATTAATGCCCTCAACAAATATGACCTTATCGAGCCGTTTAGTCTGGAAATTGAATTCGCTAGTGGCGAAAAAACAAAGGTGACGGGCATCTATTCAGTAAGCGAAGACAGGCTCTCCAGCCTTTCCCCAGACGACCTATACCAATTGAAGAACGACGGATATCTTAAATATATTTATTCAATGATATTCTCCATCAACAATGTCAAAAGCCTAATCGATATTCGTAATGCTTCTTCTGCAAATGAAGCCAATCAACCATTTGATTAATTTTTTACCAACAGGCAGGGTTATACGTGTCAGATTATAAACTAAACGTTGTTGTCGCCGGTGGTGGCACCTCCGGCTGGATGGCAGCCGCAGCTATATCCAAACTGCTATCCGATAAAGTGAATGTCACACTTATAGAGTCTGATGAGATTGGGCGCATTGGTGTTGGCGAAGCAACGATCCCCCCCTTAAGAGAATTCAATAGGCTGTTAGGTATTGACGAGCAGGACTTTATGAGCTCTATCAATGCCACATTTAAACTTGGCATTGAGTTTAATAACTGGGGCAGGAAAGACGATAGCTATATTCACTCTTTTGGCGTTACCGGTCGAGATTGTTGGGCCTGTGATTTCCATAATTTTTGGTTAAAGGGCAAGAATGAAGGTATTGTAGAAGACTTCGGGCAATATTGTGTCGAGCTTCAAGCGGCCAGGCACAAAAGAATTTTAGGGTCCGATCAACATGGTGTGAACTACGCCTACCACCTTGATGCAGGCCTGTATGCACAATACCTAAAAGAGCTTGCCCTAAAAAATAACACTAGACGATTAGAAGGAAAAATAGTTTCCGTTAATCTTTGCGAAAAAAGTTGCAACATCAAGTCACTTTCCTTAGACGATGGAATGCTTGTTGAAGGAGATCTCTTTCTTGATTGTACTGGTTTTAAAGCATTACTCATTGAAGGTGCTTTAAATGTGCAATATGAACCCTATGGACAGTATTTGCCCTGCGACTCAGCGATAGCCATACAATCCGAGATCTCCGGCGAACCAAGGCCATACACTCAGGCGATAGCCCACGACGCTGGCTGGCAATGGCGTATTCCGCTGCAAACCCGTGTTGGAAACGGCCTGGTATATTGCAGTCGCCACTTGTCTGATGAAAACGCAGAACAGCTCCTCTTAAAGAACCTGGAAAGTAGACCAATTACCGAATCCAGAATGTTTCGTTATAAAACAGGTAGGCGCATAGAAGCGTGGAAAAACAATTGTATCGCTATTGGTTTGGCTAGCGGTTTTTTGGAGCCTGTTGAATCCACATCTATTCATATTGCCATGTCGTCTATTCTTCGCCTGCTAAGGCTCTTCCCAGTGGATAAAACGTTTTCAAATACACTCGTAGCAGAATTTAATCAGCAGACCAAAACAGAGATGGAGCAGATTCGTGATTTTATTATCATGCACTATAACGTTACGGAGCGAGACGATAGCGAATTCTGGCGTTACTGCAAGAACATGTCGATACCGGAAACACTAAAGCATCGGCTGGAACTTTTTCAACAGACGGCAGCATTCCCAATAATGGAAAAGGAGCTTTTTAAAATAGATTCCTGGATTCAGGTGATGATGGGGCAGAGGCTAGTACCCGAAAGCTATCACCCCATTGTCGATCTGCTCAGTAAAAAAGAGCTCGAGGGCTTCTTCTATAGCATCCTTACAAAAGTACGTAGTTCGGTAGAAAATATGCCGGGGCATCAAGACTTTATTAACCAGTATTGCAAATCAAAAGAGGCGGAAGGGCTCCCTAAATAGAGGCCACAACTCGATATGGGAAATGCAGTAAAAAATATTATCATCCTTGGAGGCGGGTCTGCTGGTTGGTTAACAGCAGGTCTTATCGCATCTGAGCACGGCATCGACAGAGCACGGGGAATGAATATTACACTGGTGGAATCACCTGACATACCCATTATTGGTGTTGGTGAAGGAACCTGGCCAACGATGAGGCGCACGCTAAAAAAGATTGGCGTTTCCGAATCGGATTTATTCAAGGAATGCGAAGCCTCATTCAAGCAAGGTGCTAAGTTTGAAAAATGGGTGAACGGAACGGCTGATGACTTTTATTATCACCCGCTTGTAGAGCCACTGGGTTACAGTGATACAGAACTTTTCTATCAATGGAAAAATGGTGAGTACAACACATCGTTTGGCGATGCGTTTTGCTTTCAGGGGCACATTTGTGAACACGGACGTGCACCCAAACTTATAACAACTCCGGAATACTCCGGAATTGCCAACTACGCTTACCATCTAAACGCCTACAAACTGGGAGAATTCCTAAAAAAACACTGTATAAACAAACTTGGCGTTAACCACGTTATCGACAATGTTTTGAAAGCCTGCTCCCACGACAACGGCGATATCGCTGCCCTTGAAACAGAAAACAAGGGACTATTGAAAGCTGATCTGTTTATTGATTGCTCTGGTTTATCCTCCATATTGCTAGGCAAACACTATGGCATTCCCTTTATCAGCAAGAGGCACATCCTATTTAACGACTCGGCTTTGGCAGCACAGGTACCCTATCGTGAGCCTGACGATGCCATCACTTCACACACCATATCGACAGCGCAAAAGAATGGTTGGATATGGGATATCGGTTTGCCGAGCAGGAGGGGCGTCGGACATACTTATTCAAGCGCTCATACCAGCGACGAACAAGCCGAGATCGAGCTAAGGCAATACATCTGTCATTCTTTAGGAGAACAGCGTAGCGCCGAGCTATCACTTCGTAAAATTTCCTTCGAGCCCGGGCACAGGGAGGTTTTTTGGCACCGCAACTGTGTAGCAGTGGGTATGGCTTCCGGTTTTCTGGAGCCCTTAGAGGCTTCAGCGTTGGTACTGGTTGAAATGGCGGCAAACCGAATCAGCGAAGAAATGCCAGCCAACCGTACAGTAATGGATATTGTTTCCAAACGTTACAACCAACGCTTTTTATACAATTGGGACGCGATCGTGGACTTCCTGAAGCTCCACTATGTTTTAAGCAAAAGAACCGACAGCCAGTACTGGCTGGACAATGTTAGTAAAGAGAGCATTCCTGAACGCTTGCGTGAACTTATGCTTTTATGGCGCTATCAGCCCCCTAACCGCCATGACTTCCCCTACGCGGAGGAAGTGTTCCCTTCTGCCAGCTGGCAATATGTGCTTTACGGCATGGGCTTCAACTCATCACAGAGACCGACACGCAAGGCAATGAATAGATCGGCTTTATCAGACAAATATTTTCGCGAAACCCAGGAGTTCGCCGCCCGCTGCGTTAGCAAGTTACCGTCAAACCGAGAGCTTATTGATAAAATAGTGCAATTTGGGATGCAGCCGGTTTAGCACTAACTGATAGCCCTTATCTTTCCACCAGCCTCACCTTTATAAACGCGTAGGTTTTGGCGTAATGCTAGAAGAGAGTAATTTGAACACCCTCACCACGCAGTTTGAATCCAAATTCAAATTGCACTTCACTTGAAAACTCAAGCATTTTTGCTCTGACTACATTCATATTCTTTAATATAGTTTTCGACAGGCTCTGCAGTACCGGTAACTACGATGTTGCCGGTACTCCTTTCAACTATGAGCGGTGCATTGCCAGCAACTGCATATTTTAATTCTTGTGTTTGATGCCATTTTTCCGACGTATAGAAAAATACCCAACCCCACTCTTTTTCGATGGTCTCTTCATCAAGAATAATATACCTATCACTTTCAGGTTTTGGATAATTAGCAATTTCAGTCTCTACAAATTCCTTAGCCTCATGCCTAGCAATCATTCTCGCTCCTATTGATGCTTAACGCCTGGGTAACCTGTGCTGCGTGTGGACGTGGCTTTTGGTGTATTATGAGCGCCAGCGAACACCAAAAGACGCGTTGCAATTTGTGTCTAGTGGCTGAAATTGTTATGTTTATTCTGAAATTGAGATAAAACCAAAATCCCATGCTCCGCTTCGAATATTACAGCTATCTAAGTAGTTTATAGTCACGTTTTTATCAGAAAGTTTAGCTGCCAATGCAACGCTGACAACACTTTGAAATAGTACATGATCAGATGTAATTACTACTCGATTAAGACCGTCTTCCTTTCCGCAAGCTTTCGGCATACCAATCAAGTGTAAAGAAAGAACCCCTAGATCGTTCGGATTGTATGTACCCCAGCCATCACCATGTAAATTGATTTTTTCAACTTTACCTGTATATGTTCCGGATGAAACGCTCAAAGAAGTAAGCATAATTAAAATAAATATTAGCGATTTAGACATTTATTCCTCATATTAGTTTTAAAACATAACGCCGCTATAACCAGCGGCCAAAGTGGAGCTTGTTTTGTGCAAGAATGACGCAAAGCGGCATGCACAAACACAAGCGTAGCTTTGGGCGTCTGGTTAAAAGCTTGGTTAGCTGCCATTACTACATTCGCCATGGTATTCCTGTACAGAGCTTACTTTATATTCTATTTGAACACATGGTACAGCCCATTCGCCCATATCTTTAACCGCTTTTATAAAAACCTGAGCATCTCCGTACTCACCTTCGATGCTAAAAGCCATATTAGCACTACCTTGATGCCCCGAAGTTGAAATATTACCGGTTATTAAACCCGTTTCATATGGGATACCCACCTCTGACTGAAATACCTTTGAGTCTTCGAGTAAAGTTAAGGATGATAAATACGGCTCTGATGTTTTAAACACTTTTCCAACGAAGAAAAATATAGATAGAGCAAGAATAAAACAAAACGCTACATACGCAAATGAGGCTCTAGACCAATTTCGCTGAACTCGTACAAAGTGCTCTTCGTTTTTCCACGTTCCGTTTTTCCAAGCATATTCGCTACCATTTAACCCGAGCTTGAATATGTAATAAATCCCGTAAACAGGAATAAATACCATAAAAGCAGAATAGGTATTGTTACCGATACCCCAAAGCCAATTTAATAAAAATGCGCCCCAATTCCACTTTTTTAGATGTTTAGGGAACTCTTGATCCATGAATATTTCTCCAAATTCCGATGACAGCTAACGCCCTGCAGAAGGGGCCGCAGTGGAGGTGTGATTGATTTTGTGCAAGCGTAGCGCCCAGCACAAAAACAAACACCGGAACGGAGGTCCCGCTTGCTGAGTTTGTTAAATTTTATTTACTTATACTACCAACATGAATCCGAAACCTTTCACCTGGATTACTATTTATCTTTTTAACAGAAAATCCAAAATCAACTGTATTGTTGGGTTTATAGGTAAACACCGTAGTTATAATTTCGTAATCACCACTCGGATAGTGTTTAGATATATCCACCTCACCAATCGCACATGGATCTACATCTTCAAATTCACATTTAAAACTAACAACTACCGATTGTTGTATGGAGAACGGGGCAAATCCTTCAGTTTTACTCTTGCCAGCGCCAATAACACCAACCGTGCCCTCTCGCTCACCAAATTCGTAGAATCCATATACAGTCCGCTCGGAATCATTAGCCAAAGAAAAGTCATTATACTTGGCTTTTTGAACTACCTTCTCATCTTCGACTTCACTACAACTAGAAATCGCTGCCAGTAAGCAAAGAAGAATGTATTTTCGTACTATGTTCGGCATATGTTTTCGACGAATGGTAAATTTAACGCCAGGGTAACCAGTCAGCCGGAGCGAAGCGGAGGGAACCAAAAGCGTAGCTTTTGGCTGTCTGGTTGACCCTATGGTTATGTGGGTGCCCCATGCCTCTACCAACCCC
>FXAI01000032.1 GCA_900177435.1 Alteromonadaceae bacterium Bs31
TGCGGGTTGCACATACCTTGCTACATGGGCTTTTGCCAACCACTACATACCTCAAAATACCTACACTGCCCCAAATTGCTGCTTTTGTAAACAGGTACTATACCGCCAGTTGAGACAGGCCAAATAATGGCCACCAAGATATACAAACGAAACTGCACAACTCCAAAGCAAGTAAAAAGCGAGGTGAAACAATATTGTTGCTACGGTAAGCACCTGCAGTTTACGCACATGCTCACGCAACAATTTTGTTTTTCCGGATAACAAAGTGAAAAGGAAAAGAAAGCAGAACTTGCAGAGCGTAGCGGCCGAAGGCGGCGAAACTACATTTTAATATTGTTACTTTCGAAATTCCATTTCAGAACGATGATTTCCTTTGTTAAAAGCTACATTTATTTGGTGACGCATAACGCCGCTGTAACCTGCCCAAATTATGGAGCAGTTTTGTGCGAGAATGCGCGCAGCGTATTGCACAAAATCGCGTAGTAATTTGGGTCAGGTTTACAGCTTTGTTAGGGCTTTTTTGGATACCGAAATTGCATTGGTTCCGAGCTTAACATGCCATTCTTTAGCCAACCCATATAGGACGCCGACATGCCCTAGTTTTACTTCGCCACCTTTACACCAATTTAGCAATACCTTCGCTTTCTTCTGAGACTTACCTTTTAGAGTTTCATATACAACTAGTGAAACCTCTTTATCCATACGGCTCGTAACGAGGGCTTCCCTTACACTATCTGTACTGTACGGAACATCCAGTATTTCTGGGACCGATATCCCGACCACCCGCACGATGTAAACCGATTCAGAGTTTTTGGTCCAAACTGACTCATCCCAATTTAATTCTTGGCACGCCATCAAATTAGCAGAGTAACCAGATAGCGCTAAAATTATTAATATTGAAATTCTACTCATTCGGTGCCCTAACGCCGCAATTTGCGGACGGTTGAAGCGAAGCGTAAACCGTTCCGCAAGATTGCTTTGTTAGCTGTGGACTTTAATAGTTGAACCATTCCGAATTAAGGCCCATATTCTCTAATTTTTGTTTTTCAAATATTCTATCGAAAGGTAGCAAACCACTTGCTTGGTTATTTTGATAAAACTCTCGTGCGTAGCGATTCGCAAATTCTTCTTTATCGAGTGCAGGCTTCGAGTTATAAGTATTGTTTATATATTCTGAATCTGATTCCGTAGATGCATCTATGGAAGGATTTAGAGAGTTTGTAAGATAGTCAACAGCGTGACCTAACTCATGAGGCAATGTGCGAAAAAGTTGCGTATTCCTAATTGTTTCTGGTGTTGTATAGATATCATAGCCTCTCTTTACTCTCTCGATGCGATGACCGTCAGAATGCAATGATTCCAACTCTTTCTTTTCAAAAGGGGTTAGCTTATTGCCCCATTTTAATACCTTGCCGGTCTCGACCGCCTCAAGGTAAATACCTGGACCTGAATATTTGCCAAGATCGGCGTAATATACAAACCGCCCCCATACCGGCTTCAAAATCTCTTCTTTCTTTTTTGGCTGCCTTAGTACGATAATTTCAATTTCTTCTAGGTGCTCTTGCTTGGCTAGTTCTAGAACCCTGACAATATCTTGTGGGGTTGAAGCATGTACTGAACCAGCTTTAGGCGGCTCAATTAGCATAGTAATACTATGCCCCCTTACTTCAAGGGGGCAAGCGATAGGATTCTTTAACCGCTCCCAAAAGACTTTGAAGTCAACCCAACGCTCAGGTACGACAAGCTTATTGTTCTGAGAAAAACCGCTTTTCTCAGTGCCAATATTACGATTCCTTCTTGTTGGGTTCCATGCACTATGTTTCATATGTATGTACAGCTAACGCCGCGCTAAACGGCCGCAGTGAAGGCGCAAAGCGCCGTAACGGAGGTCCAAGCCCAGCTTGCTGGGCTGATGTTTGAGCGCCTTGTTATG
>FXAI01000024.1 GCA_900177435.1 Alteromonadaceae bacterium Bs31
GACTACCACTTAAAAGGAACGAACAACTTCTACCGCCAATTCTACTACCGCAACAAGCTTAATTAATTTGCGCTTTATGCAATTTAATTGAGCGACTAACTTGCACCCGTTTTCTACGAAGCGCTTAGTTGTTGCCAGCGGCTACAACTCTCACCCCACAATAGTGCTCTTACCGAATTAGCACCACACTACAAAAGTGGAAATAAAAATACCTTAATTCGCCCTAGCCTCATAACGCCGCTAGAACCTGCACTGCGTGCGTAGCGGATTTTTGGTGTATTGTGGCGCTGCCACACCAAAAGGAGCGCAGCATGCAGTGTCAGGTTGCTAGCTTGGTTATGTGCCCACACCAAACTTACATCTCACTTAGACGAATTAAAAACATTACAACAGCCCCTAGCACAGTCCCGGCAAACAGCCAAACCCAAGATGGCACTCTAGGCTCTTGATCAGCCGCGTCCTGTTGCAGCTTTATACGGCTAACACCAGTAATTCTCGAATGCACTTTCGGGCTAATATTTGCTTCATGATCTACTGTAAACCTACACGAAAACCAATCTCCAGGATTTAGCAATTTAGACGTAAATGACAGTCCGTTATCGAGTACTGTATAAGCAACATCTAGGTTTTCTGGACTACTACCAACCACGGAACTACCCATTATCTTGCACTCATTTGGTAGCTGAACATTTATTGGAGAATAAAAATCTGTGGATGAAACCGGAATCTGCCCATTGTTTTTAATTTCAACATCTATTGTTTTGGGAAACTTAACCTCCTCTCCGTCATAAACCAGTTTAAGCTTAGACCTGTGCTCATCCCTAACTGAGTACGTCAAAATAGGGGATATTTTGAACTTGTAACAAAGCGACTTCTTCTTGCTTTGTATTCTATACCCAAGATACGCAACTAAAAGTGCAAGAATAGAAACAACTAAACCTATGACGCTATAAATCATTAGTCCTCCCTAGCTAAATTTGGCACATAACGCTTTTGTAAAAGGCGCGACGCCAGGAGCGTCCTTTTGACAAACTTGTTAACTGTTGCCTGCGCCATATGTGATTCTAATTTTCTTGAAAAAGCCCCATATTGATTCGGCTTTGTATTCGGATCCATTCAGACTCCTTTCTACATTTAATTCAGTGTTAGACAGCCATTTAAGGCCCGGCGATACATTTTTCGGATGACCGTCAATAACATAAATGTTGCCGCTCTCGTTTTTCAGATCATCGCTAGAGTCGATAATAGATATTTGAGTGCTAAAACCTGTGGTTGCGCCGCAGTCTCTTTGAAATACCACCGCCTTGCGCTTTCCATCGGGAGATACAACTTGTGAATACACTTCATTCCTGCACATATCACTGGTTGCGTATATAAATAAACCGGCGATTGCTAGTGGGACGCCAATTACCAGAACACCCAACGAAATTGCAATTTTCTTCCAGAGTTTCATATACAGTTAACGCCGCTATAAATTGCGGCTTTGGAGTTGATTGATTTGTGGTAGCGTAGCGTTAAGCCACAAAACAAGCGACGGAAAAGCCGTCAATTTGATAGCTTTGTTATGAGCCCCGCTCATTACCAACTTAGAACGCATAAACCACCCTTCTTAAGTAAATCTTACTTCCTGTGGCAATACATTTTCCAACCACCACTTAAAAGGAACGAACGACTCTCACCGCCAATTCTACAACCTTAACAAGCTCAATTAATTTGCGCTTTCTGCAATTTAATTGAGTGACTAACTTGCGCCCGTTTTCTACGAAGTACTTAGTTGTTGCCAAAGGCTACAACTACCAAACTAGGATAGAACTCTTACCGAGCTAGCACCCCACTACAATAGTGGAAGTTAAAATACTTTATTCGCCCTAGCCTCATAACGCCGTGGTAACCTGCATTGCATATGGAGCGACTTTTTGGAGTAAAGTGGCGGAGCCACCCAAAAAGGCGCGTAGTATGCAATGTCAGAGTTGACCACTTTGTTAAATTTTACCTTTTGTTTTAAATATAACGAACCTAACAGAGATGTATGATCCGATATAAATACAAGTGAATAGACCAATAAATGATAAGTATACGTATATTTTGCTCTTCTTTTTACGAAGCTGGTAGGAACCATTGCTATATTTGTACTCTCCCTCAAACTTTCTTTTCACGACAGCTTCGCTCACGCATTTAGTGTATTCCTCACCATAAATCTCTGTTTGGCTATCAGTAATCATTTGATTGATTTCTTCAGTTATTCCCCATGATATTACGTACGAAACAGCAGTAAACAGAAGAATAATAAAGGTTACTGCTAGCGCCAATAGTGATAGTGTTTTATTGCTCATGTGCTTTAAATTTAACGCCCAGCTCAGTTGCGTTTTGGTTGTAGTGGATATTTGTGCAATAATGGCCGAAGGCCATGCACAAATAGAAACGAAGACCAAGACGTCAACTGGAGCTGTTTGTTATATTGCTTGTTCGTTTTTACGTGCTAAACCAGCAAGATGCTGATCCCTAACATTTTCTTTATGTTGCCTTTTTTGAGCTCGGCATTCTTTACAGTATATTGCCTCTGAATTAATATTTCCTTTCGCTTCTTCATACCACCATTGTTGTTTTCGTGCCGTCCAAACTTCTTCAGCTCCACAGTCATGGCAAATCACTAGCTTATCCATATAGAAATATGGAAGAGGGCCATATGTATTATTATGGCGCAGCTCTTTACGATTAGATTCGATACCTCCAGGTGGTACCTTCGTTTTCGTATCATACGTATCAATTCCAACATTGGCTTTCGCTCGCTTAATAGCGTTTTCTGCCAACTGTTTTCTAGTCCCTTTCTTACTCATATCTTCGACTACTGGCTAAATATAACGCCGCTATAAATTGCGGCTTTGGAGTTGATTGTTTTGTGGTAGCGTAGCGTTAAGCCACAAAACAAGCGACGGAAAAGCCGTCAATTTGATAGCTTTGTTATGAGCCCCGCTCGCTACCCGCTTAGAACGCATAAACCACCCTTCTTATGTAAACCTTACTTCCTGTGGCAATACACTTTCCAACCACCACTTAAAAGGAACGAACAAAGCCTACCGCCAATTCTACTACCGTAACAAGCTCAATTAATTGGCGCTCTTTGCAATTTAATTGAGCGACTAACTTGCGCTCGTTTTCTACGAAGTGCTTAGTTGTTGCCAACAGCTACAACTACCAAACTATGATAGAACTCTTATCGAGCTAGCACCCCACTACAAAAGTGGAAGTAAAAATACCTTAATTCGCCCTAGCCTCATAACGCCGCGCTAAACGGCCGCAGTGAAGGCGCAAGCGCCGTAACGAAGGTCCAAGCCCAGCTCGCTGGGCTGATGTTTGAGCGCCTTGTTATGAGCCACGCTCATTACCCGCTTAGAACGCATAAACCACCCTTCTTAAGTAAACCTTACTTCCTGTAGCAATACACTTTCCAACTACCACTTAAAAGGAACGAACAAAGCCTACCGCCAATTCCAGTACCGCAACAAGCTCCATTAATTTGCGCTTTTTGCAATTTAATTGAGCGACTAACTTGCGGCCGTTTTCTACGAAGTGCTTAGTTGTTGCCAAAGGCTACAATTACCAAACTACGATAGAACTCTTACCGAGCTAGCACCCCACTACAATAGTGGAAGTTAAAACTCTTAACTTTGCCCTAGCCTCATAACGCCGCTATAAATTGCGGCTTTGGAGTTGATTATTTTGTGGTAGCGTAGCGTTAAGCCACAAAAAAAGCGACGGAAAAGCCGTCAATTTGATAGCTTTGTTATGAGCCATACTCGCTACCCGCTTGGAACGCATAAACCACCCTTCTTATGTAAACCTTACTTCCTGTGGCAATACACTTTCCAACCACCACTTAAAAGGAACGAACAACGCTTACCGCCAATTCTACAACCACAAAAAGTTCAATTAATTTGCGCTTTATGCAATTTAATTGAGCAACTAACTTGCGCCCGTTTTCTACGAAGTGCTTAGCTGTTGCCAAAGGCTACAACTACAAAACTACGATAGAACTTTTACCGAGCCAGCACCCCACTACAAAAGTGGAAGTAAAAATACCTTAATTCGCCCTAGCCTCATAACGCCGCGCTAAACGGCCGCAGTGAAGGCGCGAAGCGCCGTAACGGAGGTCCAAGCACAGCTTGCTGTGCTGATGTTTGAGCGCCTTGTTAGTTGCTTCACTTCATACCTGCACGCACTTTTCCTGATCTAACAAACTTAGACTTCAATCGATTATGCGCCTCAACGCTTAGAACATACCTTTTACTAATTGCGCCTTTACAATACTCATTCTTTATGAATTCATCAAAAGCCAAATACCCAGCTTGGCTATCAACATGTGGTGTTGGATAAATATAGCTATACTCTAAAGTGCTCCATTCAGTTTCGATATAATTATATTGCTTCCCTATAACGTGCAAGCACGTGGAAACGCAAATTATAATGACAACGTTTACCGGGACACATATAACCGCATCTGAAACTAGCCCCCCTAAGCCTCTTAATAGCTCTATACAGGAAAGCGCTCCAATTAGAAAGAACAGCCAAAAAGTAGCTTCATAAATGGACCAACCCCTGACTGTTTTAATAGTCCAAAATTCCGCAGGACTTACGCAATATCCAGTAACTGTTGTATAAATAGTATTCCATTGATACAGGAAGAATGAAATAACCAAGATCACTAACAAAACCCAAGTAATACTTTCATCTCGTGAGTTCCTTTCTCTTTCTCTCTTCATAACTTTAGCAACTAATGCCTACAATAACCGGCAGCTAGTGGCGAAGCCACGCTTTTAGCTGTCCGGCTCCGTAGGAGCGTAGTTTATTGTTTTGTTATGTCAGTTAACTCACGAATAGTGATAACTACACTTAATTGACTATCTTTTTCATAAGAGATATCGACGCCTTCACGGAGCGTACCAGAAATAACGGAATCTGAGCTATATGGAATAAGCAGTTCTCCAGAAGCACTCCTCAACTCAGTACTAAGCTCTACTTCCTTATCTGAGTTGATTTTTGCACGAATGTTGAGAACTAGGTCATTAGGTAACTCAAATTTAGACTCGCTTCCAACTGTTACAAAAGACTCCCATATACCCTTGTCTTCATAACCTGCATCCAAGCTTTTCGAATCATAGTTGATTTTCATTCCGACAGTTTCAGCAGAAACGGTTGAAAACAAAAATCCTCCAAGTAGCGTAATAATGATAGAAGCGCACAACGTATAAAACTTAGCGTTATAGACACTTATATTAGCTTGCTCTTCTCTTACAAAGAAATATGCAGGTTCCTTATCAAGAGCCGATGAAATCGCCTGCAATGAGTCTTGTGAAGATAATCCAGATTTCTCTAACCTCTGAATGGTTCTTAAGCTAAGGCCCGAAACTGATGCCAAGTGCTGTTGACTCCATGCTCGGACATTTCTTTCTTTAATAATTAATCTTGAATCAATTTTCATATCCATCTCGTTTCTCCTAAAAGTAAATTTCAATTCTTATACATTTAGGAGGTTTGATCTACGTCATCTTTATGACAATACAGCGACACTATGGTGACATAACGCCGTGCTCATTTGCGCAGCGGTTGTAGTGGATTTTTGTGCAACAATGAGCGCAGCGAATGCACAAAAAGGAGCGTAGACCGCTGCGTCAAATGGAGCACCTGGTTATGCGGGTTGCACATACCTTGCTACATGGGCTTTTGCCAACCACTACAAACCTCAAAATACCTACACTGCCCCAAATTGCTGCTTTTGTAAACAGGGACTAAACGTCCAGTTGAGGTAGGCCAATTAATAGCCACCAAGATATACAAACGAAACTGCACAACCCCAAAGCCAGTATAAAGCGAGGTGAAACAATATTGTTGCTACGCACCTTACCTGCAGTTTAAGAACATGCTCACGCAACAATTTTGTTTTGCCGGATAACAAAGTGAAAAGGAAAAGAAAGCAGAACTTGCAGAGCGTAGCGGCCGAAGGCGGCGAAACCACATTTTGATATTGTTACTTTCGAAATTCCATTTCAGAACGATGATTTCCTTTGCTAAAAGCTACATTTATTTGGTGACGCATAACGCCGCGCTAAACGGCCGCAGTAAAGGCGCGAAGCGCCGTAACGAAGGTCCAAGCCCAGCTTGCTGGGCTGATGTTTGAGCGCCTTGTTATGAACCACACTCGTTACCATCGTAGAACGCATGAACCACCCTTTTTAAGTAAGTTGTACTTCCTGTGGCAATACACTTTCCGACTACCACTTAAAAGGAACGAACAACGCTTACCGATAATTCTACTACTGCAACAAGCTCAATTAATTTGCGCGTTTTGCATTTTAATTGAGCGGCTAACTTGCACCCGTTTTCTACGAAGTACTTAGTTGTTGCCATAGGCTACAACTGCCTAACTACGATAGGACTACCACCGATTTAGCACCCCACCACAAAAGTGGAAGTAAAAATACTTTAATTCGCTCTAGCCTCATAACGCCGTTATAACCTGCATTTTGGGTGGAGCGTAGTATTGTGCAATAATGAGCATAGCGAATGCACAGAACGTAGCGTAGCCCAAAATGTCAGGTTAATAACTTTGTTATGTTTTAGTATGTATACACATAAGCAACGTTTTCCATATGACCGTCAATAGTACACTGGCTCTCCCCCTGAATAGTAATACGTCTGCCAGATACCTGCACAGCTAACATTGCACTTAATATTTCCTTACCTGCCCCGTGATCCTTCAAGGAAAAGGCGTAATTAAATCCGAGGCTATGATCTTTTCCACAAGTCTGGGGTGCACCTTTTATATGCACGAACACTTGATGACCCTGCCTGCCAATAATGAGTTTTTCTATTTCCCCGGTAACACTCGATGCTTGAGATAAACCAGAGAATAAAACTCCAATAGTTATAAATATAGATTTCAACTTCTTTCTTCCATTTTGTTTTAAACATAACGCCG
>FXAI01000006.1:0-289425 GCA_900177435.1 Alteromonadaceae bacterium Bs31
TTACAGGGATGTAATTGGTAGAACGACTCAGGAGACAAAGTCGAGCAGTTGCCGAGAAATTGGTCCAGTGCGAAGCGCTGGTAAAAAGCTTCAGTAGGACACCAAAACCTACTATAAAAACATCCCCCCTTTAGGCCCGGGTGGTGAAATTGGTAGACACAGGGGACTTAAAATCCCCCGACCTTAACGGTCGTGCCGGTTCAAGTCCGGCCCCGGGCACCACTTACCTGTCTAACCCCGTCTAATAAAGTCCAAAAACACTCTGAAAGCCCTGTATTTGCTGGGATTGACGTCTAAGCCCGTCTTGCCGAGTTTATTGCTATCCAAAATAAATGCTAGTACCGTTGCTGGTATTACGAGTTCAATTTTGGGTGATACCAGCAAATGAGCGAGCGTAAGCAAACCACGGGCTACCAACGCCAAAAACTCACCGACGCCATGGTGCGCAAAGCGCCCACCAAGGAAAAGGACTATTGGCTGGACGACGGTGTCGCGCTGCGCCTGCTGGTAAGAAAGAACGGCACCAAATGCTGGCGCTTCAACTACCGCTTTGCGGGTAAACAGAAAACGCTGGCCATGGGTATTTACCCTCAAGTCACCCTAAAACAAGCCCGCACCCAACTCGAAGAAGCCAAAACCAGCATAAAAGCGGGTATCGACCCCTCCTATAAGAAGAAGCAAGAGCGCCTGATGAATATGGACCAAGGCGAAGCACTCTTCATCAACATCGCCAAAGAATGGTGGGAACACCAAAGCGGCACCTGGTCCGCAGATCACCGCCAGCGTGTGTGGACGCGGCTCGAACAAAACACTCACTTAATTGCCCAGAGGCCCATCACTGAAATCAAACCGCAAGATGTGATTTACGTGATTCGCCAAACGGAAAAACGCGGCGCATTGGATGTAGCAGGCAGAGTGCTGCAAGACATCTCCCGCGTGTGCAGCTATGCCGTGCAAACCGGCCGCCTGGAAGTGAACCCAGCGGCGGAACTTAAAAACATACGCAAAACCCGCAAAGTTGAATACCGCGCATCGCTCGATAACGAAGAACTACCAGGCTTCTTACAGGCGCTGGAAAGCTACGACGGCCGAGGCCGTAAACTCACCAAATACGCTATTCAACTGCTGGTTTACACCTTTATTCGGCCCGGCGAATTGCGCGGCGCACGCTGGGAAGAAATTAGTTTTGAAGAAAAGCTCTGGCGAATACCCGCCAACAGAATGAAAATGAAAACTGAACACTTGGTGCCGCTTTCCAATCAGGCTATTGAGCTGCTCGAACAGCTTCAAGGCATCACCGGGCGCTACCCACTCATCTTCCCCTCAGAAAAACGCCGCGAAGAATGCATGAGCGACAACACCATGCGTCGCGCAATTTTCAAACTCGGCTACGACGGCAGCGAGCCCGGCAAAAACAAATGCACACCCCACGGCTTTCGCGCCAATGCCACAAGCATACTTAACGAGGCTGGATTTAACCCCGATGCTGTCGAAAGGAAAATGGCCCACATGGAGCGCAACAAGGTTCGCGCGGCTTAT
Source organism: Alteromonadaceae bacterium Bs31 (assembly GCA_900177435.1). Lineage (GTDB taxonomy): Bacteria > Pseudomonadota > Gammaproteobacteria > Pseudomonadales > Cellvibrionaceae > Teredinibacter. Next base: position 1,540 of record FXAI01000006.1, read on the forward strand.
ATTCACCATGCCCGCTACCTGGATGAGCGCCGCGAGATGATGCAGTGGTGGGCAGACTTCTTAGATCAATCCAGGAATAGTGGGAAGCTCCCGCCAATCAAGTGGCAGGCCTAGCGGGAGCCTTTGGCTCTCAAGGAATTTCAAAATGCGTTCTCAATATTTTTTCAGCTATCTGTAAGTAATTGTTTTTATTAGATTTATATGTTTGATATTTTGTAGATTGTGTCGTATATTTGTATGCATTAACTGTCGTATTTTTGTGAGATAAACATGCCTGCTAAGTCATTGAAAAGTAAGGTTAAATACAGAATTGGCCGCGCCCGAGGCACGGTGTTCACACCGAAAGACTTTCTTGATCTGTCCGATCGGGACCAGATTGGGCGTGTGTTGCGCCAAATGGTCTCTGCAGGTGAGCTTATTAAGTTTGGCCAGGGCTTGTACGCAAAATCAAAACAATCCAAGCTAACTGGAAAGATCATTCCTGTTAAGCCTTTGCCTGAGCTGGCGAAAGAAGCGCTCACAGAAAAACTAAAGGTAAAAGTGGTGCCTGCGAGTGAAACGGAAGCATACAACTCAGGCAAATCAACACAAATTCCTACAGGGCGAGTTATTGCTGTTAAGGGTCGCGTATCCCGTAAAATGGCTTTTGATGGTAAATCAATCAAGTACCAATATGTCTCTTGATGCAGACACGCTCAATGAAATTGCCTCCGAGCTTGGCGTAGACGTATCGTTTATTGAAAAAGACTGGTACGCCTGCCAAGCACTTAAAGCGATATCTTCCATCGGAAATGAAAACTTTACGATTATTTTCTCGGGCGGAACGTCGCTCTCAAAAGCTCATGGCTTAATCCAGCGATTTTCTGAGGACCTGGATTTTAGGTGTCTCTACACCAACAGCATGTCTGGCAACCAGCAAAAGAAAGCTCTTAGTAAGCTCCGAGAACAAATTGTCGATTCTGTGCAACAACTTGATGGTCTTGAAATCAACAAAGAACAAATGCAAGTTGCGAGCAACTATATATTAAATTCCCACTGCTGTATAAAAGCCTGTTCGACCAACATCAGGCTTTACGACCTCACTTAGAAATCGAATTCAGCTTTACCCAACCTCAGTTAGAGCCAACCACCGAAAGCATAACTTCATTTGTAAGTAGTTTTAGCGGTGAGGAAGGCGAAGCAAACATACCATGCTTATCACCAACAGAAATTGCAGCCGACAAACTAAGCGCTCTATGCTGGAGGGTGATAAAACGCGATAGAAACAGCGAAGGCGATGACCCAACTTTGGTTCGTCATATCCATGACTTAAGCGCACTAAACGGAATAATCTCCGGAGATATTGAGCAGTTTTATTCGCTCTTTAACGCGAGTCACGACATCGACCAGGGTAGCACTGCAAGGCAAACTGGAATGCAAGCTTTAGAAGCAGTAGGAAATATGATTGAAGAATTAAAATCAGATGGCCTCTACCAAAAAGAATATGAGCAATTTGTAGCATCAATGTCGTATGCGTCAGATGATGAGCAAATTGATTTTAGCCAAGCTATTGAAAAGTTGTCTGAGCTGCACGGGTATCTTAAAGCGATATCATAATCCGTGGTAAAAAAATTATTCGAAAAGCGCCTTTTTCAGTAGCTGATATTGTTCATTGTCTTCGGGCCAATCTTCAGTTTTAGATTTAATCCATTTCCAAAAATACGGCGACGCCTTTTTTCTTGCCTGTAAATATGGGTTGCATTTTTTACGAGTAAGATAGCATAAGCTTACAAAATAATTGGAGAAAAACTATGTTTCCATTTTTGGTTTGTTGCTGTCTTATTGCGGCATTTACGCAGTTTGACTTGATTTTTTTACTGTTAGGAGGATTTTCTATGAGTGTATTTTGCAAGAGTGGCGCGACCGATTGTGCCACCAAAAAGCCAGATTGGCAACGAGACGTTCAAGAAACGCAAAACGACATTATCGGTGAGTTTTTGGAGCTAACACCGATTAACCCCGCAACGGGCTTGCCAGGCATTGGTAGCAATGGAGTAGATGTAGGAGGCAATGTTTTCGTCTTTGAGAACACAAATATTGATGAAATAGGCTAAAAAACTGTTAAAAACCCCGAAAAGGGGATAAATCTAGAACAGGTTCTGCAAGCTTCTGGTTAAAAATAGGCATGAAATTTTATGTCTAGTGAAAAACATTTTCATGCTGTCCGTATCCACCCCTCTGATATTGGTATCTCCAGTCCGAGGGTGATTTACAAAAAACCAGGGGAAAGAGAAGTTGGCGCTTTGCTAGATGAATATGAGAAGTCCAGCCTTAATAAGCTTGGTGTTTCCGACGATTGCAAGCGTAAGTTTGTTGCGCCCTGGCTTTTAGTTATGAAAAGCTATTTTTGGTCCCTCCCAATATTGGTAAATATACGCCTTTCGTGAATGGTATTCACGAGAGACCGAATATCATCGGCAGTACAACATCCAGAAAGGTGATCAATATAAAAAGTAATTTCGGAGGTGGGCAGCGTACTAAACCCTCTACCAATTTTCAGGGGCGAGGCAATAAATCGTCAGTAATCCAGTTGTAAACTGTTGCACGGGAGCAATTAAGAAGAGACGGTAGCTTTGAGGTGCGTACCAAACCCAAATTAGATTCTAGAGACATCGTATTTCCTTTGTGTCAAAACGTTAAAATTTGTGAGATGAAAAATGATGCTTGCCAGCCGAACTTTGTTTGGTGGTAAAGCTTCCTGCTTTGGAAGCCAAAGGGTCTGGTTTCTTATAACGTAGAACACATTACCTTTACCCAGTATGCGTTCCCACGCAGAGCATGGGAACGAGATAAAACTGAAAAAATATATGAAGGAACAATAATGTCTTACAACTATAAAGATTTGAACTATAGACGTGAGGCCTTGGATATTTACGAAAAGCACTTATGTTGTATTGATATCAATGAATGTGATGACGACGAGGCAGAAGAGCTTCAGGATGATATTCTATACACAGGGCGTTTAAAAGCGCTAACCAATCGCTTAATTGAAAAATGGGAAGGTCACCTAATGTCTGAACGACTAGTGGGCAACCGCCCGGGACGCATTGAGCCAAGGGCAGTAAAACGAGGCCAAAAGCCTATTCTCTATTAACAATACCAAGAGGGCAGGCAAGACAAAACGTTCAGAAAAAGGGCCACCCTAAAAAGCTTAAGTAAGTGCCATTCGGATCTGCTCCCTGTTATTCATCGATTATTAAATAGCAGGCCCGTGGTTTATCACCCATACTCAAGCTTGGTAACTACGGCTTATTCCTTGAGCAGCACTAAGTTTGCTCAAATCGTATTTCAACATAAAACAGCCTGTGACAAACCACCTTTTAGAGAGTATACACAGCGATTTGCAGCGCAGTTGCAGTTGGGCTGGGATAAACTTCCGGATAAAACGCCTGTTTCAGCCGCTCAACGTCCAAACAGTGGCGCGCATTACGCCGTATACTAGTGTAATTATCCAGTCATTTTCGGTGTACTAAATGAATCTTTTGAAATTATTCGCCTGTCTTAGCTTTACAACGATGCTCCTCGCCTGTGGCGGGGCCGACCGTGGCAGCGTGGACCTCAGCAAAAACAACAGCTCATCTAGCAGCTCTAGCTCCAGCAGCGCTAGCTCCAGTAGTTCTAGCTCCAGTAGTTCTAGCTCCAGCTCTGGTACGAGTATTCGCTTGCATACTCAGGCCGATTTTCCAATTGGCGTAGCAGTTACTGCAGATAACTCATCCAATAGTTTCCTAAACTCCAACCAAAAACAAGCTGTCATCGGCCAGCAATTCAGTCAGATTACCGCGGGAAACATTATGAAGATGAGCTACCTGCACCCTGCTGAAAATACGTACTCCTGGAGTCAGGCCGACACAATGATTGCATGGGCAGATAGCAATGGTATTGAGGTGCATGGACATACGCTCATCTGGCATTCGGACTATCAGGTTCCAGACTGGATGAAAAGCTATACAGGCGACTGGCAAGCGATGCTCGACAAGCACGTTAGCGACATTGTCGCGCATTTTGGGGCCGATGTTGTTAGTTGGGATGTTGTAAACGAAGCCTTTGAAGGCTCTGGCTACCGGAACTCAATTTTTTATCAGCAGTTAGGTGCAGCTTACATAGAAAACGCATTTGTCGCAGCGCGCGCCGCAGATGCCGATGTGGACTTGTACTATAACGACTACAGTCTAGTGGATAACGGCGCAAAATTTGGGCATGTACTGGACATGGCAGAAGATTTTCAGGGCAGGGGGGTTCCGCTGAGCGGCATTGGTTTCCAAATGCATATTCAAAGGGACAGCCCGTCCATCAGCAATATACGTGCTGCCTTCAAAGCCGTTGCCGACCTTGGTTTAAAAGTGAAGATTACCGAGCTGGATATTCCGCTCAACAATCCCTATGTAAGTGATGACAGTTTTCCGCAATACTCTGTTTTCTCAGCAGAAGCCGCAGAGGTACAAAAGCAACGCTATAAAGCGGTGGTACAAGCTTACCTGGATGAAGTGCCAGCAGCACAGCGCGGTGGTATTACTGTGTGGGGCTTGGTGGATAGCGAAAGCTGGCTTCTCTCTTTCTTTGACGTGCGCAATGGTGTGGATGACTGGCCCTTATTGTTCTCTGGCCCAAGCGGAGGGCCGTATACGGCAAAACCCGCACTGGAAGGGTTTGAAGAGGCATTGCGCGGGGAGTAAAGGAATTAAGCATTGGCCACCACTAGCCTCGGCTATATTTCATTGGCTAGGCGCTGCTTTTACTCTTGCTTGACTTAGTGTTTACCTAAAAGAACCGGCGCACTCAACCACGCCGGTTTTTACTTTACTTAGCAGGGTTAAAGCTTATCGAGCATTAGAGAATGAGAGCTTTCATCACTCTTATTAAATGAGCACATGCTCAACATATAATCCTGTTTAAACACAATACTAAATGCGCTAGGCTCGCGATAAAGCTCTAATATTTCCCACCCCTTTTCACTGTAGGTAATAGAGCAATTTTATAAGCCCTCTATTCTGAAGCATTGAAACCGGTCACTTTTTGGCAGAGGTTCCTTAAAGATAAAAAGGCTAGCAGGTATTACCAGCCATGGTTTTCCGCGTTGTTCAGGACATAAAATAAAGTCGGCCGTTACCTCTAATTTGGAAGCCGACCGCCGCTTGCTAAACAGCTCTCTAAATTATCAAAAGTCTTAAACGACTTTATTTTTTTGTAAGACGTGCTGGTAAAACCGTGACATACACCGCTATTAGACTTTCTCACCTTTTTGCGGGTGTTCATGCGCCGTTGCGGGGTAATAACACGTTCACAGGCAACAGGCTTTTTGCCCACATAGTTAACCCTTATTTCGCCCTTGGTTGGCAAAACTATCTGAATTGGGTTGTCCCCTTCAATGTCCACATGGTTTCGACTACGTCCAAATTCCCATTCATCCTTTTCGGATTCATGGTCGCCAATATCGGTGCGCAATAAACAGGTGTCCTGGTAGCCAAGTGCAGTGTAACGTTTTGCAGTGGAGGCTGTAGGATTACCGTTTCCGTGGCCAGCAGAAAATATCACCCAGCGAGCAGCAACAGCCTTTATAAACTCTGTCGAGCTGGCTAAGTCACTGCCGTGATTAGGTGCAATTAATACGTCAGCAGCGACAGGCCGCAAGCCTGAATTGTCTATAAGGTAACGCTCAGTTGCTATCGCCGGTGCATCAGCGGCTGGTTTTTCACGTACACCTGGATCTTCGCGCCCCATGCTGTCGCCTGTGAGTAAAATGGATTTACCTTGATAATCGATGCGCATAACTATGCTAGTGGCATTTCGGTATTGATTGCCAATGAGCCCCCACTCAGGCGGCGATTCGTGAAAACCCGATAGAAAAGTGACCCGCGCATCACCGAAGGCGTGGCTTACGCCGTGCGCAAGGTTCACTTTGGAGAGATCAATGTCATGCGTGAGGCCCGCGTGCTCAGCTTCTTCGATAGCAGCATTGTGGGCGCGCCAGGAAGCGGAATCGCGAGGGTATCCGGTGCGAATAACCTTTTTCACCAAGTAGTTACTAAATAATTCGTCAGTCGCGCCAATATGGCTGGGGTTAGAAACAGAAGAGACTAAGAGTGCAACCTCTGCTGTGTCTTCGCCAATAAACGACATAAATTGTTCTGTTACATGCTCGTCGTAATACCAGTGGCCTGTGCCAAACACCATAATCTCACCGTTATCAAACCGCGTAACGGTGGCGAGGCCTGGCCCGGTATCGATCACCCGCATCTCTAGGTCTGCATGGGCCCAGGTAGAAAGCAAAATTAGGAGGCTTGTAAGTAATCGCATATTTGTCCTTTGTTCTGTTTAAAAACGACGCTTGGAGTAGAGCACAGCGACGCGCTTGAAGTGTAGTTGAAGTGTTTTATTAACCGCTGCAAAGCTGTTAAACAGAGTGTAGCTCCATTGACCAGGCTAAGCCTTCAAAAAAATGAGAGCAAATGCAAATGAGATTGGGTCCCAATAGGTTTTTAAACGCTCAATACTCCATTTATACCTTTTGTCAGCCTCCAATACTAAAGTATAGTTTTCCTGTTGATAAATTAGCCAGTAGTACTATTATTGGTGGAGTTATGCGTCAAAAAAAACTTATAACCGACCCCGAGAGAGGCCAATATATGATTACCAACCGGCTTGCATTGGCAGCAATGCTATTGTCATCTATTCTATTGACTGCTTGCGGAGGTGATTCAAATGAAGTCTTCGCCTTCGAGCCAAATTCTGATTCGTCGAGCTCTTCAAGCTCAAGTTCCACTAGCTCAAGTTCCACTAGCTCAAGTTCCTCTAGCTCGAGTAGTTCTGCTAGCTCCAGTAGCTCCTCCAGTTCAAGTACCTCTAGCTCAAGTACTTCTAGTTCAAGTACTTCTAGTTCAAGTACCTCTAGCTCAAGTACTTCTAGTTCAAGTACCTCTAGTTCAAGTACTTCTAGTTCAAGTACCTCAAGCTCGAGTAGTTCTTCTAGCTCCAGTAGCTCCTCCAGTTCAAGTAGTTCTTCTAGTTCCTCTGGAACGGCCAATCTATTGCTGAACGGCAATTTAAGCGCCGGTAGCGGTGATGATTTCGATAACTGGGGCAAATGGAACGGCGCAACAGGTATGACGGAAACGACAGATTCCTGTGGTGGTCGCGCCTTGCAGGCCGTATCTGCTGGCGGAGAAGCTTACGAAGTGCAGTTTGTCAGTGACCCTGCCACTACCATTGTCGGTGATGAGTACACAGCCTCCATGTGGATCAAGAGCGACCTGGATGCAGGCATAGTACGTTTCTCTACAAATAGCACTGCCGGCGCAATCTACGGCGCAAACGAAAGCATCGACACAGACTGGAAACTTGTCACCTGGACCTTCACAGCAAACGACACTTTAACCCGCCTGGTACTCGACTTGGGAACTTCGGCGCGCACCTACAGCTTAGATAGTATTGCCTTGGTGGCCGGTACAGAAGCGATAACGTCAATCTGCAGCTCTGCAAGTGCGGTTGATCTGTTGCTGAACGGCAATTTAAGCGCGGGTAGTGGTGATGAATTCGATAACTGGGGCAAATGGAACGGCGGAACAGGTATGACGGAAACGACAGATTCCTGTGGTGGTCGTTCTTTGCAAGCGGTTTCCGGTGGAGGGGCAGCTCATGAAGTTCAGTTCGTTAGTGATCCAGTCACCACCGTGGTTGATGAGCTATACACTGCCTCAATGTGGATTAAGGGAGATCAAGCAGACGGTATCGTACGTTTCTCTACAAACAGCACTGCGGGTGCGATCTATGGCGGTAACGAAACCATTGGAACAGACTGGCAACAAATAATGTGGACCTTTACCGCTAACGACACGTCGACCCGGCTGGTACTTGATCTGGGAACCTCAGACCGCACCTACAACGTTGATAGTATTTCCCTCGCTGCTGGTGGTGCCTCGGTTAGCTCGAGCTGCCCAGAGAACAGCCCCGAATTGGTAGTAAACGGTGGCTTTGAATTGGGTGATGCAACAACATTCTTGAACTGGAATCAGGTAAATGGCAGCGACAAAATCAGTGTCAGTGCTAGCGAAACCTACAATGGCAGTCGCGCGGTCGAAGCAGCTGCAATTGGTGGTAATGAATGGGATGTTCAGTTGGAAAGTGACGCAATTACCGTAGAAACAGGTTCAAACTATACGCTATCGATGTGGATAAAAGGCGCCACTGCAGGGGGCTCGGTTCGTTTCTCAACAAGTTATTCCGGGTCTGGCCAACAATACAGCTCTAGCTCTACTATCGGCACAGACTGGGAGCAAGTAACTTGGGTATTTGCAGCAAATGGTCCGTCGGTGAACTTGTACCTAGACCTTGGCGCATCCGCCGTTACTTATTACATCGACGACGTTTCCCTTAAAAAATAGCGTTTACAGATAGTGCTACAAAGCTCTGCCCCTTTCAAAAGGCAGAGCTTTCTTTGTGTATACCCCAGCTTAACTAAAGCTGACATTCACTTGCCCAAACCTTTCTCAGAGGAAATTATTTTGACAAATAAAACCCTAATGCAGTCTCAGGTTGTTTGGCCCGCTTGTCGTCATAATTTGTGCGTATTTTATCCGATTTTGGCAAAGTTCAGTGGTGAGACTAACGTTGACGCGCTATAATTCATTACTAAGTGTGACTGCAATTAAAATTACTAGTACCTTAGACCTACTTAGGTTGAGGTATACGATTGACTTTCAGACCCGTTCCATCCCCTGTCGGACAGCTTTGCATGGAAGACCGCGCTCTTAAAAATGGCGCTGTTGTTTTTTTACGTTTGCGGCAGATATACACGACGGCGATAAATATGAGTAGCAGATTAAACCTAAACAAGGGGATCTCGATGACAAAAAAGAAAGGCTTAACCACAAAACACAAACTGTTGAGCATAGCGATTTGCTGTACCTTGTATGGAAACACTCTGGCACAAGATGCCGAAAGAGACCTTGGAGATACCGAGTACGACAGCCCCCCGGAAATGGCGATTGTGGAAGAAATTGTCGTATGGGGCATGCGCGCTGCGCAAAGTAAAGCGATCATGATTAAACGTGAGTCGGCCAATTTTGTTGACTCTATTGTTGCTGAAGATATCGGCCGTATGCCCGATACAACCATCACTGACTCTCTTCAGCGTGTGCCTGGTGTGCAAATTGCGCGTGAAGCCAACGAAGGAACGTCACTAAACGTTCGCGGCATGCCACAGGTGCTTACAACACTCAACGGCGAACAGTTCTTAAGCCCTTGGACAATCACTGGTGTCGGCGCCAACTATACCGATATACCCGCCGGCATGATCGGCGGTGCCGACGTGTTTAAATCAGCCTCAGCAAATCAACTGGCCGGTGGCATTTCTGGTTTAATCGACCTGAAAACACTCAACCCCACCGAGCTTAAAAATGGCTGGACTGTCAAAGCCAAGCTGGAAGTCTCTGAAGGTAGCCTCAAACCTGACCACGCTTCAGGTATCGATAACGACATGAGTGTTTATGTAGGCCACAATGGCAAACATTTTAGTTTTATCGCAGGCGCATTTAGTTCGTACACCAACTCGGCTAATTACCAGATGAAAGCAGAACAGCGCTTGGCTTTTTTGGATGAACCAGGCGGTACACCGGGCGACCCCTTAGATTTAAACGGTGACGGTGATTTGGTTAATGATTGGTATATTGTACCTTCCGAATTCGGTGCAAGTGCTAATTTTATGGAACGTGAACGCAGTGGCTTAACGCTTGGCGCCAATGCCATACTGAATAAAAACTGGAATCTGCGTGGAGATATCTTCTACACCAACATGGATCAGCAAGACTTGGGCATTGGAGCCTATTTTAAAGGGTATAGCAGTGTTAATGCTTATGGTGTAAACAACGAAGATGCGCTTGAGGAACACGAGCTGTTCAATGTTCTGCAAGCAGGAACCCAGGTTGGTTCAAGTAACACTATCAATTACACCGATAAAAACGGTAATTCGCAAACGCGAACACTCAACTCGGTGATCTATGCCGATCTTCTTTCTCCAGAGCTGCAATCAGTCTCGACCAATGATATCAACCGCACGGGTGCGTTGAATACCAACATTCAACTCGATTATTCCAATCAAGAAAACCTTAGTGCCTCTTTCCGCATTGTGCATTCACTTGCTGAACGTGAAAACCGAAATGCCGAAATGGGTCAAGGTACACCGGCTTGGTATTACGTGGATGAAGACGGCATTGCGGGTAAAGATGCGCTCGATGGTTATTCGGTGCAAGTCAACTATACCAAGGACGTTCCACAGTTTTATATTGCGGACGACATTTCAAGTGCTGATTTACTTAAAAAATACCAGGCATCTGCAAACGGCGCAGATACCGATGCAACATTGAGTGTATTAAGGGCCGATCTTAATTACAGCTTTGGTGATGATGCTTTTATTACCTCCATCGATGGGGGTATTCGTTTCGGCATGCGAGAAGCTGAAAAGTCGCAAATTCTCTATGTTACACCCACGGCTCGATATAGTTCATGGGACGACCCCAGAGTACCGAGCGATAAACGCTATTTGCTACGATCGGGTAATGAAGTGTGGGAGGTTATTCCGGACTATCGCGATTTTGTTTATGAAAACGAACCCGAGGGGCTGCTGACAGTTGGTGGCTTACAGGACAATGGTTTCGGTATTGAAAACACGATTACCTACGACGAATTCGGCCCCATTAAAGGGTTTGAGAACGGCGTTTCCGCTATTGCCCCCACCGCTTGGGAAGAGCCACTGGCCTTTATGAATAGCCTCTACCCTGGAACCAAAACCATTAATGACCCAGGCGCAAGCTACAAGGTTAAAGAGAACTCAGCTTCCCTCTATACACAATTAAATTTTGGTGTTGATGTTGGTTTTCCAATTGAAGGTAATTTTGGATTGCGGGTGATCAACACCCAGCGAAGTGTTGACCAAGCGGTTGTGCCTGCGCTACTCGATAAGTTCAACTCCATCGGCTACCTGGAATACAACAAAGTACCTTTCGTTAGCGAAATTAACACCGACAAGCACTCCTTCACAGACGTGTTGCCCTCTCTAAATATTAGTTTTCTACCCTCAGATGATTGGATAATTCGTCTAGCCGCCGCCAAAACTGTGGCTCGCAACGACTTGGAAAATGTCGGCTCTGGCCTAAACCTTAACTACCAATCCTGTATTAAGACAGACGAAAATGGTGACGCTGTAACCGTGACTGATGGGGATGGTAATATAGTCGCCGAAAACGTGACCTGTGTACGTGATGGTAGCGAACGAGGCAACACTGAAATTAAGCCGTGGCGTGCAAGCGTTTTTAACACCGGCGCAGAATGGTATTTCGCAGACTTTTCCATGTTAAGTTTCGGTTTGTTTTTAATTAACGTGGAGTCTTCAGTAGAGCAGTTCCAGGAGCAACGCAGCTTTCTGGATGCCGATGGGATTGACCGAGGCCACTTGGCAAATATATGGACCACTGCCAACGCCGGCGCCTCAGACCTTTCTGGGTTTGAGTTCGGCTACCGCCAGCAATTTGCGTTCTTACCTAGCTTCCTTTCCTACACAGGCATTGAATTCAATTACACCTATTCCGATAGTGAATCAGCGGATACTGACGTACATGGTGATCCACTGCCCTTGCCCTCTAACTCTAAGCATCAGTCAAACCTCATTTTATGGTACGAGGAGGACGCAATTAGCGTTCGACTCGCGCATAACTGGCGTAGTGAAGAATACATTGAGCGTGTAGAACTGGTAAGTAATGAAGTGCCTTTAAGCCTAGGAAACTGGCAAGAGTCGACCGGCTATCTCGACCTTTCTATGGGCTACTGGCTTAACGATAATGTGAGCTTGTTTGTCAATATTACCAATTTGACTGAGCAGGATCGCCGCACATACTCACAGTATTCAGACCAGTTTAACTCCTTGTGGGTTCAGGAACGCCGACTTGCAGCCGGCGTAACCATTTCAATGTAGAAGATTAGCGGAAGGCCAATTAACCTTGCAAAGCGAAAAAGAATATTCTTGGAGTTAAATTATGAAATTACGGTTAAGTTATCTCGCCCTGGCAACAGGTGCAGTTCTCTTGTCCGGGTGTGGCGGTGGTGGGCTAGCAGGAGGCTCTGATGACCTCGACCCCCTGAACCCAATTATTGAAGATGAAGTTGTAATTGATGGTCCGCGACCACCAGAGGGCGCTGCGGTTATCACCAGCGAAGGAACAAGCCTTAAGGATGTTGCGGGGCAAACCATCGTCATGCGAGGGGTGAACCTGCAGCATGGAGAAACCTCGACTGCCGCTATAGAGCCCATTGCAAATATCGGTTCGAACGTGGTGCGTATTGTGTTGAGCGAGGACACCAGCGCAGCGGATTTACAAAGCAACCTGGATGCAATTGTTGCAAATAACATGATTGCCATGCTCACCCTCGACTCAGAAAAACTGCGGTGTAGCGAAGATAATAGCTTCCTTAATCAAGCCACAAATGAATTATGGCTGGGCCGCTGGTTGCCGGTATTGGCAGATGCAAAGTACCAGGCGCATTTAATGCTTAACCTTGCAAATGAATGGGGCCCCCTTAATATATTTAATGCCAACAGCATTGGCTACGACGAGTATATCGATGACTATAAACTTGTAATACGCCGTATACGAAGTGCCGGTTTTACCCTGCCGCTTGTTATCGATGCGCCCCATTGCGGTGAAGACTATAATGCGTTTCTTGGTGGTCGTGGCCGTGAATTGATGGCTGCAGATGAAGCGAAAAATCTCGTACTCTCAGTTCATGCATTTGGGTCACGCTGGGATAGCAGGGGTGAATTATCTGCAGCCGTAGAAAGACTTGCATCGGAATCCATTCCTATCGTTATTACCGAATTCGGTGATGCCAACTCCGACGAGGACGCCATCGACCACCTGGATTTAATGAAAAAAGCCTTGGGCGGAAGTTCACTGCTATTTCGTATGCCTTGGGAAACCGAGGAAGATAAAGCCGGTTACAGCTACACATTTGAATCACCCATCGATTTTTCAGAAGGTGCTGGAATAAATTTTGAGGTAAATGTACCTAATACCTATCGCAGCGACGGCAATCTTGTTTACCAGGTCTTCCTTATTGACGAGCAAGGTCACTACGCAGGCTTGGGTAATAATCCAGTTGCTGATTTACAGCCAGATGCTTGGAACGAAATTTCAGTTTCCGTCGAGTCCGAAGCAGACTTTGGCTATATAGAAGCAGGCTTTGATTTAAGTAGCGTGCAACAAATCGGCTTTGAAATAAATGCTAACGGCAAAGAAGCAAGCATTGTTGGCGACATTAGGTTCGACAACCTCATCGTTGGTATTGTCGCTGGCGTTGGAGATTCAGAGATAAGCATATACTCAGCACGTTTCGACAGCGACCTGGATGGCTGGAGCTATGCCGCTGGTGCCGGTAGCCAAGCATCACTGCAACAGGCGAATGGAGAATTAACACTGCTTGCGCCTTGGACCAGCGGCAGCAGCTCAACCCAGCTTGGTTACGCTAACCTCGACAGTATTTCTCCCGCTTTCGATATCACTCAAGCCGTTAAGCTAACGGTGGATATCTTCATCCCTAGCGAATACGAGAACGAAACGGGCTTGAACATTCAGTTCTTTTTCAACGGCAAGGATTATCAAGGCTATGCCGGCTTCGGGTACACCTCCTACAATGGCTTTACCTTTGGTGGTTGGAACACTTTAAGTGTGGAGATAGAAAATTTTGCTGCTGATGCAGGGTATATCTCCAGCGACTTTCCGCTAGATGCATCACCGAAGCTGGTTGGGCTGCAAATTTCTGGAATTCAAGCCTCGACTAAAACAGAAGCGATTCGCATCGACAATTTTCTCATAACGCCTAAAGCCCAGGTCGAAATTCAAACCGTTTACGAAGCAACATTTGAGTTTGATGAGGAGTGGAGCTACTTGCAAGGCGTCGGAGACGACTCATCGGTCTTTCAACAAGACGAAGTCCTTGCGGTTCTGCCGCCGTGGGAGACCAGCAATGAGAGCATTTCCATTAATTACGACGGTGCAGCTTCTTTATCACCCTCAATTGACCTGCAGCGTCCTTTGATACTAAGTGTCGATATTTGGCTTCCGGAAGAATATGCTTCTGAAACGGGAATGAATCTTCAGTTCTTTTTTAGCCCAAATGACTACACTGGCTTTGCTGGTTTCGGCTTTACCCAAGCCGAAAGCCTAAACTTCGGCGAATGGAATACCTTCAGTGTAAAAATTAACGATTTCCAGAAAGATGCTGGTTATATTTCTGATGGTTTTATTCTCGACAAACCACCGCAGCGTGTAGGGCTGCAGATTGGCCCTGTATCGTCAGCAAAAACAGAGCCTGTGTTGATTGATAATTTCAGAATCGCGGCAGAGGGTGGCCCAGCGGTACCAGAGAATATCGTATTAGATCTAAATTTCGACGCTCAGTCTCATATCGACAGTTTTGACCTCAGTTATTTCAGCAGCCCGGTTTGGATGGAATCGTCTCTTGTAGATAGTACCTTACTGGGTAAAGGCGCTGAAGCTTTTGGTTGGATTGCCTGGTCGTGGTTTGGCAACGCTTCACCCGATGAGGGCTTGGATTTGTCCCTTTCTGAAGACAGCGCGGTGCTTACTACGCGTGGCGAGCAAATCGCCGACGGTGAATATGGAATTGACGCAACAGCAGTAGACGTCAATTTTCAATAAACGTCACTGTGCTAAGCTAGCAGAACCTGCCGCTTCACAGCGGCGGGTTTTTTCTTTTCAGAGAGAGTGCCAATCGACTAATTCACGGCGATACTAAGGAACCTTTGAACAACGAGCTTTTTAGTGTTTACAGAGTAAACGCCAAAACAAACCCGTCTATCCGAGTTTGGAGTCACATAAGAGTCATCTGAACACCCACACTAACACTTACCCTCTATTCACCAGTACTGTAATTTATACACCCTCAAGCGATCAAGGGCCGATCTATGCCCACCTCTCGCAAACACCAAATTTCCCTCGAGGCCACACCCTACTGCCATTCGGCTTTGGCTTCCTGCGTCGCTCTACCTCCTGCGTCCTGCAGTCGTGCACCTCCCGCTGTGTGCGGCGCGCCTTCCTGCGTGGGCTAGATCCGTTTAGAGTTGGCCAATATCAGCCGCATTCCTGCTTAGACGAGCCTATTGCAAGAATGGCTAACAACGAAGACCAATGCACTAGGCGTTTCTGGGAGAGACCCTTTAAATCACAAGCCTTGTTAGATGAAAAAGCGCTGGCGGCTAGCATGGCGTATGTTGATTTAAACCCTGTAAGAACCAAAATGGCGCACACACCCGAAAACTCTGCCCACAACCCCCACGCGGCAGATCGAACATGTGAAAACCGAGAAACCTACAGGGCTTAAATTACGCGAGTTTGTGGCCAAGCTCAGAGAATCCATGTCGCAGGGTTTACCCTTTCACTTAATGTCCTTTTATTCTTACTGTGCTTCTATTCTTTTATTCACTAGCCCTTTTATTCACTAGGGTAAGTCTGGTCTAGTGGTTAACGGGGTATGGCTTGCACAGATAGTTCGGTGTATTTATTTCAGCTGGCACATTGCCCGTTCGTTTTAAAATGTACAACAGACGGTAAAACACTTTTGGTTGATTTTTAGAGGTGTTAGCCGAGGGATGAGGTTTTAACCTCCATAAAAAAGGCCAGCAAACGGTTATTTGCTGGCCTTTGTGTACGTTGTAGCTGGATATTACTGCGCTAGTACAACTCGCACATTATCCAGGTACACATCCACTTCCTGGGCTGGGCCACCGAAGTAGAGCGATGCTTCCGTCAGTGTGCAATCTGGAACTGTCACACTCCCGGCAATTTCTGCCCAAGCAACATCTGTTACATCGGCAGCACCGCCCCAGAGGTAGTTGCTGGTGCCATCATCGCAGGAAACTTTTAACGTAATACTCATCGAGTCGCTGTTGGCGCCGGCAATACGGCCCCAAGCGCTGATGTCGTATGTAGCTCCGGCTTCCAGGCCGGAGGAAAGCAGGTCGTACACTGGGCCCTCCCAACTACCGGCACGCTGCACTAGCAGCGCACTTTGGCTGCCTTCGTGGGCAACATCGGTTGTGACAGACAGATTACCGCCCCAGCTTACCCAGCCAGCGAGGCCATCTTCAAAACCGGCGTTACTAACCAGGTTTTCCGGCTCTGGGCTAACGGTACCGGTAACCTCCACATCGTCAATGTAGATGTCAACGCCCGCTGCGGGGCCATCGAAGTAGAGGAACACCTGAGTGAGATCACAATTGGGCAATACAATACTGCCTTGAAGTTCTGTCCAGTCGCTATCGTTCACGGTGGTGGAGTAGAGCTGGTGATAGGCTTCGCCGCCGGCTGCACATGCAGTTTTTACGGTGATGTTTAAGGTGTCTTCTGCGGCACCTTCAATCATGCCCCAGGCGTTTACCTCGTAGGTGCCTCCGGCAACCACGTCAGACAACAGGTCGTATACGGGACCCTGCCAGGTGCCTGTGCGGTTTGTGAGCAGACCACTCTGGTAGCCGCTGTGGGCGCGGTCACTGGCGGTGGTAATGCTGGAACCCCCCCAAGCCTGCCAGCCATCGGTTCCGTTTTCGAAGCCACCGTTTTCGATAATGTTATCACTGGAGGCTTCAAGGTCTTTACGCACGTACACGTCATCTAGGTACATATCCAGTTCTGCACTCGGCCCTTCAAAATAGAGGGTCAATTCAGACAGTTCACACTCGGGAACCTGGAAAGTACCGCGCAGCAGAGTCCATGTACCGGCGTGAACATTCTGGCCAGTGATGTTGATGTACTCACTGCCATCGGGGCAGCCCGCCTTAACGGTGGCATTCACCCAGGCGTTGTCACCATCCACGCTAACCCAGCTGAACAGCTCATAGGTATCGCCGGGAGTCGCCGATTCCAGCAGGCTGGTGGCCGGGCCTTGCCAGCCTGCCAGTCGGTTACTTACCTGCAGGCTTTGAGCACCGCTTTGGGCATCGATATCGGTGGTGTCTACTTGCGCATCACCAAAACCAAACCAGCCATCGGCGTTTTCTTCGAAGAAGCCATTACTGACTATATTGGGGCCGTAGCCGTTATCGTCGGGTACGAATGCTTGCGGACGCAGGCTGGCGCGGTCCACGATAATGTCGGTATCAATCTCGCCACCAGACACGTAGAGCGCCACGGTTTCCAGGTCACAGTCGGGCAGATGGACTTCCCCGGTGAGGCGCGACCAGCGATGAAATCGCACGCTGGATTCCGCTAAACCAACATACTCTGCGCTTTCATTGGCACACTGGTATTTTACGTTTAGCTGCAGTATCTCTTCTTCAGCTTTATGTTTTCTTTTGCGTTTCTCCTGGCTGTCTACGCGGGCCCAAATGGCCGCATCGTAGCTTTGGCCAGGGCGTACGACGTTACTGATATCGTAGATCACACCGTCCCAGCTGTCGCTGCGATTGGTTACCTTCACGGCGCTACCATTTTTGCGACCGTGCACGCGGGTACGCTCCAGCTCGCCAGTCCAGCTGCTCCAGCCGTCGAGGTTAGCTTCGGCGTTACCGTTGGCAATCAGGTTAGGCATGGTGGTTTCACTGTCGGGGCGAATACCCATAAAACCGTCGACCATACCGTAATAAGCAGGTTTTCTCTGGTATTGCTCGTCCCACGGAAGCGGGTCGTCGGCGCCGAAAGTGTAGTCAATCCAGGAGTACTGATCGCTGATACCCCAGGTTGTGACCGCTTCACACTTGCGAACGCGCATACAGGCAGACACCACCCGGTGGTACACCTGGCGCTGAATCGCCAGGTTGGTGGCCTTGTCCCAGGGGAGGTTGCTGATGCGTACATCCAGCTCGCTCACATTGATACGCAGGCCCAGCTCCGCAAAGCGGCGGAAGTTTTCCACCAGCTCGTTATAGCTCGGTGCGGTGGATGCGGCCAGGTGCATTTGAAAGCCTACACCGTCGATGGGTACGCCGCTTTCTACAAGGTCTCTCACCATGTCGTAAACTTTGTTTGATTTGGCATTTATGCCCGCTATGTTGTAGTCGTTGTAGTACAACTTGGCGCTGTGGTCTGCGGCATCGGCAGCGTAAAACGCCTCGGCAATGTAGCTTTCCCCCAGAGTGCGGTAGAACACGGAGTCACGGAATTCGCCATCGTCGCCAATGGCCTCATTTACCACATCCCACGCATAAATCTGGCCTTGGTAACGGCCCACGGTGGTCAATATATGATTGTCGATGGCGGCCTGTAAATCGGCTGTGCTTAGCTCGTCGTTGATAAACGAGGGTGCCTGGCTGTGCCAGACCAGCGCATGACCTTTGTACTTCATGCTGTTGTCTTCGGCGTAGGCCACTAACTCATCGTGTGCA
Source organism: Alteromonadaceae bacterium Bs31 (assembly GCA_900177435.1). Taxonomy (GTDB): domain Bacteria; phylum Pseudomonadota; class Gammaproteobacteria; order Pseudomonadales; family Cellvibrionaceae; genus Teredinibacter. The sequence goes on from FXAI01000006.1 coordinate 19,967, forward strand.
TCGAAATACCACTCATCGGCATTTCCTGGCTGCAGCGGGCCCCATTTGCCCACGTTTTCGGGCGTAATATAATTGAATTCTTGTGAGAGAACCTGGCCGAATTCCGGGTCGTTGCTCAGTAGGCTGTGGCCCACGGCGGCTCCGGCAAGGCGACGGCTTTTTGCTGCTGCGTCGGCAATGGATTCCACCTGGGAGCTGTGATGTTTCGATTTATGCTTGTGCTTGTGTTTGCCACCGCCAGCACCCATTACCGCGACGGGTAGTAGGGTGACGGCCAGGGCGGTTGCAGCAAGTAACGACTTATTAAAGCGCATTGTTTTAAACCTCCAAATGGGAACGAAAAGTGCCCCTTAGGCAAGGGCCTATGCTTTAGTTTGCGTATTGTTGTAAAAAGTTATGCTATAAAACTGGTTATAATTATTTCGAATTAGTAGTTATTGGCGGGTACTCATGTTTATTTTCGCGCCAAAACTAGTACATTAGCATGATGACCTTTCTGACTTCAAGCCTTTTGAGTACCCTCTTTGAGGATGGTTCAAAAGGCCGGAAAAAGCATTCAGGCATTGTTTTTAATGCTGGGGATAAAAGGAGTCTATCTGCCCCCCTTATATATGGAGTGATCTACAAATATGACGGGTTTACTCATTCCATTTGGTTTAGATCGCAATACGACAGAGATTGTCGAACCCGAAGACGCAGCCAGAGGCCGTGCCTGCAATTGCATTTGCCCTGGTTGCCAGGCACCGCTGCTTTCCCGCCACCCAAAAGAAAACCGTATTCATTTCGCCCACGACTCCAAACACCCTGACGCTAAACCGGAAGAGGAATGCCCATTCAGTTCGGCAGTGGCAATCGCAATGATGGCAAGGGAATTGGCAGGAAGCCTCTCCGGTAAATTATTTGAAATACCAGATTATAAATACGAGTATTATTTTGACTGTTGTGGTGATATTGAAGAGTTGCTGGTTACAGAGCAGAAGCGCTTAGCTATAAAAGGTGTCAGGAAAAAGCCGCAGTATGCGGGTCAAATATTTGATTTGGAGCTTAGCTTTGGTGAAGCAAAAATTCTGGTGGATTTATTTTATAAGGGTAAACCTCCACAATTAGTTGAAAATACTAAAGCCTTTGCAGAAGGCAAATCCGGTGTGCTTGCCATCAGTTGCGATACATTCGATGTGAGTGCTTTAGCTGAAAATAAAAACGTACGATTTTCTGATGCGGTTCTGGGGTTTCTACTCGAAACCGGATTTCGCCGCTGGAGTTTTCATCCGCGACAGTTAACCCTGATCGCTAAGCTGGAGAACTCTCATCAGTGCCAGCCATCCATCAATGCATGGGAAGGCGCGAGTGACTTTGAGGACGATTCAGAGTGTGAGTCAGACGATGAATATTTTGAACCTGCTCCTAAAATAGATTTACAGCCATTACCTGCATTCGAGCCCAAGCAATACCGATGTGCTATGTGTCAGGAAACTTGGTTGCAAAAAGAAGAGCGCGCGCCCACTTGCCCAAAGTGCAATACGCATTTATTTTCTGTCGGCGTATAATTGGACTAATGTCGAAAACTAGCAAATATTTTCTCCAGCCTATCTCAAAATCTAGTGCCAGTACTGGTATCCTAAGAAAACTGAAAAGCTACTAGCTCTCCTAACTTAATAGCTAAACCCGCTAAAGTAAGCCTGGCCCTGGCCCAAATAAAGCCTTTCACTAATTTCCACTCCACAGCATTCACATACAATGAGCCAGCCCTTGATCAAGGGTACAAGCCTCTGTGCCATGCTCATCAGTAGAAAAAATAGACTTAGTTCACGGGAAACTGGCTTGCCAGTACTGGTGGCAATGCTGGCTCTTTAGTTGTAAATGTTGATGCGGTGTCTTTCGTGTAAAAAATCGCCTACATGCATTTTCTCTCTGCTTGTGTGATAAAAATGGCGAAAAATAACAATTGTTGTTGTGTATTGAGTTGTGGGTTGGTCTTGCTGTGAGATATGTGTCACGTTGCTTGTGCTTGCTGTATTTATTTTGTTTTTTTGTTTGTCGTTGGCGCTCTGCTTTCTGGTTGCTACTGTAGCAAATAAATTGGGTGGTGATTAGTGCTAATAAAATAGGGTGGAGGTAAAGCGCCTGTTTTTGGTGTTAGTTTCGATAATGCGACATGTGTAGCAATAGTGGCATCTATATGGGCTGGCCTAAGCGCAGCACTGCTTTTAATTAAAAATAAATTATGAAATACCTCTCAATAGTGAGTATTTGAAATATTAATGTTTAGGGCGTGAGGGTATTATTTAAAAATCTACTGCAAGAGCTTTACATGATAATAAATGTCCGTTGGCTCTTTCCCCATTAGTTGGCCGCATCGCTTGGCCAGTTTTAATACATTAAATATATACCTAAATTAAAGTTTTACATGCGATAAAACGTTGATTACTTGGGTCACTGTTTCGTAGAGATATAGTTATTCGATTCTGTAAGTTGTTATTTAAATGCAGATTAACAGCTAAGTAAGACGTTAATACTCGTCAAACAGGAGAGAATTCGTTTATGCGCTTACAACATTGGATCTCGTCATCATTTCATGTTTTATTCTATTGTCTGGTGCTATCGTTAGCGGCCTGTGGAGGGCAAGCGCTCACGCCGCAAGATGGCGACGGCGATACCACCAGTAGTTCGAGTAGCAGTTCAAGTAGTAGTTCAAGCTCCTCAAGTAGTTCTAGTTCTAGTTCTGGTAATACGACCGGCAGCACCTCAAGTAGCTCATCCGGCAGTTCTTCCAGTAGCTCTACCAGCAGTTCTTCGAGTAGTTCGTCCAGTGGCTCTCTCATCAGTTCTTCGAGTAGCTCTTCCAGCAGTTCTTCGACGAGTTCCTCCACAAGTTCTTCAAGCAGCTCTTCGAATAGTTCTTCTTCCAGTTCTTCGAGCAGTTCCTCGAGTAGCTCATCCAGCAGTTCTAGCAGTAGCTCTTCGAGTAGTTCTTCAAGTAGCTCGTCCAGCTCTGGCTCTAGCGCCATGGGTGACCGCACGCGCGTTATTGTAACTACAGACGGCGAGATAGATGACCAGGCGTCAATGGTAAGGTTTTTACTGTACTCCAATGAATTTGATGTAGAGGCGATTGTTAAAACGAGCTCGCAATATCATTGGCAAGGGCATAAATGGCCGGGGGATTATTGGGAAGAGCCAATCTTCGAGGCTTATGCAGAGGTTCATTCCAACCTTATTAAACATGACCCTCGTTATCCAACAGTGGAGTACCTGGAGTCGATTACCAAGCTTGGTAATGTTTCAGATAATGCTGAGATGACTATAGAGACAGAGGGCTCGCAACATATAGCTGATGTACTGCTGGATGAGACAGACAACCGGCCTATCTGGCTGCAAGCCTGGGGTGGGCCAAACAGTATTGCCCGAGCGCTCAAAACCATTGAAGAGCAGCACCCGGAGAAAATGGAGACCGTGGCCAAAAAACTTCGTTTTTACTTTATCTGGGAGCAGGACAGCACTTTTCAAAAGTACATTCGCAATGCCTGGGCAAAGCCCTACAACATTCCAACCATTATTTCTGATCAGTTTATTACCTTCGGCTATTGGTGGCAGCGCTGGGATATGCCCGCAGAGCCAGCGTCCTACTTCAGTGAGCCTTGGATGCAGCAAAACATCTTTAAAAGTGATAACTCTTTAATTGCGTATTACAAAGAGAGAACGAAAGACAAGCTTGGCGGAAGAGAAGCGTTTATGGGCGAAGGCGACTCTCCCTCGTTTATCCATCAAATACCCACGGGTTTGCGCAGCACAGAGTCTCCTAACTGGGGCGGATGGGGTGGTCGCTACGTGCATATACGGGAAAATACATGGCTCGATAAGGTGCCGGTTGATGGTTACAAATATCCTTCCGGCCGCTGGTATACCAGTACAGGTTGGGGGCGACAAAATTATGATAGTGCTGAGCAGAGCAAGTTAGAGGAGTACTTTAAGCCAATTACACGTTGGGTTGGTGCCATCCAAAACGATTTTGCGGCCCGTGTAGATTGGAGCGATAAACCCTATGATGAAGCAAACCACCAGCCGGTAGTTAAACTGGCACATGCGCTTAATTTTAAAGCGAAGCCCGGGGCGACAGTGGCGCTAAGCGCAGAAGGAACAAGCGACCCGGATGGTGATACTCTGGCTTACGCCTGGTGGCAGTATGAAGAAGCTGACAGCTACGATGGTAGCGTTGCAATTTCTAATGCAAACCAACAAGAAGCTGCCTTTGTTGTGCCTGCTGGTGCCGAGCCTGGCAAAACCATTCATATTATTTGTGAGGTTACCGACAATGGCAGCCCGCAATTAACACGCTACCAGCGAGTGGTTGTAGAGGTAGAGTAGCGTTACTTTGTTTGTTTTAGTGAGGCCGTTTTATATCTCTGGGTGCAGCAAGTGGGTGCCCAGTAGCGACAGGCCTCAGGCCCGCTGCTAATGGCTCGGTAAAAACGAGCATTAGCAAGGCATTGGCACTAGGGCAGTTTGCTCTGCCCTTGGCCTGTAGTTGGTGTAAAAATGGATAGACGAAATTTATTTTTAGCCCTCTGCTCATCACTATTGGTATAAATACCTTCTTAACAGCCGCTGCCGTAGGGTGGTGCGCTTGTTAAGTTTTTTACTTAGCGATGCACGCCCAGGGCTATTTATGAGAAATAGCGCATTTTATGTGTGCTATTTTATTTTTTTGTAAAACGCCGCTGAGAGCGATACGGTCGATTGCCGCAAGGGGAATCTTAAAAAATATTTGGCAAAATAAATATTTGATTGGTAGTTCCTTAATTACTTACTTTATGCCCGGTGGGTTTCACTACGTCACATCTAATTGGCGCAACACTCTTTAGAATAAGCAAGTTATTGTGGTTACTCTCCGCAGATGCCACGCACAATTCTGTACTTTTTGGACTATTTCCATGTTAGACAAAAACATTTTTATGCTGGCTCTGCTAAGCCTTGGGCTTGTTGCCTGTGGTGCCGCAGACGATATAGGGGTAGGTGTAGTGAATCAACCTGGCAATGCATCAACAGGCGCTTCCAGTTCAAGTGGCAGTAGTTCTTCTGGCGGTAACTCTTCTAGTTCGAGCTCTTCAAGTACCAGCTCTTCCAGTTCCAGTTCATCAACTACCAGTAGTTCAACCAGTTCAAGTTCTGGTGGTTTGCCTTCAGAGCCTCCTGCAAGTTCTTCAAGCTCTTCCTCCAGCTCTAGCTCTAGCTCAAACAGCTCCAGTTCTGGTGGCGGAAATGGCGTACTTATTCAGGAAGATGCTGCTGGTTTTTGTGGCCTGGACGGCACCATAGATTCAGACAATATTGGTTTTACTGGTAGTGGTTTTGCCAATTCGGATAACGCCGCTAATGCTAGTGTGGAGTGGAGTATTCGTTCGCAATTCGGTGGTAATTATATGCTGGAGTGGCGCTATGCCAATGGGTCGAGTAGTGATCGTTCGGCCACTTTAATTATTAACGGTTCGGTCGTTGAGCCCGTTGATTTTTCTGGTACGGGAGCATGGAGTAGCTGGACAACAGTAACTGCGAATATCGCTTTGGCAGCAGGTGAAAATAGTATACGGCTAATATCACAAGCCAATGAAGGCCTGGCGAATATTGATGCTCTAAGCGTAGTCGGTAACGACCTGCAAGCCGGAAGCTGTGAAATTACCAGTAGCAGTAGTTCAAGCTCTTCCAGCTCCAATAGCTCCAGTACTTCTGCAAGTAGTTCTTCGAGTGGTTCTTCCAGCTCGTCTTCCAGTAGCTCGTCTTCCAGTACAGGTGGCTCCGGCTCGGCAATGGACTGTAACAGTATTAGCGACCAAACAGTTATTGCGGTAGCACAGGATGGTTCCGGGGACTATTCCAGTATTAAGGCGGCGGTGGAATCCGTTTCCAGCTCGAATAAAACGCCAACACAAATTCGCATTAAACCGGGAATTTACGAAGAAAAAATTGTGGTGGACAGGCCTTTTATTAATTTCTGTGGTGAAAGCGGTAAAGAGGCGCAAACAGTATTAACCCATAATGAAACAGGTACGAGTACGGGTTATACCCTGTTGATTACGGCGAGTGACGTATCAATGGAAAATATGACTGTTCATAACACCGCACCGAAAAGCCAGGCGCCGGCACTTATGCTGAAAGGTAAGCGCATACAGTTTCGTGACTGTCGTATTCTAGGCCTGCAAGATACGCTTTATACCCATAGTGGTACGCAGTATTTTAAAAACTGCTATATAGAAGGGCGGGTGGATTACATTTTTGGCGGTGCTACGGCGGTTTTTGACGATTGTGAAATGCGCACGGTACAAAGTGGCTCTGCGGTTACGGCCCCCAGCGCGAGATCGGGCGATTTTGGTTTGGTGTTTCTCGGCGGTAAATTAACGGCTTCTTCAAATATCAGTAAGGGGTCGCAGTGGCTGTCTCGCCTTTGGAAGCCCGGAGGCGCAACGGCGTTTATTGGTACTGAGTTGGGTGATCATATTAAACCTGAAGGTTGGGGGCTTATGCGCCCGGCGGAGCAAACTTTCGCGGACGCTAAGTTTGCTGAGTATTTGTCTACGGGGCCAGGTGCAAACCCGGCTGAGCGCATCTCCAGTGTGGGCCAGCTTTCTGATTCAGAAGCGGCGCTATACACGCTGGACAACATATTTAAAGCGTGGAGCCCAAGTTTCGCACAAGAGTAGCCTTTGTGCTTTTTCTTTTAGCTTAACAGGCCCCATGGTGGAAGTTGCGAAAACTGTGCCTGCATAAATTTTACCAGTACGCGAATGCGCTCTGATAAATGCCGGTTGGGTGGGTACAGCAGGTTTAGGCTCAAGGGGCTTGCCTGGTACTGCGGCAATATACGTACAAGGCGCCCGCATTGTAATTCGCGCCCTGCAATAAAGGTTGGCAGTAAGGCTACGCCCAGGTGTTTAAGCGCTGCCTCGCAGAGTATTTCGCCATTGTTTGAGCACAATACCCCCTTAACCTGAACATTCACGCCGCCCTCTGGCCCAAGTAGTTTCCAGCGGTTGCCAGCGGGTAAATTACCGTAATGTAAACAGGGGGTTTTCTTTAAATCCTGAATGCTGTTTGTGGGGTGTTGCTGTGCAAATTGTGGTGAGGCACACAGGATACGCGGCATCGCTAAAATAGTGTGTTCTATGAGTGACAGCGAGTCGCTAGGCTCGCCAATGCGAACTGTCATGTCAAAGCCATTGGCCACCGGGTCGATGAGTTCGTCGCTTAATACCAGTTGCACGCGAATATTGGGGTAGGCCTCCATAAAGGCCACAATGGCTTTACCAAGGTAGAGGGTGCCGAAGCTCATGGGTGCGTTGATTTTTATCTCGCCTGTGGGTTTTTCGTTTTCCGACAGCACCAGCCGTTCTGTGTCTTCCACATCATTCAAAATTGCTTTTACCCGTTGTAAGTAGGCCTGGCCAATGGGCGTGAGGCTTACTTTGCGGGTGGTACGGTTTAGCAGGGTGCTAGAGAGGTGGTCTTCCAGTTGTATCACCAGGCGGTTTACCTGGGAGCGCGACAGGCCCATATCTCTGGCCGCTGCTGCGAAGCTACCCTTACTTGCCACATTGGCGAATGCATTCATCGCAGTGAATTTATCCATGGTAAGTCTGCCCCTGTGTTTGGCCTTTTTGGCGATTTGCGTGTGTCGCAGATTATAAGACAATGGTGCATGTAAATGGCATATTGTCTCTTTATATTGGCGTGATTATGATGTCCTCACGAACTAAGGAGGCTAAAATGATTATTCGACGAGCAGCAGACAGGGGCGTGGCCAATTTCGATTGGCTCAACTCCCACCATACTTTTTCTTTTGGTCATTACTACGACCCTCGGCATATGGGCTTTGGTCCCTTGCGCGTAATTAACGACGACACAGTGGATGCTGGCGCGGGTTTCCCCCCTCACGGCCACGCTGATATGGAGATTGTGTCTTATGTGGTGGCGGGTGGTTTGGAGCATAAAGACAGTATTGGCAGCGGCTCGCTTATCTTGCCTGGGGATGTTCAGCGTATGTCCGCCGGCAAGGGCATACGCCACAGTGAATACAATACCTCCAAAACTGAGCGGGTGCGCTTCCTGCAGATCTGGGTAGTACCCGAGACAAAAGGTATCGCCCCCGGGTATGAACAAAAGCATTTTTTTGAAAGTGCACAAGATGAGGGTGTGCTTAAGCTGGTGGGTAGCCGCCAAGGAAGAGAGGGTTCAATCACTATTCATCAGGACGTGGATTTGTACGCAGCCAGAGTTAAGGAGGAGGGTGCAAGTTTGAATTTTGACGCTAGAGAGGGACGCAAAGTGTGGGTGCAAATGGTTAATGGTGAGCTTTCTTTAAATGGCGAGGTGGTAAAGGAGGGAGATGGCATCGCCTTTGAGGGAGCACAAACATTGCATTTTGGCCAGGCAAAAAATGCCGAGTTTTTGTTGTTCGATATGACGGGCAGCTATTAAGCGCTACTTGTTTCACGCTGCCATGCAAGCAGGCTGCAATTTTGCCCTCAATAGGGCGGCTCACACCGCTGTTTTACACCGTGAATGCTTAATTGTCACGAGTGAATTAAATGAATAATTCACTCGTGACATTTATGTGTTAGCTCTGCGGTTTTCTACGCTTTAGGGGAGCCGTTCCGTCTCCAAGGGAAACTCTGGCTTCTGGCTTTCTTGTTTTATCGGCGCCAGAACTTGTTGGTGTTTTCGCTTTTTTAGTGGTGGTTTTTTTATTGCCTTTAGCGGCTGCCTGTTTATTTTTTTTCTTTTTCGGCCCGGCTGCCTTGCCGGAGCTTTTAAGTTTTTTGGGGCCTTTGTAGTTGGCTTCCAGGCCTTTTACGGTTCTTGGGCTCAAGCGTATTTTTAAATAGCGCTCAATTCTCGACATACCGTTCCATTCGCTGGGCCCAACCAGGGTAATGGCAAGGCCTTGCTTGTCTGCCCGCCCGGTGCGGCCAATACGGTGTACGTGCTCATCGCCAGAGTAGGCAATGGTGAAGTTGATAACCAGGTCGATATCGCTGATATCCAGCCCTCGAGCTGCTACATCTGTGGCCACCAGCACGCGAATTTTCCCGTCCCTAAAACGGTTAAGCACTTGTTTTCTTTGGTTTTGTTCTACTTCGCCGTGAATGTATTCGGAGACCAGCTTATTTGCGCGTAGCAGGTTGCTTACCTTCTGGCACTCCAGGCGTGTAGAGCAGAACACGATCACCCGCGATGCATTTTCCTCTTCCACCAGCTTAACAATCAGCTTTTCTTTGTGGCGGTCGTCGTCGGCCAGTACCCGTTGTTGGGTGATATTGCTGTGCCCGTCTCTAAGGTCGTCTATTTGAATGCGCTCTGGGTTTTGTAACAGCCCGCTAATACCGCCTATACCTTTGTGTTTAAGGGTGGCGGAAAACAGCAGGTTCTGCCGCTCGGTTTTGCAGGCTTCGGCAATAAGTAACATGGCGTCTTTGAAGCCCATATCGAGCATGCGGTCGGACTCATCCAGCACCAGCACTTCCAGGTCTGTGAAGTCGGTATTGCCGTTTTTGATGTGTTCCACCAAACGCCCCGGTGTGGCCACCAGAAACTCCGGGTTTCTTCGCAGCGTGGCTACCTGGTGTTTGTAGGCTTCGCCGCCCATAATTCTGCCTATTTTCAGCTGCGTGAAAGCGGCGAATTTCTCAAAGGCTTTTTCGGTTTGTAAAGCCAGCTCCCTTGTGGGTACCAGTATTAAGGCCCGAGTAGAGGTTTTTGGTTGGTGGTCCAACAAAAAGCGGTGAAGCACGGGCAGCAAAAACGCAGCTGTTTTACCACTGCCGGTGCGCGCAGAGACCATTAAGTCGCCGCCTTTCATTGCTGCGGGTATGGTATGTATCTGCACATCGGTAGCCTCGGTAAACGCGAGTTTATCCAAGGCTTTGTTGAGTGCAGGGTGCAAGTCAAACTGGCTGAAGTCTGTCATCTGTTTATACGGTTTTCTTAACTTCGATAATGGCGACGTAGGCAGTTATAAAAGCGGCTTCCTGAAAAGCTTTTAGCTCTGTTTCTGAGAAGGCGATAGGCAGTGGCTGAGCTTTTAGTAGCTCCTTGCTGCGAGAGGCAGGCATAAGCTCTACTTCTGTGTTTTCGATCAACTGGATGGCGGCTTCCATTTTGAAACCGTCGGCGCCACCGGCAAATTTGCCCTTTTTGAGCCGTTCTTTAATCACGATTTTGTTTATTTGGTAGTCTTCGGCCAGTTTTGCCACGGTCGCCTGAAAGGCGCGTAAGCCTTCGCTGGTATCGGGGTCTTTCAATACCACGCTGCGTACACGACAATCTGATATTTCAAATAAGCCCTTGCTGCCACTCAGCAGGCAGATAACGGCCTCTTTACCTTTAATTTCTATACCACAAACTTTCATTTTTGAACCTGTTAGAGAAGGCGGCGCCAAAGTCTGTGTGGCGTCGCTTTTGAGTTGCTGCGGATGATACAGGAGTTGTTTCCGCTTGGCATTAGCGGTACTGGCTGGTGGCGCCGGATTGGGCCGGAGAACCGGGGCTCGATAACGTGGGTTCGAGAACGGGGAGTAGTAAGCACCAAAAATGACAACTTTAGTGCCTGTAACCTTGCATAAGCTGCAGGCGGGGGCCTTGCTACTGGGTATACTGTGCGCTTATAGGGGCTTTGACTGTGCATCGGCGTGCAGTGACGGGCGACGCTTAGCCGGTTTTTGGAGGAAATTGCTTTGATACTGTTTACCGATGGCAGCGTACACGCGGCCTCGGGTATAGGTTACGGTGCCTGTTTATGGGTTGAAGATTGCAGCGCGCCTATCGACACTGTAAAAAGTGAGGTTCAGCTGAAGCAATTTCGCCATACCAGTTCAAGCCGCCTTGAGCTGCAAGCATTACTGTGGGCGCTTGGTGACTGGCTTGAGAATCACGCTGGTGAGCAGGCTTTTATTGAGTGCTATACCGACTCACAAACCATTGTTGCTTTGCCCCAGCGGCGGGCAAAATTGGAGGCGAATAACTTTTGCTCGAACAAGGGTGTGCTGCTGAGTAATGCCGACTTATACCAACAGTTTTATGCGCTAATGGATAACATTGCCCATAAAAATATTCCTTGCAAACTGATAAAGATCGCAGGGCATCAGGCACAAAAAAATAAAACGCCTCTGGATCATTTGTTTACGCTGGTAGACAAAGCTGCGAGAAACGCAGTTCGCAATATCGCGTAGGTGGTTACACACACTAGTTGGAAACACTATGGCTTTAAGCTCTACTATTTATAAATTCACTATTACTCTTTCGGATTTAAACCGTGATTATTACCAGGCACTTAATTTAACGGTGGCTTTGCACCCCAGTGAAAACACTCAGCGCATGATGGCGAGAGTGCTGGCGTATTGTTTACACGCAGATGAACACCTTCAGTTTACTAAAGGCCTTTCTACCCCGGAAGAACCGGATATTTGGTGTAAGACACTTGATGGTCAAACCCTTAGCTGGATAGAAATTGGAGAGCCCGCCGCAGATAAACTAAAAAAAGCCAGTCGTGTGGCGAAAGAGGTTTGGGTGTATACCTTTAATAGCAAATCGGCGGTATGGTGGCAGCAGGAGCAAGCTAAAATTTCGCCTCTTGCGGTGTATGTAAGGCAATTTAACTGGCCAGAAATTGAAACTCTTTCGGCAATGTTAGAACGCAAGATGGAAATGTCGGTAACTGTCTCTGGTGATGCGGCCTTTGTCGCTTGTGATAAGGGTGAATGTGAAGTGCATTGGCAGGTATTGCAGGATTAAAAGTGCTTACATGGCTTTACCTTGGCTTATTAAATAGCACGTAAATCAATTATATTTTGGAGGCAAACTATGAGTGGTAGTGGCACAGGCAGTAAGGTGGACAGGGTGCTTGCCGAGCAGCGGGAGTATATCGCCAAGCGAGAAAAAGGCTACCGCGAGCGAGCCCTTAAGCTGTACCCCTGGATTTGTGGGCGCTGTACCCGGGAGTTTAACCATAAAAATCTGCGGGAGCTTACGGTGCATCACCGCGACCACAATCACGATAACAACCCCTCCGATGGCAGTAATTGGGAACTCTTGTGTGTGTACTGTCACGATGAAGAGCACACCAAGTTTGAAAATCAGGTGCAGTATGGCAACAGAGCTGAAAAAGATATTCAGCCCGCTACCTTTAACCCTTTTGCAGACTTAAAAGCGAAAATGGAGAAGGGGAGTAAGTAGGTTTTCTTTCTTTACTCGGTGGTAGATTGCTAGGCAGTAGATTGCTATGTGCCAGCATGGAAACCAAGAGCATGCCTTCTTGCGAGGCGCAAGCGCACTGCCAAAAAATAGGGCTATGCCGGGTTTATTTCTGCCAGGCATAGCTGAATTTGGCGAACACCGCCCTGCGGTCGCGCTCGATGTTGTCTAAAGCATCATCCTGAAATCCTCCATCCGCATATCCCAGGTATATCAAACTCTGAGGGTTAATTTTGTAGGAATAAATTAACTGAGTTGAGAAGCTCTTGTCCGTTGCTCCAAGGTCGTTGTCCGGGTCATCATCAAAGTTAGCGCGGTAAAGTTCTGGATTGCGTTTTACATCGGTGTACAACACTATTAATTTAAGCTGGCTGCGAATGGTGAACTGGTAGTAGGTGCGAAAGTCAATTTGATTCGCTTCAAACAGTGTGCCCGCTTTGAATTGGGTGCCCTGATACTCCGTAGCGTCTACTTTTAAGGTGCGGAAGCGGTGAGTGAAAAGCAAATTTAGGTGTGGCCCCAATCGAAGGTCGAATAGCGAGGAGGCTTTAATTGAATCACTTAGCTGTGCGTTGGCAAAATCAATCTGGTCACCCACTTCCACTTCGAACTCCATACTGATAAGGCTGGAGGGCGAAATATCAAATTCAATGTCGAGTAAATTGGTATCAAAATATTCCCCTTCCACATTAAATTCATTGCTGTAAAACTCTTTGTTTACTTCCAGGTCCATATCCAGCTTGGACTGCATTCTGGCTTCAAATACTGCCGAAAGCTCATATTCGTCTTTTAGACGTTTGCCCTGTTTGTCATCGGTGTATCCGTATTGTGCGTAAAAGAAATACTTCGTTAAAAAATCATCTTTTTCGCCGTAGTACTTCAGTCGCCCTTCGGTTTCGAGTTTTTTGTAATCTGCTTCTACAATAAAACCCAGGTCTGAACGGAAATCGGTGTCAACCTCCTCGTAGCTGGCGATTAGGTGGTAGTCCCAGGTATTGCGAAAGTATTTAAGTTTTGCAGCGCTGCCAGTTTGTTTTTCTGCAACACCGTATCCTGTTTGCACCTGTTCCGGGTTGAGGCTGTCTGAGTGGGCTATCTGATAGCTCAGCAGGTCTACATCGCTAAACCACACATCCCCATCAAGAGAAAATAAAGCGTTTTTGTAATTCTCTCCTTGTCGATTGGTAATTAATGCACCGATATTGTTATTGTTGGCTAAATCAAGACGATAGCGAGCGATGGATATGGTACTTTTTGCTCGCTCATCTTGCTCCGGGTTTTCGGGGTTTTTATAGAGTTCCACCAGTTCAGAGGATTGATTGCCCGGTAGGATAAAGTTGGTGACATTGTCATTCGCCACAATTGCGCCGTAGCTGTGATTGCCACTTTTGCCTGTGAGTTTTGCACCGTAGTCCGGGTTTACAATATTTCGCGTTTGCACCAGTTCAAACAGGTTGGTGGTGAAGTAGTCTGCGCCGTCCAGAAAAAAGGGTCTTCTTTCCGGTACCTCCAGAGCAAAGGTTGTATTGACCTCAAGTTGCGCTTCATCGGCTTCGAGCTGTGAAAAATCCGGGTTTATAGTGGCGTTTATCACACTGTTCTGTGTTATGCCCCAGCGCATATCCAGGCCGGCTTCCATTTTTTGTTCGCCATTTTGCCAATCGCCAGGTACGGTATCTTTGTATTCTTCGCGCACAGTCGTGAGCGTGGGGGTAAGACGGAAATTACTGCCGGGTTTTAGGTCTTTAAAGCCCGCCATCGTATGGAACTGACAAAGATGGCAGCGGTTATCCGGGTTGCGCTTGTGGCTGGTACTCCAGCGGCTGATATCTCGGGGGTATTTACGAAAAATGGCAAAACCCCATTGCTGCGTTCCTTTATTATCGGCGGAGCTTGTAGCGGGAAAGCGCAAGGCATTGAAAGGCACACTTATCTCTGCAATCCAGCCATCATCGGTTATTTTTGCGGCACCATACCAAATGGCATTCCAGGAGTCGTCATCATCTCGCCCGTTGTTTTCTCGAATGCGCGCATCTATTTGGGCACCTTTAGGGTTTACATAAAACTCATAGGCTGTGCGTTTATCGTTAAAGGTATCTACAGAAAAACCAGCCAGGTCATCATCCCAGGCGACATCGCGATCTACCAGGCGAGCGCGTATTTTTGAGGGGTCCGGGTCAAAACTGTGGATGGCCACATGGAGGCTCTTGCCGTCTGAATACGCGTAGGCAAGGGTTTTAACTACCGCTGGTGCGCCCTCGCGGGGGTTGGTTTCATAGTCTGCGCTAATGCGCGTAGCGCTTTGCCATTCCGGCTCATCCAGAATACCGTCAATTGTGGGGGCCTTGGCTTGGTGTGATAGCTGATACTGGACGCTTGCAAGGCTTGTGCAGCTGAGGCTTAGTGCAATGAGCAGCAGGCATGCATCTCGCAGTAAGGCGGGTGATAAGTACATAAGGGCTCGCTAGTAAATCTGGTAGCCCTCCTTGGTTACTGCTGGGTCAATATAAGCAGTATAGATTCCAAAACATCAAAGGAAAGACAACTAGCCAATGTTTGCCCCCAAAATACTGCCTTGCTTTTAGAGTAGATATATCCCTTTAAAATATAAGGTATATTTTGTGTTTGAATATAGAAGGGTTTTCTCGATTACACTAGAATGCTCTACCACAGAGACGCGGCAGGGTGTGTTCCCGCAAGCCAACGCCCTCTTAAAAATAACAAAAATTAGTCCAGCTAGCGCGGTAGGGCAATATGAACAAGACCATTCTTTTCTCGCTTTTCATACTTATTACACAAGGCTCTCTGGCAAACCCGGATATGACACTGTGGTTCGACCGCCCGGCATTAAACTGGGAGAAGGAGGGCTTGCCCATTGGTAACGGTGCAATGGGCGCTGTGTTTATGGGGCATGTTAAACAGGACGTGGTGCAATTTAACGAGAAGACTTTGTGGGAAGGTGGGCCCGGCTCGGTTCACGGTTATAACATGGGCCACCCAAAAGGCGACACCAACTATTTACAGCGCTTGAAAAAAATTCAGGCGGAGTTACAGCAAAAGGGTGTTCTCGAACCAGAGTATGTTGCGCAAGCCCTGGGGCGAGATGTTATGGGGTATGGCAACTACCAGAGTTTTGGGAATTTAATGCTGGGGTTTGACCACGAGAGCTCAAGTAATTATCGCAGAGAGCTGGACCTTAGTAGCGGTATGGGCCGAGTGACATACAGTAGCGGAGGCATTACCTACAAGCGGGAATATTTTGCCAGTTATCCGGGGCGGGTCATTGGGCTTAGGCTAAGTGCAGACAAGGATAAATCCATTAATGTGAATGTTGCCCTTAAGCCCTCTAATGGGCGAAGTGTGCACCGTGAGGTGAGTGAAAACGGCATAAGGGTATTTGGTGAGCAAGAGGAAAACAAGCTGCACTATGAAGCCCAAGTACGCGTAATAAGCAGCGGCGGTGAACGAAGAAATACTCATGAGAGCATCGAAATCACGGGTGCCAACGAGGTGTTGCTGTTGCTTGCTGCCGGCACAAACTATCAGCAGCGCTTTCCAGATTATCGCGGGGAAGACCCACACGCGCGTTTAAATGCAACATTAGATGCAGCCAGTAAAAAAAGCGCATCAACCCTCATTGCCGAACATGTTGCCGATCATCAAGCCTTATTTAAGCGAATGAGCCTTAATTTAAACGGCGAACTGGCTAACAAGCCCATTGATGTTTTACTTAAAGAGTACAAGGGCAGTGGTAAGCAGGATGTTGCGCTGGAAAATCTCTATTTTCAGTTTGGCCGCTATTTGCTGATTGCATCTTCCCGCCCCGGTTCCTTGCCCGCAAATTTACAGGGTGTATGGAATCACTCTAATACCCCGCCCTGGAATGCCGATTATCATGTGAATATTAATTTACAGATGAATTACTGGCCTGCAGAGGTCACTAATCTTTCCGAGTTAAATGAGCCCTTGTTCGATTTTATCGATTCTCTCATGGAGCCCGGCGCAATTGCCGCTCAGCAAATTCTCGGTGTAAAAAATGGCTGGACTTTATTTCTAAATACCAATATTTACGGTTTTACTGGTGTTATTAAATGGCCCACGGCTTTTTGGCAGCCAGAAGCGGGGGCATGGTTAGCACAACATTATTACGAGCACTATTTATTCACCGGTGATAAAGCGTTTTTACGCGATCGTGCTTATCCTGCCATTAAGGGAGCTGCACAAGTTTGGCTTGAAGCATTGGTAGAGGACAAACGTGATGGGCTGCTAGTGGTTAGCCCCAGCTATTCCCCTGAACATGGCGGCTTTACCGTAGGTGCTGCAATGTCTCAGCAGTTAGTTTTTGATGTGTTAAATAATGCCTATGAAGCAGCGCACATAGTGGGTGACAAGGCTTTTGCCAAAGCCCTAAAAGCGACGCTAGGCAAACTTGATAAAGGTGAGAGGGTAGGTGCCTGGGGCCAGCTACAGGAATGGAAAGAAGACCTGGACGACCCCGAGAGCAAACATCGACACATCTCTCATTTGTTTGCGTTGCACCCGGGGCGGCAAATTTCGCCTATTACCAGTCCCTCGCTTGCCAAGGCTGCCAAAAAGACTTTAGAGGGCAGGGGAGACGTAGGTACCGGCTGGGCAAAAGCATGGAAGATTAATTTGTGGGCGCGCCTGCTGGATGGCGATCGAGCCCACAAATTACTGAAAGAACAATTGCTTCACAGTACGCTGCCCAATATGTGGGACAACCATCCACCCTTTCAAATAGATGGAAACTTTGGTGCGAGTGCAGGCATGGCCGAAATGCTGCTGCAAAGCCACAATAACGAAATTCATTTATTGCCTGCGCTGCCCAAGGCATGGGCAAGTGGCAGTGCCTCGGGGTTAAAAGCGCGAGGCAATGTAGAGGTGGATCTTAAATGGGATAATTCACGCTTGGTGTCTGCCGTGCTTGCCCCTCAGTTTGACGGCACACTAAACGTTCGTGTGCACGAGCCTGCTGCTTTCTCTGTTGTTAAGCTTGCTTCCGGTAAAACCGTAAAAGTAAAGCGTAAAGATGGCTCGCTGATATTCAAAGGCTTAGGCGGTACGACTTACGCTTTAAGCATAAAAAAATAGCAGCGTATTAAGGGCTACGTTTGAGTTGTAAATAGTTAGCTAGGGAAGTAGGCCTGTAGCTTAAATAAGACTAAACCACATGTCGCTGTCTTGGGTGGGATGTAGCTATTGAGCTGCTTGCTTTGAATGCTCTGTAGTTAAATCGAGTGATATGAGAGGTTTTAAGGGGCTGGTTTTTAAGGGCTTAGTTTTTAAGGGCTAGTTGTTAAGGGCTAGTTTTAAGGACCTAGCTCAATTCTATTGACCTGGGTTCAGTCCTGCCTGTTGAATTTAGATTATGATCAAAGCGACATTCTTGCGGTATTTTTTGTCGTGAAAACTCAGTCAATAGTCGTTTGTATTTGTGCTGTGCTAATGGTGGCAGTAGGTATAGCACTTCTCTTTCCATATTCGTCGGCCGTTAGTTTCGATGTGGCCGCTATCTTTATAGCGCATATTAAATGGCTACTGGCGCTCTTTTTTGTTGTTTTGATAAGCACTGGTTTACTCACGAAACGATTGTTTTTGGGGTTTATGCTCGCAATTGCTACACCTATATTTTTCTTTGGTTCTTTTCTTTTTCTGAATGGCTATCTGGATACGAGTAAGCCGGTATATCTTGAGCTAGACATTGTTAACAAGCACAAGGTTTTTAAGCAAGGTTCCAATAATGACCCCGGCTACTGGGTTTATTATCTCGACGCACTTGACGCACAAGGTAAGGTTTGGACAGTGTCCAGTGCTGCTGGAGAAGGTATCAGTGAACAAGACTGGCATCGCGTGAAGCTCGGTAGCGGTATATATGAACTGCATTTAATCAGTCACGAAGGGGCGTTTGGTGTTCCCTGGATCAAAATTGCCGGTGTTTACAGTTTACACGGTGATACTGCTAGCGGTGTTTGGTAGCTGTGTATTGTCTCTGGCTTTTGATAAAAAACCAGCGGCTAAGCGCTGGTTTTATGGTTGCAGTAATTGCATGCTTGTTTGCTATTGAATAAGCGCTACTCCCGCTCAAAGGCACCCAGGTCCGGTGCAGCTCCTTTATAATCCAAACCAACGTTTGTGCCCGCATCAATGAGCTCGCTGCCGGCCTTAAGGCGGAACAAACCGTTATCTGGCAGAGTACCGTCCGGGTTTCGTGCTGCTGTCGCGAGACTGGTATTAGTATTTACAAAGTCGGAAGCACTCACCGATGGCCCGTCATCCCAGCTGTTGTTACTGGCGCTCGCATTACAGATGTCATTGCCTGCATCCAATGAAACGTTATTACGGAAGATATGTTCTTCGTCAGAACTCAGGCTACCGCAGAAACCGTAGTTTGTGCCGTTATCAAAGGCGGTATTGTTATACAGGGTAACGCCACCGCTATTGCCGTTTTGGTCAAAACCTTTAGCGCCATTGCCAAAGGCAATTGATTGAGTGATGGTGTTGCGTTGCAATTTACCGTTACCGCCTAACTTAAAGCCATTTGCGTTACCGTCGGCATAACCGTTGTTGAAAGCCCAGCTGCGTTCGATGACAACGGGTTGATCACTGTCGTAAGTATCGTAGCCGTCATCTGAATTGTTCCACGCCCTGCAGCCAATAAGCTTGTTGCCTGAGCCTTGGGTTTGTTTCGGCCCGAAGCCATCCGCCATGCTGCCGTTTTTCTTGGGGTCGAAATTGTCGTAGGCATCCGAATTAATGACTGTGGTGTTAGAGCCGCCTTTATTAATTTCCAAACCGGTATTGCGGTTGTTGTAGAAACCACAGTGTTCAAAGGTATTGCCGTTACCTTTTACGTATACCCCCTGGTATCCGGCACGGGTGATATCAATACCTTTAAAGTACCAGTAGTCACCCGTAAGCTCGAAGCCGTAGGAATCCTGCACCCATTCACCTTCGGGAAACTGGAAGTCGATAAGGGCGCGACCACAATTGGCGGCCACCATATAAATGGGCGAGTTACTGCTGCCGTTTTTGGAAAGTAGCAAGGTATTTTTATTACCAGCGGTGTACGGGATTTTATAGGTGCCGGCTTGCAGTAAGATCATCTCACCTGCGCTTACGTCTTCGATTGCCGAGCTTAAGCTCATGGCATTGGACCAGCTGGTACCGCTGGCATTATTGGAGCCACCGGGTGTTACGTAGAGGATCTTGGCTGCGCTGAGATTACTGGTTTCTGTACCGCAGCCAGTTACCCAGGGATCGGTACTGCCAGAACTACTGGAAGAACTGGATGAGCTGCTGGAGCTTGAGCTGCTGGAGCTTGAGCTGGTACTAGAACTGCTGCTTGAGCTGGAAGAGTTAGCGCCGCCACAGGTAGCAGAGGCATTCACGTTTGGCCCAGTGATTTCAATATGGTCGATATTGGCCAGCCCTGAAGCCTGATTGGATTCCAGGCGCAGATTTTTTAGCCCACTGCTCAAGTTTACATCTACCGATGTAGTTCCCCAGGTAGACCAGCCGCCGGTGCCGGTGAAATCACGGGTGGACAGATTGCTACCATTTACACTGAGTACCCCGGAGCGGTTGGTAGTAGAGCCATTGGCAAAACGCCATCTCAGCGTGTAAGTGCCGGGATCTCCTGTAATCGCCCAGTCAATGCCGCTGCCGTCTGCGTTTTCTGTATTGGCAAACCCAATACCTGTATAGCCTGAATTGTTGCTATCGACAGAACCTTCCACGCCACAGAAGCCGCTTGTATTTTCCTCTATAGAAATTGTTTTTACGCTGCCGGAAGAACTTGAACTGCTACTAGAGCTGCTAGACGAACTTGAGGACGAGCTTGAGCTGGAGGAACTGGAACTGGAGCTGGAGCTGGAGCTGGAGCTGGAGCTGGAAGAGCTAGAGCTGGAAGAGCTAGAGCTGCTGGTGCTCGAACTACTTGAGCTTGATGAGGAAGAACTGGAAGGGTTACAGTCACTGCCGCAATCACAGGCAGCGGGGCTAAGGCTAAGGCCATTCACACGCATTTCATCGATATTTGCCAGACCGGAGCTTGCGGTTGCCTCGAGGCGAATGATATTCCAGCCTTCATTAAGGGCAATTTCAATCACTGAAGATTGCTCCCAGCCGGACCATGAGCCCGTAGAGTTAAAGCTCACATTGCTAACTTGCGTTGAGCCGTTAACCATTACGTTTGCGGCACGATTTGAGCCGGAGCCATTGGCGAAGCGCCACTGCAGCTGATAAGTGCCGTCGCTTGCCAATACTGCCCATTCAATACCTTTACTGCTTTGGTTGTCTGTATTTGCAAAGCCAAGGCCATTGAAGCCTGAATTGTTACTGTCGATGCTGCCTTCTACCTGGCAAAAACCTGCTTCGTTTTCCTGAATGACGATTTCTTGCAGGCCACCGGAAGAACTGGAAGAAGAGCTGGAAGATGAGCTGGAGCTGGAAGATGAGCTGGAACTGGTGCTTGAGCTGCTGCTAGAGCTACTTGATGAGCTGGAATTGGAACTGCTGCTACTGGAAGACGAGCTTGAGCTGGAAGATGAGCTTGTAGTTTCTTCCCCCTCTGCTATACATTCCGTGACAGTGGCTGTGCCGTCTTCGCCTTCACCCTGAACACCAAATGTTACCGAGTTACCGGGTGCGAGATAGCCATTCCAGCCTGAATCTGTTGCTGTGTAGGGGTTGGAGCCATTCAGTTCTGCTCCCCAGGAATTTGCAATGGCGGTGCCACTTGGGTACTGCAAGCCTAGTTGCCAGCCATCAATTGCCGCCGCACCATCATTGCTTACCGTGACATTAGCAATAAAACCTGAGCCCCAATCCTGAATAACTTCGTAAGAGCATTCCAGTGCGTGAGCGTTTGATGCTAGAACCGGCAGGAGGGCCGAGCAGCATAGGGATGCGAAGATTTGTCTCCAACGTGTGATGTTAGACATGATCCTGTCCTTTAGATTATTAGTGCTTTTAATGGTTATTGGGCGCTCTTTCTTTATTGGTTATTTTTAAGAGCTGTTGCTAGAGCTTGATTATCAGGAATTTATATCGAGGGCTACGGCCTGATAAGTTTTTCGTATGAAAACGTATAATCAGCGAATACGGGCCAATGCTATAAAGACCAAGGCATGAATATGCTTAATTGGACTTACCAATATGGCTTGAGCTTATCGCCGTAGGTGTTCAAAGTAAAGCCAATAGAAAGTACTAAAACTCTATTGGCTTGACCTGTTTGGCAAAGCAGGGGAGCTTTATTTCTCCATTTGAGATGCGGCCATTAACACGCTCATGTAGCCGTGCATATGCTGTTTTTTCTGAGTGGAGGGAATGCTCACCGGGCGTATCGCAAGGTAAGCTTTAAAATTGTCTTGAACGCCCATTCCTGGTGCAATGGAATGCAGCTGCGGGCCGCCATCTGAATAAGTGGTAATTTTAGATTGAAGTGCTTGCCAGCCCTTATCTGCGTTAATAGCAAAGCGCTTGTCCAGCAGGCCGAGCTCGACACCTTTGCTAAGTGAATAAACAATCATGCCGGTAGCGCTAGATTCCGGGTAATTGTTTTTTTCGTTTCTTGCGTCTAGCACGTGATACCAGAAGCCTGTGTCGGGGTCTTGCTGCTTACTCAGCCCCTCAGCCAGGCTCTGATAAAGGAATAGTATTTTTTGATAGCTGGGGTGATTCTCGGGTAAGTACTCAAGCACATCCACAAGTGCCATAGAGAACCAGCCTGAGGCGCGAGACCAAAACTGGCTGGAAGTACCCGTTACCGGGTTTGCCCAGCTTTTACTCTTATCATAGTTCCAGCCGTGGAAAGGAAGCCCGTATTTAATACTGAAGGAGCGTTCGGAAACCAGCAGAATTTGCTCTGCTGCTGCATCGATAGCCACTTGGTCTTTTGCAACTACCCCATAGTGAACCAAAAAGGGGTAAACCATATACAGCCCGTCGACTGTTGCCACATTCTTATATTTATCAACATTTTTATGCCAGTAGGCGCCATTTGGCGTTTTGTTGAAGGTGGAGCCTTTCAGCAGGTGGTCACGCATATTCCTGGTGGCCTGAAGATATTTTTTTTCGCCGGTTTGCTGGTATAGAAATAGGGTGATTGTTCCAGGGTGCAAACCGTCCAGGGTGCTTAACAGCCCCTCTATACTGCCATCGTCCTTAACGAAGGTGTCAGCATAGCCTTGAATATATTGAAGGTATTCTCGCTTCCCCGTAACCTTGTATACCTTCTCCATGCCATGCAGTACAACACTGTTGGAGTGATCCCAGCCGTGATGTGTGACAACATCAATAGTGGGTTGGTAGCGTTGGATAATCGCGTCGGCAAAGCTCGTTCCTACCGAGGGGCTAGCGTTTGTCATAACGGATAAGAGTGGGACAAATAAGAAAAACAGTCGAATCATTGATAACAGTCCTTAAAGTTACATATAGTTATAGGTGGTCAGTCCAATATGCTGTGATGGTCAGGTTGATATTCTAGGGAGGCCTTTTGAGTGTTCGGGCGAGAAGTCACTTACTTTTGCGCTTGAATTGTGGATTTTATAGCAAATATGCACTTTTTTTGAGTAAAACACAGATTAGGAAGCGCTTTGCACTATATTTTATATACCTTAGTTTTTAAAAATCGGCGAGAGGTGGGTAATTCTGCATCTCAACGGGATATCGCTGAATTCACAGGACAGCATACGAAGGCCCCAATGTGCGCAAGGCTCGATTCATGAAACGCCTTAAGTGGACTTTATTGGTTATCCAGCTTGCCTTGGGTGGCTGGTTGGTGCCTGCTCAAGCCTGTGAAGTAAGAGACGGTGACACTGTGCCCTCGCTGGTGATGCCTCTCAAGTACGAGAATCGGCGCGCGAACGTTTCTTATCACTTCGAGCTACTGGGGCTTGCGCTAAAAAAATCAGAGCAGGAGTTTGGGCCATGCGAGCCGCGTATCACCGAACTCTACCTTCCGAGTAATCGCTTAAATCTTCACTCCGTTGAGAAAAACCTGGTTGATGTGGTTGATACCACCACATCCCGTGAGCGTGATGAACGCTTGCTACCCATCCGTATTCCCTTGTTGAAAGGCTTAATGGGATACCGGGTAATGTTTATTAACAAGGGCGATCAAGGGCGGTTTAATGAAGTTAAAACCATCGAACAGTTTCGCACGTTCAGCATGGGCCAGGGTGCCGATTGGCCCGACGTAGAAATACTCACTCGAAATGGCTTCAAAGTTGTAACCGCAGTTACCCATCAAAGCCTTACCAAAATGTTGATTGCAAAGCGTTTTGACGCCTACCCCCGTGGCGTGCAGCAGATTCTTGTTGAGCGCTCCAATCGTTCGGATTCGGCCCTGCA
The DNA here is from genome assembly GCA_900177435.1 of Alteromonadaceae bacterium Bs31. Taxonomy (GTDB): domain Bacteria; phylum Pseudomonadota; class Gammaproteobacteria; order Pseudomonadales; family Cellvibrionaceae; genus Teredinibacter. The sequence goes on from FXAI01000006.1 coordinate 43,580, forward strand.
AGTTGAGAAGAATATTGCCTTGGCATACGTATCACCCGTTTACTTCCATGTTGCGAAAGACAATCAGGCACTTGCCGAACGTATTGAAAAGGGTTTGAAAATTGCCATTGAGGATGGCTCCTTCGACAAACATTTTAATGAACATAAATTAATTAAACGGGCAATTAAAAAACTTGATTTAGAAAAGAGAAATATTTTTTATTTATGTAACCCTTACATCCATCCCGATACCCCCATTGATGAGGATAAATATTGGTGGCGCCCTTGGCCCAAAGACCAGTTGTGCAAATAGCTAAAAAGTTCATGGTTCTTGCTTGTTGCCTGCTAACGGTGTTTGCAGTACTGCGAGTTGAGGCTTGTACGCTTAGAAATGGTGACAAAGTGCCCACCTTGGTTGTGCCTCTCAATTTTTTTCCGGGGCGCAGAATATATGCCTACCATGTGGATTTGCTTCAACTCGTTCTCGAAAAAACTAAAGAAGAGTTTGGCGCTTGTGAACTGACGGTTTTGGAAACCTACCAGCCCATCAATCGTATTCACCTGAATATTGTTGGTGGGGGCCGCTTCGACATCGTAGATTCAACGGTTAATCCAAAGCGAGATGAAAACTTGCTGCCTGTACGGTTTCCTATTTATAGGGGATTAATGGGCTATCGAGTTTTGTTGATTAGGGAAGGGGATCAAAAACGTTTTGATAAGATCCGCACGATTGAGGATATGCGCAGTATTACAGTTGGTGGTGGTTTTAACTGGTTTGATGTTAAATTGGTGAAGAAGCAAAACATACCAACAATAATTGCCAGCGACCTGGAAACACTTTATCGCATGCTACCCGCTGGGCGATTCGATGCAATATTGCGTGGTGCGCAGGAGGTTATAATCGACGAAGTGCGCTTGCACCCACAAGGGCAACAGCTTGAGAAAAACCTGGTATTGGCTTACCCTCTACCCGTTAATTATTATATGAACAAAACCAATATTGAGTTGGCTAAACGGATTCAACGAGGTTTGGAAATAGCACAACAGGACGGCAGTTTTAAAAAGTTATTTGACTCTCATAGACTTATCCAGGAAACAATGGAACGGGTAAAGTTGGAAGATCGTCACTTCATCTATATGTGTAATCCAGCACTTTCTAAAGATATACCTCTCGATAAAGCAGAGTATTGGTATAAAGCCTGGCCAAAAGAAGTGCTTGAATGTAACAAGGGTGACTAAGGGTTTTAAAACATTTTTTTAACATGCCAGGTTATTTTGTCGATATAGTTTTAACTCCAAACGCTTGCCCATTTCTATTCCACCAGGCATGCGGCAAAGCACTCCAGCCAGTCCCTTTATAATATTTCGCCCCCTCGAAGGTGAACGATGCGTGAATTTTGTTGTGTTCTGCCGGCTGGTAAAATACCTGATAGCAAGCGACTTTTAGTCTTTTAGTACCCTGCCTCAGCTATGAAAACTAGCAATTTTTCCTGCCGTACTTCGCTCACTTCTACTCGCTTGCTAAAGTATACGCCCAGAAATATAGCACTCGGCACCAGTGAGGTCGCTCGGAACTTGGACTTAAGCGCTAATGTAACAAGGTGATGTGCGGATTTTAGTGCTAGTTATTTGTGTTTGCTAATATAAGTCGATCAAGCTTTTTTCCAAAAACAACCCTTTCTTCACAAAGGCGAGAATAGAATCTTTCGCAAGGGAACCTTATGCCTTAGAAAAAAATCGATCTATCCTGTTTTTTTATAATGCTTAAGGGGTCTAATAGCCTTGAAAAAAAAGGACGCTAATCATGCTCAAAAAAATATACCTGCCATTGGCAATCTTTGTCGCCGGGATAGCGGTGGTTGTTTTACTGGTGGTATCAAAACCTACACCCGCACCCAAGACTGAGAATGTTGAACCTGCCCTTGTGAAAGTTTCTGTAATACCTGCGATTAAGGAGACTGTGAGCCTCTCGGTAAAATCTCAGGGCATAGTGCAACCCCGCAGGGAAATCGACTTGATCGCCGAAGTGGCCGGCCGGGTGGTAAGCGTGGAACCGTTTTTCGTTGGAGGGGGGTTCTTTGCTGCTGAGCAAGTGCTCATTAAAATTGATGACCGAGACTATAAAACGGCAGTGTTAATGGCAAAGGCCCGCGTCGCTGAGGCTGAATATCGTTTGGCAGAAGAGCAGGGTATGAGCCGTCAGGCTAAGCGTGAATGGCGGGACCTGGGTAACCAGAACGCCAACGATTTATTTTTAAGAAAGCCTCAGTTGGTTGCTGCCAATGCCAACCTGGAGTCTGCAAAAGGCGAACTGGCAAAAGCAGAGCTCAACCTGGAGCGTACGCAAATACGAGTGCCTTTTGATGGCAGAATTAAAGAAACCTTTGTGGATCTGGGTGAGTTTGCCGGTATCGGCGCCAGCCTGGCAAGAGTTTACGACTCTACACTCGTGGAAATTCGCCTTCCTTTAACCGAGCAGCAGGCTGCTTTGGTAGATTTGCCGCTTGTTGGCGCAGCGCAGGGCAAGCAGCCAAAAGTGACCGTGAGGGGTGTGGTGGCAGGTAAGCACTATCAGTGGCAAGGTGTGTTAGCGCGCACAGATGCTTTTGTCGATGATCGGTCACGCATGTATTACGCCGTTGCCGAAGTTGCTAACCCTTTTGAGTCTGGCGCACCCTTGCTGCCAGGCCTGTTTGTAGAGGCCGAAATAGAAGGCAGAGAAATCGAAAACGTATTGGAGCTGCCTCGCGAAGCCTTGTTCGAGAGAGATTCTATCGTCTACCTGGACGAAGATAACAAAGTTAGCCGAGCGAAGGTGCAGGTACTCAGAAAAGATAAAGACCTTGTTTGGCTGACCGCAGAGTTAAGTGATGACACTCTAGTTGCCTTGGAAAAGCAGTCGTTTACCCCCGAGGGAAGCAAAGTGGAGCCCCTCATTCCCACGGCTTTGGCAGGTTCAGCAAATACGCAACTTACCACACCGCCACCAACAGCTGCAGCGCTGGTAAGGGAGTAATGTAATGAGCGGAATCATTCGATGGTTTGTTAACAATCCCATAGCCGCCAACCTGCTAATGCTCTCAATGCTTGTAGGTGGGTACTTTGGATTTGAGGCAGTAAAGAAAGAGACTTTTCCAACCTACTCGGGTAATCGGGTAGAAATTACTATGCCTTATCCGGGAGCTGGGCCGAGTGAAGTAGAGCAGCAAATAGTTGTACGTATAGAGGAGGCTATTGCCGACTTGCCGGGTATATTTCAAATACGCTCAGATTCCAATGAAGGTTACGGTGCGGTATTTGTGCATGTACTTGAGGGCTATGACGTCCGTGAAATGCTCAACGATATTAAAGGGCGTATCGATGCCATTAACACCTTTCCAACAGCGGCAGAACGTCCGGTTATCCGTCAGTTAATTCGGCGCCCCTTCTTGATGTGGGCGGCCTTATACGGCGATATAGATAAACGAACCTTAAAAGATCTCGCTTACCAGATTCGTGACGAAATGGCCTTGCTTGAGGGGGTTTCGGAGGTTCGCATAGATGGCGTTAAGAGTGATGAACTCAGTATAGAGCTCTCGGAAAATGCCATGCGTCGTTATGGCCTGAGCTTTGACGAGGTGGCGTATTCGATTCGCAATTCGTCTCTCAATGTGCCCGCTGGTACGATTAAGTCAAAAGACGGCGATATACAAATTCAAACCCGCACACAAGCTTTTACCTATCAGGATTTTGCTGACATTGTGGTGCGTAGTGAGAGAGATGGTCGACAGCTATTGCTCAGTGATATCGCCGATATTAAGGATGGCTTTACGGAAAATAACGTCGAGTTCATTATGAACGGGATGCCCGGATTAAACCTCGAAATTAAAATGAGTGATGATCCCCTGTTATTTGAAGGTACCGAGAATGCCAGAGAGTATGTGGAAAATTTTCAAAAAATATTGCCAGAAGGTGTAACCTTCAAAATAAATTTTGAATCGAAATCAATATTTGATAGCCGCTTCGACTTATTGAAAGACAATGCTGTAAGTGGTCTGTTTCTGGTATTTGTCATTCTTATGCTGTTTTTACGCCCGCTGCTTGCGATGTGGGTTGTAATAGGTATTGCAACCACCTTTGCAGGTGCAATCTGGTTGCTGCCGTTTTTTGATGTTTCTATAAATATGTTGTCTATGTTTGCCTTTATTATGGTACTGGGTATCGTTGTGGATGACGCAATTATTGTGGGCGAAAGCGTTTATCGACATCAGCAGCGTGGTGAGCAGGGATGTATATCCGCGTTTAGCGGCACTATGTCTGTGCTCAAACCGGTTTTTTTGTCTGTTGTGAGTACCATTATTCTGTTTCTGCCCATGATCGATGTTCCCTCCGACGTATTGATTTACACCGAATCCATTTTCTTCGTGGTATTTCTATGCCTGGTGTTTTCTCTGGTAGAAGCCTTGTTGGTACTGCCTTCTCACTTGAGCCACCTAAAAGAAGAAAAGAAAAGCGGGCTTGCAATTATCAATAAACTTACCGCCGTTCGTCACTGGTTTTCGGAGGGTATGGAACGCTTTGCAAGAGAGCGGTATTTGCCTCTGCTCAAATTATTACTCAGGCATAAAGCCAGTACCTTTCTCGGTTTTGGGGCAATATTTGCAATTTCCTTAACTCTGGTAAGCAGTGGCTGGCTGACTCTTTCTCCATTTCCCAATGTGCCAAACAGTTTCATTATAGTGAATGTAGGCTTTGCGCCGGGAACGCCATTCTCCCAGACAAAAGCCGTTGGCGATCGCATTCTGGCGCAGGCTGAGGCCTTAAACAGTAACAAAGAACTGCTTGATCAGAACAATAACAAGCATTTTATCCGTGAAATTAATCGCACATTAAATGAAACCAATATCACCGTTTTCGTTGGGCTTACTGAAAATGAACAACGAACGGTATCGGTGGAGACTATTGGCGAAGTGTTTCGTGAACTTGTAGGCCCAGTGCCCGAAGCTCTGAGCTATTCCCTGAATGCATCAATGACGGGCGGAGACCCGGAAATTACCTTGAATCTTAATATGCTGGAAAATCGGCGAGATATCCAGCAGCTTGCTGTCAACGATGTAGTAGAAGCACTGTCTGCCTTCCCAGGGGTGTTTAATGTTCGCAGTAATTTAGCCTCTGAACGAACAGAAGTGGAGATAGAGCTAAAACCCAATGCAGAGACCCTGGGTATAACCATGGGGGATGTAGCCAGGCAGGTACGACAGGGTTTTTACGGTGAGGAAATTCAACGTATTCCCAGGGCTAAAGAAGACGTACGTGTAATGTTGAGGTATATGGCAGACGAGAGGCAAACACTGGATACCCTGGATTACATCCGTATTCGTGCCAGTGACGGCCGGGAACTGCCTATAACCGCTGTGGCAAATGTAGAGCTGGTAAAAGGCTCCAGTTCCATTCGCAGGGTAGACCGTATGCGCAATATTACCATTACTGCAGAAGTAGAAGAGGGTGGAGATGCTAATGCTATCGTTGCTGAATTATTAGACGCAAATGTAACATCCTGGAAAAAACTATACTCGGGCTTTAGTTTATCGACTGATGGTAACCTTCGAACACAGGCGGAGTTTGGGGATAATTTCCTAGTTAACTATATTAAAGTGCTGGTGCTTGTTACAGCCTTATTTATGATTGCGTTTCGTTCTTTGTTTCAACCCTTCCTGGTAATGCTTGCAGTACCCTTCGGCTTTGTTGGTGCGGTAATCGGCCACATGATGTGGGGTGCAGATATCAGTTTCTTCTCGATGTTCGGTTTTCTGGCCTGTTCCGGGGTTGTGGTTAACGATAACCTTGTGCTGCTGGAGCGTATAAATACCTTGAGAGCCCGTGGAGAAGATACTATGGAAGCAGTATTAAATGCGGGTATAGACAGGTTTAGGCCCATTGTACTTACGTCCATTACAACTTTTGTGGGCTTGTTACCCATTCTTTTTGAAAGAAGTTTGCAAGCGCAGTTTTTGAAACCCATGGTAATTTCGCTTTCCTTCGGCGTGGCTTTCTCATCGGTGGTTACGCTCTTCCTCGTGCCATGTGCATACTATGGTGGTGACCGCTTGGGTGGAAAGTTTTCCATATTTTGGGCTAAGTTTGTCCAGTTTTTCAACCGGACAGTGCTACCAAGATAGGCTGCAGGAAAATACTAGAACTGCAGCCAAGCATAACTATTCAACGTGATATAGAGGTGTTGCCATTGTTGGGCGCACCTCCTTCCCTCCACAAAAAGCACGTGACGCTACTGTCTGTAGCAGGCTCTATCTCTCCTCTCTCAATCGAACTGTTACCAGTGGTGAGCAGTGCAAAAGTGCTGTGTATCATTAATCAAGTGTCTGGTTAACGGTGCAGCCAATATCACAGCTACTGCATTGGGCTGTATCAGTAAAAAACTGACACTCGTGTTGAGTTGCGGTGGGCCTGGAGAATCGCAGTAAACCATGGTATACAAATGTTTCGGCAGTTGGACCGGAGACCCAAGGGTTGTTATGAATAAAATAGAAGCAATACTTTTTGATTTAGGTGGTGTATTAATTGAACTGGATGGGCCGCCCATTAAGAACGAATGGCTCAATGAAGCTATCAGCGAGGACGAAAGCTGGCGACGTTGGGGGGCATCTGCCCATGTTACGGAATATGAAACAGGGAGGATGAGCGCCGATCAGTTTTTAAAAAAAATTATTGAGGAGCAGGGCCTTACTATCAGCATCGATGAGTTCCGTAAGGTATTTTCCGCCTGGCCGAAAAATACCTATGAGGGGGTAGAGAGCCTCCTGTTGGAACTGAAACAGACCTTTACCCTCGCGTTCTATTCTAATACCTGCGACTTACACTTGCCTCGATTGATGGATGAACTAAATCTTGCGGCATACTTTGATCAAACCTTTGCCTCCTACGAGATTGGCTTCCAAAAACCCGCTTTGGACGGTTTTGAATATGTTGTTAATCAAATGGCGTTTACTGCTGATTCAATACTGTTTGTAGATGACAATTTGATAAATGTCCAGGCGGCCCTTAAGGCAGGTTTGAGAGCAAGGCAGGTTCGAGGTTTTAACGAACTGATGATGGTTCTTGGAGAGGAAGGGCTCATCAATTAAGCGCCAACAATAGTGGACGATACTCGCATGCCTTGGTGCGCTTATTCTGTTCTTTAGGGCCTGCTTTTTTATTTCATTTTAGTGACTAATGTGAATATTTCACACGCTTAAGTATCTTCAGGCCATTTACCATTATTGCTTATTGGTACAGAATAGTCTGGGACAAGGTCGTGGTGTTCTGCGTGCGCGGCCCAGCCTTAATCAATCTATCGGAGAGACTTGAAAATGAAAAAAACGGATTTCACCCAGAACACTCAAGTTCTTAAACAGATCAGCGAAATAAAAAAAATTACAAAAGATAAACGCTATTCCGATGTGTTGGATGCCAAAGGCTTGCAGTACGTAGATTTGGTGCTGGAAGGTGGTGGTGTGCTTGGTCTTGCCCTGGTTGGCTACACCTACGCCCTTGAGCAGGCGGGCATTCGATTTCGTTCTACTGCGGGTACCTCTGCCGGTGCAATTAACGCGCTTTTACTGCAGGCTATGGGAGGCCCCAGTGACGCGCGCAGCGAGAAGATGATAGCCTCAGTAGCCTCAATGCCCATGGATGATTTTCAGGATGGTGGCTGGGATGGAAAAATGGCTGTGGCTGGCTGGCTTAAAAACAAGCTGCCTAAAAAACTCATTAGTGCATTTTTATTGGATGATATTCTTTTTCGCTATGGTTTGAACCCCGGTGATGAGTTTCATTCCTGGATGACCGAGGAGTTGGCAAAGCGCAAGGTCGCGAGCTGGGGCGAAATGAAGGCACAAATGAATAAGCCTGTCGCCGGTATTGGCGTTTACGAAGAAAATGATGCTAATAGCTTGTTATACCCAATAAGTGCTGATCGTTGGCGCCCTGAGCTGAAAATCGTATCTGCCGAGATGTGCACAACCACCAAGGTTATTTTTCCGGAAAAAGATGGTTCATTATTCTACAGCGATTTAGATAAGGCTAATCCTGCAGATTTTGCACGGGCCTCCATGTCTGTGCCGGTTTTTTTCGAACCGTTTAAGCTAGCTAACATACCCAGCTCGCCAGAACATAAAAAGAAATGGGCTATGCGCGGGCATAATGGGCCGATTCCAAAAGAAGCCATATTTTTAGACGGCGGAATTATTTCCAATTTCCCCATTTCTGCTTTTCACAACTACAGCAATGTTCCCAGAATGCCAACCTTCGGCGTGAAGCTGGGGGTAGCAAAAGGAAAACTGAATAAAATCAACAGTATTATCAATTTGGCCGGAGCGGCGGTGAATGTTATGCGCTTCGATTCGGACGAAGAATTTCTATGTGCTAACCCGGACTATCACCAGCTTGTAAAAGCAATTCCTACAGGTAAGCACCATTGGCTGAACTTCGAGCTTAAGGACGAGGAAAAAGTGGACCTGTTTAGGCGCGGTGTAGTTGCCGCAAAAGAGTTTTTAAAAGGCTTCGACTGGGCCGGCTATAAAAATACGCGCAAGCAATTACTGGGTATTGCAAACAAAGCTGGCTAAGTGTGCGGGCAGTAGCAATGGAAAACAATGGCTAAGGGCTCTATCCCGTTGCTGAAGGAATTTGTGGAATGGCGGCCAGCAGGCTTTGCGTATATGCTTCCTGCGGCGAGTTGAATAGGGTTTCTGTTTCACCCTGCTCAACAATGCATCCACTTTGCATTACCATTACCCTATCGCAGATATAGCGAACTACCGCAAGGTCATGTGAAATGAAGAGCATGGTTAGATTGTGTTTCTTGGACAAAGAAAGCATAAGTTCCAATATCTGCGCCTGAATAGTCACATCCAGAGCTGATACCGGCTCATCGGCAATAATCAGTTTAGGCCTTAAAGCCAGCGCTCGCGCTATGGCAATTCGTTGCCGTTGCCCACCTGAGAATTCATGGGGGTACTTGCGCACGTACTTTCTCTCCAGCCCCACATCGTCCAAAAGCTCGTTGATGGTCTGAATGAGGTTTTTTTCGTCAATAAGTTTATGCGTGATAAGTGGTTCGGCTAGCGCGTCAAATACTGTCATTCTGGGGTTTAGCGAGGCGAAAGGGTCTTGAAAAATCATCTGGAACTGTAAGCGGGCTTTTCGTAAGTCCGAAGGGGAAAGCGACCTGATGTTCTGGTCGCCAAGCCTTACGCTGCCGGAGTCTGCTTCTATCAGTCGAATAATACTCCGGCCAAGTGTCGATTTACCGGAACCAGATTCGCCAACCAGACCCAGTATTTCCCCTTTGTAAATATCAAGGCTGACATTGTTTACTGCGGTTAATTTTTCGTTTTTACGATTGAAAAAGCTGCCGCTTTGTAAATTAAAACGTGTGTAGAGGTTTTCCACCGAGAGTAATTTGTCTGAGCTGCTGGCAAATTTATGTTCTGCCGGTTTACCACTTGCAGGGATGGCGCTTATTAGCTTTTTGGTATATTCATGCGTGGGTGCGTTAAATATCTGTGCAACCTCGCCTTGTTCTACAACTTCCCCTTGTTTCATCACCAATACCCGGTTGGCAATATTGGAGACAACCGCGAGGTCGTGGGAGATAAAAATAATACTAAGCTTTCTTTTCTCTTGGAGATTCTTAAGCAGTTCAAGTATTTGAGCCTGCACGGTTACGTCTAGTGCGGTAGTAGGCTCGTCAGCGATAAGCAGCCTTGGCTCGGATATCAGCGCCATGGCAATCATCACCCTTTGACGCATCCCGCCGGAGAACTCATGAGGGTAAGCGTTAATGCGTTTTTCTGCATCACGAATGCCCACTTCTTCCAACGACGCTATGGCTCTGGATAGCGCCTCGGTTTTACTGCTTTTCTTATGTTGGCGATACGCTTCTGTGAGTTGATCACCAATGCGCATATAGGGGTTGAGGGACGTCATTGGGTCTTGAAAAATCATGCTGATAGAATTGCCGCGAATATCGCGCAAGGCTCTTTCACCAATCTTAAGTAGATCTTTCCCATCAAACAGGGCTTCACCGGATTCAATTTTTCCTGGCGGGCAGGGCACCAAGCCTAACAGGCTGTAGCACGCAACGGATTTCCCTGAGCCAGATTCACCCACAATGCCCAATAACTCACCTTCATCAATGCTGAAGTTAACGTTTTCCACAGCATTGGTAACGCCTTCACGAGTATAAAAACGGGTTGTTAAATTTGAAACGCTTAGTAAAGGCATAGGGCTAATCTTTTGATGTTCGGGGGTCGAAGGCGTCTCTTAAACCATCGCCAAGAAAGTTCAAAGCAAATAGGGTTAGTGAAAGAACTACGCTGGGGTATATCAGTAGCCAGGGGTATTCTTCTATGGTTTCTACGCCGTAAGATATTAATGAACCCCAAGAGCTTTGCGGCGGTTGAATACCCAGCCCGAGAAAGCTTAGGAAGGATTCCAGCAATATGACGCTGGGAATTGTTAAGGTGGTGTAAACAATTATTGGACCGAGAATGTTAGGTATTATGTGGCGGGTCATGATTTGCCAGCGGCTTAAGCCAAGGCTCACTGCCGCTTCTACAAACTCCTGATGTCGCAGGTTAAGTACCTGCCCTCGAACAATGCGTGCCATGGTTAACCACTCCACTGCGCCTATCGCCAAAAACAGTAATAAAAGGCTACGCCCAAAAACGACCATTAACAAAATAATAAATATGGAAAAGGGCAGTGCATATAGAACATCTACAATGCGCATCATAATGGCATCAACCCTGCCACCCACATAACCTGCAATGGTTCCCCACAGTACCCCAATACACAGCGCAACGCTGGTGGCGATAAAGCCAACCATCAAGGACACCCGGCTACCGTATAAAACCCGCGTAAACTGGTCGCGGCCGAAAATGTCCGTTCCCATCCAATGCTGCCAGGAGGGAGGGCTGGCACCAAGATCAAGGTTTTGTGCTTCGTAGGAATAGGGGGCGATCCACGGTGTTAGTAAAGATAAGACAATCATTAAAGACAGAACGATCAAGCCAAAAACTGCCAGTTTGTTCTTCTTCAGCCTGACAAAAGCGTCTTGCCTTAAAGACCGCCCAGATTCGTATTGCTGAAGCGCCGTATTTAGTTGTGATTTTTTGGTAAGTAGGCTGCTTATCACCGGCTATTACCCCTCAAAGACTGTCGCAGTTTAGGGTTAACCCAGGCCAGCAAAATATCCGCAAGGATATTAAAGAAGATAATTAACACAGCAAAAAATATAGTGGTTCCCAGAATCATGGTGTAGTCACGATTAAACGCAGCCTGTAAATAAAAGCGGCCAAGCCCCGGGATTTGGTAGATGGTTTCCACCACAAATGAACCCGATAACAAACCGGCCGCTGCCGGGCCTGCAAAAGAAATTACCGGAGCCAATGCGCCGCGCAGAGCGTGAAATATAACAACCCGGTATTGCGGCAAGCCCTTGGCTTTGGCTGTTCGGATATAGTCTTGTGACATCACATCCAGCATGCCGTTACGAGTTAGGCGGGCGATATAGGCAGCATAGGCTGCGCCAAGGGTGATTGATGGAAGTAATTTGTCGCCTGGAGATAGACCCCAGCCAGCTACAGGCAACCACTCGAGATAGATGCCAAAAAGCAGTACTAGTAAGGGGCCCATGACAAATGAAGGCAGGCAGATACCTATCATGGCGATGGACATTGGCATATAGTCCTGGAGGGAGTTTGGCTTTAGTCCGGCAGCAATACCGGTGAGAGCACCCAGGCACATGGCAAAAAGTAGAGCGTAAATTCCCAGCTCTAGTGTGGTCGACATGCCGGTGGATATGAGCTCAGATACGGATCGATTTGGATATTTAAATGACGGGCCAAAATCGCCCTGAATTAAATTAGCTACATAATCCACAAACTGTTTTTGAATTGGCGCATCAAGATTGTAATGCCGGTTAAGGCCTTCCAGAACTTCTGGAGAAGCTTTTCTCTCATCATCAAATGGACCACCAGGCGCAGTGTGAACCAACGTGAAGGTAATCAGCACCACAAAAAATAATACGGGTATTGCCGCAAGTAAACGAATCAGGGTGTATCGAAGCATAGGAATTTATTCTACGTGCTCCAGAAAAACAGATTTGTAGTCTGGCCGTATGAGCACGTTGGAATGCCAGTTTTTCACATTTGGTTGAATGGCGATTTTCTGTGTATAGGTGTAGAAAGGGGCGATCGGCATCTCATCTGCTAGGAGCGCGTTAAGCTTCGCGAATATAGCTTCACGCTCAGTACGATCGTTTGTTCGAGTAACCTGCTGCATAAGTTGGTCATATTCTTCATTACTCCATCCTGTTCTATTGTTACCAACACCCGTGATCATTAATTCAAAGAAGTTAGTGGCGTCGGCGACGTCTCCAATCCAGCCCATGCGTGCAACATCATACTCAAGGTTGTTTGTTGTAGTGATAAAGACTTTCCATTCCTGATTTAATAGGGTGACATCTATATTAAGGTTCTGCTTGAGCATCTGTTGTACTGCGATAGCAATTTTACGGTGACCATCATGGGTGTTAAATAAAATTTCAAATGATGGGAACCCCTCTCCATTAGGGTAGCCTGCATCAGCAAGGTATTGTTGAGCTTTTTCAAGATTATATTCAAATAATTGTTCTGGGATATAACCATCGGGGTTTGGTGGTGCAAGGCTGTGCGAAGGGATCTCTTCGCTTTTGGTGACGCGAGAGACAATTCTGTCTCGGTCGATGGCTAGCGCGATAGCCTTGCGCACATTTTTGTCATTAAAGGGTGGTTTGGTGGTGTTGAATAAATAGAAATAGGTGCCGTAAATAGGGTAGATTTTGAGGAGGTCGGCATGTTTTTCTTTGTAGGTGGCAATTTTTTCAATGGGCATTGTGTAGGTTGAGTGAACCTGTCCACCACGAAAAGCTCGTTCCTCTGCTGCTTCACCTTCAATGGGGAAAAAATGAATGCCGTTTAGTTGCACATTGGCTGCATCCCAGTATTGGGCGTTTTTCGCAACTGAAATTTCTTTGTTTACTTCCCATGTCTTTAAAACAAAGGGCCCATTGCCGACGTAGCTTGCTGGTAGCGTCCATTTACTAAGTAGGTTGTCCATCCCGCCATTTGCTTCAATGGTTGCAGGGTGAACAGGGTAGAAGGAATGATGGGAGAGTAATTGTAGGAAGAAAAAGGTTGGGTTGTTTAGTTTTACTTCAAGCTGAAAGTCGTTTAGCGCTTTTACGCCCACCTGGGTAAAATCTTGTATTTCTTGTTTGTGATAGGCTTCAGCGTTCTCGAGATGGTAAAGCATGTAGGCATAGTGGTTGCCCAAGCGGGGAGAGAGTGCTCGTTTCCACGAGTATACAAAGTCACTAGCAGTGAGTGGATCGCCATTGGACCATTTGCCATCTTTGCGGAGATTAAATATATAGCGCTTTCCATCTTTAGAAACTGTCCAGTTTTCTGCAGCGGCAGGGCGCGGTTCAACAGAGTCGTGGTGTAGTGATGTCAAGCCTTCCATTAGCGACTCTACAATGTTTGATTCAGGCACTCCTGTTGTCAGATGTGGGTCTAGTCCTTGGGGTTCTGTGCCATTTGCCAGAAACAAGATGCCGTTTTCGTTACCATACTCAACATTGGTTTGCTTGTTTTTACTACAGCCAGGGCTTATTGAAAGTGTGGCGCACAAAAATACAACGGTAAATAGTTGTTTCATAGGTTGTCCCATGTGATACGTGTAAATAATCTAAATTCTATTTGTTGAGTGCAGCGATTATTCTTTGGAAAGTTTGTTTGCAAACGTTTCAAAACTGTATTCCCTTCCGAGAAAATCCTTAACCAAATCTGCGGCGTCTTTTGTACCACCTGGTGCTAGTACTGTGTCGCGATAGCGCTGGGCGACGTCCGTATTTCTTAGACCATTTTTTTCAAACTCACTAAACATGTCAGAGGCGATAACTAACGACCACATGTAGGTGTAGTAGATGGCAGAGTAGCCATACAGGTGACCGAAACTATTATAAAAATAGGTGTCTTCTACATAGCCATAGGGGGAATAGTTTGATTGCAGCTCTTTCATTACTTCTGTCATGTTCAGGTTTGCCGGGTCCTGATTGTAAAAGTTTAGTGATAAGGCGGCATAGAACATCTGGTGGCGCGTCCACAGGGCTTTGCCAAATTTACGGCCGGCATTCATTTGTGCGATTAGCTCATCGGGAATTGTTTCGCCCTCTGCGTTTTTGGCAAAACGTTTTAAGGTGTCTGCATCCCAAACCCACTCTTCCAGCATTTGAGACGGTGCTTCTACAAAGTCACGCTCGGTTCGAATGCCAGAGAAGTACAACCAGCGCTGATTACCACCAAACAAGGCGTGTAGCAGGTGACCGAATTCGTGCAGGAAGGTTTCCACTTGCATGTGTTCAAGTAATTCTGAACCGTCTTTCTCACCGGGGAAATTACAGACTAATGCTGCGATTGGCGGCTGGACGCCAGTTACACCGTCTTGTATGCCGAAGGCTGCTGCGTGGCTGTACTTTCCTTCGCGAGGATGCATGTCGAGATAAAAACGGCCGACCAGCTCCTTGCCCTGATACATTTCGTAGGCTTTTACGCTGGGGTGCCATACTTCTGTATCCCAGGCTTTAATTTCAACGCCAAAAAGGTCCTCTGTTAATTCGAACATGCCTTTTTGTACATTATCGTAGCTGAAATATTGGCGAAGCTCTTGGGAATCTATGCTGTATTTGTTGTTCTTTAGGCGTTCTTCGATAAATGTTTTCTGCCAATCGCCGACGCTGGTGGCCTCTGGCTGTACTTCTTGTAGCGCGACGAGCAGCTCCTGATATTCGGCGGCGGCTTGAGGTTTGGCCAGTTGGTTAACTCTGTTGATAAAGTTTTCCGCATTTTCGGGCTTGCCGATCATTAAATCTTCCATAATGTATTCGGCGTAATTTTTGTAGCCTAGCGTTTGCGCGAGTTCATGACGTTTGTTGATTAGGTTCTTAAGTACCTCTTCATTAGCCGGGTAGCCCCGCTGACGGAATTTTTTGTAGAAGGCCAAGCGCAGTTCATCGTTTTCTGCGTACTGCATAACCGGGTAGTATTCCGGGTAGCGTGTGGTTAGCGTCAGTCTGCCCTGTTCGTCTTTGGGTAGTTTGTCGATAAAGTCCTGTGGCAGCCCCTTTAATTGTTCGACAGAGTCTACGGTGAGGCTGCGGATGTCTTCGCGAATGTTTTTATTAAAGGTTTGCCCAAGCAAAAGTATTTCTTCATTTAGCTTACGAATGTTTTCTCGGGATTTTTCGTCGAGGCTGACACCGGAGCGTTCAAAATCTCGCACCATATGGCTCACATAACGCTTGTCCAGCCCTTCAAGGGTTTCAATATCTATGGCACTTAATTTATTGAACAGGGGGCGTGACAAGGAGATGTCGGTCAATAGATCTATATACGACTGCTGGCAGATGTCTGCGGCGCTACGCAGTTCCGCGTTGGGGTGAACATTTCTGAAAAGTGACGCTTTGCTTAAGCTTTTATCCAGAAGGATGTCCAATGTATTGATCATGGTGAGAAAGGATTGCGTGCTGCTCTGTTGTGCCTTTTCCAGTGCATGGAACAAGGTTTTTGCTCTACTGATATCCGCTTTACATTCTCGCTGGTAGGCAAGGGCAGCTGGGTCCGTGATTGCCGGGGTGCTGGCTTCTGTGTCTGTGCCTGTTTCTGGAGTATCGTTGGTGGAGCAGGCTGTTAGAGAGAGAGTAAAGGCCAAAGCGAGGGGCAATAGTAGGGTGTAGCGTTGTTTTGTGTAGGTGTTCAATGTTTGCGTACCTTTATGTTGTTGAGAGCTAAACATCGTTATTGGGAGCTAAACATGGTCTGTAGAGCATTGAGCAGCGCTCGGCAGTCTACCGTATAGAGTGCACTTGCTAAAGGCCTTAGCCTTACCTGCGGTGAGACCACGCTTACCGTTATTTTATCCATTTATGTGCTTGATGGTGGGCTACACTATAGAAAATGCCTCTTTAATATGCCTCTTTAATTCGGAATTACAATGCCAACCAAGGGACTTAGAGCCTGGACTGAGAAGTTAAGCCGCACGGATATGCCTGTTGTCGGCGACGTGATCGTCGAACTCAATAAAATCACCGGTGACGATGACGCCGATGTTAACCAGCTTGCTGAAGTTATCCTTCATGACCCCAACCTGACCGCTCACGTGTTGCGTGTTGCAAATAGCGTGCAGTACAACTACTCCAAAGCCCAGATTAACACGGTGAGCCGTGCCATTGTGCTGATAGGCTTGAAAGGTATGCGCGCAATATGCATTTCTTTGCTGGTAATGGATTCATTATTGGGGGAGCAACCGAAGGAGCAGGTGCTCAAATTGGTGGCAAGGGGCTTCCATGCTGCCACCCAAGCGCGCAACCTGATATTGAAAGTGGATGAAAAAGCAGCAGAAGAGGTGTTTATCGCTGGCCTGCTTTTCCATCTTGGAGAAATGGCCTTTTGGTCGTCGGATGGCGTGGACCAGAGTAATCCCGGCTTATTCAGTGATGACCCGAAGGTGCGTCTAGAGGCGATGGATGAAACACTGGGTACGTCGTTTAAGGCCATTACTCGTGAATTGGCTAAGCATTGGAAATTGGGGGAAACCCTTGAGGAGGCTCTTTCTCCCAGAGTAATCAGCAGTCAAAACGCTAAAGCGGTGGTTACTGGAGAGAGGCTTAGTCGAGCATCTCTCTATGGATGGGATAGCCCGCAGAGCAAGAAAGTGCTGCGGGAAATTATGGCGTTTACCGGACTGAACGCAGAGGACTGCCTAACGCTGGTGAAAAATGGCGCCGACCAGGCAGCAGAAGTTGCTTTGAGCTATGGGGTGGCAGGCGCCTGCCCTCTGATACCAACTTCCTCATCCAAAGCCCTTGAAGGCGCTCCGCGCAAGCCTGTATCGAAAATGTTGAAGGGCGACCCCAGCCTGCAGTTGAGTATATTGCGTGAGCTGGCCAGTGCCGCTCAGGACCAGTTGGATGTCAATACTATTTTTCAGATGGTACTGGAGGGTATGCATCGGGGCATTGGCCTGGAGCGGGTGTCTATCGCATTTATTGATAAGCACAAGCTTAAGGCGAAGTATGTATTAGGTGAAGGAACCGAGCATTGGCGCAGCCGCTTTCTGTTTGATATTGGTCCCTACAGTGACAACATCTTTACCCGAGCCATTGAGCAGGGCGGCGCTCACTGGTATACCCCGGATATGTTAAAAAATGCGCCCAGCCTCATCAGCAGTGAAATAAGCCCGATTCTTGGTAAATTCCCCTCATTCCTCTATGTGTTACAAATTGAGGATAGGAAGATTGCGCTTTTTTATGCGGACCGCTGGACCTTTGGCGGGCAGCTGGAAGAGGAGCAGTTTGAAAGCTTCAAGCACTTTGCCTCACAAGCCCAGATGTGCCTAAGTCAGCAAAGCCAAAAGCGCAAAGCCAAGGTGCATCCAGTGAGAGCAGGATCACCCTGGTAGTGAGTTCGCCGATGAGTGGCTAGCGCGATTTAGTCACATCTACAAAGAGGGTAAGGGATTGGCCCGGTTGCAGGTACTTGGATGTATTGATCTGATTCCAACGTAAAATATCGTTGACACCCAGCTGAAATTTATCCGCAATGCGGTGTAGGGAGTCTCCCTTTCTTACCTTATAAGAAACCTTCCGGATAACCGGTTTACTGGTGTCTACGGCGTTTGCTTGTGTCTGCGCGGTACTCGTCCATATGGCAAGAGATTGCCCGGGGTGTATGGGGTCTTTGGGGGCCATGTTGTTCCAGCGGGCAATTTTCTTTGTGCTGACTTTGTAGCGCTGTGCAATGCTCCAGAGGCTTTCACCCTGTGCAACCTTGTGATCAACACGATTACCCTTGGCCGTTTTAGCGCTCTGGCTGCGCCGCTGGCTTAAGCGTTGATCAGCACTTTGACTGTAGTGTGCGGTGTCTGCGGTTGCCACGGGCACCATAAGGATTTTTCCAGCGCGTATAAACGTGCCTCGAATATTGTTTATGGATTTTAAACTGCTAACACTGATGTTGTGGTCGGTGGCAATAGTAGAGAGGTTATCGCCTTCGCGGATGGTGTAGCGCTGCCAGGTCACCCGCTGTTCGGGGGGTAGCTGAGCCAGGTTGTGCTTAAAATTTACGGCTTTGTCCACAGGCACCAGCAGACGATGTGGTCCATCGGGGTCTGTTGCCCAGCGATTATACGCGGGGTTCAGGGCGTAGAGGGCGTCCATGTCGATGTCGGCCAGTTTAGCTGCTTGTGCTAGATCGATTTGGCCGCCGGTATCGACAACCGTGAAATAGGGCTCATTCGGCACACTGTAGAGGTCAAGCCCGTACACTTCAGGGTCTTTAATCAGGATGGCCAGAGCAATTAGTTTGGGCACGTAGGCTTCTGTTTCGCGTGGTAAATCCAGATTCCAGAAATCTGTTTCTTTACCGCGCTTGCGGTTTTTACGCATGGCCTTGGAAACATTACCGGAACCACTATTGTAGGAGGCGAGGGCGTGCATCCAGTCGCCGTCGAAGCGTTTATTTAAACTTTGCAAATATCGCAGTGCTGCATCGGTTGAGGCTACAACGTCTCGGCGGCCGTCATACCACCAGTCTTGCTTTAGGCCCATCATCTTGCCGGTGCCTGGAATGAATTGCCACATGCCCGAAGCACGGCCGTGGGAGTAAGCGAAAGGATCAAAGGCGCTCTCTACAATGGGCAGTAAGGCCAGCTCCATGGGCATATCGCGTTTTTCTATTTCTTCCACGATGTGATAAAGGTAGCGTTCTCCGCGTTTGGCTACCCGATTTATATATTCTGGGTGCTTGGCGTACCAGTCGAGTTGTTGCCTTACTCGGCGATTGATGTCGTGGTCGAGTGAATATCCATTTCTTATGCGCTGCCAAACATCGATATCCACGGGTTCTGGCAAGAGCGCAAGCTCGTTTTCGCTGAGCGTGTCCTCCGGCTCACTGGGCTGGAGAGCATAGCTGGCATTTCCATCTTGGCTCGCGTTAGCGCTTAATGGGGTTGTGCTATTAACACTGCTGCATGCACTTAGAACAAGCAGGGATAAAATAATTAACAAATTTCGAAGTGGCATGCGTAAATTCTATAAAATAAGTAATCTCGTTCGAGCTAAATCGCATCAAATAGTTCAAGAAATTCCATCAAACCTTGAAATACAGCGTTGCGCAATTAAGCGTTTCAGGCGGTGTAGTCTACTGCTGAGCAAATGTATTTCAACTTAAATGAATTAAAAACGGTCTTTCCATTGACGAAGTTTGCTAAAAACTTCCAGTTCCGTGCGGTAATTGCCCGGAAATTTATCTTCAAGCAACTGCACTATGTGTGTGTCGTTGCAGCGCAAGAAAGGGTTGTAATGCTTTTCTTCTCCAACACTTACTGGAAGTGTACAAGCTACACCTTCTATTTGCTGAGTTTTATCCCGAACGGCCTTGTTGTTGGGCATTGCTTCTTGTGCAAAAGCAAGGTTGGCTTTGGTGTATTCATGTGTGCAGTAGATTAGCGAGCTGTCTGGCAGCGCTTTAATGCGGTCTAAGGACTGCTTTAGTTGCTCGGCGCTGCCTCCCAGCAAGCGACCGCAGCCCGCTGAAAAGAGAGTATCGCCACTGAAAATACGTAAACGGTGGTCATATTCGGTAATATAGGCAATGTGGTCTTCTGTGTGGCCGGGTATGGCTATTACGCTGAAGGTCACACCGTGTAGCGTAAATGTGCTGCCTTCGTTCACGTACTGGTTAACCTGCGGGATGCGTGGTGTTTCTGGCCCAATCACCCGGCAATTAAAATGTTCCACCAGTTCTGCAATGCCGTCGGTATGATCCCAGTGGCGATGGGTGACCAGGATGTCAGTGATGTGCTTACGGTGTTTTTGCGCAAAATCGATGGCGGGTTTTGCCAGGCCGGGGTCGACAGCTATCATCCATGGGCTATCTGTTTGGTGTATGACCCATAGATAGTTGTCTTTAAGGATTGGTATAGGAGTTAGTTCTAACATATTGAATATTAAGTACTTTGCTTGTGGTATCGGTGCTTTTACATGGCTCCAAGAGCATTGCCTTGAATTATTTGAGTGTTACACTAGCACAAACGCAAATCAGCGTAGAAAGTATGAGCATGAACGCCAGTAGAAAAAGTATTAAGCCGCTACACCAAACAATTTCAGATATCGCCAAGTGGTACGACACCCCGCTCGGTGAGTCTCTGCTTGCCGCTCAGCAACAGGTATTGAATGAAGAGTTGAGTTGCTTATTTGGTTACCACCTTATGCAGCTCAGCGTTTTGCCCTATAACCGTCTTTCGGAATCCAGTCGTATTAACCATTGCTTTTCCCTTTCGCCGGCCATTGTTCAGTCGCCCAAAGCCAGTAGCAATTTGTGTGACGTTCAAGGCCTGGCGGAAATGGACTCCTTGCCTCTGCCGAATGAGTCTATAGACGTTACCTTGCTGCATCACGTGCTGGATTTTTCAGATAACCCGCAACAGGTGTTAAAGGAGGCGGCAAGAGTAACGGTGCCACGCGGGCACATTGTTATATTTGCGTTCAACCCTGTGTCGGTTATGGGCCTGGTTCAACTTATGGCCCAGTTTGGCGGCAAGCCTATATGGCATAGACGTGCTCTGCGGCTTGGGCGCCTTAAAGACTGGTTGGAGTTTCTGGATTTCACCTGCCAAAATGTTCGCTACCTTTCGCATAATTATCCTCTCGGCGCATCTCGCTGGTCGTCAAAGAAAGGGCTGGGGAAAATGCAATTTAAAAGCACCCTCCCATTTGGTTCCACTTATTGTGTGGTGGCGAGAAAAGACAAGGCAGGTTTAACCCCCCTGAAGCCTGCGTGGGAGTCGACAAGATTCCTGAACACGGCCCCTCTGCCCAAGCGATCAATGACCGCTCGATCTGGAGAGTCTGCGCTTATACTTCCGCTGCGACGACGAAATAAAACCAAGTAAATACATTAGATAATATTGGTAAACCTTTGAAAAAAATAGAAATATTTACAGATGGTGCCTGTAGAGGTAACCCTGGCCCGGGCGGCTGGGGAACTTTGCTGCGCTATGGCGGTAGTGAGAAAAGCCTGTACGGTGGTGAGCCTGAAACTACCAATAACCGCATGGAGCTTCGTGCTGCTATTGAGGGTTTAAAAGCTTTAACGCAAGGCTGCGAGGTTACCTTAACCACAGACTCACAATATGTGCGCAAGGGCATCAGCGAATGGATTCACAACTGGAAGAAAAACAACTGGCGTAACGCGGCCAAGAAGCCGGTGGTCAACAAGGATTTATGGCAAGAGCTCGATGAGCTATCCCAGAAACACGAAGTAAGCTGGCGCTGGGTGAAAGGCCATAGCGGCCATCGCGAAAACGAAATCGCAGACCAACTCGCCAATAAAGGCATCGACGAGCTTAAATAAGGGGCACACGTGCGGCAGGTAGTACTAGACACCGAAACAACGGGCCTGGAGCCCCATCAAGGCCATAAAATTATTGAGATTGGCTGCGTTGAGCTGGTCAATCGAAAGCTGACCGGCCGCCATTATCATCAATACATCAAGCCTATGCGGGATATTGATGAAGGGGCTATTGAGGTTCACGGAATAACCAATGCATTCCTGGAAGATAAGCCCATATTCGAACAGATCGCCGACGAATTTTTGGAGTTTGTGGATGGTGCGGAGCTCGTTATTCATAATGCCCCTTTCGATGTTGGCTTTTTGGATCACGAGTTAAAGCAGTTGGATCGCGCACTGGGCACAATCAATGAGCGCTGTAAGGTACTGGATACACTGGTGTATGCGCGGCGCAAACACCCTGGGCAGAAAAACTCTCTGGATGCATTGTGTAAGCGCTACGCCGTAGATAACTCTCAGCGAGATCTTCATGGAGCCTTGCTGGATGCGGAGATTCTTGCCGACGTTTATTTAATGATGACCGGGGGGCAAACCAACCTGGCATTGGGTGGCAACCAGGCGGGTAGCGAGGAAGGCGGTATAGAGGAGATTATTCGCCTGTCTGCAGACCGGCCCAAGCTAAAAGTGATTAGCGCAACCACCGAAGAGTTGGCCGCTCACCAGGCCAAGCTGGCGTTATTGGATAAGACCTCTGACGGTAACTGCCTTTGGATGAAAGAGGGCGCAGAAAGCGCCCCTCAATAGCTCGATAGCTCGATAGCTCGATAGCTCGATAGTAGGCTACGATAGTTGCATCACACCGATCAAGCCTACAATACCTAATACAATGGTGTAGGGCAGAGCCATAACCACCATACGTCCGTAAGAAAGTCTAATAAGTGGAGCCAGTGCTGAGGTTAGCAGGAACAAAAATGCTGCTTGACCATTTGGTGTTGCAACACTTGGCAGGTTGGTACCGGTGTTTATAGCGATCGCTAGAATATCAAAGTGAGCACGACTTATTTCGCCGGCAAGCAGCGCTGCTTTCACTTCCGTAATGTACACCGTCGCGACAAACACGTTGTCACTGATCATCGAAAGAATGCCATTGGCAACGAAGAACATTGGCCCTTGAACGTCTTCATCGAGTGCTAACAAGGCGTGGGTGATAGGTTCAAACAGGTGCTGGTCATGTATCACTGCGACAATGGCGAAGAAAACTACCAAGAGAGCCGTGAAGGGGAGCGCTTCTTCAAAAGCGTGGCCAATGCGGTGTTCGTCAATGATACCGTTGAAGGTGGTTAGCAAGACGATAACTGCAAGGCCTATCAAGCCCACTTCTGCTAGGTGCAAGGCGAGAGCAGCCACTAGAAACAGCGCTCCCAGAGCCTGCACCACCAGTTCCATATTGTCCCGGGTAGTGCGTTTGGCGCTTTCTTTTTTGTCGTAATCCATCAGTATGGTTCGTACATTCTCAGGCAGTTTTGCGCCATAGCCAAACCAACCCAGCTTTTCCATTAGCGCACAGGTAGCCAGGCCAGCTACCAGGGTGGGCATAGAGATGGGCGCTACCCGAAGGAAAAACTCAATAAAATCCCAACCTGCCTGCTCGGCAATCAGCAGGTTTTGCGGCTCACCGACCAAAGTGCATACGCCGCCAAGCGCTGTACCTACCGCACCGTGCATGATCAGGCTGCGCAGAAAAGCGCGGAAATCTTCGAGATCTTGCCTGTGCTCGTCGGTGATATCGTCGTCATCATCGTGATTGTGATCTTCATGCTCATGAAGACCGTCGCCAACTGAGGCATAGCGGTGATAGACCGAGTAGAAGCCTACAGAAACGGCAATCAATACAGCGGTAACGGTTAATGCATCCAGAAAGGCTGAAAGTACCGCGGCTACCAGTGAAAACAGCAGTGAGAGCAAGGTTTTGGACCGTACGCCCAGAAGAATTTTTGTAAAAACAAACAGCAGCAGGTTCTTCATGAAGTAGATACCTGCAACCATAAACATAAGTAGCAGAATTACTTCGAAATTTGCTTCTGTTTCATGAAATACAGATTCAGGTGAGGTCATCCCCAAAGCAACAGCTTCGATAGCTAATAGGCCTCCGGGCTGGAGTGGGTAGCATTTCAGAGCCATTGCAAGGGTAAAAATAAACTCGAGTATTAACACCCAGCCAGCTAGAAATGGGTTGATTGCAAACAGCACAGGGTTAATTAGCAGAAATGCAACTATAGTTTTTTTATACCAGCCGCCCGACTGCCCTAGAAAATTCTCAGACAGTGCATTTAGATGGGTTCGTGACATGGGGGATTATCCTTGTAAATCATAGTGGTATGGCCAAACTTCACCCGAATTATGCATAGCTTAGTTTTATAAGGCTTTGCCCACGGGAAAATGATATTTAACAGTATTTGAAGTCAGGAAAACAGGAAGCCGCTAAAAATGTACGATTTCGTCGCAAAAATCAAGGAAATTCAGCCACTTAGAGCGTTGGACTGGTTGTTTCTCCCTCACTTTGTTTGCGAAGTGTTCATAACGTTAAAAGTACCGCTTAGCGGAAGCCTCTCAGCTAGGATTATAGCGCGTAATTCAAGTTGCGACTTTATCGAGACTTTTACTTAAGGTTCAATGGTAACTCTAAGAAAAGTAAAGACTTTTTGCCAAAGCGTATTATACTAATGGACACTGCACTGGTCATAATCAGGAATACAATATCGTGAGCCTTTCAACGGATGCTGTAAATTTTCAATCACTGAACATGGTTCGTGACGAACTGGTCGCAACCATTGACGCCTCAGCGCAAAATTTAGAGACATTCGTCAGCAATGAACAAGACAGCGATGTTCTTCAAAGCTGCATTAACGGAATTCGCCAGATAGTTGGCATCCTGCGTCTGATTCAGTTTCGCGGTGCATGCTTGCTGGCAGAAGAGCTGTTAGTGACAGCAAATGATATTTCTCCTGGTAGTGAGGGACCTGCATTTAACAGGCGCATGGAAGTAATCTCTAATACTTTCTTTGTGCTTACCCGGTACCTGGAATACATACAGCAGGTGGAGAGAAAAGTACCCGTGCTGCTTATTCCTCAGATTAACGAGTTAAGAAAACTGCGTGCTGAGCCCGCCATTACAGAGTGTCATTTTTTTCATGTTGATCTTGGCAATACCCCGCCATTACCGAGAGTGGAATCCCTCGACCTGCAATCGCAAAGTTTCACCAGTACGGTAAGACGCCTGCGCCAGATGTACCAGATAGGCTTACTTGGCTTGCTTCGTGAAAAACAGATCAAGAATTCCCTGGCGCTTATGCGCAGAGCCCTTATTCGCTTGCAGCGACTCAGTGGTAATGACAAGCCCTTAATGCTGCTATGGTGGTTGGGTAACTTGGCGCTGGATGTTATTCAGTCTGAGAACATGTCTTTGTTGGAGACAAGAAAGATTTTATTTGGGCGCATAGACCGAGTGATCCGACAAGTACAGGAAAAAGGCGAAAGCGCGCTGTCTGCAGCACCTCCTCGCTCTATTTTAAAAGAGCTGGTTTATCTGTTGGCGCTTTCCGGTAAGGAAAACGAAGAGCTAGCAGCTATAAAGAAAGCCTACGGCGTAGAGAGTTTCTCCTACAGCGATAAAGACCTGGCAAATGAACGAGACGCCCTTAACGGCCCCAGTGCGCATACCGTTATGTCTCTCGCAAAGGTTTTACAGGCAGAACTGGCTAGCTCCAAAAAAGTGCTGGAAAGCGCAGCTCAAAGCAGCTCTCAGAAAATTGACGATATTGATGAGTTTGTGGGCAACCTACAAAAAATTGCTGAAATCCTTTCGGTGGTTGGTCTGGTATCGCCAAGTAATATTCTTAAGGAGGAAATCAAACGAATTCGCCTCTGGAAATTACAGGAAGACGGGCCAGACCCAGATGAGCTGGCCGATGTCGCCAATACCATGCTTTACCTTGATAGTGCAGTTTCTGCCTTGGAGCATGCAAAGCTATCTGACGAAAAATTAACCGAAGCCAGCAAAATAGCACAGGAAGAAATCATTGCCTCCAGCGAGCTGTCTGAGGCAGGAAGAATTGTTATCGAAGAGTGCGAAGCCGGGCTTTCGCTTACCAAGAGAGCGCTTAGTGCGTTTGCCGATTCAAATTATGACACTGGCCATATACGCAACATTGCTAAAACCCTGAATACTGTGCGCGGGGGTTTGATCATGTTGAAAAAAGAGCACGCCGCCAATTTGCTTTCACGCTGTGTCGATTTTGTGGATGGGGTGTTAATGGATCAAGATCACCCCGCAGCGCTTAAGGAGCTGCTCGAAACGTTTGCGGATGCTATCGTCTCCATCGAATATTACCTGGATTCAGCCAGTTCAAGCCTAAAAATGGACGAATCCGTATTGAAGGTAGCGGAAGAGAGCCTGGAAGCCTTGGGGCACGCAGCCTATGGAGACGACTAGTCCAGCTCTGGAGCCCGTTAGTCAGCAATGTGTTCTGGTCCATCAAAACAAAATTCTGGTAGATAGTGAAAGCCGTTTCATATTTAGCGAAGCAGAGCTTTCCCGCGCGCTTGGCTCTAGCTTGCTCAGCCACGCTGCCGAACGTTTTAGCCTGAGTGAGCGGCTCTTCCTTTACCGGTTACCTTCGGCTCAAGACTGCGGAGAGTTCGTCTGGGTAAGGCTAAGAGAATTGCTCGGTGTGCTGAGCGAGGCAAACTTTCAGCTTGCTGGTCGAGCCATACAAATATCGCACTGGCATATGACACACAGGTACTGCGGTCGCTGTGGTTCACCCACTGTGATTTCTGACGAAGAATTTCGTCTAGATTGCGAGCAGTGCGAGATTAATTATTTTCCGCGTATTTCCCCTTGTGTGATCGGATTGATTACTCGGGGGGAGGAGTGTTTACTGGCGCGCGGGGTTCGTCATCCAGAGCCTATGTTTAGTACTCTCGCTGGTTTTATCGAAGTGGGCGAAAATGCTGAGCAGGCCTTTGTTCGCGAAGTAAAAGAAGAAGTTAGTGTGCACGTTCACAAGCTTCAGTATGCAGGCTCACAGCCCTGGCCTTTTCCCGGGCAGCTAATGATCGCTTTTACAGCGGAATATCTATCTGGTGAAATTGTTATCGACCCCAAAGAAATTGTCGAAGCAAAATGGTTTCATTATGATAACCTGCCGCTTGTCCCTCCAGAGCACTCTATTGCAGGGCGGCTCATTCAAAGCTTTGTCAGAAGTCATCGTTAGGAAAACCAATGTCATATAGCGCCTTCGCCAGCTTTACCATAATTCTTTCTCTCATAGCCATCTACTTCTTTATTAAGCTGGTGGGCCGCGGTACTTGGATACTGGCCTGGGTGCGCGGCACAGTGGCAGTGAGCTTTCTTATCCTGTCCATTCTGCTTGTACTGACCGGCCTGGATTTACTCTCCTACAAGCAATTGCTGGAGAATAAACCTTTGGGCACCATAAGTTTTGCCCATGAAGGGGAGCAGTCTTTCGTGGCCACGCTTACCTTGATTGACGATGGCAGTGAAGAAAATTACGCGATATCTGGTGACCAGTGGCAAATAGATGCGCGGATCATATCCTGGACGGGTATGTTCAGAATTGCCGGCGCAAAGCCCGGTTACAGGCTCGATCGCTTGAGTGGGCGGTATTACTCCCTGGAAGACGAGCACCGCAAAAAAAGAACGGTACACCAGTTATCAGACAGTGAATACTGGGTAGATATGTGGAGTTTTTTACATGGCAGTGGCAGTTTCATGCCCTTGGTTGATGCTGTATACGGCAGTGCTACTTATCTGCCAATGGAAGATGGCGCTTTCTACCGAATATCCCTCAGTGCAAATGGCTTACTTGCAGAGCCTATGAACGATGTGGCCGAGCAGGCCATAAGCCGCTGGAAATAATTCAAACAAAACCCTTCGGAGTAAATAATCTTGGAATTTTTATTCGACTACGGCTTGTTCCTCGCGAAAGCCGTAACACTAGTAATCGCAATAATTGCCGTAATTGCTGTCATCGCAGCTTCAAGTATGAGGGCGCAAGGTCAGGAAAAAGGCCACATTGAAGTCTGTAAACTCAATGACAAATATGAAGACGTTGTAGAAAGTATTAAATCTGTTGTTTTGGATCAGGAACTACTGAAACTAGAACATAAAGATCACAAGAAAAAAGAGAAAGAAAATAAAAAGCGAGCAAAAGCGCTAGCAAAGCAAGCGAAGAAGAATAAAGACCTTTCTACTGATGGAGAAACAACAGATAAGCCGGAGGAGGGCGCTTCACCTACTGCAGCCGACGACAGTGCCGATCACGCAGGTGATAAAGAGACGGTTAAACAAGTGGCAGCCAAAAAAAGGGTGTTTGTCACAGACTTTGATGGTGATATAAAAGCCAGCGATACTGAAAACCTGCGCAAGGTTGTAACCGCCATTATTTCTCTGGCAAGTAAAAATGACGAGGTTGTGATCCGTCTGGAGAGCCAGGGTGGCATGGTGCATAGCTATGGTCTCGCCGCCAGCCAGCTTGCACGTATTACAGCAAAGGGAATCCCGCTTACGGCCTGCGTGGACAAAGTGGCTGCCAGTGGCGGTTACATGATGGCCTGTGTTGCCAACAAAATTGTAAGTGCACCATTTGCAATTATTGGATCGATAGGTGTTGTTGCACAGCTGCCTAACTTCCACAAACTCTTAAAGAAAAATGACGTGGACTATGAAATGTTCACTGCTGGCGAGTACAAGCGCACTATTACCATGTTTGGAGAGAACACCGAAAAGGGTAAGAAGAAATTTGTAGAGGATCTCGAGGATACCCATGTCTTATTCAAAGATTTTATTCGAGAAAATCGCGAGGTGGTAGATATTGATGATGTGGCAACTGGCGAGATCTGGTTTGGTACGCGTGCCCTCGACAAAAAGCTGATAGATGAGCTGGCCACCTCTGATCAATATTTAATGGAGGCCTGCGAAAATGCGGATGTTTTTGAGATTAAGTACCTGGAAAAGAAGACTTTACCAGAAAAGTTGGGCTTGAGTGTGGAGTCGGCAATGGACAATGCCTTCACCAAGATAATGCAAAAGCTAAACAATAAAATATTTAGCTAGCTAAGCAGAATAGAAAAGTTGATTAATCCCTTCGCAGGTGATCAGACACTGCAATTGGGTTGGGGAAATTAAAGATCACAATATAGCTGGAAATAACAAAGCTAAAAATGGCCGCAGTTTGTATAAGCAGGGAAGCTTTTTCACCTATCAGGCCACTTGAAAGTGCTACAAAAACTATCAGCAAAGAAAACTCACTGATCTGCCCCAATCTAAAACCAATATCCCAGGCTAAAGAGCGCTTCTCGCTCTGCTGCCTCAGCAAACCATAAAACACTACCGGCTTAGCCACAAGCACTGCCAGTGCGTAAACAAGTGCTGCGAGCAGTACTTCCGGTAGCAGGTCTATATTGAGTCGCGCGCCGAGACTGAAGAAAAATAAAACCAGGAAAAAATCTCGTAATGGTTTTAGGTTAAGGGCGATGTATTGTGCAATTGGACTGGTGGCGATTGAGATACCAGCGATAAAGGCACCAATCTCGGGTGACAGGTTCATAATGTCGGCAAGTTCTGCCAGGCCAAGGCACCAGCCAACGGCCAGAAGAAAAATGTATTCGTGAAAGCGGTCGAAACGAGTAATAAGCTTCGTGAGTACAAATTTGACGAATAAATAGGCAAAGATGGCCAGTACTGGCAGTGCTGCCACGGCAAGCCCCAGGCTAAGGAATTCCATGCCTTTTTCGCCGCCGCCACTTTGCAAAACCATCAGGCAAAAAATAGCGATAAAATCCTGTAATAAAAGCAGGCCCACCATTAGCTCACCGGTATGGCGGTGATGAAGCACTGTGGTTGGCAAAAGCTTGATGCCAATGATGGTGCTGGAGAACATTGTAGCCATCGCTATAACTACGGACTCCATCAAGGTAAAGCCGAAGAGCAGGCCGACAGAGAGACCAATTAGCGCGAATAAAGCGCTGCTTATAAGAGCGATATGCGTGGCGCTTCTTAGAACGGAAAGCAAAGCTTTTGGCTGCATATCCAGCCCGAGTAAGAAAAGTAAAAAAATAATACCAACTTCAGACATCTCAGAAATTTCTGCAACGTCTTCAACCACCGAAAATCCATAAGGACCGAGAATTACCCCTAAAACAATATAGGCAACGAGTAAGGGCTGGCGTGTATAGAGCGCGACAGAGGCGAGAACGGCTGCGCCGCAAAATATGGCGAAAAAGGCGTAGAAAATATGGCTTTCCATAGGACGACACAGCAAGCGAGACGATACTGTAAGTTTAGCACGGCCGGCGCTGTTGCCACGAGGGAGATTTAGGGGGAGGATAAACTGCCCGAGAGGGCAGTTTACAGGGAGAGCTTAGTTTCGCCGTCTGAAGAGTGGTTGCGGTTCATCAACCGCTGCCTGGTAGCTGATCGAGAAATCGTTCAGGCTTTGAAGTACAGAGTCAACACTCCAATCATCGGGGATATCAAAGGTATCAATACCACAGCGGTGCAAATAGTGCATTTGATCTTGTATGAAGTGACCGGTAGCGCGCAATTCACCCGCATACTCGTAGTGCTCTTTTAGTGTTCGAGCAATGGAAAAGCCTCGACCATCGACAAACGCGGGGAAATCGATACATATCAAGGGCAGCTGCTGTATGTAGGGCGACAAAGATTCAAGATTGGCGTCGGAGCTGAGCCATACGCCAATTTTTTCTGAATTATTCCCGGAGCCATTTTTGACGGAGCTAAAGGCGTCGAAGGGGAGCACCCAATAACCAGAGCTTAGATCTGTATTGGTAAGTTCCTCTGCATCGCGGATGAGCGACCATTGATTGTCAATCACTTCTCCATTCTTAATGAGCTTTGGCATAAACACGCTCCTTAAACGATTCTATCCCTATGCGCTGATAGGTTTGGGAAAACTCTTCTTCTGCTGTGCGATTTTCCAGGTAAACATCCAGGATTTTCTGAATGATCGCGGGCATTTCCTCTCGACCAAACGCAGGGCCAAGCACTTTGCCTAAGGCAGCCTGATTTCCGGCGTTGCCGCCAAGCTGTATTTGGTAGAACTCCTGTCCTTTTTTATCAACACCAAGTACGCCGATGTCGCCAATATGGTGGTGGCCACAAGCGTTCATACAACCGGAAATATTTAGGTTTATGTTGCCGAGATCATACAGATAGTCGTTATCACTAAACTGCCTTTGGATCGCTTCTGCAACGGGTATAGATTTCGCGTTTGCCAGAGAGCAGAAGTCGCCACCGGGGCAGCAAATCATATCGTTTAAGGTGCCTATATTTGCTTCCGCAAAACCGGCCGGTACAATTTTTTGCCACAAGTCAAACAGCAAGTGGCAGGGTACATCTGCCAATACTATGTTTTGCTCGTGTGTAGTGCGAACTTCGCCAAAGGAGTACTGCTCGGATAAATCGGCAATCAGTTCCAGCTGGCTATCGGTTATATCGCCGGGGGCAATTCCCGTGGGCTTTAACGAAAGAGTTACCGCGCGGTAACCGTTGAGCCTGTGCTTGCTGACGTTTTGTCTCAGCCAGTGGCCAAACGCTTTATTTTCCGCAGAGAGTTTTTGCAGTTTTTCATTTGCTGCTAGCTCATCCAGCTGCTCGTATTCCGGTTCGGTGAAAAAACTTTTTGCACGATGAATTTCTCTGTCGGTTAACAGGGACTGACTATCTCTAATTGTTTGCCATTCTTTTTCTACCATCTCTGCAAATACAGCGGGGGTTTTTGCTTTGACGAGGATTTTTATGCGGGCCTTGTATTTGTTGTCTCTTCGGCCATGCAGGTTGTAGATTCTTAAAATGGCTTCGAGGTAGGTTAGCAAATCTTTTTCCGGCAAGAAGTCCCGGATTACGCTGCCAATAACGGGAGTTCTTCCAAGGCCACCACCAACAAAAACTTTGAAGCCGGTATTTTCATCCTGCTTTACGATTTGCAGGCCAATGTCATGGAAATGAATTGCTGCGCGATCCTCCGCAGTGCCACTGACAGCGATCTTGAATTTGCGAGGGAGGAAGGCAAACTCAGGGTGAAACGTTGACCACTGGCGAATAATCTCGCAATAGGGGCGGGGGTCGATCAGTTCGTCGGTAGCTACACCTGCAAATTGATCTGTAGTCACATTACGAATGCAGTTACCGCTGGTTTGAACCGCGTGCATTTCCACCTCAGCTAATTCCGCCAGGATATCAGGAACTTCTTCCAGTTTAGGCCAGTTCAGCTGAATGTTTTGCCGGGTTGTAATGTGGCAATAACCCTTGTCGTAGTGACGGGTGATATGAGCGATTTTTCGCAGTTGTCGCGCATTGAGCATGCCGTAAGGTACGGCTATACGCAGCATGGGTGCAAGGCGCTGCACGTAGAGCCCGTTTTGTAATCGCAATGGCAGAAATTCTTCTTCTTTAATTTCCCCGGCCAGATAGCGATTAGTCTGATTTCTAAACTGTTTTACGCGTTCTCGTATGATCGTATGATCGTGTTCGTCGTAGACGTACATTGAAACAAATTACCCAATGATGTGATTACGTTGTTTTTCCGGAGGCCTACTGCGTTTCAGTGAAGCCTGAAAGCGTGGGGTGCCCCCAAAATGAGGGGCGCAAGCATACAGCAAATAGCGGAATGCTGCGATACGTAGCATTAGATACAAATCCTTTTTAAGGTGCTGGGCGCCAGAAAGTTGATTGAGGATGACACTAAAGGCCCCGAAAAGTGTGAGGTTACACTTGTTTTATTGGCACTTATTTAGAATAAATAGGTATATTCAGGCAATCCTACTTGCCAAAAACAGCTGCATAGGGTTGAATTGGATACGAGTGGTGCAGACACAGGTCGCACTTTAAATCGTACTCTAAAACAACAGAATAAGGAGGAGACGATGGAAGACGATATTCAGATGATGGAACAGGGCGATAGCATTGCAGACGCCGTCGCAGCAGTGGCTTTGATATTAATCTTCGTTACCACCTGCGTATTTTGGATCAGCGGTCAGTAGCTGTAAGGCCAAATCGCATTGTTAAAGTTATCGCTAAAAAAGTAATACTTACCAAGTTTTACTTATGCAGTTACTTACAAAGTGTTGCTTATCATGAAAGGGCCCGTTATTACGGGCCTTTTTGTTTTTCTGCTAGATGATAACGCTGACCAGTGCTATCAGGCTTAAAACGAACAGCCCGGTAAAAACAATACCTATGATTATGTAAGGTATTACGCTTTTTTGAGAAAAATCCTCCTCCAAGTTTTCCTTACTCTGTACACCGAATGCAGCTGCTGCGGCTGTCTTGAGCAGGTGCAGGGTAGAGGGGCTTGGCTTCTTTAAATCCTTGTTTGTATTCTCTTTCATAAAAAAGGCACTTTTGTGTTGCTGATTAGCAAATGATGCCAGAAAAGAGAGAGAAAAAACTACCGTTTTAAATTGACGGTATACTAGTTTACAAGGCTGAGGTAGTGCACCTTAGGTTCTGATTCTTCGTTGTTTTGTCGAACAATTTTTTTTGCGACCTGATATCTATCGTTGGAAGAACTCAGTTCATTAAAGCACTTTTTGCGAAGCTCGCCCTTTGAGCTAGAGCATTGCTTTCGCAGGGCTTTATAGTCAGTGATAACTTCTGTGGCGGTATCAAGCTGCATGGTGTTGTTTTCAGCTATTGCCACACTGGGCAAAAGCAAAGAAACAAGTATGGTGATAGCTGAAAGGTGTAAGTACTTAGACATCCCTAATCTCCTATGGCGGTAACGACAATAACTAAAATGATTATAGGGATATTGGAGGGTGTCACACTAAAGAATGATCAAAATAAGACCTTTGTCACTCTTTAGTGTGTATTGTGGTGCCAACTCTATGGGCTGAAGTTAATTGTCATAGTTGAGGATGGGCTGAAGCCACTTTTCCATTTCTGCGAAACTGATTTCTTTACGCTCTGCCAATGACGTAACCTGATCTTTGTTGATTTTGCCAACATTGAAATACTTGGATTCCGGGTGGCCAAAATACCAGCCAGACACAGAGGCTGCCGGATTCATTGCATAGTGTTCGGTAAGCTCCATGCCAATGGATTCAGCCTGTAGCAATTTGAACAGGCTGCCTTTTTCCGTGTGGTCGGGGCAGGCGGGATAACCGGGAGCCGGCCGAATTCCCTTGTACTTTTCTTTGATCAGTTCTTCGTTGGAGAGCTTCTCTGCGCTGTCGTAGGCCCAGTACTCGGTGCGTACAAGATAGTGCAGGTGTTCTGCAAAAGCTTCCGCCAGACGGTCTGCCAGTGCTTTAACCATAATTGCACTGTAATCATCGCCCTTGGCCTCATACTCCGCAGCCAGTGCTTCTGCACCAATGCCCGCAGTGAGTGCAAAGCCACCCAGATAATCCGGCTTGCCCAACGCTGCGGGAGCCACAAAGTCAGCCAGGGATAGCATGGCTTGCTCGGGGTTGTTAGTTTTGTTTGTTTGTTGCCGTATATGATGCAAGCAGGCTTGGAGTTCGCCTTCTTCCGAGTAGAGCTTGATATCATCATCCAGGCTTTCAGCTCGCCAGAACCCAAGTACTGCTTTTGCTGCTAGCAGTTTGTTTTCTACGATATTGTTTAACATTGCCTGGGCGTCCTCGAATAGCTGACGGGCAGCTTCTCCAACAACATCGTCATTCAGTATTTTGGGGTACTTTCCAACCAGATCCCAGGTAATAAAAAAGGGACCCCAGTCGATATACTCCACCAAGGATTCCAAGGGGTAATTATCGAGTATTTTTGTTCCGAGAAAGTTCGGTTTAGTTGGGCTAAAGTTTTCCCAGTTTAATTGAAGCTTTTTTGTGAGCGCTTCTGAGTAGCTCACCGATTTATCGCTTTTACTTCGATTCTTCCTTCTTTCGCGTACCTGTTCGTATTCGCTTTTTAAGTTGGCGACATATTTTGGGTATTTTTCTTCAGACAACAAGGTAGAGGCTACACCTACGGCTCGTGAAGCATCGGCTACATATACCGCCTGGTTCAATTGGAATTGTGGATCAATTTTAACGGCGGTATGTGCTTTGGATGTTGTTGCCCCTCCAATCATCAATGGCTTGTTGATGCCGCGCTGCTCCATGGTTTTTGCTACGGTAACCATTTCGTCTAATGAAGGGGTGATTAAGCCAGACAGGCCAATAATATCGCAATTTTCCTTTTCGGCGACGTCAAGAATTTTTTCGCAGGGCACCATCACGCCCAAGTCGATTACCTCAAAGTTATTGCATTGGAGCACTACACCAACGATGTTTTTACCAATGTCATGAACATCACCCTTAACCGTTGCCATAAGGATTTTTCCATTGGATTGGCTGCCTTCGTTTTTTTCCTCCTCAATATACGGCTGGAGGTGCGCCACCGCCTGTTTCATTACGCGTGCAGATTTAACAACTTGCGGTAAAAACATTTTACCTGCGCCAAACAAATCACCGACCACGTTCATGCCATCCATTAGCGGGCCCTCGATAACGTCGAGAGGGCGCGTCGACTGAATGCGTGCTTCTTCGGTATCGTCATCGATGTAGGCGGTAATCCCTTTTACCAGAGCATGTTCCAGTCGTTTGGAAACACTCCAGCTTCGCCATTCGAGATCTTCTTTCTTATTCTGGGTTTGTCCCCCTTCGCGAAATTTATCAGCGATGGCTAACAGTTCTTCGGTTGCATTGTCACTTTTGTTAAGCACTACGTTTAATACGCATGCTTTTAACTCTTCGGGCAAGTCATCATAAATGGCTAATTGGCCTGCATTAACAATACCCATGTTCATGCCAGCCTGAATCGCGTGGTATAAAAATACCGAGTGTATTGCTTCGCGAACCGGGTTATTGCCTCTGAATGAAAACGAAACATTACTCACACCACCAGATATGCCCGCATGAGGCAGGTTGGTGCGAATCCAGCGGCAGGCTTCAATAAAATCGACAGCGTAATTATTGTGCTCGTCAATGCCTGTAGCAACGGCAAATATATTGGGGTCAAAAATAATATCTTCGGGCGGGAAACCAATACCCGTTAATAATTCGTAGGAGCGCTTACAAATTTCTATTTTTCTTTCTGCAGTATCTGCCTGGCCCTGTTCATCGAAGGCCATGACAATAACGGCAGCACCATAAAGGCGGCAAAGCCTCGCTTTCTCAATGAAGTCCTGTTCACCTTCTTTCATGCTGATGGAATTAACCACAGCTTTGCCTTGCACGCACTTTAAGCCAGCTTCTATTACATCCCATTTGGACGAATCGATCATGATGGGTAAGCGAGAAATATCGGGCTCCCCGGCAATCAGATTAAGAAAGCGGGTGATCGCTGCTTTCGCATCGAGCATGCCTTCGTCCATATTGATGTCGATAATCTGTGCGCCGTCCTGAACCTGGTGCAGCGCTACTTCAAGTGCAGTTGTGTAATCTTCCTCCAGGATAAGCCTTTTAAATCGAGCAGAACCTGTAACGTTGCAGCGTTCCCCCACATTAACAAAGAGCGAATCGGCATTTATGTTGAAGGGCTCCAGGCCGGAAAGGCGACATGCGGGCGGAATGTCTGGCAGTGAACGGGGTGGAAGCTTGGCAACGGCTTTTGCGATGGCGCTAATATGCTCGGGTGAGGTGCCGCAGCAACCACCGATGATATTGACATACGATTGGTGGGCAAAATTAACTACAATCTCCGCCATTTGCTCGGCTGTCTGGTCGTATTCTCCGAATTCGTTTGGCAGCCCTGCATTGGGGTGAGCGGATACATAGCAACTGGCCACACGAGACAGCTCTCTCACATAAGGTTCCAGCTCTTTTGCGCCCAATGCGCAATTCAAGCCGATGGATAGGGGGTCGGCGTGAGCAAGTGAGTTATAGAATGCTTCTGTGGTTTGCCCAGAAAGGGTCCGGCCGGATGCATCGGTGATGGTACCCGAGATCATAATGGGTAATTCGAAGCCCAATTCCAGAAACACTTTTTTTACGGCGAAAACAGCAGCCTTTGCATTGAGCGTATCGAAAACGGTTTCGATCAATAAAATGTCTGCGCCACCCTCAATTAAGCCTTTTGCTGATTCACAGTAGTTTTCTACCAGAGCATCGAAGGTGACATTACGCGCGCCCGGGTCGTTCACATCGGGAGATATTGATGCGGTGCGGCTGGTGGGGCCAATGACACCGGCAACCCAGCGGGGCTTGTCCGGAGTTAAGGCGCTATACTCGTCGGCAGCTTTTCGAGCCAGAGAAGCGGAAGCAACATTGAGCTCATAGGCAATTTCTTCCAGTTCGTAGTCTGCTTGTGAAAGCTGCGTTGCATTAAAGGTATTTGTTTCAATGATGTCCGCTCCCGCAGCAAAATAGGCGCGATGAATATCTGCGATAATCTGCGGCTGAGTGAGGGTCAGCAGGTCATTGTTACCTTGTAGGCTGGTATGAAAATCAGCAAAGCGCTCTCCGCGGTAATCGGCTTCCTTCAACGTGTATTGCTGAATCATCGTCCCCATCGCGCCATCAAGAATCAGTATTCGTTCTTTGATCGCTTTGTGGAGTGCCTCAACACGCTGTAGTAGTTCTTGTTTCATGGGGTACCTGTAAATGACTGTTTTTCATACGTTAGCTATATCGAAATATTTTGATATAGCTGGGGTGGGGATGCTACCAGATTCCTTTATTATAAGCACCTCCTTGATATGGGCAGTTCTGGCGAGCAGATTAGATAGCAAAACGCATTTCCAAAAATGCTTATATTCGTTAGAATACCTGAGCAACTTACTCAGGTATTTACAGAAGGTTTAACATGCTCAACGTTACAATCACTGATTCCGCGCAATCTTACTTGAAAGAGCTCCTGGAAAAACAGGACTGTGAAGGTATTGGGATTAGAATGTTTGTATCTAATCCTGGTACACCTCAGGCGGAAACCTGTATAGCCTATTGCAGACCCGGAGAGGAGAATGCTGAAGATCAGCAACTCCAGTTAGCGGGTTTTGTTGCTTATTTCGAAGATCGCAGCGTGCCTTTCCTCGATGAAGCGAAGGTTGACTATGCAAACGACAAAATGGGAGGGCAGTTAACTATCCGTGCTCCCAATTCAAAGATGCCCAAAATCAGTGACGATAGCCCCATCGAAGATAAAATTAATTACGTGTTGTATAACGAAGTTAATCCAGGCCTGGCCTCGCATGGTGGGAATGTAAGTTTGGAGACGATGTCGGATGACGGTTTTGCGGTTTTGCGTTTCGGTGGTGGTTGTCAGGGCTGCAGTGCGGTTGATATGACCTTAAAGCAGGGTGTCGAAAAAACCCTGATGGAAAAGATCCCTGAGCTGGCGGGTGTGAAGGATATTACTGACCACTCGGATAAGTCTCAGGCCTATTACTAGCGCCTAATCAGAAGCGGACATCGATTGCTCCAGGTAAAGAGCTGTTAAGCGTGCAGGGCTCTTACTCTGAGATGAGCGGCGAGCTGTAATCGTGCAGCATGGAAATAAAGTCGAACTGAGGCGAGCCTTCCAGCGAGGTTCTATGGCAATCTTTTACGATTCCCCCTTGCCAGCTAACATCATAACGATCCATTTCAAGTGTACCGTGTTCTCTGTTTTCCACGCCCACAAGAATGGTGCGATCTAGCTCCGAGCCCAACATTACTTGAATGTTTATCAGGAATTCCTGCAGGGTAACGAAGTCTGTAATCTGGTCGCACATATCCATTGGCGCGAATATGTAGTCGTAGCCGGCCATTTCTGTTACGCGTATCTCAAACCAGTCAGACACGGATTGATAGATATCTGTGGGTAACGACCGTGCTGGGGAATACTGTGTATACGATTCGTTTTTATCGAAGCTGGTGTGCATAGTCTACTGCCCGTTTACAATGCGATCCTTGCAGTAGTTTGGTTATTGTTAATATCGGCTTAATGCATACGTAAATAGCCCAAAAGACTAAATTCCTTTACGCTTATGAGTTAAGGAACTTACCAGCGATAAATTAAAAAATCCACTACTAATGAGGCAGTTTGTGGCGCCTTAAACAAAAAACACTCCGATTTTTGACTGAGAGAGAAAATGTATGCTGTGCCACCAAGTAGTTATATAGTATTAATTAGTGGGAATTTTAAGCAAAATCAATATCTTGGAGTACTTGCGCCGCTTAGCCCGAATTACGCTGTAATTTTGGCGAAAAGCTCTGCTTGCTGAGCGTACTTACAAGCCTAGCCACTGGATTGCTCTGTCTTTGTAAGGCCGGGCGTTTCTAGTGAACAATATTCTGCTCTGTTGGCTGAATGTAGAGTGAGACGGTGAGCGAGAC
Source organism: Alteromonadaceae bacterium Bs31 (assembly GCA_900177435.1). GTDB lineage: Bacteria > Pseudomonadota > Gammaproteobacteria > Pseudomonadales > Cellvibrionaceae > Teredinibacter. The sequence goes on from FXAI01000006.1 coordinate 82,354, forward strand.
GTTTGGTTTGATGTTTAGCTTTATAGGAAAAGGAAAGAGTGGTGGCGGAGATGAGGTATTTCCGCCACCGTGAAACAGCGCTTATTTAAAAGCGCTTAGCCGATACGTGAAGGGAGCGCTTGGGAAAGCTTGTCAGCTGCGTTAGTCAGCATCTCTTCTGTAGTTGCCCAGTCTACACAGGCATCTGTTACGGATACCCCGTACTGTAATTGGCTTAAGTCAGCAGGTATTTTCTGATTGCCAGCGCCAATATTACTCTCGATCATCACACCAATTATTGACTGATTGCCTTCCAATATCTGGTTGCACACATTGTCCATAACCAGAGGCTGAAGCTCATGGTTCTTATTGGAGTTTGCGTGGCTGCAGTCAATCATGATGTTGCTGGATATCTTTGCGCCAGTAAGCACTTTTTCGCACATGGCGACACTAACCGAATCGTAGTTGGGCTTATCGCTACCGCCACGCAGAACAACGTGTCCATACGCGTTGCCTCGAGTGGTTATTACAGACACGCTGCCATCTTTATTGATCCCCAGAAAGCGGTGCGGGCTGGAGACGGATTGCAGTGCATTTATTGCAACAGTTAAGCCGCCGTCGGTACCATTTTTAAAACCCACCGCTGAAGATAGACCGCTGGCCATTTCTCTGTGTGTTTGTGACTCTGTGGTGCGAGCACCAATGGCAGACCAGCTTATAAGGTCTTGCAGGTACTGTGGCGAGATGGGGTCCAGGGCTTCTGTTGAGGCGGGTAGACCGAGCTCAGCGATATCCAAAAGCAATTTGCGACCCACGCGTAAACCTTCCTCAATTTTAAAGGAATCGTTCATGTGCGGATCGTTAATCAGGCCCTTCCAGCCTGTTGTGGTGCGTGGCTTTTCAAAATAAACCCGCATGACAATGTAGAGCGTGTCTTTAACCTTATCAGAGAGTTGCTTCAGCTTTTTGGCATAGTCCATCGCAGCTTCTGGGTCGTGAATGGAGCAAGGGCCAACAACAACAATCAGGCGAGGGTCTTTACGATCAAGGATGTTACGTACGGTTTCTCGACCGAGGTTTACAGTTGCTGCAGCATTCTCACTGAGAGGAAGTTCCTGCTGTAACTCATTGGGTGTTACCAGGACGTCTTGTGAGACGACATTTAAATCTTGAATATTCGACATAGTTGGGCCGTGTAGATATAACTTTTATTTATACTTTTCAAAATGGGCGTGTATTGTACTGGATTCAAGGTCTTAAAGGCGTATTAACATAATAAAAAATGTGAATTACACTTGCGCCGCTATTTGGTGCAAGAGCTTTGCACTGGCCCCGATAACAGTCGTACTAAAACTAAAGCATTGGCAATATTTATGGTTGATTTATTTCAGTTGTGTTACTACACGGCCTGTCACGTGAGTGGTGACTAACGCTTTATGCACATGGTCAGCCCCGTAGTCGAAACTAACGCCATTATGCGCAAAAACCGTGCTTTGTTTTAATAAAATACTACAAAAACCCCCTAAGTTACTGATATATATGGATAAAAAAGAGCTGGTTAAAAAATGCTCAGACTGGGGTGTGCCGAGTGTACATGGGCTACAGGAACTGTTTCACAAAGTCTGTCCACTAAGTTATCCACAGGAAATGTGGAAAACCAGTTAGGCCAAAGTGGCGCTTCATGTAATGTTTCTGTCACATTTGATGAGTGTCAACTTAGATTATTTTATGTATACGTCTTAATTTATTATTTCTATGAATTCCGATACTTCAATCTAAATCCTTATGACCCCCGAAAGATACCAAAAAATTACTCAAGTACTCGCCATGCGCCAACCAGACCTGACTGTCGTCACAGATGAGGTTCATAAAGGCCGAAACATCTCTGCAATTGTCAGAACCTGCGATGCAGTGGGGGTTGACCAGGTTCACTGTGTAACTCCCATAGACGGATTCCAAACCTACGGTGGTACTTCTGCCAGCGCAGAAAAATGGGTAAACCTGGTTCATTACCCCAGGGTTGAGGAGCCGCTAGTCAAGTTAAAGGCCCAAGGTTTTCAGCTTATCGCGGCTAACCTGTCAGCCAAGGCAATAGATTACAGAAACGTGGATTACACTCGTCCAACTGCACTGGTACTGGGTGCAGAAATAAAGGGGGTCAGCGCTGAAGCATGTTTGCATGTGGATGCTGAAGTGGTGGTGCCTATGGTGGGTATGGTTGAGTCGTTTAACGTGTCAGTGGCCTGTGCCTTGATTCTGATGGAAGCGCAGGGGCAGCGGGAGAGGGCCGGCATGTATCAGCAGTGTCGCTTGAGTGAGGCTGTCTATAAAAAGCGCTTCATGCACTGGGCGCATCCGATTATCGCCGAATATTGCGATAAACACGGGCTCGAGTACCCTGAGGTAAGAGAGGATGGTGAAATTATTGAGCTCTCTTCCTGGTATAAAAATTCGCGAGAGCACACCAGGTGAGAAATAACTATCCACCAATTGCTAGGCGTTTGATAGAGGTGTTTGCAAAATAAAAAAAGCCCGACGCTTCTGGGGGGAGAACGTCGGGCCAGGACCATTAGGAGTGAAACATTAAGGACTAATTTATCCTCAACGAGCTCTAGGAGCTCTACCGAGGGGCAAACACTTTGGGGGGGATGTCTGCCGTCGGTATTAATAAGTATCGATGATTTTCCGAGGTCTGCCACTGTAACACGCTGGCATTTTTAAACCTTTTCCTAATAGTAAGGGCTGTGTTTTTTACAGAAGGCTATATGTTTTCGTTAATGAGCGATTGATGGCGCAGAATTACTTGATTTGGGCCTTGGCGGCGCTTCTAGCGCGCTAGATCTTATACCTATTTCAGTGCACCTGAATGGTGATAGCGAAAAGCTGATAAGCTGATAGTTATTTTTCTAAACAAACTCAAATAATTTTGCTACGGAGGGAATGCTGTCTTGCAACTGTTTTGCCGTGCTAGCCCGAGGAAACCAAAGGTCTATATTATTTTGAATGTTTTTTAGATTCGCAGTACTGGAATGGAAAGCGAAAGTAATTGGTTCGTAATTCATACTGTGGTCTTCCACGCTCAGCTTTGTCAGCTCATTGAGCTCTGCAAACAAACTGGTAACCAGGTCAAAAATACAATCTTTTCTCTCCAGGTTGCTGGTGTCCCAATAGGCATTAGTCAATGCAGCTAAAAGTTCTTCCAGGGAAACAACTGCATCCGCAATACTCGTTCGGCTCATTTTTGTTCTCCTAAATAAGCTAATATTAATTCAGTATAGTCAGCCCTTTTTTTAGTGCTAATCAAAACGGCAAAGAATCACTAAATTATTATTTTGTTGCAGGTCGGATAAGCCCTTCCTGTGCTGAAGACAGAATCAGTTTTCCGCTTTTGGTAAACACACTGGCATGTGTAAAGCCTCGTGCAGAGCCCGCCCAGGGGCTTATGCAGTGACACAAAAGCCATTCATCTGCACGAAATTCACTGCTGTGGAACCACATGGCATGGTCAACGCTGGCGGCGACAATGTCACTACTAAAAATAGAGACACCGTGCGGTAATAGTGCGGTTGCCAGTAAGCCAAGGTCAGACGCGAAAGCCAATGTGCAGTAATGTTCGATTTTCTCATCAGAGAGAGTGTTGGCGGTTCTAATCCAGAATTGCGCTTCTGCAGGTAAGGACTTGCTGGAGTCAAATTGGCCTTGCTGAATTGGTAGCATATCAAAGGGGTTGTCTGCAGTTACACCTCGTTCGGGAACCGGAACATGTTTGCCGTGATACATGGGCACACCAGCCTCAATAAGTTCTTCAGGCATTGGAGTGTTAGCTGGGAAGGGCGTCTGGTGATGAAATCCTTCCTCTGGGTAGTGAAACGATACCGACATATTAAATATAGGGCGGCCATATTGCCGGGCTACCACCCGACGATTAACAATAGATTTACCTTCCCGTACTTTCTCAACATCGTATATGACTGGGCTGTCGCTTTTGCCGGCCCGGAGAAAATACGCGTGTAGCGAGTGCGGCAGTGCAGGGCCACGTTGCTGGTCCAAGGTCTTGTAACAGGCGAAAAGCGCCTGACTGAGCACCTGGCCGCCAAATAGTGTCCCTTTAAAGTTTTCCCGGTGGTGCCTGTTTCGGAATAAGTTTAGATCTAGCTGTTCTAGATCGAATATTTCCTGGAGTTCAGAACTCATAGCCTTGGCCTTAATATATTTCTACTCTTGCCGATAAGCATAATATCTACAAGCGTAAACTGCAGACTTGCAGGTGATATTTATTGGAACGAGCATGTTGTTATCAAGAGTTTTCCTGATTGTATTTCTTTTATTTAGCCTCTCGGCCTGTACTAGCCAGTATATGGCAGCGGGATACCAAAAAACTAAAGAAGTATTAAGTTTAGAGGAGCAGCACGAGCTGATTCGTAAGGCTGACTGGCGTCTCGCCACGCATACGCCCCTTTATCTGGCAAAGCCGAGCTACCCGCAGCAGACCAGTAGCGGTAGCACAGAATATCTACGCGCACGCTATGCCTTATTGTCTGCACTTGAGAGAGCTTTTATCGCTCGCTATCCCACTTTGCACACAGAAACTTCTGCTCTGGAGCTTGATGAAGCCATTACTGCGTCTCAGATCGCGGGCGCACGAGTACTTGTTTATCCACAATTACTTGGGTATCTCGACTATGCCGATAAAAGTGGAGGGAACGCCAAAGCAATGTTCAGTAAAGACAAAACAACGATACAGATTTTATTGATTGATGTTTACAGTCAAAAAATATTGGATACGGCTACTATCCAGAGTAAAAGTAAAATATTCAATAGCTCGAATAATTACGCCAGCGATTTATTTGAACAGGCAGCTTGGGAATATGTACAACAATTGTCCGGTGCAACTGCCTTGTAGCGACCTGTTGCTGCAATGCAAGCCTCTCTCTCGCGGTGTAGCACTTTAAGCGTCTGTTAACTATCACATATTGGGGTAATTCGGCCCGCCGCCACCTTCGGGTGGAACCCAGGTAATATTCTGCGCAGGGTCTTTTATATCGCAGGTTTTACAGTGAACGCAGTTTGCTGCATTTATCTGAAATTTCTTGTTCACCACTTCATAAACCCCTGCAGGGCAATAGCGCTGTGCAGGCTCATCATAGCGTGGAAGGTTAAGCTCAATGGGTGTATCGGGGTTGTTCAGTTGCAGGTGGCAGGGCTGATCTTCTTCATGACTTGTGTTGGACAAGTAAACGGACGATAACTTGTCAAACGAAAGTGTGCCATCCGGTTTGGGGTAGTGGATTTTTTCGCAAAGGTCGGCTGTCTTTAATGTTTGGTGATCCGCAATGCTGTCCTTTAAAGTCCAGGGAAGCTTGCCGCCAAAAATGTTGATATCAACAAATGCGTAGGCAGAGCCCAGAAACGTTCCCCAGCGATGCAATGCCGGGCCAAAATTACGTTGCTGGTGAAGATCTTTAAATAGCCAGCTCGCGTTGAAGCGTGTGTCGAGGGTATGCAGCGCTGCATTGCTCTGCTCTTCTGTCATCGCCTCAACCACTGTTTCCGCAGCAATTATTCCGCTCTTCATGGCGCAATGAACACCTTTGATTTTTGCGGCATTGAGCGTGCCGGCATTATCTCCAAGCAATAAGCCGCCGGGGAAATGCATTTTTGGTAGGGCTTGCAGGCCGCCCTTGACCAAGGCTCTTGCGCCATAGCTGACCCTTTCACCCTTAATTAAGTGTTGTTTGATTTTGGGGTGGTGCTTGTAGCGCTGGAATTCATCAAAAGGGCTTACATGAGGGTTGGAATAGGAAAGGTCGGCAATTAAGCCCACCACTACTTGTTGGTCCTCCATGTGATAAAGAAACCCGCCGCCGCCGGTGCCGCTTTCATTCAAGGGCCAGCCTGCGGTATGTACTACCAGCCCGGGCTGGTGTTGTTCGGCCGGAACTTTCCATAATTCTTTAATACCCAAGCCATAATGTTGTGGTGTTTTATTCTCGTCGAGCTTAAATTTATTGATCAGCTGCTTTCCTAGGTGGCCTCTGCAGCCCTCAGCAAAGAGCGTATATTTACCGCGTAATTCCATTCCCTGCATGTAAGTGTCTTTCTGTGATCCGTCTGCACCTACACCCATATCGCCGGTGATCACACCACACACAAGGTCATTTTCGATAATCAGCTCTGCCGCGCTAAAGCCGGGAAAAATTTCCACCTCCAGGTTTTCTGCCTGTTGCCCAAGCCAGCGACAAAGATTGCCGAGGCTAACAATATAATTGCCGTCGTTGTGCATTGTTTTTGGCGCAAATACTGACGGTATTTTGAGCGCTCCAGAACCGCTGTTGAGATAATATATTTCATCGATGGAAGCCTTTACCGTGAGTGGGGCGCCTAGTTCCATCCAGTTTGGGAACAGCTCCTCCAGCGCTCGCGGTTCCAACACCGCACCGGACAATATATGAGCACCTACTTCCGAACCTTTCTCCAGTACACATACACTAAGCTCGCTATTGAGCTGCTTGATTTTGCAGGCCGCGCTAAGGCCCGCGGGGCCTGCACCGACGATCACTACATCGTACTCCATGGATTCACGTTGCATGGCATTGCTCCTGGGTAAATTTCATTGTATTGGCACCTTGCACAGCCATATAAGCGATAACCATATCAATCTCCAAGATGCGCTAGAATAGTACTATTACAAAGTGATTATAGTTACCAATCAAGCTATTAATTACAGTGCCTTGGTATTGTACGGACTAGATCTTAGCGAGGAGTAAAGATAGAAAATGAAGATTCTTGTGCCAGTGAAGCGAGTTGTAGATTACAACGTAAAGGTCAGGCCAAGTTCGGACGGCAGCAACGTCGATCTGACCAATGTAAAAATGTCTATCAACCCTTTTTGTGAAATAGCGGTAGAAGAAGCCGTGCGCATAAAGGAAGCAGGCAATGCTGATGAAATTATTGTTCTTAGTATTGGGCCTAGCAAAGCGCAGGAACAGCTTCGATCTTCCATGGCACTGGGTGCCGACAGAGCTGTGTTAATCGAAACCGAAGAAGCGCTGGAGCCGCTGGCGGTTGCCAAATGCATAAAAGCCATAGTGGATAAGGAGCAGGTGGACCTTATAATTCTAGGCAAACAGTCCATCGATGGTGACAACAACCAAACGGGGCAAATGCTGGCAGCCTTGTGCGGCTATGCTCAAGCAACCTTCGCTTCGGAACTGGCCGTAGGAGAGGGCAGTGTGCGCGTTACCAGGGAAATTGATGGTGGCCTTGAAACTCTGGAGCTAAAACTCCCAGCAGTTGTGACGACAGATTTAAGGTTAAACGAGCCGCGTTATGCCGCTCTGCCGAATATAATGAAGGCGAAGAAGAAGCCCTTAGAAATTATCGCTCTTGCCGAGCTTGGAGTAGATACCGCAGCCAGAACTCAGCTGCTCTCTGTAGCGGCACCCGAAGAGCGAAAAGCGGGTGTTAAAGTGGCGAGTGTTGATGAGCTGTTGGACAAACTAAAGAATGAAGCAAAGGTGATCTCATGAGTGTGTTAGTAATTGCGGAACATGACAACGCCCAGCTAAAAGCGGTTACGCTCAATGCCTGCGCCGCTGCAAAAGCCATTAATGACGATGTTCATCTTTTGGTGATAGGTACAAATTGTGGCCCAGTTGTTGAAGCAGCCAGTAAAATCGCTGGCATTCAAAAGGTGCTTCTTGCGGAAGCGTCTTACTACGAGCACCAATTAGCGGAGGAGCTCGCGCCTCTAATCGCTTCGCTCGCTGATCAGTATACCCACGTGCTTGCCGCAGCCACGAGTAACGGTAAAAACGTGCTTCCCCGTGCTGCGGCATTGCATGATTGCCAGCTTATTTCAGAAATTATCAAGATTGTGGATGAACAAACCTTTTGTCGGCCGATCTATGCTGGCAATGTTATTGCCACCGTTAAAAGCCTTGATAGCGTAAAGTTTTTAAGCATACGGCCCACAGCCTTTGATGCTTTGGCCGCTGACGGCGGAAGTGCTGTTGTGGAATCAATAGGCGCTTTGGACGCCTTGTCGCTATCGGTATTTGACTCACAAACACTCGCCAAGTCAGATCGTCCGGATTTAAGCGCAGCAGATATCGTTGTGTCGGGGGGAAGAGGGCTGCAAAGCAGTGAAAATTTCGAGCTCTTGTATACCCTGGCAGATAAACTCCAGGCTGCCGTTGGCGCTTCTCGTGCTGCTGTAGATGCTGGTTTTGTTGCCAATGACTTGCAAGTGGGCCAAACGGGTAAAGTTGTTGCTCCTGAGCTTTACATCGCGATTGGTATCTCTGGTGCCATTCAGCATCTCGCCGGCATGAAGGAGTCAAAAGTCATCGTAGCCATTAACAAAGATGAAGACGCTCCCATTTTTCAGGTGTCTGACTATGGCCTGGTGGCAGATCTCTTTGACGTACTTCCAGAGTTAAGTGAAAAACTTTCTTAATCTATAGTACCAGGGCCAATGAGCGGTTCTCCCGCTTGAAAGCGCGTACAGCACGTGTAAACTTGCGGCCTGTTATAAATGCTGCCGCCTTGTAAATAAAGGCGGCAGTAAACGCGCGGATACGGTCTATGTTCACCTTTTTTCTCCCAACCAGTAAAGTCCAGAAAGACCGCAGTATTATGCGTGAAACCGACGCACGTATGGCCAAATACAGCCGTCGGGGCCTTATATTCAACTTTTGTGCTTATCTTATCTGTCTCGTGGGAGGGCGTTTTCTTGACGAAAATCGCGATCTCACAATCATACTCACTATTGGCCTGCTGTTTATCACTGTCGTTCGAGGGTTTTTCCTATTCAGGTTCGACCAGATATACCCAAGGGCGCCACAACGATGGCGAAATAGCTACTTTATAGCCACGCTGCTGGGTTCCTTTTGGTGGGCGGTAATTCTGATAAGTATTACGCTAAAATTAGACATGAAGTACGAAGCGCCGGTACTGTGGTTATACACGGTGGTGTTTTTTTCCACTACCGCTCACGCCTTTGCCCCTTACCAGAAATTCTTATCTTACTATCAGTTCTTTGGGCTTATACCTGCGGCCATATCAGCCTTTTTTGTTCAGGATTTTACCGCGTATCTTTACGGCGTGTTAATGCTGGTGTTTTATTTTGTTCTGACGCACCAGTGTCGGCTAATCTCCGAAAATTATTGGGAACGTCTGGAGGCGGCTTATGCGCTGGCAAGGAAAACCCAGTCTATAGAAGAAGAAAAACGCGATAGCCGGGCTAGCGTACAACTCAATCGCGAATTTCTAAACTATTTGCGAAATGACCTGCAGAATATCTTAGGGCTTGCGCGAGAGCCAATGTTGGCGTTGGAGGAAGGCAATATAGACCGGGAGGCTCTCAAGCGAGCCGAACGATCCTTTCAGAAAGTCTATTACAATGTCTGTGACTTCAACAGCGTACTCAATAAAAGCCTGGTCCTCGAGAATAAAATATTTAACATTCGGCATGAGCTGCAACATATTGTTGCAGAGTTTGTTGATGAGTCTGAGTCGCGAGGTGTTCTAATGGAAACCGCCTTGTCGCCTACGCTACCCATGCGTCTAAAAGGTGATGCCTCCAGGCTGGCTCAGATCATTCGCACACTTACTGATTTGAGTATTCGATCGCTTGATCGAGGGGTGGTAATTATCGACGTAGAATTTCTGCGGGAATACGAAACTGCCGGTGAGTTGTATATCAATATATCCAGTTTTAATCATAGTCAAAAACGTCGATTTTTCGGTGATGAAGACGGGGTTGCGGCTAAAACCAATCTTGCTTATGCCGTTGCAAAAGGCATCGCCGATCTAATGAGCGGTAGCATTGAGTTTAGCGAAATTTCCCGAGAAGGTATTTTGTATCGCCTGGATGCGAAGTTTGATATTGCCGAGCAAGCTGGCCACCTGGACTTCCACCGAAATTCATTCAAGGGCCACAGTGTAATGTTGATACATTTTAATCGACGGGTAGTGGACATAAAACGACGCGAACTAACGGCCCTTGGTTTTGAAGTGTTTACAGAGTCTCAATTTAAACGAGCGCAAACACAGCTGGCGAACAGTTACAAGGAAGGGAAACCCATTGAGTGTGTGCTCTATTATTATGAGGAAGGTAACGATGATGCTCGGGAGTTTAATAATAATCTGGTGGATCACCCGGAATTAAAGTATACCCATCAGTTGGTGGCGGTGAGTGAAAAGCAGCAAGCATTGCTGAGAAAAAATGGTTTTATAGACAACGAGTTCATGCATCTTGTTAATAAGCCGGCGGGCTTGTTTGAGCTGGAGTCCGCATTCAAGGAAGTGTACAACGAGTTTTCCGAGATGGAACTGCCTATTGAAGATTTGCCCCTAAACACTATAGACCAGAAGCGTTATTCAATTATTTTAATTAGCCACAAAGAAGACGCAGAGCTGCAGGTAAGAGAAAAGCTGGAAGGGATGCAGTTTGATCTCAAACTGATCCATGATGAAAATAAAATCGGAAATGTCTTTGTCAAAGAAAAGCCAGAAATGACCTTGGTTGATTGTGATGAGGAGTTGTCCTTTATTCGCATAGTCGATACTTTGCGAGGCTTGGAAAAAGAGGCGGGTACGGAGTTCTATATGCCAATTATCGGTATAAGTAGCTCGTCAAACGAATTTGAGTCTGCTGCTTATGAACTGGGTGTTGATGATTTTGTTGATCTTTCGAACCCTAAAAAATACCTTAGGAGAGTGGTGGAAAACTGGTTCGACTTAACAGAAAGCGAAGAGGCTTAATCGGTTGTTGATTTGTGCTTTTTTTTCTGGTTTTTTGCCCGGCTTACTGACTTAAACCAATACCTTTCTCCTGTTTTTATTAGTAAGTGCAAACGTAAACTAAGTTACGCTTGGATCGTGTAAAATTGGCGCTGTTCGCTCTTGTTATTTTTCGCTTTTTTCCAGCAGAAAGGTTATCGATGGGTCCACGAGTAATTTGTCTGCCATGCCTTGCCTGCCCAATAACATAAGGTAGCTCATATCTGAGCGGTCGGTAAGGGTGATTTCTATGGGCCATTGCATTGTGCCCATCGAGAGCAAGGTCTTAATTACATAGCGTTCTTCGGATGCCCCATTAGATGATTTTACCTTTCGAATATCATGCAGTGCAGCCTTGCAATTAATGGTTTCGTCCACGTTATAAGCGTCTGGGTGAAGGTCAAAGCTCAGCCATGGTTTTCCTCGTTTAGTGTATTTTTTAACGTTATCAACGTGCAGTGAGGAGGTTTTGGCTCCCGTATCAACACGTACTTCTATATCTTCTATTCCTAAATCAGGCAGGCTGCAAATTTCAAGGCTGCCAACGATCATTTTTTTTCCGGTTTTGAGAGCGTTCATGTGGATTTCTCGCTAGATAGTTTTTATTGTTACAGCGTTATAAGTATAACTGGTGATAATGAAGAGGCTGCTACGCTTGAAGGAGCTTGCCACTATTTAATCTCGTCAAAGCTCGGGATTTTTTCTGGCATCAATATGTCCTGCATTGTTTCTATGTTGTCTACGATCTCTTGATCTTCTTCCGTAAAATAAGCAATGTGAAACATCGCATCACCTTCCTGAACCAGAGGGATGTTTTGCTTGCCTATTATTATGCCGGCTCTATTTGAAACAACTGTGCCGAACAGCTCCCCAAAAGGCGATCCTATTTTTGCGAGTGGGTCGCCGATCTGCACCATATCACCCAGGTTTTTAAGGTTGTTTACAATTCCACTTACGGAGGCACGTGTCCAGTTGCTTGTGTTCGCAATAAATGGCGTAACGGGTTGTCTCTTCGTTGGCCTTCTTTGTAACCTGCTGCTAAGCATGTTTAATTTTGTTAGCACGTTAGTAATACCGCGCACACCCGCTCGTATAGACAGTTCGTCAAACCTGAGGGCTTGCCCTGCTTCATAGAGTAGAACTTTAGTTCCGTTTTCCACAGCAGCCTGCCGTAGCGAACCGTCCCGCAAGCTGGCGTTGAGTAATACCGGAACGCCAAAGGCTTCCGCTAGCAGCCTGGTTTCTGCATCTTTTAAATTCGCTCGAATCTGAGGCAAATTACTGCGATGTATCGCACCAGTGTGTAGATCAATACCATATTGGCAGTGGCTGACTATTTCAGTAAGAAAGGTATTCGCCACAATGCCAGCAAGAGAGCCCTTTGAAGAACCGGGAAAGCAACGATTTAAATCCCTGCGGTCGGGCATGTAGCGACTCTGGTTTAATACGCCATAAACATTGACCATTGGAACCAGTATAAGAGTACCCGACGTGAGGCGGAGCGACTTTTGATTGATTAGCCTGCGAATAATTTCAACGCCATTGAGCTCGTCACCATGTACCGCTGCGGATACAAACACAGTAGGCCCCGGCTTTTTACTGCGGATAACATGAACCGGCATACAAATATCAGTATCGGTGTAAAGGCGCACAACCGGCATTTCAATTTGAACGGTTTTTCCTGCAGGTATCGTGACGCCACCAATCACCAAGTCGCTCATTGTAGTTAGCCTTTTCCTCGCGTTCGAGTATTGTTGGGTTTAGCGTTGTTTTCGATAAAATCGATGACCATACTTGCAATATCTTTATGTGTGGCGGTTTCAATACCTTCTAAACCGGGAGAGGAATTTACTTCCATCACTACTGGGCCGCTATTTGATTGGAGAATATCTACTCCAGCTACATTTAGCCCCATGACTCTGGCTGCGTTCACGGCGGTAGCACGTTCTTCTTTGCTAAGCCTGACAATTGTAGCTTCTCCACCACGGTGTAAATTGGAGCGAAACTCGCCATCCGCTGCTTGACGTTTCATCGCTGCAACTACCTTGCCTCCAACAACCAGGCAGCGAATGTCCGCGCCACCGGCTTCTTTAATGAACTCTTGTACCAGTATGTTTGCCTTGAGACCCATAAATGCTTCTACAATACTCTCTGCGGCTTTGTCGGTTTCAGCGAGAACAACGCCAATGCCCTGGGTTCCTTCAAGTAGCTTGATAACTACTGGAGCGCCACCCACGTTTTTTATCAAGTCTTTTATATTGTCGGGTTTATTGGCAAAACCTGTTCTGGGCAGGCCAACGTCTTTTCGCGATAGCAATTGCAAGGAGCGTAATTTGTCCCGAGAACGGCTGATCGCCACAGATTCGTTAACGCAAAAAGTTCCCATCATTTCAAATTGCCGCACAACGGCGGTGCCGTAAAAAGTTATCGACGCGCCGATCCTCGGAATTACAGCATCGTAATAGGGTAGTTGCTCACCTTTATAGCGTACAGATGGGCGGGCACGGGTTATATCCATATAGCAATGTAAGGTATCTATGACATCCACTTGGTGTCCTTTGGCTTCGCCAGCTTCTTTCAGGCGTCGCGTGGAATAGAGGTTTTCGTTTCTGGATAGGATTCCAATTTTCATTTGGTACAGCCTGTATTAATAGCACAAAATTTATAATGTTAAGTTAAAATAAGGGCTCCCGCCCCAAGGAAAACAACAAATCCTACAACGTCCGTTACTGTGGTCAGTACCACAGAACCGGAAAGAGCGGGGTCTATTTTCAGTCTTACCAGTATTGCCGGAATAAGTACGCCTGAGACAACGGCCACAATAATGTTGACTAGAATGGCCAGTGCTATGGTAAGGCCCAATAAAAATTGCCCGAACCATTGATCTACGCACACACCAATTATTAATGCCCATAACACGCCATTAACAATGCCTACCCTGAGTTCTTTTTTTAGAACCGCTCGACGGTTTGCGTCGTTAATTTTTCCGAGCGCTAATGCACGAACAATAATGGTCAGTGTCTGGCTACCAGAGATACCGCCCATAGACGCCACTACGGGCATCAGTATTGCGAGCGCTACAACCTGTTGAAGTGTTGCTTCAAACAAACCAATGCACCATGAGGCCAGGAAAGCCGTTAATAAATTGATACCCAGCCAGATAGCGCGGTTCTTACTACTGCGCCATACCGGGGCGAACAAATCCTCATCTTCGCTTAAACCACCCGCCACGGAGATTTGTTGCTCGGCAAGTTCTTCTCTATGTTCATAGGCGGTGCTTAACAGTAGGCGCCCCAATATTCTGCCATCATCCTCAATAACAGGCAGAGCCATGCGCCCGGATAAAATAACCCGTTCTGCGGCTTCATCAATGGGCGTTGTTGCCTGAATACATTCTCCTTTCTGTCCAAGCAGGCCTTGTATAGTCGTTTGAGTTTCTGCGCTTATAACATCCTTAAGGGGTACTTCGCCAAGTAAAATGCCCTGTTTGTCTTGCAGGTAAAGACTATCGACAAAAGGGAAGTCCAGGCGTTTTAACAAGCGTGCGGCACTGACCACTTTCAGGCTTCCGTATACCAGTGGAAAGTCGAAATTTACCCAGTGGCCCGCCATGGCGCCAGAATATCTGGATGCCCGCTCGAAACGCTCCTTGTCCGCCTTGTCTAGACGTTTAAAAGCTTCGTTTATAAACTGGTCGGGCAGTTCTTCCGCGAGCTCAAGCAAAGCCTGCGCATCCAATTCATCAAACAGAGCTACTGCATCGCTCGGCCCAAGCTGTTTAATCAGCGCGCGCCTGGACTCCTCCTGCATTGCCAGGAAAATTCGTTTCTGATTCTCTGCAGGCAAGAGCCGAAAAGCCATCTGCCTGGCACCCGGAGGAAGAGATTCAAGCAGTAGCGCGTACTGTTCCGGTACTAGATCGACAAGGGCTCTCTCCAGCCAGTATTGTAGTGAGCTGGGGCCTGCAGTTGTTTCGTTATCACCTTCCAATTCACTTAGGGCATAGGTGACTTTTGATAGATACGTATTAAACTCTTCGGCCAGCAGCATGCTACACCTATAGATAAGTAATAATATTTAATGAGGAAGGGCAGGCTTTTTTGGAGAGGGCCACCTAAGGCGAGTAGCTCTATAACCAATGGGGATTGGTGCTCTGCGTTTTCGCGCTAATATAATTTAAATTTTAGCGGTGTCAATCAAATACTTCGGGTACTGGGCAAGAAATTGCAGCCTGGCTAGGGGGTTTGTAGGGGTGGCAACCAAGGCGGTATAACAACCGAGGTTTTTTTACTCATTATTGGTAAAAAATTTATACTTTGAGCTGATTTAGACGATGCATAGGCAAGTACGCATGCTCTTTTGCTGTGTGTACTGTTAATCGAACTCGGCCCAAACGGGGCAGTGGTCAGAGGGTTTTTCCATCGCCCTGATTTCTAGGTCGATGCCACTATCAATACACCTATGTGACAGAGCCGGAGTGCTAAGTACAAAGTCTATTCGAAGGCCTCTTTTGGGGCTGCGATCAAAACCGCGTGTTCGGTAATCGAACCAACTGTACTCTTCTGTATTTTCGTTGAGCAGACGATAGGTATCTTCAAAGCCCCAGCTTATTAGCCTGTTAAACCATTCGCGCTCCTCTGCCAAAAAACTACATGAGCCAGCACTCAGCCAGCGTTTGGCATCCGATTCACTCATGCCAACATCGAGATCTGTTGGTGCTATATTTAAATCGCCCATTAGAATAATGGCCTGGTCTGGCTTGTGGTGCTGTTCTAAATAGCTCTGTAAATCTGCATAGAACTGACGTTTAAGGGGGTATTTGACCGGGTGTGCGCTGTTTTCACCCTGAGGGAAATAGCCGTTCATCACCGTTACAGTCTGGTGTTTTACTTTTACAGTTGCGGCAATAAACCGTTTTTGGGCATCGGCACTATCTGAGGGGAAGCCCTTTTGAACGTGTTCAAAAGGGTGTCGTGAGAGAAGGGCAACACCATAGTGGGTTTTCTGGCCGGTAAAGGCTAAGTGGTAGCCCCAACTGCTAAGCTCTTCCTGAGGGAAGTTTTCGTCAGTAACTTTGGTTTCCTGAATGCCTATAAAGTCCGGGCGATACTTTTCAATAATCTCGTCGACTTGATGAAGACGTGTTCGAAGACTGTTTGCGTTGAAAGAAACACACAGCATAGGGTTTAAAAATTAGCGACCTGCTGAGTGCGGCTATTAGAGGACAAACGAATCAGGTCGATCAGTATATTGCCGGTTTCGATGAGCAGGGTATCTCCATCTACATCGATATCGTTGTGACTATTACTGGCCCTTTTTTCCTCAAGCTCTTCATCAGTCTCTTCTTCGGACTTGCGGAACTCTTCCAGGTTTTTATAGGGTGTCATTTTCTTCGCAAGGCGCCTTTTGTTTTCAACATCCATAGCCTGTTTTTCTAAACGCTCTTTTTCTGCAATACGTTCTTTCTCGTTCAAAGAGATAACTTTTTTACTCTTGTTGTTCTCCATGATTTTAATTTGATCAAGAATAAAATTGAAATCTGGGTCGCCCGCAACTCTCTTTTGGTGCTGAGTGACAAGGCGCGGCACGAGGCTTGTAAAATCGAAATACGAGGCATGAGGCACTGCGTGTATTTTGTCCCAGGGCAGGGCGTTGTCGTAAGCGGATTCACCAACTTCATCGCTGTCGATGAGCAAAGGTAATTCTATATCCGGAATAACTCCTCGGTGCTGGGTGCTGTCCCCCGACACGCGATAAAATTTAGATTCCGTTATTTTCAGCTTGCCTTCAAGTAGCGGGGTAACAGATTGCACTGTACCTTTGCCAAAGCTCTGTGAGCCGACAATCAGGCCTCTGTTGTAGTCTTGAATGGCGCCAGCAAAAATTTCTGACGCCGAGGCACTCAAACGATTTACCATTACGATGAGAGGCCCTCGATAGCGGGCTTTGGAGTGCGAACGATTATGTCTGTTTATACGCCCATCCGGGGAACGGATTTGAACAACGGGGCCTTGGTCGATAAACAAATCGGTGAGCATCGTTGCTTCGTGCAGAGAACCGCCGCCATTATTGCGCAAATCTAAAATAACGCCGTCTACGTTTTCCTTGCGAAGCTCATCCAGCAAGCGGGCAACGTCGCGAGTACTGCTCTTGAAGTTGGGGTCGCGATTGTTGTAAGCCTCAAAATCGATATAAAAAGCAGGCAGGTGAATTACGCCTATTTTGAAAAGGTTATCGCCATCACCAAGCTCTAACACGGCTTTTTGGGCTGCCTGGTCTTCAAGCTTTACTTTGCCGCGGTTAATACGAATGACTTTTGAATCGCCGTTAGTGGCAGCATCTGACGACACAGCCTCGAGCTTAACAACCGTATTCTTAGGCCCGCGGATTAAATTAACCACCTCGTCCAGGCGCCAGCCAACGACGTCTACCAGCTCTCCATCAGCGCCTTGACCAACGGCGATAATCTTGTCGGCTGGTTTAAGTTGGCCTTGTTTGTCTGCTGGCCCACCGGCAACCAAGCGTACCACTTTGGTGAACTCATCTTCCGATTGAAGTACTGCACCAATACCTTCTAAGGAGAGCGACATACTAATATCGAAATTCTCAGAGGTTCTTTCACTCCAGTAATTGGTATGGGGGTCGTACAGCATAGTTAGCGCGTTAACCATGGTTTCAAACACATCCACGCTGTCTTGTTGTTTTATGCGGTTTAACTGATTTTTATAACGGCGGTGTACTGTTTTGCGAGCTTCCTCAACCGTTTTGCCTGCAAGCTTAAGGTTTAACAAGCTAAGTTTTATGCGTTTGTACCATAGCTCATCCGCCTCAGCACGGGTGGATGGCCACTCGGCCTCTTCGCGATCCAAAGAAAGAACATCTTTGGCTGTGAAGTCGAAGGTAACGGTGTCGTCTTCAACGATATCCAGCACCGCTTCAAGGCGCGATACCAAGCGCTGCCTGAAGGTGTGATAGATCTCAAAGCCGGGCTCAAGATTGCCGCGTTTGAAAAAGTCATCAAAGTTATTGGCATTTTTTCGAAAGCCGCTAATGTCTTTCTTATAAAAGAACATTCTGGAGGGATCGAGCGTGTCTAAATACTGATCGAGAAAGCGCTGAGACAGGTCATCGTTAACGGGCTGATCTCGATAGTGGCGCGAATGTAGTTTTGTGATGACATCCTTAACGGTCTCAGATTGTTTTTCAGTGTGTTCCAATGGTGCAACTATTGAAGACACTGCCAGAGGGGCGGCTAAAGTCAGAACTGCTAAAGCAAGGACTAGCCTAAAATTCTTGAGAAATCTCATATGGGAATAAAGCCGAAACCGTTTTTTGAGTGGATTATTTGAAGGTGAAACCTTCGCTAAATATAGCACAGCGTATTTCTTTTAATGAGTACCCGACTGTAAATAAGTTCCATTTTAGGCACTATGTCTCGCAAGCAGCGCGCTAGCCGGGGCGCTGAGTGATATTTTCGCACATATTGCTCCCCTTGTATTATGAATACATTGCGTGAAACATTTTTCTTGTTTTCAAGGCTTGTGCTGAGCTTATGTTGTACGAAGGTGCTTGTCTTGAGGGGGCGCTCAAAGAAAGGCGCGTAAGTTATTGAAATGTATGAAATAATTGCTCATTTGGTGGCGATAAATACACTTTGTAGGCACCGCCCACGCTTGCAATGGGGCAAGTAAAAGACGATTTTATGTGCCTAAGCGATTAGCTGGCCTCAAAGTAGCAACTAAGCTCAAATGAGCTCGGTTGGTATATTGCCTTGCGCACGTTTAGTGTGCTTGTTTGATGAGAAACTAAACCCTGTTAACTAGAAGGAAGAGTTTCTCTACAAGGTGTATGAAAACCCAGGTCTTTGAGCGGTTTAAGCGAGGAATAGCTATTAGGGGCACTAAGGGCTGGATGTGCTTGTGGATGTGAGCGGGAAAGGGAAGGCCAGTTATCGGTGTTTGCCGAATGTAAGGCCTCCCCCCAGTTCTTCACTCTAAAGGTATGGTTTACAAACTGCCTGGAGCTAGGAGAGGAGACAAGGCCATATTATTTGGCGGTGATTCTCTCCCTTCGCTTGGTGTAGAGCTTTTTAGCTCCTCAGTAACACTAAGCTGACGAGGTTGGGCCAGCCGTAAAAATCTTCTTCAGCTATTGTGCTTTACCTTGGCACATAAACTTAGCCTCCGCGCAGGCGAATGGGATGCCGTCGATACTAAGATCGGCCTGAGCTATGTACAAGGGAGCTTTGCTTTTAATCAAGCGCGCTTGTAATAGGACTTCTACGAAACAAGGTACAGGATGAAAAAATCTAATCTTTAGTTCAGCTGTTACTGCCTCGATATTTAGAGCAAATAAACAATGGGTCATTGCTGAGTCCAGCAGTAAAGATATTACTCCGCCGTGTAAGATTCCAGTATAGCCTTGGAGGTGTTGATTGGGCTGAAACCTCGCTTCTACCCGGTTCTTTGGTTTGGTAATGAAATGCAGGTTCAATGAGAGAGGGTTCTCCACTCCGCAGGCAATGCAGTTTTTATGGCTCGTTGGTATTTTTAACATCAAGTAAAAAATATTTTAGTAAACATGTAGTAAACACCAATAAAAATATAAATTAAACCTTGCAAAGAAATCTGCCGGGAATGGGGTTTTGGTTTGGCGGAGTGGAATAACAAAATAACACTTCCCTTGCTGGTTATCGAAAGCAGTTTGTTTGTAAGACAAATTGCTTAGCTTGAATTTTCCGGTAGCGGTGTTCCCCTATGTTTTTTTTTGGGTAGGTGTGTACCTTTCAGTTAATCAGTTGGAAAAAATGTAAGTCAATGTGCTTGTCTACGGCTGGCGCCCCTTTTAAGGAAGTATACCCTTAAGGGGCAGCAGTGACTTTTTGCGAAGCTATTAAAGTGATTTTGTTGAGTAGTACCAGTCTACGGTCTCATAACCTTCTGAGGCACGTTTTTCCGCGGCTTCAGCCGTTTTTGGTGGAGGAACAATTACCTTGCAGCCTGCTGTCCAGTTTTCCGGTGTCGCAACACCATTGGCGTCAGATGTTTGCATGGCTTCCAATAAGCGCAGGAACTCATTAATGCTTCTGCCGTTGCTCATGGGGTAGTATACCATTGCCCGCAACACACCATCGGGATCAATAAAAAATGTGGCGCGTACCGCCTGGGTATCATTGGCGCCAGGGTGAATCATTCCGTAGGCCATGGCCACTTCCATTTTTATGTCTTCGATAATGGGAAACGGAACATCCACATCAAACTTTTCTTTTATATTGCGAACCCAGGCGAGGTGGGAAAAAAGGCTGTCGATGGACAGACCCAGTAATTCACAATTCATTTTTTCAAAGGTGTTAGCCGCTTGGGAGAAAGCGATGAATTCAGTGGTGCACACCGGCGTAAAATCCGCAGGGTGGGAAAAAAGAATTAACCATTTACCACGGTAGTCTTCTAGTTTACGTATCCCGTGCGTTGTCTGCGTATTAAAAGCAGGGGCAGGTTCGTTAATTCTGGGGAGGCCAGCGTTGATTAAGTCTTCCATTGTTCAATCCTCATAGGTATTAAGGCCTGTTAACCTTCATTTCATGTACTATTTAGTCATTAGAATTTTGCCATCAAGCCGATGGCCGCTGTTACGGGAGGAGAGTGGTTTAGTCGGCTAAACTACTCTCAAAACGATGTTCAGTTAATAAACAGCCTCCAGCAGTGCGTATAAATTAGTGTTAACAGGTCTTGGTTAAGCCGGTTATGAGTAACTCCCGTGAAGGAGGCTCAATATTAGGCATTTCTTATGTTTCACATGCTTTAGAGCACCATCTGTGCCAGCCGCGAATCCAGCGGCTATATTGCTGATTTGTTTAAGTTATTTACTCATGGTGGCGACAGTTGCGAGGGCAGATTGCGATTACTTGCCATTTATGACTTAAAATTTGTCATAAATGGCGCTTTTATTCGCACGCTCAGATTGGCCGAAATTCGCAAGTTTATAGGGCCGCCTTGTTAAGGCGCGGTGGGCTAGCGGCGTGCTTGTGCGCAGCGTCGATAGTGATTGTGAATGCAGTCTACGGAGTTACTCGTGTTACTCAATATTCAACTGAAAAGAGCGCGGTTTCCTCGTTTATTTATTTGAAATTAAAGAGCTGGCAATGGATGCCCTGCAGGGCAGGCCCTAGTAAAAAACCTAGTGCTTCTATTTTTAACGCTGTATAGCGCTTTCAAAGCATCGGAGAAAAATAAATTGCAAGCGTACTTGCTAAGGCGCCAGTAAAAATTTATGCACACATACATCAGTCACGACTTTCCTTTAATTTTCGATACAAGGATCTGACACTAATGCCGAGTACATCAGCCATGCGGCTAACATTGCCCTGCATTGCGTGGTGCATATTTTGAAGATAATTGTTTTCAAGGGTTTTAAGATCCACCCATCCATCCACACCTGAATAATGCGCTTTAGTAACCGGGGCTTCTGCTGGGGGCTGTTCGATCTCTAGGCACTCTGCAATTACATTGCGATCGAGTACGTTGGTGTCTGCCAATACTATGGCGCGGTTTAGTATGTTGCGTAACTCACGGATATTGCCCTCTAGAGATTGCTGCGCTATTTGTTGGATAGCAGAATCTGTTAAAAAATATTCCCGTTCCGTTGACACTTGCTGTAACAGTGCTCTCGCTATTTGCGGCAGGTCTTCCAGGCGCTCCTGCAGGGATGGCAGGCGAATGGGGAAGACATTAATGCGGTGAAACAGGTCCGCACGGAATTTTTCTTCAGCAATTAGTTGTTTGATATTTTTATGTGTGGCGCAAATCAGGCGAAAATCGCTAGATTGTATTTCGGTACTGCCTATGGGCCTGAACGTGCGGTTCTCCAGCAGGCGCAGCAATTTTACCTGCATGCTAAGAGGAACATCGGCGATTTCATCCAGAAATAAGGTGCCGCCGTGGGCCAGCTCCACCAGGCCTTTTTTGGCGCTGCTTGCACCGGTGAATGCCCCTTTACTGTGGCCAAATAATTCACTCTCAAACAAGGTGTCGGTTAAACCGGAACATTCCAGTGTAATTAGCGGTTTTTCACTGCGTTGGCTGGACTGATGAATGGCTCGTGCCGCAAGCTCTTTGCCGGTTCCCGTCTCCCCCAAGAGTAATACGGAGGCATCTGAACGGCTGACTTTGCTGATGCTGTCGAGCATATGCAAAAAAGCAGGGCTGCTGCCCACCATGGTTTGGCTTTGCCGCACACCACTGGCCAGTGGGATGGGTTTCATCAGCTCCACGAATGCCCCACGTCCGTTTTCTGAGGGTGGCAGGGGAAGCATTTCGATCTCGATATGCTCCGCGCCGTTTTTGGTCTGGTGGATGTGCAGAATACGGGTTCTCTTACCGGATATTCGGGCCCGCTGCATGGGGCAGTCTTCGCCGGACTTGTCGCAGGGTTGGCTGTATCCGTGGGAAACTTGGTAGCAGTGCTGTGGAGCCTGTTCAGTGAGGCGAATTTCACCAAAAGCCTGTTGGTAAAGGGTGTTTACCGCCAGGATTTCATAGTCCTCACTCACCAATATGGCCGGGTGCTCGAAACCGTTGAGTAGTTGAGCCATCTGAGACAGTTGGGTATTGATGCTGCTCGCTATAAGATTCATTCGCTAAGTGCCATTTATGACATTTCAGACAAAAATGGCAGCATTTATTGGCAGGGTCAAGCCTGAATATTCGGAGGGCTTCAATAAGGCCTAACAATCAAGGGTCAACACAACACGAACTCTGGGTGCTAGTGGCACAGCTAGTGCTAATGCATTGTTATGATTCTGCAAACCAAACATCAGCAAACACAGCCCTGCCGTGTCGTCGCTTTCTATTCTCGTGACACCCGGCACTTTAGCTACGTGTTGAGCGATGTGCACAGCGGCACTTGCGCTATTATCGACCCAAGTGCCAACTACACAGCCTGTTCCGGGCTGCTGGTTTTTAGAGATGCGAACACTATTGTGCAGTACATACACGATCATTCGCTTACTGTTCAGTGGTTACTGGAGACCGATATACACACCAGTCATTTTTCCGCAGCGGCCTACATACGAAAAAAAACAGGCGGCAAGCTGGCGATTAGCGCGGCAGTTGCAGAAATACCCAAGCGCCTAAAATCATCCCATGGCGAAATCGCTTTAGAGCCGGCAGGGTTTGACTGTATGTTGCAACAGGGGCAGACAATATCGCTTGGTGAGCTGCAAATTAAACCGATGGCAATTCCGGGTCGCAGCCCGGCGGCCATGGCTTTTTTGGTGAGTGACTGTTTGTTTTCAGGGAGTTCGTTGCTAATGCCAGACAAAGGGGCTGCCTGTGCGTGTTCCCCACTGGCAGATCGTAACAAGATGCAACAGTCTTTGCTGTACATGCTTAAACTGCCCGCTACGCTGCGGGTATTTGTGGGGCGTGACAGTGATAACGCCACAAGGTCGCTAGAGTATGAAACCACCATAGGCCAGCTGCGACAAACACGACTGAACCAGGCTATTCCTCGCGGTAGCTGTCTTAATCGCAGCCAATATGCATCGGAATTCTGCGCTTTGTTCTGGCCTGCGTTACAGTACAATCTGCGAGCGCAATTTACAGGGTCGCGCTACTGCAATTTAACCTTTCCACTGAGTGTTGAAAAATAGCAAACAGTTGGATATCCCTAACAGGAGTATGTGTGTTCTCAATAACCGAATCCATAGAAACCCCGCACATTTATCAACTGCTGACAAACGGCGTTGTACCCAGGCCTATTGCCTGGGTAAGCACAATCAGCAAAACAGGTATTGCGAACCTCGCGCCTTACTCTTTCTTTAGTGTCGCCAGTGTTAACCCACCTGTGTTGACGGTAACCACCGTTCCCGCCAGAAACAAACTGGCGAAAGATACCTTGCAAAATATTTTGGATACCCAGGAAGCGGTTGTTCATATTGTTACCAGCGAACTTGCAGAAAGCATGAATGCCAGTAGTGGGAATTTTTCTTCCGATACCAGTGAAATTGACGCGCTCATGCTTAAAACTGTCGCGAGCGAACTGGTTACTCCGCCGAGCATCGCTGCAACAAAAATTCGATACGAATGTACCTTGCGTGAGCTTATTGAAGTTGAACCAGACCCTGGTGGCGGGATGTTAATCATGCTGAATGTACTTGGCGTTTACGTCGATGATTCGATACTGGACGGCAATAAGATTGACCCTGCAAAAACCACAATACTCGGTAAACTAGGTGGAAATGATTACAGTGATACCGCTGTAAAAACCGTTTTACTTCGCCCCGATGGGTGATAAAACCGCTGTATGTAAAAATAGAGTTTCAAATGAAAATCCAAAAAGCTATTGAGCTGTTTAAACGAGGAGAATTGGA
Organism: Alteromonadaceae bacterium Bs31; assembly: GCA_900177435.1. Taxonomy (GTDB): domain Bacteria; phylum Pseudomonadota; class Gammaproteobacteria; order Pseudomonadales; family Cellvibrionaceae; genus Teredinibacter. The sequence goes on from FXAI01000006.1 coordinate 106,487, forward strand.
CGAGGTGGAGGTGGAGCTGCGGCGCAGCCCCAACAATCTCTCACAATGGTTCATTCTGCTCCGGCACCCAGATGGCAAATCATTAATGCTGGCAGATGAAGATGATCGCTGTGTGGTGGATGCCGACATCCAAAATCTGCTCGATTTATTGAAGACCATAGGCTTTCACCAAGTTATGGTTATATTCTGAATATTAAATTTACCTTAAGGGAAGAGGGCACTCTAGACTGGCTGCTGCTGGGAAAAGTTAATAAACCAAGTGTATTTGGGCTAGGATGGATTTATTGGGCATGCCAGATAAGGCATGAGCAATCGTTGCGTGTTATTCCCGAGCCGCAAAACGAGCCGCAAAAAAAGGAATAGGGCGAAGATCTGACACCTCTCCGCTAAAACTAACAGGCCTTCAAAGCGCCTTGGGCTGGCGAATTAAGGATGAAAAATCGCTGCTATCCACAGCACCTTTACTGCCGTCAATGCTATATCGAGCCTGGGCGGCGGATAGTGAATCGGCCTGCTTTATTAAGCCGCGTTCAAAACTGAGGCGGTCAGAATAACCCGGCAACATAATGCGGTAGTCCAGCCACTGCCACCAGTGATTAAAACTGCGTGTAACCTTTAATAGGCCGGTCATACAATTATCTGTAAAGGTGTTATAAAACGCTGGCTGTTGTTGCAGCCCTTGCGCCACCAGCAGGTAGCCTTTAAGCAGCTCTTGTTGCGCATCACTATCAAGTGCTAATGGATATAAATACACTTTCTCTTGGCGTATATGGCTGCGTAAGCCAATCACGTCTTGCTCGGTGGCTAACACTATGGTTTTTTGGTATTGCCTAAACAGGCCCCGTATGGGGTGGTAGCCATCATCGCTGTTTTGCAGCCGGGCCTCTATAGAAACTACCAAATATTGTCCTCCTTCAAATTCAAAGCTCACAAACACATGCGCCATCCCCATCGCGCCGAAGTGAGAAATGCCGTACCACAATTGCTTTAACTGAGAAAACTGGTATTCACCGGTGAGGTATTGTCGCTGGGCAATTTGGTCGCTAGCATTTTTGCCTGCAGCCTGGTAACGAAAGTCCCGTAAGTTTCCAATAACAATCTTGTCGCCATTGATGGTAACTTCTGGCAGCACCTTAAACTGGGCCTGCCAATCCAGGTCATTATTGGGCGCTTTTAAGCCTAAATATACGGCGGCTACTGTGCCGAGCGCTGCCAGGGCTGCTGCTGCTTTTTTGGGTATCGACATATAAAACCAGATGAGTAAAAAACCCTAAGGTAGCATGAATGCGACATACGACTAAATACAGTAAAGGGAGGGTTTTGTGTGCAATTCACACATTGGCGATTGCTTGCTTAAACACTACCGTGGTATGCCCGGGCTCATGTATAGAGCCAGAGCCCTCGGGCAGCAGGTAAAATATGGCAATATTTTGCCATACTATGGTTTTTACGGTACATATGGCATAATGCTGCCACTATGATGCTAAATACACCGCCAAATGTACCCGCCACACTCTCCCGTTTAAGTACTGCATTGCGACAGGCCCGCAAAGCACTGGGGCGGGACAACTCAGATCAATTTGGCAAAGAGATTGGGGTTTCCGGTCGTACTTTACGCGTGCTGGAAGCATCGGGTAAGGGCAGTGTCGAGAACCTGATACGTGTTCTTATGGCAATTTGCCCTAACGCGCTTGATGATCTCATTGAGTACATTGAATCAGTAGAGCCTCCCTATGCTTCGGTTGACGAGGCGCTCGAGCAGAAGCCAGCTCGCCGGGCTAATCAAAAACCAAGTTCTTTGGGAAGCAAGGCGCGGGAGTAGGGCATGCCGGTTGATCGCTTAAAAGTTGTTGCGCGTTTTGATGATGAGCCACTTCATATCGCAGACCTTGGTATTCGTAACGGCCAGGTTTTCTTTCAATACACTGCCGACGCTCTTGCCTGTGAGCGCTCTTTTTCCCCGGTACATCTTCAGCCAAATACCCAGGTTCAGTCCTTTAAACCCGGTGCGTTACCGCCATCCTTTATGGGCTTGCCAGGCCTTTTAGCCGACGCTCTGCCGGATAGCTGGGGTAGAGCGCTGTTTAGGCGCGAACTGGCTAGAAACAATACCTCCACACGGGGTATGACCGCGCTGGATATACTCTCTTTTATTGGGGAATCCGGGCTTGGGGCCTTGTCTTTCTACCCCTTAGCATTAAGGGAAGGCTCCCAAAATGCACCTATCACTATGGATGCGATCCTAACTGAGGTGAACCACGCGCAAACCACCACCAGCACTCTTGGCTCAGAGTTTTTAGCGGCCGCGCTACCTTCTGGCGGTGCGCGGCCAAAGGTGCTTCTGCAAAAAAGCGGCGATAAACTGTATTTTAGCCGTGGGGCGCTGGGTGAGCCGGGTGAGTCCTGGCTGCTAAAATTTCCTGATAAGAATGATCACCCGGAAGCGGGCCTACAGGAATATCATTACCATCAACTGGCGAAAAAAGCCGGTATAAGGGTGCCAGAGGCAGCGGTATGGGGCGAGCGTTATTTCGCAGTGAAACGTTTTGACCGTTGTGGCGATACTCGGCAGCATGTGCACAGTTTATCGGGAATTTTACACCGCGAATTTACTGACTTTTCCTTAAGCTATGATGATTTTTTTACGCTTACGCGGCAGCTCACTCAATCTGTAGATGAAACTCTCGAAGCCTTTCGCCGAGCAATATTTAATCGCGTTTTTGAGAACATGGATGACCATGCCAAAAACCACGCATTTACCATGGATCACACTGGCAAGTGGCGACTAAGCCCAGCCTATGACTTAACGCACTCAACAATACTGGGCATTCATCCTATGGCATGGCTGGGCACGTCAATTGGCTTACCCGCAACGCCAGCCATCGTGGAACAAGCAAGCGCTTTAGGTATCCGTAAAAAAGCGATTAACGAATGCTTAGAGCATGTGCAGGATTTGCGAGCGGACACTGGCTTATTAAGCCAAAAAGAATGGCTCGATAAGCTAGTGCCATAGCAGGCCGGAAGCGTTTAGTGTAAGCAAAGGCCATATCAGTTTCTATCCAAACATTTGTTCCTCATTATTTCTCTCAAGCTCTGCCCCACACGGCATTACTTTACTTTTTTAAGCACATAGACATTTGTGGAGCTAACCAGCTTTTAGCGCTACTTGCATAGCTTAAGCTTGACACTCCAATGAGAATGAATATCATTAGCGATAAGTCTTGTGTATTTCACTGTGAGGATATGATGAATACGGCACCGGAAGTTCAGCATCTTCTACAGCCTCTGGTCGCTCGTGCCCAGTATAACTGGAGTTCAAAAGGTTTCCCGGACAGGGCTGCAGAGCATGTGTTACTGCGCTTGGGTGTTACTGCCAGCTTACAGTCCGCCTTTAGCGAACATGATCTTGCTGTGATGAGGGCGGCCTGGATAGATGCTAAGGCTCTTTCATTTTTTAATCGCCATCCCGAGAGTTCGGGTATCGAGATTGAGTGTGGTATCAGCACCCGATTCCATCGTTTAAGTAACCAATCCAGCTGGCCACGTTTTGCATGGCTCATTACCAGCTCCCAAGATGTTGATAAATGTATAAAGGGTATATTTCCGAGTTTAGATAACTTTACAAGTATAGGAAGTAAACATCCGTTCACGGCATGGAAACACGGCCTAATATCGAAGTCCGCAAGCGCAGCATTCATTATTGCTGGCGAGCAATCAGCTCTTAGCGGTGATCAGCTGAAGGAGCTGATTGCGAGTTTATTAACTCCGGGTTTGGAGTACCTGCATAAGGTAGAGCTGATTGTCTGTCACCAAAAAAACAGCTTATCGCAACTTAACTATTGGCAGAGCGAGTTGGAGGTATTGCAGCAATGGTCTCCGCGACAATCATACTTAAAGCGACTAGCCAGCTTTTTTCCCTTGTTAAAAACCGCTGTAGATAAATCCCAGAGCCTGGCTTCACATCTTAGGCTTAATAATAAAATACAGGTAACTCTATGAAATCACGGTATTTTTGTAATTATCACCTGAAAAAAATTCACAGTAATGAAGTTGAAGCCTGGCAGTCCTGGTCAGCTATGATGCAGCTGGGTGTAAAAGCGTTTGTGGAATGTCGAGTGGATGCAGCGCGCAATTATCTCTCCGCTGCTCTGGATATATCACTTTTACGCTGTGATTGTGAGGTAAACGAACTATTTTCCGAAACTCACTTCATTAAACCCGCGGAGTTTTTATTGCGGCTATATGTAGTAGAGGGTGAGTTTGATCGCGCGAGAAATGTACTCAATAAAATCAAGAAAGCCTCTGGGGAAAGCAATATTAGTTGCACCTCTATAGCAGAATCTGATGGTTTTCTTTCTAAACAATATGAAGCTATAGAGGCGGAGGAAAAAATATTTTTTACAAGTAGCCGGTGTTATAAGAGTGCGTATTATAAGGGGTACTTGCTTAACCTTAGCCAGGCACATCATTAGGGGTGCTGGTTTACGATAGTGCGGCACTATTTGCAAAACCCTCGCACCAAATTGAGCGCTGGCTAGACGATGAGCCGATACAGAAAAGGGGGCCTCCATTGGTTGAGACGTTCTAATTTTAGAACACAGAACTATCCCGGTCACTACTTCAAAGCCCGCCTTGCTACTGGCCGTTCAGGCCTCGCTGAGAAACTGCCGTTTGAACGTGTATTTCGCGCGGCTATCACACCCTGGGGCGATTAATTCCAATTTGATATATCCTGGTAAAAAGGTAGCTCGAAGGGTTCAATGGCTTTTCTTACGCTTTCAATTTCGATGGAGGTCATCATTGAACGCCACTTATTTACTTGGTTGCTTGATACTCGCGCATTCCGATTCTTGTCTGCTGGGCGAGTAGTGGTTTCTACAATTCTCGCCTGCACATCATCGGTCCATTCGAGGCCCAGCTTCTTGTAGAGCGCTCGAAACTGAATAAGTGGATCAAGACAAATATCTTCGTAACGAATCCATATCCATTCGGGGTACTTTTTAGCGACCTGGTTGACAACATAGTTTTTAATTGCCCATATACCGGAAGACACCTCTATTGGGGTTTTCAAACTTTCCAGATGCGTACCAAGATGGCTGAGATAACTATCCCGTAGGCGTGGGTTCTCGATTAGTTCGCCCAACCTTCGCCGCTCTTGCTCTTGGATTGCAAGCCGGCCTACCGATGCAATAGAAGGGCAAGGGTGCCTGATAATAATGAGTACCTGCGGAGCCCAAACCCTTGCGAGCCACTCAGCAGACAAATAACAGGCGACTTCCTTTACAATGACGCGATAGTTTTTTTCCTTTCGCAGCGCTAAAGATTTGAGAGAAAAGCTCGCTTGGTCTATAAACTTGCCCGTAAATGCACGGTCCAGACACCAACGAAAATAAGCGTCGTCCTCGTCAGGGGCTACAAATCGGCTCCAGACAGAGTCATCTTTTACCCTGCTTATGTCGGGATGGCAGGGTTCTCGGTAGTAAGCAACGCGTGGGGCGTAGCCAAGCGTTCTGCCGACCCACGACGTTCCTGACCGACCATTACCGAGCAAAGCGATTGGCGGCCCTTTTGGCGAAGCGTTGTTGAGAGAATGATTTATCAGCGATCTTTGGATGGGCCAGCTTTTTCTCACTGACCAAGCACTCACCTGGTGAATATTATTAATAATGGAGTGACCTCTAGATAACACAGTCATGGTTCGCCCCTCATATCTAAGGTAAAAAATTGGTATTCGTGTATAGGACGTCTGGTAGACGTTACGGAGCGGTTTGCTTATCAATCGATTCTTGGCTATCAGCGTTCGCTTAACTCTACATCTTAGTAAAGTTCATAAAACCCGCCCGACGTCCGATGCATAAAGATATGGCGCAACTATTCACTTTAGTTATATTTATTGCCGCTTAGAAAAATATCATCTTCGGTTTTGGCTTTATATCTGATGATGGTTAACCTGGCAATTCAATCAGGCGCCAAAAAAAGATATATTTTTGCTTTGTTACTTGGTAATCAATGCAAGTGTTAAATGTTTTACACTCCATTAACCAATAGTGTCACGTCGCATTGCAGAATAATTATTTGGCTAAATGCCAAGTTTGGTTAAACCCCGCATACACAAGCTAAAAATTGACTCTTTTGGATCAGAAGGATGAACCCGGCACGAGAAGCTAAATACGTTAAGGCTAGAATCATGACGCGACTCGTATTTTTTTTCGCCTAGAGATAAACGAGAACACGTAAGCCCCACTTTCTTTGCCAAGTGAGAACGTGAACATTATTTTATGTCATACCGGATTCTCGAGGGATCGCATACAGAATGCAGTTAGATACGTTTTCGGATTTCAAATGCTGTCGACATGCAAAAATATGAAAATAGGAAAGACAGGGTTATAGTAGTGGGTAAATAGTGATTTAACATGGCGCAAGAGTGTTTGCTGTGGCGCACATGTTTGCCGGTCAGATCTATAATGCCGAGATGAGACAATGCTGGTTGTTAAAATATGCGCTCTTTATTCATGGTTGGCCATTGTTGACTCGATTTGTTGGTAAACTTTGACCCCATTTATTTTTGATTTGTGAGGCTTGTAAAGCCTCTAAAGCCTCTAAAGCCTCTAAAGCCTCTAAAGCCTCTAAAGATAAGTGAGTTGAGTGCAATAACATTTTTGGATGATTCATCGATCCGTGCATTTGTAAACGTTTCCATAAGTCATATTTTCTGCTTCTAAGCAATAAAATGTCCCGGCTATTAAATGCTATGACAGCTAATTAGGTGGTATTAATTCTGGGAATAATAAATAAAATATTAAGTGTGTCGTTTAAAGGTTTGCCAATGGTAGTTTAATTAATCTTTATTGCTGATTTAGCTTTTAATGAAATCGCTGAAATCGCAAACTATCAGCGTCTAGATTCGACTTTGACAGTATTGGTTGGTGTGATTGTTTAGGTCAAGTGTCCCGTTTCTGATGGCAGCGCTCAGTTTAGGGTTGGAGTCACCGACCAGTAGCATAAAAATATTGAGTTTAATCTGATGTTAAACGTTAAATAGTGTTTGCCCTTGTAGGGGAATTCATTAAAAACGGCGAAGAAAGTAGAGTCGTTTATTGATGAAAGTAGATCAAAAGCAAAGTCGATATCGCTTAGGTACCGATGCCAAAGATCCACAGTTGTCTGCAGGAGAGTGGGGCGAGAGGGGAGATACAATTTTCCCCAGGAGTGGGTGGCAGAATTAAGGCTAGACGTAAATATCTGTCGCAGGAAATATTGACGATATAGATTTAATTACTCCATTTATATTCGAGTTGGCTTGGTAGTTGAAGAAAAAAGTAGTAGCAATTTCTATGGTGCTAAAAAATGAGGAAAACTAGTTATGTCAAATCCAAAATAAAGTCACAGAGGGTTTTACCAAAAATACGTTGACGGGGATATGGTACCTATGATCGATGAATTTACAGGTGAGCACGCAACCATTCAGTTTGATCTTAGCTGCGATGTTTATGTCTGGAAGCGCCAAGCTGTTGCCGAAGAAGGCGGAGGTGAACATGGACACCTTCATTATAATGCTGCGATATCTATGGGCTACGAATACGGGGTGTTTACTTGGGAGGAGCATGGGCCTTGGCATGGGAAAAATGTACCTTGGTCTAGAAACGAGTACGTACCTTGGAATGAGGGCGAGGGCCCTTGGGAAACGGGCTGTGTGTCAGGAGCTTGTACCACTGAGTTAGGCGATATAATCGAACCCGGAAAGGGCCAGCGTAAGGCTGTTACTCACGGTCATGGTGAGGACCAAGGGAATGACGTCGGCTATTTACTCGATCATAGCGGCATGTTTTTGAAGATAATTGACATTGAATACGAATAAAAGTGAGCGACATTAAAATGGAAAATCGTTCGCTAGTTCGATAATCTGAAAATTATCAGTCCTTCCATATTGGGATTCTTGTTGATAGAGAGCTGACATAAGGTCGGTGAAACACTGCGCTTGCATAAGCGCCACTCGTACGAGACTTTCCTTTTTTTACTCCAACGCGGAAAAACTGGAGCACCGATAGTTTAGTGCTCCAGTTTGATGCATCTAGTCGGGAGTAATTCGCATTAGACAATCAAATCAATACTAGACGCACAATTTAGTAACTCACAGGTAAAATATTTAATCGAGGGTATCTGGCCTCGGATGAATTCATTGGGCACGCCTAATGGCAAATGGTGGACGAGCAATCGTTAGACGATATTCTCAAGCCGCAAAAACCGGCGTCGGTAAAACCCTTGATTCATTCTGTTAAGCAGTATCCGCGGGTTGGAGGTATGACGAAACCTTAACTTGAGTGGCCACTATATTTAGTTAAAGTTGGCGAGGCTTATGGTGTGAGTTATGCCACGGTGAGTAGGGCGGTTAAACATAAGGCAGCCTCGTCTCAACGACGAGGGAGCGTGTTTATTTTTCTTATCAGTGGCGTAAAGCTTTTGAATTAAGCTAAGGTGGCTCAAGCGTATCTCTATTAGCGTCGTGCTTACCTGGGATAGGTTCGCTTGGTAATTACAGTATTCTTACTGTAATCGTTAACTGATCAACATTTGCAGTTAAAAATATACGGAAAATCCAATATCTACTTTCTGTGTGAGCCCTTGTTCGAAGTAGAAAAGAACGTCACTATTTTTTGACAGCCGAAAACGTGCTTCGATTTCCAGTAAGTCGTAGGAGTTGGTTTGATCTGTTTCGTGTTTAAACTCAGCTCTCCATTTAATACGAGCATTCATTTGGCCAAATATACCAATTTGAGGGGCAAGTGAAAGCTCTGCATTGGTAGCAAAATTTCTATTTATATATGCATTAAGCATCGCGTAAAAAACAACGCTAGAATTAAGTTCCCATGCGCTACCGTAACCAGCGCCAATGTTAAGTGTTTTGCAGTGCTGGCACGCAATAGCTTTATCGCTATAGTTTAATGTTAGAGCCCAACTATAAGGAGAGTCTCCTGGTAAACCGGTTGTTCTTGGGTTGATGGCGCGAATACTAAGTACATCTAGAGAATCTAGGCTTACTGTGCCTTTTTCGTTAACGTACCAAGTTGAGTCTATGAAGCTGAGTGCTGAATATTTTGCCTGGTTTGAGCCAAAAGAAAGGGCGTCATACTGAAGGGGCCTATATTGTAATGTTCCATATGAATTTCCGTTGAGTGTTCCTATTGTGGTGCGTAGCATTGAGCTAAGGGGATCTTTGTGCGGTGGATTTTTTTCTGTGTATAGGACGGTAGTATTTTCACTCGGGTTGCCAACGCTTAGCTGTAAACGATCTTTAAGAATTCTATTTCGTAATTCTATCGAGTTCCGTTCATGATTTGGCGTTGCTTTTAGCAGGTTTGAGTAGTCTAGCAAAACCAGGAGAACTTCTTTTTTAGCGGTTTCCTCCAGCTCGTAAAACCTTTCGGGCTCTTCGGTGACATAAGACTTGAGCGCCAATTTGTTTCCTTTGCTCAGCGAATTAAAACGGGATGTGAAGCGTGTATATCTCGACGGATGATAGCTGATACGTTTAATTAGCCCGTTTGTTTCGTCTAATTGATGTAGTTTGTGAAACATTTCCGAGGGTAAAACCCAAGGTCTTCCTCTTGAATATAGCTTTTCTTCGTGCGTCAATGATTCCAGTAGAGAGGCAATTGCGGAGCCGCAATTCTTGATTGTGAAATAGTAGGTAAATTTATTGGGCATAAGTTCCCAAAGCTGTTTAGTGAGCATTTGAATTTGTTCTGGGTTCAAATTTAACTCGTACTCCCACAAATCTCTTAACTGGCTTTCTCCATAATTGTGGTTTTTATGGTAGAACTTTTGGTCCGAGTACCCAGCGCTATAACCACCAAATAAACCTTTGCTAATATAGATTAGAGCGTTCTCGTTTTCTGGGATAACGGCACCATAATCAATAGTGGTGTCAAAGAGTTCTGATCTTTCACTTTGAGATGTATTAAATCGGATTAGTGCGTGCCCAAAAAAAGACGCTGGATTTTCCATGTAACCATTCGCAAAAAATAAGCTGATTGACTGGGTTTTTCCTTGATTAGCCCATTTCCAGTAGCGGCTGCAAGATTCGATCGGAAGGTCCACACCTGGCCAGTTTAGTTTTTGTTTTAGCCAGGTGTAGCGTGCTGGAAAAATGCATCGCGGGTGCTTGTTGGGGTCGTCGGTAATAGGGGTGTAAAATGCTCTTAGTGTAGCTTCGAGCTCCACGGCGGGATTTGAAGCGCCGTTTTCTGAGAGGAAAAATGTCTCTGATGTCACCCCGCTTTGTGTGGTTTTTCCGGATGGAAGGGTGTCGTATTGCAGTAGCCTAGACCAGTATGGTGCTTTGTGTAGTTCGTATAGTTGCGCCTCGTTTACAAGGGCTTGTAACTCTTTGGCATGCGTTTGTGCCAAAGCTGGTTGCGAGCATACACAAAATAATATTGTGATTTTCGCGATTACCCCGATATAAAAACTAGTGTTATTCAAAATATACGGAGTGAAATAATGAGTTATTTAAAGGAGAAAGCGGGTATATAAAACACCCGCTTGAACGGGAGGTTATGCTTGGCAAGCACTAACGGCTGATTTTACTGAGCTAAAGTATTGTTGACTCTTCTCTATGTCAGAGCTAGTAGCGTACTCGCTACCAGAAACAATTTGAGAAAGGTCTGAGCGAATTTTCATTACGGCAGCTGGAGTTTGCGCTGCGTCGCAAGTGTATAAACTCATTAGAGCCGCAATGTGGCTACCTTCACCATGTGAAGTTTCTTCGACTAGATTGTCATAGGTGCGATGAATAAATTCAGCCGCAACAACATCCACGCCTTCACAAGTCTCAGGAGACGAGACGTATGAGGTGGTAGCGGTTAGGCCCCAGTCCCAAATTATATTTGATATAACACCGCCTACATCGTGCTTAAAGATTGCGCCGCCAATACCGCAATCAGCAAGAAAATTCTTGATATCTTCCTTTTTAACCGTTTCATCTTTTTTATCGGTTTCCTCAGCTAAAGTTGAGGTCGATAAAAATATGATCATACTAAGTACTGCTATTTTTTTAATGTTCTTTAAGATCACGCTCTTTCTCCGTTTATTAGAATACGGGCTTTATGCCTGTTTAATAAGCATAAAAAGCCTAAGGTGATAGTAGTGTATTTACGCGCCATATTCAACAAAAGCCGAGCACCTTCAAAGCAGCACTTATGAGCTTTGAAGGTGCTCGCTAGATAGGGTTTATAAATACTGGATGTGATCTAAGTGTCTGATATTAAGAGATAAATTTGGATTTCAATGCTTATTTTAGGACTTATAATTCCAGTTATTGGACATAGCGAAAGCTTCGCTGTACCATACTTCTACTCTGTTTATACTTGTTAACCTATGTGGTCTCTTACGATGGTTTCAGCCATGTCTGTTCCTGTGCATCTTCCTCTTTACCCTACCTATGAAGAGCTGCTCGATTTTTCCCAGTCTGCATACCCAGAGCTGGAGGAGTTTCTGAGTGCTGGCCCTTCTTGGCGCAAGCAGCATTGGCAATGGGGTTCGGATTTCCTGAAGTACATTGGTCGTAATAAGTCTGAGCATACGTATCTCAGGTTTAGAACTGATGTGGAACGTTTTTTACTGTGGACCTTTCTGTTCAAAGATAAGCCCATCGACGAACAGAAAAAGAAAGATATTCTGGCGTTCGCCGATTTTGCGTGGAAACCACCAGTTAACTGGGTGGGTGTTAAGAATGTTGATCGTTTTGAGTGTGTAGGCGGCACCTTTAAGGTTAACCGGGACTGGCATCCGTTTCGTTATAAAGTACCAAAGAGCAGTGATTCAGATAAGATTGACAAGCGTCGCTACAAACCCTCCCAGGCTACCCTTTCAGCCACATTTGCGGCCTTGATGTCCTTCTACAATTACCTTATTACAGAAGAAATTTGTATTGGCAACCCCGCACAGTTTGCAAAGAAGGATTGCAGGTACTTTATTAAGGATGCACAGGTAAAAGACATTAAGCGTCTAACTGAAGAACAATGGAGTTATGTTTTAGCTACGGCTGAAAAAATGGCTGAGAACACACCGCACTGCGAGCGCAACCTGTTTGTTGTTGCCTGTTTAAAGACGCTGTTTCTTCGTATATCGGAACTCTCAGAGAGAAAAACATGGGTGCCCGTTATGAGCCATTTTTGGCAAGACGACGGTGGGAACTGGTGGCTGAAAGTTTTTGGTAAGGGGCGAAAGCTGCGAGATGTTACCGTGCCCACTCAATTTTTAGCTTATTTGACACGCTACCGAAAATTCAGAGGCGAGACAGCACTGCCCTCCTCCAGTGATGATTCTCCTCTTGTGGAAAAAATAAGGGGTCAGGGAGGGATGAGCGCCCGACACCTGTCACGCTTGGTTCAGAGCGTTTTCGATCAAGCCTATGAGCAAATGAAACAAGACGTTGGCGAAGCGGCTGCAAAAAAATTACAAGAAGCTTCCACCCATTGGTTGAGGCATACAGGTGCTAGCCTAGAAGTTGAGCGTGGCCGCCCCTTAAAAGATATTTCGGAAGATTTGGGGCATGCCAGCATGGCCACAACTGATACCATTTATGTTCAAAGTGAAAATAAAAAACGGGCTGCGAGCGGGAAAGAACGAAGTGTAGACTAGCCGTAGCGACCAATATGAATAACTAAACCGAGGATTAAATTATGCGTTATAAGCTATCCCTGTTGCTCTTCAGCTTGTTGTCATTTTCCTTGCTTAATGGCTGTGGGCAGTTAATCAAGCCTAATGTAAAAACGGATCTCGCTGCCTTGAAAGGTGGCGCATACGAATTGGATCCTGAACACAGCAGTGTATTGTTTAAAGTGAATCACATGGGCTTTTCTAAATTTGTGGGTCGCTTTGAGCAGGTGCAGGCTTCATTGGACTTTAATCCGGAGAATATTCAGCAAGCCAAGCTTCATGTGATTGTCGATACAGGGAGTATCTACGTGAATAACGAAGCCTTTGAATTGAGTTTACGCGGTGATAGCTGGCTGAATGTTGAAAGCTTTCCTCAGGCAGAATTTTATGCGGAAGGTGTTAATAAGGTAGATGGTAGTAATTTGGTATTTGTTGGAGAGCTCACGTTCTTAGGTGTAAGTAAAACCATTGAAGTGCACGCCACGTTTAACGGTGGTGCGAACAACCTGCTTACCCAACGTTATACTATAGGTTTTGAGGCAAGCGCCCTTTTTAATCGATCTGATTTTGGGTTGAACAAATATGTGCCTGCCGTTGGTGACGAAATAGAGCTTGAAATCCACGCCGAGTTCCAGCGCAAATAAGCGCTGGTGAATTATTTTTTTCTATTTTTTTCACGTTTGACCTATTGCCTTCGCGATAGCACCCAAATAAAAATAAAGCCTAGAACAATGGCTGGAAAGCCCTCATAAACGAAACTATGCCAGCCCATAAAGCGCCATGCCAGCGCACAAGAGAGGCCGACTAAGCAACCAATAATGCTAGCAGTTTGACTTGGTTTTCGCCCAAGGCAAAGCACCAGTAACAAAGGCGCAAATGCACTGGCAAGGCCAGACCAGGCCAGAATAACTAAGCTAAAGACACTTTGCTTATTGGTGAGTGCTAATAGTAGTGCGCAAGCTGTAACGCTTATGGTTACGAGTTTAATTAAAGCTGTGCTTTCGATTTTATGCGGAAGTAAATCGTGTGTGAATGCGGCTGAACAACTTAGCACGAGGGAGTCGGCAGTGGACATCGTAGCAGCAAATATGCCTGCTAATATTAAGCCTACCAGTAGCGGGTGTAGCAATTGCAGGGCCATAGAAGGTAGTGCCAGCTCTGCATCGAAATTACCAATATCGGGCAGAAAAACCCGGGAGAGTAAGCCCACCCCGGTGGTTATGCAATAAAAAGCGGAAAACCATATATAGTACCAAAGCCGTGCTTTGTGCATGCCGCCGATATTATCCAGTGCCATAAAGCGCACCATTATATGGGGTTGACCTATCACCGAAAAACCGGCGAACAGCCAACTCGCGGCGAAGAGTACGCCGCCGGCAAGCCCTGGTAAGGCAAGGTCTTTAGGGGTCCATGCCAGAAACCCATCCACAGACTGCATACTGCTTATGGCACTGTTAATTCCTCCAATGGAATATATTGCAACAAGCAGCAATACCGTCATGGCAATAATCATTACCACGGATTGCGCGGCATCTGTCCAAATGGAAGCGCGAATACCCCCGGCTACGCAGTACACTGCAACCATAATTGCACCAATTACCGCGCCCAACCAGGTTGGCCAGTTAAACAAAACATGCAAGGCTTTGCCCCCTGCTACCAATTGCGCGCTGGCATAAGCCAAAAGAAAAACCAGGGAGATTAAGCCAATAAGACGCTGAAGCCTATTATGCTTATTGCCGTACCAGTGGCTAAGTACACCTGCGTAGCTCACTTCATTGGAATTTTCGGTTGCTTGGCGCAGTCGTGAGTGCACATACAGGGAGGCGAGATAGTCACCCAATATCCACCCTAGCATTAACCAGATCGACGCAAGCCCGGTTACGTAGGTGTAACCGATAACGCCTATAAACATATAGCCACTATTGTTGGTTGCCACCGCAGAGAGTCCAACAAGCCAGGGCCTTACGGTGTTATCTGCGAGGTAGTAGTCTTGCTTTGTTCCCCTGCTCTTAAAAAATGAAGAGAGGCCAATAAGCAAGAAGACAGATAAAAACCCAAGGAAGGAAACAATCGTGAGTGTGGAGACAGTATTCATAATTTTAGTGATATCTTCAGCGGCGCCCATGGTTATTATTAGTGGCTAAAACTTACTTCATCTTACTTCTATTAGCCCTCACCCTCTCTCAGCTCTTTAATCTTTATACGACACATATGGCTTTACCATGGTTGTGTATTTCTACCAGGCTACGGTGAAGGCTTTGAATCGCTAGCTCATAATCTTTTTCGTCTACAACGAATTGCATATCAACTTGCCGCATGGATTGATGCATGGCCTGTACGTTAATACCCGACGCCGCGAGTGAAGAAACTGCTTGAGCTAAAATTCCCGACACCTGCATATCACTGCCAATAGCAGATACTATGGCAGATTTTCGCTGGTCGAACTCTGCATCCGGGTAGATCTCTTGCAAAGCATTTCGCAGTCGCTTAAGGGTTTTTAAGTTGGTTAACAGGTAGTGGGTAATGGTGTTGGCGTTTATGTCTTTGGCGACAATCTGGACATTAAACCGGTGTAAAATGGCGAGTATATCTCTATCGTACAAGTCTATTTGGCCAACCATATCCTGGTCAAAGAGTTCTAATACATAGATGCCTCGGCTGCCGGTAATTATTTCGACACAGGGAGTATCGCTAACGTAGCCGTGCGTTATGGTTGTGCCTTCATGTTCGGGCTCAAAGGTATTTTTTATCTGTAAGGGAATGGCATTCTGTCGTAAACCTTTAGCAGCCTTTGGATGAATAGCCTCCATGCCAAGGTTAGCCAGTTGGTCTGCAACGTCGTAGTTGGTGCGGCCAATGGGAATAGCATTGTGTTCGCCAACAATTTTCGGGTCTGCGCTACTAAAATGAAACTCTTTGTGTATTATTGCCTTAGAGGCCCCGCTTAATACCGCTACGCGACTAAATGTCATCTCGCTATAACCACGGTTAAAGCTATTCATAAGGCCGCTTTGTGTATGTGCGTAACCTGTCACAATGGGTAATTGTGTTGATAGGTCCAGGGATTGAAGTGCTTGGTTTATTCGCTCATCTAAGGATGTATGTTGGTTGGTTTGCCAGCCGGTTAAGTCAACAAAACACGCATTCACTCCGTCTCGCTTTAATAATTCAGTGGTATTCCAGGCGCTGTGAGCTTCGCCAATGCTGGCTAACATCTCCCTTACTGTATCCAAGTGTTCGGCCAGGGAAAAATGGCCATGTCGGCAGAGCCTTTGTAAATCGGCGAGGCAGTCTTGAGTGGAATCAAGGCGTGCATTTATAAATTGATTGGCACGATCCAGTTCGCTACCTGTGCTAAACAGTGTTTGATTGATAGTGTGTAGTGTTTCTCGCAATAAGTGCATGGCTTCCAGCCAGTCACCTTGGTTCTCACTGCTGGCGAACAGGCTGAAGACACCGGGTTTACCCGATTTTTTATGTTCCAGCAGGTGGTCGGTGATGCCTCCATAGGCGGATACAACGAAAATTCGCTGGTAGAGGGTATTGTTGTTTGCGGGCTTGAATATGATGTTGTCTCGCACGGCGTGATAGTCGCTCATGGAGGTGCCGCCAATTTTTTCTACACTATGCTGATTTTCTATGCTGTCGTTCATTTCTCACCGGGTTAATAAAAAAACTACTCAACTATCACCAGGTATACATTGCGTTTACCAGGTGTGTTAGTGCTGTTATTTGGGTTTGCTGCTGTGGCAATAGAAAGCCTCAGGCGATCAGCCTGAAATAGGTTCGGCTTCAAGCTCATAAGCACCTTCAGCGTTATGAACTTCTTTACCATTCAGCGGCGGATTAAAAACACAAGCCATCGTCATTTGCTTAAAGGCACGTAATATATGTTTGTCATTTTTGTCCAGGTTGTACAGTGTGCCGGGGCGTATTGGGTATTTTTTACCGTCTGCCAGGGTTTCCACTTCACCTTCACCGGAAATACAATAAACGGATTCCAAATGGTTTTGATAGTGCATTTGAAAGTCTGCATCTTTGTATATGGTGGTTATGTGAAAAGAAAACCCCATGTTGTCTTGTTTGAGTAACAGGCGCGTACTTTCCCAGTTACCGTCTGGCGAGACAATTCTACGCCCGGATTTTTCGGCGTCTTCCAGTGTTCTAACGATCATCATTTTGGCCCATACAATATGTTATTCGATAGTAAAAGCAGCCTCTGGCAAGGCTTCTGTGATTGTAAGTTATTGCGATAATGCCTCAATTAGCCATTGGCTACATAGCGGCCATCAAAAAATTCGTTGTCTTCGGGGATACTGGTTGCGCTATCGCACACTTCTTCAACGGCTTGTTCCACGATATCAAGACCTGTTTTCAGGTTTTCGTCGCTAATCACCAGGGGACAGAGAAATTTCACTACGTGATCATCTGCGCCGCTTGTTTCAATAATAAGGCCATTTTTGAAGGCTTTTTTGGTTATTTTTCCTGCTAAGTCGCCATTAACGCAGTTTATACCCTGAAACATTCCTCGGCCGCGGGTCGAGAAATTCCCTTCACCGTGTTTTTTAATTATGGCTTCGGTTCGATCGGAAACGTATTGGCCTTTACGCCTGATTTCATTTGAAAAAGAATTGTCTGACCAGTAGCAATCGATGGCGGCTTTTGCTGTGACAAAGGCTAAATTGTTTCCACGAAATGTGCCGTTATGTTCCCCCGGTTTCCATTGATCTAGTTCAGGCTTCATCAATACCACAGCAAGTGGGAGGCCATAGCCGCTAAGTGATTTTGACAGGGTGATTATGTCGGGTTCTATACCTGCGTCTTCAAAGCTAAAGTAGGTTCCGGTGCGCCCGCAGCCTGCTTGTATGTCGTCAACAATCAGGAGCACGCCGTGTTTCTTACAGACAGCTTGTAAATTTCTCAGCCATTCAAAACTGGCGGCATTAATACCTCCTTCACCTTGTACCGTTTCAACCACAACGCCCGCTGGCGAATTAATACCACTGCTGGAATCTGACAATACCTTGTCCAGGTAAACTGTTGTATCGATGCCCTCACCCAAGTATCCGTCAAAGGGAATACGATGCGTGCCGCTTAAGCTTACCCCTGCTGCATCCCGGTGATGAGAGTTACCGGTTGCCGCTAGCGAGCCAAGGCTTACGCCATGAAAGCCATTTGTAAAAGTTACGATATTTTGCTGGCCTGTCACATTGCGTGCAATTTTAAGTGCAGCTTCAACTGCATTGGTACCCGTTGGGCCGGTAAATTGCACCATGTATTCCATATTACGGGGTTTTAGTATTTTTTCGTTAAAGGTTTCGAGAAATTCACCTTTGGCTTTGGTGTGTAAATCCAGGCCATGTGCAATGCCGTCGTTGCTAATATAGTCCAATAATTTTTCTTTAAAATTGGCGTTATTATGGCCGTAGTTTAGTGTGCCCGCCCCTGCTAGAAAATCCAGATACTGGTTTCCTTCCTCATCATAGATATACTCTCCAAGGGCCCTGTTAAATACACGAGGGAATGCCCTTGCATAGCTTTGAACTTCCGATTCAATTTCGTTAAATATTTTCATAAATATTTTTCCAATCTGGTGGTATTGGGTGAGAGGGGATGCGGCGTTTCGCTTTAGGTGCTTGGGCTGTTAAGAGGCCCGATCTTTACCAGGATCTCGGAGTCATGATGACCCAAAAAATGTTTGTCCTGATGGAAGAGCAGCTCGCTAGATAATTGGCTGCCATGCTTTTCAGCGATACGGCGAAATAAGCCCCAGGATGCCTCGTTTGTTTCTGTGATGGTCGTTTCAATGAAACGAAGAGATGTACAGCAATCGCGCTTAAGAATGTTATCTATCATTTTCGAGGCTAAGCCTTGGCCGCGAGCGGTGCTGCTCACCGCGACCTGCCATATAAATAGCGTGTCTGGTCTGCCAGGCACAATGTAGCCGCTGGTAAAAGCCAATAGTTCACCTTGCAGCTTCACGGCAACAGAGGTTTCCGCGAAGTGGTGGCACTGGAGAAGGTTGCAGTAAGCTGAGTTTCGGTCGAGTGGCGGGCAAGCTTCGATAAGCTGTGAGACGGCCCAGCCATCTTCTTTGGATGGGCTGTGGAAGAGTAATGCTTGATTGGCACTCATAAACTAGCTGAAAACCTTAAAAATAATATACACATCTAAACATATTTGAGGCGAGTCAAAAATTGGATAACTCACAAAAACTCACTGAATATGTCGGTAAAATCGCCTTTTTCACCTGTCTGACTGCTAAGGCGGCAGGTGTACGTGCTTAGACGTCTAAATATTGTACACTAAACGTTTGCGTGTTGCCACCGCAGTGTATAATCACGGCAGTATGTAACTGACTGATAAGTTAGAGGATTCTTATTTGACCAATCTTGAAGAAGTGCTGGTGGCGTTGCGGCGGGTGATCCGCGCGACTGACTTACATTCAAAACACCTGGCAAAAACAACAGGCCTTACCGCACCGCAAATTCTGCTGCTAAAAACCATTAAGGATAAAGGCGAGGTAACCATTGGCGAGCTGGCAAACAAAATAAGCCTTAGTCAGGCAACGGTTACCACGATTCTGGACCGTCTGGAAAAGCGTGGCTTTATTTATAGAGAGCGCTCAAAGGAGGACAAGCGTAAAGTGCATGCCTATCTTACTGATGCTGGCACCAGTATTTTGAAAGATGCCCCTATTCCGCTACAGGATCAATTCGCACGTCAATACAACGACTTACAGCAATGGGAGCAGACCATGATCATATCGTCCCTACAGCGTATCGCTCAGATGATGGACGCTCAAAACATTGATGCATCGCCAGTGTTGGATCTAGGAACACTAGACCGGCAGGAGCTGGAGTCTAAAAACTAGAAAACTAGCCTATTAAGGCTTGGCGTGCGTTTGCTGCCTTGGCGTTTATGGCGCTAGAGAAGCAGCAACATTGGAGGATAGGTATCCACCCGCCGAGTTATTTCCCCGTTCACTGTGCATAAGCAGTATAGCGCTAAGCTTTTAATCGCGGGTTTTATTTGCCGCTCACTTAAAGAGGATTTTTCGTGGAAGAAATTAGACACATTGTTGAACTGCTTGAGGCAACACGCTTGTTGGCCATCGTTAAGGCGCTGCTGCTTTTGCTGTTTGGCTATAGCGCCGGCAGGTTTGTGAGTTCAGCACTGGCGAAATTTTTCAACAAAAAATTGACCGTACATGGCTGCCAGATACTTAAACGATCAGTATTCTACAGTATCTTTATATTGATGGCCGTCTCAGCATTGAGAGAGCTGGGTTTCGATCTTGGCGTTCTGTTGGGAGCCGCAGGTATTCTCACCGTGGCGATTGGCTTTGCTTCACAAACCTCTGCTTCCAACCTGATTAGCGGCTTGTTCCTGCTGATCGAAAGGCCTTTTTCAATTACGGACGTGATTCGCGTTGGCGACACCACTGGCGAGGTGATATCTGTCGATTTGTTATCGGTAAAGTTGCGCACCTTTGACAATTTGTTTGTACGTATTCCCAACGAGACAATGATAAAAACGGAAGTCACAACTCTGACCAAATTTCCCACACGCCGAGCAGACCTGTTCTTTGGTGTTGCCTACAAGGAAGATATTGAGCAGGTTAAGGCTGTATTGATGGAGATCGCGGAAAACAACCCTCTGTGCTTGAAAGAACCACCACCACTTTTCATTTTTTCAGGCTTTGGAAGCTCCTCCGTTGATATACAGTTCTCCGTTTGGGCAGAGCGGGAAAACTTTAGACAATTAAAAAACAGCATGCTGGAAACAATAAAACGGACATTTGATGAAAAAGGTATCGAGATCCCCTTCCCTCATGTCAGCCTTTACAGTGGTTCAAAAACTGAGCCTCTTCCTGTTTCTCTGGTGGGTGGCGAAAGAAAAAATTAATCTGTTTTGAGGTAGTACAATAATCGCATGCAAACAGGCGCTTTTAACCTTCGTCACAAGTCGCTATTTTGTCGAAAACCTTAATTGAAGTTAGTTTATGAAAAATGCTCTATTAAAATTTAATACATTTTTTCTGGCACTGTTAGTTGTTGTGACAGTTGGGTGTGCCAGCGTTGATTATGATTATCCGCGCGAGGAGAGCTTTTCCCCGGATACATCGAAAACCCAAAATACCTATTTTGGTCGATATTCCGCTACAGAGCTTCCTAAACACCCTGCTGGTATGTCAGGGTTTATGTTGTTGGGTGACGGTGTTGAGGCGTTCGCAGCGCGACTGATGATGGCTGACTGGGCTCAGCAAACTCTCGATGCCCAATATTATTTGCTAACCGACGATGTGATTGGTTATGCCTTTATCGCATCACTGCTTAAAGCAGCTGACAGAGGCGTACGCGTGCGACTGCTGTTGGATGATATGCTCACCCAGGGATATGACCTAGGTATGGTAGCGCTCGATTCCCACCCCAATATAGAGCTAAGAGTTTTTAACCCTTTTACCAGTCGAACATTTCGCCCTTTTGATTTACCAAAATTTTCGCGGCTCAACCGTCGTATGCACAATAAATCGTTTACCGTTGATAATCAGCTCACTTTAATTGGCGGCAGAAATATTGCCGGAGAGTACTTCGGTGCACGAGCTGATTTAAACTTTGGTGATCTTGATGTTGTTGCGCTCGGGCCGGTAGTTGAAGATGTATCTGTGATGTTTGATGAGTACTGGAATTCATCTGGCGCACTACCTGTTCCCGCATTCGCAAAGAGTTCCAAGCAGTCAAGCTCAGAGCTTGAAATTTTTAGAGCTAGGGTGAAGGAGAAGATTGACGCTGCGGTGGCGGGTGTCTATGTCGACGCATTGGGCGAAGATTACATGCGTCTATTGATGGAGGAGTCCGATCGTATTGAGTGGGCAAATTACAAGCTTATTTACGACGCGCCGAGTAAAGCTATATTGGGAGAAGATAGTGTTAAGCCCTATATTATTGAGGATATTGAGAGCGCCATACGGCAAGGAGAAAAGGAGCTAATTCTGGTTTCTCCCTATTTTGTGCCACTGAAAGCCGGCGAGGCCTTTTTCCAGGAACTAGTAGACCGTGGCATGGATGTCATAATTGTTACCAATTCACTTGCGGCAAATAATCATGGCGCGGTGCATTCCGGCTATGCACCATCCAGAAATCGTTTGTTGGAAATGGGGGTTCGTTTATATGAAGTTAAGTCTCAGGGTATTAGCCAGGAATATGAGAGAGTGGGCCACGAGAACTCCCGCGCTACGCTCCACACAAAAGCATTTTTGGTTGATCGTAGCAAACTCTTTATTGGCTCCTTTAATTGGGACCCTAGGTCTATCAATATCAATACAGAAATGGGCGTATTAATAGACTCCCCTGAGCTGGGGAAAGTGGCAACAAGGAACTTTGATTTAAAGCTTGACGAAAAAACCTACGAAGTGGTGTTGAATGACAAAGGACAGCTTCGCTGGATAGATCGCAGTGGTGATAATGAGTTGGTACTCAATAAAGAGCCAGACACCTCTTGGTGGAAGCGGTTTACAACCGGTTTTATGGGTATTCTTCCCATAAAAAGCCAGCTGTAAACAATTGCTCGATGTGGAGAAAAAACTGCCGCAATAATCATCATAGGCACACATTTTTTACAATAAGTGCATAAAGGCAATGAGCCTAAGTGTTGCTTTGGTTTTAGTCATAAAAAAAGGCCAAATAAAAATAGTATGACAATTAACGGTATGCCCGTGTGGACAATAGCTTTTAGGTCAATGCTGGCTTTCTTCTGCGTTGTTTGTGTGCCTTTGTATTCCTGGTCGGGTGTTACGAACCATGATGCACCGGTTTATTTTGATTTGGATGGGTGTATTGCTGCGCTATCCCAGGATCATAAAGGTGACTCACCGGCAGTCACTGGGGACAAAGCATTAAGACTAGTGAGCTGGAATATTGAGAAAGGAAAAAATGAAGGCTGGCTGGAAGAGCTGAAAAAAGTTGCTGTTGGTTCGGACTTCGTGTTTTTGCAGGAAGCAATATTTATTGATGAAATGAAGCAGCCGAGCAACAAGGAAATATTTTGGAGCTTTTCGCCGGGTTATAAAACAGAACGTTACAGTAGTGGTGTTATGACGCTTAGCCGCGCTAAACCCGACCTGGTATGCTCCCTTGCTTCCAAAGAGCCGTGGTTAAGAACACCTAAGATGATATCTGTAGTGAGGCTTCCCGATACTCCTGCTGGCGGTGGCTTGCTTTTAATTAATGTACATGCCGTTAATTTTACCCTTGGCTTGAGTGCCTACCGGGCGCAACTGAAAATAATTGAAACATTGTTGTCCGCTTATACTTATCCAGTGGTTGTTGCCGGTGATATGAACACCTGGAGCGAAGCAAGAGAGAGCGAGTTAAAAACTCTCGCTCAAGAGCATGGCCTTGTTCCTGTCACCTTTGATCCCGATTGGCGTACACAGAAATTTGGAAGGCCCTTGGATCATATTCTAATCAGGGGTTTACTAGTTGAGCATAGCGAAGTTGTGAGTACGGCCACATCCGACCATAATCTACTCAAAGCAACCATTTCAGGTGACAAAGGACAATAACATGAGTAAAGGTAGTGCAGGTTTCATGTTTTGCACTTGGGTTTTTTCAGCGCTTGTTTTTGCTGGTGCCTCATATGCAGGCGACAATCATGTGGCTAAGGTTGCAGGTGATGAAAAGGCAGCAGATAACAAACAGGTAGCAAGCAAGCACAGCGAAGTATCCATCGCAGAAAAAGAAATTTCAGCGCTGATACAAAGCGTAGAAAATAGCCGCTGTACCTTTCAGCGCAATGGAAAGGCGTATAAGGCCGACGAGGCAGCGGACCACCTCAGGCTCAAATGGCGCAGGGGAAAAAAATATGCAGGCAGTGCAGAGCTGTTTATCGAAAATCTTGCCAGTAAAAGTTCATGGAGCGGCAAGCCCTATTCCATGGACTGCCCAGAAACTGGCATCCAAACGACCAATGCC
The DNA here is from genome assembly GCA_900177435.1 of Alteromonadaceae bacterium Bs31. GTDB lineage: Bacteria > Pseudomonadota > Gammaproteobacteria > Pseudomonadales > Cellvibrionaceae > Teredinibacter. The sequence continues at coordinate 130,123 of FXAI01000006.1, forward strand.
TGGTTTCATCGTCAGCTAAAGAGTTTACGTGGCGTCTCAGTAAACGATTAAGCGCTAAAGAGTAAGAGTATTAGTGCTTACTCCACTGCCCTATTCATTAGCTCAGTATGCGCTTTGTAAACAACGATTTTACTGACCATTCGTCGCTGTTAGTTTGCACGAAAAACAGCATGCCCCTAAGTTTGCGACATGGACGGACCTTACTGCTTTATAGCCGCTAGGTTAATAGCCGCTGGCACTTAAAGATGTTCTCGTATGGCGATGGGCCATGATCTCCCTGGTTTTGAAAATATGAGCCCCATCCAGTAAGCCTCTGTCCAGTAGTTCACATATAACAGCCCCCACCACTTTGGCATCATTCTTAAATTCACTTTCAATTAGAGGGGCTTTTAGCGCTCTTGCACGCACAGCATCGTTTATGCGCTCTTGCATCTGCTCGATGTGGTAGGCAAATATCTGGGCAATGGATGGGTGTAACCAGGAGTCTTTTTTGATGAAGAAAAACCAGAGGGTTTCCCTAAGCACTTCCACAGCCATCGGCGAGAAATTGGAAAAACACCAGCGCGCGTATTCTTCCGCCAGTGGATTTTCTACGGCGAGCTGTGTTTGTTCAAATGGCCAGTTTATGGTCTGCTTCATATAAAGGTTCCTTGCAATTACCTGAGCCGTTTTGAGTATAGTCTGCAATAGGCATTAACAAGGCGATGTGTGGTTTTTGGTGTCATCTGGCTCTCTATCCTGCATGGCGTATTTTGCAGCATCTCACTGAGTCGGCTTTCAAGAGAACCCTTGTGATGCTTTTAAGAGGGTGTTCCAGTAAGAGAGGCATGAAGTATGAAGGTCTCAAGCAGAGGGAAGATGAACACAACAATGCAACGAGAGCTCGTTATAGACTCCAAACTATAAATTCCCTGAAGTATTATTTTAGTTGTTGAAAATATAAATGTGATCTTCTAACCTGACACGTACGTAGAAACTATCTTAGCAATAGCAACGATAGTGAACACGGAACCTCCAAAGCGATCACCGGACCTCCAAAAATAAATCTATAGTAGGCCTCAAGCCTCAAATAATCTATTAACACACCCTATTTATAATGTACCGAGCGACAAGGAACAGCCCATGAATTATCCTAAACAAATCGTTTACTCATTTTTACTGCTTATGTTATCGGCTTTTTCGATAGCTGAAGAAGCAAAACCGAACATCTTGGTGATATGGGGCGATGATATTGGTCAAAGCAATATCAGCGCTTATACCTTCGGTTTAATGGGATATAAAACCCCCAACATCGATCGTATTGCAAAAGAAGGCATGATGTTTACTGATTACTACGGTGAGCAGTCTTGCACGGCTGGTCGTTCTTCCTATATTACTGGCCAAAGCGTGTTTCGTACTGGCCTGTCCAAGGTCGGTTTGCCTGGCGCGGAGCTTGGGATGAGAGAAGAAGACCCCACTATTGCCGGCTTACTCAAAGCCTATGGCTATGCCACCGGCCAGTTCGGGAAAAATCATTTAGGCGACAGGGACGAACACTTACCTACCAACCATGGCTTTGATGAGTTCTTCGGCAACCTCTACCACTTAAATGCTGAAGAGGAACCGGAAAATCCTGATTACCCGAAAAACCCTGAATTCCGCAAAAATTTTGGCCCTAGAGGCGTTGTCCATAGTTTTGCCGACGGCAAAATTGAAGACACTGGCCCTCTAAGTAAAAAACGTATGGAAACTATCGACGATGAAACTGTCGATGCGGCCATTAAGTTCATTGAAAAAAATCACAAAGCCAAGAAGCCTTTTTATGTGTGGTGGAACGGCACCAGAATGCATTTTCGCACGCACGTGAAGGATGAATTACGCGGTATCTCTGGTCAGGATGAGTACTCCGATGGCATGGTGGAACACGACACCCACGTTGGTAAACTGCTTGCAACCTTAGATAAATTAGGCATCGCTGAAAATACCATTGTCCACTACTCCACTGACAACGGCCCCCACATGAATACCTGGCCGGATGCCGCCATGACTCCTTTCTACGGAGAGAAAAACACTAACTACGAGGGTGGGTGGCGCGTACCTTCCATGGTTCGTTGGCCCGGTAAAGTAGAAGCGGGTGTTGTCTCCAATGAAATAATGCATCACATGGATTGGCTGCCAACCTATCTTGCCGCTGCAGGTGCTGGGGACATTAAAGATCGCCTGAAAAAAGGTAAAGTTCGTTCAATCGGCAGAAAATATAAAGTGCACCTGGATGGCTACAACTTCTTACCCCATATAACCGGCAAGGAAGAAGAAGGTCCACGAAAGGAAATTTTCTACTTCTCTGATGATGGTGATCTAACAGCACTGCGCTATGGAGATTGGAAACTAATTTTCCTTCAGCAAAAAGCCTACGCAACCTTAAGAGCCTGGATGGAGCCATGGACCGAGTTGCGTATTCCAATGATATTTAACCTGCGTAGAGACCCTTACGAGCGAGCTCATGTTACATCCAACACGTACTACGACTGGATGATCGATAGAGCTTTCTTCCTGGTTCCTGCCCAGGCTTACGTTGGTGATTTCCTCGGAACATTTAAAGAATTCCCTCCCAGGCAAAAAGCCGCGAGCTTTAGCCTTGATCAGGTAATGGAAAAAATGACCGAAGCTCCGGCACATTAGCCGCATGAATGAGTAACTCAATTAGCCGGCCCTGTGTCGGCTTTTTTGTTTAAATGGAGACAAGAAATGCTAAGTGAAACCCAGGCACAAGTAAAACTACTTATTGATGAAATGGGCAAGTCAATTATCGGCCAGGATTATGTCGTACAAACCCTGGTGATCGCCCTGTTAAGCAACGGTAATGTGCTGCTGGAAGGCTTGCCAGGTACAGCAAAAACCCGCTCCATTAAAGCCTTGGGTAAATGCCTAAACGCCTCTCTGGGAAGGGTTCAGTTTACACCGGACTTGCTTCCTTCGGATGTAACGGGTACGGAAGTGTATAGCGAGATAGAGGGTAAGCAACAACTTAATTTTCAGCAAGGCCCGCTGTTTAATAACCTTGTACTGGCGGATGAGATTAATCGCGCCCCGGCGAAGGTGCAATCGGCCTTGTTGGAGGCGATGGAAGAGCGGCAGGTAACGGTTGCGGGAAAAACCTACAAATTACCTGAGCTGTTTATGGTGTTGGCAACGCAAAATCCCATTGAGCAGGAAGGTACCTATCCCCTGCCAGAAGCTCAGATGGATCGCTTTATTATGAAGATTAATGTGGATTACCCTGATGATGAGGCAGAAGCAAAAATTATTCGCTTAATGCGAAAGGAAGAAGATAGTAGGTCGAAATCACAAGGCTTGAGCCTGGATCAAAAAATTATTTTTGACGCCCGCAAGGAGATTGTGGCCTTGGAGGTCGCTGAAACTATTGATCAATACATGGTCGCCCTGACTATGGCAACACGGGACCCGCAACGTTATGCAAAATCTCCACTTGCCTCCTGGATTCATGTGGGTTCCAGCCCGAGGGCAAGTATTTCACTGGACCGCTGTGCACGCGCAAAAGCATGGTTAGCGGGAAAAACATTTGTCGACCCCGATGACGTGCGCTCAGTGCTTCATTCTGTTCTAAGGCATCGCCTTATTCTCACTTACGATGCTATAGCCGAAGGCATTGGTAGCGATGAGGTTATTGATGAGATCCTTAAGCAAGTTGCTGTTGCCTAGCGGACTACAGTTATGTTTCAGCACTTTAAAAAAGTCTCGCATAGTCCCTCGCACGCTACAGATGGTCGTGTCTACACCCAGCTGAGCGAGCTAATAAAGCTTGAGCATTTTGCTCGTGGCTTTAGCTTCAAGCCAACGCAGCCAAGTCATAGCCCTTTAACAGGGCGGCATTCATCACGCTTGCGCGGGCGAGGCTTAAATTTCGAAGAGTTACGGCATTACCGCGTGGGCGATGATATTCGCACGATGGACTGGAAGGTAACCAATCGAACGGGGAAGCCCCATGTGCGTGTATATACCGAAGAGCGTGAGCGTAATGTTTTTATCTTGCTGGACCAGCGCATAAGTATGTTCTTTGGCAGTGAGCAGTACATGAAATCGGTAGTGGCTGCAGAGATAGCTGCTTTAATAGCCTGGCGGGTCAGCTCAATGGGTGACAAGGTAGGCGGTGTAATATTCAATGACAGCGATATTTATTCTCTGCGCCCACAGCGTAGTCGAAGTCATGTAATGCAGTGGTTATCTAAAATCGTAGCATTTAATACTGCGCTAAAAGCGGGAATACAGGCGCAGCCTAAAAAGCAAAATGCAGCGCTAAAAAAGCTGCTTCCCCTGCTTACCCATGACTCACTGTTAATTTTAATCAGTGATGGCAATGGCTGGACGGAGGCCGATAGCCGCAATATTCGAAAGCTGTCCCAGCACAATGATGTCATCGCCGTAAACGTTGTGGATGCCGGCGAACAAAAACTTCCCGGGATTGAGCACCTGGTAGTGAGTGATGGCAGCTTCCAGATTTCGCTTAACAGCACAGAGAAAACTATTCAAAAAGCATTTGACTCACAGTTGGCGCAGCGTTTTGGTCTTATGGAGCGGGCGTTAAAGCAAGCAGACATTCCCTTGTTAACGGTAAATACACTGGAGCCGGCACATGTGCAGCTTGCGCGCTTACTGGGTGGCAATCGCTCATGAATATTGAGTTGTTTGGGCCCGGTTGGGGAAATTATTCTATTCGTGGCATTCTGGAAATAAGCCTGCCTAAAGATGTGTCCATGCTGCCGCAAACACTCGGCTGGAAGCTTATTGCCGTGTTGCTAATAATCTGGTTTTTCTACACCCTGGCGAAAAAAATCCGACGCTATTGGCGAAACCGGTATCGCCGTGTTGCCCTGGCGAATCTGGAGCGAATCAAGCAGCAATATATTAGTGGTGAACTGGAGGCTGCTCGTGAGGTGGCGCGCCTTATTAAGGCAACCGCATTGCATTCGTTCCCCAGGGAGGAAGTTGCTAGTCTTAATGGTCGTCAATGGGAAATGTTTTTAGATCAGTGTTATGAGGGGCCGGAATTTTCACGCAGTGAAGCCGGTTTTTTAAACTGCTGTGCTTATGCTCCTACCTGTGAACTGAAAGACGCGATTGGTCCCGAGCACTGGCAGCAACTTGCACTGTGGATAAAGAGCCACAGGAGTGCTTATGATTGAGTTCACTTACCTGTGGGTACTTGCACTGTTACCCTTGCCGCTACTTATCGCGTTAATGTTTCCTCCTTTTCGCGAAAGTAAAGATGCTTTGCAAGCCCCCTACTTCAGTCAATTGGTTGAAGTATCCGGTGAAAAACCAAAATTGGGCTCAAGCATAGCCAAACGAAACAAATTACAGGCGATTGTTTTAATTCTCGGGTGGCTATTACTGTTGCTCGCTCTGGCAAGACCGGAGTGGGTTGGAGCACCGGTGGAAATGAAAAAATCCGCACGGGATTTAATGCTAGCCGTAGACTTGTCGGGTTCCATGGCCACGGAAGATTTTAAAAATGCTGAAGGCGCGGTGCAAAACCGGCTGGAGGCCGTAAAAGACGTTTTAGGTGAATTTATTAGTACGCGCGACGGGGACCGTATAGGCCTGATCGTTTTCGGCGACGCCCCATACTTGCAGGCGCCATTTACGCAAGACCGCGCTGTTGTGGAAACGCTACTGGATGAAACCGAAGTGGCAATGGCCGGGCAAAGCACCGCTTTTGGTGATGCCATAGGTTTGGCCATTAGTGTCTTTCAAGGTTCAGATACCAGTCACCGCGTATTAATTGTATTGACCGACGGTAACGATAACGCCTCTAAAGTCCCACCCGTAGACGCCTCCCGTGTTGCTGCCGCTAATAAGGTAACCATCTACCCCATTGCTATGGGAGACCCCGGTACCGTTGGAGAAGAAGCTATAGATGTCGAGGTGTTAAAAAATATTGCTGAAATCAGTGGCGGGCAGTATTTTGAGGCGCTTGATAGCAACACGCTAAGTGACACCTATAAAATTATAGATAAACTAGAGCCTGAACTCTATGAGTCCTTGTCTTACCGGCCGAGAGAATCCATTTTTTATTATCCCCTGGCTGCGTTTGCATTGTTATTTCTTTTTAATATTCCCCTCTATATCGTTCTGGGAAAATGGGGGGCGCGCAGTGCCTAGCATGGAAAGCTTGCAACACTTTCACTTTATTCGCCCCTATTGGCTCTTGCTCATCGTTCCTTTTGCGTTTCTGTTGTGGTGGCAAATAAAAAAGGCTGATTTACTGAGTCAATGGCGTGGGCATATTGCTGAACATTTATTGCAGCATATGATTGTTGCCGGTAATAATAAGCAGTTTTTCAGCCCTCTTTGGATACTGGCGTTTATTATAATTATACTGAGCGCAGCACTTGCTGGCCCAAGCTGGCAGCAGCGCCCTTCTCCTTTTTCTGAAGATAATGCAGCCTTAGTCATTGCGGTAGACTTAAGTGAAAGCATGGAGCAACAAGATATACAACCTTCTCGTATTCAGCGTGCGAAGCAAAAAATTCAAGACCTGCTGGAAAAACGCGGGGATGCCTACACCGCCCTGCTTGCATATGCTGGCTCAGCTCACACAATAATCCCTTTATGTGACGATAAGAACGTATTGGCGCATTATTTGGACGCTCTAAACGTTGGTATATTGCCCCGTGAAGGTAAAGCCCCCGAAGAAGTATTGCCCTTACTTGATGAGCTATTAAAAAATACTGCGAGCCCTGCCACAATATTATTTATTACCGATGGTGCCACTGAGTTGTCGGCAGAAAAATTTCAAGGCTATTTTTCAAATAGCCCCCATCAATTGCTGATATGGGCTGTTGGCCAAACTGCAGGCGATGATTCAGAATTTGATAGCAATATTATTCCCTTGCAAGAATCGCTTCTTCAAGGTTTGGCTAAGGCAGGAGACGGCTATTACCAAGCGTTAACAATAAATAAAGACGATGTAGATAGTATTTATCGCCGTATAAACCGGGCTTTTCTCGCGGCAGAAGACGATAGCCGCCCCTGGCTGGATGCAGGTTATTACCTGGTTTGGCCTTTGGCGCTAATGTACCTGCTTTGGTTTCGACGAGGGTGGACCCTTAAATGGTAGAGCTAAGGCCCAATAGCGGTTATGCCGCCTATTTAAAGAAAAAACGCAAAAAAATTGCTTTGCTATGCCTTGTGAGTTTTCTATGCTGGGCGCTAGTGTACCCCACTAAGTTTATACATTTATGGCTCACACCCGACCAGTACGGGCAGGTCTTATTTAAGCTGGGTTACTATCAACAATCTGCAGCTGCATATGAAACACCCTATCGCAAAGCGCTTGCATATTATGCTAGTGAGGACTTTTCAAAATCCGCCAGTTTGTTTTCTCAATATAACGACTTTAATGCCCTGCTTGGTCGAGCGAACGCACTTGCCCACGAGCGCAATTACGTACCCGCAGTTCGTCTCTATAGAGATATTTTAACGCGATACCCGGAAAGACGTGAGCTTCAAACCAATATCGATATTGTTCAGGCGCTCATTGATGCAAATACGCAAATGTCTGAAAGCCAGTTGGCTGAACAAGGTGATAGCAGCTCATCCCAGCAAGATGGTCCGCAGTCTTCAGAGGGCGATGATCGGCAGTTTTTTGAAACACAGCCAGTAGAGCAACTCTCTGCAGAACAGCTTTTGCAGAACCCCTCGCTCACGGAAATGTGGATGCGACAGGTGCAGAAAGACCCGTCAGGCTTTTTACAGGTTAAATTTTATATGCAATTGGAGCGGCAAAACCAAGGAGAAGCTAGCAAGGAGGAGCAGCAGTGAAAACTATTGTTTGTATGCTGCTTGCCTTTGTTACGACTGTTATTATCACAGCGATAAGACCAGTTTTTGCGCAAACATTGGACGAATATATTCAGCAGGAAAAGCTGGTTTTAGAGATGGGTATTTCTACAGACGAACCCTTTGTTGTTAAACAGGGTATTCATATCTGGGTTGATGTGGGTTTTTATCATCTTTTTGCTCGCGGCACGAAGGTGAAGATAGTTAACGCTGCCGATGTTGTTGTAATTCCTGCATCCGAATTTGCAACGAATTATTCCAAAACAATTAAGGGCGAAACCTGGTCTGTTCAGCGCTGGAGTTACACTATTTATGCTAGCGAAGCCGGTATCTTGGAGTTGCCGCCCATTGAGGTCTTTGTATCCCTTAAAGGGCAAAACGATACCGCTGTAGAGGGTAATTTACAGCTAGTTGCTAAACCACTTGATATCGTCGAGCCTGAATCTACCCCTTCCGTCGATCAATGGGTTGCAGCGCCTGAGTACTCTGTCGAGCAAAGCTGGCAAGGAGAGAAAGAGGTGTATCAAGCAGGTGATGCGCTAATTCGCACAATTAAACAGCGTGTCGCTGATACCCCGGCAATGATGCTCATTCCGCCACTTACGGCAGAAATAGACGGTTTGGCTTTGTATAAAGAACAGCCCCGCTTGGAGGACAGGCGCAATCGAGGCGATTTAGTGGGTTATAGAACCGACAGGTTTATTTATACGATAGAGAAAGATGGGAAATATGAGCTGACTAGCTATACCTTTTATTGGTGGGACAGTAAGCAGCAATCTTTTAAAAGCATTGAACTTGAGTCTTTTACATTAAACGCTAGCGGATCTTTACGTCGTGCAACTCCTGCGCAGCAAGATTCAAGCTTGTTGAAAAATAAAGTGTTGTGGGCTTTGTTGCTCTTGATCTTTCTCGCTCTTATTGCAGCGCTTAGCGTGAAAAGACGAATGCCAGCCAAAAATAAGTCGCAAGCAATAGAAATAGAAAAGCTTTTCTTAAAACAGATACGCATGCAACAATATAGCGCAGCGCTTAGTACGCTTTACCGTGTGCTGCAGCAGACTAAGGGCGTTTACAGCATCGAGGATGCACTTAATACGGAAGATGCGTTGAGCACTTTGCACTTGCTTAAGGCGTGTGCACTGCGCAAGGAATGCAAATCAGATGTAAGCTATGAGCAGGCAAAACAGCTTCTTCGCGCACTGAGAATCGGAAAAGCTGTAGTCTGGCCATGGCAAAAAAGAATCAACTTATTGTTAAACCCAGCATCGCAATAATTTAAAAAATTCCGGTTTAAGGGGCTGCAGAGGCAGAAATCCGCATCAATTTCTACTTTTATTGAAACGCAATAGAGTCTTGCTTATAGGGGCTGTCATCTGGATTCATTTTTTGTGTGATGGCGGTTCACTCGCTCCTTGTAAATACGACAAAAAGCTTTGATTGCTATACCATGTACGCAACTAAAAGCGTAAGACATTACAATTAGCGCTTTGTGCGCACATTCACAAGAAACACACCATTGGTTAAACTATGACCACCAACTTAAAGCCTTCTTGTTTAGCCAAACTCGCTTTGCTAGACCTTGTCCCTTTGCTTGTTCTTTGTTTGATCACTCTGTCTCCCCTATCACACTCGGCCTGGGTTGGCTCTGGCGCCTGCAAGTCATGTCACGAACAGCAATATGAAGACTGGTCTGGCTCAGATCACTTTAAAGCCATGGCTGAGGCGAGCCCAGAAACCGTGCTTGGTGATTTTTCCAATAAAACACTTACTTTTCATAATATTGACCACCGCTTTTTTATTAAGGAAGGTAAATACTACGTAGAGACAATAGGTAATGGTGGCAAAAAGGAAGTGTTTCATATTCCCTATACCTTTGGTTGGTTCCCTTTGCAGCAGTATCTTGCCGATATTGGTGATGGCCACCTACAGGCGATGAACGTAAGCTGGGATAGCCGCAGTAAAGAGGACGGCGGGCAGCGCTGGTTTCACTTGCAGCCAGACGAGGACATTAACGCCAGCAATCCATTCTTTTGGGGCGCACATGTCCAGAACTGGAATAGCCGTTGTGCTGAATGTCACTCTACTAATTTGCAAAGAAATTATAAGGCGAGTGATCACAGCTATAACACGACATGGTCTGAAATAAATGTGGCTTGCGAGGCCTGTCATGGCCAAGGGGACAAGCATATCGACTTGGTAAATAGCAAAACCTTTTCTAACACGAATACCGGCCTGAGTTACGCTTCCGATGCGGAGGATAAAGGTGCAAATCATATTAATATGTGTGGCGGTTGCCACTCACGCCGCTATGGAGTTGATGACCCCAATAAATTTGCCGACTATCACGATAAATATCGCTTGCAGACGCTAATTAATGGCTTATATCACTCAGACGGCCAGATTCTGGATGAAGTTTATGTGCTGGGTTCTTTCATGCAAAGTAAGATGCACGCAGCAGGAGTTACTTGCACCAACTGCCACAACCCACACAGTGGTAAGTTAATTGCCGAACCTCAGGCTGTTTGCGCGCAATGTCACGATGCAAAAACTTATGATAAGGCCTCACATCATTTGCACCCACAAAAAGAAAATGTGCTTTGTGTCGATTGCCATATGCCAGAAAAGACCTACATGGTTGTTGATCCTCGTCGCGATCATAGCTTTGTTATTCCGAACCCCCAGGCCTCTATTGACTATGACGTACCAAATGCGTGTATGGATTGTCATGAGGAAAAAGGAAATGAGTGGGCCGTTGAGGCCTTGGCTAAAAGTGGTATCAAACCAGAGGCAGAAAGTTGGTTAAAGCCAATCGAACAAGCGCGTAATTTTGATGTGCTTTCTGTAAGAGCCCTTTCCAATATTGTTTACGATGAAACTATTCCGCCGCTTATTAGAGCAACAGCTATAGAAAGCATTGGCGCCTTTCCTTCCCGGGTAAGTCTCGAAGCAGCCAGCCACGCATTGCAATCAAAGGACCCTCTTGTACGTAGATCTGCAATTGCGGCTATCAGCTTTGCAGAACCAGACATGAGGTGGACCTTGCTACAACCTCTATTAACAGATGAGGTAAGATTTGTTCGCAACGAAGCGGCTATGACACTTGCTGATATTTACTATCAGCTTAGCCCGGTGCAGCGCAAACCCCTTGAGAAGGCAATCTCTGAGACTATGCAAAGCCTGCAGCAAGATGCTGACAGGCCCTCTGCACAATTAAATTTAGCGTTTTTACATACGCAGATGGGGGCTTATGACAAAGCGGAAAAGGCCTACCTGCACGCTTTAAAAATATACCCGGTGTACGTTCCTGCTTTATTGAATTATGCGGAATTTTTACGTAATGCCGGCAAAGGAAGTAAGGAATTACCGCTTTACGAAAAGGCGATGTCAGTAATGCCGGATAGCGCTTCAGTAAACCATGCAATGGGTTTGTACTACATTCGCAATCAAAACTATCAAAAAGCGCTACCACTATTAGCAGCGTCTGCGGGCGATTTATTGGATGCCAGCCCTCGCTTTGCTTATGTATACGCCGTCGCTTTGTTCGACCTGGGGCATAAAGATAAAGCCGTTAATGAGTTAATCAAATCCAACAAGCGGTGGATAAATCGCTACGACACTCTGGCCTTGTTAATACACTACCTTGAACAAACGGGTCGATCGAAGGAAGTGTATCCCTATCTGAGCCAGCTTTCTTTTATTGCTCCCGGCTCACCGCAGGTTAAGGAGTGGATCAATAAATACCGTTGAGTTAACTGTTTTACTGCAATCCTTTAGTCTTACGTTTTTTGTTTATAGTTTGACTTAAGTGCTATAGCTATCGGCAATATTTTTCTTCCATTAGCGAACTCCAGGAGTCGCCGATTTGCTAATTAAAGCGCTCTAAAATTCTTCTCCTTATAGCTAATTGTCTTATTTACCATTACTAATATGTGTTCCATTCACATCTTGTTGTTGTAGACCAGATATTCATTTGTATATTTAAATTCAGATGGATAGTATCGGGCTACTCTGAACGCCTGCTACGTTCGGATGCATTTACTGCGCTGCTACCAAAGTGTGATTTTTTATTGAGCACAACGATAGACACACTCCTAGTGGTAAAGCTTATCTAGTCAGAAGGAGAAACTATTAATAATGAAAATAAACAAAATGAAAAACCCTCTGTCTCGTTTGGTAAAAAGTTCTTGTCTCGCATTGAGCTTAAGTTTGGCTGCTACCGCAGCACACTCTGTTACTGAACAGCCATATACATGGGAAAACGTACGAATAGATGGTGGCGGCTATGTGCCGGGTATCATCTTCAACCAATCTGAGCCCAACTTAATCTACGCTCGTACAGACATAGGTGGCGCGTACCGTTGGAACGAAGCAGAACAGGAATGGGATCCAATGCTCGATTGGGTCGGCTGGGATAACTGGGGCTATAACGGTGTTTTAAGCCTGGCTACCGACCCTGTGGATACCGACCGCGTGTATGCAGCTGTTGGTATGTACACCAACGATTGGGATCCAAATAATGGTGCAATCATTCGCTCCACTAATCGCGGTGAAACATGGCAGGTCACCGAGCTGCCATTTAAAGTGGGCGGCAACATGGTCGGTCGTGGCATGGGTGAGCGTTTGCGTATCGACCCGAACGACAACAGCACCATTTACTTCGGCGCGGAATTGGGTGAAGGCTTGTGGCGCTCGACTGACTATGGGGTTAACTGGAGTGAGGTTACAAACTTCCCCAACCCAGGCACTTACGCGCAAGATCCAGACGACGAGTGGGATTACCTGAATAAATTGCAGGGTGTTGTTTGGGTACTCTTCGATAAAACTTCCGGTTCAGCGGGCAGCGGCTCCGATCGTATCTTTGTCGGTGTTGCCGACCTTGGTGATTCGCTCTATCAAAGTCTTGATGGCGGCCAAACCTGGAGCACGATTCCAGGCGCCCCTACCGGATATATCCCTCGTAAAGGCGTAGTAGACCACGAAAATGGTTTTTTGTACGTTGCCAGAAGTAATACCGGTGGCCCCTATGACGGTTCCGAGGGTGACGTATGGCGCTATAACTACAACACCGGTGAATGGGTAAATATTTCACCTGTAAGCGGCGCAGACCTCTACTACGGCTATACCGGCTTGACGATTGACCGCCAGAACCCCGGCACCATCATGGTGGCATCCGGTATTTCATGGTGGCCAGACATGATTATGTTCCGGTCAAATGACAGTGGCGAAACCTGGACCCGCAACTGGGATTGGGCAGGCTATCCTTCGCGCTCATTGCGCTATGAAATGGATATCAGTTCTGCACCCTGGTATGGCGCAATGCCCGCACCCCAACCTCCTGAAGCCAGTCCAAAAATGGGTTTCATGAACGATGCTGTGGAAATCGATCCCTTCAATTCCGACCGTTTTATGTATGGCACCGGCGGCACGCTTTACGGCACCAACAATTTAACCAATTGGGACGACGGTGCAGCTAAAGTTATCATCCAGCCAATGGTGAAAGGTCTGGAAGAAACTGCTATTCAAGAGCTCGTCAGTCCGCCTGAAGGCGCTCACCTCTTCTCTGCAATGTACGATACTGGCGGCTTCAAACACGAAGACATTGATCAAACACCAGCCTCGATGTATCAGAGCCCCTACCATGGTTCAACCATCAGTATTGATTACGCTGAATTGAAGCCAGCAACGATGGTGCGTGTTGGTCAGGCAGTGGGTACTGTGCCGGATAACTTCAAATATATCGGTATTTCTACCACTTCTGGTGATACTTGGTGGGAAGGCGCTAACGCCGGTACCCCAACGGGTGCAGGTACTGTTGCTCTGGCTGCAGATGGCGGCACCATTGTCTGGAGCCCCGGTGGTTCTACTGTGCATTACTCAACAACTTACGGATCGAACTGGGTCGCATCTACAGGGGTTCCCGCTGAAGCGAAGGTTGAGTCAGACCGGGTTAACCCGACGCTTTTCTACGCCTTCAGTGGTGGCAACTTTTATTACTCTACTGACGGTGGTGCGTCGTTCACTCAATCTGCTGCTACAGGCTTGCCCTCTGCTGGACACCTTAAGTTCAGAGCGGTACCTGGTTATGAAGGCCACGTCTGGTTAGCGGGCGGGTTCATCGATGACGAGAACACCACAAGCCATGGCCTCTGGCGCTCTACCGATGGCGGTGAAACCTTTACTCAAATGCCCTTGGTTGATGAAGGCGACAATGTTGGCTTCGGTAAGGCTGCTCCCGGTTCGGACTACCCGGCAATCTACCTGGTTGCCCAGGTTGAGGGCGTTCGCGGTGTATTCCGTTCTGACGACCAAGGTGACAGCTGGGTGCGCATCAATGATGACGCCAACCAGTTTGGCAACATGGGTGAAGCTATTACCGGTGACCCACGTATCTATGGCCGTGTTTACCTGGGAACCAACGGGCGCGGTATTATGTATGCCGACCCAGCAGGTGGAAGCACCAGCTCCACCACTTCCAGCTCATCCAGCAGCTCGTCCAGCTCTTCAAGCAGTAGTAGCAGCTCCTCATCCAGCAGCTCATCTTCCAGTAGCAGTTCAAGTGGCGGCAGTACGAGCTCCTCCAGCTCAAGTTCAAGCTCGTCTTCAAGTTCAAGCAGTTCCAGTTCTTCGAGCAGCTCTAGTTCCAGTAGCGGTGCAGCAGGAAATTGCAGTGGCGTTAATGTCTATCCAAACTGGACCTCAAAAGACTGGGAAGGCGGCGAATACAACCATGCAGAAGCCGGCGACAAAATGGTTTATCAGAGCACGCTTTACCAAGCCAGCTGGTATACCAACAGTGTTCCCGGTAGCGACTACTCATGGACCAACCTTGGCCCCTGTGGAACAGGCAGTAGCTCAAGTTCTTCCAGTTCCAGTAGCTCCAGTTCTAGCTCATCGTCAAGTTCTAGCAGCTCTAGCTCCAGTAGTTCATCTTCGGGAGCCTCAAGTAGTTCGAGCTCAAGTTCCTCAAGCAGCTCTAGCTCTTCATCAAGCTCAAGCTCATCCAGCAGTTCCAGCTCCTCGTCTAGCTCTGGCGGCACGGGTGAAGTGACGGCCTCTATTGATGTGACCAATGACTGGGGTGGCGGTTACTGTGCTAACCTCATTGTGGAAAACAATAGTGATAGCGCTGTGACCTGGGAAGTGGAACTTGCTATAGAGGGTGAAGTAAGCAATATGTGGAACGGCACATGGAGTCAGTCTGGCTCTGTTTTGACCGTATCCGGTATTAGCTGGAACGCGACTTTACAAGCAGGGCAATCCAACTCCTCTATCGGTTTCTGCGCCGACAGATAAATATCGCATTGTGTCAGAGGCGATATGGGCGGCATTTTTGCCGCCCTTTTTTTTGTCTGCCTCCTACTAGGCCGTATACGAATTAACCGCTTTTAGATCCGCTTGCACCCAACTTCAAAACGCTGAAGCTAAAGCCCCGCTTTTATTGCACAAAATAAAACCAAAAAACACCCTTGCTGTAGGGCTTAATGTCTTTTTGACTATTTGTCGTTGTGCGGGGCTATAAAATACCCTAAGCTACTGCCCAGAAAAAAATTCTACTAATAATCAAAGAATAAGTAGGGCCTTGCGCCCTGTTTCTTGCATAGCACGAGGAATGGCATGTTGAGAAAGATCGTTCTATTACTTCCCTTAATTGTTCTTGCACTCTGTCAGAATCTTTCTGCTGCAAAACTCCCCGAACTGCATACCCAAAATGGAAAGCACGCGCTCTTTGTTGACGGTAAACCCTATCTTATCCTCGGCGCTCAGGTTAACAATTCCAGCAACTATCCTGCTGCCCTGGCCAAGGTGTGGCCAACAGTTGAAGCCATTCACGCGAACACTTTGGAAATTAATATTGCATGGGAACAAGTAGAGCCCAAAGAGGGTGAATTTGATTTTTCGTTCCTAGACACGCTTTTAAAGCAAGCGCGAGAAAGAGATGTCCGTTTAATTTTACTGTGGTTTGCTAGCTGGAAAAATAACGCCCCGCACTACGCCCCTTCCTGGGTAAAGCTGGATGATCAGCGTTTTCCTCGCGTTCAGAAGCAAGACGGTACAACGCTAAATTCTTTGTCGCCAATTCATCGCTCTACTTTAGACGCAGATAAAAAAGCTTTTGTAGCCTTAATGAAACACCTGAAAAAGGTGGATAAGAAACATACGGTCATCACTGTACAGGTTCAAAATGAGGTGGGCACCTACGGCTCAGCGCGTGATTATTCTGAGGCCGCCGAGCATTTGTTCCAGGCGGAAGTGCCTCAATTTTTACAACAAAAGTTAGGTCTGCAGAGCGGAAATTGGAAACAGGTATTTGGTGATGATGCCGATGAGTTTTTCCATGCCTATCACATTGCGCGCTACTGCAACGAAATTGCCGCAGCGGGTAAAGAGGTACTGCCGCTACCCATGAATGTGAACGTGGCACTGAGAAACCCATTTACACCTGGTAAGCCAGGGCAATACTCAAGTGGCGGCCCTACCGATAATACAATACCAATATGGAAGGCTGCAGCTCCTTCCATTGATATGATTTCACCGGATATTTATTTTCGTGACTATAAAACGGTTACAAAAATACTTGATATTTACTCCCGGCCAGACAACCCGCTCTTTGTGGCGGAAATCGGAAATGCTCAACCCTTTGCTCGATTCTTTTTCGAAACTCTTGGTCATCAAGGTATAGGCTTTGCGCCCTTCGGTATGGATACGACCGGCTATACTAATTACCCTCTTGGCGCCCAGGATTATTCTGAGCAAACGTTTGCCGTTTTTGGCGAGATTTATAAATTAATGGCTCCATGGGCAGGAGTGTGGGCCAAACTGAGTTTTGAGGGAGAAACATGGGGCGTAGCGGAGCCAGCAGATACTAGCGAGACATTAGAGGTTTGGAATGCCAAAAATACCAAACGCAGCGACGCAGAGAAAAAAGAGCTAGCCGATAAACTCACTCAAAAAATAGACCTGGGCCTTTGGGATGCGGAAGTGACCTACGGTCGCCCAATGTTCTGGATCGACCCTCCCAAGGGCAACAACCCCTCTTCTGGCGGAGCCCTAATTGCCAAACTCTCTGAAAATGAATTTCTGGTAACCGCACTTCGCGCTCGCGTAAGCTTCAGTACTTCGTCTGAATTAAAAGAAAAGCGCTATATGATTGAACGAGTTGAAGAAGGGCATTTTAACGCTAAAGGCGAATGGGTTTTTGAGCGTGTCTGGAATGGCGATCAAACTGATTGGGGCCTTAATTTTGATAATCAACACCACCTCCTAAAGATACGTATGGCTACTTACTAGCTAATTGTTTATTGATAATTCTCAAGGTAAAAAAAACGATGAAAATACTCTTGAAAAAGACAGTTTTTACAACGCTGATCATGTGTTTTTTTGTTGCTTCGTGCTCACAGGAAAATGCAGATGAATCAGGCTCGGCAACCAGCAAAAACTATTCAAAAATTGAAAATGGCATATTGGTTGCCCCAGAAACCGGTGAAGCAAAGGCTCTGCGTTTACAGGTATATGGTGACAATGTTATTCGGGTAAGTGCTTCTGCTACGGAGAGTATCGCTACACCGGAAAGCATCATGGTCACTGCGCAAGCCGGCGGAGCCCCGTTCAGTGTGTCCGATACTGATGACACGGTTACCCTGGCGACTGAAAAAATGCGTGCAGAAGTGTCCTTAATAGATGGTACTGCTAGGTTTTTTGACAAAAATGGAGAGCTACTTGTTAGCCCAAGCAATAGCGGCAGTTTTTCTACTGTAAGCAAAGATCCCGATGGCGCAAAACCAGGCTCATATGCACTGCAACAAACCTTTAAGCGAAACGGCGATGAAGCACTTTATGGTCTCGGTCAACAGCAAAATGGCGCTGTTAACCTTGCAGGTGAGAACCTTTACCTCACCACATACAATTTGATCATTACTATCCCCTACCTTGTTTCCACTAATAATTACGGCATCCTCTGGGACAACAATTCAGACTCCCGCTTCGGTACCCCCAGTGAACCTAAAATCCTGGCAGAGAATTTCACCTTGTTTGATGCGGATGGAAAAGAAGGTGGTTTAACCGCTCGTTACTTTGATGGTGAAACGCTCTTGCTTGAACGGCTTGAAAAAGATCTCGATTATCAATTCCTAAGCAACAACACCAATCGTGAAATTCCCATGCCCGAAGAAACCAAGGACGCAAAGAACTTGCGTATCGAGTGGCTTGGCAGCATCAGCAGCAGCGTTTCTGGAAACCACGAATTCTTAATGTACTCCAGTGGTTATGCAAAGTTAAGTATCGACGGCGTAGAGAAGCTGGATCGTTGGCGCATGAACTGGAATCCCTGGTATCACAATCTAAAAGTAGATATGAAAGCGGGTGAGAAGAGACAGCTAAAAATTGATTGGACGCCACAAGTGGGTTATTTCCGTTTGCTCAGTCATGCTCCCTCAAAAGAGTCAGCTGGCGAGCAAATTACTTTCAGTTCGGATACCGGTAAAGCCATCGATTATTACGTGGTTGCAGGAGAGAACACTGATCAGTTAATCAGCGGTTACCGTAAACTTACCGGTAAATCGGTCATGCTACCTCGCTGGGCTTATGGTTTCTGGCAGAGCCGCGAGCGCTATAAGTCACAAGACGAACTCTTAAACGCGTTAAAAGAATACCGCGCACGTAAAATACCCATCGATAATATTGTCCTGGATTGGTCCTACTGGCCCGAGGATGCCTGGGGTAGTCATGATTTTGATGCAGAGTTTTTCCCGGACCCAAAAGCCATGGTTGATGAAGTACACGAAAACAATGCGCAAATAATGATTTCAGTTTGGCCTAAGTTCTACCCCACTACAGAGAATTATAAAGAACTGAATGCGAAAGGTTATATGCTGAATAAAAACATCGAGGTAGGAAATCTCGATTGGATTGGTCCTGGCTACCTCAATGCTTTTTACGATGCCTACAACCCTGAAGCGCGTCAAATGTATTGGGATCAGCTAAACAAAAAAGTAAATGTACATGGCTTTGATGCCTGGTGGCTGGACGCTGTTGAGCCGGATATGCATTCAAATGTTAGCTGGGTTCAGCGTAAGGAATTTATGAGCCCTAATCATTTAGGTAATGGTGCTGAAGTCTTTAACGCCTATGCTGTGCCCCATGCTGAATCAGTCTATAAAAATGATCGTGCCTCTGCACCAGATACACGTGTATTTATTCTTACACGTTCCGGCTTTGGCGGGATTCAGCGCACCGCCTCGGCCATATGGAGTGGCGATACTGTTTCTCGTTGGTCCAACCTTTACGAACAAATAGCCGCTGGTATCAATACGGCTATGGCCGGTGTACCAAACTGGACGTTTGATATCGGAGGCTTTACGCCAGAAGATCGTTTTCGCAGTAATAAAGGTGAATTTGTCGGCCCTTACACCGAGTTGGACAAAAATGAGCTTGCTGAATGGCAGGAACTAAATACGCGCTGGTATCAGTTTGGCGCTTTCATTCCGCTATACCGCGCCCACGGACAAAACCCCTATCGAGAAATCTACAATATTTCTGAAGAAGGCTCACCGACTTATGAGAGCATGGTGTGGTATACCAAATTGCGCTATCGCCTGATGCCTTATATCTATTCCATAGCAGGCGACATGTATCACAAAGACGCGACACTTATGCGTGGTTTGGCAATGGACTTTGCCCATGATGCTAATGCTCTCGATATCAATGATCAATATATGTTTGGCCCTGCCTTCCTTGTTAATCCGGTTTACGAGATGGGCGCACGTTCACGCGAGGTATACCTCCCTGCTGGATCAAGCTGGTACGATTTTTATTCCGGTAAAAATTTCCAGGGCGGACAAACAATTACCGCAGAGGCGCCCTACTCTCGAATGCCTCTTTTCGTTAAATCAGGCTCGCTATTGGTAACCGGCCCGGAAGCACAGTATGCAGACGCCACAGCAAACGCGGACCTCACTATTACTGTTTACACCGGTGCAAATGGTGAATTCGAGTTGTATGAAGATGACGGCCGCAGTTACGGCTACGAAAAAGGTGCTTGGACACGTATACCCATTATCTATGATGAGACCAGCGGTATTTTAAGTATCGGTGCTCGTCAGGGCGCTTTTGAAGGAATGGCCGAGCAGAGAAGTATTAATGTTCGTTGGGTTAGCGGTGAGCTTGCTGAGGCCGATAATTTTGCCAGTAACATAACTCAAAGCCTTACTTACCAGGGTTCACCCATTGCCTTTAAAAAGCCTTAAACCGATAAAACTATAGATCTGTATGATCGGATGTTTGCCAGGTTTGTAGTTTGTCTGCTTAATAGCATCGCCGTACTTAGTTCGTGCGGCGATGTCTTTCCTCGTGTTGCTTATTTGTTGAGCTCTTTGTACACTCGCAAGCGGAGCAATAAATGATGAAAAAGCATCCCCTCTTTCTTTAAACTCGTCAATGGCGGCCCACTCAGGCTGTTCCACGTACGCGTTTTCGAATATTTATCGGGCTTGAAGGGCTAGCTCGCCGCTGAATATTCGACCCATGTTCTAAGTTGCTCGTTTATGTCAACTCGTCCAACAAAACTATTATAAAAAAGTGTGCAAGCATGTTGAAAAATAAGTGGTTTTTAAACAGCGATCAGCCATTAAGCCCTCTCGCTTTTGGCTCAGCGCCGATTGGTAAACTCTATGAGAGCCTAAGCGACGACTTAGCCCTAGACACTGTTAATGCGGCATTAAAGGCCGGCATGAATGTCATCGATACCGCTCCGTACTATGGTTTTGGCTTAAGTGAAAAACGTCTTGGCCAAGCACTTTATGATAGAGCCAAGCCTTTTATTTCCACTAAGGTGGGAAGGCTATTGGTGCCAAATAATAGTGTTGCCAGTTCGACAGAGGGTGAGCCCTTTCAGTCCATTTTTGACTACAGCTATGACGGTGTAATGCGTTCGATTGAGTCGAGCATGAAAAGACTTAACACAGACTATATTGATTTAGTGCTAGCCCACGACATTGATAAAGCAACTCATGGCGATCAATACAAGGCAGCCCATCGCACTTTTTTTGACAGCGGCTACCAGGCGTTGGCTGAATTGAAAGAGTGTGGTGCGGTGGGCTCCATAGGCATTGCCACGCAGGACTGTGAGGTGCTGGTGGACGCAGCAAAAGAAACAGCCTTTGATTGTTTTCTGGTGGCTGGGCGCTACACCCTTCTCGATTGCAGTGCAAACCAGGAGTTATTTCCTGTATGCCAGGAACGGGGCATTAAAATCATCGTCGCTGCGCCCTTTAATTCGGGGATTTTGGCTAGCGGCGTGAGCGGTACTACAAGGCCTCACTACAACTATGGAACGGCCCCCACGCATATCATCCAGCAGGTACAAAAGATACAAGATGTGTGTGTGCAGTTTTCTACCACACTGCCAGCGGCTGCCTTGCAGTTTTCAATGGCTCACCCGCAAGTATCGTGTGTTGTTGCCGGCTTTTCTAGCCCTGCTGAAATTAAGCAGGCAATGCGCGCTTCATCACAAACTATCCCCGAAGAGTTCTGGCATACCCTCATAGAAAAGAGGCTTATCGCTCCGGAGCTTCCTGTTCCGCAATCGAGTGTCGCCTGCTGAGCGTATTCGCTTGATTCCGGAGCGGTGACGTAGAATAATCCTCGGCATGAGGCCCGCCAGTATCTCAAAACTCACGCTAGCACTGTTCCTTGCGCTCTATATCGCAGGGCAATTTGCTATTGCTGAACATTCTCTGCACCATGACGATACAGAGCACTGTAGTGTGTGTATCAGTTATGGTCAGCCTGTACTGGCAGGCCCCTGTCATGACCTTGTCATTAAGCGCTTGCCTCTGGCGCATGGTGTACCCTTTGTACTGACCAGTGCTCCGCAAACAAGCTTCTACAGCTCGCACTTACAGCGCGGCCCTCCCTACTCCTACAGCTAGTTTATTTTTTTATTCTTTTTGGCGGCTGCTGTCTGTTAGTCCGCTGTGCATTGTTGGTTGTATTGGAGGCAAAAATGGGTAATTACACCTACGTAAGCGCACTTGTAAGCGCACTATTCCTGTATCTTTTTTCCGCGCACTGCTTAGCGCTGTCGGGTCGTGTCACCGATGTAGACGGAGCACCCATTGCTGGCGCTACAGTCGAACTTATTGGCCTGGGTATAAACTTAAGCACTGATAGTGATGGAAGGTTTTCTAGTGAACATGATGATGTTGAAGAGATTCACCTAGAAGCAAAAGGCTTCACACACAAAGTTGTTCATATTCATGAATTTGATGAAAAAGAAATTTTAGTTGAATTAGGCCGATCTGCTCTTGAGCAGGTGGACGTTTACGGCCTGCCTCTCCATGCATCCGTTATGGAGTCGGCTCAGCCTATTTCGGTTATCAGCGATGATGCGCTGCGTAATCGGCAGGCTTCCACACTGGGCGAAACACTCAAAAGTCAAATCGGTGTGCATTCAAGTTACTTCGGCCCGGTGTCCAGCAGTCCCATTATACGAGGCCTGGATGGCCCGAGAGTCTTAATTACTCAAAATGGTCTGGATGCCGGTGACGCCTCACGCGTTGGCCCCGATCACGTGGTTTCAACGGAATCTACAACGGCAACACAAATTGAAATTTTGCGTGGTCCCAGCACTTTGTTTTATGGTTCCGGTGCTATCGGTGGCGTTGTTAATATTGTGGATGATCGCGTTCCCTCCGGGGAAAATATTAATACTTCCTATTCTGCACAATACAATACGGTCTCAAACGAACGAGAAGCTTCGGCGGCTCATAGTAATGTTATTGGTAGTATCGCTTACCATGTAGACGGTTTTTGGCGCGATGGCGACAATTATTCCATTCCTGACGATGCCTTTGATTCTGACGATAATAATTCTGAATTAGAAAACAGCGCTTCCCAAAGCGAGGGTTTTAACCTTGGCGGCAGCACGCTATTTGATGCGGGTTATATTGGGCTATCCTACGGTCATTTAAGCCGAGTAAACGGTATTCCTGGCCATTCCCATGAGGAGCATGACGAGGACGAGCACGATGATGAGGAGCATGACGAGGAGGAACATGACGAGGAGGAACATGGGGAAGAGCAAGTCCAGTCCGATATGACGCAAGACCGCTGGCAAATGATTAGTGAAATAAACGTGGATAACCGCCTGATCTCCGAGCTACATACTCGCATTGGTTTCACTGATTATGAACATACTGAACTGCATGTTCTCGAAAGCGGCGGCACTGAAATCGCAACTCAATTTTATAATGAAACGCTGCAGGCACGGGTGGATATGCTTCATCAAGAGCTATCTCACTGGCGAGGTGCATTTTCTATCGATGCTAAACAGGTAGATTTTAAAGCTGTCGGTGAAGAAGCATTTACCGCGCCTTCTACAACACGCTCCTTTGCGGTGGCGGTAATGGAAGAGCGCCATAGTGGCGATTATTTATGGCAACTTGGCGCCCGAATCGAATCTACGACCATTGAAGCGGAACCTTTGATGCTGGATATGCATCATGAAGAGGAGCATCAGGAAGAAGATCATCACGACGAGCAATTACCGGGTACACAGCAACGCTTTACGCCGCTGAGCCTTTCCGCAGGTATGGTTTGGGATGTAATGCCCCAGTACAAAATTAGTGCTGCCTTAACCCACGCTCAAAGAGCGCCTTCTGCTGCGGAGCTTTATTCCCTCGGCCCTCACATTGGCGCTGGATCTTTTGAAGTTGGGGCGCTCTATAGTATTCATCAAGAGGATGACGAACTGCACCTGGACTACAACGACCAAGCAAAAATTGAACGCTCCAATAATATTGATCTTAGCTTTCGAAAGCACGAAGGAAACTTTGGCTTTCTCCTTAACGCGTATTACAACCAGATAGATAATTTCTATTTCCAGCAATATACGGGTTATACCACTGAAGACCTTCTGCCGCACGACGAAATAGAGGCCGCTGACACTGAACAGGAACATCATCATGAAGAGGCCTTGCCGGTTTATATTTTTCGTCAGGCAGATTCAACATTGTATGGTGTGGAGTTTGATCTCGCCTGGCAGCTTAACCAAAAATTAAAATGGCGAATATGGGGAGATAGTATCCGAGGCGAATTAAATAATGGGGAGAACCTGCCTCGCATTCCGCCTGCTCGCCTCGGGAATACCTTGGAAGTAAAATACAATAAATGGTTTTTAGAGCTTAATTCTGCGTATAACTTTGAGCAGGACACTATCTCACAAAACGAAACTACAACGGACGCTTACCATATGGTAGATGCCATGGCTTCTTATGGGTTTTCCGATGGTTTTGTGGTGTTTGTTAAAATTAATAATATGCTGGACGAGTTGGGTTTTGTTCATTCTTCCTTTATCAAAGAGGAGGCACCGCTGCCAGGAAGGGCTTATAGCGTTGGCATTCGAGGGAGTTTCTAAGCGTTTGCCGGGCTAAGATCAAAAGAAAAGCCCTCAGTGCTGAGGGCTTTTCTCTGTGACTGGTGAGGGGCAAGTACTTGCTGTTGCCTACTGTGCAGGTTTGCGTTGGCTGGATTTTCTATGGCGGATAATCCATATGCATAGACCTGTGATCGCTAACAGGAATGGTGACAGGCCAAGTGTACACCACACTATTTTACTGGTAAGCCCAGCGAAAGAACCAAAATGAAGCTCTCGAAAGCTATCTACGAGCTGTGTAGTGGCCGTTGCGTTTCTCCCGTCCGTCGCCGCAAGGAATTCGCCTGAATTTCGGTCGTAGCTTACAGTGGAGGAATATTGGCTTGCAAAGGGGTTTATTCCCGGTTGGTGGCCAAACACCATAATATTTACTTTTGGCTCATAGGGGTACAGTAAATAGCTTGGTGTGAATTTTTCCAGTTGTAGCTGGCTGTCATCAAGCAGGCTTTGAAAGTCGATGTGTTGTGCGTAGAGTGCTTCACTTGCGTGATAATGTTCTTCTTCCCCGTGTTCAAACACTTCGTGGAAATACCCCATGGCGTTAAAGTAAATCCCCGTAATGCCAAGTATTAGAATGACTGGCGAGGACCATGCACCCAGTAGTCGATGAATATCTCCCGAGACAATACGTAGAGATTTATTTACCCGAAGTTTAAATAGATGTAACCAGAATTTTCGATGAATAATCAAACCGCTGACACCCAAAAACGTAAGGATAATAGCCGTAATCAGGCCAATAAGTGTGCCGAGTTGACCGTGTTCATCGCCGATGCCGTTGAGAAGAAACGTATAGTGTAAGGTCAATAGCCAATCGGTCACGTTACTTGTAAGGCTTACGGGTTCGCTCAATATTTTGTTCGCGAAGGGGTCGAAATATATTTTATGCCATTTATCGCTGCCTTTTTTTATTAAATAAACTCTATCCGCTTCTTTTCCATCATCAAACAATTCCCAGGACCCAAGAACAAAATTGGGGAAACGGTCCTCAATGGTTTGCTGGAGAACATTGTGATTTTGACGATTAAGTTTGGCGCCAGAGGATTGATGATGCTGTAAAGCTGCTACTTCTGGCATGAGTAACTGGTCAATTTCGGTTTTAAATACCAATATGCTTCCCGTTATAGAAACAATAACCAAAGGGATTAGCGCCAGTAGTGAAAAATAGCTGTGCAGCTTAAATAATGTCTTTCGCATAGTTTTGTATCTTGGGGCAAGGGTGCCTAGCCGTTTTTCTCTGCTAGGCACCCAAGGTTTATCGGGGTTATCCGCTGTTAATATTTCCAGCGAACTGAGGCGCTAAGCTTACGTGGTGTGCCGTAGTAGCCTTGATCCCAATACAGGCTGTTTATGTATTTTTCGTTAGTTACGTTGCCAATGTTAATGGATGCACCCACGCTATCGCTGATTTGATAGTGGAACGCTAAATCCACTAGCGTGTATGCGCCCTGCTCCACACGCTTGTCTGCGGTAGTGATGTCGTCTTGCCATTTTGCAATGCCGCCAATGCGCAGCTTTGGCATTGAAGGGAAGGCATAGGTGGCAGACAGTTTTAATAACCTTGATGGTATGAACACGCGTGCGTCATCGCCATTTTCGTCTCTAATATCCACATAGGTATACCCAGCGCCGATGTTCAAACCATCTGTGAGCTCGCCTGAAAACTCTAACTCATAGCCACTGCTTTCTAACATCTGCCCTTCGTAAACTGCGATATCAGCAACGCGCTCTATAAAAACACCAAAGTTTTCTTGATTAGACGTGAAACGAGCAAGGCTGAGAGTGGCGCGTTCATTATTAAACGATTTTTTTATGCCCACTTCGCTGGAATCCCCGATGGTCGGCCCAAGCGGTTTTAAATCACTGTTAACCCAGGTTTGTTGTTTAAACACTTCACTGTAACTGCCGTACACCATCAGCGAATCGAATAGCTCCCAGGTAAGTCCAAAATAGGGAACTGTTTCATTTGCATCAGCGTTTGCTTCACCACCATAACTAATACCGGCCTGCTCCAATTTTGTTGAGCGGGCACCGAGCAGTACAGCGGCGTTATCCAGTATGTTCCAGCGGGTGGCAAGATAGACGGCTTCTTGAGTAATATCAACATCGCTCGCTTGTGTTTCCGGGTCATGGGAATCGAAAACCATAGCTGGCGTGTTTCCCTCAGCCCAATCGGCTCCTAATACCGGAAAACCATTGTTTAAATCTGAAGATGATTTTTCTCTTAGCTGTGTATCAGAATAGCTGTAGCCAAACACTACTTGATGGGCTCTACCCCAAAGGTTTAAATCGCCATTTAAAAATAATTCGGCGTTGTTTTGCTCTTCATCTCTTTTGTAGGCACTGGACCATCCGTAAAGGCCTATTTCTGTTTTCGGGTCAGGAGCTCCATACACATAAAACAACTCCGAATCGTAAGTGCCTGTGTTTTGAATCAGGTGCGCATTAAACCGCCAGCCTTTTGTTAGCGTTTGGGTGAACTCCAGGAAGGTTTGCTGTTGTTCATTATCGGCATAGGTCCATTCTGGCGCAGTGCTTGTGGAGACCTTGTAATCAGTTCTCGTACCATCGGAATACAAGAGTGGAAGTGCTCCCCAGAGAACGCCGGTAGAGTAAGAATTGTCATAACTATGGCCAATAGTCAGCTTGCTTGAATCAGTGAAATTAAAATCTAGAACACCATAGGCAAGCCGGGTTTGGTCTTTGTGGCGGTCGAGATAGGATTCGCCGTCATCGTATGCCACAACCACCCGGCCATTAACGTGGGAAGAAATAGCACCTGAAATATCGCCATCTAAACGTTTGCCTTGCCACTGCTCCAGTGAAATGGACGTGCTTGCGTAGAGTTCTTCTGTTGGTCGTTTGCGTACATAGTTAATGGTTGCAGAGGGGTTTGCCAGCCCTGTAATTAGTCCGGCCGCCCCTTTTACAACTTCTACGCGCTGATAGATAGCCGTATCTTGTTGGCCCAAATTTAGCCCGGAGATAAATGGAATACCCACTCCGTCGTATTGAAAATTAACGATATCAAAACCGCGAGCCGTATAGTATGTGCGGTCAGTTTCAACTTCCTCCACTGTTAACCCGGGGGAATAATCCAAAACGCTAGCAATATTGGTGAGCGCAAAATCGTCGATCTGCTGGCGAGAAATGCTGGTGATGGTTTGGGGCGTTTCCATGATGGTAAGTTCAAGCTTGGTTGCAACATCGGTTTTCCCGCTCTCACCATACACTTGAAGCTCTTCCAGCACGGGCATCGTGCTCTGGTTAGTCTGGCTCCATGCGGGTAAAATCAGGCAGGATATATAAACGCTTATAATCCTGAAATAAGTAGATGAAATCATAATGCTCGATACTCCAAAAGCTAGGACCTGTATTTAATTGATGCAAATGCTAATCGTTATCATGTAGATTTGCAATGGTTCCAGATCAAAGTCCCTGCCCTTTGGGCAATGCTTCTGTAGGCCTTCGGAGAGTAAAACAGAGAAATTCTGCTAGTTTCCCCCCTAAGTTGGATGCCATATGGTTTCGTCTTTTAGACAAAATCGATTTGCTGTAGGGCGGCGCGGTTGAGGGCGTTAGAACGAAATCACTTGATTTTTTGTGGCTTGAAACTCTATTACTCGAGCCGCTTGATGGCTTTTGTGATCACCTGGAATCCACACGGTGTGCCGTTAGCCGTTAACTGGCCGCCCTTCCCCCTTTCGCTGCTTGTCTCAAACAATAAACAGGCGAAACCTGTAAACTTCTTAGGCTTATAATTTGCGGCATTAATTGTTTTTCTGACATAAAGCCCTGTGGAAGATATGGATAACAGCATGTCTCACTTGAATTCTCCCGTTGCTCACAATGCGCAGTTCTGGACCCGCTAATTGCCATTGTCGATTAAATATTTCAGCTCTAGCATTAAATCCCTGCTTTTTTTCGCGCTACGCTTTGCGCTCTCTGCAGCTTGTAGATTGTTTGCGCTAATGGTCGAAGTATTGGTTAGCGGCAAAAATTAACCTCCCGTACTCAGTTGCTGTTGTAACTCCCGTCTCTAATCCGTGATACAGGCCTTGACAAAGAGACTGACTTCAAATCAGAATGATATGGTATATCATATCCGATTAGGTGTGGTGTTGCGTGGTTTAGGGTTTTTGATCTGTTCGTGAGATGAAATCTGGGTTGAAGCAGTTATAGCTCACGCCAGGGATAAAAGTTCGAGTGTCAGTAAAAGAGACGATTGCTATTGCGCTTAGTGGATTTTTTAACTTGTCGTTTACTGTGCGCTAGCTCTTTAGATCAATTAACTAAAAGTGTGCTTGAGCAACGGCGGCGCGTACAGGAGAGAAAGCTTTTTTTGCTTAGATATCTTGCCCGAATAACGAGGCCGCAAGGCTTAGAAATTCAAAAAATTTAAACGTAAACGTAAACGTAAATGTAAGTGTTAAAACCATTGGAGTTACCCCATGAAGTACCAAGCATTGGCAGCAGCGATTATGCTCGCCACCGCACATGTTCACGCGCTTGAAGGTAAAGTCGTCAACAGCCTTGGCGAGCCTGTTGCAGGCGCAAAAATAAAATCTACATCCGCAATACATAGCGTTTTGACGAATGAGGCTGGTCAGTTCGAAGTCGCCGACGATATCGATGAATTACACATTACCGCCGCTGGCTATAGTCATCGCATTGTTCATTTGCATGATCATGATGAGCACGAGCTTGTTATACGCTTATCTTCCACCGTCATTGAGCAAGTTGACGTAATCGGCCTCCCTATTCATGCATCAGTCATTGAGTCGGCTATACCGATTGCTGTGTTAAGTGGAGAAGCATTACGTAAGCAACAGGCAGCCACTTTGGGGGACACTCTGGAGCGTCAGCCTGGCGTAAATACAAATTTCCATGGCAACGTTGCCAGTACACCAGTAATACGGGGTTTAAGTGGGCCAAGAGTGCTGATTACCCAAAACAGTCTGGATGTTAGCGATGTTTCTCGAGTGGGCCCTGACCATGCGGTAGCATCTGAAGTTTCCACCGCACAACAAGTAGAAATCCTAAGAGGCCCTGCAACCTTGTTTTATGGCAGTGGAGCGATTGGAGGTGTAGTCAACGTGGTTGATCAGCGTGTGCCGAGCGAGCACGGATCAGGCGCTGAAGTGCTGCTAAGTCACGATTCGGTGAATAGCCAAGACCTCGTCTCGTTCAACGCAACAAGCGCTGTGCAAAGCTGGGCTTTTTATGCCGATGGTTTTTGGCGAGATGCGGACGACTATGAGGTGCCCATTGAAGCCGAACAAGTGCAACATGATGACGATCACGCGGCCGAACATGGCGAAAAGTATTTCGTTGCAAATAGCGCGGAAGAGTCCAGCGGTTTTACGCTGGGAACAAGTTATTTACTACACAATGGTTTTGTTGGTTTTGCCTATGAGCGTTTGGATCGAGAATACGGTATTCCGGGTCACAGTCATGGCGGGCATGATGATGAGCCTGGCGGTGAAGTGGACGTGTACGCAGATCTTGAGCAAGACCGCTTTCAACTACAAAGTGAATTATTGTTGGGTTTATCTTGGCTTCAGGCCATTAACACGCGCGCAGCCTATGCTGACTACACCCATATTGAATTCGAGAACGGTGAGCCCGGTACTACATTTTCAAATCAAACCTCGGAATTGCGTGTGGATCTCCTTCACCAAGAGTGGCAGCACTGGAAAGGCGGTGTCAATCTCCATTATAAAAACAGCGAAATTTCTGCAGAGGGTAATGAGGCCTTCACGCCACCCTCCACGGCTGAAACCTTCGCGATTGCATTAATGGAGGAAAAGCATATCGGCGATGTGTTACTGCAATTTGGTGCCAGGGCCGAGCGAGTCACGATCACGGCAAAAAATGTATTGTTACCACCGCTCGAAGCTCACGGCCATGATGGCGAAGGCGAAACCGATGAGCACGACCATGGTGTTACTCATGAAGAAGACATTCGCGTGTTTGCAGTAGACCAGGAATATACCCCCGTCAGCCTTTCATTGGGAGCAGTCTGGGACTTCACGCCAGGTTACAACCTGGGCTTCGCTTTATCCCACGCGCAACGTGCACCCTCTGCATCGGAATTGCTTTCATTCGGTCCTCACATCGGAACGCGCACTTATGAAGTGGGTGCGCTTTTTGGCTTGCATGAGGAAAATGGTGAGTCCCATTTTGAACTTAGTGACAAAGATATACGCATGGAAAGCTCAAACAATATCGACCTGAGTTTCCGAAAGCATGAGGGTGATTTGGGTATTATCCTCAATGCCTATTTCAATAAAATCGATGATTATTACTATCAACAGGCAACTGGCCTATTTGCTGAAAGTGGGCACGACCACGAAGACGAACATGCGCATGATCACGGTGATGAAGGTGGCGCCGAGGAAGACGAACATGCTGATGAATTACCCGTGTTTCTTTTCACACATGAAGACGCCGAATTTTACGGGCTCGAAGCCCAGCTAATTTGGAAGCTGAACAATTACTGGCAAACAACATTTTTCTCGGATTTTGTTCACGCTGAGCTCAGTGATGGGCGTTATCTGCCAAGAACACCTCCTTTTCGATTTGGTACAGACATCGATTTCAGCTATGAGCGCTTAAAAGCCAACCTGAGTTGGACTCACTATGCAGAGCAGGACAAGGTCGCTGAGTTAGAAACCGCCACCAAGGGTTACGACATGGTGGACGCCTCTGTGGCTTATCAATTACCACTGAGCGCAATGGATCTCTCTGTTTTTATCAAAGCTGAAAACCTTACGGACACCGAAGCTCGTGTGCATACCTCATTTATTAAAGATGTGGCGCCACGCCCTGGTCGTAATTTCATTGTAGGTCTTCGTGGATATTTTTAATGAGCCAAGACTACAAACAACGATTACTTGTGAAAATATATTTCGAACTTAGAGGAAACACATGAAAATTTTTTTTAATAGGCCACTTTTACTTTCACTGGCAGTAAGTGCCAGTATGGTGCTCACTGGCTGTGGCGATGTAAAAACAACCATCAACGAAAAAGCTTCGATTCCGGTTGATGACGACCACGATCATGATGGTGGTGAGCCCGGAGGCGTCTCTGCCGGCCGATTGCTGATTGTTAATACCGTGGATATTGAGGCCGAGGTATACGATCTAAGCGACAGCGATTTGCTTGCTACAGTTAGTCTAGATGCACTGCCGGGTGCTGTGTATGCCACCGGTGGTTACCGCTATGCAGCCTTGATAGAACGTAACGCAGACAAAGTCGGTTTTATTGACGGCGGCTTATGGCAAGAAGCCCACGATGACCATTTTGATTTATTCACAACAATGCCAAGCTTATCGAACTTCAGTTTAAGCGGCAGCCGCCCCACACATTTTGTCCCGCACGATGGGCAAGTGGCGGTGTTTATGGATGGCGATGCCACTACCGGCGCGAATGCCGGAGTGCAAGTGTTTGACGATCATATGATTGAAGAAAGCGATACACCATTGGCGGTAGAGTTTTCTATGCCTCAGCACGGTGTTGCAGAGCCTCGCGGTGAACATTTGCTGGCAAGCCTTCGCCGTGATGATGCTGAATCTACATCGTCTAACCCTATTTTACCCGACCAAGTGGGCGTTTATCACCTTCACGATGGCAGTTATGAATTGGAGCAAACTTTTGATGTTCCCTGCCCCGATTTACACGGCGCTGCACAAAACGAGACACATGTCGTTTTTGCTTGCAGCGACGGTGTGTTGTTAGTGACTGATAATGGCGATGATACTTACAGCGCACAAAAATTGTTAAACTCTGACGAAATGGCGGAAGGTCTGCGCATTGGTAGTTTGTGGGGGCATCATGAGAGCGGCCAATTAATCGGTCAAGCAAGCGCGCGCACAAGTGATGCGATTCAGTTTTTTTCAATTGACCCAGCCGAAGCCAATATGGAACTTATTGATTGGCAGCCTATGGCCGGTGCCATGCCGCTAGCGCGTGAGTTTACCTATGAAGCTGAACAATTCGCTATTTTGGATGATCAAGGTTACCTCACCTTGATTGAGCCACACCTCGATGGAGGTCACACCCATTGGGAATACGGCGCGCGTCTGGACGTCTCCAATGCTGATGTAAGCACGATGCCTGAGGGTATGAATTTTTCCATGACCCTGGCTAAGAACGGACATTCGGCTTATATCGCCGACCCAATTGAGCAACACGTGTTAATCATCGATTTGGAGATCTTACAAATCGTCGGCGATATTGAGCTTGAATATGCACCGGCAATGATTACCTGGTTAGGCATAGCTGAAGCTCATGATCATTAATTAATCATTAACACAAATTTGCCTCTCCATGGGCTTTTCGCGGAAGCCTTGCTTCCGCTTCTTTTCTTAACATTGGCCTTAGACATAGCAGAGTTACACTGCAGCTATGAAGCTAAAATCGATTATTATATTTGTGATATACGGGACACTTGGTTCCGTAGGTGCATTTGCTCAGCACAGCCAAGATGCTCATACACATGGTCAAGCCCACGTTACTCTGGTGTTTGAAAATAGGCACTTAGTGGTAGAAATGACGACACCTGCGGCCAATATGCTGGGTTTTGAGCATCAACCACGCTCAGATCCACAATGGAAGGTACATGAGAAGCTCAATCAAAAACTCCAGCGACCCGATGAGCTTATTGTGTTGCAGCCTGCATGTGTGTTGGAAAGTAGTATGGTTGAACTACCTTTCAAAAGGCCGGAACACGACAAGTCACATGAGCAACACCTTAGTCAGGCACATCACCATAATCATGAACAGGATGGTGAGGCTTACGCAGAGCACCGCGATATCTACTCGCGATATGAGTGGCTTTGTGAACATACGGCTATTCCTAAACTCAATTTTAGGTATTTTAATGAATACCCCGATTTTAAGGCCATTAGTGTGCTCTGGATAATAAATGGTAAGCAAGGTATGAGCGAATTGAATAAAAGAACACGCACCTTGGAGATAGTGCAATGAAAAAACAAGAGATGAACAAGATTATGGGCAAAGCTGAAGATATATGCGCCCTTTCGGGCGGACGATTAACGGAAAAGCGTAAACGCATATTGGAATTATTATTGCGCTCAAATTCGCCAATGTCTGCTTACGAGGTAGCCGATGCTTACAATAGGTCGTCCGACACCAGTATGCCGACGATGTCGGTATATCGCATTCTGGATTTTTTAGAAGCGGAGTTGTTGGTTCATAAGTTAAGCTCTGCTAACAAGTATGTCGCCTGTTCGCATATTGCTTGCGACCATGCCCACGAGATTCCGCAGTTTTTGATCTGTGGAAAATGCCAGAATGTGAAAGAAATTGCAATTTCAAAAAAGATAGTTGATGAGTTGGGTATGCAAGTGGCTAGAGCAGGTTACAAACTCATGAACTCTCAAATTGAACTGCAGTGTCTCTGTGATAGTTGTTTAGACAATGCCGCTTAAGGACCCCCTGTTTTGATAAAAATTTCGTATTTTTCAGATAAAGCGGCTATTGCTTTGTCGCTGCTGTGTACGCTTCACTGTTTGGCGCTACCTCTTTTGTTGGTTTTGCTTCCAAGTATGGCATCGTTAAACCTCGACACCGAAGCATTTCATTTTTGGATGTTTCTCGTCGTTTTTCCAACCAGTATTTATGCCCTGTCGCTCGGCTGTAAAAAACACAAGCGAGTACATCTCCTGGCCGTAGGTGCGTGTGGGCTGGTTTTCTTGTTGCTCGCGGTAAGCTTAGAGCCGATTTTGGGGCTGGCGGGTGAAAAGCTCTTTACGCTGGTTGGGGCGACGCTCATTGCTTATGGTCACTTTAGAAACTACAGGCTTTGTCAGCACGATGAGAATTGTGCATGCTCTGAGCATGAAGCGCCTGAATAGCAGGTTGAATACTATGAAATGTCAGTTCTTTCAGTCTATTGAACTCGCTAACTGTGGTGAAGCTTTTACCTTGGAAAATATCATTGATCAACTTGCTTTTAATGAGTACGGTTTAATACCGGTTGTGACTCAAGATGCAGAGACTCACCAGGTGCTGATGCTGGCATATATGAATAAAGATGCGTTAAATAAGACCCTGTTAACAAAGCGTGTTACCTATTGGTCAAGAAGCAGGCGGAAGTTGTGGGAAAAGGGTGAAACAAGTGGCCATAGCCAAAACCTAGTGTCGATGTCATTTGATTGTGATGGCGACGCCATATTATGCAAAGTTAATCAGTCGGGCTCCGCGTGTCATACAGGGCGTTCTAGTTGTTTCTATTTGAATGTCGACCGAAACCAGAGGCAAATGATTGTCTCTGGTAATCCAAACACTATAAAGCAAGCCAAATGAAGCATAGCCAGCAAAGTATTAGTCGAGTTCCCACAAACATAATTACGGGTTTTCTAGGTGTGGGTAAAACGACAGTAATTCTGAACTTACTTAAACAAAAGTCTGTTAATGAAAGATGGGCTGTCTTGGTTAACGAGTTTGGCGAAATAGGCGTTGATGGCGGTTTAATTCAGGGCGGACATAGCGAAAGCGATGGTATATATGTACGTGAAGTGCCTGGCGGTTGCATGTGCTGCGCTGCGGGATTACCGATGCAGATAGCATTAAATCAATTACTTACTCGAGCGAAACCCGATCGTTTATTAATTGAACCCACGGGGCTGGGTCACCCTAAAGAGGTTTTGGAAGTCCTGAGTGCAGAGCATTATCAAGACGTATTGAATATCCAGCAATGTATCACCTTAGTGGATGCGCGAAAAATTGCCGATACCCGCTACACAGAGCACGAAACCTTTAATCAACAAATTGATATGGCTGATGTTATCGTCGGCCATAAAGCTGACTTGTATAGTGAAAAATCTCAGCAAGAGTTAATTGATTATGTCACCTCGCGTCGAGATCAATCGGTACCCATCCATTTTGCTGTGAAAGGCAATGTTGATACCGCCGTACTAAGCGGTAAATCAATAGTGGCGAAAAATCTTAAGCACCACCACCATCATAATCACTCAATGAACCCGGCTGCAAATGCTAACGACCAAGAAATTCCAGAAAGCGGCTTCCTTCGTGTAGAAAATTCAGGAGAAGCTTACCAGAGTATCGGCTGGCGTTTTTCGCCCGATAAATTGTTTAATCGCACTGCCCTGTTTGCCTGGTTAAGCGGATTAGGAGTGGAGCGCGCAAAAGGCGTCTTTATCACAAGGGAAGGTGTTTTTGGTTACAACCTGACATCTGACACCATGACCGAAATGGAATTGGATGATTGTAGTGAAAGTCGCTTAGAGATAATTTTCCGTGGTAGCAAGCTAGTCGACGAAAATGAACTGCTACAGTGTATCGAAAAATAGTTCGCTCAGGTGATGACATGAGAGGGAGTTTTATTCGCGCTCAAATTCATCTTCTTGAGAAACAAATTCCGTATAGGGTTCTATTGCAGAGACTGTTAACGAGTAGGCTGCTGTTGCCATGTCGTTTTCTACCATGTTTGTAGTCAGGGTGCCGTTAATCCAGAAGGGATCATACAGGGCTTCCAGCCGCATGCCAGGTTCATACTCGGCATAAATAATCTGGTTGGGTGGTGGTGGCGGCATGTGTATACAAGCCCCGAAAAAAGGTACCAGGAAAAAAGTTGTTATAGTTTGAAGGTCGTCGAATTCGAGCGGAACGATGAAGCCGGGAATCCGCACATGGCGGCCATTGAACTCTGGTCTGATATCTTGTGACGTGAGAGCTTGTTGGTAGCGGTGTTCGATTGCACTGCCGCTGCTTCCCTCGCTGCTATTAGCTGAGGCTTCTGCTTTGAGTTGGCTTGGAAGTTGATCATCCTCGCTGCCGTCTACGATATTCGCAAGGTATTCGGGCGGATTTTCAAGCGCCTCCAAATCGTGGTCCGGCAAAAGATCGGTCCACTCTATTGGAGTGTAACTAATAGCCCCGTGGGATGTGTCGTTGGCTTTATTTAGATGTTTATTGGTACTTAAATTGCGTTCAACGTTTGAATCTTTCACTCTACTGGCAGGCTCATTGTTTTCTTTTTGGGAGCATCCCGAAAATATAGCAATAGTGCACAGGCAGAAAAAGTGGATTGTTGAATAGAGCGCTTGATTCATAAGGCTTATCTTTAGTACTCAAATATTAGATATATCGTATCATTATGTCTGAGCAGAAAGAAGGTATACCACCTCAACAACAAATGGCGCCCTCCTGTGAGCCGGCGATAGAGATTTCATCGCTTGTCTTTCGCTACCCCACGGCGGAGGTAGATGCGCTGTCTATTGATCAATGGCGGGTAGCTTCAGGGGAGCATATTTTTTTGCACGGCGTATCTGGCTGCGGGAAGAGCACGCTGTTACAGCTTCTTTGTGGTCTTCGTGTTGGGCTTGGGCAATTATCAATCGCCGGAACTCAAATAGCCGGTTTAACTAAGGCAAAACGTGATCGTTTCCGATCGCTGCGAATTGGTATGGTATTCCAACAATTTAACCTGATGCCGTATTTGTCGGTACTTGATAATGTGGTACTGGCGGCCAGCTTGGCCGGCTTAACTAAACATGCGAAAGGGAGGGCCGAACAGCTATTAGTACAAGTAGGCTTAACAAAACATGTTTGGAAACAAAAAGCAAATGCATTAAGTATTGGGCAACAGCAACGTGTGGCCATTGCCCGCGCACTCATTAATTCACCAGAGCTCCTATTATTTGACGAGCCAACTTCAGCTTTGGATACGTGTAATCAAAAGCAATTCATGACAGTGCTCATGAATCACCTGTCGCTTAACCCCGCCACAACTGTCGTATTCGTTAGCCATGACAAGCGCCTTGCCCCCTATTTTCGGCAAACAATAGATTTATCGGATATTTCCACCAGCGCCATTTCATTGAAGACAACTAGTGGGTAAAAGAATGCTTATAAAGCTTGCGTGGCAAAGCCTTTGTTTTCGGCGTGGTGCAGTACTGATAACTGTTGCAGCGCTCGCTGTTAGCGTTTTTACACTACTCAGTATTGAGTACCTGCGCTATACCGCTAAACAGAGTTTTAGCAGCACTGTATCGGGCGTCGATTTACTTGTGGGGCCTCGCACGGGCGATATTAATTTATTGTTGACTACGGTTTTTCGTATTGGTCAACCCTCGCAAAACATGTCCTTGAAAAGCTATCAGTATTTGACAAACCTTCCTGACGTGTCGTGGAGTATTCCTATCAGCTTGGGAGATTCCCACCGCGGGTTTCGCGTTGTTGGGACGGAAAAACAATTCTTTACCCGCTTTCAATACGGCCAGTCTCGGCCTTTAGTTTTCTCTCAGGGAAAAGCGTTTACCGATACCTATGAGGTAGTTCTGGGTGCAAGTGTTGCTCGCGATCTTGGTTACAAAAATGGTCAAAAACTTGTTATTGCGCACGGGCTAGGCAAGACGAGTTTTAAGACGCATGATGCTTTTCCTTTTATAGTAAGCGGCCTCTTAGAGCCCACCGGAACACCGGTGGACAATGCACTGTATGTTAGGCTCGCAGGCTTAGACGCAATACATCACACATCAGCAGCACACTTACATAATGCAGAAATGAAGGAGATTGAACCAAAAAGTATTTCAGCGGCGATGGTGGGTTTAAGCACTAAGCTTTCCACCTTTAAAGTGCAGCGCGAGATAAATACATCCGTCGTTGAACCTCTTACGGCAATTTTGCCTGGTGTGACATTGACACAATTGTGGCAAATGAGCCGGGGGATAGAAAGCGTAATAGATCTAATGGCGAAATTGATTTTATTCGCTTCTTTGTTGGGGATGGGCGCGGTAATGATAGCGACTTTGCGTGAGAGATTTTATGAGTTCTCTGTATTACGTACATTGGGCGCCGGGGTTTTCTTAATATTTATTTTAATTCAGGTAGAAGGAGTATTAATTGGCGCGCTTGGCTTAGCTTTAGGAGGGGCAACGTTTCTTTTGGCGATTAGACTATTTGGCGAGGATTTGGCCATAGCATATGGTATCGATATTGCTACCTACCGCATTTTATCAATTTATTTTCTCGTAGCCCTGTACGTATTAATTGGAGCGCTCATTGTTGGTATTGTTCCGGCGTCGACGGGGTATCTTCGCGCCAGGAAACTGTAAGCACTTGGTTTGAAAATTCGTGTTTCGTCTGAGTTTCCTGCGGGGAATAGCCAGAAACTGTTATTACATTCAATAACAGGTCTCTAGCCCAGCCTAGTTACAAAATGTATGATTTTGAATCACTTGTTTGGAAGCTACCGGCACCTTGCCTTAGGCGTGCTCTACTCTGTAAATGTTAAAAAATGTTAATCTGTTCTAAAAGGTTTTCTCTTTGGGGTCTGAAACCCCACCCACATCAAAGATTGTTTTTCGAGCTCTTTGCTGCATAGTGCTCTATCCAAAAGAGGCCTCTCCTTTCCTTTTGCTGTGTAATGCTTATTCTGGTCTTGTTACATCCTGTTTAAATGGATAGTCCAAGGTAGCTCCCTAATGTGACAAGACCCGCCTATAAGTGCGTGGATTATCTGGTATGCCCCGGCGCATGTGGATAAGCGCAGATCATAAGTGCGCAAAGCCCTTGTTGCCTGCACAATGCCTACAGGGTGTATAGCGAGTAATGTCTATTTTCAGGTACTGTACTGGCCACCTTGTTTTGGGTGTATCAGGGGCAGGTGCCGCGCTAAGGCCTGGACGTTGGAAAATGATATGCCCGAAACAAGCGGTAACTGTGGGTAACTCCTTCATTCCTTGTCACATGCGACACTTATTCGTGGGTGTTTTTTCTTGTTACTTTTAACTTTCATACTTGGGCGGTAGCCAAATAAGCTGGCTACCGCTAGAATTCGCCAGTCTTTCCCTGGATTTACATCCTTGCACCAAGTTTAGGAGCTGCTAGTAGGTAGTGTGAGCTGCGTAACAGCTATCGGTTATGAAATTAAAAGAAATACCTGGAGCACTACTTAATCAACTTTTGCTGGAAGCGATTCCAGTGGGGCAGTTGCTGGAGACAGAGTGTGAGCGCAGACCTGTTGTTGTTTCGCTAACTACCATTCCAACGCGTTTGTCGTATGTGCACATAACGATTCGGAGCCTGCTGCGCCAAACGGTGTTACCAGAGAAGATCATCCTTTGGTTAAATGCTGAACTGCGGCATTCAGTGCCAAAGAAGCTCAAGCGCTTGCAAAGCGAGCTTTTTGAGATCCGCTACTCAAACCTTACCTGTCCCCACAGGAAGCTGATTCACTCTCTCGATGCTTTTCCTGGCAGTGTGATTGTCACCTGTGATGATGACGCCATGTATGAGAGAACCTGGCTCGAAAACCTGTTTCAAGAGCACCTTCTTTACCCCGAACAAATTATAACCAATCGCGGCCACCTGATAACTTACGATAAAGAGGGTAATACCCTGCCCTACCTTGAGTGGCAAAAAATAAGGCGCAATGGACATAGTTCCCCTGCACTCATGCCCGCTGGCTATGGCGGTGTACTCTATCCCGCAGGTTGTTTTATGGATGAAGTGACAAATCAGGAACTCTTTCTCAAGCTGGCGCCTACCGCTGATGACCTCTGGTTTAAAGCTATGTCCTACCTTAAAGGCACCCTCTGTCGCTGCAGCATGAATCCGGGCAAAAAGCCCGTCACAATACTTGGAACACAGAGCTTTCGCCTAGGGCACACGAATATACATCTCGACCAAAACCGGGAACAGTGGAATGCGCTGCTCAAGCACTTCAACTTTACTACGCCTCAACCTGAGCTGGTGCAAGATAATACAACTCGTGTTTGAGTACCGCCTTGTCTGGCGTCGTGAGACAATACTTATATTCCATACTTAATCAGAGGTTCCTTAAGTTTAAGTCGTTAAGTTCATGACGACCGGGCAGATTTTAGAAAGAATTGACGTCCACCTTGAATTACTTCATTAGCATTACAGGTAAAGGTTAATGGCCCGGTCTCTGCCAAAGGCTGTAAAAGAGAATCTTCATTTCTTATGTGTTGAGGTGGATTCGCAGCTAAATCTACTACAACAATTCTTCAGCACTAGCCCTACGCTCTCTATTGCGCGCAGAATTATGGATCGCAGTGGTTATGTCTATAATCTCAAATTGCGCATTCATACGGCCTGTATCGATACCTTGGCCGATAGGAGGCAAAAAAG
Organism: Alteromonadaceae bacterium Bs31; assembly: GCA_900177435.1. Classification (GTDB taxonomy): domain Bacteria; phylum Pseudomonadota; class Gammaproteobacteria; order Pseudomonadales; family Cellvibrionaceae; genus Teredinibacter. The sequence continues at coordinate 170,535 of FXAI01000006.1, forward strand.
CACTTTAGAACGCCTTCGTTTCCGCAGTGTCGATTTAATTGCAACTGACCTGGAAAGGATCGCTGAACTCAGTCGCGGTTGTGTAAAACAAGCCGATCTGGTGAATGATTTCGCGGCTATTCCACAAAAAGGAACCGTAAATTCAATAAGAAAAATACGTGCAGGCGTAGCATTAATCGAACCCGCGCTGGAGCAGAGTAATTCTGCTAAAGCCATACGGCTTGGCCAGGTGGAAACACAGTTAGATAAAAGCTACAGAAAGCTTCTCTCCGATTACCAATCATCTGCGCAGACGAAAAAACACTCAGAAGATGGAATACATGCACTTTTTATCGCTTGGCACATCAAGCAAATGGGAGAAACCCTGGTTAATATCAGTGAAGCGCTCATATCAGCAAACATAGGCCAACCGGTTAACTTTGAGCGATATTATTCCTTGCAGTCAATGATGGGGAGTTTAGAATCCGACCAACAAGGACTTCAGATAGAACACATTGCGGATACGCGTTCTGGCAGTGCTGTTTCAGGCATAGCATCAAACAAGCGCAGTAATGATAGTAGTAATGATAACTATATTGCAATTTTTAAGGATGGATTAAAACGAAAGGTAAAAGAGGAGCGTGAAGGCGTTGAAAGCTGGCATGAAGTTTACCCGGGTTTGGCGCCTAAGATACTGGCCTATAAAAAACGTGGCCAATCAGCAGCAATTCTTATAGAGCATTTGCCCGGCTTAACTTTTGAGCAAATTGTGTTAAATGAATCGGACGAGCTTGTTAAAGAAGCCTTTCGGAAAATTTGCGATACGCTTCGCTCTGTGTGGCGGGAAACTCAAACAAATAAAGCGATTTCAGCCAGTTTTATGGGGCAGATGGATACACGGATGGCAGAGGTATACAAACTGCACCCGGAGTTCTGCCAAACTAAAAGCAAAATTTGCGAGCTAAGTCTATTGCCCTTCGATACGCTTGTAAGACGCTGTCAAAGTATTGAAGCAAAGCTTTTTGCTCCTTTTTCTGTGTATATCCACGGTGATTTTAATGTAGATAATATTATATTTGACCCAATCGAAAAGCGGGTTAACTTTATTGATTTGCATCGCTCATGCTACATGGACTATGCGCAAGATGTTTCGGTTTTTATGGTAAGTAACTATCGTTTACAAACCTTAGACGCAGGTTTAAGAAAGCGCATAATGTCGGTTGCCATAGATTTTTACCGCAGTACCCGTCGATATGCCAAAAGCCAGAATGATATTACCTTCGATATTAGGTTAGCACTGGGTCTGGCGCGCTCCTTTGCGACATCAACCCGCTTTATATTAGACAACACTCTGGCCCGTGATATGTTTTTCCGCTCACGGTATTTAATGGAGAAAATACTGGACGCAGACCTAAGTAAGCCGGAAAAATTCAAATTGAATGTGAAGGAGGTTTTCGTTGACTGATTTAAAGGTTGCTGTGGTTGGAGTACCGGGAAAATGGTCTACCGAAACGCTTGCGGACTGTTTGGAAGAAAAAACAGGCTACAGACTGGTCATCGATATGGCCGAGGTGGAATTGGACTTGCAACGCGGTGAACTGCGGTATGGGGATTTCGACCTGTGCAGTTTGGATGGGATTGCGGTTAAAAAAATTAGTGCTGAATACAGCCCTGCAGCCTTGGACAGGCTTGAGCTACTGCGTTACGCAGAGCAAAAGGGTGTTCGTGTGTTTAGCCCCGTAGGATCTATGCTTGGCATGCTCAACCGTGCAAGTTGTACTGTCAGCATGGCGGCGGCTGGTATTCCTATGCCAGAAACGGTGCTAACGGAGAACGTGCAAGTAGCAATGCAGGCAGTGCACACCTTTAAAGCAGCTGTTTTTAAGCCCCTGTTCTCGACTAAAGCTCGCGGTATGTGCGTATTAGAGAAAGATCAGCAAGATCTAGCCACAGCTATAGCAGTATTTAAGCAAGACAACCCCATGATGTATATTCAAAAGAAAGTTGAGTTGCCGGGGCGCGATCTTGGGCTGGTATTTCTTGGCGGAAAATATCTTGGTGCTTATGCTCGTGTTGCGCAAACTGACAGCTGGAATACCACTATCAACAGTGGTGGCCGCTATGAAAATGCAGAATTGCCGCAAGCCTATATCGAGCTGGGCTATAAGGCCCAGGCTCTATTTAATATGGACTTCACCACTGTGGACTTGGCAGAAACAGATCAGGGCCCAATAATTTTTGAAGTATCTGCTTTTGGCGGTTTTAAGGGAGCGTTAGAGGGCACTGGGTTAAATGCGGCCAGCAGGTACAGCGATTATATCGTTGACCAGCTGCGGCAAGGCCCAAACTAGACCTCGGCACTGCTTAAAAGCAGTGGTAATTAGACAGTACACTATCGGACAGAAAAAAATGATTATCGATAACACGGCGCTCACTGTAGCGGATGTACAGAATCAGCTGCAAGGTTCTCTGGCGCTATGTGATGCACAGCTGCTGCTGGATATGGGCCGGGTTTCTTTGCGCGTAAGAAGTAACTCTGCTGAACTTATTAAAATTTTAAGCCGCTATTTTAAAGCAAGCATACAACAGGGCCAGTGTAGCAAAGAAGTCCTCGAAGTGAGGGCGATTGAGTGCCCTGCGCCTTCACTCGATGTTGAATATCAGGAATGGCAAAGAGAAGCAGGGAAAATAGGCAGAAAAGACAGTTACAGTGATATTGAGGGCGGCCGAATAATACGGAAAGTGCGCACTGGAATGGTCTTTCTGCAGAGTAAAAACCTGTGTTTGGCAGCGGGGCCTTGTATCGCGTATAACAATCAAGTAATCAATTTTATAAACACACAATATATTACTTACTTGCAACAACGAGGCTGGTTGATCTGTCATGCAGCGGCTTTATCGAAAAATCAACGGGGCCTTGCGCTGGCTGGCTTATCCGGTGGAGGGAAATCCTCGCTGATGTTGCATTTGCTGGATAATAAACAATGGAATTACCTAACAAATGATCGTCTGCTGATCGATAAAAAGGATGACACCGTGTGCGCTGCAGGTATCCCAAAGCTCCCGCGAATAAACCCGGGAACCATCGTAAACAACCCTCGTCTGCACGCCTTATTAAGCTGCGAACAACATGAGCAATTTTCGGCTATGTCCAAAGAAGAACTTTGGTTACACGAAGAAAAATACGATGTAAATATCGAACAGCACTATGGAGAAAACCGTTTGAGCACAGAGGCTGAATTAGCGGCCTTTGTGGTATTAAACTGGCAGTTTGCTCCCGGTGATGGAACACAGCTAACACAAATTGATCTTCGGCAGAGACCCGATTTATTGCAGGCAATTATGAAATCCCCCGGGCCATTTCACCAAAAACTGGATGGTAGTTTCAACAGCCAAGACCCCGGTTTTAACAACATCGCCTACCTGGAAATGCTGAGTTCTACGCCTGTATACGAAATAACAGGAGATAGGAATTTTACTGAAGCTTGTACCTTGATTGAGCAATTATTCTGAGCACGGCAATGATCGAACTGCAACTGTATAGGCCCGGAAAAGGCAAGTCCACCAATAAGCAGGAATTAAAGAAAGCCAGTAAACTCTCTGCACAATTGCTGGGGAACTACTTGCTTGGTCAGGGGCTCACGCCCGATTACGTTTTTTACTCTGAATGCAAGCCCGCTTCTTCTGCTTCTACATCTGCTTTGCGTACCAGTGCAGAAAAATGCTGCAAAGTAATGGGTTACCCAATAAATGAAATTCGTAGGGTAGATTCCCCTTTCTTCCTGGATGAAGAAAAATTTATGGAATTTTTATTGGTCGCATCAGGGAATAACATTCATAGCAAGAAAAAGGTTCTGCTTGTTGCAGATAAAGCTACTCTTAAGCGCGTAGTTCTTGGGCTGTTAAAGAACATAAAGTGTAAAATCACATTTGCCAGAAACTCTCTGCTGAGATTAGATGTAAACACTTCAGGCGGGTCAGATTCAAAAACAGTGTGTGCGAGCCAAACCAGCGCCCCACTCCATTTAGGCCAATTACCGAAAACATTTGCTTACCCTACACCGGCTTCTAAAGAGCAAAGGCTACGCCCTGCATATTATTACAATCAATCTGCAGCAATACCCTATCGAACCGGGGAAAACGGATTGGAGGTAATGTTGGTTGGTTCCAGTGGTCACTTCCACAAGGGCATTCCCAAGGGCATAATTGACCCGGGCTTAAGTGCTTGTGAGTCTGCCGAAAAAGAAGCTTGGGAAGAAGCTGGAGTAAAAGGAAAGATAAAGAAAAAGGCACTGGGTAGTTTTCAATATCAAAAATGGGGCGCGCAGTGCAGTGTGGAAGTGTTTTCACTGGCAGTAAGCGAAGTTTGCGATGAGGCAGCATGGCTGGAGCGCCATCGCGGTAGAGAGTGGCTAAGTGTCGCCAGCGCTTGCGAGCTTATTAAATATAAGCAGCTTATCCCCTTTTTACACCAATTAGAAAAAACAATATGACACGCATTGCCATCGCACTGCTTCGTAATGGGGTCATAGAGCAGCGTTCAGACCTACCGCGATAAGCCTGAGGTTTTTTTTTGCAAAATGTTAGCAGGCTATGTAAGCATCAAGCCAAAGCGATACAGCTGCGCGCCTAAGCCTGGAGCACGGTGTTAGGCACTCAAACCAGCTGCTTAAAAGTCAAATCAAACAAGATCTTTTCACCTTTGATTATGGTAACAGTGGCAAACATGATGCGAACACAGTATCGCGCAGTGTCTTTGCCGCTAACCGAACTGGGGCTTACTCGGCTGCACAGGATGGGTATTCATGCAATAGTCCAAGGGCATAGGAGTCGTCTGCAGGGCCAAAGGTTGGCACTGCGTCAGGGCCAGCTCCATATCGAGTGCGATACCACACAGGATAGAAACTCCCGCGCTAAAAAAGGTCTGCAAGGTGTGCTTTCGAGATAATAAGATTATTAGTATCAGTGACGATTACCCCTTTGCTAAAATGGTAGTCTCCGAAACATTTAGACTAAGCGCGGTTTGCCATGCAGCAGAATAAAAATCTTTTTACCCATGAATCCCTACAGGATGCTCAGTCCATTCAGGATATTCTCAAAGCTGTTACCAAAGGCTTGGCCAAGGGCAAGCTCAATTTTAGCGATGAGGATGGCGAGGTCGTATTAAAACCTGAGGGTTTGCTAAACCTGAAAGTGACCGCGCGCCGAGAAAATGCAAATAATCGGCTGGACCTGCGCATAAGTTGGCGTGACGAAGAAAAGCTTATTGAAAAGAAGAACCTGCGAGTAGAGTGAAAGGCCACTAGCTTGAATTGCAATGATTTGTAAAAGAGTGAAGCGTCCGACTGAGGTTATTATATACTGGCTGTTATTAGCACAATAAGCCAAGGCTTTGGCCGGGAGCGTAGATGTCTAATTACCCTACATGTCTGAAAATTCTACTAGCCCTCCCCTTCGCGATCATTGCCGCATGTGGTGGTGGAGACGGTTCTACCCCTGGACCTACTATTGAGGCGCCAACTTCGACGCCCAGCCAAGAGCCGACACTACAGCCCACCAGCCTGCAACCTACACAACAGCCCAGTCAAGAACCCGGTGCTGCGCTTACTCGACATTCAAACACCTCTTGCCTGGCGCCCGCGCAAATTTCAAGTGGAGACGGTGATTTTCAATTGATCCCCGCCTTTCCTGATCTGCCGGCGCTTAACGGCTTACTTGGCTTGTACCAGGCACCGGGTCGGGATAGCCATTGGTATGCCTTGTTGCGTGAAGGGCAAATTATTCGCTTTCAAAATTCACCAGACACCAGCAGCTACGAAACGCTAGTAGATATCAGCGCGAGTGTTAGAACCGGTTTTGAACGCGGAGCCTTGGGTTTTGCTTTTCATCCCGATTTTGCCAGGAAAGGTTATTTTTATATCTCTTACATCAACTCAGAAGACTATTCCATTATCTCGAGGTTTACCTTTAGCGGTAGCCTGCCAGTTGCTGGCTCTACAGAAAAAGAAATTCTGCGCTTGCTGCAGCCCGCGGGAAATCATAATGGTGGCAATATTGCTTTTGGCCCGGATAACTACCTGTATATAGGCTTTGGCGACGGTGGCGGTTCTAATGACCAATACGGTCACGGACAGCGCACATCAAGCCTGCACAGCACGCTCTTGCGTATCGATGTGGACAACGGCGAGCCCTACGCCATACCCAGCGACAATCCCTTTGTTGGCAATGATGCTTTTTTGCCAGAAATTTACGCCTACGGTTTACGCAACCCCTGGCGCTGGAGTTTTGATACGCAATCCGGTGAGCTTTGGTTGGCCGATGTGGGGCAAGGTTCTTATGAAGAACTTGATATAGTGAAAGCGGGAGATAACCTTGGCTGGCCGCTTATGGAAGGAAATCACTGTTTTGCCGGGCAAAGTTGTAGCACGAGCGGATTGACGCTGCCCGTGCACGAGTACAGTCAAAGCGGTTGTGCTTCTGTTACCGGCGGTTTTGTATACAGAGGAACCCAGAGCCCGGAAATAAATGGCCATTATTTTTACGCAGATTATTGTACCGGTGAAATTTCTCGCATTTGGCGCAATGGTGAAAACTATGAAAATGAAACTGTCGCTAATGCGCCTACAAACGTTGCCAGCTTCGCCCAGGCTAACGATGGAGAAGTTTATGTGCTTGCGATCAATGGCTCGGCAGGCAATGGTATTTACCAAATTGTTTACAGTGAAAATAGCTCCATCAGTATTGCTCAACAGCTATCACAAACAGGTTGTTTTTCTTCCACTCCCGACCTGCAAGCAGCAGAAGGCGTGGTTCCCTATAGCATAAAGTCCAAGCTGTGGTCAGACGGCGCTGATAAAACCCGTTATTTTGCAATTCCAGATGGTACAAAAATTAGCATCGATACCAGTGGCGACTTTCTTTTCCCTACTGGCTCTGTGCTGATTAAAAACTTTTTCGACGGGGAAAGTATTATAGAAACCCGTCTTTTAATGAATCACAACACTGGTTGGGCCGGTTACAGCTATCAATGGCTGGAAGCTAAAAATGATGCAATATTATTGGATAAAGAAACACAGCTTAACACGGGCAATTTTATTCACACCTTCCCCTCCCAAGCTCAGTGTAATGTGTGTCATACCGGTGCGGCGCAGGTGTCTTTGGGGATAGAAGCCAGTCAATTAGATACTGAACACAGCTATGCGCAAAGCGGCATCACATCCAATCAAAATGACGCGCTATATCAGGCGGGCTATTTATACTCCCTGCCAACAGCGACTCAAGTGAGTGAATTAGCTGATATCAACGACAATTCAGCCAGTACAGCACTGCGAGCAAGAAGTTATTTGCACTCCAATTGCAGTGGTTGCCACCGGCCGAACAGTACAGCAGCACAGATCGATTTACGTATTCAAACATCCCTAGCGGATACTGGAATTTGTGATGTAGCACCTATTGATGGCAATTGGGGGCTTACTAATGCACGGGTCGTCGCTCCCGGCTCTGCAGCTTCGTCTGTACTTTACGAAAGAATGGCTACTGCGGACGACCATAGGATGCCGCCGTTGGGAACAAATCTTATCGATCAGGCGGCGCTCAGTGTGATAGAAAGCTGGATCGACAATATGGCTGATTGCACAGGACGCTACTAGCAATTAGGTTCTGTCAATTAGGTTCTGGCAAATTAGCCATTGGCAATAAGATACCAACAGCAAGGTATTAAAACCGGTGGTCGATAGAATTCTCGTGGCCGTTTCCGTGAATAAAATCTTTACCGTTTATATTTAACGAGCGTATAAGCACAAAAAATTACATTAATGCGTGGCTATTTAAAGTTCAAAAATCCAACTACATGTCCTTCTCAGCTTTTGATATTTCTCCAGGAGAGAAGCCATAAGCTTTTCGAAAAGCCAGAGAAAAGTTGGACGCCTGCTTGTATCCGGCTAAAAACGCAGCCTCTCCGATAGTGAAATTTCGTTCTTTCATTGCATTTAAAGCATTTGCTAGTTTTGCCTGGCGAATGTGTTTTAACAGGCTCTCGCCAAAGCATTTTTTCGCTATGCGCTGCATACTACTGGCACTGGTACCCAGTGACTTTGCCAGTTCGTCTACTTGAAGATCTGATAGTTGTATATTTTCCCGCATAACGATATCGCGTACACAAGCCTGTACTCTTTGCTCGAGCGTTTCCGGTGCCTGGGGTGCATGTGCATGTTTAAGAAGGCAACGTACCCCTTTATCAAGCTCTTCTCCTGCGGCTGAAAGCAAGGTGGCGATATTAGACATTTGCTGAAACTTTTGTTGCACGCTGGTCTCGTTCGGTAACGCGAGTAATGAATTTACTGCGGTGACGATTTCATCAGTGGCTGCAAACTTTTGTAGCTGAGGTTGGCCTTGGCACATGAGAGTCTCTAGCCCCATACACGTAAGCCACGCACCAGTGGTACCCAAGGTAAATTTGTGTACGCGAGCCCTCGCCTTAAATCGTCGTCTTAAGCGCAGTGGTGCTGCGTTGGAAAAGCAAAAAGCCAAAGGGGCCTCTGCTTTTAAACTGTGCGGGCAACCATTAATCTCAAGTTGTAATTCCCCTTCGTACAGTAAGCCGAAAGTCATACCTGCTTGTACCTCAAAGCTTACTTCTGCATTTTTGCTGGCATGGGCTTCGGCGTAATGCCAATGCCAATCACTGGTAATCCTGGCACTTCGTACCACGCCCGCTAGTATCGGCTTGTTCTTTACCTCTTTACGCCAGAGCACATCCCTACTTTGGCCTGCCGCTAACATGAGTAACTGTTGTTTGCTTAAGTCGGGGCTTTGTTGACGCTCCTGAATAGCATATTGACTGTTTTTCATATGGATTAGCCCTTACTCCTGTGTGCGATATACGTAAAATGAGCTCCCAATGTAAATCATTCTCATTCGCACATAAAGAGGTATTGAGGTATCTATGCATATTTTGCTAAAAAAGAACCCTCTAGTACTGGCCATAGCGGCTTGTATTAGTACGTTCGCTAGCGCTGAAGAAGTAAAGCCCGCGATCGAAGAAGTCCAGGTATGGAGCACCAAAGTTAAGGCATCGTCCCTGGACTTGGGCGAAGAGGCCATTGCTATTCGTCAGGCTGACCATATCAGTGACCTGCTGCGCTTCATTCCCGGCGTGGATGTGGGTGGAGCACACTCGTTAAATCAGCGTATCACTATCAGGAGCCTCGACGATAAAGATTTGAACGTTACGATCGATGGCGCCGTGCAAAATACCTATATGTTCCACCACATGGGCAATCTACAGATCCATTCTGATATCTTGCGAGAAGCCGATATTGAGGTGGGCAATAACTCTGTACTCTCTGGCAGTCTTGGTGGCGTAGCCCGTTTTAAAACCCGCTCTGCGAAAGATATGCTCAGTGATGGAAAACGTTTTGGAGCGCGCATTAACGCAACTTACGCGGCCAATGCTTCTGAGCGCGCTTCGATTGCCGGCTTTGGCCAACTGAGTGAATCCATCGATGTCCTTGCCTACGTTAACCGAGTGGAGAGCGATAACTACGAAGTGGGAGGCGGCGAAATCAAGGATAGCGATGGAGTGGTCATAGCGGGAACTGACGGCACAGTGCGAGGATTGGAAGGCTCCCTTACAGATAGTTTGTTAAAAGTAGGCTTTGACATAACAGATAATCAGCGCGTAAAAGTGGGCTACGAAATTTATAAAGATGAGGGTGACTACAGCTCCCGGCCGGATATGGGGCTTGCTACCGATATTGCTATTGGTGCGCGATTAGGTGTCGATGGCTTGCCGCAACTCTACCCCACGACATTTACGCGCGATACAGCAACGCTTAATTACGATGCTAATTTTAATAATGTAAGCATTGAGGCAGTAGTGTTTAACAATGTCAGCTCGCTGGAGCGGGAGGAGGCTTACGTCTGGCAAGGTAGTCTGGTGGAAGAGCACAACAAGGGTGAAGCGACTAATACCGGTGCGAGTATATTGTTTGAGCAGCGGCTGGGTGGCAATGTTGAGCACACACTTACCTATGGACTGGAAACTGTAAAATATAAAACCCAGTACACAGGAGTGAACCTCACAAGCAACACATCACAACAAAGCCGGGAAGAGGCGCACTCCAGTGCAGTCTATATACAAGATCGTATTGCGCTGGGAAACCTCAGTATTATCCCTGGGGCGCGATTTAATCACTGGGTAATTGATAGCAAGCTCGTGGATAAAACCTATTCTGAGCCCACCTTTGCTCTTGCCCTGGAGTATGCAATAGATAGTGCAACAAGTATCAAATTGAGCACAACCGAGCTGTTCAAAGGCCCCAAATTATCTGAAGTATTCGTGGGAGCAGGTATCGGTGATGTTTACAATCAAGATATTAAGGCAGAAACAGGCCGTAATACCGAAATTGGAATTAGCCATCAAGGGCAGACATTCCGAACGGGATTAACCGCGTTTGACACTCAAATTAATGATTACATCTACGATTACATTAACTACACCCTCAGTGCGGCTCCCTACCCCAAAGATAATATCGGTGATATGCAGCTGCAAGGTATTGAAGCTTTCTGGGGCTTTACGTTAGATAGCTTGGACGTGCTGCTGACCTACTCCGATGTTAATAGTGAGCTCAGTGCCTACGAACCTTATATCGAGTTACCTTTTGAAGGCGTGGTGCAAGAGGGATTCGATGGCGCAAGAACGGATCGAAGCTATGGCAGTACTTACGGCTTGAATATTGATTATTTCTTTAGCGATAAAGATATTCATCTGCATTACGACATCATGCACGTAGGCAGTCTGCCTGCGGGAAAAGATTTAGACGGAGCGGGTCTGGATAACTCTAAAAACGCATACACCGTGCATAACGTTTCTGCTCAGTGGCAAGTTGCAGGTGTTGAAGGTCTAAGCATAACCTTGGGCATCGATAATATTTTTGACGAGTACTATGCCTCGCAAGCCTCTCGCACCGGAGCTTCATTTCATCCAGTTTTTGGCGAGCTTTACCTGACTGACTATGAGCCTGGCCGCAACTTGAAAGCCAGTGTTGCTTATCAGTTTTAGCGATGTGCATATCATGTAGTGGCTAAAGGATTGGCCGCTACTAAAAAATGAATCCCAGGGTAAGACTATGATCTACTGCTACTCTAGCGCTGTAAAAAAGGCCCTGCTGGGCTATCTGAGTGGCAATTTTGCTGATAACAATCAAGGCGGTCTTACTTTAAATAAAAAGTCGACCCGGCGGTATAAAGCTTTTTACAAGGTTTCGCGCGTGGTGCACATCTATATTTCAATGGTGTTGCTCACCTTACTTGCGTTTTTTTGTTTGACCGGAATATTTCTTAACCATAATGAGTGGTTTACAAATAATTATACGGAGCAATCGGTGTTGATTGATGTGAATGGACCTCTGCACGCTGCTATTGCAGAGACTCTATCGCTTGCTGATGCCCCTACTCAAGAGATACAAACGCTGCTGGCGAAGCGCTATAACCTAAGCACCTTAAACCAAATGAATTTTGACAGTGAAAGCGGCGAGCTTGTGTTTGACTACCAGTTGCCGGCCGGTTATGCCACCGCTTATTTTAGCCGGGAGGGTGATGCAACACTGGAGTACCGAAAGGGTTCAATCATTACCATTCTTAATGATTTGCATAAGGGTCGACATAGTGGGCCGGTATGGTCCTGGCTTATCGATATTAGTGCGGTATTTATGCTGGTTTTTTCTGTTGCTGGATTAGTGATTCTCATCCAAAACAAAAAATATCGGAAAGCCGGCTTGGTTCTAGGTGCCTTTGGCTTTGCCTTGCCGCTTGTAATCTATTTCTTGTGGGTCCCGTTTATTGCTGGAGTATGAAATGAAGCTAGCACACCTTTTATTCCTTTTATGCCTGTTGTTGATGGTAAGTGTTAAAGCATTAGCCCAAAAAACGGACGGGGGTCAAACGAAGATCGATATTAAGCTCAACTTACCCAAGCTCGATGCTCACCCCTATCACAAGCCCTTTGTTGCGGTTTGGCTCGAGACGAAAGAGCGTTCTGCCATAGAAACAATCGCTATTTGGTATGACGACGCCGAATGGTTAAAAGATCTGCGGCAGTGGTGGAGAAAACTGGGGCGAAAACAGCATGCCAGCAGCCAGCTGGATGGGATAAGTGGCGCCACACAAAAACCGGGCGTGCACCATATTGAATGGCAAGGTTCGTTATTAGAGGATCACGCCTACCTCAATTTTGAAGTGGTACGGGAGGAAGGTGGTCGCAGCTATCATCGTGAGTTAATACAGTTAAAAACAACAGGTAGTTATACCGTTAAAGAAGACCATGAGTTCGGCGAAATAGAAATACAGGTCAATCACATCGCTAATCCTTGACGTAGAGCTTTTGTGCGAGTTACCCGAAAATGATGGGGCGCCGAGCTAATAATGTACGGGAAAGTGAAGTATCAATAACGAGTGGGAAAAGTTATGAATATTTTTGCAAGCATTAAAACAATCAGTACTTCTGCAGTCTGTGTGTTGGCTATAAATAGTCTCTATACCGTGCCCGCCAATGCCCATTCTCGTTGGGTTATTCCTAGTCATACCGTTGTGTCCGGGGATAAGCCCATGAGTATCAGCCTGGATTACAGTATTTCCAATGATATTTTTCACCCGGATATTGCCTTGGGGGGCGCGAGTCTCAGCGGAGAGAAGCAGACTAAGGAGCAAGGCGCAAACCCAATGGCCGCCTTAATGATGCAAACGCAGGCCAGCGTAGTAACACCAGTAGGCGAAATTATCTCCCTTTCCAGTGTCAACCTTGGGCGTAAAACCAGCACGTTTTTTACGGCAGACAAAGCAGGTACCTATCGTGTAGAAATTTCTCAGCCCGCTATCGATGTAACACTCTACAAAACGGATAAAGGGGAAGCGCAGCGCTTATTTGGGACCTACGAGGCCGTTAAGTCCAGGCTTCCAAAAGATGCCAACGCAATTGACGCCCTGCAATTTATTAATCGAATACAAACTTTTGTTACACACAATGAAATAAGCACGAAAAACCTGAGACCTTCTGGCGAAGGCCTTGAATTGACACATGGCACACACCCCAATGAATTATTTGCTCTGGAGCAAACCAGGTATCAATTAATGTTAAATGGCAGGCCTATCGGCGATAACAAAAATAGCCACGTTAAAATCACCAAAGCGGGGACGCGATTTCGTAATCAACGTGCTAGCTTGCAACCCTCTATTTCCAGTAAAGGAGAATTTCAGATCACCTGGCCAGAGGCTGGTGTGTACTTGCTAGAGGCCGACTACGAAATTGAGAGCGAAAGTGGAAAAGTCGTGTATGCCCTCTTTCTCACCCTTGAAGTTCATCCCGAATAGCGGCGCGGTATAGCCGCAAGTCTTTTGGGGCAATTGATTCATTATAGTTCGCTAAAAACCTTTGGTTTAAGCGCGAGAAACGCGGTTTAAGGCATTAAGTAAGCGCCGCGCAACGACGAATAGGCGCTTTTCACGAACAACCCTTCGGGCCAATTGCCGTTTTCTCGTGTACTGCTTTACCGCTCGTTTATTTATATCAACTACATATCACTCACTGCGCCTTAATTAAAAACATATGCTCACTGGCGCAGCAGAAGCAAAAAAGGCAGTGACAACATGCCCTGGCTTAAACAAAAAAAGCGCTATAAAAGAGCGCTTTTAATAATCACTGGAGAAGAAAACTAATTCGTTGGGCTAGAAAGTAATTGCAGCACCGACGGAAATCATACTCAGGTCAGCTTCGCCGGCATCAAACAACTCGTATTCCGCACGCACAGCAAAGGAAGCAAATTGGAATTTGGCGCCAATTCCGTATGCGGGGTCGCTGCCGTCTTCTTTTCCTTTGAGGTCTTCTTCAAGGTCAGAAATATTAAACTCTGTTTCCCAGGAAACCATACCAGCCTTTGCGAAAAAGCCAACCGGCCCCATATTTACACCTACCAAGCCAAATACATCCCATGCACTTGAACTTGTTTCAATTTTACCGCCATCAAAACTTGCGGAAGTGTCACCAAAGTCTACATAGGAGCCTTCTACCGCCAAATCAAACAGGGGTACCCAGCCGAAGTTATAACCGGCAAACACTTTGTAGGCTGAAGCGTCGTCGTCCAGGTTTACATCGCCTACAGATACTTCATTGCCGGCGGTACCCAATGAACCACCTAAATAGATTCCGGTATCTTTACCTGCAAAGGCAGCGGTAGATAGCCCAAACAATAATACTGAGATGAAAAGCTTGTAATTACTCATGGTTGTTCACCCTTAATTCAGAAAGCGATTTGCGATAGATCGAAGTGTTTTCTTGGAATGGAAGGAAGCAGCATCTATATTCCTCGATAGACCGTTCCAGAGGCGATTATACGCCATTTTAAGTGATTTGTTTGTGCTCCAGTGAGCGCTTTCATTTGGCGTAAAATAATACATTCGAGCGTCTGAAGTATTGAGCGGCATAAAGTACAAAACATTCTGGCTCGCGTGTATGACAGCCGTAACTCACCAATAATTGCTATTGCTGCAGTTTGAGTGATGAAATCTGGTCTCGAATGGAGGCAGCTTTCTCAAACTCCAAATTTTTGGCGGCCTCAAACATATCCTTTTCAAGGTCCTGGATATGGTGCCAAAGATCTTTGCCTTGCGGTAATTCTGCATCGTAGCGGCCCGGTTTTTCGGCGACACGCCGTTTAGATCCTGGCCTGCCACCAGGCGCTCGCGCGCCTTCCATAATATCGGCAACAGATTTAATGATGCCCTGAGGGGTGATGCCGTGTTTGTCGTTAAATTCTATTTGTTTTTGTCGGCGGCGTTCTGTTTCATCGATGGCGCGTTGCATTGAACCGGTTATTCTGTCCGCATATAGAATAGCTTTGCCTTTAACATTGCGCGCCGCCCGGCCGATGGTTTGAATGAGCGAGCGGTCGGAGCGAAGGAAGCCCTCTTTGTCCGCATCGAAGATGGCAACCAGGGACACTTCAGGCATATCCAAACCCTCTCGCAAGAGATTGATACCCACCAGTACATCAAATTCCCCCAAGCGCAAATCTCGTATGATTTCCACCCTTTCTACCGTATCTATATCCGAGTGCAGGTAACGTACTCGTACACCATGCTCCATCAAAAACTCGGTCAAATCCTCGGCCATTCTCTTGGTTAACACAGTAATCAATATACGTTCATCGTTCACTGCTCGACGATTAATTTCACTTAAGCAGTCATCCACCTGTGTCGTTGCAGGTCGTACCTCAAGCTCCGGGTCTAGCAAACCCGTTGGTCGAACCACCTGCTCCACCACTTGTCCCTGGTGCTCTGCTTCGTAGTTGCCTGGCGTGGCTGAAACGAATATTTTCTGAGGCGCTAAGCGCTCCCACTCGTCGAAGCGCAAGGGTCGATTATCCAAGGCTGAGGGTAGACGAAAACCGTATTCAACAAGGGTTTCTTTTCTTGATCTGTCTCCCTTGTACATGCCGCCTATCTGCGGAACGCTCACATGGCTTTCGTCAATAACCAGCAGGGAATCTGGCGGCAAATAATCAAAAAGCGTAGGTGGGGCTTGGCCGGGATCTCGCCCCGAAAGATAGCGGGAGTAGTTTTCTATACCGGTGCAATAACCCAGCTCTCGCATCATTTCAAGGTCATATTTGGTACGCTGTTCTATCCTCTGCGCTTCAACCAGTTTATCCATTTCACGAAACTGTTCTACACGGGATTTTAGTTCGTCCTCTATGGTGGAAACGGCATCCAGAATAGTTTGTCGCGGAGTTGCATAATGAGTTTTTGGGTAGATGGTAATGCGGGGTACCTTGTTAAAAACCTCTCCTGTCAGCGGGTCGAAAATGGAAAGCTGTTCTATTTCATTGTCAAAAAGCTCCAGGCGTACTGCTTGAGCTTCCGAATCAGCGGGAAATATATCAATAACTTCTCCGCGAACTCTGTATGTGCCGCGGTGAAAGTCAATATCGTTTCTTGTGTACTGAAGTTCCGCTAGCCGGCGCAATATCGTGCGCTGATCAATCTGATCACCGCGCACTAAATGTAGCATCATTTTTAAATACGCATCCGGGTCCCCAAGGCCGTAGATAGCAGAAACGGTAGCAACAATGAGTGCATCTTTTCTTTCCATTAATGCTTTGGTTGCCGATAAGCGCATCTGTTCAATATGCTCATTTACCGAGGAATCTTTATCAATAAAGGTATCTGACGAGGGTACGTAAGCTTCGGGTTGATAATAATCGTAGTAGGAAACAAAGTATTCAACTGCATTATCCGGAAAGAAATCTTTAAATTCACCGTATAGCTGAGCTGCCAGTGTTTTATTGTGGGCCATTACCAATGTCGGGCGCTGCACTTTCTCCACCAGGTTGGCAATGGTAAATGTTTTCCCCGAGCCCGTAACACCGAGTAGTGTTTGCGCAGCCAAGCCATCCTGCACACCTTCATACAAGGCTTTAATTGCTTCGGGTTGATCGCCCGCCGGCTTGTACTTGGAGTGAACTTTAAAAGGTTTGTGCATTTTTGTATTCATTGGTGTCGACTAAGGTATGTTCGCTGAGCTTATTTTCCAGCAATTGTGAATTTTGGGGTTGCCCTGGTAATCCATGTCGAGGCTCTGGCGAGTAATATCTTGTACTTGATATTTTTCAGGCAGAGAAGCGTCCATTTTGAAAGAGCGCAGATTATTGGAAAAATATAAAACTCCACCTGGTTTCAAAAGCTCCATGCAGCGGGTAATCAGAATAACATGGTCTTTTTGTACATCGAGCACCTCGCTCATTTTCTTGGAGTTTGAAAAGCTGGGTGGGTCTAACATAATAATGTCAAAACCCTCTCGGCATTGTTTAAGCCAATCAAAACAGTTGGCTCGAACCAGCTGGTGCTGCTTTGCACTAAGATTATTCATGTTGAAATTGCGCTGGGCCCAGGTAAGGTAGGTATTCGACATATCGACACTTACCGAAGAGCTGGCACCGGCACAAGCGGCATGAACGGTGGCACTGGCGGTATAACAAAACAAATTCAGGAAGCTTTTGCCCTTAGAGGATTGAGCAATCATTTTACGTACGGGTCTGTGGTCCAAAAACAGGCCTGAATCAATGTAATCGCTCAGGTTTATTTCAAGCCTGCAATCACCCTCTTGCACGTGAAATGTGTTTGAGCTACTTGGAGAGTTTTGTTTTTCATACTGCTGTTTGCCACGGTTTCTACGCCGTGTTTTAGTGAAAATTGCATCGTTATCCAGTTCAAAAACTGATTTACAGGCGAGAACCAATTCGTCAAACCGTGTGGCTGCCTTATGCTCGTTTATTGTCTTTGGCGGTGCGTACTCCTGAATGTGCAGATAGGGTTCGTCGTTTATGGATGTGTAGAGATCTATGGCCGCTGCATACTCTGGCATATCGGCATCGTAGACGCGATAGCAGCTAATATTGTCTTTTTTCAGCCATTTACCATATTTTTTCAGGTTTTTACGCAGCCTGTTCGCTATCATTTGCGCACCACTGGACAACTCTATAGTTGGTGCTAACTCGGGTTCCTCATCTTGCCACAGTGCTTCTTTTAGCTTGTCCGCCTCGCGCGCGATGGTTCCGCTTTGTGATATGTCGAACAGAAGCAGCTCACTGGCAATAGCACCATTAAAAAGTTGGTACTTCTTTTTGCTACGCAAGCGAAGTTCTCGACCAAGCTCTTTATTGCCAGTAAATACAGCTAGCTGCCAGCCGGGAAATTCTTTTTTGCAGCTATCAGCCAGGGATAGATAGGTTTCTCTCAGGGCTTCTATTTCCCCCAGACGCTCGCCGTAAGGCGGGTTACAGATTAACAAGCCCTCTTCAATTTCTTTATGTGTCGGCTTCTTCAATTCACTAACAGATTTTTCTGTTACGCGAATAAAATCATCAAGCCCTGCAGCCACAATATTTAATCTGGCAAGAAAAAGCACATGGGAATCTTTATCGTACCCACGGATTTCTGGAACATTATGAAATGTACCGTCAATTTCTCTTCCCCCTGCAGTCAGGGCTGTTGAGTATCTGTGCTCCGCCTCTTCAACAAGCGCCTGCCAGGCTGTTGTTTTATGTTTTAGCCATTTTTCAAAACCAAAACGGTCACCTAAAGGGTTTTCGTTTTCGGTGTTTTGAAAAGCGTCGCTGGTGGCTCTGGCTCTAAGCAGCCCCGGAGCCATATCCAGCGCCATCATGGTGCCCTCTATAAGGAATGTGGCTGAGCCACACATAGGGTCTATAAGTGCGCCACCCTCGGCAAAGACCTTCGGCCAGCCAGCACGCAATAAAATGGCACAGGCGAGATTCTCTTTTAAAGGTGCCCCGCCCTGACCTCGCCTGTAGCCTCGGCGGTGTAAACTATCGCCGCTCATGTCCAGGCTTATGTAAGCAATATTTTTTGATAAGCGCACGTTGATACGAATATCGGGGCGTTTAGTATCAACATTTGGCCGGCTACCAGAGTGCTCCCTTATGCGGTCGACTACGGCGTCTTTTACCGTTTGAGCACCATATTGGGTATGACGAATGTGGGTGTTTGATCCAAAGAAATCCACAGAAATTGAAGTGTTTTCGCCAATATGGTTTTCCCAATCAATACTCTTTGCCACGCCATACAGTTCGTCTGGTTTGGTAGCGCTGCCATTGGATAGAGGCAAAAGAATTTTGTTAGCCAAACGCGACCAGAGGCAAGCCTTGTAGGCGAGCTGGATATCACCGCTAAAATATACACCTGCGACAGTTTCTCTGGTTTCACTTGAGCCAAGGTCTTTAAGCTCTTGATTTAAAAGCCCTTCTAGACCTTTTGGGCAGGTGGCAAAAAACTGGCTGAGGGACGACTCTGTCATTTAATTCGTTTCTTTATTAATGGTTTTGAATGAAATATTGGTGACGTTTGAATAACTGGGCTGGCTAAGAATATGCTTTCCGGCCATATATACAACACGAAGTATCACTTTTTAATCGTTCACATTTGTATGTCCTTTTGGGAAACTGTCCATCCACGCTGACAGTTTAGCGCGGCATATGGGCTGAATATGCCCTTTTACCTATACCCGTAACGGACTATCTTTTGCATAGGGACTTAATGCTATTCAATGAAGAATCAGCTAGCAATATAACCAACGAGGTACTTCCCGTATGAAAAGCCAAAAACGAAGCCCATCAGACAAAGCATTCTCCCGCGGTTACATGGCTGGAGTTGCAGGCAGATCCAGAAGCAATTGTCCACACAGCACTGGTGACGCACGACATGTATGGCTTACAGGTTGGCGCGAAGGACGAGAAGACCACTGGAATGGTTTCAATACTCTGGCGCAAGTCCAGAAGCTTCATAATTACTAGACTAGCCGCACTATACATTACGAATGTTTTAACACACTTTCACTGAAGAAAGCGGCAAGAATGTTAAAAGGGACTAGCACGTTAAGCGTGATTTTCTGATGGACCAGCTAAACCACTCGGCACAGTGCCGATATTATAGCCCCGTTTCGAGGGGCTTCGCTCTTTAGGCGCTTGTACTATCAAGTAGCCTTTGGGCTTACTGAAGCCGCTAACGCTTTAATTGCGTTTGCGGCTTCAGTTACCAATTCCGGGCCGCCGTATATAAATCCTGAATAAAGCTGCACCAAGCTCGCTCCTGCTTCTATTTTTTCTACTGCGTCATCTGCATTCATAATACCGCCGACGCCTATAATAGGAATTTCGCCTTGCAGGTGATCAGAAAGCACTTTAATGGTTTGTGTGGATTTGTCTCTTACTGGAGCTCCACTTAAACCACCGGCTTCCGCTGAATATCTGGAGTTTTCAACACCCTCTCGTGAAATGGTGGTGTTCGTTGCGATAATTCCTTCGTATTGATACTTCATCAATTGATCGGCAATACCTCGCACTTCATCATCACTCATATCCGGTGCGATTTTTACCGCTATGGGCACGTGCTTTCCGTATTTTTCAGCCAGTTGTTTTTGTTTTTCTTTAATACCATGGAGTAATGCTTCGAAAACTTCACCGAACTGTAAATTACGCAAGCCAGGCGTATTTGGCGATGAAACATTTACCGCCACATAATCAGCATAATCGTAGACGGCTTCGAGGCAGTAAAGGTAATCGCCCAGCGCTTTTTCTTCGGAAGTGATTTTGTTTTTACCAATGTTAATTCCAAGTACACCCTGGTAACGACGTTTTTTAACGTTGGCCAGTAAATGCGCAACACCTTTATTGTTAAAGCCCATACGATTAATAACAGCTTCCTGCTCCACCAGGCGGAACAAGCGAGGCTGGGGGTTACCAGGCTGGGGTTTGGGCGTTACTGTTCCGACTTCTACGAAGCCAAAGCCCATTTTGCCGAGCGCATTGTAGTAATCGCCGTTTTTATCCATACCCGCGGCCATTCCAACAGCATTAGGAAATTGCAAACCCATAAGCTCCACAGGCGCTTGAACGGTTTTACTCATAAAGGGCTGCAGCAAGTGCAAGCGCTCGGCCGCTCCCAGAGCATCTAGTGAAAGTTCATGGGCCACTTCGGGGTCTAGTTTAAATAAAACTTTCTTGGCAATAGAGTACATATTTTGATCGACTTTGCTTTGCTGGGTTTCAATTTGGTGCGCGATTATATTCTTTCGATTTTCTGGAAGCGATTATTTGTATCAAAATAGATGGCAAAACGCCCATCTATTCCCTGGTGAGTGACGTATTTTCGTAAAATTTCGGCTGGAAAGCGAATTGATCTGCCGTCGGTGCTTATTGCGTGAACCGATTTAGCTGCGCCAGCATACACTTTTAGGTATTCATCCTTGGGAATATATAAATTTACTATTGCTGTGTTCACAACTAATCCAAAACCCTTATAGCCAATTAAGCCCTACAAGCTATTCAAGTACGCCCTCGCCATTTAACCGCACTTGCCATAACGTCCAGCAAACCATGGAAATGCCACACCAAGCATGGAGCTTCTGGCATGCGGGAGCGCTAAAACTATGCTGGTAGAGCTTATTCGACTTGTTGATGGGTATAGTGGGTGCTATCAACAAGATCTTGTAGTTCACGTAATGCAACGGCAAACATAGCGTAGTCTGTGCTGTGGGAGCCCTGTACTTCAGTAATCATATGCTTCCAGCGTACTATGAGTGCCTGGTTCGCATCTGCCCAGTCTTCCACAAGCTTATCGACATTGTCTTGCCCGCTATCGTCGCCCAGCTGTTGAACAAAGTCGATGGTAAGTTGCCTTAAATGTGCCTCCAGGTCGTCAAGGTAAGATTCCCTCGCCAAAGCCTGCCAGTAACTTTCTACATTGACTTCGGAGAGTTGAGTGGCAAACCAGTTAAGGTCTAATCGGTCCAGCAAGGTGAAGAACACATCGGTGACTAACTCTGTATCAGCGCCCACATTTCGGGCTGATTCCACCACGCCCAATCCTGAGAAAAGGTTATCTGGCATAGCCAGCTTAAGGGCCCAATCTTCAGGCACCTGAATTTCTTCAAACAAGCGTGAGCGAGCAAGCCATTGTTCTCTGGCTGCTCCTTCTACCGATTTGGCGGTACTTTTGTAAACTACCTCCATACCCTCCCGGAAATAGGCGACATCTTGCTGGGGGTTGAGATTTAAACGCCGATTGCGCAGGAACCAGCGTGTTCCCCTGCGAACTCTGCGTACCATATTACCCATAAGCTCAGCCTGGAGTGATGTGGGTACCTTGTGATCCAGAGATTCGATATAGTGCTGAAACGCTTCAAACTCAAAAACATCCCGAGATACGATGTACGCTTTGGCAATGTCGCTGGTTGAAGCGCCGGTAGTTTCGATCAGTCGATGGCCAACCGTGATGCCCAGATTATTTATAAGGTCGTTGGCTATTTGAGTGCCCACAATTTCTCGACGCAACCTGTGCTGGTTTATCTTGGCGTGGTATTTGTCCACCAGACTTTTGGGAAAAGCTGTTTCAACCGCTTGAGCGATATAAGCGTCATCGGCAATATCCGAATCAATAAGCTCCTCTTTCATCATTACCTTGGCGTAGGATATAAGCACCGAAAGCTCGGGACGCGTCAGGTCTTTTTTATGGGCATATCTTTCCAGAATTTGTTCGTCGCTTGGTAAGTACTCAAGCGCCCTGTCCAGCCTGCCGGTATTTTCCAGATAAGTGATAAATCTACGATATTCATTTTCCCTGCTGCCTGCCTGGGATTGCGCAATGCTGATTGCAAGTGTTTGACGGTAATTATTTTGCAACACCAGTTCCGACACTTCATCAGTCATGTCTGCGAGGATTGTATTTCGTTGTTTTGCTGTTAAGTCCTGGCTAGCAACTAGCTCATCCAGTAGAATTTTAATATTCACTTCGTGGTCGGAGCAGTCCACTCCCGCGGCGTTATCAATAAAGTCTGTGTTACAGGCTCCCCCACTCAGGCAGTACTCTATACGCCCCAGCTGCGTCATCCCCAGGTTTCCGCCCTCCCCAACTACCTTGCAGCGCAATTGCGAGCCATTAACCCTTAAACAGTCGTTAGCTTTATCGCCGGCTTCTGAGTGCTGTTCAGACTCGGACTTAACATAGGTGCCAATACCTCCGTTCCAAATTAAATCCACTGGCGCTTTCAAAAGCGCATGAATAAACGCATTGGGCGTAAGTTGGTCTTCTTTAATATCAAAGCAGGCTTTTATCTCTGGTGTTAATTTTATGAATTTTGCCGCTCGGGAAAAGACACCGCCACCGCTGGAAATTAACGCTTTGTTGTAGTCTTCCCAGGAGGAACCCGGTGTTTCAAACAGCCGTTTTCGCTCAATAAAGCTCTCTGCTGAAGAGGGGTTTGGATCGACAAAGATATGCAAGTGGTTGAACGCTGCGCTTAGACAAATGTGTTTGGACAGCAACATACCGTTGCCAAAAACATCGCCACCCATGTCGCCAATACCTATTACGCTAAAATCTTCTTTCTGGATATCCACACCCATTTCACGGAAGTGTCTCTGAACTGAAACCCAGGCACCCTTGGCAGTAATCCCCATGCCTTTGTGGTCATAGCCCTGGCTCCCACCTGAAGCAAAAGCATCACCAAGCCAATGATTGTAGGAAAGGGAAATCTCATTTGCCATATCAGAAAATGTTGCTGTACCTTTATCGGCGGCAACCACCAGGTATGGATCGTGCTCGTCTCTACAAACGACATTTTCCGGCGGCACTGTTTCTCCGTCCACGAGATTATCTGTTAAGTCCAGCAAGCCACGGATAAAAATTTTATAGCACGCCACGCCTTCTTCAAAAATAGCTTTACGCCCGCCTTGTTGCGGAGGCTGTTTCGCTACGAATCCTCCTTTTGCGCCGTTTGGCACAATTACCGCGTTTTTAACCTGTTGTGCTTTCACCAGCCCAAGTACTTCCGTACGGTAATCCTGTAATCGGTCGGACCAACGCAAGCCCCCTCGGGCTACTTTGCCGCCGCGAAGGTGAACACCTTCTACTCGAGGAGAGTAAACATATATCTCGAATAAAGGTCGGGGTTCCGGAATATCTGGAATAGTACGCGGGCTGAATTTAAAGGAAATGTAGTCTTTGGGGTTCCCTTCCCGGCTCTGAAAATAATTGGTGCGCAATGTGCCGTTAATCAAATCAAGATAACGCCGCAATACAAGGTCTTCATTCAGGTTTTGTACCTCGTCAAGCGCTGCAAGAATTTTAGTTTGCAGCCGCTCTGCGCGTTCCGGGCTTTTGTTGTCTCTGTTTAAACGTGGGTCGAAGTAGGTTTTAAACTCAGCAATTAAATTTCGGGTTATTTCGGTATGTTTAACCAGCGTTTCTGCAATAAAACTTTGGTCCGCACTAAAGCCGATTTGTTTCATGTAGCCTGCGTAGGCACGCAGTAAACACACTTCCCGCCAATTCAACCTGCCGCCTAGTACAAGCTTATTAAATGCATCACTTTCCGCCTGCTTTTGCCAGATAGCGGCAAAGGCCTGCTCAAACAGGTTTTTTACAGCGTGTACGTCCAAGTCAAGCGCTAAGCCCAGTGATAGTTGGAAATCATGAATCCATACACAGGAACCATCTTTTTTAAATATTTGATAAGGGTGCTCACCCATAACACGGAGCCCCAGGTTTTCTAAAATCGGTATTACGTCACTTAACACCAAGGCTTGATGTAAATGCAAAACCCTAAAGCGCATACTGCTGCCATCAGCACCGATTGGCTGATAGAAATTCATTGAAATTACTTGTTCGCTACTAAGGCTTTCCAATAGCTGGATATCCTGTACGGCATAACGCGCGTCAAAATGCTCCTGATAGCTTTGCGTAAACCCATTTTTGTAGGCGTTGTAGTAACTTACGCCAGTGCTTTCTCCAAGCGCTTCCACAAGCGAACGCAGCAGGTTGTCATCCCAGTTTTTTGTTTCTTCCGATATACGTTGCTCCAGTTCACTCCAATCAATATCCAGTTGCTGAGTAAGTTCTACTTTAAATACAAATTGTGCTCGAACTAAATTTGATTCGGAAAAAAAAGTATTGAAATCCAGGTCGGAAGAATTAAGTGCGCTGGATAAAATATTTTGAACTTTCTGGCGAATGCCGGTGGAATAAACATCTTTGGGTATAAACACATTGCAGGTTACGAAATTCCCAAAGGGGTCTTCCCTGCTGATTAAGCGCACAATATGCCGCTCATTAATGTCTACAATAGACAATATGTTGTTTTTTAGTGTGGCTACATCGGTGAGCATTAGTTCTGCGCGGGGGTAGTTCTCAATAGTGCGCCACAAGGCTTTACCATCGTGGCTGCGGGGGTCGATACCCGAATGCTCTACAATTGCATTTACTTTTTTTCTAAAAATGGGTATCTCAAAAGGTGAAAGAGCAAACACTTCGTAGGTGAACAAGCCTAAAAACCGTACCTCGCCACTTACCTCACCCTTATCATTGAATTTTTTGATAACCACGTAATCGGGGTAAGAGGATCGGTGTACAGAGCTGTGGGTAGCTGCTTTTGAGAAGCAGATACTGTCGTCGCTGTCATAAAAACTGCGCATGCCCTCGCTGAAGCTGCTGCGTTTAATAAGCACCTTTTCGGTACTGATACGCCTGAATACTCCGCGCCTGGTCTCAATCTGCTCCGCCAGTGCTTGCCCGTCTTGTTGCTCAAGCAGGTCGTATTCGCGGTAACCCAGAAAAACGAAGTGTTTGTGACGTAGCCAGGCAGCGAAAGCCAGTGTTTCTTTGTCTTGAGGGTGATGTTTTTGAATATTGTCCCTGGCGTTGTCCAGATGACGAAGGATAACAGCATGGTCGTCAACCACAGCCGTTACATCTGCCAGAACCTCGATTAAGCGACGCTTGAGCGCCGAGAGCTCTTGCTCGCTGGGTTGCAGGCTTACTTCCAGGTACATTAGCGCTTCTTTGTTGAAGCGTTCTTTTGGCACTACGGCAAGCCCGGTTACAAGCTCAGTAATACGCTTTTCTTCCCTGGCCACATTCAAAACGGTACTTTTGATAATGTGGACAGGTATATCCATACGATTTAGGGCAATTCGTACCGAATCAACTAAAAAAGGCATATCCTGCTGCTGCACAAATATCGCCGTTCTGCCACACTGCCAGCCGTGCTCACTCAGGCTGGGGTTGAACACCTTGATGGAGGCACCCTCTCCCAGGGGGTTTTTCAGCGTGTGGTACAGGCCAAATAGTAAGCCATAGAGGTCGCTGAATTGTCGCCCTAGCCATTCATCTAAAGGAAAACGTGTTAAATAAAGCGGAATAAACTTCAAAAACACTGGGTCTTTGCTCTCTTTATTATTCTTAATCCACGTTAAAAACTGATCAGTAAAATGGTCAGGATTAGCGAGGCTTGCATGGCTGATATCCACGGTATCTCCTTGAGGTATTGAAAACGCCTGATTTGCCCTCATAAGTGAGCACAGAAACTTGAAGGGAAAGGAACAATTTACTGACTCTGAGTGTCATATCGTTGCCACTAAGCAGGGGGCGTTTAATAGATGATAGTCATCATCGGCTAATAAGCAGGCTGGTTTGCAAGGTTTATGCGAAGCCCGCCTCATTGATAGGTTTATAGTAGTAAAACCCTTTAAAATCAATAACTTTTCAACAGAACCTAGATTCTAGTCTAATAAAAATTGGTGAACAGATACATGACCGCAAAAGCTTCCGTAGGCGTACTTAGACAATGGATGGACGCTCAAATTGTAGGCCAACCCCACCTGATTGACCGCTTACTCATTGCACTCATCGCCGATGGACACCTACTTGTTGAAGGTGCTCCCGGCTTGGCAAAAACAAAAGCCATTAAAACATTGGCAGAAGGTATTGAAGGCGACTTCCACCGGGTGCAGTTTACCCCAGACTTACTACCCTCGGATGTCACGGGAACCGATATTTACCGCCCCGAGCAAGGTACCTTTGATTTTCAGGGGGGCCCTATCTTTCATAACCTGGTGCTCGCGGATGAGATAAACCGTGCGCCCGCCAAGGTGCAGTCTGCGCTGCTTGAAGCCATGGCAGAGCGACAAATCAGTGTTGGTAAATCTACCTATCAGCTGCCGGAACTGTTTTTGGTTATGGCCACTCAGAACCCGATTGAGCAGGAAGGCACCTACCCTTTGCCCGAAGCTCAGCTTGACCGGTTTCTAATGCATGTCCAAGTGGACTTCCCCAACGCTGAAGCTGAGCGCAGTATTCTGCACCTGAGCAGAGCTGAAGCCAGTCGCAGTGGTAAGCTGGACCCCATCGCTAAAGCTGTAAGCCAGC
This sequence comes from Alteromonadaceae bacterium Bs31, assembly GCA_900177435.1. Lineage (GTDB taxonomy): Bacteria > Pseudomonadota > Gammaproteobacteria > Pseudomonadales > Cellvibrionaceae > Teredinibacter. The sequence goes on from FXAI01000006.1 coordinate 197,286, forward strand.
AAGAGATTTTTGCGGCGCGTGAAGAAGCACTGGCAATACATATGGCTGACGCCGTTGAGGAGTACATTGTTCAGCTGACGGACGCTACGAGAAATCCAAAAGGCTACGGTGACGACCTGCAACGTTGGCTTGAGTTCGGTGTTAGCCCAAGGGCGACCATTAGCCTCGACCGCTGTGCACGTGCGCATGCCTGGCTGAATGACAAAGACTTTGTAAGCCCCGAAGACGTGCGGGCTGTGCTTCATGATGTGTACCGCCACCGGCTAATTCTCAGTTTTGAAGCTGAAGCAAATGGTCAAACCCCGGACCTCATTATCAATGAACTGATCAACCGCGTTCCTGTAGTGTAATGTTTCCGACCAACACTTTTTTTAACCGGGAAGCCGAAGCAAAGGCTGGTGTTCATGTAAGCGTGCAACACCTGCTGGATTTACGTTACCTGGCAAAAGATGCAACGCTAGAAAACACTAAGCGCAGCAGCGCCATAGCTGAGGGTGACAGCAAAACGAACTTCCGCGGCCGAGGTATGGAGTTTGCCGAAGTGCGCCCCTACCAGCCCGGCGACGACGTGCGCAATATTGACTGGCGAGTCACGGCGCGAACCACTCAAACCTACACAAAGCTGTTCCAGGAAGAGAGGGAACGCCCGGTGTTTATCGTTGTGGATCAGCGATGCTCCATGTTTTTTGGCAGCAAGCATGTGTTTAAATCTTACGCAGCGGCCGAGCTGGCGTCACTGATTGCCTGGATAGCGCTAAAAAACAACGATCGCATAGGCACTCTTATCTTTAATGATGTTGAACAGAGCGACCTGCGTGCAAAGCGAGGTAAACACGCCCTGCTGGCATTTATAAACAAGCTGCAGCTATTTAATAGCGCACTTAGCAGCCCTAATCCGGCGGGCGAAAGCTGCCACTTGAATCAGATATTCACCGATATTCGTCGAGTGGCCAAACCCGGAAGTACTATTTATTTCCTGAGTGATTTCCATGATTTTGACGCATCCTGCGAAGAGTCCTTGTCCATGTTGTCGCGGCATACCGATGTGTCACTTTTGTCGTTTTTTGACCCCTTGGAAAAAAGCCTGCCGCGTAACAGGGAGCTGACTATATCCGACAGTCAAAACCGTCTTACTATTGGTGCCGGTTCGAAGGACTTTAGTAAAAAGTTTACTGAGGATTTTGCCAATTTACAGCAGGGTATTTCCCGTAGCTGCATGAATGCCGGCGCGAGGCTGGTGAATATCGATTGCAGTACGGATGTTTCTGAACACGCTAAATCGCTTTTCCTAAGCCCAAAGCTTCGAGGCAGAAGGTGAACCGTGATGTTAATTGAAACGCTAAGCGCAATAATAGTTAAGCCTGTTATTTTATGGTGCTCCTCGGCGCTTACCGCAGTCGTGCAAGTTGCAGCACAAGCACCGATGCAAATACCGGGCAACAATCAGCAAGTTGCGAAATTGCTTGGCCAGCTTCATGACCCTGTGCTGCCAAGTAAAATAGGTATCTGGCCCCCCGCCCCTGGGTGGTGGCTACTGGTCACCCTGGGTGTTGTTTTAATCGCTTTCCTTCTGAAGCGTATTCATAGTGGCCGCAGGTTCAATCTTTATCGCCGCGAAGCACTGAAAGCTTTGGAAAAAATTAAAAACGATAAAACCGATGACCAGCAAATAGCTTCTGCCCTCTCTGGGCTGTTAAAACAAACATTTATCAGCGCTTCTCCTGGATCCAGAAACCTAATTGCCCAATTCTACGGTACGGCCTGGCAAAATCTCGTGCACGCGTGCTGCACCCTGGAAAAATTACCCTTTGAGCAACAACAAGCATTGAACAGACTTTGCGGTGAAGGTAAGTATCAAAAAAGTTTTGATCTGGATACACAAGCGGCGTTCAAGGCCTGTAAATACTGGATAAGCAAGCATAAGCCATTAAAGATGAAAGAGCTTCAAACGGTGCTACAGCATTGTGGGGAGGTGGCATAGTGTTTCAGTTCGCCTGGCCCTGGGTGTTTTTGTTAGTGCCCTTACCTGCACTAGTGTATTTCTTTTTGAAACCGATCAAAAAACAACAGGCCGCGCTTCGTGTTCCCTTCTATAACAAAGCAGAGGCCTTGTATAGCCATAATGATGGCGGTATTGCAGCCAAGACCTATGCAAAACTCTTTGTTATCACGCTCTGCTGGCTACTTTTGCTTATTGCTAGTGCTCGGCCTCAATGGCTTGGTGATTCCATTACATTGCCCACCGCTGGACGCGACCTGCTGGTAGCTGTCGATATCTCGGGAAGTATGGAAACCCCAGACATGATTGTAAAAAACGAGCAAATCCCCCGCATTGGTGTAGTAAAATATGTGGTTACAGATTTCATCGATAGAAGAGTAAGTGATCGTATAGGGCTTATTTTATTTGGTACCCAGGCTTATTTGCAGGCGCCTTTAACCTTTGACCGTCCAACAGTGAGTAAATTATTAGACGAAGCTCAGTTGGGGTTTGCCGGAGAAAAAACAGCCATCGGTGATGCCATCGGTTTAGCCATAAAACGACTTAAAAATCGCCCTGATGCGCAACGGGTTTTAATCCTACTTACCGATGGCGCAAATACCGCCGGTGAAGTAGCACCCAGACAAGCCGCGGATTTAGCCAAGCAGGCAGGCGTAAAAATTTATACCGTTGGTGTGGGTGCAAACGAAATGACACGCCGCATGGGTATTTTTGGTGGCATATCGCGGGTTGTTAACCCTTCGAGCGACCTCGATGAAGACACCCTTAAATACATAGCAGACACCACCGGCGGCACGTATTTTCGTGCACATAATCCCCAGGAACTACAACAAATTTATATGCTATTGGATCAGTTGGAGCCGATTGAACAAGAAGGCGAAACTATGCGCCCCACCCAGTCGCTCTATTTTTGGCCGCTAGCACTGGCCATACTCTTGAGTATGGCTCTGGCATTACGCAATATTTTAGCGAACGCTCTTGCATCAGGAAGTCGCAGTAATTCTGACTTAGAGGCTCCGCAAAAAGCATGACAGAATTTATAAATAATTTTCACTTTATCAGGCCGTATTTCTTGCTTTTGGCTATACCCGCTGTTTTTCTAACCTATTTACTCTTACGAAGAGAGGGAAAAGGTGTTCAATGGCAAACAGTCATAGCCCCACACCTGCTTCCTTCTCTTTTGGACGGGAAATCCGTTACGCAGAAGAAATTTCCCCTGTACACACTATTAGCCCTCTGGCTGCTGGGAAGCATAGCGCTGGCAGGACCGGCTTGGACAAAACTAGCAGAGCCAGTACAACAAAAGACCGATGCCCTTGTGGTAGTGTGGGATTTATCGCCCTCCATGCTTGCTCAAGATATAAAACCCTCGAGGTTGGTGCGTTCTCGGCTCAAGCTCATTGATTTATTAAGAAAGCGCAAAGAAGGCCTCACTGGTCTTATCGCATACAGTGGTGAAGCTCATGTGGTAACGCCACTAACGGACGACACAGAAACGATAATCAGCCTGCTGGCAGGGCTCGACCCAAATATTATGCCTGCTAAAGGCAGTAATGCCGAAATGGCATTGGAAACTGCCCACCAACTTCTCAAAGACAGTGGCATTGTATCCGGCAATATTTTGTTTATTACCGATGGCATAGATTCCTCCGCTCATTTGGAAATGCTTCAACTACACGAAACTGCCCAGCACGCTATAACCCTTTGGGGAATTGGAACCGCTGCCGGGGCGCCAATTCCCATTGCTAATGGCGGCTTTGCCTACGACAGAAACAGAGACATGGTTATTGCCTCACTGGATGAAAGAGAACTGAGCGACCTGGCTTCAAAGCTCGGAGGTTTATACTTGCCGTTTTCCCAAAATGAATTTGATATAGATACGCTTGAAAGCTTTGTGTTTAATTCTGCAGGCACGGAGACCAAGGAAACGGATCGCCTGTTTGATAAATGGTACGAACACGGCCCCTACCTACTCCTTTTTTTACTGCCAATTGCAGCCCTATCTTTCCGAAGAGGATGGCTCTTGAGCGTTGTTTTTATGGCTCTCCTATCCGGCCCACAACAGGCAGATGCTTTTGAGTGGCGTGATATGTGGCAGACTAAAGATCAGCAAGCCATGGAGCTGCTGAACAGCGACCCAGCCGCTGCGGCGGAGACTTTTAAAAACAAGGACTGGCAAGCCATCTCCAACTACAAGGCTGGTAAGTTCGGGGAAGCAGCAAAAGGTTTCGACGGGGCTCGCCAGCAAGATTTATATAACCAGGCAAACGCCCTCACCCATTTGGGCGACTACGATAAGGCAATAGAGTCCTATAAAAAATCGTTGGAATTAAACCCAGAGTTTGAAGATGCCCAGCACAACCTGAATATCGCAAAAAAACTGAAAGAGCTTTCTGAACAGCAGCAAGATTCGCAAGATGGTGAGCCTCAAGAAAACTCAGAGCAAAACAATCAGCAGGATTCTGAGCAGGACTCTCAGCAAAGTGAAAGTAATTCGGAGCAGCAGTCAGAACAATCAAAGGATTCTCAGCAGCAAGAAAGCTCCGAACAACAGCAATCAGAACAGAGCGAAGACCAGCAACAGACTGACAACGCTCAGACCAGCAAGGAGCAACAAAAAGCGCTTGATGAGACCTATGGTAAAGAGTCTGAACAAGAGACCCCAGAAGCAGAAAGCGATGAGCAAAAAGAGCGGCTGGAAGAGCAAGAGCAAACCGCTACTCAGCAAACAAACGAAGAAGAACAAAAACAGGCTGAAAATGAAGAGCAAAAATTTGCAGAAGCGGTTCCCATAACGCAGGAAGAAATGGAGCAGCAGGAAGCCGATCAGGCTCTGGAGCAATGGTTACGCAAGGTGCCCGATGATCCTAGTGGTCTCTTAAGGAACAAGTTTCGTTATGAGTACGGGCAGCGCAAGCGGGAATTGCAACAAAATCACTGGAAAAACCCAAACGGGGAGCCCCCCGAAGAACGTTGGTAATAGCTTAACTTGGTAATCATCATGGCTTTCTCAAATACAACTAAAATAGGCTACTTTAGGCAGATGTTCCTAGGCTTTTTTTGTCTGCTTTTTTTGGCGTCTGCCGCTAATGCGCAAGGGCTCGTTGCCAATGTAGACAGAACTACAGTGTCCGTAGATGAAACATTAACCCTTAGCGTGCGTTACTCTGGAAGCACTAATGGTCAACCCGATTTCAGTTTGCTCAGCGAACATTTTGAGATACTTAATCAACAGCAGAACAGCCAATTCAATAGCATCAACGGAAGAATAGAATCCTTCACACAATGGACTATGGTGATTATTCCAAAACGGGAAGGTAAGCTACTAATACCCTCGTTTAAATATAAGGGCGAGATTAGCGATGCCATCGAAATTAGTGTTAACGCCAGTGCCCCGCTCCCTGCGGGTGTAAAAGATGTGGTTTTTATGGAGACCGAAATTAGCGATACTTCGGTCTACGTGCAAGAACAAGTGCGCTTGAGCTATCGTTTTTACTATTCCGTGAATGTAGAAAGCCTTGAACGACCAGATATGATTATTGATGGTGCCATCGTTGAGGCTCTGGATGAAACCAGCTATCGCCGAAATATCGCGGGCGTTAACTATAACGTCGCTGAATTTAATTATGCGCTTTTCCCCCAAACCAGCGGCACAATCGATATCCCCTCTCAACGCTGGACAGCAAAATTGGTGCAAAACGCCAGAAGAAGCGTATTTGGCTTGCAGGGTGGCAGGTATGAACTCAAGAGGGTTGATACGGACCAGATAATTTTACAAATCCAACCAAAACCAAGCGCTTTTCCAAGCAATGCCACCTGGCTGCCCTCTTCCAATCTGGTTTTGGAGGAAAAATGGAATAAAGACCCCGATAGCTTTAAGGTTGGTGAGCCCATTACGCGCAGTGTCGTTCTAAAAGCGGAAGGCCTTACGGCTTCACAATTACCCGACATTGTTGGCGAATCTGGCGACCCTACACTTAAATTTTATCCTGATCAGCCCATTTTGATGGATAATAAAGATACTAAATTGTTTGCCAGTCAACGCACGGAAACCCTGGCAATCGTTGTGTCAGAGGGTGGAGAAGTTACCATTCCAGCTATTCGTATTCCCTGGTGGGATACCAAAACAGACAGTTTAAAATACGCTGAGCTACCGCAAAGGCGTTTTATTGTTGCTGCCAGTGATAAAGTGAGCCAATCACAAGCAAGTAAAGATTCTGCGATCCAACAGGTGGCAAATGAGGACCCCTTTCAAGGCCCCGTGCTAGCGCGTGAGAGTACAGCACCCTCTTCTCCATTTAACACTCTCGTATCTCTGGTTAGTTCACTGCTGGCAGTTCTGTTTTTATATCTGTGGGTGTCTGCTCGACGAAAATTATCTTTGCTGGGTGGCGCGCAAAGTGATACAAACAAAACACTGCAAAAAACTATTCAAAGTGAAAAGCGCGCGTGGCGTGATTTTTCCAGCGCATGTGAGAAGAACGAACTAAGCCTGGTGCGTGAACGATTGCTTTACTGGGCAAATATCCGCTGGCCCGTTAATAAAATTTACTCATTATCGGATTTTTCCCGAACCATAAGGTCCGAAGATGTCAGCATGCAATTAGAATTTCTCGATGCTGCGCTGTACTCGAAACAAAACGAGCGGGAATGGAAAGCAAAAGAATTAAAAGGTGCTATTCAGAATGCGCTCAAAAACGATGATAAAGCCAATCAGGCTTCTTCTTTGAAGCCGCTTTACGGTTAAAAAGGGTTCCGCTTTGGAACCCTTAAGGTAAACCTATCCAGGAAACCTCTGATCACTCATTACAGGTAGTGTATATTTTTACCGTCTACACCTTCGTGACCTTCTTTATCTATATTCTCGTTACTACCATCTTCTTGCTCAGTCACTATCCTGTTGTAAATCTCTTCACGATGAACTGAAATTTCTCTTGGTGCTTCAATACCAAGTCTTACCTGGCTGCCTCGAATTGCCAAAACAGTGATGGTTACATTGTCACCAATTTTTATGGCTTCGTTATTTCGACGAGTTAAAATCAACATATCTGACTCCTTATTTCTAAGCTCCTAGCCTTATGGAAACTTTGTGTCGTGGCTGCTGAAGCTGTTTAGGTTGTTGAGCTCTTTCATCAGGCTCATGTTTAGAATAAGGTTTTAGCGCTTAATTAAATTGACCCTAAACGACAAGTAATTGGCCCATTTAAGAAGGTAGCATGACGCATAAGGGAGGGAGTTGTAGATAGGAGGGAGATATCATGAGAGAGCCTTCCATGGCTCACTCGATACAGTAATGTTTTTAGCTTACTGTCGAATACCTTCTACTGAGAGCATAAGTTCTACTTGGGCAGCAGCAGGGCCCAGTTTGGCGGCCATATCTAAGCCCCAGTCTTTCGGAGTGATAGTCGCCTTTCCTTCAAAACCCTGGCGATAACCGCCCCACATATCTGGCCCACCACCGATATGCTCCACATCGATTGTGATAGGTTTTGTAACACCAAACAGTGTTAGATCGCCAGTTAGCTCACCAGTTTTATCGCCTGTTTTTTTATAGGCGGTGCTTTTGAAGCTAGCGGTGCTATGCTTTTTGCTGTCCAGGTATTTTGGTGCGGCCAAATGTACGTCGCGTTCAGCATGATTTGTGTCTAAGCTGGTGACATCCACATTAACGCTGATAGTGCTTTCTTCTGGCTTTTTGGGGTCGTAACTAAATTCGCCGTCAAAGGTATTAAAGCGACCGTATAGCCAGCTGAAGCCAAGGTGTTTGACACGAAACTGTACAAAGGCATGAGCACCTTTAGTATCAATCAGGTATTTGTCAGCAGAGGCTGCACTCGCGCCAAACAGGCCGCAACATACCAGAGTGAATAGTGAAGAGAGCATTATTAATTTCTTAATAAGCTTAGGCATAGGTGTGTCTCCATTTAAGCTGATTTGAGTGGGTAATAAAATAAATTAACGGCCTAACATTCGGGCCAGAGTTTTATCTTTATCGATAAAGTGATGCTTTATGGCTGCAAGGGCATGCAAAGCTACCGCAACAATAATTGTATAGGCTGAGATTTCATGAACTTCGGAGGCAATATCCTTTACATTATCCATGTTATCTATCACCGCCGGAATCGATATAAAGCCCAGAACATGCAAAGCCTGGCCTTTTCCGGTAGTTATAAAATAGCCGCTAAAGAACATGGATATAATGGCGATATAAAAAAACACATGCATTAATTTAGCAAGCATTCTTTCCCAGGCCTTATGAGTGGCCGGAGACTGCGGTGTAAGCTGACTTAAGCGCCAAAACAAACGAAATAGAACCGCCAAGACAAGAACAAAACCGACGCTCTTGTGAATATTTGGCGCAAGTTGATACCAGGAATTGTAGTAGTCCAAGTCAACCATCCAGAGCCCTAGAGCAAAAAGAAACACTACCGCTAGTGCGGTAACCCAATGCAATAGCACTGCAACCAGCCCATAGCTGTCATTTGTATTCCCTAGTCTCACAGTCAGTTGTCCCCTAATTTAGGCTTTTAGACACTACTTCAAAAACATCTTTAGACAGATTGTTAAGAGCCTGTATAGACTCCAATTCTTGCCTCATGAGTATTTGTCTGCTCTCGTCAAAACGTTTCCATCGTGTAAGTGGTGTCAGTAGTCTTGAGGCTATTTGAGGGTTTTTCTCATTCAATTCTACAATACGCTCTTTTAGGAAACGATATCCGTCACCGCTCCTGTCGTGAAAACAAATAGCATTTCTGTTGCAAAAACCACCAACTAATGCCCTTAGCTTGTTTGGGTTACTGGCATCAAAATAGCTATGTTGCATTAGAGCTTCGACTCTGCCAAGGGTGGCTGGGTCCGGATTGGTTGCCTGTAAAGAAAACCATCGATTAACGACGAGTGCTTCATGTTTCCATTTTTCAAAAAAACGCTCAAGGCTTTCACTTTTGTATGCCTGTGCCTCACCCGAGCCGCTGTGAACAAGTTCACTTAATGCACTTAATTCGTCAGTCATATTGTCTGCCGAATTAAACTGCTGAATACAGAGCTCTATTGCCTGAGCTTTTCCGCTACACACCAAGTAGCCAAGTACGGTATTTTTCAATCGGCGCCTGGCAATACTTTGGGCGTCTACAGAGAAAACCGCATTGCTATTAAGCGCCTGGTAAATCCTGAGGTATAAGTCAAAGTGGCTATTTGCCAGCTTTCGTTTAACGCGTTGCCGAGCGTGGTGAGTGCCTTCGACATCTATCTGGGTTTGTTGTTCAAATAAATATTCCTCGCTTGGTAAAGCAAGTGTGTACGCCAGCATTTGCAGATCTTGCTGGTCTTCGCCATCCAGAGTAGCAAGGGCTTGTTTTAACAGTGCTTCATGAGAGCTTAAGAGCTCCCCCTGGACTGCAGGAGCTGGACTAATGGCTAAGGCCACACGCACGTTTTCCGTGGCTTTAACTGCCAGTTGCTGACTGGCGTCCCAACGATTAAAGCCATCGCTATCCAGCGAAATTATCCGTTGAAGGTCTGCCATTGAGTAGCAGTATTTCAATTTAACGGGGGCGGAAAAATTACGCAATAGCGAGGGAACAACTTGTTCTTTAACATCGAAAAAGTTGATCGTTTGTTGTTTTTTCGTGATTTCGAGGGTGCAAGTTTCAATAAGCCCTTGTTCATGCTCAAGCCTGAACGCAAGGGGGCCGGTTTCTCCTAGTAAACCTACGCTTATTGGAATATGGAAAGGTAATTGTTCTTTTGCTTCCGGGCTTGGTGGGCAACTCTGCTCAAAGCTCAAAACAAACTTTTGTTCCTCTGGGTGATATATGCCGGAAACGCTAACGTGTGGTGTTCCTGCCTGCTGGTACCAGCGCATAAACTGGGTAAAATCACGACCGGAAACATCAGCCATAGCGCGTATGAAATCTTCTATTGTTACCGCATGGCCATCATGGCGCTCGAAATACAGGTCGCTGCCCTTGCGGAACAATTCCGGCCCCAACAGGCTGTGGACCATACGCACCACTTCAGCGCCCTTTTCATATATGGTCAATGTGTAGAAGTTTGAAATCTCGATAAATGAAGAGGGTTGAACCGGGTGTGCCATTGGACCGGCATCTTCGGCGAATTGCAGTGTACGCAGTAAATTCACATCTTCAACACGTTTGACGCTTCGAGAGCCCATGTCAGCTGAAAACTCGGAATCGCGAAATACCGTAAAGCCCTCTTTTAAACTTAACTGAAACCAATCTCTACAGGTAACACGGTTTCCGGACCAGTTGTGAAAATATTCGTGAGCCACAACGGCTTCAACTGCCTGAAAGCTATCATCCGTTGTTGTTTTCTGGTGGGCTAAGACACAGCTGGTATTAAAGATATTCAAGCCTTTATTTTCCATAGCCCCCATATTGAAGTCGTCTACGGCAACAATCATGAAAATGTCCAAGTCGTACTCGCGGCCGTAGACGTCTTCATCCCACTTCATTGCTTTTTTAAGGGAGTTCATTGCGTGAGCACATTTGTCTTTGTCTTTATCTTCGACGAATATTCTTAACAGTACTTCCCGACCGCTCATGGTGGTATATGAGTCATCAATGGCCTGTAGATCTCCGGCAACAAGAGCAAACAAATAACAAGGTTTCTTGAATGGATCGTGCCATTGTACCCAGTGTCTGCCCTCCTGCTCGCTTCCTTCTGCAATTTTATTACCATTTGACAGTAATACAGGGTAGCGATTTTTATCTGCAATTACTTTACAGGTGAATTCGCTTAGCACGTCCGGACGGTCGAGATAATAGGTAATTTTACGAAAGCCCTCTGCCTCACATTGTGTACAAAACATTTTCTGGGACTTGTATAAACCTTCGAGAGAGGTATTTTCTTGTGGTTTTATTCGGGTTGTAGTATCCAGTTGAAAACTGTCAGGTACCTCGTGGATACTTAGGCAAGCCTCTTCAACGGTATACTGCTCGTCACCAAGTTGCGTGCCGTCAAGTTTAATTGCAAGCAGTTCTAAGTCTAGCCCATGTAATACCAGAGCACCCTTTTGACCCGGCGATACTCGCTCAATGTTAAGCCTTGCGTGTACATCGGCGTAATCTTCAAACAAATCGAAAACAAGCTCAGTACTCGATATTTGAAAAGCTGGCGCTTTATAGTCTTTCAAATAAATTGTTTTGGGTTGTGAATTGCTCATAGTTTTTTCCTTACAGCCTACTTCCACTTGAGAGTGTCTTCGTCGTCTTTATCTGCACAGGGTGTTTTTTTGGGTGGTACGTAGCCTGTGCGTTGAGTTTCTTCAATATATTTTTGTTCGTACACCACTATCGCTTCCAGGCAGGTTTCCAATTGTTTTGCACTAAGTTTACTACCGTCTGGCCATTTGCCCAGTTCTACTGCGGTTTTAAAGCGCTGATAGATAACCGGAGTAAGATGCTTCAGTATTTCGTTTTGATCCATTAGTTATCGCTCAATTAATTACTTTTCCCGGGGTTTTTCACCCCAGGCCATCGGTTTTTTACAGTGATATGAATGGCTGCGCTTAGCAGGCCCGCGATTAGTCCGCCGAGATGGGCCCAGTTTGCAATATCGATTCCGAAAAACATCCGGATTACACCCGCGAATCCGATAACAAGCCACACAATCAGAAAGATATAAATACCTGATGGAAGCTTAAGCAATGGGCTGCTACTGAACCTTGCCCACAGCCAAATATAAGCAAAAAGACCATATACAACTCCGGACAAACCACCGAAATTTATTGTGTCCATCACCAGGAATTCAAGGTAGTTACCGCCAAGGGATGTGCTTAAAAATAACAGCAGGAAAACCGGTCTGCCAGAAAAAAGTTCTATTCTCTTTCCTAGTTCCCACATCCATAAACCATTGAATAATATATGTAGAAGCCCAAAGTGAAGAAACACCGGGCTAATAACCCGCCAGGGTTCGCCAATTCTTATGGCTACTTCGATGGGTAGAAAGGTTAAATGTTTTAGCAGCGGGGGGTAATAGAAAACATCTGCGATGAGAAAACCTAGCAAGCCCAGCACAATAAAGCCAATACTCAGGGGGAACAGCCTAAGATACTGGGGTAGCGATACGGGTTTGCCTTGAAACTCTTTTCCTGTTTGCTTAGGTATTTCGGGCCTTGTACCGTGTTTTAGGGTTTCGAAATAGTGTGACACAAGCTTAACCTTGGAAAGATCAACCAACCAGAGAATTTGCTTGCCACCTTCTTCTGTAAAGCGATGTTTTACACCGTGCGCATCTAAAAACTCGTGCAAGTGTTTAAGTTGCGAGTCTCCGGGAAACTCTGCGATTTTATTCCAATTCATAGGGTTGTTTCGTTTTAGTGCCTGTTAATATTATTTAATACGCACTGCTGGAGCCAGTATTGGCAGGCTGAAAGGCCTGTTTAGCTGGCTAAGGAGCCTTTAGTAGCACATCAGCAGGAAATACAGGCCCTCGTACGGGCGTGTTTATTGGGCGTTTAACTCGGGGGTTACCGCTATACTCACAAATTTTTCTTTGTCGAGGGTGCTTTCACCATCAAAACGATAGCAGGCAAGCTTGCCATATTTAACGGCGCTGTAATCCAGGCAGGCCAGGTTGGATTTTATCGGTGCGGGCTCACCCTGTAACCAATAGTGCCCGACGAATACAGGTTTCTCGTCTGAATGATAGGACAGCAATGACTCTTTCTGTTCGCTATTGAGATGAAGTTCGCCTATATCTTCTGGTAATGGATCGGGCTGAAAAGCCACATCTCGAAACGTCACCGGCTCGTCTGCCCAAAACTTGGTGCGAAAGGCATGACGATCAAGGCCGTCGCGGCCGGTAATAAAGCGTCCTTCGGGTAATCTTAAATCCGTACCTCGTGTAAGCCTATCAAGGAACTTGTGCTCAAAGCTTGAACGTATTGCCGAGCGTCGAATAAAGTTCGCATCAATACAGGCGCCACCTTCGTAACGGGATCTAAATTTTTTTATCAGAGCAATATCCCAGCAGGCATGAACTACGCGAAAGGCTTCAAACTCAAGAAACAGGGGTCTTTTTTGGATCCAGTCTAAAAACATTCTCCACTCTTCCGGGTATGCTGCGAACTCGTTAAGGGTTTCTGCAATTTGCCGGTTGTGTCGGGTGTTGTGTTCGCGCACGTAGTGCTTATCACTTTGGGGCGGAGCTTCAGTGGTATAGGCCAGGGCATTGAGCTCGTGGTTACCCATAATGCAGTAGGCAGCGCCTTCGTCCACCATTCTTTTTACGATGTACAAGGCCCTGCGGATTCGCGGCCCTCTGTCTAACACATCCCCAAGAAATACCGCCGTCCTGCTGGGGTGGCGATACAAGGGCCACTCACCGGCAGCTGCATAATTTTCGTAACCTAGCTTTTGCAGCAGCAATTCCAGTGTATTGGCGCATCCATGCACGTCGCCGATAATGTCGTAGCCTTTTGAGTTCATATATTTAGTGTAGCAAGCCAGAGATGAAAGCAGTGTTATCAGGATTTACCCGCCTGACTGGCCCAACCGAGCTTAGTACGACAGGTTTCGTAAAAATTGTGTCCTTCGGGATGAATTAGAGTGAGCTGCTTATCTGATTTGGTCACAAGAACTTCATCACCGGGCTGGGACATTGTCTGGCTCTGTCCGTCACAGGTCACCAAGGGGTTAAGATGGTTTTGCTCGCACACCAGCAGTTTGATCTCACTACTGCCTGCAACAACAAATGGTCGACTGCTCAAGGTATGCGGGTAGAGCGGAACCAGTGCGATGGCATCAAGGTTTGGGTGCATAATAGGACCGCCGCCACTGAGCGCATAGGCCGTAGAACCCGTTGGCGAAGTAATGATCATGCCGTCTGAGCGTTGACGGTATACGAACTCATCGTCGATATAAAGTTCGAACTCGATCATGCGGATAAATTTACCGGGATGTATGACAACGTCGTTCAGCGCCAGGCCCGATGCAATTTCCTCCCCTGCCCTCATCACTTTAGAGTGGAGAAGAAAACGCTGTTCTTTAATAAAACGCCCTTCCAGCACCTCACCAACTTTGTACTCTATCTCTTCTGGGGATATATCTGTGAGAAAGCCCAGGCGTCCGCGGTTTATACCCAGAATATGTACATCGTGGCCAGCAAACGCTCTGGCAGCAGAAAGCAGGCTGCCGTCGCCGCCCACAACAATTATCAGGTCACAACGCTGTGCAAGCTCGGAGCGAGAGGCTAGCTCTAGCGTGCCCTCAGGTAGCACCGTTGCTGTTTTTTCATCAAGCAATACATTTACCTGCTGCTTGCTGAGATACTCTACCAGACGTTTAATAGAATATTGGGTGCTTGCACTTGCCAGACGGCCTATCAAGCCCAGAGTTTTAAAGGTACTCATTATTTAAACTATCCATATGGTAGCTCCAGTAAGCTGAGATTTTATATGAGCATAGAGCAAGTCTCCAACTTTCCTCACGATTGTTTGATAAACGAGCAAGAGGTTGTTCTCCCTTGGCAGCGTTTCGAGCGCCATTTTATCAACGATTTGGCCTGGCTTATTTTCAGTCCGAGCTTGATAAGCTCTGATTTGGACAAGGAAGCAATGGATTATGAGCTATGGGGTTTACCCGCCAGAGAACAAGACATTCTTCAGGTCTTGGAAGGTATGGACAAGTTGAACCCCTCAGATTCACAATATAAGCCCGAAACGGGAAAGTTAGGCAAATATTTCGAAACGCTGTTGGATTTTGGGCTGCAATTATTACCTTGGGCTGTTTTTGCTACTGCGGCGCGTAATGTTCAACTAATTGAAAATGGACGCACGCTTGGAGAGGTGGATTTTTTGTTAAGCGCCACGAATAAACACTACCTTCACCTTGAGGCAGCCGTAAAATTTTACTTGCGCCCTAAGTTAAGTAAGGGAGAAAACTTTAATAATTGGCACGGACCAAATGCAAAAGACAGGCTGGACAAAAAAGTTAGTCACTTAAGAAACAAACAACTGGCTTTATTAAAAAAGGTGAATGCCCAGAGTGATGCTATTCAACATTCTGCCTTATCGTTTTTGACACCGAAAGACTTTACACACATGGAAGCAAGGTTCTATTTAAAGGGGATGCTGTTTATACACTGGGAAGAGCCAGCTTCGCTACCGGCAACACTTAACCCTAATCTTCTACTGGGGCACTGGCTTTACTATTCTGAATTTGTTGATTTAGTCAGCAGGACACTCGCAGAACAAGTGTTTATCCCCTTAAACAAAAACCAGTGGTTGTCTGGAACAACGGAGCATGAATGCGTCGAGAAGATACCGCTCTCAAGGTCAAAACACCACTACCCAATGATGTATAAGCGAAGAGTATTCACAGGGGTAAAAAAAATAAACGAAAGCCGGCTAATGGTTGTACCAGATTACTGGCCGGCTAACAGTTCGCCGTCACGTATAATGTAGCCCACCTCTGTTACAAGCTGCTCGCTCAAGCCACAACCGTTTATACCGCCTTTTAAGGACATAACGTTGTAACCCTGCTTGCCAAGAAGAAAGGCCGCTGCACGGCTTCTTCTGCCTGTATCACAGTAAAATACATAAAGCTTTTCCTGGGATAGTAAGCGTTTTTTTATACTGAGCAGACTGAGCGGAATGTTGCCGGAAAAGGCCAGGTGGCCGGCATTGTATTCATCGTCTGTGCGTACATCAATAAGAATGGGGGCTTCACTTAATTGCTCGAGAGACGGCTCTTCCACCTCCTCCACGCTGGCCTCTTTCAGCAAAAGCATAAAATCTGATTTTTCTAAACGCATTAATACGCCATCAGTTTTCATTACCACATTGGCATTCCGAGGCGCCTCAAAAACCAGAGCATCCTCACCAAAGCAGCGCCCAATAGATATATCGACAATCTTCTCGTGCTTCTTATTGTGTTCATTAAAGTGAGTAACTTGTGCATCACCATCTTTGATAAAATAACAACAATCGCCTAACTCGCCCTGACGCACAATCACCTCGCCAGCGAGCACTACCATCGGAGTTAGGCGATCAAATATTTGCTCCACATTTACAGGTGGCACCTTCAGAAAGAGGTTGGAATTTAATACGGTTTGCATCCATTCAACATCTTCGTCGTAGTCCCTTTCCAATGCCAACTCAGAAAACAGGTAGGACGTTATCTCGCACCAGCTCAAGCTTCGATCCAGTTGATCGCTATCTATCCGTAACAGGGTGCAATCTGTTTTCGCCTGGGCTCTGCATGTGCGGGGTTGATGATGGGCGAGCGCTTGAAACTGTTCTGCAGCACGAATAAGCTCGGTGTGACCAGAAGAGTAGACGAGCTCAACTTCACCATTGAGTAGGAAAACGTGCTGGTGGTCTATCACGCCGCTATTGAAGACGATATCGTTCTCAAAAATATTTTGTATTTCGGCTCGTGCGAATAAATCGCTTAGAAAGCTGTGCTTTAGAGCCTTTAATGGCACAAGCGCTGATGAAGTGCTCACCAGATCTTGATTGGTTTCCTCATGATTTTGTGCCAATTCTGACATTCCCATGTTTTGTTTCCTTTGTTCCCAATGGGGCCACTGGCCGGCCTCGGCGCCCTTGAAGCCCTCCGGTATGAACAGCCACAATTTCGGTACCAGAGGCCCAGGCCCCGGCTTCGCACATTTTGTTTAATCCATACATCATCTTAGCAGTGTAGACCGGGTCGAGCGGAATAGCTGTCTTGGCTTCAAAGGATTCAACCCAGTCGGCTAAGTATTGTGGGTATTTAGCGAAGCCGCCACAATGGTACTCATCGATAATCTTCCAGTTTTGAATAGACGCGTCTGACACGGGTAGTGCAATCAAGGTTTCGTTTACGCTTTTTATCAAATCATCCCCACAGCCCTTGAGCGCAGAGAATCCGAGGGCCTCAATAGGCTTATTACTGGAATTTAGACCAGCAATGACGCCAGCAAAGCTTGTGCCCGTGCCACAAGGGATCGCAACAACATCCATACCCTTTTGCCTTAGTAAATCACCAATGGGAATGCAGCCCAAGGCACCTGCGCTGCCACTGCCGCCTTCGGGAATCCAAAATACACCCCCGAGTTCGTGCTCCAGTGCTCTCAAAAAGTCGGCCTGATAGCGCTCACGGTAACTTGAGCGAGACAGGAATTTGATTTGCATACCCATTGCCCTTAAATCTGACAAGCAAGCGTTACCGCGCTCTGCCTCGCCTCGCACAAGGCCAATAGACCGTATGGATAAGCTTTGGCAGATTGCCGCGAGAGCATGTAAATGGTTAGACCATTGGCCGCCAAAACTAGCCACAGGCAACCTTGACTCCTGTTTAAGATAGCTCTTTAAGTGGTTGAAAACCTTGAAATATTTGTTTCCGCTAACCATAGGGTGTAGCTGGTCCAAGCGCAGTAAAGATAGCTTTACGCCTTGCCGCTCGAAAGTTGGAAGGTGGATCGCGTGTAGTTTGGCGGGTTGTAGAAATGCGGCGGGTTTGTTGTTCAAAAAGAGCGTTCGACGCTCATCCACTGACAAGTTTGAGGTTTTTGGCACCTCTTACCTCTCTATGCTCTGCACAGCGATCTTGCTCGCCGGTATGAAAGTCTGTTGGGTTATCAATACGAGGGATGTTTTCGCCGCAAATATGGCCTTCCTCATCGGTGGCTATGCAAACTGGAGCTTGATAGTGACTTAGCCAAGCGGAGTAGCGTGCTTCGTGAACGCCGCACTGTTCCGCAGCGTAGGCTATCGGGTTACTCATGTACTTGGCAACGTCGCTGGGAGGAATGGTGATATGGCCTGCACCGGGCTGATAGCTCACAAAGCTAATGCCTTTAGAAAGCATCTTACCGAGAAGTTCATTGTCCGATGTACCCAGCAAGGCTTGGTTCTCGCTACGTAAGCGAGCGATTTCGTCACGCAACTGCGATTCTTGTTCATTTCGATAGAAGAGCTCAACCTCACGCATCTGCAGTATTTCCTTAAGCTCTGTAGTGGCAGCGTCAACTTTTGCCTCGGTTTCGGCCATGTGGTTGTCGTGCAAAGCTTTTACATACTCTCCGCTCTGCCCCTCTGCCTGTTCCAGTTTATGCTCAAAATATTCTCTTAAACCTTCGATTTTTTTTACATGACCATCAATAGTCTCTTTCAGTTGTCTGTTGCGCTCTTTTTCCTCGTCTAACGCACGTGTCTTTTCATCAATATAGGCGCGGTATTCTTCAATGCGGTTACTGTGCTCGAGCTTTAGCTCTGATATTGTATTTTGGCTATCACTCTGGATCGTAGCCGCTCTTAGTCGCTGATCCTTGAGCATCTGTGCCATTTGATCGCGAAACTCTTTTGCATACTCCTTGCGTAGCTGTATAGATAATTGTTTTTCAATAAGGGCGGCATCAGCACTCGGACGCTGAAGTGCCTCCAGTTCGTCTTCAGGTGCACTCCGGAATTGCACAGCCAGTTTATTTCTTAGCACCGCCTTCTTCAGCATCTGCAGCTGATTCGCCTTGCTGCGCAGGTCTGGGTCCCAAAGGGCGCTCTTAAAATACTGAATGGAGCACTGGCTTGCGCAAACGAGCCTGATAGGGCCTGCGCCCAAGTCGGGCCCTCGGGTGGCATTGCTGGCAAGCTGGTCCAGGGGAATGTTCCAGCTGTCCAGAACCTTTCCGGCTTTGTCGAAGGCTATCTGAAAAAATACTGCGGTGCGTACGCGCAGTTTGGAGTCGATTTGAACATATACTGCACGACAGTTTCGCCCCGCCCATTCCGCTGCGGGCACATAGCCATCGAGAACGGCTTCAAACTCCGAATAATGCACTTCTCGAGCAACGTGGCCGTCACTATTAAAGTACATAATGGCGGCGGCTAATTCATCGTGGTCAAATATCACTTAAGTTCTCGTACTTTTTGCCATATTTATTATGGCCATGGTTTTATTATTGACCACAATTCGCACTTTGGTTGTGACCTGAGCTCCATTATTTTGAACGCAGTGAGAAATTAACGAAGTGTTTTATACTAGAATGGGTGTAAGGAGAGGGGGTAGTTAGATGAATCAGTACTAAAAAGCACTAAATTCATCAATGTCGTCTTCTTCGTGCAGGTCCGCTTCAATAGCATCCCCTGTGTAGTAGCCGTTGTAATCCTCTGGTTGATAGAGGAGATCTTCAATGTAGTCTTGCATCTTAGTAAATACCTTTTAATCTCTAATTTCGAATACCTTCGTATTCCAGCTTTTTTCTTTCTTTTCTGTGTAGGCAAATTTAACACCAACTTTATGACAGTTACTTGACAGAAAGTTTCTCTTTTTATGACTGTTTTTGGCTGTAATTGTGACAGCCTGAGGGTTTTTGAGGAAAATAAGCGATTTGAGTTGCACCGAATCTGTGCGCGTATAAAACACCTGACAAAATAGCGGCACTTCGTGTTAAATATTTTAGTCAGGTGATGGGCGTGAAAAATGTCTTGATGTTACTGGTAGGAAATTAAATACGCGCCATTGCGCGGTAAAAGCTGTAACGAAACCTGCACAGACAAAAATGCCCCAGCTCTCTCAAGCCGGGGCATTTTTTGTGTATGGCGATCCGGAAGGGACTTGAACCCTCGACCTCCGGCGTGACAGGCCGGCATTCTAACCAACTGAACTACCGGACCGTTGGTTTGCTGCAAAGTGGTTTGCTGCAAAGAGGGGCGCATTCTACGTTTTTCATCTCGCTTGTCAATTACCATTTGCTATCAGTCGCTAGACTTATTACATTCGCTCTCTTCACTTGTTAGTTGAACACCGTGAATTTTCATAGCGCAATCACAAGTACCATCTTGATTTCCTTTCCCTGCAGCGCTTTTGCGGGCGAGGCAGCCTCCCCTAGTGCCTACTTCGGCTTATTAGCTCTCGGTTTTCTTGTGCTTATACAAGCGATTATCATTCTTGTGCTTCTCAAGCGCCGCAGCAGCGCCACGAACCAGGTGCTCGAGAGCGAAGGGAGTCAATCCAATACCCGGCACCAGCTTTACAGGGAAATTGCCCGCCATGAAGCCACCGAAGAGCTGTTGCGTGAGACACAGGAATATATGCAGTGCATGATCAACTCCATGCCCACTGTAATGATTGGTATTACCCCAGACGGCTATGTCACGCACTGGAACCACTCTGCAGAAAAAGTATCCGGGCTTCACGCAGAAGAAGCTATGGGCTCCCATATCAATCAGGCGTTTCCCGATTTACCCGTCACCAACGCTGTTATCGCTCAAACTATATCCAGTGGCATTCCCTACACGCGAGAAAATATTAAAGAAGGCAGCGGCTCGCAAACAACCTTCACAAATTTAACGGTCTATCCCTTGGTGTCTACCGATATCCACGGTGCTGTAGTTCTCGCAGAAGACGTAACGCCCCGAGTACGCATGGAAAACCTGTTGATTCAAAACGAGAAAATGATGGGCCTTGGAGAGCTGGCAGCGGGTGTTGCACATGAAATTAACAATCCCCTGGCGGCAATTTTAAACAATGTGCAAAATATTTCACGTCGCAGTTCACTGAACTTTGCCGCAAACAGGGAGGTAGCGGAGTCTCAGGGGCTTGAGCTTGAGCAAGTGGTAAACTACCTGGAAAAACGTGAGATCCCCTCCTTCCTGGAAAGCATTAGAGAAAGTGGCGAGCGCGCGGCTCAGATTGTGAAAAATTTATTGGAGTTTTCTCGCGGCAATGAGCGTGACCATCGCCCAAACAATCTTGCGGTATTGATAGAACAGACCTTAACTCTTGCCCAGAACACCTTTGAACTCGATACCAAGTTTGGTACTGAACTGCCGGATTTCAGCACTGAATTGGATAGAAAGCTGCCATCGGTTGTATGTTCCGCACCAGAAATACAACAAGTGATACTGAATATGCTGCGTAATGCCGCCCAGGCTATGAGATCGGAAGAGTATGGCCCGCCACTACTCCCGCTGATAACCATTCGCCTCTATCGACACGAAGAAAACGCAGTGATAGAAGTAGAGGATAACGGCCCAGGTATGCAGGATGACGTGTTAAAGCACGTATTTGAGCCCTTTTATACGACCAAAGATGTGGGTAAGGGCACCGGGCTTGGCTTGAGCGTGAGCTACTTTATTGTGAAGGAGCACCATCAAGGGGCGATTGAAGCGGAAAGCAAGCCCGGTAAGGGAACCGTCTTCAAAATAAAACTGCCTCTAGCTAAGGTGTAAAGTAATCCCCGTTCAGGTAGCCCAGCGGTGAAACTTCGCCTTGCGCAACGCGTGTTTCAATAACATCTCCCACGTAGATATGGTGGGTGCCATAAGGCTGAACGAGCTGTTTCCTGCAAAAGAAGATGGCCTGAGCATCGCCGAGAAAATAACACCCGGTGTTTTCTTCTACATGCCAATTGCCGTGTTGAAAACGGGTTTCCAGGGTATCTGAGCTGGCACAGTTTACCGCTACCTGCTTGTGCTTGGCTGAAAGCACGTTGACGCAGAAAAATTCCGACTCATCAATGGCGTGATCCAAACCCGCCTTTTGGTTTACGCATACTAGTAATGACGGGGGCTCGGCGGAAACCGAAGTAACGGAGGAAGCAGTCATGGCAAAGCGTTCACCAGCACGATTACTTGCGGTGACGATACTCACGCTAGCCAGCATACGACGCATTCCGTCAAACATAGTAAGTGATGATTTATCTTGAGACTTATCCATCGTAGAGTACTGCCTGCTAACAAGTTTATAATTGCCCGATTACGGTTAATCCACCGAAATCATCCGTTAAGGCGCATGAAATGGGGCGGCAAGTCTACATTTGAGCCTTCGGATGGTCAAATATAAGCGCCTAAACTCGGCATAATCGCCACCTACATAGATCCTAGCAAAGAATCCTTCAAATATGAGCCTGAATGTAGAGCAACTTTGGAACAACGAATTAATCCTTAAGCACGATCTTTCGGGCCCTAGATACACATCCTACCCCACTGCACCGCAATTTAAAGAAGGCTTTACCCAGCAGCAGTGGATGCAAGCAGTAAAACAAAGTAATGCATCAAAAGCGCCTTTGTCCTTATATTTTCACATCCCCTATTGCAATACCGTTTGCTACTACTGCGCGTGTAACAAAATAATTACCGCAAACAAAAAGCTTGCCGAGCCGTATGTGCAGGCACTCGAAAAAGAGCTGGCGCTGCAAGCCCGGTACATTGATTCAGATAGAACCGTAGACCAGTTGCACTGGGGTGGCGGTACGCCAACCTATCTCTCTGACGAGCAAATGACTTTGCTCATGCGAAAAACGGCGGAGCATTTTAATCTGCGTAAGGATGACAGTGGCGAATACTCCATAGAGGTTCATCCTGGCGGAGTAACACCGAAAAGGCTGGAGCACATTCGCTCGCTCGGTTTTAACCGCTTAAGTATGGGGGTTCAGGATTTCGACCCCGCAGTGCAAAAGGCAGTAAACCGCTTCAACAGCTTTGATGAAGTAAACATACTGATTAAAAGCGCTCAGCAATTGGGTTTTGAATCCACCAGTATTGACCTGATTTACGGGCTGCCGCTACAAAACCAGGCCTCATTTGCTAAAACCCTGGACAAGGTTCTTGAAATTCAACCAAACAGGCTTTCAGTGTTTAACTATGCCCATATGCCCGATTTGTTTAAAACACAAAAGCAAATTGATGCGAGCCAATTACCGGCCCCCCACGAAAAACTAAGCATGCTTTACAACAGCATTGAACGATTATTGGATGCAGGTTATGTGTATGTCGGTATGGATCACTTTGCTCTTCCAGACGACGAACTTGCCATCGCGCAGAAAGAGGGTATTTTACACCGCAACTTTCAAGGTTATGCCACCCATGGATCCTGTGATTTATTCGCCTTCGGTATTAGCTCAATTGCGTCATTTGGCGATGTTTTTATTCAAAACCATAAAGATACAGATGAATACTACGCCTGCCTGGAAAAAGACTTACTGCCACTTTATAAAGGCTTTAAAATAAATAACGACGACAAAATACGGCAAGCTGTTATATCTGAACTAATTTGCCACTTTAAGGTAGATTTTGCTGTTATAGAAAATAGATTTGCCATCAATTTCAATCAATATTTTGAAGCAGAACTGACGGCACTGCTCCACCTCCAAAACGATGGTTTACTGGATGTTAACGAGCAGTCTATTAATGTTCACAATGTCGGGCGACTGCTCATTAGGCGCATTTGTATGGTTTTTGATGCGTACTTGAATAATGCAAAAAATGCTACCGATAAAGGCCCAAAATACTCCCGTATCATCTGAGGCTGCAGCTTACTTTTTGTACAGATATTCACTCAAGCTATAACACTTAGCCATAACGGAAATCCGAACGCGAAATATTGATTTGCATCAATATTTCGCACTTCTATGAGGGTATCTTTCTTATAGAAAGGTATCTAAACCTATGCTTAAAGTAATGCAGAACGAAGCCATTAAAAGGAGGTTATAACCCGGTATCGCTGAGATACCTTATAGCTATGAGAGATGTGAAATGAAGTTAGTCAGTTATTTGCAACATTATACAGAAGCCTGCCAGCTCATTAACGATAGAAATAGAGTGAGCAAAAAGTGCAAGTCATGCAGAAGCGAAGACCCCGAAAACTGGAAGCTATGCAGGGAGTGCAAGGTAGCCGACAGTAACGCCACCGCAAGCTGGCAAACGGTAAACATGATTTGTAATTGTTAAAACGTGCAACTACGTTTTAGGATGGCTTGCTACTTGGGCCGTTGCGGGAAAGCAGGTTTTTCCCTGTGGCAGTTTTTGCGCTTACATTAATCGATAGGTTTATTGGCTGGTAGCCATAGGTACCACAACTGCCTAGTGTAAAAAATATCCCCTCCCCGAACCAGGAAAAAAGCCTTCACCGTATGGCACTCATGCCACCTATTATAATTGGTTTATTGCAAGCCAAATTGTTCGGTGCTTTCGCAATCTTTGTGGCTTCCTGTTCTCATAGCGTTCACAACGCGATTTCTTCTGCTTAAGAAACAAAACCCCAGCTGTTAGTGCGATATTTCTGAAATGAAACTATTTCTGGAACAGAATGAATAAATTACGATTTAAAGAAAAAGCATTGGCAATAACAAAAGTGAGGGTTTCCTTGCGCCAATGCAACTGCCTTTTTTGCTGCCGTAATTTATGGTTTTTGTGTTTATTAAGAGTACAGAAACAAGGAGGTGTTTATAAACGACATTACTGCAATAAAAACCATTGCGGCTAAAAATGCACTGCATATGGTCATAGGGAAATGGGGTGACTGAGGGGACTTGAACCCCCGACGACTGGAATCACAATCCAGGGCTCTACCAACTGAGCTACAATCACCATCGAAGAAGAACTTTATTTACTGGCCGAATCTCGAGCCAGATCAAATTGGCGCGCCCGGCAGGATTCGAACCTGCGACCCTCCGCTTAGAAGGCGGATGCTCTATCCAACTGAGCTACGGGCGCCTGTGCTTGAACGCCCTTATCCGTACACTTAACAACCCACTTACTCTAGACCAGTTCGCAAAGTTTAGAAAGTGTAACGGATGATAAGGCACCAAGCTGATGCAGGCTCGAATTGGTCGGAGTGGAGGGATTCGAACCCCCGACATTCTGCTCCCAAAGCAGACGCGCTACCAGGCTGCGCTACACTCCGATTTCCCCAAGATTCGAGAGGCGTGCATAATACAGACGGTGCCCGACATCGTCAACGTCTTCTAAAAACAAATTTATTCATTGCTTGGTTGCCGTGGCTTGCTGTGGGAAAATGCCTGCTTTTCCAGCCAAGCTAAAGGATATTGTACATGCCTGCATTGCTTCTCGACGGTAAAGCCCTGGCGCAAAAAACCGAAGCAGAATTAACCGAGCGCGTTGCCTCACTTTACCAAAAAAGCGGCAGTAAACCGATACTTGCCACCATTCTGGTGGGGGACGACCCCGCCTCCGCCACCTACGTAAAAATGAAGGCTAACGCCTGTAATCGCATAGGCATGGGCTCACTCAAGGTGGAACTGCCCTCTTCCACGAGTACCGACGAGCTGCTGGCAAAAATCGACGAACTCAACCATAACCCGGATGTTCACGGCATTCTGTTACAACATCCCGTACCTTCTCAGATTGATGAAAGGCTGTGTTTTGACGCTATTGACCTTACAAAAGACGTTGATGGCGTTACCTGCCTTGGCTTCGGCCGTATGTCTATGGGTGAGGAAGCCTATGGCTGCGCCACACCAAAAGGCATTATGCGCTTATTGCAAGCTTACGATATCGCTATAGAAGGCCGTCACGCAGTGGTTGTAGGCCGCAGCCCGATACTAGGCAAGCCTATGGCACTTATGCTCTTAAACGAGAACGCTACGGTTACAATCTGTCATTCACGTACTCAAAACCTGCAGTCCCATATCTCACAGGCCGATATCATTGTGGGAGCCGTTGGTATACCAGAGTTTATTAAGGCCGATTGGATTAAGGACGGCGCTGTTGTGGTGGATGCGGGTTACCATCCTGGAGGGATTGGGGATGTTGAACTCTCAGCACTGCACGACAAAGCCAGTGCCATTACCCCGGTACCAGGGGGCGTCGGCCCCATGACCATAAACACACTTATCTACCAAACGGTTGAGTCTGCAGAAAAGGCTTTAGCAGACAAGCAGTAAACTCCTCGACCATGCGCCTCGATAAATTTCTCGCCGACAACAGCCCTTATAGCCGCAAGCAAGTCGCAAGTTTAATAAAACAGGGGCGCATACGCATCAACAGCGAGAGGGCTTCCTCCAGCTCGGTTAAGCTGGGTCGCGAAGATTCAGTTACTCTCGACGAGCAAGTGATTGAGCCTTTTGGTGACTACTACCTCATGCTCAATAAACCTGTAGGCTATGTGAGTGCGACCAGCGACAGTGTGCATGCAACAGTGATCGACCTTCTGCACTCTGCCCTCCCCTCAAAACTTCTGAAAAGCCTCCAGATTGCTGGGCGCCTGGATATCGATACAACCGGTTTGGTGTTGCTCACCAACGACGGTCAATGGAATCACGCCATCACCGCACCATCGCGAGCATGCAGTAAGGTGTATCTGGTTGAAACTGAAAACGACATTTCCCCAGAAACTGAAGTGATATTTAATCAGGGCATTTTGCTGCACGGCGAAAAGAAGCCCACCCGCCCCGCAACAATCCAGCAATTAGGCCCGCGCAAGGCCAGACTAAGCATCGCTGAAGGCAAATATCATCAAGTAAAGCGCATGTTCGCCGCTTGTAACAATCGTGTAGTCTCACTGCACCGCATGTCTGTGGGGGCAATCTCACTCGATGAGAAGCTGGCACAGGGCGAGTACAGGCGTTTATCTGCGGATGAAGTTCAATCTGTTTATGCAAAAACTTAATATGGCAAACTCTTTAGACGTATTAACGCTACTTTTTAATGCCGCAGCGGAAGTACAGAGCGCAAACTGTTTATTTTTACTGGACGAAAATACTTCGACAAATCAGCTGGACCATTTGTCTCGGTTTGACGCGCCTTATGTCATAAGCAATCGCTTCGATATCTACCAGCACGCATTAACAGTGGTTAAGGATTCAAACCGCGTTTACTTTTCTGATTTCGATGTGCAAGCCTTGCCAGAACATTTTTTTGACTGCATTGTTTATCGGGTTTCAAAGGAAAAAGCACTTACTCATTGGTGTTTAAACACCATAAGCGAACGGCTTTCACCCAGTGGCAAGCTTCTTGTTGGCGGCAAGAAAGAAGATGGATTAAAGTCCTATGTCAAAAACTGCAATAAACAACTGGGTTTAAGGGGCAAAGAAAAAAAATATGGCAATAATTACCTCGCACATTTAAGGCCTTGTGCAGACTTTAGCAGAGAGGAAAGCAACAAGCTGGATGACAAAAATTATAAGGATTTACGCACTATTGGGGAGGCTTTTGGCTCTGCGCTACAGAGCAAACCCGGACTATTCGGCTGGGACAAAATAGACGAAGGCAGCGCTTTATTGGCTCACTGCCTTAAACACTATTTGCAACAAGAGAACTGCCAGAGTGCTGAAATGTCAGCCCTGGACCTGGGTTGTGGTTATGGTTATCTTGCTCTGGCTCTCCATGATGCTAACTTTAAACGTATTATTGCCACGGACAACAATGCTGCGGCTTTGCTCTGTTGCCAGTTAAACCTTTCTTTGGCAGGCTCCGCAGACTTTGAGGTTATAGCAAGCGATTGTGGTGACAAACTTCAAGAGCGCGTGGATTTTATACTGTGCAATCCACCCTTTCACTCGGGTTTTGATAATGATACTGCGCTCACATCAAAGTTTGTTGAAGCAGCCTCAATGCGTTTAAAACCAGGGGGCTCAGCACTCTTTGTTGTGAACGCATTTATCCCAATTGAAAAAGTGGCAAAACGCTATTTTAAGCGATGTGAGGCCCTTCACAATAACAAACGTTTTAAAGTACTGTTACTACAGTAACTTCAACAAAAAAATGCGGCGTACTTACTTGGCTCGCTTCAGCAAGTCTTCGTAGCCGCCCTCATTTACGACATTGGTGTACCCCATTTTCTCCAGCACGCCTTTCGCAATTCCAGAGCGATTACCCGAGCGACAATAGACATGTATGCTGGCGTTTTTGTCCTTGCTTACCTCTGCTATTTTTTTGTCGATTATGTCGTGAGGAATATTGATGGCGTTATTATAAGCACCACCGCTATATTCATTTGCGCTACGAACATCAATCCAAATTTCTTTATCGTCGGCCATACAAACTCCTAGGAAACAGCTTAAAATGAGAAACACACTTAAGTTTTTTATATAATTCATTGTGCAGCCTCTTGGTTAAAACAAACGTCTTATTTTGAAATCCATGATTTTGCGAATACTCGATGGCGAGTATTGAAGCCCGGATAGTTTTTTTAGAATGCTTTTTTTTCCAGCACCAGGGGGAAGTACCTTCTTGTACAGTACCAGTATTGCATTATCATACATGCTTTTCTGGAACACAAACACACTACCGAAGGCTGCTCTGCCCGACAGAGGCAAAGCTTTCACAGCACCCCTCGCCTGAGCAGTCGATTCCATATTCATTACAAGCATGCCTGTGCTTGTGAGCATTCCGCCTAAGGCTGACATCCAATTTTTGTCTGCAGCAAGCGCTCGCCTGGGCTCTGGTTTTGTTGCCGAGGTACTTGCCTCTGCAATAAAAAGATCTTCCAGCAAGTAGTCGAATGTCTCCTTTTTGTGTTGATGCTCTTCTAGCCAGCGCTCGGCGCTAGAGTGTATAAGTTGCGTTTTCGCTGTGTTTACCTGAAAGAATCGCTGTGCAATATTCAAATGCACACGATCCAGGTCAACGCCAATTATTTCCTGTAATGCAAAAAAATGCTCCAATTGCTTAATTACGGCGCCGCCTCCAACACCCAGTATGGCTGCGGATTTTGGTGTATCGCTCTGAAGGAAGGCAGGCAATGTAAATAAGTCCCAAAGGCTGCCTGAAAGTGGCGCATTGGGGTTCCATTGCGTATGGAATACACCATCAGTGTACAGGCGCACTGAAGCCCCCGCTGTCCTCACCTCATAGTGCTTGTGTTTTAACTTTTTCTGCCAGATAACGCTCACGACTTAGGGCTCACAATAGCTAATAAGATTGTTTGACGGGCCCTCAGTTATCCAGGCAGTCAGCAACTCAAACTGGCAAGAACCATTACCAATAAGGCTGTGCCCGGATTTTGGCACAGTTATTAACATAGGCCTACTTTCTCCCAGTGCTAAGTCCTCAGCCAAGGTTTCAGCCCATGAAGCTGGCGTAACGTGATCCCACTCCCCAGCGAGCATCAGCGTCGCAAGGCTGTCGTTATACTTTTCGTCAATGCCTGCCAGTGCAGAGTTAAAGGGGGGTAGTTTACAAACATCATATCGAGCGTTTACCGAGAGGTAGTCTTGCCATTGAGGGTAGAGGCTTGAGGCTCTGTGCCAAACCTCATTGGACTCTCTCTGGTTATCGTTACATTCACTGGCAAAAAACACCATTGAGCTAAAAGCAGGGTCATAGCTACCATTAACAAAGACCTCTGCAACGTGCTTTAACGCGCCAGGAAAGCCCTGCTGGGCGCTCGTTTGTGAAAACTCTTCCAAGCCTGCGTAAAAATCTGTCAGTAGGTTTTCATCGTAATTCACGAAGGATAGTAAGGCCTGCATTCTGTGTTCATTCATGTACAGCCGATACTTATTCTCAGCCGTTACCGCGGTGTTCACAGCGCCAAGACCAGCATGCCAGTTATCGACACTCAACAATAATGTCTGGTGGTTTTTATCTGAGAGCGCGCGAATTTTACTCAGCACTTTGTTCCACAGTTGGCGAAATTCCCGCGGGTTCTGATGGCTGTAACTGGCATAGCGGCTAGCGTGAATAGAGAAGAGTTTTTCCTGTAAGGCTGCCCATTCGCTTTGCCTGCCGGCATGAAAGGGGTAGACCGAGTCCAGTATTAAAGACGCTATATCTAACTCACTGTCAGCTTTAGAGAGCGAGGCAGCCTCTAAGGCAATTCTAGTACCGTATGAAATGCCCCACAAATGCTTCTGCTCATAGACTAATTCGGAAAGAATACCTGTTACATCCTTCGCCTGAGCGGCTGCCCTAAAAACACTCACACCGGCTTTGTTGCCAAGCGCCTCTTTTAACCAAAGGTCAAATTCCAGCAAACAGTTGTTCAGTACTTTACTGGCTAATTTTGTTTCTTGTTCATAGTTAAGGTTTTGAGACATGAGCTGCAATGAAGCAGCTTCATAAGCGGGGCATTGCCACTGGGGCGCAGTACCGGGTACCCCTCTTGGGTTAAATATAAGCACGTCAGCATTTAAATCGCTCTCCTCGTAGAGGTGCATAAGTGCTTGTAGTTGTTCCTGGCTGGTTTGCAGTCCGTTACCTGGCCCACCAGGAATGCGCATGAGCAAGTGCTTAGCCGAAAAACCTGTTTTGGAAAATACTACTACCGGTAAACGAAAATTGGCTTTCGAGTGAAAGGTATAGCATCGTATATCAATAGCATCGCTCTGTTCCCAGAACTTACAGGTAGCAGGCTTGAGTTTTTGTGCGTCTGGCGGGAAATCTTTTCTTGTTGATGAAGCTGTTTCGAGTTCCTTGCCACAAGCAGAAACGAAAAGCAGTACAAGCAATAAACAAAAATACTGCACCTGCATCATGTCTTTATGTTTGGCCAATTAAGCTCTGTGCTTGCTGAAAGTTTTCTTATCTTGGCGCTTATATCAGAACGGGTGAAGAATTCCCCCTCTTGGGGCTGTTGCTCGAATTCATAATTGTGCCCATCCAAAGTAAACGCCAGGCTATATGCGTGAAGATAGCACCTGTCTGCAGGTTCTCCACCATAGCGATCATCACCCAGAATGGGGGCCGATATAGATCGCATCATTACTCTTAGCTGATGAGTTTTACCTGTGTGCGGCTTGAGTATGTATAAGCGCCTGCCCTCACCAAGCGAGGTACTGGAAAACTGTGTAATGGCTGGGTTAGCTGACGTTCGAGCCAGCATCCAGCAACCGTTTCTGGCGGGTTTCATATCACCCTTTATCAGCCCTTGTTTCTTTTTAGGCTTTGCCGTACCAATAGCGAGGTAGATCTTGCTGATCATTTTTTGCTCGAAGAGCTGAGATATCTTGCTGTTCGCACTTTTACCTTTGGCGAATATCACCAAGCCTGAGGTGCTGGCATCCAGCCTGTGACAAGGATATAGCTGTGTATCGTTAAACTGCGCGCGCACGCTTTGTGTAAGGCTATCAGCCCCACCGTGGGTAGTTAATTTGACTGGCTTATGAATGAGTATAAATTGATCAGCTTCGGCAATAAGGTCTATTAACATCAAATGCTCTCTGGAGAGTCTTGCTCTGGCTCAGGATTATGCTCTAACTCCTCCGTCAAACGATCCGAAAGCTGCTCCAGTTTATCGATGAATTGCTCTGCCATATCCTCCCATTTCTTGGACAGGTCATCTGCTTCTTTCTCGATAATCTTAGCTGGCACCTGCTTCTCCAAGTTGAACTTGTCTTGCTCCAAGCTTAGAACTTGCTGCTCCAAGGCTGAAATCTGCTCTTTCTGTAGCTCAATATCAGCGCTCAAGCTAAGTAGCTGCTGGTCTTTGCTATGCGCCTGCAAGGCGCAGTAGCCTGCAAACGTTAGTGAAATCAAGGTGATAAGGGCAAGAAACTTATTCATGAGGGAAACTGAGGTAATTTATTTGCCGCAATATTGTCATACTTTAGCCGCTGCGACAAAAACCATACTCAGATGGTGACTATGCTAACGCAGCTCCCTATAATTTTGCCTGACTTTGTACCGGATAGGATTCAGTAATGAAACTAAGCGCAGCATTCTTACTTATTTGCCTAAGCTCCCTGGCGTTTGCAGGAAAGAATGATATGGACCAGGAGGAAATGGCCAATCAGATTCTCGCCAACTCCAAGGGCGGGCCTGAGATTAGCCCGTTAAACTGGCTCAACGAAAATTTCCTGGAGCGGCAGCGAAAATCAGTCAATAACTTAACCGCCACTCACTTCGGTCGGCGTTTACTTGGCGACAAACGCGATATACCTTTACTGCAGCGCATTATAGATGAGGGAGTAATCCCAACGAATAAAACAATGGATCTGCAGGCGCTGGGTGTAGTACTTGGTGATATTTTTGTTAAAGAAAATAATAACTTATCGTGGGTGATATACAAAGATGACTTGGGCCCAACTCAAGCCGTTTGCGTAGCAGACACGACTAACTGCCTGTTTCCCATAACGATGCTTTCTCGGCGAATGGAAGTTGGTTTAAAACCAAGTGTTGAAAGAGTCTATGCTGCTAACCTGGATGAGCTAAAGCCATTTTTTCCAAAGACTCCCTACTCCACCAAGTAAACCACTGTTGCTGGTTCGGCATGTCACGATAAGGCGCTTATGCACCGTAATTGCACCAGAAAGTGCACCAAAGGCTCTCATGTAAAAAGAGCGTTTAAAATTGTATTGTTTTCGTAATAGAACGGGCCTAGAATCGCCAGTGGGAAGTGTGAAATGAGCCTTGTATAGGATTAACTCTAGTCTCTTGGAACAACCTTCTCCTTCTAGGAGTGGAAGAGCAAATGATTCTGGATCTAGCTAGCATTAGTCCTACCATGCACTTGGTAATTTCAATTTACCCAATAAGTTAATCTTGCCCTTGAGGAGTGAAAAGCTTGTCGCTTATCACCTTGATAGAGGTTTAGATTTAGCATCTGTAATACAGCTAGAAAGGTTTAAAGTAAGACAATGTCAGATAAAATTGATGGAACCGTAAAATGGTTCAACGAAAGTAAAGGTTACGGTTTTATTTCTCGTGAAGGCGGTGCCGACCTGTTCGTTCACTTTAGTAATATTCAAGGCTCAGGCTTCAAAACGCTGAAAGAAGGCCAGGCCGTGACGTTTACTGAAGGCACAGGCCAGAAAGGCCCACAAGCAGAGAACGTCGAGCCCGCATAAGCTCGGTGTACCCTGGCAGCTAGCCCTAATCCGGAAGCTGTTCTGCCTCTAAATTTTCCTTGTCGTGTTGTGTTCCAGCAAGCGCGTGAGCGTTTCTTTGAATACGGCACGCTTATCTTTTGTTTAAAGAAAATTACTGGCCCCCTCGTACCAGCACTTTGTCCATCAGGAAGGCAGGTAGTATCGCTCGTAAGAAGGCCATCAGGTAGGTAGCAAAAGTCACTTTGTATCGATAGCGCGGCCTAGGCGACTCTATGGCATGAATTACTTTTTGAACAACCGCTGTGGCTGGCAAGGTAAACGGCGCTGCTGGACCAGGCTTCTTTAAACGTAACAAGGCCTGCTGATATTTTTCCTTATGGCGAGATACGCCGAAATCCACTTCTTGCTCCAATGCGCGCAAAGCGTTAGCCCGAAACCTCGAGATGATCGGCCCCGGCTGAATAATACTTACTTTCACACTACTGCCTTTTAATTCCAGGCGCAGGGTATCTGTCAGCCCTTCCAGTGCAAACTTACTGGCGTTGTAGGCTCCACGTAAGGGCATGGCGACAAAACCCAGTACTGAACTGTTTTGCACAATGCGTGCGTCTTTTAGCTTCAACATCGCAGGCAGTAGTCCCACGGTGAGCTCATGAGTTCCAAAGAGATTGGTTTCAAACTGCTTTCTTAAAGTGGCCCGGCTCAGGTCTTCAACAGCTCCGGGTTGACCGTAAGCCCCATTATTGAACAAGGCGTATACCTTCCCGCCGGAGATCGATAATATGGATCTGATCGCTGCTTGCACGGAAGCACTTTCTGCGAGATCCAGTAAGACTACCTCCTGAATACCTGCATTTTGTAATTTGGCTTTGTCGTTTTCATTTCGCACTGTAGCTATTACGCAATAGCCTCTGGCTGCAAGGCTTTCAGCAGCACAGAGTCCGATCCCGGAGGAGCATCCGGTTACCACAACGGTCTTTTTCTCACTCATTATTTTTTACTCATCAATGCCACTAAAAGGCCTTCCAAATTTGCCACTGCTTTTTTAACCCTCGCGCGACTGATGGTTTGCACGCGCGTTTTATAACTCTCGGTATCGTAGTTGCGATCCTGCAGGTAAACGCGTCCAACATAACTGCTTGATTCTGTTATCCACGACTCAAAGTCACTTGTGCCGGCCTTTATATGCTGCGTAAGCGTAAATTCTTGGGGGCTGCGAAACAAACCTGCACCATCGTCCCATAGGGCGTGCAAACTCCGCTCGCACTTAGCGTGTTTTTTTTGAATGCAGACGCGGTTGCCTCCTAGATCATGCTCGCATCCATGGTTTATTGCACTTACAGAGTGTAACGGTTGGTGCGCATCGCCTACGAGGTGAACAATAAAACTGAGTATTACTGCTTGGTTTTCTGTATTGGCCTCTCGCTCAAAGGCTTCGACCAATAGAGGCAAAACCTCGAGTAATTTTCCCGAGTTTGTACAATGGCGTATAAATGAATGGGTCTCGTGTGAGTAAAAATTATTGTGATAATGCCAGCTTGCAGTGCTTTTAGGTAAGTATGCCTTAAAAAGCTCGGGGGCTAGGTTTGGCCATAAATCTTTGAGTGGTACTTTCTTTACAAAATCCGGCCATTGCGCCAGATAACATAGCTCCTTGGCGCCCAGGCACTGCCCGTATAACTTTTTACTTGAGCCTTTTTGGTGCTTATAGAGCAAGCGTGCATACATCATAAATGTATTAGCAGCAGCGGGGTCGTTATGGCGCAGATTGCGGTAGGCATTTATAGCGATAATCCCATGCCCCTGAGGAGACCATGCTGTTACGGTGGCGCTAAAACAACATAAACTGACTACGCAACAATAGACCCATGTTTTTAGCTTACAGACTTTAACTATTGCCTTTTCTTTCTTTTTTAATAAGCTCATAAGCGGTCTGTATTTCCTGTACTCTCTCGGTGGCCATTTTTACCATGTCTTCGGGCACACCCCTACCTTGCAACTTGTCCGGGTGATATTCACTCATTAATTTCCTGTAAGCCCTTTTTAACTCAGAATCGCTCACACTCTCGCTCACACCTAGAGCCTCATAAGCAAGCTTTAACTCATTTTGCTTTGTTTGCCCGCTAAAATTTTCGCTCCCAGAGCGCCGGTAAAAATGACTCTGTGCTTTAACCATCCCAATGAGATGGTTAAAGGCAAAGCTAGAATAGCCAAGATATTTTGCCACCTGCTCAAGAATACGCTCTTCTGCAGTATGTAATTCTCCATCCGCAAAGGCCAAGGAAATTAGATACACCATCAGTATCTGCTTGAGTTCTCGGTGATTGCCACAGTTCTCTTGAAACTGGGCCAGGCAAAGCTCGACTGAAAAGTCAGCGTGTGTGCCCTGCTTGAATAATTCTATGGCCTGCTTGCGAGCTTCTGCGCTTAAGGCCATTTTGTCCATTAACTGCTCAGTACCAGATATCTCATCCTCAGAAACCCGTCCGTCAGCTTTAGCAATGTTCCCCAATAGCGGGAATACCGTTTCGAAAAAACTATGCTCAATTGCCTGACGTTTCTCGGGGCTAATACGATTGTTAAGGCCAGACACACCTTTATCGAACAGATGCCCTGCAATCCCGCCCAAGATTGCACCCGGCACACCAAAGGCGAGTAAACCGATCACAGCTGCAACTACTTTACCTAGCATAAATTACCTATAATCTCTGTTTTCGCCAATTATACAGCAGCAAACGTGGTAGGAGAGCAAGAGCTCGTGATCCCGGAAAAAGTCGGCAAATGTATACGAGATACACTCTGTGAAGCATGTAGTATAAGCGGCGCGAGCATGAAAAAAATGCAGTTCAGCCCTATCTCTGGTGGAGACATCAACCAATGCTACCGTTTAGACATGGGAATGCAACGCTTCTTCATAAAAGCCAATTGCAGGATGGGTGATGATTTTTTTCAGGCGGAAGCTTTTGGCCTAAAAGAGCTCAGCAATACACAAGTTATTACAGTTCCACAGTTTATAGCCCTCGGCAGCCATGAAAGATGGCAATTCATGGCTTTGGAATTCCTTAAGTTCGGCCCTGAGCGCAATGAGTTTTCCCTGGGTATGGCGCTAGCAAAGATGCACAATTATAAGCCAGAAAATACGGGGCAATTGCAATATGGACTAAGCTGTGACAATTATATTGGAACAAGCGCTCAAGTTAACAAACAAAGCGCTAACTGGTTGGATTTTTGGTTGCAATGCCGACTGCAACCGCAATTTCAAAGCGCTAGCACCAAGAGCTTTTCCACAGCGCTAGCTCAGCAAGAGGCCCCTTTATTTGCAGCAGTTACAAAAATATTGCAACACCATATACCGGAGCCAAGCCTGGTACATGGTGATCTCTGGGGAGGCAACAAGGGGTACCTGGAGGAAGGAGTCCCTGTTGTTTTTGATCCAGCGGTTTATTATGGCGACAGAGAAACGGATATTGCTATGAGCGAACTGTTTGGCGGCTTTGATAACAACTTTTACAAGGGCTATGAAGCTCACAGCCCATTATCTTGTGAATACGCATACCGCAAGCCGATATACAACTTGTATCACCAGCTAAACCACCTTAACCTTTTTGGCCCTTCTTACCTATCGAGCTGTTTGGCTAGCATAGAGCAGATTGTTTGTAGCGCAGCAGACTATTAAGTCGTAGTATCAGTACCCCTTTCAATAGGTAAAAACACTGTAAATACAGACCCTTCAGCGATTTTACTTGAGAGCATTATTTCTCCATTGTGCATCTGAATATATTTTTGTACCAAATATAAGCCTATACCCGCGCCTCGTTCGGCACTAATTTTTTGGTCTAACTGCGAAAACTGTTTAAATAGTTTCTTCTGGTCAAATTCCGAGATCCCTACCCCGCTATCCGACACCTCGAAAACCACATAGCCCGGTTTGCTCTCTAGCTGAAATGACCGTAAACGCACGAAGCCCTGGGATGTTGCTTTAACAGCATTGGAGAGCAAGTTGGTGAGTACCTGAATTATTTTTACTTTATCGCAATAAATCCTTACATGTTCGTCCGAGGTGAACACACGGAATTCAAGGTTTTTTTCCTTCGCAAGTATGGCTATTTCTGCTTTCGCCTCCGCCAGCAGGTCATTGGTTGAGCAGAAACAGTAGTTGAGTTTGTCCACGCCTGATTCAATTGCGGTTACATCCAGAATGTCGTTTATCAGCTGCAGTAGTTGACTCGCGTTGGCACTTATTCTGGTTAAAGCGCCATGATGGAAGTCGCTTATTTCTCCTTTAAGACTTTTTTGCAAACGTCGGCTAAATCCGAGTACAGAATTTAATGGTGTGCGTAACTCATGAGACATTTTTGCCAAAAAGTCAGTTTTTGCTCTGTTGGCTTTTTCTGCCTGGTCTCTGGCAATTTCTAATTGTTTTGAATGCAAATTAAACCAGTAAGCGAGCATGCCCAACTCGTCTTTGTTGTTATAGGAAAGTGTAAATGTTTTTGATTTCTCACCGGACACAGCTGCAGACAATTGTTCAACCATGCTGCGTATGGGCTTGAGTATTCTCTCTCTAAGTAAAAGATAGGCGAGCAAGCCAAAAATTAACGTTGCGATAGAAATATAGAGTACAAGCTGCCGTATGACCACTTGCGTAGGCTTGAGGAAAGAGGAGCTGCGAAATACTGTAACCACCTTCCAGTTGGTACTTTGCATCTGAAAAACCATGGCCGATGCAGCTTCGCCAAGAATGCTATCCCTGGGCACATCAAAGAGATCAACCTGTACCGGAAACCCCCTATTACCCTCCTTGTTTTGCCAAATATGCGCAACAATTCTCCGTGCCTCTTTGTGGGAGATCTGATAACTACTTTGCGAGAGCAAATTTACATTAAGGTTGTAGTGCTCAGAGCGTTCTGAGTATTGCTCAAGTAACTG
The DNA here is from genome assembly GCA_900177435.1 of Alteromonadaceae bacterium Bs31. Classification (GTDB taxonomy): domain Bacteria; phylum Pseudomonadota; class Gammaproteobacteria; order Pseudomonadales; family Cellvibrionaceae; genus Teredinibacter. The sequence goes on from FXAI01000006.1 coordinate 234,670, forward strand.
ATGCTCAATGCTGTCCAGTTGCTGCGAAAAAATATTGAAACTGCGCTGAATATCAGCCAGTTCACGGGCATAGATGAAATCCGGCGTTTTAGATTCTCCCTCAAGCCGCTGGGTGATAACACGACTTGGGTAGGGGTAGGCTATAAACTTGTTGTTACGATCAACCACAAAGGCGTAGGCATCTAAATCATTCGCAAGTTTTTCCAATATAACGGAAACCATATCCAGAGTTAAATCTACTGTTGCAACACCAACAAACTGCCCGTTAATAAACATAGGAGCTGTGCAAGTAACCATGGGTTGCAGGGAATAAGGGTCGGTATAGGATTTAGACCAGTAGACCTCGCCGGGCTGCAACAGGCGAGCTGGAACGTACCACTCTTCGTTATGGTAACCTGGCCCAGAAAGGTCGTTGTAATTATCAAAGTACTCTAACTTGCCTTTTTCATTACGTCCCCAGAAAAAACTCTTTCGAACGAGCCCCTGCTCAAAAGCGTGGGGTTCCGGCCATATCCCTCCACCGGCGATGATGGAGTTCTCGCCCAGCTGGTCAAGTACTTTTGGAATAGCAGTGTGAAAAAGGGCTTCATTTTTTGGCAGGCTGAGGCCCAGCGCAGCAATACTCCGCGTGATGCCAGCAACTTCGTCTATACGCTGCTCCAGTGCCAATGCAATGTTCTGCCCTTGCCTGAGTTGAGAGCGCTGACCAAAGCTCTCCAGTAGTGGTCGACCTTTCAACCATATTACAGACGAACTTAGCAACAGCACCACAACAATTAGCAGCACCAAGCCTGCAATCAGTTGTGTTGACAGCTTGAATGAAAACTTAGGAGAAGATGTCGAATTATCGTCCATCTGGCGTCTTATATAGCTTTTTTTGGTCCATGCTGTATAGAAATCGCAGCAATTCAATAACTAGCATAGACCAGTATTGGCTGCTTCGATTTACTGAGCTTTATGAAGAAGCTTGAGCTGCTCATAGGCCGCTTGTATGGACAGAAAGCGCTCAGTATCACCACCTCGGTCTGGGTGGTTTTCTTGAGCCAATTTCCGGTAGCGCACTGCGATCTCTTGCCAATTTGCAGGCTCACTTAAGCCCAGTGTTTCCAGCGCGGCCTGTTTTTCATCCAGCGCATGAAAGCGCTTCCAGAAGCCCGCTAAAAGTTCCGCAACGGTGTCCTCCGTCGCGCGGTGAAAGTTGCCAGTATCCAAATAATAGTCTTCTATGCCCGGTATTGAAGAGCTCAGTTGCTGTGCGTACGAGCCTGTGTTGCCATTTTCAGTCAGCGCCGAAAAATTTACTCCCTTTACGTCGAGATCCATACTGAGCTTGAGAGCATAGTAATAGTCTCGGAGCCGGTATAGGGTGTTGCGAGCAATAAAATGCTGTTGATATAAGGCCAACAGAGTGTCGGTTGACCAGGGGTAAATATTTTTGCGCTTCAGTTCTGCAATGAGGCGTTGTTCGCTTATGCTAAGGGATTTGCCGGGGACGTTCTTAGCACACTCACTGAGGTAGGCGTCGATATATACTTTTAAACAATCGGTCGCATTTTGCAGGAATGTTTCCGCTAAATTCTTTTTCACAATAGCTGCTAATTTTCTCTTTGTTTGAGCAGCGACTTTATCTCTGCCAACTCGCTACGAATTGCTTGAAGCTCGGCGTTTTCCGAAGGTTGCTCTGCCTCTTCTGCCGCCCTGTTTTCCTTCTCCATTACATTCACTACTATGCCGATGACCATGTTTAAAAAAGCGAAGGCGGTAAAAAATATGAAAGACAGAAAGTAAATCCAACTGAGCGAGTAGACAGCCATGACCTCGTACATCACGTCGGTCCAGTCTTCGAATGTCATCACTCGAAACAAGGTTAGCATACTAATTGCTACATCACCCCAAAGTACCGGGTTAATGTCCTCAAAAAATGTACTGCCCATAGCCGCGTAAATGTAGTAAATAATAAACATTAACAGCATTACGTATGCCAGCTGAGGTAGCGCTTTAATGAGGCTGGTGATGAGTATGCGCAGCTCTGGTACCAGGGAGACCATACGTAAAACCCTGAAAATACGAACCAGCCTGCCGATGAATGCCAGGTCGGAATTTTCGATGGGTATAATGCTTACTAGTACGATTAGCGTATCGAATACATTCCAGGCATTATAGAAAAATCGTTTCTTGTTTTGTTCTGCCAGAAATCGAATGGTGATTTCAATGACAAATATAAATGTGATTAGCCAATCCAAAACAAGTACGACGCGGTTTACTGCGTCGGGCACGTCATAGGTTTTTGCTCCAACCAGCAGAGCAGAAACAATAATGATTGCCACTATAAAAGTTTCAAATAACTTATTGGATTTGATTTTTTGAAAATGTGCGTCGAGGGATACAGCTTTCATTGCAGTAGCTTTTTAATGAATCAAAAATAACAGTTTAAAATGTGCCAGAAACATTGGCACTTAGACTTAAGTTGAGAGACCTAATGTGAGATTCCCAGGCGCTTCGATCAGGGTTCAAGGCAGTCACGTGCAAACAGCCTTGTTTCTTCTTCCGTCCATTGGGCGTTTGCTTTCACCATCATATCCTCGCACCACGCCTCACTCATTTTCTTTTCTGAGCATGCTATCAGAAGCGCACAAACCATGGATAAACACCCTAATCTGCGCAGGTACTTACTCATTTCGCTCATGCTTTGCGCCATGTTGTGCCATCTTTGGAGTCTTCCAATACTATACCTTTAGCGTTTAGTTCTTCACGAATCTCATCTGCTCGGGCGTATTGTTTGTCCACTTTGGCTTGTTGCCGCGCGGCTATTAGCTCTTCTATCCAGGCGCTGTCCTCGCTAGAGTCCCCTTTAAACCATGTTTCGGGGTCTTCCTGCAATACACCCATAAGGTCCCCCAAGGCCAGCATCAAGGCTTTCGCCTGTAAAACTTCTTTGACGTCATCCGCTTTGTTAATTTGCTTCGCTAGCTGGTGAAGTTCACTGACAGCCATTGGTGTGTTTAAATCATCGAGCAGCGCTTTAAAGCCAGCGCTACTTTCCAGCAGGCTCGGTTCTGGCACCTGTTCCTCGGATATTTTTGCCAGTGCCCCGTACAAAGAATCCAGGCTTGATTTGCTCTGTTCTAACAAATCTGCTGAGAAATCGAGTTCCGAGCGATATTGCGCGCTTAACAGGGCAAAACGAATAACTTCACCGGAATACTTCTTGAGCAGCTCTCGTACCGTGCGAAAGTTGCCCAGTGATTTCGACATTTTTTCACCGTCGATATTTACATATCCGTTATGCATCCAATAACGAACATAAGTTTCGCCACCGTGGGCACACTCGCTTTGTGCTAGCTCATTTTCGTGGTGAGGAAAAACCAGATCGCGACCGCCTCCGTGAATGTCGATGGTATTACCGAGGTGAGTTTCAATCATGGCGGAACACTCAAGATGCCAGCCGGGGCGGCCCCTGCCCCAGGGACTATCCCAACCGGGTTCGTTTTCTGCACTGGGTTTCCACAGCACAAAATCCCCGGCATATTTTTTATAAGGCGCCACTTCTACACGTGCACCATCAAGCATGTCGTCCAAGGAGCGGTTAGAAAGCCTTCCGTAATCGGCCATGGACTTTACAGCAAATAGCACATGCCCTTGCGCCGCGTAAGCATGCCCTTTGGAAACAAGCTTTTCTGTCATAGCTATCATTTGCCCTACATGCTCAGTTGCGTAGGGAACAATACTCGGCTGCAAGGCATTCAACTGCGCCATATCACGGTCGTATTCCGCTGCGTAGCGAGCCGCTAAAACGCTTATCTGTTCGCCATTTTCCGCGGCCGCTTTCATGATTTTATCGTCAATATCGGTAATGTTGCGCGCGTAGACTACGTCCTTATACAAGTAGCGTAGTATGCGAAACAAGGTATCAAACACGACCACTGGGCGTGCGTTACCAATGTGCACCAGGTTGTAAACCGTTGGGCCACACACGTACATTTTTACTGTATCTGGCTCTTGTGGTTCGAAAATTTCTTTTTTTCGCGTTGCAGTGTTGTATATATTTAAATTCATAAAGTTCTTTTTATTCGTTACTTGTTTTCTATTTTTGCCCAACTGTCACGCAAACTTATGGTGCGGTTAAATTGCAGACTTTCCGATTTTTCATCCCGACAGAAATAGCCTTCTCGCTCAAACTGAAAGCCTTGCCCTGGCTCTGCGTTAAGCAAACTTTTTTCACCTTTGCAGCCTTCCAGTACAAGTAGGCTCTCAGGGTTCAAGCAACTGAGAAAATCTTTTCCGCCGGCATCGGGCGCTGCATCCGTAAATAAACGATCATAGAGGTTAACCGTGAATTCTGCACAGTCATGCGCTGCCACCCAATGAATCACGCCCTTGGCCTTCACGCCATCTTCAGGGTCTTTACCCAAGGTGTTTTCAATGACACGAGCTTTAACTTCTGTAATTTCACCCGCCTCGTTTTTTAGCACTTCGTCTGCCTCAATAACGTAGGCATTGCGCAAACGTACACGTTTACCTATCACCAGGCGCTTGTATTTTTTATTGGCTTCTTCCCGAAAATCTGCTTTGTCTATATAGATTTCCGCCCCAAACGCCAGTTGCCGCGATGCCAGATCGTCTCTATTAGGGTGTCCAGCTGCAGTGAGCATTTCAGTGCCGGTGTAGTTGCTCAGAACCACCTTCAAGGGCCGAAGTACACACATTGCACGTGGCGCATTTTTATCCAGATCATCACGAATAGCATGCTCCAGCATGGCGACATCCACGACGCCATCGGATTTTGTTACCCCAATCATGTCGCAGAATTTACGGATAGACGCAGGTGTGTAGCCTCGTCTACGATACCCGGCAATGGTAGGCATGCGAGGATCATCCCAGCCTGATACATGGCCTTCATCTACCAGCTGCTTCAATTTGCGCTTTGACGTTACCGTGTAATTGAGGTTAAGCCGACCAAATTCATACTGTCTGGGCCGGCTGGGCACCGGTAGATTCTCGATAAACCAATCATAGAGCGGCCGGTGGTCGGCAAATTCCAAGGTGCAAATAGAGTGAGTAATGTTCTCGATAGCATCTTCCTGACCATGAGCGAAGTCGTAGGTGGGATAAATACACCACTTATCGCCCGTTTGATGATGCGCCTGTTTGCGAATGCGGTAGAGAATGGGGTCTCTCATGTTCATATTGCCGTGGGCCATATCAATTTTCGCACGCAGGGCCTTACTGCCCTCGTCGAATCCCCCAGTTTTCATTCTTTCAAGTAAGTCCAGGCTCTCCTCTACCGGCCGGTCACGATAAGGGGAGTTTTGCCCTGCTTCAGTTAAGGTTCCACGGTACTTGCGCGCTTCGTCCGCACTTAACTCGCACACGTAGGCTTTGCCGTGTTTAACAAGGTGTACTGCCCACTCATAGAGGCTATCAAAGTATGAGGAGGCATAGCGAACCTCGCCGGCCCATTGAAAGCCCAGCCATCGCACATCTTTTTCAATGGCTTCAACGTACTCCATTTCCTCTTTGGCAGGATTGGTATCGTCAAAGCGCAGGTTACACTCGCCGCCAAAAGTCTCCGCCAGACCGAAATTTAGGCAAATAGACTTGGCATGGCCAATATGGAGATAACCGTTCGGCTCGGGAGGAAAACGGGTGATTAGCTTTTGATGTACGCCCTCTTCCAGGTCCTTCTTAATTATCTGTTCTAAAAAGTTGAGTGGCTTGTCGTCTACGCTCATATCTGTTGGTTTCTCAATACCGGCAAAAACGCGTATTATAGCCGCCTTCCAACAGCATGCGCAGGCAATAATTCTCTGAGATATGCACTCAACGACAAACGAGACGAAAAGATGATTACTTTAAAAACAAACTTTGGCGAAATTGAGCTAGAACTGGACTTTGAAAAAGCACCTAAATCAGCAGCGAACTTTAAGCAATATGTAGAAGAAGGCTTTTTTGACGGCACTATCTTCCACCGCGTAATCAACGGCTTTATGGTTCAAGGCGGTGGCTTTACCGAGCAGATGGAGCAAAAAGAAACCCGTACTCCTGTTGAAAACGAAGCTGACAACGGCCTAAGCAACGACGAATACACCATAGCCATGGCTCGCACAATGGATCCACATAGTGCCACTGCTCAATTTTTCATCAACGTCAAGGACAATGACTTCCTCAATCATAAAAGCAAGGATATGCAGGGCTGGGGCTATTGTGTCTTTGGTAAAGTGGTTGGCGGGAAAGATGTTGTTAAGGCAATAAAAGCGGTACCTACCACCAGCAAGAATGGGCACCAAGACGTACCGGTGGACAGTGTTGTTATTCAGACCGCCACTGTTAACGAATAAAAACGATGAGATCATTCTTCATATCAGATCTGCACCTTCAAGCCTCGCGGCCAACAATCGCTGAGGCTTTTAACAGTTTTGTTGAGAAAATCGTTCTGGAATACCAAGCTGAAGCAGCGCAGTTGTTCATACTCGGTGACTTTTTTGATGCCTGGGTTGGGGATGATGAGGATGATCCCTTTTACACGGGCATCAAAAATGAAGTGGCCAATTTTAGTAAGCGTGGCTTGAATATTTTTTTTCAACACGGCAATCGAGATTTCTTGGTAGGAGAAAAGTTTGCTGAAGAAACTGGGTTGACGCTTATTCCGGAAAAGCACTGCATTAATCTCGAAGGGGAAGACACTTTGCTGATGCACGGTGACAGCCTTTGCGTGGATGACAAAGAGTATATGCAATTCCGTCAGCAAGTGCGCAATCCTGCCTGGCAGCAACAAATCCTCCAACTGCCACTGGAACAAAGAAGAGCCATGGCAGCTCAGCTGCGAGAACAAAGCCAGTCAATGAATGCCATGAAAGCTGAAGACATTATGGATGTGAACGAACAAGAAGTTGAAGGGGTTCTTCAAGACGCGGGAGTAAACACGCTTATTCACGGACACACCCACCGCCCGGCGGTTCACGAGCTGAGTTTAAAAAGCGGTTCAGCTCGGCGAATGGTATTAGGCGATTGGGATATCTATGGTTGGTATATATGCCATGACGAACATGGATTGCGACTCGAAAAATTCACACTATAAATTTTGCTAGTTAAATAAAAAAGGCGGAAATATTTCCGCCTTTTTTATTACAGAAACGACACGTCTATCTTCTTACTCTTCTATAACTCCTGTCTTTAATCGTTTGTGATACATAGCCTCAAGTTCGTACATATCTTGTTGCAATTCGAAGAAACCGTGCCAGTGCGCATAATCCGCAGCACCCATCATCGCGCCTTGCCTTGCTCGACGTCCCTCATGGTGCCATAGATAGTAATATTTTACCTGGAAGGGGTCTGTCCATGGGTTTTCTTTAAGCAAGCCCTTTTCCTTCAATTCGTTAAGCATTTCTGTTGCGGGCTTATAGTAGGCTTCGTTATACAACATTACAGCTTTATCGCCCTGTGCAAAAAAGCCATCTGTATGTGTTGGGCTATGACAATTTTTGCAAACTGACTTCATTTTCTTTCGCCCTGCGGGGCCATCCCCCAACAAGGGGCTTAGTACATCTGTTGAACCACGCACCTTCGATTCTTTTGCCCAGAGGTTCCAGTACAAACGTTCGCTAACGTTGTGAGTGACAGCGAGCTCGCCAATCCCGCTCATATGACAGGTAGCACAAGTGGGTGCACGATAGTCACCGGGCTCCCATGCATCTGGAGCTGTATCCCAGCGCCAGTCATCTGAATTGGTATTAAATATATGGCCATGCTTTGAATTATTGTAAATTTCGATGTTCGGGTGATCCGGGCCTAAATGACAAGAAGCACAGGCATTGGGTTTACGTGCCTCGGCAATATCGAACTTGTGTCGGCTGTGGCAGGCTGTGCAGTTTCCTGTGGCACCGTCTGGATAAATATTACCCATACCGTTATTTGGCCAGGTTTCCTTGGTGGGTTTGTTGTTTTCATCCAATTTGATCTTAGTGCCGTGACACTGCATACAACCCGTTTCCATCGGCGCATCCTGAAATTCGGGATGACTTCGGCCTTCATGTACATTGGTTAAGGCGTGAAGGTTATCTTTGGGGATAATTTGGTGGTAAGCACGAAAGTGGCCGCTGCTATCGAATTGCTTTTTCGCGTCTACGTGACAGCGTCCACACACTGCAGGAGACACCAGTGCAGATACAAAAATATCTGTCCCGACAAGGGTTTCATGCTGAGTTGCTGTGGGCGAATCTTTGGCTACCGCGTGGCAATCAATACAGCTAACCCCTGCATGAGCGTGGCGACTCATCTTCCAGTCCGCTACCTGGCCAGGCATTTCAAGCTGATGGCAGCTGATACACTCCTGGCCTATTTTACTTATATCCCGTTCCATTTTAAGCGTTTTCACTTGGGCTACACTGCCCGCTGCGGCTGCCACAAATTGCGAGCAGACAAACAGCAGGCTGAATAGAATGGCTCCCCTTACCTTACTTTTCATTTTTTTTCTCCCAACCCTGTTCTTGTAAGTGAATACCCAGATTTGCATGTCCAACATGTTCGTGACAGCCCACACAGCTCAACTCTTTTTCGCTACCAGAAAAGTATTTACGATGGGGGCGGAATGATTTTGCGTTTTCTTCAGATGTTTGCTCTAAATATTTATGACAGCTTAAACAGCCGGAATCGTAGACGTAGTGTTCGCGCCTTTCACGATTTGCGTGCCAGTCAATATCATAGGGGTCTTTTAAAATCTCCATTGTTGGATCAACCACACCGTGGACCCCTTTTACCCATAAATAATGAAGCGCATTATCCTGGGGTATATGACAGTCACTACAACTGGCGCGCCAGCCCACGGAATTGTTACCACCATGGAGGTCCTCACGATAGGATGAGCCGATAGGCTTATGAGAGTGACAGCTTGAGCAGAACTCATGATCACTCGTGGCATGAATAGTAGTATCTACCATAGCCCAACTCAAAGTGACGAAGGTACCAATAGCTGCAGCGATTATTCCGAATTTGAATAAAAAAACACGTGAGACCATGGAACTCCCTTTAGTTATTATATGGAGCAGTAATTACTGGCTTAAACTGGTCGTAATGTTTGAGTTGCATGAAATGCAATTAGTCTTTATTTGTATCTCTTTATTCTACTTTAATATCCTGACTCTCACCACAAAATCGCACAGGTATTTTTACCGAGAAGCAACTCCCTTTTCCGTACTCACTCGACACTGAGATAGTCGTACCCAGTAGCCTTGATAAATTGGAAACAATGGATAGCCCCAAACCCGTACCTTGCCCTACCTCAAATCGAGTGTTGTCATCAAACTGCTCAAAACGTTGGAATAATTTTTTCTGGTCTTCTACATCTATACCATGGCCACTATCTGTCACCTTAATAATAACAGACATCTCATCGTAACCCGGCTCGAGGTCGATACGTACAAAGCCACTATCGGTGTATTTAACGGCGTTAGACAAAAGGTTCAATAATATCTGGCTAATTCGCGAGGGGTCTGTTTCAACCTTTGACACGGGCTTTTGATTAAAGATCACCTCCAAACCCTTTTCATCCGCATTAGGGCTGATTTGCGTCACGCAGGACACACAGAGATCACTTAAATCTACATTTATGAGCCTAAGCTCGAGTTTGTTTGCCTCAATTTTACTTAAGTCCAAAATATCGTTAATCATTTCAAGCAAATGACGCCCGTTTCTCTCAATTGTTTGCAGTGCTTTTAATTGACGACCTTCGTAGGAGTCAGGCTGTTTGAGTAGGCGCACGGTAAACCCGATAATGGAGTTCAAAGGTGTGCGCAACTCGTGTGACATATTTGCGAGAAAATCTGTTTTAATCGACAAAGCACGTTCCGCACGTTTTTTTTCTGTGTTTAGCTCCACATTCAGGCTTTTTTGTTCCTTTACCATCCTTTCTGAACTGACAAGAAGGCTTTTTGTCTGTTCGTTCTTGAACCTAAAAACATCTGCAGCGGATGCCAGGCTACCAATCTCGTCACGACGATCAAGCTCCGGGATTGTTGACACTGCGTTTCCCTGAGCCAGTTGATTGAAAACATTTGTAATGCGTTCAATAGGCCTGGTGATACGGCGATAAAAAAGAACAGCTACGACCACAGCCACAATTATGCCCAGTAGTGACAGTACACTACTCCACATCTGCTGTTTTGCCATGGAGCTAACAACGGAATAACGGGTAACATCCGAGCGTTCTCTATAGATGTCATCCAGGTTGGCTGAGTGATACAGGATTTCATTGGCAGAGCCAGTCATCACGACGTTTATTAAATAAACATAATGGCGAGTAAGCGACACTATCCTCGAAAAATTTCTTTCGTAAACAGCTATCTTTTGCAGGCTTTCGCCTTCGGCGTCACCGTTACTAAGTACGGAAACACTCACTTTGGCATCTGCTATTTTATCTTTAAATTCGTTTATATGTTTTAGGTCGTATGATGTTAAGTAGGAAAGCGACGCGTTGTGAGCAGCCAGCAAATAATTTTCTAACACTGAAAGCTCCGCGCTGTCGACCGGCATACCATGAAGAAACAAAACCCGAGGATCCACATCATGGCTTAAATGTTGTGTAATAAGCTCCGAACGTTGATTGCGCATACCAACAACGATGTCAAAATTTGACTTAAAATCCCCTAGGTGAGTTCGCATAGTCATTATGCTTTCAAAATGCTCTCTACCCGAGGGCAAATCCAATAGGCGTTTTAACGCGAGATCTATTCCATTATAATAATCATCAACTCTATCTACCGCACCGGCACTGGCGGTTTCTTTAAAAATTAAAACATTGCGCTGCAAATCGAGCACGTCTTTTTCAACTTTGCTTATTAAGTGGGATATATTTTCGGACTCTACCAGGTCATCTAATGCGCCGGTAAATAGCTGGTGAGAAAGTGTATAGAAATAGGAAAGAGCCAGCAGAGGCGAAAGCAGCACTACAAAGGCAAGTAATATTTGTATTTTTATTGAATGAATATTTATCTTGGACATTAAGTATGCCGACAGGTCAAACCCTTAAAATTTGCTTTACATGCTGATAAATTCATACCACTTTTGCAGACTGTAGTCATAGCTCGGCATAACAGTGTTCCATACTGCAACATTGCTAAAGCGATTATTATAAGAGCCCCCTGTACGAATATCGCCAGCTTTGACAGAGACATTGCCATCAGTACCCCGTAAATTTATGCTGGTCTGCTTTCCCTTGTACCAGTAATTCCATTCGTCGGGGAGCAGCAGCTCACGTGAACGTTCAGGGTTTGAAATGTAATATCCCTGGCGAGCTATGAATGCACCCGCCCAGCCGCTCAACCACCAGTTCATATAGTCATAGGCTGCATCTTTGATATGACCATCAGTAGCCGAAGACAGGCACATTACGCCGTGCCAGCCTCGATACCCCTCCTTGGGCGCTGCGTAGTTCACCGGCACATTCAAACCATTAAGCGCCGCTACCGCCGGAGAAAACATACTTTCAATTACCACTCTGCCAGTTTTCATAAACTCGACAGATTCTGGTACAGAAGTCCAAAAACCGTTGAAGTGTCCTCTTTGTTTCTTCTTCGCAAGAATCTCAAATAAGCTGTCGAGTTCTCCGCGGGACATATTCCCTACGTCAGCTATATTGATCAAGCCTGCAGCCTGGGCCGCAAGTGCCATATCAAAAAGCCCAATAGTGGGTGCATTGACCACTCCCACCCTTCCTCTGTAGCGGTCGTCTAAAAGCCAGGCCCAGCTTTCTGTTTTGTAAGGTATGCCAGGCTCAATAACACGCGTGTCGTAACCAAATGAATCCACATTGTGAACATAGGGAAGAAAGCTGATTTTTCCCGTTGGTTGTGTACCCAGGTTGCCATCTTTCTGAACGTTCAATAACTTATAAGGTGCATCACCCGCACCAATTTTGGCGTCTGCGCTGAGCTTGCCTGTTTTAGCTAACGAGTTAACTTCCTGCCAATTGCTTATTCGTTCAACATCGATAGGTTGAATAGAGCCGGATTGCCAAAGCACATTGATGCTGTTTGACCACTGCTCATAAAGATCAAAAGCTTGAGGAAACAAGGAAGCCTTTTGTAGCACGGCTGCGCTGCCTTTAGGCTCAAACAGGATCTCTATGCCTAAATCCTGCATAGCACGCTGACGGATCTCTTCCTGAAGGGTAACATGGGTGCCCAACACCCGCAGTGTAACCTTGTTTTTGCTGAACACGAATGGCGCCTTAATGGCCATGGTGGCGCCAAATCCAGCAGCCCCGGCGCTCTTCAGGAACTGTCTTCGACTTTTATCGCTGGAATCCACTTGCTTTGCCATATCAAACCTTTAACCAAAACCCGCCCACCGGAATTTGGGGGATAGATTGAGTGTAGTTCGACTTGGGCTGTGGAGCCATGTCTCAGGGGAAAGAGGTGTGGCCGGAATACTCTCGCGCGATTCAGCGCTGCTTCTGACCTTAAAGCCTAGTTTAGGACGACACCGGAATGGAAACGAAAGGCCGAATCTTCCGCTGTAACAAGCGTTTTGTCTCTTTCTAAAAACAGCAGTATCTGTGTGGAAATGTCGTCGTCACCGGCAGCTTTCTTGGCGAGGCCCAGGTAGTCCTCGAAATGACGGGCTTCAGATTTTAATAATGACAGGTAAAACTTCTGTAGTTGTTCATCGAGATGAGGCGCGAGCTTGGCAAAGCGTTCGCAGGAGCGCGCTTCTATTACTGCGCCTACTATCAATGTATCTATTAGTTTTGCGGGCTCGAAAGTACGCACAGGCTTGCGTAGTTCTGCTGCATAACGGGAGGCGGTTTCTTGTGTGTAGGCGATGCCGCGCTGTTCCATTATGGCAATTACCTGCTCAAAATGCCGCAATTCTTCCCTTGCTAGTCGCGACATTTTATTGAGCAACTCAAAATCATTTACATAACGATGGATAAGATTAAGGGCTGTATTGGCGGCCTTTTTTTCACAGTTGGCGTGATCAATGAGCAGCATCTCTGGGTGCTGTAATGCCGATTCGATCCAGGCCTGAGGCGTTTCACATAAAAGAAATTTATTGATGGCTTCCATCATTGTTCGGGTCTGCTTAAATTATGGCCTAAAATGAAGTAGCGTTCATAGTGCGCACAGGATAACTGGAAAAACTCCAGGTCAATGGCATCTCGTAACTGTGTAGCGCTCATGTTTTCGCTGTTTTGGCGAGAGCGAAACCCAAATTCTTCCATTGCGTGTATTTGATTGGCGCCAGCCTTTAATAAATCAAATAGCCAGCAATACGGGTTTGCCGTGGCATTAATGCGTATTTTTTGATTTTGGATTTGCTGCAACAAGCGCCCGGAGTCAAACACCACAAATTTGTTGGCGACAACCTGTGCCAATAATAATTGAATACGGCTGAGTACTGCTTGCTTCTCTTTATTGCTGTAGCCATTCCATGCAATAACCTCATGGCTGAAGCGCTTGCAACCGCGACATACGCTGTCTCCAATTCCAGTGGAACATACACCAATACAAGGTGTTTTTACTGCGCTCAAATTACTTCAACTCCAGTATTCCAAATACACTCGCGTCTTTCCAACCAAGGTTTCGATCGCCGTTTACAGCTTTAATATCTTCACTGGCGATAAAGTTTTCACGGCGTTTACCGCCGTCATTGTCGCAATAAGCAAGCATAAAACCGAGCTTCTTGCCTTTATCTAGCTTGACAGGAGTAATACTGCTGTCGCCATCGATAAAGCTATCGCCATAGACCTTTATAGCGGCCTCCCAGGTTGTTTTACCCTTGCTGCGTGTCCAGTGGCTAGAGATGTGATCATTGTACAGCTGTGGTTTTTTGTCCGGCCCCATGTCCACTACTTGGCCATCCAAAGCAATATGGTACGCAAAAGCACTGTGATTGTACTGATGATCACCACCGGAGGCATCTTCATCAATAAAAATTTCCAAGGCCTCATCATCCCAATAGTGTTGCAGAGGGTCCGCATAGACATCGGCCATAACGTCATCAACGATCTCTGCCAGTAAGTAGATATGACTCTCGTCCCAAACCAATTTAAATCGACCACTGAAGTCCTCTTTGGAGGGCTTTTCGCCGATCAAGACCTGGTCAAGCGCATGCCATTGGGCGGCATGCCACACTGCTTCGCTAGCAATACCATCAATTAAGGGTGCCTGGGGTGTAAATTGAACGGCGTGAGCGTTTCGTTGCTCTGCCATGGTTAAGGGGGCAAATAAAGCTGATGCGAGTGTGTATATCCAGATGAGTTTTTTCATTATTTTTATCCCATAGATGTTCTGCTCGGGAATATAGACCATTTATTTACTTGGAATCCAGCACCTCTAGACCCTTAATTTCAACGATTTCCCCTTAAAACTAATGAGCAGGAAGCCATTTTGCGTTAGAATCTGGCTCCCTGAAATAGGCTCGGTTCTCCAGCCGACCTTGTTTTTCTATCGATATTGAGTATCGGATATCGATAGCCTCGTACGCAGAGATCCTGCAATACCGAGTAATTCATTTCATATAGAGGACAACAACTGTGCTTGAAGCCTATCGCGACCACGTTGCTGAACGTGAATCCCTTGGAATACCCCCGAAACCACTCAATCCAGAGCAAGTTTCTGATTTGGTTCAATTGCTCAAAAACCCACCAGCAGGTGAGGAAGAGTTTCTTTTAACATTACTCAGCGAACGGGTTCCTCCAGGCGTAGACGAAGCGGCTTATGTTAAAGCTGGTTTCCTTTCCGCAATTGTTAAGGGCGAAACAGACTGCAGCCTGATCGACAAGCCCGCAGCGGTAAAATTACTCGGCAATATGCACGGCGGTTATAACATCGAGACCCTCGTCGAGCTGTTGGACAACCCCGACTTAAGTGCTTTGGCGGCCGAGGAGCTAAAACACACGCTATTGATGTTTGACGCTTTCCACGACGTGGACGAAAAAGCAAAAGCAGGCAACAGCAACGCTCAAGCGGTATTGCAGAGCTGGGCCGACGCTGAGTGGTTTACCAATCGGGATGCGGTTGCAGAATCCATTAAAGTTGCAGTGTTTAAGGTAACTGGCGAAACCAATACTGATGACCTCTCCCCTGCACAGGACGCCTGGTCACGCCCCGATATCCCCCTGCACGCCCTGGCTATGTACAAAATGGCCCGCGAGGGAATTGAACCCGCTGAAGCCGGCGTAAAGGGCCCGCTGGCGCAAATTGAGGCTGTTCAGGCCAAAGGTATTCAGGTTGCTTTTGTTGGCGATGTTGTGGGAACCGGCTCTTCCCGTAAGTCTGCCACTAACTCTGTTTTGTGGTACTTCGGTGATGACATTTCCGGTGTGCCGAACAAGCGCGGTGGCGGTATCTGTATTGGTGGAAAGGTTGCCCCTATTTTCTATAACACCATGGAAGATGCCGGAGCACTGGTTTTTGAAGCGCCAGTGGACGACCTTGGTATGGGCGACGTGATCGAAATCCGTCCTTATGACGGCAAGATTCTGAACGAAGCGGGAGAGGTAATTTCCGAGTTCAGCCTCAAATCTGATGTCTTACTTGACGAAGTACAGGCCGGTGGTCGCATTAACTTAATTATTGGCCGGGGCCTGACGGCGCGCGCGCGCGAATCACTGGGCTTGCCGGTGTCAGAACTATTCCGCATACCCGCGGCTCCAGTAGACAGCGGTAAAGGCTTTACTCTGGCTCAGAAAATGGTTGGTCGCGCCTGTGGCTTACCTGAGGGTCAGGGTGTTCGCCCTGGCACCTACTGTGAGCCCCGTATGACTACTGTAGGATCGCAAGACACCACTGGGCCGATGACACGTGATGAGCTCAAAGACCTTGCCTGCCTTGGTTTCTCCGCAGACCTAACCATGCAATCGTTCTGTCACACCGCGGCTTACCCCAAGCCGGTTGATATTGACACTCAGCACACCCTGCCCGACTTCATCATGAACCGTGGGGGTGTTTCTCTGCGCCCTGGTGATGGAATCATTCATAGCTGGCTAAACCGCATGTTGCTGCCAGACACAGTAGGCACCGGTGGAGATTCCCATACCCGCTTTCCTATGGGAATCTCATTTCCCGCAGGCTCTGGCCTTGTAGCTTTCGCTGCAGCAACCGGCGTAATGCCTCTGGATATGCCAGAGTCCGTTCTGGTTCGCTTTAAAGGCGAAATGCAACCAGGCATCACGCTGCGCGACCTGGTTCACGCCATTCCTTACTATGCCATCCAGCAAGGTTTGCTAACGGTTGAAAAGAAAGGCAAGAAGAACATTTTCTCCGGCCGAATTCTTGAAATCGAAGGTTTAAAAGGCCTGACGGTAGAACAAGCATTCGAACTATCTGATGCCTCTGCTGAGCGCTCTGCTGCCGGCTGTACTATTAAGCAGGACGTTGCCGAAATCAGCGAATATTTGCGTTCTAACGTAACCCTGTTGCGCTGGATGGTCAGTGAAGGTTACGGCGACAAACGCACACTTGAGCGACGCGCCCAAAAAATGGAAGAGTGGCTGGCAAACCCAAGCTTACTTCAGGGCGATGCAGACGCAGAATACTCTGCGGTAATCGAAATAGACCTTAGCGAAGTAAACGAGCCTATTGTCTGCTGCCCTAACGATCCAGACGACGCTCGACTGCTCTCCAGCGTAGCTGGCGATAATGTCGACGAAGTCTTCATCGGTTCCTGCATGACCAACATTGGCCATTTCCGCGCTGCGGGCAAGCTATTTGAGCAGAATCCGGGGCCACTAAAAACACGTTTCTGGATGTCTCCTCCCACCAAGATGGATCAGCACGTGTTAATGGAAGAAGGTTACTACAACATCTTCGGCGCCAAAGGCGCACGCATGGAAATGCCCGGCTGCTCTCTTTGTATGGGTAACCAGGCGCGCGTTGCCGATAACGCTACTGTGTTGTCTACCTCTACCCGTAATTTCCCCAATCGCTTGGGTGCGGGAGCCAACGTGTACTTAACCTCTGCTGAATTGGCCGCAGTGGGCGGTATTCTGGGTAAGCTGCCAACACCTGCCGAATATCTGGAGTTCGCCAGTAAACTCGATACCATGTCGACAGACATCTATCGCTATATGAACTTCGACCAGGTGGCGGACTTTGTAAAAGGCGCGGACGAAGGCAAGCGTATTGCTGCAGTAGAAATTGAAGAAGTAAAAGTTTAGTCATTAATATGGCCAGGGACGGCCAAACAAAGCATAAAAAAGACCTGTATCAACACCCTCTACAGACCTTTGGTTTAAAACTGGATTTTGCATTCTGAAGCGGAGATAGGTTCATGAGTAATACGACTGAGGAAGAAGACAAGGGTATCCTTGAGGTCTTGTTGGAAAGACTAGTAAAACAGCGGCTTCCTCACGCACTGGCACTCGAAAAGAAAGTGGACCAGGGTGATGTGTTAAACGATTACGACATTCAATTTCTTGCCGAAGTATTAAGAGACATTGGACGTGCTAAGCCAGTATACGATCGTCACCCGGACTACCAGCCACTCATTGCCAAGTTAATGAGCCTCTATGCTCACATCATTGAGCGCGGAGCCGAAAACGAAGGCGAACAAGCCAGTTGACACCAATTAGCGTCAGCCCATAAGCCGCTGACCACCCGCGGAGTGCCGCTGCTCCAGCTGATGGCTGTGCTGTAGAGGTATTAAGCAGCTTTTGGTCCGCAGACGCGATACATCGAAACAAGGCTGTTGCCTTGGATTGTAGCTCTTGCTAGAAAAAATTATGCAGCGGCTTGTGATAAAGACTGATCTTCACGCACTATATATTCCGCCAGAGTAAATGGCATCGCATCCGCAAGAACCTGTACGCTCACTTCTTGCGCTTTATTGCGATTCAAAATATTAATTTTGCGGTAACCAGTCGTTAGCTGCTCGAGGCGGTCACCCTCATCAATGAGTGTGTCGGCACTGTACTCCACCACCAGCGCCATACCCCATCCAATATCAACAGCCGCCACTCGGCTGTTACGATTGACAATTAGTGCACGTCCTTCAATATTCATCTGTGTCTCCACGCTATTTCCCTAAAATTCTGCAGTGTTGGTCAGCAAGTACAGAAATTATAGAAGCTCAGAGGCCTCAGTGATGCAGGAATAGTTACACGGCCTTTGTGAGATATTCACCCTACAGAGGCACAGAGATAATTACCTTTGGTGTCTCATGGTTTCCTGGCCAGGTCGCTTCAACTTTCCTTTCTGCCGGCTTCGAGAATAGCCGCAGTAACAACCATGGCGCAACCAAGCCACTCAATGCCGTTTAAACGCTCGTTGGCTATCAGTAAAGCAGAGATTACGGCTGCAACAAGCTCCACTATAAGAATGATTGAAGAGCGCCCTGCTTCCATTCGGGTCACCGCCCACTGGGAAGCAAAATTGGAAAATAACAGCCAAGTGAAAGTGTAGAGCAACAACCACAGCCAACTCATACCGGTGTTAACCGATGGCAGACTTTGCACGCCAGCGACAATCAGCAACAAAGCTAACACTGCGCAGCCCCAGAACATGGCCATTAACTTGGTTGACAGAGGTAAGGCTTGTTCAGCGCGATAAAGCATATTATTAGCAGCAAAAAATAGCCCGGAGGCCAGCGCGAGTAAATCTATCCAGGACGGTGGTGCATCAAAGATTTTAAAGCCACCCAGTATTAGAAATGCACCGCCCAGAGCAAGTGCAACACCAATCCAGCGCTGAGCGTCTGGCTGCTCATGCAGAAATAACTTCCCACCAAGCACTCCCCACACTGGCAGGAGATAAAAAAGCACCATTACTCTTATCACATCTCCGTACATAAGCGCGTAGGTAAAACAGAGAATTGCAGCGCCACCCGCCCCGGCAATCCCCAGCAGGGACAAAGATTTATTTGCCTGGCGAGCACCTTTCAGCCCCAGAGGGGTAAACAGCAGCGCAAGTAAGCCCTGAGAGATAAGTAATAAAGGAATGCCTTCAAAGCCATGCTGGTTTAAAAACTTTAGTGGTAACCACGATAAGCCCCAAAAAATTGAGGAAATTACCAGCACAAGCGCAGGAAAAAAAGAGTTATTCATTCAGGTGGTTTCAAATTGGCTAAGGAAAGGTGGCGCCTATTGGCGCATAGGGACTTTACTACAACTTAGGGTCTATGGCTTAGCTGTTTTGATTTTTTAAGAAAAATTCCTCAATGGTATTTCGTTCCCACATGGCATCCTGGTAGCCCAGCTCCATCAACTCGTCACAATAGCTGTTTGTAAACAGCAAATAACTGGCAGCGGCTGAACCGCCTCCGTGTGCAGTGGCGCCAATGGCGCGGAGGAAAAAGCGCAAACTTGGGGGCATATTACGAACATGTCGCCCCGCAATTTTATCCAAAGCCTTACTTGGCGAAATAATTAAAGTATCCACGGGTCTTAGATGGGCAGTCTTATCGCAGCGTTGTTCGTCCAGTAAATACAACAGTTTATTCACTAGCTGGAGCTGCTCAATATCCCCTTCTAATGCGTCAATAAAGGCGCTGTTAAACATGTGTCCTACAATTTGAGCCATAGAGGGCGAGTGTTTTGGACGCGGTTTATATTTGGGTTCTCCCCAATGGGCCGGGTTCCTGTTCCCACTCACACCAATTATGAACACCCTATCTGCACCGAGGTGCAATGCTGAGCTGATGGGTGCCATTTGCCTCATTGCGCCATCGCCAAAGTATTCTCTGTTAAGAGGTACAGTGGGAAAAACCGCTGGTATAGCAGACGAAGCCATTAAATGATCCACACCGATCTCAGAAGGTGTACCCACACGCCGAAAGCGCCGCCAACCGCGCAAGGCGGGGTTTCCCTGAAAAAAGCTGACAGATTCTCCAGAGTTGTAGCCTAGAGCGGTTATACAAAGTGCTTCCAGGTCACCGCTGCTTATTTTTTTTGCGAGATTGTCAAAGGGAATCAGGTCCAGCAAAAAATCTCTGAGGGGAGAATTATCTAAAAGAGCCAGTGGCTTTGTTCTACCGATACCCTCATTAAAAAGGGACGCTAATATCTTGCTGCCCCCACCAAGTAGCGGCAACCAACCACTACGAAACACATTTTCAATTTCGAGTTTTTGCCAAATGCTTGCCAGATCTTGTGCTGATTGACGGAAGACGCCGGGGTGCGCCGCTATAGCAGCAGCATTAATTGCCCCTGCTGAGGTGCCACAAATTATTGGGAAGGGATTCCGAAGCTGGGGGATTATTTCGGATAAAGCGGTCACCACCCCAACCTGATAGGAAGCCCTGGCTCCCCCACCAGACAATATTAAGGCATTGGTTGACATACAAAACCCGCAGTTTGTAATAACACTTATCTAATATAAGTGTAGCTGGGCTCCCGGGAAATTCTTGAATACTTACTACTTAAGCCTCTCGACCATTGCTATCACGTTCTATTTGAATATAAGTGATTAAAGCGCTATGCGTCGGGCATGCTAATAAATGTAAGACGCCCTACTCCCGCAACTCTTTTCTCAATATCTTACCGACATTGGATTTTGGCAGGCTATCTCGAAACTCGATGGTTTTAGGCACTTTGTAAGGGGTAAGGTTTTTCCGGCAATAGGCCATGATGGTATCTTTGCTTACCGACGACGCTGAAGGAACCACGAAGAGCTTTACCAGTTCACCGCATTTTTCACTCTTAATACCAACTGCTGCAGCTTCTACCACACAATCCATTTTCGTAACGATATCTTCTATTTCATTGGGATAGACATTAAAACCAGACACCAGAATCATGTCTTTTTTACGATCCACAATTTTTATCAGGCCCTCCTCATCTATTTCAGCAATATCACCCGTTTTAAACCATCCTTCAGAATCTAGCACCTTTTGCGTTTCTGCCTCGTTATTCCAGTAAGCTTGCATTACTTGTGGGCCACGAACGCAAAGCTCGCCAGACTCACCTCGCACTGTATTCCCATCTGCATCAATAAGTTTCACCTCCGTTTCCGGCAGGGGAACGCCAACCGTTCCTCTTCTAATGTCGTAGGAAAAATTACCGCAAACAACGGGGGATGTCTCGGTCAAGCCATAACCTTCACACACATCGCACGCCGTTATCGCTTGCCACGCATTTGCAGCATCTTCGGTGAGCGCCATTCCTCCTGCAGAAGTAATTTTAAGCTTGGAAAAATTTAGTGTCTTAAACGGCTCAAAACGGCAAAGCGCAGTGAATAAAGTGTTTATGCCTACAAATACGGTAAATGCATATTTTGAAAGCACTTTGACCGTGGCAGCCAAATCCCGCGGGTTTGGGATTAACAAATTATGCTCTCCCCGTGCGAATGCCGCTAGCGCATGGAGGTTTAATGCATAAATATGATAGAGCGGCAAGCAGGCGACAAACACCTCTTTACCTTCAACAAAAGCGTCTGGCATATGCGTCGACATTTGCCACACATTGCTGGTCATATTGCCATGGCTCAGCATTGCACCTTTAGAAATGCCCGTGGTACCTCCCGTATATTGTAGTATCAATAAGGTTTCATTGTTGGGCGTGGGCTCGGGAAAAGGCTTTAAGGGATAACTCAAGGCTTTGCGCAAGGCTATTGCGTTTTTAAACTTAAAAGGCTTAACCGCCTTTTTGATATATTTAACAACAAAATTAATTAAGCTGCGCTTGGGGAAAGGGTGCAAGTCTGCCACGTTAGTAACAATCACTTTCTGAACATTCGTTTCTTCGATGATAGCCGCTGCATTCTGAGCAATATTCGAAAGCACAACCAAGGCTTTCGCGCCACTATCGCAAAGCTGGTATTTTATTTCGCGAGCGGTGTAAAGGGGGTTAACATTGACGATAACAATGCCTGCTCGTATTGCACCGTAAAACACCACCGGGAATTGCAGGATGTTAGGCAGCTGGATAGCGAGGCGCTCGCCCTCTTTCAGGCCAAGTTCGTGGCGAAGAAAGCTTGCAAACCTTGCACTTAATGTATCCAAGTCGGAATAACTAAGTGTGTAGTCCAGGCCTGTATATGAGGGCAAACCTTTATAATTATCAAACGCGTGCTTTAGCATTTCGTTAACGTTTTGGTAACGTGGAAATACTTCTCCTTGCTGAACCTGATTGGATTGCATAGTTTTCACCAAGCCATAAAATAAAAATCACGAAAAATTAAAATATCTAGCACCCTAAAACCTGGGATTTAACGATTGCTAAAACTGCTCTTCTTCAATATCCATTAAATTAGCAGCACCGGATTTTATTGTTACTGCCAAGGCCCTGGTTCTGGGCAATATTCTCTGATAGTAAAAACGTGCTGTTTTGAGTTTTCCAAGATAAAAATCTTTTTCGGCAGACTCGCTTTTCTGCAAGGCAATCTCCGCCGCTCTAGCCCAAAAATAGGCAAGCGCTACGTAGCCAGAATACATTAAGTAGTCAACTGCAGCTGCGCCAACTTCCTCTGGATCATTCATTGCTGCCATGCCCACGTGAAGCGTTAACTCGCCCCACTCGGTATTTAATTTGCTGAGAGGTACTGCAAATTCCTCCAGCGTGTTGTTTTCAATGTGAGCTTTACAATATTTATGAATAATCTTTGTGAAACGCTTTAGCAGCTCCCCCTGACTCATTAATACTTTTCGGCCTAAGAGGTCTAAGGCCTGTATTCCTGTTGTACCTTCGTACAGCATGGAAATTCGAGCATCTCTGACATTTTGCTCTACACCCCATTCTCTGATGTAGCCATGGCCGCCAAAACATTGAAGAGCGAGATTGGCGGACTCAAAGCCTGTTTCCGTAACAAATGCCTTGGCGACCGGCGTAAGCAAGGCGAGTAAGTCGGCCTCTTCCGAATTGTCGCCTGAACTGCCTTGCTGCTCGATATCCGCTAACAGAGCAGCATAGTAAATAAGCATTCTGCCGCCTTCGGTGAAGGCTTTTTGGCTTAGCAACATTCGGCGGACATCGGGGTGAACAATAATCGGGTCGGCTGGTTTATCTGGGGCCTTAGCGCCAGATAAGGCCCTCATTTGCAGCCGCTCTCGGGTATAGGCCAAAGACTTCTGATACCCCAGCTCACCATGAGCAAGCCCTTGAATGGCTGTACCCAGTCTTGCGGTATTCATGAAGGTAAACATGCAATGCAGCCCGCGGTTGGGAGGCCCAATGAGAAAACCGCTAGCGCCATCAAAATTGAGCACGCAGGTTGCGTTGCCATGGATACCCATTTTATGTTCGATGGACCCACAGCTCAGCTTATTACGCTCTCCGAGCTGCCCGTCTTTACTGGGTAGAAACTTGGGAACAACAAATAGAGATATGCCTTTTGTACCCTCTGGGGCATCAGGCAATCTCGCCAAAACAATATGCACGATATTCTCTGCCATATCGTGCTCCCCGGCGGAAATGAATATCTTAGAGCCGTGTATGGCATAGCTCCCATCCTCTCGAGGCTCGGCTTTGGTTTTGAGCAGGCCGAGGTCCGTGCCGCAGTGTGCCTCCGTTAGACACATGGTGCCGGTCCAAACGCCCTCAACCAGTTTGCTGAGGTAGGTTTGTTTCTGCTCTTCGGTGCCATGCAACTCCAGGGTTTTCATAGCGCCATGACTAAGGCCGGGATACATGGCCCAGGACCAGTTAGCGGTGCCGGTAATCTCGCTCAGCACATTACCCAAAGACTCCGGCAGCCCCTGGCCTCCGTGCTCCGTACTGTGGCACATGGAAGGCCAGCCACCATCTACATATTGCTGATAGGCTGATTTAAAGCCCTCTGGAGTGGTAACAACGCCGTCATTAAAGCTACAACCTTGCTCATCTCCAGAACGGTTTAAAGGCGCAATAACCTGCTCACAGAATTTTGCACCTTCCTCCAACACTGCATCCACAAGCTCGCGGTTGATCTCGTCGGCATTGGCTAGCTTTTTACAGTGATTCTCGTAGTCCAGCAGTTCGTAGAGTACGAATTGAATGTCTCGGATGGGAACCTGGTACTCGGACATAGTGTCCTCCTCGATAACTCACATAAACGGCAGTTGTCTTATTAGGTTAGACGCCAAAGATGCATTTTTCAGTAATTCGGCAATAAGCCTGCGCCTGTTAAAGTTACGCCATGCGTGAGTATTTAGATGAGCGTTATTCTTTTATTGCTTAAGCTTTGGCGGAAACAGGCTAAAAAGTTCCATCAAATACCCAGCGACCCTAGCCTCCCGCTGTTGCGGCGTTCGGCTGTTTTTTACCCGGCCTTCGGTAGAGCCACGCCATATTACATCCTCTGTTTTAGCGTCAATAATGTCTACGATTATGCTTCCCTGTTGATAGTAGCTATTGCTGGTTTGCGGCGAATGTAAGCCGTAAGAATAACCATAGCCGTAGCGATACATACCGAAGGAAGCATTGTAGGTGTCTACTTTCATGCGTTCTTCCACCACAATAAAATACCTGATGTGAAAGTCTGCCTGATGTTTTTCGACGTTTTTATAGCGTTTCTGCAGCTCCCTGCTAATTAAAGCTCCTACCCGATCAACTTCTATTTGAGAAACTTTTGGGTTTTTATAGATGCTTTCATCTACAGGCAAAATGGCAAAGCTTTGTAGCCGGCTAAAATCGTAATCAGTGCGGTAGTCTGTTTTGGTTCGAGAACTGGTGCAGGCCAACATAAAGCCCGTGCAAAACACTATAATTATTACTCGTCTGATGGTATTCATTAGCGCCTGCGTTAGACTATGTCTCTGCCGATTTTACTAGCGTGTCTACTATCATTTGTAAGCGTTGCAAACGCGCTTCCATAGAAATTTCCGGTGCCACTTCACCTTCTACGACACCTCGCCACAAGGCAAAGTTTCTAGCCGTATCTACCACCGCAATCATCAATGCACCGTGGGTGACATTTTTGTGGCCAAGCCCGGGGTAAACCTTAAATAGCTCGTGCAATTTTTCTACTTTCGTGTTGCTGCCGGCGCCAGCAACAACCACTTGATAGCGTGTTGAACCCTGCTCAGTAGAAAAAGGGATGCCTTTACGCTCAAAAGCCTGTTCAATAAAACGCTTTACCCCATTCTCAACGTCCAGCTGTTGTTCGGGGCTTAAGTATGTGGCATCAGACAAATCAATAAGATCATCTGCATGCCAGCTCAGCTTTGTATTCTCGTCGAATACGCCTTTTAAATTCCCTACCACAACGGTGGCGGTGCTGGATGCATAGGAGCTTGTGGCGGGGGTCGGTGTTAGTTCTTCGTTAGTGGTGCACGCCCCGAGCATACTGAGTAGATATCCCACGAGAAAAATGCGCATAACTTCCATCTGATTGTCCTATTTATATTAATTATTCAGTCAAAGAATATGACAACTCTAGTCTACTCTGGTTCGTCCCGATCTTCATCTGAGCCGCTAAAGCTTGACCCGTTGTTATCATGGCGTGAGTTTATCCAGCGCAACAGCAAAGCTGCAGGCACAGCGAGAAGAAGTACAAATACCAGTAAGCCCAGGCTAATGAGCGCAATCTCGGCGACTTTCTCCGGGGGATAATCAAAGCGCACTATCATCATCGCGATGGCGCTGGCACAGGCAATTAGGGTAACCCTGAGGTTAAAACGCTTATCAATTTTAAGTTTGAATTTCAATTCTATACCACACTATAAAAAAGGTTTTTCTTGCATCCATTGACAGTTGATTTTTTGAATACCGGCACCCGGCTGATGACAATCGGCGTGGCTCTCCCAAGTAAAGGTATGAGTGCCGGTAAGCTCTGTCTCAAGATGCACAACTGCACTAACCCAATACATTCTGTTTAGCAGGATTTCGAAATTCTCCATCCACTGGGACCATTCATATTCAATGGCCTTGTAGGATGCGCCAAAGTGCATGACTTCTGTTTGATAAAGTTCGGTAGCGTTTTCTACACGCGGTATTGAAAACATTTCCTGACACAGATAGGGCCACTCTTCGGCGTTAGGCAGAGACAACATGGCCTGTCGATTTATGCGGCGCCTTACAATGTCATCTTGATAGGTGATGGCATCTTTGATGCAGCCGTAAACAATAGATTCTTGTTCCATAATACTTATTCAGCTCAGCGTTAAAATGGCCACCAGGAATCAAGCCTGTTTTCACATTTTTTCAATTGCGTATGATAGCTTTTCGCACGACGATCAACTTTTTTTGCCACATCAGTTAGCCACTTCTTTTTCTTATAAGTGCCCCGACTATAGCCACCATGCCCTTCGTGATATGCCAGGTAAAGTCGATATGTATCGTTTGCGGCGATTCTGTTCTGTTTAACGCTTATTGAGTTGTACCATGCAATAAAATCAATGGCGTCATCAAAGTCATCCCTGTCAGCTCCACGATGACCACTTTTCTTTTTGTACCAATCCCAGGTATCGTCTTTTGCTTGGGAATAGCCATAGGCATCGCTTTTGCGGGGACCCGGTATAAAGCCTAAATATTTTTTTCTCGGTGGCTTGGCTTTAGAGTGAAACCTGCTTTCCTGATGCATAATAGCCATATTAGTAGCAATAGGAACCCCCCAACGTTTACTGGCCTTTTTAGCATCTTTATACCAGCCGTTCTTTTCATCGAAGATATGACATAAATTATCCTGATGTTTTGGCGGCGAAGAAACACAGCCTGCAAGTAGCGACACAAAAAAAACAATCCAAATAGACTTTGTCATTAAGTACAGTTTTACACCTCGTGTTCTGAGAGAAATACGATTAATTGCTGTTCATCCAAAACTTCCACCCCTAAGGCCTCAGCTTTACTGAGCTTTGATCCCGCTCCAGGGCCAGCAACAACACAATGTGTTTTACTGGAAACGCTGCCAGATACTTTCGCCCCTAGTGCCAGTAATTTTTCCTTTGCCTCGTCCCGGGTCATGGTCTCCAGCGTGCCGGTAAGCACATAAGTGAGCCCTGTTAGCGGGAGTTTTCCTGGCTCATCCGGTTTCGCTTCAGTTTCTGGCCAGGTCACACCTGCAGCTTGCAAATGGGCAACTGCTTTGAGGTTTTCTTTTTGCTGGAAAAAATCGTGAACTCTTTGCGCAACAATAGGCCCAACATCACTGACTTGTTGCAAGACTTCTCTATCGGCGACCATTATTGCCTCAAGTTTGCCAAAATGCGAAGCCAAACTTCTGGCAGTAGCCTGACCGACTTCCCGAATACCCAGACCAAATAGAAATCGAGCGAGCGTTGTTTGTTTGGCCTGCTCTAGAGCGTTTAATAAGTTTTCGGCAGATTTTTCACCCATACGCTCAAGTGCTGCCAGAGAGGTTTTATCCAGTGAAAATAAATCTGAGATTTCTGAAATTAAACCCTCGTCGACAAACTGTTCAACCAGCTTATCTCCCAGACCGTCGATATCCATAGCCTGCCTGCTGGCAAAATGCTTAATGGCTTCTTTTCGCTGCGCTTCGCAAATTAAGCCCCCGGTGCATCTTGCTACGGCTTCACCTTCAACTGTTACCACCACTGATTTACACACGGGACAGTTTTCTGGAAAAACAATCTCCCGGCGCACAGGGCTTTGTATGTTTGTACCCTTTTGCTCACGTACAACGGATACTATCTGAGGTATAACATCTCCAGCCCTGCGTACTAATACAGTATCACCGATTTTTAATCCCAGGCGCTCTATCTCATCGCGATTGTGCAGCGTTGCATTAGACACTGTAACTCCCGCCACAAACACTGGCTCCAAGCGTGCGACAGGGGTTATTGCGCCCGTGCGCCCCACCTGGAACTCTACATCATTTACCCGGGTTAACTCTTCCTGTGCGGGAAATTTGTTTGCTATTGCCCAACGAGGCGCGCGTGAGACAAAGCCCAGCTGCTGCTGTAATTCGATACGATTAACTTTGAAAACGATACCGTCAATATCATAGGGCAAAGCCAGCCTTCGCTCGCCGAGCGCCTGATAATAATCTATACACTGCCCTACACCGCGAACAATTTTAAGCTCATCACTTACCAGCAGGCCCCATTTACTTAATGCTTGAAGTATTTTTCCGTGGGTGTCGGGTAGTTCCCCCTCAACATAGCCGACACTGTAGGCATACATAACCAAGGGCCGGCTCGCAGTGATTTTGGGGTCTAATTGCCTGAGGCTGCCAGCCGCCGCGTTTCTTGGATTTGCGAATGTTTTACTGCCCTTTGCAAGCGCTCGCTGGTTAAGCTCATCAAAGCCTTTTTTTGGCATAATGATTTCGCCGCGTACTTCGAGAACAGAGGGAATATCATCGCCTTTTAGTTCCAGAGGAATTGAGCCTATAGTGCGCACATTGAGGGTAATATCTTCGCCGGTATTGCCATCGCCCCGAGTAGCTCCGCGCACCAGTTTTTTATCCCGGTATAAAACGCTAACAGCGATACCGTCAAACTTCGGTTCACAGCTATATTCTATGGTTTCATCTACCTTCAAACGCTCTTTAATCCGCCTGTCAAAAGCCAATAAATCTTCTTCACTAAAGGCATTGTCGAGGGAAAGCATAGGAACTTCGTGTGCCACAGAAGAGAATACGCTTAAAGGCGTTGCGCCTACACGTGTTGTGGGAGAGGTATCGGTTTTTAATTGAGGGAATTCGTGCTCAATGGACTGTAACTCTCGAAACAGCCGATCATATTGAGCATCTGGAATTTCTGGGGTCTCCAAATAATATTTTTTGTTGTGATAATTTATAAGATCAATGAGCTCTTTACAGCGGCTTAGCAGGGCTGCAGAGGGTGGATTACTGGCGCTCATTGCATTCCTCTTATTCGGCGCGGAGCTTTTGTTTGCGCTCGTACTCAACAACCCGCTGACGACCATGCTCGATAGTCTGCTGTGTCATTATGCTACGATTTTCGTCTTTTAACTCGCCATCCAGGTTTTCGGCAAGTGCTTTCGCTGTTGATGCCATGGTGTCATAGGCGCGTATGCACAAACCGTCCGGGTATTTGCCGTTTTCATCGGTAATTTCCAAAGGAAGGCTAAGGAAGAAGCTAATACCCGGTGTTTCAAATTCTTTCATTTTGGCCAGGTTAAAGGTACCGGGTACAACCATATTCGCCAAGCTGAATAGTACCGGGCCGTCACCGTCGTCGTTTACATGGCGATGAAAAATATCCATAGCGCCAAGCTTCATATCCTGATCCATCAATTCAGCCAGCAAGTTTTCCCCGCTAAACCTCATACCTCTGTGGGCCATAACATTAATAATGAGCACTTCGTCTGGCTCTTGCTGCGCCTCTTCTTTTACGACTTCCCTGCTTTTTGCCACCACACTTTGCTGTTCAACTGCGGGGGCAGCAGGCTCAGTACTATCATCAACAACATCAATATCGTCCAGCGAGCCTAAAGACGGCTCAGTCACCAGCTCAATTTCCTCTTCGGCAGCAGCTTCAGCCACCGAATCCATCAACATGGGAACATGTTCATCAAGATTTAAAGTAACTTGCTCAGGAATACGATTAGGGGCACCTAGGGTCGTTTTTTTCGCCAGTAAGCCCTGCTTGAGATTTTCATTCAGATCGGTTGCAAGCTTGGGGTCGCGATACCCAATAACTCTGGCACCGCCAGAAGGGAATTCGCTATTACTCACGGGAACCGCTTCCTGGTCCGCTTTTTGTGCATTCTTTGAAAGTTTTAAATTCTCGCGCCTTGCTTGGCGCATACGACGAAAGCCATCAAGTAATATTCCGATAATGAGCAGAACTATGATGACTGTTAACCAATCTCGCATTTGGATTGTTTCCCCCTATTCCTTGCAGATCTCTAGCTTGCTTATACGGCGGCGAGTTCAGCAGCCTCTTCAACATCCACTGTAACCATACGCGAAACGCCCGGTTCATGCATGGTCACACCCATCAATTGCTGTGCCATTTCCATCGCAATTTTGTTATGCGTAATGTAAATAAACTGTACCTGAGAGGACATTTCTTCAACCATCCTGGCATAACGCCCCACATTGGCATCATCAAGTGGCGCGTCTACTTCGTCCAGCATACAAAAGGGTGCTGGGTTGAGGCGGAAAATGGAAAACACCAGTGCGATCGCTGTGAGTGCTTTTTCACCACCTGAAAGCAAGTGAATCGTGCTGTTTTTCTTCCCTGGCGGCCTCGCCATAATGGCGATGCCTGTATCCAGTAAATCTTCGCCCGTTAATTCTAGATACGCATGACCGCCCCCAAAAACCTTGGGAAATAATTCCTGCAGGCCACTGTTTATTTGGTCGTAAGTTTCCTTAAAGCGCGTTCTTGTTTCTCTATCAATTTTCTTAATGGCATTTTCAAGAGTTTCAAGCGCTTCATTCAAATCTTCATTCTGGGCATCGAGATAGCGTTTACGCTCGCCTTCTATTTTGTATTCATCAATTGCGGCAAGGTTAATTGCGCCTAATCGGCTGATTCTATTGGCCATTTTTTCCAAGGCGTCTTCGAGGAATTTCTCTGTTTCTTCGTCCTCCAGGCTCGCGAGAACCACCTCCAGGCTAAAATCTTCATCCGCTAGCTGCTGTTCGAAACCCTGGCTCTGTACATCCAGCGTTTGAGCATCCAGTCGTGCGTTTTCCAGGCTTGTACGCAATTCCGTGACAGCGTTTTCTATATCGTGTCTTTTCTTTTCCACCGCACGCAATGCGGTTTCAACAGTCTCAACGCTTCGCCTGTTTTCGCTAAGATCACGCTCCACGTCCACACGCTTTGCCAGCTGTCCCTCTAATTCGAGCTTCTGAGACTCGATGGGTTCCCGGTTCTGCTCAATAGCTTCGCGCAAGCCTTCTTCCCGCTCCTTCATGCGAGAATACTGATCATTCAAGCGCTGTATGCCCTGCTTAATGGCGTCAACTTGCGTCTTTAAGGACTGATGTCGCATTGCCAGTTCGTGAGCGCGGTCTTTATCATGCCGCGCTTTCTGGCGAGCCTGATCCAGTTTTGAACGGCTATCATCTCGTCGGTGTAAGAGCTCCTCGCGTGCAGCGGTATCTTCTTCCATGCCAGAAATGGCGGTTTGCAGCAGAGCCCGCGCTTCGGACAAATTGCCGGATTCCACTGACATTTGCCCTTTGGCATCCTCGATATCGCGTTCAGCCCGCTCTCTTCCCTCCAGCACCTGCGCTACTTTTGCTCTGCGGGAACTGAGATCAGCCTTCACCTCACTGTATTGACGATTCAAGCCGTCAACCTCTTTCCTGAGCTCATCGCGCGCGCGCTCACTATCGTGATGCTGCAGCTTAGCCTGTTCCAGCTGCTCACTGATGGCTTCAATTTTCTCTTCCAGCTCCTGAATACGTTCGCCTAGCTGCTCCAATTCCTGCTGTCTGAGCAGCACACCGGACTGAGAATCGTCACCTTTAACCAGGCGCAACCAATTTGCACCCAACCATATACCGTCTTTGGTAACAACAGACTCACCAACCTTTAAAGAATTGCGCTTGGTAAGCGCTTCAGCAAGGCCCTCAGCCACCAACACGTTACCAAGTAAGGAACTCAGGTCGTAATCACTTTTAATTTTGGAAAGCAGGGATTGCTCCGCTGCGCCAGCAAGCGCGCCCTTTTCAAACAACACCAATTCTCCGGAGTCGAAACTACTCACGGCGCTGGAGAGGTCATTAATCGAGCTTTCTGTGCACACAGCCTGCAGAGATTTGCCCAGCACAACCTCTACTGCTTTATCCCAGCCCGCTTGTACGTCCAACTTCTCACCCAGTTTTGGGCTATCTCCCAGGCCGTTTTGAATCAGCCAGTCTTCGCCACTGGAACTGCCTAAAGCAGCCTGTTGCAGGGCCTCAAGGGAAGCGTGACGGCCACGGGCTTGCTGTAGCTGACTGCGTAACTGATCTCGCTCCTCGGTGAAACGGTACTGTTGATCACGGCTTTCAGTGACCGCCTCGCTGATCTCTTCGAGCGAGCACTGTTTTTCTTCCAGGGTTAATTCATGTGCCGCCAGGGTTTCCTGTAAGGTCGTTATGTCGTCTTCAACGTCACCTATTACCAGTTCGTCGCGCTCTTTTTCTAACCTTTCGATGCGTTCCAGAAGGCGAGTTTGAACCTGCTCCAGATACTTTATTCGGGACTGCTGCACTTCCGCCTGTTGGCGAGGCTCTGCAGCTTTTTGGTTGAACTGATCCCACTCCTGCTGCCAGTTTTGCATGGCTTCTTCAGCTTCGAGCAAGATACCACCGGACTCTTCTTCTGCGGATTGAACCATTTCCAGTTCAGGCACAATCTCAAGTAATTCAGCTTCCCAGCCCTCCGATTTAGCCTGGTCCACGGCGAGATGCTCTTCCGCTTCCGCACAATCGCGCTTGGTTTGCTCTATGTCGATTTTTAACTGACGTTCACGCTCTTCAGCATGCTGAATGGCCTGTTCAATACGGCTGATTTCTGACCCGATAGCATAAAAACGACCCTGTACTTCGTTAAACGCGTCGCTCTTTTCGGTGTAGTCACTACGAAGTTTTTCTATTTCAGAATCCTGATGGACCTGAGCGGTAACCTGCTCTTCAACTTTCAGCTCTAACTCTCTGATTTGCTTATGTTTTAGCTCAGATTTATCGTGCAAAAGCTTATAGCGCAGCGCTTGGAGTTTGGCTTTTAATTCGCGCTCTTCCCTCTTAAACTCTGTGTACTTTTCCGCTGCCTGTGATTGACGTTCCAAACGCGACAGCTGGCGTTCGAGTTCTTCTCTGATATCGGTTAAGCGCTCTAGGTTTTCCTGAGTTCGCCTCATACGGTTTTCCGTATCCCGGCGGCGCTCCTTGTACTTGGAGATACCGGCTGCTTCCTCGATATACACACGAAGCTCTTCTGGCTTTGCTTCAATTAAACGGGAGATCATTCCCTGCTCAATAATGGCGTAACTTCGGGGGCCCAGACCGGTACCCAAGAAGATATCCGTGATATCGCGGCGGCGGCATTTATTACCGTTCAAGTAATAGAAGTTCTGACTCTCACGCGTTACCTTGCGTTTAACGGAGATCTCGTTATAACCGGCATATTCGCCGACGATAGTGCCATCGCTGTTATCAAAAACAAGCTCAATGGATGCCTGACCTACAGGCTTTCGGCTGCCGGATCCGTTAAAAATAACATCCGTCATGGCCTCGCCACGGAGGTTTTTCGCTGAAGACTCACCCATTACCCATCGCACAGCGTCGATGATATTTGATTTGCCACAGCCATTAGGGCCGACAACGGCACACAGGTTACTGGGAAAACTTACCGTGGTTGGGTCGACAAATGACTTGAACCCAGCCAATTTAATACATTTCAAACGCATATTGAGTGAATACCAATCCGCTATTATTGAAGCAATCCGTTGAATTTTTAACTGACGGATTTATTTTGGAAAAGCGAGTGATTTTACACAGAAGCAGGTGCTTAAGCACTAAAGCATTAAGGTAATTTTTCTATGACTTGCTCATACTTATTTGGCCGCTCCTGCCATTCGCCATTTTCTGGCGTTCAGTGCTGCTACTCGCTCGTTTTGAATTAATTAAGCTGATCCTCAAGTGCACCCGCGACAGAATAATAGCCCTTAGGCACAGCGACAAAGCAGCTTGAACAGCGCTTAAGGGATCTGCTCTGATATTTTTAACGAAACGGTATCGACCTGCTCAGCCACAATGATTGCCCCGGAGGACACTTGCCAATCCCCTGACTGAGGGATTGCACTGCCTGAGCCAGTAATCCGAGCTACCAGTTCAACTTGAGGAAAACTGCCCAGGTCCATTCCCGGCGCCATAGCCATGCTCTTATTAAGCTCGATTCGTATGGGCAGATCTGAGACTTTTAGTTTTCGTATGGCCAGCGGCATCTTCGGGCCCTGCCAAGCGCGCGCGTAGACGAACACATGATCCTCGGGTTTTGCTGTGACCAAACTTTTGTCATAACTTACCGAGACCTTAAGCACTGGCCCTGCACTCGCTTTTTTCTTGCTTTTAGTCTCAGTACCAGCGTTCTCCAGCGCGGCTTGTGCACGGGCTATGCCTCCGCTAAGTGCGACTGATGCCGGCGATTGAGGGTCCAGCTGTTTTACTGCAAGGCTCCAATGTTCTATGGCCGTTTCATAGGCTCCGGATTGATAGGCCTCTATTCCAGCGAGGCCCAGAGCGGTGGGCATACTCGGGTTAATCTGAAGCGCCATTTGCGTGTTGCGGCTCACTTCAGGAGTTATGGTGTTCCCTGCGCGCAAAAATAAAGCCTGTGCAAGCTCGGCCATCACCTGAGGCGCATTGGGTTCTATCTCCAGCACTCGCCGATAAGCTCTTACAGCTTCGTCGTAATCCCCCAGCTCGGATGCGACAGAGGCCAACAGGTACCAGTTCTGGCTATTCAGCGGCTTACTCTCCAGCCGGTTTTGCAGCATTGTTATAAGCTTTTCGCTGTGGTGGTTGCGAGCTTCCAACTCGGAGGTATGTGCGCGCTGCTTGGCGATTTGGTAAATTTCCCAGTCCGTATCTGCGCCCGCTATTTGATAAAGTGCCAGCGCTGCAAGGGGCAAGGCAAAAACCAGTGCAATGACAGGTAAGCGGCTTTTGAAGCTGGCGATTATGGGTTTCTCTGAAATCTTAACGGCCGCAGAGTCTGAAATAAGGGTGTTTTCCAGATCCTGTTTCAGCACAGCTAATTCCGCTGGCTCTATCTCGCCCCTGTGGTGGGTATCCTCCAGGTCTTTTATGTGTTCTTCGAATACCTCCTGGTTGGCAATACCTTGAGCATCGCTCAGTAACTCGCTCTTTTTTTCTTTTTTTACGAAGATTGTGGGCCACAGAAGAAAAACTGCTGCCAACAAGCTGAGCACAAGAAAACCATGCCAAAACGCAATATCCACTCACATACCCCTTAATTTTTATTCAGATGCCTGGTTAGTACCAGACTGTGCTGCGTTTTTTTCATGTGGCTTATCCACCTCAGGCTCCCCCGACAGCTGCAGTTTCCTGCGCTGGTAGATGATGGCGCCAAACACCAGCAAACCAATTAAGCCCATTAAAACTGGCGCCCACCACAGTACCAGAGTGTTATTTTGCACCGGCGGATTGTATAGAACGAAGTCACCATAGCGATTCACCATGTACTCTTTAACGTCCGGGTCATCCAGGCCTTCTTGCACCATACGGGCAACTTCAGCTCGCAAGTCAATTGCAATCTGGGAGTTTGAGTCAGCGAGGTTTTGGTTTTGACACTTGGGACAACGCAGTTCGGCGACCAGTTTGAGGTAACGGCCGCGCTCGAGTTCATTGTCAAAGTCAAAAACATCAATAGCGCCAGCGGCACAAAACATGCTCGCCAATAGCGCCGTGGCCAAAGCAACAATACGAAACGAGTACATTCCTATTATTGCCGTGCTCGAAAAGTGCTTCACGCCATTCCCCCCTTTTTTTGCCAGCGCGGCATTATAACAGTGGCCTCAACAACTGGAACCACCCCATTAAAAAAGATGTAAAACCGCCAAGCGCTAGAAAGCGTCGTTTTTCTGTCATAAAAGTGTTGACCCACAAGAAAGAATCATTACAATACCGGCTCTTTCTCGGGGTGGTTAGCTCAGTTGGGAGAGCGACGGCCTTACAAGCCGTAGGTCACAGGTTCGACCCCTGTACCACCCACCATTTTCTTTTGAGAAAGAAGACTACCGCGGTCCGGTAGTTCAGTTGGTTAGAATGCCGGCCTGTCACGCCGGAGGTCGAGGGTTCAAGTCCCTTCCGGATCGCCATTATACGAAAAAGCCCCTGCTTGAAAGAGCTGGGGCTTTTTCGTATATGGCTCACTAGACCTCGCCAGTGAGAACGTATATTCACTTACCCTTCTAGAGCCTGGTTCTACCCGGTGTAACTGCTAGCGCTAATTCGACCGGCCAATTCCAGCTAGCGGGCAAGTCCTTCCTGGCAATACGACACCAGTCAAAACATGCATTCGACCACTCAGTTAATCTACGGTTGACTTTATTTCCTTTGATATCAATGATACTGGTTTCATTAGATAAAAATTGAATATCAAGAAGCATAAACTCAACCACAACGTCTTTAACTGGGAGAACCCCTTTGAACTCACTTTCCTTAAGCCTTATTGGGCAAAGCAAAGCATGGCTGCGCTGCTTCTTTTTATTAGGGATCACTACTCTAGCTGCATGCGGCGGTGACGGCGATAGCACCACAAATCCACCTGCTAATAGCTCTTCCTCCAGCAGCTCTAGTTCAAACTCTTCCAGTAGTTCAAGCTCTTCCAGCAGTTCAAGCACTAGTGCATCGTCTTCATCCTCCTCAAGCTCGGGAGGCACCTCCAGCGAGCTGACAATTCAAGAAAACCAAGCCGGGTTTTGCGAAGCAGACGGAGATATAGAATCCAATCATGATAATTTCACCGGAGAGGGCTTTGTCGATACTGATAACCTGCAGGGATCAGCCATTTCCTGGAAGGTAAATACTGCTTTTGCTGGTAGTGTTCAATTGGAATGGCGCTATGCGAATGGCGTTGCTGACAATAGACCCGGTACGCTCTTTATTAACGGTACGGAAATCGAGACCGTTGACCTCAATACCACGGGTGCCTGGAGCAGCTGGACATCAACAAGTGTTACCACCACATTCATTGCTGGTGACAATACTGTAACGCTTGTGGCTACAACGGCTGGAGGCTTGGCCAATATCGATTCAATCAAAATCATTGGTAGTGATCTTTCCGCGGGAGACTGTGGCGGGGCAAGCAGCTCCAGCTCTAGTAGCAGTTCCAGTAGTTCGTCCAGCTCTAGCAGCACCAGCTCAAGTGGAGGCCTGGTTGGCCCGCTACTGAACCAGAACGGCAACCCTGTTCACAACTTCTTCAATAGTGCTAAAACCGAGTGGAGTGCAAATAAAGCAGACATTGTGCTCTCCTATCAACAGTCCAACGGCGGCTGGCCGAAAAACCTGGACTACGACACCATGGGTAGTGGCGGTTCTGACCTCGGCACTATAGATAATGAAGCCACAACCAACGAAATGGTGTACCTCGCCCAACGCTACGTGCAGACCGGTGAAATCAAATACCGCGACTCAGTCCGTAAAGCTATGGCATGGCTGTTAGATGCACAATACGACAATGGTGGCTGGCCTCAGTTTTGGCCTTTGCGCGGAGGTTACTCCGACCATGTTACGTTTAATGACGACGCGATGGTAAGAGCGCTTACAGTCCTCTATCACGCAAACAAGCAAAGCGCTCCTTTCGATACCGATATTTTCGATGACGATGATAGAAGCAAAATGCAAAGCGCTATTGAAAAAGGTGTTGACTACATTCTTAAATCGCAATGGAAGCAGGGCGATACACTTACTGTATGGTGCGCCCAGCATGGTAAAGATGATTACCTGCCCAAAGCCGCCCGCGCCTATGAGCTTGAATCTCTAAGTGGTAGCGAATCTATCGGTGTCATTGCTTTTCTGATGACTCAGCCTCAAACACCTGAAATAGAAGCCGCGGTAAAAGCAGCCGTTAATTGGTACCGTAGCCCCAACACCTACCTTGCAGACCACACTTACAATAAATCGGTAGAAGAAAAAATTGTGGCTAAAAGCGGCAGTAAAATGTGGTATCGCTTTTACAAGCTGGATACCAATAAGGGCTTTTTTAGCGATCGGGACGGCGGCACCTACTACGACATAATGGAAATTTCAGAAGAGCGACGTGATGGCTATACCTGGGGTGGAAGCTGGGGCGATAAAATTATCAATTATGCCGATAGCGTTGGTTACTAGTAAGCTGGCAAGTAGTTATATCGAAGCAATCGACTTACACTATTTGCCACGCTTTGACTCTAGTGACAGTTGGTGAAATACTGGCTTTTAAGTATTGAGGGTATTTATCAAGTAAATAATGCTTTTTAAAAGACAAATAAAAAAGGCGCTGCGGCGTCTTTTTTATTAGCTAAAAAACAAATGCTGATTATCTTTCCTAAATGCTTTCTCTTTTTTTTCATCAACATGGCTGCGCATAAAATCACGCATTTTCGGTAGCACCTCTGACCTAAAGCGCTTGCCGCTAAATACGCCATAGTGCCCTACCCCTTCTTGAATGTAGTCCACTTGCATATTGCTGGGTATATTTACACATAAATCGTGCGCTGCCTGGGTTTGACCTATTCCGGAAATATCATCATTCTCGCCCTCTACAGTCATTAAGGCCACTTGGGTAATTTTATCCGGTTGTACCCGTTGACCATGATGATAGAACTCTCCTTTTGCTAATTTATGTTCTTGAAAAACATCGCGAATGGTTTGCAAATAAAACTCTTCTGTTAAATCGAGTACCGCCAAATATTCATCATAAAATTCGCGATGTTTTTGTACGCTATCACAGTCGCCGCCAACCATTTGTTCAAAATATTTTTGATGGGCAAGCATATGACGGTCTTGATTCATGGTAATGAAACCACCCAGCTGCAAAAAGCCGGGATAAACGCGCCGCATCACGCCTTTATTCGGCCAGGGTACGGTGTAAATCATATTATCTTTAAACCAATCAAAACTTCGCTCCATGGCGACCTGATTCGGTACCGTTGGTGATTTGCGCGTATCAATGGGCGAGCCCATTATGGTCATGGATGCAGGCAGGTATTCGCTTTGGGTTTCAGACAACACCGATACTGCAGCGAGTACTGCTGGCCCCGGCTGACATATAGCGATAATGTGCAGGTCAGGCCCAAGTACCTCGATAATATCCATAAGGTAGTCAATGTAGTCGTTTAAATCGAAGCGGCCACGTGGCAGAGGAACGTCCCTCGCGTCCGCCCAGTCGGTAATGTACACCTCATGATCGGGCAGCATGGCATCTACAGTCCTGCGCAAAAGCGTCGCATAGTGGCCGGATAAGGGAGCTACCAATAAAACGCGAGGGTCTACTTCGCCCTCACCTCTCGCTTCGTGCAAGTCCACTTTAGATCGCTCAAAATGCAAGAGGCGGCAGAATGGCTTAACCATGATGCAGCGTTCCTTTACCGCAACCGGCGTGTCGCCTATGCGGGTTTCAAATAAATTCCACTCGGGCTTTGCGTAGCGTCGTGTAACGGATTCGAACATCTCGCAAGCTGCAGTAGCCGTGCGGCCGAACCAAGTATAGGAAGCAGGGTTATAGGGGGATTTGAGCAGTCGCTTATTGATTTCGACCATCTCACGCAGAGGGGCAAGAGCTGCATGGTTCAGTTCGTATGCGTGATATAACATGACCAGACCTCCAGTGCTGCAATCTGGTGATAATAACACCAATTGCTGCACTGCACCAAATGCTTCCCCTGCTATCTGCTGTGACTGATACTCAATCGATCCAACGTTTGCTCAGCTGCTGATATGCGTCAACTCTGCGGTCACGCAGGTAAGGCCATATCCGCCGGACGCTCTCGCAACGATTCAGGTCCATAGCTACACAGAAAGCACCTTCACTCTCAACAACAGGCTCAAGCAGATATTCACCTTGCGGGCCAACCACGAAGCTTGAGCCCCAGAAATCTATGCCTTCTTCAGCGCTATCGGGTGAGGCTTCGAAGCCCGTTCGATTGGCCACCAAGACCGGGATGCCATTTGCCACCGCGTGTGCGCGCTGAATGGTAATCCATGCGTCACGCTGGCGCTGCTGCTCGTCTTCGTCATCACTTGGATCCCAGCCTATGGCCGTTGGGTAGATAAGACAATCTGCCCCTGCCAAGGCCATCAGGCGCGCAGCTTCCGGGTACCACTGATCCCAGCATATCAAAACCCCCAGTTTTCCAAAGCGGGTTTCGATCGGCTGGAAACCATGGTTAAGGTTTTCATCAGAATCGCCGGGAGTGAAATAAAATTTCTCATAAAAACCGGGGTCATCCGGTATATGCATTTTTCGAAAAATGCCAACGCGGCCTTCATGTCCGTCGAATACCTGCACAGTATTGTGATACAAACCTGCGGCCCGCTTTTCGAAACCAGACATGACAATAACGATATCCAGGGTTTCAGCAAGGGCCTCCATAAACTGCGCGCTCTCGCCATCTAGTGGCTCAGCCAAATCGAAATTGTCGGTATCTTCTCGCTGACAAAAGTATTGA
Organism: Alteromonadaceae bacterium Bs31; assembly: GCA_900177435.1. Taxonomy (GTDB): domain Bacteria; phylum Pseudomonadota; class Gammaproteobacteria; order Pseudomonadales; family Cellvibrionaceae; genus Teredinibacter. The sequence goes on from FXAI01000006.1 coordinate 274,625, forward strand.
GTAGCATGCAACTCCTGTAAAACAATGAGCTCTGCACCCTGCTCTACGGCATCCTGAATATATCGGGCAGTGGCCGCCAGATTTTGCTGCTTATCGTCACCGGGAATAGCCTGCTGAACTACTGCAGCAATAAATTTTTTTTTCATGAATGTCCAACATCCGAGGCAATTTGCATGGTGGCACAGTGAAGGCTACCGTGTTGTTCCAGCAGGGCTTCACAGCGTATGGCTACAATTTTAGTTTCAGGCAACAGTTTTTCCAGTAGGGCTATCGCTTGTTGATCTTCCTCAACACCATAAACAGGAACATACAAGCACTTATTACAGAACAGAAAATTGGCATAGGTGGCGGGAAGTAAACGACCGTCGATGCTGCTGCGTACCACTGGCATTGGCAGTTGGTGTAAGGCCCATTTTTGGCGTCGACAAATGATTTCAAGCTGGGATACCAGGGAGTCTAGCGCATTTGCATCGTGATGCTGAGCGTTTTTACCACAGCACACCAGTACGTCATCGTTAACAAACCTGGCTAGAGTATCAATATGGCCGTCGGTATCATCGCCAGTTAATTGAATGCCGCGAAGCCACTCCACACTTTTTGCGCCAAGCTTTTTCTTTAGCTCAAGCTCCATGTCTTTTTGCGAGCAATTCGGGTTTCTCGCTTCATCAACGACACAATCCTCATTTACCAGCAAAACACCCTTGTTATTAATCTCCAGGGCTCCACCTTCAAGTACCAAAGCGTATTCTTTTAAAGGTGAAATGCCAAAAGAACTTAACGCAGCGGAAACTGCGTTATCAGCATCAGCGGTATACTTTTGCCCCCAGCCATTGAACTGAAAGGTGCAGAATACATGTTCTCCTTCGGCTTTAAGGCAACTCAGCGGGCCATAATCTCTTATCCAGGTATCGTCGTAAGCGATATCTGTAAGCACCCTTAAACGATCACGTTCGCTATTGCTGAGCTCAAGATTGCCAAGCCAATTATCCGTAGTGGAGTCGCGTTTAATCAGCAGTATTACACAGAGGGATTGATCGTTAGCAAGCAAGCATTTAATGATGTCCGCGTAACAGTTTAAAGCATCACTTAATACGCTATGCCAATCACTACCAGCATGGGGCAAGGCGAGCAAAACATGCTTAATATGAACGAACTCAGAGAGTAGTCTTTGGCGGGCAAGCATATTCTTGGGAACACTTATTTATTGTATAGTGGGGCTAATTTGGATCGCCAAACTCGTTCGTCTACAACACCCACGTGCTTGTAACGAATTATTCCTTGTGCGTCCACAACATAGGTTTCTGGTGCCCCATAAACGCCAAGATCCAAGCCCAGGCGCCCGTCCTTATCCACTATAGTGGTATGGTAGGGATCGCCATAATTTGTAAGCCACTGGCGCGCGGGCTCATCCTCATCCTTATAATTCAAGCCAACGATTTTTACGCCCTGCTCAGCGAGTTTGTTTAAATAGGGATGCTCAATACGACATGAGGGGCACCATGTGGCCCAAACATTAATTAGATAGGGCTCACCGGCAAACTCCTTGTCTGTTACGACCCGTTCTGGTTTGTGCAATTCAGGCAGCGCAAAGGCTGGTACAGGTTTATCAATAAGCGCTGAAGGTAAATAGCTTGGGTCTATAGACAGGCCACGCCACAAAAATACTGCCAGAACCACAAAGATGATAAGCGGTATAAAAAGCTTGAACCGGTTCATTTACTGCACTTTCCCTAGATCTTCTGTACCCTCGGTCACTTCTGTTGCCTTTTCGACACCTTCCGAATGTACTTGTTTAGTGACTTTTTTACGCACCCGGTATCTCTTATCTGCAATAGCGATTGCGCCTCCCAGGGCCATAAATATTGCCCCCAGCCAGATCCACCTGACCACGGGTTTAAAATGAATCCTAACCGCCCAATCGCCGTTATCGAGTTCGTCCCCAAGAGCAACGTAAATATCCCTAAAGAAGCCCGCATCTATGGCGGCCTCTGTCATCATATTTCCACCAGAAAAATATTGACGTTTTTGCGGCCTTAAACGTGTGATTTCTTTACCCTTTTTGCGAACGATCACGTCCCCTACGTCGGCAAAAAAGTTTTGACCACGGGTTCGGGTTACATCGAGTAATTCGTATTCATAACCAGCTGCAAAAAGCGGCTCACCGATGGTTAAACGAACGTCCCTCTGGTCGCTGTAAATAGTATTTAATGAAGTACCAAGCAAACACACGCCAAATCCAATATGAGCGACAATCATGCCGTAGTAACTCAGAGACAATTTGGCTAAGCCCGCTCCCGCAGTGGCAGACTTGCTAATCTTACGCCGCACATCCCAAATCGAAGCTAAAAGCACCCAGGAGCCGAGAGTAATGGCAATCGCCGCACCAACGGAATAGGAACCTTCGAAAACACCCGGTAAAAAACTGCCCAGCCAGATACTGATCAGCAATGGCGGAATTTGCCATTTTTTAATTCTTCCATAATCTGTTTTTTTCCAGTTAAGCATGGCTCCTACGCCCATTAACATCGCTACAACAGCCATTAGTTTGACGAAGAAGGTATTGAACCAGGGCTCGCCAACCGATATTTTTCCTATGCCCAAGGCGTCTGCAATCAGCGGATAGAGTGTGCCGAGCAAAACAAAATTAGCCGTAACAATAAAAATAATGGTGTTTGCCAATAAAAACGCTTCACGTGATAACAGATCAAAACCAGAGGTACTTTTCACTTCCTGGGCTCTTAGGGCAAACAAACTTAAAGAACCGCCAACCACAATGGCGAGAAAAACCAAAATGAAAACACCGCGTGTTGGATCTGATGCGAAAGCATGCACGGAAGTAAGCACCCCGGAACGGACTAAAAATGTTCCAAGCAGACTTAAAGAGAAAGTAAAAATGGCAAGCAGCAGGGTCCAGTTTTTAAAGACGCCGCGCTTTTCTGTCATAGCCAGAGTATGTATTAGCCCCGTGCCCACCAACCAGGGCATGAAGGCGGCGTTTTCAACCGGATCCCAAAACCACCAACCGCCCCACCCTAACTCGTAGTATGCCCACCAGCTACCAAGGGCAAGCCCAATGGTTAAAAAACACCAAGCTGAATTTGTCCAAGGGCGTGACCAACGCGCCCAGGCAGAATCTAATCTACCCGATAACAGCGCGGCGATGGCAAAGGCAAATACAACAGAAAAACCCACGTAACCCATATACAGCATGGGAGGGTGAATAATCATGCCAAAGTCTTGTAACAGTGGATTTAGGTCTCCACCATCGTGGGGAATGTTCGGTAAGATCCTGTCGAAAGGGTTGGACGTAAAAATAATAAAGAGGAAAAAACCGACCGCCACCATACCCATTACTGACAGCACTCTGGCGAGAACATCCAAGGGCAAATTACGGCTAAGCACACTTACCGCCAAAGACCAGCCAGCGAGGATTAGAATCCACAGCAGCAATGAGCCCTCATGGCCTCCCCATACCGCGCTTATTTTATACTGAATGGGTAGTACTAGGTTCGAATGGTTGGCGACATACTTTACAGAGAAATCGTCGGTATAAAACGCCCATGTAAGAATGGCAAATGCCAGGGCGGTAAAAACAAACATTCCCGCAGTGAGGGAACGCGCTGAGGCCATCCATACCAAGCGGCCATTATAGCTGCCTGCCATGGGAATAATGGATAAGCAAACTGCCAGTAAAAACGCAATGATGAGAGATAGCTGCCCGAACTCAGGAATCATAATTTAGGCCTTCACAGGTTTTCATGTGCTCTGCCCCCTGGCTTTGAATTGTATCTGCCACTTCTGGCGGCATATAGCTTTCGTCGTGCTTGGCCAGTACTTTAGTGGCCATAAATACGCCCTCATCATTTAATTCGCCAGTAAGCACTACCGCTTCCCCCTCATCGAATAAATCAGGCAGAATTTTGTCGTAGCTTACCGCGAGTTCTGCCATACCGTCGGTGACATTAAAGTTAACGACAAGGCTGTCACTGGCCATTTTTACTGAACCGGGTACAACACAGCCGCCTGCGCGAATACTTTTACCTGTCGGTGCAGTTCCATCCACTATTTTTGAGGGTGGATAAAACAAATTTAGATTTTCTTTAAAGGCATAGATTGTTAAACCTATCGCGGTTGAGCTGAGCACAACAATAAATAAAACCAGAATTAGACGCTGTTTTCTTTTAGGATGCATAGTTCACTCAAGCGTTATTACGACGCAAAATGGCTGATTGAGTTTTTAAAAATCGACGTTTTACAACAACGGGGGTAATCGCAACGTAAGCCAAGCCAAGGGCTGCCAGAGCATATGATGCGAACACATAGGCACCGTGGCCACCCATAGTAAGGAAGTCGTGTAAAGATGAAAATTGAAAAATTATATCCACTGCTTAGCCTTGTTTTTCCGCTAGTTCCTGTACCCAGCGTGTGCGTCTTTCTCGCTGAAGGATTTCAGTTCGCGTGTGTAGAATTAATAACCATGCATAGGCAATGTAAAAAGCCACTACCATCCATAAAAGTGGGTAAGCCATGCTGGCATGAATAGAAGATTTACCTACAAATTTTATGGTTGCTCCCTGATGCAGGGTGTACCACCAGTCTACAGACTTATAAATGATGGGAATGTTCACTGTACCCACTAAAGCGAGGATGGCACTGGTTTTATCGGCCGCGTCTTGATTGCGATAAGCGCCTTGTAAGGCAATGATGCCCAGATAGAGGAAAAACAGCACCAGCATGGATGTTAAGCGAGCATCCCACTCCCAATAGGTTCCCCAGGTAGGTTTACCCCAAATAGCACCGCTGGTGAGCGATATAAAAGCTAGCACAGCGCCGATTGGAGCTGCACATTTCATGGTCATGTAGGACAGCTTCATTCGCCAGATCAAGCCGATAGCCCCGCTTATTGCCATGATGTAATAGCCAGCCAGAGCCAGAAAAGACGCGGGTACGTGGATATAAATTATGCGATAGCTATTACCCTGAGTGGCATGTGGTGGCGCAAAGGCCAGCCCCCAGGCTGTGCCAATTAGCAGCATTAGAATCGCGACTACGCCTAAATAAAGTGCCCACGGGCCAGTTTTTTCGTAAAACCAGCGAGGTGAACCCAAGCGATGAAACCACTGCCAAGACACAAAACCACCTATCAATAAATGTTATTAATGTTCCAATCCAACCTTGAGCGCCCCGGCCGCTGCAAGCGGCGCCAATAATAGCGCCATAGCCAGAAAGGCGCCAAGCATGGCAAGCTGCCCCCCAATAGCAAAACCATCGATGCTATTGCGCACTGCACCAGAGCCAAAAATTAAAATTGGCACGTAAAACGGCATAATGATTAACGACAGCAGCAAGCCACCGCGCCGGAGGGCGACCGTTAAAGCCGCGCCTATCGCTCCAATCAGGCTCAAACTACCCGTACCGAGCAATAAAGACAGTAGCAGGGGCATGTAACCAGAATCAGGCAGCGCCATCATAACACCAAGTATGGGCGCCAACAGGATCAAAGGTAGGCCTGTAATCAGCCAGTGAACCAATACCTTCGCGATCACCAACCAATAAAGGCTTTGGCCGCTCAACAACATCTGCTCGAGGCTGCCGTCATCAAAATCACTTTGAAAAAGACGGTCTAACGAAAGAAGCGTGGCCAGAAGCGCAACAATCCAGATAATACCGGGCGCTAAGCCAGCTAGAACTTCAGCATCAGGGCTCACCCCAAGCGGTACAAACACCACCACACTCAGGAAAAATATTGCAGGATTGGCGATGTCTCCTCTATTGCGGAAGCCTAACAATAGCTCTCGCTTAAAACTGGCAGCAAAGGCTGTCGCCATGCCCGGTAGCTCTGTCATGCGGCCTCGCTGGGGACAAAATTGGCCAAATCGAGCATTTTAACACCAGGCAAGCTGAGCGCCTGATGACTGGTTAATAGAACAATACCTCCCTTATTGGCGTGCTCGCCGATTCGCTGCTCCAGAGCAGCCACACCACGAGTGTCGATAGCGGTGAAAGGCTCGTCCAGTACCCACAGGGGAGCGTCACTCAAATACAGGCGGGCCAAGGCAACTCTTCGCTGCTGGCCTGCGGACATTTGGAAACACAGAACATCCTCGTAACCCGCCAAGCCAACTTTATCGAGCGCGGCTGAAAACGCGCTCTTACTGGGGTATTGCGCAGCATCGAGGGATTTCGTTCCATTTAGACCAAAATACCAGCGAAGGTTTTCAGTAGCAGTAAGAGATGTGTTCACTGCAGGCTGATGCCCGAAGTAAAGAAGTGATTCGCATACGGCGGCAGGCTGCTGCTTAAACGTCCACTGCACCTTACCTTCCAAGGCGGGTATTAGACCAACAACAATTTTTAACAGCGTAGTCTTACCCGCACCATTTGGCCCTGCAATTTGATAAATATCCCCGGCGTGGAATTGCTGATCGATGCATTTAAAAAGCATACGTTCGTCACGTTCACAGCTAAGCTTGGATAGAGTGAGACAATAACTCAATGGCAATGGCCCCGCAGAGAGAAAAGAGCGCTATTATAACGATAGCGTCATAATTCGCCACTCGCATGGTTCAACAGATTAATGGAACTCCCACCGCTAAAAACTACCGCTGCCAGTGCTCAGCCTGCCAAGACCGGCGAGGTAAAACTAAGCACTTTGGTGAGTGAACTTGAGGGCTTAAAACTCTCAGCTGTGGTAAAAAGCCTTGCTGATGTGCCCATTGCACAAAAGCAAGCGCTATTAAAAGCATGGCTTGACGACACCAGCCAGCAGAAACATGCTTTACCGAATCAAGCTGCATCGACCGGCAGCTCGCAGATTAGCGCCCCCCCCCAAACATCGCTTGGCGGTTTACTTAAGTCTGCCAATCTAAAAATGTTACTTTTGCAGTTTCAGACAACTGGCACCAAACTACCACCATCCCTCCCCCAATCTCTACATGTACTTACCAACACCGCAATTAAGCCAGGCAGTACAGTGGGCGTGCAGGTTCGTAGTGATGGCAATTTACAACTAGAGGCTAGCCGGCCAGGCACAAATAGCAGCCTAGCTGGAGCGAGAGACCTGGCTAGAGCTTCGCTTCCAACACAAAATGAAATACTTAATTCTGGTTTACGAAAATATTTACCCTACGAGCAGCCTTTAGCAAAACAGTTTTCTTTACTCAGTAAGCTTTCAGCACAACTAACACACTTACCGCTTGCAAGCAGAGAACAAGTAATCGACAGACCATTGCTGAAATCACTGGTAAAGCTCACACAGGTAAACACCGCGAGTAGCTACCCACTAATTACACCCCAAGCATTAAAAACAGCCATTCAGCTGAGCGGCCATTTTCTGGAACAAAGCCTCAAAAAATCAAAAGCTACTACCCCAGCGGCAGAAACCTCCGCAGCAATTAAACCCGAAGCAATTAAACCCGAAGCAATAGTACAGAGCGGGCAGGCAAAGGAGATCAACAGAGATACCAAGGCACAGCTATTGGAGGTATTCCAGCAAGCCAGCGCGCAGGTCTCATCACCAACAGCCCATAAAGCTTCGAGCGGTCTACAACAGCAATTGCAAAACGCCGCAAATTACATTCGAAATGCAGATTCTTTGCTCAATTTATTTGGCCAGCACCTTGCCAAAAGCTCCTCTAAGCAAGCCAACCTTGAAACCCGCGAGCAAATTGCACGGGTATTGATGGCAGCGTCTGCCCTTGGAGTGGCCAGAATTTCTGCCCAGCAGATTCGTCAGCTACTGGGCTCAGAGCTCGCCGGCACGGCACCACTGAGCCTTGAAATACCGATAAAAACCCAAGACGGGGTGCTGCCACTCTTTTTACAATTGCAGCAGCAACCCATCGCTGGAGACGAAGAAGAGCGCCATACAAAGCAAGATAAAAAGAAAACAAAACGCCGCGTACGATGGCAGATTTATATGGAGATGGAGCTTGTAGAGGATAACGACAAAACTGTGCATTTTGCTGCCGAAGTTGCGCTGGTGGAAAAACATCTTAAAACACGTTTGTGGGCGGATTCCGATACCTTAAAAAACCGTGCTGGAGAACGTATATCAAAGCTCAAGAGTATTTTGGAAGCGAAGGGCCTGGAGGTTGATGATATTATTCTGGAGCCCGGAAACCCTCCGGGTAAAAGCCAGACAATTGCACAAAACCTGATAGATATACGTACATGAAAAATTCCACTAAAGCTGTTGCTCTATTTTACGATGGTGATAGCGCACCTACGCTGACTGCCAAGGGCATGGGCGATCAGGCGGAAGAGATTATCCGCCTTGCTGAAGAAGCCGGTGTACCATTGTGCGATAATGGCGCACTGGTAGAACTACTGGCCCAACTCGAACTTGGCGACAGCATACCTGAGCAGGTTTACATCGCTGTAGCGCATATCCTTGCATTTGCCTATGAACTACAATTTTCAAGCACAACGCAGCCTTACAACTAGGGCGCTTTTAATTGCGTTTACCTTACTGTCTAACATCAGTATGTCAGCGGAAGAGACGCCAGTAGTGGCTAGCAGCCTCTACGGTATAGATAGCGCAAGTCAGTATACCCCTCTTTTTTTTGAACTGGTTGACAGACATGAGCAGACACACACCATTGCTGCCCATCACTGGCGTAAGCCGAGCAAAAAACTAGCGGTACTTGCCCACGGATATTTGGACAACTGCGGCTACCTAAAGCCTGTTAACCGCTGGTTTTTGCAGCAAAAATTTGATGTGATTTGTGTAGAGCTACCCGGGCATGGCAACTCCTCTGGAGCGCGTGCAGACATAGATGACATGCTGGTTTATTTTGACGTTTATAAATCGATTTTTCCAAAGTTGTTTGAAATGGATTATCAGGCGTTTGTATTTTTCGCCCACTCCGCGGGGAACGTTGGTATGACCGAATATTTGCTCGACCAAAATCCACACCAGTTCGATCATATTTTTATGGCCGCGCCACTGATACGCTCAAAACACTGGGAGCTTTCAGTATTCGCTTACAACGCTGCTCATGAATTTGTCTCCAGCGTGCCCAGGCGCACACAGCATAAGGATATACCTGAATACCAGGCACTGCTAAAACATGACCCCTCGCCCATCAAATGGAGCCCTCTTAATTGGTTTGCGAGCCTACAACGCTGGAATACATCCCTTGAGAACGATAAAAGAATAGCCAAGGATAAAATTACAGTAATGTTCGCCGAAGACGACAGCGTTATCGATACAGAATTTAACAAAGCCTTTATCGAGAAGCGCTTTCCCAATGCAGAGATTCATGTGTTCGAAGGAAGCGACCACATGCTGCACTACGAGGAGGAAGCAATACGAGATAACTTCTTCAAAACAATAGAAAACAGGCTTAAGCAAACGGTCGAAAACAGTAATTAAGCTGGAAAACAAATCGTTCCTGCGGATCTAATCAATCACAAAGACGAGCGAGCTGGAGCACCAGGAATATGTCCAATTGTAGAGAAAATGAGTATAAGCTATACCCTCCTTTCGCATTACCTGTATTGCCCTTTCAATCAGCAGTGACGTACTCTGCACCTTAATGTATAGTTTGCCGCCCAATGAAAGACCGCCTGACACTAGGGAATTACCTGCTGCGTCGGCACTGCTCAGTCAATCACACAGATAAACTGCGCACTTTTTGTCACGCCAGGACACGCTCTGTTCTCACACGTGATACCTGGCCAGCCTGAATTCACTCAAACTAAAAACGGAGAGACTCTAATGCTAACTGTAAATGAATATTTTGAAGGAAAGGTTAAATCAATTGCTTTTCAAGGACACGCTTTACCTGCAACGATAGGCGTAATGGCCGCTGGTGACTATACCTTTGGAACCGATTGCCGTGAAATCATGACAGTGGTTAGCGGAGAGCTAGTGGTTAAACTACCTAAAAGTGAAGAATGGCAAACTTTCTCTGCCGGCCAAACCTTTGAAGTAGCAGCCAATCAGAGTTTTGATCTGCAAGTAGCCAAAGATACTGCGTATCTTTGTGAGTACGATCGCGCTTAGTTCATTTCAGCAAGGTTTTAAGCCCTTCTAAAGTCAGGGCATATAGGGAGGTGCACCGTAAAGGTAGTGCCTTCTCCATAAACGCTATCTACCTCTATTTTCCCACCTAGTACACTCACCAGGTCTTTAACCAATGCCAGCCCCAAACCGGTACCCTGAATACCAATATTCTTTTTTTCCTTTACTTGCCCATATGCCTCAAACAATATGCCCATTTGCGCTTCGGGTATTCCTACGCCGGTATCGGTGACAATAATGCTGAAGTAAGCCGCTTCCTTTTCTTTTGCTGTATTACTTATGTCAACGTGCACTGTGCCAACCTTAGTGTATTTTATAGCGTTGGATATCAAATTGACCAAAATTTGCCTTACCTTACGGCGGTCGCATAAGACCACTAAATCTTTGTTACACTCGGCGCTATAGCCAAGCTTTTTAGCCTCTGCAAGATAGTGCATTTGCTCATAAATCTCTTCCAGGATAGTGGACACGCTAAACTCTTCCATGTCCGCATGCATCTTGCCAGCTTCAATCTTGGAAATATCGAGCGTATCGCTTATTAGTTCATTCAGCTGCATACCACCCACTTTTATTCCTTTTAGCGCTTGTTTATCCCTATCGCTAAGATTAGCTTCGGAGCGAAAAAGAATTAGATCAGAATAGCCCACGATGGCATTCAATGGTGTTCGTAATTCATGCATCATTTTTGCGTAGAAATCTCTTCTGGCTTCCGCTCTGGTTATGCTAGCGCGTTGCTCAGCCAGCTTTTGTTGCGTGGTATCGAATACATAACCAATGGCGTTTACTTCGCGATTATCATCAAGCGGATGAAAATGCCAACTAAACCAGGAATCACCCACTTGAACCACTTCATTTGTTACACTTTTCAATTGCTGACAACAAAGCATGCATATTTCTGAAAATCTTTCCGGAAAAATATTTGCCGTACCGAATTCGTCAAAGCCAAAGTTTAGCAACAACTCCTGCATGGAAGGGTTACCAAAAAGCATTTGGCCATCCCGATCAAACTCTGCGATTGCCGCCGGGTTTTTATCGACAAAGGAAGAAAACTTGGTCAGCTCTGCATAGTTGTAGTCGGCTTGCATATTCTCAACAAAGCTAATCACAGACGCAACTTCAGGGAGGACTTTTATATCGAGCTTTCGAAAATCAACGCTTACATACTCACCACTTGCGCTCAACCAGTAACTGGACTGGGTTGCGGCACTCGCTGGAATGTCATGGACAAGTGGACAGTCACACTGTTCGTGCTCAAAGCCTCTGGATTGAATACACAATAAGTCATGCACATTTTTTTCACTTACATCCTGCCAACCCAAAATTTTACGGGCCTTATGAGAAAACCAACTTATCTGGCCCTGTTCACTAATGGCTATCAAGCCATCTGGCCATTGCGCTAGCCATTTTTGAAATTCTGGAGCAGCGTTATTTTCCATATAAATAATCAAGCTTCAAAGCTGGGCACAAGTTTTTTGTCTGGGTCATCACTTGGATTAGAGGGATCCAGTACACGCTCTATTATCTTAATATCACCGTCTTTTTTTCTTAAATCAATGTTGTAAGGTATCTTGAGTGGCGCATTATTTTTATCGTAGTGAATTTTAATTATTGGCTCCAAATGAGCATCCGCGAAAACCTGTTCCACCACGCCCTTTTCACCGCTATTTAACTGCACCGCTGAACTCACCGGGTATATGCCCAGTATGTTTATAAGAGCGGCAACTTGATTTGGGTCGAATTTGCCTTGGTCTGCCTCTCTATATAGTCGACGAAGTGCATTAGTTGGGATCATGCCTGGTTTATCCGTAAGCTGGTGTACGGTTTCATCATAGTTATCGACTACTGCAAGCAAATTAGCCAGTGGATGCAACTCTTCACCACTCTTAGCACCAGGGTAACCAGAGCCATCCATGTGTTCATGATGCTCACTAATAATACGTATAACCTGCTCGGGCACCCCTGAAGCGGAGAGCATCTTTTTAGCAATATCCAGATGAGACATCACCAACTTTCGCTCGGTAGCCGAATACCCGGATCGTTTACCCATAAGCTGCAGTGGCAATTGTAACCAGCCGGTATCGTGCAACAATGCCGCCAATGCCAATAGTTCCGTTTCTTCCGCCCTTAAATCCCCAGCGATGGCCAAATTTAGACAGAGACAGAAGGTGCTAAAGGTATGGTCAACAAGTTTTTGTGATTTGCGGCTCAGATGGGCTAAGTTCAGTAAAGCCTGATTATTTCTCTCCAGGCTCGACAAGGTATCATTTACCAAAGGAGAATACTCTTCCACATCGATTGGAAGGTTTCGTTCTAGCTTGGCATTGATGTTATTAATTGAGCTCTTGATCTGCGAACGCAATTGATAAGCCAGATTGAGCTCTTTTTCCAGGCTTTTAGTTGCGTCAATTTGCGTGGATTTATTGCCAGAGGTTTCGCCATGTTGAGGCTCTGGCAGAGCTGTTCCACCTTCAATAGTGGCATCTGGCGCCAAACCCCGCTGTATGTCTATATCTACAACTTTAACACCGGCCTTTTTTAATTTGCTGATGTCTGTTGCACTTTTTATAAGCCGGGTATGCTTCAGGAACGGACTGTCCATCCAGGGTATGTCCAGTTTTACCACAAACATACCTGGCTTGAGCTGATCAATACTTATAGATTGGGTGCGACGGTTAGAACTCATACAAAGCTTGGAGTGGATATATTCGGCTAAGGGAAAAAGCACTTTGTCTGAGTATAGTAAGACTGAACACCTTAGCCTGAAGTTTTTCGATCTAATTTGAGCGTCTTCGCTATACCTACATTAAACTTGCCAGGTATTTATGCCCCAAAAAGAAAAACGCAGCGACTGGGCGCTGCGTTATCTTTAGGGCTATTGCTTTAAGCGCTCGACTTAGTCGGGTACACACTCCAACTTGATGTTTGTTTGGAACATAAAGTTAGATTTAACAGTGTGTCGCTCAGCAAAGAAAAGATCAAAACTGTAGGTCTCACCTACTTCGATATCAATGTAATCCGCAATATCATCAAGGCTTACACTCTGTTCCTGAGCTCCGTGAACTCCACCGATATCGATAACCAGCATACCGTTTATGTAGAGCCACAAATCATCGTCGCCGCGGAAGGTAAACACCTCGCCACCGTCGTAATCGAACTCCAGGTGGGTTTCAAGAGTGAAATGATAGTTGTGATCTGTATTGCGAGTATTACCCCAACCTTCGCCATCCACGGGGAAGAAGTTGGTGTTTTCGTAGGTCCAGATGCTGCTGCCGTCGCTGTGGCTCATCGTTAAAGTCTTATCTATGGCGATATTGACTCCTTCAACGTTGTTATACCATTGAGCAAAACTAGATGGCCCATTGGTCGTTTTAGTTCCGTCCGAGCCGTGAGCATAGACAGGCTTGCCATCTTCACCCAACCAGGATTCTACAATGCCTCTGTCATCTGCAATCCTGTATTCAAAGTCTGGGTGTGAACGTTTGAAGTCACGAAGTACAACAGGGATTGTTTTACTGTTACCACTTACGGAGCATCCCACTGGCTGCTGCGCTACTTCGACATTAACGGTGTCTGGCAGGCTGTCTATTTGCCCGTCATTCACTACCAGTTGCACCACATAGCTGCCTGCATGGCTTAGCTCTGTACTTGGCGCAACAAGTGTTACACCATCCAAAGCCACGTTACTGCCGACTGGCTGACTAACGATACTCCAGTTATAGCTTAAGTCATCTCCATCCGGATCATAACTACCCGAACCGTCGAATTGCACCGATTCGCCTACCCATACCTTATCGCCATTACCAGCGTCGGCTACAGGGCGAACATTTGCTGTCGTAAGAATAACGGTGTCTGGTGCGCTGTTTTCGATACCATCACTAACAATAAGCTGTGCGATGTAGCTACCGGCCTTATCAATAGTCAAGCTTGGCGTCACCGAACCATCGTTATTCAAGCTTGCGTTTGAGCCGTTTGGTCGACTGATCAGATTCCATTGATAGCTAAGCGCATCACCGTCAGCATCGCTACTCCCGCTACCGTCGAGATTCGCAATGGAACCAACTTCAACCGACTGATCGTTACCCGCGTCCGCTACAGGAGCGGTATTGACGGTGTTAATTGTCACGAAGTCAGGCTCACTATCATCGATACCATCATTAACCACCAGCGAGAAGGTATAACTACCTGCTTGTCGCGCAATAAATTCGGGGTGAACTGATGCATTGTCACTTAACTGGGGATCCGCTCCTGCGGGTGCGCTTACTAAAGACCACTTGTAAGTAAGCTGATCTTGGTCCAGATCTGTACTACCTGAGCCATCCAAAATCACTTTGTCCTCAGGCGAAATTGCCTGGTCTTCCCCCGCATCTGCCACAGGAGGTGTATTACCAACGAGCAAGCTAACTCTGTCTGGCTTACTATTGACTTTGCCGTCATTAACGATCAATTCGATGACATAAGTGCCATGGGACTCTGGAACGATAACCGGCATCACCGAAGTATGACCTCGCAGTAAACCAGTACCAGCAGCTTCAGGGGGACTAATAACCGTCCATGCATAGCTGAGTGGGTCACCGTCAGCATCGCTACTTCCACTACCGTCTAGTGTTACATCCTGTCGGATCTTAACGGGCTGGTCCGGACCAGCGTCGGCGATTGGCGCAACATTGGGCACTGGCGTTGGCTCATCTGTTGGCGTCACTGGTTCGTCTGTTGGTGTTACAGGCTCATCTGTTGGTGTTACAGGTTCATCTGTTGGCGTTACAGGTTCATCTGT
>FXAI01000006.1:289520-332247 GCA_900177435.1 Alteromonadaceae bacterium Bs31
GTTGGTGTTCCGGGTTCGCCTGTTGGTGTTCCGGGTTCGCCTGTTGGTGTTCCGGGTTCGCCTGTTGGTGTTCCGGGTTCGCCTGTTGGTGTTCCAGGTTCGCCTGTTGGTGTTCCAGGTTCGCCGGTTGGTGTTCCAGGTTCGCCTGTTGGTGTTCCAGGTTCGCCGGTTGGTGTTCCGGTGGGAACAGAAGGCCCACCTGTCGGCGTTGGCGTTACTGGCTCTATAGTAGGCTCTGCACTTGGAGGCGAGGTAGGTTCAACATAACTGGGGTCATCACATATAATGCGCGAATCATCAACATCTGGAGCGACATTTGGGTCGATGGCATTAAAGGGAAATTCCACACCCTTATGTGGCTGACTTAAGGCTATTTCCGTGTACTCAACGCCAGATTTGGCTCGTACTATAGGAAGTCGGCTATCGCCATTTGGATCATAAACCCAGATTCCGTAGGAGTTGTCCACATTTTGGGCCTTATCGCTACCAGTACAGAAATCGCTTACGCCGCCTTCTACTGTCTTACATTGGGACCAACTCACCAGCAACCGTTGAGAGCCATCTCGGTAAGGTGCTACGGCACTAAACCAGCCAGCCATAGATACCTGGTTGGGGAACAGGCTTACGTCTTCGCTAATTACCGGTTGCATTGCCATATTGGCAAAAACTTTGTCAGCGTCACCTTGTGCAGGATCCATTAACTCCATGACGTTTCCGCCAAGGAAGCTGTTGTAACGATGCTTGAGCAAAGCGACTAAACGACCGCTTTCACTTTGTATAATTTCATCCAGATGCAGTAGGCTTTCTTCAGAATTTTTAGTGGTAACAGTCTGGTACAGCTGCTCCAGCTCGGACCCATCCGCGTTAATTCTCAGCAGCGTGTAGTGATTCGTTGCCAAAACCGGACCAAATGGGGTTTGTTGCGCATAAGCGCATTGCTCAGGTGCACCCCAGGAATCGGGTTTTTCCATTCCTGCGGGGTATTCACTCTTAAACAGTTCAGTCGCAGACATTTTACTGAGTGAATTAGCGCCCGCGTCCCCACCATTGCACTCGCGAACAAATTCATAACTGCGCTTCCAGCGAAGAAAAGCCACGCGACCGTCAGACAAACTGGCGGGTTTGGTGTCGTGTTGATTTCCGTAGGTGATTTGAACGATGTTCTCACCGGCTGAATTCATGGAGTGAAGTAATGACGGCCGCTCATTTGCGCCCACTTTGTAGCAATCAGGTTGATCGGCAGGAATTTGATTAAGCGTTGGGTTGTTTGGATTTCCAGCTGCCCTGTCTGAGGAGAATACGATCATGCCATCGTCGGCGTAAGCTGGATTGGTATCCTCGCCACTGTTGGCTAAATTGTCCTCTGCTATCACGCGGCGAACACGGCCTGTAGCAAATTCGTATTCGTAAATATTCCAACTGTTATCAGTACTATGCCCGCTTGGGCCATGGGCCGCGAATAAAACTTTGGAACCATCGTAGCTTACATTTAGGTCCTTTACGTCGTAGGCATCACTTTCAAAATAGTCTCGAAGCACATCTCGGTTTACACCATTTACATCAAGGCTCGAACGTCGAACCAATTTTGCGCCAGGGTTGTATTCGTAGGGGGAGTAGACGTCCAGAGGCGAGCTGTTTTCATCAAACAGCTTGGCAGACAGCTTTTCAGCGGCCTGCTCCGCGCTTTGCTCTGTATTACGTTCCACGAAGACAAATGGGGTGTCGTCGGTTATATAGGTTTCTGCTGACGCTGCGTTCTGAGACGCGGGTTCACCGCTACCGCCCGAACAGGCTGCCAGTGCGGAGACGAGAGAAACCAGAGCGATACGACTCGACTGCGATCTGATTTGATTAAACATGATGCATACTCCAAACAGTGTTTCGTTTATGACGCTTGCATTCATCTTGTGCATAACCTGTGCATAACTATCTGCCCCACTTCCACACAGAATTATGTGCTGCTCTACGTCCTGTGCTTGCCCTCAAGAGGTGCAAGTACGCCATAAGGATGGCATTACTGAGGCGCAAAGGCTGGAACAAAGTCGCAAATGTACAAATTTTCTCGTAACACTGACTGAACTTTGAACAAAGTGTGCTGTATACAACAGTAGTTTTGTGAAGCAATTTGTCTGTAAAGCGAGCGCTTATTATGAATTTTTACTCAAGGATCACAGTAGGATTTTTATAAAACCTCAAGCCTGGAGCTGACTTAGCCCAGGCATAATGCCAAGCACCGAGATCAAACAGAGCACCCTGTTAGCTTGGAAGGAAAACGAACTTGTATTCTACTTCTGTTTTTGACACTTCTTTTGCACCAAAATTAATTGCGCTAATGCGTTCCAGTATTCTTTGCTCCAAGTCTGTAAGACCTAGCTCACTCGCGAGCAATGAAAGCTGCGATATGGAACCGTCCGGCTCTATCACCAGATAAAAAGTGAATTTACCCGCTAACTCCGGGTTCTCATTCAAAGCTTTTTGGTAGAGCGAATGGACGCTACTCTTGGTGCGTTCCAACGTACGTCGAATACTTTCCATGTCTCGCTGCCCTTTCTTGTAGGAGCCGTGACTGGCCAAAGTACTCACTGGGGCATTCCCCATACCCAAACCATCTACTGAGGTAGATTCGTAAGCAGCAAGGCCTGGTGCACTATCCGATAACATCGCATCATCTACTTCAATACCATCGCTTCGCCGCACTGCACCGTCCTTACCGAGAAATTCCCTTTCATTTCTCCTTACTTCACCCTGGGTGCTCGTAGTTACATTTCGGCTCTGCAAGCGAGCCAGATCCAGTGAGCCCCTAAGCGCTGTAAGCTGAGAAGAAAGCTCATTTAAACCGCGGGAATGCTCTGAAGCGTTGGGGCCATCCTGCTTAACTTTTTCTCGTGGTTTTTGCTGTGCCATCTTTGGGCTAGGTTGAGGTTGTTCAGCTTTTACATTCTCAACCGGCTTCGATTTTACAGGCTTAACCGGCGTTTTCGGCAAGGGTGGTGGCGGCACAGGTTCTTCAATAGGATCCATCATTACCGTGGTAATCACCTCAGTACTTTCTCGCTCATCATAACTAAGCTCAAATACAGGTAACCACGGTATAGCAATCAGCAAGAGTAACAGAGGTAGGAGTATGCGCTTTAGAATACGCTGAAATTTCTCTTCCTGCTTCTCGTCTTGGCTCCACGCCAACTGTAGGTCAAGTGCTAAGGGTTGCATTATTGCAGCTGACATAACAATTACCCTCCCACGCCATCGTCAGGAACAAACATGCCTTGCCCCTGTACATCTGCGGCTACCCGGTTAACCGCCAGTGAAATATTCAAAAAGCCCTGCTCTCGACAAGTGGCCATTACACTGCGCACCAGTGCGTAAGGCACATCACGGTGCCCCATAATCGTAAGAGATAAACCTTTTTCTTTTTCAAAGGCAGTTAGCTCAGTAATTTTTTCTTTATGCTCTGTGAGTGCTTGCTGCAGAGCTTCAATGAATTCGTCTGGTTTTTCCAAAATAGGGCCGATTTCAGCGATTGGTGTGCTGCCGACGAAAAGTTGCTCATCGCCTACCACAACCATTAAATCGGCGTGGGGCGCTTTACCCGAGCTGGAGTCTGGCAACTTCACGAACTCTGCCTGCTCAATATTTTTACTGTCACCTGAATTTAGCAGCAGGAAGAAAACAAGAATCGTAAAAATATCCATTAAGGCAATCAGACTAAGCTTGGCAGAAGGTGCCTTGTTGTCTCTGCTATAAAAAGCGGTATTGGTTAGCATCAGCTCTCATCCCCTAAAGATATTTCAGGAAAGAGTTCAACCTCAACCAAATTCGCGGCAACCACCGTTTTGTAGGATTTTACTGTTTGCATAGTTGAAATCAAATTTTGGTAGCTCACGCCAGGAATGGCCTTTACCACTGCATTGCGCTTTTCTGGCAGTTGTTTTTTTACTGCTTGAAGGATGTAAGACAGTGTTAAATGATCGAAGCTTTCTACAGTTTCTCCACTCTCAAGCGTTTCAACTTTTAAGGGTATTTCCTGAATTACAACACCGGTGGGATAAATAACCTTAAAGCCTTTGTCGGTAACAACCACCTCCAGTTGTGATTGAGATTCGTCGCTGTTATACAGCCCGCCCGTTAAATCAGGAAGTTTGACATCCAGCACAGTTACCTGAGTAAAGGTCATGCTGAGCAATAGCACGGGCACCAAAACGATCATTAGATTCATGAACGAGGTTACGTCCAGTTCTGCATCGTCTGTGCCTTTATATGAGAATTTAAAATTCATGGTTTAAAACTCAAGCTGGTACCATATTTCCATCATCTAATTTTTTTCCATCGTCTTTGTCATCAGCCGTGCTTTCGCCTGCCGGAACTTCTGCGCTGTCTTGCGCATTTTCTTGCTTAGGCTGTTCATGTATTTCATCTGATCCAGGCCCCGCAGACACCACTGGCACGGACTGTTGAGATACCGCAGGCTCAGCCGGTGGTGCAGCGAAGGGCGAACTTGCATTTGGGTCGATGATTCGAGGTACACCGGCTTCAATAAAGCGGTGCAGGGTCATGATGTTAAGAAATTTTACAGCGGACATCTCAACACTGGTAATAATTGCCTTTGTTTTATTCTGCAAAATGGCATTGAGAATGAGCAATGGAATTGCGGCGATCAAACCGAAGGCTGTGGTATTCATCGCCACGGAAATGGAGGACGACAACAGTGTGGATTTTTCCGCCGGGTCGGCGTTTGCTACTGCAGTAAAGGCGCCAATCAAACCGATAATCGTACCCAGCAAACCAAGCAAGGTGGCAATGTTAGCGAGAACGGCGAGATAACTGGTGCGCTGTTCAAGGCGGGGCATAACTTCAAGCATGCCTTCGCTCATTGCATTTTCCACATCGGCCCTCTGTCGAGACACCTTCATCATATCCAAGCCGCAACCAATAATTCGCACTATAGGTGCAGTGTTTTCACGGGTGTACATCTGCATTTTTTCCATTTCGGTAGAACGCAGCAAAGGCAGGAATTCTGCAAAAGCCTTCCGATTACGCATTCTTTCCCAGTTAAGGAATGTCCAACGTTCAACAGCTATCGCCAGACCAATGCAAAAAACGATGGCAATGGGGATAAGAAAAAAGCCACCTTCCTGAAAAAACTTAACGATAATACTGTATACATCTGTCATAACGATTACTCTTTTCTGTATTACTCAATAGGGTCTTTGGTTTCGAGCTGCATCTCGTCGTAAATATTCATAGAACGAAGCACCACCTCACGATCTACGAGATCCAGCGTTTGGTCATACTTTACATCCAGATTCCACTGTAATTTATCCGGTGTGGAAGTACCCTTCCAAGGGATAAAATAACTTACTGCGGGTTGCTCTTTGTCTCCAACAAAAGTGGATTCCAGCCTGTAGTATGCACCAGGCTCCTCCTCCGTTTTGACTTCTTTAGCTTTTTGCTCATCTTCCGCCAGAACAATTGAACTGCTAAGCCCAATGCAACACAGCAGCATCAGTCTGTAATTCACTCTACATCTCCTGCCATCGACAGATTGTTGTCACCTGCACCAGCTTCAATACTGTAGGCAACGCCGGTTCTACCTCGCAACTCTTGCAACCAATGTGCTACCTTTTCGTCTTTCTTACTATTTAAAAACAGGTAGGCCTCCATATGCTGCTGTGCCAACATAGGCTTGTCCAAATATATATCGTAGAGAATAGCAAGGTTAAGGTGGGCCTCGGGAAAATCCTTCCACAACCCGAGTGTCTCCGCATAGACGTTTTGCGATGCTATAAACTCGCCGTTAATGCGCAGCACTTTGGCCAGCCGTAAATAGGCGTTTACATTTTCGGGGTTCACCTCAATCGCTTTTTCAAAGTGTGCCTGTGCGGCGCTAGTGTCATCTGATCTCAGGGCAATATCCCCTAGCATAACCCACGGCCCGGACAGCGCTTTGTCATTCTCCAGCAGCTCATTCAATTTGCTTGTCGCTACCTCATAGTCACCCGCCTTAAAAGCTCTGCGTGCGTCTATATACATTGCTACCGACTGCTTTTTTATCCGCCCTTTTTGCTCACCATAGGGATTGGCGCTTGTTTCATAGGGTAGCAGCACGCCATCTTTTCCAAATTCATCAACAGGCAGGAAGGTTCTGGTAACTATCAACTCAGGCGCCGGCTCTTCTTGGGCCAAGGTATCCTTGCTTGGGTTGCTCGTGCCGCAACCGACAGAAGCCACTAGAACCGTCAACAGGGTAGCAAAGCGTATAACACGCCAGCTTACCCCATTAGTCTGGGCTGTACCGCTGGCTTGTCTGGAACAAGCGCGCTTAACGTATTTCATCGCCATAACTCACTATTTGTTCGTCTTTGTTAAAACGCTCGGGGTATAGCTCACGCATAGCCTCGAAACTCTTTTCAATCCATGGATTGAAATCTCCACCCCATGCACGACTCACATTAGCTGTGTGTACTTCCCTTGCCAGTAATTCAAAGGGTAAAGCCTGTTCCTCTATGATCTCTCTATAGGTCCTTCTATCATTCTCGGACATTCCTGAAGGAATGGGAGAATCTCTTAAGTCCTGCGCAAATATTTGGTAGAGCCGTCCTATTTTGTAGCTCGACTCAGTCACAAACTCTAGGAAGCCATAATCCGCCGCAGACTGATAGCGCTGCAATGCACTCTGCAGTTTTTCATTCTTTCTTGGCAAGCTCTGCACCAGCGGTAACCTCAAGCGTGTTTTTCTAAACTCCGCATCAAAGTAATTGCCGTACTCCATATTTGCCCAAGCGCCAAGCCACCGACTTCTTTCAGTCCTCTGGCCGCCTCCCTGCTTATCTCCGTCAATAATTCGTCGCAACCAATAGAGTTTTTTACCTATATCACCCAGAGTTTGATAATTTGTAGCGAGGTGATAGCGTGCTTCCATGCGGGTATCAAAAGGTTGCTCATACGTGTAAGCGTATCTTTTAAACAGGGTGATAGCTGTGGTGTGGTTCTTATTTTTCTCATACATCATTGCAGCAAGAAATAAGGCTTCGCGTTTTATTTCAGGATCTGGATCGTTTTTGCTTAAGCCCAAATACTCTTCTGCAGCCAGAGCCCATTGTTCGCTTTTTTCATAGGAAAACGCTAACTGTCGTGGAAATTCCAGCGCCATCTTGTGCTCTGGATAGAGCGCCTGCAGCTCTTTTAATTCTGGGATTGCTCGATCCCATGCCTCCAGCGACAACAACATGACTACAGCGTCATACTGTGCCGTTGCCCTGACCGTAGAGTTGGGCGCCAGCGACTTGATGCGCAAGAAACTGTCTGCTGCTTGTGCCATTTCGCCGCTATCAGCAAGTGTTTCAGAATGCTTATATACCGCGGAAGCAAGGCGCTCGGTGATAGCAGTATATTCTTCACTACCTACAGCAACCAAGGTTCGTTGATTAGTATAGGCGGCCTCAGCTTGCTGATATTTGTTTAATTTAAAAAAGGAGTGGGCCATTATGCCATAGGCAGTTTTCTTCAACTCGGGATCAAGTGCCGCATTGTTGGCGATCAATGCCTCGGTAATAGTTACAGCCCGCTCGTATTGATCCAGGCTAAACATATATTCCGCCGCACTGGTTAATACAGACGGAGATCGCTCATCGCTGTCGAATTTTTCAGAAAAACGCAACATGCTTTCCACTGCGTCTGACTGCCAGCGTTTCAATTCATCGCTACCATCAACTTTTTTCGCAATGATTTTTTCGTAGCAAATAATGGCTGCATAGCCGGAATCTGCGGCATGTTCTTTTGCGCTCTCGCCTAATGGCTGATACGCAACAAGTTCATAATCACCAACGGCCTCCTCAAAACGTTCTGCCTCAAACAACACTTCGGCCTTTAAGAAACGCATCTCATCAATACGTGAATCTTGCGGAAAGGTGTCTATATACTGCTGATAAAAAACGGAAGCCTTATCCAGGTAGACCAGTGCTTTCGATTCCATGTTGGCAAGCTTTCGTACAGCTTCTTTTTTCTGCTTTTTCTGTTCTATCTCTTCCAGCAAATCCTGGCCTGTTGCGTGATTGTGTTGTGCCAGTTCTTCCAGGTAGATTTTCAGCGTAGGCTGGATGTCATCACGTATACCTTGCACATTTCCCGCGTAGCTTGAATAAATACCATAAGCAGCGATATAAGATTCTTTCTCTATGAGAGACTGATTAGGGAAGCCGCCTTTTACATAGGTTTCTACCAGCTTTTCGTGTATGCCCGGCGCCTGCTCTGCATTGGGGTGCGCCATAACGAAGGATCGAAAAGACTCCGCCGCAAGCTCGTACAATTCTTTTTCAAGATAGTAATCACCCATGGTTTTGTAAATCATCCAAACATATTCTTTACTGGCTAACACTGCCACATCTTCAATAGCCGGTGCGCCACCAATTTTATCTACCGCCAGGCTTACAGAATGCAAGGTATCACTGACCATTGACTGATGCGCCTTGCTCAATTCATCAACAATCATAGTTTCAGAAAATAATGAATCTAATACGAAGACAAAACCATCGATGCTTTTCCTGTATTTGGCTTGTTTGTATTGCGCCCAAGCCATCATATAATGGGCATTAACAATAAACTTTTCGTTGCCCGACTGCGCAACTGACTGATAGGACTTCTCCGCTAAGGCATAGCGCTGATATCCAAATAAAATATCGCCTTTACGAAAATTTGCCTCGGCAATATTAATATAGTAAGGGTGCCTCAGGGTTAACTGATCCAACATTTTTAAGGCTTCGCGCTGATTACCTTCCATATCGTAGGCTTTAGCCAATTGGTAGAGCACTTCGGCATTGTCAGGCGAATCGGGGTATTTCTCCAAAATATCTCTGTAAGACTTAATTGCTTCTACATAATAACTTTTTGGCCTGCCAGTATCGTTACTCTGCTTTTGCACGCCTTCCATCATGTATACGTCTGCAATTCGGCGTTCAATTTGCTCTTTAAGGAGATCATCTTCAAACAGATGAAGCAGCTCGCGATACTCTTCGCGAACTTGTTGGTGGTCCATGCTTTCTACAGCCAGTTCTTCATCCTGCTCTGGTTCGTAACTGAGCTGCCCAAGTGTTTTCTGTTTGTTAGATGCACCACAGGCAGCAATCAACAACACAAAGCCACACACACATATTTTCTTAATAAAATAAAGGTTAGTCATCTTTATTGACTCTCCATCGCTTCACTTTCCGACTTGACGTTTTCAAGCTCAAGTAAAGTTGCATCGAACAGACGGGCCTTGGCCAAACGTGACTGTGCCCAGTAATACCGCATACGCTCTTCATGGTTGTCCAGCTCCGCTCGAACCAGATTACGCATAACAGGCTCTAATTTTTCGATAAAATAGCGTGTCCGTGCTAATTCTTTTGTAATGCGCTTGTGATTACCCTTAATTTCACCTGCATAACTGGCCGGCTGAACATAGGGCTGCTTAGCCTTTTTGAGACGATTAATTTTATCTTCCAGTACCAATAAATCATGCTCGGTGCGGTCGATCAAGACCTGAAAACGCTCCTTGTCGCTTTCTTCAAGAGTTAATGTGGTAAGTTTTATTTCTGCATCCTGATCTTGCAGTTTTTCTTTAATTGTTTCACTCCGCGCCAGCAGCTGTTGCAGATCATCCTGCACATATTTGTCCTCTGCATTGGTCAAAACCAACTGGTGCTCTTCTATCTGTATCAGCCAATAACTGAGATTTTGCTCTAGCGTGTAAAGTGCGGCGAGATCTTTCAGTGTTTCATTAAAAGGATGGCTGGACATCAGATCAATCAAGAACGGCGTTAGTTTTTTGTAGTCCACAGAAGCGTTCGCGCCATACCAATCACTCTCGTCCATTATCACTTCAAGGTTGCTGATAAACTCGCGCGGCACATCCTGCTTGGCGATAATTTTTCTCGCATCCGCAAGCGTAGCCAAACCCTTCTTAAATGCTTTTTCAGCCATCAGGTTACTTTTCAGGGCTTTTCTCGAAGAACCCTGTTGTTCGTACAAGTGGGCCAGGAGCACTTTGGATTCCTGCACCTCAGGTATCGCTATAGAACGCTCATCCAGCAATAACAAGGCTGGTATCGCCTCGTTATAAAGCTTCATCTTAATGGCGGTCCAGGCGTATGAGAGCAAAGCCCGGTTAGAATAGAGTCCACTGGTGCGTATGCTTGTGAGGTAGCTCCAGGCTCGCGGCAAATCTCCAGCCTGGGTTGCCATTTGCGCAAGGCCATGCTTTGCCCTGTCAGCAAGAGCAAGTAACTCTCTGTCATCTCCCTCATAGACAGCCAACTCTTCGAGATTTAGCACTGCGTCGAGCACTTGCCCTGCCCGCAACTGGGTCACAGCGAGGTTAAACAGTAAGTATGAATATTGAGGCAAACGGTTCGACAGATCGTCCAGAGCTTCGTTGACCGCCTCAAGATGCTCGCCATCATTTTTTACTAAAGAGGCCAGGTAATGGTATTCAATGTGAAGATCATCGGGCATTTGCCCCTGGACTTTATCCAGAGCACGATTTGCACTCGCCTTGTCTGATTTGTTGTAGTAAAGCTTTGCCAAGTGATACCAGGCACGGTTCTTCACCTCTACACTACTTCGCGTATCCAGCAAGGCCTGAAAAAGCTGTAAGGCGTTGTCCGGCATACCATAACTCACCAACATGCCACCGTGTAAGATTCCCGCATGCGCAGTTTTAGCTATGGGGTTTTCTACAGAGAGGGAGTAGCGATTTTCCACTAACGCTTCGAAGTATTGCTGCTGATAAAACTCGTATAGCACTGGGCCATACTCTAACTGGAAGGATGATTCCACATGAGATTTTAATTGTGCGAAGCTGGCCGGAGCAAATAGCAGGCATAAAAGCCCAAAGCCGAAGCCGGATGACCTTACCCAACGAAGCACTGTTGTTATTATTGTGTTTTCAGGCATAACAACCACGTGGTCTTACCAACGTTTCAATTTAAAGACAGGCTCCTGGATCGAGCCATCATCAATAACAGCCAGCTCAAGAAACTCGCTACCAATGCTTTTTTCAAACTCCAAATTAGCGGCGCGCTTGTAAGGCCGCCCATCTGCGCCAACGCCGGTAAAAAAAGCGGTAATTGAGTGTATGCCCTCATTCAGGTTGGTGACGTACAATTTGTGTACTCCCCCCCTCGCCAAAGCTGCTCGCTGCTTTTCTGAATACACATGACTGCTCACCAGCTTGCCATCGATTTTCAGTTTCACGCCCTCTAACTGAAAAAATTGGCCCGTACTTAGAGACAGGAAAACGGTGTAGCGAGTATTCGAAGGGAAAAGCAGCTTCTCCTCCATCTTGCGCAGATCCTTGTTAAGCTCGATCACATCGTTCTTCAAGGACTGAATATTGCCGGCTATTGCACGTAAATCATTCAGGCTTTCCTGCTCACCCTCTACAGCTTGCTCAGCAAATTGCTCTGCATCGACATTCTCTACCCATGCTTTACTCTGCTCATCTGGGCTGGGTATATCTTGAGCAAACGCAGACTCTTGAGTAATTACACTAAAAAACACAACTAAATATATTGATTTCCTTAACAAAATTTTCATTTGTCGTCTCATCTTGCACTGAAATTTTAGAAAATTCATACTTTATGGGCTTTCAAGGCCTTATTCTGGCTACAAGCCAGCCCGTAGTTTTAGCAAAGTTTGAAGTTTAGACGCTACCCTACTGTTTTTCTTGATGAATACACTAAAAAGTATGTAGATCAAACATACGCGAATTCATAAAATATTCCTATATGGAGTGCTAGCTCTCTCCTCATTCTGAGAACCAGCTAACATCACCGCCGAGAGCGATTTATTTATTATTTTTGTTCTTTCAATTGAGAAAGTTATAAACCAAAAAGGAATACCTATGGCACGTAAGTCTACAAAACAGGCTCTATACATTATAAAAAGTGGACTCGTCCTCTCTCTTATTGCCCTCCAGCCCTCAGTTCACGCTCAAAGCGGCGGCACTATTGGCGGTCTGTCTCAGGACAAAAAGGAAGCGGTTATCGAACCGGAAAAGCAACCAGAACCCGTACATTCGGCACAGATCGACACAGAACACTTCGAATTGGGCGCATATGTCGGCGTACTGAATGTAGAGGATTTTAATTCAAACCCGGTGATGGGGCTGTCTTTCGTCTACCATATCAACGATAAATTCATAGCGCAGGCGCTTTATGGCAGCTCCACTGTGAGCAAAGCCACATTTGAGAAACTCAGCGACTCAGATTTTCTCGCAGATGAGGACCGCAACTTTCGCTATCTGGAGCTCCTTGGTGGTTATAAATTACTCGGTGGCCGGTCTTTTTTTGGATCTAATACTAAAGTTGACTCAGATCTTTATCTTAACGCCGGCTTTGGGCAAGTAAACTTTGCCGATAACAGTGAGACGGGATTGGTGATTGGCGGCAGTTACCGCCTGGTGATGACAGACTGGATGACCATGAGTGTTGATATCCGTGACCATATATTCAACCGGGAGTTTATTGGCGATAGCAAAGTGACCCACAACACGGAATTCAGCGTTGGTATAAACGCTTTATTCTAACGATTTAAGGATTCTATGGTTTTGACAAGAAACGCCCTTCTGGCCTTATCAGAATTCTTACCCTGATAGGGTAGCAACAACCATTGCTGCCCACTCTCTATAGATGCACCTGGGGGCATTTCTGTGTAGGGTGAGTGTAGCTCCATCTCGATCAAACCCTCTTCCAGGGCCTGCTTCTGGTAGTCCATATAAAGTTCAACTTGAGCCTGCTCCGGGTGAATAGCTACATGCGGCTGCAAATCAAACTGAATAATAATAAGCTGCTTTTCGTCGAAAGCAGCCATCCAGCCTGCGGAGGGCTTGATAAAAAGCTTCCCGTTTCTACGAGTTTTACCTTTCTCTGGCGGCGGGGAATGAAGTGCCAGAATACCGTCCACCACAGAGAAGCTAAGCGGGCTCTCCTCCGGTTTGGTATCCCACATACGGATATCTTTTTCATTTAGAACTGGCACGTATACTTTGGCATCGGCTTCAAGGCGCGTGTTAAACCACAGCCCCCAGGAAACGGTCGATTCACCCATATTTGTCGCAATTGCGCCCAAATTGAGGCCGTGTGGCTGCGCCGCCATAAGCTCAAACGTTTTCTCGATACGCACACCTGAAACCGGGCTAGCCGGCCCAAGCAAGTGAATCAGCCGTTTGTTATTTTTGAGGACCGTATTGCTTGCTTGAACTAGAAAGGGGTCTGGTGGCCAAGCGGCGGCGTTTTCAAATCGGCTCTTGTTTATAGTTTGTTGTCGCCACCACTGACTTTGCGGGGAAAGCCACACTATATGGCCCATATAGCCAATATTGTCTGACTGCGCTGTAACTTCAGGTTGTGGATTGGAAAAAACCTCATCGCCTACTTTTATAATGCTGGCATGCTCGTGCAGCGCAAATTCAAGCAGGCGCCCTCCCATCTGCGGAGATACGCGCACCACCACATTTTCGTTTTGCAGGTCAATGGTTTTTAATTCTGAGCAATGGGAAGCTACTGAAGCCAACAGCAAGGCTAGCGCAAGGCTGTATTTCATCTGGCGAACACTCTGAACCGATAGTTTTACTGAAAACCAATATCTCAGACTTGATTCTACAGCAGGTAGTTAAAGCCTATAGAAAAACCACCATTATGAGTGTTTTCTTTTTCTGCGATCAAGTTTGACTCGTATATGTAGTGTCTATAATCCGCTCTGACAATAAAGCGGCGTGCCAACGCAAATTCATAGCCCGCACCAAGCGTGTAGGTGAAACTGCCCTCACCGCCAAAATCCGTATCCCCTACTCCGCCAACCAGATAAAAGCCAGAAAGCTTGGCATTCCCCTCGCTTGGGAAAAATTCGGCCTGAAACAGCTTATAACCCACTAACAGGTCGAAATGGTTGAATTTACGATCATCCCCATCAATAAGCTGCCCTTGGCTTTCCTCGAAGGAGGACAAACCTGCGTCAGCAATCAGGTAATTAAACTGCAAGAAAAAATCTTCTGTTGCAGCGAAGGTGAAATTGGCGCCAAGCGTATACTCACTGCCGAAATCCTGAATATTCAAGACGCCCGCACTCACACCAAAGGAGAAAAATTCATTGTCGATACTGTCGGCATCACCGCTGACCAAAGCATCTTCTTGCGCAAGAGCCGGAAGAGAAAGACCAAAGATGCCAACGACAAGAATTAGAAGAATGTATTGAAACCGATTTTCCATGCGCCCAGATCCACATCTTTTTCTTCAGTTGCTACTGTATATGATCGATATTCGAATTTGATTAGGAAGTTTCGACCGAGATAGTAATTACAGCCCAAGCCATAATTTTGAAAGTCTGATTCCTCTATTTCCAGAGGTACCAATTTGGGCTGAGAGTCCACTTGCATATTACCCATGCCCAGCAACAAATAGGGTGAAAAGCGCCCGTGGGAAAAGGGTTCCAGCAGAAGGTTCAAGCCATAAAAATCACCGAGGATATCCTCTCCGTAGAGTTTGCCGTACTCACCTTCGATACCAAGCCAGCTAATGGCCCGATACCCAAGGGTTGCACTCCAGAATTCAGAAGCCTCTAATTCACCGCTGGTAAAAGTACCCGCCGTTAACCCAACGCGAAAACTATTTTTTAAGTAGTCTCCATAGCTGACAGTTGGTAAATCAGCAGGTTCGCCAGTTACCTGAATAGTACGAGAGATCTGAGCTGCCGTTACCCAACCGGTGCGCCCATTGGCTAAACGAATTTCGTACCAGCCAGGACGACGAGCGAGGATAGCAATACTTTCGCCTTCTTCTATCGCATAAAAAACAGGATAACCTCTGCCAGGGCCGGAATGTACGTCGGCGTAAGCGTCAATTACCTGCAATCGAAGTGTTTGATCATTTCCTTGCGCGAGGACTGCACTGGAAAGGATGGTGACGGAAAGGAGGACGGAGCACAA
The DNA here is from genome assembly GCA_900177435.1 of Alteromonadaceae bacterium Bs31. GTDB lineage: Bacteria > Pseudomonadota > Gammaproteobacteria > Pseudomonadales > Cellvibrionaceae > Teredinibacter. The sequence continues at coordinate 304,480 of FXAI01000006.1, forward strand.
TGCAACGCTCATACGCCCAACCAAGCCGGATAATGTGTTTATTTTTGCTTTAATGAAGTCCATAGCCTGATTCTATCCCCAGCACTGCTGCAATTCATCGAATATTCGTTAAATTTGTGACTGAGGGCTGATTTTACAGCAAAGGAACCAAAACTTAAGTATTACTTAGGGAAAAAAGCACCACTCTAAGGTGCTGCGCTTACGTTTAGTAAATTTGAGAGCGCTGAATACTCTTCACCATTGTCCAACGTCACTTCCAGCAGAAACTGGTGCTCACCAGCCTCACTGGGCAGCGATGAAAACGTGAAATCGTGGCTTGAGCTAAACCAGGCGGTGTCCTTGAGAATCTGCTCTAGCGAATTACCGCCGTACGACAATAAATCGTTAAGGCTCTCTCCCGCCGAGTGAGACCCATCATAATCTGCAGTGCTGGAAATTTTTATATCGCTTATCTGTTGCTCAAAAGGGGGGACACGGCAGGATAGCGCCTGAGCATCTGCAAACAAAGAGAACCTAGGAAAATATGAGCTTTTGTAGGTCGCACTCTCCTGTTTACTTTGAACACTAAGAGATAGCCATAAAGTATCCTCTACTTGCAACACATCTATGTCAAAGCCTGTAATTGACGGCCCGTTTGCATTTACATCATCACAATTACCCATGCCAGACCCACCCGGAGCGCCACCGCAGGACACAACAAAAACTGTAAGGGGAATAATTAAACACTTTAAACAATGCATAGTTTTTTCCTAAATTTGCTGTCCGATATTGATGTTAGCTTACAAATACAAAAAACATTAAGCTGTAAAATAGTGTTCTAGTGACACTAACTTAACGCCTAGGGACGCAGCATAGTATGAGAGCGTGAAAATTTTATTATTGAACGAGCACCCGGTTTATCACAATAACTTAAACACAGATCAAATTACACACGGCCAGCAGTTCTTAAATAATTTTTGCTTGAACCCGCCCTACTTAACACACAAGGAGAAAAGCCTTGGGTAGGGGCAATTTTAGGATAGACGAGAGACAAACAAAGGCATGGTAATGTCTCTTTAGTTTTACCCGGAAAAGCAAACAGAAAACGAGGCCCAGGCACGTCTAACACCACTCAATGGCGCACACAGCTATACTTAACTCCCGAACTGGATTTGCGAGCAAGAAGCAAATAGATGCTTTGACCCTAAATAATTTACAATGATGGCATTTGGTTTACTATTAGTTCGGATAAATAGGCGCAGATGTTTCTACTGCAGCCAAGCCCGGTAATCCTTACATCAGCAGGATAGAGATAACATCCACATAGCCATATGAAGAGTGCTACAACTAACCCAAGCCGCCTAAGCAACTATCTGTTGGCCATACGGCCCAAAACACTACCCGCTTCCGTAAGCCCCGTTTTATTGGGCACCGCTGCGGTACCGCTAGACAGTATTAACTGGTTACTAGCACTGTGTGCGCTAGGCTGTGCGCTTTTTCTCCAAATTGCTGTAAACCTGGCAAACGATTTTTTTGATGCTCGCAGCGGTGTTGACTCCGAACAACGTCTTGGACCAACCCGGGTAACCCACGCAGGGCTGGTATCGGAAACACAGGTCATTGTTGCACTATCACTCAGCCTTATAATCGCCAGCATTTGCGGGCTTGTATTAGTAGCCTACAGTGGGCCTCTATTACTGGCTATTGGCTTACTCGCTATTCTTGCTACATTTGCCTACAGCGGCGGGCCCTTCCCATTGGCATCACATGGTCTTGGGGAGATAACTGTATTGGTATTTTTCGGGTGGGTTGCGGTGATGGGCAGCTACTACATACAAACCCATCACTTTAGCTGGCACGTTTTTGCGCTGGCAAATGCGCTCGGGATGATCCTCGCCGCCATAATGCTAATTAACAACATCCGAGACATCCCCAGCGACGCAGCTGCCGGAAAAAAAACGCTAGCTGTCTACCTGGGCGCAACAAGAAGTCGCAAGCTATTCGCAATACTGATGATTTTGTTGCCGATTTTTCATTGCCTGGCATTTCTGTTTTCCGCCACACCCAATATCCCAGGCATTCTGCTGCCGCTAATTATTACTATCCCCCTGTCTATTCAGGTGTGCCGGGAGTTAAGCCAAAGTGAAGGTCGCATGCTTAATAGTCTGCTGGCCAAAACTGCGCAATTAAGTTTAATCTACGGTGCAGCCACCAGTGCAAGCCTTGTGTTTATTTGACAAACAAGCACAATACATTAGCTCAACTTAGCCAAGCCTCATATTGAGACTAAACAGAATGGACACCGAAAACAATAAGCGCCTAAAAACTGATGATATAAAAGAAATCGAACTGGCAAGTTTACTGCAGCAACTCATCGAATTAAGACGCGATATGGTGGTATATGCAAGTGAGCGCCTGGAAGATTACAAAGAGTGCTACCCGGATAATACATATTCCGCAAGCGCATGGAACCTTGCCCTTTATCTTGCCCTGCGCCGGCACGATCTTCGCAACCTGCAATCCGAATTAAGCAGTAAGGGCCTCTCATCGCTGGGGCACGCAGAATCTCACATACTGCACACTATTAACAATGTCATTCGTTTATTAAGCCTCACACTGCAAACACAAACAGCCAGCACGCCCAATAACATTCCCACTGTCGACTATCACCAAGGCATTCTGAAACTCAAAAACAATTCTAGTCAACTTTTTGGTGATCCATCAGGAAAGCGCAATGTCCGCATACTGGTCACGCTGCCCAGCCATGCGGCTACAGACTATGACTTTGTTAAAAGCTTACTGGAAGCGGGAATGAACTGCGCGAGAATCAATTGCGCGCACGATTCCAAGCCACAGTGGAAGGCAATGATCGCCAATGTACGCAAAGCGGAAACAGAACTAGGTATTAGCTGTAAAATCCACATGGATCTCGCAGGACACAAAATACGCACTGGGGCCCTTCACAACAGCATTAAGAAAAATAGCATTAGTGTTTCTGCAGGCGAGAAAATTGTTTTTTCTCGAAAGGCCCAGGCTTGTGAAAAGGCCGTTAAGGGTGATACTCCAGAGCAGAGTACGGCTGTAACCCTGGCTTGCACCTGCCCGGCGATATTTGATTTTATCGAGCCGGGCGAAGCCGTTTGGATTGACGATGGAAAAATTGGCACCATTATAGAATCCGCAGATGCTGACAAAGCAGTACTGCGTATAACGCATGTTGGCCCAAAAGGCGGGCGCATCAAAGCGGACAAAGGTCTAAACTTTCCCGAAACCGAACTAAAGCTACCCGCCCTAAGTGAAAAAGATTTAAAAGACCTTGATTTTGTTGCCAAAAACGCTGACATGGTGGGCTTTTCCTTTGTGCAAAGCTTGCAAGACATGCATCAACTAGTTAACGAGCTGAACAACAGAGACGCCAAACAGCTACCCATTATCGCAAAAATAGAAACCCGCAGAGCGGTAAAAAAATTACCGGAAATACTACTAGGCAGTATTGGCAGGCATGTTCTAGGTGTAATGATCGCGCGCGGCGACCTAGCGGTTGAACTTGGTGGCGAACGAATGGCAGAAGTTCAAGAGGAGCTTTTGTGGATATGCGAGGCTGCCCATGTGCCTGTTATATGGGCGACCCAAGTATTGGAGAGTCTGGCTAAAAAAGGCCTTGCATCCCGGCCTGAATTAACCGATGCAGCCATGGGTGAGAGAGCCGAATGCGTTATGCTTAATAAGGGGCCATATATTCAAGATGCAGTTCGAAGCCTTGCAGATATCCTCTCACGAATGGAAGCCCATCAGCAGAAAAAACGCGCGCAGTTGCGTGCGCTCTCCTGGTGGAGACTATAAATCGTTAAAGTGACCCAGTGCGAATCAAATAAGGTTCGGGGTCTAAATAGAAAGCTTTCTTAAAACCTTGCGTGCTAGAGTCTACTTTCCACGGAAGCGGCAACAGGCTTAGAACAACATAGTGTAAATGGGGAGGCTTTCCTTTTGCATTGCCTGTATCGCCAACACTTCCTATTGTTTCTCTACTGGAAATAAATAGTGGCAAGTCTGCTACTGTGTCGGCTAGGTGTGCGTAATAATGCAAACGCCACTTCGCACCCAAGCTCAATATAATCACCCCGCCTTTAGGGACGGATCCCTTATAAAGAATCATTTGATGTGTAGATGCCCTAACGGGCGTGTTGTGCTGCGCAAAAATATCGACACCTTTGTGCACACCCGAACTGCCCCAGGGTTCATACCAAAAGCTTTGCGCATTCCAATCACCTTTACTAGCCCCCAAGACGGGGTTTACCCGGTTTTCCGGGATAATAAACCCTACAAGAATAACAGTAAGTATACCAATTAACAGGTTTCGATATTTTTTCAAAACAGCTTAGCGCTCCCACTTACCTGCTGGCACCAGGCGAAGCATAAGTACATCATGCCTTTTTATGTTTTGCTTAATAAACGCCTTAGTGTCCCCGGTATTTTCTTTATTCCATAAGTCTCGCCAGGTAAACACCTCTTCATTAAAGTTGATTTTTCGCTTACTTAATTCATCACTAACTTGTTCGTGGCGAAAACGAAATTCAAACTTGCTGTCATGATTATTACGGTTAAGCACGGCCATAGCCCACTCACCATTTGCCAGAGGCTTGAACCACACTTCCAAGCCTTTTTTCGCCTTGTATTTAAAGCCTTGTATGCCAAGCTTGTCCTGATTAACCGCTATAACTGCTTTGTTGGTGAGAATTTCTGTGGTCTGCTTTGACATATTTCGCAGATCATTGCCTGCAATCAGAGGGGCGGCCAGCATCGCCCACATTGAAAAATGCGCCCGATCTTCTTCCTGGGTCATACCATTACCCACTTCCATCATGTCCGGGTCGTTCCATTGGCCCGGCCCTGCGTATTGTCGCAAGCCGTCCTGCATATCAAGGATTTGCAACACGCCCCAAGAGGACCACGTTCCGTGGTCATACTCGCAATCAAAGCATGCGTAAATATCACCGGTAGTCCGCCATAACTGACCAAGAGGTGCTGCCCATTCCCAGGGGTCGTTATCCCCCCACTCGCAGATGCTTAACACCATTGGCCGGCCAGCTTCACGAATAGCCCGGTTTATTGTCATATAGGCGCCCTCAGCGTTTAGCCCTTCTGTGGCACACCAATCGTATTTCAAATAATCAATGCCCCACTCCGCATAGCGCCGTGCATCCTGAAACTCATAGCCCCTGCTGCCGGGCTTACCACCGCAAGTGGTCCACCCTGCGTCGGAATAAATCCCCAGTTTTAAACCTTTTTTGTGTACATAGTCTGCCAGGGCCTTCATCCCCGAAGGAAAACGTTTAGGGTCTGCTTGAATATTACCCTGCTTATCCCGCTCGCCATGCCAGCAATCATCGATATTTACGTATTCATAGCCCACAGCTTTCATCCCGGATTTAACCATCGCGTCCGCCGTTGCTCTGATGAGTTTTTCGTCAACGTTGCACCCAAAATGATTCCAACTATTCCAGCCCATGGGTGGCGTTTGAGCCAAATGCTCAAATTTCTGTGCATTGGCATTGATACCCAGCAACAATAGGACTGAGAGCAGGCTTGTGACTATGTGCAAAACGTAATATGGCGTATGGATCGATTTCATGAGTTGATCTCTTGAGTCGTTTTTCTTATATGGGGCATTTTACATGAATTCCACTATAAGAATTCGCGCCAATACAGCGCAGATATACAAGCTGTGCTATACATTTATCAGTTAACCCCGGATTCAGGCCGTAATGAAAACACAAAAAGGCAATCCATACTTCGTCTACGCAGCCACTGTTGCCGCCGAGCTCCACAAAGCTACTCTGGTCGCTCGTGAAATATCTCTAACCGCTAGTAATGCGCGCGCCCTCGCTCTGCGCGCCGGTCATGGGGCTGCAGGCTTTAGAGCACTGACTGAGTTTATTGATGAGCTGGCGCGTAAAACTGTAGCCGCATCCAGTGAAATAAACAGCGAAGCAATAAAAATGAGCCGCACAGCCTCCGAAACTGCTCGTACAGAATCCGCTCTCAAACGCTTTAAAATAGCCTGTGATAAAGCGTCTGAACACCAGTATTTAACAAGCATTTACCCAGCGCTTAAGCGAACAGAAGACGACTTTAAAGTACTTCAAGAGCGCTTTCACAAACAAGTGTACCAACTAAGTGATCGTTTAAATGAACTGGGGCGAGAACTAAGAACCGCCACCGTACTGGCTGCTATGTCTCGCGTAGAAGCCTCCGCTTCGGGCAAAGAATTTGAGGAATCGCTCAACGTAATCGCACTAAATGTGGCCCAGGCCGCAGATAAAATTCAGACCCACGTAAAATATTCACAACAACTTTTTGGAAAAATTGCGGTATAAACCATGCTAACAAAAAAAATATACGATGGCATAAACCATCAGTGGATTATGTTTGGCAGGGACCCGGAAAAACCCAAGGCCATTATCGACACCAATCAATATATGGTGCGCACCCGCAACAATGCCTTATTAATGGACCCGGGAGGCATCGAACTTTTTTCAGCCATGCTGGCAAATGTGGTCAAACAGGTTCCCGTTCAACAAATCAGCCATGTATTCGCCTCCCATCAAGACCCGGATATTATTTCTTCTCTCGGCCTCTGGGATAAAGCACTTGAAACCGCAACCCTGCATGCGCCTTGGTTGTGGGAAGGATTTATTCGTCACTTTGGTATGGAGAATATTTCCTTTGATGCCATCCCGGATGAGGGCTCAACAGTCACGCTCGACAGCGTGACACTGCAATTTATTCCGGCTCACTACTTACACGCCTCTGGCAATTTTCATGTGTATGACCCCGCAGCAAAAGTACTGATGAGCGGCGATGTTGGCGCGGCACTGGAGCCAATAGACGCGCCCCTATTTGTCGACGACTTTGACGAACATGTTAAATCCATGCACATGTTCCACCAGCGCTGGATGCCATCCAACCTGGCTAAAAACGATTGGGTAAACCGAGTTCGCGCACTCGACATTGAATTGATGTGCCCACAACACGGTCGTATGTTTGCAGGCGATAATGTGAAACGGTTTTTAGACTGGTTTGAAGCTCTGGACGTGGGCACCGCCATCAAGCGATAGCAAGTACAGTAAACTTTACTCTTTTACCGGGCCACGATTAGCTTTAATGCCTGCACGTCTGTTCTTTTCCTGAAGACGCCTGTGCACCGATCCGCGACTTGGACGCGTAGGCACCCGCCGCTTGGGGCTGGCAATAAAGGGTAGTAAAAATTCCCGCAGCCTTACCAGGGCATCTGCTCTGTTCTTTTCCTGCGTACGAAAACGCTGGGCTTTAATTACCAATTCACCACTCTTGGTAAGGCGCCGATCACCACAGGCCCTTACCCGTGCTTTCATATCCTCCGGTAGCGCAGCTTTGTTTAAGTCAAAACGCAGCTGAACGGCTGAACTGACTTTATTGACATTTTGACCGCCAGCGCCCTGAGCACGCATTGCCGAGAGCTCTACATCGGTTTCATAAACAAAGAGCCTATCGCTCAACTGTAGGGGGAATTCACTCATAACGACACAAATAATGAATATAGCGGGCCAGCTGCCAGAAAGGTTCTTTTTGCGAGTATTCAAGTTCTTTAGCAAAAACCTGTTCAGGCTCCCGCTTACGCTGTTCTGGATCGAGAATATAATCGTGAAAAACACGAATGCCACTCTTCACCAGTGTTTTAAAACCATGCGCCTCTAAGTGCTCCAGCATTACCTCCGGTTTTTGTGGGTGCCAGGGGGTTAAACTGCCGCGAAAAGAGCGAAAATTATCGGCATCAAATTTATAATTAGTGCGGAGCAGGTTTTTATATTCCAGCCCATTCATATTATAAAAAGTAAAACTCAAATATGCGCCAGGCTTTAGCAGCTCACGCAAATACTTAAACAACGTAAACGGCTGGGCCATCCACTCAATCACGGCATGGCAAAGTACAAGGTCAAACTTTGCCTCACTTAAGGTGGAAGAGAGCATTTGCAGTGGGCATTGAATTATTTTTAAACGCGCTTCATCCTGTACAAAATTGTCTTTGGCAAGCTGCAGCATTTGCTCGGAAATATCGTTAAGTACTACGCTGGCACCGTATTGTGCCAATAAATGAGAAAATTGCGCCTGCCCTGCACCAATATCCGCAATTGTTAAACCGGAAGAGTCAGCCAAAAAATGAGGAATGTGCTCGCGAAAATCCCGCTCCAGCACGCCAAGGCGGATTTGACCTTTTAGTGAGCCATAGATATTTCGGCGAAAACGCATCGCCAGATCATCAAAATTTCGATCACATTCGAGCGCTGCCACAACTTAGCGCTTGTGTTTTTTTAAATTAATCTCTTGCCTGAGCTTGTCGGAAGAATCCCTAACCACTTCCCTGCTATCTACGATTTTTTGAATAACGGAATCCCAATCGGTCTGTGCCGTAGTAGAGGCGTCTGTTGTTTTCTTCGCGGTATTCACTTGTTGCGGTATTGTCGCAGCCGGGGGTTTCTGCCAGGCTTTTTGTTTTTCTGCCCTTGGTGTTGAGGGCGAGCTGCCAGCACTCAAGCCCATCTCTTTTGCCAGTAGTTTTTCAATATAGGTTGCACGGTTACGCAATAATTTATCCTTGGTAATAACCCAGGGGTCAAGGTCCAACTTGTGACAAAGAACCGTGCAATAAATCATCAGGTCGGCCAGATCCGCCGCTATGGTCTCCATGCGTTTTGGGTCATCAATCATTTCTGCTTCAAGGTCAGACATCCACTGGAAATTTTCCAGTAACTTGGCCGACTCAACAGAAATGGCACTGGCGAGGTTTTTGGGCGAGTGATAGGAATCCCAGCCCATGGCTTCGGAAACCCGTCGGAATTCATTAAGGATTAAATCCTTATTCATGCAATTCTCCACCCTAGTGCTATTAGGGCTATTGTATTGGCTAAGTACTTGTATGCTAGAAAATGCTGCTACGCTTGGGTAGCTCTGTATAATGAGCCGCCTTTGTAGCGCTGGTTGAATTCTACCAGCCTTAAGATTACATTCGTTAAATTCTTCATGAGTATGGCGCGATACTCATCATTAAAGTCATTCTTGATACCCTGAGGCTTACATGTCACAACGCAAAGTTGCACACCACCCCGCTTTTTCACTAAAACGCCAACAAAGGGTTGATTCGCTCAACCTGGATGTTCTCGAATTTGAACATAATGTGACCGGCGCTCAGCATATACACCTTCAGGCGGACTCAGACGAAAATGTTTTTTTGGTGGCCTTACGTACCGTACCGGAAGACTCCAGCGGTGTAGCCCATATTCTTGAACATACCGCTCTGTGCGGCAGTAAAAAATACCCCGTGCGCGACCCCTTTTTTATGATGACGCGCCGTTCCTTAAACACCTTTATGAACGCCTTTACCAGCAGCGACTGGACGGCCTACCCCTTTGCCAGCCTCAATAGAAAAGACTTCAATAATCTGCTGGATGTCTATCTGGATGCTGTTTTTTTCTCCCGCTTGGACCCCCTGGACTTTGCCCAGGAGGGCCATCGCATGGAGTTTGAAGAGGCAAACAACCCGGATTCCCCCTTGGTCTATAAAGGTGTCGTTTACAATGAGATGAAAGGTGCAATGAGTTCAGTACCTTCTCAGCTATGGCAAACCCTTACCAAACACCTGTTTCCCAGCAGTACCTACCATCACAACAGCGGTGGTGACCCCGCCTGTATACCCGACCTGAGTTATCAACAACTGCAATCTTTCTACAAAACCCATTACCACCCGAGCAACGCCATCTTTATGACCTATGGCGACATTCCTGCCGAAACACATCAGAGTAAATTTGAAGACCACGTTCTGCAGCACTTTGAGCGCCTTGATTACACGGTGAGTGTTGCTGATGAAAAGCGATACTTTGCTCCTATGCGCGTGCAGGAAGCTTACCCCTACAACGACGATGACGCTGAGCACCGCAGCCATGTTGTGTTGGCTTGGCTATTGGGTAAAAGTACCAATCTGGATGACTCACTAAAAGCACAATTGTTGTCCAGCGTATTACTGGACAATAGTGCTACACCGCTCATGCACGCACTCGAAAGCTCCGAATTGGGTAATGGCCCCTCCCCTTTATGCGGCCTGGATGATTCGCAAAAAGAACTTTCCTTTATGTGTGGCCTAGAGGGTTGCGAGCAAAACAGCGCAGATGACATTGAGGCCATGATACTGGAAACACTAAAGGACGTAGCCGCAAAAGGCATTCCTAAAGAAGATGTAGAATCGGCTTTGCACCAGCTGGAGCTCCATCAACGAGAAATCGGCGGGGACAGCTACCCCTACGGGCTGCAACTTATCATGGCCGCGCTTAACACAGCTTCCCACCGCGGTAACCCGGTACAGTTATTAAATATCGACGAAAGCCTGAATATGTTGCGTAAGAATATTCAGTCTCCCGATTTTATTCAGAACCTTGTTAAAGAACTTATTCTCGACAACCCTCATCAAGTCAGGCTTACTCTGGTGCCTGATAGCGCTATTAATGCACGAAAAGAACAAGCCGAGAAACAACAGCTGGAAGAAATACGGCAGGCTCTCAGCGAACAGGAAAAGGCGAACATCATTGAAAAAACAGAGGCGCTGGTAAAACGGCAGGACCAGCTAGACGACCCGGAAATTCTTCCCAAGGTCACACTGGAGGATGTTCCAAAAAACGAAATTCACTTGCAGCCCGAAACGCTAAAGATAAAACAAAAGCAACTTACCCGATACGCAGCGGGAACAAATGGCTTGGTTTATCAGCAGTGTATATACCAGCTGCCTGAAATCGATAGTTCACTCATTCAGTGGCTGCCGCTCTATACCAGTTGCATTCATGAGCTGGGTGCCGGCAAAAAAGATTACTTGGCAATGCAACGCTGGCAAGCCAGTGTCAGTGGCGGCTTAAGTGCGTTTAGTAGCATTCGCGCGGATGTGGGGGATGTAAATTCCGTTAATGCCCTGCTCACTTTTTCCGGCAAAGCGCTCACGCGAAATCACGATGCGCTGTGTGAGCTTATGAGCACAGTGATTAACACTGCACACTTCAGTGAAACCAGTCGCATCCGCGAGTTGATTGCACAAATACGTGCGCACAAAGAACAGGGTGTTACCGGCAGCGGACACGGCCTCGCAATGCTCGCAGCCAGTTCGGGTTTAACCGCCAATACCGCACTTAGCCATCAATTAAGCGGTCTCGCGGCCATCCAAGCGGTAAAAAAACTGGACAGTGAAATTAATGAAGACAACGCACTCAATGCCATTGCAGACAAACTCGCACAGCTACACTCGCTGCTTACCAATACCGAATCGCAACTCTTGCTGATTAGCGAAGAAAACCATTTTGACCAATTCACCCACAATTTGGAAAAATACTTTAGCGCCGATAAAACCACTACCCCCTCTGCGTTCAACTGCGCGGCCCCCTCCGCCCAAGTAAAGCAGGCATGGTTAACAAATTCACAGGTGAACTATTGTGCAAAGGCTTACGCAACAGTCCCCGCCGAGCATAAAGATTCTGCGGCCCTCATTGTACTGGCAGGCTTTCTGCGCAATGGTTTTTTACACAAGGCGATTAGAGAGCAAGGTGGTGCCTATGGTGGCGGCGCATCTAATGACAGCAGCAACGGCGCATTTCGCTTTTACTCCTACCGGGACCCTCGTATGGGCGAAACGCTGGATGACTTCGATCGCTCCATAGCGTGGCTGATGTCTGAGAAGCATACCAGCCAGGCGCTGGAAGAAGCCATCTTGGGAACCATCAGCTCAATCGACAAAAGCGAATCCCCCGCGGGTAGAGCTAAACGCCTGTTCCATGCGGAACTACACGGCCGCAACCTGCAATTCCGTCAACAGACGCGAGAGCGAATTTTGGCAACAACCATCGAAGACTTACAAAGAGTCGCCAGCACTTACCTTAGCCCGGAAAAAGCCAATATTGCCGTGGTTTCCGACTTTTCCGCTAAAGACAAAGTATCTAAATTGGGCTTGGATATTCACGAGCTGTAATCTTGCTTCACTATTGTGGCCCTTTCTCCATACAGGGCCCTTTCTCCGCACATGGTCACAAATAGCTTAAAAGCTTGACCCGTTTATAGGTGTAGGCTTGACACTTTCCCTCGATCGAAAAGAGGTGGTAAATGTTAACAGTTTCTCAACTGGCTAAACGCTGCAATATATCCAGAACAAGTGTTCTCTACTATGAACGGGAAGGACTCCTTCAGCCAACACTCAGGTCGGCTAATGGCTATCGCTGGTATGGCGATTCTGAAATTGAACGACTGGAATCTATCGTAGCCTACCGAGCCTACGGCTTAGCTGTTAACAGCATTGCCACCTTGCTCGATCAAACAGATGCCCCTTCTCAAGCGCAGTTGTTGAAAGATCACTTCAACCAGCTTGAAGGAGCCATTCAGCAACTTAGGCAACAGCAAAAAGCCATTGTGGCGATGCTGAAAGATCCACAACTATTGGAGGAAAACATGGTTACTAAAGATCGATGGGTAGACATTATGAAAGCCGCTGGCTTCAGTGAAGCGCAAATGCTCAGTTGGCACCAGAAGTTCGAGCAGATGGAGCCAGAAGAACATCAGAAGTTTCTTGAATCACTGGGTATCGAAGCCCAGGAAATAGCCCAAATACGTAAACTCTAGAGCACCCCGCCAGGGCGTTCTCCTTTGAACGCCCCTTTCTGACGGATCTTCTAATCACTCGCCTGAAGCGATCACTCCTTAGTCGGACTGTCTGCAAATCAGCCTTTGCGCACAATATTTGAGCTTCCACATCAATTCATGACCAATTTGGCATGACCAATAATATGATTTAAATCATACCTATCCGATAGGCATATACCCTAAACTGCGTCCCATGCGTTGTTCATGGCGTTAAGGGAGCCTTGAGCAGTATCTATTTTCACTAAGGAGGATTTCCAGTGACACCTTTTCATCCGGCGCTACCGTTTTCCGTCCCCGTAGAAGTACAACACCTGCTTGATGCCTGCCCTCGCTACACTGTTGCCACAGACACAGAAGGGCTGGTGGAGCTTGCCACAAGAGATGCTGATGCCGAAGGCTGGCACGAAGTTGCTTACGATATTCCAGGCAAAGGCCGAATTGTAGATGCAAAAGTTTGCCGCACTCGTAACGCTGTATCCGCTAATTACACCGACCCCTATATGCGTCGCCGCGACCCCGATTGCTTGCTGATTGGAGACGACGGCCCTACGGACAAAAAACGTTTTACCGATCTGTACCATCAAAATTTTGATGACGTGCGACAAGAGACTTTCGATTGGCTGAAAGGACAGGAACTCTGTTTATTCGCCTTCTACGCCGGCGATGAAAATCACGGCTTACCAGCGTTGGTTGTGGCTCCCGCCAACGCTGGATTTTTCGCTCTCGGCTTAGCGATGCTGCAAGGCATCACGCCCATCAGTAAATTAAGCGCAGATTTTCACCCAAAGGCGGTAATATACGTTGCGCCCACCTTCCGCTACACCCATTTTGACAACAAGCAATTGGTGGTTCACAACCGAACTGATGAAATCCACGAATTGTTCAGTTATAACCTGTACCCAGGGCCCAGTGCCAAAAAAGGTGTATACGGTGTACTTATCCACCTTGGCGAACAGGAAGGCTGGGTAACCGCCCACTGCTCCACTGTCCAGGTGGTTACGCCCTATGACAATATTGTCACTATCATGCACGAAGGGGCTTCCGGTGGCGGTAAAAGTGAAATGTTGGAACACGCCCATCGTGAACACGACGGTCGTTTACTCTTGGGTAACAACCTCCTCACCGAGGAGAAAGTACACCTGGAGCTACCCCGCTCCTGTGACTTAAGGCCAGTAACCGACGATATGGCGCTGTGCCCCCCGGAACTGCAAACCGATGAGAAAAAAATTACTGTAGTTGATGCAGAAAATGCCTGGTTTGTTCGTGTGAACCATATCGAACAATATGGCACTGCACCGCAACTAGAGCATTTGACTATCCATCCACCTACACCGCTACTAACACTCAACATAGATGCGCAACCCGGTGCCACCACGCTCATCTGGGAACACGTTATGGACGCTCCCAACGAGCCGTGCCCTAACCCACGTGTAGTCATTCCACGTAAGTGCATCCCCGACGTAGTTGATGGACCGGTAACCGTCGATATTCGTAGTTTTGGTGTGCGTACGCCACCCTGTACCGCTGAGAACCCAAGCTACGGCATTATGGGCATGCTACAAGTACTGCCCCCCGCGTTAGCGTGGTTATGGCGACTGGTAGCACCGCGTGGACATGGCAACCCATCTATTGTGGACACAACAGGCGGGCTCGCCTCCGAAGGTGTTGGTTCCTATTGGCCTTTTGCCACCGGCCGCAGAGTGGACCAGGCTAACCTGCTGTTAAGCCAGATCCAACGCACGACCGACAACATGTTTGTGTTGATTCCAAACCAACACATCGGTTGCTGGAAAACAGGCTTTATGTCCCAGTGGATATCCAGAGAATATCTTGTACGTCGTGGTATGACCCACTTTAGACAAGATCAGCTATCTCCTGCAAGGTGCTCACTATTGGGTGAAGTACCCAATCAGATGGTTGTGGAAGGCATGGCTATACCGCCGCATTTCCTCCGCGTAGAAGAACAACCAGAAGTGGGTATAGCCGCTTATGACGAAGGTTCAGAGCAGCTGTATCGATTCTTCCACGATGAATTGACAAACTTCCTGGTAGAAGACCTCTCCCCATTAGGCAGCAAAATTATTGAATGCTGCCTGGATCGAGGCTCCGTGGGTGACTACGCAGCCTTGCTGAAAAGTGGAGAATAAACTCGCTGGTTTCGCTTTCCTTAGCTTTTAAATACTTTTTTTAAAAGTCAGGTTTTAAGAGTAGGTAGAATGCCATGGACGGCTTTTTTTAATCCTCTGTAGGTCACTTCACCCCTTGTGGCTGGTAAGGTGTACCGCTTGTTTTAGCTATCCCCTATGTGCACTATAAGTCTACCTGGTGTCTGATAACACGAGGTCATTCTATCCGTATTAATTTTGCGTAAAGTAATACATTAATAAAAGCCCCCTATTTCACCACCGTGGTCAACCTGGAAACACAGACCGCCTCTCCCTGTTCATCGGCAACGCGAATATCCCACACCTGTATGGACCGACCGATGCGAATGGGCCTTGCGGTTCCCGTTACAACACCTTCTTTAACCGAACGTAAATGGTTAGCATTAATTTCAACACCAAATACACTGGCCTCTCCCTCAACGGCTAGATAGCCTGCCAGGCTGCCCAATGTTTCCGCCAGTACCACCGAAGCGCCGCCATGAAGAAAGCCCAATGGTTGACGAGTAATATTTTCAACCGGCATGGTGGCAGAAATATAATCATCGCCTATTTCACTTATCTTAATATTCAAGTGCTCAATAATGGAATTAGAGGCAAATTGATTTAACTGTTCGGGTGTGACGGTTGTTTTCTTCCAAATACTCATTGCGGCTTCATCCTCTGTGCAAGCGCTATCAGCGGCTGGCGTTTTATTTTTATTCCCCTTGTATCTGGCAACTGGGCGTATAACCGTGGAACCAGATAACCAGGCACTTGCTTTTTTAATTGAGCGACTATGTTTTGCTGAAAATCGGCATCAACATCCAAACCATCCTGCCTGCTTATGAATGCAAAAGGCCTTGTACCAAATTCGGCATCGGGCACCGGCACCACAATAGCATTTTTAACACCCGGTAAAAGTGCTAGTTGTTTTTCGATTTCTTCGGGCTGAATATTCTTACCACCGCTAATGAATTGGTTATCCACCCGGCCAATTATTTGCCATTGATCATCCTTAAACCGGGCGAGGTCGCCGGTAGCAAACCAGCCATCTCGGTAACCAGCAGGCTCAAAACCCTTCGCCCCCCAATAGCCAAGAAAAAGGCTTGAGCTACGAACGCACAACTCTCCCGCGGTATTCAACTTTAGCTCAGTATCTCCTAGCAGCCGTTGCTTACCCAATTCCACTTCGGTAATCACTTGTGATGCGGTTTCAGACATACCGTAACTTGGCATGAGCGGTATACCCCACTGCCTGGCTGCGCGAATTAACGCTTTATCTATTGGCCCACCGCCAATTAACACAGATTTTAATTGAGGCAGGCGAACAGCATGGGTCAATAATCGCTGTAGCTGAGTACTCACCATAGACGTATGGGTTATACATTGCCCCAGTAAAACCGATGGGGACTCCACACGCCCGGCTAACACCAGGCTCGTTGCCGACAGAACTGCCCGCAATACTTGCGCGAAACCACCGATATGATAAAGCGGCAAGCTCAGTAATGTTTTATCGCCTTCTAGCAGTGGAATTATCTGATTGGAGGCTTTGGCATTCGCCTGGAGTGTCTCCCATGAGTGAAGCACCAGCTTGGGGTCTCCGCTGGAGCCCGAGGTAAAAATACCTAAACAGGCCGACAATGCACCCTGGTCAACACTTTTCCTATGGTAAAGCGCCTTAAGACACTGCAAACGTTCTTCAGGCAGCTGGCTATCAACAGGCACGACCAAGGCCCCCGCTCTAATATGGGCAAACACCGCTACCATACTCTGCAAGGATTGCTCTACAGGCAGCAACACAATACCTTTATTTAGCGAACCCGCCCCGTCCAGAGCGAATGCTCTAGCAGCTACCAGCTTATCCACTTGGGCAAAGGTATAGGTGGTATTAGTATTTAATCTATCAGCCCGTGATAAATCAGTACGTGTTGCATCAGCAACTATCAGAAAGGCTCGACTGGGTGCCCTCAACGCGGCTTGAGCAAGCGGACAATCTACCATCTCCAGCGCTCCACTAAATCGAGGTTTTTGTGCACCAGTTTATGTTGATACTCGTCGGGAAAATATTTTAGCGTATCCAAACCATGAAACTCATCAGGCGATAGTTTTTGTGCGAAACGGGTTAATGCAGCCATTCCAATTGGCCCTTCAAAACTGCTGCTAATAATTGTTCTCCAACAGTTATTATTGGCAAGCTCTATATAGTGCTGCAAACCCTGCCAACCCAGCATAGCCGGCTTTAAAATAAGCGCTTTAGGATTAAGCTTTTCCAGAAAAGAAATATGCGCTTGATAAAGACTCTCATCCAGCGCCAAAGCAATAGCGCTGAAGCTTTGCCACTCTTTATAATCAGCTGTATTTAGCAATGGATCTTCCAACCACTCAATACGGCTGCAATCTACCGTTTTTGACAGTTGTTCAATATCAGATTTAAGCCACTGCTGATTAGCGTCCAGGCGCAAGCAGCCAGTAAATGCTTTGCTCGATAATATTGTCTGTATGCGGTCAATATCCTCTTCTATGGAATTTTGGCCAACCTTTAGTTTAAGTACGGGCGAATCGAGTAAAATTTCATCGTCCAGTATCAGAGGACAAATATTTACAGGACATACTGCCGTTTTATCTAGCGAGCGTTCAAACAGGTCATTGAGAGGAAAAGATATACTGGGTAATAAGTGTTTATCGTTTGTTATCGTTTTTTTTAGCAAGGAAAGCGATGCACCTGTTAATTGCGCAAATACGCTTTTTAATTGCTCGATACAATCTTCCAGGGTGTTCTGGCTATAAGCGGGAAGCGGAGAGCACTCCAACCAATACTCTTCTTTATTGGTGATGCACTGGAGCAGTAGCACACGCCTTTGCTCCAGTCGGGTCTCAGAAAGTTGCAGGGGGGATTTAAAAGGCAAGCGATACTTAAAGAGTGAAACCGCTGTGAACGTTTCTTCAGTAATCATTGGTCTGAGCTGGCTCAGTGTCGCGAACCCTCACTCAAGGCTGCCGCTTAAATTTGCTAAAATCCGGTTGTCGTTTCTCGAGGTAGGCATTGCGACCCTCCTGCCCCTCTTCGGTCATATAAAATAGCATTGTGGCATTGCCCGCCAACTCTTGGATACCCGCTTGACCATCAAACCCGGCATTGAATGCGGACTTCAGCACCCGCAGGGCGATGGGGGATTGCTGCAACATCTCCTGTGCCCACTGCACCGTTTCAATTTCCAGTTTCTCCAGCGTAACAACCGTATTCACCAAACCCATATCCAGCGCCTGTTTTGCATCATACTGACGACACATAAACCAGATTTCCTTCGCTTTTTTGGGGCCGATTAAACTGGCCATATAGCTGGCACCAAAACCACCGTCAAAGGAACCCACTTTAGGGCCAGTCTGGCCAAAGCGTGCATTTTCTGCGGCGATGGTAATATCACAAACCAGGTGCAGTACATGCCCTCCGCCAATGGAGTAACCCGCCACCATGGCGATCACGGGTTTTGGAATGGAGCGAATCTCTTTTTGCAGATCCAATACGTTCAAATGATGAGTGCCGCCATCGTCCTGATAACCAGAATCACCTCGCACACGCTGATCGCCACCTGAGCAAAAAGCGAGATCTCCCTGCCCCGTTAGCACCACAACACCTACCGCTTCGTCAAAACGCGTATCGGAAAGTGCTGCACGTATTTCCATAACCGTCTTGGGGCGAAAAGCATTGCGAACTTCAGGCCGATTTATCGTGATCTTCGCAATCCCAGCCGCCTTGTGGTAGAGAATGTCGGTATAACTACCGCTGCAGTCTTGCCAGTCCAAAGCGGGTTTGATGCTGCTTGTAGCCGGGTCTGTCATACAATCTTAACCTTAATTTTTATCATTCTATTGTAATGAATGCTACGTTCTGAAAACTTCGCAAGCCGTGTTGGCGAGTTTACCTGCCTATGGGAGCAATTAAAATAAAGTGATTAGCGTAAAGCCAGTGGATCTTAAGAGTGGCACTCACACTCACACTCACACTCACACTCACACTCACACTCACACTCACACTTAACAGGATGATGTTTTTCTTTTCAGGCTTAATAATATCTCATTTATCTGGCCCGCTAACCAATCAGCTTTTTCGAAGTGAATATTGTGGCCAGTATCGTCTGCCACATAATGACTTACGCCATCAAGCTTTTGCCCTATAGCAGTAAATTTTCTATCGAGTTTACCTGAAAAATACCATACTGGGAGCTTAAGACGAGAAAGTAAGTCACCATAATTGGCCTGGCGGCCTAGACTCAACATTTCAAGCTGGTTCCCGAGCTGCTTTGCGCACAGTGCCTGCTTGCTGTTGATATGCTTTTCAATCTGCTCGACGCTCAGGTTGCAAAATACTGGCTGCCTATACCACTCAAGCAGTGTTTGTTTAAACTGTTCCCCCGTTTTAGTCGCTCGAAAACGACCCGCCCAATCAGTATCTTGCTGTAAGCGCTGAGCACGCTCCTTATCGCTACACAAACCGGGGTGGGCACTTTCCAGCATCAAGCCTTTTAGAGCCTCCGGTTCGTTCTGCTGTAGGTACTGGCTAATGGCCATTGCTAATCGACCACCTAAAGAATAGCCGTATAAATAAAATTCCTTTGGCAGCTCGCGACGCTGCGCTTTAAACCAGCTTTCTACCAAGGCTGAAAAAGACAATGTGCCGTCACAATTGTAGGGAAGCTTGAGCACTATGCACCGAATGCCAGGCGACAACAAAGCGATCAAACTATCGAAATCCCGTGACTGCCCCATAAAACCAGGCAGCATTATCAAGACGGGGGTCATTATTTATCCGCCAACAGCTGTAGAAGGCTTTTTAATTCGTCGGCATCACTGGACAAGCAGCACTCCAATACAGCGCTTGTTTTACTCGTGATAAAGTTGCCGAATATCTCTTCAAAACCCTCACGACTATCTGCACTATAATAATCAAGAGAAAATTGCTCACATATTTTTGAGAACTCATAACCATGAGGCATAGAAAAAAGCTGTTCGTAGGCCTCTTGTTCTAGCGCCGGTAAGAAAGAAAATATTTTTCCACCATCATTGTTTAGCACCAGAAATTTAACCGGTGCAGGTAAGGTAGCGGTTAAGGCCAGACTATTTAAATCATGTAAAAATGAAGTATCCCCTATAACTGCTAGCACCTGATCAAACCCGCCCAAACTTAAACCACACGCACTGGCAATTAAGCCGTCTATACCGCTGGCACCGCGATTGGCGAATACCCGAATATTTGCACCACACGAAGTCGCGTAGCTATCAAGCATACGAATACTTAAACTATTCCCCGGCATTAAGGCTACACGGCCTTTCATTTGACTTATCGCGAAGTGACAAACCGCTGCTTCATTCCACTGCTTCGACAATTGTTCTTCAATGACACCTCTAAGCAATTGATTCCTTTTTAGAATCTCACTTAGAGCAGGATGTTTGAATAGCTTACTTGGTATTTTTTGAACCAGCGCCTCAAAAACCACCCAATACTGTATGGCTTTTTGAGAGGGATCTAATGCCATAGCTTGCTGATCCACCAGATAATAGTTCGAGGGGGTATTTGCTAACCAGTCATTAATGCGCTTACTGACAATACGCCCTCCTATTTGAAAGACACAATCCGCTGTTATGAACTTGGAGTCGGCCAGTAGTATATCCGCTTGAGAAACAAGATTTACAAGGCTGCTGAATCTAAACTGGCTAGTAGTATCGGCAATTACCGGACACTCTAATTGCTTAAGCCAAGGCTCAATCGTGTCGGCCTCTTCTGGAGAAAGTGAACCAAGCACAACAACAAGCTGCGCGTAATCTAACGGTTCAAACTTGGAGAAAAATTCATTTTGCTCGGACTGAAAGCTATGCCCCTGCTGATGAACCGCGGCAAGGCTGGGCTTATTTTTCAGCCCCTCAATATATTCGTTTTTGCCAGCATATATCGGCTCATCGAACTGGCAGTTTACTTGAACTGGGCCATTTACACCTTGTAATTGCACAAGTTGCTCTTGTTGTGCCAGTAAGTCTGATTCAATATTCGGCAAGGTGAAATTTAGGCTTTTGGCGACGTTTTTGCCAAATAAGTGTTTCTGCTGAATTGCCTGATTAGCACCGCAATCCAATAGTTTATCTGGCCTGTCAGCAGAAAAAACCCACAGAGGTCTCGCGCACTGCTTGGCTTCTACAATAGCGGGGTACAAGTTAGCGACGGCTGTACCGGACGTTGTAATGATCACGACGGGCCGTTTATTAACACGTGAAACAGAGAGGGCTAAAAATGCGAGACCACGCTCGTCAAAATGCGTGTGAAGTTGAATATCTGAAAAAAATGCTTTTGCATGAAAGCTGGCAAGTGCCAAAGGCGCACTGCGGCTACCAGGAGCAATGAAAAAAGCGCGTACACCCAGCTCATAACAGCAGCGGATTAAACCACCCGCCCAGTGAGCATTAGTGTACATTGTAGTCAATAGCCGATACCTTGCTGCCTATCGCCTGCAACATAGATTCCAGTTTACTCTCCAATTCCTGCCACTCCTCTTGCGCATGTGAACCAGAGACTATACCTACACCAGAATATAACCAAAGCTTATTGCCCGCTAGCAGAGCTGAACGAATAGCTACACTCAATTCGCAGTATCCATGGCCGATAATGCCAACACTACCGCTGTACCAGCCACGGCATATTTGTTCAATATCATTAATAAGACTCAAGGCTCTGGCGCTGGGATAACCACATATTGCCGGCGTGGGATGCAGGCAACGATACAAATCGCCTGTAGCACTATCTCCTGAAACTTTTACCGTCAAGGGCTGGCAGCGATGTTGCACACGGTTTAGTTTTAGTATCTTAACAGGCTCGCTATCCTCAATCAGTGTTGCGAATGGTGTCAAACTTTCCTTGATCGCCTTGGCAACTAATTTGTGTTCGTGAATGAGCTTCCCATCTTTGCGCAATACGCGTTCAAGAGCGAGATCTTCTACATGATTTTTACCTCTCCTCACTGTGCCCGCCAGTGCTTCTGTATGGAGAGTGCTAGCCTGTCGTTTCAAGAGCCGTTCTGGGCTGCAGCCGAAAAAACATTTACCGTCCATTTCCATTGCAAAACTAAAGCAATCGGGATTGGCCGTTTCTAAGGCCGCCAGAATTAACATGGGATCAGGAGAACTGGAAAGCTCCAGTGACACTTCTCGCGCAAGGACCACTTTTTGCAGGCTACCCTCTTCCACCTTTTGCAGTACTTCCTGAACCTGCTGCTGCCATAACTCCGCATCGACACTGTTCCGGCGAGACTTGATTTTTACCACCGGCGGCTCCGGCACTTCAAGAAATACGTGTTGCCGGCAAATGCTATGAATGGCGAGTTGCTGTTCCTGCCACTGGGCAAAAGAACTGGCGAAAACATTAAACGCCAGCATATAGGCGCCGTCTTGCTGACGAATTTCTATAAGCGGCAACACAAACCTCGCACCGGGAAAGCCTTGCCACTGATACGCACCGGAGCGACCACTAAATGAACAGCCACCAAGTAAAAATGCATTGCTTTTATCGACCAGCCTTTCTGCCTTGGCAAAAACATCGGGGATTGCAGAGGGAGAAGTCGCTTTTAACTCCAGAGCTGTGCCAATTCCAGCCACACTCAGGCTTTGGTCGCGGCAGGAAAAATAATAGCGCTCACCACTTGGCAGGCTAGCTAGCCACTGCAGGCAATCCTGAGCCTCGATGGGCACCTCTATTCGCAGTAATTCGTCGCCAATATAGCGACATAGACCTAAACGACGTAAAAGCATCTCCAGCCCGGAAGCCAGAGTGGACGCCGTGTAGTCGGTGCGATTAAGGGAGCTCATACAAAGGTAATCCTGTTTTTCGAAATCTTACACCGGCAGTCAACTAATGTGCTGACATTAGTCAAACTTATGGGGACTTCCTCCTCATTCAAGGCCCTCATTCCCGCAATACCCCGGTATTAAGGGCATGCCAGCTAAAAGCTACACTAACGACAGTATAAACGTGAATGATAGTACCAGTTAGCGTATTTGGGGTGTTTTAGCGCCGGGTTAATATTGTATAAACACTTCGTTAGGAAAGGGTATTCAGCTCAACATGCTTTACGCGCCCACACTTGCGAGCGTATTCACACATCCAGGAGATCAGCTTTTAACTCTGAAGGCTCCATAACCCAAATGTCAGACCCTTTGTTTGGAAACACACCAACCTTCAACCCGTCACCTTCCAGGCCAGGAATCCACTTAGTGAAGAACTCCGGGAGGAAAATACATTTTGCAGAAAGCACCTGGCTTGAGTCACTACTATGATACCGGGTGAAATCTGAATGCGGCCAAACAGGCAAATACTCTATAGCATGGTCTTCTGACTGAATTTTTAGAAACTCACTTTTTTCATTCACAAGAATCCACACCTCCCTTTCTTCTGCCACCATAGTCAGAAACGCTTCATACCGACCTTCGCAATCTAACTTTTCAATTTCTTCAAAATCCATATCATTCACAATTCACGCTCACTTGTATGTTTATTTACGCTTACGCATAGGTTTTTTTCATAACGAGATTGTAGAAAAACTAACACAGGTACAATAGCGCCGTAACGGAGTTCCAAGCCCAGCTTGCTGGCGAGCCTTGATGCGCTTCTTAGGGTTTTTACGTGTCATTTTGCATAGCAGTGAAATCAACTATGAGCGCAATATAGCCAGCGGATTCGGTAGACTTCATGAAAGCTTCAAGTTTTTTCCTTGCTGGATGACACGGAGGACACCATTCAGCAAAGTATTCCACAACTAAATACTTAGACTTGGGAATATCATTCGCCGCGAGCGGTTTCCCAGAAGAAGGCCGTAGTAAACCTGCAAAGTGCTCGTTTACATCTTGTCCATATACGATTTTTTTGCAATCTTCAGGCGGCTCATCCCCATCAGGTGGTGAATCACTTACACAACAGAATGACTGCCCTGATACTTCAGCTAGAGCCGAAAGTTCTTTCGGCCAGTCTTCTTTTTCTACCAGAATTCTATTATGATCGTACACAAGAATTCTGGGGAAAGTTAAGTTTTTTGTACTTAACATCCGATCTAAACTATAAGTACCAGTTATAACTTCTTGTGCGTTTCCAAGAGAGGTAAACAGCAAAAAACCTATCACTATTATTGTTTTGTGCATTTAGTATTCCTGAACATAACGAGACTGTAGAAAAACAATCAAACCCACAAGAGTTCTCCCACTCCAACTATTTTCTGATATTAAACTAAAAATATTCCAGATGGTGTTCCCCACCAAAAGTAGACACCCAACTCATGCAGCAATAGCTGCAGCCTCTTCAAACGCAACAGGGCTAAGCCCGTCGTTCGCAATTTAACGCCTCAATAAGCTGCGTTTTAGTAGTTGGTTGTTTTGTGCTAATTTAGCACAAAATCAAGCTACGAAAAAAACGTCAGCTTGATTGACTTTTTATGAATTTTGGTCATATGATTTAGTCACCTTATCCCAGACTGCAGAAACACTGGCTTCGTAAGATTCATATTTTTCCTCAGATGGGTACCACAACACGCCTTGCTTAAGGGTATGATCGTAACCAATAAGACCTCCAATCCCATCTGACCCAATTATTATTAGGCGCTCCATGTGTGAAGTCATCCAACCCTCTTCCTGAGCTTGCTTATTTATTGCAACGATATCCGTTGACGTATTTCCTAAGTAAGAATAAAGAAGCTCACAGTGCTCACTAATAAAACCGTTCGATTTCAGGTATTTCGCACATACGTCGTCTGGAAGAGCTAGACCAATAATACCTTCTATTTCATCAATTTCTTTGCTGGTTAGGTGTTTAAGCATATTCATTCATAACGTTTCGCTCAGTTGCATATTTGAAGGCGCCTTTTTGCTATAAAGGGGCGTAGCCGCTGCAAAAAAGATGCGTAGTATGCAGCGTCAGGCTGACACATTTGTTAGCTATTTTTCGCCCCTGCAAAATATTATATAACCATTTTTGACACATAACATGTAAAAAACAACCGAGTAAATTACAAAGTTCAGAGCCCCATATAGGCCTACCTTATAGTTAATAATAATTACGTATACCAGCACTGTGAACACAAAGTAAACATTGTATACATGCCAACCTATTTTTGGGCGAAATATCAGGATACTAGTTACAAATAAAATGGCACAAATGTGCCAAGCAGCTATTTTTTGGTATAGCCAGTGATACATTGGATCACCATCTATTAAGACCTGATAACCATAAAACGATAAAACCACCGACACCCATAAAAGTACGACGCTAATGCTGTTTAATAATTTATTTTTCATAACGTCATACTAATCGCTAACGCCAAGCTTACCGGCGAACCAAGCAACGATTGGTGAGTCCAGGCCAGCTTGCTGGCCGACGGTAGAGCTTCTTGTTATGTCTAGATTATTGAGCACTGGAATTTGAAATTGCAACTACGTATGACCATTTTTCGTAGCGATTGGAGCCACAGGCTTCGCCATCGTTTAATGCGATCTTGACTTCTCTATCAGCATGTAAAGCTGCCAGTACAACAGACATGGTCTCATCTAAACCGGAATCACTTTCGGTCATTTGTATGGCTGTGCCATCAGTAAACTTGAAATAAACAGTACCGCTGGATTTATGAGGCCAAATTTCACTGACCTTAGTCTCGCAATACACATATGCTTGTACATTTGCACCATATACAAGTGCAATGAATGTAAAAAATGTTTTTATGGAATTGATCATCTTTACTCCTTTGGAAACTGGTGTTCCCCACAAAAAGTAGACACCTTACTTATGCAGCGATAGCTGCTCTTTCTTCAAATTCAACAGGGCTAACCCCATCGTTTGCAGAATGTCTTCTTTTGCGGTTATAAAATATTTCGATGTAGCTAAATATACCCGAACGTGCGGCCTCTATCGACTGAAAGTTCTTTGCGTAGATCAACTCCACTTTCAATCTGGCGTAGAAAGACTCCATCACGGCATGATCCCAACAGTTGCCCTTGCGGCTCATACTACGCGTTATACCATGTCGCTCAAGAAACCCAACATACTCATTCGAGCGATACTGCGTCCCTCTATCAGAATGGACGATAAGACCCGAGCTTACTCCCCTAGCATCAATAGCCATTTGCATAGCCTCGGTAATCAGCTCGACCGTCATGGTCTCCCCAAAGCTCCAGCCAATGATCTTTCGTGAGTAAAGATCCATAACCGTTGCCAAATACAACCACTTCCTTTCTACCCAGATATAGGTGATATCTGTTACCCACTTCTGATTCGGCCTCTCTGTAGTGAAATCGCGCCACAGCAGGTTATCGGCGACGTTATGCATTGTGAGTGAATGTCCGCCGTAGTTGAAAGCCTTGCCATTACGGGCCACGATACCCTCTTCCTGCATGATTTTCGCAACATAGTTGACCGAACACGCGTGTCCCAGCTCATTCAGTTCCTGAGTGATCCTGGGGGCGCCATAAGCTGCCTCAAACTCTTCGTAGGTATCTTTAACCAGGCTTGTGACTTGCTCTCTACGCTGTTCAGTTCGGCTAACTGGACGCTTTCGCCAGCGATAAAAACCTGACGGGTGAACATCCAGAACTCGACACATCAACCGTATATCAAATTGACCCACATGCTGCTCTATCAGCTCGTACTTCACTCTTGGTCTTTCGCGAAGAAGGGGGCGGCCACCCGTCAGAAACCTTTTTTAAGAATTCCATTTCCTCTCGTAGACGCTTGTTCTCACGCTTAAGTTTGCGAAGCTCCTCGCTCTCCTGCTTTGAATAGTCCACTCCATCAACAGCATTAAATTGCTTATCCGATAGGCGGTTAAATTGACGTTTCCAGTTTGAGATTTGCTGCGCGCTAATACCGAGTTCCTTAGCAACCTGAGCCCGGGTCACTCCCGGTTTTTCTGAGCGTTTAACAGCCTCTTTTCGGAATTCTTCGGTGTAATGCTGGTGTTTCTTGCGTGCCATTTGGACACCTCCATACTAGTTGAATATAACTATACAGGGTGTCTACTTTTGGTGAGAGCGTTTTTGTGTTAAATGGAGCTACGCGATATACACAAAAACGAGCGTAGCAATATTTTTCAGGTGGAGCAATTTGTTAGGCTTTACCACTTAACACGCCCCATTTTTGCCCTAGACCAATAGCGTAAAGGAGGCCGAGCGCCAAGCAGATACTTGAACTTACTAGCCAAAACGTTAGAGAGTTATCAGGGAACGCGGGCATGATAAAATAAAAACCCAGTGCACGGGCAATTAATAGCATCGAGATAAGCGCCAATACCAAACGGACTAATGGTAATTTGAATATTACGCCCGAACCTGAAAAGGCATAAGCAGACCAAATTAAAAATATTAGCGAAATAAACCCTGTAACGATTGCCGGATACGGATGCCCACTTTCAGCGAGCTTCGCCATCTGCTCTCCAGCCCCTAGAAATCGATACCAGTCGCCACCGAATACGATACAACCGACATGCAAAAAAGCCACTAATATTGTCAATACGCCAGCTACTTGTAATAGGTTTATTTTTTGATTCATTTCTCACTTCCTTAGCAAGCCTAACCAAGCTGTAGAATAATTAACAGAAACAGACAGCGACACTGCATCAGCTCGGCCCAGACCAATGTTCTGCACTACCCGCTAATAATTCTAATACCGGCCTAAAACTCGCATAATTGGGCTCATATCGCTTCAAAATCCCCTCAAACGTCTATTATTGGCCTATACGGCGCTTCCTTCAACACGTCCATACCGCCATAGTTTTTCGATATTGTGCATAATGCAGCATATCGTCCATTGGCACGTAACTTTGGCCTTTCCGCGCAAAGTGAGCTTATTAATACCTTTATTGCTCGTAATGTTTCCAAATACCGGTTCGATTGTCCACATCCGCTTGGCGTAGTCGCTTCG
>FXAI01000005.1:0-47306 GCA_900177435.1 Alteromonadaceae bacterium Bs31
AAAGGTAAATGCAAGTTCGGCGGCAAAATAATGAAGCTGCACCTGTATTTAAAAATACCTGAAAAACTCCTTGACTCCCTGTCACCTGAGTGTAAGATACGCACCCTCGCGATTGGCACTGACCACGTCGCAACGCTCTTTAAAAAGTTGGAAAAGAAAGAAGTTGTAAAACATAGCACTAAGCGATGTCCCAAGAGATTGGGTTTTTAATTGAGTTTAATTAAGTAGCTTATCCGGTGCATTGTTGTTACGACAGCATTCAAAAAATTGTGTAGACACTCAGTTATCGGCTGATGTTGGATGCGGACTAAGGTGTACTTGTAGTAGGTAGTTGTAGCCAATTACCTGGGTATACGGATAGCGTGTTTAGTATCAGTAGAAATTGTAATAAATAAGTCGACAAAAACTTATTCTTTGATTGACGCGATTGCTTAGCAGTCTGTGTTATATGGTCAAGTGAATAAGTGCACACGGTGGATGCCTTGGCAGTTGGAGGCGATGAAAGACGTAGGAGCCTGCGATAAGGTTCGGGGAGCTGGCACACAAGCTTTGATCCGAACATTTCTGAATGGGGAAACCCACTCCTTATGGAGTATCTTGCACTGAATACATAGGTGTAAGAGGCGAACCCGGGGAACTGAAACATCTAAGTACCCGGAGGAAAAGAAATCAACCGAGATTCCCTTAGTAGCGGCGAGCGAACGGGGATTAGCCGAGAATATAATAAGTAGTAGAACAGTCTGGAAAGTCTGGCGATAGAGGGTGATAGTCCCGTATACGAAGCTTGTTATATTCCATATTAAGTAGGTCGGGACACGTGTTATCTTGACTGAAGATAGGGGGACCATCCTCTAAGGCTAAATACTCCCAACTGACCGATAGTGAACCAGTACCGTGAGGGAAAGGCGAAAAGAACCCCTGTGAGGGGAGTGAAATAGACCCTGAAACCGTGTGCATACAAGCAGTGGGAGCTCTTCGGAGTGACCGCGTACCTTTTGTATAATGGGTCAGCGACTTATTGTCAGTAGCAAGGTTAACCGTTTAGGGGAGCCGTAGGGAAACCGAGTCTTAATAGGGCGTATAGTTGCTGGCAATAGACCCGAAACCGGGCGATCTATCCATGGGCAGGTTGAAGGTTAGGTAACACTGACTGGAGGACCGAACTCACTTATGTTGAAAAATGAGGAGATGACCTGTGGATCGGAGTGAAAGGCTAATCAAGCCCGGAGATAGCTGGTTCTCCCCGAAAACTATTTAGGTAGTGCGTCATGTCTCACCCACGGGGGTAGAGCACTGTTTGGGCTAGGGGGTCATCCCGACTTACCAACCCCATGCAAACTCCGAATACCGTGGAGTGCAATCATGGCAGACAGACAGCGGGTGCTAACGTCCGTTGTCAAGAGGGCAACAACCCAGACCGCCAGCTAAGGTCCCAAATCTCAGTTAAGTGGGAAACGATGTGGGAAGGCTTAGACAGCTAGGAGGTTGGCTTAGAAGCAGCCATCCTTTAAAGAAAGCGTAATAGCTCACTAGTCGAGTCGGCCTGCGCGGAAGATTTACCGGGGCTCAAACTGAGAACCGAAGCTGCGGATACTTTCGAGTATGGTAGGGGAGCGTTCTGTAAGCCTGTGAAGGTGCGTTGTAAAGCGTGCTGGAGGTATCAGAAGTGCGAATGCTGACATGAGTAACGATAATGGGAGTGAAAAACTCCCACGCCGGAAGATCAAGGTTTCCTGTCCAACGCTAATCGGGACAGGGTTAGTCGGCCCCTAAGGCGAGGCAGAGATGCGTAGTCGATGGGAAGCGCGTTAATATTCGTGCACCGGCTGTTACTGCGATGGAGAGACGGAGAAGGCTAGGCCAGCATGGTGATGGTTATCCATGTTTAAGGCTGTAGGCTGGGGTTTTAGGTAAATCCGGAACCCTAAGGCTGAGAGTTGATGACGAGTCCTTTTTTGGACGAAGTGGTCGATGCCCTGCTTCCAGGAAAATCTTCTAAGCTTCAGGTAACAGACGACCGTACTGTAAACCGACACAGGTGATCAGGTAGAGAATACCAAGGCGCTTGAGAGAACTCGGGTGAAGGAACTAGGCAAAATAGTACCGTAACTTCGGGAGAAGGTACGCCGCTGACGGTGAAGGGCTTGCCCCGTAAGCTGTTGGTGGTCGAAGTGACCAGGTGGCTGCGACTGTTTATTAAAAACATAGCACTCTGCAAACACGAAAGTGGACGTATAGGGTGTGACGCCTGCCCGGTGCCGGAAGGTTAATTGATGGGGTTATCTTCGGAGAAGCTCTTGATCGAAGCCCCGGTAAACGGCGGCCGTAACTATAACGGTCCTAAGGTAGCGAAATTCCTTGTCGGGTAAGTTCCGACCTGCACGAATGGCGTAACGATGGCCACGCTGTCTCCACCCGAGACTCAGTGAAATTGAAATCGCAGTTAAGATGCTGTGTACCCGCGGCTAGACGGAAAGACCCCGTGAACCTTTACTACAGCTTTGCACTGAACTTTGAACCTATTTGTGTAGGATAGCTGGGAGGCTTTGAAGCGTAGACGCTAGTCTATGTGGAGCCAACCTTGAAATACCAGCCTGATATGTTTGAGGTTCTAACCTAGGTCCCTTATCGGGATTGGGGACAGTGCATGGTGGGTAGTTTGACTGGGGCGGTCTCCTCCCAAAGAGTAACGGAGGAGCACGAAGGTTGGCTAATCATGGTCGGAAATCATGAGGTTAGTGTAATGGCACAAGCCAGCTTAACTGCGAGACTGACAAGTCGAGCAGGTACGAAAGTAGGTCATAGTGATCCGGTGGTTCTGTATGGAAGGGCCATCGCTCAACGGATAAAAGGTACTCCGGGGATAACAGGCTGATACCGCCCAAGAGTTCACATCGACGGCGGTGTTTGGCACCTCGATGTCGGCTCATCACATCCTGGGGCTGAAGCCGGTCCCAAGGGTATGGCTGTTCGCCATTTAAAGTGGTACGCGAGCTGGGTTTAGAACGTCGTGAGACAGTTCGGTCCCTATCTGCCGTGGGCGTTGGAAAGTTGAGAAGAGTTGCTCCTAGTACGAGAGGACCGGAGTGAACGAACCTCTGGTGTTCGGGTTGTCATGCCAATGGCATTGCCCGGTAGCTACGTTCGGACGGGATAACCGCTGAAAGCATCTAAGCGGGAAGCCTCCTTCAAGATTAGCTTTCCCTGGACTTTAAGTCCCTAAAGGGCCGTTGAAGACTACGACGTTGATAGGCTGGGTGTGGAAGCGTTGTGAGGCGTTGAGCTAACCAGTACTAATTGCCCGTGAGGCTTGACCATATAACAGAGATGGCTGAGTAATCAGTCGCTGTTGTAGCTAGAAGTTTTAGCTATGAAGAGTAGGTTAAGTCGACAAAACTGATGGCCAGCGTGTTCTAAGTGAGCACGTGGCAAAACCCCATTGTGTGGGGGGACACATCAGACGTTACAATTGCAAGCGATGATTGAGTGAAAACACAATCAAAAGCTGTTGAACAACAGCTGGATAAGCGACATTTAAACTCAAACGCAAAGTAAACTGTTTTACAACGCATCGGTTTTGTTGAAGACAAAACTCGATGTACCTACATCCTGTAGGCATCTTTCTTTTCCCCTTATTTAGCGCCAGTAGGGCTGCCTTGTGCATAAGACCTGAACCCGTTATACCGGTTTGCCTGACGACAATAGAGCATTGGAACCACCTGATCCCATCCCGAACTCAGACGTGAAACGATGCATCGCCGATGGTAGTGTGGTGTTTCACCATGTGAGAGTAGGTCATCGTCAGGCTTCTAATTAAAAGCCCCAGTACAGAAATGTGCTGGGGCTTTTTACGTTTACAGCCTTTTTACTTTGAGCCTGTTAGCGCTCGGCTTTTACATTTTCCGTGCATCGCTCAACACGGGTGTTTTCTGAGTAGGCGTCTCACCCTATGTTGTTTGGCGCTAACAAGCCAGGAAACGGTGCTAAGGCCCTCGTTAGACGTAGTCACTGTCGTGGATATGAATCTTAATACCTTTGTCGAGCCAGGCCACTCTGTAAGGGTTCTTGTCTAAGCCTGCTTGGGATAAAAAACGACCGACACTCTTTGCGTCAAAGGTCAGGTTAACGTGATCGGCGTCAGCGTTAAATATAGCTGGAAGTTTCGATAGGCCCTTGATGCTCTTCCCCGTTTGATCTCTTTCGGTTTAAATTTCGAAAGAGGTCTCAAAAACATCTTTGTATTAGTGTTGCGCTAGATCAACTATTTGTAATTTGCCACATTGGCTAGAATGAATATTAGGCTTGCTTAACACTCCCTGTAGGCTCAGTGCTTGCGCCTGGTTCTGGCCCAGTAAACCTTCTACTATTGATGAAATCTATATTTGTTAATAAATATTGTATAGTGGTTTTTTTATTAAACTCATCGCCAAAAAAATAGCGAGCAGCCTTCATTATTTCTTATTCTAAAAATACCCCCTTGTAGTATTTACTTTTTATATCCCTTTTAGTTAACGGATTACAGTCACGGTACTTATGCATATCGTAAAGGTAATTCGTTAAGATTATTTGTTTACTTGTCGTTATTTATATTTAATTCATATCGGTCTGATTGGGAATAGGGGTGTTCTCTCGTCGGAGTTGATTTACGGTAAGCTACATAATCCTTGAGCAGATCCATAAAGTAATAAGGGATAAAAAAAGTCTCTTTTTTGTTTGAATAATAAACATGTTCACGTTGCTTATCATTTTTCGTCTCTTGTTGATGGAATTGTCTCCCTGTTGAATTGTTGGCAAAAAATATATTTACAGTGGATTTTTTGTCGGCTTATTAGTGACGCTACGCGTTGTTTAATTAAATAATAAAAAGTAAAACTACTAGGAGAGAGCTATGGGAGCCAGCAATATTAGGTTCAAGAAAAAGTTAATCGTAACCGCTATTTCTTCCGCTTTGCTCGTGTCTGCAGGCCAGCTTGCTGCACAAGATCAGATGGAAGAAGAGGTAATCGTCCGTGGTATCAAGAGTTCGTTGGAGCGCTCTCTTGATATTAAGCGTGAATCAACTCAACTCGTTGAGGCAATCACCGCAGACGATATTGGTAAAATGCCGGATCAGAATGTAACAGAATCTTTACAGAGGTTACCGGGTATTCAAATCGACCGAAGGGACGGCGAAGGTACACGCGTCCGTATTCGCGGGTTAGATCAAAATGTAACCTTACTTAACGGCGAAACCTTTACGTCAGGTCTAGAGTATTTTCAGCTAGGAGAGTGGAAGCAAGAATTTGATAGTTCACTAGAGGGTATTCCTTCTGAGTTGCTGGGAGGCGTTAGTGTCTATAAGTCGCCAGTAGCATCAATGGTTGAAGGGGGTATGGGTGGTACTATTGATTTAAAAACTCGGAATGCATTTGACCTCAATGAACTTTTGGTCGCTGGTAACATTAAAGTTGATCAAGGCTTAGATTCATCAAGCGCGAAACCTAATGCTTTTTTCGTGGTTGGTAATAATTTCGATGACAAGTTTGGTGTTATAGCTTCTGTTTCTGGGAGCCAAAAAGTCGTTCACACGGATTACATTCAAAACTTCTCTCGTGAAAACTCCGCGATTCGTTGTACAGAGGGTGGCACTTGGGACGCCGACACAACTAGCTGCTCCGCTGGTCAATCTTATATCGCCCCTGGTATGTTTTATGCCATGGACACCCAGCAAGAAAGAGAGCGACTCGGCGCATCTTTAAATATGCAGTGGCGCGTATCTGACTCTTTCGAGCTGGGTTACGATTTATTTTATAGTACGATTGATATCGAAAATGCCCAATATACTGTTAAGCACCCGATGAATACTGACGGTGCTGCTGGCGTAGATGAAACCAAACCGTACTCTATAAATAGCAGTAATATGATAGGCGTATTGGAGAGAGGCAGTGTTGTCACACCAGGTACTGAAACCAATACAGCAGGGGAAGTCACATCAACAGAAGCGTTTAATCATGCGCTAAAAGCACATTTTGATAATGGTGGTAAATTCCGCTTCGATTTACAACTAAATGCGTCAAATTCAGATCTCGAAGGGCGTGCAGGTTATGCTGATAGCCGTTTCAGTGAATACGCAATGCGTGCCTATGTGGGTGCGAGCGAGAGTGCAACGGGCTGGAATGGCACGGTAGTAAACCCAAGTCCTGGTGGAGATTCTGATCGCTATTGGGACTATAAATCTGGTGATCAGCCATCCTTGACTTATGGTAATGCTAACTGGTTGTCTAACCCCGACTACCATACTTACAAGTCTCACTGGGCGCTCGGCTCAAATGTAGAATCTGATACAACGGCTTTTCGAGCTGATTTCGAATACGACTTAGAATATATAGATTTGAAAACAATCAAATTTGGTGGCCGCTATGCACAAGAGGAAACTGATTTTGAAGAATTGCGTTTTCTAACTGATTTTAGTCGTACGACAGGTGTTATGACGCCAAACCTTTATAATTCGGATGGTAGCT
This sequence comes from Alteromonadaceae bacterium Bs31, assembly GCA_900177435.1. GTDB lineage: Bacteria > Pseudomonadota > Gammaproteobacteria > Pseudomonadales > Cellvibrionaceae > Teredinibacter. The sequence continues at coordinate 6,501 of FXAI01000005.1, forward strand.
TAGCGCAGGCCACAACGTTTGATACATCCACTGCTCCCGACAGTACCTACGCTGGGGTAGCTGAATCTGTTTATTACGATCTCTGTGGTAACGGCGGTATACCCGATGGTCAAACCTGTGACATCGATGGGGACGGGGAGGATGATAATCAGCCCTATGGCCCTTGGGGGTATTTTCTTGATGCAGCGATTGGTGTAAAAGGCTACGAGCTAACTACTTCAACTGGCGCGAATTTGGGTGATTTACTCTACGGCACAACCGGCGGCGGCCGATGGAGTAATTCTCCCGGCTACCTGGCATGGCAGACTTATACAGCACAGCCAGACAATGGAACAATTTCTCAGGAAGGAGCAGGTTCATCAGGTGATAGTAGCCGCTACATTGTTAAGGACGATTTCTTCCGTTCTGGTGGTTACAGCGCGAGTACTGTTGCCTTCCAGGATGCTGGGCTCATCGTAAAAGATCCCGCAGCGTGGATTAACAGTATTGCGCCAAATTCGCCAACTCAGGCGTTTGAGGTGCCACTGGAATCTTGGAAGGTCAAGCAATCTACCACTGCATTTTATGCAGAAGCAGATTTCGAGGGAGAGAGTGTACCGTACACCTTAAACGTGGGGGCACGTTTGGTTGGAACCGAAGTTGACGTAACCGCAGCGGTAACTACGCCAGAGTCTTCTATTTGGTCCATAGCAACTGACGGTTGGAATAGTCAGGGTGTGTTACTCACATGGGATACGGAAACTACCTCTAAGACCTATTGGGATATGCTGCCGAGCATGAACTTCGTGCTGGATACCTCAGACAACATGAAAATTCGCTTTTCTGCAGCTAAAGTGATCGCTCGCCCTGGCTTGCAAGCACTTGGTAAGGGTTATCAGAAAAACTTTACACGAGTTGATGATGACCCGAACCCTGGTGACACCTACTATATGTTTACTGGTGGTACCACAGGTAACCCAGACCTTGACCCCTATCGCGCCACTCAAGCAGATGCTGGTATTGAGTGGTATTTCGGGGAAATGGGTTATGTTTCCGGCACGGTATTCGTGAAGGCGGTTGAGTCATTCCTCGCTGGTGCCACTCGCACAGTAGAGGGAGAGGATGATAGTCCTTCGGGATCAAGCTTTGGCGGTGTTACCAGCATTGAAAACGGTGATGGCGGCAGTGTGAATGGCCTTGAATTAGCCACTATGTATTCTTGGGATAATGGTTTAGGTTTCACCGCGAACTATACCTATTCCACCAGCAAGGCTAGCGCAGGTTCAACCACCAATCCGAATATTGGTTTGCCCGGCATCTCCGAAAACTCCATAAACTTGATCGGTTTTTATGAGAATGAAGTGATTAGTGCCCGAATTGCCTACACTTGGCGAGACGAGTTTGTATCGCCTGACCGCCCAACATTTGACGTGGGAGGGCTGGAGAGTGGAGCGACTGAATTCTTTGACGCTTATGGTCAGTGGGATGCCAATATTACCTGGGATGTACTTGATAAGCTGTCTCTGACGGCTGAAGCAATAAACATCGCGGGTTCAAACCAATCTAGTTATCTGGCGTATCCTAGCCAGCCAATGACATATTCCTCTCAAGAGCCACGGGTAGTGCTGGGTTTAAGTTTCCGACTCTAGTACTAAGGTTCAGCTAAGCCAAAACGGCGCTTCGAAAGAAGCGCCGTTTTTTTTTGATGGGAACTGTGAATTATTCAACTTGAGCAAGCGTAGTTCAGCCGGATTGTAAACGGCTTCATTGTCGAGTTATGACAAAGGGCTGGTTTCAATAGCAATACTCTGTAAGGCCGCCGCGCTTCTGGGGTTCAAATCCAGGTTGTGGATAAAGTAGCAGTGCTTTTTAATCCACACTATTTTTCGGGGGCTAGGTCTTGCCAGCTAAATCACAGGTGTTATGAATATTTAACGCTTTAAAGCACACAAGCGTACTTTTTTATTTCTTATTCTGATTTATTCCAATCTACGATAAAGCGTTCTTTATTTGTAGGGTGTTTTTGCAAATTTTTGCTGCGTTGCGAAACTGATTAATGTTAATGGGAGGTTAACAAATGCACAATAATAACGGTTACATTCATGTGGTTTATGGATATAACCGGTATCGCCATCATTTTAATAAATATTGAGCGTTGAACCGTTCAGATTACGCGTTAAAAATCGACAACCATTAAAATTAGTTCGATGTATATTAGTGTTGCACTTTATAAATCGATGTAATAGTGTATAGAAGCCCTTTAGAAAGGCGCCGAAAAAGAGAATATAAAAATGCGCGCTTGATCCGTGCTTTGCAATGCAACCTTCGTGGGGGAGGAGCATACAAAGTTCGCGGTGACGCTAATTCTCAATTTGACTGATACCAACAGCCTTAATTTACCTCAAGGTTGCGTGGTTTCGTGTAAACGGATCTCACAGTACCGTTCCCACGGTATGAGTGGACAAAACCAATAAATAAAAGCTAATTGTGCGTAGGAGATAACAAAATGGGAGCTAATCCAAAACCATTTAAGAAAAAATTGCTGGCTACGAGTATTTCGTCCTGCCTGCTGGCCGCTGGCGGTCAAGTATTCGCCCAAGGCGAGCAGGTAGAGGAAGTATTCGTAACCGGTATGCGTGCATCCTTGCAGCAATCGATGAACGTCAAGCGTGAATCTTCTGGTGTGGTTGATGCCATTACCGCTGAAGACATCGGTCGTATGCCAGATGCCAACCTTGCTGAATCTTTACAGCGTATTGCTGGTGTATCTATCAGTCGTACAAACGGTGAAGGTGCTCGCGTAACTGTCCGTGGTATCGACCCCAGCCTGAACATGGTTACCTTGAACGGCCGTAATATGCCTACCGTTACAAACGACGGTACCGAAGGTGACAAATCCAACCGTGCATTCGACTTTGCTATGTTGGCTTCTGAAAGTATCAATGGCGTTACTGTCTATAAAACTGGTAAAGCCGATGTGTCTGGTGGTGGTCTGGGTGCAACAATTAACTTGCAAACTATCCGTCCACTGGATGCGGGTACTCGTGGTGTCATCAGTGCCAAAGCAATCAGTGACCAGTCTGTACACAACGGTTCGGGCGATGGCTCTGTATTTACTCCAGAAATTTCTGGTGTGTATAGCTGGGTAAATGACAGCGAAACATTCGGTCTTGCCGTAACCGGTGCTTTCCAAGAGCGTCATAGTACTCGTTCTAACGCTTTTGTTAACAACTGGCAGTTCCGCGAAGCTGGTACAGATGCAGATAACTTGCCTGCTGGTGCAGATATTACCAACCGACCACAAGCCGGTCAGTACTATGCTGTTCCTACCGATCTTCGCTATGCTCTGGAAGACAGCAAGCGCGAGCGTACAAATGCTCAAGCAACTTTACAATTCCGTCCGATTGAGTCTTTCACTGCGACTGTTGACTATACCTATTCGCAGTTCGACGTTACCGCCGATCGCTCTCAGCAGTCCACTTGGTACAACGTAAGTGCTATCGACTCTGCCACATTCGATACGGGTGCAGAAGTACTAACGCCAGTGGTCTATCACGAGAATTACACCGACGATGCAGGTTTAAGTACGGGTAAAGACGTGTCTTTCGCTCAGCAGGATTTCAGCTCAACCAGTGAAATGAACTCTTTTGGTTTAAACCTTGAGTGGAGCATCACAGACAGCTTTACCGTCGCCTTGGATCATCATAATTCAAGTGCCGACAACGTCACCGAGCGTGTTGAGCTTGGTTTGAACGCAAACGTGGTTACTAGTGAATACTCAGACTGGCGTAATGATATGCCTGTTATGGGCATTACCTTTAATGACCTTGATCCAAACAGAGGTAACGGTAATGGTATTCTGGACGGTGGCGACGTTAGTTCCGCGATGGGTTCAGTAGCCTACGATACGCAAAACGTGAACATCAAGCAGACTAACCTTTCTGCTGACTGGAATATTGGTGAGTTTATCTTCTTCGAAGAGTCTAACTTGGCTTTTGGTTATGACACTCGTGAAGACAAGAACGCAGCTCTTGTGAATGGCGGTACTACACCCCGTATTACCATGGGTAACTGGGGTGGCGTGAACCCAACTACTTTTGGTGCAAACTGGCCGAGCTATTTCTCTACTCGCAACTTTGGCGATTCTTTCCCTTCATTTGACGAAACTACAGGCGATGGCAAGTTTCTGGATTACGGTTTAGACGGTGATTTCGATCGTATTAAAGATACTATCGAGTGGGTAAATCAGTCTGGCGTAGACCCCGATAACTTTAACAACTTTGTTAACGGTAAAATCCAACGTAATGGTCACATAGACATCGATCGAACCATTAAAGAAGATGTTGAAGCTTATTACGCCCAGTTCAGCGGTGGCTTCGATATTGCGGGTATGGCATCTAATTTGGTGATTGGTGTTCGTCAAGAAAACACTGATGTAACCTCAGTGGCTGTTGTTGCAGTACCGGAAAACCAAAGCTGGGACGGAGACAACGATTGGAGTCTGGTGAGTTCTGGCGTTCAGGAGGACTATAAAGAAACCAATAGCTATGACAACTTCCTGCCCAACGTAGACTTTGATATTTCGCCTACTGATGCGCTTACTTTGCGTGCATCCTACAGCGAAACAATGGCTCGTCCTGGTTATGCTCAACTAAGGCCTGATGTAGCCATTGACAATCAATACTTGAAGCAGGCCAGTGGCGGTAACCCTCAGTTGGTTGCTCTTGAGTCTTCCAATATTGACCTTTCTGTAGAATGGTATTACGGCGATGACAGCTATCTGTCTGCTGCTTACTTCACGAAAGACGTTAAAAACTTTATCGGTAATGATGTTGTTAATTCCGAAGTTTATGGCTTGCGTGATCCTCGATTGGGGGAGCGTTTTGAGCAGGCAATAGCCGCGATTGAAGTTCACGAAGCAAACGGCGACACCAACCCCTACCGCAACCAGCCGTGGGATTCAAACAGTGAACAGCACCAGCATGACAAAATGCTGGAAGTCGACGGGCAGCCAGTGGTAGAGGGTAATTCTATTCTTGCCAATGGTACCGATCCTGTTCAACAATGGCTTAAACAGCAGCCTCTTAACCAACAAGATTCTTCAATCGACGGTCTAGAGTTATCCGTTCAGCATTGGTTTGGTGAGACTGGCTTTGGTGTTCAGGCTAACTACACCTATGTAGATTCTGACCTGGAGTTTGATAACACCAGTACCGAAGAGCAATTTGCTCTTATTGGTTTGAGTGACACTGCAAACCTTGTGGGCTTCTACGACAAAAATGGACTTCAGATTCGTGTAGCTTATAACTGGCGTGATGAATTCCTGTCCAGTACTACTCAGGGCGGTAACAATGCTCCAGGTTACACAGAAGCCTACTCTCAGGTCGACTTCAGTGTTAGTTATGACGTAAGTGATAACCTTTCCGTTATGTTGGAAGGCCTGAACGTTACTGGCGAAGATTCTCGCTTGTACGGTCGTTCCGAGCGTCAAATGTTCTCTCTGGAAGACTTGGGAGCTCGTTACGCGGCAGGTGTACGCTACACCTTCTAAGTATTTCTTAGATACCTAAGCTGTACTGAAAGGCCGCTGGAAACAGCGGCTTTTTTTGTTTTTAAATAATGAAATTGCACATTAAATAGGTAAAACTATTGCGTAGCTCAAAGCGAAGGCGATAAATAAATATGATAAAAAACATCGTAATAGTGGGCGGTGGGGCAGCCGGTTGGTTAACTGCGGGTATCCTGGCAGCGAATTATGCAAAGGCTGACAATAGAGCTGTCTCTATAACCTTGGTTGAGTCACCGGATATAAATACCATCGGTGTCGGCGAAGGAACTTGGCCGACCATGAGGATGACTCTTTCACAGATTGGTGTATCTGAGACTGAATTTCTGCGCTGTTGTAATGCCTCATTCAAGCAAGGTTCGAAATTTGTAAACTGGTCGCACGGCGAAGGTGGCGATGCCTACTATCATCCGTTCACTATTCCCCAAGCATACAATGAGACCAATTTTCACGCCCTATGGCAGCGGCATTTTTCAAACAGCGCTTACGATGCTGTTGCGAATCCGCAGGCCGCTATTTGTGAGCTATCTTGCGCGCCAAAAAATATTACAGTTCCAGAGTACGCCGGTGTGTTGAACTATGGTTATCATCTGGACGCAGGTAAATTTGGAGATTTATTAAAGCGGCATTGCACCGAGAAGCTGGGTGTCAGGCATGTTAGTGATAATGTTATTCAGGTAGTTGCTGCTGAAGACGAATCAATCGCCTACCTGAAAACTGAAAAAAGTGGCGATATTCACGGCGACCTTTTCGTGGATTGCTCAGGCACTCATTGCTTGCTACTTGGCGAACATTACAACATTCCTTTTAAGGACTGTCGGCAGTATTCCATCAATGATACGGCTCTCGCTACGCAAGTACCCTACGATAATCAGAATTCACCCATTGCCTCTGCCACAATCGCTACGGCACACTCAGCAGGGTGGACCTGGGATATCGGCCTTTCTTCCCGGCGCGGGGTAGGTTATGTGTATTCGAGTCAGCATATCAGCGACGACGATGCAGAAAAGGAGCTTCGGGCCTATATTGGCAGCTCAGTAGAATCGTCAGTGGCAGAGCAGCTTAGTGTAAGGAAAATTAAAATACGCGCCGGTCATCGGGAGAAGTTCTGGCATAGAAACTGTGTTGCCGTTGGCATGGCTGCCGGGTTTATCGAACCGCTTGAGGCCTCTGCTTTGGCATTGGTTGAATTGTCCGCGAAATTTATTCGTGATGAGCTGCCAATGAGTTCTAGCACAATACCCTTGGTAGAGAAGCGTTTTAATACTACATTCTCCTATCGCTGGGAAAAAATAATCGAATTTTTGAAGCTCCACTACCTCATCTCCCAGCGAAGAGACACTGCCTATTGGTGCGAGGTGAGTGATCCGGCATCGGCGCCTGATGGACTAAAAGAATTGCTGGAGCTTTGGAAGTTTAGGCCACCCTATCATCATGACCTGCTACACACGGAAGAAATATTTCCTTCCGCCAGTTATCAGTACGTGCTCTATGGCATGGGTTTTGAGACCAGTGCTGATATGAAAGCTCCAGAAGGTAATTCGGAGCAAAAGTTCTTGCGCCAGGTACGCGAAAGTATTCAGCAAGCAGAGAAGTTGTCTGGCTCTCTGCCTAGTAATAGAGCGCTATTGCAAACGATTGAAAAACACGAATTACAGAAAATATAAAATTAGGTTAAGTATGAGTAACATTAAAATTCTAAATAACAAAGAACACGCTGGCTTACGTATTAATACCGAAAAAAAATCAGAATATGGTGACAATATTGGTGGAGCTATTGTATTTCCTACTGAAATTTTAGAGGCTCATAAGGAATATCCCATTTTCTTTCAAAAATCTCAAGATACAGGGGCTTTTCAGGCTGTTGCTTTATTTGGTTTTAGACAGGATGAAAATCTTTTTCTTACGAATAGCGGTTGGCAGGCGGAATATATTCCGGCCATTGTGCAGCGAGAGCCATTTTTAATTGGCCTGCAGGAAAACGCATCAACAGGCGAAAAAACCCCCGTTGTATCTGTGAATCTGAATAGCCCTAGAATAGCAAAGCCTGAAGAAGGGGAAACAGTATTTTTGGAGGGTGGCGAAAGTAGCCCCCTTCTCGTTGAGGCGACACGCCAGCTGGATATAGTGCATGATGGTTTTGGCGCTTCTGTGAAGATGTTTGAAAAGTTTTTGGCACACGACTTAATGGAGTCTTTTACTCTAGATATAGAATTTAATGATGGAAGTAAATACGGCACCTCCATGTATTACACTATTAGCCAGGACAAACTCTATGAGTTAAGTGCTGAGTCAATTACTGAGTTACATAGCGGTGGGTATTTGCAGCTAGCCTATCTTATTCTCGCATCATCAAGTAATTTAAAACGGCTCATAAATAGACGTAATGCCCTGGCGAAGTAAATAATGTTTGCTGAAAGCGCAATTTTTGTCAGGTGAATAATAACTGGAGCAGTGGAGAGACTAGTGAAAAACGATAAAAAATTACATGTGGTCATTGCGGGTGGTGGAACAGCGGGCTGGATGACGGCGGCGTCACTTTCTCGGATGATGAACCACCACGTTAGGGTGACGCTCGTTGAATCTGATGATATTGGAACGATTGGTGTGGGAGAGGCAACCATTCCCACCATGCAAACATTTCATCATCTTTTGCAGATTGATGAGCAAGAGTACCTAAAAGAAACCCAGGGCACTTTCAAACTGGGAATTCAGTTTGAAAACTGGGGTAAGCCTGGCGATAAATATATTCACTCCTTTGGTGAGACAGGTAAAGACAGTTGGGCGGGAGAGTTTCAGCATTTTTGGCGACGCGGTTTGGATGAGGGAGTGGATGCGCCATTCGGTGATTATTCGCCAGAACTGCAAGCTGCATTGGCTGGAAAGTTCGCTATTACCAATAAGCCAAGACTAGGTTTTGCCTACCATATCGACGCTACCCTGTATGCGAAATACCTACGTAAACTGAGTGAAGAGAAAGGCGCAACTCGCTTGGAAGGGAAAATTTGCAATGTGAATATAGACCCTGGGAATGGTCATATTCAATCGCTGGCATTAGAGTCTGGTGAGCTGGTTGAAGGCGATTTATTTATCGATTGTACCGGGTTTAATGGCCTGCTTATTGAGAAGGCTTTACATACCGGGTATCAGGATTGGACAAACCTTTTTCTTTGTGACCGTGCCGTAGCGGTGCAAACCCAAGCAGTGGCAGACCCTATCCCTTACACTCGAGCCATCGCCCATAAATACGGTTGGCAGTGGCGAATTCCTTTGCAGCACCGTGTTGGAAATGGCCTGGTGTATTCCAGCAAATACATGTCTGAGGACGAAGCCAGGGAGCTACTGCTCGATAATATAGAGGGCGAACGCATTAACGAGCCCAGAGTTATCAAGTTTAAGCCCGGTCGTCGCTTGAAGGTATGGAACAAAAACTGCGTTGCAATTGGCCTGGCAAGTGGTTTTATTGAGCCATTGGAATCGACTAGTATTCATTTGATCTCTTCATCGATAATCCGTTTAATGCGCATGCTCCCTCTCACTGGTATCAAAGAGGTGGATGTGGATGAGTTTAACCGCCAGGCCATCGAAGAGCTTGAGAGTGTTCGGGATTTTGTCGCGTTGCATTACAAAGTAACGCAACGTGATGACAGTGAATTCTGGCAATATTGCAAGAACATGAAAGTGCCAGAATCGCTGCGCTCAAGAGTGGCTATGTATAGTGACTCGGCGCGGCTTTATTGGGGCGCGGATGAGCTGTTTACGGTCAACTCCTGGAACCAGGTGATGCTTGGCCAGGGCATAATGCCAGAAACGTATCACCCTATTGCGGATATAATGTCCAGCGAAGATTTAAAAGAGTATTTAGAAAAATATCGTTCTTCACTGCAAGATTTCATTACCAAGTTACCGTCTCATAAAGATTTTATTGCCCAGTACTGCAGTGCTAGTTAGTGCTCGCAGCGAAAGGCTGAAGTAGGAATTTAAAATGTCATCATTCGTTCACCTTCGCGTGCATACCGAGTTTAGCCTGGTTGATAGCATTGTTCGCATAAAGCCGCTGGTAGCGCGGGTTGCATCCGAAGGTATGGTGGCTTGTGGCGTATCTGATGAGCATAATTTCTTTGGTCTGCTCAAGTTCTATAAAGCGGCGCAGGGTGCAGGGGTCAAGCCTATTTGTGGCTGTGATTTTAGAGTGTATTCAGATGATGATGAATTGCGCCCACCGCTGCTCACCCTTTTTGCTAGAAATAACGTCGGCTATAAAAATATCACTGCTCTTATTTCCCTCTCTTTCCAGGAAGGGCAGAAACACGGCATTCCATACTTGCGCAAGGAGTGGTTGGCCCGCCATGCAGAAGGTGTCATTGCCCTGTCGGGTGCAAAGTTTGGCGACGTTGGTCAGTTGCTGGTCAATGGTAATCAAGCGGATGCCAAGGAGCATTTAGCTGAGTGGATGGCGCTGTATCCAGATGCTTTTTACCTGGAGCTTCAGCGCACCGGTAGAGAAAACGATGAACTTCATGTTCACAGGGCTGTAGAGCTTGCTGCAGAAATGTCTTGTCCGGTGGTTGCAACTAACGATGTTCGTTTTTTGGATGCATCACAGTTTGATGTGCATGAAGCGCGTGTATGTATTGGTGAAGGTCGGGTACTGGATGACCCCCGCCGTGAGCGACGCTTTGGCGATCAGCAATATTTTCGTTCCGTTGCAGAAATGGAAGCGCTTTTTTCGGATATACCCGAAGCACTGCAAAATTCAGTGGAAATTGCCAAGCGCTGTAATCTCGATATTGAATTGGGTAAATACTACCTGCCGGAATATCCCATTCCCGAGGGAATGACAGAAAACCAGTTCTTCGAAAAAATATGTTTCGAGGGATTGGAAAACCGCCTCGAACGAATTTTAGATAAGCAGCAGCCAGACTACAGTGAGCGCAAACAAGAGTACCTGGACCGCTTGAGATTTGAGCTGGATATTATTATTCAGATGGGCTTCCCCGGGTACTTTCTTATTGTGATGGATTTTATCCAGTGGGCGAAAGACCAGCACATTCCTGTGGGCCCCGGCCGGGGTTCTGGTGCCGGGTCTTTGGTTGCATACTGCTTAAAGATTACTGACCTCGACCCACTTCTATACGACCTGCTGTTCGAACGTTTCCTAAACCCAGAGCGGGTATCTATGCCGGATTTCGATGTGGATTTCTGCATGGAAGATCGAGATCGGGTTATTGGTTATGTGGCGGACAATTACGGCCGCGATGCGGTATCGCAAATTATCACCTTTGGAACAATGGCCGCGAAAGCTGTTGTGCGCGACGTGGCAAGGGTTCAGGGCAAATCCTATGGCCTTGCCGACAAACTCTCCAAAATGATTCCAATGGATGTCGGCATAACGCTGCAAAAAGCTTTCGAACAGGAAGAAGTATTGAGGGAGTTTTTGCAGCATGACGGGGACGCTCAGGAGATCTGGGACATGGCCCTGCAGCTGGAAGGTGTTACCCGAAATGTGGGTAAGCACGCCGGGGGCGTTGTGATTGCGCCCACCAAGCTTGTTGATTTCGCACCTTTGTACTGCGACGAAAGTGGCAGCGGCTTGGTAACCCAGTTTGATAAAAACGATGTTGAAGATGCGGGCTTGGTAAAGTTTGACTTTCTGGGCTTGCGTACCCTCACTATCATCGATTGGGCGGTAAAAATGATCAACCGCCAGAAACAAGGTTCTGGCGAAGCCGTGCTGGATATTGCCGAAATCCCCCTGGATGATCAGCCCACGTTTGCCATGCTAAAGCGCACCGAAACCACAGCGGTGTTTCAGCTTGAATCTCGGGGAATGAAAGACCTCATTAAACGACTGCAGCCGGATAACCTGGAAGATATGATTGCACTGGTGGCCTTGTTCCGCCCAGGTCCCTTGCAGTCGGGCATGGTTGACGATTTTATTAATCGAAAACACGGCCGCGCCAAAGTGGCTTATCCCGATGCAAAATATCAGCACACCAGCTTGCAGCCCATTTTGGAACCTACCTACGGGGTAATTGTTTACCAGGAACAGGTAATGCAAATTGCCCAGGTATTGGCGGGCTATAGTTTGGGTGGCGCAGACCTCTTACGCCGTGCAATGGGTAAGAAAAAGCCGGAAGAAATGGCCAAGCAAAGAAGCATCTTTGCCGAAGGGGCTAAAGGCCTGGGTATTGATCCCGATTTGGCCACAAAGATTTTCGATCTGGTAGAAAAATTTGCGGGCTACGGCTTTAACAAATCTCACTCGGCAGCATATGCGCTGGTGTCCTATCAAACGGCGTGGTTGAAGGCGCATTACCCGGCGCATTTTATGGCGGCCACCATGTCCTCGGATATGGACAAAACCGATAAGGTTGTGACCTTCATTGAAGAATGTCGCAACATGAAATTAAATTTACGTCCGCCGGATGTGAACAGCGGCGAGTTTCAATTTACGGTCGATACAGACAACAACATTATTTATGGCTTAGGGGCCATTAAAGGTCTGGGTGAAGGCCCCGTTGAAAATATCCTCGAAGCGAGACAAGGAGGCCCGTTTAAAGACCTGTTTGATTTTTGTGCGCGAGTGGACGGGCGTAAAGTGAATAAGCGCGCTTTGGAAGCGCTTGTGAGAAGTGGTGCATTTGATCTGCTTGGCCCCGGAGTGGATATCGACTATGACCGAGCAGTTATGTTTGTAGCCATTGGCGAAGCCGTAAAAGCTGCAGAGCAACAAAATGCCAATGCTAGCGCCGGTATGGGCGACCTGTTTGGTGAGGTTGTACCTGCCGCCTCCGCAGACCAATCGGTATATCAGGACTTCCACCGTGTTCGCCGCTGGAGTATGAAAGAGCGTTTGAATGGAGAAAAAGAAACTCTGGGTCTGTATCTCACCGGGCACCCAATTGACGAATACAGCGATGAACTGGTCAATTTTGTTTCCTCTCGTATAGTGGATCTCAAACCCGAAAAAAATAAGCAGACCGTTGCTGGTCTCGTGGTTGGTTTGCGGGTAATGAAAACCAAGCGAGGCGATACCATGGCCATCATCACCCTGGATGATCGCAGCGGACGCATCGAAGTAGCGGTATTTTCTGATGCCTATAACGAGTATCGCGAAAAGCTGGTAAAAGATGCCTTGCTGGTCGTCGAGGGTCAGGTGAGCACAGACGACTACAGCGGCGGTTTAAAAATGCGTGCGGATAAGGTGGCGGACCTGGTTGATGCGCGAGAGGCAAGGGTGAAGCAGATCCGCCTGGTCTGGCGAAGCGAGGCACTTGAAGGGGATTACTCCGCGCAACTGAAGTCCACTTTACAGGCGCATGCTGAGGGGAAATGCGCCATTGTAGTGAGCTATAATAAGGCTGAACTCAAGGCTGCTTATACGCTGGGAGAGACTTGGAACAGGGCGCCCAGCGATGAACTGGTAGATAATCTGCGTCGTCTGTATGGCGTGAATAACGTTGAGCTGGTTTACCACTAGTGCAGAAACGAGCAAAGCGTATTGTCCTAAAAGGCTATTGCCTTTTAAGCCATTTTTACCCTTTAAGACGGGGCACAAGCGGTGTAAACTTCCGCTCCCTCGACAAGAGATGTACTGGATAACAGCCACATCCACATAGTTTACTTATACTAGTGGACTTTAGGTGTTCACAAAACGAACGCAAAACGTACAAACCACGAAACGTATAAACCGTATAAACACAGTTCCGAGAGAGTACCCACTACATGAACCTGAACTACCTCGATTTCGAACAACCCATTGCAGAGCTGGAAGGCAAAATCGAAGAGCTTCAATTGGTGGGCAGCGATAATGATCTCAATATTGGGGAAGAGATTCAGCGCCTTAGAGAGGAGAGCACCAAGCTCACCGAGCGAATCTACTCAAACTTAAGCCCCTGGCAGATTGTTCAGGTAGCACGTCACCCGCAACGTCCATACTCCGCTGACTACATCCCTCGTATATTTGATGACTGGGATGAACTGCATGGGGACCGTCATTTTGGCGACGATAAAGCCATTATCGGCGGCGTTGGACGCTTGGATGGCAAACCAGTGATGGTTATTGGCGAAGAAAAAGGCCGTTCTGTAAAAGATAAAGTAAGCCGTAATTTCGGTATGCCAAAACCCGAGGGCTATCGAAAAGCCTTGCGTTTGATGGAGATGGCAGAGCGCTTTAAGCTGCCGGTACTCACCTTTATCGACACCCCTGGAGCATACCCTGGCATCGATAGTGAAGAGCGTGGTATCAGTGAATCCATTGCTCAAAACCTGGCAGTAATGTCCCGCTTGCGCACTCCCATTATATGCACCGTGATCGGCGAAGGCTCTTCTGGTGGCGCCCTTGCCATCGGCGTGGGCGATCAACTGAATATGCTGCAGTACTCAACCTATTTTGTTATTTCTCCCGAAGGGTGTGCAAACATCATTTGGAAGACTGTTGAAAAGGCACCTTTAGCCGCCGAGGCTATGGGGGTAACCTCCAGCGTTCTGCAGGACCTAGGCATTATTGATGAAATTATCGACGAGCCTCTTGGCGGCGCTCACCGTGATATGGATGTAATGTCTGCTCGCTTGAAGCAACGCCTTTGTGAGCAAGTCGACCAGCTGATGGCCTCCGATCTCGATAGTGTGCTGGAGAAGCGCTACGCGCGGTTAATGTCCTTCGGTAACCCTGGCGAATGATAGCTCAGCGCTGCTAAGGAGCAGGCTCAATCCACGGGTATCTGCCCAAACAAGGCTGCGCTTGGCACCAGGTTGCAGTAAATTACCGTGAGCCTGGTTTGTTAGGCTGTTAAGCCAAAAGCGCTTGAGTATAATGCGCCATCGAAAATAATGGTGGTAGTTGATTGTGGCGGCTCAGGCAGATCAAAGCACTGTTTCCTTTTCCAGGGAGCAGATCTCGCAACTTACGAACACGCTTGGTTTTCTGGAGGCTCAGAAGATCACCGCTTTGTATCGTTTTATTGCCAAGCGTCAACAGCAATCGCTTCCTTGCGATAAAAAAATCTCGGAGTTAACAGCGCTTGTTGAAAAAGCGGAAAGCAAGCTGCAGGCCCGTATTACCGCGCTGCCTAGCATTAGCTTTGATGATAATTTACCGATCTCTGCCAAGCGCGACAGCATAGCTGAGTTGATTGAGGCCAATCAGGTACTTGTACTGGCCGGCGAAACAGGTTCGGGTAAAACAACACAGATTCCCAAAATATGCCTGCAATTAAAGCGTGGCCTGCGCGGCATGATCGGCCATACTCAGCCAAGGCGAATTGCCGCCAGAACCGTCGCCAGTCGTATTGCCGATGAATTAAATGTAAAGCTTGGTACAACGGTAGGGTATCAGGTTCGGTTCAATGACCATTCTAACGAGAACACCCTCGTTAAACTGATGACAGATGGCATTTTGCTGGCAGAAATTCAGCAAGACCCACTGCTGTTAAAATACGATACATTAATTATCGATGAGGCTCACGAGCGCAGCTTAAATATTGACTTTTTACTGGGTTACCTGCGGGGCCTGTTGCAAAAACGCCCAGAGCTTAAATTAATTGTTACCTCCGCCACCATTGACCTGGAAAAATTCTCCAAGCATTTTAACAACGCTCCCATAATCGAAGTGTCTGGTCGCACCTATCCGGTGGAAACTATCTATCGTCCCTGGGATATCGAGCACGACGATGTTACCGAAGGCATTGTGGGCTGTGTTGACGAAATAGTAAAAAGCTCTCGTAGCCGTGCAGGGGACATTCTTATCTTTCTTAGCGGTGAACGGGAAATCCGAGAAACGTCTCACGCACTTAAAAAAGCGGGCTTTAATCACCTTGATGTGCTGCCGCTCTATGCGCGCTTAAGCCTCGCGGAACAAAACCGCGTATTTCAAAGCCACGCCGGCAGGCGAGTGGTATTGGCAACCAATGTTGCGGAGACTTCGCTAACCGTGCCGGGTATTCGCTATGTGATCGACCCGGGGCGAGCGAGAATCAGCCGCTACAGTGTGAGAACAAAAGTTCAGCGCTTACCTATTGAAGCTATCTCACAAGCCAGTGCCAATCAGCGCAAAGGTCGCTGTGGTCGTGTAGCAGAGGGTATTTGCTATCGTCTTTATGACGAAGACGATTTTAACAGTCGCCCCGAATTTACAGACCCGGAAATCCAGCGCACTAATTTGGCGGCAGTCATCCTGCAAATGTTGCAGTTAAAAATTGGTGATATCCGCAAATTTCCCTTTGTGGATAAGCCGGAAAACCGTTTGATAAGTGACGGCTTTAAGTTGCTTGAAGAATTACAGGCGGTGGATAAAAAGGGCGTGATTACAAAGCTGGGGCGCCAGCTGCACAGTTTGCCTGTGGACCCTCGCCTTAGCCGCATTATTGTTGAAGCAAAAAAATACGCTTGCGTAAAAGAAGCGCTGATTATCGTTAGCGGCTTGAGTATTCAGGACCCTCGTGAACGACCGGCTGATAAGCGGCAGGCTGCCGATGAAAAGCATCGACGCTTCTGGGACGAAGAGTCCGACTTTATCGCCTATATCAAACTTTGGGATTACCTCGAGGAGCAGCGGCAGGAGCTCACTCGTAGCCAGTTTCAAAAAATGTGTAAAAAGGAATTTATCAACTATCTGCGTGTTAGAGAGTGGCGAGATCTGCATCACCAGTTAAGGTTGGCCCTAAAAACCTTGGGTTTAAAGGAAAATAGCGAGCCCTCTAATTACGAGTCCATACACCGAGCCCTACTGGCAGGTATGTTGAGTAACCTCGGCTTTAAAAACGAAGACAAAAAAAATAGTCAGAAAGGCGAAAAAGAGAAGAAGCGACCCAGCATAGAATATTTGGGTAGTCGAAACCGTAAGTTCCAAATATTCCCGGGCTCATCCCAGTTTAAAAAGAAACCCCAATGGCTAATGGCGGCGGAATTTTTAGAGACGAGTCAACTCTTCGCTCATATGGTGGCAAAAGTAAACCCGGATTGGGCATTGGAGTCTGGCAGACATCTGTTGAAGCACCACTACTATGAAGCCCACTACGATGCACACTCCGGGCAGGTGATGGCCTATGATCGAATAACACTATTCGGTCTCACGCTCGTAGAAAAGAAACGAGTGCCCTATGGAAAAGTGAATAGGGAAGAGGCGCGCAGTGTATTTATTCGTGAAGCGCTTGTGGAGGGCAAGTACGAAAAACACAAAAGTGTGCGTAAAAACCTGGAAAGCGCACAGGTGCACTGGAGCAAAATAGCGCAAGAATCTGATAAAAACGAAACCAACGCTAAACATTTTTATAGCTATAACCGCTGGTTAGTGTCTGATATTGAATCGCTGGAAGCGAAAGCGCGGCGCAAAGACATTCTGGTGGACGATCAGGTTATCTATGATTTTTACCAGGAAACGCTTCCAGCCGATATTACCAACCTTGCGGGCTTTGAGCATTGGCGAAAAACAGCAGAACAAGAAAAGCCGAACGTGCTCATGCTGGACCGCGCTTCGTTAATGCTTCACCAGGCGGACGGCGTGACCGGGGTCCAATTTCCAGATACGCTTGAAGTCGATGGGCTTACCTTGGCGTTGCACTATCACTTTGAACCCGGTCATGCAGATGACGGTGTGAGTATTCGGGTGCCCGTTGAGTTTCTCCATATGCTTCCGCAGGGCCGGCTAGAGTGGATGGTGCCCGGCTTGCTGCGCGATAAATGCATTGCACTGGTGAAGGGGCTGCCTAAACAAATCCGAAAACAAATCGTTCCAGTACCGCAATATGTTGATCGAGCCTTGTCTCGTGTGCAGGCAGGCAAGCGTGCATTGCATGAGGTTTTGGCGGAAGTGCTAAAGCTTATAGCAGATGTCAATATCGAGAGTGAAGATTGGCCGCTAGAGAATCTGGACGATTATTATCGTATGAATATTCAGGTAGTCGATGAAAATGGCAAGATTATCGATCGCGATAGAAACCTGGAGAAATTGCGCAGCCGCTATCGCCAGCAAGTGAAGCGCAGTGTGCAAGCGGCGCATCACTCTATGGAAAAGCAAGCCATTACCCAGTGGGATTTTGGTGCCTTGCAGAATTCGGTACAACTTCCCAAGCACGGCATTCAAGTAAAAGGTTTTCCCGCACTGCTTGATAAAAAAGAAAGTGTAAGCCTGTCGGTACTGGATAATCCTCTGGAGGCGCGCTATGAAACTGAAAAAGGTATTGTTCGCTTGGCCACGTTACAGTTGGCGCAAACGATTAAATATTTAAAAAGGGATTTGCTGAAAGGAAAAGACTTGGGGCTAACCGTGGTAAATATGGGCAGCAGAGCACAGGTAATCGACGATATTATTCACGCCGCTATTGCTCAGGCTTGTTTCCCGGAGGGAACACAAAGCATTCGCGAGCAAGATACCTTCAAAGCGTGCGTAGAAAGTGGGCGTTCACAGGTAGTTGAGATTGCTCAGCAATATGAAGCAGCACTGGCAGAAATATTAGTGCTTTGTGTGGAAATAAAAAAAGCCATGAAATCCAATAAAAATGCGCTTGCCCTGGCCTTTGCCTTTGGCGATATCAACAAGCAGCTGGAAGAACTGTTCAGCGAAGGCTTCTTGTGGCAATGCCCTTTTAATTGGCTAAAGCAATATCCTCGCTACTTGCAGGCTATTTTAAAGCGTATCGAAAAAGCCCCCCAAAACCCGCAGCGAGATAGAGTTTTAATCGCCGGCCTGCAAGGCCACTGGCAAAAGCATGAAGACTCACTAAAGCGTTTCGGGCCTACCCGCTACTGGGAGCTGGAAGCCTGGCAAGAGTATCGCTGGATGATAGAAGAGCTGCGGGTTTCCCTCTTCGCGCAAACCTTAAAGACGCTTTTCCCCGTATCCGATAAACGCTTGAATAAACAATGGCAACAGGTGCTGGATGCGCTCGCTTAGTAAAAATGTACTCGCGTTAAGCCAGGCTGAAACGCAGTGAAACCTTACGAAGATATCACTTTGTTGTAGTATAGTTTGCACGCCGCCCATGTAGGGCAGTTTGTCTATCGAACCTATTCCCTAAAACAACACAATTAATGCGCATGTTTGTAAAGCAAAAATCTAAGCTGTTGCCGCTATTGCTGGTTCTAAGCCTGCAAGTGGGCTGTGCTTCCAATGCCGAAAAAGAGCCCGATTTAGATTCTGAGCTGAGTTCGGATACCGCAGCCGCCGAGCCCTTAGTGCATGAGAATACAGCCGAAGATGCATTTGGTGATACCAGCTTCGAGGAACAACAATCCTTTGATGCGGATTTCGATGAGGCGGGTTTTGATGATTCCAGTTTCGAGGAAGCTGCCAGCAGCACAGGTAGCACAGACAGCCTGGAATCCTTCAATCGCGCCATGTTCTCCTTCAATATGACATTGGACCGCTGGTTCTTCCGTCCCCTTGCCGTGGGGTATACCAAAATAGCGCCGCAGCCCGTGGAAACCGGCGTAGACAACTTCTTTTCAAATCTGCGCGAGATCCCAAAGGTACTCAATGATGTGTTGCAATGGAAGTGGAAGCAGGCCGGTCACGACACTGGCCGTTTTCTATTAAACTCCACAGTGGGTGTGGTTGGCCTCTTTGATGTTGCCAAGCACGCAGGCCTCCCGGAATCAGACAGCGAAGATTTTGGTCAAACCCTTGCAGTATGGGGTGTACCACAAGGGCCCTACATCGTCGTGCCTTTTCTCGGGCCTTATACTCTGGCGTCGGGTGTCGCAGCGCCTGTGGATTGGGTATCTCATCCTCTCTGGTATGTGGATTCTAAAACCGTGGCGTACTCTGCTGTTGCCCTCGAAATGGTTCACCTGCGCTCAGAGCTATTGGCCTCCGAAGAGCTCATGTCCGGCGACCTGTATATCTTTATTCGCGATGCTTATTTGCAGCGCCGAGAATTCCTAATCAATGACGGTATTGTGGAAGACGATTTTGGCGATGTAGGGGAAGACGAGGAGTTTGATTTCTAGCGAGGAGGTTTTTTTGGGGAAGAAAGCCCCGGTGCCTGAAACAGCGGCAATTTTCTGGAATGAACTGTTTGCATATTTCGAGGAGAAAAGACCCTTGCCCAGGCTTTTATCAATTAGCCCGAGTTTCTCGAATAATTTAATTCGCGCTTATAAAAGAATAACTTACGCGAACAAATTAAAAAAATTATTAACTGTTGCTAATGACCTCTTCTATTTCCATACCCAGTAGGCAAGGGTGTTCGGTTGTATCTGGCTGTGCTTCTACGCGGCTTACCACTGCCCGGGCCTGCAACATTGGGCTATGACCGTGGCTGGATTTAATGGAAACCTCTGCAACGGTACCAACGGGCAGTGCTGTTGCCAGCTCTACCAATAAACCGCCACCACTTAAGTCCCTGCAAACGCCTTGATAAGTTTCGTCTCCACTGACAAGCTGAATAGAAATGGGTGTTTCAACTTTCATGCGGATAAAGTTTCGCTTTTCCTGGTAGTCTCTGTTAGCAAGATTCATCAAGATATCCTATGTTTTAAGGGTTTTTATTGAAAGTGAAGGCCAGTCTCCAGGTGCTTGATGAGAGTGGCCATATGCTGAACATACTGCTCAACTTGTGTGCAACGTTAACGCAATTTTTATAATTTTCATAGCTTGCGCGTTGCTAAATATAAGAGTAGTGTTAAAAGCTTACTCCTGTCGAAAAAAGTAAAGAATAAACGGTTAGTAATCGGATGCCTGAATCGCCGCGACAGTTGCTAGTAATAGATGATGACGCGATTGTAAGACAAAGCATTGTCGCCTATCTGGAGGACTCTGGCTTTATCGTGCATCAAGTCGGTCATGCTGAAGAAGGTATCAGCTGGCTCGAAAGCAACACTCCCCACCTTATTGTTACCGATCTTTGTATGCCCGATGTAGACGGGCTCTCTGTGTTAAAAAAAGTGCGTAAATCTCACCCCGACATACCCGTAATAGTGGTCTCCGGCATGGGAGTGGTGCGCGATGTTGTGGAAGCGCTGCGCCATGGAGCCAGCGACTACCTGGTAAAGCCTCTGGTGGATATGGAAGTGCTGGTTCACTCCATACGCAGAGCACTGGAGCGCAGAGACCTGAGGGACGAAAACCGCGTGTACCGGGAGAAACTGGAGCACGTGAACAGGGAGCTGCAAGAATACGTTCGCCGTCTGGAGCACGACCAGCAGGCTGGTCGCAGTGTGCAGCGCAAGCTTATGCCTCGCAACTCCAGCCAGTATGGCTCTATCAGTGTGAACTACAAGGTAATCCCTTCCCTGTACCTCAGTGGCGACTTTATCGATTACGGCCTGCTGGGCAAACGGTATCTGGCGTTTTACCTTACCGATGTTTCCGGTCACGGCGCCGCGCCAGCCTTTGTCACTGTTTGGCTCAAGCAACTGGTGCGACGGGTTTTTCGTGAGCATCACATCTTTACCACCGAGGAATCTTTCCGTCGTGATGCCGGTACCCTGTTAAAGCTCATCAACCGCGAGATACTGCACTCTCAGGTGGGCTGTCACCTTACCTGCTTCGTGGGAATAATCGACATCGAAACCCTGGAGATGCGCTACGTGGTTGCCGGTCATCTGCCGCTGCCTGCGCTCATCGCCGGAGGGCGCTCCGAGTTTCTGGAGGGCAAGGGCAAGCCATTGGGTATATTCGAAGATGCCGAATGGGAAGTAAATGTGATCCAGCTACCAGAGAACTTTAGCCTGGTTATCTTCTCGGACGGCATTCTGGAAGTGCTGCCGCCACAGGACCTCATTGAAAAAGAAGCGTATTTGCTCAACACCTTGGCGTCCAAAACCGAGAGTCTGTCGCAGCGTTCATTGCAAGGTGAGGATATCGAAAGCGTGAGCCAAGCCTTAAAGCTCAATAAACTGGAAACAGTGCCGGATGATATTGCTATATTGATGATTAGGGCTTTTTAAGAATGGCCTCGGGCTATAGTCAGTATTTAGCTATAGCCAAAAACGGTATAATGCGCCCCCGGATCCACAAGTACACTTCAAGGAAATGGTTAACTAAAGCCCGAAGCAGACATTTGACGCGTGTTCTAGAGGCATCAGAGAGAGAAGTATGAGTTCTGGAGAAATTAAGGTAGCGGAGCATCGCGGTGTATTCGTTATTAAAATGGAAGGAGACGTGCGGCTAACCCTGTGTTTGTCTTTTGACGACTTCATCGAGCGCATGTTCAGCAGCCCCGATTTCTGTTCGGTTGTCTTCGACTTGTCAGATGCAATGGCCATAGATAGCACCACCCTTGGGCTTATGGCCAAGATATCCATCAAAGGGCGTCAGTTACACTACAAAGACCCAACCGTAGTCTCCAGTAACCCAAGTATTACTCGGCTCTTGGCCTCTATGGGCTTTGAGGATATCTTTACCATTGTGGACGACCACCCGGCAGAACCCGCCGTTACCGCAGGCCCGCTGGCGTCTCCGGTGGTGGCATTACCGGAAGAAGTTGAAGATGAAGACAAAGTGCAGGAGCGAGTATTGGAAGCACACCGCCTGTTAATGGAGATGAATGCAGAGAATCACGATACCTTTCGGGAATTGGTAAGCACGCTGGAGAATGCCACTCGCCATTAGCTGGGCGATGAGCCTTGTTGTTTTTATTCGCGACACGGTTCGCACATACTCTAGTACCAAAGTGCGGGTTTTGCTGTTACGCTCTTCTTTGGGTCCTTTTCAATCTCGGAGTATGTTCATGGCCTACTTGAGGCACCTTGTTAACGGAAATACCGTCACAGTCTACCAGTTGGGCGAAAGCACCCTGCTGGGTCGCAGCCCGGAATGCCCCATAAAAATAGAAGACCCAACCGTAAGTGGCAGACACGCCAGCATCGAGAAACTGAAAGACGGTTGGAAAATGGTGGACCAGAACAGTACCAATGGCATCATGGCCAACGGTTTAAAAGTTTCTGAAGTAATATTGGAGCAGGGTGTAATAGTGTCTATAGGTACCCACGAATTTGAATACCTCGCCACACTGCCAAACGACCTGGAAAGAACCTTAAAAATTAAAAAAAGCTGGATACCCGGTGTGTATTTTACCGAGTAGCAAGTGCCTCAAATAAAGACAATAAATAATAGAGAGCAAGAACTCGCCAATGTCGGCCAATAAACTGATTACCTTTCTAGCCAGCCTAAGCCTTAGAGCCTGGGTTCTAATTATCGGTTTAATGCTAGCCTTAATTCCCGCCAGTTTTATTTCTTGGACATCTAAACTCAACAGCCCCCTATTTGTAGCCAGCAGTTATTTAATAGAAGCACCAAAAGGTGGTGCCAATATAGGCTTAATAAAAATCCCGGATGCTGAGCTGCGTGCCTGGCAGCAAGATATCCACAGTGCAGGTAAATTAGGGGCCTTACTCTCCAATATTCTTCACAGCTCAGATGCCACAGTGGGCTTGCTATTGCCGGGCGCCTTCGATTTACAGCAAGGGGTGGCGGACACGCTGCTAAACGACATCGCGAAATCCAGCTCAAAGGGCAAGTCGGCAGAGCAGGCGAAGGAGTTGCTCAGGCGAAAACAATTATTGTTGGATACATTGCGCAGCAAGCGAGTAGTAGTGGGTAGCCATCTTGGTTTGCGTTCCAGTCAGGAGCCTGTAGCAATGCAAGCGGGCGCCTTGGAAAGGCTTGCCACTCCTCTTCGAAACTGGTTCTGGCCGCCAAGTGCAATTAAAGAATCGGCAGATGAAATGTATTTTCCTCAGCCCGGTCTTGCCCATTACCCGCTTTTTAATGCTGAAAAAAGCGAGAGGCAACTAATTGCCTTTTTGGGAGAAGAATTAAGCTACGGTGAATTTCTGGCTTACTATTTGTTCGCTGCCGCCAAGCTGGCGGGGGAGGCCAGTGATAATAACCCCTGGTCTTTTTACTGGCAGCGGGATAAAGGCCTGGCCTTGGGAGATAAAATAATTGCCACCTCTCCTCAAGGCCGCTTGCTCACCTACAACACCGTAACTGAAAGGCTTACACCCTTGTTTAACAGCATGTCCTTAGAAGAAGGCCTGGCCAGAGGCGCTTTCCCGGATTATGTGCTTATAGCAGGGGAGTCCGCTGCGGATCTGCAAGACCTGGCCAGTGCCAGTTACAGTATGCTGAACGGAAAGCTGGCCTATCAGCCCTGGTGGTTTGTGTGTGTTAGTACGGCCATATTTTTATCTGGCAGCCTGCTGTTGGTATTTTTAAGCCCCAGAGTATCCTTAGTCACTGGCTTGTTGTCCGTTTCAATAATTCTTATGCTTATGCTCATCAGCCAAATGGTGCTGGCGGCGAACAAAGGCTGGTGGCTGCCAATGGCTGGGCACTGCATATGGATATTCCTCAGCTTTGTGCTCATGCGCATGTGGTGCAGTCATAGCGAGCGTAATGCAAGGCTGCAACTTCGTGCCGATGAAGCCGGTGTATACATGGCTGCCGAACTCATGGCACAGGGACAGTTGGAGGAAGTACCTGTAGTATTGGATTGCTGCTCTTCAAACAAAATGGTGCTGCAAAAATATTATGACCTGGGTACCGCCTACGCCGGCAAAAAACAATACGCTAAAGCCATAGAAACCTTCACACAGTTACAGGCCAAAAGTAAAAGCTTTCGCGATACCGAACAAAAAATTCAAACCTTTCAAAATATGTTGGCGGCACCGCCAAAAACCCTGCACGACGTGGTAGACGTGGCCTCCACCGTCGTGATTAACCCGCGTGATATGCAGCAAAAAGTACTGGGTCGTTACGAAATCCTACAGGAGCTTGGGCGCGGAGCGATGGGCATCGTATACCTGGGTTTCGATCCAAAAATTGCTCGTCAGGTGGCAATAAAAACACTTAAGTTCAATCAGTTTCAGCCCGATCAAATAGAAGAGCTAAAATTGCGTTTTTTCCGCGAGGCAGAAGCCGCCGGCCGTTTAAATCACCCCCATATTGTTTCAGTATATGATGTAGGCGAAGAAACGGATCTCGCATTTATCGCAATGGACTACGTTGAAGGCAGGCCGCTGTCTTCCTTTGTAAAGCAAAACAACTTACTGCCACCTTTTGAAGTGTATCGCCTAATCGCCGATGTGGCCGAAGCCCTGCAATACGCCCACGGCAACAACATTGTTCACCGCGATATTAAACCCGGCAACATCATGTACAACCCCTCACCCTACCAGGTGAAAGTCACCGACTTCGGCATAGCGCGGCTGGTGGACGACTCAAAAACCAGCACCGGTGAAATTCTTGGTAGCCCGCTCTACATGTCGCCCGAGCAATTAAAAGGGAAAAAGGTCAATCATTCCGCAGACATCTTCAGCCTGGGAGTAACCTTTTACCAGTTGCTAACGGGCAAGCTGCCATTTGCCGGTGATAACCTTGCAAGCCTCACCTACGAAATTATTCACGGCAGGCACCGAGGCGTGCGTACCGTGCGCAAAGAACTGCCTGCCAGTGCTTCGCGTATCACCAACCAATGTTTACAAAAAGATGCAACAGACCGTTATGATAGTGCTGCCGAACTGGCAATGGTATTGAAAAAAACCATCAAGCGAGATTTCGCCAGCGAAGCGCGTAAAGCGGGTTATTTATAGCGGCTGTAAAAATTAAAACCCCGGAGGAAAACCATGGCCATGCTAGCTCAATTAATGGATGACGTTGTCGTACATAAATTTGAACTCACCGACAGTGGCGTAACCATGGGCCGCCACCCTGGTAACGACATTGTTATCGACGACAGCGCGGTAAGCTCAAACCATGCCGCCTTAGTGGTGGAGGAAAACGAGTACTTTCCAGAATATAAAGAGTTTTACCTCGAAGACAAAGGCAGCACCAACGGGTGCTTCATTAACGATATTCGCACAGAAGGAAAACAGCGTGTTCACCACAACGATGTAATACGGCTGGCCTGGAATAAATTTAAATTTATTGACGATAAAGAAGCGGATATGGAGAAGACGGTGCACATGTTGAATAAAACACTATAAAACGCATATACCAGGCCCTCACACTTTGCAAATAAAGCGGGGGGCTATTGCAACAGTTACCCCTCATTAAGCGGTAAGCTCTTATCAGAGGCAAGTTCTTAAGCAGGTTTGCCAGCCTGGTAGACAATACTCTCTAGCCTCCAGCAAGAGGCGCTCTCCCAGCCTAAAACGACTTGCAGTGCTTAACGGTTAGAGTCACTCAATACTAAGTAAATCAATAGAACCAGGGAAGGCGGGTTATGCGCTTCCTGTTGGCAAGCCCCCTGCAGCAACGAAGCCTAACGATTCATTGCGCTCATTCTAAAGCATAGCTATGTAAGCCAAATAGCTAATAAATAATTCCTGTTTAACTGCCAGTAGATCTGTGCTTTAATTTGCAAAAATTTTAATAAATGGAATTATTTCTGTTATTGAGGGAAACTGTTTGAAAACCCTTTTACACACACTCCACCTGTTATTTCCTGCTCTTTGTACCGGGCTAATATTTTTCACCCTCACTTCTTGCGCTAAGCTCGCACAAAACAACGTAGAACACAGCGTAAGCCTGCCAGAGGGGCATCGCATGCACTTCTCTGGCAAAGGTGCTGGCGCAGGCATGATGCTGTCTTCTTCTATGGGCCCCATGGGCATCGCTATCGGTGTAGCCATTGATGAAGGTATTGCAAAAGAAATTGGAGAAGCGGCTGGTAAGGCGGAATTTGATATCGCTCAAATCGTTAAAGCAGCGTTCGACCGCTCAAAAATCAATCAGCCCCTTAATGTAGTTGTGGCCCACTATGGTTTTGTTACTGCACCTTCAGAAGAGGGGGTGGACGATCCCGTGTTACCAAAGTTGGTGTTAAATGTTATTGGTGAAAATTTGAGCAAAGCCATTGAGCTGGATGTTTATGCTGGAGTGGCTGAGGGGCTGTGTGAAAAACAGGCTGTAGAGTTGGCGAGCGTTAAAAGTGATGGTGCTTTGGTGCACACTGCTTTTATGGTGGCGGCTGAGTGTAGCGCGGTGCTTGTTCTTGAACAGGCCTATAACTAAGGCTTGTGTGGACTCGACTAACGCGAGAAAGAGTAATATTTCGAGAATACTAAATATGCGTAAGAATCTCTTGTTTTTCCTTTTAGCAGTCTCGATTGTTGCTAAGGCTGACCCGGCTGTTACCGCATCTGCTGTGCCCGAGAACTTGCATATCTATAGTGAAGCAGGGAATGCCTATGTTGACCATATGAAAGGGTATTGTGGGTCTTCGCGGTTCGTCCTTTATGCGGATCACCCAAAATTCGATGCAATATTCTCTCTTCTACTCGCCGCTCAGATGTCGCAAAAAGAAGTTATTCTTCGTTTCGACGAATGTATGAATAGAGAAACACAGGGTAAGCTTGTTGGAGTGTATCTCCCGTAGAGCCGCAGTAAATTGCCTTTAATTATAGCCTGGATTTTACCAGTTTTTATAAACTCGCCCGCTTTGTGCGGTGCAAACAGTCGCCGCTAACTCTGCCCGAGACGCTCAGTTTTTTACGGCAGAGTATGTATTCGAGTATAGTTTGGGTTTGCAGCTCAGATAGATAATCTAGTTACTACCGTATTCTTTTTTGCGAGCGAAAATAAATAAATTATTAAAAAGTCCTTCATCAATGGGGAAATAGGATGAAATTTAGATTTAAGAGCGTTTTCTGGTTGCTACTTGCGTTGCCTTGTGCACTAACGTTGCCTGGTTGGGCTGGCACTTACACAGAGAATTCAGAGGTAACTTTTTCCCATACCTTCCCTGATGATAATAACCCCCACCGAGTAGATAATAGCTACAACGCCATTTTTTATGTCGTCAACGAAAGAACAGGTGAGCAGGTCGCCTCGAGAGGCTACAACGGCGATGGCAGTATTAGTTTCACAATTTCGCTCGAACCAGGAGTGTACTCGTACCACAGCAAAGGTCATTATGTGTATACCTCGCCGGAAACAGGTAGCAGCATTAACTGGCCCGTTAATCGGTCCAATTCCTATTTAACTGTACTGGCGAAACCTGAACCCCCTTATCAGGTTAGCCCATATCCTTACATTACGTATTGCGATACAGGCTTCGATGTTCAGTGGGCCAAGGACGCCATAAACAGTGACTATGTAGATAAAATCCTATATAAGGTTGAAGAGCGCTCTGCACCCATTGGCCAAGCTTTGCAGAATGTTTCATGGTCAAACCTGGCCAGCAATCACGAAGGAAATTCTTTCAATTTGCCGGACGGAAAAGCGACCCGCACCCAATACCAGTATCGAGTGAGTACGGCATACGAACTAAATGGTTACCAGGGAAGTTACTCCACTCCTCGTGAATCAGAGATCATCGCTAAACCATCGTGTTCAGAAAATACAGTTTATTCTGCTGTTTCGCTTGGCGGTGAATCCTCCGATAAGCTCATTGTTAATGAGGCAAACGACGCAGGCATATCTATAAACGATGTTGCAAACTTAACGGTTAAGCGTACCCTCGATATTGTTAATTTTTCAAAAGCGGGAGCTGCTGCTGCAAAAGTTATCGTGCTGCGTGTAAAGAGTGCAGAGCTTTCAGGGCAAATCCGAGTACTTGGTGAAACCGCCGATATTATTATCCTTAATACCGATTCGAGTAGCTCATCTCAATTTACATGTGCCAACTGTAGCTTCGAAAATGCTAGCCGCATAACTTTAGCTCAGGCTAAAGTGGCATCCGGTTTGTACGAGACCACTAACGATATTGGCCAGCTTAAAAGCTTTAATACAGCATCAATGCAGATTAGTGGCTTGCTCGCTCCCGGTGCGGCAAGCGTAGATATCATAACGGGTAAATTGCAGCTGCAAGGGCTTGTATCTACCCACTATCGTGCCTCCTATAGTGGAGGACAGTATACTCCAGACGATAACGGCAATAAGCTTATTGCCTCAGGTGCTGTCAATATCTACCTAGGGGGGCTGGCGGTAAATTATAGGGATTTGGAAATTATTAGCACCTGGCCCCTTAATCTCAGTAATTACAAGACCCTGAATACCAACACACTATCAGGAAATATTGAATCACTGGGTGTGAATATTGCCACCACAGAAAATCTTAAATTAAACGCCGTACTAGGTACCGATGCGGATGTAACTGCAACCACAACGTATAACGGCAAGCTATTTGTTGTTGACGAAGGTTTAAAAGTGCAGTCCATGGGAAGAGAGGCAACGCTCGAACTGAATTCCGCGCTGTCTACTATGGGCTATCTAAATATTCATTCTCGCAATGACCTAAATATAAACAACGACCTCTACGGAAATATCGTCTACCTGGTTGCCAAAGG
Source organism: Alteromonadaceae bacterium Bs31 (assembly GCA_900177435.1). GTDB lineage: Bacteria > Pseudomonadota > Gammaproteobacteria > Pseudomonadales > Cellvibrionaceae > Teredinibacter. The sequence goes on from FXAI01000005.1 coordinate 35,284, forward strand.
TGAAGTGTTTTTAAAAGAGAGTGCAACAATTCGAGGCACTGCAGAACTGCAGATTGCCGGCTTTATTGTAGAGAATAATGCTAGTTTGTTTTCACACTCTGTCAGCCTGGAAGGTGAAGCTAGTGTGCTAAATCGTTTCGGTGGGTACATTGTTGGCAGCAAAGTGGTGCTTAAAAGCGATAACGGTGTGGTACGGAATGGGTCATTAACGCCATATCGTACAAGCGCAGATCCAGAAATAATCGGCAATGTTAACTCAGGCGAAGCCTATCAAGGCGGCACCTATTACAAAACAAGCAGCAAGGGCAGCAGCGGGCAAAAAGTTAACAACCTGAGTGCACAAATAATAGGAACCGTTGTGGAGCTTGCAGGTAACAGTGTAGAAAACATTAATCCCTATTTTCGTGTAAACCAAGGCAATGAAGATTGGTCTGAAGAAGTTTCATTTGTCCCTCATATTGCAAAGCAGGTAGCAATATACGCTACCGGTCAGCTTAAGGTAGATGCCTCCGGCAAGTTAACAAACTCCTCTGCAGAAATCGCAACCCTGGACCCTGGGAGTGAACTTTCTCTGAATGTAGGTCAGTTCATAAACGAGCGATATAGAACAGAACTCATTGTAGAGCACTACGAAGAGTCGACGTCCCTGGAGTCAAACAACGATACCTACTGGGGGGCGAGCAATGAAGCAGGAAAAATAGAGGGAGCCTTAAAAATTGTTCCATTAGTGTACTCTCCGCCAGGATCCCTATACGCTTCAGGAGAAACGAAAATTAAAACGCAACACTCTGTTGTCAACGATTTTTCATTTATGGAGTTTGTGGGTAACGTAGATATTGAACCCAGTTCCGACAATAAAATATATGTGAGATCTATCGGTCAGCAGGACACAAACTATCGACGAAAAGAAACCTGGGACGAATGTGACAAGCTTGAAATACCGGAAGGCCCGGGCGCCATGCCTAGTTGTGTTTCGAATAGATCGTTATCCCGAACCTATACCGTAAATACACGTGCTGCCCTGTTCATTGCCCACGGTGGCCTGTATGGCCCCTCCGTGGAATTTGATGCGCCCAATGAAGATGCTCTTCGTAACTTTGTTGCTGCGGCAACCAATAAAACAACATCTCAGGTAAACGCGATGAGTACTACGGCTTTCTTTGAGTACATCGACAGCGTTATCGATACTATAAAAAACTATATAGACAGCATCTCTCAGTCGGTACGCGGCGCTTGGGATTCAGTCATTAACTGGTTTTCTTAAAGGTGAGTAGGGAGAATACAATTATGAAAATAGTATCCATCAAAAATGCTCACTTAATCGCAAACAGTGCTTTGTTGTTAATACTGGTTCTATCCGGTTTCGCCGGGTTGGCAAATGCCCAGCACTATCCTAACGGACAGATAGAAACAGATCTTTCGTCCAATATTGCTTATGAATTTGTAAACAGTAGCGACTATTTATACGCAAAACCGGACTATATTTCGTCCAGCGCTTTTACACACTCTTCCATAAAAAGCTATTACAACGCCTTGCTGGGCCTCGGCAAAGATCAGGTACCAGAACCATTATGGGTACCTATTGGCTCGGGGGGTATAACAACCTTTATTCCAGTATACAAAGTGCCAAAACGGGTTGGTGACACCTTCGTTCAGCGTTTATTAATTCTGGAGCAAATCAAGCGGGCTATTGGTCGCCGAGTGATAGACCGGACATCCATAGGGGATGAAACAGGCCAAATTAATCTGTTCTATGCAAATACCAAACGTTTTGCTGCAGACCACAATCTGGTATTTGGTCAGGCATTTCCAGTAGATAAATGGGATCAGAATATATATGGCGACCTTATCTGGCCTGAATTTAGAGATATCCAGGGGCAACAAGTTGTGGTGCCTATTGTACATCTTACCCATAACACTATTGCCATCTACAAGGTAAGTAGTCACGAGCCAGTTATGGATGGGGCTAGCGTTACCCTCGGCAGCATTGATCTGTCACCCTCCGCCGCCATGGAGTTGCGAGCAAACTACGTCACCATTGGCGAAGCACTGGAATGCGCTGATGCTCCGTACTGTAGCAGCGGCAGTTTGCATGTTCGGGGTAATTTAAATGTTGCAGAAACCAACCTGGAAATAGTGGTGAACGGGCCACTGGATATTTACGGCGGAACGGTTTCTGCTGATAAAAATCTCAACATTGCCGCCCAGTCGGTACATGTCCGTCCGGTGATTAACGTACAGCGCACCAAGTTCGGAGAGAAACAGGTAATTGGTAGTTTAGGCAAGATTACAGGGAATGATATTTCGCTTAAAGCCGTAGGCGATATCGTATTAGAAGCCGGGGAAATTGAAGGTAAAAACATTTCGCTGGATGCCGAAGGCAATATCCTCATTGACTCTGTTGCCTTGCAAAGCTACGAGCGGGTGGTAACACCTAAATGGCAACGAGAATCCTCTGCGCTTACTCACGTGGGTTCCTTGCTTTCGGCAGAAGAAAACATAGAGCTAATGGCTGCTGGTGCGATAGAAATTAATGCTTCTACGCTCCATGCGGATGAGGGGCATATTAAGTTATTGGCTGGGCTGGGGGTTAGTATTCTGGATGCCGAGGGCGTTAAGCAGTCTGTCTCTCATGGTGAATTTGGCGATATGACCGTTGACGAATCGACCTATGTGACGATTGCTATGCGGGCGGTTTTGGATGCTGGGCAGGGGATTGAGATCGATAGTAAGTTTGGAAATATCAAGTTACGTGCAACGGAATTAAGTTCAGTTGACGGTACTAGTGTGACTGCGAGTAGTGGCGCTGTAGAGATGTTAATGGCGGTTGAGAATGACCATTATAGTTACACCTCCGTAAAAGAAACTCTCTTCACTATCACGAATATATCAAAAGGCCATGAAATTCAGAATGCTAAACCCAATACAATTCTTGGTGGGTTTAAAGCAGAAGCAATGTATGGCGTGAAAGTGGAATATGTACCTGATTCAAGTCTTACATTTGAGCAGCAAGTAAATGAGATAGCTAGCGCTCCCGGAATGAAGTGGATAGAGGAATTAAGAAATGATTTGTCTGATGACGTAGATTGGAGCCATATCGATTTAACCATAAGGGAGTGGCACGAAGAAAATACCAGTTTAACGCCGGAATTTGCTGCGTTGGTTTCTGTTGCCGCTGGCGTTGTTTCTGGTGGGACATCTTTTGGGCTCAATGGGGTTTGGGGGGCGATGGCGACTGCTGGCACTAGCTCCTTACAATCGCAATTCATCATGACCATGGCGAACGGCATAGTTAATGGCGATCTAGACGGCGCTCTCGAAAAATTGGCAACAATGGATACTTTGCAGGCGGCGGCGACTGCGATGGTTACCGCTGGGGTAATACATGAACTGGACCAATCATTCTTTAAGCCAAAGCCAGGGGACGTAAAAAAGCTTGCTGAGGCGAGAGGTATTAATAACCTTGTTGAAGGTTCTGGTGAGTACTTAGGGCTCGTTGATGAGTTGTCTGCTTTATCTTTTGCCGATCAATTAAACCAAACTGTGGTGCATTCCGTTGCGAAGAGTGGGATAAACACATTTGTTCAGGGGGGCGACCTGGGGGACTTTGGGGATGCTTTTGCGCAAACGTTGGCGCAAGATGCGGTTAATCAGCTTGGGGAGTATATGGCTAAGGCCATTGGTGATGCGTTTGATGATCCATTAAACCCGGAAGTTTATGATAAAGCCCTAAAATATATATCACATGCTGGCGCTGGCTGTATTGTTGGTGTTGCGAATGCGAATATTGAAAACGTCAATGCAGAAAGTGCTTGCGCTGTTTCTGCTGGTGGAGCAGTGGTTGGAGAGTATATTGCCACGGCGATTCGTGATGATGGGGTTATCAACGCTGCTCAAGCTGCTGTTGATGAGTTTATGGTCGACAATAAGCAGCAGATAGATTATCTAAAGGAGTTCTATGGAGACGATTTAACGCCGGATCAATTGATGGCTTATTTTTCTCCGTACATCACTGCCGGTGTTGTATTGGATGTGAATAGTTTGCGTACAAAGGGAGTTGATTTGGCTCGTTTGGGTTCAGCCTTTGCGGCATTCGCTGCTGGTGCGGACGCTAATGGAATTGACTGGGCTGCTGAGGCAGGAGCTAATTCTGCAGAAAACAACGCTTTTGGGCCGCTGGATCTTTATCTGCAGCATAAATTTAATTTGCTAATGATAAATGCTTTTAATCTAGATCTAAGCTCTAAGGATGGCCCGTTTAAAAAATTGATAAGGAAGACGGGAGAAGCCGGGATGAATTTCGCGGTCGGTGCCGCTCAAGAGATGGATGAGGCATTTTCAGAGGATCCTATTTTTCCGCCCTCTTTAAAGGGTTTGGATTCTCTGGATGACTTAGACCCTCAAACGAGAGCAGCAATTGCAGGAGGTATTTTTGCTGGGTTAATGGACAGTGTTAGTCTCGTTGGCAGTTTGACGGACGCATCGCTTAGATTGTCACAAGATATAGAAAATGGGAATTTTGACCTTACCAAGCAGTCTGGCCTTAATGCACTTAATGATGCTGCAAAAGGGATCACTGCAGCTATGAATATAGACATTGAAGTGCTCTTACTAAATGCAGTTCACACGATTCAAGATGCTGACTGCAAAGATAGGCAATCTCAAGCGACGGTAGCGAGGCTTACTACAAATCTATTTCTTGCAGTAGCTACTACTGGGGTTTCCTCGACAATGTTGTCTGCTAGCCGTGCTTCTGCTGGCGTTGAGCGTTCGCTAGCGAGAACAGCTGCACTCGGAGGGGAAGGAAAGTTAGATTTTAATGGTGTTACTAAAAATCTAGGTTTTGAAGTAAAGCAAGTTCGTATTGGTAACGACGTTGTAAATGATTTCAAGGTTGCCAACGGAGTTAAATCAGCTAATTCTGATGGCAAAATTGCGAGTGGGGATTTTAGTGTTGTTGTTGGGCGGAAGATTCCAAACGAGTTAGACGCAGTTTCTAAGCTAAGCGATTCGCTTGCATTTAGGAAGCGGTCGCTTGAATTAGCAACTGACCCGGGTCGAGGGCAGTTACTTATAAGGGAAGGAATTGGAGCTGCTCGGTTTGAACAAGCTACAGGCCGGACTGTTACAAGAAGTGTTGATCCGGCGACTGATTTTGTTGATCCAAAATTAGGTGCTTTTGATTTGAAGGGTCCCCTTAGAGCAAATGACGGTACGCCAATTGATATCACACCAGAGAGAATAGAAGGGCTTGGTAACTCTGTAGTATGGGAAGTGAATAATTCGACAGCATCAAAAGCGGTTGTTGTTGATACACTAGGACTCACTAAAGAACAGGTGTCAATATTAAAGTCTCAGATATCTAATGGTATAAAAAATAACAAACCGATTATCTTTCTGGAGTAAGAGGGCTCTTATGGCTCATTCATATATCGAATATAAAGATAAAAATTGCAGGGTTCATGATTTGGATTTATCTATGGCCTGCTTTCTCATTATGAAAAAAGCGAATGGTAGTGGAAAATTTGAAAAGTTGTTCGACGAGTGGATGGACTCCATTTCATTTGATGGGCCTGGGTGTGTTGATTTACATCTAACTGATTATTTGATAGATATTGAAGATGTTCGGGATTTTCAAAACTTATTGGGCTTAGCTGAACAGGATCTTAAAACCTTCTCAGGTTTATACCCTAAGAGTGAGTTAGGGGAGTACTTGGGGAAGGCGAAGATAAATTTGGTTGAAGATTATAAGGCTGAATTGATTGAAGAAGCTTTGCAGAGATTGAGGTCGATTGTTGATTAGTTCCAAAAAAAATTTCCAGCCGATATTTGAATAATACGACTAGTCCGGAAATAAGGGATGCATTTGTTAGTCACAAAATATAAGGGACATCCAAGTTATATAATATCAGGGAAGAAAATATAAGGGACATCCAAGTAGTTGATTAGCTAAAGTGAAAAAATTAAAAATTTTATTGATGTTCATGATTCCATTTTCCTTCAGTGTTGTTGGTGAAGACGAGTGTAGGGAGATGGATAAGCAATTTGGAAGTTTGTCGAGCAGTTTACGTTTTACTGAGTTACAAGCCGCATCTGAAGTTGGCGAACAATTAGTCAAATGCTACAGGGGAGCTGGCAGGGCTGAAGATGCAGTTATCACTATCACATATATGCTAAAGAAGAATATCGGGGTTGCTGCAAGTCTCTATAGGTTGAGGGGTGAGATTTTTTTTGAAGAAGAATACTATGAGTTTGCTATTAATGATCTAGAGCTCGCTAACCACCCAATAGTAAAAGATTATTCATTATTGCTAATGCTCAGTACGGCATATGTAGAAATGGGTAACGAAGAAAGTGCAATGGCTATACTTGAAGAGGCCGTTGTTGCTATGGAGAGGATGAATAAAAAATATATCGAACGTGGGTATGCTATGAAACCTAACAGTAATGATATTGAGGTTTTTAGGGCTTACGACTCATTATTGTCAGTAGAGGGTGCCCAGGAAATTTCTCAGCTCATAGTGCGGTGGAAATCGTTATTTTCTACTACAGCCTATCCGGGGACAAATATACGAAACGTGCGTACGCCAGATAACCCCTCGGAATGAGGTACGAAAGGAACCTAACCCGCTTTAGCAATATAAAATAGCATATATAAAAAAATAAGAATATAAAGTAAAAGACATCCAAGTATTTGACTTTCCTTGTGGTATCCCCCACAACCCCTCACCAAGACCCAATCCAGAGAATCTCAAATATCGCTCGATGCGACGCCTTTTTACCATTGCTATGTGCGATGATAGACTACAGCTCTATAAAGGCCATGTGCTGTTGGACCGCTGGCTTAAAGCGCCAGGCACGATGGATGAGGCGAGCCTGGAGGTGGTGTATGAGTTAATAGAGCTCTGGCGGGAGCGCCTTTATGATATTGCCTGGTTTATGCGTGGTGTAAACGAAACCATAGCTCGCATGGCCAATGAAGAGGAGAAATGCAAGGGGCGTTTTTGGGAAGGGCGCTATAAAAGCCAGGCTTTATTGGATGAGGCAGCCTTGTTGAGCTGTATGGCCTATGTGGATTTAAACCCTGTACGTGCTGGCGTGGAAGATAATTTGGTAGATAGTGATTTTACCGCTGTCCAACAGCGTTTATTTGATTATGCCAAACATAAAGCCATTAAAAAATCTGAAGAGAAACGGCTGGTAAGGCGTGTTGCTAAGCAAAGGGAGCTTAAAGCCGAGCTTGAGCTGGAAAAGATTCCCGAAGCCCCCCTTATGCCTTTCGACGGCGCCAGTAAAACCCCCATTAATAGGGCCTTGCCTTTTACCCGTGAAGATTATTTTGCTTTGGTAGATGAAACCGGTAGGGCGATTAGAGAAGACAAACGCGGTTTTATTCCCGATGCTATCCCCAAAATTGTCAGCCAGTTTGGTATTAACCCGGATAAGTGGCTCGAGCATATTCAGCACTTTGGCAGGCGCTATGGCACGGCGTGTGGCAGTGCCGATAATATGCAGGCCTTTGCTGAAATATTTGGCCGGCGCTGGAGTAGAGGGTGTGGAAACTCTCAGCGCAGTTACTTGAGCCCGGTATCTGTAAAAGTCTCCTGCGATCTGGGGCGATACAAAAACCGTTGATTGTACAAATGATATAGAGAGCATCCAAGTAGTTGGTGGAGCAGTCATAGGGGGCACCCATTAAGCAAATTGTTAACTTTTGGCACAAAAAACATCCCGATTAATCAGCATATCACTCAATGATAAAACCAGAGCGAAAGGCAAACTGGCTTACAGCATCGCAATAGATATGACATCCACGTAGTTGACGGCCGGTCGTAACTGCGGTGCTTGGGTATGGAAACCTCCTGAGTTAGGGAGGTTGTAGATTAGACAGTTCAGTAAGCACTTGATAGGGCGTGCTTGGTTTGGCGCTTACTTATTAGTCGGTTTTGTTTTTAGAAGAAAGGAGTTTATCCTTATCTTGCCCATCTTTTTGAGCTTTCTTTTCTATGTAGCTGTCGGGTAACTTTAAAGGAGAAAGGTCAACAAGCTTATTCGTCATACCTTCAAATATTGTTGCCCAAAGCTCTTTGTTTGCCTGATTGCGCTTATAGTAAGAGACGATATGTACGGCGAGCCAAATAGCAATAAAAACGAAGCCCAATAGCCCGGCTTCAACGAAGTAATTAGCGCTCATGTGTTGGTCCTCTGTCGTTACCAAGCATATTGGGCTTATTTAGCATCGTTTCAAGTGTAGAAAAAATTGTTAAATCCAAATTATTTATCAAAAAAACCAACTACAACCGTAGGCTATCAGGAGTACACTTTAATACAGTTGCGCCCCGAATTTTTCGCCAGGTATAAAGCTTTATCTGCACGCTCAATTAGCTGAATAGATTTATCATCACTACTTGGCAACATATATGCCACTCCAAAGCTGGCCGTTACCGTAATTATATGCTCACCGTTTTCCACTTGGGCGTTTTCTATGCCATTCCTTATTTTCTCTGCTACTTTTTCAGCATCGCTTATAGGTGTATTGGTAAGCAATATTGCGAACTCCTCACCACCATAGCGACAAACAATATCGGTTTTTCGGTTTAGGTTATTTCTCATTGTGCCCGCAATATTTTTCAGGCACGCATCACCGCTAGTATGGCCATAGGTGTCATTAATTATTTTGAAGTGGTCTGCATCCAAAAGGATCAATGTAAGGCCTATATTGTTACGCACGCAGGAATCCCAAACAATTTTGTATAACGTATTAAAGTAACCCCGATTATACAGCCCTGTAAGCGCATCAATTCGGCTCAGGGCTTCTAACTCTTTTTTCTGAAATTCTAGCTGTTCTTCTATATCAAATGTACGGAGGTACTCTTTGTTTGTACGAATCGATAATAAAATAAGATAGGCGAGGTAAACTCCCATAACAAGGCTCACGGATTTCATATCTTCGCTAAAAACATTTACAACAGTGGCAGGAAGCAGTGAAATGAGCGAGAAAACAATAGCCATATATAATTTGGGGCAGAGTGAGGATGTTGCAGCACTGGACATACCTGCACATACCACCAGGCTAATACTAATAACAGGTTCAAACTCTGCATCATAGGAAACGATGACTAAAAGAATGCTCAATATTAAAGCGTGAGAAAATGAGGATAAGGTAAAAATGCTCATCCAAATTGTAGGAAAGCGATCATAGAAAATATCGGTGAGTTTAATATGAGCTAGCCTAATGCCGCTTAGCGTTATAGCTGCAACGGTTACCCCCCATGACACTATTGGTTTGCTCTCATAAAATCCGTAGGGGTAAAATATCGCGGGGTAAATGATGCAGTGCACGGCAATAGCGAAGCTGCTGCGAGACAGTAAATCCATATCAATTCGTTTTCGAATTTCATGATAATCTACAAAATTCATTTCCCTGCCCCTCATGTTTTCGACAGCCTTGGGCCAACATGCCTTCGCTATGTATAGTGGCTATAGTAACCATTTTTTCACTTATTTGAAGCAACAAATATCTCTCTGTGCGCAGCTCGCCCACAAAGGCGCGATGCAGACTTAATACTGAAGAGTATTAAGCGTCTTGAGGTTGTTTTTAACGCGGCTCTAGCAACGCACGCGCTTTTTTACTGCTGGCTAGCCGCATGCAGGTAGCGTGAAGCTTTAGGCAAGCGTCCTGCGTGTTAGGGCCTGTTAACACTAATTTAATCTGCTCTGCTGGAGCCTGTATTTTTAGGCTGAACGCGGATCGCCGCCCGGACCTTTTGAGCGTTGTCTAGTGGTGCTAAACGAGCGAGAAATAACGCATCAGCATGGAAATACAGGCCCAGCCCTTCGGGTTGCAGTCAAAATCCCGCTCTCTGCGTTGTTTGTCGCTTATTTGGAACAACCAAACCACGCTTCGCACGCCTTGATAGCGAAATTTTGACTGCAACAGAGTAGGTTAAATTAGTGTTAACAGGCCCTAGTAAACGTTTAAGCGCGGCCTAGGCTAGCTCAATTTGAACTTCGCGATAATGTCGTTTAACTGACTAACCTTGTCACTCAGCACCGTAACGGTCTGGTTGTTTAGCGAAGCAATATCCTTCCCCTGATTCGCTTTTGATGAGATTTCCGTAACCCGGTGGCTTATGTGCTCACCTACGGCGGTCTGTTGGTCGACGGCTACAGCTATTTGCACGTTCATATCTGAAATGGCACTTACCGACGCTATAATACCGTTAAGGGCTTCAGCGGTTTTATGAAAACTGACATCCGTCGACTGGCTGGTTGAAGCGCTCACTTGCATTACCTCTACCGCAGTTGCCGCCGCTTTCTGTAAATTGCCTATCATCTGCTGTATTTCATCGGTACTACCTTGTGTTTTACTTGCGAGGGTACGCACCTCATCAGCAACAACAGCAAAACCTCTTCCCTGTTCACCAGCCCTCGCAGCTTCTATGGCCGCATTTAAGGCGAGCAGGTTAGTCTGCTCAGCAATGCTCTCTATTACTTGCAACACGCCGCTAATATCATTTACAGACTCTCCCACCTTCGCGATCACGTTAGAAGCGTTATCTATTTCACGCCCTAGCTTTGCCATCTCTTCAAAGCTATCTTCGATATTTTTGGTCGCTTCGCGCCCGGAAGTATCGGCTGTTTTTGCCGCAGCCGCTGCCTGTTCCGCATTCGACGCGACTTCCCTAGTGCTTTGAGACATTTCGGTGACAGCAGTAGCAATTTGATCGACTTCTTTATCTTGATCAATACTAATGGTCATCATTGAATTTGTTTGCTCAGCCAATTGATCAGACTCAGCGGAAATGCTAATGGCGATTTGTTTTAAATGACCAATCATTCCTCCGAGCGTCTCCAATAGTTTGTTAACATAGAAAGACAAGCGCCCCAGCTCGTGTGTGCCGCTTATTATTAAGCGTTGCGATAGATCTCCATTGCCAGTACATAAAGCTTTAATGGATTCAGTAGCATTGGTTAACGGAGACACAATCGATCGCGTTAGCAATACACTTAACACTACAAATACTGTAGTTATTAGAGACGTAAGAATAAAAAGCTGGAGTAACAAGCTGTTGTGAAAAGTGATCATATCCGATTGCAGTGCACCAATCTCAGTATCGATCCTATCGATATATACTCCCGTACCGATCATTAAATCCCATTTTTCAAGGTACAACGCGTAAGACAACTTCGGGCTAGCCTCCTCACCGTTAATTCGCGGAAAGTGGTACTCTACAAAGTTATTACCCCTACCAAGTTCGTTTTTTTTACCCGCTTCGACGAGCACTCTTATCAGATACACCCCGTTGACATCTTGGTAGTCGTAATAACTCTTACCGAGGTTGGCATCACTATCGCCACTGAAAACCCGCACCGCCTTACTATCGTAACCGAATATATAGCCGTCTTCTCCGTACTTAACATGCCGTAGGCGCTCAATTGCCTGCTCTCTGGGTGCTCCCTCCTCGTGAAGCCGGCGAATATCACTATATGCAGTTTCGAGAATATGTTTGAGCTCCGTCTTTCTGCTTTCCAGCAGCAGGTCTCTAGAGGCATCAACACCGTATTCGGTTAGTGAGGTCATTCGTTGAAAAACCAGCAGGAAGGCGATGCTGGCAAGCAAAATTAGCGACAAGGTGGTGAAGCCCAAAAGCCTGGCTTTAATAGAAAGATGACCTATCATGACCTTAACCTGAGGAAATGTTGATTGACGAGAGCTAGAGCGCGACGTAAAACCTCCTTTTTTAGTGTAGTGTAGATGGATGTGCTGTCAAAAGTGGCGGCTGATTACGTGCCTATAATCAAGGACAGCTATCTCTTTAAACTGAGGCTTTAACAGCGTTTCGCTCGGGAATATATGCTGAGTGCAGAGCTGCATAAAATAGCGTGATCATTAATATAAATAGGACATCCAAGTAGTTGACTGGACATCCGAGTAGTCGACTTTCCTTGCGTTATCCCCCACAACCCCTCACCATGACCCAATCCAGAGAATCTCAAATATCGCTCGATGCGACGCCTTT
>FXAI01000005.1:47896-341058 GCA_900177435.1 Alteromonadaceae bacterium Bs31
GATTTTACCGCTGTCCAACAGCGTTTATTTGATTATGCCAAACATAAAGTCATTAAAAAATCCGACGAGAAACGGCTGGTAAAGCGTGTTGCTAAGCAAAGGGAGCTTAAAGCCGAGCTTGAGCTGGAAAAAATTCCCGAAGCCCCCCTTATGCCTTTCGATGGCGCCAGTAAAACCCCAATTAATAGGGCCTTGCCTTTTACCCGTGAAGATTATTTTGCTTTGGTGGATGAAACCGGTAGGGCGATTAGAGAAGACAAACGCGGTTTTATTCCCGAGCACACTCCGAAAATTGTTAGCCAGTTTGGTATTAACCCCGATAAGTGGCTCGAGCATATTCAGCACTTTGGCAGGCGCTATGGCACGGCGTGTGGCAGTGCCGATAATATGCAGGCCTTTGCTGAAATATTTGGTAGGCGCTGGAGTAGAGGGTGTGGAAACTCTCAGCGCAGTTACTTGAGGGTTAATTGAAAAATAGTACTGCCATACGCCGGGTTAATAGTCGTGTGGGTGAGCAGAAGTCGCCTCCCATGCGTGTCGTAGGTGGTAATTGGGACCCTGGCTATCAACCATAGCAATCTTGGCGGGGCGATTTAAAATATTATATTTCGCTGCGTGAGATGGGGCTGGACCCGCCGGGAGGCGCTTCGCTCGGCAACTGATCCCGCGTTGCGCTCCGGCATCCATGCCGGGATTACCCGGCCTATGGTTGCTCATTTTTAGTTGTCGCAATCCCACCAACATTCGGTATTTCTATTAAACGCCGTAATCGCATCCCACTTTGGTGAGGAAGGTTGCGTTAAATATTCCAATGCACCCCAGCTTCCATATTTTCCAGGGAAGGAAATATCAACAAAGCACATATGTAATTCTCCGCCGCCGTTTTTCCAGGTATTGAACATATCGGTGTAAAGCTCGCCCATTCGAGAATCGCGATTAATGGCTTTATGAAAATCTATAAAATCGGTGTCTTCCTGTAACTTTAAACCATTCGCGGTAATATGCTGACCACCTTCATAGGCAACAATACCCATGCCGAATGATTCCGCATAGTTCACCCAATAGCTTAACTCTTCTGTAATTTCCGATACGACACCGGCATAATTTTCATAGCCAGCTACCTTGCGTAATTCGGTTCCGTGCTTCAGCTGAGCAAATGCTTTGTCCAGACCTCCGTCCGGTTCAGAAAACCACGAACGTAAGGTCGGCTCCAAATCTACATTGGTGCTGGAGGCTGAGTAGGGGCCATTTAACCCAGCACTAAAATAGGTTGTTACACCGATATAATCGAAGCCGTGTTGATAACAGGGTGAGTGACCCTCAGCTACCCAAAGAGGGCATTCCATGGCAGTCTTTTGTAAGCCATGCCAAGCTGTTTGAACGCCCAGCACGCATTTCACTCTGTCTTTCGTTTGGGTAAATGGTCCGTTTTTGAAAGCATCGCAGATCTTGGCGGTACGCATACCATGCCATTGCATATGCGCATCTGCGTGCTCATCTCCCCAGCGCGCTTTACCTGAAGCAAGAGCGTAACGGCTCTGAGGAAAACCCCAGTTCCACACTTCGTTACTGTGCTCAACATACACCTTAAGCCCATCGGCGAGCTGCGCCTCGACAAGCTCTGCAAATTGACGAATATATTCATCGTTGGCCAAGTGTGGAATCGTGAACCAGGGATCAGCCTCAAGCATATTGACTAATTGCAACATTACCTCTAACGGTACACCGTCTTTAACGCGCCAGGTTCGGTCCTCTCTTAGTGGGCGGTCGCCCCAAAGCTCTTGAAGGCTTTTATTGGTGTTCATCCAATCCATAAAGCGAACCGCTCGAAATTGAGTAGCACGCGCAATAAAGTCTGGATTGAAAATTTCACCCGCCTCATAAGCTGACAAGTAGATATCTGGAATAATTTTAATATTACGTAAGGGGTTTGCAGTGTTTACTTGCTTAATATTCAGCAAATTGGCATTTGCGGAAACTGTCACCACATCACGCCCCTCTGTGGACTCCTCGTCTACTTTTTTGGCGCCCCATGCATAGGTTAATGTGCCTTCGCCTTCGTAGAACACAATTACCTTATCAAAATGCAGCGTATCTTCATTTCGTGGAGTAAGAAAAACAGTACCGGCAGTTTGTTCCGGTTTAAGTTCTAGTACCCAGTCGTGTTCGTCCACGCTAAAGCCTTCTATACCCTTACCCCAATCCTTCCATTCGCGCGCTTGCTTCATGAGATCAATAAAGGGATATTGGGCGGACCAATCGCTAATACCGCCGAAGCCCATTCCTAAAGAGCCTCGCTTAGCGATGCTTCCAGAACTAGACGTACTGCTGGAGCTAGACGTACTACTCGAGCTAGATGAACTATTGGAGCTAGTTGAACTACTGGAGCTAGATGAAGTACTGGAGCTAGATGAACTACTGGAGCTAGATGAACTACTGGAGCTAGTTGAACTACTGGAGCTAGACGTACTGCTGGAACTAAAATCATTATCTATAATCGTCTCACCGCTTGAGCCGCCACACCCCGCATTCAGCATCAGAGCTAACACTATAAATAATGCTATAAAATATTTGATTATCATTGTTGTTACCTCAAAATAAACGCAATAAATACAACTTTCAATTAGATAGCGCAGGGGAGGGTTTTTCTGTTAATAATCGTAAAACCGTGAAGGCTTGCTTGCTTGTATTGGATCTATAGCAAGGAAGGGTAATAAAATCTCGGAACTACACTGGGTGAATCGTAGGGTGGGTAAGCCGAAGGTGCCTCTCGCGCGTGTCGGAGGTGGTTCTGGGGGCTTCATTTGGGTTATAGGGGAATAAAAATTAGGCTTGGTCTTAATTATACATTTGGTGTGGGATTTTGATGGTGTCCCGCCGGGAGGCGCTTTGCTTTCCGGGCCTACGATTAATTATTTTGGGGAAATAAATAGGCATCCATATGTGAAGCTAACTATTTAATTTTTTTGTTGGGTCCCACATAAGCCCTCATAAGGGCCCAAGCCAGAGAGCCTTAAATATCGATAGATGCGACGCCTATTTACTACTGATATTTTTGCCTGTGTGGTTATGCGTGATTATTACCCTGTTGTGTTGTATGGGGATAAAGAGCGTGCCTTAAGCCTATAAAGGGAGGAGGTCGTTGAGCGAGGTTGGAGCTCTATAAAGGCCATATTCTGGTGAAAAGCCCGCTCCCTTATAAGCTACTTGGTTTCCACCATCGTTACTGTTACGGCCATTCGATTGGGGGAGTAAAGTAACCGGGGTAGCCTTTGAGCAAGCGGGCCATACGTAGAGCTGGGTAACAGCTGGTTGCAGCAAAACACCGAGTTCTTGGCTGAGAAAACTTGAAATAGCACAACTATCACTGCGGCTTCTCACCCAGGCCTGTTCGCGCTAGCCGCGTGCCTACGTTACCGAGCTCTCCAGATAGGCCGCTACTAGTATGCTGGGCTTATGGTAAGGCTTAGTGGCGCTATTCAGCTAGCGTTAAGCCTGTTGCCTGTATCTTAACTATCAAATGAAGCCGAATGTAGAAAAGTTGAGGTCAAGCATGAACACAGCCCTTCCTGTAGCAGAAGTTAGAGAGTTAACATTAGCTGAATTTATCATTTGTCAATTAAACACACCGGAGCTGGTAATAGAGACCCTCAGCCAGTTCGCGGAGCTGTATTCATCTGCAACCAGTACTGGTAACGGTAAGGGCCAACAAAGTGCTATGGGTCTTGGGTGAGGTACGTGCTCGCGGGTGGTGAGAGGCTAGAGAATAGCATTGTGCACAAGAGTCGCTTCCGGCGACTAATATGCTAGGCAAGCTCGATACTGGCATATAGCTCCACAAATCATATTTTTTCTGCTTAAGGCGAAGATCGCAGGCAACACACAAAAACAATAAAATTAGAACAGTGTAATACAGGCCATTCAGCTATTTGCTTGCTAATTGGGGCATAAATTGAAGGGGGTGCATAGGTGTAAAAGCAGCCCATTTATGCGTTGCGTTTAATAGTAAAAATGCAGCGATAAACTAGCTACCTATTGTATTTATACTTTTAATATTCATTTTATATTTTTATTTAGTTTGTGCAGCGTTGGCCAATAGAGAACCAAAAAAACGTTTAAAAAACTCCTTAGAACCTGACCTAGACAGTCACTTAGGATAATCGCTAAGGATGTTTACATAGATAGCCCCATATTTTGACAATTTACAGTCTTTGAGTCATTAATGCACTCGGCATTAAATGGGGCGGTGCTTGCTGGTGGCTCAGCCACTGGAGGCGATTTATCCTTAGGATGTTATTAATTTAGCCCTTGCATTTTTAAATTCTAGCGCGTATAAATACGCGCAATTCTTGTCGGAGTGCTCAGAAATCTGGGCTGAGATCGCAACAGCGGGATCCGTGGAACCTGATCAGGCTAATACCTGCGAAGGGAGCAAGACTTCTCCATAGCATGCAAAAGCACAATTGTTTTGTGCGCCTGCAGACCGCTCTGGCAGCACTCCTTGCGTACACGCCCCTCTGTTATTTTTATTTCTCCGGCTCTTCTTTATTGTTTGGAGAAATTTTATGGCTGTGTCAACAATCAGTGAGCTTTCGGTAGAGCCCTTTCCCAATTCAAACAAGGTATTTATTCCCGCCAGCGGAGAAAATCCTCACAACATCTTCGTTGGCATGCGTGAAATCATCTTGGCGCCCACAGGCGATAAGCCAAATGCCTCCGTTCTGGTGTATGACGTTTCTGGCCCTTATACCGACCCGGCGAGCAGTACCGATATTAAGCGCGGCATAAAGCCTCTGCGGGATAAATGGATTGCATCGAGAAATGACACGGAGCTATTGGCAAAAAGTGAATCCGCTTTTCGGGTGGAGCGGCAATTACGCATGGACCTGGAAAGTATTCGCTTTGCCCATAAGCCAGCAATTCGCAAAGCCAAGAACGATAAAAACGTGACCCAGCTTCACTATGCGCGTAAAGGGATCGTTACCGCAGAAATGGAATATGTAGCGACAAGAGAAAACCTGCGCCGGGATGAGTATTTCGATTCCCTCACGCAGCAGCAACACCCAGGCCACAGTTGGGGCGCGAATATTCCTTTGCAGATTAACGGGGAATTTGTGCGCCGTGAAATAGCCTCTGGCCGCGCCATTATCCCGGCTAATATTAATCACCCTGAAGCGGAGCCGATGATTATTGGCCGAAATTTCCTGGTAAAAGTAAACGCCAATATTGGTAACTCTGCGCTCAGCTCGGATATTGCCGAAGAAGTGGAGAAGCTGGTGTGGGCCACCAAGTGGGGTGCCGATACGGTGATGGACTTATCCACCGGTAAACATATTCACGAAACGCGCGAGTGGATTATTCGCAATTCCCCCGTTCCTATTGGCACAGTGCCGGTTTATCAGGCGCTGGAAAAAGTGGGCGGCATAGCAGAAGAACTGAACTGGGAAATTTTTCGCGATACCTTAATTGAACAAGCCGAACAGGGCGTTGACTACTTTACCCTGCACGCGGGTTTGCTGCTGCGCCATATCCCTCTTACCGCAAACCGCCTTACGGGAATTGTGTCTCGCGGTGGTTCCATTATGGCGAAATGGTGTTTGGCGCATCATCAGGAAAACTTTCTGTACAGCCACTTCGAAGACATTTGCGAAATAATGAAAACTTACGACGTGGCATTTTCCTTGGGGGATGGGCTGCGTCCCGGTTCGCTCTACGACGCCAACGACCAGGCACAATTCGCGGAATTAAACACTCTGGGTGAACTCACAAAAATTGCCTGGCAGCACGATGTACAAACCATGGTTGAAGGCCCTGGTCATGTGCCCATGCACATGATTAAGGAAAATATGGAACAACAATTAGCCGCTTGCGAACAAGCCCCTTTTTATACCCTCGGCCCACTCACGACTGATATTGCACCAGGCTACGATCACTTTACCTCTGGCATTGGTGCCGCGCAAATAGGCTGGTATGGCTGCGCCATGCTCTGCTACGTAACGCCAAAGGAACACTTGGGCCTGCCTGATAAAAACGATGTAAAACAGGGTTTGATTACCTACAAAATCGCCGCGCACGCCGCCGACCTGGCGAAAGGCCACCCCGGTGCGCAAATTCGCGATAACGCCATGAGCAAAGCGCGATTTGAATTTAGATGGGAAGACCAGTTTAACCTCGCGCTGGACCCGGATACCGCCCGGGCCTACCACGATGAAACGCTGCCAAAAGAAAGCCACAAGCTGGCCCATTTCTGTTCCATGTGTGGGCCCAAGTTTTGTTCCATGAAAATCTCGCAGGATATTCGTGATGCCGCTCAACAAGCGGCATTAGAAAAAGAAGGGATGGCCAAAATGGCGAAACAATTTCGCCATGGGGGTAGCGAGCTATATAGCGAAGCCGAAACTAATACCGGTAAAACGGAAGCAGCAGCCTGTGAATAGAGTGTGGTGTATTGGTGGTTCTGACAATAGCGGTGGTGCTGGCCTGCAGCGTGATATCGCTACCCTTAGCGCACTGGCTTGTTCGGCGGCGAGTATCCTTAGCTGCGTTACCAGCCAGAATCATAAGGGCATAAAACACTTAGAGCCTCTCAGCCGCGATCTTTTTGTCTCCCAGTTGCAAACGCTGGAGCAAATGGAAACGCCCGCCGTAATTAAAATAGGCATGCTGGCTAATGGAGAGCAAGCGGCCCTTGTTCAGCAGTATCTGCCGGCGTTAAGGGAGCGCAACCCCGACTTAAAAGTAATTTGCGACCCAGTATGCGCGGCAAGTGCTGGTGGGCAATCACCCCAGCACAGTATTCAACACCTGCAGCCTCTCATGGCTGAGTGCGACCTTGTTACCCCTAATATTACCGAAGCAGAAAATATTTTGGCGGGAGCCATTACAAGCGTCAAGGATATGGAAAATGCAGCCCGGGCATTGTGGCGTTTATTTGATTCCAGTGAGCTTGCTACCCGGGTGTTGCTTAAAGGAGGCCATCTTGCGGGCTCCAATAAGGTAACTGATATCTATTTTGATGGTCAAAACTGTATTGCACTCGCGTCACCTTCCAGAGTGAATATTAGCGCCCACGGTACTGGCTGCACCTTGGGCAGCGCCATTGCTGCGGCGCTTGCTAAAGGTTATATCCTGGAGGATTCGATCGTTATCGCTAAGGCCTACATGCAGCAAGCGCTTGAGCAAGGCTATAACATAAATTCACGTGAGGCAGAGCAGAGCGATCATTTTTACACTCCAGGCCTTGCCGGGTGGCCGTGCTGCCCCAGCACAATGCCGGAGATAATCAGCACGGAAAAATCAATGAGTGCATTTCCTGAAATCAACCGCGAGTATTTTCGATTTTACCCTGTTGTAGATTCTGCTGATTGGGTTGAGCGGCTATTGCTGGAAGGCGTTAAAACAATTCAACTGCGCATTAAAAACCACACCGCCAGTGCCGCAGTGGAAGAAGAAATTATTCGTGCAATTGCTCTGGGCGATAGGTTCAACGCCCAGGTATTTATTAATGATTACTGGCAGCTGGCGATAAAGCACCGGGCCTTTGGTGTGCATTTGGGGCAGCAGGATATTCAAACAGCGCAAACAGACGCGTTGCTAAATGCGGGCTTGCGCCTGGGTATTTCTACGCATGGTTATATGGAGCTAATAAAAGCTGTCGCGGTAAAGCCCAGTTATATTGCACTGGGCCATATTTTTCCTACCCAAACAAAAACTATGCCCTCTAAGCCTCAGGGCGTGGAGCGCTTGCGTCTGTATCACCAATGGGCGTCTACAGTCGCGCCTACCGTTGCCATAGGCGGTATCAAACAGCACAATTTACACTCAGTACTGAATACCGGGGTAGATGCAGTGGCGGTTGTAAGCGCCGTTACTCAGGCGAAAAATCCTTCCGAAGCCGTAAGTACTTTTAGAGAGAATATAAATGCGCATTTCGCTCAACGATGAATATTTGGAAACCACAGAAAATATCAAGCTTTTATTATTTATGCAGCAACAACAACTAGCGCAAGCTGGTATGGCAGTAGCTATTAACAACTTGGTGGTACCGCAATCGTGTTGGCAAGAAACCGTGCTGAGGCCCGACGATAAGCTTAGCGTTTTTCGAGCGATTGCGGGAGGGTAATATGGGCTTTACGCTTGCCAACAGGGTGTTTAATTCGCGGCTGCTCACCGGCACCGGAAAATTCGCCAGCGCTACAACGATGTTAAAAGCACTGGAGGCCTCGGGCACGGAAATGGTTACTCTGGCGATGAAACGCGTCGATTTAAAAGCAGCCTCCGATAATATTTATCAACCGTTAAAAAATGCAGGCTATACCTTGCTGCCCAACACCAGCGGCGCGCGCACCGCCGAGGAAGCGGTACTGGCGGCGCAACTGGCCAGGGAAGCCATGTCTACCGAGTGGCTTAAATTGGAAATTCACCCGGACCCCCGCTATTTAATGCCAGATCCGGTAGAGACGCTCAAAGCAGCGGAAATTTTGGTTTCGCAGGGCTTTAAGGTTTTGCCCTATATTCACGCCGACCCGGTATTAGCCTACCGACTGCAGGAATGCGGCTGTTCAGCCGTTATGCCTCTGGCCGCCCCTATTGGTAGCAATCAGGGTTTAAAAACAATAGATTTTCTACACATCATTATTGAGCAAAGCCAGGTGCCGGTGATTATTGATGCCGGTATTGGCGCGCCCAGCCATGCCATGGCAGCCATGGAGCTGGGAGCAGACGCGGTGCTGGTAAATACTGCCATTGCCACAGCGGCCGAACCGGTAAGCATTGCGCGTGCGTTTAAGCAGGCCGTAAGCGCGGGGCGTATGGCCTTCACTGCCGGTTTGCCCGGGCAGTACGCGCAGGCCTCGGCTACCAGCCCCTTAACGGATTTCCTGTAACTTATTGTTCCAACACCATTATCGGGAGTTGAAAATGCCTCAACAGTTTTCCAGTATTTTTCGACGTTACCACTGGCAGGATATTGAACAGGCCATTGAGTCTAAAACTTCAGCAGATGTTGAGCGGGCCCTGTGCAAACAGAACTTATCACCGGCGGATTTTCAGGCCTTACTATCGCCCGCAGCGGAACAGTACCTGGAAACCATGGCGCAAAAATCTCGGGCGCTTACCCAGCAGCAGTTCGGCCACACCATGCAACTTTATGCTCCGCTGTATTTAAGTAACGTGTGCAGTAATATTTGTAGCTACTGTGGCTTTAGCATTAACAATAAATTACGCCGTAAAACGTTGGACGAAGCGGAGATTTTGGCAGAGGCGAAAGCACTAAAGAGAAAAGGGATTAATAATGTTTTATTAGTGACTGGAGAAGCACCTAAAACTGTGGGTGTTGAGTATATTGAGCGCGCAATACAAATTTTGAAAGTACACTTTGCTCAAATACATATAGAGGTTCAGCCCTTGCAGGGGCAGGAGTACGGACGCCTGATTGCCAGCGGGATGCACGGTGTTTCGCTTTATCAGGAAACCTATCACCGTGCCAGTTACCGCGAACACCATACCAAAGGAAATAAAACCAATATGGACGCTAGGCTGAATGCGCCAGATCAGATTGGCCAGCAAGGCGTTCATAAAATTGGCCTGGGCGTGTTACTGGGTTTGGCAAACTGGCGAACAGATTCATTGTTTTGTGCCTTGCATTTACGTCATTTGCAGAAGCACTATTGGCGTACACGTTATGCAATCAGCTTTCCCCGCCTGCGCCCTTGTGCGGGTGATTATACGATCAAGCACCCAGTGACGGATCGGCAACTGGTACAGCTAATTACCGCTTGGCGCCTGTTCGACAACACCCTGGATCTGAACCTTTCCACTCGTGAGCAACAGGATTTTCGCGATGCGGTGTGTCAGCTGGGCATTACGTCTATGAGTGCGGAGTCCAGTACCCAGCCAGGGGGCTACGCCGAAAATACACAAGCAGCCTTGCAACAGTTTGAAATTAGCGACGAAAGAAGTGTAGAGCAGGTGCATAGCATGTTGAATATAAAGGGCCTGGAGGTAATACATAAAGACTGGCATTGGGCCTAAGGGCTCTCTCTTCATGGCTCTCTGCTTTTGACCGCTGAGCAATACTCGCTCTCGACACTTCACCTAGCTAATAGCGTAGTTAGTGAAGCTTAAAAATGGCCTGTTTTAATCCAAATTAGAGTGTTTGGGCTTATCACTAAGGGAGCGCTAACGCCGGCAGGGCGCCTTAGCCACATGCCTTGTGAATAGTTTTCCCGCGTATCGTTAAGGCAACCACTGATTACGTATATCTCAAGCGCTTCAGCTCTAAGGGTGAGTTCACTGCTTGTTTGCTCGCTCTTTATAATACGGACGTATTCCGAACTATATTCGTGCAACAGTAAGGTGTGATAGCCAGCCATAGGCTCCCAGTTATTGGTGTGATTTATAGCGCCTAGATCGGCATAGTTAATACGCCTGGGTTTTGTATCCTGCGCTTGTATCTGGTGAAGTTTCACCAAAATAATACAGCCGCTTTTGCTAAATGGCGCGTGAACAAAACCCGGTGTATTTCGCAAGTAGCTAGCTTTGGGGTAATCCCCGGTATGGTCCGAAAAGGTGCCCGTCAACACCAGAATCTCTTCTCCTAGCGGGTGGTCGTGTGCGCTAAAAGAAGCGCCTGGGTCATAGCGTACAATGCTTGTGGCATGGCCGCGCTCGGCTTCTTCCCGAGCGAGTTTTTTTCGCCACACTCCTGGGGCCGGGCTGGCTTCCCAATCCATCATATTGGTATCTAGTGTGATTGATTGAGTCATATCCATGTTTAACATTTTATAAGCCTCGTTTTGCCTTCAGACAGTGAAGGCAAGGTGGGGGATGGTATTTGTACTCGAGCTCGCCGGGCGGGCGCAGCAGAGTAAAGCGTCCCCTTGTTTTACGGGATAGGCAGGAGGGGAAAGATAGCTCACCTCGCCATTTTCTAGCTTTACACTACAAGCCCCGCAAGTACCGTTTCTGCAGCTGTATTCCGGTGTAAAGCCATGGGACTCTGCGAATTCTAGCAAAGACTCGTCTTTCTTTTGCCAAAGCTGTTCCACAACTTGCTTGTTTTTTTTGTTATGAATGGATACGACTGCCTCAGATGCGACCTCCTTAAGGGCTGCCCGTGCATCGCCGGAAGCTAAACTTTCCGTATGGCTTTTTCGTTTTAAGGCGGAGGGGCCAAAAGATTCTGCGTTAATTTTTGCGTCCTTAACTCCTAGAGATAAAAGGCTATCGTAGGTGCTCTGCATAAACCCGTCTGGCCCGCATAAATAAAAATCATAGTCGTCTATGGGCAATACGCTTTGGATAATCTGTTTATTAAGCCTGCCTTCGAATTGGTAGTCGCTACTTTGCTTGTGGAGACCTTTTATTAAGCCAGGTTCCGGGCGGCTTAATATCCAATATATGCTAATAAAGCCATTGGCGTTGGCCTCTATATTTTTCAGCTCTTCTGTAAAGCTACGTTCGCTAGCTGATCGGGCGCAGGCGAAAACGGTAATGGGGCGCATTGAGCGAGTTCTGATATTTTCCAGCAGGGCGTGTTTTAGCATTGATATAATCGGTGTGATGCCTATGCCAGCAGCTAACATTACCGCAGGTCGCGTAGAGTTTGTATTAAAAACAAATTTACCATTCGGAGGTTTAATAAGAACCCTATCGCCCATCTGTAGGGCGTCGTGTAAAAAGTTGGACACCAGGCCTGGCGCAGAGTTTGGTGCAAGGGGGCTGGCTTGTTCCCGCTTTACACTTAGCCTGTAATGCCTTTGGCCGGGGGCGCTGGAGATTGTGTATGGTCTTATAACCGGCTGGCCATTAATCATTACTTGAAGGTTAAGGAATTGCCCTGCTTCAAATCGTGGCAGTATGCCGTTTTCTGGCTCCAGATAGAATGAGGTAATGGTATTGCTTTCTGGTTTCTTTTTGGTCACTCTAAAACCCCGCCATTGATCCCGAGTTTCTTCCGCGTTTTGCAGTGCGCGTGCTTGGGCCCAGGTTCCGGTTAGATACGTATTGGGTGAGTAAGACTGCATCTGTATCTTGAAGGGAAAGCCTTTTTCTAAGAGAAAGCCGTGATCCACTGTAAACGACCAAAAACGTTCGGCGCCATCAAAATATTTTTGTAAGGGGTGATTCCAGATAATTTCAACAGAGCCTGTAAGGGTGAGCAGGTCTCCGCTTTTATCGTCTATAAAAAGTAAACCCGCCCTGGGGTGTACAGTAAAATTTCCCAAGGTATTGTAGTGATTGTTACCCAAATAGTCGGGAATGATTAATGTATTGTCGTTGACTATTTCAATGAAGCCCGGCTGGCCTCCTCGATGAGATACATCAGCCCCATAATGGGCGGGAAGGGCTTTGCCAGCTGATCGCTGTTCTGCTTGCGTACTACTCGCCACGTAAAAAGTATCGCTGCCAGCGATAAGGGCTTTTGTTTTATTGTCCAGCCTTTTTATGGCTATTGGTTTTGCCGTTTGTTGGCTTGATTTCGAACTATGAGATTCAAAGGTTCTTGCTTGTATATATTGGGGGCAGTTGCCAAAGGTTTGTTCTATTGTGAGGTCTAAGCCTGTGTGGTTTGCCTGCTGGACTATCGCCGAAAAACGGTTCCGGCGTCTGTTTTCAGGTTCTATGCCCAGGCCACCTATTTTGGTTCCTGGTTTTATGGCGGATAGTAGAGGGTCGCCAGGTGGTGGTGTGCCATTAATTCTCAGGTGTGTATTATCTTTAGAGCTAATAAAGCCAGGAGCACCGGAAATGATCGATGCCCACGGCCAGCCTTCATCGTCGCAATGCCCCAATAGAATAAACGGTAGCTTGTTGTAAAATTCCCTATGTTGTTCGGGTAGGTGATCTCGAATAACTTTTCGCCCAAAAGCCTCCATTGCTTGCTTTACGCCAAGGCGCTCTTGAATGGCTTGTTCCCCTTGATGAAAAGGCGAGCGGTCAGTTTTTTTTTGCTTGGGTTCGTTGCTTGCTTTTCTCATGGCTTTGCCAGTTGTTCTATGATTATTTCTAACAATTTTGATGACTGCCGCTTGCTTGAGCGGCAGTCACTCAGGTGGTTTTATGGTGCCTAGGCAGCGAGGCCTACTGGTGATTTAGTCATGGGTACAAAGCCTTTGAGAGCCTCTACCCGGCTAAGCCAGGCCCGCACTTCCGGATAGGCCTCCAGAGAAACCTTGCCCTCCGGTGCTCGAGCGATGTAAGCGTAGTTGGCCAAGTCTGCAATGCTTGGGTGATCGGTAGCCAGCCAATTTCGCTCTGATAAGTGACGTTCAAAATGCGCCAGTATGTTGTGGGATTTTTCAATGGTGGAGGCAGCATCATAGTTGGCCCCAAAGAGCGTGATTAGCCGGGCAGTGGCAGGCCCCGTAGCAATGGCGCTTGCAGCAATACTTAAAAACTGTTGTACCGCTGCAGCGTCTTTAGGGTTATTGGGTAACCATTCACGCTTATGGTCGTATTTACTGGCCAGATAAACCAGGATTGCGTTTGAATCTGAAATATAGAGCCCCTGATCCTCGAGCACGGGTACCTGTCCAAACGGGTTTTTGGCTAGAAATTCCGGCTGTTTTTGTTCGCCTTTCATAAGGTCTATGTCGATGGTGTTTGCATTAACACCCAATATTGAAAGAAGAAGCTCCACTCGATGAGCGTGACCAGATAAAGGATGACGGTAAAAATTTATAGTAGACATAATAACTCCAATTGTTAGTTTGCCGATGTTAAGGCTTAAGGCTTAAGGTTTAGGGTGTATGGGTTCGTGCTTTGGTGTAATGACTAAAGTTTAAAAATAATGGTATTAATTAGGGCAAAAATTACTGTTTACCGGAAAGGTCCGTTTTTACAAGTTCTTGAAAGCCGCCAATCCATTTGTT
Organism: Alteromonadaceae bacterium Bs31; assembly: GCA_900177435.1. Lineage (GTDB taxonomy): Bacteria > Pseudomonadota > Gammaproteobacteria > Pseudomonadales > Cellvibrionaceae > Teredinibacter. Next base: position 61,771 of record FXAI01000005.1, read on the forward strand.
ATCTATTACTAGCTGGGGAAAGGTTCGGCTAGGGGCAGAGCTAGGGAACCTCTGATTAAGTCCAAAATGTCTCTGCGTGACCTGGAGCGCACAGGTGCAAGGCAAATTTTGTGGTTAATGGCCCGGAGCGCCGGCCGCTTAGTCCTTAACAAAAAATTTAAGTGGATGGCCACCCCCTTGCAGATGTGTGCTCCAGGGCACGCCCTTCGGGGCTTCACAGGTTTTCCCTGCTCTGCGTTGAACTTTTTTGACTTAACCCGTTAGGCCTGCAAAAGTTCGTCTTGATCAGAAAAAACCTGTGAAGCCAGAGGCATCTTGGACTTAATCAGAGGTTCCCTAAGCATTTGTTTGAGTTTCTGTTCGTTTTGCGCTGTGTTGTATTCTGTAAACACAATGTCTCTGCTCAGTAAGAAGCTTTTTGCAGCGCTGCAATAAGAGCAGCCAGGGCGAGTGTATAGTTCTACGGTTTTCATATTAGTTTTCCTGCTACTTGATGATTTGTTTAAAGGCATTGCCCATTTAATTTCTTAGTTGGCGATCGCTTTCGTTAATTGCCTTATCATTGATGCTTGCGATACGCCGTTGCATTAGCCCGGTAGTCGCGAACTCCCAGAGTTCATTACCGTATGATCGAAACCAGTTGAGGCTTTTGTCGTGCCACTCGTAAAAAAATGTCACTGCAATTCTATTATCGGTAAAGGACCAGAGTTCTTTTTTTAGTCGGTAGCCTAGCTCGGTCTGCCACTTTTCAATTAAAAACTGTTTAATTTCTTCTCTGCCCGCAAGCATTGTGGAACGGTTACGCCACTGTGTATCGACTGTATAGGCAAGGGCTACTTTGTCTGGGTCACGTGTGTTCCAGGCGTCCTCTGCTGCCTGCACTTTTGCCAGTGCAGTCTCCTTGGTAAAAGGTGGAAGAGGTGGGCGAGCCGTTTCGATCTGTCGGGGTTCAATAGTTGTTAATGAATTCATACTATTGCTCCATTAAAGTCATATTCCCTTTCCTGGTTTTCCCGGCGGCACACATGGCCGGTGGTTCCTGTAAATTGGTTTCCTACTGAGACCAGGTACATCATTATCAGCGCCAGTACCGCCTGGAACTCCATGCCCCCCAGTGGGTGAGATTCCGTAGGAACAAAGTTCCAGCGCCCCCAGTGAACTAAAACAATGGCGCCAATCATTACAGGAATGTTTAAAGCTGCCCCCAGTCTGGTGGCAATATCAAAGAGCACTGAACGACCCAGCCCCCCTAGCACGATCAAAACGCTGCCACTTACCTGCGCCAGCGCCACAAAAAAGGTCTGTGTAAGCGAGAGCGATAGCATCTCCGCAAAGCCGCCTAAATTCATAAACTTTAAGGAACCGTGGTAGAGGAAGACGCTTACCAATGCGATACGTAGAAGCCAATGAGCGTGTCTAGCCAGCGGGCTGTAGGTTGAAGAGAGCGTGTTCATAAAAATCTCCTTAGCGATGTTTGTGTGTTATTCAGTTTCTCTCCTAATTGCATTTGCTATGCCATAAAAAAATATCAATTAAAACAGATACATAGGTGCTAATTGTGTTTCTCAAAAATTTGTAAATCACAATATATTGTTAATAAATCCCAATATATTGGGAATATTTCATGGTTTGATGCTAAGGTGGATGAGTACAAAAGAGCGCATCTAGGAGGCGCAAATGACTGGTGGTGGGGAAGATATAGAGGGCTTGCGTGCGCTTAAGCGCCGCTATGAGCTTATTCTTTCTGCGGCAGGTGAGGGTATATACGGCTTGAATTGTGATGGCCTTACCACCTTTGCTAATGCCGCTGCAGAAAGAATACTCGGTTGGCCTGAGGCTGCGTTGATTGGTAAGCCGCTTCACGACGTGCACCATCACTCTCACCGGGACGGCACTCACTACCCTCGGGAAGAATGCCCAATCTACGCCGCCTTAAAAGATGGTGAGGTGCATCAGGTGGACGATGAGGTGTTTTGGCATGCCAATGGCAGCTGTATTCCCGTTGAATATACCAGTACGCCAATTTGGGAAGCTGGCAGCCTAAAAGGTGCCGTGGTGGTATTCAGAGATATCTCTGAACGAATACGCGCTGAGCGCGAAAGGGCTCAGGCTTATGAGGAGGTTCAGCGTTTAAAAGAGCTGTTGGAGCTGGAGCGTGATTATCTGCGTGATGAAATTAATACACAGGCTAGCTTCGGCGAAATCATTGGTGAGAGCCAAGCCCTCAAGCGCACCATGGCGCAAATTAATGCAGTAGCCAAAACTTCCGCAAGCGTATTGGTTTTGGGGGAGTCTGGTGTTGGTAAAGAAATGATTGCCAGGGCCATTCACTGTGGCAGTGAGCGAAGCGAGAAGTCTCTGGTTAAAGTAAATTGCGCGTCCATTCCCGGGGATCTTTTTGAGAGTGAATTCTTTGGCCACGTAAAAGGGTCATTTACCGGTGCACATCGTGATCGGGTTGGCCGCCTGGAGCTCGCGAATGGCGGCACCCTGTTTTTGGATGAGGTAGGGGAAATCCCTTTAGATCTTCAAGGCAAGCTCTTGCGTGCACTCCAGGAAGGGGAGTTTGAGAGAGTTGGCGACGAAAAAACCCTCCGTGTGGACGTGCGTATTGTTGCCGCCACCAATAAAGATTTGTTGGCAGAGTCCAAAGCTGGCAGGTTTAGGGAGGACCTTTACTACCGGCTCAGTGTCTTCCCAATTAATGTTCCAGCCTTACGTGAGCGTGTAGCGGATATTGCCCCTTTGGCTCAGCATTTTATTAGTAAGGTGTGTACTGAATTGGGCCGCCCTGTATTACGTTTGACTAAGGCACACCACGCACAGCTTTCTCAGCACGCCTGGCCCGGTAATATTCGCGAGTTAAAAAACGTAATAGAACGAGCGGTAATTTTGAGTGACGCGAATAAACTACGTTTGGATTTGGCTCTGCCAGCGATATCGAAAGCAAATACTTTAAAGCCGCAAGACGCGCCAGCGTTCGACAATGGTTTTTCCGGTTTAGACGCCTCTGCCGAACAGCGTACAATAATGACGGATCGAGAATATAAAAATCTGGAGAAGATTAATATCTTGCGAGTTTTAAAAATATCGAAGGGCAAGATATCCGGTGATGGTGGGGCAGCAGAGTTACTGGGGCTAAAACCCTCAACATTAAGCTACCGTATAGCTATGTTGGGTATCGATTATAAAAAATAAGCAGGGTTATGGGATGTTGTTCGGTGTGCGAACTTGAGGCGAATAGCCAAAGCCTGCCAGTGCGCTGGAGCTCGGGCCGGGGAGCTCGCAGCGCAGTTAGTACGTAAAAAAGCTATCCTGTTATTTAGTGTTGCCGGCGTAAATAGTTTGGCATAACCCTGCTATTGCCACTTGGATTCCATTTCTTTGTAATAGTCCTGTAAAACATAAAACGCTTTTTTCTTTTTGCCTTCACTTGATATCAGTCCTTTGCGGTTCCAGCCATCTTGTATGTTTGGCAGGTTTCTGCGCGGTGAGCGAAAATCTACCAGTATCCACGGAGACATACCGCGCAATTGTGGGATTTTCCGTAACATGGCGATGCTTTCCTGGTAGAGATATTCCTGGTGCTCTTCTGTCCACATGGTCATGCGGTCGCCATGGTAACCTTGCAAGGCACCGCCACCGAATTCAGAAATAAATACAGGCTTGTTTTGCTTGATATCCCATTCGAGCGTGGCATTTTTAGTGGGTAGGCCGTCATACCAGCCCACGTATTCGTTGAAGCTGAGAATATCAACCTGATCAGCGAAGCGGTCATCGACGGTGAGAATATTGTCTGTGCCGGCGACATAATGTTTTTCCAGTGCGGCACTGATTAGCCGTGTGTCATCAAGCTCGCGTGCGGTTTTGGCAATGCGGGTTAAAAACTTCAAGCGTGCATCACCGCGGGGTGTTTCATTTGCCATCGACCAAATAATTACCGAAGCCCGGTTTTTGTCACGGGTAATCATTTCGCGCAGCTGGTTTTCAGCATTTTGGTAAACATCTTCGCGCTCGAATAAAATGGTCCAATAAACAGGGTTCTCATCCCAAACCATCATGCCCAGTTCATCGGCGGCTCGCAGCATATTTTCGTTGTGAGGGTAGTGAGCTAGGCGAATAAAGTTACAGCCAAGTTCTTTTGCCCAGCGTATCATCATTAGTGCATCTTCTTTGGAGTAAGCGCGACCACCGCGAAGAGGGTTCTCTTCGTGCAGTGAAATACCGCGCAGAAAGATCGGTTTGTCATTAAGAAGAATATCCGCGCCTTTAACAGAGATAGTGCGAAAACCGATCTGATCCTGCACGGAGGCGCTTGTGCTGCTGAGCGTAACTTGATAAAGCGTGGGGGACAGCGGTGACCAGAGGGCAATATCTTTAGCCTTTACTTCGAAAGTGGCAAAGCCGTTCTGGTCTGTTCGCAGTGTTTTTTTCAGTTTTAGCTTGGGAATGGCCAGTGTAACTTTTTGCTTGCCAGCCGCAGTGCCATCAAGTTGCACGAAGCCTGCGATGACATTATTTTTTCCCTTTTTCAACTGTACTTTATAGTCTCGAATAAAGGTTGCCGGGGTTTCTACCAAGCTTACGTCTCGTGTAATACCGCCATAATTCCACCAGTCGGTGTTTAGTGTGGGAACAGCGTCCCGACGGCGCTTGTTATCTACCTTAACAATCAGAAAGTTGTCTTTGGCCTTTAGTAGTTGACTAACTTCAAAGTTAAAGGGGGTGAATCCGCCTTCGTGGTAACCCAGCTTAGTGCCATTTAGATAAACGTGAGACTCGTAGTTAGTAGCACCAAAGTGCACAAACACCCGGTTATCTTTGTGTTTTTTACTGTAGTCAAAAGATTTTTTTAGCCACACAGTACCTTCGTAGTAAAAAAACTTGTCTTCCTGATGGTTCCAGTCGCCGGGCACCTTCATTGTGGGCGAGGTATCGAAGTCGTATTCTGTTCTGTCTGATTTGTTGTTCGGCTTTCGGTTCATAAAGTAGGCGTCAGAACCGGGAGATTCTTTCTGGTCTTTCGCCTCGTAGCGATAGTCGTAATAGCCGTTTTCGTAGGGGTCGACAATGTAGTTCCAATCGCCATTCAATGAGCTTGTAAGGCGGTTGTCGGTATTTTGAATAAGTGGGACATTAGTGGCAGCAGCGGTGCTCAGGGTAACGCTGAGGCAGGATAGTAATAGAATACACAGGGTTAGATGTTTTTTCATAGTGAGCCTAAAATTTACCATGGATTTATAAAGTGTATTTTTTCTAGTATTGCGGTAGTTGTATTGAGCCTGGCGATAATAAACCTTCGTATTATGATTATTTTTTTTGCGCCTACTTAGTACGCGGTTTAGCAGTGCAGAACGATTTCTTGTGTGCTTCTGGGTTTTATACTATTAATGCATCGCGTCCATATTCTCAGTGGAAAATGGCTGGAGACTGAGATGAGTATAGGCAGTATAAACGCCCTTAGTTGCAATTTACAGCTTGAATGAAAAGGGTATATTAATACCGGGTTGGTCAAAAAAAGAACGGATTGAGTTGTTGGAAATAGAACGGTTTAACTGAATTTTGCTTTGGAAAAGGCTCTAAAGGTTTCTGTAGCCGTGCATTGTTTACCCGGGGCTTGCTAACTTGTGGGTATTTTAAGCAGGTTTCTTCCCCTGGTACTGCTTTGCCATTAGGCGCACGGAGCTCAGTACTCGCTTCTGTAGGTTTGTGTTTATGTAACCGGGATCCGTCATATTTGCCGCCATTGTTGCACCTTGCTTGCAGATATACGCTCTCCCGCGTTCACCCTTCATTGTTGATGTAAGGGTTTAGTTTTTTTATAAACAAAGCCATAGCTCCTTAAACCGAGAGCGGATAATTGTGAGAAAGTGGTGATGTGACAAATAACCCTAGCGAAACAAAATAGATTGGCCAACCCTATCCACCAGTATGTTGCGGTAGTACTCCGCTTTGGCAATTTGCAAAAATTCCAGAGGGTTAAAGTCGTCTGTGATGACTCTACCACCTTCCGAAGGGATGGTAATTTCCAGCTTGCTCAGCCATGCAGTGCTGGCCTCTGCGTTTGGCAGGGTGTTGGCATTCAGCTCTCGATCGGAAACGATAAATACGTAATCGGAAAATTCTTCATTCGGGGATACCAAAAAGTTTTTTCGGTGAGTAAATACAGAGTCCATGGTGGCCGCAATGGCTTGTACAGGTTTCAGGCGCTCTTTATCGGTAAAACCGACAAAATTAATGGCCAAAACGCCACCAGGTTTCAGCTTCGCTTTTAATTCGTGCATCATTTCCTGGCTTAGCAGGTGAAAGGGTTCTGAGCCTCCGGTGAAGCAGTCGTGAATAATCAGGTCGTAGGTCTCGTCCAATTGCTGTACTTGGTAGCGCGCGTCGCCAACTATCACCTTACCGGTAGGCTTTAAATTAAAGTAAGCTTCTGCCGCATAAGCCACTGCCGGGTCAATTTCAATGGAGTCTGTTTTTATCCCGTATTTAGCCAGGTCGCTAACGAGGTGACCGGCTCCCAGGCCAATCAGTAAGGCATTTTGTGAGCCGGGCTTAAACCAGGGAAGCATGCTGACTACACTCTGGTAGCCTAGCAGGCCTTGGCCGGTTGGAATATATTCGGCGCCTATGGTGGATGCATCGGACATTAACCAGCGAATATCTTTCTCTTTTTGATCGACTACGCGTACCCAGCCGTAGTGGGTCTCTTCTTCGAAAACAATCTGGTAGCCTTCGTTTGCTGGCTTGTGGGCCAGTAACTGCCACAGTAAAGCCAGGCAGATAATAGACGCAGGTGCGATCCACAATGTGAGCCTATAGCCAATATTCAGCCTGCGGTTTTCGAAAATTGCCAGTGCGACAGCAAGGCATAGAAGCACCATTGCCAGTACTACTAAAATGGCATAGGTACCGAACATTGGCAGGAGAAAGAAGCCAAGCATGAGGGTACCCAGCACGCTGCCAATGGTGCTAATGGCGTAGACATTACCTGCAGTAGAACCAACGTTTTCCAGTCGTTCGGTAGCCATGCGAATAACGAAGGGGCCTGCCATTCCAAGAAAAAGCAAAGGTGGAGTAAATAATACAAAGGCGCTGGAAAGTGCTCCGCCTCTCAAACCAAAGCCGTTGAACATTAACTGAACGGGTTCGCTCAGCACTGGAATAACAGCGACCATTACAGCACTGGCAAAAATTGCATGAGGCAGGCGCAGCCACACACCCTTATCTGCGCAATGGCCTCCGATGTAGTAGCCCATGGATAAAGCCAGTAGCGAAACAGAAAGCAGTGATGACCAAACAACAAGGCTAACGCCATAAAATGGGCCAATAATTCGAGTGCCTAAGAGCTCTACCATCATCACCGCTGCACCGGTAATGGAGACCGTACCGTAGAATACCAGTTTGTCTAGGGTGTGATGTTTGGTTGTTTGTTCTTGCGCATCATTGTTTTTTTTATTGTTGTTTTTCATTTTTTTGCCTAAGAAATATTTTAAAAACTAAATACAAATATCGCCAGTAACGTCAACCCGCAACGGTGCTGTATCGCCGCCCTTTAAGCCAACGAAACTAAAGGTTACTGTTTTGCCGGGTTCGAGGTCTGCGTTCCAGGAAAGGTACTCTCCTGTGTAGGGGTTGCTGCCGGATAGAGCGACATCTGTCGCACTCAGAATGGACGAATCATCTTCGTATTCCCAGGTAACTGACCAGCCAGACACCGTTGTAGCGCCTTTATTAATGAGCCGGATCTGGCCGGTAAATTCGTATTGAGATTCACCAGAAACAATATGTTCGCACAACACAAAGTTTTGTGGCTCGAAAGAGGGTTGCTGTGTTGGTTCTTCTGTGGGAGTTTGAGTTGGTTTACTTTTTTCCGCTGCAGGAGGCGCTTTAATAGCCGGCTTTGGAGCTTGACTAGGCTCAGGGGCGAGTGGAGCCTTTTGTTGAGGTGCTCTTGCATCCGCGATGTGTGTTTCGGTGGCTTGCGGTTCAGGAGGGCTTTCTTTAAATAAACTAAAAGCTATTACACCCAGTAGTATCAGAATGGCTGCTATGAGCACATTCCTGTTTTTTTTAGAATCTGTATTTTGCACGTCTACTCAAAAATTTCGTTAAAGTTCAAACCTTAATAATGCCTGGGAAGTCTGGAGTAGTGTTTAATCCTTTAGTTATGAAAAAACCACATTCCTCTGTGAAAAAACCCCAATTAACCCCGCTGATATATTTGCGGGGTTAATTGGGTTTTTGCTACATGCAGTACTTACCTGCCTGGCTTAGTTACAGCTGCCGATAGTGGTCCACGAATTGTCGCTACCTGGCTCTGAAGCGGTATACCAGTTTGCTTCGTACAGGGATCCCTGGTGAACCATTTGGTCGCCACCGTTGGCGTGGTTGTATGCACCGCCGGACCAGTCTTTAGCTGTCCAGTTAGGGTAAACATTCACACCGTCACAGCCACCGCCACCGGAGCTGCTAGAAGAGCTAGAGCTGCTGGAAGAAGAACTGGAGCTGGAGGACGAGCTGGAACTGCTTGAGCTGCTAGAACTTGAAGAGCTAGAGCTGCTGGAAGAGCTGCTGGAAGAAGAGCTGGAGCTGGATGAAGTACTGGAACCACCGCCGAATACAACGTCAACACAACTGAAGAAGCGCTCGTAGGTCCACTCGTTGCGGCCCCACTCGGAGTAGATAACGTGACGGCCTGAGCGGCTCGGTACATCACAATTTACAACGATGTGGCTGCCTTCTTCAGAAACATTGCCGTTTGAACCGAAATTACCCGCAGGAGAGAGTCTTTCGTCACAGAAAGGCTGGGATTCAAAGTCATCCCAAGTGAGCTTTTCGTTGGGGTTGAAGTTGAAGCCTGGCTTGGTGATATAGAAAACCAGTTCTTCGGTATCGCTGAAGTGTGGGCCGTAGCTAATATCCCATTCAAACTCCTGTCGACCTGAGCGCATTGGCGTTGTGGGCCAGTCTGCAGCCATATCGTACGGAGCAGGGTTCCAGGTTTCGCCATCAAAACCACAAACATTCTCTGTGTTTTTGATTTTTTTGCGGCCCTCATGGTGAGCCACAACACTCATAAAGTTGTACCAATGTGAGTTCTGTCCACCTTGTGCGCGGTAGGCGTCAAAGGCGTCGTTACACTTGCCGCTCATGGGGTTATCTGGGCTTTCTTCCTTACCACAGTGCTGCTGGCGGGAGGGTGGTTTTTCAATATAGCCATGGCCGAAAGCCACGACTGAGAAGCTCATAAGGGCTAAAGCAGCCAAGCTTTTTAAAGTACGCTTCTTAAGAGTCATTATTTTCTCCAGTAATAATTAGAGTTATGTATGAGGTTCATCACTTTCCAAGAGACTTGACCTTGCCGTTATTGGTCTTTAATTGCCAAGGCCTAAGATAGCTGCAAAGCCAGATCCCGTGAGCTCATCCAATCCAAACTAACCATTGTAAAAAGTTCACAGTGACTGTGAGTAATAGCAAATTCAATGTTCAAAAACATGTATTTGCGCCCACAATGACTTACCGCTAAGAACCAAAAATGTTGGCAGAACAAACTGCTTGAAGCTGCTTTGAATCAGGTTCCCCAATCTGTTACTTATTGTTTTTCAGAGTGGGAGCAGCCACGATCATTCTGCTAGATGAGCCAGCTTAGTATTCTTGTATGCGTTCAATAAATCAACAGAAATCGAGCGGATTGGTGTGATTTTGTGTTAAATATCCGGAGAAATTGATAAAAAAGCCTGCCTGATAGCAATTGGCTATGAGCTTAATACTGAGATTTATTTTGAATTCTATGGCTTTTGAGGGGGCGGTAAATCTTCTAATAGTGGCTTGAAGTTTAAATAGGGGTGAGTGTAGGTATAAGTTTTTATGCAAGTCTGGCGACTAAGTATTATTGCTCGCAAACAACTAGAAAAACTTGAGCAATACTTCTTTTTAAGGTGTTAGCGCAAAATCATGTTTAGCTTGATTCCAAAGCTAACAGCCTTTCCTCTCAGCCTCTCAAGCACTGGTCTCGAATTTGAAAATAAGGCGCTACAGAAAATAGGGAATAAATAACTGAAACCATTTGCCAGTTACAGCGCTTATAAGGGCTAGGAGCCAAAAATTAGCTTGCGAGAGCCTCACCCCAAGTGGGCAAGGCCGCGGTCGTTATTGTGCGTGTGCAATAGTTGTTGGCTATGGGCTTTACTGGCAAATAGCACCGCTAATACGAGCATCGGAGATTGAGTGAGCCTGAGTGGCTATGGGGCCATTAATGCCAAAGCTGACCTGCTGGCCTGGAAGAATGCTGCCATTCCATGCTGCGTTAATCGCTGTGAAAAAAGGCCCTGCGCCGCTTATTTCGCTGTTCCAGTAGTTGCTTATTGTTGCTGAGTCGGGTAGTGCTAGATCTAGAGACCAGCCCTCGATCGCTTGCGTAGACTCATTGCGAATACGAATGTCGGCCACATAACCGTCAGACCACTGGGAGTGTACGACAATTTCGCATAGGGCTGGCGCTGCGTTTACCGCGCTGACCCTGGCGATACCATTGCGCCTAATAATGGCAATATGGTCGCTAAAGAAAAGCTCTTCAACGTCAAACTCGGCGCCTGCTGTTGCCAGTGCTGCCAGAATGCTTTCGTCGGTATCGTTACCTTGAGGCAAATAGAGGGTTCTTTCAAAAAACCAGCCATAGCCAGGCTGGTAGTTTGTTACACCTAAGGTTCTGTCGCTGAGTTTAACCGGGCTTATGCCGTCGTTTTGCTCGTTAGAAATATAATCAGCAGAACCGATGCTTATGTGGCCCTGTGCTGGTTCGAGCCCAGCCGGAACGGGTGTACTTGAATCAACATTAAAGCTAACCGGCTGATTTAATGCCTGATAAATACCATAAGGGTAAGAGCTCTGGGTTGATAAGTCGAAATCGCCTAAGGAGGCACCGAATACCCAGGTATCTGTGGTACTGCTCATGGCCTCGGTAAGCTCCCAGTCGGCGCTTCCTGAAACAGGCTCCCAGTCAATTTCGAGTGTTATGGATACAGTGTTGGTTTGCGCCAGTACGGCATTTGCAGAAAATAAAATAACTGTGGAAAGGCTTAAAATTAACGTTCGTAATAATGTTTTAACATTCATATCTAATCCCTAAGAAAAATCGATTAAAAACAGTTGGTGTGATGCTTGCTCACAGCATGCTCAAGTGTAGATAATGTAAATGTTGTGCTCAGTAAGCGGCCAATATTGAGAATGTAAAACCGATTAATTCCCTGAGTACATCTGAGTCACACTGAGAGCGTGGGCGATGTTACCCGAAATGGCTTACGGCAAGGTTAATTTTTTGCTTAAATTACAAAATAATACACGTGTGAACTAATGCGTGATGGTTACATTTGTTTGTGGTTTTTTTGTCGTTGCTTTGTTGCTTGAAAGTTGATCTAACTTTTTATAATTAAGAAAAAAACAAAATGGTAGGTAAGATGAAGTCAAAAACTGTTTTTTCTTGGCGCGTTTGTTTTCTTTTTTTCTTACTTTTTACGCTGGTTGGTTGTGCTCAGAATAGGGCTGCTACCCCTGCGGTATATTTGCACCCTGCCTATGGTGAGGTTCAACTTCCTGATGCTCGCTATGATGCAGATAAGTTGGCGTGTAAAACAGCAGTCTATCAGCGAGGCATTTTGGTTGATGGCATATCAACTACAGATCTTGTTGTTATTGACGCTTACATCAAAGAAGCATTTTCCTGGTATGTGAGACAGATCCAGGCCTCGCGAAGTAGCAAGCGAGCAGCAGCTATTGGCTATTCTGCGGGTATGGCGGTCTCCGGTATAAACGTTCCCGTGATGCTTTCTTCTGACTACGGTTCGGAAGCCCCCGAAATGCCGGAAAAATATGATGATGCCTTACTGGCGCACGCTGAACTCGGGCGCTGTGTTACCGATAAAGGGTGGAAAAAAGCTCCAACACAAAGCCAGTAAATTAATCTGGGAGATCTTTGTTTCTTGGTCTAAGTTTAATGCGACGTATGGTGTTCAAATTTACAGCCAGCAGGGTAAGCTCAAGCAGCGTTCCGCCAATGGAGCCAACAATAATATTGTTGGCAAGCCAGCATAGAGCGCCACATAAAAAGGCGATACGGAGTTTTATCCCTTTTAGGCAGAACAAGGCATAGGTACCAATGCTGGTTCCCAAAATGGGAAACAGGTCCGAGGGGGAGTTGGACATGGTAATGCCTATTGTGAGAGTAATCGCGATAAACGCCAGCGCTACCCATATCGAAGAAGTGTGTAATGCCAGCCATGCTCGCACCATGGATAGCGCAGAACTAAAACTCGCAGTCGGTGCGCCAAGCAAAGCAAAATGAACAATGTTGTTTAAGCTCATGATTACCATCATTACCTTTAAGCGCTTATCGTCTTTTTGGTAGAAGCACAGAACTCCCAGCGCGAAGCCAAGGAAGCCAAGCGCCTGTGCAATAATCTGGATAGCCATGGGTTTACATCAGAAACAAAAAAGGGCCGCTATTTTAGCAGGCCCTTGGTGATGGATGGTACTGAGCTGTTTAGACCGCCTCTTTTGGCGTTTCAACCTCCTCCTCATTGCTGGCTGCTTTTGGCTCAACACTTTCAATTTTCTTACCCTGGTGACCGTGCTCGTACTCTTCAAGGAAGGTGAGTAGCTCTTCGCGGTAGCGGTAGTAGTCCTGATGCTCCAGCAGTTGTTTGCGTGTGCGAGGGCGGGGCAGGTCTACTTCCATGATGTTGCCTACTTTAGCGTTGGGGCCATTAGTCATCATCACCACCCGGTCCGCCAGCAGAATGGCTTCGTCCACGTCATGGGTTACACAAATAGCAGTAACCTGTGTACGTTTCCACACTTCCATTAATACTTCCTGCAGCTCCCAGCGGGTGAGGGAGTCGAGCATTCCAAAAGGCTCGTCCAGAAGCAATAATTTGGGTTGTAGTGCAAAAGCTCTGGCGATACCCACCCGCTGCTTCATACCGTTGGAGAGTTCAGAGGCTTTTTTATCCATTGAGTCTGCGAGGCCGACGCGTGACAGGTAGTACTCAATAATGTCTTTGCGTTCCTGCTTGTTGCCGTGCGGGTAAACTTTTTTAACGCCTAGCTCGACGTTCTCGCGTGCACTCAGCCAGGGGAACAGGCTGGGCGCCTGGAATACGACACCACGGTCGGGGCCGGGGCCGGTAATTTCCCTTCCGTCGAGGATTATGCCGCCCTCGCTGATTTCATTCAGGCCTGCAACCATACTGAGAACGGTAGATTTACCGCAGCCGGAATGGCCAATGAGCGATATAAATTCACCCTTGCGCATTTTAAGGTCGAACTCTTCCACAACGGTGAGTGGGCCTTTTGGTGTTGGGTAAATTTTTGTAACTTTTGTGAACTCCACAAAACGATCATTGGAAAAATTCGGTTTGTCGATTTTACTGTCAACAGGCTTACTTGCCGATTGCGCGCCCTCTTCAAATAGAACGCTATCCGGCACTCGTGCGGCCACCATTGCCTCCTTGGTCGGCAGGCGAGAAGTGTTCGGTTGAATATTTGGCAGAACTAAGGAATCGTCCGTTGTGGCTGCTTCCATGCCCACTTTAATTAAGTACTCGGTGATTGATTTACGCAGCGCGATAAATTCCTTGTCGTGATTCATCGCAGTTCTTTCGCGAGGGCGAGCAATGTTAATTTTAAACTCTGGGCCGAGTGATGCTTTTGGGCCCGGGTTAAGAGGAATTACTCTGTCTGCCAGAAGAATAGCTTCGTCCACATCGTTGGTGATGAGTACGATGGTTTTCTTTTCTTTCTGGGATATATCGTTGATTTCATCCTGCAAGTTTGCGCGGGTGAGGGCATCCAGGGCTGAGAGCGGCTCATCCAGCAGTAGCAGTTCCGGTTGCATGGCCAGTGCGCGAGCTACCGCAACACGTTGACGCATACCGCCTGATAGCTCTGCAGGACGCCGATCTACTGCGTGCGAGAGGCTTACCATGTCGATATAGCGGTGGATATGTTCGCTGCGCTTTTTCTTGGGCCAGCTACTGAATACCTGGTTCACGGCCAGTTCTATATTTCCATAAACCGTTAACCAAGGCATAAGTGAGTAGCTTTGGAACACAATACCCCGCTCTGGGCTTGGGCCGTTTATTGGCTTACCTTTAAATGTTACTTGCCCGTCGTCAGGTTCAATCAGACCGGCAATTGAAGACATTAGCGTGGTTTTTCCGCTGCCGGAAAAACCGACGATAGCAACAAATTCACCTTCCTCTATTTCCAGGTTAATGCCAGAGAGCACTTCAGTAATATTTTTACCGCTACCGTAACTCTTACAAATATTGTCGAGCTTTAGAAAAGACATGGTTTGGCTCCTCTAGCGCTTGTCGCTGAAAGTAAAGAGATTTTGCAGGGTAAACATGAGCCGGTCGAGCAGGAAGCCGATTACCCCAATGGTAAGCACGGCAACCATTATGCGGCCCAGAGAGTTTGAACTGCCGTTCTGGAACTCATCCCAAACGAACTTGCCCAGGCCAGGGTTTTGCGCCAACATTTCTGCTGCGATGAGTACCATCCAGCCCACCCCGAGAGAAAGTCGTAAGCCGGTAAAAATTAGCGGAAGAGAAGAGGGCAGCACGAGTTTGGTGACCTTGGTAAACCAGCCCAGTTGTAAAACTCTGCCGACGTTCATTAAATCTTTATCGATCGATGCAACACCGAGAGCGGTATTGATTAGCGTTGGCCACAGGGAGCATAAAGTTACTGTAATGGCCGAGTTTAAAAATGACTTGCTGAACCAGGAGTCGTCGCTGGTAACATAGGTTGCACTAACCACCATGGTAACTATGGGTAGCCAGGCGAGCGGCGAGACCGGTTTAAATAGTTGAATTATGGGGTTCATGGCCGAATTAAATGTGGTGCTTAAGCCACAGAATATCCCCAGAGGCACGGCCACAATGGTGGCGATAAAAAAGCCCATAAATACTGTTTTAATACTCGTCCAGATCTGGTCAAAATAAGTGGGCGCGCCGGTGTACTCACGCCACTTTACTTTTTCGAGCTTACCTTGTTCTTCGTACTTGGCATTGCGCTTGTCTTGGCGCTCGTAAAATTTATTTTGTTTTTCCCGCTGCTCGCGATGGTCTTGCCACAAGCCAGTGGCTTGCTGGTAGACATCACTTGGCCCAGGGATGGTGCCGAGGCTGGTGACAATCTGGCTCGACATCTGCCCCCACAAAAACAGGAAAACAGCAAAGGCGACAATGGGTATGCCCATTACCATCCACAGTTGTTTGAGTTGTTCTTTCGGGTCTTCTCCGCTTGCCAGACGGGCAAGTGGAACGAACCACGTTAATCCTGAAATTTCTAAGAAGTGAATAAACTTGTTCATGTCTAAATTAACCCGTTTTAAAATCAAAGGCTGCAAGTTTTTACGCGGTGTAAGTTTTCAGCCTGTTTTTACCAAACGCTTCTTTTAAGCTAGTTGAGCGATTTTATGGCGACCAATACGCAAGTCCTTTTGCGTGCTTATTTAGTGATACATCCGTCAAAAAAAAAGGCGGCAGCAAGCTACCGCTAAGACGGGTGACTATTTTTTCTTGCTTACGCCTTTTGCTGTAACAATTTCATCAGCTTTTAGACCAATTGGCAGCTTGGCAAGATACTCATTCGGTTTTTTGCCATCATAGGTAATGCTGTCGATAAATTCGGTTTGTGGTGGGCGGTAGCCATCAGTACCGAAGGGGAAATCCTCTTTCTTAACTTTCTTTTCCTTTATCAGCATTTCAGCGGCCTGCATATAGATTTCAGGCTTGTACACTTTCTTGGCAATATCGTGGTACCAGCTATCTGGCTTATGGTCAGCGATCTGTCCCCAGCGACGCATTTGAGTGAGGTACCAGATGGCGTCTGAGTAAAAGGGGTAGGTGGCGTAGTAGCGGTAGAAAACGTTGAAGTCCGGTACTTCGCGAACATCACCTTTTTCGTACTCGAAAGTGCCGGTCATAGAGTTGGCGATTACTTCTGCATCCGCGCCCACGTATATAGGTTTAGAAAGTATTTTTACGGCTTCTTCACGGTTAACATTATTGTTTTCATCTAACCATTGGGCAGCGCGAATAAGGGCTTTAACAACCGCTAAATGGGTATTTGGATATTTCTCTGCCCATCCATTGGAAACGCCAAATACTTTTTCGGGGTTATTCTTCCATATTTCATAATCGGTAATAACCGGTACACCAATTCCTTTAAATACCGCTTGCTGATTCCATGGTTCGCCTACACAGTAGCCATAAATTGTTCCGGCTTCCAAGGTGGCAGGCATTTGCGGTGGCGGTGTTACAGAAAGCAGCGTTTCGCCAGCGATTTGGCCAACGGTGCCGGAAGCCCCTGGGCCGTAGTAGCCGGGCTGGATACCACCGGCGGCTAACCAGTAGCGCAATTCATAGTTGTGAGTAGATACAGGAAATACCATTCCCATGTTGAAGGCTTTGCCTTCGGATTTATATTTATCAACAACCGGCTTTAAAGCACTTGCGCTGATGGGGTGAACAGGCTTGCCGTTTTTCATGGGTACGTGGGGTTTCATCTGCTTCCATATATCATTGGAAACAGTGATGCCGTTACCGTTAAGGTCCATACTGAAAGCCGTAATGATGTGGGCTTTAGTACCGTAACCGATGGTCGCCCCCAGTGGCTGACCGGCGAGCATGTGGGCACCGTCAAGCTTACCGTCGATTACCCCATCCAAAAGCACTTTCCAGTTCGCTTGCGCTTCCAGGGTTACAAATAGACCTTCGTCTTCAAAAAAACCTTGTTCGTAGGCAATGGCAAGTGGGGCCATGTCTGTGAGTTTGATGAAGCCGAAGGTTAATTCATCTTTTTCTAGTTCCAATTCTTCAGCACTTAATACAGAAGAGCCTGCGCATAGAGCAATGGCGCAAGTTGCCGCAGAGAATTTCTTCACAATGCGGTTAAGCAAGTTAGTTTGTCCCATCGTATAAACCCCAGAGATTTACAAAAAGTTATCAATACAGTAGCGCCACAAAAGTGTGCAGAAATGAGAAGCAGTCAAAATTGTTACGCCCAACCATTATTGGCACAGTTAGCTTTCGCAATTCTCTTGCCAAGTGCGTTAAAAGAATAAAAACCCCTTTTGATTCAGTGGTTTAGGCTTATTTATTCTTTGTGGTTTATTTTTTGAGATAAAAGTAGTGCACTGAGATGGTGTGCCTTGGGTGGGGGTGTGGTGCAATAGTTAGCACCTAAAGGGAAAAAAGTGGGCCTGCCCCATTTTACGCTTGTCGCGTAATGGGGCGCTTTGTGCTTTCTGATGGTGCGGTAGGGTGGTTTAGTTGGCCAGAGAAAAAGCTATTCGTCGCTTATCCATATCGACAGACTCGACTTTCACATCAACTAACTGTTCCAGTTTGAAGGTGTTTTCGCCCACAGTGAGGGTCATGCGTTTGGCGTCAAAGCTCTTTTCTTGCTTCTTCGGAAACAATACAAAGCCATCAACCCCGCAGCTTTCCAGGCGGGCGCCAAAGCCTTGTTGCGTAACTATGCGAATTTTTGCCTTGCCGTTTGTGCCTACAAGTGATTCGGTATATTGGCAGATAAGCCACTGGAATAGCTCCCGGTCGGCCTGTCGTGCAAGTGCTTGTGTCTGCTGTATACCTTCCAGCACACTTTCGTTGAAGGGTTTAAACTTACCTGCGCCGACTGCTGCACTGATTGCCCAGTGGTTGTAAAGATCGGCAAAGCGGCGGATAGGCGAGGTGATAGTGGCGTAGTGCGGCAGCCCCATTCCCAGATGTGGCGCTGGTGTAAAGCTAAGTGCGCTGCTCGGCATCATGCGTCGTAAGGGTGAGATCAAGTGGGCTTTATCTGAGCGCAATAGCGCGTGAACAAACGTTAAATAGTCCTGCTCGTTTAGCAGGTCGCCGTGCTCAATTTCTTCTTCTTTGAGCAGGGCGTTGATTTCGCCAATGCGGTCTGCGCGAAAACCCTTGTGAGTGTTAAACAGGCCATGACCCTGTTGCTGAAGAAGTTGCCCACCGCAAATATTGGTTGCCAGCATAGCTTCTTCCACAATGCTGTGTGCGATAGTTTTTTCTCGCGGGGAGATGGCTTCAATTTTTCCCGCTTTATTCAGCTGTATATCAAACTCTTGTTGCTCGTGACCCACCAGGTAGTTATCGTGCCGGTACTTTAGGCGGACTTCAGCCAGTGCAGCTAGTTCGGTGAGCATCGACTTTATTGCATCGGGCAGCGCGCTGTATTCTTCATCGGCTTCATTTTTTAGTAAGGCACTCACGCCTTGGTAGCTGAGCTTGTGCTTGGACTCTACTAGCGCCTTTTTAAATTCAAACGATTCTATCTTGCCGTTTTCGTCAAGAACCTGAGAGCAAACCAGTGCTGGCTTCTTTTCGTTCGCTCTTAGTGAAAAACAGTTATTTGCCAGTGTTTCCGGCAGCATGCTGATTGAGCCGCCGAGCAAATATAAGCTTTGACCGGCGCGCTGAGCATATTGTGCCAGTGATGACTCTTGAGTAATAAAGTGCGAGGGGTCTGCGATCGCAACGTGCAGGGTGTAGCGGGTGCCGTTTTCTGTCTCTTGCTTTTCCAGTGCAAGGGCATCATCCATATCTCGGGTAGAGGCGGCATCGATAGTGACAAATGGCAGTGCTGTTAGATCGCTGCGCTTGGCACCGAATTCCTGTTTGTTAAACAACTCTTCCAAAGACTTTAGCTGCTTCTGCGCGGTCTCGTTATAGCGTGGGATCAGGTCGAACTTTGCCGCGATAAATTGTCTCTCTATATACGCTTCATTTTCTTGCCCTAAACGCTCAAGGATTTTTGCCGAGGCTTTGCCATCTTTAATCGGGTGCTGGGTTAATTTGGCGACTACGAAGTCACCTTCTTTACAGCGACCTCTGGCTTTGGGCGGCAGAAATATCCAGCGGCCAACCGGGCTGGCTTTTAAGCCGGGGGTATCTCCCAGAGGGACAACAAAATGGCCTTTCTTGGTGACACGGTATTGCCCCAGGAAGCGCGTTAGGCCTTGTTCCTGTAACTTTTCAATTGTGGCCTCTAACTGGTCTTTGGTGTTTTTAGTAAGGCTCACTTTCACCTTGTCGCCGGGAATCAGATACTGCATTTTCTCTGGCGAGAGGAAGGCGTCGCGGTTGTCCTCAAGGCGCACAAAGCCGAATCGGCCTGTGGTACCAGCGACAATGCCGTGACCATATTCCTTGGAGGATTGAATGTCAGTTTTAAGCTGAGTAAGTCTGGAGAGTGATTCTTTGTCGAGCATCGACCGGTGACCCTGAATTTTAAAAGCGGACGATTCTACCAGAATTCAGCAACAAACGAATCAGGCTTAACTATATCTTCCTGGCTCTGTGCCATAATTGGGAATATAAGATTTTGGAGTAAAGGTATATGTCGTTTAGAAGTGCCTGTTGGCGCTTGAGCTGTGTTTTTTTTGTTCTGCTTTTTGGGGCCACTGGTTCCAGAGTGATGGCGGAAGACCTTGCTTTGGAAGCAGAACCGCTCAAAACCGCTGTTGTGGAGGATGCGCCTGAATCAGAGAAGCCTGATACGCCTGCTGATCCCGATGCTGATGAAATTAATAATGCTGAAAACGGCGACACGAAGGCGCTGCAGAGCGAGACGCCAGCCTCCGCCCCCTTAGAAGAAACTATACATGTTCAGCAATTGGACGACAGTACGCTACTGTTATCAGAACAAGAGGAGGAAGAAGGAGGCAGGGCGCCTACACCAGAGTTGAAGGAAGCAGAGAATATTGATTTAAAAGAGGTGGTGCTGGAACCACTGGCTACACCTTTGCCCACCAGCGAAGTTGAGCCTGAGCTTGTTGAGGATAAGGTGAATGAGGCTGCAGTAGATGCCTCCGAGCTAGAGGTACTTACTCAAGAGCCGCTAATTATGCTCGATAGCGCCGTGCCTCCTGGAACATCAACGCGCCTGGCGTGGACGCCCAATGTTTCTTTTATGGGGATTTCTGCGCCGACGCCGGTCTTAGTTGTTCACGGTGCCAAGCCTGGCCCCAAGCTATGTCTCACTGCGGCAATCCATGGTGATGAGTTAAACGGTATCGAAGTGGTTCGGGCCTTGTTGTATAGCATCGATCCGGAAGAGTTATCGGGAACGGTCATTGGCGTGCCCATCGTTAACTTGCAGGGCTTCCGGCGTTCCTCTCGCTATCTGCCGGATCGGCGTGACCTTAATCGTTTCTTTCCCGGCAATGAGCACGGCAGTTCGGCCTCTCGTATTGCTCATTCCTTTTTCGAGGGGGTGATTCGGCACTGCGATATACTGGTAGATCTGCACACGGGTTCCTTTCATCGCACCAATTTGCCACAACTGCGGGCCAATCTGCTGGTTCCTGAGGTTACTGCCATAACGGAAAAAATGGGTTCTATTGTCGTCGTGCACAGTGAGGGCGCGGCTGGCTGTTTGCGCAGGGCTGCGGTTGAAAATGGTGTCGCTGCGGTAACTTTAGAGGCGGGTCAGCCTAATCAGTTACAAAAGTCGGCCGTAACCCACGGCACGAAAAGTATAGAGACCCTTATGGATTCCCTCGGTATGCTCGATCGCCGACCTTTCTGGGAGTTTAAGGTGGAGCCGGTTTACTACCAGTCTATCTGGGTGCGAGCGACAGCGGGGGGAATATTGTTTAGTGAGGTGGCGCTGGGAGCTGGTGTGGAACAAGGCGAAATACTGGGTGTTGTGACGGACCCAATCACCAATATGCGCCACGAGCTTATCTCTCCGTACGCGGGTCGTGTGATTGGTATGGCGCTAAACCAAGTGATGTACCCCGGTTTTGCGGCCTATCATATTGGTTTACGCTCCTCCGTTGAGGATGTAGAGGAGGACGATTTTATGGAGGGCCTCCCCACAGAGGACGGAGGAGGCAGCGACGATGAGTTAGCACCCGGTGATATGCCCCCGAACGAGCACGGTGAAGGGGTGTTGGAAGATTCTGAGTAAAAACGGCTTACTGTAGAACTGGCACGTGAATACGAATGGGCTCCTTTTTCTTTACCCAGGGCAGCTCATGCCAGGAGGTCGCGCGTTTGTAAGTAAATAGATCGCGCAATGAATCGCCATCGGCCCAGAAGAAGTTATCCGGGTCGCGCCAGCTCATAAACCAGACCCACTGTTTTTGTTCATCCAGTGTGCTTGGGCTTGGCAGCCCCCCCACTTCACCCAGCCCAATAGGGCGACCCTCTGCAAGCGCTACCAGCTGTTTATAGTTGTCATCATCGTAACGCTTTGAATAAACATCGGTGGCCAGCACGTCCACCACGTCATGGCCTGGGTAAAACAGTTTGTAAGCGGGCACCTGTTCTTTCACCTCGTTGGCATTCCATACCCAGATAAGATTATTCAGCTTGTGAAAATTCACCAGGCGGTCGTACATCATTCGCCATAACTTTGCGTAGCCCTCTGGCCCTTGGCGGTAACCCCACCAGAACCAGAAACCATTCATCTCGTGATAGGGTCTCCACAACACCGGTACATTGGCATATTGTAGTTGCTTGAGGTGCCAGGCAATGACATCAAGCTGAGATTTCCAGCGCTCATTCAGCGCGGTGCCGGGTGTGGTGAGCTCGAGCCATTGCTGGTCGCTCAATTTTGCTTGTACCGCGTTTTTGAAGTCACCCGGTTCGTCCTGAGTAGGAACGACCGCATGCCACATTAAGGTGTTAATAAAGCCTTGCTCATGGCGACGGATGGCCTCATCCACAATATTTTGTCGAAAATTAATGCCGTCCCAGGAGCCGGGCTCACTGAAACCGAAATCCTGCCCGAATATAGCGGGGTATTCGCCAGTTTGTTTATGAATACCCATCAGGCGGTTGGCTCCGTTAAGGGGAGCATTATGCTGGCCTGTGAGTATTTTCTTGCCAGAGATTTTGTACAGGTACTTTAATAGTGCCTTGGCTTCTGGAGATGCGTTGGGCGAAACCGGGGCATTGGCTGCGAAAGCAGAAGAAAGACACAGGCTGAAGAATGGAATTGTGAATAGAAATGCAAATTTGCGCACAATAGCGCGCACTGAGAGGGTGTGCATGGCGTGTATCCTTATCGTTATAATGCTTTTTTATCGTGCTAGGTAATTTTAGCAGGCATAGCCTGGATTAACATCGATTAGCCCTTTGCGACCATGGAAAGCGGGTGGTAGTCTTCTCTGGCTAATTACAATAATTTAATAACTATTTTGATAAAGGAGTTTTCCGATGAGATTGATGATCTGTTTGTTGCTATTAAGCTTCGCAGCAGTGGCATCTTCGAGTCAGTACATTTTTCCCAAAAATGGTCAGTCCGAGGAGCAGCAAGCTAAAGATTTGGCAGAATGCGATGCTTTTGCTTCCAAGCAAACCGGCGGAGACCTTGCAGCGCTGGAGAAACAGAAGGCCGATAAGCTGGCGCAAATAGCTGCCAATCCTCCCGTGGCTCCAGGCGGAGCGGGTGCCAAAGGCGCGGCAGCGGGTGCCGCCATGGGGTCACTTGCCGGTAGAGACAAACTGCGGACAGAAACCGCTGTAGCCGGCGCTTTAATCGGTGGTGCTAAGGCCAAGAAGCAAGCCGCAGCTCAGGCCTCTCAGGCGCTGGCGCAAGCCAATGCTGGAGTAGAAGCAGAATACAAAGCCGCTAAAGATGAATATTTCAAAGCGCGCAGTGTTTGTTTGGAAACCTTGGGTTACAACGTTAAGTAACTGCACCTGTAATAAACGCACCCTCACAAATTAGCAGCCCCTTCATAGCCTAGCTGTCGCCAGGCTTCGTAAACAATAACCGCCGCAGCATTGGATAAATTCATGCTGCGGCTGTTTTCTTTCATAGGAATACGCAGCACCTGCTGTTGAGCAAGCGATTCGCGGATATCCTGCGGTAGCCCGCGGGTTTCCGGGCCAAACAGAAGGAAGTCCCCCGCTTTGTAGCTCGCCTCGCTGTGGCAGCGAGTGCCTTTGGTGGACAAGGCCCAGATAGTATTTTCCCCTGTTGTTGCTAAAAACGCTTGCCAGTTTTTATGGATGACTAAATTTTCCCATTCCCCATAGTCCAGCCCCGCTCGCCGCAGCCTTTTGTCATCCAAAACGAAGCCTAAAGGTTCGATAAGGTGTAATTGAAAGCCTGTGTTTGCGCACAGGCGAATGATATTACCGGTATTTGGGGGTATCTCCGGCTGAAAAAGTACCAGGTTCAACATAAAAACTCGTCTCGAAAGAAGGCCTTAGCAACAAAATTACAACTAATGTCTATACTCAATGTTATCGAACAGAAGTGAATTATAAGAAAGCGTTATTTACAGGCAAAGCGAATTCACTCCGGGTAGACAATTGAATGATAAAGCAATTTTTAGCGAGATCAGCTAACAACAGACCGCAGGTTGGTATAGAGATACAGCGGCAGGGCCTTGCCGTGGTGGTTTGTTCTGCCTTTACCCAGGCAGAAAGCGGCGAATCAACTAGTTTTGTGCCACAGGTTTCGCAATCCTCGCTGTTGTTGAACGCCTCCTCGGAGGGTGACCTATTAAGCATGTTAAGAGATTTTGTTGAGCACGGCGACCTGCAAAATGCAGCATGCAATGTAATTCTGACCCATGCGGACTATCAACTGCTCATGGTCGAAGCACCCGATGTGCCTGAGGGCGAGCTGCGTGATGCTATTCGTTGGCGAGTGAAAGACCTGATATCGGTGCCCGTGGAAAACGCCGCCATTGACGTATTTATGCTGCCCGCTGATGGCAGCCGTGGTGGAAAGAAAATGGCTTATGTAGTGGCGGCTGAAGCCGAGAGGGTGAAGTCGCTTATTGAACTTGTGAAAGATTCTGGCCTGAAACTGGAGTCTATTGATATCGGCGAAATGGCTTTGCGCAATCTTGCCTTTGTTAAAGAGCAGGGTCATGAGGAAGGGCATGGTGTTGCCATCGTTCGCCTGGTTGAGGGTGGTGGTAGTGTTTCGCTGTTTCGCAAGGGCAACATGTACCTTTCGCGGCAGTTCCATATCAACTATAGCGGTGGCTTGCTGGACGATATTCCTTTCGACAGTTTTATCTTGGAGGTCCAGCGCTCGCTGGACTATTACGAGCGTCAGATGGGCCAGGCGCCGCCCTCTGTGTTGTATATCTGTGGTGAAAATATCAGTGAAGATAAAATCACGCTAGACATTAAGCGTGGTTTAAATGTCCCTGTGCAATACCTGGACCTGGAAAAAACCGTTGCAGTACTTGATGGGATTGATGAGGCAGTGCTGCACTCCTGTGTGGCGGCTCTGGGCGGAGCAATGCGAAGTTCTGTAATGAAATACGCTGATGGGGTTTAGTGAGTGAATTTACAGCAAGTTAACTTATATTTACCTGAGTATCGTCCAAAAAAGGAATGGATTAGCGCAAACAGTCTGGCGCTTCTGGTGGTGTGCACAGTACTGATGTTTAGTCTTTTTTATGTTTTATCCTTGCAAAGTATTAGTCGGCTGGAGCAGCAAGTTGCCGAGCTGGAAAACCAACAGCTGGTGGCGGGGAAAGAGGTGGAAAAGCTAAAAGCCAGGGCAAAGCCCTTTCGCAATAACCAGCTGGCCGGTGAGCTGCGTTTGCTGCGTGCAGCCCTGAAAAGTCGCATGCAGGTAGAGCAGATTATAGAAAATCAAAATCTTGGCAATTCGGATGGCTTTGCCAACTCGTTAGAAGCACTGGCGAGGCAGTCATTTAAAAGTATTTCCCTGCACAGAATAAAATTTACTGACGGCGGAAGATTTTTACAGGTAAAGGGTGGTACGAAACAACCTGAAGATATCGCTCAGTATATTCAACTGTTACAACAGGAACCTTCATTCGAATTTACGCGTTTTGGTTTGCTGAGCTTGGGTAAGTTAGAAAAGCAGGGTGTACACACTTTTAATCTTGGTTTTGACTCCGTTTACAGCATCGCGATGGAGGCAGAGACAAAGTGAGTGCGTCGCTTAAGCTAAAAGAGCGTTGGGCCCTGGTAACGGAAAAGTTTTCTGGCTTACAGATGCGCGAAAAGATATTGGTGGCGGCGTCTATTCTTCTTGTCATTTATCTAATCTGGAGCATGGCCATTGCCGCGCCATTGGATAAAAAGCGTGACCAATTGGTAAAACGTTTTGAAGGCGCTAACCGAGAACTGCAACTGCTAACAGCGCAAGAAAAAGTGATGGTAAAGGCGCTGAGCTCTGACCCAAATGCAGCTAAAAGGCGCGAAGTGCTGCGGCTGGAGAGACAGCTGGAATCTGCAGACTTAAAGTTACAGCAGATGTCCGTTGGTCTGCTGGCGGCAGAAGATCTTCCGCAGGTGCTTCACGATGTGTTGGCACAATCCAGCCGCATGCGATTACTGGGTATGCAATCCATCGCACCGCGAAAATTGGAACTGCTCGCGCAAGAGGAACAGGAAGAGAGCGCAAGCGAGACGGATGAAGAGGCTGAAGCTGTGGCAAAGGTAGAGACCAGTCAAGCTACCAGTGACGCAGAGAAAGCCCTTCTTGAAGAAGAGCAAATCGTTGGCGTTTACAAACACGCGGTGCGTGTGTCTCTGCAGGGTGAATATTTTTCAGTAGTCAAATATTTAAAGAGTCTTGAAGCCTTACCCTGGCGATTTTACTGGGAGTTTATTGACTACGAAGTAGACGCATACCCCAGCGCAAAAATTACTCTTGAGGTGTATACCCTGTCTACGAGTAAGGGGGTGCTGGGTGTTTAGGCTTGGGCTGATTTGTCTTTCGATGATAGCTAGCGGGCTTGTGTTGGCTGAAAAAACCACCTTGCGCGATCCAACTACACCCTTGGGCTTTGAGAAAAAAGCGGTGCTTACGCAGCTGAGCTTGCAAGCTATTTACAAGAGCGCAGACCGCTTGGAGGCCATTGTAAACGGCCGATTGGTTCGTGAGGGCGATGTTGTTCAGGGTGCGACAATAGTCGCTATTGGTGAAAAAAGTGTTGTTTACAAGCGTAGCGGTGTTACCAGTACTGTTAGGCTTAGACCGACGATTGTTAAGTCCAGGAATTAATGTGCAGCGAAAAAAAACTATGACAGCTTTTTTTGATTCGATCCGAATAATTTTGGCGGTGCTTGCGCTATTTGTTTTGTATTCCTGCTCGAGCGTGCCTCAGGAAAAAACGGCAGCGGAGGAGATGATGGGCAATGTTGTTGATGCCCATGAAACATACAAATCTGAGCAAATTGAGCAGGTGCCGGAAGAAATATCTGCCGGCCTTTTGTCTAGTGCAGCCGGGTTGGGTACCAATAAACGGCAAACAAAAAAACAGGCAGAACGTTTTAATATTTCGGTTAATCAGGTACCTGCCCGCACCTTCTTCTTAAGCCTTGTTGCAGACTCTGGAACAAATGTGGTCGCTCACCCGGAAGTCAGTGGTTTTATTTCCCTGGAACTGAAAAACGTTACCATTCAGGAAGTGCTTGACGTCACCCGCGATGTGTACGGCTATGAATACAAATTCGGCAACGGAATATACACCATTTATTCGCGTAAATTGCGCACAGAAGTCTTCCCCATCAACTACCTGGATGTGAAACGTGTTGGTGTGACAGACACCAATATTAGCATTGGTCAAATAGGTTCAAACTCCGGGGGCAACAATTCAAGAAATGGCAATTCGTCATCTGGCAATAGCAATAGCGGCGGATCAGGCGAGTCCAGTAACTTGCTGAGCTATATAGACACGGGTGGTTCACAAAACAGCAGTTCACGCAATACCGGCCTTAGCCCAGGTGCGCGAGTACAAACCTTAAATACTACGGATTTCTGGGGTGCTATTCAGAAAACCATAGAAGCAATTGTGGGCGGCGATGAAGAAGGTCGAATGGTGATGACCAACCCGCAAGCAGGTTTGGTTGTAGTAAAAGCGCTACCTAATGAATTAAGTGCGGTTAGAAATTTTCTGGAACGTTCAGAACTAAGCGTTAAGCGACAGGTGGTGCTGGAAACGAAGATCCTCGAAGTTAAACTTAATGACGGCTTTCAAGCGGGCATTGATTGGAGCGCAATTGGTGGTGCTATTAGCATGTCGTCCACTACAACCGGTAGCGGAACACTGGGAGATGTGATCTTTCGACGAGAAGGTGCAACAGAGAGTGTTGTATCCACGGTTCTTGATGTTGTAGATATCACTCAGTTGCTAATGCTATTGGAAACACAAGGCAACGTTCAGGTACTTTCCAGCCCGAGAATTTCTACCGTAAATAACCAGAAAGCGATTATTCGTGTTGGTTCTGATGAGTTCTTCGTCACTGGTGTATCCAACAGTACAACCACCAGCGCCAGTAGTATTCAAAATATTCCCGAGATCGAGCTGGAGTCTTTCTTTAGTGGAATTGCTCTGGACGTTACCCCGCAAATTGCGGAAGACGGCAGTGTCATTCTTCATGTTCATCCTATTGTGAGCAAAGTGGAAGACCAAATTAAAGACATTGATTTTGGCGATAATTCTTTTTCCTTGCCACTGGCTCTGCGGGATGTACGGGAGTCGGACAGTATTGTAAGGGCACAAAGTGGTCAAGTAGTCGTATTGGGGGGCTTAATGCAAGAGAGCACAATAGATGTTGCTGGTAAACGCCCCTTTATTGGTGACATTCCTGTAGTAAATGCCCTATTTAAAACCCGAGAAACCAAGCATATTAAAACGGAGCTGGTGATATTGATGCGCCCGATTGTTGTTGACGAAAACACTTGGGAAGCAGAGCTTCAGCGCGCAAATAAGTCTATTAGTGGCATGTCTGAGGCTTACCGCAACCGCAACGACTAGAGAGCCTCTGAATTATGTATCAACAACATTTCAAATTGGCTGAGCCGCCGTTTTCGCTAACGCCAGACACGCAGTTTTTTATCAATCAGCAAAGTCACCGGGATGCCTTAAACACGATGTTAGTGGCTTTGCAGCATTGTGAAGGTTTTATAAAAGTAGTTGGTGAAGTTGGTACGGGAAAAACATTACTGTGCAGGATTTTGTTATCCCGTCTGCGAAACCATTTCGTTACTGCCTATATTCCCAACCCTTATCTCAACCCGGAAGAATTGAAGGCCTTTGTCGCTCAGGAAATAGGTGCAGACTATTCGCCCGATATGCAAGCGCATGTTCTGATGAGTTCCATCTATCGTAAGCTTATGCAGCTTGCTCATCACGGCAAGCAGGTGGTGCTTGTGGTGGATGAAGCGCAGGCAATGCCGCGTGAAACCATTGAAAGCTTGCGTTTATTGACCAATTTAGAAACGGAAAAGCGTAAATTATTGCAGGTGGTTATGTTTGGCCAGCCAGAGTTGGACACCCTGCTATCACGTCCTGATCTGCGCCAGCTTAAGCAGCGAATAATTTTTTCTGAATACCTCAAATCATTTTCTGAGCAGGGTGTGGCTGATTATGTTCGTCATAGAATTGATTCTGCCGGAGGAAGTAAAGATTTATTTACACGCAGAGCGCTCTGGTTAATCAGCAAGGGTTCGGGTGGTATTCCGCGCTTGATCAATATACTTGCCCATAAAGCCCTTATTAGCTCATACGGCAAGGGCCTGAAGAGGGTGGGCGTAGCACAGGTAGCAGCGGCTATTTTCGATACCTCCGAAACGCGTTTCCCTGGAAAGCTCTTGGCTTGGCAGTATCGTCTGCCAGTTATAGGAGGCGCGTAGTTTGAGCCTGATAAATGACACTCTCAGAGATCTGGACGCCCGACATAAGCGGGAAGGCGCAGCGCTATTGGCTGCACCGGAGGCACAGGCGCGCAAGGGAAAAAGTAATTTCATTGTGCCGGGAGTTGTATTGCTAGGTGTACTTTGCTTAGCCGTTTACTGGGCTTTGCCCTCCCATACGTCTTACACCACCGATACTTCGGCGGAGCATTTGAGTCGCGAGAGTGCTTCCAGTGAACAGCCAGATCAGAATGAACAGCTAGAAAGGAAACAACAGAAAGCGCCGCGGGCCTTCACGGCAGAAAGCGATAAACTGGTTTCCCAGGTTGAATCTGATGTACCTGAAAGCATAAACGCAGCAGGAGGGCTAACAAGTCTGGAGAGCAGCCCGGCGATTGAGCAAACAAGCCAAGACCTCACAAATAATGCCCCTGAGAGCCCAGGGGCTGCGGGTGCTGGGAAGCCAGCGATTGAACTCGTTGTCAGAGAGCTAAACAATGAAGCGGCAACAGCAATCAGCAAGGAAAAGCAGCTGTTAGAAAAAGCCAGTATCGCTCTGGCTAGAAATCGTTTAACGCTTCCTGCAGAGGACAATGCCTACCATTTTTATTCATTACTGATGCAGGAATATCCGCAATCGATTGAGGCAGAAAAAGGTATTGAGCGCATTGAATCCCGTTATAAGGAGCTGTTGGAGCTGGCGCTACACAATAATGATGCTAAGCGCCTGCAGCACCTGCTTGCTCGCGTGGATAGTGTCCAGTTGAGGGTCTCCGGCATTGAGCATTATCGGAGCGCAGCGACCCGCTTGGCGGAACAACATCAAACGAAACTGGCAGAGCAAACCCGGCCCGTAAAAACAAAAGCTTTAGCGCAGAGTGAAGATAAAACCGGCAGTATGTCGGTAAGTATCGCTAAAACACTTGCCACTCAAGATCGCTTGTTATCTCAGCGACAAATGGAGGCATACAATGCTGGCCAGGTGATAGAAGCAAAGAGCGCACTTGAGCAGTTTGTCGCCGCTAAGCCTTCTGCTGTACTGAGCCGTCTGGCACTGTTCGATATTTATTTAAGAGAAAACGCTATTCAACAGGCGGATGCATTACGTCGTCAGGCTTTTAAAGGCTCGGTCTTACACGATTACATGCAAGCCAAATTATTTATCGCAAAAGAGCAGTTCCTGTCTGCCAGAAACATGCTGGAACAGCATAATTTTTCAGAGATACAGCTTCTTTATAGCTCCGGGCAAATGGATCAAGTTTTCTTTGAGCAATATAACAGCTTGTTAGCGGCGCTTTATCAGCAGCAAAAAGAACACCTGCTGGCCGCAGAGCGCTATCAACTCTTGGTGAGCGTGGATGTCGTAAATGCGCAATACTGGCTTGGCTACGCTCTCTCTTCAGATTCGCTGGGGCACAAGCAAAACGCCCTTAGGGCCTACGAGCAAGTACTCAGGCTGGGTGATGTAGACAAAAAAGCCCAGCGCTATGTGGTTCAACGACAGGCCAGCTTGCACCAGGAGTTACGTCAGAATATTGCTGGAGCATCGGTCTCGCCATGAATAGTGATAAGAAACGAATTCGTCTTGGCGATTTGCTGGTCGCCCAGCAAATTATTACCCAGGATCAATTAGAGCTGGCGTTAAAAGAGCAGAAAAAAACTGGCCGTAAGCTCGGCCGGCAGCTCATCGAAATGGGTGCCGTTGAAGAAAATACACTACTTTCGCTTCTTTCCCGGCAGCTGGATATCCCCTTTATTGAACTCAAGCAATACCGTTTTGATCGCGACCTGGTGGCATCCCTGCCGGAATCCCTGGCTCGTCGTTATCGGGTAATTATATTAAAGGAGGATGCCGACGGAATATTGTTGGGCATGTCCGACCCCACAGACATATTTGGCCTTGATGAGCTACAAGCGGTAATCAACAAGCCGATTAAAACTGCGGTGGTGCGGGAATCGGAACTACTGGATATTCTTGACATTGCCTACAGCCGCGCTGACGAAATTGCATCGCTTGCGGAGCAGTTGGACGAAGAGCTTGAGGCTGACTCCGTTGACCTCTCTGATATTGTTACCGATGCGGCAGACAGTGATGCACCTGTCGTAAAAATGCTACAAAAAATATTTGAAGAAGCCATTAGCACCAAGGCTTCGGATATTCATATAGAACCGGATGAGGCTGTACTGCGTATTCGGCAGCGCATTGATGGTGTTCTGGTTGAGCAAGTGATGAATGAAAAACGTATTGCCGGTGCGCTGGTGGTTCGTTTAAAACTCATGTCGAACCTAGATATCGCTGAAAAACGCCTGCCCCAGGACGGACGATTTAATCTCAGGGTAAGTGGTAGAAATATCGATGTTCGCTTGTCTACCATGCCGGTTCAGTTTGGTGAATCTGTAGTCATGCGTATTCTTGACCATACTGAGGGTGTGCGCAGTCTGGAACGCGTTGGTATGCCAGTAAACTATATTAAAAGGTTTAGGCATATCATTTCCCGGCCCCACGGTTTGGTGCTGGTAACCGGGCCCACCGGTAGCGGTAAAACCACCACCCTCTATGGTGCATTATCCGAATTAAATACTTCGGAAACGAAAATAATTACCGTGGAAGACCCGGTTGAGTATCGGCTGCCGAGAATTAGTCAGGTGCAGGTGCATGAAAAAATCGGGCTGGATTTTGGCACTGTATTGCGTGCAACTCTGCGACAAGACCCGGATATTTTGCTGGTGGGTGAGATTCGAGATGCGGAGTCTGCCGAAATTGCTTTACGCGCCGCCATGACAGGCCACCTGGTTTTATCCACGCTACACACCAACGATGCGGTTACCTCCGCGCTGCGTTTGGTGGATATGGGAGTGGATCCGTATCTTGTTGCCTCCAGTTTAAAAGCGATTATTGCGCAACGCCTGGTGAGGCGTATTTGTGAAAGCTGTGTGCAAGACCACGTGCTTAGCGAAATAGAGAATAACCTGCTTCGCTCTATTACTCGCGGTCATGATTTATCGAAAGCTAAGTTTAGAAAGGGCGTTGGCTGTTCCCATTGCTACAACACGGGATACCGCGGGCGGATAGGTGTCTTTGAATTGTTGGAAATTAATAGTGCCATGGCAAATGCGCTGCGTGATAACAGCGTAAGGGAGTTTAACGACGCCGCCCATAGAGAAGCCAGCTATAGACCGCTTAGTGCCAGTGCGCTGGATTTTGCTATGGAGGGAATAACAACTCTTGAAGAAGTGATAAGAGTCTCCGCTCAAATAGAAGATGAGAGTCTGGCGGAGGTTGCAGACTACACCGATGATAAAACTGAGTAAGCGCAGAGATGCCTGAATTTAAATTTGAAGGTCGCTCCAGCCAAGGGCTGGTAGTTGATGGGCAATTGTCTGCAGCATCTGTAGACGCGGTTGCTGCACAATTGGCCGGGCGTGGAATTACGCCGGTAAAAATATCTGAGGTTTCTCTAGGCGCTTCCTATTTAAAGAAAATTGACAGCTTGCTGGGTGCCGATAAAGTTACAGTGGTGGATCTGGTAATGTTTTGTCGACAGATGTATACCATCACCAGAGCCGGTATTCCCTTAACCCGAGGTATAAGGGGTTTGGCTGCCAGTATCCGACATGAACATTTTCGCGATGTTCTTAATGATGTTGCCGACAGGTTGGAAACCGGTCTGAGCCTCTCTCGCGCTATGCGCCATCACCCCAAGGTATTCAACCCTCTGTTCGTTAGTATGATCAATGTGGGGGAGACCAGTGGTTCCCTTGATGAAATATTTCGCCAGGTTGGTTTTTACCTGGAGCGGGATGAAGATACCCGCAAGCAGGTAAAGTCTGCCATGCGCTACCCTTCTTTCGTAATGGTGGCTCTGGGGGCCGCACTGCTGGTTATCAATATCTACGTTATTCCTCCTTTTGCCGAAATGTTTTCGCAGTTTGGTGCGGAGTTGCCCATCGTCACCAAGATTTTAATTGGCACCTCAAATCTGTTTATACACTACTGGGTTTTTATGATTATCGGCTTGTTTGCTGGAATTGGCGCCTGGTTTACTTACCTTAACAGCGACAAGGGGGCAGTCGATTGGGGTAGGCGAAAATTAAAGTTACCTATCGTTGGCAGTTTAGTGGAGCGTGCATCGATGGCTCGTTATGCCCGTGGTTTTAGCCTTATGCTGAGAGCCGGCGTACCCATCACTCAAGCGCTTAACCTTTGCGCAGCGGCAATCGACAATCCTTATTTGTCAAATAAAATCATCAAAATTCGCGAAGGCGTAGAGCGCGGAGATACGCTCTTACGCACACACTTACAGGCTGAACTATTTACCCCTCTGGTGCTGCAAATGGTGGCTGTAGGTGAAGAGAGCGGCCAGGTGGAGCAATTGCTTACAGAAGTGGCAGAATTCTATGAGCGGGAAGTGGAATACGATTTAAAAACCCTCACCGACAGAATAGAACCTATATTAATTGTAATAATGGCCGCTTTTGTTACTGTTCTGGCTTTAGGTATTTTTCTGCCAATGTGGAGCATGTATGACGTGCAGACAGGTGCAGGATAAACCCATTTTTGCTGGCGGGCATGTACTGGCGGTTCAATGAAAAACCTCAGAATATCTCGTTTTTTTGCTGATAAATATTTCGTTAAAGAGTTTGAACAACATTCACCATGGCCGAAAACATGAATCATTCGTTTTCATCTTTTGATAAAGCCAAGGGTTTTAGCTTGTTCGAGCTGGCTATTGTTCTGGTAGTGGTTGGAATACTAGTGTATTCCGGATATCGCTATTATCTCTCCACCATCGATCACTCCAAATACTCACTAATAAAATTTCAAGCCGCCACTTTTTCCCGCACGGTAAATAATCTCTATGGGCAGGCCAAGGTGTTGGGGCTCAAAGACGTTCAACTAATGCAGTCCGTCATTTATTTGAACGAAAAGGGATGGCCCGCCAGTGCCGATAATAATTCATCACTCAAATCTTATAACCAAAGTCCCGAAGAATGTGAAAGCTTATGGCATGGTATTTTTAATAATGCACCGCGCACAGTTATTGCAGGCAGTGATCGGGATAAAAACAAAAGCGTTCGAAAAGATTTTAGAATTTACTCAATAAACGGTCGTATTTGCCGATATGAGTTAGCAAGAAAGCAGGAAGAGGCGTATTTCTTCGACTATGATCTAAGTACCGGTGAAGTTAATGTGCACGGCTCGTTAAAGCATTGATTTTGCAGTAAATATAGAGGCCAATTGTTTGACGGAATTTGGCTGGGTTATAGAGATTTTATGCGCCTGTCAAAAGATTGACGGGCGCAGCAAAGCCAGTGACCTCTGCTTTGCAAACCACTTAATTACTTATTAGTTTATGTTTGGAGATAGATCTATGTCAAAACAACAATCAGGTTTTACATTAATCGAACTGATTGCAGTACTGGTTATTCTGGGTATCCTTGCGGCCACTGCTGTCCCCCGATTTATTGACCTTTCTGACGAAGCGCAAGACGCGGCAGTGGCAAGTATTGCCGGTAGCCTGGAGAGTGCGTCGGCGTTGAATCACGCGGTGGATATTGCTAATGAGGCAGGTTTAACAAGTGATACATTTTACGATATTGGCGACTGTGTTGACGCAGAGCGCTTGCTGTCTAAAAATCTTGAGGCTAAGTATGTTATTACCGCCGGAACAACAGTCGGTGACAAAGTATCTGTAACCTGCACCTTGGGCGCTTTTGCACTGGATAGTGGCGGAGCCGCAACAGGTACCGCGCTAGCTACAGCCGATTTTGCCGTGATAGGTGCAGCCGGTGGTGTAGCAGTTCCATAGCAGTTCCAACACCCTAAATAATTGATATATAGAGCTCTACGTGAGATTAAAGCTTCTTAGTAAGGGTTTTACTTTAGTAGAGCTTATAGCCGTATTACTCATAGTCGGCGTACTGGCGGTTTCAACACTTTCTGCTTTTGGCCCGGCGACATCATCAATGCAACTTCAATCAAGCCGCGACTCTATTGTCGCGGCTTTTCAATCTGCGCAGCAAATGGCTTTAACTCGCCGCAATACTGTGCAAATACTTACTTCCTCCAGTGAACTTGACCTGCGTTACGATGCCGATGGTGATGGTGTGTTTTCCGCAGGAGAAAGTGTTCAGTTTGGCGGGGTAAGTTATCCCATACAGTTGGTGAGTGGCCAAACCCTCAGCACCGCAACCTTTAACTACAATCGCCTTGGTCATACCGCAGCGAGTACCTTGCAGCTGAGCCAGAATGGCAAGGTTATTCCTATTGTTGTAGACGACTCTGGCTATGTTAAGTAATTGTGCTGAGAGCTGTGGCTTATAGGTGTGAGTGCTAAAATGTAGGTAAACCTTCTTTTAATAAGCAGTAAAGTACGGCAACGATGCACAAAATAACTAAAGCTCATAAAGGTGTAACGCTTATCGAGGCTATTGTTTTTCTCGTGGTAATCGGCGTCGCGCTCACCGCTTTACTTAGCGTGTTCAATGAAAAGGTTGTTAAGTCTGTTGATCCAGTGGTAAAGGCAAGAGCCTTGGAAATTGCACAGGCACAACTGGATGAGATTCTGTCCCGCAAGTTTGACCAAAACTCACCGACCGGAGGCGTACCGGCCTGTGGTATAAGCGCTGGCGTTGCCTGTCTTGGCATCGTTGCCGACAGCGCATTTGATGACGTGGGCGATTACAACGGCTACACCGATAATAGCGACCCCCAGTACCTGATCGCAGTCAGTGTAATCAATGCGGGGGGAGAAATGGGCTTGCCAGCAGCACAGGCTAGGCGGGTAACGGTTACTGTGAGTATGTCCGGTGGTGATCAGTTGCGCTTGAGTGCCTTTCGAGCAAATTTTTAGTCATGAACAGGCCTACCTCTCTTAAGTACCAGTCTTTATTAACGAAGGGCTTTACGCTTATAGAGTTAGTTTCGGTTTTGGTGATTGTCGGCATTGTAGTGGCTATTGGCAGTAACTTTGTGGTCAGCACGGTGAACAGTTACGGCCAAACAGAAAAGCGCAGTAAACTGGTGGCGAGGGGGCGTGCATCGCTGGAGCAGATGACCCGACAATTACGCAACGCGCTTCCTAATAGTTTGCGAGTGAGCGCCAGCGGCAACTGTATTGAATATTTACCCGTAATTGGCGGGGCAAATTATATTGGGCAGTTGGCAGATACTCAAAATGGCGCGTCGGCGACGTCCTCAATTTCGACTTCTCCCTTCAATTTAGATCTTGGTAGCGCCCAACATGTTGTTGTCGCTGCCTTATCAACCAGCGAACTCTACACTGGGGCGGCAACAGCGGCGCGCGCTGATATTGGTACACTGGGTAGCTCACCTTATACAACTGTGCCATTGGCCATCGGGCATCGGTTCGTGCGTAACTCTGTCAATAATCGGCTTTTTATTAGCGACGATCCAAAACGTTTTTGTTTCGTGAGCGGCAGTATTGTGCAGTATCAAAACTACGGGCTGGATACAGGAAACCTTGATGATAGTAATCCGGGAGGGGATCTTTTAACTCTTTCAGAGGGGATTTTCGCTTCCGGCAATGTTTTTGTGCTTTCTGCTGGAAGTCAGGATAGAAATACAGCGGTGACCATAACTCTGGGTTTTGCTGAAAGAGGCGAGCAAATAACGCTCGACTCAAAAGTGTTGGTGCGCAATGTACCTTAAAATGTGCCCTAAACAGAGACAAGCGATAAGTGACCCACGCAAGGAGGCGGGCTTTCTCATTCCTTTGGCCCTGGTACTGCTAGTGGGTATTTCATTTTTAGTGATAGCGATAAACCGCTTGAGTGGCCAGACCGGCACCAGTACAACGGTAGAGGGTTTATCTGCTCAGGCCTTTTACGCGGCGGAGAGTGGTGCACAATACGGAATGAGTCGTTTGTTTTTTGATATGAACACCCGAGCGCAAACCGATGCCAATTGTGGCGCGATGGGTACTACAATCAATTTTACTGCGCCGGGTCTCGCTTTATGCTCGGCACAAGTGAGCTGCACTCGCAGCGTTGATGCAAGCAATACCACCAGCTTTTATATTATTAATTCATTGGGCCGCTGTGGCGCGGCTCAATTAATAGGTGAACGTGAAATTGAAGTTTCAGCAAGCATGCAATAATTATTTGCATAACAATTTTTGTTTGTCTGCGCTTTTGATTTTAAGCGCGGTGCTTTGCTGTCTCTTTCCCAGCCTTTCGATCGCACAGGATTGTGAGGATGTTTTTCCCGGCCCGGTTTCCAATAGTGATACAGGGGGTGATATTCGTTTTAGGTGGATGTCCTATGTGGATGGGGCAACTAACGGAACACTGGTTACGAATAATGTGAACAATATCGGTACCGTATCTGGTACTTGCGGCATGGTGAATTGTAGCGCCTCTGGAACCATTGCTGATTCGAGCAGTTATTCCAGTTTTCCCAATGGCTCAGATATTACAACAAATTGGGGGCAATCTATCACGGTATCACCGGGCAGCTATGACGACCTGCGCCATGGTGGAAACGGTACCATTTTTATGGAACCTGGCGTTTACACCTTTGAGGGACGAATTACCTCCAATAGCCTTGCCTCAATTGAAGTTGCCCCTTCATTCGCAGGAACAGTTGCGATTTTCGTCGATGGTGATGTTGATCTTGGGTATCAGTTTCGCTTAAACACCTCAAACCCAGATGGCTTTGTATTTATTTACAGTACTGACGATATTTTTGCAGGTAATGAAGCCGTTATAAATGCCGTTTTTTATGCCGAAGACGACGTTTATTTACGCTATCAAACCCAGGTAACAGGCTCGGTTACCGCGGTTGATCGGGTAGATTTTCAAAATGAGTCTTCTGTTATTTACGACGCAAGCGTTGTCGCCAATACCGATTTTTATAGCTTCTGCTCAAACGTGCCTTCAGTGCCCGTGCTGGTGGCCGAATGGCGTCTCGACGAGTTGAGCTGGAGCGGCGCAAACAACGAAGTGCTGGATAACGGCCCCAATGCTTTACATGGTAGAGCGGTGGCGGTTACTGCCAACCAATATCCGTCAAGTGATTTCTCCAACCCGGCGATAGGGGGTAACCCCGGTACTTGTAGTTACGGTGATTTTAATGGCACTGCGGATGGCTACGTACTCATTGATGACCCGGGTAATAATTCGGTTTTAGATTTAACAGAATTTACAGTTACCAACTGGGTTTATACGCGCGGCTACCCAGGCTCCGGGCTGCAGACAATTGTTTCCAAGGATGAAAATTTTGAATACCACTTGGACACTTCAGGACGAGTCAACTGGTGGTGGGGTGGCGGTAGTCGAGAATTAACCAGCAGCAGTGCCATCCCCTTGAATGAGTGGCATCATATTGCTATTACCTTTGAGCGGGGTGAGCAGCATATTTATATTGATGGGGTTTCTAACGAAAACAATAATTCAACCGCAGCTATCACGACCAATAACGATGGCGTGCATATTGGTACAGACTGGGACTTTCACTCACGCCGCTTTAACGGCCTGATTGATGAAGTACGTATCTATGATGCACCGCTAAGCCAGGCGGAAGTGGCTGCCGTAATGGCTGAGACGCACCCCTGTACCAACCTTCCCAGCCTCGACCATTTTGCGATTGATATAGGCACTGGCAGCGCCAGTACCTGCGTGCCCTCCGAAATCACTATTACGGCGGAAGATGCCAGTAACAACACCATTAATGATTACATCGGCACCGTTGCTATTTCCACTTCAACAAATAATGGCAACTGGAGCAAAACCGCAACACCCTCGGATGCCTTGGGTGCTTTAACGCCTGCGGCTTTGGATTCTGGTGCGGCGGACTACCAATTTGAGCAAAGCGAGGCCGATGGGGGCAGCATTGTTCTCAACTTGGCTAACAGCCATGCGGAAACCCTCACGCTTACCGTTGAGGACACCAGTGCCGGTGTAAGCAGTACCTCGGCTTCAATTACTTTTAGTGAAAATGCCTTTGTGGTGACTAGCATCGATAGCCTGGGTGATGATGTTGTGGCGGGCAGGGACCATCAGTTTCAGGTGCAGATGGTGCGCGAAGATCCGGTGACGGGGGCGTGCGGGCCTGCCGATGAGTACGATGTGGCCGACGTTAAGGTATGGATGACTCGAGCGGTTTCCGATCCCGGTGGAATAGCCCCCAGTGTCAGTAATAGCGCCGCTACAGATACGGAAACCCTGGCAGATACCGAACCAGGCAGTGCTAACTTCACGCTCCCCTTTGTGGATGGCGGTGCAAACTTCAGCTTGTCCACCAATGATGCGGGCCGTTACGCCCTTAATTTTCTCGATGATGCTTCCGGCTTTTCCAGCTCGGACATCAGTGGTGGCAGTAGTACCCTCGTTGCGCGGCCCTTTGCCTTTGACATTCAGGTGAGCGGTAACCCCGCAGCCGACTCATCCACGGGCAGTACCTTCAAACTGGCGGGCGAAATATTCGATGCGAGTGTGCGAGTCGTGGCGTGGGATGCCGCAGACGATGCAGATGACAACGGTATTGCCGATGGCCACGACGATAGCGACCCCACAAGCCTTGCTGACCTCAGTGACAATAATGTGCTGCCCGCATACGGCTTAGAAAACCCCAGTGAAGGCGTGCAGTTAAGCGCAGTACTTCTGCAGCCCACGGGTGGCAACGACCCGGGCCTTGCATCCAACCTTGCTTCCCCGGCCGACGCTCGACAGTTGACCAGCTTTAGTGGGGGAACCGCGTCAACGGCAGATATTTACTACCCCGAAGTGGGCATTATAGAAATCGCAGCACGGGTACTGGATGGCGACTACCTCGGCGCGGGCGCCGCAGTTACCAGTCGTGCCCAGGGTCGCTCTGGCTATGTGGGCAGGTTCTGGCCTTCCTACTTCACCTTGACGGCTGATTTACATACGCCAGCGTGTAATACCGGTGGGTTCTCCTATATGGGTGAGTCTTTCTTGTCAGAGTACACGCTGTCTGCAATCAGCTCCCGCAATGTGTTAACACAAAATTATACCGGGGGGTTCGCGCGCTTTGACCCCAACGGGGGCTTGGGCTCGGCAGATTACGGTGCAATAGACAGCGGCAGCTCAACACAACTGAGCAGCCGCACTAACGCTGCTACCACGGTTGCCTGGGGTTTGGGCAGTGCGGCGGTGGATGCGCAAATGACCCTCGCTCGAACTTCTCTGCCCGACGGGCCTTATAACGCCGTAAATTTTGGTGCCTATATAACAGATGCCGA
This sequence comes from Alteromonadaceae bacterium Bs31, assembly GCA_900177435.1. Lineage (GTDB taxonomy): Bacteria > Pseudomonadota > Gammaproteobacteria > Pseudomonadales > Cellvibrionaceae > Teredinibacter. The sequence continues at coordinate 101,679 of FXAI01000005.1, forward strand.
TGGCGCAAGTTTGCGAGCAGGGGACCTGGATTTGGATGTGGACGGAGACTCCACCAATGACCATATGAATATCGGGCAGAGTACCAGCCTCTTTGGCCGCCTCCGTTTATCCGATGCTTTTGGGCCGGAAACAGCCGCTTTGCCGGTTATATTCGCAACAGAGTATTGGGATGGCAGCTTGTGGCGAACCAGTGTTGATGATGACTGCACATTAATATCGCTCGCGGATATTGATTACCCCAACGGAAGGATAAACGTGCCGACAAATCGAATCGTTACCGTCGGAGCAGGTAGTACAACAGGTAATTATGCAAACCTGTTTTCGGGTAATGTTGTTTTTACGGGTGGTGAGGCCGGGCACTTCTTCTCCGCGCCAGGTGCGGGTAACACGGGCAGCTTTCAGGTGGAGGTAAACCTCAACGCTTATCCCTGGCTGCGTTTCGACTGGAATATGGATGGTAGTTTCGATGATCTCACTCTGCCTTCAGCTTCATACAGCTTTGGCAGTTATCGTGGGCACGATAGGGTGATTTATTGGCGCGAGGTACTGGTAAATCCGCCACCGAGCCCTTGAGCTGGCGGTGGGCTTTTGATCTTCGCTGGCGCAGTCTTCGGTGGTGGAAAGGCAGATAGAAAGAAAAGCAGAGAGGTGAGCTGCTGCTGAGCTCACCTTTTAGCTAAGGGCAGTATTAAAACCTGTAATCAAAGCCTGCAGTTACAGTATTAATGTCTGCTTCACTGGTGTTAATTAAAGATTTTAATTCCACATTAAAGTTTAAATTGTCGTTTACAAACCACCCTGCACCCATGCCGAGGGACATGCCTGATTCCGCTATTTCGGCCTCGCCAACTTTGTTGTAAGCGCCTTGGTCATCAAGTTCGCTAACTTCCACTGTGCCGTTGTATTGGGTATAGCCGAACAAGCCGTACCAGCGGGCTTTTTTGTTCATCATTTCTGGGCGGTAGTAGATGGACTGATAGCTATCGATACTGTGTGTATGCTTGCCTGCCACCAAGTCTTCTTCGCCTTCTGCCGATGAGTTAATAGTTATTCCTTTTTCCGCCAGGCCCAAGCCGATGCGAACATCTACTCCCAGCCAGGCGTTGTACTTGTAGCCGCCCATTAATTCAAGTGTACCCAGGCGCAATTCACTTTCTGTTGAATAGGGGGAAAGTGTGTCACTGGCGTCGTGGTAGCTCAGATTACCTCCGGCATAAAAACCTCTGTTGTTATCGGCCAGAACATCGCCACCGGCAAACATCAGGCAAAAAACGAATGTATATAGCCCCAAGGAGGGGGTGTATGCCGAAAGTTTGTTAGCGACAAACGCGCTAAATCGCTGATATCTCATTGCTCTCTCCGTTACTCCAGTAATGTTATCCCCATGGATGGGGTGTATGCCGAAAGTTTGTCGGGAACAAACTCTTTATTTTTTTACACGCATTTTTCTCAGGCTAGCGCTAGCGGCAGTTCTTCGCAGCAAATTAGCACAATCCAGCGGCGTCAAATAAGGAAAAATTTGAAAAGCACGCTACATGTTAATCCAGCTGCTCAAAGCCTGCAGGGCAAAGCCCTCTGCCTTGTAACGCAGTATCACGCCGTCTTCCAGAATATTATCAACCATCAATTCTGGGTTGATCCTGTCGCCGCGTTTTAAGGTCAGCCCATTAATAATGATATGCCCCTGATTATTGGGCTTATAGTTATGTTCGCTGTAGGTGAGGGTAGGAATTACCTCCTGGACAGACCAAGGCAAGCTCCGAATATCGCCAAATTGGGGGTAATCGGAAAGGCGGTTCGGCTCTCTTGGCTTTTGAGGCTCGGTTTTTTTCTCTGCCTCTGGCGCCGGTGTGGACTCTACCCTGGGCTGGGGAGCCTGGGTTGGTTGAGGTCGTGGTTTTGGCGTGGGTGCCGGTTTCTCATAAAGTGCTGCTACTTCTGATTGTCGTTTTTTGGGACGCTGTATGGCTTTAGATTTTGGCTCGGCCTTTACTGTTTCGGTTCTGGCTAGCTGAGGTGCTGCTGCCTTGGGCGGCGCAACAGGCCTTGACTGGCTAGATTGTTCCGGCTGCACCGCGGCTGGAGTTTCCTTTCCGCCCTTACCCCAAAAATAGGCCCCGGCACTAAGTGCGATGAGCAGTAGCGCGCCACAGGTGTAGATCAGCACCAGTTTTATCGCTCCCGGTGTCCGACCAACAGGCGCGGGGTCGTGGTGAGATTTTATACTGGGCGGGTCATCGTACTGGCGTTGCTTTTCGCGTTCGCGATCAGCTTCTGCCTTGTTCAATGCATCAAGAATCAGGGACATAAATGTTCTTCGATTAATCTTCTAATAGGCGCAGGGTCTGGTCGATGCCCATAACCTCATTTACCTTCATTAAGGTTTGTTCACCAACGATGCCATCGTCTTTCAATCCCTGATTACGCTGGAAAATTCTCACCCGCTCTCTCATTTTAGAGCTGAAGTTGGTATCCGTGAGCGGTCGGTCTCTCTCGTCGAGAATGGCGAATTGTTCGGCCAGCCAGCGTATGGTCGGGCTATTCATGCCAGTGGTGAGTGTTTCGGAGAAACCCTCCGGTCGTCGCCAGACGTAGAAGCTTTTACCTGTCCACATGGGCCCCAGCTCCGACAGTGGTACCTGTATTGTTTCTCCACTGGGAGTGAGCACCTCTGCCATTCTGCGACCAAGGCCGGTAACAATTATGTGAGAGGTAAAGCGCTCTGGGGTAGTAAGAGTGAGCACACTGGGCCTGTTAACTTCTTGCAGTGCTTCCCAGGTGTCTAATGTGACAGTCTTACATTGGATGCGATCTCGTGTGAGCTCCCAGCAAGGGTAGGTTTCTGAGCTCACCTCAAAGCCAAGGCGCGTCAGCAGATTGTACTGCGCCAGTTCATAGCTGTCTGAGCGGTAATCCCGGCTATCGCCGTATTTGCGCCCGGGCTGAGCCGGGGCTGGAGTGGCTGCAGGCTGTGTTTGCGGTGTACTGGTGGGTTGGGGTGTAGTGCTTGCGGGTTGCGGGCTAGTGCTTGTGGGTGGCGGCGCAAGCTCTGTCGCGGGAGCAGTCTCCGTGGGCGCGGTGGCTTTGATCTCCGGCTCGCTACCGGTACCGGCCACGATTAGCCAAATTAAGCCAAGTAAAACCACCAGTGCTGCACCGCCGGCGGCTGCCAGTATTTTCCGGTCAAACTTATTGATGAGCTTATCGGGCAGGTGTTCTGTAGTGCCAGACACCTCCTTGCGTGCAAGGTCAAAAATTTGCTGGTCAACTACCGGCTTGTTGTGGCCGTAGGCGCCAATCAGCATGCGCTCGCAGACGATGTTTATCAGCCGTGGAATTCCGCCTGTGAACTGATGGATTTTTCTCACAATTGCCGGTGGGTAGGGGTTTCGCCCTTCAGCCATACCGGCTACTTCGAGCCTGTGGTTAATGTAAGCTTGGGTTTCTTCCAGGGTGAGAGGTATTAAGTGGAAGCGCGCAGTTATGCGCTGAGACAGCTGGCGCATGCGCGGCTGCGCGAGTAATTCATTGAGTTCGGGTTGGCCCACCAGAATAATTTGCAGTAGTTTCTGGGTGTTGGTCTCGAGGTTGGTTAGCAGGCGAATTTGCTCTAAGGCCTCTGCTGATAATAATTGCGCTTCATCAATGAGCAGTACGGTGTTGTGGCCTTTGGTGTGATTTCGCAGTAAATAACCGTGCAGCGCGTCAGTGAGTTCTTTAACATTAATGCTGTCGCTTATGTACCCCGCACCCAATTCTTCACAAATTGTGCAAAGCATGTCGGTAACATCAGCCATGGGGTTGAGCACTATGGCTATGTCAGTATTTTCTGGAAGCTGCTCTAATAGGCATTTAACAATAGTGGTTTTACCTGTACCCACCTCACCGGAGAGCAGCACAAAACCGCCCCCCTTAACACCATAGAGCAGGTGCGCCAGAGCCTCTTTGTGTTGCTGGCTCATGTAGAGGTAGCGGGGATTTACCGCGATAGAGAATGCTTGTTCCTGAAGCCCAAAGTAGTTGTGATACATCGTTGCTATTATTCTGAGTATTGTGTGCTGAGCTGGCAATGATAGCGTGTTTTGCCATAAGCGCCTATGTGTGTACGTTCGATTTGAGAGAAGAAGAATGGATATGACCCTAACAACGCCGGCCTTGCTATTCCCGGCGATATCACTTTTGTTGCTGGCTTACACTAATCGCTTTCTCACTTTAGCCTCGGTTATTCGGCAATTGGTGGATGAGGCGCCTTCCCAGGAATTGGTGCGCAGGCAAATTCAGAGCCTGCGCTTGCGCTTACAAATTATCCGTGCCATGCAGGCTTTTGGGGTCGTTGCATTTCTGTTGTGTACCCTCTCCATGTTTGCTTTGTTCCTCCATCTGGAAGCACTTGGCAAAATAATGTTTGGTGCCAGCTTGATAGCTTTGGTCGTTTCGTTACTTTGTTCATTCTACGAAGTACAGATTTCTACCAAGGCGATTAACATGGAGATAGAGCGCCTGGATGGCGCTGCAAGCAAGGAAGGGTAAGTTTTTGGGGGTGGTGTTCAATCTTCGGTAATGGAGATGTCCATTGCCAGTTCATCGGCGATTTGGTCAAAGCGCTCGGCAAGTTCGTTTTTATCGATCTGCTCTGGCACTGCCATTAGCCCTTCCGCCTCAAATAAGGGGTCTCCGCTATAGGGCATGCTGGATAAGCGAGTATCCAGTTTTTCCAGGTTAATACTGTACTGCGCTAATGCAGCAGATATTTCCCTGACAATGCCTGGTCGGTCCGGACCGGTGGCATGAAAGCTGAGGATACGAATCGACGTTGTTTGTTCTGCTGATGATCTATCCTCGTGCAGCTGAACATTTATATCTTTAAGGCTGCTCAGGCCGTGTTCTAGAGCGTCAAGCTGTGCTTCGTCCAGTTGCACGCGAATCACACCGGCGAACTTACCGGCCAGTTTTGCCAATTGGCTTTCCAGCCAGTTCCCCTGATGTTCCGATATGGTTTTTGCTACAGCTTCGACAACACCCGGTTTGTCGTCGCTAATCAGTGTGATGATGATGTTTTTAATCATTCTTTATGTTCCTGTCTCATTTTCCCTAATGAAAAAGTTTGAGCGATGGAGTTATTGTGTGACAAAATTTTGAATTACATGCTCTAAGTCAATGAAATTCTGGTACAGTCCTTCAGAGCCTTGAGAAATCCCATGATAATACCTCCAGAGAAACTAACTGAAGAAGTGCTCAAAGCGCTGGTTGAAGCTTATATTATGCGCGAAGGCACTGATTACGGCTATACAGAGCTTAGCCTCGAAGACAAAGTCGAGCTTTTACTGCCTAAGGTATTTACCGGCGAGGTTTTAATTTGTTATGACGAAGAGTCCGAAACAGTCAACCTGCTAAATAAGTCCGACCATCACACCATGGCGGGTAGTCTTTAATTTTTCTTTTTTTCACCAATGCAGTTTATCAAGCGCAAGGTTGCTGCTCACCTTTAAATATCCCTGCGCAATTGCTGTATTAACCGACGCTTTATCCAAGCTTTGTGGTTCCCAGGAATGGGGAAGAGCCCCTGCGCATTCTATCTGTATCCAGCAGTTGCGCCCCGACGCTTTGGCACTGTAGAGCGCTCTGTCTGCCATATTTATTACTTGTTCCCAGCTAAATACTTTCGCATGAGACTGGCAGAAAGGATAAGCAGCAATTCCAATAGAACATGTCTGTTTTGGGCCTTTATGTCCGTCGAGTGAAAATGTGTGTTCCATTATGGTTTTTCGCAGGCGCTCGGCGATGCCGATAGCTCGCTGTCGAGGAAGGTGCCTGATTATGATCACAAATTCTTCCCCCCCCCAGCGCACAACGTAGTCTGTATCGCGCATGGTGTTACGCAGGATTTCACTGACTTGTATCAGTGTTTCATCGCCGCCTTTATGACCGTATTCGTCGTTGATAGCTTTGAAAAAATCCAGGTCCAGCAGCAGGAATGTCAGATCATTACGTTCATCACCGGGGGCAAAGCCCGATAGGTACTCCCTGTTTACCGTGGCGATATCATCATGCATAACCTGGTACAGAAAGCGCCTGTTTTTTAGCCCCGTTAGCTGGTCAGTTACGCTGACTTCAGATAATTTCTGGTTGAGCTGCTTAAGCTCGCTTTGTGCATCGACCAATCGTCGTTGTTTTTGTTGTAGTTTTTCTGTGCGCTCCGCGATTTTTTTATCCAGGTTTCTATTTATTTCGTCTTTTAATGTGTCGATTTCCTTTAGACGTTTAACAATGGCACGCTCTTGCGCCAGTTTGCGTCGCTCATAGTCTAGCCTGCGCTGATATTCCCGAATCAGAGCGCTGGCCAGCAGCATTGCGAGGGCGGTGTAGCATAGGTAGGCGAGAGGTGACTTCCAGTAAGGGGGGGAGATATGTACCGCAATTTCCAGTGGTTTTTCATTCCACACTCCGCTGCTGTTTGATGCTTTTACCTGGAAGGTATAGTCACCGGGGTCGAGGTTTGTGTAGGTTGCGCTGCGGCGATGGCCAACCTTGTTCCAATCCATTTCGAAGCCCTTCATACGATAGGCATACTGATTTTCTTTGGGATTAACGTAGCTGAGCGCGGCAAACTCAAACGAAAATACAGAGTGCTGGTAGTCGAGGTTTATTTCTTTGGCATAGGTGATGGATTGTTGTAGTGGACCTTGAGTTTTAACTTCAACCGGAGAATTGAATATGGAAAACTCGGTGAGCACCACCGGAGGAACAAAAGTGTATTCAGAAATATCTGACGGTGCGAATAGTGTCAAGCCGCGAGAGCTGCCCAAAACGATTTCCCCTGTACTCAACAGGCTTGGCGAGTTGCGGTTGTAAAGATCCCCGGCGGGACCGTCGTGTTTGTCAAATACGGTGAAGCGCTTGTGCTGATGAGAATATTTGACCAGTCCATGAAAGGTGGTTAACCAAAGATCGTTATTGCCGTCCTCAATTATTCCGCTAATGGTCATATTGGGGAGCCCGTTGGCGCTAGTGATACGTTTGAAGTTATCGCTATGGGGCTGATAGAGGTTTAAGCCGGCGCCATTGGTGCCTACCCACAAGTGGCCGCTACTGTCTTCGAAAACACTCAGTACTTGGTCTGAACTCAGGCTATGAGGGTCTTGGGGGTCATGTTTATAGTGATGGCTGAAGCGCTTGGTTTTAGGGTTCAGGCCATACAGGCCCGCAAAGGATGAGATCCAGAGGGTGCCTGAACGGTCTTCATAGATGTGCCTGGAATACAGGCTGTCCAATAGTGTCCCGTCGCCGTCTTGAGGCATTACGCGTTCAAAATCGCCGGTCTCAGGTCGGAAACGGTTTATGCCTTTTTCCGTAACCACCCACAGCTCTCCACTGCGTGTGGATAAGATACCCCAGGGTTCATTGCCGTAGAGGGATGTGGCACGACTCGGGTCATACTGGTAATGCTGGAATTTGCTGCCGCCCGGAGGTAGGCGGTTAAGTCCTTTATTCCAGGAGCCCACCCAAATTGAGCCGTCTTTACCTTTGGCCAAGTCGAGTACGGTGCTACCGGAGAGGCTTCCCGTGTTGCCCGGCTCATGAACAAAGCGTTTAAATGTGCCGCTCGAACGATCCAGCAGGCCCAGGCCGAAACCACAACCCACCCAGATCATTCCGTTGTCTGCTTCCAGGGTGCTCAATACTCCGCCATCAGGAAGCGAGGAGGGGTCATTGGGCTTGTGTCTGTAGTTGATGAACTTTGACGCCAGCATGTCTACCTGATCAACACCGCTGGGAAAGTAGCCGACCCAAATCCCCCCTGCACTGTCACCAACGATGTCTCGGGCAACGTAATTACCTGGGCCACCTGTAGTACCTTCCAGATAGGCGTAGGCAGCAACTTTCCCCGTTTCGGGATGGTACAAATGCAGGCCGCTGCCGTCGCCAATCCAGATGATGCCTTCGGCATCTTCATAGAGGGCCCAGATCTCTATCGCCTTTTCGTTGTCACTGTGCTTGAACGAGCCAAAGGTGCCGTTGGCTCTGTTGTAGCGGCTGATTCCTCCGCCAAGAGAGCCGATCCAAACCGTGTTGTTAGAGTCCACCAATATTTCCCGCACTTGATTATTGGGCAGCTTGTTTTCGGCTGACAGGCCGTTAGCATGAAAATGCTTCAACTCGCCACTTGAGGGCAAGTAGCGAACTAAACCGTTATTCTCAAGTGCAAACCACAGGGCGCCGTCGTGATCTTGTTCGATTTCATGCACAAAATTATCAGTGCTGTTTGCTGTGGGTGGGATAGCCGCTGTGAGTAATTTTGGCGCGGCACGGAAGCGCCCGGTTTCCGCATTGAACAGGCGTATCCCAAGACTTGTGCTCACCCAGATACTGCCTTCACGGTCTTCAAACATGGCGTAAAAATGGACTTGATGACGCTTTTCCGTGTCGGTGTAGAGTTTGAAACAGTCAAAAAGATCCATCTGGCTCTGGTAGCGGCACAAGCCCGAATGGGTAACAGCCCACAGCGAACCCTTGCCGTCGGTAAGCAGATCCTTAACCCAGTTGTGAGCTATGGAGCTCGGGTCTTCCCGCTTGTGGATATAGGTCTTTATTTCATAGCCATCGTAGCGAGCGAGCCCCTGCATGGTTCCCGCCCAGATAAACCCGTGCTGGTCCTGGATGATACTGTTGACGTAGCTCAGCTGTTCGAACTCGTTAACTAAGATGGAATTGAATTTTACTTGGGGGGGCAGTTTTCCTGCTAAATCACTAGTTGCCCAGGCACTAATGGCGAGCGATAGAAAAATGAAAACTCGGGTGATGAATTTCATTCAGGTTAACTGTGAGTTTAATTTTGAGCAGGCGGCGCAAATGGAAAGAGGACTTTTTTTCATGTTGCACACTATTCTAGGTATGTGGCCTAGTCTTGGTTTAGTATACCGCGCAGTTCTGCTCAGCAAGAGTCTTCTCGTTGTGCTAAATCAATTTAGCGAGCACTAAGGAGCCCGTTTTAGTGGCCAATAATACCGTTGTTCTACTCGCCTTTTGTCGAGCAGGTTTTGAGAAGGAAGTCGCCGCCGAGCTAAGCGATGTGCTGGGGCACTATGGTCACTTTGGATATGCGAAAGTATATGATTCTGAGGGTTATGTGGAATTCTTTATCAGCGAGCTGAATGAGCTGTCCGCTTTACTTTCCAAGCTTCATTACAAAGATTTTATTTTCGTGCGACATTGCTACCTCACTGCTGGCTTGCAGGCCGAACTTGATCCCGCAGACCGAGTAAGCCCTCTGGCTGAGTCTCTTCAGCAGTTATTGCAGGTTTTTGGGGTAGAGCAGATATCAGCGCTTATGGCGGCAAACATGGACAGCAATGAAGGGAAATCACTGTCAAAACTCAGCAAATCTATTGTTCGTCATCTGCAACAACGATTTAACAGCCGCATAAGTAGCAGCGCCCAGTTTCAGGTAGAGTTGTCGTTTGTTAGCGGCACAGCAGGCTATATCGGCTTAAGTGACAAAGGTAACTGCTCTCCTTGGCCACAAGGCATACCGAGGTTGAGGTTGCCCAAAGATGCACCGAGCCGGGCAACGCTTAAGCTTGAAGAGGCGTGGCATCACTTTATCCCGGCGGATGAGTGGGAGCGCAGGTTGGCGCCGTCCATGCGAGCAGTGGATCTTGGTGCAGCCCCAGGGGGGTGGACCTGGCAGTTAGTAAGGCGAAGCATGTTTGTAGATGCGGTGGATAACGGCCCAATGGCCGGTGCTTTAATGGAGACTGGGCAAGTGCGCCACCACCAATGCGATGGTTTTGCCTATACGCCCGCCAGCCCGGTTCACTGGTTGGTGTGTGACATCGCCGACAAGCCAGCCCGGGTAGCGTCAATGATTGCTCTATGGGGCAGTGAGCAGTGGTGCAGAGAAGCTATTTTCAACCTGAAACTGCCCATGAAGCAGCGCTATAAAGAAGTACAAAAATGCGAACAACTGATAACAGATGCCCTCAATGCGGCGGGCCTAACCTTTGAGCTTTCCTTCAAACAGCTTTATCACGACCGCGAGGAGGTTACAGGGCATCTGCGCTTATGGCATTAGTTTTCAAGCACGCAAATTTTTTCCGGCTGCTTCAAGATGGAATGCACAGCGCTTAAAACCTCTTTACGCTCAGCGCTATTAGCCCAACGCTGCCAGTCCTCGAGGGTTTTCCATTTGCAAAGTAGAAAGCGATGATGTTCATCCTTTATATTGGCAAAGGCCTCCCCGGTAACAAAGCCCGCCACAGCATAGGTTTTTTGCAGTGCGATTTTTGCCTGATCCAGATAGGTGGCTAGCTGCCCTTCGTGGATATGACGCTCGATTAGTACGTGTACCATGTTTCCCAGCCCTGTAATTAGTTTAAATTATTAGTACTGTAAATATAACGCAACTTACAGTAAGCAACGGCAAAGCTACATCAATGAATTAACAAAATGTGAAAATATGAACGACAGTTTTGATGAAAAAACAATCACATTAGGCTCGACTGTTGATGCCAGGGGCTTGAAATGCCCCGAGCCAGTGATGATGCTCCATAATGCGGTCCGCGACTCCAAGCCTGGAGATGTCATCAAGGTAATTGCAACAGACCCATCAACACAGAGAGATATTAATAAATTCTGTACTTTTCTCAACCATCATATGTTGGCAGAAAAAAGAGAAGGTGAAGAGTACATTTTCTGGGTGAAGAAAGGATGAGTCACAAGGTTTTGTAAGTCGCATTATTCAAAGGGTAGAAGACGCGCTTATCTTACCAATGATAAGTTTTAGGTTCAGTGCCGTGAATAAGATGATTGAGCCGAAAGAAGGGGGCCAAGCACCAGCGGAACTGAAAGCCTCCGCCAATCGCGGAGTTGTTAACTACTTTGGTATAAAGTAGCCGAGCCTTAAAGTCGCTCGAGCTCAAGCACTAGGCTTGAGAAGATTCCTCCACCAGCAAAGATATTGCTGCAAGGGCTTCGGGATCTTGAGATTTTATCTTGTTGGCGATGTGATGCTGGAAAAAATAGCGGAATTTTTCCTGCGTCTGCGCCGGGTATAAGCAACTATCGCCGGGAAGTACTGGCGTGCTTTCGACCTTTTGATCATCAACTAACATTCCACATACTGTGCCGTCGTGGAATAAACGCCAGCTGACCACCTCTTGCAGCGTTAGACTGTTCTCATCCTTACCGGCAAGTACCGCGTGGGTACCAATGGTGTCAGGAATTTCCTGAACCGTATCGTAAGGTTCCTCGCAATCTAACTCGTAGTACTCTGCTGCCGTTTCGAGTTCAACCACTTTGTGAATGGGGGGCTCGAAAAAAACCTCGTCAATACCTGGGTCGTAGTAGCCTTCGAAGGCGCCGTTGAGCGGGTCTTCAATATCTGGGCAGGCGACTAGGTCGTCTAACCAGGGCACTAGGCCGACTATTTCCCCGTTGCCTCGCAAGCCCCAGAACAATACCTTCAAACTAAAATATTGATCACCACTAGCTTCGTTGGAATACAACATTTCCAAACCGTCTAGTTCAGGAGCAAGGCGTATAATACGAGAATCGTTGACAGAAGAGTAAGGCTTCCCTGTGAAGAGATCGATCACATTATCCGAGTTGTGACCAGTGTTTGAGGTCTTCATAATACCACCTCCGGGTTTGAGGTCCGGTTTGCCGTAATTGGCGAGTAGGACGAGATGATTGATTGAACCATCACTACATACAGTATAGGTACTTCCTGGGAAACACAATACCTAGGTTTAAAATTTTTTTCCCTCCCTTAGTAGCGAAAAAGATAGCAGTAAATTTAGCTTAGTTATCCACAGATAACTAACTTTAGGTGTCTAATTAAACAAATTGTTCCCAACATTTTTACAAAAATGACGAGTAGCAAACACATGTTCCACAGCGGTGCACTGGTAGATGTTTTTAACGCATGCTTCTTGCTAAAGCAGCACACCCGATTGGTGGGTGGAGCAGAGGAGCCGCTTTACATTCCGCAAAGCGGCCTGGAGCCAGCGCAGGTAATCTTTACTCGTGACTATTTCGCGAGCGCACTGCATGAAATTGCGCACTGGTGCATAGCAGGTGAAGCGAGAAGAAAATTGCAGGATTACGGTTATTGGTATGCGCCTGATGGCAGAACCGCCCAGCAGCAAAATGAATTTGAAAAAGTAGAGATAAAGCCCCAAGCGCTGGAATGGATATTTAATGCAGCCTGCGGTCATCGCTTTCGTGTGAGCGCAGATAATTTAATGGCGGGGCTTGGTGCTTCGGAGCAATTCAAGAGAGATATTTATCAACAAGTTATGCGTTATTGCAAACAGGGCCTACCTTCACGGGCCGCGATTTTTGCACAAGCACTCTCCGATAAATATAAAAGGCCTGAGTTTTTGTGTGCTGATTATTTTGTGTGCGCCCAGCTATGAGTGAAGTAAAGGTAAATGCTTGCGCTTACTTAATAGATGCTTCAATTTATATATTCCGGTATTACTTTTCTCTTCCGGATCACTGGTGGACAGAGGACGGAAAACCGACAGCTGCGGTATATGGTTATGCCACCTGGCTATTAAAATTAATAAAGACACAGCAGCCAGAAAAAATAGCGGCGTGTTTCGATGAGAGCTTACAGCTCTGCTTTCGCAATGACATTTATGCGGCGTATAAATCAAGTCGAGCCCTACCGGATGAGTTGCTTGCCTTTCAATTAAGCGCGTGCAAAACGATTAGCGAACTGCTCGGTGTTCCGTGCTATGCATCAAATCGCTATGAGGCCGATGACTTATTGGCAACTCTGGCAAAACGCTGCCGCGATAAGGGTACACCGGTGTGTATTGTCTCCAGAGATAAAGACCTTGCGCAGCTTGTTATAAACGCCGCCGACTTTATGTGGGACTTCCCGGGCGGAGAAAAGCAAACTCAGGTTCGTTTGACATCGAAGCTAGGGTTTCCCCCTCATCAAATGGCTGATTTTCTGGCGCTCACAGGAGACAGTATCGACGATATCCCCGGTGTAGCGGGTGTGGGTGCAAAAACAGCATCTGTGCTCATGCAAAAATTTTCCGGATGGCGAGATATAGCGAATAACCTCGACAAACTCTCCACGCTGGAAATACGCGGGGCAAAATCTTTGGCGGAGAAGTTAGGCGGCAACCGCGAACAGATTTCGATGGCTTTGCAGCTTACTCGCTTGGTGAATAACGCGCCCTTGGGTCGACGTTATTCTGTAAAACCGAAAAAACCCGATATTACTGGCTTAAAGCTCTACGCAAAAGAGCTGGGCTTCGGGAAGAATTTTTCTACACTCGTAGATAAGGTGTTTGATAAAAAATGAAGATTATCGCCGATGAAAATATACCCTTGGTAAATCAGTTGTTCAGTGAATTGGGTGATGTGCAAACTTTGCAGGGAAGAGATATTAATGCAGAGGATGTGCGTGATGCCGACGCCTTGTTAGTTCGCTCGGTGACACAAGTCAATAAATCCCTGTTAACAGCCAGCTCGATTAAGTATGTAGGTACTTGCACTATCGGTACCGATCATCTCGATAAAGAATACCTGACAGCATCAGGTATTCAGTTTGCGAGTGCCCCCGGCTGTAATGCCTGGGGAGTGGTACAGTATGTTTTTGCTGCATTGGCGGAGCTTGCCAAGCTGGATAAAGCCAATAAATTTGGCATTATCGGCTGTGGAAATGTAGGTGGGCGCTTGTATCGCGCATTAAAGCAGTTAGGCTTCCAGTGCTATTGTTACGATCCGTTTTTAGATGTTAAGGAAAACGAGCATCTCTGCGACTTGCCTGACCTCTACCATTGCGATGTTGTATGTGTTCACACTCCGCTGACAAAAACCGGCCCTTATCCAACGTATCACATGCTGGATAGGCAGTTTTTTGCAAAGATGAAACACGGCGCTGTGCTATTAAATGCAGGGCGTGGTGCAGCAATAGATAACGCTTCATTATTGGATTATTTACAAAATGACAATGAAAATGAGCTGGAGGTGGTGTTGGATGTTTGGGAGCCAGAGCCTGAAATTAATGTGGCCTTGTTGGATTTAGTTACTTTTGCAAGCCCGCATATAGCTGGTTACAGTTTTGAGGGTAAGGTAAATGGTTCTCTAATGATATTTGAATCCCTATGCGCTTTCTTGGGTAAGCCTGAAGAGTATGTGACAAGCGTGCTCGAGCGTACTCGACGCAGTGTGTATGGTGAAGCGGAAAATATAAGCGCAGATACGCTTGAACAAGCCATTAAGCACAGTTATAACATTTTGTTGGACGATAAAAATTTACGCGCTGTGAGAAGCAGCCTTGCTGTCGAATTTGATCGTTTGAGAAAAAATTACCCGGTACGGCGGGAGTTTAGTCATTACCGTGCGGAATTTAAAACGCAAGAGCTGAGCGACCGCTTGGCTGCACTTGGATTTAACAGCAGGTAATATTTCTTGAATACGCTGAGAACAACTGAAATAGCCGGTGCATCTGTTCGCGTTGGCTTTCTGGTCAACCCGCTTGCTGGTGTTGGTGGCCCGAGCGCCTACAAGGGAAGTGACGGGGAGAGTATTCAATTAAAAGCCATTGAGGGGGAAATACCTCTCCGAGCGCCAGCTCGTGCTAAACAGTTTTTAGTTGAGTTACTTACATTTTTACCAAAGGGTTCTGTTCCATCGTTTGTTACTTGTGCTGGAGCCATGGGGGCGGAATATCTCAATGCAGCGAATATTCCCTGCGACATTAGCGATCTTGCTGTGCGCCAACCGAGTAAGGCCGAGGATACAAAGCGTCAGGTTCAAGACTTACAAAAGAAGGGTATAGACATACTGCTGTTTGTTGGGGGCGATGGCACGGCCAGGGATATATGCAGCGTTATCGACCCTACGCTGCCTGTTTTGGGTATCCCGTCGGGCGTAAAAATGCACTCGGGTGTTTTTGCCGTAACGCCAAAGGCAGCGGCGTCTGTTACCGCTCGTCTTATCCTTGGAGAGTTAACCGCTCTTGCAGAGCAGGAAGTGCGTGACATCGATGAAGACGCCTTTCGGCGAAACATCGTTAAGTCCCGTTACTACGGAGACATGTTTGTTCCTCTGGAAAATACCTACGTGCAGCATGTAAAGCAGGGCGGCATGGAAGTAGAAGAGCTGGTGTTGTTGGATATGGCCGCTGAGCTTAGAGAACGTATCGAGCAGCACTGTTCACCTTTGCTAGTGATTTTCGGGCCAGGCTCGACGGTACAGGCTGTGCAAGAGGAACTGTCTTGTGAGACGACGCTTCTGGGAGTAGACGTTTATGTTTTTGATTCGCTTAAACCGACGCTCAAAAAACTGGATGTGAATTCCGAAGATTTAGAGCAGATAGTGTCATGCTGGAAACACGAAATCCGGCTGATAATTACCGCTATTGGTGGGCAGGGTCACATTATAGGCAGAGGAAATCAGCAGTTGTTGCCTCAAACCTTGAGAGCAATAGGCAAGCAAAATATATGGCTGCTCGCGACAAAACGAAAACTACAAAACTTGCAGGGGAGGCCTTTGTTGGTTGATTCTTCTGATGCTTGCCTGGATGCGGAATGGGAAGGCCTGATCCCGGTTATATGTGGTTATCGCGATAGTCTTATTTATCCCCTGGGTTTGGATGCTGAAAAGAATCACCTCCATTTTTGCAACACGGTTGTTGATCAATGCAAGGTAAAGCTTACAGGTAACAAAAGCGAGGACAGTCGACGTTTGTTTCATGGCCGTGGTCGGCTTTGGCCAGGCCTGGACTGGTGCTGTGTCGATTATTTTCTTCCCTGTCTTTTGCTTACTTTTTTTAAAGCTCCGCCAGAGGGTTTTGAACCGATACTTACTGATGGCCTATGGAAGCTTTGCCGGGACAGTGAAAAATTACAGGGGATATTAATTCAACGTCGCTATGATACTGGCGCCCCCATTGAGTGCGTGAAAGGGCAGATGCCAGAAAACTGGTTGGCTCAGCGAGGTGAGCTCAGCTTTGTGCTGTCACACAAACAGCAAAATGTCGGCTATTTTCTGGATATGGAGCCAGCCCGGTGCTGGCTTGAGCGCAAGGCTGCAGGTAAAAAAGTACTTAATCTGTTTTCGTATACCTGTGCTTTTTCTGTGGTTGCTGCTTCGGCGGGTGCTGAGTCTGTGGTTAATATCGATATGAGCAAGGGCGCGCTAAGCGTTGGACGGGAGAATCACCGTTTGAATCAGCAGGCAAATACGGCCGTGAGTTATTTGTCGCACAACATCTTCAAATCCTGGGGTAAGTTAAAGCGAGAAGGGCCCTATGATGTCATTATTATCGATCCGCCCAGTTATCAAAAAGGCAGCTTTGTTGCCAGCAAAGACTATCAAAAAGTGTTGCGAAAGCTTTCCGCTTTACTATCTAGGGAGGGTTTTTTTCTGGCCTGCTTGAATGCTCCTGAAATCACTTGCGAGGAGTTCCAGGCTCTGATTGCTGAGCACTGTGGTGAGTTTAGCTTTGTCGAGCGTTTGCACAATAGCCCGGATTTTCCAGATGTGGATGAGCAGCGTTCCTTAAAAATGCTGGTTTACAAGAATGCTTAAGGCTTGTGTTTATTCTGCTCGCTGAGGGCGTAATACTCTTTTGTCTTTTCTATTGGCATAGGTTTGGCTAAGCCAAAGCCCTGGCCATAAGGCACTTCCATATTTTGTAATTCGTGGCAAATATGCAGGTTTTCCACATATTCTGCAATGGTTGCAATTCCCATCTCTTTACCAATGCTACTCATTGCTTTTACCATCGCTCTTCCCAGCTTGTCGTTGGTAATGTCGCGAATAAAAGAGCCATCAATTTTAATGTAGTCAATTTCCAGGCGACGCAAATACCCGAAGGACGAAAAGCCGGTACCAAAATCATCCAGTGCAAACTTGCAGCCCAGCGTTTTCAGTTCATTAATAAAATCGACAACTTCTTCCAGTTTGTGAATAGCGGCGGTCTCGGTAATTTCAAAGCATAACTTAGTGGCAGGAAAAGAAGCCGTCATAACTAACTGCTTAATCGCTGAGCGAGTCTGATGGCTGGAAAGTGAGAGGCTGCTGAGGTTTATTGAACAGCAGCCCAAGGCTTCGGTGTGTTGTGGATTGCTGTCCAGGTGGAATAAGGTTGTTGTTAGCACCCATAAATCTATCTGGCTGGAGAGTCCATAGCGTTCCGCCGCAGGCAGAAAAGCATCGGGTGAAATATGTGTGCCCTCATCATCCACATAGCGTATGAGTACTTCGTAGTGTATGTAGCCGTTATGCACATCTTTCAGGCAGACAATGGGCTGAAAGTAGAGTTCGAAGCGGTCGTTTAATAGCGCGTTTTGCAGGCGGCTAACCCATAGCATCTCACCGCGATTGCCGCCGAAGTCGTCGCTGGCGTCTTTATGGACCACAACGCAATTGCGTCCGTTATTTTTTGCTTGAAAACAGGCTACGTCCGCAGCAGCAAAAATATCGGTAAATGATCGAATTTTTTGCGACGTAAGCGCTATACCAACACTTATACTCTGCCGGAAACTATGGCCTTCCCACTGGAAGGTATAGTCTTCAGCGGCGTTACGGATAACTTCTGCAACATCTCTTGCTTTTCGCGCCGATGTTTTTGTAATGACAATCGCAAATTCATCTCCGCCAGTACGAGCAAAAAAATCAAAGCTTTTACTGTGTTCATTAATAATAAGTACAAGCTGTCTAAGGTATTCGTCGCCGGCGCCGTGTCCGCAGGTATCGTTAACGACTTTAAGCTGGTCTATATCAATATAGAGCAGGGCGGTGGGGCGTGATAAGCTCGATAGGGTGGCAATATCATCATTTAGAAATGCCTCAAATGCTCGGCGGTTGTAGAGGCCGGTCCAGTCGTCATGTTTCGCCTGGTAGGAGAGTGTTTCTGCAAGCTTTTTAGATTCGGTTATATCCTGGCAAACTAACAGCAGGTGAACATTTTTTTTATCTTCTTCGATAATGCTTCCAGATACTTTTACCCACAACTTTTTGGTGTTGTTGCGAATTAATCGAAGCTCAGTTTCCAGTTTTTCGTTGCTGTTATTAAAGCAGAAGTCGATAAATTCCATTTGGTGGTCCGCATCTTCCAGGGAAACCACCTTGGAGAACGCCTGCCCGACCAGAGATACCGGGTCGTAGCCCAGACTTTTTGCTCCGTAAAGGTTTATGTCGGTAATAGTGTGAACGTTATTGAGCGTTACAAAGATAGCTGGGCTTTCATCGAACAGGGTGCGAAATTTCTTTTCACTATGGAGCAGAGCGACACGCGAAGTGCGTTGGTCTTCGAGCACCTGTCGCAGGGTCATATTGTTTATTTCCAACTCTTGATTTCGTTTGGCGATGGTTTGCGCAAGCTCATCGTTGGAGGCAGCCAGTTCTTCTCGGATGGCAACAAGCTCAGACATCTTCTGCGAAGATTTGGGGATAACCTGATTGATCAATACAGCAAGGCCAACAAAAACCAGTATGCCACCAACGCTGTATACCAAAGGGATCCAAATAGCGACGTTTTTGATAGTGGCAGACAATGACGGGAATGCTAACACTGCAATGGAGAGCGCTGCACTGATGGCAGCGAAGCTTGTGCCTAATAATATGTAGTTGAAGCCTCGATCAAAGCCCTGAACTTTGAGTTGCTCCTTGCGCAGCACAAATACAAGCAATAGCACCAGTGCCGCCAGAATCGTAAGCGCCTCGGCCACAAGGTGTAGTTGTTCTGCAAGGTCGAGCATAGCGTTGATCGCAGGCGATAGTATGGGTTTTTAGATAGCTAAACACTGTCAGTATAGACGGCATATACCGTCCAGTTACATGATTTTGCTCTACATAGACGGTGAAATCAGCGGAATTGTCTTGTTTGTTCCATGTAGCTTAATACAAGTTGTGTCAAATGATCGGAGCTGGCAGTTTTAAGTGCAGTACTGAGAGTATCAATCCGGCGCTGCAATTTGGGGGATGCAATGTCTTGCTTTTGCGCTGGTGGGCACACTTCTGGTGCGCTCAGGTTCATATGCTCAGGGCCGCTGAGAAAAGTGAAGCTGCGGTGGGTGAGGGTAGCGTCCTCAATGGCTTCCTGGCGGATTGTTTGACTGTATTGAATGTAGTCGGTCTCTGCCAGCCATTGCAGGCAGTGGAAACCGGCGATAAAGCGGTCGCAGTGAAGACCAAATTCATCCGGTGAATCTGGCCCTGCAATATCCTCCACATAAAGGATGATTTTCTGCGGGAATTTGCCATAGAGCTTTACCAGCACCTTGGCGGTGTCGCGACAGAAGTCCACGAGGTTAAGATCGCTCAAACCGCTGGGCCTCTATTTCCTGTATGCCTGTAAGAAGCGACCAAATTTCTCGATGGCGCTTTTTAGATCCTCTGCTTGAGGCAGGAATACAATGCGGAAATGATCAGGCTCTCCCCAGTTGAACGCAGAACCCTGCACAAGCAGAATGCGCTCTTTCATGAGGAAGTCGAGTATCAATTGCTGGTCGTCCTCGAAGTGATACATGTTACGGTCGATTTTGGGGAAGAGATAGATGGCCCCTTTCGGTTTCACGCAACTAATGCCTGGAATACTGGTTAAGCCATCCCAGGCAATATCACGCTGCTCTCGCAGGCGGCCGCCGGGCAGAATCAGCTCATTAATACTTTGATAGCCTCCAAGTGCGGTTTGCACAGCGTACATCGCCGGAACATTTGCGCACAGGCGCATGGACGCGAGCATTTCAATGCCTTTCATAAATTCGGGGGCGCGTTTTTTCGCACCGCTCAAAATCAGCCAGCCAGAGCGAAAACCCGCCAGGCGATAGGATTTGGACAGGCCATTAAACGACACGCAAACCAGGTCTTTTGCCAGCCCGGCCAGCGGGATAAACTCCGCGTCGTCATAGGTTATCTTGCTATAGATCTCATCAGCAAAGAGCACAAGATCGTGCTCCCGGGCAAGGGCGACGATTTGTTCCAGCAGCTCTCTGCTGTACACCGCACCGGTGGGGTTGTTGGGATTGATGATGGTGATCGCCCGGGTACGGTCGGTAATTTTGCTGCGAATATCCTCTATATCCGGAAACCAATCGCTTTGTTCATCACAAACGTAATGTACTGCTTTAGCGCCAGCCAAGCGCACAGCGGCTGTCCACAGGGGGTAGTCTGGAGAGGGCACCAGAACCTCATCATCATCGTTCAAGAGGGCTTGGCAGGTCATAACGATCAGTTCGCTAACGCCGTTGCCCAGATAGATGTCTTCGACTTCTACGCCGGGAATGTTCAGCCGCTGGCATTCCTGCATGATGGCTTTTCGAGCGGGGAATAAGCCTCGTGAGGCGGTATAACCCTGGGCATTACGAATATTGTGAATGACATCGGCGATAATTTCGTCGGGCGCGTCGAAACCGAAGGCAGCGGGATTACCAATGTTAAGTTTTACCACCTTGTGGCCTTCTTCTTCCAGGCGCACAGCCTGTTCCAATACAGGCCCTCGAATGTCGTAGCAGACTCCTTCGAGTTTTTTGGATTTGTTAATTTGTTGCATAATTCTTGTTAGGCCTCATTATTTAACGCCACAATAAATACGGAGTTGATTATGTCAGATCACAGTAAAAATGACGACGCCCAGTGGCGCGAAAAGCTCAGCCCCGAAGAGTTTCGTATCTGTCGGGAAAAAGGCACTGAACCACCGTTTAGCGGTGAGTTCTGGGATAGCAAGTCTGTGGGGCAATACACCTGCAAGTGCTGTGATAAGCCACTATTTTCCTCAGCGAGTAAATACGACTCCGGCTCTGGTTGGCCAAGCTTTTATCAGCCCCTCCATAGTGAGCAGATTATCGAGCAGCGCGATATTGCTCACGGCATGATCCGCACAGAAATCCTGTGTCAAAGCTGTGGTAGCCACCTGGGTCATGTATTTCCCGATGGTCCAGATCCCACTGGCTTGCGCTACTGTGTAAACTCCGCCTCGTTAAATTTTTCGGAAGAGACGAAATAGCATGATTACCTTTGCTGAGCTGTATCAGACGGCCATTCTCCACAAAGGCGGCGAAGAAAACGTGATAGCGTTATTGCCAAAGGTAAAAACGGCCAAACAACTCGCCCAAAAGGAAGACGCTTACTATCTTTCCACGATGTCTCTGCGCATTTTTCGAGCCGGTCTTAAACACAGCCTTGTCGATGCCAAATGGCCGGAGTTCGAGAGAGTGTTTAAGGGCTTCGACACGCATTATTGTGCCATGCTTAGTGATGACGATATGGACGAGCTGATGAGTAACAAAGCCCTGATTCGGCATTTGGGCAAGATGAAATCGGTCAGGGAAAACGCTCAGTTTGTAAGGCGGGTATCCGATGAACGTGGCGGCTTTGGTGCATGGTTAGCTGCATGGCCGGTGGAGGATGTGGTTGGTCTATGGCTGGCGTTAAAAAAACAGGGCAAGCAGCTGGGTGGCAACTCTGGCCCCTATTTTCTGCGAATGGTGGGTCGGGACACCTTCCTGCTCACCAGCGACGTGATTAACCTGATGATGGCCCACGGTGTGGTTTCCAGGGCCCCCAGCTCTCAAAAAGATATGCGAGAGGTAGAAAGGGTATTTCTGGAGTGGCAACAGCAGAGCGGTGGCAGGCCCTTGTGTGAGATAAGTCGAATTGCTTCGATGGCCGTTGCGATCTAAGCTCTGGCAGCAACCTGACCGGGGGCCTTGATCACACCCTGGCGCTTTGTTTCTGGCCTGTAGGTACTCTCTGGCTGTGTATTGATGAAATACGCGCTAGTCGTAGATGTTCTTTTTCTTCCAAACGTTCTCGTCCGAGCCGAATTTGTCCCACTCGCTGGCTATTTCCTCAGCTTCCGCCTGCTCTTGCTCGTTAACGGGCACTTCTTCTTGCTCCGCCTGAAGCTGTTTTTGCAGCTCTTGATGGGTGGTTTTCAGCTTTGCAAGCCGCTCTGGCGACTGGCCGACCTTGCTCTCTCTTTGTAGTAATTTCAAGGCCAGGTCAAAGTAGTGGAAAGCGAGCTTCGTTTTGCTGGACTGCTGTGCCAGCCTGCCTTGCATCACATAGCCATCTACGGTTATTTGCAGAACCAGCTGTTTGATCATATTGCGGTAACCGTCAGCCTGGTTGCTGCTGAGAATGCTTTTGCTCTCAATCTGATGGATAAAGCGATGCAGCTCTTCAAGGCAGAGCTTCACCTCCTTCAGTTGCTGCGGGTTCTCAAGGCTTACTTGTGCTGTAGGCTTGGCGTGGCGTTGAGTTTCTGCCATTTGTGTTGAAACCAGCTGTAAATCTTGTACATGGCCGGGTTCTTTGGGCTCCAGCCGGGTGAGCTGCTCACAGACATCTATCAGGCTTCGCTGAACCAGCAGTGTCAGGTCTCGTTGTAAAAAACCTTGAGGAAAGCCGTTAAGCATAAACTTGAAATTGCGAGAACGCGCTTTGAGCGCAGCCAACATGCGGTTTCGCTGTTCCTTCTTTTGCCTAATCGTCTGTGCAAGAAAGGCATAGCAAACGAGGAAAACGAGTAAAACAATGATAGTAATAATGATGTTGACGGATGACATGGAACCTAATCAGCGTAATTGGGTTGAATTTGGGTTGCGAGCTTTAGCCTTACCTTTAGGCTAGTTGTTGGAGCCGGGTAATGCAAATCCCGGACTGTTAAGGCTAGAATACAAGTTATTGATTTTTAATAGAAAATATTTATCTTGGCGCCCAGCGAGTGTTCGCCTTTGTTCGGGCCTGTTAACACTAATTTAAGACGCTTTGCTGGAGCTGGAATTTCAGCCTGAGAAGCGCCATGAGCAGAGTGTGGCGAGTTCAATGTGCAACAGGTAAGGCATCCGCTTGGAAATTCTGGCTTTAGCGGGCTTTATTCGCTCAGAATTCCAGCGCAAGGAAAATGCCATAAGCCGAATTTGGCGAAAGTTTTTTTACTCCTTGAACCTTGCTCTTTGAAAAGTGTTGACAGCCCAGAGTTGGATCAATAGAATGCGCGCTCTTCTGAATTGATGGCTGGTACATCTACTGTGTCCCCTTCGTCTAGAGGCCTAGGACACCGCCCTTTCACGGCGGTAACAGGGGTTCGAATCCCCTAGGGGACGCCACTGCGGGAATAGCTCAGTTGGTAGAGCACAACCTTGCCAAGGTTGGGGTCGCGAGTTCGAGTCTCGTTTCCCGCTCCAATTTCTGAAGGTCAGATGTGGTTTATACTGACTTTTATGGCGTTATAAATACCTAGGCACCGGTAGTTTTATATTGATAGCGAGATTTTACAAAGCGCTGGCTAATATAAACAACCGGGTTTAAGGCTGATTTAGTCAAATAGCGCAACATATGTTGCGCTTTTTTTATGTCTGTTATTTCCCTCCGTTATCCGACATTTTGTTATGCTCTGCCGCTTGCTTAAGTAAAGTGAATCTGGAGAGTTTATTCATGTCCGAGCCCGCGCACATAGATACCGGCATTCCTGCATTAAAAATCAATGAACTTCACAAAACATACGGTGGTGGTTTTCGCGCTTTAAAAGGTATTGAATTGGAGGTGAAGCAAGGGGACTTCTTTGCTTTGCTTGGGCCAAACGGTGCCGGGAAATCCACAACTATCGGTATTGTCACCTCTCTGGTTCGAAAGTCTGCGGGTAAAGTATTCATTTACGGCATTGATACCGACAAAGAGTTTTCCCTTGCCAAGCAATACATTGGTGTGGTGCCCCAAGAGTTCAATTTCAATATTTTTGAAAAAGTAAAAGATATTCTCACCAATCAGGCGGGTTACTACGGTATTTCATCAGCTTTGGCGGAACAGCGCGCCGAAAAATACCTGCGTCAACTAGGCTTGTGGGAAAAGCGTGATGAACAATCGCGAAACCTTAGCGGCGGTATGAAAAGACGCTTGATGATTGCCAGAGCGCTGATACACGAGCCAAAGTTACTCATTCTGGATGAGCCCTCCGCAGGAGTAGACATAGAGCTGCGCAGGAGTATGTGGGAGTTCTTGAAGGATATTAACGAAGCAGGTACAACGATTATCCTGACCACGCACTACCTGGAAGAAGCAGAGGCGCTGTGCCGCAATATCGCTATTATTAATCAGGGTGAAATTGTGGAAAATACCAGCGTAAAAAAGCTACTGAAAAAACTGGATAAGGAAACCTTTGTATTGGATTTGGCGGAAGCCCTGGAAGTACTGCCGCTTATCCAGGACTATGAGCTGGTTCAAGTTGATGCGAGTACGCTAGAAGTTGCTGTGCCCAGTGGTCGCGCACTAAATACATTATTTGATCACTTATCTCGGCAGGGTATTCAGGTGATTAGTATGCGAAATAAGGTCAACCGACTTGAAGAAATGTTTGTTGAGCTTATTGGCCAGCAGGTGGAGTTAGTGTAAATGAATGCTCAACAGCAAATAGTTGCTTTCTCTACCCTTGTTAAAAAAGAGATACGACGTTTTACCCGCATATGGGTGCAAACGCTAATTCCTCCCGTTATTACCATGGCTTTGTACTTTGTTATTTTTGGTGCTTTGATCGGTTCGCGTATAGGGGACATGGGCGGCTACGATTATATGTCCTTTGTGGTACCCGGTTTAATTATGATGTCGGTCATCAATAATTCCTATTCCAATGTCGTGTCATCTTTTTATTCTGCCAAATTTAATAAAAGCATTGAAGAACTGCAGGTAAGCCCAACACCCAACTATATTATCCTTGCCGGTTACGTGTGTGGAGGAGCCTTGCGAGGATTGCTGGTTGGCGGCATTGTTACCTGTGTTTCTCTACTATTTACCGACCTTAAAATACATAGCCCTGTGATAACGGTTTCTGTTATTTTTCTAAGTGCTGTGCTGTTTTCTATTGCCGGAATGATTAACGCGATTTTCGCGAACTCCTTCGATGATATTTCAGTAGTACCCACCTTTGTGCTCACTCCCTTGACTTACCTGGGAGGAGTATTTTATTCCATCCAGCTATTGCCTGAGTTCTGGCAGGGGGTTTCCCACCTCAACCCAATCTTATACATGGTAAATGCCTTTCGCTATGGCATATTGGGAGTGTCAGATGTGAGCGTAGTGGGTGCGTTTATAGGCATATTTATTTTCCTCGCGATTTTACTGGCATACTGTCTCTACCTGTTAGAGCATTGCAAGCAATTACGCAGCTAAGGAGGCGAGGGTAGATGACCGTAAAACTTGGTGAGGACTCGCTATACCCGGATAACTATGATCCGAGTCTACTGGAGCCAATTCCGCGGCAATTCTCAAGGGCGCAATTGAAGGTTCAGTGCGGCGAGCTGGCTTTCAAGGGGCTTGATGAATGGACCGCGTATGAGCTTTCCTGGTTGTCAGGCTCAGGTAAACCCTGCGTGGCGGTGGCGAAGTTTACTTTTGCAGCTGATAGCGATGCGATTATTGAGTCAAAATCCTTTAAATACTATTTAAATTCCTTCAATCAAACGATCATAGAAAGCCATGATCAATTGCGTGCAATATTGGTTAAGGATCTTTCCTACGCCTCTGGCGGGCTTGTTGACGTTGAGATGATCGATGTTAATAGTGATGTTCAATGCTGTGCCTTACCGGGCGTGTGCCTTGATGACATTGATATCACGATCACCACTTATCAGCCCGACGCCTCGTTAATAGAATATAACAAGACGCAGAAGGTCATAGAGGAAAGCTACTATAGCCACTTGTTGAAAAGTAATTGTCCCGTTACCGGTCAGCCAGATTGGGCAACGTTATGGATTCGATATAGCGGTTCCAGAATTGAGCCGGAAAGTTTTTTACGCTATGTAATTTCGTTTAGGCAACATCAGGATTTTCACGAAAACTGCGTGGAAAAAATATTTATGGATCTCTATGGCAGCGCAGAACTCGATAGCCTAGAAGTGTATGCACGTTATACCCGTCGCGGCGGTTTGGATATTAATCCCTACAGAGCAAGCCACAAGGTGAGAAATGAGCGTTTTTCTGAGCTTGCCAGTATTCGGGTTATGCGACAGTAATTATTTAATTCTTTTATCGCGTAGCTTGCTGGCGGCCTGCTCCAGCATTTCTACTACACGATTTTTGTCGTAGTTTTTAACCTTTTCAAGATCCAGGTGCATGGAGAAACCTTGCATGTTTTCCTCAAAATAGCTCTGGTGGCGCCCCAAATCTTTGCGGAAGTTAACAACCTGATATACCTTAATGGGGTGGCTAAAGCCTTTCGCGCTTATCTCACCTTTGTCCCGGCACATGATGACGTCTTTAACCAAGGACCATGTTTCGTGAGTGATGAGTATTTCACCCGGGTCGGCGGCGGATTCCAAGCGGCTGGCAAGGTTCACGTGAGTGCCAAGCACGGTGTAATCCATATACTGAGCAGTACCAAATGAGCCAACAGTGCAGTAACCGGTGTTAATTCCCATGCGTATCTGCAGGGGCTTTTTAATGCCCTGGTTGTACCATTTGGTTTGTAGCTCTTTCATCTTCTTACGCATTTCCAGAGCCATGCCGAGGCAGCGAATACAATCACCTTTTAAGCCTTCACTTTGTGTGTCGCCAAAAATTACCATAATGGCGTCACCCATAAATTTATCGATGGTACCTCGGTACTTGGTGGCGATGGTTACCATTTCGGTAAGGTATTCGTTCAAGAGATCGGTGAGGGTTTCTGCTTCCAGTTCTTCCGAGAGTGAGCTAAAGCCTCGAATGTCAGAGAAAAATACCGTCACACGTTTACGTTCGGAGGTGAGTACTTGGTCTCGCCCTTCGTTTATTGCCTTCCATACGGTTGGCGTTAAATAGCGGGCGAGTTTATAGGTGCGTAGTTTGTACAGGGTTTGTTCGTTCACCAGTTTTTTATTATGTAATTCCAGTTTTCGAATGCGAGCGTGAACAAAAATGGCGTATGCACAAAAATAGGTGAAAATTCCAATCAGGCTAACAATGCTGATTTCGAGTTTATCAGAGAGCACCCATTTGGGGTCTCGAATAAGAAAGGTAAAGGCAACTCCGCCACCAAATGCCAGGTTGTCGACCATCCATTTTTTTACCCCACCATTGATCAGGCTGTTGAACTGAATCATGGTCACAAACAGGATGGAGGGAAGAAGACTGAAGCTGGATAGCCCAAGCACCATGCCGATGATTACGGCATCGACGGTCATGACCTTGTCGAACAGCTTAGCGCGGTTGTCGTCATAGGCCCGAGTGCGCAACCAAAGATAGGTGGCAACTGCGTAGGCCAAAATCGAGATGGCAACTATGGCGTCAATAAGGGACACTTCCGGCCAGTTCATATTGACCATGAGTGTGCCAGCGGCTGCAAAGCAGATAAGGGTGCGAATATCGTTTTGGCGAAGGGAGAAATCGGCAGCGAGTTTTTCTGAGACCTGTGAGTTGGGGTCGGCCATGTAAAGCAGTTACCTTGTCTTGCGTTGAGCAAATATTATTAATGTAAGAGACGGTATTCTAGCTTGTGCCCTAGGTTTACAACAATAGCATCAATTACTACTGAAGCTTTAGATCGAGAAATTTCTCCTCCAACTCCGCGTAGCGCGCCTCTGCAGCGGAAATTTCCTTTTTAAGCTTGCGAACCTCTCCATCGTCTTGCGGAGGGCTGTCACCCGCACTCTGTAGCTTGCTCTTCAAACGCCTGTTTTCTGATTTGAGAGTGTAAACCTGCATTTCATAGTCGTCATTTTGATCCCGCAGGTCTTTAAGGTTGGTTTTTAACTGGGGCAGTACGTTCAAGCGAGAACGCAACTGTTCCAGCTCTGTATTTGCGTTGCCCAGTTCATCTTCCATGAGTTGAATGCACGTTTCCGACTCCTGAACAAAGCGCACCTGCTTTTGTAGTTGCTCCTGTAATTCATCCACCACTGCTGCCTGGGCTTCTACGGTGTTTGCTTCCTGCAGTTTACGTTGTAGCTCTGTGATAATTTTATGCTGATCGGCAGCAACTGCGCGGAGGTGTTTAATTTCTCCGGAGCTGTCTATGCTTGCGCCGCTTAAGATGGTTTCGCCTTCTGCAGCATCCTCTATTAGCGCCCCTACCTCTGCATAAGAGGTGTGGTAGGCGTGCAGAGCGCCTGCAATCTCCTCAGAGTTTTCAGCACTTTCGGTGAGCTGAGTTAGGGTGTTGAAGTGAGATTTTGCCGTGTCTTTGCAATTTTCCCATTTTTCTTCGAGATCAAAGTACAGGGTTTTAAAGCGCTCAAGGTTGTTGATGCGCTTCTTCGCGCTGGCGAGGCCTTCACGCAGCTCTTCCAATTCAGAGCCATCCGTCGCTGAAGGCTCTGCAGCGTATTGCTGGTTGAAATTAAACAACTGCTCATATTTTCTTTCCAGCAGCTTCCAGTCTGCGCTATTGCCACCTGATTTGGCTGTGGCCTCTTTCTCTGCCATAAGCACTGCATAACGCAAGGCTGCAGCTCTGCGCGAGCTCGGAGTAGCTGGGTCGATGTCGAGCACAATATCTCGATCGGATTCGAGGTCCTCGTGGTGCTTGCGCACAGCCTGAATATGTTCGTTTAAGAAGTGCTTGTAAGTCTCAGAGCTTTTTGCCGATTGATTCTCAGCTTTTGCAGCGATACGGGCGGTTCTAAGGTCTTTGACCAACTGTTCCATGCGGCCGTGCAGTAAACCGATGGTGCGGCGTAACTTGCGGTTTTGGAACAACAGGTAGAGGCACAGTAGAAGGAACAGTACTGATACTTCCATAGCGACTATTAACATTAGATTGGAACCTAGCATTCCTTCACTCATCATTTTGTGTTCACACGCAATCCGCTGACCTCGGCGCCAGATGTATTAAAAAAAGTATGGTAGAGAATATGGACAAAAGCGACTTTTTGGCTATAAAGACGGCTTTTCTAGTGGGCGTAGGTTTGGAATGTTTCTCCGAAGTGAGGTATGCCCCTCAATCAGAATATTGCCTTTCACATCGGGTTTGTGTAGAGTGTGCCGCCTTCTGGGGCGCAGGTCGTTTCGGAAAACAGCACGGTGAGGTGTCCGAGTGGTCGAAGGAGCACGCCTGGAAAGTGTGTGTGTCGTAAGGCACCGAGGGTTCGAATCCCTCCCTCACCGCCATATACAAAAAAGCCCAGCCTACGAGCTGGGCTTTTTTGTATATGGCGGTGAGGGATGATCTGGTTCGAGCCCTCGTTCGACAAAATTGCCTGGAGCAATTTTGGGCGTCGGCCGGGCCGACGGGCGAAGCCCGAGCGCCAAGGAAGGCGCGAGTCCATCCCGAGTACAAATCTACTCAGAGCGACGTTTATCAATCCCAGCCTCCGAGCTGGGCTTTTTTGTATATGGCGGTGAGGGATGACTTGGTTCGAGCCCTCGTTCGACAAAATTGCCTGGAGCAATTTTGGGCGTCGGCCGGGCCGACGGGCGAAGCCCGAGCGCCAGGGAAGGCGCGAGTCCATCCCGAGTACAAATCTACTCAGAGCGACGCTTATCAAGCCCAGTCCTGTTGCCAACCCGCTCCAAGCTGCAGGCTATCGTGTACAGAGAGATACAACCTCTGCAGGGCGTCAAATGCTGAGGTGAGTCTCCGTAGAGGTTGCGGCGGAGCGTATTTTTTTAAGTGGGTTCGCTTACTAAGTGACGTTGGTTGGTGGTTTCACCTTATCCAAGCTGCGCTAAACGTCGCTTTAAGCGCTCAGTTGCTCGCTGTTAGTATCGAGCCCGGCCAAATAGCTATCCAGGGGCTCGTCCATTGTTTGCAGGTGCTCTTCAAACCAATGAGCAAGTTCGCCTTGCACAAACAGCCTGGCCTCAGCAAGGCCACCCCTGGTCACGTCCTCTTTGATGCTTTGCAACACGTTCAGTACATGGAGGTGGTCGTTGAAATGCTCGTTGGTACCAGGGTAGTCACTTTTTATCATCAAGCTTTGTTCTGCAGCAAAGTGTGACTCCAGGTGAGCAAACATTGCGGTAAACAATAGAATAAAGTCGGCCGTAGCCGCGCCTCTCATCTTTTTGATAAGTTTGAGAAAGGTCTCATGCTGCTGGCTCAACAAGAGTAGTTCGGGGCTGTAGGGCTGTTTTGACATGAATTTTCCTTAATTTATGCCGTTGATTACATCGAATATTAGTATAGTTCTCTGTGAAAAAAGTTACACCAGCTATGTAAAGTAATAACTGAATTAACTCAGTACATGGTTATAAAGGAACCTTCTATGCCGTGCCAAGTCTATGTTTAAGTTATCAGGCCTGTGACTTTAATAGTTAGGATTTAATCGTGGATATCGTAGATCAGGCCAATCAATTGTTGGGTATTCCCTGGTACGGCTTGGCTTTTGCTGTGATAGCCATTTCGTGGCTTTGGGAGGATGCCGCCGTGATTCTTGCCGCCTTGCTCGCACTTGATGGGCGTATGTCTTTGGGCTTGGCACTGTTTGCCAGCTTTGCAGGGATAGTGTCGGGAGATATGGCGCTTTACTGGCTTGGCCGGCTTGGCAGAAGGTGGCGTGGTCTACGCGCTTGGATTGTAATGTCCGGTAAAAGCCGGTTTTTGCGACGACGCTTCCACCGCCGAGCCCTGTCAAACATTTTTATCATTCGTTTTATTCCTGGCCTGCGCACCCTTGGTTTTACTCTGTGCGGCCTGTGGCACGTGCCCACAGGGCGTTTCGCGGTTGCTATGGTGAGCGCGGGAGTGGTGTGGATTTTATCGGTGTTTACTGTCATTAATTTATTTGGTTTAAGTGAGGCGGTAAGAGATTCCGAGTGGAAGTGGGCTATGTTCGGTTTTGCATTGCTTCTTCTACTTTTTAATAATCTTTGGGCTGCCCGAATGATGCGCCACACCGCAAAGAGACGATAGGCTGCTTGATGACTGCTAAAGAGTGCTCGAAGCTTGGTTCTGGTGAAGGTGTTAGCGAAAACGCTGTGATCAAGCATGGCGTCAACAGGGGTATGCCTGTTCTCGCGCTGGGCGAGCGGCCCACTTCTTTCTTTGAGTTCTGGCCCGCCTGGTTGATGTATATACCCGTGGTTGTTTACTGGTTACTACTGTCCATACGTTATCGTAGTTTCGGTTTGCCCATGGCTGTTAATCCGAATATTGAGCTTGGTGGCATGGTTGGCGAGTCTAAGCACGCCATTTTAGGGCAGGCTGGTGAGGCGCTTGCAGCGCATATTCTGCCCTATATTGTTATCAAAACGGCAGCTGAACCCCGGTCAGTAGCCAGAGATGCCCTGGCTCGCGCTGCGGCTGAAGGGCTCTCTTTCCCCCTGGTTATCAAGCCCGACTTAGGCTGCCGAGGCAGAGGAGTAGCCTTGATGGAGAATGAGGCGGAGCTGGTGGCATACCTTTCCAAACAAAACCAAGGGCAATTATTCCTGTTGCAGCGCTTAGCGCCCTATCAGGCTGAGGCTGGGGTCTTTTACATCAAACACCCCGGGGAAGAAAAGGGCAGGCTTGTCTCACTGGCCCTTAAGTATCGTCCCACGGTAGAAGGTGATGGCAGCTCCACTTTAGAGCAATTGATTCTGCGTCACCCTCGTGCGAAAAAGTTGGCCGGCATTCATCTGGCAAAAAACCGTGAGCAGCTCGCCCGTATTCCCATTGAGGGCGAGGAGGTACCTCTGGAATTCGCTGGCAGCCACTGTCGTGGCAGTATCTTTAGAAACGGCAAGGAATTTATTTGTCCGGCACTGGAACAAAGCCTGGATTGCTTGCTCAAAGAGCTGCCTGAATTTAACTACGGCAGGCTCGATATCAAGTTTAAAAATATAGACGCCTTAATGGCTGGGAAAGATTTTTATATCGTCGAAATCAATGGCGCCAGCAGTGAGCAGGCTCACATTTGGGATAGCCGAACACCCTTTGCCGAAGCTATGGGGGTACTGCTAAAGCAGTATGGTGATTTATTTGCCATGGGTGCGAGTATGCGCGAGCATGGTCACCACGTTCCCTCTGTGGGCAAGCTAGTTTACACCTGGCTCAAGGAGCTGGGTTATTTCGGCGCAAATAGAGTGGGTAAATGACCAGGCAAATAATGAATATGTTAAAAAAACACTATGCAAACATACTTGCCGCCTGGATTGCCTTCGTTTTTATTCAATCACTTTTCTTCAAGTTTTCGGGCTCCTATGAAACGCAACACATTTTCGGCACCTTGGGTGAGTGGGCTGGTTTACCGTGGTTTGCTGAATACGGTGGTATCACTATAGGTATCGTCGAGTTAATCGCTTCTTTGCTGTTGTTTTCAAAGTGGCGAAGCTGGGGCGCAGTGTTGGCTTTTGGTGTTATATCCGGCGCAATCATATTTCACGTGTTTACCCCCCCTTGGTATTGCAATGCCTGTTTTTGATAGTAGTGGTGAAATTATCGGCGACGATGCGGGCACTCTCTTTATAATGGCTTGCCTGACTTGCGTATGTGCTTTGGGTTTGCTAATTGCTGACTGGCGTTCGGATGTCAGTCTCTTTCGAAGGCTGCTTAATGTAAAGGACATACGATGACTGATGCTGTCGAGGCTGTAATTAGAGGTAATCTGGAGGCCATTGATCAATGCTCTGCAGTGTTACGTTGCGTTTCAGCTGAGCAATACTGTGCTGTGAGTTCTCCCATTATTAGCAGCTCAATGGGCGCGCACTTTCGACATATTCTGGATATATATCGCAGTATAATGTTGGCTTTCAGCTTGGATCTCGATGAATCTGTATTAATTGATTATGATAAGCGCAGGCGTGGAGCTGCTTGTGAAACAGAGCAGGCTGTGGCTAAGAGTGAATTTGTTGCTTTGCGTTGCTGGATTCAAAGCGTGAGTGACAATCTATTGACCAAAACAGTGCGGGTTAAAACTGAAGTTACGCTTGAAGAGACAGAACACGTTCGCTTGGACTCCAATCTCTTGCGCGAGCTCACCTTTGCATCCAGTCATGCTGTGCATCATCTGGCTATAATTTCCATTCTCGCTCGTCTGCAAAATATTTGCGTCGATACAAATTTGGGTGTGGCTCCTGCCACCGCCAGTTATCTTCGCAGTGCTGATGCTTCCTAGTTTTTTACAGCGGTAAGATTACGTGTGCACTATTTCCTGGTTTTACGAGCAAGAGGCTTATCATATTTTTTTTAACCGGGATGAGCAGAGATCTCGCAGCAAGGCTGTGCCTCCCACAATATTTAACGACGCTGGTGTGGAATATTTGGCACCAACAGACCCTCAAGGTGGTGGTACCTGGCTAAGTAGTAATAGTTTTGGTTTAAGTTTGGCTTTGCTTAATTTTTATCAGGGGCGCTTACCTAAGGGCAAACTTCACTCCCGCGGCCAGATTGTTAAGGCCTTGGCGAGCTGTGCTAGTTATCGGGAAGTAGCTCAGCGTTGTAACTCCTTGCCTTTACAAAAATATGCTCCTTTTTCCTTGTTGGTTTTTGATCCTGCACAGAATTTAAATGACGCTCCCATGCTGAGGTGGGATGGCCGGGAGTTGGACTGCGCTATACAGTCAAGCCCATTAATATCTTCTGCCAAATTGTTTGATGAGGTTGTGACGTCGCGCTTGAGCCTGTTTAAAAGCCATTGTATGGACGGGAAAGTAAACTCCGTTGAGGATTTTTACCGACTTCATAAAGGCCACGCAGGTGGCCAAGGGAATGCCCACAGCATCTGTATGCACAGGGAAGATGCTCAAACCGTGAGCCTCTCGCATATTTATGTGAACCTGAAAAATAAACAAAGCAACTTCCGTTACTGGGATGGTGCTCCTTGCACTATTGATACACCGCAAAGCTACCAACTGGCGCTGCTATAACTCTGCTATTGCCCCCTTACCCAGGCCCTCGTAGGCTTTTACCCTTATAGCTTCGCTGGGGTAGGTTTTTTTCATCTGCTGCGCAATGTGCTGGGCGATAAATTCCACCGTTGAATCTGTCTCTATTAAATAGCAGCGTTGTTTAGGAATAGACAGAGAAAAGCTTCCCTGTCGGGATTCATAGGAGAATGCATAGTTATCGGGATCAAAGGCCGATTCTGAGTAAGTGCAAATATCCTCGCGGCTAGCGATATAAATATCCTTCCATTGTTGAGCCCAAAGGGCCATATCCTCTGTGCTTAATATTCCGTTGCGCCAAATCTCTATTTTTGAACGATGGCCGTGTGCTATGCGCTGACAATTGCCACTGTGCTTTTTCAGACCGTGGCTGTAGTGATAAAACGGTCCCGGAATATTTTCTGGTGTAAAGGAAAGAGTGAGAGAATGAACTGATTCCGGAAAGTGCTGTTGCAGTTTTTCAATACACCAACTCGCTACAGTCTGCTTATTAACCTGCTCATTTTGGATAAGAGTAATGGCTTGCTCCGGCGCGCCACATTTAAGGATGTTGCCATCGGCCAGATGCCAGTTAATTCCGTACTGTCCGTTTTCAGTTTGTAGCTGCAGTTGGGGGGCATGCTCTGGTATCAGCAGGCAGTGGTCCAAATGTTTATCCAGCCATTCCCGCAGCTGCTTTTTTACGATGCCAAAGTCGCACACCATGCCTTGATCATCCAAGTTGCCATCGAGTTCGACGCTGGCTAACCAGGTTTCTCCAACTATTCCGCGCTCGTGGTCCAGGTAACTAAAATCTACATTGCAAAGGTTGTCGACGAATAGTTTCATGTTGTGGGATTTGAATAGACAGACTAATGAGGGATCGCTATGTTACACCCTTCGAGAAGCGGAAGGAAAATTACGATGGCACTTTATCAACTGGTTTTTTATGTCCCTAAATCTCATGTGGATGAAGTGAAGCAGGCAGTGTTTAACGTTGGAGCGGGCAAGATTGGTGATTACGATAGCTGTTGCTGGCAAGTGGAGGGTTCTGGGCAGTTCAGGCCGCTTAAGGGCAGTAAGCCGTATATTGGTACGCTGGGCGAGGTAGAAAAAGTGCCGGAATTTCGCATTGAACTGGTGCTAGAACAAGACTTACTAGAGGAGGCTGTTGCGGCCTTAAAGTCGGCTCACCCTTATGAGGAGCCGGCTTATTCAGCTTGGCCGCTTTCAGCGTGCTAACTTACAGCCATAGGGAAGGGGATTACTCGGCCCCTATCTGCCTGAGCAGAAGTTTCTACTGGAGCGCTTTCTTCAGTGAGGCCGTTGAGAACGTGATGCAAGCGCGATACCGAGTCGTGCATCATTTTCGAGATTGCAACACAGGCACTGATGGGTGAGCTGTGCAGGCGGCGCTGGCAATCAATTTGAAATTGCAGCCCACGCAGGCGACGTTGTATGTCTTCAGGTGCGCTGGCAATAAGGGCGTCAACTTCTTTTTGACGGAATTGCTCTAACGCATCTGGGTGGGTTTCAGCCATTTTACTCAGCTGGTCGAAACTCGGCCATTTGTTCATTTTCTCTGCCTCTTACGGATAAAAACATAAGTACTTCTTGGCAGTGCTACGAGATCGCGCCCCCAGCGACAACCTCTTACACCCCCCCAACTTAAAACTCATACTGCTTTAAGACTTTTTACAGGCCACCCTGTATGAAAAACATGCTATCAAACTTCATTACGCTATGTGTATGCTGTTATCTATACTTAATAGTTATATGCGCATATCACGGGGCTCGCAGGCGAATTTTGCTGATCCAGTGAAAAGCGCGCATATTTACATCATGCTTAAGCTCTTGATTTATTAGTACTTTTTGTCAGCTTGGCATCTAGTACTTCTTTGGTGCCTGGTTCATGGCAGGCTAATACTTAGGTTGATCTGGCTCTTGTGGCACAGTGGAATGCACGAACTGTACATCGTGCTAGGATAGGCTCCTATGTCTGAAGAATTCCTCAATCAAGCGGCTGTTTTGCTGGCCATCTCAAAGCGTGCAGACGGCGCTGAGCAAATATTGCTTACGCTGAGGGCTGAGCACCTGGCAAGTCATAGTGGGGAGGTTTGTTTTCCCGGAGGAATGTGGGAAAAGGAAGATCCTGACCTATGTACCACTGCCTTGCGCGAGGCCAATGAAGAGGTGGGCTTAAACCCATCTGCGGTGGAGGTCTTTGCGGAGTTAAAGCCTAGCTATACTGGTGCGGGAACACGGGTTACGCCCTTTGTGGGACGGGTTTGCGCTAGCCAGAGTTTATACGCGAATCCCGCTGAACTTCAGGATTTGTTTTGGCTGCCTCTTGAGGTGCTGAGATCCGATTTACGAGTTCGTACTGATATATTCAAGATGGGCGGCGCTGAGTATTGGGCGCCGGTGTATGAATACGCCGGTTATACAATCTGGGGGTTTACGGCGCGGGTTCTGGTTGAATTTATGGCGAGGGAATATGGCCTTGTATTACAGCGCAGGCACCACAGCGCACCCGAGGTTTTATTTAAGAAAAGTTAAACAAAGGTCAGTTGGGTGACTAAAACTTTGCCGGTGGCAGCAATATACGGCCTAGGCTTTAAATTCTTTGATCTTGGCCCGGTCGATTCGGGTTTCACTAAATTCCACGATTTCAAAGCGGTAGTTTCCTATTTGAAAACTCACGCAGGCGTCGGGGATGTTTTCCAGATACTCAACGATAATGCCATTGATCGTTTTTGGACCATCAGTGGGCAGAAGCCAGCCCAGGTTCCGGTTAACGTCACGCACGAACTCTGAGGCATCCATTAAATACCAGTCTTCTTCGCACTCGGTAATACCTTCTTCAGCATCTTCTGCGGCGTCAGTGGTAAAGTCGCCAACAATTTCTTCCAGCAAATCTACCAGTGTGGCAATACCCTGCACGTCGCCGTATTCATCAACCACAATACCCATGCTTTGTTTTTGCTTCTGGAAGTTCATCAGCTGGGTTGGCAGTGGATTGGATTCCGGGATGAAATAAGGGGCGTCCATATGTTCCCGAATATCACTGTGGCTAACTTCGTGGTCGTTGCCGGCCATGAATCGCGGCACTTTGCGAAGATGTAGAATGCCGACGATTTTATTAATGTCACCTTCATAAACTGGCAGGCGAGTGTAGTCGGAGGCGCGGATAGCTTTAAGGATGTCGACGATATCATCTTCCAGGTCTATACCTTCTACCTCGTTGCGCGGCACCATAATGTCTTCAACGGTGGCTTTTTCAAGGTCCAGTACATTTAACAGCATGCCTTGGTGTTGATCAGGTATTAATTCTCCCGCTTCATCCACCACTGTGCGCAGTTCTTCCATTCGCAGATGGTCAGCTTGTTTAGCTTTAGATGGGTCCATTCCCAGCAAACGTGCGATGCCGTTGGATATGGTATTAACCAGCCAGACCACCGGGTAAAGAAGGGTCAGCAAGGGGGTGAGCACCATGCTGGCAGGGAATGCAATTTTTTCCGGGTAAACTGCGGCAACGGATTTGGGCGTTACTTCCGCAAATATCAGAATCACAATGGTTAGTGCCACCGGCAGCACAAAAACAGTGGCCCATTCGCCAAACAAGTGAGTGGTGACAGTACCCGCGATGAGTGTTGCGAGAATGTTTACCAGGTTATTGCCAATCAGGATTACGCCTATAAGGCGATCCGGGCGTTCCAGTAGTTTTGCTGCACGAGTCGCGCCCTTGTGCTTCTTCTTTACCAGATGGCGCAAACGATAGCGGTTGAGCGAAAGCATTCCGGTTTCTGAGCTGGAGAAAAAGCCTGACAATAAAATGAGAATGACCAAGGATCCAATAAGGAGGTCAACGGGGAAGGTGTCCAAGAAAAGTTAGCCTGTTTAATCGTTGAAAGCTTATCTTGAACGAGTTTAGCTGGGCATTCAAGGTTTCCACGCTCACACGCGGTCCAGAATAATCTCCAGTACCAGCTTACTGCCAAAGTAAGCCAGCATTAGCGCCGCAAAACCTCCGAGCGTCCAGCGGATGGCAGCAGCGCCACGCCAGCCCAAAGTGTGTCTTCCCCAGAGCAACATGGCATAAATCAGCCAGGAAAGTACCGAAAATACGGCTTTATGAGAAACATGCTGTTCGGCGAAGCTATAGGTAAATAAGAAGCCGGTAATAATAGAAAGTGTGAGCAAAATCTCACCGGCCCACACTAGCTCAAACAGCAGGGTTTCCATCGTCTGCAGCGGTGGCAGCAGGCCCATCACGCCTCTCAGGTGCTTATGTTTCAGCTGGTAGTTCTGGTACGCCAGTAATAGCGCCTGCAAACTGGCGATGGTAAGCAGGCTGTAGGCGAGCAAAGACAAGAGAATATGGCTGATGGTTGCTAAGGCCAGCGGTTGGCTGGTGCGGGTTTGTAAATCCATGCTAGCCAGCAGTAGCGACAGGACTGATAGTGGTAGCAGAAATAGAAAGAGGTTGTGCAGTGGTTTGCGTATGCTGCTTAGCAATACAACAAGGTTGATTACAGCAAAAAACAGCGAAGGCACTTTAAAAAAGCCGAACTGATAACCTGAATCCGAGAGGATGGAGTGATAGGCGGCAATAAAATGAAAAAGGTTACCGAAAGCGATAAACGCGAGCAGGCGCTCGGTGCGCATAGTCTCTCGCCGTACTGTGGTATGCAGCAAAAAAGCCCATGCAGCGAGATAAATAGTAATTGTTATTGCGCTGAACATATGATTCTTTTCCAAGTCAGTTTGGCACTATAGCTATTGCTGCACCATGCTGCCAGTTCTGAAGAGTCGAATTTGTGGCGAACACCCATTATACTTGCTGCCCGCTAAAACGGCGGGCTGTTTTGCAGCCAAACACAATCACCCAAAACAAAGTTCTGAAGCATGTTTGAAACTCTATCGGATCGCTTAACGCGCTCGCTCAAAAAAATCAGCGGAAAGTCGCGCCTCAATCACGACAATATACAGGAAGCATTGCGCGATGTGCGTAAAGCCCTGTTAGAGGCCGATGTTGCCTTGCCTGTTGTCAAAGAATTCACCCAGCACGTACGTAAGAGAGCCCAGGGGCAGGAAGTGTCACGCGCGCTTAATCCCGGCCAGCAGTTTCTCAAGATTGTTGAGGCCGAGCTTGTACAGCTTATGGGTGAAGCAAATGAAAAGTTAAACCTTGCAGCCAAGCCTCCTGCGGTGGTGCTCATGGCTGGTCTCCAGGGGGCGGGTAAAACCACTACCGTGGCTAAGTTAGGCCGATTCCTGAGAGAGAAAGAAAAGAAAAAAGTGATGGTTGTGAGTGCCGACGTCTATCGTCCTGCGGCTATCAAGCAATTGGAGACCCTCGCTGGAGAAGTGGAGGTTGAATTCTTCCCTTCAAGCTCCGAGCAAAAGCCTGTTGATATTGCCAAGAGCGCTCTGAGTCATGCGAAAAAGAACCATATGGATGTGCTGCTGGTGGATACCGCTGGTCGCATGCACATAGATGAAGAGTTGATGGGGGAAATACAGGGGCTACACAAAGCTCTGAACCCTGTGGAAACTCTGTTCGTTATTGACTCCATGATTGGTCAGGACGCAGTCAATACCGCCAAAGCTTTTAACGATGCTTTGCCATTGACAGGGGTTGTGCTGACCAAAACGGATGGTGATGCTCGCGGCGGTGCTGCGCTTTCTGTACGCCAGGTTACAGGCAAACCTATCAAGTTTATGGGGGTAGGAGAAAAAACCGAAGCCTTGGAGCCATTCCACCCCGATCGTGTGGCCTCACGAATTCTTGGTATGGGCGACATCCTCTCCTTAATTGAGGATGCCGAGCAGAAAATTGATAAAGATAAAGCGGCGAAACTGGCTAAGAAAGTGCAGTCAGGAAAGCGCTTTGACCTTGAGGACCTTCGCGATCAACTCCAACAGATGCAAAATATGGGTGGTATGACCTCCATGTTGGAGAAGCTGCCAGGTATGGGAAATATGGCGCAAATGGCTGAACAGGCAAATATGGGCAAGCAGTTCAAGCAGATGGACGCGATTATCAGTTCTATGACGCCTGCTGAGCGAAAAAACCCGGATATCCTCAATGGATCGCGTAAACGCCGCATCACGGTGGGCTCGGGCACCGAAATTCAGGATCTAAATCGCCTGCTTAAACAGCACAAGCAAATGAGCAAGATGATGAAAAAGATGAAAGGTGGCGGCATGCAGAAGATGATGCGAGGCATGGGAGGTATGTTTCCGGGTGGAGGGGCTGGTGGAATGCCGCCAACGGGTGGAGGAGGCTTGCCCCCCGGTTTTGGACGGTGATTGCGTAAAAGTATCAGCGGCGGCGCGCCTTTAACAGCGGGGGCGTCAGCGAATAGTGTGGTGGCGCCACATTTTTTGGCTTATGCCCTCTATACAAGCCAATACCTTTCCATTAAAATACGCCGCCTTTCGCAGGTACCCCCTAAGATCCAGTAAGGCGGTAGCTGT
This sequence comes from Alteromonadaceae bacterium Bs31, assembly GCA_900177435.1. GTDB lineage: Bacteria > Pseudomonadota > Gammaproteobacteria > Pseudomonadales > Cellvibrionaceae > Teredinibacter. Next base: position 141,892 of record FXAI01000005.1, read on the forward strand.
AAACAAGAATATTTAACAGGAAAGACTTACATGGTAAGCATTCGATTAGCACGCGGCGGTTCTAAGAAGCGTCCTTTTTACCACGTGACCGTTGCAAACAGTCGTAACGCACGCAATGGCCGTTTTATTGAGCGTGTTGGTTTTTACAACCCAATTGCTCGTGGTCAGGAAGAGCGCCTTCGTATAGACACCGAGCGCTTGGACTACTGGAAAGGTCAGGGTGCACAAATCTCTGATCGTGTTGCCAAGTTGTTGAAAGACTACGCTGAAGCTGCTGCTCCTGAAGCAGCTAGCGAAGAAGCCGCAGCTTAATTCGCCCTTAGTAAAGCGAACTTACGCCAGTGACAGCCAAGCGTTCAAACCTGATTTCGGTTGGGCGGCTATCTGGCGTTTTTGGTATTAAGGGCTGGCTAAAGCTGAAGTCCTTTACTGAACCAGAAGAAGGCATTTTTGAATATTCACCGTGGTGGCTAAAGACCCGTCACGGTGTAAAGTCGGTTGAGATAGACGCTTATCAACAGCATGCCGGTGGCTTGATTGTTCATATCGTTGGCATTGATGACCGCGATGAAGCAGCCAGCTATACGTTGGTTGATGTAGCCGTTGAGAAAGCCCAGCTGCCGGAACTGGAAGGTGGAGAGTATTACTGGCATCAGCTCATGGGCCTTAAGGTTGTCAGTGAATACGAGCAACAGAATTTCGACATAGGTACTGTTGAGCGTTTGTTGGAAACGGGTGCAAACGATGTGTTAGTCGTTAAAGCCAGTGATACAAGTATCGATGACCGAGAGAGATTGGTGCCTTATGTGCCCGAGCAGTATGTGCTCAAGGTAGATTTGGACGCTCAGGAAATTAGGGTTAGTTGGGACCCGGACTTTTGATCGCGGAGAAACCATGCAGGTAGCGGTCATTACTCTTTTCCCGGAAATGTTCCGGGCAATCAGCGAAAGCGGAATTACTCGCAGAGCGATTGAGCAAGGTTTGATAAAGCTTATTTATATCAACCCAAGAGAGTTTACCAGCGATAAGCACCAGACCGTGGACGATCGCCCCTATGGTGGTGGACCGGGGATGGTGATGAGGGTTGAACCCTTGCAAGGCGCCTTGAATGCCGCGTGTGAGCGCTTGAGCACTTGCCGGGAAAACGTACGAGTGATTTACCTCTCGCCTCAGGGGCAGGTGCTCACTCGGACGAAAGTTGAGAGTATTCCGCAGCAGGGCAGTAACATTGTTTTGATTGCTGGTCGCTATGAAGGCATCGACGAGCGTTTTATAGACGCTAATGTTGATGAAGAGGTATCCATTGGCGACTATGTATTGAGTGGCGGCGAACTGCCTGCAATGGTCCTCTTGGATGCACTTATACGGAAGCTACCCGGTGCGCTGGGGGATAAGCAGAGTGCTGAGCAAGATTCTTTTGAGCAGGGTTTATTGGATTGCCCCCATTACACCCGACCAGAAGAAATGAATGGTCTACGCGTGCCTGATGTATTGCTTTCGGGAGACCATAAACGAATTGAAAACTGGCGTTTGCAGCAGGCTTTGGGCCGAACCTGGGAACGCCGACCTGATTTGTTGAGTAGCAAGCAATTAGCGGCTGACGAACAGGCACTATTGAACGCGTATATCGCTGGTCGAGAAGCGCACACCGACTAAATATTAGAGTTTTAACAGATTCTAGCCGAGAGGCTACACAGTAAACAGGAGCACACCATGAGTTCTAAAAACACAATTATTCAGGAGCTGGAAAATGAGCAGCTCAAGCAAGAGCTTCCCGAATTCGGCCCCGGTGATACCGTGGTTGTTCAAGTGAAGGTTAAAGAAGGAAACCGCGAGCGTCTTCAGGCTTTTGAAGGTGTCGTCATTGGCAAGCGCAACCGCGGCTTGAACTCAGCCTTCACCGTGCGCAAAATTTCTCACGGTGTGGGTGTGGAGCGTACTTTTCAGACGCACAGCAAGCAAGTGGATAGCATCGCTGTTAAGCGCCGTGGTGATGTTCGCCAGGCCAAGCTTTACTACTTGCGTGAGCTTACTGGTAGGGCTGCTCGAATCAAAGAGAAGCTCAACTAAGCGTTATTTGTCACAAAAAAGGCGGCTACTGGCCGCTTTTTTTGTGCCTGTATGAAAATTTATGGGCGGATCACGAATGTCGCAGGGAACCATGCTAGACTTCCTCGCTCCAAAAGATATGGTGTCGGCCCCCGGAGGGGGCACGAAAAAACATTAGAAAAATTAGAACAAAAATATGCCCCAACGAGGTTATTATGACGATTAAACCCCCTTTCCTCACTCACTCGGTGATTGCTCTGGCTGCTTCATTCACTTTGGCGCTGACCGGCTGCAACAGTGAGGCGGATGCTGCTTCAGGTGCTGCAGAAAAAACAGCCACTCCAGCAGAAAGTGCCAAGGCACCTGCACAGAAGACCAGTGCCGACGAATTGAAAGCCGCAGAAGCTGCCATTATCAAGAACTTAACCAATATTCGTGAAGGTATGCAGATTCGATCAGTAAAAGAGTCTGCAATCCCTGGCGTGTACGAAGTTATGATCATGGGGCAAGGCATTATCTACATGGACAAGAATGGCGAGTACTTTATCGATGGTAAAATGCTCAAATTGGACGGCAAGCGCATCGTAAATGTCACTGATGACGCAATGGTGGACGTACGTAAAGATTTGATGGCCACCATCAAGAAAGACGATTCCATCGTATTTTCTCCCGAAGGAGAAACCAAGGCCTACATTTCGGTATTTACGGATGTGGATTGCGGATACTGTCGTAAGCTGCATCAGGAAGTGCCTGCGTTAAACGCTCTGGGTATTGAGGTGCGTTACCTTGCATACCCGCGCGCAGGTGTTAATTCAAACTCTTACAACAAAATCGCTTCTGCCTGGTGTGCCGACAACCCTCAGGATGCACTTAGCAAGTTGAAGGGGAATCCACCGAGCGACATTCCAATGAATGTGTGTGAAGGTAACCCTGTCGCAGCGCAATTTGAGCTGGGCCAACAGGCCGGTGTTAGTGGAACCCCAGCGATTGTTTTAGAAAATGGGCAGTTGGTGCCTGGCTACATGCCTGCTGACCGTTTGGCTGAGAGAATTGGCATAAACTAACAAAGCCAACCCGCGTTTTTGATTAAGGGGCCTTTATGGGGCCCCTTTTTGCTATCTAGGCCGGATCATATGCTGGCAGAATGCTTTTGTTACGTGATGGTTTTTGGCCGAGCGAAATATGCCAATTTTTTGCTTTGCTTTCTGTTTTTCTGAAGTCACACCTGCTCGCTGTCGAACAAACCTCGCGATAGCTGGTGCGGCGCTAAAATACATCAGTTGTCGCTATATTCGGGCTAGTCTAAGGGATTTACCCTGAACTTAAGGGGGGCGCTGCAGAATTCAGTGGTGCCCAGTCGGTGTCTAAACCCGTGATCTATGTCCAGTCTGATTGACAGTGCATATCGCCCTCAGTAAGGTTGCGTGTCTTAAATCAGCTACCAGCTTTAAGGTGGTAGTTTCGTGTTTGTAATAGAGGAAAAAATACAGTGAAAACCGTAAACGTCGGCATCTGCGGTCTTGGAACCGTTGGTGGTGGAACATTCAATGTTCTAACCAGGAATAATATTGAGATAAACGCTAAAGCCGGCCGCGAAATTACCATTAGCCACGTTGGCGCCCGCATGCTGAACCCCGACTGCGATACATCCTCTACGCAAGTGAGCGACGATGTATTCTCCGTTGCCAATGACCCCAAAGTGGATATTCTGGTAGAGCTTATGGGTGGCACTACTGTGGCTAAGGACCTGGTGCTTACGGCAATTCGCAATGGCAAGCATGTGGTTACTGCCAACAAAGCGTTGATTGCAGAGTTTGGTAACGAAATTTTTGCGGAAGCGGTAAAGCACAAAGTGACCGTTTCCTATGAGGCTGCAGTAGCCGGTGGGATTCCTATTATTCGTTCCATGCGTGAAGGCCTGGTGGCTAATCGCATAGAATGGCTGGCTGGCATTATTAATGGTACTGGCAACTTCATCCTCACCGAGATGAGAGACAAAGGGCGAGCTTTTGAGGATGTATTGAAAGAAGCTCAGGAGCTGGGTTACGCCGAAGCAGACCCCACCTTTGATGTAGAAGGTATCGACGCTGCTCATAAATTGGTGATCCTCGCCTCTATCGCGTTTGGAATGCCCCTGCAATACGACAAAGTGTTCTGCGAAGGTATTAGTACTATCAAGCCGGAGGACGTGGCCTATGCCGACGAGCTTGGCTACAGAATCAAGCACCTTGGTATTGCGCGTCGTCGAGAGACCGGTGTGGAGTTACGCGTGCATCCAACACTCATTCCTACCTCAAGGCTCATCGCTAATGTTGACGGTGTGATGAACGCGGTATTGGTGAAGGGGGATGCGGTTGGCCCAACTTTGTATTACGGTGCTGGTGCTGGCTCCGAACCAACAGCCTCTGCAGTAATTTCTGACATTGTGCATGTAAGCCGACTAATCAATGGTGATGACTTGGAAGTCAATTATGATTCAACTGTGCCTCACCTGGGTTTTGCACTGGATCACCTGAGCGATTTCAACATCTTGCCGATCGAAGACGTAGAAACGGCATACTACTTGCGAATGTCTGCTCTGGATCGACCTGGAGTACTTTCTAAAGTTACACAAATTTTAAGTGATGCCGGTATCAGTATTGAGGCTCTCATTCAAAAAGAGCCTCAGGACGGTCAAGAGCATGTACCCGTTATCTTGCTAACTAACTGCGCGGTGGAAAGACAGATTATTTCAGCCATTCAGAAAATCGAAGCCTTGGAATCTGTGGCTGGAGACGTAATTCGCATACGAGTGGAATCACTTAAATAGGCCATTCCACATTGATGAAAATATTTATTAAAGAGTTTTTAACGTGAAATATATCAGTACTCGAGGCGAAGCTCCCAGTCTTAGTTTTGAAGACGTAGTATTAACCGGCTTAGCCAGTGACGGTGGTTTATATCTGCCGGAAACGCTACCTAATTTTAGCCAGGAAGAAATTGCTTCCTGGGCTGGCCTAAGTTATCAGGAATTAGCCTTTAAAATTATTGCTCCCTTTATTGATGGCGAAATTCCGGACGCTGATCTAAAGCAGCTAATTGCTGCCTCGTACTCTACTAAAACAGGAAAAGGCTTTCGCCACTCTGCCATTGCGCCATTGGTGCAGACAGCGCATAACGAGTGGGTGCTGGAATTGTTCCAAGGGCCTACGCTGGCGTTTAAAGATTTTGCTTTGCAGTTTTTAGGGCATCTGCTGGATTACGTGCTAAAAAAACGTAAGCAGAAAGTGGTGATAATGGGGGCTACTTCTGGTGATACCGGTTCTGCTGCTATTGAGGGTTGCCGGGATTGCGAGAATGTGGATATTTTTATTTTGCACCCATATCAGCGCGTGTCTGATGTGCAGCGTAAGCAAATGACCAGCGTGTTAGAAAAAAATGTTCACAACATTGCCTTGCAAGGCAATTTTGACGATTGTCAGAATATGGTAAAGGCCAGCTTTGCTGACCAGAGTTTTTTGCCTGAAGGGCGACAGTTGGTCGCGGTGAACTCCATCAACTGGGCCCGTATTATGGCTCAGATTGTTTATTATTTTTATTCAGCTCTTGCGCTGGGAGGCCCACACAGAGCGGTGTCATTTTCCGTGCCCACCGGAAATTTTGGCGATATTCTCGCAGGGTATATCGCAAAAAAAATGGGCCTGCCCATAGAGCAGTTAGTGATTGCCACCAATAGCAATGACATTTTGCATCGTTGTATCAGCGATAACGACCATAGCTTACAGGAATTAGTGCACTCACTGTCTCCGAGCATGGACATTATGGTTTCCAGTAATTTCGAGCGTATGCTGTTTGATTTACACGGTAGAGACGGTGCGAAAATTAAATCGATGATGGAGCAGTTTAAGCAAAGTGGTGAGCTGAGCTTGTCTGAGAGCGCCTTGCAAAAAGCGAGGGCCCTATTTTCCAGCTACAAGGTGGATGACCAGGAAACTATCGATGTAATCCGCAGTGTTTTTGACGAAACAGAATACCTGCTGGACCCACATACCGCTATTGGTGTTCAGGCCGCGAGAAAAGCCCGCCGATCAGCGGACACCCCTATGATCTGTCTGGCGACGGCTCATCCGGCGAAATTTCCGGAGGCTGTCAATAAGGCCGGTCAGCAGGAAGACCCTGCTTTACCCCATCATATGAGCGATCTGTTTGAGCGGGAAGAGCGTTACCAAGTGATAGAGAAGGATCTCGCCAAGGTGCAGCGTTATATTCAATCGCAAATTTCCTGATAATTTGATAATTGCTGCAGGTGCTACTTTTTGGGCGCATGCAGCTTTACTTAGTGTGCTCGAGATGGAGCGTGTTTTATAAATGACGCTTCTGCCTCGGTGCACCAAAAGTACGCGGAATCCCCGCGTTTTCGGATGCAAAGGCACTCAAAACGCACGACTACCTGCGTAAAGCCAATAAATTTCTCGCCCCTGTTACGTCACTTCGGAAAACCAACGGCTGGTTTTTCCTTATTGAGCAGATAGCCGTTTATGCAGATATTGCAGCGATTTAAGGTTTAGTCTGAGCTTCTTTACTACTAGTACCGCCCCTTCACAACGGAAGGCCAAGCAATGGCCCTCATGGCGGTATTCTAAGGGGGTAGCGTTTTTCTACACCATTGTGCTGTTCACGCAAACGGCTTTGCCATCAACTACTGTTCATGTGTGCTTCCAGTCTCTGTAAGCCTAGGCTTTATAGTGTATGCATAGATGTGTTTTTTCTTGCTTATTCAGTTTGAGCGCTATCATGTTCATTACCCGTTTAACGAGAGCGCCCCTGCAAATAGCTTTGAGAGCCCTGCCCGGATGAAGAGCTTAGCGTAAACAATAGAGCAAGCTTTAGGGGGCTTTGACCTTTCTCCACTCTAGAAGGAAGCGCTTCGGCCGCTAGGGGCTTATCAAGAGAATAGCTCCATTCGAGGTGCAGGATTGTTCGAAAAAGATACTGCTGGTTCGCTGAATGGAACGTAAATTGCCCTATATATATCGCTATTCGGAGTAAATGCGTATGAGTAACCCGCTAACGATTCTCAGTTGGTTGTTGTTTGCCTTAATGGGGCTTTCTCTACTTTCTTTGCTGGTTATTATGCGGCAACAACAACGTAAGAAAATGCTCACTGGAGTGCAGTTACTGCAGGCCGGGCGTATGTTAGTGCTGCATGTGCAGCGCCACCGTGGCCTGTGTGCCGCCAGTGGGGGAGGGCCTCTGAAGGATGTAGAAAAGCTCCCGGAGCTTCGGGCCAGAATTATGTCGGACATGGAGCGCTTGGCTGTGCTTGATGAGTGGCTCGCTCATAATCAAAACTGGCAGGGTATAACTGCTCACTGGGCCTCATTATCAGGCCGTTACTTGAATATGAACTTTGAGGCATGCTTCGATCAGCATTGCCGCCTCGTTGCCGCGTTGCTCGCCTTACTTGACGAGTGTGCCGAGCACTATTGTCTGATAACGCACTATTCAAGAGAGCAGGAAACCTGGAGGGAGTTTCTTTATCTGGGTGAACTGATGGGGCAGTGCCGTGCCCTGGGCATGCACCTACTAAGCTCTAAACTTGGCGAGGCTTCTGGGGAGCGCAGTCGAAGCATGGTTGATAAAAACCTTCATGCCATTTCTATTCTGCTGGAAAAGCCAAATTGCAGTAAAAAAATTGAGGCGAAGCAGCAAGCTGAGTTGGAGCATTTTGTTGCATTTGTGCGTGAGCAGTTATTCGATATGAGACGAGTGATTTCTGCCTCTCAATATTTCACAGTAGTCAGTGAAGCTATGGATATTATTTACCAAGCGTTTGATAAAGAGATATTAACGCTTTTACATCGCGTATCGAGTAAATGATGTGAATGGAATTTTGCGAGTTTGTGCTGTAAAAAGAGGGAGAATAGAGGCGTTCTCTTGGTCGTTGCGCTAGCGCTCGGCAGTTTTTGTTAGCGAGTAGAAGTGGGGGTTCTACTTGCACCGTCGTGTGTGGCTCAGCGAATTTGAGAACGCCAATCAAGGAACTAATATGTGCGTAGGAGTTCCTTTGTAAAGTGGTAAAATGCTTTACCGAGGCCATTGGACCACATTGAGCGCCGGGGTTTTCTGTTCTGGATCAAGCTTGTTTCCCTATAAATTTCCCTGGCTTCCCCATAAATTAGATTTATATATGATAAAAAAAATTACTCGGCGCACCGCGCTCCCCGCAGCTGAGGCAGTGTTCCACTCTCTTCCTGCAATCATTCAGCGAGTTTTAAGCAACCGCAAAATCTCAAATGCAGAGCAAATTGATTACCAGTTGGCAAAACTGCAGCACCCGCAAAGCCTAAAAGGCCTGGATACCGCCATTGGGCTGCTGTACGGCGCATTGCAGCAACAGCAGCGGGTTTGCATTCTGGGGGATTTTGATGCAGATGGCGCAACCAGCACCGCACTGGCTGTTCGCTGCCTGAGAGCTTTTGGCCTTAAGCAGGTGGAATACCTGGTGCCTAATCGCTTTGAGTATGGTTATGGGCTTACCCCGGAAATAGTAGACGTTATCGCCGGCCTGCAACCTCAACTTATTGTCACCGTGGACAACGGGATCGCGAGTATCGATGGCGTTGCGGCAGCAAAGAGCTATGGAATGAAGGTGCTGGTTACAGACCACCATTTGCCGGGCCGACACTTGCCGGATGCAGATGCCATTGTTAACCCGAACCAACATTACTGTGAGTTTGGCAGCAAGAATCTCGCTGGCGTAGGGGTGATCTTCTATGTGATGAATGCTCTGAGAGCCCATTTGAGGCGGGAAAATTGGTTTCAAGCTCAGCAGCTCAAGGAGCCGAATATGGCTGAGTTTCTTGATCTGGTCTCCCTGGGCACCGTAGCGGATGTTGTTCCCTTGGATCATAACAATCGTATTTTAGTGGAGCAGGGTTTGCGCCGCATGCGCGCAGGGGCCTGCTGCAATGGTATTCGCGCTTTGTTTGAAGTGGGTGGGCGAGATCTTTCAAAGCTCAGCTCAAGCGACTTGGGTTTTGTGGCAGGGCCGCGATTAAACGCGGCAGGTCGCCTGGATGACATGAGCCTGGGTATTCGCTGCCTGCTCGCAGACTCCTATAGGGAGGCCAGGCATATCGCCGCAGAGCTGGACGCTCTCAATAGAGAGCGGCGCAGTATCGAGGCTTCCATGCAGCAAGAGGCGCAAAGCTTTCTGGAGGATATATTGCGCGGTGAGCAAGAGTGGCCGCAGGCAATTTGCTTATACAAGGATGACTGGCATCCGGGTGTGATCGGTATTCTCGCATCGCGGGTAAAAGAGCGGACTCACCGGCCAACCATTGTCTTTGCAGACAACGGTGATGGCAGCATTAAGGGCTCTGGTCGCTCCATTGAGGGGGTTCATCTGCGCGATGCTCTGGACCGTGTAGCCACTCAACACCCAGGCTTGCTGGACAAGTTTGGTGGACACGCTATGGCGGCAGGCTTGTCTTTGGCTGGCCAGCATTTTCAACAATTTAACAGTGCTTTTGTGAGCGTTATTGACGAACTACTCAATGGTCAGGCGCCTGAGGCAGAGCTGCTCACGGACGGCGAGCTGCAACTGGAAGATTTTAGCCTCAGCAACGCTCTGGCAATACAAAACCTTGGCCCCTGGGGCCAGGCTTTTCCTGAGCCCTGTTTTGATGGGGAATTCCGTATCCTTACACAACGGATTGTAGGAGAGAAACACTTAAAATTGTTGCTTACGCCTTCGGAGTATTCTGGTTTCTCTATCGACGCAATTGCCTTTAATGTGGACGGGGATATCTGGCCAAATGCGGATATTCAGAAGGTAAGGTTGGTGTATAAACTCAATTGTAATGAATATCGGGGCGAGCAGAAACTGCAGCTGCTGGTGGACTATTTAGAGCCGCTCGATCAAGCGGTTTGAGCCCAGGTAACGCCAGCACAGCGTCTTTCCACATAGGCAAATTCTTGTTTACCGGTGCGGGGGTGCAAGCGGTGGCGAAAATGATGATGGGAATCTGTTGAGCCCATGTATTCCCAGCAGTTCTTCATAAACGCGCAAATGGGGTCGCCTTCATTCAGTCTGTAATGGGCTAATTCTTCCCACATTTTCAGCCATTCGGCATGATCTGCTTCTAGGAACTCCATGGGCAATAACTCACTGAAAAGGGTAGTTTCAGTAAGTTATTGTAGTTTCCTTAAGTTGATTGTCAAATACATCTTGTAAGTTATTGTATTGTAAGGATATATGCCCATTTTTGGGCGGATAGCACTGCTTTCTTCTCAGCGCTAAGGCTCCACTACCTCGGAGTTAGTCACTATTGAGCCTGCAACGGCGCCGTTAAGAGCGAAGAAAGTGGCGCTTTGTGTTACTAATTCGAAGAAAACTGCGGCGCTGCTATCCGGGTCTGCGGCTGTGTTTCCTGCGCTTATGGGCGTTCTGTGACTGCCCTCTATATAGCGGGTTATCAAACGTGCAGGCGCTGTGCTGGCGCTGGCCTCTGCGGTTTTTACCAGCCCAAGCTCAGCGGCAAGTGGCTCTGTTCCAGATAGTGGTGCAGGGAAATTATCAATAACAAAGCCGTTTTCCAAAACAGTTTGCAGTGGTGCGCTGCTATCGCCCCAGATAGTGTCAGCGCCATTCACAATGAGGGTGTCTGGAGGAATTGATCCGTCTGGGCTGCCCTTGATTTCACTCACTAGTAGCCCTGTGTCCCTTAAGCCGCTTGCCAGTGTTAGTGGGTCGGCGGAGTCCATGGCTCCCTGGAAAACACTCAAGTAGGCCTCCAGGCCACTTTTGCCTTGTACCAGCTCATCACTGGCGGAAGCCAGAGCCGGCAAGATAACAGGGCCAAAGGTCGGCGAATTTGTTAACAGGCGAGGAATGCCGCCTCCAGGAAATATGCTTGATACCGCATGAATCTTAGGCTGAGCGCTAAAGGGGCTATTTTGAACCTGCGCCTGGTTGTTTATGGCAGAGAAGTTGATGCTATCTATGGCTCCCAGAGAATGCCCAATTAAATACACCTTGCTGATATCCAGGTCGTTGGCCAGACCGTCGCCGTCAACATCCAGAGTTGCAAGAGAGGCGTTCAGGTTTAGCAGGTCCAGCGTCATCTGGCGTCGCGAGTCTCGGTTGTTGGCGAAGTTACTGAGATTAATGAGTAGAGAGCCCGAGCTACCAAAATCGGCACTGTAGTCCATAGGGATGGCGGCAAGTACCTCGTTTGCAGTGAAGTCGTAATGCCGCTCAGTGAGTTCGGCAGAGGGGCTGCTCGGCAGGTTGGGCGTAATGGGAGCATCTGGGTCGGTAACGCTATAGAGGCCGGGAACCAGGCTGCCAGCCGGTTCAATGCCGTGCAACGGGCCGTCGATGGCGATACTTGCAAAACAGGGAAGGCCGCTGGGGCCACTTAGGTCCGCAGCGATACACGCAAAGGCCAGTGCGTTTGCAATGGGCAGTATGATGCTGCGTTCGGCGGAGATGCCATGCTGAAAGATAATGACCGGCCAGCCTTCAGCTGGCTTGCTAATACCAAAAGCGCTGAGTGTCGTTGGCTCGGGCATCACAGACAGCAGTGGCACTGTCACATCAGCCTGTTTTGCAGGGAAGGGGTAGCGCGCGCTTGTTTTCTCCGACGGTGGTGTTGTACCGAGATCGTTACCCAAACCGGCATCAAGGGTAAAACCTATACGCTCATCGGCTTGCCAGGTACTTGTAGTAATGTTGCTGCCATCCATTTCTTCCGGCGGCTGCTGATAAACGGGCAAGCTGATTTGGCCTTGATAGATCAATGCCGGTGCTGCGAGGGCGGGGTTAATGTCGCTCGCCAAGTCTGCTCTATAGAAGCTGGCTGCTCTTGCCACAGGTACTGGAAAAAGCTCACTCACGGGTAAGCTTGCACCCACTGCTAAAGCCGATACGGTACCCACTGCCTCTGTTCTTATGTCTATATAGGGTTCCTTGTCCCCCTGCGCTGCACTGCCGCTGTCATGAACGGAGATGGCTGCCTCAGCTGCCGCGCGCTGCATTATATGGGCCGCTACGCCATCTTCTGCGAGCGTGGCGTAATCGGCGCCAGCGCTAATGGCGGAGGCAATTTGCTCAACATAGAGAGGGTTGGGTGACTCATCAGGCAATAGTGGTGAGCTCAGCAGGACGTTAATGGTGCTGTTTATGGCGCCATCGGTAATGCTTGTTTGACCGCTGTTATCGCCACTGAGGTTGTAGCTTCCGCCAAGCAATTTGGCAATTGCGTCTTGCTTGTACCCTGTGCGCAATTGTTTCTCAAAATAGACTTCCGGGGCCGCAAGACTGGTAAGTACTGCGTTAGTACTGCCCGTGGTAAAGCTATAGCTCAGTACAATGTTGTCGACAGTTTTCTTTGGCAGAGGAAGTTCCGCCGCATCGAAAACCGCCTGTTGGAAAGCAAAATAGCCTTCTGCGAGTTGCTCCCAACCTTGAATGGCTCCTTGCACTGGCTGCAGAGGAAGGTCCTCGCTGAAGTTCGCATCGTCACTGCGTATATAGCTGTATGCGATGGAGGGGTAAACGGGGTTTCCAGCGTAATCCTCCAGGTCGGTGATTATCACCAGATACTTGGTTTCTGGTAAAAGAGTGCGAAGAGGCGAGATACGAATGGTGTTATTTTCCATCCCATCTAGGCTGAGAAGCTCTGCTCTTGCTGTAGGTGTGGCCAGTGCGGTGAGCGTGGCGATATCGCCAGCCGCGACCGCCGACTGGTAGCTTACGGCGTCTATGAATGTGGGTGTTTCTACGCCCTCTCCATCAACACTTGCCTGCAGTAAAGCATCGCCACCGGGGTAGCTTAACGGCAGCAGGTAAACATTTTGATTTGGGTTGGGTATCACATTGCCTTCAACGAGAATAAAACTGGCGGCATCAATCACCTGAGTATCGCTTAGGGGGGCAGAGAACTGGATATCGATGGGCGAAACCACAGAGTTCCCATCAAGGTTATCGATGCCACTGATAACAGGGTTGCTCGAGTCATCTCCGGCAGACAAGGTGCCATCCGGGCCAAACATCAGGTCGTTTGGAACAGGCATTTCTCCCGTGGCGGGGCTGAATATCACATAAGTTTTTGTCGCCGGAATCTGGTCCTCACTCTGAGACGTATTGTTATTACTGTCACAGCCGAGCAGCAGAAAAGGAAAGAAGAGCGCCGTAGGCACTAAAATGCGTTTTAGCATGTTGTTTAGCCTCGTAATTATTATATATACGCTAGGTATTGTTTTTCAGTGTAGCCAAAGGTCACGCTGAAAGAGCGTTTATTGCGGCTATGTTACCAAGGGAGCGAAGCGGGGCAATAGCAGATTTGGTCGAAATAAGCCCCTAGGTTACAATGCGCGCGCTTTTTACCCTTTCATTATCAACTTTTCGAATATTGGCGTTTTTCTATGGAAATTAATCCCTTGTTAAATAAATTGTCTGATCTGCAAGCACGTACGGATGTGCTTAGGGGGTACCTTTGAATACGCAGAAAGAAAAGAACAGCTAGCCGAGGTTGAGCTCGAACTTGCAGAGCCTGATGTCTGGAACAAGCCAGCAAGAGCACAGGAACTCGGTCGTGAGCGCGCTGGGCTTGAGGCCATTGTAAAAACCATAGACGACCTCGATCAGGGGGTGGCAGACAGCCGAGACTTGATCGACATGGCGGTAGAGGAAAACGACGAAGAGAGCATTGTCGAAGTAGAGGCAGATATATCAAGCCTCGAAGCCCAGCTTGCCAAGCTTGAATTTCGCCGTATGTTTTCTGGGGAAATGGACCCCAATAATGCCTTCCTGGATATTCAATCTGGCTCAGGAGGAACCGAAGCTCAAGACTGGGCGGAAATGATAACCCGTATGTATTTGCGCTGGGGCGAAGACAAGGGCTTTAAAACCACCCTGGAAGAAGCTTCTCCCGGTGATGTGGCAGGCATAAAAAGCGCTACCATTCGCTTTGAGGGTGAATACGCCTTTGGCTGGTTGCGCACAGAGACCGGCGTACACCGCCTTGTTCGCAAATCTCCTTTTGATTCGGGTAACCGTCGTCATACCTCATTTGCTTCCGTATTTGTTTCGCCGGAAATTTCTGATGATATTGAAATAGATATTAACCCTGCAGACTTAAGGGTTGATACATACCGTGCGAGTGGAGCGGGAGGGCAGCACGTTAACAAAACTGACTCTGCTGTTCGCATTACCCATGAGCCTAGTGGTGTAGTGGTTCAATGCCAAAGTGAGCGCTCACAGCATTCCAACCGAGACAAGGCGATGAAGATGCTGCGAGCCAAAATGTACGAGCAGGAAATGCTTAAGCGCAATGCGGAAAAGCAGGCCTTGGAGGACAGTAAATCCGATATCGGTTGGGGGAGCCAGATTCGCTCCTATGTGTTGGATGACCAGCGCATTAAAGATTTACGAACCAATGTTCAAACCAGTAATTGCCAGGCGGTGCTGGATGGCAAGCTGGATGAATTTATTGAGGCCAGCTTAAAAGCAGGCCTCTAAATATGAAGTGCGGAGCGCTTAACTGCACCAACAGAAATGTGTTCTGTATTGACTTCTTTCTTACCTTATTCACCTATTTACTTTGGAATATATTCTTACATGAGCGATCAAAACCAAAACGCTGTACCACAAGATGAAAACAAGCTTATTGCCGAGCGTCGTGCCAAACTGGCTGAGATCCGCGAGCAAGGTAGTGCCTTTCCAAACGATTTTAAGCCAGAGAATAAAGCTCAGGTCTTGCAAAGTACTTACGGCGATAAAAGCAAAGAGGAGCTCCAAGAGAAGGGCATCGAGGTATCCGTTGCCGGGCGTGTTATTCGCAGCCGCGGCGCTTTTATGGTGATACAGGATGGCAGCGGTCAAATACAGTTATACGTGACCAAAGAAGCGCGGCCTTTTGCCAAGTCTATTGATCTTGGCGATATTGTTGGCGTTAAAGGCGCGCTGCACAAATCCGGTAAAGGCGACTTGTATGTCAATATGGGTGAGTATCAGCTGCTTACTAAAGCCTTACGCCCCTTGCCTGATAAATTTCATGGCTTGGCAGACCAGGAAATGCGCTATCGTCAACGCTATGTGGATTTGATAGCAAACCCGGAGGTGCGTGAAACCTTTATTATCCGTTCCAAGGTAGTGCAGTTTATTCGTGAATATCTTAATAAAAATGATTTCCTCGAAGTTGAAACGCCCATGCTACAAGCTATTCCTGGCGGTGCAACGGCACGCCCCTTCGAAACGCATCACAATGCTCTCGATATCGACATGTATCTGCGTATTGCGCCAGAGTTATATTTGAAGCGCCTGGTGGTTGGTGGGTTTGAGCGTGTCTATGAAATTAATCGCAACTTTCGCAATGAAGGTTTGTCTACACGGCATAACCCGGAATTTACAATGCTTGAGTTTTATCAGGCGTATGCGGACTACCACAATCTGATGGACTTAACCGAAAATATGCTGCGAGAATTAACTCTGGCGGTTCTCGGTTCCACCGAAGTTGTTAATACCAAAATAACGAAGGAGGGAGAACAAACGGAAACAGTGGTGTTCGATTTTTCTAAACCTTTTCAGCGCTTAACGGTATTTGATTCCATTTTGCATTTTAATCCGCAATTGAAGCCCGAAAATATAAACCAGTTGGATGCAGCTAAAGAGCTTGCGGAGAGCTTGGCAATTCCATTAAAAAATTCTTGGGGTCTTGGGAAAATACAAATAGAAATATTTGAAAAAACTGTAGAGCATCGATTGGAGCAGCCAACGTTTATCACGGAATATCCAACTGAAGTGTCTCCACTTGCTCGCCGCAATGATAACAATCCCTTCGTGACGGATCGCTTTGAGTTTTTTGTTGCGGGTCGCGAGTTGGCTAACGGTTTTTCCGAGCTTAACGACGCAGAAGATCAAGCCGATCGTTTTAAGCAGCAAGTTGCAGAAAAAGATGCTGGTGATAATGAAGCTATGCACTATGATGCCGATTACATTCGAGCGCTTGAATATGGTCTTCCACCTACTGCGGGTGAGGGTATTGGTATAGACCGGCTGGTTATGTTGCTAACTGACTCTCCCTCTATTCGAGACGTACTGTTATTTCCCCATATGCGACCGGAATAAATAAGGTGAATGAAACCGATTCCAGAATAAAGCTGGCGCCAAGCTGGCTGGAGCAGGTAGGTGCTGAATTTGATAAGCCCTATATGCAAGCGCTAAAGCAATATTTACTCGTGGAAAAAAATGCGGGGAAAATATTGTACCCCGAAGGCGACTTAATTTTTAATGCTCTCAATTCCACACCATTTTCCAAAGTGAAAGTGGTCGTGTTAGGTCAGGACCCCTATCATGGTCCCGGGCAGGCACATGGCCTATGTTTTTCTGTGTTGCCTGGCGTGCCGTTTCCCCCTTCGTTAAAAAATATTTTTAAAGAAATTAATCAGGATGTGGGTTTGCCGCTGCCCGGCAGCGGGTGCTTGCAAGCCTGGGCTGAGCGAGGAGTGTTACTTTTAAACGCCACATTAACCGTAGAAAATGCAAGGGCAGGTTCCCATCAGGGAAAAGGATGGGAAACGTTTACAGACGCCATTATTCACGCATTGAATCAAAAATGTGAAAACCTCGTTTTTTTGTTATGGGGTAGCTATGCCCAGAAAAAAGGACAGTTTATAGATGTTAAGCGTCATTGTGTTTTAAAAGCACCTCATCCCTCGCCTTTGTCTGCGCATCGTGGTTTTTTTGGTTGTCATCACTTTTCTAAAACTAATCACTATTTAAAAGAGCATGCTATAGAACCAATTGATTGGTCTTTGTAACAAGCTTTTCAATTCCTTTGTGTACAATAGTTTTTATGCACTAAAATCTTTTTATGTATTTCTAGTCTGAATGGGTTTACTGCAGTGTTTGGCGCGACATCTGCAATTATTTTAACGAAGTACAACCAAAGCTTGACGTGCGTCAACCGTAATATTTCCCTGCCAAAAGCCTCTTACATATAATAGGGATCGGATATTGGCAGCGGCCATAAATATACTGAATATATAAAGATCGCGCTTCTCTCTCAAATTCGCGGCCTTTTTATGGATTTTTACCTACCTCTTAACTTGGGAGATAACAAGAAATGGCTGTAAATATAGACCTAACAAAATATGGCATCCAGAATGTAGCGGAGATAGTCCATAACCCTTCTTATGACCAACTGTTTGAAGAAGAAACAAATCCGAATTTGGAAGGCTACGAAAAAGGCGTAGTAACAGAGTCCGGTGCGGTTGCTGTTCAAACAGGCATTTTTACAGGCCGGTCCCCTAAAGATAAATTTATTGTTCTCGATGATGTTAGTAAGGAGCACCTCTGGTGGGACTCCGAAGTCGCACATAACGATAATAAACCCATTACGCCTGAAGCCTGGGCAGACCTTAAAAAACTGGTGGTCGATCAGCTTTCTGGAAATCGTTTGTTCGTCGTAGATACCTTCTGTGGTGCCAATGAAGACACTCGCATGAAAGTGCGTTTTATTATGGAAGTCGCATGGCAGGCGCACTTTGTAACAAACATGTTTATCCGGCCAACGGCGGAAGAACTTGAAAATTATGGTGAACCCGATTTTGTGGTTATGAATGGTTCTAAAACCTCTAACCCAAAATGGAAAGAACACAAAATGAATTCGGAAGTATTCACAGTGTTCAATATGACAGAAAAAATGCAGGTAATAGGTGGTTCCTGGTACGGCGGCGAAATGAAGAAAGGCATGTTCGCCATGATGAACTACTATCTGCCGCTTAAGCATATGGCCTCTATGCACTGCTCCGCTAACGTTGGCGAAGACGACGATGTGGCCATCTTCTTTGGCCTGTCAGGCACGGGTAAAACCACACTCTCTACTGACCCTAAGCGTAAGCTTATAGGTGATGATGAGCACGGCTGGGACGATAACGGTATCTTTAACTTCGAAGGTGGTTGTTACGCTAAAACCATTAACCTCGACCCGGAGAGTGAGCCAGATATTTACGCAGCTATCAAACGAGATGCACTGCTGGAAAACGTCACTGTCGACGACAATGGTAAGGTGGATTACGACGACGGCTCCGTAACGGAGAACACCCGCGTGTCCTACCCCATCGACCATATCGAAAACATCGTACCTCCACCCTCTCGTGCGGGCCATGCGAGTAAGGTGATCTTCCTCACCGCTGATGCCTTTGGTGTGCTTCCCCCGGTATCAAAGCTTACTCCAGAGCAAACCAAGTACCACTTCCTCTCTGGCTTCACGGCTAAATTGGCGGGTACTGAGCGCGGCATTACAGAGCCAACGCCAACCTTCTCCGCCTGCTTCGGTAAAGCATTCCTTACCCTGCACCCAGTGAAGTACGGAGAAGAGCTGGTAGCACGTATGGAAGCGGTTGGAGCAACAGCCTACTTGGTGAACACGGGCTGGAATGGCACTGGTAAGCGTATCTCTATTAAAGATACTCGTGGCATTATTGATGCGATTCTCGATGGTAACGTTGATAAGGCCGAGACCAGAGTGATTCCAACCTTTAATCTTGAGGTGCCTTTGGAACTCCCTGGTGTAGACAGCAAAATCCTGGATCCTCGCGATACCTACGAAAATGCAGGTGAATGGGCAGAGAAAGCCGCGAAGTTGGGTGATCTATTCATTAAGAACTTCGAGAAGTTCACCGATAACGACGAAGGTAAAGCACTGGTTGCAGCTGGACCACAGCTCTAATTTTAAGACCTCTTGTAAAAAGTTTAAGGCGCCTTTGGGCGCCTTTTTTTGTGTAAGCTCAGTATCCGCTGTCATACCCCGAGTAGTATTAGTTTTCTGGAGGTCTATCTTCTCTAGGTGCTAGGTAAACCCCCAAATCTTCTTCGAGAATAACCAGCTGTTTGGCTTCCTGGTTAGGCTTATCAGCGCAATTGCGTTCCTTTTGGAGCCAAGAGGCTGTATTGGCAGCAAACGCAAATGAGCCCGCGACAAAGGCCTCTGCGGCGAACTGTCTTGCCAGGCTATACAACGCGTCTAGACAGGCATCTCCGCCACATTCGCCAATGGTGGCGGGAATATTGCGGCCCGTAGCGATGCTGCCGTCCTTACTCAGTATCACCAGGCCTTCGCCGGGATTTGAATCGATGCCCACATAGTAACGCTGGTAGGCAGTATCACACTCTTCATCAAAGGCAATGGTGCCTTTGGGCTCTACAAAAACGCACCCAGAAAGAGAAAATACAAGGTATAAGGAAAGAGTAATGATGGTTGTTTTCACGAGAGGCCTGCTTTGGAGTTTGAAAAATGTCAGCGAGTTTAAAAAGCAGGATAGCTGAATATGGACTTCTAGATTGTTTCAGTTTCTTGCGAGCTAATTCGACAAACGTGAAACGTGGGTCTGTTGGCGGAATTTCAATGCGGCGAGCTACTTATTCCCGAGTATCTGGCGCAAAGAGTAAGATCTGTTGACCTTTTTTATTGCACTCGGGGGCTACTTCGGCTCGCCTGAAACTTTCATGAGCGCAGAAGCAAAGATGCCGGTTGTACCTGCCACCAAGCCTAAGCCAAGCACTAACACGCCCATAGTAAACAAACGCCCACCAGTAGTTATAGGGTAGACATCACCATAACCCACTGTGGTAAAAGTGGCGAAGGCCCACCACAGCGCGTCAAAAACTGAGCGGAATACTTCCGGTTGTGCTGCGTGTTCAAAATGGTAGATACCAATAGCCGCTAGAAAGATAAGAACACTGGTGCCGATAAAGGAGATAATAATTTCTTCCTTCGCGTACACTAGCGCCCTGCCAAATTTGTAAATAGCCTGGTTGTATCTGGCTAATTTCAACAAACGGATAAATCGTAAAAAGCGAAGCAGGCGTAGAGAACGTAAATCGAGGGCTGGGGCAATAAGGTAAGGGAGTATTGCCAGCAGATCGATTATGCCGTAAAAGCTGAATATAAAACTTAACTTACGTTTGGCACGGTAGATTCTGTAAATATATTCGCAAATGAAAACGAGCACAGTGAAGGCTTCTATACCCTTCAATATGTTTCGGGTAGTTGGTCTTAGGTGAGGAAGTGTTTCAACGGAAAATCCAATCACGGAAACAATTATTAAGGCAGCAATTATCCAGTCCAAGGTGCCAACTAAACCAATTTTTTCCTTGTTTTCAGTGTTGTCCATTGCGGTTTACTCTGCTTTGTTTGGCGTGGGTATCAGTCCTTTGGCGTTAAGCGGAGTTCGTACAAAATGTTCGATATCGTGTTTAACGTCGCCATCGATGATAGCGAGGTCTTCTCGCATAGCCTGGATAAATTCGTCGAGAGAGACGAAGTAAAGGATTTCATTTTCTTTTGTTTCTTGAGTGATGGCGTGTTTGCTGGTGGCCAATTTCGAAAGCTCAAAGGGCTTACCTTTTTCATCATTAATAAACTGAGAAAACGCTTCGAGCTGAGCGGGCGACATACTTCTAAAATAAAGTACCCCGTATACTTTCAATTGATACATGTATTGCGCCATGGTGGAGACCATACATTTGTTTGCTACCAGGCAGGCCAGGCCAATAAGGTTCTCAACGCGATGTATCTCCTTGTCCTCCATTACTGCGTCGTCATCAATAGAAAATAGGGCTTCAAGGAGAGATTGATATATCTCCAGTTTTTTCTCAAAAATACGAGAGGCATATTCTTTGTGTGTCTCCTGCTTAATTTGAGTTTTCATGATTAGCGCCATTGCGGCAACGGTGATGATGGAGCCCATCACCGCGGCAAAAAGTTCGAATACAAGAGGGTGGCCCGATTCGCTAACAGATAACACCTGGCCAATAAAAAGATACTGGCCCATTAAAAAAGTGATGATTACAGCAGTAAATGCGTAGCGTTTAATATGTTGCTTCATGTACTATGTCCCAGTCGTGTCGAGTGCTAATTAAACCTTCTGAGGATGAGAAATGTTGACAGCAAATGAAAGCGGCAGCAAGCGCTTGTCGCTGAGCCCAGTTAAAAACTTTGTAAACACCATCTTTGTTCCCGTATGTGTATTTGTTATTTCCTTGGGCTCATTTTCCGAGGCATTTATTTTGGTGGAAGACCTCTATGTAAGCCTAAAAACCAAATTTAGCAATCAGTATGAATATGATACGCTTTCGAAGATCCACGTAGGTAATACTCAGGCCTATGTAGAAGAGTTATTAGGCGCTCCAGCGGCGATAAAAAATATAGACGAAGGGCTGGATGTTAATTACTTTATCAATGAAAAATATCTGGTAAATGGCTATTTCACAAATGGTCGCATGGTCGCATTTACCGTAGTTGCCATTGCAGATGGTTTCTCTCCGGCGCTTTCCTGGTACAACGGAAAAGCACTAGGCGAGGGTAGCTTACAGTCGTTCAATGAGCAGGCTCAAGCTTTTACCTTTGATAACGCTAAAACCAACCGCTTTTTTATTGAGTTAATACCCAATGAGCTTAGCGGGTTTTTTCAAAACTCCTACCTTGGGGCCGTGCAGTACGGTCAAGGGAGCGTAAATCAGGAGCTGTTGGCAAAAGTATATGACTCCGAAGTCTATGGCAGCGACGAAGAAACCATTGTGCATATCGCTACGTACCGTGCACAGGCGAATCCTAATTTTTATGGTCAGGGAGAGTTAGATATCAATGCTATTCAAAAAGGCATGTTATCTAACGGTGAGTTCCTCAACTATTTTTCAAACCTCTAAGCTACCAAAAAGGTAGCGCTCACGTAAGCGCTACCTGAACCTCTTATTGACTGATGGCACTTTCCAGCTCTTGCTGTGCTTTATACGCATTAAATTGTTCGCGTAAGACACTCTCATTCTCCGCAGACAAGTTCAGGTTTGCAGCCTTCATTATACTTTCCAGTACTGCTTGAGTAGCCGAGGGGTCCAAGCTTACCAGAGAGCAGAAATAAGGTTTGCCGTTGTCATCTATACGCATAGATTTCACTGCTCGTGCACCGCTGAGTACCTGATTGCTTACCTGCTTGGATACGCTTTCAAATGTTCCTCCTACTGATGTGCCCTCGTCCGTAGTGGCTAGTCGATCGTAGGTTTTATCCATGGCTTTCACACGCGTCTCGATTTGACTGGCGATCTCCGCGCGTCCGTTGGCAAGGGCTTGTTTCTTGGCTATTTCCATATTGCCGCCGGGGATAGGATTGCAGCTGGCTGCATTCAGCGCACCGGGGATAGCATCCGCAGCGTTATAGTACCAGCTGGGAAAGGGGTCTACTTTCGCTGTTTCTTTTGGTGGTGTTGTGCCGCCACAGGCGGTAAGTACTATTGCCGCGCTTGAGAGCCAAATAAGTTTAGCGTTGTTAATCATGCTATATCTCCTGTTGTCGATCCTTTGAATGTAAGTGATTAGAGTTGTGTTTGAGCGTACATTTGCTGTCGTTGAACAACGCGGTGCAAATATTTTTTTGTCTCATCATAGGGTAACTTTTTACTGAGTGTGTCGTACACCTGTTGTGGTGTCATGCTATTTATGATGGGTACAGCCTTGCTGAGTTTTCGATTGCCCGTAAAAGCAACGGATACGTTACCTGCGCCGGTGTTGTAGGCGGCTATTGCACAATATAAGCGGCTGGTAGGGTTGGTAATCTTTCTTAGATAGCTGTAATACAGGATATTGATATAGGCTGAGCCCACTTCAATATTATTGTCCGCATTGTAGAGAAAGCTTGCGGGTAAAATTTTGTCTTCCCCATAGATTTTTTTACTGACATCACGGCCAGCAGACTCAGGAACGATTTGCATTAGTCCGAATGCGGGTATTTGTGAGCGAGCCATTGGGTTAAACGCGCTTTCGGTGTGCATTACTGCGTAGATTAGCGAGCGCTCCAAATTGTTGCGTTCTGCCTGTTTCTTTACCACTGAAGCATATTTCTCCGCACGCTTTAAAATGGCGTCGTTGGGTAATTTAATCGTGATGGTTGTAACCGGTGCGTGATTTGGCATTTTTGCAGGCACGGCTTTTTCAACCTTAGCGGAACGGGCTAGTGTCTTTGCTATCTGTTGCTTGCTGCTTGTATTCTCATCATTTAGCTCCGATAGCAGGCTTTGCTGGGCCGCTTCATGGTTTTGTTGAGTTGCAGTTGGTGCAGCTATAGCGGCGAGTACTGGGTCATTTTTTTGAGCCTTCTCGGTAGTGGTGGTTATTAGTTCTTCAACCATGCTTTCCACTGCAACTTCTTTGGGAGAGTTGTTATCTTCTACCACACTGATTCGAATTTCATTGTTTTCGTAGTCGATGACCTTTTTGGTCTTCATGTCCTTGGAGTACTCGACCCACGTTTTTTTGTCGGTAACTTCTGCTTCGTCCCAGATTTTCAGAATATCTTTTTTATAGCGATCAAGCTCTTCAAAGTACTGTTGCTTCCAGGCTTGGAATTCTTTCTCCAGTTCCTCTTCGCTTTGGGACTGGGTGCCGTGAAGTGTTTCCGTTTCCAGGCTGCTAAAAGCGTCATCTGCATGTTGCGAAAAATCTTTCTGTTTTTGGGGTGTTGTTTTTTGGCTGGGCTTGGTTTCCGCCTCAAGTTCGTCGAACAGATCAGCGTAAGAGATGCTGGCGAATGCCAGCACCAGGCTTAAAACTGAGGCGGGTGTTTTTAAGTAATTGATAATTTTACCATCCATAGTCTTGTTTCCTTACTTGAAGCCAGGAAGGCTCTTAGTCAAGGCTTCAAAGGGGTTGTTACTTTTCTCTTTGAGCTTGATGTCTACCGAATCACCAATAAATACTTTACTGGGGTCTTGCTTTTTCGATAGTTCAAACCATACGTAGTCGTCACCAGTGGTCTCTATTATCTTTCCCTCTGCGACTGTCTTGATCTGAGTTTCGGTAGTGCCAAGTACCGGGTCAATACGTTCTACTTTTTCGATAACTTTGACTTTACTGCCTTTTTTATAGCCGCCAGTGGATTTTTTTAGGTGAGTTTTAAATATGTGTCGATTCTTGCCGCTTTTTTTGTAGCTGCGATGACCAATTATGTAGCCCTCGGATACAAAAAGGTTGGCTACTTTATTGGCTCTACCCTCAATGTTCTTTCCGATAGCTTTCAAGCGATCTTGTGCGTCGTTTACTTCTGCGCATTTTCGTACATTGTTGTAGGTATTGCTGTAGTTGTCTTCTAATACAAACTCTTTTTGGACTTCTAGTGGGTTCATATTGTAGAGCGTGATTTGTATGGAGGTGTTGATTTTTACTTCACAGCGATCAGGAAAATCCATGCCCATTAGGGCGTCTTTTTTTGCAGGGTGAAATAGCGTTTGGCTTGTTATGGTAAGTACCTGACCTCTAATTGCATAGTCTCCGAGGTCGTAGGACGAGCCCCTGGAG
The DNA here is from genome assembly GCA_900177435.1 of Alteromonadaceae bacterium Bs31. GTDB lineage: Bacteria > Pseudomonadota > Gammaproteobacteria > Pseudomonadales > Cellvibrionaceae > Teredinibacter. The sequence goes on from FXAI01000005.1 coordinate 166,281, forward strand.
ATGCCGCCTTTTTCTATGGCTATTAATTCATCACGGAGTTGCTCAGATACACTTCTGTCAATAAGGGTGATTTTGTTTTTTATCAGTACGGAGGTTATTGCGTTCGTTGCCGCAGTTGCACTTTCTTCACCCCATTTGCTTTCGATGGGTAAAAGAATCACATTGGGCTGCTCTTGTTTGCGTAGTTTTCTCAGGAGTATATCTCTTTGTTCGTCTGGGTCTCCACGAAACGAGGTTTCTACATCGGCAAGGCTACTTACGTCGAGAGGCTTCGCCAAAGCAAGTGCGGGCAGAGTAAATAGCAATAGAAAAGTAAAAAAATTGGCTCTCATAATAATCTCCGTATATCTTGTTAGATCAAACCCAGGGCGCGAGCGACACCTTCCTGGGAAAGTTTGTCAATGGTTTTGTTAATAGCTGAAGTAATAGCGCTCTCATGTGACAAATAAGCCTGTCCGTCTACAATCAGCTGCTTTGAAGAAAGAGGATTGGAGTACTCGTCGTATACATCAATGCTGGTGTTTGCAATTACGTATTTCTGATCGAACCTCTCGCTGCGCTCGAAGCTGCCTTTTAAACGAATTGTTGGTGTGTTGTTGCCAGGTTTGTCGGTGGTTGCACGTATGCCTTCTTCAGACAGTTGCTGTACCAATTTTCTTGAAAGTACTTGCAAGTCTGGGCTTGCATCTACGAATACAATGAGCCGGGCAAGCTGAGTGTTGAGGTTTTTCCGATGGTTTAGAATTTTCTTATGATACGCGGAGGTATATTGGGTGTCGGTTAGGGCTTGTACGATCATCACTTTCTGGCTCGCGTCATCCAGATTTCTTGCCAGCATGCGACGTTTCTTGAATATCTGGAGCACGCTTGTTTGCTGAGCCTTACCGAGAAATTCATCAAGTTGGTTAAGCGAGGTATTTAGTGCTGTTTGGTTAGATTCTAATAGTTTTATTTTGTCTACTTTTACTCTGGCGTAGTAGCTCTTACCTGATTTTTTGGATGCATCAACTTCGTAGCCACTGATAAGTGTATTGCCAATTTCAGAGCGTACTTTACTGTCTATGCTTGTTTCGACCTGATTATTCTTAGCTGAGATAACAGTTTCCAGGTCCGACTCAATTTTTGTTACCAGTCTCCCCGCCACTTCCTCAAGGGCTGATTGTGTCGCCGCGCTGAGGGATTTACCTTCGCCCACGCCATACATATGTTCAGCTGTGTCAGGCACGCGGCTTTCAAACCAATCAGGTACTTTTGCTGCAGCCAAACATAAGTTTGTAAAAAAAACCAACACTATTGCGTGTAGAATAATCGCCGTTAACTTTATTGGTATTGGTGCTTCCATACTATCCCTATCCAGAGCAAAAAATATACGTTGCGGCGTGTGATCTTATGAAAACAATCACTCGCGAATGAAAGATGCCAGAGGAGCTAATTATCAGTCAAGTTTTATTCCAAATTGTGTAAACGAATGCCAAGCTTGACTTTTTTCTGAGGGGGGGGCACTGCGGGCATTAACATAATAAAACGAAATTAAGGGCGACGGTATTTAGGTTGATTTGCACATACAGAGAAAAAAAACTTAAAAAAGACTGTATATGTGCACGCTAGTGGTGCGAGCTTGAGGCAAAAATGGCTTCTTAAATGAGTGTTTATTTATTGTTTTTTAAATATTAAGTAACTCGCATGCACTGCGGATTTATGCGGTCTGGTAACTCTGGAAGGTGGCGCAGTGTAAGTATTTAATATATTTCCATTTTATTTGTACGGGTAATGCTGGTGGTGCAAAACCGATTAAAGAGATTCGCGAGGAGCTTGTTGCTGCTGAATATCTTCAATGGTTCGCAACAAAGAATGAAGTGCTTCTACTGCATCGTTAATTTCCTGAGTAACATTCTTTAGCTCTCTGGTGGTTATTTTTTTATCTATGAAGGCTTCTTCTATAGTTTGGTGCACTTTTCCGTGGTCTGCACTGGCGTTGACAATGGCTGATAGGAGGCTCTCCTCAGGCTTTGCTTTGCTTGCGGTCAATTTATGACCTAGTCGCCATGCAAGCTCCTCGAGAATCGAAACATTGCCCGTGGCCTCCATCATGGTGAGTGCTTCTTTTAGTGAGAGTTTGTTCTTCTCGTTGTTATAGTTAACCTTGTTTATTAAGACCTGTTGGCCCAAATCCATTGCCTCGGCCAGTTTGGCCAAGCCGCCTTCGGCATCGTGTGCGGTTTCGTGAACGAGCAGGTCGAGTTTGTCTATCATTACTGCTTCCCTTCCAATAAGTGTGGTGGTTTGTATCTACCCTGAGTGTTATTTAACGTTAAAACCATAAGTAATGAAATCCTTGGCGAACGAAAACTCTGCTTTTTGTTCGCCTCTCGTTAGAAGGGCTTCGTTTACACTGCAGCCGCACCCCTGTTTGCGCATTGCTTTTCGCACACTGAATTGTGTTCTCGTTTCTGTGTAAACTCCCTCTCCTCGGTATATCGATGCAGTGCTCAGGGAAAGCCGATTGGGGTTTGCTATGCTTTAGTGGCTATGTCTGGGGGGGGGGGTTATCTGGTTATTCATTACTCACTCCAGGCCTGCTTTGACTGTGGTTTGACGGCACTGAGTGTTATGATCGCCGGTTTGAGTGAATTCCCTGATAAGGACAAATCAATGTTCAAGAAAATGCAATTTATGCTGGTATCCCTGGCTTTCGTAATGGTTGTCATCGGTTGCGATACCCATTCCACTAGGGGAGATGTTGAAAAGCCCGCCAGCGTCATCAAGAGCCCAAAAGATACGCGCGAGTATAAAACCTTTTCTTTAGACAACAACATGGACGTTATTTTGGTGAGAGATACCAGCAGTGAAATTGCAGCTGTATCCCTTGCGCTTGCTGTTGGTAGTTTTCAGAACCCAACCCAGCAGCAAGGCCTGGCGCACTACCTGGAGCATATGTTGTTTCTGGGCACGGAAAAGTACCCAGAGCCCAATAGCTTGCAGAAATTTATTGATCACAATTCTGGCCGCTGGAATGCTTACACGGCACCAGACCATACCAACTATTTCTTTTCTCTCCCCAGTGACAAGCTCGACGACGCACTGGATATGTTCAGCGACTACTTTAAAGCGCCTCTGTTCGAACTGGAGTACAGCGACAAGGAGCGCAATGCTGTCAATTCCGAGTGGTCCATGGGGCGCAGCCAGGATGGCCGGATTATCAACTATCTGGATGGTATTACCGGCAACCCAATGCACCCCTCCAGCCAGCTTGCTGTGGGAAATCTCGAAACGCTGGTTGACAAGGAGGGCTCAGTTCTCAATGAGGAGCTGGTGGCTTTTTTTCAGCGCTATTATTCCGCCAATATCATGAAGCTGGTGATGGTAAGCAAGCAAAGCCTGGAGCAGCAGGAAGCGCTGGTAAGAAAGCACTTTAGTAGCGTAAAAGACAAAGGTATAGAGCGGCCAGCCGTGCAAGTGCCGGGCTATACCCCCTCGGAAATGGGCAAGCAAATTCACTATGCCTCGGTCATGGATTTAAAAATGTTGATGTTGCGTTTTCCCATGCCAAATAATCATAGCGAATGGCGAAGTAAGCCAAATGAATACCTTGTGAATTTAATTGCTTCTGAAGAGCCTGGAACGGTGGCTCAGCAGCTACGGGAAAAAAACCTGGTGAAAGCCCTCTATGCGAGAGTAGACCCTCAAGCACAGGGTTCCGATGGCAGCTTTGATATTTACGCTGACTTAACCGATGAAGGCATGGGAAAGCGCGACGAGGTTATCGCAGCCATTTTTGCCTATCTGCAGCTGATTACAGACAAAGGCGTTGACGAAAAATATTTTCTTGAACAGAAATCCATTAAGGAGAAAAAATTTGCCAACCTGGACATGCAGCAAGCTTTAAACACCGCTATCGGCCTCAGTAGCGCCATGTTGAACTATTCGCCAGAGTGGGTAATAGCAAGCCCCTATGTTTATGAAAAATATGATGAAAAAGCGATTAAAGCTGTACTTGATATTTTTAAGCCTGAGCGGGCTCGCATCTGGTATTTGAGTCAAGGCGAAAACGCAGATAAATCTATCCCGTATCACGAGGGTAAATACAGCATCAGCGATATTAGCGCAGCAGATATTGCTCGCTGGCAATCGCTAGCAAATAATATGGCGTTTAAGCTTCCCGCAGAGAATGATTTGTTCAGTTCGGAAGCTGTTGCGGTTGTACCCTCTACAATTATGCAGCCAAAACGTATTCAGGAAGCAGAGGGGGTGGAAGTATGGTTGGCCCACAGTAAAAACTTTCAGGACCAGAAAGGCCGTATTGATGTGCTGTTAAATTCCGATGTGGGTGCACACGATATAGAGAGTCATATGTTGGCAAAACTGTTTGTTCGTGTACTTGAATCACAGCAGCTATCGCTAATTGATCGTGCTCAGCAGGCTGGTATAGGGCTCAAGTTTAAATACAACGGCAATGATTTTGGCATAGTGCTGGATCAGTTTAACGCAAAGCATCAGTTGCTAATGCAGCGTGTAATTGAGCCGCTTGAAAACTGGCAAGTGAGTGAAGCGGAGTTTCATAAAGCACAGGACTCCCTCCGACAGGAACTTATTAATCGTGAGAAAGCAGCGCCTTTCCGGCAAATGTTCGGCTTGCTGGATAGGCAGTTGCTACAGCAATCTTGGAGTAGAGAAGAGGAAAAGGCCGCCGTCGATCAATTAAGTCGTACAGATTTGCTGGCTTTCAAAGAAAAATTATTCTCGAGAAACAAGCTTAGAGTTTTTGCTTACGGTAACTATGATGCCGCGAAGGTAATGGCAATAGTGGCCGAAGTTGAAAAAGCCCTACCATCTAATCGGACAAAATTAAGCGAGCGTTTTGAGCGGGCCTACATTGCTCCCCAGGCTGGCAAGCTAATTAAGCACGAGGAAGCTATCAGCGGGCATACCGACAACGCCTTGGTGGAATATTTTGTGGTGCCTGAGCAGAGTGTTGTTAGCGAAGCTCAAATGATGACCTTGAATGCCTTGGTCAAAAACAGCTTCTTTACCCAGCTGAGAACCAATGAGCAGCTGGGCTACGTGGTGGGAACATCCCCCAAAGTCAGTGATCACCATGCTGGTTTGATGTTTTTTGTTCAGAGTAATACAGCGGAATTACCCCTTATAAAAGCACGTATTGACCGGTTTAGAGAGGAGTTCACCGCCGAGCTGGAAAACACTGGCGACGACGTGGTTGAGCAAATAAAACAATCACAGCTGGATTTGCTCACTAAGCAGCCGAGCGACTTTTGGGAAGAAATGAGTTCTCAACTGGCGGATTTTTACGATGGCAACCTCAAGTTTGATTCGCGCCAGAAATTGATAGATTCATTCGAAAGTGTTGATAAGAGCAGTCTGCAAGCACTTTATAAGGCCGTCATACTGGAGCAGGGTGGGGCAGAGCTGAGGGTTCAGGTTAAAGGGAGTGGTTTTAGTGACAGTGAGTTCGCGCAATAAGTTCACGTAATAAAAAAGCCTGTTGAGCACGAAATAGCCCGTGAGGACTCACGGGCTAAACAGCCATAGCCTATCCTTGCAGCAGCGCGAGTGCGGCTTCCATATCTGCGCTTAAGTCTTCTGCTTCCGCCGCCTCAATAGACGGGTCCAGATCCAGTCGGTAGAAGGCCTTCACTTTGGTGTAATCAATATCCGCATAGCGCGCAATACAGCCAGCCTGGCTTTGCAGCATGGAAACAGTCACCAGATCTGCATAGTCTGCGCCTGCGGATTCTCTCTCGAAATCCAGGTGGTCTACTGGAATATTGCGAAGCTCGCTCGGAAACTCCCAGGCATTCAAGATTCTAACCCCCAGTTGAGGATGAACCTCTTCAATAACTTTATCCAGAGTAATGCTGTCTCGCATTAGTGTTGGATGGTCTTCCGCATAGGAGAGGATGGGCAAGATGCCAATCTGATACACCAGCCCAGCAAGGGTCGCCTGGTCCGGTCTAAGCTTTGTCCTGTGCTTGCAAAGCACATGACACATACCCGCAATTTCACTTGAGCGCGACCACACTTCGCGCATGCGCCGGTCAATTAAGTCTGAGGTGGCCTGGAACATCTGCTCCATCGCCAGGCCTGTCGCAAGGTTGCAGGTATACTGCATGCCGAGGCGAGAAAGAGCCATATTCAAGTCTTCAATTTCACGTGGTGCACGGAAGAGCGGGCTGTTTGCCACTTTTATTATGCGTGCAGTGAGCGAGGCGTCGCTACTAATCACTCCGGCCAGTTGTTTGATACTGGCGTTCTCGTCGTCAGCAACCTCGCGCACTTTGAGTGCTATTTCGGGTAGTGTTGGCAGTACCAATCGGTCTTTGTCGATGGCAGCATTAATATCTTCGGATACTTTTTGTGCAAGGGCGCTCATAAATTGTCCTTTCCAGGCCATTGGGTTAACACAAATGACAAGGCCGCCTGCCAGCTACGTGGTGAATGTTCGCTAGACTGAAGGCAAGCTATTTAGGTATAGCATAGGGAAGGGCCAGCCATGAGAGTTTTGCCTGTGATTCTTGTTCAAAAATAAGATCTTCGTCGCCACTTACATCATCGTTGATGAGCGCCAGGCACTCCCCGTGTTCGGCAGATTTCGCCTCATAATCAATCACAATACCGACTTTTTTACCCTTGCCATCTTTTATAAGGGACTCAAACTTGGGCGTGAATTGCTCTGGCGAGAAAAGAATACCGCAGCGGTAGAGGTGTTTTTTTAGCGCCGCCTTGTAGTGCATCCGAGCAATGATTTCCTGCCCTGTGTAGCAGCCTTTGCTGAAGGAAATTCCATCTATCAGTTGGTAATTGAGTTCCTGGGGAATGAGCTTTTCCACCATGTCTCCGCACACCTCGGCTCTGCCAGCTTTGATATTGAGCCAATGCCAGAAAGCTGGGCTTGTCAGTGAAGTTGTATTGATCAGGCTTTGCCAGAGGGGTTTGAATTGTTGCTCTTCATAAAACCATAGTTCGCAGCGATTTTCGTCTAGGCGCAGCACAGCAGGCTGGTCGCCATGCAAAGAAAAACTTCCCACTTCGGGTAAAAGGAGATCCGTGCCGGGAATATGGGTGGAATTTTTTTCAAGATAAACGCCAACAATGGGTGCGGTTGATAAGGTGATGTCAGCTTTAGAGAAAACAATGTATTTCTTTAATGCCGCAAGCGCGGTGTCCGCAATGCTACGGTGAACTTTAAGGCCAATGGTTTGTGTGCCCAATGCTGCGGCTGTAAAGCTGCTGTGCATTCTGCCCTTGGCATTACAGTGGGCACCCAGCAGCCATTCATTTTTTTCCAGGCGACTGAAGTCGCAAGTGCATTGCCCCTGCAGGAATTTCACCGCGTCCGCCCCCTGTATTACTAGCAGTTGGTGCTCGCTTAAGGGCGTGCTCCAAGCTTGGCCTTCACCTTGTTCGGTGTCGGCAATTGCTTGGTAACAAGGGTTTACAGCAAGGTTTTCGATAAGACTGGGCCAATCGCTCATAGTGTTGTTTCCGCTCAGATAAGGCTATTGATGTTACAATTCTGGTTTTACTATTTCGGCAGTATTTTCTCAATGGATAAAAACCGACTACGCTGGGCTGTTCGAAGGGGCATGCTGGAACTTGACCTCATTCTATCCCCCTTCCTCGAAAACGTGTACGACAAACTCAGTGCCGAAGAAAAAGTGCTTTTTCAGAATTTGCTTGAATGTGAAGATCAGGACTTGTTCAACTGGTTCTTGAATAAGTACCCGCCACATGCCGAGCAGCAGCGCATTGTAAAAATTATTCTCGCCAATACCGGCTTGCAAATGGGCGTGGATGGCCAGCAATAAGCTTGTTGTTGCTCTTCGCCCGGCGAACATGCTGGCTCGTTTAAGCCTGTCCTTTCACCTTCTGTGTATTGTGATAGCAATATTTGCGCCGGTGCAGCTTCAAGGGAAGATTGCCGCCACACTTATTTTGGGTTTAAGTCTGTTTCTGCATTCTCGATTTTGGTCTGAGTTGAAGCGCTATAACGCAATTGAAGTGGATGAGGGTGGCTTACGACTGTTCCAGCAGGGCGGCCAAGTTCAGGCTTTAGCTGTTAAAGAGCTGTATCTTACGCGCTTTGTTGTTGTGATCACTTATCGCAAAGCCGCTAGCTTTTTACCTGCATCCTTGGTGATTACCCCTCAAAGCGTCCCTAGCCCCGAGGGATACCGTCAACTGTATATCGCGCTTAAGCAGCTGCCCTTGACCGCGTTTACCCCGAACGAAAAAGCCTGAGCAAAAGGTTTGCTGGCTTTAGCTCTGCTGAACGATGATGTCTTGTCCTGCGAAGTTTTCTGGCACCAGGATGGTGTCCTGGGCAATGCTTGAGGTTTGCGGGTAGTCCATTGAGTAATGCAAGCCCCGGCTTTCCTTTCGCTGTTCCGCTGAACGGATAATGAGATCGGCAACCGCAGCCAGGTTGCGCAGCTCCACCAGATCGCTACTGATTTTGTAGTTGGAGTAGTATTCATGGATCTCTTTATGCAAAAGTCGAATTCGGTGATTGGCCCGCTCAAGGCGCTTCGCAGTGCGCACAATGCCCACGTAATCCCACATAAAGCGTCTTAATTCGTCCCAGTTGTGCGATATCACAACATCTTCATCCGAGTTGGTTACACGAGATTCATCCCAGGGAGGGATAGCGGCTATTGGGGGGATGCGCTTAATTGTGCTACTTATGGTTTTAGCCGCAGAGTGGGCGTAAACCACACATTCAAGCAAAGAGTTGCTCGCCATACGGTTTGCCCCGTGCAGCCCGGTAAACGAAGCTTCGCCGATAGCGTAAAGGTTGGTGAGGTCTGTTTCACCATTCAGGTTTACCACAACCCCTCCGCAGGTGTAGTGAGCTGCCGGCACGACGGGAATAGCTTGCTTGGTAATATCAATGCCATATTTTGCGCAGTTTTCTTGAACCGTAGGGAAATGGGATGCTATGAATTGTTCTGATTTATGGCTGATATCCAGATAGACGCAGTCACTACCCAGGCGTTTCATTTCATGGTCTATGGCTCTTGCCACCACATCGCGAGGAGCGAGCTCTCCCAGTTCATGGAAGTTATCCATAAAGCGTTCACCATTGGGCAGGCGCAACTTCCCGCCTTCACCGCGAACTGCTTCGGTGATAAGGAAAGACTTTGCGTTAGCGTGGTATAAGCAGGTGGGGTGGAATTGGTTGAACTCCATGTTGGCCACTCTGCAACCTGCTCGCCAGGCCATGGCGATACCGTCGCCGCTCGCGCCATCGGGGTTGGAGGAGTAGAGATACACTTTGCTTGCGCCACCTGTTGCGAGAGCGACAGCTTTTGAGCTAAAAGAGTCGACCCTGTCTTCTTCGCGATTGTACACATAGGCACCGGTGCAGCGAAGTTGCTTGCTGCTTGGGTCTACCTGTTTGATGAGATCTACTGCAACGAAGTGGTTGAACAGGCTGATATTCTGTTGTTCGGACACCCTTTCCAGCAACGTGGTATGCAGCGCTTTCCCTGTAGCGTCTGCACTGTGAATGATACGCCTCTGGCTGTGGCCTCCCTCTCTGGTGAGATGAAAATCGCCTTTTTCTTCGCGTCGAGTGAACTCTACGCCGAGATCCACAAGCCACTGAATGGCCTTTTTGCTATTGGAAACGGTGAATTCAACGGCGTCTTTGTGGCACAATCCAGCACCGGCGCGCAGCGTGTCGCTTACATGGGATTCCACACTGTCGTTGTCATCCAGCACGGCGGCAATGCCGCCTTGGGCATACCAGGTGGAGCCCTCGTTGAGTTCCGTTTTGCTTAACACCGCAACGCTGATTTCTTTTGGTAAGCTCAGCGCAAGTGAGAGGCCAGCAGCGCCACTACCAATGATAAGAACGTCATATGCCAAGGTTTTAGTGGAGTTTTGTTTGTTCATATAAAACCGCTTAGTTACAGCTATCGATCACTATACTGCAAGTGTCCTGAAGGACAAGTTGTTAGGAAATGGAGCAACACCATTGATATTGCAGCAATTGGCCTAACTTTATAACGAATGACCCAGTGTTGGGAAATGAGACTATGGCGCGCGGAACTTTATTGCCAATAGTAAGTCTCTATTCACGCTTAAAAATTGGCGAACATGAGCTTTTGCCAAGCTATAAGAAACTGTTGCACAGTAATCTCCATTAGAGAGATTTACGGGGAGAAATTAATGGCGGTATCGCCAGCTTCACAAACGGATGAACAGCTCGTTGCCCGAGTTCAAAAGGGAGACAAGAGGGCATTCGATCTTTTGGTTCTTAAATACCAGCATAAAATCCTGGCAATTATCAGTCGATTTGTTAAAGACAATGCAGAGGTACAGGATGTTGCTCAAGAAACGTTCATTAAGGCCTACCGAGCCCTGGCTAACTTTCGTGGCGACAGTGCTTTTTACACCTGGATATACCGTATTGCCATTAATACGGCAAAAAATTACCTTGTGTCCCGTGGTCGCAGACCCCCATCCTCCGATGTGGATGTAGATGATGCAGAATATTACAGCGGAGGTGAGCAGCTTAAGGATTTTGCAAGCCCTGAAGGCCAGATGATGCGCGACCAACTGGAAGAAGTGGTGCACAAGGCTATTCGAGAGTTGCCAGAGGACCTGCGCACAGCAGTTACTCTGCGTGAGATGGAAGGCATGAGCTATGAGGAAATAGCAGAAGTTATGGGCTGTCCGGTGGGAACTGTCAGGTCCAGAATTTTTCGTGCGAGGGAAGCCATAGACAAGCAAATGGCTCCTCTGCTGCCCTGATTGTTGATCTGATGCTTCCAGGTGAGGGTTAAGTGATAAAAAAGCGAAAATCTTTTAGAATTATTGAAATTATTGTGAACAAATCGATATTCGTGTTGTCGTAACAGTGTGAATAAATGTTGGTGAAAATTTGTTCAGCAACAGCTAAAAAAATACAACAAAGCCGCTACGCGGTGGCGTGACTCCAGGCGATAAAAAATATGGTATCTCGTTTAGAAGACGACAGGGTAGATGAACAAACTTCTTCCGTAGCAGAGTCGATCTCGGCGCTGCTTGATGATCAGGCACATGACCTGGATTTACTGCGGGTGCTAAAGGAAGCGAACACTGATGATTCGGTGAGGTCGACTTGGCAGCGCTATCACATGGTGAGCTCGTTAATTCGCAAAGACGCCACATCCACCCTTACTATGGATATTTCTGAGCAAGTCAGTGCAAGCATCGCTGAAGAGCCCTCGCACGCCTTGAAGCAGAAGCCCAGCAGAAGCCGGTGGCTCAACCCCTTGGCGAAAACCAGCATTGCGGCCACGGTTGCCTTTGGTTTTTTGGTGGGTGTTCAGCAATACACCGATTTTGATACGGCTAACCCCGCTAATGCTGATTTGGCCGAGAGCGAGCCCTTCGTGGCGCCTGACCTTAACTCCGCCGTAGTGCCAGCAGGTTTTGAAAGCCCATCTCTCACGGCTCGAACCGTGAGTACAGGCCAAAGTCAGCTTATGGCTAGTCAGCCACGGAGTGTGGTTCAAGCCTTGCCTGAGAGTGCACCTTCTGTGGCAGATGCAGAACTGCAAGCACATTTTGACAGGCTGATGATGATTCATGCACAGCAGGTGTCTGATAACAGTGACTTGGGTGTTGTTTCTTTTGCGCGCCTTACAGACCTTACCAGCGTAGAGCAGTTTCTATCGCCTGTTGCAGAGTCCGATACAGCCCAGGCTGAAGCAGAAGCTGACCAGCCGCAAGCTGAACCAGCAAAATAAAGCTACAAGATGTAAAATGATCATTCGGAATCAGCCGGCGTTCGCCGGCTGATTTGTTTCTGACTCGGGTTGAACATTGTGAAAAACACCAATCTCATTCTTCGCGCCTTATTATTCGCCGGTCTCACACTTTGTGCTTCTAGTGTTGTGCATGCTGTAGAAACTGAGCCGACGGTCGATCGTATATTGGCAAAATTGACCGAGTCCATGCGCTCCAGTAATTATCGAGGGATATTTACCTTTGAGCACGGAGGCAGCTTGGAAACCATGGAGGTTTCGCATTGGGTTCTGGATGGCATTGAGTACGAGCGTTATCTGCTACTTAACGGCCCCGAGCAGACATTGCTGCGCAGTGGGCGACGCTCCGATTGTGAATCCCTTGCGGGCAGGATGCTCAGAGGCGCTACCTTGTCGGCCAGTGACGGTAAGGCCTTTCATTTTGATGAGTACTACCACGCTTATTTCCGAGGCTATGAACGCGTGGCGGGGCGCAACGTTGCGATAGTTCAATTGGTGCCCAAAGATAACCTGCGCTACGGACTCAGTTTGGCTGTTGACGTGGAGTCCGGTGTTCTGCTCAAGGCTTTGGTTATGTCCAGCAAGAAAGTTCTTGAGCGCATGCAATTTGTTGCTTTCGAAAACGAGCCCGCTTTTACAGAAGAAGAGCTGGCTGATATAAGAATTGAAAAAGCGTCTGAGCGAGCGTGCCGTACACCATTGGCGGGCGGCGATGCAAGTAAGCCTGCAGCGTCTTTTGACTGGCAGCCAGCGTGGGTGCCGCTAGGCTTTACCCTTGCCAGTTCTTCGCATACGGAAAAGGACGGTGAAGTACACACTTTCACAGATGGGCTCAGCTCGTTTTCTGTATTTGCTAATTCAAGCCTGGTTCCCGAAAACCCAAATATAGAGCGCATTCCTAGAGGTGTTGCGCAACGTGGTGCAACACTTGTGCTAATGGATGTGCGCAGAATAGGTGAGCAATTCCTGCATGTGACTCTGGTTGGTGAAATACCGGAATACTCAGCCGTACGAATTCTCCAGTCAATCGAAAAGCTGCCAGGCAAAGCCGAACAAGCGCCTGGCAGTGTTGAACAGGCGCAGTAAAGTGTTAAGTGAGAGCGGCAGAGTTATAGCGCTTGATAGTGATGGTGTATGGGTTGAAACCCTGCAGCTCTCTGCCTGTGCCCAATGCAAGGCAAAGCATGCCTGTGGGCAGCGATTATTGGCCTCAGCGGAGTCTCGTTTGACGAGCATTAAAGCTATCTACCCCAAAACCCCTTTTGACAGAAAGCCGCAGTTAAATGAAATGGTCACTATTGGCGTTCAAGAGCGAGCTTTTGTAAAAGGCGCGCTTTTTAGTTATGGCGTTCCCTTGGCGTTAATGATGGTTTTTATTGCTGGCTCAGCATATTTGGCCTTGTCAGAGAGCGTGATTTTTTTCTCCGCCATCGCCGGTTTGGTTCTAGGGGGCTTGATAGTGCGACGCTACGCCCACACATTAAGTGGTGCTGAATGTCTACAAGCAGTGTTGCTTGAACTCGGCACTGAAAATATGTCGGCTGTCGGAATAATGGAACTTAAGGGCTGATATAGCATTCTAAATTTGGGCCTGTACATGCGGCGCTTTCTGATATTGGCGCTTACTGATTTGTATGGGCGCTTACTGATTTGATAGTTAGCTAGTATTTAGCTAGTGCTGGAAGTTAGTCAGGCACATAAAATATCAAAACCCAATAAAAGTTATTTGGAGATCGTGAATGTTCGCACGTTTGTTTATTTTACTGATCGTTGCCTTGCCTGCTGTTAGCTCTGCAGCCAAGTACAACTTGCCGAATTTTACGCCACTTATCGAGAAGGCTTCACCTGCGGTAGTCAAAATAAATACTGTTACCAAGGTAGCAAATAGAGGATTCCAAGCTCCTCAAGGCCAACAAATTCCCGATATCTTTAGACACTTATTTGAGCCTCGGCAGATGCCTGAGCGCAATATGCATTCAATGGGCTCTGGCTTTTTTATATCCAGTGATGGCTACTTGTTGACGAACAATCATGTGATTGAAAACGCAGATCAGATAATGGTGCGTTTGGTCGACCGCAGAGAATACAAAGCAATTGTTATTGGCACAGATCAGAGATCGGATCTTGCGCTACTGAAAGTTGATGAGGAAGACCTGCCCTATTTAGAGCTGGAACAGACTGAAAACCTGGCTATCGGTGAGTGGGTGGTTGCCATTGGCTCGCCTTTTGGCCTTGATTTCTCCGCCAGCGCGGGAATTGTCAGTGCTATCGGGAGAAGTATTCCGACTGAAAAAAATGAAAACTACGTTCCCTTTATACAAACAGATGTAGCAATCAACCCTGGTAATTCCGGCGGCCCACTGTTTAACCTCGACGGTAAGGTTGTTGGCGTAAATTCTCAGATATACACCCGCTCAGGCGGTTCCATAGGTCTGTCTTTTGCGATTCCCTCAACGGTCGCTATTAACGTTGTGTCTCAACTGAAAGAAAAAGGCAGAGTGGATCGAGGTTGGTTGGGAGTCGTTATTCAGGAAGTGGACAAAGACCTTGCTGACTCTTTTGGTCTAAAAAAACCTCAAGGGGCACTGGTGGCAGATATGCAAGTTGGTGGCCCGGCGCAAAAATCAGGGCTGCAAATTGGCGATATAATTCTCAAGTTCAATCAGGAGGTGATTCTCAGCTCGGGAGACCTTCCTCATGCGGTGGGAGCAACACCTCCAGACACGAAAGTCCCGGTAGTAGTAATGCGCAGCGGCAAGAAGAAAACTGTGAATGTCACAGTCGGTCGTTTAGCTGGCTCCGAAAATGCCGGTTCCGCCTTAGCGGATAACGGCAATACCGATGGTACTGATAAGCTTGGTTTAGTGGTGGAAAACATAGATTCCGCGCTGAAGGATCAATGGCGAATTTCCGGAGGTGTGCTGGTGGCGCAAGTTGACCCACAAGGTGCGGCTGCAGATTCGGGTATTGCTGCTGGAGATGTTGTTGTTCAGTTGGGCTTCGAGCAAATCGAGTCTGTCAAGGAATACCAACAGGTGCTTAAGAAGCTGCCAAAAGACAGCCTCGTGCCTATCCGCTTTTACCGTGACGGCAGGCCCACGTTCCGCACCATTCGCCTTCAATAATCACGATCCTGGGGCGCTCCAATTGCGAGCGCCTTCATTCGCCTGATGGGGGTAAATACTGTAGACTTGCGCCTCAAAAAATGGCCTTCTGGCCGATCCTTATCCACCTATTGAGTAACAAGCTGTAGTGACAGACCTGAGTCATATCCGAAATTTTTCCATCATTGCCCATATTGACCACGGGAAATCAACCCTCGCGGATCGATTTATCCAGCATTGCGGCGGCCTAGCGGACAGAGAAATGGCCGAGCAGGTGCTCGACTCCATGGATTTGGAGCGCGAACGAGGCATTACCATTAAAGCGCAGAGTGTCACGCTGGATTATCAGGCGCAGAACGGTAAAACCTACCAGTTAAATTTTATCGACACCCCCGGCCATGTGGATTTTTCCTACGAAGTGTCTCGTTCTCTCGCTGCCTGTGAAGGTGCTTTGCTGGTGGTGGATGCTGCTCAAGGCGTTGAGGCTCAATCTGTGGCGAACTGCTACACAGCGATTGAGCAGGGCCTGGAGGTGATTCCCATCCTGAATAAGATGGATTTACCTCAGGCTGAACCTGAGCGAGTGGCAGAGGAAGTGGAAGATATTATTGGCATTGACGCCACCGATGCAGTGCGTTGCAGCGCCAAATCAGGCCTGGGCATAGAAGACGTGCTGGAGCGCTTAGTGCAGGGCGTCCCTGCACCGATAGGCGATGTAGACGCTCCGCTGCAAGCTTTGATTATCGACTCCTGGTTCGATAACTACCTTGGCGTAGTCTCTCTGGTGAGAGTAAAGCAGGGCACCTTGAAGGTAAAAGAGAAAATTGTCGCTAAATCCATAGGTAAAGCCCACGTGGTGGATATGGTGGGTGTGTTCACACCCAAGCGCAAAGAAACCGGCATACTCAGGGCGGGTGAAGTTGGCTTCATCGTCGCGGGTATTAAAGAGATTTTAGGTGCGCCGGTGGGTGACACGCTTACTCATTCGAATACCACGGATATCGCCGCGCTGCCCGGCTTCAAGAAAGTTAAGCCACAGGTTTATGCTGGCCTGTTCCCTGTGAGCTCAGATGATTACGAAGCCTTCCGGGATGCTCTGGCCAAACTTACGCTGAATGACGCTTCCCTGTTCTATGAGCCGGAAAGTTCTGATGCGCTGGGTTTTGGTTTTCGCTGTGGTTTCCTGGGTATGCTGCACATGGAAATTATTCAGGAGCGGCTGGAGCGCGAATACAACCTGGACTTAATCACCACCGCGCCGACGGTTGTTTACGAAGTTATCACCTCCGATGGTGAAACTGTCTATGTTGACAATCCTTCAAAGTTACCAGATGTGGGCTTCATACAAGAAATGTGCGAGCCTATTTGCGAGGCTAACATTCTGGTTCCCTCTGCATATTTGGGGGCTGTTATCACCCTATGCGTGGAGAAGCGAGGGGTGCAGAAAAACCTGCAGTATGTGGGTGGGCAGGTGGCTCTTAGCTATGAATTGCCTATGAATGAAGTGGTGATGGATTTCTTTGATCGCTTGAAGTCTGTTAGCCGGGGCTTTGCATCCTTGGATTACAACTTTGTGCGTTTTGAAGTTGCCAAGTTGGTGCGGCTGGATGTGTTGATTAACTCCGAAAAAGTGGATGCCTTGGCTTTAATCGTACACCGAGACAACGCACAATATAAAGGTAGGGCACTGGCTGATAAAATGAAGGAGCTTATTCCTCGGCAAATGTTCGACGTGGCTATTCAGGCTGCTATAGGCGGACAAATTGTAGCAAGAACTACGGTTAAGGCCCTGCGTAAGAATGTTACCGCGAAGTGTTACGGCGGCGATATTACTCGAAAGAAAAAGCTGCTGGAAAAGCAAAAAGCCGGTAAAAAACGTATGAAGCAAGTTGGTCGAGTGGAAATTCCCCAGGAAGCCTTCTTAGCAGTACTCAAAGTAGACAGTTAGAGTTCGGATACAATGGATATAAATTTACCTCTCATTTTGATGGTCGCCGTAGTGGGAACAGGAATAGTCACGCTGTATGACTTTATCTTTCTTAGAAAGCCGCGTTTACAAGCCATTGCTGGCATAGATGCTCAGTTTCCTGGTCTGGAAGACGAAGCAAAAGAGGGCAATGACGCCTATGTGGCCGCATATGCAGCGGCGACCGCCGAACCTGCTCTGATTGAATATTCCAAGTCGTTCTTTCCCGTATTGGCCCTGGTCTTTGTGTTGCGCTCCTTTGTGATAGAGCCCTTTCAGATTCCGTCTGAATCGATGGTGCCCACTCTTGAAGTTGGCGATTTTATTGCTGTGAACAAATACGCTTACGGTATTCGTTTACCTGTTTTTCGTACCAAGGTTATTCCTATTAGTGACCCAAAGCGTGGCGATGTGATGGTCTTTTTCCCTCCCCACGAAGATCGCTACTTTATTAAGCGAGTTATTGGCTTGCCGGGGGATAAAATTACCTATGTGAACAATGTGCTCTATATTAATGGAGAGGAAGCGTCGCAAAGCTTGGTTGAAAAAGAGAAAGTTGAAAGTATTGCCGGCTGCACCAGGCTCGGCGGCCGCTATGTGGTAGTTGACGAAACTGTGGGAGACAGAACGCATCGGATGCGTAAGTGTTCCATGGAACAATCAAGTAGTTTGGACGGTAGCTGGGAAGTGCCGCAGGGCCACTACTTTATGATGGGTGACAATCGTGATCATAGTTCAGATAGTCGAGTTTGGGGGGCTGTCCCAGAAGAACGTATCGTCGGTAAGGCATTTGCAATATGGATGCATTGGGAGAAATTCTTTAGCATTCCCAGTTTCTCACGTGCAGGTTCAATTTAAGTAATAGCTTTATATTAAGGCTCTCTTATGAAATTGTTAAGTAATCAAAGGGGTATGATCTCCTCCGGCACGTTTCTCATTTTGTGTGTGGCTGGTTTTTTTCTGTTTTTGTTTTTTAGATTGGGCCCCTCCTATCTGGATGACTGGTACGTGAAGCATGCCTTGGTCGGTTTGGCGAAAAGTGGCGAGGATGTTAACAAGATGGAAAAAAGTGAGATAAGGACAAGCCTTTCAAATTTTATGTCGGTGAATAACGTTCGCAATGTGAAAGTGAAAGAATTTGAGATTGTGCGAAAGAAAGACCGCACCTTAGTCAGTCTTGTATATCAAAACCAGATACCCATTTTTGGTAATGCTGTAGTGGTACTTACCTTTAAACACCAGTTAGACAGTACTGCACCGGAAGAATGCTGTGAGTTCCTTGTCGAAGATTAAACTGGATCAGCTCGCCACTGCCATAGGCTATAGTTTTTCTGATCATTCCTTACTTATAAAAGCGCTCTCACACCGAAGCATCGGTAGACAGAATAATGAAAGGCTGGAGTTTTTAGGTGATTCGTTACTTAATTTTATTATTGCTGATGCACTATTCGTAAAATTTCCAGGGCTGGCAGAAGGTGACTTAAGCCGGTTGCGGGCCAATTTGGTGAAGGGTGAGACGCTGGCGGAGATCGCACGCCAGTTTGCTCTAGGGGATTTTCTGATTCTTGGTGAAGGTGAATTGAAAAGTGGCGGCTTTCGTCGCGCTTCAATATTGGCTGATGCTGTGGAATCTCTGCTTGGTGCAATCTATCTTGAGTCGGGCTTGGAAGTTTGTCGCTCGACTATTCATCGCTGGTTTGGGGAGAAACTGGATAGCCTTGAACCCGATAGCAATCAGAAAGACTCAAAAACACGCTTGCAGGAATTTCTGCAAGAGCGCAAGAGGCCTCTACCAACTTATGCGATACTCCAGCGCCTTGGTGTCAGCCACTCACCGGCCTTTGAGGTGAGTTGCGATATTGGTGGCGGACTAGAGCCAACAACTGCTATCGCAAGCAGTAAAAGACAGGCAGAAAAACTCGCGGCGGAAAAAATGTTGAAGTGCCTTGGTGTTAAAGCTTGAGTAATTGGAATGGCCAAATGAATTCTGAAAAGCAAAAAACCGGCTATATAGCCATTGTTGGCCGTCCGAATGTGGGTAAATCAACTCTATTGAATCACCTGCTGGAACAGAAAATTAGCATCACTTCTCGCAAACCCCAGACGACACGCAATAATGTGCTCGGTATAAAAACCCTGGGTGATGTACAGATGCTTTTTGTGGATACACCGGGTATTCACAAGGGTCAGCAAAAAGCGATAAACAGATACATGAACAGGTCCGCTTCCTCAGCAATAAAGGACGTGGATGTCGTGATTTTCGTGGTCGATAAAAAATTATGGACAGAGGAGGATGATTGGGTGCTTGAGCAAGTTGCTCGCTGCGAGTGCCCGGTGATTATTGCAGTCAATAAAGTCGACCAGTTGGCCGATAAAAACGAAATATTGCCTCATTTACAAAGCCTTTCTGAACGCTTGCCGAGTGCTGATATTGTTCCAGTTTCTGCTCTCAAAAATCAGAATCTCGATAGCCTGGAGGCCCTGGCCGTTAAAAAACTGCCCCATGGTGAGCATTTCTATCCAGAAGACCAGATTACTGATAAAAACTCTCGGTTTCTAGCGGCTGAAATTGTTCGTGAGAAAATTACCCGTCAACTGGGTGACGAAGTCCCTTACCAGTGTGCAGTAGAAATCGAAGAGTTTGTGGAAGATGCGCGTTTACTGACCATTAGTGCAGCCATTCTGGTTGAGCGGGATGGACAGAAAAAAATGCTAATCGGAGAAAAAGGCGAGAAAATCAAGCAAATAGGACAGCAAGCGCGCCTGGATATGGAGAAGCTATTTGATAGCAAGGTAATGTTAAACTTGTGGGTTAAGATTAAGCGCGGTTGGTCCAACGATGAAAGGGCCTTGCGTAGCCTTGGTTTTGATGATTAAAGTTGAACGAGAATCCGCTTTTGTCATTCACTCTCGTAATTATACAGACAGCCGCATATTGCTTGATGTTTTCACCCAAAATTACGGACTTGTGCGCGCTGCGTATCGCCCTCCTAAACGGAAATCTTATTCAATAAAGCCTCAGGCTTTCACCCCCCTTTTTGTCGCTTTTTCTGGCAAGTCAGAACTAAAATCAATTCATCAATTAGAGCCCAGCGGCAACCTCCTACTGCCATCCGGCAGACGATTGTACTGTGGGATGTATGTTAATGAGCTTGTGCAGCGCTTATTAGCTACGGATGACCCTCAGCCAGACTTATTTCTTGCGTACTTTAAGTGTATATCGCAGTTGGCTGTTTGTAATGAGGGCGAGGAGGATATAGTGCTTCGCCCGTTTGAGTTTGCATTATTGTCAGAGCTTGGCTACGGACTTGATTTTAGTGTAGACCTGTCAGGGCGGGAGATTTCAACTGATGAAGCTTGCCATTATGAGTTTGTGGTGGGGCAGGGCTTTAGGCTCATTTATCAAAACCTCAAGGAGGCCGCTCGTCAATTCTCTGGTTCCGAACTCTGTGCTATTCAGCAAGGGGATATGAGCACCATAGTGACCCGGAATGCAAGCAAGCGGCTGTGCAGGCTCGCTTTAAGGCCCTTGTTGGGTGATAAACCCTTGCAGAGCCTGGAACTGTTCAGCTAGTTTTGTTACTTCAGTTTGGCCTCTGATGGTTTGATCAAGCTCTGGAACTTATTTTCAATGATGGTGTTCTAAAGTGCTTGTCGATCGATGCGCAAACCAGGGAGAAATTGCGTGGACATGCAATTTGGGGAGGCCATGCGAACCAGCAGGCTGTGGTGCTTGGCTGTCTTATTCTCAATACTCTGCCACGCCTTTTTCTTTTATTTGCTATGCAATTTAAATTCAGTTGGGCCTTCAGGTGAGGCTGCCAAATCTTTATCTATAAATCTGCTCAGACAGCCGCAGGAAGCCAAAATTAACTCTAGCAATAGCGCAAAGTTAAACAAAGAGCTAACTAAGCAAGCGCGTGAGCCAAAGGAAAATGTAAATTTAAGCCTAAATGTACAGGAGCCTCGGATAAGTGAGTTGGAGGATAGCCTTCCAGCGCAACACAAGCAGCCGCCTAAAAATAATGATGGGGCTCTGTACGAGGCCATGGCAAGGCAAATAGAACAAGCTGAACCAGAATCTGATCAAAAAAAACCAGTGTACACTGGGCCGGGTATAGTCTTTAGTTCGAAAATGCAACAGAGCATAGCCGAAGCAAGCAAAAGAGCAGGCACTTACCTGCAAAGCGCCCAAGTTTTTGTCACCTACACTGACGTAAATGGTAGTGAGGTCCTCCAGAAAGGGAAACGTTGTTTTTACCTGAAAAAGGGCCATGACGAGACCAACCTTAGCTATTGGTCATTACCTGTAGACTGTAAGGGAAGTCGGTCAGATTCAGATTTGATACAGCAGGCATTACAAGAAGCTCTGCGCCAAATTGATTAAATATGGCCTTGCTCTATTCGGACGTTTCCTCGTCCTGGAAAAGAGCGTTAATATCGACTGAATCTCGCCAGAGTAACATTTCATCGATAACCGAGTTTAGGTGAGCGATCATTTGTTCCAGCAAGGGAGGGACTTCTTCGGCCTGTAAAGCACTTTGTAATTTTACATCCAATTCTTCACTGTATTTTTTTAACTTGGGAACACCGCAATAACAGCAGCCTCCGTGCAGTTTATGCACCACCTCTTGTAGTTCCCGATGGTTACCTTCGCTCAGATAGGTCGCCATATCTTTTTTTGCTTGCGGGAGCGACTCTAGTAACATGTTCAGCATGTCTCTCGCCAGATCTGGTTTGTTTTTTGATAAAGTGAGCGCTAGTGCAATATTAATCAGTTTTTCTGATTCATCAAAATTGTCATCAATTAACTCAGCTTCGCTTGAGGGAAGAGTATTGGATTCAGTGTGGGTGTTTCTATGCGGATTGCGCGAAACCCATCGATCGATTATGTGCTTTAGTTCGGTTTCGCTAACGGGCTTGGTTAGATAGTCATCCATTCCTGCCAGTAGTAATTTTGCTTTTTGCTCATTGACCGCGTGTGCAGTGAGGGCAACAACAGGTGTTCGGTGATCAGGGTTTTCCCTTTTTCTTAATTCTTTGGTGGCTTCGAGGCCGTCCATGCCTGGCATTTGAATGTCCATCAGAATCAGGTCGAACTTTTGTTTTGCACAAAGGCTTAGAGCTTCTGCACCGTTATTTACCGCCACAACGTTTACCTCCAGGTCTTTAAGAAGCTCACAGACCAATCGCAGGTTTGCAGGGTTATCGTCCACGGCGAGAATGCTGATTTCCCTTTCGGGTACTTTCCGTTTGCTGCTGGAACTTCCTGTATCACTATCGCTTTCTGGAATAATAATCCCCAACTGCTCACAAACTGTTTGATGCAAGCGATTGCAGAATAACGGCCGCAGAATGCATGTGGAATGGCTTCCGACCAAGGCGGGTTCGATAAGCCTTTGTATCAGGGGCGATGCCAATACAATTACCGGAATGGAGTAGTCTTGGTTTAGCACGTCTATTACACGGCGCAGCTTCGTTTTGTCGAAGGTTTTTTGGTTAATTTGAGCGTCTAGAATGGCAAGGTGAACCTGTCCCGTTCTGCATGCTTCTTCTGTTTTCGCTTCAATATCCTCAAAGCGTGATATTTCGCTAACTTCTGCACCCCAGCCTCGTATGTAGTGGGTTATTTCTGCCCGGCTCATGGTGGAGCAATCGTAAACTACAGCTCGAATATTTCTTAGGGTGCCGGTGAGGTAGCCACCACTGCTATATGCCGCATTTGGGTTTCTCCCCAGAGTGGAGGTAAACCAGAATGTAGCCCCTTTGCCGGGCTCACTCTCGACACCAATCTGGCCATTCATCCGGTCTACCAAACCTTTAGCTATGGCCAGGCCGAGCCCTGTACCTCCGTGGGCTCGGCTTTCACTGGAATCCAGTTGGGTGAACGCGTCGAACAATTTTTCTTGTTGATCTTGGTTCAGGCCAATGCCGCTGTCGGTGATGCGAAATTGTAGTGTGATCTGGTTATCTGCGCCGTCTTCCTTGCTGATGCTTACCAGTATATGGCCTGTGTTGGTGAATTTTATGGCGTTAGACAATAAGTTTGAGAGTACTTGCTTTAAGCGCAGCGGGTCGCCAAGTAAATGCTCGGGGATATCATGGTCAATAACAGTGAGCAAGCGAAGTTTCTTTTCATGTGCTGATGGTGCCTGAAGGCGCAATGAGTCTTCAATAACCTGACGCAACCTTACCGGTTTGTATTCCAGAGTAAGTTTGCCGATTTCCAAGCGAGAGAAATCGAGAATGTCGTTAATAATTGTTAGCAGGCCTTTCGCCGATTCGTCAATAGTTTCCAGGTATTCTGCTTGTTGAGAATTGAGTTCCGTCTTCTTTAGTAACTCAGAAAAACCGATTATGCCGTTTAGAGGGGTGCGAATCTCATGGCTGGTATTAGCGAGAAATTCAGATTTTACCCGGCTGGCCTGTAGTGCTGTTTTACGGGCTAAATCCAATTCTATATTTTGAATTTCTACGGTTTCCAGTGTCTCTCGCAGTTCTGCGGTTGATTGTTCTATGTTGTGCTGAAGGTCGTTTTGCGAGATTTTTTGCAATTTCGCAAGTTGGTTAATGCCGGTAACCAACTCGTTATAAACGGCTTCTGTACTTTCTGGAATTTGTTTTTCATATCGTCCGGAAATATAGCGTTGAATTCCTGCGGCTATTTTTTCTAAAGGTAGCAGTAGCGTGTCCTGGAATTTTCGCGCGAAAATAAAGGCGATAGTAAAACAAATTGTAAACGCGAATATCGCGGTTAGAGCATATTGATATACTCCCAGTACCCAGTGCATGTTGTCGGTTGCTATGACAACTGATTTTGCCTTGTTCGAAATGTTGCCGGTCTTAAATGACATCTCTGTGTTAATCAACAGGTAACACTTTCCTTTTTGGCAGTAGCTTTTGTTGTTGGCCGCAGATGACAAAATCTTTTCGTAGCTTCTGTCTGAAAACTGTGGCAAGGGTAAGCCCCGGTACCACAGCAATTTTTTGTCATCGCCAAGTAGAGCCATGGTACGAAAGTTGTCAGTACTGAGTAAGGCCAGCGAAAGCTCATCCAAAAAATCGGCATTGATTTCCTGTCGGCCTGAATATTCTGAAAATAGCGAGTGAATGAATACATCCCGTTGCCACTTCAAGGTGGAGACCGACTGATATTGCAGGATTAGAAATATGGAACCCAGTAAAAAAAGTGCGACAGCACAGGGAACGAGTACGAGCGTAAATACTTTTCGTTTAATGGCTTGGTTTCTGAGCATGGTAGGCTTTTGCTGGATTTTGTTTTAATTTGTATTCAGAGTTGTCATAGCATAGGGAAAAAGAGGAAATTTAGGAAGCAGAACTGGTAGAATGTCGGCCGTCGTGGCATCGGTGTTGGCATGGAGCATGCTGCGCTGCGACAGGTATAGTTTTTTGCCCATTTGCTTATTATCCAGTCAAAGAAAGCGGGTTTTTATGGATTTTCCCACAATAGAATCGTGTATTGGGCAAACTCCCCTTGTGCGATTACAGCGTCTGCCCGGTGCTGAACGAAACACAGTCCTCCTCAAACTTGAAGGCACAAATCCCGCCGGTTCTGTCAAGGACCGTCCAGCGCTTTCAATGATCCAGAGAGCAGAGGCGCGTGGTGATATTTCTCCCGGAGACACCTTGATCGAGGCAACCAGCGGCAATACCGGTATAGCCCTTGCGATGGCTGCCGCCATTAAGGGCTATAAGATGATACTGATCATGCCGGAGAATGCTACCGACGAGAGGAAGGCTGCTATGAGCGCTTATGGTGCAGAGCTGATCCTGGTGTCAAAGGCGGATGGCATGGAAGGTGCGAGAGACCTGTCCGAAAAAATGCAGGCAGAAGGCAAGGGCAAAGTGCTGGATCAGTTTGGTAATGCCGATAACCCCTTGGCGCATTACAAGGGCACTGGGCCGGAGATCTGGCAGCAAACTCGGGGTAGAGTAAGCCATTTTGTAAGCTCAATGGGTACAACGGGAACTATAATGGGAGTTTCGCGCTACCTGAAAGAACAGAACCCAAAAGTGCAAGTCATTGGGCTGCAGCCTGAAGATGGTGCCGCTATACCTGGTATTCGCCGTTGGCCCAAGGCCTATCTGCCAGCTATTTATGATGAGCATGACATCGACCAAATCGTGAATATGAGTCAACAAAAGGCTGAGAACAGCATGAGGGCTTTGGCAACTCGGGAGGGCATTTTCTGCGGTGTTTCTTCTGGTGGAGCGGTAGCTGCAGCCTTGGATATCAGCCTGCGAGTGGAAAACGCAGTAATTGTCGCAATAGTTTGTGATAGAGGGGATCGCTATCTCTCTTCTGGTGTCTTTAATCCTGTGCAAGGCTAAACAAGTCAAGATGTTAGGGAAATATGGTTAAAGTTAGGCAAGACCGCCCCATAGACCACGATGGTGCCATTGATATTCAGGCTTGGGCCAAGCGTATCCAGGCTTTGGCTCGCGTGCCGGAAGACACGCAAGAGGCGCTTTATCAGGCTTGCGTACTTACGCAGCAAGTTGTTTGCCTGGACGGTGAGAACAACAGTCATTGGGGCGAAGGCTATTCCACGCTGAATGCCGGCCTTGAGATGGCTGAGATACTCGCTGAGCTGCAAATGGATGACCGTACTCTGGTTGCAGCGATTCTTTACCGCAGTGTTCGAGAGTGCAAGCTGGCCCTGAGCCTCGTTGAAGAGCAGTTTGGCAAAGAAGTCGTTAGCCTGATAGATGGCGTGCAAAAGATGGCCGCTATCAGCAGCCTGACCAATCATTCTTCAGAGACTGTCTTTGGTCAGGAATCCGAGGAGCACTCGGAGAATGTGCGCAAAATGCTTGTTGCCATGGTTGACGATGTGCGTGTTGCACTCATCAAACTGGCAGAGCGGACCTGTGCAATTCGAGCAGTTAAAAACGCCCCCTCAGAGCGCAGGCAAAAAGTTGCCAGGGAAGTATCAGAAGTCTATGCACCACTGGCTCACCGGCTTGGTATTGGCCATATCAAGTGGGAGCTGGAAGATTTGGCGTTTCGCTACCTTCAACCCTTTGATTATAAATATATTGCCAAACTGCTGGACGAGCGTCGTATAGATCGGCAGGCCTATATCGATAAAGTGATTACTTTAATTAAAGAAGCCCTGGCGAAAGAGGAAATAAAGGCAAATATATACGGCCGAGCCAAGCACATATACAGCATTTGGCGAAAAATGCGCAGGAAGAAAATTGGCTTCTCGGAAGTTTACGACATCAGGGCCGTTCGTATCTTGGTTAATTCCGAGCGCGAGTGCTATAGCGTGCTCGGTATTGTTCACGCCCTCTGGAGAAATATTCCCAGGGAGTTTGACGACTATATTGCTAATCCCAAAGAAAATGGTTACCGCTCACTGCATACAGCGGTAAAGGGGCCAGACAACCAAGTGCTGGAAGTACAAATTCGTACCGGCACCATGCATGATGAGGCGGAGTACGGTGTTTGCGCGCACTGGCGCTATAAAGACACCGACAAAGATGACGCTGGTAGTTACGAGAAAAAAATTGAGTGGTTACGCCAGGTTCTTGAGTGGCATGATGAAATTGGCGGTAACCCCTGGGACGACACCCTTGCGAAAACCATTGAGCAAGACCGTATCTACGTCTTCACTCCAGAAGGCCATGTGGTCGACTTGCCCGCAAAGGCGACGCCTGTTGATTTTGCATTTCGTATACACAGTGATGTCGGTATCTGTTGCCGTGGGGCAAAAGTAAACGGCCGAATTGTGCCGCTTAACCACGCTTTACGCACCGCTGATCAGGTGGAAATTCTCACTGGAAAACGCGAATCTCCAAGCCGTGATTGGTTAAACCCCAATCTGGGGTATATCACAACCTCAAGGGCGCGCAGTCGCTTGCAACATTGGTTCAGAGAGCAGGATCGTGATCAGAATATTGCCGACGGGCGCGCACTTCTTGATCATGAATTTAAACGCTTGGCGGTTGAAAACCTGAGCTACGAAGACCTTGCTAATCGTTTAAATTTAAAGTCGCTTGATGATTTATATGCTGCAGTGGGCGCTGCTGAACTGGGTGTCGAAAAAGTTATTAATTCTGCCCAGCGCCTGCTCAATATTGACAAACACGAAAATCCCGCTGCGTCACTTGTTGGTAGAGCTACCGACGAAACTGGCGGCGCAGATGTCTATATTGATGGTGTGGGAAACCTGCTGTCCCATATAGCACAGTGCTGTAAACCTATCCCTGGTGACAGAATTTCAGGCTACATTACGCTCGGGCGCGGGGTATCTATACATCGAGTCGATTGCATCAACCTGCTGCAGCGGCAAGCCATTGAACCGGAGCGAATAATCACCGTAGGTTGGGCTGAAGAGCCTTCGCAAACCTACTCTGTAACAATTGCTTTGGAAGCTTTTGACCGTCACGGGCTTTTACGTGATATCACCACTTTACTCGATAGAGAAAAAGTTAACGTGAGTGCCATGCAAACCCTATCCAACAAAAATAAAAACACAGTGGACATGACCTTGCAAATTGAAATCACCGATTTTAATGAGCTGAGTAAAGTACTGGCAAAACTCGGGCAACTACCTAACGTGTCTGCCGTGCGCCGAAAAGTATAAAGCTCAATGAAACCCTCCAGCCGTGAAAAATACACAATTGACGACCTGATTTATCTAATGGCTCGCCTGCGGGATCCGCTTACGGGTTGCCCGTGGGATTTGAAACAGGATTATCGTTCTATCACTCCCTCAACAATTGAAGAGGCGTATGAAGTTGTTGATGCCATTGAGCAAAACGACCTTGAGCACTTAAAAGAAGAGCTGGGAGACTTTTTATTTCAGGTGATTTTTTACGCGCAACTGGCCAGTGAGGAGCAACGCTGGGATTTTCACGATATTGTTCATCTTATTACTGCAAAGCTCATTCGGCGGCACCCTCATGTTTTTCCGAGCGGTAGTCTGCAGAGTCGGCGCTCGGAAAACGAGCAGGTTACCGACGAGAGTATTAAAGCATCCTGGGAGGCAATTAAGCAGGGCGAGCGGAATACAAAAGGCAAAGCCCGTGCTCTGGATGATGTGCCTTCAGCATTGCCTGCATTGCAGCGCGCACAGAAGCTGCAGAAGCGGGCTGCACAAGTGGGCTTTGACTGGAGCGAGCCCAAACAGGTTTTACAAAAATTAAAAGAGGAAATTGCCGAGCTTGAGCAGGAAATTGACCAGCAACCGGCCTCGCTCGATCACATTCAAGAGGAGCTTGGTGATGTGTTGTTTAGCTGTGTAAACCTTGCAAGGCATTTTAAGTGGGACTCAGAGCAAGTATTGCGGCAGGCTAATAAAAAATTTGAAACGCGATTCAATTTCATTGAAACAGCCCTCGAGCAGAAGGGCATAGCCCTAGCTGAGGCAAATCAAGGGCAAATGGAAGAACTCTGGAAACGCGCAAAGCAAGCCCCTTCGCATGACTGAACGCACTCTCTTGAACGTTTTGGTCGTTTTTTGTTCAGGTTCGCCAGGTTTTTCAGCTTCTCTATTGCTTCATGGTTTTTGCTCAGCTGCGCGCCTTCGAATAAGACTGAATTATGTGTTGCCCGAGTTGACCTGATTGGCTTGTTAATGATCAAGCTGACGTGTATGGTATCGGCCTTCAAAAATTAGCGCTTGAGGCTTGCTGAGCGATTAATATAAGCGATAGCGCATGTAAAAATGCAGAATTAAAACTGGACTACGGTGCTTTTCGTTAAAAGTGCGCCGGTCGGGTTTTAAACACAAAGCTCATTAAACGCGGGCTCTATAGTTACAATGTGAGGTGTGCAAAATGCGATTAGTTTTATTGGGTGCTCCAGGCGCCGGAAAAGGAACCCAAGCTAAATATATTATGGAAGCTTTTAGTGTGCCTCAGATTTCTACCGGGGATATGCTGAGAGCAGCCGTTAAAGCTGGAACGCCTCTCGGGCTCAAAGTTAAAGATATTATGACCAGCGGTGGTTTGGTGTCTGATGACATTATTATCGACCTCGTTAAGGAACGTATCACACAAGACGATTGTGCTAACGGTTTCCTATTTGACGGTTTCCCAAGAACCATCCCTCAGGCAGAAGCTTTAAACAATTCCGGCGTGGAATTGGATCACGTGCTCGAAATATATGTAGAGGATGATGAAATTGTTTCGCGCCTAGCTGGCAGAAGGGTTCATGAAGCCTCGGGGCGGATTTATCACATAAGTCACAACCCACCCAAGCAGGAGGGGCTGGATGACGAAACGGGTGAGCCTCTGGTGCAACGAGCGGACGATAAAGAGGAAACAGTTCGCAATCGTCTTTCTGTGTACCATGAGCAAACAGAGCCTTTGGTGGATTACTACCAAGGCCTTACAGATAAGCCGGTAAAGTTTAGCCGAGTAGAAGGTGTTGGTTCTCTGGACGATATTAAAGCGGCCGTATTGGGTGTGTTGAAAGCCTAGAGAGTATTTATTGGCTTACCGCGCTAATGTTCGTTGGAATAAAAGTGTCGGTACAAAAGTTAAAAAACCTCTAAAAGCCCCAACAGGGGCTTTTTTTGTGCCCCTTACTCGCAGTAAAACAGCAATACGTAAATGAATTGAGGTCAATTTTAGTCAAAACTCCCCAGTTTTAATCTTTATTGCATAATGAGGTCGGACTCGGGCTCGAGTAAAATTTTGCTTTGGGTCATCCGCCCTGAAAAGCTGGTTAATGTTGAATTTCGATTTATTGGTGGTGAGGCAGGGCTTTCCAGACGTGATTCGGTCTTATTTAAATTGAAATTGTATTTTTTTTGTCTATTTACCTTAAAAAACGTGCAAACCACAAAATTATAAAATATTATTCTTAACAGAGGCTCCGTTGCCTCGAGGGTGCTATGAAGTGGTATTTGAATCGAATGATTCGATTTAAATACCAAGAAATCGGCATGCGCTTGTCGCAAAAAGAGCGCATGCCGTTTTTTAGGTGCCTTGATTGAGGGTAATTATCGAAGGTAATTTTAGTGCCGATATCTTGGATGCCAAATTACAAAAATCGATTTTCCTGCAGGAAATCACTTGGCGCCGATGCTGTAAAGCATACTCATCCTCCTGTCAGTCCTAACCGTGAGGCCTAAGCCCGCGAATATCTTGGTGACTTTAGCTCTTAAAAGCAGGCTCTTAAAAAACAGGCTCTTAAAGACAGCCCCTTGAATCCTGGCACTTGTGCCGCTTAAGCCTCAGGTCAGCTTGGGCAAAGTGTAAAATCTGCAAATACCTTTGATAAGCGTCTTTTTGAGATTTTTATTTACAAAGCGAATTGATTTGGTATAAACCTCTCCCCATGACAAAAAGCAGCCCTTTTAATATCCTCGCCGTGGATGCTTCAACGGAAGTCTGTTCCCTTGCGCTATCCGTAAACGGTAATACGTCCAGCCGCAGTTGCGACACGCCGAAATCACATTCAAAAGTGCTTCTTCCTCTTATCGAAGAGCTCCTTTCGGAGGCAAGCCTTGGCTTAAAAGGCCTTGATGCAATCGCCGTATCTGTAGGGCCCGGTTCATTTACGGGAATTCGCATAGGTCTCGGTGTGGTGCAGGGCCTCTCTTATGGGGCAGACTTACCCATTATTGGACTTAGCACCCTGGAATTGATGGCATTACAGTGTGCCAAGTCTCTTGATCTTGAAACTAAGCCTGGCTATCCGCCGCAGGGTTCCTGTGAGAAAACATCTGTCATCATCCCCGCTTTGGATGCACGCATGGGTGAGGTTTATTGGCAGGCTTATACGCGGGAAGAGGGCGCTATAGTCGTATCATGCCTGGAGCCGAAGGTTTGCTCTCCCTCCGCTTTTTTGGAGGACATTGAGGATAACTTTAGGGGCGCAACAATAATGGCTTGTGGTCATGGCTGGGCTCTGCCTGAATTAAACGATTATTCCGTGGAAGCTCGCTATCCAGAGCTCAAGCCGCATGCTAGTGATGCACTAATACTTGCCGAGCAAAAACTGTTACAAAACGGTAAAGAGCACTTTCCCATTGGCAGTATTGAGCCTCTGTACTTGCGTAATGAAGTCAGCTGGCACAAGAGGAAACGCATCCGTCAACGACACTAGGCGCGCCCTTTTCCCATTCGTCGTATTTAAATTCCGCCTAGAAACTTAAATGATTTTATTTAAAGAGAATTATCAATGGATTTAATTCAAGTTGTTATTCTGGCCCTCATTCAGGGGATTACCGAATTTTTACCGATATCAAGTTCCGCGCACCTCATATTGCCTAAAGAAATATTGGGCTGGCCAGACCAGGGTTTGGCGTTTGATGTTGCGGTACATGTGGGCACCCTGGCTGCGGTTGTCATTTATTTTCGAACGGAAATTATTCGTTTGATTTCGAGCTGGAGCCTCTCCGTTGTCGGTAGAGGCGTGGATGACGATGCGCGTATTGCCTGGTACATTATCGCCGCAACTATACCGGCTGCTTTGTTTGGTTTACTGTTCGACGATTTTATTGAAGCGAATTTACGCTCCACTGCAGTTATTGCTGCAACTACCATAATCTTTGGCTTATTACTGGCAGTGGCAGATCGGGTGTCTGGTACTACCAAAAACCTGGTTGAACTGACCTTGATCACTGCATTGATTATTGGCGCGGCCCAGGCGCTCGCCTTAATCCCAGGAACTTCCCGCTCAGGTATCACTATTACGGCGGCACTTTTTTTGGGTTTTACGCGTACCGATGCCGCGAAATTCTCCTTCTTGCTTTCAATACCGATTATCGTGTTGAGTGGCGGCTATAAAGGCCTGCAATTGATACTGAGTGATACCGCTGTAGACTGGCTGGCAATAGGGCTTGGTGTTGTAATATCGGCAGTAAGCGCTTACCTTTGTATTCACTACTTTCTAAGTTTTATTCAAAAGCTGAGCATGATGCCGTTCGTTATTTACCGTTTGTTGCTCGGTGTAATGCTTATCTTTTTCACATTGTAATTTGGCTATGACACAAACTGATCTCTGCACAGGTTTATTGGAATTCATTGCGGCATCTCCCACGCCGTTTCACGCCACCAGATCGCTGGCTGCGCTGCTGTGTGAATCCGGGTTCACTCGCTTAAACGAGAAAGATGCCTGGCAATTGCAAGAGGGGGGGCGCTATTTCGTCGTTAGAGGTGGCTCATCTCTCGTAGCGTTTGCTTACGGTAGCACTGCGCTTGCAGAGAACGGTTTTCGCGTAATCGGTGCACACACCGATAGCCCTTGCCTGAAGGTCAAGCCTTCGCCGGAATTGCAAACAAAAGGCTATTACCAACTGGGAATAGAGGTGTATGGCGGGGCGTTGCTGAACCCTTGGTACGACCGCGATCTGTCTCTGGCGGGTAATGTCGTCTACCTGGATGCCTCTGGTGAGCTGAGATCTACGCTTATCGACTTTGTCGAGCCCATTGCCACAATACCGAGCCTGGCGATTCACTTGGATCGAGAGGCAAATACAAGCCGTACGGTGAATCCGCAGACGGATATGAATGTATTGCTGCGGCAAAGCGATGACAAAATTAATTTTCGCGCCATGCTGTCGGAGCTGATTGACGATGATGTGCAGGAAGTGCTCGACTTCAACCTCAGTTTTTATGATACACAGCCGCCTGGGGTGGTTGGCTTGGGTAAGGAGTTCATTGCCAGCGCCCGGCTGGATAACCTGCTGAGCTGTTATTTGGGAGCAAAGGCTTTACTGAATTCAGCTGGGGAGCACACCAGCATTCTGCTATGCAGCGATCACGAAGAGGTTGGAAGCAGATCCGATATCGGTGCCCAGGGGCCCCTGCTCGAAGAGATTATTGGCCGTTTGGCGGGAGATCAGGAAGCTCGCCAGCGTGCTATGAGGCGGTCTGTACTGATATCTGCGGACAATGCCCATGGTGTGCACCCAAATTACAGCAAAGTGCATGATGATCAGCACGGGCCGCTATTGAACAAAGGGCCGGTTATTAAGTTCGACGCTAACCAGAGCTATGCCACAAACAGCTCAACATCCGCTCTGGTTCGCTGGCTTGCTAAGGGCAATGACGCCGATATTCCCCTGCAGCAATACGTCACGCGTGCAGATATGCGCTGTGGCAGCACCATCGGCCCTATTACAGCAGCGGGCTTGGGAATCACCGCGGTTGACATCGGCCTTGCGACATTTGCCATGCATTCGGTTCGGGAACTGGCTGGGAAGCATGACCTTGGTCACATGTATGAATTACTAAGTCGGTTTGTGTCTCGAAAAGCCCTTCCCGCTCTAGACTCACTGTAAAACTAGTATTAAAGTTTGAAACCTTTGGCGTGGTATTCATTTAATTGTACTCTTGGTGTGTTTTTGCTTCTAATCGAGGCTGCAGAATCGAGCAAGAAAGTGTTTCCCCAAGCCGGTGTTCGTTGCTCTCGCCCACAGGCTAGAGCTATTTTCCCTACGAGGAAATTAAATGTTGGATATCCATACTTTAAAAAGTTTTGTTCCTTTTAATGGACTAGAAGATGAATATCTGCAGGAAGCACTGAATAAACTACAAGTCGAAGAGTTCACCAAAGGCCAGATGCTGTTCAAGCGAGGCAGAGCCGTTGCGTCCAAATATTATTTGCTTGACGGTCAGGTAGACCTCATAAACAGCGCATTCTACGTCTCCACAGTGTTAGGGGCTTCTCCCCTTGCTCAGACTGCCCTCAATGCAGACTCTCCCACCGTGTGCTCTGGTGTCGCTAAATCTACGAAAGTGAAGGCCTTTTCTATAGATGCTGAGGTGCTTGATCGCCTTACGGCCTGGAGTCAGTCGGCGGCGTCCGGCGGTTTTGACGACTTCGATGAATCTGATTTTACTACCGGCGAATTCGAGGTTCAGGAAATCAGCGATGATGGCAGCGACTGGATGGCTGCCTTATTACAGGCCCCTTTATTCTCAAAAATTCCACTGACTCAGGTGCAGGAGCTGTTTCTTCGCTTTGAAGATCTCGCCGTGAAGAAAGGCGAGCTTGTGGTAAAAGAGGGAGAGAAAGGTGACTACTTTTACGTTTTAGTAAGTGGTAGCGCCAAGGTATATAATTGCAGCGAAAGTGTGGATCTAACGATTCACCCAGGACAGTTTTTTGGTGAAGAGTCTCTATTGGGTTCAACCCCGAGAAATGCCAGCGTAAAAATGCTCAGCAAGGGGCGTTTAAAGCGCTTGAATACGGAAGATTTTAATGCCTTGTTAAAAGCGCCTGTAGTGCGATACGTTGAAAACCATCGTCTAGAAAACCTGGGAAAACCCTACAAACTACTCGACGTAAAAATGCCAATGGAATATCGCATGCAGCATGTGCCCGGCGCAATTAATATTCCCCTGTCTCGTCTTAGAAGCTCTCTTACAGAGCTGGGGCATACCAATGTGTACCTGGTGCCAGATGATGCTGGTAGTCGAGCGGATATTGCCGCCCATTTGCTTTGTCAGGCGGGTTTCGATGCGATGATACTCAAGGCTCCCACGCAGTAATTTATGCGCTAGAAAATAAAAAAAATACACCTAAAACCGATAATGAGTAGCGCCGGTGTTTGAGCGATACGTCTAGATACCGGCACATTCTATGAATATTCTTCTTCTCTCTGGCTACGATGCGGAGAGCCATCGCAAGTGGCGTTGCTCTCTCGTAGAAAATTGCAGTGAGCATAACTGGACTGTTTTAAGTCTTCCCCCACGCTATTTTAATTGGCGCATTCGCGGTAATGGTATTAGTTGGTCCAGAGGGGAGCAGGCAACACTAAAAAAGTTTTACGATCTAATCATTGCCACTTCAATGGTGGATCTTGCAACACTTAAAGGCTTAGTTCCTTCATTGGGTTACGTGCCGAGTATTTTGTATTTTCACGAAAATCAATTTGCCTACCCCCTATCTTCCAACCAGCATTATCCTCTCGAACCGAGGATGGTAAACCTATACTCCGCGCTGGCTGCAAATCGCCTGGTATTTAACACAGCCTACAATTTGAGTTCTTTTCATTTGGGGGTGGAAACCTTGTTGGCTAAAATGCCGGATGCAGTGCCCGAAGGTATTGTCAAAGAGCTGGAAAATAAGTCTCAAATCTTGCCGGTGCCACTGGAGCAATACTTGTATAGCCCGGAGCAGCAAAAAAAAGCTATTTCCGGTGATTCTGAGCTTCATATACTTTGGAACCACCGCTGGGAGTACGATAAGGGGCCTGATAAGTTACTCGCATGCATACAAGCTCTACCAGAGCAGCTGGATTTAAAATTTCATATCGTTGGCCAGCAGTTTCGTAATATCCCAAAGGCGTTTCCCAGGATAGAACAACTCCTTGAAAAACGAGGCTGGAAAGGGCGTTGGGGTTACATTAAAGACGAGAGTGACTATGGTCGCTTGTTGAAGCAATGTCATATTGTATTATCGACCGCATTACATGATTTTCAGGGCCTGGCGGTTTTAGAAGCAGTGGCTGCGGGGTGTTTGCCTTTAGTGCCCGACCGCTTGGCGTATACTGAACTGTTCTTGCCGCAATACCGTTATCAATCCTGTTTCCAGAATGAATCGCCAGAAACTCATGGCGCGGTGGAGTCGGAAAGTTTTTCCTGTGCGGACAGAATTAGAAAGTATGCGGACCAGTTTAGGCTACAACAAAGTTTGCCCGCTGCTCCGGATATCAATCACCTGAGTTGGAAGGTAAAACGAGGCAGTTACCAGGAGTTACTGGAGCTAGTGGCCCGCAGATAACTAGCGTCAAACACGCTACAATTGGGTTCATTTTAATTGGTGAGTTAAGCATGCTACGCTCTTGCTTTTCAATACTTAAGCCCTGCCTTGCTTTCATAGTTGTTTACTGCTTACTGCCTTGGCGAATGGCAATTGCGGGTGATTTTTCCTCTCAGTTTTTTGATCCCTTTGATAAGCGCTTCGATGTCAGCCAGTATCTGGCTGAAAACGCCTACGGCTTCCTGCCTGTCCCTATGATTATCACCGATCAGGCAGTAGGCGGGGGGCTTGGCATGCTTGGAGT
Organism: Alteromonadaceae bacterium Bs31; assembly: GCA_900177435.1. Classification (GTDB taxonomy): domain Bacteria; phylum Pseudomonadota; class Gammaproteobacteria; order Pseudomonadales; family Cellvibrionaceae; genus Teredinibacter. Next base: position 202,117 of record FXAI01000005.1, read on the forward strand.
GTTCTTTCATGAAGATGAAAGCTCACGTGATGCTCGGCTGGAGAATATGAGCAAGGCCGAAGTAGATGCCTCCAGGTTTCTGCTACCTCCCAGCGCCTCTGCCGCCTTTGGAGCTTACACGGGTAATGAGTCATGGTTGCTTGCTGGCGGGCACATGGGCATTTGGAAGGGTGGAAAAGTAAGGTACATGGGAGGTGGCGGATACGGTGATATCAATCTCGACTTTTATGGCACAGACTCCGTTGCCTTGCCCAAGCCCATTACCCTGAATACTGCAGCCTGGGCCATTCTTCAGAATTTAAAATTTCAGCTCGGCGATAGCCGCGTTTTTATCGGGCCGAAGCAGCAATATGTATCGGCGGATGTCAGCCTGGCCAACCTTGGCGAATTGTTGCCTCCAAACTTGCCGCCAGAATTTCAGCAGGGGCTGGAGAATTTACTCCGTTATCGGGTAAATACATCGGGCTTGGGGCTGATTGCTGAATATGACAGCAGGGATAATATCTTCAGCCCCTCCGAGGGCTACCTTTACGGCGTTGAATACACATGGTTTGACGACGCTATAGGCAGTGATATCGAGTACAGTATGGCCAAATTAGAGGGGCTGAATTACTGGCGCTTGAGTAAACGCTGGAAGATGGGGCTGCGTTTGGCAACAGAGTATGCGGACTCTGAAGCCTTTCTACCTCACTTTGTTTTGCCCTTTATCTCTTTACGCGGTATTCCGGCGGCTCGTTATCAGGGTAAGGCGGTAGCAGTTTCTGAGTTGGAGCTTACATGGAATATCGATAGCCGCTGGAGCATAAATGGCTTTGCTGGAGCGGGAAGAACCGCTTCACAGTGGCATGCGCTGAGTGATGCTGAAGACCGGGTTGCCCGGGGTGCAGGTTTTCGCTATCTCATTGCACGCCGTTACGGATTTCGTATGGGTATTGATGTCGCCCGTGGCCCCGAAGCGAGTGCATGGTATATTACCGCCGGTTCCGCGTGGTAGCGGGGCGCAAGAATAAAATAAGATTGGAATAAGTATGTCTAAGAAACGAGTATTAACGGGGATAACAACAACCGGTACCCCCCACCTTGGAAATTATGTTGGCGCCATACGCCCAGCCATTCAGGCCAGTCGCAAGCAGGATGCAGAGGCTTTTTACTTTTTGGCTGACCTGCATGCCATCATCAAATGCCATCAGCCGGAACTGATTCGCCAGTCATCCAGAGAGGTTGCTGCCACCTGGCTGGCGCTGGGCCTGGATACTGACAAAGCTGTTTTTTACCGCCAGTCCGATGTGCCGGAAATTACCGAACTGAGCTGGATTCTCAGCTGTATGGCCGCTAAGGGCTTAATGAACCGGGCGCATGCATACAAGGCAGCTGTGGCAAAGAACCAGGAAGACGGAGAAGACCCTGATTTCGGCGTCTCCATGGGGCTCTATTCTTACCCCGTGCTAATGGCGGCGGATATTCTCATGTTTAATGCCACAGATGTTCCTGTCGGCAAAGATCAAATTCAACATGTTGAGATGGCGCGAGATATCGCTGGTCGTTTTAATCACAACTTCTCGGAAGTGTTTGTGCTGCCGGAAGCTAAAATCGATGATTCTGTTGCCGTCCTGCAGGGCCTAGATGGGCGGAAAATGAGTAAAAGTTACAACAATACCATTCCCCTGTTTATACCCGAAAAGCAACTTCGCAAGCACATCAATAAAATTAAGACCAACTTGCTGGAACCTGGTGAGCCCAAAGACCCGGATGATTCTACTGTGTTTCAAATCTGGCAGGCTTTTGCCGATGAAGAGAAAACTGAGTGGATGCGGGAGCAGTTCAAGCAGGGCATTGCATGGGGTGAAGCCAAGAAGCAGTTGTTTGAGCTTGTTAACGAAGAATTGGCGCCGGCCAGAGAGCGCTATAACGAATTGATGGCGAATACTGCAGAGATTGAGGAGATACTGCAGGCGGGTGCAGAAAAAGCCCGTGCGGTAAGTTCAGCGATGTTACTTAACATTCGTGATGCCATCGGCATAGGACGCATGTAAGCAGACGCTACCCTTCATTTGCTGGGAGGCGCATGGCGTCTCCTTTGTCTTTCCCCTTCCTTTCCCTCACTGGCGATCGCAGCGCTTAAGGTCTAGTCTTAGGATGTTGAGAACTGCATTTGTTTTATCTTGAGGGCGCTACGTGGAGAATAAACTGGCGAAGTTTGCCATCCCTGTGCTGGCAGCGGCTGTTGCCATTTCGCTAATCTTTCTATTTGATTCACCCTTAATTTCTTCTGGGCTTCTTGTTCTGTGCGTGTCTATTACCTTTTTCAGCAGTGGCGTGGATAGCGGTGACTCGGACAGTGTTGAGGAGAGCATACAGGCGCGCCTGATGAACCGCTTCCGTGAGGTAGATTCAAAGATCGAGCAGGTAGCTCTGCCTGTTTGCAATGAATTAGTCGCTTTGTCTGACAGCATCCAAAAGACGGTAGAAGAATCATCTATTCGCCTGCATACCAGCTTCCAGGGTTTATCTGATTCTGCAAACGCGGAAAAAGACCTGATGATGGGTATTGTGGATCAGTTATCCAGCAAGACGGTTGCCAGCGAGTCTGGTGATGATGTATCGCTAAAGCGCTTTGCCAATGAGGTGGGCAGCATTCTGGATGATTACGTTCGCCTGTTCATTGATATCAGCGACAAAAGTGTACAGGCGGTGCACAACATACAGGACATGGTAAAACACCTGGATGGTATGTTTGTACTCATCAATGATATTCGCGGAATTGCCGATCAAACCAATCTGCTGGCGCTAAACGCAGCGATTGAAGCAGCTAGAGCCGGCGAAGCCGGAAGAGGCTTTGCCGTTGTTGCCGACGAAGTGAGGAAGCTCTCGCAGGATTCTAATGCGCTAAACGAGCAGATTCGGGAGCGCGCAGAAACGGCAAAAAATACCGTAACCAATGTTGAAAAAGTTGTTGGTGAGATAGCATCGCTGGACATGAACATAGCTATAGATGCAAAAGGCCACTTGGACGCCATGCTCTCGGAATTAGAGCTGGTGAACGAAAAAGTAACAGAAAGTGTTACTCGCGGTGCCGAAATTGGTGAAGAGATTAAAATGGAAATAGGCAGTGCCGTCACCGCACTACAGTCGGCGGATAGAGTATCTCAACTGGCGCAGCAAATTAGCGGTCAGTCGGGTTATCTGACGCAATTGGTCAGTGTAATTGTCGATGCTGGGAGAAATCAGAATCATCTTGAAAACGCACTGGAATCTCTTCAGCTCCAGTTGGAAAATTTGCAGCCAATCCAAAAAACAAGTATCGATGACGCCGGTTCAGGTGAAATTGAACTCTACTAAAATTCCCCTTTCACCTTAGAGGCCACTATAGAATGTCAATAAACGTATTGAACAAGCAAGATGGAGATCCAGTCATTTCCTTGGGGGAGCGCTTTGATTTCGGCTCGGTTGACCAGTTTAGATCCAGCTACGAAAGCCTTAACGGTATTAAGCGGAAAAGTTTAATTGTTGATTTTAAAAATACACGTTACATGGATAGTTCCGCGCTTGGTATGCTGATCAATGCGCGAAGTTATTTTAAAGATTGTGATGTTAAAATTAAAATCATTAATGCCAATGATCAAATCAAAAAGATCTTTTCCATTTCTCGCTTTGATACCAAGTTTGAAATAACCTGAGCCTAAGCGGCTGCTTATGCTTAAGGTTATTCTGCTTGGTTAAAAACACGTTTTCAGGTTGGGACGACTTTGAAAATACTTATAGTTGATGATCATGCCTACAACAGAGATCTTCTAAACTTTATTTTAGAAGACGAGGGGCATTCTTGCGTAGAAGCAGAAAACGGCAAAGCTGCGTGTGAGATGTTCAAAAATGATAGCGGCATAGAGCTTATTTTAATGGACATCAATATGCCCGAAATGGACGGCATAGCGGCAACAAAAATTATTAAGCAGGATGAAGAACGCTTTGTGCCTGTGATATTTGTTACCGCCTTGGATGATGCTGATATGGTTGCCCAATGCCTAGATGCCGGTGGTGATGATTTTGTTCCAAAGCCAGTTAACGAAAATGTGTTACTGGCCAAAATAAAGGCGCATGCTCGTTCGCAGAGCCTGTACTCAAATTTAAAGTCAGCGCATCAGAGTTTGCAGTATCACAATCAGCTTGTTTCTCGTGAGCATAGTATTGTCGAGCATATTTTTGCGCGATGTAATCAACGTAGCAAAACTATCTGTGAGAATATTTCAACATACACATCGCCCATGTCTATGTTTGACGGGGATATGGTGCTTTCAGCAGCTTCGCCCAGTGGTGGCTTGTATCTGATCGTCGGCGACTTCACCGGTCACGGCCTTGCTGCTGCAATGGGTTCTCTGCCCGTTGCTGAGGTTTTTTTTACACTGGTCTCCCATCAAGCGGGTATCTCGCAAATTGCCACAGAACTGAATACCCGGCTCTATGAGCTACTACCGGCAAATATGTTTTGCTGTGCATTTATCGCTCATATTGATTACACCGGCGAAAAAATGACTTTGTGGTCTGGTGGTATGAATGACTTCCTAAGGGTTAAAGTAGGCAGTACTAATTTGGAGCGCGTGCAATCCATGCATATGCCTCTGGGAATCCTGGAAAGCGAAGAGTTCGATGATAGCCCGCAAATTATTACCGTGGACCCCGGTGAAAAAATATATATTTATACCGATGGTGTCAATGAGGCGAGTAATAAAGACGGAGAAGAGTTTGGCTTGGAGCGCCTGGAAGCGCTGGTACTGAAAGGCGGTGAGGACGTGGTAGTGAAAGTTACTCAGGCCGTAAATGAGTTTCATGAAGGTTGTGAGCAGTCAGATGATATATCCATCGTCGAGTACACCGGCGGGCCTCTAGTGCATAAGGATCGTGACAGTAACGAGATTGTTGATGTAGGCGCGAAGCATCATGGTGCTAAATCTTTTCCCTGGCGCTTGTCCATGCGCCTCGAAGGAGAGGATTTAAGGGACACCAGCATCGTCAATCAAATACTTGCTTTTGTCGCCAGTATTCAGGGAATTGAATTACACCAGGATAAAATATTTACTATTGTGAGTGAGCTCTACAGTAACTCTCTTGAACATGGTGTATTGCAACTCTCATCGGATTTGAAATCCAGCGCCGATGGATTCGAAGAGTATTATCGTCAACGTCAGCAACGCCTGGACGGGCTTACAGACGAATTTATAGAGCTTGATTTTATTTATTTACGGGGGGAGCCCAACAAGGTGAAACTTGTTATCACCGACTGTGGTGAAGGCTTTGATGTTGAGGAGCGGGAAGCAATCTCATCAGAAAGTGAGCACAGCCATGGGCGGGGGCTTAGTCTTCTTAAGGATCTATGCTCAGAACTGACATACAGTAACGGTGGTCGCACAGCTACTGCGGTTTATGAATTATGTCGTCATGGCTAAGGGGTTCTTTGCGGGCCTACATTTTCTGTAACACTTTATGCATGGCCTCGGTGAGGGAGAATAATTCCGCGTTGGTCGTAATGTAGGGAGGCATAACATAAACACGATTGCCGAAGGGCCTCAGCCAAACACCCTCCTCAACAAACAGGGGTACTATTTTCGCCATTTCCACGGGCGCCAAAGTTTCCACCACGCCAATAGCGCCGAGCACCCTTACGTCTGCTACATTGGGTAAGTCTCTACACTGCGCCAGCTGCGAATTAAGCTGAGTTTCAATATTGTTAACCTTTGCTTGCCAGTCGTTGTTAAATAACAACTCCAGGCTTTTGTTGGAAACTGCACAGGCCAGAGGGTTTGCCATAAACGTAGGGCCGTGCATAAAACAGGAGGCTTCTCCTGCACAAATAGTTTGTGCAATTTCATGGCTGCATAGGGTGGCTGCCAGGGTCATGTATCCGCCAGTTAGCGCTTTACCGAGGCATAGAATATCCGGGCTAATGTTGGCATGTTCGCAAGCAAACATTTTTCCTGTACGCCCAAAGCCAGTGGCTATCTCATCGGCAATTAAAAGTACCTGATAGTGTTCGCAGAGTTTTTTAACCTCTTGTAGATAACGTGGTGAATAGAAACGCATGCCACCTGCGCCCTGTACGATAGGTTCGAGTATCACTGCGGCAAGACTCTGGTGATGGGTTTTCAGTTGTATCTCAATATCGGCAATATATTCATCACGCCATTCATCTTCAAATTTACACTGCGGCGCCTCGGTAAATAGTTGTTTTGCCAGTACTTCGTTAAATAGATGATGCATGCCAGTTTCCGGGTCACACACTGACATGGCTGCAAAGGTATCACCGTGATAGCCGCGGCGAAGAGAGAGAAGTCGGTGTTTTTCCGGCTGCTTCCTGCTCTGCCAATACTGGATGGCCATTTTAATCGCAACTTCAACGCTCACTGAGCCGGAATCGCTGAAGAATACGTGTTCGAGACCATCGGGACTTACATTAATCAATTTTTCAGCCAGTTCAATGGCTGGCTCGTGAGTAAGCCCTCCGAACATGACGTGTGCGGTTTTTTCAAGCTGAGCATGAATGGCTGCATTTAATTCGGGATGATTATAGCCGTGGATAACACTCCACCAGGATGCCATGCCGTCAATGAGTTCGGTGCCGTCTTTAAGCTTTATTCGAACACCTTTGCAAGTGTCTACAAGATAGTTGTCGAGGGGGGCATTTATGGACGAGTAGGGGTGCCAAATGTGCTGTTTGTCGATACTTAATGCTTCGGGTATGGATAAAGCCGGTCTTGATTTGATCATGTTTATGCACAACAGTCGCTGAACGAGGATAAGCGGATTCTAACCCATTATTCAGCGCTGCCCTATGCGACAGCAAAATTGGAAAGCTGAGCTTCAGCAGAGGACGGCACATTAAGAGGTGCAGCGATAGAGTGGATAAAGGTATCCAGCCGAGCTTGGCTGGTTTCGCCGAGCTGAACGAATTGTACCCGGATCTGGCTATGACAGCAGGGCTTGCGTAAAAATTTACACTGCTTTACCACGCTGTTTAGAGTCATTTGAAAATGGTCGTTAAAGGTGATTAAACACTGCAGTTTGTTTTGCATCGCCAGGGGCTGTTTTAGATCTTTGCCATACACTTCCAGTTGTGCTCCCCAGCGGCTGAGGTTTGCCACACTGGCTTTTTGCAAGGGGTCGTTTAAAAGCTGAAACTCTGCTTCGGGGCCTTTGCGCACATCAAAAAATACGCGGGTGTTCCAGCGACGGTTTTGATTCACTTCGCTGTAGAGCGCACTCACAGTCAACATCTCTCCACCCCGGTAGCCATCGATTTCTTTCAACTGGGTCTTAAGGTTGTAAAAGCCATGCTCACAACGAATTTGTATCCAAATGACATCACCTTTCAGCAATTTGTGCGTGGGGGTGGGGTAAAGGCTGTCTAGCAGTAAGAGCCCGCTTTGCAGGTCGAAGCCATGGATAAAGCTCTGTAGTGTTTCGCCGGAGCGAGGCAGGTGGATACTTACAAATTGATGCTTTAGCCCGCAGCCTACCAGAATATCGGCTTCCCATACTTTCCAATCTGTTTTAGTGGCGGGCTTTGCACTGTGATGATGAAGCTTTGGCATCATTGTGAGTAGAGTCTCTTAAGCTGGGTTACTGATTGGATATAGCAAAGCGTGTGCCTAGTGAAGATAAAATCGTGTTACTTGCCATAATCCGCATAAACAGGGGCTTGAATAGCCACATGCTGTTTGGCGGGAATAACTCAGGCAGGTTTTGCTCGGCAAGCATTTGCCTCAGTCGGGAGAAGTGCTGCCGTGGGGACATTAATTGTCTGCTGCTGGTCTGAGCTGGCCAGTGTAATCGAGCTGGGCATTCATCATTAACAGAACGGATAAAATTCGCGTTTTGCGGCCCTAAATACGTACAATAGGCGTCTTTTGCAGTATTGGAGTAGTCATTGGATCAGCTCACCCGAAAAAGCCGCCTCGAGTTCAATAAATTACAGAAACGTTTGCGCCGCAATGTAGGCCGCGCGATTGCCGACTACAGCATGATCGAGGAAGGAGACAAGGTCATGGTGTGCCTGTCTGGAGGTAAGGATTCCTACGGTATGCTGGAGGTTTTGCGCTCATTGCAGCGCAGTGCTCCGGTGAACTTTGATCTGGTTGCGGTTAATCTCGACCAGAAGCAACCGGGCTTTCCGGAGCACGTGTTGCCAGCTTATTTGGACACCCTCGATATGGAGTACCACATTGTCGAGCGGGATACTTACAGCGTGGTGAAGTCGGTGGTGCCGGAAGGCAAGACTACCTGCGGCATATGCTCCCGTCTGCGGCGGGGAACCTTGTATGGCTTCGCCGAGCAAATTGGCGCGACTAAAATAGCACTGGGTCATCACCGCGATGATATCGTTGAAACTCTCTTTCTTAATCTATTCTATGCCGGTCGCCTAAAGGCAATGCCGCCCAAGCTGCTCGCCGACGACAAGCGCAATATCATTATTCGACCTCTCGCCTATTGCACCGAGCAAGATCTGGATGACTTTGCACAGGCGAAGAATTTTCCCATCATCCCCTGCAATCTCTGTGGTTCACAGGAAAATCTTCAGCGCCAGGTGATCAAGCAGATGCTTCAGGACTGGGATAAACAACATCCCGGGCGAGTAGAGACGATATTCTCTGCCTTACAGCGAGTATCACCTTCTCAATTGGCGGATAACAGCCTGTTCAACTTCCACGATCTTGCACTGCAGCGTGATAGCTTAGAAGAAGACCCTGCGCAGCAGGCGGAACATGCGGCTAACCCGGAGGATGTAGTGCAATTTATAAACGCTTTGAATATCTAACAATGGCCGAGTTCTCCGGGCTCTCCGGGCAAGCGGCAGCGCATCGGGGGGAAGGCGAGCGTCGCCATTGATGGCAGAAACCACTTTAGCTTGCACTTAATCAGAGTTTACCCAGCATGTAGCGAGTCAAATAAAATAAAAAGAGCTAATATTAGTGAATAATTACTTTAAATATCCATGTTGGCTTGCCGGGGCCCAAAGAATTGCATTCCCGTGTGGCAACTTCTCCCATCTGCAACATAAAAGGTAAACGGTGCAAGGTTTTTTTCAGGGTATATCGTTCCGGCTGGCAAAAGTAGGTGTGATAGTGGCGCTGCTGGTGGGTACGCTTATGAGCGCCGTGCAGATCTACATCGATTTCAAGGCGCAAAAGGAAACGGTTGATAACCAGATTTCCAGTATTACCGATATGTCCACACCGCCCGCCGTTAGGGCGATCCACACGGTGGATAACAATTTGGCCGCCGAGGTTGTTGAAGGCATTATGGTCAATGATTTCATCGTTGCGGTAACCATTGCGGATGAAAATGGCCGGGAATTCGCCGAATCTCAGCGAATTCCAAGAACCAGCAACACCATCTGGATTACCAAACACCTCTCTCAACATCTGAAGATATTCAGCGCACCCCTTCATATACCGGGCCCTAACCCTAAGGGAGAGCACGGCGAGATGAAGTTTGTGGTGGATATGGATGCAGCGTTCGCGCGTTTTTACAAGCACTCTGCTGTGGTTATAACCATTGGTTTGATTCGGTCCTTCTTTCTTGTGCTGTTTCTATTCGTCGCCTTCCACTACATGCTTACCAAGCCACTTATTCGCATAGCGGCGCAAATTAAACAGATCAACCCTGGTAGCCCCGGTGAGCAGCGCCTTTCTATACCTGCGCACAATCGCGACGACGAGCTTAACCAGTTGGTGAGCAGTGGCAATCAGCTACTGGACGCGGTGGACCTGGCGCTCGCCAAGCGCCGAGCGGTGGAAGTGGTGTTGCGTAAGAGTGAGGAGCACGTGCGGCAAATCATCGATAGCCTGCCAGTGTGGGTGGGTGCCCGTAACAGAGACGGCCACTACATCTTTGCCAACAAAGCCCTGGCGGACTTTCTGCAAACTTCGCCGGAAGCCATGCGTGGCTCCCATGTGAGTGACTTTGCTGAATACTTTATTACCGACCCTCAGGAAGTGATCACCCTGGATATGGAGGTCATCAAGTCGCGCATCAGCGCTCAGATCTGGGAGGAGAAGTGGGTTAGCAGTGGCGGGGAAGAACATAATATGCACACCCATGTGATGCCCATGGAGTTCTACGATGAGGTGGTGGCGCTGGTCGTTTCCTCGGATATTACAGACCTCAAACGAGCTCAGGCGCAAATGGAGCATATGGCTTACCATGACGCCCTTACTGACTTACCCAATCGCAGCTACCTGGTTGAACGCCTGGAAGAAGAAGTGCGCAAGTCAGCTAAACACAAATTCTATGGCGCTCTGCTGTTTATCGATCTGGATCAGTTCAAATACATCAATGACTCGCTTGGACACCCCGCCGGTGACGGCGTATTAAAACATGTGTCCCAGCGCCTGATGGCAATCGCATCTGAAGACGATGTGGTGGTGCGTCTGGGCGGTGATGAATTCGTCGTTGTACTGACAAATCTGGGTAAAGAGCTACCTACGGCAATTTTACGTGCAGAGGAGATCGGTGAGCGAATCCGCGCCTACGTTTCCGAACCTCACTTCTACCACGACCTTGAGCTGCATGTGACCTGCAGCGTGGGCATCGTAATTTATCCGGAGGAAGACGCCGGTGTGCACGAATTACTGCGGTATGCCGATACCGCTATGTACCAGGTTAAGGAGCAGGGTAGAGACGCCATCCAGTTTTTTAATAAGTACATGGCAGATAGAGCTCGCAATGTGTTGGTAATGGAAGGTGATTTGCACCGGGCACTGGAAGTAGACGCCTTTAGTTTGCACTATCAGCCACGAGTGGATGTTCACTCCAGCAAAATTGTTGGTGCGGAAGCGCTCTTGCGCTGGAACCATCCTGAGCGAGGCATGATTTCTCCCGCAGAGTTTATTCCCATACTAGAAACATCTGGCTTGATTGTGCAGGTGGGTATGTGGGTACTGGAACGTTCCTTACGGCAAGTAAAAGAGTGGCAACGTATGGGCTTATGGACCAAGAACATGCGTTTGGGTGTCAATATTAGTCCTCGTCAATTTCGCTCGTCGCAGTTTGTGGAGGATATTACCGCCACGCTGGAGAGAGAAGAGTTCGATGCACAAATGCTCGAAATGGAAATTACCGAAGGTATCGTTATTCACAACCTCGATGAAACCATTAACACCATGTCTACCTTGTGTGAGCAGGGAATAAATTTCGCACTGGATGACTTTGGTACCGGTTATTCTTCTATCAGCTATTTGAAAAAACTACCGGTGTCCATCTTGAAAATTGACCAAAGCTTTGTGCGGGATATTACCGTGGACCGAAATGATCGGGTTTTGGTGGAGACCATCAGTGCCATGGGGAACATGCTGGAACTGGATGTGGTCGCAGAAGGGGTAGAAACGGCCGATCAGCTTGAGCTAGTTCGCCGTTACGGCTGCCTTTACTATCAGGGCTATTTGGCCAGCCGCCCTGTAAATCCCAATCAATTCGAACTCCTGTTAGAAAAGCACGAAATAATAATAACTGCATAAGCAGGCTCTCTATTTATGCGCACGGAAAGGCTCAATCATCTCAATATTAAAATTACCGTAGGTGCGGTTACCACACTTATTTTGTTGGTTAGCGCGGCGGTGCTTTTTTCTTTTCAGTATTCAACACGATGGCCAGCCACCTTAACAATAGCAACGGGTTTTTCTGGTGGTGTATATGACCGGCTGGGTGAAGGTTTGGCTGAATCTATAGATGCCCATATAAATCGCCAGGTAAGCGCGAGGCAGTTTAGCTCCGGTAGCATTGAAAATATGCAAATGATAGGTGATGGTCTGGCGGATCTTGCCTTTGTTCAAAGTGATACCAGCGGTAACGATAAAGTGCGAGTAATTGCCACGCTATACGATGAGGTGCTCCATGTCATTGTTCCTGTCGGTCAGAATTATCGCTACGGACTAAAAAGCCTGGAAGGGAAAAAAATTGCCATTGGGCCAGAGGGTAGCGGAACCAAGGCGGTAGCGGAAAAATTATTGAGCCATTTCTCCATAGCGTATCAGCCGGCAAGTTTGCCTATGGAAAATATGATTAGTGCATTCGAAACCGAGAGTATCGATGCCGCTATTGTGCTCACCGCCATTAATTCACCTATCACTCAAAAATTGCTGGCCTCTGGCAAATTCACACTGCTTTCTTTAGATAGAGGTGACAGCTCTGGTGATGAAACTCTTGCGTTGTCGCAAGTCTATCCACACTACAAAGCTTTTAAAATATTTCCCCGTGTTTACGGTAGATACCCTGAAGACACCATTCATACTCTTTCGGTAACCGCGACCCTGGTAGGGCGTGCTGGTTTGTCATCCAGTTTAGTGCGAGAGATTACCGAGTTGTTGTTTGCCAGCCGCTCGAAGCTCGCGGAAAAACATAGCGCGGCAGAGCAATTGAGAGAGCAATGGAATGCTCTGGACGTCCAGTACCCCTTCCACCAGGGTGCTATTGATTATTACAACCGCAGCAAGCCTCTGTTTATTGTTCAATATTCAGAGGTTTTCAGCTTGGTGCTCAGTCTGGTAATGCTTGTTTTTGCGGGTATCACGGGCTTGAATACCTGGATAGACAGCCGCACAAAAAACTTTATCGATGAGTTTTATAAAAAAGTTCATACCCTGGAGTTAAATTTCAACGACCAATCTATCGATCAGCTTGATCACACCATGCAGGAGGCGGTAGACAACCTGATCCATGAGCGTTTGGAAGCAAATACTTCTTTTCAAATCTTGCAGTCTTTGGTTTTAAACCGAATGGTTAAATTGTTATTGCTTGAACTAGCGAATAATCAAAAAGCGGATAACACGTAAAGTAAATCAGGGTAGGGAATAAAGTTTGGTGATCATTGCGGTAACCGCCGTTTCTACTTTTAGAATTCTGCTGCCCATTTGAACCACTTCCGCCCCTTGGCCCTGAAATGCGCTAACTTCTTTCTCTAGAAAGCCTCCCTCCGGGCCAATTACCATTACACCTTTTTGTGTTGTCTCAAGGCTTGGGCAGGGGGGCAATTCACCGGGGTGAGCGATAAAGGATTTTTTGCCTTTGATTATTTCATTCAGGCAATCTTCCACGAAGGGGCGAAAACGCTGAAATTTACTGATTTTGGGTAGCTGTGTTGCTACGCCTTGTTCCAACCCCAACAATAATTGTTGCTCCACGGCACTGTCCGTGAGTGCCGGTGACTGCCAGAAGCTTTTTTCCACCCGTGAGCTTTGGATTAAACACAAATGTTCCACCCCCATACATGCCACTGTTTGCAGTATACGTTTAATCATTTGTGGCCTGGGCAAGGCCAAAATAAGCGTTAGGGGTAATTGGGGTGGGGGAGGGGTTTGCAGGTGCTCAATCTCGACAATTGCACTATTGCCTTCCAGCTTAACCATTGCGCGGCCCATATTGCCATCAACGAGACCAACACGAAGCCAGTCGCCGCTGCTTAACTTGAGTACCTTTTCGATGTGTTGCTGCTGGTCTTTATTTAACAGAGCAGAGCTTTCTGAAAAAAACTGATGCTGTTTCAGCAGTAATAAATTCATGGGGCAGGTATTGGCGGGAGAGCAATAATTATATGGCCCTCCCTGCAGGAGTCGAACCTGCGGCCTTCCCCTTAGGAGGGGGACGCTCTATCCAGCTGAGCTAAGGGAGGGGTGCAAGAACAGCGCGCAGCGATGCCGCTACCGTTCAAGCGCGGTATGATACTGCAAGAGGGTTTATTTTAAAAATTTTATAGTGGTAAGTGATTTCCGCGGGGGCTGGGCTTATGCTTCCCCCACCTTTTGCGAAATATGGCTGGCGGTGCTTTTGCCGGCAGCTGAGTAGAGCTTAGGTGTGGCGGTTTGGCCGCGCACAATTTCCAGCAGGCGACCAAATGTTTTTTGGTTGCGAGCGAGTATTTTACCATTTACCTCATTGGCTGCCTTACAGGCCTGTTGCAGTTCTTTTAAGTGCTCCCACAGTTGCACTAGCTGAGGGTGCTCTGCTTGATCTAACAGGCTTTGCCAAGCGCGCTTCAGGGGTTCCTGGTCTACAGCGTCTGCGCTTAGATACTGTTTGCTCCAGCGAGTTCTTGTTTGCGCACTGGCTTCCAATATAGAGAGCTGCTCCGCTTTTTGTTCCAGTAGAGCTTCAATGGTTTCTGTGTCTCTTTCGCCTAGAGCACTTCGCTCCTGCTCAAGTAGTTCAAGTAAGCTCTCACAGGCAGCAATATCCGCTTGCAGGTGAGTTACCAGTTCCTGAGCTTGAATAGGGATATTCATTGCATACTCCAATAGGGTTTTACTGAGTGTAGATCACCAGCGCCAAAAAAACGCTGGGTCGACTATGTAACAGGAGTATTGGCAAGAAGCATGCCGTATGAAGGGTTCAGGCAGCGAAGAAACTGGAATACACAGTAAGCTGCGCAAGTTTAAAAATTGTGTTAGAAGAAGCTGTCTTGTTCCAGCATTTTGCTGGCGATGGCATCGGCATCCACCTGGAATCTGCCATTGGCTATATCCGCTTTCACTTCGGCGACGATATCACTGTTAACCTCTGGCATATCAGACAGTTTGGCTTCCAACTTAGCCATAGCTTGGCCAGCATCGCTGAGTGATACGCTATCACCGGTAGATGGAGAGCTGCTCTCTATATCTGTATTGCTGGGCCGGCTTTCACGTGCAGCTGGCGCACCCTGTCGTGCTTTGCTGGATGTGGCGGTGTGTGTATTTAAGCCGTTACCGGGGTCAATAACCATGGGAAACCTTCATTTTGCAGCCTGGGGCCGCCTAAAAAACTTTCTGTTACTTGGGGTATCGGCCGCTGCTTCATTTACTTTAGCGCCAATTGACAAAAAAATCACCGTCCGGCCACCAGTACTTGCCCTGGGCCGGTAACCAAACCGTCAACAATCCGTCGCGACTTGTCATTTCTCACCTTTATTTTCTGCCCAACCTGGCCGTTGCTAAGCGCGGTGCCTTCAGTTTCCACCGTTAGGCTGGAGAGTTTAGCCCGCAAAACTACCGTTTCACCCTTTTGAATCACGTTCGGGGCTTGTACAAAATTGAGCTTTACAACTTGATTCGCGCGGATACTGCGTTTGAGCTCCATGCCCAGTAAGCGCTCCATATCCTCTACGTAGCTACCGGTTAACTTGGCAGTATTCACACTCTTGTAGCCCAGGTCAGACTTTTCAAGCGTCTCGCCCTTGGCGAGGTTTCGCCGCGCAATTAACACCTGCTGGAGGGTTTTTACGCTTGCTGGAATATACAAGGTCCATCGTGCGCCCTCGCGGCAGCTTGTTTTCACTGTAATGCTGGCGTTGCTGCTGACCTGCTTGATCTCTGTATTTATATCGCCCGTACACCTGGCCAGTCGCAGCCTGCTATCGAGATTACCAACGGAAACAAACAGCGTTTCCCCCAATATCAGGTGTTCATGAACTTGCTGAAAATGCTGCTCCAACTGGCTTAAAACGCTTTGTTTCAGCTCATTAATACTCTGTTGTTCTTGAGCAGCTGTTAGGCCGGGGTTCACAAACAGCAATGCGCCAACCAGCAAGCATTGCCCAGCTTTTGGGGCCGTTAGTGCTTGTGAAATTGCAGCCTTAAAAAACTCCGTCAAGTTAACCATTATTAGCCTATGCTGTATGTAAACAAAAGGAACACTTGGTGCCAACGACAGAAATTCGACGCAATTTTCTGTGCTACCAGTGGACTGCAAGGCCTGTGCCTAAGTTCAGGTTTTGAGTTTCAGTTACATTATATGAGAGGACCCGCCATGGCAGGGGTAATGGACAGCGTAAACCAACGCACCCAACTCGTTGGTCAAAACCGATTGGAGTTATTACTCTTTAATTTGGGTGGCAGGCAGCTATACGGTATTAACGTGTTTAAAGTTAAAGAAGTATTGCAATGCCCTCCGCTAAGTGAAATTCCAAAACGTAACCCGGTTGTTCGCGGCGTGGCCCATATTCGTGGTGGCACTATTCCCATCATGGATTTGCGACAAGCTACGGGTTACCCTCCCTTGGATGACATCCAGAATTGCTTTGTAATTATCACTGAGTACAACCGCTCCACGCAGGGCTTTCTGGTGCGTGCGGTAGAGCGCATTGTGAATATGAATTGGGGTGATATTCATCCGCCTCCCAAGGGCGCAGGGCGAGAAAATTATTTAACGGCTGTGACCGAAGTTGAGGGTAAGCTGGTCGAGATAATTGATGTGGAGAAAATACTGGCTGAAGTGTCTCCACTGCCTTCAGAAGTAAGCGCAGAAGTTATTGAAAGTGCGCAGCGTGAGATTGTTGTGCACAAGCATGTGCTGATAGTGGACGACTCTACCATCGCCCGAAAGCAGATTCAGAAAGTTATGCAATCGCTGGGTTGCAAAACAACTCTGAAAAAAGATGGTCGAGAAGCCTTAGATTATCTTGAGCATTTGGTCGAGCAGGGTGTCGACCCTTATCACGAACTTTTGTTGATCATATCAGATATCGAAATGCCGGAAATGGATGGCTATACCTTTACTGCTGAAGTTAGAGCAAGCCCGCCACTGAAAGAAATGCATATAATTTTGCACACTTCCTTGAGTGGCGTATTTAATGAGGCAATGGTGAAAAAAGTTGGCGCAAACGACTTTCTTGCAAAGTTTAACCCCGATGAACTAGCCAACCGGGTTAACATGAGAATAGACCAGCTTACGGATAGTGGTGAAACAGTAGAAGTCTGAGTTCTCGACTATGCTCTACACCTAATTACAAAGGAATTAACTTGCGGCCTAAACCAATATGACAGCGAATGCAGATAGCCACCCACACGCCCACAGCCAGGGGAAGTTACAGCTGGATTCAAAGGATTTTCAAGAGTTCCGTGATTACTTACAGACAGTTGCTGGTATAGATCTTGGGCACAATAAACAATATCTGGTGGCAACCCGTATTCGACGAATTCTTATTGATTACAAATGTGAACGCCTTGGAGATTTAACGCGTTTAATTAAAAACGCCTCAAACCAGGATATTCGTCAAAAAGTTATCGATGCCATGACCACAAACGAAACTTTCTGGTTTCGTGATACATACCCCTACCTCTATTTACAGAAGTCGATTTTACCGGAACTTGCTGCAAAACCGGGCTCAAGTCGTATTCGCTTTTGGTCCGCTGCCTGCTCATCAGGGCAGGAACCGTATTCTGTCAGTATGATTGTGGAAGAATTTATTCGATCCACTATGGGTAGATCTGAAATTCCGGCTGAAATTGTGGCAACGGACTTGTCCAGTCAGATTCTCGAATCCGCCAAGCAGGGTGCCTATGACAGGCTTTCTATTGCGCGCGGTTTGTCTGAGCAGCGCCTGAGGGATTTTTTCGATCACCCAGCGGAGGACACCTGGCAGGTTAAAGCCAAAGTTCGGCAGCGCGTGTTGTTTAAGCCGCTTAATTTGCAAGACTCCTACCTATTGCTTGGTAAGTTCGACGTTGTCTTTTGTCGTAACGTTCTCATTTATTTCTCTGCCGATTTAAAGCGCGATATTCTTCAGCGTATCCACGGGACAATGAAGCCTGGAGGCTACCTCTTTTTAGGTTCTTCAGAGAGTTTGGGGGCAGCGGCTGATTTGTTTGACATGATTCACTGCAGCCCCGGTGTTGTCTACAAGGCCAAGTAAGAACACTTCTTTCAATAACAGCCATTCCTGTGCGGAAACACCTTGCCGCCTTTGCCGCCACTATAAATATTCCCTAAGAAAAAAATTATATAAATCAAAGCCTTGTGATGGTGTCCCATGTTGGCATAGCCTCTGCATATACTCATCGACGATTAATTTTAAATGGCGTTTTTCACATGGGTATATCATTCGACAGTGCATTAGGTGTCCACGAGTCTGCTCTGCGTTTACGAGCGCACCGGGCGGGAATGTTAGCCAGCAATTTGGCCAATGCGGATACGCCGAATTACAAAGCTAAAGATATAAACTTCAAAAAAGCCCTGGCGGCACGAATCGACGATAACTCTGCGGATCTTGCAATGTCTTCCACACGCAGTGGACACATCAATATGAACTCTGCTGGCGTAGGCTTTACAGAAGCGCTTTATCGCGTGCCTAACCAGCCCAGTATCGATGGTAACAGCGTGGAAGAACAGGTGGAGCACGCAGAGTTCATGAAAAATAACCTTGAGTTTCAGGCTTCCTTTACCTTCTTGAACAGTAAGTTTAAAGGCCTGACCAAAGCGATTAAGGGTGAGTGATGAGTCTTTCAAATATTTTTAATGTTGCCGGCTCGGGTATGAATGCTCAGAGCATTCGCTTGAATACTACTGCCAGTAATATCGCCAATGCTGAGACCGCCAGTTCCAGTTCAGATCAAACCTACCGCGGGCGCCACCCGGTATTTTCTGCCATTCACTCTTCAATGCTTAATGGTGAAATGGGAATTCAGCAAGGGCACTCTGGTTCGGTTGGCGTGCGTGTAAACGGTATTGTAGAAAGTGACGCTCCGCTGCAAGCGCGTTATGAACCGGAAAATCCAAACGCAAATGAAGATGGGTACGTGTACTACCCGAATGTGAATATCGTTGAAGAAATGACAAACATGATTTCCGCCTCGCGCTCGTTTCAGGTGAATGTGGAAGTTATGAATGCGGCAAAACAGATGGTACAGCGAGTGCTGACCCTGGGTCAGTAAGGCCTGGCGTTGCACAGAGGAATTAATCATGAGTGAAGTGAGTGGTGTTTCCAACAACAGTCTGTTGAGTGATCTCAGCATTGCGAAAAAAACAGAGGAAGATCCAAAGTCCAATGAGCTCGGGCAGAGTGCCTTCCTGGAGTTAATGATTACCCAGCTGGAAAATCAAGACCCCCTCAGCCCCCAGGAAAATACCGAGTTTATTGCACAGCTGGCGCAATTCAGCTCTGTGGAAAGTCTCGATAAGCTCAATAATAACTTCGACAGCTTTACCAATAATTTTGTCGCAAACCAGGCGCTTCAGGCATCTACTCTGGTTGGCCGTTCGGTGACAGTTCCCACGGATCAAACAAGGCTGGAAAGCAACGATGTCGTTACAGCCAGTGTTGATGTGCCGAGTTCCGGCGACGTTTCCGTGAATATTTATACCGAGTCCGGTGCTCTGGTTGATCAGATTTCATTGGGTATCCAGCCTCCCGGAGAAATGGTACTGCGCTGGGATGGCATCAATGCCGAGGTGAACGGGCAACTGCTGGATTGGTCCAGTAGTCAGGAAGGTGGTGTTTTACCCGGAGTGTATCGCTTTGAAATTTCCAGCAAGGTGGATGGTGAAAACGTTGAGCTGGATACCTCGCTTAGTGCAAATGTTAACAGTGTAACGGTGGGAGCGAACGGCAGCTTGGTTCTCAACCTGGCGGGTGTTGGCGCTGTGGCGTTATCTGATGTGAAACAGTTTAACGAGTAGTTAATCAATTCGGCGGCAAATACTTGCCGTATGTTGTAAATGAGTAGGAGAAGGTTATGCCTTTTGATACAGCCCTTAGCGGTATTCGTGCCGCTTCCACAGACTTGACCGTAACTGGCAACAATATTGCCAACGCATCTACTACAGGTTTTAAATCCTCTCGCGCTGAATTTGGTGATGTTTACGCTACTTCTGTACTCGGCGCCGGATCAAACACTATTGGTAGTGGTGTTCAGGTGCAGGACGTTGCACAAACTTTTGCACAAGGTAATGTTGCCTTTACTGAAAATGAATTGGACCTGGCCATTAATGGCAATGGTTTTTTCCAAATGAGCAACAATGGTGAACTGCTATACACCCGTGCAGGCACATTTGGAATGGATGATGATGGTTTTATTACCAACAATGTTGGTGCTCGCTTACAGGGGTTTCAGGCGGATAGTGCAGGCAATGTGGGTGGGATTACCGGCGATGTTCGTATTCAAACCAGTAATTTAAGCCCCAGGCAAACCACTTTGGTGGAATCCATCTTAAACCTGGATTCCACAGAGGCGGTCCTGCAAAGTACCGGCCGGGAATTTGCCACCGAAGGTAATGCGGTTGGTGTCACTCAAGCGGGTTTGCAGACTGCAACCACAACGGTGCTCACGGGCAATAATTTTGGTTTGCCTTTGGCGAATGATTTTTCCACCACGCCAATGACCTTTGATGTTCAGGTGTCTGGAGCCGCTTCAGGAAACAACGGTACGGTTAGTGTCTCACTGGATACCAGTACTGGCGTGCCAGCTACTATTAACACCTTTAACGATTTACGTACCCTCGCGGGTGTTATTAACGCGCAGATTTTTTCTCCAACACCTCCTCAGACTGCAATAGATGCTGTAGCTAATGCCGTTGATTACGGCGCTGGGGTATATGGCATTGAGTATACGGCCTTGCAGGAAGGGGAGAATTCACAAATTCAAATTGCCGCACAAAGCGGCAATGTTTCCCAAATCGGCCTCAACCCTGCGCCCGTGTCGGTGGGCGGTATTGCCTCGGTGGATAACGGCTATCCACAGCAAAGCATCGATTTTATTGATCCACAGGGCACCTCAACAACCTATACCGCGCTTGCCGGGGCAACGGCGGCTCAGACAGCTTCCGAAATAAATGCTTTACAAGGGATTTCCGCAACGGCACAGACAGATGTCACGTTGTCTGGCTTTACCAGCGGTGCAGGCAACCTGACGGTAACCATTAACAATGTGCAGTTGGTAGGGGATTCACTGACAGCATTAGAAACAGAGATAAATAATTTAAGTGGTTCTACTTTGCCTGGTATTAGCGCTGCATTAAATACAGCGGGTACCGCTTTAGAGCTATCATCAGCTGTAGGGGATGATATTCGCGTGAGTATAAGCAGCGCTGATGGTGGCGACGCCCTCACGGTGCAAGGCGACCCGGATGCGCCGGCTCAGACTTTACAGGTTCCCCCGGTAGGGGCAGGAAATTATGACTCCACGCTTAATTCCGTTGTAGTGGGTGGCGAAATTAATATTACCCTGGACGAGGGTTACGCCATGGCTAACCCCACGCCGCCCTCCATTGGTTTATTTCAACCATTTACCGGTGCCCCGGAAGATCCCGAGTTTTCAGACGTAGTCATTAATGAATTTGATCCGGCTGACCAAAGTACATTCAACAGCGCTACATCCATGACCTTGTACGACAGTCTCGGCGTTGATCACGTGATGACCCAATATTTTGTTAAACAGGGCTTTGATGTAAATGACCCAACCACCTCGCCCAACCATTGGGTCATGTATGTGCAAATAGATGGTAACGATGTGGGTGACCCCGATACGTCTTTACCTCCTCCGGGAAACAGCGAACCCACGCGCGCGTCCTTCGATGTGTTTTTTAATGACGACGGCTCTCTGGATACCGGGCGCACCGACGAAATGTTGATATCGAACTGGGTGGTCGTAGATGACGAAGGGAACCCCACTGGAGCCATGCCACCGCAAAATGTTTTAGCGGGCGGAACGCCGGTTATCCCGGAGCCGCCAACTTCTTCCAACTTTGTGATAGATCTGGTTGGCACAACGCAATTCGGTTCTGAGTTCTCGGTAAATGATGTGGACCAAAACGGCTATGCCACAGGTCGTTTATCGGGCCTGAGTATTGGTGAAAGCGGGGTAATTTTCGCACGTTATACCAATGGTGAATCACAGGCTCTGGCGCAAATTGCCCTGGCAGACTTTACCAACCAGCAGGGTTTGCAGCCGGTGGGCAGCACCATGTGGGCCGAAAACTTTGAATCTGGCCCGCCAAATATTGGTACACCGCAAAGTGGCGCTCTGGGTGCTGTTCAATCGGGAGCATTGGAAGAATCCAACGTGGATTTATCCGAGCAGCTGGTAAACCTGATTATTGCTCAGCGCAACTTCCAGGCAAGTGCCAAGACTATTGAAACGGCAGATCAGGTCACACAAACGATTATTAATTTACGATAAGTGTTTATTGCCGCTTCATGGAAAAGGTCGCGAAACTTTCGCGGCCTTTTTTATTTTTGCTCCTTTCAACACGCCTGCTTCTTGGCACTCTTATTGCTCCTTTCCTTTAGTACAGCGTGAAGTGACGAAATTCCAACGGCCTACACGCTACAACGATTTTAATTAACCGCTAAAAAAGAAGTATTTATCAATGGATAAAGCACTCTATGTCGCGATGACCGGCGCCAAGCACAATATGCAAGCGCAAACAGCTCACGCCAATAATTTGGCCAATATCAACACGGTTGGTTTTAAAGCGGATTTCGCTCAGGCGCGCTCTATGCCCGTTTATTACGGGGAAGGCCAGCCTACCAGAGCCTATGCGCTTGCTGAAAGCCCGGCTACAGATTTCCGGCAGGGCGCGTTAATAGAAACGGGTCGGGATCTGGATATCGCTGTGGAAGGCGAAGGGTTTATCGCGGTTCAAGCGCCGGATGGAACCGAAGCCTATACGCGTGCTGGTTCCCTGTTTTTTGATAGCGTGGGAATTTTAAGAACCGGCAGCGGTTTGCCGGTGTTGGGCAACGGCGGGCCTATTGCAATACCGGCCGCCGAGACAATAGAAGTAGCGATTGATGGAACCATATCAATAATACCTCTCGGGCAAGGTGTAGATGCCCCAGTGTTGGTGGATAGAGTGAAGTTAGTTAACCCACCACTGAATGCTATAAAACGAATGGATGATGGCCTGATACGTGCTTTAAATCAGGAAGAGGACATACCTGTAGATGCAAATGTTCGAGTGGTGTCAGGTTTTTTGGAAGGCAGTAATGTCAACGCAGTTAACGAGCTCACCAGCGTACTGAGCCTGGCAAGACAATACGAAATGCAAGTAAAGATTATGCAGAATGTACAGGAAAACTCTGAAACATCCGCAAGCTTGTTGCGAACAAATGGTTAGCATTAGTCTGGTGTGACTAAATATCACATTGATTAAGAAAGATGGGATGTAAGGGCTCAAAAATACACGCCACCTTTTATGGGCGACTTTTAAATGGATCGAAAAGATTAATTTAAAAGCTAATTGAAGATAGTGAGGTAGGTAATGCACTCAGCACTCTACGTTAGTAAAACCGGCCTGGCAGCACAGGACACGCAATTAACCACAGTTGCAAACAACCTGGCTAATGCCTCTACCGTTGGCTTCAAGCGCGATCGCGCGGTATTTGAAGACTTGTTGTACCAAATACAACGTCAACCGGGTGCCCAGACTACGGAAGAAACACAATTGCCCTCAGGCATGCAGCTGGGAACGGGTGTTCGTGTTGTGGGCACGCAAAAGCAATTTACCTATGGCAGTTTGCAAGTAACTAACCAGCCTTTAGATATCGCTATTGATGGTCGCGGGTTTTTCCAGATATTGCAGCCCGATGGAAATATTGCTTATACACGTGCAGGCCAGCTGCATTTAAACGGCGAGGGTGAAATTGTTGATGCGAGCGGATTACAGCTGGAGCCAGCAATTGTTTTACCGGATAACGCCGATCGTTTAACAATTGGTACCGACGGTACCGTAAGTGCATTCATTCCCGGTACGCCGGACCCACAAGTGTTGGGACAGATTCAAACGGTAGATTTTATTAACCCTGGTGGTTTGCAGGCGATAGGCGGAAATCTATTTTATGAGACAGCCTCAAGTGGTGACCCGCTAACGGGTATTCCCGGTGAAAACGGTCTGGGTCAAATTAAGCAGGGCATGCTAGAGAACTCCAATGTGGACATCGTTGAAGAGATGGTAAATATGATTACAACTCAGCGTGCCTATGAAATGAACTCAAAGGTTGTGTCTACCGCAGATCAGATGTTGCAGTTCGTTACTCAAAATTTATAAGTTAAACCTCTTGGTGTCGCGCTAATGAAACGAATTATTTTGGTAGTGATAGCACTTTTAGCCATTAGCGCTTGTGTCTCTCAGCCGCCTTTACCGGATGATCCCTATTATGCGCCCGTAATGGAGCCTAGCGCATTGCCGCAGCCCAGTGAGAATGGATCACTCTTTTCCGCCAACAGTTCAATCACACTGTTTACCGACAGAAAAGCAGCACGCGTGGGCGACATTATTAATGTGATACTGCAGGAGAGAACGTCTTCGAGTAAATCGGCAAACCTCGGAATGGTTAAAGACAATGAGATCGCTGTTGGGGGCGCGTCTGGAAATGCCCAGTTATTCGGTACTACCCCCAATAGTGGAAGCCTAACTCTCAACAGTGACCTAAAAGCCGAACGTGAATTTACCGGTGAGGCAGAAGCAGACCAGAGCAATCAGTTAAGTGGCAATATTTCCGTAACGGTGGTCGATGTTTACCCCAATGGCACCTTGCTGGTTCGCGGTGAAAAATGGCTCACCCTAAACCGTGGAGACGAATATATTCGTCTCAGCGGCTTAATTCGCCCCGACGACGTGAGCCCGGACAACACCGTACTCTCTACAAAAATCGCCAACGCCCGTATTGCTTATTCCGGTACAGGCACCTTTGCCGATTCGCAACAAGTGGGCTGGGTTGGGAAATTCTTTAATAGTCCAATATGGCCTTTCTAATGGTAGATTCATTCGAGAAAAAATTATTTAACTGCGGGCGATGTATGCTGGCCGGCGTTCTACTGTTAGCCAGTCTTTTCTCCAGTGCCGAACGTCTTAAAGATCTAAGTTCTGTTTCGGGCGTGCGAACTAACCAGCTGGTGGGTTACGGCTTGGTGGTTGGCCTGGATGGCACAGGTGATCAAACTAACCAAACGCCGTTTACTACCCAGTCGTTTATGAGCATGTTGAAACAATTTGGTATCACCATACCGCAAAATGCCAAGTTTCAATTAAAAAATGTCGCTGCCGTTGCTATACATGCAGAACTACCGCCTTTTGCCAAGCCGGGACAAACAATAGACATCACCGTATCTTCTATTGCCAACGCGAAAAGTTTGCGCGGTGGTGCCTTGCTGGTAACACCCTTAAAAGGTTTGGACGGTAAGGTATACGCCATTGCTCAAGGGAATCTGATTGTAGGTGGCTTTGGCGTAGAAGGCAGAGATGGCTCTCGAGTGACGGTCAACGTACCCAGTGTCGGACGAATTCCCAGCGGCGCTATGGTAGAGCGAGCTGTGCCAACCTTGTTCGGTCACAATGGAAAAATTATATTCAATCTGCATACACCGGATTTCACTACGGCAAAACGTGTGGCCGATAGCATTAACGATTTACTTGGGCCTGATGTGGCAATGCCTATCGATTCAACGTCGATAGCTGTTCAAGCACCGCAAAACCCGGCGCAGCGTGTAGATTTTCTCTCGCTGCTGGAAAATGTAGATGTGAACCCTGGAAAATCCGCTGCGCGAATTATTATTAATTCCCGCACTGGCACCATTGTTGTAGGTGAACACGTGCGTGTTTCTCCTGTTGCAGTTACCCACGGCTCATTAACGGTAACTGTTCGTGAAGACGTGCAGATTAGTCAACCCGGCGCACTTGGTGGTGGCGATACAGTGGTTGTACCAGACAGCGCTGTGGAGATTACTGAAGAATCTGGCCCCATGTTTGAGTTTAGCCCCGGCCCAACACTTAACGATATTGTTCGAGCTGTGAATGAGGTAGGCGCTGCGCCTGGTGACCTTATGGCAATTCTTGAAGCCTTGAAGCAGGCGGGTGCCTTGAAAGCCGAGATAATGGTGATCTGATGAATTCTTTGTCCTCCATGTCCGCGTTTAATCCCTCAGAACATTTTCGTTCTGCGGAGGTTTACACCGATTTAAATAGTCTTCAAGCCTTAAAAAATATTGAAGATAAAGAGCAAGCGTTACGTAAGGTATCGCAGCAGTTTGAATCCATATTTATTGGCTTGATGATAAAAAGTATGCGCGATGCTAACGCTGTTTTCGAAGAAGGCAGTTTGTTTAGCAGTAACGAAACAAAATTCTATCGCGATATGTACGACCAGCAGTTAGCCTTAAGCGTCTCTCACAGTGGCCCCGGCGGGATTGGCATAGCAGAGGCCATGTACAGGCAGCTAAGCTCAGACACTGAGGTGGAAAAGTCTACTCTCAATACAGGTTTAAATACCTTGTCGCAGCCTGTGTCTAAAACCTTACACCCCAAAGCTCCACGTACTAACATGCAGAGCACTGAAAATCACACTACCAATGCATCGGATGTAGTAGGCAATTCCGGAGCAAGGGGAAATGTCGAAAGAGCGCCTCTGGCAGGCTCGCCAGAGCAGTTCCTAAATATGTTAGACAAGCCTTTAGAGCAAGCCGCCAAAGTTTTGGGTGTAGATAAAAATATTTTACTGGCACAAGCGGCATTGGAAACCGGCTGGGGTAAGCATGTATTACAAGATGGTTCCTCCAGTAGCAATAATCTGTTCAATATTAAAGCCGGCAGCAACTGGCAAGGGGAGAGCGTTTCGGTTTCCAGTCTGGAGTTTCGTGATGGAACGTTTAAGCCTGAAATATCCAGTTTTCGCTCATACTCCTCCCTAGAGGAAAGTGTGAGCGACTACGTGAAATTTGTGCAGGAAAATCCACGCTATAAAAAAGCACTGGAAAATGCCAGCGATAGCGCCATGTATATTCGTTCTTTGCATCAGGCGGGTTATGCAACAGACCCAAACTATGCAGATAAAGTACTCAAGCTACAGCAGCGTATTGGCGAGCAATTGGCTGAGGCCGATTCTGCCGGCAGGCGAGGGTGAGGGCTAGTTTATGAGCTCAGACTTACTCGGAATCAGCGTTACCGGTATTCGGGTGACGCAAGCGGCGTTGAGTACTACCGGCCACAATATTTCCAATGCCGGTGTTGAGGGCTATAGTCGACAAAAAGTTAATGTTCAGACTAACCCCGCAACATTAACTGGTGCTGGCTATGTTGGCAACGGTGCAAATGTTCAGTCCATAGAGCGTATAGTCAATAGCTTCGTTACCGAGCAATTACGAACAGATACAACGCTCTTTAACGATCTTGATGTTTATCACAGCTATGTTTCTCAATTGGATAATTTACTCGCGGATACGTCTACCGGTTTGTCCAGCGGATTAGAATCCTTTTTCGCTGCCATGCAAAATGGCTTGGGCGACCCTACCTCTATTCCCGCCCGTCAACTTATCCTGAGCGAAGCGGAAAATCTTGCCGACCGTTTTAATACCTTGTATAGCCGCTTTGAAACTATTGATAACAATGTTAACGAAGCGCTCACCTCTGCGGTTGCTCAGGTTAACGCGCTGTCCTCAAATATTGCGGAGCTCAATTTAAAAATATCTAATGCAGTGGGCGTTGGAAACGGATCTCAACCCAATGATTTGATGGACCAGAGAGATGAAGCATTACGAAAACTGGCTGAGTTAGTATCTATACAAACTTACGAACAGAGTGCCGGTCAGGTAAACGTGGTTGTGGGTAGCGGTCAAAACCTGGTGGTGGGTACTGAAGCTCGTCAGCTGGACCTGCAAGCCAGTGCGGGAGATATAGCCAAAATGGATTTAATTTTCGACGGCGATGCTGGTGGGCAAGTAGTAACAGATTTGATGGACGGCGGGCAAATTGGCGGCATAATCAGGTTTCGAGACGACACTATGGCCTCGGTGTATAACCAATTCGGCCGTATTGCAGTGGTCGTTGCCGACACCTTCAATGAGGCTCACCAGCAAGGTATTACTCTGGAAAATCAGTTTGGCGGTTTATTTTTTTACGATGTGAACAAGCCGGAGCTAGCCGCCGCTCGGGTTATTGGCAACTCCAATAACTCGCTGCCCAATGATCGTCAATTAAATCTTTATATCGCTAATTCCATCGAGCTTACCGACAGTGATTATGAAGTAGAAATAGAATCAGGCGGTTTGTTTCGTGTCACGCGCCTGGATGACGCCACCGAGGTTGCCACGGGCTTACTGCCAGGGTCTTATCCTTTCAGTGTGGACTTCGACGGCTTGGAGTTGGTGTTCGACGGCGGCACATTTCAGGATGGTGATGCATTTACTTTGCAGCCAGTGCGAACTGCAGGGCGCGACTTTGAATCTGCGCTGGTGAACGCACAGAGCCTGGCCTTTGCCAGCCCGGTATTAAGCGATGCGAGTATTGGCAATAGCGGGTCGGGAGTGATATCGCCAGGTGAAGTTATCAGCCTGCATGATGTAGACGGAAACCCCTTGCCCCTGTTGGCCACGGTAGGAGAAATGAATCCACCACTGGTGGTTCGATTTACGTCGCCGACAAGCTACGACATTCTTGATAACAGTGACCCCGGAAACCCCGTGCAGCTGGACCCTCCCATTCGAGACCAGCGGTTTATTGCTGGTATCAGTAATTCGCTGTTTACTACAGACCCCGGTGCTACTGTGGTTTCCGCTCAGGGTGAGATGACGGGTTTACCAGAGGGGCGTCGCACGGTTTCGCAAGCGGCACTGTTTATGTCGCCACCGACAGCGGTAGCGCCTAATTTTGCCGTGACAGATTTTAGTTCAACCGCCAATCAGTTTTCCTTTGATGTGCAGGTGAGCAACACCCTCAACGGTGTAAATGATGCAATATTGCCGGTTACCATATCCGGCCCCGCTATTATTGACCAAAATGCCTTGCTTGCTGAAATAAATGCACAGCTTACTGGCAGCGATGTAACGGCCTACATGAGCGATGCGGGTACACTCGCTTTTAGGCTCGGCGCTTCGGGCTTTGGTGATATTAGTCTGCAAAACTATGATGGCGACCCGGATGGCAACGGCGATATTGCGCCGGCAGGCCAAGCTAATAATTTACTTGGCTTCAATATAGAAGGGGCTAGCTTTACCACACTGGGGAATGCGAACGGCCTTAGCGGCGATGGCTTTTTAACAAATGGTTACCCCGCAGAAGCAATTACCATCACGATGCCCAATGAATTAAAGGGCACGGCACCGATTACACAAAGTATTTTTACCAATTTGAACGCCTCTGCCCGCGAGATAGCCAGCTCCCTGAATAATGTTGCGGGCGTGTCAGCAAATGCCTTTAATTATATGGAGCTTTCCAACCTGCAGGTCAGTAATGTGAGCCCTTTGCAGATTAACCTGAACGGGGAGGATTTAATCGCCTATGAGACTGCTCCAAGTGGTGTTCAGGTAGTCGCAAGCGACGTGCCGGACCCAATGACAGATCCCGACGCCTTCAATGATTATTTGGCGGATAGAATTCAGCAAAACAGCAATATACAAAGTGCTGGTATATACGCACAGGCTGCAGTGAACCCTCTTACCGGAAGCTCCGAGCTTAGAATTTACTCCACCGAAGGCGACGATTTTCAGTTTTCGCTCAGCGCGGCTGCCGGCGAAAGCGTAGATTTAAGTGATGGGAATAACCCCAACACAAGTCTGATTGCTCAAGGAAATGGCCTGGCGACATCTTTGGTGGTTGGTGGTCAGATGGATATTACGCTGGCAGAGGGCATATCACTGTCTACCTTTCCTCCCCAGAGCATGATCTTTGGAGACACTACGGCAGCGGACTTTGCGAAATCCAATTACCTGGGCATACAGGCTGAAATTAGCGGTATACCCGATACCGGTGATATTTTTACCCTTGATTTTAATAACGATGCAAGCTCAGATAACCGCAACGCCTTGTCTCTGGTGAATTTGGCAAATACACGCAATATTGATGGTGGAACATCAACTTATGCCGAGAGTTATGGCTCTCTGGTGGAAGATGTTGGTATCGATACATCAAGTGCTAAAATTAATGCGGAAGCCAGTGAGCAAGTGCTGCACCAAAGCACACAAATGCAAGCGTCTGTATCCGGTGTGAATTTAGATGAAGAAGCGGCAAACCTTATCCGTTTTGAGCAAATGTATGCCGCAAATACGCAGGTTATTTCTGTGGCTAGAGAGTTGTTTGACCGCTTAATAAATTCTTTTTAGATGAGCGCCAGCGAAGGTGGCTGCGGCTGCGGCGGTCGCTTCGCTTCTTAATCAATCATTGCGGCATGAATTTAGCATTTAATTTAATCAAATTCCTTATTCGCCAAAAAACATGCGTATATCATCACTACAAATTTTCAATATCGCCAACAAGGGTATGGCTGAGGCTAATCAATCCCTGATTAAAACCCAGGAGCAATTGTCCACGGGTGTGCGTGTATTGAATCCTTCGGATGATCCGGTGGCCTCCACCAAGATCATGCAGCTGACGAATGATATCGCCAATATTACCCAGTACCGTAAAAACATCGATATAGCAGAGAACAATCTGGTACTGGAAGAGTCTTCACTTAAAAGTGCCAGTAATCTGCTGCAACGTATACAAGAGCTGGCTGTACAGGCGGGTAACACCGCTACCCTAAGTCCCAGCGAATATTCAGCCCTGGCCAGCGAGGTTGACGCTCGTCTGGATGAATTAAAAAATTTGCTGAATAGTCAAAATGCAAATGGCGACTATATATTTGGCGGCTACAAAAGCCGGGGCGCACCTTTTGATGGTTCGTCATCTAGTGGTTTTAATTATCGGGGGGACGACGGACAGCAATTTATAAAAATAGCCAACAACACAACAATAGCAGCCAGTGATTCAGGAAAAGCACTATTTGTTGATGTTGAAAGCGCGAAAAATACTGTGACTACCTCGGCTAGCCCCGCCAATCGCTCACAACCACCGGTGGGCATTTCAGTTGGCCTGGTTTACGATCAAGAGGCATTCGATGAATTTTATCCCGAGGACATGCTTGTTACCTTTAATGCTGACAACGCAGTAGTTCCCGCAGCCAAAAACTATACCATTACCGAACGCGCTACCGGGCGAGTGATCGTCGCCAATCAACCCTATGTGGCGGGTACAGATATCGAGGCGAATGGTGTTCGTTTTCGCATCTCCGGGCAGCCTGTTTCTGGCGACCCTGCGGTTGCGGCAACACGCACTTTTGGCAATGACGGACCGGTAACTTTTCCTTTCGACTTTACGGCACCTGCAGATGAAACATTAACCATAAGAGTGGGTGGTCGTAGTGAAACTCTGGTGCTAGATGGTTTGGTTAGCAATACTGCTGACTTATCAAGCATCCTGAATAATGTGGGTAACGGAAATGCAGCGGCTCTGGCTGCGTTAGGTGTTACTGTGGATAACACCGGATTTCAGGTTGCCAGTGGCGTTAACTTTTCTGTTCTCAATGGCTCAGCCAATATTGACGGAGTAATGGGGCTCAATACCAATATTGGTACCAGTTCTGATGACGGTGTGCAGCAAACTCCCGGAGACAGATTATTTGTAGACTCCTCAAATAAACAGGATGTGCTAACTACCCTGGCACGTTTTAGCGAGGGAATGAAGGACTATGATGGCACTCAGGAAAGTAGAGCCACGCTGGAAGAAACAGTGGCTTCCACTATTCAGAATTTAAAGAATGCCCAGACAAGTATTCTGGATGTGAAGTCTAAACTAGGAGCGCGCTTCAACACACTGGACAGTACGAGAGAGCTTCACTTGGATTCCGAAATTGTAATGAAAGAAGTGCTGGGAGAATTGCGCGACGTGGATTACGCAGAAGCCTCTACCCGCTTGGCTTCCCAGTCACTGGTGTTGCAGGCTGCGCAATCTTCTTTTGTGCGGGTAAGCCGCTTAAACCTGTTTTCACAACTTTAAGCAAGCTGAACTAGTGTTTTGCGTGTTCCGGTATTTCGAGATAATCTTTTCCACGGTTAGTGCTCAGTTCCGCCTCGGCGGGGTTTTTGTAAAGCCAGCCAAGTTCATTAACGGATTCCATTGAGTAGCTTCCATCAATGGTGGTAATACTGGCGAAGGCAGAGTGCTTGCCGATGGTCATGGTAACCGGGTAGCTATCGCCAAAGCCCTTTACATGACCACTCCAGATATAGTCACCATTTTTATTTATCTCGACATGAGATACAACAACCTCGACTTCCGCGCCATCCAGAAGCGGCACTTTCACCGTGTCGCCAATGGCGGGCCGTAAATTTTTAACGCCCTCGAGTTTGACTACCTCGTAAGATTTAACTTGCTCGCTCAGCGGTATGCTGGGTTTTTCGTTTATGGTTTTCTCTACTTTCCAACTTTTAGCGGGCTCATTAAGCGGTGTTTTACTGGAGATTGTATCCGTATCGTCGGCGAGAATGCTTTCGGCTTGCTTGATAGTGTTTTCCAATTCGATTAGGGCTTTCTCTGTGTCTACGTTGTGGAGCGAACCTGGTGTGTGTGCATGTGAATTTGGTATTGCTTCTTTTCCTGTCGTTCTCGTTGGGGTGCGAGCATCCTTGTATAGCTGCCATTGGGGCTTAGATACAACAGTAAAAAACACCGCAGATACCAGGGCTGAGCCAGCAATAAAATAAAAAAGTGTTTTTTTCATGGTAAGTTCCAGCAATGCACCTATCTGTTTATAAGTGATGAAACCGTATTTAACAAATGTAAACACGAAATAGCGGCAATTATTTTACCTCTCAATAGACAAATGTTGCCGGTTTTACTCGTTAAAGAATAAATAGGTGACAGATAAGCCAAAAAAACAGTGTTTTTCATACTTGGCATACCCGTTGCAATTTCCTCTGTGTATTCCTCTGCTGTTCCAGAATGCTGACAGTCAGAAAGAATTAGTGCTATCACCACGCGGTGAATAGCGACTCATGTTACAGGAGAAAAATTATGCCTTTAGTTATTAACACTAACGTTGCCGCACTTAATGCTCAGCGACAACTGGTTAATTCCGGTAATGATATGAGTCAAGCTATGGAGCGACTTGCGTCTGGTAAACGAATTAATACTGCTCGTGATGATGCTGCTGGCTTGGCAATTTCTAACCGACAAACCTCTCAAATTCGTGGTTTGGACCAAGCCATCCGAAATGCAAACGATGGGGTCTCCCTAATCCAGACCGCCGAAGGTGCGCTGGATGAGGTGACCAATATTTTGCAGCGAATGCGAGAACTTTCCATTCAGTCTGCTAACGGAATTTATTCTGATGTGGACCGTTCTACACTCGATGCCGAGGCTCAACAGCTAAAAGCAGAAATCGATCGTATTGCATCCTCGACAACTTTTAACGGACAGCCCTTGCTGGACGGAAGCTTGAGTGACGTTGCATTGCAGGTGGGTTCCGAAGCGTATCAGACAATTGATTTGTCTATTCAAGGTTTTAGTACTTCCTCACTGGGCGGTACCTCGGGAGACATTGTTGGTGAAGTTACACTAGCGGGCCTGGATTCTTTAACGGCATTCGATGGCACAGCGACAAACAGTATTACCGTTAATGATATTACTCTCAGTAGCCTAGCGGGTATTTCCGCTGCAGACTCAGTGAATGACGCCTTAGCGATAATTAATGCCGACCTGGATGGTAAAGGTGCGGAAGCTTCAACGCTGGTATCCGTCGAAGCGGACGCAGCAGGAAGTGGTGTACTGGCTGGTACCAATACCGTCGATATCGTTTTAACGGATGCCGATGGCAATGACCAGTCTTATGTAATATCAGGAACCAGCAACCTCATTGAATTAGCTGAGGCGATTAATTCAGATACTATTCTTGATGCAAAAATTAACGATGCCGGGAAATTAATTTTATCGGCTGAAAATGCTGAGAGTGTCAACATAACAGATGCTTCCGGAGCCACAGGTTTAGGCGCAGGGCAACTAGCAACAGATATCTTTTTTGCCCTGGTCTTTACCGACACCAGTTCTGCCAGTAACGGTGTTAACTTTGTTACCGATGGCGCAACTGCAGATGTGCAAGCGCTGGGAATAAACACCCAGGATACCGAAGGCAACATTATTGGTGTTGCCGGTATAGGTGAAACCAACACCGTACAAAAAGGCGATTTAATTATAAATGGTGTGGATGTCCCTAGCTTTACGGGTGTGGCAGGGGCTGCGGCAACTATCGATATTGCTATAGTTGCCATCAACTCCATCTCCGAGCAAACGGGCGTTGTTGCCTATGCAGAAACCACAACCACCATTGGTATGCGTTCCACCAAGGGGAATGAAATATCGATTAAATACGGTGATGGTGCGACTGCTCAGGACGTATTGGATGCTACCGGTTTGCTCGAGCGAAATGCGCTTAGTGGCAGCGGGTCAGTTGCGGGTATCGCCATTGACACGGCAGAAGGTGCCCAGCAAGCCATTGATGTGATCGATGTTGCTCTTGAGCAAATTAACTCAACACGATCGGACCTCGGTGCAATTAACAACAGGTTAGACTTCACTATGAGCAACCTGGCCAATGTTTCCGAAAAAACCTCAGCCGCACGTTCCCGAATAGTGGATGCCGATTTCGCATCTGAAACATCCGAGCTGAGCCGAGCACAGGTTTTACAGCAGGCCTCTCAAGCCATGTTGGCCCAGGCGAATGCCCAGCCCCAGCAGGTGCTTCAGCTTTTGCAGGGCTAGCCTGACTCTCCTATGTAAGGGGTGCGCCTTAGTTAGTTATAAGGTGCGCCATCTTACGCTTTATGTGCCTTTTTTATATTCCCACTGTTTTAGCTTCCTATTGATCTAAGCCTTAGTGAGTGAATTGGGGGGAATTATTCATTAAAAGCCCGTATGTTCTCTCTGTTATTTTTATGTAAGCTTATGAAAAACAAGGGGAAATACCTTATTAGTCCCTGCATATCAAAGTAAATAGCGGGGCTTTTTATTCATACTAAAGTTTATCCTGTATTAGCCGAAAAGCTGGGTATGAGCGCCAAATCATATTAAAAAGGCGATCTACAAATAAGCAGCCGGACGTTTTAGGCTGGCATTTTTCAGAAACTTTAGATGGGAGGCTTATCATGCCTTTAGTAGTCAACAGTAACATTCCTTCACTGAACGCCCAGCGTCAGTTGCTGCAGTCCGGCGCAGACTTGGATAAAGCCAGTGAACGTTTGGCATCCGGTAAACGCATTAACTCTGCGGCGGATGACGCGGCGGGTCTTGCCATTTCCAACCGTCAAACGTCTCAGATTCGCGGCCTCGACCAGGCAATTCGAAATGCAAACGACGGTATTTCACTTATTCAAACCGCCGAAGGAGCATTGGACGAAACAACCAATATTCTTCAACGTATGCGTGAGCTGGCCATTCAGTCAGCTAACGGCATCTACTCCGATGCAGATAGGGGTACTCTGGATGCAGAAGTTCAGCAGTTAAAAGCTGAAATTGATCGTATTGCCGATACAACCGCTTTTAACGGCCAAAATATTCTAGATGGCTCCCTGGGAGATGTAGCCTTGCAGGTTGGTTCTGAATCCAATCAAACCATCGACCTTTCCATTGACGGTTTTAATACCAATTCATTGGGTGGATCTGCGGGTGATATCGTTGGTGAAGCATCCGGAGGTCTTGCATCCTTGCAAGCATTTACCGGTGCTGCAGCGGATAACACGCTGTACATCAATGATGTGGCTTTGAGCACCCTTGCCAATGCCACAACGGTAAATGAGGCAATGACCACCATCAACTCAGACCTGGACGGTAAAGGTGCGGAAGCGTCTTCCCTCGTTTCCTACACTGCGAACGACACTGGTGACGGTCAGTTAATTGCCGGTACAGATAATTTGGTTATCACCGTTGTGGATGGCGATGGCGAAACCCAAGCCTACTCCATTACTGGTACCAATAGTTTGCAGGAATTAGCGGATAAAATATCTTCAGATACCACAGTTACGGCCTCCATAAGCGATAAAGGAAAGCTTGTTTTAAGTCAGGAAAACGCGACCTCCATTGTCGTTACTGACGGCGCAGGAACCGAAGCGGCAGACGCAGCAGGTATCGATGGCGCTGAATTAACGAATTTCCGTTTAGTGCTAACAGACACCAGTGCTGATAAAAGCGGCGTGAAAGTGGAAGGCGGTGATGACACAGCGGCTACTGCTAACATGATGACCCTGGTTCAGGCTGCAGGCCTGGATGTACAGGACGACATGGGTAATCTGCAAGGTTCAGATATTGCCAACAGTGCAGGCCTTAATGCGGGTGACCTTATTATTAATGGCGTAGAAATCGGTGCAGTTGCAAACGAAGCAAGCGTCGGTGCACAGCGAACGTCTTTAATTGAAGCGATAAACAAACTTAGCAGCGAAACTGGTGTAGTTGCATCGATAGGTGTGAATGATGGTGCTGCCGGTATTGCCTTAAGTTCGGTAACGGGCGACCTGAGCATTAAGTACGGTGACAATACTACTGCGGCGATAGTCTTCGGTGATACCGGTTTGCAGGAGCGTAATTCCGCTGCAGGTGCTGGCTCAATTGCTGGTGTTAGCGTGGGAAGCGAGTCCAAGGCACAGGCAGCGATAGGTACCATCGACACCGCTCTAGAGCAAATCAACGCCACTCGCGCAGATTTGGGTGCGATTAATAACCGCCTCGACTTTACTGTATCCAACCTGGGTAATGTATCTGAAAACACCTCAGCTGCTCGATCTCGAATCGTGGACGCTGACTTCGCTTCAGAAACGGCAAACCTCAGCAGGGCACAGGTACTGCAGCAGGCTTCACAGGCAATGTTGGCGCAGGCTAATGCACGGCCTCAACAAGTACTTTCACTCTTACAGTAACCTGAAGGTAAGTACACCAAAAGGTAACTTGGTTCCCCGGTTTGCGTTCTACTAGCAACTGGGGAATTAAGGGAGAAGAGGGTTAACCCATGATTGAAGTACGAAATACAGCACCAGCACCGCTACAGTCAGCTGTGCCTGCTTCATCAAAGGGGGCTGTTGAAGCTCGGAGTACTGGTGGCAATAATTTGCCGAGTACTATTGAAAACCAGACAAAAAATTCCGCAGACGAGGTGTCACAAGCACCGAAGCGAGAGGAGCCGAAACTGGAGTCGGCGGTTGCAACAATTAGCGATTATGTGCAATCCATTCAAAGGGATCTACAATTTTCAATAGATGATGAGCTTGAAAAAACCGTAATTAAAGTGGTCGATGGTGATTCGGGAGAATTGATTCGACAGATTCCAGAAGAAGCGTTTCTGGAGTTGGCACGGAAGTTGAGAGAAGACGGAGAGTTACGGTTGGTGAATGCGCTTGGATAACACCGGTTAATTCACTCTGGCTCAGCCAGAGATGAGGAAGGCGATAGGAAGGCGCGTGGAAAATCTACGCGTCTTTTGTTCATTTTTCAGCTCTGTATTTTTGGTTTTAAGCAGCACTTAAAGTACCGCTGTTGTTTATAAGGAAGTAAAGAATGGTTGGTGAACGGAGAAGTATATGATTGATAACAATATTATCCAGTCGATTGGTGCCGGTTCCGGCATCGATACCTCCAACCTTACCAAACAGTTAACGGAAATAGAGCGTGCGGCGCCACAAAATCGCATTGACACCAAGCGAGATAAAGCCGAAACGCAAATATCAGATTACGGCCTAATGAGCAACGCAATGGCCACACTTCAAGATGCAGCCAATGTGTTAAGTGAGCCGGAAGGTTTATTCAGTAAATCTGCATCATTTACTCAGAGTAATGCTCTGGTTCCAGTTGAGTTAGACACAGAAGTCCAACCCGGAACTTACACATTCACTGTAGAAGCTATCGCCAGTTCGCAATCCCTGACATCAGCATCGTTTGCTGCGCCTACGGATGCGGTAGGCGAAGGGGTTTTAACCTTTCGTTTTGGTAATGCCACAGTAGATGGTGCAGGCGCCATGCTTGCTCTCGACGGCTTCAGCCAGGATTTGGAGGCTGACGAGGTCGACATTACCATTGACAGTAATAATAATTCTCTGGAAGGCCTGCGTGACACTATCAATGAGGCTGATTTTGGCGTTCAGGCCAGTATAGTAAACGATGGTTTGAATGGTTACGTACTGCAGATTACGGCTGAATCGGGCGCTAATAATGAAATAGAAATATCCGTCGCTGAGGCGGGCGGTTCACCGACAGACAACGACAATACCGGATTAAGCCGTTTTACCTTTAACGAAACTGCTTCGCAGTTAATACAAAAACAGGGAGGTCAGGACGCCGAGTTAAGCATTAATGGCTTAACCGTGTATCGGGAATCCAATACTATCGATGACATAGTCGAGGGTTTGAAACTCGACATATTGGAGCCAGATCCCGGAACACCAATTACCATCACAATAACCGATGACAAAGCCTTCGCAGAGCAAAATATTCGCGATTTTGTCGAAGCCTATAATTTATTCCTTGAAGCCATAGAACCCGCAATTGGCACTAAAGAGCAGGAAAACGAGGACGGGGATAATGAGAGAGTTATTGGTTCTTTGGCGAACGATGCGCTGGCTAAATCCATGTTGTCACAAATTAGAAGCGTTATTGGTAGCGCAACGCCTGGTTTAGCCGACTCAAGATATACCTCCTTGGGCGCTATAGGTATTCGTACAGAGCTGGACGGTACAATGAGTATCGATGATAAGTCCCTCAGCGAAGCTTTTGAAAAAGATTTTGAAGCTGTTCAAAAACTGTTTGCGCCCAATGTCACAACCAGTGACAACGACATTTACATTAACAGTTATAACGATTACACCAGCGCGGGCGAATATGACATTGAGGTGACTACCGCGCCCTCAAAAGGTAACTATGAGGGTGGTACGCTGGGTGGAATAACAGCGTTTCCTGATTTTGATACAAGTGGCCAAGTCTACGAGTTTAGTATCGCCGTAAATGGTACTGCGTCCGGCATTATTACTATCGCCGAAGCAAGCTATGCCGATCAGGATGCCCTGGCCGCGGCTATTCAGGCAGGGATAAATAACGATAGCAATATCTCTGACGACGGTGCATCCGTAAGCGTTAGCTATAACTCAGATAATAATCGCTTTGATATTGTTTCTAATAAATACGGTTCCTCCTCACAGGTAACCGTATTAACCGCACATACAGACATCGAGACCGACCTGGGCTTAGCGGTTGCTGCTGGCACGGCGGGCACTACTGTGGCAGGTACTGTGAATGGCACCGCCGGTTTCGGTTCTTCGAACGTTTTATTGCCCGCGATAGGACAGCCCGGTGAAGGTTTGGCGCTTATTGTTGGTGAGTCGGCGACAAGCGCAACCGTTAATTTCTCGCGCGGTTTTGCCGGTGAGTTAGATGCGCTACTCGAGGAGTTTTTGGGTGGCAATGGTTTGATTGCTACTCGGGAAACAAGCCTGGAAGATAGCCTGGATAAACTGGACGATGACCAGAAAAAGCTCGATCGTCGTATGTCTTCGTATGAGGAAAGATTAATTAATCAATTTATAGCGATGGAGCGCATACTCGCCAGCCTTAATACCTCCGGCTCCTTTCTGGAAAACCTCATTGATACCTTGCCCTTCACCGCCAGTAGAGACTAATTAAGCGGTTTATTGGTGCATATATTGCGTGCACGAAACCTGCGGAGCGCTGTTTGGCCGCAAGCTGCCAATTTGAATAATCAGTACGGGAGTCTTAATGCATTACCAATCCGCTGCGAATAAGGTAAACCCGAGAGGGAATAGCAAGCCTGTAACTCTGTGGTTTGAAGAGGCGATTGATAGGTACACCAAGGGAAACCTCAAGGCAGCCAGGTCGCTGGCAAGTAGGGCCTTTAAGAAAAACCCTGACGATGCAAACGTGGAGTTTTTATACGGTTTATGTGCCGAGAAGGATGGTAATTCCACTGCGGCGATAAAACACTACCAAAATGCAATTGCTATTGGCGCTGAGTCCTTTGTTTACAAAAAGCAGCTTGCCGACTTATATCAGCGCTTAGCTAGTTTTGCATCCGCAGAAAAAATCTATCTAGAACTAAAAGCAGAACAGCCAGATAATAAAAAGATGTTGGAAAATATGGCCTTGAACTGGGCCGGAATGGGTAAGCATCTCAACAGCTTTTTACTGTACAAAGAAATGTATGATCTTGGTATTCTTGATAAAAAAAATCAGCCTAAGATGGCAGCAATGTTGGCTCAAGTAAAAGAGTCTGAACTCAGCGAGTCTCTTGAGGCCGCATTACTCACTACGCTGAGTTTTGACAATGTTTGCCATATTTTACTGTCTCAGCCCATTAGCCGGTACCTGACTAAAAAATTCGCGGGCTTGACTGAATTTAACCAAAAGGCTTTTGAGTCGCTAGTGCTAGACCCGCTATTTAACGCTGCGCTATCAAGGTTGGTACTGGTGGGTGTTGCGCTTGAAAAAATAACACAAAAAGCTCGAGAGTTGATTCTGTGCCAAGCCTTGAGCGGGCAAACCCTCAGCCCTGTTTATACAGCGTTTGCGGCAAATATCGCCCGGCAGGCGGAGTTAAAAGAGTACGTGTTGTTTGTGGGAGATACAGAGCAGCAGCTATTAAAACAGCTGGAAGACCTGCTGGCTATTCAAGCGCTTAAGCCGGCTTGGTCTCCTGTGGATAGTGAGCTGATTTTACTCTGTCTCAGCATGTACACGCGTCTATCTAGCCTTAAATGTAGCGATAAATTTAGTGCAGTTGTTCTCGAAAAATGGCCAAACTTACTTCAGAGCATTGTAAAGTCGACAATTTTCGATGTCGAAGATGAAATAGCTCTTGCCGCAAAGGTGAGCTCATTAACACCGATAAAAGATGGGGTGTCATCCAGTGTTCAAGGTCAGTATGAGGAGAGCCCCTATCCACGTTGGGCATCGGTCAATCACCACGCTCCACTTACTCCCCGTTCTTTCCTGAAAGCGCAATTTCCGTGGATAGAAGCTCCTGAGTCATTCACCAATTCCAGTATCGATGTGCTGGTCGCTGGGTGTGGTACCGGTAGGCAACCGGTTGAAATGGCCATGATGTTGCCTGGAAGTCGCATTTTTGCAATAGACCTCAGTCGCAGAAGTCTTGCCTATGCGAAAAGAAAAGCGAAAGAATTTGGGCTGAAAAATATTGAATTCCACCATGCAGATATTTTAAATCTCGGAGAGCTGAATAAAACCTTTGACCTGATTGTATCTACCGGTGTAATTCATCACATGGCGGAGCCTAATGCCGGCTGGGCAGTACTACGTGATTTACTGCGCGACGATGGTCTCTTGCATCTTGCTCTCTATAGCGCCGTTGCGCGAGAAGAAGTGAGAAAGCAAAGGGAGTTTATTTCAAAGCTCAAGCTGGAGCCCAGTGCGGAGAATATCCGCAAGTACCGACAGGCAATGATGGATCGGGAGCCCAACAATAAACTCTATAAATACCACGATTTCTGGACAATGAGTGAATGCAGGGACCTGCTTTTTCATGTGCAGGAACACCAGTACACCTGGCTGGGTATAAAGCAGGCGTGTGACACCCTGGCGATGAAATTTCGTGGTGTGCAGGCCCCGGCAAAAATAATGAACAGGTTTTCTAAGCAGTTCGCGGATAATGATTCAAAAATGGATTTGACGTGTTGGCATGCCTTCGAGTTAAACAATCCAGCAGCCTTCAGTGGTATGTATAGCTTTTTGTGTTCAAAGGCACAAGCTTAATTATAAATAAATATTATGGGAGCCACTAATGATTACACCATACTGGCCGATAGCCTTTGAGTAGTTACTTAAAATCGTGAGGTTGTTGTGAACGCGCAATTTGCTGTTGATTCTTATACTAAAGTACATCGCCAGGCCAATGCGGGGGTTGCATCGCCGCATAAATTGATTGATATGCTATATGAAGGCGCTCTGGAAAGAATCTCTCAAGCTAAAGGCGCAATTCAATATGACAATATAGAATTACGCGGCCACAAAATTAATTCTGCGATTGCCATTATTGGCGGTTTACGTACCAGCCTCAATCCTGAGCAGGGTGGAGATATTGCCGAAAACCTCGATGCCCTCTATGTGTATTTGCAAACCATTCTCGCAAAAGCCCACCGCACGGTGGATGTAGAGTTACTGGATGAGGCGTCAAAGCTACTGGGTGATATGAGAGACACCTGGAACCAAATCGCTTAAATATATCTCTTAGCGCTTAGTAAGCACTAGAAGTAAAAAAACTATTATCCAGCACTTCGCCCAGCGATGGCTTCAGCAGCCTGCAACGCAGGCCTTCCAGAAGACGCTACGCGGCGCTAAAAAAAAACCATTTTCTGGCACCTTCCCTGCATTACACTCAAAACTAAGTAAACAGCGGCATTTTTCCGCCGCTCAATTTTTTTGGAATATCAGGAGGTAGCCATGTCCGTGGCCCCAACTCTCGCAGCAAAAGAAATGGAAGAAAATGCTGATACTCTTTCATCTCACCGTGTAATTTCTTTACTTCTCGATGGCGCTTTGGAGCGTGTTTCTCAGGCAAAAGCTTGTGTGCGAGACGGTAATGAAACTGACAAAGTTATCCTTATCTCAAAATTAATCGGCATCGTTAATGGCTTGCGTCAATCCTTGAATATGGATCAAGGTGGTGCTATCGCGGTAAACCTGGAAAAGCTTTATCTTTATATGGCTGATCGTCTTGCCGCTTGCGAAAATGAAGAAGAGTTGCATGTACTTTCCGAAATTGGCGAGCTGATCGGTAATGTGAAGCAGGGCTGGGATGCGATAGCAGAACCCCAGGCAGG
The DNA here is from genome assembly GCA_900177435.1 of Alteromonadaceae bacterium Bs31. Taxonomy (GTDB): domain Bacteria; phylum Pseudomonadota; class Gammaproteobacteria; order Pseudomonadales; family Cellvibrionaceae; genus Teredinibacter. The sequence goes on from FXAI01000005.1 coordinate 244,482, forward strand.
TTAAAATACCGTTTTTTATAGTGGTGCTTCTCGAAGATCCGATCTAAAGTTATAGTCTCCTTGGCCGTTAACAGTGTTGTAACAACACTGTTTGCCGTCGACTTTAAGGAGACTTCATGTCTGTTATTCCTGCCAGTTTTACATCGCTAGTAAGAACTCGTCGTTCTCTGGAAAAAGCCTATCAATCGGGTGATTGGGAATCGGTTCGAGAAGTGGATGTACTATTGGGGGATTGCCTCAATCGCGCCTTTGATGACAGTGACCGCGATACCACAGTGCTTATTGAAGAGCTGGAAAAGGTCTTGCGTCTTTATGCCAACATCGTATCCACTTTGCCCGTTCAGGGCGTAGCTGCGGACTTAAAAATTGGTAACACACTTCAAAATAATCCTCCTCTGGATTGACCCTGTTTGCTTAATAAGCCATTAAGCCCTCCAATTGTATAAAAAGCCTGTCATTAATTTGACCCTTGGCGGTTTGTTGACTATTACTTATTGGAATTCAATTGATTACCTTCATTGAGTCAATTAATGGACGTTGCCTCGAGGCGAAGCCGTCGCTTTGACAGCTTGATGGTAAGAATACGGAACTGGTGTAATGCTCTACGACAAAGAAATCCTGGTAATCGAAGACAACGAGTCTTCCAGACACGACCTTGCTGTTGTTTTCAAATTTCTTACCGAGCAGGCACGCGCGGTCTCTTTTGCACAGTGGGAAAAAATGGCGCCAGAATTTAAGGCCTGCTGTCTGCCTGGCAGCGAGCGTGAACTGGGGGTGGTCTTCATTGGTTCCTGCGCGGCAGAGGTGGATATAAAAACCCATTTGGACACTATACGCACTGCCTGTGATAGCGCTCCCGTCGTTCTCATTGGAGAGCAGGAGGTATCTGACGATTGGGACCCCTACACCAAGCACATGGTTATAGAGACCCTCTCCTGGCCGGTTAGTTACACCGAGATGCTCAATGTCATACACCGGGCGCAAAGGTACAACGAGGCTCAAGCGCGTCAGAAAATGGAAAAACACCAGCGACCGGTTCACTTGTTTCGCAGCCTTGTTGGCACCAGCCGGGAAATCCAGGCTGTGCGAGCGATGATGTCTCAGGTGGCGGACAAAGATGTAACCGTGCTGATAGAAGGTGAATCCGGAACGGGTAAGGAAGTTGTTGCTCGTAACCTCCATTACCATTCGGCGCGAAGAGACGGCCCTTTTGTGCCTGTGAACTGCGGGGCCATTCCTGCAGAGTTATTGGAAAGTGAATTGTTTGGCCATGAAAAAGGTGCATTCACTGGGGCAATAAATTCGAGGGCAGGGCGGTTTGAGCTGGCGGAAGGCGGAACGTTATTCCTGGATGAAATTGGAGATATGCCGCTGCACATGCAGGTGAAGATTCTGCGTGTATTGCAGGAAAAGAGCTATGAACGTGTAGGCGGCAACAAAACCTACAAAACCGATGTACGAATTATTGCTGCAACTCATCGTAACCTGGAAAAAATGATTGAAAGTGGTGGCTTTCGCGAAGACCTCTATTACCGGCTTAACGTATTCCCCATAGGTATGCCCTCTTTACGAGACAGAGCGGAAGATATCCCTCTGTTGATCAATGAGTTGATCTCCCGCTTGGAGAGCGAAAAACGTGGCTCAGTGCGTTTTAATTCTGCCGCCATTATGTCGCTGTGTGGCCATCCCTGGCCTGGAAATGTGCGTGAGCTGGCAAACCTGGTTGAGCGAATGGCAATCATGAATCCATTTGGCATAGTGGGTGTTCAGGATTTGCCAAAAAAATACCGTCACGTGGAAGATGCTGAAGATAGCGAAGAGTTTGAGGTTTTTGCGGAGGAGTCTAGAAAACCAACCATTGTAGGAGAAGGTGATATCGCCTTACTGCCGGAAAACGGCATCGACCTTAAAGAATACATTGCCGGGCTTGAGCAGAGCCTGATTCAGCAAGCATTGGATAATACCGGGGGAGTTGTGGCTCGTGCTGCAGAGCAGCTCACCATACGCAGAACAACCCTGGTAGAAAAAATGCGCAAATATGGCCTGCAACGGGGATAAACCTGTTTTCCAGTTAACGGCCTCGTAGCAATTCCGCAATTTTTTGTTATCATTTGTCTCTTTCCTGTTCGCGGGGTTTCCCCCCGGCGATAACCCTACATTATCTAAAACTTTAAGCGAGAATCACTATGAGCCTTGCAGAGCGCGTTCTTTCCGTTAATAACGACCTGCCCATCCGCACCGACCAAGCCGTTCACAGCGGCAAAGTTCGCTCCGTCTATTGGCTAAGCGAAGCTGACAGTAAGCGCCTGATAAAGGAGCGTGCATACAATGTTGCCGCCGATGCACCTTTGGCGATTATGGTGATTAGCGATCGTATTTCTGCCTTTGATTGTATCTGGCATGGTGAGGGCGGTATGAACGGTGTACCAGGAAAAGGCGCTGCCTTGAATGCCATATCAAATCACTGGTTTCGACTGTTTCGTGAACAGGGTCTGGCTAACAGCCACATTCTTGACATACCACACCCGTTTGTGTGGATTGTGCAGAAAGCTAAGCCTGTAATGATAGAAGCCATATGCCGTCAGTACATTACCGGTTCTATGTGGCGAGCCTACAGTAAGGGCGAGCGGGACTTTTGTGGTATCCAGCTACCTGAAGGGCTGCAAAAGGATCAACAGCTACCAGAGTTGCTGATTACACCCTCCACCAAGGGTATTTTGAAGGGCATCCCTGGCGTGCCAGAAGCGGATGATGTAAACATTACCCGCGCAAACATTGAACAAAATTTTCAGGCCTTCAATTTTCAAAATGCCAGTGACATCGACCTCTATGAAAAGCTACTCAAAGAAGGTTTTGATGTAATTACTGCTGAGCTGCAAAAGTTGGATCAAATTTTTGTAGATACCAAGTTTGAGTTCGGCTATGTGACCAACGCTGCGGGTGAGCAAGAGCTCATATATATGGATGAAGTGGGTACCCCGGACTCGTCCAGAATATGGGATGGTGCACATTACAGAGAAGGCAAGGTTATTGAAAAGTCTAAAGAGGAATTCCGCCAGCAGCTGCTTAATTATTTTCCAGACCCGGATATTCTGTTGAACAAAGACCGAATGGCGGAGCGTAGCAGTTTGGCGCGAGACACCGCATTGCCGGAGGAAATCCTTATGCAGATTTCGGCAACGTATACTCAGATTGCTGAAAAAATTACCGGTCAATCACTTACCCTATCTGACAACCCCAAAGCAGAAATTATCGATGTGCTTGGCCGCGAGTATGGCTTGATCGTTTAATTACACGATTACAACACACACACTAACGCTATCTTTGTGTTCTGAAACCCGCCGGCATGGCGGGTTTTTTTTGCATGTATGCTGTGTCAATTCCCTGTCGTTAATCCGGCTCGGCCAAAGTTAAACTTACTAAGTCATTGAATTTTATAATATAAATCTTCTGGCACTAGGCTTGCAAATGAGCACTGTGTATCGAACGTTTGTGACGTATATTCGTCAGGAGATTATTAGTCTTGCAGCCAGAACAACTGCTCCACCTTGCCGCGAACACCACGACAGAAATGGGCGATCGACACGAAAGCCTGGCGGCGGCGTTTGAGTTTTTTAATGATACATCGCAACAGCTTATGCGATCGTATCGCCTGCTGGAAAATAAAGTGCAGCAGCTCACGGCTGAGCTGGACACGCTGAGCGCAGAGAAAGCCGATGCAGACAATCGACAGGCAGAAACAGCAAATCAGATGGCTGTTTTACTTAAGGTTATGCCTGCAGGGGTGATTGTTTTGGACAGCCGAGGCTACATAATTGAAGCAAACGCAGCAGCGCAAACACTGTTGCAGCTTCCCCTAAAGGGACGCCTCTGGCGCGAAATAATCAGTGACTGTTTTGCTCCGCGCAATGACGATGGTCTTGAAGTATCGACCAAGAGCGGGCGTCGGGTTAACCTGGCTACCAGCTCACTGGACACCGGCGAGCCCAGCTGCGTGGGTGGCCAGATTATCCTGCTTACCGACCTTACCGAAACACGGAAACTACAGCAGCACGTGAGCCGTTCCGAGCGGCTTTCCGCGATGGGAAAAATGGTTTCTGCGCTGGCCCATCAAATACGAACGCCGTTGTCTGCAGCAATGCTCTACGCAGACCACCTGTGTGGGAATTCCTTACCTGAACCCAAGCGACACGATTTCTCCCGTAAATTACATAGCAGACTGCAGCACATGGAGCGGCAGGTGCGCGACATGCTGTTGTTCGTAAAAAGTGAGTTACCCCTTAATGACCTGTTGACTTGCGAGCAACTGGTCCAAGGTTTACAGGAGGCAGCAGAAGTAGCGCTCAGCTCCTCGAAGTGCCAGTGTCGCTGGCAGAATTTGTCCAGTGGCGGCTTGCTTAAGTGTCACCGGGAAGCATTGATAAGCGCATTGATGAACCTGCTGGAAAACAGCATTCAGGCGAGCGATGGCCCGGCAAGCATTGAAATAATCCTCGCAGGGGGGCAAGAGGCGTTCACCATTACCCTGCGAGATAAGGGGCCGGGAATACCGCCACAATTGTTGGCTTCGGCTTGCGAAATTTTTATGACCACCAAATCACAGGGTACAGGTTTGGGCTTGGCGGTGGTTCAGTCGGTTGTGCGTGCGCACGGAGGTAGCTTAGAGCTGCATTCTCCTGAAGGGGAAGGTTTGACGGTAGAAATTCAACTCCCGGTTCATCAGCTAGCGGCCGTGAGCAGTGTTTAATTAATTCAAATTTATTTGTTGGAGAAAGTGATGACGAGCAGCAGTAACCGTTCAGCCGTAAATGCCAGACTGCTAGTTGTAGAAGACGATGCCAATCTGCGTGAAGCCTTAGTCGATACGCTGCAGTTGGAGGGGTTTGAGGTAAGCGAAGCTGAGAATGCCGAAAAAGCGCTCGAAATATTGGAACGAGATTCCTCAATTGATTTGCTAATATCCGACGTGAATATGGGGAAAATGAGTGGTCATGACCTGTTGCAGTTTGTGCGACAAAACTATGGTCACATCCCTGTTCTTCTGGTGACGGCTTACGCCAGCATCAGTGAATCTGTGAGCGCAATGCGCAACGGTGCTGTGGATTACTTGGTAAAACCTTTTGAAGCAAAGTTGTTACTGGAAACAGTTAACAAGTTTATTGGCCATCAATCGAAAAATACCGATGAACCCATCGCTGTTTCCGATTCCAGTCAGCAGTTATTGCAGCTTGCTCGCCGAGTTGCTCAATCGGAGTCAACGGTTTTGGTGGTGGGTGAATCTGGTACAGGTAAAGAAGTATTGGCCAAATATATTCATAACCAGTCCCCCAGAAAAGACAAACCCTTTATCGCAATCAACTGTGCAGCTATCCCGGAAAACATGCTGGAAGCCATGCTCTTTGGCCATGAAAAAGGCGCCTACACCGGGGCCTACCAATCCTCTCCGGGTAAGTTTGAGCAGGCCAATGGCGGTACCTTGTTGCTGGATGAAATCTCTGAAATGGATATGGGCTTACAGGCGAAATTATTACGGGTTCTGCAAGAGCGTGAAGTTGAACGATTGGGGGGGAGAAAAAATATCGTGCTGGATGTGCGAGTGATTGCAACCTCCAACCGGGACATGCGTCAGCAAGTGGCTGAGGGTAAGTTTAGAGAAGATTTGTATTTCCGGCTAAGTGTATTGCCCCTGCAATGGGCTCCGCTTAGAGATCGCGTAGAAGATATTATTCCCTTGGCGGAAAGCCTGCTGCATCGACACGCAACAAAGCAACGCAGGCTAGGGGTGGAGTTAAGTCCCCAGGCGCGCAGTACCTTGCAAACTTATGCCTGGCCAGGAAACGTAAGAGAGCTGGATAACGTAATGCAACGCGCCTTGATACTGCAAGCAGGTGCGGTTATTTCGGAGCAGGATCTGGGCTTGGTAAATGACTACCAAAGCAGTGAAAAGCCCTCTCTTATGGATGCTGTTATGCAGCATACACGCGATACCATTTCAGCGATTCCAGCGCATCTCGCGAGTTCAGTAGAGCAGAAAGAAGAGCCAGACACCTCCATGCGCCTGGGTAAGGATCTAATGCAGCGGGAGTTTGAAATTATATTGCAAACCCTTAAGCAAGAACGTGGCAGTAAGAAAAATACCGCCGCTAAACTGGGTATTAGCCCTCGTACCCTTCGCTATAAGTTAGCGAAGTTCAGAGAAGAGGGCTTTAATGTGGAAGCACTTGCTTGTTATTAGACCGGTAATCAAATTCATGCTCCCGATGGTTTTGACTATCAACCGTGACATCTGCGTGTTTGCGCCTAAACAACTACACGGGCGGCCTTGCTTTGGCGGGCTCGCATAAGCCGTTGTTCTATGCGGGGGTGAAAGAGTAAGTGTTTATTAACTTAACCCCATATGTGTATTCTCCCCGTCGATAAATAGCTATTAGCTTGGCTCCTGTGTGTATTATTTCTTCAGGTTATAAACAGCGTGCTAAACGTTAATTTGAGTATGCCTTCTGCAAAATCTATCGCATACCTATCTAAGGGAGTGATAAATTATCGTTTCCAAAAAAAACACTTTTATGTATTATCCGAGTGAGGGCTGAAATTTAATTCAGCGTCATGGTCTTGTCATAATTAACGAGGAGTATAGAGGCAGTTAGTTTTCATTCATCGCCTTTTTTTTCTTAGCATTACTTAGCCTGGGAGTCTCTGGTTATGGGTATTGAGGTTTTGGATAGTTCTTCTGACTTGAACAACGTTATTCTGGAAGGCGCTATTGACGATTTAGATGATAGCGACGAGGGACCGGTAAGCGAGGGTATTTCTCTGGATGCCCGCAGGCGCTTAGAAAATAGAATCGAAGAATTGCGTCTTCGTAAAGAAGTTCAAGAGTTCGACTTTAATTTTTAGGGCGTTTTATAGCCCGCATAATCTGTAAGGCAAAAAGCACCGAGGTGCTGCCTCGGTGCTTTGTTTTACATTTTTTATTACGCTGCTACTTGCCAGCACAGCCTTTTTTATCTACTACTTTTATCGCCTTTCGCTGTTACTGCTTTCTTAAGCTCAGTAATTTGTAGTTGCGCTCGTGCCAATGGCTTTATAGCGCAGCTGTGATATCTCTCTTCAGCGGAAACGTATTGCCGCCGGCAACAACTGGCCCGGTTTGTGCAATTCTCACCTTAGAATCACTTTTTCACATCATACGACAATTTTTTGTCGTCACTTTACTGGGAGGTTAGCTGCCCGTGTCAGATCGAATGGATATTAATCGTTTGTTGCTGGAGATGCGCACGCTTAAACACCAGAGCACCGCTTTTGGTGGCCCGGGTGCCCTTGCTGCCAAAGATCGTGTAGGTGGCGCTGGTCAAACCAACGAGCTGCAAAAAGTTAACGGACCGCGTTTTGGTGAGTTAATGGAACAGGCTGTAAACAAAGTTAACGAAGTGCAGCAGGCGTCCAGTTCCATGTCGGAAGCTTATGTCCGCGGGGATCAAAATATTGACGTGACAGATGTAATGATCGCGTCCCAAAAAGCCGGGGTTGCATTTGATGCAATGGTACAGGTGCGAAACAAGCTGGTTGAAGCCTACCGGGATGTTATGAATATGCCCATTTAATATTTTCAGAAAACTGTCTTCAGTCCTATCCCTGAATTTTAAACGAGTAGCGAATAGAAAATGGCAAATGCAGCGGTAGCAGGTAACGGAACCAACGATATTATCGACGGTTTTAATAATTTAAATTTGGTTCGTCAGGCGGGATTAATGATTGCGCTCGCTGCGAGCGTTGCCTTTGGTGTTGTTGTGGCATTTTGGAGCCAGGGCGAGGACTATAAACCTCTGTACGGCAGCCTGGATCGATTAGACTCTTCGGAAGTTGGTCAGGTGCTCGATTTTCACGAAATTCCCTATAAGATAGATGGTTCCAGCGGCGCCCTGCTGGTAGCGGTGGATAAAGTACACAAGGCTCGCCTTGTTCTGGCTGAAAATGGTATTCAGGGTGATAACACTATCGGCTATGAATTACTCGACCAGGAGCAACCACTTGGCACTAGCCAGTTTATGGAAGCAACACGCTATCGCAGAGGGCTGGAGGGTGAGCTTGCCAGAACCATATCCAGTATAAATTCCGTGCGCGGTGCCAGGGTGCACTTGGCCATTCCCAAGCGAAGTGTTTTTGTACGCGATGGCAGAGAACCCAGTGCATCGGTATTTTTAGATTTATTTCCAGGTCGTCCCATTCTGCCAAAGCAAATTACCGGTATTGCAAACCTGGTGGCTTCCAGTATTCCAGAGTTGGACGTGGAGAATGTAACGGTGGTGGACCAAAGGGGGAACCTCTTATCCGTCGGCGTAGCGGATGAAAAACTGGTTATCGCCGCGCAGCACCTGGATTACACGCGAAAAATAGAAGACGACATCGTATTGCGGGTAAGGCGGCTGCTCACGCCCATAATTGGCGATGGAAATTTCAAAACAGAAGTTGCGGCAGACATTGATTTTACCGAGATCGAACAAGCCGCAGAATCATTTAACCCAGACCTGCCAGCCCTTAGAAGTGAACAAACCGTCGATGAACAGCAAATAGGTAGTGCTGGTGCCGGAGGTATACCCGGAGCCCTTACTAATCAGCCTCCGGCGGATGGACAGGCGCCAGAAGTGGCGAATGCTCGTGGCGGCCAAGAAGCAGCACCACCTCCCAGTAATACACGCACCCACTCCACGCGTAACTTTGAGCTGGATAGAACTGTCAGCTACACCAAACATGAGAAAGGTCGCCTTCGCCGGCTTACCGTGGCGGTAGTGGTGGATGACAAGAAACGCATGAACGCGGATAGCGGGGAGATGGAATCTACCCAATGGGCCGAAGGTGAACTGGAACGATTGTCTATACTGATACGTGACGCTGTGGGTTTTTCGGCAACACGTGGTGACAGTGTCAATGTGCTCAATGAGTCTTTCCTGCCTCTCCCTGATATGGGCGAGGCGGAAGAGCTGCCTATTTGGGAGTCTCCCAATGTGGTGAGAGCCTCTAAATATCTGGCCGGGGCGATCATTTTTATTGTTCTGGTATTTGGTTTGGGCAGGCCAGTACTGAAAAGCCTGGCCGGTGCAGGTACCAAAGCCAGAGAGCAAGACGAAGCGAAAGAAATTGCAGCGCTGCAAGCGGCAGGTATCGACTCCTTTGACTCTCTATCTGACGAGACAGTTACCCTAACAGGCGGGGACGCGCTGGCCTTACCAAGCCCGGAAGAAAGCTATGAGCAGCAGCTTAACGCTGTTAAAGGGCTTGTGGCTGAAGATGCAGGGCGCGTTGCCCAGGTGATCAAACGTTGGATTAACGAAGAATGAGTACAGCAAACCCCCCGGCAACAGCAAACAAGGAAGGTAAACCCACGGTAAACCTGGCGCGCGTTGATCAAGCGGCCATATTACTGATGACCCTTGGCGAAAAAAGCGCTGCCGAAATACTTAAGCATATGGGGCCAAAAGAAGTGCAGCGTCTCGGCACAGCCATGGCAGCGCTTAATAATGTTCAACAATACGAAGTAGAAGTTGTGCTCTCCAGTTTTATGGAGGAGGTGAGAACTCAAACGGGCCTTGGCATGGGTGCCGATAGCTATATCCGCAACATGCTTGTGACAGCTTTGGGAGAAGATAAAGCCAACGGCTTAATTGACCGAATACTCTTGGGTGGCAATACCACCGGGCTGGATACATTAAAGTGGATGGAGGCGCGTTCAGTCGCCGATATTATTCGCAATGAGCACCCGCAAATTCAGGCGATTGTTCTGGCCTATCTCGACGCAGACCAATCAGCCGAAATTCTTAGTTATTTTCCCGAAAAAGTGCGTTTAGATGTAATGATGCGAGTGGCGGCCTTAGATACGGTTCAGCCGGGAGCATTACAAGAACTAAACGATATTCTGGAAAAACAATTCTCTGGTAATGCCGGCTCGCAAACGAAAGACATGGGCGGCTTTAAAACAGCGGCTGAAATTGTTAACAACCTGGATAGCTCGGTAGGCAGCGAATTAATGGATTCCATTCGCGAAATCGACGACGATATGGGCAACCAGATTGCAGACCTTATGTTCGTCTTCGACAACCTGAAAGATGTGGATGACCGAGGTATTCAGGCACTGTTGCGCGAGGTGTCCTCCGATGTGCTTATTCTTGCTCTCAAGGGTGCAGACGAAGCTCTTCAGGAAAAAATATTTGGCAATATGTCCAAACGGGCTGCAGAACTGCTGCGCGACGACCTGGAAGCCAAAGGGCCTGTCAAAATTTCCGAAGTGGAAGGTGCACAAAAAGAAATACTTACCATTGCTCGACGTATGGCAGACGCAGGCGAAATTGCTCTGGGTGGCAGCGGCGAAGAAATGCTCTAAGCCTATTTGCATAAGGGCAAATTTATGACTGATGTATCGAAGCAGGCCAACCGGCTTTCTCAGGAAGGGCTGGGAGAGGTTTCCTCCTGGAAATTACCCAGCATAGGCGACAAGAAAAAAGTTGTAAAAAGTGCCCAGCGAGAGCGTTTGGAAAAAAAACAACAATCAGCACGTGAAAAAGTAGAGAACGTGAGCGCGCATAAAAAACCAAAGCCGCTCACGGCAGATGAGTTAAAAGCGATTGCAGACCAGGCTCAGCAAGAAGGTTATGCCGACGGTTTTAAGGAAGGCATGGACAAGGGACTGAAGCAGGGAGAGGCAAGCGGTCGTGAAAGTGGGGAAAAAAAGGCCTATACAGAAGTAAAATCTTTTTTGGATGATGAAAAGTCCCGCTTTTCTCAGATTGCGGATCGCCTGATGGAGCCCATGCAGCAGCAGGAGCAACTACTGGAAAAAACAGTAGTGGAATTGGCGATACAGATAGCTGCGCACTTACTACAAACTGAAATTGAATCCTCCCCCGAAAAGTTGGTACGAGTAGTCAACTCCGCGATAAGCGCTTTACCTGTTGGGGCAAAAAATATATCTGTGTTTGTTAATGAAGAAGATGCAAAGCTCATCGACAGTGTGCTGCCCGAGCAACATCGGAATTGGCGTTTAATTGACGACAATTCACTTGCCAGTGGTGGGTGCCGAGTGGAAACGGCAGAAAGCTTTATCGATTATTCCGTCGAGTCTCGCATTGCTGAATATCTATCGGCGGCGCAAGAGCACAATCTAGAGCCGTTAGAGGACGCTCAGACCCCTTCCAATGCGGCGAAGCAGTGATGGCAGTGCTAAACCCTCCCATTCTGCAAAGACTAAAAAAATACCAGCATTTTGAGGCCCTGGACGTTCATCCCGAGCCACAGGGACGGCTCACTCGCCTGGTGGGCTTAACACTGGAAGCCGTAGGTCTAAATATTTCTGTTGGTCGCCAATGTAAGATTATTCTCGGTAATAAAAGAGAAGTGGAAGCCGAGGTTGTCGGTTTTCACAATGACAAAACATTTTTAATGCCTGTTCAAAAAGTGGAAGGTTTACAGCCTGGTGCAAGGGTTGTCCCTATACATGCCCATAAAAATCTATCTATGGGTGATCATTTACGCGGGCGTATACTCAATGGTATTGGCCAGCCATTGGATGGCTTGGGGGCTGTCAATAGTTCGTCTAAGGTAGATCTGGAACCTAGCACCATTAACCCGCTGCATCGGCACCCCATTGATCAGCCGCTGGATGTTGGCATTCGCGCGATCAATTCGCTGCTTACTGTGGGCAAAGGTCAGCGCATTGGTTTATTTGCTGGTAGTGGTGTTGGTAAAAGTGTATTGCTAGGTATGATGACGCGCTTCACCACGGCGGACATCGTAGTGGTGGGCTTAATTGGCGAGCGAGGGCGAGAAGTTAAGGAGTTTGTCGATCATATCCTCGGCAAAGACGGCCTGACAAAAGCAGTGGTTGTGGCCGCACCGGCAGATGATGCACCCTTGATGCGCTTGCGAGCGGCGCAGCTCTCTACGCGTATTGCTGAATATTTTCGCGATCAGGGAAAAAATGTTCTCCTGCTCATGGATTCTCTTACCCGCTTTGCTCAGGCTCAACGGGAAATATCGCTTGCCATTGGTGAGCCCCCAGCCACCAAAGGGTATCCACCCAGCGTATTCTCAAAAATACCGGAGCTTGTGGAGCGAGCGGGTAACGCAGATAAGGGGGGTGGTTCTATTACTGCCTTCTACACCGTATTGACGGAAGGGGATGATCTACAGGACCCTATTGCTGATGCCTCCAGGGCCATACTGGATGGTCACATTGTTTTGTCCCGTGACCTGGCGGAAGAAGGAGTATACCCAGCGATAGATATCGAGGCTTCGGTAAGCCGGGTAATGCCTAATATTGTGGATGAGGGGCACTTACAACAGGCACAGAAATTTAAGCAACTACTGGCTCGGTATAGAGCGAACAAAGATTTAATTGCGATAGGCGCTTATGCCACGGGAAGCGATGCCAATATAGACGCAGCGATCGAAAGGCAGCCATTCCTTAAAGAATTTATCATGCAGAAAATGTCTGAATCCTGTGCTTACCTTCAAAGCCGGCAGCAATTGCAAGGGGTTATACAGCCTGCAAGCGTAAACAATCAACAGCAAGCGGCTAATACCGAGCAAAACGGCCGACAACTCAATACGCAAGTACAAAACACTCAGCAACAAACCGGTCGTCCTTCGAACAATCAACTGCAAGCCTCTCCTTTACAAAAGCAGGCGAGGCAAAAAAATGCTCGGCCACTGGCCCGATCTAGGTCATGAGTTTACCTTCAAAGCGGATTCAAATTGTTATTGATCTTGCGCGACGAAAGCTGGACGCCGCCGCCACGGAGTTACAGCTAAAACAGCAAGCCTTAAAGCAGGAGCGAGACAAATTAGGTGATTTGAGTGACTATTATCAGCATTACTCTGAATTATTTGCAAATAAAGTGATGGGCGTAAGAGCCAGAGATGTAGCGAATTCCAGATTGTTTTTGCAGCAGATGACTCAGGCAATTAAAGCACAGGAGCAGCAGTTACTTTTTGCCGAGAAAACCGTTGTGACTGCACAACAGCTCTGGCACGGATGTTACCTAAAGGTTCAATCGCTAATAGATTTGCAGCAGCGTTATGTTACTGAAGAACAACATGACTTAGAGAAAAAGGAGCAGCGCCTGGTGGAAGAATGGCTTACTTCCCGGCAGCCGCGTCAAGGTTGAGTTTAGTGTGACTGAACATTTTCAGCGGCTATTTAGTTGATAAAAGACATTAGTTAATTAAAGACAGGCAGCAGCGGTAGTGTACTGCACGGCTGTCTTCCTGGTGAAGAATCTCACCCTGCAGGCTGTAGCGACGGTAATCGCCCTCGGCATTTTTTAGTCTAATGGCACTTGTCATGGTGCTAAGGTTAGATAAACTAATCGTAAGCTCCTTTCTCAATTGATGTTCGTCATCGGGGTGAACCCTGTCAAATATTTCCATATTACGATAGATGTTTTTTTCAAGCTCTGTCGTAAAGCCCAACAGCTCCAAGGCAATCTCGCTCCACATCACTGTTCCCTTTTCCAAGTCCCACTCGAAACTGGCCAGGGTGCCGTCATGCTGCAGCTCATGTTTCACATGAGGCGCTTCCGCTTCGGATTTTTTTAATTCTTCTCGGAGGTCCGCGTTTTCCAACAGCATAGAGTAGGCGAAAGTAACATTGTCCATAAAGCTGCTAAAGCTGCTGAAACTACTTTCAGAATGTTGTCTCGCTCGCTGACCAAAAAAACTTAGAATTCCCCACAAATTATTTTTGCAAAAGATAGGGAAGTGAACACAGGTATCGAATTCGCCATCGGAACGACTGCGAATAGCTTTAGGAGGAAACTCCTCCGGGGCGCAAACATAGTCGGGGTTATTGCCAGTGATAACGGTGGTTTCGGTGTGCTCAAAAATTTTGTGCGTGTGCATGTGAGCACGCCGGTTGCGGTCATAGACAACGCAAGAGAGCACACCAAAATGCATAAACTCGCTAAACAACGGCGCCAGGCACATTATTTTATCCAGCTGAGAAAATACAATATCTCGGGTGAGTTCGAAGCTGTTGTTAAGTAAAGAGCTGGTATAGTCAGTGTTGGAGAGCACGGCATTGCTTTCTTCAGCTATCTTCTTGTTGTTTTGCTCGGCCTTGTGTTGCACACACAAGGTGGGTGCAATAGTAATCGCTGCACTGGGCATCACTTTACTATGTATCATGCGCTCCAATGTGCTAATACAGCGATTTGCCAACAGGTCCAGATTCTGGTCGATATAGCTGAGTTCTGGTGTCAGTACCTTCATTAGCCGAATGGCGTCGAAGGCAACAATATCAATTTCCCCAGGGAAAGAGACGCCAGCTTCTTCAATTTTTTTGATGAAGCCCATCGCGGTGTGGCCTGCACCGCAGAACACGCCAGTGCATTTAGACATGCGTTGCAGAAACTCTGTGCCTGCGCTGAGACCGCCAGAAAATATAGTGTCTGGAGCAACGATTAGCTGTTCAGAACCAGAAGGTAGCCCGTGGGATTTCTGCAGCTCACAAAAACGCTCGTAGCGTTTTCGCAAATCGTACTGGGTTATATCACCAACATAGAGGAGTTTTTGATGACCCTTTTGGGTCAGGTATTCAAAGGCAAGCTCTGCCCCCTGAGCATTGTCACTGGCGATTACTGGAATATCTAAGGGAAAATAGTCGTGTGCGACGGCAACCACTGGAATCTGCCGGTTTTGCAGCCTTTCCACCAGTTTTGGGTTGGCTGCATTTCGAATAACAATGACGCCATCCAGATCATTCACGCCAACCGCCAAGTTGTAGCTGCCAAAACCGTCTGTGCGAATTGCGCTAAAACGGTAATTTTTCGCTTCACAGCCTTGCCTTATCTGGTTGATGATCTCTCCCATATAGTCGCCCTGGAGGTACGGTGTGATAACTCCAAGGTGAAGAGGTTGACTTGAACTGCTGAACATTTTGGCTCCAGTTAAGTAAAGCAAAATTTTTTAGGCCTGATTACGGCCTATCCATTACTCGCTCTCCACGCCGGCAGGGCTTGCTTGCTCCATAAGCTGGCGCCTATTGTCACAAACACTGAGAGATTATTCCATAGGGCGGGCATTGCTCGGAGTGAATGGTGGTAAAAATTTGTAAGATCTTTGACTTGAGAAAAGTGTGCCAACCAAATTTCTATAGCCACAGGGTGTTTTATTCCCAAAAACCTTTAATTCGTTCATTTTGAGAAAGTAAAGTTTTAAAAAATTGACTAAAAACACTGTAAATCGCTAATTACTGCACTTTCTAGCAAGTTCTACAACAACAGCTAGACTTAGGATAATCCCACCCCGAGGGCATCGCAATGCCCACTGTTAAGCCGGGTGTGGCTATTCATGAATGTTTGAATTCTGGAAAGCTGGCTTGGTAAATACAGTTGGGAGACGGAGTATAGGCATCGTTATAGCGAAGTTAAACGCTAAGCCCTGCTATTGGAATACCTTGAAAAGGAGAGGTGCGTATGGCTTCCACAGTAAGTTTTAATTTGCCCGAGAATTTAACCATCGCAAACATACATGGTTTACATGAAGATTTTGAGGCGCTGGTGGATAAGGAAGAGTGTGATGCCATTGTGTTGCGAGCAGATGGCGTGCAGCGTGCCGATACAGCGGGCCTGCAGTTAATAGCGGCCTTTGTAAAGGCGTCTCGGGAAAGGCAGATACAGGTCAGTTGGGATCATCCTTCAGAGAAACTCTGCACTGTTGCTGCATTGTTAGGGCTTGAGAAGATGATAGGTATTCACTGATACATCGCTGTAGCACCAAGACCGGACGATAAGCGTCAAATTTAACCCTCGTGATTACCGAAATTTGGAGACTGTTTTTATGGCCAAAATACTCGCCGTTGATGATTCTGCATCGATGAGACAAATGGTTAGCTTTACATTGAAAGGTGCCGGGCATGATGTTTGTGAGGCGTCGGATGGAGTGGAAGCGCTGAAACTGGCGAAGGCCGAGAGGGGAGTTGATTTGGTGATATCTGATATTAATATGCCAAATATGGATGGCATATCTTTGATAAAAGAGTTGCGTCAACTGCCAGCGTTTAAGTTTACCCCCATTCTTATGTTAACCACAGAATCGGGTAGCGAAAAAAAATCAGAAGGTAAAGCGGCGGGGGCAACAGGCTGGATAGTTAAGCCATTTAACCCGGACCAGCTGTTGGCCACTATTGGTAAAGTTCTCTGACTGAATTTGTAGCAGATACCAGAAACTAATTCTGGCGCGGGATGCATACATATTAAAGCGGGTAGCAAGGTAAAAAATGTCGATCGACCTATCGCAATTTCATCAGGTTTTCTACGAGGAGAGCTTCGAAGGGCTTGATGTAATGGAAGCTGCTCTCATGGAGCTGGACCTCAATAATATTGATGATGAAACCATAAATGCAATATTCAGGTCTGCTCACTCAATTAAAGGCGGCAGTGCCACCTTTGGTTTTTCCTCTGTTTCTGAATTTACTCACGACCTTGAAACAATACTGGATCAAGTAAGGTCGGGTAAACGACAATTCCGTGATTCAGATATAAATATCTGCCTAAAATCCGTCGATTGTATGAGAGAAATGCTACAGCTGCTTCAGGCTGGCGAGGATGGTCATACAAAGAATTCCGCAGAATTAAAAGATTGTTTCGCCAGAATGCTGGCGGGTGAGCAAGCCGAGCTATCCCAAGCCGAGCTATCCCAAGCAGAGCTATCCCAAGCAGAGCTATCCCAAGCAGAGCCATTACAAGCAGACCTACCCCAGATAGACGTGCCCACTGCAGCACCGGAAACCACAGAAGCTCTCTCGCAAGAAGCGCCTGCTAATGTGGCGGCAGAGGATGGTGTTGAGAGCATCTGGCGTATTAATTTCGAGCCGAGCGAAGATATTTTACGAACAGGTAATGACGTCGCAAGAATGTTTCGTGAACTGGCAGAGTTAGGCCAGTTGCTCAGTATAGAGACGCAATCCAACCTGCCTCCTTTCAATGTGCTGGATGCAGAAAAGTGCTATTTAAGTTGGACTATTCTGTTTGCCTGTAAAAAAGACAAGTGCTTTATAGAGGAGGTCTTCGAGTGGGTGGCAGATGAGTCTAACTTAGAGGTGACGCCGGCGGCTTCCGCGCAGGAATGGCACATTTGCTTTGTTCCCGGCGAGAATATACTTCGCTCAGGTAACGAACCATCGCGTTTGCTCAATGTGCTTTCCGAGTTTGGCAAGCTACACGTTCGTGTCAATGACAAAAACCTTCCCGCTATACGCTTGATGGACCACGAAAGCTGTTACCTAAGCTGGGATATTTATTTACATGCGGAACAGGCGCTAACAGAAGAGGCAATTCGGGAGGTTTTTGAATGGGTACTGGATGAGTCTCAGCTGAGCGTCAGCAGGCTGGCAAGTGCTTCTTCCGCGAATGAAATTACTGCCGTTTCCGAAGTGCCGCAAGCAGAAGTTGCTGAGCCAGCAGATGTGGTGCCTTTGGGCTCTGTGCAAAATACGTCGCAAGAGCAGCAGATCACCACGCCGGAAACTGTGCAGGAAAAGCCAAAATCAAAAACGGCGGTTCAGAAAAAAAATACCGAAACGGGCTCTATTCGTGTTGGTATCGACAAAGTCGATAACCTGATCAATATGGTGGGAGAGCTGGTGATCACCCAGTCAATGCTGGGGCAACTGGGTACCGAATTTGATGTAGAACGCATTCCCAAGTTAATGGAAGGCCTGGGTCAGCTTGAGCAAAACACCCGGGAATTGCAGGAAAGCGTTATGCGAATACGCATGTTGCCCATAAGTTTTGCTTTTAGTCGTTTTCCGCGAATGGTTCGTGATTTAGGGCAGTCTCTCGGAAAAGAATTACAGTTGGTGATGATTGGCGAGCAAACCGAACTGGACAAAACGGTAATGGAAAAAATAGGCGACCCCTTGGTACATCTGGTTCGTAATGCTGTTGATCACGGCATTGAGCAGCCAGAGGAACGGGAAGCCAGCGGAAAGCCTCGCTCTGGCACCATAACGCTCAATGCCTACCATCAGGGCGGTAATGTTGTTATAGAAATAAGTGATGATGGAAAAGGGCTCGATAAGCAACGCATTGTAGAAAAGGCTTTAGAAAAGGGGCTTATTACTAAAGCGGAAGTAGAACTGCTGACGGATGAACATGCCTTTGACCTTATTTTTCAGCCCGGTTTTTCCACCGCTCAAGAGGTGAGTGATGTGTCGGGCCGCGGGGTTGGGATGGACGTTGTGCGCCGTAATATTCAGGCACTTAATGGCACGGTTGAAATCAACTCCCAAAAAGACCAAGGTTCAAAAATCACTATACGTTTGCCCTTAACCCTGGCGATTCTTGATGGTCAGCTGGTTCGAGTTGGCACCAATACCTATATTTTCCCTTTGGTTTCTATTGTGGAATCGTTGCAGTATCGGAAAGAGCTGATCAGCAGCGTAGCCGGTGGTTGCAATGTCTTCAAATTGCGTGACGATTATGTGCCGATTATTGAGTTGCACAAGATTTTTTCTGTACAAGCAGATAGTGATTACCTGGATCAAGCGCTTATGGTTGTGGTCGAGTCCGATGGCGAAAAAGTAGGGATCGTTGTTGACGAACTGCTTGCTCAACAACAGGTTGTTATTAAGAGCCTTGAACAGAACTATAAACGCGTGGAGGGAATTTCCGGCGCAACAATATTGGGTGATGGCACAGTGGCATTAATTCTGGATACTGTCGGGATGGTGAAGCTGGCTGGTGATAAATTTGGCATGGCTAACCAGCTTGCTCATTTAAAAAACGACGATCACCAGAATTTGTCCAGTCAACTGACCGGTTAACGGTATACAGAATAGCTAAGTTTTTTTGGCGGAGAGAGGCGTATGCAAGCACAAACGGGCACAACGGTTAGTGCACAAGCAATGGCTGGGAACACGCAGTCTGCAGATGTGACAGATTTGAGTGCCGAGGTTAACGATCAGTACCTCACGTTTATTATGGCTGGCGAAGAATACGGTGTAGATATTCTATGCGTTCAGGAAATTCGCGGCTGGGAATCTGCAACACCACTTCCAAATGCGCCCAGTCATATAAAAGGCGTGATTAATTTGCGTGGCACCATCGTGCCGATAGTGGACCTACGGCAGTGTTTCGGCTTAGAGGGAATCGAATACACCTCTGTGACCGTGGTAATTGTTTTAAAGGTGCATACCGATGACGGTGACAGAATTATGGGCATAGTCGTAGACGCAGTATCCGATGTTTACTCTCTTGCAGCACAAGATATGCGCACCGCTCCAGATCTCGGAAGTGCCGTAAACACTGAATTTATTCGCGGTTTGGTTAACGTGCAAGACAAAATGGTTATCTTGTTGGATATTGATAAATTATTGACATTGGATGATGTCCCAAATGTATCTAACCTGGCCGAACAGTTGAGTAAGGCTTTGTAAAGGATGAGTACTCATTATGAATAGCATACTGTCTCTTATAGGTTTTGGTCGATCTCGCGCATGCAAAGAACTCGCAGAAAAAATGGCTGCAGTGAGCAGAACTCAGGCAATCATAGAGTTCGATTTGTCGGGGAATATTCTTGAAGCAAACGAGAATTTTTTGGCGCTCATGGGCTACCAAAAAGTTGAGGTTATAGGCAGTCACCATAAAATGTTTGTGGAGCAGGACTACGCAGTATCGCCGGAATATCAGGAGTTTTGGGCACGGCTGGCGCGAGGCGAGCACACTGTTCAAGAGTTCAAAAGGGTAGCAAAGGGCGGTAAGGAGGTATGGATACAGGGTTCGTATAATCCTATCTTCGACGATGCGGGACGAGCCTACAAAGTGGTGAAATTTGCTAGCGATGTTACAGAAAGAAAGTTGCAAGAACTGACCAACAAGCGAACCGCCAATCTGGCGAATGCGCTTAAACAGTGCCAGGCCAATGTGATGCTGGCTGACAATAACCTGGATATCGTATATCTCAATGATACTGTCAAGGAAATGCTTTCGTCCAACGAAAGTGATATCCAGCAACACCTTCCTGATTTTGCAGTGGAAAAATTGATAGGAACTAATGTTGACAGTTTTCATGTAAATCCGGCGCATCAGCGGAAATTACTGGCGTCCTTGCACGAGACCTACAGTACAGATATTAAAATAGGGGATTTAATTTTTGGCTTGATTGCCAGCCCTTGGTTCGACGGCGACGGTAATCGTCTTGGTACATTGGTCGAGTGGGAAGATAAAACGCAGCGCTTGGCTCAGGAGAGGGAAAACAAGCAGCAGGCAGACGCCAACTTGCGTATTCGTCAGGCACTGGATGTGTGTGACACCAGTGTAATGCTTGCAGATAAAGATATGAATATCATCTATATGAATGAAGCAGTTCAAAAGATGCTGCAAGAACGGGAGCAAGGTATCCGTGAGGCACTACCAGACTTTACCGTCAAGAACCTTATTGGAACCTGTGTTGATGATTTTCACAAAAACCCTTCGCATCAGCGTAATTTGTTGGGCGACTTAAGAGACACTTATCAGGCAGATATAAAGCTTTCCGAGCTAACATTTGGACTGACAGCTACGCCAATATTCAATAGCAAAGGTGAGCGGCTGGGTACAGTGGTGGAGTGGGATGACAAAACTGAGCGCCTCGCCAAGGAAGCGCAAGAGCAGTCACAGGCTGCTGAGAATGCGCGAGTTAAACAGGCACTCGATAATGTTACCACCAACGTGATGATCGCGGATAACGATGCCAATATAATCTATTTAAATAATGCTGTGCTGCAAATGATGAGTAACGCCGAAGCAGATATTCGCAAAGCGCTTCCTAATTTTGACGCTTCGAAATTGAGTGGCGTTAATATGGATGTTTTCCACAAAGACCCCTCCCATCAAAGAAACCTTCTCAGCAAGCTTACATCCACCTACCATGGCAAGGCAGAAGTGGGAGGACGAACATTTACTGTAATAGCAAACCCGATTGTGGTTGATGGTCAGCGCATAGGCTCAGTGGTTGAGTGGGCCGACCGAACAGGAGAGGTGGCAATTGAAGGCGAAATCGATTCTATGGTTGAAGCCGCTCGCTCGGGTGATTTTAGTAAGCAAATATTGCTGGATGGTAAATCGGGGTTCTTTAAAAATCTGGGTGAAGGCCTGAATGATTTAGTCGGCACAGTGGAGGTAGCGCTCAACGACATTATCCGAATGCTGGGGGCGATGTCGCGAGGGGATTTGTCTGAGCGAATAACGCGGGAATATCTCGGTGCCTTTGGCAAGATGAAAGATGACGCCAATGCAACGGCAGATAAGCTTACGGAAGTTATTACAAAAATCAGGTCGGCCTCATCGGCAATTGGCTCTGCTTCCAGTGAAATAGCCCAAGGCAATGCGGATTTAAGTCAGCGCACCGAAGAGCAGGCTTCCTCACTGGAAGAAACAGCGTCGAGCATGGAGCAGATGACGTCCACAGTGAAACAGAGTGCAGACAATGCTATACAGGCCAGCAGTTTGGCTCAGGAAACACAGGAGAAAGCACAGCAGGGTGGAGACGTGGTTGAGAGAGCTGTGGTGTCCATGGAAGAAATCAATACCTCCAGTAAAAAAATAAGCGACATTATCGGCGTTATTGACGAAATTGCCTTTCAAACAAATCTGTTGGCACTAAACGCTGCGGTGGAAGCCGCAAGAGCCGGTGAGCAGGGTCGTGGTTTCGCAGTTGTGGCTGGAGAAGTTAGAAATCTTGCACAGCGCTCAGCGGGCGCGGCTAAAGAGATTAAAGAATTGATTCGAGACAGTGTTGGCAAGGTGCAGGATGGTACGGCGCTGGTCAATGAATCTGGAGGAACCCTGGAGGGAATAGTTGCTTCAGTGGAAGCGGTTACCTCTATGATGCGAGAAATTGCCGATGCAGCGAAAGAGCAAACTTCGGGTATCGAACAAGTCAATACCGCTGTGAGTCAAATGGATGAAATGACTCAACAAAATGCAGCTTTGGTTGAAGAGGCTTCAGCCGCGGGTGAGGCGATGGCCGACCAGGCTCGCGAACTAACTCAAATAGTGGACTTTTTCTCCGTAGCGGCGAATAGCCAGGTAAGTTCACCTGCGTTGCAATCTGCATCGACACAGAGTAGCCGTGTGAAACGCAGCCGTAGTGATCAAATGGAAATTCAGCGCTTTGATACCAAGTCGGGTAGTGATGATGAGTGGGAAGATTTTTAGCCTCGCCTTCTTAGGGTTAAGATAGATGGGCCTTGCTGCTCGAGAAGACTTTTCTGAACGGGAGTTTCCCATGTCGGACGCTAACTTCGTTCAGATAAAAAATATCGCCTATTCGCTGACGGGTATCAATCTATCTAACCATAAAAAGAATATGGTTTATGGGCGCCTTACCCGACGCTTGCGTCGACTTTCCATGAACGACTTCAATCAGTATTGTGAGCTAATTTCACAGGAAAAATGTGAAGAGCACGTTGAATTTGTTAATGCGATTACCACAAATTTAACGTCATTTTTTCGGGAAAGCCACCATTTTGAATACCTTGCGAACAGCGTGCTACCAGAGCTCTACGTCAAAAATAAAACAACTAAAAAAATTAGAATATGGTCAGCGGGTTGCTCGACAGGAGAGGAGCCCTATTCAATAGCGATGGTGGTTAAATCGCTGGCAATGTTTAATGCATGGGATGTGAAAATACTTGCAACCGACCTGGACTCGTCGGTTGTCGATCGAGCTAAAATAGGCGTGTATCCCACGGAACGAGCAGAAGCCATTGAGGCCCGGTATCGTCAGTACCTGAGTGTTAATTCCAGAGAAAACGTTGTACGCGTAAAAGATCCAGTGCGTGCACGAATCACCTTCAAAAATCTTAATCTTTTATCCTCTTGGCCCATGAAGGGGCCCTTTGACATAATATTTTGTCGCAATGTGGTTATCTATTTTGATGCTGAAACACAAAGAAAGTTATTCGATAGATACGCCGATATTTTGCGATCTGACGGACACCTGTTTATCGGGCATTCAGAGAGCTTGCATAATATTACCAAGCGCTTTACGTCATTGGGTAGAACAATCTATCAACGAGTGAGCTAGAAGAGTGATGGCATGCTAAGGGAGTAAAAAGGGGTTGTCTTACACAAGTAGCAAGCAGGGGTATACGCCAGTAAAACCAATTCAGGGTTTTGAGCATATAAACCGTTATTGGGATAAGCGCATGGAGGTGCCCGCAGCGAAAATACTACCTGGCGAATGTTACGTAAGCAGTTCCGGCGAAATGATCTCAACCGTATTGGGTTCGTGTGTTGCCGCATGTATTCGAGATAGAGTTAAGGGTGTTGGCGGCATGAATCATTTTATGCTGCCCGTACAAACGACGGATCGAATTATTAGCCGGCCCAGTAGTGTGAACGCAGAGTTATGTTATGGCAACTGGGCAATGGAGTATCTTATTAACGCCATCCTTAAACAAGGTGGTAAGAGAGAGAGGCTAGAGGTAAAAGTTTTCGGTGGAGGTCGAGTACTCAGCAGTATGACGAATATTGATATCGGCAGGCGTAACATCGATTTTGTGTTGACCTACCTTGATAAGGACGGCTTGCAGATAAGTGCGCAAGACCTGGGTAGCGACTACCCAAGGAAAGTGCTTTATTTTCCCGATACGGGTGCAGTGAAGCTCAAGAAATTGAGAACCCGGGCAAACAACACTATTGAAAAGCGAGAGAGGGAATACCTGGATTCTATGGTATCCAAGCCGAAGGCGGGCGATGTGGAGTTGTTTTGATTTTTCGCGAGCAGATTAACTGTAAAACATGTTAACTTAATAGGTCTGGATATTGACTTGAGCGTGGAGATGGGCGGGCAGAAACTTGACGGATAGCGCAGCAAAGAAAGTTAAAGTCTTAGTGGTTGATGACTCAGCACTCATACGTGCGCTGCTGAACGAAGTGCTTGGTTCGGACCAGCGTATTGATGTTGTGGGAAGTGCCTGTGACCCCTACGAAGCCAGAGAACTGATAAAACAGTTGTCTCCTGATGTGCTCACGTTGGATATAGAAATGCCGCGTATGAATGGCATCGCTTTTCTTAAAAACTTGATGCGCCTTAGGCCTATGCCGGTAGTGATGATATCCACACTTACCCAAGAAGGTGCTCCGGCAACCCTGGAAGCCTTAGAACTCGGAGCGGTGGACTTCGTACCAAAACCCAAAAATGAGGGTGGCGGTGCGCTTGCTCGCTATGCAGATACCATTATCGAGAAAGTGCTTTGTGCGGCAGGTGCCAATGTACTTGCCCGCACGGAGAAAAATGAGCATAGCTTCGTAGAAAAACGGAATGAATTTGCGCAGCTGGTGCAGCAGGCCAAACAAATAAAACCCGGTTTTATCTGTGCTATTGGTGCTTCGACAGGCGGCACCGAGGCCATTAAGGAAGTCGTTACATCGCTTCCTGTGGGCGGTCCTCCCGTGCTTATAACTCAGCATATTCCCGCAGTGTTTAGTGCATCTTTTGCGCGAAGGGTTGATCAAGCCTCCCTTGTTAAGGTGTATGAAGCAGAACATGGCCAGAAAATTGAGCAAGGCTGTGTGTATATCGCCCCGGGCGATGCTCACCTAAGGTTACAAAAAATAGGTGAGCACTATATTTGTCACCTATCTCAGGACGATCCCATTAATCGGCACCGTCCATCGGTAGAGGCCTTGTTTGATTCGGTTGTGAACTGTGCTGGAGCTAAATCCCTTGGTGTATTATTGACCGGTATGGGGGCAGATGGCGCCGAAGCTCTTATGCGAATGAAAGAATCTGGCGCCGTAACAGTTGCGCAAGACGAAGAGAGTAGTGTCGTTTGGGGTATGCCTGGCGCAGCTGTTAAGTTAGGCGCCGCTAAAGTCGTACTTCCTTTGGATAAAATAGGGCGTTATATCTTAACGCAGGCCTTTTCTTAGGCCAACATTTGTCGCGTATTGGTCTATTATTACTGGTGGGGAGTTTAAGTGCTTGGAGTGGCTCCCCTCACAGCTGAGATTAATATCAATTTACTGTGGTAATATGCGACAGCTTTAGGGTGCTCGAGTTTACGGGTACTGAACTGATGAAGTTTTATTCGATAGCTAATACATGTAGAGACATTCATTATGACAATCAAGTCCGAAATCTCTGATAACGGAAAAACATTAAAAATATCTATTGAAGGCCGGTTTGATGCATCATCCTTAGATGATTTTCGCAAGGCATATGAAGATGTGGATTCTAACGCGCTGGAAGCCTACTGCGTCGATTTGGGTGAAACCGTTCATCTCGACAGCTCTGCACTGGGCATGCTTTTAGTGCTAAGGGATTTTGCCGGAGGTGATAGCGCCCGTATCACCATTGACAATTGCAGCCCGGAAGTAAAAAAAATCTTTGCTATTTCCAGTTTTGAACAGCTGTTTACCATTCAATAACACCAATTTGGTTTGCGCGCTTTTGTTATGAACCCAAGCGCGTAACAAACCTTTAAGTGAGTGCCTCTGTGACGAATGGCAGTGATCAGCAGTTAACAATACTTCTGGCAGAAGATTCCGCACCAGATCGTTTAATACTGGAATCGATAGTAGTTAAAGCTGGCCACCGAGCCATAGTCGCATCCGATGGCCTGGAAGCTGTACAAGCTTTCACCAATCAGTCTCCCGATATCATCATGCTCGATGTGCTGATGCCCAACATGGGCGGAATTAGCGCTGCACGTGAAATTCGACACCTGGCCAAGGATGAATTCATCCCCATTATTTTTCTTACCTCTCTGTCCGATGATGAGTCACTGGTAGAGTGTATAGAAGCCGGCGGCGATGATTTCCTTCCCAAGCCTTACAACCCTGTTGTACTGCAATCAAAAATAAAAGCATTTTCGCGCATGCGTGATATGCATTTAACCCTGGCACAACAAAAATCTTTAATTGAAGCGCATAACCGGCACTTGATTCAGGAGCAAACGGTTGCCAAGCAGGTGTACGATAAAATTGCTCATTCAGGTTGTCTGGATCTGGATATTATCAATTTTTACATGTCGCCCCTGGCTGTGTTTAATGGCGACGTTCTCGTTGCAGAAATCAGCCCGAGTGGCAGCATCATGATATTGCTTGGCGATTTCACCGGGCATGGTTTGCCTGCTGCTATCGGTTCGATGCCGCTGGCCTCCACCTTCTACGGTATGGTGCGAAAAGGATTTTCCATGGCGGATATCCTTAAAGAAATTAACTCCAAGCTGCATCAAATACTACCGATTGGCTTCTTCTGCTGTGCCACCTGTATAGATATAAATTTAGAGAAACGGCGCATGCGAATCTGGAATGGCGGTTTGCCAGAAAGCTTTTTATTCCGTGCATCTAGCAACAGTTACGAGCTGCTTCAATCTAAAAATTTGCCTCTTGGTGTGCTTTCTGAGCAAAATTTTCGGGCGGATTCAAAACGTGTACCACTGGAGATGGGCGACCGCTTCTTTATGTGGTCGGACGGCGTTTTTGAAGCGCGCAATAAAACCGGGGAAATGTTTGGCGAAGAAAGGCTTCATCGTATTATGGAGGGAAGTAAGGGGTCTTCTGCTTTGTTCGATGAAATCCTGGGGCAAGTACATAATCATATTGGTGAGTCGGATAAAGACGACGATATTTCTTTAATAGAAATTAGGATTGAAGAGTTTCCTGTAAAGCGGCTCAACGAGGAAGCTCATACAAATACCAAAGGGCAGTTAGTGGACTGGTCCATGACCTTTGAAGTTTCTGAAACAAGCCTAAAAGAATTTGATCCCTTGCCCCTACTGGTGAATATTATTTCCGAGGTGCCTGGGCTAAAGGATAGAAGTACCACACTCTATACCGTGTTGGCCGAGATGTACGCAAATGCACTGGAACATGGTGTTTTGGGCATATCGTCCAAGTTAAAAAGTACACCTGCGGGCTTCGGTGAGTTTTATCGCCTGAAACATGAACGTATTGCGGCGCTGGAAACGGGCTGGGTTAGAATCAGCCTTACGCACCATGCGGAAGATACCGGCGGCCTGCTGAATATTCGATTTCAAGACAGCGGTAAAGGCTTTGATAGCGGCCGTGTCTCCCAGGTGTTGGAGGGAGCAAGTAACCAGGTTAACAATGACCCGGGAAGCTATTCAGGAAGAGGCTTCTCCTTGATGCGTTCCATCTGCGAGCGTTTGACAATACACCCTCCAGGTAATGATATTGAAGTGGATTTCCGCTGGCATATGGATGATGGGCATGACTAGCCTTAGCCTGTATCTCAAAAGTGCATTTGATCCGTTGTTGGTTTTTATTAGGGGGAGATAAAGCGATGAGTGACGTCGATCTTGATACTGGAATGCTTGAAGGTTTGCGCGAGCTTCTTGGTGAAAAATTTGTTGAGCTAATAAGCACCTTTAATTCGGATTGCCGCGCCAGGCTTGACCGGATAAAAGTGGGCTTGGAAGAACAAAATTTTGATGTGATTCGCAACGAATCCCATGGCGTAAAGGGCAGTTGCAGGAATATGGGTGCCAATTCTCTGGCTGCTTTGGCTGGAGCGTTGGAAGATAAAGCCGTTGCGCGTGACGCAACTGAAATGGAGCAACTTTTTTCCGCTGCTGAGCAACAATTTGCCGCTATTGCCGACAAATTGAGGGCTCTCCTCTAAGCCTTCCCCTAATTTAGGCGGCTCACACTGCCGCTTCTGAGCTGGCACAAGCCTTGCTCTTCTCTACTCGTTCCTGCGTTTTAGCTTAGCCGAACAATCGGGTGAATACCTCTATCAGGGGGCGTTGACTGTGTGCCGGGCAAAGCGACCTGACACAGGGAACCAAGCCATGTTTGGCTTTACAAATAACATAGCTGCGAGTAGAAAACATGCACTCAATTCTTGATGTCAACAGCACTGCAGAGCTTAATACATTGCCTCCTGCAAGGCCTGCCAAATCGGATAAGTCCGAGTCCCCGTCATTTAAAGATTCGTTAAAAGATCAGCAGGCAGAGCAGACGTCCAGCCCGAGGGATGTCCGCCGTTCAAATCAGCAAACCGAGCCGGCAAAATCTGAGGCTGGCAAGGGCTCGGAGCAGAGCGCAGCGGCTAGCTCTTCAGAGGAGAAGATGAACAGCCAGGTAGATTCTTCTCAGCATAAAGATGAGATTGTTACACATGACAAAACGCTTACTGAGCATGCAGAGCTACCAGGAGCAGAATCACTTCAGCCAGGCTCAGTTCAAACCATACCCATAACCGGCGCTCAAGAGCTGTTAAGTGATACTGAGCTTAACGAAATGGTGGTGGAGCAAGGTGTAATGAATGCGGCACCAGAGGCTGTAGCGGAAGACTGGATACCTGAGTCGCACATTGCAGTAGCTGAGCCTGAAAATATTGACGGTGGAATACTTGCACCTTTGGCTCAGGAGAAACTGGTAAAACCTTTATCCGGTGTGCTTGGTCACCCTGAATCCACTAACAAAAGCATCCATGACGCAAATGTTTCAGCCAGCCGCCCTCTCGTTACTGCACTGCATACTGGTACTGCAGCTAGCGCTGATGTGGCTTTAGAGACTGAGCAAACTCTGGAGCTGGAGACTTTTTCTATTAAGGAGAAAGGGGCTTTGCTATCGTTAGATAACAAAGCCTTAACCCAGGGCAAGACAGCACTGGAGCAAAACAGCCTGTTGAAGACAGGGGCAATCACCTTGGATAGTATACCGGGGCTTGTTGAAGAACATAGCGAACCGGCAAAACCGGCCGGTTCTGTGCCCATCTTTGCCAACCTTGTTTCAAGTAGTTCAGAAGCCTCCGCCGCTCGTATGCAGATGCCAGTTAATATCAGCTTTGGTAAGCCGGAGTGGAACACCATGGTTGCTGAGCGTGCCGCCATGATGGCAGCGCAAAATATTACCACTGCAGACTTGCAGCTGGATCCCCCTGAGTTAGGCCCATTGCAGGTTCGAGTGCAGGTACATAATGATCAAGTGAGTGTGCACTTCACCTCAGCTCATGCAAACGTTCGTGATGCTTTGGATCAAAGCGCGATGCGATTGCGAGAACTATGTGAGCAGCAAGGCATGAATTTATTGGACGTGAATGTTTCAGATCAGCAACAAGGGTTTGAAGAGCACGCACAATCGTCAGAACAAAATTCGCAGGCTGGCGATGAAGCTGAGCCAACGGAAAGCCAGCAATCTCTCACTTTCACTGCAACAGGCGGTATTGATTATTACGCTTGAGCCAAGCTCAAAAAACGAAAAAAATAGCCGTTTTCAGTCCATAAGTTTTAGGGCCACTTGCCACTTTCTCTCCCACCGGCGAACAGCTTGTTGCTGTTAACTCGCCAGGCCTCATTCGCCGTGCTTGGGCGCAGAGTAAAAATCTCAGAAATTCTTCGCTTTACGGTCTACATTTAGCAATAGGTAGTGACAAGAGGATGGCATATCTCTTGCTCACTGGTAAGTATCCACGCTGAAAAGACGGAAAGTTGACATGGCGGATGAAGACGAGACAGACAGCAATACAGAAGACGAACAGCCGACCAGCGGTGGCAGCAAGAAAAAGCTGATTCTACTGGTGGTGCTCGCATTGCTTATTGTTGCTACCTCTGTAGGCGGAACCTTAGTTGCGTTGAAATTTTTGGGCTCGCCAGAGCCGGTTGCAGAAGAGGCGCTTACGGAAGAAGACGCAGCGCCACCTCCGCCCTCGCCAGCCATTTACTATCCGCTAAAGCCCGCCATTATTGTTAATTTTGATGTTAAAGGGCGGCAGCGCTATTTACAGGCGGACCTGACTTTACTGACGCGCGAAAATGATGTGATATCGGCGATAGAGTTACATATGCCGAAGATTCGAAATGGCTTGAATTTATTAATCGGCAGCCAGTTGTACGAAGAAATTCAAACCGCAGAAGGGAAGGAACTGTTGCGGCAGCAGTGCTTGCAGGAGCTGCAAAATATATTACAGGAAGAAATAGGCAAGCCGGGGCTAGAGCAAGTGTTATTCACTAACTTTGTAATGCAATAGGTTAACTGTGCAAGATTTACTCTCACAAGACGAAATTGACGCGCTCCTCCACGGTGTAGATGACGGTGATATAGAAACGGAGAGCGACCTGGATGTTGGGGGAATAAAACCCTACGACCTTACCAGTCAGGATCGTATCGTGCGTGGGCGAATGCCCACGCTGGAAATGATAAATGAACGCTTCGCCCGTTATACGCGAATTAGTATGTTCAACTTGTTGCGCCGCACGGCAGATGTTTCTGTTGGCGGAATTCAAATTCAAAAATTTGGAGAATACGTACATACCCTCTATGTCCCAACCAGTTTGAATATGGTGAAGTTCCGCCCTCTACGCGGTACGGCTTTAATTATTCTCGATGCCAAGCTGGTGTTTAAGTTGGTGGATAATTTTTTTGGCGGCGATGGCAGGCATGCAAAAATTGAGGGGCGGGAATTTACACCCACGGAGCTGCGTGTTGTACAAATGGTGCTTGAGCAGGTTTTTGTCGATTTAAGGGAAGCGTGGAAGGCCGTAAAGGTTATTGATTTTGAGTATATAAACTCTGAAGTTAATCCTTCCATGGCGAATATCGTAAGCCCCAGTGAAGTGGTAGTGGTGAGTACTTTCCATGTTGAATTGGATGGTGGTGGTGGAGAGTTACATATCACAATGCCTTACTCCATGGTGGAACCTATTCGCGAAGTTTTGGATGCAGGGCTGCAATCCGATACCGATGAGCGTGATCTTCGTTGGGTGCAGGCATTGCGGGAAGATGTTATGGAAGCTCGCGTCGACCTGGAGTGCGATGTGGTGCGCAGAGAAATCAGCCTGCGCGACATCGTAGAGTTAAAAGAGGGAGATATTATTCCCATTACCCTTCCAGAATCTCATATTGCTACGGCAAATGGTGTACCTATGTTTAAAACGCAGTTCGGTCAGAGTAACGATAATCTGGCTTTAAAAGTCTTAGGGCATATAGAACGACCACAAGTCCATGTGGCATCGGAAGACGGAGGCGGTCATGAGTGATGACGACCTAGACCAGGAGAGCATGGCTGACGAATGGGCGGCCGCCATGGAAGAACAAGACGAAACAGATACTGCTGCCGCTGCAGCAGAGACGATGGAACTCGACGAGTTCGATTCCGTCGCTGCCGAAACGGCCGCCGTTGAAGCGGGTAACCCCGATTTAGATGTTATTTTGGATATCCCCGTTAATATCTCAATGGAGGTTGGCCGAACCGCCATTACTATTCGTAATTTGCTCCAATTAAATCAAGGTTCAGTCATCGAGTTGGATCGCTTGGCGGGTGAACCATTGGATGTGCTGGTGAACGGTACACTAATAGCACATGGTGAAGTTGTGGTAGTGAACGAAAAATTTGGTATACGTATGACCGATGTGATAAGTCCATCGGAACGTATTAAAAAGCTACGCTAGGGTGGCCGTGTGAGAAACACTCAGCGTTCGGGTAAATCGCAAAAGTACTTGCGATTTTTTTATGTTTTCTCCACCTTATTTTTATTAAGTATGGCTTCGTTTGCTCTTGCGAACAGCGAACAGCCTCAATCACAAGAACATCAATCACAAGTTCTTAATTCCCAAGAACTTCAAGCAAAAGAAACTCAAGCAAAAGAGCCACAAGTACCTGAAGCCTCGCAGCAAGAGAGTAGTGCTTCATCTCAGGCGTCTGAGCGCCCAGCGCCTCCTGCTGTATTAGCGCCTACCAGAGTTTTAGGGCAAGTGGTTTTTGGGCTTATTATTATCACTGTCATAATCCTGGTGCTGGCCTGGCTGGCAAAACGCATGGGCTACGGTAATACAAGTGCGAATGGTCGAATGCGTATACTGGGTAACATGCCCCTCGGTAGTCGAGAAAAGGCCGTGCTGGTTGAAGTGAATGGCAAACAGTTGCTGCTGGGCGTAACCGCCGCTTCCGTTAATTGTCTGCATGAATTTGATGCGCTAGAGCACCAGCAAACGTCAATTGAGCCTTCTCGCCCTGCTGAGGCAAGCGGCACACAAGACTTTTCAGGCTACTTGAAAAAGATCCTCACGCAAGGCACTAAATGAAAAAAGTAATAGCGCTAATACTACTGATTTTTTTCATCCCACTCACGGCTAGTGCGCAGCAAAGTGAGGCGATCACCTCGGCCGAGAGCATGCTGCAGCAGGGTGTACAAGGGTTTAAGCCCATCGATGGCTTACCCGCAGTAACGGTAAAAACAAATGCAGATGGAAGCCAGGAATACACAGTAACACTGCAGATTTTGTTCTTAATGACGGCGCTAACATTTTTGCCGGCCATTTTGATGATGATGACCTCATTCACCCGTATTATTATTGTGTTTTCCATACTAAGGCAGGCTTTAGGTTTACAGCAGTCACCCTCCAATCAAATATTGATTGGTTTGTCGCTATTTCTAACCTTTTTTATAATGTCGCCAGTGTTAACAGAAGTTAACGAAAACGCCATGCAACCCTATATCAATGAGCAAATATCTGCCGGAGTTGCGCTGGAGAATACCAAAGAACCCTTTCGCAAGTTTATGCTGGCTAACACCAGAGAGTCAGATTTAGATTTGTTTTTCCAGATAGGGCGAATTGAGCCAGTAAACGACGCAAGTGAAATTCCCTTTAGTGTTCTTACCCCTGCGTTTATTACCTCTGAGTTAAAAACAGCTTTTCAAATCGGTTTTATTATTTTTATACCCTTTTTAGTTATTGATATCGTGGTTGCCAGCGTATTAATGGCGATGGGTATGATGATGCTGTCGCCATTAATTATTTCTCTGCCATTTAAGATTATGCTGTTTGTATTAGTAGATGGTTGGGGTTTGATTATCGGAACACTCGCCGCAAGCTTTGGAATTTAACATGACACCTGAAGTTGCTTTGGAACTATTTGGACGAGCATTTTTCTTAACGGTAATGATGGTGGTTGTTATTGTTGGCCCCAGTTTGTTTGTGGGCCTGATGGTCAGCACCTTTCAAGCGGCAACGCAGATAAACGAGCAAACCCTGAGTTTTTTACCACGATTACTGGTGACTCTTGCCACAATCATTATCACTGGGCCGTGGTTGCTACAACAATTGACCGATCTCTTTACTGGATTAATGTTGCAAGTTCCTGAGCTTATTGGTTAGAGCGTATGGAGCTTTCTGAACTTCAAATTACCGCGTTTATTCAGCAGTATTACCTGCCCTTTGTGCGTATTGGTGCGATGTTAATGGTCATGCCGGTAATAGGTTCTCGTCTTGTTAACCCGAGGGTAAGATTAGTCCTCGCGGTTATGGTTAGTCTCCTGTCTGTACCCTTATTGCCACCTATGCCGCAGCTTGAGTTACTGAGTATGAGTGGTTTCGGTTTTATCATACAGGAAGCAGCGGTAGGCCTTATTATTGGTTTTACCTTTCAAATCATATTTCAAATGTTCGTGCTCAGTGGGCAGTACATAGCCATGAAAATGGGCTTGGGTTTCGCCTCCATGAATGACCCTACCAATGGTGTGCAAACCACCGTTTTATCTCAATTTTTTCTGATGATGGTCACGCTGATGTTTGTTGTGTCCAACGGTCATTTAACCCTTCTTGCTTTTGTAGTTGAAAGCTTCCAGGTCTTGCAACCGGGGAATTTCTATTTAAAGCCTGCTGTTTTTATTGAAGTGGCCTCCTTGGGTGGCTGGATGTTTGCCTCTGCGCTGGTGTTTGCATTGCCGGTAGTAACATCTTTGTTATTTGTAAACATTGCTTTTGGGGTTATGAGCCGCGCCGCGCCGCAGTTAAATATTTTTGCTATTGGTTTTCCCATTACTCTGATGTGCGGTCTTTTTCTGGTCTGGTTGGGCTTAAGCAACTTTAGCGATATTTACGAAAACACCATGAGCTTCGGTTTTTACCAAATCGACCGGCTCATTAATCTCTAGGGTAGGGCCGTGGCAGAAGACGACAGCTCACAAGAAAAGACAGAAGAGGCGACGCCGAGGCGCCAGGAAAAGGCGCGCGAAGAGGGACAGATTCCTCGCTCGAAGGAGCTGACCACAACGGCTGTACTGCTGGCAAGTTCTTTTGGGCTACTGTTTTTCGGCGGTGTAATCGCCAATGGTCTGCTTAATATTCTACGCTTTAATTTCAGCCTCGAGCGTGAAGCCCTGTTTGATGTGAATACCATGTTGAGTCACCTTGGTAGCTCCTTTTGGCAAGCCATGCTAAGCCTATTACCTTTCTTTGCCATGGTTTTACTTGCCGCTATTGTGGGCCCTATGGCCTTAGGTGGTTGGCTATTTAGTGGGAAATCCATTGCTCCAAAACTAAACCGAATGGACCCAATTAAGGGCTTGGGTAGAATGTTTTCTGTCAAGTCCCTGGTGGAGCTAGTCAAAGCCATTGGAAAAGTGTTTGTCGTTATTACAGTCGCCCTGGTTTTACTGGCTAGTATGCAGGATTCCCTGCTTGGCCTGGCAGGCGAGGGCGTCGAGCGCGGGGTTCGCCACTCACTGACACTTAGTCTTTGGGCTGCGATTTTATTGTCGTGCTCAACCATTGTTATTGCAATTGTGGATATCCCTTTCCAGATATGGGATCACTCCAAAAAGCTAAAAATGTCTCGACAGGACATAAAAGATGAAATGAAAGATACCGAAGGCAAGCCTGAGGTTAAGAGCAAGATCAGACAAATGCAGCAGCAAATGGCCCAGTCTCGAATGATGTCGTCTGTACCGGAAGCCGATGTAGTTATTACCAACCCTACCCATTACTCCGTTGCTCTAAAATATAATCCCGACATGATGGAAACACCCGTTTTGCTAGCCAAGGGTGTTGATGTGATAGCGCTGAAGATTCGTGAAGTTGCCACTGAGCATAAAATAGAAAAGGTGGAAGCTCCTCTGCTGGCGCGGGCTATTTACCATACCACGGATCTGGAAGAAGAGATTCCTGAGGGATTGTATGTGGCCGTCGCGCAGGTACTGGCTTACGTATTCCAGCTGAGAGAATACCGTAAGGGAAAAGGGGATAGGCCTAATTATCCCCGGCGCTTGGATATACCGAATGATATGCGTGATTATTAAGGCCACTTGGGGTTGCCAGATAATTATTCAACACTGCATATTGGTCACTGCAATATCTCTCGCATAGGGTAATTCACTCGGCCGCTATTTAAACCATCCTTTGTTGCTCAAACAGAAGAACAACTGCCAAAAACTAGCAGCGATTGCTGCTAGTTTTTGGCAGTGTTGGCGGGTGTGGTGAGCGCAATGTTAGCTTAATGCCGCTTAAAGCCCTGCTCTCATTTCTCGCAATAATTTTAATTTCGCCTGGTAGCCCTCGCTTTCGCCGTCTGAGGTGGCGTTTTGCTGGGCCTTTGTCGCGGATTTGATACTGTTTTCATAATCGCCAAGCTGGTGATACGCGTAGGCGAGCTCAATATGAAATTTGGCCTCCATGGGTTTGATCTTGGCGGCTTTTCGTAGCAGTGCAATGGCACTTTTGTAGTCCCCCAGGCTCATGTCGGCGACGGCCAGCTTTTCGAGATAATAGGGGTTATGTTTACTGTACCTCTCCACTTTTCTTGCAAACTTTGCAGCCGCTTCGTGCCGACCGGTTTGGCGATAGAGGATGTAAGTATTATTTATAATGGAAAGGTTTCTTTTATCGTGCTTTAGGCCATTTAAATAAGCCTGTTCAGCTAGGTCCAGGTGGCCGGTAATTTTGTAGGCTACTCCCAGGTTCGACCATACTGACCCAATTCTTTTATTGATATCTATAGATTTACGCATATAGGCAATAGCAGAGGCGTAGTCGCCCTTTTCCATTTGCAGCATTGCGAGATTGTTGTAGTACTCAGCAAAGGCCTTTTTGTCGCTAACCTCTGTACTCTTAAAGTGTTGTGAAACCCGTGCTGCGAAGGCGTCCGCAAACTCCACCGTAATTTTGTTGCCGGGCACCTTCACTGATACGTTTATATGACCAGGAACAACGTAGAACTGATCCTTATCTAACCATTCGCGCGGTACTTCAACGACTTGGAATTTTGCATTGAGCCCAACATAACGCGCGGCAGCAACATAAAGGGCGGCATGAGATAGGCAGTTACCTTTGCCTTGGTCGAAGGTCTCTTGCGCGGTGAGCGTGCTTTCGTAGTCGTACACTATTCCGAGGAACATCGGTTTAAAAAGCAGCCGGTGTAGTTCAACCGCGCGATGACGTTTGTCTTTAATATGACTGATAGACCGGTCTAAAACGGATTTAATCTCATCGTTAATCGAAAGAATATCGATATCCGGTACATGTGGTAGTGTACTTAAATCAAGAAAACTCTGCGGCAAGGGTGTAGGTGCCGTGGTGAGTTCCTGATAGAGGCGTTCTGGGGAATAATTTGTTGAAACGGCTTTTTCTGAAAAACCAGAGTCTAAGCGCAATGGGCCATTACTGGCGTTTACGCTCGCGCCTAGCGCCAGTGTGATGTTAGCCGCTATAAAGCTGATGGCCAGTTTTCTTTTGAAACCGACTCGTAATTGTACTTTTTTTACCATGGCAGGCCTCGCTTGGATAATCGCTTGCACCGCCCCCTTTATCTTCAATAATAGCACTTTTCTATTTGTCTTGTTATCTCTTTAGTGCTTGCTCATTCGCTGCTTCGATAGATTATTTTTTGTTATTAAAAGTAAAAATGGCCTTTTTTTATTCCCAGCACTGCGCTTGGGAACACTTCTTGCCATTAAGCCATAGACCTGCATTTTCGTGACAATAAATTGTCGCTTTTTTGGGAATTCTATGGCTGAAACCTTTTTCGAGCATCTTAAATCTCTCCCCGGTAACGTAAGCAGGGAAAGCACCGTCAGTGGCCTTCGCGGTGTGGGCCACGGCAACTTAAGTGCACCCATTCTACTCCTCATGCTTTTGGGGATGATGACCTTACCTTTACCCGCATTTCTGCTGGATATGTTTTTCTCGTTTAACATCGCTCTTTCCATTGTGGTGGTACTGGTGGCGGTCTACTCCTTACGTCCTCTGGATTTTGCTGTTTTCCCTACCATTTTGTTGATTTCTACTCTGTTGCGTCTTGCCTTAAACGTGGCCTCCACGCGAGTGGTGTTGTTAGAAGGGCATCAGGGTGGCGATGCAGCGGGAAAGGTCATTCAAGCCTTTGGCGAAGTGGTGATTGGCGGTAATTACGCTGTGGGGCTGGTGGTTTTCATCATTCTCATCATTATTAACTTTGTAGTGGTTACCAAGGGTGCGGGCAGGGTTTCAGAAGTCAGCGCTCGCTTTACTCTGGATGCCATGCCCGGTAAACAAATGGCCATTGATGCTGATTTGAACGCCGGTTTAATCGATCAGGAGGAAGCCCGAACACGTCGCGCAGATGTTGCCTCAGAGGCGGACTTCTACGGGGCTATGGATGGTGCCAGTAAGTTCGTGCGAGGTGATGCAGTCGCAGGCATTCTCATTCTGGTTATCAACATTATTGGTGGCCTGGGCATTGGTATGGTTCAGCACGACCTGGAATTTGCCGATGCGCTGGAAAAATACGTTCTGCTAACCATTGGCGATGGGCTGGTTGCGCAAATTCCTTCTCTGCTGCTTTCCACCGCGACCGCCATTATGGTGACGCGTGTTAACAGCTCAGAGGACATGAACCGCCAGGTGCTGTCGCAAATGTTCACCTCCCCAAAAGCCATGGCTGTTGCCGGTGCCATTTTGTTTGTTATGGGTATTATCCCGGGAATGCCCCATGTGCCTTTTGTAGGCTTGGCTGTCGTATGTGGATTTCTTGCCTACTTCATTCACTTCAAGCAACAACAGGTGGAAGTGGTGGAGGAGGGTGGCTTTCAGTCCGGAACATTTGGTGCTGTGCCGCATGTTGGCGCCGCTCCTCCCGGTGCGCCGCCGACAGGCTTGCCAGCACCAGAGGGCGGTGTCCCGGTTCCCGCCAATATGGAGCCCACAGAGGTGAGTTGGGACGATGTAACCCCGGTAGATATCATTGGTTTGGAAGTGGGCTACCGCCTGATTCCGCTGGTGGATAAAAGCCAGAATGGCGAATTGTTAGGCCGTATTAAAGGCGTGCGCAAAAAGCTCAGTCAGGATCTCGGTTTTCTGATCCCGGCCGTTCATATCCGTGACAACCTAGATCTCCTGCCCAGCGGCTATCGCATTACCTTAATGGGCGTAACAGTGGGAGAGGGCGAAGTTTTTCCTGACCGCTCGCTGGCCATTAACCCAGGGCAGGTGTTTGGCAAAGTGGAAGGCACTGCAACCGTCGATCCCGCTTTTGGCCTGGAGGCGGTGTGGATTGATGAAGCACAGCGAGATAAAGCACAAACTCTCGGTTATACCGTGGTTGATGCCAGCACGGTAGCCGCCACTCACCTCAATCAAATAATCCAAACGCACACCCACGAGCTGATCGGTCATGAAGACGTACAAAAGTGGCTGGACCTGCTGGCCGAGAAATCTCCCAAGCTGGTGGAGGAGCTGGTTCCCAACACGATTTCAGTAAATCAATTACTGAAGGTATTGCAGGCACTTCTTAAAGAGAAAGTGCCGGTGAAAGATATGCGCACCATTGCCGAGGCTCTGGCGGCGCATGGCTCGAAGAATCACGATACCACCTCCCTTACGGCCATTGCTCGGGCCTCGTTGGCAAGACAGATTGTTCAAGGCATTGTTGGCCAGGACGTGAACATGCCGGTTATAACCTTTGATCCGGCACTGGAACAGTTGTTGCTACAGTCTGTTCAACAGGCACAAAAATCTGGCGCTGAAGACGGCGCACTGATAGAGCCACAGCTAGCAGAACGTTTGAACAACTCCCTGGTGGCAGCGGGTAAAAAACA
Source organism: Alteromonadaceae bacterium Bs31 (assembly GCA_900177435.1). GTDB lineage: Bacteria > Pseudomonadota > Gammaproteobacteria > Pseudomonadales > Cellvibrionaceae > Teredinibacter. Next base: position 283,282 of record FXAI01000005.1, read on the forward strand.
GGAAATGGCAGGTAAGCCCATTGTTCTGTTGGTTGCCGCCCCCTTGAGGTCGATGATGGCCCAGTTTGTTCGTTTCAACATTCCGGACATGCAAGTGCTGGCCTACAACGAAGTGCCCGACAACAAGCAAATCACCATAGAAGCCAGTGTTGGCGGTGAAGTACTTAACGGCTGATTCGCCGGAATAACAGGAGATAGAGACCATGCATCCTACAGGCAATAACCTCGTCAAGCGCTTTGTAGCCCCTTCCATGCGGCGTGCATTGGACCTTGTGCGTGAAGAGCTTGGGCCAGAAGCGGTTATCCTCTCCAGCCAGAAAGTGCCGGGAGGTGTAGAAGTGGTTACCTCTCTCGAGCCGGATCTACCTACTCGTGGAATTGACGTTCGCAGAGAATTTGGTCGGAATTTTGACGCCGAGCTTGATCGGGCAATGCCCAGCGACTCCGCCTGGCAAATGCAAGCCGGCGTTGATCAAGCCGCTGCTCAATATTCTGGTCGGGTGGAGCTCAACGAGCCTGGGCAGCCAGCCAAACGAGGCGAACAGTTAGCCCGGGAAATCGAGCGTGCCCGCGAGCGTATGATGGACGCCAAGCGGCGCGCAAAAGAAGGTGAGCAGCCCATCAGTCAACTGGCCGAGGCGCCTGCGCCAAGGCCGGAGCCCACAGCCGAGCACAAGGCTCACAAGCAAGAAGAAAGAGCGCAGAGTTATGCGCCCGAGCAGCAGTCCACACACAGCCAGGCTGCAGCCGTTGATGAAGCGCGTTTGGACTCTCTGCAAAGCGAGCTGGCAGATATGCGTATGTTGCTGGAACAGCAATTTTGGCGCATGTCTAAGAGCGAAGAGCCGGTCTCAATGCCACAGCAAATAAACATGCCGGTGAGTTTTTCTGTGCTCAATGAGCATATGAACCGCTTGGGTTTGCCCTCGGAAATTGCTCAGCGCTTGTTAAGCGAAGCTGGGCCGTCCAACAAAGTAAGCACCAGCTGGCGCAACTGCATGGCGCGCTTGGCAAAGAATATTCCCGTTGAACAACAGGATATGCTAGGCAAAGGCGGAATATTTGCTTTCGTCGGTCAGACGGGCGTGGGTAAAACCACCACTATTGCCAAACTGGCCGCGCGCTATGTACTGGACCATGGCCCGGGCAAGGTTGCATTAGTGACTACCGATACCTACCGCGTGGGTGCTTATGATCAGCTTCGCTCCCTGGGGCGAATACTCAATGTACCCGTGCGCGCTGTCGACTCGGAGAACAGCCTGATTACTGTGTTGGCCAAGCTGCGTCAGTTCCCTCTCATTCTTATCGATACCGCCGGCTTCCGCCACGGCGACCCACTGCTGAAAGACCAGCTTCGCAAACTCGACAGCTGTCCCGGGCTTAAGCGGATTCTGGTGATGGCCTGTAACAGCCAGCAGCAAACTATGAAGGCTTCCACGCATGCTTACAAATCTTCCAGCGGCATTGATGCCTGTGTTCTCACCAAACTGGATGAAGCCGCAAGCCTGGGTGAAGCTATCGGCGTGGTACTCGAGCGCGGTATTCCCGTTGCCTATACCACTGATGGTCAGGAAATACCCAAAGATATCAAACGCGCCAGCGGCCACCAAATGGTAGCGGCGGCGGTGGCACTTATGAAATCAGGTGGGCATGCGGAGATGGAGAAAAACAGTATCTAAGCATCTCAACATTCGTCATCTATACTTCAGAAGACCCTAACTATGAATTTGGTAAAACTGCCGCAAAATCGAGACCCAGGCCCTATGAATGCTCATCGACCCATAAAAGTCATTGCTGTTACTGGCGGTAAAGGCGGAGTGGGTAAAACCAACTTATCTGTAAACCTCAGTATTGCGCTTGCTGAGTTGCGCCGCCGAGTGGTGCTGATGGATGCCGACCTGGGCTTGGCGAACGTGGATGTTCTGCTGGGTTTGCAGGCCAAACACACTATTACCGACGTTCTGGATGGCAGCAAGGGCCTGCGCGATATCCTGCTGAATGGGCCTGCGGGTATTAAAGTGGTTCCCGCCTCTTCAGGGGTGCAGGGAATGACAAGCCTTACCCCGCAGGAACATGCCGCTCTGGTATACGCGTTTAATGAACTGAGTGAATTGCTGGATGTATTAGTGGTGGATACCGCTGCCGGCATATCTGAAACCGTTGTTAGTTTTGTGCGGGCCGCTCAGGAAGTAATTATTGTTGTTTGTGATGAGCCGTCTTCCATCACCGATGCTTATGCCCTGATAAAATTACTGAATTCCGAGCACGGCGTGTTTCGCTTCCGCGTTATCGCCAATATGACCCGCAGTAATCAGGAAGGCATTAATTTATTCAACAAGCTAAACGCAGTATGTGATCGCTTTCTTGATGCCTCGTTGCAGTATTTGGGGCATGTTCCCTTCGATGAAAACGTTCGCAAAGCAGTGCAAAAAAGGCAGGCTCTCATACAGTTTGCTCCCCGTTCAAAAGCAGCGTCAGCCATACGCGTTATGGCTCAAAAAATTGATCAGTGGCCGGTACAGGCCAGTGCTCGTGGCCACCTTGAGTTTTTCCTCGAACGCTTACTGGCGGCAAATGCCAGTGGCTATTGAGCGAGGGACTTTTACGTAAACATAATGTATGGCAGTTTCCGCGGCAGACAATCTGATGGTATATGAACAAACGCAGGAAGCGGCAATAAATATCAGAGTCGAAGACTATCTCTATCTCGTCAATCGAATAGCTCACCACATCATGGGGCGCATGCCTTCCAATGTGCAGGTGGATGACTTGATTCAGGCTGGCATGGTAGGGCTGCTGGAGGCTGCTCAAAAATATGACGCCGAGAAAGGCGCCAGTTTCGAAACCTACGCCGGCATTCGTATTCGTGGAGCCATTGTTGATGAAATGCGCCGTGGTGATTGGGCGCCGCGCTCTGTACACCGCAATACTCGGCGTGTCGCAGACGCCATTAAAAAGGTGGAAGCCAGTTTGGGGCGGGATGCAAAAGATGTAGAAGTTGCCCGTGAGCTGGATATATCACTTGATGAATACCACGAAATGCTGCGTGACACTAATTCCACACGCTTATTCAGCCTGGAAGAAACCTTCGAGGAAGACGAGGGCAGGCTGCGACAGAGTAACGTCAGCGAAGCCTTGCTCGGGCCCGCAGAAGGCGTGCAGAAACGCTCACTGCAGCAAGCGCTTGTAGAAGCGATTAAAAACCTCCCTGAAAGGGAGCAATTGGTACTGTCCCTCTATTACGACAAAGAGCTCAATTTAAAAGAAATAGGCCTGGTGCTTGGCGTATCCGAATCAAGAGTTAGCCAGATTCACAGTCAGGCGGCACTGCGTTTACGTGCGCGCCTTTCAGATTGGCAGCGGTAAGCCTTAAAAACTGGCTTGCTGGCAATGAGCGACTAGACTAGTAAAAGAGGCATAAGACGGCGCGTGGGTATACCGATATCTGCGTATTGTCACTTTAGAATACACACTCTTCCCAGCGCGGGAATGCGGAGGTTGCATTGGACAAAAACATGAAAATCCTCATTGTTGATGATTTTTCAACAATGCGGCGCATCATTAAAAACCTGTTAAGAGATCTTGGGTTTACCAATACGCAGGAAGCCGATGATGGCACCACAGCACTGCCGATGTTGCGCAGTGGCGACTTTGATTTTTTGGTAACCGATTGGAACATGCCCGGCATGACCGGCATTGATCTTTTAAAAGAGGTAAGGGCGGACTCCAAGCTTGTTGGTTTGCCCGTTTTAATGGTGACGGCCGAGGCAAAACGCGATCAAATTATTGAAGCCGCGCAGGCGGGTGTAAACGGCTATGTGGTCAAACCTTTTACCGCGCAAGTATTGAAGGAAAAAATCGACAAAATCTTCGAACGTGTGGATGGCTGATCAGCCAGGCGGAATTTATTTATGGACCACAAACCAATTCACGCTCACGATCAGGAATTCCTTACGCAGCTGGAGGAATGCTCCAACAACCTTGTCGAGAAATTACAGAGCGATAATTACAACGAAGCTTCCCAGCTTATTCATACTCTGGTGGAAGCGCGTGACCGCCATATTTTTACCAGTGTAGGACAGCTTACGCGAGCCCTGCACAACGCCATTGTCAATTTTCATGTTGATGCAGATCTGGATTCAGAGCCACCCGAAGTAAATAATTCCGAGATACGCGACGCCACCAGTCGCCTGAACTATGTTATTTCCATGACTCAGGACGCAGCAGATAAAACCATGGATAAAGTGGAGGCCGTTGCCCCCATTGCCATGAACCTGGGCCAGGAAGCCACCCGCTTGCGAAATGAATGGCATCGACTCAAGCGCCGCGAAATCACCAAAGAAGAATTTAAAGAGCTATACAACCAAATGGGTGACTTCCTCGATCAAATGGATGAGGGCACACAGCAGCTAAATAAATCCTTACAAGACATTATTTTGGAACAAGGCTTTCAGGATCTCACCGGCCAGGTGCTTCGCAAGGTCATCAGTCTCATAACTGAGGTTGAAGATGAACTTGTTAATTTAATGCGCATAGCGGGACAGGTGGAGCAGGTTACAGGTATGGCCACTCCGGGTGCGGCTCAAGATAGTAAGAAAGCAGTCGATAAAAGTGCTGCAGAGGGGCCACAGATTCATGCAGACCGCCGAGACGATGTCGTGTCGGGCCAGGACGACGTGGATGACCTGTTATCGAGTCTGGGATTTTAAGCGCTGACGAATTTAGAAATTTGCAGCAAATAATTTATGCAAGTGTTTGGTACGAACACCTAGGAGCAATGAATGGCGTTTGGCGATGACGAAGACATCCTACAGGACTTCCTTGTCGAAGCTGGAGAGATAATCGAGCAACTGTCAGAGCAGTTGGTTGATCTTGAACAGCGCCCAGATGATAAAGACCTCCTCAACGCTATCTTTCGTGGATTCCATACCGTTAAAGGCGGCGCCGGCTTCCTGCAATTAAATGCCATGGTGGACTGTTGCCATGTCACTGAAAATCTATTTGATATTCTGCGAAATGGCGCACGTGAAGTAACGCCAGAGCTCATGGACGTAGTGCTGCAGGCCCTGGATACCGTAAACAGCCAATTCGCGGAGGTTTCCGCACGCGAAGCCCCAAGCCCGGCAGACCCATCATTGATACAAGCGCTTGAGCGCATGGTTGCCGGTGAAGACAGTGCTGCATCGGAACCACAGGCAGCGGCTGACACCGCTGCAACTGCGCCAGGCGAAATTGATATCAGCGATGATGAATTCGAAGGCTTTCTCGATGCAATAAACGATGAACCCGCCGCGCCGGCCACTGCAGCTCCCGTGGCTAGTTCTGGCTCAGATGAAATCAGCGAAGATGAATTTGAAGCCCTGCTCGACCAGCTGCACGGAGCGGGTAAAGGGCCGAAGGCGGGCAGTTCAGCGCAGGTTCCACCGCCTGCAAAGCCTGTAGAAAAAAGTGCAACAACATCTGATGAAATTTCACCGGATGAGTTTGAATCCTTACTTGACCAATTACATGGTTCTGGAAAAGCGCCCGGCGCGGCTGAAAACCAAGTTAAGAATACGCCGGATTTAATTTCAGACGACGAATTTGAAGATCTTCTGGATCAGTTGCATGGCAAGGGCAAAGGCCCCACCATTGAGCCAAAAGCCCCAGCGGAAAACTCGCCCCCTGCAGCCGAAAAAACCGCTGCGAAAAAAGAAACCAGCACAGCGACAAAAGCAAGCCCGCCACCTGCAGTACAAAGTAGTGCAGACAAAGCGCCAGCTCGCGAAGCGGCGAAACCACCGGCACCGAAAACCCGAGAAGCAACAAACCAGGCAGCGGCGGCCAACGCCGAAACTACGGTTCGAGTAGATACCCAACGGCTGGATGACATCATGAATATGGTGGGCGAATTGGTGCTGGTGCGAAACCGGCTGGTTCGCTTGGGTTTGGAATCGGCCGATGAATCAATGCAAAAAGCGGTTGCTAACCTCGATGTGGTAACGGCAGATTTACAAACCTCTGTAATGAAAACCCGCATGCAGCCGATCAAAAAAGTGTTCGGTCGCTTTCCGCGAGTGGTGCGTGATCTGGCCCGTAACCTTAAGAAAGAAATTAACCTCGAATTACAGGGTGAAGAAACCGACCTTGATAAAAACCTGGTAGAGGCCTTAGCAGATCCACTGGTTCACTTGGTGCGTAATTCTGTAGATCATGGAATAGAGCTCCCAGGAGTGCGCGAAGGAAAAGGGAAATCGCGTGTCGGTAAGGTTATTTTAGCCGCCGAGCAGGAAGGAGATCACATCCTCTTATCCATCAGTGATGATGGCGCAGGTATGGATGCCGATAAACTGCGGGAAAAAGCTGTCGAAAAAGGCTTGCTGGATACCGACGCAGCGGCACGCCTGACAGATACAGAAGCCTTTAATTTAATCTTCGCCCCCGGTTTCTCAATGAAGAAAGAAATCTCCGATGTATCAGGCCGGGGAGTGGGCATGGATGTGGTGAAAACAAAAATCACCCAGCTTAATGGTTCTATCGAAATTGATTCGAAAGTAGGTGAAGGCACCTGCATGCGCATCAAAGTGCCACTCACTCTGGCAATTATGCCCACACTAATGGTCATGTTGGGACAGCAGACCTTTGCATTGCCTTTAGTGAGTGTGAATGAAATATTTCACATGGACCTCACCAAGAGCAATATTGTCGATGGTCAGGAATGTATTACTATCCGCGAGAAAGCAATACCTATTTTCCATTTAAAACGCTGGCTGGTTAAGAAAAACATTAGCTTCGATGTTCCAGAAGAGGGGCACGTGGTTATCGTCTCTGTTGGTACGCAACGTGTTGGTTTTGTGGTCGACCAATTAATTGGGCAAGAGGAGGTGGTTATTAAACCTCTGGGTAAGATGTTGCACGGAACACCAGGCATGGCCGGAGCAACAATTACGGGTGATGGCACAATCGCGTTAATTTTAGATGTACCCAGTATGTTAAAGCGCTACGCAGGAAATGCCTAAGCTAGCTTAACTTGCAGGCATTTTTAAAAGCATTTTTTTCGAGGAGATAATGTGCCCTATAAGGTACTGATAGTTGATGACTCGAGTTTTTTTCAACACCGATTGAAAGAGATAATAGGTGAAAATCCAGAGCTCGATGTTGTTGGCATTGCAGCGAACGGACAGGAAGCTATCGATATGGCTGCCCGCTTACAGCCCGATATTATATCGATGGATTACGAAATGCCGCTCCTCAACGGTGTGTCGGCGGTACGAGCCATTATGGCTGAACGCCCGGTGCCGATCGTGATGTTCTCATCAATGACCTATGAAGGCGCAGCGATTACCTTAGAAGCATTGGACGCCGGAGCGGTAGATTTTATTCCAAAGAATTTTGCTGAAGTATCCAATAATTCAGCCCAGCTAAGAAAACGCCTGCAAGAAAAATTAATTGAGTTCGCTTCAAAAGCTAAGCCTGTTCCCAGCCGATCCACAGAAGAACTGGCTGCAGAGGCGAGTATTCGCTCGCAGCGAGCAAAGGAAAAAACCGCTGCACTCAGGGAGCGTTTAGCGCGAAGACCAGAGGCACAGTCGCCCACAAGTACAAATTCTTCCCCTAATACTGCAGCACACACCAGCCTTAAAGGAAAGGTGCGCCTTGTTGTTATAGGAGCCTCTACGGGGGGGCCGGTTGCCTTATCCGACATTATTATTAACCTGCCTGCTAACTTTCCTCTACCGGTACTGGTAGTGCAGCATATGCCAGAAAACTTTACCAAAGCATTTGCAGAAAGGTTGAATCGTCAGTCTGCTCTCTCAGTTAAAGAGGCAGAAACCGGAGATGCGATAGTTCGCGGCACAGTACTAATAGCACCCGGTGGCAAACAAATGATGCTTGATCGAACAGGTAAAACCGTCAAAGTTATCGCCGGTGATGATCGTGTTAACTATAAACCCTGTGTCGATATTACCTTTGCGTCAGTAGCTAATTTTCTGGGTGACAAGGCCTTGGGCATAGTCCTAACTGGTATGGGTGCCGATGGTTGTGAGGGCGCAAGGCTTTTAAAAAGTAAAGGTGCTTATATCTGGAGCCAGGATGAAGCCTCCTCAGTGGTGTATGGTATGCCCGCTGCAGTTGCCAGAGCCGGCTTGAGTGACGCGGTATTACCCTTGGCAGATATTTGTCCGCGCTTGACCAGTGATCTATAGCGATGGATTTCCTCAGTATACTCGGCGTTATTATCGGTTTTGCCGCCTTGCTCGGCGGAAATTATATTGAGGGTGGTAGCTGGGCATCACTGGCTAATGGTCCTGCAGCTTTAATTGTGCTGGGAGGAACATTTGGCGCTGCTATTCTACAAACGCCCATGGCGGGGCTAAGAAGGGCGATGTCGCTTTTTAGTTGGATATTCAAGCCCCCAAGGCAACAGTTTAAGCAGGGTATTGGAAGAGTGGTAGGCTGGGCGAAATCTGCCAGGAAGGAAGGCCTGCTTGGCCTGGAAAATATTGCCGAGCGTGAAAAGGACGCTTTTTCGAAAAAGGGCCTACAGCTTTTGGTCGATGGCAGTGAGCCTGATGTTATTCGCCATGTACTGGAAACCGATTTAATTGTTGCCGAGCAACGGGATCACGACGCTGTACAGTTTTACGAAAGCATGGGCGGTTACGCACCAACTATCGGCATTATTGGCGCGGTAATGGGCCTTATTCACGTCATGCAACATTTGGCCGATCCCTCAGAACTGGGCCCCGGTATAGCGGTTGCTTTCGTCGCCACTATTTACGGTGTGGCCTTTGCCAATTTGTTTTTATTGCCCATTGCCAATAAATTAAAAGCGTGCATTAAAGAGCAGTCTCAATTCAGGGAGTTGCTCATCGAAGGCATTATCGCCATTGCGGATGGCGAAAACCCAAGGGCCATTGAAATGAAACTCAGCGGATATTTACACTGATTGCAGCCTGAGGTTCCCCATAATGGTATTACGTCGCCGCGTCAGCATCGAAACCAAAACTAACCACGAGCGCTGGCTGGTTTCCTATTCTGATTTTATTACCCTTTTATTCGCTTTTTTTGTAGTGATGTATTCTGTTTCTCAGGTGAACGAGGAAAAATACCGCGTTTTGTCCGAGACATTTCAGTCCGCTTTCTCCCAGCAAGCAAACCAGGCAGAGCCTGCCAAAGAGGCTGGTGAAATTGCCTCTCTGCAACAGTTAGAAACTGAGCTTACAGCTGTTTTGCAAGGCTTGATTGAGCAAGGCTCTATTTCAGTTTGGGGTAACGAAGATTGGGTGGAAATCGAAATTAATTCCAATGTTTTATTTGATAGCGCCAGCGCCGACCCAAGCTCACAGGCGCAACAAGTATTTTCAGAAGTAGCCGATGTGCTTGCACCGTTTGAAAATGCGGTAGCAGTAAGTGGCCATACCGATAATATCCCCATACGTAATTCTCGCTTCGCAAGTAATTGGGAGTTGTCCTCTGCCAGGGCGGTGGCAGTCGTAAAATTGTTGGCCTACGGCGGGGTTGGCCCTGCGCGTCTTTCGGCAATTGGCTATGGAGAATATCAAGCGCTTGCCGATAACTCTACTGAACAGGGTAGAGCTGAAAACCGACGTGTTGTACTCAGGGTAGCGAAAGATAAGGCGGCAGTACCTCGAGAAGGCGCAGTGGAGTTAATGGCTCAGGCAGGTCAACAAGCGCTTGAAGAGCCTGTGCCAGGCGAACAAGGCTCACCCGCTATTCAGCCCTCAGTGCCTCAGCAGGACGACATTCAGGAGAACGTGGTTCCGGAGGAGGCAATCGAGCCCATTAAACTGCCTAACGGTGGCTTATTATTTACCAGTGATGCAAAAGGACGAGGCTGAGGCACGTTAATTGCGTAATACTATTAACAGCTATTAGGCCGCTACTAAGCCGAAAATCAAATTGTGTAGTTGGCTTAATAAATACGGAGAAATAAGAGCTTTAGGAATAGAAAACTCTTAGAAAACAGGTGTTGGATAGATTGTTTAATAAAAGGAATTGCCGCATAAGCGGCAATTTTTTTCCAAAAGGTTTTATAACGGTAAATTTGTGCAGGTTTGGACAGTAGCGAATCAAAAGGGTGGGGTTGGTAAAACCACCACCAGCGTTGCCCTCGGCGGCTTGGCCGCAGAGGCGGGCAAGCGTGTCTTACTGGTGGATTTTGATCCGCATGGCTCGTTAAGTTGCTACTTTCGACAAAATCCGGATTTACTAACTGAATCTGCATTTACCTTGTTCGATCAATCTCAAACGCTCAATCACAATGTTATTGAAAAGCTGATAATCGCAACGCCATTTTCTGGAATAAGCCTGCTGCCGGCCTCTACAGCCCTGGCAACCCTTGAGAGAAAAGCGATTGGTGGAGGTATGGGCCTGGTCTTGTCGAAAACCTTGTCCATGGTTTTTGATGATTTTGACTTGTGCATTATTGATTGCCCGCCACAACTCGGCGTATTAATGGTAAATGCAATCGCCGCCTGTAATCAGTTGGTTATTCCGGTGCAAACAGAGTTTCTTGCCATAAAAGGTTTGGAAAGAATTCTCCACACTTTACAAATGATGGCGCGTTCCCGTAAGCAGGTGTTGACATACCATATTGTGCCCACAATGTTTGACAGGCGTACGCAGGCATGTGTCAGCAGTTTGCGTGCAATTAGAAATAGTTTTGGTGAACAGGTGTGGGCTGGAAAAATACCCATCGATACGCGCTTTCGAGATGCAAGTAAAGCGGGTGTTCCTCCGCATTTATATGATGTGAATAGTCGGGGGTTGGCTGCCTATCGTTCCTTGTATCACTTTTTGCATGAGCATAAACCTGGCATACCGGCGTCTGCCGCTGGAGGTGTCGGGTGAGCGGTTCAGACCCTTTAATGGATTACTTTGAGGAGCTTTTATCTGAGCGTGTGCCGTTGGATGATCCTGGGCAGCAGGAAGATATAAAGCAAGAACCAGAACCAGCTAGCGAGCCGACAAAGCCGCTGAATAAAAGCAGTTCAGGTCTGCTCAAAGAAAATGTTCCGCATGTTGAAAGTGAGCCGCCGGCAGTACTTGTTGAACCCGAGCCCATGGCAAAAAAAGCCCCGGCTCCAGCCAAGCCCCCTAAGTTGGATCAGGAGAGAATTGCTCAGCTGGAAACGACCAAAAGAGCAGAGCTGCAGTTATTGCTGAATCGTCAGGTCTCCACCACGGTCACACCGGCGCAAGCACCAGAAGTGGCGGCCCCGGAAGCTGCAGCTCTGAGCGAACAGCAAGCCGTAGAAGCTGAGATGCGTGCGAAATTGGGTGCGCCAGAGCTGGAGGCCACTAGTGTACTTACTCAGGAACAGGCCTTCGCGCACAGTATCAACTCTGTATTGGAGTGGGCAGAGAATGGCAGGCCTCAGTGGGCTCAGGAGCGCTTTGATGCGCTGCTTTTTGACGTTGGCGGTTTGACACTGGCCGTGCCATTGATTGCCCTTGGTCAAATTCAAAATATCGGCGAAGAATTGACGCCCATTTTCGGCCAGTCCGATTGGTTTATGGGTCTATTGAATACCCCCCAGGGCCAGGTTCGCACGGTAAACACGGCATTATTTGTTATGCCGGAAAAGTACTCAGACAAATTTGTAGAGACCGCCAAGTATGTGATCTCTATTGATGGCTTACCCTGGGGCCTCGCCGTGGACTCTGTTAACCAGCCCATCTCACTGGACCCTGCAGACGTAAAGTGGCGCAGTTCGCGCAGCTCTCGACCCTGGCTGGCGGGCACGGTTAAATCTGCCATGTGTGCCCTTATTGATATTCCGCAGATGGGGGCAATGCTGCGGGCGTCTGAATCTTCCAAGTAAGCTATAAAAAATACCGCTGTTCACTGGCATAGAAGCTGCAATTAACTATATTAAAAGGTAAATGCGGCGTAGTGCGTCTAAAAATTGACGTGTCAGCGTTAACCTAGAGGATGACGAAGAATGGCAGCGAATTCCAATACCAAAAAATCCAGCGAAGATCCTGTATTGCAGTGGGTAACCTTCAAGCTCGCGGGCGAAACCTATGGTGTGAACGTAATGCAGGTGCAAGAAGTGCTGCGATACACCGAGATTGCTCCCGTGCCAGGTGCACCAAGCTATGTGATTGGGATCATCAACCTGCGTGGTAATGTTGTTACCGTCATCGACACTCGAGAGCGTTTTGCTTTGCCGCCGGGAGAGATCACGGATAACAGCCGTATCGTTATTATCGAAGCTGATAGCCATGTGGTCGGCATCTTGGTGGATAGCGTTGCGGAGGTGGTCTATCTAAGGCAATCAGAAATAGAGACCGCGCCCAATGTAGGTAACGATGAGAGTGCCAAGTTTATTCAGGGTGTCTGCCATAAAAATGATGAGTTGTTGATTTTGATTGAGCTGGACAAATTGCTCACTGATGATGAATGGGCTGAAATAGAAGCCGTATAATTTTTAACGAAGGTCGCAATGATAGAACTTTTTTACAATGAGACTTTTCTTCCATGGATAGTGGTTGTGGGCTTCTGCGCATTGAATTTTTTATTGTTGTTATTTGTTAACGGGAAAGCGAAAAACCAACAACGAGAATACAACAATCGCTTGAGGGAAATGGATAAAAAACTTCGTGTAGTTATATCGGGCTCCCTTGGTGTTGGTCAGCGTATAATCTCCCTGGAGAAAAAGCTGCATTCTTTGGAAAATAAGCAAGATAGCATGGAAAAAAATGATGTGGACTTTTCCTATGCGCGGGCGCAAATGCTTATTGAGCAAGGGGTAGATGTTAAAACCGTTGCCGCTAACAGTGGTTTGTCATCTTCTGAGGTGGATTTAATGCGCATGCTGCACGAGCATAGCAGGCAGGGTCATGTTGCTGTTCACAGCTGAGCAAACGAATTACTCAAATACTCTTCGATCCAGTTGGCTGGCACTTTTAGGCAAGTCGCTTCTGGCTTTTCTCATTTTTATCGCTCTGGGATTTTTTAGCGGATGCTCCATTTCCGATCGAACCACCTATGAAGATGGAGAAGGGCGAATTCCAGAAAAAGTTTTCTCGGATATACGTAGGGGGAAAACTGAAAAAAGCTGGCTTGTTTCACAGCTGGGCGAGCCAGACATTTTGCAAAGTGGCCCAGACTCAAAAGAAATTTATACCTACCGTTTGATGCGAGCACAGGAAAAGCACGCAGATCTGTTAATTTTTTTACGCTACGACGGTGTTTCGCGTGATGTGGAATATTTCCATGTGTTTTTCGAAAATAACATTGTTCGCAGGCATTGGCGCGATAGTGTTTCTGAAGTGCAAACCCGTCGCTACTTCGGGAAAATAACTCCGGAACCTGTCGAAACGGTGGCGCAGGAACAAACTGCGTTCGATGTGGAACCGGAACATAAGTCAGAGCTCACACCACCTTCTTCCTCCTCCATGTTAGCCCCATCGCCATCCCAGCCTGAAGAAGTGCCAAATGGTTGGACCGCTGAAGCAAAGCGTGAGCTGGCCTTGTAGGGCTTTTTCTTGCTACTTGGCTTGCGCCTCAAATTGGCCGCCAGTAAGGCCTATGCTGTCGTCTCCCATTAAGAATAAATAGCGATTCATTATTTCTTGCGCAGCGGTAACTGTAGCGGGGTCTTCTGCAGGATAGGCAGCAGCTCGCATGCGAGTGCGGATGGCTCCCGGGTTAATGGAGTTAAAGCGAATATTTTTCTGTTCGTCGTATTCGTCAGCCAGGGTTTGCATGAGGTTTTCTGTGGCTGCCTTACTGGCAGCGTAGGCACCCCAATAGGCGCGCCCTTTGTAGCCAACCCCGGAACCAGTAAAAACCACGCTGGCACTGTTACTGTTGCGCAGCAGGGGCATGAGCGCCCGGGTTAGCAGGAAAGGTGCTGTAACGTTAACCTGAAATACCTTTTGCCACTGCTCGAGCGAATAATTGGTAATGGGGGTGCGAGGGCCGAGTTCGCCGGCATTGTGCAACAGCCCGTCTACACGGCCAAATTCATTGTTCAGCACATCGGCCGTGGCAGAAAAATCCTGTTCTGCTGCGCCTTCGAAATTCATCGGCACAATGGCCGGTTGGGGCCAGCCTTTATTTTCAATCTCATCGTAAACGGCTTCGAGTTTTGACAGGGTTCGCCCCAGTAAAACCAGCGTTGCGCCGTGTTGCGCAAAAGAGAGCGCAGCTGCTTTTCCAATACCGTCACCGGCGCCGGTAACAAGAATGATTTTTTCCTTTAACAGGTTGTCTGGCGCTGCATAGTTTGCAAGGGTGCGAGAGTCGGCCATTAATGCCCTTCCTTTTGAATTTATTCGGAGATGTCTAAGTATGCCTGAATTATAGGCCATAGCTCTTTGGCGCTGGTCACGCTATGGGTAGCGCCCCAGTTATCAGGATGATCACCAGCGGGGATATAGCCATAGCCAACAGCGATGGTTGGCATACCTGCATTCAGGCCGCACTGGATATCGCGCAGGTGATCGCCAATATAAATAGCATTTTCACTGTTACACGCGGCTTGTTTGCAGGCGAGGTACAAAGCCTCCGGAGAGGGTTTTCTTTCTTTAACGTGTTCGGGGCAAATAGTTGCTACAGGTTCAGAAGCAAATTTAATCTGCTTCATCAGTGGTTCGGTGTACACCCAGGGTTTATTGGTAACAATACCCCAGCGAATTTTATGTTTTGCCAGCTGCTCGATGAGCGCTTCTATACCCTCAAAAGGCCTGGTATGTGTGGCAAGGTTTTGCAGGTAAAAATCCAGTAATTCTTGCCTTAGCGGCAGCATATCTTCGTGTTCTTTAGAAACATTAAACGCGAGTGCAATCATCGCTGCAGCGCCATCAGAAACTACGCGCCGCACATCTTCAAAGTGCAGGGGAGCTCTGTTTTTGCTGGCCAGCATGGCATTTAGTGCGCAGGCAAGGTCTGGAGCCGTGTCCAGTAGTGTTCCGTCTAAGTCAAAAAAAACAGCGTCTAAGGCCATGGTGGTTTCCTACCTCTGAGTACTCACCAGGTAGTTAACATCAACATCCTTTGGGTTGAGCCGATATTTTTTAGTTAGCGGGTTGTAACTAATGCCGCAAATATCGTTTACCTGCAGGCCTGCTTCTCGCAACCAGTGACAGAGTTCAGAAGGTCGAATAAATTTTTTGTACTCGTGTGTACCTTTTGGCAATAGTTTAAGTACATACTCGGCACCGAGCACAGCAAAAAGGTAGGCTTTTGGGTTGCGATTTATAGTGGAAAAAAATAGCTTGCCGCCGGGTTTAACCAGCTGCTGGCAGGCTTTTATGGTGCTTGCGGGGTCTGGCACGTGTTCCAGCATTTCAAGGCAAGTAACCACATCGAACTCGCCATTGTGGTGCTCTGCAAAGGCCTCGGCGGTAGTTTGAATGTATTTCACTTGCGCACCAGATTCCAGGCCATGGAGTTTGGCTACCTCCAAGGGTGCTTCTCCCATATCTATACCGGTAACTTCTGCGCCGCGCTGGTAGAGTGCTTCACACAAAATACCGCCACCGCAGCCAACATCCAGCACTTTTTTTTCTGCGACTTTGGCGTGCTCATCGATGTAATTTGCGCGTAGCGGATTAATGTCGTGCAGCGGTTTAAATTCCCCGTTTTTATCCCACCATCGACTGGCCAGGCGCTCAAATTTGGCGATTTCAGATGGGTCTACGTTGATTGTACTTGCGCTCATCAGCTTACTCACTTTAGACGTGCTTGCCATTTGCTTGCAGCAGTTAACAACTCCTGCTCCTGTATTCTGCACAACTTACCGTTATCCACCACGGCATGCCCTGCAATCCAGCTATGGCTTACGCGGCTGCCGCTGGCGGTGTAAACAAGCTGGCTTACTGGGCTGTATACGGGCTGGGAAGCAATGTTGGACAGGTCAATAGCGATAATATCCGCTTGCTTGCCTGGCTCCAGCGAGCCGAGTCTGTCTTCCTGCCCGATAGCTTTGGCCCCGTTAATGGTTGCCATTTCCAGGGCAGACATAGCCTGCAGCGCAGCGGGGTCGTTACTGGTGAACTTGGCCAGCAGGGCAGCCGTTTGCAGCTCACAGAACAGATCCAGGTCATTGTTACTCGCTGCTCCATCTGTACCCAGTGCAATATTAATCTCTTCCGCCAGTATTTGTTGCACCGGGCAATGCCCCGAGGCCAGTTTCATATTCGATTGTGGGCAGTGAATAACGTGGGCGCCGTTTTCTTTTAGCAGGGGTATATCTATAGCGGCATCCACTTGCGTCATATGCACGCATTGCGTGAGAGGGCTCAGCAGGCCCAGTTCCTGTAAGCGTTGAATGGGGCGCATACCAAACTGCTGCATGGATTTTTCTATTTCATCTGCGCTTTCGTGCAGATGTATCTGCACAGGTGCTTGCAGTTCTTCGGCATAAGTAGCGATGCGCTGCAATACGTCATCGTTGACCGTGTAGGGGGCGTGAGGGCCGAAACCGACGCTTATCAGCTCTTGTGAGCGGTAGGTGTCTCGCAGCGTAAGCCCCTTGTGGAAGCCGTCGTCGGCGTCTTTGGACCAATTATTGGGAAAATCAAACACCGGGAACACAATTTGAGTTCGCATACCGCAGTCGTGAGCGGTGCTGGCGGCGATTTCGGGGAAAAAGTACATGTCCGAGAAGCAGGTGGTGCCACTGAGCTGCATTTCTGCAATCGCCAGTCGAGTACCGTCTTCCACAAACTCCTCATTTACCCAGCGGCTCTCAGCAGGCCAGATGTGTTCGTTAAGCCAAGTGTCAAGGGCCAGGTCGTCCGCGTAACCGCGCAATAAAGTCATCGCTGCGTGACCGTGACAGTTGATCAGACCAGGCATTAGCAGTTTACCACTAAGGTCTATGTGCTTCTTAACGCAATAGTGCTCGTCCACTTCGCCCCAGGGCTGTATAGCGACGATTTCACTGCCTTTGATGAGCAGGCTGCAGTCGTTGAAGATTTTGCCCCTTGGCGCTACGGGTAAAATCCAGGAGGCATCAAGGGATAAATCGATGGGTATTGCTTGATTCATTGATCGTTTTTTCGCCGTTTAAGACATCTTGCTGGAGGGCCGCCAGTATAACGTCAATTTTGTTCCGGGTGGGTTAATCAAATTATGCTTAATAGGCCCTAGCTTATTGATTTTGTGCTAGTATTCGCCGTTTATCTGGGTGGGCCTAACCACTCATGTGCATCCAAATCTAACTACAAAGGCGCAAGCCACAAAGCAGCTGAAACATTCATGGGCGACATCGCAAAAGAAATCATTCCTGTCAGCATCGAAGACGAACTCAAGCAAAGCTATCTCGATTACGCCATGAGCGTAATTGTGGGCCGTGCCTTGCCGGATGTTCGAGATGGTTTAAAACCTGTACACCGCCGTGTGCTGTTCGCTATGAGCGAGCTCAATAACGATTGGAACAAGGCTTACAAAAAGTCTGCTCGTGTCGTTGGTGACGTAATTGGTAAATACCACCCGCACGGTGACTCTGCTGTATACGACACAATTGTGCGTATGGCTCAACCCTTTTCCCTGCGCTACCCGCTGGTAGATGGTCAGGGTAACTTCGGTTCTATCGACGGCGACAGCGCCGCAGCCATGCGATATACCGAAATTCGCATGAAGAAACTCGCGCACGATTTGCTGGCGGATCTCGATAAGGAAACGGTTGATTTCGTGCCCAACTACGATGGCACAGAACAAATACCCGCCGTAATGCCCACCCGCGTTCCCAACCTGCTGGTAAATGGTTCTTCCGGTATTGCGGTGGGTATGGCCACCAACATTCCACCTCACAACTTGCGCGAAGTGGTTAATGGCTGCATCAGCTTAATCGACAATCCCGATTCCACCATCGACGAGTTGATGGAATATATCCCGGGGCCGGACTTCCCAACGGGCGCCATTATCAATGGCCGTGCCGGTATTTTGCAGGCCTACAGAACCGGTCGCGGCCGAATTTATGTTCGTGCCAAAGCAGACGTAGAAACGAACGAGAAGACCAATCGCGATACCATCATTATCAATGAAATACCCTATCAGGTTAACAAAGCCCGCTTAATCGAAAAAATTGCCGAGCTGGTTAAAGAGAAAAAAATCGAGGGTATATCAGAAATTCGTGATGAGTCAGATAAAGACGGCTTGCGCGTAGTTATTGAAATCAAACGCGGTGAAATGGGCGATGTTGTCTTAAACAACCTTTTCGCACAGACGCAGCTGCAAAGCGTATTCGGTATTAATATTGTTGCTCTGGTTGATGACCAGCCGAAAATTCTCAATCTAAAACAGCTTCTAGAGCACTTTGTAACGCATCGCCGCGAAGTGGTAACCCGCAGAACGGTCTATTTGTTGAGAGAAGCGCGCAGACGTGGCCATGACCTGGAAGGCCTGGCGGTTGCCATTGCCAATATCGATGAAGTAATTGCCACAATTAAAGCGTCGCCAACCCCTGCCGATGCGCGTGATGCGCTGCTTGCGCGAGGCTGGGATACAGCAAAAATCAACCAATTCCTTGAGCGAGCTGGCGCAGATGCTTGCAAGCCTGATGAGCTGGGTGATGAGTTCGGCGTGCGAGATGGTAAGTATTATTTATCGCCTGCCCAGGTGAAAGCCATTCTGGAATTGCGCTTACATCGCCTCACAGGCATGGAGCACGATAAGTTACTGGCCGAGTACGAAGAAAAGCTCAAGCTTATTGCAGAATATTTGGAAATACTGCGCAACCCGCTGCGCTTGATGGAAGTGATCCGCGAAGAACTGGAAAAAATCCGTGAAGAATACGGCGATGAGCGCCGCACCGATATTCAGCACTCGCAGCAAGATCTCACCGTCGAAGATTTAATTACAGAAGAAGACCGCGTAGTTACCATATCCCATGGTGGTTACGCCAAAACCCAGCCGCTGGACGCCTATCAAGCTCAGCGCAGGGGCGGGATGGGTAAAGCTGCCACGGCAGTGAAAGATGAAGATTTTGTTGAGCATATGCTCATTGCCAGCACTCACGACTATTTGTTGTGCTTTACCAATCTCGGCAAGGTTTTCTGGCTCAAGGTTTATCAAATACCAGTCGCTGGCCGGCAAAGCCGAGGTCGGCCTATGGTGAATTTGTTGCCCTTGGAAGAAAGCGAACGTATTACCTCTATATTGCCTGTACGGGAATTTGGTGACGACTACTTCATCATGATGGCAACCTCCAACGGTACGGTTAAGAAGACCCCCTTGTCACAGTTTGCACGACCTCGGTCCGTTGGTTTGCGTGCTATCGACCTGGTAGAGGGTGACCACCTGGTAGGCACCGCCATTACCGATGGCAGTAAAGACATCATGCTGCTCAGTACCAACGGCAAGGCAGCGCGCTTCGACGAGCAGCAAGTGCGCTCAATGGGCCGTGTGTCTCGAGGTGTTCGTGGCATACGCCTCGCGGAAGATCAGCAAGTTATATCAATGGTGATCCCGGCAGAGGGCGGCAAAGTACTCTGCGTATCACAGAACGGCTATGGCAAACGTACGGATGTTACCGAGTATCCAACCAAAGGCCGGGGCTCGCAGGGTGTTATCGCCATGCAAACCTCCGAGCGAAATGGTCAGCTTGTTGGCGCTGTTCAAATTTTTGATGGCGACGAAATTATGCTGATATCTGACCAAGGTACCTTGGTGCGTACGCGCGGCGACGAGATTTCCATATTGGGCCGCAATACTCAGGGTGTCCGTTTGATTAAGGTGAAAGAAGGCGAGCATATTGTTGGTGTTGCGCGTATCGCCGAGCAGCTTGATGATGCCGAAGTGCTGGCAGACGAAGACGGTGAGGCTGAATAAGCGAGTAAGCTTGTCGCCAAACTAGCTGATATTTTTCAGGTATGGACTAACAGGACAGATTGAGTGGTAGAAAAGAAGCAGCCCAGCAGTAAGGAGCAAGCCGAGCTTGCCAAACTGCGCGACAAGATTGATGGCATCGATAGTCAAATTGGTGATTTGATCAGCTCGCGTGCCCGCTGTGCTCAGCAAGTGGCTGAGATCAAAAAACAATATTCTGAGCACGAGAACCCCACCTTCTATCGACCCGAGCGAGAGGCACAGGTTCTGCGCAAGGCTATGGAGCGCAACCAGGGGCCACTCAATAATGAAGAATATGCACGCCTGTTTCGCGAAATCATGTCCGCCTGCCTGGCCTTGGAAAGCCCGGTAAGGGTCGCATTTCTTGGCCCCGAGGGCACCTTCACTCAGCAGGCGGCACTAAAGCACTTTGGTCATTCCGCCCATACCTTATCTATGTCCGCCATCGATGAAGTCTTTCGAGAAGTGGCTTCGGGTGCTGCACACTACGGCGTCGTGCCAGTAGAAAACTCTACCGAGGGTGTGGTTACCCATACCTTGGACAATTTCCTCGCCAGCACTGTGAAAATATGTGGCGAAGTGGTGCTTCGCATTCACCAGCATTTTCTTGTTTCGGATGTGACTCATACCAGCAATATCACCAGGGTATACTCCCATGCGCAATCCTTGTCACAATGTCGCAAATGGCTTGATGCACATTTTCCTGCGGCAGAGCGTATAGCGGTAAACAGTAATTCCGAAGCCGCCCGCCGATTAAAAGGGGAGTGGAACGCTGCCGCGATCGCCGGCGAAATAGCTGCCGAAATGTATGACTTGCGCAGTTTTGCAAAAAACATTGAAGACCAACCCGACAACTCAACACGTTTTCTCATCATCGGCTCAGAGGCTATCGACGCCAGTGGCGATGACAAAACGTCCATCGTTGTAAGTACGCGCAACGAACCGGGAGCTTTGCACCACTTGCTGGAACCCTTCCGCAAACACGGTATTGATTTGACTCGCGTAGAAACGCGACCGTCACCCACAGGCACCTGGAATTACGTCTTTTTTATAGACTTTTCTGGGCATGTGAATGACACTGCTGTAAAAGCTGCGCTAAAAGATGTTGCCGAATGTGTAGCAGACCTTAAGATTCTAGGCTCCTACCCTAAAGGTGTTTTGTAGTACCTTGTCAGTAAAAAGGATTCTCGCTTATGAGTAATATTGTCTGGCACGATCATGCCGTGACCAAAGAAATGCACGCCGAGCATAAAAAGCAGAAACCCTGCCTTATTTGGTTTACGGGTTTGAGTGGCTCCGGCAAATCAACCATTGCCAACGCCTTGGACCACGAGTTGTATCGTCGTGGCCAGCATACCTATTTGTTGGACGGGGACAATGTTCGTCATGGTTTAAACAAAGACCTGGGCTTTAGCGATTCAGACAGAGAAGAGAATATTCGTCGTATTGGTGAAGCATCTCGCCTATTCGTCGACGCAGGCTTAATTGTACTGAGCGCCTTTATCTCGCCATTTCGCTCCGACAGACAAATTGCACGTGATTTACTGCCCGATGGTGAGTTTATCGAAGTCTTTATGGCAACGCCTTTGGATGTATGTGAGCAGCGAGACCCCAAAGGGCTATATAAAAAGGCACGTAGCGGACAGATAAAATACTTTACCGGTATCGACTCGCCTTACGAGCAGCCAGAATCACCGGAAGTCACCATAAATACCGCAGAGAATTCCGTTGAACAATGTGTGGCGCAGATTATTAATTATCTCGTAGAGCATGAGCGAATTAAATAAAGTTGTCATTGTTGGCCTGGGTTTAATTGGTGGTAGTCTGGCTGCAGCACTGCGCAAAGCGCGTGCCTGTAAAGAAATCATTGGAATAGCACGCCGCGCGGAAACCTGTCAGCAGGCCATGCGAATGGGGATTATCGATCAGGCACATACAGATATTGCCAGCGTACTACCTTCCTTGGGCAAGGGTGATGTGGTCTTTATCGCTGTACCAACCTTGAGCGTTCGCAAAATTATCTCAGCCTTGAAAAATGCCCCAAAAGAGCTGGTAATTACCGATGGGGCGAGTGTTAAAGGCAGCGTTTACCAGGACGTTGTTACAGAGTTTGGCTATTTCCCGGAGAATTTTGTTTTGGGGCATCCCATTGCCGGCTCGGAAAAAAGTGGCGTGGAGGCCTCGAATGAAGATCTCTATGTTGATCATAGAGTGATACTAACGCCCTGCAGCGAGAACCGGCCAGCGGCCATAGCGCTTGTTAGCGCCATGTGGCAGTCAGTAGGTGCAGAAGTGTTGGAAATGTCGGTTGCCGATCATGATACGGTTCTTGCGGCCACCAGTCATTTACCCCACGCGATCGCCTTTTCGCTGGTGGATACACTTGCTCACGATAGTAATAATGAAAATATATTTCGTTATGCTGCCGGAGGCTTTCGGGATTTCACCAGAATTGCTTCCAGCGATGCCACCATGTGGCGAGACATAATGCTGGCAAACCGCGAGAGTGTGCTGGAAGCCATAGATTTATTTTCATCCAATTTAAACCGTCTACGCGATGCAATCGCGCACAGTGATGCTACCGCCCTAGCGGGAGTCTTCAATCGAGCGAAATTCGCCCGGGACCGTTTTACTAAAATGTTAGAAAGCAGGGCCTATAGTTCAAGCATGCAAAATACAGAATCAAAAAATGTTGTTTACACAGTACAACCGGGCGGCAGCGTGCAAGGCACAATTCGTGTTCCTGGTGATAAATCCATTAGTCATCGCTCCATTATGCTGGGCTCTCTCGCAGAGGGAACAACCCGAGTTAAGGGCTTCCTTGAGGGTGAAGATGCGTTAGCCACTTTACAGGCATTTAGGGATATGGGCGTCGTTATTGAAGGGCCCGACGAAGGAAACGTGACTGTGCACGGTGTTGGTATGCAAGGCTTGCAAGCGCCCTCTGGTCCTCTATACATGGGCAACTCTGGAACATCAATGCGTCTGCTATCCGGCATTCTGGCGGGACAGCAGTTTGAATCAGAGCTAACAGGCGACGTTTCCCTAAGCAAGCGGCCCATGAATCGCGTTGCCAATCCCTTGCGAGAGATGGGGGCGCAAATTGATACCGCGGAAGAAGGGCGCCCACCACTCAGAATTAAAGCGGGTGGTGGCCTAAAGGCTATTGATTACACCTTGCCAATGGCAAGCGCTCAGGTTAAGTCCTGCTTATTATTGGCCGGGCTTTTTGCCGACGGAGAAACCAGGGTTACCGAACCCGCTCCCACACGTGATCATACCGAGCGAATGTTGCAGGGTTTTGGCTACCAGGTAAATAGAAACGGCAGTCAGGTTTCTCTTACGTCCGGGGGCAAATTATTTGCCTGTGATATTGAAATACCGGCGGATATTTCTTCCGCAACATTCTTTATGGTGGCTGCAGCCATCGCTCCGGGATCGGATGTTACGCTCACTCATGTAGGAATAAACCCTACACGCATCGGTGTTATAAATATCTTGCAGTTGATGGGTTCTAACTTAACGCTCTCCAATAAGCGCGAAGTAGGTGGTGAGCCGGTGGCGGATATTCGTGTGCAGTACGCGCCACTCAAAGGCATAAAAATTCCCGAGGAGCAGGTACCCCTGGGTATTGATGAATTTCCTGCCTTGCTGATTGCAGCTGCCTGTGCAGAAGGCAAAACGGTATTGTCCGGGGCAGAAGAGTTGCGGGTGAAAGAGACTGACCGCATTCAAGCAATGGCAGACGGCTTAGTGGCGCTCGGTATTGCGTGTGAAACAAGGGCTGATGGCATTATTGTGACCGGCGGGCAATTGACCGGTGGTAGCGTGGAAAGCTTTCACGACCATCGCATTGCCATGGCCTTCACCATCGCCGCGCTGCGGGCAAATGGCACAATCACGGTAAATAATTGTGCAAATGTTGCCACCTCTTTCCCCAACTTCGTCGAATTGGCCCAGAAGGCGGGAATAAGCTTAGAAATAAATTATTCTTAAACAATTCCGTAGGATCGTTATAATCGCTGCGTATTTCATTAAATAGCTATGACTATCGAGTAAAAACATGTCTAACGAATATACAATGACTCATCTGAAGCAACTGGAAGCGGAGAGTATTCACATTATCCGTGAGGTTGCAGCAGAATTTGATAACCCCGTGATGCTGTACTCCGTCGGAAAAGATTCTGCTGTGATGATGCATTTGGCCATGAAGGCTTTCGCCCCCGGTAAGCCGCCTTTTCCCTTGATGCATGTGGACACCACCTGGAAATTTAAGGAAATGATTCAGTTCCGCGAGCAGCGTCTAAAAGATTTAGGCTGGGACTTAATTGTACACATCAATCAGGAAGGGGTTGAGGCAGGTGTCGGCCCATTTACTCACGGTAGCGCAAAGCACACAGACATTATGAAAACTCAGGCGCTAAAACAGGGCCTGGATAAGTACGGTTTTGATGCCGCTTTTGGTGGTGCCCGCCGGGATGAAGAAAAGTCTCGGGCAAAAGAGCGCGTTTATTCCTTCCGAGACAAAAACCATCGCTGGGACCCTAAAAACCAGCGTCCTGAGCTGTGGAACCTGTTTAACGGCAAGGTGGACAAGGGCGAGAGCATTCGTGTATTCCCCCTGTCGAACTGGACTGAACTGGATATATGGCAGTACATTCACTTGGAAGACATTCCCATCGTGCCCTTATATTTTGCTGCAAAACGCCCAGTGGTAGAAAAAGACGGTGTGCTGATCATGGTAGACGACGAGCGCATGCCCATTGGGCCCGAAGATAAAATCGAAGAAAAAATGGTGCGTTTCCGCACCCTGGGTTGCTATCCACTTACAGGCGCTGTTGAGTCAACCGCGACAACGCTACCAGAAATCATCCAGGAAATGCTGCTGACTAAAACATCGGAACGCCAGGGTCGAGTAATAGATCACGACTCTTCTGGTTCTATGGAGAAGAAAAAGCAGGAAGGTTACTTCTAAAAGTAAACCCAGGGCAGCCTACCAGTAGCCCGCGCAGCGGGCGCTCAAAAATTTTGCGGAGAAAAATTTTGCCATGTCTCACCAATCAGATTTAATTGAAACAGACATCGATGCGTATTTGGCGCAGCACGAAAGAAAAGAACTGTTGCGTTTTTTAACCTGCGGCAGCGTTGATGATGGAAAATCCACCTTAATTGGGCGCTTGCTGCACGATTCAAAAATGATTTATGAAGACCAATTGGCAGCAGTTACTTCAGACTCCAATAAGCATGGCACCACCGGTGAAAAAGTGGATTTAGCCTTACTTGTGGATGGTTTACAGGCGGAGAGAGAGCAGGGTATTACCATCGATGTGGCTTACCGTTATTTCTCTACTGCCAAACGAAAATTTATCATCGCTGATACGCCTGGGCACGAACAGTACACTCGCAATATGGCCACCGGTGCGTCTACCTGTGATCTGGCAATAATTCTGATAGATGCCAGATATGGCGTACAAACTCAAACCCGTCGCCATTCCTATATCGCTTCTCTTTTGGGTATTAAGCACATTGTTGTAGCCATTAACAAAATGGATTTGGTGGATTTTGACCAGAAACGTTTTGAAGAAATTAAGGCAGAATATATAGAAATGTCTCACTCTCTTAATGAGGCAGAAATGTTTTTCGTACCCATGTCCGCGTTGGATGGCGACAATGTGGTAAATATTAGTGAAAGGTCACCCTGGTACAAGGGCTTATCTTTAATGGATATACTGGAATCTGTTGAAGTCGCTGCGGATAAAAACGTAGTGGATTTTCGCTATCCAGTACAATATGTCAATCGTCCAAACCTCAATTTTCGTGGCTTCTGCGGAACTGTTGCATCCGGGGTGGTAAAAGTAGGCGATGAAGTGAAGGTCTATCCTTCTCAAAAAACCAGTCGTATTAAGTCCATCTATACCTACGATGGTGAAATCGAAAAAGCGCATATCGATCAATCGGTAACGCTCACACTGGAAGACGAAATTGATATCAGCCGCGGCGATATGATTGTTCAGGCTGGCGCGCAACCGGAATTCTCCGATCGGGCAAGGGCGCATCTGGTATGGATGTCAGAATCTGCCATGCAGCGAAACAAGCAATACCTGTTCAAATTCGCCAGTAAAATTACCCCGGGTGTAGTGTCGGATGTCGAGTACAAAATCGACGTAAATAGCTTCGAGCACGAAAATGTAGAGCAAATGGCGTTAAATGATATTGCCGTAGTGGATATTGAGCTGGAGCAGCAGGTACTTATGGATCCCTACCAGGTTAATCGCGCTACGGGTGCCTTTATTATTATCGATCGCTTGAGCAATATTACTGTTGGGGCAGGAATGATAATGCGCTCTCTGGAGGCTAAAGAGCAGGCCGCATCGCAGTATTCTGAATTTGAGCTGGAGTTTAACGCGCTAGTGCGAAAACATTTCCCACACTGGGAGGCTAAAAAGCTTCAATAACAAGCGCTGCTTTATGTGAGCGCCAGTTCTAAGCTGCTCCTGAGTTACCAGCACATGCTAAATACGCGTGGTAGCTTGCGAGCAGTATCCTTGCCTTATGTGGCAAGCGCCTGTAAAAAAACGTTCTTACGTCTATCTACTTCGCCTTCCTCTCTAGTCTCTACCGTATGCTGGGTGCTATAAAACCACCCGCATTATCCAAGTCATTAAAAATGTCCTACGGGTTTTGGCGACAATTTCCTACAAAAGCTTCATAGAATTCCTACAGAACCCGCGCCGTGCTTTTTGTACATTATCTCTCGAGGCAAAAGTCTCGAACTCAAACATCAAATTAATTATCTCAAGGAGAGAAACATGACAAGCGGACATGTCGAATCAATTTTCAAGAGTTTAAATAAGCACTTTGTAAACCTGATGCTAGCCCTTTCTGTAGTGTGTTTAATGGGAGCGGCGCCCTTATCGCTAGCGGCAAAGGATGCTGCTAAAAAGGAAAATGCAGCTGTAGTCGCAAGCAAAGTAAATATCAACAAGGCAAATGCTGAAACTATCGCACAGGTTTTAACGGGCGTTGGTGCAAGCAAAGCTGAGGCGATTGTTGCTTATCGGAACGATCACGGCCGATTTAAATCTGTAGAAACCTTGTTAGAAGTGAAAGGTATTGGTGAGGCCACCTTGGAAAAGAATAAGGGTAAAATCGTACTCTAAGGTACGAGCTCAGTAGCAAGGACAGCATACCTGTAAGCAGGTGTGCTGTTTTTGTGTTTGTGATACCTGCATACAGGCACAGCAATAATTCTCGATTAGCGGTAAAATGCTCCGGTAGCAATAGGAGATCGTTTATGCTCAACTCAGGCCCCAAACTGCTGGTAGCCTTGGATTACAGTACAGCAGATCAGTGCTTGGCACTTGTTAAGCAACTCAACCCTTCCCTCTGTCGACTTAAAATAGGTAAAGAGCTGTTTACAGCTGCTGGCCCAGGGGTAGTCGAGTCAGTGCAAAAGCTCGGGTTCGACGTGTTTCTGGATTTAAAATTTCACGATATCCCCAATACCGTTGCCGGTGCGGTGAAGTCCGCAGCAAACCTGGGTGTGTGGATGCTTAATGTACACGCCTGCGGTGGAGCAAGAATGATGGAGGCCGCCGTTGCCGCCCTGCAGGCCTATCAACACAAGCCCTTATTGATTGCCGTGACCGTACTCACCAGCATGGATGAAAGTGACCTGCTTGGTGTTGGTATAAAGGAGGCGCCCGAAACAGTTGTGCAGCGTTTAGCCCGGCTTGCCAAAGACTCCGGTATGGACGGTGTAGTAAGCTCAGCAAAAGAAGTTAATGCCATGAAGTCTGCATTGGGCCCGGCTTTCCTCAGTATAACGCCCGGTATCCGCCCGGCAACGGCCGCGGTTGGTGACCAAAAGCGCGTGGTGACGCCAGAGCAAGCCATTGCAAACGGTAGCGACTACATTGTGGTTGGTCGGCCAATAACCCAGGCAGAAAACCCTGCACAAGCCTGTGCAGCTATTGCCGCCAGTATTGCGGATTAATTCATTATTAGACCAAAACATATGATGCAAACAATACCCCTTATCACCATCGATGGCCCAAGCGGCTCAGGTAAAGGCACCATCAGTCGTTTAGTGGCAGGAGAGGTGGGTTACGCATTGCTCGACAGCGGGGCAATCTATCGCTTGGCGGCGCTTGCCTGTATTCAGGAGAGGGTGGATACGGAGAACGAAACAAGCGTTGCGGCCTTGGCCGAGCAGCTTGATATTCGCTTTGACTTCTCCGGAGAGAGCACCACCGCATTTTTAAACGAAATCGACGTGAGCCGGAGTATACGTGACGAACAAACCGGCATGATGGCTTCAAAAATTGCGGCCTATCCCGCCGTACGAGCGGCCTTACTAAATCGCCAACGCCAGTTCCGGCGGGCTCCAGGCCTGGTTGCAGACGGCAGAGATATGGGTACAGTCGTCTTTCCAGACGCACAGCTAAAAATCTTTTTAACGGCCAGTGCGCAAGAGAGAGCCGTGCGCCGAGTTAAGCAGCTTCAGTTGGCGGGCCTTGAGCAAATTGATGAACAGCAAATACTGGCGGATATTCAAGCGCGAGATGAGCGAGACAGCAATCGTGCTGCTGCGCCCTTGGTGCCCGCTGACGATGCCATAGTGTTGGATAGCACTTCTCTCTCAATTAGCGAAGTGTATGAAACGGTGATGCGCGAATTTAAACAGCGAGGGCTGTGAAAATCATGTTTTTAAAACTATTCCGATTTATTCGATTTATATTTGTGGTCGCCTGGTTTATTTTGGTTGTCGTCATTTCCATGTGGATTGCCTACGCCAATAGCGATCCACTTTCTCTCAATCTACTCGGTTTTCAGCTGCCCGAATTAACAACGGGTACATACCTTGGGGCTACCTTTGCCATTGGCGCTACATTTGGCTGGTTCGGAACTTGGTTGATTGCCCGTATAAAACTTTTCTCTCGCAAGCGTGAGCTGAAGAAAACCAAAAAAGAAGTGGAGAAACTGCGAACAGCTCATCTTCAGGAAAGCCATTAAATTGGCAATAAATAGGGTCTAGTTAGAGGGGAATACATGGAGGCTTTTAATAGTAACAACGATCCATGGCAGCCCTTGGTATCAAGAGGTTCCTTAAATAAGCCACAATGTAAGGGCACTAAGCAGAACGCTATGGAAGAGGTATTTGTTTGTGGCGTTAAGTCATTTCTATATAGACACACTATCAACCTACTATGAGTGAAGCCCTGGTCTTTGCCTTTATCCTTTTAGCCCTGCTTATTGGTTATTTGCTTGGCCGATATAGAAGCACGGCAACAAAAAATGTAAAAGGAACGTCCGGTGGCTGGCCGCAAAAAAGATACTACCAAGGCTTAAATTATTTACTTAACGATCAACCCGATGCGGCTATCGATACGTTTATCTCCGCACTCGAGGTAAACAGTGACACACTCGAAACACACCTGGCGCTGGGCAATTTATTGCGAAGACGCGGTGAAACCTCAAAGGCCATTCGCGTACATCAAAATTTATTGGCGCGGCCAAGCTTAAGTAAAGAACAGCTGCACCTGGCGCAAATAGAATTGGGTGTGGATTTCCTTAAATCAGGCCTGCTGGATAGAGCGGAAAGCTTATTTCGAGAGCTGGTTGAGGCTAAAAACGTAAGCAAGCCCTTGCGGGCAAAAGCCTTGTCGTATCTTTTGGAAGTTTATCAAGACGAGCGAGAGTGGCTGCAAGCGATCGACGTAGCGGATCAACTCACCGCAAAAAAATTCTCTGGTACACCAGACCAATGGCGTGAAATGCAAGCGCACTACTGCTGTGAACTCGCCGGAAACATGCTGCTAACAAAAGAATTACTCGAAGCGCGTCGCTGGGTGCGCAATGCCCTGCGCTACGATAAAAATTGCGTGCGCGCCAGTTTGATCCTCGCTCAAATCGAGTTAACAGACCTGGCACCGGCTCAGGCCTTGATCGTGCTCAGAAAAATACCTCGACAAAACCCAAAATTTGCCCCAGAAGCACTGCAGCTTATATATGAATGTTTTCAGCAGCTGCAAAAGCCAGCAGAACGGGTGGTAATGTTTAGGGATATATACCGTGAGCATCACAGCTTGCCGGTATTAAATTACCTGGTAGAAGCCATCGCGCAAGCGCAGGGCGAGGATGAGGTGGTGGATTTGCTGTTGCAAGAACTGCCTGCCTTCCCGCAGATGGAGGCCGCCGGGGAGCTACTTAAGGTGGTCTCAGAAAACAAATCGCAATGGGTAGGCTTCAATTACAACACCGTCAAAGGTGTATTAGAAAAGCTCACAGCAGCGCGCTGCCAGTACGAATGCTCAAACTGCGGCTTTCGTGGAGAGCAGCTACATTGGCTGTGTCCTAGCTGTAAAAGCTGGAGCAGCATCGCACAGAGGTAGGGGCGCAGGCCTTGCCTGCTGCTGGGGCGTTCGCGTTGCTCACTGGTGGAGCGGCCTTTGGCCTTCTGGAGCGCAGGCCTTGCCTGCTTCTGGGGCGTTCGCGTTGCTCACTGCTGGAGCGGCCTTTGGCCTTCAGGGGCGCAGGCCTGGCCTGCTTCTGGAACGTTCGCTTTGCTCACTGCTGGAGCGGCCTTTGGCCTTCTGGGGCGCAGGCTTTGCCTGCTTCGGGAACGTTCGCTGCGCTCACTGCTGGAGCGGCCTTTGGCCTTCTGGAGCGCAGGCTTTGCCTGCTGCTGGGGCGTTCGCGTTGCTCACTGGTGGAGCGGCCTTCGGCCTTCTGGAAGCCGCGAAGCGGCGCTCAGTTTTATCGTCTTTTCTCCAGAAGCGGCAAAGCCGCGCTCCAGCAGAGAGCGAAGCGAACGCCCCAGAAGGCCAAAGGCCGCTCTAGCAAGGAGCGCAGCGACTGCTCCCCAAAGAGAACAAAGCGACCCTCAGTTTTATTTATCTTTACTCCAGAAGCGGCAAAGCCGCGCTCCAGCAGAGAGCGAAGCGAACGCCCCAGAAGGCCAAAGGCCGCTCCAGCAAGGAGCGCAGCGACTGCTCCCCAAAGAGAACAAAGCGCCCCTCATTTTTATTCATCTTTTCCCCAGAAGCGGCAAAGCCGCGCTCCACCAGAGAGCGCAGCGAACGCCCCAGAAGGCCGAAAGGCCGCTCCAGCAAGGAGCAAAGCGACTGCCCACTCAACAAATCTACTTGAGATTTGTTGAGTAACCTGTTAACGTCGCGCGCCCGTAAACCCACTAAATCACTCCCAAGCCAGAAGCGGGGTGATTTACGTAAAAAATCAACTGACCCGCATAACTGGCAAATGCGGCTTCTAAAAAAACAGGTATTACGCATGAGCGAAAGCTTTGCAGAGCTCTTTGAAGAGAGTTTACAAACTATTGATATGGTGCCAGGCACCATCGTAACCGGTGTCGTCATCGACATCGATCAAGACTGGGTAACTGTTCACGCAGGCCTCAAGTCCGAAGGCGTTATTCCCGCCGTACAATTTCTCAACGAAAAAGGTGAACTCACGCTGAGCATTGGCGATGAAGTTCAGGTTGCCTTGGAAACTGTAGAAGACGGTTTCGGTGAAACTCGCCTTTCTCGTGAAAAAGCCAAGCGTGCAGAGTCCTGGAAGGTTCTGGAAGCGGCTCACGAATCCGAAGAAGTTATTATAGGTGTGATTAACGGTAAGGTTAAAGGTGGTTTCACCGTTGACGTTGCTGGTATTCGTGCCTTCCTGCCAGGTTCCCTGGTAGATGTTCGCCCCGTGCGCGAAACCAACCATCTGGAAGGTAAAGAGCTTGAATTTAAAGTTATCAAGCTGGATCAAAAACGCAACAACGTTGTGGTAAGCCGTCGCGCAGTGATGGAGCAAACCAACACCGAAGAGCGTGAAGAATTGCTGTCCACACTGCAAGAAGGCCAGGCTGTTAAAGGTGTGGTTAAAAACCTTACCGATTACGGTGCCTTTGTTGACCTGGGCGGCGTAGACGGCCTGCTTCACATCACCGACATGGCCTGGAAGCGCATTAAGCATCCTGGCGAAATCGTTGCTGTTGGCGATGAAATCGACGTTAAAGTGCTTAAGTTCGACCGTGAGCGCAACCGTGTTTCTCTTGGCCTCAAGCAACTGGGTGAAGATCCATGGGCAGCTATCACCAACCGTTACCCAGAAGGTGCCAAAGTTAAAGCAACCATCACCAACCTCACCGACTACGGCTGCTTTGCCGAAATCGAAGAGGGTGTTGAAGGCCTGGTACACGTATCCGAAATGGATTGGACCAACAAGAACATCCACCCAAGCAAAGTTGTCAATCTTGGCGACGAAGTAGAAGTGATGATTCTCGACATCGACGAAGAGCGTCGTCGTATTTCTCTGGGTATCAAGCAGTGTCAAGAAAACCCATGGGATGCCTTCAGCAACCAGTTTGCCAAAGGTGACAAAATCTCCGGTAAGATCAAATCCATCACCGATTTCGGTATCTTTATCGGTCTCGACGGTGGCATCGATGGCCTGGTTCACCTTTCAGACATCAGCTGGAACGAAGTTGGCGAAGAAGCCGTACGTAAGTACAAGAAAGGCGACGAGCTGGAAACCGTTGTACTGGCTATCGACCCAGAGCGTGAGCGCATCTCCCTTGGCATCAAGCAGCTTGAAGAAGATCCGTTCTCAATCTACGTTACCAACAACGATAAAGGTTCCATCGTTATCGGTACGATCAAGTCAGTAGACGCCAAAGAGGCGCTAATAACACTGTCTGATGATGTAGAAGCAACGCTTAAAGCCTCTGAGATCAGTCGCGATAAGGTGGAAGACGCCCGCAACGCGCTGAAAGAGGGTGAAGAAGTTGAAGCTAAAATCACCAACGTTGATCGCAAAAACCGCACTATCATGCTCAGTATCAAAGCGAAAGATAACGACGAAGAGAAAGCCGCTATCAAAGAGCACAGCAGCAAAACTACCGAGCAATCGACAGCCACTACACTGGGTGATCTGATTAAAGCGGAAATGGAATCTAAAGATAAATAGACCCAAATCGCGTTAAGCTTGTGCAAGAAGGCGGCCATTGGCCGCCTTTTCTCGTTTTGAGCGAGCGCCAGCGAAGCTGGCTTCTGGGAGCGGCCTTTGGCCTTCTGGAGCGCAGGCTTTGCCTGCTTCTGGAGCGTTCGCTTTGCTCACTGCTGGAGCGGCCTTCGGCCTTCTGGAGCGCAGGCTTTGCCTGCTTCTGGGGCGTTCGCTTTGCTCACTGATGGAGCGTTCGCGTTGCTCACTGCTGGAGCGTTCGCGTTGCTCACTGCTGGAGCGGCCTTTGGCCTTCTGGAACGCAGGCCTTGCCTGCTTCTGGAACGCTCGCTGCGCTCTCTGCTAGGGTGGGCTATTGGTCTTCTGGAAGCCGCGAAGCGGCGCTCGGTTAAGCTATCTTTTCTCCAGAAGCGGCAAAGCCGCGCTCCACCAGAGAGCGCAGCGAACGCCCCAGAAGGCCAAAGGCCGCTCCAGCAAGGAGCGAAGCGACTGCTCCCCAAAGAGAGCAAAGCGACCCTCAGTTTTATCGTCTTTTCTCCAGAAGCGGCAAAGCCGCGCTCCAGCAGAGAGCGCAGCGAACGCCCCAGAAGGCCGAAGGCCGATCCAGCAAGGAGCGAAGCGACTGCTCCCCGAACAGAGCGACTGCTCCCAATACAAACAAAACTGGCACTCAACCCTCTTTCAGTCTCCCTTTCTTATTCTTAATCAACGCACCCAATTGCTGTGATATCAGGCTTACCCTTTGCTGCCAGTCATTACCATCCGGTTTGGAAATATAGCCAATATCCATACCGATATAGATCTGTGTTGAAAGCTCAGCCGCAGAGCCTTTGGCAATATTTAAAAAGCGAATGGCCTCCTTCAGGCTATCTCGTTCTTCACCTTCAGCAATATTGGAAGGAATCGATAAGCCAGAACGCGTTATCTGGTCCTTAAACCCATAATCCTTCAAATCCGCGAGCCCCTTATAAATATCAGCAGACAAACGCGCAGAAGTCTTCCAAACCTCCAAATTTTTAAACCTCATTTTTAAATAAACCTTGGTTAAATGAGTTAATGATTATCCTAGAAAGTGAGCACGAATCAACTTGGTGTGTTTCGGGGGGCGTTGCTTGCTTCTGGAGCGCAGGCTTTGCCTGCTTCTGGAACGTTCGCTTTGCTCTCTGCTGGAGCGGCCTTTGGCCTTCTGGGGCGCAGGCCTGGCCTGCTGCTGGGGCGTTCGCGTTGCTCACTGCTGGAGCGGCCTTCGGCCTTCTAGAGCGCAGGCCTTGCCTGCTTCTGGAACGCTCGCTGCGCTCTCTGCTAGAGTGGGCTATTGGCATTCTGGAAGCCGCGAAGCGGCGCTCGGTTAAGCTATCTTTTCTCCAGAAGCGGCAAAGCCGCGCTCCAGCAGAGAGCGAAGCGAACGCCCCAGAAGGCCAAAGGCCGCTCCAGCAAGGAGCGAAGCGACTGCTCCCCTCAAAGAGGAATCAGCACCCAATCTTTTCATCCCCCAACTAGCGTCGACAAAAAAAATGTTGTATAAACAACAACTTGTAACCATAATGGAAGTAAGTGGATACACTTACTAAGCTAAAGTAATGATATAAAGCATGTTTTGCACCATGCCCATTACTCACCGATCAAAGGCCAAGCCAAACCAAGTCTATGACCAAGTCAGAGTTAATAGAGCGAATTGCAGAGCGGCAGGATCAGCTTTCCTCAAAAGACGTGGAGCTGGCGGTAAAGCTCATCATCGAATACATGTCTCAATGCCTGGCTAATGGGGACCGCATAGAAATTAGAGGTTTTGGCAGCTTCTCTCTCCACTACCGCGCCCCCCGCGTAGGCCGCAACCCAAAAACCGGCGAATCTGTTGAGCTAGAGGGTAAATACGTACCCCACTTCAAACCCGGCAAAGAAATGCGCGACAGGGTGAATGAAAGTTTGAGTACCAATCCTTAGTTTTTTTCAGTTATTTTTTTTAGAGCGGCCTCTGGCCTTCTGGAGCGCAGCTTTGCTGCTTCTGGAGAAAAGACAATAAAGCCACCCAAACGTTTAACCACCACACCAAACCGCTTTTTCCAACAGGGCGCAGCGAACGCTCCAGAAGCCAGCAAAGCTGGCGCTCAATTCTCCTTAACATGATAAACACTAAAACCTCAATGCAACCGCCAACACTTTAACCGCCAGCCCTCTAACCAAAACCGCTTTTCCCAAAAGCGGCAAAGCCGCGCTCCAGCAGAGAGCGCAGCGAACGCTCCAGAAGGCCAAAGGCCGCTCCAGCAAGAAGCGCAGCGACTGCCCCAGAAGCAGGCAAAGCCTGCGCTCCAGAAGCCAGCAAAGCTGGCGTACATCCAGCAACAAAAAACCCCAACACCTATGTAAGTGTTTACTATATAATTCGCTCAATTTTGTGAGAAACAGCACAATTTATATCATTTTATGCCACAGCAAGAACTGGAAAAGCCCGTGCAGGATAAGCAACAAAACTCAAGTCAACAAAGCTCTTTTCAAGTAGTACCTGTAATTCTCTCCGGTGGCAGCGGAACCCGCCTCTGGCCCAAGTCCAGAAAAGCCTACCCCAAACAACTTCATACCTTATATGGCGAGCACACTATGTTGCAGCACACCGTGCAGCGTGTAGCTCAATACGAGCCTCCCATAGTGGTGTGCAATAACGACCAACGCTTTATGGTGGCAGACCAGTTAGCCCAGGTCTGTAATGGTCAAGCGAAAATAGTA
Organism: Alteromonadaceae bacterium Bs31; assembly: GCA_900177435.1. Lineage (GTDB taxonomy): Bacteria > Pseudomonadota > Gammaproteobacteria > Pseudomonadales > Cellvibrionaceae > Teredinibacter. The sequence goes on from FXAI01000005.1 coordinate 318,785, forward strand.
CTGGAGCCAACGGCCAGAAATACGGCGCCCGCAATTGCTGTTGCTGCGCAACTGGCGGTTCAGCACTATTCAAATCCAATATTGGTAGTACTTGCGGCAGACCATCTTATTGAGGATCTCGATGCATTTCATGCCGCAATGGAGCGGGCGATAAGTGCAGCGCAAGAATCCAAACTGGTTGCCTTTGGTGTTGTACCTAATAAACCGGAAACCGGATACGGTTACATTCAAGCAGAGAGTGCTTCCGAGCAAGGCAGCGGTATTATTCGCTTTGTCGAAAAGCCAGATTTGGAAACAGCAAAATCCTACCTGCAAGCTGGGAATTACACTTGGAACAGCGGTATGTTCGTATTTTCCGCTAAACAGTTATTAGTAGAGCTGGAAAACTGCGGTGCCACTTGGTTGAAGCAGAGTCAAACCGCGCTAGACAATGCACAAGCCGATTTAGATTTTATTCGCCTTAGCGAAGCAGAATTTTCCCAATGCGAAAATATTTCTATAGATTACGCACTAATGGAAAAAACCGATAAAGCCTGGATGGTACCCTTAAATGCAGGTTGGAGTGACCTGGGCAGTTGGGAATCTTTGTGGGACGCGAGCGAAAAAGATGAACAAGGTAACGTTATCTATGGCGATGCCTTTGTAAAAAACTGTAAAAATAACCTGATTCACTCACAAGACAGGCTAGTAGCTGCTATAGGTTTGGAAAACATCGCTATAATAGAAAGCGACGATGCACTGCTGGTAGTCAGCCGCAAACAAACCCAAGACGTTAAATACGCAGTAGACTGGTTAAAAGCAGAAGGCCGAAGTGAATTCTTACATCATAGGCAAGTGCATCGCCCATGGGGGAGCTACGATTCAATCGATACCGGGGAGCGTTATCAGGTAAAACGCATAGAAGTAAAACCCGGCGCCACCTTGTCATTACAATTGCATTACCACCGGGCAGAACACTGGATAGTGGTGCAGGGTACTGCGCTGGTACAAAAAGGCGAACAGGAAACCCTGCTGGGCGAAAACGAATCTATTTATATCCCAATAGGGGAGAAACACCGGCTAACTAATCCCGGTAAAGTTCCACTGCACCTTATCGAGGTGCAAAGTGGCAGTTATTTAGGGGAAGACGATATCGTGCGTTTTCAAGATACCTACGGACGTGTGGACTAACTAGTTTACAGATACCAAAGCAACAAAGAGTAAGTGAATAAAACATGGAACAAGGCTACCTAATACTGGCTGTATCATTCGTACTTGCATTCTCAATAGTTAAAATTTTAAAGCCTGTTGCACACTGGGCAGAACTGGTGGACAAACCCGGCGGTAGGAAAGTGCACGCCGGGGTAATACCCCTGGTAGGAGGGCTGGCCATTTATGCCAGCGTGCTGATAACAACCTTCCTGTTTATAGAGCAACCCATATTTATTCGCCTCTTTCTTCTTGCTGGCGGCTTAATTGTTTTTATGGGCATGGTAGACGATCGCTACGAACTCAGCGCGCGTTTTCGCCTGTTTGGGCAACTGCTAGTTTCTTGCATTTTCGTATACGGCTTGGGAGTGCACTTTTACTCATTTGGCGACTTAATTGGCATTGGCGAACTCAACCCCGGTTGGTTGGGCTACCCCCTTGCAGTGCTCTCCATTATGGGGGCGATTAACGCCATGAACATGCTAGACGGCATGGATGGCCTCGTTGGCTCCATTGCGATGGTCACCTTTATAGGCTTGGTCGCCTTGTTTGGCGCAAACGGTAATACCACCTTCCAGTATTTATGCATGACCTTTATCGGCGCAACCGGTGCTTTTCTTATATTCAATATTTGGGGTAGCCGCACGCCCAATAAGCATATTGGAAAAGTGTTTATGGGGGATTCCGGCAGTATGTTCCTGGGGCTTTCTCTGGGGGTGGCGCTTATTTACGGCTCGCAAGGTGAGCACCCAGCTTGTTCACCTGTTACAGCCCTGTGGTTTGTATTGCTGCCCATAACGGATATGTTCACCATTATGTACCGCCGTATTAAGCGCGGCCGCTCGCCCATGGAGCCAGATAGAACCCATATTCATCATATTATTTTAAGGGCGGGATTCTCCGCTAAGCAGACCTTGTACATTATGCTATGCATGCAGGGCCTGTTTGTAGTAGTGGGTGTGATGTTTTATGTGAGTAGAATGCCAGAGTGGGTTTCTTTTATCTGTGCAATTGGTTTTGTAGTGGTTTATCAGTTGTTAATGCAGCGCTCTTGGCGGTTTATTCGTTGGAGTAAGCGGCATTTATTTACTGCTCCTGCGCAACCCCTGCCATAATTACGCATTAAAAGGCGGTGTTCACATGTCCGCCTTTTTTATTAGTTAGTGTGTTCAATAGTTGAACGCGAGGGTGCTTAAGAGTATGATTCCGCAAGGAATATTAACCATAAAACACGCTGTATGCCTCAGTCTGCCATACCCGACGAACTCCGCTATAAGTTGTTAAAAAAAATAGCGGAGAGCCCCGAAATTAGTCAACGTGAGTTGGCGAGCTTAATGGGGGTAAGCTTGGGTAAAACAAACTATTGCCTAAAAGCACTTATAGAGGCTGGTTGGGTAAAGGTCGGTAATTTTGCTCGTTCCCATAGTAAATTGAATTATGTATATGTGTTGACACCCAAAGGCGTTGCGGAAAAAACAGCGGTAACACTGCGGTTTTTAAAGTATAAGCAAGTGCAGTACGAGCAATTAGAGCAAGAGATACAGCAGCTTAAGCACGAGGCGAAAACGCTTGTCACCGATGATAACGAAAGGCAATTCGGTCCCAAATCCTGATCGATAGCGTACCTGAATGAACTTAGAAAAAAAGTTAGAAAAAATAGAAAAGCAACTGGACGAGATATCAACATCAGTCTTCCCGTATACCGACCCTAGATTTCTCGGCAGGCAAAACGCCGCCTGCGCTGATGAAATTGATTTGCGTGAGTTATGGAATGTGATTTGGGGGGGCAAGTGGATAATTATTGGTATTACCCTATTTTTCGCTGTAGCTTCAGTAGTGTACGCCTTGTCTTTGCCAAATATCTACAAGTCTGAGGCTTTATTAGCACCTGCAGAAGAAAATTCTGGTGGGGGTTTATCCGGTATGGCAGGCAGTTTGGGCGGGCTTGCAAGCTTGGCCGGTGTAAACCTCGGAGGTGGTGGAGCCGACAAAACAACGATAGCCATAGAGATACTAAAGTCTCGCGAATTTACCGCTCAGTTTGTGCAGAAGTATGATCTATTAATACCGTTGATGGCAGCGAAAGGTTGGGATAGGAAACTAGACCAACTCGTTATTGATAAGGACATTTATGATGAAGCGAAAAAAAAATGGGTGCGCGAACCCAAGCCGCCGAGAGCGCCTGAGCCATCCTTGCAGGAAGCTTACAAAGAGTTTATGGAGCTTTTTCATGTGTCTGAGGATAAAGAGTCTGGATTGGTGTCCCTAAGTGTTGAGCATTATTCGCCTGGCATCGCGAAACAATGGGTAGATTTGTTAATAAAAGAGATAAACGCAGAAGTGAAGCACAGGGATGTGGCAGAAGCACGAAAAAGCATCGAGTATTTGTCAAATCAACTGGAGAAAACCGCGGTTAGTGATATGAAGGCAGTCTTTTATGAGTTGATAGAGGAGCAAACTAAAACGGTTATGTTTGCGGAAGTCCGTGATGAGTACGTGTTTAAAACTATAGATGGGGCGGTTATTCCTGAGCAAAAGATTAAGCCCAAAAAAGCGTTAATATGTGTTTTAGGAGCAATAGTAGGTGGACTAGTTAGTGTTATGTTTGTATTGATTCGCTATTTAATTAAACGCAGCTGAGGTTCGTTCGTCTGGGTTGCGAGATGTAGGTGAGAATTAGAGTTTGTTTGAATTTGGAGGTGAGTTTGATTGGTAATCGCTGTCAAATTTTGTTCTTGGTGTCGTGGGTAAAAATTGTGGTTCGAGGTCACTGGTTATGAATAATATGCTATCGCTCATCGGTCGAGATAAAGAGTTGTTTGGCGATGATGTTCAGGCCTGTCGAAGCGAGATGGAGGGTATGGTTTCTAGTTCCAGTTTTCTTGTGCTAGGGGGAGCAGGCTCCATAGGGCAAGCTGTGGTAAAAGAAATTTTCAAACGAAGCCCCAAAAAACTGCATGTCGTTGATATTAGTGAAAATAACCTTGTGGAGTTGGTGCGTGACTTACGGAGTACTCTAGGGTATATCTCAGGAGATTTTAAAACATTTGCGCTGGATATTGGGTCCGTTGTATATGATGCTTTTATTGAATCTGATGGGCAGTTCGATTTTGTATTGAACCTATCTGCATTAAAGCATGTTAGATCAGAAAAAGACCCCTACACTTTGATGCGAATGATCGATGTTAATGTTTTCAATACCGATAAAACGATTGCGCAGTCAATATCCAAAGGTGTAAGTAAGTATTTTTGTGTGTCCACTGATAAAGCAGCAAACCCTGTGAATATGATGGGGGGCTCCAAGCGTATTATGGAGCTTTTTTTGACGAGAAAAAGCGAGCACATTAATATATCTACAGCACGTTTTGCTAATGTAGCCTTTTCGGATGGCTCTCTATTGCATGGGTTTAATCAGCGTATATTGAAAGGTCAGCCTATTGTTGCTCCAAATGATATTCGACGTTATTTTGTTACTCCACAGGAATCTGGAGAGCTATGCTTACTGTCTTGTCTGCTCGGGGAGAATAGAGATGTTTTTTTTCCGAAATTAAGTGAGGACCTACATCTAACCACTTTTTCCAATATTGCCACAAATTTTTTATCGGAGAGGGGGTTTGAACCGGTGCTTTGTGATACGGAAGAAGAGGCTCGCGAGTTGGCAAGAGTTCTTCCTGTGGAGAAAAAGTGGCCCTGTCTATTTGCAGCAAGTAATACGACGGGTGAAAAAGATTTTGAGGAATTTTATACAAACGAAGAGATTCTTGATTTGGAGCGCTTTAGTAATGTAGGGGTAATTAAAAACAACCCGGGCTTTGACGCTGGATTGCTCTGCACGTTTCAAGATCGAATTTCTGAAATGAAAGCTGCGCGTAAATGGACTAAGGAGGAACTGGTTGAATTATTTCACATGATGATTCCTGGCTTTGGTCATAAAGAAGCTGGCATGTATCTAGATGACAAGATGTAAGGGGATACAGTGAGTTCTAAATTGATTGAATTTATTCGCGATATGTACAGTACAACAGAGTTCATTCCTCTGCACGCTCCCTCTTTCAGCGGGAATGAGCGAAAGTATGTGGTAGACGCTATTGAAAGTACTTATGTGTCAAGTGTTGGTAAATATGTAAATGAATTTGAAAGAAGGATTGAAGCTTATACTGGGGCTGAGAGAGCTGTCGCAACTGTTAATGGAACTGCCGCATTACATACTGCGTTGTATCTGGCTGGGGTGACGCGTAATGATCTTGTAATTACTCAGGCTCTAACGTTCGTTGCAACGTGTAATGCGATCGCTCAGCTCGGCGCGAAGCCTGTGTTTGTTGATGTTTCTAAGGTATCTTTGGGCTTATGCCCCACTGCTTTGCAGGAGTTTTTAACAGAGTATGCGTCGGTCGATAAAGAAGGGGCTTGCCGTCTTGTTGCAACCAACGAACGTATTCGGGCAGTTGTGCCAATGCACACATTCGGTCACCCGGTTCAGATAGATGAGCTGCTAGATGTGTGCAAACGGTGGAGCATTGAATTAGTTGAGGATGCGGCGGAAAGCTTAGGGTCTTTTTATAAGGGACGTCATACTGGAACTCATGGGAGGTTTTCGGCGCTCAGCTTTAATGGAAATAAGATAATTACCACGGGTGGAGGAGGGATGGTGTTGTGTCGCAAAGATGCTGACGGGAAGCGAGCAAAACATATAACCACGACCGCAAAAGTGCCTCATGAATTTGAGTACTTTCATGACGAACAAGGTTTCAATTATCGTCTTCCAAATATTAACTCTGCACTAGGTTGCGCACAAATGGAGAGCCTAGAAAGATATGTAGAGAAAAAAAGGGTATTGGCCGCTAAATATGAGGCCTTCTTTTCTGGAACAGATTTCCATTTTTTTGTTGAGCCAGATTATGCCAAATCAAATTATTGGTTGAATGCAGTTTTAACACCGGATAAAGACGCGAGAGATAATTTGCTTAAGGAAACTAACGGACAAGGTGTAATGACCCGACCCGTGTGGACTTTAATGCATAGGCTACCAATGTTTTGTAGCTCCGTGCGCGGGGACTTAAGCATTTCTGAATGGGCTGAAGCACATATTGTAAATATTCCTAGCTCTCCTGTTTGGGAAGGTCTTTTGTGAAAAATATTACTGTTTTTACTGGGACAAGAGCTGAATATGGACTCTTGTACTGGTTAATGAAGGATATCGATGCCACGAATGGATTGAACTTGCAGCTATTGGTTTCAGGCGCACATTTGTCTCCAGAATTTGGCTGTACTTATAAGAAAATAGAAGAGGACGGTTTCGATATAAATGAAAAGGTCGAAATAGTCTTGTCCTCAGACACCGCAGTGGGTGTCGCCAAAAGTGTTGGTTTGGGGGTGCTGGGTTTTGCTGATGCGATTTCACGTTTGAAGTCAGATGTTCTTGTTGTATTGGGGGATCGTTTCGAAGCATTAGCAGTCGCTCAAACAGCAATGTTGCTGAGAGTTCCCATACTTCACCTCCATGGTGGCGAAGTAACAGAGGGGGCATATGATGATTCAATTCGGCATGCTATTACAAAGTTAAGTTATTTTCATGGAGTCTCTACAGAAGAACATCGGAAGCGTGTGATTCAGCTTGGAGAGTCACCGGAGCGCGTTTGGAATGTCGGCGCTATGGGGTTGGACTATTTAAAACGCGGCACCTTTATGACGTTGTCTGAGCTGAGCCGTTCAATAGGCTTTGAATTGGGCTTGCCCTTTTTCTTGGTAACGTATCACCCTGTAACGCTAGCAAAGGAAGATGCTGTATCAACGATAATGGCACTGTTGGGTGCGCTGGATGAGTTCGTAGGGTATCAGGTGATTATCACATATCCAAATGCTGATGATGGTGGAAGGAAAATTATACCGTTTATTGAAGACTATGTTCGGAAACGCAAAACAAAAGCTTTGGCTGTTCCTTCTCTCGGAATGGAAAGGTATTATAGTACGTTAAAGTATTGCCGAGCGGTTATCGGTAACTCTTCGAGCGGAATTATCGAGGCTCCAGCGTTTGGTACTCCTACAGTCAATATTGGTGAGCGCCAGAAAGGCAGGGTAGCTGCCGATTCGGTAATTAGCTGCGGAGTAGGACAAATTGATATTTCGATGACTATTTCCAATGTTGTAGCTCGCGCAGAAAAAGGTGAATTTCGGAATGTCTATAACCCATATGGTTGTGGTAATGCGAGTGAGAAGGTGATTGAGATGATAAAAAAAATCCCCGGGAGTATGTTGAAGCCGTTCCATGACTTACCTGAAGCTGCTCGCCCTGTAACAGGGGTGGACTTATGACTCTCATCATTGCTGAGGCGGGTGTTAATCATAATGGTGATGAACATTTGGCGATCAAATTGATAGATGCTGCGCATGCTTCTGGTGCGGATGTTGTAAAGTTCCAGACATTTAGTGCAAAAAAAATGGTGACTATGGCCGCGAAGCAAGCCACGTACCAAATAGAGAATAGCCAGATTGAAGAAAGCCAGTATTCAATGCTTCGTCGTTTGGAGTTGAGTTTTGATGCTCATAAACGATTGCTTGCTCATTGTGAAAAGCTGGGGCTTGAGTTTTTGTCCACAGCTTTTGATTCTGAAAGTTTGAATTTTTTAGTTGATACTCTGGGTGTTAAAAGACTTAAAATTCCGTCTGGCGAAATTACTAACGCTCCGTTGGTACTGGAGCATGCAAAAACCGGATTGGAAATAATTGTATCAACCGGGATGGCTACATTATCCGAAATTGAGACTGTACTGGGGGTGATAGCCTTTGGTTATTTGGGGGCGAAAGGAGCACCTGGAAAAAAGGCTTTTGAAGAAGCTTATCAATCAGATGAAGGGCTGGCTCTATTGAGGGAAAGGGTTTCGATTCTGCATTGTACAACTGAGTACCCTGCACCAACAGAAGAAGTGAATTTATCCGTGATGAAGACTTTAAATCGAGCATTTGGCTTGAAGGTCGGTTACTCGGATCATACCCAAGGCACTGATATTCCCATCGCTGCTGTTGCGATGGGCGCAGAAATTATAGAGAAGCATTTTACGCTAGATCGAAATTTGGAGGGGCCTGATCACAAGGCATCTCTAGAACCCGATGAATTAAATAATATGGTTAAGTCAATTCGAAAAGTGGAAGTCGCAATTGGTGATGGGGTTAAGAGACCCACAAAGTCTGAAATTAATAACAAGGTGATTGCTCGAAAGAGTTTGGTTGCAGGGAGGTCGATTTCTCAGGGAGAGATACTCTCGAGCGATAGCATAGACGTGAAAAGACCTGGCTGCGGTATGTCTCCTATGGAGTATTGGGACGTGTTAGGAAGAGAGTCATCATCCACTTACTCTGCCGGCGAAGCTTTAGATGAGTAAGCCCTTGATTCTGATTGGTGGGGGGGGCCATGCGAGTGTCCTCACTGATATCATATTGTCTCAGGGACAAAATATTCTGGCTGTCATATCCCCTTGTGAAATAGAAAGTAGAAGCGTATTTGCGGGCATCCGGCATATTAAAGAAGAAAGAGAAATCAGTGAATTTTCTCCAGAGGAAGTTCTTTGTGTTAATGCAATAGGTATGCTGCCTAACTCTGAACAGCGAAAAACTATCGCAAATCGATATCGCTCACTGGGATATCGGTTTGCTAGCGTAATTGCAAAGTCTGCTCAAATATCTCAGTTTTCTTTTTTGGATGATGGTGTTCAGGTCTTGCAGGGGGCCGTCATCCAGGCGGGAGCTGTAATTGGGGCGGGTTCAATAGTTAATACAGGAGCTGTTATAGATCACGATTCGGTTCTTGGGGCGCTAAACCATATTGCGTCGGGCGCTCGAATCTGTGGCGGCGTGACACTGGAAGACGAAGTGTTTGTTGGTGCAGGAGCGACCATAACTCAGTCTGTGAATATTGGTAGGGGAGCTGTAGTGGGGGCGGGAGCGATTGTGAATAAGAATATTGTCTCCTACGGAACGATATACCCCCCTAAGCCTTTTTTGAGAGTTAAAGAATGATCGAAAGTTGGAATAGAATTGTCATTACTCCTGATTTCACGATTCGAGAAGCCTGGCGTGTATTGGACAAAGAGGGCTTGAGAATTATAGTAATTGTTGGGGATGGTGGGAGGCTATTGGGGACCGTTACTGATGGTGATATTCGTCGAGGGCTACTTTCTGATGTCGATATCGAAGACCCTATTCAATCTGTTATGAATTCCGCTCCTATTGTGGTGGAACCAGGGAAGTCATTTGAAGAGTTAATCGATTTGATGGAGGAGTTACGCCTTTTGGCTTTGCCGGTGGTGGATGAGGGGCGGCTTGTTGGGGTGGCGGTACTGCAAGAACTGTTAGATAAGCCAGTTTTGGAGAATCCCGTATTCTTAATGGCCGGTGGCTTCGGTAGTCGGCTCCGGCCTTTGACGGACGGTTGCCCTAAGCCGATGCTGAAAATTGGCAACAAACCGATACTTGAAATAGCGATTAACAGATTTAAGAAAGCCGGATTTCGTAATTTCTATATATCTATTCACTACCTCCCTCATCTAATTCAAGATTATTTCGGCGATGGCTCAGGTGTTGGTGTGAACATAAGGTATGTCCACGAAGATCAGCCGCTCGGTACTGGAGGTGCTCTTGGCCTCTTACCTCTGGATATACCAAGTGATTTGCCTGTTATAGTTATGAATGGCGATATTCTGACAAAGATTAACATTAACCGACTGCTCGATTTTCATGAGTCTAACTCCGCTGATGCGACTATGTGCGTTAGGGAGTATGAGTATCAGATACCTTATGGGGTGATTAATGGAAGCGGAAGTACTGTAATTAGTATGGAGGAAAAACCAACTCAAAGGTTCTCAGTTAACGCTGGTATTTATGTGGTTTCTCCGTCGATTGTTCGGTCGGTTCCGAAAAACAGGAGGGTTGATTTGCCCTCACTACTTGAGGAGAAAATATCTAAAGGAGCAAATATCTGCATGTTTCCATTTCATGAGTACTGGTTAGATATCGGGCGAGTAGAAGATTTTAATAGAGCTCAAACAGATATTCATACCTTAGGGTTACTATGATACCGAAGGGGAAGGTTCTCGCTATCGTGCCTGCCAGAGGTGGGAGTAAAGGATTGCCAGGGAAAAATATTAAGGAGTTGGGGGGAGAGCCTCTTATTTACTGGACGGTGAGTGCCGCTCTAAGTTCTGAAAAAGTCGATTCGGTTGTGGTGTCGACTGATTGCTCTCAAATCGCTGAAGCTGCTCGGCAAGCGGGTGCGAGAGTGCCATATATGAGGCCTGCTAACATATCTACAGATTCTGCTACTAGTGCGGAAGTTGTGTTACATGCGCTTGAAGAGGTTGGCGCTGAATATGATGTTGTCGTGTTGTTGCAACCAACTTCTCCATTTCGTACTACCGAAGATATCGATAAGGCTATTTCTCTTTTGGATTTTGATGACGAGAATGCATCCGTTGTTAGCGTATGCAAATCTGATAAGAGTCCTTACTGGATGTTCTGGAAGGGAAAAAATGGAACTTTAGAGCCAGTAATGAAAGATGAGCATACATATTTTCGACGTCAAGACTTGAAAGACGCTTATTTATTGAATGGCGCGATATATGTGTTCTTAAAAAATAGCTTTTTAAAGCACAAAAAGTTTGTTTTTAAGAGCACTGTAATGTACGAAATGAGTAAGTTGACATCAGTAGACATTGATGATGAGTTAGATTTTAAGTTTGCCAGATCAAATTGGGAGAGATAATGTGAAACGCGATATTCAAAAAATGTACGACCTTCCATCAGAAGTAAAGTTTTGTAAAAAGTGCACTGTATCTAATCAAAGACCAAGAATTACTTTTGATGAAAATGGGATATGTAGTGCTTGTAATTTCGCAGAATTCAAATTGAATGGGATAGATTGGGAAGCTCGTGAAGCAGAGCTTCAAGCACTTTGTGATAAACACCGGAAAAATGATGGGCGGTATGATGTGATTGTACCTTGTAGCGGAGGTAAAGACGGTAGTTTTGTCTCGCACATGCTCAAATATAAGTATGGTATGAATCCTTTATGTGTTACGTGGGCACCGCTTCTGGCAACAGAGTTAGGGCGAAAGAATTTGGATAATTTTATTGCAGCGGGTTTTGATCATGTTTTGGGAACCCCAAACCCTAAGGTTACCAGAAGGCTGACTCAGCTGGCTTTTCGGTATATTGGTGATCCTTTTCAGCCTTTTATCTATGGTCAAACTAACTTTCCTTTGAAAGTAGCAGTCCAGAATGATGTGGCATTAATTATGTACGGAGAAAATGGAGAGGTTGAATATGGCGGATCCATGAAAAACGCCTTCAAGCCGACTAGGGAAATAGCAGACCATGATGGCCACTATTTCTCGGGTAAGCCTCCTGAATTTTGGGAGGATCACGGAGTTTCTAGAGCTGATCTCGCACCTTTTCAGGCTCCACCGATCCAGAAAATTCGTGATAATAAAACAGAAATTCACTTTTTCAGTTACTACAAAATATGGGATCCTCAGGAGTGTTATTACTATGCTCGAGAGAATACCGGGTTTACCCCAAATACAGAAAGGTCTGAAGGGACATATTCTAAATACGCCAGTTTGGATGATCAAATTGATGGCTTTCATTACTATTTAGCATATATTAAATTTGGAATAGGGCGAGCCACGTCCGATACAGCACATGAAATTAGAGATGGAAAGATTGATAGGCAAGAAGGAATCGCTCTTGTAAAACGTTATGATGGTGAGTTCCCAGCTAAATATTACGAAGTGTTTAAAGATTACTGTGAAATAACAGACGAAGAATTTGATTCTGTTGTTGACAGTTGGAGGAACGACCACCTTTGGGAAAAGGTTGATGGAGAATGGGCGTTAAAAAAGGCTATTTATGATGAGTTAAATAGAGGTTAACTGATGAAAAATATTCGGTTAATCGCTCGTCTTGATGTTAAGGGGCAGTTCCTAATTAAGGGGGTTCATTTGGAAGGGTTACGGAAGATAGGTAACCCCCAGGAGTATGCTTTGAAATACTACCAGGCTGGAGCCGATGAATTAATTTACATGGATGTGGTTGCTAGTTTGTATGGGCGGAATAATATTCGTGATATTGTTGAAAGAACTGCGGAAAATGTGTTTATACCGATTACAGTTGGTGGAGGAATTCGTAGTGTGTCTGACGCACGAGACTTGCTGAGAAGTGGCGCCGATAAGGTGGCAATTAATACCGCAGCAATCCAGTCGCCGATGCTTCTTACTGAGATTGCAGAGGTCTTTGGAACTCAGAGTGTAGTTTTAAGTGTTGAGGCAACGAAACAGCCAGATTCAAGTTGGGTTGCTTATACCGACAATGGCAGAGAGCGCTCTAAGTATGAAGTATTGGAATGGGTGCAGAAGGCTATTGAGTTGGGTGCTGGTGAGATTTTATTGACATCAGTAGATCGGGAGGGGACTTGTCATGGGTTCGATTTGGAGCTTGTCCGCTACGTATCAGAAGAAATTAATGTTCCATTGATTCTTAGCGGTGGTATGGGAGCTTTAAATGATGTTGCTCAAGCTGTCAGAAGTGGCGCTGATGCTGTGGCGATGGCTTCAGTTTTACATTATGAACATTTGAGCTTAGAGGATATACGAGCAGAGGCAAAAGCCACAGGGTTACACGTGAGGCAAGTCGAATGGAAATAGCTGTTTTAGATTACGGCGCTGGAAACCTACGAAATGTTTGCAGGGCAATTGAGCACCTTGGTTACCAGCATTGTTTGGTGAGAACAGCTGGCGACTTGAAGACTATTGATAAATTAATTATTCCTGGTGTCGGAGCGTTCAAGGTAGCGATGAAACAGCTGAAGGAGCGCGGATTAGTCGAGGCGATTCAGGAATATGCGCAACAGTCAAAGCCACTGTTGGGTATATGTTTAGGGATGCAACTGCTATTCGATCGTAGTAGCGAACTAGGTGAGACTGAAGGGTTGGGGTTGATTAGAGGATCTGTTGAAGTGATTCCCGATACTGATGTTGAAGGAGGCGCAATGAAGGTCCCACACATTGGATGGAATGAGCTGGAGTTTGACCTACCTGCTGCAGAAGTTATACAGCAAATTCGGGAGCTGTCGCCCGTCTACTTTGTCCATTCATATAGAGCGGTTGATGTCTCTTATGAAAACCTTGTAGCTCATTGTGTGTACGGTGGTGAAACGATTCCTGCGATTGTCCAGAAAGGGAGTGTAGTAGGCTGCCAGTTTCACCCTGAAAAGAGCGGATATGTCGGCTTGCGTATTCTTAGCGGCTTTTTGGGAGATTGAATATGAATGTTATGATTGTGGGCGCAGGTCAGCTCGGTAGCAGGCACTTGCAGGCATGCGTAAAAATTAGAGATAGATTGAATATACTGGTAATCGACCAATCAGTAGAGTCCTTGAAGCTTGCGGAATCAAGGGCAAAAGAGGTTTCCACATATGGTTATCACAATGTAACTTTTTGCAGCGCTTTGGAAAATATCGCAGAAAAATTTGATATAGAAGTGCTTATACTCGCAACAGGTGCGGAGTCTCGTTTCAGTATCCTTGATGATATTTTGTGTTCGTTTAAAGTAAAGCACGCGGTTCTTGAAAAGGTTTTGTTTCAAGATTTACATTCATACGATTTAGCTGCCTCGCTCTTGATGAAAAATGGTGTGAATGCGTATGTGAATTGCCCCCTGAGAACATACCCGTTCTTTGAGAGAGTTAAGGCCGAGTTGTTTAATCGGGATCTTCCTGTTTCCATAAAATACCGTGGAGGTGAGTGGGTTGGTTTGGCTTGTAATTCTATTCACTATATTGATCTGTTGCGATTTCTGTCATCTTCTAAAGTATTAAGAGTTGATGTGTCTGGTTTGGACGAGGAAATTATTCCCAGTAAGAGAGTCGGCAATATAGAGTTTACAGGGGGTCTTGTTGTTGATTACTCGGATGGTTCTAAGTTGTTTGTGCAGTCGATTAAAGGTAGTCAAGAAGAATCTATTATTATGTTGGGCTGTGGTGGTACCACTATTGAGATTGAAGAGCTTACTGGAAATTTTACTATAAGTGTAGATGGCACGATTAAAGAGGTGGGGCAGTATGACTTGGTATATCAGAGTGATTTGACGAAAGAGCTTGTCGAAAGTTTGATTAATTTTGGAACGTGTTGTCTCACCACTTATGAGGAGTCCTCTACGCTTCATCGCCCATTTATCGAAGCGTTGTTGGAATTTTACACCATTCGAAGTGGGGTGAAACAGGAGCATTTACCGATTACTTAGGAGGATTATATATGCTTTATTTAATAGGGGCGGGATATATGGCAAGCGAGTATGCCAAGGTTCTTTCCGCCATGGATATGGAGTTTCAGATAGTAGGCAGGAGTGAGGTGCGCGTTGCTGGGCTGTCAAACGATTATGGGGTTGCTGGCTATTCTGGCGGGGTGGAATCCTTTGTGCAGAAAAATAGCAATTTTGATGATGATTCCGCAATAGTATGCACTCCGTGTGAGACACTGAGTGATATAACACTCCAGCTTCTCAACGCTGGGTTCAAAAAAATCCTTTTGGAGAAGCCTGGGGCATTGTCAATTCATGATCTTGAGAAAATAAAATCGAATTCAGAGGTGAATAATGCTCTTGTCCAAATTGGCTATAATCGGAGGTTTTACCAGGCTACTATAGAGCTGCGAAATCGGTTGAAAAACGAAGAGTTGATAGCAGCAAATTTTGAAATCACTGAGTGGGCACATATTGTAGAAAAGGAGGTTTGCGCTAGCGAAGTTAAGCAGAAGTGGGTTTATTCAAATACTTCTCATGTTATAGACCTTGTGCAATATATCGCTGGAAGCTTTGTCGATCTCTCGGTTTATAACTCTGGTTCACTTAGTTGGCACTCTTCTAGTTCGAGATTTGTGGGAGCGGGAAAAACGCAATGCGGCGTGCTCGTTTCTTATTGTGGCTATTGGGATGGGCCTGGCAGATGGTCGGCTGAGTTTGTTACAACAGAGAATCGTTATATTCTGCGCCCAATGGAAAAATTGCAAGTCCAGCAGAAAGGTAGCGTGGCCATCCAACCTTGCCAAGATGTTAATTATCAGTTGGATGAAAAGTTTAAGCCGGGAATCTATATGCAAGTTGAAAGCTTTCTTGGGGCCGGCGAAGGTTTGTGTTCGATAGCCTCGCAAATAGCTTCATTTCGTACTTTTTCAAAAATAGCCAGATATTGAGTATGCGAGATATAGTGTTTGTGGAGTCGGCTTCTCAGATGTTAGCTTCTGTTGAGTTAGATTCTAACCGCGATTTACTATACGTTGTCAGAAAAAACGGTAGCAAAATTAATGATCATCAGATTGACAGGACTATAGACCTGTTAGGTTTAAATGACCGGGTTCTTTATTGTGGCGTTTTTAGTTTGTTGCGTTTTTTCCTTTTATACATTTGGTGTTTGAAGAAAACTTTGGGTAGGGGTGGTTGCGTTTATGTTGGTGATGCTAGAGGTGGGTATTCTATCCTGTTTGCGATCGGTTTCTGGTGGAAGCGTCAAGTACTTATTGATGATGGGATTGCCACACTAAGTTATATCTATAGAAGGCTTAATAAAAACTCCGTAGGAATGGTAAAGATGGGAAGTCTGAAGCCGGTGATGACTAATGTATTTAGGTGTATATCGCCTAGTTATGATTTGTTTACCGCAATCCCACTCGAACCCCGTGAATTCCCGAATTGTCGTGTGCATTGCTACGAGAAGACGGAAAGTCTTTTTAAAGCGTCAGTGGTTGATGAGTCTATGGCAGTCTTTGTTGGGTCGAAGGTTGTCGAGGCAGGTTTATTATCGATGACTGCATTTGAAGATAGTGTAAATAAATTTTTGAACGAAAACTCTGGGCGGTCATGTGTGTATGCCGCCCACAGAGCTGAGATGCTTGATAAGCTTGAGCCTTTCAAGGGGAAGATGAGTGTAGAAGTTTTTAGTCTCCCTATCGAACTACATTATTTGAATCTTGGGAGAATTCCTAAGTTCATTGGCGGGTTTTATTCAGGGGCTTTAGTTTTTTTTAAAAAAGCAACGTTTTCAGTAATGGTGAGGAATTATTCGATTGCGAAGACCAAAAATAATAGTGCTTTTCATGATGAGATAGTGCTTTGCGACGCTTTTTTTAATCGATTAAACAGTGGTGAGTGCGTATCTAAGAGAGATCTGAATGGTGCTGTATGCTAGAAGTATGAAATTAGTTATTTCATTTTCTTTGGTAACTTTGGTGGTATCAGTCGTTACTTTTTCTTTTATTCCAGTAATCGCCCGTCTATTGTCAATATCTGAGTTTGGAAGGTTTTCGCTTTATTATACAGTGGTTCTGAATCTTACTCCTGTTATCTTGTTTGGCGCATCGACAAAGCTCACGATAGCACGTAGTGGTGGGCTGTCCTCGCGGCAGATAAGTGTCTTTTTCGGTTGGTTATCCAGCGGAGTGGTCGTTACGGTTATCCTGTGCTTCTTTTTAACGGGGGTGGTGTGGGAAGGGGTGCCGATTTTGATCTTGCTTGCTCTCTGCCGTGCAGGCTTTTTGATGCATACCACACAGCTTAGGTTGGATGAACGACTCGTGCAGTTCTGTTATTGGCAGTTGTCTGTTGTGACTCTATCTTTTTTAGTGCCGATTAGTTTTATGATTTTGTTTGAGATACGTGTTCTTGAGTTTGTTGGGTTGATGATCCCCGCTTATTTGGTTTCAATTCTGTTTTTTTTTCGTGCGAATGTTTTTGGCCGAGAAATGAAGTGGGATTGGGGGCAAATGTTTCCCCTAGTCGTATTTGGTGCTGGAGCAGCATCTCATTCTTTGGTTGGCGCGCTGCTGACAAGTGGAGGTCGTTATGTGTCTGTGGTTTATCTGGGAGCGGAAGAAGTTGGTGTCTACATGTTGGCTGCTCAGTTGGTCGCTATCATAACGCTGCTTTTCTCCACTGTAATTCAGAATGTCACCCCCGAATTTTATCGAAAATTAAATAAATATTCAGAGGGTCAAGTTTTAAAATCGTTTGTTTTAAAGCTTTGTATCAGTGTGGCGGTGGTTATTTTTTTCTTTTGGCTCTCTCTTGACTGGGTTGTACATTTATTTTTTCCTGTCGAATATTATGGGGCTGTGGCTGTAGCAAAAATAATGGCGATCGGTGCGGGTTTTCAGGGGGGTTATATGCTGCTATCAAACTACGTTTTTTTTAAAGGGCGGTCTTTTTCTATGGCTGGTGCTAGTTCAATCGTTGGCGTGCTAGGGTTAGCCGCCGGAACTGCATTGTCGAGTTGTTATGGTCTGACTGGGCTTGCTGTGGCATATGTAATCGGGTGGTGCTTGCTATTTGTTGTTGTTGGTTGGTTGGCACTGAGGTTGGCCAGGTGACCCTTATAAGTATGTTTCGGTTTGTCGCTCGGTTTATATTCAGGCGTTTTGTGATGCTTCGGGTCGGTTCGGTAGTGGAGCCGCCAAGGGTGAATGGGTTTACAGTTCTTACTCGGGGTACAAACCTAGGCAGAAATGTGAACTTTAATGGGTTTAGGGTGTATGGAGGTGGAGCGGTATCTATTGGAGATAACTTTCATAGCGGGGCCGGTTGCAAGGTTATTACTCAGGTTCACAACTATAAGGGAAATAAGATCCCATATGATGAAACTTACATTTTTAAGGATGTTGTCATAGAAGATAATGTTTGGTTTGGAATGAACGTATTGGTTCTTGCTAAGTGTACAATAGGAGAGGGGGCGATCATTCAAGCAGGGTCAGTGGTTGTTTCGGATATACCTCCTTTGTCGATCGCGGGTGGAAATCCCGCTAAAGTTTTTGCATATCGTGATGAAAGCCATTACAAAGTTCTTGTCGCCAAAAAGGCATTCCATTAGATGAAATTACGAGCTTTCTTTTTCTGGAGTATTTTGTTTTCATTTTATTTTCAGCAATTTTGGATTTCAGGTCTTTCTACACCGGTTAAGCCGTATATGGTACTAGTTCTCGTGCTTGGTGGGGCGGTGGTATATTTAAATCCAAGGTTTCGACTGCCGCCTTATGTTGTGTTTGTTGCCTTTTTTTTCGTATATATGATTTTTACTAGCTTGTATTCAAAGGAGTTTGGTACTGCTATTGTTCGTGGTGCCGGGATAATTATGCTTGTGGTTGCATATTTTACTCTCTATTTGTCTTCTCAGTCGATTTCACCGGATTTGTTTGAGCGTTGCATCTATAAGTTTACAATTGTTTATAGTACCGCTGGGTTGGTCTACTTTGCTTATGGTTTGTATGTTTACGACCCAGACCCCAGTCAGCGGAAATTCTTTGGATTGTATTTCGAGGGGGTGCTCCCACGGATGAGGTCTTTTGCGGATAGCCCCAATAATCTTGTGTTAATGATGCTACCCCTGTTTTATACCTTATATGTCTCAGGTTTGAAAAAATTGAAATTGGCATATGCATTCATTGGGGTGTCTGTACTGTTGTCACTATCAATTACAGGTTATTTGTGTTTTATGGTCCCGTTATTGTTAACTTTTTTTTTCGGGGGGAAAGTGCGATTTCTTGTCATGGTGCTTCTCGTTCTTGTGCTTTCCTTCGCTGGTTTTTGGTTTTATGAGTCAAACGATGATTTTGCTGAGGTCGTCAACCATCGCCTCGATCGAGTGTCGTCCGGAAGCGGGAGGCTTGACCTTTTTGTATACTCCTTTGAAGGTATAAGTAAGTCTCCTGTTTGGGGGTATGGGTTGGGGCAAGCTCGATTTTACTTAGAGGGGTTCCAAGGGCGAGATTTGCAGAGTACCCACAATTCTTTTATTGAGGTGTTTTTTGAGGGAGGGGGGGTCGCAATGACTTTTCTGTTGCTCTCTTGGCTTTTACTCATTCTATATGTGCTTCAGAAGAATAGAGGAATTCGTCGAGTTAAGTTGTTGTCATATGTCCTTTCTCTTTTTATTATTTCTTTCGCTAATATGATGGTTTATGTGGAGTTGATGGTGCTAAATTTCTTTGTGCTTGGATTTTTGGCGTCTCAAGGGAATAGGGGTACGTCACAAATTAAGGTGGAACCTATTGCTACTATTAACCCGGCAATTATTTAAATGAAGTTTATGCGGCGTACTTTATTTTTTCGTGCATAAAATAACGTAAGCGCCAATGGAACCACGTCCTAGCCTAATTCAACATTCCAGGGTAACAAGGCTTCAATTTGCTCAGCACACTGCGCGTTGGGCAGATCTTTAAAAATCAGTGTAAGCGCCAAACCAACCACACCCTAGTTTAACGTAAGCGTCAAGCCAACTACACCCTTCAATCGTAAGCGTCAAGCCAACTACACCCTTCAGTCAGCTTAAGCCTATCGATACTCTGTAGCCTTGTAAGCGTCAAGCCAACTACACCCTTCAATCAGCTTAAGCCTATCGATACTCTGTAGCCTTCACTAATACCGGAGGTTACATGGCTTACCAAAAACACAATTGGCCTGAGTTATTCGAAAATTTCGAGCAGAGCGGCCTAAACCAAACCTCGTTTTGCAAGCAGCACGAGTTAAACCCAAAATATTTCAACCTAAAGTACCGCAAGGCAAAACTTACCGAATCGGGTTTTGTTGAGGCGAAGCTAAACCCAAAGCCTTCAGGCAATATCTGCTTGAAGATGGGGCGAGCCGAATTAACACTACCGGCGGATATTGATCCAGCTTTCGTGGCGAAAGTTATTCGTCTTTCAGCATGATAACCTGGCAGGACGACGTCAAGGTGTATCTACACCGGCAGCCTGTGGATTTTCGCAAACAGATTAATGGACTGGCTCTAGTCGTTGAGGAAGTAATGGCTTTATCAGTTTTCGACCGTGCCCTGTTTGTATTTAGCAACAAGTCTCGCTCCCAGCTTAAAGTACTTTACTGGGATGAGACTGGCTTCGCACTGTGGCAAAAGCGTCTGGAGAAAGATAAGTTTAAGTGGCCTCGAAAACATTCTAAGGAGGTCGTCGTCGTTGATCACGAGCAGTGGCAATGGTTGTTGCGCGGCTTTGATTTTACTCAGCTAAAACCTCATCAACGCCTTGCTTTTTCGAGCCTAGCTTAAACAGTTTTTGTATAATGGCCGCATGAAAAGTGCGGCCGATCTACAGAAAGAGAACGAAGAGTTACGAGCTCAATTGCTCGACGCGCACTCGCAAATCGATTCGCTTAACGATCGCCTTCAATCCCTTCTTCAAAAGCACTTCGCCCCCTCAAGCGAGAAGGCCTCGCCAGATCAGATGGGTTTGTTTTCTGAGGCAGAAAGCGAAGAAGAGGCGCCTACGGACGAGCCACGTAAAGACACGGAAGTAAAGGGTCATACTCGTACCAGCAAGCCCCGCGTCAGTATTCCGGCTAACGTTCCTCGCGAAGAAATTGTTTACGATATCAGTGATGAAGAAAAGGTATGCCCTCATGATGGCTCACCACTCGAGTGTATTGGTAGTGAGGATCAAGAAAAGCTCGATATTGTTCCAGCACAAATCAAGGTGTTTGTTCACCGCCGATTAAAATACGCATGTACTTGCTGCAATCAGCATATCGTTACTGCAGCCAAACCGGCACAACCGATTGAAAAGAGTATTGCCAGCCCCGGCTTGTTAGCCTTTGTTGCTACACAGAAATACGCGGATGCTTTGCCATTGTATCGTCAGAGCGAGATGTTTAAACGTATCGGCATCGAAATCAGTCGACAAAACCTCGCCAACTGGATGGTTAAGTGCGGTGAATTAGTTCAGCCACTGATTAACCTTTTGCTCGAAGAATTGGTGTCGCGCCCAATTGTGCACATGGATGAAACCACGCTTCAGGTGCTCAATGAAGAAGGCAAACTGGCGCAGAGCAAGAGTTACATGTGGTTAATGGCTAGCTTCGCCGCGAACCCCATCAGTGTATTTACCTACGACGCCTCGCGAACACAGGCGGTGCCCACGAACCTGCTTCAGGAAAGTGTTGAAGCATTAATGGTCGATGGGTATGACGGCTACAATCAGGCTTGCGCAACTCACGACATACAACGCCTTGGTTGTTGGGCGCATGCGCGACGAAAGTTTGTCGAGGCTCAAAAACTTCAACCTAAAGGGAAAACAGGCAAGGCAGACCAGGCCATTGCCTTTATTCAAAAGCTTTACAAAATTGAACAGCGAAGCAAAGCACTTACTCCTGAAGAGCGTTACGATCTACGACAAAAACAAGCGCCACCCATCTTGGATAAACTTAAAAAGTGGTTGGAAAAGAGCCTGCAAAATACTCCGCCAAAAATGGCTTTGGGGAAAGCGCTTGTCTATCTTCAGAATCAATGGCCTAGGCTCACCAGATATCTGGAGGATGGCCGCTACCCAATTGATAACAACGCAGCTGAACGTGCAATACGTCCGTTCACTATCGGTCGTAAAAACTGGTTGTTTAGCAACAGCACTGCTGGCGCCAAATCGAGTGCTAATTTATACAGCTTAGTTCAAACAGCAAAAGCAAACGACATTAATCCGTATCGCTATTTGCATACGGTGTTCACGCAGCTACCGCAAGCTCAAACGGCTGAAGATGTGGAGGCACTACTTCCTTGGAATATTTCAAGGACGGAGTTGGTTTGACGCTTACGTTTAACTCAACATTCCAAGGTAACAGAGCTTCAATTTGCTCAGAGTTCTGCACGTTGGGCAGCTCTTTAAAATCTTCAATGACGAGTTGTCTCTGGCTGGCTTTCCACTAGTAAGCGTCAAACCAACTACACCCTTTCTGGCTTGCCTAGTTTGTTGAACGAAGCCGCTCTGCGGCAAAGTTAAAATTCCTCTCTCATAGATAATTCCTCTCCGTGCAAGCCCGCACGTTAACGAGAGGAATATCTAATGAACACAGCACAGCAAAAACGATTCAATTCACTGTACCGCAAGCATGTTAGCGCATTAAAACGACAGGGCAAAGCGGCGGCCACTATTGATAGCTACTCCCGCGCAGTACGCCGTATCTGCGATTTCTTTGACTGCCCGCCCGATGTGTTAACCCGTCTCCAGCTGGAGGCCTATTTTGAATCCCTTGTCTCTACCCACTCCTGGTCA
>FXAI01000026.1 GCA_900177435.1 Alteromonadaceae bacterium Bs31
TAACGCCGCGCTAAACGGCCGCAGTGAAGGCGCAAAGCGCCGTAACGGAGGTCCAAGCCCAGCTCGCTGGGCTGATGTTTGAGCGCCTTGTTATGAGCCACACTCGTTAACCTCTTAGAACGCATGAACCACCCTTTTTAAGTAAACCTCACTTCCTGTGCAAATACCCTTTCCAGCTACCACTTAAAAGGAACGGACAAAGCCTACCGTCAATTCTATTACCGTTACAAGCTCAATTAATTTGCGCTTTGAGCAATTTAATTGAGCGACTAACTTGCACTCGTTTTCTACGAAGTGCTTAGTTGTTGCCAAAGGCTACAATTACCAAACTAGGATAGAACTCCTACCGAGCTAGCACCCCACTACAATAGTGGAATTTAAAATACTTTAATTCGCCCTAGCCTCATAACGCCGCCAACAACGGCAGACTTGTTGTTGTGATTTTTGTGTGAAAATGGCGAAGCCATACACAAAAAACGCGACGACAAGGCTGTCCAAGGAGCGCAGCGACTGATGTTGATTGGCCTTGTTAGCACCGGACTTAGCTGAACAGTACATAAGCTACCGTATGCACTACTGAAAACAAAATTACTATTGAAACACCAAGCAACCAAAACGAAAGAAACACAGCGCTATACCAGAGAAACAATTTACCAATAAAACTATTTGCTTGCCAAAAACCATCAAAGTTTAACTCTTTTTGTTCTTCTTTGTCCTTATACCAAACTGGCAACATACCTAGACCAAGCAAGAAAAATAAAACGCCTAAAGGGGCAAGAACAATGGCATATAACATATCAAAAAGTAGTGCATTAGCTAAAGCTGAAGACAGAAATAGCAGAAGAACGATTAATCCAGCTTTACCTAGTTGGTTTTGAGATTTCTCTACCTTTTTAGCGACTTTGTAAAATAAACTTGGTGTCATAATTGTGTGCTAACGCCGTTATAACCTGCATTGCATGCGGGAGTGGAGTTTTGGGGTACAGTTGGCGTAGCCAACCCCAAAACGGAGCGTAGCATGCAATGTCAGGTTGATAACTTGGTTATGCGACACTCTTAAACTCACCTTACTTAACCAACTTTAAAGATTACTGCTAACACGCAATAGCCTTACGGAACGAACAAACCCAAACACAAGCGACCACCGCTTTCGGCATCCCAAAACGGCTCGACGTTTTGCGGTGCGATGCTGTTGAGCTGCGCATTAAGAAATATAACCTAACAGCTGGCACCTACTTTGTTGTTTTGTACCACTTACCTTAAGCAACTACGCTGCCCGGTAAATATTTAATTCTTGAAGCTTCTAAGGGCGCATAACGCCTGGGTAACCTGTGCTGCTTGTGGAGCACCTTTTTGGGATAAGCTGCGAAGCAGCCCAAAAAGGAGCGTAGCATGCTGCATCAGGTTGACCCACTTGTTAGCTTTTATGTATTTCATTTAAATAGTCAGAAAGTCCTTTGGGGCCAAACTCATGAATCTTATTTCGCTCACTCTCACTGAAGGGTTCCATCCTATCCTCCCTACCCTCAGGCCACTTTGCAAACCGATATAGCTCCGCAATGGATTCCTCGTTCAAAGGCTCTTGGTCACCAGGCCCCCAAATATGTAGTTTACCCTCTTTATAAAAATAACTTTTATCGGGAAAAACGTGCTCTCCGAGCCTTAGTATCTCATAAAATTTTGTATGCCAGTAAAACCGATATTCATTGTATGTGTATTTATGGCTCTCATCTGAGATCCTGTACTCCAAAGACAACGCTGATCGAAGTATCCTGGCAGAAGTCAACCACCTCAAACGACTATTCAAGGGGTAGCCAATTTCGTTTTCAGGGGATAAAGCTCTATAAGCTTTCTCGAATAAATCTTTCGCCTGCATTAGATAAGACTCAGATTGCCGAAACACCTGGTCATTTACCAATTTGTATGCTGCAACCACTACACCTGCAAAAACGGTTAAAAGAGTGACAATTCTGACTATAACGATTGGATCGTAGTTTTCGATTTCTGAAATAGTTTTTCCGATGATAAATACCCATGCTATAGACAGCAATCCCAGCGCAACTCCTTGCGTAATATCTTTATGTCTATCAAGCATAAATCAATCTCGATGTGTGAAATGAAGCTAACGTCGTTGTAAATTGCAGTTTTGGAGGAGCCCGTTTGTGCTATTAAGCACAAAAAGGAGCGACGGAAAAACTGTCAATTTGACAACTTTGTTATGTGCTTGCTGCAATTAGCGCCTCATCAAGTTTAACTTTGAGATCCCCAAATATATCCAGATCCAGACCATACTTTTCTTGATCTATTGTAATTTTGTATGCCAACGGAAGAAGTTCTTTCTTCAGAGGCTCTATATAGCCAAAATTATTTTTGATCATAGAAAGAATCATTGAAATATACGCGTGGTATACATCATCATATTCTTCCTTGTTCGACTTTTCTACGAATTCTTTAAAAGCTAAAACATAATACCTGAACGGTATTTCAGGCATATAAGCGATTTCAAAGGAGCACTCTAGTGGGCTTGATCTAAATAACGCAATTGCTTGCTCTTTTGACTTCCCCAGATATTTCTCAAAGGAATATTTTTCATCTAGATCTTGAGAGTCTATTTTCCAATCATGTTCTTCAGGAATATTCATGTATTTTTCGTATGTTCACATAACGCCGTGGTAACCTGCATTGCGTACGGAGCGACTTTTTGGAGTAAAGTGGCGTAGCCACCCAAAAAGGCGCGTAGTATGCAATGTCAGCGTTGACCACTTTGTTATGGTTTTGTACCAATATTTTCTTTCCTTACTAATACAGAATTATTTATGCTGCGCCTTATTGCCCAACCATATACTGCTACAAGTATTACGAGAGGCCAAGCCTGTTTTAAATACAGTACCGCTATCCATACAAGTGCTCCAGGAACTACCGCGATCTTGTGGATTTTCCACCCAAACCTAACTGGGACGTAGCACTTACAATGACACTCTTTACATTCAACTGGAGAAAGTCTATCTGCTGTAATTTTTTCCCACCAAGTAAAACTCAGCTTGTTGCAGTTAGGACATTTGTACATACTTTCTCTATGAACCATAACGCCGCGCTAAACGGCCGCAGTGAAGGCGCGAAGCGCCGTAACGGAGGTCCAAGCACAGCTTGCTGGGCTGATGTTTGAGCGCCTTGTTATGAGCCACACTCGTTACCCTCTTAGAACGCATAAACCAACCTTTTTTTAGTAAGTTGTACTTCCTGTGGCAACACACTTCCCGGCTACCACTTAAAAGGAACGAACAACGCTTACCGCCAATTCTACAACCGTAACAAGCTCAATTAATTTGCGCTCTTTGCAATTTAATTGAGCGACTAACTTGCGCCCGTTTTCTACGAAGTGCTTAGTTGTTGCCAAAGGCTACAACTACAAAACTACGATAGAACTCTTACCGAGCTAGCACCCCACTACAAAAGTGGAAGTAAAAATACCTTAATTCGCCCTAGCCTCATAACGTCTCACTCACCAGACCGAACGGAGTGGAACAAATTTGCATTAAAATGAGCGTAGCGAATTGCAAATTTGAGGAACGCAGTTCGGGTCTGGTGCAGTGACTTGTTAACTGTTTTTTTCAACATGATCCGCTATTCGTTTTAGTTGGTTAGCAATTTCAATATTGCTCTCCAATATTTTCTCATTAATATTTTTCGTTTTATTCCCGAACGCTCGCAAGAATATATAGAATACAACGACAAACAGTAAAATTGGGAATGAAGCAACTAAAAGCTCAGTCCAGACATTCTTTTCTTCTTGAACTGCCGCAAAAGCCGCATAAGGTAACCCCAAAATAACGATAGATATTAGTAAATTTCTCATAATCCCTCGATGACAGTTAACGCCGCTATAAATTGCGGCTTTGGAGTTGATTGTTTTGTGGTAGCGTAGCGTTAAGCCACAAAACAAGCGACGGAAAAGCCGTCAATTTGATAGCTTTGTTATGAGCCCCGCTCGCTACCCGCTTAGAACGCATAAACCACCATTCTTATGTAAACCTTACTTCCTGTGGCAATTCACTTCCCGACTACCACTTAAAAGGAACGAATAACGCTTACCGCCAATTCTACAACCGTAACAAGCTCCATTAATTTGCGTTTTTTGCAATTTAATGGAGCGACTAACATGCGCCCGTTTTCTACGAAGTGCTTAGTTGTTGCCTAAGGCTACAACTACCAAACTACGATAGAACTCTTACCGAGCTAGCACCCCACTACAAAAGTGGAAGTAAAATTACCTTAATTCGCCCTAGCCTCATAACGCCTTTGTCATTTGCGTTTTGGTTGTAGTGGAGTTTTGGGGTAAAGTGGCGCAGCCACCCCAAAACGGAGCGTAGACCAAAACGTCAAATGGACAAACTTGTTAGAACCATTCACCATTATTCACTTCTGTGCACTCAACGCCCTGGTAGAACAAAACATAATTTTTAAACTTTACTTCTTTACATTTCTGCGTCCACTGCTGCGGAGAGTCGTCATCAAACATCCGGTCATTAACAATAAGCCAATACTCGGATTTCGGTGACAGAACCAACACCTCGTGAGCAATAGAATCAATAGGAAGTCTAACTGTTCCAAATTTGAAAGAATGTCCGTGCTTTGACGCGTCTTTAGCGCACCTAACACCTGACTTATAGGATGCCTTACCCTCTTTTGACATTAAATCATGAAAACCACAGTCTATAGCTTCTTCCCCAGCAAGCTTATCAATACTCTCCTTAAACCCCGCATAGCTAATTTGAGGCCACGACTCGACAGCAATGTACGTATTTTGCGCACAAGAACAAACGACAATGAAAATTATGGATAGTAGTAAATACTTCATTCTAAGTTCTAACGCCGCTATAACCAGCGACCGAAGTGGAGCCTGTTTTTGTGTAACAATGAGCGCAGCGAATACACAAAAACAAGCGTAGCTTTGGACGTCTGGTTGATAGCTTGGTTATGAATTTTCTCTCCGTTTACCACGAGCCCATAAGTACCTTACAATCCAAATTAACAACGCTACAACCAGCAACCAAGGGATAAGATATGCTGCCGCAGTAATGAAGACTGCTATTCCTTCAGCGAAATCCTCCCCGAACTTCGATAATGCCTCACCAATAGGGCTTACAAATGTTTCATTCTTTTGCGTTTGTAGCGATATATTTAACACATCCATGCTGACACGCTGGTATAGCTTAGCTTTTTGCCCCTGAGAGTATTCAATTTGCGTCTGCACTTCCGACATCTCGGAAGTAACTTTAATAAGTGAATCAATATTAATGTTCGGATTTTTCTCAAGCTCTTTCAGTTTCGACTGATAGGAATTTAACATTTCTAAACGCTTTTCTGTATCCAGAACGGAGTCTGTAAGATCTTCTGCACTTGTTGATTGCTGCACTACTTCCCCCGAGTCTGATACGAGCGATTTATATTTGGATATTCCTTTCGGAGTTACCCTAAGCCTGATGCTACCATATGAATACTCACCACCGGACTGCTCTGAATGCATCACAAGGCATTTAAATTCACTATCCTCAGAACATGTGTCTAATACGGATTTAAACACATTAGGTAATTCTTTTTTTGTAACGGTAACTGTAATTCTATGGCTGTACGCCAGATACTTATTCTTAACTCTCTGCTTTTCTTGGATGGGCGCGTAGAAATCTTTCGATTTTGATGCAGATAGCGCGGAGTGATCGCTACTGCACCCAACCAGCAAAATGATAATTATTGGAAGTATAATTTTAAACATCTTACGATTACTCATGATTAATTCATAACGCTTCGGGTAAAGGGCATTTTGGCTGGATTGGAGTTTTGGGTAAAGTGGCGAAGCCACCCAAAACGGAAAGGAAGCCAAAATGTCCCGTTTGACCCGTTTGTTATATGCCACCCGCTACAGCGCCTGTTAAAGCAAGTGAACGAGTGTTATCAGATTCTGTATTAATTGAAATTATCACATCTATGAGCGCGGTGCCCGATTCAGAAACTAATACAACACCGTGAGTGGCTGCGATGCCATTACTTATAGTATCCATTTTGATTTCGCTGCCAGGATTTCCATTTCTTGCCTCTATAAACACTTGCTGCAAGTAAATATGTGCTGCCATCCCATCTATATTTTGCGCGAAAACAGAGCAACCTAAAGAGGCATGTTTTACAAGGATGAATGAAGCTATCTCATTACCTATTTTATATGCAGTGTCGCCAGCCGATTTTTTATACTTGGAATCTTGAATAACATTTTTACTGTTTTGTACGGACCACATTTTGTACCCTTCGGGGGTAGAGAGCTGTTTAAGGCATAGCTCCTGAAAACCGGTAACCGCCCCAGCCGATCTAAATTTTATTTCCTGACTGTTTTCAACAGAATTGTGATTCTCTGTCTTTGAAGAGGTTGCAGCTCCACAGCCAGCTATAAAAGTTAGAGAAATTAAAAACCATACCTTCATATAAATTTTTTCCTATTGAATTGCATATAACGCCGTTATAACCTGCATTTTGGGTGGAGCGTAGTATTGTGCAATAATGAGCATAGCGAATGCACAGAACGTAGCGTAGCCCAAAATGTCAGGTTAATAACTTTGTTATGTTTTAGTATGTATACACATAAGCAACGTTTTCCATATGACCGTCAATAGTACACTGGCTCTCCCCCTGAATAGTAATACGTCTGCCAGATACCTGCACAGCTAACATTGCACTTAATATTTCCTTGCCTGCCCCGTGATCCTTCAAGGAAAAGGCGTAATTAAATCCGAGGCTATGATCTTTTCCACAAGTCTGGGGTGCACCTTTTATATGCAC
>FXAI01000018.1 GCA_900177435.1 Alteromonadaceae bacterium Bs31
GGGGGATAAGCTTTACGGCCGACTTTCTTGTTTTTATAGCGACGTTCGAACTCACTGAGATCCAAAGTCTTTGTCAATAAAGTATAAAGACAAAATTCAAAGGTATTTTCACCCAAGACTTCAAGATAATTGATGTCCAAAAAAACCGTTTGATTTAAATTGTCATCGAGATAATTTGACATAAATACGCCGATAAGTGGTTATCTAGCGTATTTTACAGGATTGCACCACGGATGGCGTGGGTTTAGGCTATTTTTCTACAGCCTGAACGCCGCGCTAAATGGCCGCAGTGAAGGCGCAAGCGCCGTAACGGAGGTCCAAGCCCAGCTTGCTGGGCTGATGTTTGAGCGCCTTGTTATGGCTCTATTTTAGTTGCTCTATTATATTAATATAATATTTTAGCCCGCTAGGAGCGCCTGCAGGTTGAGAATCGACGGACTCACAATGACCGGTTCCCCAATACCCAACCCTAACTCTTTTTCCAGAGTTAAGCGCAGCCAGCGCAATCGAAAACTTTGAGTTAAAAGATGCAAGGGTATTTGGATATACGTAAACACTTGGATCATTCTTTAAACGCATCACCAGACACTCTTCGTACATTGCAACAGAAACAACCTCTCCCTCTTTCATCGTAACATCGGCGAATGATACTGATGAAACAATGCAGCAAAAAATAAATAAAACATACCTTCTCATACTTTCTCCATTTATCGAATAAAGACCATAACGCCTTTGTAACGGGCATTTTTTGTGTAGTGGAGTTTTGCGGTAAAATGGCGAAGCCACCGCAAAACGGAGCGTAGCAAAAAATGTCCTGTTGACAAACTTGTTAGGGGTTTTACGTTGGCCATACTATTTCACGACCTTTCCGAAGCTCAAATTCGAAAATTAAGCTCTCTTTTTTGCCCCCAACCCGATAATTGACAATAACGCGAATATCGCCGGACTCCCAATACTTGGTAAGTTCCGTTTCATCAATTTCAAAAACTGGTAATGAAGCATAATTTAGTCCTTCTTTTTCATTGCGCCTATCCAGCATTGTTTCCTGACTAAACTCAACCGTATCTCGGTGCGTTTTATCCGCCGATTCCAAAACAACACTCTCTAGAAAGATACTCTTTCTCACTGACGAAGAAACAACCAACAAAGCTCCGGGATTCGAATATGATCTGGACAAAGTATAAAACCTAGGGAAGAACTCGTATTCACCTTTCTTATAAATAACTTCATTCCAATATGTTTTCTTAACAATAACGTCAGGATCGTCCCCTACTTTTTTCGGTACATATTTTTCGACATATGCCGTACTGCAACCAATTAGAAGAGACAGTAAAGCAATAAAAAATATATAGGAAATATTACGCATTAGTCTTACCCCTAACGCCGCATTTAGCTGGCCTATAAGTGGAGACTGATTTTGGCATAGAATGTAGCGAAGCGGAATGCCAAAATTAGGCGGAGCTTATAGGGTCAGCTAGAATGCTTTGTTAGAAATTTTTCCACATACCTTGAATACTCTAAAAGGCCTCTGATTATCAAATCCCCAACTCCAAAAGCTAGTTGTTGGTTATTGAACATTTCAACCATTTTAAGCAAATCAGTGTCACTGTAGTGCTTTGCATTCCTCAGATTTTTAAGAGCACCTGCATTTAGGTTGGTTACGACTTGTATATCCAATTGGTGAACTTCGCTAGGATGCTTTTCTAAAACTACAGATATCTGTTCTTTAGTTAGTTCAGTGTGCCCAAGGTGAATGTTATAATCCCTTAAAAGTTTCATTAAGTGAAACAGCGGGTTAGAACTTTTAACTATAGAGTACTCTTGTGTTAAACCAGGATACTCAATTTTTAAAATATCCTCAATACTAACATATTCAGCGAGCGCAGCTCTGAAATATGCCTTACTCACGCTTTCTGAAGAAATCATGTAAAGTTTGTTTTCTGCTCCTATATTTGAAGCCATGAAAATTGCGCAGCATATTTTTTCATATACTTCCATATCAATCTTTAACGTAGTATCTGGTGAAGGCACTACCAAGTAACCTTTATCCATTTTTGGGAATTCGATATAGTTCATAATAATTTCTAACAATTGAATCTACGTCACCCCGACACATATCCCCGAATACTACGTCGCGATAACACATATACCGGAATAGTCAGTCGCAATGACACATATTCCCCATTTAAATAAATACCCCAAGCCACAAGCCCCGCCAACTGGGCTTTACTCGCTGTTGGGCGATATATATACGTCTAAAGGACGTATATTCCCAAATAGTACGTCATCGAGCCGGCTATTTCCCTAGTTTTTGGCTTTTAACCGTTTATATACGATGTTACCCAATTTTCTCTACAACTTTACATTCAGCATCGAAATAGTTGTCGTAAAGGCCCATATGTATTCGAGCATCAGTCAACTTTACACTCTCGTTAAAAACCATTCTCATCAACAATGGCGCTTCCGCAGCGTGTAAACAATGTAGCGGTGTGCTCGCACCTTAGCGTTTGCCGAATAGTTCTTGATAAATAAGCTTTGCCGCTAGCAACAAATGGCGTAAGGCCTTACATTTGCCACTCGCGTATTGCTCACACCGCAAACGCCCGTTTTGAGTAAAAAGCGGCTAGTGGGCTCAAATGTTTTTGAGTAAAGCTTGCCACAAAGTTACCCTGCCTTAAAGCGCCTCGGTGCGTAACTCCCCTGGCACTCTCCCTGCGCCTGTCACTACGCCTAGCCCCAATCCAGAGCTATGGCTTTGTAAGGGCTAATATTCCACCAGAGCTCAGGTAATTATTTAGCTGAGCGCTGTATACCCAGGGCCTCCCATTTAGACCCCGGTACAATTCGCACATCGTCTGCCAGCGGAGCTAGCGGCGACCACAGGTCCTCACGCTCCGAGGGTACCGCCCCGCTGGTACACACAGTAACAGCACAGCGGTAGGGCTGGCCCATGTGTGTCACTACATCTTCTTGCTTGTAGTCCACCGCATTTTTTTCGCCCAGCGTGGAGGTTTCTGTCCACATTTCCAGGCTTAAATAGTCGTATGCGTCTGGCAAACCGCTATTCACAAAACTTAGTGCCTCTGGCTCGCTGTTGCTGTTGTTGCTACTGCTTATGTTATTGCTTACACCATTGTTCTCCAGGCTATTGGTAAATTGTTGCGGCCCGCTCCAGGTATTTTCGTTAAGCTCAATGGGCGTTGTGGTGTTTGCTATCCGTAGAAGGTGGCCGTAAGGGCTGGAGTTATAGACTTCATCTCGCATGTAGCGATAGCCGCCAAAGGTATTCTGGCTAAAACGATAGCTCATATTTGGTAATGCACTCTTGTTCATATACATTCCCAAACTACGTATCGCGGTAAAGTAGTTTTTTTCAAAGCTTACGCCAATATTATTCTCTGTTTTATCGCCCTCTACACTGTTTGCAAAAAACGATATGGACGAGCCTGCAGAGCCTATAAAAATATTGTTATACACATGTAGAAAACCCTCGCGAATACCCACCTGGAAATTATTGTCCTGATAGGTTTGAAAAGCGGCACGCCAGTCCAATGCGGCCGGGCCAAATACATTGTGATGCACTTTATTGTGGCCGCCCAGTTGACCAAGCTGGATGGCCTCGGTGCCGGTACGCAAAATTCGGTTGTTGTAGATTTCCCAATCGCGTATCTGGTGTTGCGGCTGAGCCTGGGTACTGCCGATGTATAAACCTTCGCTGCCCGTGTCATGAATATAATTATCGTG
This sequence comes from Alteromonadaceae bacterium Bs31, assembly GCA_900177435.1. GTDB lineage: Bacteria > Pseudomonadota > Gammaproteobacteria > Pseudomonadales > Cellvibrionaceae > Teredinibacter. The sequence goes on from FXAI01000018.1 coordinate 3,745, forward strand.
CAACAAAACGCCCGCCATTACGGCCTCGCCATTGTCGTCGGTTTTCATGCTCATTCCGGCAAAGCCCACTTCCTTAATTTCCAGGTACTCCACTTCAAAATCTGTGGCACTGCTAACCGATAAGCCCGTTACACTTTCTCTTACAAAATCGTCGTCCACCATAATGCCGTAGCTATCCTGGCTATTGGCAAAACGCCCCCCTCTGTGCCCGGGAAAATCTGCATCGCCGGTTTGGCTTAGGGCATCGTAACGGCCGGTAAGCACCCAGTGAGACCCACCACTAATCACAAACATATAGTAGTGCCCCAAGCCGCCTACTCGAACCTGGCCACCGCTGTTGGTAATAATTAAGCGCTTGTCTGCGCTTCTCTCGGGTAAATTACCCAAACGCAAAAATTTGTAATGGCCTGCCGGAATATATAGGCGATCTATATTCTGCCAATCTACCTCTGGAAAACTTGCCTGAACATCGAGCAAGTACAGCCCTGCGCCCGGAGCGGGCGCAGGCAGGGTAAAGCTTGATTGCGGTACGCCAAAATGCCCCTCCTCCACGGGCCAATTAAGAGGGTCCGGGCTTGCTGTGGGTGTTGTTGTGGGAGTGCTACTTGTAGCAGGCTCTTGCTTACTCCCCCCGCCGCCACAAGCCATCAAAAAAACCATAATGCTGAGAACCAAACGTGTTAGCAAAGAAAACCCCCTACACCCAAGTGCACTGCTACTGGCGTTAAATAATAAAGTGTTGCCTTACAGTTTAAGAAAATTCTTAGAGGGGGGCGTTTAAATTGCGGGGAGAACCTTGTTTTCGGCCAAGGTTTTATGCCATTGGCGCCATATTCGTCGCGCGCCAAAGGGAATGGCAGGCCGTGCGGGCTCAGGCAGGCCTTAGCTGGACCTGCCTTTTTTAAAGGCTGCGAAGCTTACAACATTTGATTCCGAGGCATTTGTGCTGCCTGCGGCCACCGCCAGGTTTTCCGTGTGGGTTTGTATTGCTGTTTTAGGTGCTGCGGCCAGCTTATCCAACACGCTAAGCATCTCTTCGTTAGGCATAACAAAGGCATTTTGCTTATTGGCTTTACAGGGGCGCTGGGCCAGCGATGCAGACACTGCCGGTGGGTATAAATTGGGTACCAGCAACTCCTCTAAATAGAGCACATGCTCAATGTTAGCTTTTAGATTATTAAGAGCCCCCAGCAACGAACGCTCGGTAGTGCTATCGAAGCACAGCGGTGAGTTTATTGCGGCAGCAGCGGCATCTAACTGGCGCTGATTGGCATTCAGTTTAAGCAGCGTGTTCATAAACACGTCTTCAAACTGCCACTGCAGGCTTGCGAAGCCCGGCTTGGTTAAACAGGAGATAAACACGGGAAAGCGCGTGGCATTGTGTACTAATAATATACAGTTGCGGCGCTGCAAGGTGACAAGGTTAGCGTGCCAATCCCCCAGTTGCGGGGCTATTTTGCCTCGTTCAGGAGAGGACATAGTGTCGTCCTGCGAAGGCAGCCTGCCGTGCGCATCCAGCGGTAATTTGCTCCAGAGTTTTTTTGTGCAGTGGATTGTGATCATGGGCGCCTGGCTAGGTGTCGGGTGCAGTGTTTAGAGCACTCTATATAGCGATATCCACCAAGACATGGATGCTCCAAGATATTGAATGCAGTGGAATATTCTAATACAGCATAAGCTGCTTGCGGGAATTATTATGGCAGGGAGGTAAACCTAGCAAGCGGCTTGTGCAGTGTTGCCGGCCTTCTCCGTAAACGCAGCCGCTGTCCCTCAGGCCTACCGTTAATCTGCTGAGGGTATTGCGCGTAATCGTTAAATTCGGGGCCAGTACTGCCCTTATCAAACCCACCAATGGAAATGGGCAAGAGCTATAAATTAAAGATAAGCCCTATCGACGGGCTATTTATTTCAAACTGGTGCTCTTTTGCATACTGAGTAAACTCAATATTCAAGCCGAATCTTTTATTTATATACCAGTCTACCCCAAGCCCATAAGCGTTATCGGATTCAGACTCGCTGTAGCTATTTAAACCGCTCGCGAACTCGAAATCCCAGGCGGTATAACCTAGCAGCAAATAGGGATAGCTCTTTTCTGCAAGGGGATAACCAAAACGGAAGTATGCACCGTATAACTGACCAATCTTTGCTGAAACTTGCTCGCCCCCGGATACAATCTTTTCGTCACTCAAGGCGGAGGCAAATCGAAACTCAAAAGACACATAATCCCCCCACTGGGCACCCGTGCGACCATACAAAGCCTGAGTCTCAATATCACTTTCAGCCCCGCTAAGGGAGGTGTTCAGCAAAGAAAAACCGCCGCCAATGTAAGATTTATAGTCATAAGCACCGGCGCTTACATTGAGAGATACCACAGTAAGAAACACAACAGCACACGCTTTTAACATCTTATTATCCCGACGACAATCGCACACTCTTCACATACAAATATTTACATAAGGACTAAGACCCGGGTCTCAATACCCACATCGAATCACGTCTAGAATACCGGGATCAGTAATACGTGCTTCACAATTTTCTGCCCTAAGACCAAGCCCAGAGCCTAAACATTAAGCACCATAGCCAGTGGCTCTTGAACCTGGGCAGACTCAACGCGAAAGCAACGATTTTATTTCACGCGGAGTTACAATGTTTACAGTTAGCAGGAAAATAATTCTCATTCTCCTTTTTTGTGCGTCGATCATTAACTGCTCAGGGGGCTCGGGTTCCTCTGATAATAAGAATTTTCTTGAGGATACTCAACTGGGGGCACCACCCTCAGAGCAGGCGGGAGGCGAGCCAGCGGCACCTACACTACCAGCCATTACTGCCGTAGACTTAGTGGCGGCAGAAGCCCAAGGTGACCTCATTGACATACAGCAAGTGAGCAATGGGGACACTATAGATTTAAATACGCTAGCCTCCGCCTCCATCAACTTTAGCGCCGTTCCGGACGATATGGCCTTGGTGAATAGTGTTGAATTTACTTTAACGCGAAATAACAACGCTACACCAATTATCGATCGCTACGAGAACAACCCTCCTTTTACAGCCGCAAGCGACACCCTCCACATAGCAATTGATAGTTTGGCAACAGGCAATTACCAATTGGCGGTTACCCCCTACTCCGAAGAAGATAAAGCAGGGGAAAAAGGCACTACGTATCAAATCGAATTTTCTATTGTTGCGCTCGCCGGCACTACCATAGTCGCTAACAATGATTACTACCAAACAGACTACGATACAGCATTTAATTCCAGCAACGAAAATAGCGTAACACTCAACGATGTTTTCGAAATAACAGAAGCTGTTTTCGTTGTGGTGCAAGAGCCGGATAATGGTTCCGTTGTAATGCAGCAGTCGGGGCAGTTTCAATACACCCCTGCCTCGGAATTTACGGGAACAGATCAATTTAGCTACCAGATTCAGCAGGGCGGGAGCACTGCAGAAGCAACGGTTACCTTCACCGTAGTTGACGATGATAAAACTGCACCCCCTTTTCCAACGGACACAGACAACACAGGCTTTACCAAGATTACGCCCTCTTCCGACACAAGAGTGATTTTTGTGAGCGACTCTGTGGGTGACGATAACAATACCTGTTTATCCGCAGAGGACCCCTGTAAAACAATCGATGCCGGCGCCAAGAAAATGCGCGCAGGCTATGCCGACCACCTGCGTCTAAAAAGGGGAGATACCTGGTTTGAACAAGATTTACAGTCTGTACCTTCTGGTCGCAGCGCGAGTGAACCACAAGTGGTGTATTTTTACGGCGACGATGGTAAAAGGCCAAACATTGAAAGTAGTACAAACACGCTCCATAAATATGACCTTAAAAATGTGAGCTTTATCGGTATCAATTTTTCCGCGTACACATTAATTTCCGGGCATCCCGAATTTACGGGTAACGGTCATCCCAAGCTTTTTTTCTTAGGGCCAAATCATAATATCCGTTTCGAAGACAATGTTTTTGATCATTTTGAACTTGTTTTTCAACAGTGGAGCGATGGCAGACCGGAAAACATTACCCTGCATCGAAACATCTGGACAGGGTCCTATGCGAACACAACGTCACTGGCACAAACCCCAAACCGGCCCTCTAATTTATACGCCGAAGGCGTGGAGGTGTTAACCATCACAGAAAATATAGTGGACCATGGCGGCTGGCATGACACAACGCCCAATGCGGGTGCCAATATGTACAACCACAACCTGTATATTCAAGCCGGTACAGATGGCAATAAACTGCTGTTGGAAAATAATATTATTACGCGCGCCTCAAGCCATGGCGCGCAACTGCGTCAAGGGGGGCTGGCAAGAAACAACTTCTTTGGTAGAAACGCCATTGGCCTATTACTGGGTTACAACAAAGTACCGCTACCAGCAGGCACCCGCGCCTATATGTTCGATAACGTCGCCAGTGAGGGGCACTCAATGATTAAGGGAGACAATGCCTGCGCAGGGCCAAACTTATGTACACCGGCATTGTGGGGCTTAGAGTTTGATAGAAATGGCCCGGCTGACTATCAAACAAAAAACAACATTGTCAGCAACACTGCACCCAATGATACTGATTGGCAAGGTTTCTACAATGGTTTAGTAAAGGCGGGCTATCATTTTCACGGAGATGAATCTCAAGCCATTCAAGCATCGGGCAATATTGAATGGAATTGGAGTTTTGATGGTCAAGGCGCGGGGCCAAACTACAAAGATCCCGGCAGAACACTGGGAGACTATAATGAAAGCCTTGGCGGCAAAAATAGCTTCGATGAGTTCATGGAGACAGCCTTAAACCGCCCATTGCAAACCTGGGACGAGCGATACACCGCCGACAAAATTAACGCCTATATTCGCGCGGGCTTTGAGCTAGTGGAGTAAGCCATCGTTCAAACAGTAGCGGGCGACGCACTGCCAAGCTGTAAATACCTGCACCCCAACACCGGGAAATTTACGCAGTGGCAGTGCCTTCTCCGCTTCACTTTTTTTATTATCCTGTAGCTCTTGCAGTAGCTCTTGCAGTAGCGCTTGCAGAGGCACAAAGGTATGCGGCCACCGCTGCACAGGCTACAGGAATTAGTATTAATAACTTGCACAGTTTTCTTTTCTGTTCGATTTTTTCTTCATTTAAGTATTAATTACTTTCACCTGGCAACTAATTTTCTATCCACTGTTCACAGTAAAAAGCGCTTAAACTGTCGGCCTGTTAACAAAGTATTATGAACCACATCACCTTTCCTTCGGGCCTGATTCATAAGTCCCAAATAAAGCGATGTACTCACCTTGTATTTAGCGGCTACCCGCTCTAGCCTGCTCCCACTCCTTTTTTTATAACCATCGCCCTACTAACGAATAATGCTTATGAATAATCAAAAGTGCTCTGCAGCTGTGCCCGCGTTTTTTAAGCTGACAATTAAACCCCTGTTTGTCTGTTCTTTAATTATTGCCTTAAGTGCTTGTGGCGGTGAAGACAGCGATATAGAGGACCCTCAAGGTCCAAGTACCCCTACTGCGGAGGCTAGCGCTACGCCAACTGAAGCTCCGGCACCTGGGCCAACGGCCCCACCGGATTCCAGCTCTGACGAACTTATTATTCAGGAAAACGAACAGGGTTTCTGTTCTGTTGACGGAATGGTCGCCAGCACCGGCAGCGGCTACACAGGTGCTGGCTTTGTACAAACAAACGCTTCGGCAGGCAGTAAAGTTACCTGGCGTATTAATGTGCAATCCGCCGGAAATTACGATCTGCAATGGGCTTACGCCAGCGACTCCAGTAATAGCCTTGTAGCGGGTGTAAACGTAAACGCCTCCGCTATAAGCACGGTGAACTTTCCTCCCTCGGGCTCTCTAGATAGCTGGACAAGCGATGGTACTAGTGTGGACCTGGAAAGTGGCGAGAACGAGATCGTTCTGGTTGCGAATACAGAAGAAGGCTTAGCGCACATTGATTCGTTTACCATTACCGGTTCTGGTATTAGCGCAGTTGACTGTGCAATTGATACGAGCAGCAGTTCTAGCTCCAGCAGCAGTTCTAGCTCCAGCAGCAGTTCTAGCTCCAGCAGCAGTTCTAGCTCCAGTAGCAGCTCTAGCTCCAGCAGCAGTTCTAGCTCCAGTAGCAGTACTAGCTCTACAAGCAGCTCCACATCGTCCAGTACAAGTTCCAGCTCTAGCAGCTCTAGTTCATCGTCCAGCAGCTCCTCATCATCCAGTAGCTCCAGTAGCAGCTCCAGCTCAGGTGCACCCGTTACAGGCTACATTAGTATCAACGATGTTGCGCCGGGCTGGGCAAGTGTAAATGGCGGCACCACTGGCGGTGGCACCGATTTAAGTAGTGCAGTTACCGTTAGTACTATGAGCGACCTTAAAAATGCCATAAAAGGTAACGACAGCAAAATAGTGCTGGTAACACCCGGTACGTATGATGGCGCTCTCACTCCGGGCGCTAACACCACCATTATTGGCACAGAGCCCGGCGTTATCATTAGCGGAAATATTAAAATTAGCGGCTCGGACAAAAGCAATATTATCGTTCGTAACCTGGCGGTACGTGATAAGCCCTGTGGCGATAATAATTCCTGTAAGTCCGGCACCGATGGGGTGTATATCGGCAATGGCGCCCACCATGTATGGTTTGATCACGTAGATGTAGCCGATGGTCAGGACGGTAATTTTGATGTTACCCAAGCGGGCGATTTTGTCACTTGCTCCTGGTGTAAATTTCACTATACCTACGACAAAGATCACAGCTTGTCTAACCTAATTGCCGGCAGCGACGGTGAAACAAGAAGCCGCGACAAGCTAAACATAACTTATATGTACAGCATGTGGGGCGATCGTGTTAATTCTCGCCAGCCGCGCGGACGTTTCGGCAAAATTCATATGCTGAACAACTACCATAAAAACAAAGGTTCGCTTCATGGCGTAGGTAAAGAAATGACCTTGCTGGCCGAAGGCTGTTATTACGATGTACCAGGGAAAAGCGTTTTCTTTACCATGGGTGGAGAACACACGGGCTGGAAAGGCATTGGTAATGAAGGTAGTGCAAAGAATTTGAACGACTCCGAAGGTACTATTTTCACTCCACCATATAGCTACAGTGTAATGTCGGCCTCCGATGCAAAAGCAGCAATCCTCTCCAGCGATTGCGGCGTTGGCAATACTTGCCTGCTTCAGCAATAATCCGCACCATTAACCCGGCAACACATTTAGTTGTCGGGTTAATAGTATCTCTTGGCTAACATAGCCCGAAGGTACAAACTTCTAGCAACAAATAGTAAGCCTGGCAATTAATTATCTGCGCGCAAAGCAGTACACATTCTTTCACTCCGTTTTTTAATTGTCACGGCTGCTTTCTCCCTTCCGCTCTCGCAAGCAGTTTTAGTTAAAGAATATTTTTTACCTTCAACCATGCTATACATCGCTGAGACCAATTCTCCACTGTACTGCTCACAGCTACCCCCCTGTCTTCCTCCAGCGCGAAACCATGCTCGCCATACTCATAAATATGCAGCTCAGCGGAGGCTCCCATTCTCTTGAGCTGTGAATACAAATCTACACTGTTTAGCGAGGGAACGCGGGAATCGTTGTCTGCATGGACGATAAATATGGGTGGAATATCTTCTATGGGGTAATGGCTGCCCCAGCGACCAAATATATTGCCGAACACGCCATAAACAGGAATCCAGAAATTTGGCTTGGGCGAAAAGGTATCCAGCTGGTCGTATTTTTTTATGGGATAGCGGTTCATGGTTAGTAAACCTGAAAGGTGCGCGCCCGCAGAAAAGCCCATCACCCCTATTTTGTTCTCATCAATATTAAACTTTTTGGCATTTTTACGCAGGTAGCTCATTGCCCTTTGCGCATCTCGCAAGCCATCCACTTCATTAAGGCGATACTTTAGAACAAAGGCGGAAATTCCGTTCTCATTAGCCCACTGGGCAAGCTTATAGCCCTCTTTGTTCATTGCAATACTGCGGTAGCCACCACCGGGCACTATTAGCAGCGCGGGCTTTAAAGCGGAGTCAGTTTTGACCAGAAAAGGTGTGATATTCGGCTGATAAACATTGCTAACTTTACTGTTCTCGCTCCATTGCTCCTGGTCTTTAATATTTTCGGAGCCGGGTGCCAGCCCGGGCCAAATACTCTCGGTTTTATATTGTGCCAATGCAAAAGCCGGCAGTAATAAAACCAGAATAAGACTCTTGATTATTAAATGCTTGGTAGTCACAGCCTCAGTACCTTATTTAGGGATGAGGCTTCATTGTGCTTGCGATAAGTGAAATCACCGTGATTTCACTGAGCCCTATAAGGCGGATGAATAAAGGACTCATCCGCCATTTATCGGCCGCGTTTTTAACGATACCGGTACAATTTAACTTTCTGAATACCAAACTGACCGGGTACCAGACGCACGTGTCGCCCCTGATGGGTTTGGTCACCATTATTCCAGAGCGTATTCTTCCATCTGCCGCCTACATACTCGCCGCTTTCTGCATACACAATCCCGGCCTGCTCGTTCGGCAGCGTAGAATCGAAGGTAATGGTGATACCTATGCCGGCAAAGATATATTCATCCTCCGATAGCTGTATGACTAAGCCACCAGCAGGCACGCGAGGGCCGCGAGAAACATCGCCCGCTTCGTTTATTACCCCGTCCGCCAGAGAAGGCGGTGGAGCATATTCAAACTTAATATGCATTTCATAGCCTCCCATGCGAATCTGCTTGGGCGCACGTTGCTGCTCATTTATCTGCAGGAAGCCTCTCATACTGCCCTTACCCTGATGGGCCATAATTAGTGGTTCAAGCTGTTCAACCAGGCTGTAGCTTTTACTTAACAAGTCTGCCGGTACATCCGCTATGCCTTCTATACCAAAGGGGCTAAAGCCCATGGCGTCGTGCTCGGCAATCGAGTACAAAGCGTTCACCGATGCCTCATTGCTGCGCAGGGCTTCCGGAATAAACAGCGGGTTTCCGCTACGGGTGTAACGCTCTGTCCACTCAGTGAAATTGGGGTAGTAAATATCGGGAGCTATAAAATCAATGCTAGGCGCCGCTGCTCGCCATACATCAATCAGGTGGGGTAGTGGCCCGGCACTAATGTGCTGACCGGGCTCATAACCGGGGCGAACCAATGCCGCGTTAACAAACATCGGCAAGGCATAGGCTTGCTTGCCCGCTTTGGTCACTTGCTCCGTGTAGTGCGCAAAGTACCACGCCATAAATAGTTCTTCTGTTTTCGCCGAATCTCCAAAAAGCTCAGTCCAGCTACCCGCCGTTTTAAAATCCGATTTAGCCCAGGCTTTTAGCAGCTCTGGTGTAAGGTCGGCTTTATTTTTTTGCATGTATTCGATGAGTGCCGAGGGCACTTTGGCTGCATATAGCTCATTGGCCTTGGGGCTGTGATCTCTGGCGTGATTAACCATGCCAATTTCATTTTCTGGTTGAACCATGATCACCACTCGCTGGCGATCAATCTTTTTTATATGCTGCATTAATGCGCGGAATGCTTTGGCATCAGCCTCATAGTTCGCTTTATGAAAGGGCGATAAAATTTCAAAGGGCTGACCATTACGATCGCGCGCGCGCGGAAAACGTTGGTAGTCTGTCTTAACCCATTCGGGGCAGTAAGAAGACATACTGTTTTTCCAGCTGCCGAACCACAAGAGCACTAACTTCATTCTATTATTGCGAGCGTCTCGTATTAGGCTATCTACCAGCCTGAAATCGTATTTCCCTTCTTTTGGCTCGGTAAGATCCCAGTACACGGGAGCAACTACCGTATTCATATTGAGCTGCTTAAATTTCTCCCAATGCTGACCAAGTTGCTCGGTATTAGAAGCAATAGAATTTCCCAGCTCACCCCCTCGCACCAGGAAGGGCTTACCATGCACCACCAATTGCGTGGCGGTACCTTGCTTACGAAGATGGGGCAGGTCTTGGCCATAGGCCTTAGTGCCCCACATCAAAAGAACAATAAGTAGATTAATTAAACAGATCGATAACTTTATTTTCATGGTTTTCCTTATATTTTCTAATTATTTTCGGTGACGCATTCGCCTATGGCTCATATTCCAGCGGCTCTTGAAAGTAGCAAGTAGTATAGCGGTAGGCGCGTAAATCCGCGCTCCAATAGTCCGCCGAAAGCCCTGCTTTTTGCTTGAGCTGCCTTAAAAAGCTTTGCTTGTCCCTTAGCTGCTCCCAAACACTGGGTAAAAACGTTGCCCTATGGCCAGCCTGCTCGATTAACAAACCATCCATATTAGGCCGTAAGTTTGCCAGCAACTCCCTTTCACTGGAAACAGGCAGGAGCTCCATTGGAGAGATAACAGAAATGGCAAGGTGGATATCGTCGATTTCATCTTCTCTTACCGGCGCAAACCTGGAGTCTTGAAAGGCTGCCGCATATGCGTGCTCAATAACATCGAGCAGTAAGCTTTTAGTCGCGGTTAATGTACCCGTGCAGCCTCGCAATTCCATACTACTTTTTGTTTTTAGGGTAATAAAGCTCGCGGCAATTTGACTAAAAGCCGCAAGCTTTAGCAAATTTTTATCCGCAGCGAGGTAGGCCTTGTATTTACAGCCATATACAATGCTGGCTCTCGCTTGGGCAAGCAGCGTTTGTTGTTGCTCTATATTCAAGGTTTGCTTCATTGGCTGTAGTACACCGCGAACGCACCGTAACCCACGACACGCTGTTTATCGCCAGCAGTGTCGCCTGAATTCCGGTAGTCGAGTATTTCTATACGCGCTTTTTTACTCGCCAATAAATACAGCAAACCATTTACACCGTAACTGCCGCAAGCCTGGTCGCCATTTAAATGGAAATACTGTTGCTGCACCAGCTGGCAAGTTTTTTTATCGATGGAACAAGCCTCGCGATAATCGTGGAAATGGCTCAAATCACTGCTCACAAGCAGCAGTGTTTGTTCATCGTTCCAAAACTCCTCCAGACAGAGAGCAACCTCTCTAACATCGCACTGCCCGGTAACCAGGGGAACCAGTGTAAATTGCGCTAATATTTTCTGTAGAAAAGGCAATTGTACTTCCAGGCTATGCTCACTGCTATGAGCACTATCCAGCTCAGTTACAAGGGCTTTTTCCTTTAAGCCCTTTATGCTCTTGGTATCTACCGCTACCGCCCCCAAAGGCGTAGTAAAATAGCTGGCGCTACTTGCCGCAATACCCCGAAAGGGTACGCGATGTGACAGGCCAAGTATCACCACTCTGGAAATCTTGTGTTTGAACTTGAGAAGCGTATTGTAGGCAATAGCGGCGGTGGGGCCGGAATAAAGATAGCCCGCATGGGGCACGATGAGCGCTTTGGGCGCGCAGGGCTCAGCCAATGCCCTCTTATTCTGCGCCAGAAGCGCTTCGATTTGCAGGCTTAGCTCGTTAGGGTCTTCCGGGTAAAACGTACCGGCAACGGCAGCAGGTCGGGTAGACATTTGCTCCTCCCACGCTGTTTAAAGCGCTTATAGATACCGGGCTACATTGTAAAGGTATAACAAGGGTGAAGCGAATGAGAGAGATCCAGTTTTTCGACGCTAAAGCTTATACCGTCGCCACCAAGTACTGGCACCAACTCACCGACGGCAGAATCCAATGCGATGTTTGCCCTCGCGCCTGCAAACTTCACAATGGACAACGCGGCGCTTGCTTCGTGCGAGGCTGCGAGCAGCAACAAGTGTTGCTATACAGCTACGGTAAGTCCAGCGGGTTTGCGCCAGACCCCATCGAGAAAAAACCCCTTAACCATTTTTTACCGGGCAGCAAAGTTTTGTCCTTTGGCACAGCGGGCTGCAACCTGGCCTGTAAGTTTTGCCAAAACTGGGATATGAGCAAGTCCCGGGAAATGGATACCCTGTGCGCCAGCGCCATGCCCACAGACATTGCAGCTATGGCCCTTCGCTCACGCTGCGCTTCCATCGCTTATACCTACAATGACCCGGTGATCTTTCTGGAGTATGCCATTGATACCGCACAAGCCTGCAGAGAACAGGGCTTAAAATCCGTAGCGGTTACAGCCGGGTATATGGAAGCCAAACCAAGAGAAGATTTCTTTCGCAATATGGACGCAGCCAACGTAGACCTAAAAGGGTTTACACAGCGTTTTTATAAAAGCCTCTGCGCGGCAGATCTCAATAACATTTTGGAAACCCTGTGCTATATAAAACACGAAACCAATGTTTGGCTGGAGATTACAACGCTTTTAATTCCCGGCGAGAACGACAGCGATACGGAGCTGCATGAACTTTGCGGATGGATAATGGAAAAGCTAGGCTCTGGCGTGCCTTTGCATTTCACCGCTTTTCACCCGGACTGGAAAATGCGAGACAAGGCGCACACGCCACATGCCACACTCAGCCGAGCACGAAAAATAGCGCTTAACACCGGGCTTAACTACGTGTACACCGGAAACGTTAACGATAGCATTGGCGGCAGCACTTATTGCCCAAACTGCAAAAAGTGTCTGATAGAAAGAGATTGGTATAAGTTGGGCGACATCCATTTAAAGGTGAATAAAAACACCAGTGAGGCCAGCTGTGCATATTGCGGTGTAATTATCGAGGGCATTTATAGCAGTGCTAATATAAGTACTACTATTAGCACTTAGTTTTACGTTAAATTGTAATAACAAATTAATTGACATTATAAAACAGCGGCGTAGAATGCGCAGCGAAATGAATCAGCACGGGAGCACTCATCTATGCAAAATGTAAAAAGCCAATTTAAATAGACCTTTCGAGTGCTCATCTCGGAAGGCAAGCGTCCACAAACTTACGCACCTTCCGAGTCAGAAAAACCCTGACCGGAAACCCTGTCAGGGTTTTTTTATGTACAGGATGTACGGACAGAAAATTGTTCCTTACATTTCCTGCACTTGCGCCATCCTTGGCGGTCGTATGCCACGGGCGCATGGATGCGCAGGAGTGGCCATGTACAGGATGTACGGACAGAAAATTGTTACTTGCATTTTTCGCACGTGCAACACAGCAAACCCTGCCAACTCGAAAATTAAATTAATGCCAGACACATGGTAGGAGATAGTCATGCCTGTAAAAATGGAACTTAACAAAAACGCCAAAAATGGCGTAAAGCCCGTAAAGATCTATACCCGGGATATAGAAAACATGGCCTTAAGCCAATTAAAAAATATTGCGCAACTGCCCATTATACATTCGCATATTGCAGCAATGCCCGATGTACACGCGGGCATTGGCGCAACCGTGGGCTCGGTTATTCCCACCGTAAAAGCGGTAATACCCGCAGCGGTAGGTGTGGATATTGGCTGTGGAATGATGGCCGTACAGCTTTCATTAAAATCGGCACAATTGCCTGACTCGCTGGCAGCCATGCGTGCAGCGATAGAAAGAGCTGTGCCGGTAGGCTTAAGCGCACACAAAACAGTGAGCATTCGACAAAGTGCTTGCAAGAAGCTGGAACGAACTGTGGATACACTTTTTGATAAACACCCGGCATTGCTGAAGATGCAAAAGCAGCCCCGGCAATTGTGGGCCAAACAAATGGCGAGTCTCGGTAGCGGCAACCATTTTATTGAACTGTGCATAGACGAATCGAAACATGTTTGGCTGATGCTCCACAGTGGAAGCCGAGGTATTGGCAACAGTATCGGGCGCTATTTCATTCAAGTTGCGAAAAAAGATATGCAAGGCCATATGCACAAGCTGCCCGATAGAGATCTGGCTTACTTTAGCGAAGGCAGCCAGCATTTTAGCGACTACGTAGAGGCGGTAGAGTTTGCACAAAACTACGCCAGGATAAACAGGGAGGAAATGATGAAATTAGTGCTTCGCGCAATACAAGCGTTTCTGCCAGGCTTTATTCTGCAAAAGGAAGCGATTAACTGTCATCACAATTACGTGCAAAGAGAAACCCACTACGGTGCCGAGGTATATGTTACCCGCAAAGGGGCGATCCATGCTGCTGAAGGTGCACTTGGCATTATACCCGGCAGTATGGGAGCCAAGTCTTACATTGTAAGAGGCAAGGGTAATGCAGAATCTTTTTGCTCTTGTTCACACGGCGCCGGCCGCAGGATGAGCCGCACGGCGGCAAAAAAGCAGTTTGGCCGCAAGGACCTTATTGAGCAAACTAAGGGCGTCGAATGCAGAAAAGACAGCAGAGTTATTGATGAAATTCCCTCTGCGTACAAAGACATCGACGAGGTTATGAACAATCAAAGTGACCTGGTAGATATTGTTCATACCCTTAAACAGGTTTTGTGCGTAAAGGGCTAATAGCAATAGCAGAATTTTTACACATAATTTGAGATTAGGAATGTACAAACATGGACATCAACTTACTAACGGAGGTAATTAACTGCTTGCGCGGTGAACGCACACTGTATTACTACTATCCAGATAAATACGCCATTTATTTGCTCCAGCGTTTTGTGGCAAAAGAAGGTGCGGTAAGTATTCGCGAGCTAAGAAAAAGCCAATGGGCAACACTGCTAAATCGGCCGTCGCTAAAAAGCATTGTTGCCCAGTGCGGTGACGGGCAGCTGCGCGAGTCGACTCTGAACGCTTATTGCCTCTATACGCAGGAGCCCTTTGTGCTAACACTGGGGGCATGGGGAAAACAAGCACGCTATAGCTGCGCGCAAACATCTCGCCCCGGTGTAAACCTTGCTCTGCAACTGAACCTTTCGCAGCATTGGAGCAAATGGTTTAAGCGCATAGTAAAAAAAGAGGCTAATAGTTTTTTCGATTGCGGCCACCCTTTGAGCGCCACACGTGAGCTTACGCTTGCCTGGGCGAGGCTGGATGTAGAGTTTGATACGGATGAAGTGCTTATTGAAGAAATTCAATCCGATCTTATTCGTTATATCCTGGCAATGCAGCAAAGTGCCCAAGCCGCTATCAAACGGGGGCAAGGCGAATTTAGATACTACGGCGTCGCCATTGAAGCAGTGCCCTTCCTCCGTTTTGCGAAAGCATTCACGGGCCAGTTTAAAAGCTACTGGCAGGAAGCTATGCTTGCCGCAGCTCTCAGCTTTTGTTTCGATGAGCTTGGCCTTAATCGCCTGTATTACCACAGTTTTGAAACAGGTAACGCGCTAAAGAATCTGCGCTGGAGTAAACCTCCCCGCTCACTTTACAGTGAGCTACCAAGGAAATTCTGCTTTGCGACTACCACAGAAGCTCCGCAGTTCCTTGCCAAAAACAACAAGGCGAAACGCAAACTAAAGAAATTGGACAAGTGCTGCTGGTTTCATATGGCAGCATAAAACGCAGGGATGCATCATCAACAAAATAACAGGAGGACCCAATGCCAAAACGGCAAAAGCCCCGAAATTTTCATGCCTGTCACGCAATTATGCGCAAGGGCGGCGTTCATGAAAAAACCAAGGGTGCAAAACGAGCAGCGGTCAAGCACGATACTCGCCGAAAGGCGAATGAGTGGCTTGGCCGCTCTCACTTACTACTCACAAAGCTGTTTTTAGCTTAATGTCATGCCGGTATGTCTCTCTTTCAATTCAGTTTAGACCGATAAGCTAATTATCCAGACCACTGCGCTGCGCAATTTCAGTGTTAAAGCCATCAATACTTTTCTGATTTTTTCTGAGCCAATAGTTCTCTATACCTTCTGTGCCTTGCCGCTCTGACCATTTTGCCAAGTCTTGCCGATCACTCTCATACTTGTAATAAGGAACAGACATGCCACATGAAGATTGCACCCTGGTGACATGCAGAATAAATATCTGACGCGCGGCAACGCTCTCGGGGAAAAGCGCCGCATACGCCTGCCACTCCTGGTCTTTCCTATGCAGTACTTTAGCCTCACCATAGGCTCGCAGAATAAGAGGAGCGCCCTCAAAAGCGCAGAACATGATAGTCATGCGCGAATTCTTCAACACATGAGCCGCAGATTCATTACCGCTACCGGTAAGGTTTAGCCATGCAATTTTACTGGGGCTCACCACACGTAGTGAATCTCCCCCTTTCGGTGACAGGTTTACACTACCATTCTCACTGGCGGTGCCCACAAAATACATCTTTTGTTGAGCAATAAAATCTATGTGTTTATCCGACAACGCCGCAAACTGCTTACCCATATAATTAACTCCTTGGCAACATGCTTAACTAGGGCCTGTTAACACTAATTTAACCTACTCTGTTGCAGTCAAAATTTCGCTATCAAGGCGTGCGAAGCGTGGTTTGGTTGTTCCAAATAAGCGACAAACAACGCAGAGAGCGGGATTTTGACTGCAACCCGAAGGGCTGGGCCTGTATTTCCATGCTGATGCGTTATTTCTCGCTCGTTTAGCACCACTAGACAACGCTCAAAATGCCTTTCAGCCTAAAAATACAGGCTCCAGCAGAGCAGATTAAATTAGTGTTAACAGGCCCTAATACTTTATACGCTTCTTTGACTCTTCTTTTCTATTAACCCGGCGGCAATCAAACAGGTGATGAACCACTTATTTGATTGCCCGGTTATTAAGTCACGCTATTTTGCTATAAATTTGCATAATTCAACAGCACAGCGTAGCCCTGCTGAGAAATAAAGAAGTAGCTGCGGCTTACACCAGAGTTCGCCTTAATATGCCATTGACAGGCTAAGGCTTACTGTTCGGGGTTCCGCCGGGAAAAAACGCTCGTTACCAAAAGCGAAATCCGCACGCTCGGCATAGAGTTCATCGCTTAGGTTTCGTATTGCCAGTTGGATATCGGTATTCTTTTTAACGGCGTAGGCCATGCGCAGATTTACGACGTGGTGGCCTGGGTAGGAGTGAAGATTCGCTGCATCCATGTAGTATTCACCCATCATTACCCACTGCGCCTCAAACTGTAGCTTATCCCTTACTACCCAGTTAAGCCGCGTGTTGGCCAGTTTCCTGGGGGCGGTGTCCACTTCATTTCCTTTTTTAATCACTTCGTACTCACGAGCAACCTCTCGGTCAAATTGATAGCTATGCTCGGCATAGCTCAACGCGGAGAGCAGGCTTAGGCTCTCTGTTATTTTTAGCTCTACATCCAGCTCTATACCCAGGTGCCGGGTTTTGCCGTTGTTGACGTTAAAGCCATCCGCATCACGGAAAAAGAAGTTTTCTTTTTTCATGGCGTAGGCAGCGAGGTGGGCGGATAACATCTCATTGAGCCTAAACCGGGAGCCCAATTCAAATGCATCCATAAATTCTGCTTTTGCACTGTCTACGGTCTGGTCTCTCTGTAAGCGATACAGATCACTGGTTTGCGGTGGTCGATTGGCGCGAGCAAGGCTCATATAGCTCATGAGGCTTTCGGAGTTTTCATAGTGCAAGCTTATTTTAGGGCTTAGGGTGGTAAAGGAATCGTTTCTGTCTGCGGGCCGCAAAAAGCGCCCTACTACACCGTCTTGGGTGCGATTTTTATAATCATAATAAGTATGATCAATTCGAACGCCGGCAGAACTGGTAAGTTTATTGCCTAGGGCGTACTCCCCCTGAATAAAACCGGCCAGTGAATGAGCGGCAAGGTCATAATCGTAATGCACCCCTTGGGTAAAAGAAAAAAGTGTTGGCTGGCTTTGCTCTTCTTTAAGGTAACCTTCGGTGTACTCCAAGTCTAAACCTGTTAACAAATTCCATTTGTCAGAAGTAAGGGTGAAATCGGATTGCAGGCCTACGCTCCAATGACCATTGTTTTCAACTGATTGACTGGGCAGCCAATGTTGTAGAAATTCCATTTTATGCCAGCGTAGAAAAGGGGTAACTTGCGCCTTGCTAACATCGCTTAGCGGCCGGGATATGCGGCTTTGCAAATGCAGTGACTGTGCATCCCTATAGGCATCAGGCGCGCTGTTTTCTCGTCGTAATTGCGGGTCATTTAGAGCGTCTTCACCGAGAATGTAGGCGGCCGTTTCCTGATTTAAATTGTGGCCACTGAAGATGCTGCGTATGTCCATGTGTTCAGCGCTCAGTTGGTGCTGCAATAAAAGCTTTTGTTCATCCAGGCCTGCATCATAACGGTAGCCGTTTTCTTTGTTAAAAGCGGCGCCGGCAAACCAGGCCTGTGCCCCCTGGTTTTTACTGACGCTTGCCCGGCCTTTAAAGCGGCTTTGTGAATCACCGCTAAGGCGCAGGCTAGCGGCATTTTTGTCGGCTCGTGGCACGATCACATTAATAACACCGTGCACGGCGTTTGCCCCATAAACCGGCCCGGAGGGCCCGCGAATAACATCTATCTGCTCAGCCTGTTCCGTTTGCGCCCCAAGTAATCCATTGGTGTTCCCAAAGCCCGCCGAGCGCAGTGGCACACCATCCTGCAGGTACAAAAAGGAACCCGCACCAGCCCCACCGGTCAGTACGGGTGAACGCAAAGCAGTAAGGTGTTCTGCACCGGAGCCTCGTTGAATATTTGCTCCGGGAGCAAGGCCCAGAATCTCTGCGGGATGATCCGCATTGTGTGTTTCTAGGGCATCTTTATTGATAACGCCAACACTAAGGGGCAGGGTTTGCAAAAGTTGATCCGAGCGGGTGCTGGTGACGATTATTTCTTCAATATGCTGGCCATACACCGGCACCAGCCAGAGGCCCGCGCTTAATATATACAGTCGCTTTACAGTGTTCTTATACATGACGGCAACGTTCAGTTAGGCATTAATCTGCAATTTGTTGAGTACGCAAGCCGACGGCCTGCGCAGCCAGAGCTCCACAGTCTTGATCAAATTGCGGTGGCGCACCAGAGACACCTATACCACCCACAGCACTGCCATCTTCACTAAACAATGGTACGCCACCTTGAGCGGTAGAAATTTTGGGTGCCGTTGGCACGTTCCATTTTGCAGTTTCCAGGGTAGACACACGGTACATGGCCGCGGAAAGCCCTTTCCAGCGAGCCACCTCGCCTGCAGCGGGTGACGCCCCCCCGTAATTAAAACTCAGCAACACACCATTATCATTAAAAATTGCGATGGCAACCGTATGCCCTTTTTTACTGGCGGCTTTCAGGCATTCGCTGTTCATTTTTTTCAGTACTGCCGTATCCAGTACTGTGGTGGTTTTTGGTTTTGCCATTGAGGGTGTGGCACACAAAAGACTGGTGATAATGGCGGCTGTCAAGCTAGTTTTTATGGAATGTTGAACCTTCATTTTGCTCTCCTTACTGGTTAGTTAGATTTTTCGTTGTTTTACAGCGCTTATGCGTATTAGTTGGCCTGGCGAATCCGTCACCACGTAAATTGCTCCATCTGGCCCCACTACCGGCTCATAGGGGCGCCCTTCAAAGTTCAGCAAAGTCTCTTTGTGCTGCACGCGATTGTTGTGGATGCTTAGCAGGGTCAATTCGTGATATCTCAGGCCGGTTACCAATAGTTTGTCGTTCCAAAAAGGGAATTCATTACCACGATAAAACGTTATTCCGGATACGCCGATGGAGGGGCGCCAATAGATTACAGGCTGCTCTGTACCTTCAAACTCAGTGTTGGGAGTGAGTATAGTGCCGTCGTAATTTATCCCGTAGGACGCCACTGGCCAGCCAAAGTCTGCACCGGGTTTGATAATATTGAGCTCATCGCCTCCGCGAGGACCGTGTTCGCTTGCCCAGAGTTTTCCGGTACCGGCGTGAATAGCCAGCCCCTGTGGGTTGCGCAGGCCGAGGCTATAGATAGATTGAAGAACACCTTGCTGAGCGATAAACGGGTTATCTTTGGGAATATCGCCATTTGCATGAAGGCGATGAATTTTGCCAACTGTTCGGCCCGGTTCTCGCGCCTGCTCCCGCATGCCTCTGTCGCCCACTGAAAAATAAAGAAAACCCTCAGCATCAAAGATCATGCGCCCGCCGTAGTGCCAAAAGTTGGCGTTGTAATCCGTCAGCGGTGCTTCGAATACGACTTCTTGTTGCGTCCAGGCGTGGCGTTTTACCTTTCCCCTAACAATCCGAATCATTCCCAGCGTTTGCTCCTGCTGAGGTTTATTTAGCGGGTGGCTGTAGCACAGATACACCCAGCCATTTTTTGCGTAGTCCGGGTGCAGAGCGATATCGAGCAAGCCACCCTGATTCCATTTATGGCTGTTGATCCACACTTCCGGTGTGCCTTTAACGGGTTTTTTATGCAGCTTGCCTTTTTTAATCACGCGCAAGCCACCAGCTCGCTCTGTTAGCAGGATGGTATCCACATCGGCGAAAGCCAGCGCCCAGGGGGTTTCCAGGCCTTGCGCTACAAGCTCCATTTTCACACGGTAGTCGAGGGTGGAGACTTCTCCAGGGGCGACATCATAGCTGGGCTCCGTCGCTGGCACCGGCTGGCTTTCCTCCGGCTCTGTTTGCTCAAGATGCCTCGAGGGAATAAAGTCGGCAAGGGCATTGAGTTGCTCTTCACTGAGCGTATTTTGAAAACTCGGCATGCCTTTGGAGATTACTCCGTTGGCGACCACGCGAATGATGTCTGACCGAGTACCACCGTAGATATAGCTCCCAGTGGAGAGTTCCGGGCCCAGGCCTGTACCTTCAAACTGAGCTCCGTGGCATGCACTGCAGTTCTCTTTATATATTTGGCCAGCATCTTCCGGGTTTGCCCCAGAGGAGATATTGGCAAAAGCCAACAGGCACAGCGCAAACTGTGGCGGCAATAGCGAGGGTGTATATAGCTTCATTTCCAGCTCCAGAACTTATGGATTGATCTGGCAGAATTGAAACTCAAGCGACAGCAAAAATGAATGTAGGGAAGCTATGGTCTTTCTAGGGTTTTGCGAATAGCGTGCTAAACCTATCAATAAGCTTGACCAAGCTTACCTCACCAAGCACCAGCTTGATTTATAGTAAGCACTCTGTGAATCTGGGAGTTCGGGCCATTGACACCACAACAGGAAAAACTGAGGGAGGCGGAGCAAAATACGCAAGCCGCCGGCAGCAATGAGTTTCAAATTGGTGATGCTCACATAAAACCCTCGCTGAATCGCATCGAAATTGACGATACGGACCACCAGCTGGAACCAAAGGTGATGCAGGTGTTGCTTTTGCTGAGCGCACGTCCCGGTCATGTAATACAAAGGGAGGCACTGCTTCATCAGGTATGGGGACGAATCGAAGACGACTACCTGCTTAACCGAGCCATTTCCGAGTTACGGAAAATTTTCTCCGACAGCGCCAGCAAGCCAACATACATCGAAACCATACGAAAAACCGGCTACCGCTTGCTGGCGCCGATCAAACCTGTTGCCAGCGCAGCTCTGGTTTACCCTTCCACCAGTAAGGCGCCCGCTGCCAGTACCCGGGCCATTGAGGCGAGCCTTGATCCAAGCACAGCGCCAAGCGCTAGCAAAGTAAACATACCCGCAAACGCACCAACACAGACATTTCGGCCGCCGCACAATTTGGCCATGTGGCTGGCCGCTTTTCTGCTGATCGCTTTACTAAGCGTGCTTGGCCTGCTGCAACTATATTCCGTACCCGATGCACCGTCTCTGGCGTCTTACCAGGTTTATCCCCTCACCAGCCGAATAGGACGGGAATATGACCCGGCCCTGTCTCCCGATGGCAGTCGCATTGTGTATGTGGCGGATCGGCAGGAGGGAGGCAATGCCGTCTTTATGAAAATGCTCAATGGCGAGAACGCGCTGCAGTTATCACAACAGCACACTTACGTGCGTTTCCCCAAGTGGATGCCGGACGGCCAAAGTATTATTTATGCCGAACTCACGGAGTCGGGCTTGCGCATTATCCAAGTCTCCCCTTTAGGCGGAGCCCGCAGAGTGTTATTTAGCGATAACGCTACCGAAAGTTTGCGTGGCCTTGCGATTTCGCCCGATGGAACACGCATCGCCTATTCAAAACGCAATGCTGCCAGCACACCAATGCACATAGGCGTGCTCTCCCTGCCTCAGGGGCACAACCAAAAAGTTACAGACCCAAAACAGGGTTCCCTGGGAGACATCGACCCGCTATTTTCTCCGGATGGACGTTCACTGATATTTGTACGCAGTAGTGATGAAGTCACCAAAGATATTTATTCAATAGAGCTCTCTACAGAAAAGCTGAAACGCCTGACTTTCGATAATCGCAAAATTAACGGCGTAACCTGGTCCCCCGACGGCAACAAGTTACTGTTTACCTCTACCCGCTCCGGCCTTTATCGGCTTTGGTGGATTAATAGCAAGGGCGGCGAACCGCAGGCACTCTCACTGGGCCTGGAAACCGTACAAAGGCCAAGTACAACACTTGGTATTGAAGCGCTGGTATTCGAAGACTGGAAACACAGGGCAACACTGGTGTCAGTGAATTTAGCTACCGAGCCCAATGAGGGGCTAAAACCCCTGTTGCGCTCAACACGTTGGGACTCCAGCCCAGCCATTTCTCCAGACGGGAAGCGCCTGCTGTATGCCTCAGACAGGGGCGGCTCTTACAGTCTGTGGCTCAGTGAGCTTGAGAGTGAAGCGTCTCATCAATGGTTTAACCTTTCAGGTGCATTTATTGACAACCCCGCCTGGTCTCCCGATGGCCGCCAAGTGGTTTTCGATGCAAGCCCCGATGGGCATTCACAATTGTATTTAATGCGCGAAGGTAGCGCGGTACCAATAATAATCGCTGCTGCTTCGGCCAAAAACCGAAACCCCAGCTGGTCCAAAGACGGTCAGTGGATTTATTTTGAATCCTACCGGCAGAGCCGATGGCAGCTAATGGCTTTTAATGTGGACTCAAAGGAAGTGCGAAAACTTGATGTTACAGAAGGCCGAAACCCGCAGGCCTCCGCTGACGGACAATGGATTTTATATACATCTAATAACGGCGATGGAATATGGCGCTGCCACAGAGAAAAATGCTTGCTTGGTAAAAGCGCTGGTAGTGTTACTTCCAAACGTGAGCAGCTGATCTATGATCTCGACCCCAAGGATGCCACAAACTGGGTTGCCGCCAGCGAGGGGATTTATTTTATTCGCCGCCAGGCAAGCGCAGCGCCACAACTGGCTTTGCACGAGTATTTAACGAATAGTGAAAAAAATATTACTGCGCTTCCCAAGGGCTTTAACGGCTGGGGAATGGTGATTTCACCGGACGAGTCTCAACTGATAATGACTCAGCATAAACCACATGATTCAGACATTCGCATCGCACGGCCTTAAAAACTACTCGATAAGCACACCGGGAGCTTGCTGGAGTGTTGGCCCCAGGCTGGCGTCATCTGCAAGCCCCCGCTTCATCAGCTCGCTCAAGTGCGGATAACTTTTTGCCAGCGCTGTTTCAGAAAGTTTCTCTGTGAGCACTTTTCCGTTTTTATCTCTCACCACATACATGGCTTGTTTATCCACACTCCATATTTCCAGAATATGGGTAGTGGTTTTCAGATTGCCAACCACATGACCGGGCTGCTCACCGCCATAGGCAAAAACCGATAGTAAGACGAGTAGAACCGTCAAGCATAAGATTTTCATAGGTGTTTCCTCACTCTCCAACAGGCACCGTACTATGTGGCCATCGATTCAACTATACATTCAAATAGCTGCCTTAAAACCGCATGCCAGTATAGCGCCACGGTAGAGGAAAAGTGGAGCCTGCGTTTTGCTCATGCGTCGTCTTTAACTGGCCCTGGGTCCGCGTCTAAATCTACATTCATGGGGCAATTAAGCTGCGCCAAAGCGGAACCACACATAACATGCTAGTATCAAGCAAACAATTCCTTTCGCTTATATTTCAACGGAGTTCAGCGCGTATTATGTTCAGAAATGTCTTTTACCTCGTATTCGCAAGCCTTTTATTTAGCCTGGCAGCCTGTCAATCGAACTCACCAAGCAGTGAGCCCGCCGCTACCGCAGCACCAGAGCATAAATTCACCATTTTTATGGCCGGCGATTCAACTATGTCCATAAAGCAATTAAAGGACTACCCGGAAACAGGTTGGGGTGTACCCTTCGCCGTATTTTTTGACGACAGCGTTCGGGTTGAGAACAGAGCAATGAACGGCAGAAGTACAAAAACCTTCATTAGCGAAGGTCGCTGGCAAGGGATTATGGATGAACTACAAGCGGGCGATTTTGTGTTTATTCAGTTTGGTCACAATGATGAGTCCATTAAGAAGCAGGAGCGCTATACCACACCAGAGCAATTTAAAAACAATTTGCTGCGCTTTATAGCAGATGTAACATCAAAGGGTGCCGAGCCTATATTGCTAAGCCCTATTACGCGCCGCTACTTCGATGACAATGGCAAAATCAAACTTACTCACTCTCACTCACCCATGGTTGTGGAGGTGGCTGAGCAAACCAATGTCGCATTTATCGATATGGACCCAATTACCCGAGATTACTTCACGGAAATGGGCGATGATTTGTCCACACTGCGTTTTATGCACATAAAACCCAACACTCACCCCAACTACCCCTTTGGTGTTAAAGATAACACACATACCAACCATCTGGGTGCACGCGAAGTTGCTCAGCTTGTGCTAGCAGAGCTAAGAAAAATGGAGCATCCACTTGTTGAACATTTGAGACCAACAGACCCTAAACATTTAAAGCTAAAATACTAGGCTTTTCTGTGCTACAAAAAAAGGGCAGTTTTACTGCCCTTTTTTGTTGCTATTAAATTGTCTATTTTAAGCCAATCAAACAGCCTTACTGTGACTACTCTTGCAACCCGACGGTTAGTCACTGACAAGCCAATTGGACGGAAGGTTTATACCGGTAATTGGCTATTGCTCGCCATAGGACAACCCAGTTCGGACAACTTATTAATACCAACCGAGCAGCTAATTCAGAAACATACAAAAAAATCATAAAGGATTTTTCCGTACAATAGGGATCACACTATCCAGGCATGCAAGCACAGTCCCCAGGTATCAGGTTCGTTAATAAAGCTGGCCATTAAAAAGGGGCTGCCAATACAGCCCCTTTAACAACCACTAAAACATATACCAGAATAAACGTGTTATTCCATCTCTAACTCGCTTAAAAGACCAGCTAACATTCGATAATTATGCAGATAAAACACAGCACCCTCATCGAGCACGCCACGATCATTAAAGATGGAACCGGGGCTTGGAACCTTCAGTACGCCTTTGCGTGATAATACCGCGTCACCTCCTGCACCATCTTCAATCTCAAACACATATAAGCCGGTGTGCTCGTGGTTGTAGAATTGATTCGGCAGGTCCGGGTTTCCATTATTTGGCAACAGGGTATTAACCTGAATGGGTAAGGAAAAGCGCATACCGTACTCATCATCCCTAAATGCAAATGCACGAGGATCGTAGTTTACTGTGGTATTCGAACCTCGCTTGCCAATAATTTCGCTGCCAAGGCTTCGTAGCATTGTGGGGTCTGAAATATCAAACAGTTCCACTTTTACGCCTTGATACCAGGTTATATCGCGTATTGCGTCGTAGTAGGCATCTTTACCCACACCAATTAACAAGTTTTCGCCAACAGGGTGTAAGTACTGCGAAAAGCCTTCAACTTCCAGCGCTCCGGCGATATAGGGATCTTCCGGATCGCTCAGGTCGATGGCGTACAGCGGGTCCACTTTATCAAAGGTAACAACATAGGCGTGTTCGCCAAAACTTCGCATACCGTATATACGCTCACCCGGCTTACCGATAGATTCCGGGCGTGAGGCATTCGGCAATGTCGATACAAGCTCCAGCTCAGTACCTGTAGACGATTCACCGATAAGCGCAATGCGGTAACGAGTATCCGTTGTAAGACCACCTTCTATGAAAGCGCTGTTGGCCGAGTAGAGTACCCGTAAAACGCCGTCTTTTTCACCGAAACAGTAGGGTCTTTCTGAACAAGGAATACTACCTGCTACTTTAATACTGCCGCGATACTCGAACGCCTCATCAATCGCAAACTTGTGTATTTTCATTTCGCGGTTATAGCCGTAACCAAAGGCATAGACGGCATCCTGTGAGGCGAATATATCCGTTGCAGATGCAGGCAGGCAGCGAGACTCAATATCACTGCTGTCATCGAGATTAATTTTTGTTAGCACAAGCAGTGAGCCTGCGTAGGCATCCACCTTCTCTGGCCATTCAGGCACGATACAATCGTCTTTCGAGAGCAAGGGTTTACTTCCACCCTCTTCATCATAAATATGGGGCAGCAAATCGTCCAGGCTAGCCTCTTCTACGCGCGCCAAGTTTTCGGTGCCGCTGGAGCTATTAAGACTTAAACCCAGGCGCTTCAGGCTGGGGCTATAACGCGATGCAATAAACAAGGTGTTACCAATACGCCGACTGGAAACCAGAGAGCCATCAAACTGCATACGCTCAACCTCGACCATAGCGCTTGGGTCACTAACATTTGTTGTAACCAATGACACCTTGTTCGATGTCTGATAGTAAGCGTAATAGCCATGGTAATAGTTCCAGCCAAAAAAAGTGCTATTTAAAGTTTCACCAACCGAAATTAGGTGCTTACCGTTTTCCGATGGAAAATAATAAGCGCCCGCGAGCGTTACGGTGTTCTGATCATAGGGCAAACTGATATCAGCTACTTTTGATGCACTACCGTTTACCGAGTCTTTTTGGTAGGCGGTGATCGACAACAACGCCATAGAGCTATTCGAACCGCCACCACTTGTAGTAGAAGAGCTGCTTGAGGAAGAGCTTGTACTGGAAGTGGACGTTGTACTGGAAGCAGAAGTGCTACTCGATGCAGAACTGGTGCTTGACGAGGTTGTGCCATAAACGGGGTGAGATGAAGCGCGACTGAAACCTCGAACTACATAGAGGTGAGTACCATCCGACTCAATGATATCCGCTTCGTCGACACCCAATTCCTGGGTATTGGTGATATCCCCATCGGCCGATGCCGCGCCACTTGATGAAGATGCCGATGACGCACTGGAGCTCGCACTGGAATTTGAACTGGATAAGCCGCCTGTGGACGAAGAAGAGCTAGAGCCGTATTGCACTCCGCGGTACTCAAGGTGATTTTTAACCCCATCTTTTAGATATTTTGCCAATGGCTCATCTTGCAGCATTTCAATGACACACTCTGGCGCAGTAAAATCGCCACTATGAGCACCAACATATCCAAAATAGGCGCTTTCTCCTGATTTGAGCATGCCGTTCCAGGAAACATTTTTCGCGACTACATAGCCAGACTGCACTTCCAGCTCTGCACCCCAGTTGCTATTTATCTCTGGAGCCTTGGAGTATTCTAAGAAGACTTCCCACCCCTCTAGACTGGAATCACCTTCATTGGTAACGGTTAAATTTGCCACGTAGCCATTGTTCCAGGAGTGAATACTCAAGGAGCATGATAGCGACGCAAAAGCGGCATTGCTAAATGCCAATAGGACGAGTAAACCCAAGATAGTATTTCGATTCATTTTATAGCTCCTGCTAGTAAATGAAGTGAATAGAATAAGAAGAGCCGCATAGTGCCAAGCCCGGGATGAATTAAATAAAGGAGTAACTATAAGCAAGAAGAATGGAGTTTTACCCAATGGGCTTAGAAAAACCCAAGAACAGGAACAAAAAACTATTATTATTGTGAAGCGTGCCGTCTCCATGCATTTCGCTTATAACACTGAGTGTCTCAACCTTCACTTACCAGGTCAACCTGTAATGTTATTCAGCGTTAATTAACGCGCTAATATTATGAATACAGCGCTTCTTTTTATTAATATACAGCGTACTTCTTTCTCCGTTTCTGAATAAGACCTAAAAATAAAAACTTTAGTATCGAAGGCCTGCTCTATTGTGGAAGAGTACTCCACATCGAGCCAACAATAATTACTTTACATTTGAGATAAAGCAAAAATATATGGCTATTCTTCACAGCAAAGACAGCGAGCTAAAGCAGCAGTAATTCCAGATAAAAAATGGTAGAAATACAGAAACCTTCCCTCCGTTTTTTCGTGTTTCTATTAACCGCCGAGCACCCATTTGAGGTTTACAACCGTATAAAAAAGCCCCCGAGGCTACATATGCATACTCGGGGGCTATGAGCTTGAACGGTGGCACCCTAAAATAGCCGCGCCACTCGTTCTTCTAGCTTGATAACATCTGCTCGTTGCTTACTAAACCAGTACCTTATAATCCAAAGGCACTAGAAGTTGTAACGTACACCCAGCTGATAACGCGAACCAAGTTCTTCAACATACTTGGTCATTTTGTTGGACCGCTGATACCAACGCACATTTTCGCCGGTAAGGTTAAGCCCTTCAAAGAACACGTTAAAGTTATCGTTAATATCGTAGGATGCATTTAAATCGATTTGCGAGTATTCATCCACGTATACCGGGTTGCGCGATCCACCCTGGTTGGTTTGTCGCAGGAAGCTGTCACGCCAGTTGTAAGCCACGCGAAGCTGGAAGCCATACTTCTCATAGATACCAACAATATTCATGGTGTCACTCAAGCCCAGCAGAGCGAATTGCTCTTCAGTTGGGTCGGCAAGGTCATCGAATTCTACATCGCCGTCTACCATGGTGTAGTTTGCTTGCACACCAAAGCCTGAATCACCAAAGAAATGCTGTACGGCAACTTCAGCGCCGTTAATTCCAGCTTCTTTGTTGTTAACCGGTGCTGACGTTGTCCACTGTGCCATAGGGTCAGCGCTAAACTCTGGATGATCAGCGTTATCCAGCAAACCGTGTACGTCATAAACACCCTCTACCCAATCCAAAAAGACTTGATTGGTTCCAGGAACATAGTAATCAGCGCTGGTTAATGCCGGATTAAAGCTATCCTCGTTCTGGCAGAGCCCCTGTAAAAAGGTAATTTGCTCATCACTGTAGGGGTCGCTATCACCGTAGCCCTGATTGTAGTTGGTATCGTAGGTTACACAGACGGCCTGGGCGAACAACTGATTTGAGCCGGGGTCGTTATAGCCCATGGTCGCCAAGTCAGAATAAACCTGGTTCATACGTGTACCTGCGCCACCGTCTGCACTGGCATCAACCATATCGTAATGTGATTTCACAACTTGCGAGGTACCGATGAAGTTATTCACAGTTTTATCAAAATAGCCGATGGAAGCGTAGCTACCCTCACCGTAATACCACTCCAGAGAAAGGTCGATGTTGTCCGACTCCAGTGGCACCAACTGCGGGTTATTGCCGTTTGCTGTTGGCGTGGCGCCAAGGTAGCCCGTTGGGTCTGTTTGTGAAAAATTGCCCGCGCCGACATACAAATTACCGTAATTGGCTCTGGAAATGGTCGTACTATAGGACGCTCTGGCCACCAGGTTATCAATCAGCTCAATATCAAAATCGATATTCGGTAGAGTGTTGGAATAACTATTGGTTTCTGCATACGCTGCAACGTCATCTGGCGTACCGCGATAAATGGTTTCCTGGAAATCGTTATTACCCTGCCAAACCCGATAGGCCGGAAGCTGAACCGTAGAGGTAGAAGTAAAGTCGGTGTCTTCGTACCTCACACCCGCCAAAAGGTTCCAGGTGCGACCTCCCAACTCACCATTGAGAGAGATTTGCAAATAGGCGCCATTCACAGTTTCTTCGAGGAAATTGTTAGCGGTAAATGGTTTTCTGATAGTACAGGACCAGTCCTGATCAGCTTGCTGATCCGCTACACCCAAACCGCGATTACCGTACAAAATTTCTGTTTGTCGACACAGGTCAACAACATCGTTGGCTCGCAAACCTGTTTGTGCAGAGCGACTCATATCGTAGTCTTTGTAATAGTCTGCAAAATTGAATTCGGACAGCGTACCGTATTCAAATTCGCCCGGGTTACTCACGTTCCAGTTACCCAGCGCTGCCGAGTTATTGGAAGACTGTTGAGTCATCTCCGTTTTTATACTATCCACACCAAAATCGAATTTCGCCCATTCGAATTCATATGAACCATCCAGCTTAATCTGATCCAGTTCGGTCGTTTGGCCTGCATACCAAATACGACCTTGCGCACTACCTGCGTCTTTCTCATCCAATTTGCCATTGGCGTTCTGGTCGGTATCATCCAGGTCAAACCAGCCAACAGGCATGTCACCGGTAAAGTCCCATGTGTAACCTGCAGAGACAGGCGCACCGATACTAATGGCAATAGAACCGGCTCCTCCTGGGCCGTTAGGCAGACTTTCCATAGTAGAACTGTGAGCATCCAGTGCCAGGCTAAAGGCGTCCGTAAGCTGCCAATCGAGATTTAAACCTGTGGACTCGAGTTTGTTGGACTGCATACGCAACTGCTGCTCATAGCCCACATCCCTGTTGCCACCTTCTTCTTCGCCAATGAGAATAGGCGTTGCTACAGGGCTGTCATCAAACTCAAGATAAACAATGGGGCTGCCCTCGTTATTGCCCATCCACTGTGTCCATTCACCGCGATGCTCCCACAGGTCATTTTTGGCGAAGGTATAGTCTGCCGTAGCGGTAATATTTTGTGTTGGCGCCCACTGGAAAGTCGCCTGGGCATTTGTACGTTCACGCTCCCGGTCCGAATAGGCCCAGCGGAAGTCATTTGGACGCCCATACAGCTGGCCATCAGCGGGCTCGTTAACAATGACGTGACCATCGTCTGGCCAGGTACCCGCGGGATCATTTGGATCCTGACGATCGCCACGGAAGCGATACATATCGGTTTCACCCCAGCGCGCTATATTCCAGTTGTTCTCAAAACCAGCAGCTGCACCGGAGTGACGCAGCTGATAACTGCCAGAGAGGGCGACACCAAAGGTACCGTCACTCCAACTGTATAAACCAGAGAGTTCAGGCGTTACGTATTTACCAATTCGCGTAGTGGTGTCGTGCACACCTTTGGCGGCCACAGAAACCGTAGTACCTTCTTTCTCTAAGGGGCGGGTTGTACTGATGTTTACTGTTGCACCCATACCACCCGAGGCGATATCCGCTCGACCGGTTTTATAAACCTGCACACCCTGAACACTTTCAGAAGCCAGGTTGGCGAAATCGAAGGCTCGAGTTGCACCACCGGTAGTACCGCCAGCGCCGCTACCTCCACCATAGGTAGAGCCGGCAGGCATAGCTCTGCCATTTAAGGTAACCATATTAAATTGCGGGCCGAAACCCCGCACGGTAATTTGTGAACCTTCGCCATTCACCCGGTCGATAGAAACGCCGGTAATACGCTGTAAAGATTCCGCCAGGTTTGTGTCTGGAAATTTACCGATATCTTCCGCAGAAATTGCATCTACAACACCAGCAGATTCGCGCTTAACATCCATTGATGCTTCCAAACTCGCCCGAATACCGCTCACAAACACCTCTTCCAGGTTTTCCTCACCCTGAGCGAGCACCGGCGACACGGCGGACACAGCCAGAACGCCAAGAATGGCACTGGTTAACTTGTTTCGTGTAAACATGGTCTTTCTCCCCAATTATGGTTATTTGTTTTGAGTAAATCTTTTTTAAAAAAACTCCTTTTAAGTCGAAATGACTTCTGTATGACTAAGCTTTGCTTTTATAGCGCCGCAAATTACTTGGACATACATCACCAAAGACACATCATTAAGAAAAATAAAGCTCCAAAACCAAAGGCTAATGGCCTAAAAATAATAGTTATTTTTTTTGTGTGTACGGATGCCAAAGTGTTTCTTTCTAAGCACTAATTATTATTTTCCGGGAAGACCAACTTAGGAAACGGGCATCAGGTACACTTGTATACCACAGGATAACTGATTTCAGTGACGGGAGAAACAGAACGATTAATAAAATCGCAAATACAAAACCCTTTTCACATTTAGTTTACTTATAGACCTAGTTTTATTAATGCTATAAACAAGTAAAAAACTAGTGTTGTGACAGTGAAGAGCAGGAGAAGGCCGGACATTGAAAGCCGGCCTGAGAAATAACATCGCGCAAACTATTTTGCGCCATCTATTAATATGAAACACCACCTATCTACGAGATAGATTAACCTGAGTTTCGAGCACTGTTAATTTCTAATAAAACCCTTAAATTGCTTAAGCAGTGTTTTTCAACACAAGCCCTTGCGCAGTACTTGTTTTATCCTAGTAATTAGCTCGAAAATAATTCTATTACTTACCAAGAGGAGTATGCAGTACAACCTAGTGCATACTCTTACCCTGCGCCTCCATCTCAAGTAGCGCATTGATAAGCATTCCCATATTGCGAATATACACACCGGTAGAGATCCCTATCGTGGGGTTCTCGGAATAATAGGGCGAGGTATCGTATTTATCACCAACTCGGGTCGTGCTGAAATCTCCTGGAACCGGCTCTTGTGGCCCCGGGCCTATGTAGGGGTTACTGGTTGCCCGTAAAGGCGTGGGCCAAAAATGCTGGCTATTTAGCTCAGCCATTATTCGCCGCGCATTTTCTTCACTGCTGGACGATTGCTGCTTATCTCGAGAGTTTAAATCTGATGCTCTACCAAATACCAAGGTGAAATAATCGGGTAGAGGCACAATTTTTGTCGACTTTAATGGCGAGCGGGCCAACAACTCGCTCTTGGGTTTTTCCAAAACACGGCGGTATTTCGCTTCCAGAGCGTTAATATCCAGCTCTCGTAATGGACGATTGTGGATTAGTGGTTTTTCCGGATTGTAATCCACATAATACTTCCCATTAGTGCTATCTGAGCCTTTACGATGAACATAGAGCACCCGGTTTGTGTTTAACTCAACAGCCAGTGGGTAGCGAGGCCCCTCCGCTGTCTCGACCGCAAGGGATTTTAACCAGCTAATGGTTTCTGGAATACGCGCAAGAAATTTTGTTTCACCCGTAAGCTCATAAAAGTACAGCAACTGCTCAACATTATCGTAGGTCAAGCTGGCGGATAAGGCTTTTGGTTCGTAGGTGCGCGCGGCAGCAGGTTGCAAGTCCAGACTGTACTGCATTGCCCAGCCAGGCTGCGGCGGGCCTATATGGGTAACCAGGAAAGCGTTCATACCACGAATAATGGCGTCCAACACACGCGTATCACCAGTGGTCTGATAGTAAAACAACAAGAAATGAATATTATCTGCCGCTACATCATCGTTAAAGGTTATGTACTTTGAGTAGTCAGCCAAGCCCTGCTTGGAAAACTCTCCCGCCGGAGGGTAACGCTGCGGCCAGCCGCCAATGGGATATTGGCTGCTCAATACAAAATCAATGGATTTATCCAAGGCTCGCTTTATTTTTTTATCGCCCTTCTCTAAATACAAGCGCAATAAAAACTCAGCCGCCTCAATAGTCGCGCCGTCATCAAATGTCGCGTTACCGTAGTAGTGATGAAATTCCTCCAGGCGCCAGCCGCTGGCACCAATGGTTTGGTACCAACGTTGCTCCGATTTACTACCGGCAAAATCAATAAAATAATTCCAGCCACCACTTTTATGCTGCCCCTTAATAAGCGCACCCGCTACCTTCATCGCTGCGCGATAGTAATACTCATCGCCAGTTGCATGATGTGCGTCCAAAAACAAATGCCCCATGGAGGCTGTGCCAGGTTTTTGCACCCAGATCATGGTTTCATAGGCCTCCATCTCTCCCCAGCGACGGGAAAAATCCGGCAAATAAGACCACACATAACCGCCCTTATAGCTCACTTTTTCTACCATAAACTCGGTGGCTTTTTTCATGGTATCGGTAAGCTCTTGTTTGTCCAGCGTCGCTTGGGTAGCACCGAGCGAACTAGTGGAAACAAGGAGTAATGCAGTGAAGATGAATTTTGAGAAGGGTGTTGATCTAGGCATAAATAGAGGCTCTTCGATTGGACGCAACGGTGCTATTAAAGGACCCTATTAACAGTTAAGCGGGCTTTCCTACCAGTACAGTATAGCGGTGTAACTATCCCACAAAATATTTTTTTTGTGCAAACTTATTCGTTTTTTACCTTGTACTGGGTGAGCGGAAAGGCGGTGGCAAATACTGCAGGCAGCCTGTCTCGAAAGGCGCCCACGATTCGCCAGTTTTGCTAGTGGTAGGGTCAGGGTGTAAAGAATGACGCAAGTATTGCAAGGCTGCTTTCGCCCGCGATCTTTTTTGTCTTAAATCAAAGTGTTGCTGAGTTTTAGGAAAGCTATAGACCTATTCTGCTGGGCACAAGATCTAACTATGTTTTTTTACTATTACATTTCAAACACTTAGGTTTGTGGCACACCAGGCTTTAGTGTCAGGCAAATAAATCACATTTCCTGAGGCTGTTTTTCACGGTAACACCCAGAGCAATCGTTCACGGTAGCAGGGTAGGGATACACTGCTGTCACCGCTTCAGGACTTTGTTGCAAGCCCCGAGTTCTCCCTACCTATTTATTCATTATTGAAAGGGAGATCTACCAATGGGAAATTTCATTCGCTTAAGTGTATTAGCTTTAATCCTCCAGGGCTGCACCTACGGCTACGTTCACGACGCCTCCAATGGCTCGGCGATAAGTGCGGCCACTGTGCGGGTTGTTAAGGGAAGCTGCAGTGGTGCAGGCTGCGGCTCGCCCAACACAGAACAAACATCAACTTCAGGTTTATATGTATTCGATGCTTACGGCGACGTAAACGGCGCAGCCAATGTAAAACTTATTTATCCCGCCAGTGGAGAGGAAGCCATAGAGCTATTAATTTCAAAACCCGGTTTTCGTTCCAGAACCCTATTCCACCGGCCTAAATATGAACAAGTAGAGTCTGGCGATAAGACCTATTACATCGCGCAGGCACCTAAAGTTTTTTTATGCAGCTGGAGCAGCGTTGATAGTGATGGCGATTCTATTTGCGACGCGGCTGAAGCCCGCTACGGTACCAACCCTTATAGCAGCGATACAGATGGTGATCGCATCAGTGATGCCGCGGAGTTGTTTGGCATAAACGGGGTCGATCTACGTTACTTCGGCGAGAACGCCGCCAACCCCCGTCGCAAAGATGTTTTTATGGAAATTGACTACTACCCCGGACTAAAACCAGACCAGGCTGCCATCGACACCGTTATTGAAGCCTTCGCAAATGCACCGGTAAGCAACCACGACGGTTCAATGGGCATAAGTTTAAATGTGGATTTAAATCAGCAAATCTCTGCCAGCGATGCTGATAGTGATCTAAACCCCGTATGGACAGATTTTGATCTTATAAAAAACAAGTATTTTTCATCGCGCCGAAACGCACTGTTCCACTACGCCCTTTTTGCCAACCAATTTAACAGCGGAGGCTGGAGTGGCATATCACGAGGCATACCCGGGCACGATTTTATTGTTAGCCTCGGCACCTGGTCCACCCCGGGTGGAACATTATTACAGCAAACCGGCACGCTAATGCATGAGTTCGGCCACAACCTGGGTTTAATGCACGGGGGCAACCAGAACCGTAACTACAAGCCCAACTATTTAAGCGTGATGAGCTATAGCTATCAGATGCGCGGGCTACGTATCGGCGGGGTTGACGGCAATATAGATTACTCCAGGCTAAAAATTGCCAGCGTGAACGAAAGCAATCTGAATGAATTCACCGCCTTCTCACCAATTGCGCCCACCACCAGCACCCAGCTTTCACAATACGGGGTTCGAGATCGCACAAGCTGGCTTAACGGCAACGCCAACACTAATTTGGATTTTGACAAAGACGGCACACTGGAAGCTTCCGTTAGCGCAGACCTCGACGGAAACGGCAGCAGCTCAGATATCTTTTCTGCCTCACAAAACGATTGGGATAACCTGGTATTTCACGGAGGAGGCACAATTGGAGACAGCATGCTCGGTGCCACCGCAGGGCTCAAGTTTTTATCACGCAAGGTGGATGCCCACGATATGGAACAATGTATGACTGAATTTGACTAAGCTCAGCAAGCTTTAACCGATGCCGGGCGGCCGGGATGCACCAAACCCGTATGGACCGCCCGGCATGTCGAAATTGAACCCACCATGGATATTTAGCCATGAATATAAAACAATTTATTATTTTTATAGTATTAACCACCGCCAGTGTATTAGCGCTAGGTATGGAACAGATACAGCAAATAACAGAAATAGACATGGCCGATAAAAAAAATGCATCCATGCCAGGTGTTTTTTTCACAGACACCAAAAATTGCCATGGCAAATTGATTATTCACTACAATTTTGGCCAGTCAACAATATGGAAAACGGAACGACAA
The DNA here is from genome assembly GCA_900177435.1 of Alteromonadaceae bacterium Bs31. Lineage (GTDB taxonomy): Bacteria > Pseudomonadota > Gammaproteobacteria > Pseudomonadales > Cellvibrionaceae > Teredinibacter. The sequence continues at coordinate 39,692 of FXAI01000018.1, forward strand.
AACCAATGTATATTTAATGTGAGTTTAACCGGCGAAATGAACGAAAAAGAGGAACCACAAAGCTTTATTTGTGCTGCCGATTTTTATAAAGATATTGATTGGCTCAAAAAGAATGGGCAGCGGCGCACTGCACCGCCACTGGAAGAAATTAGAATGCACAAGCAGTGTAAACACAAAGAAAAAAACGATAAGTAGCCGGCGCAATCGCCACCAAAACCCAAATATATAACTTTAAAACCACACGCCAACAACGTATATACACGGAAAAAAGGCACCAAGGCTTAAACCAACACAGCAGAGAATCGCCACAGGCTTATCCCCTTTCACAAGGTTCACCCCGGTAGGCCGTGTCTCAATTGTTAAGCCGAGGCCCTACGTGTATCCGTTTATTTTTTAAGTAAGAGTACGAGCTGTTATACGCTTTTACAATAAACAAAAAAAAAGGACGCGTTCAATATCACGCAGCCAAAAACTATGGTAGCTTTCGGGCATCGAGATCGTTAGCGAAATTTTGAGCACCAAGATTGATTGAGCGTTTTGTACGCTAAACAAATTGTTTTCGCTCTCGTCTCCCACTGCGCAATAGACACTCCATTTATTGGCACAGAGGGCTCGATACTATGTTGATAACCCTAATAATTTTAATAATTAAAAAAGTCTGATCAAACGATGTATCTGCTCAGTTCTTTTCTCTAAAAGAGGATTACACATGTTTAAATTAACCAAGTGGGCTCTGGTCACAGGGCTCTCTGTTTTCACCTGTTTAGCAAACGCACAAAACTGGGAATCTTGTGGCCAATGGGCCAACTGGGATGTGAACGGCTACACAATATACAATAACCTCTGGGGTGGCGGCGCCGGTAACCAGTGCATTTGGGCCAACGACGAAGGCGATTGGGGCGTAACGGCAGACCACCCCAATACCGGCGGCATAAAATCCTACCCCAATGTTGATTTCGATGTTGACTACACCGTAAGCAGCATGCCCAACATCACCTCCAGCTTTAATGTAAGCCGCCCCGGCAGCGGTTCCTATAACACCGCCTACGACATCTGGTACAACAACTACGCTTACGAAATTATGCTATGGGTGAACTGGAACGGCCAAATGGGCCCTATCTCCTACAATTACGGTTGCAGTGGCGGTTACCCAAGCACCGCCTGCCCAGTAGAGACAGACATACAAGTTGGCGGGCATACCTGGAATTTATTCGAAGGAACCAACGGCTCGGCAATTGTGTATTCTTTCTTACGCACCAGCCACACCAATTCCGGCACAGTCAACATTACCCAGATTTCCAAATGGCTGGCGGACAACGGCTATTTCAGCAGCAATACAAAACTGCATGAAATCCAGCTCGGCTTTGAGATCAGCCAGTCTGCCGGTGGCCTGGATTTCAGAATGAATAGCTATGACGTAACGGTTGGCGGCAATTCAAGCTCATCGAGCAGCAGCTCTTCAAGTTCATCCAGCTCCTCGTCATCCAGCTCAAGCTCCTCTTCCAGCGGAAACGCCAGCTCTGCCAGCATTCAAGAAAACCAAACAGGGTTCTGCTCGGTGGACGGCTCGGTGGACAATAATAACGGTGGCTTCACAGGTTCTGGTTTTGCCAATACAGACAATGCCAATGGCAACAGCGTAGAGTGGCAGGTAAACGCCCCCAGCAGTGGCAACTACACGCTAACCTGGCGCTACGCCAACGGCGCTGGCAGCAACCGTAGCGCCAAGCTATTGGTGGATGACACTACCGCGGTCTCCAATGTAGGCTTCCCAAGCACCGGTAGCTGGAGCTCTTGGTCTAACTCCTCCATTGATACCTACCTCGAAGCGGGCAGCCACCGCATTCGCCTGGAGGCAACTCAGAGTTCCGGGCTAGGCAATATAGACTACCTCGAAATAGCGGGAGATAAACCTGCAGCGGCCAGCTGTAACGGCAGCTCAAGCAGCTCCTCCAGCTCAAGTAGTTCGTCTTCAAGCAGCTCTTCTTCAAGCTCGTCATCCTCTAGCAGCTCATCATCCAGTAGTTCATCATCCAGCTCCTCCTCAGGCGGAGGCAGTTGCGCCGGAGTGAATACTTACCCCGACTGGACAGCAAAAGACTGGTCCGGCGGTGACTACAACCACGCAAACGCCGGTGACAAGATGCAACACCAGGGCTCGCTCTACCAGGCAAACTGGTACACAAACACTGAACCGGGCACTGATTACTCCTGGACCAAACTGGGCAATTGCAGCTCCTAATAGACTGGTGACAGCAAAAGGCACAGCTTCCTGGGTATAGCTTCTTGGGTATAGCGTTTTGGTTAAAGTACTAAGGCCCTATCTCAAAAAGCTATGCCCGATTGCCATGCAGTAAAATGGGAAACAGGGCTCACAGAGCAACACAAGCCCCCAGATAAGCCGGCGGAATTCGCGTCGGCTTTTTTATTGGCTTGCCGCTAGTGCGCGCTCAGGGGCAAACGATGAAAAAAAACCACCTCAAGCTCACTGTCAAACCTCCACGCTAGCCTGTCACTTACGAAACCCACACAACACACCGTATACCCCATAACCCGCAGCTTACCCGCTTAACAAGCACCCACAAGCTGAAACGGCCACACCATCCACCATACAGCCCTTTATCCCCAAGCAAAAAGGAGCACAACCCTCTTGACTAAGGAACTACAGACAGGTTTAATACGCAGCCTTCGCGGCCAGCACCAGCCCGAACAGAATTTGCCCAGATAGCTCAGTCGGTAGAGCAGGGGATTGAAAATCCCCGTGTCGGTGGTTCGATTCCGCCTCTGGGCACCACACAAAAAAGCCTCGCATATGCGGGGCTTTTTTGTGTTTGCACAGAGACGGATGAGAACCACCGACTGGTTCGACC
>FXAI01000013.1:0-67500 GCA_900177435.1 Alteromonadaceae bacterium Bs31
CAGCTGGCTTTACCTGCCTTGTCGAGAATGGCAGGTGAACTGAATGCTGAGCCGCTCATAATTAAAATGCCAACCGCTACCGCGCTCCGGAAGCGTCCAGGTCGTGCCGATTTTCAAAGAGGGCACTTCTTTAAAGCTGCTGATGGCACACTGTGCGTGGAGGCGATCCGGTCGCAAAGCTCTGGAGCACTCTCCTCAATGGTTACCGCCAACTGCTATATTGTGCTGGAGCAAGCCAGAGGTGCGGTGGCTGTTGGTGAGCTGGTGGATGTGGTTCCGTTTGACCGGTATTTTTCATAAGCTTGATCGTTTTCGCGTTACACTGTTTATAGGACAATTATCCTCGCGCGCTCTCCCAGCGCGGATTGTGAGGTGCAAACTATTTACTAGTGTCTAGTGTATCGTTGCTCGAATAGGCGCTTGCTTAGTAAGAGCTTCCCAAGCAACTCTGGCAGAAAAAAGCATACGCAAATTATTGGCGCTAATTACAGGTAATGCCAATGTCTTGCTTATACCTACGGCGTTCCCGTGTACTTAACCTGCGCCAACCACCCTTGATCGGTAATAAAATACAATTTTTTATCTGGGCTTTGTTTTACATCGCGAATGCGTTGATTAAGCTCGCCAAATAATCTTTGCTCACTTGGCTTACCGCCGGTTTTATCAAAGGAAATATGATTGAGGTGTTGCAGCTTTAGTGCAGCTACAAATAAGTCTCCCTTGGCATCAGGGATTGCGTCTCCTGTATAGATGTCGGCGCCCCCGGGAGCGATGGAGGGCGTGTAGTGATAAAGCGGTTGCTCCATGCCCGCTTGGTGGGTAATACCAGCACCAACTTTACCACCACTGTATTCCTTACCGTAGGTAAGGATAGGCCAGCCATAGTTTTTGCCGGCGTGTACAATATTGATTTCGTCTCCACCCTGTGGGCCGTGTTCCACGGCAATTAATCGTTTGCGCAAGCCGTCATAAACCAGGCCCTGTGGATTGCGGTGGCCGAAGGAGTATATTTCTGGTTGCGCTTTTTGCTTACCGATAAATGGGTTGTCGTTTGGAACAGTGCCATCGCGCCTTAGGCGAATGATTTTTCCGTTGTGACTCTCAAGAGATTGAGCGAGATCGCGCTTACCCCGGTCGCCCACAGATAGGTACAAAAGGCCCTCCTGATCAAACGCAATTCGGCAGCCATAGTGGCGGCCTGTTGTAAAATACGGCTCGGCGGTAAACAAGACCTGCAATTTCTGCAAGTGATTTTTTTCCAGTGTTGCTTTGGCTAATCTCGTCGTGCTTCCCTTCTTTCCCTGGTGTGTGTAACAAAGGTACAGGGCTTTGTTGCTTGCGTGTTCGGGGTCGAGAGCCACATCGAGCAGGCCGCCCTGACCATGGTCGCGCACTGCAGGTACGCCGCTCACTTCAGTTTTGCTTTTATCTTCAAGGTTAAACAGCCAGAGTTTGCCGCGCTTCTCTGTCACTACAGTAGTCTCGGTGTCTATAAACTCAAGTGCCCATGGTCGATCAAAACCCCGGTAGATAATATCTGCAGTAAGTTGCTCCTGTTCTGGGAGCGGTGGTGAACCAGCAAGGGCAAAGGAGTGCAACAGCAACACCATGAGCGATAAGAGGGTATTTAGGGTGGCGTGGTAAATCATTCTGTTTTGCCTCGTTGCGTCATAAAGTAAATGGGTGGCTAAAACTTTGCTATGCCGACGTGCGGCTTGCCTATATATTGTACGGATATTGCCTAGCGCTGCCAGTGTAATCGGGGCGTCATATCTATAGTCAGCCAATAACGGCAGTAGTGGTATTTTTTGTAAATAGGCTTAGAATCAGTAAGGCATAAAAAAAATTATTCTATCGAGGTGACAATCATATGGACAATAATCCTTATTCAACGCCAGATTCAGAGGTAGCCGCAGTGCTGGAGCCAGGGCAATGCCACCCTCCGCGCCGAGTACCCGTTGGCAATGGCATACAGTGGATCGCTGACGGCTTTGGTCATTTTAAGAAAGACCCTGGAATTTGGATTGTTATCTGCATTGTAGGCTTTGTTATATTAATGGCCCTCAGCATTATTCCCGTTGTTGCCCAGCTCTCGCAATTTACTGTAGCCATATGGGTAGGGGGCCTGATGCTGGGTTGCCACGCTCAGGATAGTGACGAGCCTCTAACTATCAATCACCTGTTTGCCGGTTTCTCCAACAATATGGGGCCCTTGCTTGTGGTTAGCGTTATCATTGTGATTGCCTCTCTAGCCATTCTTGCGGTGATTGTAATGGCTATTGCTGGTGTTTACGGCATGAGCATCTTTTTGGGGGATACCTCACAACTATTTACTGAAGAGTTTGTGATGGTAATTCTCATTGGTTTATTAGTGTATATGGCTGCCATAATTCCTATTATTGCTCTGGGCTGGTTTTCGCCAGCACTTATTGTGCTTAATAACGTACCCGTATTCACCGCCATGGCTATGAGCTTTAAGGCCTGCTTTATTAATGTGGTGCCGTTTTTTATCTATGGCTTGGTGCTTTCTGTGCTTTTTGTTATTGGTATGATACCGCTATTGCTTGGGCTTTTGGTGGTTATGCCAGTTTTCTACGGGTCTCTGTATCGCTCATATAAAGACATATTTATCGATTGAAAACCCACGTTACAAGGCCATGGTTTTTTATCCTTGACCATACAATTGAGGAGGGTTTGTAACTTGTCGTAATTTGTAATTAGTTTGTTACCTTGTGTCTGGAGCCATGAATATCTGGCTTAAAACGAAAACTATTTTCTGGGGGAATTGTAGCTATGTTGAAGCAAACACCTATTGCGCTGGCTGTTCTATGTTTTTCATTCTCATCGGCACTGTTTGCGGGAGAGAATAAGCAAGCCGTTGAAGACAGCTTACCTAAAAAAACGTCTACAGCGCTTAGTGATATTTCGGAAGATGTTTTAAGTAAATTGCAAAAGCATTCCCCTGGGTTCATACCTGAGGAGGTAGAGGCTGAAAGTAAGCATGGTAATCGCTATATGGATATCGAAGGTAAGCTGCCGGATGGCAGCGAAATAGAATTCGATATGCTACTCGACAAGGGTGAATGGCGTATTGTGGAAGTTCAGCGTGACATAAGTCTTGAAGAAACCCCCAAAACTGTTTTAGCTGAACTTAAAAAAGGCGCAGCAAATTTTAAAGTTGACCGAATTATCGAAAGTGACCAGGGCGATGGGGTAATTATCTATGAATTTTTTACCATCCCCGATAAGGGCGAGCGCATAAAAAGAGAAGTAAAATTGCAGGCCGGTAAGGCCGAATTTCTCGAAAAAGAGTGGCAGCACTAAAAGCAGAGCAGCCTGAATCTATAAAAGAAAAAATTACATTGGTAAAGCCCCGCCCAGGCAGGGCTTTTAGTAATGTCTACTTGCCGTGTAGTGATCGATAAGGGGCGGGTGGTCGTACGAGCCAGCTGTAGCGCACATCAAGCCTTAAAATTCCCGAAAGCCAGAGACCGCTTACGCTTAACCAGCAGCTTTTAACTGCTTTGGGTCAAATTGTATCCTCCTTGTCAAGTTTCAAGTTGACAAGCCTTCTGTGGCAGCCTAAAGTCGCGCCTCGTTCCAGGTGCCACAGATCTTTGTGGCCAAATGGGAAGACCGGTGAAAGTCCGGCGCTGCCCCCGCAACGGTAAGTGAGTTTTTCTCACCAGCCCGACACCAGCCTAGAGTACGTTTTTCAATGATGGAGCGGAGGGCTGCCATCCTGGAATGATGTTAATCTTCGCTTCTCGCCTGGGTTAGGCTCATCCCCGGAACTCCTCCCTCATTTTATCTTTATAAATGAGGCAATAATGAAACCTTCTTTTTACATTCTTTCTGCAGCTTTAATGCTGTTGTTATCACCCGTTCATGCTAGCGAAAGGCTCGAAGAGCTTGTAGTTACCTCATCCCGTAATGCCACACCTTTACGCCAGGTTGGTGCTTCTGTCTCTGTAATTACCGAAGCGGATATCCAGCTGCAGGTGGCGCAAACACTCAATGAATTATTGCGCAATCAGCCGGGTATTACCGTTTCCAATAGCGGTGGTCTAGGCGCAAATTCTACTTTGCGTATCCGAGGCGAGGAAGGTTACCGCACGCTAATTATGATAGACGGTATAGAAATGACCGACCCAACGGGTACTCAGGCAATGAGTCATGTTGAGCACTTGAGCCTTTCCAATGAGATTGATCGCATAGAAATCTTGCGTGGCCCGCAGGGTTTTATCTACGGTGCGGATGCGGGTGGTGTTATCAATATATTTACGCGCTCCTCCAGTGAAGGCATGAGTGGTGGCTTTGCTGCTGAAGTTGGCAGTTATAACACGCGGCGTCTTAACGCCTCCTTAAACGGCGGCAATCAATTAATGGATGGATTTGTTTCAGTGGCGCAGCTATCGAGTGATGGTTTTAATGCTCGCGAGACTGACAAGTCGGGGGAGGAAGACGGTTACGACAATACCACTGTGCATGCAAAGGGCGGCATCAATTTTAACCAGGCTTTGCGGGCACAATTGGTTTACCGGGATCAATCCGCAGAAAGTGAATATGACAGTTGCGGTAGCAGTAACGACTGTCTGTCCAAGTTTGATCAGGCGGTTGGTCGCGTCTCCTTGGAATATAACCGCGACGATTTTCTGCAGAGCCTGGCCTATTCCTACAGTGATATTGAGCGTCTGTTTTTAACTGACGGCGAGCAGGTGTATGCCATTAGCGGCGGTATGAGCAAAGCTGAATATTTCGGTCAAGCTGCGCTTTCCTCGGCTCTTACCACTGTGTGGGGCTTGGACCATAAAAAAGAAACACTGGACGGCAGGGATGGCGATGCAGATAACTCCCGTGAGCAGCTGGGTTTATTCGCTGAACTACAAGCGAACGTAAACGACGCGGTTTACTTTACCGGTGGTGTTCGTTACGACGATAACGAAGATTTCGGTAGATACAATAGCTATCGTTTAACGGCTGCTTGGCTGCCATTTAGCACCTCTGTACACACCCTAAAACTTCGTTCAAGTGTGGGAACCGGGTTTCGCGCGCCGTCTCTTTCTGAGCTTGCCTATAACGATGGCCCCTGGGCTAGTGGTGCAGCGGTCACTACGGTATTGGATGCAGAGGAAAGCGAAGGTGTCGACATAGGTGTAGACTACTATCGTGCCCTTAGCGAGCAGCAAGCCCTCTCTGTTGAATTTACGCTTTTTGATCAAAAAGTAGAAAACGAAATTTATTACGACCTTATTGATTACAGTGGTTATCTTCAGGCGCAAGGTGAGACTCGGTCATACGGTAGTGAGCTATTAGTTGATTTTAGTGCAAATAAATATTTAGCGCTTATTTTTAGCTCAACATGGAACCCTACCGAAATGTTGGATGATAGCCCACGCGCACGCAGGCCTGAAAATAGCGAAAACCTGGGCGTACGTGTAAACCTGTTAAATGATGAGCTAAAGTTGCTGGCAAATATCTATAGCGCACGTAAGGCGATTGATATCGATGGCACAGAGATGGACGACTATCGCCTTGTTTCCCTTAGCGCTAACTGGGTTCTGAATAATTGGCTGCTAAGCGCAAAAATTGACAACCTCACTAATCGGGAATATCAACAAGTATCTTCTTATAATACCGCAGAGCGCTCTTTTCACGCGGGAGTTCAGTTTAGCTTTTAATGAATTGTTGTAGCGGCGTATTTTATTGTGAATAAGACGCCAAAACTATAAAAGCTAGTTTGCGCCAGCGTATAGGATTTGTGGAGCAGGGTCCCCTGCCGTTAAGCGCGTTTTACTTGCCAAGCTTTGTTGCGCGTTTGCTCCCAAGGCTGTGGAAACGTATAAAAAACCGGAGGTGGTTTGCACTCCTCCGGTTCTTTTCTTTGCGCTATTTTTTTTATTTTCTTCGGCGTATTACTATGGCACTGCCTAGTAACAAGAGCAGTATTAGCCCAGTGCTACCGCCTCCACCACCGGAGCTTCCTCCGCCGCCGTTGCTGGTGTTGCCATTGCTTCCGCCACTATTACTAGTAGTGCCGCCGCTACTGGGGACGGTAGTGAAGGAGACCATTTTGGATAGTATGCCATTTTCTTCAATTTGCACGATTCCAACATCTTCGGCGAACCAGATTAACGCGAAGTAACTGATAGCCACTTCGGCGCCGTCAATAACCGTGGTTGCCCAATAGTCAAGTTGAACTTTTTGCGTGGTGTACGTGCCAGCCGGCACAGTGACGATTTCTTCTCCTGAGTTGTACAAGTCAACAGACCAGCTGGTGCCGCGAATACCATAAGTAGGTTTGATTTCAACGGTTCCACTTCCTGAGGTGTAATAGCTAAAGCCCGACGAGATTAGAGGCGTCCCCTTCGTGTTTACCGCGTCTACTGAGTAGGTGCCAAAGCTGGTCTCCATGCTGCCTAGTGATAAACCATAAAACAGCAGCTCGTTACCTTTGGTGGCGAAATACAGACGGTTGCCAGAGGGAAACTCCAGCGGCGAAACGTCTATGCCCTTAACAGTAACAATATTCCCTGTTTTCACGGAGCTGTTATTTGTGTTGTAGGTCCAGCGATTGGCGCTACTCAGCGGCATATAAACGGACGCATTAAATTCGCTACGTGTGGGGTCGTTAGGGTAGTAATCATCGAGATCTTCAACGCCGTCGTTGTCATCGTCTAAATCGGCATTATCACCGGTGCCGTCTCCATCAGCATCTTTCGATTCAGCGAAATTGAAGGGGAAGGCGTCCACACTATCCTCAATGCCGTCGTTGTCATCATCTGGATCGGCATTGTCACCGGTGCCATCATTGTCGTGGTCGCTTATTTCTGAGCTATTAAGCGGGAACCTATCGCTGTCATCCGGCGTACCGTCGTTGTCATCGTCGGTATCGGCATTGTCTCCAATGTTGTCGCCGTCTGTATCAGCCCATTCGCTCTTGTTAAAGGGAAAGGCGTCGTCGGCGTCTGTATAGGTGTCGTTATCATCGTCGGTATCGGCGTTGTCACCAATGCGATCTCGGTCGAAGTCTAGCCACTCATTGCCGTCATCGGGTATGGCGTCTTTTGTGTCGCTGTAGCCATCCTGATCGAAGTCTTTTTCACTATATGGCAGCAGCGTGAATTGTGGTACGCCGGAAAGTAAAGTGATTAACAAGAGCTCGTTCTGCTCAGCAAATGGCACCAGAGCTATTGGCTCCGCGGTGGTTTCATACGTGCCGCTGCTGTCGAGCTGAAAGTTTGGCTGCCAACGCTCTACGATACTGACTGCTGTGCCGCCCAGACTGCGCAGTGTAAAAGCATTGCCGTGTAACCAGGCCACGTCACGGTAGTACTCAGCCTTCTCTCCTAGAGTGCCGAGGCTAAACAAGCCGTCAGCATCGAGTACTCGCCCCCCCCCGGTGACGAGGTAATGCCCGTTTTCGGATATTCGAAGCGGGTTTCTTGCGCTTCCGTCGAAAAAAGAACCACTGTTGTTACCGTATTCAAAAGTGCCTGTGAGGTGGTCGACCGTTTGATAGAAGATGGAAGAGCCCGTCATGTAATAAAAACGATCAAGTGTGTCGATGTAGTAAAAAGCGTTGGAGGGGTATTGCGAGCCTGAGTTAAATACTAGCTCGCCAGCAGCATTGTAACTGTAATAAATACTCCAGCTTCCTGCTGTGGCAACTATCAGAGACCCTTCGGCTGGGGCTAAGCTAGTGATTTCGTCGGGTGCGGCGGGGAAGGGAGCTAGGCTGTAGTTACTCAGATCAATGAATTTAATTGTGCCTTCTGGAAATGAAAGGTAGATCCGATCTTGCTGAGCAGCGTAAACCATCTTGGTAGGTTCGGCACTGAGTGGAATAGACTCCAGATAAGCTTGCTGAGACTTTGACCAGCGGAATATGTTCAGGTGCTCTTTGTTTAGCAGGTAAAGCGTGTCGCCGTCTTTATCCAGTTCAATGCTATCTGGCGTATATTCAATACCTGTTGGATCCACTGTTGGGGCCAGAGCAGGGAGTTTGATATCGCCGATAGCGACTTTTTGAACTGCGCTAAAGTCGTCCTCGAAAACAAAAATATTATCGTCGTACTTTGCAATTCGCGTTGGGGTTTCAAGGCTTGTGTCAAAAACGCCTGTTATCAAGGGTGTTTTATCGTAGGCTAGAAGAGCGCTGTTTCGCAACACAATTAGCTGCTCTGCTGTGATTAGTAAATCTTTGAATGATCCGCCAAGTGCGGCATTGTATGTGCGGTCTGCAGCGTTGTAAGCAATACCTGAATTGTATACAACTCGATCATCATATAAGGGGAAAGCTTCAGTTCCGATTGTGTAATCGGAGTGATAGGGGCTGTCAGTTTCCTCGCCGAAACTACCATTGGCATCAACTGAGATATTGCGGATATCAGCGGGTGATACGCCCGCACTCGTGCTCCAGAGTGAGCCCCCAATTGCGCTAAGCTCGGCGGCGCCGTAATTTCGATTCATTTCATCGATAATGCTGGCTGTTTGTGCATCGACGGATTGGATGGTGTTCTGCGCGCCGAAGAAGAGAACGCTACCAATTGACGCAATATCCTCGATAGCCTTGGCAGAGGAAAGAAATAGCTCAGTATTGCCGCCGTTAAGATCCATTTTGTAAGTTTGAGTACCGTAGCTCACATACAGCGCGCTGTCGTTTACATGCAGAGCTGTGGGTTGTCCACTGAGGGGGATAGGGTCTAGAAAAGTTTCCTGGAGGAGAGAATAGCGTTTCAGCTCTATAGATTCCGAAGCGATAAAATACACCACATTATTATTGATTTTTGAGTCGAGAATAGCGGCGTTAACCCAGCCGGCCAATGGTAGGAGTAGCAGAGAGAGCATTCTCATTGTTGTGGTCTTCCCTTTGTTTTGAGTGAATTATGTACAGCTTGTGGTTTAGATGCATCTTGTCAGCACTACATTTTTTGTTGATTTTCGTGCCGAAACCGCAAGAATACCTGTCACTTAGTGAATAAAACAATAATTAATCTGTGTAGGTTCTGTGTAGGTATAGGGGGGGATGCTCCAGCGCCGGTTTGTGCCGGGGCTGAGATCTCTCGTTGGCTAGCGTTCACGTTCGACAATACTGTGCGAAGACGGAGCGGACTTTGATGCAGGCAGTGCATGTGGTTAAGCCGGTTTAGGTATCGAACGCGAAGCTAATGATTAAGGTGCTTCGGTTTTTAAATATGTCAGAGAGTTTCTATCACCCAGGGTGTTCAGAATCGCTTTGGGTTAATTTACTATAGCGACGCTTTTATTCCCTCCAAATAACTCGCTCAACAGTAATAGGCAAATTATGGCAACCTTGATGGTACAAGGAACAACCTCCGATGCTGGTAAAAGTACTCTGGTTGCCGGGCTGTGTCGTGTGCTTGCCCGCCGGGGAGTGGAGGTTGCTCCCTTCAAGCCCCAGAATATGGCCCTCAATAGCGCGGTAACTGAAGACGGTGGTGAGATTGGGCGTGCGCAGGCGGTGCAGGCTTTCGCCGCGGGATTGGCGCCCCATTCAGATATGAATCCAGTGCTGATCAAACCCTCCAGTGATACCGACGCACAAATTATTATTCAAGGCCGCGTTTCACACAATATGACCGCCCGTAATTTCCACCGCTACAAACCCGAGGCGCTTGGGTATGTGCTGGAATCTTATCAGCGCCTGAATAAACGCTATCCTGTGATTCTTGTTGAGGGTGCAGGGAGCCCGGCAGAAATTAATTTACGTAAAGGCGATATTGCTAACATGGGTTTTGCCGAGGCAGTGGATTGCCCGGTTATATTAATCGCAGATATTAACCCTGGCGGTGTATTTGCGCATATTGTTGGTACACTTGAGTTGCTCTCGGCTTCAGAGCGTGAGCGAATCAAGGGCTTTGTTATTAACCGTTTTCGCGGTGATATAAAATTGCTTGAACCCGGCCTGGAATGGCTTGAAAAAAAAACAGGTAAACCCGTATTTGGTGTGCTGCCCTGGCTAAATAATTTTCATATTGAAGCGGAAGATGCTATTGAAACAGCACAGGTTCTCGATCAGGCAAGTTTTCGCGTGGTGGTTCCCGTGCTACCACATATCTCGAATCACACGGATTTTGACGTGTTGCGTCATCATGCTCAGGTGGATTTTCAGTTTGTTGAACTCTCTGAGGCTAAGCCTTCTGCCGATCTGATTATTTTACCTGGTAGTAAAAATGTGCGCGGGGATCTAAACGCCCTTAACAAAAATAGTTGGCCCGAAAAAATACAAGGGCATCTACGCTATGGCGGAAAAGTTATTGGAATATGCGGTGGCTACCAAATGTTAGGTGAGACAATAGATGATCCCCTGGGCCTGGAAGGGCCAGCAGGAAGATCAAATGGCCTGGGCTTGCTTCCGCTCGCTACTACCCTGCAGGCAGAAAAAAGCCTGGCCAATATTCAGGGTGAATTGACGATAGACGGTAACTCCGTTCCTTTTAGCGGCTATGAAATTCATCAGGGGATATCAAAATTAACCCGGCTAGCGCAGCAGCCTCTGAAAATGGATAGCGGTGAAGCGGAAGGCTGTATAAATGAAGACGGTAGGATATTCGGCACATACTGCCACGGGTTATTCGATAAAGTAGAAAGTTGCGATGCAGTTTTACGCTGGGCTGGCCTGAGCGAAGCTTCTGCACCCGATATAAAAAAAATGCTTGATGAGCAATTAGAGCGATTAGCGGATACCCTTGAAGAGCATGTGAATGTTGATCAGCTGCTCGCAATGTATAAAAACTAATTTTGGAGTTTTAATGACTGTCAATCTGCGGGCTTACATTCTCTTTGGCGCTTTGCTTTTCGCTTCACATAGTTTTTCTGAACCCTTGCGTGTTACCGACTATAGTGGCCGGGAGATAAGCCTGAATAAGCCGGCCACTCGCATTGTAGCCCTGGCGCCGCATATTGTTGAAAACATCTACTCCGCCGGGGCCGGAGAGACTATTGTTGGCGCCGTTGAGTATTGTGATTACCCGGAAAAAGCTAAGAGTATTCCGCGAGTGGGTTCCTTTAGCAGTTTTAGCCTGGAAACTATTTTAGGCCTAAACCCGGACTTGGTTGTAGCCTGGGAATCCGGCCGAGGGGGGCGTATTATCGCCAAGCTGGAATCACTGGGTATCACGGTTTACGGCAGTAATCCAGAGAAGCTGGAAGATGTGGCTAAATCCATTCGAGACTTTGGCATACTTACCGGTCGAAGTGCTACGGCAAAGATTGCCGCTCAGGCCTATCTGGATAAATTAGCCGCCTTGAACACGGATTATAAAAACAAAATACCACTCAGTGTTATGTATCAGGTTTGGAACTCGCCAATACAAACACTTAACGACCAGCACATTATTAGCGATTTAATGAAGCTTTGCGGAGCCAGTAACGCTTTTGGTGATTTGCCCATGGTTGCTCCTAAGCTCAGTGTGGAATCTGTAATATCTCGCAATCCAGATGTCATTGTCGCCAGTGGCTTTGGGGAAGAGCGTCCGAGCTGGCTGGATGAGTGGCTTAAGTGGCCGATGTTAGCGGCGGTACAAAAAAATAATCTCTATTTTATACCGCCGGATATTATTCAGCGGCACACCACTCGCATTCTGGATGGCGCAGAGCTGATGTGTCGGCACCTCGATAGTGCCAGGCTGAAGAGTGATCACACAAAGTAGCTTGCGACATTAAGCGCCGACGTAAAGCCCTTAATGTTTTACTTGGGAGCTATTGTCACTATTACTCTTTTGTAGCGGCTTAGTGCTGGTGACCCCTTGTCTGTCAGCTTAAGAATGAAGTGTGCGCTCTCTTCTTTTTCAACATCCGGTGCAAGAATATTCACCCCCTGAGAATTCTCCGCTCCACTGATACTTATCAATTCTTTGTAGCTGCCCGCCTCGGGATAGTGAAACCATAAATAGCTGAGGTTGTCTCCGTCTGGATCGGTGGAATTACGCGCATTTAGATGAAAATACTCGCCAGATTTTACATGCAGTTTGTCAGCGTGACTTAGCACTGGTTTGGGAGGGTGGTTGGCCTCTTTAAATGGTTTTATCGTCCAGTCCATGCGCGCCGCGAAATCGTTTTGAAAGTCGTCTCGCCAACGCCATAGGGTTTCTTTGTAGCCGGTAAAGGAGGTTTTATCTCTTTTAACCGTGCGACCGTATTCATTGGGGATATAAGGGCTAAACTTATCAATGGCATTGGTCCATATTGGCCTGGTTTCAGGTGCAATGGTAACGATTGAATCCCCTTCCTTTGTTTTGGAAAAATCTGGCTTATACAGCTCATAGCGACCACCCCAGCCGCCCCACTCAGGGCGTTCCGCATTATTAAGCCCGTTGGGAATTAACGATAGAAAAGCGGGCGTATCACCCTCAACACCCCATGCGACATCGGGATAGGCTGTGCCCATTGGCCCGTGTTCTTGTTGGATATTGTTTGCTATCCAGCTGTTGCTGATAGTTTCATTGTTGATACCTTTTACATAATTATTGACGCCTGTCCAGGTGGCGCTGCCATAGTGGTCGCCGGGGGTGACAATATAGAATAACGAAGGGAAATTATTTCGAATCCATATGCCACTGTCATCCTGATCAGAGATGGTATAAACACGGAGTCTTGCGATGAGCTTGTTTGCCTCTGCTTCGCTTCTGGTGTTTTGTATTGTATGCAGTGCCTGAGCTAGGGTATTCACGCCTCCCCAAACAGAAATCCACAAGGGTCTTTCATCCTGTTCTTCCAGAATTTTTATAATCCAGTCAGAACCTTCGGAATCGCTCCCTTTCCCAACGGCCTGCATGCCATATTCAGGCTTGCCGCTTTTTACTAGTTTTAAAAGTGCGTCAGCGGAGGGGTAGCCTCGTTCGTGCTTGAGCAGGTTGGGGCGAACTTTCTTGTAGGCGCCGATGACCTTTTCTATCGATTCAGGATGAATCTGGTCTCTCAGCCAGCAGGACGTTGTAGCAATCAAGCCTTTCAGCTCAATTTGGTTTGAATATAGCAGTAAGCGAATAAGTGATTGAGTGTCGTCAGGGTCTGCTTCTATGTCCGTTAATACAATCATCCTGTGCTTTTGCAGATTTTGAGCTGTAGCTGTATTAAACGATAGCAAGAGGGTGGAAGCGCATAGAAGTATAAGTAAGCGAGTAAACATATATTCTCCGTACCTGGGGGTTAGCTTTAAGCAAGATTGGTTTAGGCCAGTGCTGCTAATCTTTTAACGATGATTATATAAGGGAAAACGCACGAAAGTGAAAAACAGGTGAATCCTGCGCAGAGACAAATTTGCGGCGGGTTATTATGTAATTGAGCCGGCAGCTTTAAGCAAATACAAGCTATTCTTTATTTTCCCCACTTTTCAATAATAAATGATATTAATTTACAATTAGATTCTCGAACAGTATTAAATATGTCTTATTGCAAAATAGAATGATTCTCTCTCTATATCTGATGGCTTGGTCATTGAGTTGTGCCATATGTAAATTGTTTGATGTTGATCAGGTTGCGGTAAATACTTGCATTTCATGTGGATTTAAGCGCCAGAATTTACCGTCTGATTTTTTTACAGGTATCGTGCGGTTAAGGCTACAAATTTGGTAATTAAAGTAGAGAAACGGCTTATTTTTGTTAGATTACGTTTGTCTTATCGCCGTTTGAAAAGTTTACTGAATGCAGCATGCTAATAGTGTCAGGATCACTTACAGGTTTTTTATTCAGTGGAGCTTAAACACGCTTTTGGAGTGTTTGAGTTTAATTCTTACGCCTGCTCTAATCTGCGTTGTGGTATTGGGAACTGTTTTAATACGGGGTCGATTTAACCGCAACTGGAATGTTTGATAGTCCCGGAGGCCACAAACAACGCACTCAGATCTTAAAGGAGATATTGGGAATGAGTATAAGTAAGAAAGTTAAGAAAGGGGGCCTGAAGCAATTTTTAGCGGCTTCAGTTCTGCTTGCAGGAAGTGTTATCGGCAGCTCTGCGTTAGCCGATGTTTCTGTTGAGTGGACTTCTCCTGCGGATGGCAGTTCTTATCCGACAGGTACAGATGTAGTTTTAACCGGTAGTGCCTCTGCAACTGGCACCGTCGGGCAAGGCATGGATCTCGCACTGGTGCTGGATTCTTCCGGGAGTATGGCAAATAGGAGGTCTAGTACGGGGGTTCGTTGCTACACCCTTAGCGCTACCTGTAAGCCCATACGCGAATGGCAGCAAGAGGCGGCAATCGCTTTGGTTAACAATCTGCCTGATGGGGTTGCGGTAAGTATTGTAGAGTTTGATTCCGATGCTAACCTTGTCACCGGGCTTACGGAACTGAGTACCGATCGTTCTGCTACGCTTGCAGCCATTAACTCTGTTGATGCAAGAGGCTCAACGAATATTGGTGCAGGTATTGATGTTGCGCTTGCAGAATTAACAGGCGCAAACTCGCATGCAGATTTTGCCCAGCAAATGGTTGTCTTCTCAGATGGGTACTCCGCCGGGAACCCGCCAGCGGCCGCCGCCGCCGCCGTAGCTGCAGGAGTTGAGGCCATACACAGTGTTGCACTGCCCGGTGCATCTATCTCAACCATGAGTAACATCGCATTAAGAGGGAATGGTACCTTTATTGATGCCACTGGCGACCTCAGCGGTTTGACGGCGCTGTTTAGTGGTAGCGGCACCAGCCTTGTTGGTGTAGACAGTGTAGAAGTTACGCTTGCAGATGGTACGACCATTGCTGTTCCAACCGATGCCTTTGGTAACTTCAGTTTGAGCGCTCAGATCGCGGCCGGTACCAATTCTTTTGTGGCTACTGCGTTTGGTACGGACGGTACCGTAGATTCAGACACGCTCACGTTGTTTGGTACCGACGGCTCGAATGTAAGTCCGGTGCCAGTGCCTGCGTCATTGCCAATGTTTGCTTTTGTTTTGGCGATCGCGGCGGTTGTTCGTCGTCGTTTCCTGAAAAAGTAACGCATCCGCCCGCCTTTTCCGGAGGTGGGCAATTTCTTCTTTCATATCATCAATAACCCAGTAAATTCGGAGCTCAATGTGAAACAGAAGCCAGGTTGGCTATGGTGGGGGCTGCTGCTGTTAAACCCTTTCATTTTTAGTTTTGTTCATGCGATTCCTGTCACTCCTGTTGAGTTGGAAAGCAGTCCATTGCAGCTATTGGGTGCTGATAATTACTCTGCATATGATCCACTGAGTGATGGCGATGTCATACAGCACTTAAGAAGTGGTGACGCCACTGCGAACGATATCGTAACGGATGTTGATAAGCTGAGTAATGAAGAATTACGCGTGGTATTGATGACAGCCCTGCAGACAGGGGAAATCGCTGGCGCAGTGGCAATCGCTGGCAGAATAGAAAAATATTTTCCGCAAGACACCTATATTCAGGTTGCCTACGCCCTCAAATCCGCTTTCGACGGAGATATTGTTCGCGCTGCCATGCGTATTGAAAAAATTAATGCTACGGATAAATTTGAACGTGCTGCACGCTTGCTGGCAAGCGCTTACCTTTCCATGCGTTCCGAAAAAACACATCAGGCTCTCAAAGAGCTTGATGCTCTACTGGATATTCTTCCCGAGCATGCCTACGCAAGAGTACTGAAAGCAGAGGTGCTATTGAAACAGGGCCAGGTGAAAAAAGGAGCTCTTCTGTTGAGTGAGGTTTTGGAGCTTCATCCAAATATGCGCATTGCCCTTATTAATGCTGGAAGCCTGGCGCTGCGGTCCGGAAATAATCAAATGGCTGCGGCTTACTTTTCTCATCTAAGAGAAATCGATAATTCCTGCATCGCTCGTTTGGGAGAGGCAAGTGCAAACAATGCATTAAGCAAGTCGCAAAATACCATCAGTTTGGTGTCACCTTGCCTCAACCACCCGGAGCAAGAAATACGCCTGCAAAGTCTGCAGCTAACGGTGGAGAGCTACTTGGCAGCAGGTCGATATTTAGACGCCGAGAAAACCCTGAAAAATATAACCGAAAGTGACCGCTTACAGCTCGCTTTACTTGTAGCGAAGGTGGCTTTATTCAATTCGAATACAGAAAAAACATTAGCGCTCAGTTCTGCAAATGAACCCGGTATGCTTTTGTTACATGTTCTTGCCTTGATTGAGCAAAAAAATTATTCAAAAGCCACGCAGCGGGTAAAAATACTACGAGAGAAGGCGCCAGATTCCGAGAGTACACTAGTGCTTATCGCTACTTTAAATATTCTTGCTGGTAATTCCATTGACGAAGAGATTGCAGGCTTGGGTGAAGGGAGCTCTTATCGTGCACTCTTGCATGTGTATAGTGCATTGGAAAGCGGGGTGGACAATATAGATGAAGTCCTAAATACCATGGCGAAAACAGATGGTTTAATTAAGGGTATTCAACTAAGTAAGATAAGTGCAGAGAGCCAAAGCTCTCTGATAAAACATGCAGACCGTGAAAACCTTGTGCTTGCCTTGCTTTTTTATCAATTTGAAATTGAACCTCTCGCCTTAAGCCATTTTCAAGAGAGCGCAAAGCAGCAGAGCGATTTTATCAGCACCTACCTGTTTGCCACCTTGGCAGAGCAAGCGGGCATGCTAGAGCAGGCTCTGCAGTCCATAGATAAAACCCGAGCTGTATTACCAGAGTTTTCAGCGGTGCACCAAGTACGAGCCACTATATTGCTGAAGTTATCCCGGCTGGAGTTGGCATTGGATGCTCTGAACGAAGTGCTTAGCCTTCAACCTGACCCATTCACTGCGCTTAAAGCAGGGGCCATTGCAGAGAGGCTTGGCAAGCTAGAGCAAGCGGAACAGCTCTATGGTATGGCCGTGTTGCTTGCTCCAAACAATTTTATAGGCCTTAACCAATTGGCCTGGTTTTATGCTAACCACGGTATAAGGTTGGATGAAGGCATTGCTCTCGCTAAAAAAGCCCTTGAGCTTTCACCCGCTAGCCCTAATTTACTGGACACGCTTGGGTGGCTGCATGTTCAGAATGGTGACCTGAAAAGCGCTCAGTCTGTTTTCAACCAGGCCTTGACGCTTAGCGATGGCAAGCCTGGCCATTCGATACTTTTTCATCTGGCTTACGTTGAGTCGCAGCTTGGGAATTCAACGCTGGCAAAAAACTTATTACAACGTATTGCATTGAATCCGGAAAACCAGAAATATCAACAGCAAGCTCAAGCGCTTTTAGCTGAGCTGGTTGGTGTTAACTAGTATTGGGCTTAAGTGCGGTATGAAATCTTCTAACGCTTAGCAGCTAATTACTGCTGCTAAGCGTTAGAACTTAGATAAGTGTTTTAGTACTCCACACTCAAATAAATTAACTCTCGCGCTTTGAGCGCAATGATGGCCACACCGTCTTCCCATTTGAAATCGATCGCCTCATTCTGGTTTTGGATGCTCTTGGGCTTTTTCTCAAGAATTACTCTGATTGTTGCATCTGTACCAAGAGCGCTTCCCTTAAACTCTGCTGTTTTTCCGTCGGATTCCACTGTTAGCAGGTTTACTTCATTGTCCTTTAAATAATCCACGTAGGTGAAGCTGTTTTTGCTATTTTTCTCTCCCGGAAAAGCAGTGAGCTCTAGCGATTTTTTAGTTTCAGACCAGCGTTTGTCATTGCCCTGGTAGATATTTCCCCTCACGAGAATGGAGTTGCTGCGAATAAAGCGAGGTAATTTATCTAGGCCTGCGCTTATTGTGTGCCGTTTTGCGCCTTTGTAATACTGAGCGGGATTATCAAAATCCACCCACTTTCCTTTGGGGAGGTACACACTGCGTGAGGTTTCAGGCTCAAATACCGGAGCCACTAACAAGGCTTCACCAAGGTAAAACTGATCCCATATATCAAAGGTATTTTTATCATTGAAATGGCGATAGGCCATCGGCTGCATTAAGGTTCCATTTTGAGCACTGGTGAGTGCCAGGGAATACAGGTAGGGCAGCATAAGCATTCTGTCTTCACAAATTTCTTTAAACCGTTGCTGTAACTGCTTGCCGTAGCGCCAGGGCATACGATCGCGCCCGTCGCCGCCTGCGCCATCCAGCTTGATTTCAAAAAAGCCCGTCATGCTACCAGCCTGAAGCCAGCGAATATAAAGATCTTCGGGAATAAAACCTTCATTCAGATAACCGCCCACATCTGTTCCCCAAATTGGAAAACCAATAAAGGAGCTGCGCATGGCATTGGCAAAGTTTGCTTGCAGGCCGTCCCAGGTAGAGCGCGGGTCGCCCCCCCAAATAGCGCTTAGGTAGGGTTGGCTGCGGTGGTAAGCGGATCGAGCGAAATTAAAGTTATTGTCTCCCCAGCTCTCCTTTAATGCTTCGTCAATTACCTTGGCAGTGAGATAGGCATTTTTATTTCTTCTTTCCGCCGGAGGGGTGCCATCGTGCCATTTTTCATGCTCAGGAAATACCTCGTCGGCCCTGTCTATCTTGTGGCCCTTCACGCCATACTGATATTGCTTTTGCTTAAGTTCTTGCTGGTATTGCGCCACCGATGGGGGGTGACTTAAGTCGATGTAGCTGTAACTTCCATCAAACTGTTTCTCAAAACGGTCTGTTTCAAAGATGGCTGTTGCAACCCAGGTCATAAACTCCATGCCATAGTCATTGTTGATTTTACCTATCCATTCTTCGGGATTGGCAAAGGGGGTGGCAAAGTTCATTTTGGACCAGGCGTGACCGCCATCGCTGTAGGGTCGATCTACAAACCAGCCGGTAAAGGGAATTTTGAGTGCTGACATTTGAGCAATATCTTCGACAATTTCTGCCGCGCCGCCACGGTTATCATCTCGCCAGCCTATAGGGCCTAGTGCCCACATAGGCACGCTCTTTGGTTTGCCAATTACGCTGTAGTAAGCCTTGTGAATCTGTGCTCCGTTGTTACCTGGGAAAATATGCCAGTCCAGCGTGCCGGTATCGTGCTGAATGGTATTTTTACCATTAATGTCGAAGCCATAGCTGCCACGGGCAAAGGTATCAAAAAAGGCGCCGTAGCCGTGGCTACTGATATAGAAAGCGGAATAAGCAGAGGCATAGTTTTCCCTTAGCTGGGCTGCTTCACTGGCTACGTCAACGGTAATGGTAGCGCCGCTTAAATCCGGGGATAGTTGGTTGTTGGGCTGCAAGGGTTCAGAAAGGCCGAAAAAATGGTCGTTAAGATGCTTGAATACTAGCTGCACCTGTCTACCCCATTCCGGCTTGGCATAGAGACGAAAACCCGAGGCCGTGCTGCTTACCCTTAAACGGATTTCGCGCTCTTTTTCATCAAAGGCTGTGCGGTAAAAATCTGCCGAAGCAGGCAGAGTACTCTCAATAATAATGTTGTTTTCGTCCTGCTTTATAACCTTCCAGTTCGTTATGCTCTCATAGTTGAACTGAATATCTTCAAGCTCGATGATCTGCTTACCTTGGTGGCTAACGGTGATGGAGGAATCTTTAACCGTTAGTTCCGAGTTGTTAAAAACCAGCTTTTCAGCGGCGAATACTGATGGAGAAAAGAGGGAAAGAAAGAGGACGGGAAGCCCAATTGCTCGTAGAGACATAGTCACACCCTTAGAATATTATTAGGGGGCAACTATACTAAAAAATAGCGTCACTTTTGGGTGTTAATAGTTGAAAGGCCAAAGATTATTGCGGAATTGAGCAATCGGGCAAGTTCTGTTTGATGCTCATAAAGTGTTAGCCCGAGCACCACGCCAGCCGGCGTAATACCCGGTATTAGTTCGTAGCTCGCACACGATACTACTTTTGCTACTGTCATACTTGAGCAAGACACCGGCAGGGCTCGGCATGCCTGAGTTAAATGCGCTCGAATAAATGTTTTCGACGGTGTTGTTCTGCGTTAGTGGCGATAGTTTCCATCAATTTGTCGGCTTTGGCTTTCGCTGATGCTTTACCCTTATCGCTAATCAACTTTTCAAGGAAAAAGCGAACATTCGCTGGAATATCGTTGTTCCAGCCGGGAATAACATCTTCTTCACTGCGCTTGTCGGTTTCTGATATTAAAAGCCAGGTATAGGCATCGTTGTAATCTTTTTTACAGCCGAAGCCTTTGTACTTATTCCAGAACATCATGTACTGGGAAATGTTGCTGCCCAGCAGCGCAGCCTTATTGTAGTTGTCGAAGGCTTTCTGCTCGCTAACGCTAACGCCTAAGCCCTCGGTGTGCAGGTAAGCCAAATTGAAATAGGAAAGTACGCTGCCATGTTTAGCTCCCTTTTCAAAAAATATCTTTGCTTTATCGTATTTGAACGCATTCATTTCCAGAACGCCAATGGCATTGCAGGCCGGCCCATAATTTTTTTCACAGGCCTCGTCGTACATGTCTGTGGCCACCGAGACGTTTTTACGAACAAGGTCGCCCTCCAGGTGCAAATCGGCCATTGCTTTTAAGGCCTCTGCATAACCTGCTTTAGAGGATGCCTTTATGAGTTCCAGTGCCTTGTTTCGGTTGCGTCGCCCACCCATACCGTAGAGTAGCTCAGCCATATGATATTGAGCCTGGGGATTTTTTTTGTCTGAGGCGAACTGACATTCATCAAACGCAGCTCCCCATTCTTCATTATCAAACTCCTTGAGGCAGTTTTTTCGTGCGGTTTCGATTGCGTCCTTTGCTTCGCTACTCACCTCTTTTTCTTTTTTAATTATTTGGGGGTCCCAGCTTGTAAATTCGTAGGAAGCTAGTTGCTGCTCGATAAAGGTTTTATTGTTCTCCATGTCGCTTAGCACAGAGCTAATGGGAAGCGCGAAGCCGATGCCTTCTGTTCCATCGAGAATCATGGTGTTAACCCCTAAGACATAGCCATCGCTGTCGATCAAGGGGCCACCGCTGTTACCTGGGTTTATGGCTGCGTCAGTTTGAACGTAGCTTATTTCTTCGTAGTCCTGTTCACCGGAAATAATGCCAGAGGTTACGCTGTATTTGAGGCCCACTGGGTTGCCAATGGTGTAGACCTTGTGCCCCAGTGGAAGGTCGTTGACGGGGGAGGCGCTAAGTGGTGCACAGCCCTGCTCCTGAATATGCAGGTAGGCCAAATCGTAGGTATCGCTTACTGTGATAGTTTTCGCGTGAACTTCACGGCCGTTCACCAGGGTGATGGTTATGTCCTTGGCATGCCCGTCAGACTGGTAGGCAAGTACCGCTTTGTTCAAGTGGTCCAGCTGTTCCCTGAGCATTCGCCTGTCTTCCCTGTTAGCGATGCCTCTCTCCAGGTGATAGCGAATGTTTTTTCGCGATGTTTCAATATCCTTTATACCGTCCTGCTCGAGCTTAACAACGTGCTTGTTGGTTACTACGGTGCAGCGTTCATCAATAAAAAAGCCCGAACCGCTGCCAAAGCCCGTATCGATAAACAAGGTGCTGTTCCTTGCGCGTTCTATGGCGTTTCTGGGGGCATGCGTTTTGGCTAGCTCCGCCTCTACGCCGGGCCTTGGAGTGTGAATTGTCGAAGGCTTTGTGCTGCTTTGCGTGTTCTCCGTTCCCGAGCGGTGGATTGCTCCCGTAACTGGGCTGGCTTGCGGGGCTTTATCGGAGACCTTGTCACAGGCCGCCAGCATAAGAGTAAGGAGGGGAAGCGTACTAAAACTGAGTATGGTAATGAGTCGCATTTGAGTCCTTTTTAATTGCGGCAAGATCGGGGCCCTGAGCCCTCGCGGGTATTGTTATTTATTATGCGGTGATTGGTGCCGTTGTTCAATGGTCGTGCTTTCGTCAAAAACGCTATAGTTGTATTAAATTCTAGGTGAATTGCGAATAATTGCCATTGTTTGTCTTCGTTTCGGGCTGGTAAGGAAGGCGCTTCGAGCTGGTGAGCGAGTGGTCAAAAGGGTATGTCATCAGCTGTTAACTACTAAACAGTTTTCACAGCTAAGCGGTATAGTCTTAGTTGAGAATTGCTCATTCTTAGCACTTGCTTCTGCGCGATGGGTAATTGCAGACTGTTCATGCATGAAAATGTAGTTGCTGAGGGCAATAGCTTGAGGCAGTTACAAACTAAAAAAAGTTATGATATCTGTTTCGAACTTTACGGGTTCATCTAGAAACATAAAATGGCCGGAATTTTCATAGAGTGCAATTGAGGCCTTCGGTAATTGCTCCGCGAGCGCCTTTTGCGGGGCGAGTCCTATTTGATAGTCCATTTTTCCTGCTACCACCAGAGTGATAGCTTTTACTTTTTTATGCTGCCTAAATTTGTATTGCAGTATTCCTTGAGAGAATAGTGCTTTACCGAGTTCTCCGGTGTTGCGCATGCCTTCTGCGTTATCGGCATTGCTCAAGCTTGATAGAACACGCTCATTGGGAAACATATTGCCGGCTATGAACTTGTCTTTGGCTTCCCCTTTATAGGCTGAGAAAGGGTCACAGGTTTTTGTCTTACTGTGTTCGAGGGTACGCTCGTTTGCAGCGTAAAACGAAGGGTGGGTAAGCCGAAGGTGCCTCCCTCTCGTGTATGGGTTGGTGGTCGGAACTTTATTTAAATTATATGCGAATGAATTCCGAGTTTTGGTTTTAAATTATTATGCGTTGGGTTGCATCTCTCCGGGTGGCGTTTGACTTACCCGGCCTACGTGGCTGACATTGCCCAAACATATATTCGCTTCGTCGACGGTGTTTAGTTGAGCACTACAGCTAATACCTCTCAATGCCGCGAATTAGCAAGTTTCCTGCGGGAGCAGACCTGGCCGTATGAAAGCTGGAGGTTGAAGCCCAGAAAAGGCTATTGGGACTACTTCTGAATGAGCCGCCCGCGCCAGAATCTCCATCATCTATAACGCCGTCTAGAATCCAGTAAAAACCAATATTTTCACTCCGCTCTTCTTGAATTGAAATCCAGTACTCTCCTGCAGGCAAGTCGAATAGCTGTTCCGCCTCCAAGGTAAAGCGGTTGACTACTTTGTTGTCCAGTTCGTAGCGTTCTTCTGAAAATACATCGGTAGTAATTTCATCAATCAAAACCCCAGGAAGGTTTGTGCCAGAATAAATCTGAATAACAAATAGGTGTGGTCTTAGAATGGAACTGTTGCTGCTTGAGGAGTCTGGATAGTTAACTGTGAGTGAGCCGGTCCACTCCATGCTGGTGAGAACGGTACTTTTATTGAGGGAAAAATAGGTAGCTAATTGTTGATCGGTCTCGTGGCTTTCTGCAGACTGGATATCTTCTGCAATAAGGACATAATTATTGAGTACGATCACTTTCCTGCCGATAATTTCGGTATCCAGGCTGTTATTACTAGGGGCGATGTCCAAGTCCACGAGATTGTATTCGTAGTTGTAGTAGCTGACTGGGAACCCTGTTAATTGCTCTATATTCTCCAGTTCGGAAGCCGCTTCATCTGACGAAACATAATCCAGATCATCAAGATAAAAAACGGGCGTGCCACTATCTACATCCACTTCGCTAAATTTGTTTGTAGAGGTGACAAGTACCGCAGTTAATGTGGCGCCGCTGGTGTTTTCAATCTGCCACACCACGGGGTCATAGGTTGATAGGACCAGAATGATATCGTCTGCCGATTCGGGTAAGCTGACTGTAATAACACCATCGTTTGTGTCCGCTTCGTAGCCGCTAACCGCAAATACCTTTGAGTTTGATGTGCTTATAGTGCCAAGCTGTTCACTAGCGTCGCTGCTGGAAATTGGATGTTGGTCGGTAAAGTTTACAATAAACCCTGTTGAGAAATACTCGCTATAATACTCTGCTTTAAAGGTGTGGACACCGCGTGGGAGTATGAGTGGAATTACCGTCTGGCAATTTTCACCGCCCTTCAATAGGGTATCGTCTAGATAAAATCCGCTGAAAGAATAGTGAGAGTTCATGCTCACATATACAGTTGCCTGTTCATCAAAAACCTCAATCTCGCCTTCCCATATGCCGAGGAAGTCTTCACCCGGAATTTCTAGAAAATCGTCTCTCACATAAGCGTTGTAAATTCGCGCTACAGGTTCACTATCTACAAGCTCGGTGACTCCGTCTTCTTCCCTGTAGTAACTCGCAGTGATATTGCGAATAATATAATTTTGTTCGCCGGTAATATCAGGAAGCGCTTCCTGTTCACAGTTTGCCTCTGCCAGTGCGTTTACGAATGCCGCTTGGTTGTCTTGTTCGTTCTGGTTAGCATCGTTAGTGCTTTGATTATTATTGGAGGGCGTGTATGTACCACCGGCACTACCGGTACCGCCGCTTGAGCCTCCGCCACACGCTTGCAGGATTATTAGCAGAAGGGTTATTAGGCTTGTCTTTATTTTGGTGGTGCGGGCACTCATGATCTGTCGGCTCTGTTTGGGGTTATTTGTAACAATAAGCTGAGATTGGCGGATTTTCAACTCTACTCCAGGGCGTGCGGGTCGCTCTCGTTTTGCAGTAGTCTATGCCCTAGCTTTGTGCTTGCCGCATGTGCGCCCATACCTCGAAGTGTAAATAGCACTCAGCCCTTCGAGCCGTCTTCGCAGCGACCTCAAATCAACCTCGGGTGATGCCCCAAAACTATCACACCAGAGTGCCAACACACCTTTAATATCAAATCTCCTTTAAAGTGTGAGTAAATACCAGCGAGCATTGCATGCGCCTCCCTGTTATCTTACTCCTTCCCAAAAATGCTATATTAAGCCCATAGCCCCTCCCCAAAACGGACCCCAAATTGACTAAGACCAATAAAAGATTCCCCAAAAAAGATCCCCACGCTCGCCGCGAGGCCGAAAAATACGACAATCCCGTTCCCAGTCGGGAGTTTATCCTCGAACTGCTGGAGCAAAGCCCTGGCCCAATGAGCCACCGAGCGGTGTGCAATGCGCTCAAAGTGGATGACCCCGTGCAGATGGAGGCTTTGCGTCGCAGGCTGGTGGCGATGGAGCGTGATGGGCAGTTAATGTCTACCCGCAAGGGCGGCTTTGGTCTTATCGATAAGATGGCGCTGGTGCGCGGGCGCGTGCAGGGGCATAGGGATGGTTTTGGTTTTGTGATTCCCGGCGATGGCTCAAAAGATATCTATCTTACTAATCGTCAAATGCGCAAGGTATTTGATGGCGATGAGGTTCTGGTTCGGCCTGGGGCGGAAAATTTTAAGGGGCGGATTGAAGGCACAATAGTGGAGGTGCTTACGCGCAATACGCGTCAGGTGGTCGGGCGTTTCGTCAATGAGCAGGGGGCCTTTTATGTTCGGCCGGATAACCCCCGTATCGGTCGCGATATTCTGGTTGCGCCGGATAAAACCGCCGGGGCAAAGCCCGGACAGATTGTTACTGTGGATATCGTGGTTCAACCAGACCGCCACCAGATGCCAGCGGGTCACATTTCCGAAGTTTTGGGCGAGCACCTGGCGCCCGGTATGGAGATTGATGTTGCTATTCGCTCCCACGGGATCCCTCATGTCTGGCCTCAGGCTGTTGATGAACAGGTCAAAGACTATACCGGTGAAGTTGCCGAAGCAGACAAGCAAGCTCGCATCGATTTAAGAGATCTTCCCTTTGTGACCATCGACGGTGAAGACGCCAGGGATTTTGACGACGCCGTTTTTTGTGAGAAAAAAAGCTCCGGAGGCTGGCGCTTGTTTGTGGCCATTGCGGATGTTTCTCACTATGTATCTCCAGGTTCTGCATTGGATCAGGAAGCGCAGGCGCGAGGCAACTCGGTATATTTTCCCGATTTTGTAGTACCCATGCTGCCGGAAGTATTATCCAACGGTTTATGCTCGTTGAACCCCCATGTTGACCGTTTGTGCATGGTCTGTGAAATGACGATTAGTGCCGCCGGCCGTATTAGTGGGTATAAGTTTTACGAATCGATCATGCACTCTCAGGCGCGGCTTACCTACACCAAGGTTGGCCAGATTCTGGACGAACAAGGTAATGCACGCAGTGGTATTCGCAAACAGTACCATGAAGTTCTGCCCCATATTGATGAACTGTTTGAGCTTTACAAAGTACTGCGAGCTGCCAGGGAGGTGCGCGGCGCTATCGATTTTGAAACCCGCGAGACGCGTATTCTGTTTGATAAAGACAGAAAAATTAAAAAAATTATTCCAACCGAGCGCAATGAAGCCCACAAAATTATTGAAGAATGCATGCTTGCTGCCAACGTGTGTTCCGCTCGTTTTATCGAGGCGCACGAATTGCCGGGCTTGTACCGTGTTCACGAGCCACCAAAAGCAGAAAAAATAGACATGGTGTACGAGTTTCTCGCAGAGCTAGGCCTGAAAATGCCTTGGCGCGAGCAGGTTACACCTCAGGAATATCAGGCGGTAATGGAAGCTATCGAAGGGCGGCCGGATTTTAATATCATTCAAACGGTATTGTTGCGCAGTATGAATCAGGCAGTTTATCAGCCGGAAAATAAAGGTCACTTTGGCCTGGCTTATCCGGCTTATACGCACTTTACTTCGCCTATTCGCCGTTATCCCGATTTGCTTGTGCATAGGGCGATACGAAAAATTATTCGCTCGGATATAAAATCTACACGAGTAGCACGCCATCCCGATGCACTGTTATTAAAACCGCAGCAAATTTACCCATATGGTGCTGGCGAAATGGCGAGCTTCGGTGAGCAGTGCTCATTCACCGAGCGCAGGGCCGATGACGCCACTCGGGATGTTGTCAGTTGGTTGAAATGTGAATTTCTTAAAGATCGCGTTGGTGAGCAGTACGAGGGTATTGTCAGCGGTGTGACTGGCTTTGGCTTGTTTGTGGAGCTGGTGGAGTTTTATATCGAAGGGCTGGTACACATTACTTCCTTGCCTCAGGATTATTACCGCTTTGATGCATCTCACCACCGCCTTGTAGGTGAGCGCACGCGGCAGGCTTTTCGCTTGGGCGATGAACTGAAAGTGCAGGTAGTGCGCGTTGATTTGGATGAGCGAAAAATAGACTTCGAGCTTACCGAGGTAAAGCGTAGCAGAAAAAAAACAAAAGTTACCGGTAAAGCAAAAGCCCTGGCTGGTGAATACGAAGCGGAAGCGCAGCGCAAGGCGGGAGGGCGTGTGCCGCGAAAGCGCAACAAACAGAGTAGCGTTTCACCAGATGAAAAAGTCGAGCCAAAGGTCAAAGTGAAGACTAAGGCTAAGGCTAAGGCTAAGAAAAAACCCGGTAAGAAAAAGGCGGGTAACAAGCCCGCCGCTAACAAGAAAGGCGCAAAAAAATCCAGCAAAAAGCACGAAAAGCGTGTAAAAGCATCCAGCGGGAAAAAGAAGAAAAAGTAGCGTGTTGCCATTGAGCAGCGTTTAAGTACAAGCATTTGAAAAGTAAAAAATGAAAACAGAACAAGTATTTGGCATGCACGCCGTTCAATCATTGATTAAAAGTGCACCGCAGCGTATTTGCGAATTGCTGGTGGTAAAAGGCCGGCAGGACCAGCGCGTTAAGAAAATCCTGGATGCGGCACAGAAGCACCAGATCAAGCCACGCTTTGTTGAGCGCGCAGAGTTGGATGGTCTGTGTGACGGCAGCCACCAAGGTGTGCTGGTGCTCGCTCAACCAGGCAAGCACTACGATGAAAAAGCCTTGCTGGAGCTGGTGGAGCAGACCGATCGGGACCCTTTCATACTGGTGCTCGACGGGGTAACCGACCCACATAACCTGGGAGCCTGCATGCGCTCAGCCGATGCTGCAGGTGTGCATGCGGTGGTGATTCCAAAGGACAACTCCGCCAGCCTTAACGAAGCCGCTAGAAAGGTGGCTTGTGGAGCCGCCGAGACCGTGCCGCTGGTGGTGGTTACTAACCTTGCGAGGACGCTAAAACAGCTGCAGCAGAAGGGCCTGTGGATTGCCGGTGCCGCTGGTGAGGCCGAACAAAGCATCTATCAGGCAAACTTAACCGGCCCTCGGGTAGTTGTGATGGGGGCGGAGGGTGAAGGCATGCGCCGCCTTACACGAGAGACTTGCGACGAGCTGGTTAAAATTCCCATGCAGGGAAGTGTTTCCAGTCTTAATGTGAGCGTTGCTACTGGCATTTTATTATTCGAAGTGCTGCGGCAGCGGGATATGCCCCGTTAGTGTCTTTGCTGCTTGCATCTTACGCAGCTTCTGCTTACAATCCGCGCCCCAAAACCCTCTGAGTGCTTGAAATTTGGGCGCTCTACTCCTTGCTTCACCACTACTCATCCAAGAGCAGAGGGAAGCTTAAACCCGTAAGGAGCAACAATGCGACATTACGAAATTGTGTTCCTGGTCCACCCTGACCAGAGTGAACAGGTGCCCGGTATGATCGAGCGCTACACTTCTACCGTTAAAGACAGCGGCGGAACTGTGCATCGCTTGGAAGACTGGGGCCGTCGTCAAATGGCTTACTCCATCAACAAAATTCACAAAGCACACTACGTGCTGATGAATGTTGAGTGTGGTAACGAAGCCATCGACGAGCTTACCACTAACTTCCGCTACAACGATGCCGTGCTGAGAAACATGGTTATCCGTTGCGACGAAGCCGTTACTGAAGAGTCCCACATTCAGAAAGCTGAGAAAGAAAACCGCGAACGCAAAAACCGCGCTGAGCGCCGTGCTGCTGAAGCCGCCGCTGAAGAAGAGGCACGCAGGGAAGTAAAAGCTGCTGCGGAACAAAGCCCAGCAGAAGAACCCGCTGAAGTTGCTGCGCCTGAAGCAGAAGCCGCCAGCGAAGCTACTGACGGTGAGGAGAAATAACAATGGCTAGATTTTTTAGACGACGCAAGTTCTGCCGTTTCACCGCTGAAGGCGTGAAGCAAATTGACTATAAAGATCTGGATACCTTGAAAGCCTACGTTTCTGAAACCGGCAAGATTGTACCCAGCCGTATTACCGGAACTAAAGCAAGGTATCAGCGCCAGTTGGCGACTGCGATCAAGCGCGCGCGTTATGTGGCTCTTTTGCCGTATACCGACTCGCACGAGTAATTTAAACGTAATTAATCCAAAAGGGCCGAAAAGCCGATGATGCGCACGCTTGCTGAATTTACGATGCGTGGGCGCATGTATGCGATGCTGATGGTTCTGGTGGGAAGCGTTATCCCACCGCTGGCACTGTTCACACCGGCTGCTATCAGCCTGGTGACCCTGAGAAAGGGGTGGCAAGAGGGCATTTTGCTTTCTGTGGCTGCAGTAGTGCTAATGGCTGCGCTGTTTTCAGTCAACAACGTTGGTGCTTTCGTTCTTTATGTGAGTACCGGGACAGTTTTTGTAGCCTTTAGTGTGGCTGCAATACTGCGCTACACCGTGAGTTGGCAGGCAACCCTTGCGGCGCTGGTGGCATGTAGCATGCTGGTGTCGATAGTCGCCTCGCTTGCTGTAGAGAACCCTTTGGAGAGTTTGTTGAGCTCCTACCAGGTGGTTCTGGACCAGCAGCCGGCCGAGGTAAAAGCCGAAATGGAAGCGGCCTTGCAGGGCATCAATGC
Organism: Alteromonadaceae bacterium Bs31; assembly: GCA_900177435.1. Lineage (GTDB taxonomy): Bacteria > Pseudomonadota > Gammaproteobacteria > Pseudomonadales > Cellvibrionaceae > Teredinibacter. The sequence continues at coordinate 29,329 of FXAI01000013.1, forward strand.
GAAAACCCTGGCAGGTGCGATAGCATTCTCAACCTGTGTTTTCACCTTGTTGGGGCTGCTACTGGGGCGCTTATGGCAGGCAGTGCTGTATAACCCTGGTGGCTTGCGCGAAGAGCTGCATATGTTGCGCTTATCCATGCCTTTGGCGATGGCCTGTATGCTGGGCTATTTCTACTGTCAGTGGGCCGGGGAGCACTACCTGTATTGGCAAATGCTCTTTTTAATGCCCCCTGTGGTGGCCGCACTTGGTTTTGTCCACTGGTTTGTGGCAGCGAAGTCGCTGGGCAGAGCGCCACTTGTTGTGCTCTATCTTGCACTGCCATTGATAGGCGTTTTTCTGGCTCTTATTGGCCTGTCTGACGTGTGGATTGATTACAGAAAGAGATTTAATTTACAGCCTAAAGGCTGAAACATTAGAGGAAACCGAGATGGAAGTTATTCTGCTCGAAAAAGTTGGCAAATTGGGAACCGTTGGTGACAAGGTTAACGTTAAGGCTGGTTATGGCCGCAACTACTTGGTGCCATCAGGCAAAGCGATTTCTGCATCAGAAAAAAACGTGTCTGAGTTTGAAGCACGTCGCGCTGAGCTGGAAGCCGCTGCTGAAGACCGTAAAACAGCCGCTGAAGGCCGCGCCAAGCTGCTTGAAGCGAAAGGCGAATTCACCATTACTGCGAAAGCAGGGGATGAAGGCAAGCTGTTTGGCTCAATCGGTGCCCGTGATATCGCCAATGCGATCACAGAAGCGGGTGTTGACGTGTCCAAGTCTGAAGTGAAGCTGCCGCAAGGCACTTTGCGTGAAGTCGGTGAATATGAGGTTGATATTCAACTTCACGTTGACGTGACCCACGTTATTAAGCTGATCATCGAATCCGAGTAATTGCTGGCTGTGCTTGCTCACAGCTTGGCGATACCGATAAAGTAGGCGTAGTTTAACGCAGCGGGAGCTGTATTGAACTGCGCCTTTTTTCGTCTAAAAGAAAGCCACTATGTCCGAAACCACTGCAGAGTTAAGCGCGGATACTCCCTTGGGGCCTGTTGGCCTTGGCGAGCACGGCAGCGTTTTACCTCATTCTCTCGAGGCTGAGCAATCGGTGCTGGGTGGGCTTATGCAGGACGCTTCCGCCTTCGACTCCGTGGCCGAGGTGGTATCTGAGCAGGATTTTTACAAATCGGCCCACCGGAAAGTTTACCGCGCCATGCTGGTTCAGGTTGAGCGTGAGCAGCCCCTCGATGTAATTACCCTCTCTGAACATTTGCAGCAGTCAGACGAACTGGAATCTGTTGGTGGGCTGGATTACCTTGCAGACCTCGCAACCAATGTGCCCAGCAGCGCTAACGTCGTTGCTTATGCCCGCATTGTTCGTGAGCGTGCAACCTTGCGGCAGTTGATTTCTGCGGCAACCGAAATTAGTCGCGCCAGTTTTAACCCCGCAGGCTTGGCCTCTGACGATTTGCTGCAGATGGCCGAAAAGAAAGTGCTGGAGATAGCCGAGGAGCGCCCCAAGGAAGGTGGTTTCGAAGATGTAAACGCGCTACTCAAACGAACAGCAGACAAGATTGACGAGTTGGTTAAGTCGGATTCCGATATCACCGGTCTTACCACAGGCCTTACAGAGCTGGATGAAAAAACCTCGGGTTGGCAGCCTGGTGAATTGATCGTACTTGCGGCAAGACCCTCTATGGGTAAGACAGCACTGGCACTCAATTTCGTGGAATCCGCTGTTTTCAGTCAGCAAAAGCCGGTGCTGGTGTTCAGCCTGGAGATGCCGGCGGACTCATTGGTGATGCGGATGATTTCCTCCGTGGGGCGCATTGATCAGGGAGCCTTGCGTAACGGCAACCTGGATATGGAAGACCTTCATCGCTTGGAGCCCACCTTCCGCAAATTAAAAGACAAAAAATTGTTTATCGATGATACCGCCGGCCTTACGCCGAATGAAGTGCGGGCCCGCGTGCGTCGTATTGCCCGGGAGTACGGCAACCCGGCAATGATAATGATCGACTATTTGCAGTTGATGCAGGTAGCAGGGCATACGGAGGGGCGAACCCAGGAAATTTCCGAGATATCCCGGTCTATGAAGGCTCTGGCAAAGGAATACGACTGCCCTGTAATCGCGCTTTCGCAGCTTAACCGGGGCGTGGAACAGCGGCCCAACAAGCGGCCGATGAACTCCGACCTGAGGGAATCCGGTGCCATCGAGCAGGATGCCGATGTCATCCTGTTTATCTATCGCGATGAGTATTACAACGAAGAGAGTAACGACAAAGGTATAGCCGAGCTGATTATTGGCAAGCAGCGTAATGGCGAGATCGGTACCTGCAGAGCTGCCTTTGTGGGCAAGTTTACACGCTTCGACAACCTTTCTCCGGAGTACTTTTCTCAGCAGGATTAAGCGTTGGCGCTCTTGCCGCTGCTGCCTTGCAAAGGTATTATCCCGGCCCCAATTTGAAGCTAAACTCCCCCTATGGAACTACTTCATCACATCAAAAGCATTCGCAAAGCCCTCAAAAAAGCGCGGCAAGAAGGGAAAACCATAGGTTTTGTACCTACCATGGGTAATCTTCACAATGCTCACCTGGCTCTGGTAACGCAGGCCCAGGCGTTGTGCGATGTGGTGGTGGTGAGTATATTCGTGAACCGCATGCAGTTTGGCCTGAACGAAGACTGGGACAAGTACCCGCGCACGCTGGAGCAAGATAGCCAGAAACTGAGAGGGGTGGGCTGCGACTACCTCTTTTGCCCAGAGGAGAGTGAGGTCTACCCCAATGGGATGGATGCGCAAACACGAGTGATCGTACCTTCCATGGCAAAAGTACTGTGCGGAGCCAGCAGACCGGGCCACTTTGAAGGAGTAACCACGGTAGTCAGCAAGCTGTTCAATATTGTTCAGCCAGATATTGCCGTGTTTGGTATAAAGGATTACCAGCAGTTGGCTATAATACGCCGCATGGTTGAAGACCTGTGCATGCCGGTGGAGCTTGTTGCCGGTGAAATTGTACGGGAGGCCGACGGCTTGGCGATGAGCTCTCGCAATGGGTTTATCACGGCAGATGAGCGACCCCGGGCGAACCAGCTTAATCGTTCTCTGAACTGGATAAAGTCTAAGATAGAGTCGGGAGAGCGGGATTTCCTGCGTTTGGAGGCCGAGGCGAAAGCGCAGATGAGTGAGGCTGGGTTCCGGGCGGACTACGTGTCCGTATGTAACGGCAAAACCCTGGAACCCGCAGCAGCGGATGACTTGAACTTATGCGTGCTGGGTGCCATGTATACTCAGAGTGCAAGATTAATCGATAATGTCTCGCTGACACTTGGCGAGGCTTGAAGAGGCAGATTTATGCAAATTACGCTGTTAAAAGGTAAATTGCACATGGCTTGTGTGACGCAGGCAGAATTGTGGTACGACGGCTCCTGCGCGATAGATGCCGATCTGGTGAAACTTGCTGGTTTACGTGAGTTTGAGCAGATCGATATCTACAATGTGGACAATGGCGAGCGCTTTTCCACTTATGTGATTCTCGCAGAAGCGGGTTCTCGCACCATTTCCATGAATGGTGCTGCAGCGCGGCGCGTGCAGGTTGGCGACCGCATCATTATTGCTGCTTACGGCCAGATGGAAGAAGCTGAAGCGGAGGGCTTTAAGCCCAAGCTGGTGTACCTCAATCAAGACAACTCCGTGGACAGAACCACCAATACGATACCTGTACAGGTGGCCTAGCAGATTCGTAGCAGACATGGGTGTCAAAAATAAAGCCTTGTTTTTATAAAGGTTTATTTGTATTTGATCTAGCTCAGCTTTCTATTTGCGCCACCTCAACCAAAGTAGAATTCCCTTCCCCCAATTGTGTCTGCTAATCTGCAAACACGTTATGATGGATTCCGCATGACGCTTTGCAGCAATTGCGTGGCTATCCAAACTCTCTATCAATAAAACAATAATTATCTGCTGTAAGCCTTGCGCTTAATACGCCAAAAAAAAGTTAATGGAGCCTATCTATGTCTGACAATTTGTATGCTGTACCTGAGGCTATTGCCGCTAACGCACACATTACTAAAGAAAAATATGACGAGATGTATGCGCAATCAATTGCTGATCCAGCCGGTTTTTGGTCAGCACAGGCGGAAGAGTTTTTAACATGGGATCAAAAATGGGAAAGCGTTCGCAAGTTCGACTTTCACAAAGGTGAAGCGAGCTGGTTTGAAGGGGGCAAGCTAAACGTTTCCTATAACTGTATTGACAGGCATCTGGAAACCCGAGGTGATCAGGTTGCGATCATCTGGGAAGGCGATGACCCGAACGAAGATCTTAAAATCACTTATAAAGAGCTGCATGAAAAGGTGTGCAAGCTCGCAAACGTCTATAAAAATCGTGGCGTAAAAAAGGGGGATAGAGTTTGTATCTACCTGCCAATGATTCCCGAAGCCGCCTACGCCATGTTGGCCTGTGCGCGTATCGGTGCTATCCACTCAATTGTTTTTGGCGGATTCTCCCCGGAAGCCTTAAAAGACCGTATTCAAAATTCTGACTGCAAGGTTGTTATTACGTCTGACGAAAGCCTTCGCGGTGGTCGCAAGGTGCCATTGAAAGCCAACGCGGATAAAGCCGTAGATGCCTGCCCTAATGTAAGCAGCGTGATAGTCGTTCAGCGCACAGGTGGTGATATTGCCTGGAATGCCGATCGCGACGTTTGGTATCACGAGATGATGGATGAGGTGAGCGCAGACTGCCCCGCTGAATCCATGGACGCAGAAGATCCGCTGTTCATCCTCTATACCTCTGGCTCAACAGGTAAACCTAAAGGTGTACTTCATTGTTCCGGCGGCTATTTGTTGCAGGCGGCGATGACCCATAAATACGTGTTCGACTACCAGGAAGGGGAAGTTTACTGGTGTACCGCCGATGTAGGCTGGGTGACTGGCCACTCCTATATCGTATATGGCCCACTGGCGAATGGTGCCACTACGCTGATGTTCGAAGGAGTACCCACCTATCCCGATGCTTCTCGTTGCTGGCAGGTGGTGGATAAACACAATGTGGCAAGTTTTTATACCGCACCTACTGCCATTCGCGCGCTGATGGGGCAGGGCGATGAGTTTGTTACTCGTTGTTCGCGCAAGTCTCTGCGCATACTCGGTTCTGTCGGTGAGCCTATCAACCCGGAAGCCTGGGAGTGGTACTACAAGGTGGTTGGCGATAGCCGCTGCCCGATAATGGACACATGGTGGCAAACAGAAACGGGTGCTCACATGCTTACTCCTTTCCCCGGAGCCACCGCCCTTAAGCCCGGCTCTGCAACCAACCCCTTCTTTGGTGTTGAGCCCGCCTTGCTGGATGCGGAAGGCAAGGAAATCGAAGGCGTTGGCGAGGGCAGCCTGGTAATAAAAGCTTCCTGGCCCAGCCAGATACGCACTGTATTTGGCGATCATGACCGGCTGGTGCAAACCTACTTCTCCACCTTCCCGGGTTATTATTTCACCGGTGATGGCGCAAAGCGTGACGAAGACGGTTACTACTGGATTACCGGCCGCGTGGACGATGTAATCAATGTTTCCGGTCACCGCATGGGTACGGCAGAGGTGGAGAGCGCACTGGTGCTGCACGAGAAGGTTGCCGAAGCGGCGGTTGTGGGATATCCCCATGACATCAAAGGGCAGGGCATATATGCCTATGTGACGCTTATGTCTGGCGAAGACCCCAGTGATGAGCTGATGAAAGAGTTGGTTAAATTGTGTGTAAAAGAAATCGGGCCTATAGCAAAGCCGGATATCATTCAGTGGGCGCCGGGTCTTCCCAAGACAAGATCTGGTAAAATTATGCGCAGAATACTTCGTAAGATTGCCGCTAATGAAACAGAGGCGCTTGGTGATACCTCGACACTCGCCGATCCGAGCGTGGTTGATGAACTCATCAACAATCGAGCAAACAAGTAGCTCATTACAAGGCAACAAACAGCCAAGTAGAAGATAGCGATAGCCTCGCGCTTACCCGCCAGCCCATCTCATTCTCCTGAGATGAGCTTGCGGGCTTTCTTTATTTTCCCTTTCCTCTCCTATGTATTCGCAGCGAATCTGCCGGTATACGCCCATTCCATGGGGGTACTGCGTCGTAATTTGCTCTGCGCTACGTTACACTTCCGCCTCAATTCACATTCCCCCTCCTAGGAGCCTCCTTTTGAAAATTGAAAATAACTCCGTGGTATCCATCCACTACACTCTAACTGGCGAAGATGGTGAAGTTATCGATACTTCCGAAGGCCGCGATCCGCTTAATTTTCTCGCTGGTGCGAGTAATATCATCCCCGGTTTGGAGCAGCAGCTGATCGGTTGTTCTGTAGGTGATAAAAAAGACGTGGTAGTGCAGCCTGAAGATGGTTACGGGGAGCTGCAAGCAGACCTTATTCAAACACTGCCCAAAGATATGTTTACCGGCATCGAAAAAATTGAAGTGGGCATGGAGTTTCAGGCTCAGGGGCCCAATGGTGAAGTACAGTTCGTGGTTGTTAAAGATGTAGCCGACGATGGCATCACCATTGATGCAAACCACGCCCTGGCAGGCAAAGTCCTCAACTTCGCCGTCAGCGTTGAGGCGGTTCGAGAGGCCACTCAAGAAGAAATTGATCACGGTCACGTGCACTAACAGGAAGATTTCAGTGGAAAGCGTATTCAATGGAGAAAAAGTTTCATCCATTATTTCACCGGACAACACCTTAAATGTGTTGTCGCAGCAGGAAGTCGCTCGTTTAATCGATAGCAGCAACCTTGAGGTTAACGAGTGCTTTCGGCGCTGTGCTCTGGCAGCACTGAATACTGGTGAGGAAACTGACAACACCCAACAGGTGCTGGACGCCTTTAAAGATTTTTCTGTAGAAGTTATTCCGCAGGAGAGGGGTATAAAATTACGCCTTGTGAATGCACCGTCAAATGCTTTTGTTGATGAGGGCATTATTCAGGGTATAAAAGAGCACCTTTTTTCTGCGCTGCGGGACATCATCTACGTTAACAACGAATTGCTGGAAAACTCCGACGCAGACCTATCCACATCGGCAGGAATTACTAACGCTGTTTTTTACATTTTACGTAATGCCAGTTTGTTGCGTATAAACAGTGAGCCGAATATAGCCGTGTGTTGGGGGGGGCACTCTATTGACGAAATAGAGTATGACTACTCCAAAGAAGTTGGTTATGAAATGGGGTTGCGTGCCATAGATATTTGTACCGGCTGTGGGCCCGGCGCCATGAAAGGACCAATGAAGGGTGCCACATTTGGCCATGCCAAGCAGCGAAAACAAGGGCGTTATATCGGTATAACCGAGCCTGGTATTATCGCGGCAGAATCACCTAACCCCATTGTGAACGAGCTGGTAATAATGCCAGATATCGAAAAGCGCCTTGAGGCTTTTGTTCGCAGCGGCCATGGAATTGTAGTGTTTCCCGGTGGCGTGGGAACCGCAGAAGAAATTCTGTATATTTTGGGCATTTTGTTACACCCGGAAAACAAACACCTTCCCTTCCCATTAATATTTACTGGCCCCGCAAAGGCCGCAGAATATTTCCAGCAGATTGATGAGTTTATTGGGCAGACTCTGGGTGAAGAGGCGCAGTCCCTCTATGAGATTGTGATTGACGACCCGGTTGAAGTTGCGCGAAAAATGAAAGATGGTATGCAGCGCGTGACGGAGTACCGCAAATATATGCACGATGCGTTTTACTTTAATTGGGTGCTTAAAATAGACCAGGAATTACAGACGCCCTTTAGCCCTACGCACGACAATATGTCCAAGCTGCAATTACACAAGGCTGTGCCAGTAAATGAGCTGGCGGCTAACTTACGTCGAGCATTTTCTGGCATTGTTGATGGCAATGTTAAAGAGCACGGCATAAAAGCGGTTGCGGAACACGGCCCCTATGAGATTCACGGCGAAGCTGAAATTATCAAGCCGCTGGATAAACTTTTACGGTCTTTTGTGGCACAAAAACGCATGAAAATTCCTACTCAGGAATACGTGCCCTGCTACCGTATTGTCCAGTAGCTGATGTAGGTGGGCCGAGGTAAATATGGCAGAAGAGAATGAATTTAGCTCCTTGCTTGGTGATGATGTAAAACCCATCAAGCTGGAAAAGCGGGTGAGTGTTAATAGCTCAAAAGATGCGGATGTGGACAAGCAGGAGCGCAGGCTTGCTGCGGAGGCCATAAAAGAGCAAAAAGAAGATCCGCTATCGGTGCCTGTTGAGCTCGTCGACCCGCTTGCGGTATTGAGCTATCAGCGTCCCGGAGTGCAGCACGGGGTGTTCAAAAACCTTCGTCTTGGTAAATACTCTCTTGATGCGCGCCTGGACCTCCATCGCCTATCTGTGGATGATGCGCGTAAAAGCATCTATCAGTTTATTAAAGATTGTGTGGAAAGCGACGTGCGTTGCGCGTTGGTGACTCATGGGAAAGGCGAGGGGCGAAATACGCCAGCCTTGTTAAAAAGCTGTGTTGCCCACTGGTTGCCACAATTTGACGAAGTGCTGGCTTTTCACTCTGCGCAAAAACAGCATGGCAGTTACGGCGCTACTTATGTACTGCTTAAGAAGAGTGACAAGAAAAAACTGGAAACCAAGGAAAGGCATCAACGACACCTGCGATAGCTGTTTGAAGAGTGCATTTTTCTATGCTAAGTGAGCTAGCCCTTGATATAGCGTTTGCGCTTGCTTGTTTTTAATTTGCGCAAATCCGCCATGCATAGCCCATCAAGACAGTCGCCAAAATCCGGGTCGCGGCTGAAAACAATGGACTGAAAACCGCCAGGTTCAAATAAAGCGGTGTACTGCTTAAAGAGTACAGGAAGCTTGTGCCCCTGCTGCGAGAAACGTCCTTGCATTACATCGAAGGCCGAATCCGCATCCATATCTGTAAAGAACGTATCCAGCTGCTCTATTTTTTCAGTGGAAAGCAGGTACGGGTGATTGGCCTTGGCCAGGTCTTGAGGGCAAGCATAGTAGCGACGATAGAAATAGACCAGAGTGTCCATCAAGTCTCTCGGGTAGTCTGCGCTCATGCTCACCGGTCCGATTAAAAAACGCACCTCCGGGTTGTGCGCCAGATAAGCGCCGAGACCCTGCCACAAATAATCCAGGCAAGCCTTGCCCCAATACTGGGGGGCCACAAAGCTGCGTCCAAGTTCTACACCCTGACTAAGGAAATTTTCAATTTCCGGGGTGTAGCGATACAGGCTGCTGGTGTAGAAACCTTTTATGCCTTGCGACTCGATAATATCCTTGCCAATACCCAGCCTGTAGGAACCAGCGATTTCTCTGTTATGTGTGTTCCACAGAACCAGATGACGATAGTGCTGGTCATAGATATCCAGGTCACGCTTTTGGCCGGAGCCTTCTCCTACTTTACGAAAAGTAATTTCTCTTAGACGACCAATTTCCTTAATAACGGATGAGTTATGGTGGTAGTCAACAAGGTAAATTTCATTGTGGTCGCGAGTGGAGCCAATCTTTTGCGCCTGAAAAAGCTCCTGTTCAATTTTTTTTGCTGGTTCAGGCGCGGCTAACTTTTTTTCTGTGATAAACGCTTTACTGCTTGTGCTGCCAATGTTGTAAACGTGTTTCTTTAAACGCTTAACCAGCGTGCGATCCTGTAAATGCTCAGTTTTTAATGACTCCAAAGGAATTGGTTTGCCAATGCTAAATTTAATACTGCTGGATTTTTTGTTAAACATTTCATGGGCAAGCAGGGCTGTACCCAGGGGCTTAAAAATTGCGGAAGCGCCATAAAAAAGTAGCGAGTTTTTCGCCCCAATATGTACAGGTAAGATAGGCGCTTTTGCTTTGCGTGCAAAATGCAGGAAGCCCGGCCGCCACTTTGTGTCTCTAACGCCGGTTGGGCGCGCGCGCGAAACCTCCCCGGCAGGGAATACGATTATCGCTTGCTCCTTGTTGAGCGCATCGACCACCCGTTTGTAACTGCGCCGTGCGCTACCGCCAGTCATATTATCCAGTGGTATCAGCAGGTCACTGAGGTTTTCAAAGTTCATCAGCATATCATTGGCGAGAATCTTTACATCTGGACGAACTTCATAAATTAATTTCAAAATGGCCAGGCCATCTAAAGAGCCAATGGGGTGGTTTGCAATAACAACCAACTTGCCCGCTTGGGGAATGTTGTTTCTATCTTGCTCATCCACCGTAAAGGTGAAATTGAAGTAGTTAAAGACGCTATTAACAAAGGCCATGCTCTGCTTGTCTTTATTCTCCAGCAGGAAGTCGTTTATTTCGTTCTCGTAAACGAGTTTTTTTAACAGGGTTAAAGTTGGTCTGCGAATAAGCGCGGATTTTTTAGCAAACGCTGGAAATTTTGTTGTTATTGCTTTTTCTACGTTTATCATTAGGTGTCCCTCTGTTCGCTTCGTGCGACAGATTTATTGCAGCAACTAAATTAGCCCAAAGGCTAATGCTGTATGATGACTTTTATATGACACTTTGTTTAAGCTTTTTTGCCTATTGAGGCTATTGCCCTATGACACTAATACCCGCAAAAGAAATAATTGAATTCTGGTTCTCTGAATGTGACGCCCACCCGGAGCAATTGCAGTCGGTAGCCGGTCGATGGTATTCAGGCGCTGTTTCCTTTGACAAGGAGATTGTGGAACGGTTCGGTCATTTGTTTGACTTAGTGCCGGAGCCTCTCATGTCCGCGCTTGATACTCTGAATGAGGATGAATTGCTCGCCGCTATTTTGCTCTGCGATCAATACAGCCGTAATTGTTTTCGGCGTTCGGCAAAAGCCTTTCAGTTTGATGATTTCTCGCTTCGTTTGCTGGATGTAGCGCTGGCAAAAGGGCTGCACCTCTCCATGCATCCCATTTATTGTGTGTTTTTGCTGATGCCACTGCAGCACGCTGAGGATTTGTCGAGACAGGAGCAAGGCCTTAAGTTGTTTGAAGCCTTAGAGGCACGAGCCTCAGAGCCGTATCGCTCCTATATTGAAAATACAGCAAGATACGCGCGCGATCACCATGAGCTTATTGCTCAATTTGGTCGTTTTCCTCATAGGAATGAAGTGCTTGGTCGAGAGCCCAGCCAAGAAGAACGTGACTATCTTAGTGCTGGTGGTAAGCGGTTTGGGCAGTAAACGCTAGTGCACCAGCAGGCCCTTTTTTGCAGGTGCTGTGTTTAAGCTCCGCCAGTTAGCAAAGCTGGGCTAACTGGGCGCGCTGTTTTTCAAGTAGCGACTGAAAGGGCTGCTCAAAACCTGAAACCACCTTTCTGCCATCTTCCGAGCCTAATTCCAGAAATTTTAATCGCCTGCTGATCAGCTCGTCTGCTGCTGCCTGGGTTTCTAGCACCAGCCCAGCAATGGGCAGGTTTGCAGGTATTAAGTCCTGCTGGTTTGCCGAAACAAAGGCAGCAAGATCGAGAGGGATGTTGTTGATAATGCTGCTAAGCTCGACGATTAGCCAGGCACTGCAAGCGGCGCGAAACAGGGCCTCGTTGGTGGCATCGTTGGCAATGAATGTGAGGCGGTACTGATCGTTTTCGCGTTCAAAGCTGGCGCCGTTGTAGAGCGCCAGCACATCAGCAATAGTTTGTTCTACTTGGCCGAGAGTGAGTCGCAGGTTTTCGCCGTTCAACTGTTGTTGCAGTACCTTGAGGTTTTTTAAATGGATAATGCTGTAGACCTTCGGCCAATCATCCTCTGGCTCCTGTTCAACAAACGGGTCTTGCTCCTCGCCAAGGGGCGAGGCCGCCTGGTGTTTGGGTTCCAGCTTGATTGAGCCGCTGCGATGCAGTTCCCAGGCTAACAGTGCCAGTACCAAGGCCAAGAGTGCTGCAAACAGGCGTGTGTTGTTTCCTGCGATAGATGGCTTGGGGCTGAGAGAAACGGAGACATAACCGGCGATACTGTCGTGCAGCACAATAGGCGCTGTATACGCTTCGCCAGCCTTCGTTCGTGAATCTCCTGCCTGAACCAGTAATTTGTTCTCTACGTCGTGAATGGTTGCCAGCTGGGTAGCGGGGTTTTTCATCACATCTTCCAGTATCACCTGCAGTCGCACCAGATCGTGATTAAAACTGGCATCGATTGCCTGGCTAGCGGCCATGGACGCCAAGGCCTGGCCATAGTGTTGAGCCTGCTGGTTCTGCCGCTGTTGAACATTCGGGATGGTCAGCATCAAGGTAAGGACAATGCCGATAAGCAAGCCAAATAAACAGCCCGCCAGAGGGGAGGGGCCTTGGAAGTAGAGTTTCAAAACAAATTCCTCATGGGTGAAGCAGTAGCAAGTGGCTTCCTTTATAATTCCGCCCCGAACTTTACCAGAATACAGGCCAGGGCTGTGCGCGAACTTATTTTAATTACCATTTCGGGGCAAGATAAGCCCGGAGTTACCTCTGAAGTTAGCAGAATATTGGCTGAAAACTCAGCCAATATTCTGGACATAGGTCAGGCGGTTATTCACGATAACCTTTCTTTGGGAATACTGGTGGATATCCCGGAAGAGAGCCAATCTTCGCCGCTGGTGAAAAATATTTTATACCGCATACACGAGATGGGAATGCAGGTGCGCTTTCAACCCATCACTGCGGATAGCTACGATCAGTGGGTGAGCCATCAGGGTAAAGAACGCCATATCATAAGCTTGTTGGCAAGGCGAATTACGGCAAGTCAGATTTCTGCTTTAACCAGCATTGTTGCCCGGCACGGTTTGAATATCGATAACATCAGCCGCCTATCCGGGCGCGTTCATCTCGACCAAACTAATGACAACGTTATTGCCTGTGTAGAGTTCTCTGCGCGGGGAAGCGCTAAAAACATCGCTGATTTGCGTGCAGATTTTGCCGAGTTGGCTTCCGAAATGGATGTGGATATTGCCTTTCAGGAAGACAGTATGTTCCGCCGCACGCGGCGCCTGGTGTGTTTTGATATGGATTCCACTTTGATCGAAGCGGAAGTGATAGATGAGCTGGCGAAAGCGGCGGGTGTTGGCGATCAAGTCTCGCAGATTACCGAGGCTGCCATGCGGGGCGAGCTGGACTTCAACGAGAGCTTTAAGCGTCGTGTGGCTTTACTCAAAGGGCTTGACGAATCTGTACTGGAAGAAATAGCGCAACAGCTGCCGGTTACAGAAGGGGCTGAGCGTCTCATTGGTACCTTGAATAAACTGGGTTACAAGACAGCAATACTCTCCGGCGGATTTAATTATTTTGGTCGGTTTTTACAGAACAAGTTGGGCATCGATTACGTGTTTGCCAACGACCTCGATATTGTCGATGGCAAAGTGACGGGGGAGGTTAAAGGTGAAATTGTTAACGGCAATCGCAAGGCGGAGCTATTAACAGCACTTGCAGAACAGGAAGGCATTTCTCTAAAGCAAGTTGTAGCTGTGGGCGATGGAGCAAATGATTTGCCCATGCTTAGCATTGCGGGCTTGGGTATCGCCTTTAGGGCAAAACCCCTGGTTCGTGCTGAGGCCAAACAATCGATATCGAACCTTGGCTTGGACGCTATTTTGTATTTGATGGGCTTTCGAGATAGAGAGATCGATTAATGTATGGTGTGAGACCTTGTGCTCGGAACCCCTTCAGCAGGCGCCAGCGAGCAAGGTCGCTAGCTTTCCGTATCAAAATCGTAATTCATTGCGTCTGTGGGGCCCTGTAAGTAGTAACCCTGAATATAATGAACCCCGGATTGCCATAGCTTGGAGAGTACACTGGCGTTTTCTACAAAGGGCACAATAGTAATTTTGTCGTGTTGGTGAAGTTCGCTGACAATTTCATTAATGGCTTGTGCGGCATCTTCGTTTGAGCTCTGCAATTCCTGCGTAAATGAACCGTCGATTTTCACATGGCTGCAAGTTACATGGTTAAGCGCGTTCATGGGATTAAGGGCGCAACCAAAGCGCGAAACACTGCAAGAGCTACCTATTTTATTGATCTGCTCGGTAAATGACGCGGCCACATTCAAATGGTCGTTGATGTCAATTTCAGCCAACTGGAAAATTATCGCATCTGAGGGTAAGCCTGCGGCCTTAAAAGCAACGGCAAGCCAGGGTGGAAGCGTTGAATCGAGCATGGACTCGCGGCTTAAGTTAACGATCAGGTGTGTTTGATTGCCGTTTTTTCTATGCTCGGAAAGAATCTTGATGGATTCCAGCACTACCCAGCGATCTATTTTCGTTGTTGCGCCTATTTTTGAGGCTGCAGAGAGGAATTCATTTGGTGATATTTCACTGCCTTCATCATCTACCATTCTCAATAACACTTCATAGTGCTCTTTTTCGGAGCCGCGAAGGCTGAGAATGGGTTGATATAGCAGCTTGAAGCGACCACTCTCTATGGCGCGCTGAACCATATTCGAGATATCTTTCTTTTGCTCTTTCTTGCTTTCGGGCTCGTACAGTTTTACTGGAAGCTCGGTTTTATCGGCATCGCCAGCGGCGGCTTTGAGTGCTTTTAGCGCTTGGTTTATAGGCATTTCTCCATTGGCTGTTGTCTCGTTGATAACCGAAACACCAATGGCATAGTGAAATTGCAGCGTGGAGCCATCCACGTCGACGATGTGATCTGTTAGCTGTTTGCACAGTTCCTGGGCGCGCTTTAGGGCACCGTCGGCAGCGACATTCTGGGTTAGCAGCATGAAGGTATTTTCGCCGTAACGGCACAGAACGTCATCTTTGCTGGTAAGGGTTTTTGCGTAGGCTGCTACGGAGCCGAGTACAATGTCTGAAGACGCAACACCTAATTTGGTCGTTACCGTTTCATTGAATTTACTAATGCCGATGCAGTACAGGGCGCTGTTTAGGTTTTCTGATTGGTCGACAGCTAAGTGCAGCGCGTCGAGCAGGTAATTTTTATTAAACAGGCCTGTTGCCAGATCCTGGCTTTTGATTTGGGCCAGCTGAGCTTCCAGCTCTTCGCTGTTTGCTGAGCTGGTGCGAATCAGAAACTGGATGCAGAGCTCTTCGTCGTAGCTTGATTTGCGCACGTCCACCTTTAGGGGGCGCTGGCTGCCATCGTCCATGGCGACACAAAACTCGAGTGTGGTGGTATCCACTTCGCTGCCTTTCAAGGTGAACTCTTTGAGGAAGCGCTTTACTTTGTCCTGGTCTTTTTCATGGATGACGTCTATCACCGGCATGCATTCAAGCTCGTCACGGTTTTCCTGGCCGAATAGCTCCGTAAACGATTCATTAACATACAGAAACATGCCGTCCTGAATAAAGGCAATGGCATCTCTAGAGCTGTCCAGCAGCTGCTGGTTGCGTCGCTCTATTTCTTTGTGGCGCCGCTCGGCAAAGCGCCGTTGGTCGCGTTGCTCCCGGCTATTGTATTCTCGCTGGATAACCAGCAGCAGGTGTTGGTCTTCATCGACGCGTACTACATCCACCGCGCCCATTTTTAGGCCTTCAACGACCGGCTGAGTACCCTCGTTATCTGTTTGCAGTAAGAAGGGGACGTCTTTATTGAGTCGTTGAATCAGCCGAATAGCTTCCAGAGGCTTGAAACTCTTACTGCTGTCCAGGCCTATCATCAAGTCCCAGACTTTTTCCTGCAGCAGTTTGTTGAGTGCTTCTTCACTGTCAACGTGCTGAGCCCTAACGGGCCGGCCGGCATTATGAAGCATGCTGATTAATCGTTCCGCTTCTGAACGGGAGTCATTTAGAATCAGCAATCTAATTGTTTTCGTTTGAGACATAAGGGCCGAAGTGTCACGTGTTAAGCGTGCGCCCTTGTATTAGTGATCGCTGGTTTTTTAGGCTCTTGGCGAGACTATATCTAATAAAGACTAAAGCAAAACAGACTTTAATCTACATAGAACCAGCGCTTCTAAAATTCGGGGCCTGCAAGTTTACTAGTAATATAAGTATAGCCTCAGAGATCGCGCCAGCAAAATGGAATTGGCTGCCCAGAGTGACCGGTGTCAATACAGCCCAAAGTATGGCCCACCTGGTGGTAATCTGTGAGGTATTACTCCCAATTATTATCAAAGCCTTGAGTGCCAGCCTTCTTGTTGGGCTTGTTGGATGACCCGTCACCCTGTGCCACCTCGATTGGCTGATAAGCAAACTGCTGAACAGACGTTGTGCTAAACAGTTTTCTTGTTAGTCTAGCCTTAAAGCTTTTCTCTCCATCATATACTTTTACCTTGTCTCCCTCTTTGAAAGGCGCAGATGAAGTAAGAATAGAGGCAGGCATTTTGCCATTTTTCGCTGCGGGAACGTATATGGCCCGCATATAGTCGGCGTAACCGCCCATATCGTACATTTGCCCTGCACCAAACGCTTTTGGGTGGTTGCCGAGAATTTGGATGCCCAGCTGAGAGCTTTCTTTGAATTGTCTGAGCCAGCGAATGACGCCCACAGTCCAGCTATGACGGCCCTTTTCTTTCATAGCTATTAGCTCGCCTGCTTGCAATTTTTGCGGCATGTCCTTTTTCCACAGCAGACAATACCCGCCAGAGCTTACATTTTGTACGCTTACTTCATGGCGTGGAGCGCTGCTCTTATGCACGGCTTTGTCCTCGTCTTCTGCTGGTGAGAAAACGTCCATAACGTCTTGACTGTATCCGGCACTTAAATCTTCTTCAACGAAGTCGTCAAAACTCTGGTCACAGATACAGCTATGGACATTAACCAGGCCGATGCAGATTTCTGCCTTGCCTTGCACGCTTCTTCGTTCCTGCTGGCGCTGGGAGATGCTGCTCCAGCAGCTGGTGAGGTGATCCAGTAGCGCCAGTGGAAAGCCTTTTGGTAGTGTTAGAGAGCCATGTGAATCTGTACTTAGGCTGCTTTCATTGGGGCTTAGTTTGCTTAATAGGCTAACTAAAACCTTGAAGTTCAACTGCAGCACTCGGTCACTGCTTTTTCCTTCAAAGCGAGATCGATAAATTGGCGGGAGGTCGCTTGAGATATTTACAAGATAGAATAGATCTGAGTCTTGGTAGTTGCTCGGGTGCAAGCGGGTGTATTGCGCCCAGGTCTCCAGGCCGTCATAAATATAAGAAATATCATTGTGTTTTAGTTGATTGAGTTTCGCCGTGGCCATCACCAATACTCGCATATAGGCTGTCTGCAAATTGGTGGCTCGAGTGGTTTTGAGCATCGGGTCGAGCACTGAGTTCGCCAGTAAGTCGAAGTAATCGGCAATTTGAAACAGTGCGTGCAGCTTGTGCCAGAAGCCTTCAGGTTGCTCGATGTAGAGTTGATAGCTGCGAAAGAACAAGTGACTAATCCCCGATATGGCTCGGTGCAGCGATCTGGCCAGCAGTTCTTTAGTGGTCGGACGAAAGCGCTTTACGCTACAGAGTTCTTCAACGCATTTGGCGTAGCCATCAATCATGGCTTTTTGAAGCGCTTGAGCGATGATGGCTGAACGATGGGCGTCTTCGGAGGCATTGATTGGTCTATTGAGGAATTCGCGAGTGAGGCCCTCAATGGTGTGTTGGGCTAAAGGTCTTACTTGATCCAGCATTTCCAGCCGTGTTTCTGTATCGATTTTTAGCCGAGCAAATTCCGGCAGGGCTTTATAGAGCGCTGCGCTTGTAGCAGAGGTTTGCGTAGCGCGCATTTCTTCGGCCCACTCCCGCACCTTAACCGTCTTTTTGCTTGGGCAAAAAGACAGCTTGCTAAGAGTCGCCGGCTCCTGTTTCAGAGCTTCGACAAATTGCGGAAGGTTGTGCTGCGTCATATCACTGAAAGATAGTTCCATCCCTAAATACCTTGAGTATAGCGCTTTATTTTGGCGCGGAAAGTTTCAGGGGAAGCTCTAAGCGCGAACAAGTGCTCGCAGAGAGGGTTGTGCAATCATTGCACTAGCGTTTTGCTGTGTGCACCGCGCTCTTCCCTGACCAGTTTGGGTACCAGGTAACCGGGGAGTGCCGCCAATAATTCCGTATGAATTTTCTTGGCAACTACTTCTGGCACTTGGAAGTGCGCTGTGCCCGTTACTTTGTCCATGAGGTGAAGATAGTACGGTAGTACACCGCACTGAAACAACTGCTTATTCAATTCAATAAGGGTGGTTGCGCTGTCATTTACCGACTTTAGTAATACTGCCTGATTCAGCACAGTGATATTAACATGCCTAAGTTTGAGAAATGCATGCTGAACATGCTCATCAATTTCCTGGGGGTGATTACAATGAACCACCACAACGACCTTCTGCCCAAGGGCGCTTAAAACGTTCAGCAGTTGCTCAGAGACTCGTGAGGGAACAACGATCGGCAGGCGGGTATGGAAGCGAATTCGCTTAACGTGGGGGATATTCGATATTTGCTCCAACAGCCAGCGCAGTTGTGCATCGCTGAGGGTGAAAGGGTCGCCTCCGCTGAAAATCACTTCCTCAATACTGGTATCATTTACCAGGTAATCCAGGCTCTCAAGCCATTCTCGTCGTGATGGCGTATTGTTGTGATAGTCAAATGTTCTGCGAAAGCAGTAGCGGCAATTAATGGCGCACTGAGGGGAGCTCACCAGCAGTACACGCCCGTGATATTTATGAATGATACCCCTAACAGGGTTGCTTTCTTTCTCCCCCAAGGGGTCATTGGTAAACGCATTGTTTACTTCCTGCTCTAAGCCCAGCGGCAAGACTTGCTTAAGCAAGGGGTCATTCAAGTCTGCTTTTTTAATACGGCTTAGATAGGGCCTTGGCACACGCAGGGGAAAAAGTTTTGTTGCCTCTTCCGCAGCCGTAAGCAGCTCGGAGGGAAGCCTGAGAAGATCGAAGAGTTCTGATGGTGAACTAATGAGCGTATTGAGTTGCTCTTGCCAGCTTGGTTCGTCACTTGTGTTAGAAAGGCTAGCGATAATGGTAGGGGGAGTCGCTGTCATTGGGTCATCAGATACTGTGAGTTTGGCGGGGGATAATGGCATAAGCACCGCTTGTATGGAAAGTACGGCACATGGCTAGCGGCCAAAAATTAGACCAGGCCGCGCGCTCCTGTATAATGCGCGCGATTCGGTATTTCAGATATAGAGAGAGTGTTAAATGGCAAACTATTCCACCAACGAATTTAAAAGCGGTCTCAAGGTGATGTTGGACGGTGATCCCTGCTCCATTGTCGAGAATGAGTTTGTTAAGCCCGGAAAAGGCCAGGCTTTCAATCGTGTAAGGCTTAAGAACCTCAAGTCCGGGCGGGTATGGGAGCGCACCTTTAAGTCTGGAGAATCTCTGGAAGGCGCCGACGTAATGGACAAGGACATGCAGTATTTATACAACGATGGTGAGTTCTGGCACTTTATGGAGCCAGAGTCGTTCGAGCAGCATCAAGGGGACGCCACCGTTGTTGGTGACTCTGCCAAGTGGTTAAGCGAAGAAGATACTGTGGTTGTGACGCTCTACAACGGGGCTCCTTTGGCAGTGGCACCACCCAATCACGTCGAGCTGGAAATTGTAGAAACCGACCCGGGTTTGAAAGGTGATACTGCTCAGGGTGGTACCAAACCAGCTACGCTTGCAACGGGCGCGGTGGTAAAAGTTCCTCTTTTTATCTCTCAGGGTGAGACGGTGAGAGTTGATACGCGCACCGGGGAATACCTCGGTAGAGCAAACAAGTAACTCGCAGTCGCTCTCGATTCGTTTGCGTCAAGGCCAGCCAAGTGCTGGCCTTTTTGATTTAAGAGGAGTTTATGTCCTGGCAGCCCACAGCCTCCATTGAAACACTGCGTGCACGTGCGGAGGTACTCTCTGGTATTCGGCGTTTTTTTGCCGATCTAGGGGTATTGGAAGTTGAAGTGCCCTCGCTCGGGCATAGCACAGTGACAGATGCTTATATTGAAAGCCTTTGCGTCGACATGGGGGGGCAGCATCATTTTTTGCAAACATCTCCCGAATATTTTATGAAGCGCTTATTGGCGGCCGGCAGTGGTGCAATCTATTTCCTTGGAAAAGCCTTCCGTAAGGATGAAGCAGGGCGATTGCACAACCCGGAATTTACCATGCTAGAGTGGTACCGCCCCGGATTCGATGATCGCCAGCTAGCGAATGAACTTGTTGCGCTTATTCAACGCTTCGATGCCACAATAAATGCTCAGTTTTCCACATATGCGTCAATATTTGAGAAGGCCTGTGGCATCAATCCTCACTCCGCCACCACAGAGCAGTTACAGCTTTTGGCGGAAGAAAAAATTGGTGTCTGTTGGCGGGATGAAGCTAAAAGCACTTGGCTGGACCTGCTTTTTACCCATTTGGTAGAGCCTGGCCTTGACGGCTTACAAGTGATTTTTGATTACCCTGAGTGCCAAAGTGCCTTGGCGAAACTGCTAGTAAACGAGCGGGGTGAGCGCATTGCTCGCCGCTTTGAGCTCTACTGGAATGGCACCGAGCTGGCAAATGGCTACTGGGAGCTTACCGATGCAAAAGAGCAGAGCCGGCGTTTTGACGCCGACTGTCTGACACGTGAGCGACTTGGGTGCAGCGAAATAGAGCCTGATCGTGATCTATTGCAGGCTCTCGAAGCCGGCCTGCCTGCATGTGCCGGCGTAGCATTGGGGGTCGACCGCTTGTTGATGTGCTTACTGGCCCGAGATCAGATTAGTGAGGTAATGGCGTTTCGCTAAGCTAGCTCAGGCCGTACCAGGCACACTCAATTGATTTGATGATTCATATCCAAAGCCGGCGAATCCGTTGCCGGTTTGCCCACTGGCTCCGCTGGAACACCAACCACTGTGGTATGCGGTGGAACATCTTTTAGCACTACGCTGCCTGCACCTATTTTCGCCCCCTCGCCAATTTCAATATTTCCCAAAATCTTCGCGCCGGCGCTGATAAGCACACCGCGGCGAATCTTTGGGTGTCGGTCGCCAGCATCTTTCCCGGTACCTCCAAGAGTCACCGACTGCATGATTGATACATCGTCTTCAACCACGCTGGTTTCTCCAATCACCAGGCTGGTACCGTGATCAAGCATCACGCCTTTACCTATTTGCGCTGCGGGGTGAATATCCACAGCAAAGGTGAGTGAAATATGGCTCTGTAAAAAATAGGCCAGTGATTTTCTTCCCCGGCTCCACAGACAGTGAGCGACGCGATAGGACTGCAGTGCGTGAAAGCCCTTGAAGTAGAGAAAAGGGGTTATGTAAGAATCGCAGGCAGAATCCCGGTCGAATACGGCTTTTATATCGGCTCTTAAGGACTCCCCCACACAGTCATCTCTGCGAATAGAGTCTTCAATTATCTCGCGAACCTGCAGGGCAGAAATGGCAGGGCTGGCTAGTTTATTGGCCAAATGGAAACTGAGAGCACTCTCAAGAGTGGTGTGGTTAAGAATCGTGGCATGGAGAAAGCTGGCGAGGGCAGGTTCGTTAGCCGCTTCTCGCTCGGTTTCCTGACGGATTGTTTCCCATATTGGGTCGTTCACGACGCTAAAGGGTTCATTTGCCTGCACGGCTATACCTCCGGGTTGATAGCAGCTGGGGTTTTTCTGCTGTGTGCTTAGCTGCCAGCGGTATTATTGGGCCTCATGCCCCGCTTTTCCAGTTGTCACTTATTGGTTAAGAGGGGAAACGGAGTATAAACCACTGCCTGTGAAGACGGGGAGCGGCCGGCAAAAGCGCCTTTAGAATGGATCTCGCCAAGGGGTGTAAGGGCCTAATAAAAGTAATCCGGGTGTTTCTCGGGAGCCACGCTCAAGATAGCAAACACATCTCTCATATGGGTTTCCATTGCGTTTTTTGCACTAGTCCCGGAACCGGATTTGATGGCGGTAATGATGACTCTGTGCTGTTCGAGAACGTGGTCGTATTGGCCCTCAAACTCCTGCAAACTCAGATTACGGAGGCGATCCATATGAGCTTTTTCTGCTTCAATAACTTTGCTCACACGACCAAAGCCTGTAGCATCGGCCAGCACTGAATGGAATTTGTCGTCTAGCCGCTGAAACTTAAGAGGGTCGCCAGCCTTTGCCGACTCACTTTGCTCCGCAAAGACCTGCTCGCATTTTTCTATTATCCCTGGAGGCTGGTTTTCCGCGACATGGCTGACAACCGCAACTTCCAGCGCCTCGCGAATAAAGCGGGCCTCAAGGATCAGGTTGATGCTCAGTTTGGTGACGAAGGTGCCGCGCTGGGGGCGTATTTCCACGAAGCCATTGGAGGAGAGTTCCGCCAGTGCGGCGCGCACAGGTGTGCGACTTACACCGAACTTTTCGGCCAGAAGGTTCTCGGGGATTTTCTCCCCAGGCAGCAAGTCCATCCTGATAATTTCATCGCGGAGGTAATCAAAGATTTGCTCCGAGGTTGAACGGGTATAGGAAATTTGAGGGTTGCCGGATTCCAAGCTCATTGAAAGCACTCTATTGTTTTTGGTGTTTGTTATAGCTAAGTGGCCATTATACATCAAAGCTAAAGGAGTAAATTTACTGCTGTTAAAAATGGCACAATAGCGACCTCATATACTTAAAAATAGCCGTTTCGTTTTTATATGCAAAATTGTTTTACGAATTAGGATAGCGATACCACCTATGCCGCAGTTAAGTGCACCAAAACTTCACAATTACCCACCTTATTGGGCGGAATGCTTCGGTATCGCCCCTTTCTTGCCGGTGACCCGTGCCGAGATGGACACCTTGGGCTGGGATAGTTGCGACATCATCATCGTAACAGGTGATGCCTATGTTGATCACCCCAGTTTTGGCATGGCTGTCATGGGGCGTTTGCTCGAAAGCCACGGTTTTAGGGTTGGTATTATTGCTCAGCCAGATTGGCGCAGTGCCGAAGCGTTCAAAGCGCTTGGTAAGCCGAACCTCTACTTTGGCGTAACTGCGGGCAACATGGATTCTCTCATAAACCGCTACACGGCAGATTTACGCATTCGTCACGATGATGCCTATACACCTGGAGGCGAGGGAGGTCAGCGGCCGAATCGTGCAGTTACCGTATACAGTCAGCGCTGTAAGGAAGCTTGGAAAGATGTGCCTGTGGTGATTGGCGGCATAGAGGCGAGCCTGCGTCGCATTGCGCAATACGATTATTGGAGTGATGAAGTTCGCCGCTCGGTACTTATCGATTCAACCGCAGATATTCTGCTGTATGGGAATGCAGAGCGAGCGATTGTGGATTTAAGTCACAAGCTCGCCGGTGGTGAGCCCATAAAAAATATTGTAGACCTTCGAGGTACCACCGTTATTCGCTCTGATGTGCCGCAGGGGTATACGGAATTGGATTCATCGAGAATTGATTGGCCCGGGCGAATTGATGCGATGCCGAGCCCCTACGAATATATTCCACAGGGGGAGTGTAAAACCAAGCCTACGGAAAATACTGACGCTGATATTCAGCCTGTGAGAATTGTTCCCATGCCCTTGCGGCGCAATGAAAAAGCACTGGATCCAAATCGAAGCTGCATTCGCTTACCTTCCTACGAAAAAGTTGCAAAAGATGGCGTGTTATATGCGCACGCCTCCCGAGTTCTCCATCAGGAAAGCAACCCGCACAACGCACGCGCCCTGGTGCAAAAACATGGCAGCCGGGAAGTGTGGGTGAATCCCCCCGCTATCCCACTAAGTACCGAAGAAATGGATTATATTTTCGGCTTGTCCTATGCCCGCATACCTCACCCGAGTTATGGCAAGCAAAAAATCCCTGCTTACGACATGATTAAAACATCCGTAAATATTATGCGGGGTTGTTTTGGTGGTTGTACTTTTTGTTCTATTACAGAACATGAAGGGCGAATAATTCAAAGTCGGTCGCATGAAAGTATTCTTAATGAAATAGAAGAAATTCGAGATAAAGTACCGGGTTTTACTGGCACCATATCTGATTTGGGCGGCCCTACGTCAAATATGTATACCTTAAATTGTAAGGACCCAGATATTCAGGCGAGTTGTAGAAAATTAAGTTGCGTGTACCCAGGTATCTGTAAGAATTTAAATACAGATCACAGCCCTACAACGCAGCTGTACCGAAAAGCGAGAAAAGTGAAAGGGGTGCATACGGTGGCGATTGCCTCCGGTTTACGTTACGACCTGGCCGTGGAAGACCCGGAATACGTAAAGGAGCTGGTAACGCACCATGTGGGTGGCTATTTAAAGATTGCTCCGGAGCATAGCGAGCAGGATACCCTGGCGATGATGATGAAACCGGGAATGGGGGCTTACAATAAATTTGAGCGCATGTTTAAAAAGTTTTCTGCCGAGGCCGGGAAAAAACAGTATTTAATTCCCTATTTTATTGCTGCGCATCCGGGGTGCAGTGATGAGGATATGCTGCAACTTTCCATATGGCTGAAAAAGAATAATTTTGAAGTCGATCAAGTGCAGACATTCTATCCATCGCCCATGTCTCTGGCGACGGCTATGTATCACTCCGATCGTAATCCTCTCAAGCCTTTAAGTTATAAATCGAAAAAAATATTTACACCAAAGATTAAAGGGCAGCGCCAAGTACAGAAAGCTTTTTTGCGTTATCACGACACAGACAATTGGCCTGCGCTGCGTAAAGCACTCAAAGCCATGGGGCGAGGCGATCTGATTGGCGACTCTCCGCAGCACCTTGTGCCAAGCGAGCAAAGGGAGCTGCGAATGCGCAGCAGCGAAAAACGAGCCAGTAATAAAACAGCGAAGGTGGCTCGTGGTGACAAACGCAACCAGCGTGGTCCAATAAAAAAACACAGATAATGTAAGGGCGGTATTAAGGCCGGCTTGGCCAAAGTGGTGCGACGCCCTCTAATTTGCACCGTCGCGGTGAAAGTCGCAAACATTATTTGCTTTTTGGCTGCGTGTTATACCACTCGTTCGGAGCGATAAATCTAAGCGCTTTGGGCATTTTTCAAACTTCTAACATTTTTAACTTTATTCTTGCTCGGCTCTTGTAACATAATGCGTTCTCCCCCAAGAGGGGAAAAAATAAAAATAAAGTTATAACGCTTAAACTTCTAGAAAGACCCGAGTATTTCCCGCAATTTATACAATAAAGTTTTAGCTCTCGAGTAATTTGTTGGTACTTTGTTCTGATGCAAATAGTAGGCTTCAGTGTGGGATCGGGGGGTTGGAGGTTTACACCGAACAGGAGAATCCCATGCGCGGGAAGTTCAACTACGCTTCATCAGTAACCAAAAATCTTATCAGCTTCACCATTTTCACTTGCAGTCTTTTACTTGCACAAAGTATTTTTGCAGCGGTTGGCAACCCAAGGGTTAACCAGGTGGGTTACCTTCCCGGCCAGACCAAAACAGCCGTTTATGCCAGCTCATCAAACAGTGCTGTAAATTGGGAGCTGCGCCAGAATGGTGGCGTGGTTGCTTCAGGAAGTACCGTACCTTTCGGATTCGATGCCGCTTCTGGAGAAAATGTTCATCACATTGACTTCTCTAGCGTAACGGCTGTTGGAACCAACTTCACTTTGCGAATTGGCTCCGATGAAAGCTACCCCTTTGATATCAGCGCGTCGCTTTTTTCGCCGGTTCTTTACGATGCGATACGCTATTTTTATCACAACCGTTCCGGTATCGCCATTGAGACCCAATACACCGGTGGTGGTAAAGGCAGTTACGCGGCGAATGCACAGTGGTCTCGCCCAGCGGGGCATTTGAACCTGGGCTCCAACCAGGGTGACTACGCTGTGCCTTGCTGGAGTGGCAGTGGTTGTAATTACGCGCTGGATGTTACCAAAGGCTGGTACGACGCAGGCGATCACGGTAAGTACGTGGTTAACGGTGGTATCTCAGCGTGGAAACTGATGTTTATGTACGACTACGCCACACTGTTTACTGGCGATGCCAGCCGCTTTGCTGATGGCACATTAAATATTCCGGAAAGCAACAACGGGATTCCCGATATTCTTGACGAAGTGCGCTGGCAGATGGAGTTCATGATGGCCATGCAGGTGCCCGAAGGTGAAAGCAAAGCTGGCATGGTGCACCATAAAATGCACGATGTAGGTTGGACTGGCCTTCCTCTTGCTCCCCATAATGACGCTCAGCAGCGAGCGCTGGTGCCACCCTCAACAACGGCAACTCTCAACTTGGCGGCATCTGCAGCTCAGTGTGCGCGTTTGTTCCGACCCTTTGATCAGGGCTTTGCTGATGACTGCCTGGCGGCAGCGGAAACCGCCTGGGATGCAGCGCTTGCAAATCCAGCAGTGATCTACGATGAAAACTATAACAGCGGTGGCGGTGGCTACGGGGACAAGGAACCTGCAGATGAATTCTTTTGGGCGGCGGCTGAGCTTTATTTGGCGACCGGCGAAAGCAAATATCTTCCTACCCTGCAGAACTATCAGGTCACCGCAACGGATTGGGCCTGGCCAGTAACAGAGTTGCCCGGCTTAATGTCCCTTGCATTGCGCACAAATAACGGTAGTGCGGTAGATCTCGATAATTTGGCTGTAGCTGCACGGCAAAAACTTGTGGAGATTGCCGACTTCCATTTGAACGCTATTGCCCAGGCAGGCTACAAGGTTCCCACCGCTGTGGAGGAGTATTACTGGGGCTCAAATAATGTGGTTGCCAACAAGATGGTGCTTCTTGCTTTGGCTTACAGCTTTACCGGAGAGGACAAATATAACGCTGGCTTTATAAGCGCTATGAACTACTTGTTCGGTAGTAATACATTATCGTTTTCCTACATTTCTGGTCATGGGGAGAATGCCCTTACACAACCTCACCACCGTTTCTGGGCGGGTGCTTTGAGTGGCAGTTACCCTTGGGTACCACCTGGCGCATTTTCTGGTGGGCCCAATGCCGGCTTGGAAGATGATACTGCCCGGTCGGCAATTGGTTCTTGTGTTAGCAAGCCCGCTACCTGTTTTATCGACAATATCAATTCCTGGTCCACCAATGAGATCACCATTAACTGGAACAGTGCCCTGGCCATGGTGTTGGCCTACCAGGACAGCCTGGCCGGTGGTTACAGCAGCGAGGGCATAAGCGCTTCCTCCTCAAGTTCTTCGTCGAGCTCTTCGTCGAGCTCTTCATCAAGCTCGTCTTCAAGCAGCTCTTCTTCAACATCCGGTGGCCCCAATGTTGGTGGTTGTGACGCTCAAACGCCGCAAAACTGGCCGTGTACTGTTTTTTATACGGATAACAGCAGTTTCCACTGCTCAGCTGAGGGAGTATGTGGGGACGAGGAGCGTGGACAGAGTGTTGCTCAGTGGACACCTGATAACTGTAACTTCGATGAGCACCCAGCAGATAGCTGTAGTTATATCCGCTTGTGGGACAACGACCGAGAGTCTATTTGTGGCTGTAATGGCGACACTTGCGGCTGTAACAACAAGCCCGGCTTTGCGAGCTATGATGAAGCCTACAACTCCAGTGTCTGTTGGTCCTTCAGCTCAGGCAGCCCTTATTACCCCTGTAGCGTGCGCTCGCCAACGAGATTTGGCGGCTGTGATCATAGCGGAGGTTGTGGCTGGGAGGGCACCTTTGGTGGTTCGAGTTCCTCATCCAGTTCTTCCAGTTCGTCGTCCAGCTCTAGCAGTTCCTCCGGCGGTGGCGTTTGTGTAGATATGTGTAAGTGGTACCAGGACGATCCTCGTCCACTTTGTGATAATCAAGCAGACGGCTGGGGTTACGAGAACAATCAAAGTTGTATTGGCGTCAACACCTGCAACAGCCAGCATGGCGATGGTGGTGTTATAGAGGTTTGCTCGGGCCCTTCCAGCTCTAGCAGTTCAAGCAGCTCCAGTTCTAGCTCCTCCTCGTCTAGCAGCTCCAGTTCATCTTCTAGCTCATCTGGGGCTTCGAGTTCTTCAAGCTCAAGCTCTTCTAGTTCTAGCTCTAGTTCTAGTTCTAGCTCTAGTTCTTCAAGCTCAAGCTCTTCTAGTTCAAGTTCTTCCAGCAGTTCTGGCGGAGAGGGGGCCCTGGAAAGCTCTGTGATAGTCAATAACGATTGGGGCGGAGGCTACTGCGCCGCAGTTAAGCTGGAGAATACTGGCAGTTCGCCAATTCAGTGGCAGGCATTGATCCCGGTAGAGGGAGAGGTTACTAACCTCTGGAACGGCAGTTGGAGTCAGTCTGGTGGGGTGTTGACACTCTCCGGCGTCGGTTGGAACGACACCTTGCAGCCAGGACAATCCGATAGCTCAATCGGTTTCTGTGCAACGCGCTGACCCTGGTTGATTGAAACCCGCTTTGAAAACCCCGGCTTAGGCCGGGTTTTCTTTTTTAGGACCTTAATCCATAACACATTTCAATAGGTAGCAACTTAATGAGCATCAATAAGATACTAAAAAGTAGTATGTTCAAGCTGGGGATAGGCTTGATAAGTACGGCCTTGGCGAGCGTTTCTTTTGCCGCTGATGGTTTTTACGTCAAGGATGGTTTGCTCTTCGATAATTATGACAACCCTTTTGTGATGCGCGGTGTTAACCATGCTCATACCTGGTACAAACATAAAACCGAAGGGGCTCTGGTAGATATTGCCGGTGTTAACGCTAATGCGGTGCGTATTGTACTGAGTAACGGTAAGCAAGCTGAAGGCTGGGTGAAAGACCCCGCAGCCTCGGTCGCCGACATTGTTGCGCAAATGAAAACTCTGAACATGGTTTCCGTGCTGGAAGTGCATGATGCCACCGGGTATCCAGATAAATCTGGCGGTGTTCATATGTCTACCGCTGTGGACTACTGGATTGAAATAAAAGACGTTCTCATGGGCGAAGAAGATAACGTCATTATCAATATTGCCAACGAGCCTTTTGGCAATACCGCGAGCGAAAGCGATTATATGGAAGCCCACCTGGATGCCATCGCCCGTTTGCGTGAAGCAGGGTTTACCCACACATTGATGATCGATGCGGCCAACTGGGGGCAAGATTACCAGGGGATTATGCTGAATCGAGCTCCCGAATTAATGGCCGCTGATCCGCTTAAAAACATTGTGTTCAGTGTTCACATGTACCAGGTGTACAACAATCGAGATGTTATCGACAGCTATCTACGAACCTTTGTTTACGAGCACAAGCTCCCGCTGGTGGTAGGTGAGTTTGGTGCTGATCATGGCGGTGAGGATGTGGATGAAGCTTCAATCCTTGAGCTGGCCGAGTTATACAATGTGGGTTACCTCGGGTGGTCCTGGTCTGGCAATAGCGGCGGCGTCGAATCGCTGGATATCACCATCGGCTATGATGTTAACACGCTCTCCGAGTGGGGCGATTTTCTTATTAATAGCCAGTATGGCCTTGAAGCGACAGGGCAAACCTGTTCTTGTGTGAACGGTGGTATTGGCCCGATTTACCCACCCAAAGCTGTGCCTTTTGCACATACTACGCTGGAAAATCTAGCGGCTGTCGTTGCACTGCAAGGTAGTGACCTGGACGGCGAAGTTGCCGCTTCTGAGGTGAATAGCAGCCCTGTTAATGGTCGTGTCTCCGGTAACGAGCCCACTGTTACCTACACGCCAGACAGTGGTTTCTCCGGTATAGACCCCTTCGAATTTGTATTATTCGACGAGGACGGAGTAGAGTCTTCTCCCGCAACGGCAACAATGGTGGTTGCCTCCGGCGGCGGTGTAGATGGGAAACCGGCCTGCTCGGTTGAGTTCATTCGTTTCGCAGAGTGGCAAGTTGGGTCTCACCTACAGCTTAATGTGACAAACAATTTGCCAGAGACTATCTCCGGTTATGATCTTAGCTGGAATATTGGTGATACTGAGTCTCTCTCTATTGGCTATGGCGCCACCAGTTACACGTCTGAGGGTAAAACCGTAAGCGCTCATGTGGATGCCGCGCACGGTAATGGCACGCTCACTTCCGGTCGAACGGTAGAGCTTTCCTATCAGGTGGATAAAGCCGGCGGCCCCGCTGTTCAGCCTGCCTATTACACCTTGAATGATCTTACCTGCGCCGACTCCGCTTATAAAGGAAGCAGCAGCTCCAGCACCTCTGGTTCAAGTTCTTCCAGCTCATCTAGCAGTTCTAGCAGTTCTAGTAGTTCTAGTAGCTCCTCTTCTTCCAGCAGTTCATCAAGCTCCTCCTCCGGGGCTGGGAGCAGTAGTTCCTCTTCAAGTAGCTCCTCCTCTTCCAGCTCGTCTTCCAGTAGTTCGTCTTCCAGCAGCTCTTCTTCCTCTGGAGGGGAGTGCATGAATATGTGTAAGTGGTATCAGGACGATCTGCGCCCACTGTGTGAGAATCAGGACGATGGCTGGGGTTATGAGAACAACCAGAGCTGTATTGGCGTAAATACCTGTAATAGCCAGTCCGGTAGTGGCGGGGTAGTGGATCTCTGTGGTACTAGCTCTTCGAGTTCATCGTCAAGTTCGTCCAGCTCCTCCAGTAGTTCCAGCTCCAGCAGCTCCGGCTCTTCTTCATCGTCCAGCTCTTCAAGTAGTTCAAGTTCCAGCAGCTCGTCGTCAAGTAGCTCAAGCTCCAGTTCCAGCAGCTCCAGCGGCAGCCCCGTAATGCTATTGGATTGCGAAGTCACTAACTTTAATCAATGGGGTAGTGGCTACACGGTGTCTTTAGAAGTGACAAATGCCGGTACTGTTGCCACCAGCCATTGGGCAGGGATTATGGTGTTGTTTGATGAAGCACCACAGATGACGAACGGCTGGAGTGCGACCTTTGAAGAGGATGGCAATACCGTTGATGTATCGGCTGCAGGGTGGAATAAGAGCCTTGCTCCCGGGCAGAAGGTAAGTTTCGGTTTTCAGGGCGCTTCAGATGGTTCCTTAGCCGCTCCGTTCTGTGCAGCTGAGCAGGACTGATCTTAAAAACTGCTATTAAATACAGCTACTAACTTCTGTGTTAAAGCCAGCTCGTTTACGCGAGCTGGCTTTTTTGTTTTTTTTAATCACTCGTTGCTTTGCAAGCTTAATAAAAAAGCAGAGCTCTGTGTTTAGCTTACGCCAGCAGGCTAAAGCGCTTTTTTAGAGTTCGGCTGCAAAGGGTGAGGCGGGTAGCCCATTTTTATTGTATAAATTGGCACAGTCTGGCGAGTCCCTCCAGGCGTATCGAATTTTAGTGGGTTGACTGATATCTTTGTTCCAAACGACAACCTGATTATTTTTTATTGTTGCGTTTGCAGGAAAATATTCGCCTCGATCTTCCGCTACCTCAAAGCAACCGAGCTTTTTTCCTCGGGCAATTAAACCGTCACCAACGAAGTTAAAGTCTATTTTCAGTTTATTCTTTTTCGCCGAGATGGATTTAAAAACAGGGCCAGAGTACACCAGCTTTTTGTCATCATAGGCGAGCGCCTCTGCAGCCAGCGCCAGCCTCTCTCCTACAGACTTTTTATCCAGTGGATGTAAATCGTTCCATTCGCCAACATCAATGGTCACAACCATGGCCGTGTTAGAGGTTTTTTTCAGGGTTTGTAACTGCACCTGTCGCATTTCCGGCCAGCCGCTTTCCAGTCCCGAGCTCGAACCGAAATTGGGCAGTTGAACGAACAAAAAGGGAAAATCCCCCTGCTGCCAAATGTCCCGCCAATGAGAGATTAGTTGAGGGAATAAGCGACTGTACTCCTCCGGTCGAGCGGTATTAGATTCTCCCTGATACCAAAGCGCGCCTTTGATTGTCATGTTTGTGAGTGGCGCGAGCATAGCGTTAAAACAGCCGAGAGGCTGGCTCCAGGGTACATAGCGGAGTGGGGGAGGGGGTGCAACAATGTTTCCTATTTTATAATGCCAGCGGCCGGTTAAATCGATTTTGCTGTCGCCAACGGCTAAATAGTAGGGTTTTTGGGCAGTGAATTCACCCCGCTTGTTATTCACTTGTACACGAAGGCTAATGGTATTTTTTCCGGCTCGAAGTATGCCTGCTTTAAATTTGTAGCGCCTGGGCGGGTATTGGTAGCCTGTACTACCTACTTCAACGCCATTGATATAAGCTTTATCCGCATCTACGATGGTTCCCAATCTCAGCAGGCCAGGTTTGCCAACTTCTTGCTCTGGTATGCGAATAGTTTTCCTTAGCCATACAATACCGCTCATCGGATCGATGTTTTGCTCTTGAAACTTGGCGGGCAGGTGTATTGTTTCCCAACTTGAGTGATCAATATCGTCGTGATACCACGCGGGGTTTTCTTTCAGACCCAGGTCATTACCATTTAGCTCTGCATGCCATTTGTCGCTATCTTTTTTATCTGCGTCTTTGAGCGTTTGCAGGTAATCGGCATCTTGATAGCTTTTAGCTGTTTTGTACTGTGTCGGATATTCTTTTAATACCTGCTCGTTAATCCAGCATTCGGCAGGGGAACCACCAAAATTGGCACTGAGTATTCCAATAGGGATGTTCTTGTCGAGGTGTATTTGTTTTGCAAAAAAATAGGCAACGGCGGAATGCTGAGCTAGATATTCGGGAGTGCTTTGCTGCCAGCTGCCATCAGAAAAATCCTCGGCGGGTTTATCGAAGCGCAATTCCCGTGGGACGGTGAATTGTCGAATGAGTGGATAGTTTGCTTTGCTGATTTCTTCGGGAAACATTTCCTCCACGCGAGCCATGCTGGTTTGCATATTGGACTGGCCCGATGCAAGCCAGATATCGCCAAAATAAATATCGTTAAGCATGAGGGTATTTTTTCCCCCTTGAATGCTTATCTGGTGCGGGCCACCAGCCTCGGGGGCCTGAAAATATATTTCCCATTTACCATGCTTGGCCATGGTGGAGCCCAGCTGTTTGCCGTCAAGCTCGGCCTTGATGGCTTCACCCTCACTAGCCCACCCCCATAACTTTACCTTGCTGTCTCGTTGAAGGATGAGTCCATCGGAGAGAAGTCTAGGTACCGATATTTCGGCAAACGCAGCTTGTAAGTAAAAAAACAATGTAAGGAAGAAAAATAAATACCAGATTTTTATTATTTTCATGGATGTTTTACCCGAGCCATGTGGGCGTTAGAATAGGGTTCCTATTCTAACGCAAGAAGCATCATTTGCATGTGTGGAAGATTCGCAAATCACGTGAGGGATATGCATCGCTGGATGGATATACTCAAGGGTTGGCCTGGGGATGTGCCCACTGGCTTCAATATAGCGCCAACGCAAATAGCGCCTGTTTATGCCTCAGGTCGCACTTATGGGATGAGGTGGGGCTTGATACCCTCATGGTCAAAAGAGCCCTCGAGCAAATACGCCACCTTTAATGCTCGTGTGGAAGGCATTGATAAAAAACCCGCCTTTCGACAGGCCTGGAATAAAAAACAGAATTGTCTTGTACCTGCCCTCGGCTACTACGAGTGGAAAAAAGTAGCGGATGGCAAGCAGCCGTTTTTTATACGCAACGAGAGCAGTGATGATTTATTGTTGATGGCGGGCTTGTGGGAGCAGCGCGGCGATGATTTGTCCTTTACTGTGCTTACTGAGGCTGCCCAGGGAGCTATGGCTGAGCTACACCACCGCATCCCTGTACTACTAAACCAGGATCAAGCGGACAAATGGTTGCAAGGTACTTTGGACCTCAATGAAAGCGGCTCTAATACGCAGGTATCTTTGATTTATTATGCTGTTGGCAGGGATGTGAATAATGTGAGAAATCAGGGTGAGCAGCTGATAGGCCCCCTCGATGAAGAATCGTGATCTCAATGCTTCGAAGTTGCGCTCGCGCCCGGCACAAGAAGAGTGAAATGCCTGCTGGTGGCGCAACACTTGTGCTTTTACTGCTGGTGATTATGCCGGCAGCTAAGCAAAGTAAACTCCACCCAATATTAACGGCTCCGCCGCCCCGGTAACAGAAGGAAGGTTACTGGGTTTTCTTTGTAAGGTTCGCATTGCCATCCAGGCGAAGGCAACGGCTTCAACCCAGTCTGGGTGCAATTTGAGTACTTCTGTGGATTCCACTGAATAGCAGGGTAACAATTCGGTAATGCGTTTGAGTAAATGCTTGTTGTGAACCCCCCCGCCGCAAACAAACACGCGGCAGCCTTGGGCGCAACTCTGTTTTAACGAGTCGCTGATACTCACCGCTGTTAGTTCCGCGAGTGTTGCTTGAACATCTTGTGGTGCCAGTGGTGTCATAGTTTGTTCGACAGCGGTATTAACCCAGCCAAGGTGGAACTCTTCGCGCCCAGTGCTTTTCGGAGCAGGAAGGCGAAAATAGGAGTGGCTCAGTAATTTCTGCAGCAGTTCCTGATTGACCTGGCCAGAGGCCGCCCACTGGCCGTCCATGTCATAGGCGTGAGTACCGAATGAATGAATCCAGGCATCCATCAACACGTTGCCTGGCCCGGTATCGAAGCCGATGACGCTGCCGTCCTGAGGTAAGTAGGTTACGTTGGCCATGCCGCCAATATTTAAAATGCACCGAGCTTCTTCAGTGCTGCTGAACAGCTCCTTATGAAAGGATGGTGTAAGTGGAGCGCCTTGGCCTCCCGCGGCCATGTCTCTTCGTCTAAAATCTGCAACGGTGGTTATCCCCGTCAGCTGGGCGATAGTATTGGGGTCGCCAATTTGCAGAGAGAAAGGTTCTTTGATGGAGCTTGTACTTTGTGGCCGATGGCGAATGGTCTGGCCGTGGCTACCAATGGCGTGAATATCACTGGCACTATGGCCCGTTTGTTGGAGTAAAAAATTTGCTGCTTTGGCGAATAGTTTGCCAAGCGACCTGTCCACAGCTCCCATGCGGTCAATTTCGTTGTCGCTGGGCTTGGTCAGTTCAAAAATACGCTTACGCATGCGTTCATCGTAAGGTAGAGCAAAAGTACCTAACAGCTTTAATGCGTTACCAGAAAAGTCTACCAATGCGGCATCAATAGAATCCGCGCTGGTACCAGACATCAGGCCGATATAAAGGCTGGGCGCCTTTGACATGTTTGCCTCAAGGTAAGAGTAAGTGAGTAAAAGATCTCCCCGCTTTTGGCCGGGAGCAAGTTATAGTTGTTTGGTTTTGCTGTCTTTAGTGTTTGCGGCAACTTTGGTGGTAGCGGCCTCGGGGTTCAGTTCTGCCAGCAATGCTTGAGTCGCCCGGTAAAAACGTTGCAGTTCGTCTTTGGGGACCGCTTGGGCTTTGGGCAGTTTGACCGTCAATGGATTGCGTACGGCCCCATTTACATAGAATTCGTAGTGCAAGTGCGGGCCGGTTGCCAGACCGGTTGAGCCTACATAGGCAATAGTCTGGCCTTGTTTAACGCGAGCACCTTTGCGAATACCTTTACGGAATTTACTGATGTGCGCGTACAGGGTTTTATAGGTTTGCCCGTGCTGGATAATCACCACGTTGCCGTAGCCGCCTTTTTTGCCTGCGTAGCTTACTTTGCCGTCACCGGCTGCTTTAATGGGGGTGCCGTGAGAGGCAGCATAATCTGTGCCCTTATGCGCCCGAATAGTATTGAGCACTGGGTGCTTGCGTCGCAGGTTAAAGTGAGAGGAAACTCGTGCGAAATCTATGGGGCTGCGCAAAAACTCCTTGCGCATGGTATCGCCAGATGGGGTGTAGTACTGCACATGGCCATTGCTGTCTTCATAACGCACTGCACGGAATGTTTTACCCCGGTTGGTGAATTCCGCAGCGAGAATATTACCGTTGCCGATTTTATCTCCATCCAGGAATGACTCTTCGAAAAGTACTTTGAAGGAGTCTCCCCCGCGAATATCCAGTACAAAATCTATATCCCAGCCAAAAATGCCCGCCAGCTCCATCACCAGCCGGTCATCCAGGTGCGCTTCTTTGCCCGCAGCAAAGAGAGAGTCTTCTATGGTTGCGGCGCGCATGGCTAGCTGGACTTCAGGTTTGCGCTGTGTACTTTGGTATTGGTAATGGCCGTCTATTAGAGTAAAGGAGATGCTGTTGAGGCGATCTTTAACATATTCCAATTGCTCTAACTCGCCACTTTCGGAGAGTTTAAAGTTGAGGCTGTGCCCGGGATATAAAGAGGCAAGCTTTTTGCCGTTTTCGGCATTTAGCAAAGCCATCATGTCCCGGTCTGTGAGGCCGGCGCGCTTAAAAATAAGTGATAGGTTGTCGCCGGCTCTTACTTTTTCGGTATGTATGTTGTCAGTGATGAAGGGTTGTTCTGTTGTTAACGGTACGGCAATGCTGGCTTGTTGTACTGCCGATTCGTCCAGCTCTTCCAAAGAAGGAATGGGTATATGTTGACTTTGGCGCTTGGCTTCCGTGGGCTCGCTCGGTAAGAGTGTAAATAGTGCCAGGCAAGTGGATAGGCCCGCTACGGCCGCGAGATGCAAGCGTGGTACCTGCCTCAGGGTGGAGAGCACAGCTTGGCCCTCTTTGGTGGCCCCTTTGCGGCGTGTTTTTCTTTTTGGATCAATCGCTTGCATATATATCTTAATGTAAAGCCGATTTAAATTACGTAACTTTCAAATTTATAACAGAAAAACTGTTAAATATCATCTTAAGAAGGAAAAAACTTTCTTCTTATACCAAAGAAATCTTGGAGACGCGTGAAACATTGAGGTAGGTAAGCGATTACTTCCGGTTACGGTAATACAAGTGCTGCAGTATCACTATAAAGAAGTTTGTTTTACCGCGCATTTTAGGTATTGTTCTGGGTTCTTTTATAACTTTAGATTTGGGGCATATACATGACCGCGGTAGATCACAACCTCCTTAATGACCTCCAGGCACGAGGCCTGATTGCACAGATGACTGGCGATGACCAGCTGTACACTTGGTTACAGGAGTCGCGAACATTATATTGCGGTTTTGATCCCACCGCCGATAGTCTGCATATTGGCAGCCTGGTTCCGCTTTTAACTCTGCGGCGTTTCCAGCAAGCGGGTCACAAACCTCTTGCTCTGGTTGGGGGAGCTACAGGCCTTATCGGAGACCCGAGCTTTAAAGCTCAAGAGCGAAAACTCAATACCCCTGATATTGTTGCCAGCTGGGTGGAAAAGTTGAAGGCCCAAGTGTCCCGCTTTATCGACTTCGATTGTGGGGAGAGCTCTGCAACGGTGGTGAATAACCTGGACTGGATCGGCAGTGTGAGCGTGCTGGACTTCCTCCGCGACGTGGGCAAGCACTTTTCTATCAACAATATGATACAAAAGGAATCTGTTAAGCAGCGTATCGACAGGGAAGGGGACGGTATATCGTTTACCGAATTCACCTATATGATTTTGCAATCCTACGATTTTGCTGAACTTTATAAGCACCACAACTGCACCTTGCAGATTGGTGGCTCAGACCAGTGGGGTAATATCACTGGGGGCACAGACCTTACTCGGCGCCTTCACGGTGCTCAGGTGTTCGGTCTTACTCTTCCTTTAGTAACCAAGTCGGATGGCACCAAATTTGGCAAAACTGAATCGGGCACTATCTGGCTGGACCCCGCCAAAACCTCGCCCTATGCCTTCTACCAGTTCTGGCTGAACTCGGCCGATGCGGATGTTTATAAGTTCTTGCGCTATTTCACCTTCTTGTCGGTCGGCGAAATTGACCGAATTGAAGCCGAGGATAAAGGGGCCTCCGGTCGCCCTCAGGCACAAGGGGTGCTGGCAAAAGAAGTTACCCGGCTAATTCATGGTGAGGAGGGCCTATATGCCGCTGAGCGAATTACGTCTTCCATGTTCAGTGGTGAGCTCTCGGATTTGAGTGAGAGTGATTTGCAGCAACTGGCGCTCGACGGCCTGCCATCCAGTAGGCTGACCAAAGAAGACCTCGCCAAACCGCTTACCAGTCTGTTGGCTGATTGTGGCATGGTAAAAGCTGGACGTGAGGTAAAGGATGCGCTTGGTCGCAACGCTGTTCTTATTAACGGTGAGGCAAAGGGGCCCGAAGACAACATGAAAACGGCAGAGGTTTTTGCTGCAGAAAAAGCGCTATTTGGGCGATTTTTACTGGTGAAGCTGGGTAAGAAGAAAAACCACCTTTTTGAGCTGGCTTAGCCTCCGCTGTATAGCTATAGGTCGCTTGCTTTGTGGTGACGCTTCATTTCTTGTGCCGCATGGCTGAATAGTAGAGTCGCAAAGCAGGCAAGAAAAATAGCCAAATACCATTCTTCTCTGGACAGCCAATTTCCCATTAGTTTAATGGAGTCAACCTGTAATTCGTTTTCTCCCTCCATTATCGGGTGAGGGAAGTCAACGCCAATCCTGATAACGTTTTCAAATTCGGGGTAGGCTAGCTTAGATGGCAAGGTTACCCCTTTCACCCACCATTCAGCGAGTGTAAATTGCTTCAGGT
This sequence comes from Alteromonadaceae bacterium Bs31, assembly GCA_900177435.1. Lineage (GTDB taxonomy): Bacteria > Pseudomonadota > Gammaproteobacteria > Pseudomonadales > Cellvibrionaceae > Teredinibacter. Next base: position 67,334 of record FXAI01000013.1, read on the forward strand.
CTATCTCTAATTCATTATCAAGCTCCCTGGCGGGAATTAGAATACGCATGTATTTGGACGTGCGCTCCGAATCCAGAGGGCTGGAGAAGCCCTCAACGTAGCTGCGAATAAATAATCTCACATAAGTCGCGGTGCGAAGCTTGCTCAGCTTTACTTTTATCCTTGTA
>FXAI01000013.1:72500-127683 GCA_900177435.1 Alteromonadaceae bacterium Bs31
TGTTTAAATCCAAGAAATTGAATTGTGGGAGCTTGGCCCGCCAGTTTTTTCAGGTTTTTGGCTTCGCTTCCGTCCCCAACCAGTACAAGTATGGCGTTTTCTAATCCTGCCTTTTTAAACGCTTCTATTAAAATATCCCAGCCCTTGCTTTGCGATAGTCGGCCCACGCCACCTATAACAAAGGTACTTTCGTTGCAGCCAAATTCATTTCGTAGCTCACGGATTTTATTGGCAGAAGGGCGAGGGTGAGGAACGAGAGAGTTTCTTATCCATTGTACCCTTCCTCCAAAGCTCTTCGGTACCTGATCTAGCTGCCAGGGGGAAATTGCGATCAGTGCATCCATATTCAAAAAATGGGGCCCATTAACCCCTATATGTAATGTAGATACCTTGGCCGCGGAGGTGTTGCAGTTCGCTAGCAGACGCGTGGCTCGACGCAAGTGGGCGTGTACAATATCTGGTTTCCATTCGTCCAGTATGGCCTGAATCGAGCGGCGTGTGAACATTAGTGGGTTTACTTGCTTGATTTGAATGCCGCTGTTGAGATGTTTTAACAGGCTCGCCCCATTATTTTTGGCTTGCTTGGTTCGTGCTATTTAGAGCACGTCATGCTCTAGGTTTTGTGAGTTGCATGATTCGACAGTGGAGCGTTCTGAACCGGCAAAGCCTTTAGATAGTATGATGTGTGCGATTTTTAGCCTGTCTTTCATCTGGCAGTACTCGTTGCGGGGCGGCCCCCTAGTTTAGAAGTAAACAGGGCGATGTAAAATGTTTTGTGCTGGGATGCTTGCGAGCGGCGCTCTATAATACACCGTCTAACGCTCGCCTTTATTAAAATATGCAAGATTATGGAAAGTGAAGTAATACTGGGTAATTCAAATGCTCGCTTTTCCGGGGTCACTTCAACCATGTTGCAGTGCCTGGAGTATCAGCGCCAGTGGATCAGCGTAAGAGTGCTGGGAAAGCATTTTTTGCCCGACGGCGAAATGAACGTAAAGCTATGGGAACTTATTACGCTCGCCAGAGAGCCATTGCCTGGCGGGAGGTGGAGGGTGTTCCACGCTCGTCGTAATGACGAAATGATACAAGCTCTTTTGTTAAAGCACGTATTTGGCGTAAAAATAAAGATCTTGTTCACGTCAACTGCGCAGAGAAATCATACTGGATTCACACGCTGGTTGATGGCACATATGGATGCCGTTATTTCCACGTGTCAGGCTGCTGCATCCTATCTTTCCGAGCCTCCCAAAGCGATTGTCCCTCATGGCGTACGCACAGACATATACTTCCCCGCTAACAAGCGGAGCGAAGAGCTAGCCCACTTAGGGGTGCATACTCGCTATGCTATAGGGATTTTCGGCCGCGTGCGTGAGCAGAAAGGTGTTCACCTCTTTGTTAAGGCCTGTATAGATGTACTTAAAAATAATCCGGACTACACGGCGCTTATTGTGGGAGCGATTACAGCGAAAAACAAAAATTTTGTGGCAGGCTTAAAGGAGCAGATTCAGCAGGCACACTTGCAGGATCGCATACTGTTTCTCGGGGAGCAGCCTTTTGAGAAAATCCCTCGCTTATTTCGAGCAATGAGCCTGGTTGCTGCGCTTAGTGACAATGAGGGCTTTGGTCTCACCGTGCTGGAGGCCATGAGCAGCGGAGCTGCAGTTTTAGCGACTGAGGCAGGGGCATGGCCGGAGGTAATAGAGCAAGGTAAGGAGGGTTACGTGGTGCCGGTTGATGACCAACCGGCAATAACAGAGAAGCTCGACAGTTTGTTATCTGACCCAGTGGCGCTGGAGAATATGGGTAGAGCGGGCAGACAGAAAGCGCTGGAAAAATATACAGTAGAGCGAGAGGCGAAACAGCTCTGCGAAATTTATCGCTCGCTACAATAATAAGGTTAAAAATGGCAAGAGTCGCGTTTTCCAAGTCACTTCTTCTTCCTCGTTATTGGCTATCTTGGGCGGGTATGGGCTTGTGGTGGCTGCTGGTTCAAGTCTTGCCTTTTCGTTTGCAGGTACTACTGGGTAGCTTTTTGGGAGCCGCGTTATATAAAACCAACAGTTCACGAAAGCGAATTGCCGAAAAAAACATAGAGATTTGTTTCCCTGAATTGTCCCGGGCGGAAAAAAAATTAATGTTACGCGAGACTTTGCGTTCAACAGGTATTGGTGTTTTTGAGAGTGGTGCGGCTTGGTTTTGGCCAAAGTGGCGTTTAAAAAAACGTTTTGTTGTTAGTGGGCTCGATCATTTAGAGCGTGCTGTTGGTGAAGGCAAGGGCGTGCTATTTATGGGTATCCATTTTACCCCCATAGAAATTGGAGCTGCTTGCGTAAACCTCGTTTCGTGTATTGATGGCTTTTATCGACCGCATACCAACCCTATTTATGAGTATGTTCAGGCGCTGGGTCGAATCTGGAGAAATACTCGAAGTCAGGTGATACCCAATGATGACGTGCGGGGCATTGTGCGTTCATTGCGTGCTGGCAGAGCGGTTAACTACGCGCCCGATCAAGACTACGGTAAAAGACGCAGTGTTTTCGTGCCTTTTTTCGGTATTCAGGCTGCAACGGTTAAGGCGCCTGCGCAGTTGATGAAAGCTGGAAGGGCAGAAATTATTCCCTGGACAACCAAGCGCTTGGGTGATAACAGCTATCAGATTACTATATTTGCTCCCATTACATCTGAGCTAGGTAAAGGGGAGCAAGAAGACGCTATGACTATCAATCGTTTTGTCGAGGCGAGAGTGAGAGAAAACCCTGAGCAATATCTATGGGTGCATCGTCGATTTAAAACCCGCCCAGAGGGCGAGCAGAAAATCTATGATTAAAATCGATAGCTTAAGCTAAGCGCAGCGCTGTAGTAATTGTTAAAAATATCCGGCCTACCGAGAATGGGGTCATCGGGGTCGTCTTCCAGTATTCGATCTCGTGCAAGGCCGCTGCCGTAGCGAAACTCAGCAATCAAATCAAAAGTGCCTAGCAGCTCCAGTAAAGTGCCACTTGCGCCGTAATAATATCCGTTTTGTGGTAGGCCGCTGTCCATGGAGGCTGCGCCTATAAACGCACCAAGTCGGAAGCTGTCAGTAAGCGCATACTGGTAGTCGATGGCTTTCAGTCCCAGTACCCGCTTGCCAGCGATGTCGTCAATATCCAGGCCCGCCCCAATGAAGTGCCGCTTACTTTCACCGAAGCTGTTTCTGAGGCCCCAGCTAAAGTGATAAGCACTTCCCGTTTCTCTTGTTGAGTCTATTTGAGCATCTCCGGTAAGGTATTTTACGGAGTAATAATTTAATCCTGCGCCTAAATGCATTTCATAGGCTTGCGTTGTCGTTGTTAGAAACAACGCGGGCAAGGCGATTAAGCTTAATTTTTTTACACTTACCATCTAAATATCCCCGTTGCTTGCGTGTAATTTTCGCCAAACACATCTTTGCCTGCCAGCGCTGCAAGCCCCAGAGTAAAATGCTCAAATCGCTGGTTATATTCCAGCTCAAGAGCGCGACCCGTTTTGTATTGAATTTGTGAATAGTTCTGGTTTTCGATTTGGCGGAATTTGCTGATGAGTGTTTTTCGTTCGTCTATATACCAGTTTAATTTTGCCATGTGGGTGCTGGCGCCAACGGCATTGGAAAACACTCGGTGATTGGCGCCCCAGTGTCCAAGAATAGTGTGGTGTTGGCGTAAACCGTCGCCATAATTAGTGTTCACGTACCAAGCGTTTTGCCATTCAGCAAATTCGTAAGTGAAATCTAAAGTGTCTGTCAGTCTGGGTGCGTGAAAACCGAGCATTAAAGACGAATTTCCCAGGTGAGCGCTGGAAGTGAGGGAGGAATCCTCACCGGCGTATTCCATGTAAAGCGACAGAGGAAAAGTACCGGGGAAAGTAAATCGTGTGGTAACGGACGATACTTGGTTGCCGAAATCCTTACCTGCCAAGCCGATGTTGTCGTACTCCTTTGCATTGAAGAAAGCTTTCATTAGTGAAGAAAAACTTTCGTCTCTGTCGGCCCCTCCATATTGCATAAGCCGGTTAAAGCCCACTGCGAACCCGGGAAGAGGTTCGAAGCTGGTGTGAAAACCGAAGAGCCTCGGGTTTCCGCTAAGCCGCTCGCTTCGATCTTCGCTTAATATTGAGTTCGACTCAGACATCTGAGCCATGAATATTTCGTAGCGAATACCCAAGAAAGTAAGAGGTTTAGCGTTTGAAAATGTTACACCGGGTAGTGCAGAAGCATTCGTGCTGAGCAGCATATCGCTTTCCTGGAAAGGACCAAACCAATGTGCACGGGTGCCGATATCTACTTGAAAATAGTGGTTTCCAAGGGATAAATAGCTGTTTTCAAGGAATTCGTCCTTTTGTTCCAGAGAACTTTCGTAGGCGTAAGCGCCTACGTTTAAAATTGCAAATTCGTGGAATTGAAAAAATGCTGAACCAGATGCTTGATAGGATGACTTGCTCTCCGTGCCCCTTTCGTTGCTGCGCAAAGCGTTCGAGCCAGAGCTTGCCGAAAGCTTTAATTGTGCGTGTACGATGCCCACTTTCCGCTTATATCGTTTGAGAAAATTCTCGACGGATTTACTGAGTAAGGGATCGTCTTTTCCTGTTTTTTCTAGTGCAGCTTCCACCTGGCTTATGGGGATGGGACGCAATATGATTGGCATATTTGCTGACACCATAAGCCTTTCTATTTTTGCTTCCAGTGCTGGATCCAAATTGGTAGGCAGGTAGTGCTCAGCAGAAAAAGATTTACTGCAAATTAGGGTGAAAAAACCGTAACAACATAGCGCCAACGTGCGCCGAACAATATTTTTCGTCATTCCTGGGTCCATTATAAGTTTGCTTTTGCTTTGATTTTTTTGTCGCATGCGCGCATAGCTGCAATGGTTTGTTATCTTTGTTCGTCTGCTATTTTCATTAATGTTTTCAGCTCTGATAATACCAGATCTGGTGTGATTTCACTCATGCAGTCATAGCTGCCATTGCAGATGGGCTTATTGTTACAAGGCGAGCAAAAGCGTTTCTGGTAAATGATTTTACTGGTTTCTACGCCTGCGTAAGAATAAGGGCAGGTAGAACCAAAGAGTGCAATAGTGGGGGTACGGAAGGCGTGCGCTATATGGGTCAGCCCGGTATCGATACCGATTAATATTTTGGCGTGTTTAATGATGTCACTAGCTTCGCTGATGCTCGTGAGCCCGGCAAGCGAAATGGCGCCAGTTGAGCTGGCGATACGAAGTCCGGCTGCTTCGTCTCTCTCCAGGCCTAGAATGACTGTTTTGAGCTTGTACCTTCCACGTATGCGAAGCGAGACATGGCGCCAATATTCATCGGGCCAGCGTTTGTGGGGGTATACCGAGAAGGGGCATATGACGCAGTATTTTTCGCTAAGGTATCTAAAATCAAGTTTTTCCTCAATTTCAGAGGAGGGGCTGCCCGGAGGGGAAATGTACATCTCCCAGGGCGAATCGGGCATACCAAGCTGGCTGAGCAAATATCGATATTCCGAGCCTAGTTGAGTTTCCTCGCCAATGTTTCTTGAAATTGTTTTAGTGACGAACCAATTGCTGCCCTGGCTTGCGCCTAGGGCAATGCGTATTTTTGCACCGCTTAGCCAGGTAAAAAAGCTACTGAGCAGCAGGCCTTGAAGGTCCAGGGCGATGTCATAGGAGTGTTGGCGCAGTTGCTGCCTGAAGGATCGAATTTCCCGAAGTAGCTTAAAAAGTTTGCCTTGCTTCAGCAGGGACTGCCACCTTGTTTTATCCCATACGATTAATTGGTCGATATCGGGATGGGAGGACATAAGGCTTGCGTACTTATCTTGTACAACCCATGTCAGGCGCACATTCGCTGCGTGCTGCTTCATCAGCGAGGCTACTGGGCTGGCCAGCACCACATCGGTAACGTGACTTAAGCGCACTACCAGGATCGATTTTTGCCGCACTGATCGTACCATTGTTTGTTCTTATTGCTGCCGGATATGCGTGCTATTCTAACATGTAGTTGGCTTGACACTGTTGTTTCCGTGTCTACCAAGACAGGAAAGGTAAATGCAAGTTCGGCGGCAAAATAATGAAGCTGCACCTGTATTTAAAAATACCTGAAAAACTCCTTGACTCCCTGTCACCTGAGTGTAAGATACGCACCCTCGCGATTGGCACTGACCACGTCGCAACGCTCTTTAAAAAGTTGGAAAAGAAAGAAGTTGTAAAACATAGCACTAAGCGATGTCCCAAGAGATTGGGTTTTTAATTGAGTTTAATTAAGTAGCTTATCCGGTGCATTGTTGTTACGACAGCATTCAAAAAATTGTGTAGACACTCAGTTATCGGCTGATGTTGGATGCGGACTAAGGTGTACTTGTAGTAGGTGGTTGTAGCCAATTACCTGGGTATGCGGATAGCGTGTTTAGTATCAGTAGAAATTGTAATAAATAAGTCGACAAAAACTTATTCTTTGATTGACGCGATTGCTTAGCAGTCTGTGTTATATGGTCAAGTGAATAAGTGCACACGGTGGATGCCTTGGCAGTTGGAGGCGATGAAAGACGTAGGAGCCTGCGATAAGGTTCGGGGAGCTGGCACACAAGCTTTGATCCGAACATTTCTGAATGGGGAAACCCACTCCTTATGGAGTATCTTGCACTGAATACATAGGTGTAAGAGGCGAACCCGGGGAACTGAAACATCTAAGTACCCGGAGGAAAAGAAATCAACCGAGATTCCCTTAGTAGCGGCGAGCGAACGGGGATTAGCCGAGAATATAATAAGTAGTAGAACAGTCTGGAAAGTCTGGCGATAGAGGGTGATAGTCCCGTATACGAAGCTTGTTATATTCCATATTAAGTAGGTCGGGACACGTGTTATCTTGACTGAAGATAGGGGGACCATCCTCTAAGGCTAAATACTCCCAACTGACCGATAGTGAACCAGTACCGTGAGGGAAAGGCGAAAAGAACCCCTGTGAGGGGAGTGAAATAGACCCTGAAACCGTGTGCATACAAGCAGTGGGAGCTCTTCGGAGTGACCGCGTACCTTTTGTATAATGGGTCAGCGACTTATTGTCAGTAGCAAGGTTAACCGTTTAGGGGAGCCGTAGGGAAACCGAGTCTTAATAGGGCGTATAGTTGCTGGCAATAGACCCGAAACCGGGCGATCTATCCATGGGCAGGTTGAAGGTTAGGTAACACTGACTGGAGGACCGAACTCACTTATGTTGAAAAATGAGGAGATGACCTGTGGATCGGAGTGAAAGGCTAATCAAGCCCGGAGATAGCTGGTTCTCCCCGAAAACTATTTAGGTAGTGCGTCATGTCTCACCCACGGGGGTAGAGCACTGTTTGGGCTAGGGGGTCATCCCGACTTACCAACCCCATGCAAACTCCGAATACCGTGGAGTGCAATCATGGCAGACAGACAGCGGGTGCTAACGTCCGTTGTCAAGAGGGCAACAACCCAGACCGCCAGCTAAGGTCCCAAATCTCAGTTAAGTGGGAAACGATGTGGGAAGGCTTAGACAGCTAGGAGGTTGGCTTAGAAGCAGCCATCCTTTAAAGAAAGCGTAATAGCTCACTAGTCGAGTCGGCCTGCGCGGAAGATTTACCGGGGCTCAAACTGAGAACCGAAGCTGCGGATACTTTCGAGTATGGTAGGGGAGCGTTCTGTAAGCCTGTGAAGGTGCGTTGTAAAGCGTGCTGGAGGTATCAGAAGTGCGAATGCTGACATGAGTAACGATAATGGGAGTGAAAAACTCCCACGCCGGAAGATCAAGGTTTCCTGTCCAACGCTAATCGGGACAGGGTTAGTCGGCCCCTAAGGCGAGGCAGAGATGCGTAGTCGATGGGAAGCGCGTTAATATTCGTGCACCGGCTGTTACTGCGATGGAGAGACGGAGAAGGCTAGGCCAGCATGGTGATGGTTATCCATGTTTAAGGCTGTAGGCTGGGGTTTTAGGTAAATCCGGAACCCTAAGGCTGAGAGTTGATGACGAGTCCTTTTTTGGACGAAGTGGTCGATGCCCTGCTTCCAGGAAAATCTTCTAAGCTTCAGGTAACAGACGACCGTACTGTAAACCGACACAGGTGATCAGGTAGAGAATACCAAGGCGCTTGAGAGAACTCGGGTGAAGGAACTAGGCAAAATAGTACCGTAACTTCGGGAGAAGGTACGCCGCTGACGGTGAAGGGCTTGCCCCGTAAGCTGTTGGTGGTCGAAGTGACCAGGTGGCTGCGACTGTTTATTAAAAACATAGCACTCTGCAAACACGAAAGTGGACGTATAGGGTGTGACGCCTGCCCGGTGCCGGAAGGTTAATTGATGGGGTTATCTTCGGAGAAGCTCTTGATCGAAGCCCCGGTAAACGGCGGCCGTAACTATAACGGTCCTAAGGTAGCGAAATTCCTTGTCGGGTAAGTTCCGACCTGCACGAATGGCGTAACGATGGCCACGCTGTCTCCACCCGAGACTCAGTGAAATTGAAATCGCAGTTAAGATGCTGTGTACCCGCGGCTAGACGGAAAGACCCCGTGAACCTTTACTACAGCTTTGCACTGAACTTTGAACCTATTTGTGTAGGATAGCTGGGAGGCTTTGAAGCGTAGACGCTAGTCTATGTGGAGCCAACCTTGAAATACCAGCCTGATATGTTTGAGGTTCTAACCTAGGTCCCTTATCGGGATTGGGGACAGTGCATGGTGGGTAGTTTGACTGGGGCGGTCTCCTCCCAAAGAGTAACGGAGGAGCACGAAGGTTGGCTAATCATGGTCGGAAATCATGAGGTTAGTGTAATGGCACAAGCCAGCTTAACTGCGAGACTGACAAGTCGAGCAGGTACGAAAGTAGGTCATAGTGATCCGGTGGTTCTGTATGGAAGGGCCATCGCTCAACGGATAAAAGGTACTCCGGGGATAACAGGCTGATACCGCCCAAGAGTTCACATCGACGGCGGTGTTTGGCACCTCGATGTCGGCTCATCACATCCTGGGGCTGAAGCCGGTCCCAAGGGTATGGCTGTTCGCCATTTAAAGTGGTACGCGAGCTGGGTTTAGAACGTCGTGAGACAGTTCGGTCCCTATCTGCCGTGGGCGTTGGAAAGTTGAGAAGAGTTGCTCCTAGTACGAGAGGACCGGAGTGAACGAACCTCTGGTGTTCGGGTTGTCATGCCAATGGCATTGCCCGGTAGCTACGTTCGGACGGGATAACCGCTGAAAGCATCTAAGCGGGAAGCCTCCTTCAAGATTAGCTTTCCCTGGACTTTAAGTCCCTAAAGGGCCGTTGAAGACTACGACGTTGATAGGCTGGGTGTGGAAGCGTTGTGAGGCGTTGAGCTAACCAGTACTAATTGCCCGTGAGGCTTGACCATATAACAGAGATGGCTGAGTAATCAGTCGCTGTTGTAGCTAGAAGTTTTAGCTATGAAGAGTAGGTTAAGTCGACAAAACTGATGGCCAGCGTGTTCTAAGTGAGCACGTGGCAAAACCCCATTGTGTGGGGGGACACATCAGACGTTACAATTGCAAGCGATGATTGAGTGAAAACACAATCAAAAGCTGTTGAACAACAGCTGGATAAGCGACATTTAAACTCAAACGCAAAGTAAACTGTTTTACAACGCATCGGTTTTGTTGAAGACAAAACTCGATGTACCTACATCCTGTAGGCATCTTTCTTTTCCCCTTATTTAGCGCCAGTAGGGCTGCCTTGTGCATAAGACCTGAACCCGTTATACCGGTTTGCCTGACGACAATAGAGCATTGGAACCACCTGATCCCATCCCGAACTCAGACGTGAAACGATGCATCGCCGATGGTAGTGTGGTGTTTCACCATGTGAGAGTAGGTCATCGTCAGGCTTCTAATTAAAAGCCCCAGTACAGAAATGTGCTGGGGCTTTTTACGTTTACAGCCTTTTTACTTTGAGCCTGTTAGCGCTCGGCTTTTACATTTTCCGTGCATCGCTCAACACGGGTGTTTTCTGAGTAGGCGTCTCACCCTATGTTGTTTGGCGCTAACAAGCCAGGAAACGGTGCTAAGGCCCTCGTTAGACGTAGTCACTGTCGTGGATATGAATCTTAATACCTTTGTCGAGCCAGGCCACTTTGTAAGGGTTCTTGTCTAAGCCTGCTTGGGCTAAAAAACGACCAACATTCTTTGCGTCGAAGGTCAGGTTAACGTGATCGGCGTCAGCGTTAAATATAGCTGGAAGTCTCGATAGGCCCTTGATGCTCTTCCCTGTTTGGCGCAAAAGGTAGCGGCTAAGCACGCGTACGCAGCTGTCTACTGCATCTGCCAAAACAGGCATATCTTGGGCCAGTGGGTAGTGGTTTTGTAAGGATAGCGCTTTCACATAAACAAGGTGTGTCCCTAATTTCCTTAGTGTTAAGCGATTACCGTCTTTTTCCAGCAATATTGTCTCTGTGTCATCGAAAGCCTGGCAGGGGGAAAGCCACGGATACCATCGTGTATCTAGTTGAAAATTGAGCAGCGGTTCACCCAACAAATAAGGGTCGAAGTGTTTTTGCAGGCCTATTTCAGATAAAGCTTTGTTATGAGTAAAGCATTTGCTCGCAATAATTGAGCTTAGTATCGGCTGTAAAAGAACTTCTCCAGAAGCTATTTCAACCGGAGAGCTTACTAGTTCGTTGATTAAATTGATGAGGAGAGTGAGCCCAAGTCCTTCCTTTAGGTCTAGCATTTCTGAAATTTCAGAATCGAGTCGGTCTAACCCACTTGCTAAGCTGGAGTCGAAGTCTTGCTGGGGTTCGTTGCTAGTCTGCCACCAATTATCCTCTTCGTGGCTAAGGCTTTTTTGTCTCTTATTTGGCGTTTGTTTTAGTACTTGTTCACTGAAGCTTGTATCGGTCACGTCACACCTTGTGTTCATGAAGGGCTACCGTAAATAGGCAAAGCTGTAACTAGCGTGGAAGGATGCCTGATGTATATGAGTTGTAGCTCAATTAATTTATTTTTTTTGAGGCTCTTTCATACACGCCTTTATATAGGCGGTCAAGATATAGTCTACATCCTGGTTGAATTTGTGGATTTGATCGATATGGAAACGTGAGCTTATTACTATTTTATCTTGGCGGCCACAGTGAAAGTCTGAATTGGAGGAGAGGGTTTTAGCTATAGCTGGACGTGCTATTCGCTTATTTACTCCCTCCCAAAATGGCCAGTACACCAGCTTGGGGGATGTGTTCTATTTGGAGGGGGCAATAAATTTATTTCGATATCTAAAATATTTACGTTCCAGCTCGAGAAAGAGCCCCCTGCTAAGTGTTGTCAAGCTGAGAGCTTGCCAAAGAGTTTTAAATTCACGAGTGGGGTGCTCAGCAATGCCTTTTTCTCGTTTTATCTCATTCCAAATAGCTTCTCGATTATCTTGAGCTTGTAGCGTGTCGATCTCTCTGTTTCCACCCTTTGTATGGTCGTAAGGGTTAATGCAGCTGATTTCATGGGTAACTGCGATTTTGTCTTCCTTGCCATAAAAGTAGTCTGTTAACCAGAAATCTACGCCCCAGCCAACAAGTTTGGGATCATAAACGGACATAAATTCTACAAATTTACTTTGTTTAAATAGAACCGTGCACACTTCTACAAAATTGGTAAATGTAAGTTTTCGAAACCCTCTGGTTTTTGTTAACCGATGACTGATTTTCCCTCTAGGCGAAAAGGTGGGTTGTAGTAACCACAGGTCATATTCGATTCTTATATTAAATAAGCGGTTCAAGTCGCTTGTGGAGATGATGATGTCGTCATCCAACACGAAAATCGCATCATATCTATTAAAAATCTCCGGCCACTGTTGGTATGCATAAAATACGTTGGGAAATTTTCCCGCTTTGTGCTCGTGATAATAATCGGCATCTAAGGCGTTTTTGTGGCTTGTGTCTCCGTAGTAACACAGCCATAGGTCCCAATTTCGTGCTTCGCCGAGCCAATCTGCTACATTGGACCAGTCGCCTGATGATGTGAATATCAGGTTTTTTGCGTTTGGCTCGTGGAGCTGTTTTTCGAGAACAAGCTTGATCATATGATTAAATTCATATTATTGATGCATCAAGCTAGATGTTACACTATGCCTTATCTCTGTTCACCTAAAGCTCGCTCAACCTCTATGAATTCCTGCTGGCTAAGTATTTTAATACCTGTGTATAACACTGAGCCCTATTTACGCGAGTGCTTGAGTTCAATTGACAGGCAATGGCAGGCAGGCATAGAAGTCGTTTTCCTGGATGATTGCTCTACGGATGGCTCGGCTAGCTTATTGGCACTGTTCGAGAAATCCTACCCTTATGTGCGTGTCGTGCAGCATAAGGCGAATTCGGGCCTGTCTCAGGCGAGGAATACCTTGCTTGGTCACGCTTGTGGTGAATATATATGGTTTCTGGATTCAGATGATTACATCCTGCCGAATGCCATTCAACAGATGAAGCTAGGCTTGGTTGGTGAGCCGGATATGCTTATGTTTGATTATCACATGGTGCCAGATGGTATCGGGCTAGATAATTCCGAAACCAAAGCAAGCCGTTACGTGAGTTCGTTCACTTCGTCTAAGGCCGGAAACCTGCAAAATGACCGGCGCAAGCTATTTTACGGTATGTATAGGTCTCGAAGATTTCAAGCGTGGGCGAGAGTGGTAAAAAAATCCGTATGGGCTGTTTCTCCTCTATTTCCTGTTAGTAAGTATTTTGAAGATGTATATAACACGCCTCGCCTGGCGATAAATGTTGGTACTTATCGATATTTAAGAATTTCTTTTGTAGCTTATCGTTCGCGTGAGCAAAGTATTGTAAGAAAGCCTGATATGAATAAAATTCGCGATTTTTTGGGAGGGCCAAGAGATGTGCTTGCTGAATGGCAGATGGCGGGTGTCCAATTAAGCTCACGCGACCGCTTTCAGTATTATAAATTTTGCGGGGTTAGCTATATAAATGCTATAAAGATGTTGAAACAGAGTGGCTTGGATAATAAGAAAAACCTTCAGGAGGCTCGATCAATGTTTATGGATAACATTAATAGAGGTTTGCTAGGGGTTGTCTTGCTCTATTTGAGGTATCTAGATTTTCCCGCCTTGTATCGTTTGATGCGATATCTTCGATTAGCGTTGTAGAGGCTGGGATCGTGTTAGGTTTCTATAAAAAAAAGGCAGGGCGTCGCCGGAAAATTTATTTTGGTCCCATTAAGGTGTTTGAGTACCGCAAGCCCCGGAAGGATAAAGAGAAGAAAGACCTGCGCCTTCAAGCTAGCTTGGAAAAAAACTACTGTAAAAGGGACGCTGGCGAGATTAAGCCGGGAGATGGGGCTGGGCTGATAGTTTCTCTTACCACCTTTGGTCATCGAGCAACAAGGGTACATGTAGTGTTGGAGTCCATTTTTCAGCAATCACTTTTGCCCAAAAAAGTGGTGTTATGGCTGGATGAAGCGGAGTTTTCTCAAAGCACTTTGCCGGAGCCGCTACAGAAAGCAAAAAGTTTGGGTGTAGAAATAGCTTTTTGTAAAAACATTCGATCGTATAAAAAAATAATTCCTACGCTGCGCAAGTATCCCGATGAAACAATTGTCACCATTGACGATGATGTTATGTATCCGGTTGATTTCCTGGAGAAATTGGCGTTCTATCACAAGCAGCATCCAGACTTAATTCTATGCTATCGCGCCCATAGAATATCCTTTGGTGAGAACCGAAGCGTTCTCCCTTATGCCGCCTGGGAGTCTAGGATACATAACGTAGAGCCAAGCGCTACGGTATTTCCAACCGGATCTGGGGGAGTGCTGTATCCAGCGGGCTGCTTTGTGGATGAGGTGATGGACGAGTCTGTGTTTATGGATATTTGTCCCACCGCTGATGATATATGGTTAAAAGCAATGAGCCTGAAAAATGGTGTTAATAGTTGGGTTGTGCCGGGAGAAAATGAATGGAGTGACGTGCCCCCGTATATCGACGATACTCAAGAGGAATGTTTGGCGGAAGTAAATATCGAGCAAAAAAATGATGTCCAGTTACAGGCCGTATTTGATCGTTTTGGGCTATGGAGTCGCTTGTTTGAAGCTGAAGAGTCGACGGCTGTCGGCCCTTCAGAAAATTAGCTGGTGAATTCAGTAGGTTTGTTAATGACGGGGGTCAGCCGTTATCCCTGGACTCCAAATAATCCAACCAACTCAAAACAATATCATTGTAACTCACCACCCCAATCACCTTTTCGTCTTCAATGACGGGTGCTGATGACAAACCAAAAGAATTGAAGAGGCGGGCGCAGTATTTAATGTCCATTTCCGGGCGCACGGAAATCACTGGCTTGGCCATTATTTCGTAGCAATTTACTCTATCCGGAGCGCGATCTTTTGCGATAACCTGTTTAGCGATGTCAGAGAGCATGACTTGCCCCCACTCATCGTTTTCGTTTCTCTTTTTTATCAGTACTTTCTTGTATTGATTGTCTTTCATAATGCGTAGTGCTTCCGAAACGGTGGTTAAGCCGTCAACGATATCGAAGCGCTGGTTCATGACATCGCGGCAGGTAATTATTTTGCCATTCATAGTTCGTCCTCTATTTGCTTGCAGAGTTTTTCGGCCTGATGTGAGAGCCCAATTGCGTCTTCTACATCTATCTGGATCGCTACGCCGGTACCCGGAGATGTTTCAAATTCGCCGATTTCCGAAATCCGCTCCAATATATGTCGGCTCATGTGTTCTTCTACAAGGAATAGCAGAACATCTCTCTGGGTTTCCAGGGATAATCCAAAGAACGTTTTCTTCTTCTTTAGTCCCTCTCCCCGAGCATGATTGATGATGGTTGCCCCGGTGGCACCAGCTTCTCGTGCGGCATCCAACACTTCATCGGTTTTCGAGTCTTCCACGAAAACCAATATGAGTTTAAAGCGCATGGTTTATTCCTCGTCGTGTATCAAATATTTACGTTTGGCGTTCCACTCAGCAAATTGTGCATATGCCATAACTGTCATCATGGGAAAAAGGCTGGCAAAGGCAATCAGGCCAAAGCCGTCAATAAGGGCACTTCTCCCCGGAATGTTTTCTGCAAGCCCCAAACCGAGCGCTGCTACCAATGGCACCGTTACTGTCGATGTGGTTACCCCTCCAGAATCGAACGCCAATGGAACGATGATTTTGGGGGCGATATACGTTTGTAGTACAACGACAACGTAGCCAGCGATAATAAACCAATGTATTGGGTAGCCTGTAACAATGCGCCATGAACCAAGGGTAATTCCTACTGCAACCCCCAGCGCAACGGCAATCCTCAAGCCCCATACACCAATAGCGCCACCGGAAACCTCGTTTGCCTTAATCGCAACAGCAATGAGTGAGGGCTCAGCGATGGTTGTGCTTGCTCCAATCGCGAAGGCGAAAAGGTAGACCCACATAAAACCGGTATTGGGGTCCCTAAGGGCAGTTAATTGCTCTGCCATCAGCCGTCCTACCGGGAATAAGGCTTTTTCCAAGCCCAGCAAAAAGAAGCTTAAGCCGAGAATCACCAACAGAAAGCCGAATAATACCTTAGGCAGGGAGGGAATTTTTTTACGTATGACAAGGAATTGGAAGCCAAATATGATCACCGCGATGGGAATAACATCTCGAATAGTGCCGATGAATACTTCCAGTAACTCCATCAGTAGGCTCACAGCAGTATCCCGTAAAGCATCACAAATATCATCGGTGAGAGAGAGGCGAAGGCGATAAGGCCAAAACCATCTATCATAGGGTTGCGGCCTTTGATTGCAGAAGCCAGACCCACCCCAAGTGCAGTAACCAGAGGAACGGTGATTGTTGATGTGGTGACTCCCCCACTGTCGTAGGCGATGCCGATTATCTCTTTGGGGGCGAACATGGTGATCACAATGACGAATATATAGCCACCAATTATCAGGTACTGGATGGGCCAGCCTTTAAGAATGCGGAATACGCCCACCAGAATGGCAAGCCCGACGCTCACCGCTACGGTGTAACGCAGTCCATTTGCGTAGCTCTCCTTCGCGAGATCGTTGTTTTCTATCATGCCTCCATTGGCTGCGACCTCCGCCGCTTCTGCCGCTACAGCAATGAGTGCCGGTTCGGCGACGGTAGTGCCAAAGCCCAAGCAAAAGGAGAAGAGCAGCAACCAGAAAACACTGCCTTTGCGGGCAAAGGCATCAGCCATGGTCTCGCCAATGGGAAACAGTCCGATTTCCAGGCCGCGTATAAACAGGGTCAAACCGATGACTACCATCAGAAGGCCGGTAAGAATGCTAAGCACGTTAGGCAGGGCTTGTTGCAGAACAGCTATCTGAAAAAATGCAATAACAATTACGATGGGTGCAAGGTCGCGTAAGCTTCCCAGTAGTGGCGACAGAATAAATTTCATATTCCCTATTATTGCTAGTTAAAGTGTGGGCTTTGAAGCAATGTTAGCTGAAAAGTAAGGTCTTTACTTTAGTTTGGACTGATTACAGTTATGCTTGCCGTCCCTAGTTTCTGCGTGTTCTGAATGGCTAATGAAAACCTTAATTATTGTATCAGTACTATTTTTGAAATGCATATTACAGGCTTCAGCAGCGTTTGCATTGGCCACGGAGGTTATTGAGCAGCCGCACATTAAAGTGCGCTTGATCTCCGAGCATGGAGTATTGTCGAAGGGTGTCGATACCTATTTGGGGCTGGAGTTGGTTCCCGAAGCAGGTTGGCACGTGTATTGGCGAAACCCGGGTGATTCGGGGATGCCGCCGAAAATTCGTTTTACCGCCATCGATGGTGTTGACGTTGGCGAGCCCCTTTGGCCCGTACCCCATAAAATCCCGTTTGGGCCGATGACAAATTACGGCTATGAAAAGGTGGTCTTACCCATTCCTATAAGTATATCAACAACACAGCAATCGGCTTTGATAAAACTAGATGCCAAGGCCAGTTGGTTAGTCTGTAAAGATCTTTGTGTCCCGGGACAGGCTCGACTGCAATTAAACGTGCCGCTAAAGCCTGTTGCGGAAATATCGTTTGAGGCCAAAGCCATTGAGCAGGCCAGGAAAACAGTGCCGAAAACCATGGCTTTGCTTGGCGGTACTGCTGTGGCCGGGGAAAATGACAATATTGAAATTCAGCTATTTAGCGAGAAGCCGGTTTTCCGAACCGCCAGCACGATAGAGTTTTTCCCTGTGAATGAACAGCTGGTGGATGCCAATGCTACAGCGGAAATAAACTGGAAACAAAATGTTGTGAATATTAAACAGCTGAAATCCAGCGATTTTTTTAAGATACCAGAAACAATTGCGGGCGTTTTGGTGGTCGATGATCAATATTACTGGGAGTTTGAATTTGCAGTGGAATAAGAGAAACGCCTGAGTCGTTATTGTAATGTTTTTACGTATATGTTGTTAAATTAAACCTTTGCTAGGAGAAAAAGATGGGATATTTAAACAAATTAATTTTGACGGTACTTTGTCTAAGCGTATCTGTACTGGCCTCTGCGCTAGCCTCCGTCGACCAGGCTGCACCAAAATTTAGTGCTACTGATTCCAATGGGGCGAAAATCAGCCTTGATCAGTTCGCAGGGAAAACCGTGATCTTGGAATGGACCAACCACGAATGTCCCTTTGTAAAAAAACACTACAAAAGCGGTAATATGCAGGCCCTGCAGAAAAAATATACCGCCGAAGGTGTTGTATGGTTATCTGTTATTTCTTCTGCCAAAGGAAAGCAGGGGCATTTAAGTGGTGAAAAGGCGAATTCAGTGAGCGTAAGCAGTGGCGGCCATGCTAGTCATATCCTGCTAGATGAGAGCGGTGAGCTTGGGAAGTTGTACGGCGCTAAGACAACCCCGCATATGTACATAATTGATGGCAAGGGTATGTTGCGCTACATGGGAGCAATAGACAGCATTCGCTCCACCGATGCTGATGATATTCCAGAGTCCACCAATTATGTTACGCAGGCGATGAGCGAATTGGCGGCGGGTAAGTCAGTCAGCGAGCAGGTAACTGCTGCCTATGGTTGTTCTGTAAAGTACTAAACTTCTCATAACACGCAGCGCAAGGGGTTTACCATTGTGCTGCGTCACTCTCCTCTGGTCCCCTTTGCAGTACCTCCTCGGCCTCCTCGGCTATCTGTGCTAAAGTTGCACACTGTCCCGGTTATAGCTTTTGGCGTTCCTAACCTAAACTTTTGAAAGGTACAAAATGCATGCCTCTAATTCTTGGTGTTGACCCTGGCTCACGCAAAATGGGCTATGGGCTTATCAACAAGCAAGGGGGCAAATTGATCTATGTGGCTAGCGGAATCATAAGAATCCCGCAGCCACTCTTAGTGGCAGACTGTCTGGCAGAAAGACTTAAGGTTATTTTTGATTCTCTCAATGAAGTTATCGAGAAATACCAGCCGCAGGAATTTGCCATTGAGCAGATATTTATGTCAAAAAATGCAAGTTCGGCCTTAAAGCTTGGGCAGGCAAGAGGTGCTGCCATCGTCGCAGCAGCGACACAAAATTTACCTGTTGCAGAATATGAGGCGCGCAAGATAAAACAGGCGGTTGTAGGTACGGGTGCGGCAGACAAGCTTCAGGTTCAACACATGGTTAAAACTCTGCTGGCCCTTCCCAAGGCTCCACCTGAAGATGCGGCCGATGCCTTGGCGGTGGCCATCTGTCATGCAAACACCTACGAGCTGTTAATTCGGCAAGCGGGAGCAAAAAAATATCGGCGCGGCCGCATTGTGGCGCAAAAGCAGTAAAGAATAATTATGATTGGACGATTATCAGGCAAACTAATAGAAAAACAGGCCCCGCAACTAATGATCGATATTCAGGGTGTGGGCTATGACGTTTCAGCCCCCATGTCGACATTTTATCGTTTACCGGAACTGGGTAAAACTGTAATTCTCCATACCCATTTTGCTGTGAGTGAAACATCTCAGCAGCTATTTGGTTTCATAGAACGGAAGGATCGGGATTTTTTCCGACTACTGATTAAGGTAAATGGTGTTGGGCCGAAAATGGCTGTTGGTATCATGTCTATGGATACCAACGATATTGTTCGCTGCATTATGGATGATAATGTAAACGCATTGGTAAAGGTTCCGGGAGTAGGCAAGAAAACCGCTGAGCGTTTGATTATCGAAATGCGCGACAAACTTAAAGCCTGGTCAATTCCTGGCGATCGTGGGCTTGCAGATGGAGAGCCAGGTGTTTCTCCGCAAAGCTCCCAAAGTGCCATAATAGCTGAGGCAGAAAGTGCCCTAATTGCACTCGGCTACAAGCCTACCGAGGCTGCAAAAGCTGTTTCCAGAGTGGCGAAACACGATGTGCTCCGTAGTGAAGAGTTAATTAAGCAGGCTTTGCGCAGCATGCTTCCCGGTTAGTGAAACAGTATACCTATGATCGAACAAGACCGAATAATCGACGGCCATACCCAGGCTAAAGAAGAGCACCTGGACAGAGCTGTGCGACCAAAAAGTTTGCAGGAGTACATTGGCCAGCCTGTAGTACGTGAGCAAATGGAAATATTTATTGGAGCAGCGCGTGCGAGAAAGGAAGCTCTAGACCATACCCTGGTGTTTGGCCCGCCTGGGCTAGGCAAAACAACACTGGCCAATATTATTGCCACAGAAATGCAGGGCGACTTAAAAACCACCTCGGGGCCAGTGCTGGATAAAGCGGGTGACTTGGCTGCGCTTCTCACCAACCTCGAAGCCGGGGACGTACTTTTTATTGACGAAATTCATCGCCTCAGCCCTGTGGTAGAAGAAATACTCTATCCGGCGATGGAGGACTTTCAGTTAGATATCATGATCGGTGAAGGCCCCGCTGCCCGTTCTATTAAATTGGAATTACCACCCTTTACATTAGTCGGCGCAACGACTCGCGCTGGCTTGTTAACGTCTCCACTACGAGATCGCTTCGGAATCGTCCAGCGTTTGGAGTTTTATGATGTTAAAGATCTCACCTTGATTGTTACTCGCAGCGCAAAGCTAATGGGGATTACTATCGAGCAGGGTGGCGCCCGGGAGATTGCTGTGCGTGCGCGCGGAACGCCTCGAATCGCCAATCGTTTGTTGAGGCGAGTACGAGACTATGCAGAAGTAAAAGCTGACGGTGTTGTAAGTTCAGATATTGCAGACAAAGCTTTGAACATGCTGAATGTGGACAGCCACGGTTTCGATCATATGGACCGTCGCTTGTTGTTGGCCTTACTGGAAAAGTTTGACGGTGGCCCGGTGGGAGTGGACAGCCTCGCTGCCGCTATCAGTGAAGAGCGCGATACCATTGAAGATGTTCTTGAGCCGTTTTTGATCCAGCAAGGCTATATTGTGCGAACACCCCGTGGCAGAATGGCAACCCAGCACGCCTATAAGCATTTTGGTTTAGCGCTGCCAAAGTCAATGGAGCATCAAAAACAGGATGATCTTCCCGGGCTCTAAACGTCTAAAAAACTAGCCAAGAAAACTAATGAACGAATTTTTAACGCCAATGCGGGTCTACATTGAAGACACGGACGCAGGCAAAATTGTTTACTACGTCAATTATTTGAAATTTATGGAGCGCGCACGTACGGAGTTTTTCCGTATGCTTGGCTTTACAAAGCCCGCCATGATCGCCGATGGCTTACTATTAGTGGTTGCCTCGGCTGAGGTGCAATATAAAACAGCAGCACGATTAGATGACTTGTTGGAGGTAGGGGCGCAAATGGAAAAAATAGCCCGCTGCTACGTTATATTTAACCAGCGAGTCCTTCGCTCTGGCGAATGCTTGTGCCAGGGGCGAGTAAAAGTGGCCTGTGTGGACCGAGAAACCATGCAACCCAGGCCCATGCCGAAAAATGTCTCAGATGCTTTAAAACAATTTGTGGGGGAAAATCATTAATGAATCAGGAACCCTTGTCCCTGATCCACCTTATAACCAATGCCAGTTTATTGGTGCAGGCGGTGATGCTGTTACTCTTTCTGGCCTCAATCGTATCCTGGATGATGATTGTTCAGCGAGGCTTATACCAAGGTAAGGCCAGAGCGGCATTTAATGGCTTTGAGGCTTTATTCTGGTCCGGAACGGACCTTACCCAACTATATCGCCAGGGTAATAACAGCGCCAACCGGCATACTATAGAAGGTGTAGAAAATATCTTTCGGGCTGGTTTTAAAGAGTTTACGCGCTTGCGACAGCAGGGTGGAGCAGAGCCAGACGCCATTATGGAAGGAACCCAGCGCGCTATGCGTGTTGCACTTACGAGGGAAGAAGAAAAACTTGAGGGCAACCTCTCTTTTCTTGCCAGCGTAGCCTCCGTTAGCCCCTATATTGGGTTGTTCGGCACCGTATGGGGAATCATGAACTCCTTTCGAGGCCTTGCGAATGTCCATCAGGCCACTCTCGCAACTGTTGCCCCCGGTATTTCCGAGGCTCTGGTAGCCACCGCAATGGGGCTATTTGCCGCAATACCTGCGGTGTTGGCTTTCAACCGATTTTCGGCGAACGCGGAACAATTAACCACGCGCTACGAAACCTTTGCTGAAGAATTTTCGGCCATCCTGCACCGGCAGGTTCATGCCAAGCCCTCAGTTAGTTCTCCTGTTACTCCTCCTCCCGTCACAAGCGGTAATCAGGGCTAAGCATGGGGAGCTCAAAAAAACGCAAACCCATGGCTGAAATTAATGTAGTTCCCTACATTGATGTGATGCTGGTGCTGCTGGTGGTTTTTATGGTGACCGCGCCCTTGCTAATGCAGGGTGTGAAGGTAGACCTGCCTCAAGCGCCATCCCAGCCTATAGATAACAAAGATGATGAACCGCTAATCGTGTCCGTAAAGCCCGATGGCAGCTACTATCTGAACCTTGGCAGCGATCAGAAAAAGGCCAAGCCTCTGGAGGATATTACCTCCCAGGTGGGCAAAGTGTTGCGTCAGAAACCCAACACCCCCGTTTTGGTGTGGGGAGACGCCAAGGTGGAATACGGTCTTGTGGTGGCCTTGATGACGGAGCTGCAGTCAGCGGGTGCTGCATCAGTGGGGCTGGTAACCGACCCTCCCAGTGAGTGATGAAGTTTCTTAGCTACTATTTTTTGCCGATTAGCATAAGCCTGCTGCTGCATGCGGGGCTGGTGGCAGTATTGCTGGTGAATTGGCAAACAGGTGTGCAGCCACGCAAACTTGCACCCCCGAAATACATTGAAGCGAAACTGGTGGAGCTTAAGCCGCAGTCCAAGAAGAAAGCATCCGCAAAGAAAAAGCCGAAAATTGTTGATTTGGCAGCTAAACGAAGGGCGGAAGAGAAAAGAAAGCAGCTGGCAGAACAGAAACGCCAGACTCAATTAAAGAAAGAAAAAGAAGCTGAGGCCAAAAAAGCTGCCGAAAAGAAAAAGCGCGAAGAAGCCTTGAAGGAGAAAAAAGCCAGGGAGAAAGAGCAAGCTGATCTGCGTAGAAAACAGGCATTGCAGCAGGAGTTTGAAGAGGCGCTGCTGGAAGAGGAGGGCTTACTGCAAGAAGAACTGTATGCAACAGAGGCCTCAAGTTATGCCGATGCCATCCGTCGAAGAATTGAGCAAAGCTGGAGTAGGCCACCCTCAGCGCGGAACGATATGCGCTGTGAACTCACCATTGATATGGTGCCCAATGGTCGCGTGGTGGATGTGAATATTAAAACCAGTAGTGGTAGCCTGTCTTTTGATCGTTCTGCGCTGGCTGCGGTAAAAAAAGTAGAAGTGTTTCCAGAAATTAAAGATATGCCCATTGATATTTTCGAGCGCCATTTCCGTAAGTTCAGTTTGGCGTTTCAACCTGAGGATTTGAGACAATGATAAATAAATTAGCGCTGTGCATCCTTGCGCTAAGCATCAGCATGGTGGCCCGTGCTGAACTGATGATTGAAATCACCCAGGGTATGGATAACCCTACGCCCATCGCCATTGTGCCCTTCTCCGGCACAAAAGGATTGAGGGAGGATATCCCTCAAATTGTTTCAGATGATTTACTGCGCAGTGGGTTCTTTCGGCCCGTTCCTCCAGAAGATATGCTCTCGCTACCCCAGCGGGAGCAGGATATTTTTTACCGCGACTGGCGAGTGCTTGGCACAGAATTCCTTGTCATTGGTGGTATTCAGCGTGGCAGGTCCGCGGCTAATCCAGATCAATTTGTGCTCGAATATGCCTTGTACGACGTTCTGGGGCAGCGTAAGATTTTTCGCAAAGTGTTAACCGGGCGGGAAAAAGACCTGCGGGATATGGCCCACGCCATTAGTGATGAAGTCTATGAGGCTATCACAGGTATTCGCGGCGCTTTTTCCACCAAGATACTTTATGTAGAAGATATGAATAAGCCCGGCACCAGTCGTTATCGTCTGGTAGTAGCTGATGCGGACGGCGCGCGGCCCAAAGTATTGTTCACATCTAACGAGCCCTTGTTGTCGCCGACCTGGTCAAGCGATATGAAACAAGTGGCTTATGTTTCATTCGAAACGTCGCGCCCGGCGATTTTCCGACAGAATTTGGTAACCGGTGTCAGAGAGCAGTTAACGGATTTCAGAGGTTTGAATGGTGCACCAGCATGGTCTCCTGATAATTCAAAGCTTGCGCTGGTTCTTTCCAAAGATGGTGATCCGGAAATTTATACTTTGGAAATCGCTACAAGAAAGTTAACACGTATTACGCGTCACTTTGCGATTGATACCGAGCCTAATTGGACTACAGACGGAAAGGGGTTAATATTCACCAGTAATCGCGGAGGTAACCCACAAATTTATCAAATTGGACTTGAAAGCGGGCGTATAGAACGCTTAACCTTCGAGGGCGATTATAATGCCAGGCCGCGTGTTTCGCCCGATGGTAAAAGTCTTGTAATGGTTCACCGTTATAAAGGTGTGTTCCACATTGCATGGCAAGATATTGTCTCCGGTGACATGCGTATTCTCACCGAGACATGGCTTGACGAATCGCCGAGCATAGCGCCTAATGGCGCGATGCTGATGTATGCTACGCAGTACAAGGGCAAGGGAGTTCTCGCTGCAGTCTCCATGGATGCTGGAGTGAAATTCAGACTACCCTCAAAACAAGGTGATGTTAGGGAACCAGCCTGGTCTCCTTTCATTAGTGAGTAATTGGGTTAACAAAAAAAGGTTTTGCTACGCTTAATAACACTTGGGAGTGATAAAAATGACTAATACATTAAAGATTTTTTTAACGTTGATTGCAGTTTTGGGTTTGTTGGCTGGTTGTTCCAGCAACAAAGCCGAAGAAGACGCTGTTGATGAGGCACAAGTTGAGGCGACTCCAGAGCCCACTGAAGCGCCTGTTGATGTCTATGGTGATATCCGCGGTCTCGACACTGTTTTCTACTTTGATTTCGACCAGTACATTCTTAAAGCCGAAGCACGTTCAGCTTTGATGGTTTACGCAGAAGTACTAAAAAATGCCCCTACTTCAATTCGTTTAGAAGGTCACGCTGATGAGCGCGGTTCTCGTGAGTACAACATGGCTCTCGGCGAGCGTCGTGCAAACGCGGTTCGTGACTTCCTGATTCTGCAAGGCGTTGATGCTTCTTACATCGAAACCGTCAGTTACGGTGAAGAGCGTCCAGCTCGTATGGGTAGTGACGAAGGCTCATGGTCTGAGAATCGTCGTGTTGAATTGATCGTCAGCATCTAATTACAGTATCGATGTACTTTAAAACCCTTTCCGCCGCCGTTTTATTAACGGCGGCGATTTTAGTTCAGGCTCAGGTGGAGGTTGAAGACCGATCCCCTGCGCACGCCTCAGTTCCTCCTCCAATATCAACGCCGCCGCCTTCCAACGCAAGCCAAAGTGCAGAGCTTTACTACCAGTTGCAACTTTTGCAGCAGGAAGTGCTGCAACTTAAAGGGAAAGTTGAAGTGCAGGAGCATGAATTAAAACGTTTAAAACAACAGCGTCTGGATGACTACCTGGATTTGGACCGGCGTTTGAGTGCGCTTGGGCAAGTTGGTGCCTCCCCTCGTTCTAGTGCCACAGGCACAGCTGCGACAGCAACGAGTACTGCGGCTAATACATCTTCACCCGGCAGCGAGATTCAGCACTACCGGGCAGCTATCGACCTGGTGCTCAAGAAACAGCAATACGACGAAGCTGTTGTGGAACTCAAGGAGCATTTAAAACGCTATCCTCAGGGGCGCTACGCAGCTAATGCAACGTATTGGCTGGGAGAGATCTACCTGCTAAAAGATGACCTAGAGCAATCTCGTCAGTGGTTTGTGCAGTTAATTAGCGACTTTCCAGACGATCGCAAGGTGCCCGATGGTAAGTTCAAGTTGGGTAAGGTTTATCATTTGATGGGTAACGAGGAGCAGGCGAGAACGCTGCTTGAAGAGGTGGCAGCTTCAAAATCTGATGCGGCGCGACTTGCTCGAACTTATCTGGCAGAACACTTTACCTCCTAATATTCTCACTGTCCTTTCTCCTTCGCCGCGGTTAGCTCGCCCGCAGCGAAGGATTTCGTTAGAATGCCCAACCGTTTTTAGCAGGTCAGGCTTTTATGAGCGATACCACGCTGCGTATCACTGAGATTTTTCACTCCCTCCAGGGCGAAGCCAGAACCGTTGGCCTGCCTACCGTATTCGTGCGCCTAACCGGTTGCCCACTGCGTTGTGGCTATTGTGATTCCGCCTATGCTTTCGAGGGGGGTACGAAGATGAGCATAAGCGATATTACCCAACAGGTTGAAGGTTTTGGCGCGAACTATGTGTGCGTGACAGGAGGGGAGCCGCTGGCACAGCCAGCTTGCACGGAGCTGTTAGCGAGCTTATGCGATGCAGGATTTCAGGTCTCCCTGGAAACCAGTGGCGCGATGGACATATCGCCGGTCGACCCGCGAGTGTCGGTGGTGATGGATTTGAAAACCCCCGATTCCGGTGAGGTGGATAGAAACCTCTATCAAAACATAGCCTTGCTGCAAGCCAAAGATCAACTCAAGTTTGTCATTTGCAGTGAGCAAGATTATCTCTGGGCACGCTTCAAAGTCGATGAATATCAACTGCATAACCGTGTGGGTGATGTATTGTTCTCCCCTAGTTTTGGAGACTTGCCCGCTGTTCAACTTGCGGAGTGGATTTTGCGTGATAATTTGCCGGTAAGGTTCCAACTGCAATTGCACAAACAATTATGGGGAGATAAAGCGGGTGTCTAAAAAGGCTATTGTACTTTCGTCGGGCGGCTTGGATTCCACCACCGTATTAGCGATGGCAAAGGATTTGGGTTACCAGTGTTATACCTTGAGCTTTGATTATGGCCAACGGCATCAGGCAGAGCTTCTGGCCGCTGAGAGAATATCTCAAGCGATGGGCGTGGTAGAGCATAAGGTGGTCGCTCTCGATTTGCGCAGCATTGGTGGCTCTGCACTAACTGATGACAAGATATCCGTTCCTGAGGCTGCAACAAGCGGTATACCGGTAACCTACGTGCCGGCGCGCAACACCATATTTTTATCCATTGCCCTTGGTTGGGCAGAAGTTCTGGAAGCCGATGCCATTTTTATTGGTGTTAATGCTGTGGACTACTCGGGTTACCCTGATTGTCGACCAGAATATATCAAGGCTTTTCAGGCAATGTCTCAGCTTGCCACAAAAGCCGGTTCCGAGGGCAGAACCATTGCCATCAGGACACCGCTCATCGAGCTGTCCAAGGCCGATATTATTATGCAGGGCTATGCGCTTCGTGTGGATTACAGTTTGACTGTGAGCTGCTACCAGGCGGACGAACAGGGTAGAGCCTGCGGCAAGTGCGATAGTTGTCGTTTGCGTCGCATGGGTTTTCTTGATGCGGGTGTGGAGGACACGACGCGTTACGTGTAGAGATAAGCTCAGCGAAGCGGCATTCGAGCGTTTGATACTAACAAGATGAATTTTTTATGAGAAATCGCTTGAGTTTTGAAACCAAATCATTACTATATGCGCCTCTTTTGAGGGCGCATGCCCCAAGGTAAAAACCAGTTTACGGGTCGTTAGCTCAGCTGGTAGAGCAGTTGGCTTTTAACCAATTGGTCACTGGTTCGAATCCAGTACGACCCACCATCCAAGAATAGGGGACATTTTGTCCCCTTTTTCTTTTCCAGCGTATAGAATCCCTAGTCAAATGCAGATCGAGTCGGATCATGTCTGAGATCAGTGAAAAACCCTCACCTCAACAAATCGTCAAAACCTATCTTGATGTGGCGCTCGCTCAGCCCCATCTGAAGCCTGCAAACAGTGAACAATTGGTGGCCAACATAAAGCTTGGCTTGCAGCAGCACAATGCCGCATTAATTGCTCATTACTATACATCGCCGGAGATACAGGAGCTGGCTGAAACCAGTGGCGGCTTTGTAGGTGATTCACTGGAGATGGCGCGATTCGGTAAGCAAAACAGTGCGTCTACCCTGCTGGTAGCGGGTGTTAAATTTATGGGTGAGACGGCAAAAATTCTCTCGCCGGAAAAGCGCGTTTACATGCCGAGCCTGGAGGCAACATGCTCTCTCGACCTGGGATGCCCTATCGATCAGTTCTCTGACTTCTGCGATGCCCACCCGGACCGTACCGTGGTTGTCTATGCCAATACTTCTGCGGCTGTAAAAGCGCGAGCAGACTGGGTGGTGACCTCCAGTATTGCTCTGGATGTTGTGGATTACCTCGATAGCAAAGGAGAGAAAATTCTCTGGGCGCCGGACAAATACCTCGGTAGCTATGTGGCGGAAAAAACGGGGGCAGACGTATTACTGTGGCAAGGGTCCTGTATCGTACACGAAGAGTTTAAAGCCCGCGGTATTGAAGACCTGAAAAAACTACATCCCGATGCCGCAGTGCTGGTTCATCCTGAGTCACCTAAACCGGTGGTGGACCTCGCGGATGTAGTGGGTTCCACCTCACAGCTAATCGATGCAACCCGCAGCCTTCCTCACGCTGCATTTATTGTTGCCACGGATCAG
This sequence comes from Alteromonadaceae bacterium Bs31, assembly GCA_900177435.1. Classification (GTDB taxonomy): domain Bacteria; phylum Pseudomonadota; class Gammaproteobacteria; order Pseudomonadales; family Cellvibrionaceae; genus Teredinibacter. The sequence goes on from FXAI01000013.1 coordinate 100,390, forward strand.
GGCATCTTCTACAAGATGCAGCAGGCCTGCCCGGGCAAGCAGCTATTTATTGCACCTACTGGGGGAGCGGGAGCTACCTGCAGAAGCTGCGCAAACTGCCCATGGATGGCGATGAATGAATTGGAGAACCTTGCAGCGCTGGTTGCAAGGCTGGGTAAGGCAGAGGTGGAGCAAAACGAAATATTGGTGGATTCGTCTCTTGCAGATAAAGCCATGAAACCCCTTGGTAGAATGCTGGATTTTGCCAGCAGTCGAAAAGTTTAGTTGCTCAAGCTTGCTTTGGTGAAATATTTGTCCTCTTTTATGGCTTTTTGTGGGATTTAAATTTCTCTATTTGGGCTATTTTCTGTCGCAGCGTTGTTATTTGTCCTAATATTTTGCAAAAGGTAGGATAAATATTGATTTGAGTCTTCTGCGGCCATACACTTCATAGCAATCAAACTATTCGAGCTAATGTCGTGAACCACCTTCGCTGTCAACAGCATCACATTGCCATCCGAACCCAGCGCTCGCTGTTGTTGCGAGTGTTGCGAGGCTGAGCTTCCTGCCTGTCTGGCGTTTTTCGTTTACTTAAATTTTATTGGTTTGAGCCACAACATGGCTTGAGCAGAGCTCTTGGCTGGTGATCCCAGCCTTGTCTGGAGAGAAAGACATGAACAAAGATAAACTGGTAATTTTCGACACAACCCTGCGTGATGGCGAACAGAGCCCTGGCGCATCAATGACCCGGGAAGAAAAAGTCCGCATCGCTAAAATGCTGGAGAAGATGCGTGTAGATGTCATTGAGGCGGGCTTTGCCATTGCTAGCCAGGGAGACTTCGAAGCGGTGAAAGCCGTTGCAGACGTGGTGAAAGATTCAACGGTATGTAGTCTCGCAAGGGCGGTAGATGCGGATATTGACCGCGCAGCAGAAGCGCTCAAAGGCGCCAACTCCTCGCGTATCCACACCTTTATCGCTACCTCCCCCATCCATATGCAATACAAGCTCAAAATGGAGCCCGAAATGGTTCTGGAGCGGGCAGTGGCGGCCGTTAAACGGGCGAGAAATTATACCGATAACGTGGAATTTTCTCTGGAAGACGGCAGTCGCTCAGAATTCGACTTTATGTGCCGCATTACCGAAGCTGCCATAGCTGCTGGAGCACGTACCATTAATGTGCCCGACACCGTGGGTTACGGCGAGCCCGGTGAATACGGCCAGATGTTTAAGCGGCTGATTGAAAATGTGCCCAATTCAGACATGGCCATTTTCTCCACACACTGCCACAACGACCTGGGGCTTGCGGTAGCGAACTCTCTGTCTGCAGTTATGAACGGGGTAAGGCAGATTGAATGCACCATCAATGGCCTTGGGGAGCGCGCAGGTAACGCCTCTCTGGAAGAGGTGGTGATGGCGGTGCGCACGCGCTGCGATACTTTCCCTGTGCATACTGGTATTGCCACGGAACACATTGTGCCGACCTCCCGGCTGGTTTCCTCCATTACAGGTTTTCCTGTTCAGCCTAACAAAGCAATTGTGGGAGCAAATGCCTTCGCTCATGAGTCCGGTATTCATCAGGACGGTGTGCTTAAACACAGGGAGACCTATGAAATTATGCGCGCGGAAGACGTTGGCTGGAACACCAACAAGATTGTGCTGGGTAAGCATTCCGGGCGTGCAGCAGTGAAAGCACGTTTTGAGGATCTTGGTATTGTATTCGACACGCAAGATGCTCTTAATCAGGCGTTCTCTCGCTTCAAAGAGCTTGCGGACAAGAAGCACGAGATTTTCGACCAGGACCTGCACGCGATAGTCTCTGCCAATAGCTCAGAAATGCAGGAAGAAACGGTTCTGCTTGTGGAGCTGGAAGCGAGCTCGAAAACAGGGGAGAAGCCTCACGCCAAGCTCACGCTGCAGGTAGCGGGAGAAGACCACCGGGCAGAAGCCGTTGGCGGCGGCCCAGTGGATGCAGCCTATAAAGCAATTGAAAGCGTGGTGAACAGCGGTGCCGACCTGCTGCTGTACTCCGTTAATAATATTACTCAGGGTACCGATTCTCAGGGAGAAGTAACGGTGAGGCTTGAGAGGGACGGGCTTATTGTCAACGGCATTGGCTCAGATACCGACATCGTCGCTGCTTCGGTGAAGGCCTACCTGCACGCCCTTAACCTGCTGGAGTCGAGAAGTAATCGCTCACATCCGCAGCGCGATGGGGTGTGATGTCTCTGCAAAGCACTTTACACTGCGCATATGAATGAACGAAGGCGTATGCAATATCTAGAAGCTCTGGGCATAGAGTGTTTTGTGCCCCGGCTAAGGCTTGTGGGCGCCAAACCCTCTGAGCCGTGTTTATTGCCGTTTGAGCCGCAATTGGAAGCTTCGCCAACCATTGACGATGCCATGCTTGTTGCAGCTAAACCTGTTGAAAGCGTCATCAGTGCCGCGGAACTGCTCAGGCCGGTCAAGCTGGAGGCTTCTCCACCCTCTGCACCGGTGGCAGCAGCATCAGATCAAGTAAGCCACGCGCAGGCAACAGCCCCTCCCGTTAAGGTAGATAACGCCCGTTTTACCCTGAGTGTATGGCGAGTGAGCGACTCGGTTGTTGCTGTGGATAGCTGTGATACCTCTGCGCCATTACCTACCGCCGCGCTGCTGCAGGCCATATGCCGTGCTTGCGGTATTGCGGCTCAGCTCAACAATGAAGAAAGGCTGAGCTGGCCCATGGTCGACCTGCCCAACAAGCCAATGGGCTGGGATGAGGCTCGGCAAATGGTGGCTAATTACCTTGAAGGAAAGTTATTAGTGCGGCCGGTTACAACCATTTTGCTATTTGGGGAAGAGAGTTTTCGCGCTTGCGCAGATGTCTTGCTAGACTCTGAAGCGTATGCGGATACCTGTTACCAAATGGTTTCTGTTGATGCCTTCGCGGCTGAGAGCGTGGTATTGCCCAGTTTGTCGAGCATCCTTCACCAACCCGCATTAAAGAAGCCCCTGTGGCAGGCCCTGTGTCGTTCCGGCCTGGTTGCTGGCTAAAATCAGCGTTCGCAATAATAAGCGAGCCGGGCAGTAAACTCCTCAGTAGTAAAGGTGCACAATTGAGTAAGGCCATTCAAAATCAACTCAATCGCAGTTTCACCCTCGACGATGGAAGCTTCTGTCTGCTTAAAAATTTCGGGTCTCAAGATCTTGAGCCGATATATCAACTGGAGCAGCGCTCCAATCCCCACCCCTGGAGTAAGCGCAATTTTGAAGACTCCCTAGCCAGCAGCCATATTTGTGTCGGCGTTGAGGAAGAAGGGCGCTGGATAGCACATGCGGTGTTCTCCATTGCTTCCGGCGATGCTGAACTTTTATTGATTACCGTAGATTCCGCCTGGCAGGGGCGCGGGGTCGCACGAAAGGCCATAAAAATTATGGTTGAGATGCTCGAAGACTTCGCTGCAGAGCTGTTTCTGGAGGTACGCGCTTCAAATTCGAGAGCCATCAAAATGTATGACCAGTTTGGCTTTAACTGCTTGGGGGTGCGGCCGGGCTACTATCCTTCTGCCGACGGCCGCGAAGATGCGCATATTTACGGAATGTCGCTGCGCATAGGCTAAACAGGCTACTTACTCAAAGCTTAATGAGAATGTGCCGGTAATCTCCTCTTCAGCACCGTTGCTGTCCGTTTTATCCACGCGAAACTCTGCTTCCAAGCTGTTTTGCTCTAACTCTGAAAAAATCAGCGTGCCAGACTCTCCTTCTTCTATGCCGCTCAGGGCTGGCAGTTGTGAGCTGTACAATGTAACTTCGTTTGCTGCGATAACGCTGCTAAAACTGTAGAAGGAGCGCTGGGGGAAATCATCTAAACTGAAATGCAGAATGGTGGGCAAGGATTGATACTCGCTGTACAGGTACAGCATGCCAAACTCGTACAAATAGTCGGTAGGGGTATTGCTGGTGGGCTCGATCAGAGTCCCGGAGGCGCCAACATTAATCACTTCGCCGCAGCTTATGGGGGCATTGTCCTGAGCACTGTAACTATCAAAGCTTAGAGAAAGTTGCCCGAAGCTTTCAACACGAGCATCGTTCAATTTTTTAAAATTTTGTGCAAGCACAACGTCAGGCCCACAGGATGCTTCCTGTCTGAATTCGTCCTCAGCCTGGTAGTATTTAATGCTTAAGTCCGTAGCGCAATCGGCACTGAGGTCGAAATCTTCGAAGGCTTCAGAATATTCCAGTCCGCACTGAGCATAGGAAGTCTTTGAATCAAGGTAAGCAATAGTTTGCGACGATAATTCGTACATCACTGCTTGCTCCTCGATAAGTGTCTCCATGCTTGAGTATGCAGTCAGTACCCAGGTGCCCCCTGTAAGTTCGGTAGCCAAATCCAGGGCATCAACGACAGGTAAGTCGGTGGTCTTACCCAATTGGTGGGCTTTCTCGGGTTCCGGAGCATTAAGGTCGACGATATATACGCGGGTAGAACCGCTTGTTGGTCCAAGCAGCGTGCCGTCTTTAAGGTCAAGCTCGTAGCTCACAGATACGGAATCCGGGCCGTCCACCTCTGGAGCGGTAAAGGTAATGGTATCGGTGTTTTGTCCCTGAAAAGGCAGGGCTTCACCATTGAAGGTTACTTCCCAATCGTAGGCCAGGTTATTGGCGCCGGCGCCACTGGTATTGAGCGTTAATTGCACAGAGCTGTTTTCGTCGGCGTTAAGACTAAATGGCAGCTCTTGATAGCTAATGTTTTTTATTCCGCCGCTGCTGCCGCCTCCATCGGTACCGCCCCCGCCGGAACCTCCTCCACCACAAGCTGAAAGAGTGAATAGTGTGCATAGAATTAAACTAGAGTGTCTCCAATTGGATTTACCGTAAAAAAACATGGTTCCCTGATCCTTTTTGTATGATGAAATTTGCGCCACAAACGTTATCATAGGCAAAGCCTGTGCTCAATTAGCTCTTTTTATGAGTTTTTCTGGTGCATCCCTCACCTTTGATTGCTCGCACCGAAATGCTCCCTAAGGCATAATCCGCTGCTTTCCCAATGAGTGCCGAATAAACCCGCTATGAGTTTTGAATCCGATATAGGCAAACGCCGTACCTTCGCCATCATCTCCCACCCGGATGCGGGTAAAACCACCATCACGGAAAAGCTTTTGTTGTTCGGCAATGCCATTCAGCTAGCCGGCTCGGTGAAGGGTAAAAAGGGCCCCCATGCGAAATCCGATTGGATGAGTATGGAGCAGGAGCGTGGAATTTCTGTTACCTCATCGGTCATGCAGTTTCCCTATAAGGATCGTGTGGTCAACCTTTTGGATACACCGGGCCACGAAGACTTTTCTGAAGATACCTACCGTACTTTAACGGCAGTTGACTCTGTTTTAATGGTGATTGATGGCGCAAAAGGGGTGGAAGACCGCACCATTAAATTGATGGAAGTCTGTCGACTAAGGGATACCCCCATTCTTTCGTTCATCAACAAGATGGACCGGGACAGTCGCGACCCCATTGAAGTATTAGATGAGGTTGAAGAGGTTTTGAAAATTGCCGCAGCGCCAATCAACTGGCCTTTGGGTATGGGTAAAGAGTTTAAAGGGGTCTACAACCTCTATACTGATACCATACATTGCTACCGAAGTGGCTTGGGGCACACCATTCCTGATGATATCCAAATTAAAGGCTTGCACAGTCCGGAAGCGGCTGAGCTCTTGGGCCCCTACATTAACGATGTCAGGGACGAAATTGAACTTGTGCGCGGAGCCACAAACGAGTTTGACCTGGACGCCTATCTTGCTGGCGAGTTAACACCGGTGTTTTTTGGCACAGCTCTAGGTAATTTTGGTGTGAGAGAAATGCTTGAGGGTTTTGTGGAATGGGCACCTATGCCACAAGGGCGAGCAGCCTCTACTCGACAGGTAGTACCCAACGAGGAAAAATTCAGCGGCTTTATTTTTAAAATTCAGGCCAATATGGACCCGAAGCATCGGGACAGAATTGCCTTTATGAGAGTCTGCTCCGGCAAATATACCAAGGGCATGAAAATGAAACATGTGCGGCTTGGTAAAGATGTGAAAATTGCCGATGCGGTTACCTTTCTTGCCGGGGACCGCAGCCATGTGGAAGAAGCCTTAGCCGGTGATATTATCGGATTACACAATCATGGCACAATTCAAATTGGAGATACTTTTACCAGTGGTGAAGAGCTTAAATTCAGTGGCATTCCCCACTTCGCTCCAGAGTTGTTTAAGCGTATACGCTTACGAGACCCACTCAAAACCAAGCAGCTGCAAAAAGGTTTACAGCAACTGTCTGAAGAGGGGTCTACGCAGGTATTTTTCCCGCTAAATAACAACGATATTATCGTTGGCGCTGTGGGGGTGCTACAGTTTGAAGTGGTGGCTTACCGCCTAAAAGACGAATACAAAGTAGAAGCGATTTATGAGCCGGTAAATGTCACTACTGCGCGCTGGGTAGATTGCGCGGATGAGAAAAAACTTGCGGAATTCAAGCGCAAGTGCGGTGATAACCTTGGCATCGATGGGGGAGGACACCTCACCTACCTCGCGCCCACTCGAGTAAATCTCTCTTTAACACAAGAGCGCTACCCGGATGTAACGTTCAGAGCGACTCGCGAACACTGATAGCAAGGTATTGTGAACAAGCAAAAACCAATACAACTTCTGCCGGAAATCCCGGACACCATGCCAAGAGCAGGCGGAGTAATCCGGCGTTGGATTGGACGGAACTTATTGCGTCTAAGTGGTTGGGAGCTTAAAGGTGAATTACCTAAGGAGCCGAAGCTCGTTCTTGCCGCTGCTCCTCACACCTCCAATTGGGATTTTATATTGGCTATGTTGGTGGTTATGGCCTTGGGCATTCGCATCTCCTACTTAATGAAAAAAGAAGCATTTTTCTGGCCGTTTAAAGGTCTGTTTATGCGTTTGGGTGGGATACCCATCGATCGAAGCGCGGCGAAAAACCTGGTTGAGCAAATCACCAGCTGGTATGAGCAACATGATAAGGTTTGGGTTGTAATTACACCTGAGGGCACTCGCTCGAAAGTGGATAAATGGAAATCAGGGTTTTTACGGATAGCGGAAAATGCGGAAGTTCCCGTGTGTCTCGTCTCCTGGGATTATCCATCAAAGTGTATGCATGTTGGCCCGGTTTGGTCTCTAACAGGAGACCATGAGGCCGACGTTGCCGCTATACGAAAACACGTTTCAGAAAAGTTCACTGGCAAATATCCTGAAAAACAATAGCAGGTACAGGCAGCATGGAAAATCGTTCACCTATCGCTAATTTTTTACTGGGGCTCGCCGCATTTGTCATTGTTGTTGCGGGGATGCGTACGGCTGAATCTTTATTGGTGCCCTTTCTGTTATCTCTTTTTATTGCTGTTATTTGTACTCCCCCTTTGCTTTGGATGAAATCCAAGGGCTTGCCCGGCTGGCTTGCCATGCTGATTGTGGTGGCCAATGTGGTGGTTTGTGGTTTGGTGGTGGGGGTAGTGGTTGGCTCTGCTATTTCCGATTTTCGCCAGGATTTACCAGAGTATCAGCTACGTCTTACCAATCTCACTGCCGCGCTGTTTTTAAAACTACAGTCGCTAGGTCTTTCTGTGGATATTGCACAAATTCGATCCGGCTTTAACCCGGGGGCAGCTTTGGCTGTGGCGGGTAACACCTTGGCGGGTTTGGGCAACCTGATGACCAACGCTTTTATGATTTTATTAACGGTGGTGTTTATTCTTGCCGAGGAAGTGGGCTTCTCAGAAAAACTCAAAAGTACCTCGAAAAACTCCGAAAAAACCATTGCCGCAATCAACCAGTTTACCAGTGGTGTGAATCGGTATATGGCGATAAAGGCGCTTATGAGTTTGCTGACCGGCAGTATAATTCTTGTGTATTTGTGGATATTAGGCGTCGATTATTTCGTATTGTGGGGAATGCTGGCGTTTCTATTGAATTTTGTACCCACACTGGGTTCGATTATTGCGGCTGTACCTGCGGTGTTATTAGCTCTGGTGCAACTGGGTATTGGCGATGCTGCTTTGGTCGCTGTTGGTTTTCTGGCGGTGAATTTTGGCGTTGGCAATGTTATTGAGCCTCGAGTTATGGGACGAGGTCTAGACTTGTCCACTCTGGTAGTGTTTTTATCCTTGGTTTTTTGGGGGTGGGTACTGGGGCCGGTTGGCATGTTGCTTTCGATACCGCTTACCATGACGGTTAAAATTGCGCTCGAAAGTTTCGATGAAACACGCTGGATAGGTGTTTTATTGAGTTCTGGCCGCAGTATCGCTAAGACCCAATTCAAGTTCGACGCGCTCAGTATTGAGAAAAAATGATGAATTACTTATTTTTGCGCTGATGAATTATTTCAAGTGCCGCCGCGCGATACGCTTCTGCCAGCGTGGGGAAATTAAAAATACTCTCCACAAATATATCCACCTTGGCCTGTGCTAAAAGCGCCATTTGGCCGATATGAATAAGCTCTGTGGCGCCCTCGCCTACAATCATTACGCCGAGAATTTTTTCACCTTCAGGATCGCACACGATTTTTAACATGCCGTCCAGAAAACCAGAGATTTGGCCCCGCGCAATTTCATCAAATTTCGCTTTGCCAACCAGTACCTCGCCATACTGTTCTCGCGCACTGGTCTCACTGAGGCCCACAGAGGACAATTCCGGGATAGAATAAATACCTGCGGGAATAGTGTTATGCATAATTCCGGCATCTATTCCCAGTGCATTGCAGGCAGCGCGCCGGCCTTGCTCCATGGAAGCAGAGGCTAGCGATGGTGGTCCAATAACGTCTCCTGCAGCATATACCGACGCTACCTCGGTTTTCAGGTTTTCGTCAACGCTAATGAGGCCTCGCTCGTTAAGCTCCAAGCCTGCATTGTTAATTTGCAGGTCTTTAACATTGGCAATTCGCCCGGCAGCACAGAGGAGTTTTTCTCCGCGAATAATTTCCCCTTCTTCAGTTTCAACTTCTACTGCGTCATAGCCATTCCAGCGGGCGCTTTTAACTTTTGTTTCCCCTCGCCAAGTTCCGCCCATTTTCGAAAAGGCTGTAATGAACATGTCCGTTAAGTCATCGTCGAGGAAGCCCAGTGGGCGGGGGTATTTATCGATCATTGTGACCTCAACCCCGAGAGCCTGGAAAATAGATGCGTACTCGCTGGCTATAACGCCACCACCGAGCACAATAAGGCTCTTGGGTAAGTACATCATGGAGAGGATAGAATCGCTATCGAATAAATATTCGTGATCAATGGGAATGTTGGGAGGGTGTCTCGGGTGAGAGCCAGAGGCAATAACGATATTCTTACCGTTATAAATAGCACGCTCACCTTTAACATTAGTAAGCTCTAGTGCAGTGGGAGAAATAAACCGTGCTCTTGCATGAATGAGTTCTACATTATTCCTTTTTAACTGACGACTCATGTACTCGTCATGAGCCGCTAACACTTCACCTAAGCGATTGATTAGAGTAACAAGCTCCAGGTCTTCAGCTAAATCAAAGTTTGCCAGTTCAGCGTTCATACGCATGTTTTTTACGCGTAAGGCATTTTCCCTGAGGGTTTTAGATGGAATTGTACCTCGATGCACACAGCTGCCACCAAGCTCTCGGGTTTTTTCAATAAGCGCAACGGTGGAACCTGCTCGAGCCGCCTGTACGGCAGCTTTTTGGCCGGCAGGGCCACTGCCTACAACGAGCATGTCATAGCTTTGTTTGTTCACGCAGTCATTGCCTCGATAGCCGACGTCACCTGGTCTTCTTTTTCCAGTAAATCGAGCACTTCGTCCTGATAGAGGTTTAGCTCGCCCAAAACGGCTTGTTCAATTAATTGATCGCGGGTAAGGCAGCCTTCTGTTCCTTGTTCACACATAAAGTGGCTGGCGAACTCCGATCCCGCGAGCGCAATCATGGTTTGATTTTTTGCGGCTCCAGCGGCCTTGTAGTCGTCAAAAAAGCGAACCACGTCGGCTACGATTGAAGGCATTTCCCACTGCTCAACGACGTTTACACCGATAGCCCGCTGGTATTTCTCTTCCAGTGCTAAAACCGACACTTCTTCGATTGGCGTTCCAAGTTCGCTAGCGGTTTTCAGTATGGTTTGAACGGACACCGGTCGACCAATATCATGAAGTAAGCCGGTAATAAACGCCGCTTCAACATTGCGACGACACGCGCGAGCAATCTCTTTTGCCCAAAGGCCGGAGAGCAGTGAGTAGCGAATTTGGTACTGGATATGCTTTTCATAGCCGGGCGTATTAAATAAGGTGGAATTAATTGATGCAGCCAGGGCTATTTCTGAGATGAGCTTCATGCCCAGCCTTGCAATAGCTTGTTGCAGCGATACCAGGCTACTGTTTGGGCTGTACAGGGCCGAGTTGGCAACCCGCATTACGTGACCGGCGAGAGTCTGATCGCTCTGAATTAGTTGTGAAAGTTGAGCCGCGTCCGAGTCGCTGTCCTGTGTTAAGCGTACGACTTTGCCTGCAACTTCCGGCAGCATGGGCACATCAATATGATTGTTATCAATCTGCTCTTCGAGGGCTGATTCGAGTGCTTGTACATCCGAGGAAAGGGGGTTGGGAGCTGTCATTGTTGAACCTTGGGGCCGTATTCATAGGTGATATATTCTTTAAATCTAGCACGCACAGATTTAATCATCCGAATATTTAGTGTTTTCGCATAACTAACCGATATTGCAGGGGCGTAAGTTTCTGTGTAAGTAAATTGACGCTTCATTCCTCGTTTCAGCGCATACATTAGTTGGTAAACGTGGTGTGCTTGAACTAAATTAACTAAGGTTAAAGTTGTACTACATATCCGTTAGACAGGTTTTGGAGGTCGGGGAGCTGTGAATTCACAAAAAGTTGTGTTGTTGGTGTCTGAACAGGCCTCAAAATTAGGGGATCACGTTGCGAGGCACTTTTACGCCGAAAAGGTGAGTTCGGTGGATAGCGTTGTTCACTGCTTAGCTTCCGGCCAGTTTGGGGTAGTGGTTTTCGATTCGGTCTATGGTGGAAAGACAGATCTGGATACCTGCAGAATTCTTCTGCAAGCCGAGGAAATGACTTCAGTACCTTTAATTGTGCTTACGCAAGAGTATTCTCTGCAGGATAAGCTGAAAGCCTATGAGATTGGTTGCGATGATTTCATCGATACCAGTATTAGCCCCGAAGAAGCATGCGCACGGGTCACAAAAAGTATTTATAACCAGATCGCCACTCACCAGCTGAAATCGCGGCTGGATGCTGCCAGCCACACCGCACACAGTGCCATGGCTGACAACAGCGATTTGGGTGCAAACATCCAGTTTTTATTGGCAGTGCACGAATGTGACAACCTCGACCAGTTAGGTCAGCAATTATTTAATACCCTTCAGCGCTATGGATTGAGCTGCAGCCTGCAAATGCGCAGCATACTGGGTGATAAAGACATGGAGGCTCACGGGATGGCCAAGGATCTGGAGTCGCAGCTGCTAGCTCAGCTTGCAGAAGATGGCAGGTACATAGACTTCGGCGCTCGCACTATCGTGAATTATGATCGCGTATCCTTGCTCATTAAAAATATGCCCCTTGATGAAGAGGAGAAATATGGGGCGATTAAAGATAATACCTTTTCTCTGCTGCAGGGGCTGAATGCGCGCATTCTAGCTCTGGAAGGCCAGCATCGCCTGGAGGAGGAGAAAGAGGCTTTACGAAAAATGTCCGAAGATGTTACTCATGTAATGAACTCCATAAAGGATTCATACCAGACAGTGATGTGTGACATTGTTAACGAAGTGGAATATGTCGCCGAACTTATACAAATGAAGGTGCCCACACTCGCCATTACCGAAGAAAACGAAATTTTTCTCGAATCCGCAACCGCACGAGCCATCGCTAATACCAACAAAATCTTTAACGATGGATTAGTGGTTGATGAGTGCTTTGCCAAGCTGGAATTGGCTATTGAGCGCAGCTTACACAATGTGGAGCTCGCAGCCCCCAACAAAAAAAGCAAGCCAGACGAGGCTGGTCACAAGCCTGTGGAGCTATTCTAGCCATCACTTACAGCGAGGAATTTGAAGCCCGTACATAGCTTGTTATACGCGCCAGCGACATTTTTGCTAGAATACCAGTAGAAGCCTCTATTTTTTGGGGGGGCGGATTTGTGTCAAGAGTGCTAAAAAGTACTCGTTTCTAACAAAATTTCAGTAAGGGCTGTATGGATAATAAAGATCTCGTATGGGATTTGGATACCTTTAACAAACGCAAGCGTGCGCAAGACTTCGTCATGGGTTTTGAAAACCATCTCTGCGTATACTCTGGGTCGGTTGAACAGCTCTATACCAATTACAATATTTTCTTTCCTCAGGAAGAGAATCGTAAGTTGGTCATCCTACCCAACCCTTACGCCCACCACGATACATTGCAAGGCATAATTGAACAGGCGGTTAAGCCAACGGGCTTGTTCATTATTCCGGCAAACCCGGATGGTAAAACGAAAAAGTTGAATATGATTTTGCCCCTAAAACAAGAGGATAAGAAGGGAAGGGCGGTTCCTCTGGAGGTGGGTCTTAAGCTGATCAATCAAAAGCGTTCTCCTCAGCGGCCCTTCCTACCTGTGCTGGTAAAAGGCGATTTACGCGAATTAAACGCTGAAACACCCTGTTTACATCTGCATGCACTTAACTTGTCTCATTTGCCGAAACTATCCGATTTGGATGTAAAAGATATCCAGCGAGTTGTCTTGGACAGGTTGCAAGCCTTGGCTGAGCGCCAATAAAAAAGCCGGTGTAAGCACCGGCTTTTAGTCCTAAATCACTACTCGGGTAGTGTCATCGGATAGCCTACTTTTTCTTACTCTCTCTAAGCTGAAATACCACAGGCAAAGTAAAGGCAAATTGCTCGCCTCTGATTTCTTCCGGCATGGGAGGGAAAGGGCTGGCTTTCTTGGTTGCCTTAACTGCCGCTTTGTTTAGGCTTGCATGCTTCGCTTTTTCAATAACAACCACATCTTGCAGCTTGCCTTCCCTGTCGATAGTAATACTTAATCTCACGGTACCCTGCCAGTTTCTGTCTATAGCTCGTTGGGGGTAGCTAAGGTATTTCTGCGAATAACGCTTGAGGTTTGATATATACAGTTGCTGTTTTAGCAGGCCCTCTGCGGTGAACTCAAGGTCGTCTTCATCTTCCTCAAAGAAGTCATCGTCCAGCAAGGCTTGCTGTGTAACGCTGGCTTTTGGTGGTGCCGTTGGCTCAGGTGTCGCGGGCACAGCTGCCTCCGTTTCGGGAGCTTGAGGAGCCTCAATTTGAGTAAGTTCAGGCGTTTCCGAGGAAATGGGCGCAGACGAAGCTAGATCTGGTTGAGGAGCGGTGACCGGCGGTGGAGCAGGGGCGTCAATTTGAGCTTCGCTAGCAATTGCGGCTGCAGCAGGGGCTGTGGCGGCGATAGCTGGGCGAGGCGTAGGACTAGAGCCTGCATTTCTCTCTACGGCTGCAATTCTCTCTTCGCTGGGGTAGGTGCCGTCGAATCGGGCAAGCAGGCCAGCTTCAATATTGCCGGCGGCAAGAAGGCCACTGCGGAAATCAGAGGATAAGGGTACTGGGCCTATCCAGGTGCGCAGTAGGAGGTCGAAAAAAGCGGTATCAGCGACTTCGCCGAGCGTGGTCCCGTTTAGAATCATATAAACGCTATCACCACGCCTGTCTACGGTGAAAATATCGCCGGCCACAAGTCGAATCTTCAGCAAGTTACTGAAGTCCGCCATATTCTGGGCGTTGTCTGTTAGCTCTGAGGAACTGGCGTTGATCGCCATTCCCTCAATCCACATGCGCTTAAAGCTCCTCGCTGATAAGCGCTCTGCCAAAATTCTAACCTGGATACGCTTATCTTCCTGAGCGATGAGTATGTCGCGCGGTTGGCTGGAGAGTGTGGTTACTGAAAGGCCTGCAATAAAGCGCTCTTTCCCCAGCTCGGAGTGAATTGAAAGGCCATTCAAGCGTGGCTCTGCAAAGGCTTGAGCGAAAAAAGCCTGTACTGTGAACAGAACGAGATAAATGGCGGATCGTTTATTATTTAGTAGGCTCATAAGAATCTCTTTTTAAATTCTGACCGCTATATGAAGTTAACAAAAGTGGGGACAACAGCATCATTCATTGATGATGAACCTCCTTACCTGACAATACATATTCCCCTTAGAACTAAAGTACTACTTTACACAAATATAGCACTAACTCAAGTCTGTAGGCCCCTTTAGGCCAGAGCAGAGCAACCGGATAGCCACAGTTGCCTATTTGTGATGAATGGCGCGCCAGAGGCGCGACGATTGAATTACAATGCGCCAAAAGCCTTATTAGCAGGGGCTTAAGGCTTTTCCGTCTCCAAGAACGTATTATCTATGCAAGCGCCAAATAGTGATGGAGACGGCAGTTTTAAAAAATTGTTTGAAAATACCCACAAATTAGAACAGGCTCTACAATAAGAGTCTATTTTTTTATATGTATCTTTTTAATTAAGATTTATTGGCAAGCCAAATACTATGGAAGTGCACCCTCTTCACAAATATCGCCAGGACTCGCTGGACAACCTGCTCTGTTCTATCCCTTTTTATAAGGCGATCAAACAGAGTGATACTTTGCAGTACGATATGCTGATGAGTTACTCGCGCATCATCGAGTATCGTCCTGGTGAAGTGTTGTTGGAGCAGGGGCAGAAGGATCAGTGGTTATATTTCCTCTTGCGGGGGCAGCTGGCAGTGGTTGTTGGCACCGGGCAGCACGAACGCAAGGTGGTTAATTATATTACCCCTGGTGAGGTTTTTGGCGACTTAGCCGTGGTAATCGATCATCTGCGCACGGCTACTGTTGTGGCCGACCCCAATTGCAAGTCTGTGATGGTATTCGGCACTGATTTTCAGGTCTTTGGTGAGCTTGGTAATTTCTCCAAAATATCTCTCGATACCAAGCTGGAATACTATCGTAATATGGTTCACAACCTTCGTTGGAAGTTGGAGGTATATCGTATGTCCTACCCAGATCAATCTTTTGCGAGCAATCACAGAAAGGTGAAACTCTACACCGGCAAGAAGGGTACGCTCGAAGAGCTCAATAGCCTGGATGAACAGGCTCGCGCACTAGCACGTCTGCTAGTAAGCTGGAACCTTGAGTTCGATCGCTTATCCATTTCTCCAAGAGAGAAGCTGGATTACGCCTCATTGATAGCGCTCGGTTAAAACCTTCTCCCCTTATCAAAGCTATCCGCTCAGCAAGAGCTCATCATCGGCGCATCCTGCTGCTGTGCTGCGGGCTCGTTTTAATGGTCTATGTCTTTCAAATGTCCCGCGCGTCTGGCGCTTAGGGTGGGAAACCCCACTATTTATCTGCTTCCGCTCAGCCTTTTCACTCCGGCAGATTAAGCTCCCGTCGACTATTCTTAAACTGCTAGTCCAGTCGCTAACAGCTGAATTTTGAAGGGGAGGTGTGGTTTGGTGGAAGAATTGGCGCCCTTGGCGATAGATCAGTTGCAATTAAAGTTTGGCCAACTATTGCAGATTCAGCAATATATGAGTGCTGAAAAAAAGCTCTATGACTGTACCTTTGTTGGAGGTGTTCCGGGGCAGACTTTAATTATTTCTATGCCTGAGTCGGGTGAATTTCCCGATTTACATGAAGGAGATAAAATTGCCATAAGAGTAAAAACCGCTAGCGGTGTAGCGGCGTTTCCCACGGTAGTTTTATATTTGGCAGAAATACCCTTGTATATGGTTTACCTCGATTACCCCAGCGATATTCAATTTAAACAAATACGCAGCGCAACCCGGGTAAACGTCGCCTTGCCTGTTCTGGCATCTAATAGTAAACGACCTGAGCTTAGGTCCGTGGTTGGGCGAATATCAGATATTAGTACGACCGGCGCACATTTGTTTTTTGAGCAGGATGTAGGAGATATTGGCGACCAAGTGCAACTTAAAGGGAAGTTTGCGGTGGCGGGTATTAGGCGTACCTTGGTTCTAACCGTACTTGTACGTGCCAAACAATCTCAGGCTTCGGAATTTGAATATGGGGTAGAATTTATTGAGCAGGACGAAGAAATAATGCTGGTGTTATTTGGTTTTGTGTACAGCGCGATGACCCAGGGAGAGCCGAAGGTTGTTGAATAAAATCGTACTTGGGTTATTAGTATGCCTTTCTGTTTCAGCACAAGCGCTGGATGAAAACCGGCTTTGGCTGCCAGTTAAATATCACAAGTACTATCTGGATTTAAAAGAGTCGGCCCTGGCAGCAGAAGCCCTTGAAAACTGCAGCGAGGTTTTAAGAGGGGTTATAGATCTCGAGCAGAGCAGCAAAGGCCACCCGATTTTTCGTATATTGTGTCGGCGTCCGGATGGTATTAGCTATAACGAAATGGTGGATGGCCTCTCCAAGCAGACCCTCACAACGCAGTTAATCGAAGAAACTCTTTCAGCGGAAGAATTGGAACGATTAAGGCTCGAAGAAGAGGCCAGGTTGGCGAAGGAAGAAGCGTTGCAGCAAGAAAGGTTTTCCAGAGAGTGTGAACGATTGCTGGTAGAAAAGACGCGTTTGATGCTGGAAATGCAACGGCTGACTCCAGCAGGGGCTGAACCTGATGAGTTTTCCATGCTTGCTGCTGCATACACTGTTGACTTTAATGCAGTATCAATAGGAGGTCAGCCCTTAAAATACCAATCTTTGTGCCGTGTGCAA
Source organism: Alteromonadaceae bacterium Bs31 (assembly GCA_900177435.1). Taxonomy (GTDB): domain Bacteria; phylum Pseudomonadota; class Gammaproteobacteria; order Pseudomonadales; family Cellvibrionaceae; genus Teredinibacter. The sequence goes on from FXAI01000013.1 coordinate 117,079, forward strand.
GTTACAGAGGGAGAGGTTTTACAGGCGGAAGTAATCATCAAGCCAAGGCGCTGAGTTAGCCTTGGCATAAAAAAAAGGCGCCAAATGGCGCCTTTTTTATTTCACTGCAACAGCGTAGTCAAAGACTATGCTTTCTTTGGTGGACGACCACGACGTTTTGGGGCGCCTTTAGCTGCTGGTGCTTTTTTAGCTGCAGCCGGACGACCGCGCTTCTTAGGAGCTGCCTTAACGGCGGTTTTCTTAGCGGCAGGACGACCACGCTTCTTAGGCGCTGCTTTAGCTGCGGTTTTCTTAGCCGCAGGACGGCCGCGCTTCTTAGGTGCTGCTTTGGCTGCAGTTTTCTTAGCGGCAGGACGACCACGCTTCTTAGGTGCTGCTTTAGTTTTAGCGGTGGCTTTCTTGGCTACTGTCTTAGTTTTAGCTTTGGCTTTCTTGGCGGCAGCTCTAGTTTTGGCGGCAGCTTTCTTGGCGGCAGCTTTAGCGCGAGCAGCGGCTTTTTTGGCAGCAGCTTTTTCTCGGATAGCGGCTTTTTTAGCGGCTGCTTTCTCTTTTATTGCTGTCTTCTTGGCCAATGCTTTAGCGGCGGCGGCGGCTTTCTTGGTGTAAGCAGCTTCTTCTTTTGCTACTGCTTTAGCCAAAGTTGCTGCTTGGGCTGCTTCTGACTTGGCTTTAGCCTGTGTGGCTTTGGCGTCAGACAGAACGGCTTTTGCTGCGCTTGCTGCGGCATTAGCTGCAGAAGCAGCTGTGCGAGCGGCAGCCAATTGCTTGGCTTGAGCGGCAGATTTCTTTTTCGCGCGAATAGATGCCAGTTTTGCTTTTGCGGAGCCAGCTTTCTTGGCAGCCGCGGCGGCTTTGGTTGAGGCAGATTTAAGAGCAGCGTCAGCAGAATTAACTGCGGTAGCTCTTGCTTTTTCCAGTTTGCCTTTTAACGCAGCGATTTCCTTCTCGAGCGCTGCTACAGAATCTACAACTTTTGCTTTTCTAGCGGCCATAGTAATTACCCTTACCCTTTTGTTGATTGTGCTTATGAAAGTTGTAGCACTACATTACGAAATAACAAGAAAAATTCAAGTTTTTTCATCAATTTAGCGAGTTTTTCTAGTGTTTTTTTTTAAAAAAACCAAATTTTTATAAAAAAGCCATCAGAATTCAGATTTGCAGTGAGTAACGGCCATAGAAGCACAAAAAAAAATTCGTGATTAAAGTGCTGTTTTGAGTTTGTTTTCAGCACCATTAATGCTCCGTTTTTTTGTGTAAAAAGCCCTCAATAAAAATTAGATAGGGCGTTCATTTTGGTATTGAAAAGGTGACAAAGGCTGAATATTAGAATCCAACAGCGCGGATGCTCAGGCTGTTTTAATAAAAACGATTAAAAAAGGTCTGGAAGGAATGCTTGCAGGGCATATTTTATAAAACGATGGCTTGATTATCGAAAACAAGGGTGTATTGCTGTATATTAATACAGGCAATAGGCCAGAGTAGGCCTGATTAATCCTGTTTGGTGATATTTATTGTCTTTTCTCCCTGGCTGATATTAATAAATCAACGCATTAACAGCAGATTTTTTGTAGTTATTGGTAGTTATTGGCAATTCGGGCGGAGAGATTTTAAATGCTTGGGGAAATTTCAATGCGGAAAATTATCCATGTCGATGCTGATTGCTTCTATGCCGCATTGGAAATGCGGGAAAACCCTGCGTTACGGGATGTACCCCTGGCCGTTGGTGGCAACCCGGATGGTCGCGGAGTTGTAGCTACCTGCAATTACCTCGCTCGGCAGTATGGTGTGCGTTCTGCAATGGCGTCAGCCAATGCCAGACGGTTGTGCCCTAATCTGGTGTTTGTAAAGCCAAATTTTAACTTGTACAAGCGTGCTTCTGAGGAAATGAGGGAAATATTTGCTCAATTTAGCGACTTAATCGAGCCGGCTTCTCTTGATGAAGCCTATTTAGATGTTAGTGAAAGCGAGCAGTGCCGGGGTAGTGCTACCTTGATAGCCAGCCAAATTCGGCAGCTTGTATATCAGGAAATAGGTATTACGGTTTCTGCAGGCATTGCCCCCGTTAAGTTCCTCGCAAAAATAGCCAGCGATTGGAATAAGCCCAACGGCATGTTTACGGTAAGCCCCGCTGAAGTTGCAACGTTTTGTCTCAACTTACCGTTGACAAAACTGCCCGGGGTTGGGAAAGCAACCTCGACGAAATTGGCGCGTTTAGGGCTATTTAACTGTCGAGACATACTGCAATGCGATAAAGACCTGCTGGTAAGTACATTTGGAAAATATTCCTATTCGTTAATACAAATGTCTGAAGGAAAAGACTCCAGGTTGGTTAAACCTAACCACGCTCGTAAATCTATCAGCATCGAGCGAACCTATTCGGCAGATCTTGATAACCAAGCGGCGCTGGCGGAGTGCTTACCGGAGCTAATGGATGGTTTGCGGCAGCGCTACAGAAACTTACCTAAGCAATATACTGTTTTAAAAAAGTACGTAAAATTGAAGTTCGATAACTTTCAGCATACAACCATGGAAATGACCCTCTCCCAAAATGCAGATCCCCTCTGTTTTGATGATTTTCAACGTCTCATGACGGTAGGTTGGTGCCGCCAGAAACGGGCAGTACGACTGATGGGCTTGGGTTTCCGTTTGGCAGAGGGCTCCCATAGCTCTTTGCAGCTACCCTTGCCCTTCCCTTGCTCTGGGCTGTAAAGGGGGCCTAATAGTGTTGAGAGCTAGTTGAGGCCGCTAAAAGTGAAGCCGCCAATGGCTCGAAATTAGCCGAAATTTGACCAAAACCCTGCTCTCTCGCGTGAACAAATGCGCTGGAACAAATCTTTGTCACATATCACCGCCGAGCGTGATTCCAGCGAGCAGATCAGATAAACTTGGTGTAGAATGCCGTTCAGCCGCTGTAGCTGCTGCTGTTGTGCTGCAGCATCGCTTTGCCCAAGGGCTTGCGTATGCACATAAATTCAACCGGCTGGAACAGCTATTGAGCCGTTCCATCATAAGGCCGGGTTGGCAAAGGGGTGCTATGCTCATTCACATCCCCGATAGTTTGGAGAATAAATAGTGAGTCGTAAAAAACATCATAAGAAGTCGAAGGAAGATAAAGCCGAGATCGACTTGACACCAATGCTTGACGTTGTATTCATCATGCTTATCTTCTTTATTGTTACGGCATCGTTTGTTAAGGAGCGATCCCTCGGTTTGAATGTGCCCGAAAACACAGATAACCCACCACCACCTGATGAAAAGAGCAAAAGTATTCTGGTGATGATTAATGCAAACGATGAAATTTTCATAGACCAGCGCAGGGTAGATATTCGTTCCGTACGTTCTCTAATTGCTCAGAAGAGTGCAGAAAGCCCAGAAGGCGGCGTAGTGGTAATGGCTGATGAGCAAGCCTCTACTAAATCCTATGTAGCCATTGCGGATGCGGCTCGCGAAGCTAATATCCCCAACGTATCCTTGGTGCCTCGCAACAATTAATTGCCGTTTTACCCAAGGCATAAAAAAAACCGCTTAATTGCGGTTTTTTTATGCCTTGGAAAGGTGCGGTTGTGGAATAAAGTGGGTTAACGCCCCTTTCGGCCCCGTTATTTGTAAAAGTGCAGCATAGCTTTAACGCATATCGCAATCGAATCAACGGATGAGGGGGCATCTAGCTCGCTCCCTTCCTTTCTATAATTATCTCAAAGCCCTCACAATAACTAACGCTCAACGGTATTCTGTGGAGATTGCGTCCTCTCGTTAATATCTTCTTACGGCTTTATTCATCAGAACCCGAGCTTAGTGAAGAGAAGGAGGGAAGTGATGAACAAGCCAACAGTGATGACCCGAAGGCAAGGCTATAACCTTGTATGGTCAGCGCTTGTCACCCAGCTGGCCAAGCCGTTCAACTATTGAGTGATAAAGGTTTAGCCAAAAAGTGCCGGAAGCATAATATCCCATGCCCGCTCAATGGATATTGGGCAAAGGTTCAAAATGGCCATACAGTACCCGGTCGCTCGTTGCCAAAGAACACTAATAGTTTGCTCGAAAGTGTCACTTATTGGCTAAAGTGTATTATCGTCATATTGGGCAGTACTCTGATTGTAAGAGTTTTTCCCCATGTTTAACGACAAAGTGCAGAAATGGATTGGTCAGCTTTGCTCAATATAGTGCACGTTGCTTACGTTGCGATGGGATATTGGTCAGTCTTCAAAGTTGATATGTATCAATCTCGGTTTTAGTTGTCGTTGCGAAATATAAGAAAGTTCTGAACTAGCTCACCGTATTTTAGTACTTTGGCGAGGGCTGAACGAGAACACTCCATATACGCTCTTAATGGGTTGAACGAAGAACAAACCGTTGAGGGTTGAACTAGTAAAATGTGGTCAGGGAACTTCCAGAATGCACTTTCCATTAGAGCTAAATATAGAGCACCTATCTACTTTTTCTTTAGCCGCTCACCAAAATGCCTATCCCCTATTTAGGTCGCTACAGCTTTCCTATCCAAAAGCCACTAGTGAGCCTATTGCGGAAGCCGCCCCCTTTCGGCAGTTGGTGGTAAAGCTCGTTGCCGAGCCAGAGCTATTCACCCCGCAAGAATGGCTGATTGATGAAATTTGCCCTGGTCAGTTTATCTCGCTTCAGAAGAGGCCTCTCGATATAGCGCATAGCACTCTTTTGAATTTAACTGAAGAGATGCTGGTCTCGCTAAAAGTTGCAGTTTACGAGTTTGATAACCCAGAAGTATTGCTAGCTGAGAGTTCGTTAGAAATTTCCGTGCTTCCGGCGAACTTTTGGGGCGGTGAAAGCCGTCAACCAGACTTGCTCGCAGCCTTCGTTAAACCGAACGGTGTTTATGTAGAGTCCGTAGTGCGCCAGGTTACAGAGGTGCTGGAGAAGCATGGCCATGGTCGGAGTGCCGATGGATACCAGTCTAATACCCGTGAGAGGCCCTATTTAATGGCGGCCGCCTTATGGAATGTGGTTTTCTCTCAGAAGATTGCTTATGTGTCGCCACCGCAAGACTTTGCACGAATGGGGCAACGAATTCGGCTACCGGCGGAAATTAGCGCCTCGAAAATTGGCGCCTGCCTGGACACTTCGGTGCTCTTCGCTAGCTGTATAGAGGCCATGGGCTTAAACCCTGTTATCGCGTTGACGCGAGGGCATGCCTTCGTTGGTGTTTGGTTGATTGATGAGCGCTTTCCGGTTTTAACAAATGACGACCCGATGGACTTAAGGAAACGCATCGATTCTCGAGATCTGGTTTTCTTTGAAAGTACTTTGGTGACGAATAGTTCTCCAATTACATTCGAACAAGCAAAAGCACGTGCTCGCGAACTTGTTGACGAGGATAAAGAAGAAGAGTTTGTCTACGTTATTGACATCAAACAGGCCCGAGCACGCAAGATAAAGCCGCTTTCCACCATAGAAGAGCGTCCAGAGGAAGCAACATCAGACACTGTAGATGAGTTGATGTTATCCGAAATACCGCCGTTACCTCCTGTTAGGGCTGATGAGCGCATAGTAGACGACACGCCGGATACTCGAATTGATACTTGGCAGAGGAAGTTACTTGATTTAACCAAGCGAAACGCCTTACTAGCGCTAAAAGATCGCGCACTAGCGATTAGATTGTATTGCCCTGATATTGGTTCGATGGAAGATAACTTGGCAGATGGGGTGTTATTTAGTTTCCTTTCGTCTGAAGAAAGCCCTCTTAAAGACAGTGACAGAAGTGAAGAAACTTTCCGTTTCCAAGTCGGCTCAGATATACACAAGGAATACGCCTTAGACCAGCTGCAAAAGCATGTATTGCTGGTGAATATGTCTAAGAAAAAGCTGGAACAGAATGCGATAAATCTATTCCGGAAAGCGAAAAATGACTTGGAAGAAGGTGGCTCAAACACGTTGTATTTGGCACTAGGGATGCTGCGCTGGAAAGAGAACCCGGAGGATGCCCGCTCCTATCGTGCCCCCCTTATACTAATTCCCGTAGAGCTTACGCGACGTAGTGCACGAGCACCTATTAAAGTTCGCCAGCTTCCCGATGAAAATCCTATCTTTAATATGACTCTGATTGAGTTTTTGGATAGAGACCACAATATCGATTTGAATCAATTTCGAGACGCTATGCCTGAAGATGAGTCAGGAGTAGACGTACACCTGGTATGGAATACTGTTCGTGCAGCCATCGCTGAGCAGCCGGGTTTTGAAGTTGTTGAAGAGCTTGTTCTTGCTTCTTTCTCCTTTGCAAAATACTTGATGTGGAAAGACCTTAAAGATCGAATCGACGATCTAAAAGAGAATCCGTTCGTAAAGCATCTGGTCGATCACCCGCAGGATGCGTATGACCAAGTAGCCAGTTTTGTATTGCGAGACGAAGTTGATGAAAAGATCGATCCTGAGAACTTATTCACCCCGCTAAATTGCGATAGCTCTCAGCAAGTGGCAGTCGAGGCGTCTGGGCGGCCACAGGATTTCGTTCTGGAAGGGCCTCCCGGAACGGGAAAATCCGAAACCATTGCGAATATTATTTGCCATAACCTGGCCATGGGCCGAAAGGTTTTGTTCGTCGCCGAAAAAATGGCGGCTCTTCATGTGGTTTACCGCCGAATGGAAAAAGTTGGTTTAGATCATCTGTGTTTGGAATTACACAGTAACAAAGCGAACAAGAAGGCCGTTTTAGAACAGCTAAAATCAGCAACGGATAAGCGTGAAGATTCCGAAAGCGAAGGCTGGGTTGAATCTGTCAAACTACTAAAGAGCAAGCGAGATAAACTAAACACCTTTGTAGCTGCCCTCCATAAAAAATCGATCTATGGGGTATCCACGCGGGATGCCATAGCGCGCTCAGTGCTATACAAGAACTCTCACAAGCTAGCGCTTAATTGGCCGATTGGTTTTGAGGCTGCGCCAATACATTCTGAGGCTGGCCTGGAAGATATGCTCAAGGTTGTGAGGTCAGCTTCTGTCGCGTATGAAGATGTATCACGTCTCGACGCTGTTCAATTCAAACCCTTGAAGTCCAGAACATGGTCGAATGCTTGGCAAAGTCAGGCGATCTTATGTTTGAAGGCGTACAAAGAAGCATTGAGTAAGGTGTTTCCAAGCGCTGCTATCTTCGGGGCTAGCTTTGGTGTCAACTTTAAAAACAAGACCCTATCCAATGTTACGAAAGTAAAAGCGCTAGCGGATCTCGTTTCAGCTTCTGAGACCCATTCTTACGGGTACTTGGTGCGTAAAGGTGGCAAAGGGCTGTTGGCCAGCCTCCAGGAACTTGCTGGGTTAAAGTTAGAGTTTGATAAGGCTCTTGAATTTGTGGGGCACAAAGCTACGGTAATCACTTTGCCTAAATGTGCAGTAGATGAATGGATAGGCCTATACGAAGAAACTAAGAACAGTTGGTTTAAGTTGTTTTTTACCAAGCGGAAGATAAACAAAGCAGCTAAAAGCATTGGCTTAACTAAGTTTGCAGATCTGGAAATACTCTATCCGCTGCGTACGGCTTTTGAACTACAAAAGAAAATTACACCGCTCGTCAATGCGTATGAGGAAGATGGTATTTGGACCGGTTGGGATACATCACCCTCTGACCTGGAGTCAGCCGCTACGCGAGGTAGACGTTTTTATAAGGCTCTCACAACGGCTGTTGGTTTAGTGGATGATCCCGCGACTATCTTGACAACCGTAAAGACCAAACTGATCGATGGGAGAGACTTTCTCGACAGCTCTAAAGTAGCCAGGCAAAAAAATGAGTTTAGATCGTGCTGGGATATATTTACTACAGCTACGGAGGAAGCGAAGAAGCATGAATTGGTATTCGATGAAACCCTCCCATATGAGGAGATAAATCAATCAATTGATGGGTTGGTTAATAACGAGGCTAAGTTTAAGCCGTGGTGTGAATGGCAGGCGGCGAAAGAAGCAGCTAAGGCATATTGCTTAGATACGGTAGCAAGTGGCTTAGAGGCTCATAGCCTATTGCCTTCAGACGCTGAAGACCAGGTTCTAACGGCTTTCTGTAGGTGGATAGCACCTCAGCTTATTGATGCCAGTGAAGAGTTGCGACAGTTCAAAGCTTCGTCGCATGAGCAGTTGATAGAAGAGTTTCGTAAGCTGGATCACCAAGTCTCAGAGACAACGAGTGAATATGTAGCGGCTATCGCGGCTAAAAAGGTGCCAGACCCGTTTGTTAAAGGGGCGCCTAAAGAGTTCGGCGTTTTAGCAAGAGAGCTACAGAAAAAGACTCGCCATAAACCAGTTCGAACCTTGTTTAAAGAAATGGGTAGCCGAATACTAGACCTCTGCCCATGCATGATGATGTCGCCTTTGTCTGTTGCTCAATTCCTTCCCTCAGATTTTAACGGGTTTGACCTTGTAGTATTCGATGAGGCCTCTCAGATGACCACATGGGATTCTGTGGGCGCAATTGCGAGGGGTGCAAATGTCATCGTGGTTGGAGACCCCAAGCAAATGCCGCCAACAAGCTTCTTTAGTGGTGCCGTAAGTGCAGATGATCCAGATGAAGAGGATATGGAGTCCATCTTGGACCAGGCTCTGGCAGCGCGCTTGCCGCACCTCAGATTAATGGGGCACTACCGCAGCCGGCATGAAACACTAATCGCATTCTCAAATAGCAAGTACTACGAAAACTCTCTTGTCACCTATCCGTCATCCGACACGAAAGACTCCGCAGTAACCCTGCATAGAGTAGAGGGGATTTACTCAAAAGGAAAAGGCCGAAATAATCCCATAGAAGCTAAGGCTGTTGTAAAAGAAATCGTTAAGCGCCTCTCGGAACCAAAACGAACGAAGCAGAGTATCGGCGTAGTAACCCTGAATACGGAGCAACAAAGAACCATTGAGGATCTACTCGACGAAGCTCGTAGAAACCACCCGCATATTGAACCGTTTTTTCAGTCTACAGATGATTACGATGCGGTATTTGTAAAAAACCTTGAATCGGTACAAGGAGACGAGCGCGATGTCATCATCTTAAGTTTAGGCTATGGCCCAACTGAACCTGGTGCTCGAACAATGAGTATGAACTTTGGTCCGCTCAATAAGTCTGGTGGCGAGCGAAGACTCAATGTAGCAATCACACGCGCAACCACCGAGGTGCTACTGTTCTCAAGTTTTGATTCGTCCATGATTGATTTAAGTCGTACTGCTGCCGTAGCCGTTGAGCACCTTAAACATTATATGGAGTTTGCTGAAAAAGGGCCTATCGCGTTAGCAGAACAGTCGATTGCAGCCTACGGAGTAGACCAGTTTGATAGTGACTTTGAAAAGGCCGTCGCTTTGGCATTGCGAGAAAAGGGTTGGCGGGTCCAAACTCAAATTGGGGTAAGTAAGTTCAGAGTGGATTTAGGTATCGTTCATCCCGACCACCCCGGAATGTACTTGGCGGGCGTGGAATGTGATGGAGCGACATACCACAGTGCTCCATCAGCCAGAGATCGTGATCGTGTCCGTCACTTAATTTTGGAAAATTTGGGGTGGCGATTATTACGCCTGTGGTCGACCGACTATTTTCAGGACCCAGAAGAGGCGATTGCAAAAATAGACCGTCGCCTGAACAATATACTCGAAGAGGACAGGAGTAGAGCAGAGCTAGAAAGTGAGCCTGAGGATACTCAGGGGGAGCATGATCCAGCGCGGCCCGAGATCACTAAAGGCGCCGATGTAGAAGTGGTGGATAGTCGCGAAACTAAGTTAGCAAACAGCTCGGATGAGAATACTAGCTATGACCCTGCAAGATACTTTGCCGAAGACTACAAACCAACATTAAACAAAATCTTGAAAGATGTTCTAACAGAAAAAAATGGCATAACACTTCAAGAGTTGGCGCTAGATGTCGCCAATATGCATGGGTTAACGCGGACAAGTAAGAAACAATTGGGGCATATTAGTAGTCTTCTTAAGCCTTGGGCCGGAATCAGTGATGATGGTGTAAACAAGCCTGTGGTTTGGTTGAGTGCTAATGATGTGGCTGAAGAGATACCATGGAGGGGGTTGGCTCCATGGGGAGATAATCGGGAGTGGAATGAAGTCCCATATCCTGAAATTCGAGCATTGGCCAAGCTTGCAATACAGAAGTCACCTGATGATCCTGTTGATTTTATCTGTAATGAGTTTGATTTAAAAAGACGGTACGATAAAACTTTAGCCGTATTTTCTGGGTGGCTTGATGACGTTCGGGAGTGAAGCTAATCAAGCGTCTGGATTCGAACCATAGCGGACGTTTTTTTAATGGGTGTCAAATGTAAGGCCTGATAAACATAAGGCAGCCTCGCCCCACCACCGTAGTGGTAGCGAGGAGTACAATGATTGTCGACCAAAACAACTCATTGGAGGCTGCTATGTCACTTTATTGTGGAATCGATTTACATTCAAACAATTCTGTTATTTGTGTCATTAATGAAGAAGATAAGCGGTTAAAAGAAGTTAAAGTCGACAACAATTCTGAATTGGTTATTAAAGCGCTATCGCGATATAAGAAACGGTTAAAAGCGGTTGCTATTGAGTCAACCTTCAATTGGTATTGGCTGGCAGACGAGCTCATGGATGCGGGCTTTAAGGTACTTCTCGTTAACACCGCTAAAGTTG
>FXAI01000016.1:0-4956 GCA_900177435.1 Alteromonadaceae bacterium Bs31
TCAGCTTTTTCTCAAGCTCTTCAATCTTACGAATGGCCACTTTAAGGCTGTCTGATTCTTTCCTGGACTTCTTTGGCGCGGGTATCGGTATTTTCATGTGTTTGTTCTCGGAAAGTCGCCCTTCCTTAAATTCTTGGCGCCACCGATACAGCATCACGGGGTGGATACCTAGAGCCGCCGCGACATCAATGGCCATAACGCCCTTCTTGTTACTTTCTTTTACCGCTTTTACTTTAAATGCTAACGTGTAGCTTTCGTAGTGCTTTTTCCTGGTGAGTCCCATGGGGCACCCCTTTAGTCTGACAGTGAATTACTGTCCGTCTAAGTGGTGCAGGTCCAGAGCGCATATTTGCGGTAAAGTGGCAAAGCCACCGCAAATAGGAGCGTAGCATGCAGCATCAGGTTGACCCTATTGTTATGTGTTGGACGCATTCTGTTTTGCTAACTCCACTAACCCCTGGTAATAATGGTAAACATTGTCTTCAGCGCCATTCTTAAGACGACTCTCAACTTTACCCCATGGCCAGAACAAACCTCCTTGCTTAGTTTGTAGACCAGTAAACTCGTTGTCATTCATCGTAACCAACCCCCAGGTGGCACCGTGATGCCTTCTGTACACTTCTCCGATGAAACTACCGAAATCTTTTGAAAGACTATATATTTGCATTTCGATGAAACCTTTTTTCGACATTTCATCGTGGATCATCCCAAGTATTTTCTCTACAGTAGCAACACTATACTCTTCCCAGTTCAATTTCAGACGAGTGTTGTATCTTACAAAGTTAAACGCTTCTTTTGCGAACACTTGAGCTATATTGTGTATGTTTTTATCTTCTTTAAATGATGACATTCTCGTTACTCAGTTTACACTGGTGTTCCCCACCAAAACATAACGCCTTGCTCATTTGCGCAGCGGTTGTAGTGGATTTTTGTGCAACAATGAGCGCAGCGAATGCACAAAAAGGAACGTAGACCGCTGCGTCAAATGGAGCAATTTGTTATGGTTGAGCTGCACTCTTAATATAAGCCTCATACTTTAGCAGCAATTCCGGTTGATACTCTAAATATGTTACTCTGGCGGCGGTCGTTATTGAATACAAACATGCAGAATATATAAAACTGTTGTAATGACTTTTGCCGCCTTTAAAAGGGTCATTCTTCTGCATTTCAACAACCTTCGCCTGCTCGGTCAAGGCATCGTTTTCTGATGAATAACAAGATTTAGACAAAGTAAATCTTGGGTAATAAACTTCGTTATCCGACCACCGCTCACCTTTGATTCGCTTTATCGATTGCCACTTTTGATCAATGCTTGTAGATTCATAGCCCCATTTATTTAAAACCATTTCTTGGACTATTACTTCCGCACCACTCACAGTAGACACTGACATAAATACAAGTAAAAATAATTTATTCATAAGAACCATAACGCCGCGCTAAACGGCCGCAGTGAAGGCGCGAAGCGCCGTAACGGAGGTCCAAGCCCAGCTTGCTGGGCTGATGTTTGAGCGCCTTGTTATGAGCCACACTCGCGAACCTCTTAGAACGCATAAACTACCCTTCTTAAGTAAACCTTACTTCCTGTAGCAATACACTTTCCAACTACCACTTAAAAGGAACGAACAACGATTATCGCCAACTCTACTACCGTAACAAGCTCCATTAATTTGCGTTTTTTGCAATTTAATTGAGCGCTTACTTGCGCCCGTTTTCTACGAAGTGCTTAGTTGTGGCCTACGGCTACAACTACCAAACTACGATAGGACTCTTACCGAGCTAGCACCTCACTACAATAGTGGAAGTTAAAATACTTTAATTCGCCATAGCCTCATAACGCCGCAATCAGCGGCAGACTAGTTGTTGATTGTTTTGTGCAATAATGGCGAAGCCATGCACAAAACGAGCGACGGCTAGGCTGTCCAAGCCACGAAGTGGCTGATGCTGCATTGCCTTGTTATACGCCTTTAGGTTGACCATGCAATTTCCTTTACCTTGCGTTTTTGGAGATTAAAAACAACCACATGTTTTTCGCTACCCTCTGGCGACAGGCGAATAGTACAATGTAACGATATGCCTTTCTGGCCTAGCAATTCAGATACGCTTAACTCACTACTATCAAGCACCTCTATAGATAAGGAACGATAGATGCCATTGGGACGCTTCTGATCAACAACAGCTTTTTTCCCGATATTTTTCTCAAAAATCAATTCTGTATGATTGGTTTTTAGCTCTATTTTTTCAAGAACAACCTCCCTGATTTCTGTGGAAGCAAATGATATTTGCGCGTAAGGGTGTGGGTGCGATGCACTAAACGTTTTCAGCTGAGGAATCACCATCACTCCATCGACGGAATAATCTGAATTCTCGAGAATATCCTTACTCTTTAATTCCTTCGTTAGAAACTCGTGTGTGGCATCGTTTCGCAAATACTCAAGATTGTAGAGGCAACCTGTACAGGAAAGCAAAGCAAACGCTATTATCAAAATATATTTCATTTCAGCACCAGCGTATAACGCCGCGCTAAACGGCCGCAGTGAAGGCGCAAAGCGCCGTAACGGAGGTCCAAGCCCAGCTCGCTGGGCTGATGTTTGAGCGCCTTGTTATGAGCCACACTCATTACCCTCTTAGAACGCATAAACCACCCTTTTTAAGCAAACGTTACTTCCTGTGCAAACACCCTTTCCAACTAGCACTTAAAAGGAACGAACAACACATACTGCCAACTCTACTACCGCACCAAGCTCAATTAATTTGTGCTTTATGCAATTTAATCGAGCGATTAACTTGCACCCGTTTTCTACTAAGTGCTTAGTTGTTGCCTACGGCTACAACTCTCGCCCCACAATAGTGCTCTAACCGAATTAGCACCCCACTATAAAAGTGGGAGTAAAAACTCTTAACTTTGCCCTAGCCTCATAACGCCGCGCTAAACGGCCGCAGTGAAGGCGCAAAGCGCCGTAACGGAGGTCCAAGCCCAGCTTGCTGGGCTGATGTTTGAGCGCCTTGTTATGAGCCACACTCGTTAACCTCTTAGAACGCAAAAACCACCCTTTTTAAGTAAACGTTACTTCCTGTCCAAATACCCTTTCCAACTACCGCTTAAAAGGAACGAACAACGCTTACCGCCAATTCTACTACCGCAACAAGCTTAATTAATTTGCGCGTTTTGCAATCTAATTGAGCGACTAACTTGCGCTCGTTTTCTACGAAGTGCTTAGTTGTGGCCTACGGCTACAACTCCCACACTGCAATAGTACTCTTAGCGAATTGGAACCCGCTATAAAAGTAGAAGTAAAAACTCTTAACTTTGCCCCAGCCTCATAACGCCGCGCTAAACGGCCGCAGTGAAGGCGCGAAGCGCCGTAACGGAGGTCCAAGCACAGCTCGCTGGGCTGATGTTTGAGCGCCTTGTTATGAGCCACACTCGTTACCCTCATAGAACGCATGAACCACCCTTTTTAACTAAACCTTACTTCCTGTGGCAACTTACTTTCCGACTACCACTTAAAAGGAACGAACAAAGCCTACCGCCAATTCTACTACCGTAACAAGCTCCATTAATTTGCGCTTTTTGCAATTTAATTAAGCGACTAACTTGCGCCCATTTTCTACGAAGTGCTTAGTTGTTGCCTTCGGCTACAACTCTCATCCGACAATAGTACTCTTACCGAACTGGCACCCCGTTACAAAAGTGGAAGTAAAAACTCTTAACTTTGCCCTAGCCTCATAACGCCGCGCTAAACGGCCGCAGTGAAGGCGCGAAGCGCCGTAACGGAGGTCCAAGCACAGCTCGCTGTGCTGATGTTTGAGCGCCTTGTTATGAGCCACACTCGTTACCCTCTTAGAACGCATAAACCAACCTTTTTTAAGTAAACTTTACTTCCTGTGGCAACTTACTTTCCGACGACCACTTAAAAGGAACGGACAACGCTTACCGCCAATTCTACAACCGTAATAAGCTCCATTAATTTGCGCTTTATGCAATTTAATTGAGCAACTAACTTGCGCCCGTTTTCTACGAAGTGTTTAGTTGTTGCCAAAGGCTACAACTACAAAACTACGATAGAACTCTTACCGAGCTAGCACCCCACTACAAAAGTGGAAGTTAAAATACTTTAATTCGCCCTAGCCTCATAACGCCTGTGTATGCGGCGCTTTTGTGTAGTGGAGTTTTGGGGTAAAATGGCGAAGCCACCCCAAAACGGAACGAAGCAAAATGCGTCCGTATGACACATTTGTTATAACTAATTTAGTGAAAGTAAACTGAGAAAATCTTTGGATTGTTATCTTTACACCCTTTCGTGACTATTGAAACCTCTTTGCCACCTGCTTTTGCTGCTAGCAAAGTTGAATACATTTCTCTATATAAGGTGCTTGTGTCAGACATTACTAATACTGGAGTAGTGCCACTGCATCCACCATTATTTATGACAACATCGTAGACAAACGCTCTTGGATTTGGCGAATCCGCTATGAGTTGTATACGTTTGTTTTTCAATGATATTTTCCCACTATCCCCATTTGCGACTACTGTTTGTGTTATTAGCAAGCTAAAGACCAGAAATATTAATCTCATTTAATTCTCCATTGTTGTTTTTTGTTATAACGCCAGGGTAACCAGTCAGCCGGAGCGAAGCGGAGGGAACCAAAAGCGTAGCTTTTGGCTGTCTGGTTGACCCTATGGTTATGTGGGTGCCACATGCCTCTACCAACCCCGAAAACTGGTACCAAAATAGAAACCTCTACACTGCCCCAAACTGGCGATTTTGTAAACAGTGAGAAGCAGCCACTTGAGACAGGACAAAAAATAGCCGCCCAACCAAAGGAACGAACGGTACGCCCCAGACTCAAGCACCGAACTCTGCATCCCAAAATAGCGTAGCAATTTTGCGGTGCGTTACTGTTGAGATGCCGAACTAGAACTACGAACTTCATGGCGAGGGGAAACTAGAATTG
>FXAI01000016.1:4981-13505 GCA_900177435.1 Alteromonadaceae bacterium Bs31
TAACCAAAGCAATGAAAACAGCAAGTACCCAAATGGTATGGCCGTATGAAACTGTATTATTGAAATAAATTCATCCATAGCTGGCTACATGTAACATTTGAATCTACGTCAAAACGACGTATATACCCAAATAGTACGACATCATGACGTATATCCTCAATCTCTTTGTGTAAATAGAGGGTATATCCAAGCAATTCGCCGCTATATCGACGACAATATTACCCCTAAACTTAAATATACGTCACAAAGGCCGATATACACCATCTCGACAAAACTTCGATAACCTTCTGATATTTATAGGGATTTTTAAATATACACCATCTTTCCTGAAAAATAACCGACCAAAACTATTGACGAAGTGCGCGCCCCGCATATACTGTATATACGAACAGCACAGAGACGTAAAATGGAAGACATACCTAGCAAACTCCCGGCTAAACCGACAAAACTTATGGATCAGCTGCGCTTTGAAATGCGGTCTAGGCAGCTGTCTTACAAAACTGAAAAAACCTATTGCTATTGGATTCGCAACTACATCTGCTTCCATAAGATGCAGCACCCCAAAACTCTGGATGCAGAGCATGTCGACAGCTATTTGAGCCACCTGGTGGTCAATCGTTGTTGTTCTATAAACACCCAAAAAACCGCTCTGAATGCCCTCGTTTTTATGTATAAAAAATTTTTTGGTGTAGAGTTGGGGGAGCTTGCGTTTAAAACAAGTAAAAGGCCCCGTGTGCTGCCTACTGTTTTTAGTCACAACGAAGCCGTGTCTGTTATCGCCGGCTTGGAGGGCATTTTTCAGCTGTTGGCATCACTGATGTACGGGAGTGGTTTACGTGTTATGGAGGCCGTTCGCTTGCGGGTGCAGGACATTGACTTTGAAAACCAATGCATAATCGTTCGAGAAGCCAAAGGCTTAAAGTCGCGACGTAGCTTATTGCCTCAAACCCTTGTACAAAAAATGCAAACACAGCTCGAACTGGTAAAGGCGCTACACAAAAAAGACCTGGAACAAGGTTGCGGTGAAGTTTACCTGCCCGGTGCTCTATCAAGGAAATACCCCAATGCAGCACAAGAGCTTGCCTGGCAATATATGTTTCCTGCTGGCAAGCTCTCAATCGACCCCCGAAGTAAAACAAAACGCAGACATCATATTGGTGAGCAACAGGTACAAAGACAGGTGCGCCTGGCTATTAAATCTGCACATATTCATAAAAAAGCGGGATGCCACACCTTTCGCCATAGTTTTGCGACCAACCTGTTAAGAGCGGGTACGGATATCCGTAATATTCAGGAAATGTTGGGCCATACGGATTTGAGTACAACACAGATTTATACACATGTGGTAGGCGTGCAAGAACGCGGGGTTGTTAGCCCGGTGGATATTAGGGAACCTTGTGGGGTTTATTTATTGGACATGGCGAGTTAAAACCAGGGTTAAATGCTTACTCACGAAATTGTAGAGTTTTTTCGATGTAAAAATGGATATAATTCTCGTGGCGTTTATGGGAGATACAGTTTAAAAACGCCCCCGCCCAAGCACGCCCCATTTGTGAGTTCAATATAGCCTCTTTTTTCTTGTTGTTTGTGGCATTCTGCAATTTTTTGCGCGAAGTAGAGCCCCAGGTGTGTAGCGCCCTTACTGATTTCGGCATCTTCCACTTTGCCTGTAGGCCGCTGAAGCATTTCTGGCGGGTAGCCAGGGCCATTGTCTGCAATGGATACACATAATATTTCATCTTCTATTTTCGCTGAAATTTCGATTTTACTTTGTGTGTATCTCACACAGTTTACCAGTATATTGTGTACCACACTGCCGATAAGGTCGTGATCGAAATACCAATGAAGGTCGGGGTCGCATTGAATATTCATCTCCACCCCTTTCGTTTCGGCGAGCATGTGGTTACGTGCCACCTGGTCATCCAGAATATCGATAAGATAGTGTTCATCAATATGAACCGGAAGCAAATTATTCTGCATACGATAGAGCGATAGTAACTGTATTAGCTCCCCATTCATGCGCGATGCTTCGTAGTGCAAAGTAGAAAATCGTTTATTTTGCGCCGCATTGACAGGTGGCATTTCGTCCATCAAACCCTCCAGAGACGCGAGCAGCATGCCAACCGAGTTCTTCATGTCGTGTACACTGGAGGCCAGGATCATAGAAAAGTCGATAGTATTTTCAATTTTTTTTGACACGCGTTTCACTCCTTTTTGAGCTTAGAAAGCCGAGGCCATTGCCCGCAACCTTTTGTACCGTTCATACTGAGGGTGCTGCTCATCCACCAAACTTGATACCAGTTCTAATGAAGAATAGCAGGCATCGGCTTCCGCTTTTTCTGCTGAGCCAATTTTCAATTTACCGATCAAGGCCTGCACAATATTAAGCTGTATACCCACGTGTTTGGGAAACAGCTTTCTCGCTTTTTCGAAGCATTCCAGTGCCTCGTCAAATTTACCTTCGTTGTACAGGTTAATACCTTCATGGTTAATAGCTGCAACAAACTCCCGATTACTATCACTGGCAGGTTCGTTAAGGAAGGCGTCCAGTTTTTCCAGTGCTGCCTGATCATGTCCATACTTCTCTTGTAGTTGAAAGAGTAGCTTTTCCGCTTTCTCGTCTTCATTTGCCGATTGCAGAGCAAGCACCCTATCCAGCTGCGTTTCTATGCCAGAATCATCCGCCTCAAGCACACTTTCCGCTGCTCGCAGAAGTTCGGCAGCAAGATCATGTCTGTTCTCCAAGGAGTGGATGCGACTGGCGAGCAAATCACACTGCGCGTGTTGTACATCCGTTAATTGATACTGTTCCTTAGCAGCATCGAGAATAGCAAGTGCTTCGTTGCCAATCTTTGGATCAACCTCCATCTCACGCTCTAAAGCAAGCGAAGAAATACGCGCAAAGGTAAAGTGATCTTCAGCGATGCCATGACAGGAAAACTCTCCGAGCTTTACTGATCTGCGTTGTGCGTCAATCGCAGTAATGAGGTCATTATTATTTGTGGCAACATTGGCGAGGTGCTTTTGTCGCAAAATAGACATTGGCGATATATCTACCGCCCGCTGCACGGTGTACTGCACGTTGAATTTTTCGCCTTTTTTATCCCAGTTATCGGCCAATACATCATAGGCAGGCAAAAATAGCGGGTTGTCTGCAACTATTGTTTCCAACCATTCACCCGCAACATCCAGCTCGCCCCGTAGCTGTTTAACTTTTGCTAAACCTAAGCGTGCCCAGTCAAGTTGCCTGACTTCCAGCGCTTTGGTATACAGTCGCTCGGCTTTGTCCAATTCCTTTTGCTGAAGAAACACCGTGCCCAAGAGCTTTTGCGCCATGCTTGAATAGCGGTCATCCGCCAGAGACAAATCCACCAGTACATCCATAGCGGTTGAATAATCGTGCTTATCAAGGGCTCGGTAGGCTTTTGTTAACACTGCGCGCTGAATCAGTAAGCGGTCAATGCGCTGTTGCAACATTTTGCCGGTGATGGGTTTCATCAGGTAGTCATCTGGCTCGCAATCGTAGGAGCACATAACAATATTGCGGCTGGATTCAGCGGAAACGATGATGAATAGGGTATGACGGCTTATTAACCGTTTGTGCCTGAGTTCTTCCAGTACATGCTGGCCCGTTCTGCCGCTACCCAAGTTGTAATCGCACAATATGATATCAAACGTGTGATTCTTGCAGGTGTTAATAGCTTCTTGCGCGGAGCATGCCATCTGGACTTGATTAACACCCAAGTTGCCAAGCATGCCATTTACGGTATTGCGAAAACTGCTGAAGTCGTCCGCCACCAGCACAGAGAATTTTGAGTAATTAATTTGACCAGCCACCCTCACCCCGGAGTTCAATGCTTTTCCTTGCTTTTTAGTGTAGTCGATGACGCAACAAGCGTTGGGTGCCTCGTGTGCGACAATCCGCTAGAATACCGGCCCTCAATTTAAGGTCAGCAGCCTATGAACGATAAGCGAGACGATATATACGCCTATAATGAAAAGGGCTTTGGCCACTTCGTGTTCGATCAGCGGGTGGTGGAGGTCTTTCCGGATATGATCAAGCGTTCCGTGCCCGGTTACTCCACTATTATTCATATGGTTGGCCAGATCGCTGAGCGCTACGCCCAGGCCGGTAGCAATTGTTACGACCTGGGCTGCTCACTGGGCGCCTCTACCCTCGCCATGCGTCACCGGATTCAGGCGGCCAATGTACGCATTGTTTCCGTGGACAACTCCGCAGATATGATTGAGCGCTGTAAACTGGTAATCGATGCCGACAGCCACGATGTGCCTGTGGAGCTTCGTTGTGAAGACCTCTTACAAAGCGAGCTTAATAATGCCTCGGTAGTAGTAATGAATTTTACCCTGCAGTTTATTGCTCCGGGTAAGCGCGACCAGCTTATCAGCAAGATATATAAAGGGATGCGCCCCGGCGGCGTTCTGGTGCTATCTGAAAAGCTGAAGTTTAATGATGATCACCATGATCAACTCATGAATGAACTGCACCACTATTTCAAAAAAACCAACGGTTATAGCGACTTGGAAATCGCCAAGAAACGCAGTGCTCTGGAAAATGTGCTCATACCCGAATCGCTGGAAAAGCATAAACAGCGCCTGGCCGCTTGTGGTTTCAAGGGCACGGAGCTGTGGTTCCAGTGCTTTAATTTTTCTTCTTTACTGGCCTTTAAAGAGTAATGAATAGTCCCATCAACTACTCCCCCCTGCTTACGTACCTGGCAAACACACCGTTGGAAAATTGGGCAATGCGTTTGCCGGAACACATTGCCCATGGCTTGTCGACCAAACGCTTTGGCGACCTGCCCGGCTGGTATCGTGCACTGGAAGCCTTGCCGCAAGTATCGGCAAACACACAAGAACTGGGCGCAACGGTAAAAGTGGGCGAGCGTGAAGCGCTCACTGAAGATCAGTGGCTGACTCTGGAGCAAAGCTTTAAAGCCCTTATCCCTTGGCGCAAAGGGCCGTATGAGCTTTTTGGGCTAAGCATTAATACGGAGTGGCGAAGTGATTGGAAATGGGAGCGTCTCGAGCATCACATCACGCCCCTCGCGCAGCGCAAGGTACTCGATGTAGGCTGCGGCAATGGCTATCACTGCTGGCGCATGTTGGAAGCCGGTGCAGAGCGAGTTATCGGCATCGACCCCTCACCGCGCTTTATTGTGCAGTTTTATATGATTAAACACTTCTTAGCGAAGGCGCCTGTGGATGTGCTTCCGCTGGGAATCGAAGCCCTGCCGGCAAAAATGGAATTTTTTGATACCACCTTTTCAATGGGAGTGCTCTACCACCGCCGCTCACCCATGGACCACCTCTTGGAACTGCGTGACACCCTTGTCAGTGGTGGTGAACTGGTGCTTGAAACTCTGGTAATTGATGGAAACCTCGGGGAGACCTTGGTACCGGCTGGCCGTTATGCGCAGATGAACAACGTCTGGTTTTTACCCAGCGTGCCCACTCTGCTTTGCTGGCTTGAAAAATGTGGCTTTACCAATGTGCGCTGCGTGGATGTAACACCCACAAGCAGTGAGGAGCAGCGTTCTACAGAGTGGATGAAGTTCCACTCCCTGCCCGAATTCCTGGACCCAGACGATAGTAGTAAAACACTGGAAGGGCACCCTGCCCCCTTGAGAGCAATAATTCTGGCAAACAAAGGTTAGTCGACGGGATTCACCTCAATACCGAGCTCAAACTCATTGGCCACCTGTTGGCACCAGGCATAGAGCCTCTGGCCGGTCAATTCCGGCTGTTGGTCTTCGTCCAAGGCCAGACCAACGAACACATCCTGATCGGCTAGCTTGGCCTTCGAGGCATCGAACTCGTAGCCTTCAGTTGGCCAATGGCCTATAACCGTTGCACCATTTGCAACAATCACGTCATGCAACATACCCATGGCATCGAGAAAAAAGTCCCCATAACCGAACTGGTCGCCCAGGCCAAAAAGCGCAACAGTTTTACCACTGAAATCAATTTCTTCCAAGTCTGCCCAGAAGTCGTCCCAGTCGGACTGTATCTGGCCAAAGTCCCAGGTAGGAATGCCAAAAATCAGTTTCTCAAAATTAGCGAACTCCAGCTGGGTGACGTTTGCGACGTCAAGCACATCTATCATATCTTCGCCAAAAGCGGCCTGGATTTTATAGGCCACACTTT
Organism: Alteromonadaceae bacterium Bs31; assembly: GCA_900177435.1. GTDB lineage: Bacteria > Pseudomonadota > Gammaproteobacteria > Pseudomonadales > Cellvibrionaceae > Teredinibacter. The sequence continues at coordinate 11,147 of FXAI01000016.1, forward strand.
CTGTATTTCCTTCATCACTACCAAAAAACAAACCAACTTCTGCCACGTATTAGCCTCTAAATCTTAAAAACGCCCCGGTGTTGAGGGCGCACATTCTCGCAAGATCTCCAGCCGCTCGCAATAAGGGCGATAAAAGCGGCAAAAACACGCCAAAGTACCGGCAAGGTTTTTCTGCATCACTCCACCCCAAGCGCCAATTAATCGACAATAAAGCGAGCCCACTGAAACCAGCAAGCGTAAGCCATTGTTTTTTATAGTATTAATTTTAAATTACCACATGGCATAAAAATAGCTTTACTACTGCCGGATTTAATTACAACACGGTATTAACTATGGTCACATTAGCTTCCAGTAAGCAAGGTAACGCGGGCAAACAAGTCAGTAACGCCAGCTGGGCTGAACGTAGCAACCTCAGGGATGCAGAGTTGCCGGGAGCAAACGCAACCAGCCCCAAGGATGGCCTGTATAACGCGGTAAATGGTTTTCCTGCCGAGAATGCCCTGAGGGATCTGCAGTTTAAGCTGGCCAATAATTTACAGTGTTCTTTGGATTTACAGACTACCCTGGAACTGTTTTTCGACAACATTCAGGATGCCGTCGCCGTAAACGGGCTTAGCTACCAACTACCCGGTGGCACGACACTGATAAAAATAGGTAATCAACGCGCCCACAGTGCCAATTATAATATGAGTTCTGGCGAATTAAGCTTGGGCAATATTGTTGTAAGCCGCGCAAAACGCTTTCTCGAACCAGAACTGGCTACACTGGAATCTCTGCTGGGGGTACTGTTTTTCCCACTGCGAAATGCCTTGATGTACCAACAAGCCTTAGAGAATTCCTTGAGAGATACTCTTACAGGTATCGGCAATCGCAGTGCCCTGGATGCCGGCTTCGCCCGGGAAATTAAATTGGCTCAGCGACACAAGCAAGCCCTTTCACTACTGGTATTGGATATCGATTATTTCAAAAAAATCAATGACAGGCATGGCCACCGTCATGGTGACAAGGTACTGCAACATGTGGCTAAAACTGTGCAGCATAGCTTGCGAGAGACAGATCAGGTGTTTCGCTATGGCGGCGAAGAGTTTGTTGCCTTGTTAAATAATACATCACTGGCTGACGCTCAACTTACCGCAGAGCGTATTCGTATGAGCGTTGCCATGACACCAATAGAGCTTAACGACGAAAAAATATTTGTATCCATCAGTATTGGTGTTAGTGACCTGCGCAGTGACGACACGAGTGAAAGTTTATTTGAGCGAGCGGATAAAGCTCTGTTTAAGGCCAAGCAGGCCGGCCGCAATAAAGTGATGCTCAGCGACGCTTAGTGCCACGTGAAGTGTCTGCCTTACGCAATTTGCGTTGGTGACGATCACGAGAAAGTTTTAATTCCGGCGAGAATCGCGGCTTTGGCGGTGCTTTAATGCCAGCGGTGTGACACAACTCTGCCACTTCTTTTTCAGTGAGTTCAAGCCACTGCCCCGAACGTACGTGCGAGGGAATAAAAATATTGCCGTAGCGAACACGCTTTAAACGGCTCACCCGCACTTCCTGAGATTCCCATAAGCGACGCACTTCGCGGTTGCGGCCTTCCATTACCACACAATAAAACCAGCGGTTGCTACCTTCTTTTGGCGTATCCTTTGAGCCTTCTTTAATATCGGTAAATTTCGCCAAACCGTCTTCCAGCAAAACGCCATCTCTCAAGCGCTGCAGCATGTCGTTGTCCACTGCCCCTTGAACTCTAACGAGATACTCTCGATCGATACCGCTGGAGGGATGCATTAATTTATTGGCCAGTTCGCCGTCGTTGGTAAATAGCAACAAGCCACTGGTATTGAAATCCAAGCGACCTACGGAAATCCATCGGCTATTTGCGATTTTTGGTATGTTGTCATAAACCGTGGGTCGGCCTTCCGGATCAGAACGCGAACAAATTTGCCCTTCCGGCTTGTTGTACAAAATCACCCGAACGCGCTTTTTTGTGTTAAAACCTTCGGTAATTCGCTTGCCATCGAAATCAATTTTATCGTTTTCTGACACTCGATCACCCAGCTTGGCCGTATGACCATTTACCGCCACCTTGCCAGAGCCAATCGCCCGCTCCATTTCGCGACGGGAACCAAGCCCCGCGCGCGCCAGAACTTTCTGTAGTTTTTCACCTTCTGGCGCTGAACTTTCTTCTTCAGTCATGAGCTGAATCCTTACGCAAGCCTGGCTGTTCGCTCATAGTTTCCTCTAAAAGATCGGCTGAGGCGGTTTTTTCCGCACCATCTATTTCTGCATCTATTCCTGCATCTATTTCTGCATCTATTTCTGCATCTATTTCTGCATCTATTTCTGCATCTATTTCTGCATC
>FXAI01000016.1:13550-93427 GCA_900177435.1 Alteromonadaceae bacterium Bs31
TTCTGCATCAACTTCTGCATCAACTTCTGCATCAACGTTTTTATCGGGGTCTGTGTCGATTACCTCCGAGTCAGCAGGCAGGTTTGCCACGGTACTATTTTGATCGGGAAAAAGACTCGCCGTTTTGTCATTAAAGCCTTCTTTTTCATCGTCCACCGGGTCTTGCTCAAGGGTATCTTGCTCAAGGGTATCTCGCTCATCGGCACTTACTTCATTAGAGTGCTCGTCAACATCTGCGATCCCGGCAGGCGCCAGTGCTTCGGCAGCCACCGATTGCTCTGCGCTATTCTCGGCCCCCTCTGTAAGCACACCCTCTTCGTCAAATTTTTCCCCCTGAATTTCGGGCGGTAAAGATTCAAACTGCAGGGATTCATTCAGGCTGTCGATATCTCGCAATTCGCCTAAGGTGGGTAACTCATCCAGGCTTTTTAAATTGAAGTAATCAAGAAACTGTTTAGTGGTGGCATACAGTGCTGGTCTGCCGGGTACGTCGCGGTGACCAACAACCTTCACCCAATCGCGCTCAGAGAGGGTTTTAATAATATGGCTACTAACAGCAACGCCACGCACTTCTTCAATATCCCCTCTTGTGAGCGGCTGACGATAGGCTATCAAGGCCAGAGTTTCGAGCATCGCTCGCGAGTATTTCTGCGGTTTCTCTTCCCATAAGCGGTTAACCCAGGGGGCGAGATCTTCCCGCACCTGAAAACGAAAACCGCTGGCAACCTCGGTAAGAATAAAGCCTCTGCCTTCACAGCTTTGTTTTAGGTCTTCCAGAACGTCGTTAAGCTCTTCTTTAGACGGAGCTTCGTTTTCCTCGAACAGGCTCAGGATTCTATCGATGGTGAGAGGTTCACCGGCGGCAAAAATTGCGCCTTCAACAATCGATTTTAATTGTTCTCGTTCGTGACTCATGAATAAATTTTTTTCTCAAATATTTTGAATGATTAAGTGCGTGCTTTTACGTGAATTGGGCCAAATTCATCTGTTTGAACAATTTCTACCAGTGCTTCCTTGATCAGCTCCATGACAGCCAAAAAGGTAACAACCACACCCAGGCGGCCTTCTTTTGTGGTAAATAAGCTCACAAAGGGCACGAACTGCTGGCCGTTCAATTTATCCAGTACTTGCCCCATGCGTTCACGGGTAGACAGTTTTTCTTTCTCCACATGGTGGCTTTCAAACATATCGGCCCGTCGTAGCACTTCAGAGAGCGCCAGTAATATCTCTTTCATCTCAACTTCAGGCTCGGGCCGGGAGAGGTTTCTGTCTGGGCCTTGCGCTTTGGCAATATGAATATCGCGATGCATTCGAGGCAGTTCATCGATATCTTCCGCGGCCTGCTTAAAGCGTTCGTATTCCTGTAAGCGGCGAATCAGAGTCGCCCTTGGATCGTCCTCATCCTCGTCATCCAGTTCTTCTGAACGAGGCAGCAGCATGCGCGATTTGATTTCCGCCAGCATGGCGGCCATCACTAAATATTCTGCAGCCAGCTCAAACTGTATGGCCTCCATCATTTCGACATAGGCCACGTACTGGTGAGTAATCTCCGACACATCTATTTCGAGAATATTGAGGTTTTGCCTGCGAATAAGATAGAGCAATAAGTCCAGCGGGCCCTCGAAGGCTTCCAGAATAACTTCCAGCGCATCGGGTGGAATATAGAGGTCTTTCGGCAATTGAGTGAAGGCTTTACCCTGCACAATAGCAAACGGCATTTCACCTTGCTCCGGGTGAACAGCCGCCGGCTGGGCAGCTTCCTGTTCTTCTACAGCCGCAATAGAGCTTTCTACGCCAGACAAGGCTATTCCTCAGTGTGGAAAAAATGACCGCGCATTATAGCGGCTGATGAGCAAAAAAGGGCTAAATAAAATCGCTGATATCGCCACAGCCTTCGCGCACCACAGCGGGCTCGTCCCCGGTTAAGTCAATAACACTGGTAGCCTCTAAACCGCAGAAACCACCATCTATCACTAACTCCACCTGGTGCTCGAGGGTATCGCGTATGTCGTAGGGATCTGTAAGGGGTACGTCGTCACTAGGGAGAATCAGCGAACTGCTCATCAGCGGCTCACCCAGCTCTTCCATCAAGGCCAGCGCAATCGGGTTGTCCGGTACGCGCAAGCCCAATGTCTTGCGTTTTGGGTGCTGCAAGCGGCGCGGCACTTCTGCGGTGGCATTGAGTATGAAGGTGTAAGAACCGGGTGTATGACTCTTGATCAGGCGATAGGCGGCGTTGTCCACCCTGGCGTAGTTAGCCAGTTCCGACAAGTCGCGGCACATAAGCGTGAAGTTATGGTGTTTATCAAGCTGCCGCAGGGCGCGAATTCGGTCCAAAGCAAACTTGTCGCCAATATGACAGCCCAAGGCGTAAGCAGAATCTGTGGGGTACACAATTAGCCCTCCCCGCCTGAGTATATCCACCGCTTGCCGAATTAGACGTGCTTGAGGTGTCTCAGGGTGAACGGAGAAAAATTGCGCCATAGGGAACCCCTTCTTGTAGTAGTGTAGGCTTAAGGTATTGACTGCGATCATGTCTGTTGACTCCGGAAGAAGCTAACCACGACAACACATCGTCAGAGAGCCTGGTCACCTTCACACCTAACAGTATAAGCGTTACCACAACTCCCACACGGCTGGAATGCTCGATGGCATAGGGTCAAAACGCCCCAATTCCTGCCAGATTTGACCTGGTGCATGAAAATCGCTGCCACACGAACCAGCCAGTCCGAACTGATGTGCAATTCTAGCAAGGTTTTCAGCTAAACCCACGGGCTGTTTGCCACTAATCACTTCAATTGCGAGGCCTCCGGCCTCTTTAAACTGCTCGGTAAGCACACACAGTTTGGTGCGTGTCATTTTATACTTGGCGGGATGGGCAAGTACCGGCACCCCTCCTCCCTGTCTTATCCACTCCACCGCCTGCGCCATCTCCGGCCAACGATTTTTCACATCTCCCACTTTACCCGCGCCAAGATAGCGCTTGAACGCCTGAGACATATTGGCAACCACGCCCGATTCCACCAGATAGCGGGCGAAATGCGGTCGACCAATTGCGCCCTCTCCGGCGTAGCGGCGAGCGCCCTCCAAAGCAGCTGCCACACCGGCTTTGGACAGACGTTCGGCAATAGCCACTGCACGCTCCTCGCGTGCGCGTTCCTGCAACTGCACAACCTCGCACATGACCGCTGACTGCAGGTCAATATTCAAACCGACAACATGAATCCCTCTGCCGGCCCATTGGGTTGAAAGCTCGATACCCGTGACCATGTGCAAACCCAGTGCAGTGGCTTGTCGCTCTGCCCGCGCATAGCCAGCGAAGGTGTCGTGGTCTGTTAGTGCCAGCGTATTCACGCCTTTGTCAGCGGCTCGCTGTAGTAGCTCTTCAGGGCTTAAACTACCGTCGGAAAAGGTACTGTGGCAATGCAAATCATAGATATTGTGGGCAGGTGAAATAGGGCAAACTCCCATGTGCGCTGATGTTATGCTCGCCAAGACAGCTCCAAATGAGGAACCTTATGGGCTGTGCGGAGCCAAAGGAGCAATTCTGCGGTGCCTGTTAAATAATCACAAGCAAAATGCTGCACTTCCTGCTAGCATTCTGCGCTCGCTGGCACTGCCCATTTAATCTAGATTGTGACGACAAGAATATGCCTCAAGATGTAAAGCCTGCTCCCAAAAAAGAGAACATGCTGCTCAACCTTTTACTGAATATCGCCATTCCAACCATTATTTTGATGAAGCTCAGTGGCCCAGAGCATCTCGGCCCAAAACTGGGTGTAGTGGTAGCTCTCGCCTTTCCTATTGGCTATGGAGTGATGGATTATTTTCGAGAGCACAAAGTCAACTTTTTTTCGGCCTTAGGCGTCGTCAGTATTCTGCTGACCGGCGGCATCGCTCTGTTTGAGCTAGACCCAAAATACATCGCCATCAAAGAAGCCGCCATTCCCGGCGCGTTCGCTATTGCCACACTCATTTCAATTATGACACCCTACCCTCTGGTTAAAGCTTTTCTCTACAACGACAAAGTGATGCAGATAAAACGGGTGGATAAAGCACTAGCAGAACACAACAGTGAACAGGCTTTCCAGAAATCCTTGGTCGTCGCCTCCTTTATCATCGCGGGCTCTTTTGTTATGTCCTCGATACTCAACTACATTCTGGCAAAATGGATATTGGTTAGCCCTCCGGGAACAGAAGAGTTTAACGCCGAATTAGGTCGCATGACCGCGCTGAGCTACCCCATAATTGCGGTACCATCGCTTATCGTGCTGCTGCTAACTATGTACTTTGTCTATAAACGCATTACAGGCCTGACAGGCTTAAAATTTGAAGAAATCTTTAATGTGGCCGAGGAGGACGATACAAAAAGCCCCTCAAGCACCAGCAATTAAACGGAGTCTGAATTATGCTCTACGCCATCATCAGCCAAGATGTGCAAAACTCGTTACCCTTACGCTTAAAAGCCCGCCCCGATCATATTGCCCGACTGCACGCCCTGCGGGATCAAGGCAGGTTGATTGTTGCTGGCCCTACCCCCGCCATTGACAGCGAAGAGCCAGGCGATGCAGGCTTCAGCGGCAGCCTTGTAGTGGCTGAGTTCACCTCGCTGGAGGAAGCAAAAGCCTGGGCGGACGCCGACCCTTATGTCGCTGCCGGCGTTTATGAACAAGTTACGGTCAAACCTTTCAAAAAAGTTTTACCCTAAGCGCACCATCACTATCCGAGCTAGACCATGAACATGCGTAACAGCCTATATACTCTCATAGTAGTCCTTAGTTCCTTCACCCTAAGCCCCCTTGCTCTCGCCCAGGATGAGGTTCGCTACATCTCTGATGTACTGTTTGTACCTTTGCGCAGCGGCCAGGGAAACCAATTCCGTATTATCAACTCCAGCCTCAAGAGTGGAGCTAAGCTCATCTTTATTGAGGAAGGTGATACCGGTGAGTGGACGAAAGTACGCACAGCAAACGGTGTTGAAGGTTGGATTCGCAACCAGTACCTGATTGATCACGAAACGGCGCAAACCAAGCTCAACAGGGCACTGGCTGAACTGGCTAAGCTAAAAAAATCGAACCAGCAGCTGAGTACTCAGAATCAGCAACTGAAAAACACCAACGCTAGCCTGAACGAAAAAACAGAAAGCAGCAGCAAGAGCCAGAGCCAAATGGCTGAAGAACTGCGAAAGATTAAAACCCTCTCAGCCGGCGCCATTTCACTGGAAAAACGCTACACAGAACTACTGGAGAAACATCATTTACTGCAAACAGAAAATGATGTTCTCACGGCAGAAAACGAGAAACTGGAAAACGATAACAGAGTTACTTTTATGGTCTATGGTGTTGGCATTCTGTTATTGGGGGTAGTTCTCGCCTACGTGCTACCCGCATTAAAACCCAAAAATAAACATTCGGACTGGAGATAATTCATGCTGCGTAAATTCGGCTTTTTGTTATTGCTTTGTGTACTCAGTTTTAGTGTACAAGCCGGTAAGGGTCATAATAAACAGGCAAGCAGCCCTGACAACCCTCGTATCTATTTTGAAACAGATTTGGGCAAAATGGTGATCGAGCTCTACCCCAAATATGCCCCTGTAACGGTAGAAAATTTTTTGGCCTATGTCGATAGTGGTTTTTATGAGGGCACAATATTTCACCGCGTAATAGACGATTTCGTTGTACAGGGGGGCGGCCTTACCTTCGACTTTAAACGCAAGGAAACCCGGGAGCCCATTAAGAACGAGTCAGACAATAAACTGGTGAATTTACAGGCCACTTTATCTATGGCACGTACATCAAACCCAAATAGCGCAACCTCCCAGTTCTTTATTAACCTCAACGTACACAATACTCACCTCGACCCGCAAAATGGCAACCCTGGCTACGCTGTGTTTGGCAAAGTTGTTGAAGGTTTTGAGGTCGTTAAAAAGATCGAAAAAGAACCACGAGGGCTTTATCGCTCTCACCCGGAAGCGCCCAATTACCCCGTACGCATCTTGCGCACCGGCCGTGTTGTACCAGAGCAGGACGAAAGTGCCAACAAAAATGCGTCCAAGCAAGCCGCTGAGAAAGCCAAAAAGAATAAAAGCAAGAAATGAGTATTGCCTTAAGCGTAAACCTGAACAAAATTGCCCTCATACGCAATTCACGTGAGGGCAACTTTCCAAATGTAAAACAGTTTGGTGAATTATGCCTGAATGCCGGTGCCGATGGTCTTACGGTTCACCCGCGCCCAGACCAACGTCATATTCGCCCGGAAGACACTCTTGCGCTGGTAACGCTGATAAGGAACTTCCCCTCGGAGAAAAAACTGGAATTTAATATTGAAGGCAATCCAATGGCCGAAGCCAGAGGAAATTATCCGGGCCTCATTCCCTTGGCACTGGATGCCAACCCAGACCAGTGTACCCTGGTACCCGATAGCGACAGCCAACTTACCTCCGACCACGGTTTTGACCTTAAATTAAGTGCTTTAAGCCTTGAGCCTCTCATTAAACAACTAAAAGACCAAGGCATTCGCGTCAGTTTATTTATGGACCCAGACAAGGAGCAAATACGGCTGGCACGTGAAACAGGTGCAGACCGCATAGAACTCTACACTGGCCCCTTTGCAGCGGCTTTTGATACGGGTTCACCACAGGCCATTTTCGAACAACACAGGCAGGCAGCAGAATATGCATGCAGTATCGGCTTGGAAGTAAATGCCGGGCACGATTTAAATTTACGCAATATGGCATTGTATAAAACCCTGCCGGGCCTTAAAGAAGTATCTATTGGCCATGCACTTACAGTAGATGCGCTGCTGATGGGCATGGAAAACGCCGTGCAGGCTTATCTTCAGTTCTGCAAGTAGCTCAGCCAGCATTAGGCTTATCAATGAACCACAATAACGATAGCTATCAGCAGAAAAAGGCTTTCTACGACAGCCTCCTTACTATTTATGGCCGCAAACCCTGCCTTGAAGCCATGTCCAGCCCGGGAGTGAAGGTATTCCGTTTGCACCTGGCAGACTCCAATAAGCCTGCAAAAATTATTGATGAACTTATCGCCCTGGCGAAAAAATCCGCTGCGGAAATTTGCCGGCACGATAAAAAAGCACTTTCACGTATTTCCAAAAATGCCAAACAGGATCAGGGAGTAGCAGCAGACCTTGTTCTTCCTGGTTACCGCGACTATAAAGATTACTTAAGTAAGGGCTTACAGAAAAACCAACACTTTATAGCTCTGGATAGCGTCACAAACCCGCAAAATCTCGGCATGATAATTCGCTCTGTGTGCGCCTCTCCTATGGCGGGCTTAATCCTGCCCGCCAGGGGCTGTGCAAAACTGGACTCTCTGGTGATCAAAGCCAGTGCAGGCACGCTGTTTCGAGCAAATATTTTACGTTGTAACGAACTGGCAGAGTGTTTGGAAGACTTTAAAAATGCAGGCGCAACAACTGTTGCTCTGCGGGCAAATGGCACTAGATCCTTAAAGGATTTTCGGCAAGTCAATAACTGCATTTATGTGCTGGGTAATGAAACGGAAGGTCTTTCTAACAAGGTATCAAATAGCTGCAATGACAGCCTGGCGATACCCATGAAAAACGGTGTTGAATCACTCAACGTGGCCGTTACAGCGGGCATATTAGCCTTTCATTCGCAATTTCTTGACCCGCTATAGGCTGGCCTTAGTAAAGTGGCTGCTTATTTACATTTAACCGCCCAGAGCGAGCGCGTAAAAAGAAAAAATACAAACATCGCCACACTGGTTGCGCTTAATACGGTAAAAACAAAATTAAGCGTATACAGTTTAGCAAAATGCCCGGTCACAATAGCGCCAAGCGGTGCCATACCAAACAACACAATCTGATAGAGGGACATAACCCTTGCTCGGGTATCTATAGGCACCAATAGTTGAACAACCATTCGACAGTGAGTTGCGGAATTACCTGCAACCCATCCCCAAAATACTATTAGCATATAGAGGCCCGTTTCTGTGGGCTGTTTTGAAAGGGCAAAGCCCAATATCGCGGTATAGAGTAAGCTGAATAGCGCTCCCTGCCCTGGGTAGTCGATTTGCTTCTTAAAAGAAATAATAATGTAGGCACTGAGCATGCCCGCAATAAAAGCAAACTGAAGCAAGCCATATTGCAAGGCAGTAAATTGATAAACGTCTCTGGCGAGCAGAGGAACAACCACGATATACACACCCAGGTGCATGTATCCGTTAAAGCCAATTAAACCAATTAACTGTGCTATTCGGGTGTCTCTCGCAACGACTCGAATCCCCTGCAGAATTTGCTGCAACAGCGACTCCGGTAATTCCGTTATATGAGCTTTGTCCTTAAGCGCTTCGCTAAAACGTTTTAAGTTCAACATTTGCATTGTCGCCATAAAGCTAAACAATGACTGCACCAGAATAACAAACACAAAACCGATGTTGTCCGACAGTGCAGCGACCAGTACGCCCAGGCCCTGCAGGGAAAACTGTACCGAACTCGCCCGTGTAATTTTGGTTTGCAATCTATGCTCGCTTAACTCTCCAATTACCTTTTCTCTGGAAGGTTGCAGAAAAGCGTTGGCGGTGCCCACCAGGGATGCATAGACAATCAGGCTAAATAAGCCTAACTGATTAAACGCCAACAATAGGGCAAGCGAGAGGTAGCAGAAAGTCAGCCCAAGTTGCGCCTTCCAAAGAAGGGTAAACGCTCCACGCTTGTCGGCCAGGGCACCGGCCACCAGCATAAAGACCAGATTGGGTAATAAACCGGCCGCTTGCACCCAACCCAGGGCGTGACTATCCAGCTGCAATACCGTGACGGACAACCAGGCCAGCAAGACCTGATGCACACCTAATGCGAAGGCTGAAGCACCGTGAGCACTAAGAAAAATAAAAATGGGCGTGTTGTTTTTTATCATAGGCAAAATGAAAAAGAGCCACCCTTAGGTGGCTCTGATGCAAAGTGTTTTTTGTTTAGACTTAGTATTTATAACCCGTCTCTTCGTGCAGTACCAAATCGAGACCTTGAGTTTCGTCGTCCCTATCCACTCGAATACCACTGGTCAGCATGCCGGTTATCTTCACAATAATAAAGGTGATCACCGCAGTGTAAGCAATAGTTGCAGCAACACCTATCGCTTGTACACCAAATTGCTGGCTTATAGATTCTATGCCCTCTGCAAAACCAAAACCGGAAAAAACGCCGAGACTGGTGGAAGAAAATATGCCTGCCATCAATGTACCCAATATGCCACCAACACCATGCACGGGGAATACATCGAGGGAATCATCGATAATCAGCTTACGCTTGATAAACTGGGTGGCATAGAAGCAGATGACACCCGCCGAAAGGCCAATGACCAGAGCGCCCATAGGCCCAACGAAACCAGAGGCTGGAGTGATAGTACCCAGACCGGCAACCATACCGGTGATGATACCCAGTACGCTGGGCTTGCCGAACTTGGACCATTCCATTGTCATCCACGCCAAGGCGCCAGCAGCTGCAGAAATATGAGTGACCAGCATGGCCATTGCCGCATCGCCATTGGCCGCCAATGCGCTACCGGCGTTAAAACCAAACCAACCAACCCAGAGCATACCTGCGCCGATTACGCTCATAGTCATGTTGTGTGGCGGCATCGCTGTCTCAGGGAAGCCTCTGCGGTTGCCAATCATTAATGCAACAACCAGCGCGGCTACACCAGCAGTAATATGCACAACAGTTCCGCCGGCAAAATCCAGAAGACCCATGGCCCCGAGCCAGCCGCCGCCCCATACCCAGTGGCAAACAGGTACATAAACCAGCAGTATCCACAGTACGGTAAAGACCAGCACAGATGAAAACTTCATGCGCTCGGCGAAAGCACCCACAATAAGAGCGGGAGTAATGATCACGAAGGTCATTTGAAAAATAGCAAACAAGGACTCTGGGATATCGCCGAACAAAGTGCCCTTACCTATGCTGGCAAAGAACGCTTTGCTGGTGTCCCCAATCAGCAGGTTACCTTCACCAAAGGCCAGGCTATAACCGATAATGAGCCAAAGCAAAGAGGCCACACACGCTATAGCGAAGCATTGCATAAGTACTGACAAAACGTTCTTGGTACGCACAAGGCCACCATAGAACAGCGCCAGCCCCGGCAAGGTCATAAACAGTACCAATGCTGTGGAAGTAAGTATCCAGGCCGTATTTGCACCGTTTACTTCATCAGCAAAGGCAATGCCCGGCATACTAAGCAGTAATACTGCTCGGAGGAAAGATTTCATTTATCGCTCCTATTTCATCTGTTTTTTATTATTGAGCCTCACCTCACCAAGGGTGAAGAGAAGAACTCCAGAGTGAATGAGAATGTGCGAAGGTTGCACCCTTGAATCAATAGTATGATTGTTCTCGTTATACCTTTCCGGCTATGCGGAAAGCGGGGGAAAGATACCACAGCCTACCGGGCTTTGTAAGAGAAGCCCTGTTTAACCCTTGTGTGTAAATCAATTAATTTTTCATTTTTACCCTGATAAGCAACTTGTTGGTAGAGCTCCACAATTGCACCAAATTCGTGCGCAATATCGGGCCGACTATTTTTCAATCTTTCGTTAAAAGCGAGCAGCGTTTCTCCAGGCTGGCGATGGAGCCCGCCTTTTTCCAATACTCTTAACACCTGGCGCAGCAGCTTCAGTTCTGGAGCTTGGTTTTTAGCGGGGTGCTTTATTAGGCTAAACACGTAATAGAGCAGCAACAGAGCACCAATTCCAGCCACAAAAAACAGGCCCAGACGCCAGGGGTCTGTTCCACCCAGATACTTTTTGAAAAAACCGGCCTGCTGTTCACTGTCATAACCCAATACGCTGGTCTGCCACAGGTAATCCAACTCTTCCATTTTGTTTCTGGCAAGCGACAACCAGCGCAAGGCGTTGATACGTAACAAGGCGCCACCCACCATTGAGGCCTCGTCCTCACCAACAGCTTCATGTAATGCTCTCTCTATCCTCAGAGGAGAAACAGCTGAAGTAGGATCAACGCGCACCCAGCCCTCTTTCGGCAACCATACTTCAGCCCAGGCGTGCGCGTCCGACTGCCGTACAACCATGTAGCCGCCCTCTTTAACTTCACCTCCCAGGTAACCCACCACCACTCTTGCCGGTACACCAGCGGCTCTCATTAAGTACACAAAACTCGAAGCAAAGTGTTCACAGAATCCGCGCTGGGTAGAAAATAAAAACTCATCCACAGCGTTTGCCCCCAGCTGCGGCGGTTGAAGCGTATAGGTGAATGATTGGCGATAGAGTGCCAGTGCTCGGTCAATGAGCTCTTGTCCCCTCGCCCCCTCTTCTCGCCATTGCTTGGCAAGCGCTCTTGCTCGCTCGTTTCCTCGTTCGGGCAAGACAAGGTTACGGCTGATCTGTTTTGAGTTGGGCGCAGTAGCGCCAATGCGGTAGGACGGTAGCGAAAGAACTTCGTAGGTACTTCGGGTGGCCACAGGTACTGTGTTGACTAATAAAAAATTCGGATTAAAACGAGGCTTCATGTTTTGCGAAAAAGCCTCAATAGGTGCCATTAACACAAAAAGCCAGTGATAGTTATGGGGCTCCATTAATACACTGTAGTGGTAGGTTTTGTCTTGCTCGGCCAAGTGTTCAAGGTTGCTTAATTTACCCGTATCACTTTTACTCTTTAATTCCCATTCTTTCATCGGGGATTCTGCAGAGCGAGCGCCAAAGGTGACTTGTGACCAATTAGCGCCGAAGCGCTGCCATCGTCGGCCATCGAATTGTTCCATTACTAAACCACGCCAATAACGCTCCCTCGGTGGTGGGAGCGCTGCGGTTTTAAATGTGGCTCGAAATACAATGTCATCCGACTGAATTAACCGGCTAAAATCCCCCGGAGACATAGTCTCACTGAAGCCCGTTTTTGCAGCCCCCTGCATGGATGGCACCGCCCAGAACTGCCCGAGGCGTGGCATTAACAAAAAAAGTATCAGCATGACGGGCACTGCTTTCAAAAGCAGCATAAAGGCGTCTCGAACTTGCTTGAACGGGGATAAAGCACGATGCTGAAAAACAGACTGGAGCGCTGCCAGCAACACGACACAAGAAAGTACGGCGTAAAGGCTCATTCTAAAGGTTTGTGACAGTAATAGTTGTGCCGCAACGGCAACAAAGCCAATATATAAAACCACCAGCACATCTACACGGCGGCGTACTTCCACCAATTTCAAAACAAAAGATAAGAGTAAAAAGCCGATCATCGGCTCTACACTCACACTGCCGCCAAAACTCCAATAGAGGCCTGCAACCCCCGCAAGGCCTATACAGAGCTTTAATACATTGCCGGGATAAGGCCAGACACCGCGATAAATTTGTATGCGCGTAATAATCGCGAACAGCCAAATCGCCAACAACCACAGCGGCATAAATAAAAATAAAGGAAGTATGGACACGCCCTGAGCGACAAAAATCCAGCCGAGGGAATTTCGGCTAACACTGTTCGAGGCAAATTTGCCAGCACTGCTACCGCTATAACTTTGAGCCCCCTGAGAGGCGGATTGCGTAGTCACTTATCAACCCTCAAACTGTGCTAAAGCTTCGAGCACTTCCCGGCGATGATTTTCCCCTAGATTTGGCTCAATAATTTTTCCGGGAAGATCAATACCAAAAAACTCATCTGCCTGACTAAACTTTAAGGCCCAATAACACATTACAGAAAGCTTTAATTCGGGGTCACTTAAAGGTATATCCCTGTACACCAGCCATTTTTCCTGAGACACATTCTGGCTGAACTCCTTAACATATAGGCCTTTCTCCTGGGCATAAGCCTTCCAGGCAATTTGTTTTATCGCATCCCCCGGGGTATATTCCTTGAAACCGCCAAAATCCTCACCTCCCGAAACAGGATGTTCACCCTCTCCTTCTGAGTCCGCTTGCAGTGAACCGGCCAACGAATATTCCATCGGTGCTGGATAAACCAAGCTGGCAATATCCCAATTTAACCAGGACCAGCAACGCAAAATACCAAGTGGAAAATAACTCTGAATCAACATGCGGCCAGGGCTCAGCCAACCCCGTCGCAGAGCCTGTTTTGGTACGCTTACCTTTACGGCCTCATCGGGGCTTACATCGATATTCGCCACGAAGTCATCCGCTATTTGCCATGCAATTTCCAGGCTTTCCGCAAAACGTTTAGAGCGTGTAGAGAGTTTGAAAACAAATTCCACATCTTCACCAGCAAATGCTGGCGAGGCGCCCACATATTCAAGGCTCAATTCAGATAAATTACTGTGGGTTTGCAATATGGTTACAACAAAGACACTGGTCAACAAAAAGGCCAGCGCCAAAATTAAATTATTCTGATAATTTGTACCGATTAACCACAGCAGCACCAGTACGCTGATTAATGCAAAACCCCGCCGGGAAGGAAAAATATATAATTTTTTACGATTGAGCAGGTGCTGATTTGCACTGGGGTTGCGCTTATCGATAAAACGAAAAAAGCGCTCCTGAAAAAAACGCGCTACCGCGTTAGCGCGCGGCGGAGTAGTGGAAGGTTGGCCTGCCGGGCTTCTCATCGTATTTACGATGCGGCCAGCACATCAACACTCGTTAACAGATGGTCTACCAGCGAACGGCGTTTTTCCAGCTTTCCATTAACTCCGTGAGAGTGAACCCCTCTCACCCGGTGCCCTACCACAGAAGGCATCACCTGCTGAATATCATCCGGCAACAAGTGCTCGCGACCATTTAAAAGCGCCCAGGCTTTACCGGCTCTTAGCCAAGCCATTGCTCCTCTGGGCGACAGACCATAACTGAAGCTTTCATCACTGCGGGTAAAGTCCACCAGGCGTTGAAGGTAATCGAGTAATTGATCAGTCGCATTCACTTCGTCTACCAGGGCTTGCAACTGAGCCAGCTTGGGTAAATCAATAACCGGCTCCATTTGCTGTAAACGCTTGCGAGGGTCAACCCCTTTGAACAACTGTTGTTCTGTCGCCCTGTTGGGGTAGCCCAATGTAATACGCATTAAAAAACGGTCTAACTGCGATTCAGGCAAGGGATAAGTACCCGCCTGACTCAAGGGGTTTTGTGTAGCAATAACAAAAAACGGTTCAGGCAGTGGTCGGGTTTGCCCTTCGATGGTGACTTGCCGCTCTTCCATCGCCTCCAGTAATGCGCTCTGTGTTTTTGGCGTGGTTCTATTAATTTCATCCGCCAATAACACCTGGGTAAATATGGGGCCCTTTAAAAATTTAAAGCTGGAGCTCTCTCGATTAAAAATTGCCGCACCGAGAATATCAGCAGGTAGCAAGTCGCTAGTGAATTGAACGCGTTCATATTCCAGACCAAGAACACGTGCCAGGCACTGTGCCAAGGTGGTTTTACCCATTCCTGGCAGATCTTCTATCAATAAATGCCCATGAGCCAAAAGGCAGGTTACCGCCAATTTAACTTCCACCTCTTTACCAAGCAGAACTTGACCGACACTATTAATTATTTGCTGGATCATTAAATTCATAGTTGGCGTTACCTGTCAGGGAAATTGCGGTCACTCGGAAGGGTGTAACTGTATATTGTCTAAATACAGCTCTCGCGGTGCTTTCAACTTATAAGAATAGAACATCACGGCGCGAATGCGCTTCATATTCATCTCTCGTCCTTTCGGTGCCTGTTCTACTGCGGACAAAGGAAATTCAATAAGATTGTAACCCGGCGCAAGTTTCACTGTTTTGTTGAAGCGATCGCGGTGTTTGAGGTTGTGTTGCTGGTCGTGAACGCGCACGACAATTTTCACTGTATGCTCCGCTGGGTTGTATGCCTCAAAGCTTAAGGCCTTAAAACCTGTCCAATCTCGCTCAACCTCTCTGATTTCAACCCCGGGCCACGGAGCTGGCTGCATTTGAACTCTAAGCACTTTTGTCTGATTGTTTTGCCAGGTGTTGGGGGCGTCAACCACGCTAAGCGCTGCTCCAGACATGGGGATAAAGTACTGGTTAAGCCAATAGTCATCGAAGTCGGCAATTAGAGGGAAGGCTTTACTCCGAACACTTTGTGCCACAGCAAGCTTGAAGGGTTTGCTCAAGCTGACGGCAATCAGTACCGCACTTATAGACAGCAGCAGTACTCGAACACGCTTTCGCCGAGCATAGATCGCCTGGTAAAGAGACAAGCCGGCCAAAGTACCCAGCATATCCATACTAAAATCAAACCAACTGGCCTGCCGGCCCACCTTGCTTTGTAATATTTCAACCGCAGCGCCGAAACTAAGGCTAATGGCTGCAGCAAGGATTGAGGTCTTTAATTTTGCTTGCTGCTTCAACAAGCGATGGATAATCAGCGCAAGGCAGAGTGTAAGAGCGAGGAAAACAAGCGAATGCCCAGAGTCGTGCAGCGTCACCCAGAAATAACTTTTGCCGGGTAAGTGATAGAAGAACAACAGCCAGGTATTTGCTAGCAGTACAATAAGAATTAAGGCCAGCAGAAGATAGCTACGCGGTATACCTGCGAACGAAGTACGCTGAAAATTGTGCAAGCAAGGGCCCCCAGTGGTTCCCTCCCATTGGGGAGGGCTTGCTTATAGCTGGCTTAAACCGCGATCCAGATCTTTTTGAATATCAACCAGAGATTCCAGACCAACAGCCACGCGAATCAGATTATCACTAATACCTGCCGCCGCTTTTTCTTCATCAGCTAGCCGCCCATGGGTGGTGGTGGCAGGATGAACGATGGTTGTTTTTACGTCGCCCAGATTAGCAGTGTGGGACAAAATTCGTGTGGCATCGATCACTTTCCATGCCTCTGCCCGCCCGCCTTTCACACGAAAAGAAAGTACGCCGCCAAAAGCACTTTGCTGTTTCTTCGCCAGCTGATGAAAAGGATGATCCTCCAAACCGCCGTAAAACACGTGCTCTACGGAAGCCTGTTCGGTGAGCCACTGGGCCAATTGCAGCGCATTGGCTGAATGCGCTTCCATACGCAAACGCAAAGTCTCCAGGCCTTTAAGAAACACCCAGGCGTTAAAGGGGCTCATGCTTGGACCACAGGTACGCACGAAGCCCAGTACATCGTCCATTTGTTCCTTTCGCCCAACGACCGCACCGCCAAGGCAACGACCCTGACCATCCAGATATTTGGTGGCAGAGTGGATAACAATATCTGCACCCAAAGCAAGCGGCTGCTGCAAAGCGGGCGTGCAGAAACAATTGTCGATAAGTAACAAACTATTATTGTTGTGCGCAAGATCTGCCAAACGGGAGATATCTGCCACGTCACTCAAGGGGTTAGACGGCGTTTCCGCAAAAAGCATACGGGTTTTGCTGCCTACAGCAGCTTGCCATTCAGAAAAATCACTGAGTGCAACCAGGCTTACCTCAACGCCAAATTTTTGCAGGTACTTGGTAAATAACATTGTGGTGGTGCCAAACACGCTGCGAGAACACACCACATGATCACCCGCCTTCAGTAAAGCCATGCAGGTACTTAGGATGGCGGCCATACCAGAAGCAGTGCCCACCGCAGCTTCGGCGCCTTCCAGTGCCGCAATGCGTTGTTCAAAGTTACGTACCGTAGGATTGGTATAGCGCGAATACACGTTGCCAGACTGTTCACCGGAGAAACGGGCTGCGGCTTCTGCTGCAGAGCTAAACACATAGCTGGAGGTGGTGTAGATGGGCTCACAATGCTCACCCTCAACACCGCGCTGCTGCCCTGCTCTTATAGCAAGGGTGTCCAGCTCAGCATCCGCAAGGTAATCAAAAGAGTCGGTCATTACGTCATATTCCGAAGTCAATATTAAGGGAGCGTGATAGTAGTACCAGCGGCGTGAATCATTCGTCGTTATTAATACCCACCATGGCGTTGTCGTTGGGCCACAATGTTTGTTGCTTGGCTCTCACATTGTCGTTACGCGCCTGATCCAGTTTTGCCAGATAACTGGTGTCGACATCTGCGGTAATGTACTCCCCGGTAAACACGGAGCAATCGAACTGAGGAATTTCCGGGTTGCCTTCACCAGAGGCGGCGATGAGATCTTTAATGTCTTGATAGATCAGCCAGTCTGCACCAATTTCCTTGCATACTTCTGCTGCACTGCGCCCATGTGCAATAAGTTCACTGGCAGAGGGCATATCTATGCCATATACATTGGGGTACTGCACCGCCGGTGAAGCCGATGCGAAATAAACCTTAGCGGCACCTGCGTCGCGGGCCATCTGAATAATTTGCTGACAGGTGGTACCGCGCACAATGGAGTCATCCACCAGCATTACATTTTTATCCCGAAACTCCAGGTCGATAACGTTGAGTTTCTGCCTAACAGATTTGCGGCGCATTTGCTGGCCGGGCATGATAAACGTTCGACCAATATAGCGATTTTTAACCAAGCCCTCGCGAAACTTAACACCAAGCACATGGGCCATGGCCTGACCTGCCACTCGACTGCTGTCCGGGATAGGGATAACCACATCGATATCGTGGTCCGGCCGTTCGCGCAATATTTTCTCCGCAAGTTTTTCTCCCTGGCGAAGACGAGCTTTGTACACCGAAACACCATCCATAATGGAGTCTGGCCGAGCGAAATAGACATGCTCAAAAATACAGGGGCTGTAGCTAACATTTTCTGCGCACTGAAGGGAGTGAAGCTGACCATCCGCAGAAATAAAAATGCATTCCCCGGGAGCAACATCACGCTGGAGCTTGAAACCGAGCACGTCGAGCGCAACACTTTCTGAAGCGATCATATATTCACGACCGCGGGTAGTGTCTCGGTAACCAAACACCAGTGGACGAATACCGTTGGGATCCCGAAACGCAAATACACCGTAGTTAGAGATCATACCAACCACGGCGTAGCCGCCTTTCACTCGGCGATGAACACCTTTTGCCGCCTGGAAAACATCATCCGCCTCGGGCTTTATTTTGCCTTGCAATTGCAACTCATGAGCAAAGACATTCAATAAAACTTCGGAATCTGAATCGGTATTCAGGTGGCGTAAATCGGCTTTAAACAGGTCTTCGCGCAAGTTTTCGGCATTGGTTAAATTACCGTTATGCGCCATCGCTATTCCGTAGGGTGAGTTCACGTAAAATGGCTGCGCCAGCGCCGGGCCGGTGCTACCGGCAGTAGGGTAGCGCACATGGCCCAGACCCATATTGCCCACAAGACGCTGCATGTGTCGGCTGCGGAATACATCCTTAACAAGGCCCACCGCTTTCTGTTGGGCAAACTTGCCATTGTGGCAAGTCATAATGCCCGCGGCGTCCTGCCCCCTGTGCTGCAGCATGGTAAGTGCATCATAGAGAGAAAGATTAACATCGCCCTTACCGACGATTCCGACAATACCGCACATAACGTCTACGCCTCAAAAATCTATGGCGGTAACTCTTAAAGAGCATTCCGCGTGCCTGCCGAGAACAGGCGGGATCAGCTGTTTAACAAAGCACCAACAGCCGAGGTAAATTCTCTTGCCGCAGCGCGACACCAGCCTTCAAATTCCATTAGGTGGGGAATCAAAGCCGATTCGCTCCACCACTTGTCTTCATCAATGGGCACTATACCCGGCAGCACCAGCAATATCGCCATAACAACAATAAAGCCCCGCACCATACCAAATATCATGCCGAATAAACGATCAGTACCACCAAGCCCTGTCATACGCACCAGCTCGCTCACAAGGTAGTTCACCATCGCCCCAACTATGAGTGTAGCGGCAAACAGGATGGCAAATGAGACCATATCGCGAACAGAGGGCGTACTGATTTGTTCAGTCAGCAGAGAGGAAAGTTGTTCACCAAAAGTCATGGCAACGATAAATGCAAGCACCCAGTTGGCCATGGAGAGAGCTTCTTTTACAAAGCCGCGTTTCAGACTAATTAGACTGGATACCACCAAGATAGCAATTATTACCCAATCAGCCCAATTCATTGGTATTCAATCTCGAAGTCTGCGAAAGAGCGGCAATTCTATCAGAGCTACAGATAAATCCGAAAGAAAAGCTGCGCGCCAGTTTCACAAATCGGTGTATGCACTGAATTGAGCTACACTTTTGGAATAACCACCTAATTGTGCAGTCGATGAAGCAGATCGAAATAATCAAGACTTATGGCCAGAAACGCTGCCTTGTGGTGGATGATGTGCCGGATATACGTGCAACATTAAAGCGTATTCTGGTGGATTTTGGCTCCCGTAGTGTAGATACAGCCGGCAACGCCGAAGAAGCTATCGATCTTTGCCAGCGGCATCAGTACGATATTGTCATTTCCGATTACAACCTGGGAACAGGAAAAACCGGTCAACAGCTGCTGGAAGAGCTGCGTTTTAATGGTTTACTGAAAAATACCGCCCTGTACGTAATTATCACCGCAGAAAGTGCCAGTCAGTATGTGCTGCACGCACTGGAATACCAACCTGACGATTATTTAAGCAAGCCGTTTAACAGAGATAGCTTGCGCCCTCGCCTGGACCAGGCACTTCTGAAAAACGAAGCCTTGCTCGAAGCGAAAAAAGCCCTCGACCTGAAGAAACCCGCTCGGGCTGTACTCGCCTGCGAGAAAGTCCTTAAAAACAAAGGGCGCTACGCAAACGATGCGCGCAAAATGCTGGGGGAGCTGCTTATCGGTTTGCGGCAATACGATCAGGCCCTGGGGGTCTATCAGCAACTACCGGAAGAGCGCAGGCCTCTATGGGCGGCTATCGGCATTGCGCGCGTTAAATTCGGCTTACAGCAGTATCAGCAGGCGATTGATGATCTAAACGGTATTATTGCCGATAACCCTCGTTGCGTTGAAGCTCACGATCTGCTGGCACAAATATACCAAGCCGACAACAATACCGCTCAGGCCCAGCAGGCTTTGATCGATGCAGTTAAGATTTCCCCCTTATCCACAGAAAGGCAACGAGAAATGGGGCGGGTTAGCCACGCAGCCGGAGATGAGCTGGCAGCTGTTCATGCCTATCGCGCAGCCCTCAAGCACAGCCGCAATTCCTGCCACGAAAGCCCCGAAGATTATCTCTTTCTATCACGCGGCCTTTGCCAACTGATTCGTGATGGCAACGGTGAAGCGAATCGCCTCACCGAAGAAACACTGGACACCCTAAAAGCAGTAGAGAAACGCTTTGGCACCCAGCCTGTGGTAAAAATGCACGGTAAGCTTTTGCAAGCAGACCTCGCTCACCTCAATAAACGGGAGGAGAAAGCCAAGAAAGCGACCGAAGAAGCCCTTGCCATCCACAGTGAGATGCGCTTCAGCGCCATCCAAAACACCTCGACAGAACTCAGTATTGAATGTGCCCGCGCCTTTATGGA
The DNA here is from genome assembly GCA_900177435.1 of Alteromonadaceae bacterium Bs31. Classification (GTDB taxonomy): domain Bacteria; phylum Pseudomonadota; class Gammaproteobacteria; order Pseudomonadales; family Cellvibrionaceae; genus Teredinibacter. The sequence continues at coordinate 33,823 of FXAI01000016.1, forward strand.
ACTGGGGGAATACGATGCCGGAGAACAACTGCTGCAGGAACTTGCACGCATCAACGAAGACCCGGAAATTGCCGTTCAGATCGACAAACTACTGCGCGAACCACTAACAAAGGAAGGCGTTCAATACGCCGCAAAGCTGAACAAACAGGGCATTGGCTTTTATCAGCAAGAGCAATACGATGCAGCCATCGAGGCTTTTATGAACGTGCTGCGCGAGCTGCCAAACCATGTAGGCCTGAACTTAAACCTAATTCAGGCCATTATCAGTAAGAACAAGGGTAAGGAAATTAGCGATGCAGAAGTAGAAACCATCGCCCACAGTTTTCAACGCGTGGGCACAATAGCCCCCTCCTCAAGCTACAGCGGCCGCTATGACTACCTTACTCGTCAGTATCAACGCCTGATTAAAGCTTCTGTTTAATCCCTGAAACATTCGAGTTATTATGCGGCACCTGAGAAAAACGCCGTATATGTATAAAATCAAGCCGCCAAATAAAAACCAGCTTTTCACCGCTACTCTCTTTCTACTTGCCCTTGGCCTGTATTTTTTGATATTTGGATCAGCGTTCTTTGCACACTTAAAAATGCCCGAAGCGTTAATAGCCCCAATAATGGCACTGGGCTCTTTTGTTGCCGGCTCGACCTTTCTCGGTGGTGGCGCTGTTGCATTTCCCGCCGTAACAAAAATTTTACACAGCGACCCCAACACGGCAAAAACATTTTCCCTGGCTATTCAAAGCGTAGGCATGAGTTCTGCCAGCGTTTACATTTTAATGCGCGTGCGAATTATTCCGTGGCGGTTCTTTTATTATTTTTTACCAGGTATGGCTATTGGCTTACTTCTATCGCTCGTCGTATTAGATGTATTAATAACACCCAACGACCTGCGTATTAGTTTCACCTTGTTTATTCTGGTTTTTCTATTGGTCTATTTGTGGGCTTTTAGCAATAAAGACAAACACTACACAGACCTCGGCCCTCTTAAGCTGATGGATAAAAACCTAATTATTAAAGCAGGTTTACTGGGCGGTGTGCTCTCTGGCTGCCTGGGCTCAGGTGCAGACCTTGTTGGCTTTTGTATTCTGGCATTGTATTTCAGGCTGGACCTTAAACTGGCCACGCAAACATCGGTTATCTTGATGGCCATAACATCTTTGCTTGGAGTAGTACTTCAAGGCTTTGTTTTTACTGAGCTTGATCAAGATGTAAAACATCTTTGGTTGTTAGCGGCACCTATTGTTATTATCGGCGCACCACTGGGAGCGGTTTTTTGTCGAAGAGTTACCACCCGTAGCCTACTCATATTTATTAGTACCATTGTTGCCACCGAAGTCATATCAACACTAATACTGGTACCTATAAATCTCTCACATACGCCCTACTATTTTGCCCTGACACTTTTCTCGCTATTGCTGCTTTTAGGCTTGCATCGGGCAAGCAAGCGAAAAGTTCATAAGGCACAACACGAATTTCGTGAAGACGATATTTAATGCGCTAGGGCACAAATTTTAGAACTATCGAGTTAACCTTGAATTTTTCGTCAATGACTTTTTTTGCCTCTGCTACTTTCCGCTTGTCCAGATTCGGCCCAACAAATAAGCGCCTCATGGTGCCTTTATCGGTTTTTATGGGCCTGATATAGGCCAAGTAACCCATTTTGATCAGCTCGTCGCGCTTTTCCTCGGCATGCGCTTCATAGCGGTAGCTCGCCACTTGCAACACCCAGCTATTTGGAGTGCCATCCACCGCAAGCACAGGTTCAACGGGTGCATCCGCCACTTCCTGCTTTTCGTCAGGAATAAACATCGTTTCACCGGAAGGTGCCGCCTCTTCGACGCGAGGTAATGCGGCCACTGGTATTTCAATGGTTTCTATTACCGGCGCCGGGGGGATTTGAGTCCTTTTATCCAAGGGCTCGATGCGTTCTCGATCAAACACAACAGGAATAAAAACCACGCCAACGGCGATCAATACGAAGGCACCCACAATACGTTGTTTTAAGCCGTCATCCACTAAACATCACCTGCCTTATTGCAATGTGCACCTAAAAACGCTTTCGCAGCTGCAACGGTAAAAAAAGAACCAAAGATAATAATATTTTCTGAAACGGCGTCTTCTATCAAAGGCGCAAGCACTGTTTCAAGCTTGGGGGCCATTGTAATCAAATCGTCCTCAACGCCCAACGACTTAAGTACTTTTGCAAGATCTTCTGGCGATGCCGCACGCGGATTATCCTCCAAAGCCAAACAGTTCCAATGAGTGATTAATGGCATCAATGGTTCTAGGGTTGCGGCAAGGTCTTTATCAGCCATTAGAGCCACGAGCGCGTTAAATTGCCTGTCTGGCCATTTTGCACGCAGCCGTTCAGCCAATAGCCTGGCAGCAGCGGGATTATGGGCCACATCGAAGGCGACAACATTGTCAGCAAGAAAAACAGCGCTTAATCTGCCATCGAGCTTTACCTCACTTAAGGTCGCGCCCGTGCAAGCGTCAAGTTCAAAGCCGAGTATAGAAAAAGCCTGGGCAGCCGCCGCAAGGCTGGCGACTGGCAGTTGTGCGCCACCGTCAACGAAAGAAATCTCTGCGCTACCACCTTCAACACAGCGGTAGTAAATACCACCGTATGAGGGCGCGGTGAGTTCGCCAAAATCCTGGTCGAAAAAATAGGGCTTGGTCTGGAGCTTTTTTGCGGTATCAAGCAGGGTAAGCGGAGCTTGTTTATCGGCACAGACAAAAGGTATGCCCTGCCGAAGGATTCCTGCTTTTTCGTAGGCAATGGCTTCACGCGTATCCCCTAACCAACTTTGGTGATCAAGGTCAATGGAGGTGATTATGGCCACATCCGGATCGACACAATTGACCGCATCCAACCGCCCTCCGAGCCCTACTTCCAATAAATAGTAATCCACCGCTTGCTGTTTAAATATCAGCAGGGCGGCCAGGGTGCCGAATTCAAAATAACTTAGAGAAATATCAGCTCTGGCTTGATTAATTTGCTCAAACGCCCAGCAGATATCATCATCAGCAAGCTCACAAGCATTCACTTTTATCCGCTCGTTGTAGCGCAGTAAATGGGGAGAGGTAAAAGCACCAACTGATTCACCCTTGCTGACTAGCAGTGCTTCCAAGGCTGCCACACAACTACCCTTGCCATTGGTACCGGCAACTGTAATTATTTTTGGGGCTTGGGCACCTGCAGATCTTTGCATCAGATCTGCAAGGCCGAGGTTTTTGGCTACGGCACTGACTCTATCGAGACCCAGTTCAATTTCCGTAGGATGAAGCTGTTCAAGCCAGCTGAGCCACTCTTTCAGAGAAGAGTTGCGATGAAGCATTGTTATATCAATCTCAAAACAAGCACTAGGCCGCAGGTTCGGGCAAACGCATAAACTTCGCTAACAAAGAAGCAACTCGATCTCGCATGTCTCTACGATGAATAATCATATCTATTGCACCGTGTTCGAGAAGAAATTCACTGCGCTGAAAACCCTTTGGCAATTTCTGGCGAATAGTCTGTTCGATAATATTCGGCCCTGCAAACCCTGCTCGCGCACCAGGTTCAGCGGCGTTGATATCACCCAACAAAGCGAGGCTGGCAGATACACCGCCATAGACGGGGTCAGTCATAACGGAGACAAACGGAATGCCTTGCATCTTCATTCGTTCAATAACAGCACTGGTTTTTGCCATTTGCATTAGCGATATCAATGCTTCCTGCATTCTTGCGCCACCGGTGGCAGAAAAGCAGACATAGGGTATGCGCTCTTCCAAAGCAACTTGCGCCGCGCGGGTAAATTTCTCGCCTACCGCGTAGCCCATTGAACCGCCGTGAAAAGCAAATTCAAAAGCACTGGCGACAATTGGCATCTCTTTCAAGTTACCTTTCATTGCAACCAGGGCGTCTTTTTCACCAGTCGACTTCTGTGCCGTACTCAAGCGATCTTTATATTTTTTTACATCTTTAAATTTTAATCGGTCTACTGGCAGAACATCTGTCGCGAGTTCTTCACGGTCATCCAAATCAAGGAATATGTCCAGGCGACGCCGTGCACCAATACGCATGTGGTGATCGCACTTGGGGCAAACATCCAGTTCTTTTTCCAGCTCTGGACGGTACAACACTGCCGCGCACTTGGAGCACTTTTTCCACAAGCCTTCAGGCACTTTGCTGGATGCACGAGCACCTTGAGACCGCGCTGCTGAAGGAACTATCTTTTCTAACCAGCTCATAATTCTTTTCTCTTAAAGTTCGTCCAGGCCTTTTCTTATTGGCTTGATGAGAGATGCAAGGTGGTCGCATATTGACTTAAGATCATGGCTCTCACCTTCCCCCATAGCCTTAACCAAAAGGCTGCCTACTACTACACCATCTGATACGGCGCCGATGGCCTTAGCCGTGTCTTTGTCTTTGATGCCAAAGCCGACTAACACAGGTAAGCCCGTATATTTACGAATCTGCTCCACTTTTTGCTGCACTGAAGTGACATCTAAATGCCCTGCTCCGGTCACCCCTTTTAACGATACATAATAAACGAAGCCGCCTGCCAGGGCAGTTATATCCGCCATGCGAGCTTCCGTTGTCGTTGGCGCAATAAGGAAAATATTCTCCAGACCCTGTTGCTTCAATTCTACATTAAGCGCTTCAGCTTCTTCAGGAGGCAGGTCAACCGTAAGAAGGCCATCTACCCCGGCCTTTGCAGCACTGCTAGCCAGCTTACTGTAGCCCATTCGCTCAATGGGATTAGCATAGCCCATTAGCACCACCGGAGTGTGCTTGTTATTTTGCCGAAACTGGCTCACAAGCTCCATGGCGTTGGTTAAGCTGGCACCGTTTGCCAGAGCGCGCTCATGGCCGCGCTGAATGACTGGCCCCTCTGCCATGGGGTCGGAAAAGGGTATGCCCAGCTCGATGATGTCCGCCCCCTCTTCTACCAACCTGTGCATGGACGGCAAAGTATGCTCAAGGCCTGGGTCACCATGCACAATGTATGTAACAAGCGCTTTGCGCCCTTCCTGCTTGCAAGCTTGCAGGCACTGACTAATTCTGTTCACTCACGCCCCTCTATTTATTCAAATGTGCGTTGTTTAATACGCGCTGTATTTTCTAGTTCTAAATTTTAAACTTCTATGCCATCAATTTTGGCCACCGTTAGAATATCTTTGTCACCCCGGCCCGATAAATTAACCACGATGATTTCATCTTTGCCCATAGTCGGCGCCAGTTTTTCGGCATAAGCAACCGCGTGACTGGACTCAAGCGCCGGCATTATGCCCTCGATTTTTGTCAGGCTTCTAAAAGAGGCCATTGCCTCATCATCATTGATGGCTACGTAGTCAACTCGGCCGGTATCTTTTAACCAGGAATGTTCTGGCCCTACACCGGGATAATCGAGGCCCGCTGATACTGAGTGAGTTTCTATGATCTGGCCGTTTTCATCTTCCATTAAATACGTTCGGTTGCCGTGCAATATACCGGGCACACCGTCATTCAAGGGAGCCGCATGCTTGCCGGTCTCAACACCATAGCCTCCCGCTTCTACACCGTACATTTTTACGCTTTGATCATTTAGAAAGGGGTGAAATAAACCGATGGCGTTGGATCCACCACCAACACAGGCCACCAGGGCATCTGGCAATCTACCCGCTTGTGCGAGACATTGTGCACGGGCTTCGCGACCGATCACACACTGGAAATCTCTTACCAACTGGGGATAAGGGTGCGGTCCGGCCACGGTACCGATTATGTAGAAGGTGTCGTCCACATTGGTAACCCAGTCGCGCATAGCTTCGTTCATGGCGTCCTTCAGCGTTTTTGAGCCAGAGGTCACTGGAACCACCGTTGCGCCCAGTAATTTCATGCGATAAACGTTGAGCGCCTGTCGCTGTACGTCCTCTGCCCCCATATAGACAACGCACTCGAGTCCCAGCCGCGCAGCCACCGTTGCAGTTGCAACGCCGTGCTGACCCGCTCCGGTTTCTGCAATTACCCGGGTTTTACCCGTATGCTTGGCTAACAGTGCCTGGCCGATAGTATTGTTAATTTTGTGCGCACCGGTATGGTTTAAATCTTCTCGCTTGAGGTAAACCTGAGCACCGCCGAGTTTTTCGCTTAAATGCTCTGCCAGGTAAAGAGGTGAAGGGCGCCCTACGTAATGAGCCAGATCTTTGTCGAACTCTGCAAGAAATTCTGGATCATCTTTCACTCGACTGTAAATTTCCTGAAGCTCGTCCAGGGCGTGCATGAGTGTTTCTGAGACAAATCGTCCACCAAAAATCCCAAAATGCCCTTTCTCATCAGGCATGGCCGAGTAATCTATATTTTTTACTTCTGTACTCACAGCTTTGCTCCGCTTTTTGCGTTTGCGATAAACGCGCTAATCTTTTCTTTATCTTTAATACCGGGCGATGACTCCACGCCACCACTCACATCCACCCCGTAAGGCTGCGTTATGCTAACAGCGCTTGCTATGTTCGCGGGTGAAAGGCCTCCGGCCAGTACAATAGGTCGAGGGGAGTTTTGCGGCACACGAGACCAGTCGAAGGACTCACCTGTACCGCCAGGTATACCTTTTTTATATGCATCCAAGAGGAAACCCGCAGCTTTTGTATAAAGCTGCATGTAGCCCGATACGTCTGCACCTTCTTTCATACGCAGGGCTTTGATATATGGACGATTAAAGCTTTCACAAAACGCTGGCGATTCATCACCGTGAAATTGCAGCAAACTAATCGATACCCGACTCAGTACCTCCTCTACGAAAGCACGACCAGGGTTTACAAACAAGCCCGTGACAGTAACAAACGGCCCAAGCTCTTGCGCTATCTCTGCTGCCAGCCCCAAATCAGCGACATTGCGGGGACTTGGCCCGTAGTACACCATGCCAATCGCATCTGCACCAGCTTGCTGTGCTACGCGAGCATCCAGGCAACGGGTTATCCCGCAGATTTTAATACGCATTTTTGCACTACCAAGTATGGAAAAACGGGCGATTTTAACAGAACGAAGGGAGCTTTGGCGACGAGCAGTCGCACTATCGACCAGGAAAAGTTTCGCTTAAGAAAACCGGCCCCATATTAAGGGGCTGCGGAAGATCAAAATGTGCAGGATAGTCCACCCGTACCAGATACAATCCGTGGGGCGAGGCTGTGGCCGCCGCCAGGGTTCTATCTCGCCCCTCAAGCAGCTGCGACAGCCAACCAGGCTCTTGCGCCCCTCTTCCAACCTCCATCAGGGAGCCCACGATATTTCTTACCATGTGGTGTAAAAAGGCGTTTGCTTTTATCTGCAATACCAAAAACGGGCCATTGACGCTCAAGCTTAGCCCCTGCACTTCCCTTATGGGGCTGTGAGCCTGACATTGCGCAGCCCGAAAAGCACTAAAATCATGCTCCCCCAGCAAGGCCTGGGCGGCGGTCTGCATTGCCTTCAGATCTAGATCCAAGGAGGTCCAGGTGACATGGCGCTGTAAAATCGCAGAACGCACTTTGGAGGGCTGAAGGATGTAGCGATAAGTGCGAGCTTGCGCTGAGAACCGAGCGTGAAAAGCCGGGCCAACGGGCTTTGCCCAACAAACACGGACAGCATCGGACAAATGAGTGTTAACACCCATTTCCCAGGCTTTAATAGGGCGCTGTGCAAGGGTATCGAAATGCACTACCTGAGCCGTGGCGTGCACGCCTGCGTCTGTGCGCCCGGCACATACCAGTGACACTTGTTCGTTAGCCACTACAGAAATGGCTTTCTCAAGCTCGGCTTGCACGGTATTGGCTGCACTTTTTTGTTTTTGAAAGCCGCGATAGTTACAGCCAGAGTATTCGATACCCAAAGCCACTCGCTGCATACCCGTAGGGAATTCCACCCCGGGTTTGATTTCAATATTGCGCTGATACTTTAACTCTTTACTCATATGCTGATACAAAAAAGCCCTGCATAGCAGGGCTTTATAGTTAAAACCGGGAGTGTATTAAATGATACGCGCACTCAGCTGCTCAGCTTCCTGCTTCTGCTGATCATTGCCTTCTTTTATTATCTCTTCAATAATATCTTTAGCGCCTTCTGAATCGCCCATATCAATATACGCGCGCGCTAGATCAAGCTTGGTAGCGATCTCGTCGCTATCACTGAGAAAGCCTAAATCGTCGTCTTCAGATTCTGGATCCACATCCGGTATATTAAACTCAAGATCAGATTCAGGCACATCGGCAATCGCTTGCTCAAACAGCTGATCTTCCCCGCCTTCGGCAATTTCTTCATCCAAGGTTGCTAGGTCTTCTAGCGTTTCTTCCTCGAGAACAGCGCTTTCTTGCAAAGGCTCAGGCTCCAGGAGGGTCTCGATATCTTCGCCTAATTGCTCGGGCTCCAGACTCAAGTCATCACCGAGTTCCAGCTCCTGCTCGAAGTCGTCGAAATCTGTAACTGGCTCTTCCATTACTGTTGGGCGAGCCAACTGATCACCTTGATCCTCGTCTATCAGTCTGGCTGTGGCAGCCTCAAGCTCATCACCAGCTTCAAGGTTTGCAATGTCAGCTTCCTGCACACCCAGGTCGGAAGTAAGCGCATCAAGCTCCTCATCAAGGGCTGAAAGGTCCAGATCCGCATCCAGGTCATAATCATCAACAGAATCGGAATCACTGCCAGGCTGATCACCTTCCTGTTGCATACCTGCAAGGAAATCTTCTACCGTCTCTGCTTCTTCTACTTTGTCTTCAGCAACAGGCTCTTCTTGTGGAGACTCTTGCTCAAGCTGAGGCTCCATTTCCAGAGAAAAGTCTTCATCGGGCTGCTGTTCGCGCTCACTAAGAATGTCGTCAACTTCAGCACCAAAGCCGTCATCCAAGGAGAGTTCGTCTTCAATGTCCTGATCGCCTATGCCGTCAAGAGTCAGGTCTTCACTAGACTCATCAGCATCAAAATCCAGGTCGAAATCATCCAGCTCACTGTCCAGACTGAGCGCGTCTTGATCTTTATCGTCGAGTTCGGAGGCAGCGCTGTCATCGGCATCCAAATCAAAATCGAGATCAAAGTCATCCGCGCTTAGCGCATCGTCACCGGTATCCAGATCAAACTCGAGATCGCCTGCGGCGTCAGTTCCAGCTTCAAGCTCATCACTGTGAGTATCAAGCTCAAGGTCTAAATCGAGGTCTTCATCACCAGCAGGTGCTCCATCGTCTTCCGTATCTCCCAGGTCGAGGTCAAAATCCAAGTCTGAGTCCGCATCATCCAGCTCGCTTTGAGGCGTTTCACTTTCTGGTAAATCCAGCTCGAAATCCAGACCATCTGCATCAGCTTCCCCTGAGAAATCCGTATCCAAGTCCAGACTAAGCTCATCAAAATCGCCCGCTGAGTCCGCCGCAAGCTGGGAATCAAGCTCGCCCAAGTCTCCCTCGAGACCGCCCTCTAAATGAGTTTCGCTACTAACATCGTACAAGCTGGGATCAAAGGCCGGAGCATCATGAATAGATTCACGTAATTGTGCTCCCCGCTGTTTAGCGGGTTCGTCGCCACTGGCAAGCAGTTTTGCATAATGAGGGTCGAACTTTTCAACTTCCTGCTGGGTCGAGTACACCTCGAGTAATTTAAGGCGCATATCAAGGTTGTGAGGCTCGCGACCAAGCGCATTTTGCAGCATTTCTTCAGCCTGGTCGTACTTGCCATAAGCAATGTAAATGTCTGCTTCAGCAACAACATCTTCTGTTTGTGCTTCAGCTGCAACACTATCGTCAATTTCTGTAATGTCTTCTTCAATGGCTTCTTCTGGCGTTTCTTCACCGAGATCGAGCTCTTCATAGCTTTGCTCTTCAACAGGATCTTCCAGTGGTGCAGTAACATCGTCAAAGTTTGACGTTGCCAGGAAATCGTCGTCCTCTGATTTGTCAGACTTTTTGAAGCCCAAGGCAACCACTACCACGCCTATAATCAGCACCAGGCCGACAACAATAAACACAATGTTATCTAATAATGTGTCCACCAGGGTTTTCTTAGGCTGGGATTGCACTACCTTGTTTGGTACAGGCTTAGCTGTAGGTTGGGGCAATGGAGTCGGCTCAACAATGGCAGCCGCTTCCTCTAATTCTTCGGTAGATTCGCTGGAGTCGGCGAGAGACATGTCATCACTATCAGGCGACTCAACAGCACTGTCCGTTGCATCACCCTCTACAGCGAGTTCAAGGTCCTCGTCTTGAGCATCAGTCATGTCGGTATTGCTGTCCAAGTCAGCTTGCGCTTCGGCAAGCTCTTGCTCGGTACGGCTTTTTTCTGCCGCTAATTCAAGGGAGCGCATATCTTCACTGCTGATTTCGATCATGCGCTCCATCGTGGAGATTTGTTCTTCCAAAGACTGAATCTTGGAACGGAGATCATTATTTTCCCGCGCAGACATATCGAGCTGTTCCAGCGTAATCGCAAGCTCGTTTTCCAGTGCATCCACACTGCTGGAACCTGCTCCTGCCCCGCGGCCTTCAGAACTACTGTCAATCTCTTCTGGTGATGAAAGTTTTACCCGGCCTTCTACACCGCTTTGATCTTCTTCATAGCTGTCGATGGATCGGCTAGCCTCAATCTGAGCGCCGCCATCACTAAAGCCACCATTGGGATCGCCAGACCACTGGCTGTTTTGTACAGCAACTTCACTTACCGCCTCTCGCTTACTGTACTCGGTAATATCTTCTCGGCTGGGCACTCGAAGAATCTGCCCCTTTCGGAGCAGATTTATGTTGTTATTGATAAAAGCGTCTGGGTTTAAGCGCTGTATCGCCAGCATTGTTTGCTGGATGGTCACCCCCCTATCGGGACGAATCTGCTTTGCGATTTCCCACAAGGTGTCGTTTGCCTGCACCGGGCCGAATGAGTCTTCGGGGTACGGCGTTGAATCGCCAACATAGGACTGTGACGATGCGGACGCCTGTGACTCTGGCCTTGCGGGAGCCTCATCAAAAGAGGAACGGGGATTGTAATTGGATTTGGGCTGCGCGCGCTGTGAGGGCGACGATTGACTAGCTGTTTCACCGCGCGTTGCCGCTGGTGCGCTCGGGGTTTGAGCTCTGCTAACAGGGGCAGACTGCTCCCCGGAGAATACTGGCAAATCCATTAGCAAAGTGTATTCTCGCAACAACCTGCCACTGGGCCATTGGGCTTGCAGTACAAAATTCAGGAACGGCTCTCGAACGGGCTTTTTGGAACTCACTTTGATAACCGGGCCGCCGGCGTTGTTGAGCACCACCTCGAACTTAAGACCCGTGAGAAAATAGGGACGATCAACACCTACTCGTTCAAAGTCTTCTGGGGATGCCAGCCCAACCAGAATCTCATTCTCAGAGAGGTCTCTCACCTCGAGCAATTCTATCTCGGCGTCGAGTGGCTGATTCAACACAGACTTGAGGGTAATTTCGCCCAGCCCCAAAGCAAATGCCACCTGCGGTATGCAAATCGCAAGCGCGCTGAAGAGCAATACCAGTATTCTTCGACCCATAGGAGAATCCTTGTTTTGACAATTCTGTGGCGCGTTTTTTAGAAGTCACCAGCGAACAGCGGTCGTCGTGCCGGCAGGTGAATTTATCGAGCCATTAGTACCCAGTTAATTACTCGCTGTTGAAAACCTCGAATAATCTTTCAGTATTGGTCGTAAGTATTCATTATAAATAGGTTTTTTTCAACTTATTGCCCCCTGAAATACTCCTTTAACTGGCACGATTTGAGGTTTTTCTTTACTACTGGTGCAAATAGCTGTGCTTATTGTAGTCAAACCTTGGTATTAGGCCGCGATGAGAAGCACAAAGCGACATGCTTAGATGAGAAAATGCCCGCATGAAGCGGGCATCAATTGACTAGAGCTTGGCGGAAACTTGGCGGAAACTTAGTGCTCGCGAAGTATTTTCAGCATGCGCCTTAAGGGTTCCGCAGCTCCCCACAATAGCTGATCCCCCACCGTGAAGGCGCTCAGGTATTCTGGCCCCATGGTCATTTTACGCAGCCGGCCTACTGGAACAGAGAGTGTGCCGGTTACTTTTGTCGGCGTAAGCTCACTGAGTGTTTCGTCTCGATCATTGGGAATAACCTTCACCCAATCGTTGGCATTTGCGATTATGGCTTCAATATCAGACAAGGGAACATCTTTTTTCAGCTTGATGGTTAAAGCCTGACTATGACAGCGCATTGCACCAATACGAACACAAATACCATCAATAGGAATTGGGCTGTTGACCGTACCCAGTATCTTGTTAGTTTCGACCTCGGCCTTCCATTCTTCCTTACTTTGTCGACTCTCCAACTGCTTGTCGATATAGGGCAATAAGCTCCCGGCCAGCGGCGCACCAAAGCGATCGATGCTTAAGTCTTCGCGCATGCAGGCAAGTACTTTACGATCGATATCCAAAATTGCAGATGCCGGGTCAGCAAGGTCAGAAGCGACACTGTCGCGAATTTGCCCCATCTGTGTGATCAGCTCTCGCATGTTTTGCGCACCGGCACCACTGGCGGCCTGATAGGTCATAGCCGTTGTCCACTCCACCAGCCCCTCACGAAATAAGCCACCAAGACCCATCAGCATTAAGCTGACTGTACAGTTGCCGCCGATGAAGTTTTTAACGCCAGACTGCAGCCCATTGCGGATAACCTCGTCGTTTACCGGGTCGAGGATAATGAGCGCGCTGTCATCCATACGCAAGGAAGACGCCGCATCAATCCAATAGCCCTGCCACCCGCCTTTTCTCAAGGGCTCAAAAACCTTCGCCGTATAGTCACCGCCCTGACACGAAATAATCGCATCCATTGCGGCAAGCGCCTCAATAGAGAATGCATCTTGTAAGGAAGGCGCATTCACACCAAGATCTGGAGCAGCACCGCCAACATTTGAGGTTGTAAAGAATGTTGGCTCGATCCCCTCAAAATCATTTTCTTCCAACATGCGGCCCATCAAAACTGAACCCACCATGCCCCGCCAACCAACAAAACCTACTTTCATCGCTTTTACTCTTATATTAACTGGTTAATTATTTATACTTCGTTTAATGCCTGTACCACCGCATCGCCCATCTGCCGGGTTCCCACTTTGGTGCTTCCTTCTGCATAGATATCAGCAGAACGTAGACCTTTGTCCAATACGCTACCCACTGCTTTTTCTATCGCATCTGCCGCTTTGGTTTGATCCAGGGAATAGCGCAGCATCATTGCCGCCGACAAAATCATGGCCAGGGGATTCGCCACATCCTGCCCTGCAATGTCAGGGGCTGAGCCATGTACAGGCTCATACAAGCCTCTGCTCGCATTATTGAGTGAAGCAGAGGGCAACATTCCAATGGAGCCAGTCAGCATTGCGGCGGTATCAGAGAGAATATCGCCAAACATATTGCCCGTTACGATGACATCGAATTGCTTTGGAGCACGTACCAACTGCATCGCCGCGTTATCAACATACATATGGCTGAGCTCTACATCACTATACTCTCTCGATAGCGACTGCATGACTTCTCGCCACAGTACCGTTGCCTCCAGGACGTTGGCCTTATCAACAGAACATACTCGATTGCCGCGCTTGCGTGCCATTTCGAATGCGGTACGTCCGATGCGTTCAACCTCGTGCTCTGCGTAGACGTAGGTGTTGTATCCCTGTCGCTCACCGTTATCCAGAAGGCGAATTCCCCGCGGCTCACCAAAATAAATACCACCGGTTAGCTCCCGCACAATCAATATATCCAGGCCCGCCACAAGCTCGGGTTTTAATGAGGAGGCATCGGCTAATTGCGGGTAAAGTAAGGCCGGACGCAAATTCGCGTATAAACCCATCTCGTAGCGAATTTTTAGGAGACCTTTTTCCGGGCGAATACTGGCATCCATACTGTCCCATTTAGGCCCACCGACAGCTCCCATTAACACTGCATCAGCTTGCTGGCACTTTTCCAATGTTGAATTTGCCAAGGGCACACCATGCGCATCAATAGCGCAGCCGCCTATCAGATCCTCATCAAACTTTAAATTGAGTTTGAATTTTTTATCTGCAAGCTCTAGTACCTTAAGGGCTTCGGCCATTATCTCCGGGCCGATGCCGTCTCCAGGCAACAATACTATTTTATTACTCAAGTTTTTTTCCTCACGCTAAAGTCATATGCGTCTATTATTTTAAGCGGGCATGCTTGCAACAAACCTGTCCAACACAGCCATTACGCCTTTACGGCGCCAAACAACCAGGGTTTTTCTGTTCGACGCTGCTGTTCGTAAATTTTGATCTTTTCAGCCTCCTGTAAAGTAAGACTGATGTCGTCAAATCCATTCAGCAGGCAATGCTTTCTAAACTCATCGATCTCGAAAGCGAATTTTTCACCGTTTGCGATGACGCTTTGTTGTTGGAGATCAATGGTTATCTTATATCCCACCTGGTCATACATACTTTTAAACAGGCTTGAAACTATCTTCTCATCCAGCACTATAGGCAGCAGCCCATTTTTAAAACAGTTGTTGTAAAAAATATCTGCATAGCTCGGGGCAATTACCGCACGAATGCCAAACTCTTCCAGCGCCCAAGGCGCGTGCTCGCGACTTGAACCACAACCAAAATTCTCTCTTGCCAGCAGAATACTCGCGCCTTTGTATCGCGCAAAATTTAAAGGAAACTCAGGGTTTATTGGTCGAGTACTGTTATCCCTACCCGGCTCTCCCTTGTCGAGATAGCGTAGCTCATCAAACAGATTCGGGCCAAAGCCAGTGCGCTTTATGGATTTAAGAAACTGCTTTGGTATGATCAGATCTGTATCCACATTGGCGCGGTCCATAGGAGCAACAACACCGGTATGTTCTGTAAAACTTTTCACTATTTGCTTCTCCCGAAATTAAAATTCGCGCACATCAACAAAATGGCCGGCAATTGCCGCCGCCGCGGCCATTGCCGGGCTCACAAGGTGAGTTCTTCCACCATAACCTTGCCTGCCCTCAAAATTCCTGTTGGAGGTAGAGGCGCAATGTTCGCCGTCGCCCAATTTGTCGGCATTCATTGCTAGACACATGGAGCACCCTGGCTCGCGCCACTCCAGATCCGCTGCAATAAATATTTTATGCAGGCCTTCCTCTTCAGCTTGTTTTTTAACAGCACCAGAGCCGGGAACAACAATGGCTTCCTTTACGTTAGCGGCTTTTTTTCGGCCTTTGACTATTTGCGCTGCGGCACGAATATCTTCAATACGGGAATTGGTACACGAGCCAATAAATACACGATCCACTTTTATATCCGTTATGGCCTGCCCGGCCGCAAGCCCCATGTAATCCAGCGCACGACGAATGCCTCCCGCTTTAACCTGATCTTTCTCTGTATTGGGGTCTGGTACAAAACCATCTATGGGAAGTACCATTTCCGGAGACGTACCCCAGCTCACTTGTGGCTTGATACTACTGCCATCAATCTCAACGATACGATCGAACACTGCATCTGCATCTGATTGCAGCTTGCGCCAATTGTCCACAGCCTTGTGCCACTGTTCCCCTTTGGGCGCAAAACTGCGGCCGTTTACGTATTCAATAGTGATATCGTCCACGGCAACCATACCCGCACGCGCACCAGCTTCGATGGCCATATTGCAAACGGTAAGACGCCCTTCCATCGACATCGCTCGAAAGACCTCGCCACCAAACTCAATGGCATAGCCCGTCCCGCCTGCGGTACCAATTTCACCAATAATGGCCAGTACCACGTCTTTTGCGGTTACGCCCTCACCCAAGGTGCCGTCCACCTTGACCAACATGTTCTTCATCTTCTTGGCAATAATGCATTGCGTGGCAAGCACATGCTCTACTTCGCTGGTGCCTATGCCAAATGACAGAGCACCCAAAGCGCCGTTAGTTGACGTGTGAGAGTCACCACACACGATGGTCATACCCGGCAGGCAACCGCCGGTTTCCGGTCCCACCACGTGAACAATACCCTGACGGGGGTCGTTAATTTTAAATTCTACGATGCCCAGTTCGTCGCAGTTATCGTCCAGGGTTTTTACCTGGATTTTCGATATTGGGTCTTCAATACCCTCCACCCCGGAAGCACGTTCTTTAGCGGTAGTGGGCACGTTGTGATCCGGCGTGGCAATAACACTATCTGCCCTCCAGGGCTTTCGGCCAGCAAGCCTTAAGCCTTCGAACGCCTGAGGGGATGTCACTTCGTGAACAATATGGCGGTCGATATAGAGCAGCGATGAGCCATCATCACGTTGAGCCACTACATGGTCGTCCCAGAGTTTGTCGTAGAGCGTTCTTGCAGACATATGCTTGCCTCGGCATTTAAACATTAGATTTAGCATGCATTGTAGAAGCCAGAGCCGGATAACTCAAATTCATTATTTTCATTCTTTGAATTACTTATTGGAATACCTTATAGTTTATAAAACTAACGGGAGTAAACACTATGGACCCCGATTCGCTGAAAGCATTTCTGGCCGTTGCCGAGTGCCAATCGTTTTCTCTGGCAGCTGAAGTGCTCCATCTCACACAACCGGCGGTGAGTAAACGTATAGCCGCTCTCGAGGCGCACCTATGCCATACCCTCTTCGATCGCCTCGGACGAGACATCCGGCTGACCGAAGCCGGGGAACGCTTGCTTCCACAGGCACAAAAGATTATTCGCTCCATAGAAGAAACCGAACGCAATATTCGTGAGCTCTCCGGCGAAATTGCAGGCACCCTGAGAGTTGCAACCAGTCATCACATAGGCCTGCATCACTTGCCTCCCGTGCTGCGGGCTTTCGCGTATCAACACAGGCAGGTAAATTTACAATTTGAATTTCTCGACTCAGAACAAGCGCACGACAGGGTCGCTCATGGTGATTGCGAACTGGCTGTAGTCACCCTCGCGCCAAAAATGGAACGCCCCCTGGTCGGCGAAGTAATCTGGCGAGACCCCCTGGTGTTTGTGGTTGCCAAAGATCACTCATTGAATGGTGGCAATCCGGCCAGCCTGGCACAACTGGCGAAAAGCCCGGCCATTTTGCCGGACCTAAACACCTATACCGGCAGGATGGTGAAAAACTGTTTCGATAACAAAGGGCTCACACTCACACTAAGCATGGCAACCAACTACCTCGAAACAATTAAAATGATGGTATCTGTGGGCTTGGGATGGAGCGTACTGCCAAAGTCCATGGTCGATGAGCACTTAAGGGAGATTTCAGTAAAAGGGGCAAAACTAGAACGCAAGCTCGGCGTGGTGACACACTCTAAACGCACCCTGAGCAACGCAGCAGCAGCTTTTTACAAAGTTTTACGTGATGAAGCTATCACTTCCACGCCAATTTAAGCTCTCTGGCACTGTCACCTAAAGCATTCTGCTATACCGATAGTTAAGGTTCATTAGAGGTAAGCTTTATGAGTACTTTAGTCAGATTTTTTATTGTCACTGTTTTATGTGTTCTTAGTGCAACAGCATCTGCCGATACTATTTTTGGTGTGTATGGCGGCATCGGCGTCTGGCAAGCCGACATTGACGGCTCCATGGGTATTGATGATGTGCCCATTACAACCAATGAACTCGGCATAGACGAACAACAAAGCCAGGTTTTCTATGTCGCTATCGAGCACCCAATTCCTGTCGTGCCCAATATTAGACTCCAATACACGCCCCTTGAATACGACGGCTTTGCAGTAGTGGAGAGGGAATTTACCTGGGACGATATCACTTTCCCCGCCAATGCCCCTACCACTACTCAACTGGATTTAAGCCACACAGACATCACGCTCTATTATGAAATTCTCGACAATTGGGTGAGTTTCGACCTCGGTCTTACAGCAAAAATGGTTGATGGGTCTGCCAGTGTGGATTCCAGGCCAGAGGGCACAGACCCCATTACCGAGCAAACTGAACTGAATGGAACACTGCCAATGGCCTACGCCATGGCGCGCTTCGACTTACCCTTGTCGGGTGCTTATCTCGGCGGTCATATTAATTACGTTTCCTACGACGGCAGCACGCTGAGCGATTTGGATGTAAAGCTGGGCTGGCAGTATGAAAGTGTTCTCGACGTGGGCTTTGAACTGGGCTACCGACAGTTCAAAATTGAGTTACAGGAGTTCGAAGACGCCAATGCGGACCTAAGCTTCGACGGTCCCTACCTCAATCTCGCTGTGCATTTTTAGAAATAAAGCGCTCACCGGAAGGTGGGCGCTCTTAACTTCTGACTAATCAATACCGGTCAAATCCGCTGCTTCCGCGTTTTCCTCTTTAGCAATTAACGCGAGCAGTTCATTGCCCGGCGATATTTCGCTCGCCTGACTAAGCATTTGCAAGGCATCTTCGGAGTTTTCCAACAAGGCAAAATGATAACTTGCGCGGTGCAGCCTGGATGCTGCTTGATAACGGTAAAAATTAATATGACTGGGCTTTGCTTTGGTCTCTTGCTTCGCGTTTAATATCGATTTAGCCACATCCGCGCCTTTAGCCCATGCACTGGCGGCATTTTTGTTTTTATCACTGCCTGAATAGGCGTAAGCAGACATTTCGTAGGCTTTGCCCGATAAACGCCACACCTTAAACGCCAATATTTTATAAGCCTTTTTGGCACCAGGATTCTCTGTAACTTTATATGCCTGCCACAGCTCATCGCCATATTCAGCAAGGTTATCAGACATCTTAAGCGTGTCATCTGAATACATTTTCCAGGCTGCAGTGGCCTCTTTTTCCTGCTCGTACACAAGCCAGCTCATCGTCACCTGACGCTGGGTGTCAAACAATGTATCTATATTGCGGTCCATCACCGACACCAGCTCTAGCCCTTCCTTAAAAAATAAGGCGCTGACTTTCTTCTTGAGCGTATCTATGTCTTTGTGTACAGACCAATACAAAACCGCCACACTGCTGTGCTTTGCTTCAACACCTGCTAGCGATAACACTGCGAGGTTGCTGAAGGTGACTGCCAGCGGCAAAGGTTTGGCTGAGGGACCGTGAATGGAGCAATAATCTATCGGGCTGTTGCCATTAGCAGCACAGCTTTTTTTGATCGCCTTCTCAAAATCAGCACACGTTGCCTTCCATTCTGGAAGAGGCAAGCTGCCACAATCGCAAGCAACTGCGGGGCAAATCTCACTGACCTGCGCTTGTACATGCATCCAAGCCAAAAGACTCCCTGCCAAGATAAGTAGTCTAAGTGTCTTCATTAACATTTCGCTCTTTGGTTACAGGGTTTAGTCACTAGCTACAGCCAAAAGGGATATTTACGAGGCGTAATTGCGCTACTTAGTTATAAAGCTTCTCGATTAACTAATGTTCGCCTGTGTTCATCTTTATTAAAACTGTGACTCATTCTAGATGAATCGGCACACTAACAAAACATTCGGCGTACTTTTCCTTTTTTCTGAAACATTTTTCTTCCCCCTGAGTACATCGAAGGCAGACTGGCAGACGACAGTAAACCAACAGGCTTGCCGAAGCCGCTATAAAACTAAAGCTTGTGCAGATGAATAGGAGTGGCCCATCAGAGGCCCTCTAGCTCCGCCAGGTCCCCTACCGGTTGAAATAGTCCTCCATTAAAAAAGGGCGTGCCTCAAGCACACCCTTATAAGAGAATAGTCTATGCAAATGAGCCGACATCAATACATATTCTAGTACTAAAGAACCAGCAATGCCAGTGGCAGCGCTGTATCAACATCAACACTTTAATTACAAATTGGTAAGCTCAGCGGCCTCCTGATCTTCTTCCAGCGCAATTAGAGCAGCCAGCTCGTTACCTGGGGAGACATCGTTAGCCATAGCTAACGTTTTCAGCGCATCCTCTGCTTCACCTTCCAACGCGAAATAGTAGCTGGCGCGGTGCAGGCGAGAGGCCGCCTGATACTTGTAAAAATTAATATGACTGGCTTTTGCCTGGCTGGCTTGCTTGGCTTCTAATACCGCCTGAGATACCCCTGCCCCACTAAGCCAGGCTTCGGCGGCCTGCTCACTTTTATCGGCACCGGAAAAAGCATAAGCGGACATCTCATAAGCTTTTCCAGCAACTCGCCACACTTTGAAGGCAAGTACCTTGTATGCCTTCTTCGCAGCACCATTTTTTTCGACCAGGTAATTGTTCCAAAGCTCAGCACTATATGCAGAGAGAATTTCTGCCCGCTCGAGGGAACGCTCGGAGTATGACCTCCACGCAGACAAAGCCTCTTTCTCTTCCTCATGCAAAAGCCAACTCATGGTTACTGCTCGCTGAGCGTCAAACAATTCATCGAAAGTAGCATCCAGCTCCTTACTTACTGCGAGGCCCTCTTTAAAATAATAGGAACTGAGTTTTGCTTTAAGTAATTTTATAGCGTTATCACTCGCGCTATATAGTTGGCTTACCTTCGCGCTTTGCTGGGGAAGGTCTTGTTCGGAAATGACTGAAATGTTTGAAAATTCTATTGCCAGAGGCAAGGGTTTCGCCGAAGGCCCATGTAAAGAACAGTAGTCCGCAGGAGTATTAGCATTTGCGGCACAGTTTTTTTTGATTTTGGTTTCGTGATCTTCACAGGTGGCTTGCCACTCCGGTTTTGGTAAGCTGCCACAATCACATGATATAGCTGGGCAAACCTCTGCTTTTTGCGCAAAGGCCTGTACAGCCAATAACACCCCGGTGAGGGCTACTAATCTAATTTTAGCCATAAAATGCTCGACCCCTTTGAGAATAACAAGCAACTACTTTGATCATATCAACTCTAAAATGTTCCTAAGGCCTTTCTACGTACGCACCACTGTGCAAGACCAGCGAAAACCCTTTAAAAAAACGTTTATGTGAAATCAACAAAGCGATTACAACCACACCAATAGAAAATACAAATGCCCAACTTGGTTTAAGTTCCCATAATAAGCCACTACATAGCGCACCAACAGCACTTCCTGCGCCAAAACATACTGCACTGTAAAACGCCTGCCCCTGCCCCTGAGCTGAAGAACCAAATTGCCGACGGACAAATTCTATAGCCACTGCATGGCTCACACCGAAACCAAAAGCATGTAGCAACTGCACGGTTATCATCAGCCCCCATAATTCAGGGTAACAAGCAATTGCCGCCCAGCGCAATGCTGTTAAAAACAGGCTCGCCTGCAACAATAACAGCAGGGAAAAACGCTGCAGTATTGCAGGCATCCAAATAAATATAACTATTTCGGCGACAACACCAATTGCCCAGAAAAGCCCGATTAGGGTTCGCGAATAGCCGTAACTTTCCATGTAGATACTATAAAAAGTGTAGTAGACGCCATGACTTACTTGAAGCAAGGTGAGTATGAAAAAGAATAAAAATACGTTTCGGTTTAGCAGCAGCGCCAGAAATGAACCTTTTACAGGCCGCTGACTTTTTTGCTCTTCTTCAGGAAGACTTAGAGTAGAAAAAAATATGCCACAGAGAAAAATAAATATTATTAATGGGAGAAGCCTTATATCGATTAATTCAAAGAGGTAACCGAGCAATACGACCGTAAGAATAAACCCCACTGAACCCCAGACCCGTATGCGGCTATACCTCTGCGGTTGGGATGCAAGGTGATTTAAAGTCACCACTTCAAACTGTGCCAGGATGGCATTCCAAAAAAAACTGAAAGACAACAGCACCACTATCAGCCAGATATAACCCTGCCCCACAAAGATAGCCGCGAAGCAGAGACAAGCACCAGCCGCGCCCAAGCGAATGATATTGAGCCTTTGCCCGGTGGCATCCGCCCAGGCACCCCAAATATTGGGCGCAAGCAGTTTGGTTAGCATGGGAATGGCTGATAACACACCAATTTGCGTAGGCGAGTAGCCAGTGGCATCAAGGTATAAGCCCCAGTAGGGTGAAATAGCCCCTACCACGGCGAAATAACAGAAATAGACGGCTGATAAGCGCCAATAAGGCATTTCGGCTCAGGCCTTAGGGTGTGCCACCAGGAATAGTGATTACGCCCTCTCCCGCAGCACCATTCTGCCCTCTGTTGCGCAGAGCATGGTCCAGTATGACCAGCGCCATCATAGCTTCGGCGATGGGTGTTGCACGAATGCCTACGCACGGGTCGTGCCTCCCGGTCGTTACCACTTCCGTTTCATTACCGTGTAAATCGATACTTCGACCAGGAATCCGCAAGCTGGAGGTTGGCTTTAATGCGATATGTGCAATGAAGTCTTGCCCGGTGGAGATGCCACCCAGGACACCACCCGCCTGATTAGAGAGGAAGCCCTCTGGTGTAATTTCATCTCGATGCTCAGTGCCCTTCTGGCTAACAGAGGCAAAGCCCGCCCCTATCTCAACCCCTTTTACCGCATTAATGCCCATTAGCGCGTGAGCCAAATCTGCATCCAGGCGATCAAAAACAGGTTCACCCAGGCCTGGCAACATATTTGACGCTACCACCGTAATTTTCGCACCAATAGAATTGCCCTCTTTCGTCAGCACTTTCATGTACTGTTCCATTTCAGCAACCTTGCTGACATCGGGGCAGAAAAATGGGTTCTGATGAATTTGCTGCCAATCTACACGCTCAATTTCTATCGGCCCGAGCTGGGAAAGGTAACCACGTACGTCTATACCCCAGGTATCTTTTAACACTTTTTTGGCAAGCGCCCCTGCCGCTACGCGCATTGCGGTTTCCCGAGCAGAAGAACGACCACCACCTCGGTAGTCGCGAAGGCCATATTTTTTTAGATAACTGTAATCTGCGTGAGCGGGCCTGAATTGATCTTTAATTTTAGAGTAATCTTTGGAGCGCTGATCCGTATTTTCGATAAGCATACCGATCGGCGTGCCTGTGGTTTTACCCTCAAATACACCGGAAAGTATTCTTACTTGATCCGCTTCTCTTCTCTGTGTGGTATAGCGCGATTGACCGGGCTTGCGACGATCCAGGTCATTCTGCAAATCTTGCTCGCTCAGCGCAATCCCCGGAGGACAGCCATCCACAATACAACCCAAAGCGGCACCGTGGCTTTCACCAAATGTGGTTAACGTAAATAATTTACCAAATGTATTACCAGACATAATCTACTCGTTCTTTTTAAAATCGTTTCTCAGCGCTCACAATGTCTCTCACCGCTTGAGCTGTGAGAATGAAAACACCGTGACCACCGTTTTCGAATTCTGGCCAGAAAAATTCCACATGCGGATAAGCTTCTTCCAGGGCAGCCCAGCTATTACCCACTTCCACCACCAGCAAGCCATCTTCACTGAGGTAGTCAGACGCCTGGCTAAGAATTTTCCTAACAATGTCCAGGCCATCATCACCCGCCTGTAAACCCAGCACTGGCTCACGATGGTACTCTTCGGGCATGCTTGCCAAATCTTTAGCGTCCACATAGGGAGGGTTAGAGACAATCAGGTCATAAACCTTTCCAGCAAATAGCTCACTGCTGAACAAGTCCGCCTCTATCACATTCACTCGTGCCTGCAGGCCGTGATGCTGTGCATTCTTCTCGGCAAGTGTTGTGGCCAGTGGTGATATATCACTTATGTCCACCTCTGCTTCAGCGAACGCCGCCGCACAGGCCAGGCCAATACAGCCACTACCCGTGCACAGGTCCAATATGCGAGCAGGGTAAACACTCAACCATGGCTCGAAGCCCGCTTGAATGAGTTCCGCAATGGGTGAGCGAGGTACCAGCACATCTTCAGTAACCTCAAAAGACATTCCACAAAACCAGGCTTCTCCCGTGAGGTACGCCGCTGGTTTACGTGTGGTGATTCGCTCCCTAAACAAAGCAAATATTGTGTGACGCTCATCCGTGCTCAGCCTAGTGTCGTAAATACGCTCTAGGGAGGGCCAAGGTTGTTGCAGGGCCCACATAACAAGCAATGCGGCTTCATCCCAAGGGTTATCTGTTCCATGACCGAAATAAAGCGCCCGACGGCTGAACTCGCTGGAACCCCAACGTATCCAGTCACGCACTGTAAACAACTCCTGTACAACTCTCTCATTCATATACTTTGGCAAACAGGCAAAAGGCCGCTATTCTAGCGCCTTTTTCCCCAGTCACCTACTCTGTTAACGTTACTGGATCAGAACTTTGGAAGTGGTAGACCCTATGTCAGAAGAAAACAACACCAAACATTACTTTGCCAAAATTATTGAATCTACCGGTGAAGACCTCGGTCGTGCCGGGCTGGTAGACACACCGCAACGTGCTTCATCAGCGTTTGAATACTTAACCGGAGGCTACCATCAGACACTGGATGATGTTGTAAACGATGCGCTCTTTCCCTCCGACTCAAACGACATGGTGATTGTTAAAGACATCGAGCTCTACTCTCTTTGTGAGCATCACATGCTGCCCTTCATCGGCAGAGCGCATGTTGGCTACATTCCAAGAGGTAAAGTGCTGGGGCTTTCAAAGGTTGCCCGCATAGTCGACATGTTTGCCCGGCGCTTGCAAATTCAGGAGCAGCTGACTACTCAGGTGGCCAAAACGATTGCAGAGGTTACTGAAGCGGCCGGTGTGGGTGTGATCATTGAGGCGAAGCATCTCTGCATGATGATGCGCGGCGTAGAGAAGCAAAACTCGCTTATGAAAACCTCGGCCATGCTGGGCTGTTTCCGCAGCAACCTGAGTACCCGAAACGAGTTTTTATCCTTACTGAGGGACTAGTGACCACTGCTACTGCAAGCAATGGATGCTAGAGTTTGAGCTGAAATTCTCGTGCATTACCCAGCAACTGAAGGGTGTTGTTGTAGATGTGCATTTCCTCGCCGGAAATGTGGGTAAATTTTAGCTCAAGCACCACACCTTGATTACTTGATAGCACACGGCAATAAATCACTTTTGTTTTGGCGCGAATTCGCTCTTTCTTGTCTCGATACTTAATATAAAACTCAATATTGACGTCCGAACCAAGGGTAAGCGCCGTATCCGTTTTTATCGACACCCCCTTTTGAGCGATATGCTCCACCAAAGCACTGTGTACCTGGCGGTCGCGTGTCATAATTCTGCTCTGCCAATGCACCATGTATCGGGGCTGAGCCAATCGCTCTTGTGACATATTCGATTCATACTCTGCAACAAATAACATCAGTGTAGCAGGGGAAAACGATGCTTGATTTGAACGCCAGGGTACGGCCTGCATTCAAGGAATAACAATTTCTACACGAGCCAGGCCTTTCTTACCCTGCGGCGCAAATGAGCCCATACCAATTACCTTTAGCTGCGCAGCCTTAATTCCTTTTTCGATAAGTAGATCTGCAAATTGCTGCGCTATGGCTTCAGATTTTTTCTGATTTGCCTCCCAGCGTCGTTCCGTATAGGTATGCCCGACAATGGCGAATATTTGTCTCGGCTTTCTCTGGATAGCTTGCACTAAAGCCTCAAAAAAAGCGTCGTCCTGCTGCGAGAGTAAGGCATCTGGCACCACGTAAAAGCCAGCATCAACGATTGTCTTAAGAAGTGTCTCCGGGTCGGGTGCAATGGCAATCACGGACTCGGCCAAGGGGGTTACAAGCTCCAACTGTAAATAAATTCTTCGATTACCGCGCTGCGAGAGGTACCAAATGAGGTACTGGGTTTTTCCCTCCTGATTAAGCTGCCATATTTGATAGCTTTGTGACGCGTCGAGTCCGTAAAGCTGTTTCACGCCAAATATCTCATTAGCCCACACGTTGCTGCTGCCACAGTCCAGACTGCTACACATAAAAATAGCTTGCGCCTCCATGCTGTATAAATAATTTTCCAGGCCTTGCTTCGCTTCACTGAAGGACTCATCCTGGCTCAACTCAATAGTCCTTTTTTCAAGGCTACCCTGCAGTGATTCTGAGCGATCAAACGACCATTGACTATTGACCTTCTTCGGTACGGACAAAACCAAGCGGTAATCGCTTAACTCCAGCTTTTGCTGGTAAAGCGCTCTCCCTCCCGAAAAAATATCGTCGAGATTTTCCGCTTGAAGACCAAGGCTATATAAAATAGCCAGTGAAATAAAAACAATTTTTTTCATCATAAAAAGCTGCGTTTAATTAAAAAAACCTTGAAGCTGTTCGGCAACCCGCTCAACTTGAGAACTCATGTGTAGATGATGAGAGCCCGGAATCTCAGCGACCTGCAAGCGAGTCAGATGTTGTTGCAGCAATTTAAAATCGCTAAAACTTCGCATAATACCCTGTTCGGCCACAATCAATTTTACCTCCGCAGTAACACACGATAAAAAAGCTTCCACATGCATATCACTCAACTTCATTTCCGAAGGAGACATCAGCTTGTAATCATAAGCCCAGTAGTAACCCTCATCACACTCCAATACGCCTCTGTGAGCAAGCGCTTCTGCATCATTGTGGCCAAGAGGTATTATCCCCTTTGCGCGCGAGGCAACAGCAGCGTCAAAAGTGGCGTAAAACCGTTTGGGCCTGCGGCTCAGGGCTAATATATTGACTACAGAAGAGGCCAGCTGCGCTGGGGCTTCAATTATTTGATGAGGGTCCGGGATAAGCGCTTCAATAGCTGCCAGTTTATCCACTCGTTCAGGAAAACTGGCGGCCAACAAAGTAGCGATAATGGCACCTCGAGAATGGCCTAAGAGGGAAAACTTCTTCCAGCCCAGTTGATCCGCAACGGCAATAATTTCCGGGATATCCTGCCATATATTGTAAGCACCAAGGTGGTTACGATGGTAGCTGTGCCCATGACCAGCCAGGTCGAGCGCGATAAGGTCAAGGTCTTGGAGCTTGGGAGCGAGAAAATGAAAGCTTGCACAATTATCCAGCCACCCGTGCAAAGCAATAACGGGTGTAGCCCCGGCCTGCCCCCAACGCTGACCAGTAATGAGGTTTCCGGCAACATCAAACTCTACCTCAGACGGGATCACATAAGACCTCTGGGTGCTGCTGCCAAAGAAGCGTTCCGCACCCCGCGGCTATCACGGGTAAATCTAAAGCCACCAGGCTGCCGGTGCCCATACGAATAAAACCTTGCTCCAAACCACACAAACGCTCAATTAAATGGGCCACGAAAGGCAGGTGGCTCACCACCATCACCGTTTCTACGTCTTGGCTGAAAAGTTTATAAAGTTCATCAATGGCCGTTTGCGGCATGCTCGAAGGCTTAATCCAATCTGCGGTAATCTTACGGGCAGCTGGAACTACCGCTTGAACCACTTCAGCGCTTTGTTGCGCCCTAATCAGCGGGCTACAAATGAGCAAGTCCAAATCATCCACGTGTTCGCGTTTAGACAGGATACTCGAACGAACTTGCCGCTCACCGTTGAGAGTAAGCGGCCGCTCGTCATCCGAATATGCGGAATACTCTGCTTCTCCATGACGAATAATATAGAGGCGCTTGTGCTCGTTCAGTTTATTTATTCTCTTTGTCTGAGATCTCTTTTTCTAAGGGCTCTTTTTTCAAAGGCTCTGAAGGTTCGGAAGCATCGCTCTGCCCTTCCTTTTCTGTAGCCTCAAGAGGCTTTTCTGCGCTTTCAGTTCCAGCTGCCTCTGGCTCCTCAGTAATTACTGAATCACTTTCTTCCTCAACAACATTGGCTTCAGGCCAATCTGAAAAAGGAAAGGGCTTTTCCTCGCTGTTATAGGTCAAAAATTGTATCGCTTGAAAAATAAATTGCGATAGGGAATCACCAAATTTGCGAAGATTTCTATTGTCATTGCCAGAAATTAGCGCAAACAGGAACTGTACCACCACCAGCACCCACATAACTGCCAATGATACCTGCAACATAATTGCAAACAACACCATATACACTAAGCGTAACCAGTGTTTGCCAGATGTTAAATTCGACTTTAACTGTTCGTCCATTTTATGCCCCCTTGCATATCAACATCACTACTCATTTCCCCTGTCATTAAACCTTGCACAACTTCGGGTATATTGCGGTTTTCAAACAGGATTTGGTGTAAACCTGTAACCAATGGCATGTAAACATCCAGTGCTTCGGCTTTTTCCTTTACCAGCTTCAGCGTGTTTACACCCTCGGCAACCTGACCTATTTCATTGAGAATTTCTTCGAGCTTTTTCCCCTGCCCAAGCGAGAAGCCAACACGATAGTTACGGCTCAAGCTGGAGGTACAGGTAAGGATTAAATCACCCACCCCAGCCAAGCCTAAAAAGGTCATCGGGTCGGCTCCAAGGGCCGTCGCCAGACGATTCATTTCGGCCAGGCTGCGTGTCAGCAGCATAGCCATAGTATTACTGCCACAGCCAAGCGCCGCGGCCAAGCCGGTAACAATGGCATAAATATTTTTCAGAGCGCCGCCCAACTCTACACCATAGCGATCTTTGTTGCTGTAAATACGGAAAGTGGGCGACGTAAATACACTGCGAACACACTCAATAACAGAGTCATCTTCGCTGGCAATCACACTGCCAGTGTGCTGCTGTTGAATAATTTCTTTCGCGAAATTCGGGCCGCTAAGCACGCCTATGCGTACGTCGCCCATTTCCTGCTCCAAAATCTGGCTCATTAGGCAAAAACTGTCGCTCTCAATTCCCTTTGTAGTGCTGATAACCATGGTGTGTGGCTTTATGTGCGGCGCAACCAGTTTTGCTACCTCTCTGAAGGAGTAGCTTGGTACCGATAGAGTGACCAGGTCGCAACCTTCTACGCAGCTTAACAAGTCTGCCGTGACTCTTAAGTGGGGGTCCAGTTTGTAACCGGGCAAATACTCGGGGTTTTCACGCTGCTGCTCACAACGTTCTGCACGCTTTTGATCACGCATCCAGAGACAGGTGTGATGACCGTTGGCGGCAATAATATTAGCAATTGCGGTTCCGAAACTTCCACCACCAAGTACTGCAACGCTTAAAGGCTTTGCCATGTGGATTCCTTTGGGCTTTTTAGTCCACTCAATTGTAGGCTTAATCATAAAACAAACGGCGCCGAAGCGCCGTTTCTATTTTTAACTTTAAAAACGTGAAACTAGCTCAAATCCATCAAAAGCTTGTTCAGACGTTTTACGTAGGCAGCGGGGTCATCCAAGTTACCGCCTTCGGCAAGGTTGGCTTGATCAAACAACACGTGAGCCAAATCAGTAAAGCGATCTTCATCGCTTTCCTTATCCATTTTCTGAACCAAGGGGTGTGAGGGATTCACTTCGATACTCGGCTTGGACTCTGGTACCTTTTGACCGGCTGACTCCATCAAACGACGCATCTGCGCGCCCATATCATGCTCGCCGACCACAAGACAAGCTGGTGACTCGGTAAGGCGATGGGTTACGCGGACCTCTTCTACTTCATTGTCCAAAACTTTTTTCAAGCGCTCGTTAAAGTCTTTAAAATCTTTTTCGACTTTTTCCTGCTCTTTTTTCTCGTCGTCGCTATCCAGTTTACCCAGGTCGAGCTCACCTTTACTGACGTCCTGAAATTGCTTCTCTTTGTACTCAGCCAGGTGCCCCATTAACCAATCATCGACTCGATCGCTTAACAGTAATACCTCAATACCTTTTTTACGGAACACTTCCAGATGAGGGCTATTTTTGGCGGTGTTAAAGTTTTCTGCCACAACGTAGTAGATTTTGTCCTGGCCCTCTTTCATACGCGCCAGATAATCATCCAAACCCTGATCTTGGACATCTGTATCAGCATGGGTGCTGGCAAACTGCATTAAACTGGCAATTTTTTCCTTATTGCCATAGTCTTCCGCAGGGCCTTCTTTCAAGACCTGACCAAACTCTTTCCAGAGCTGCGCGTACTGCTCTTTATCGTTTTTCTTTATCTTCTCCAGCATATCCAGCACACGCTTTGTAAGGGCTGCGCGCATGCTGTCTATATTAGGGTCTTTCTGAAGAATTTCGCGGGAGACGTTCAGCGACAAATCATTACTATCCACCACCCCTTTTATAAAGCGCAAGTACAGCGGTAGAAATTGTTCAGCTTCATCCATGATGAAGGTTCGTTGCACGTATAGCTTGAGGCCACGGGAAGCATCCCGGTTGTACAAATCAAACGGTGCTTTAGAGGGTAGGAAAAGCAAGCTGGTGTAATCGAGTTTGCCCTCAACGCGATTGTGGCTCCACTTAACAGGATCACTAAAATCGTGAGAGATATGTTTGTAGAACTCTTTATACTCTTCGTCGCTTACCTCGCTGCGCGAGCGCGTCCACAACGCGGTAGCCGTATTGACCGTTTCGTCCTCGGGCTCTTTCTCTTCCTTGTCATCACCATAGTGTTCTTTTTCCATAATGATCGGCAAAGAAATATGATCTGAATATTTCTTTATGATGGAGCGCAAGCGCCAGCCATCAGCAAATTCCTGTTGATCTTTTTTCAGGTGCAGAGTAATGGCAGTACCGCGTTTTTCCCGCTCAATGGTTTCAACACTATATTCGGCTTCGCCTGAGCTTTCCCAGCGAACACCCTCTTCTTTTGCTGCTCCCGCTCTACGGGTTTCAACGGTAACTTTGTCGGCGACAATAAAGGCGGAGTAAAAGCCCACTCCGAACTGGCCAATCAAGTGAGAGTCTTTCTTCTGATCGCCGGTGAGGTTAGAGAGGAATTGCGCCGTACCGGATTTGGCGATGGTGCCGAGATGATCAACCACCTCTTCGCGACTCATACCAATACCGTTGTCGATGATGCTTACGGTGTTCGCCTCTTTATCGAAGCTAACGCGAATGCTTAATTCGGGGTCATCTTCATAGAGCTCGCCATGATTCAATGCTTCGAAACGCAGTTTGTCTGCAGCGTCAGAAGCGTTTGAAACAAGCTCGCGTAAAAAGATTTCTTTGTTGGAATAGAGAGAGTGGATCATCAAGTGCAGTAGCTGCTTGGCTTCTGTCTCAAACCCACGGGTTTCTTTGGTGGCCTCTACGGTCATCTGTTGCTCTCCCAGAACTTGAATTGGAGGTTGTTGATAAGTTGCTCGCTTATATGGAGCTGCTCTGGGATATTTCAAGGGGGGCGTTTAAGCCCCCTCACAGCTAGCCTCTTAGCGGCATTTATAGAGCTGGAAGCTCTGTTTGCCCTCGAGCGGCTCTCCGAGTGCCACGATGGTGTCTGCGCCCTCTTCAACCGCGTCATTACGAGCCAGAGTCAGTAGCTCCTGCGCCACTTTTTTGGAGCCGCGATTTACAAAACCCACTTTGTGCTTTACTTGAGCACTTACTTTCGAGAGTTTCTTACAGTTTTGTGCCAATTCTGGCTTTACCAAGGCTACCGCTTCAACACCATCAACAGGTTTTACCCAGGTGCACGCACTCATTGCTGTTAGCGCAGCCAAGACCGCAATAGTTTGTCTCGCCTTCATATTCAGTCCCCCTTTGTACTGATCAATAATTTTGAGCGCCATGCTACCACAGCTTGTGCAAGTGTGAATAAAGCAGGGAGAGCATTTTCAACAATGTTCTGATGAAGCCTTTAACCCTTAACATGCATTGCTTAGGCTATTATCAACAACTGGTAAAACCCAATGAAGTAGAATTATGCGCACTTTCTGTGATACCCACGCCCATACCATAGCCAGCACTCATGCCTACAGTACCGTGCACGATTACTTTACTGCAGCTCGCAGTAAAGGCCTGCAGTTGTTCTCCATTACTGACCACGCACCCGCCATGCCTGATGCCCCTCACTACTGGCATTTTGGCAATATGAAGATTATTCCGCGAGTCATGAATGGCGTTGCTATGCTGCGAGGCATTGAGGCCAATATTCTACCAGAGGGGAAACACGAGGTTCAGGGGCACCGCAATTTAAGCGCTTTGGACATTCCCGCCAATCTGGTCCCCTTTCTCGACATTACTGTCGCTAGTTTTCATGAGCCGGTTTTTACGCCAAGCAGTGTAAAAACACACACCCGGGCTGCCATTGCCGCGTTTGAATCGGGCCTGTGCCAGATCTTTGGTCACCCAGGTAATCCGCACTACCCCGTTGAACCAGAAGAAATTGTGCGAGCCGCCAAAGACAACAATGTAGCCATTGAAATCAACAACAGCTCATTCACACACTCTCGCATAGGTAGTGAGGCCTATTGCCTGAAATTATTAGACACTGTAGATAAGCACGACTGGAAAGTTGTCTTTGCCAGTGATGCTCATATTGCCTGGGATGTGGGCGAGCATCAGGCCTGTATCGCAAAGGCACGATCTATCGACTTTCCCGAGCAGCGCATACTTTCAACATCGCCACACAAATTAGTGGCTTTCTTGGACGAACATGGAAAGCAACTATCTAAAAAACTGGCAGACTGGCTTGAGTCGCTACCGACAATGGCTTCGTAGTTTAAAAACTGAGGGCTTATGCTGTAGCTGCTCTGAACCACGGTTTTTTATGCTTTTATATCGTCGCGCCAAACCACATAGAGGGTGTTTTTTTTGATTTAACGCCTGTCCGATGGAATAGCTGGAGACTAGGCTTACTTAATAAGCCCTAGAGATTAACTCCTTATTTTAACGCCCGTCGGAGGTAGCAGTATGGCCATAAAATGGAGTTCCGAGCTTGAACTCGGCATACCGGTTATTGACTCGCAACACCACCGCATCGTTGAATACATCAACATGCTTTCCCATGCTCAGCAAAGCAAGAGCCGCGCAGAGCTCTTCAACGTTCTTGACGAATTGGTCGATTACGCTCTCTCTCACTTTGCCTTTGAAGAAAACCTTATGGAGGAATCAGGCTACCCGTTCACCAATGCACACAAGAAGGTTCACCGGCTGTTTGCGAGACGCGTCGCCAATTTTCGACAACGAGCAAAAGCGGGAGATGATATTACTGTGGAATTGCTCCATGTATTAAAGGCCTGGCTTATAAATCACATTAAATGCGACGACAGGGACTATGCTGACGCGGTAAAAGCAAACTTGCTCGAAGCAACGAAACGGGCCAAAGCAAGGAAAGGCAGTTGGTTCAACCGCCTGTTCGGCTAACAGTAGGGATTCCTATGATCACATGGTCTGAGCAATACGAAATTGGCATACCGGTTATCGACCGGCAGCACCAGCGAATTGTTGATTATATCAACCAAGTGCAGGGGCAAATCGAAAGCGAGCTTGACGCAGAAAAGATGGGAGAAATACTTAATCTGTTAGTGGACTACACCCTCTCCCACTTTGAGTTTGAAGAAGCTTTGATGGAGGAAGCCCATTACGAGCACCTCGAGGAACATCAATTAAGCCATAAAACCTTTATTGGCCAAATAGAGTTACTGCACCAGCGATTTAAGAACGGAGAAAATATCGCTGAGCTATTGGCACAAATATTACTGGATTGGCTCTTACAGCACATACGCGACGACGATGCCAGCTATGCTCCCATCGTAAAACAGCATATTTTGGGCGAGGCGCCGGAATCTCACGCAGCATGGGCAAAAAGTGCCTTCCTGCGATATTTCAAACACTAGAGCTAACAGCAGCTTGCATGCCTCTAAGGCACTCACCTTCGAGGCCTTTAAATTCCATTCTTCCCGTGTAAGGCCACATTTCTGTGGATCTATTGGCTATTAGCAAAACACCCAACTTTGGTGGGATAGACTCTTTTCATCGACAACGGTATGGTTGGCGCGCAGTAATAAACATAAAAATAATGAGGATAATTGCATGAAATTGTTCAAAAATGCAGGCCTGTTTTTAGCTGCCTGCAGCTTAAGTGCCAACGCGCTTGCTCTGGACTGCGCCATCAGTTCTTCAAGCTCCAACGTCTGGGACAAAGGCTACCAACTCAATGTTGAAGTAACGAATACATCAAATAATTCGATTAATGGCTGGAGTGTCGAGCTGGAATTTAACCAGGCCCCAACTGTTAACAACTCCTGGAATACCAGCCTGACCACAAATGACAATACCGTCGTGGCCGGAAACGTCGGCTGGAACAGTAACCTGGCGTCTGGCGCCAGCACCAACTTTGGCTTCCAAGGCGAACACAAGGGTAATTTTGAAATGCCCACCTGCCGAACAAGTGGCTCTAGTACAAGTTCGTCTAGCAGTTCCAGCTCTTCTAGTTCGTCCAGTTCAAGCTCTTCAAGCAGCTCAAGCTCAAGTTCTTCCAGCTCAAGCTCATCAAGTAGCTCCAGTTCTTCCAGTGGCTCAACGGGCTCTACCAGCTCGTCTTCCAGTAGCAGCTCTTCATCCAGCAGCAGCTCCTCATCAAGCAGCAGTTCTAGCGGCGGCAGCGCAGCCTGCGTATGCAACTGGTATGGCCACAGCACTTTCGCTGTGTGCGAAAATCAAGATAGTGGATGGTCTACAGAGAACGGAGATACCTGCATCGGCAGAGAAACCTGTGCAGATCAAGGCTCCTATACTGGCGGAGGCCTCCAGTGCGGGTCCTCCAGTAGTTCCAGCTCATCCAGCTCTAGCTCTTCAAGTTCCAGCAGCTCTTCTAGCTCTGGTGCTTCCAGCAGCTCCTCATCATCCAGCAGCAGCTCTTCAAGCTCCAGTTCTTCAAGCAGCTCCAATAGTTCGTCTTCAAGTTCTTCTTCCGGCAGTGGCTCCGGCTCCAGCGGCGGGCGTTCTGGCTGGGCCTGTGTTGATCCCACAGACATTCCGGGAGACGATGACTGGCTTAGCACTAAGGGTAATCAAATCATAGACAGCGACGGTACTGAGGTATGGCTAACAGGTGCCAACTGGTTCGGCTTCAACGCTTCCGAGCGAGTATTCCACGGCCTCTGGAGCGTAAACCTGCAAGACACCATGCAAGCCATGGCTGAGCGCGGCATTAACATTCTGCGCGTACCCGTCTCTACTCGTCTTGTTAAAGAATGGATGAGTGGCGGCGGCGAAGTGTCCAGCATGAATGATTACGCCAACCCCGATCTCGACGGTTTGAGTAGCCTGGAAATATTCGACCAGGTACTGCTACAGGCGAAATCTTGCGGTATTAAAATTCTGGTAGACCAGCACAGCGCCGACGCCGACAACAGCGGTCACAACGCGCCATTGTGGTACAAGGACGACATCACTTCTGGTGATTTTTTCGATACCTGGGAGTGGTTCGCTGCGCGCTATAAGAACGACGACACCATTGTCGCCTACGATCTCGAAAATGAACCCCACGGCTCTCCAGACGGCAGCGCAGGCGCAACCTTGTCTCGCGGCGAAAACGAAAGCTGGGAAGACTACTGTCAGCGCAAACCCCTGTCACAAGAGACCGATTATGCCAAATGGGATGACTCCACAGACGAGCACAACTGGCGCTATGCTGCCGAGGTTGCCGCTGAGAGAATTCTGGCTATCAACCCGAA
This sequence comes from Alteromonadaceae bacterium Bs31, assembly GCA_900177435.1. Taxonomy (GTDB): domain Bacteria; phylum Pseudomonadota; class Gammaproteobacteria; order Pseudomonadales; family Cellvibrionaceae; genus Teredinibacter. Next base: position 68,888 of record FXAI01000016.1, read on the forward strand.
TGTCTTAATTATGGTGGAAGGAACCCAGGCAACGCCCAAGTACGGTAAGTGGGTAGACAACAAGTCGGGAGCCGGCGAGTTCAGTGATAAGTGCTACGACAATACCTGGTGGGGTGGCAACCTAAGACTGGCCGCTGAGCTACCAGTGGAAGTTGCAGGCCACAATGAGCAAATCATGTACTCGCCTCACGACTACGGCCCAGCGGTTTACATGCAGCCTTGGTTTAAAGATGGCCAGTTCACTCGTGAATCCCTCGAAGCGGATGTCTGGGGCCCCAACTGGCTCTACCTCCACGACGAAAATATCTCACCACTTCTCATCGGTGAGTGGGGTGGATTTATGGATGGTGGCGACAACCAGAAATGGATGGAAGCCATTCGCGACGAAATCATCCTGAAAGGTCTTCACCACACTTTCTGGTGCCTAAACCCTAACTCCGGTGATACCGGTGGTTTGCTGGGTCAAGATTGGGTGACTTGGGACGAAGAAAAATATGGCTTACTGAAGCCTGCCCTCTGGCAGAAAGGCGGCAAGTTTGTAGGCCTGGATAAAGTCGTTCCCCTTGGGGGCGATGCTGGTACGGGGATTACTCGCCCGTAATTAATTAAGTTCTCTTAAAAAGCCGCAGCCTCATTGCTGCGGCTTTTTTTCTTACGTTTTCCCCTTTTTCCTTTTTCCTTTTTCCACTGCAAGCATCGCAGCATTCAGTTCATTAGCAGAGCGTTCTTACGCCACACACAGTCGCTTTATTTGAACCGGCCTCCTCTATTTTTTCGACGTTTTATTCCTGCGGGCTAAAAGGTGTTTGCTTGCAGTAGCTCTGCTCGCTGCATGCCTATCCCTATCATTTTTTATTAGGTCATAAACGCCATATCAATCTACTCAGTTCAGCTGTACCGCTTGTTTTATCTTATTGATTACTGAACCGTCTCACGTATGGGTATGGGTATGGGTATGGGTATGGGTATGGGTATGGGTATGGGTATGGCTATGGTATACAATCAATAGATCAAGAGCTCAAACTATAAAAAGGAGATTGTTCGTGCACAACATCAGTGGAGTTATAGGCCTTCTTTTGCTTACGGCAACAATGTTAATGGCAGGTTGTGGCGGAGATGTGGATTCAGAAGGGCTAGAAACAAACAACATACACGCTGTTGTAGTGATCGAGGCAATGGACAACCAAACCGACATTAATGCCGAGTTACGCACCGAGGGCGCCATAGTAGCCCTATCCAGCAGTGATAAATTTACTGTTAGCGCCTATGGCGAAACCACAGTATTAAGCAGGTACAAACTAGGCGACTTGTTTACCGGAACACGCTATAAAGCCTCTTTCGACAACTATATAGCCGGCGACTTAATCACTCTTTCCCTCGAGCGAGAGAATGAAAACAGCGCACCACAGAGTTATATTCGCTTGCCTGAAACGGTTAATATTTACTCCCCTGCGGATGAGATATCACTCAGTGCTGAAGAGAACTTTACCCTACTTTGGGATATCGTGATAAATACAGAAATAGAAATTGATGCGAACCTTTACTGTGAAGACTCAAAAGGCTCGTCAATCCTTTCCTCTCTTACAGAAAGTATCGATGACAATGGCAGCTATACTATTAAGTTCTTAGAGATAATTGAGCAAAAAGATTTATCTAACATCAATACAGACGTCCAATGCCATGCGCAGGTGAACATTACAAGAGTTACACGCGGCACAATGGATGGAGCTTTTGCCAATGGCAGCAGCATAACTGCTCGGCACTCTTCTAGCGCCAGTTTTATCGTGAACTTTTAACCCCATCCTATCTAAATGATATTTGCGCAATACTTTTTTGCAGGCATACAAGTCAAATAAAAACGCCCTCAATAAGAGGGCGTTTTTATAGTGTCAGCTTCCTGTTGGCAAGTATCAATTACCAAGCGGTAATTTCTTTCAAGCCATCACCAATTTGCGCAAGACTGCGAACGGTCTTCACTCCAGCGTCTTCCAGTGCAGCAAACTTCTCGTCAGCCGTACCTTTACCACCAGAAATAATAGCGCCAGCATGGCCCATACGTTTTCCAGGAGGCGCAGTTACACCAGCGATATACGATACAACAGGCTTGCTTACGTTTTCTTTAATGTAAGCGGCAGCTTCTTCTTCCGCGGTTCCACCGATTTCGCCAATCATAACGATGGCTTCAGTTTGCTCATCGTTCTGGAACAGTTCCAGTATGTCGATAAAATTGGAACCCGGAATTGGATCACCACCAATACCCACACAGGTAGACTGTCCAAAACCATAATCAGTGGTTTGCTTAACCGCTTCGTAAGTCAGAGTACCCGAACGAGAAACGATACCCACTTTACCTGGCAAGTGAATGTGACCCGGCATAATGCCAATTTTACATTCGCCCGGGGTGATGACACCGGGGCAGTTAGGGCCAATGAGGCGTACACCCAATTCGTCACATTTTACTTTAGCGTCCAGCATATCCAAGGTTGGAATACCTTCAGTAATACATACCACCAACTTAACGCCACTATGAGCAGCTTCGAGAATGGAATCTTTACAGAAAGGCGCGGGCACATAGATCACTGACGCATCTGCACCTGTCTCTGCAACTGCCTCGGACATAGTATTAAAGACAGGCAGATCCAAATGTGTTTGACCACCCTTTCCTGGCGTTACGCCACCAACCATCTTGGTACCGTAGGCAATGGCCTGCTCTGAATGAAATGTACCCTGTGAACCGGTGAAACCCTGGCAAAGGACTTTAGTGTCTTTGTTAATTAATACGCTCATTATTTGGCCTCCGCTGCTTTAACGACTTGCTCAGCGGCGTCAGTCAAACTGGTCGCAGCAATAATATTTAATCCACTATCCGCAAGAACTTTAGCACCCAATTCTGCGTTGTTACCTTCCAGGCGACACACAACTGGAATCTTAACGCCCACTTCTTCCACTGCGCCAATTACGCCTTCGGCTATCAGGTCACAACGCACGATTCCGCCGAAGATATTGATCAATACCGCAGATACGTTTTCGTCAGAAAGAATAATTTTGAATGCTTCCACAACGCGCTCTTTGGTGGCACCACCACCCACGTCAAGGAAGTTGGCTGGCTTGCCGCCGTGCAACTTAACGATATCCATGGTACCCATTGCCAGACCGGCACCGTTGACCATACAACCGATGTTACCGTCCAGTGCAACGTAGTTAAGCTCCCATTTAGCCGCGTGCGCTTCGCGCTCGTCTTCCTGGCTGGGGTCATGCATTTCTTTCAGTGCAGGCTGACGGTACATAGCGTTACCATCAATATTAATTTTTGCGTCCAGACAATGCAGATTACCTTCATCGGTAATTACCAATGGGTTAATTTCCAGCAAGGCTAAATCTTTTTCCTGAAACATCTTCGCCAGGCCGAGGAAAATGTGTGTAAATTGCTTAATTTGCTGGCCTTTCAAACCCAGTTTAAAAGCAAGCTCGCGGCCCTGGTAAGGCTGCGCACCCGTAAGAGGGTCTACAATTGCTTTCAGAATTTTCTCAGGCGTTTCTTCTGCAACTTTTTCGATCTCTACACCACCCTCGGTAGAGGCCATGAATACAATACGACGCGTAGAACGGTCTACTACGGCACCCAGGTATAATTCTTCTGCAATATCAGTACAGGACTCCACCAAAATGCGGCTAACGGGCTGGCCGTTTTCATCTGTTTGATACGTTACCAGGTTTTTACCCAGCCACTGCTTGGCAAACTCTTCAATTTCAGCTTTTGAGCTAACCAACTTAACGCCACCAGCCTTACCGCGACCACCAGCATGTACCTGCGCCTTAACAACCCATTTGTCACCGCCAATTATATCCGCTGCGCCAGCGGCTTCAGCGGGGGTCTCGGCGGCAACACCCGTGGATACCGGCAAGTTGTATTCAGCAAAAAGCTGCTTGCCTTGATATTCATGTAAATTCATTGCAATTTCCCATATGCGACTATGCGGTTTTAGCCCGGCCACATAGTAGAGTGATTTTGATTTTCCGGTAGAAACTTACCGGGGTTACAGTGGACCGTGTAAAAGCTTGGTAATTCGGGAACACAGCAGTTGTGTGAACACCGCCCTAACTTGCCCACAGTCCATAGGTTGCGCTGGTTTTTATTTGCGCTTTTTACGGTTAGGCATGTGAATCGCATGCCCGTTTACAGCCAGTGCGGCCTCTTTAACAGCCTCAGAGAAAGTTGGATGACCAAATACTGTCATGCCGATATCTTCTGCACTGGAACCAAACTCCATGGCGATGGCCACTTGTTGCACCAAGTCTGGAGCGCTAGGACCAACAATGTGACAGCCCAACACGCGATCTGTTTCTGCATGAGCAATTATTTTCACCATACCATCGGACTCGTCAGCAGCAACTGCGCGACCAATAGCAAGGAAAGGGAAAGTACCTACATTGTAGGGCTCACCATCTGCTTTAATCTGCTCTTCTGTGCGACCTACGGCGGCGATTTCCGGGTGGGTGTAAATTACGTTAGGAATAATATCGTAATTCATAACGGTTTTTTGGCCTGCTATCCGCTCAGCGACCATTACACCTTCTTCGGAACCTTTATGCGCAAGCATCGGACCACGCACGACGTCACCAATGGCCCATACCCCTGGTGCACTGGTAGAACAAAGGTCGTTGACGTAAATAGAACCGCGCTCATCCAGTTTTACACCACTGTCATCCGCCAATAGTCCATCAGTGAAAGGACGACGACCAACACATACAATTAATTTATCGAAGGTTTCTTGCGCTTCTTTGCCATCTTTATCGATATAGGTAACTACCACTTCTTTTTTGCCTTTTTTACCGACAACTTCGCTGGCAGTAACACGGCAACCCAGACGTATATCAAGGTGCTGTTTCTTATAAATCTTTTGAGATTCTTTTGCGATTTGCTGATCCATTATGGACAAGAAAGTATCCATCGCTTCCAGCAGCACTACCTTTGAACCGAGACGACTCCACACACTGCTTAACTCCAGCCCAATAACGCCTGCACCAATGACACCGAGGCGCTCAGGTACCTCTTGAAATTCCAAAGCACCAGTAGAGTCTACAATTGTTTCGTTATCTACTTGTGCAACTGGAATAGCAACAGGAATGGAACCCGAGGCAAGAATAATATTATCGGCTTCGTAGATTTCTTCTTTACCGTCAAAATCTGTAACTTGAACTTTGCGATTGCCGAGCAGTTTTCCAAGGCCAAAAATAGATGTCACTTTGTTTGCTTTAAACAGGCCAGAAACCCCACCTGCCATTTGCTTAACAATGCGCTCTTTTCGGGCGATCATGGAGGGTACATCTATAGCAACATCGCCGGTACTAATACCGTGACCGCTAAATGCAGCTTTGGCTTCATAGAATTTGTGTGAACTATCCAATAATGCTTTTGAAGGAATGCAGCCTACATTCAAACACGTACCACCGTTAACGCCTTTGCCTTCTTTATCTTTCCATTTTTCTATACAGGCTACATTCAGCCCAAGTTGCGCGGCGCGAATGGAAGCGACGTAACCAGCAGGACCAGAACCGATAACGATAACATCGTATTTATTTGACATAGGAAGAACCCCGAAATGTGTATATGTGCAATCTAAAAATATTTTCTGAAGGGGTAGCGCAAGGGCTCCCCCCAATTGAAGCCCGAATTAAAGTTCCAGCAGGATACGCGCAGGATCTTCGAGCATGTCTTTGATGGCTACCAGGAATTGAACCGCTTCTTTTCCATCGATTATGCGATGATCATACGACAGCGCAAGATACATCATAGGCAAAACCTTTACCTCACCATTAACGGCCATTGGGCGCTCCTGAATTTTGTGCATACCCAAAATTGCGGACTGGGGAGGATTAAGAATTGGTGTAGACAGCAACGAACCAAAAACGCCGCCGTTAGTGATAGTGAATGTACCGCCCTGCATTTCATCAATGCCGATTTTGCCATCACGACCACGTAATCCAAAATCTCTCACGCCAGCCTCAATATCGGCCAAGCCCATATTTTCCACGTTACGTAACACTGGCACCACCAAGCCTTTTTCCGTGGATACCGCAACGCCGATATCCTGATAGGCATGATAGACAACATCGCCACCATCAATAGAGGCGTTAACCGCGGGGAAGCGCCGTAAGGCTTCGACCGCCGCTTTAACGAAAAAGCCCATAAATCCGAGGCGAGTACCGTTGTGTGCTTTCTCGAATTTGTCTTTGTACTTGCTGCGCAGTTCCATTACAGGCGCCATATTCACTTCATTAAAAGTGGTTAGCATCGCAGTGGACTGAGTAGCCTCAAGCAGACGCTCAGCAATGCGAGCACGCAAGCGCGTCATAGGAACACGCTTCTCAATTCGATCCCCCTCGCCTTGAACAACTGGCGCAGGAGCGGAAGTCGCTGCAGATTTAGCTGGGGCGGGTGTGGGAGCAACTGCAGCCGGTGCGGGCTCTACAGGTTTGTTTTTAAGGTAAGACGCGACGTCTTCTTTAGTAATACGACCACCTTTACCAGTGCCCGGCACCTTGGAGAGGTCCAGATTGTTTTCATCAGCGAGCTTTTTCGCCGCTGGTGCAGCCAGAACTTCAGCCGTGCTGCCTGAACTATTCTCGCTTGTTCCTTCTGCTGCAGCTGCTGGCGCAGTAGCTGCGGCCCCCTCGGTAAATACAGCAATGACTTCATTACTGGTTACCGTGTCGCCTTCCTCTTTAAGAATTTCTTTAAGAACACCAGCGGCTGGTGCTGGAACTTCCTGCACAACCTTATCGGTTTCAATATCTACAATTACCTCATCACGGGCGAAAGCTTCACCGGGTTGCTTGTGCCACGTTGCGATTGTGCCTTCCTGTACTGATTCAGGAAAAGTTGGGACTTTAATTTCGTTACTCATTCCAAAGGTGTCCTTGTCGCATTTTTTTAGCTAAAAAACAAATTCGAGTTAAACGCTGGTATCCAGCGCCGCATTAATAAATTTATTGAGTTCATCGAGGTGCGTTGACATGTAACCAGCCGCAGGTGCCGAAGATGAAGCCCGGCCAACATAGCGCAAGTAGGCATCTTCATTCACTCGTTCAACCACACGACGCATTCTGTGCTGACTGGCCGTCCAAGCACCCTGATTTTTTGGCTCTTCCTGACACCACACAACGTCAGTTACGTGTGAATACGGTTTCAACACGAGGCGCAAATCTTCCTCAGGGAAAGGATATAATTGCTCGATACGGATGAATGCTACATCATCCTGCTGCCGCTCTTCTCGCGCTTCAAACAGGTGGTAGTAAACCTTACCACTGCAAAGCACAACACGCTTAACGTTTTCCGGTTCTACGTGCTCGTCACCTATTACAGACATGAACTTGCCATCGGCCAACTCTTCCAAAGAGGAAGTTGCAAGCTTATGACGTAAAATCCATTTAGGGCTCATGACCACCAAGGGGCGACGCATATAACGCACAGCCTGGCGACGTATCATATGGTAAACCTGAGCTGGCGTTGTAGGAATACACACTTGAATATTGTGCTCGGCACAAAGCTGCATAAAACGCTCGAGCCTCGCTGAAGAGTGCTCTGGCCCCTGCCCTTCATAACCATGCGGCAGCAGCATTGTAAGGCCGCACAAGCGCTGCCATTTATGCTCGCCACTGGTAATAAACTGGTCAATAACCACCTGTGCGCCGTTAGCAAAATCACCAAACTGAGCTTCCCAAATGACCAAGCCTGCGGGTGTAGTCGTTGCGTAACCATACTCAAATGCCAGTACAGCTTCTTCCGACAGGAAGGAATCATAAATATCAAAAGCTGGCTGGTTTTCGTCCACATGATGAAGTGGCAGATAGCTTTCACCGTCCTTCTGGTTATGCACTACAGCATGACGATGAGAGAATGTACCACGACCAACGTCCTGCCCGGTTAAACGCACCGGATAGCCCTGCTTCAACAATGTTGCATAGGCAAGTGTTTCGGCCATGCCCCAATTAATAGGCAGCGCACCACCCGCCATTTTACGGCGGTCGTCATAAATTTTTGCCACTTGCCTCTGCACCAGCACACCATCCGGAACCGCTGAAACATGTTCTGCCAATGCCTGTAGGTCTTTCAGTGGGTAGGAGCTATCGTAGGGTGTTTGCCAGTCGTGACCAATATAGGGAGACCAATCAACAAATAACGATGAATCAGGCTCGCTTACAAGGCCACGTGCAACAGGCTCGCCGCGATCGAGAGCCGCTCGATAGTCGTTGAGCATCTCGTCGCTTTCTTCAATGGATATTACGTCTTCCTGGGCTAACTGCTCCGCATAAAGGGTGCGGGTAGTTTTGTGAGCCCTAATGGCCTTATACATCAGTGGCTGTGTTGCAGAGGGCTCATCTGTTTCGTTATGGCCTCGACGGCGGTAGCAAACAAGATCGATCACTACGTCTTTATGAAACTCGTTGCGGTAGTCCGCTGCAAGGTTAGACAGAAAAGCCACTGCTTCCGGGTCATCACTATTTACGTGGAAGATTGGAGCTTCAATCATTTTCGCCACGTCGGTGGAGTATGTGGTCGAGCGGGAATCTTCTTTCAGGCTTGTTGTAAAACCAACCTGGTTGTTCACCACAATATGGACAGTGCCACCTGTTTTGTAGGCACGGGTTTGTGACATTTGGAAGGTTTCCATCACAACACCCTGTCCGGCAAACGCGGCATCCCCATGTATTACTACCGGGATAACCAAGGTTCCACGATCGTCATCTCTGCGGTCCTGGCGTGCCCGAACCGAGCCCTCAACCACCGGAGCAACAATTTCCAAGTGAGAGGGGTTGAAGGCCAGCGCCAAATGCATTTCGCCACCAGGAGTCATCACATTAGACGAAAAGCCCTGGTGGTATTTAACATCACCGGAGGTATCGACCAGTTTCTTACCTTCAAATTCGTCGAACAAATCTGCGGCATGCTTACCCAACACGTTCACCAGAGTATTGAGCCGACCTCGGTGGGCCATACCGATAACCATTTCTTTGGCACCGTAACCACCGCAACGCTGGATTAGAGTATCCAGACAGGGAATTAAACTCTCACCACCTTCCAGCCCAAAACGCTTGGTTCCGGGATACTTACTATCGAGATGCCTTTCAAGGCCCTCGGCCGCTGTAAGCCTGCGCAGCAGGTTTCGCTTGGTTTTTTGGCCAAAATCGGGGTTGGTTCGACTACTCTCCAAACGCTGTAACAACCAGCGACGCTCATCATAATTAGTGATGTGCATTATCTCGGCGCCGACGGTTCCACAATAAGTGGCTTCCAGGTCGTCGATAATTTTTTGCAGCGTTGATTCCTGATAACCAAAGGACAAATCACCGGTTTGGAATACGGAATCCAGGTCGGCTGTATTCAAACCGTGAAAGCCGAGATCAAGGTCAGGTGGTGTTTTCATCTCTCGCAAACTGAGAGGGTCCACCTTGGCCTTTTGATGCCCACTTAGTCGATAGGCGTTGACCAACTGCACGACTTCAACTTGCTTGCGCTCGTGAGCTACAGTAACCGCACCGGTTCCCGGTACTACTGTTGTGCGACAACGATTGCGGCCAAGCTGTTCGAAGTAATCAATAATTTCTGAATGACGAACATCAACACCAAAACCACCGTTGGTTTTCGGCAATTTTTCAAAGTACTCTCGCCACTCTTCGGATACGGAGCTAGGATCTTGCAAAAACGACTCATACACATCCTCAACGTAGGCTGCATTACCGCCAGATATGTGTGCCGTTTTCCAGAGCAATTCCATTAAGCTTTCTTGCATTGTTTAATCACCAATCGCATCGCTGCTGATAAATAATGTGTTTGAATTCCGGCATACAAAGGTATACCGGATGACTTCAGTATAGAGAAGCACCGCAAGCTTATCTTAAAAAACCGGAGATTCGCTTAAACGAATCCCCGGTAACAAAACTTCTGCTGTGCAGGAGCTATGGAAAATCAGGTTCCGCGGTGCAGCAACATACTGCGTATATGGCCAATTGCACGCGTTGGATTTAAGCCCTTGGGGCATACGTCGACGCAATTTTGAATGCCATGACAGCGAAAAACGCTGAAGGGGTCATCCAACTTAGCCAAACGCTCATCTGTTGCGGTGTCACGGGTATCAGCAAGAAAGCGATAAGCCTGCAACAAACCTGCTGGACCAATAAACTTATCCGGATTCCACCAAAAAGATGGGCAACTCGTGGAACAGCAAGCGCAAAGAATACACTCGTATAAACCGTCCAGTTTCTCCCGCTCTTCCGGTGACTGCAAACGCTCAATAGCAGGCGCCGGGGTATCGTTTTGCAGGAAGGGGTCAACCTTGCGAAACTGCGTGTAAAACTGGGCCATATCGATGACCAAGTCTCGTATCACCGGCAAGCCCGGCAATGGCCTCAAAATCAGCTTATTGTTTTTAACGCACTCGGAAAGTGGTGTAACGCAGGCCAGGCCATTTTTGCCCGAAATATTTACGCCATCCGAACCACACACACCTTCGCGACAGGAGCGACGAAAAGCCAAGCTTGGATCTTCAGCTTTTAACATTTCCAATACATCCAGAACCATCAGATCTTTGCCTTGGGTGTCCACCTCATAGGTGTGCATGTAGGGCTCTTTATCAGTTTCTGGGTTATAGCGATAAACTTCTACTTTCAACATAAGTGTCTACGCTCACCTGATTAATATGTACGAACTTTTGGTTCGAATGCATCCATCGTTTTAGGCGCAAAGTTCACTTCGCGCTTGCTTACACTTTTATCTACCGGGGAGTAAAGCGAGTGACATAACCAATTCTCGTCATCACGATCCTGGAAGTCTTCTCGAGCGTGGGCACCACGGCTTTCTTTTCGCACTTCTGCTGCAATGGCGGTTGCCTCAGCCACTTCAAACAGGTTTTGAATCTCGAGTGCTTCAATACGTGCAGTATTAAAGGCGTTACTCTTGTCTGCGAGAGAAACGTTTTCCACACGCTCACGCAGGTCAGCCAATTTATTGATGCCGTCCTGCATAAACTCACCTTTACGAAATACGCCGAAGTGATTCTGCATGATTCCCTGAAGTTCTGTACGCAATTTAGAGGCATTTTCACCACTATCGCTGGTATTAACTTTATTTAAGCGAGACATGGCGGCCTCAAGGTCCGATTCACTCGGATCGCGAACATCAATACCTTCTCGCAGGGCCTTCTCAATATACAAACCAGAAGCGCGACCAAACACCACCAGATCCAATAGGGAGTTACCACCCAGACGATTGGCGCCATGCACGGACACACAGGCAACTTCGCCACAGGCAAAGAAGCCGTCTATCACTTCGTCTTCGCCTTTGCTATTTTGCTGAAGTGCCTGACCATGAATATTGGTGGGAATACCACCCATCATATAGTGGCAGGTTGGCACTACCGGGATAGGCTCTTTGATTGGGTCTGCATGAGCAAAGGTTCTGGACAGCTCAAGAATGCCAGGTAAGCGCTGGTTTAGGGTGTCTGCACCGAGGTGATCAAGCTTAAGGAAAACGTGGTCACCATTCTCACCACAGCCCCGGCCATCCAGAATTTCCAGCACCATGGAGCGGGCCACAACATCTCGGCCAGCAAGGTCTTTAGCGTTAGGGGCATAGCGTTCCATAAAACGCTCACCATCTTTATTGACCAAGTAGCCACCCTCGCCGCGGCAACCTTCGGTAACCAAAACACCCGCTCCGTGAATGCCGGTGGGGTGGAATTGCCACATTTCGATATCCTGAACAGGGAAACCGGCTCGCAAAGACATGCCTATACCGTCACCGGTATTAATGTGTGCATTGGTGGTAGATGCGTATATCCGCCCTGCTCCACCGGTAGCCAGTACGGTAGCCTTGGATTTAATGAAAACGACTTCACCGTCTTCCATATTAATAGCAATAACACCGCATACGGCACCGTCCTGGTTTTTGACCAGATCGACGGCGAACCATTCGTTTAGGAATACGGTGTCATTTTTTACATTGCCTTGATAGAGCGCATGCAACAAGGCGTGCCCGGTGCGATCCGCTGCAGCACAGGTTCGAGCAGCCTGGCCACCACGGCCAAAGTCTTTGGATTGACCACCGAATGGACGCTGGTATATACGCCCACTCTCTGTGCGAGAAAAAGGTAAACCCATGTGCTCCAGTTCAAATACAGCCTCGGGCCCCACAGAACACATATACTCGATAGCATCCTGATCGCCTATGTAATCTGAACCTTTAACGGTGTCATACATATGCCAGCGCCAGTCATCTTCCGGGTCAGCACTGGCAATGGCGCAGGTGATTCCACCCTGCGCAGATACAGTATGAGAACGCGTTGGAAACACTTTGGTAACAACGGCTGTTTTAAAGCCAGATTGTGCCATCTGTAATGCGGCGCGCATACCTGCACCACCACCGCCAACTACGATGCCATCGAAAGAGATCGTTCTTATATTCCCCATTAATTTGCTCCCCACAAGATTTCTACGCCCCACACAAGAAAAGTGATGCTGATAAGGGCATAAATCAGCAGAGCAGTCATGCGTAGAGCAAGCGCAGAATCACCAATCATTCGCGTAGTGATGTAATCAGTGAGAACGCCCCAAAGGCCAATCCAGCCATGGGCAATGGTGCTCAATAGAACCAATAAAGAAAGTACACGCATCCAAAGCTGATCATAAAACCCGGACCACTCTGCGTAAGTTAAGCCTGGGTGCGTCAATATAAAACCAAGCACAACAAGGGTGTACACCGCCAAGACAACAGCACTTAAACGTTGTACCAACCAATCGTAGAGGCCACTGCGGCCCCAATTTGTAACTGCAGTTACCATAACCAAACCCCCGCCAGCACTATAAGTACAGCTGAGAGGAACAAGGAGATTTTCGCCCCCAGCTTTCCGCCCTCCAGCGACTCACCAATTCCCATGTCCATTATTAAATGACGCACGCCGGCAACAAAGTGGTAGGCCAATGCGGCAAGCACTATCCAGACAATCAATTTGATCAATGGCAAAGCCATAATCTCTGAAAGTTGGTTAAATGAATCTTCTGAGGACAAGCTCATGTCAAGCATATATAGCAGCACTATCACGCCGGCGAGTAAAACTACGCCCGACACTCGATGCAAGATCGAGACTATCGCTGTTACGGGAAACTTGATTGTTGAGAGGTCCAGATTAACAGGTCTGTTCGTTTTCACAGCGGTGGAATACCTTGTTGTCCGGGTTAATCGAGCCGCCAAAAAAAGGCGCGAATATCATCCTTTATTTGGCAAATTAACAAATTATCCAATAAATGGTTTTATGTGTGCTTTTTCGTTCGGCACTCAACATAACATGCTGTGCCGTGATACGAACACCAAACTCGTCGGGGCATATTTTTGATTGCACTAAACTACAATCAGATCGTCTTATCGACGAATCGAATTACCGAAAAATTAGGGAAGGCGATATCAACGAATCTCGCGACAGGAATCAGTGGCGCGAACAAGCATAGAAACCGCGCGAATTATAGTTATGCGTCAATAAAATTACAATTATTTATAAGCACCTTGAAGCATATTGACGCTCTCTTTTTGTGGACTTATCGCACCATAATAGCGCACATACTGTTAAATCGCACCGCAAATGAAACCGTTATCAAAAAGCTGCTCAAGATTGTTCAAATAACACTCACATCAATTTTAGTAAAGCAGGTTTTTTTGATTCTGCTCAGCGTAAAGCTACACGCTTACGCTCAAAATTCTCTATAATCGGCTCTCTTCGCCGTAGCCCCCCATAAGGTAAGGCTACTTACAACAATCAGAACTGCATAAATGTGCAATTCTTAACCAATCACACGATATAACAATACAAAAAGCGAAGTACGCGAATTTGACAGGCGCTTAACAGCCTTTCTATAGTGGTCAATTCGCTGCTTAACGTTGCTGCATCCAGCAGTTGCGTCAAATTGGTTTTAGGTCGTTTGTTCTAGTGCGCTTTCGCTCACTGCTCAGCCAAACGCACCTCTTGCAATAAGGAGTCTACAATGACAGATCAAAAAGCCACGCTTAGCATCGACAGCCTGGGAGAACCCATTGCTCTGCCCGTTTATAAAGGTACTATTGGGCCAGACGTTATCGATGTTCGCGCTCTAACAGGCAAAGGATACTTCACCTACGATCCAGGCTTTGTTTCCACCGCATCATGTGAATCGAAAATCACCTATATTGATGGCGAAAAAGGCGTATTGCTTCACCGCGGATACCCCATCGAAACCCTCGCCAATAAATCAGATTACCTAGAAACCTGTTATTTATTACTCCACGGAGAGCTGCCTTCCCAAAGCGAGTACGATGAATTCGTTAACATCATCATTACTCACACCATGGTTCATGAGTCTATTTCGCGATTTTTCCGCGGCTTCCACTACGACTCACACCCAATGGCAATGATGTGTGGCATCGTTGGAGCGCTTTCCGCGTTCTACCACGACTCTCTTGATATCTCGAATGCACGTCACCGTATCATTTCTGCTCACCGTCTAATCGCCAAAGTGCCTACCCTGGCAGCCATGTGCTACAAGCACTCTCAGGGCCAGCCATTTATGTACCCGAACAATAGCTTGGGCTACTCAGAAAACTTCCTGCACATGATGTTTGGTACTCCCTGTAACGACCCGGATGTAAATCCCGTTATTGCACGGGCAATGGACCGTATCTTCCTGTTGCATGCCGACCACGAGCAAAATGCCTCCACCTCTACTGTGCGCCTGGCAGGCTCTTCCGGAGCCAACCCATTTGCCTGTATCGCTGCGGGTATTGCTACTTTGTGGGGGCCCGCTCACGGCGGAGCCAACGAAGCAGTGCTTAACATGCTGGAAGAAATTGGCGACGAGAAAAACATCGATAAGTTTGTGGCTCGCGCGAAAGATAAGGACGACCCCTTCCGTCTCATGGGCTTTGGTCACCGGGTATACAAAAATTTTGATCCGCGCTCTAAAGTGATGAAAGAGACCTGTGATGAAGTTCTCGCCGAGCTGGGCCTGGAAGATGACCGCCTGCTTAAGATCGCCAAGCGTCTTGAGCAAATCGCCCTGGAAGATGAGTACTTTGTAGAGAAGAAACTCTATCCAAACGTGGATTTCTACTCCGGCATCATCATGAAAGCGATCGGCATTCCAAAAGACATGTTCACCGTAATCTTCGCCACTGGACGCACCGTTGGCTGGATTGCTCACTGGCACGAAATGATCACAGACGGCTACAAAATCGGCCGCCCTCGTCAGCTTTATACCGGTTCAGCTGCCAGGGATTTCCCTCCTCGCTCATCGCGAGACGATGCTGATCCTTCCGTGTTCTAAGCGCTGTAATTACCCGATAAAACGCCATCCCACAAAGATGGCGTTTTTTTATGCCTGAGCAGAGGTTAAAACTTTTATCTGCCTCACAAATTCCTCTCTTGAATTTTCGTTATTTGGCATTATCTCCGCTGCTGGCGGTGATAGTGCTTTTACGGAACATATTGGCATTGTTATGTTCTTATCACTCGCAGTTCAATCAGAGTTATAACAGTAAAATAATTGGAGTCTGACATGATTCGCGCTCACAATATTAGTCGACGCTATGGCGATTTTACCGCCGTTGATGATGTCTCTTTTAACATCAATTCTGGGGAGATTGTCGGTTTGCTTGGACACAACGGTGCCGGCAAGACCACAATCATGAAAATGCTCACTGGCTACATTGAACCAAGTGCCGGCCTTATTGAGATTAACGACCAAGCTCTGGCAGAAAACGCCAATGACATTCAGCAGCTAATTGGTTACCTGCCTGAAAACCTGCCGGTTTATCCGGAAATGACCGTTATGGATTACCTGTTCTATTGCTCGAGCATGCGCAACATTCCACAGCAGGAACTGGACATGAAGGTGATGGACGCCATACGCAAAACCGAGTTGGCAAGTAAAGCCCTGGCTCCAATTTCCACTCTATCCAGAGGGTTTAAGCAACGGGTAGGCGTTGCTCAAGCACTGATACACAACCCTAAAATTCTGATTCTTGACGAGCCAACCAATGGCCTAGACCCGCACCAAACTCATCAGATGCGAGATTTAATCCGCGGCTTGGCAAAACAAGCCACCGTTATTATTTCCACTCACATCATGCAAGAAGTCGATGCACTGTGTGACCGTGTGCTCATTCTTGACAGTGGCCAATTGGCTGTCGATCAAACCATGGAGGAATTGCGCCAGAGCGATAATGTTTCACTTGAAACTAATGCCGATGAAAACGCCGTAAATTCCTACCTTGCCGAATTCTATATGGAGCAAAACATTACCGATTCTCTGCCCGCCCTCTTACTTGCTGACAATAACGGCAGCTACCACTACCAACTGCCGGTGGGCAATAAGGTTGACAGCAAAACGCTTTGCTCCTCCATCAGTCAAAAACTAGTGGCCGGTGGTGCAGCGCTGTTCGCAATCAATCCACAATATCGAGACCTGGAGACAGTATTTCGTAACATTCATTTAGATAAAAATAATAAACAGGAGGTGAGTAATGTCGCGTAACGCAATCATCAACAATAAATCAGCAATGCACATTGCTGCCAAAGAACTCAAATTATTTTTTGCTTCACCCATCGGCTACCTGTTTTTGGGTGTGTTTGTGGCGGCAACACTATTTATATTTTTTTGGTGGAAATCCTATTTCGCTCGCAACATTGCAGACGTTCGACCAATGTTTGAGGCAATGCCGGTGCTGCTCATCTTTCTGAGTGCAGCATTAACCATGCGAATGTGGAGCGAAGAGCGCCGCAGCGGAACACTGGAGCATGTTATTACCTTGCCGGTGTCCACCTGGCAGTTTGTGAAGGGCAAGTTCATCGCCTGTAAAGTCTTACTGCTCATTGCACTGCTGCTCACCCTGCCCTTACCCATTACCATATCCATGATTGGCAACCTGGATTGGGGCCCGGTTCTCAGTGCCTATTTTGCAACCGTGTTGTTGGGTTCTGCCTATCTTGCTATTGGCCTTTTTATTTCCAGTCGAAGCGATAACCAAATCGTCAGCCTCATTCTTACGGTCTTGGTATGCGGGCTGTTTTATATTTTGGGCTCCAACGTATTCCTAGATCTGGTCAACACGAAGACCGGCGAACTGCTGAGGTCATTGGGTAGTGGCTCGCGCTTCGAGTCCATTACACGCGGTGTACTGGATATTCGAGACTTCTATTACTACATAAGCATTGCAGTACTATTTTTGGTGCTCAACAGGTATAGCCTGGAAAAGGACCGCTGGGCGGACGATGGGGATAAAAAATACCACCTGCGGTGGAAATTGGCCACGGGTTTAATTCTGGGAAATATCCTCGCCTTGAATTTTGTACTGGCTCCTATTTCTGCTTTGCGCATTGATACCACAGAAGGGAAAATCTATTCCATCAGTGATGCTACTCGTGGCTATTTAAATCAACTGCAAGAGCCCCTGCTCATTCGCGGTTATTTCAGCGCAAAGACCCATCCTCTGCTGGCTCCGCTGGTTCCGGAAATTCAAGACTTGCTGAAAGAGTATGCTCAGCAAAATCGCGGGCAAGTATTGGTGGAAATAATTGACCCTGCAACAAATGCGGAAGCGGAGGAAGAAGCTGGCAGCAAATACGGCATTCGTCCAGACCCCATCCGAGTTGCGGATCGCTATCAATCATCCATCGTAAACTCTTATTTCAGCATACTGGTTCAATACGGCGATGAATATAAAGTTCTTGGCTTTAGGGATTTGATTGAAGTAAAAACAATAGACGATACCAATATCGACGTTAAATTACGTAACCCGGAATACGATATCACCAACGCTGTAAAACAAGTACTGTACGCATACCAGTCTGGCGGCAATCTGTTCGACAGTATCAAAGGCGAGCTGACTTTAAACGCCTATGTTTCGTCTGAACAGCAATTGCCAGAATCACTGCTCGAGTTAAACGGCCTTTTTAAAAGCGTATTTGATAAAGCCGTTATCGACTCGGAAGGCAAGTTTAAATACCAGTTCCTCGACCCCAACGCTAACGGTGGCGCCCTGGCACAGGAGCTGGCAGAGGTCTATGGTTTTCAACCCATGGCCTCCAGCCTCTTTGACGTAAATACTTTCTACTACTATCTGGTATTGCAAAACGGCGAAATTGCGGTGCAAGTTTCTTTGCCTGAGGAATTTACAGAGGACTCGGTAAAGAGAGTGTTCGACTCCGCCCTCAAACGCTTTGCCAGTGGTTTCACCAAAACCGTTGGCTTTGTTGCGCCCAAAGGCAACGACAATCCTTACGCGGCGCAAATGGGTCAGCCCATGCCTGCAAGCTTCAACTCTCTGCAGGCCGCAATTAATGAAAGTATGACAGCAGTACCTAGCGACCTTAGTGCTGGCAAAGTAAATGACGATGTTGACTTACTGATGGTTCTTGCACCAGAAAATCTGGACGATAAAGCCGTGTTCGCCATCGACCAATTCCTCATGCAGGGCGGCACCGTTGTGATGGCCACCTCCCCCTATAAAGCACAATTTCAGCAACAGAGCATGGCTGCGGCCGAGGTAGACAGCAAGCTTGAGAGCTGGCTTAGCCACCACGGTTTATCTATCGACAAATCCATGGTGATGGACATGCAAAATTCTCAGTTCCCGGTACCCGTTACGCGCCAGGTCGGCATGTTCTCTGTGCGCGAGTACACAGAAGTAGATTACCCCTTCTTTATGGAATTGCGTGAAAAAGAGCTGAACCAGGACCACCCTGTTTCCGCAGGCTTAATGCAGCTCTCAGTTCCCTGGGCGTCCCCCATCATGCTCGACGCGGAAAAAAATACCGGTCGCAGTGTTACTGAGTTAGCAAAAAGCTCCGCCAATAGTTGGCTACATTCAGGCTTGGATATTAGCCCTAGCGCTCGCGCCGATGGCAGCCGTGGTTTTGAAGCTGGCACTATCGTCGGGCCACAAGTTGTTGCGGTTGCGGTATCGGGTAGATTTGACTCTTTCTTTAAAGGCAAGGAATCCCCACTGCTGAACACGGACAGTCAAGACGCGTCGACAGCAACAAGCGAAGACACGGAGAGCACAACCGAGCAAAACGAAGTCATTACCACTGTACTGGAGCATTCTCCGGAATCTGCTCGTTTGATAGTGGTCAGCTCCAATGCCTTTGCTGAAGACACCATTCTCAACTTGCAAAGTTCCACGGCAGGTAATAACACCACCAATCCATTGCAGTTCATGCTTAACGCCGTTGAGTGGAGCCTGGAAGACGAAGGCTTATTATCCATACGATCTCGCAGCCACTTTAACCGCACTCTGCCGCCCCTATCGGACGATCAACGTCAGTTTTGGGAAGTCCTCAATTACGGGCTGGCCATTGCTGCATTATTTGGCGTTTACCTTTTTGTGTTCTGGCGAAAATCGCAAAACCGGGCACACCATCAACGACTGCTCAGCAAACTGGCCAAGTCTGCCAGCGGAGCTTCTAACAACGCTACTAAAAATGAAGGAGTTGCAGCATGAATAAAGTCATAAAAATTCTCGCTGGGCTGTTAGTGGTGCAGCTAGTAGTCATTATTAGTCTTAATTTTGCCAGTAGTCATTCTGCCGGCAATAAGTCCACACAAAGCTTGTTAAGCGCAGACATCGAAAACGTCGATGAACTGGTATTGCTCGACAATGAAGGTGAGCGCACCTTGCTTAAAAAAGTGGATGGCAAATGGATAATGCCCGAGTACGGCAACATGCCGGCTATGCAAGATAAAATAGAAGACGTGCTAAGCAGCATTGCAGAACAGAAAGTATCCTGGCCCTCGGCCACATCTACAAGTGCCGCCAAACGGTTTGAGGTGCATAGCGACAACGCTCAAAAAACACTGCAGTTTTTTCAGCAAGGAGAAAAACTGGCAAGCCTGTACTTGGGCACCAGCCCAAGCTATAAAAAGCTGCACGCACGAGTTGAGGGAAGCAATGACATTTATGTGCTCACCCTCGCTCAGTACGATCTGCCAGCCAAACCCGAAAGCTGGCTGGAGAAAACAGTGCTTAAAGTGGACGGCAACATTACAAACATAAAAACTGATGCCTTTAGCCTGAGCGGTATAAGTGGCGAAGATGGGCCGGAGTGGAGCTTAAGCCCCAGCCCGGAAGGCAAAGAGCTGGACCAGGAAGCAATAAAGCGCTGGGTTAAACGCTTCAACGACCTGGTTATTAACAGCTTGGTATCAGAGGACGCTGTGCAGGAAATCGTTATCCAGAACCCAAGCCTTGTAGCGAATATCACTAGTGACCTAAGCAATGCCAACCTGGCTTTTTATACCCACGAAGACAAGTTTTTCGTGAAACGCTTTGGCGAGGATGCTGTCTTCGAGATCGCAAAGTATCAGGTGGAACCGCTGCTAAACGCCAGTGTAGAGTCGTTTTTGCCAAAACCTGACGCGCAAAATACCGAAGCAAGCCCAGCTGCTATTACCCTACCCGCAAATCAGTAAGGTCCATCCGCTGCCAGAGCCTTTTGCTCTGGCAGCACTCATCTTCTATACGCTCCTTTTTCACCTTCTGTTACAATCCTTTTCGCGTCACTCTTGCAAGAACCTGTTATTATCGCCGCCCGTTTTTATATACACCCCATTTTGCTCCCGCTTGACTAGACTTATAGTCAACGCCAAAGCCTCACTTAAGGTAGCCCATGTCCGACAGCAAACAAGACTCAGTGGAAAGTTTCGCCGAGCTCGATTTACCCAATAGCCTTCTTAAAGTACTAAACGAGGTTGGCTATGAACGGCCCACTCCCATCCAGGCCGCCACCATTCCTGCCTTGAAGAACGGTGAAGACGTGCTGGGTATGGCCCAAACAGGCACAGGTAAAACAGCTGCTTTCGCGCTCCCCATTCTCGCCAATATCGACATAAAACAGCGTAAACCCCAAGCATTGGTACTTTGCCCCACCAGGGAACTGGCTCTGCAAGTTTCCGAAGCCTTCCAGGCTTATGCCGCCGGCATACCCAATTTTCACGTGCTCCCTATTTACGGCGGGCACGATATGCGCACCCAGTTAAGGGGGCTTCAGCGTGGCGTTCACGTCATTATAGGCACACCCGGCCGCCTGCTTGACCATCTGGAACGCCGCAGCCTGGACCTAAGCGCACTAAAAACACTGGTTTTAGATGAGGCCGATGAAATGTTGCGCATGGGCTTCAATGAAGATGTTGAAGCAATCCTGCAGAAAACCCCCGGCGACCGACAGATTGCGCTGTTCTCTGCCACTATGCCGCCCCCCATCAGACGTGTTGCCGATACCTACCTGAAAAAGCCCAAGGTAATCCGTATCGAATCGGCAGCCATGACCAGCGATAACATTGAGCAGCACTACTGGCTGGTTGCGGGCACCAATAAGCTGGATGCACTTACCCGCATACTCGAAGTGGAAGACTTCGACGGCATGATCATTTTCGTGAGAACCAAAACAGCAACGGTCGATCTTGCAGAAAAACTGAATGCCAGGGGGTTTTCAGCCGCTGCCCTCAATGGAGACATGAACCAAACCCTGCGCCAGCGCACCGTTGACCAGCTCAAAAACGCCCAACTCGACATGATCATCGCTACAGATGTGGCCGCTCGTGGTCTCGATGTTGAGCGCATAAGTCATGTTCTGAACTTTGATATACCCTACGACGACGAAGCCTATGTGCACAGAATCGGCCGCACGGGTCGTGCAGGCAGAAAAGGCAAGGCCATACTCTTCGTAGCGCCGCGCGAGCGACGCATGTTGCGCAGTATCGAGAAAACGACTCGCCAAAAAATCACGCAAATGGAGCTGCCCACCCGAATTGAGCTTATAGACAAACGCGCCTCAGCATTTAAGGCATCGATTGCAAGCTCTCTGGACAACGAGCACAAAACATTCTTCCAGCGTATTGTTGCCGAGGTATGCCACGAAAATGAGACCAGTGCAGAAGAAGTGGCTGCGGCACTCGCCTACCTGCTGCAGAAGGATCGACCAATTCTTCCGCCTAAAAATAAGCCTAAACCCGAAAAACCCGAAAAAACTGAAAAGCCCAATAATTACGAGTCACCCAGGAAAGAAAGAAAAGCCTCAAAAGATATTCCCAACCTTGGCGATGCTATGCCACTGAGAGACTATCCAGAGATTGTAATGGAGCGCTTTAAAATCATGGTTGGACATAACGACCAGGTTACACCCGGTGAGATAGTGGGGGCTATTGCCAACGAAGCCGATATTGATGGCTGCTATATTGGCCATATCAAAATTTATGAAAACCACAGCACCGTAGACCTGCCTGCAGGTATGCCCGATGAGCTGTTGGCCGTATTGAAAAAAACGCGCGTTCGCCAACGGGCCATCAAGCTTGAACGGATGGTAAAACAGCAAGACGGCAAAGCTGAAAAGCCTAGCCGATCAAAACCGCGTGCTGAAAGCAGAAGCAAACCTGCGAAAACGGCCCGCAAAACAAGCACAAAAAAGAAACCCAAGTAAGAGCGGCTGATAAACGGCGGTTACCTTTAGCTTTAGAAGGTTAAATGCACGCAATATACGACTTAAAACTAGCAATTCCAGCGCTCTTTGTTCACTTAACGAGCGATAATGTGCAGCCAGATTCAATACAAGTGACCGCCATCACACTGTGAGCCCCCACAAAAAATCAGCTTATTTTTCAATAATTTAGCGAAATATAAAAATGTGACAAACCTGCAGTTTTGTTATGTAACCTATTGCATTTTGTGTTTCGCCTGAGTTCCCATTCATTAGTATTAACTCGCTTCCATACCTGGCTCCAACTAAAGCCTGTTGAAAAATCTGATATTTCTTTTGCCTATTTTGTTGCCCTCCTCTTCAAATGTATAAATGCTGGAACAAGCGTAAAAAAGGACGAATAAAGCAAAAAAAAAATGAATTATAGGCCACTGGTTCTCTGAAGCTCAGTATGCATCCAGCGATCAGCAACAATAACAATAAACTTAAACTAAGCGTTTATCCGTTTGGGCTGGGTTTCAGAAATGCACACTCGTACAACGAGTTATCAATACAGGCTCGAATAATAATTAACAACAAGGGTCAACATTTTATTAGTTCGTTTTAACAACATCACAAAGAGTTTCGTCCCTCAGGGGCGTCGCCTTTGCTTTACCCAGGCAAAGCGGTGTGAATGGCTCAAGAAAATTGATACATAAAAACGCAAAAACTCGGTTTTGTTGACAATTTTTTCCGTATCCATAGTTGAGCGTTTAGTTACAACCTTTTGAATTCGGCGATTATTGGCGAGTGCCACCAGAAAATTTGCGGCCATATAGACCTATAAAAAAGCTGCAGCTGTAGAAAAACACTAAGGAAGAAGACATGGCCACACCGGATATATTGTGGCTCGCACAAATACCGCCCCTACCTCGGCGGTATTTGTGCATTAACCTAAAAATAAAAGAACTCTTAGTCTTAGGAGATTTATTACGATGTTAACTAAAAAGCTAAAAGGTTACCGCTTAGCTACCGTCCTTGGTCTCGGCTTAACTGCCGCTACCTGGGGTAGCTCTGCAGCTGCAGAGTGTAACTATGTGGTATCAAATTCATGGGGCGCTGGTTTTACAGGCCTTATCGAAGTTACCAACAGTGGTAACAGCACAATTAATAACTGGCAGGTGAGCTGGTCCTACAACAACAATGAAATCACCAACTCTTGGAATGCTAATGTAAGTGGAAGTTACAGTGCTACTGGTTTGGACTGGAATTCCAGTATCTCTCCAGGCCAAACCGTTTCTTTTGGTTTCCAGGGTCTTACCAACGGTGGCACCGCTGAGACACCAACAATTACTGGTGACGTATGTTCTGGTGGCACTTCCAGCTCTAGCAGCTCATCAAGCTCAAGTAGTTCTTCCAGTTCAAGCAGCTCCTCCAGCTCAAGCAGCTCTTCAAGTTCCAGCTCTAGCTCGTCGAACTCAACCAGCTCCTCTAGCTCAAGCTCCAGCAGTTCTTCTTCCTCCTCAAGCTCCTCATCTTCAAGTACTTCCGGTGGCAGTGCTTGCGTATGTAACTGGTGGGGCCACAGCACTTTCCCAATTTGTGAAAATCAGGACAGTGGCTGGGGTAATGAGGCCAACGGAACGTGTATTGGCGAGCAAACATGTCGCAACGACCAATCGCCAACTAGTGGCGGTGGTGTAGAGTGTGGCACAAGCTCCAGCTCTTCAAGCAGCAGCTCTAGCAGTTCATCAAGCTCTAGCTCCAGCTCTTCAAGCAGCGGCGCCAGCTCTTCCAGCAGCTCGTCTTCCAGCTCCAGTAGCTCTAGCTCCTCAAGCTCTTCTACTTCCGGTGGCGGGATATTCCGAGTAAACGACAGCGGTCAAATTACCAAAAACGGCGAAGTGTTCCCCGTAAACTGCGGTAGTTGGTTCGGTTTGGAAGGTCGTCATGAGCCTTCAGATGATCAGGCCAACCCCGGCGGCGCACCTATGGAGCTCTACATTGGTAACACCTTCTGGGCGAACAACCACGATCGCACCATCCAGCAAACGATGGATGAGAT
>FXAI01000014.1 GCA_900177435.1 Alteromonadaceae bacterium Bs31
GATTCAACGACAGTTTCTTTAAGTGCTACTGGGTCTATTACCGAAGCTGGTGGAACCATTACCTACACCGCTTCGGTTACTAACCCAACTGACACTGCAATGACCGTTAATTTAAGTAATGGTCAAACCATTACCATTGCCGCCGGTGATAGCTCTGGTACAGTTGATATTGCTGTTGCAGCAGACGACGATGTGTATGTAGATGCTTCTTCGGTTTTTGCCAGCATCGATACAACGTCCGGTGGTAACTTCGAAAGTGTAATTATCGATTCCACACCTGCGGTCACTTCAATTGCAGATACCATTGATTCAACGACTGTATCTTTAAGTGCAACGGGCTCCATTACTGAAGCCGGCGGCACCATTACCTACACCGCTTCAGTCACTAATCCAACTGACATCGCCATGACCGTTAATTTAAGCAATGGTCAAAGCATTACCATTGCTGCCGGCGACAGTTCAGGCACGGTAGACGTAACAGTTGCTGCGGACGAAGATGTTTACCTGGATGGGGCATCAATCTCTGCAACCATAAATAATACTTCTGGTGGTAACTTCGAAAACCTTGTTATCGACTCAACGCCAGCAGTAACCAATATTACCGATACCATCGATGCAACAAGCCTCTCTTTAAGCGCATCGCCCAGCGTCACAGAAGGTGGTGTTATTACCTATACCGCACAGTTGTCTAACCCGGCGGATAGCGATGTGTCTGTGGTGCTCAGTAATGGCCAGACTATCTTGATCTCTGGTGGAGACTCACTTGCAACGGTAACTGTAGTCGCCGCAGATGATGTTTATAGCGGCGGTGGCAGTGTTTCGGCATCTATTGTTTCTGCATCTGGTGGTAACTTCGAAAACCTGCAAATTAATACGGCTGCGGTGAGTACCGCAATTACCGACGATAATGATGCTACTTCACTGTCACTGAGTGCCACGCCAAGTGTTACAGAAGGCGGCGTTATTACTTACACGGCAACCTTGGGTAGCCCGGCAGCCACACCCGTCACGGTCAGCTTATCGAGCGGCGCGGTTATTGTAATTGCCGCTGGTGCTCTTTCCGGGTCTGTTGGAATTACCGCCAGTGATGATGTTTATCTTGGCGGCAGTTCCGTAAGTGAATCTATAGCCTCCGCCAGTGGCGGCGGTTTTGAAAATCTTGTGGTAGATAGCGCTTCAGTAAGCACTGTTATCCTGGATGATAGTGATACCAGTAATGTCGCGCTCACTGCTACAGGCACGGTTAACGAAGGTGAGATGATCACCTATACCGCCATTCTTGATAATGCTGCCAACACAGCCCTTACCGTAAACTTAAGCAATGGTGCCAGTATTATTATTGATGCTGGCGAGATTAGCGGCAGTGTTGATGTGGCTGCGGCGGGCGGGGCAAGCGCCAGTGCTACCATCGCGTCAACCAGCGGTGGAAACTTCGAAAACTTGGTGGTGGATTCCACTGCTGCGCTCACTAACATTGTTGATCTACCACCCGCAATCACAGTAACGGCGCTTGATGTTGTCGAGGAATCTGTCGCTGTTAATGATGTGGTTGCCACCTTTGTTTCCAGCGACCCCGGAGGTGATGCGCTAAGCCACCAGCTGCTCAATAATACTGATGGTTATTTTGTGCTTGTTGGAAATCAGGTTCAATTAACCCAAGCCGGTGTTAATGCAATAAATAATGATGCACTGAACTTATCCTCTCTGGATATTACCGTGGAAGTTACTGCACAAGGTGTTTCCGTGGCGGACACAGACACCAGTAATATTGCGCGTGTAGACGAAGCGCCGCTTACCACTAGCGAAGACTACGCAGCGGTGGAAGGTTCTACCCTCACGGTAACTGCCGCATCGGGCGTATTGAGTAATGATAGCGACCCGGAAGGCAACAGCCTCAGTGCCATTGAATTTGCAACAGACACAGCAGGTAGTAATTCTGCGCTGGTTAATGGCAGTAACTCCGTAACTACAGCGCTGGGCGGAACAGTTACCCTTAACGGTGACGGGTCCTTTACTTATGTCGCACCAAGCACGCTGGACCATAGTGCGAGTGAACTTCTTACCGATAGCTTCGCCTATCGCGCCAGCGATGGTGCAGAAAGCTCTGTCTGGACTGAAGTTAGCATCGACGTATCAGATACCCAACCAACAGCTTTCGATGATAACGATAGCGTTGGCTTCGGTGGAACCATCAGCGGCAATGTTATTTCTGGCCAGGGTGGTGATGGCACCGGCTCTGATAGTCTTGGGCAAGATGCCACCCAGGTGGTGTCCGTGCAGTTCGATGGTGTTACTTACAGCGGTTTCGATGGGAGCGGTGATCTGGTTATTAATGCGGATTACGGTACCTTAAGCATCAACCGGGATGGCTCCTATAGTTATGCCTCCAGCCAGTCACAAACGCCGGTTGCAATGGGTGGTGGAAATATCGCCAGCTGGACGAGTGCCGGTGTCACCCTTTATGGCTACAACGCAGGAACGGATTTCGATAACAGTGGTACTTTGAATTTAGCGGCTGCCGATGGCACCGGCAATCTTACCGATAGCAACGGTATTGGTCTTAGCTCACCCAGTGGCAACAGTACCAATTACCAGTTGGATCAGCGCGGCGGTAATGCCGAAGCCATTGCGCTGGACTTAAATACCAATGCCACAGCGGCCAGTTTTACTCTCGGGGCAATCGGTGATAACGACGGTGGCCAGTGGTCTATCTATGACGAATCAATGAACCTGGTGGATAGCGCTACTTTTGCCCCGGGTTCAACTGAGGTCACTATTAACCCCAGTTCCGTCTTCCGATATGTTGTTTTCACGGCCAACGATAACAATGATGATTACACCTTGCAGAGCGCCAGCTACACGCCGGCACTCAGCCTATCTGAAGCTTTCACCTATACCCTTGAAGATAGCGATGGCGACAGGAGCAGTGCCGAGTTAACCTTAAATCATGACCCCTTGCCCACTGCCATTGCCGATAGCAACATAGCGTATGAGTCTGCCCTGACCAATGGCAGTGAAGAAGGATTGCGTTCCGCTGTTTCTACGGGGAACCTGTTGGATAACGATGAAGGGCTTACGACAAACGCTATTATCAACGAGGTGAGTTTTGGCGGAGCCAACTTCACCGCCGATGCTTCGGGCCTAATTACGGCCAGTTCAAGCCAGGGGCAACTGGTGGTGTATACACAAAGTGACCTGGCCAATGGTGTTCGAGCGGGTGACTATCAATATACCTTGCTCTCTAATAATCTCGCCGGCGACACTTCCAGTGAGGTGTTTAGTTATACCCTCAACGATGGCACCAAGCAGTCCACCGCGGAGCTGACCATTAACCTGGTGGACGATGCCCCTGTGGGCGGCGACATCGAAACAACCATTCGCGCCAGCGACGAAGTGGACACCTACAATCTGGTTGTGGTGCTCGACAGGTCCGGTAGCATGGGCTGGGATGTAAACGGTAATTCTTTTGGCAACGCCGATTTTGACCCCACTCAAGTGCGTATGGATATCGCCCGAGATGCACTCAATCAGTTGTTTGAGTCCTACGAAAGCGTTGGCAACGTCAATATTCAAATTGTTGATTTCTCGTCGGATGTTAATAGCTCTGGTTGGTTTAACGACGATATTGGCGGTGCCAGTGATTATTTAAGTGGTGTTAATGCCGCTGGAGGTACGGAATATAGCACGGCGCTAAACGGCGTGATGACCGATTTTGCTCCGCCCGCAGGTGACAAAACCCTTGTGTATTTTATCTCCGACGGTGAGCCGAATGCTGGTTTCGATGTGGATGCAACATTACAGTCCACCTGGGAATCTTTCCTGGACAGCAATAATGTGGATATCGCCTTTGGTATCGGTGTAGGTAATGTTTCCTTGGGCTCCATAGAACCGATCGCCTATCCTAACGACGACGTTGACGCCAATGGCACCGATGATTATGCCATTCAGGTTGCCGACGCCAATGATCTCGCTGATACCCTGCTAGCCACCCTGGAGTCCGGCACCGTTAGCGGTTCCATTTCCATTCTAGAAGGTGATGGCAGCAGTGGATTTTTTGTGGGTGCCGATGGTGGCTATATTCAAAGTGTGGTGGTAGATGGCACCACCTACTCATACAGCCCGGGTGTTCTGGAAGATATTGCTGTCACAACGGCATTGGGTGGAACCATTTCTGTGGATTTCCTTTCCGGACAGTACAGCTACCGCGTGGAGGTTGATACACAGGTGGTTGGCGAACAGGAGCTTTTCACCATAACCGCTATAGATGGCGATGGTGACACCCTTACCGCCGATTTAACCATTAACCTTGAATACAGCCCGGCGCTTGATGCCAATAGAGACAGCATCATCAGTAACCGTTTAGATAATACAGTGACGGTCAATGATGCGGCCTTGCTGCACAATGACGTGACTTCACAGGGTGACTATATTGGTTTTGTAGGTAATGCAGTATCCGGCAGTGTTTCGGGTCCTGGACCCAGCACCTATACATATATCAGCGGTTTGGTCCCCAGTGAAGACGATTTTGGCGCAGTTGCTGCGGAAATTACAGAAGCCTCCGGAGACTCGGAAACGACACCGCTGAATAACAGTATGGCGACCGCTGTAGATTTTACGGATCGCTCCCTGTTCGGTGCCGATGTCAGTAACCTGGCGGGTTTGAATGTGGCGGGCTTCAGTGCCGCGTATTATGGCAGCCTATCAAGCGATGGCAATGCAAGTGCTGCGGATGAGGATTGGCTACAGCTGAATCTTGCCGAGGGTGAAAATATCTGGTTCGACATCGATAACGCCGGTGTCGCGGTTGAAATGGCAGTTTATGATGCCAGTGGCAATTTCATCCAAAATATTGCCAGTAACGGCCAGCCCTGGGGTGGTTTTACTGCAGATGCCGATGGTGACTACTACGCACAAATTACTACCACTGATACGGGTACCGGCACTTACGAACTTTACATGTCCATAGATACCAGCAATGCTGTATACCGTTCGCCGAGTTTTGAGTACTCCGTAACGGATGGCACTTTGTCAGACTCCACATACGCGGACGTAATGTTCATCGACACCACAACCTTAACGGGTAGTGATAGTGGAGAAATATTAGTCGGTCGAGACAGTGCAGACACCATCAACGGCGGAGGCGGTAATGATGTATTACTTGGCGGCCTCGGAGGCGACAGTTTAGATGGTGGTGACGGTGAAGACTTGCTCTATGGTGGCGCGGGTGATGATACGCTGGTTGGAGGCTTGGGTGCTGATGTGTTTGCCTGGGAGTTGGCAGACAGCGCCAGCATGGGTGCACCGGCGCAGGATCAGGTGAGCGACTTCGACAACTCAAGTACCGGCGATGCTCTCGATTTACGCGATTTACTCATTGATGAAAGCGAGAACTCTCTCTCTGAATACCTCTACGTTGAGGTGCAGGGAGGGGATACCATTATCCATGTGAGTTCGGACGGCGGCTTTGATGGCGGCGTATACAACAGTGCGATGGAAGATCAGCGCATCGAGCTGAGCGGGGTGGATTTAGTCACAGCATTTGCTGGCGACCAAAACGCAATCATTCAGGATTTAATTGGTCGAGGAAAGATAATTACCGACTAATTACCCTGTTATTTAATCCTATATGCAAGTGAGTGGTTTTCCAGGGAGCGTGATGTGCCATATATAAAACGAAATAGTGACGGTGAGGTTGTTGCCATAAGCCAATCATTGGAACCGGGCTTTACTGAATTACTGCCAAACAGTGATCCCTCAATATTGAAATTTATTCAAAATGTTGGTGGTGATCAAGTTCGCATGGTGGAGTCCGACATCGAATTTGTTCGCGTGCTGGAGGATTTGATCGATGTTTTGGTTGCCAAGAATTACATTTTATTAACGGACCTGCCTGAAATTGCACAGGAAAAAATGCGCGAGCGGCAAGTTTTGCGTGGAAAACTATCAACCCGACTGGAATTGCTATCAGATGATGACGACGGTTTCTTTTAGCTTAGGCCGTCAGCACTTAAGAAGTCACCGCTTCCGCCGTTAATACCCAAAAGCTTCAGCGACTCCCACTCGTCGGCGCAATTTACACCTTCGGCAATAGCCTTTAGGCCAATGGAATGCAGCAGGGTGCACAAGCCCCTGAGGTAAGCTTGATGGGCAGGGGTGGTGTGAATGTCTCGAATAAAAAATGAATCTATTTTTACATAATGCAAGCCAAGGTTATGCACCTTGCCTAACTGTTTGATTTCCTGGCCCGCATGGGCGATGCCTACCTTACAGTCCAAGCTCCGTAGCAGCTGGCAAAAGGTATTCAAGGCGTCGATATTGGGAAAAACGTTGTACTCGGCGAATTCAATGTTTAAATGGTGAGAAAGGTGCGCGCTTTGCTTAATGAGCGCCGCAATTTCTTTCATGTATGTTGGCTTGGTGAGAGTGCTGGCGGAGAGACGAATGGCTAAATTACTCGGTTTGTTTTTGAGCGTGTCTATTGCCATCTGCACGGCAGTGCGGTCGAGCTGAAAGCTCATACCAAGCCTGGAAATGTGTGGCATGAACTGCGCAGCATCAAGCGACGGCATACCCTTCTGTTGCAGCAGCAGCGGTGCTTCCCAGTGAAGCAAGTCTCCCTGTGCGGTGACAACGGGTATTAAATTCAATTGAAAGCCTTGCTCGGAAAACCCCTGATTTAGGATTTGCGGCCATTGTGTTTGTCTGTCGTTTTCCGACAGTGCTGTTTGTGTATCTACAAAAAACCAGTTTGTTTGATTGTTTACTGCGTCCTGTAAGCCTTGATCCAAGCTGGAAAGCAGCTCGCTAGTGTTGTGCTCGCTACGATAAACAGTACTCGATGTTAACAGAGTAATATCATTCAAATTTCGCTCTCGGCAGACACCCATCAGTAATTCGAATAGGTCTTTAACCATTTTTTCGGCCACTTGATCTGCGGTGGGAATAATCAGTAGAAAGTCAGACCCGTTTAGGCGACCCGCTGATGCCTGGCTGCTGTGTTGGCGGCAGACTTTTAGAATTTGCTCTCCAAATTGCACTAACAGGCTGTCAATTGTCTGTCGGCCGGCTCGCTGGTTTAAATCAAAAAGGTCGACGATTCTTAGCATAAGCAGCGCGCCACGAGAGGCCTCATTTTGTTTCTGTAATAATGAGTTGAGCTGCCCGAGCAAAGGCGCTCGGTTGTAGAGACTGGTCACTTCATCGTACTGGGTTTGCTGTCGCAACGTTTCCAGTTTGCTCGATTCATTCTCAAGCATCTGTTTAACATGTTCGGAAAGCTTGTTGAGTGAACGAATAAGATTACGCAATTCCGGTATGCGAGGTTCGCTGGTGGTAATAAAGCGCTTGTCGCCAATGGCTGTTGCCTGTGCCACAGCCTGGTTAAGCGATTGGCTTAACCAACGTATTGCAACACTGCCCAAAACACTAAAAGCCAAAGACACCAGCACGAAATAGTAAATAAGCTGTTTAACATTGTTCCATAGCTGTTTATAGGCAAACCTCTCATGGGAGCTTAAAGTGAGAATGCCAACTTGCTGCCAGCCACTGCTTACATTTGCCACGCCCGGCTTTATTTCTATTGGAAAGAGCTTCATCAGCCAGGCTGGTGCTTCGCTATACTGCTCGTCGTCATAGCGCGTCGCGATTATTTCGCCTTCGGTGTCCACCAGGCTAATAAAATGGTAGTGGCCCAAGTCAAACTGCGCATTTACAGACAGCTCCATAGAGACTTGATCCTGGCTACCGGAAGATAGCGACAAGGCTAGGGTTAGGGCATTGTCGTTATTTTTCTGGGTAAGGTGTTCTTCAAGATAATTCTTTGCCGAGATGCAGCTAAAAATAACGCTGCCCAGGAAGGCTGTGCTCACCAGTAAAATAATAAATAGCCAGAATTGTTTATATAAAGACATTGCTGCTATCAACTCCCATTAATATAAGCCTTCACGTTGCATGCGTATCATCACATCGCGCCAGCGGGACAGGCGCGTACCGGGGTCTTTCACTTTTGGATCGCGGCCGCCGCCAACCCATAGCCCCGCATTGTTAAAACTGAACACTGGGCTGAGGTCTGGACGCTTGGAGGCGGGCAGTATCTGCATGCTGAGGTTATCCAGAACCAGAGGGTCGGCATTTGGTTGCGTGTAGTAGACGAGTACCATATGCGCCTGGGATCGACCATTGCTCAGGCGCGCTTTGACGTAGGTGAGTCGTAGCTTTTCGTTAGCTACGCCGAGCTTTAGCAGGCTGATATATTTAGCGATGCTGAAATCTTCACAGTCTCCCTTTAAGGTACCCATTGTCTCGAGTGGCGTGGCCCAATAATCTTTTTCCCCCCAGATTAGGGTATCCTCGCCGAAGTGAATCCGCTGGTTAAAAAAGTCATTCACCTTAACAAGCTTTGTATTTTCTTTTTCGTTTTTATTTTCTTGCACCAGCGTACGCCATTGGCTAAGCGTTTGCTTGCCAGCGCTGCCATACCGTTGTTCTGCCTCAGACATCAGCTTGTCCCAAAAGGGATCGCTCTGGATGGCCCATGCCGCAGCGAGCAAGGCGATAATCCAGTACTGTGTCAGGCGCTTGATTCGGCTACCTTTGAACAATGAGAAGGTATCTCTGGTTTTCAGGAATTATCTCCTTTAACACCTGCGATGCAGAAGCGCCGTAGACGCTATCGAGCAGTGCCAGCCTTCAGCTTGTAGCCCACATTGAGGCCATCCTGAAACCCTCATAAGGCGCATATTCGCGATGTTACTTTTCTAACGAGGGCAAATGGTCTGCGTTCTGGTACACCATCAGCATCAGATACCTTGTGGCTAAGTCCGCAGAGACAGTGCTTCTGGTTTAAGAGCTGCCCTAAGTCGCCCAAACGGCTGTCAGGCCGCCACAATTCAGCGAGTAGTGGTTTTGCAAAGTATAGCTTGTACGGGGCTGCGCGTGATGATAAATGCTTTAAACGATCGTGTGGCAGACCCTGTGTTGGATCTTTGTGAGCGAGCGCCAGAAACCTTAGATGTGGGGGTAGAACTAAGCAATGCCGAAGGTTATGGCCATGTGGCGGAGGTGCAATAAGAGGTACATTAAACAGGCTACCCTGGCCTAGCAACCCGTAGGTGTAATTCTTTCAGGTCTTTGTGGCGAGAGGAGATTTAGCGAGCTAGAAACGCAAGAAAAACCTGCGCAAATCGAGAAGAACACCAGCAATTGAATTGAGCGCTATACCAGGTGATAAACGAATGGAATACGATCAATACCGCAACAGATAGCCATTGCTACCCAGCAGAAAAAAGAGTAGCTTCGATAGGGTTTTAGCCCTTGCGCTTATGCGACAGTTTTGGTCCCTAAAGGGCGCTTATTCAAGCGGGCTTTCTAGTCTCCGGCTGCTGTATTTGTATACAATATTTGCACTGCAGAATGGCAAAGTTTTTCGAGTGGCCAGACGTATATTACTGCTCGCCCGCGATCCTTACTTATGTGCGCTAAGGCCCTATGAAAAATATACCGATAATTGATATCGAAGCCAGTGGTTTGCATTTCACGTCCTACCCCATCGAGGTTGCCGTATTACTTAAGGGCGAGAGCCGCTCGTGGTTAATTAAGCCAGAGCCCAGCTGGCAGTTCTGGTGTAATACTGCTGAGAGCATGCACGGCATATCCCGCGAAACTCTGTATAAGGAAGGTTTACCTGCAGTGGAAGTTGTCGCCCAATTAAATAAATTTTTGGCTGGCTACGCGGGTGATTTATATAGTGATGCGCATCAGTGGGATGCCGATTGGCTGGATAAGCTGTATTTCGCTGTAAAACAGCAACGCCCCTGTTTTATAGCATCGATCTACGAGCTTCTTTCTTCCGAGCAGTCCCAGCACTTCAATGATCAAAAACTGGAATTGGCAGCCCTCGATCGCTTTCGGCATCACAGGGCGGAAAGTGATGTTTGGATGTTGGCAGAAGCTTTTGAGAAGGCGAGGCATTATTAATAAGCAGCACTTGCAGCAGTACTTCGGCTATATAGCGCGATGTTGAGGCCTTTTGGTTTTGAGGTATAAGGGTTGAATAAGTCCAATTAAATCAGGGCTCAACCATATTTAGCAGGTAGGGCCTATCATGGGCCAGAAAAGAGTTATTGATATTGGTATTACTCAAATAAAATATTTGCATTTTCTTTTGCGTGAGCAGCTGTACGGATCGGCCGAAATACCGATTAAATACTTTATCGATCTGCCCTGTAGCGTGTGCTTTCTTTAAGCCGGCTTCCAGTCGCTCTGCAAGTAATACTTGGCGCTTATTCACAAAAAAGTACATGGGTAAGTAGGTGTATACGGCAAAATTTTCAGCAATAGCTAATTCTGGCATGGCGGAGCTGTAAGTTTTGAATTCTGCTTCTATCTCGTAAACGCCCCGCATTAGTGCATCAAAGCGCGCTGTTTTTAACATGGGGAATAAGTGTTTGTAACTCTCGCCGTACACTACCTCAAATTTATTATCTTCAAGAATTTTTGCAGTAGACCACCCTCTGCCCTGTCCGATTTTTAGCGCTCTAAGCTCATTCAACGAATGTATTGCCGCGTGGCCGTCCTGATCTGTTTTTCGCACAAAGAACAGCCGGTAACTGGCGAGGCCTTTCAGTAAGGGAAATTGGACCATATCGGCTTTTTCTAACCAGCTCGCGGAAGGCATGGATAGAGCGACGGAGATGCTATCACCCTGATCGAGCGCTACAAGCTGGCGACGGATGGTCATTGCCTTGTTGTAGTAGCGGATTCTGTAGGGGCCAAATTCTTCTGTTGTTAAGTCTAAAGCCAGTCTTAATAAGGTATTGGCGTACTCGTGATGACTAGCTGCTCTCTCTACTACAGGAACAGTAACCACTTCTGCTTGTCGTTCGTGAGGGTTGAGCTCGGCATCGGCCGCAGACAGAAGAGGGCTTGTCAGTGTCGATACTATCAGTAGAAGCAGTGCTCGCATTGTTAGTGTGTACTTACTTATCTGGCTGTTCCAAGTTAGCCGTTAGCATTTTTGACGCGTCAGTTATCTTAGTGTAAACGACTCTGAGTAAAATTGTGCTAACAATCGATCTATCCTGTGCTCAAGATGTATCTAAGACCAGACCACAAAGGCCACCTGAGCTTATGATACGATCTCGAGTTCTAGCGATAATTTATTTGGATACTTGTTAACTGGCCCGAATACAAAAGGTGATGACTATGAAAATACTGGTTTTGGCTCTACTTGTGAGTGCGATGCTGTCCGTTCTTGGCTGTTCCCGTGGAAGCGACCTTCATGAGGCCATGGAGAGCATGGGAGATTCCATGAAAGCCATGAGTAAATCGGAAGAGCTTGAGCAGCTTAAAAAGGAGTTGGGGGATTTTACCGCTGCATTGGAAGTGGCTGTGCAGCAAAAAGTAAAAGAGGAGGATCAACTGACTTTTGACGAAGGATTGAAGAAGGTTCAGGATGGAACTGCAAAAATCCAGCAGGCGCTCGAACAAGGCAATGCCGACTTAGCAAAAAAACTGCTGAAAGAGCTGCATGAACTGGAAGAAAAATACCACGAAAAACTGGGTGTTGAAGATTAAACACCCAAACCAATACAAAAAGGTCTAGTGTGATGTCAGACAATATAGAGAACATAGCAACCATAGCAGGCAAGGGTGAGGCCTTTGAACAAGCGGGCTTCTGGCAAAAGCCGGAAAACCTTCTGCTCTGCATGACCTTCGTTATGTCCTTTATGTTCGCCTGTTGGCAAGTGTTACTTAACAATTTTGTGGTCGAGCGCGCGGCTTTTACCGGAGTTGAAATTGGCATATTACAGAGTGTGCGTGAAATTCCCGGTTTCCTTGCATTCACTGCCGTCTTTGTTTTATTAATTATCCGTGAACAGTATTTTGCCATGCTCTCTGTTGCGGTGATGGGTTTAGGTGTTGCACTAACGGGTTTTTTTCCTTTTTCCATTGGCCTGTACCTCACCACATTTCTAATGTCTGTGGGATTTCACTACTTCGAAACAATCAATAAGTCACTAACTCTTCAATGGTTGGCCAAGGAGGAGTCTGCCCATTTTCTCGGGCGCGCGCTGTCTATTAAGGCATTGGCAGCGCTTTCTGCTTACGCGCTCATTTTTATTGCCATGGACCGCCTGGGGATAGATTATAAATGGATGTATTTGCTGGCGGGGTTAGGTGGCTTGCTTGCTATTTTTGTGATTTACAAAAAATTCCCCAATTTCAAACCTAAAGTAGATCAGCATAAGCGTCTAATTTTTCGTTCGCGCTATTGGCTCTATTATTCACTTGTTTTTATGAGTGGAGCGCGCAGGCAAATCTTTGTGGTGTTTGCAGGCTTTATGATGGTTGAAAAGTTTGGCTACAGTGTTGGCGAGATTAGTCTTCTTTTTATTATTAACTATGTGTTCAATTTTTTCTTCGCACCCAAAATAGGTAAGTTGATTGGCCATATCGGTGAGCGACGTGCCCTGAATATTGAGTACATGGCGCTATTTGTTATATTTGTGGGTTATGCTTTCGTGCAAACAGGAATACTTGCGGGGGTACTGTATGTGTTGGATCACTTGTTTTTTGCCCTTGCTATCGCTATTCATACCTACTTTCAGAAAATTGCGGATAAAAAAGACATTGCAGCGACCGCCAGTGTGAGTTTTACGATCAATCATATAGCCGCTGTTTTTATTCCCGCGCTGCTCGGGATAGTCTGGATATATTCTTCAACAGCGGTTTTTTTAATCGGCGCCTTTTTCGCGCTGATTTCGCTGGTGTTGAGCTTTAATATTCCCGCAGACCCTCAGGAAGGTAGAGAAGTGGTTTTCTCGCC
Organism: Alteromonadaceae bacterium Bs31; assembly: GCA_900177435.1. Taxonomy (GTDB): domain Bacteria; phylum Pseudomonadota; class Gammaproteobacteria; order Pseudomonadales; family Cellvibrionaceae; genus Teredinibacter. The sequence goes on from FXAI01000014.1 coordinate 12,827, forward strand.
TTTCAATAAATAAGCAAAACTAGTCTTGGCTCGCCTGTTTGTTGGCTTAAAAGTCCCAGAAAATATTTGCCGGCTTATTGCCAGGCAGGCCCCTTTGCCTGCCGGTGCGGCGGCTATTCCAGTGCAAAACTACCATGTAACGCTGGTGTTCATTGGCGAGGCTGAGGCGGCTGAGGTTAAGGCTGCTATTGGCGGGCTGCGGTTTGAGCCTATAGCGCTTTATACCCTTGGCTATGGCCATTTTTCACAAAAATTATTTTACCTTGGAATAAGGCCTGTTGCAGAGTTGCTGGGCTTACAGAAGAGCCTTGTAAGTGCCTTGTGCCAGGCGAGAGTGCCGGTAGACACAAGGAGTTTCGTGCCACATATCACGCTGGCTAGAGCTTCGCAGCCCTGGCGGCAAGATGAAACTGAAACCTGTATAAATCGGCCCGTTACAGCACACAGCTGGCGGGCCGAAGGTTATAGCTTGTTTTGCAGTGAATTAAGGCCTAGTGGCGTGTGCTATACGGAAATTGTCAAATTCCCGGCGCTTAGTTAGCCACGGCTTGTAAGCTAGGCTCCGTATAGTTGTTGTCAATATTTAACAGACTATGGAAATGCAGTAGCTCCTGTCGCTCAGGGTAACGTTGCATATAATCAAACAATTTTTCGTAGGTGATCATATCTCGAGTGTAGCTGCTCTCTTCGATGGGCAATGTTTGACCAATCTCGGCCACCAATTTGGCTTGTTCGGTTTTGTCCTGGTTAAGTAGTAAGCGAATTTCACAAAGTAGGCTATTGGCAATCATAAGCGCGTCTTTATTGTTCATGCATAATTCCTTGTTAGCTGGGCTGCTTGAAGATTACATAAAAGAATTTACTCATATATCTCAGAGTCTCCCTTACAGTTTAGTGCCTTAGATTAATATTTCTGTAAAATATTTACCTTAATGCTTAACATTTCTATCAAATAATTTTTGATAGTCCCAAGCATTCTATTCATACGCTTGCTTTATGGTAATTGGGTAAATTTGTTACGTGTAGCTTGTTACGCATTTCGTAATGGGGTGACACTTATGGCGTAAAATTCCGTGTGTGTCATAATTGTGCACAAATTAACAGCTAACCCGCCTCGCAGTAAGGGTTTCTAATTGCTTAATCTTGAGTAAGTTCGATTGAAAAAATTAATTGTTCTGATGATTGCGCTTCCGATTATTGCTTGGCTCCTGTTTGCCGATAATTCAGTTCAGAAAATTGTCACTGAGCCTGCCACGGCTGAACAGGCTAAACCTGCCGAGCTTGGCCAGAAAAAACCTCCTATTGCTTTGCCTCAGTCCGATCAAAATATTCACACTAAATCTGAGCCTGCCGAGTTGCAGCAAAGCTCCGTTAAACCTGAGCCTCGAGTGTCATTAATCGAGCAATGGCGTGAAGAAATGCTTAGTTCCGGTAGTGCAGAGGACTTACTGGTTCTGGCTAGCCTCGAAGGTGATGAAGATCTCCGCGAGCAATTACTATTTGAAGCCTTGATGCTGGACCCACAAAATACACTTGTTAACTTTATGGTGATAGAGCACTGCCTGGCAAAGCCAAATTCCACACACTGTGGCCCTCATGTTTTTGATGTACTGGCTGAAATGGATGGCAACAACGGCTTGGTGCGGGATTTTAAAGCCGTGCAGGCTTACCGGGACGGGGATGTGGATGCAGCGCTTGTATCGCTGGGAGAATCGCTTTCTACCAAGGTGGCGGATGATTATCAGTGGCAACATATCTCTGCTGTTGGTGATGCCTTAACGGAGCGAGGCGCTGAACGGGATGGAAAATTTATTGAGGAAGTCCTGAGTGCCACCAGCGCTCGTAAAAGTGAGCGCATGTCAGAAATGATGAGGATGTGTCAGGAGCAAATGTCCAATTCCTTATGGCGGGATATTTGTTTTGGCCGGGGTTTGGCTTTAAGCCGCACAGGCTTAAGTATGACAACGCAAATGCTTGGCCACAGTATGGTGGTGCATTCCAGTGCCGGTTCAGAAGACCTGCGCAAGCATTATATGAACCAGATGCTAGGTAAATCTAACGAATATCACTCTCTGTCAAATTCGCTCAGCGACAGGGTTGTGAATAACGAAAACTGGAAATTATCGGACCAGCAATGGCAGGAATATTTATCGACCTACTCCGAACGTGGCGAAATGGAAGCATTAAAATATCTAATTCATGCTGCAGATTAAGCCCAGGCCCTCATAAGAGCAACGATTTACTGGTTTTTTACAGTAGTGCCACTTGCCAGGTTACCAAGACTACCGCTTAATTTTCTTAACCCTTTTCCCATATCTGCAGAGATTATATACAGGTTAGGGACAAGGATTAAAGTAACCAGGGTGGCGAACAATACGCCGAAAGCCAGTGACACCGCCATGGGTATTACGATTTTTGCTTGCAGGCTGGTTTCCGTCATTATTGGAATTAAGCCAATAAACGTTGTTAATGAGGTTAGCATTATCGCCCGAAAACGTTTTTGACCACCGTGTAGTACCGCCTCTATTAATGTCTCACCTCTTGCCTTGGCGCGGTTGACGTAGTCCACCAGCACCAGCGAGTCGTTTACCACAACGCCGACGACCGCGAAAATGCCGAACATAGACATACGGCTTACGTCCATGCCCAAAAGTATATGGCCCCAAATAGCACCGATTACACCGAAAGGAATTACCGACATTATCATTAAGGGTTGCAGATAAGATTTTAAGGGTAGAGCCAGCAGGACGTATATGGGGAGTAAAATGATTAGAATACTGAGTATCTGGTTTATAAAGCCTTCTCTGTCGTCTTTCAGTTTTCCCGATTCCTCTATAGATACCGCCGGATTATCTTTTAGCACCTGCGGGAATACATTTTTCTTCATTTCATCGGCGACTTTAAGTGATTCAGCCTGCTGCTCGTCTACATCGCCCCAGATGGTAATTGCTCTGTTTCCCTCTTCCCGGTAAATCTGATTCAGGCCTGTGGTGTATTCAATCTCGGCCACTTCGGACAGGGGAACTTCAGCCCCCTCCGGGGTGCGAATAAGTACCTGATTTATCGAAGTCATGGAATCGCGCTCTGAGCGCGGGTAGCGCACCATCACTCGAATTTCCTGCCTATCTCGCATTATGCGTTGTGCTTCCAGCCCATACAGTGCGAAACTCGCCTGTGAGGCTACATCGTTGGTGGTAAGGCCGAGGCTATAGGCAACAGGCTTTAGTTTAAAACGAATTTCTTTTGCCGCAGCCTGTTCACTGTCGTTAATTTCTGAAACGCCCTTCATTTTGCCAAGCTCTCTGGCTATGGTATCCGCAGCGGCCCTTAGTTGTTCTTCATTTCGGCTTTTTAATCTGAAACTGATGTCGCCGTCATTGGCGCGTCGGCCGAAAACATTGTCGTTAATGGTGATGTTTTTCTTGTTAGGGATGCTGGGCATTTTTTCCCGCCAGCGACGGGACAGTTCAAAAGTATCAAAAGGTCTGTCATCGGGGTCCACCAATTTTGCCTGAATTTTTGCACTGGTACGGTTTTCGTCATACATATGAATTTTAGCAACCATCGCCGTACCAAATTCCTGTAGGACATCTTCTTCTACTTCGCGCATCATGGCTTCGAGCTTGTACATACCATCAAGCAGGGCGCTCTCGGGTGCGTCCGGGTTCATTTCCAGGTTCACTACAGAAAAGTCGTGCGGCACCTTGGGGAACATGATCATGCGAATATGGCCGGTAGAGAACATGGTGACGGTGAGCACAATGGTGCAGACAAAAGCAATAAAAATGGTATAGCGGTAATTGATAGAGCGTTTTAAAAAAGGCGCGTATGTTTCACGTATAAACTTACTGAGAAAATTATCTATACGCCTTCTTATTTTGGTAAGCGGATTGTTAGTTTCCTTTTTCTCTAGCGGCATGCCTGCCAAATGGGCAGGTAAAATAAGTTTTGATTCGACCAGCGAGAAAATAAGGCAAAGAATGACAACGTAGCCAATGGCGTGGGGGAAGGCAGATTGTGGGCCGCTTTCCAAGGCCATCGGCAGAAAAGCGGCCACAGTGGTTAGTACGCCAAAGGTGGCAGGTGTGGCAACACGTTGAGCCCCCCTTATTACATTGTCGATTGATTGTCCGCGATCCTGGATTTCGGTATAGACGCTTTCACCAATAATAATGGCATCGTCCACCACCACCCCGAGCACCATAATAAAAGCGAAAAGACTGGCCACGTTGATCGTCACATCCACCCAGCTTAAAGGCAAAAAAGCCAGGGCGCCGAGGAAGCTCACAGGTAGGCCCATCATTACCCAGAAAGCCAGCTTGGTTCTTAAAAATAGAGTGAGAATAAGGAAAACAAGTAAACCTCCCCACATCATGTTTTCCAGCATCATATCGAGGCGGCCGTTCAGGTAATAGGTCATATCCGCCCAGGTTTCCAGCCGCAAGCCCTCTGGCAGGGTTTCTCTGCGCTCTTCAATATAGGCATTTACGGTTTTGGCGACGTCGGTAATGCTTTGGTCAGTGGAGGCACCAATAAAGAATGTGAGTGCATTTACGCCGTCCAGTTTTTCGTAATTAACGCCCTCTTCGAAAGCATCGTGCACTATAGCAACATCTTTTAGGCGCAATTTTGTGCCGTCGGCCAGGGTTCGCAAGGGAAGGTTTTCGTATTCAGCCCCTACGTATGCTTGCTGTTCAACCCGTACAGAAATATTACCGGCATCAGCTTTTATTTCCCCTGCTGACTGGTTGGTGGAAAAACTGCGTACAGCGTTGGCGATATCAGTAAAGCGCAGCTGATATTCCTGGAGTTTATCGCGTTGGACCTCTATTGCTATTTCATAGCGTGCGCCACTGAAAAACTCCGTAATATTTACATCCGGTAATGCGCGTAGTTCATCGTGAATATTTTCTCCCAGGCGCTTTAACTCCCTGGTAGGCACATCACCTGCCAGATGCAACCACAAAACATCCTGGCGGAATTTCTTATGAACCACTTGGGGTGGCTCCATACTGTCGGGGAAGCTGGAAATGGAATCGACCGCATTTTTAATATCGTCCAGCACAATTTGTGGGTCATAGCCGTCCAATACTTTCAAGCTTGCAGAGGCAGAGCCGCGATTGGAGCGGGTAATGATGCGATCTAAGCCTTCAATACTCTGGAAGGCATTTTCCAGTTTGGTGGTTATGGATTCCTCAACCTCTTGCGGTGAGGCCCCACGATAAACCGCAGACACATTAATCCAGGTGTTTTCCACCAGCGGGAACATTTGCTTACGAATAATGGAGGCGGAATACAGGCCGCCAAGTATTATCGCTGCCATCAAAAGGTTTGCGGCTACAGGGTTGCGTGCAAACCAGGAAATGATGCCGCGGGAAGTGTCGAGGTCTTGGTCGGCGAGCTTGTCGCTTGCAGTAGACATATTAGCTCTCCGTGTCAGCGTTTATTTTTTCGGCGGGCTCTGCTGTACTTATTGGTTGTTCGCTGCTTGGTCTTTGTTCTGGGTTAAGCTCCATTCCCTCTACCGGGTACTCTAAGGATGAGGTGATGAGCTGATCACCATTTTTTAAGCCTGCAGAAATGATGCTGAATTTTCCCTGGTGCCTGACAACCTCTACCTCGGTAAAGGTGAGTTTGCTTTGCTGAAGCAGTGCGACGCGCTTATCCCTGAGAAGCTCACGGGGAACGCTAGCTGCGGCGGGAAGAGTCATGCCCTGAATTTCTGCTGTGACATAGGTGCCAAATGGCAGCCTTATTGTGCCTGCCTGGTTCTGCAGATTGTAGGGGTCTTTAATTTGGGCGACGAGATAGATCATGCGGTTGCGGTCGTCTACAACACCTTCATCTCGTGCGATGTGTGCCTGCCAGTGGAACTGTTTTCCGGATAGCTTGGTGCTTAGGCTAACGGCTGCGTTCAGGCCGCCCTGCTCAAGAAAGACCAGGTCACTGCCCGCGACGGGAAGGCGGACTTCAGCTTGCTTAACATCCAAGAGTTTACCGATTGGGCTGCCAATATTAACGAAAGTGCCCGGGCTTACGGCGCGATCGGCAATCAGCGCATCATAAGGTGCGACGATTTCTGTACGCTGTAAATCTTTTTTGGCCTGCTTTAGTGTGGCTTCGGCAGCTTTCACGGTAGCCAGAGCATGTTCTTGCTGTGGCTTGCGCAGGCCTAGTTCGGAAGGTTTTGCGGTGGTAATTTTATTCCATTCAGCTTCGGCAACCTGCCCTTGAGCGCGCTCTAAAATAAATGCTGCTCTGGCACTGGCCAGATTGGCGTTGGCTTGCTGAAGCTTTACTTCATAGTTAAAAGGGTCTATTTGCGCCAGCACTTCGCCGGCTTTCACCAGTCCGCCAGTAACAAATTTGTCGCTTACCTGCAGGATTTCTCCACTTACCTGAGCCAGCATAAGGGTCTCATATTTGGCTTGCACCAAGCCCTGAGAGCGCACCGTGAGTGTTAGTGGCTCCAGTTGAACCTGTTCAACGGAAACATAGGGCGCATCGCGTTTTTCGGGCTTTTTTTCAGGTTTCTTTTTGGTTGCCACCAGCAGGCCGGCAACTGCGGCTGTAGCTACTATTAGTATGAGGGGTAGCACTACCCGCTTGGAGATGGCTGGCATTAGATAACTCCATTGAACAAGTACGAAATAGAATGGCTTCATTGTACGTATTACAGGAGAAGTTTTGGTAAGCCCGGATGAGAGGAGTGGCTTACGAGTGCAACAGTTCTTCCGTAATGCTTAGTAAGCGGGCCAGTGCCCCCTGATTTTGTTCTGCCACCTGTTTTGCAGCCTTGCCTCGGCTAAGTGCCTCACCAGAAAACAAGCTGAGAACCTGCTCGGCAAGCTGTTCAGCATTTTGCACAGTAATCATTCCGCCGGCTTCCATTAACAAACGCGAGATTTCGGAAAAATTAAACTGGCTGGGCCCGCTTAGCACGGGAACGGCCCATACAGAGGGCTCGATATAATTGTGGCCACCGTTATCTACAAAACTACCACCAACAAAAGCCACATGCGCGCTGCCAAACAGTAGCATTAGTTCGCCCATGGTGTCACCGAGCAGAACACTGTATTCCTTGTTTGCCACTTTGTTGCCAATTTCGCTGCGTCTCAGGGTCTTATAACCGCTATCTATGCACAGTTGATACACCTTGTCGAAACGATCAGGATGGCGAGGCACCAGTATGAGGCGAGTATCCGGCGCTTTTTGCAGCACCTGTGCATGGGCGTCGAGAATGATTTCATCCTCCCCCTTGTGGGTTGAGGCGGCAATCCAGATTTTTCTTGTATTATTGTCGCTAATTGCCAGCTGTAAGCTTTGTGCTTCATCACGCAAATAAGCGGGAATGACGATGTCAAATTTAATACTGCCAGTGACCTTTGCTTTTGTTTTACTAAAGCCCAAAGCATAAAAGCGTTCTGCGTCCTGTTGATTTTGAATGGCGGCGCAGGAAAGGTTGTCTAACATGGGCTTTGCCAGCCAGCTAACCTTTCTATATCCCCTGGCTGACTTTTCCGACAGTCTGGCATTGGCCAGCAAGGTGGCAACGCTTTTTCTTTTACAGCAATGAAGTATATTGGGCCATAACTCTGTTTCCAAAAAAATGGCCAAGTGCGGCTTGGTTTTTGTTAAAAAGCGATTTACCAGAAAGGGAATATCGTAGGGGGCATAAACGTGAAAAACCCTGTCACCGTAGGCCGCCTGTACTCTCTCTGAGCCAGTGGGTGTCATGGTCGTAATTATTAGAGTGTAATTGTTCTCCAACAACTTGTTGATAAGCGGCCGTGCGGCAATAAACTCACCCACAGAAACCGTGTGTAGCCAGATTCGTTTTTGCTCGCCAAGCTTCGGAGCGTTAAAGTGCGCAAAACGTTCGCCCCACCGCTGGCGATAGCCTGGTAGTGTTCTGCCACGCAGCCATAAACGCAACAACACCAGTGGTAGAAGCAGTGTGAATAACACGCTGTACAAATGTCTGAGCATTTTATAGCCTATTACTATGATTGATATTGGCTGTTGTACAGGCCTGCGTATGCGCCATTTTTTGCAAGTAGTTCTTTGTGTGTACCTTGTTCTACAATCTTGCCTCTGTCTAAGACAACAATTTTATCGGCATTTTCGATAGTGCTCAGGCGATGCGCTATCACCAAGGTTGTGCGGCCTTGCTTAAGAATTTCCAGCGCACTTTGTATTTGTTTTTCAGACTCGTTGTCCAGCGCGGAAGTGGCTTCGTCGAGAATTAAAATGGGCGCGTTTTTATACAGGGCGCGAGCAATGGCTAAACGCTGTCGCTGGCCGCCGGAGAGCTTGTCGCCTGCTTCACCCACTTCGGTATCGTAGGTGTTTTCCATTTCATTGATAAAGTGATTCGCAAAGGCATTTTTTGCGGCGATTTCAACCTGGTGTTGATTTATTTCACTCGCATCACTGCCGTAGGCTATGTTGGCGGTAACCGTGTCGTTAAACAAAATGGTTTGCTGATTCACCAGCGCGATATTTTTTCGCAAGCTTTTTAAGGTGAGGCCGGTGATATCCTGTCCGTCAATAGAAATGCTGCCTTGTTGCGGCTCGTAAAATCGTAGCATTAAATTAACAATGGTGGATTTTCCGCTTCCGGAAGGGCCAACCAGTGCAACCGTTTGACCCGGTTCGATTGTCAGGCTCAAGTTACTTAGCGCATGCTGATCTTGCTGATAATAAAAAGATATGTTGTTGAACGCTATAGTCCCTTTCACATTGTTCAACTCTTGCGTGCCGCTATCTTTTGCCTGTGGCATATCCAAGGTGTCAAAAATGGTTTCCGCTGCGGCGAGGCCGCGCTGAATGATGGCGTTTACTGTGCTCAGGTTGCGGAAGGGCTTGGCGATCATTCCTGCATAAGTTACGTAGGCTACCGCCGCTGCAGAACTGTCGTCCCAGAACAGCAGTACCAGTAAAAATAGTACCGCCAAGGCACAGGCGATAACGATATGCAGTACCGGTGTTTGTGCCGCACCGACGCGCTCGAATTTAATGCCAAAGCGCAGGTTGTCATCGGTTGCGTCGGTAAAGCGCGATTTTTCGTATTTTTCGCCGTTATAGCTTTTTACCAGTTTAATTCCCTGGAAACTTTCGGTTGCGATGTGGGTTACCTTGCCCACCGCGCGTTGGATGCTTCTGCTTACGCGGCGAAAATAACGGCTGGCAATATAAATGAGCCCGGCCAATATGGGGATAACGGCGGTGAAAATTACCGTGAGCTTCCAGTCGTAGTAGAGCAGAAAGCCCAGTAGAAATATAACTGAGAGGCCATCTTGGAATAATATTTTCGATGCCCGAGTGACAGAGCCGGTTACTTGCTCGATATTATAAATTATCAGAGAAACCAGCTCGCCGGAATTTTTATCGTCGAAATATTTTTGCGGTAAATCCACCATGTGATTGAATACCGCCTGGCGCAGGTCATTAACAACGGAAAGGCCCACTCGGCCCATATAAAAATTACCGAGGTAGCCGCCGATACCCCGGAAGGTGGCAAGAACGACGATGGCCACAGGTACAAAATACAGAGAGGTGCGCCATTCGGAGGGAAGAAAGGTTAAACGCTCGGTTTCCTTGCCTTCGAGGTTGTTGAGGAAAAACTCGGTAAGCTGCACCATCAATGCTTCGGTGCCTGCAAACAGCAGAAAGCCAAAAATACTGATAATAAAAAACGTGCGGTATTTAAACGCGTAGCCGAGTAGCCGTTTGTAGAGAAGAAGGTTTTGCTTTGCTGTGGGTGTTGAGGTCATTTTTACTCGGTGGGTAGCTTGTCCAGTTTTAACAACGTAGTACTTGTGCTGAACTGGCCGGGGGTAAGCCCGGCGCAATAGTGCTTGAATAAAAGAGAGCCTTATTTATTAACGGGTGCCAGCCACTCTGAGTATTGGTCCAGGCCTCCGCGAACGGCGTCGAAATACATGCTTTGCAATTTCTCGGTGACTGGGCCACGTCTACCTTCACCAATCTTCCGCCCATCGAGTTCTCGAATGGGCATTACTTCCGCAGCGGTTCCTGTGAAAAATGCTTCGTCTGCCACATACACTTCGTCGCGGGTGATGCGTTTTTCTACGATGCTAAAGCCGCAATCTTCAGCTAGCTTAAACAGGGTGTTGCGTGTAATACCATCCAGGCACGAGGTGAGTTCCGGCGTATAGATGGTGCCTTCCCGCACGATAAATACGTTTTCACCGCTGCCCTCTGCTACGTAGCCTTCGTTGTCCAATAGCAGCGCTTCGTCGCAGCCGCACTCCAGTGCCTCTTTTAGAGCCAGCATGGAATTAATGTAGTTGCCGTTGGCCTTCGCTTTACACATGGAAATGTTCACATGGTGACGGGTAAAGCTGGACACACGTACTTTAATACCTACTTCTTTTAGCTCTGGTGCCATGTACGAAGGCCAGTCCCACGAGGCGACAATACAATGGGTATTTAAATTATCAGCCCGCAAACCCATGCCTTCTGAACCATAAAATACCATGGGGCGTAGGTAGGCTTCTTCCAGATTGTTTTCTCGGATTACCAGCTTTTGAGCTTCGTTGAGTTCGTCTTTGCTCCATTGCATGGGCATGTTCATGATATGGGCAGAACGAAACAGGCGGTCGGTGTGTTCTTTGAGGCGAAAAATACTGGTGCCGTATTTACCTGCATTATAGGCGCGCACGCCTTCAAACACGCCCATGCCGTAGTGAAGGGTGTGGGTGAGTACGTGCACCTTGGCTTCGCGCCAGGGTACTAACTCTCCGTCGAACCAGATTACTCCATCGCGGTCGGCGAGTGACATTGTTTACTCCAGATATCTATATTGATTGCTTACTCAGCATCAGCGCTGAATTTAGCGAATGTTGTGTTCAAATAAATTGTGCCACATGTCAGCCACTTGATCCCTCGCATTTTGCAGCTCTGGGCTCAAATCGTCCATCTTAATGAGCTTGGACTTTTGTTGCAGAGTGCGTTCGTGTCCGAGGGAACGAAAGGCTTTATAGGCGCTGGTTAATTTTTCGACCTCTTGAGTCGAGAGAAGGTCGGATTGCTCGAGGCTTTCCAGTATGCGGATGTTGTCCGTGTATTGCGTTAACGCCGGTACATTGTGTGCCCAAGCAAGAACCGCGTATTGAACCATAAATTCAATGTCGACGATACCGCCTCTATCCTGCTTAAGGTTGAAGGATTCGCTGCCGTCGTCGCGTTTGTCGCTGCCAAGGTGAGAGCGCATTTTGTTGCGCATTTCCAGCACATCCTGGCGCAAGGTGTTCAGCTCGCGTTGCTGGCAAAGTATAGAACGGCGTACGTCATTAAATTGTTGTTGTAAGCTGAGTTTGCCGGCAACCGGTCGAGCCCTTACCAGCGCTTGATGTTCCCAGGTCCAGGCATCCTTGCGCTGGTAACGCTCAAAGCTGGGCAGGCTGCTAACCAGCATGCCGGAATTACCCGAGGGCCGCAGTCGCATATCCACTTCGTAGAGCTGGCCAGAAGGCATACGGGTATCCAGCAGGTGGATAATGCTTTGTCCCATGCGGATATAAAAGGTCTGGTTGTCCAGGCTTTTCAGGCCTCGCTGCTCGCCATCGGTGTATCCCATGGGCTCGGCGTTGTGGATAAACACCAAATCGAGATCCGAGCCGTGCCCAAGCTCAATTCCCCCCAGCTTGCCGTAGCCAACAATAATGAAATTCGCACCGCTTGCGTCCCCGTCGGGAAAACCGTGTTTTTCCGTCATCTGCTGCCAGGCGGCTTGTAGCGCATATTCCAGCAGTGTTTCTGCCAGCCAGCTTAAGTAATCGCTTACTTTCATGAGTGGTAAGATCTTGGCTGTTTCGCAGGCGGCTACGCGCAACGCATGGGCCGATCGGAAGTAGCGTAGGGCAAACATTTGCTCTTCCAGATCATCTTCGCTGATACGTAAGGTGCTGCGCCGAAGCTCGTCTAGCAACTCGGCTTTATCCGGTGCATGGTAGAGCGTGCGCGGGTCGAGTAACTCATCTAGCAGCGCGGGGCTGGTGCTGAGCTCCCGGGCTATCCATGGGCTGGCGCCAGCGAGACGCACCAACTGCTTGAGTGCATCCGGGTTTTCTATCAATAGCAGCAGGTAGGCGCTGCGCCGTGCTACGGCTTTTATCAGCGGCAAAACCCGGTGCAGGGTCTCTGTTGGCCTGGCTTCCTGGGTGAGCACATCCAGCAGGCGAGGCATAAAGGTTTCCAGCCGTTGGCGGCCGATGGGCTGCATGGTACACACGCTGTTGCTCATCCTGAGGTCTTCGAGATGCTCCAGGCTTAGAATGGCATCTTCGTGCCCACCCTGCTTGAGCAGCTCGATGTAATTGTCTGTATCGAGGGTGTCCTGCCAAATACAGCTCCAGTCGCATTTGCGGTGTTGCTCTTGTGTTTTTTCGTCGGGTGCGGCAATAACCGCAGCGAATTCTTTTTTAACGCACTCTTGATGCTGCTGGAGTTCGGCGTAGAAGTCTTGCCAGCAGGTGAAGCCAAGTACTCGGGCTATGGAAAGGCGCTGGTCTTCGTCATCGGGTAATTTTTGTGTTTGCTTGTCTTGGTAGCCCTGAATAGCATGTTCTGTATTGCGCAGAAAAACGTAGGCCTGGGTCAGCAATTGTGCAGTGCCTTCTGGTAGGCAGCGCAGTGCTTCCAATAGCGGCAAGACTTGCAGCAGGCTGTTGTTCTGTAATTCGCTGTCCCTGCCGCCACGAATAAGCTGAAATACCTGGGCAATAAACTCGACTTCTCGAATGCCTCCCGCCCCTAGTTTTACATCCATAAGCAGCTTGCGGCGTGCTACTTCCTGATTAATTTTATGTTTTAGTTGCCGCAGAGCATCCACTACAGAAAAATCTACATATTTTCGATAGGTAAACTGATTGATTAAGGTGTCGAGGTTTTGAGTCGCCTCAGCACTTACAGTGGCGCTTGATAGAGAGCTGGCAACGACTCGCGCTTTGATCATTGCGTAGCGTTCCCATTCTCTGCCTTGGGTTTGGTAATAATCTTCAAGAGCGCCAAAGTTGCTGACAAGGGGGCCGCTCTGGCCAAAGGGGCGCAGACGCATGTCCACGCGAAATACAAAGCCGTAAGCGTTTACCGTGTCCAGGCTTTGTATCACTACCTTGCCCAGCCGAGTAAAAAACTCCTGATTACTGAGAGGTTTATGCTCGCCATCCGTTTCACCGTTATCGGGGTAGGCAAAGATTAGATCGATATCCGAAGAGAGGTTTAGCTCACGTGCGCCAAGCTTGCCCATGCCTATCACCAGCAGGGCTTGTTGTTCACCACATTTATTGTGCGGAGTGCCGTGTTTATGTGTTAGCCGAGGGTAGTGGAAATCCAGCGTTGCCTGGATGCAGCATTCAGCCAGCCAGCTTAATTCATGGGTTGTTTGCTGCATGTTTGAGCGTCGGCTGAAATCGCGCCAGATAATGCCCACCATGGCTTGATTGCGAAACTTACGTATGCCTGTATTAAAGTCCTCCAGGGATTCGCTACTTGCCACCAGCCCCTGGCAGCCCTGGGCATAATCACTGCGTGAACCCTGCTTAAACAGTACTCCGTCAAGGTAGGCCTGCCACAGCTGAGGATTTCGACATAGTTGTTGCTGAACAAATTCACTGTTACTGGTGACGTGCAGAAATTCCGCTCTATTTTCTTGCGGGATAACGTTTTCCGGCTCAGCGGCCAGGCTTTCTAAAAAGCGCTGGTATTGCGCCTGTCTGCTGTGGGAAAAACCCTGTTGCTGTATTTCTTTTATGAATGTATCCATGGTCTTTAAGTAGCAGGCGAACGGGGAACTGAGCATACTCCTTTACCACCAAAAATAAAAAAACCGGGCGTTTAGCCCGGTTTAGTTTGGTGGTAAATAGTTTGGAAATTAAACGACAAACTTATTCATCTGGTTCTGCAGTTCGCCACTTTCCTCGGAGAGCTGATGAGCGTTTTCACTAACGATCTGGGCATTGCCAGAGACTTTTTCTGACAGAGAGAAAATAGCCGACACGATCTTGCTCACTTCATTGGCTACGCTGCTCTGTTCATTAGCGGCGGTAGCAATCTGGTGATTCATGTCGTTGATGGTGGTGACGTTACCCTTGATTAAATCCAGGGCTTCTTCCACCTTAACGGCAGTATCGATGGTTTCCTGTACCGAAGAAATACTGGTGTTCATGCTCTGGTGCGCTTCGTCTGCAGCTTTCTGCAATTGCAGAATGATGGATTCTATTTCTTCCGTAGAGGTTTGCGTTTTTTGAGCCAGTGATCGAACCTCGTCCGCCACAACGGCGAAACCTCGACCCTGCTCACCGGCGCGAGCCGCTTCGATGGCAGCGTTAAGAGCCAGCAAGTTGGTCTGCTCTGCAATACTGCGGATAACCTCCATTACCGAGCCAATATTTTCACTATTGTCTTTTAGCACCTGAATTTTTCCGGCGGTTGCTTCGATCTGGCCGGTGAGCCGCTTAATGGTATCTTGCGAAGACTTAACAACCTGGGTGCCTTCTATGGCAGCGCGGCTGGTGTCTTTGGTGCGGTCTGCAGTTTGTCCTGCGGAGCGCGCAACCTCTTCCGCCGAGGCAGATAACTGGTTCAAGGCAGCGGCAACCTGTTCAATTTCGCGCAGTTGCTGGCTGGTGGAATCCACCGTGCTAGCGGTAGCTGAGCTCATGTTGGTTACGTTTACGCCGAACTTCTCAGTTACCAGCATCACTGCGCGAATAATAGAAGCAATCTGCTCGATTACCTGATTGAAGTTGTCTGCCAGCTCGGCTACTTCGTCGCCACTTTTTGCCGACAGGCGCGTGGTGAGGTCGCCACCTCCCTCAGCGATAACTGCCAAGCGGCGCGAGACAGCGGCAACGGGTCGCACAATAACCCGTTGGGTGAGTATGTACAGGGTGGTGAGCACTGCAGCAAGTAAAGCCACCACCATGATCACTCCGTTTTTCATCTGGTCGTTGAGTACGGCTTCCATGTATTGTGTTGAAAAAATAATGTCGTACTTACCTATAAGCTTGCCGTCTCTTACAACCTCAACACTCGAATGCTCTATTTTTTGTGATGTATCTTTATTGCCTTCAACGGAGGCTTCGCCCAAATCTTTGCCCCTGTGATCCATTACTTTTATCTGGTGTACCTTGGCGGTGTTGACCAGGGAATTGGCAATGGCTTCCACTTGCTGAAAGTCGTAAGCGAATATTGGCTCCAGCAGCGAGGAATTTATGAGCTTGAGCTGGCTTTCCACATCTTCGTCGAATTGCTTTTGCTGGCTTTTTGCCATTAGCTGGTAGCTCACAGCGAGAATCAGCCCGGCGGCAACCAAAATGATTATGGTCATGCTTGCCATCAGCTTGGTTGAAAGGGATTGTCTAATCATAAATCTTTACCTGTAACAGGTGGGCATCTGTTTTTTAAGTCTAGCCTAAGAATTCGGTTCTGAGGGTGTGGCACTTGAAATTGCTTTAATTTCGATGCCCTTACTATGGTTATCGTCTCAATAGGCGACAACTTTACTTTTCAGTGTAGATCACACTGTTGTTACGGCCATTGTGTTTTGCCTGGTAAAGCGCTTTATCCGCGCATTCGATCCAGGCGGTGGGTTCATTCATGGTCGGGTTTAGCTCGGCAATACCAAGGCTGATGCTATATTCCACGTACAGCCCATCGTAGTGCACACTGAGCGTATCAATTTTTTTGCGTAGTCGCTCCGCCACCACCAAAGCGCCTTCGGCATGGGTATCGGGTAATATTACCGCGAACTCTTCTCCGCCATAGCGACCAGCGATATCGATTTCCCGAATGTTCTCCTTCAGGCATGCCGCCGTTTGGCGAATCACCTCGTCTCCGGTGGGGTGACCGTAGTTGTCGTTAACACGTTTAAAATGATCTATGTCGAACATCAGCATGGAGCAGAGATGCTGGTGCCTTTGGTAGCGTTGATATTCATGCACCAGTTCTGCTTCCCAGGAAGCGCGATTGAGCAAGCCCGTGAGGCCATCGGTGCGGCTTAGTTGCTGGAGTTGGGTATTTACTTCCTGCAGTTGCAGGCGGTTTACTGCCACTTCCGTAACGTCGTAAACGATAAGGCAGATATGTTCCACTTCGCCGCGAACATTGGTGAGGGGAATGATGGTGCTGTTCTGGTACATGAAGTCGGCCATACTGGTAATGGGCCGGTAATTATTAAAGCGAAACAGGTAGGGGCGTTGCTCCCAGGTGGTGAAGGCCGAATTCTTGAGTACAAACACGGTATCCGCTTTGCGGCGGAACCAGCTTTCAGGCAATTCGGGAAAGAGCTCAAACACGCTTTTGCCCAGTACTTCGTCAGGCATTCTCGCGCTGTGGTTTTGCATGAAACCATTCCACAGCTCAATTTCAAAATTGGTGTTAAGGATTACCAGACCCACATCGATATTCTGCAAGGCCGCCATCAGCCAGTGAAATTCGTTGAGTATTTCGTGTGTTTCCTTGTTCACTCGGTGGCCCGCAGAGCTAGTTAATTAATAAGGTAGTCAATTTTTTTCAGCAGGATTTCCATGGAGGCATCTGTCATAACAATCAGCATGTCGCAATTTACGTTGTAGCCTTCGAGCTGGTAGTTTATCTCGGTAACTAAAGCGTGATCCCAGGTGTTGCTGTGGGAGCGGAATAGATCAGTCAATTTCATATGCTGACCCAGGACCATGGGTGGCCCGTAGCTGAATTCCATGTTGATCTGGTCTGCAATACCCTTTAGGCAGGCACCAAATAGAACATTTGTGGTGTCCATTAGCAGCTCGCACTCGGCCTGTGCATCGAGTTCGTCGTCATACTTCATGAGTGTGGCGAGGTCGGCAAAGCTGGTATCGTTAAACAACAGCATCGCCTCTCCAGATATGCCACCGCCGATAAAGCCCTGGCACACGCCGGATACAGAGGAAGTATCGTCGATAGACTGCAGTGCCATGGCAATATCTGAAGAGGCCATGACCTCGATATGCGGGATGGAGAGAATCACAAAAGTGTCCAATAAACGTGCAAGGCGATCACCAGCCTGGCCCATGGCCACATTGGTGATTTCCTGAAGGCAGTCTCTATGGTCTTCGTCTAAGTTGAGAATTGTGCTCATTTGCGCTTCGCAGAGTATGACACTGTATTATCTATAATAGTCCGGTGCCGCTAAAATGCCGGGAAATTTCCAATGGTTTATCACAAGTCCGTGATTCCGGTTTCAGTCAGTAACAAGAGAGCAGGCGATGTTGCAATTTGATGTGTTACCCGTAACCCCCTTTCAACAGAATTGTTCCCTGGTGTGGTGCGATAAATCCCTGGAGGGTGCGCTGATCGACCCCGGCGGGGAGGTGGAGCGTTTGCTTGGCCTGGTAGAGAAGCACAATGTTACCTTGAGCAAAGTCCTGCTTACCCACGGCCACCTGGATCACGTGGGGGGAACCGCTGAGCTCAAAAAGCGCCTGCAGCTTCCCGTTATTGGTCCTCATAAGGATGATGCGTTTTGGATCGACGGTTTGGAGGGGCAGGCTCATATGATGAATTTCAGTACCCCTGAGCACTTTCAGCCAGATCAGTGGCTGGTGGACGGTGATCGGGTGAGCGTTGGTGATGTTAGCCTGCAGGTCATTCACTGTCCTGGGCACACACCCGGGCATGTGGTGTTATTTGACGATCAAAGCCAAACCGCCTTTGTGGGAGATGTGATTTTTCAGGGCTCCATAGGGCGAACGGACTTTCCTCGAGGCAACCATCAGCAATTAATCAGTTCTATCCGCGACAAGCTATTCCCGCTGGGCGATGATGTTCGATTTGTGCCGGGACATGGGCCCTTTTCCACCTTCGGGCAAGAGCGTGTGAGCAACCCTTTTGTGAGTGATAAGCTGTTCGGCTGATCACTATCAAGCAAGCGTCTCGTATAAGTACTAATGGGTGTACTTCTGGGCTAAATTAAACGCGGTAATTTTCGCACTATCCGGTGTGACCAATTGAGTGGTGGCAGCTATGTCTGAAGAAAATGAACAACTCAGCGAGGATTTTGAGCAGAACTACGATCAGTTTATTGTGGAAGCAATGGGCACGGGTTGTGTGTGGGGCCTTGAAAATGCTGAGGGCTGGGCGCTCTGCCCTTCTGTTTACAACGACAATCTGGACGTAATGCCTCTCTGGTCTCAACCGGAGTACGCCGAAGTGCATTGTCGCGAGGAGTGGAGTAGCTACAAGGTAGTGCCCATTTCTCTGGAAGAGTTGCTGGATGAATGGCTGCCGGGCATGCACGAGGATCTTTTACTGGTGGGGCCAAATTGGGACAAAGATCTGGAGGGGGTGGAAGTGGAACCTCTGGATTTACTGGAAGATGTAGACAAAGTGGCGATGGATTCTGAGGATTAGACGAGAACTCGCTTGAGCGAGGTACAAGTTAGCGCTCTATTGCTGCAGCACCAGCGTCTGTAACCTTCTCATGACAGCGGTGGTGTCTTCATCGTTGTGGCGCACGTATTTGATTTTCTTGTCCAGGCCCACAAAAACCACTCCCGGCGTGCCGTCGATGGCATAGCGTTTAGCAAGCGCATCGGCTTTTAAAATGAGTGGAACCTGAATGTTTTTGCTGTCGAAGTAGGCCACTGGGTCGCCATCTTCCCAGATGTTCATGGCAAAAAATTTCACCGTGTCATCCGCCAGCGATTTTTTGAACAGGCCGATGTCCGGCATCAATTCGCGACAAAACTTGCACCAGCTCGCCCAAAACACCATGACTACACGGTTGCCTTTTTCCAGCTCTGCATACAGCGAGTAGGAGTTGCCGTTGATATCCTGCATCATCCAGTCTGGAGCTACCATACCGGTTTTCAGCTCCGCCTGTTTAACATCGGCCATGCACACACCGGCCCACATCCACAGCAGGATGCTGGCGAACAGGTAGCGGGTGTAAGTGTTATTCATAGTCTGGCCGTACGCATAGTGTGCAGTTATAGATTGTCTGTTTCAGTATTGGTTCCAAATGGGTTTGGGTCCAGCTTTCGGTGAATGAAAGCGGTTAGTCTCGATAGAGACCGACGCTGCAGACCCTCTTGGTCGAAGTTCTCCGGCGACAGCCAGCGCTGGTAGCAGGGTTTGAGTTGCTGCCAGTCATCATCGGTCATGGCAAACCAGCTGGTATCGCGGTTGTGGCCTTTAACCACCATATGCTTGCGGAACAAGCCTTCATAAGAGAATCCAAAACGCAGAGCGGCGTTTTTGGAGGCCGCGTTGAGTGCGTTGCATTTCCATTCGCAACGACGGTAGCCCAGCTCGAACACGTAGTCCAGAATCAGGAACACCGCCTCGCTGGCCAGAGTGGATTTCTGTAGATTACTTGAAAACATCACATGGGCCAGTTCGATAGATCCTTTCTCTGCCTTGATGGCATCCAGTGCAAAAATGCCCTTGAATTCGCCCGCACTGTTACAGATGCAGTAAAAGCGTGCATCCTCACGCTTGCTAATATGCTGCATCCATTGGTAGTAGTGCTCGGCCGAATCAAATGGGCCGTAGGGCATATAGGTCCAGAGCTGCAGGTTAGCGGGGTCAAATTCCTTATAGAGCGCTAGCGCATGCTGTGCACTGTTGGCGCGAATGAGACGCGCATTGTCACCGCTCAGTTGGCCTGCCTCGGGGAAGCTTGCGCCAGCCCAGCCCCGGGTGCACGCGCCGATGGGCTGCCCGAATGCATTCAGTTCTTTGGCGGCAGGAGGCGCTTGTTTGCTGTTGTTCATGGCGCTGAGTTCCTCTGGTATGCCATTGCTTGCACCGCTAATCATGACACCTCAAGGCGGTTCTCTGCTAGAATCGCGGCGTATTTACTCGCGGAATTAATTAAAAAAAGCCTATGTCTGAGCACACGCCCATCCCCTTTGCAGACGAACAACAATCTCTGAAAGACTTCACCGAAAAAGCCTACCTCAACTATTCCATGTACGTGATTCTGGACCGAGCATTACCCCATGTGGGTGACGGCTTAAAACCTGTGCAGCGTCGTATTGTATATGCCATGAGTGAGTTGGGCTTAAAAGCCAGCGCCAAATTTAAAAAATCTGCGCGAACGGTGGGTGATGTTATTGGTAAATTTCACCCCCACGGAGATGGTGCCGCCTACGAAGCCATGGTGTTAATGGCGCAGCCCTTTTCTTATCGATATCCGCTGATAGAAGGGCAGGGCAACTGGGGCTCCCAGGACGACCCGAAATCTTTCGCCGCAATGCGCTACACGGAATCCCGCCTGCATAAATATACCGAAGTATTGTTAAGCGAATTAGGGCAGGGAACGGTGGATTGGCTGCCAAATTTCGATGGCACCATGGACGAGCCGAAAGTTCTACCGGCCCGTGTACCGAATATTCTGTTGAACGGTACCACCGGTATTGCCGTGGGCATGGCAACGGATATTCCCCCTCATAATTTGCGCGAAGTGGTGAGTGCCACTGTGCACTTGCTGGAAAACCCCGGTGCTACCACCAGGGATTTGTGCGAATTTATTCAGGGGCCGGACATGCCCACTGATGCAGAAATCATCACACCTAAAGCCGATTTATTAAAAATATATGAGAGCGGCCGGGGCAGCATGAAAATGCGCGCGCGCTGGCAAAAGGAAGATGGCGACATCGTTATTGAAGCGCTGCCGCATCAGGTGAGCGGCAATAAAATCCTTGAGCAGATAGCGGCGCAAATGCAAGCCAAAAAATTGCCCATGGTGGCGGATCTGCGCGATGAATCGGATCACGAAAACCCGACGCGGCTGGTGATTGTTCCGCGCTCTAACCGCGTGGATATGGCGGCAATAATGAACCACTTGTTTGCCACCACAGATCTTGAACGCAGCTACCGTATTAATTTAAACGTGATTGGCCTGGACGGACGCCCAGGTGTAAAAACCCTGCAACAAATGCTGCACGACTGGCTGAGTTTCCGCATGGTCACTGTGCGCAGGCGCTTGCAACACCGTTTGGATGCGGTAGAGCGTCGTTTGCACTTGTTGGACGGTTTGTTGGTTGCCTTTCTGAATCTCGACGAAGTTATTCATATCATTCGTACCGAAGACGAGCCGAAAAAAGAATTAATCAAACGCTTCCAGTTGTCTGAAGATCAGGCAAATTACATTCTCGATACCCGTTTGCGTCAACTCGCCCGCTTGGAAGAAATGAAAATTCGCGGTGAGCAGGACGACTTAAGCAAAGAGCGCGATGAACTCAGTAAAATCTTAGGCTCTGCTCGACGGCTGAAAACCCTTATACGCAAAGAGTTGCTGGAAGCTGCAAAAGAATACGGTGACGATCGCCGATCGCCGATTGTTGAGCGCGAGGAGGCACAAGCCTTTAGTGAGACGGAGTTGATCAGTAGTGAGCCGGTAACCGTGGTGCTGTCCGAGAAGGGTTGGATACGCTCTGCCAAGGGGCACGATATTGACCCCTCCAGCCTTAGCTATAAAGCCGGGGATAGCTTTAAGGCAGCGACCAAAGGAAAGAGTAGTCAGAATACCCTGCTGCTGGATTCCACCGGTCGCAGCTATGCCATTACCACCCACAACCTTCCCTCGGCACGGGGGCAAGGGGAGCCTGTGACAGGCCGTCTCAATTTGCCCAGTGGTGCCGTGGTGGAAGGCATGTTGATGGGTGATGACAAGCAGAGAGTGCTATTGGCTTCCGATGCGGGTTACGGGTTTATCGGTACCCTCGGTGACATGTTCAGTAAAAATCGCGCCGGTAAAACCATGCTCTCCCTGCCAAAAGGCGCCCGAGTATTGCCGCCACAACTGATTGAGGATGTCGCAAATGCCTCGCTTGCAGCCATCAGTAATGAAGGCAGGCTATTGGTGTTTCCGGTGACGGAGTTACCTGAGCTGGCGAGGGGCAAGGGCAATAAAATCATTAACATTCCCTCTGCTCGAGTTCAGTCTCGGGAGGAGTATGTAATTGCGCTGGCGATTTTATCCCAGTCACAGGCACTCAGGATAGTGTCTGGTAAGCGTCATCTTACGCTTAAGTATAAGGATTTGGAGCACTACGTGGGCGAGAGGGGCCGCAGAGGTAACAAGCTTCCTCGCGGCTTCCAGAAAGTGGATTCCGTGGAGATAGAATAAGGATAATCGCTAATCGAATAATTGTCCGTTCGATTAGTATGCGCGAACTGGTTCACATTTTTAGTGCGAGGTGACTTGAACGGAGGATTTGGGGATGACAGACTCAACTCCACTCTGATGTCACTGATTAATAATTAATTAAAAATAGTGTGAGACATGTCTGGATTTCGCAAGCACGGGCGCACGCTTGTTAAGTGCGCTGTACACATGAGCAATCACGATATTGGTGATGTAGTCACCGAGACGCGCGATATATCTGAAACGGGTGTGTTCGTCAGTTGTCGTGAGATTGTTCACTTCATCTCCATTGGCGATGAGTTTAGAGCTCGCCTCTACAGTGAGTGTGACCAAATTACCGATATTTACCTGAAAGTTGTGCGCCTCACAGAGGATGGCGTTGGGCTTTCCTTCGCCTAGACCTTTCGAGGTGATTTACTCTAAGGCCTCAGGCCATCTCGAAACACGATAAAGCAAAAAAGCCAGGCTAGAAACAAGCTCACTCCAGCCCGTTAACTCTTATCATTTCGCGCAGCTCTGTAATATATTCATCCCCCCGTTCGGAATACTTACCCAGGCCCTGGGCCAGTGCGATGCCGCTTAGGGGCTGCTTACTACTCCGTAAATCAGCTCTTAACTGCCTGAGGTTTTTATAGGCCTCATGGCTGTTAATGTTGAATAAATAGGCTGCAACACTCTGTCGGGTGGAGGAAAACCTTCTTACTTCGTGCTTTGCTTCGCTCGGGCGGTGCTTGGGAACAAAGCCGCAAGCGCTCTTAAAGCACCACTGGCCGAAATAGTTGTGCCCTTCGATAGCAAAGCGTGATCGCCCCCACGAGCTCTCATTGGCGGCTTGTGCCAGTGCCATGGAGCTTGGGATGGTATCAATGTGTTTTAACAGTGTATCGAGGGTTTGTTGCGTATTGTCTGAGGCTTTAACATCGTACCTTTGTGCTAAGCCCCCAAGTGCTTTTTTTCGCGCTTACTCAAGCTTGCACCGAGGGCAATTTTTTCTTGCATTAAAAGCAGGGCCTGGCGCTTGCTGGCAATTTTTTGGTTTTCATCATCAATGATGGGTTTGAGGTAAGCAAAAAAAGCAGCTTTACGTTCGGCGGTGTTTTCGATGGCGGAGAAGTCGGGCGCTTTTGGGTCTCTGTCTGCAAGGTTGCAGTGGCTCAGCAATAAGGTACCCGCAAGTACCACAGCCAGATAAGCGAGCAAAACAATGGCGATTAATTTTTTCAACAACATAGTAAAACCTTATTTCAATTAAAAGTGCGCCGGATAACTATATATCGAGGCTGTTTCGTAGTTTTGAAAACTCTGCTTTGAGAGCCTCTTTGCTTGCTGCTTGTTTTATTTTCTGTGGCAGCGCCTCAAGCGTGGGCGCCGTCAATTTTTCACCGAGCCGTACCCGCTGGCATAGCTCCTGATAATGCTGTTTAAAAACCGGGAAGGCGATGTGTTCACTGTTATTTTGCAAAAAATACCAGTCTGCGGCGCGACCTGCGTAATACACGGCGAGGTGGCTCCAGTTTTGGGAGGCTTTGGGTGAGGGTGCTCTGCAGGCTTCAAGATACGCCGCGTGGGCTTCCGGCAAGCCGAGCTTGCTGCTGGCTTCACAAGCTTTAATCATACTGGCCAGCGTGGGCAAGAATTCGTTGTTTTCGATAATGCTTTTTATGGCCTGCAATATGATTTTTGGCTCGAAACGCTTTAATGCAGACAGCCAAAGGCGTTTTATCTGCGGAAGGTCTTCAGGTTTGCTGAACGCTTTGTAGAACTGGTTATGGTAGTTCAGCTCCAGTAATGCGAACACCTGATTTATTGCATCAATGAGCGTTTCAGACGGCCCAGCTTCTATCGTTAAGTTTTTCTTCAAGCGGAATATCTCTCAATGATCGTTGTTCGGTCGAAGTATTGTTAAGGGAATGTCTCTTGGCCCACTCACGTTTTGCGTGTTGCAGGAATCGTGTGTTCCAACTGGTATGAATTTGTCCGCTGTCGCGCCAGTACAAAACAAACTCAGGAATTATACTCTGAGCGAATTGCACATCGATATTCGCCAGCCGAAGCACATCATACACGTCCTCGGAGGGTTGCCACTGGGCGGGAATGGGTTTGGGGTCTGTGCTGTGTTCCAATGCAGAGTTGTATTTTTTCCATTGTATACGCACGTGCTGGATAAACTTACTGTTCCAGGTTTTAAGTGCATCGCCACGCTCTTTCCAATAGAGGATAAACTCCGGCACGGCATCTTCTACAAACTCTTTTGGAATACTGGCGTGCACAGTGAGCACTTCCATGGCGTCTAGGCTGGGCCACCAGTTGTCATGTATGGGGCTGTTTTGATCCTGGCGATTTCGCTGGGCTTCAAATTGTCGCCACTGCCGTATCACGTGCTGAATAAATTTTGCTCCCCAGGAGCGCTGCGCTTCGCCGCGCTCTCGCCAATAGGTAACGAACTCGGGTACCTGCTCGTAACAGAAACTGTCGGGGATATTATGTTGTGCCAGTTGGGCGAGGGTATTGTGATCGGGCTGCCAGTTGCCGGCGATATAGTTCATGCCGGCGGGGGCTGATTTTACTGCAGCACTGGGAACAAGCGCTGCTGTTGGGCTTGCAGTCTGCTTGCCCGACATGACTTTCTCATTAAAGGAAAAGCGAAACTCTGGGGCACGGGCAAACTCACTGGCACCGATAAGCAATACGCCCTTGGCGTGGAGGTTTTTGCAGATGCGCGCAATATCCTGATCTGCCCAAAAAGGCAGGGCAGACTGAATGATAGAGGTGTTGAGGGTGTACCAGGCAAAACCTCGGCTCAGCTGAGCCTGATGCTGCCCAGCCAGCTCTGTGAGCACGGAGAGCAAGATGCTCTCTTCGAGGCCGAGGGTAGCAGCAAGTGATGGGTAAACCAGTATTGGGCGTTCGGGGATTAAACAAGAATTCATAGTCACTCCACGGGAGTGCAACTCTATCATTCTGCGCTCTGTGACGCGACCGGAAGATGCGGCGTTTATCGTCAATGCGCAAGGAGGGTATCTGCAGACTGCATGGCCCTTGTTATCCTCGCAATGAGGGTGCACCAAGTGGGGCGAGGAGCACACACGCTTGCAGCGCCATTGGGTTAGCGCTATTGGATTGGTGCCTGCTGGATAGAGCTTCACTATCGGTGCTTCTGTTACTTGTAGAGAGCAATGCGCAGCTCGTCCGTGAGCTGCTGGTATTTATTGGCGGGATGGCAAGTACCTTTAATGAGGTAAAACCCGTTTACATTTCCTGGGCGATGCTTGCCATTCTAATTAGCTGGACCAGTTCGGTGCGATAACCGTATTCGTCATTACCTTTGTGCTCTTGGGCCAGCGCAATGGCGTCCTGATAGGTCCACTCGCCGGTATATTTTGCGTCCTTTAGTAATTGTGCAAAGCCGGCTACGGCTGTGGCGAAGTTTGCTTCTCGCAGGGCTGTTGCATCGGCTTTCGTATGCTTGCTGATTGGGCTGCTTAGCAGTTTGGACTTATTTTCTTTGGGCAGTTTGTAGCGAATTTTTAAGAAGGCATATTCGTCACCCTTCTCGCTACCAGCTTCTGTTTTAGTGTAGCGGCTGCCATCTACCAGTTCGGCGCCTGAGCCTTTTGGTGTTATTTCATAGATTGCCGTTACCGTATGGCCAGCACCAATTTCGCCAGCGTCGACTGCGTCGTTGTTAAAGTCTTCGCGCTTCAGTGTTCGCGTTTCATAGCCCAGCAAGCGATACTCCGAGACGCTTGCAGGATTAAATTCCACCTGAATTTTAACGTCCTTGGCGATGGGGAACAGATTGGAGGTGGCCTCGTTAACCAGTACTTTTTGCGCTTCACTCAGTGTATCGATATAGGCGGCGACACCGTTGCCATTTTGTGCTAGGTCCTGCATCAATTTATCGTGGTAGTTGCCGCTGCCAAAGCCGAGCACAGAAAGGTATATACCCTTCTCACGCTTGCGCTCAATAAAACCTTTCAGCTCCTCGGTATTGCTAATGCCCACATTAAAGTCGCCGTCGGTGGCAAGAATAATCCGATTAACAGCATCCTTTTTGAAGGATGTCTCGGCAAGCTGATAGGCGAGCTTTATGCCTTGAGCACCCGCGGTTCCGCCACCGGGTTGCAGCGCGTTAATGGCACTAATAATTTTTTGCTTGTCTGAAACAGGGGTGGGCTCCAACACTGTACCCGCAGCCCCGGCGTACACAGCGATAGCTACGGTGTCGTCGGGTCGTAACTTGCTGAGTAGCAAGTTCATACTTTGTTTAACCAGAGGAAGTTTATCCGGGCTAGCCATAGAGCCACTAACGTCTAACAAAAACACCAGGTTGGACTTGGGCTGCTCTTTAAGCTCATAGCCCTTAATGCCTATGTGAATCAGCTTTTTCTTGTCGTTCCAGGGGGCGTCGATTACTGTGATATTGCGGCTGAAGGGTTCGTTACGGGCGTCGGGGAGCGGGTAGTGGTAATCGAAATAATTCACCATTTCCTCCAGTCGAACCGCATCTTTTTGAGGCAGCACGCCTTGCTTAAGCTGGCGGCGAACAAAGCTGTAGGAGGCTGTGTCCACATCGATAGAAAAAGTCGAGACAGGCTCTTCGCTGGTGAGCTTTATTGGGTTGGTTTCAAAATTTTCGAAACGGTCTTTGCCTTCAGCCTGGAAGCTGGGATGGGTGTAGGCATCGTCGGCCATTAGCTTACGTTCTGCCATAAAGCCTGTTTGTTGGGCACGTTTTTCTGTAGTAATTTTTGCTCTTGCGAGGCCTGGGGTGGACATCAATTCTGCGTCCGGAAGCTGACCTCGCTTATCTTTTGATAAGGCGTCCAGCATAGCGCTTTCCGCTGGTGGTGCTGCAGCTGAATCGAACTCAGTCTGGATCTCCCTCTCTGGAAGCGAAGGTTTTTTAGCGGGCTCTGGGAGGTTTAGCTCATAGGTATCCATGTCCATTGGTGTGGGTGTTTTAAATGCGGGGTGGTAGGTGGCTAGCATCAGGCCAAAAAAAGCGAGGCTGGCAGTGGCGACGCCGCCGAGGAACCAGCGTTGCTGTGGGAATCGTGGCTTGTTCATGGGTGTTCTCCTGTTCATTTTGTTGGAACTGGAGGTAAGACGAAGCCAGCTAAATAATCCTTGGGATTTTTTTTCAGTTTTTTTATCGTCAATGGGTTCAGCGATTTTTTGTTGAGCGTGCATTGCCTCGAAGGCATTAACAGCAGTGCGTATCGCCTCCTGCTTAGCCTGGGGGTTCGGGCTTTGTTCGCTGTTATCGAGGAGTTTTTTAAGTTCGTTTTCGTTCATTTTGTTAGCCCGCCTCTTTGTTAAGAAGGCTGAGTTTTTTGCGTATTTGGTGTATCCGCCATGAAATAGTACTTTCTTTAACATCGAGTACTTGTGCTGCTTCTGCGTGGCTTAAGCCCTCTGCGAACACCAGTAGCAAGGTACTCTTAAAGCCTTCCCCCCAACTCTCCAGTTTTTTAAGTATTTGTTGTAAATACACGCTGCTATCTTCTGAGGGGTGGGTGGATGCTTCTGGCAATTGTTCTGTGTCATCGTGTACATGGCGTTCTTCGCTGCGATACCAGTCGATGGCAGTGGTAACCACTACGCGGTACAGCCAGGTGGTAAAGCTGGACTCGAAGCGGTACTGGCCCAGTGAGCGCGCCAGCTTGATACAGGCTTGCTGGGTGATGTCTTGCGCATCGTTGGGGTTGCCACACCATTTACAGGCAAAGCGATACAGTCTGTCGTAGTGCAACTGCAACAGTGTCTCGAATGCTTTGCTATCACCGGCCTGAGCCGCCTCTATCAAGGCTCTGTCTTGTGGTGAATCTTTCATCTATTGAATTGGACGCAGCAACTTGGACTTTCCTTGGTTAAGAATGACACTTTTTTAATTTTTTGCCGCTGCCGCACCAGCAGGGTTCATTGCGCTGCAGTTTAAGGGCTGGCAGCATCTCGCCATCGGTGTACCACCAGCGATTGTCGTCAAACACAAAATTGGAGTTTTCGTGCAGCTGCTGTGGCTCTGCTGAATTAGAGGTGCTGAAGGCGATAAATTCTACCTGGGCCTGTTTGTCTTTAGTGGGCGAAGCGCGCAGCACCCTTAAGCTGTACCAGGTATGAGTGTCCAGGGCGTGCTGGATTTTTTTACGTTCTTCACCGGAGTGAAAAGCCGGGTGAAGCGTGGCAAGCAGGTAGTCGACATTGCCCTTAAAAAACGCACTAAAGCGGGAGCGCATTAAGCTTTCGGGGCTACATGAAGCGGGCTGTTGGTCGTCGAGGTGGTAAATTTCGCAGCATTCCTCATAGAGGAGCCCGGAACCACAAGGGCAGTTTGTTTGTTCCGGGGCTGTATTCATAATTTTAGAAGTGTGTGTTGTGTTTAAGTTCGTTAAGCAGTAGTTGCAGTGCTCTACCCCGGTGACTGATGCGGTTTTTAATGGTTTTATCTAATTGTGCCGCGCTGCAATTATGTTCGGGCACAAAAAACAGCGGATCGTAGCCAAAACCATTTTCCCCCACGGGCTCTCGCAGAATCAGCCCCTCCCAACTCGCCTGGCAGACGATGGGGGTTGGGTCTTCTGCATGACGCATAAAAACCAACACGCATTGGTAGCGCGCACTGCGAAGCTCGTCGGCAGTATTTGCCAGCTGGTGTAACAGGTATTCGTTGTTTCGTGGATCGCTGGCAGCCTGGTTTTGCCAGTTGGCGGAAAACCTTGCCGAATAAATACCGGGACGGCCGTGCAGCGCGTCCACTTCTATCCCAGAATCGTCGGCAATTGCTGGCAAGCCAGAATGCTCGCAGGCATTGCGCGCTTTAATAATGGCATTTTCCACAAAGCTCAGGCCGGTTTCTTCGGCTTCTGGTACCGAAAATTCTGCCTGAGGGTGAACGTCGAAATCACACTGTTGTAGCAGAGATTTAAATTCTTTAAGTTTGCCCGCGTTGCCACTGGCTAATACCACTTTTTTTGTCATTTGTCTGAATACAGTTTGCTGCTGAATTTTATGGTGAAAGGGGCGCTTGCTTCTTTTACATTGACATCCACGCTAAATTTAATAATTTCTTCGCCGGATATCCGCACAGGTGCAAGGTAATAGACAACATTCTCTTCTTTGATTTCTATAAACTTGAGTTGTTTTTGCTGTTGCAACATATTGGTGGTGGTGCCAGACAAACCGGCCTCGAGCCCACCGTATTCACCTTTGGGTGTTACTGATATGTTCAACAGGGTTTCGTATTTGCTGCGCTTTAGTTTGTAGGCTGCTGCGATTTCCGGCTTGATAAACGTGCTGGGAAAAAGGCTGTAGTGTACTTCGTAATCGCCTTTTGCAATGCTCCCCTGGGGTGAGATTTCGGCAAGGCCGAGTGGCGAAATAGCCAGTATCAGAAGAAAAGAAAATAGGCGAAAGTTGAGCTTTTTAGTCATAAGTCACTTCGTTAGCCGGTAAAGTGCCGTGGTGGCGAACAGGTTGGGGTTAAGTTTTTTTAATACTGCATTGAACTGGCGACTAAATATAACCTCTGCATTTAGTTTGTTAAGCTCCAATGCTTTACATAAATCTTCAAAATCACTCACTGTGCAAAAGTGAATGTTAGGTGTGTTGTACCATTCATAGGGTAGCAGGTCGGATACAGGCATGCGCCCTTTAAAAACCAGATGCATGCGTGCACGCCAGTGACCAAAATTAGGAAATGTGACGATGCACTGCCTGCCCACTCTTAGCATTTCTTGCAGTGTTTTATCGGGGTGCTGCATGGTTTGAATAGTTTGGGACATGATCACCGTATCAAAGCTTTGATCATCGTAGTTGCTCAGGCCTTGATCCAAGTCCTGCTCAATAACGCTCACACCATTTTCAACGCAGCGCACAATATTCTCTGCGTTGTTTTCAATGCCGTAGCCGTGTACTTCTTTCTTTTCCCTCAGCTCCTTAAGCAGTGTGCCGTCGCCACAGCCCAGATCGAGTACGCGCGAGCCTGGGTCGACCCAGTCTTCAATAATTCGGTAGTCGATGCGCATTAAATAGTAACCTCCACCTGTTTCATGTAGCTGGAAAACAAGTTCCAGTAACGCTCTTGTCCGGGGATTAGAAAAGCATCGTGTCCGTAGGAGGAGCTTATTTCGCCGTAGACTATTTCTTTGTCGGCGCGAACCAGAGCGTTAACAATTTCACGTGAGCGCTCTGGAGCGAAGCGCCAGTCTGAGGTGAATGACACAACCAAAAATTTACATAAGGCGTTTTTAAACGCAGAAACCGGGTCGTGATTATATTCGCGAGCCAAGTCAAAATAATCCAGTGCGCGGGTCATAAGCACATAGGTATTGGCATCGAAGCTTTGGGAAAACTTTTGTCCCTGGTAGCGAAGGTAGCTTTCAATCTGAAATTCCACCGGTTCTTCGTTGCCTTGCTCAAAAGAGCCTGAGCGTAAATCCCGGCCAAATTTCTGTCCCATTCCATCGTCAGAAAGATAGGTGATATGACCGATCATACGTGCAATGGATAAGCCGCGTTTCGGCACTGTATCGTGTTGCATGTAATTGCCGCCATTAAAGTCCGGGTCGGATAATATGGCTTGTCGAGCTGTTTGGTTAAAGGCAATATTCTGGGCCGTGAGTTTCATGGCTGAAGCAATAACAACGCAGTGACGCAAACGATCCGGGTATTCCAGCGACCAGCGCATGGCCTGCATTGCGCCGAGGCTGCCGCCGACTACCGCCGCCCACTGAGTTATGCCGAGCTTGTCTGCCAGCCTGGCTTGGCTGTGAACCCAGTCTCGCACGCGAAGGTTGGGGAAATCTGCACCCCAGATTTTGCCTGTTTCCGGGTTGATAGATGAAGGTCCGGTGGAACCATCGCAGCCACCGAGGTTGTTGAGGGAAACAATAAAAAATTTATTGGTGTCCATCGGTTTGTTTGGGCCGATATAGGCATCCCACCAGCCGGGTTTTTTATCTTCCATGCTGTGGTATCCCGCAGCGTGGTGGTGCCCGGAAAGTGCGTGGCAAACAAGTATGGCGTTGCTTTTACTCTCGTTTAGTTCGCCATAGGTTTCGACCACCAGCTCGTAGTAATTGATTGTGCGGCCACTTGCCAAGCTAAGTGGCTCATCAAATACATAGGTTTCTGGTGTAACAATACCTACGGAATTTTCTGGCAGTGTTTCTGGCATGAGTAGTGTTTACTGTGTCGTTTTAGTGTTGTTTTATTCCGCATCCTTGGGGAATTTTTTTTGGCGAGCTAATTCGCAGTGTTTTTTGCCTGGAGAGCTCTCCTCTCTCTATGCTTATGTTGCTTTTTGCCGTGCCAAATTGCTTGCTGATAAAGGCAATTAAGTGCTTGTTGGCTTTGCCATCCGCAGGCGGCGCCGTGATACGAATTTTTAGTCGCCCGGCTTGAATACCCGCGAATTCATCGCTACTTGCTTTTGGCTGCAAAATGCAATGTAAGCGTAAAATATTCTCTTGCCACTGATAGTGATCCTGCACAATGCTCGATATTCTCTAGTAGCCAATAATAATCACTGGCACCAAGCTCAGATTAGCGGCAAAAATATCCAGTACACGCTGTAGTACGTTTATGCCAAGAAAAACAAATAAGACCGAAAAATCCAGCCCGCCAACCGGTGGAATAATTTTTTGTACCGGGCGCAAAATGGGTTCCATAAGCTGCCTAATCAGCAATAGCGCAGGGTGTGAACTGAACGGTGCAACAAAGCTTGTAACCACTATCACCAGCAGGCAGCCCATACACAGCCATGTGGCCACTTTAATGGTGCCCAATAGCGCCCATAACAACACCAGCCCAGGGTTGATAAAGCTTGCAAAGCTTAACACTGCCATAACTTCGGCAATAAGTGTGTGAAATAAAAGCGCTAACACTAAACACGCAAGGTCAATGCCCCAAAAGCCGGGAATAACCTTTCGCAAAGGCAATAAAAGGGGGTTGGTTATTTTTACGATTGCTTGCGAGAACTGATTGTAAAAATCCGCCCGTGCCAGTTGCAACATGAAACGCAGTATCACAAACAACAGATAAACAGTTGCCAGCGTTTCGATGATCATAACGAGTATGCTTACCCAAGGGTTCATAATACTTATCCCAATTCTTTAGCGAGTTCTTTTGAGCGCTCTGCGCAGGCCTGCATGGCGGCCTCCACTACGGTGGTAAATTGATTGTTTTCAAACGATGCCAGAGCTGCAGCCGTGGTGCCGTTGGGTGAGGTTACTCTTCTGCGCAATTCATCGACATCCACATCACTTTGCAGGGCCAGTTTAGCGGCACCGAAGGCTGTTTGCTTTGCCAGCGCTGCGGCGGTTTCTGAACTCAGACCCTGCTTCACTCCAGCGGCAACCATGGCTTCGATCATCAGAAAAAAGTAGGCCGGGCCACTGCCAGAGACAGCGGTAACAGCATCCATATGCTGTTCGTCATTGACCCAGTCCACGATGCCAACGGCCTTGAGAATATCTTCCGCCTGTTGTTTTTGCTGCTCGCTTACTTGTTGGTTGGCAAACAGTGCACTGGCGCCGGCCTGAACCAGGGCTGGCGTGTTTGGCATACAGCGCACAAGCGCGAGGGCTTTGTTGGCGCCTCCCAGCCATAGATTGAGGCTGCTGCAGGCAATGCCTGCAGCGATGGAGATAACCAGGCTGTTGTCGCCAAGGTTGCTCGCCAGTGGTTCGCAAACGGCTTGCATTACTTGTGGTTTGACCGCCAACACAACGATAGTGGCCTGTTTTACCGCCGCCGTGTTATCTGTGGAAGTGGCTATGCCGAAGCTGGAGGAGAGGTTTTCCAGTGCGCTGGGGTTTGGATCGCAGGCGATTATCGCCCCTTTGTTGTAGCCATTGGCAATCAGGCCACCAATAATACTGCTGGCCATATTTCCTGCGCCAATGAAGGCGATTTTTGCAGTGCTCGACATCATAATCCTTAGTTTAAGTCGTCCGACTTCCAGTATTTTGTACCTTTCAGCGTGGCTTGCAGGGCAAGGCCTGTCTCAGTGAGCTGATACACAGTAATGCCGTTAAAAACGGCTTCTCCGCCTACTGCCGCGCCTTTATCTGAGGCCTTTGCGGCTGCGTCGGCCTGGCCGCCAAATACCCAGCCCTGATTTATGAATTTATCCATTACTTCGGCCGTGTCGAATACCATCACAATGCGGAAATCTTTCGCGCCCAGGCCAAGTCCAACGCCCACCTCGCCCATATTCATGTAGGTGTGCTGTCCGGTACCCATGTTTTTAACCACACCGTAGCCTCCACCGAAGCTGGCGAGAATAATGTTGATGTTGGCGTTGCTGAATACCGCATAGCCGGGTGCTGCGAATATCTGTGCTTTGGTATGAGGCTTAATCTTAAAAAGCTGCTCCAGTGTCTGGTTTTTCATTTCCATAATGGCTTGTTTTTTTTCCGCTTTTGACGCTCCGCGGGTTGTGCTGCAGCCGGTGAGTGTCAGGCTGAACAAGGCGAAAGCGCAAAGTGCGGCGGTTAAGAGCTTGAGCTTCATAGGTGTAGTCCTCAATGGGGTTATGCTAGTTATTATTGCTTGCTGTGGTGTCGCTGCGTGCTCCGAACAGGGCAGTTCCAACCCGAACGATATTTGCCCCCTCGGCAATCGCTGACTCCATATCGCCAGACATGCCCATGGACAATGTATCCAAAGTGGTGAGTGCCGGCTGTTTTTTCAAGCTGTGTAGCAGGCCGTGCATGCGTTTAAAAGCGTCTGTAGATTGTTGTGCATTTAGCGCTCGCTGGGGTATTGCCATCAAACCTCGTAAGCGCAGCCGCGGTAATTGTACAACCTGCTGTGCGATTTCGCTGACTTCATCTGCTGCGAAGCCTGATTTGCTCGCCTCATCATCGATATTCACTTGCAGGCAGATATTCAGTGGCGGGAGCTTATCATGGCGCTGATTGTTCAGGCGTTGGGCAATTTTAAGGCGGTCAACCGAGTGTACCCAGGCGAAGTGTTCGGCTATGCTTTTGGTCTTGTTACTTTGGATGGGGCCGATGAAATGCCAGCAGATCCCTTCTAATGGCAGGCGCTCGATTTTCGCCAGCGCTTCCTGCACGTAGTTTTCGCCGAAGTCTCGCAGGCCTGCCTGGTAGGCTTGCTTGATGGCGTCTTCTGTCTGGCGTTTGCTCACCGCCAGGAGTGTGATTTCCTTCGGGTTTCTACCGGCCGCACGTGCTGCTTTTTCAATACGTGTGTTAACTTGATTTATCGTGTCGAAGATCTTGTGCATATACTAATAACATTCGGCTGCTTTGGGGCCGCTTCTCATTCTATTAAATTGCCCGCTGCTCAACTCGCTGTGAGCATGTGGTAAGCAACATATATAAAGGTCGTTTATGGATATTACTGAACTGCTAGCATTCTCCGCCAAACAAGGTGCTTCCGACTTACACTTGTCTGCAGGCCTGCCTCCCATGATTCGTGTGGATGGCGACGTGCGTCGTATTAATCTGCCCCCTATGGAGCACAAACAGGTGCACGGGCTCATCTACGAGATTATGAACGACAAGCAGCGTAAGGACTATGAGGAATTTCTGGAAACGGACTTTTCCTTCGAGGTTCCCGGTGTAGCACGGTTTCGCGTGAATGCTTTCAACCAGAACCGGGGCTCCGGCGCGGTGTTCCGAACCATTCCTTCCAAGGTGCTTACCATGGAAGAGCTGGGCATGGGGCAGGTTTTCCGCGATGTATCTTCTGTACCGCGCGGTTTAGTGCTGGTTACCGGGCCGACGGGCTCGGGCAAATCCACCACCCTGGCCGCCATGATGGACTTTATTAACGATAACAAGTACCACCATATTCTCACCATCGAAGACCCCATTGAATTTGTACACGAAAGTAAGAAGTGCCTGGTAAACCAGCGGGAAGTGCATCGCGACACCCACGGCTTTGCTGAAGCCCTTCGCTCGGCACTGCGGGAAGACCCGGATATTATCCTGGTGGGCGAAATGCGTGACCTGGAAACGATTCGTCTGGCGCTGACCGCAGCGGAAACCGGTCACCTAGTGTTCGGAACGCTGCATACTACCTCAGCGGCCAAGACGATTGACCGTATCGTGGATGTGTTTCCCGCCAACGAAAAAGCTATGGTGCGTTCCATGCTCTCAGAATCTCTGGAGGCGGTGGTATCGCAAACCCTGTTAAAGCGGGCGGGTGGGGGCCGGGTTGCAGCCCATGAGATTATGCGTGGTACCCCCGCTATCAGAAACCTTATTCGTGAAGATAAGGTTGCGCAGATGTATTCGGCCATTCAAACCGGCGGTTCGGTGGGTATGCAGACAATGGATCAGTGCCTCGCGGATATGGTTGAGCGCCGCATCGTTACCCGGGATGTTGCCAAAGAGAAGGCTAAAATGCCCGAGAATTTTTAAGTAGCGAGTGTCGATGGCGGGTTCGCTCCGCTGGTGTCACAATAGTGACGTTGATAATTATAAAACCTGTTAAGGAATCCCCATGGATTTTGATCGTTTGTTGTCATTAATGGTTGAGAAAGGCGCATCGGATTTATTTATTACCGCAGGCGTACCTCCTTCAATGAAGCTGCACGGCAAAATAGTGCCGGTTACTACAACACCTATGTCGCCAGAAAAATCTCGTGAAACGGTGTTGAGTGTAATGAACGAGAAGCAACGTAAAGAGTTCATGGAAACCAAAGAGCTGAACTTTGCCATCAGTGCGCGAGGCGTCGGCCGGTTTCGTGCCAGTGCGTTTTATCAGCGTAACCTTGCAGGAATGGTGCTGCGCCGAATTGAAACGCAGATTCCGAAAATTGACGAGCTGGGCCTGCCTGAATCCATTAAAGAGCTGGCAATGATCAAGCGCGGCCTGGTTCTGTTTGTGGGCGCCACCGGCACCGGTAAGTCAACCTCTCTTGCGGCGATGATTGGTCATCGCAATCGCAACTCCAAGGGTCATATTATCTCCATTGAGGATCCCATTGAATTTATTCACCAGCATCAGGGTTGCGTAATCACCCAGCGTGAGGTGGGTATTGATACGGAGTCCTTTGAGGTGGCACTGAAGAATACCTTGCGACAGGCTCCAGACGTGATTCTAATTGGCGAGGTGCGCTCCCGGGAAACCATGGATCACGCTATTGCTTTCGCCGAAACGGGCCACCTTTGCCTGTGTACCCTGCACGCCAACAATGCTAACCAGGCATTGGATCGCATCATTCATTTCTTCCCGGCAGATCGGCACTCGCAGTTGTGGATGGATTTATCGCTCAACCTCCGCGCCATTGTCGCGCAGCAGCTTATTCCCACCCCGGACGGCTTGGGGCGGCGAGCTTGTTTAGAAGTTTTTCTCAATACTCCGCTGGCTCAGGATCTGGTTCGAAAAGGACAGGTGCACGAGTTGAAGGAGCTTATGAAAAAATCCACCGAGCTGGGTATGCAGACTTTCGATCAGGCCCTGTTCGACCTGTACGATTCGGGTGAAATTACCTATGAAGATGCGCTTTCTCATGCGGACTCACCCAATGATCTGCGCTTGATGATCAAGCTCGGCTCAGAAAGCGATGCGGATTATCTATCCAATGCAGCGGATGAGTTGAGTATTCAGGATGATGAGTCGAACCGCACACGCAGGTTTTAGTCAGCGCTTGCCAACCAGGATTCCAGTATCAGTCGGGCGGCAATAGAGTCCACCGGCTGGTCGCGATAGCTGCCTGAATGGCCAGCGTTGTGGGCGATTTCTTTGGCTTCACGAGTGGTCAGCCTTTCATCGGCAAATTCCAGCCTGAGCCCAAAGCGGCCATTGAGGCGATTGCCAAATTTTCTCGCGCGGCGGGTCATCTCCATTTCACTGCCATCCATGTTTACCGGTAGGCCAACCACAGCCAGTTCAGGTTGCCACTGGGTAATCAAGCTCTCCAGCTCCTGCCAATTGGGAATGCCGTCTTTCGCTTTAAGGACGGGGAGCTCACTGGCGCTGGAGGTGAGGCGCTGGCCTACCGCCACGCCAATACTGCGTGTACCAAAATCGAAAGCCAGGATGAAAGAGTGAGGTTCAGGCATGCCCTGCATCTGAAGAAATGAGGTTCATGTCGATGCCCAGATGTTGAGCGGTGACAGCCCAGCGCTGCTCTATGGGAGTGTCGAAAATAATGCTGGTTTCTGCGGGTACGATCAGCCAGGAGTTCGCACTGATTTCGTCTTCCAGCTGTCCGGGGCTCCAGCCGGCGTAACCCAGCGCGAATTGCGCGTGCTTGGGGCCTTGCTGCTGCGCAATGGCGGTGACAATGTCCCGTGATGCTGTAAGGCTGATCTCGGAGGTGATACGAAGGGTAGATTCCCAGCTGCCTTCATCCCGATGAAGCACAAAGCCCCGCTGCATATTGACCGGGCCGCCGGCAAGCACCGGGTAGTTGCCCAGCTTGCTTTGGTATTCGATAGAAAGCTGCTCAAACACATCGCCCAGTTTGAGCTCCAGAGGCTGGTTGATAACAATGCCCATTGCGCCTTGGTCGCTGTGATCACAGATATAGGTGACGGACCGAGAGAAAATGGGATCCGTTAAGCCGGGCATGGCGATCAGGAAATGATCGCGGAGGCTTTCAGGAATATTAACGTTATCCCAAGCTTGTTCTTTCATAGTTTCAGTATGAGGTTATGGGAAAATAAAACAAGGGATAGAGGGAAAAATTCAGACTAATTGCGGGCTTAAGGGGGGGCCTAATTAGACGTTTTCAGGCCGGTAATTTCGAAGCGCCAGGTGCGAATAATTTCCAGCTGATCGGTGTTTTTTTGTATCTCCGGTGGGAAGCGATCAAAGGGCGCCGCCAGGCGTACTATCTGGAGAGCCGCGTCATCGAGGATTTTGTGGCCGGAAGATTGGGTAATTTCGATGTTCTCCACAACGCCCAGGTGGTTGATCAATACCGCCAGCCGAAGGTTGCCGAATATTTCATTGCTGAGCGCTTCCTCGGGAAAATTTTTGTTGCCAATAACTTCTATTTTCTGAGTCCATGCGTTGAGATAGGCAGCGTCTGCAGATGATTTTGCCGACACAGATACCAGGCGGCGCAGGCGCGGTTTATTGGCTTCCTCCCACTTAATGCGGTCGAGCTTTGCACGCAAGCTGGCAAACTCCGGGTTCACCACTGGCGCATCAATGTTTTTGCCTTGCTGTTCTTCGCGGGTAACACTTTTGTCGGGCTCGGTTTGCTTAAGTATGCGTTTCTCTTGTGCTTTGTTGATGGCGAGTAATTGAGCTTTACTTTTGCTTTCGCTGGTGGCTTTTTTTTCGGCTATGGGATTGACGTCGCGGTACTTTGTGTCTGCAATGTCGGCTTGCTTTCGCGTGGTAATTTCCTTTATTTCATCACCGGTGCCGCTGGCCAATTGATCATGCTGGGCGAGAAAGTCCGCTTTTTCAGGTTTGATCTTGTCTTTATGGGTGGCCAGGGTGATGTTAAGTGTCGGAGCGATTTTCTGTCCGGCGTTAACACTGAAGCCAATGCCGAAAATAATCATCGCGTGAATGGCTGCAGCCAGAAAAAAAGTAAAACTCAAGCGATCGCCACTGCTCGATTCGGGTAAATCTGCCATAAATTCGGTTTTTTTATTTGCTAGTAAATAGTGATTAAGTCGCCAATTTGTTTTCGATAGCAACAATCAGTTTTTCGCCAATGCGTGTATCGAAGGCTTTATCGATTTCTCTTACACATGTTGGACTGGTAACGTTAATTTCCGTGAGGTAGTCGCCGATAATATCCAAGCCAGCGAACATTAAGCCTTTTTCTACCAAAGTGGGAGCGACCTGGTCGACAATCCAACGATCTCTCTCGCTTAGCGCTTGAGCAACACCCTTGCCGCCGGCGGCTAGATTACCTCGCGTCTCTCCCTCTGCTGGAATTCGCGCGAGACTATAGGGTATTGCTTCGCCATTCACCACCAGCACCCGCTTATCGCCATTGCGAATATCCGGGATAAACTTTTGCGCCATGATATAGCCTGTATCGCCCTCTGTAAGCGTCTCCAGAATAACGCTCACATTGGGGTCGTCGGCACGGCAGCGGAAAATGCCGGTTCCACCCATGCCGTCGAGGGGCTTAAAGATTACATCTGTGTGCTGCAGGTGAAACTGCTTAAGAAGCGCTGAATCCCTGCTAACCAGCACAGGCGGGCAGCACTGGGGAAACTGGGTGGCAAACACTTTTTCGTTGCAGTCTCGCAGGCTCTGAGGCTTGTTTACAATCAGCGTGCCTGCTTGTTCCGCGCGTTCGAGGATGTAGGTGGCGTAGATGTATTGGTTGTCAAAAGGAGGGTCTTTACGCATAAGTACCGCGTCAAGTGTGCTCAGGTCGCTAAAGACCTCATTTTCCAGCGAAAACCAATCAGATTCATTGGGCCTTACTGTCAGCTCTCGCAGTTTGGCGCAAGCTTTGCCTTTGTCGAGTGCAAGGTCTTGCATTTCCATATAATACAACTTGTGACCCCGCTCTTGAGCTGCCAGCAGCAATGCGAGAGTAGTGTCTTTGTAAAAGGTGATATCTGCAATGGGGTCCATCACCACGCCAATCTTTAAGGTAGACATTGCTCTGCTCCGATGTGTTAACAAGGTCTAGGATTATAAGAGCTAAATACCAAAATTGGGTGAATTTGATTAAGCCGATTAAAATTGCAGATTCCTTTTTTTTTCAAGCATTTATGGATTACACTGCAAAACTATGTTAAAAGTTGTCTCATACTAAAGTAAGGGGTAGTCTGCGGCTTCAAATGAGAGAAAACTTCATTCTCTGAACGAATGCTCAGATGTCCCGAGTGTGTGGCGCTATACTCATTACTCAGAAGACGAAAAAACACAAGGTTACTTTATGGACGTCAATCTAGAGCACTTAAAGGTGATGGTAATTGATGACAGCAAAACCATTCGCCGAACCGCCGAAACCTTGCTACAAAAGGTGGGTTGCACGGTTGTGACTGCAACCGACGGCTTTGATGCTTTGGCGAAGATTGCTGACACCCGCCCAGATATCATTTTTGTCGATATCATGATGCCTCGCTTGGACGGTTATCAGACATGCGCACTTATAAAAAACAACAGTGAATTCAAATCGACCCCCGTGATTATGCTATCCAGCAAAGATGGGCTGTTTGACAAGGCCAAAGGCCGAATTGTCGGGTCGGACCAATACTTGACCAAACCTTTCAGCAAAGGTGAATTAATAGGCGCAATTGAGGCGCACGTTAAGGTCGCTCGCGCTAGTTGATCTATATTTGTGGTAGTGCTCAGGTTCTTGCTGAAATGAGAGCGGGGGCGCAGCTACAGGGAAATGATGTGT
This sequence comes from Alteromonadaceae bacterium Bs31, assembly GCA_900177435.1. Taxonomy (GTDB): domain Bacteria; phylum Pseudomonadota; class Gammaproteobacteria; order Pseudomonadales; family Cellvibrionaceae; genus Teredinibacter. The sequence continues at coordinate 53,281 of FXAI01000014.1, forward strand.
TTTCCAGGGAAAAGGAAAACCGCGAAGGGAAAGCAGCTTACGCAAATGCAGGTGGTGCACGGGGCACCGCCCGAAACGAAAGGGAATCAAGTAATCTAACCACCCAGCCCAAACCTTCGGGGGTAGTATGGCGAAAGTACTGATTGTTGATGACTCACCAACAGAAACTTATAAGTTGACAGGCATGCTCGAAAAGGCCGGTCATACTGTAATAACCGCCGGAAACGGCGAAGAGGGCGTTGCTACGGCAAAAGCCCAGCTGCCAGATTTGATTCTGATGGATATTGTAATGCCTGGCTTAAATGGTTTTCAGGCAACCAGGCAGCTGAGTAAGGCCCCGGAAACATCACATATTCCTGTCATCATCGTCACAACTAAAGATCAGGAAACTGATCGTGTGTGGGGGATGCGGCAGGGTGCCAAGGCCTACCTTACCAAGCCTATCGATGAAAAGGAGCTTGCTTCCACTATTGCCAAGGTCAGCGCATAGCGCTTGGTGTGGACAGGAACATAATATGAGGGTTTGTGAGTGAGTTCAGCGTTTGAAGCCCTAAGTGAACTGGCGTCTCTTAGTCGAACTTCCGCAAAGGGTTTGCCTGCCAGGCAGGCAACAGCACCGCGTTGGAGTGGTATTGGTTTTTCCAGTCTGGGCTTTCGCTTTGTCACGCCTTTGAACCATGTATCCGAGCTTATGGAAGTGCCATCCGCAACTATGTTGCCGGGGGTTCAGCCATGGGTACTTGGCTTGTCTAATGTTCGTGGGCGCTTGTTGCCGCTTTTCGATTTGGCCCACTTTTTCGGTGGTGCTATCACGCAGGCTAAAAAGTATCAGCGCGTGCTGGTGCTCGAAACAGACACACTGTATAGCGGCATAGTTGTGGATCGTGCTTTTGGTATGCAGCACTTTACTTCAGACAGCTATGGCGAAAGCATGGAGTCTCTGCCGGAACCCTTGGCGCCTTTTATTGAGGGTGCCTACAGCGATGCTGAAGGGAAAGCTTGGCCGGTATTTAGCATGGCTAAGCTGGCGGGGGATTCAAGATTTACAAACGCAGCGCTTGTATAAGCATTTAAGCCTGTGACAGGGAGCGAAAATTAAAGGAAATAGAGCTGCACTGTATGTTTTTGACTAGTGCGTAGTTTTGAGAGGGGCGCGTGATTTGCGCGTTTTAGTGTCAACATACCTTCGCTTGGGAGCGTCGTATGAAGAGTGATTCCGAGGGCATTTTTGCCCGGGTAAAAGCCAACCCTGTGCTGGCAACGCTGATAGTCGGCCTGGTCGTACTCACAGCCTTGATCGGACTGGTTGTTTTTCAGTTATTTAAAAACGCTGAGCGTGATCAAAGCTATTTGCAGTGGGCGAGTGACTTGCGTGCGTCGTCCTTTCGACTCGCATCTCTTTCTCGTGATGCAACCGCCGGTAATGAAGCAGCCTTTGCTCAATTGAGTGAGGTTGTGGCGGGTATGGATCGCTCATGGGCGCAACTGCGTGGGGCCGATGAAAAAACGAGGGCCGTACTTGCTCAGCAGGTGGCCGCCTATGATGGCGTGTGGTCTCGGGTGAAAGAAAATTCACAGGTGATCACCCAGAATAAAGACACCATCATCTTCCTGCACGATGTTGCTACAACCCTGAACGAATCGCTCCCAGAACTTCAGGCTGAACATAACAATATCGTTGAGATTCTTTTGGAAAACCGAGCCCCCGCTGACCAGGTATCTGTTGCGCAGATGCAGAGCTGGCGGGCAGAGCGTATTGGTCGAAACGTGGATAAGATGCTCCGTGGTGGTGACGACGCCGACCGTGCAGCAGATCAGTTCAACCTCGACGCCAGTCTCTTTGGAAAAGTGCTTGGCGGCATGAAAAGCGGCGACGTAGCGATGAGCATTTCGCGCGTAACTGATCCGGAAGCAATTACATCGTTAGAAGAAATTTCGGAGCTGTTTGAGTTTGTTAGCGGTTCGGTGAGGGAAATATTCGACGCGTCACCCGCACTGTTTAAGGCTCGTCTCGCCACCAACAGTATTCTGGATGACGGCCCTGAGATTCTGCGTGCTCTTGGAGCGCTTTCAGATCAGATTGTAGACCTGCCAAACCAGCGCAGCTGGAACAATACACTGTTGTTGATTATTGGTGGTGTGTGGCTGATCTTCCTGGTACTCATCGGTTGGGCACTTATTCAGGGTACTAACCAGCGAGCCAAAGAGACGGCCGAAACCAACGAAAGAAACCAAAACGCAATTCTTCGACTACTCGACGAATTGGCCGACCTGGCAGATGGTGACCTTACCACCACCGCAACGGTAACCGAGGATTTTACGGGAGCCATTGCGGACTCCATCAACTACACCATTGACCAACTTCGGGTACTGGTGTCGCGCATTAACGAGACTTCCGAGCGGGTTGTGGGTGGTTCTAAAGAAACCCAGCAAACTGCACTTCATCTGGCCGAAGCTTCCGAGCATCAGGCCCAGGAAATTGCAGGAGCTTCTGCTGCGGTTAACGAAATGGCCGTGACCATTGACCAAGTATCTGCCAACGCCGCCGAATCAGCTGGCGTTGCGGAGCGATCGGTATCCATCGCGAATAACGGTGCGAAGGTGGTACAGAATACCATCCACGGTATGGATACAATTCGTGAGCAGATTCAGGACACCTCGAAACGTATTAAACGACTGGGTGAATCTTCCCAGGAGATCGGTGATATCGTATCTCTTATTAACGACATTGCTGACCAAACAAACATTCTTGCACTTAACGCTGCGATTCAGGCCTCGATGGCCGGTGACGCCGGTCGAGGCTTCGCGGTGGTAGCGGATGAGGTACAGCGACTTGCGGAGCGTTCTGCTACTGCAACCAAGCAGATTGAGGCGCTGGTAAAAACTATTCAGAACGATACTAACGAAGCGGTTATCTCAATGGAGCAAACCACTTCTGAGGTGGTTCGCGGAGCGCGTCTGGCACAGGATGCGGGTGTGGCACTTGAAGAAATCGAGGCAGTATCTGCCAGCCTTGCTGAATTGATTCAGAACATCTCCAACGCCGCAAGACAGCAGGCTTCATCTGCTGGTCATATCTCCAATACGATGAACGTGATTCAGGAAATCACCTCTCAGACCTCTGCAGGTACCAACGCAACCGCAGCGTCTATTGGTAATCTCTCTGATTTGGCTGTGGAGCTGCGTAACTCAGTAACAGGCTTCAAGCTGCCGGAAGACATGATTACTCGCAGCAATGATGATGATTACGACATGGATGTGGAAGCGGATGGCGATCTCGATGTGGATACCCTGGACGACGACGATGTAGTGGAATTGTCCCTGGATGACGCCTTGGAGGACGACGATCCAACCCTGTTGCACGAGCTGGAAGAAGAGCCCGCCGGTGCGCGAATATAGTGCACCCTTGAACAGGTAAGTTTTAATGATTTGGTCTTTACAGGCGGCACCCGACCTCACTGACAAACAATTTGATCAGTGGAGTAAATTGTTGGAAGACCGCGCGGGTATTTGCCTGAGCGATCAGCAGCGCGTATTTCTGCAAACGCAGGTGACTATGCGTATGCGTGAACTGGGTCATTCCGATTACTCGCAGTACTACAATCGGGTGGTGGATGGCGTCTCGGGCATGATGGAGTGGTCGGTACTCATAGATCGCCTGGTGGTTAAAGAAACCAGCTTTTTCCGCCATCGCCCTTCCATTGATTTTGTTAGAGATTTCCTGCAAAACCAGATCAATAACCAGTCCCTGCAAGAGTCTTTCGAAGTGTGGAGTGTTGGTTGCTCATCCGGTGAAGAGCCCTACTCTCTTTCCATGGTAATTAACGACTGCTTCGATCTGGCTCAATTGGATCCATACTACGGCGTAACCGCTACTGACATCAGTAGAGCTGCTTTGACCATCGCTCGCAATGGGATTTACCCCCAGCGCAAAGTGGAGATGATGGAAGCTCATATACGGCAGCGTTATTTCAATCAGCAGGACAATGGTCGCTATCTCATTTCACCAGAGTTGCAGGATAGGGTGTGTTACAACCACGCCAATGTTCTCAATATTAATGAAATGCCAACCATTCAGCTGGACATTATATTTTGTCAAAACCTGCTGATCTATTTTCGTCGCTGGTTGCGCCACGAGATCATGAATGCTTTTGTGGAGCGCTTGAAACCAGGCGGCGTCATTATTGTTGGTTTGGGCGAGGTGGTGGATTGGTCACACCCTGATGTCACTCGCGCAAGTAATGATGATGTTCAAGCTTATGTAAGAAATCCGGTGGGGGCGTAATCCATCTATGGCGGATAAACGAAATTTCGCGGCATTGGATTGGGTCATCACTGAGATCGATGAAACCCTTAAAGATGCACGGCAGGCTCTCGAGGCTTATGTAGAAGATACTAAAGACTCTACTCGCATCCGGTTTTGCTTAACGCATATCCATCAGGTGCACGGCAGTTTGCAAATGGTGGAGTTCCATGGTGCTTCGCTGTTGGCAGAAGAAATGGAGCACCTTGCTCAAGCGCTGATGGAAGGCAAGGTGACCAGTGCTCCAGAAGCCCAGGAAGTGCTGATGCGCTCGCTGCTGCAATTGCCGAGTTATCTTGAGCATGTTAAGTCGCAAAAAGAAGATAACCCTGGTGTAGTGTTGCCGCTGCTCAACGATCTGCGCGCGGTGCGCAACCAGAGCTATCTCAGCGAAACTAATTTATTTTCTCCCAATCTGCAGTTGGTCAAAGAGCTTTATGGCTCGCGCCACCCTATCACCCAGGATAAAGCCAAACTCGCTCAAGTACTTAAAAAATTGCGGGAGATGTACCAATTTGCTGCCGCCAGCGTGTTGCGAGGTATTAAGGTAGAAGAGAATCTCAATTACCTCGATAAGGTTTTCAGTCGCATGGAGGCCCTCACTCAGGGCACCGCTTGCTACCCACTTTGGGAAATTTCGGCAGCACTGGTTGAAGGTTTATTGCGAGATGATATCGAGCTGAGTGTTGCTGTGCGTGGTTTACTGCGGCATTTGGCAAGGGAACTGCGTGTGCTGGGCGAAAATGCTCCGGGCGCGCTGGATTTTATGCCCCGTGAGAGCCTGCTCAAAAACCTTTTGTACTACATTACCCGAGCTGAGGGCGGTGGCAAGAAAGTCAACCGAGTGAAACAGCGCTATCAGTTAGCCGAGGCCCTGCTTGACGGGGTAATCATCGGAGACGATGGTGAGGGCGACACTCTTTCTGCGCCGGACCCTGAAGCTATTCGTTCTGTTGTGGTCGCGCTCAGCGACGAAATTAATTCTATCAAGCATGTGCTTGATTTATCCGTATCCGGCCATGGCGAACCTGAAGACCTGAAAGAAGTTTTGCCCATCGTTAAGCGAGTGGCAGACACCCTTGCAGTGCTCGGTATTGGTGAGCTTCGTAAAAAGGTTAACCAGCAGGCCGAAGTACTTGAAGAGCTCAGCCAGCAAAATAGTTTCGATGAGGCCCGCTTGCTTGACGTGGCAGGTAAAATAGTCGAGATAGAGCATCGCCTTGAAGCTATATCGAAAGTGGTCGGTACCAATCGCGATTTGTCCAGCGTTGATGAGCGCGAGATCGAGATTGACCAGGCCAAAGTCACTGTTATTAAAGAATGTCAGCACGGCCTGGAACAAGCAAAAGACGCTATCGTCGAGTACATCTCATCGAAATGGGATCGCAGTCATCTGCTTAATGTCGGTAGCTTGCTGCATGATATTCGCGGTGGCCTGGACATGATTCCACTGGCGCGACCAGCAGCTATACTGGAATCCTGCGCAGCTTACATTCAGCACGAACTGCTGGAAAAGGAAGAGCAGCCCAGTTGGCAAGCACTCGATACCCTTGCCGATGCAATCGCCAGCGTTGAATACTTCCTTGAGCGCTTGTTAGGCGATATGGAGGAGGAGACGGACTCCCTGCTCGATGTAGCAGAATCGAGTGTAGCTTCATTGGGCTACCCAATGAGCCCCCCTGGCTCAACTGCTTCATCTGCGCCGCAGAGCCCGCAGCCGCATATTGACGAGCCAGCGGATACAGCGGATAACGTTGTTCCTCTTACTCAGGAAGCAGGTGCTGGTGATGCCACGCTAATTGCCGCTCCAGAAGAAGCTGCAAATGCTGAGCAAGACCTTTTGCCTCAAGAGTCTGCTGAAGAAGATTTTGTTCTCGAGGAGCCAATCCTCGCAGAGCCAGAACCGCTGGTCAAAGAACCTCTCCTGACTGCCGCCGTATCGCTCTCGCTTGATTCAATATCCGTGGATGAAGACGGTGAAGAGAGCGATATCGATGATGAAATTATTGAGATCTTTATCGAAGAAGCGGGCGAAGTAAAAGAAACGCTCGAGGAATATCACCCGCAGTGGAAGGCCAATCAGCAGGATCAAGATTCCCTGGTGGTTGTTCGCCGTGCCTTCCATACCCTTAAGGGCAGTGGCCGTATGGTCGAGGCCTTCGATATTGGTGAGCTGGCCTGGTCAGTGGAGAATATGCTTAACCGTGTGATTGATCGCACGGTGCGTGTCGACTTGGCTCATGCGCATATAATTGAGCTGGTACTGCACCTACTGCCCGAGTTAATTTCTGCCTTTGCTAACAAAAAAGCGAACCCACAGAAGGCGCTGAGTGAACAATACATGGCATGGGCCCATGCCATGTCAGAAGGTAATATCCCTGATGAGCTTGCTGGCGTACCCGATGGTGAAAGTGTACCAAAGCCAGATCTGAGCGCTGCTTCAGCACCCGCTGGCGGAGCAGACGAAGCTCGCGAGCAAGCAGCTACTGTTGAGCACGCAGAGCAACCTGTCGCGGCCAATGAAGCATACGAGGCGGGGCTGGATGAAGAAACTCTGGTGCTTTGGGATATTTTCTCCTCCGAAGCAAAAAGCCATTTGGCTACCATGGAAGCTTTTATTGCCCAAATGGAGGCGGATGCACCGATCTATTCTCCTCCCTCCGATGATTTTCAGCGCGCGTTACATACCCTAAAAGGTAGTGCGAAGATGGCTCAGGTTACGCCGATCGCTGCAATGGCAGAGCCTTTGGAAGCCTTTGCCAAAGAGCTGGTCAGCTATCAGGTTGATATCAACAACGATATTCTCCAGCTCTACAGAGACGCTGTCGCCTATACCCGTGAGGCCCTGGATCAAATAGCGGCCCGGCAGCCAGTGGAAATTGCTCGGCTCAGTCAATTCCTTGCCAGAGAGGCAGAGCTTCGAGAATTGGCGGTGGGCCATTTAATTCGCCTCAAAGAGCAGCAGCAAAACGTTCAAAACCAAGTAGACCCTCGTTTACTCTCCATTTTTATGGCTGAGGAAATGAATCTGCTGTTGGATGCAGATCAGCTGATCGAGGGTTGGCAGAACACCGGGTCCAATGACGGAAACCTTGAACCGGTAATGCAGGAATTGAGCACGCTGGAGGCTGGCGCACAGCAGGCCAACCTGCCCGATATGGCTGGTCTTAGCGCGCAATTGCGCACGCTGTATCAGCAAAGTCAAAACGGTCAGCAAGAGATCAATGAAGACTTCTTCAGCCTGCTGGGTGCCGGTCACAATGCCCTGCTTGATATGATAGATGCTGTGGCTGCTGGTCAGAACGTGGCCCCTCCTCCGGAAGAAATTACCTCTGCGCTCGCATCCCTTATTCACAGTGGTACCTTGTTACCCGAGATACAGCTGGACGTGCAAGCTGCCGAAACTGAAACGCTGGTGGATGCGGCTGCAAATGATTTTGAGCCCGCAGATGAGACAGACAGTGAATTTGAGTTAATCGAAGAGCCCGAGTTGGAAGCTGTGGCATCGGGTGTAGATTTTGAGCTGGTGGAAGAACCCGCCGATGGCCTTATTGAACCGATGGAGCTGGAAGGTGAGCATAGCTTCGATAACCTTAGCCCGGAACAGGCCGGTCTGGAACAAATAGATATTGACAGCTTCGGGCAGAACGTCGATCAGGGTTTTGAGCTGGTTGAAGAGCTGGCTGATGATTCCGCCGATTTTGGTCTGGAAATCCTGGGGACCGAAGACCTTGGCGCAGAAGAGCTACTAACTCACGACGACAGTGCTGATGAAGCCGTTGATGAGCAGTTTGATGTTGAGCAGGCCGTTCACGCTGAATCTGTTACAGAGCAGGAGCTGCTTGTAGAGGACCTGCCACAGCAAGACCATGTGTCAGATGCCTCTGAGCAAGCAAGCTCCGTTCATGAGCCGCTGGAAACAGAGCAGGAAAGCTTGAGTGCTGGCACCTTTGAGCAAGTTCAAGAAGAGCCGCATCAGCCTCAAACTCCCGATACTCAAGAGGCTGAGCCCCAGCGTGGCGAGGCTATTGCCGGCTTACTCGATACCATTGATGTTAACGATCCTGATTTCGACGAAGATATTATTGAGGTGTTCCTGGAAGAAGCCGACGAGCTTATTGAAGAGCTTGACGAAGCTGTTCACTCCTGGGAGACCGACTGGGTAAATGTTGAGAACCCGGAACAAATTAAGCGTGTACTCCATACGTTAAAAGGTGGCGCACGGCTATCGGGAATGGCAAACCTTGGTGAGCTCACCCACGAGTATGAGAGCTTCCTGATCGCTTCCGATTTAAATGACGTTGACGATGCATTCTTTGAGCGCATGCACGACTACCAGGACAAGGTTCTCAGTGGTGTGAGAGCAATACAGGCCTATATGGCCGGAGATGCTTCAGCGCCTCAGGAACCACAGCCGGAGCCTTCTGCCGCGCAAGTTGCTGAGCCTGCTTCGGAACCAGGAGCAATGCCTGAGGCCCCAGAGCCGCAGACAGAAACCAATGTGCTTCCCTTCGCACCGAAGCCTCGCGATCCTGGAGCCGAGCCGGGCCAGTTCACTATGCCTGAGGTAAAACCGGGCAATGGGCAGCAGCAGACCGCAGTGCGCAAGCACGCTGGACCTCAAGAGGTCGTTAAGGTAAATGCCGACTTACTTGAAGAGCTGGTGAACCTCGCGGGCGAAACCTCCATTTCCCGCGCTCGAATCGAGCAACAGGTCAGTGATTTTGGCCAGGCCCTGGACGATATTGATTCAACCATCTCTCGCTTGCAGGAGCAGCTGCGGCGCTTGGATATCGAAACCGAAGCGCAGGTGATATTCCGCCAGGAGCAAATGGCGGCGCACGAGGAATTCGACCCTCTGGAAATGGACCGCTATTCCCAGTTGCAGCAATTGTCCCGTTCGCTAATTGAGTCCGCTTCCGACCTTGTGGATTTGCGACAGACCCTGACAGACAATATTCGCGATACAGAAACTCTACTGTTACAGCAGTCGCGCATTAATACTACCTTGCAGGAAGGCTTGATGCGTTCGCGTATGGTGCCATTTTCCCGTTTGGTGCCTCGCTTGCGCCGCATTGTGAGGCAGGTGTCAGCTGAACTCGGCAAGAATGTCAGTTTCGAGTTGGATAATGTTGAAGGCGAATTGGATAGATCTGTACTGGAGCGCATGGTGGCGCCGCTGGAGCATATGCTTCGTAACGCGGTAGACCACGGTATTGAATTGCCAGACAGGCGAATCGAACTGGGTAAACCTGAATCCGGTCGAGTGGTGCTCACCCTTGCACGTGAGGGTGGTGATGTCATCTTGCGTTTGGCTGACGATGGTCGCGGTGTCGACTTACGTCGTGTTCGAGAAAAAGCCGTCGAGCGGGGCTTGATGTCGGCCGATGCTGAGCTTAGTGATTTCGATGTTATGCAGTTCGTTCTGCATGCGGGATTCAGTACCGCCGAGACGGTTACACAGATTTCCGGTCGCGGTGTGGGAATGGACGTTGTCTCCTCAGAGATTAAAGCCATTGGCGGTTCCGTTCTGATTAATTCTGAGTGGGGCAAAGGCACAGAAATTGTTGTTCGTCTACCGTTTACTGTGTCGGTAAACCGGGCACTCATGGTGGAAATGGGCCCCGATCTCTATGCTATTCCGCTCAACACCATTGAAGGTATTGTGCGGGTAAGCCCCTTTGAGTTAGAGCACTACTATGCGAATACGGAAGCTCGTTTTGAGTACGCTGGCGATAACTACCAGGTGCGCTACCTGGGCACAATGCTCAACGCCGAGAGCAAACCCAAGCTTGAAGGTCAGTCGCTTCCTATGCCGGTTCTGCTGGTTCGCAGCGCTGAGAACACCATGGCAATACACGTTGACAACCTGCTTGGCAGCCGCGAGGTGGTGGTGAAGAGCCTTGGTACGCAATTTAGTGCTGTGCAAGGTTTGTCTGGTGCTACGCTTATGGGAGATGGTAGCGTGGTTGTTATTCTCGACCCCCATGCCTTGGTGCGTAAAGATGTTGCTCTGGCTAAAGTCATAGAAATGCATCCGAGAACCATGCTTCCAGAAGTTGAAGTTCCGGAAGTGGTAACGAAAACAGTAATGGTTGTGGATGACTCCGTGACCGTGCGCAAAGTGACCTCTCGCTTCTTGGAGCGCGAAGGTTTCAATGTCATCACTGCAAAAGATGGTGTGGATGCTCTACGAATCTTGCAAGACGACATCCCCGATCTAATGTTGCTGGATATAGAAATGCCGCGCATGGATGGTTTTGAGGTGGCGAAAAACATTCGCACGACCAGCCGTTGGAAGCATATCCCCATCATTATGATTACCTCTCGAACAGGTGAAAAGCATCGTGAAAGAGCTATGGATCTCGGGGTTAACAAATACCTGGGTAAGCCTTATCAGGAAGACCTATTGCTTGAGAGCATGAACGAACTTTTCGAGCAGGCAGATTAAGCTTAGAGCCTTTGGTTGTGCGTTGTATTACCGCTGTAGAGAGTAAAATTCGCTAACATAGTAAACCGGTAAGTGCGCGAAGAGGGAAGTTTGGAGAACTGAATGAACCATAAGCAAAGCTTAACCTATTTTGCTAGGGCTCCCTATCGGGGAGCCAAATCGCTCCATTCAACTAGGCAACAGCGAGAGTCTTTTTTTAAGTCTCAAAATCTAAGAGCCTGGATTACGTACCTGGAATTTATTTCATCCCTTTTTGTTCCAAGCAAAAACGTGTCTTTGCCCAACCCGGGCGGTGCTCCCTCAGCTGGTGAAAAAAATGCTCATACAATGGCGGTCTTCTGCAGCTCCAGCACAACGCGATACCAAAAGAGGCCATAGATCTTGGCTGTTGAGGCGCTAAAATTTGGGCTGCTGGCTGAAACTGCAGCTCAACTTAATGATCTGTCTGAGCTGGTAAGTAAATCAGGGCATCAAGTTATGTATGCCACTCAGGCGAGTAAGGGTGCGCTTGAGCAGGTGCCCGACTTAGATGCATGGGCTGTGCGCCTCGATCTTCAGCATGATAAATCAGCCCTCTTAATCGATAAACTGGAAAGCTTTGAAGTTCCGGTTATTTATGACGATATCGAAAAATACGCGGAGCTTGGACAGTCGGAGCGGCTCAAACGCTTTGCTGCAAAAATTCAGTTGTGCGTTAGCGGCAGTGCATCGTCAATTGATGGGTATACAAAAGCAGATGAAGTGTGGGTGTTGGCTGCATCCACCGGTGGCCCGGAAGCTGTGTGCCGCTTTTTGAAAACCTTGCCGGAAGTGGCCGGTGTAGCCTTTCTCTACGTGCAGCATTTAAGCCCGCAAACCAGCAGTACTTTGCACAAAGCATTGATGAGAAGTACCACCTACACTGTACTGGCTTGTGAGCGTTCCCGGCCGATAATGGAAAAATGCATTTATGTTGTTCCGCCGGAAAATCAAATAGAACTGCATTCGACAGGGGTAATCTCTCCTCTGGCGGATAAATGGCTAGGCCCTTATCAACCCAGTATTGACCAGGTGATGGGAAAAGTAGCGCGCAATTTTGGTAAGCGCTGCGGTGCGATTATTTTTTCCGGCATGGGAGATGATGGTGCCGGTAGTTGCAGTTACATGCGAGGTTCTGGTGGTGTCGTATGGGCGCAATCTCCGCTAAGCTGTGCAGTAGACGCCATGCCCGTTGAAGCAATAAAATCGGGGAACGTAAGCTATCAGGGCTCACCAGAAAATCTGGCGAGGCAGTTTGTATATGGCAGGCATATACCCAGTAATTTATTTAAAAAATCTTCCTAAAATAAAATATTTTTTTGGACAAACAGTATGAGTGATGACGAGCAGCTCCCAACAGCAGAACAAGAAGATGAATTAAAAGACGGTGAAATAGCCTGTTTACTGGTACCACTTTTAGACCGCGTACTGCTATTGCCAACCGTAACTGTTGCCGAAATGGCGGCCATGCATCCCGTTGGCTCCATACCCAACGCGCCTAACTGGTTGTTAGGCTTCTATGAGTGGCGTAGTACGCGCGTTCCAGTTATTGCCTTTGAGGGCATTAATGGAGGGCCGGTAACACCCTTAAACCCGCAAGGGCGTATGGCCGTTATTAACAACACCGGCGTTGATTCTCGCCTTTCCTTTGTTGCTATTCCTACTCAGGGCATACCTCGTATGGTGCGTGTGGCCGAAGACGATATTAGTGAAAACACCAGCATGGAAAAACGCCCTTTCGATAAAATGGCTGTAAGAGTGGGCATGGAAGAATTCGTCATTCCCGATGTGGCTGCTTTGGAGCAAGCTTGTATTGATTCGGGCGTAGTGGTTCAGTCCTGACTTCGTTGTACTTTTGACGTAATCGATTAGCCGTCGTTTCTTCGACAGTTATTTGTATACCTACTTACTTTAGGGTGCAGTGGTCAGCCTTATCTCCGCTCTGTAGATATAGGCTCTTCTTCCCGTTCTCTTTACCTGCTTTATGATGTTTACTTAGCGCCTGTCAGTATGTTTTTTCCGTTCTTGAGTATCTGCGCAAGCATTTCGATGCAAACTTCGAATTAGTTTCTGACGATGGCATATGAGCATGAGCAGCTGATCTAATCCTCACCAAACTAGAAAAAAAATTGTACATTGAGTATATTTACCTGAAATTCAGAGATATAGCTTGGGCTAAAATAGGTTTTGCTCCATGACGATAAAGCAGATACAGGTACTCGCGGTCGCTACACTTTTATTTTTCTCATCAGGAACCATCGCTAAAAAACCCGATAATTCCTACTCCGACAAGCTTTCACCCTTTCCCCTTGGTTCTTCTATTCTGGTTTTACCAATCAATACCAATCAACTATTACAGGGTATGGAAAAGAAAGACATCGAAGTAGAAATGTTCAAGCAATTGAAGGCCACTGGTGCAGTTCCAAAAAAGGGAAATATAACAAATTCTGAAGACAGATTTGACTATTTTCTATTAACGTCTGTGCGAGCTTTTGGTGACCCGAAAGTTGATTTGGCGAAGCAAAAATTCGTCTCTGGGGTAGCTGGTAGTTTTGATCTTGTTATTATTCCTTCTGTGTATGAGACGCAGGGCTTTATGGATGGAGAGTTTATCTCGTTTGATGGAGCCAGAATTAGAGTTTCGAGTGTTGAAGGTAGGACTGGTAATTGGAGGGGGTCTCAGCGTGGTTTAAGTCTGCGATATGAGGTTTACAGTAACGATGGTGCGTGGTTGATGACCCTTCAAGGAGGTATTGCTATGCCTCGGATAGCGACCTTTGCAACAAAGGAGTTCAATCGAAAAGAGTATCTGTTTAAAAAAAGCTATGATCGAAAATACCTGGCAAAGGGAGTGAAAATAGTAACAAAGCCTTTGAAGAAAAAGTTAAAGTTTAAGTAATATGTTGCTGTGAAAAAGCATGTGTTTCTGTTTTTCGTGTTTTTTAGCATATCTACATCTTATGCTACAGATTTTAATGTAAAAAAATTGGTAAAGAAAAACTGGTTGTCTCTGGTAACACCTCATTTTCATCTTGTGACAGATCTTCAAGAAAAAGATGCAATGGAGCTGTTACAGGACCTGGAAGAGTTTCGCTTCCTGATTGTAGAAGTCTTGGGTGTGCAGCTCAGTGATGAGCTGGCACCCTTACCACTTTTAGCTATCGAAAACGGCCGATATTTCGGGTATTTGGCGCTACCAAAAAATATTGGTGGTGTTTTCAACTATCATAGCGAAGGGTATTCAGCTGTTGCGAGTGTTCAAGGGTACTCTTTAGGAGGGAGTTACAAAACCAAAGGGCGCCATACCTTATTACATGAGTACTTCCATTTTATAACGTTTTTGTCTGACGGCGGCGTAGAAAAGCAGTATCCAGGTTGGTACCTTGAAGGGATGGCAGAATATTGGGCTACTTTTCGCCGCGAAAAAAATTTGGTGGTCGTGGGTGATCCCGGGCCTGTTAGCGACCGAATTTATGATCTGTACTTGGGGGTTGCTACGGGAGAAGGTTTCACTGATACAAAAAATTTTTTAAAGCAGGATATACCTGCACTAAAAGATCAGAGCGAGGAGAACAGTAAAGCGCTAAACGTCTTTTACGCTCGAGCTTTTTTTGTTGTCCATTATTTGCAGTCGAGCTCATCTTTGCGCAAATCGACGGGCTCCTATGTTAAGGATGTTACAGCGGGTGTCGATCCGGATTTTGCTTTTCGGAATGCCTTTGGAATAAGCTACCAGCAGTTGGATCGGGATATAAAGAAATATATTGTTGACGGTAGAATGGAGGCGAGAGCATTTCTAGGTCTAAATAAAAACATAGATTTCCCTTTAGTTAAGTCAGAAATAAAACACCTAGAGAAAGGTGAAAAGTATTTGTTCTTCGCTAAATTATGCTGGAATTTCGGCTTAATGGCTGCGGAACCTGAAGACCGAATTAAATTATTGCAACAAGCAATAAAGTACAATCCAAAAGACGAAGATCTACCCTACTATCTCGATATTCTGCAATATGTGCGGAAGCATCATCAGGCTCCATAAAACCGCTTCTTTTTTTCCTTTGCTTGGCTATAGGGTGTTACCTATTGACCGCACTATAGCTGTGTTTGTTTTGGTCATACCTGTTTGGTCTACCTAACGCATTGATTCTATTGCTTTTATGAGCGCCACTGTAACCTGTTACCAATGATATGCATCAATGAGAATTATGGTAACAGTGGATATAGTTCATGCGTGAAATGTATGAATATGAGAATAATTCTCGCCTGCTTCACTTAGTTGTTGATCTTGCTTATACCGAGCTTTGCTATGGCGTGTGAAGAGAGGGCCCAAAAGGCTTCATAAATAGAGACGGAGGTAAATACCTTGAGTAGTACCCGCAGTAGTGAAATTAATGAAAGTAACGATAGTAATGAAAATAACAATGCGCAGTACTTGAATGCGTTAATAGACAGAGTTAAAGCCGCCCAAAAAACCTTTGCTGAATTCCCCCAGGAAAAAGTGGACCAAATATTTAGAGCCGCAGCCCTGGCGGCTTCGGACGCTCGAATTCCCCTTGCCAAAATGGCGGTTGAAGAAACTCGCATGGGAATTGTTGAAGACAAGGTGATAAAAAATCACTTTGCCTCAGAGTACATCTACAACAAATACAAAGATGATGTTACCTGCGGCGTATTGGATGAAGATGAGGAATTCGGCACCATGACCATTGCCGAGCCCATTGGTTTACTATGTGGCATTGTTCCCACCACAAACCCAACGTCAACGGCAATATTTAAAGCACTTATTACGCTTAAAACTCGCAACGGTATTATTTTCTCGCCACACCCCAGAGCTAGAAAGTCTACCTGCCAGGCGGCGAGAATAGTCCTTGAAGCGGCCATTGCCGCCGGTGCGCCAAAAGATATTATTGGCTGGATAGCTGAGCCCTCTGTAGCCCTATCAAATCAATTAATGTCCCATCCTGCGATCAATATGATTCTTGCCACCGGAGGCCCCGGTATGGTGAAAGCGGCTTATTCATCAGGAAAGCCAGCCATCGGCGTTGGTGCAGGTAATACCCCGGTTGTTATTGATGAAACCGCCGATATAAAACGTGCGGTATCGTCTATTTTAATGTCGAAAACTTTTGACAATGGTGTGGTGTGCGCCTCTGAGCAGGCGGCGATCGTGCTCGACGAAGTTTACGAAGCGGTAAAAGAACGCTTTGCCACCTATGGTGCTCACATCCTCAATAAAAGGGAAGCTAACGCTGTACGTAAAGTTATCCTGAAAGACGGTGCACTAAATTCAGAAATCGTTGGGCAGAGCGCAGTTCAAATTGCAGAAATGGCAAATGTTAAAGTGCCACCCTATACCAAAATATTAATTGGCGAAGGTACAAGCCCTAGCGAAGCAGACGCTTTTGCGCACGAAAAACTGTCGCCTACTTTGGGAATCTATCGCGCGAAAAGTTTTGAGCAAGCGTTGGATATGGCAGAGACCATGGTGATAATGGGAGGTATTGGCCATACTTCCTGCCTCTACACCAACCAGGATACAAACCGTGAGCGTATTCGCGCCTTTGGCGATCGCATGAAAACTGCGCGCATTATCGTAAATACGCCTGCATCACATGGTGGTATTGGCGATTTGTATAATTTTAAACTGGCGCCTTCCCTTACGTTGGGTTGTGGTTCTTGGGGCGGTAATTCTATTTCGGAAAATGTTGGGCCTAAGCACCTTATAAATAAAAAGGTAGTTGCGAAGAGAGCAGAAAATATGTTGTGGCACAAACTGCCAAAGTCCATTTATTTTCGCCGTGGTTCCGTTGCTGTAGCAATGGAAGATTTGTCTGATAAAAAACGTGCCTGCATTGTTACAGACCGTTTCTTGTTTAATAATACACCCTATATTTCAGATTTGGTGGAATTATTAAAATCCAAGGGCATGGATACCGAGGTCTTTTATGAAGTAGAAGCGGATCCAACATTAGCCATTGTTCGCAAAGGTGTCCATGTACTTAACACCTTCCAGCCGGATGTAATAATCGCCATGGGTGGTGGTTCACCCATGGATGCTGCGAAAATTATGTGGGTAATGTATGAGCATCCAGAAGTTGCCTTCGAAGAGTTGGCCTTGCGCTTTATGGATATACGCAAGCGTATTTATCGCTTCCCTAAAATGGGTAAGAAAGCCGAGTTGGTTGCTATTACAACAACCTCCGGTACTGGCTCGGAAGTTACTCCCTTTGCGGTTGTAACGGATGATGAGACGGGCCAAAAATACCCTATCGCAGATTACGAACTAACGCCCAATATGGCAATTGTTGATGCGAACCTGGTAATGAATATGCCTCCGTCTTTAACTGCCTTCGGTGGTTACGATGCGGTAACCCATGCGATGGAAGCTTATGTCTCTATTCTGGCAAACGAATATTCCGACGGGCAGGCCCTTCAGTCGCTTAAGCTCTTAAAAGAATATTTACCCAGTAGCTATAAAAATGGTGCAAACGATCCTGTAGCGCGGGAAAAAGTCCATAACGCAGCGACGATTGCGGGTATAGCCTTTGCTAATGCTTTCCTCGGTATATGCCACAGTATGGCTCATAAATTGGGAGCAGAATTCCATTTGCCACACGGTTTAGCAAATGCCTTGCTGCTAACAAATACCATACGTTTCAATGCGACTAACATACCAACCAAGCAGGCCGCGTTTTCACAATATGATCGCCCGAAAGCGCGTCAGCGCTACGGTGAAATTGCCAGCGCTTTAGGCTTTAATCAGGAGCGAACGGCTGATCGTATTGATGCTTTGCTTCATTGGCTGGATGAACTTAAAAAAGACCTGGATATTCCCCTTTCTATAAAAGCGGCTGGCGTTGCAGAGGCCGATTTTATGGCAAAGGTGGATAATTTGGCAGAAGAAGCTTTTGATGATCAGTGTACCGGTGCAAACCCACGCTATCCTCTTATTAGCGAGCTTAAGCAGGTTTTGATTGATTCATACTATGGCCGTGCGTACACAGAAAGTTATGAGCGCGATGAAGCTCTGGTGGATTTCGCTGAAGCGTGTACTGCTGCAGAGATAAAACAAGCGGCTGATAGCCCGGAAACAGTAAGCCAGGCACGATAGAGCAGTCTGTGTCATTGGAATTTAGCGCCAGGGCTTTTAGCTCTGGCGCTTTTTTTATTGCTACAAGCTATGTAAGGCCCTAGTGCAATTTCCCTTCATCCCCAAACAAGCGTTGTAAATCCGCGCTTTTAAACGCGTAGTGCTTGCCGCAAAACTGGCAGTCGATGGCTATTTTTCCCTCTTCTTTCAGCAGGGTAAATGCTTCCTCTCTGCCTAAGGAGGCTATGGCATTTTCACTTCGCGCGCGTGTACAGCTGCATTTGAACTGTATATCCCGGGCGGGAAAAATGCGGCACTGTAACTCATGGAACAAGCGGTAGAGTAAGGTATCGTGTTCCAGTTCAAATAATTCCTCTTGCCTTACGGTGGCCGCCAGTTGTACTGCGGTACTCCAGAGCTCTTGCCGTTGTTCTTCATCTTTTATCAGTTGAGGAGGTAAGCTTTGCAGCATTAGGCCTGCGGCATGGTGTTCGTCGGCGAACAGCCATAATTTTGTTGGCAGTTGTTCGCTTTGCTGAAAATAATGGCTGAGGCAGTCTGCCAGGGTGTTGCCATCAAGCGGTACTATGCCTTGATAGCGCTCGCCTTTTGCCGGGTCGATAGTAAGAGTAAGTACGCCTTGCCCCACCAGAGATTTTAAATGGCTTGCATCAAAAAGATCGTCTGCAGGCATTCCATCGCCACTTAATAAATCGTGATGAATTTTTAATATACCGCGTACATTTCCTTCATTGGTGGCTTCGGCGACCACCAGCGGCACCTGGCCGTCGCCGCGAACTTGCAAGGTGAGTGTGCCCTCGAATTTCAGCGTTTCACTCAATAAGGAAACTGCGGCTATGAACTCTCCCAGAATGGGGAGGAGTACACGGGGGAGATTTTGTTGCAAAAGCACTTGCTGAAAACTTTTTTCAAGGCTGACTATTTGCCCGCGAATGTCGGTTTTTTCAAATAAAAAGCGTTGGCTCAGGTCGTTTTTTTCTTTGCTCATCTATTACTTAGTCTTCTAGGTTTATGCGTTTAAAACGGTGAATTTGTCTACGCTGCTTGGTGGTTGGCTTGTTGTCACTGCGGATGCTTGTCATGGTCTTGCGCTGTTCTGCCTTTAAATTGCGTGCCGCCTGGCTCTCTTCCGTTTCCGTATACAGCTGGGCGGCTTCTGGTGCCCCTCGCCGCTGATCGGAGAGGGCAATCACGTGTACCACTTTTTCATCCCAGCCCTGGCGGATGCTTAAGCACATGCCAAGCTCCACATCTTTACTGGGCTTGACGCGATGACCATCCAGATGGACTTTGCCACCATCGATAGCTTGCTTGGCAAGATTGCGCGTTTTAAAAAAACGTGCTGCCCATAACCATTTGTCGATACGAACTTTTTCCATACTAGCAATATTGCTCTATGGTTGTGCTCGGCATAATTTCGTCGAAATGTGAAATATCAATATACTGCTCTGAAGCCTTGGCTGGTTTTTGGCTGTCGGGTGCATTAATACAGACCAGATTGGCTATGCCGAATAGTTGAGCGCTTTTTAATACCCGTGGTGTGTCGTCAATAAATATTGTTCGCGCGGGGTCAAAATGTTCGCGAGTCTGCAGTGCCTGCCAAAAGCCAATATCCTCTTTGGGTAGATTAAACTCATGAGAAGAGATTACCAGATCCAGCCAGCGATCTATTTGGGTGATATCCAGCTTTAAATTGAGCCCTTTTGGGTGAGCGTTGGTAATTAGCACCAGCTTCTTTTTAAGGTGCCTTAAGGCGCTGAGAAAATCCTTAGCGTGGGGGCGAACTTGTATTTTGTGCTGGATCTCTCGCTTTAGGGCTGGAATGTCCATTTGAACCAGTTCGGACCAGTGGTCGAGGCAGTACCATTTGAGGCTGCCTTCGTAAAGGCGAATGTGCTCCATTAGAAAATTATTGGCCTCTTGTTGGCTTACCTGATGATATTCTGCATAACGCAGTGGCAGGTGAGTCAGCCAGAAGTAATTGTCGAAGTGGAGGTCGAGTAGAGTGCCGTCCATATCCAGTAGCACGGTGTCGATAGTTTGCCATTCAATCATTGATATAATGCGGAATTCTTGAGGGAGTCCTACTATGCCGGTTAAACCAAAAATTCTCAATTGCCAGGAAGTGGCGCGCAGTCGTTTGTTTCGCGTGCAGCAAGTGGATTTGCGCTTTAGTAACGGCGAAGAGCGGGTCTATGAGCGTTTGGCCTCGGGCTCCCATGCTGCCGTAATCGTGGTGCCTATGCTGGATGAGGACACGGTATTGTTGATTCGTGAGTACGGTGTGGGTATCGAGGATTATGAGTTAGGGCTGCCGAAAGGCCGTGTGGAGCCCAACGAAGATTCGCTGGAAGCCGCCAATCGTGAATTGATGGAGGAAGTAGGGTATGGTGCTAAAAGCTTGCAGAATCTAAAGCTGCTCAGTCAATCGCCTGCTTACATGCAGCATCACACCCAAATAGTGCTGGCACAGAACCTTTACCCGCAAACTGCGGAAGGGGATGAGCCGGAACCGCTGATTGTCGAGCCCTTTAAGTTGTCGCAACTGGACGAGCTGGTTGCCAGGGAAGACCTCACAGAAGCCCGCAGTATTGCCGCGCTCTATATGGCGAAAGCCTTTCTCAAATCTTAAAAGACTAAGGAATATACATGCTAGATCAGACACTGTTGCAGTCAGTGGTGGACGCTTGCCGTGAGGCGGGGAAAGCTATTTTAGAGGTCTATGAATCCGATGAGTCCTTCGAGGTTGAATCGAAGGCGGATGACTCTCCTGTTACCCGAGCCGATATTGCTGCTCATAATATTCTATACCCGGCATTAAAAGAGTTAATGTTGGATGTACCGGTGTTGTCTGAAGAATCCGAAGTGCCTGATTACAGTGTGCGCAGTAACTGGAAGCGCTATTGGTTAATCGATCCACTGGATGGAACCAAGGAATTTATCAATCGCAACGGTGAATTCACGGTCAATGTTGCCCTTATAGAAGGTAACCAGGCCGTTTTGGGGGTGGTGTATGTACCGGTGCTGGATGTTGTCTATACCGGCATTGCCGGGCAAGGGGCATGGAAAACAGTGAACCAGCAAACCACCGCTATTCAGGTACGCAGCATGGCATCTCTGGTGGAACAGAAGCTACCGGTTGCTCTAGTCGCCAGCCGACGTCACGGTGCAGGGGCTGTTGATGTATTGATCCAGCGTATAGAGGAAGAATTTGGGCCCGCTGAGACCAAAAGCATGGGTAGCTCGTTAAAGCTTTGCCTGGTAGCCGAGGGCGAAGCCGACCTTTATCCGCGCCTTGCGCTTACCAGCGAGTGGGATACCGCAGCGGCACAAGCCATTGTTGAAGCAGCCGGGGGCGTTGTTTTAGATGACAAACTTAAGGTGCTGCAGTACAACACTAAGGCAGACATACTCAACCCTTACTTCTATGTGATTGGAGACAAGGATTTCAACTGGCCGGCACTCTTATCCGCCGATTAGCGCACTACTTATCCTATAGGAAATTTACCGCGCCGCATTAGTCAAGGCTCATATACAGATTGTTGAGAAGGCTATTAGCGAGATCAATTATTATAAAAAAAAAGTGGCGCCATAAGCGTTTTTATAAGCAATAAATGTAAACTGGGTACTGTCTTAAGGTCATATTTTGGCTATTCTTAACCCTACCGGCGTCCGAAGCTCAGGAAAGGCAGAGGCAGTAAGCGATTAGCAAATACTAAATAAGCTGCCGTACAGCTTGAGCGGGTGTCACCTCTAACGACAAAAACTACAAATTCGAAAGCGACAAATTCGAAGAAACGACGGAAGAAAGGGATATGAACCGGGCACATCAAATGCAACAGTTGAGTGTTGCTTACAACAACACCTCCATGATGAGGCAGCAGCTGATTCGAGAAATTACTTGCTTAGAGCGGCAGCTTGAGCGTTTACGTTTGCGTGACGAGCTACTGGACATGTCAACACTGCAAACCTATGAGGAGATGATTTCCAGCCGCAAGGGCATGCTTGATAACCTGCCCTGGGGAGACTAACCTGCCTTTATAGCGCTCTTGTTTTGCGTGCGTCTGTTTGTTTATGCAGCGTACGTATAATAGGAGTTTCTTAAACTCAAGGTAGGCGACGGGATTGGCTACAAAAAAAGCGCTGATATTAGAAAATTCGGCCACCTCCAAAGCTATTCTCTCTGAGATCTTTGCAAGCACAGGTATAACCACGGATTTTGTAGAAGATCCCGAGCAAGCATTGCAAAAGCTTGCAGAAAGCGACCTACCTTATTTGTTGATAGTTGCTTCTAGCAACATCTTTCACGAGCATCCCGAAGAATTTTCACTGCGCTTGCGTATTGAAAGAAACTACGCACACACTCCTCTGGTGTTATTAACCTCTCACCACTCCGACGCCGACCGCCAATTCTATGCTGTTGGCTATACCCAAATATACACACGCGCCGAGATTGGAAAGTTTAAAGACTATGTGGATCAGTTCAGCACGCGAACTGCCTACACCAAGCAAAACCAAAATACCGTCATTATTATTGAAGACGACCTGCCTCAGCAGCTGGTGGTTAAAGCAATTTTAGAAAGCCATTATTGTGAATGTATTTGTTTTACCTCTGCGGAAGAGGCGATAGAGCAAAGCGAAAACCTGCAACCCGAAGTACTGGTGGTGGATTTTTTCCTTGAAGGAAAAATGACCGGTATGGAATTTATTAATGAAATTAGAAGAACCGATCATCCTTGGCAAAATACACCTGTACTGGCCACAACGGCTATGGATGACCCCGCCAGAAAATATGAATTTCTACGGGCTGGAGCAAACGACTATCTGGTCAAGCCTATCGAAACGATTGATCTCACCGTACGTGTAGAAAATCTGATTAAATATAAACGCTTACTGGACAAGGTAGAAGAACAAAAAGAAGAAATGCACTACCTGGCCATGCACGACCAGTTAACAGGCTTGTATAACCGGCATTTTATGGCGAGCCAGGTAGGTGGAAGAATTCGCGAAGCACTACGGCACAATATACCGTATTCCCTGATAGTCGCGGATGTTGATCACTTTAAAAAAGTGAATGATACCTGGGGCCATGATAAAGGGGATGAAGTTTTAAAATCCGTTGCACAGTTGCTTAAAAATGCTTTTCGGGCAGAAGATATTGTTGCCCGTTTCGGCGGTGAAGAGTTTGTTGTCTTTCTTGGGCATTGCGAGCTAAGTCACGCTTTTTCCAAAGCAGATTTGCTGCGAAAAAATTTACATACTGCGCGACCAGCAGGGCTTGAGGTAACCGCCAGTTTTGGCGTCGCAGCACTTAGCCCAGAGTGCAACAGTTTCGATAAACTGTTTAAATATGCAGACGAAGCAGTTTACCGGGCGAAGAATGCAGGCCGAAATAGAGTGGAGCTTGCTGCTAAAGAGTAATTCTGGATAGCGCTTGATTACTCTCTATTAGCTTGCTCTAATGTGTTTGTTTTTCCTACTGTGAGCAAACTAAATCATGAAACCCGCGCTAGTGCTAATTTCTCTCTTTATATGCGTCAATCTGGTTGCAGAAGAGCACCCCCAAATCGCTGAGTCTCGAAAAATTACCGCCGATTTCCAGAAGGCCTTGGGTAAAAAGCTAAAGCAAACGCTTCAAGAGGGTGGCGCTTTGCAGGCAATTGCGGTTTGTAGTGAGCAGGCACCGGGTATTGCTGCGGAGTTAAGTACAAAAAGTGGGGCTGAGGTGGGGCGTATCAGCGAGAAAGCCCGCAATGGGTCTAATGCTGCTGGCCCCGCTGAGCGAGAGGTTTTAGCGCAATTTGCACAAGCTTTAAAAGACGAAAAGCCAGTACTTGAATACTTTACAGTGGAAAATTTGGATAAAGCCTATAGCGCGGTGTATATGAAAGGCATAGTTGCGCAGCCCCTGTGTTTAAGTTGTCACGGTGAAACAGTAGCGCCGGAGATTAGCAAGGCAATCAAAAAGCGCTATCCCGCTGATAAAGCCACCGGCTACAAACAAGGCGACTTACGCGGAGCGTTTGTTGTGAAATGGCCCAAAGGCCTATAGACTCGGTTGTAGCTGTGATTTTGCCCTGCGGTCTCACCCGACGGTCTCTACAGGCTGCTATTCACGCTTATTCTTAATGGTTTCTATTAATGCCTGCTCTTGATCGTTTTTCTTAATAGTTGCTCTTAGAGTTTGTTTTAAATCGTTTCCCTGCTCCGCTCTATTCAGCGGTGCCCTTGTTATATGTCTGAGAGCTCCCTCTAAGGAGGTGTAATTGTGCAACATTTCTCAATAACGATTTTTTCTGTTTTGCTTCTATTTGCCGCACAGGTGGCTTTTGCTGAAGATCTTCCAAAGAATGCCAAGGATGTTCACCCCATTGCCGTTGGTGAGAGAATTCCGGATCTAAATTTTTTAACTGCAGACGAAAAAAACTTTAAGCTCAATACAGCGCTTAAGCAGGCTCCAGCACTGCTGATCCTATACCGAGGTAGTTGGTGCCCCTACTGCAATACCCACCTTGCTGAATTAAGGAAAATTGAAAAAGAGATAAGCGAAATGGGGATACAGATATATGCCATTAGCCCCGACTTACCGAAATATCTCACCGTAACTGACGAGCGGCACAAGCCCGCCTACACTTTGCTTTCTGATAGTTCAATGACTGCAGCAAAGGCACTTGGCCTTGCTTTTAAAGTAAACAAGTTCACCAGAATCAAACTAAAAGCGCACGATATCGATTTGGAACGTAGCTCGGGAGAGGGCCACCATTTACTGCCGGTGCCCGCTGCGATACTTGTGGATAAAAAAGGCCGGGTAGATTTTATTTTTTATGCGCCGGACTACAAAATACGTATCGACAATGAGGTTTTGCTGGCGGCGGCAAAATCCTTAGCAAGTAAAGAAAAATAGTCAGAAATTGAGGCTGCGTTAAAGGGCCTTGAGTTGCCTGTCATAAAAATCATTTTGTGATAGAAATTTTATAATTTCGTGATCAGTGCTTGATTTTCGGCCCCTATCCTTGCTGGTACTCAAACCAACGCGAGGACACATCATGAAAATCAAGCACATTCTAATAACATCACTTCTTGGCTTGTGTGCCAGCGGCGCTGCAGCCGAAACGATCTCAGTAAAAATCACCAACCTTACCCAGGGCTTGTATTTCACGCCGCTGCTTGTTGCCGCTCATAGTGAAAGTGCTCACCTTTTTGAGGTGGGTAGTGAAGCGAGCGAGCAGTTGCAGGCCATGGCTGAAGGTGGAGATATTAGCGGCCTAGCGACACTAGCCAGCTCTGTGGGTGCAGTGAGTTCGGAAAACCCTGCGGGTGGTTTGCTTACCCCTGGAGCGTCTACCATGGTGATGGATTGGGATACAGGTAGTAACGATCGCCTAAGTATTGTTGCCATGTTACTTCCTACCAATGATGGTTTTGTTGGCTTGGACTCCTGGACAATACCCAGTGAAGCGGGTACCTACACCATTATGCTTAATGGCTACGACGCAGGAACAGAGGCGAACAACGAATTAGTGGTGGAGGGCAGTGGCGCCCCTGGCATGCTGGGTATTCCTGCCAACCCCGGAGGCAATAGCGGTAGCGATGGCACGGGTGTAACCACCGAAGAAGGTAATAGTACTGTCCATATCCATCGAGGAACCCTTGGCGATGCGATGGAAAGCGGCGGCACCAGTGACTTAAACAGCAGTATTCATCGCTGGTTAAATCCGGTTGCCAAAGTCGTCATTACTGTTCAATAGGGGTGAATACCATGAAACTTAAACGAATAGCCCTACTGACCGCCGCTATCAGCACCCTAAGCTTTCTCACCGCTTGCGGGGGTGACGATGATGACGATACCCAGCCGACGCCAGAGCCCACAATGGAACCCACCGCTGAACCTATGCGCAGTTTTACCATTGAGCTAAAAAATACCACCAATGCTCAGCCACTAGCGCCGGCGGGGATTCTCGTCCACGAAGCGGGTAGTAGTGCCTGGAGTATCGGCAGCGCAGCTTCTGCCGGGCTGGAAGTGTTGGCAGAATCTGGTAGTCCTGCTGATTTCGTTGCTGAACAGAGTGCTCTCGCTGCTGTATCGGGCACTGAAGTGCTTGTTCCTGGTCAAAGTGTCAGTTTTGATGTGGATGTGGCGGAATCCAGTAGTATGAGCCTCACTCTGGCGAGCATGTTGGTCAATACCAATGATGCCTTTACCGGTGTAAGCGACTGGGATATTGCAGACCTGGCCATGGGAGAGAGCAAGCAAGTATCAGCTCATATCTATGATGCCGGTACCGAAGCTAACTCCGAAACAGCGGCCACTATCCCGGGCCCGGCTGCTGGAGGCGAAGGTTTTAATGCGGCGCGGGACGATGTTGACTTTGTTGCTATGCACCCCGGTGTAGTCACTCAGGATGATGGCTTATCAAGCTCGGCATTAACTGAGGCGCACCGTTTTAACAACGGCGCCGTATTGATACGAGTTACCCGCACTCATTAAGTAGTTCAACAAGCCAGGGATGGCAAGTTAAAAAAAGGTAAAACAATGCAGGAAAAAATTCTGGTAGTAGAAGACCAGCAGGATATAAACGAGCTGGTTGCTTTGAACCTCGAGAGTTTAAATTACACCGTCGAGCGCTGTCTCGACGGCAGTAAGGGCCTGCATTTCGCTCTGCATAAAAGTTGGGATTTGATTATTCTCGATATAATGTTGCCGGGTATTGATGGCCTGCAGATTTGTCAGCGTATTCGCGCCAAAGAAATTTTTACACCCATTTTAATGTTGACGGCTAAAAAATCTGAAGCGGACCGTGTCGTAGGTTTGGAGGTTGGCGCCGATGACTATCTCACCAAGCCATTCAGTGTTCGTGAGCTGCAAGCGCGAGTTAAAGCCTTGCTGCGCCGAGTGGCCTTTATGACGCAAGAGCCTCAAGAGCAGTTAAAAGAAGAAGATGAAATTATATTGGATGAACTGCTAATAAACAGGCAGAAGCGCCAGGTTCGCCTGCAGGATAAAAGTCTTAAGCTAACCGCAAAAGAGTTCGATTTACTGGTGTATATGGCCTCTCATCCTGGGCAGGTATTTAGCCGGGAACAATTGCTCAATGCCGTATGGGGATACCAGCACGTGGGTTATGAGCATACCGTAAACTCCCATATCAATCGTTTGCGGGCAAAGTTGGAGCGAGATTCTACACATCCGAAATACGTACTCACCGTTTGGGGTGTGGGGTATAAATTTTATGAGTAAGCACTTTCCTTTTTTACAAACCATACGTGCGCGTTTGGCACTAACCCTGTTTGTGAGTTTTAGTTTACTGGCGGTTTTCTCCTCGCTGATATTTATGCAAGCCTCATCTGAACATCAGCAGGAAATTACACAGCGAATGAATGCGGATTTGGCTCAGCATGTTGTGAAAGAGTACTTGTTGTTTGAAAAGGGTGAGGCAAACCTGCAAGCCGCGAAACAAACCTTTGAAAAACTCATGGTACTCGGTCCAAATTTTGAGTTTTATGTGCTGGATGCATCGGGAAAGGTACTTGCCTATTCTACCGATCCGGCAAAAATAAAACGACAGGCTGTGGATACGGCTGTCTTCAGCGAGTTTTTCCAGAGCAAAACCATCAATAAGCCCATCTGCGGTGATGACCCCCGCAGTACCTCAGGTAAGAAAGTATTTTCTGTCGCCCCTATATACAACGATCAGCAATTATCGGGCTACCTGTACGTAATATTGGGCAGCGAAATTTATGATGATATTGCCAGCATGGTGAAAGGCAGCGGCATTGTTCAAGGCGCTTTGTGGTCAATTTTTCTGGGGGTGACCTTTAGCTTGCTGGCCACCCTTTGGTTTGCCGGCATCATTACCCGTCCTTTGCGCATGCTGACTTCGCAGGTGCAGGCCATACGTGCTGAAGGCTTTTCCAGCGAAGGGATGAAAAATGAACCTGCAATGAATGCGCTATGCAAGTGGAATGACGCCAGTAGCAATGAGATGCACGCGCTGGGCAGCAGTTTCAAAACGCTGCTGGAAAAACTGGATGAGCAATATAAAAATGTCATCACCATCGACCAATTACGCAAAGAGCTGCTCAGTCATATCTCTCACGACCTGCGCACACCGCTGGCATCCTTGCTGGGGTATTTGGAAACCTGGGAACTCAACCACAAGAAAGTGAGTGCTGAGGAAAGTACAGGCTATATTGCAACCGCCAAACTAAGCGCGCAAAAAATATCGAAACTGGTTGAGCAGTTGTTTGAATTGGCCTACCTGGACAGCGGCAACGTGCAGGTCAATATCGAGCCCTTCTCAATTGCAGAGCTGGTGCAGGATACCTTGCAGAAGTTCAAGATACTGGCAGCAGAAAAGGGCTTGGCATTGGAGGTGGAGCCGAAAGACAGCAGTATTCAAGTAGTCGGTGATATTGAAAAATTGGAGCGGGTACTCAGCAACTTAATCGACAACGCCATTCGTCACACCGGAGAGGGTGGCCGCATTGTCGTCAGGCTATCCAGAAGTACCCGCTCTGTTGCGGTAGAGGTTAGTGATAATGGTATTGGCATTCCGCCAGAAGACTTACCCCACGTATTCGAACCTCATTTTAAAGCGGGTAACAGCGTGCGCGGCAACACCGCTCATGGCGGCTTGGGCCTGGCAATTAGCAAAAAGCTGTTGGATCTTCACCAGGCCAGTATTCAGGTTAAGAGCCGGGAGACAGAGGGCACCAGCTTTGAGTTTTGCTTACCTGCGGCGGGGGTGTAGCGTAGTTCTAGGCTTTTGCGCGGGTTAATAAAAAATCCTCCCCGCTTTGGTACGAGGAGGTGCAAGAAGCTTGCATTCGCTGTATCAGAAGTTTTCACTTTGTCTCACATGCTCCCAGCTTTTTCCATTGTCCGTTGATTGGTAAAAATCGCTCGACATCCCACTACAGGCTACAAGCAGTGCATCTTTAACTTCGGGAATGGTGGAGGCACAATATTTGCCCGGTAGTTCTTTGCTGATCACTGTCCAGCTTTCTCCACCGTCATTTGTGGTAACTATGCCCAGGTCGGGCTTGCCGTCTTTGCTGCTGGTACTCGAGGTGAATTCAACAAAGGCGATAGCGTCTAAAGGGCTGGAAAATACCGGAATACCCAGAAAGCTGAAGTAGCCGTTCCGAGTTACAATTTCACCGTTTACTTTACAGCGCATGGCTTTTTTAGTCAGGCCCAGGCAGCGATTGACAGCCATATTTATGGGTATCCAATCATTCTTTTCTTTATCAAAACGCAGGTACTTGTCTTTTCCTGTCCAGCTCCAGAAGCTTGCTTTTTTAATGCCCAGTTTTATTGCGCCTGCGTCCAATGTTCGGTCTACCGCTTCACCGATTTTTCCGACGGCCTCTATTTTTGAGTTTGTTTGTGTGTAGCTAATGGTCGTACGTTTATTTACCGGGGCTATATATGGAAAGCTGTCGCCATGTACTTTTTTCTCCCCTGCGAAGATATAGAATTTGTCGTCAATTGCCTGCGAGTAGACATAAGCTAGCTGCATTAATTCTGGCGTGGGTTTTGAGTAGCCTTTTTGTTTCGGTGGTGTTATGGCTTCTCCAGAGGCTGTTTTCCACCCCCAATAAGGTACGTAGCTTGCCTGAGTAACAGAATTTTTGGGTGAGAGAGGATTGATTCTTTCGATTTTTGCGCCCTTTCTGTGCCACATAAGAATATCCAGTTGCCCGTCGGCTGTGAATAAAATGTCGGCCACTACATATGGGCGAGGGATTTCAATTGTTTGCCATTCTTCCGCTTCTTTCTTTTTGAAAAAAATTGCGCTTTGCTCCCCTCCAATAGCAATGCTGCCCTCATCGTTTACTGCTATCGCGTTCAAGTCGGCATCTGTTTCAACTGCTTGCTCTATCCAATCGCCGTCTTCTGTTCGCTGAAGGATAAAGCCAAGTTTACCAATAAAGTAGACACTATTATTGGGTGCAATGTAGCGTTCATTATATACAACCGGATTTTGTACCGTGGCGGCATAGACTGAGAAACGCTGGTCTTCGTTACCGTCTTCGTCCCAGCTCAGCACTTGGCCTGGATGGTAGTCCAAAAAGGGAGCATAGCTTTGTACTAAAGTCTTGTTAGTTGAGCCCGGTGAGCGAAGCAGAGTTTCGATATATTTCTCTTCTTGAGATTTTGGGTAGTAGATAAGAGTTCCAAGGTCGGTGATTTCGCCTGGTTTAACTGAGAATGTGCCTAACTCTATATCTCCACTCGCCCAGCGCTGGTACCAGTATTCACCTGATGAGTGATAGCCCATAATATTCGAAACCGAATAGTTGCCTGCAGGGATAGAAGACACAAAAAAACTACTTTCTCCTACGACCGTGCCGACTGCTTCCAGGCGTTCAGCTTTTATCTTCTCTGATTCGTTGAAATTTTTTGGAGTGACTGTAAGAAAATTGAAGGGAAGGGGAGCAGTACCCGCGTTTACAACATGCGCAACTACGATGCCCGAGTCCTGCTCCAATACTGTCTCTGTGTCGGAGGTGATAGAAGGGCGCAGGTTGACTTGTGAAACACCGCCACAGCCAGCTATAAGTGCCAGAAACAAAGTGAGTACGCAGGCTTTCTGAATACGATGGTGGGGGTAAAGTGACATGTGCTGAAGCTCCCTAATTGTAGATTTCTGGGTAATATAGCCTAGCCCGGTTCGGCCCCATGTTATTCCAAGTCAATTATGAGGCTGTCATCGCAGGCAAAAAGATTGTAATCTAGAGTAAATATTAAGGGTAAATAGACAATAAAAATACCATGAATTACAGCTTATTCAGTAAGTGGCTCGTTCTGACTCTATTTTTATCTCAATTCAGCTTTGCGGAAGAAAGCGGCTTAAACGTATTGGGTGAGAGCCAGGGCTACTTATTGATTGAGCTGGATGTTGGAGGTGTAGCACCCTCAATGAAGTATGCCATGCGGCGTTCTAGTCGCAGTTTGGGGGAGGAGCGTACACTGGCGCTCAACACTATAGACCAGCGGTTTTATCTGATAAAGCTTCGAAAGGGGGTGTATCAGGTTACACAGGTGCTGGCACCTCTATATGACCTTCCTTATCGTTTGGGTGCTGAGCAATCATCTTATTGGCAATTTAAGATTGAACCGGGAAAGATTAACTATTTCGGCCGTCTCCATATAAAACCAGAGCGCTTAACGGACTACGTGGAGATCCGTCGATTGAACTATATTGCTGCGAGCTATGATGATATTCAAGACTATATAAAAACGAATTCAATTCCATATCCTCTATCCCTTGCTTTTGCATATCAGGATGACTATTTGCGAGAATTGCTAGGTTCTTTAGATGCTAGTTACAACTAATTTTTTTCTTATGTTTGCACGAAAACTACTGCTCTTTACTTTTTTATGCGCGGGGTCTTGTTCATGTGCCGCCGCTACATTGGCTGAAAAATTTTTCTCATCTCCCGATATGGTTGATGCGGCACTATCCCCGAGCGGGAGTAAAGTGGCGGCGTTGAGGCTAGAGAATGATTCTCAACGTATTAGCTTTATAGATACTGTGAGCATGACAGAACAGAGTGTTTTTTCTGTAGGCGAATACTCTGAAAAGGAGTCGTCCATCCGGGAGCTTGTTTGGCTGGACAATCGCTACGTTGCAGTACAGCTATCCCAGTTGAAAGAGGGGATAAAAGACTTGATGGACACCAAGTTACAGAAACGCTTACTGATAATTGATAGTGAATCCCCAAAAGATAATGTGTTGAGTGTCCGTACCAAAGGGTGGCTGGCGGACCCTCTGCGCGGTGAGGCAAATAGCTTTTTGTTTGCAAAAAGCGGAATCTACTCGAAGCTCTACAAGCTTAGTGTTGACAAGTTGGCTCGCGATGGCGTCCGCTTGGGAAAGCTGGACCGAGTGGATGGAGGGCAATTTGTTCGTTCAAATGAATCTCGCTCTATCGATGGCCATGCAATTCGCTGGTATCTGAAAAATGATGGCACAGCGCAGGCAGTGCTATATTTTTCTCGAGAGGAAGGTCTTGTATTGGCAGAGTTTAGTGCTGATGGCAAGCTGCAAACCTTGAAAAACTGGGAGGAAGATGACGAAAAAAGTAAGAAAAGTAAAAAAGACAAAGATACAGCCACGAAGGCTGAAAAGCGCTTCGTCCCAATTGTTTTGGCTGGAATGTCCAGTTCATTTTATTGTTTGGATATTAATGAGGAAGTAGAAAAGTCTGTTTACCTGGTAAATTTTTCTACAGGCAAAGAAGAGAAGATATATCAAACTTCGTCGTACCAAATTCTAGATATTTTGGTTGGTGAGAGTGGTAAGTTCGTAGGCGTAAAGGTACTTAAAGATGGTACGGTATTTACTGAATTTGCCGAAGAAAATAAAAATTTGTCGCGAAAGGTAGAGTCTCTGATCATGGGGTCTATTGATTCCAGCCGTGACGGAAAAACAAATATCGTCTATGCAGAGGCCCACAATATGCCGGGGCACCTTATGCTGGCTAAAGATGGTAAAGAGTTAGCGCCGCTGGGAAAAGTTTATCCGTTGTTGCCCAAAGTATTGGCCTCCAAGCAGGTCGAGGCTGTATTGAATGTAGAAGGCCTCGATATACCCTATTTGCTGAACCTGCCTCAAGATACTTCAGTAAAGCTGCCAATGCTTGTTATGCCTCACGGTGGACCTATTGGGGTTTACGATACGCCTTATTTTGATGAGACTGCGCAGTTTTTCGTTGCGCAAGGCTATGCGGTGCTGCGGGTGAATTTTAGAGGCTCCAGTGGTTATAGTGAAGACCTGCAACGATCCGGTGAAAAACAATGGGGCAACATGATGCTCACAGATATTTTACAGGTCACTAGGCAGGTTACAAAACGTGCTGAAATTGACTCTAAGTCGGTATGCATCATCGGTATGAGCTATGGTGGCTACGCTGCGGCTGAGCTGCTTACTCGCCATCCAGAGGTTTTCCGCTGTGGTGTAGCTATGGCCGGGGTGTACGATATTAATTTGTATATCAATTTTCGAGAGCACAGTGATGGGAGGGCGGATTGGATATACAAGAATATCGGTGATCCAAGAGAGGATTACGACGATCTTAAAGCAATTTCACCACTCTATAGCACAGAGAAATTGCAGCGTCCGATTTTCATCATACATGGGAAAAAAGATACCGTGGTCAGTTTTGAGCAGGCCTACCGGTATGCGGCTTTGTTATCGAAAAACAACAAACCCTTTGAGTTATATATCGATGAAGAGATGACGCATTCATACGGAAGCCCGGAGAGTGCCGTTCGTTTAATGAGTAAGGTGTCCGAGTTTATAGGTTCAAATATTGGTTCTACTATGCCGTAAGTGACATGAAAATAGTTGGATTCGCTTTGGTTTTGATGCTGCGAACGAAAGTGATTAATGGCATTATGATGCAAAGTTAATAGCGGCTCAGGAAAGCCCATGTTCCCCATTCGAGATGACAACCCGCAGCTGAACAAACCCTATGCTACTTATGGGCTCATTGCCGCTAATGCGCTGGCATGGTTTCTTTTGCAGGGTTTTGGTTTCGGTGAGCAGCTGCAAGCCTCCGTTTGTCAATACGGTTTAATTCCCTCAGATTTGTTTAGCAACGAATTACTGGATGCAAGGCCTGCGGGTGCTTGCCCACCGGGTGGTGCTGGATGGCTGGGTGTGCTTACTTCTATGTTTATGCACGGCGGCTGGATGCATATTCTCGGTAATATGTGGTTTCTCTGGGTGTTTGGCGATAACGTGGAAGACGCCATGGGCTCGCTGCGCTTCCTATGCTTTTATATCTTAACCGGGTTGTGTGCAGTTGCGGCACAAGTGATTGCAGACCCCGGCTCAAGCATCCCTATGGTTGGCGCCTCTGGCGCAATTGGCGGCGTGATGGGGGCTTATATCATGCTGTATCCCCGCGTTAAGGTGCACATGGCGGTGATACTCATCATTATTTTTACCACCTTCCGTGTGCCGGCGGTGGCTATGCTGGGGTATTGGATTGTGCTGCAGTTATTGGGGGCGTTTTCGTCTATAGGTTCATCCGGAGGCGGTGTTGCTTTCTGGGCGCATGTGGGCGGCTTTGTTGGTGGCGCAGGGCTGGTTTGGCTGTTTAAAGATGACGAGCTTTTGTTAAATCACCCATACCACGGCTGGCAGCAGCAAAAACGTGCCGCTGATGTTTGGAATGACCCCTCCAACCGCGAATAAAATAAGGCTGTAAGCTTGTATTCACTACCTATTCCCCGGGCGGACTCTCTGCGTGCACATCCATTTGTTTGGCTGGTTGCACTACTCAGCACCATTCCGTTTATTACGATTGTTAGCACCGGGCTGGAAAATGTTGCCGGCTGGTTTGCTCCACAGAGCCTGAATGATCTATGGCTAAGCCCCTGGCGTATTCTTACCCCTACGTTTGTGCATTACACCGTGGGGCATGTATTTACCAATATTTATATCTGGTGGTATTTTGGCGCAAAGATTGAAGAGCGTTCACGACTGGAGTTAGTCGTACTTTTTCTGCTGGCTGCGCTTGCGGGTAATATTGCACAGTGGTATTTCTCTGGGCCACATTTTGGTGGGCTTTCTGGTGTAACCTACGCATTATTAAGTTATTGTTGGTGCATTACATTCTTTTACAAAACCAATATTTTAAATTTGGATAGAGCCTTATCCATCCTGCTGTTAGCATTTCTACCGCTTTCTGCCACAGGCCTATTTGGCAAGTTTTCTGATGCTGCCCACTTTACCGGCCTGCTTTGCGGCGCAATTTTGGCCGTGGGAAAATATACACTTTCCAACTATACACAGAGGACCTAGCCATGCCTGAGATTCGCCCAATGTACAAAGGCGACATTCACCATATCATCAGAATAATCGATGCCTACGATGACGACGACGCCGAAGCGGCGGAGGAAGACTACGAGGCGAGCGGGCTGGAAGATCAGTTTGTGCTGGAAGTTAACGACAAGGTAATAGGTGTTACCGGGTTTCGCCGCGTGGAAGCAACAGATAAAACCGCATGGCTCTCCTGGACCTACGTGGACAAAGCCCATGCCGGGCAGGGCTACGGCAAGGCAATGCTCGGCCAGCTGCTGGACAAGTTGAAGGAGGAGCAGGCAGGGAAAATTTTTGTCAAAGTCTCTAACTACGAAGACCCGGAAGACGGCAAGATCTACGAGCGCGCGCACAAAATGTATCAATCTCTCGGTTTTGAGCTGGAGCTTACCAACAAGGATTTTTACGATGAGGGTGAAGACCAGTTGATTTACGGCAAAGTACTTACTCAATCTACTGAAGAAGAGCTTGAGGTATTGGAAGAAAAGCCGGTTATCCGCTTCAATGGTATGTACGAGATTGCGGAGTCTGAGGGGGCTTATACCTTTTCCTGGATTGTTGAAGAAAAAAAGGCGTTTTTTGGCAAGCGTAGCTTCTCGGTTGACGATCTGCGCATTGGTTTGCAGGCGGTGAAGAACGATGGGGGCCGCAAAGTTTTTTTGACATTTCCCTCAAATTTGCCTCTAATTCATCAACCACTTCAGGCTGTGGGATTCAAATACATCGGTAATCTCACAGACTATTATGAGAAAGGCGTACATGAAATGCACTTTTCACATAGCTTGGATACTATTGAGTGAGTGTTAGTGGTCCATAAAAAGGACCTTATTAAGGAATCATAATATGAAAAGTTTAATACAATACGGATTAATCGCTGCGGTTGTTGGTGGCTACTTTCTATACAGTCAGTTCGGCGGTCAAAGTTATACAGAAGATGATATTGACCTGAATGCCGTACTTGATGTTACCGTCGATACCATCTACTCGTTCCAGGAGTCTCTGGATGGGCAGGACCAGGAAACACTTGATGAGGACAACACTTTCGTTGAGTTTTCTGAAGTGCTGCAGGAGAACTACAATTCTGCGACCCCTGCGCTGCATACCGCCAGTATTGGTGTGATGCCACGAAACGACGCCTCCCTGCTTGCCTACGAAGATGTTAACCAGAACAATGAGATGGAAGAAAGCGAGCCCGCGTTGTTCCTAGTAGAAATTGATGGTGAGCGCTCACGTGTTATTGCTTCCAGTCGCAGTGGCGCAGTGAATGATCATCACTTTAGTGGCACGGGCCTATTAGCCGGTTACCTCATTGGCAGTATGATGAGTCGTCAGCGTATGGCAGGTGTGAGCTCCAGCTCTCTGGCAAATAAAAAGCCAATCACGGCTCGCGCAGCGGCGAAAGCTCGTGCAGGTTCTGGCAGCCATTCTAAAGGTAAATAATCTCTACCTTGTGCTAATTACAGCGGCCTCCAGCCATTTGCTGGGCCGCTGTATCACCTTCCAAAGATAAAATTGCATGTCTAATCCCTCTAATCATGAAGGCCACCAGCTTTCAGGAAAGCAGGTCGGTGTTCTGCTGTTTTCCATCCTTATTGTTGCTCTGTGCGGCATTGTTTACGAACTCATTATTGGAACCATTTCCAGCTATCTGCTGGGTAATAGCGTCTACCAGTTTTCTTTTACCATTGGCTTTTTTATGTTTGCCATGGGAGTGGGCTCGTTAATTTCCAAGTATTTTAATGAGCAGTACCTCCGCAACTTTATCTTGGTGGAAATTGCCATTGCGCTTGTTGGTGGTGTGAGCGGTATTCTGCTTTTTATGGCGTTCCCCTTTGCCCGCATTCTCTACGAGCTGGTGATGTACAGCTTGATATTGGTAATTGGTGCGCTGGTGGGGATGGAAATCCCCATACTGACCACGCTGCTGTCAAAGAATAAGCACATCAAAGATTCTATAGCAGACGTTATGTCTCTGGACTATGTGGGCGCATTAGTTGGCTCGGTATCATTTCCGCTGTTGTTATTACCTTCTCTCGGCCTAATTCAGTCGTCATTTGCGATTGGCTTAATCAATATATTGGTTGCCATCGTTAATGTTTTTGTTTTTCGCTCTATGTTGCCGAAGTTCAGGCAAATGATGGCTGCCTGCCTCGCCGTACTGGCTTTGCTTATCGCTTGTGTGCTGTATGGCTCTTACATTACTCGCTATGCGGAAAAACATTTATATTTCGATCAGATTATCTATACAAAACAGACGCCCTATCAAAAACTGGTTTTTACTCGCTCTGCCAATACGCGCGAGCAGCGCTTATACATCGATGGTCATATTCAGTTTTCCTCGCGCGACGAATACCGTTATCACGAGTATTTGGTGCACCCGCTTTTAGCCGTTGAGGGTAGCCGGGAGAATATCCTCATTCTTGGTGGCGGCGACGGCCTGGCAGCGCGTGAAGTTTTAAAATACCAGGATGTAAACTTGGTACATCTGGTAGATATCGACCCGGAAATGGTGAGAATAGGTCGCGAGTTGCCGATGTTGCGGCGACTCAATAATAAAAGCATGGAAGACCCGCGCTTAACGGCTTTTACTGAAGATGCCTTCAGCTTTGTGAATCAGCCCGGTATTGCCTACCACCGAGTGATAGTGGATATGCCAGACCCCCACAACGAGGCGATTAATAAACTCTATTCCCGCGAGTTTTACACCATGATTGCCAAGCGCATGGCCCCGGGTGGAGTACTGGTTAGTCAGAGTTCATCGCCGTTCTATACCCGGCGAGTGTTCTGGTGTATTGAAGAGACGCTAGCGCAGGTTTTTGACGATACCCTGAGTTATCACACCGCCTTACCGTCTTTTGGCATATGGGGTTACAACATGGCCCGCAAGGGAGAGTCATTGCCGAAAGTGTTTAGTATTGAAGTGCCTACCCGCGCGATAACGGACGAAACAATGCTTGCTGCACTGCAGTTTGATAAGGATATGACCAAGGTAAGTACACCTGTAAATTCCATTATGGAACCGAAGCTGTATCAGCTCTATATCGAAGACCTGCGCCGCTAAAGGCGTTGTTCGCCGCGAAGTATTTCTTTCACTTCATGTTTTGTAGGTGCAAAGTATTCTTCTAAGCACGCCACAGCCTTCTCTGGCTTGGCGTTTCCACACATAAATACATCAAAAGCTGCGTAGTCCAATTCTGGCCAGGTATGAACACTGATGTGAGATTCCGCCAGTAAAGCCACCCCTGTTACACCGCCGCCTTGGCTGAATTTATGTAAGTGGACATGCAGCAGCACTGCGCCTGCAACGCGGGCAGCCTCAAGCAGTGCTTGCTCTATAAGCTGAGTGTTATCCAGGTTTTGCGCACCCCAGAAATCCACAATAAAGTGCCTGCCAGCGCAATCGATATTGCTATTGGGTGCATTTTCATCGTTGCTGGTGTCATAAGGGAAGCTGACACTGGTGGACACATCGACCATAGGGGCCTTGGGTTTAGAGGCTTGTTTATTGCTCATTCGTAAGCACGGGTCCGTATTGTTTTGATTAAAGCTGAGCATGATTGTAAACACCACCTCTAGCAGGCGGTATATTGTGTAATCTTCAATACGCTCTTGCAAGCCAAAATACAGCTCTAAGAAAAACGCCAGGCTATGCCTGGCGTTTGGGTGTAAAAAGCAGGGGGCCTCGTATCGGAGGGGACAGCGGCTCTAGCTAGAGCCTTTGGAAAAAGGTGGGCCCCCTGAAAGAACAGTGTGTTCGCAGTGTTGCTGCCTTACCATGAAGTGCAGAGCTCGCTTGGCA
Source organism: Alteromonadaceae bacterium Bs31 (assembly GCA_900177435.1). Taxonomy (GTDB): domain Bacteria; phylum Pseudomonadota; class Gammaproteobacteria; order Pseudomonadales; family Cellvibrionaceae; genus Teredinibacter. The sequence continues at coordinate 91,798 of FXAI01000014.1, forward strand.
ATGGCGTGCGACCGGCTAATTGCTCAGCTACTCGCGCTCTGTTTGTTTTGTGCCTGTTGCTCCAGAATGGATATAACGGCGTCCAGGTAGTACTCGGTAACAGTCGCCCAGTCGCCCATAAGCTTGCGAAAATAGTGAAAATTGGTTGCCTTATTTGCTTGAACCGGCCCGCCGGGTTTAGCACTGGTGCTGCGATAGTCCACGATTTTCATAAAAGGCTCTTCGTTGGGGGACTTGAATAGCAGTTCCACACCAGCTTGCCCAACAGTAGTGAGAATTACATCGGTTATGCCGATTGTTTGGGGGTGGAATATGTAGACATCGATAAGCTTGGCATTGAGGATTACAGCACCCTTGTTGCGCTCTTTTGTTATGCTCCAGCCAGCCTTTTTAAAGTGCTTTATCAACTCTTCTCGAAATGCGTCCGAGTAGTCCGTACTAATCGACTTTCTATATTGGGCCGATGTCCGGAAGTCGTCGCGCCAGCTGTCCGCAAACTGCAAGCTGATATCCTCAATAAATACCTGGCGGGTTGCAGGCATTGTGATAGTGGAAGAAACATAGAACTCATTAAAGTGCGGGTTATCCATGGCCTCCAGTTTCGATGTTTTCACCGCTGCTTTTTTCTCTTCTGGCTTTGCTTCAGCAAGTTGAACAGGCTGCTTCACTGCTTGTGGTTTGGCCTCGGCAAGTTCGATGGCGTAATGTAGAGCTGTATTGCTAGCGACAGTTTCTTCGGCGTGTAACTTGGGCGTGAGTTCTGTTGTGGCCTGCCTGTTTGACAATGCATTTAACGCTTGCTCTTCAGAACTCTGGGGCGTGGCTTGCAACTTGGTGGGTAGTACATTGTTAGTTGTTTTGGAGCGTTGTTCAGACAGCACCTTGTGACTGCGGAGTGTTAACGCGGAGGGCTCTATTTTTTCGGGCTCCATTAAAGCTGTGTCTGCACTAAGGTCATTTAGTGTAACTGTTGCGGAGGTTGCGGTATTGAGATTCGACACCGAGCCATTTACCTGAGGCAGGTCGAATTCGTTCGCGCTTACATTCATAGCGACGATAACAACAGCGAGGCAAAGCGCAGAGATCATCTGCTCAAAACTTTTAGATACGCCCGAGGAGTTAGCAAAAAGTCGCTGTACACGCGGTAGCATACTGTAGGGAGATTTTTTGGCGGCCAGCACCGATTGCAAGCCGAACTCAAGGGCGGCGACACTGGATAGGCTGCGGGCATAGAGTGCCGGGTTGCCGCAATACTGAACGGCTATATCGTCACAGGCGTTCTCGCGCTCACGATCAATAACGTTAGATATCCACAGAGCCGCAGGGTTAAAAAAGTACAAGGTTTTAATAAAGCATTGAACAGCATTAATCAGGTAATCGTTGCGCCGAATGTGCCCCAGTTCATGCAAAATCAGCGCTTCTACCTCCTCATTGCTGAGGTGCGTAAATAAACCGATGGGCAATAGAATAATGGGTTTTAGGTGGCCAACGATGCAAATACTGCTAACGTTTTGGGAATATTTAACAATAACTTTTTTATCTATCCCCAGTTTATTGGCAAGCTTGCTTACACGTGTCTGCCAGTTTTCCGCTAGCGGTGAGCAGCCTTTGTATTTCAGCGTGAAAGCATTAATAAAGTCTTGCACATAGAGGTAGAATTTTATGCTGAAGCCCACTAGCCAAAACAACATGATGTAACCAATGTTGTCGTTAAAGCGCAGATAAAAACGTTCCCAGACTCCACCGGAATACCCCAGGCTTAATTCTGTTCCAAACTTTGCAATGAGTGCTTCTGCGCTGGCGAGTTGATTATAGTAGTGGAAAAAAGTAGAAATACTGATGAGTGAGCAAAGCAGTAAAGCGCCAAGACCCATGACGTAACGTGCACTGGCACTTTGCTTGCGGTTGATTTTCAGAAATAAATAAAGCCCCAGTGCCACCAGCGCGCACTGCCACAGGGAGTGGATGGTGGTCCAGGCGAAGGCGTAGGCAATGCTTCCATCGAACAGAGCGTTCATATCGTTATTCCTCTATCTGCGCGAGAAAATCTTTAATCTCTTTTAGTTCTTCATCACTGACTTTAGCGTTACCCAGTAATTGCATAAGTAACTGGCTACGGGAGCCACCAAAGGTCGAATCTACAAAACGGCTCAATAATTTATTTTTAGTGGTGCTTTCCTGAATAACCGGCGAATAAATATGGGAGCGTCCATCCAGTTGCCGAGCTAACAAGCCTTTTTGAGCCATTACCTGCATCATTTTTAAGGTGGTTGTATAGCCAATGGGACGAACTTCATTTAACTGCTTATGTACTTCCTGTACGCGAAGTTCGCCCATTCCCCAAAGAATGTTGAGAATTTCCAGCTCGGCTTGAGTTGGTGTTGTCATTGACACGTCCTTTACTACGATGGTTGTCGTAGTAAAGTGTGTACGATGCTTGTCGTAGTTGCAAGGCTTTTTTTAGCCGGCAGCGTTGAATGCCACCAAGGCTTGCCGATAGCTAATGGTCGGGGCAGCGTGCCTTAAAGGTAAGGTATTGATATTTATAGAGAAAAAACCCGCCACCTCCATTAATGTATTTATATTCACTGTGTAAATAGTACACTTCTTGTCTATGCTGCATAGTAATCTGGCTTTTGCTAAAGCACAGGAACATCAACAATAATGAAATAGGTTCCCCCATGCGCTACCGTCCAAATTTCACTGTTATTACTCTTTTCTGCCTCCTGTTTTTTTCGCTCACCTCTACAGCCAAAGATCCGGATATCGACCGCAAGGTTAATGAATTACTGGGCAAAATGACCCTGCAGGAAAAAGTCGGGCAGATGAATCAATACAACGGCTTTTGGGATGCTACAGGCCCTGCACCCACAGACGGTGACGCCAAGCTCAAGTATGACCACCTGCGTGCAGGGCTGGTGGGTTCTGTATTGAATGTTCGCGGCTATGAGCACGTGCGAGAACTGCAGCAGGTGGCCGTGGAAGAAACCCGCCTGGGTATCCCGCTTATATTTGCGCTGGATGTGATCCACGGGCACAAAACCCTGTTTCCCGTGCCTCTTGCAGAAGCGGCCAGCTGGGACCTGGAGGCCATCGAAACTTCCGCCCGTATCGCTGCTATTGAATCTTCCGCACAGGGTATTAACTGGACCTTTGCCCCCATGGTCGATATCTCGGAGGATGCGCGTTGGGGCAGAGTTGTAGAGGGGGCCGGCGAAGATCCTTACCTGGGTAGCCAGGTGGCTATTGCCAGGGTAAACGGTTTTCAAGGCGATGATCTTGCTGCCAATGACACTATTGCTGCCTGTGCTAAACATTTCGCAGCTTATGGCTTTCCGCTAGCAGGCAGAGACTACAACCGTGCTGATATCAGCCGCGACACCCTTTACAACACGGTTTTCCCCCCTTTTGAGGCGGCTTTAAATGCAGGCGCGCGAACGGTTATGAACAGCTTTAATACCGTAAATGGTATACCTGCAACGGCTTCGACATTTTTAATGCGGGACATTCTAAAAGGCCGCTGGGCTTTTGACGGAGTAGTTGTGTCGGATTGGGGCTCCGTAAGCGAGTTAGTTGCTCATGGTTTTGCCGAAGATTTAGAGCATGCCGCCGAGTTAGCGGCAAATGCCGGTTCTGATATGGATATGGAGGGCTATGCCTATGTAAAGCATCTGGAGAATCTGGTGAAAGAAGGAAAGGTGAGCGAGGCCCTGGTAGATGATGCAGTAAGACGAATACTTACTTTAAAGTTTGAGCTTGGTTTATTTGATAATCCTTATGGCTACAGTGATAAGGCGCGAGAAGAAAAATTACTGGGCCACAAAAAACATCTAGCCGCAGCGCGAGATGTGGCAAAGCGCTCCATTGTTTTGTTAAAAAATGAGGGTGAATTACTTCCCATAAAAAAATCGCAGAAAAATATCGCCGTGATTGGGCCACTGGCCTCGGATAAAAACAGTGTGCTCGGCACTTGGCGTGCTGCCGTTGACGATAATACAGCTGTTTCTTTAATCGAAGGCATGACACAGTACAATAAACACTTTATCTACCAGGAAGGTGTAAAGTTTAATTTAGGGGAAGAAACTTTTGCTAGCCCTATAGTCGTAAACGAAACAGATCGCACGGGCATGGCGGAGGCGGTGGCTCTGGCTGCTGAGTCTGACATAGTGGTAATGATGCTTGGCGAACACGGCTTCCAGTCCGGTGAGGGCAGGAGCCGAACCCATATCGATTTTCCCGGCTTGCAGCAAGAATTACTGGAAGCGGTCCACGCAAAAAACAAAAATATTATTCTGGTGGTGGCCAGTGGTCGCCCTCTCGACCTCTCTTGGGCCGATCAGCACGTTCCAGCTATTTTACAAGCGTGGCAGTTGGGTAGCGAAAGCGGGAATGCCCTCGCCGAAGTGCTATTTGGCCACTATAACCCCAGCGGAAAATTACCTGTGAGCTTTCCGCGTAGCTTGGGTCAGGTACCTTTCACATACCGTCAGTTAAACACCGGTCGCCCTGGTCCCAAAGATAATGTATTTTGGTCCCACTATAATGACGAAAAAAATTCGCCACTCTACCCCTTTGGGCACGGCCTAAGCTACACCGGCTTTGAATACTCAAAGCTTAGAATAGACAGTAGCGATAAAAGTAGTATTCGCGTAAGTGTAAAACTCAAAAACGTGGGTAAACGAAAGGGCGAGGAGGTTGCTCAGTTGTATATCCGTGACCGAGTGGCCAGTACTGTTCGCCCTTTGAAGGAACTAAAAGGCTTTCAGAAGGTGGAGCTTGCTGCAGGTAAATCCAAAACGTTGAAGTTCACTCTCAGTGAGAAAGAACTGGGCTTTTACAACGCTGACGGACAATTTTTACTGGAAAATGGCGAGTTTGAAGTAATGGTGGGTGGGAGTTCAGACACGCTGCTAAGCGAAGTTTTCACTTACTGATCGGTCGTTAACGCATGTGCATTTTTAAGGCTCCCCATGCGGGCTGTTGCATAGGGAGTGCCACGTAAATATCGATGCCTCTGTAGGCTGTGCCGCAATAATAGTTGAGCCAATTTGATGGACTTTACATTGCCCTTAAATCTTGTTGGTTTTTCCTGGCAAACTGGATTTAAGGGTGCTCATCAAGCCTTCGTTTATCCAACAGCATTTCAGCTTCCGCTATAAAGCCGTTAATTTAACTTTTCCATGTGAAGAGCTAAGTTTAACGGCCCCCCGTTTCTCTGAGCTCTCACATGCAGCTGCGCCTCTAAATAGCTCGGCCTGAATGTTTTTTACGCCATCACTATTCAAGTCACAAATGCTGCCTTTGGGAATCGCCAATGCGATGGAGCTGTGGGAAGCTTTGCCTTTTATCTGTGTAAACAGTATTTCCTGCTGCTTTAGGTGAGTGGAGCCATGGCTATTGGAAAAGTTGATTGCCCTGCTGCTGCCAGTAAAATCGATGGAACCGTGGCTGTTTCTTAGCTCCGCCATTTCTACTTGAGCCTCTTTGACTGCTAGATGGCCGTGGCCGTTTTTCAAATTAAGTTGCTGGCCCAAATGTTGGTCAATACGAATATCGCCATGGCGCTGTTGCGCGTCAAAGCTAGTAACCTGGTTTTTTTCGATAGCAATGTCTCCGTGAGCCCACTGAAGTTGGACCTCACTTGCATTGAGGCTTCTGATGTTCAGCTCCCCGTGGGCACCCTTTAGCACCAGCGCTTTTGTTTCTATGTTGTTAATGCGCGCATCCGTGTGCTTTAGTTCAAGAGTGCTGTCGTCGCTGTGAAGCGTATGTAGCTCCAATTTCGAGTGTGTGATGTCTAGCGCGAGCTTATTGGTGGAAAAATTGTCTACGCTAAGGGATCCGTGATTCTGCTTCATGCGCAGGATGAGCAAAGCTGTTTGATCCGCCAGAATTTCTATTTCGCGGTACACATTGCAGGGGCCGTTATTAACCGGGCTATCAAACCCCGTGCTCACCTTTAGCTTGCTGCCGTGCTTGGAATGCATGATCTTGTGGAGACAGTTTTCCGGTTTGCCTTCGCGCAAGTCCTGCTTAAGAGTCACCTTTAGTTCCCCCCTTTCACCGTCCTTAAACGAAATATGTGCGTGATCCATGCTGAGCTGAAGGGTTTCAACATTATCCAGTTCGAAGCTTTGCTCCTCAACTAGGGGCTTACTCGCCAGTGCGGAGAAACAAGTGGCGATGGATAGGGCTGCCAAAGCGAGTTGAGCTGGTTTTTTATTCATTTTGTTATTCCCTGTAAGTGGTTTGAGGCTAGTGAATAGCAAGCATGAGGCCATGTATGTAAGTGTATGTTTTTAATTTAAAATTGGTCTTTGCCCCCCACGTGATGCGCGGTGAAAATCGCAAGAGTTGGCGAATATAGCTTACAGGTGGTGAAAAATGCGAATAGCTGCCCTTCAAGGGCTGTGCTGATCGTTTGGCCCGAAAATTTGAAAAATGGATTTTCTACCAAGGCTTGATAGGTGTTCTCTTAAGGTCAGTCATTTTATTTTTGAGCATTTTGCATACTGTGTCTGTGCTTAAGGGGCGAAGCTGGGCGCTAACAAGCCAGAAAACTTTAGCTTGTATGCTTTCTTAGAGTTGTGGGCAAAATACCGAGGGGCTGATCGCCGCTTTAACAATGGTAGTTAAATTATTTATTCCTCGGAAGTGTCCTTATGCCAGCCTTCTGCGGAGCTATACTCGGCCCGGGGCATAGCGTTCTTTATCGAGAATAAATTAGGGTACTGTGTGGAGCTATTTAGCTAAACAGAGGTATATTTGGCAGATTAAAGAAATAGCCAGTGTTGCTGTTGACTAGCTCGTAGCGGGAACAATATGCTGTTGCGACACAGGAATTACGGATTCTGAGTAAAAAACAGCTGGTAGAATAAGGTGCAAATACATTTAAAACTCCATAGGCTTCTCGTCTTTATCGCGCTTGCGGCTTCACCGGGCTTGGTGAGGGCTGAGTCCTTTTCGAGCCAGCTGGTCTCAGCCGCCATCGAACGCACCTCAGTAAAAATTCGTTATGACGACAGTTACTTCTATATTCCCTACCCTAATGGAGATGTACCCCCCGGAATAGGTGTGTGTACCGATGTAATTGTTCGCACCTACCGGGCCTTAGGCGTGGATCTGCAAAAATTGGTGCACGAAGATATGTCTCGTAATTTTTCGCTCTACCCTTCGGAACGCATATGGAGCCTGACCAAGCCAGACCCCAATATCGATCATCGGCGCGTACCAAATTTGGAGGTATTCTTCTCACGATTTGGTGAGGTGCTGCCGATTAGTCACAGCCCCAAAGATTACCAGGCCGGTGACATAGTGACATGGCGAATGCGCAGTAACCGCCCTCATATTGGAATAATCACCGATCTCGACTCTCCCTCGAACGGTACACCACTAATTGTTCATAATATCGGTAAGGGTCCGCAGCTCGATGGTATTCTATTCAACTATAAAATTGCGGGCCACTACAGATACATCCCTCAACAATACAAAGAAGATGACAGCACCACAAAAAAGAACAAAGCACCAGACCATCAGCAGCTTTTTAGAAAAGAGGGTGAAGGTTACGTCTTGGATGAAGAGTTGTTAAAAAAACTGTTTCCAGAAGAGACTGGAGCGCGCAAATAGAATAAAGGCAGTGTCACACGATTCTATCTTGCTGGAGTGCTTGCTATTTCTGAGTCACACAGTCGTAAAAAGTGCTACGGAAGTTCAGGGGATTGGTAGTGACTTGAGCTATAAAACTATCCGTTTTTTATATAGGCCTGGCTGTATATTTTGTGGCAAGTGAGTATCTGTTCGCAGGGGATCAGTTAAAATATAATTAAAAGCATAAAAATTATACCGGTGTATTTATGAGTGTTTAATTTTTCTGTCTGTATTAGGTTGTCTCTATAACTGAGTGTTGTTAATTGTCCACGGTGAAGTGGTAGTGTGATATCGAAAAGCTGTTTCTAAATTCGAAGCCTGTGCTTCAGTATGTAAAGTAAGAGTTGAGCTTCGTTACCGCCCTGCATTCATACACTGTTGGTCACCTGTTGTGAGCGCTTCATGTTGGTACTTGTTGCCTAATTATGTGAGAATAGCGGTTTGATGGATTCAAGGCTTTCAGCGTGCAGAGGGAGTGTTTATGCTATCTGAATCTGCGGTAAACACTAATCATAGATAGTCCATGTACATTATCGATAGCTCAACAGTAAACCCACTGGGAAACTCCCTGGCGATGACGCATAGCGCCGTTGAGTGTCAAATAAGCGCCTTAGGTGAGACGCCTTTCTTTAACGAGCTTAATCACCCAATGAAAGGGGCGGTTGTTCCTGAAGACTCTCTCTTGCCGCCACCTGAAGGTTTGTCGACCTTTAGTGGCCGTTTTCGTCGAATGATGCGCCTAGCTTTGTCCGGTATTGAGCCACTAAAACCCAAGTTAGAACAAGCCAAAAATATTCCCTTGTTGTTGGCGGGCCCGGAGCGGCTTCCTCTCGCCAGCGGTATCGGTACGGCGATTGGCCCGGACTTCTTTCAGGCTTTAGTTCAATATTCTGAGCTAGATGTAGATACCAGGCATTGTCGTTATATCGCATCTGGAAGATCGGGTGGCTTGGAGTTACTGGAATTCGCCAAAGAGTACTTCAATAAAAAATTGGGCGACGTGCTCTTAATTGGCGCGATAGACAGCTATCTGGATGCAGCCACAATGAATCTGCTCAGTGCTGATATGCGTGTCATGGCTGCAAACCGAAAGGCGGGCTTTTTTCCGGGTGAGGCGGCTGTTTTTCTTTTAGTGACATCCAATCAGGCCAAGGCATCAATGAGAGCAACTATCAATGGCCCGGCTGTTGCTAATGAAGACGGACATTTGTACAGTGAAAAACCTTGCTTGGGAAGCGGGTTAGCAAGTGTGTGTAGCAAACTCTTTTCAAGCAGCGTGCTGCCACCGATCTCTCAGCTTTGGACTACGGCAAATGGAGAGCAATTCAGCACCAAAGAAATTGGCATCGCTCTCATTCGCCACATAAACCATTTTGAATCGCATTATAATCATTTACATCCTGCTGATTGTTACGGCGACTGCGGAGCAGCCAGTGGATTACTGCTCGCAGGCCTAGCGGCTCAGAAAGCTGAAAATGAAGCGAACCCTGGGGCTGCTTTAGTGCTCGCAGCTTCAGATTTGGGCAGCCGAGCAGGCATAACTATTGATTGGTAGTGGAAAAGAGTTGAACCAATGACGGAATTGCTTGAAAAAATACAGATACACCTCGATAGCCCAGATAGCGAGGACTGCCCTTTTTGTCCGGGAAAGGAAACAAAGCACGAATGGAAGACTTTTAAAGGTGAAGACAACAACTCGGGTACACTGAGAGATGCGATGAATAAACCCTCGCGATGCGGCCATGCGCAGCAGACGGGGGCAAAGCCCAAAGACGGAAAGTACCCTAATCAAAATAAAGACAACCCACGCCCGAGCCCTAATCCAATCTACTCCAATAGTCAATATGGGGCTTACAGTAACCAAGCACATCACTGTATAAGCGGCAATGAAATCATGAAAGGGCACCCGCTCGAGGATATCATCACAAATAAAAGTGGGGACTATAAAGGCCAGACCGGTTACACCATTAATAACGCAGCCAATGGTGTGTTTCTGCCGTCTTACCCAGCCAACTACTCCGGTAGCGAAGACGATAAATACAAAATAATGAAAATCCCAATGGCCGCCAACAAAGGGCAGGCCCATATCGGAGGGCACAGCGGTCATGAGCATGCGGTAGGCAACGACTACCCTACGGCTATTAAAAAAGAGTTAACTGCAATAAAACGCAGAGTATTACAAAAAAGTGAGGAATGCCCGTTTTGCGTCGAAAATGATGGCACGGCAAAAAAGCCATTTGTTCCCCCATACGGTGTAAATCAATGGCTAGATAATCTTTCTAAACGAATTGACGGTAAACTCACTGGTCCCGTAAAAACCTGGCCATATTTCATATCCAAATATGCAAAAAAATACCATAAAGAACAAACAGCACCCAAGAGCCCACTGAAAAATCGCTTTAAATAGCGGCTACCACGACAATATCCAATTAGGCTTAATTATGTATTTCAAATTAATTAATGATATCCACTATGAATCAAGTGTAAATATTTACGAACCGGAAGGGCTCCCCGTTGAGTTCGACCTTATGTCCGGTTTTATGATGAGCGCGGATATTAAAACACCACTAGTGTATACAACGGATGCAGCAAAGGGTGATGAAATTCGTGATTTTTGGGATAGTAGCTTCTTACTCATGTCCAAAAAATTTCTGCAATTAGTGCAGCAGGCCGGTGTTGATAATTTGCAAGTATACCCGGCGGTTATTAAAAGTCTGGAAGACGGAACTGTGTGGGAAAACTACTTTGGCGTTAATATCTTGGGCTTGATCTCCTGCGCGGTATTATCAAAGTCAAGTTATGATGAGATTATGCCTGGCCATTATGCATTTGATGAGCTGGCTATTGATCTGTCCAAAACCCAAGAAACTCTTTTGTTTCGCCTTCAAGAACACTCTCCAACGATCCTGATGCATAACGATATCGGCAAGCACATTGTAGATAATGATCCAGACGGTGAGCTAAAGGGCTGGTCTGTTGACGATGTGATTCAGTAAATAAAGTACTAGTTGGTGGAAATTGCCAGCTTCAAACTAATTAGTTATTAGTATTTATTTGATTGCTCTAATAAGTTAGTCAGTATCGGGCAGCGAACATACCCCGGACACATTGTTGGGCCTAGCTTAACTAAATATCTTAAAACGTTTTCTAATCCGCCATATCCGGAAAAACAGACTCAGTCTGAGCTTCGATCACATGGTTAAGGGATAACTACAAGCCGCCGTAGGCAGGTTAACGACAGCAACAGAACGACGAGGTAATGATTATGAGTTCAATTAAGTCGTCTTTCACTCGATATGAAGCCAATGATAACGTGTGGCTCTCTCCGGCAAGTGCACTAAATTGTGCTTTTACGGATCATGGTATTAAGCCATGCGTACTGGCCTCGGAAGCCGAGGTTGGTAAAGCGATGTTAAATGAGCTTTATAGTACCGCAGCGGCTAAAGAGGGAGATATTAACATTGCGCTTCTCGGTGGCCGAGGCGCCCAGGAGCTGCATCGATTACTTGGCGAGATGGCGACATCTACCGCCCAGGACGAGCTGCTGGCCCGCTTGAATGTATTTACTCAGGATGCACTGGCACCAATGGGGATGGGGAATGGTTTCAGCTTTGTACGGGATTTCGAGCGTATATTGGGCGAAGCATTTTTTAAAAAAATAAAAAGCTTTACGCCTATGCGGACAGATTCCTCTAATTTGGAGGCGGGGCTTACAGAATATTTGCATAAGTTGGAAACGATTGGTGGTTTGGACATCTTTTTTATTGGACACGGTCCGGAAGAAAATCAGGCATCACACCTTGCTTATATCAAGCCCTTCTCCGGTGCTCAGAGCCAGCATGTGGCGGGTATTATTCCAATTTCCAGTAGTATTCTGGAGCACCATATCAGTAAGTTTAAAGCCGGCGGTAGTATAGTCAGTGACAGTGATGAAAAGGAGTGCCGGACTGCGGAGTACATTCTCACTTTGGGCCCGGCTGCCATATTGCAAGCGAAAAAAGTGGTTCAATCAGTTGTGGATGCTGATTCTGCGCCAGCCAAAATTAAGACTTATAGCACTGTACTCAACACGCGCCTAAGTTCAGATAGAGACGAGGCCTTGCAGCAGTTAAATGCAAACCCCGGATTATGGATAAGGCTTCACCCCAATACCCAATCATTTGTGTTGCCGAACCTGGGAGTTAGTGCACTTGAATGTTAAGTGCAGGTGAGTTTGTCGACAGGTAGTTTTCGCTAGTGAAAACTACCAATTGCAGTTTTTTTTCCGAAATGTAAATGGATAACTCCCTGTTTTTAAGCTGATCTGCCAGGCTGTCGCTTAATTGAAATTGTTTCTGCGATCAGCCCTCAATACAGTCTTCGCGATTTTTCCCGCACCACTCATTGGGTTCTGAGGAATAGGATAGCTCGCAGGTTCTTAGGTCCGGGCCCTCTTTGTCTTTGAGAATAAAGGCAGCATGATTATGCAGGGTCTCTGTGCAATGAGGTAGCTCGCTAGTAGAGGTAAGGAACCCGAGCTCGGTAACCATCACAAAAGTGCTTGTCAGCTTATCGTCCATATAGCCTTCTACGCCTGCGCAATATTTACTTTCGGCATCGAATTTTACTTCGTGCAGTTCTAGGGGCGGTTTTTTTCTAGCGAAGTACCTTCAAAATCCTATTCTTCTAGTAGCCTCGACTGGTATTCGACAGAATCAAAATTAGTTCCCCTGTCTATGGTGCAAAGAGCCTTGGTTTGTTCAATGTCCTTAAAAACCTGTATATTTTGTAGTGCAAAAATATTTTGCTTGTAGGGGCTATTCTCCTCATAAGAATACCGACTAATAGCGCTTATAAAATTCTTCGGGCAATTGATAGTTTTATAGTCTAACGGGCCGGATACGATAAAATCAGCCGAATTACCCACAAGTACAGAGAATTCATCTCCGCCTGCGCTGGTAATGCCGACAACCGTGCCGGCCGGCATAAAGATATCTTCGTCCATTCCTGTAAATATTTCTCCGACCGTCAGTTCAATACGACAGGATTCTTTGGGGGAGTAGAGTTTCGTTGATTGCTGTTGACCACTGGTCTCCGCCTGTTTAATGACGGCAAGGTCTTCCATGGGATTGGCGGTTTTGTTAGCGAAGCAGTAGGGCACAACTACGTGGAGTACCACGATTAGAATCATCCAATGACGCATATTTTTTCCTTGTTTAACGTTTAGTTTGAGCTTATAGAGATAGAGGCCTAAAGAAACCGGCTCGGTATTGCGTTGGCGGGGATTTTGGTTTGAAATTAGTTTAATAGCACGTGATAGTGTTTTTTGTATGAGTGACGTCTCAAATTATCACTGTTATTGCGCAGCCAGTAAAAATGGCATTACCGGCCTTAGTTTGAACCTCTTGCTGATTGTAGACTACTGAAACGAGCACAGGGGAGCGAAAAAACTTCAAAATTATTGACGAACGCAGGTCGGAATGTGCTTGCTAAGTGAGAGAAACACTACAGTTATGCTGCTGGTCGCTCTTTACCGGATATTACCTGCATGGGAGCCTAGGCATAGGCCTCAGGCGCTTCAACCTGGTTGCTGTTGTTCTGTTACCTGAAGCCTGAGAAGGTCTTCAAGGCTCATCTGAGATAAGTAGCTTTGTGTTACGTCCAGCCCCAGGATTATCACGCCTTTTAGCGGTTTATGCGCTTCACTTGGTACCGGGTAAGCAATAAAGAAGCTGTAAACAGCAGTACTTTCATCCCACTGTGCTGCAGAAATGTAGGGCTGTCGCATAGTCGCTGTGCGGTAGAACTTCTCTTCATCCCCCTGCCAATAATCCGATGCTGCGGGAAAGCAGGCAACCAAGGCACCAAAGCCGTCTGTCAGCAGAATTTCTGAAATGGCGTATTCCGGGTTTTGGACTAGGGAGCGAAACTCGAGCGCTAGCGAATTCCCTGTAATCTTGGCTCTCATAGCTTCGTCAGCTTCCCAGCCATTATTGATTTTTAAGATAGGTTCAAGAGAGTGCCAGCGCCCTTCTGTGGTGGTGAGTGCTTTGACAAGCCCGGGCTTGCTAGCGAGCGCTAGTGCGAGCACCTCATGGGCGCTGATGAGTTGAGATTTATACTCTTCTGATAAGTTGATGCGATTGTCAGCTTGTGCAAAGCAGCAAACCCAAGCAATCAAGCATCCGAGCAGAAGAGCCTTAGGCATGCTCATGATTAAACTTATCGGGCATTTCTCCCTCTTGTGCAGATTTATCGCTTGAACAAAGAATATAGCATACGTAGTGTAATAGGCCGGTGTTAAATTATAGGCTTAGTAAAAATACACTGTAGCATTCCGTTATTTCTCCATGCTTGAAAAAAAATTGGGCCACGAGTTTTAGCCTTTTTAGGGCAAATCAGGCGGTTTTTTATAATCTAAAGACTTAAAGCCGCCGCTCCCAAGAACGGGGAGTGATATTAGCGGTCTTTTACCGAAAGTAACGGTCTATGTACACTATTTGTGGCCAAGAACGCTCCCGGGCAACCCTCGCTAGTCTTTACCCTGCAGACGTCTGTTCGGGGTAATGCTATACAATACCTTAGGCAAGCTAAGGGTGGCTGCGTGAGGATCAACAGCTGGTAATTGCCAAGTGCCCGGCATCGCTCACTTTTTAACGGAGCTTATTGCAGCAAGAGTTATGAGTACAACACCCGAAGCTAAACAGTTGGTCTACCAGAACACGCCATTGCAAGCATTACGATGGAATCTGCTTCTAGCATTCATTGCATTAAATATAGCGCGCGTAAATATGGCCTTTTTGGTGTCAGTGCCAGTTCTATTCAGTGCAGGGATAACGAGTGCCGATACAGCTGTATTTACAAGTTTTAATCAACAACTGCAGTTAAAAGGGGAGAGCGGTAGCTATCAAATACTCGAGCACGGTCTATCTGTAATTGTTTCAGGAAAGTTAATAGCCGAAATGGAACTGATGGATGATTTTAAGCCAGTTATCTCAAGCAAAGCCTGTACCAGTGAGTGGCTCAGCGACAAGATCAAGAACAGCTCAATGAAAAAAAGCTGCTGCATGAAAAAGCCGTAGGTGGCCTTAGCAACATGACATTCGAACGCTGGCAACAATTAATGCTCAACCTTGGCTGCAATGAAAATAAAGATGTCTTTTACGCATTGTTGGCGGCTTATAGTGAAAAGCACCGGTATTATCATAATTCTCATCATATAAAGGCCTGTTTACGCCATCTGGACAACACAGCGGCGCTCGCCTGCCGTCCTTATGAAGTTGAGTTAGCGCTTTGGTTTCACGATGTGGTTTATGTTCCTCGTAAATCCAACAATGAATTGAAAAGCGCACAATGGGCTGCGGCATTTTTGGGGGAAAATAAGTGCCCAGGCGAAGTGCTTGATCGTGTTTACAGTTTAATCATGTCCACACTACACAATTCACCTGTGCATACGGAAGACGAAAAGCTTCTGATGGATATCGATTTATCCATACTCGGTGCTACGGATGTAGAGTATGACGAGTTTGAAACTGCGATTCGTAAGGAATACCAATGGGTGCCTTGTTTTTTTTACAAGAAAAAGCGTAAGGAAATACTAGAAGGGTTTCTGAATCGAAAGCAGATCTATGCCACCGACTACTTTTTTAGTTTATTGGAAGAGCAAGCCCGTAGTAACGTAACTCGGGCAATTAGTCACATGCAATAGAAATGGGCTCTATCAATACTTATAAGGCCCAAAGGGCGTGCTAAAAAAACTCCCCCCACTTATTAAAGCAGGGGGAGTGTACGAGTACTACAAACTAAAACTCGGGGTCCAAGACCCAAATATATTTTCAATGGTATATTCGGCTGCTTCGGCATTTGTCAGCTGAGGTGCAACTTCACTAGCACGAGCACCAGGGTTTGCACCAGGCCCAGTAGAGTTGTACTCATAGAAGCGAGCTTGATCCAATTTTCCCTCAGTCTGACTCATGGTTCCCCAGCCTTCGCCTTTAATGTGCGCACCTAGCTCAACACCGATGAACGCTGTAAAACCTTCTGCGCCCCAGCTACGAGCTAGCCATTGCGAACCATCCTTGATATTGGAAGTGGCGGTAAGTTTTCCGCCCAAAAAGACTAAGCCCCACTCACGACTAGCAGGCGTGGCCGGTGCGGCCATTGCACTGCCAGACTCTACCGTGCGTATTTCGCAATTTTCATAGACTGATGTACCGTGACCAAAGATGTAATCGACTCGGCCTTCAATCAATGTATCTCGAAAATACGAGGTTCCATCTCGCGCATACAAGGTATCTTGGTAACCCAGAACCTGGCTATTGCGAAATTGAATGCGATCACCCGTAATCATCAATGCGGGCGCTTGACCATCGGTTTCGGTGTTTCTGACCGTCATATTTTCAAACGACACATCATCCGAAGTGATTTTTATCGTAAAGCCTGTACTGGTGCCATTCTCTTTATGCGTGATAATCGTCTGGGCAGCTTGCCCTGGCTCACCACAAACGGTCACGTTAGGACGATCAAAGGTAATTTTTTCGTCATAGATACCGGGCTTTACTCTAATTTGCACTGGGTTTGAGTTAGATGTAGACAGTGACTCCATTGCACTTTTTAGCGTTGAGAACTGGCCAGAACCATCGGCAGCCACCTGAATAATTTCTTGATCAGTTATGCTGTTACAGTCAGGCGTTGCGCTCAGTGTTGGGGTAGGCGTTACATCCGGAACAGGTGTTGGTGTTGCCTCTGGTGCAGGTGTTGGTGTTGGCTGAATACTGTCACAGTCTGCTGCTGTAATATCGGCACCTTGAATCGTTAAGCTGTCGATATTTGGCAGGCCTTCATTGGTATCCGCTTGCAATACGATGTCATTCAAACCACTACGCAAATTCACGTCGGCCATGTCGATGGTCCAACTTGTCCAAGAGCCGGTGGTTGAGAAATCGATAGTGTCTTGTGCGTTACCGTTCACATAAACGGTGGCTGTGCGGCTATTGCTGGAACCACTGGCATATCGGAATTCAATACCATAGGTACTTTCGTATACCGCATCCACTAACCAGGAAATTGTGCGACCATTGGCATTTTCCGTGTTGGCAAATCCGTTACCGGTAAAGCCCGCGTTGTTGCTGTCGACAGTCCCATCAACATCACAGAAGCCTGTGGCATCTTCTTGTAAAACAAGTTCATCACTGATTGGCGAGCCACTAGAACTGGAAGAACTACTAGAACTGGAAGAGCTGCTAGAACTGGAAGAACTACTAGAACTGGAAGAGCTGCTAGAACTGGAAGAGCTGCTAGAACTGGAAGAGCTGCTAGAACTGGAAGAGCTGCTAGAACTGGAAGAGCTGCTAGAACTGGAAGAGCTATTGCCCGAACCTTCAGCGCCTTCTACCGCCAAATAATCGATGTTCGCTAAACCTGAACTGTTGGTTGCTTCCATTCGAATTAAGTGACTGCCGCTAGACAAGGGCACAGCTATAGATGTGGTACCCCAATTGCTCCAGCTTTCTGTTGTATCGTAGTCCCAGTTTTCTATTACGGTATCTCCATCGACGTCAATTTTTGCCGTTCGATTTGTCGAAGAACCGTTGGCATAACGAATGGTGAAGGTATAGTTGCTAGTCTCTGGTACAGAAACAAGCCACTCGATGCCATTGCCGCTGGCATTTTCAGTATTGGCAAAACCACTGCCGGTAAAGCCTGGGTTATTGGAATCAACCGAGCCGTCCACACTCACAAAGCTCGCGTCGTCTTCCTGAATAATTAACGAAGCACCGCCACCACTTGAGCTGCTAGATGAGTTCGAACTAGAGGAGCTGCTGGAGCTGGAAGAACTGCTAGAACTGGAGGAACTCGTTGACCCCGTTGATGAACTGCTCGAAGAGTTTGAACTCGATGAGCTAGAGCTGGACGAGCTACTTGAAGAACTAGAGCTTGAAGAACTAGAGCTTGAAGAAGGGGAGTCGGAATCAGGGAAGCTATCCAGGCTGTTGATGTAGTTTTCCAGCATGGTATAACCAATACTGTCTGTATTATTGCGGTCGCTGGCATTATTTGGATTTAGACCATTTGCCAATTCCCAGTCATCCGGCATACCGTCGCTATCGCTGTCAATGGGTGCAGGCGCACTGTACAACTCAGGCAATATAGTATCTTCAGGGCAAGCCAAATATCCGTTTTGGCCCAGCGTTGCCGTTCCATTACGCACATCAGATACAATCCGATTATCAATGTCGTCACGCCTAGGTAGAGACGCGCCCACATCAGCGAGAACACTTTCATAGGCTTGTTCTGCTGTTTCCTGATTTATAGGCATGGCGTCCCATGGCGCCGACATTTTAATATACTTACTGCCTTGAACACCTTTCCAATTATCTTCTGTGACCGTTGGGCTGCCAACGACATAGTTGTCTGAAACATACCAGTTACCTTCGTCACCAGATCCGCGAGAAGACGGAGCGACAATTCGCTCCTCAGATTCTGTGCCGGGTCCCGGCTTGTAGTAGTTAGCGATTACATTGGTCCAGGTGCCAATAAAATTGTCATTCCCCACTTGCTGGCGCTCAGCACCATAAGAGCCACCGTAGCCCCAGTTATAGGTGACATTGTTTCGGAAATCGTTGTGTCCACCGCCAGAGGCCCAGCGAGGAGTACGATTTTCGTTATGCGCGATCAAATTGTGGTGGTAAGTGCCGTAATTATTACCCCAAATAGCGCCAAAACGGTGACTGTCTGTGCCTTCGTTTGGGCAGGCTTCAGAAATCATCGACCACTGAATCGTTACGTTTTCACCGTGGTAAATAGACATCACTTCGTCACGGCTCCAGCTGGCGGTAACGTGGTCGATCATAACGTTGTTCTGGTAACGCTTGCCGAAAGCGTCTTCGTCACCATCTCCGTCAAAGCGCACGCGGAGATAGCGAACGATGACGTTGCTTCCATGTGTCATCTGGCCATGGATGGTAATACCATCACCTGGCGCGGTTTGACCGGCAATGGTGGTGTTGTTAGGAACATTAAAACGACCTTTGATGGTTCCCGATACCGCGAAAACAACGGTTCTTCCGCCTTTGGACAGCGCATCCCCCAGGCTGCCAGACCCGGAAGAATTTAGATTGGTGACGATATAGACATCACCACCACGGCCACCGGTTGTGTTTTTTCCGTAGCCCTCCGCTCCTGGAAACGCAACAAGCTCGGCCATCGAACTTGCCGCTGACAGCGATAAGGCTGCCGCTACTGAAAAACTCAAAAGAGTTCGTTTAAACATGTATTTATCCTCTTGACATTAGTGCGGCGAAAGAATTTTTACCGACAGTACGTGCCTTAAAGCTGCAACACACTTCTATTTTTTTCACCAGTTTTTGAAAATTAAATTAAGATTTGCTGTAGCTAATTGGTTCGAGCTGGATGCACAAACACAACGCAAAAGTTCAGGAGATAACGACAGGTAGCAACACAGAAAAACACTTAATCGGAAACAACCTGCTCATACCGACGCGCTTTTAAATGAACCACAGAAAACCGTATAAAAGAAGCTAATGCTCCTTGCTAAAAAGAGAACCTACTTGGAAAACTACCGACCAAAAAGCTATATTTAAGGGTAAGACCAGTATTGAATCTGGTTGAACATTCCGCAGGATCGGTAAGTTATTTGGTGTTTTATTATTAAAGCTACTTTCCTATTCGACAGTGTATTGGACAGTGTATTGATAGGCTCATATCTGGTTTGTAACCCGTTGTGCCGCTGGTCGCATCGTAGCCCAATGCTTTACACTATTACAACTGCGAATATTTTTTTGTTTGCACTCCAAATAAATTAAGGTTTTATGCTGTGTCGCGAGATATGTGTACAGGCTCTCGGTGGCTCTGTGATAAGGTCGTCAGTTTTCGCGTCACACCTAAAAATATGTAAGCGTAAAAATAAATTTTAGCCATGTTTTATTTAAAAGTTTCCATATAACACGCAAAAGGTATGTAGCTGAGGGTACTTGCGGTTATAAATTTATTTTTTGTTTTTAGCTGCTCGTCACAGATGAAACATGAACAAATGCCAAATATTTTTCAAGAGTACTTTGTTGGTTTTAAAAAATACACCTGGGGTTGGATATTATTTGAGTCAGAAAATGGTTTGCAGGGAGCAGCTTGTGCTTTGGGGATGCATTATTGAGTGAGGTCGACGCTGGAAACACCGTACGAGGATTTACACATGGGGCCGAGTGTTTAACGTCCACTTTCGGTCGCGAGAAGAAGTTAATAAAAGCTGTCGACCCAAGTAATACCTCGTGGCACCTTTCGCCCACTTAGTCGCCTATATAATTGTTGCTCTCAAATGAGCAGGTAAGGGCAAGCCTAGAGTTTTTCGGCTAGACTGATCGCTGCATTCGCTTGCATAACTGCTGTGCTATTACCTCTCACTTGCCAAATATTTTATATTGACTAAATGTGTACAAGAAAACATGTTCGCCGAACCCTGGCAATTTGAACAAACTATCAGGTGAGCTTCTTCAGTCGACACAGAACACAAAAAAAGAGGGCTGCCCGGTAAAAATAATTTTTTTTTAGGTGACCTAAACACCATGGGCATGAACCTGACTTACAGTAAAAAGGATATTACTGCTGAAGAGGAAATTGCGCGCTAAAGCAAACGGCTTGGCCATAGTCGCGTGAACATGAACTTTTTAGATAAAACGGCAGAAACCACCTATTGGCCCGGTGCAAGCTCCAGCCTACTCTGTTGCAGTCAAAATTTCGCTATCAAGTGATACGGCACCCCGACGTGCGAAGCGTGGTTTGGTTGTTCCGAATAAGCGAAAGCTTGCCCCGCGAGCGTAGCGAGTGCTTTGGGTACAAACACCGCTACCGCGCTCAGTATCGGGGCGCCGAACCGCTACCCTATAGGCAACGCAGAGAGCGGGATTTTGACAGCAACCCGAATTCCTACATGGATGTAGCTTATTAGAGCAACGCATAGCCACAAGGGTGTGGTGTATTAGGGCAATGCAGGAGTAATTGCCGAGGAGCAGTTGCCGAGGGCTGGGCCTGTATTTCCATGCTGATGCGTTATTTCTCGCTCGTTTAGCACCACTAGACAACGCCTCAAAAGGTCCGGGCGGCGATCCGCGTTCAGCCTAAAAATACAGGCTCCAGCAGAGCAGATTAAATTAGTGTTAACAGGCCCTAGGTAATAAATGACATTTAATGAAACCCTTGTGTATTTATTGCTACATACACTTTTATACAACTTGCTAGATATTCTGATATTGCGGTGGAAAGCCATGGGAGCTGATGGGTCGATCAGTTGCAGAGCAGAGTTGGCGTATTTACTTGTTGTTTCGGTATCAGTACTTGGCTTCTGCCTGGTTTCAATTGCTTATGCTTATAGTGGGTTTTCTGAGGAGTACTCAGCGAGCATGGTGATTGTTGCTCTCTCATTTTTCCTGTTTTGCTCGGTGGTATTGTTTCACAGGCTTTTCTTGGCTGTGTCTGCATTTATAGAGGGAGGGGAATAATAAGGTCGAATGTGGTGCAGCCGATAAAGTGAAATGCCAATAGTGGCACTTAGCAGTGCTAGCCTCTCGTTGAACAAAATGGCTGTACATAATTCACACAAAAGCTCGACATTTCGCATCCAAGTCTCTATAGTGCGCGGCCCTCGTGCCTATCGATAACACAGGCTTTTCATTTCGCTCCCCCTTTTGTATTTGGACGCTTTCCTTGATTACTACCGCAAACATCACCATCCAGTTCGGCGCTGAGCCGCTGTTCGAAAATATTTCCGTCAAGTTCGATGCCGGAAAACGCTACGGCCTCATTGGCGCCAATGGCTGTGGCAAGTCCACATTCATGAAGATTCTCAGTGGTGAGCTGGCTCCCACCTCGGGCAGCGTATCGTTTGAGCCGGGCGCGAAGGTAGGCACACTCAGCCAGGATCAGTTCGCCTTCGAGCAATACAGCGTGATCGATGCCGTGATTCAGGGCGATGTCGAGTTGTGGCGAGTAAAACAAGAGCGGGAGCGCATATACGGCCTCGCTGAGATGAGCGAAGAAGAGGGCATGCTTGTTGCCAATCTGGAAACCGAATTTGCAGAAATGGACGGTTACAGTGCAGAGAGCCGTGCGGGCGACATACTTCTGGAGGCGGGTATTGCGGAAGAATTCCACTTTGGCCCCATGTCGGAGGTAGCACCTGGTTACAAAGTCCGTGTGTTGTTGGCACAGGCGTTGTTCTCCAACCCCGATATTTTGCTCCTGGATGAGCCTACCAACAACCTGGATATCCATACCATTAGCTGGCTGGGCTCTGTGCTTAATGAGCGCAAATGCACCATGATTATTATTTCGCATGACCGCCACTTTTTAAACTCCGTGTGCACCCACATGGCAGATATCGACTACGGCGATTTGCGTATTTACCCCGGCAATTACGAAGCCTTTATTCAGGCCTCCACCTTAATACAGGAACAGTTGCACACAGAGAACGCCAAGAAATCCGCCGAGATGGAAGAGCTGCAGTCATTCGTCAATCGTTTTTCTGCCAATGCATCAAAAGCCAAACAGGCCAGCTCGCGGGCCAAGCGTTTAGAAAAAATTGAATTAAACGAAATAAAGTCTTCCAGCCGACAAAAGCCTTACATCAGTTACCAGCAATGCAAAAAGTTGCATCGCCAGGCCTTGGTCTTGGAAGACTTGTCTCACGGCTACGACGAGCCACTGTTTGCACAGGGTAATATAATTTTAGAGGCCGGTGCACGCCTTGCAGTGATTGGTGAAAACGGTGCGGGAAAATCGACTTTTTTACGCTGCCTTATTGGCGAGATTCAAGCGAATAAGGGCACCGTAAAATGGGCAGAAAATGCCACCATCGGCTATTGCCCCCAAGACAGTACTGCCGATTTCGATTGTGATTTAACGCTGTTTGAATGGATGAGCCAATGGCGCCTGCCAAAACATGATGACCTGGCGGTGCGCGGTATGCTTGGGCGCCTATTGTTTACCGCCGACGATGCCAACAAAAAAGTACGTGTATGCTCCGGGGGCGAAAAAAACCGGCTGCTCTTTGGCAAGTTGATGATGATGGATACCAATGTACTGGTAATGGATGAGCCTACCAACCATTTGGATATGGAAGCAATTGAAGCCTTAAACGCCGCATTAAAAAAATACGACGGAACCATTATTTTTGTAAGCCACGACAGAGAGTTTGTCTCTTCCCTGGCCACCCGTGTTATTGAGATAGAAGACCAGCTTGTACTGGATTACCAAGGCACCTATAACGAGTATCTCTCACATAAGAATAAAGAAAAGGCCCAGGCAGCGGCATAATGCAATAACCCCATGAGAGCCGCCTGGCTTTCAATCGTATACCCACGCCGCTGCCCACTGGTCAGCGGCGTTTTGCTACAAAGGGGGCAAGCACTTCTCCCCGGTAAGACAGGCCTTGTTCACGTAAGCAGCACTTACTCGCGGGCCTATTTATAAAAAACTATTGTACGGGCCGGTTTTCCAAGCGTTGGTTTTCGGGCTTAACACTGTTGCCCGCAAACGTGCGCAGAGCCCATTTTTATTTCCTGTGCTGCTTATTAGTGCAGGTGTTAAGTAAGTGAAGCAGTGATTGCCGTCTAATGCCAATCGTTTTATGCGAACAACTTTAGTGCTAGCCCTACCTCGTATTCTTCGCTAAATACCTAACTTAGCCATTAAAGAGCATATGCCACCTTTGGTTTAATTAAAGCCATTACGCTTGGCTGTGCCGCCTCTCCATTGCTTGCCTGCTATTTTGTAAATAAACGTAAACCACCTTTATTTATTTTGTTATTTATGCGTTTTGATAAAAACAGGGGAGGGTTGTTGAGACAAAAATCACAATTGAAAGAAGCGCTGCTTTTATTTCTTAAAACTCCACTTCTTGCGCTATTAAAAAAAATTCCTAAGCCGTTAAATAGATGCTTCAACAGTAGCTGAACCCTGCTTGCTGTTGTTTAAAGAGCCAGTACACATTTTTTGCGAAAGTACCCTATTTAAGACTGTTAACCCTTGTTGGTACTTTCTTCTTAAAAGCGCTGTTTACCTGTTAAGCAGACGTAAAACGTGTCGCGTTCAAAAATTTAAACAAATAATTTCCATGCACTGGGACATATTTATGCAGTATTTATATTTTAGAACAAGAACTCCAAAACGATTTAATTACCTCGCCATTGCACTACTTAGCATCACATTGTCTGCCTGCGGTGGCGGTTCGTCAGGTGGTGGCTCCGACGATGTTTTTGCTGGCGGTGTTTCTTCCAGTTCAAGCTCATCAAGCAGCAGCTCGGGTTCGCCAAGTGGCGGAGAGCAGCCTGCAAGCTCCTCCAGTAGTTCAAGCACCAGTTCATCGGGTAGTATTGGCTCGGGTTCAAGCAGTAGTTCATCCTCTGGCGGCTTCGGTAACAATACTGGCTCCAGTTCCAGTTCCAGTAGTACAGGTGGAATTGCACCGGGGAGTAGTTCCAGTGGCTCAACAACTACATCTTCGAGCAGCTCTAGCAGCTCAACAAGCTCTTCGGGTGGTTCTAGCTCGTCAACAAGTTCAACGTCAAGCAGTTCTTCTTCCGGCGCTTCGTCAAGTTCCTCCAGCAGCTCCTCAAACTCCTCATCGGGTGCCTCCACCAGTTCGTCTTCAGGTAGCTCGTCCAGCTCCGGCGGTGCTTCGAATTCATCCAGCTCTGGTAGTTCTTCGAGTTCCTCCAGCAGTTCATCGTCCAGCTCTTCTGGCAGTGGCAGCGAACCGGATTTTGGTAGCGAACCTGATATCGACGAAGCAGACCTGCAACAAGGTGAACAAAGCTCTGGTTACGTGATCTACGAACCGTTGGAGGAGGGGGAAACCCTGGAGGACACCACACCGCCGGTACTCGTTTCCGGTGATGGTGTTGAGTACGTATTACCTTATATCCAGGTGTTTGATTACGGTACGCCCAGTTCAGTGGTTTTGGAAGATTTTGCCGATAACGACCACCAGAATAATCTCGGTGGCGCTGTTGCCACCTATAAAGGGGAAAATTACACAGAGGGTGGCGGCTACTGGTACACCTTTATCGACAAGCTTGGTTCAAGCATCGAGAACTGCACGTCCCCAACGCTGGCTATAAACGCCTACAATGTTGCCGAGGCCATCCACAACAATGAAATATGCCTCGATATTAATATCGCCAACGATGCCAGTGGCTATGGGGGCTTCGGTTCTAATATTCTTTTTGAAGAAGCCGCTATCGACCTGAGTGATCTAACACAGGTTAAAATTACCGCCTATGGCAGCGGTAGCCCAGTGGGTGTAATGTTTGAAACTACGGACATAGACCGCACAGTGCAAGATGGTTGGGGCAACTATGCAGCAAGCACCCCAATCACTCTAAGTGCTAGCCCGCAAGTATTTACCTACAATGTTTCCGACTTTGTTGGAGAGGAATACTCAGCAATTAAAGGTGATCCGCTTGAGCCCCACTTACATCTTGCCTCTAAGTTTTTCTTTCAACTTAAAGACGGTGCAACAGCAAAAATTCATATTACAAACATTGAATTTATCTTTGAGCCCGACGCACAAGATCCAGACACCCTGCGCGTAGCGAAATTCGATTGGAAAAACGATGACTACGACCCCAGCTTCGTTTTTGATTTATCCAAAGTGGGCGTGCCTGCAGAAATAGACCAAAGTGAACCGTACATGGATTGGAGCACGGCCATTCTTACGCCCGCGCCAACGGTAATGGAAGCGGACGATACCAACATACCCGCAGACACCGGTATTAATAACTGGCTCAGCGTAGACGGAACCAAACTCCGCGACAGCCATGGCCGCCTGGTGCGTTTAACCGGCGTAAACTGGTTTGGTTTTGAAACTAAAAACGCCATACCCTTCGGGTTGTGGGCACGGGATTACAAAGACATGCTGCAACAAATAGCAGACACTGGTTTTAATACCGTGCGTATTCCTTTTTCGGATTACATTATTGATCAATCGAAAGCGGATAACGCGGCGTATCATTTAGGTGAACTGGATATCACCATTAACGCTTCACTCAATAGTGATTTAAACTCAAGCATGACTCCGCTGGACCTGCTCGACAAGATAATCGAGCACGCCAGAGACATTGGTTTAAAAATCGTGCTAGACAACCACTCTCGCGGCCCGGATAAATACCTGGTAGAAGGCCATTGGGTAACAGAGGAATACCCGGAAGAGAAATGGATTGCCAACTGGGTATGGCTGGCAAAGCGTTATAAAGATAACGATGCCGTAGTGGCGCTGGATTTAAATAATGAACCGCATTTTGAAGCAGGGTGGGATAGCGATAAGGCCAGTAATAATTGGAACGAAGCCGCCGAACGCTGTGCTGCGGCCATTCAAGACCCGGCAAAAGGTAATAACCCCAATGCGCTGATCATTATTGAAGGTGTGGAAGGCCTTAATGAAAACTCACCTGCAGTGGACAAATATTGGTGGGGTGGCAATATGAAAGGGGTACTAACGGCACCCATAGAAATACCGGTACAAGATAAGTTGGTTTACTCACCCCATGAGTACGGCCCGGAAGTGTATCTACAGCCCTGGTTCCGGGATTACCGCTTCCCCAATAATCTTCCTTATATTTGGGAAGACCGCTTTGGCTTTATTTACCACTTAGATATGGGGCACCTTTTCGTGGGAGAGTTCGGCATTAAAAACCCATCACCACAGGGCGGTATCAGTGCTGCTGAGAAATGGTTTGATGAGTTTGTGCAGTACATGGCGGATCACCGCGAAGGCTACTCCTGGACCTACTGGGCCTGGAACCCCAATTCGGGCGATACTGGCGGAATCCTCACCAATAACTGGGAAGACGTTCACCAATGGAAGCTGGATAAACTGAGCGATCTGCAAGCACCAATGATAGGTAATCGCAACGGCAAATAACCTCGAAGGTGGAGTAGGGCGTGTATCAACGCGCTTACACTAAATTTAAGGGGTATTCGATATGCGTCGAATACCCCTTTTCTTTTGTTTATTACACACTGCACTATCGTTAAAAATTATTTAAGGTGGGGCTGTTATTTTCAGCGTAGCAAAACTTACCTCACACAATAAAGCGTTTAGCGGTTTCACGCATTTGAACTCCAGAGCTTTTTAAGGCGTCGCTTAATGACTGTACCTGATCCGAGTTTTCTCGGTTCTCTTCACTTAGCCTGGCGATATTGTTCACATTAACATTAATTTCTTCTGCAACATGACTCTGTTCTTCCGAAGCCACCGCTATTTGTGCGTTCATATCGTCAATAGACGAAATTGCATTGGAAACCAGATCCATCGCGCTCTCAGCGCTGTGCGCTGTTTCCACTGTACTGCGTGTTTTATCCAGGCTGTTATTCATGGCACTAACGGCCGTGGTGGCACCGTCCTGCAGGCGGGTAATCATCTCGTTAATTTCCTGCGTGGACTGCTGCGTTTTTTGAGCTAGCGCGCGTACTTCATCCGCTACTACGGCAAAACCTCTGCCTTGCTCTCCGGCTCTAGCCGCCTCGATGGCAGCGTTCAGGGCTAATAGATTAGTTTGCTCTGCGATGCCCTGAATAACGGTTAACACATTACCAATATTTTCCGTTTCGGATTTTAGTCGATCAATAACCTGAGTGGTGGTATCTAAATCACTGGCCAATTCATCAACCACTGTTAAAGCATTGGCCACGATACTTCGGCTTTTATGTGACTCAATTTTTGCTTGTGCAGCATTGGAAGAGGCGAACTCCGCGTTTTGGGCAATTTCATGGGCTGCGGCAGACATCTCGTTCATTGCCGTTGCCACCTGCTCAGTTTCGGACTGTTGGCCAAGCATATTCCTGGCAGAATTGGTGGTGGCCTGGTTGAGCGTGTCTGTGGAATTAACAAGCACGTTAATTGAATCTCCAACGTCCACAACAAGCGTACGTATCTTTGCCACAAAGCCGTTGAACTGCACAGCCAAGGCCGAGATCTCATCTTTACCCTCGGTACTAAGCTGCACGGTAAGGTCGCCATCCCCTTCAGAAATCTCTCGCATACGGGCAACGGTCATGGTAATTGGATTGCTGATACTCTTAGCGATAACCAGCAGCAGAACCAATAGCACTAACATAACGGCGCAACCCGCCATGCTCAGTTTAAGCGCCAGATTAAATAGATCATCTTCAACATCATCCATGTACATCCCAGAACCAAAAACCCAGGCCCAGGGCTCATAGGCCTGTACAAAGCTGATTTTACGCTCCAATGAAGCTGTTCCAGGTTTGCTCCACCGGTACTGCATGAAGCCTTTTCCCTCATTACGGGCAATGGACACCGCATTGCGTATTAAATAGGTGCCATCGGGGTCGGCAAGATTGTAGGCACTCGTGCCGTTGAGTTCCGGCTTTACAGGGTGCATAACAAAGTTATGCTCTAAATCGTTTACCCAAATATACTCACTGCCGTTGTAACGCATATGCTCAATGGCACCGAGTGCTTCGAGTTGTGCCTGCTCTTCACTCATTCGATTCGCCAATGCTTCTTCGTGAAAATGCTTACTAACATTCACCGCCGAGGAGACAAAATCCTGAAGTTTGCCGCGCTTTTCTATTAGCAGGTTAGTGCGACTAGTGGAGTACGCTATAACAACCAGCGTGATGATACCGATGACTACAAACAATAAGACGGCAAACAAACGCCCCTTAATGGATAGTCTTCGAAGTGTGTTGACCATTTTCAGCCCTATAAAAATGAGAGAGTTAAAGATATGAGTACAATACTAATTACAATTAATAAGCTTAGACCAAGCACATAAGCTTATTTTGCGTGTTTACAAAAAGTTGATTTGGGTCAGCCCTTTAGCCGACGTACAAGGGAAAAACTACGCTGGCCTGCTTGGATATTTCCTTTACGCCTAATTTCTGTAGCGCTAAGTACTTTAAATGTAAGCCTTTTAATCGCAAGCCCTAAAACGCGCGGGTACTAAAACGTGTTGGTTCTAAAAGAGAGTTACGCCAAGAGAGTTACGCCAAGAGAATGGTGGCCAAATCGTACCCGGCAAGCAAAGTAATGTTGCTAATAAAGCGCGGGCCTTGCTGGTGTAAATGGAACTGCTACATTTCAGGCTCAAGCACTCTAGTATGCAAATATTGGAGTAATACTTTCGCGAGAGCGAATGCACAACAGCCAACAAAGCAAAGCAGGGGTAAGCTTGGGATTTACAGAATAGTTAGGCCTGTACTCACTGTTTGGTTAGCGGATTAACAGAATGGCAAGTATTAATAAGAAGGCACTCGAACAGCCTTCTAGCAAGTCCCGTGCTAAATTAGCCCTAAGCTCGTGGGCGGTGTTGTGGCGGCAGGGTGGCTGACTATAAAACCTAGCGACATACACTCATTGGTGCTGAAAGGGCTGTTTAAAGCGCGGGTTAAGCGCATTCAATACAATGCAGCTTGGCTGCTTCAAGTTCAGTACCCTGGTTAGCCTTACATACTCAAGATATAGGCCCACCTCTCAAAAAAAGACTCAAAAGCCACCACAAGCGATATGCCCAGCATGCAGATAGGAGAGGCAGGAGAGCCGGTGTTAAGCACCGCGAGCCATTTGTAGCTGCTAAATAGCTGAAAAAGGGTGCTTTTGGTGCCATTAAACAGAGAAGAAAGGCCAAATTTTAGCCACATGAGGAGCAGAACTAATTCTTCCCTCGGGGCTAGGATTTACTTAGTGATTCCTATACAATTCGCAGCCCTTAAAGGCGCTGCATATAGCTCACAAGGCAGAAAGCAGCTACAGCGAGGACCGGCAAATAGGGCCGGGGTGCACAGAGTAATTGGGCACGAAAGGCGCGATAGCAAAGCGGTTATGCACTGGATTGCAAATCCACGTAGGCCGGTTCGACTCCGGCTCGCGCCTCCATCTCTCACGTGCTGTTCTGACAGAATACGACAGAGTGCTCGAGCGTGTTTACAGGGATGTAATTGGTAGAACGACTCAGGAGACAAAGTCGAGCAGTTGCCGAGAAATTGGTCCAGTGCGAAGCGCTGGTAAAA
>FXAI01000012.1 GCA_900177435.1 Alteromonadaceae bacterium Bs31
CAGGCCTGATTGGCCCAGCTCTATCAATTAATGCGCGCTAAACTAGTAATTACTCATGCATTGAGTCAAACAGAGGTTGAGACAAACGAGCTCGAAGATCTGTCATTCAAATGAACAAGGTATGATACCGATATTTTTCTGGGGCGTAAGCTAGGGCTGCCATGATGTAGCTTGATCCTGATGGGTGACTGGTGCAACTGATAGACACCATACCAACGAGAAATCGGGTGTAATTTTTTAAAGAGCGTGCAGAACCAACAAATAGATTCTGCTTCCCGAATTGCCGGGGCATTATTTTTTTGATTTTAGTTGACAAAAAGCCTAATGGGTGACCCCGCTATTCACACCCTACGCTTTACCCGACGCACAGCCGTAATGTCAAATGTAAGGCCTGAACCCGCTATCTTGCGTCCACGTATCTTGCGCTATTTTGTGACCCCACTATTCTTGCTTGCATACACAGCGGTTACGATAATTAAATCAATATTGACCTTAGTTATTCAGCCTCGGTCCAAAGTACCAACCCTTTAAATACGTCCACGAACCATGAGAATCACAACTGCCACCCGTTGCATCATCATCAAACCACAGGCTCACTTCTTTTTGTGACATTTGCGCCGTGAGCAATATACTGTAAATACTCCGGCAAGCCTCTGCAGTTATCCCATTCGCTTCCGCTTGTACACTGCACAATACCGGCCACTCCAGCCCAGCAAGCTTTTCAACTAAAATGGTGCCATTTCTAGGGTTAATAGAAACACCCTGCACCCCACCCGTACAGGTGTATTTTGCACAGGCATAACCCGAGACAAGTAACAAAAATATAAGCAAACCGATCTTCACGCTTCCCCCCCTTTTTTCTTCGCTGCATTTCATAGAATAACGTCCTGTAGCTCTAGCGCTTAACCACACCAGGCCAACATTTTGATTAAATAAATCTCAAATAAGCGATATTTTCTAAGGCGTTAGTACAATCGCCGGTGCCTCGCATGTATATCGCTCTATCAGCGGCTTTTGCTGCCAACGCCATGCTTAGTACGGCCCGCCCTGCTTCCGTATCAAGTTTTACAATCATTCGATCATCTGTAGCACACGGGGGGCGGTTTATAGGTTCGGATTCAAACTTCACGACAACAATATCTTTTGTACCGGCTATCACATTTACTTGGATGTATTTTATTTTTGCAGTAACTTCGCCAGCCGATACGCCTAGGGACATTAGAAACAACGACATCAACAAAGTCCCTTGCCCTAGAAGCTTTGAATTAGCAAATACTCTTTTCATAGTTCCCTCAGCAATAGGCAAAAACGCTGCAGTTAAAACCTAAAATTAAATAATTAATAAATGCAGCCTAATTACCACGTTTAACCCAACTGAAAGTGGCTTTGGTTTTGGCAACATTAGCACCCTACCGGCGTTAACTATTGTACAAATGTGAGTTTTTATTGAAGCAATGCTTCTACTCCCCTTGATATACATGAATGCCGTATCCTGTTTTTGTGATATCACAGGCGGTAGTTCCATCGAAAACACTAATATTTGCTAAACGTACGAACTGTTTACTTGCATTAGCGGAACTAATCAGGCCATAGTAGTAGGGAAAATCCTCATGATCTCTGGGCACATAAAAATTCATTCCACCCCAACCTGGCTTACAATAGGTATTTGCATTGCTATTGCTAAAGGAAAACTGCAATACACCAGCTTTTAGGTGAACGCTAGTAATATATCCAGTCACGTCATAGCCAGCTAAAAGCTCTATTGGCACAGATAAGATCACTAAAATAGCAAGTATTTTTTTCATTGCACAAACCCCAATTTTGTTACGACATTATCATTTATGTGTTATCACCCTAGCCAAGCGACAATAGCTTTTCGTCACACCATCATCTTCTGCTCGAACGGTAATTGTCTTGCCAGACATTTGAGCGGCTAGAAGCATTGCCATTATCGACTGAAAACCCGGATCGGTTTTATCCAAAGTTAACCAATAGTTATCCGTGCACTTTAAATCTGTGATAGTAGCTTTCGGGTTGGTCTGGATTAACGCATCTCCCGTTTTCCCCCAGACAGAAATCAACTCAACACTAACGCTGGATGAGTCTTTCCACTCTGCAAAAACTCCAGATGACACCAATAGCACTAGCAGAACAAACACCTTATTCATAATTAAAAACCAAAACACCAAAGCTAAACAAACCAAAAAACATTAATGCCTTTCCAACTTGCAGCTCAAAGCATTTTCAAGTACACCACGCAATTAGTCAGCCAAACATCGCACGCACATTGAACAACTTAACCTTTCAAGTCGATGTGTTTAAGCTCCTCACTCTTACCCATAGGGCCATCTATACATGTACCCGAGCCTTTTGCCCACACAAGTTTTTCCGTTACTTTTGCTGTTAGCACTATAGACATTAATGCTTCTTTATAGGGTTCATCAGGCACGAACCAAAACCCTAAACGATCTGGCTTTGTCGTGCACGTAGTAGAATTATCAAAGCCGCCATTATAGACCTCAAAAAATATTTTTCCGTTGTACGCAAAAATATTCCTAACTATGCCTTGATACGACCCAGCAAAAGCATTCAACGGAAATATTACAAATAAAATTAATATTATTGATTTATACATGTTGGCTCTCTCTTAAACTCAACTACAACTCAGCAAGATTAACGATCACGTTTTACCTATTTGAAATGCAAGCAACCCTGGTGGTGGCAGTAGTCGTAATGGTTTTATAGTATGTTCCCAGAAACGGCGTTGCCAGATGCCGCGTTCTTTGCGTTTTTTGCGTGTGGGTGAACGGTATTCGGTTTTGGGTAAAGCCATGGAAAAGCGTTTTTTAATATCGCGCCAGCGGGAGGAATAATCGCAATCGCCAGGTGGTAATGTCCACACCGCGTGGAGATGATCCGGCAAGACCACCCAGGCATCAATATGAAAAGGCCGCGCCTTCTTTACCGCCGCCACCGCCCGGCGCCCGGCGCAAAACATCGATATGATCCACCAACAAAGAGCCATCCCGCTCCAACATATTAATCGTAAAAAAATAATATCCCCCACAAACCAAAGACCGCCGATACCGCGCCAAACCAACCTCCCTTTAACAAATCAATTCCAAAAATAAATATACGTACACAGCCCAACAATCATTCCAAAAAAGAAGTTGGGAGCAACGTAGGCCGTGTAATCCCGACACGGATGTCGGTAAGTAGAGCAACGCATAGCCACAAGGATGTGGTGTATTAGTGCAATGCAGGAGCAATTGCCGAGCCGAAGGCGCCTCACGGCGGGACCATAACCAAATTACGCACCGCAGATAATTTTAAAACCAATACCGCAGCAAATTCCCTTCTTTCAACCGCAATCCCAAGCACCACCTCCGACCCGCGTGGGAGGCGCCTTCGGCTTACCCACCCTACGGAGTTTTATCCGGCGTACGGCCGTTGTCATAAGTCATCAACCAAAAGGGGAAAGTCCAATGAAAATTGTACTACTCTATCCGGCATCTGAAAAACCACAAACTTCCCCTCAACATCGTAGAAAACTACATCCCGAATACTTTTTTTGGAAAAATATTCACTATTGGGAGCCAGCCTGAAATCCTTCTGAAAAAGTCGCTGGTATCCGATGTAGCTTTTACATTTTTTTTCTTCATCTTTTTCGTTACAATTTTCTTCTTTCACAGGTATGTCTACCGCGAAGATATAGAACCCATCATCCTCAAGCTCTGCAGCCCTGTATTTTAGAAAGCCGACCGAGGCAATCACACATTTCTCAGTCAAATATAGTTCAACCGAACTAACCATTGCCCCCTCTCCTTCTATATGAAGCTTTCTTCCATCATAGTGTGTACCGTAATGAACACGCCTATAAACTTTGTCTCTGCATTCATTTGGGATACCACCAGCCCCAAATTTAGCAGGTAAAACTGGCAATTCAGAACCAGAATTTTCGCCACATGCGGCCGCTAACGGCAATAGCAGTAAAATGATCTTTTTTATCACTAGGGGGTATTCTCACTAATTCGATCCAATACATCAGTATTACAGCTTAACGCACAAATATCCAAGCCTCTTATTTCGTAGTCCATAATCATGTTAGTATCTTTCCACCTCTCAGCTCCTGTCAGTATCTGAGGCCCCTCGTAGATCACTGTTGTTTCAAACTCCCATTGAGATTTCCAAACAGTAATCGCAGTTTCTGTCTGACTATACTCTTCCTCCATAACCCATTCGCTGATTTGTTGAAATTTGATAGCCACGTCAGCATGCGACGCCTTCTTTAACAAAGCCTTTAAAAAAACTTTTTTAGTCAATTCGCTCGCTACTCCAGCCATCTCAGAATCCCCATTAAAAGATTTCCAATAAGGGTCGCCATGGGCATCAAGTTTGGTCACGAGCCGCCCGTTTACGAATTTTCTTCTCCAATACGTGGTAGTTTTCGTATCCGTTGTTGACAAATACTGCGTCATCTCCGCATTAAACAAATGCGCAATAGCCGCAGTAACCGCCCCATTGGCAAATTTCCCACCACTCGCCTGGGAAACAGTACCCCCAATTAACGCAGCAACTGTCGTCCGACCTGCTATTGCAGCAACGCTACGATTGTCATAAATAAAGTTACCCATAATCCCTTTTGTAACCCCCGCACTAACAAACCCGTGCCCAAACTTACCCCCTTGTAACTGAGCACTAATTCCCCCCACCATTGCATGCGCGCCAATCTGTAGTGCTACCTGCGCAGGTGTGAGCGTGTTGTTCCCAAAACCAATCACGCCTTTCTTTAAAGTAACTGTATTTGTGGAGGGGTCGAAATGCTGATTAGCATCACTCCAACCGCCAGCCATTTTCCCAATCTGAGTAAACGCCCAGGCCGAAGCAGCCGATATAGCCCCACTCTGCACCGACTTACCCAGGTCACCCGTTGCGGCATAAGTGGAGCCAAACCCGACACCACCAGAGCAAGCGATGGGATTTGCAGTCGACGCGCAGGCTACGAGGCTACCGATTACGCCGATGACAGGCACGTTCGCCATTTGCGCGACACCTTGTGCGGCCCAGCCCACAGCAGCGCCCATTACTAACGCCTGCCAAAAATACCCCTCCGGATCCGTCGCATTCAAAGGGTTATTGCGCACATAGCTATAACGGTTAAGGGATTGTGTATCGGTGGGTGCCTGCACAAAGGGGTCTGCCTGCAGGAAGCGCCCCCAGCGAGCATCGTAGATACGCCCGTTCATATGAATAATGTGAAGGGTATCTACCATTTCGTGGCCGGTATAGCCGCGCTTGGTGATACTGGTATCGAAATTGACCAGTTGCGTATTACTTAAGGCCGCCATGTTGTTTGGGTTGCGCCGTAAACCCCAGTTATCAAAACTAAAACTTTGCGCGAGCGAACCATCGGCCTCCAATATAAGGTTACTGGAACCAAGATGGTCTTTAAGCATGTAGCGCTTAGCAAGGGGTTCTATTTCCACATTGGCAGTATTAGTGGTGTAGGTGTAGTGCCCCCCACCTTCTACACTGCGGCGCCATTCCACTTTGCCGGATTTAACGACCTTTTCTATATTCCCCAGGTACCAGGTGTGCTCCTCCACGGAACCGGCTCTGTCCATACGGTGGTAGCGCTTGCGAGCTGGCCCATAGTGAAACTCTACAGTGTGGCTGGCATTACTGATTTGTGTTGGTTTATTAAAGGTAGAATAAGTAAAGCTGCGGGCGCCATCGCTGAGGAGATTGCCATTATCGTCGTAAGTGAATTTAGTGCGGCCTGATGCGGTACCAAAGGAAGTAAGCGCGTGCGGGCCTGCACGGTGGCTGCCAACAAGTTCACCGTAGTTATAGCGACTACTGCTAAAGCTGGCTTTGCGCGTAATATTGCCCAGCTGGTCGTATTCAACATCAAAAGCTGATGCACTGGTGGGGCAGCTTGGTGCAGCTCTGTTAGCACTAGAGTTACTAACGCGGTAAGTTTTAATCAGCCTGTTTAGCTTGTCGTAACAGAAATCCTCTACTTGCGCATTAGTATCACTGAGGCTCAAAGCCTGGCTGGCCGTTACACGGCGCTTTAGGTTGCCGATGGTGTCCCAGGTGTAATTTATTTTTTGCACGGTGGCACCGGACACAGCGCTCATGTTTGCTAATAAACCTGTGGTGCTGTGGTAGTTTTGGCCGAGTGAAATATTGCCGCCTATTGTTGCGTCGGTTAATTGGGCACGTGCGTTGTAAATTTCTGGCTTGTAAATCTCTGCGTTGTCTTCCAGGTTAGTGATTTTTCCAAGGAAGCCAAAGGGTGTGTAGTGTTTTTCTACACCGCTGGTAATGGAAGAACCGTTACGAACAAGCAAACCGTTGAGCGCATCGAATTCTTTTTTAATTCTGCCTTTACTGTAATCATATTCCACCCTAGAGCCATAGGTATTGCCGTCTGGCATGGTTACATCGGTACCTTCCGGCTGGCCATAATCATCATAGAGGTAGTTTTCGCTGTAAGTATTACCGTCGGAGGTGTAAACCGTAGACACAGGTCGCCCAACCGCGTTGGCCAAGGGGTCGTCGAAATACCAGTCTGTTCGCCCCTCCAAGTTGTTGTTGGCTTTGTAGTCCAGGCGTGTTTTCTTTCGCCCCAGAATATCGTAGCTAAGTTCCACCCGCTGGCCATTCGCATCGGTCTGTTCGATAAGCTCGCCAAAGGCATTGTACTCGTATTGCCAAAGCCCTTTATCCGGGTCCCACATTTGTGATTTGCGACCAAGGCTGTCGTAACACAACACGGTTTGCAAGTTAGTTTCAGGTTGCTGACACAAGCCTGCAATGGTGCCGTAGTCGTCGGCGGTCACGGTGCTTTGGTTTGCCGTCGTGGTGCGCAACTCCCCTTTGGTGGTGTAGGTATAGTCTATGGTTCCACCGTCGTTAGCCCGTACTTTTATTAGCTCGCCGAAACCATTTTTAGTTTCTGTTTTGGTCTGCCCTTCGTCATTGGTCGTAACGGTGGTATACCCGCTATAAGCCATTTTACCTTCGGAGCCGTCCGGTGCTTTGGAGAGAATAATATTCCCTAATTCATCGAAATAATTACGTGTCCACTGGCTTGGAGAACCGGTGGAGAAATATGGCTCGCTGACTCTTACCACGCGCCCAAGCACGTCGTATTCCGTATCCACATCAACGTATTTTGCGCTGGTATTATCAAAGCCGTCGAAGGCCAGCCTTGAACTGCGTACCGCTCTACCCATTAGGTCGAAGTAGGTCACTGAGCGTATGGTGTTGGTGTTATCTGAGCCGGAATCCCGTTTGATAATGGCCGTTTTTGCATGACTGGGGCAGCTGATAGTGCCATTAGGGCAGGAAACATATTGTGTTCGTGTTTCACTACCAACGTTGTTACTGGCACTTAGCTCTCTAGCCCAGTCATCGTAGTCGGCATAGCTAACCATGCCATTAAGGCCTTTTATTTCCGTTGCAGCGCCGTATTCATTACGCTCAACAACCTCGCTTATGGTGTGCTGCAGGGCATTCTGACTGCTATCGGCAAAGCGACCAGTGGCATCGTAGTTGGTGGAACTAAAGCGCGTAACTTTCTGGTCTGTGCTGCCACCAGCCCAACCGTTTACCTCTTTTCTTTTTACATTACCGAAGCTGTCGTATTTATAGGTGGTAACAAGGTTTTGATCTTTAGCTCCGCTTGGTGCAATGGTTTCTGTCTTGAGCATTCCGGCAAAACCATCGTCGCTGTTACTGGTGTAATAAGTAAAGCTGGATGATTGTGCGGGCTCAATATCGCTGTTTCGCTGTTGCGAAACGGTTGTGCTAACCAAGCGCCCCAATTCCGGGTACGAGAACGATGTATTGTGTGCGCTGTTCGCGCGGCTTAAGGTAATGTCGTTAGCAGAACTGTAGCTATTGCTCGATTCTATTTTTTGGTGTAAACCATCGCCATAGGTATCTACACTGGTGGTTAAAGTGTTGCCGTGGCTGTCTATCGTTGTTTGTGTGATTGTTTGTTGTAAAACAGCTTGTGTGCTGGCCTCTTCCGACAACTCTGGGCACTCGCTACCCGCCAGGCAGGTAACAGACACACCGCTCCCTTCTGCGACACTTACAACACCAGCCGAGTCCACGGATGAATTTGTTTTATAGACAATATCGTAACTGGCTTGAATATAGGCTTGTAGCGGGTTTAAGGCTGCTGTACCGCTGGTTTCCGCAACGCTGGAGGCATTGCCGGGTAAATCTTTTATTGCATATACGTTGTGAGACTCTTTGAGCAAACCACCATTTGCATAAACAAAGGTGGATATGGGGCTGCCAATAAAGGGGAAGTCTTGCCTATAAACCGTTGCGGTTTCAATACCCGTTTGATCATCGACTGTTGTTAAGCGATGGAAGCCGAGCATACCGCGCCCGCCAGCTTGTATTTTTGCCTCGTTGTAATAGTAGCTTACACTCGCCGTCTGCTCTGTGATCGCAGAGGCTCCGCCAGTATGCCCATCTGGACTTTCAACATTATTATCTAATGATGTGGACGGAGAGGTATTTTCCACTTTGGTTACAATGT
Organism: Alteromonadaceae bacterium Bs31; assembly: GCA_900177435.1. Classification (GTDB taxonomy): domain Bacteria; phylum Pseudomonadota; class Gammaproteobacteria; order Pseudomonadales; family Cellvibrionaceae; genus Teredinibacter. Next base: position 8,567 of record FXAI01000012.1, read on the forward strand.
GAATTGGCCCATTAAGTTCCAATACCGGCGCCGAAGAGCTAATACTGCTAACCGGGTTTAAGCCCTGGTTTAAGGCGGTATAAAAAGAAGACGAGGAGTAGAGAGCATAGTCGGTACAGGTATATTGCCAGTAACGCGGGCCATCGCTAGCGCATTGCTCTGCCGTTCCACTTTGCTCGGGAACAACATCCAGACCTGAATAATGCGTGGTGTCGTTTAGGCGCTCGTAGGTAATTGCTGTTTTTGCGCCCCAGCCCGTATCTATTTCTACAACCTGGTTTTTGTGGCCCATTGTGGATTTAAATAAGCGGGTTTGAAATTTACCGTCCTGGTACAAGGTAACATCGGTAAGACCATCACCATCAAAATCTGCCAGCATGCGATAGGTTTCGCCGGTTCTCGGCAGATAACTTAACTTGCTTGTGTCACTGTACTTGCTCTCTCGGCTGTTCCATGAGTGCAGTTGTGGGTAGGTGGAAACATTCGAAAATTCGATAAAATCCTGATAGCCATCTGTATTAAAATCGAGAAAATGTAGCTCACTACTATCCGATGCAAGCGTTGCTACATTACCCAGGCTTACGAAACTGGTTCCGGTACTCAAATATGCACTAACTTGGCGCTCATTCCGGATAAGAATGTCTGATAAACCATCGGCGTTTAGATCGACAACATAAGGAACTTTTTCATTGGTAAATACAAAGGGGTACGTAATTCCCTCGTCTTTAAAACGCTCCCCCAGATACATTTGGTGGGAAAACCCGTTGCTATCCTGCACAAGAACATGCAACCTCTCCTGCACAGTGTTGTAGTTGAAAGAAGGAAGTAATGAATCGTGATCCCAGCTACCCGTTACTTTAATCTCTCCACCCACGATATCGACTCTACCATCCCCATTAAAGTCACCTAAGCCGTGAACTCGCCTGGAGCTACTACTTAATGCATTAGTTACATTACTCCAAGCATAATTTTGTGGGCTTGTATATGCATAGTAATTATTGTCACTGACAACAGCACCTGAGCGCCTCTTAAGGTAGCTCACCTTGTCTCCTGCGATAGCATCCGATAAGCCATCGCCATCCAGGTCTACAAATCTGGTATTTTCGGGCATATCAAGTATCGCCACTGGGTCATAGCCTAACTTCCAATTTACCCCACCACCCTCGTGGGGTACTGCAATATTAATTTCCCATTTGTGCGCATTCGCACCTTTCTTTCGGTAAACAGCGATGTCTGAGCGCCCATCGGCGTTAAAGTCCAAAACTTCCAGCTTGACATTCTGCCTCTCATTTTCGTAGAAAGTTTTGTAGCTGCTACCGCCCGCAAAATTTTGTTTGACCAACTGGCCATTTACCGATATCGCATAATGTAATTCGAAATCGACATTTGTACCCTTCGTTAAACTGTTCTTGACATCCATGGCTAACCAAACAAGGTCTTTAACACCATCGCCATTTATGTCTGGGGTTTGGAAACCCGCCATGTGGTTACGACTAAGATTAGGGTCTAACTGAAAGTCTGAGGAGGAGCTGAATGCACCTTCTACCAGCTCCCAATCAAATTTGGTGGCACGCTTACAGGAATTTCTGACACATTCCTGAATTGCACCCACCATGGACCTTTTAGCGACGGCACCTTCCACGTTGCGATTGTAATAAATGTGGTAGGTGCGCAAGTTGACGTCTGTATTGACGCGATTGAAGACATCTATTTTTGACAGTCGCCACACCTGCTCTGAAAAATAGCCTGCGAGATAACCATGAATCGGGTCGGGGCGTTTTTTGTAATCGAATTCTATACGGGTATTTGGGTAGATTCCGTCTGGCTCATCATCACTACCGTAGGCGTATTCGATTCTATCCAAGCGAAAATTTTTGCCATTTTCGTGTTTGTAATAATATTGAACCGGGTTCCCTGCATTATCCTCCGTTCGCGAAAGGTACCAGGAGATAGTGCTAGCCGCATTTGCATTAAATTTCTGTTTGGCATTGGTACCGGCAGCAGAACCGCCGCTATAACCGTAGTAGCTGATGGAGCCGTCTTTTCTCTGTACGGAGAAATAATTCGGTTCTCCACTCTGTGTGCCATGTATTTTAATTTTTGAGTAGCTATCTATCTCGGTCTCATATTCGGCATTGTCTTGCCCGTGGCTACCACTAACCAGTAACAACCTTTGCCCGTCTAGACAAAATTGATCGGTATTGTTCCAGGATATTTCCGTTGTGGTTTTGTCGATTGCGTAGGTTTTGCGGCATCTCGAAATTGCTGAATAGGCATTTAAGGACCAGCCATCACCAAGGATGCCACCACCTCCCTGACTGGAGTAAGACATGCTAACGGACGGCGTAACACCTGCCGTGCCTTCAGGGGTAAATACTGGAATATTGTAGGCAGCTGCGCCTGACTCGCTCACACGGAAGGCCCCACCAAGGGTGCCTGTGACGTTGCTTGAGCGGGTTGTGATGTCGAACATTTGTGCCATTGAGGCCACGTCGTCATAGCCTTCTACTAGCCTGCCATAAGTATTAGTGAAGACGACCTCCATTTCGTAGCCATCCACCGCAGATAGTTGCACCAGATCGTCTCTACCATCGAGATTGATGTCGCGCAGGGCTATTTCTATCGAGCGGTCCGAGGGATCGAATGCTGTTATTGTTGGGGAGTTTGAGGAGGGGAAGATGTTCCGATCCAGATCAGCCTGGTTTAATGTGAGTACAGTCGCGCCCTTTTGATAACCTCGAATAAAATAGTCTTTCATTCCATCGCCGTTAAGATCGCCCACCAGATAATCGGTGTCTAATTTAGCTTTGGTATAATTGGCTAATTCGGACTTTTTGACGTCTGCTCGCAGAGGATTGCTATAACCAAATGGGGAGCGGAAATAGACTAAACCGACGGGACCTTCAAGCAGTATGGGGAAGGATATATCTCCCGCGATTAGAATAAAGATATCTCTGCCGTGCAGGTAGATGTCGCCATCAATTCCATCCTGGTTAAAATCGCCGTAGTAAATATCGTACTTAGAAAGGTCTATAGGATTAAGGGGGGCGACGGGCGCAGGCGAAAGTTCATATATACTATTGTCATTTGGTAGAAGTGCTACTTCGATAGTGGCAATTTCGCCCTTATCATCATAGTCCCACTGAGTAGTATTTATGGGCCCTAGCACTCCAAAAGTAACTGTATATTTACCCGTTTTTAAACCAACAAGCTGAACAGTTTTCTGGTCTTTAGTAATGCACTGACCCGAAACACCAGGTTCGCACGGAGGAAAAGTTATTTTTGGGCCATCTTCATACTGGTAATGGAAGTAGCCCTTCTGGGGGTTAACATTCTCACCTTCCTCTTTGACCCAATGGCGAGAAGGAATACCAACGTTTGCCGAGCCATTATATGAAGGAAAGCAAAGCGCTAGCTCGCTCGTAAAACTCAAAACAGAAAACATTGCTAGAGATAGCAGAGTACTTAACAACTTAGCTTTCTTTGTCACGGAAGCTCCCCCGATATATAAAAATAATAAGCCTTTTCAAAATCAACTCACCCAGACAACTCCTATCTACAGTGAATAAACTCCAACTTTCGGCTTTAAAAAAACGACCCCACAACCCGCTGCATTAAATTAAACCTGCTAATACCGAAGCTTTACCCCGCTTTTTTTGCCCAGCGGAAACAGCCTTTTATCGGAAGGCCCAGTTTGAACATCTAGGCTAAGTTGTTCATAACAGTTGCGAGGTAATACAAACAACAAGCTTACAATTTGACATAAATCACATGCTGCCCATATTGTAAGCAGCGGCAATCAAAAGAATGGAATTTGGATGCATATTTCCTTTGCTTTTAAAAGAGATTCCATTCTTAAAAAACCTGAATAATTTTAATATGAACAATATTAAACCACAGGTTCTGCAACGGGGACAACGCCCTCTATTATCTGTATAAAATTCCCACTTGCTCGTCACAGAAGCTCACGAGTGGGCGCAAACCAATTTTATAGCTCGAAAATGGTGCGGTGACGCAGGCGGCTCCCGGAGAGACACAGCCTAACTAACCCAAGCCCCTGTAAACCCACAACAATTACCGCTTGCTATGGCAATAAGACTAAATACCCAAAGTCCCACGCGTTTCCTCGTAAAGTGCAAGACTTAAGGTATTCAATTTGTACCAGTTTCCCTGAAGCTTGCGCGGCCAGCACCATTGAAACAACGGTATTATACGATGGATGGCTACTACGAATAGCAAACCTGGGTACTTGATTTTCATTCCCGCAGGGGCTCGGCAAACCTTCTATCTCCGCCAAGAACAAGCCTCCCGTATTTTCGCTATAGGGGTTATAGTGTTCTGTATGCGCCCATACCCGTAACACCTTTCCAATCGCTCGCCCCTGGTCCGCAGCGAAACTCTCTTTTGAGCACAACGCAAAAGTAACAAGTAGCATTAGTATTCGAAAGTCTCTCACTTGCATTCTCCAATTCTTTGTTAGCCATAACTTTCCGAATGAAGCGCGAAGCAACACGGTCCTATAAATGGCTTTGTTGTTTATTCCCGTTTAATTAAATCGTAAATAATATCCTGTGCTAGCAGGAGTATCCAACCTTCAATACCTGTACCGCTGCCACCTCCCGGTGGGATACAGCCCGAAACAAGGGCAAATTTATGTAAAGCCCTATGGCAATATATATCAATGCAGATAACAGACAAAGTGCCAAGCAGCACCAGAGACACACCTAAGCTTACCCAGCCAACAAAGCTTCTAAGTTTTATTTAGCGTACGACAGCACCAGGTTTATACAAACCAGGGCTATGCCCTTAGAATAATCAAAGTACCGTTTAACGGGCACTTTTTGCACTCCGGCTGACTTACCCGGCGTAAAGGCCAAGATGAGCTGTAGCAAGCTCTACCGCTATGTTAGGGTACGCCATAGCGTGCATGGTGCTGCAACACCGCAGACCTGTGCTCCCAGAGTTAAATACTTAGGTTAAGAGGACAAATGAAAACACCGAAACGGCTCCAGCCATTAATGGAAGACGGGCTGATTGATGAAGTACTGTACCAGCTGATGAGCGGTAAAGAAGCTCAAGTATTTGTTGTACGCTGTGCAGGCAATATTCGTTGTGCAAAAGTCTATAAAGAATCCAATAAGCGCAGCTTTAAACAGGCAGCGCAGTACCAGGAAGGCCGCAGTGTGCGCAACTCTCGCCGAGCAAGAGCCATGGCAAAAGGCACACGTTTTGGGCAAAAGCAACACGAAGAAGCCTGGCTAAGCGCAGAAGTGGATGCCTTATACCGGCTAGCGGCGGCTGAAGTACGCGTACCCAGCCCCCACGGTTTTGTGGATGGCGTACTCCTTATGGATTTGGTGTGCGACGAAAACGGAGACCCAGCCCCTCGTTTAGATGACGTAGTTTTCTCTCCCGAGCAAGCGCGAGACTTTCATGGGCGAATGATGATGGAAATTGTGCGCATGCTCTGTGCTGGCCTAGTGCATGGGGATTTATCTGAATTTAACGTACTGGTAGACCCGGAAGGCCCAGTGGTTATCGACCTTCCGCAAGCGGTTAATGCAGCAGGCAATAACAACGCACAAATGATGCTCGCGCGCGATGTAAACAATATGACCCAGTACTTTGGGCGCTTCGACCCCAACTTACTCATCACCCACTACGCGGAAGAAATTTGGGAACTTTACGAACACGGTAACCTCCACCCAAACAGCAAGCTTACAGGCGAATTTGCCGATGCCGATGTGGATACCGACATTGCAACAATGTTACGCATAATCGAGTTTGCCAAAGAGGAAGAGAATGAGCGTAAGGAGCGGGAGCAAGCAGCACGGGATGGTGAGTTTTAGCGGCAGGTGAAAAAATGGGCCGTAGGCCGGGTAAGCAAAGCGCCTCCCGGCTAAACACTACCCAAACTACGCACCGTAAAAAACTTCAATACAGACATTCACGATTCATCCATATATTTCACACATATCACAGCAATAGCAAATACAGCTCCAAAGCCCACCAAGCACACGCATGGCCTTACCCAGACAAGGTTTTAACCGGATTTATTATTACCTTACACAGAGAAAGAAAGCTTGCAGACTAAACTCTTACGAGCGGACGGCTGTATGACTGCTATTGAGGAATGGGGGAAATACGTAAGGGAGAGGTGTTTTCGCATACCGGGGTGGCATGCAATGTTTGTATGCTTCTTACAGAAATGCATACTGTAATAACAAAGGAAGACCAAAGCAGAGCTTTGATCTTCCTGTTACTGATATTGCTAGGACTTAAACTGTGCGAACGTTAGTTGCACATGGTCCTTTTTGGCCTTGACCTACTTCAAACTCAACTGCTTGACCGTCATTTAAGGTTGCGTAACCACCGCCAGCCTGAATTTCTGAATGATGAACAAACAAATCTTTACCACCATCTTCAGGAGTAATAAAACCAAAACCTTTGTCGGCGTTGAACCACTTAACTGTACCTTTACTCATAATGTTTTCTTCTTTACTTGGTGAAAATAATATTAACTGCTTTCGCTATCACCATCACGAATGCAGTTTTTGGAATCAATATAACGCTGTCTACTAACCGCGCTCTTCTGCTTAAAGCCCCTGGGCACTGCTAAATGCATGGGGTACTGCCCTTAATTTCACCCTTTTTTACTTTTTGAGCTCATTGTTTTGTCACACATTGCTGTTACATGCATTGCGGCTTGAGAGCTGACATATAGACGTCAGCATGCTGCAAAAGCATCGAGTTTATAAATTTAGCTAGTGATTTCAATAAGTTAGGGGGTAAACGCACCATTTTTTGGGTTTCTGGCAGCTTCCAGCTTGCGATCAATTTATACCTTCAACACTCTGATGTCCATTATCTATGTCTGTGTTCACAAACTATCTGAAGATATAAGCAGAAGATTAGCACTTTTTCTTTTAAAATCAAAGCCTTACAAATTCAATAAAAAATCACCCCATGCTGCCTCCCTAAGGGGACTCCAGCTGTAACAAATTTCGCTTTCCACTGGCCTTTACTGATGGCCTGCAAATCCCTCAAACAAGCTACCAGATGCCAAGAACTCCTGCCTAGGCGCTGCCGCTAAAGTGGGGTAAGTGATGAATATATTTCCTGCCTATTTTCAAGGTTTCGCCATTGTGCATATAGGCTTCCATTTTTCTGGTGCAGACGCGGTCAAGACAGTTGAGGTTAATCATGTGGGAACGATGAATACGTGCGAAGCCTATGCCGCTGAGTTCCTGCTCTACCTTGCTCATGGTATTGCGCATCAGGTAGCTCTCGGCATCTATTTTCAATTCAAGATAGTTTCCGCATGCATGAATAGCTTCAACGCTTTCTGCAGCCACTAATTTTCGCGAGTCGCCCTTAAACACCACCAGGGTTGATAACGAGGTGCTGGGCTTTGTAGCTACACCCTGCTCTGCATTACTCTGGCTATGCAGGCCTTCATTTACACGCTGCTTGAAGGCCAGGAATAAGGCGAGCAGAAGAAAAAATGCTGTAATGAAAAGGTAGCGAGGCGTGTAATCCAGCAAAATCGACAGCCATTTTGCGTTTTCGTTGGTGTAGTACTCTAACAGCATACGAACGCTTCCCAGAAACAGCGTTACGCCAATAAGAAGGAATAGTATTTGTCGCTTTCCGCTTTTGCTTTGCACATCTCTACGCAGAGCAAGGGCGATGATCACAGGCGCACATAGCAGCCATAGAGCCCAGTCTCTGCTCACACACGACAGCGACCCGGCCAGCGTAGATGCATAATTACCCGGCACCAGCAAAGCGTAGACATAGCAGTAGAGAATACTCGCCAGAAAAAACAGACAACAAAACAAGCTTACCTGAAGCACAGGTGACGAGCTTCGCAGCTGCACTAATTGCTCCCTAAAGGGTAGCGACGGGCTCAACATGAAGCGGCTCCTTTTCCATAAAGGCTAATAGCAACAGAGGAGTTTAGCGCTGCCTTACTCAAATTTAGGTAGCGAGAACCAGCCTAAGCACTGTATTTGCGGCCAATAATTTGATTTACGCGCCACCACCTAGCCTTAGTTTGCCTATACTGGAGTGAAACGCAGCTAAAAATCCAGGCTCCATGCTGATTAACCGTTTCACAGAAAGCTTTAGGCTACTTGTCTTCATCCTTCTGCCCCTCACGATGGCAGCATGGTCTCACGCGGATAAAAACCTCAAACCCACTGAAGATGAAGCTAAAGCCCACTACACCTACGAGATACTAAAACACACCAATTGGCCCGCAGAGGACAAACTCACAAGCTTCCATATTGGCTTATACGGCACTAGCCCCGAGTACTTCGAGGCGCTGTCACGTCTGAGCAAGAACAAGCTTCGCGGCAAGACCATAACGCTGAGCATAATTAACAGCCCCACCTTTAACCCGAACGACTACGCGCTGGTTTATATAGCCAGCAATAAAGCAAAGATGAATACCAGGGTATTTGAACAGTCTACAGCCACGCTCATTATCACTGCGGGCCAAATAGAACGAGAGCATCTACTGTATAGCCTGCTTGCCCGCAATCAGCAGATTAAGGTCGAGTTTAATCGGGACAATCTGATTAAGCGCGGCTTTGATATCTCAATTAACATGCTCGCATTTGCGGGTAACAGGGAGGATATGAGTAAGCACCTGCGAGAACAAAAAACGATGTTACTGTCACTTAGAGATGAAGTAGATAGCAAGAAAGCTGTCTTAGACGGGCTGAATGCGCAACTGAAGAATAAAAACAATTCCCTTGAGCACACTAAAACGCAATACCAGGCAAGCCAATCAAACCTAACAAACACCCAAGCTAATTTGGAAAAACTGCTTGCGGAAATAGAAGAAACGAAAGCTGATCTCGCTATCAACCACAGCAAACTCAAGACACAAGGGAACGAGCTGAAAAAGCGGGAGCAGGAAATTGAACACAACAAAGCCGTGCTTTCACAACAGCTTTTAAAAATCAACCAACAAGTTCAGGTGATTCACGAAGAGCAACGCATCATCGGCCAGCAACGCACCGTGCTAATGGGAATGTATGCCACCGCCGTGGTATTTGCCTTGCTAGCGCTCGTTTTATTTAAACTCAATCACGCCCGTCGAAGCGCCAATAAGAAGTTGAAGGCCTTAAACGCTCGGCTCTACGAACTGGCGACCAGAGATGGAATGACAAACCTGTTCAACCGTAAGCACTTTCTTGAATGCGCTCAAACAGAGTTTTTGCGAATCCAAAGGACCAAAGGATCTGCCGTTTTACTGATGGCAGATCTGGACAAGTTCAAATCCGTTAACGACATTTACGGCCACGCTTCGGGGGACGAGGTGTTAAAGGTCGCCGCTTCCATATTAAAGGAGCAGCTTCGCCCCTATGATATTGTTGGCAGACTGGGGGGCGAAGAGTTTGCATTAATGCTGGTTGATTGCTCCCCCGCTCAGGCGAAAAACACTGCAGAACGCTTAAGACAAAGCATTGCTGATACACCCGTGTATAGCAATCAGCAAAAAATCGATATAACGATCAGTATCGGTTTAAGTAACATAGGTAAAAGCGACAGCTGCGTAGAAGACACCTTAAAGCGCGCCGACAAGGGGCTTTACGAGGCTAAAACAGCTGGTAGAAACCGCATTTTTTTTCAAGAAGAAAATGGGTAAGCACAAGGCCCCTTAACTCGCCGCGCTTATAGGAAGTAAGCCCAGTAAGAAGTAAGCCAGCGCAGTTATTGCTATTCGCTTAGCATTCCCCCTTAAAGCAAACACCCTTCACGTTCAGCCCCCAATCATTTCGTCCCAAATACATGCGCCTTAGCCCAAATACCTGGCGATGGCCGCTGCCACCAAGCACAATTCTCTGTACGCAAGGGAAACCATAATAAATATGCTGGACGAACTGAAAAGACGCGCACGCCCGCTGCGCCCCGCGATGCTGCTGTTTGCACTGGCAAATGGTGCAGAAGCCTTATGTCTGGCCCGCCTGGGGCAGGACAGCCTGCTTGCCTACAGCCAGGTGTTACCCTGGCTGCTAATGTTGGAAGCCATTGGTTTCGCCTTGGGTGCAAGTGCTGCCTCGACACTGGCGCGCTGCAAATCAACCCATCATCCAAGCTGCATGTTTTCGTGCCTGTCGGGCACTGTAGTTTTGGCAATGGCGCTGGTCTATATGGTTCACATTAGCGCTGTTGCCCTAGCGGAGCAAAGCTTGATTGCGCCGGGGGTATTAAGTTACCTCAAACTCTGGCGTTGGGCGCTCCCCCTCGCCTTGTTCAATTTTGTGCTGCTTGGCTTGATGCGAGCAAAAGACCTTTCACTGCCCGCCAGCTGGTGTATGGGGCTCACGGCTGCGGCTCAGTGCGTGCTGATGCCGATATTGATTTTAAACGAGGCGGGTGACTTAGGCCGTGCCCTCGATGGCGCAGCTTATGCACATGTGTTTAGTCAGCTTTTACTGACAGGCCTGTTGCTGTGCGCCAAGGGGCGATTGTTTTCGCTTAAATCGCTCCCTAGCCTATTTAAGTACACTGCCTTCACGACATTCACACAATTATTAAAATTGGCATTGCCCATTACCCTCGCCAATTTACTGGTTCCACTGAGTACAGCATTTGCACTACAACAGCTGGCAAAGCTTGATGGCTATTACGTGGGCGCTTTCAGTTTGGCCTTGCGTGTGGAAAGCTTTCTGCTCGTGAGCTTTTATGCGTGGTCGGCCGTTGTGGGCCCTATTGCAGCAAATAGATTAATCACCCATAAAACCAATAATTTCACCTTGGCGCAATTGCTTACTCAATGCTGGCACTTGAGTATTGAACACGGACTAAAAATTGCCCTCGCAGCAGCATTGCTTACCAGCACCCTCAAATTCTGGTTAACTGAGTGCCCTCAGTCACAACCATTACTGCAAATTTACTTTCTAATTGTGCCAATCAGTTATATTGGCTATGGTTTTTTAATGTTGACTACCGGCATATTGAATGGCCTTGGCCACGCACTTGCCTCGCTCATTATTGCATCTCTACGGAGTGTGCTTATCCTCTGGCCCGTGCTCTGGGCAATGAGCAATTGGCCGGCCAATGCAGCAATATTTTTGGCTTTTAGCGTGAGCAATTTTGGTTGTGCATTAATTGTGCTACACCTCTTGCGCCAACACCCTTCCACTTCGTTTAATGCCCTCTGGCAAAAACCTTTTCAACAAGGAAATCAACTATGAAAATATCTCTCTTACTCTTTTGTATTTACCTGATCGCACTTCCCGCCACAACACTCGCAAGTTCCGGGGAAAAAGCGTTTTCGGATTCCATTAGCGCAGCGATGAACGATAAAGACAGGCCAGAAAACGACCAACAACGCGATCAAAATCGCCTGCCACTTGAAACGCTCAAATTTTTCGGTTTGCGTGAAGATATGACAGTTATCGATATTTTACCCGGCGGCGGTTACTACACACGCCTTCTGGCTCCTGCGCTAAAGGACAAGGGCCAACTCTACCTGGCTGTAGGTACAGGCAATATCAAGAAAAATTTACTGCTAGACGATGACTTTAAAGAGGTAAAACTGCTTTCCGAAAACACAACAATTAAGCGGCCAGAGGGCGAACGCCATTACCAATTGGGCGATTTAGATTTTGGAAAAGTAAAGGCAGATATGGTAACCAGCTTTCGAGCCTTGCACCTGCACAATGCAGAAGATCGCATTCGCTTAAATAAAGCCCTGTTCAAGGCATTAAAACCCGGCGGTATTTACGCTGTAATAGACCATACTGCCAGACACGGCGAACCTGCAACAGAAGAAAACCGACGACGCCTGGACCCCGTAGTCGCCATTATGGAAATTCAAGCGGCAGGCTTTATACTGGCCGATATGTCCACCATGCACTATCGACCCCAGGACGACTTATCGCTGGAAGTTGGCAACGAAAAAGTGAAGGGGCAAACGGATCGCTGGACACTTAAGTTTGTTAAACCTGTTACCCCTACAATCAAATAAGAGCTTTATATCCTCTTTGATTGTCGCCCTTGAAGTACTGGCGCAACTGCGCGGTGTTACTGGCATTTCAAGGGCTTTCACAAACCTGCTATTCATACACTGTGTAAACAAGCATCAGCTGTTCACAGAACAAGAAATATTACCCGCTTAAATATAATCACGGCATACGCCATATGCAGGCCTCCTGCTGCCTATCCCGCAGCCTAAAGCAGCAGCCATAAAAAAAGCCAACCCCAAAGGGGCTGGCTTTTTATTTTTAAGTGTAACAACACTCTTTTTTAACGGGCTTACTCTCGCTCAAAAGCACCGAGGTCTGGCGCGGAACCTTTATAGTCCAAACCAACATTGGTGCCCGCATCAATCAAATCACTACCGGATCGCAAGCGGAACAAACCGTTATCTGGAAGTGTTCCATCCGGGTTACGTTTTGCCGTTGCAAGGCTTGTGTTGGTGTTTTCAAAGTCTGAACTACCCACAGACGGCCCACTATCCCAGCTATTGCTGCTGGCGCTGGCATTACACACGTCGTTGCCGCCGTTTAAAGAGACATTATTGCGGAAAGTGTGCTTTTCGCCAGATTTAACACTGCCACAAAAACCGTAGTTAACGCCATTGTCGTATGCGGTGTTGTTATACAAGGTTACACCACCAGCGTTGCTGTTTTGATCGAAGCCTTTATTTTTGTGACCAAATGCAACGGACTGGGTAATCGTATTGCGCTGCACCTGGCCATTGCCACCCAGCTTAAAGCCATTGGCATTACCCTCGTCATAACCGTTGTTAAAGGCCCAGCTGCGCTCGATAACTACCGCCTGGTCACTATCATAGGTGTCGTAACCATCATCGGAGTTGTCCCATGCCCTGCAGCCTATAAGCCTGTTACCAGAACCCTGAGTTTGTTTTGGCCCAAAGCCATCCGCCATGCTGCCGTTTTTCTTGGGGTCGTAATTGCTGTAGGCATCCGAATTAATTACCGTGGTATTGGAGCCGCCTTTGTTAATTTCCAAACCGGTGTTGCGGTTATTGTGGAAAGTACAGTGTTCAAAGGTGTTGCCATTACCCTTCACGTAAACACCCTGATAACCGGCGCGCGTAATTTCAATACCCTTGAAGTACCAGTAGTCTCCCGTCAAATCAAAGCCGAATGAATCTTGAACCCACTCACCTTCCGGGAACTGAAAATCAATTACGGCACGGCCACAATCTGCAGCAACCATGTATATAGGTGCACTGCTGCTGCCGTCTCTTGAAAGTACGATGGTGTTCTTGCTACCAGCGGAATAAGGAATTTTATAGGTGCCGGGCTGCAATAAAATCATCTGACCGGCGCGCACGCTGTCAATCGCGGTAGTGAAGCTCATGGCATTGGAGAAGCTGTTACCACTGCCACTATTTGAGCCCTTAGGCGTAACATAATAAATCTTGGAAGCCGTCAAATTACTGGTTTCCGTTCCACAGCCGGTAACCCATGGGTCTGAACTACCTGAACCACTAGAGCTGGAACTGGAGGAGCTGCTTGAAGAGCTTGAAGAACTTGAGGTGCTAGAAGAGCTTGAGCTTGAACTTGAAGAGCTGGAACCACCACAAATAGCCGAGGCCTTGGCATTTGGGCCGGTAATTTCAAGATAGTCTACGTTAGACAAACCTGAGTTTTGATTCGCTTCCAGCCGAATACTTTTCTGCCCAGCGGGCAAGTTCAGCGTCACGGAACTTGTTTGCCAACTGCTCCAGCCACCGGTACCACTAAAGTCTTCTGTAGACACATCGCTGCCATTCACGCTCAACAGGCCAGAGCGATTAGTAGAAGAACCATTGGCAAAACGCCATCTCAATGTATAACTGCCCGCGTCACCATCAACGGCCCAATCAATACCACTTCCATCTGAATTTTCGGTATTAGCAAAACCGTTGCCAGTATAGCCAGAATTGTTGCTGTCTACTGAACCGTCTACACCACAGAAGCCCACGGCATTTTCCTGAATCACAAGCGTATTAGCGCCGCCACTGGAAGAGCTGGAGCTGCTCGATGAACTGGATGAAGAACTTGAACTACTGGATGAACTGCTCGAGGAGCTGGTGCTACTCGTTGAACTGGATGATGAGCTTGAGCTGCTGGAAGAGCTGGACGAAGAGCTCGAGCTACTTGAAGAACTAGAACTGCTAGAAGAACTAGAGCTTGAAGATGAAGAAGTGCCACCAGCTTCAGCATAGGTCTCGAACTCGGCAACTTTTGGTGTTCCGTTTGCTCCGGTGATCTCGAAATTTATTTTGCTTAGCGTTACTGCAGCAAAATTAACAACACCCACCGAGGAGCCTGAGGCAATTTCACTGCCGTTATTGTGATTCACAAGCTTCCAGGCACTGATAGTACCCTCTGAGCCAGGCGCTTCCTTGATGACAACGGTGCGCAGAGTTTTACTACCACTGTACTTGATTGAGATACGACCAGTGGAACCACTGGGTGACCAGAACGAGTTCACATCGCCATCGCGCACGTTGCCGTAACTACCAGCACCTTTACTGGAGCCGTCGGAACCAGCACCGATACTCAGGTTTACACCAAGCGGTTGACCACCAGTAGATGAGCTGCTGGAACTTGAGCTGGACGAGCTCGTAGAAGAGCTTGAGCTAGACGACGAACTACTGGACGAACTGGAACTGCTGGAACTGGAAGAACTGCTGCCATTGCAGTCGGCAGCCACTGCGGCTCCACTTATTTCCACATAATCGATATTCGCCAGGCCGCTGCCATTCGTAGCCTGCAAACGGAGGTTATGTGTGCCAGCGTTAATATTTACCTGAGTGGAAACGGTACTCCAGCTGGTCCAACTACCGGTGCCGTTAAAATCTACGCTTGAATCCACTACAGAGCCACCAAGCAGGAGCTCACCACTGCGATTGCTTGATGAACCATTGGCATAGCGAAAACTCAGGGTATAAGAGCCCGACGCAGGAACGCTTATTTTCCAGTCAATACCAGTGCCACTGGAATTATCGGTGTTGGCAAAACCAGAGCCGGTAAAGCCACTGTTATTGCTATCAACAGAACCATCAAGGCCACAGAAGCCCGTTTGGGACTCCTGCAAAGTTGCTGCGGCATACGACAGCGTTGGCAAGCAACATAAAAGGAAGGCTAATAAAGTAGCGCGCCCTTTTGTGACAGGTAAATAATTCATAAAGATCTCCAATGTAATTTTTATTTTTAAATCTATTTGTTCCAGGATGCAGCAGCGCAACAATTTAGCAAGCACAGTAGCAAGCACCTGTTATGGCCCAAGCCTGGAATCGGTTACAGCGCTATGCGGAGTGTTTTACGGGCGGGTAAACTCTGACGTTAAGACGACAACAAAAGAAGCTTTACAACACGCTAGGAAACACATTTAACACGCTGATCTCATGAGGCTCATTTATTGTTATGGAGCGCACAGCAAAAACCAGATGCCCGCAAAGGTATTTTTTGGCCCACCAGATCAAGCAAGGAGATAAGCCGCGCTGTATTTTCCGATAAATGCGCGAGACCTACATGACGCCGAAAAAACTCATACCAAAGCATTGCAAAATCCCCTAGGCAGCCAAAATTCGACCACTTAGAAGAATAATCAAACAAGTTGATGAGCCATAGTACAACATTGTATAGCAGGAAGGCCAATATTGGTCTTACATCACCGGTCATACAGCAAAGGTCTTACAGCAAAGGTCTTAGCTCACAGGTATTACATCGGTAACGTGACGCTATTAAGGGTGAGTTTTCTTTCTTTTCGCCCCCTAACGAGAAACGCTATTGAAGACCCAACTTTTTACCAGCGATTGGCCTACCGATGCTTCTGGCTAAGGATTAATAAGGAGGTGGAATAAGTGCCTTTTCCATCTGGAGCAGCTTTGATGAGCGTTCGAGATGTAATACACGGATGAACGGATTAATTTGCAGTGTGCGATGCGGATTTAAAAGACGTGATGCAATCTCCTCCCCGCAGGCCTCTGCCCTCTAATGTTGGCGGCTAGGAAAAAAGCGACAAAACAACAAGTGATAAAAAAAATTAACAGAGCACCCGCAAAACACGGGCGCTCTTTGGAGCTTAGAAGCGGAACGAGGCGTTCGCTGCAATCATGCTGGTTTCAATAATTTCCATATCGGTGTCACTGTAAGACAATCCAAGATCCAGATTGTTGGTAACAAACCAATCTGCAAATACTTGCCAGGTGGTTATGTCCACACTATCAAAAGACTGCTGCGATACACCGGCACCAATACCAAGATTGTTATTGAAGTAGTAGGTCAAGTCTCCAGCTATACCGAAGCCTGTTTCTGAATCTGCATCCAGGTAAGACAAACCAAGAGTATACGCTAGGCTGGCATCGCCACTTAAACTAACAACAGAGTGCATATCGGCAGAAAGTGTGTCCAGATTAGCGTCGTCGTTAGTGGAATAAGATACTACCAGGTCGGTTGAGTCGGTGAGGTATTTACCAAAACCTGCGCCCCACGAAGTGGAATCTTCAACGCTGCTGTAGCCAGCTTCGATAATGTAATCATTACCGAATACAAATCGACCACCCAAAGCCCATGAATCATCATCTACGTCTTCAACTGTAGTGTAAGAAAGAGACAAACCAGAGCTTTTGCTAAGAAAAGATGCTTCAGCCAAGGGGCCTTTTGAAGTATCAACTGTATCGAAGAAAACTTCACCGTACAAAGTCGTTGAGCTTGCATCATCATCAAAAGAACCAAAAGGACCCAAGTCTAATTTGGTATCAACTTGACCATAGACCAAACCAAGTTCAGCTTGATAGTCGTTAGCAAATACTGGTGAGGCCAGAAGCGCACCCGCTGCTATGGCTACAGATAATTTTTTCATAAATAATCCTTACAGATATAAAACAGTAAAAAGAAAATTTTGGAGGGTCGCCATTTTTGGCACACGTGGTATCGCCCGCCTGGCTTGTAGTTTTGATCCCATTCCATTAGCGCAAACTCACTGTAAGAGCATTGCGACGCGCATAATAATCCGTTTTATAATTTTGTAAATGATTTAATGATATTTTTTTCATTTATTTCAACAAAAATAAATAATAGCTTTCTCTGAAAAAAGTATACAAGAGTTTTATTTAAGCGATATTACCGCTCCCTTTACTTGTGGCGGGTTTAATCTCTTATGCAGTAGATTTTTTTGAGTAAGAAGCACAACGCTACTCAATGCACGAAATCAAAAACTAACAATAGAAAAATTAGACTAAGAAATATTTTTTTCTCTTGATATCTATACAGCAATCAGATCCACCGGATTGATCACTAGTGATTAATTATTCAGCTAAGCTACAGGTTTTTGGCGCCATTGTGATCAAATCATCACCAGCAGAAAGAGAAAGCCCTTTGAGGTAAAGAAAGCCTTATGGTTTGCTGCTCCATACTTGGGGCAAGGGCTAGCTTTTCAAGCCCCTTTTTTTCAAGCCCCTTTATTTTAAAAATTTTAAAACCCATTCATGCCTGCAGGTGATAGATGACTAATGTTGGTGTGCTAACGTTAAACATTTAGTGGCTGTAGTAAAAACCTGTGGGTAGGTACAGAGGCTAACAAATGGGACGTCGTCAAAAAGTCGTCGTAAATGAGCAAGAAAATGGGAAGTAGCGTACTTGACGTCTACTTCCCCCAGGCAGCCAGACTCAGCCAGAGTATGTGTGAGTGTATTTATTTCACAGCAATACGATTCAAGTTCATAACCTTGGTCCAAGCCTTAACGAAGTCTGAAACAAAACGCTCTTCTGAATTGTGGTAGGCATAAACCTCTGCCACTGCTCTTAACTCCGAATTAGAGCCAAAAATCAAGTCGACAGGTGTTGCTGTATATTTAAGCGCTCCGGTAGCCCGATCAAAGCCTTCGTATATACCTTCATTGGCGCTTTTTCTCCACTGGGTGGACATATCCAATAGGTTGACAAAGAAATGGTTGTTAAGGCTGCCTGGCTGCTTAGTAAACACACCATGCTTAACGCCATTGGTATTCGCGTTAAGAGAACGCATACCACCTACCAGTACTGTCATCTCGGGAACACTCAGGTTTAGCTGATCGGCTTTATCAACCAGCATTTCCGCAGGAGAACGATAATTGTCGGCACTGTGATAGTAATTGCGGAAGGCGTCCGCCTTTGGCTCCAGCAAGGCGAATGATTTTATATCTGTGTGTGCCTGGGTGGCGTCGTTACGGCCGGGGCTAAAAGGCACCTCAATATCGACACCTGCGTCTTTCGCAGCTTTTTCAAGGGCCGCTGCGCCAGCCAGCACAATAAGGTCTGCCAGAGAAACTCTGGTACCACCTCGGGCTGACTCGTTAAAATCGCTCTGTATTGATTTTAGCGTGCCCACAACCTTAGCCAGCTCTTGCGGGTTATTCACTGGCCAGTCTTTTTGCGGAGCCAAGGCCACGCGAGCACCGTTTACCCCTCCGCGCATATCGCTGGCCCGGTAGCTGGCTGCCGAAGCCCATGCGGTTCGTACCAGCTCTGGCACCGTCAAGCCGGACTTAAGAACGTCTTTTTTTAATTTGCCTGCCTGCCTGGCATTAATGAGCTTGTAATCCACTGCTGGGATTGGGTCTTGCCAGATAAGCGCCTCACTGGGCACTTCCTCGCCAAGGTAGCCTGCCCTTGGCCCCATATCGCGATGGGTAAGCTTGTACCAGGCCTTGGCAAAGGCTTTTTGGTATTCATCAGGCTTGGCGAGGAAGCGTTCAGCAATTGCTTTGTAGGCAGGGTCGAATTTTACTGCCAAGTCGGCAGTGGTCATTACGGGAGAATTAAATTTACCTTTCACATGGGCATCGGGTACCGACTGGTGTAAGGACTCGTCTTTAGGAACCCACTGTATGGCTCCGGCGGGGCTGCGGGTTTGCTGCCACTCAAAATTCAACAGGTTTTGCAGGTAGAGTGTGCTCCACCGCGTAGGCGTTTGGGTCCATGCGCCTTCCAAGCCACTGGTAACGGTGTCTTCTGAGTGCCCCTTGCCGCACTTGTTTTTCCAACCCAGGCCCTGCTCTTCCAGGCTTGCTGCACCGGGTTCCCGGCTCAAGCAATCGCCAGGTTTATGTGCACCATGCATTTTGCCGAAACTGTGGCCACCAGCAATTAAGGCCACGGTTTCTTCGTCGTTCATTGCCATGCGACCAAAGGCAAGTCGAATATTTTTGGCGGAACCAAGCGGGTCTGGTTTTCCCATGGGGCCTTCAGGGTTTACATAAATCAAGCCCATATGCGTGGCACCCAGGGGACGCTGTAAATTGCCATCCCCTTGCTGGCGATCACTGGCGAGCATTTCTAATTCTGGCCCCCAATAAACCAAATCCGGCTCCCAGTCGTCGGCGCGGCCACCAGCAAAGCCATAGGTTTCAAACCCCATATTCTCCAGTGCAACATTACCGGCGAGTATCATTAAATCTCCCCAGGAGAGGTTTACGCCGTATTTCTGTTTGACGGGCCACAGCAAGCGACGAGCCTTATCAAGATTACCGTTATCTGGCCAACTATTAAGAGGGTCAAAGCGCATTTGCCCGCCGCCAGCTCCGCCACGACCATCCAGTGTTCGGTAGGTGCCTGCGCTATGCCACGACATGCGAATAAAAAAGGGACCATAGTTTGCAAAATCTGCCGGCCACCAATCTTGAGATTCCGTTAACAGCGCATTGATGTCTTTTTTTACGGCTTTTAAATTGAGCGTCTTAAATGCTGCAGCGTAGTTAAAATCTGCCCCAAGTGGATTGGAACGAGCATCGTGATCACGCAATGGAGAAAGGTCCAATTGTTCTGGCCACCAAAATTGATTGGACTTGGCCTGCCCTGTGCCGGCTTCACCAGTACCCATTGCCCCTTTGGGTTTACTTACCGTGGCAGAATCCGCCTGCGCCAAGTGAGAGCCCAGCATAAGAGATACCCCTGAAGCAAGGCTTAGCGACATTATGCCGCAGGCGAGCGCGTAACTTAGGCGAAAAGTAAATTGATGATTTTTATTCTTCATGATTGCACCTTTGATTTATAGTGTCAGTAAATAAACCGAACCGCGACATTACTTTAGGGCGACAGAAATTCAGAGTAAAATTCAATAAAGTGATCATATAATTCAATTTAATTAATAATCATCAAAAAAAATAAATGAGAGTAAAAAAACAGATTTTAATCAGGATAAGATCTTTAGCTAAAACCAAAGAGAAGCATGAATTCGCTCACGCCATTAAGACGTCTCAAACAACATAAACAGCAATCTAGAAGAGGCTTCCAACTATTGTTTTGGTCGTTTATTTTTTTTATTACAGTTATTTAAAAACGCAAGACCTATTAAAACCCGAATTTCCTAGGCGATTATCCCTAGGGCCTGTTAACACTAATTTAACCTACTCTGTTGCAGTCAAAATTTCGCTATCAAGGCGTGCGAAGCGTGGTTTGGTTGTTCCAAATAAGCGACAAACAACGCAGAGAGCGGGATTTTGACTGCAACCCGAAGGGCTGGGCCTGTATTTCCATGCTGATGCGTTATTTCTCGCTTGTTTAGCACCGCTAGACAACGCTCAAAAGGTCCGGGCGGCGATCCGCGTTCAGCCTAAAAATACAGGCTCCAGCAGAGCAGATTAAATTAGTGTTAACAGGCCCTAGGTTATAGCTGACTAAAAAACAAAGATGCTGTCCTTAATAGCAAACTACTCTAAACAATAACCCCCTGCTGACTAGCAGATCAATGCAAAAGCAAGCCACTCGGGGGAGCGCTTAACCTAAGGCTCCCTAGTAATAAAGCACTAAAATCAAAAAAGGCGAAACAACTACAAATTTTAAACAGACTTTCACGCCAATTTGTGCCACTCTGGCACAAAAGCATTCTTTATAAGCACAGCCATTTTTGATTAAGTATTTCACATGCAGCTAACAATAAAAGTACTAGCACTTCTCGCCCTTGGGCTATTAGCCGCCTGCGGTAGCGGTGGCAGCAAACAGAAGCAGACCATTAGCCAGCCACCCTCTAACACTGCACCGACAACAGCACCCGGCACGCTACCTACTACCACGCCATTGCCAATAGCCACCACAGAGCCCACCACTATCCCAAACCCACAAGAGGTCGGGGTTTCCATCATAGACACTCGCCTCTCAGCAGCATCTTTCTGGCCTGGAAATAATAATGGCTCCGCCGTTGGTAGCCGAAAGCTGGTTAAGGTTGAACATTCTCATTTCGACCAAGCGGTACAAATTACCGCAAGCAAGCCCAGCGGAGAATTTTGGAACGGACAGCTCTTCTTCCCTATCAACACAAGCATTAACAAGGGGGATGTAGTACTGGCGCATTTTTACCTGCGCTCCATAGAAAACAGCTACGAAAGTGGCAACGCTTTTGTCTCTGCTTTCATCGAACAACACGATAACGACTACAAATACCTGAGCAGAGAAGTGTCCGCCGCCAGCGACTGGGTGGAGTACTACCTACCCGCTCAGATCAGCAACACACTGGCCAGCGGCGAACTATCGTTAAAATTTGGCTTTGGTGCGGGAGACCGGCCACAGGTGTTTGAGATAGCCGGGGTTGAACTACTAAATTTCGCCAACACCGATATAGCAACACTGCCAGCCACAGTGCCAAGCTATGGCGGTCGCGAGGCAGATGCCGCATGGCGAGTAGCCGCGGCAGAGCGTATTGAGCAGTACCGCAAAAGCGACTTTCACATACAGGTGCTGGATGCCTCTGGTGAGCCCGCCGCGAATACCATTGTCAACATAGAGTTCCAGAAACACGCCTACCACTTTGGCTCGGTGACGGTGGGCCACATACTCATGGATAGCCAAAGCGACCGCGTAAGTGACGCAGACAGCGCCACCTATCGCGAAAAAGTGCTCGAACTGTTCAACCAAAGCGGCCCGGAAAATGACCTGAAGTGGGGGCCCTGGGAAGGCGAATGGGGCGCAAACTATGCTCAAGAACAAACCCTTGCGGGGCTGCAATGGTTGCGGGATAACGGCCTCTATACCCGTGGGCACGTTATGGTGTGGCCTTCCAGGCGCAACCTGCCAAAACTGATGCAAGCGTATTTACCTGAAGGTGACCCCGCCTCGGCAAACCCCACCGCAAAACAAGTAGTACTGGACCACATTGACGATATAGCCAGCGCCACGGCAGACTATTTGGACGAGTGGGATGTAGTAAACGAACCCTACGACAACCATTACCTTATGGATGCCTTCGGCAACGAGATTATGGTGGACTGGTTTGAACAAGCCCGCACAAAACTACCCTCTCAAGGGCTTTATCTCAATGACTACTCCATTCTTTCTGCCAGCGGCAGACACTTCTCACACCAGGACCACTTTCAGCAGACACTACAGTACCTAGTGGACAACGATGCTCCCATTACCGGTATGGGCATGCAGAGCCATTTTGGTGAATCGCCCACCGATATTGAATTGGTCTACAGCATACTTGAGCGATTCCACACGGCCTTTCCCAAGCTGGATATCCGCTCCACGGAGTTTGATGTAAGCAGTACAAACGAGCAACTGCAAGCCGACTATACGCGCGATTTTCTCACTATATTTTTTAGCCACCCGGCCACCGTAGGTGTTCAACTCTGGGGTTTTTGGCAAGGCGCTCACTGGAGCGATTACGCAGCTTTGTACGATATTAATTGGCGAGAAAAACCCAGTGCATTAGCCTGGAAAGACTTGATTTACAAACAGTGGTGGAATGATTTTCTGGTGCTTACCGATAATCAGGGCCGCATCGATAAACGTGGTTTTTACGGCGACTATAAGGCAACTATTACCATTAACGAACAAAGCCGTGAATTTTTCTTTAGCCTTGAGCCTGAGGGGACACAGGCATTTATTTTTTCATTTCAGGACACCACACCAGAATAACTCTAACCGGCGGGCCGGCGAGCAAACCCGGCCCGTTGACTCCCCTTGCTATAAGGCGAAGCGAAGAGTTTAGCTCTGGCTGATGAGGCAAACAGAATGCCAAAACAAGCTCGCGCCAGAGCAACATTAATACACCGGAGCAAACAGCGTAGCCACAAATCCGGCATGAGACCCTGTTCTAGCTTTAGTGTGAGCCAATGCGCAACCAAATTAATTTTTTTGCATTGCGCCTTTGAATCCGGGAAGTAAGTTCATACATTAATCGCTATACTCCGTGCCTCTGGTTTATGGCCACTTATGGTTTATAGCCACTTATGGTTTACAGCCACTTACTTCAGTATGTATGGGTTTTTTTCGAAGCGTATAGACAAACAGCTATGGCAAGCCCGCCCAAAGCGCCAATTTCAATAATAATAATTTGTAACATTCTGCTTGCATGTAGCTCCAGCCCTTTAATGCACCTTACTAAGCCCTTACTAAGCCCTTGCAAGCAATTTCAATTTAACAGATACCTTCAACCAACTAGAAAAAGCCCAATTGGATTGAAACCATTGCTACTAAAAAGCAGCGCTTAAAGTAAAAGTGCTGCTCACAATAAAGAAAGCTAAATGTAGGTTTTTAAAGGTGACTTGCAACAAAAAAATAAAACACAGCCTATTTAAAAACCCAGTTAAAAAAATTCTCACAGAGGACCCTCAGCATGTTTAACATGTATCGAAAATTGCTATTAAATGTTGCGCTTATCGCCTTATCCGGCATGGCAACGAGTGCCTACGCCTGTGAAGGTGTCAATGAATATCCAGATTGGACCGCGAAAGATTGGCAAGGTGGTACTCCCAACCACGCTAAGGCTGGCGACCAAATGGTTTATGAGGGTTCACTGTATCAAGCCAACTGGTACACCAACTCTGTTCCTGGAAGCGATTATTCCTGGACGCTTCTAGGTAGCTGTGGCGACACTGCCAGCTCTTCGTCCAGCTCATCCAGTTCGAGCTCAAGCTCCTCCAGCTCCAGTACTTCCAGCTCCAGCAGCTCGTCCTCAAGCTCCAGCTCCAGCTCATCATCAAGCAGTTCAAGTTCCAGCTCATCCGGTGGCGGCAATACCACGGTAACAGTGCAGGAAAATTCAAGCGGCTTTTGTGGTGTCGATGGTTCTGTGGACAGCAATAACTCCGGTTATACCGGTAGCGGTTTCGCCAATACGGCAAACGCTGCGGGCAATGGTATTTATTGGGCAGTTACCGGTGACGCCGGGGCGTATACCCTTAGCTGGCGATATGCCAACGGCTCCGCTGCAAATCGTACCGGTATCGTTAGCTCAAACGGCTCCAGTGTATCCACCGGAGAATTCGCCGGCACAGGCTCCTGGACCACTTGGGCTTCCAGCGCGGTAACGGTAGAGCTGGCAGCAGGCTACAAAGATCTAAGCCTGGTCGCTAATCAGGCCTCGGGTTTGGGTAATGTGGACAGCATACAAATCACCGGCCCGAACGTCGCCGTTGCACAGTGCGGAGACCCTAAGCCAACGTCTTCCAGCTCGAGCAGCTCTTCATCGTCCAGCTCGTCCTCATCCAGCAATTCCAGTTCATCATCCAGCAGCAGCTCTTCGTCCAGCTCAAGCAGCAGTTCTAGCTCTTCCAGTAGCTCGAGTTCCGGTAGTACCCAAGACTTACTTATACAAGAGCTGCAGCAGGGCTTCTGCAGTGTGGATGGTTCCATAGACACCAATAACGAGGGCTATACCGGCAGCGGCTTTGCCAATACCGATAACGCCGCCGGCAAAAAAATCACCTGGAAAGTTAACGCTGCCTCAGCGGGGAACTACAGCTTGGAATGGCGATTTGCAAACGGCTCTAGTAACGACCGTACTGGCATAGTGAGCGCAAATGGCAGCCAGGCTACTGTGGATTTTTCAACCACAGGGGCATGGTTTAGTTGGACGAGCGATGGAGCCAACGTAAATTTACAAGCGGGCAGCAATGACATTAGCTTGAGTGCTGCAAGCAACGACGGCTTACCCAATATCGACTATTTTACCGTGCTTGGCAGTGGAGTGAGTGCCGCAGATTGCAACACCAGCAGCAGTTCTAGCTCAAGTTCAAGCTCGTCTTCATCCAGCTCATCCAGCTCTTCTGGTGGTATTGGTTTTGGCGATGTGTGCCCTACTGTTGGCCCCTGCAGAATTCTACCGTTTGGAGACTCCATTACAGATGGCTACGGTACACCCGGAGGTTATCGTATCGAGTTGTTTAAAATTGCAGTGGAAGCGGGCAAAAATATTACCTTTGTTGGCGAGAAAACCAATGGCCCAAGTACAGTTGCAGGAAAAGCCTTTCCACGTAAGCACCAAGGGCATAGTGGCTGGACGATTGAAAGTGTCGCCGGCAAAACCGGCATCATCACTAAACTCCCGAGCCCGGCATTAAACGACGACCCCAATATTATTTTATTACACATTGGCACCAACGATCTTAAAGCCATGCCTTCAGGCATGGAGGAAAGGCTCGAACGCCTAGTGGATAAAATTCTTGCTGATGCGCCCAATGCACTGCTGGTGTTGGCTTCTCTCGTTCCATCAGATAAATCAAGCTACCCCAATTCGGTTATCATCGATTACAACGCAAAAATTCCAGCCTTGGTGCAGAAAAAAGCAGACATGGGCCATAAAATAATTTTCGTTGACCAATACAATGGTTTTTCTGTACCAGCAGACTTGGCCGATGGCCTACACCCCAACGAAGCAGGCTATGCGCGTATGGCAAGAAAATGGTATAGCAGCGTAGAACAATATTTACACTAGCGTACATTTACAGCAGGTACGGATGTCGTCGAGTGCCGTTAACATCACGGGTGTGCCAAGCGCACCCGTGATAATAAATACATCATTAAATCCCCTATATATTTCGCCTTGCTCGAATCAAGCACTTTTCCCTACTCTCTCTCAGCTAAATCCACGCCCACTGCAAAACCTTATTCTCATCCCCTTAACCTGGTGTTCTTTCGATCTAAATGCTTGTACACCACTATTTGATTGCTAAAAGTAGTGCCAACAAGCCCTAGTAAATACTCAGCAAGCAATTACCGTTATTGGGACACACAGCTATATTGCCATCGCAACCAGGTCTCACTTTAGCCGTGCACAGCAAACATTTAAAAGAATTAATGTACAACGGCTAAGCTCATCACAAACCACGTAACAAAAAGCCTTTAAAACCGCCAAATAAAAAACACCAACAAACAATACGTATAGCGTAAAAGAACCCTTATATCCCACCAAATAAAATAATATTATTCGCAATACAGCGCACAAGAAAAACGTCAATTACCCCACGTTATGAGTGTTTAGCGGGTGGCTATTTATTCAAAGCTACTATTAAATAAGCCCCGCACATAAGAGGTAGGTGCATCATTACAAATTAAACAAACAATTAAGAGCACAATATGAACTTTCTAAAAAACGCTGTAATCCTCGCGGGTGCGTTAACCCTTTCTACTAGTGTTTTAGCTAACGATATTGAAGTTACTGATGACGTAAGCAAAGAAGTTAAAGAATTACGCGGCTTCGTTAAAAATGGATTTTCTTCAGACTTTGGAGGAAAGCTTCTTCACCATATCGACCTCTCTCAAGAACAGCTAGCGGCTCTTGAAACCGGCATGTCCGATATATTTGCGAAAACGCCTACCGAAGGCGACGTAACCATGGAAGAAGGCATTGAAGCTGGCGTATCTACCCATATAAAAATTAAAGAGCTTATAGATTCCATTCTTACAGTTGAACAAAAAGCAGAGCTGGAAGTAATGAAAGCAGAGCGAGTCGCAAAGAAACAAGAGCGGGCAGAAAAACATGCAGCTAAGCGCGCCGAACTAACAGAGGAAGAGCTTGAAGCTAAAGCCGCCAAAAAAGCTGACAGAGCGGAAAAATGGGAAGCCAAACGCGCAGAAAAAGAAGAAAAAAAGGCAGAGCTTACTGAAGAAGAGCTGGCTGAGCTGGAAGCAAAAAAAGAAGCATGGAGAGCAAAAGTAGCTGAGCGTCGCGCCGCATGGGAAGCCATGTATGCTGAAGAAGAAGCTGCAGAGTAAGGCAAGGAAATAACAGTATATAAATAAAATAGGCTATGCCTTTTAAATACTACAAATAAAAGGCATAGCGTTTTAAATTCTCGTAAGAACAAGCGTGAACACACCCCAGGTAAATACAGGTTGCGGATTCTACGTTAAACCAAGTACAGAGAAAACAAGCTAACCCTTCCCCCCCCTTCCAATTAAAAAATGTGTCTACCTTTAACTTACCAGCTAAACGCATACCGAATTACTGGATACTGGGAACTACCGCTCTTAAGCAGGCATCATCTTGCGGGTAGCGTGAGAGTCTATCTTTATAAAATAGGCTTTAAGGTAGTCTATCAACAACCGTAGCTTTTTAGAGCCAGCACTACCCGGAGGAAATACACCAAAAATATCGATACTGGGTAGCTGGTACTCTTCTAACACCAGTTCTAAAGTACCCGCTTTAATTTTTGGTAAGGCGTCGTACACCGGAATGCGCCCTAAACCGTGGCCACCTTCAATAAACGCAGTGCGCGCAGCAGCATTATTGGTACTAATCCCCCCCTTAATGGCAACGCTATACGAGCGGCCGCCCCTGCTTAACTCAATCACGCTGGAGCTAAGCTTATGAATCACCCAGGCATGTTGCTCCAACTCTGCCGGGCTAGCGGGACGACCCTGTTTCTTAAAGTACAGCGGCGAGCCACATAAGCAGGTGGGCAGTGTAGATAGTTTACTCGCTTGCAAACCCGAATCTATCAGAGGCGCGCCTCGTATGGCCAGATCGATACCCTCTTGCACGATATTCACCACGTCATCCGTCAGCATCACATCCAATTTAATTTTGGGGTATTGCAGGCAAAAGTCACTCAGTGCGGGTACCACCAGTTGCAAACCGGCATTCACCGGACAAGTAATTTTTAACAAACCCTCCGGTTCGTCTCGCAAGTTCTCCATATGCAAGTTAGCGGCAAGCGCTTGCTCGGCAATAATGCGACAGGACTGGTAGTAGTGGCTGCCGGCTTCCGTTAAAGCGATGGCACGCGTGGTGCGATTAAGCAGCTTCACACCCAGTTGGGACTCCAGTTTTTTAATGTGATAACTGACAACTGCGCGTGTCAGCCCTATTTGCCTGGCAGCAGCCGTTAAATTGCCTTGCTCTACAACCTGAGCGAAAACAACCATGCTTTTAAGTTGTTCGAAAGATAGCTTCATAGCTTTACGACCCGGCTTTACTACTTAGCCTTAATGACAAAACCTGACTGACAGAGCATAAAGCCGCTCTTGGCGGCTCTGAGCAACCCTCGGACCATTGTATCAATTATTGAAACAAAGATGTCTATATTATGCTCATTGTTAGATAGATTAAGAGGCTATAGTGTAGTCACCACACTATCTACCCAAGCCACCCTTATCAGGAATAACAATGATGAAACTAAATTCGAAAAAGATACTAATGGTTCTCACCTCACACTCAGAGCTGGGTTCAAGCGGCGAAAAAACAGGATTTTGGATAGAAGAATTCGCAGCGCCCTACTACGCATTTTTGGATTCAGGCGCAGAAGTGACACTGGTATCCCCAGCAGGAGGCCAAGCGCCAATAGATCCTAAAAGTGAACTGGCAGACTTTCAAACAGAAGATACCGCTCGCTTTAACGCAGACGCCGAAGCTCAGGCCTTAATTGCCAACACAGGCAAGCTCAAAGATGTGCGAGCCGAAAATTTTGATGCGGTATTCTACCCCGGCGGCCACGGGCCACTCTGGGACTTAGCAGAAAACGCCGACTCCATCGCCCTAATTGAAAGCTTTTTAGAGGCCAGCAAGCCTGCTGCTGCGGTATGTCACGCCACCGCAGCATTCTTAAACATTAAAGATGCCAGCGGTGCTTATGCAATTAAAGGTAAAGCAGTTACAGGCTTTAGTAACACAGAGGAAGACGCCGTTCAGCTCACGGAGGTTGTGCCATTCTTACTGGAGGATGAACTCACAAAACGCGGCGGCGACTATCAAAAAGTAGCCGACTGGAATGCCTTTGCAGTACAAGACGGCTTGTTAATTTCCGGGCAAAACCCGGCCAGCTCAACACTGGCGGCAAAAAAGCTTTTAGCGGCAATTTCATAAGGTATCGCTTTTTTTGTTCCTAGGTAATGCCTAGGTAGCCCCTAGGCCGTTTTTTACACTTTCTGGAGCCATGTTATGCAAAACTTCAACTATCAAAATACTACCAAAATCCATTTTGGCGAGGGGCAAATCAAGGCCATTGCTGAAAGCACGCCCAAAACCGCAAAAATACTGGTGACCTATGGTGGCGGCTCCATTAAAAAAAACGGCGTTTATGAACAGGTAGCGCAGGCCCTTAGCGAGCATACCTGGTTTGAATTTGCAGGCATTGAACCAAACCCAAATTACGACACCTTGATGAAGGCACAAGCATTAATTCGGGAACATAACATCGACTTTTTACTGGCGGTGGGCGGTGGCTCGGTTGTGGATGGTACAAAATTTATTGCCGCAGCGGCCCTGTTCCAGGGTGAAGACCCATGGGACCTGGTTGCCAAACAAATACCCATTGAAAAAGCGCTGCCTATGGGCTGTGTATTAACCTTGCCTGCAACCGGGTCCGAAACCAATACCGCTGCGGTAGTCACTCGCGCCGGCAACAAGCTGCCTTTTCACAGCGAGCGTGTAAGACCTGTTTTCGCCGTACTAGACCCCGCAGTAACCTTGTCTTTATCCGACAGGCAAATTGGCAACGGCGTGGTGGATGCCTTTGTACACACCATGGAGCAGTATTTAACTTACAGTGTTAATGCCAAGGTGCAAGACCGCTTCGCCGAAGGCTTACTGCAAACCTTGATAGAAGAAGGGCCAAAAGCCCTGGCAGCAGAGAGTAAAAACAACCTGGAAGTGCGCGCCAATATTATGTGGGCTGCTACCATGGCCTTAAACGGCTTAATTGGTGTGGGCGTTCCACAAGATTGGGCAACACATATGATTGGCCACGAACTAACCGCAGCCCATGGCCTCGATCACGCTCGCACCCTTTCCATTGTTTTGCCCGCACTTATGAAAGTGTGCACAGATACCAAGCGAGAAAAACTGCTGCAGTATGGCGAGCGAGTATGGAAAATCACAGAAGGTGATGAACACACACGCATTCAGCGCGCCATTGCCCTAACAGAAGCCTTTTTTGCATCCATGCAAATGCCCACCCGCCTATCTCACGTTGAAGTAGGCGAACAAGCTATCGACGGGCTAATAGAGAAGCTCACACAACACGGCATGGTAAGCCTGGGAGAGCATGGTAAAATTACCCCCCCTGTAAGCCGCGACATTTTGCTTGCTGCTTTGTAAAACACCAAATGCCATGGAAAAAATAATTCTTATATATTCAAGCACGGACGGCCACACCCGAGAAATATGCTTACGCTTGCTCAAGGTGCTAGAGGCGGCGGGGAACGAAGTGGCGCTTATATCCGTAGAGGAAGCGCCCAATTATCAGCTGGAGAACTTTGACAAAATCATTATAGGTGCCAGCATTCGCTATGGCAGGCATAGCAAGGGAATCTACCAGCTCATAAGCAGTAAGCTGCAAGCTCTTAATAACAAACCCAACGCCTTTTTCACTGTTAACTTAGTCGCCAGAAAACCCAATAAAAACCAGCCAGAAACAAACCCCTATTTAATTAGGTTCTTATCGCAAATAGCGTGGCAACCAAAACAGCTGGCAGTATTCGCTGGAAAAATTGACTACCAAAAGTACAACGTGTTTGATAGAGGGATGATTAGAATGATCATGTGGATGACCAAAGGGCCAACGCACCCGAAAACGAGCATAGACTTTACGGACTGGGAACAGGTTAATAAATTTGGCAAAGTAATTTGTGATATGTAATCCCTTTTAGGCGGGGGCTATCAACGATTTAATTATAAGTATCAATAGACTCGCTTGCGCGCAATGTGCTGCCATAAACAACTGCAGTCAACTTAACTTAGCACCCTTCGCCTCGCCCCCCTCGGCCTTAAAAAAATATACCTAGCAAACAGAATTTTATTTTTCTCTAAATCCATTTCCAAGCCTTGATTAAATGCAAAGCCTCAAACGCGGGCTAACGATAGCAACACCTGGGTGCTCTAACATCGAAGTCAGTTACAGTTTAACAATTGATGGGTAAACACTCGTTAAATAGGCCTGTTTGAAAGAGGGATTGATGAAGGCCTGGGGAACAATCAACATCTTGCTTAGTACTTAGCCAATATAGCGTTATTTAAAAGTATGGGGATGATTCGGAAGATCTATGACTCCCCCGCCTATACCTAGCGCTGAACCTGGCGCTGAACCTGGCGCTGAAAATCGAGGCACCTAGAGCAATCGATCGGCCCGATTCATCCTTTTAATAAAATTTGGAGCTGGCACACTAAAGCCCGTAAAATGCTAAGCCAGTATTCGTTAACAATCTACAGGAAAATGCCTTTATGAATACCTCTGAATTTACGGCCACAATTCAAAAAACACCAGAGAAAATTGCTTTTACAGATACCATAGCCGTAATTGAAGCGAATTATACTTATACGCCCACAGCATTCACAAATGGCGAAACTGAAAATGCCGCAGGTACCAATGCAGGATCATGCAAGCTCTTTGCATTCGCGATGCTTCAAGGCTTTGATCAAGCCACCACTTTGGCTTGCTTCGGTGATTATTACCGTAAAGATGTACTAGAGAATCCAACAGGAACAGATCACGCGAATATTCGCAACTTTATGCGCTTTGGTTGGGATGCCCTTAGTTTTGAAGGTGAGGCTTTAGCCGCGAAATAAAATTTGGGCGGCGTCGAGCGTGTATACGGCGCCAACCCCCCTGCCATTCTCCCCATGTTATTTATGCCTATTCATGCCGCTCAGTTGAATGTTCTGCCTTCCAGCTAAAAAGTAATTTCACACTCCGTTTATCGAGCGCTATAGCCGTATAGTCATTTGAAGGATCGTGGTCTTTCATTCTAAATACTGGGTCAACGCACTAGTTTACGTTCTTAGCGTTTATTTTTTAACCTGCACAGAAAGGGTTAATCGTAAAGTAAACGGTATACACTATTACTTACTCGGCACCCACTGCGCTTTATTTTTATTTTAATACCAACGAATCACTATATTTGACATAAAATTGCGTTATCTTATGGGCTTATACTCCAGAAAAAAATAGGGACATTCTCGATATGAGTCAATATAAGCTTGCTAAATCTATTGGCAAATTATTCGCTATATTCCGTCTTAGCGTGCTCTACCTTTTCTACGGAATATTGGCAGCTTGTGGCGGTGATTCTGGCGGCAACCCTCAGAACAGCGATGAGGCCACACCCGTCACACCGCCCCCAAGCACTCAGCTGCGCAGCGACTTTAACCAAGATCAGTGTGTTGGCTATGCTGATTATGATTTACTCCTAGAAAATTTTAACCTGGATGTTGATGCATCTCGCGCACACTTTGATTCCAATAATGACGGCGAAATCGACTTTTCTGACTACAGCATTCTCCTGCAAGATTGGGGCACAGGGTGCGTAGATTTTCAAGGTGTTGCCCACGCTCAGCAATTCCCTTTCGTTGTTGAAATTACCGATGCGGACAACAACCACCTGTGCAGTGGCGCAATTGTCGATTCGTTATGGGTACTCACACTGGCGGCATGTACAAATTCCCTGGATACCCAAGAGATACGAATTATTACCTCACGCCTGGATACGCTCGAGAATGTGAAAGCGGCGCAAATACACGGTGTTGAAAAGCTCGCCCATTTTCCACAAGTCACTTCAGCGCTAGAGAACAAGGGCCTGGTGCTAATCAAAATCGATAGAGCATTTATTTTTAGTGACTTAATCGCCCCCATTTCCCTTAGTTCACAGCTGGCAGCCGGAGACCAAGGTTTTCAAATGGTCGGATGGGGGCTTTTACCCCCGACAGTAGAGGCGGTGCCAGAACCCTTACAATATATAGAATTTAATGCTAACGCTAATAAGCAATGTGAAAGCTTGCCAGAGGTTTCTGAATTAACCAGTACCTGTATTGTGGCCAAAAATGACTCGCTATTGCTTGATCGTGTAGATACCGGTGCGCCAGTAATTCGCCTGGAGTTTATCGATGCATCACAAAACGGCTTAAGCTATCGCCTTGGCGGGCTTGCCGTCACAACGCATGTCCCCTACTCTAACAGCGCAGTCGTTGCCGATTTGACGAATGATGACGGTCGAATTGGCCTCTGGGTAGAAAGCACACTGGCGCGCACTAGTATCTACGGCGATATTGATGGCGATGGCTGTATCGGCGATCTCGACTATCAGCTCTACCTGGATAATAACGGCCTCACTAGCGCCGAGGCTGTCCCGCCTGACGCCGATGTGAATGCAGATGGCAGTGTAAATTTTGAAGATTATGCGGTGCTTCTTCAGCAGTGGGGAAAAGGCTGCGACGTAAATTAAATTAACAGTAAACTTTAAAAGCAAGCACAAGCAATCGATTTATGCGCTAGAACAAAATGTTCTTCGATCAAGGTATTTCTTGGCTTGCTGCAGCGTTCGACACCTCAAGATCAACAGGAATATACGCGTCACAAACAGTCTCTAATGGTGCATGCCTGTTAAACTTCGACACTGCTAGATGTAGATACAGCCAGTACTATGGGCCTAAAACGCAGGCCGGCTTACGGCGATTGCGAAGCACTTTTGCATTAACGTTCACCTCAACTATCTTTCCTCTTCAGGCGTTCCACAAGCGCGGGATTTCGTTCGCGTAAGATCTTGAGTACTACCCACTTTTGAGCATTTTTAGCTCAATAGCGACACACTGCTGATTTTCGTCACTCGTTGGCGGAAAAGTACCGGTCGTTTTAACGGTTCTTTTTTGAGGTGACTGTCCTATCTTTTCTCTTTAAGCCACAAGATCTGCTACCATCCACATACAAATTTTGTGTCACCAATGGATACACATGAGCGAAAAGACCTCCAACTTCAGAGTTAGGCTAGACCCTAAACTTCATGAGCAGTTTTTAAACACCTGTAAGCAGCAAGATGTGCCTGCCTCTCAGGTCATTCGGCAATTGATGCGTTCCTATGTTGAAACAAGAGGCGAGCAAAACTCCGCCAACTCCGAAGCCCCCAAACAAAATAAGAATCAAAACACCCTATGACAACAGCAAACGAACAACAGTCGAGCCCTCAGCCAAACGAGAGCCCTCAGCCAAACGAGAGCCTTCAGCCGCAACGTGTCACGTTGCAACAATTAGAAAGTTTCCTCTGGGAGACCGCCGACATCCTGCGCGGCAATATGGATGCCTCCGAGTTCAAAGACTACATCTTCGGCATGATGTTCTTAAAACGCCTCTCAGACTCTTTTGAGGAGGCTCAAGAAAAGATCATTCAATACTACTTAGACAAAGGCAAAACCCAAGAGCAAGCCGAAGCACTGGCGCAGGATGAAGACGAATACGACAAGACCTTCTTTGTCCCAGAAAAGGCGCGTTGGTCGAACCTGAAAGACCTCAAGCACGACATAGGCGCTGGCCTGAATAAAGCCACCGAGGCCATTGAAGAGGTGAACCCCACCCTCGAAGGCGTGTTGGTGACGATCGACTTCAATATTAAAAACAAACTCTCTGATAAAAAACTGCAAGACCTCTTACATCACTTCTCAAAATACCGCTTAAGAAACGTCGATTTCGAACGGCCAGACTTATTGGGCACGGCTTACGAATACCTCATCAAAATGTTTGCCGATAGCGCGGGTAAAAAAGGCGGCGAATTCTATACCCCCTCTGAAGTGGTCTCGCTACTCATTGCCTTACTCAAGCCCCACGAAGGCCAGAAAATCTACGACCCTACCTGTGGTTCTGGCGGTATGTTGGTGCAAACCCGTAACTACCTAATAAAACACGACGAAGACCCACGTGACCTCAGCCTATACGGGCAGGAGATGAACCTAAATACATGGGCCATTTGTAAGATGAACTTATTCTTACACGGCGTATTCAATGCCGACATCCGCAAAGGCGACACCCTAAGAGACCCCGCCCATACGCAAAACGGCGAGTTAATGACCTTTGACCGCGTAATCGCCAATCCGCCATTCTCCCTCAAAAAATGGGGCAAAGAAGAAGCCGACAACGACGGCTATGGCCGCTTCCCCTATGGCACCCCACCCAAAGACGCAGGCGATTTAGCCTTTGTCCAACATATGATCGCG
This sequence comes from Alteromonadaceae bacterium Bs31, assembly GCA_900177435.1. GTDB lineage: Bacteria > Pseudomonadota > Gammaproteobacteria > Pseudomonadales > Cellvibrionaceae > Teredinibacter. The sequence goes on from FXAI01000012.1 coordinate 43,718, forward strand.
TCCCTCAATAACGAAGGCATGATGGGCGTAGTCATGCCCCACGGCGTTCTCTTTAGAGGCTCCAGCGAAAAAGAAGTGCGTAAAGGCATACTCGAAGACGACCTGCTAGAAGCCGTGGTGGGTTTACCCTCTGGTTTGTTTTACGGCACCGGCATACCCGCCTGCTTACTAATTATCAATAAAAACAAAGCCACCGAGCGCAAAGGCAAAGTAATTTTCATCAATAGCGAACTGGAATACCAAGAAGGTAAAAACCAAAACACACTACGCCCGCAAGACATATCCAAGATCGTCGAAACCTTTAATGCCTATACCAGTATAAAACGCTATTCCAAAGTGGTGGAACTGGCCGAAATTAAAGAGAACGATTACAACCTCAATATCCGCCGCTATGCCGACACTTCACCGCCACCCGAGATATTCGACGTGCGCGCTATCCTGCATGGCGGTATTCCAGTGCGCGAAGTGGAAGATGATTATATTCGGGACGAAATCTTGCGCCAATGTGATTTGAGTTGTGTGTTTCAAAAGAGAGACGAGGCGTATTTTGAGTTTAGGGAAGAGGTTGAGGAGAAGGCGGAGATTTCTCTAATTGTTAATGATCAGTTATTAATGGTTAACGAAGAGCAAAGACGAAAGATCATCGCCCAACTTGAGCGTTGGTGGGATAAGTATAAGGTTTCGCTTAAAGAACTGGATTTCCAAGTGGCTGAGGCTGAGGAAGTTATGGGTGGGTATTTGAAGGAACTTGGGTATGAGTGAGTTAGTTCCTGAGGGGTGGGCATCAAAAACTAGCGGTCAACTTTTTGATTTCTTAAACGGAAAAGCATTTTATTCAGACGGTTATTCTGACGATGGTTACCGAGTAATTGACCTATTAAATATAGATCTTTCAGGGAAATTTCAACTTACAATTAAAGACAAGTTTATTTCACAGGATATTTATGATAAATACCCCAAGGCACACTTATGCAAAGAAGATCTGATAATCATCATGACCGATATTACCCCGTCGTTAGGTCTTATTGGTAAAACCGCAGTAATCGATAGATCTGATAAGTATGTTCTGAATCAGCGAGTTGGTTGTCTGCGCCCAAAAGACCTGAATTTGTCGGTATCGTTTATGAATTATATGTTTAATTCTGACGTCGTTCGACTACAGGTCGTTGCAAACACCCTTGGGACTGCTCAATACTATGTAAATACGCCAACTCTAAAAAATCTTGATATTCCGCTCCCCCCATTCCCCGAACAACAAAAAATAGCCACCATCCTAACCTCAGTCGATAAAGTCATCGAAAAAACAGAAGCGCAAATCAACAAACTGCAAGACCTTAAAAAAGGCATGATGCAGGAATTGTTGACCAAAGGCGTTGGCACAAACGGCGTTCCGCATACTGAGTTTAAGGATAGTCCGGTTGGGAGGATTCCGAAGGGGTGGGACGTCGTTAGTTTGGAGCAGATATGCCAACCAAACGCTCCTATCACTTATGGAGTTTTGAAGCCAGGCGGCTATGTTGTTGGGGGTAAACCTCTTCTACAAATAAAAGATTTAAAAGCAGGAACGATATCCCCACATGGATTGCACCTTATAAGTGACGAACTGGACTATGAATATAGGCGCTCCAGAGTAATCGCTGGGGATATTGTCATATCGCTAGTTGGGACTATTGGGCGAATAGCAATGATTCCTGATTGGTTGGACAGTCCTAATATTCATAGGAACTTAGGACGAATTAGAACCGTGCATAATAAATATGTGTTTCAATTTCTAAGGTCAGAATACGCTCTTTCTCAATTGGGGCTGACGTCAGCAGGGAGTTCCCAAAGTGCTCTCAACCTATCAGCGCTGCGTCAAATGTTGCTGCCACTCCCCCCAATCGAAGAGGCCTCCCGAATATCAGGAATCCTTGAATCTTTGGATAAAAAATTAGATTTTTCCCAAAGTAAACTGGATCATTTAAAAGATCTAAAAAAAGCCCTCATGCAAGATCTTCTAACCGGCAAAGTCCGAGTCAAAATCAACGAATCAGAAAAGGAGGCCGTGATGGGCTAACTGTCGTTTTCCGACAATTGCCTATCCATGCACGTCATGTTCAAAGACGAAGAAGAAAAAGTAGAACTGCCAGCCATCGAACAGTTGAAGCAATTAGGCTGGGACTACGTGCATGGTGCTTGCCTTGCGCCTCAGAGTGTTGTTACGCCTAAAGCCGTTACTGGCGTTAGCGAAGTCAGTGCGTCTTACATAGTGGGAAATTCGGTCGAGCGTGAATACTATAAAGACGTGGTATTAGTTAACCGCCTAACCGAAGCCGTTAAGCGCATTAACCCATGGATAAACGAGGCTAACTTACGCAATGTAGTGCGCGAATTAACTCACTTAAAAGTCGCCACTCTGATTGAAGCCAATAAAACAGTGTGGGAAACCTTAGTCAGTTACAAGTCGGTCACGCAAGACATAGGCAAGGGGAACAAAGGGCAAACCGTTAAGTTTATCGATTTTGATAACATTGATAACAACGAATTCCTTTGCACCAATCAATTCAAAATTGAGGGCGTAAACCAAAATATCATCCCTGATATTGTGCTGTTTGTGAATGGTTTGCCACTGGCGGTGATCGAGTGCAAATCGCCCTATATCACCTCGCCGCTAGAATCGGGCGTTGACCAATTACGCCGCTATGCGAACCTTCGCAACCCCAGTGACGATGAAGGCGCAGAAAAGTTATTCCACTATAACCAAATGATGATCAGCACCCACCGCGACAAAGCCGCCGTGGGCACCATTAGCAGTAGAGAGGAGCATTACCTAGAGTGGAAGGATTGCTACCCCATCACACCGCAAGAGATCAATAGCGAACCCACCTCGCAAGATATTTTGATTGCAGGCTTATTTGATCGTAAGAACTTCCTCGACGTTATTCAAAACTTTACTGTGTTCGAAACCAGCGATGGCAGAGTGATTAAAAAGATCGCCCGCTACCAGCAATTTCGTGCCGTGCATAAAACCATCGAGCGTATTAAAACCGGCAAAACCCGCAAAGACAAAGGCGGCGTTATTTGGCATACCCAAGGTTCAGGCAAATCGCTCACCATGGTGTTTTTAACCATGAAAATGCGCCGTGATGAAGTGTTAAAAGAATACAAACTGGTATTCGTGACCGACCGTAAAGACTTAGATAAGCAATTAACCGGCACCTTTAGGGGCGCACAGGGTGAAACTGTTCGTAATGCCAGATCCGTTGCGGAATTAAAAGAGATCTTACAAAAAGATTCATCTGACCTTGTTACCGCGATGATTCAAAAGTTTCAAGAAGGTGAAGATGACTTCGACTTCCCTGTATTAAATGAATCAGACAAAATTGTGGTGCTAGTAGATGAAGCGCATCGAACTCAATACGGAAGTTTAGGCGTTGCAATCAATACCGGCTTGCCCAATGCGGCCAAGATTGCGTTTACCGGCACGCCCTTAATTGCCAGCCAAAAGACCAATAACGAATTTGGTTCTTATATTGATACCTACACCATCGAGCAAGCCGTTCAAGATGGTGCCACGGTGCAGATACTCTATGAAGGCAGAGAAGCAGAAACCAAAGTTACTGGGGATTCACTCGATAAACTCTTCGATGAATACTTTGCCGATAAAACCGATGAAGAAAAGTCAGCGATCCGTAAAAAATACGGCACCCAACAAGCCGTATTAGAAGCCCCACAGCGTATTCGCTGGGTATGCTTAGACATATTGAAGCACTACAGAGAACACATTCAGCCAAACGGCTTTAAGGCCATGATAGTTACCTCATCCCGCCAAGCCGCCGTAACTTACAAAGAAACGCTCGACGATATTGGCGCGCCGCCTTCGGAATGTATTATCTCTGGCACCCATAACGATTCGGCTTACTACAGCAAATACACCGATTCCAAGCAGCAAGAGAAGGCTATCGAGAATTTTAAAAAGCCCCTCGATAAACAGCCGCTAAGTTTCTTGGTGGTAAAAGATATGCTGCTCACGGGCTTTGATGCCCCAATTTGCCAAGTGCTCTATATCGACAGGGGCTTGCGTGAACATACCTTGCTGCAAACTATCGCACGGGTAAACCGAACCTATGCCGATAAGCCAAGAGGCTTTGTAGTGGATTATTTTGGTCTATCCGACAATCTCACCGAAGCGCTGGAGATGTTCTCTAGTGAAGACGTGGCCGGAGCCTTAAAAGACCTGAAAGATGAAATACCCATACTTAAAGCCGCCCACACACGGGTTATGCAGCATTTTAAAGGGCAAGACTTGAGTGATATCGATGCTTGTATTTTATTGCTAAAAGACGAAGACAAACGCCAGCAATTTGAAATTGATTTTAAGCGCTTCGCTAAGCAGATGGACATCATCATGCCCAATGCTGCCGCGAAGCCATTCTTAGGCGACTTGCGTTTGTTGGGTAAGATCAATCACGGGGCAAGAAACCTCTACCGTGATCCACAGATGAATTTAGCAGGAGTCGGGGAAAAAGTTCGTCAACTTATTGAGGAACACATACGGGCTATCGGCGTAAATCCCAAAATTCCGCCAACCAACCTGTTTGATACGGGCTTTAAAGACAAAGTAAACGAGCACAAATCGGATAAGACCAAAGCCTCTGATATTGAACACGCCATTAAGCACCACATTACGGTGAACTTGGAGAAAGACCCCGAATATTTTAAATCGCTGGCTGAAAAATTAAACACTATTATCGAAAAGCACAAAGAGCACTGGGAAGAGTTAGTGCAATTGCTTTTAGACTTCCGAGACGAGATCGACCAAGGCCAAGAACTGCCAGAAGGCGTAAAAGACGAAGAAGCGCCTTTTTATAATATTTTAGTGGCAGAAGTGACCAAGGCAAGCGGTGATGGCTCTTTTAGGAGCACTGAAGGCTCCCTAGACGAAGCCACTCACGATGAGATTATTGCCACCACCAAGGCGCTGGTGGATATGCTGGACAAGGCCACTCGTATTGTGGGTTTCTTCGATAAACATGATGAAATCAAAACTGCCAAAAAGGACATCAAGCGCATTTTAATTGAAACCACTTTTGATACCTCCGAGTTACGCCAAGCCGTGATAGATCGTTTTATGGAATTGGCGCAGGTGAAGTTTAAATAGTATGAGTAACGCAATAGAGTTTTATCAAGGTCGCGGCTTTACGGCTGAGTTGGTCCGAACTGATCGGAAGAAAACTGCGACCATTCTGGTTGAGAATGGCCTTACGTCGGTCATCATCCCCGAAGGCACAACACAAGAAAAACTTGAGCACCTAATTACCAAACGCACCAAGTGGATTAAAGAAAAACTCTATATCCAAAGCCAGTATTCACCCGTCACACCCAAAGAGTATGTTTCGGGTGAATCGTTTTCGTATATGGGTAAAAACTACCGCCTTAAAGTTGTTCGCGCTAAAAACAAAAGCGTTAAATTGCTTAATGGTCGACTTACCGTTGCATTACCAGAGCACCAATCAACGGCCCAGCACATTCAACTGGCACTTATAGACTGGTATCGCACACTTTCAGAAAAGCGCCTGCAAGAGAAGACAGCGCGTTATGCCAAGTTAATGGGCGTCACCCCCAGTTCAGTAGGCATTAAATCGTTTAAATCCCGTTGGGGCAGTTGCCACGTGAATGGGGATATTGTGTATAACTGGAAAATCGTAATGGCACCTAACCGCATTGTTGATTATGTGGTTGTTCATGAACTTTGCCACCTAAAACATCACGACCATTCACCGAAGTTTTGGAAAGCCGTTGAGAAAGTGATTCCTGATTACAGGGATTGTAAGGAGTGGTTAAAAGAGAATGGGCGAAGCCTAGAGGTTTAGCCGGTTACAAACCGGCGCATACTTCTGGGCTTTCCTTTGCTGTTACTTCAAATCTGATGCCGTCTGGGTCAATGCCAAACAGGTTCCAATTAAAGCGATAAGGTTTACCTTTCAAGCATAAAGGCTCTCTTGTGAGTGCGATGCTATCAATGAGTTGCTCAATATCCACTGTGCTAGATACAGGAATAATCGTCTTTCCGTTCAGATTGGCGTCCTTACTCTTTTCAATGGCCATGTGATTGCAGCCTTCACAGGCAAGCATCTCATAGCGCGCACTTAAGGTTGTTTCTTCAAGCGTAATCCTAGAACCTGCGAATAAGCCACCAACTACTAGGGCAACCACCCCCACCAATACAATGAATGTGATTTTCATTATTTGATCAACCCTTGCATCTCATCATGTGCAATGATGCCTTTTTTCTTGGTTGTTTTAAGTAGTTTGCCATTATGGTAGATCGTGCGTTCTCCATGCCGGTAATCTTGTTGCTTAATTGTCGTTTTGGAGCCGTTGATATTGGGGTTCGATTTATCGGTATGCCCAATAACGTAAGCCTTTTTTCTTCCTGCTTTGTATATTTGCTCAGACAGCTCTTCTACTAGGGTATTTCCCGGCATAGAACCCCGTGCGGTATTACAGCCATGTATTTGAATACGGGCGTGATTGGTGAATACTTTAAAGTTAATATCGGATACGTAACGGCTATCAGAGGAGAAGTTATAAACGCCGTCATCCCAAGAAGAGTAGTAGGCTCTTAAGCCTTGCTTAGCCATCCAGCCAGTGACCAAACCGCAGTTTTCGTTCTCTTTCACTGAGTAATTGAGGGAATATGGCGTGCCGTGACAAAACACATCAAGAGAGGCCACTGAATTGGCCGCACACGCGTTGATCTTCTTAACCATATCGGCGGCAGTGGTAATCTTGATTGATCGTTTATCGCCGTTGGCGTAATCACTGGCTACATTTCGGGCTGCGAAGTAAAAAGCGCCGTTGTGCGCAATACCAACTTGCCGGACAGAGCCATCCCCATTCTTTTCTCTCGTGCCACCGTGAAACAAAAATCTGATCATCCTAATCCCCTTGATATTCCAATTAATGATCTATTTGTTCCGCATTATAACTGCCTTGTGCTGAGCGGGAAATCTCAATGTGCATCGCAGCAGTTATCGCTATCGCCAGCTACAAAAGGGCGAGATTGATTTGGAGCGCGCGAGGCTCACGGAAAAAATCATTGCCCTTCATACTGCGAGCAGAGGGGCGGCTGGTGCCCGAACGATCTCTGGTCAGCTAAAGCAAGAAGGCGAAGCGGTAGGCCGCTATAGAGCCAAAAAACTCATGGAGGAGGCTAATATTGAGAGCAAACAGCCTTCGCATACATACAAAAAAGCCACACAAGAATCAGTGATTGCAGAGAATCATCTAGCGAGACAGTTTACTGTGGCGCAAGCGAATACCGTTTGGTGTGGCGACGTTACCTATATTTGGTCCGGTCAGCAATGGCTTTTTTTGGCCATCGTTCTTGATTTGTATAAACGTAAACTGGTTGGCTAGGCGTGTTCAACAAACCCTGATTCGCAACTCACGGTTCAAGCATTGCGAATGGCTTACGAATCCCGTGGTCGGCCTAAGAATGTGATGTTTCAATCTGACCAAGGACACAAGGCGTTTGGACACCCAGACTTGCTTACATACTGCACATACACAGCGCTAGAACAAAATCCCCGCTCTTTCGAATGAGGGTTTTTGTATGGTGGAGCCTAGGCTGCGCGCCCCGGCAGGATCAAACCGCTTCAGCAATTCTCTCCCGCTATAACCCACAAACAAAAAAACCCCGCTCTTTCGAGCGAGGTTTATTGTTTGGTGGAGCCTAGGCTGCGCGCCCCGGCAGGATCAAACCGCTTCAGCGATTCTCTCCCGCTATAACCCACATACAAAAAAACCCCGCTCTTTCGAGCGAGGTTTATTGTTTGGTGGAGCCTAGCGGGATCGAACCGCTGACCTCAACACTGCCAGTGTTGCGCTCTCCCAGCTGAGCTAAGGCCCCGAATGTTCTGAGGGTGCGCATTGTATCAGTGCTTTTGTTGCTGTCAACCCATTCTGAAGGGGCTTGGCGCCACGCCCCTTTACTTCAGGCCTATTACTGGCTGCCTTGCAGGCTTACGGGAATAGTTGCTTAGGCCCTCAGCTGCGCTTTTACTCTATCGAGCTTGCTCTCATCCCCCCCTATTGCTTTAAACTACCCTTCTGCCAAACCCTCACCCGCACTAGAGAACCGCCCTTCATGGATTCAAGCCCTACGCCTGCAAGCTTTGCCATAACAGGGCTGGGGGCGCTTACGCCTGTCGGGGGGAATGCACAGCAAAGTTTTGCCGCGTTTAACGCGGGCCTTGTGGCCTTTACCGAGCACAGTTATATCACCTGTACCCCGGACGAGCCGGAGTGGGATATGCGCTTGCCGCTGTTTGCGGGGCAGGTGCCTGTGCTGGAGCCCACTGCGCAAGGGGCAGAACGTTTAATTCAGCTCGCCATGCCGGCCCTGGAGGAATGCTTGGCGCAGTCAAAGCTTTCCCGCAGTGACTTGTCGCGTACGGGTTTGTTTATTGCCATGCCAGCTGCAGATACAGGCCTGAATCAACAACATGTGTTTGAGCCCTTGCTTGGGCGCATGGGGCTTGCATCCATAAGCCAAACCCAGGTTTTAAGCTCTGGCCATGTTGCCTCCTTTGAAGCAGTGCACAAGGCGGTGGAGGCTTTGCGGCAAGGTGCGTTAAAGCATGCCATAGTGCTAGCGGTAGACAGCTACCTGCTTGAGCAACGTCTGGCTCACTATGATTCGCAGTGGCGGGTAAAAAGCGAACGCAATGTGGATGCGTTTATTCCCGGCGAAGCTGCTTGCGCTTTGCTTGTTGAACAGGCATCGACTGCTAGCGAGCGAGGAGCAGACATTCTATCTCTTATTAAGGGATGTGGATTTGGTATGGAAAGCAATGTCTTAGGGGGTGATAAGTCCAGTAGTGGTGAGGGGCTGGTGCAGGCTACCCGCGCAGCTCTCGCCGCCGGTCAGCATTGCACATTTACGCATTTCTACTCGGATTTTAGTGGCGAGAGCTATTATGCTTACGAACTGGGTTTGCTCCAGTCTCGCCTCGCAGAGTTATTCGCAACGGTGCAGGCTAAGCACTACCCTGCCACCAGTGTCGGAAATACCGGTGCTGCAGCTGGGGCCTTGGCCGTTTTGTTCGCGAGCCAGGGGAAAGCCGGGTACTCACTGCATAGCTGCGCCAGCGATGGTAGCAAGCGTGGCGCTCTGATATTAGAAACGATATAAGGAGTTTTTGAGGGATGCCAGCAACCATTAACGTCAATATGCGCACGGTAGTGCATAAATCCAGCGATGGAGTTTCCATTGCTTTTCCTGATGTTTGCAAAACGCCATCGCCTGGTGGGCCCATTCCCATTCCCTATCCCAATATTGCGCAATCCACCGATACAGCCAAAGGCAGTAAAACGGTAAAGATGGATGGCAACCCAATCATGCTGGACGGCTCAAATTTTTCCACCAGTACTGGCGATGAAGCAGGTACCGCCGGGGGCGGTGTTATTTCCAGTAAAACCAAGGGTAAGGCCGAATTTATTAATTTTTCTTTTGACGTAAAAGTAGATGGAAAAAACGTTTGCCGCCTGGGGGATATGATGGTGCAGAACAAGGGCTCTTCGCCAAACACGCCACCAATACCTGAGATACAGCCACCCTTTGTAGTGGTGCCTGCTGCCTTGGATGATAAGCCGGAAAAGAACAGTATTGCCGCTATTGAAATTTTATAAGAAGTAGAGCCGTGACAATAAAACAGTGGGTTAATCTCGAAAAAGACGACGAGTATGCTAAGGACAGTGATATCGGCAGTAAAGATCGCTGTGGCAAGTTAACGATAAAAGTTAAATTCGACAACGATAAAGCCCCCGTTGATTTTAAGTCGAAAATTACGCCTATTGGCAGCAAGAATGTGACTTATACCGCCAAAGAGGAAGGAAGAAACCCCAAATTCAAGCTGGAACATAACTGCTCCGGTTTTTGTTCAGAAAAAGAATACGTATTTGATGAAAGTATTCAACTACCTGCCGCCGGTGGCAATAAATATAAAATAGAAGCAAAAGATTCCGACGGCAAAACTGTAAACTCGGTGGAGGTGGAAACCTGGCGCAAGTTGTATTACCAGGTAATGTGCATGGACGATGGCACAAACAAAGTGCCTGCAAGTGCCTTGGGGAAAATGGAGGCGCACGCCAAAGCTTATTTTATTGCTTTGCAGAAAGTAGGCAGCACTAAAAAAGTGCCGTATCGGAAAACCATTGGCATGCATGGCAGTGGCAATATAGGTTCATTTGGCTCGGATGTAAAAAAAGCATTTTCACTTTCGGCAGCTCACAAAAAGGTGGGTATTGCAGCGGTTTTTTCGGAATATATAGCTACTATGGGTAGCTTGGAGTTTCGTAAATCCTACGCAGCTGGTGGTGCAGACCCCAAAGTGGTAATAAGCGCAACAGACGTAACGCTTATTTTCGATCAGTTTTTATGGTTTGGGCTGGACGATGCCGATGATAAAGCAAAAAAATGGTTTAACAACTGCATGATCGGCCTGCAAGACCCCAAAACCAAGAGCACGCAATCCCACACGGTTGCCGATGCAGATGTCAGCATAACCGGCACGAAATTACGTACCTTTGGCGGTTTCCATCAAATTAAGATTAAACGGAACGCTAAAATGGATAAGCTGTTGAACGCTAAAAAGGGTCAGCTTATGTTTTATGCCAAAGTGAATATTGCCAGTGGCTGGACCAATGGGTTTAGCTGGAATCCTGGCGGAGTTGACTTGATAACCTGTGCCCGACGGGTGGTTTGGGACAACATGCCGGCAAATACAAGCGAGTACACATGGAACCATGAAGTTGGCCATCGTTTCGGCATGGTGGCTTACGGAAATAAAACCAGTATTTCTGGAGCGAAAAAGTTACCCGATGGCCCTCCAACACTGTACGGAGAAAATAGAGGTGTGAATGATAAAAATCACGCTGGCCCACACTGTGAAAAAGGCGCAAGTTACAATGCGGGCACCAAAATCTGGAGTGGAGCACCGGGCTGTGTAATGTTCGGAGCAAATGGTATTGGTGCCAAGCACGCGCCCAACGACTATTGCAGTGCTTGCCAGCCCATCGTCAAAAAACTTGACCTTTCTTAAGTGAGAACTGTGATCCGCAACAGCCTGCTTATTGCCCTTTGTAGCCTGATTGCAGGTTGCGCGAATTCGATTGGTGAAAATACCATGTCTAGCAATGATTACGAACTTCCCCAAAACTGTGACTTTAATGAAGCTGAGAATAACTCTACATCTGAGTTTGCCTGTACGCCAAAATTACTGGACCCTTTGTTCAGCGACTTTAGAGGCATAATTATTAATGCGCCTGCACTCAGCGAATGGCCAGCTAATGAAGACCCAAAGCAAATGCTGGTAACGCCAAATGGAAACAGCAGCGGGCCATTTAAGGCGATGATTTCAGGTTACTTTATATTGGATGTTGCCACGGGTGAAAATGCCATGGATCTTGCAGAGCGGGTAATTCTTGTTGCGGTTAATCAGCAAACAGCCGAGTCCTACAGCGGCAAAATGGAAAATATTGGTTTTCGCGAATCCCCTATGGCGGGCTTGCCTATAAGCGCGGAGAACACCGTGGAAACAGTCTCTTCCAGCTTTAATATCGATTTATACCAAAATCTCAACATTCCAATTGCGGCAGCTACTTACAGTGTTTACGCTACTGTGGATGAGTACAAATCCAATACCATGGTGGTGGAAATCGCCCTTCAATAAATTATCCTGTTAAATTATGCCTGAAACGACAGAAAAACCGCTAATAGAAATTAAGCTACAAGCGTCTCCCAACGGGCAGCCGCTAGTTAGTGGCAAGTTTACAATTGAATACGGTAAAAACGGGCTTAATGTTGAGGGAGCGCAAGCCTTAAAGCATATTGTGGTGGCTATTACGGAGAGGGGGTCGCACCAGGTATTTGCACCTTTTAAAGATGTAGCGGTTTTTCCCGACGATGTTAAGTATACGGGTAAGGGCTGCACAGGTTTTTTTAATGTGAATATTTTCGAACATTCACAATTGGTTCATCCTGCGGATTATTTTGTATGCTGTTCCTTGGGCACATTGGTATCGAATGTACTGAAAGTAGCCAAGCCACTAAAATAAAACGAATACTTTGGCTGTAAAATTGTTTGTGGTTTTACATATTCATTTTTCTTACACAAAAAAGCCATAATACGCGCTATTTTTCTTTGTACAATTTAGAAAATGTTAGCCACCTCAAAGGAAAGAGTTATGTCTAAAACCGGAAGCCTCTTCATTATTCTGTTAATGGTTTTTACCGTTTTCGCAAATGCAAAAACGCCGGAAAAGCCCCGGTCGTATGAGTATATTCATGAAGTGGACACAATAAAGCTCACAAAACTGGTTGAATTGGCACAAAAAAATATTGATACCCCGATAATTATTCACTCTTACGCGCGTGCTCAGGTTGTGGCAAGTTCCCTCGCGGCAGAACAACTGGATTTTCATCACTTCGGTCAAATATTGGATGCCAATCTAATGACTGTTATAAAAATCGATGATTATTTGCTTGTGCTTCCGTTTAAAACTGTTCGCTCCTCGCATACCCCATATATTGATTTTAGGGAAGATGCGCCTTTTAAAGACTGGCAGTGGGTGACTACGGCATTCACACCAAAGAGCAACACCGGCGTGGCCAAGGTTTTGCCTGTATTAAGGCCGCTAGTACCACAGCATGGCCATTTGGCGGCGTATGATCCAACAGGCACTATCACTATTACTGCGCCATACGGCATTGTAAAACGCATTTACAAGGTGATGAATGCCATTTATGCCAACGCACCATAGGGCAATAAAATCACTACAATAACGCCAGCTTGAGGCTGGTGTTATACGTATACAGCTTTAATTTCCATCCATTTAATATAAAGAAAGTTCTGCGCACAAGGAAAGCAAGCACGCCAGTTTATGATTACCTGCCGTTTATTGCTGAGTATGGTAAGGGTATCCAATTTAGAACGCGCTTCCAGCACTTCATTTTTCATGCAATATTTTATTTTCATATTCCAGTTAGGCAGGGTAAAACTTAGCGCGCCTTCCGGGCTGAAGCCTTGCATGTTTACAGGCTCTCCGCCTTTTAACATGGGCAGTATAAATTCTGGCAGGGCAGCGTTGTAAAATCGTATGTCGAAATCTTTTGGCAGCAATGGCATACGCTGGGCTTGCCATTGCTCATCACAGTTGCCAGCCAGCTGAGATCTCGGCAGCCAGTTTTTGTTTAGAAAGGCCGGGCAGTATGGCAGCGGCTTTTGTTCTGGCGTGCTGATTAAGCGTTCTGGGCTTTCCAAATTGGGAAGGGCTACACCTTCTATATTGGTATTTTTGCTGATAAAGCCTTTGCCAACAGGGTTGTATGCATAGCTTTCTGGAGCAGCTTCTTCATTTTCCGTAGCGCTACCACCATAAGCATTTTGCAGTATAAGTGGCATTCGGCTAAATGCTTGAGGCTGGCTGGCTTGGTAGCGCAAACCTTCTTTCTGCCAGTAGCGGTCGCCACTGGCTCTAATTACACGGTGATGCTGGCCTATCTCCATACAGGCATCGAATTGTAAGCAGGGCTTTTCATTAGGGCTGACAATATCACCAAGTACAAAGACGTCCGTTGCTGTTTTGATGGGGCAGTAATCTGATTCCCGCAACAAGCTGGCGTTACCGGGTTGTTCTGTATATTGATCCGTCTCCCGTAAGGGTTCTTGCTTGTCTGCAAGCTTTAGGGTGCCGTCGGCGGTGATGTCGAAGCTGCCCTTAACAATCACGCTCACAAAATTTTGATCGCAATGGTCCGTGTAGGGCAAGACGGCGTGAACAAGCGGTGTTTTATTTTTTACTAACAACATTTGTCACGCCCACTTTTCTAAATTATTGATTGCCGGGCATGTTTTGAAGTTGCGCAAACTCCTTCTCATAGCGCTTAAGCACTTTTTTACCCGCACCACCCAGAGTTTCCACCGCTTCGCGCAGCCTGGCTCGGCTCATGTCCGGGCCTAACAACACCATGGCGTCCATTACGGAGAAGCTGGAGGTGGAGCCGGAGATGGCGACGAAGATGGGGGCGAGGAAGTCTTTCATTTTGTGGCCAGTGGCGTCTGCCAGGGCTTTAAGTTCGGCAAATATCTCGTCCCGTTGCCATTCTCGCAGCGCTTCCATTTTCCATAGGGCAAATTGCAGGATTTTCTTCTGGTCTTCAAGTTCCAGCTTGTTGTTGGCGTAGTCTGCTTCGCTTACCGCCAGTTTACCGGCAGCGAGAAAGGCAACCAGTGGAATAAAGTCACTGAGTACTTCCATGCGCTGTTTTACCTGGGGAATAACTGCCATGAGGTTGTCTTCGTTGAGCAACCATTCTTGCAGGCGGCCGGCCAATTGTCGGTCGTTGTTGTCTTCGCGTATCCACATGCCATCGAGCCAGCGCAATTTTTCCACATCAAATATTGGCCCGCCCAGGGATACACGGGAGATATCAAAGTGGTTAAGCATTTCCTGCAGGCTGAATTTTTCGCTTTCGTCGGGCATGGACCAACCCATGCGCCCCAGGTAGTTCACCAGCGCCTCTGGCAAGAAGCCCATGCGCTTGTAGTAGAGAATACTGGTGGGGTTTTTACGTTTACTGAGTTTGGTTTTGTCCGGGTTGCGCAACAAAGGCAGGTGGCAGAATACCGGCGCTTGCCAGCCAAAGTATTTGTACAGCAGGAGATGTTTGGGTGCCGAGTTAATCCACTCTTCGCCGCGAATAACATGAGTGATGCCCATTAGGTGGTCATCCACCACGTTGGCAAGGTGGTAAGTGGGCATGCCATCGGATTTAAGCAGGATTTGCGCGTCTACCAGGTTCCAGTCCAAATCCATATTTCCGCGCAGCAGGTCTTCTACCGCACAGCTGCCCTCTTCTTCCGGCACTATCATGCGCACCACGTAGGGCATTCCCTGCGCTTCACGCTTGGCCTGTTCTTCTTCATCCAGCTTTAAATCGGAGGGTTTAAGTGCTGTATTAATGCCCGCCTCACGCCGCTTAACGCGCATTTCGTCCAGCTCTTCGGCGGTGCGATAGCACTTAAAGGCGTGCCCTGCATCCAGTAGTTGCTGAACATGTTCTATGTAGATGTCTTTGCGCTCACTCTGACGATAGGGGCCGTGCTTGCCACCTACGTCTGGGCCTTCGTCCCACTCAAGCCCTAGCCAACGGAGAGAATCGAGAATAGCTTGCTCGGATTCCGGAGTGGAACGGCTTTGATCGGTATCCTCAATTCGCAATACAAACTGGCCGCCATGTTTTTTGGCGAAGCAAAGATTAAAGAGTGCGATGTAGGCTGTGCCCACATGAGGGTCTCCGGTGGGAGAAGGTGCAATACGGGTTCTTACAGACATGTTTTTCTCGTGGACCATTTAAAAAGTGTGGCGATTATACCGCTGTATATAGATTCCCGCAGGCGCTTTTTAGACCATGCGCCAACAAACTGAAATGACCAGCTTCTTATGGCTTTATGGCCTTTTAGCTGGAGGGTTTGCCATAACGCGGTGATTTCTTGGTTGTAGCAAGTTCAAGCATGTAAAATAATCATTAAGACACGTGAATGATGGAGCCCCCATGAACAATACGATAAGCGATTTTCTTTTAAACAGACGCTCTGTAAGCGCGAAAGACCTTATCGAGCCTGGGCCTACAAAAGAGCAATTGGACACAATTTTGCGGGCCGCCCACAGAGTGCCTGATCATGGAAAAATTGGTCCTTGGCGCTTTGTGATTTTTCAGGGGGAGGCTCGCGAGCGCTTTGGCGCAGTTTTGTGTGAGTGTTTTTCCGAGCAAAACCCAGAAGCCTCCAGCAAGCTTTTGGCCTTTGAACAAAATCGTTTCTTGCGTGCTCCTCTCGTTATTGCGGTAGTAAGCTCGCCAGTCAGCCACGCCAAAGTACCCGAGTGGGAACAGGTGCTTTCCGCGGGCGCTGCCTGTCAAAATATTTTACTTGCGGCTCACTCTTTGGGTTTTGGCGCGCAATGGTTAACAGAGTGGTATGCCTTTGATAAGGGGGTCGCGAAACATCTAAGGCTGACTTCCGACGAAAAAATTGCCGGTTTTATTTATATTGGCAGTTATAAGGAAAAGCCAGATGAGCGTATTCGACCAGATTTAAATGAGCGAATACAGCACTACCACGAATAGGCCTGTGTGAATTTAAGCACCCTGCCCTCGGCCTGGCTTAGCTATTTCACAGCTATGTGATTTGGCGTATGCATGCGTTCGCGGGGTGAGCTCATGGCGGAAGTGCAGAAAATGCACTCGCTACAGGGATGTAGCTATTAGAGCAATGCACGGAGCAATTGCCGGGTAGCAATTTTCTGCCCGTACATCCTGTACATACACTGCTCTCGCCATCCGTGGCTTCGCAGTGAATTTGAGCGCGCCGCTCCTCGGCAAGATGCTCCTGCCCTGCTCTACTACATCACATCCCTGTGATTATGCGCATCCATGCGCCCGCGACATACGACCGCCATGGCACCCAAAGCACTCACTGCGTTCGCGGGGCGAGCTCATGGCGGAAGTGCAGGAAATGCATTCGCTACAGGGATGTAGCTATTAGAGCAATGCACGGAGCAATTGCCGGGGAGCAATTTTCTGCCCGTACATCCTGTACATACACTGCTCTCGCCATAATTATGCCTTATCGTAGTGAATTTGAGCGCGCCGCTCCTGCGCATCCATGCGCCCGCGACATACCGTACATCCTGTACATAAAAAAGGCGGAGCCACTTGGGGTCCGCCTGTAAAAGTTAGAGAGTCTTTGGGGAGCTAGCAACGTGGGTTCTAGGGGGAGATTATTACCATGAACCGTTGCTTGCAGTAATTTTGAGTACATTTAAGCAGCAAAGTTCTGACTGATTTGGCTATTTTTTAAAGTATATTTGAATCAAAATATGCTTTAAAAAGAACCGATCGAAGTATTACGGCGTTTTTTCCGCAAGTTCACCGGCCTGTTTCGCTTGGTAATTACAAAAACAGCACCTCGAAACCAATACCCAGTGCAGCCGTGGCTATCATCGCGGCAGAGCCCCAGAAGCTTACTCTCAGCACGCTGGGAAGCACTCTTGCCCCGCCAATCTTTGCTGATACAACACCCAGGCCAGCAAGGCTGAGTAATGACAAGAGGGCCACGAAGATCTCCGTATTCCCTTCGGGGAATACCAGCAGTGTTATTAAAGGCAATATTGCACCAATGGTAAAAGCGACCGCTGAGCTAAGTGCCGCTTGCAGCGGCCTGGCAGCTGTACGTTCGATTATGCCCAATTCATCATGAGCGTGTGCAGCCAGAGCATCGTGCCTCATAAGCTGCTCGGCCACCTGCAGAGCCAGGTCATCCTCCAGCCCTCGTGCAACATATATCTGTGCCAGCTCTTTTCTTTCGTAATCTATATCCCTGTCCAGGTGACGCTTTTCCAACTCTAAATCGGCTCGCTCACTGTCTGCCTGAGAGCTAACAGAAACATACTCCCCGGCCGCCATGGACATAGCACCAGCCATTAAGCCCGCGCAACCCGCTAACAGTATTTCGCTGCGCCCTGCCCCGGCAGCAGCGACTCCTATAATTAAGCTGGCGGTGGACACTATACCGTCGTTTGCACCAAGCACCGCCGCACGCAACCAGCCTACGCGGTGGGAAAAGTGCTGATTATGGAACGCATCAGATTCAAGCAAGTCAGTTCTCCTGAGGAACATGAACAGTTCTGCTCAAATTATAGGAAAGTAGACCGGTGTATATGGATTACAGTCAAACCTGCGCCGTAAATACGAAAAAAGCCGCAACCCGGAGGTTGCGGCTTTTAAGAACATTCAATGCAGAAACTAAAGCTCTGCAGCTAAATGCTTAGAGTGGAGGATAAGCGTTATCCACCAGAATCTTGAACACTTCTGGGAACCAACGACCAGCATGAGGAGCGTTATCTACCGCACCAGTACCGTACTGAGAATCGTAACGGTTTTGAGCGAAAGGATCACACATTGGATCGTGCTGCTTGTTCGGGTCGTTAGGGTCGATGGGGAAGTTTGGATCGGATATACCGTCAGACTCACCTTGTGGTTTAACCCATACATAAGCATCAACACCTGCATGAGGCTCAGCTTGTGGACGATAGCCTACGCCACCAGACTGGTTACACCAGTTACCACGATGCTCACGACGGTCGATACGAGACTCGTTTACGAAGGTATTCAAGTTGGAACTGCTGGAAACACCGCTAGGACGACCTGAACCACCCCAACCGTTACGGCCAGTATCAATCAACATACCAATATTACTTGGCAGGCCGCGAGATACCATGGCATTGCGCCAGTCGGTAACAAAGCTCAACTCTTCGAGATAGTTGTTGTACTCGTAGAAGTCGGCCGACTTGATGGGCATACCACCTACCTGCAGATTAGGATCTGGCAAGTATGGCTCTTCTACAGGGGTGTAGTTAGCGGAGTTACTGACAAAACCAGAAATTGGGTTAATACCAGAACCCAGATCACCTACTGCATCGCCAATAAGGTTAACCGCTGGGCCAAAGTTGGAAGACCAACCTAACCAACCGGAGTGAGCGATATCAACGTAGGAATATACGTTGTCTAAAGTACCCAGCTGTTGCAGCGCATAACGAATCCCATCAACATAACCGCCAGGGCCGTTGGCTTCTGCACAATCAGGCTCGTTCAGGTTGGTGATAAGGTTAGGCAGTGAATCCACCTCAATAACGGCAGCAATACGTAATTCTCTGTACTTGCTATCGCTCAGGATACTGACAATCTCGCCAATGTAATCATTTTTGTAGATTTCAAAACCGTTTTCAGAAATGCGAAGCTCACCATTTGAGGCAAGAGCAGCACAGTCGCGGTTTGGCAGATCGTAAACAACAAACTGGAACAAGTTGGCGTTTTGAGCCAGTGCTTCGTCCAGGTGTCCACGTAAACCTAAGCCGTCGCCATCAGCGGGGCCGGCAATTGCGCCGATACGGTCCATCCAAACGAATGTAGGCTCTCCAGCAATTGCAGAACCACCAGGCTCACCAGCTGCTTTACCAGACCATACGGGATCAACATACCACTTAGCACCAACGAAGGGGTTGTCTACACGTGCAATCGGGTCGCCAGAACTTGAAGACGAGCTGCTAGAGGAGCTAGAGCTAGAACTTGAAGAGCTGGAACTTGAAGAACTGGAGCTGCTGGAACTGGAAGTAGTAGAACCGCTAGAGCTCGAGGAAGAGCTGCTGGAGCTGCTGCTTGAAGAACTAGAGCTACTGGAGCTGGAGGAAGAGCTGCTGCTACCACACTCAACACCGCCACCACTTGTTGGCGACTGATCGTTGCGGCAGGTTTGCTCACCTATACAGGATGTTCCATTCTCGTTACCCCAACCGCTATCCTGATTTTCACAGATGGCGAAGGTACTGTGGCCCCACCAGTTACAAACACAAGCACCACCACCAGATGTACTGGAGGAAGATGAACTGCTTGAACTTGAGCTTGAAGAACTTGAAGAAGAGCTACTGGTTGAGCCAGTTGAACCGCTTGAAGAACTAGAAGAGCTTGAGGAACTGGAGGAGCTTGAAGAACTGGACGAGCTTGAAGGACCGCTACTACATACATCACCTGTTACTACGGGTGTCTGGGCTGAACCGCTACCCTTGGTGCCTTGCACGCCAAACTCTACAGTGCTTCCCGGGTTAATGGTTGAGTTCCAACCAATTGGAGTTGCAGTATAAGGGTTGTTGCCGTCTACACTGGCGTTCCAACCGCTGGTGCGCTTGGAACCATCGGTATAAGCCCAGCTCACTTCCCAACCATTAATCGGTGTACTGGTGTTATTTGTAATACGAACAGCCGCAGTAAAGCCAGAGCCCCATTCATTGGATACCACATACTCACATTCTGCAGCTTGTGCAGACGCGTAGCTTGCAGAAATACCAATGCATAACAGGGAAGCTATACGCTTAAAGGTCTTCCGGGTTAAGTACATATGTCATTACCTCTTGTGAAGTAGATTTTTATTGTTTTAAAACTGATTAGCAGCCCATGTAAAGAGCACTACGCATCACAGTTTCTTGGTTGGGCTCATAACTCTGGCCCCATTCCAGCCAATTCCCAAATATGCGTTACAACACTCGTACACACCGGAAATAGATTTTTGCACCGCACAAACCATACTTTTTTCTGATTGCAGCAGAAGCAAAATGAACGTTGGTTGTAGTTTCAACCACACGTAGGAATACTTTGTTTTTATTTTTGTTATTTGTAAGCCTAGTGGCCTAGGCTTACCTTGCATTGCAGTAAGCAAAATATCTTAGTAAACGAGCCCGCTATATGAACAATAGTGCTTAGGCACTCGCAACAATAGTTTAGCGGCTCAAGAATAAACCGAATGTAGCCCCCACGTAAAATAAAAAGTGCACAAATTTGTAAAAAAGGCTGATAGATTGAGCTATTAATTTTCTTGCTAATAATTATCTTGTTTACTGAAATGCTGCTCTACGTTGATCGAGCGTTAATTGACGTATAAAATTTACGGGCTAATTAGCAAAAAGCGGCTGTTTTTGGATTAAAACGCAGCGTCTGCTATTTGTATTTTTCTTTAAAGATATCTAACAATGGCTGGTTGACGTTTTCCGGGTCTAGCTCGCCATCGCCAAGATATAGTCCAAATGACTCTTCATGGTACACATGAAAAGTATTGGTAATTCTTCTCTTTTCTATAACTGCCATCATATCCCTTATGTAGTTTAAGCCGCCTTTTCCCTCGTCATAATTAGCTTTGTATAAACCCCATTCGCCGAAATAAAGCGGCACATTATTTTTTTTACCCCAAGCCAGGTAGGCATCAATGCTTTTTTCCAAAATATTGCGCGTATACCCCAGCTTTGCATCGGGCCAGGAACCGCCTTCTTTATTTTTCATATAATCAAGCCAGGGAACCCCCTGATGCGTATAGAAAAAAGGATCGTAACTATGGAAGGTATAAATTATGTTATCGCCTTCCACTTTGACAAAATTCAACTCCTTATCTTGATCCCATTTTTTATTCACGGAATTAACTCGCTCGATAATAATGGGGTGTTTTATATCTACTTTACGGATCTCATTCACCAAGCGCTGCGCCAGTTTTTGCCACTGCTGTTTTGAATCTGGCACTCCGGGCTCGTTAACCAAGTCGTAGCCGAATACCACAGGCTCATCCTTGTAGCGTTTGGCAATGGCAAGCCACAGCTGTACCAATCTGTTTTGCAGTTCTATTTCACGCCAGAGAGACCAGCCTGTTCCCTGGGATTGAAAGCCACCCTGAGGCACATGCATGTTTAGAATTAGGTATACGCCGTTCTCTTTCGCCCACTGAATATTAGTGTCCAGCCACTGCCAACCGTCATCAAGGTAATGGTAGGGGTTTTCATCGTTTTCCAGTGTGCGGTAATTAATATAGAAGCGAACCAGGTTCATGCCCATATCCTTCACCCTGACGTAGTCTTTCTGCCCGTGGTGCAGGCGCGGAATACGCTCATCGCTCCATACACTGTTACCAAAGGATATACCCCGGTAAAAAACCGGCACACCATCACTGCGCACAATATCCGTGCCTTGGGCTTTATGAAACACAAAAGCAGGCACCTCCTCCGTGGCCACTTTTTCTGCGGCCATAAGGGAGTTAGCGCAGGCGATAGAAAGGCTAAAAAACAGCATATGTCGCAGCGCACTGCGTAAATTCTTTGCTAAAGTCATCAAAACTACTCCTATTTTTCTATACTTAACAAGTATGAAGCAGGACAAAAACCAGCATTTGATTCATGCCGAACAATTTCACAAGATTTCTATTATGATTAATGCTAATCACCTAAGGAACATGTGAATAAACTGTATCTGCAGTGGTCTGCCCAATACCTGCCGCTTTACCCTAACCGAGTTATATATGCCCTCAGTTTATCCATGCATCACCTCTAAGCCTCGTTTGTTCGGACAGGTTTACCACGCCCCCAGGTTTTTCATCAGCCAGCGAGAGTATCAATAATGCCGGAGTCCGCTTCGCCCCTTGATGTAGGATTAATCGTTACGGGTCTATTGGGGGGGCTAGCGCTGTTTTTATACGGCATGCGCAAGATGACGGACGCCCTTAAAGCTGTAGCGGGAGACGGCTTGAGAAACCTGCTCTCCAAGCTAACCCGCAATAGGTTCTCTGCCGCCCTGGCTGGCACAATTATTACCGGTATCGTGCAATCCTCTTCTGTAACCACTGTGCTGCTGGTTGGCTTTATTTCCGCTGGCTTACTTAATTTCAGCCAGTCCATTGGCGTAATTATTGGTGCCAATATCGGTACCACGATTACGGCCCAGATCATTGCCTTCAAGGTGTACAAATATGGCCTGGTGATGGTCGCTGCAGGTTTTTTTATAGAGGTACTGTCACGTAATGAGCGCCTTAAACACTGGGGCGTGGCGTTAATGGGCCTTGGCTTGATCTTTTTCGGCATGGAAATGATGAGCAGTTCAACCAGCCCCTTACGTCAATGGCAGCCGTTCATTCAAACCATGCAGAGCCTGTCAAACCCGCTAGCCGGGGTGTTAATGGGCCTGGCCTTTACCGCCATTGTACAAAGCTCTTCGGCAACAACCGGTATTGTGATTGTGCTGGCCAGCCAAGGCATGATTAGCCTCGAATCAGGCATTGCTTTACTGTTTGGTGCAAATGTAGGCACCTGCGTAACTGCGAGCATCTCCGCTATTGGTCGGCCAAGGGATGCAGTGCTTGCGGCTTGGGTTCATGTGATATTCAATTTGGGGGGAGTATTACTGTGGGTCTTTTTCATTCCCCAGTTCGCCGATCTGGTTCGGCAGTTTTCCCCGGTTTCGTCGCAGCTTTCTGCGGCAGAACAAATCGCCAAAGACACGCCCCGGCAAATTGCCAATGCGCATACTCTATTTAATATCGCCAATGCACTTTTATTTATAGGCTTTACCAAGACACTGGCAAAACTGGTGGAAAAAATTGTTCCGCAAAAGGAGAAGGCGCTTACAAAACACAAGCCCGTAACCCTCTATCTGGATGACATTTATTTAGACCAGCCCTCACTGGCCCTGGATATTGTTCGACGCGAGCTGGTACGCATGGCGCAAGGTGCGCGCGGCACACTTTCGCGGGCATTTCGAGTGGTTACTGAAGGCGGCGACAGGCAAGTGGCAAAACTGGGCACCGAGGATAAATACATGGACGCGATTCATGGAGAAATTGTTCGCTTCCTGGGCAAGCTCTCTCAAAAAAACATCAGCAAAAAGGAGTCGGATACGCTTGCTGATTATATTTCTGTTGCAAACGACTTGGAGAGCATCGCCGATGTCGTGCAGGATAATCTTTTACATAGCGCCAGAAAACGACTAAGACTACACGTTAAAATTAGCCCCATTACGCTCAAAACACTTAAACCCATCTACAAAAAAACTGTTGATACCTACGAGCAAATGCTGGAAGCATTAGAAAGCGGTAACAAAGAGCACGCAAATGCAGCCGCAAAAAGTAAAAACGGGCTGCTGCAACTAACAGACGAAGCCACCTCTCACCTAATTAACCGCTTGGTTGCTAACGAACCAAACCGTGTGGAGGCTTTTCAGATTGAATCGGACATTATTGAGCACTTAAAGCGAATAAACACGCTTACCAGAAGAATTGCTCGCTGCTTTGTGAAATAGACGCCGCTCTTTTAATCAGCCGGCGAGCAAGCTACCGGTTTCACCTGCTACATTTACCGGCCTCTGTAATACCATAAGACATGCTTTAACGGACCAGGCTTACTCTTTTACGTGATAAAAAAGTGCAAACAAAACGGGCACAACAATTAAGGTAAGCACCGTACCAAAACCCAGCCCGGCCATAATCGCAACCGCCATTGGCTTAAAAAACACATCGGCAAGCAGGGGGATCATCCCCAGTATTGTCGTCAGTGCCGCCATTGTTACCGGACGCAACCTGCTTACTGCCGCATCGCTAATAGCGCGGTGCCAGGCATAGCCCTCTTCTTCATTAAGGCGTTTTATTTCCTCCACCAATACGATGCCATTTTTAATTTGCATTCCAATCAGGCTCAGCACCGCCAGTAAAGCGGTAAAACTGAAGGGCGCCCCCGAAAGCAAGAGGCCGTAGGCCACACCAACAATAGCAAGTGGTACCGTTAGCCAAATTACCAGTGTTTGTTTTACTGAGCTGAACATAAGCACGGTAATTATAATCATTACTAAAACACCCAGAGGCACGAAGGCAAATACCGCCTTGTTGGCTTTTTGCTGTGCTTCGTACTCACCGCCCCACTCCAAACTATAACCTTGCGGTAAGGGAACGGCCTCTGCCTTAGCTCGGAGTTTTGCAAACAGTGCGAACGAGTTTGTTGTAGGTGCGGAATCTGCTAGCACGCTTAAGGTGCGCTTGCGGTTCATACGTTTTATTAACGGGTCTTCCCATACTAGCGTGTTTTCCAGCAGAAACTGACTGGCATCCACGTACTCCCTCAGTATTGGGCTGTATACGGGTATACGGCTTAGTTGCTCTATACCTTCCCTTTCATGAATAGGTGGCCGCAATATAATGGGCAACATATCACTACCGTTGCGAAAGGTACCTACCTGCTCGCCAATGACATTCCGTTTTATTGCCGCATCCAGATCCGCTTTGCTAATACCCAGCCTGCGCGCTTCTGCCGCATCCAAAACCGGCTGTATCACTTTGGTTTTTTCCCGCCAGTCGTGACGCACGTTTATCGCGTCCGCTTCGCTTGCAAATAGATTGGTTAGCTGCGAGCCCAGCTCGCGAAGTACACCGGCATCTGGCCCTACAAGACGCGCTTCAATCTTTGCAGGGGTAGACGGGCCAACCGCCATTCTACGAAAGCGGGTAAAGGCCTGAGGGTAATTTTGTTTTATATTGGCTTCCACTTTTTCTATTGCAGGCTCCAGGCTTTTATAGTCTTTTGTCTGCACAATTAATTGCCCATAGCTGGAATAAGAGTTTTCCGGAGCATAGGTGAGCATAAAGCGCATTGCTCCAGCTCCAATGGTTGCTGTCACCTGCTCCACCTCTCCAAGCGCCAGCACCTCCTTCTCCAGGCTTTTAATATCGTGTTCCGTTGCATGAATACTGGAGCCTTCAGGTAACCAGTAGTCCACCATGAATACGGGAAGTGCGCTATCCGGGAAAAAAGCCTGTTTCACATAGCCGAATGAAAATAGTGCCGATGCCAGTAATGCCAACATGACACTAATGGTAAGCCAGCGAAAATGCAGCATTACATGGAGCAGGGAGCGATAAGCACCGTAAGCTTTACCCTTGTATGGGTCTTCTTGCTCAGCGCCCTTTTCTTGCGGTTTATTTTTAAACATCAAAAAACAAAAGAACGGTGTTAGCGTTACCGCCAGCACCCAGCTTAATAGAAGCGAGATCAACAATACCCAAAACAAGCTACCGGTAAATTCACCACTGGCATCTGGCGACAGACCAATGGGCGCAAAAGCGCTGATGGCGATTATTGTGGCCCCCAACAGCGGCCAACGTGTGTGAGAAACAATTTTTATCGCCGCCTCCAACTTGGAATAACCTCGCTGTATGCCGATGAGTATTCCTTCGGTAACAACAATGGCGTTATCCACCAGCATACCAAGCGCGATAATTAGAGCACCTAGGGAGATGCGATGCAGATCAATGTTAAAAAAACTCATTAAAATAAACGTACCAGAGATGGTAAGCAATAATACGCCGCTCATTATTATTCCTGGCCGCCATCCCATGGTGAACATCAACACCACTATCACTACCGCTATGGCCTGAACCAGGCCTTCCAGAAAATTGCTTACTGATTTTTCCACCTCTTGGGGCTGGTTGTAAATTGAATGTATTTCCATCCCCAGTGGTCGCTGGTACTCAAGTTGCTGCAAGCGCGCCTCTATATTTTCGCCCACCTCAACCACATTCACGCCTGAAGCAAAAGAGACCCCCAGGGTGAGGGCTTGCTTGCCATTTAATCGATATAAATGCTCGGGTGGGTCCTGAAAACCTGCGCTTAACTGCGCCACATCAGATAAATAAACCAGTTGCCCTTGCTGGCTGCCCACCAGAAGCCCCCCCAGAGCGTCCAGGCCATCCGCGCCGGAGAGCGTACTGGCAATTCGCAAATACTCAGAGTCGATACGCATATGCCCTGCATCGTTAACCAGGCTTTGACTCTTTAATAATTGCCGAATAGCGTCGGAAGAAAACCCGGATGCGGCCAACTTCGCCCGATCAACTTCTATATACACTTGTTGCTGTCGTACACCACCAACATTTACTTTACCAACACCCTCTACCAGCACCAGCTCTCTGCGCAAGAGGTCTGCGTAATCCGATAATTCTTTGTAACTGAAGTCGTCACCGGTAACCCCGAGAAAAACACCGTATACATCACCGAAATCGTCCAGCACCATTGGCGGCTGGGCACCCGAAGGCAGGTAAATTTTCAGGTCATTTATTTTTCGACGCAGCTCATCCCAGATCTGGGCAAGGTCGTTTTTACGATAGAAACTTTTCATCTCAACGGTTACTTGAGACAAACCGGAACTCGAAGTAGATGTTATTCGATACACATAGGGTAATTGTTGAATTGCATTTTCGATGGGCAGGGTAATTTCTTCCTCTACCTCCAGAGCCGATGCACCCGGGTACCGAGTGACAACCAGCGCCTGCTTAATGCTGAATTCCGGGTCCTCCAGGCGCCCCAAACTATTGAAGGACAGTACTCCACCGATCACCAGCAGAATAACCATCATCCACGAAACCGTTTTATTTTTAATACTATATTCGGTTAATTTCATGGCTTATATCCCGCGCTCTTTGGTTATCGGGCGCACACGCATGCCTTCATGAATATAACTCACCCCCACACTCACCAGGGCCTCATTTGGTTCTAAGCCGGAAGTCACAAGCATTTTTTCATCCTGGATTCCGCCAATTTCTACCGGCCGTTTTTGCACATTGCCATTGGCGTCCACACGCCATACGAAAGATTGGCCGCCCTCTTCAAAAACCGCCGACAAGGGTATTAACACGCCCTGAGTAAATTTTTCCCGGAGTAATTCACTCAAGTCCAGATCTACCTCAACCGCCATGCCCGGTAGCGCAGTAAACTCCCGAATGGGCGGCATACGGTGCACAACACTGTACGTTCTGGTTAAACGATCCGGTGTGGATTCGAATTCTTTAAAACAGGCGGGATAGGCCTTGGCCGGGTAAACATTAAAACGCACCTGAACACAAACATCGCTAGGGTCGTCGATGTGTTTTAGTTTGCCTAACAGGCTCTCTGGGATATTGAAGCGAACATCCAGTTGATCCTCTGCGCGCAATTGCAGGATGGTTTCGTGTGGGTTTACCACCTGGTGATTTTCGGTTCGCAGGTTCGCAACCACGCCGTCGAAAGGCGCCAACAATCGCGTATGTTTGAGGTTGTCTTCAGCCACCGACAAGGCAGCTTGCGCTTCCTTCAAGCCTGCTTCTGCCTCGTCAACTTTCGTTGGGCTAACGTGGTTTTGCTGGCTTAGCTGTATTATTTTTTCGTACTGAGACTTGGCTAATGAATATTTAGCCTGGCGGTCTTTAAGGGTATTTTGGTATTCCGAGTCATCCAGCTCCGCCAGTAAGGCGCCTGTTTTAAAAACCGTGCCGGGAACCGCCGGCAGTTTTTCAAGCTGCCCTCCTACCCGAAAAGCAAGCTCGGACTGGACAGCCGACTCGATAGTGCCCGGGAAAATTCTACGTGACTTTTCGCCTGCCGCGACGGCCAAAATAATTTTCGCCGGACGTAAGGACTCAGCACCAGACACGGATGATTCCTCTTCCGAGCACGCGGAAACGAGGGCAAACAGGAGCAGGGGCAAAGCAAATGACTTACGCATGATTCTTAGATTTCCTATACATATCAATACCTTAAAGAGATATTTGTGGAGCGGGGCTATAACAGCAACCAAACAAACATACATGCATGTATATTAATTGACAAGGGTTTTCTGTTAACATCGCCCTATGGCACGCAGAACCAAAGAAGACACAGAGAAAACCTACCACGCCCTACTGGACGCGGCGACGGCAATATTTATTGAGCAGGGTGTTTCCAATACCACCCTGAACGAGATCGCCAAGGCCGCAGGTATGACGCGGGGGGCCGTTTACTGGCATTTTGAAAATAAAGATGCCGTGATTAAAGCTCTTTGGGAGCACAACGCTGGCGTGGAAACGGGTAAATTTATTGCTGCCTTAAGCAAACTCCCCACAGAAGAACCGCTAAATTATTTTACATCGCAACTTAAAATGATTTTAAAACGGGCTTTTACCGACCCGAAACTCAACCAGTCCATGCGCATTATTAACAGCTGTAAAGAGTTCACCGAGAGGGAGTCTGAACTGCAGCTATTCTTGCGCCGCCGCAGGGAAAGCATCTATGACGCTTTCTATACCGCCATTGCCTCGCTGCAAAAAATCGGCGCGATAAACCCAAACCTGGAAACAGGCTTCGTTACCAATGGTCTGTGGGTGTATATCACAGGCCTGCTGGAGACTCAGCTGGAAATGGAAAAGATCGGTATTGGCTCACAATATGAAGACCACATAGATCTTTTAATTAAGGCTTTTAAACAAGCCTAAAATCCCGAACGGTAGTCATTGGCCTCTGTTAATCCGTTTTTACATAGAGCCTGCCCGTTATCGGCTTCACTGCATACATCTGCGGGCTCTGAACCCTGCTTGTAAGGTAACTGCCCACTGTAGTTTCCAGCCGAGGCGTAATTACACACCAGGTAAGTAGCACCATAGGATGAGACAGTGCCCGCAGGACAATAACTTACGGCACATGCCACTTTATAGCTGCTAGCCCAAATTAATTGAGTAAAATGCCCACAGGCGTTGACATCACAATGGTCGCTAACTGAAAACGACCCTATTGAATAATCTCGTCCCTCATCTTCCCAGGCATCATATCCTCTCACAGCAAAATCCATAGTGGCGCTGTCCAGGTTGCTCGAACTGAAAAAAGCCAGGTTTTCTCCAACACTTACATTTCGGTTTAGCGCATTGCCGTTAATATCCGTTGGGGAAAGTGCGTTGTATTGGTCCGCCCGGTTAGCATTGTGCTGCCATTGACACTGGCTGGCCCAGGCTTGCGCGACCTGTTCCAGTTTTGCATCCCATTGCAGGCGCTTCATATCTGTGGCTACAGCAAAATCGCCAGATAAACCCAGAAAATTACCCAAAGCAACTTGAGAACGTGTTTGGTTGTGTTTACAGAGTAAATACTCCTTTGCTTCGCTGTCCAAGCGATTGGCAGAAATACCCCCACTCACACTGCCACAATCCAGCTGCACTGTTTTCCCTGTTTCTGGATCATTAGTATTCGAAGGGGGGCTTGTGGGTTCCAGAGAAGGCTCTAAACCTGGGTCTGCACTTGGCGCCTCGCTGGTCTCACTGCCACCACAAGCAGTAATGCCGAGCATCAAAAAGGAATAACACAGTAAGTACAGCAAACGAACACACATAGCTCACACCAAATTTTTTAAAAGCACGATACCCTTCATTCTAGAGCAGCTAGCTTAAAACGTTGTGCTCTAGCGCCTACACTTACAAATTTTTGACAAATTCAAGCGCATAGACACACCAGAATGAGCAATAGAATGGCTATCACCCTCAAGCAAAAAAGCTATTGAAGGTGGTGCTAACTCTTATTTAATGCATTAAAATGCACGCTCTTGAATGCTCAGCTTACTGGCACTTCAGCAGTTCTTGATACACCTCTGCTAATTACCTCCCTATAAGCGCACTCATTGGTGGAAATTACTGAGGGCTCTATACCGCGTATGCACACATCACCCCACCGCTTCTGCATTGCCCCCATGATGGATTGGAGCGATCGACACTGTCGATATTTCTGGCGCTTGCTCACTCGCAATACCCTGCTTTACACAGAGATGGTCACTACGGGCGCAGTGCTGCATGGCGATGCACCACGCTTTCTCAACTTCAACAAAGAAGAACACCCGGTGGCCCTGCAACTGGGGGGTAGCATACCCTCCGACTTAGCCGAGTGTGCACGTATGGCCGAGGACTGGGGTTACGATGAAGTGAACCTGAATTGCGGCTGCCCCAGTGACCGGGTGCAGGTAGGAAAAATTGGTGCAGTACTCATGGCAGAACCTGAGCTTGTCGCCGAGTGCGTGGCGGCTATGCGCCAGGCCTGCTCCATTCCTGTTACCGTAAAGCACCGGATAGGGATAGATGAACAAGACGACTACCAAGACATGTGTCGCTTTGTAGAGAAGGTGGCCTCCGCCGGTTGCAGTACTTTTATTGTTCATGCCCGTAAAGCCTGGCTGAAAGGCTTAAGTCCAAAAGAAAACCGCGAAGTACCGCCCCTTAAGTACGAAAATGTGGTTCGCTTAAAACAGCAGTTCCCACATTTAACCATTATTATCAATGGCGGTATTACCAGCCTGGAACAGTCCAAAATATTGCTGCAAGATTTAGACGGAGTAATGATTGGCCGCGAAGCCTATAACAACCCCTATTTTCTTGCCCAGGTAGATTCAGAAATTTATGGCGACGAGCACCCGCTTGCAAGCAGAAAAGAAGTGCTGGAAAAATTCACCGACTATTGTCAGAAGGAAATTGAAAAAGGTAACCGCCTGCATCATATGAGCCGCCACATGCTCGGTTTATTTCATGGAGAATATGGCGCGCGTATTTTTCGACGCTATATTACCGAGCATGCAAATAAGCCGGATGCTACAGCGCAGATTTTATTAGACGCTTACTCCTTCTGTGAAAGAGCGTAAAAGGAAAAACTAGTGCAACGAATTTTGGTATTGGCTATTAAAACAGGCAGCCTGCTCGCTCTGCTCTGCGCTTCACTGGCGGCGCAAGCGCAAAATGCATCGGTCCAACTGATAGAAGATATACCTGTTAATTATATTTACGCTGCCGTGCTTGGTACCGGCTTCTACGATTTAAATGGCAAGCGTATCACCGTAGTGCGAATGCCCTTCTCCAGTAAGCGCTTTGAAGCAAAACCAGAGGGCTCCCAATGGCGAATACTGGCCCCGGTGGCGGTGGGCTATGAAAATATGGGTGAAGACAACGACTGGGAAATGTGGGTTCCCAACGAAGTACTCACCTTAAGCGTGATACCCGGCGCAGAATATTTTTACCAGCCCAGCGAAAAAGTATTGGTGAAACCTTTTTTACAATTGGGCCTGGGAAGAGATTACTCTCGCCACGAGAGTACCAACTTGGGTATTGCCGGTGTAAGGGTACTGGCAGACCTTTACGAAGGGCGTTTATGGCAGTTTCAACTGGGCAATTCTTTACAGTGGGCAGGGGAGAAGATTCAACACAGAGAGCAATATTCCAGCTTTGGCCTCTATGAATTGGGCCTCAATTTTAAACGTCAGCTACCGGTAAAAGTGCTAAACAGGCAGCTCAACCTTGGTAGCTATGTTTTGTGGCAACACTTCTTTAACCAAAAGAATTCTTCCTATCCCTTAGTCAAACCGGTAAATATTGATAACCTTTTGCAGTTGGGCTTTACCCTCGGGCTTAGCCGCCCCTACTCTATCCTCGGCATTGGCTTCGAAACTGTGTCGATTGGTTTCAGCATTGGAGAAAACGGCCACGCCATAAGCCTGGGAACAGGATTTCCATTTTAATGGGCAATATTGCCCATATAATAAGCACACCTTGTTTACGCATGAATCAAACAGGATAATGAGCACTTTTACCTAACCCGCTAGCATCACGAGGAGCCCTATGAGCAACAAACTCGAGCAATTAAAGCAGTATTCTGATGTGGTAGCCGATACCGGTGATATTGAAGCCATTAAGCGCTATCAGCCATTGGACGCCACCACCAACCCCTCCCTCCTCTATAAAGCAGCTCAAATGGAGCAATATGCTCCCCTGGTAAAAGATGCTCTGGCGAATACTGATTCTATTGATGCTGCCTGCGATCAACTGGCCGTTGCTATTGGCTGTGAAATTCTCAAGATTGTTCCAGGCCGCGTTTCTACCGAGGTAGATGCCCGCCTCTCTTTTAATACTCAGGCCAGCATCGACAAGGCTAAACACCTTATTGCCCTCTATGAAGCCGCAGGTATCGGCAAAGATCGCGTGTTAATCAAACTGGCCTCCACCTGGGAAGGCATTCGCGCTGCAGAACAATTAGAGAAAGATGGCATTAACTGTAACTGTACCCTGCTATTCAGCTTCAGCCAGGCCGCCGCCTGCGCCGACGCTGGCGCATTTCTTATCTCCCCTTTCGTTGGCCGTATTCTTGACTGGTACAAGGCCAATACCGACAAAAAAGAGTACAGCCCCTTTGAAGACCCCGGTGTGCAATCTGTCACCCAAATTTACAACTACTACAAGCAGCACGCCTACGACACCGTCGTTATGGGTGCCAGTTTCCGCAATACCGGTGAGCTGGAAGCCTTGGCCGGTTGTGATCGCTTAACCATCAGCCCGCAGCTCTTGGGTGAACTGGAAGCCGACACGGGCACACTGGAGCGCGCGCTTTCACCAGAGAATAGCGGCGATGCCATGGCTAAAGTCATCGAAAACGAAGCGGCATTCCGTTTTTCCAACAATCAAGATGCCATGGCTACAGAGAAGCTCGCCCAGGGCATTAGAGGGTTTGTGGCGGACCAGATCAACCTGGAAAACTTTCTAAAAGCTCAAGCATAAAAAGGGTTTACTTTGTTAAGCGCAATTAAAGACTTTTTCTCTCAGCTTCAGGTTGAGGAAGAAGGCGGTACAAGTGAGCAGCAGCGCAGGCTTGCTTGTGCTGCGCTGCTGATAGAAGTGGCAGTGATCGATCAACAGTTTGACCCGGCAGAGTTAGGGGCCCTGCATCAGGTCCTGCAGCACAAATTCGGCCTAAGCGCCGAAGAATGCGAAACCCTCACCACCCTGGCCAAAGCCGAGCGAGAGGAAGCCTCCTCCCTGTACCAGTTTACACAACTGGTGAATGACAGCTGCAGCCCCGCTGAGAAATACCAACTGATCAAAGGCATGTGGACCATTGCCTACGCCGACGGCAACCTGGATAAATATGAAGAGTACGTGGTGCGCAAGGTCGCCGAGCTCATTTACGTGAGCCACAGCGATTTTATCCGCGCCAAATTGGAAACTCGCCCGGGATAAATGCTCCTACAGCCCGTTTGGCGCGTGAATTGTGCTATACCTAAGGGTGAAGACCTTAGAGAGTACAAACGTTGGAAGCCGTTTCAAATACACAAAGCCCCTGCCTAAGATACCGATTGGAAATTGAAGAAAAAACCAGTCGCCTTTTTGGTATTGTGGAATCTCCCAGCAAAGCTCCCCAGGAAGAAAATGCTCCAGTACTTGCACCGATAACCCTTCGCTCCCTGCACGAACATTTTAAACGTTGTGGTTTTGACGGCTTCTATTTTGTTACAAACAGCGTGGAGTTGTTTCTGAGGAAGATTCAACGCTTTGAAACCGGCCGCTACGTGCTGGCAGAAAGACGCGACGCGAAAATAAGCATTAGCGTTTCCCACGATAAATCCACCGCCAGGGTACAAACAGATAAAGCATGGGGGGGCCAAAGCCTCACAGCAGAGATAATCAAGGCGGAAATTGATAAAGCCAAGCTTTCCGAGCTGTGTATCGATCAGGACAAGCTTCGCCAGTTAAGCGAAAGCAATGAGCCCCTTGATCTCATTCTGGCTAATGCCCTCCCGGCAGAAAATGGCAAAAACGCCAGCCTGGAATCACTTCTGGAGAGTAAGACCCTCGCGCAAAAAGACGCCAACAGCTCTAAAGCTATTGATCAGCATGAAGTCTTCGAATTTACCGTGGTGGAACACGGCGAAAAGCTCATGCAAAAAACGCCCGCCACCGCCGGCCAGGATGGCATGGATGTTACCGGCAAAAAAATCAAAGCTAAACCGGGAGTGGATATTCAATTTCAAAAACCCTTTGATGGCGTAGATATTTGTGAGGACGATGAAAACGTTCTGGTAGCGACCATTAAAGGCCACCCCGTATTCAGTAAAACCGGTGTAAAAGTTGATAAATTAATGTTGCTGGAGAATGTGGATATTCATAGCGGCAATATTAATTATGACGGATCGCTGATGGTGAAACATAATATCGAACCCGGTTTCGAGGTGGATGTTAGTGGTGATGTATTTGTCAAAGGCAGCATTACTAAAGCGACCGTAAAAGCTGGCGGCAGCATTGAAGTTTCAGGTGGCGTTAATGCCGATGATATTGACGACGAGCACGGCTGCCACCTCGAGGCCAAAGGCGATATCACAGCGAAGTTTTTTCATCATGCCAGTGTAAATTGCGAAGGCGACCTGCATGCGCACGAGTATTTAATGCAATGTCGTATTCGCGTGGAGGGCTACATCAATGCCGGACAAGAGCGCGGGCGTGGCTGCATTATTGGCGGATACAGTTTTAGTAATTCTGGCGTAAACGCTAAAATTCTCGGCAGCGACGCCTATGTAACCACCAATGTAGTATTGGGTTCAGATGATGAAGCGCAGCGTGATGCAGCGCGTCTAAAAAAGAAAATCAAGAAGCGCTGTTTTGAAGAAGAGCAATTAACAGGCATATTGAAAAAAATACAGTCCAGCGGTACGCCCACAAGCATTGGCCGAACCACTCTGGATAAAGCCAGAAAAATAGAAAATACCGTGGCCCTGCTGCACGCAAAAATAGATGAAATGAAAAGCCAGCTTGCGCTAATCAAAGAGAAACTAAAATCTACAGAAGAACTGCGTGTTGCCGTAAGCAACCAGATCTACCCGAATGTGGTTATCAGTATCAGCGGCCGAACATGGTCGTGTGAAGAAACTCGCAAACGCTGCCAGATGAGTTTGCAGGGTGAACGTATCGTTATTGATCAAATATAAGTGGATAACACCATGATCGTCGCAGACATAATGAGCAAACAGGTTCACACCGTATCGCCCAATGAAAATCTTGCGGAATTACGCGATATATTTTCGAACGTGAACTACCGTCACTTACTGGTTGAGGAAGATAACAAGCTGCTGGGCGTGATTTCCGACAGAGATGTCCTCGCACACCTCAGCCCTTTTATTGGTACCGAGCAAGAGCGGGAAAACGACAGGACTCAAATGGACCTGAAAGTGCGAGACATAATGTCCACAGAACTCATCACTGTAGACAGTGAAACCATTGTGGACTGCGCCTCCATCTTACTGTTGGAAAACAACATATCCTGCCTGCCAGTGGTACAAGACGACTTGAGTATTGAAGGCATTCTCAGCTGGAAAGATATTTTGCAATTCCATGTTTACGGCGTTGACGAGACTTTCGAGTAATCCTTCTTTGAGAAAGCCACTCTGTATAAGCCGTTAATATCACTGCGCTTCTATCATGGTTTAGTGAATTTTCCGCTGGTATCAATGCCCTATTGCTCTACCATAGCAACGCCTCAGCCAAAGCATGGTAGCACCGCACTTGGCTGGCTACACGCAAGAAACAGCCCCTGTACTAAAACCAGGCAATTGGCGCGATATGCCGCCTACAAAGTCCGCACTCGTACTTAAACGCATACCGGCAAGCGCACTTGCTCAACGCTTAGCCACCACTTGTTGCGAGGCAGCCCCACGGCCACGGGTATCTTCCAAGCCTACTTTCGGGAATATGGGCTAGACTTTCAAGTAGCCGCCCTTCTTGGCTGCAAGCTAGCGGCGTAACACCCAGGCACACAGATTTTTCCCGGAGTACTACTTCGTATGTCACTACTGAACAAAGTCTTTTCCAAGAAAGTTGACCCGCAAGAGGAGAAGCAATGGCTTATCACGGAGCCAAGGCTCTATACCATCAAGGATTCCGAAGAGGCCTATTACCGTTTTTTGTACCCCAAAAATACAGAGAAAAATCTTACCGTCCCCCAGAAACTTGTTGCGGACATGGTAAAAGCCTCTCTACAAAAACAAGAAAATCGTAACAAAGCCGTTCCTCGTTTACCCTCGGTCATCCCCCGTTTGCTGCGCAGCTTGAGAGACCCAAACAGCTCCGCGCGGGATTATGTTGAAATTATCAACAAAGACCCGGTAATGAGCGCCGCCGTACTTAAACTGGCTAACAGTGTGTATTTCAACCCTATTGGCGCTCGCATTGATGAAATAGAAAAAGCGGTAGTGAAGCTAGGTATTGAAGGTATACGTTCGGTTCTCTCCGCCGCAGTTATGCAGCCGATTGTGCAAAGAGAATCCGCCTATTTTTCTCATACTGGTCAAAAAATGTGGAACCACTCGCTCAGTTGCGCCGTGGCCTGTGAGCTGATCGCCGATTACCGCAAGGTAGACAAGTTTAAAGTTTACGTCATGGGCTTGGTGCACGATATCGGTAAAATTACCGTGTTTAGTGAGCTTTGCAAACAATTTAAATTAAATGAAGAGGAAGTTAAGCCCGGTTACAATGCTTTCACACCCGTAATGAAAGTTATGGCACCTGCTGTAAGCTACTGGGTAGCAAAAGACTGGGAACTGCCTAAAGAAATATGTAAAGCCATTGCTGAGCAAGTAAACCTGCAGGCGGGGAATAAGCTCAGCCCCTTTGGCCATGTGCTCTATCAGGCAAACATGATCGCGGAATGCCATGTGACTTTGCATCATAAAAATGAAAGCCTGGCAGAAACAATTTTACGTGATCTGGAATTGCCAGAAGATCTTTACGACAAGTTAGATATGTTACAGCGCGAGTACTGATGGGTCCCAGCTTTCTATGTAATCTACCCCTCGCTCAGCCAGGCCCTGAGCCTCACTGAGATCGACACTATCGTAAACAAACCACTGCCAGGTGCCCGACCAAAGCGGGCGCTTGTCTTTGGGCAATAGCTTTTTATTTATAATTAAAAAATCAGCTTGAAGTGCTCGGGCACGGCCTAGTTGATGCTCATCATAGGCATCCAGTATCCAGCCAATCGCAACATCACTTTGTTTTACAAGCGCTTTAAGAATCGCTTCATCATAGCTGATAAGCGTTCGTCGGCCCGCCAACAACTGGCTAGCAGAAATAGCCGCACTCGCATAATACTCAGCGCTATACCGCTTTAAACTCTCTGCCTTTAATTCGATAAAAACCTCAACTGCTTCATTGGCGAGAGCCCGGCAAAAATGCTCCAGGCTTGGTAGCGGCGTGCTATTAAACTTATCAGCAAAGCGCAGAGGTTCATGAGCGCTGATAGCTTCAAGCTCAACCGCGCTCAACTCTCCAATAGTTTTTTCGATACCCGTTGTGCGCAGTAAGCTCTCATCATGCAGCAGCATGCATACGCCATCGCGGCTAAGCTGAACATCAATTTCCACAGCATCAACACCGATACTTATCGCCGAACGAACACTCGCCAAAGAGTTCTCGGGATAGCGTTGCGGATTACCTCGGTGACCAACCAGTTTAAAATTGCTTTTCATAAGCCTGAATAAGATTAGATTGCGCAGCGAATATTTTGCTCAACCTCGGTTATATAAAAATCATACAAGGCCTGATGCAGTTCGCCGGGCAATTCCGGTAGAGCACTCACCGCAACATTGCTGCTGACCTGCTCATGGCTACTTGCGCCGGGGATAATTGTGGTAACTGCGGGGTGGTCCAATATCCAACGCATGGCAAACTGGGCCATGGTGTATGTATCCGGTTTGAAAGACGATATGGCCTTTACCAGCTCAAGCCCTTTAGAAAATTCTATACCGGCAAAGGTTTCACCCACACTAAAAGCATCGCCATTTTTATTATAATTTCGGTGGTCACTGTCATCGAATTGAGTAGAACTATTGTACTTCCCACTAAGTAAACCACTGGCAAGAGGCAGGCGTACAATTACTCCGATGTTATTTTCCTGACTTATATCAAATAATTCTTTTTTGGCATTTTGGCGAAATAAATTAAAAATAATTTGTAAGGAGGTAAGATCCGGATGTTGTGCGCAGATCAGTGCTTCATCGATGCGTTCAACACTCGCGCCAAAATGAGCAATGTGCCCATCTTGCTGCACATGCCTCAACCAGTCAAAAATGGCACCGTATGCCATTACCTCAGTTGGTATGCAGTGCAATTGAAGCAAGTCTATACAATCACGCTGTAAACGATCCTGTGCACGCTTTACTGAATCTCTTAGATCTATGAGGGAATAGCCATCGGGAAAGCTGCCCGGGCCTCTGCCGTATTTGGTGGCAATTTTCACCTCACTGCCAGCATCAGCCAGCACCTGCCCAATATAGCTTTCGCTTTTGCCTGCGCCGTATACATCGGCGGTGTCAAAAAAGCTAATACCCTCAGCCAAAGCCGTTTCAAGTATTTCTTTCGCGGAGCTATCGGATACCGGGCCAAAGTCGCCACCCAGTTGCCAGCAGCCCAAACCTACTTCGCTAATTTTTATGTGAGAACTACCGAGAATACGATTCTTCATTTTTGTTTTATCCTGGTGGTTTGTGTCGCGGCCAATCCCATCCTATTATGGATGGCTAGATCAAGCGTATATTACAGTTTAGAGGATTTCTAATTATATCCACTACCAAATCATTTTATATAGAGTAACGGGAAATGATAATAAAGCTCTCACTAATAACTCTGCTGTTTTGTCTTTCACTCACTGGCCAGGCAGCCTCACTCCCCTGGGATGGAAAGGCCGCTGCTGTATCGCTTAGCTACGATGATGCGCTGAATGTTCATATAGACAAGGTGGCACCAGCTCTTGAGAAGCGCAAAATGCGCGGTACGTTTTACATCAACGGAAATTCTGAAGGCTTTAAGAACCGCATCGAAGACTGGCGCAAAGTGGCCGCCAAAGGGCATGAACTGGGTAACCACACATTATTTCACCCCTGCATGGGAGGCGCCGGCAGAGAATGGCTCAATGCTGAATGGGATTTAAACACTTGGACGGTCAAGCGTTTGAACGACAACATACTCATTAACAATGCTTTGTTACAAGCTGTTGATGGGCAAACCGAGCGAAGCTTTGCCTACACCTGCGGAGATACCCTTGCGGGAGGGCAAGCATTTTACCCCTTAATTCAGCAGCACTTTGTTGCAGCGCGTGGAGTATCAGGTGGTTATGCCAGGCTGGAAGAGGTGGACTTAAACAAACTTCGCGCGTTTACCATAGTTAAGCAGAATGCAGATGAACTGATTCAACAAGTAGACCAGGCAATTAAAGAAAAAGCCTGGCTGGTATTTTTATTCCACGGTGTTGGGGGAGAGCATGATATGAACATTGCGCAAGAGGAGCACGATAAACTACTGGATTATCTTAAAAAGCGAAGAAAGGCAGTATGGCTTGCACCAGTACGAGAGATCGGCGGCTTTGTAAGCGAGTATCAAGAAAAGAAATAATTTAATACTCCTCACTGAATGTTAAACACAGTGAGGAGTATTAACATGCTACTCAACAAACAAACGTGCATTTCTAAACAGCCGCATCCAGCCACTGTCTTCTTGCCAGTCTTGTGGATGCCAGGAATTACATATAGCGCGAAACACCCGCTCTGGATGAGGCATCATGATGGTCGCCCGACCATCACTGGAACATAACCCGGTTATGCCTGCTGGAGACCCATTGGGGTTGGCTGGGTAGGTTTCTGTAACGCGAATATTGTTGTCGATGAACCTCATAGCCACAGCACCACTTCGCTCACATTCTCGCAAGGACTCCTCATCCGCAAACTCAGCGCGACCCTCACCGTGAGCCACCGCGATAGGCAAATGAGAACCCGCCATTGAATCCAATAATACCGAGGGCGACTTTTCTATTTTTACCAGGCTAAACCGCGCTTCAAATTGCTCGGATGCGTTGCGTACAAAGTGCGGCCAATGCTCAGCGCCGGGAATTAAACTCTTCAGGTTAGACATCATCTGGCAGCCATTACAAACCCCAAGGCTGAATGTGTCTTCGCGGTGAAAGAAGGCCTCAAACTGATCGCGCGCAAGGGCATTAAACAAAATAGTTTTCGCCCAACCTTCCCCGGCTCCCAGAACATCACCGTAAGAAAATCCGCCGCAAACGGCCAGGCCTTTAAACTCCTGCAACGACAACCTGCCCGCGAGTATATCGCTCATATGCACATCTATAGCCGTAAAACCAGCGCGATCGAAAGAAGCGGCCATCTCCAATTGACTATTAACGCCCTGCTCTCTCAAGATCGCTACTTTGGGCTTTGCGCCGGTATTAATACTTGGCGCGTGAACCTCAGATTCTATATCGTAGCTTAAGGAAACACTTAAACCCGGGTCCGGAGCTGAGATAGACGTAAACTCAGAATCGGCACAGGCCGGGTTATCTCTCATTTTCTGAACATGGTAACTGTTAAGGCTCCATAGCTCTTGCAGCGCCGCTCGTTCACTGGCGTAAACTTGCTCGCCAGATTTAAACACTTCTATTCGCTGATCCGTTTTCGCTTCGCCTGCAAGCACAAAATTATTAGCCAGGCCAAAACGCTGGAAAATATCACTTACCGTTTTCAGGTTTTGTTCGGCGACCTGAAGTACAGCACCCAGCTCTTCATTAAATAAGATCGAGTGCGCATCCCCCTCAAAACCATCCAAATTAACGGTCACACCGCAGCGCCCAGCGAAACACATTTCGGCCAGGCTAGTGAACAAACCACCATCGGAGCGGTCGTGATAGGCCAAGAGAAGCTCTTCTTGTAAACATTGCTGTATCGCTTCAAAAAAGGCTTTTAATTGTTCTGGTTTATCCACATCCGCTGCTTGCTCACCCAGTTGATTGTAAACCTGGGTAAATATGGAGGCACCAAGGCGATTTTTTCCATTGCCGAGGTCGATAACAACGAGCTTATTATTTGCCAGGGGAAGCAACTGCGGTGTAAGGGTTTTGCGAACATCAATAACGGGGCTAAACGCAGAAATAATTAACGAAAGCGGTGCAGTAACCGCTTTACTTGCATCGGTATCTGGATCTTGCCAGGTGGTTCGCATAGACATGGAGTCTTTACCCACTGGTATGGTGATACCCAATGCTGGACAGATCTCCATGCCAACGGTCTCTACCGTTCTATAAAGCTTCTCATCCTCTCCCGGGTGCCCGGCTGCACACATCCAGTTGGCAGACAGGCGAATATCTTTTAGCGCGCCAATTCGCGATGCACAAATATTAGTAATGGCCTCACCAATTGCCATACGACCGGAAGCGGGAGCGTCCAATAATGCCGTTGGTGTTCGCTCGCCCATGCTCATTGCTTCACCGGCGTAACTATCAAAGGCTACAGTGGTAACCGCACAGTCTGCCACGGGCACTTGCCACGGCCCCACCATTTGATCGCGCACTACCTGCCCTGTAACAGAACGGTCACCAATGGTGATAAGAAATTGTTTACTGGCAACCGCCGGGTGCTGAATTATGCGCTCTGCGGCTTCACCAAGAGGGATATGGGTATAATCAAATACGCTTGTTTCGGCAACGAGTTTAGAACCTTCTCGGTGCATTTTTGGCGCCTTGCCAAACAAGACATTCATCGGTAAGTCGATGGGGCGAGATTCAAACTTCTTATCGTTGAGAATAAGCACCTTTTCCTCAAGTGCTTCACCCACCACGGAAAACGGGCAACGCTCGCGCTCGCAAATCTGTTTAAATTGCTCGAGGTTTTCAGGAGCAACCGCCATAACATAGCGCTCCTGACTTTCGTTACACCAAATCTCCAATGGCGACATACCGGGCTCGTCGTTAGGTACCTGCCGCAACTCGAAACTGGCACCACAGCCGCCATCTTTCGCCAACTCGGGAAATGCATTGGACAGACCACCAGCACCAACATCATGGATAAAGGCGATAGGGTTTTGCCTGCCCAACTGCCAGCATTGGTCAATAACCTCCTGACAGCGGCGCTCCATCTCCGGGTTTTGCCTTTGTACCGAGGCAAAATCCAGGTTTTCTGATGAGGTGCCGGAGGTCATAGAAGAAGCCGCACCTCCACCAAGGCCAATCAACATGGCTGGGCCACCCAGCACAATCAGCTTGGAGCCAGGTGAGAAAGGTGTCTGTTCAATATGTTCTTGTTTTATGTTGCCGTATCCGCCCGCCAACATGATGGGCTTGTGATAACCACGCCGCTCACCGTTGAAATCTTCCTCAAAGGTACGAAAGTATCCACAAATATTGGGCCGACCAAATTCATTATTGAAAGCTGCGCCACCAATGGGCCCCTCATTCATGATATCCAGCGCTGAAACGATGCGATCTGGCTTGCCGTAGTGCTGCTCCCAGGGCAGCTCATAGCCAGGTATATTCAAGTTTGAAACCGTGAAGCCTGTTAAGCCCACCTTGGGCTTGGAGCCTTTGCCGACCGCACCTTCATCGCGAATTTCGCCGCCAGACCCAGTGCCTGCGCCCGGAAATGGTGCGATAGCCGTAGGGTGGTTATGGGTCTCCACCTTCATTAACAGATGTACAGGTTCTTCGTGATAGGTGTAATGCTGGCTTTCTGGGTCGGGGTAAAAACGGCCCGCAACAGAGCCCTCCACGACAGAAGCATTGTCTGCATAGGCTGAAAGAACACCCTCACCACCCTGCTCGTAGGTGTTCTTAATCATTTTAAACAGCGATAAATCTTGATCTTCCCCGTCTATGGTCCAGCTGGCGTTAAAAATTTTGTGACGGCAGTGCTCAGAGTTGGCTTGGGCGAACATCATCAACTCAACGTCTGTGGGGTCGCGTTGTAAGTCGACAAAGGCATCGGTGAGATAGTCGATCTCATCGTCAGCCAAGGCCAGCCCCAGCTCAGAATTGGCAGCAACCAGCGCGCTGCGACCATCCTCCAACACACTAACCGTAGAAAATGCACGAGGCTCCTGGCTGGTAAACAGCACCTCGACATCGGAAAGAGAGCCCATTACCTGCTCAACCATTCGGTCATGGATAAGGGGAGCGAAGGTGTCAAAGTCCACCTCGCCCAAGACACAGTAGGCTATTCCGCGCTCAATTCGGCGAACTTTTGTCAATCCACAATTTTTTGCTATATCTGTTGCTTTTGACGACCAAGGTGATATTGTGCCGCCGCGCGGGACTACAACCATGCCTAGATCACGCTTTTCTGGCTCGGTTTGTGCTGCATTTATTGAAGCCGAGTTTGAAACTGCGGCTTCAATTGCGTTTACCTGGAGTAGTCCAGAATCACGGCTAGAGCCGTATTCAAGTAA
This sequence comes from Alteromonadaceae bacterium Bs31, assembly GCA_900177435.1. Classification (GTDB taxonomy): domain Bacteria; phylum Pseudomonadota; class Gammaproteobacteria; order Pseudomonadales; family Cellvibrionaceae; genus Teredinibacter. Next base: position 86,959 of record FXAI01000012.1, read on the forward strand.
CTTCTCAAGGGTTTCCATTTCAGCAGGCGTCAACTCTTCGCTGACATCCACGAAATGGTAATAATACGCACTGAGGTCACGTACCCCGGGGTTGGACTTTTGAGCCTGGTTAAGCAGCTTGCGGATTCGAAATTCAGAGAATGCGGGAGCACCGCACAGGGTTAGCATTTTTTGCTTGCGCCTCGTTGTACTGGAAACAAATGGGTGGGTGAAGGTCAGAAAGGCGAGATTGTACTTGATCTTAGGATATTTAGGGAAACGACAATCTGCTGGCGAGCCGAGTCAATCAAACGCTCGAACTGTCAATTATTTCGACGTTTTTTAAGTTGAATACAGCGCCGGCAATTAACTTTTCTTATCGTTCAGCCTGGGTTAATGATATTTGGCGCATTCTCCCACATAAGCCGAGGTGATGTTCTAGACTTCTCTATCAAGGCTTACACGAAAGAGCGTAAAGAAACAAGCTAGTTACGCACAGTTTAAACCTGTAAAATTGAGCAATATCTAATCAGCAACCAGTGCGCTTATAACTAAAACTTAAAGCTGCGGACTCGAACAGGACATTTGGGAAACGTAACTCGGAGTTTTTGGAAGAATATGACGAAACGAATGTTAAAGAAGACCTACAGACACACGACGAGTGCAATCCGGACGCTCCTCACTTGTGCCATGTTAGTCGCTCTCGCTTCAGCGTTGGAGAGCAGCCGCATACCTACTGTGCTGGAATCCATCCAAAATAGTGGCAAACTGGTGGTTATCTCCCGAAACGGCCCCACCACCTACTATGAAGGCCCTAGCGGAACCACTGGCTTTGAATATCAAATCGCGCGTAAATTTGCCAAGTTCCTGGGTGTAAAGCTGGAAGTTCGGGAAACAGAAAACCTAGGGGTTATGCTGGATGATGTGGGAACCGATAAAGGCCATCTCGCAGCTGCAGGCTTAACTGTTACCGAAAAGCGTAAGCAAAAGGTTTTGTTCGGCGAGCCCTATTTACAGGTAACCCAACAGGTGGTTTATCGCCAGAGTTTACAGCGACCACAAAGTATTGAAGAACTGCAAAATAAAAATATCATTGTCATTGGCAACAGCTCTCATGCGGAACGCCTGCGTGAACTGAAAAAAACCTACCCCGAGCTGCGGTGGCAAGAGCGCCATGACGTAGAAATGCTCGATCTAATTGAACTGGTTCACGACGGCGTAATCGACTACACCATTGTTGACTCAAATGCCTTCCAGATAAACAGTAATCTATTTCCCGAAGCGCAGGTGGCTTTTGATATAAGCGAGCCTCAGGAACTGGCTTGGGCCTTCCCCATCCAAAAAGACAAAAGCCTTTATTTACAAGCGGAAAAATTCTTTAAAAAGATTAAGCAGGAAGGTGTTATCGAAGACACCCTAGAAACCTATTACGGGCACCTGGGTGAGATAGACTATAGCGGCGCAATACTATTTGCTCACCGCCTGGAATCACGCCTGCCAAAATGGCAGGACTTGCTGCACGCAGCTGCTGAAGAATATGAGCTCGACTGGCAACTACTCGCAGCCCTTAGTTATCAGGAATCCCATTGGAACCCCAAAGCCAAATCACCTACGGGTGTGCGAGGCTTTATGATGCTCACCCGCGATACGGCAAAATTTGTCGGAATAAAAAACCGACTGGATGCTGAACAAAGTATTCAGGGTGGAGCCAAGTATTTTAAATCCATTTACAGTCGTATCCCGGAACGCATTGCAGACCCCGATAGAACATGGTTAGCAATGGCTGCTTATAACGTTGGCCTTGGACACCTGGAAGACGCTCGCATTTTAACCGCTCAGCAAGGCGGTGACCCCGACAGATGGACTGATGTTAGAGAAGCTCTGCCCCTGTTGGCCAAGCGCAAGTACTATAAGCAAACTAAGCACGGCTATGCTCGCGGCTGGGAACCAGTAGAATATGTTCGCAATATTCGAAACTTTCGCACAATTATCGCCTGGCATGAAGTGAACAAAAGTCGTGATGAACAATTGGCCAGTGCAGAAGTACCGGCGCAGGAGTTTGCTAACTTTAGCCCTGTGGTGATGGAAGCCGTGCGCACCATTGCCGGTGGAGCTGGAGATGTATCCTCGCTTTAATCTGTTTAGTGCAACTGTTGAGTGTAACTATTTAACAGGTTCTAATAATTAGTAAAAAGCTCGCATATTGCGGGCTTTTTATTTTTCAGGGCGTGCCAAATTTTTTAACGCTTTTTTTTCGTTACGACGGCGAGAAAAAAAATCGGAAATTAAAGCAGAGCACTCTTGCTCACAAACGCCACCGCGCCAGCTCAAGTGATGATTAAAAAAACTGGCTGACTGCCACTCCACATTACTGTCCAACACACCGGCTTTAGGCTCCTTCGCACCAAATACAATATGCTCTACTCTTGCATGCATTAGAGCGCCCAGGCACATGGAGCAAGGCTCAATGGTGACGTATAGCGTTGTGTTGGGCAGACGGTAGTTTTTCTCTGCTGTGCCAGCTGCTCTCAAAGCCATTACTTCCGCGTGCGCACTTGGATCGCAACTGCCTATAGGCTGGTTCCAACCTTCACCAATAATTAACTCATCTCTCACCAATAGAGCACCCACTGGCACTTCCTGGCTGTTAGCGGCTTTTTCAGCCAGCAGCAGCGCTTTCTTCATCCAATATATATCTCTATCAGCCATATTCATTCATCGAGCCATTTCGGGGTCGTTGGGCTTGAGCACTTGAATGTCAAAGTCCACCTCCACTTGCAAGCGTCCCAGAGATATCAGGTCAGCCTTGGCTTGCTGGTTGCCATGCCAGTTGAGCGGCGTCATCATCAACAGGCTTTCAATGTCTTCACTACGCTCAAAATCAATGGAGAAACTGATAGTGTTTCTCTCAAGTAAATGAAAACCATCAGGCGCGGGCTCCACTTGATGCAACTGAACCTTGTCATAAAGCTTTTCTTTTAATTGGTACAAGTGCCTGGCAGCGGGCATTACTCGCAGTAAAAGACCTTCTCTATTTAGTATTCTGCGCGTTTCACCTGCATCCAGTGGGGCGAATACACTGAGGGCAATATCCACGGACTCGTTGACCACAGGCAAACGAAAAGAACTGGCGACCGCATAACTAAACCCCACAGCATTGTAGTCAGCTCCCTGCTGTAAGTGCTTTGCCGATATGGCGGCATGCTTGATGGCAGGCTTGGAGATATCGATGCCGCTGCAAAACAACTTATCCCTGCCTGTATCGGAAATAAGCTGCGCTGCAATCTGCTCCAGGTAGTAACCTTCGCCACAACCCATATCAAGAATTGAAAGGCATGCGGCAGGTGAACAGGAGGCTTTTAGAAGCTCAGCCATGCCCTTCACCAAGGGGAAATAATGTTGAGCGCTTCGAAGAAAGCTTTTTCGCGCGGAAATCATCGCCTCGTTGTCACCAGGCTCCAGGCTGTTTTTATATTGCGGCAATAAGAGGTTTACATAACCCTGCCGAGCGAGATCAAAGCTGTGGTTCTGCTCACAGCGCAGAGTCTTTGCCTGCCGTTCAAGGGCTTGCTCACAACAAGGGCAACGCCAGATCATTGATCTAAGACTCCGGGCATTTCACCCAGGTATTCAAATCGGGGCACACTCTCCTGCCCGTCGCGCGTATCTATGCTCACCGCCTGCATGAACATATCCAAAGGGCGAACCCACAGGCTGTGGTCGCCATAGAGGCAGCGATACACAACCATGTCCTGTTCTGTCTCGGAATGTTTTGCAATACACAGTACCTGGTATTCTTTCCCCTTAAAATGGCGATACCGGCCCGGTTTGAGAGTTGTCTGCATCGCTCCACCTCCATTGAGTTTCTTTTTATGATTAACTACCATAGCCGCGCTATTATCCCCGCAGCCGCAACACAGCCCAAGAACTATTTGAATGACTGATACAGAACGTGCGCCCATCGCCTTATTTTACGGCAGCTCAACTTGCTATACCGAAATGGCGGGCGAAAAAATTCGCCAGCAAATAGGCAGTGAGCGAGTGGATTTTTTTAATATTTCCGAGGAACCCATCGCCACTGCTCTCTACTACGACTGCCTGATAATGGGTATACCCACCTGGGATTACGGAGAACTACAGGAAGACTGGGAAGAAATCTGGGATGAACTGGACGATTTGGATTTTAGCGATAAAACCGTTGCACTGTACGGTATGGGGGACCAAATTGGTTACCCCGAATGGTTTCTAGATGCCATGGGCTACCTTTATCACAAACTAATCAAGCTTGGCGCAACCGTGGTTGGTTTGTGGCCCAATGAGGGCTACCAGTTTGAGCAAAGCAAAGCCTTGAATGAAGACCAAACACTGTTTGTGGGGCTGGCGCTGGATGACGAAAACGAATTTGAAAAAAGCGACCAACGTATAGCCAGCTGGTGTGCACAAATACTAAACGAATTCGGCTTAGAATGAATGAGGGCGAAGCTACCCGGCCCAACGCTGAGCTTATTTGGGATGAAAACAATCAGCCCCTCTCCCCGCAATTTGACGACGTTTACTTTTCAAGATCGAGCGGTTTAGAGGAAACCCGCCATGTGTTTCTCCGACATAATCACTTGTACCAGCGCTGGAGCAAGGCTTTAAACAACAAAACTTTTACCATCGCGGAAACTGGCTTTGGTACAGGTTTAAATTTTCTGGCTAGTTGGGCACAGTGGTGCCTTAGCAGTGTTAAAAGTAAGGAAGGGGAAGCTGCAAAGCTGCATTTCATTTCTGTGGAAAAATTTCCCCTGGTCAAGGCGGATCTGGAGAAAACACTGGCACTTTGGCCGCAATTACACAACTTTAGCCAACAACTCCTTGAGCACTACCCAGCCCAACCCGCCGAAGGTTGCCACCGGCTTTATTTTGAAAACGGGCACGTCTACTTAACGCTCTATTTTGGCGATGCAGCAGAGGGTTTTTCACAATTCTTACCTCAAAACTCAGAGGCTACGCTTAACACCTCTTGCCACACCCTCGGGCTGAACAAACTTTTCGTGGATGCATGGTATCTCGATGGCTTCGCCCCCGCTAAAAACCCAGCGATGTGGAGCTCATCATTATTTCGAACAATGGCATTGTTAAGTAATAAAAGTTCAACCTTCGCGACATTTACCGCAGCAGGAGCGGTGAGACGCGGCCTGATGGAAGCCGGCTTTGATATAGAAAAAGTACCGGGCTTTGGCCGTAAACGCGAAATGTTACGAGGTCAGTTCAAACAGCAAAACAAACGGGATAAAACCGAAACCTCTCGGGGCCTTTTTTGGCACCTGCAGCCAGACAGAAAAAGAACTAAACCCATTCAAACCGCCTTGGTGATTGGCGGTGGCCTGGCGGGATGCCATGCTGCTTTTGCCCTTGCGAAACGAGGAATAAAAGTAAGCCTGCTGGAAAAAAACCAACAACTTGCGAGCGAGGCATCAGGCAATAGGCAAGGCGTGCTTTATACCAAGCTCTCGCCACATGCCGGCGCATTAAACAAGTTCAACCTGGCAGCGCAAATATACGCAAGCCACTTCTACCACACACATACACTGGACTCAGAAGCACTGATAAAAAAATGTGGTAACGATTGTGGTGTTCTTCACTTGGCAAGCAAGGATAAACAGCAACAAGGCTATCGGGACCTCGCACAAAGATATTCCAAAACCGAGAATTTTTGTCAGTGGCGGGATCGTGAGCAAGCCTCGGAAGTAGCAGGTGTAACACTAAAGCTACCAGGCCTTTTTGTTGCCAATGCAGGATGGATTGCGCCACAAAAACTCTGCGAGGCCTTATGCCGCCACGCTAATATTGAGGTGCTCACTCAGTGTGATGTTGCTGCCATAAACGCTGATGAGCACTGGCATGCCCTTGATAGCGGCGGCAAGAGCTATGCACAGGCAGATGTGGCCATTGTTGCCAATGCGAGAGACGCGCTCACCTTCCAGCAAACGCAATATTTACCCCTGCGCAGAATTCGGGGGCAAGTCAGTCATCTGCCCGCACCGGGCGCTCTCGCCACGTTAAAAACCGTTCTTTGCGGCGAAGGCTATATTGCGCCGCCAGAGCACGGTCAGTTGTGCCTCGGCGCGAGCTTCAATCTAAACGATGAAAACGTCGAGCTGACAGCCAGAGATCAGGAGCATAACCTTGCAAACCTGGCGTCGATGCTCGAACAGGATATCACTCACTTGAGTCAGCATCCCCTGGAAGGACGTGTTGGCTTTAGAACCACCACTCCAGATTATTTTCCTATCGCTGGCCCCGTCTGCAACAGCGCGCAACTATTGCAACAGTTTGATCAACTTCGCTTCAATGCCAGCTCAAACATTGCTGCCTGCTCTCCTGCGATACCGGGCTTATTCACCTTACTCGGCCTTGGCTCGAGGGGCATTGCTTATGCTCCATTGGCGGCGGAAATACTGGCCAGCCTTATCGCCGGCGAAGCCCTGCCGGTGGATCAACAGCTATTCCTTCATGTGCACCCTTCCCGCTTTTTAATTCGTGATCTCAGCCGCAATAAAAAAACGTCTACACTATAAGGAATACGATCTACCCGAGAGGAGCATGCCATGCTTTTGGGCGCCGGCCGACATAGACACGATATCGCTTCCGCACAGGACAGCGTGCATAACTATTACGAACACTTAGTCATCGCACAGCTGAAGCGTGCCAGTGAACGAGCCCTTAATGACATGGAATTTATGGCGGATGTCAGCTGCGTTGCCCTCAATCGCCTGCCACCTCGCTATGTGCGCCACGACGTGGATATGACCTTCTTCCTCTCACCCACAGAAATGGATGAAATGGATGATAAAGTTGCACACGCAGTTAAAGATGCTTTGGAATATGTGGAAAGCAGGGAGCAAAAAACAGACGCTGATGAAGAATAAAGAAGGCTGTAACACGGGAACTTGAAGGCCGTTATCAAACCTTCACAAGTAAAATTCCCAGACGAAGATCGGTTAAATCCAGTAATATGGCCGCCCTAGCCATTGATTTCGACGCCTTATGCTCACAGCCGTCTCCACCACCCTGCTCTGCCTCCTGAGTTTCTGCAGCCTTTGCCAGGCAGCAGAAAAACTGCGCTTTGAAATTTTGCAAAGCAGCCCTCATGACAACCAGGTATTTACCCAAGGCCTGGTTGTGGATGGAGACAATCTCATCGAATCTAGCGGCCATTACGGACAATCATTTGTAAGGGTGTATGAGAGTAAAACAGGTAAAGTGATTCGGCAGCAAGCCTTACCCGCCAAGATATTTGCTGAAGGTATCACGCTTTTTGAACACAACTTATATTTGCTGAGCTGGCGCGAAAGCGAGGCGTTTGTACTCGACCCCATAAGCCTCAAAACAAAAAAAATATTCAGGTATCAGGGTGAAGGCTGGGGGATAACCCACAACGGTGAAAGTTTATTTACCAGCGACGGCAGCCATATTATTACTGAACGAGAGCCCTCCGATTTTTCTGCCACTAGGCGTATCCCGGTCGTTCACGCCAAGCAGGGGAAAATTGACCGCATAAACGAACTGGAATATGCCAAAGAACATATTTGGGCAAACCGCTGGAAGACTAACTTTATATACGCCATAAACCCGAACACAGGAGAAGTGAAGGGTGAATTGGACTTAAGCGAGCTGGTGCCCGCACTCTACCTAAATAGTCAAAAACATGTACTGAACGGCATCGCTTACGCCCCGGCCCTGGACGCATTCTGGGTTACAGGGAAGAATTGGCCTATCCGCTACTTAATCAAAGTCAGCCTTTAAAAATTGCTCAGATAGCGACTAAAGCTTGTAAGTTCTCCCGCAAACCGTAAAATGCGCGCATTTCGTTGCCTGAGTACAAAATATGAGCACTGAGTTACTTTCCCCCGCCGGAACCCTTAAAAGCATGCGCTACGCTTTCGCCTATGGTGCCGATGCGGTATACGCTGGCCAGCCTCGCTATAGTTTGCGCGTACGAAACAACGAATTTAATAAACTGGAAAATCTCTCAGCCGCGGTTAACGAAGCTCATCAACAGGGAAAGCTTTTTTATCTGGCGAGTAATATTTCACCGCACAACGATAAAGTGCGTACCTATGTAAGGGATTTAGAGCCCGTTATAGAAATGAAACCCGACGCACTCATTATGTCGGACCCGGGCCTGATTATGATGGTGCGAGAAAAATGGCCTGATCAGCCCGTGCATCTGAGTGTTCAAGCAAACGCCGTAAATTATGCCACGGTAGAATTCTGGGCTCGCCAGGGGATTGAGCGGGTTATTCTCTCCCGAGAACTCTCCATTGACGAGATTGAAGAAATTCGGCAACGCTGCCCTGAAGTTGAGCTGGAAGTATTTGTGCACGGCGCACTGTGTATTGCCTACTCCGGACGCTGCTTACTCTCCGGGTATATGACACACCGGGATTCAAACCAGGGAGCATGCACCAACTCCTGTCGCTGGGAATACAACACTCATCAGGCAAAAGAAACGGAAACCGGCGATTTAATCCCACTAAAAAATACTCAGACCTGGTCTCCCGAAGAACCAGTGTTACTTCAGGAAAAAAGTCGCCCTGGAGAATATCTACCCGCTTACGAAGATGAGCACGGCACCTACATAATGAATTCAAAAGACCTTCGCGCGGTTCAGCATGTAGATCGGCTAGTAAAAATGGGCGTGAAATCACTGAAGATAGAAGGCAGAACTAAAAGTCATTATTACGTTGCGCGAACAGCCCAGGTTTATCGCCAGGCGATTGATGCTGCCGAAGCGGGCAAAGCATTTGATATGTCACTTATGACTGAATTGGAACATCTGGCCAATCGTGGTTACACCGAAGGCTTCTACCGCCGTCACCTGCCAGCCGAGTATCAGAATTATGAAAAGGGCGTTTCAGACAATAGCGGGCAGCAATTTGTCGCCGAAGTTAAGGAGTATGATAGGCATGCAGGTTGGCTAACCTTGGACGTAAAAAATCGTTTCGAAAAAGGTGATCTCGTAGAGTTGATTACGCCAACTGGAAATTATTCTTTTAATATAAATACCTTGGAGAATCTAAAGGGCGAGGCAATTGAAGCCGCTCCTGGCTCTGGTCATACTGTTAAAATTCCAGCGCCCGAATTAGCACTCGACTCCAGCGGCGGCTACGCAATGCTAATGAGGCACTTGTAATCACATTGCTTGCTGTTGGTAGGTTCTGCAAGCCACATTCTTACGCTTAAACAACAAATAAAAAACCCTATGCTACTGTTGAGCGAGTCTGATCTAGCGGCACTGTGCAGTGACTGCGGAGTTTTCCTCTGCGGTTTATCTTGCTCCACCTGCGCTCAAACAAACTCTTAAATTTCTGCTCTGGTTCGCATACTCTGCCGTTGATTTCCATCAATACAATAATGAAAGCAACAACTAGACTTGCTCCATGCAAATGAATGAATCTAAATCCAACATTGCCGAGCACCCAACCCTGTCACGCCTGCAAGGCAAAGTGACCGAGTTTGAGGTTATTCGCTTGCTGGAAAAATACCGCCATCACCCAACTCGGCCGATCAGTATCTCCATCGACTGCAACTCTTTCGCATGGGTAAACGAAGCAGACGGAATTAGCCCTCCAGGGCGCCTATTGAGCAAAGAGATTTCTCTATGGTCAGAAGCCGTTGGGCATCGAACTGTGGATACTCTACTGCTCTGCTTCCCTTTCCGGTATTTAAAACCTTACGAGCTCACCGAGGTAATGCATGCTCTCGCCTCTCGGTTTTCTTTGTCCGAAACCTCAGACCGTTGCCATCGAGTAGCCACACATATCGATGAGATTAACGGTGACCACGTCGCCCTGCTCAAAGGCCTGGGCTTCAATCACTACCAAATTGTTCTCAGCAGAGATGACCTGGAGGACATCCAGAAGATCGAAGAAGTAACAAAGCTGATACGTCAGTACTCCTTCTCGGGCGTAGGGATACAGATTCACGATGCGGATTGCCTGGATGACCTGAGAGAGCACGTAATCGATGTTAAGACCAAGGTTCAGCCGGACTACATCTACATAGGTTGTCTCCCCAAGCTACTTAATCGGGAAATGGTGGGCGGTGGCGCGATAATCTTTGACGGAGAATACGACCTGGAAGAAGACTGTATCAATATGGGCGTAGAGGGCACCAGCTACCTTCAGAGCCTTGTACTGCAGAATTTCTGCAATCCAGAGCGATACGTGAGCGCACTTGAGGCAGGCAAACTGCCAGTTAATCCGGGGCCTCTCAGTTTGTGATGGGTTTTTAGCAGATTCAAACACGTTTTTTATATATACTACGGCCTTCCTGATTTAACCTTGGAACGCCCAATGCCTCCGCAATCTATTGCTAACCATCAGTGCCACCATAACGCACAGGTAAACTGTGCAGATTGTCGCCTAGCCGCAATTTGCCTGCCTATCAGTCTTCATGTCGATGACATCAGCAAGCTGGATGAAATCATCCAACGTGGAAGACCTGTGCAGAAGTCTGATCATGTATACCATGCTGGAGAGCCTTTTCGCTCAGTTTATGCACTAAGATCTGGTGCCGTTAAGACAGTGAAAGTCACTCAGGACGGACAAGAACAGGTGACAGGCTTTTACCTACCGGGTGAAATCATTGGTATGGATGGCCTTGCCTCTAACCACCACACCAATTCAGCAACAGCTTTGGAAACCTCGGCCGTATGCGAGATTCCTTTCTCTCGCCTGGAAGAACTCAGCACTCAGGTACCCAACTTGCAGCGACGATTCTTCCAGTTAATGAGTAAAGAAATCACTCATGAGCAGCAGCTAATCACGCTTTTAAGTAAAAACAGCGCAGACGAGCGTATTGCCGCACTGCTGCTAAGTATTTCCACTCGCAACCACAACCGTGGGCTATCCGCCAAAGAATTCTATCTACCCATGTCTCGCTCAGATATCGGTAATTATCTTGGCCTTACCATCGAAACGGTTAGCCGAGTGTTAAGCCGACTGCACAAACAGGAAGTCATTGCCCTGGACAAAAAGCACGTTGTAATCAGTGATATGGACGCGCTACAAAATATCGCCTCTGTATCCATCGACTAAGCAAACACCCATGCAGGAAACCCCACTGCTGCATCAAATCTTCGAGAAGATTGATGCAGCTAATGCTGCCGACCCCAATCTAGAGCACTGCCCAATTACTGATACGAAACAGCCCAAAGAGCTGTTGTACGGAAGGCGTATGTCTGTATGCTTGGCCAGCTTTTCTCCAAACGCCTCTGATTACCTGCAGATCGCAGCGCGCGCTCAGCATATTGAGCGCTGGAAATCACCCCGTTCTGACTTTCCAGAGGGTCGCAGTGCTTATAAAAAGTGGCGCAGCCAGCTAGGGCTAATGCACGCAGCTCGAGCAGCAGAGTTAATGAGCGAAGTTGGCTACAGTGAGCAAGCCTGCGAGCGTGTTAAATTTTTGATACAAAAAAGGCAACTGCGCCGGGATGAGGAAACCCAAACCCTTGAAGACGTTATATGCCTGGTATTTCTTGAGCATCACATGGAAGCTTTCACGGCGAAGCACAGCAGAGAAAAGGTGATCGATATATTGCAAAAAACCTGGCAAAAAATGTCACCTAATGGCCACAAGGCTGCCCTCAAACTGCCCCTGAGCGACTGTCTCGCTGCTCTGGTATCTGAAGCTTTAGACGCTTAAAGCATGCTTTTTCTGATCAAACATCTCCACGTCTGGTTTGCCATACTGAGTATCTCCGGTTTTGTGCTCCGGTTTATTTGGCTAATTCACAGTCCACACCTGCTGAGCAAACGCTGGGTAAAAATACTCCCTCATGTTAACGATACAGCGCTTTTTACCTCAGGGCTGGTAATGGCTGTTGGTTTTGGTCACTCTTTAAGCACCCTCAACTGGTTTTCGCTCAAACTAGCCCTTGTCGCCGTATACATTATATTTGGCGTCCTCACACTCAAGTTGCAAATTATTCGACTATACCGTTTTGTACTATTTGGAACAGCATTAATACTCTATTCTTCTATACTAGTATTAGCGGTTATGAAACCCTATCTCCTATAAACCCCCATTACAACTACGTTGAGAACGCTGTCAACTCGCTCTTGCACTGGCACGCATATCCACCTTTGCGCTTTTTTACACACTTATTTACAAGGAACTGGTTCACACTGGTGTTGACATCCAAGGCCTAGCTCTTTTTAATGAGAACTGATGTAAGAAAAACCTACTAATAACTACAAATTATTAATTAACTACCCACTCTTGAAAGGTAAAGTAACGATGAAGGCCATATTGACGATAGGTACCATAGTAAGCTTGGTACTCGCTTCAACGGTCTACGGATGTGACGAGGAATGTTTAAAGGAAAAAGCGGAAACCAAGAACAATATCAGTTTTCCTAGCTATTTAACCTGGGAATACTGTGACAACACGCGCATGGATTTTATGACGTCCTCAATCGATAGCTTGGAAAATTACAAAACCAATCACTTCGATACCCGCTACAAAGGCGGCATGAGAAACATAAAAAACTATGTCATTCAGCGAAAGGAATGGCTGCAAGAATGCGATCAATACATGCAACTAACCAACCACGGGCGTGTTTTTGATGATGCAACCAAGGATATATTCTCTGCGATGGACGCCGTAATAAAAGAGCTGGATGATCTAATCGCAGGAGTGACATACTCTTCTGAGACAGGGCAAGACTCTAAAGCAATTATGGCAGAGCGCTTTGACGGTATGTTCAAACTGGTAGATGACCATAAGCAATTAATGCACTACAAGGGCAGATACGTCACTCGCTAGTTTGCTGCATTACAATAACAAGCAAGCGCTCATTAAATGACGCTTGCTTGTATGTAGGTTGCTATGAAGTACCCTAGGCCGTGCTTTGATGCTTCTCCGACAAAGCCGCGTCCCTTATGGCTTTCATTCCACATCTCAACAGACGAGCCTGCTCCACTGCACTTAGGTGGTCTGGAAAATGACTGGGTAGCACACCCAAGGGCTGTAATGGACTTCCCTCGATAGAGATGCGAAAGCCTGTAATATGAAAAGCCGAAAGCTTTTCAAGATCAACATTCCAAGCATCAAAATCCATTTCTTACTCCTCGCATTCTTTTACTCTTCTTCAGCGGGCCAGTGCCTATCATCATGATAAGCGGCCGAAAGCGTTTGCACTGTGTATAAGATCAGTAGTCTTAAGCGCCGAACTTTAAAGCCTTTATGTGAACATCTCCACAGTTTTTTCCATTAATGTGATTATTCACCAAACAGCCGCGACATTTCTCACATCTACTCCCATTCAATGGTCGCTGGCGGCTTACTACTCACATCATAGGTCACTCTGGATACCCCGGCGATTTCATTAATAATGCGGCTGGACACCTTTTCTAGTAGCTCATAGGGCAAGTGGGCCCAGCGAGCGGTCATAAAATCTACCGTTTCCACCGCACGCAGAGCAATCACCCATTCGTAACGTCGACCATCACCAACGACACCCACAGATTTCACCGGTAGGAACACAGCAAAAGCCTGGCTGGTTTTGTGGTACCAGCCACTTTCGTGTAACTCCTCAATAAAAATAGCATCAGCTTCACGCAGTATCTCGGCATATTCTTTCTTAACTTCTGCCAATATGCGTACCCCTAGCCCCGGCCCGGGGAAAGGATGGCGATATACCATATCGTAGGGTAAGCCTAGTTCTAAGCCGATCTTGCGAACCTCGTCCTTAAATAATTCACGCAGAGGCTCAACCAGCTCAAACGCCATATCATCCGGCAAGCCTCCCACATTGTGGTGGCTCTTAATAACATGCGCTTTACCCGTTTTCGCTGCTGCGGACTCAATAACATCGGGGTAAATTGTCCCTTGCGCCAGCCAGTGAATATTTTTGAGCTTGGCAGCCTCTTGGTCGAAGACCTCGATAAAGGTGTTACCAATTATTTTTCGCTTCTGCTCCGGGTCTGCAACCCCTTCCAGTTTACCCAAAAACAAGGCTTCTTCTTTGGCTCGGATAACTTTCACACCCATATTCTTGGCGAACATATCCATTACCTGGTCGCCTTCGTTCTTGCGCAGCAGCCCGTTATCCACAAAAACGCAGGTAAGCTGGTCGCCTATCGCCCTGTGCAACAAGGCGGCCACAACCGAGGAATCCACTCCGCCAGAAAGCCCCAGTAAGACCTTATCCTCGCCAACCCGCTCTCGCACTCGCGCAATAGCGTCTTCTACAATATTGGCTGGTGTCCAAAGCGGCTCACATCCCGCTAGTTCAAGTACAAAATGCTCGAATATCCTCTTGCCCTGCAGGGTATGTGTTACCTCAGGATGAAACTGTAAGCCAAAAAACTTTTTCTCTTCACACACCATGCCTGCAATTGGGCACGAGGGTGTTGAGGCCAACACAGAAAAGCCTTCAGGTAAGCCCACGACTTTATCACCGTGGCTCATCCAAACATCCAGCAAGGCACTGCCGCTGTGGTCGATATGGTCCTTAATATCACGGAACAAGCCACTTTCTGTTTCCACCTTAACTTGTGCATAGCCAAATTCGCGGAAGTCAGAACCCTGTACCTTGCCCCCCAGCTGCTCGGCCATGGTTTGCATGCCGTAGCAAATACCCAACACAGGAACGCCCAGTTCAAATACCACTTGAGGTGCGCGCGGTGATTGCTGCTCCGTGACAGACTCCGGACTACCGGCCAGAATGACAGCTTTTGGCGCGTAGGCACGAATTTCCGCCTCATCCATATCAAAAGCACGAATTTCTGAATAAACACCAATTTCACGCACCCGTCTTGCAATGAGCTGGGTATATTGGGAACCAAAGTCCAGAATCAGAATGCGCTGAGAATGGATATCTTGTGTCATAGTTTTACCTGATTTAAAGCAGCGAAAATGGGGCGAAAGATCGCCCCATCAAGGGATTTGCTAAAGTAAGCTGCTAGCGGCCACTAACAGGGTAGTTCGGCGCTTCTTTTGTAATGCTCACATCATGTACGTGGCTTTCACCCATTCCCGCTGCCGTAACGCGCACGAACTCAGGTTTACTGCGCATGGTTTCGATATCGATAGAACCAGTGTAGCCCATGGCGGCTCTCACTCCGCCCATTAACTGATGTACGATTGCGCTGATTGGCCCCTTGTAGGGAACCCGCCCTTCAATACCCTCGGGTACAAGCTTTTCTGCACCTTGTGAAGAATCCTGAAAATAGCGGTCTGAAGAACCCTGTGTTTTGGACATGGCACCCAAAGAGCCCATCCCCCGGTACGACTTGTAGGTACGCCCTTGGTAGAGCTCCACTTCACCAGGCGCTTCTTCTGTTCCTGCAAACATGGAACCCATCATTACTGCGTGTGCACCTGCCACAAGGGCTTTGGCGATATCACCGGAGAACCGAACACCACCATCGGCAACTACCGGCACACCTGTACCTTTAAGCGCCGCTACCACGTTGGCAATGGCCGATATTTGCGGCACGCCAACACCGGTAACAATACGGGTGGTGCAGATAGAGCCTGGTCCAATGCCCACTTTAACGGCGTCGGCTCCCGCTTCCACCAAGGCCAGAGCCGCAGAGGCTGTAGCAATGTTTCCAGCAATTACCTGAACCTGCGGGTAGGCCTCTTTGATCATGCTCACTCTTTCAATAACGTTCTTTGAGTGACCGTGCGCGGTATCTACCACTAGAACATCCACCCCTGCTTCCACTAGCGCGGCGACACGCTCATCGGTGTCCGGGCTGGTACCTACCGATGCTCCTACTCGCAAGCTGCCTGCCTGGTCTTTACAGGCGTTAGGGAAGGTTTCTGCTTTGTTAATATCCTTAACGGTTATCAGACCGACCAAATCAAAATCGTCATTAACGACCAATACCTTCTCGATGCGGTGCTTGTGCAACAGCGCTTGCACTGCATCTGGGGCCGTACCCTCTTTCACAGTTACCAGCTTTTCTTTTGGCGTCATGATGCTGGCTACACTCGCATCCAGATTGGTTTCGAAGCGAACATCCCGCCCGGTTACGATACCAACAAGCTCACCGTTGAGCAGCACAGGCACGCCGGAAATATTGTGTTTACGGGTTAGTTGAATCAACTCATTGATGGTGGCATTTGATTCAATCGTGATCGGGTCTCTCACAACGCCAGCTTCAAATTTTTTCACAGCTCGCACTTCTCGCGCCTGCTGCTTAATTTTCATGCTTTTATGGATAATGCCAATACCGCCTTCCTGAGCCAGGGCAATCGCCAAGCCAGATTCGGTAACGGTATCCATCGCTGCCGATATCAATGGAATATTCAGTGCGATGTCACGAGTAAGCTTGGTTCGCAGGCTAACATCTTTGGCAGTAACCGCAGAATAACCTGGTACAAGCAATACATCGTCAAAAGTCAGTGCTTCTTGAGCAATCCTCAACATAGAATAAGGCCTTGTATGGGGAACGGGTTGCCAGCCGCAGCTAAACAACATGTTTGGATAAACCGGCCATTATAAAGTTCTAGGCTGTATTGAACAACTTGAGTCTCACTCTTTAATTCGCGTACTCTATACACCTTCCTGATTCCCCCGACCACAGAACCGGTCGCAGCAGCCAGAGCCCCTCACCTTTCATGAGCAATTTCGATCTCTTCAGTCCAGAACAAAAACCAGCCACACCCAAGCGTTCGGTACTTAGTGTCAGTGAACTAAACCGACAGGCCAAACAGCTGCTGGAGATTCACCTGCCACTGCTTTGGGTGGAAGGTGAGCTTTCGAACTTCAGTAAACCCTCTTCTGGTCACTGGTATTTTTCGCTTAAGGATGAAAAGGCCCAGGTTCGCTGTGCCATGTTTCGAGCGCGAAATGCTATGTTTCGAGGAAAACTGAAAGACGGCGACAGGGTAAAAGTACGGGCAAGGGTAACCCTGTATGAAGGGCGAGGCGACTTTCAACTGGTGGTTGAGCACATAGAAGAAGCGGGCTCCGGTTCGCTGCAAAAGCAATTCGAACAGCTAAAAGCCAAGCTGCAGGCAGAAGGCCTGTTTGAATCAACAATTAAGCAAGCACTACCCAGCTTGCCCAAAAGTATTGGCGTAGTTACCTCCCCTACTGGCGCAGCAATAAAAGACGTTCTCTCTGTATTGAGCCGCCGCTTTCCTTGCCTCCCTGTGACCATCATTCCCTCGAGCGTACAAGGCGATAAGGCCGGCGCCGAACTCTGCAAAGCATTAATATTGGCAGACAAACAGGGCTTTGACGCTATTATTCTATGCCGGGGTGGGGGCTCCATAGAAGACCTCTGGGCTTTTAACGAAGAAAGACTCGCTCGCACTATTTATAGCTGTAAAACGCCCATAGTGAGTGGTGTCGGCCATGAGAGTGATTTTACTATTGCCGATTTTGTAGCTGATATTCGCGCTGCCACACCTTCTGCTGCAGCTGAACTGCTCAGCCCGGATAAACAAGCGCTATGCTCGCGCTTTGAACAAATTGAAAGCAAGCTACAAAAATCCATACAACAAACCCTGCTCAGCCGGCAAACACAGCTGACACACCACCGCCGTTTATTGCGCCACCCGGGAGAGCAAATTAATTCATGGAGCCAACGGCTAGATCAGCTAGAAAATCATCTGCTCCACACCTTTAAAAGGTACTTACTGCAGCGGCAAGTGAAGGTAAACAAGGAGCGTGCATCGCTATTCCATTACTCGCCACAAAATGCCATTGAGCGTACAGCTCAACAAGTACAAAGCTTAAGTAAAGAGTTAAGATTCGCTCTACAACAACACCTAAAGCTTCGCAAAGCAGGTTTAGCTAAGGCTGTTGATACTCTGCAAGCTGTAAGCCCCTTGAACACCTTGGCGAGAGGTTATGCGATAGTCTCTGATTCATCGGGAAAAGTGGTAGCTGAAACATCCAAAATAGCTGTTGGCGATGCGATAAATATAAAACTCGCCAAATCTACTATTGATGCAAAAGTTACCGCATTAAAAAGCAACTAGTACGACTACCCGCTCAAAGAAAGAATTGTTTCTCTGGCGAGCAAGACAGCGTCCTGCACAGACACGTTTACATAATCAGTGTTTATTTTTTCAGGCTGAAACAAGGTCTCAATAACCGTCGTTGGCTTAAGTGCGCGATCAACACTCGCGTACATCCCGGCGGCAAAAAAATCTACTGGAACATCCAGGCTATCGAGGTATTCAGGCATATATCGGGTTACCACTTTCTCCATAGCGTGTTTCACTGCGCTGTTATAGGCGATTTGTCTCATTCCTCCCACACAGGCTAGACCACACTCAAACATAAGCAATACAAATACCACAGCCATCCCTGGAATAACACGCTTTTCTCGCAGCGCGAGTACCAGCTCTGATGCGGATAAATGCTGACTATAAACATCGTTAAAAAGCGTGTTACCGTTAAAACCTAACAAGGGATACATTTTCTGGGACTGCAGCTGCCAGAAAAGAATCGAGCCCCTTCCCTTCGCAATATTCCAACAACCACTTTCACCATCCAGCAGGCTGACGAAACAGCGACATGACTCTGTATTGAAAAGAATATTGTGTAACAGAGAGGAAGTATCTTGCAACACATCGATGAGTAGCGTTATGGCAATTTCGCTTATATTTATAAATTCGAAGCGCTGATCGGGAAATGCGTCCCTACATAAATGCAGATTAATCTGGCTACTCTGCTGCTTGTAGCTCTTTTGCTCAAGAATACTATCTAAACAAAAATACTCATCAATTAAGCTGATATACATTTCCCGATGCCGCTCAGTGATTTCTTTTTTTGTAGCAGCGCAATCCAGCTCTAAGCGCAGTTTATCTACATCCTTTCTTGTATAGGCGGTTATTTCTGACACACACTTTTTATTACAGGCTTTTGGAAAAATATTAAATTTTCTCAGGCCATGAGCTGAGGGAAGTAACAATCCTCGGGGATAAAACAGATTATCCATGGGTATCCAGTCTGAACTCAAAACCGGAATAAGGTGCTGTTTATTGCGGGCCGCGTTGGCCACTAATAAGGTTTGCCAGGCAATTGGGTGCAATGCTGGAGCGGTATGATGCGCACTTAGCACCACTGGAGAGCGAGTTAAGGTGCTTTTCAATATTTCGGAATTAGCTAAACCCAGAGTATCAATTACCTTTAAAAATCGTGGAGAAACCTGATGAGAGTGCCGCCGGTCTGCCCCATTCCAGATGTAATTTGAATAATCCGCAAGGCTTGCATTCTGCCAACATCGCAAATGCTCAGCTAATATGGGGTTATTTTTAGAGAGCTGAGATAAAAAACTTTGCCACGACTCTCCGTGTACAGGAGCAAGTTCCATTAGGCACAAGCCTCGACCTTTATACTGCCAGAAAACCAGGTAAGCGCCCTGCCCGAAATGGTAACCGCACTGCCATTAACAAAACAGGGTACCGGGCCTCCTCGCTCGGAGACTGAGTAACCCAGCAAATCATCCCGTCCTAATTTATAACTCCAGAACGGCCCCAGAGCTGCGTTGGCGGAGCCACAAAAATAATCCTCATTAACCCCTACAGAAGGCGCAAAAACCCGATAACAATAGTCAGATACCCTGCCCGGCGCTGTTATCAGTAGGGCACGAATAGAATTCACCAAAGGCACGGAAAAATCTGGCTTGAGGCTACGCACCATTTGTTCATTGGGAAATTCGGCAATAACATCGTAAAAACTTTTGTACACCAGCTTAGCTGGCAAACCTAAAAATCTTGAAACACAGGGAATTTCCGGAACCGGCTTACTGATAAACTTTGGCATTTCCAATTCAAAGCCCTCCGCAGTAATCGCAACACGCACCACCAATGCGCCCAAACTAAATATTATTTCTGGTTCACTGTGCCCTAGGTGCTCATAAATGACATGCGAAGCAGCAACTGTACCGTGACCACAAATCTCCACACGATTTGTTGGTCCAAAATGCCTCAATTCATACACACCATCTGATCGGGGCGCAACAAATGAAGTAATGGGTTGGTTTAACTCGGTCGCAATTCTCTGAAGGTTATTATCTGGTAGAAGTTCATCGAGTATACACACTGCAGCGGGGTTGCCCTTAAAAGGTTCGCTGGCAAAAGCCTTAACAATAAAAAGATTACTCACAAGTGCTACAGCCCTCTATCGGCAAAATTTTCCCTCTTATTCAAAGCGTCATGCTTTAAAAGACTAGCACATGAAATTCGGGGCTATGCGTCATATGGAAGATAGAGGCGCCAAGATTCTTGTTTGTGATATGCTCCCTCTTCTCAGCACAGAAATTAATTCCAAGGTCCATCCTTCAAGATCTATGACTTCTATACCTCCAATCATTCATATTGATAACGCAACGGTTTACCGCGGGAATCACAAAGTATTTGAAAACCTCTCACTCACCCTGGAGCAAAACAGACATACCGCCATCCTGGGCCCTAATGGTGCAGGTAAAACAACCCTACTGAAATTAATTACCCGTGAAACTCTACCGATGGTAAAAGAAAACAGTGCTTGTTTGCTGTTCGGGCAAGACCGCTTCACTATTTGGGATTTAAGAAAAAAAATCGGTATCGTATCTCAGGATTTCCAGAATGATTACAGAGCGCTGGCAAGCGGCGAGCAGGTGGTGCTCTCTGCATTTTTTGGCTCGGTCGGAATTCATAGCCACAATGTACCTACAGAAAGTATGCGAGAAAGAGCAAGGCATTGTATGCAGCAACTGGATATTGTTTCACTTGCTCAACGACAGTATTTACATCTATCGACGGGAGAACAAAGGCGTCTTCTGTTGGCTAGAGCCTTGGTACACGAGCCGCAGGTACTTATCTTTGACGAGCCCACAAACGGGCTAGATCTCAAGGCAAGCATGCAAATTCTTGCGGATATGAGCAGACTCGCACGCAGTGGCGTTACACTGATTCTGGTTACGCACCATATCCACGAAATTGTTCCCGAAATCGAGCAGCTGGTATTTTTAAAAAATGGCGCGGTGGTAAACCACGGAAACAAGGAGGATTTACTGACAAGCCAGCAGATTAGTAAGCTCTATGATGTGCCTGTCAACATCCATCAGCACGAAAGCTTCTACCAGGCTACACCGTGCTGATGAACGAAGCGATTTATCTAAGCCGCAATAAACATTCTTAAAGATAACAGTGCTAGCAGACCCACCAAAGAAAAGCCCAGAATTTTGGCTGGCAACGCCCTACCGAGTTTTGCACCATAGGGTGCAGCGAAACTTGAGCACACGGCAAGCAAGAGGCAAGCAGGCAAATTAACAAGTGCAATGCTGCCCCGTGGGGCGTCTGCAGGCGTATCGGCAAACAGCAGGATGTTAAGCACAGCCGGTAAAGCAATGGCAAAACCAAAACCGGCGGCGGTTCCAACTGCCTTGTGAGCACTGTAGCCAAGCGCCATCAATAAAGGCCCACCCAATGCACCACCACCCACACCGGCTAATGCGGACAATAAGGCTATTAAATAGAGTGCAATGCTGATGAGCAGATTTGCCCCATGGCTTTCTCGCTCTGTTTCTTTATCAAGGCCCTTGGCTTTACCTAAAAGGCGGTATGCGGTGAAGGCCGCAACAAACAGCAGCAAGCCTGCAAATACCCAGTTAAGCCAAAGCCCGGCATAATGGGCTACAGCAAGAGATCCAGTAATTGCACCAAGCACCAGAGGTATTATGCTGTACTGCAAGCGCCTGACATCGAGATTACCGAGGCGATAGTGCGCGCGTAAAGACGCTAATGACGTAGGTAAAATACAGCACAAAGAGCTAGCAATGGCCATTGCGATCGCTGTTTGAGCGCTGCAGCCAACAGCCTGAAAAAGGTGAAACAAGGCCGGGACAATTATTACGCCTCCACCAATACCAAACAATCCAGCGAGAATACCCGCGCAGATACCTGAAAATGCAGCGATAATCGATAGAAATAGCAATGTGTCTAACATAAAGGTAAATTTGTGAAGAAAAAATTGGCGGCTCAGTGTATTCGGTAATACACTGAGCCGCGAGTTTTCCAAGGCGTCGCTGCACAAAAAAGAGTCGCCTTATCAAATCCAGCCACATAAACCTGAAAGGAGATAAACCATGAGTCGCAAGCCTTGGTTCGCCTGCTTGACACTGTTATTACTCACTCTGCTTCAGAGTAAGGTATTTGCAGCTCACCACGAAGGTGAAAGCACACCACAAGAGCCCGCCGCCCCAGCTGAACAAAGCGTCGCCGCCACAAATCAGTATTCTTGTACTCTGCAAGGGCTGGTACGGCGAGTAGAGATCGCCTACGCCACCGATGGCACCGGTGTTCCCTGTGATGTTAATTATTACAAGGATTCCGAAGCTCCCGATGCTGTTAGCACACTTTGGAGCGCGCAAAACCTGGAAGGCTATTGCGAGCAGAAAGCTAACGAATTTGTAGCAAAGCTACAATCCTGGGGTTGGGAGTGCACGGCTAAATAGCCCTCACCTCTCTATTTATTCGCTCTCTATACAAATTTTGTGAATGCGAAACTCCAATAAAAAATGGCTGCGCAATGCAGCCATTTTTTATATGCAACGATTACACGTGGACGATAAACGACGGACAAAGCAAGCGCCATCTAGTGGCTGTATCTGCGCTAGGCTTTTTTAACAAACTCCGATTTTAACTTCATGGGCCCTATACCATCGATTTTACAATCGATATTGTGGTCCCCGTCTACGATACGAATACTCTTTACTTTGGTGCCCACTTTTACTACCGAAGAACTGCCTTTAACTTTCAAATCTTTAATGACGCTGATACTGTCACCATCACAGAGCACCTTGCCATTAACATCCTTGGCCTGCGGCCCGTCTACTTGTTCGCTGCTCTCATCCCATTCATGGCCACACTCCGGGCACATATAACGGCCTTGATCCTGGTAGGTAAATTCAGAATTACACTCGGTACAATTCGGCAGATCACTCATATAGCTCTACTCTGTTACTTCTTTTTAACGTGTTTCATCAGCCGGCGTTTTTTTGCAACCTGCCTATCACTCAGCTTATTTTTGCGGCCAGCATAAGGGTTGTCTCCCGTGCGAAATTCAATTTTTACTGGCGTACCATGAAGGTCGAGTGCCTTGCGATAGGCTTTTTCCAGATAGCGCACATAGTGATTAGGTACATCCGCCGTTTGGTTTCCGTGAATCACAATCACCGGAGGATTGTGCCCGCCGGCATGGGCGTAACGCAATTTAATACGTCGTCCACGTACCAGTGGCGGCTGATGAGCACTAACAGCACTTTGCAGTACCCGGGTTAAAAAGCTACTGGAATATTTTTCAGTCGATGATTTGTAAGCCCGCTCTACAGATTTATAAAGATTGCCTACACCTGTGCCGTGTAGTGCAGAAATAAAATGAGTATCGGCAAATTCAATAAATTTCAAACGTCGATCCAATTCCATTTTAATTCTGCTTTTATGATCCTCTTCCAAGCCATCCCACTTGTTAAGAGCAACCACAAGAGCACGTCCGCTATCCAGCGCATGGCCCATTAAATGTAAATCTTGATCAACAATACCTTCCCTTGCATCCAACACAAGAATAACAACATTAGAGTCGTCCATGGCCTGCAAGGTTTTTACAATGGAAAACTTTTCCACTGTAAGCTTAATATTTTTACGGCGACGAATACCGGCGGTATCGATAATGGTATAGGGTTTACCATCTCGTTCATAATCTATGTAGATGCTGTCCCGGGTTGTGCCCGGCAAATCAAAAACCACAACGCGGTCTTCTCCGAGCATGCGATTCACCAGTGTAGATTTACCCACATTAGGCCGACCAATTATCGCCATTTTTATGCCGCGAGCCGCGTCTTGCTCGGCATCTACTTCCCATTCGGGCACTTCCTCCAGCACATGCTCCAGTAAAGTCCGGACTCCGCGACCGTGTGCCGCTGCAATACTGTGAACCTCACCCATACCCAGTTCATAGAACGCTGCAGTGGCAACGTCGGCATTTAATCCGTCGACTTTATTGGCGACCAGATAGGTAGGTTTGGCCAGGCTGCGTAAATGATCTGCTATTTGCTGATCTGCTGCAGTTAAGCCTTCTCGGCTGTCGAGCATAAACAGAACAATATCGGACTCTGCCATCGCCTGCAGGGATTGCTCTGCCATTACTGTGTCTATGCCGTCCTCATCACCACTGATACCCCCGGTATCCACGACGATAAATCGCTTACCCTCATACACAGCATCGCCGTATTTACGATCACGGGTAAGGCCTGAAAAGTTGGCAACAATGGCGTCGCGAGTTTTGGTGAGACGGTTAAACAGTGTGGATTTACCCACATTAGGTCGGCCGACCAAAGCGATGGTTGGAATCATGAGCTACTCAGGTTAAGCGAGAACAGCCCCGAAGGGCTGTGAATCAATACTGGCTATTTAAGCTCAGCTAAGGTGAAGGCCGTAAGTTTGCCGCTGTCTGCAAAGATATACAAGCTGTCCTCGTAGCTGAACAAAGGCGAACGAATGCCTTTGGGTTTTTTCTTACGGGCAAAATGCTTGTATTTGTCATTTTTCGCCTTGGCATCTGCGGTACGAGGCTTAAAGCGATAGGCCATTGTGCCATCTTCCTGCGAAAGAACATGTACATAACCTTGTGTGTCAGCCACGGCCAGATAATCGCCAATGACAGCTGGCGTACCTGTACCACGACGCTTAAGCTCCATGGTCTCCCACTCCAATTCACCGGATGTGGAGTTCAGGGCAAAAATACGTGAATCCTCTGCACTGACGAAAACTCGACCATTGTGGACAACCAAGTTATTTGCGGTGGAGCCCTCTTTTGACCAAGCCATACGGCCAGACCCGCGCGTGATCGCCACAATGTTTCCTTGAAAACTCGCAGCATAAAGATAACCGGCGTCGAGTACCGGGGTGCCGTCAATATCAACAATACGATCGAGCTCGGTACGCCCTTTTGGACGGCTGACACGCAATTGCCATTGCATGCTGCCATCACTGGCTGAAAGGCTGAGTACCTGGCCGTTATCGAAGGCCACCAAAACTTGACTCGAGGTCAGGATAGGTGAGGCGTTACCTCGCAAGGTAAGTACCGGTGTGGTGTGGTCGAAAGACCAACGCAGTTCACCGCTGCTCGCCTCAAAGGCGAAAACTCGACCATCGATGGTGTTTGCTACAACCAGGTCTCCGTTCACTGCAGGTGCAGACGCAACCTCGCTACTTACCTCTGCCTGCCAACGCTGTTCGCCTGTTTCACTATCCAGCAGGAATACAAATCCATCGTAAGTGCCAAACACCAGATTACCGGAGTTGACTGACACGCCGCCGGAGATAGGCTGCTTGGTATATACAGACCATCGCCTCTTGCCTTTCTCGGCAGAAAAAGCATGAACATCCCCGTTCACACCAATGGTGTAGATATAGCCGTCTTCGTCAATGGCTGGCGTGTAACGAGAGAATCGCTCATCCTGGCCAGACCCTGCGTTTCTCGTCCACTTTCGCTTTAGCTCGACGGTACGCTCAAATTCTGTAAGCTTCGCAGCTTCCAGTTCTTGCTCCTTTGGGTCGGGAGAATCACAGGCGCTCAAACCCAACAGCATCAGCGCCACCAAAAATCTCCGCATTAGGCGTCGCCCTCAACATCGCTGGCAACTTCAGGCTCGGGCTCAGTAGAAGCTTCTACAGCGGTTTCCGGAGCAGCCGCAGATACAGCTACAGTACTCAACTTCATTTCAATAAGATTGCGCCTTACGTATTCTTCCGCAGGGAGGGATAAAAGTGCGGCGGAATAAGCCGTATGAGCAGCCTCCTGCTCACCCTTCTTCAGGTAAATATCACCACGAATTTCTTCATATAAAGCTCTATAGGGTTCTGAGGGCGTACTCGCCACAAGTGCCAAGGCCTTATCAGCTTCACCTTTTGTGCTGAGCACTCGAGCCAGACGGGCTGTAGCCAGTTGACGCATGGACTCGTTAGCACCCTGATCTTTCACTGCCTGTAATAAGCCCGCTGCAGCATCCAGTTGATTATCCTCAACCTGCAGACGTGCCAAAATTAAATTCGCCATGTCGGCGTACATGGTTCCGCCGTGCTCACCCACCAGCTTTTCAGCGAGATCCGTGATGGCTTCTTTCTGATCACCAGTAAAGCTTGCTCCAGGAGCCACTTCAGCGGCCTGGCTCAAATCCTGATATAACTGCGACGCGGCACTAACCTGATCGGCCTGGTGATCCTTCCAGGTATTCCAGCCTATATAGCCGATTAACACGACAAAAATGGGTGCAACCACGTGCAGCCAGTTTTCGTTCCACCAGCGTTTTAAGGCTTCGACCTGTTCTTCTTCTGTTAAGTGATCTGCCACTTTTTGCTCCTAAACAATTATGTTTGTAATTTCTTGTTGTTTGACAGTTTGCTGCGGCTCATCCGCACGCAAGAATTTTACTGTTATTTCATCATTTTGCGCTTCGTTTTCACCCATAATGAGCGCTATTTCCGCACCACTTTTATCCGCCCTTTTCATCTGGCTCTTAAAGCTGCCTCCGCCGCAGTTCAACTGAACCCTTAAATAGGGTGCCTCCTCCCGCAAATACTCGGCGAATTGGAAAGCTTGCGGCAATACATCCCCCACCGCCAGCAAATAGACATCCACATTGCGGGAAATATCCTCAGGAAAGGCATTGAGTTCCTG
Organism: Alteromonadaceae bacterium Bs31; assembly: GCA_900177435.1. GTDB lineage: Bacteria > Pseudomonadota > Gammaproteobacteria > Pseudomonadales > Cellvibrionaceae > Teredinibacter. Next base: position 113,621 of record FXAI01000012.1, read on the forward strand.
CACAAGTAAAAGCAGTCGCTCTAATCCCATGCCAAAGCCAACTGCAGGGCTTGGCTGCCCGCCCAGCTGCTGAACCAGAGAATCGTAACGACCACCGCCGCATACCGTTCCCTGAGCACCCAGGCGATCTGTCACCCATTCAAACACCGTTCGACTGTAATAATCCAAACCGCGCACCAATCGAGGGTTAACGGTATATTTTACACCAGCAGCACTTAACAGGTTTTGTAACTGCTCAAAATGTGCTTTGGAGGTATCATCGAGGTAGTCCGTCAGTTGTGGCGCATTATCCAGCAATGACTGCGTGTTCACATCTTTGCTGTCCAGAATGCGCATGGGGTTCGATTCCAAACGCCTCTGGCTGTCCTTATCCAAGCGATCTCTATGCTGCTGCAGAAACGCCACCAGCGCTGCACGATACTGTGAACGAGATTCACTGGTTCCCAGGCTATTGATCTGCAAGCTTACCGCCGACTCAACACCTAGCGCGCGCCACATGCGGGCGAGCATTATAAGCATTTCTGCGTCCACGTCTGGGCCTTCGAAGCCATAGGCCTCTGCGCCAATCTGATGAAACTGTCGCTGGCGCCCTTTTTGTGGCTTCTCGTAACGGAACATGGGGCCCATGTACCAGAGCTTTTGCGTTAGTGTCCCACGATTGTAGAGTAGTTGGGCTTGCTCACAGGCTCGCACGCAGCTTGCGGTTCCCTCGGGGCGCAGAGTAAGGCTATCGCCGTTTCGATCGTCGAAGGTATACATTTCCTTTTCAACGATATCGGTAACTTCGCCGATAGAGCGTTTAAACAGCTCTGTAACCTCAAGCATGGGGAAGCGGATTTCCTGATAACCATAACTCTGCACCACTTCGGTGAGAACGGATTCCAGGTACTGCCAATAGGGCGTTTCGGAGGGCAAAATATCATTCATGCCCTTTACGGCTTGTAACTTCTTCACTAAGTATCCTAAATTTGGCGCTAAGCCTTGGCTATTAGATCTTTTTCTTGCTCGGCTTTTTGTTTTGCACGTTTGCGGATGAGCTGCTCAAGGTTATCTACCAGGTTTTCCTGTTCCATCTTGTGATTGGGCACACCATCCACATAGATTAAATTCTTCGGAGTACCACCTGCCAGCCCGATATCGACTTCCTTCGCTTCCCCCGGGCCATTTACCACACAGCCTATTACCGCAACATCCAGAGGTGTTTTTATATCTTCCAAACGGGTTTCCAACTCGTTCATGGTCTTAATCACGTCAAAGTTCTGCCGAGAGCAGCTTGGGCAGGCAATAAAGTTAATGCCTTTATTGCGCAGCTTGAGGCTCTTAAGCATATCCCAACCAACTTTCACTTCCTCAACAGGGTCTGCAGCAAGGGAAACTCGAATGGTGTCGCCAATACCGTCCATAAGCAGCATACCCAAGCCAACAGAGGATTTAACCGTACCGGCACGCAGGCCTCCGGCTTCTGTAATCCCCAGGTGCAATGGCTGTTCTATTTGAGTGGCCAGTTTGCGATAAGCGGCAACGGCCATGAATACATCGGAGGCCTTCACGCTCACTTTGAAGTCCTGAAAATTGAGTTTATCCAGAATATCCACATGCCTCAGCGCAGACTCAACCAAGGCATCGGGTGTGGGTTCGCCGTATTTTTTCTGCAGGTCTTTTTCCAGAGAGCCCGCGTTCACACCGATGCGAATGGGTATATTTAAATCGCGCGCTTTTTCTATTACAGCTTTAATACGATGTTCCCGGCCAATATTGCCGGGGTTTATACGCAGGCAATCAACCCCAAGTTCGGCCACTCGAAGGGCGATTCGGTAGTCAAAATGGATATCTGCCACCAGCGGCACGGTAACTTGCTTGCGGATTTCACCGAATGCCTCCGCCGCATCCATGCTGGGCACGGATACTCTCACGATGTCTGCACCGGCCTCTTGAATACGCGTAACCTGCGCGACAGTGGCGTCTACATCGGTGGTTTCAGTGTTGGTCATACTCTGCACGCTAATGGGGGCATCGCCTCCCACGGGCACATTTCCCACCATTATCTGACGTGATTGCCGACGCTTAATCGGTGACTCAAAAAACATGAAGTTAACCTGGTTAAAACAGAGAGACCTTAGGGTGTGACAGTGAATCGAAGGGTATCGCGACCTGGAGCAGGTGTGACGGCAAAGGCTTGACCATTAATCAACACATCCACTACCCGCGCATTGCCCAACATCACTTCAAACGGAGCCTCGCCAAAAAGCTGGAGATTATCCCCTGTACGCTTGAGTTGCGCAAACTTTAACTCACCGCTGGCGTCAGAGATTTCTACCCAACAATCAGCAGAGAAGGTCAAGGTCAGCAGATCCTGGTTTTGGGCGGCTGCACTGGCTTGTCTCTCCTCAACAGGCGCGGGAGCTATCACCGGAACCGGAGCAAGGGTGGGCACAACTGTCGGGGAAATACTTGGCAAAGGCGTCGGAACGGGCAGCGCTTGCGGTGATTCTGGCACTACAGTATCGCTCAAATCCGCTTGCGAAGAAGTAGAGCCCTGCTCAGGCTCAGGCTGCTGCACGGATTCCACTTGCTCCTCAGGCTGCGTCACAGAGAGGTTTGCCTGAGCTGACTCCTCATCAGCCTGCTGTTCGGGTGCTTTTGTCAGCCAGGCTAGTACGATCCAAATTAGAATCAACAAAGCCACAGCGAGCACACCATGTACCCCTGTTAACTTTGTAAATACGGAGCTTTTGGGGCGCAATACTTCTCGTGGAGCATACGCTGTTGTTACAGGGCTGGCTGGCTCACTTTCTATCAGGGCTTCTGCAGCTGATCGCGCCTGCTTATTAAATGCTTCTATCAGCGCATCTGAATCCAGCTTGAGTATTTTGGCAAGCTTGCGCAGGTAGCCGGTGATAAATGGTGCCGCCCCCAAGCCTCCATAACTATCATTTTCAAGATCGCGTATCTTCCAGTCGGGGATCAGAGTTTCGCGAGCCAGCTCATCAATAGACACCCCTTTGCCTTCTCGGAAGTACTTGATGGCAGCACCGGGCTTTCCATCTTCAAGTAATTGCTTAAACTCTTCGGTTTGTTCGAGCGGGGTATTGTCACCGTTCATAATTGTGTTCTTGTTTTTATCAGTATTTAGTTCTGCTCAAGAAAGCGCTTGTAATCCAAATATTCCTGAGAGTAAGGGTACAGGTTTTTTAGTGCCAATGCGTAGCTTGCTTCCTTATCCTTGTTACCAAATATGCGTTCAATGCGAATTCCCAGCCAAAGACTGCGAGGCGTGTGGCGCGCAGCATCGCTAAATTGATCCAAATGTTTTTTCGCACTGGCGTAATCTCGCTCGGCAAATGATAAGTCTGCCAGCTCTAATGAAGCCTCTGCCTGGCGAGTTTCAAGATTTAAGGCATGCTCAAAGGCTCCCCTCGCCCGCACTTTATCACCCAGCGCCAGCGAGGTGCGGCCTACGCTCACAAGGGCGTCCGGTCGTTTTTGGTAAGCAAAATCGGCGGCGGCGGCTTCGAATTGAGTCAGCGCGTCTTTATAGCGCTCTTGTTCGAACAGCATGCGACCGTAGCTGAATTGTATGGTTGCACGGGAGAAATCAACCCTGCTTTTGAGTGCTTTTTTGAAGTTGGTTTCAGCCTCTTTTATCTCACCGTTCAATTGGTGGATTAGGGCCATACCCAAATAAGCTTCGGCCGAATTTTTGTCGATTTCCAAAGCCTTGGCAAAGGAGCGTATTGCGCCCTCGCGCTTGTTTTGCTGAAGGTAAGTCATCCCGAGGCGGATATTTGCCTCTAAGGCCTGGCGCTCATCAACCCTGATCTTTGCAGACGAGTCCATGTTGGTTACGCATCCACTGGCGAATAACACCACAAGTACTGCTGTAAAAGCTTTCGAAAACCACCTCAAGCACATAAGCACGCCTACCCCCCAAAATCATTCTCTATTATTGTATTGTCATCTTAACGCGTTAACGCCCAATACGCTTTTATAAGGCCTTATGAATTTACCATTTTTACGGGAATTATGTCTGAATCGGAGCTCAACATGGCCGCCTGATCCAGTTTATATCGCTGACTGCGTTTGGTTTTGTCGTTCACCTTACCCGCTAACTGGCCACAAGCTGCGTCTATGTCTTCACCACGAGTAGTGCGTATTGTAGTGGTGTATCCCGCATCGATCAGAATTTGTTGAAAACGTCGCAATGCGTTATTGCTCACCCGCTTGTAATTGGATAGCGAAAAAGGATTAAAAGGAATCAGGTTAATTTTTACCGGGACATCAGCCAGTAGTTCTGCCAATTCTTGTGCGTGTTCTGGACGGTCGTTCACATGATCGATGAGCGTGTACTCAATAGTGATTTTGCGATGGGTATCAGGTAGCCCGTCAATATAGCGCTTGGCAGAGTCAAGCAGTTGAGCGATGGGGTAACGCTTGTTCAACGGCACCAATTCATTGCGAAGCTTGTCATTTGGCGCATGCAGAGATATTGCCAGGCAGGCGTCGGTGTATTCACCCAGGCGATCCAGCGCCGGAACCAGCCCCGACGTGCTTAGAGTAACCCTGCGTTTGGAGATGCCAAAGGCATTGTCATCCATCATCAGGCTCATGGCGTTAACCACATTGTCGAAATTCAACAGCGGCTCACCCATGCCCATCAGCACAACATTGGTCACTTTGCGGTCCCCACGCCGGGTACCGCATTCCTGCAACTGGCCGAACGATTTTGCCGCTATCCACACCTGACCAATGATCTCGGCTGCGGTGAGGTCACGATTGAAGCCCTGCTTCCCCGTTGCGCAGAAACTACAGTCGAGAGAGCAGCCCACCTGGGATGAAACACAGAGGGTTCCGCGCTCGCCTTCTGGAATAAACACCGTCTCGATAGCGCTGCCACCTGCTACCCGAATAAGAAATTTGCGTGTCCCATCTTTTGAGTCCCACTGCTCAATCACTTCCGGTGCGCGCACTTCGGCAAGCTCGTCCAGCTTGTTGCGCAAATCTTTGCTGATGTTGCTCATCTTCTGAAAGTCACAAACGCCCAGCTGATGAATCCACTTCAACAGCTGAGTTGCTCGAAAACGTTTTTCACCCAAGGTCTCGAAAAAGGCCTCCAGCCCTTTTTGAGATAGCCCCATCAGGTTAACTTTTTGCGTTGGACCAACCATGGCTGCTTGTTCTGAAGAAGGACTCACTTAATTCTCTACCTCTATGTAGGGCTATACCCGGGGACAAAGCTCGTCAGCCGCGAAAAAATAGCTGATTTCACGTGCTGCAGACTCAGGGCTGTCTGAACCGTGCACAGCGTTCTCTCCCAAAGAGTCACCAAAATCTTTGCGAATAGTGCCCTCTGCAGCGTCTGCCGGGTTAGTAGCGCCCATAATGTCTCGGTTCAGGCTTATAGCATTTTCGCCCTCAAGTACCTGTACAACAACCGGCCCGGAGGTCATAAAGGACACCAACTCATCAAAAAAGGGCTTACCGCGATGCTCTTCGTAAAAACCACCTGCTTTTACCTGGTCCAGATGTATCATGCGAATGGCTACCAACTGAAGCCCTGCTTTCTCAAATCGACTGTATATTTTGCCAATGATATTTTTGTTTACTGCATTTGGTTTAACAATGGAAAGGGTTCTTTCGATAGCCATTAACTCTCATCTCCGTAATAATTCATCCAACTTACGCAGTGGTACGTAAGCACTTAAATTGTAAAACGTTAAAAATCGCAGGATTATACGTGCATAAAACACAAATTTGTACGCAACTTGAGCCATGTAAAAGCTTTTCCCGGAGCAACCGTCTATGAAAAAACTGATCACTCTGTCCGCCCTAATACTAACAAGTTCTCTCGGCTCAGCCCTAGCTGTGGCCAAACAAGATCAGCCTGCAGAGGCCTGCCCAGCGTTCCTGGACCACGAGTTTAAAAAGCTGCACAGCTCTAAAACGGTAAACCTCTGTGATTTGTATAGTGGCAAGCCTATGGTCATTGTGAATACTGCCAGCCATTGCGGATACACAAAGCAATTTTCCGGGCTGGAAGCGCTCTACCAAAAATACAAAGACCAAGGTGTACAAGTGGTAGGCTTCGCCTCTGACGATTTCAAACAAGCCGCCAAGTCTGAACAGGAAGCTGCCACCATTTGCTACAAGAATTATGGCGTTACCTTTACCATGCTGGCTCCCACCCCCGTTAAAGGGGAAATGGCAAATCCAGTGTTTGCCGAACTTAATAAAGCAACCAGCAAACCGAGCTGGAACTTCAACAAATACCTGGTCTCTGACAATGGCGACAAGGTTGAGAAATTTGGCAGTAATGTCAAACCGACTGATTCCAAACTGGAAAAAGCACTCACCAAAGCACTTTAAAATATTAGGCTCTTCGACTGGTGGTTCTAATTCGTTCCACCATCGCCCGGAGACCATTACCTCGAGTGGGGCTTAAATGACGCAGTAGCCCCAACTGCTCAAAATAATTCTCCACATCAAACTGCTCGATTTGTTGCGCGCTTTTGCCGTTATAGGCCGCCAACACCACACCCAGCAAACCTTTTACAATGAAAGCGTCGCTATCTGCTTCGAACCAAAGCTGCCCATCGATGGATGAAGAGTCGATCCAAACCTGGCTTTGACAACCCTTCACTTGATGGGCTTCATCTTTTTTAGCCACATCCATTTCAGGCAATTCCTTACCAAGATCAATAATGTATTTGTAGCGATCCTCCCAAGCATCAAAGAAGCCAAGAGTCTCAATAATATCTTCGACGGTGATACTTGTTCCAAAAGGAGATTGCGTAATGCTTGTCATTAAAAAAACATTCCCGTTTCCAATTGCGCCTCTTCAGACATCATTTCTCGCTGCCAGGGCGGGTCAAATACCAGATTAACCTCTACCAGCTCCACATTAGGCACCATTTGCACCCGATATTTAACATCACCCACCAAAACTGGCCCCATGCCACAGGCGGGCGCGGTCAGGGTCATATCTATAAGCACCTTCTTGTCAGCTTGATTTATATCCACCTTGTAAATTAAACCGAGGCTGCGCAGGTTAACCGGTATTTCCGGGTCATAAACCGTTTCCAGCGCTTGCCACACCTGCTCATCATCAATATTACTGTTTTCTGGTGCTGCAAATTCCAGTACGAATTTTTCAAGGCCTAATGCATCCGCATCCGTTCCATCAATACGTAGCATGTTTCCCTGGTAAACCACGGTGTAATTGCCACCGAGGGACTGCGTAATAGTAATAAATTGATGAGCCGGAATTGTGAGTTTATCGCCTACCGGTACGAGCCGTGCGGGGCAATCCCGCAGGGTTGTCACCATTCTTTGTTCTGCCATATTAACTACATCCTAAACACTAAAACTTTCGCCACAACCGCAGGCATCTTTTACGTTTGGATTATTTAGCACCAGGTTTTTATTTAAACCTTGTGTCACATAATCCACAACTGTTCCCTGAATTGCTGAAAGGTGTTTGGTATCCACGTAAAGCGTCACAGAATTCCCCAGTGTGATGAGCACATCCTCAGCTTCGCCAGCTTCAACCTCATCGATAACATACATAAACCCAGTGCAGCCGCTCTCTTTTAAACTGATACGAATTGCACTCGCCTGCTTTTTGTCCAGCTGCCGCTGGAAATGCTCGGCCGCTGCAGGTGTTACGCTGACAACTTGATCTATGCTAAAGGTTTCAACACTCACTTTATCTTACCTCGCTACAGAAACTGCTTAACTTTATCGAGCGCAGCAAACAGCCTGTCGATGTCTTCTTTGGTATTGTAAATTGAAAAGGAAGCTCGCACGGTACCCGGTATATTCAGTGCATCCATAAGTGGCTGCGCGCAATGGTGACCGGTACGAACCGCGACACCCTGCTGATCTAACAGCATTCCCACATCGGATGGATGCGCGCCCTTCAACAAAAAACTAAAAACCCCGGCAATATTTTCAGCTTCCCCTACTCTGCTTAGGCCGTCGCAGTGCGCCGCCAGTTCATGGCAATAGCTGAGCAATGTGTTTTCATGCTGACTAATTTGGGCACGATCAAAACTTTGCACATAGTCGATTGCAGCCGCTAAACCAATAGCACCGGCAATATCCGGCGTACCTGCTTCAAACTTATACGGCAACTTGTTGTAGGTAGTACACGCAAAACTGCAGGTTTCTATCATTTCTCCACCACCGTGATACGGCGGCATGGAATCGAGCAGCTCCTCTTTACCCCAAAGCACACCGATACCGGTAGGGCCAAATAGTTTATGCGCTGAAAATGCATAGAAATCACAGCCGAGCGACACAAGATCAACAGGAAAATGCGCTACCGCCTGCGCACCATCAACAAAGGATTTAGCTCCAACTTTTTTTGCCAATTGGACGATATCCGCTACCGGATTAACCGTACCCAAAGCATTGGACACCTGGTTCACCGAAACCAGTTTTACCGAATGATCCAACATGCCTTCCAAGGCGTGCAGATCTATTTCTCCTTTGGCGGTAATCGGAATGGGAACAACGCTCGCCCCCTTTTCTTCAGCCAGTATCTGCCAAGGAACAATATTCGAGTGATGCTCCATCGTGGAGACCAGTATTTTATCTCCCGCATTAATATTGTGGCGCCCCCAACTGTGTGCGACCAAATTGACAGCCTCTGTTGTACCTCGAACCCACAATATTTGTTCTTTTTTAGGGCTGTTTAAAAATTCGGAAACAGTTTGCCGGGCCCCCTCAAACGCCTCTGTAGCCATATCACTTAAGTGATGAGCACCGCGGTGCACATTGGAATTAATGGTACGGTAGTAATTCGAGATTGCATCAATTACCGAATTGGGCTTTTGAGTACTTGCAGCGTTATCAAGGTAGACAAGAGGATGCCCGTTAATTTGCTGCTGTAATATTGGGAAATCTGAGCGCACTTTTTCCACATCGAATTCACGCACACTCTTAGCTGTAGACGCCAACTCAGCACTCACAGCAAATGCCTCTTCAGCCCGTCGTCCGTGCTAAACATGTTTACCAGCTCAGGCCGTAAATAATCAGCGATAGCCGATAACTTAATGTCGTTTATAAGTTCATTTATAAAGGCGAAGCTTAGCATTACCCTTGCTTCTGCTTCACTGACACCCCGCGTGCGGAGATAGTGCATGGAGTTGTCATCCAGCTGGGCAACGGTAGCGCCGTGAGCACACTGCACATCGTCAGCATAAATTTCCAGCTCCGGCTTGGTGTCCACCTCAGCTTTATTACTGGTAAGTAAGTTTTTATTACTTAATTGCGCCAGTGTTTTTTGTGCATCCCGATGAATATGAATTCGCCCATTGAAAACGGCTTTGGAGCTATCCGCCACAATGCCGCGAAATACTTCACTTGTGGTGCAATGGGCTACCGCGTGTTCAATGCAAGTATGGTAATCAATATGCTGTTGGTTCTGAGTTAAGTAGACGCCGTTGAGTTTGGCTTCTGCACCCTCACCACGATACTCCACCGTTAGGTCCAAGCGTTTTAATTTACCTCCCAGCCCCAGTGAAAAGCTGTTCAGTTGCGCGTTTCGCTGCATAAGCGCTGAAATATTGCCAATGTGCAGCGCCTCCTCCTGTTCCATATTCAAGCGATAGTGGCTAAGGCGCGCATCTGCTTCTACATAAAACTCCGATACACCATTGGTAAAAACAGCTGGGCCGTCATCATCCGTTAAAAAACGCTCGACAACCGTTGCCTCACTGTTTTGCTCTGCCACTAGTAACAAGCGCTGATTCACCGCGTAAGCTTGGTCAATGCCGGTATTAATATGAACAATTTGCAGCGGCTTTGGCAGCACGCAGTTTTTGCCGATATTGACAAATAGGCCGTCTGAAAGTTGAGCGGAATTCAGGCAAGCAAACAGGTGTTTGTTCTGTTCAATAGCACCACCCAGCTTCTGCAATATTATCGTTTGCTGCGTAGTACTTGCTTCGGAAAAAAGGCATATTTCCACCCCCTGCGGCAGCATGGACAAGTCGCTGGACAGTGCCGCCTCGAAATAGCCATTAATAAATACCAGATCAATACTATCTAACTGAGGAATACTTAAATGTGCAAGGTCATGGTCAACAAGCGCTGGCTTTTCCGCCAGAGGCTGGTATTGCTCCATTTCCAGAGCACGCAAACTGGTGTATTTCCAATTCTCTGTTTTACGTCCGGGCAAAACCAGCTCACTGCATTGGCTTCGGGCCTGCTGATTAAACGCTTCCAGCCATGCCGGCCCACGATACTTATCACTATAAAGCTGTTTGAGTACTTCCGACATCAAGCCGCCCCACTCAATGAAGCTTCGATCCAGCCATAGCCTTTTTCTTCCAGCTCAAGCGCCAGTGATTTATCTCCGGATTTAACAATTTTACCGCCGGCAAGTACATGCACAAAATCCGGTTCTATGTAGTCGAGTAAGCGCTGATAATGGGTCACAATTAAAAAAGAGCGCTCCGGGCTGCGCAAGGAGTTAACCCCTTCGGCGACCACTTGCAAGGCATCAATATCCAGGCCAGAATCGGTTTCATCCAATATGCAAAGCTTTGGCTCAAGCAACATCATTTGCAGGATTTCATTACGTTTTTTCTCACCACCAGAGAAACCTTCGTTTACGCCGCGCTTAAGAAAATTTTGATCCAGATTTACCGCCTTGCAGAATTCACGTGTTTTCTTCAAAAAACTAACTGCGTCTATAGCCTCTTGCCCCCGATGCTCACGAACCGCATCCACTGCTGCTTTCATAAATTCCATATTACTCACGCCCGGAATTTCTACGGGGTATTGAAAGGCCAAAAACAAACCTTCGCGCGCACGCTCTTCTGTGTCCATTTCGAGCAGATTTTTCCCCAAAAAGCTCACACTACCCTCTACCACCTCATAACCGTCTCTACCTGAAAGCACATGTCCAGTGGTACTTTTACCCGAACCGTTGGGACCCATAATGGCGTGAACTTCACCAGCATTCACCTGCAGATTCAACTCTTTTAAGATGAGTTTGTCATCGATTTTTGCGTGAAGATTATTTATTGAAAGCATGAATTTTAACTCCGAAAGTACCGCCTCTCTACGAGGCCTACTCTGACATCTACAGAAATAAATTTATTTAGCCAACCGAGCCTTCAAGGCTAACTTCAAGTAATTTGCCGGCTTCTACGGCAAATTCCATTGGCAATTCTTTAAAGACTTCTTTACAGAAACCGTTAACAATCATCGATACTGCTTTTTCGGTATCGATACCCCGCTGAAGACACAGGTATAACTGATCATCGCTCACCTTTGAGGTCGTCGCTTCATGCTCAATCACAGCAGAGGGGTTTTTGCTTTCGATATAGGGGAAAGTGTGTGCCGCACATTTATCACCAATTAACAGAGAATCACACTGGGTATAATTACGCGCACCCTCAGCAGCAGGATTCATACGCACCAAGCCGCGATAGGCGTTAGAGCTTTTACCAGCAGAGATACCTTTGGAAATAATGGTTGAACGGGTATTTTTGCCCAAGTGAATCATTTTTGTGCCGGTGTCTGCCTGCTGATAATTGTTCGTTAGCGCTACCGAATAAAATTCACCAACGCTATTATCACCTTTGAGAACACAGCTGGGGTATTTCCAGGTTATGGCCGAACCCGTTTCAACTTGCGTCCAGGAAATACGGGCATTGGTGTGAGCAATACCTCGCTTTGTTACAAAATTGTATATTCCACCATGGCCTTCGGCATTGCCTGGGTACCAGTTTTGTACCGTGGAGTATTTTATATTTGCATCATCCAGCGCCACCAGCTCGACAACCGCAGCATGCAGCTGATTTTCATCGCGCATGGGAGCGGTGCAACCCTCGAGATAGCTAACATGGCTACCTTCATCGGCAATAATTAAAGTACGTTCAAATTGCCCTGTATTTTGTTCGTTAATTCGAAAATAGGTGGAAAGCTCCATCGGGCAACGCACACCCTTGGGAATATAAACAAAGGATCCATCGCTAAATACGGCACTGTTCAAAGCTGCATAAAAGTTATCTTTTTGCGGCACAACACTGCCAAGGTATTTTTTTATCAGCTCCGGATAGTCGTGAACTGCTTCCGAGATAGAACAAAATATAACGCCAGCATCCTTTAGCTTCCCGCGGAAGGTTGTGGCAACGGAGACGGAATCAAAAACGGCATCAACAGCCACACCAGCAAGCATTTCTTGCTCGTGCAGGGGAATACCTAATTTCTTGTAGGTCTCCAGAAGCTCTGGATCGACCTCGTCTAAACTCTTGGGCTTGTCTTCCATGCTCTTTGGCGCGGAATAATAGGACAAGGCATCGAAGTCGATTTTTGGGTAGTTAACATGGGCCCACTCTGGCTCCACCATTTCTCGCCAGGCCCGGTAAGCTTTTAAACGCCATTCAAGCATCCACTCCGGCTCATTTTTCTTGCCAGATATAAAGCGAATGACATCTTCGTCCAAACCGGGCGCAAGTGTTTCCGACTCAATATCGGTAACGAAGCCTGCCGCATAGTCTTTTGTGATAAGTTGATCAATCTGTTCTTGGGACATATTTTTTTACTGCCTGGAACCGCTGAGGCCCCTCTCTCACTTACGAAGATAGTTTCTATGATAAGTAATACGTAAGCTACGATGATAAGTTGCTACGCGAGCTACTCTGTAAATTACGATGAAAGTGTCGATGTACTGGCCGAGCTTTCTGCTCTTCCGTTTGAAGGTTGTTTGCGCAGTTGTTTCACTGTTTCTACAACAGCCTGAGCAGCAAAATCTACTTCATCTTCTGTTGTATAGCGACCAAAACTGAAACGGATAGAGCTGTGTGCACGCTGATCGTCAAGCCCTATGGCTTTAAGCACATAGGAGGGCTCGATACTCAGTGAAGTACAGGCTGATCCAGTCGATACAGCCAAATCTCTTAAGGCCAGTAACAGCGCTTCTCCATCTACACCAGCAAAACTGACATTGGCATTTCCCGCCACTCTCTGCTGAAGAGAACCATTCAAGGCCCAGTCATCCAAGCCACAAAACCCGCTTAAAAAACGGTTTCGCAACGATAAAATTTTTGCGTTGTCCGTGCCGAGCTGCTGCGCGGCAATTTCCGCGGCTTTACCCAAACCGACTATCTGATGTGTTGGCAAAGTCCCTGAGCGCAAACCACGCTCGTGACCACCACCGTGAATCTGCGGCTCTAAAGCAACTTGTGATTTTCGCTTCACATACAGTGCGCCAATTCCTTTGGGGCCATAAAACTTGTGTGCAGAGAGCGACAGTAAATCCACGTTTAACTGCTGAGTATCGATTTTTAATTTGCCAACACTCTGAGCGGCATCCGTATGAAAGAGCACCCCGGCTTCCTTACAAATATCACCCAAAGCCTCTATGTCATTAATGACACCGATCTCGTTATTCACATGCATCAAAGACACCAGTACGGTGTCCTCTCTCAGCGCTGCTTTCAGATCCTCCGGCGAAATTGTGCCGTCGGAAGCGGGTTGCAAATAACTAATTTTGAAACCCTGAGCCTCAAGAAACCTGAAGGTATCCAGTACCGCTTTATGCTCAATGGGCGAAGTAATAAGGTGAGAACCTTTGGCTCTATTCGCCAGCGCAGCGCCTTTTATGGCGAGATTGTTGGCTTCGGTTGCGCCACTGGTCCAGACAATTTCACGCGGGTCTGCATTGAGCAGGTCCGCAGTTTGACCGCGAGCATTCTCCACCGCCTCTTCTGCTTTCCAGCCATAAATGTGCGACCTCGACGCAGGGTTGCCAAACACCCCCTCGCGGCTCAAACAACTGCACATGGCCTCAGCCACCCGTTCATCAACAGGTGTGGTAGCGGCGTAGTCCAAATAGACAGGCTTGTGCATATAACTTAAATCTACCTTTAACTAAGCCCAAAGATGGGTTATTTAGTGCAAGTTTGCCTTGGCAAACCTGTCTACATCGCGTCAGAACTAATTTTTTCCAAGCTATGGCCGGCCTGCTCCTGACTATCCTGACGCTTGGCAACTGACTGTATATCGTTGCGATCGACCAGGCTTTGCAGGCTAATTCCGCTGAGAAAATCATGTATCTGTTCACTTAGATCGCACCAAAGGTAATGGGTGAGGCAAACATCGCCCTGGTGGCAATTACCTTCCCCGCCACAATTGGTGACATCTATGGATTCGTTCACCGCATCAATAATCTGTGCAACAAAGATTTCTGCTGCCGCGCGACTCAGACGATAGCCTCCGCCTGGCCCACGAACACTGGAAACCAGTGTATTTTGGCGCAGTTTGGCAAAAAGCTGCTCTAAATAGGACAGGGAAATACCCTGACGCTTTGAAATATCCGCCAAGCTCACCGGGCCTCGTTGAGCATGCAGGGCCAAATCAAGCATTGCGGTGACCGCATAGCGGCCTTTCGTTGTTAGTCTCATGGTTGCTCACCTCGGTCTGTTAGCCCCAGCACTGGGGTATATTCCGCAAATCAGTTGGGTACGAATGCGGGTTCGACCGGGGAATTATTCAATAACCCAGTAATTTAATCAAGTATTAGCCGCTGTGACACATGGACCAGATTACCGGGCTATTTCTCGGAACCTTTACTATCGTTTTGCTCCGCATAATAAATGTAATTCTGAATGGAGGTGAGCATGCCTCGAAGGATACTGAGCTCCATTTGATCCATTCGAATTCGATTAAACAGCCTGCGCAGGCGAGTTACCGTCTGACGAGGGTTATCCGGGTCGAGGAACTTGAGCTTTTCGAGGGTGTCCTCAAGATGCTCATAGTAGTGCTCAAGAGCCTTGTTATCCGCTGGCGGCACATCCCAGTCATCAAAATGCAGCGCCTTGCCCTCTTTTTCGGTAAGAAAAGCCATACGTATTTCGTAGCAGATCACTTGTAACGCAGCAGAAATGTTAAGAGAGCTGTATTCCGGGTTGGCGGGAATGTGCACATGGTAGTTACACTTGTGCAGCTCTTCATTGGTTAAACCTCTATCTTCCCGGCCAAAAATGATCGCCACCGGGTGAGTGGCAGCTTCAGACCAGCAGCGCTCTCCGCATTCTCTTGGCGTTAGCAGCGGCCAAGGGATACGACGCTCTCGCGCAGACGTTCCCACTACCAGGCCACAATCGGCGATGGCTTCATCAAGGGTCGACACCACCACCGCCTTGTCTAGCACATCTACCGCACTAGCAGCTCGCCAGATGGCTTTTTCTGCGGGGTAATCTTTTGGGTCCACCAGGTACAGCTGGGAGAGACCCATATTTTTCATGGCGCGAGCGGCCGCACCGATGTTGCCTGGGTGAGTGGTATTCACCAACACCAATCTAATCTGCTCGAATTGTTTTTCGCTCATCGCTAAAGGGACTATTTAAATGGGGACTTACTTTGAAGGGCGCGAAGTTTAACCTGCAATAGGCCATTTCTCCAGTTGTATCTTTTTCAATCGTCAGACATCGCTGCTATAATCCGCGCCCCTGAACGCCGAAGCCTGTTCCGGGCCGCATTCGGCTAGACAACTGTCGTGATTGAGCAAGGCTTTTTACTGACAAGCTTTTGGAATACGCCCCATCCATGGGGTTAACCAAGCTTGTTCCTGACAAGCTTTTGGAATACACCCCTTCCATGGGGTTAACCAAGCTTGTTCCTGACAAGCTTTTGGAATA
>FXAI01000021.1 GCA_900177435.1 Alteromonadaceae bacterium Bs31
TAAAGAGCGTGCAGAACCAACAAATAGATTCTGCTTCCCGAATTGCCGGGGCATTATTTTTTTGATTTTAGTTGACAAAAAGCCTAATGGGTGACAAAAAGCCTAATGGGTGACCACGCTGGCTCACGTTATACGGGCCAAGATGCATCAGACATTATAACGACGGTATGAGCTGTAAACTTCCCTTGGTGAGTTGCACTGCTTAAGTAAGCTACGAAGGCCCTAGCCAAAACCCTGAATATTGAGGCCGTTTTATGAAAACAAGCTTTATGCTGAACGGTACGCAGACAACGGTGGATGCGCCGGAAGACGCTACCTTGCTGTGGGCTATACGTGAAAGGCTCAAATTAACCGGCACCAAATACAGTTGCGGCATTGGCGTTTGCGGTGCGTGCATTGTGCATATTGATGGGGTGTCGGTGATGTCCTGCGGGTTTCCGCTCGCTGCTGTGGAGGGGCGAGCGGTAACCACCATCGAAGGTTTGTCTCAAAATAACGATCACCCTATTCAAAAAGCCTTTCAAGAAACACAGGCGCCACAGTGCGGCTATTGTTTTTCCGGGCAAGTCATGCACGCCGCTGCCTTAATGAATGATAACCCGAGGCCCAGCGAGGCAGAAATTGTCGAGCACATGGATGCTGTATTGTGCCGCTGTGGCGCTTATCCGGATATTCTCAGCGCGCTTAAAAAAGTGGCTAAAGGTGGGCAAGTCTCATGAGTGTAAAAAACACAAGCTTGAGCCGCAGGGCATTTTTATTAAAAACGGGTGGTGCCAGTATCATGGTGGCGGGCGTTTGCTTAATACCCGCGTGCGGAGAGGAAACTGAGGTTTCCACCGAAAACTCTGGCCTAATCGAAAAAGAGGTCGGGGTTTGGGTTCGCATTCAATCGGACTGCCAAATAATTATTTATACACCTGCGGCAGAAATGGGGCAGGGCTCCAAAACATCGGTGCCGCTTATTTTAGCGGAAGAGATGGATGCGGACTGGAGCAAAGTGCGCATTTTGCAAAGCCCCGCCGAAGCTGAAATATACGGCATGCCCTGGGCGCCGGGTGGCAGCAAACACATGACCACGGCAGGCAGCCGATCCGTTCGGCACTACTACGATTTAATGCGCGAAACAGGAGCGAGAATTCGCGCTTCCCTGTGCCTGAACGCGGCAGAAAAATGGCAGGTTCCCGCTGATGAAGTAACGGCCCGAGAGGGCAAGGTGCTGCATACCAGAACAGGTCGCGAAATGGACTACGGCGAAATCGCCGTGTTTGGCAATTTCGAAACCTTACCGGATGCCAGTACAGTAAAACTTAAAAAACCGGAAAATTTCAAACTCATTGGAAAATCTATTCCTCGCCGCGACGTACCAGAAAAAACCAATGGTGCAGCGCAGTTCGCCATGGATATTCATTTGCCGGATATGCGCTACGGCTTTATTCAGCGTGCCCCTGCGCACGGGGCAAAACCGGAGAGTAGCAATGCATCCGCGCTATTGGCTTTAAGCGATATTGAAGCAACGGTAACACTGCCTCACGGCATTGGTGTAATTGCAAAAACACTAGAGTCTGGGTTGAAAGCAAAGTCGCAATTAAAAATAGCCTGGTCCAGCACCTTATCGGCATCCCATAACAGCGAAAAAGACCTGCGCGAGTACACGCCCGATGGTGCAGAGCTGTTAACAAGTAAGGGCGATTTTAATCAGGCACTTAAAGACGCACATACCGTATACGACATAAGTGCAAGCAATGCCTATGCATGCCACGCACAAATGGAACCGTTAAATGCTGTGGTGCGTGTTGCCAAAGATAAGCAAAGTGCCGAAGTATGGGTAGGCAGCCAAGCACCCGATCGCGCACGCAATTCAGTCGCCGAAGTGTTGGGTATTCCTGTAAATAAAGTGACCATGCACCTGCTCTATTTGGGCGGTGGTTTTGGTCGTCGCTCGTGGGCAGACTACGTGGTTGAAGCGGCGCAACTGGCGGCGAGTGTGCCTGGCCTGCCGGTAAAATTAATATGGACACGCGAGGATGATTTTAGCTTCGGCGCATTTCGGCCAATGGTTAAAAACTTTCTTAAAGCCGGTGTGGACCAACAGGGGCGTATTATCGCCTGGCAAAATACCGCTGTTGGGCCCGGTGGCAACATGTCGAGCCGTGGTGCGGAAATGGATCACTACGACATCGCTCACGTTCAACTGCTGCGCAAGGAGTTTGAGTACGGTACCCGCACCAAGCATTTTCGTTCCGTTGGCCACGGTACCATTAAATTTGCCGCCGAAACCTTTATTGATTACATCGCTCGCGCACAAAACCAAAACCCTTACCACTACCGCCAGCAGATGATGAAGCAAAATGCACGAGCCAGAAGAGTGTTGGAACGTGCCGCACAAATGTCGAACTACGACCCTACGCCGAAAGACGGAATGGCCATGGGCATCGCCTTTGCCGATAGAGACGCCTATACCTGTGGCGTGGCCCAAATCTCCCTTAACCGGGCAACGGGTAAAATTCGCGTACATAAATACTGGTGTGCCTGCGACGCGGGTATTGTTGTGCAACCCGACAACGCCAAGCGCCAGTTTCGAGGCTCGATCATTATGGGTATATCACTGGCGTTGAAGGAACGCATCGATATCGTGGCGGGCGAAGTGCAGCAAACCAACTACCATCAGTACCCCATTCTGCGTATGTCTGAAATGCCTGAATCCATCGAAGTGGAATTTATACAATCAGAGGATAATTTACACGGCCTGGGGGAAACCGCACTACCCGCCACCGGTGGTGCCATCGCCTCAGCCTTTGCGGCCTTAACCGGTAAGCATATATTTGATATGCCATTTACACCGGAGAATGTTTTACGGGTGTTGTGAGTGCCGTACGGTGTTGGTCAATTTAATGTGCGCTGAGATTAAGCGATACAGTCACGTAATGGCTGGATTAAGAATTTTTACTTGGCGGCTGTTGATATCTTCGTCGCATGATTTTGTGCGAGTGTTAACCGTAAGGCCACGAGCCAATAAACCCTTTAAAGATCGCCTCCACACTTGCAAACACCGCTTTTAAACCTGCAAAAGGCTAGGCCCTAGCCCAGCAAAACCCTCTCTCGCAACGCTACCCCCCCAAGTACTGCAATACCGGGCTGAACCGGCTACAAAGGCAGCCTGGCGAGCTGCATTGCCCTGGTAAACGGCTGCGAAGCTACCTGAGCGCATTACCTGCTGGCGAGCAAGCCTGCCCCTGAGGAATGTAGTCGCACACCGGATTACGCAAATACACCCCTAGCCACACGGCTGCCTACAACAATATTTGCCTCACCAGCAAAACCTAAAACTCCTTGCGCCCCGTCAAAAGCCCCTGTAGCCAAGTGGGGATAAGTTTGGTTAAATTGAGAACAGAATCACGCTTTGCTTAGTGAAGAAGTTGGCGCTTATAAAATCACTAGTTATTTCGCGCCAGTGCCGGTGAATTCGTTTTGCTGGTAGCACTTGTAGAAAAAGTTGTTAAATAAGTAAGGGATGTTGCGACTAAAACTTTTCTGAACCATCGAAATCGTGTATTTGGCGGTGTATTAATTATTACGAGAGATAAAAATCGCTTTGCTGAATACTACGATTTTTAGGTGAGTTTAAGTCGGTGATTAGGGACTGCTATCGACCCAAAGCGGACATTAATTAAACTGGGTGTTAAGTGCTTGAATAGGCAAAAGTCAAGACCTGACAAAAGCCTAATGGGTGCCCCAATGTGTTGTTTAGACAGATCTCCTTAAACTTAGCGACAAATACAGCGCACCTGAAAGTCATTCATGAGATCTATCCACTCGCCGCATGCTATTGCGCGCCATCAGTTCCTTAACCTGCTTTATCTCAATTTTTTCCTTCCAGCTGAATGGGACGCTTACGCTAATTTCTATCATTTCGAAAAAATAGCAATTACGGAATAACAAGGAGCGTCGTGCCATGAGGTCTTCAAAAATATTCTTGCTGTACTTTAGTTGTATTTCCCTAGTGTGCGTCAGTTGTGGGGGCGATTCATCACAAAAATCAACCTCCACATCAGCGGACACAGATACTCAACAGTGCCAAGCGGGCGATACGTTCGCTAACTGCCAAAACAGCGTCGCGGACGAAACTGCAGAACATGCAACGGAATGGGTAGTGCAAGTTGACAGAGCGGGCTACGGCATTGATAGCCTGCAGGCTTACACCGTCTCGGTCACGTCTGTTACCGAAGACTCCGATGGCGATGGCCTGAGTAACGGCAACGAATATATCCACAAAACTGACCCACATCTCGCTGATACTGATGGCGATGGTTTAACGGATTTTGAAGAAGTTAGTCAATGGTTGACGAACCCAACCAGCGTGGATACCGATGGTGACTCGCGCGGCTCCGGAAAGGATCTTCCTCCAGACAGTGCTTTCTTTGATGGCAATGAACTCGCGATAACCGCAGGCAATCCATTTCGAACGTCGCCATCGCTTGCAGACACCGATGCGGATGGCCGAAGTGATTTTAGGGAAGTAAAAATATTGCTGGAGAATCCCTTAATTGCAGACTTACCCAAATTCGAAATCGAGATTATCGACCCCATTGATGTACGGCTTAATATCGAATACGCCGAAGAAGAGGGGCAATCAAAGGAATACAGCACAGAAGTAACACGTTCCACTCAAAATACGCACAACGCACAATATAGCTATGCACTTAGTGCAACTCTTGAAGTAGGAGCAGAAGTATCGATTAAGGCGGGTGCTCTTGATTGGGGGGCCGCTAAAACCACGGTCAACACAACGATAGGCGCAACACATACCTTTGGGTACTCCTTCGAAACCGCTATTGGCTTTCAGAATGCTTACACCAACCAACAACAAGACTCCCGTACACGTACGGAGTCTGCCAGTTCGGGCTCAATGTCTGCTGGCATAGCGATTCGGAATACGGGAGAAACCAGCTTTAGTATGCAGCAACTGGGCATAACTGTTCGACAAGCACAGCCAGACCAACCTGACGACGATGAATCTGGCCAACTATTCAAAACTCTCGCAACGCTAACGCCCCATATCGATAATGTACTAACCCTATCACCGGGCGCCAGTACACCAGTTTTAGAATTCGAAGCAACAGATGTAAATGCCGATCGAATTAAAATGCTTATGCGTACGCCCACCACAATGTTACTGGAGGCAGCCCATTTTGAGATTGAAGATTCTAATGGGCTAAACGTTGACTATATCAAGGAAGTTACTCGCAACCGTACCGCAAGGGTCGTTATCGACTACGGAGATGGATATGCGTTAGACCATCTAATTGCTACTAATGTAAATCGATCGAGTACTGGGCAACTTAGCGGGTTAGGTCTAAACGATATAATTACGAACATCCTTTCTCTAGAATTCGAAACGGTTCCGCGGCAACAGCTATACCCTACAAGTGAATCCAACGAGCAAGTGTTAGATGCACTTTGGCATCCAAAACGTAACTCATTTTTACGCAGCGAAGACGATATACAAACGGGGTTTTGGGCTGTTTTTGTTCGCTCTAACGGTGGGAATAACGCCTCTGCAAATTTTGAAGACATAGTTATTCAAGCAGGCGACGAACTGATACTTACCTATATATCAGATAAAGACGGTGATGGTTTATTTTCTTATGAAGAGCAAATTTACCTCACCGAAGATGACCCTCTGAATTCCGAAAACAGTACAGATACTGATGGCGATGGCATAAGTGACAAGGATGAACTTGCTGCAGAAGGCTGTGTAACACCAAGTGGCGACAACAGTCCATGCGCATGGGTTGTTACAATCAGTGGGCAAGCTCCCTACGCCGTTACTAGTGATCCACGCAACCCTGATCAAGATGGTGATGGCTGGAATGACGGAATAGAAAGAGATAATGGAACCGATCCGACAAATTCCGATACCGACCAAGATGGTTTATCTGATAGTAGCGATCCATTCCCTAAAACACCCGCCATTATTTATTACGTTTCAAAAGATGGAGGCGATGGCAGCGGTCTATCTTGGGCAACCGCATTTACCGAATTGTTTCAAGCCATAGATGCAGCGCGTATTGCAAATAGCGATACAGATGAAGCTAACGATGTTAGCGAAATATGGGTAAAACAAGGCCTGTACTTTCCCACCAACCAAACCTCAAACACGAAAGAGCGAATGGCAGCGACATTTGGTTTACTTAACAATGTGGGCATCTATGGAGGCTTCAACGGGAGCGAATCCAAGCGTTCACAAAGAATCACCGATCACTATTACAACGGCACTGTACTTTCCTGCGATTACGAGCAGAACGATCAGCCACAATCAACCGTAAGCGCTAGCGATTTTGATGACAATTGCTTGAATGTATTCTGGTCCATTGCCAACAACAGTACCGCTATACTCGATGGTTTCACCATCACTGGCGGCTACGCGGATGGACGCGCGCGTACGAATGATGACACCTATCAATATCGCGTGGCCGGTGGTGGCATGATAGTTTCGGGCGGAAACCCCAGCCTCAAAAACCTGTTATTTAAAGATAATTTCGCACACTCTCGCGGTGGCGCGCTGGATATTGTGAACACTAACGGCATGGAGCTAAACAATATTGTTTTCGAAGGAAATTGGTTAAATCCTGGAAACGCAACACTTAACAATTCTACGCAAGGTGGCGCCATCTACTACGGAAATACCACGCTACATAATAGTGGGGAAGCTTTTGATTTAACCGTTGCGCATTGCGAATTTATAAATAATGTTCATCCAGTGTACGTATTTGCTAACGGCGGCAGTAAAAATACAACCTTGATTACTAACAGCATATTTTATAAAAACTACGGCGTAGTCCCCGAAAGTCTAACAAGCCAAACCGGACCATCCACCATCTCTGGCCTCGCCGACCACTTTACTGGAATATATTACAACAATGGCAATCACATTATAAAAAACACCGTTTTTAAACAGCAGCGTATCGAAGACCTGCGCAGTACGCCCCCCGGCAAATGGGCAAATCTACCACTGATTCAAACCGGTGCTAAGAGCAGCCTTTCGTTTGTTCAAAACTTACTGTGGGATACGGGCTATAAAATACGTACATCAGAGGGTGGAAATCAGGGCGGCTCCGGCATTGGATTTCGTGCACTTGCGCAAAGCCAAATAGATATTGTTAACGCCACCATTGTCGGCGACATGATCAACGACGACTACTCAGTCGGAGATATCACCCCTTTCTATATTGACGACGCCACCATCCGCGTGCGAAATAGCATTATTAATTGGGAAAACCCCTTCGGTGCCTACGAAGGCGACGTAATATGGGAATACATTGTTCCAAATAGTGGCGGCTCTATTTCATACAAAGACAGTTGCGTTCACCTAGATGCCGCATTCGATAATCAAGAAGCTGGTCAATTCAGTTTAAGCAGCGACTCTCCCTGTATAGATTTCGGCAACAACTACGTGGATAGCGAACCCTTTACTCAAGGCCTACAGTTATTGCCCTCTGGAGACCTTAATGGTGAGCCTCGCTTTGTAGACGCTGATGGCGACGGTGTGAAAACCGTCGATGCTGGTGCGTTTGAGTATCAAGAGCCGGTTTGGTAAACCGTATTTACACAGTTTGAAATAATGGCGGGGCCTTACATTTAACACCAATTACAGGCTGTCTGCTATTGGCCGAAAGTCGACCCTCAGCTCCCGGCCGGGTGGGTTATTGTTTTTATGCCAAAATGTAGGCCCTGACCACTTGAGACGATCCTGTTAAAAATTTAGTTTATACAAGGCGGAACACTATCTTTCAATAAATTGATAAGTTCCTGATCCATATATTGATATTCATCGGGAACGTCTAAAACATGAATTTTCTTGTACTGTACTAGCCTAGCAAAACTCGCGCGAATGCGGTCTCTATGCTTCGACTCCATTACAAATATATGATCTGCCCATTGCAGATCTTTCGCTGTAACAGTATGCCGAGCATTGGGGCTAGTACCCGCTGAGCGAGTACTATACCCCAGGTCTCTAAACACTTTTTCTGCAGTTGGGCTACGCCATTGGTTTCTGCTGCAGATAAACAGAAGGTTTTTATTACTCATCAAGAAGTTGGTTTGTGGTTTTTATGGGGTATTCGAAACCGAGTTTTTGAGCACGATGAATTTTTTGCCTTCTACCGTACATCATCTTCCAGCGCTTCTCTCCTCGATAGCACGCAGCACTGTAGAAGTCTTTGCGTGCTTCGTGTCGAGCATTAGCTACCACTGTTTTGTGTATTCTCCAGGCTTTGTTTCTTAGGTTTATTTGGGTATTTCCTCTGTCGTTAACTGGGGGCAGCAGCCGCAGTAATACGGAGGAATTGGGTGGCTATTATACGGCCGGTTTGTTGTGCGAGAGGTGAACAGGAACGAGCACGAGCGCGTTTACCGGTTCTAGGGGCTTAGGCTGGAGCAGCCTTGCCAGAGTGAATCGAAACAGGCTGTGGCCTGTTTCGCCCCTTCGGGCTGCGGCGCTAAAGCGCCTCGCTGCTGATTGCGTTCGCAATCGGTGAACTGGCCACCGGAGCTAACAAACCTGGGAAGGCCCACCACGCAAAAAAAAGCCGCCGAATGTTCATGGCACCATACATTGGCCGTTTCCTTGTATATGCTCATTTACCACTGAGCAGGGTTTTCGGGAAGGCGTGAGGGTCACCCATTAGGCTTTTTGTCAACTAAAATCAAAAAAATAATGCCCCGGCAATTCGGGAAGCAGAATCTATTTGTTGGTTCTGCACGCTCTTTAAAAAATTACACCCGATTTCTCGTTGGTATGGTGTCTATCAGTTGCACCAGTCACCCATCAGGATCAAGCTACATCATGGCAGCCCTAGCTTACGCCCCAGAAAAATATCGGTATCATACCTTGTTCATTTGAATGACAGATCTTCGAGCTCGTTTGTCTCAACCTCTGTTTGACTCAATGCATGAGTAATTACTAGTTTAGCGCGCATTAATTGATAGAGCTGGGCCAATCAGGC
>FXAI01000017.1 GCA_900177435.1 Alteromonadaceae bacterium Bs31
CTTTTGGAATACACCCCATCCATGGGGTTAACCAAGCTTGTTCCTGACAAGCTTTTGGAATACACCCCATCCATGGGGTTAACTACGAGACTGATATTTATGGAACCCATGCTGACTATCGCGCTAAAGGCTGCCCGCAAAGCCGGCGAAATTATCGAACACGCCTATGAGCGCGTGGACCTCATTACTATTGAAGAAAAAGGTCGCAATGATTTTGTCAGTGATGTTGACAGAAAAGCAGAGAAAGAGGTGATTTACCACCTCCGCAAGTCCTACCCCGACCATAAGTTTTTGGGTGAAGAATCTGGCGCGAGCGGTGCCGAAGAAAGCGACTACGAGTGGATTATCGACCCGCTGGACGGCACTACCAACTTCCTGCACGGCATACCGCAGTTTTCCGTGTCAGTTGCATGTAAGTTCCGCGGCCAACTGGAACACGCTGTAGTGCTTAACCCTGTCACCCGTGAAGAATTTACCGCCAGCCGCGGCAAGGGCGCCATGCTCAATGGCCGTCGCCTTCGGGTATCGCAGCGCAGAAACCTGGACGGCGCCTTAATTGGTACTGGCATTCCCTTCAATGGCTACGCACTGGAACACATCGATAGCTATTTAAGCTGCATGCGTGAGGTTGCCAGCCAAACGGCAGGCCTTCGCCGGCCCGGCTCCGCCGCCCTGGATCTGGCCTACGTTGCCGCAGGCAGGTTTGACGGTTTTTGGGAGATGAATTTAAAAGCCTGGGATATGGCCGCTGGGATTTTGCTGGTAAAAGAATCAGGCGGACTGCTGGCAGACTTCAAAGGTGACAATAACTACATGGATAGCGGCAATATCGTGTGCGGCACGCCTAAAGTATTCAAGCCGCTGCTGCAGATTGTTGCCAAACATATGGGCGATATCTAAGCCGCTCGCGGCTTTCTGCCCTGCATCACCAATATAGCCTCGTGCTTACTTACTCACCAACAGCTCATTGAATACGTCAATGAGCTGCTTTAAGTCCAGAGGTTTTGTAAGGTAATAATTAAAGCCCACCTGCTTACCCTTCTCAATATCGTGAACCATGGCATTCGCCGTTAAGGCAACCACCGGAATATTCTGGGTGGTACTGTCTTGTTTTAGTACTTCCAGCGTCTCAAACCCGTCCATACCCGGCAGGTTGATATCCAAAATTATCAGGTCAGGCTTTACGGTGCGCGCAAGGTAAATTCCGCGCACAGGCTCACCGGTGATATCCAGCTCAATATTAGGGTAGCGCACCAATAGCTGCTTCATTAAACGCTGATTGGGAGGATTGTCTTCCACATACAAAATGCGCTTCTTATCCTCCACCAGCAAGGTGGGTACTTCATTGCTGAGCGCCAAGGGAAGGCGGTCGTAGTGATTGGCCAGTTGCTCAATGCTTTGCCCGGTATACAGCGGTAACTCAACCCAGAATGTACTCCCCACACCCTGGGCACTGTTATACCCCAAACTACCGCGCATCTGCTCAACCAGCTGTTTGGTGATAACCAGCCCAACACCACTCCCTACAATATTGCTGCCTTCAGCACCCAAGCGGTTGAAGGGCTGAAACAAGTCCTTCTGTAAGTCGGCGGGGATACCCTTACCGGTATCCCGAATAGAAATGCGAAAAAAACTGCCATCTATTATAGAGCACATGATTTCAACGGCGCCGCCGTCGTGATTATATTTAACCGCGTTGCTGGCAATATTCAACAGTACCTGCTTCAAGCGCACAGCGTCAGCCACTACCGCGCAGTCGTCCAAGTCATCGGTTTCCAGGCTAACAGAAATGCCCCGCACTTCCGCCTGCGCCTGCATTAATGCAGCGACTTCCTTCAGCAAACGCACAGGCGTTACCGGCTCGAGGGAAAAGCCCATTCGACCCGACTCAATTTGCGCCAGATCTAAAACATCGCCCACTAACTGAAGCAGATGATCACCGGCTTTTTTGATCTCAGCCACATTCGCCACCTGGTCGGCGGTGAGGTTTCTATCCATATCGAACAGCTGGGCAAAACCGAGAATGGCATTCAGCGGCGTACGCAGTTCATGACTCATACTGGAAAGGAAGTCTGATTTAGCCCGATTGGCCTTTTCCGCATCCTCCTTCGCCTTCATCACTCGCAGCTCAGCACGCTTAATATGGGTAACATCCATATTGGTTCCGGACATGCGCACAGGCTTACCGCTTTCATTAAAGTCCATCTGCCCGCGCGCCCTAATCCAGCGCCACTCATTGTCCTTTCCGCGAATACGATACTCCACATCAAAGGGCTTTCTCTGATGAATATGCTCCTTGAGAGTACTGTCAAATACAGCCAAGTCGTCTTCGTGAATGCGACTGCGCCAGGCGTGCATGCGGTCTATACCCTGGTTAACAATATCATCGTGATCTGTGTAGCCAAGGTGCTCCCAACAGCGATTGGAGAAATGGAAGCTGCCATGTTCGGCAGACCATTCCCAAATTCCATCGTTAGAAGCCTGAATAATACGCGCGTGCCTGGCTTCACTAATCAGTAAGGCCTGCTCTGTTTGCTTTAGCTTGGTAACATCGAAAATAATGCCGGAAATGTGACTTACCCAGCCTCTGGGGTCTCTCTCTGAATCCACCCGCACTTCCGACCAAATATGACCACCCTTCTTCTTGCGAATGCGAAAAGTGGCTTCACCCAGGCCCAGACCACGCAAATGAGCATGAATAGCGTTACTAAGTTTGGGTTGGTCATCCGGGTGGATGTACTCCATAAACTTTTGGGCATCGGAAATATAGGCCATATCGGCTTCGCCATAACCCAGGCTGCTCCAGAAGGTGCCATTCCATTCCAGCCGGGAACTGTTGATATCCCAGTCAAGGAAGCCATAGCCATGACGGCTGCCACGAACAATACGCTCATAACGGGCGACAGAATTCTCAAGCTCCTTGAGTCGGGCTTCTATCTGCGGCGGGACTGCATCGTGCGAATCCCTGTCTGAACCTGCTTTTTTAAACCATGCCATTGGAATATGAGAAGTTTTCCGAGAATCTAAAGATTTTAGACCAATTAATTCTATATCTGCGGATACCTGCAGGGAGCCACTATACTGAATTCATTAAGTGGGTGATAACTATGATCGCAGATTTTGAAGCACTTGCGTGCAAAGCTAAAGAAAATATCGCTGGATTGTTCCAGATCCTCGGAGACGCAGGCACCACTGAGCGCAGCCACCTGATAGAACTGCAGCAACAACCGGAAACCCCTCGAAAACAAAACCACCCCTACCCTGCAAGCACAAAAAAAGCGAGCAACCAAGGCTGACTCGCTTTTTTAACCTGCCAAGCCTTGGAGCTAAGGCACCAGCGTTTCCTGATCTTCGCCTTCTTTTTCTATGATAATCAAATCGTCTTTAGAAATGTTCATCACCAGTAGAATATTGGCCGCGACATATATGGAGGAATAGGTACCCACAACAACCCCGAGTATAAGCGCCAGAGCAAAATTATGAATGAGCTCGCCACCAAAGATAAACAGGGCCAGTAACACCAGCAATGTGGTTAAAGAGGTAATCAGCGTTCGACCAAGTGTTTGTGTGAGGGAAATATTGATAATTTCAACAGAACTGCTCTTACGTACCTTGCGAAAATTTTCACGAACTCGATCAGAAACCACAATGGTATCGTTCAAGGAGTAACCAATCACTGCCAGCACTGCTGCCAGCACGGTGAGATCAAAGTCTATTGCAAAAGCGGAGAAAAGCCCCAACACGATGAGTACATCGTGAGCAAGTGCCGCCACAGCCCCCACAGAAAACTTAAACTGAAAGCGAAGAGCAACGTAAACCATCACCACAAGCAGAGCAAACAACATCCCCAGCCCGCCGTCGTTGGTAAACTCATCACCAACCTGTGAACCCACATACTCTATTCGCTTGCGCACTACCTCGCCGTCACCCTGATAGCCCTCGGCCAATGCTGCCGCAACGGTGTCACCCACTTTTTCTTCGTCTGACTGGATACGAATTACCACATCTTGGTCAGAACCAAAATTGGCCACCACCGCGCTAGCGTAGCCCTGCTCTCGCAACTGTTCTCTGATTTCTCCGAGATTGGCTGTTTTGGGGTAGTGCATCTCAATAAGAGTACCGCCGGTAAAATCGAGACCAAAGTTGAGGCCTTTAATGGCCAGTGAGGCCACTGCAGCCAGCACTAAGAAAATAGATAGGGCTGCCGCAATTTTGCGCTGACCCATAAAATCAAAAACTTTTTGTTCGCTCATTTTTTTTACTCTTGAGTAGGGGCCAGAATTAAATCCACAATTTTTCTACGCGACGACGACCGTAAATAATGTTGATAATTGCACGGGTGCCCATAATTGCGGTAAACATGGAAGTGACAATACCAATGGCCAATGTAACGGCGAAGCCTTTGATGGAGCCGGTACCGATTGCATACAAAATAATGGCGACAATAAAGGTGGTAACGTTCGCATCCAGAATGGTTTCAAATGCGCGATCAAAGCCAGCTTTAATAGCTGTTTGCGGCGGCATACCGTTTGTTAACTCTTCGCGAATACGAGAGAAGATAAGCACGTTGGCATCCACCGCCATACCAACGGTTAACACGATACCGGCAATACCAGGTAAGGTTAATGTCGCTCCAAATATGGACATGACTGCAATCAGTAGCACCATGTTTAGACTAAGTGCAATATTGGCAGCGATACCAAACACCTTGTAAAACAGCAGCATGAATACCAGTACAAGCGCTAAACCAATTTGCACAGATTTAACACCAAGGGCGATATTTTCAGCACCCAGAGACGGCCCGATAGTTCGCTCTTCAACAAAACCCATTGGCGCAGCCAAAGCACCAGAACGCAATAACAAAGCTAATTCAGAAGCCGCTTGGGGATTTTCCATGCCGGTAATACGGAAGCTTTTCCCTAAAGGACTCTGAATGGTAGCAAGACTGATAATGCTGGATTCCGGTGTCTGGGTGTAGGTAATTGTCTCTTCGCCATTTTCGTCGATGGCGCGAAGAATCTCAGTCTTAAACTCGATGAACAGCACCGCCATACGCCGACCAACGTCGTTACGAGTACCCCGGTTCATAGCCGAGCCACCCTGGCTATCGAGCGTAATATTCACTTGCGGCAGACTGGTATCGGGGTCGTAGCCCACTTGTGCATTTGTGACGTTCTGACCGGTAACAAGCGGACGTTTTTCGATGGTGGAATCACCATACATCGCCTGCTTTTTTTTATCTCGCCAAGGGTAACGCTCTTTTTGCGAAGCAAGTGTGCTGCTATCAACCTCCAGACGAAACTCCAGGTTAGCGGTTTTACCAATAATCGCTTTAGCACGAGCGGTATCCTGAATACCCGGTAACTGAACAACAATGCGATTACGCCCCTGACGCTGGACAAGCGGCTCTGCCACACCAATTTCGTTCACGCGATTACGCAGTGTGGTTAAGTTTTGCGTTACAGCGTAGTCTTCTTTTTCTTTGATATAGCTATCAGAAAATTGAGCGCGAAGGAAAAACTTACCACCATCTTCATAGCGTTCATACTGTAATTCGTTAAGGTCACTTCGCATCATGGAAGAAATAGACATGCGCTGCTCGTCTGATTCCGCCTCAACAATAATCACATCGCCTTCCACCCGAACACTTACCCCGCGTAAGCCTTCCTTTCGAGCATGCTTTTTAATATAAGCAACAGCACTTTCCTGCTCTTCCTCAAGTATCTTTGGTGTATCCACTTCTAACAAGAAGTGCACACCACCTGCGAGATCCAGGCCCAATTTCATCGGCCCGGCGCCGAGATTTAACAACCAGTCTGGCGTTGTAGGGGCAAGGTTAACCGCCACCACGAAGTCTTTGCCCAGTGTTTCATGTATTTGTCGCTGAGCAACGAGCTGATCGGATTGCTGTGTGAGCCGGATCAAGCCATTACCTTCCGCAAACTCCACACCGAAATAAGCAATACCCAGCTCATCCAGCTTCTTAGTGGCCTTACTCATATCCGCTTCGGTTATACGCAAAGCGGCGTCTTGCCCGGATATCTGAATAGCCGGATCAGGCGCGTAGATATTTGGCAAAGCGTAGAGGAAGCCGACCAGCACAATTGTCAGGATCAGCAGGTATTTCCAGAGGGGATAGCGGTTCATGTTGTGGTCCAGTAAGGCAAAAGCTTGTTATTTTTTAAGGCGCGGGATTATACCGGTATTCGCGATAAGTTACTGCACCAGATGGCGGCAAGCATGATCAGTTTCAAGTACTGCGTGATTGGCTCTGCCTATCGTAAAAGTGCAGTACATAGTCTTTAAGCTCACCCAGCTCAATTGCTGACCGTAACTCCTGCATTATTATCTGGTAATGCCGCAGGTTATGAATCGTGTTGAGCTGAGCCCCCAGTATCTCGCCACACTTATCCAAATGGTGCAGATACGCTCGGCTGAAGTTCTGGCAGGTATAGCAGTCGCAGGAGCTATCCAGAGGGTTTGTATCGTATCGATGCTTGGCATTGCGGATTTTGATAACACCCTCGCGGGTAAAAAGGTGACCATTTCGTGCATTGCGGGTGGGCATCACGCAGTCAAACATATCCACACCGCGGCAAACGGCTTCTACGATATCCTCCGGTTTACCGACCCCCATCAGGTAACGGGGCTTGTCTTTGGGCATTTCCTTGCCAAGGTGATCCAACACACGAATCATATCTTCTTTTGGCTCACCCACGGATAAGCCGCCAATGGCATAACCGTCGTAGCCAATCTCTGTTAGTCCACGCAAGGACGCACTGCGCAAGCCTTCGTACATGCCACCCTGCACGATTCCAAACAGTGCTGCGGGGTTACCCGCGTGAGCATCTTTGCTGCGCTTTGCCCAACGGAGGGACAGCTCCATGGAGTCTCGCGCTTCATTTTCAGTGGCGGGGTAAGGCGTGCACTCGTCAAAGATCATCACAATATCGGAGCCAAGATCTCGCTGCACCTGAATGGCACGCTCGGGGTCCAAAAACACCTCACTACCATCGATTGGGGAGCGAAATTTCACGCCCTCTTCACTGATTTTGCGAATATCCCCCAAGCTGAATACTTGGAAGCCGCCGGAATCGGTGAGAATTGGCCCCTGCCACTGCATAAAATCGTGCAAATCTCCATGAGCTTTAACCACCTCGGTGCCGGGCCTAAGCATGAGGTGAAAAGTATTGCCAAGAACAATCTGAGCACCAATAGCCTTAATATCACGAGGCAACATGCCTTTAACGGTACCGTAGGTACCTACTGGCATAAAGGTAGGCGTTTCCACCTCACCACGAGGGAATTGCAAACGACCTCGACGCGCAAGCCCATCTTGCTTCAAAAGCTCAAACTGCAAAAAACTCATAGTGATCCTACTTTCTCTTCTGGTGCGTGCGGGTTTCGGGTAATAAACATGGCATCGCCATAACTAAAGAAACGATATCCTTCTGTGACGGCAGCCTCATACGCACGCATGATATTTTTGTATCCCGCAAGTGCCGACACCAACATTAATAGGGTTGATTCCGGTAAATGGAAATTCGTCACGAGGGCATCGATAAGGCGAAACCGGTAGCTGGGGTAAATAAAAATGTTAGTGTCCCCCTGGTAAGGCTTGATCTCACCACTGGCAGCAGCAGTTTCCAGACAACGAACACTCGTGGTACCCACAGCGATAACACGCTTACCCGCAGCTTGGGTCTGCTTCACTTTTTCACACACCTCCGCAGAGAGCACCATCACTTCTGAGTGCATCTCATGCTGATGGATATCATCCACTCTTACGGGCTGAAAGGTGCCAGCGCCAACATGCAGCGTAACGAAAGCTATCTGCACGCCTTTTTGCTTTAAACGCTCTAACAGTAGCTCGTCAAAATGCAGACCTGCGGTTGGCGCAGCAACTGCACCGAGGTGTTTACCATAGACAGTTTGATAGCGCTCCCTGTCACTATCTTCATCGGGCCGGTCTATATAGGGAGGCAGTGGCATATGGCCAATACGATCCATTACCTCCAGAGCAGATTCCTCACAACAGAATTCAAGCTCAAACAAGGCCCCTTCCCTGCGTAACATTTTAAGCTCTGTACCGTCATCCAGGTACAAGGTACTTCCGGGTGATGGCGACTTACTCGAACGCACATGCGCCAAAATACGCTGCTCATCCAACACGCGCTCCAGCATAATTTCCAACTTGCCACCGCTGGCCTTGCGCCCAAAAAGGCGCGCGGGAATCACCCGGGTGTCATTAAACACCATCAGGTCGCCCGGCTCGACCCTGTCGAGAATACTGTTAAAACGCTGGTGCTGTATGTCCCCGGAGGCCCCATCTAGAACCAGCAGACGACTGCCACTGCGCTCGGCTGAGGGTGCTCGGGCGATGAGCTCATCGGGCAGATTGAAATGAAAATCCTGTTTACGCATAAAGAATGAACAAGTGCTTGAGCAAAAATCGGGCGGCAAGGGTAATCGAAACCGGCACGTTTTTCCATGCTCAAGCCCCTATGCCGCGCTTGACCCAACAAAAAGCGCTGTTATAATCTCGCGCCTTGCCGCTGAGAGCTGAAAGAACTCAGTACACTTGCACAAGTGTCGCGAAAAGCAGGACAAATTGGACCAGCACAAAGTGCTGGCATGTTCGAGAAAGCAGCACTACGTTATCGAACGCTAAGACAGTTGAATTAATGCCAGAGTGGTGCGATGTGCAGGATGCACAAGTGTCGCGAAAGGCAGGACGCCTGAGAGCGACAAATTGGACCAGCACAAAGTGCTGGCATGTTCGAGAAAACAGCACTACGTTATCGAACACTAAGACCGTTGAATTAATGCCAGAGTGGTGCGATGTGCAGGATGCACAAGTGTCGCGAAAGGCAGGACGCCTGAGAGCGACAAATTGGACCAGCACAAAGTGCTGGCGTGTTCGAGTAAGCAGCACTACGATATCGAACGCTAAGAAAGTTGAATTAATGCCAGAGTGGTGAAATTGGTATACACAGGGGATTCAAAATCCCCCGCCCTTAAAAGCGTGCCGGTTCGAGTCCGGCCTCTGGTACCATTTATAAAAAAGCCTCGCATCTGCGGGGCTTTTTTATTTCTACCCAGGCTTAACCAGCACTGCCCAGCATTACCCAACCTATTGTTTTTAAAGACTTTTAATCTTAACTCCCCCGAATCGGCTAATTACTAGCCATAAACTTTCTAACCATCGTTAACCAGGCTTGAGCGTTTTTGTGGTAACGGTGTGGTAACAGATTGCACCTTTTTTAAGCTCTGTTACCACACATTGCAAACCTCTTGATTTCACCACCAAGCAACACCAAAGTAACCGTTGGAAGGCGCCTTCGGCTTTTCCAACCTACGAGCTGTTTCTTATACTTTGACTACACAGCTTTTAAAAATTTCGTTTGAAACCAAGGGGCCAAGAGCTCTTGGTATACGAGCACCGGACCAAGGTAGAATCAACGGTTCTACCCCATTCATCGAATATTTATATTTCAGGCTGAACCGCCTCAATCTCCAATTTAAATTTTCTATTCACATTCCCCATTCACTCTGCAATCCATTAAAAAAAAATCTTCTTCCTTCCTCATAATCCCAACCTGACTCATGCTCAAGCATCGCTTTTACAATTTGATCGGACTCAGCTTCCATCATTTCATAGAAGGCCTCAATCAGTAACCCAAACCAATCCATATCCCAAGGATTACCTATGAAATTATCGCTAAGGAATTGTGATTCGCAAAACGGCTGAAGCTCCTCAAGAAGGTCATTAATGCTCTATGTTTTACGAGATAATTTGGTAAGGGTTATCCGCCAGTAAGGCAAATAATGGTTGATTGATATAAAAGTTGGTGCGACCAATCTTTTCTTTGGCCAGCAGTTTTTGTTGTACCAGTATGTCTAAATATTTAGTGGCGGTTATGCGGCTTACGCCAAGGTCTTCCACTAAAAATTCTATTTTGGTGTAGGGGTGGCTAAACAAGTTATTCAGCAGTTCGTGGCTGTAAATTTTGGGCATGTTAGTGCGTATGTGGGTTTTGTAATGCTGCATAAGTTCGCGAATACCGTGAATAAGGGCGATCGTTTTTTGCGAGGTTTGCAGCACGGCTTCCAGCATGTACAGCAGCCATGGCTCCCACTGGCCGGTTTCGCGCACGGATTGCAACAGTGTGTAATAGTCTTTTTTGTGGTGAATAATATAGCGGCTGAGGTAAAGCACGGGCAGCTCCAGCAAGCCTTGAGACACCAAGTACAGAATATTTAATATGCGCCCCGTGCGACCGTTGCCATCGTAAAAAGGATGAATGCTTTCGAATTGGTGGTGAATGATGGCCATTTTTACCAGTGGATCAGCGTCGCTAAGCGTATCGTCATTGATAAAGGCGATGAGGTCGGCCATTAGGTCTTCGATTTCTTTTGGGTCTTGTGGCGGGGTGTACACCAATTCGCCGGTTTTACTGTTTTTTAGGCCGGTGCCGGGGAGTTTTCTGAAGCCTGCTCGGTTTTTCTCCAGTTGTTGTTGCGACTGCAGTATATCGCTAAGGCGGATTAGCTTGTTCTGGCGTACTGAATGGAAGCTGTGCTTGAGAGCGCTGGCGTAATCTTGCACCTCTTTCGTGGCCGGGCTGACACTGCCTTCGGCCAGTAGTTTTGCTTTGTAGAGTTCATCTTGTGACGTAACGATGTTTTCTACTTCGGAGCTGTCTTTGGCTTCTTGCAAGGTGAGTGTATTGATAAGAATGGCTTCGTTGGGAATGGTGCGCGCCACGCCTTTTAGCTCCGCGAGGTAACGATGCGCCAGTGCGGCTTTTTTAAGTACGGCTTTGGTTTCCCACGTTTCAATAAGGCCTATGGGAATGGGCGGTATGCTTGGCATGGTGTTCTCGGCTGTTGGTTGTGAGGCTTAGATGCCAACGTAGTTCATATTTTGATCTTTTTATACATATACAAAAGAATATATATAGTTATTTAAATTAATTATGCATATTCTAGTGCTGTTTGGGCAATCGTGTCTATTTATCTGGTTTCTCTATACATGTCAGGTTTTCATGTATAAATATTGCCGTTTTTTATACATATGCCTTTGGGCGCGCTGGTGCGTGGCCTGCTTATGAGTTGTTTGGCCATATACCTTCCACCACTTCGTGTAGCAGGCCCTTTAACTGCCCCTCCATATCGTGATCAAAGCGTTTATAGCCCCCCCTCGCGGGCGAAGGATTCGTTGATAAAGTCCTTATCGATGATGACTTCGTGTACGAGCTGTTTGGCGAGCCTGTCGAGCCACTTTTTTTGTTTTATGCTCCAGCTCCGTTTCGCGTATATACCTTCCATGGCTTTTTTTACGCGCTCATCAAAGGCCACCAGCGGCTCGCCTAAGGCCGCCTGGCGAATGTAGCCGATAATGCTTGCGGCAATTTCCTGGTTGGTGCTATTGCGCCAAGCGCTTTTCAGGTGGGCTTCGCTGTAACCCTGGCTATCGAGCAGCAGGCGTACTTCGCGCAGTTGCTCACGGGTTAAGTCGCTGGGTTTTGTGCACACCACTTTCAGGGCGGCGTGTTGGTTTATGTGTGATTTAACGAAATCGTTAAAATCGTGCAGGTAGTCGCCGGGCTTTTTCTCGCTAATACCGTAACCTTGGCTTACGCCTATTAACTCGTCGGCACCGGTATAAAATACGGGCCTTTCTGCGCTGCCAATGAGGAATTTCAGCTCGTCGATTTGGTTGATAATGTTGCGGTTTTCGTCAAAAAAATTGGCTGCGCGTTTTGGCCCCATTTCCACAAGACTTTTGTGCAGCTGTTTTGGCTCTATTTGCCAAAGCTGTTGCAGCTCGCCCAGCTTTTCTTTTAGTGCGGGCTTTTCTTCACTGAGTTTTTGCGCCTTGCGGGTAACGCGCATTATTTTCTGGCTAATTTGTGCCAGTACGTCATCGGCGTGGGTTTCCCCTTTTTCGCCTCCGGGCGCTTGGTAGCTTTGTGGGTTGTGCAGCTCGCCGATAAGTTGCTCTAAGCTCACGTTTACATCTTTAACGATGGGCTTCATGGTGTCTACGTCTTCCAGAGTTTCGTATAAACCCACGGGGTCGTGAATATAGAAAACGGTTTTACCGATGTCGTCGCAGCGGCGTGTAGCGCGGCCCTTCATTTGCTCGTAGAGAATGCGTGATTTAACACGGCGCATAAACAGCAGGTGGGTAATGGGCGGTACGTCGATGCCGGTGGTGAGCAAATCGACGGTGATCGCCACACTGGGGTAATGCCGCGCTGAGTTGGCAGTAAATGCTCGATAATTTTGAATTGGGGTTTTGTGATTTCCATGGACAACAATTTTATCAAAATTAGTGTCAACAGGCCCTAGATAGTGACATCTACTAAGACTAGCGGAAAGTGGCCATTCCACCATTACCCTTCAGCGAGAACTGAGCTATCATGGATCCAACTCGCTACATAGCCGACTGGTGGTAACGAGCGGGATAACGGAAGTAAAGTTTTTAAAATAACTTTTAAAATCAATTGGTTAAAAAGCAGTTCGGTTCCGGCCTCTGGTACCCAACAAAAAAGCCTCGTCCTCGGACGGGGCTTTTTGTTTCTAAGCAGGCTCTAGCGCAGAACCCACCAGTACCGCTAACGCATAGCCTGTCCCCTAAGCCTCTAACCCGCCTTAGTGCGGCATAACTCACGTCACACAACTCTGCATGCAGCTCATCGCCCTGGTAAGCCTGCAGCCATGAGAAAATACACTACACTTTTATTAATGCTAGGCTGTTTCTTCTACGGGGCTGTGTACGCTCTAAACCTATACCCTCTATTAGGCCTTTCACTTCTGCTGGAAGAAGCTGGCGTCTCCTATGTTTAATTATTGCTTTCGGAGGATCAGTGCAATTTGTACCGAATGTATAGGCACTCGCTTGCAAAACTCTCTTTTCTGTTGGCTATCTGTATTCAGCTTGCCGTTACAAACTGTTTCGCCGATTCCGGCTATATTAGCTTCGACGCTTACTATTTTAACGATGAAGGGGCGAACTCGACCATTCAAGATGTTTTACGAGGCGACAGTGCCAATCGATTTATAGAGCCTCAAGCTAACGGACTATCTTTTGGCTGGGTTGACACCCCCTATTGGGTAAAACTACAAATAATCGAAATTAAAGACAAACAAGCTCTTTTTCTAGAGATACCTTGGCCACTACTCGATGAACTGAATATCTACCTCGTAGATTCAGAAAACACTATCATTAGCTCCTATGCCCTAGGCGACCACCAGTATTTTTCCCAACGACCCATTTTTGACGCCCAGTTCGTAGTTCCTGTAGATTTTTCCACGCAAGCTATTGAAACAATCTACTTTCAGGTTCAAACAAGCAGCTCATTACAACTTCCCATACGCTTTTGGACACAGGAAGATTATTTAAAGCATCGCGCTAAATATTTATCTACCCAGGGCATCTTTTACGGCTTGCTACTGGTTATGACCTTTTATAACCTGTTCATCTATTTTTCCACACGACGTGTGGCCTATTTACACTACGTCTGTTTTGTTGTTTCATTCAGCACCTTACAGCTGGGCTTAAAGGGAGTGGGCTTTCAATTTATCTGGCCCAATATTCCCCAGCTCAATGACTACGCTATTGCAACCGGCGGAAGCTTTTGCTTATTGTTTTTAACTTTATTTGCAAGGTCATTCTTACAGCTGGACGAAACACCGGCACTCAAGAAAGTCAATAACTACATGCTGGTCTTGGCCATCATATTTATTCTTCTTTCCATGCTTGTGCCTTACAGAGTTATTATTACGCCACTAACAGTCTCCGTTTTGATCTGCTCAATTATCGTTATAATTAAAGCAACTCTGCGATATAGGCAAGGATTTAGAGAGGCACGATTTTATTTAGTGGCATGGATCACCATGGTCGTCGGATGCTTTATTTATCTATTTAAGCAGCTCGGCTTCTTTCCCATTAACTATATCACTGAAAACTCCTTACAAATCGGCTCGGCATTTGAAATTGTTTTACTGTCCTTAGCTTTGGCAGACCGGCTAAATACTTTGCAGTCAGGTTTAAAAACAGCCAACGAACGACTCGAGCAAGAAGTGAGCGACCGTACTCAAGAATTACTTTCTGCACTCGAAAAACTTGGCAATGTCAACACAAGGCTCTCTGTCATTTCTATTACGGACGGGCTCACAGGCTTACACAATCGCTATCACTTTGATTCAGCCCTCCAGAAAACGATTGAAAAAATGCGATCTATAGGTGGCACCGTTTCTTTGTTAATTCTCGATATCGATCACTTTAAAAAAATTAACGATACGTGGGGACACCTGCTAGGTGACAAAGCACTACAGTGGGTTGGCGATAGTTTATGCGCCATAAAAAAACGTAAAGCAGATGTTTTGTGCCGCTATGGTGGAGAGGAATTTGCGATAATAATGCCCGACACAGACAATCTGGGCGCGTCAAATTTTGCAGAAAATATTCGACAAGAAATGGAGGCATCTCATTTTTATGAGGAAGGTGTGCGAATTCCTATTACAATTTCCATTGGCATTGCTTCTTTACCTGCAACAACAGACCTAGAACCCGATAAACTTATCAAAGCGGCTGACATCGCTCTGTACGGAGCGAAAAATTATGGTAGAAACTGCGTGCATATATTTACAGGCGAAATAGGCAGTGTTCTAAAGAACAACGATGCAAATACCTCTTCGCAGCGAGTGAAGACGGTATGCTCTCAATAAGGGCGCCGCACAGGCTACGCTCCTGACCTCGCCCCCTGTCCAAGTATAAAAGACCCCAAAAGCTTGCTCACAAGATACACAGCTAATACAAATACGGTGACAATGGGACTCTCACCCATTCTCTATATTTTTCTCTAGGTAATTTTTCTTACATCATTTTCTTACACTTTACCGATCGACCTGAGCACGATTGTTCCTGTCCCTGACCGGCTGATAGCGCCACAAACAATTACACTTATTCTAACTTTTCATGAGAGACGCTGAGTATGAGCATACACTTGGGCGTGTTAAAAGCGAAATCCAATACCGGGCGAACGTAGCCTGCGAGCAAGGCAAGCATTTACTGAACGCTCTGTCGCGAGCAAGTTATTGAGAAAAATGAGGACTAGCCCCTGGCATTATGCGAACCAATAGACAAATCACTCACACTACTGGTCGAACCTACCCGGTGAATATAGGAGAATATTTTGCCGTGCGAGGCACTGCAATACAAACCCTAAGAATGAACGTCACCAGACTATAAATAATTAAAAATAATAACAAGGTTTCACAAATAATATTTTTTGTATATAACTGGGAAAGAAAGAAAGACATACCCACAGCATGAAAACCAATCGAAAATAGTTAGTAGCCAATTCCAATAACTATTCTTCACCTACAAATTATAGTTTACGTTAAAAAACCACGCGAAAAACGAACTCGTTAAAAATCACTTAACATTCAGCCTCACAACCCACGCAAAAGCGATTTACTAATTTTAGTTTAACAGACCGAAGCAGACACACGCCGCCCATAAAAAAGTCCGGCGACAAGATAACACCACCACTACAAAAACAAGATAAGCAGCGAGCAAAGAGGAAACAATGCAAACCACACACACAAACAAATGCTTGTATCAGGTAAACCCAGACCAAATAGCAAAAAATAAAAATCCTGTAGCACGTTTAATTTCTGCAAGTGTTTTATTCGCAGGTTTACTGGCCACGGCTAATAGCACTTATGCATTATCCTGTTCAGTAGCGGCAGATAGCTGGAGTACTGGCTATGTGCTGAACGTAACCGTAACAAACGACAGTGCTAGCACACTAAGCGAATGGGACGTAAAAATTAATCACACGCAAGCCCCAGGTGTTACCGGCTCCTGGAATGCAAGCACATCTGCTTCCGGAAATACTGTAAGTGCTTCCAATGTTGCCTGGAATGGAAACCTTAGGCCAGGGCAAAGTGCTAGCTTTGGCTACCAGGGAACCCATAGCGGCAACTTTGAGCTGCCACTATGCTCAACGGGCTCCGTCAACCCGTCCCCCACCTTAGCACCGACGCCAGCCCCTACACCCTCACCTACAAACACACCAACGCCAACACCCACCAGCGTGCCAACACAGGCCCCAAGCCCAACACCAATGCCAACAGCTACACCAAGTCCATCACCGACGCCTGCACCTACAGTTGCACCTACGCCAGAGCCAACACAAGTTCCTACACCAACACCTACACCAACACCTACACCAACACCTACACCAACACCAACACCTACACCAACACCTACACCAACACCTACACCAACACCTACACCAACACCAACACCAACACCAACACCAACATCAATACCAACAGACCTGCCAAACGGTGAAGATCTTGTTGTGCAAGAAAACGACTCGGGTTTCTGCGCTGTCGATGGGTCAATCGATAGTAATAACGGCGGCTTTACCGGTAGCGGCTTTGCAAATACCACTAATACAAATGGGAGTGCCATTAGCTGGCAAGTAAAGGTTGAGTACGCAGGCCCCTATCAACTTGAATGGCGCTACGCCAATGGCTCCAGCAATAGTCGTACGGGGCTGGTAAGTATTAACGACTCCGCTGAAGCCACGGTTAACTTCCCTACTACCGGGTCCTGGACGAGCTGGACGGTGGACAGTGCCGTGGTTAATTTAACCAGCGGTTTAAATGACATTGTGCTGGCAGCCAGCAAAGATGAGGGTTTGGCCAATATCGACTCGCTGACAATTATGGGTGCCGGCATAAGTGCAAGCGATTGCGATAGTACCCCTCTCCCACCAACACCCGAACCTAGCGCCAGCCCCGATCCAAGCGCAGAACCAAGTCCAGAGCCAAGCCCCAATCCAACAGACGAACCAACACCAACGCCAAGCTCTGAACCTACCGTGCCACCAGCAGACAACGAACTTGTGGGTTGGGCGGCAATGCCAGAGTGTGGACCTAATGGCACTACCGGTGGTGGCAACGCGACCCCTATTACAGTAACAGACACGGCCTCTTTAAAGGCCGCTATGAACTCCAGCGAGCCTCAGGTCATTTATGTGTCTGGCAGGATTAAAACACCGGGGAATTTTTCTGGTCGAAAAAATAAAACGTTAATAGGGATTAATAACGCCGAAATATACGGCGGGTCGGGTTTGGTTGTTGCCCATAATGTTATCGTTAAAAACATTAAATTCAGTGATGGCTCCAATGACAGCTTTGGTTTGTCTGGATCTACCTGTATCTGGATCGATCATTGTGAGTTTGTGGATGGTAGCGATGGCAATCTTGATATTGTAAATGGCACAGACCTGGTCACTATCTCCTGGTCACGATTTTATTACACTCGCGGCCACGGACACATGCTAGCCACGCTGGTAGGCAACAGCCAGCCACTGGATATTGATATCGGTAAAGAAAGAATTACCTTCCACCACAACTGGTGGGGTGCAGGTGTGAAAAGCCGAAAACCGCGAGTGCGTTATGGCCAGGTGCATTTATTTAATAACTACTATCACTACACACCAGTGAGTGGGGACAGTGGTGACAACTATGATATTGGCGCCGGCTTTGAATCTAAGTTACTGGTAGAAAACAATTATTTTGATGGAAGCAATACCCCAGTAACCTGGATGTCTGATAGTGGTACAGCCGAAGTTGTTCTACGGAATAACACATTTGTAAATGCAGGTGGCACGGTATCCCGTGGCTCCGCCTTTACACCGCCTTATAGCTATCAACATCTTATGGAAGCCGCAGACCAAGTGAAAGAAAGCGTACGCGCCGAGGCCGGAGTTCAATAAGACCAAGAAAGCACTATGCAAAGGACTGCATAGTCTCTATACCAGCCAGCGGATTTGGGTGTACTTATTCCAAAATCCTGATATTAAGCCCATCACACGACCCACAGTGGCCCTAGAGCAATGCTCTACCCTGAAGTACAACAAGCCTTAGAGCCGTCGTTAATAATAGACACGCCCACGCCTGAGAATAAGCTCATAAGCTGGAAAATCTGATGTGGAATGTTAAAAGCTGGCCTAAATATAAAATAGCAATAAAAACATAAAAGAACGAGCTCTCACAATCATGAGAGCTCG
The DNA here is from genome assembly GCA_900177435.1 of Alteromonadaceae bacterium Bs31. Taxonomy (GTDB): domain Bacteria; phylum Pseudomonadota; class Gammaproteobacteria; order Pseudomonadales; family Cellvibrionaceae; genus Teredinibacter. Next base: position 18,102 of record FXAI01000017.1, read on the forward strand.
TAAAGGACATTGGTACAAGCAATAACCCCTGATGTGCGGGAAGTGACACAAGGTGCATCCATTCACACGAATACTCCCGACTCAGTGCAATTAAGATAATCCTCCCCCAGCCCCGATACTTCCTGTTTTAAAAGAAATAGTGCCCGAACTCTAAGAATTTGTCGTAAGTAATGAATCAATACGATGCAACGCTAACCCGGTGAAATATTTAGCTGAAATTACAATAATAAAGCTATATTAAATTGTGTTAAATTCGTGGAGCCAAGCCTTGCTCAAGCAGGTATAACAAAACATAAAACCGCGCTTAAACGTCGAACTTTCATTAAAAACCATGAATAATACGTACATATTATGCCGTTTTAGCCCTACCGCGCTATATAGAGTACATTGGCTAATCCGCCACTGGCGCACCAGTACGATTAAACAGGAATAAAACCCATGCGAAAAATAAGTGTCTTGCTTCTTTCTCTTGTTTCTTTGTTCAGCCTTAGCACTAGCCTGCTCGCCGATGAAGAGCGGGTTCGAGTTATTGTCACCAGTGATGGGGAAGCGGATGACGAATGCTCTATGGTTCGCTTTCTTCACTATGCCAATGAGTGGGATATTGAAGCTATTATCACCTCCAGCTCCCAGTACCATTGGCAGGGGCACAAATGGGCTGGTGACGATTGGGTTCAGCCTTACCTAAAAGCCTACGCAAAGCTTCGTCCCAACCTGCTTAAACACGACACAGGCTACCCCACAGCTGAATACCTTCAGGCGCGAACTTTTCTCGGCAATGTAAAAGCCGAAGGTGACATGAAAGAGGAAACAGCCGGCTCACAGTTTATTGTAAAAGTATTACTGGACGAAACAGACCCCCGCCCAATCTGGATTCAAGCCTGGGGCGGCACCAATACCATTGCCAGAGCACTGCTAAGTATTGAACAAAAACACCCGGAAAAAATGGCCTACGTAGCCAAAAAAATCCGGTTCTTTTTTATATGGGAGCAAGATTCAAGCTATCAGGATTACATCCGAAAAAACTGGGGAAAATACAATATAGAGACGATTATCTCCGACCAGTTTATTGCTATTTTTTATCACTGGAAAAAATACTTACCCCCGGAACAACAGCATTATTTTTCTGCACCGTGGATGAATGAAAACATCTTGAAAGAACATGGGCCATTGTGTGCACTGTATAAAGCCCACGAGAACGGTGATTTTCGTTCTGAAGGAGACTCCCCGGCATTTCTACATATTATCCCCAACGGATTGCGTAGCCTTGAATCGCCCGATTGGGGCGGCTGGGGCGGTCGCTACGTGCGCGTGCGTGACAATACCTGGCTGGACCCGGTACAGGAGAAAAACTACAGCTACCCCGAAGGCCGATGGTACGGTAACTCTGCCTGGGGGCGTGAGCGTTTGCGTAAAGCAATCCCCAATGACAAAGCCCTTACTGAATACCTGCGACCCATCTGGCGATGGACAGAAGCCATGCAAAATGATTTTGCCGCACGCGCAGATTGGGGCGTAAAACCCTTTAAAGAAGCCAACCACCCACCGCTAGTGGTGCTGGACCACAAGGCCGATTTAAATGCGAAGCCTGGCGCGAAGGTGGTACTCAGCGCAAAGGGTACAAGCGACCCGGATGGCAACGGCTTAAACTATCGCTGGTGGCATTACCGCGAGCCTAGCACTTACGGTAAAGAGGTGCTGATCAGCAATGCAGATCAACAAAGTGCGAATTTCATCGTGCCTAAAGAGGCAAAACCGGGCGAGACCATTCATATTATTGCCGAGGTAACAGATGATGGTACGCCTGCCCTCACACGCTACCAGCGCGTGCTTGTTACAGTGTCTCCTTAAGTTAACAAACCCGGGCTGGGAATACGGTTTAGCAGCCAGACATAATTGTCGCCAATTAAACACGGCTATGGACTATTGCCAGTTATTTACTATGAACAGCATACTTAACTATGCGGAGTGCCTAAATGAAAATCAGGTTCGTACTATTTCTACTTGCTAGCGCTTTTGCTTTATTAGCAAATCTAGCAGCAGCCAATAAACCCCGCGTACTGGTGACCAGCGACGGGGAGATCGACGACCAATGCTCATTGGTGAGGTTTCTCCTTTACACCAACGAATGGGATGTTGAAGGCATAGTCACCTCCAGTTCTCAGTATCATTACCATGGGCACCGCTGGCCAGGCGACGACTGGATTGAGCCATATCTTAATGCCTATGAAAAAATTTACCCCAACCTTCTAAAACACGACAAAGCTTACCCTAGCCCGTCCTACCTGCGTGTGCGAACAGTGCTTGGAAATGTAAAAACCGAAGGAGAGATGGAAGAAATAAGTGCAGGCTCGCAACTGATAGTGAAGGTGCTGCTGGATGATTCCAAACCGCAGCCGATCTGGCTACAAGCCTGGGGGGGAACAAACACCATTGCCAGGGCATTAAAAACAATAGAAGAGAAACATCCGAACAGGATGGCTGAGGTAGCCAAAAAAATACGCTTTTATTTTATATGGGAGCAAGACGAAACCTATCAAAGCTATATTCGCCCCCACTGGGGCAAATATGACATCCCTACTATTATTTCAGACCAGTTTGAAGCCATAGCCTATCGCTGGAAACAGGTACAACCCCAGAGCATGCAAAGTTACTTCGAAGGCCCCTGGATGAAAGCGAACATTCTCGAAAACCACGGCCCCCTGTGCTCAAGCTATAAGGCTCATGATAACGGCGATTTTCGCTCAGAGGGTGATTCACCGGCATTTTTACACACCATTGTCACCGGGTTACGAAACATGGAATCACCAGATTGGGGTGGCTGGGGCGGCCGCTACATTAAAGTGCGTGAAAACACATGGCTCGACCCGGTACCCGTTGAGGGCTATCAATACCCGAAAGGCCGATGGTACGGCAGCAATGGCTGGGGCAGAAGCAGCTTAAGAGAAGGAAGCAAAACGACAGAACAGCAGCGCGGGGAATATTTTAAACCCATGTGGCGTTGGTCAGATGCCATGCAGAATGATTTTGCAGCCCGAGCGGACTGGAGCGTTTTACCGTACAACAAAGCAAATCATCCGCCCGTGGTAAAACTACAGCACGCTGAAGACCTGAGTTCAGCACCAGGAAAAAAAATAAAACTCAATGCCAAAGGAAGCTCAGACCCGGACGGCGATACATTAACTTATCAGTGGTGGCATTACCGCGAAGCCAGTACTTACAAGGGTGCAATAGACATAGAAACCCCAGACAAACAAACAGCCTCGTTTACAGTGCCTAAAGATGCGGGTAAGGGAGAGTCCATTCACATCATTGCTGAAGTAAGTGACAACGGCGTTCCCGTATTAACACGCTATCGGCGCATTGTTCTTACGCTTAAGTAACAGGTGCAAATAACTTGGTAGGCTGATAAATAGCACCAAATGGCGGGGGAACTATTAAGCTCCCCTTTATACCCTACCCAAGCAAAGCCTTAGTCTTACTCCTCTCAATACCAACAGGGCCTTGTCTGCCTTTTGCGCCGGCGTGCTGCAACAACACGACAGAAATAAATTCGCCTTAATTAGGCATTCCCTCTGCTTGGCTTAACCCCGCCTATTTTTTATTTATCGCGGGAGCAATCGATAAAACAACACTACATCTCAGTTATTGTGTGTGTATGTGTGCACAAGTCTTCACTAAGGTCACCACCGCGCAAACGGGAGTATATTGTGCTTTGAGTTAGGATTAAGGAAATAAGCGCCTTACCGAAAGTGCCCCTCAAGAGAGTATTTTTACATCCTGCATTGTGCTGAAAACTCATAAATAATTTCCGGCATTATAAATGTGAAGTACTTTTGGAATAAACAACGCCTTTTTATTAAGATGTTTTTACTTGGGCTTATTAGCATGCGACTATTGCATGCAATCAATACAGCATAGATAACTTAACAGCATAGATAACTTAACAGCATAGATAACTTAACAGCATAGATAACTTAACAGCATAGATAACTTAACAGCATAGATAACTTAACAGCATAGATAACTTAACTGCATAGATAACTTAGGTAAAAAATAGCATTAGCTCACGGCCTCATCCAAGCCTAACCGTTTAACCCAAAAGTACCAGCATCAGTTCTAAGACTTTTTAGCAGGTGCTTAACTTATCTTGCGCATATGGGCCAACCGCTATCTCTATTAAAGAATAAGAATAAGCACAGACAGTCGGGACGGCTTGTTAAAAGATGAAATTTAGATTTCTTATATTTTTTCTACTGGTGGGATTATCTCTATCCACCACCTATCTGGTGAATAAAAACAGTACGCTGAAATCAGAAATATCAGGCCTACGCCTGCAAATATCCGACATCCGAGCAAAACACAGTGACACGATAATCAACCCCCCTGCAAGCACTCACACGAGCATCGAAAAAAAAGCCTCACCCCAAGCTGTAAGCGATTCAGTTCGACAGCAAAAAAGCACTCCCGCCGACTGCTACCACCCGGAGCAAGAGGACTTTGTTAGCGAAAAGGAAAAACAACTATCAAACATCGCTATCCAACAGAAGTACCAATTGTTACTTGGCAGCCTTAACCTTTCAAGAGACCAGCATGGAAAAATAAGTAGCTTACTTACCGAGCGAGAAGACTTGCTTAACATGAATTACTCGGGATATTTCAGCGACCCTCTTGAGTCCGAAATCACTGTTTTTGAGCGAGATCAAAAACTGGAAGAGCTGGACAAGCAAGTTGCTTATTTACTGGACGAAGATAGCACTAAGATGTACGAACTATTGAAAGATTCAGGCTTCGAGCAATATCAGGTACAAGAGTTTGATCAAGCACTGCCGTCTGGTGAGTTTTTGTCAGAGCATCAATCAAAAAAATTACTATTGGCGAAATTAAATTATAAGAATGAATACGAATCTGCCATAAATAACGCAAGCAAGCTCGTAGAACAGGGCCAACAAGAAGAAGGTTTCCGTGCTTTTGAACAAGCTATAGACAGCTATAAAAACAGCTATTTAAACCATGCGCGTGCAGAACTAAGCGAATCCCAATATAGCCACCTAGAAGCCTACGAAGAAGAAAATTTTGGCGATATGCTCAGCAGCCTAACAGCCCCGTACGAAGACAGAGCCTTTGATTGACAGACATAAAAATCAAGCAGGCAACACCAAAAATAAATAAATCATACAAAGGTTCAACATGCACGCTATACGAAAAAATCGCGCCTATTGACTCACGCCTATAGCTATCCAGCAGAAAAAACAGCTAGCCTTTTCTTATACAGGCTCTACTCTATACTTCTACTAAAACCTCTCCATCTACCAATTGGATTTTTTCATCAGAAGCCAACTTTCACGCCCTCTGAAAACAACCAAATCGTTTTTGTGAAAAAATATCTCGATTGCATACATGCACACCAGAATAAAAACTATTTTAATGACACAAGGCAATAGAAAGCGCAATAAAACAGCCTATAAAATCAACCCCCCTACCAAAAGCACCTTTGCAAAATATCAAATAAATAAAATAGCATTTAAAAATACCAAGCACCTCCAAGGCATGCCTCATATCAATACTTAACTATAAATACAGACAATATCGGCCAGCCACTCAATACCGAAAACGACTCAAGCAAAAATATACGCTTCAGAACAAACAACCTTAAAACTAATATTTTTTAATGTGATGCCGTCTACCATTGCCCAGTGAAATGCCCTTTGGTTTTACCAATCCGGTATGACTGAAAAATGTTAAATATTGTAAAATGTTGCCTGATTTAAAAGAGCTTTGACTCCCACTCTTTAAAACGGGAGCAAGAAAATAATAATGACATCACACAAGGTAAAACATCATGTATAAAAAAATACTATTCACACTAGCTGCAGCCGGCGTCGCGCTTACCGCTAATGCCGCCTCCAATCGACCAGCAGACTACAAGACCATTTGTAAAATTGACCAAACCTGTTCTGTCAGCTCCTCAACCAAGGTGGCTTTCGGAGCCTCTGGTAAGTTTGTTTACAAAACATTAAGTGGGTCATTCAAATGTAATGTTAGTACTTTTGGTAGTGACCCTATCCCATCAAAGAGTGTAAAAGAGTGCTCGATTCCAAAAAGCGGCTCTGGCTCTTCCAGCTCTTCAGACTCATCATCTTCAAGCTCTGACTCTTCAGACTCAGGCAGCACCTCTAGTGAATGTGGTTCAGGTGGCGGAGTAAAAATCTGTTTAAGCGCCAAAGCCAGCGGGTCTGATATCAAGTTGAGCTGGTCTAAATCCGGTTCGCCAGATAATGTTGAGGTATACCGCGATACCGATAGTAACCCAAGCGGTCGCACGCGCATTGGAAAACCAAGCGCAAGCGCTACAAGTTTTACAGACACAAGCCCAAGTAAAGGTAAAACCTATTACTACTGGATTAAATTCAGAAAAAGCGGAACCTGGTACAACTCTGGCGTTGCTTCTGCTAAAACCACCAGCGACTCGTCATCTTCAGATAGCTCTTCTTCCAGCTCAAGCGGTTCAAGCAGCATGGGTTCAGCGTGCACGAGCTCCAAGGGCACAGTAAAGCTTAGCTCTACTAAAGTAGTAGACGGTACCTTCGACGGTGGCTGTAAAACCTATCTTCCAACCTGGGGCGACTGTGGTCAAAAAGAAGGACAAGATCCGGTATTTCGCGTTAACGGCGGCACACTGAAGAATGTAATTGTTGGTAACCGCGGTGATGGTATTCACGTTTACGGAAATGCCACTATTGAAAACGTAACCTGGCCAGACGTTTGCGAAGATGGTCTTACCGTAAAGAAAGCTGCAACGGTAACTATCAAGAACATTACAGCCAATGACGCCTCAGATAAGTTTATCCAGGTAAACGCCAAAGCAACCGTCAACGTTTCCAAAGCTAAAATAAACAATGTGTTGAAAATGTTCCGGGAAAACGGCGGAAAATGCTACCCAATTAAAGTATCCGTGAAAGACTCAGATCTATCTAAAGTTAATGAGGCAATTTTCCGTACAGACTGCAGCAGCAGCACTTTCACTATGTCCAACACCAAAACAAGCAGCATCAAGGCTGTTTGCAAAGGTAAAGGAAAGTGCACTGTAAAATAATAATCAGTTAAAGGCCTGAGTGCCTATTGCTTAAAGGCCTGTTTTTAAAACGGGCTTTTTTATTGACTATTTTTTATGATTTCCGTTCTGGGAAAGGAATGGCCTCGCAAACCACCAGCCATACATTGTGTGACTACCCAGCGTAGAGTATCCAGTGTCGCAACAAAATTGAATGAAGAAAGAAAAGATAATAACAGGGAGAAAGGGCTTTAAATAACTTACCCGGTTTAACGCTCAGTAATAAAGGAAGCTCATGGGGCATCCCTTCCCCATGATCATCCGTACACGCTTTAGAATTTGTAGGACGCGCTAAGCAAGATATTCCTTCCTGTTGTGGCCGACTCTAAACGGCGCACTGCTTCTTCATCCACAATTTTCTCAAAGGGTTCGTCAAGTAAATTCACAACCTCGAAATTGAAGCTCCAGTTATCGTTTAAACGGTAGCTCGATGAAAAATCGTATTGCAAATAAGGTTCGCGAATCTCCCATAAGTTACCACTTCGATTTGGATTAGCATTCTCGTAGTATTCACTTCGATAAGCTGCTGATATACGCGCACCGAATACGTCGTTTTCGTAATAGACTGTAAAATTATATTGATCCTTAGAAAGCCCAGGCAAACGCGCATTGATATTGTCTACCCCGGGGAAGTTGTCATAACCAAACTCAGAATCAACATAAGTGTAGTTAGCCAACAAACCCATACCGTCGATTACTACAGGAAGGTTGTCAGAAAAAACATCGAAGGGGAACTGAACAGCCAACTCAAACCCGTCAATTGTCGCACCCTCACCGTTGGTAAGCTCCGAGATCTCCCAACAGCCTTCAGGCTCTCCGCATGTACCCTCAAGCTCTTGGGATGCAGGAGAAGTTGGAGCGATTACACTTTCCGGTAAGCCGGTAGAAGCAAAGGTACCTGTGCGGGTATCACGCAGAGAGAATGTGCCCACATCCTTACTAAAGTAGGCAAAGGACATCAATCCGTCTTCTGCAAAGTACCACTCCACGGATGCATCAATATTGGTTGCTTCGGTGGATAACAAGTAAGGGTTCTGGAAATTAATAATGTAATTGAAACTATCAACAGTACCCCCTGGGCTGAGTTCGCTCAAGCCTGGGCGGGACATAACCTCCGCCCATGAAGCTCTAAGAACAAGGTCATCATTAAGCCAAAGCGCTGTATTGATTGAGGGTAAGGTATCATCATATTTAGGACGATCAACTGTCACCCAAACGCCGGAGTTGTAACCCGACGAGCTTTGCTCTGTTTCCACATAGCGCACACCAACGTCATATAAAAACCGCATATTTCCCGAGAGGTCGTGATTACCTGTCAGCTGAATGAAAGCACCCAGGCTGTCTTCATCAATATCTCGATAGCGCCCTTGGTCTTCGCGCAAAGGAATATCGTAAACACCCAATGCTTCTGTCCAACCTTTAAGCGAAGGAGCCGCCCAAACCGTGTCCGATCCCGCGCCGACTTCACCCTCATAGCGGAAGCGAGTAGACAATTCGGCGGTTCCCGGCGCGCCGAGTAAATCATCTTCACCATCATCGTTGGTATCGCAGTCGTATAAACCTAATCCACAAACGCTACCATCACGCCGGTCTTGTTTTGTATCTAAGGTGAATTTTTTGTAGTGTAAACCGCCGGATAAAATCAACGAGTCATTAATATCCCATTCCAAATCCAGGCTTGCGCTATCAAAACCAGATTCCGTGGTATGTACCTGATCTCGAATCTCAGTAAGGGTAAAGATTGTGCCATCGCTAATATCTGGCCCATTAAAAGCCAGCCTTGGGAACGAATCACTGTCACCGTTGTAGTCGTAAACGTAGCCGTTATAGTCCCTGTCGTCATACATCAAGGTTGTTACGTGTGGCATGTGGCCTTTGTTACTGGATGTACCTACTAAACCATTTAGACGCAGGGTGTCGGTAATATCCTGCTCCAAGGTTAAGGTAAACTGCTGAAAATCAGACTCGACTTTCTGATCGTACGCTTCGGAGCGCACCCAGGCATTATCCACTTCCATTCCAGTAATGGAGTCATTACCGCGACCATATTTGTCCGGGTTACCCTCAATATCAAAAGAAGTCACATCCATGCCACCCTCATTGCCACGGAATAATACTTCAGCTGTTTTAAAGGTATTTTTCCTATCTAACTGGGCAACCATTGCATCGAAAGTAAGTTCAGTTGAATCAGTGGGAGCCCACTGTAAAGCACCAGTTATACCCAAGCGCTCCTGTTCAAGTACATTTGCGCCATAACGAGGGATGCGCGGATGAAAGCCATTAGAAACAGCGGCACAACCAGGGTCGGTTTCTGCTGCCCGATCCGGGTTACATTCCACGCCCTCAACTGAATTAAAAACGGATTTCTGCCAGCGAACACTATTACCCGTTAAAACATGGATACCCGTTTCTGAGTAGGCTAATGAAGCAGAAGCACCCCACTTTCCTTCCGGGTCATTGTAGGCATAGAGGCCTGTAATTCTAGGGAAAATATCACCGCTATTGCTGTTATGAGAAGCCGCACCTCGAACCAGGAAGGTGCTGCCTTCGTCATAATTAAAAGGTCTACCGGTGTTGAGATCAACAACGGCGCCAAGAGAACCCTCAGAGATTGACGCACTTGCCGTTTTACGCACAACCAGGTTGTTAAACAACTCAGAAGCGAACATATTAAAGTCAAATGCCCGGCCATTATTGTTACCATCGCCAGCCCTGGTTTCCATGCCATTAATGCGCACCATGGTATAACGACCAGAGAGCCCTCGTACGGTAATTTGTTGACCTTCACCGTTGGTCCGAGTAATGGCTACACCGGGTATGCGCTGCAAGGATTCTGCCAGATTAAGATCTGGAAAGTCAGCCATATCTTCAGCAACCACAGCATCTACCTGACCGGTTGTCTCTCTTTTTTGGTCCAGAGCAACTTTTAAACTTGTCCTGAAGCCCGTGACATACAGCTCCTCTTCAATTAGGTCTGCGTTATCCTGAGCGAGAGCAGCTAAGGGCATGCCCGCACAGACGGACATAACCGCGACAGCCAATGAATTCCGGCTAAAACGTTTTTGATATTTTGTGAAATCTACCATGCGAGCTTACTCCCCTTGTCGTTATTAGGATCGATTCAAAATTCTGAGGCAGGCGACTAAGCCAAGCGCTGCAAGGAATCCGTAAAAACATGGTTGCAACACTGCGTGCCGCTTAACACTCTATTTTCATCAGCTATCTAAGGTAACCTCCCCCATCAATCTATACTCCCTGTTTTCAAAGAAATAATGTCGAGAGCCTAAGACTTCAGGCCTGCAGTGGAGCAGTACCAAACAAATTATTCCATAAAGGCCTGGTGCTTAATTCTTATTGTTATGTGCCACCACCAGGCGCAACAATTAGCTTTTGAGCTAAACGTGCCTTATTAGCAAAACCCTTAGCCTGGCTTTTTTCAAACGCCAGAACTAAAGATGAAAACCCTCCACAAAAAGCGTGGAACTTGAAATAGTTTAGCCGGGTTGGGATACGCTTCTCACTGTACCCGTGAGAGAAGACCTGAGATTTTTGCTTATTACGGCAATGGGAAGCAGGTTCCAATATTGAGATTGTTTCCTATCTGCATCTCTGGTAACGTTAGGAGAGATAAGGTAAGAAAAAATAATAAAGAAGTGCTGAGAAACAGCATTTCATAGAGAAAAATCGAACAACAACACTGTTGTTTAATGTCTAACAACAAGACCACCGCATTCTTCAAAGGTGCCCTAGCTGTTAAGGCATTGGTATGCGCTTTGAGAACCTCAAGCGCGTTGCGTGTACCAGATTACACTGGCCAAGTAGGCCATGTTTTATCGGAGAGCAATTAGTAATGATCGCACACGTGCAACCTTGTTCCTTTAATCCGGAGCGCCAGGATTTTGCTCCCTATGGCCTTACCTGTGTTTACTGGCAGCCTTCTCCTATGCACCGGCCAGACCACCATACGGAAATCGAGCTCAATTTCCTGAAGTCTGGCTCTGTCACTTATATGCTGGGAGGGCAGAAAACTGTCGTCGAAGTTGGCAAGCTCAGTATCTTCTGGGGTGCAATCCCCCACCAAATAATCGACTATGCAGAAAACACCGTCTATATGGTTGCGACGATTCCGCTGCAAATTTTTCTTCAGTGGAGGCTTCCTGAAGATTTTGTCCAACCGCTAATGCAAAGTAAGCTAATTAGCGAAGTAAACGATAAGCGCGCCTCTCTCGACGCACAATTGTTTGACCACTGGGCATCGGACCTTAGCAATGACCCAGTGAACTACGAAGAAACAGTTTTACTGGAAATGCAGGCACGCTTAACGCGGCTCGCCTTAAGTTTCCGTACAGATGCTTCAGAAGGAAGCTCGAAAGACCACCTATCGTCCGTGACCGATATTGGCATGAATAAAGTTGTGCAAATGGCCTCTTACATTGCGCAAAACTACACCCAAAAACTAACTGTCACTCAAATTGGAGAACTGGTTAGCCTCCATCCAAATTATGCGATGAACCTGTTCCAAAAAACCTTTGGTACAACACTACTAAGCTACCTAACTCAACACCGCGTTTCACACGCACAGCGGCTGCTGACAACCACCGACCTTCCTGTGGTTGAAGTTGCCCTTCAATCAGGGTTTTCCTCCATCAGCCGCTTTAATGAGGTATTTAACCGCAGTTGCGGCTGCTCACCACGAGAGTACCGCAAATCCCACGAATTACAGCTTGAAAACAAATTTGAACACGCATAAAAAAACCCCAGGTGCAAATGCCCTTGGGGTTTCCTGCAATTAACTAGAAGCTCCTTATCTTTCATAGGAGCTTTCTTAATAGGAGCTGTACAAAGCCTTTTCTGCCATTTTCAGTGCTGTTATTGCGTCATGCTTTTTCTGAGCCGCTCTCATGGCGTCGAAATCCAGCTTATCCAAGGCCCGCTCCACCACCTTGAGAAAATCTATAGCGCCATTCGCCACAGCAACGGGATCCTCCCGAAAGGGAAATTGATCTAACTGCCAAACGCCTTCCCAATTATTTTTTCTCAAGGTGTAAAAGAATTCAAAAAGCTCGATGGGGTGTACACTACCCGCCATTAAATCGTCATCCCAGCTGCGGAAATTGTCGTTAACATCCATACCAAACAGGCGATTGTAATCTATCGCTAGCTGAGCAGCGTCCGCTGGCGATTCGCCGCCATACAGCGAGTGTCCAAAATCAAGCAGGATACCAATATTCGGCAAACCAATTTTTTCTATACCAAGCAGGGTTCTTGCCACGCTGTCATAGCTCATATGAACACGAGGCTCGCGGGGCTTATATTCAATCACAAAATTTAAATCGGGATTTTGGCTGGCCAACTCTCCAACCCCGTCCATGCTGGCGTTCCATAATTCATGATGGTCTACCTGAAAGGGGTAATCCCAACCGTCTTGCCCCGGCCACAATTTCACATAACTCGCGCCAAAACGCCGCACAACATCGGCTGCATCATTAACCATTTCGTTTGCCAAACGGCGAACACCGGGGTCTGGATTGGTAAATGCTCCCTTTGCAAACTGCTGGGTGTATATTTCTGGGGTAATCCCTATTACCGACAGTTTGTTGCGCTCAAGCGCTTTTTCCACGTCTTCGAGAGAAACGGATTTATCGGCAAACGGGTAGTTGATATCAACTACTGACAAATCGTTAACCTGCCCGGCAAGATCAATCATTTCAATCAAGCCCCGAGAAGGCCCATAACCGTCGGTAGCATAGCGATCTACATAGGTAGCAAAATGCCAGATGCCCGCACCAAATTTCTGTTTATCGCCCATACTGCTTGTCTCCTGTATTTAAAACTGTACTGTAGCCAGCCAGATAAATGCTTTAGCTATTATTTTACTCTCCGGAAAAGCGAGTGCAGTGGATTATAAAACCTAACAAGGCCACTTGTGAGGGCGAATACCAACAATTTCTTATTGATTTCAAAGATATGCGCTTTATACATGAGATAAATCATCACGATCTCTTATTTTGCTATCAAAACTTTAACACCATACGACTCAATAGTCTTAAGATCAGGCTCCCTTATGCCGTCGTCTGTCACCAATACGTCTACCTGGTCCAATCCACCAAGCACACAAAACGACTGAGCACCGATTTTACTGGAGTCGGCCACAAGACAAATTGTTTTTGCGGCATTAATCATTGCTTTTTTTACAGCGATATCTGAAAAAGAGGGATAAGTAAGGCCTCGCTCCAGGTCAATTGCCGCTGTTGCTAAAAACAGTGTCTGAGCATAAAGACCATTAAAATAATCTGCCGACCTTTCGCCACTCAGAGAAAGTGTCGGCGCCTTAAAATGCCCTCCGGTCATATGCACTTCGAAGCCAGGCTCTGCGCCTAGCATTAAGGCAATATTCAATCCATTGGTAATCACCGTCATACCCTTGTGGCCAAACAAGCTGGCGGCCACTTCGGTAGTTGTTGACCCCGAATCAAGAATAATCGTGTCACCATCGCCGACCAGTGAAGCCGCCGCCTGACCGATTCGGCGCTTTGCATCACTATTTTCCTGATGCTCCAAAGCCATTGAGCGAACCTGCTTTTGCACCGACTTTAAGTAGGCGCCACCATGCTCACGCACAATATGCCCCTCCTGCTCAAGCTTTTCCAGGTCCTGCCGCACCGTGACCTCCGATACGCAGAGGGCATCAGCAAGCACACTCACGCGGGCACTACCCTCTTCACGAAGCCAGTCCAGAATTCTGAGGCGACGGGTTTCCCCACCGGTTCTAGTACTACACATTTGTAAGCTTTGTCCTCCAGCGCAAATAACAGGCGCGATTCAATAACAGCTAGTCTCGCAGCAGCTATTACTGCCAGTACAGCTACAACTGTGCAAGAGTAACACCTAAGGGAGCTGCAATAGGAACCCAATGCGCGGCCAGGTTCAGCGGTATAGTAGACCCGCCAGCCCAAAACGTAAATAACCGAAAGTCGAATACTTACGATAACTCTAGATTTGCGCTTATTTTTGAAATATAGTGAAAGCTCAACACCATCCTACTAGGTGAGGAGCAACAATGCTCTCAGATCAACAGCTCGCGCGAAAATCGCTTGAATACCGCCGGGATACCTTGCGCTGGATTAAGCACTCCGGGGCCGGCCACACAGGTGGTAGCCTGTCGTGTACCGATATTCTCAACGTACTTTACAACCGAATCTTACGAGTAAGCCCCCAGTCCTTCTCTTCGCCCACCCGCGACCGCTATATTCAGAGCAAAGGCCACTCTGTGGAGTCTCTGTTTGTGGTGCTGGCAGACCAAGGCTTTTATCAGCAAGAAGAACTGGCGTCTCTCTGCCGCTATGAAAGCCATTTTGTCGGCCACCCGACAAAGAAAATACCTGGTGTAGAACAAAATACTGGAGCCTTGGGGCACGGCCTGCCAATAAGCGCTGGCATAGCCATTGGCGGAAAACTGGATAATGCGGATTTTCGCGTATTCACCCTGTTAGGTGATGGCGAGCTTGCAGAAGGCTCAAACTGGGAAGCCGCAATGGCTGCAGCCCACTACAAGCTAGACAATCTTACCGCCATTGTTGATTGCAATACCCTGCAGATTACCGGGCACACTGCAAATGTTATGAATAACGAACCTTTGGCAGAAAAATTTCAAGCCTTTGGCTGGGCGGTAAGAAGCATAGATGGCCACGACATAAGAGAACTGACAGCAGCCCTGAGCACACCACTGGAGACTGGCAAACCCAGCGCTATCATCGCTCGAACAGTAAAAGGTAAGGGTGTGAGCTTTATGGAAAATGTTGGCAAATGGCATCACGGCGTGCCCAGTGACGAAGAATACGCCCAAGCACTAAGCGAACTAAACTCGGCGCTTAAGGCTTTACCGGAGACCTGCTAATGAGTGCACCAGCTCCCTCGCTTTTTACCGAAGCGGCTATAAAAACTGCTGAAGGCCTGGGCCTCACCAAGGGCCGCGCCAACCTTGAAGTATTCGCAGACACTTTACTAACGCTTGCCACAAGCGATAAGAATGTTCTCGCTGTAACCAGCGATTCTAGAGGTTCGGGCAAACTGGTTCCATTCGGCCAGGCCTTACCCGAACAAATTGTGGAGGTGGGTATCGCCGAGCAAAATCTTGTTGGCATTGCCGCAGGGCTCTCTTCGGTGGGAAAAAATGTTTTCGCTGTTTCGCCCGCGTGTTTTTTAGCGGCTCGCGCTCTAGAGCAGATAAAAAACGACGTCGCCTACTCAGACAACCCGGTCACACTGGTTGGTATAAGCGCCGGTGTAAGCTACGGAGCGCTCGGAACTACACACCACTCTCTGCATGATTTTGCCGCGCTGAGAGCCATTAATAATTTACGCATTATTGCACCGGCAGACAATTTCGAAGCGCGAGAAGCCGTATTAGCTGCAGCAAACTTGCAAGAACCAGTCTATCTTCGCTTCGGCAAAGCTGCGCTATACAACCTGCCAGCAACCGATCGATTTCATGTGGATAAAGTACGGGTGCTTCGGCAAGGTAAGGATGCTACCTTTATTGCCAACGGAGAAACGGTTATCCACGCCTTACTGGCAGCCGCCCTGCTTGAACAGCGCGGTATTACATGCAATGTTATTAGCGCCCCCTCAATTAAACCCTTAGACGGCGAAACGGTATTAAGCCTGGCAGCTGATAGCAAAGCCGTTATTACCGTTGAGGAACATATGGTGAATGGTGGTTTAGGCGAAGCCTGTGCGGCATTAATTGCGCAAGCAGCGATCAATCCAAAGTTTAAAATTATGGGTATTCCCGATGAATACACCGTAACTGGCAGCCAGGCAGATATATTTCGTCACTATGGTATTTCCATGGAAGGCTTAAGTGAAACCATGCTTGGATTATTGGAGCCTTAACGTGCCTACAGTAATCGCCATCGACCAAAGCACATCGGCCACTAAAGCACTGCTTATTGACGAAAAAGGCCAATGCCTTGGGCGAGCTTCCCGCATCCACCAGCAAATATATCCAGAGCCCGGCTGGGTTGAGCATGATGCTGAAGAGATCTGGCAAAACCTTCTTGCGGCGGTAAAAGAATTACTTTCAGAGAATGCCAATTTTATTGGCGAGCTTTCCGCTATTAGCATAACTAATCAGCGGGAAACCATCGTTGTTTTTGATAAAGCGACTGGCTTGCCTTTACACAATGCCATTGTGTGGCAATGCCGGCGCAGTGAAACCCTTTGTGCCGAGCACAGCGCCTCAGGCTTCGAAGAGTTTATCCACTCGCGCACAGGTTTAAAACTGGACCCCTATTTCTCTGCCTCAAAATTACAGTGGCTGGTGCGCAACGAGCCCGCGCTAAATGACCGTATTCAAAACGGTAGCGCACTGGTGGGCACTATAGATGCTTATTTAATCTACCGTCTTACCAAAGGTAAAGTATTTGCAAGCGACTCAACAAATGCCAGCCGAACATTACTTTTCGATATTACCAATTTACAGTGGGATAAAGAATTATGCGCATTCTGGCAAATCCCCTTACAGGCCCTACCCGAAGTAAGAGAAAGTTCAGCAGAATTTGGCACAAGCGATATTGACGGCATATTGGGAGAAGCCCTGCCTATTACCGGCGTAATAGGCGACTCCCAGGCTTCTTTATTTGCACAGCGCTGCTATAAAGCCGGTACGGCAAAAGTTACTTTCGGTACTGGCTCGTCGGTGTTACTGAATATTGGTGAGCAAGCTCAATTGTCAAATAAAGGCGTGCTTAGCGCTTTAGCCTGGGTGCTAAACGGCGTTCCCACCTACGCCTTTGAGGGCATTATCATCAACTCGGCGGCAACCCTTAACTGGTTGCAAAACCAGCTCGGCCTGGTGAGCGACATCAACGAATTAATAGCATTTACCGCGGAGCTGGAGAATAGCGGCGGCGTTTACTTGGTCCCTGCATTTTCAGGCCTCGGGCTACCACACTGGCAGGCCAGTGCCCGTGCCGCTATTGTTGGTCTTTCTGGGCATAGCGATAAACGCCACATTGCCAGAGCCGCATTAGAATCCATAGCCTATCAATTAAAAGACGCGTTAGAGGCGATGCAACAGGAAAGTGGCGTAAAAGTAAGCTCGCTACTGGCGGATGGCGGCCCAACAAAGAATGCACTGCTCATGCAATTCACCGCAGATATTACTCAATCACAATTAAAAGTGTCGACAGCAACAGATTGCAGCGCGCTCGGTGCGGCTATGATGGGTTTTTTTGGCTTGGGTGTATACAGCTCGCTAGACAGTATTAATAGCCTGCAGTTTGAAGAGCAGCTATACCCACCAGTTATGCCCCCAAATGAAGTAAGCAAATTTCACACAGGATGGCAGACCGCAGTTAAGCAGGTTTTGGCTGGCGTTCACAACTAAACGTTTCGGAGACAAGCTAATGATAATAAAACGATTCCCCCTTGTACTTCTCAGTCTTTTTTTGGGCTTAAGTGCAGTTCTGGCCGGTTGTGAGCGCGGAGAACAAGGCAGCACTGCCACTAGCGCAGAAGAAAGCACAACGGCAAAACAAAAAAGAGTGGCCGTCGTAATTTCCACACTCAATAACCCTTGGTTTGTTGTTTTAGCGGAAACTGCTCGAGATCGAGCTCAAGAACTGGGTTACAAAGCGACAATTTTCGACTCACAAAATAACCCGGCTAAGGAATCAGAACACTACGACAATATCGTTTCCTCGGGTTACGACGCCATACTGTTTAACCCGACAGATGCAGACGGTTCAATTGCCAATGTGCGTAAAGCCAAGACAGCAGACATTCCAGTTTTTTGTATGGATCGTGAATTAAATGCCAACGATGTCGCGGTATCGCAAATTTTATCCGATAACTACAGTGGCACAGTTGCGCTTGGGCAGTACTTTGTTAAGCAAGTTGGCAAAAAAGGTAAATATATTGAGCTACTGGGGCTGGTAGGTGATAACAACACCTGGAATCGCTCAAAAGGCTTTCACAGCGTAGTGGATCGCTTCCCCGAATTGGAAATGGTTGCCCAGCAAAGCGCGGACTTTGACCGGGCAAAAGCATTGGAAGTGACGGAATCTTTGCTCCAGTCTAACCCGGATATCGACGCGGTATTCGCGGGTAACGATGCCATGGCCATGGGTGCCTATCAAGCTCTGGTGGCCTCAGGTAAAAGCGATACAGTTAAGGTCTTCGGCTTTGACGGCGCAGATGATGTAGTAAAGCTGATTGCGGAAGGAAAAATTACAGCAACCGGAATGCAGTTTCCAAAAGTAATGGCAAAAACAGCTGCAGAAAGCGCCGATGCCTACATCAAAGGCAAACGTGATTTCCCTCAGAAAACACCCGTTGCCGTTGAATTGGTCACACAGGAAAACGTTAGTAACTACGGGGACTACGGTCGAAACTAATTCCGGCCTCCCAATAGACGATACATAAGCAATAAAAACAAGAGATAAGAGAAACGCCGTGTCGAGTTTACTATCACAAGGGCCACTGAGTATCCCCTTTGTTCGCTGGGTCGCGGCTGCACTGTGCCTTGCTGTACTGTTATATTTTGTGCCTCTGGTTCATTTTACGCCACTACAACAGGCACAGGATAAGATCGCCCAAGCCAAATTTGACGCAGTAAAATACGCTGACGATTTTTGGCATGGACCACTACTAGCCGAAACAGAAAACGCACTGAAAATAGAGGAGTTAATCTCTGCTTTACAAGCAAGCCCAAAAAAAGCCGCAGAACGCTACGGTAAACGCCTGGGCCTGAGCTCAAGCTCCTCTTACTTTATACGCGGTACTGGTACGATTATTTCCAAGCAAGATGATGTGATTAGCATTGCATTAACTAACAGTGATTCCGCAAAAGTAGTCATTGAATTAGGCCCGGTGTTTGGCAATGCCATTCGCGACGGTTCGGGCTTACTGGATATTAGCCAGTTTTCCAATACTCAGGAGTTCAACGCTATATCGTCGGAAATCAATATGAAAGTTGAACAACTGGTGTTCCCGGTTCTCGATGATCCAGAAATGCTACCGGGCACGGTGCTCCGCTTTGCCGGTGGCATCGAGCTACCGGATGCAGACACAGCGCCACTAAAGCTTAATCTTATTCCGGTGGTGGTTGCACGGCTATGAGTGGAGATGCAGAAGTTTTGTTGGAAGCCAGCAATGTTTCCAAAAGCTTTCCCGGTGTGCGCGCGCTGGACAAGGTCAGCCTGACACTTCGGCGCGGGCGCTTAACCGCTCTGCTAGGCGAAAACGGTGCCGGCAAATCTACCCTCATGAACATTATTTCCGGCGTTTTTAAACAGGACGAAGGAGAAATAAAGCTGGCTGGTGAAACGGTCAGTTTTAACAACACGCGAGAAGCCCAGGCAGCGGGTATCGCAATGATTTATCAGGAGCTGAACCTGGTATCCAATCTCAGCGTCGCTGAAAATATTTTTCTTGGTCGTGAGCCCTTAAACCCCCTCGGTTTTATCGACAGAAAAAAAATGCATTGCGAGACAGAAAAACTGCTACAAATACTGGATTTGGATGTAAGCCCTGCCACTCCCCTTAATCATCTTCGCGTTGGCCAGCAACAAGTTGTGGAAATTGCCAAGGCGCTATCGTGCGATGCCCGTGTGCTTATTATGGATGAGCCAACGTCAGCCATTACAGAACACGAAATCGACGTACTTTTTGGCATTATCGACAAGCTCAAAGCGCAAGGTGTGGCAATCGCCTACATTACTCATAAACTCGAAGAACTCACCCGTATTGGTGACGATGCCGTAGTTATGCGCGATGGTAAATTAATTGGCGCAGCGCCTCTCAAGGATCTTAGTCGCGACGAGATAATTACCATGATGGTGGGCAGGGAAATGGCGATAACTCGAAAACGTTCAGACAAGGTTTTCCAACGGTCTATCCTGAGCGTTGCAAATCTCGCACTGCGGCATCACCAGCGTAACGAAGAATTTGTTTTAAAAGACATTGACATGAATGTGCAGCAGGGAGAGGTACTCGGTATATTCGGCTTGATGGGTGCGGGCCGTACTGAGCTGCTGGAATGTCTGTTTGGATTACACCCGAAGCTGTGCAGCGCACAGTATAAAATCGACGGAAAACTGGTGGCTATCCGTTCACCCGCTAAGGCAATCGAGAATGGCTTGGCGCTAGCGCCGGAGGACCGAAAAAAAGAAGGCCTGGTGCTGGGCATGTCCGTATCCGACAACACCAGTCTGGCCTGCCTTTCAAAATATCAACGCTTTGGTTTTATTGACCGCCCAGCAGAGGCAAAGCTGGTTAACGAAACTATTGCCCGCTTCAAAGTCAAAACACCCTCGCCAAGGCAGCAAATTCGGAATCTGAGCGGAGGTAATCAGCAAAAAGTTATTTTGGGTAAATGGTTAGCGACCAAGCCTCGTGTGCTCTTGCTCGACGAGCCCACGCGCGGCATAGATATTAATGCAAAGGCGGAGATTTACGCTTTAATTCAAGAATTGGGGGAAGCCGGCTTGTCCGTTATTCTTGTTTCCTCTGAACTACCTGAGATCCTTGCAATGTCCGACAGAATTATGGTGATGTGCGAAGGCCGAAAAACAGCGGAAATTGCGCGCGCCGATGCCAACGAAGAAAATATTATGAAAGCCGCTCTACCTCAGGGAGTGACCCATTAATGAATTTTATGCCTAAGCTCAATCGCGAATTGTTGGCGAAATCCCAATCCCTTATTGCATTGCTGATCATGGTAATTGCCATGTCCATGCTCTCGGACACCTTTCTAACGCCCGACAATGGCTGGAATATTCTGCGACAGATTTCCGTCAATTTATGCCTTTCAATCGGCATGACCTTAATTATTCTATCCGGCGGAATTGATTTATCCGTAGGGGCCATTCTCGCCCTGGCTGGCGCAGTTGCAGCCGGCGTACTTAGAAATGGTATTGCCCTGCCCTGGTTAGATACCCTTATTCAATTCACCCTTGCAGGAGCCATTGTCGCCGGGGTGCTTGTTGGGCTTGCCCTCGGCTGGTTTAACGGCTTTGTGATTACACGGTTTCGCTTGCCGCCTTTTGTAGCAACCCTGGGCATGTTCAGTATCGCGCGCGGCCTCACCATGCTTTGGACCGGAGGCTTCCCTATTACCGGTTTGGGTGCCAGCTTTGGCTACATTGGCACAGGCGTTATGCTGGGAGTACCGATGCCCGTCTGGATAGGCGCTGCGCTGGTCGCTATATTCGTAGTGCTCACCTTAAAAACCCGCTTTGGGCGCTACCTTTATGCCGTGGGTGGCAACGAAAGAGCCGCCAGGCTCACCGGTTTAAAAGTCGACAACATTAAAATCTGGGTATACACCCTGGGAGGAGGTTTGGCCGCTGTTGCGGGCTTACTGGTAACCGCTCGCCTGGATTCAGCGCAACCCAATGCAGGGCTTGGCTATGAACTTGATTCAATCGCAGCGGTTGTCATTGGAGGCACGTCTCTCTCCGGTGGCAGAGGCTCCATAATGGGCACAGTGTTGGGGTGTCTGATTATTGGTGTACTTAACAACGGCCTTTTCCTGCTGAATGTTTCTCCTTTCTGGCAGCAGGTTATTAAAGGCCTGGTAATCCTCGCGGCGGTTGCTATCGATAAACTCAATAGCAAAGAAAACCAGGACTAACATAAAGGGCAAAGCCATGAGTCCATCCCTTACACTAAAAACTTGTACAAGCAGCTTATTTTTTGTAACCGTTTTTATTTTCGCGTGCCCCCTGGCATTTAGCGAAGAAACACCGAAACACCGGGTAATTGTATCTTCCGATATTGGCGGAACCGACCCTGATGATTTTCAGTCAATGGTTCATCTGCTGCTCTATGCAGACACTATCGATTTAGAGGGAATCATTTCATCACCGTTCGGGCCGGGGCGAAAAACCGATATTTTGCACGTTATCGATCAATATGCACTGGACTACAAAAATCTCAAATCCCATGCTGCAGACTACCCCAGCCCCAAACAACTTAGAGCCATAAGTAAGCAAGGCGAGACATTGCGCGCACCCTACCAGGGTTTTCGTCAAGCGACGGAGGGATCTAAATGGATAATTAAACGCGCACGCGTTAAAGATGCCCGCCCGCTTTATGTACTGGTTTGGGGCGGCATCGAAGATCTCGCCCAAGCCCTGCACGATGCTCCGGATATTCTGCCTAAACTACGCGTGTACTATATTGGCGGCCCCAATAAAAAATGGAGCCCAGACGCCTACCAATATATAGCGGAACATCACCCCAAACTTTGGATTATTGAATCCAATGCCACTTATCGAGGTTGGTTTGTGGGAGGAATACAGAGTGGTGAATGGGGTAATAAATCATTTGTGAATACACATATTGCAGGCCGCGGTGCAATGGCTGATTTTTTTGTAACCCAACTCGGGGGCGTTATAAAAATGGGGGACACACCCTCATTAACCTGGCTTTTTCACGAAACCCCCGAGCAAGCCGATGCGGGCGGCTGGGGTGGCCAATATACACGTGCATGGACTCGCCCTTACAAAGTATTTGAGCGCCTCACCACAGATTCAGACCAAATTGAAGAGTTCAGTATATTTGAATTAGTACTCCCATTGAAAAAAGATAGACCCGAAAAAACTTTCGCAACTATGAATATTGGCAACCAGTCACTTGTGGGCCACATTGAAAACAACAAAGTACATTTTCGCTTTTGTCCAAAAGCCGCTAAAAAATTCGAATACACTCTGGAAAGCAATGATGCTTCGCTCAACGGAGCAAAAGGAAGCCTCACAGCCGTAGCCACCCAGCCTGATCAGGCTATCGATAATAATTGGCCCAACTGGTGGGTGGACAACCCCGCTCCCGAATTTAAAGAAGGGCCACATATTGGCGCAAAAACAGTAAACCGCTGGCGTAAAGACTACCTCAGTGATTTTGCCCAGCGTATGGCAAGAGCAAAAAAAACGAAATAAGCTTAAACAAAAGGGGGCGTTCAGCTACCACCCCTAAACTGTCTGCAAGTAGGAGTATATCGTGCGCTATCTAAAAACCTTTCTATTCACAGTGAGCGTGTTGGGCTTGTCATTGCCAACTCTTGCTGACAAGGAAACCTCCTCACGGATTCCCCAATACCCTGTCAGCTATGACTACCCGAAAGCCACAGAGATCAAAAACGCTCTGGATCGCGTGCGTGATTACTACCAATCCACAAGCACACGACAAATTGTTGACAAGCGCACAGGCAAAGCCATTACTGATTTATCCAAAGCGAATAAATTCGCCATTCCCTCTGAGGGATTAGCCAATGAATGGAGTTACACGCACGGTGTGGTACTTTCTGCATTTGTTTACATCGAGCAGCTTACCGGCGATAAAAACTACGTAAGCAACAACGTACAGTTTTTTGATTTTGTTATTGCTTCGCTACCTTATTTTGAAACGCAAATAGAAACTTTTGGCTACAAGGGAAAAATTCCCAACTGGGGCAGAATACTTAATTTCCATGCACTGGATGATTGCGGCTCAATCGGCGCGGCTTTAATCAAAACCTACCAAGGGAATAAAAACGAACAATACCTCCCCCTTATCGAGCGTATAAACGAACACGTATCCAGCAATCAGTTTAGGCTCAAAGACGGCACCCTGGCCCGCCACCGACCACAATATGAATCCATCTGGGCGGATGACCTCTATATGAGTGTGCCCTTCCTCGCAAATATGGGCGCACACACAGGGGAAAGCAAATATTTCGATGATGCCGCCAAACAAATTCTGCAAATGGCAGACCGCCTGTATATTCCAGAAAAAGAACTATTTGATCATGGATGGAGCGTAAGCTCCGGTGATTACGATCCCCGTTTTTACTGGGCACGGGCAAACGGCTGGACACTCATGGCAATGGCAGAACTACTGGAGCTTATGCCAAAAGACCATCCAAAACGCGAAGCCATCCTGCATCTGTATCGTTCCCTGGTAAGGTCACTGGCTAATTTACAGGACGGCACTGGCTTCTGGCACAACCTTTTGGATAAACCCAATACCTTTACCGAAACCTCTGCCACAGCAATGTTTACCTTTGCCATTGCCAAAGGTATTAATGAGGGCTGGATTAACCACGTATACGGGCCCGTTGCCGTAACTGGCTGGAACGCAATCAATACGCGAATACTGGAAAGCGGCGCCGTAGACGGCACAGTGGAGGGAACCACTTTCGCACACGATAACAGCTACTATTTTTACCGAGGGCGCAGCATTCACGCTACCCATGGCTATGGTCCCGTGCTCTACGCCGGCGCAGAAATGATACGCTTGCTCAACAATGAAAAACTCGTTGTACAAAAAGCTGTTCCGGGAAAACAAAACAGTACTCATCACTTTCTCCTAAAAAGTGAATGGCCAGCGGAAAAAAATAAGTAAGAAATACATTGGCATTTAAATAATAAAATTTACATTACAGGAAAACCCGGACAAGACCATGCAAGCATGTAAACACACTGCAAGATATGTATCTCGTGTACTAACTACGATATTACTCTGCCTTTGGTGTTACAGCGCTTTGGCTGATAACGTAAGCAAGGTAGAGAAATGGGGCATATTTGAACTTACACTGGACGGGCCAGTTAAAGGCAACCCTTTTTTGGACGTGCAACTTTCCGCGACGTTTACACATGCAAATATGAGCATAAACGTAGATGGCTTTTACGACGGCAAAGGTCAGTTTAAAATTCGTTTTATGCCAGAAAAAACCGGTACTTGGCGCTACACCACCTTCAGTAACAACTGGGAATTAAGCAATAAGCGGGGAGAGATACGAGTCACCCCGCCTCAACAGGGAAACCACGGCCCGGTAGGTGTAGTAAACACCTTTCATTTCGCTTATGCCGATGGAACACCCTTCAAGCAGGTGGGTACCACATCCTATACCTGGACACACCGCCCCGAAAAAATTGAACAACAAACTCTGGCAAGTTTGGCCACCTCCCCCTTTAACAAGCTGCGTATGTGCGTATTCCCCCAAACTCACGGCAGCAGAGCTATGCCACCAAAACGTTTTCCATTCCTGGGAAAATCCACTAAACCCGACTACACACGCTTTAACCCAAAATTTTTTCAACACTTGGAAAAACGCGTCGGCCAGTTGCGAGAACTAGGAATCGAAGCGGATCTTATCTTGTTTCACCCCTACGATGACAATCATATTTGGGGTTTGGATAACATGCCCCCCGAAGTTGAAGAGCGATATCTGCAGTACATTGTTGCGCGGCTTTCCGCCTACCGGAATGTCTGGTGGTCTATGGCCAACGAATTCGACTTCGTGCGTACCAAGAAGGATGAAGACTGGGACAGAAATTTTAAAACTGTCATGGCGGCCGACCCCTACAAGCATTTGCGATCCATCCACAATGGGAAACGCTTTTACGATAACACCAAACCCTGGGTTACCCACGCCAGTATTCAGAATGGCTTTGCCGTTACCAGCCCCGGTACTGCGCAACTTTATCGAGATGTCTACAACAAACCCATCGTCTACGATGAAGTTGAGTATGAAGGTAATCACAGCTCGCGCTGGGCGCAACTTAGCGGCAAAGAGCTGGTGCATCGATTCTGGTCCGGAACTGTCGCGGGTACCTATGTTGGTCACAGTGAATTTTTTGTAGCACCGGGAGATAAAGACCCATTCGTATGGCTGGGGCAAGGTGGCACACTAAAAGGCGAAAGCCCTACTCGTCTGGCTTTTCTTAAAAAAATACTGGAGCAGAGCCCGGCAGAGGGAATTGAACCCATCGATAAATGGTGGAACCCGAATATCGGCGGACAAGCAAATAACTACTATCTACTATATTTCGGACGTGAAACGCCAACAGAATGGTCCTTTGAGCTTAAAGGAAAAGGCATTACCGAAGGGGGTACCTTTGCGGTGGATATTATCGACACCTGGAATATGACAATCACACCCGTTGAGGGACTATTTACGGTTCAGGCTCGAGATAAGTACAGTTTTGGCGATAAAGATAACAGGGTAATTTCTCTTCCCGGCAAAGAAGGAATCGCTCTGCGCATTACCCGCTTTCACAACAATTAATCAGCGACAATAATTAAAATAATGTAGCAAATTAACAATGAATCAAACTGAGCTCCGTACTAGCGAAGAAGAACCTAAAATCACCCGCCAGCAATGGAAGTGGACGGTGCTAGCAGGCATGGCGTCCTATCTGGATGCAGGCTCGATTGTTGCCCTGGGTGCAGGCCTGGCTCTTTTTCAGAGTTACCTAAACCTCAGCAACTCAGCTGTAGGTGCACTCGCGGCAATCGGCCCCAATGCCATCGGCTGTGCCATTGGCGCTTTTTTGGGGGGTTGGCTAGGAGACAAAATTGGCCGCAAACGAATTTACCAATACGACCTTCTAGTATACGCAGCAGGTATTCTGTGTATTGCCCTGGCGGTTAATGTAGAAATGCTATTTATAGGGACATTTGTGGTCGGCGTCGCCGTGGGAGCGGATGTACCCACCTCACTTGCTTTGGTGGGAGAACTGGCGCCAGCAAAAGCGCGAGGCAAATTACTGGGGCTTACACAGGTAGCCTGGAGCCTCGGGCCTGTAGTGGTACTTTGGCTCGCAGTGCTACTGGCACCTCTGGAATTATTGGGAATACGTATAATATTTCTACATTTGTTTGTTGCTGCCATTGTTACCTGGGCACTTCGTCGCGGCTTAAGCGAATCGGCCCGTTGGCAGTCAGCAACAAAAGTGGGGAGGACCAGTATCCGTAAACTGTTCCGCGGAGCACATCTCAAAGCCCTTATCTGGACGGCCACCATTTATCTTTTCTGGAACCTGGCCGCAGGTACCGCAGGAATCTTTAACCCCTATTTTATAAACAAGTTGAACGCTGGCAGCCAGGCAGCAAGCGTTGCACTGGCCAGTGCAGGCTTTGTTATTACCTTGATCGTAACCGCTAGCGTTTTTATGCGATTTTCCGACCGCAGTTTTAGATCCCGGAAATGGCTTTGGGGCGTAGGCGCCGTGATGCAAATTGTTGCTTATGCTTTGTTCTTGTTTTTACCATTTAGTGTGCCAGTCATTATTGCCAACATCCTGCTATTTTCTGCGGGCGCCGCTCTTGCCGGCGAAGCCTTCTATAAAGTATTTAGCCAGGAGCTTTTTCCCACCTTGCTTCGCGGTACCGCTCAAGGTATTACTTTTGGCATAGCGCGAACAATTCTTGGATTTTGGAGCTTTTTTGTACCAGTGCTCGCAAGTGCAGGCATTGGTGAAGTGGCAGGCCTGCTCACCCTCTTCCTACTCATTAGCGGAGGCGTGGGCTTTTTCTTCATGCCAGACACTTCGGGGAAAAGCCTCGAACAGATCGAATCCGAACGAGCAGAGCTTTAATAAGGTCTATGATCAATTCCACTATTAATAAGCTGCGGTGTGAATATCTGCTTAACCCTCTGGGTATCGATGAAGCGAAACCACGGCTTAGCTGGCAACTGCAAAGCGATAGGCGAGGCGCTCGCCAGCTTGCCTATCGGCTTCGTGTTGCCACCACACAAACGCGACTCGAACGCGGAAATGCAGACCTCTGGGACAGTGGCCTGGTACAAAGCCAGCAAAGCACACACGTAGAGTATGGTGGCAAAAAGTTGTTATCTCGCATGCACTGTTTCTGGAAAGTCGATGTGTACGACGACCAGGAGCAATGCTTAACATCCGAGATTAACTTTTGGACAATGGGCTTACTGGAACAAAGTGACTGGCAAGCGGAATGGATTACAGCAAATCCACACATATTTACACAGGACCCACAAGCCTTCGCACCAAGCCTCACTGAAGCTGGTAGCGTTTGTTATTTCAGACGAGATTTTTCGTTAGCACAAAAAGTGGTTAGCGCCACACTCTATGCCAGTGCTCGCGGGATCTTTGAATTAACTATTAATGGCAAGCGCGTAGGTAGCGACCTTTTTGCTCCAGAGTGGACCGACTACCACAAGCGCATTCACTACCGCAGCTACGATGTCACCCACCTTCTCAACAGAAATAAAAATTGTATTGCAGCAAGCCTGGGTGATGGCTGGTGGTCCGGCTATGTGGGTTGGCAAGAGCAGCGTGGCCGCTACAACTCACTTGAAAACAGTGTACTGCTGCAGTGCGAAATTGAATTGGTTAACGGTTCTCACCTCACTTTAAGCAGTGGCACGGACTGGACCTGTAATACGGGCCCTATTCTTTTTTCTGATTTTATGATGGGTGAGTTATACGACGCACGCCGTGAACACGAGGCCTGGGATACGCCCAATTTCACAGAGGATGCAGCCTGGTTACCCGTAAAGCTGGCAAAACCGCCTACTGCACATTTAGTCGCTCAACTCAGTGAACCAGTAAGAATTGTTGACGAGTTAGCACCTGTTTCCTTCACGGAAGTTAAACCTCAAATATTTATTGTTGATCTCGGCCAGAATATTACGGGCTGGGCTCGAATGACTCTGCCCCAGCTACCTGCTGGCACCCAGATCACACTCCGCTACGGAGAGCGCCTGGATGCGCAAGGTAATCTGTATACAGAAAATCTTCGAAGGGCAAAAGCCACAGACACCTACATTACACAAGGCAAGCCTTCGGAACACTACCAGCCCCATTTTACCTTTCACGGTTTTCAATATATCGAACTAAGGGGTTTGCCTGCCCACACGGATATGGCAAAGGTGGAAATACTCGGCTGTGTCATTCACTCCGCCACACCGCCGGCGGGCCAGTTTGAATGCTCCCATGCGGGCGTAAATCAGATTTGGTCGAACGCCTATTGGTCGCAAAAGGATAATTTCCTTTCCGTACCGACGGATTGCCCGCAACGGGACGAGCGGCTTGGCTGGACGGGTGACGCTCAGGTATTTATGCGCACCGCCACCTACAACATGGACGTGGCCGCTTTTTTCAGCAAATGGATGCGAGATATTAGCGACGCGCAAACAGAAGAAGGGGTTTTCCCAGATACCGCTCCGCGCTTAAGAGAAGACTGTAATTTTGTTGGCCTCGGTAACTTGGGCGGCGGTGCTGGCTGGGCAGACGCGGGCATCACTATTCCCTATCAACTTTGGAAAATATATGGCGACCGCCGAGTGCTACAGCAACACTACAGCGCTATGGTTCGCTGGCTAAACTGGATAGAGGAAAATAACCCTAAGGGGCTGCGCACGAATAAACTCGGCAATAACTACGGCGACTGGCTCTGTATTCCCAGCGATACCTCATTTGGTACCCACTCACCAATGAAAAGCCTTCTGGCAACTGCATTCTGGGCAGATGGCTGCAACAAACTTAGCGAAATAGCTACCGCCTTGAATTACAGCGAAGATGCTCAACGCTTTAGCTTGCTGTTTAATAAGGTCCGAGAGGCTTTTCAAAACGAGTGGTTATTGAAGGATGGTGAATTAAGCGTTAACACACAAACAGCTTACTTACTGGCTTTGACATTTAATTTACTACCCAACGATAAACGCGAGCGAGCAGCGGAAAAGCTGGTAGACAATATTCAGCAGCAAGACTGGCATTTAAATACCGGTTTTATTGGTGTCGGCCTCCTTAACCCTCAATTGAGCTTGGCAGGAAAAAATGCAGTTGCTTACAAACTGTTATTACAAGAAAGTTATCCTGCATGGTTGTACCCTGTGTTACACGGTGCGACTACCATTTGGGAGCGCTGGAATGGCTGGACAGAAAAAGACGGCTTTTTTAACCCACACATGAACTCGTTTAACCACTATTCACTTGGCTCAGTCAGTGAGTGGCTCTACAGATATATTGCTGGAATCGAGCTAAACCCAGACAAGCCCGGGTTTCAAGATTTTGTTCTTTGCCCTTACATCGATAGTTCCCTAAGCTACGCTAAAGCGAGTTATCAGACTATGTTCGGCCAGATTGAAAGCCACTGGCAATACAAGCAGCAGACTATTCAATGGGATATTCGTATACCGGCAAATTCCAGCGCACGGGTAGGTATTCCCCACGATACTATAGATAGCATCGCAATTGATAATGCGCCTGCCAGTACTTTTCCCAGCGATGCCAGCTTCAACAAGGGGCGTACATGGCTTGATCTGAGCGCAGGCCGCTATCGCATAAGCTGGCCGTGCTCTATGCTTGTTGAAGAATAATTTTTATAAATGAACAATCGCTACCCAATGCTCGCAGCGGAGAAACCTTATGAGTCCCACTAATTCCCCAACAGCAAAAATCATTGCATATAGAAAACTCTTCTGCCAGTGCCTTTGTCTTGTGGCTAGCCTCTTGGTATTTAACGCGCCTGGTGCGGCAGAAGACAACGGCACGCCAGAGAAACAGCGTCTGTTTGTATTAACGGATATCGGCGGCGACCCCGATGATCAAATGTCACTGGTGCGTTTACTCACCTACGCTAACCATTTCGATATCGAAGGTCTTGTGGCCACCTCTACCGGCCCCAGTAAAGACCAGGTAAACCCGCACTACATAAAAAGAATTGTATCAGCCTATCGCAAAGTTCAAGACACGCTTGAACTTCATGAACCAGGTTATCCAAAAGCGAAAACTTTGCTCAAAACCATAAGCAAAGGTTTACCAGTACACGATATGAAAGCAGTTGGCGAGGGACAAGACTCACCGGGTTCCCAGCTGTTAATCGAAGCAGCGGATAAACAAGACGAAAGACCTCTTTGGATTAATGTGTGGGGCGGGCCCAATGTGCTTGCACAGGCATTGTGGAGAGTTCGCGAAAACCGCAGCCCGGAAGACCTGGCGAAGTTTGTTTCCAAGCTCCGTGTTTATTCCATATCCGACCAGGACAATAGCGGCCCGTGGATACGAAAAAACTTCCCCGAATTATTTTATATCGTCACACCTGGCGTAAATGCCGGTGGCGGTTTCCATCATGCAACCTGGATCGCCATTGGAGGAGATAAATTCCACGGTCGATTTGGCGGCGCTGATTTCTCCGTTGTGACCAATGAATGGCTGGATAAAAACGTACGCAGCAAAGGTCCACTCGGTGCCGCCTACCCCCACTGGAAATATATGATGGAAGGAGATACTCCGTCCTTTTTCAATTTACTTGATATTGGCTTGAGCAAACCTGAACGCCCTGATTGGGGCGGCTGGGGTGGACGCTATGAGCTGTATACACCAAGAAAAGAAAAATGGTTTTTGGAAGAGGAGACCCGCCCTATCTGGACCAACGTACAAGACGAAGTACTGGGTAATGACGGGGAGTGGCACACGAGTAATCACGCTACAATCTGGCGCTGGCGCAATGCCTTCCAAAATGATTTTGCCGCGCGCATGGACTGGACCATTAAAACCTACGAGCAAGCCAACCACCCGCCTGTACCCAAACTGGATCACCCCGAACGCCTAAAAGCAAAAGCAGGTGAGCGCGTCGATTTGAGTGCTAGCGCCTCCACAGACCCGGACGGGGACCAACTGTCTTACCACTGGCTTGTGTATGAAGAAGCTGGAACCCGAGCCATGTCCAATTCGAGCACAGGCTTAAAACACGACATTGTTGGCTTCGACAAAGATAAAGCACACCTTATTGTGAAAACAAACCGGGTTATGCCTCCGGGAAAGGGCACCATGCATGTAATACTCGCAGTAACGGACCACGGTACGCCGAGATTGACACGCTACAAGCGCGTCATTATTGAGGTGCAATAAGCGTAAACACAGGTAAAAACTATTCTTACCTGTTAATCGATATTCACTACTCCTTCAGCGAGGATATCAACAATGTTTTATAGGCTTAAAAGTCGGAAAGACACAGCTAAAAAAACATTTGGTATCCGTTTTTTTAGTTTTTTGCTTATTTCTACTTTGTCATGCCAAACGACAATTGCAAATGATTCTGCCTGGCAAAAACCTAGGGTATTCGTATTAAGCGATATAGAAAACGAACCCGACGACGCACAGTCTCTGGTTCGCTTTCTGGTTTATTCCAATCAATGGGATGTAGAAGGCATTGTCGCCACCACCTCCGTTCACCAAAAAAATCGTACGGCCGCCGCTAGAGTAAGACGAATTATCGAAGCTTACGGTAAAGTTCAAAAAAACCTGGCTAAACATGAAAAAGGCTTCCCAGAAGCCAAAGATCTACTAGCAGTAGTCAGTGAAGGTAAAGCACTTTACGGCATGAGCGCGGTTGGCAAAGGCATGGACTCACGCGGCTCGGAAGCTTTAATAGCCGCAGTAGATAAAAAAGATACCCGCCCACTGTGGGTAACGGTGTGGGGCGGCCCAAATGTGCTCGCCCAAGCCTTATGGAAAGTAAACGAAACACGCTCGAAAGAGGAGCTTAAAACGTTTATTGAAAAACTGCGCGTGTACACTATATCTGACCAAGATGATTCAGGCC
Organism: Alteromonadaceae bacterium Bs31; assembly: GCA_900177435.1. Classification (GTDB taxonomy): domain Bacteria; phylum Pseudomonadota; class Gammaproteobacteria; order Pseudomonadales; family Cellvibrionaceae; genus Teredinibacter. Next base: position 50,569 of record FXAI01000017.1, read on the forward strand.
CATGGATTCGCCAAAACTTCCCCTCACTTCACTATATAGCCAGCCCCGGCTTCCATAGTGGAGGCGGCTACCATTTCGCAACCTGGAGCGGAATCAGTGGCGATAATTTTCATGCGCGATTTACCGGAGCAGATTTCGAGATAGTAGATAACCCTTGGTTGGATCGTAATATTCGCCGTAAAGGGCCACTCGGTGCAGAGCATCCCCGTACAGAATATTTATTAGAAGGCGATACACCAAGCTTTCTAGGCTTGATCAATAATGGCTTGAACTCGCCGGAAAACCCTCACTGGGGAGGCTGGGGCGGACGCTACGAGTACTACACGCCACGCATGCAAAAACACATGCTGGAAGCTGAGACGCGCCCCTTTTGGAGCAATGCACAAGATGAGGTGCTGGGTACAGATGGAAAATGGCACACCAGTAACCACGCAACCATTTGGCGCTGGCGCAATGCCTTCCAGAACGATTTTTCTGCACGTATGGATTGGACAATAAAAGAATTCCAAGACGCAAACCATCCACCCGTCGTATTACTCGGCCATCCACGTATGCTGAATGCCAAAGCTGGAGAACGTGTTGAGCTGGTGGCAAAAAACTGCTCCGACCCCGATGGAGACAGCTTAAGTTACAACTGGTTTTACTATCAAGAACCAGGCACTTTTACAACGGCCAGTGCGCGCTCAGGGCAAGCGGTAAAGGTAAACAATTTTGACCAGGCTAAAGCCTGGTTTGAGGTTCCTACAAAGCGCGTTTTACGAAAAGGCTCCATGCATTTTATTCTCGCTGTAACTGACCACGGCAAGCCAAGGCTGACGCGCTACGAAAGGGTTATTGTGAATGTCGCACAATAAATTGACTGCGTATAACACGGGGCTTCTACAACACTCTTAAATGCAAGAACCCTAGTAAACATGAAGACCAAAAAAATGAAGAGATAAATAGCCAAATCATTTTTAATTCCATTTTTTTCTTATTGTTTTTATTATTAAAACACTCAGCCAATTGCTGTGACACAAACCGCAAAAAATAAATCCAAGCAACGAAGCGGTGTAATACGTGCATCACCACTCAAAATATAAAAAATAGTATAGATTCCTGTCTCAAGGAGAAAAACTCACCTGACAATAAGCGAGGCCCCTGTTAACTCTGCATAGAGCGAGAAATATGGCTTTAATGATAAATTGCACATTATTATTCTGGCAGAACTATACAGAAAACAGGAGGAATCAACATGTCAAAAAATGTACTATTCAATTTACTTACAAGCACGACATTGATTACCTCTCACCATCTAAAAACAGCTAAAAAGTGCTAGGTAAATAAATCAATTCATAACTATTTGTAAGTAGCTACCACCAGATGCGCTTACCCATGATTTCTTTGCGCTTATAACAGGCATTAACTCTCTAACATTTTTCTCATAACACGCACGCTCAGTTTTGAAGCACAAAGGCCGTGCACCTAAATAAAAAATAAATGTAAGAGTCGCTTTTGTCATAAAAATTAATAGCACCCATGGGCACATACCGCCCTAAAAACTATTACGAGGACGTTCACATGTATAAAAAACTATTAAGCTCCTTCGCAGTGGCGCTAGCTTTGTCGAGTATAACGACAAGCGCGCTGGCAGCGAATGGCCCACTCAGCATCTACGACAAGGCCCCTGGCTGGGCAAGCATGAACGGAGGCACCACCGGCGGTGGCACCGATTTAAGCAAAGCCGTTACAGTAACCAATATGAGTGCCCTTAAAAGTGCCGTGAGCGGTTCCAGTAAAAAAATCGTATTGGTTGAACCTGGCAACTATGACGGCACCTTATCACCAGGCGCCAACACTACCATTATTGGTACTGCACCCGGTGTCAGAATCTCCGGTAATATCAGTGTTAGCGGCAGTGACAAGAAAAATATCATTGTGCGTAACATCGCCGTTCGCGGAAAGCCCTGCGGTAGCAATGACGCCTGTAAAAGTGGCTCCGATGGTGTCTACATCGGCAACGGCGCGACTAATATCTGGTTTGACCACGTAGATGTTTCCGATGGCCAGGATGGTAACTTCGACGTAACTCGTTCAGGTGATTTTGTAACCTGCTCCTGGTGTAAGTTTTACTATACCTACGATAAAGACCATCGCCTCTCCAACCTCATTGCCGGTAGTGACAATGAAACGGAAAGCCGTGGCAAATTAAACATTACCTACATGAACAGCATGTGGGGAGATCGCGTTAATTCCCGTCAGCCTCGCGGACGCTTTGGCAAAATTCACATGTTAAACAACTACCACAAGAACTCGGGTTCTTTGCACGGTGTTGGTAAGGAAATGGCTTTAATTGCCGAGAATTCCTACTACGATGTACCCGGCAAAGATGTGTTCTTTAGCATGGGCAGCCCAAAAGGCTGGAAAGGTAGTGGTAACAAAGGTAGCGCTAAAAATCTGAATGCGACCAGCGGCAGCACATTCACTATTCCTTATAGCTATAGCAAAATGTCTGCGGATGAAGCCAAGGCGGCAGTTCTCTCCTCCGACTGTGGCGCGGGGAATACCTGCCTGTTTGATCACGACGGTACAGGCTCTTCCAGTTCAAGCTCTAGCTCCTCAAGCTC
>FXAI01000001.1:0-42028 GCA_900177435.1 Alteromonadaceae bacterium Bs31
CGCATAGCTGCTGACTGCCGGCAAGGCCAAAGCAGCAGCAACTGCAGAACTGAGAAGTAATTTTTTATTCATGTAACCATCCTCTATAGGGGTTATTTGATCGGTGAATTTTAAACCTTCAGTAAAAAAGACCTCTTTGCATTTACACAGGTTTGAGTTGGCAGAATCGCCAACGCCCCAAGTCCTTGGGTTTAACCACGCCTTTTTTATCATTATTCGGTCCGTCACCGTTTCGGCAGTCGATACAGACGAAGCGCCAGGAAAAAATACAAGGACACGGTGTTAGTCATAATTTCTCCACTACAGAAAAATCAACCAGCAATCTCTACTATTGTTTTTTGTGCAGGCGAAATGACAGGTATTGAAAAGCCGTTAATACAGCTAAGAAAACACACCCTCGAGCCTGTCACCAAGAGTGAATTATTGTGTTTATTTGGTGAACCCGAGAGCCGTTTGGGAAACAGTGATTTCTTTTTATTAACGGTGCACACTATGACAAATTTACTATCCCAACATCTATCCAAATCATTGGATGAACTGCCTGTATTCTAAGTGCTTTTAAGAAGTGAGCAGCTGCACACAAGCCGCTGACCAACCAGGTCACAACAGCTTCGAGAAGAAGGTACGGAAAATTATTGGCGTATCACCCATTCTGCTTGTCTCGTTGTTTTGTCAAGCGAGAGAGATGTATTGCGGCGGTTAACAGATGTGATATTGGTGGCTTGAAAGGTTGCCTGTTTATAAAACATGCATTTTTTTAAAGCTAAACTTTATGTGTGAATAGCGCAGTGGCAATGTATAAGTAAGCTTTATTGCTGGCCTCTGTTCGTCTTAGCCAAGAACTGCATAATTGCCATTGATACTGGGCCAGGGCAGAGCATTTAACCGCCATTACCCTTTTTGGTTTTTATCATTTTATTGTTTCTGTGTAACACTTGGTGCTCAGTTTGATGGTGCGGGGATGGTTGTATCAAGATCTGCGCCAAATGCTGTGGCAGGTGAATCTTCCTGTAAAGAATAGTCGCCCGTAGATGGGCTTGCAAAAAGAATAGTGTCTGGCGATTTTGAAAAATAATTTTCTGTCATATGTAAGTCTTCTTCATTGTCGGCATAGCCGGATATCTCAAAACCGTTCATGGGGCACTGGGCACCTTTTGCGCCATTAAAGTAATTCCATCCCCCGGACTGATCAGACCCAACGAACTCATAATTTGTGAAGATATTATTTTTAAAGGTGTAGTTTTGTGTTTCCGGCAATAGATTACAAAAAAAGTAAAAAACACTGCCAGTACCACGACCATAGAAGGTATTGTTGGTGAAATAGAAGTGCGTGTTATTAGGCATTCTGTTCAGTGTCATTACCGCTTTGTCGCCACCCACAAACACATTATTGTAAACATACAGTGGCGTTTCGCCGCCAATATACATAAGCCCCTTCGCCTCGGTGGAGTCTGGGTGTGCTTGTACAAAGTTATTATAAAATAACCCGCCGGTGCCTGGGTTTAGCTGTAAGCCGCCGCCGTGAGAGCCAACATTATGTAAGGCATAGTTTTTTATCGTATTGTTGTAAACTTTAACGTCGGCAATTGCAGCTCCGAGCTGTATGCCGTCGTTTCCTGTGTTTTCAATTTTGTTGTTATAAATCTCCACGCCAATCAGTGAAGCTTGTGGTGCGCTGTTAGTCCCGCAAGTGGTTCCAGATGGCCCGTCGGCTTGGTCATAATGGGAGGTGCCAATATATAAACCTTCCCATCGAGCGCCATTTACATAATTATCGTGTACTTTGGTGTTAAACTGGGTGAACTGGGAACGCGTCCACTCTAAATGACATTCCGCAGCAAATGGATAGGTACGAACCAGAATTCCAGAGCCTCCCGCATTATCAATTCTCACATGGTCAATTTCAAAATCGGATGTACCATTAGTGGCATCAGCACCTGCGCCTTCTGAGTTGATGACATGGATCCCATAAAAATCCTCACTGCTTCCTGTACCGGAAATATGAATAAACTGGCTGTTGCTTACCGTAATACCCCGCTGCCAGCCCACGGTATTCAGCGTTACTTTTCCATCACAGTTAACAATCTTAACTGGGTTGCCGGCACTTCCTGTAACATCGCTGATTGATAGACCCTTGGCTGTATCAATGGCTTGCATACAGTAAGTTTTTCCTGGGGCATGAATATTCGTTAAAGAATAGGTTTTACCTGCATTGGTCATAGCGACGAAGTCATCACAAGCGCCGCCATCAATTTTTAATGAGCAAGCAATATCTTCATTAATCGCCGGCGCCGCCAAAGGCATTGCGGATTGTTCGATGCTGATGGCGCTTTCAACATCACCGATAGCGCTTACAACCACAAAGTAGCGCTGATTATTATCAAGCTTGGTAATGGTTGATTGGGTGTCCGATATGTCCGCAAGCATTCCCGCCCCGGTCAAGCTTGTATAATTCGCTATAGAATCCAGTGTTAAAAAGCTTTCTTTTGCATAGTAAAGGTTATATCCCCTGGCGCCAGTGGCAGCTGCCCAGTTAATAGCAAGTTCTGAATTGCCCGCGACAAGGGTGAGTTCCTCTGGTGGCAGCGGTGTAAATAGACTTGAAGTACCGCTTGAGCTCGAGCTTGAAGTACTGCTTGAACTTGAACTCGCGCTTGAACTTGAAGAACTGCTTGAGCTCGAGCTTGAAGAACTGCTCGATTGGCCAAGTGATGAGCCTGGAATACTTTCGTTCGTCCCGCTTCCCCCGCCACAGCCAGTGATTAACAGCAAGCAGAGTAAGCTCAGCGAAAGTTGATATTGTTTCATTCAGAACTCCAAGTAAGGGGCTGCCGGATACTAAGCGGGGAATATACTATTACACAGTAGTGTAGTCTCTGGCTCTAAAATTGATGAAAATTGCTATTGAGAAAGAATGCTTTGGCCATCTATCATTCAAGCTTCCTCTCCCTTAGTGCAAAGCACTATTGATTGCCATAAGTAATTGGCGGTTAAGGTGGTGGCATATAAGTGAATAATTATTTATAGCCATAATATATACACAATACTCATAGAAAACTGTAAAAAAAAGGGAAACCTGCAGCTACAAGCGAACTCAGGGTCTACAATTCTAGTTACGGGTAAGTGGCCGAACTAAGTCTGCTAAGTTATTGTAGTAAAAGCTACAGCTCAACAGGAATCTCCCAGCTTGCTAGCGTAGCAGCAAAAAACCTCCTGCTGTAACTTCCATACCGCTAGGTTCGGCAATAGCCTAAGAGCGAACCACTGTTGCGTAAGCATAGGGTTGAGATTCGAGTTGTTTGTGTATTATTTGGAGGCGTGAAATATGTATTTTCGATGGGGTATTATGAGAAGCATTACTGCTTGTACTATCTTCCTTTTATTTGCATCGAGCACTCTTGCCGGGGTGGTTAAGTGGAAAGACGAAAATGGCGTGGTTCACTTTGGTGATCGTGTACCTGAAAAATACAGAGAAAAAGCAGAAAACGTAGACCTGCGAAATGCAAACGCCGTAAGCAACGATAATCAGGCTCCTAAACAATCGCGTAGCAAACACCCTCCTCGGAAAAGTACCAACAGCCAAGAAAGCAGCGATGAGCAAACTAGGCAGGCTAAGGCCAGGTTTTGTATGGAAGCACAACAGAACTACACGGACTTAACTACGGTGAAACACAAGTATGATCGATACAGCGGTGGCTACACCCGCACTAAAACTTTAGAGTCCCATGTGTTAAAAAAAGATGGAACAGCGCGTAAACAGGGCGATCCGTTGATGGGGACAGATATAATGACGAGAATAGAGCAAAACCGACATACGGAGACGCTCAGAAAGCAATGGAATGCCCAGGGCTGTTCCATTGCACAAACGCCCAACCTTCAGCTTTAATTTAAATCTTTTGTGAGGTTTAGTGACGCTAAGCCTAAACTGTCTTGGCGGCGCTAAGGTGTGGTTAGAGTTATCTAGCCTTGTCGCACTTTCTGGTTATGAATGTCTTTGGGCTTTATACCAAACCGCTAAGGGCAAGGCTTTGCGAACTGGAACCTTATGTTCCGTTAGCGCAAAGGCTTGTAAATATATTGCTTAGGCTCTACGCAGCTTCACCTTCCCAGGGGGAGCGAATATCAATCAGGCAGCCGCTGAACTCTTTGACCAAAAAACGACGCTGGCCGTAGGATTCATTGCGGGGTTCCTGAAGAATGGCTAAGCCCATGGAAACTGCCCGTTGGTAAGTGTGATCCACATCGTCCACTAAAAACGTGAGCAACATGCCGTTGGGGTCACGCTGGTATTCGAAGGGTACAAATTCATGGTTGCGCTGGATAACACCAAACTCGGCTCGTGGGTCTAGTGGAGAGCTAAAGTGGATATACCAATCATTTTCAAATTTCACGTCGAAGCCCAGCAGGTTTACGTAGAAGTCTCGACTGGCGGGTAAGTTAGCGGAACAGATATGGGTGAAAACTCTGGGATCAGCTTCTGCGTTTTCGTGTTGAATGAGCTCATTGCTGCCTTGGTTGTTCGCTGCAGCTTCCTCAGAAGCTTCGATGACCGCAGGCTGTTCTGTTATACCGCTTAGCTCTTGTGCCTGGGCGGGAGCCTCCATAGGCTCGGAGGCTTCGGCGCTGGCGTTTGTTTTTTCGAGAGACTTCCTCTTTTTGGCTCGCGCTTCGAGCAGAGTAATGCCCGCAAGGGGAAGCGCATCGAACATGATCGCCAGCCACAAGCACAGCACCATAATGGTAAGCTCCTGCCCGCCCAGTACCTGAGACAAGCCATCGATAGGTGAGCCTGCCTGGGTTTCTTGTTTTTCCAGTAAACCGGAATCGATAATGGATTCAAACTTTGCAATTTGTGCGTCCATTTCTTCACGAGTATCGGCGTTGTTACTGAGGAACTGTTTTGCCTGGGTGCGGTATTTTTCGGAGATTCCCTGATTGGCTGCCTCACTGCCAATGGCAACATCGCGGGACATGGATTCCATTAACTGCAATCGTTTTTCGATCGCCGCATTGATAACTCGTTCTTTTTGCTTTGCGGCCGTTTCTCGGGCAATGCCCTCTTGTTGCATGGCCGAAAAATAGCCAGTGAGCGTGGCGTAACTGGATAGTACTGACAGGCTAAGGGCGGAGGCGATTAACAACACCAACACCGAACGCATAATGCCATTAGTATGGTGAACAGTTACTGCTGAGAAGCCGTAAGCCATCAGTTGCACGGCACAGCCCACACATGCACCCACAATGCCGGGCACCCCGCCAAGCCAGATGTAAAAAAACCAGCCGGTGCAGGCAATACTCGCCAGCATCAATATCAGGCATGCTAAAACAATGCTGCTTTTGTATATGAACCCTACGTCGCTCACGCTTCTGCCCCCAAGTAGTTCGAAAACACCCAAATAGTAAAGGTTACCTCAGCTTCATGACACGTAAAATACCCGCTTGAGTGTTAACGAGGGGCTAAATGTGTGTTCATACCAACCCTGTCACACTCTCTATTATTTATTCTCATTCAAAGTGATGAATGTTAAAGTGTTTATGATGAATTAATGGATACATTACTGGGTGTCTGCCTTGTCTCGTCTTTGCACCAAATAGATAGCAGGCACAGTGTTAAAGTGACCTCGGTTGAGCGCGAATGCACTATCAATATTGTAAGAGCGTGTTTGGTTTGGATGATACGCAGTGTGATTAAGCTCCTTCATAAACACCTCTGGCAGGCCTGTTGGGCCTTTCTCAGGCTCGTATATTCAATTGGAAAGCCTAAAGGCATGCACTGCCAACTTTCGTAGCGATAAACCCGACAACTTAGTGTGTTGCCGGGTTTATAATAGGGCTCTTCTGGAGCAACTTAATGAGCGCTGAAGCGCCCACCAGGCCTTTTTCCGGGCAAGCAGAACCAAACAAAATCGTTATCAAAACTAATTGCCCTAAAGTTACTTTTACCCAATGAGACCTTCGAATATGTATTCGCCTCGCGTGTTAGCTTTTTTTCTAGTACTGGCTTTTTTCTATCAAAGCGCAAGCGCCAAAGATGACTACACGGGGTTTGGCATTGGTGGTGGCCCAGCGATAACACAGTTTGATTCAAACTTTAAAATTACAAGCCGCGACACAGGGAGGCATATTTATGTGGATACCGAAGGTACGCTGGGCCTGCCCTCAACAAATGGCTCGCCGATACTGGTTGGTTCTTATCGTTTTTCACGAAAACATGGTGTGACGTTTTCTTATTACGATATTAGACGAGAAAATACCGTGCTTAACGCAGAGATACCGCTAGACGACTATACCGCCTATGGCGATATCACAATACGCGACAATACTAACCTCTACAGTTTTAGTTACGCTTATGAGCTATATGGCGACGATAATTCGTTTATCTTATTTACTGCGGGTATATATGGTTTGGATCTTGGCTTGAGCCTGGACGCCTCGGGTGGAATACGCAGTGGTGAAGACATTATTGACGATAGTATCATTAATAAAAATGTTGGCGTGTTTGCGCCCTTGCCGCTTTTTGGTTTAGATTTTTGGCATGCCTATACCGAGCGCTGGGGGGTTGGTACCAAAATCTCTATTGTACAAGGGGCCTACAATGGCATAGACGCGGGGGTATTTGATACCACTGTTCGTGCTCGATACAAACTCAGCCAACATTTTGATGTGCTTATGGGCATCAAATTTTTTAGTGCAGATGTAGATATAGCGAAAGCCGACTATGACTATGAAGTTGCTTATCGAACAGATGCTGTGTTTGCTGGTATTTATTACCGGCTTTAACTCTGTCATAAACGCACAGTAATGGAGCCTATATCTGTGAGAAATCCGTCGACGACACTTTTAACGCTGCTGCTAGCAATTTTGATCTCCGCTTGTGCCACATTACCGGATAATTCAGATAGAGCTGAGAGTTACCACCTTGGCGAAACTCACGAAACCTCGCTTGCTAAATCGGTAGCTCCCCGGCTTGCGCAACACCCTGGTGAATCGGGCGCATACCCTATGGAAAGCGGTCTTGATGCCTTCGTTGCCAGGGCCTTAACTGCACATTCAGCAGAAAAAACACTGGACGTTCAATATTACCTGTATCACGACGACAAAATTGGGTCCTTACTAACGGATCAGTTGTTGAAGGCCGCCGACCGGGGTGTAAGAGTGCGCTTGCTATTAGATGATATGGATTTGGCCGACCGGGATTTTGGCGGCTCGATTATAGATGCCCACCCAAATATTGAATTACGCATTTTTAACCCCTTCAGTCGAAATACCTTTCGCGCAACTCAATTTGTTACCCGCTTTGGCGGTGTTACCCGTCGAATGCATAATAAAACATATATTGTCGATAACAGCATCGCTATTGTAGGCGGGCGTAATATTGGTGATGAGTATTTTGACGCCAGCAAAGAGTATACCTTTAGCGACCTCGACGTAATACTTATTGGCCCTGCAGTGAGCAAAGTGTCGGAATCCTTTGATTTATATTGGAACAATTCGCTTTCCTATCCGCTTGCTACGCTGAATAAAAATAAACCCAAACCCAGTGCTATTGCCGAACGCAGAGCCGAATTTAGTCGCTACATAGAAAGCCTGCAAGGCTCGGAGTATATACAAGCGCTGAAAGATTCAGCACTGGCTACTACCATCAGGAACAATAGCCTTAGCTACTTTTGGGGTGATGTGGATATTGTGTACGATCACCCTGATAAGATCATTAAATCTCGCTCTGAAACGAAATATCATCTCAGTAGTGATCTTGCCGACTATTTTGGCAAGGTAAAAAAAGAACTGATACTGATCTCGCCATATTTCGTACCCGGTAAATCGGGGGTTTCCTTTCTCAGTGAGCTTGTTGCTAAAGGCCTCAGCGTAAGTGTAATAACCAATTCCCTATCGGCAAACGATGTGCCGGCTGTTCATGCTGGTTATATGAAATATCGAAAAAAACTATTGCAAAATGGCGTTAATATTTATGAGTTTAAAACATACAATAAAGCCGAAGCCGGTGAAGCACAGTTATACGGAGACTTGCTAAGCGGCTTGCATGCAAAATCTTTTGTGTTAGATCGCGAGTATGTGTTTATTGGCTCAATGAACCTGGACCCACGTTCGGCAAAAGAAAATACCGAAATTGGCGCAATGATTCAAAGTGAAGCCTTGGCAGACCTGTTTTATTCTTCGATCATCGATGAGTTGGATGAGCGAACGTATAAAGTCTATCTGGAAGGAGGCAAGCTACACTGGAAGACATTGGAAGAGGAAGGGGAGCGAGTGTTTACAAAAGAGCCTAACACCACTTGGTGGCAGCGCTTTTCCGTGGGCGCTATGCGAATAATACCCGCGGAGTCGCAACTGTAATTGAGCTGATTTCGGTAAAGCCGAATCGAGAGTTGCGTATTAGGCACGAGGTATACTTTTAAAAAAACTACCCCGATTTTTCAGGATGTCGTTCATTATCTAAAGTGTCCAATAAACGGGCTAGCTTGAGCCTGGACGCCTCGGGTGGAATACGCAGTGGTGAAGACATTATTGACGATAGTATCATTAATAAAAATGTTGGCGTGTTTGCGCCCTTACCGCTTTTTGGTTTAGATTTTTGGCATGCCTATACCGAGCGCTGGGGGATTGGTACCAAAATCTCTATTGTAGAAGGGGCCTACAATGGCATAGACGCGGGGGTATTTGATACCACTGTTCGTGCTCGATATAAACTCAGTAAACATTTTTATGTGCTTATGGGCATCAAATATTTTAGTGCAGATGTAGGTATAGCGAAAGTCGACTATGACTATGAAGTTGCTTATCGAACAGATGCTGTGTTTGCTGCTCTTTACTGATTATGCTTAAGGGTTGGTTTGAATTTCGTTTAATTCCTTTAAGATAAACCGGCGGTCAAACGCCAGCATTTCTGGGCCAATGCTGGTGTTTGTCATATATAAAACCCGACGTTTGTCTAGCTGCGCCTTTTTTATTACTCCGCCATAAAATTCATTAAAAATCGCGTCTAGCGCGCCGTTTTCAAACAGTATTTTTAGCCCCGTTTCGAGGCGTTCCGCCAGACGTGGAGCCGTAGGGGATACATAAAAATAGCTTGGTAAATAGCTCACTATCGCGATGTGTTCATCGATCGTTAAATTGGGAATATTATTTTTAAAATTTTTATGTTCGGTGTATATCTCATTTAAACCACGGGGAAATAGTTGAAATCGTCGAGCCTGTAGCATTTGAAATAAATATAGATAACTTTCACCGGCAACTACATTAAATTTATCGTTTCTCAATGCCACCGTCGTAGACCATTGATCATTAGCGCCGATAGTGAATTGCCGTAGATCCTCGATAGTTTCGACTTTGCTCAATAGGTCAACGTTATCCTCCAGAACAAAGAACAGCCGAATACTACCAATGCCTTTTTGGATTGGGAATTTCACTCGAAGGGCTTTTCCCGTCCCGCCGGGTTTTGGAGGAGACACCATTACGTTGAGCAAGCGCCCTTCCTTTATTTCCTTAAATTGCCGATCTCGAAACATGGTTAAATCTGAGCGTTTTAGAAGGTATGGGCCATAGCTTTCTTGGGTGACATTCAAGGCGAGTTCTAAAAGTCGATAGCTATAGTCAAAACGTTTATCGTTGTGTGTGTGAGGGCGATTGGCAACGGCAATATCGATAGCAATAGAGCATTGTGGAAGTAAACCAAGCATCGCTAGCAAGCTGATTACCAAAGGAGATAAGGGATTACGTTTTTTTGACGTTACTAGCATAAATCCTAAAAACCATTTCTTATTTCGAAATAATCTATGTCATAGATGTCTATTAATTATAGTGGGTAAAGTGAAACATGGCGGTCATATTCCCTTATATTTATTGCCAGCTGGTAAAAAAAATACTGTTATTTGATTAAATTTGGACTTGAAAGGTAATATCTTTTTTTCCCTTAAAAAATGACACTGGATAGAGCATATTCTTGAAGGTGCTTATGACTCTTGTAGGGGTAAACAAGCGATGAAGCCCTTCAAAATAGCTAAGCTTACCTACCCAGAAACCCTAGGCACCGCTAGCTGATGCTGGCCTAAACCGTAAGGCAAACCCGAGTGTTGAGATTGTTCTTGATGCCCGTTACTCATCTGGTCGCGATAGTGATATCCAAGTATACCGCTAGCGGTAAATTTCTGGCCCCCGTGGTAACGTTCAGCAGGAATACAAGCATTGCGCCTACGTTTATTGCTGCCGTTAACGGCAGTTATGTTTTTGAACTGGAAGTAAAAGAGAACGACCCAATCACCGATGCCCACCAGGTTACCATTGCGGTAAGCAGCATTAATCAACTGGGATCGGCTTTGGGATAGAGATTAATTCTGATGGTCGCACTCTTGGCCCGACAAAAAAGATGCTCATCACCATTATTGAAGGTGAAGTGTACATCGATACCTTGGACTTGATTAGAGGTTCCCTAAGAATCTGGATACTCTTGGCATTTAATTTCGGTCTTTAATACTTTAGCTAAATGATTAACCAAAGTTTTAATCTCGAGAGCCTTGTATTCTCCCTTGACTGATATCGAGTTTGCATAAAAAATCATTGATCCTGGGCCGCGAGCGGGGTACATATTTGTACAGCTTATTTTGGTGTCAGATGAAGATAGGATTTCAGAATTCCATTTTGTAGACAATATTACCGTGTAGGGTTCTGCGATTTCCCAAACAGCAATAGTTGAGTTGTTTAGCATTTTGGCAATATTTTCTGGTGTTTCAAAAGACGAACCTTCACTGAGTGCTCTGGTGGAAAGTCTAGCCAGTTTGAGGTTCACGTGTTTATTGCCCGCATTTTCATTGTTTAAGCCCAACTCAGTTAAAGGCCTTGGTATCTTAAATATGCTTGGTTTTTTAGCCCTTAGAGCCATTGCTGCAAGCTTTTCGTCTTTTTTTCTCTGGGCATCTACGAAAGGTGCTGCAAGAGTCGCTTGATTAGAGAATTTTATATTCACCAGCGCGATATAGGGAGCGCCATCAATTTCTGTGTGACGATAACCTTCGATAGCGGCAATATATACTTTAAGGTTCTCTAAATTCCATTCGGCGTTTGCGTAAACGCTTGAATTGCGAGAGGGATTAACCTCAAAGGGCTGATTTATCTTTTCGTCAATCTTACTGGGTTCACCGTATATACTTATAAGCTTCTGTACCCAGGGGGCAATATCAACTCTCGTGCTCACTTCATCGGCAATAATTGGAAAAGATAAATGATAGATAGGGGTATTTATTCCAGTAGTTGCAATAAAGGTAATTTGCTTTGTCTTAAAGCCCAGAATTTCTTTGGCCCTATAGGTGCAGTTGTCAACATTATCTTTTGAAAGGTACTTTACTTTTTCGCATGTTCTTTCGGAAGAGACATCGTTCAGTGTTGCTCCCCACTTAAAGCGTATGTTGTCAAATGAAAAGGACTCTTCTGTAACGGCCGAATACTCCGAGTCTGCGGAGTGTGAATACTGGGGTACAAGGAATACAATACCTGCTGTGAATATTGTAATTGGTGAATATAGAAAAGAAGAAATGAATCTAAGCATAAAAATACAACTCCCTTTTAAAACAGCCTTTGCCCCAATTGAACGGGCTTTAGTAAGCAATGGATGCTTTTAGCCTAATTGCCAGGCATCAGCACTTTGTGGGCTTGATAGCTTAAATGATTAGAGTGTTTGCGGAAAGCGGCCGTTCGGATTAATTGCCGCGGTCGAACCTCCTACGTGCAAAGCGGGCCTTAGTATTGCTCTGGCCACTACTTGTTGACCAATATTTAGTTTATAGGGCTTAAGGCTTCCCTAATAAAGTGCTCGTTTTGCTGGAAAAACCTCACTCTTTCAGCCCTTGTGCCTTTTCAGTTAAGCAGGCTTTGCTCTCATGTTCGGGTGAACCAGAACGCGATAATTTTCGTAAGAAATTTAATGAATATCTCAAGGTTTTTAGTGGCGCTACTGGCTGTTGGCCTCGGCGCCTGCGGTGGCAGTGGTAGAGAATCCAGCAGTGCTCAACAGGTGCTTTCGCCCACTCCAGCGCAGCCTTTTACCCCCACGCTTGCTCCCACATTGGCCGAGCTGCCGCAAACGTCGGTGGAAGTCATTGCTTTTCAATGGGGCGAAGAGGCATTGCAGTGGGGTGAATTGTATCTACCCGCCAGTGCCCAGGAGCCCTGGCCAACCTTGGTAATGATTCACGGTGGCTGCTGGCAGGCTAGTTACACGTTGAGCCTGCAGGCAGCACTGTCAAAGGCGCTGGCCGAGCGCGGTTATGCGGTATGGAATATTGAATACCGTAGCCTGGGTTCGGGCGGTAAGTGGCCTGTTATGTTCCAGGATGTGGCCGCCGCAACAGATTATCTTGCCGAACTTTCGGAGTTTTATCCTCTCAATATGGACGCCATTGTGGCCATGGGGCACAGTGCAGGTGGGCATCTTGCTCTCTGGTTGGCCGGGCGCGAAAAAATTGCCGCTGATAGCGCGCTTTACTTCGAAGATTTTGTTTCCATTAAAGGTACCATCACCTTGGGTGGTATTGCCGATCTACAATCCGGTGCCTGTGCTGGTGCCGCCAGTGCAATAATCGAGAGTGCAGTCTTGAGCGAGGCGGATCTAAAGACACGCCTGACCAATACCTCACCCATTAATATGTTGCCTGTTGGCAAACCCACGGTGTTAATCAGTGGCCAGCGAGATGGTATTGTGCCGCCAGAGTTGTCGCAGGCCTATTATCTGGCTGCCCTGGCAGAGGGCGATAGTAGCGAACATATCGTGTTAGAGGGGGCTGGCCATTTCGAGCTTATCAACCCACAAGCGTTCGATCTTACAATTATTGACGAGGCGATTGAGCGGATTTCCGGTCAATAATAAAAGCCTTGGGGGCGGATTGGACCCTTGCGGAGAGGGTGGATTAAATGTGGCGAGTGCTTATAGAGGTGTTAAGGCTTGCTTAAGATGTGGTATAGAGGCTGCTCGTGCAGTGCTTGGTGAATGTTTCTAGTTTTGCCAAAACTTTTTCTTCGCGGTACGGTTTAAGGCACTTTGGGTTGGTTTTTAAAGGTAAGCACTGGCTAAAGCTTGCACCCTTCCAGAAATTGTTGATGATCGTCGGGCGCTTGTGTGGATGGGCCATTGTGTACTAGGAGCATAAGTTCGCCTTACGCACCTGCTTATCACCGGTTGTGGTGCTCACAAGGGCGCGTTAACACTGTATTGCACCATAACTTCGTTGCGGCGCATAAAAGGTGGGGTTGCAGGGTGATTATAACGCGCAAGTTCCGGCGCACCCTGAGGAGAGAGGTCCCACTGTTCCAACCAGGCAAGAAGCGCTGCGGTTTTCTGTGCGACTTTTTGTTCGTCTGCAATACCAGAAAAGCGTATTACCCCATATTTTCTTTCAGGAATTTCACGCAGCTCCACTCTGGGGTTGTTGGGTTGCGGCAGAGTTTCTATGCTGTGGTTGGACGGCATAACAAAATGCACACGCCAGTGCCCATCTTCATGTGCCAGCGATACGGGTGCGGTCATATCTACCGCCTCCGATTCCGTTTGCATGGTCACCGGCACGGTCATGGCTATTTTCCTGCTTCCGGAGCTCGGCGTGGTATTGTTTCCAAAAATGTAATCGGCAATTAAACGGAAACCAGCGCTAGAGGCTTGGCTCATGGCGCCTATGACGCGAGCCTCCGCCACAATTATTGGCGAGTATTCTCTCAACTCAAAGACATCGTGTTTTTTTAAAACCCTGTATTTCGGCTCTTCCGCTGCCATAATACTCACCGACAAAAATAGTGTGGAGAAACACACAAGTACTTTTTTCATTAATCAGACCCCACTGAAAAGTCCAATGGTTGGTGAAATTCATACGAACCGTAGGCACTTTGGGATTAGGCGGCTAGTGTAATAGCTTGTTTCTGAGTGCCATTTTCAGAGGAGTATCGCGACGGCCATCGACAAGGCCAATCATTTCAGTTTAGGCACTGCGATAGCACAACACTATGCGCTTGTAATTTACTCACCGGAATGTTTCTGCAAGTCGATACTATAGACGTCACAGAGTAGATTCCCTCTATCGTCTGAGAGAAAGTGTCGGCCACTAAACGCAATGGAAACCTGATACTCTTTTCCCGAGGGAATGGATGATGATCGTATCAATGCGCCCCGGCGCATGGTGTTGTGAAAATAGCAACCACAAAATATTAAGACTTCAGTTACAGCAACATTTGGTTAAAATCTATACCAGGATAAGCACTACCTAGGCTAGGTGCTGCAATGCAAGGGCTTTGGCGGTTTATGGCCAATAGCATGTGAGGGAATGTGGTTTGAGTGTGAGCTCAGCGCAGGCTTTTCTGCAAGAAAATGGGGTGCTTATATTTTCCATTGCCCAATATTTCTCCCTAAAAATGTAGCTCTTGAGCGGTATCAAACCACCATCACAAAGTTGAATGCGTATTAAAAAAGGCGCATTAATCATTGGTTTTTGTTGTTCGGTCTTCCTGTGGTTCAGTAAGCATTCACATTCATAGCCTTATTATAGTCACCCTCTCAGCGGAGCTACCAAAGCCTGCTCCAAGAAGCACTTTATTATTATTCGAATAAGCAAGGATATAATATGAACAGATTTAAAATGGCTGTGTGCGTATTCTGTTTCTCTGCAGGTCTTTTTGCTTGTGGTGGGGGAGGGGGTTCAGGCAAAGCAAGTACACCTGACTCTACTACACCGAACCCAACGAGCGGTGGTAATGAACCACCCACAAGCTACCAGCCACCTTCTGCTCCTCTTAACGAAAGCCAATGTACCAGTAACGATGATTATCAATGGCTAAATAATGCTTGTACCTTGGCGGGAAACTCCATGGTTGAAAACATAGAGCTGATCAACTTTTTACCCGAAGCCGATCGCAGAGCACTCATTAACTGGCTAACGTCCATCGATAAGCGAGCCAATCTCGAAGAGATGATGCCGGAAATATTCGGTTCACCCGACACTTCTGAAATTGCAGGGCCTGTTGTACTCGACAAAAGTTTGCTGATGAAAAAGCATACAAAGACAAACTTCATCGAAACCAACAATGGCCTGTTAGTGATTGGCGAGCTTGGTGTGAAAAACAGAACCTATCAGCAGTCTCAGCAAGTGGAAACTTCTGGCCTTACCGATTTCCAGTTTGATGCCAGTATTACTCTAGAAGATGGTATAGCATCGGTTAAACTGTATAACCAGGAAATTTACCACTTTAGCTTTATAGACTCCCTTGCCATTAAAGCGCATATTGGCGCAAATAAAACACAGAATAGTGCTGAAACCGATGCGAAAATAGTTGTGATGACTACGTTTGAAAACTATCCAACCGCGTTAATACGTTCAAATGCCTTTTTACCCGCCGTTAGCACAGCCATCAGACCAGACCTTTCCAGCAAAACTGCTTTACAAGATACATTGGAACTCTCTGATGATTTTATTGACTCACAAGTTTCATTTGCCGATACCGATTCCAGTAATGTACTGGCTCGTATAAGCGTGGAGGGAGAGACAACACCGTTTTTCACTAGAAGAAATAATATCGAAGAAATATATCTTGATAATAATAAGGCAAATAAGCTTGTACTTAGTGATGAATATGAAGCGAATGCCCAAGTAGTGCTGCGCTCTTTAAGTTTGGATAACTTTCCATTGTACACAGGTCCGGACATTCTTTTTTTTAATGGAACCTACTCCACGGAAAGCGAAGGTGAGCCACAAAACAACCGTTACCAATTAGCGCTTAACTTTAGTGCCGATGCAGATTACAACGTAGTGCGCGTGGACGCTCAGGAAAACCCTTTTTCTACCATAGAAGAACTTAAGTACCGCATAGGGAAAATGCGCAGCAGTGGTGAACGCGCCTTATATTCAGAAGCGTCCTGGCGTGCCTTCCCAGGGCTGAGCCGAGTAATTTCAACAATACTGCTTTTGGCTGCAGATGGCCCCACATTGGTGGGCCAGATAAGCGAGAATCCAGAGTTGCGAGACCAGCTACTTACCCTTGCCAGCCCATTGTACTATTCCAGCGATACCTTGCCGAGCCCGACACAAATACAAGAGACCTTAAGCTGGCAAAACGATCTGGCTTATTTGTTGAATAATGCCCTGGATAATATCGACAAAGACATCGTCACAGACGCGCTTACGCCAGCGGACTATGTAAGCGAGCTGGATCGATGGCTTACAGCCCTGCCCAACGATATCTTTTACAGTGATTTGTCCCTCAGTTTACGCGAGATATTTTTAGAGCTGGATACATCCATGTTAGCACTCTACTCAGAGCAACTAGTCGATAGCTATGTTGCACTTGCCTACCATAAGTTACTTTTCAACGAGGCCTTACCCAGTACGGGCGATCTAAAAGCCGCCATAGCAGCAGCCGGAGCAGACTATGCCACCCCCTTAAAAAACGAGTTGATATCTCTAGGCTCTCCGCTACTAGAAAACGGACAATGGAAAATAAATGAGCAAACGAAGCTCGCTCTAAGTAATGCTCCAGTAATTCTCACTCCAGAAAACAAAGTACTTGTGGAACAACACGACGACTTGGTGACAACTTACAATATTGCCAATGCAAAAAATAAAATATTTGATATCTATCGAGAATACAGTGAAGTGGGTAACTACCTTCGCCAGAAAATCAGCAGCCTCGAAGCGATCGACAGCTTTGTTGGCGATGACGCGAGTAAGATGGAAAACGAAGCTGCTTTTAACCTCGGCAAGAAAATATTAGCAGCTCAGGCCTATACAGAAAACTGGGACGCCACCGTATTCCAGGACTTTGCCAAAGTGAAAACGTTTTTCTATCCCAGATTCCTATCCGTAAAGCCGGCATGTGACGCAGTATCTCTGGTGGAGTGGGTTAAATGCGCTGGCACCTACAGCAGTGTTTTCGAACGATATTCAAACATAGCCGAAAAGGGCTATCTTGCGAGCTATAACGGCACAAAGCCCTATGTAAAAAACGCAGCCATATTTGCAGAGATGGACATCATCTTGGCGGATATAAATAACTTACAAGGCTCTATGATACATCCTCTTTCGCTGTATCTCGACTACATCGACGCGCTTGAAGCAGGTGTGTGGATGAGCTGTAGTGGTGATCAGATCGAGAGCAACCTAACACTTACCCGGCAGAAACTCGAAAATTTTTACAGCATGGTTAAGGCCGATAACAAGCCGAGTTTTATTTCAGATAGTTATGACGAACAAAAAGCTGTACGCGATGAAATTGAAGAGCTGTTAAACCTCTGCCCAGGCTAATATCTTTAAGATATCCGGGCGGATAGCATTAGAAAAAACTGGAAGAATACGAGGGGCGTTACGATAATATATACTTGAATATCAAAGATAAGCTCACCATCGGTGCAGGATATTTAGTGACCAATAAAAAGTACGGTGGGCTTCTTAACCTTGCGTAGCGTAAAAAATACGCTGCCATCCTCCTTGGCAACGCTTAAGAAAAAGCACGACGAGTACGGAGTGTTAGACAAGAAAAAGAAAAATAAAATGCCAGTTGGTAGAAATCGCACACCAGTTCGGCAATGAAAGATAGCGACATTAATACTCAGCGAAACAAACACCTTACCAATTTATATATATACAGCTTTCGGGTAGGTATACAAAAGCCAAGGACTTTGATGCTATGCCCGAGAGTTTACAGAAAGCCCTGTTCGATAGGATATTTAAGCTGGGCCAAACCAGGCTACGCAGCACCTTTACCAGGTTTAATGAGGCCGTCAAGAAGAGAATAGGATGAGCCGGCCACGCAATGTAACCTGCCGGACGTGAATGCCGCACGCAATAATTGTGTAATGGGCTTGTTTAAAGAAGCCTATAAGGCAAACTAAAAATCCGTAACAATCACGCCACAGGTACCAAAGCCATGAAAAGCGTGAATAAACAATCATATTTTCGTTCCCACGGGGCAGTTGCAAGCGTTTAAACTGTATTCGCGGTGTAAATTGCTTGTTAGCAGTAGCAGCACGTACCTCTGCACACGAGTCGATAAAAAAACATACCCCAATTATCAAAGAGTACGAGTTTACCTGCCTGCCAGGCCAAGCTGTTCCTGGCTTGGGGGCGAGTAAATGGAGAACTGGGAAGATACACTGGCAGAGGCGGAACCCTTTCTGCAAGTATTTAACTTAAGTAGGAATACCGTCGAGCTGGCTCTGGCTGGCGATTTGGTCGTGAATTACCTGGTTATGGCGCGTGGTGATTTCGATAAAAACGGCTACGAAGACCTTTTGCTGCGTCTTGACTGGTATAAATAAGCACAGCGTTTGGCAACGGCTTCTACCGAATTATGCTGAGCCACTCACCAGCGGATACGTATCGCAAAATTGCATGGAATAAGTAAATACTCCTTGGCTAACTATTCCCCTATGACATTGTATATAGAATGAATGGCTAACAAAATCTTTGTCTACTAAATCGGGTTATTTTCCCCGGCCTCTGTCCTCAGTTTATAAGAGAAATTCACCGTAAGCGAACGCTTAGGTCTGTATAACTTTTCCGCACGCGTGCGCTTGTCAAAAACTAATTCCATAATACGATGTACGAGATTTTAATGATTCAGCCGTCGTAGGGGGTTAGTACGTACGGAGTGTGTAGTAAATGTTTCGAGGATGAAATGTTTTGTTACAGTGAAGCGCGTGTTGTTTCGGTAGGATTCTAGCGCAGTAAAAAACCTGTTGTTCTTAATGTTATCTCATACGGAGTGTAGATGATGCTGTTAAAATATAGGAAGATTAAATTTCCGCTATTTATTTCCTTGTGCTGTTTGGCTCTTAACGTAAGCGCCGATTCTATAGAATGGCAATTGTGTGATGCCGATGTTGGCGTTGATTCCAACTATGACTGTTCAACGTTTAAGGTGCCTCTTGATCATAAAAACAGCGCCAGTGTTGGCGAAAATGCTTATATCGGTTTGGAGCTTATTCGGTTTAAAGCGACAGATCAGGACAATAAAAAAGGTACTATTTTTCTTAATCCGGGTGGTCCCGGTGGTTCTGGTTTTGATTTTTTGCGTTCAGTGGGCCCTTATCTGTTTACCGATCGCGTGCGCGAAAAATACGATCTGGTTGGGTTTGATCCTCGTGGTATTGGCCGCAGTGAGCAGCTGCGTTGCTTTGCAAGCCAGGAGGAGGTGCAGATTGTTCAAAGTATTCCTGCTTTCCCGAAAAATGATGAAGAGGTAGCCATTCATCAGTTGGTGGATGAGGGTATCTCTGAGCTTTGCATGCTGCGTGCCAGCGATATTATTGATTACATGTCTACCGCCGATGTCGCGCGGGATTTAGACCTTATGCGCAAGGCTGTTGGCGATGAAAAACTCCACTATGCGGGGTATTCCTACGGTACCTACCTGGGCGTTGTTTACGCGAATTTATTTCCAGAAAATGTTGGTTCCATGATTTTAGACGCTGTAGTCGACCCTATTGCCTGGTCGCGCGGCAGGGGAAATCAGGCTGAGTATCTTCCATTTTCCAGCCGCATAAAAAGTGCAAAGGGTGCAGACGCCAGCTTGCAGGAATTTTTTCGTACCTGTGAAGAGGGTGGCCCCGAGCAATGTGCAATTGCGGGTGATGCGGAAGCTCGGTTTAATAGACTGATGGATTCTCTATATGACTCACCCATACAATTGGTGGTGAACGATGAGGTAATTGTGATCGATTACGCGGCAGCCGTTTCGTTTACAACCTCAACATTGTATAACCCTTTCGACTGGCCGCTGCTGGCTCAGGTTATTGCGGATTTCGACGCTTTTACAAATCCAGAACTGGCTGCGCAAAACTATTTGATCATGATGGAGGCCTTAGAAGGTGCAGCGGACAAAAATACACTCGATACCAGTGAGGGCGCTCCTGTGGACCAACCTGGGCTCGGTTTTAGCGGTGTGGCCTGTGCAGATTCTGATAACCCTGCCTGGTACGAAAGCTGGGCGTTTGCGGCATTCTATGACGAACTCCGGTTCGGTCTTTTAGCACCAAGCTGGACATGGATTTCGAGTATTTGTCATTCCTGGCCGGGTTCGCAGCAAAGTCGCTACCAGGGCAAATTTAAAACACGTACCGCCACGCCTGTCTTAGTCGTTAATACGCTGTTCGACCCGGCAACGCCTTACCACGGCGCAAAGCGAGTTAATCGCCTATTAAAAGGATCTCGGCTCATTACAGTTAACGGTTGGGGGCATGGCAGTTTAGGTAATTCCCAATGTTTGGATCAGGCGGAAGAGGCCTATCTACTGCATGGCGTGTTACCGCGTAAAGGCACCGTGTGTGATCAGGACATTACTCCATTTGGCGCTAGCCTACCGCTTTCATCATACACAAGCGATGTGCCAGGAATAGTTAAACCAAGAAAAACAAAGGCACAACGTACAGCACTGCGAGAAGCGCGGCGCAAAGCCCTGCGAGAGATGCGTAAAAAAAGAAAATAGCGCTTGCTGGCAATAAGCGAAAACGCAGCCGATGAGAAAATCGTGCTGCGTTTTTTATGATCGGGAATTATTAAGTACGCGCTTGCGTCAGCTTGATTAGAAAATCCGGGGGCATGCCTAACCCCTTATACAGGTTCCAAATAATTTTGAATGTGAGCGAAGCATTACGCTTGAGTATCTCATACACGTAATTGCTATTATGACTGATTTTGGAACGAAAGGGTTTGCTTGAAACGCTTCAACAGTATCTTAGTACGACACTTAACTGATTTGGCCAAAAACGACCATCTATCATAATGAACCCTTTGTCGACGAGGGCTTATACTTAATTCATTCAAGCAATACACCATTGAATTAATTCTATTTACATAAGTGTGATCACGCTTCACAATCTCCATCAACTCGAGCATATCCTCAGTTTTACGAGTTGATTCCAACCATTGCTCAGCTTTGGCCACCATCGATGATAAATTTTCATCGAAAATGGTCTTCTCGTTTAGCATTTTATGGACGGATAAATTGTTAGTTACTCCCATAGCACCATAACTGATATTTTTAAATATTCTGCACGGAATATAGTTTCCCTTCCTTTTGGGAGAGTCAAGTTGTTTATAGCCCTGAATAGCTGGAGCAATATGGCTGCAACGAGTTATGCGCTGATTTTCATCTAAATCAATATTACGCTTTTCTGATATTAAGCTAGGCCAAGATCTCACGACATCCCGGTATTTTATGAGTCGGCCAAACTGGTGAACCTTCTTTCCGACCCCAACAACAGCTTCAACGAAGTCAGAAAAAGCATCAATATTAGACTCCCAAATCGAACCGACAAAACTATAGTCATAGATCTTGGTGCTTACGCCCTGCCTGATCTTTTCTATGTTCGCCTCGATCTCATGGGGCAATAGGTCGGTTGCCCATGTCAATACTGCATCCTTTTTAGCCTTCGAATAAAAATGGGCAAATTCATTTTCAATGGCCAAATAACCCTCTTCAGGTTGACCACGATATACCTGGTATGTCATTGCGTGACCACTGTCAATCGCTCTTTGATACTTCAAGGGTTGTAATTTTGATGGGTTATGATTGTGAATCAGGTATACGCTATTACTTACAACAGGGAGTCGTGTATCAGACTTAACTTTGTAAACATTTGTGAATATTAGTGCTTGCTCGAAGAACGCAATTGGCTTTGAGTGCGTATTATCTACCCATTCAACCTTAACTTCAGTTCCGAGCACTGCTGTGAGAGCCCGGAAGAGCGCGTGATGAATCCAATAGTGAGTGTGATCTTCGGGCCGACAATAGCCATAAATGATCACTTTATTGAGGTGGTTGTTTATAAAATAGGACTCGACAGACATAGTGTGTAGAAATTTTACTTATTAATTTCTATCTATATTAACACTTAACTAAAGAATTCGGAAAATGAGTAGATAGATTGGAGTTTGAGAGTTTTATAACTTTGTGCGTATATCTTTCAGTGGAGTTCTGCTAGATAGCAAGACTGCATAGAGCAGCCATAATTTCTTGGTTGGTTGGTTGGTTGGTTGGTTGGTTGGTTGGTTGAAGTTGAGTGTCCTGTGCGACTGCTTTGCGGCGATCTAGGGGGGCTACCAAACTTGTTCTCGACGAATCTTTATACAAAATTTCTCGCCACAGCATTTTCTGGCTAAGAAGCGTGCCTTTGTAGAGCTTGTACCACCGCTCGCAAACAGCCAGGTCCCTTAAGCTATGGCAAAATAAATGGACAGGCACATTAAAAAGAGCTGTAAAAAAATGGCTGTACTTTTCCGTCAAGGGCTGACGAAAATCAGCATTGTTTAGCTGCTAAGTCAAAAAATACTCAAAGACGGGCAGTATTCAAAGTTTCACGCGAGCGAAATTCCACGCTTGTGGCACGCCTGAAGAGTAAAGATAGCTTGGGTGGAAGTTAATGCAAAAGCGCTTCGCAATTGCCGTAAGCCGGCCTGCGTTGTAGGCCCAAATCGCCCTGCCGGTAAGATCCACCAGTTCGATATAGTCTTTTAAGTGAAAGGGTAAACCCTGCGGCATGGGTTCTCTGGGCTTGCCCACAAACTCTGCTAATTTTAGTGTCTCAGGTTTCTCGGCTTTTACATGTTCAATCCGCCGCTTAATAGAAGTGTGTTCAGAATCTTCGGGTGTGTGCGCCATTTTGGCTCTTACAGGGTTTAAATCCGCATGTGCGATGCAAACCGCCCGCGCTTTTTCATCTAACAAGGCCTGTGATTTAAAGCGACTTTCCCACAAAAATATCTGGAATATTTTTTGAACGCCTTTCACGGCCCGAAGGGTAAAACACATGGATGTGTTTTGTAAAAAAGCCCTGTGCATTGATCTTCGCCGTTGGCCAATCATGTAATGGGCTCGTTTAAACAGGACATCAAACGGCTGATATTGGCCAGCTCAAAGCGCCAGTGTTCCAGTTTCTCCTTTACCGCCTGCCATTCGACTTCATCCAGCGATTCGCTTTTCACAAACCGCTGAGTGAGCAGGGTGCCCTTGTACAGTTTGTGCCAGCGTTCACACACATCCAGGTCACTCATGCTATGGCCTTCAGGCATATTGATATGCAGCACAAGGTGGTAATGGTTGCTCATAACAGCGTAGGCGCAGACGTCAATGCAAAACAGCTCACCCAAAAAAAATAAAATACGATCTTCAACCTATTTTCGGCGGTGTTGGTAATCTTTACCACTAAAGGGATCTAGCCCACAGAGGAAGGCGCGCCGCACACAGTGGGACGTACAATGGTAGTAGGGTGTGGCATCGAGGGATATTTGGTGTTTGCGAGGGGTGGGCGTGGATCGGTCCTTGATCGTTTGGGTGTGTTTAAAACACAGTGTTGATAGGTGGCGGGCAAGTGGTAGGGTGGGTTTCCATGTGCCCTTGAAGCCTTCGAAACCGGCTGGCTCGACAAAAGCCCTGCGGAACGGCATCAAGCGATGACTTGGATGCAACGCCTCAAGCGCGTTTTCAATATTGATATCGAAGTTTGTGAACATTGCGGCGGCCAGGTTTAGGTTGTTGCCAGTATCGAGGACCCGAAGGTAATCGAGCAAATTCTCAAACATCTTAAGCAGAAAGCAGCTAAGACGGGCGCTGCCACCAGAGCGAGCGCCACCGCTGGTCCCCAACCTGTTCGACCCGTCTCAGAGTCGTCTATTTGATTAAAGACCTCAAAGCTTACACTGACAATTTTCAATATGGAGCGGTGGAGCAGTTTATTTCCAGTGAAACCTCAGCCAGAGACTTTACCGCTAAACCAAGCCTTATCAGATCGATCTGGGTTGGTCCGACAGTGAAAGCTGGGACTTGAGCGGTAAACGAGTGAGGAGGTTTCGGGTATGGCGCTTTACCAGAAGGGTAAAAAAGTGGTTTATGCTTCCTATACTTGAAACAGGGTGTTATTAGAGCCAGTATGAGTTTGTATGTGTCAGTTTTTTCTAGGTATCTTTATTGTTTTGGGAAAGTTAGCTATTTTAGGGAGGTTCGGTGCTCTTCGCGTAATCCTGTTTGCAGCATAAGCTAAGACAATACTTCACTGGAATTAGAAGATGAAAAAACTGCTACTATCCTTATTCATGGCTATGCCTTGTATCGCATTTTCTGCCAGTTTTGACTGCTCAAAAGCGGAATCTCTTCTAGATAGAACCATATGTGGTGATGAAGAGCTTAGTTTGCTCGATAAGGACATGTCCTCTTATTATTTTGAGCTAAAAGAGAATCTAAACAAAAGAGATTCTGATCAGCTATTGAAGCAACAAAGGAAGTGGCTTAAAAAAAGAGTAAAAACATGTGGTGTAAGCAGGGTGTCTTGCCTTGTGAAACTATACAAAGCTCGAATACTTGAGATGCGAAGAAGGAACGAAAACCTGGTGCCATACACCTATGCAAAATCGGCAGCACTTCAAGGTTTAAAAGGAACTTGTGGTTTTAAAGAAGGTGTTATTTCGGACAAAGTACGTGTATTGGCTGGCGGTGCATATGAAGGGAGAGTTCTTGACTATAAAATAGACAGTAGTGGCAGTCATGCGAGTAGGTTTGAAGTTGTGGTTAACTCACCAATTGAACCTGTGGCACTTCTACTTGGCGCGCGCCAGCCTTCTATTTGGAATATAGCTTGGACAGAAGAAACCCAAATAGTGGCGGTTCTTGCTACAGGCTATTACAGACAAGCAGTTGCAGGCTTACCGGATAAAACGCCTATCTTGATTAGTACCCATCAAAATCAGGGAGCCTGTGGGTTCCTGGCTGACTCATTTATAAGTAAAAAGACCGATAACGTGAACGAGCTCTCTAAAAAAGCTTTCGGCAAAGAAATATCTCAATTTCATGCAGCTAGCAATGAATATATCGTGTTTGGCGAACCCGTTGGTGCCAGGGAGAAGCTATACACATCTAAAGACACGCCGCCAAGCGTTTTCTATTTGAGGTCGCCAGCTCGTACCCGCTCTTATTACCAATTAAACAAAGAAATTGTTTCGTTACCAGGTGGTGGTTCGATCATTGTACAGAATCAAGTACCGGTTCCCCCTGTCAGTACAACTACAATAAGATCCGCAACTGAAATAAGGCAATATTTTGACAACTTTCCCCGGTCATTTGGTAATAACGAGCCGCTTGGAATTGGTACCGAACCGAATAAAAAATGTGATAATTACGTTTCCGGTTTAGACAACTTAGGTGACGAGGACTGTCAAAAGAATATGTTCCCCTTGCACTGACACTAACCTTTATTGAAAGTCCTAAACAACACTTGTGGACACCCACACTAACACTTGCCCATCATCCATCACCACTGTATATTAATACACTAACAAGTGATCAAGGACCGATCCATGCCCACCCCTCGCAAACACCAAATATCCCTCGATGCCACACCCTACTACCATTGCACCTCCCGCTGTGTGCGGCGCGCCTTCTTGTGTGGGCTAGATCCTTTTAGTGGTAAAGATTACGAACACCGGCGCCAATGGGTGGAAGATCGTATTGTGTTTTTGGGTGAGGTGTTTTGCATTGATGTCTGCGCCTACGCGGTTATGAGCAACCATCACCACGTTGTGCTACATATCAATATGGCAGAAGCCCACAGCCTAAACGACCTTGAGGTGTGCGAACGCTGGCACAAACTTTACAAGGGCACCCTGCTCACTCAGAGATTTGTGAAAGGAGAACTGCTGGATGAAACGCAATGGCAGGCGGTTAAAGTGAAACTGGATCACTGGCGCTTTGAGCTGGCCAATATCAGCCGCTTTATGTCCTGCTTAAACGAGCCTATTGCAAGAATGGCCAATACCGAAGATCAATGCACCGGGCGTTTCTGGGAGAGCCGGTTTAAATCACAAGCCTTATTAGATGAAAAAGCCCTGGCAGCTTGCATGGCGTATGTGGATTTAAACCCTGTACGAGCCAAAATGGCGCGCACACCTGAAGATTCTGAACATACCTCTATTAAGCGGCGGGTCGAACATGTAAAAACCGAGAAGCCCGAAACACTTAAATTAGCTGAGTTTGTGGGCAACCCCAGAGAACCCATGCCGCAAGGTTTACCCTTTCACTTAAAAGACTATATCGAACTGGTGGATCTTACCGGTAGGGCGATTCGGGAAAACAAACGGGGTTATATTGACGACCAGTTACCGCCTATTCTCGACCGACTGAACATCAGCCCGCGCGAATGGCTGGTGCTTACCACACAGTTTGAATTCAAATTCAAAAGCCTGGTGGGCTGTAAAGCAAATCTGCTGCAGGCTGCCAGCGCTTTGGGCCTAAAACGCAGGCCGGCTTACGGCAATTGCGAAGCACTGTTGCATTAGCTTACGCCCTACATTTCTTTACTCTTCAGACGTTCCATAAGCACGGAATTTCGCTCGCGTAAAATGTTGAATACCACCCACTTTTGAGCATTTTTCAGGTCAGTAATGAAACACTGCGGATTTTTGTCACTCGTTGACGGAAAAGTACCGGCAGTTTTAACGGTTCTTTTTTAAAGTGACTGTCTAATATTTTGCGTTTAGGACGACTGAGTCGATCCCTTTTTCCAGTAGTATGGTATGTATCGTTTCCGCATGCTCTCGGCGCTCAGTTAATACAATGGGATGGTTGGAATGTTGAACGCAAATTTGAACATCGTCGACAATGCGCTGAGTTCGTTCATCATTTTCCATGATCCATCGATAAGCGTCAGATATTTTTGGTCGCTCTTCTGAATGGATTAACTGCCTTGGAGGAGAGTCATAGAGCTGATGAACAACGACCTGCTGTTCAAATTTTTCTTCTGTGGTGTTTTTAACCTTGTGACGAATAGGCCCTGCCGCCATAAAGATGATTTTCTGGTGGCCATCTTGTCGTTCTGGTGTGGCGGTCAAGCCGAGTACATATTTGGCTCTAACTTCGTTTAGCACCATTTCAAAGCGTGGCGCAGAAACATGATGGCATTCATCAACGATAACGTGCCCATAATCTTGAACGAGCTTTGATACCGTATTGTCCTTTTTGTTGATGAGGCTTTGGTAGGTTGCGATGTCGATGACACCATTTGGTTTTTTCTTGCCACCACCAATGATGCCGACATCTATATCAGGCAAAAACGATTTTAATCGCTCTCTCCATTGATCGAGCAGTTGTCTACTGTGAACTAAAATTAGCGTATTGGCTTTTCGCTTAATAATCATGCCAATAGCGGTCACTGTTTTACCAAAGGCTGTCGGAGCGTGAAGAATTCCTGCATCGTGCTTGCTCATGGCCCGCACTGCTGATTGTTGATTCTTTCTGAGTTTGACGAGCGACTTGGTGGATTTAAGTCTAGTGCCACGTTCACGCTGATCATCTAATTGAACTTCTATCTTATTCTCAGCCAATAGCTCCAGCGCTTCATCTAAGCAGCCGCGGGGTATTGCCAGGTAGCCTTGCTCAATGCGAGCACAGGATATGAAGCGTGGAATACCATGGGTTGAAAATCGTAGTGCCTGTGTTTTAAAGAAAACAGGATTGGAAAAGCTCGCGAGTCGCCTTAACCTTGCCGCTAACGTGCTTGGTATTTCATTTAAATCAAAATAAACGTGATTTGCTAGAGTGATGGTTATCTTTTCTGGTGGGTTTTCCAATAACAGAGGTTTTGCCTTGGCGGTCATCTCCCAGGGTGGACGATTCTCTATAACCTCTTGTTCTTTAAATAACGCTGAGTTTGGTGAAATCTGTGTCAGTAGCTTTGTCAGTGTGCTGCATGAAACAGACTTCATATGGGCAAGGTATTGCCATTGATCTTGGATGACATTAAGTTCGTTATCGACAAAGGAGCTATTGCCAGACAATCGCGCTTCCTTCTGAAGTGGTAGAACAATGACGTTCAGGACGAACTAATGCCGTGGGCGCATGGATGCGCAGGAACGGCGAAATTACCAAATCCGCCTTCGGGTAAAATGTCCTGATTTGGGAAAAGGCGATCGTAGGAGTCAAATGATAGATTCGGATAAAACTCCATCGCTTTGTCGAGCAGACCAAACCCTAATAACCGGGCTTCTTTGGCTGGGACTTTCTCGTTAAAGAAAATCCAAAGGTGCGCGCCATTGCCGGAGCGTGAAATCTCGATGGCATGCGGTATTTCGAAGTAATGGCAAGCCTTCGACATTGCTTTCACTTCTTCTTGCCATTGGCCTTTATCAAAGTCAGCGGCAAGGAAATAGCAAGTGTTGTCCTGCTAAGTGGCGATAAATGATCTGGTTATTTAACTCTGTGAATTGCCGGTGATTGCAGTCTTGGCATTTGACGCGCGGCTTGTGGCAAATCCCCTGTAACCACTCGTTATTGCAGGCAACAGAGTAACCACTGCGACCTTGTTTGTTTTGCCAGCGGTTAGCAAAAATATCGGTTCGGCCCTTAAACAACCCTCTGAAAATGGCAATCTTTTGTTCTGGTGAGTATAAGGGCGAGTCGGATGAATTTGGTGAGGGGTGTTGACGCTGTTCTCTGAGGGCTAGAAGCTGCTTTTTCTCCTGTTCAAGCTCAGCGAGCCGAGCATCAATCTCGGCTGTGCTTTGAAATCTATCAGTCTTAAGCATGCGCTTGCGGTGGTTTTATCAGAGACTCAGCTGGAATACCCAAGCCTTCATGCAGCTTCCAGATCATTTTTAGCGTAAGTGAACGTTTGTGATTGAGAATCTCATAGACTCGGTTGCTCTTACCTATCATTGGCTCAAGGTCTTTCACTGTTAATCCTTTACGCTCCATCTCAAACTTGATGGCTTCAACAGGATCAGGCAAGTCCAAGGGGAAATGCTTGGCCTCATAAGCTTCGATAAGCGTTACCATTATATCCAGCTTCTCACCTTCGGGAGTGTCAGGGTCAGCCATCATCAGGCTTTCAATTTCTTTTAATGCCGCTCGGTAGTCGGCATCAGTTTTAATCGGTTTGATGTCCATAGTATTTACCTCTCGTTTCTACCTTTGGGGCAATTAAATAGTTTGTACGTCAATTTTGTCGTATTGCGCATGGGTGCCGATGAATCGGATGTACACCACGCGGTAGGCGTAGTTGATCCACACTACCAGTCTGTACTTGTTGCCTGCAATATTGAAAACCACTCGCCCATCTTTGAGGATACTGGCATTTCTGAAATCCTGCTTAACATCGGCAGGAGCGCTCCAGTCTGCCGCTAAGGTATGTCGATACCAAGCAAGCGTAGACTCTTTAGCATCCATGTACTCTGGGTGCTCTTCCCAGAAAGCTTTCAGTGTTGACAAGGCAATGATTCTCATAAAGTCAATGGTAGTCCCAAAATGGGACTTTTTCAACTGAAAAATACTGGAGAATCAATATGAAAGAATATCAATCACTTATGACGCAAAGAGAGCTGTGTAATCGTTGGCAGGTTAGCGAGGCGATGCTGGAGCGCTGGCGTTCAGAGGGTATAGGCCCGATTTATGTGAAACTTGGTGGTCAAGTTAGGTACAGGCGAGAAGATGTACTGGAGTATGAGGCCAGTTGCTTAAGAAAGAGTACTTTTGAAGCTGCTTGAGTGTAGGTTAGTACGCAAATCCCATCATCAGCCCTAATTTCCTGATAGTAAAGTTGCGGGTTAATAAAAAGCCCTAATGGCTGGTGAGTGAGGCTACTGAGATATAACTGATGATGAAATCTATGAGGCGGTTAAAGAGGCCCTAGACAAGCCTGCTAAGGGTAAGGGGGAGTAAGTGGAAGAGCTGCTTAAGTTTATTGCTGCCGGTGGTTATGTAGGAACGCTTGCGATTGTCTGGGTCTATGTTAAGCACTCAAACATGCTTTCTGAGTTGAAAGTAAAAATAGAGATGATCGAGCGGGCAATATATCAAAGGCTGCCCGGAGGCAGCCTTTGATTAGTTTGGGCTTGTAGTCGCCAAATTAATGTCTTGATCCTGACATTGGTGCGAAGAGCTATAGTAGTAGTTGTTTATCACAAAGCAAGATGGGGGTTGGTAGTCCTCAGAGGCTTCTAGAGTATGTGACACCATCTTCTCGGTTACTGTCTTTAGTGCTGTATCCAATACCAAATGTATTGGTTTAACTGAGCAAAAAGCAAATACCACAATGTATATCCGGGTGCGGTATCTTTGCCAAGTCGTCTTTTGGGGAGTCTTCTCCCGGTTTTTAACCATATGTAGCCTTTCCTCATTTAAAAAAGGTTTGAAGAAAGGGGGGAGAATGGAAACACAAAAACATTGTAATAATATTACGAACCATTCATACTTTTTGAGCGTTACCCCGAATTGCCCCCCGTTTTGGGCCAGTTCACACCGCAGGTTTGGCTGCCACCAGCCTGCGATTCTCCTTGACACCCTTTCACTCTATTGTCTCTATCAGGCTGCAATCAAGCCGAAAATGGAAAAAAGTCCGATTTTTAGGCTGGCCACGCAGGGTTCTATGATAATAGAGTTCAAATGCCAAGATATAGTGGTTTGCTGACCCATGCGATACAAGATACAAGAAAAAGATGCTTTTTGCTCGGTCACTAAGTAATCAATTTTGAATTAAATTTAATAGAGATGTGGCTACAGCAAAGAGCCTAGATAAACGGTATTGAATTTGAAATTGAAGTGGTCTAAAAGTGGTCATTAAAAACCCTTTAATATCGTAAGCTGTTGATATTAAAGGTTTTGTTTGGTGGAGGCGGGGGGATTGGTTCTCGCACATCCTTGTGCTCGACCGCTTCGCGGCGACCTGAAGGTCGACCAAAATTGATCCCATCAATTTTGTGAACCCCAACTATGCAAGTTCAAAAACCCAAGCTGCAGCCAATAAAAAACCCCAACCCTTTCGGGCTGAGGTTTTGTATTGGTGGAGGCGGGGGGATTTGAACCCCCGTCCGTCAGCTCTCCATCCGCGGCTCTACATGCTTAGTTTCCGTCAATTAATTTAACTCATCTACAGCCCGGCGGGCAGGACGTAGCGAGCGAGTTCGCTTTAGGTTTCGCAATGCTGTCACGATCTAAACAGCACAACTATCCAGTTCTATATGACAGTCTGTAACGCGGTACTGGCACCTTGCTAAAGACCGCTAGCGGCGAACCACTAGAAGGTGCTTCACAGGCTACTTACGCAGCGAGTTGGGCACCGTAGTTGTCATCATTGGCAACTGTTAGTTTGCAGCTTTGGATTAACGTGATTGGCTACCATCACGGCATGCACCTTGGGCTTTGATACCGGCGTCGAATCCTAATCGCCCCCGTACCCGCCAGTGTTGGCTGGCGAGCTGTTCAGTATATCGTATTATGGAGTGGTTCTGTGGTTTTTCCTGTTAACCGGGGCGTTAATGAGGGTGGGTGGTATTGCGTTTTCGGTATTCGCTGGGGCTGTGGCCGGTTTCGTTTTTAAAGGCTTTGTAAAAAGACGAGCGGGCATTGAAGCCTGCGTCCATGGCTATGTCTAGTACGGTTTTTCTGGCTTGCAACACTTCCGGTATGGCGTGTTGTATTCGCCAGCCGTTTACGTAGTCGTAGAAGCATTTATCCAGGGTTTCGTTAAGGGTCTGAGACAGGTAGTTGGGGGATACCTGTATTTCTACCGCCAGCTTTTGCAGCGAGAGGGTGGCGTCCAGGTAGAGTTTTTGGTCTCCCATGGCGTGTTCCACTTTTTCCGCAATGCGTTCTAGTTGCTGCTCTTGTAAGCCCGATTTTTGGTATTTTTCATTATTGCTGCCGCTGCTTTCTGGCGGGTTTTCTGTGGCTGCCAGGTAGCGGCCTTCAAAACCGGGCTTTTGGTGTAAGCCAAACAGTGAGAGGCTCCACAGTAAGACAAAGTGCATAAGCGCCATTAGGTTTATAGGCAGCGGCAGTGATTGGTTTGAAAGCAAGGGAATGCTAAAGAACAATGACAGCACCCAGGTACCAGCGAGTACTACTACAGCCCAGCTTAGCCAGTGCAGCTCGCGCTTTTCGTTGTTGGCGAACAGGTTTTTTAGTTTGGCTCTGTAGCGGATAAGTGTAATAAGAATACGCACCACATAAACGCCAGAAAGAAAAAACCATAACACCATAAGTGCAAAAGCAGCGATTACCACAAGTTGGGGCCAGCCAGTGGGGCTTGCTGCGGCGCTGTCGAATATTTGTTCCAGGCTTTCTTTTGGTAGTGTTGCCAGCAATACAGAAACCACCAGTGCCAAGCCTGCCGGAACCAGGTGCCAGCAGGCTTGCTGGCGGAGATGCCAGGGTGTGGGCGAGGTAATGGCTTTTGTATAGAGCCACAGGCTTGGAGGCATTATTAGGTAGCAGGGCAGCCAAATGGCGAGGCCGTAGAGCTCCAGTGGAGGGTATAGCTCAATAAATGCAGGCAAGCCGTTGGCAATGCCACTGGAGATTAGAAAGGCAAGTAAGGGGAGCTGGGCGGGCGAGCTGTTACTGCTCAACAGCAGCAGGGGCACGCTAAGGGAGAGCACGCCCAGAGTGGCTACGAGCAGGGTGAATGTTGTGAGGCTGTGGGCATATTCCATGGCGGAATTATACGTAGTTTCTGGTGGCTAGCGTGTCCGAGCGAGCAGGCGCGGACGATAGTGGCGGGTTTTGTGTGGAAACTGGGTGTGTTTTCTTTATTTAGTTAACTCCCCACACGAGGAACCCAGTATGCGTTTTAACTGTAGAGCTTATGTAGCACCTGCACTGCTTTTTCTGCTTGGCACAATTACCGTCGCGTTTGGCGCATTGCAGATGAGCTTGCTGCAGCAGGGCGATGTTGGCGCCCAAAGCGAGATGGCGAGCGCTCACTATTTCTCTATGCCAATTCCCATTATTGTGCACATTATTGCTGGCAGCCTGTTTAACCTGCTTGTGCCTTTGCAGTTTGTTGCGCCATTGCGAGCGCGTTTTCCCCGCGTTCATCGTTATCTTGGTGGCTGTTTGGCGCTATGTGCCTTGGCGTTTGGTTTGAGTGCGTTATGGATGAACGGTGTTTACCCTCAGTACGGCGGTGCTGCAAAGTTTTGGGGGATTATCGCCCATTGTTGCGTGCTGCTAGGCTCGCTTGCTCTGGCCCTTATGGCCATTCGAAAGAAGCAGGTGGCGCGCCATCGGGCCTGGATGATGCGAATGACAGCCGCGGCTTTAAGCCCGGCCACCCAGCGTTTGTTTTTTATTCCTGCGGTAGTGGTGTTTGGCGAAAATATTGTGACAGACGTGGTTATTGGCGGGGTAATCTGGTTTGGTCTAATTGTGAATTTGGTGTTTGTTGAGTGGTGGCTGTTTCGCTCTGCCGCGACTGAACAAAAGCTTTACCGTGGGACGATAGCGAGCGAATTGTCATAGGGGAGTAAGCGTTTATTACTTGGTTTTAAGGGTGGACCAAGCGCTGTAAGTTGCCACTGCGTAGGGTACAAAGTAGGTAAGGATCAGTTTTATCCAGTCGGTGGCGAGCATACTTCCCGTGAGTATTTTGTCGCCATAGTTAATTGCTGCGAGGAGGGTGCCAACGAGTAAAGCGATTTTGATTGAGCGACGATGAAGCTGCCAGGTGCCGCTTCTTGTCACCGCTTATCCACCGACATAATGCGTTGCTTCTGCAGGTTCCAATCTTTTTCTTTTTCGCTTTGGCGTTTGTCGTGCTGTTGCTTGCCCTTGGCGATGGCCACTTCACATTTCACCAGGTGGTTTTTCCAGTACAGGGCCGTGGCGACGATGGTGTGCCCTTTTTGAGTGGTGGCTTCGTGCAGCTTGTCTAGCTCGCGCCTGTGCATTAGCAGTTTACGAGTGCGGGTGGGTTCTGTTACGAAGTGGGTGGACGCCTGCGGAAGAGGGCTGATTTGTGCCCCCATCAGCCACGCTTCATTTTTGTTAAAAATAACATAGCTTTCGGTTAGCTGACCTCTTCCTGCGCGCAGTGCTTTTACTTCCCAGCCGGCGAGCGCAACGCCCGCTTCAAAGCGGTCTGTAATAAAAAAGTCGTGTCGCGCCTTGCGGTTCTGCGCGATGGTGTTGCTTCCGGGTTTTTTCTTCTTGGCCATGGCGGCGGATTATAGGGCTAGAAAGGACCGTCGGCTAGAAAAATTGTGGTCTTAGGTGCCGGGCGGGGAAGGGTATTTGATGGCGGTTGAACATTAAGTCGTGTTAAATGACGTTTGCTCGCGTAAATCTAAAGGGATTTCGATGGGGAGTTAATTCCTTTTGTGCAAGGGTTTACGATATTAGTAACTGGAGTTTATATGGGGGGCAATGCTTTTAGTTATATGTTGCCTAATTCTTGTGCATAGAGGGCCTGAACTGGGCTATTTGGGAGCCACGTACGTTTTTTCGTGAGGCGCGTACCAAAAACTAAGATCGGTATTGGGGCTGTGCCGTGTTACTTCTATACTCTGCCTAAAGGATTAAGATTTTACCTAATTTTACTTGCTGCGGTAAACGAAATTTGATTTCCTGTTGGGAGTCATCGATAACCCTGCTCTTAAACCCATTTCCGGGTTGCTAATAATAATTTATCTGATGGTATTTAGAGAAACAACCGCCACATGATTTGGCGGCTGATGTATTTTTTTGCATATAGATTTTTCGTGTAAATGGTGCAACGAGCAAGCAGCTCTGTTAGACAGGAGTAAGCTATTGTGGCAAGGACGATGAATTTATTTGAACCGTATTTAGAAAGGCTTTTTCATGATAATCATCGACAGTCGATTGCTTCTCAACGTTGTAGTGGCGACATTTTCATTATTTTTTTCTTTTTCGGTATTTTCTGCTGAACACATCGATTTTTCTCCGCCATTTGATATCGGCTCCGGCACTGTTAAAGGTGTAAGTGCTACGGATGCCGCTGATCTCAATGGAGATGGCCTTGCCGATATTGTGGTTGTGGAAGGTGGCTACCACGCAAATGACCGGGTTACATTCGCTTGGTTTGAATCTCCAGACTCAGAAGGAAAAGATTGGATAAGACATGATCTGACCATGCCGGATGTTTGGCGCAGGTTTACTGGCGCAGTTCGAATAGCCGACATAGATGATGACGGCGATAATGACATTGTTGTAGCAATGGATCATCACAGTCAGCTAGATCCCTCAGCCTATATTTATTGGCTGGAGAACCCCGGCCATAATCGCAGTACTTCAGCCAATTGGTCGATCCACACTATTATCGGCGACCTGAGTGTTGAGCACATCAATGATCTGCATATCGCCGATATGGATAACGACGGTTTAAATGACGTTGTGGTGAGAAGCCTCACGCCAAATCGCATGATGTTGTTCTTTAACCGTATTTCTTCCTGGCAGATGAACCAGATTGATACTCGCTCTTTTGCTGAGACAGGCGAAGGCTTTGCTCTCGGTGATCTGGACCGTGATGGCCGTATGGATATTAGCGTAAACGGTTATTGGTTTAAGGCGCCAACAAATCCGGCAGATGGCATTTACAAGCAATACGCTATCGACACTGGTTACGCAGAAAAAAATGCCAATACTAAAGAAGCGGTAGGGTATATAAACGATGACCCCTACCTTGATGTGGTCATTAGCCCTGCTGAAGGTTATCGCAAGGGGGCTAACCACTATTTGGCTTGGTATGAGGGTGTAGCAGATCCAACCAAGGCTAGCAGTTGGAAGCGTCATATCATTGCCAGTAATGTTAATGGCCGCCACGGACTTGCGCTGGCGGACATGGATTATGATGGCGACCTGGATATAGTGAGTGCTACTTCATGGAATATGTGGG
The DNA here is from genome assembly GCA_900177435.1 of Alteromonadaceae bacterium Bs31. Classification (GTDB taxonomy): domain Bacteria; phylum Pseudomonadota; class Gammaproteobacteria; order Pseudomonadales; family Cellvibrionaceae; genus Teredinibacter. The sequence goes on from FXAI01000001.1 coordinate 35,660, forward strand.
GGCAGTCTAAAGGTATCACTATCTACTACAATGGCGGTGGGCAGGGTGACTTCAGCGACGAGCAGCTGGTTTCCAGCAAGAATGGTCTTTATACGGCGACGGTAGTGGATTTATTTGCCGATGGCGATCTGGACATCGTTGGTCCAGACTTCTACGCCTTTAGCTCAAAACCCTACATATACTTATCCCAACTCTCTGGGGCGCAGCCTCTCGATAAGGTATCGAAGCCAAAAATCTCTCCTGGTGGTGTTGTTTTTGGTGGCAGCCTTGAAGTTAGCATCAGTAGTGAAACTCAAGACTCCAGTATTTACTACACGCTTGACGGTTCGGTGCCGACCGAAAGCGCTAATTATTATTATGGCAGTGTTGTTATAAACGATAGCCACACCGTAAAAGCAATTGCGGTGAAGAGCGGTGCGGTGGATAGCGACATTGTTCAGGAAAGTTTTATTAAGGATTCCAAAGCCCCACAATTACTTTCTGTTGTGCCCAACAGCGCTGGTGACAGGCTCACCTTAACGTTTGACGAAGCTCTTGCTGCATCCGCAGAAGCAAAAGGTAATTTTCGCATATCGGATGATGTGACTGTGAACTCAGTATTGCTCAGTGGAACAACGGTGGTGCTTGGAACTTCATCAATGAGTGGGGCGCAACAGGATTACACGCTTACCACCAGCAATATTGAAGACTTGTACGGCAATGTAATTCCCTACGAGATTGACTCGCAATTCAGTTACTCCTCCCAAGCGGTTCCCAGCAATTTATTGGCGTATTGGCCGCTGGATGAAGCGGGTGCAGATGTAGCCGATGTTCTAGGCAGTTACGGTGGTGTTCTCAACGGTGGTGCCAGGGGTGATGGGCTGTTTGGTGGTGCTCTGGATTTTTCGGGAAATGATGGTTTTGTGGATCTTACGCCTGTTGTCCTTGAGGGTGAGCAGTTAACCATTTCCATGTGGTTTAAAGCTGCGGATTTTGATGATGCGGAGGCTAGATTGATTTCCCAAGCCCAAGGGGATTCGGCTAACGATCACTGTTATATGCTTTCAACTTATAACAACGGCGGCCTTAAACTGCGCTTTCGCTTGAAGGCTGATGGCAATACCGCAACACTGTTGGCTTCTTCTGGAGAGCTCGTAAGTGGAGCCTGGACACATGTTGCTGCGGTTTATGATGGCAACAATATGGTGTTGTACAAAGATGGTGAGCAAGTGGGGAAAATGCCAAAAACTGGCCAGATAGACCCTTGCTATACCGAGCCACTGAATATCGGCCGCAACCCAACAGCCAAACGCTATTTTTCCGGTTTTATCGACGAAGTACGGATATACAAAGACGCCTTGGATCTCTCTCAGATTCTAAAGCTGGCTGATCCCACAGCACTTCCCGTTAGTGACGAAGTAGATCCTGACACCGGAACTGATTCCGGCTCAGAAACTGACCCTGACACCGGGACTGACTCCGGCTCAGAAACTGATCCTGACACCGGAACTGATTCCGGCTCAGAAACTGATCCTGACACCGGAACTGATTCCGGCTCAGAAACTGATCCTACCACCGGAACTGATTCCGGCTCAGAAACTGACCCTGACACCGGGACTGATTCCGGCTCAGAAACTGATCCTGACACCGGAACTGATTCCGGCTCAGAGACTGATCCTGACACCGGGACTGACTCTGGCTCAGAAACTGACCCTGACACCGGAACTGACTCTGGCTCAGAAACTGATCCTGACACTGGGACTGACTCTGGCTCAGAGACTGATCCTGATACCGGGACTGACTCTGGCTCAGAAACTGATCCTGGCACCGGGACTGATTCCGGCTCAGAAACTGATCCTGACACTGGAGCAGGTGATGACCAGGAACCCGAACCCAAGGTGGATATCAATAATGGGCTATTAGCTTATTGGCCGGTGGATGAGATTGTATCTAACGTTGTCTTTGATCAGTCCGGTAACAATCAAGACGGAGAGTTGGTGAATGGCACTTCTGGAAGTGGTATATCTGAGGGTGCGTTGGATTTTGCGGCGAGGCAGGGCTATGCGTCGTTCTCTCCACTGGTTCTTGAGGGTAGCTCCTTTTCCGTTTCCCTCTGGCTAAATGCGGCAGACTTTACAGAAAAAGAAGGCCGCTTGATCTCCCAGGCCATGGGGGTGAGCAGCGATGACCATGATTTTATGCTTTCCACTTATTCAAACAGAGGAATGAAGCTAAGAGCTCGCCTGAAAACGAATGGCGAGACCGCCACCTTGGTGGCTAGCGAGAGCCTACTTTCCATAGGACAATGGACACATGTGGTTGCGGTCTATGATGGTAGCTCCTTGAGACTGTATCAGGATGGAAAGGTGGTAGGTGCTATGGCGATTACCGGCGATATTTCATCGAGTTCTGGCGCCTTATTAAATATTGGTCGCAACCCGGTAGGGGGTCGATATTTCTCCGGCTCGATAGACGAAATACGGATCTATTCTCGTGCACTTAGCGATGAGCAGATTCAATGTTTACATAACATGGCATGCTCCGCGCACTCAAACTAAGCGCGTTAGTTACTGGGGCTTGTTCGCAGAGCCCCTTCTGCATTTTTAAACGTGGTGTTTAAGCGCCGGGCTATAGCTGCACCACGCAAACCGGCCCTTCCCTGAGCTTCTCTTCCTCAGCTATTTTTACCTTTGCCTGGATGTTGGTGGAATCTGATTCTTCAAGCGTGTTCGGAAGAAATAGATTCTCAGATAAGAAGCTTTTCGCCGCAGCAAACGCCGTTGCCCTGGTCCATTGATTGTATGTTTGTGCTAAATCCGGCATAGCTTGGCCTTAAGTTTGCGTGCCAATACCGCTACAATCGGCCCTTGTAAAAGCAAATCACCCTGGGGGGAGACAATGGATCAGCGCAAGATGCATGGCGTTTGGGCCAATCGCTGGACCTTTATATTGGCGGCAACAGGTTCTGCTGTTGGTTTAGGTAATATCTGGAAATTTCCTTACATTACGGGTGAGAACGGCGGCGGTGCTTTTGTTCTCGTTTACCTTCTGTGTATTGCCGTGGTGGGTATACCTGTGATGATGGCGGAAGTGCTTATAGGCCGCCGTGGTCGCATGAGCCCCATAAACTCTATGCGCTACGTAACTCGCGAGGCCGGCTTGCACGGCGCCTGGACCGGCATTGGCTGGATGGGGGTGCTGGCTGGCTTGATGATCATGGCTTTTTACAGCGTGGTTGCGGGTTGGGCCTTGAGCTATATCTTTTCCACTGGCGCGGGCATGTTTGCTGGTGTCGACGGCGAAAACGCCGGAGCCTTATTTTCCGGGTTGCTTGGCAACTCCGAAAAACAACTTTTCTTCCACAGTATTTTTTCGCTTATGACTCTCGCCATCGTGGCCGCAGGCGTTACTCGCGGCTTAGGTATGGTGGCGCGGGTATTGATGCCCTTTTTATTCGTGGTGCTGATTATTCTGCTGGGTTACGGCATCGTTAAAGGGGATTTTGTTGCAGGCTTGCATTTTTTGTTTGATTTTAAGCTCGACAAACTAAGCTGGGATGGCGTACTCATTGCCCTGGGGCACGCATTTTTCACGCTTAGCCTGGGTATGGGAGCCATCATGGCCTACGGTGCCTACATGCCAGACCATGCCAGTGTTGGTAGAACCATTATCACTGTCGGTATTCTGGATACCGTGGTTGCACTGATTGCAGGCCTGGCGATATTCCCCATTGTTTTCGGTTCTCCCGGCCTGGTGCCCGGAGAGGGGCCTGGCTTGATGTTTGTTAGCTTACCGGTTGCTTTTGGCAACATGGCTGGGGGGCAGTTATTTGGTACTCTGTTTTTCCTGCTGGTGTCTGTAGCAGCTTGGAGCTCGGCGGTCTCTTTAATTGAACCCGGTGTTGCCTGGTTGGTGGAGTCCAAGAAGTTTAGTCGTGTCGGTTCGTCAATCGTATTGACCCTATTTGCCTGGCTGGGAGGGGTAGCGAGTATCTATACCAGTTTTATGTTCGATACGCTGGACATGCTTACATCTCAAATTATGTTGCCTTTGGGTGGCCTGTTTATTGCGATATTCGTGGGTTGGTTGATGCGCAGGGCGATTGTCTGCTCGGAGATGGATGCTGAAGGGCACCCACTTTTTGATATTTGGCTGTTTATCGTGCGCTACATTTCGCCTATTTTAGTGGCCTTGGTGCTAGTGTTCGGTTTGTATAAAAAGTTTGCTGGCTGATGCAAAAGAGAATAGAACGCTCTGCTCTGGTGAGCCACAGTACAGAGCAGATGTTTCAATTGGTTAACGACTTTGAGTCGTATCCAGAGTACTTGCCCGGCTGTGTAGGTGCGGAGCTTCTGGTCCGAGAAGACGATTGGCTGGAGGCGCGCCTGCACCTGGCTAAGGCGGGTATTCGGCAATCGTTTGTCACTCACAACACTCTAAGGCCACCTGAATCCATGCACATCCGCCTGGTGGAAGGCCCTTTTAAATCCTTTGCCGGTGAATGGTGTTTTAAAGCGTTGTCCGATCAAGCTTGTAAGGTGAATTTCTGGCTAGAGTTTGAGTTTTCCAATAAACTCGTCGCCCTTGCGGCCGGCAAGCTATTTGAGCAGGTGGCCTCTGAGCAAGTATCCGCACTGTGTAAGCGTGCAGATCAGATATATAAATAATCCGCCTTTAACAAGCAAAATGAACAAGAGTTCCAGGCCTTGAGTGATATAGAACCCATACGTGTAGAGGTAGCCTATGCTCTACCCGAAAAACAAAAAATCATCGAATTGCTGGTAGATCCGGGCACCACAGCGTTAATCGCTGTGAAGAAATCCCGCATAGAAGATTACTTTCCTGGCCTGGATGTTGAAAATGCCAAAATGGGGATTTTTGGCCAGAGCCTGGGTACCAAGGGGCTAAAAGCGCCCAACCAGCATGTATTGCAGGCGGGAGATCGAGTGGAGTTGTACCGCCCGCTAATCGCAGACCCAAAAGAAGTACGCAAAAAACGGGCAGCGAAGGCTAAGCTGCAAGAGCGCTAGGACGGCTGTCTGGCCTCTTCCAGTGGTGTAGTTTCCTTCTGTTCAGGCTTGTCTTCTTCCTTTGTCGGCTTGTCCATGGCTTCGCCTTTCTCGCTTTTAATCTGTTGTTTTTCTATTTCCTTGCGAATGCCTTTGTTTAGCTCAGCCGTTGCCGAACCTTTAACTTTCGCTTCGTTGTAGCTTCCTTGCCAGTAGTCGAGCTTGCCATCCTGAAAAAATACTTGGAAGTGGTACTCGTTTATCTGCTTCTGGCCGCGTTTGAGCGTGAAGTAATAATCCCATCTGTCCGGGTGGAAAGTGTCAGCAACCAGAGGGTTTCCCATGATGAAGCGCACCTGCTCGGGGGTCATTCCGACCTCCAGCTGTTCCACCATGTCTTCTTCAATAAAGTTACCTTGCTGAATGTATATGCGATACACCCAAGGAAATTGAAGCCTGGAGCAAGCGCTTACTGTTAAGATGATAGTGATTATTAATATGGCTTTTAAAACAAATTGCATGCCAGGGGTTTCCGAAATTGCATAGGGCGGGGATAATACCCGATCTGTTTGTCACCTGAGAAGCCCATAGGAGCATCTAAATGGCTGTAGAGAATCAAGAACTGCGTAAAGCCGGCCTCAAAGTCACACTGCCGAGGGTTAAGATCCTGCAGATTCTAGAAAATTCCGAAGACAGGCATTTAAGTGCGGAAGATGTTTATAAAATGCTACTTGATGCCGGAGAAGATGTGGGTTTGGCCACGGTTTACCGTGTTCTTACTCAGTTCGAAAGTGCCGGGCTCGTGGAGCGTCACAACTTTGATGGCGGTCATTCAGTGTTTGAACTGGACAGAGGGGATCACCACGATCACATGGTTTGCATTGAAACAGGCAAGGTGATCGAGTTCCACAACGACAAGATCGAAGAAATTCAGGAGCAGATCGCTGAAGATCATGGCTATCAGATTAGCGGCCACAGTTTGGTTTTGTATGTTAAGCCTTTAAGCTAAAAAGCAGCGCTTTTTAGCGAGCGGCCGCTTGGCGGCCTTCTGGAGCAGTCGCTTCGCTCCTTTCTGGAGCGTGCTTCGCACTGCTGGAATCCGGCATAGATGTATGTGGTGTTTTGTGGTGTTTGTTGGCCGGTTTTTTTCGTTTTACGGCTGAGGCCGGTAAAGCGCTCCCAACGCGATAACATGAACCTTGCAAACTTCCCGACCTTCACCCAGAAGGGCAAAGCCCGCTCGAGAAAGGAGCGCAGCGACTGCTCCAGCAGCCGGCGTAGCAGGCGCTCCATCAGCGAAGCGCTCCCAAAGCGATAACTTGAACTTCGCAAACTTCCCGACCTTCACCCCAGAAGGGCAAAGCCCGCTCCAGAAAGGAGC
>FXAI01000001.1:42038-257906 GCA_900177435.1 Alteromonadaceae bacterium Bs31
TGAACTTCGCAAACTTCCCGACCTTCACCCCAGAAGGGCAAAGCCCGCTCCAGAAAGGAGCACAGCGACTGCTCCAGCAGCCAGCGTAGCAGGCGTCCTAGCAGCGAAGCGCTCCCAAAGCGATAACATGAACTTCGCAAACTTCCCGACCTTCACCCCAGAAGGGCAAAGCCCGCTCCAGAAAGGAGCGCAGCGACTGCTCCAGCAGCCGGCGTAGCAGGCGTCCTAGCAGCGAAGCGCTCCCAACGCGATAACATGAACCTTGCAAACTTCCCGACCTTCACCCCAGAAGGGCAAAGCCCGCTCCAGAAAGGAGCGCAGCGACTGCTCCAGCAGCCAGCGTAGCAGGCGCTCCAGCAGCGAAGCGCTCCCAGCAAGCGCCTAAGCGCTGGCTGCTAACATCTCTCTCGCATGAGCCAGTGAGCTTTCCGACTCAACTGAGCCTCCCATCATGCGGGCGATCTCCAGCACTTTCGCGTGCTCATCCAATACCTGCACTTTGCTATTACTGGCTTTTTTACTCACTGATTTGGATACGTGCATATGCTGATGGCCTTTGCAGGCCACTTGTGCCAGGTGGGTTACGCAAAATACCTGAGCATTTTTCCCCAATTCTCTCAGTAGCCTGCCGACTTCGTCTCCGGTAGTGCCGCCAATACCCACATCAACTTCGTCGAATACCAGAGTTGGCGTTGTGGTGCTTTGTGCGGTAACCACCTGTATGGCGAGGCTCACGCGGGAGAGTTCGCCGCCGGAGGCGATTTTAATCAATGGTTTGGCGGGCTGGCCGGGGTTGGTGCTTATCATCAATTCCACATGCTCGTTGCCACTATCACTTGGTTCGCCCTTAGTCGTTTTGTTCAAGGCAATGCTAAGTTTTGCATGGCTCATGTCCAGCTGGGCAAGTTTGCGGTTAACCGCTTTACTTAGTCGGGCACAGGCGAATTCCCTTTGCTTGCTTAACTCGAGAGCGAGTTGTTGATAGTGGGTGAAGGCCTCCGCCAGCTGTGATTCCAGCGTTTCAATTTGTTCATCACCACTTTGCAGTTCGCTAAGCTCTGAACTCAGATCATGATGCAAGCGCTCCAGCTCTTCTGGCGCAATACGGTGTTTCTGGGCGATTTCATAAATGGCGCTGAGGCGTTGTTCAACTTCTGCCAGCCGTGCGCCGTCCTGCTCCTGGTTGTCCATATATCGACCCACTTCTGCCTGAGCTTCTTGCACATAGATATGGGCATTGTTGAGCAATGACTCAGCTTCATTGAGTGTTGCTGGCTTATCTTGCAAGCAGCTGAGCAATTGCACAGCCTGTCTTAACTGGTCTTCCAGGCCTTGTTCATTGCTGCAAAGGGCGTTGATCTGGGCGCAATGAGTATTCAGGGTTTCTACATTGGCAAGCACTCGCTGTTCCTGTTCAAGCTTGCCAAGCTCATCTTGCTCCAGCGCCAGTTTGTCGAGCTCTTCCACCTGGTAGCTGAGCAATTGAAAACGTGCATTCAGCTCTTCGTTTTGGTTCTTAATGCCGTTTAGTCGAAAGTGGATGGCGTGCCATTGGTGAAAAGCTTGTTTTACCTGCTTGGCGAGAGGCTTGAGCCCGCCGAAGGCGTCCAATAAGCGCTGGTGTGTTTTGCTGTTGAGCAGTGACTGGTGTTCATGCTGGCGATGGATGTCGATCAGCATCTCTCCAAGGGCTCGTAGCTGGCTGAGTGTGACGGTTTGGCCGTTGATAAATGCTCTGGAGCGGCCTTCCGAGGTTACAACTCGCCGCAGGATGCACTCTTCACCCTCATTCAGCTCGTGTTGCTCCAGCCATTTTTGCGCATGTTTGTGCTGGCTGATGTCAAAACTCGCGTGGATATCGGCTTTGTTGCAACCCGCACGCACCTTTTCTGCGTCGGTTCTGTCGCCGAGCGCCAGTGCCAGTGCATCCAGCATAACGGACTTACCAGCGCCGGTTTCACCGGTGATGGTCGTAAGGCCGTTTTCCAGTTCAAGGTCCAGTCTATCGACTAAGGTGAAGTCACTAATGTGCAAGTGGGTCAACATTGAAGGCTCCTCGGAAATAGCATGGTTTTTTATACAGTGTTAATTTATACAGTATGCGCTCTGGCTTTGCCAATAAAATTTTGCTTCTGGCGATGAATCTATAGCCTTGAATGTGCTGTCAGTGTCCCCATATAGCTGACAGCCATTAACAACCCGATTTGGAGTCGCGAGTGAGTAACGCTGATCAACCGCAAAACGAGTCTAGCGAAGAGCTGACGGAAGATATTCAGGCCAGCGAGGCAGAGCAGGAAGCCGAAGTCGAGGCCTTGGAAAGCGAGCACAGCACAGAAGAGCTGTTAGCAAAAATTGAAGAACTTGAAACCGCGCTTAACGAAGCCAAAGAGCAGGCGCTCAGAGCAGCTGCAGAGGCACAGAACGCGCGCCGCCGAGCCGAGCTGGATGTGGAAAAGGCGCACAAGTTTGGCCTTGAGAAATTTGTTAGCGACATGCTCCCCGTTGCCGACAACCTGGCGCGGGCTATAGAGGCATCAACTTCCGAGGGTGCAGAGATGTCAGCTGTTACCGAAGGCGTGGAGCTTACCTTAAAGAGCTTGTTGGACGGCCTGAAGCGCCACAATGTTGAGCCTGTGAACCCCGAGGGCGAGCCCTTTAATCCGGAATTGCACCAGGCTATGACTGCGGTACCGCAGCCAGATGTTGAGCCGAACACGGTAATCAATGTTTATCAGCCCGGTTACACCTTAAATGGCCGTCTGGTTCGCCCCGCGATGGTTGTAGTATCCAAGGCTGAATAAAAAACACTCGCTGGTTCACTTGAATAATGTGCGCGTGAACCAATATTGATGAACAAGCAACTGTAATAGTATTTCGCAAACAGGCAGCAGGTCGGTTTGCACTAAGTAACTGGAGACATTCAATGGGCAAAATTATTGGTATCGACTTGGGAACAACCAACTCCTGCGTATCTATCCTGGAGGGAAGTAAGGCCAAGGTAATCGAAAATGCCGAAGGTGATCGCACAACCCCGTCTATTGTGGCGTTCACTGATGATAATGAAATTCTTGTTGGCCAGAGTGCCAAGCGACAGGCAGTGACTAATCCGCAAAATACACTGTTTGCGGTTAAACGCCTGATCGGCCGTAAATTTCAAGACGACGTGGTTCAGAAAGACATCAAAATGGTGCCCTACAAAATCGTTGGTGCTGATAATGGCGATGCCTGGGTAGAAGTTAAGGGCGACAAAAAAGCGCCACCACAGATTTCTGCCGAAGTGTTGAAGAAAATGAAGAAAACTGCAGAAGACTACCTTGGTGAATCCGTTACCGAAGCGGTTATCACGGTTCCTGCCTATTTCAACGATTCTCAGCGTCAGGCAACTAAAGACGCCGGCAAGATTGCAGGCCTGGAAGTTAAGCGAATTATTAACGAGCCAACGGCTGCAGCCCTTGCTTACGGTATGGACAAAACCCCCGGCGACCGCACCATAGCGGTATACGACCTGGGTGGTGGTACTTTCGATATTTCCATTATTGAAATTGCTGATGTGGACGGTGAACACCAGTTTGAAGTGCTTTCTACCAATGGTGACACCTTCCTTGGTGGTGAGGACTTCGACTTGCGCCTGATCGAATACTTGGCTGAAGAGTTTAAATCTACCAATGGTATCGACCTGCACAGCGACCCGCTGGCACTGCAGCGCCTTAAAGAAGCCGCTGAAAAAGCCAAAATTGAGCTGTCTTCCAGCCAGCAGACCGAAGTGAACCTGCCATACATCACGGCAGACGCAACGGGTCCCAAGCACCTGGTTGTGAAACTTTCTCGCGCCAAGCTGGAGTCCCTGGTTGAAGAGCTGGTTAATCGTTCGCTGGAGCCTTTAAAAGTGGCTCTCAAAGACGCCGACCTTTCCGTTAGTGAAATTGATGACGTGATTTTGGTGGGTGGGCAAACACGTATGCCTATGGTTCAGAAAAAAGTAGCCGAATTTTTTGGTAAAGAGCCCCGTAAAGACGTTAACCCCGACGAGGCTGTTGCTATGGGCGCGGCTATTCAAGGTGCAGTATTGTCTGGCGATGTGAAAGACGTTTTGTTGTTGGATGTGTCTCCGCTCACTTTGGGTATTGAAACCATGGGTGGCGTTGCAACCTCGCTGATCGACAAGAACACTACCATTCCTACCAAGAAGTCTCAGGTGTTCTCAACGGCGGATGACAACCAGACTGCTGTAACCATTCACGTTGTGCAAGGCGAGCGCAAGCAGGCTACGCAGAACAAATCTCTGGGCCGCTTTGACTTGGCAGATATTCCGCCTGCACCTCGCGGTGTGCCCCAAATCGAAGTGACTTTCGATATTGATGCCAACGGTATTCTCAATGTTTCTGCAAAAGACAAAGCTACCGGTAAGGAGCAGTCGATTGTAATTAAGGCTTCATCGGGTTTGAGCGACGACGAAATCGATAAGATGGTGCAGGATGCTGAAGCTAACGCCGAAGCGGATCGCAAATTCGAAGAAGTGGTTACGGCGCGCAATACCCTTGAGGGTTTGATTCATGCAACGAAGAAAACGCTTGAAGAAGCGGGTGATAAGGCGACGGCTGATGAAAAGTCTGCCATCGAATCCGCCATTAAGGACGCGGAAGAAGCCGCCAAAGGTGAAGATAAAGAAGCTATGGAGGCGGCTACTAAGAAGCTGAGTGACGCTTCCGGTTCATTGGCGCAGAAGATGTATGCCGATGCGCAAGCAGCGCAAGGTGCAGAGGGTGCGCAAGCTGCTGCAGAGGAAAACCCAGCAGAAGAAGGTGTTGTGGACGCTGAGTTTGAAGAAGTTAAAGACGACAATAGCAAATAAACTGTTGTTCATTACATGCCGCCTGCCGGGCGGCCTTTGAGAGTGTCGAGAGCGCGGGTAAATCATGCCCGCGCTTGTTGTGTTTTAAGTGGCTGACTTTATATCTATGGCAAAGCGTGATTATTACGAAGTGTTGGGCGTTGCAAAAGACGTTTCTTCTCAAGACCTGAAAAAAGCTTATCGCAAGGTGGCTATGAAGTTTCACCCGGATCGCAATGAGGGTGATAAAGCAGCAGAAGAGAAGTTCAAGGAAGCCAGTGAAGCCTACGAAATACTCTCCGACGATCAAAAGCGTGCCGCTTACGACCAGTACGGTCATGCGGGCGTTGAAGGTCAGTCGGGCATGGGCGGTGGCGAAGGCTTCGGTAACTTTTCCGATATTTTCGGCGATGTATTTGGTGATATTTTCGGTGGCGGCGGTGGTCGTGGGCGAGGCGGGCCTTCACGAGGCTCAGACCTGCGTTACACGCTGGACCTCTCCCTGGAAGACGCGGTACGCGGTACCACCGTAAAAATCAAAGTGCCAACCTTGGTTAATTGCGGCACTTGTGGCGGGGACGGCGCCAAGCCAGGTACCAGTCCAACCACCTGTAATACTTGTGGCGGGCACGGCCAGGTTCGCATGCAGCAGGGCTTCTTTTCTGTGCAGCAAACATGCCCTACCTGTCGAGGTAAAGGTAAGTCCATCTCCGACCCCTGCAAAAGCTGTCACGGCCGTGGTCGGGTAGAAGAAACGAAAACTCTCTCGGTTAAGGTCCCTCCCGGCGTGGATACGGGTGATCGTATTCGTCTCGCAGGAGAGGGCGAAGCCGGAGCCGATGGCGGTCCATCTGGCGACCTATACGTTCAGGTTAATGTTAAAGACCATGAGTTTTTCCAGCGTGACGGAAAGAACCTCTATTGCGAAGTGCCCATCAGTATTTTTGATGCCTGCCTGGGCGGCGAGATCGAAGTGCCAACATTGGATGGCCGGGTAAAACTGAAAATTCCAGTCGAAACACAGACAGGCAAATTGTTCCGTCTGCGTAATAAGGGCGTCGTGCCTGTGCGCGGAGGTTCGGCTGGCGACTTACTGTGCCGGGTAATTCTGGAAACACCCGTTAATCTCAGTAGCAAGCAAAAAGATTTACTCGAGCAACTCAAAGATTCATTCAAGGGTAAAACACATTCGCCAAAGCAGCACAGCTGGTTTGACGGGATGAAAAATTTCTTTGGTGATATGAAAATGTAAACATGGAGCCCTAAACATCCAAGGCTTTCGCAGACAGCTGTCAGATTTTTAGGGCGAGTAGTTATTCGACAGGGATGACCTATTTGCTGGTTTACCCTAAGAGCGAAGCTCATCGCCGCCGGGAGTCAGCCAAAGCCCTTGCAATGAGCGAAGCGGGGGCCTTCAAAGCAAAGCGCTCAATACTTCGCTATCTCTTTAGCGTGCTAAATTGCCAATCCTATAAAACCAATACATAACACCAGAACTGAGATTAAACCATGACAATAAATATTGCTGTTACCGGTGCCGGTGGGCGCATGGGAAAAATTCTTATTGAGGCTGTTCACTCGGCCGAAGGTGCTGAATTAACAGCGGCTATTGAGCGGCCAGACTCTAGCCTGGTGGGAGCTGATGCTGGCGAGTTGGCCGGTATTGGCAAAAATGGCGTAATGGTTGTTGGTGATATTGAGCAGGTGGTTGGCCATTTTGATGTGCTTATTGACTTTACCGTGCCGGAAGCCACCGTTCGCAATGCGCAAGTATGTGGCGCTGCAGGCAAGGCCATGGTCGTTGGAACTACGGGTTTCAATGCCGAGCAAAAAGTGCAATTTGACGAAGCGCTGAAAAACGTTCCGGTCTGTATTGCTTCGAATTTTAGTACCGGTGTTAACCTCTGCTTCAAGTTGCTGGATATGGCCGCGCGGGTATTGGGAGATGATGTTGATGTGGAGATTTATGAAGCTCATCACCGCCATAAGGTGGATGCTCCTTCCGGAACAGCGTTGAGTATGGGTAAGGTTGTGGCCGATGCCCTTGGCAGAAGCCTCGAGCAAGAAGCTGTGTATGGGCGAGAAGGTCAAACCGGTGCGCGTGAACGCAGTACAATTGGCTTCGCTACCGTTCGCGGCGGCGATGTGGTGGGAGACCATACGGTCTCCTTTATGGCTGATGGTGAGCGAGTGGAAATCACCCATAAGGCCTCAAGCCGCATGTCCTTTGGGCGGGGAGCTGCTAGAGCTGCCGTATGGCTGAGCGGCCAGGGGCCTGGGCGCTACGATATGCAAGATGTATTGGACTTGAAATAAAAACAGGCGAGGAAGGGTATGAAACGTTTAATCGTATTGCTGGTATTAATTTCATTTGCGGGGCAGGCTTTAGCCCAGCAGAACGCCAGCTTTCGCAGTGGCAAAATGGAGTCCTCCTTTGTGCTGCGCTATCAGGAAGACATGTCTATTAAGTATCAAGGTGGCAGTGGCGTTGATGTGGGCAGTGATTACGGCTGGGGCTTTCGCTTTGGCTACAACTATACCCCAAAGTTTAATGTGGGCTTCCAGTTTGATTGGATGAGCGCCCCTTATTCTGCGTACCTTGCTCCCGCCGATGACGAAACAGAGCCGCAGACAATTCGCCACAAGATGGATCAGTGGGGCGGCACCGTGAAAGGTATTTACCACTTTAGCGAAAACCGCTTTACGCCCTACATCGAAGGCGGCCTTGGTTGGGCCACCATCGACAGTAACATTGCCAGCAGCCCGCCCGTTGGTGGTTGTTGGTGGCATCCATGGTGGGGTTATGTGTGTGATACCTGGCAGTCTTCCTACACCGATACCAGCTTCTCCTATGAGCTTGGTGCCGGTTTGCGACTGGAATTGAACAATCGCACCTTTATTCGCGCTTCGGTGTCCCGTAAGTGGATCGACAGCGATTTCGCCAGCAGTCAGCCAGAGTTTTACTATGCTCAAATAGAAATTGGCGCCATGGTCTGGAATTGATTCAAAGCATAATCAGTGAGTGTGTCGTGGACAGGTGAGAAGCCTTTAGAGTAGAATCCGCCCTCAGATCAGGCACGCGCCTAGCTTCGGTTGGAACAGCTAATTAATTGGCTTTTCAAATAAGCTATTTATATGAAATGTTTATGTTGTTATTCATATAGGCTTCGAAGTTCATGAATTCAAAAGCGGGGTTAGGCATTTACAGCCTTTGCCTCGCTTTTTTATAGCTTGAAAACAGACAGACTAACTGCCGCGAGATCACTCTTTTATCGGGTTTTGTAACCAAGGGAAACACACTCCAAGCAACATGAGTGTGCTCATTCGTGCGGCCTGTCGCAGGTAAATTGAAGATTAATCATTATTGGAGGGCGCTCATTTGGCACAATCATCCCCGCTTACAGCATCGCAATCACTGTTTGGCCAGGTCCAGAAACCCGCGCTTTTGGTGCTAGAGGATGGCAGCGTGTTTAAGGGTGTTTCCATTGGTGCTGAGGGTATGTCAGTGGGCGAGGTGGTTTTCAATACCTCGATCACGGGCTACCAGGAAATTCTGACCGACCCTTCCTACGCTCGCCAGATTGTCACCTTAACTTATCCTCATATTGGCAATACCGGCACCAACCCTGAAGACGAAGAGCGTGAAAAGCTCTGGACCGCAGGCCTGGTGATACGAGACCTGCCGTTGCTATCCAGTAATTTTCGCAACGAACAGCCCCTAGATGAATACTTGGCGGCCAAAAATATTGTTGCCATTGCCGATATCGATACGCGCAGGCTCACGCGGATTTTACGTGATAAGGGCGCTCAGAATGGCTGCCTGATGGCGGGCGATATTGACCAGCAAAAAGCGCTAGCCGCCGCCAAGGGCTTTGATGGTCTGCAGGGCGTGGACTTGGCAAAAGAAGTTACCACTGCAGAAGCCTTCAAGTGGGACACTGGCAGCTGGCAGCTTGGTAAAGGTTTTTGCTCGCCAGCAGAAAAGCCTTACAAGGTTGTTGCTTATGATTTTGGCGCAAAACGAAATATTTTGCGCATGCTGGTAGATCGCGGTTGTGATCTCACTGTCGTGCCCGCGCAAACACCTGTGGAAGATGTGTTGGCAATGAACCCCCACGGCGTGTTCCTTTCAAATGGCCCCGGCGACCCAGAACCTTGTGATTACGCTATTGCTGCGATAAAAGTGCTGTTAGAAAAAAATATGCCTATGTTTGGCATTTGCCTTGGCCATCAGTTACTTGCCCTGGCCAGTGGCGCGAAAACAGTAAAAATGAAATTTGGCCATCATGGTGCCAATCACCCTGTGCAGAACCTTAAAACAGGCCGCGTGCTAATAACCAGCCAGAACCATGGTTTCGCCGCCGATGAGGCTTCTCTGCCAGCGAATGTGGAAGTGACGCATAAATCCCTGTTTGATGGCTCGCTGCAGGGTATCGAACTCACGGATAAGCCCGCATTCAGCTTCCAGGGCCACCCGGAAGCCAGCCCGGGCCCGCATGATGCCGCTGACTTGTTTGATCACTTTATTGAGTTGATGCAGCAAAATCGCTGATATCCAACGGAGAAACAATGCCAAAACGTACAGATATTAAAAGTATTCTGATTATTGGTGCCGGTCCGATAGTCATCGGTCAGGCCTGCGAGTTCGACTACTCGGGCGCACAGGCCTGTAAGGCCCTGAGAGAAGAAGGCTTTCGGGTGATTCTGGTGAACTCCAACCCGGCGACCATCATGACCGACCCTGCCATGGCCGATGCCACATACATCGAACCCATTACCTGGCAGACAGTTGAAAAAATCATTGAGAAAGAACGCCCAGATGCGGTTTTGCCAACCATGGGTGGTCAGACAGCGCTCAATTGTGCACTGGCGCTGCACAAAGAGGGTGTACTGGATAAGTACGGTGTAGAGCTGATCGGTGCAACTCAGGATGCCATCGATAAAGCTGAAGACCGCGACCGTTTTGATAAGGCCATGAAGAAAATAGGCCTTGAGTGCGCACGGGCGAAAATCGTGCACACCCTTGATGAAGCCAACGAAGTGCCTAAGGAATTTGGCTTTCCTGTCATCATTCGCCCCTCATTTACCATGGGGGGGTCCGGTGGTGGTATTGCCTATAACTGGGAAGAGTTTGAAGAAATCTGCACCCGTGGGTTGGACCTGTCTCCAACCAACGAGTTGTTAATTGATGAATCGCTACTTGGTTGGAAAGAGTATGAGATGGAGGTTGTGCGGGACAAAAACGATAACTGCATAATTATCTGTTCTATCGAAAACTTCGACCCTATGGGGGTGCATACCGGTGACTCCATTACTGTTGCGCCTGCGCAGACCTTAACCGATAAAGAATATCAGATCATGCGTAATGCCTCCCTCGCGGTATTGCGTGAAATTGGTGTAGAGACCGGCGGTTCAAATGTACAGTTTGCAGTGAACCCGGATGATGGCCGCCTGGTGGTTATTGAAATGAACCCAAGGGTTTCCCGTTCATCCGCTTTGGCCTCAAAAGCTACAGGCTTCCCCATCGCCAAAGTTGCAGCAAAGCTTGCTGTGGGTTACACCCTGGATGAGCTGCAAAACGAGATCACCGGCGGTGCAACACCGGCTTCCTTTGAGCCTTCCATCGATTACGTGGTTACCAAGATACCCCGCTTCACTTTTGAAAAATTTGGCGATGCCGATGCGCGATTGACGACGCAGATGAAATCTGTGGGAGAGGTGATGGCTATTGGCCGCACGTTCCAGGAGTCTTTGCAGAAAGCCTTGCGAGGGCTGGAAGTTGGCTCCTCCGGTTTTGAGCCAAAGGTCGATTTAAGTGCTGATGATGCCAAGGCGCAAATTCGACGAGACCTGGCGACGCCCGGTGCCGAGCGTATCTGGTATGTGGGCGATGCTTTTCGGGCGGGCATGAGTATCGACCATGTCTTCGAGCAGAGCAAAATTGACCGCTGGTTCCTGGCGCAGATTAAAGACATTATCGATACAGAAATCGCGCTGGCCTCTAAGCCTTTGTTGGAAATCGATGCCGATATAATGTTTCGCTTAAAGCGCAAAGGCTTTTCTGATAAACGCCTGGGAACTTTATTGGCAGTGACGGAAAAAACCGTGCGCGATCACCGCCACAAGCTCGGTATTCATCCGGTCTACAAACGCGTTGACACCTGCGCGGCAGAGTTTGCCACTTCCACTGCTTACATGTACTCATCCTATGAAGAAGAGTGTGAAGCAGAGCCTTCAGGGCGTGAAAAAATTATGGTGCTTGGCGGCGGCCCCAACCGCATTGGCCAGGGTATTGAGTTCGACTATTGCTGTGTGCACGCTGCATTGGCGGCGCGTGATGATGGCTACGAAACCATTATGGTGAACTGTAACCCGGAAACGGTTTCCACGGATTATGACACCTCAGACAGGCTCTACTTTGAGCCGGTAACATTGGAAGACGTGCTGGAAATTGTCCACAAAGAAAAACCCAAGGGTGTGATTGTGCAGTTTGGTGGTCAGACACCTTTAAAACTGGCCAACGACCTTGCAGCTGAAGGTGTGCCGATTATTGGTACCAGCCCGGAAGCTATCGACAGAGCAGAAGACCGCGAGCGTTTCCAGCAAATGGTTCAACGGCTTGGTCTGTTACAGCCAGACAACGCCATCGCCCGCTCTACTGAAGAAGCGATCGCCGTTGCTGATAAAGTGGGTTACCCGCTGGTGGTGCGTCCATCCTATGTGTTGGGTGGCAGAGCTATGGAAATCGTTTATACCAAAAACGAGCTGGCGACCTATATGAAAGAAGCTGTGCAAGCTTCTGAAGACGCTCCAGTACTATTGGACCGCTTCCTCAACAACGCCATTGAAGTGGATATTGATGCAGTATCCGACGGCGAAACTGTAGTGATTGGCGCAATTATGCAGCACATTGAGCAGTGTGGTGTTCACTCTGGTGACTCCGCTTGCTCCTTACCACCATACTCTCTAGCCGAAGACGTGCAGGACGAGATGCGCGAGCAAGTGCGAAAAATGGCTCGGGAGCTGGGAGTAGTGGGCTTGATGAATGTGCAGCTGGCCTATCAGGACGGCAAAATTTATGTCATTGAAGTGAACCCGCGAGGCTCGCGCACAGTGCCTTTCGTGAGCAAATGTATCGGTGTATCCCTGGCAAAAATTGCAGCCCTTTGTCAGGCGGGTAAGACTTTGCAGGAGCAGGGCTTCACCAAAGAAGTTATTCCCGATTATTATAGTGTGAAAGAAGCGGTTTTCCCCTTTAATAAGTTCCCTGCTGTAGACCCTATCCTCGGCCCGGAAATGAAATCTACCGGTGAGGTGATGGGGGTTGGAGATACTTTTGCCGAAGCATACGCGAAAGCGCAAGTAGGTAGCGGTTCTGGGCTTCCCTCGGGCGGTACCGCCTTTATCAGCGTGAGAGACTTTGATAAAGAAGGTATCGTTGTTGTGGCTAAAGAGTTGGCCAGCCTTGGGTTTTCTGTGGTGGCTACCCACGGAACAGCGAAAAAGCTTGAGGATGCGGGCCTGAGCGTTAAATACGTGAATAAGGTTGGTGAAGGCAGGCCGCACATTGTGGATATGATCAAGAATCGAGAAATCGACTTGGTGATCAATACCACTGAAGGTAAAAAGGCGATAAAAGATTCCGCCTCGATACGTCGCAGCGCAGAAAATAATCACGTTTACTACACGACTACACTGGCAGCAGCACATGCATTGTGCATGGCTATCCGCTTTGGCAAAGAACAAGAAGTAAGGCGCCTGCAGGAATTGCACAAGCGCATCACAGCTTAAGGTTAAATCAATGCAAAAGTACCCAATGACTGTAGCGGGGGAACAAGCCCTGCGAGATGAGTTAGAAAAGCTAAAAAAAGAAGATCGGCCAAGAATCACCGCAGCAATCGCTGAGGCTAGAGAGCATGGCGATTTAAAAGAGAATGCTGAATATCATGCCGCTCGTGAGCAGCAAGGCTTTTGTGAAGGGCGAATTCAGGATATTGAAGCGAAGCTGTCTACCTCTCAGGTGATTGATGTCACAGCTATTCCTCAAAGCGGGAAAGTTATTTTCGGAACCACGGTAAAAATAATTAATATTGAGACCGATGAAGAAATAACCTACAAAATTGTCGGTGAGGACGAGGCCAGTATTAAGGAAAATAAAATCTCTGTTACTTCTCCCATTGCTCGCGCATTGATAGGTAAAGAGGTGGGTGACGTCGCGCTTGTTCGAGCACCGGGTGGTGAAATGGAATACGAAATCGATTCTGTTCTGCATATTTAATGTACAGAATGTTTGGGTAGAAAAGCGAGCCTGGCTCGCTTTTTTTGTGCCTCAAATACACATACAGTAATTTCGGAGCACAAAAAAAAGCAGGCCATTGGCCTGCTAAATCACGGTTTTGCCGTTTTGCGGTTCGTCATGTATAAATGATTCGAATGTATTATTGCGAAAAAGTGCGGAAGGAATATGGACGGAATGTGGATGTGTGCAGCGCTCAATGGGTTTTCACAGGCCCAGGGAAAACAGGTGTTACCTACCACCTGTGTAAAGTATCTGGAAATTGGGCTCGATCCTCTTTTGTTGCTGTGTCATTGCATTCGGCGCGAATATAAGGCGCATGCCCGTACAGGCTTTTATCGAGCAACCAAAAGCCCTTCTTACAATAGCCATTTAAAGCGATAAGCTCCTGCGCCTGAGCAACAAGCATTCGTTCATTGTTTCGAGCCAGCCGGTCGGGGTTGGAGCGCCGCTGATCGCCGTCGGCACGCCTCCGGTTTGAGGACCTCTCTGCCATTGCTTCTTTATTGGGCACTATTTGCAGCTGAAAATGCTTCAGGCCGCTGCTCGTTATGCGAGTTTTAAAGTCGACCAGCATATTCTTTGGTACATTGGTACTTGAGCAGGCAGCGAGCATACTCATGCAGCTGAGAACTAAAAATATCTTCATGGTTAATGTAACTCGTACTTATAGCCTGCCCCGTAAACGGAATGGATTATTTCCGTGTCTGGCGACAGATCCTGCAATTTTTTTCGAAGCTTCTTCACGTGGCTGTCAACAGTTCTATCGCTAACCACCCTGTAGTCACTGTAAATGTTATCCATGATGAATTGTCTGGAGAATATTTTGCCTGGCTCATCGTAAAGTAGTTTGAATAAGCAGAATTCAATAGTTGTTAGCTCTGCTGTCTGGCCTTTGATGGTAACTTGCTGACTGTCTTCATTCAATTCAACGCCGCCTCTTTGAACCTGCGGGGTCGACTGCATTCTGCGCAGAACCGCTTTTACACGCGCAACGATTTCTCGAGGGCTGCAAGGCTTGCATACGTAGTCATCTGCACCCAGCTCGAGGCCAAGTAAGCGGTCGATCTCTTCAACTTTAGCGGTAACCATAATAATAGGAATTTGTGGCAGCTCTGAGTGACTGCGGATATCTTTGCAGATATCCAAACCGCTTTTACCCGGTAGCATCAAGTCGAGCAGTATCAGGTCTGCGCTGTTGTTTCTCAGCCAGGGTTCCACTTCGTCACCTCTGGTAATGATATGGCTCTGGTAATCTGCAGCCTGGAGATAATCTCCAATTAATTGCGCGAGATCCGGTTCGTCTTCAACAATTAATATTTTTGACATGGTTAAACTCTCCTTAGGTGAGGTCAAAACTCAGTTTGATTTGCAGGCCGCCGAGGGTTGATTGTTGCGCAGATATTCTACCGTTGTGTGCTTCAACGATATTCTTGCATATACTTAAACCCAAACCGGCCCCACCTGTGGCGCGGTTTCGAGATGTTTCAATACGGAAAAGTCGATCGAAAATAGAGTCGAGTTGATCTTCTGCTACAGCGGGGGCGCTATCTTCCAATGTTATGTGGATTAAATGTTTCTCTCTGCTGGCCCTTAGTAGCACTTTTCCTGGGGCGTCCGTATAGCGTGCGCTATTTTCCAGTAAATTGCTGAATAATTGAGATATGCGTTTTGGGTCTGCAAATATTCTGGCCTTTTCGCTGAGCGTATTTTCAACCAAAAGTTCGAGGCCATCGCTGGCCAGCTTTTGCTCGTAGTCCGGTGCAATATTATTTATTACAGTGGAGAGGTCCAGGTTTTCTTTACTGTAGCTCAATGCCCCCAGGTCGGAAAGCGATAGCTCGTATAAATCGTTAATAAGTCGGCTGAGGGAGTCTATTTTCGTTTTTAGCAGCGCAAGGTTTTCTTCACTGGTTGGCCGTATTCCATCCTGCATAGCTTCGATTTGCGCCTGTAAAACTGATAGGGGTGTGCGCATTTCATGAGAAATATCGGCTACCCACTGTTTACGCGCAGCTTCATTTGCGGAGAGTGTGCGAGCTAACTCATTAAAATTATTGCACAGTGCGCCCATCTCGTCTGAGGCTGCGCGGTTTATGCGAACGCTGTAGTCACCGGAAGATATTTTTTCTGCAGCTTTTGACAGCTCGCTCATTGGTTTAACCAGCCAGCTGGAAACTAAAAGAGCAATAAGAAACGAACCGATAAAAATGCCAATGCTAAGCAGAGCAAACGCTTTAAGCTGTTGGTTAATGAACAGCCTGTCAACGGATCGCATAAAATCCTTGGGTTTGATATAGCCTATATAGCCAATCAGCTGATCTTCAAAAAACAACTCTCGCCATGAGTACTCTGCATTCTCAAATTTTTCGCCAACGATAATACTTTTATCGGCATCCACAAGAATGAGCTGGTCTACAAACGCTCTTTCCTGTGCTTTAACGCTTGGATGCAGTGGTGGTTCGTTATTGCTGAGGGCTTCGCGAGATTGCTGTTCGATATATTCGCGAAAGGTTTGATATTTTAGTCTGCGCCATACTCGCTGGTCGTCCTTTAGCGAAGAAAGGGACATTTCCTGAGCGTAGACCTCCTTTATGGCATTTTCCAAATACTGCAGTCGGCTGATGGCCTGCTGGCTTACATAGTCAAGAAAGCCCTGTTTCACGCTGGCGTGAGTAAAAAGCAACATGGCTGTGGTACTGAGTACCAAGGTCATTAAAAAAGTTAGCCACAACTTGAATTTTATGCTTTTAATCATCGCGTCAGCAGTATTACTAATGGTCGGCGATGCGACAAGCGAACACACTGTGCTTTCTTGATATTTGCATGATTCTGCACAGCCTTATCGAATATTGGATTTTCGCGGGTCTGGCTTCTGGGCTTCGCGGAAAATGAGCGCGATTTTGCCAATTTCCTGAACCAGCTGTGCTTTACTGCGGGTACACAGCTCTTCGATTAGGGCTTTGCGCAGCTCTCGATCCACCACGGCGACCTTTACTTTGATAAGTTCGTGGTCTTCCAGTGCTCGTTCCAACTCGGCAAGCACGTTGTCGCTGAGGCCTTTACCTGCAACGGTAACAATTGGATTGAGGCCGTGGCCGATGGTTCGATACTGTTTGATTTTGTCGTTTTTTAAAGGCATGAATATTCTCGATTGAGTGTAAAACTGGCGCCATTGTAAGGGAATATTGCAGTGCGCCCCAATGGCTATTCGACCTGGAGGCCTTAAGCCCCTAAAATGCAGGGAACAAGTCATGTATTCCAATCCCTGATTTCTATGTCCAGATCTAAAAGTAGTGACCGCTGGTTGAAAGAGCACTTTAAAGACCAGTATGTAAAAGCCTCTCAAAAAGACGGCTACCGCTCCCGGGCCAGTTACAAGCTCATCGAACTTGATAAAAAAGACCGCCTGTTCAAGCCCGGTCAAACTGTTGTGGACTTAGGGGCCGCTCCTGGTGGCTGGTCTCAGGTTGCCGTACAGGCTGTTGGTGATAAAGGTACGGTGCTCGCTTCTGACATTTTACCTATGGATCCCATAGCGGGTGTTAGCTTTATTCAAGGCGATTTCACCGAAGAAAATGTGCTCAGGGAGATATTGGATTCAATGGGAGGCGCGAAAGCGGATCTTGTAATTTCTGATATGGCCCCCAACATGAGTGGAATAAGCAATGTAGATCAGCCCAAAGCGATGTACCTTGTGGAGCTGGCACTGGATATGGCGCAGGTGGTCTTGAAGCCTGGTGGCATGTTTGCCTGTAAAGTGTTTCAGGGTGAAGGCTTTGATGACTGGTATCGCCTCTGTCGTGAAAACTTTCAAAAAGTGGTAACTCGCAAGCCCGATGCATCCCGTGCCCGCTCAAGAGAGGTCTATGTAGTGTCTAAAGGTTATAAAGACTGAATTGGGTGAGGGCTATACTGATACCGATTGAGTTACAATCTGCGGGCCTAATTACGTTAAAAAGATTCCAATGTCTTTGCCGTTTGGCTGAGACGAAAACCGAGGAGAAGCAGCCTTGAACGATATGGCTAAAAACCTTGTACTGTGGCTGGTAATTGCAGCAGTACTTTTTACTGTCTTTCAGAATTTCAACGAATCATCACCTCATGATGAGATTAGCTATTCCGAGTTTATGAACGAGGTGGTTGATCAGAGGGTGAGTGAGGTAGCCATCGAAGGCCGCTTGATTCGCGGGCTGCGCGGCGATAGCTCGTCGTTTGTGGTAATTATCCCGGAAGTCCTCGATATGAAATTTATGGACACGCTGCTCGACAACAATGTCGATGTAAAGGGTGTACCTCCGGAAAAAACCAACCTGTGGGAACAGTTGCTTGTTGCCAGCTTCCCCATCCTGTTGTTTATCGCCGTGTTCATTTTCTTCATGCGTCAGATGCAGGGCGGCGCTGGCGGGCGTGGCGGGCCGATGAGCTTTGCCAAGAGCAAAGCGCGTTTGCTTGGAGAAGACCAGGTTAAAACCACCTTTGCCGATGTGGCAGGGGTGGATGAAGCAAAAGAAGATGTGCAGGAGCTTGTTGAGTTTCTGAAAGACCCTTCCCGTTTCCAGCGCCTGGGTGGTCGTATCCCCCGGGGCGTATTGATGGCAGGCCCTCCCGGAACCGGTAAAACCCTCTTGGCAAAAGCCATCGCAGGGGAAGCAAAAGTGCCGTTTTTCTCTATCTCCGGCTCTGATTTCGTTGAGATGTTTGTTGGTGTGGGTGCGTCGCGGGTGCGCGACATGTTCGACCAGGCCAAGAAGCAGGCTCCCTGTATTATCTTTATCGACGAGATAGACGCTGTTGGTCGCCATCGCGGCGGAGGTCATGGTGGTGGTCACGATGAGCGAGAGCAAACACTTAATCAGCTACTGGTAGAAATGGACGGCTTCGAGGGCAATGAAGGTGTGATTGTGATTGCTGCGACTAACCGGCCCGATGTACTGGATAAGGCCCTGCTGCGTCCAGGTCGCTTTGACCGACAGGTGTTTGTTGGCCTGCCCGATATTCGTGGCCGAGAGCAGATCCTCAAGGTCCATATGCGCAAAGTGCCTATGGATGATCAGGTGCAGGCGTCCATTATCGCTCGCGGTACACCCGGGTTTTCCGGCGCAGATTTGGCCAACCTTGTTAACGAAGCGGCGCTATTTGCCGCGCGTGCAAACAAGCGCTTGGTAACCATGGAAGAATTTGAGAAAGCTCGCGACAAAATCATGATGGGTGCTGAACGCAAGTCCATGGTGATGAGCGAGAAGGAAAAAGAAATGACGGCCTACCATGAGGCCGGCCATGCCATCGTCGGTTTCCTCACCCCTGAGCATGATCCTGTTCACAAGGTAACTATCATTCCTCGTGGGCGTGCTTTGGGTGTTACCCAATATCTTCCAGAGGACGACCGTCACAGTTACAGCCGTCGTTATATTCTCAGCAGAATTGCCTCTGCTTATGGGGGGCGAATTGCCGAGGAGATGACTGGCGGTGCAGATGGTGTATCTAATGGCGCAACCAGCGACATCGAGATGGCCACCAGTATGGCGCGCAATATGGTTATGAAATGGGGTATGTCAGAGAAGCTTGGCCCTCTTCATTACGGTGAGGACGAGGGCGCATACCCTGGAACGGGCAAGCCTCAATATTCCGGCGCAACCTCCAATACAATCGATGAAGAAGTAAAATTCATCATTGACGATTGCTACAAAGTGGCCGAAAGCCTTCTTGATGAAAATAAAGATATTCTGGAAGCCATGAAAGATGCGCTGATGGAATACGAAACTATCGATGCCGATCAAGTAGCAGATTTGATGGCGCGTCTTAAGGTGCGCCCCCCGCGTGACTGGCATAACACCGGTTTTGGTGGTGGCAGTAGCGATGGCGAAGACACTAAACCTGCTGATGGTTCCACCGTCGGCGGGCCGGCGAATCAACACTAACTAAGAACAAGGGGCTTATCACCTGTGGTGGGCCTCTCTTCTCCCTGCTCGGCGAGCATTCACTTAGCCTTCCTGACATGATTCTCAAATGCGGATCTCGACATGTGGACTTGTCCACTCCCAAAATTATGGGGGTGCTCAATGTCACGCCGG
Source organism: Alteromonadaceae bacterium Bs31 (assembly GCA_900177435.1). Classification (GTDB taxonomy): domain Bacteria; phylum Pseudomonadota; class Gammaproteobacteria; order Pseudomonadales; family Cellvibrionaceae; genus Teredinibacter. The sequence goes on from FXAI01000001.1 coordinate 61,240, forward strand.
ACTCTTTTTACGATGGCGGAAAGCATTGCAAAAGTGATGGTGCCGTTTCTATAAGCAGTGCCCTGCTAGCCGCAGAAAAAATGGTGGCAGATGGCGCGGCGTTTATCGACGTAGGTGGAGAGTCCACCCGACCTGGCGCGGCTCCCGTTGGCCTTGAGCAAGAGTGTGCACGGGTGCTGCCAGTTGTGGAAGCCTTATCAAAAAATGTGGATGCAGTTATATCCGTCGATACCTCGTCCCCCGAAATAATGACCGAGTCGGTTAAGCTTGGTGGGGGCTTGATAAACGACGTGCGCGCGCTGGAAAAAAAAGGCGCAATTGAGGCTGCAGTGAACGCAAAAGTTCCCCTTTGTTTGATGCATATGCAGGGCAAACCCAGCACAATGCAGCACAATCCTACCTACAGCAATGCAGTATCAGAGGTGTGCGAGTACTTGCTTCTGCGGGTGGGTATACTTCAGGATTTTGCTCAGAAAGCAGGTATAGACGTGCCGCAAATTATCCTGGACCCAGGCTATGGCTTCGGAAAAACCGATGAGCATAATTTGCAGCTATTGAGGGACCTGAGTCAAATAGAAAACCTTGGCTATCCCATCTTGGCAGGGCTCTCTCGTAAATCGATGATTGGTCGGCTACTGGGAAGAAAACCAGAAGATCGCCTTGCAGGCAGCCTTACTCTGGCAGTTATTGCTGCGCAAAATGGCGCCAGGATTATCCGCGCTCATGATGTTGCAGAAACAGCTGACGCGATTAGATTACTGCAGGCTATAAAAAAAGGGGAAAGAGATAATGGCGCGTAAATACTTCGGCACAGACGGCATCCGGGGGAAAGTAGGTGAGGGTGCAATCACTCCGCAATTTTTTCTTCAGCTGGGCTGGGCTGTTGGCAAGGTGCTCGCTGAACAGCAGAATCGCGCTGGCAATGGCACCGTTCTTATTGGTAAAGACACCCGAATTTCCGGTTATATGTTTGAGTCTGCCTTGGAGGCTGGCTTGATAGCAGCAGGTGTTAACGTCGGCTTGCTGGGCCCCATGCCAACGCCGGCTATTGCCTATCTCACCCGTACCTTTCAGGCGAGTGCCGGCATAGTGATCAGCGCATCTCACAACGCTTATAGTGATAACGGTATCAAGCTGTTTAATACCCGGGGAAGCAAGCTAGCGGATGAGGTGGAGCTTGCTATCGAAGCTCAGATCGAAAAGCCCATGACTACCTCCGGAGAGTTAGGTAAAGCCCATCGTGTTGAAGACGCAGAAGGCCGCTATATCGAATTTTGTAAAGGTTCGCTGCCCTGGGGCTTCAGCCTTGCGGGTCTGACCATCGTTGTAGACTGTGCAAACGGCGCAACCTATAACATTGCACCCGCAGTATTAACAGAGTTGGGTGCACGTGTCATTTCCATAGGCAATCAGCCCAACGGTGTGAATATAAACCTCAAGTGTGGTTCAACCAAAATGAACCAGCTACAGCGTCAAGTACTGGAGTCTCATGCTGACCTGGGTATCGCCTTTGATGGCGACGGGGACAGGGTAATGTTCGTCGATGAGCGCGGTGAAGTGGTGGACGGTGATCAGTTGTTGTTTATCATCGCCAGTCACCGGAAAACCTGTGGTGAGAGTACCGGCGTTGTTGGCACAATGATGAGTAACTTCGGTTTTGAGAAAGGTCTGCAAAGTCTGGGTATTCCCTTCGAGCGCGCTAATGTAGGTGACCGCTATGTCATCGAGGCAATGAAGAAAAATGGATGGTTACTGGGTGGTGAATCTTCCGGCCATATCATCTGTGCCGACCTCACTACCACCGGAGATGGCTTGATTTCTGCTCTGCAGGTGTTGCGAGCGCTTATCGCGGAGCAGCAGAGCCTCTATGAATTAAAACAGCGTATGCAGAAAATGCCGCAAGTGATGGTGAATGTGCCGATCAAGAACAGGATCGATGTGGAAAAGAACGACACTATACAAGCCGCAGTGAATGACGCTGAAAAAAGAATGGAAGGAAACGGGCGGGTGCTTCTGCGCCCCTCGGGCACAGAGCCGGTGATACGCGTGATGGTAGAGGGCCAGCAGCACCATCTGGTAACAGATTTAGCCCATGAGCTGGCAGAAATTGTGGGTAAAGCGCTTTCGTGAACCTAGATCTTTCGCGGATAAGAGCAAAACTTTCGTAAAAACAGGTGATTACATCGTTGTATCCAGGGGCGTTCTCCGCTACTATTTGCGCCCGTTTTTCATCGGGGCCGTTGTGCTATGCCCTTTATTATGACGAGTGAACACTCCACACATTTTTGGGATAAAGGGTATTTAATATGCGTCGTCAAATAGTTATTGGTAACTGGAAGATGAACGGCAGTAGTGCTGCGAACCAGAAGTTACTGGAAGGGCTTACGAGCCAGTGGTCAGGCGTGCATCAGGCTGAAGTGGCGGTGTGTCCACCCTACCCATACCTGAGCGCGGCCGCAGTACAGCTGGAAAACTCGAATATAGGCCTTGGTGCACAAGACGTAAGCAAGCATGTTTCTGGTGCATACACAGGCGAAGTATCCGGTGAAATGCTCGTAGACGTTGGTTGCAACTATGTACTTGTTGGCCACTCCGAGCGCCGTGAGTACCACAAAGAGAGTTCTGCTCTCGTGGCTGAAAAATTTCAGTACGCACTGGATTGTGGCTTGATCCCGGTACTTTGCATCGGTGAAACGCTCGAAGAGCGCGAAGCGGGCAAAACCTTTGATATCGTTGGCAAGCAGCTATTGGCGGTAGTCGAGCACTGCGGTTTGCCTGGTGTGGCAAAAGGTATTATTGCGTATGAGCCCGTATGGGCCATTGGTACTGGCAAAACAGCAACGCCAGAAATGGCGCAAGATGTACATTCCTACATTAGGGAAGTGCTTGGGCCAGAAGGCGAACAGATTCGCATTCTTTACGGTGGTAGCGTGAAACCTGACTCGGCATCAGGCTTGTTTTCACAAAAAGATATAGATGGCGCTCTTGTCGGTGGCGCATCACTGAATGCCGAAGACTTCGTAGCCATATGTCGTGCTGCGGAGTAAGTAAAAATTAGAGAGTAAACAATGGAAAACATTATTTTATTGGTTCACCTGTTAACCGCCCTGGCGATTATTGGTTTAATTATGCTGCAGCAGGGTAAAGGCGCAGATATGGGGGCATCCTTCGGTGCAGGGGCTTCTCAAACCCTGTTCGGTTCCGGTGGATCAGGAAATTTCTTTTCCCGCTTGACCGCTGTGTTGGCAACAGCCTTTTTTGCTACCTCCTTTTCTTTGGCGGTTATCGCTAAAAACAGGAATGCAGTAAGCGACGAATATGCCTTGCCAGAACTGGAGCAAATCGAAGCGCCAGCAGAGCAAAGCGATGTTCCTGCTGTTGAGACGGATAGCGATATCCCCAGCCTCGAAGAAGACGCAGCGGCAAGCATTGATGAGGCTCAACAAGAGGCCGCAGCTGATATCGACCAGGCACTGCTAGATGCAGCCGAAGCCAGTGATGACGAGGTGCCTGCGGTACCTGTTGAGTAAAAGGCAGCAGCTGAAAAATAGAATTAATGCCCAAGTGGTGGAATTGGTAGACACGCTATCTTGAGGGGGTAGTGGCGTAAGCCGTGCCGGTTCAAGTCCGGCCTTGGGCACCATCATAAGAAGGCTCTCCATTAGGAGAGCCTTTTTTTATTCAAGGCCGGACTACGTCCGTGTTCGCTCGCCACATCCGTGTGGCTCGGGCTTTCAGCCCGACTACGTCGCGGCTAATCGGCAGTCCTGCCGATTAGTGGGCACCATCATAAGAAGGCTCTCCATTAGGAGAGCCTTTTTTTATTCAAGGCCGGACTACATCCGTGTTCGCTCGCCACATCCGTGTGGCTCGGGCTTTCAGCCCGACTCAGTCGCGGCTAATCGGCAGTCCTGCCGATTAGTGGGCACCGTCATAGAGAGGCTCTCAATACGGAGAGCCTTTTTTTATTCAAGGCCGGACTACGCCCGTGTTCGCTCGCCATACCCATGTGGCTCGGACTTTCAGCCCGACTGCGTCGCGGCTACTCGTCAACCCTACCGGTTGGTGGGCACCATCTTAAGACGTCTCTCCATTCTGACAGTACTTTTGATATTTAAGGCGTGACTGCATTGGGTTTTACTTGTTTCCTTTTTGTGACTCGAGCCTTCAACCTGACTTCGTCTCAGTTGACTGGCAATCTTGACGAACTAGTGAGCATTTTTTGGGACGTTATTTATTGCGGAAAAAGAATTGTAAATACCTGCTCGCCTATACACGGAAGGTCATGTTCTAACGTCGAGCTATTTTATACTTATTTACAGAAAATGGATGTGAATAATAATTGTACTTGCTTCAATATAAAATCACGTTCGTAAGCCGCCAACGTTACCTCACAAAAACTATCGCAATACATTCTGTTTGTCTCGTTTGACAAAACAACGAGACAAACAGAATGGGTGATACGCCAATAATTTTCCGTACCTTCTTCTCGAAGCTGTTGTGACCTGGTTGGTCAGCGGCTTGTGTGCAGCTGCTCACTTCTTAAAAGCACTTAGAATACAGGCAGTTCATCCAATGATTTGGATAGATGTTGGGATAGTAAATTTGTCATAGTGTGCACCGTTAATAAAAAGAAATCACTGTTTCCCAAACGGCTCTCGGGTTCACCAAAAAAAACACAATAATTCACTCTAGGTGACAGGCTCGAGAGTGTGTTTTCTTAGCTGTATTAACGGCTTTTCAATACCTGTCATTTCGCCTGCACAAAAAACAATAGTAGAGATTGCTGGTTGATTTTTCTGTAGTGGAGAAATTATGACTAACACCGTGTCCTTGTATTTTTTCCTGGCGCTTCGTCTGTATCGACTGCCAAAACGGTGACGGACCGAATAATGATAAAAAAGGCGTGGTTAAACCCAAGGACTTGGGGCGTTGGCGATTCTGCCAACTCAAACCTGTGTAAATGCAAAGAGGTCTTTTTTACTGAAGGTTTAAAATTCACCGATCAAATAACCCCTATAGAGGATGGTTACATGAATAAAAAATTACTTCTCAGTTCTGCAGTTGCTGCTGCTTTGGCCTTGCCGGCAGTCAGCAGCTATGCAGAACTCATCGCCTTTCCCGGCGCGGAGGGCTACGGCAAAGTGGCCTCGGGTGGTCGCGGCGGCGCGGTCTACGAGGTCACAACCCTTAACGCTTCCGGTTCCGGTAGCCTTGGCGAGGCGCTCAGTGCATCTGGCCCTCGTACCGTTGTTTTTAAGGTGGGCGGCACCATCACAGGCAATTTTTCAATTAATAATGATGACATCACCATTGCCGGTCAAACTGCTCCCGGTGATGGTATCGCCATTAATGGCCACCTTACGGTTGCGGCAGATAACGTTATCATTCGTTACCTGCGCGTGAGGGGAACGGGCAGTGGCGATACCATTTCCAATAATAAAAACAGCCCCAACCGTTATCAGGTGTATGACCATATCTCGACCAACTGGAGTAGCGATGAGGTCTTTTCCATTTACTTCAATGAGTATGTGACGATTCAATACTCGATGATTACCGAAGCCAATTCCAGTGACCACAAGTTTGGCGGTATTTGGGGTAATAATTACTCCACTTATCACCATAATTTATTCGCTCATAACGAGGATCGCGTTGCGCGATTTGCTTCTGGCTCTGGGTATAACGACTTTAGAAACAATGTGATTTACAACTGGAGCGGTCTTGGCACCTATGGTTGTGAGAACCAGCAGGTAGGTGACAGCGCCCATGTTTTTTGTAACGCAAACGTTGTGGCTAACTACTACAAGCCGGGCCCGGCAACGCCAAATAATCAGCGGGCAATTACACCCACCACACGCAACGGTGCCAGTGACTACGGTAACTGGTATGTGGCAGAGAACTACTTCTACGGCAACGATGCCGCCACAGAAGATAACTGGTTAGCGGTTGTCCCCCACTATTGGGAAAAAATTGATAAGGACCTAGACGCAATTCCGGGCCTGAGAGTGGATACACCCTCGGAGTATATGCCGATTAATCAACAAACCGCGGTGGATGCTTACCAAACGGTGTTGGCCGATGTTGGTACCAGCCTGCCTCGCCGGGACGCGCTGGATGCGCGCATCATTGAAGAGGTGCGCACCGGTACCGCCATTAATGGTAACGGGCATATCAGTAGCCCAGGCCCCTTGCCCGATTTGCAGGGTGGCACAGCACCGAGAGACTCGGATCATGACGGCATGCCGGACGATTGGGAAATAGCCAAGGGGCTGAACCCCAATGATGCCAGCGACAGAAACAATACCGATAGTGTTGGCTATACCATGCTGGAGAAGTATTTAAACAGCATCGACAGCTTTCCGGATTCTGGTGAGCCTTCCTCTAGCTCCAGTTCGTCAAGCTCAAGTTCCAGTTCATCCAGTTCTTCAGGTTCGAGTACGACGTCAAGCTCCAGTTCTTCAAGCAGCTCAAGTTCCTCAAGTTCTTCAAGTTCTTCTAGTAGTTCCAGCAGCTCCGGCTCATCTAGCAACAGCTCAAGCGGTAGCGGCGTGGCGCAGACCATCCAAGAAGACGATGCAGGGTTTGTCGGTGTGGATGGTTCGATAGATTCAAACAACGGCGGCTTTACCGGCAGCGGTTTTGCCAATACCGACAATGCCAATGGCAACGGTATTGATTGGGTGGTATCGGTACCCAGCAGCGCCAGCTATACCTTTAATGTTCGTTATGCCAACGGCTCGTCTACCAACCGCTCGGCTAAAGTCGAGGTGGATGGCAGCACTGTAGTGGGCAATTGGGATTATCCCGGCACAGGCAGTTGGGCAAGCTGGCAAACAAGCTCCATAGTGGTACCGCTTTCCAGCGGCACACACAGTATTCGCCTGGAAGCCACTAACGGTTCTGGTCTTGCGAATGTGGATTATCTGGAAGTGATCGGCGGTACAGCCCCGAGTAGTTCATCCTCCAGTAGCAGTTCATCGTCAAGCTCTTCCAGTAGTTCGTCCAGCTCTTCTTCCAGCTCTTCTTCCAGTAGCTCGTCTAGCAGCTCTAGCAGTAGTTCATCAAGCAGTTCTTCCAGCAGCAGCTCCAGTTCGTCTTCCAGCAGCTCGTCCTCGAGCTCCAGTTCATCGGGTGGCGGAATAGAGCTCACGCTCCAGGAAGATGAGGCCGGTTTCTGTGATGTGGATGGCTCTGTGGATTCCAATAACAGTGGCTTTACCGGCAGCGGCTTTGCCAATACCCAAAATGCCACCGGTAATGGCATAAGCTGGGCGGTGTATGTGCCAGATGGCGGCAGCTATGCCCTTGAATGGCGTTATGCCAACGGTTCAAGTACCAACCGCATGGGAGATGTGCTGGTTAATGGTACGAACAAAGACACCGTGGATTTCGACTCCACCGGTGCCTGGACCAGTTGGACAGCGGTGAGCACCGTACTTGAATTGGACGCGGGCAATAACCTGATTGAGCTAATTGCTACCACCAGTGGCGGCTTGGCGAATATCGATACAATGACACTGATTGGAAACGATCTTTCTGTTGGGTCTTGTAGTGATATTCCCGGCACTTCCAGTTCGTCTTCCAGCAGTTCCAGTTCCAGTTCCAGCAGTTCTACATCCAGTAGCTCTTCTAGCAGTTCTTCTAGCAGTTCTTCTAGTAGTTCTTCTAGTAGTTCTTCTAGTAGTTCTTCTAGTAGTTCTTCTAGTAGTTCCAGCAGCAGCTCTTCAAGTAGTTCATCGTCCAGCTCCTCTAGTAGCTCATCTAGCAGCTCTTCTAGTTCGGGTTCAGTCGGCATGGGTGATCGCACTCGTGTCATCGTTACCACTGACGGCGAGATTGATGACCAGGCTTCATTGGTAAGGTTTCTCCTTTATTCCAATGAATTTGATGTTGAAGGTATCGTAAAAACGAGCTCGCAATATCATTGGCAAGGTCATAATTGGGCGGGTGATTATTGGGAAGAGCCAATATATGAGGCCTATGCAGAGTCCTACTCCAACCTTATTCAACACGACGCACGTTACCCAACGCTCGAGTACTTAGAGTCTGTCACCAAGCTTGGCAATGTTTCCGATAATGGTGAGATGACGGTGGAGACAGAGGGTTCACAGCATATTGCTGATGTGCTTTTGGATGAAAGTGACAGCCGGCCTATTTGGTTACAAGCCTGGGGTGGCCCCAACAGTATTGCCCGAGCATTGAAAACCATTGAAGAGCAACACCCGGAAAAAATGGCGTCTGTGGCCCAAAAGATTCGCTTTTATTTCATCTGGGAGCAGGACAACACTTTTCAAAAATACATCCGCAATACTTGGGCAAAGCCCTACAATATTCCAACCATTATTTCTGATCAGTTTATTACCTTCGGCTATTGGTGGCAGCGCTGGGATATGCCCGCAGAGCCAGCGTCCTACTTCAGTGAGTCTTGGATGCAGGAAAATATCTTTAAAAGCGATAACTCTTTAATTTCGTATTACAAAGAGAGAACTAAAGACAAGCTCGGCGGAAGAGAAGCGTTTATGGGCGAAGGCGATTCACCCTCCTTTATCCATCAAATACCCACGGGCTTGCGCAGCACAGAGTCTCCTGACTGGGGCGGATGGGGCGGTCGCTACGTGCATGTACGGGAAAATACATGGCTGGATAAGGTGCCGGTTGATAATTACCAATACCCTTCCGGCCGCTGGTATACCAGCACCGGCTGGGGGCGCCAAAATTATGATAGTGCTGAGCAGAGCAAGTTGGAGGAGTACTTTAAGCCAATTACACGTTGGGTTGGTGCCATCCAAAACGACTTTGCGGCTCGCGTAGATTGGAGTGATAAATCTTACGATGAAGCCAATCACCAGCCCAATGCCCAAGTTGTCGGAACGCTGAACCGGCAGGTCTCGCCTGGTGAAACGGTTCTGCTTGATGCTTCGCCGACCACAGACCCGGACGGAGACCAGCTCACTTATCGCTGGTGGCACTACCAGGAAGCGGACTCTGCCACTACAGACGTTTCCATTGCCAATGCCAGTGTTATGAGTGGTGCGAGTTTTACTGTTCCCAATGAGCCCGGTAAGCAGGTGCACATCGTTCTTGAGGTAGAAGATAACGGAACGCCATCGCTCACTCGTTATCAACGGATTGTTTTCACTATTCGCTAGCGAGTGGATCTTGGAGCCGTTTTTTTGCGGCTCCAAGATTAATTACGGCTGTTTATTTTATCGATCTTTTTTAGCTTACTATAAATCGCTACAGGCGCCTTCGGGCGCCTTTTTTGTGAGCGGTAGAGCAAGGAGTGTAGGCTATAACGAACCCGTAGCTGGGTAAGGCAGGGCTTACAGGCAGAGAGTTCTTTGCTATCACCTCACTATAGTGACACGCCGTTTGCACAGTAATTGTGATTATTCTAACGCTGTTATTTTTTCTAACACGAATGCCATAATTTTCTCCAAAACAGTAAAGCCCAAGCTGGACTAAGCGTTAAGGCTTGCTGATGGTAATGCTCTCTCGCTTACCCGGTTCTGGATTAATTCTGATTAAATTAAATGCTGTAGATAAATAACAGTTTCCGAGCTCGCCGCTTTTGCAAGCCCTCTCGCGAGATCATCCCGTAAGCCCTTACCAAACAATTGCCCGTCTATTCTGGTGTACGAATATGCCGGCTTTTCCCAGGTCATTGCTGGTGAGGTTTGGGCCGCGTGCGGGCTGCTCAAAAGTGTATTCAACTATCGTTCTCTCATGACGAAAGCATGATGATGGACTGATAATAGTGCTTAAATATAAGGGAGCGCTGATGTATAAGCATGCCTGGCGCGTGAATCTTTTGTTAGTCTTCGCTTGTGGTAGGTGGGGGCTGACAAAAAGTGCTTCTGTGCGAGATCTTTTTTCCTAACTTGAAACCAATGCTGTCAGCGATTTTATTACTCTTGACTGTGCCATAAGCCGCCCCTATAATGCGCCACCTTGTTACAGAGCATGTCTGTAGCAAATTGGGTTTGGCGCTGAGTGGTTTTACCCTCTAGCGGATACCCAAAGACGAAGGACGCAACGCCTTCAAGCTGTGAAGCCACTTTAAAGAGCTTAATTCGCAGAGTTTTAGTTGCATTCAGGTGCGGGGTGGAGCAGCCTGGTAGCTCGTCGGGCTCATAACCCGAAGGTCGTTGGTTCAAATCCAGCCCCCGCTACCAATTCGATTCGACTAGACTGTATGCCAGTAGTGAATCAGTCGAATCCTTACGATTGGCCCCATATTGGGGTTTTTTCGTATCTGGGCTTTGAGATTTTTTATTCTAGCCTCGATTCGGTTAAAATATCATCTGCATGTTGGCTGCATGTGGGTAGTTGAAATGGGCTTTATGCCCATTTTTTGTTTGTGAAATTCACTAAAGCGCCAGGTTAGAGCTTATCGAGGTAATCGGGTTTGGCTGGTAAACAATCGCAGTTGGAAGAGCTACTCGCTCCAGTGGTTCAATCTCTTGATTGTGAACTCTGGGGTTTGGAGTATTTTGCCCAGGGCAAAAAGTCCATGTTGCGCATCTATATCGACAAAAAGCCCGACGGTGTGCTTGTAGAAGACTGCGAGCGCGTTAGCCGCCAGGTAAGCAGCGTGCTGGATGTAGAAGACCCTATTGCCGGCGAGTACACCCTTGAGGTGTCTTCCCCCGGTATGGACAGGCCGTTGTACAAGCTTGAGCATTACCGTGACTATATCGGTGAGAAGGTTTCAGTAAAGCTGCGAATTGCTTTTGAGGGCCGTAAAAAATTTAGTGGTTTGTTAAAAGGCATCGAAAACGACGAGATAGTGTTGGAAGTAGATAAAGAAGAATACCTGCTTCCATTTGAGCTTATCGACAAAGCAAGTGTGGTACCTCGTTTTTAAGTAAACACGTTTTTATAGATAATTTGGAAAGAGTAAAGCCAGCAGGCTTTCTCGATCTCAGCACCAAAGGAATCAGAGGAAACTCGATGAAAAAAGAAATTTTATTGGTCGCAGACGCAGTTTCTAACGAGAAGGGCGTAGATCAAGAAGTCATTTTTCAGGCTATTGAACTGGCGTTGGCTACCGCTACTAAAAAGCGTTACGACGAGGATTCAGATATTGAGGTCACTATCGATCGAAAGACGGGTGACTACATCACTGTGCGCAAATGGTTAGTTGTGGACGATGATACCTTGGCCGAACTGGGAACTCAGTTCACCACAGAAGAGGCAAACGAGAAAGACCCCGCTCTCAACATTGGCGATGTCTATGAAGAAGTGGTTGAGAATGTAGGCTTTGGCCGAATTGCCGCACAAACTGCCAAACAGGTTATTGTGCAGAAAGTAAGAGAAGCAGAGCGCGCTCAAATCGTCGACCAGTATCGCGATCGTGTCGGTGAATTGATATCCGGGTCTGTAAAGAAAGTAACGCGCGATAACATTATTGTTGACCTTGGCAGCAATGCCGAAGGTTTATTGCCAAGGGAAGAGCTGGTTGGTCGCGAGGTTTTTCGCATGAACGACCGTATTCGTGCCATGCTGATGGATGTTCGCCCAGAGGCGCGTGGCCCTCAGTTGTACCTCAGCCGTGCTTGCTCTGAGATGCTCATAGAATTGTTTAAAATAGAAGTGCCTGAAATCGCTGAGGAAGTGATTTCTCTGAAAGCAGCGGCACGGGACCCAGGTTCTCGTGCAAAGATAGCGGTCTCTACTAATGATGGCCGTATAGATCCCGTAGGTGCCTGTGTTGGCATGCGAGGTTCGCGAGTACAAGCGGTGTCTACCGAACTTGGCAATGAGCGCATAGATATTGTGTTGTGGGATGATAACCCAGCCCAGTTCGTTATTAATGCCATGGCGCCTGCGGAAATTGAATCCATCGTTGTGGATGAAGAAACAAATTCCATGGACCTTGCTGTCGACGAAGATAACCTTGCTCAGGCGATAGGCCGAGGCGGCCAGAACGTGCGCCTGGCATCGGAGCTTAGCGGTTGGGAAATTAACGTGATGAGCGTTGATGAGTGGAATTCCAAGCAGCAACAAGAAGCTGGCAGTTCCAAAGACGTATTCATGGAAGCCCTCGATGTTGATGAGGACGTTGCCGATGTGCTGGTCGACGAAGGCTTTACCACCTTGGAAGAAGTTGCCTACGTACCCTTGGAAGAATTTCTCTCCATCGATGGTTTCGATGAAGATATTGCCAATGAGCTGCGCAGCCGGGCAAAAGACGCTCTATTGACCCAGGCCTTGGCGAATGAAGAAAAGTCTGCAGGCAAAGAGCCTGCAGAAGATTTGTTAAACATGGAAGGTATGGACGAGAAGCTTGCTTTCGAGCTGGCTTCCCGGGGCGTTGTTACCATGGAAGATCTGGCTGAGCAATCTGTAGATGAGCTCATGGTCGTTGATGAAATGGATGAAGAGCGAGCAGCTGCGTTAATTATGAAAGCTCGCGAACCGTGGTTTGCAGAAGACTAACGGTTTATCTAGTCAGTAGCGCAAGCATTATTAAATATTGAATACAGGATTTGAGAAAATATATGGCTGAAGTAACGGTAAGTGAACTCGCCAAATCCGTTGGGGCATCTGTTGACAGGGTTTTGGCCCAAATGAAACAAGCCGGGCTGTCGCACCAACAGTCTGAAGACATGGTATCGGATGAGGAAAAACAGACACTTCTGGCTTTTCTGAAATCCAGCCACGGTGAGTCTGCGGCTGCGCCTAAAAAAATCACCTTAAAACGTAAAACCACTACGACTCTGAAGACCGGTTCGGGTAGTTCTCGCAAAACGGTGAATGTTGAAGTTCGGAAAAAGCGAACTTATGTAAAACGTGAGACTTTGCCGGAAGACGAGATAGTTGCCGATGAGGCTCTGGTTGAAGAGGCCGAGGTTTCTGTAACTGCTGAAGAAGCGGCGGTTGCAGAGGTACTCGATACAGTTGAAGCTGTTGAAACGCCTGAAACTGTTGAAAAAGTAGAAGAACCTGAGATACCAGCCCCTGCAGAAACTGTTACGCCAGTGGAAAGCACAGGCACCTTTGTGGATGACGCGGAAATATTGCGTCAAAGGGCCGCGCAGGCAAGGCGAAAGGCTGAAGAAGACGCCAAGGCCAAGAAGCTGGCCGATGAAGAAGAAAAACGATTGGCTGTTGAAGCAGCGGCCGAGCAGAAAAAACAAAAAACAGTTGTTACTCCGCCAAAAGTAGACGATGAGCGGCAGAAGCACGGGCATGGCAAGAAGCCTGTCAAAACTAAAGAAGAACTGGATTTCGAAGAGGAAAACAAAGCCAAGCACAATAAAAAAGCTGGCAAGGCTGTTAAAAAAGTTGCAGCCCCTAAAAAAGCAGCCTCTGTGTTGGACTACGTGGAAGATAAAGAGGAAATCGAAGAGGTTATTCATACTCCCAAGCCTCGTAAGCTCTCATCATCTGGTTCTGGCAGACGCCCTGTGATTAAAGTACAGAACCGTCACGGCTTTAAAAAGCCCACAGAAAAAATCACTTACGAAGTTCAGGTTCCAGAAGATATTACTGTGTCTGAACTCGCACAGCGCATGAACGTTAAGGCGGGTGAAGTTATTAAACAGCTGATGAAGCTTGGCACCATGGCAAGTATTAATCAGAGTCTGGACCAGGAAGCGGCGCAGTTAGTTGTTGAAGAGCTTGGTCATACCGCAGTGCTGGTTAGCGGTGACGAGATTGAAGATAAGCTGCGTGAAGAAGTGGTGGATGATGACGGCGCAGAGATGATTGATCGAGCACCCATCGTTACTGTTATGGGACACGTTGACCACGGTAAAACCTCCTTACTTGATTACATTCGCGAATCTAAAGTTGCATCCGGTGAAGCTGGTGGTATTACCCAGCATATTGGTGCCTATCGCGTTGGCACCAGTCACGGAGAACTGGCATTTCTGGATACCCCTGGTCACGCAGCGTTTACTGCTATGCGTGCACGCGGCGCTCAGTGTACTGATGTGGTTATCCTGGTTGTGGCCGCCGATGACGGTGTTATGCCGCAAACAGAGGAGGCCGTTCAGCACGCCCGAGCTGCTGGCGTGCCCATTGTTGTAGCTGTTAATAAAATTGATAAAGAAGCGGCTGATCCTGAGCGCGTGAAGAATGAGCTTGCAGCTAAAGACGTAATACCGGAAGACTGGGGCGGCGATACACAGTTTGTGCCCGTGTCTGCTCATACCGGTGAAGGTATAGATGCCTTGTTGGAGTCGGTTGCTCTGCAGGCTGAATTACTGGAATTGAAAGCACCCACCAATGTTCCCGCTCGCGGTGTCGTTATCGAGTCGCGTATGGACAAAGGCCGCGGTGTTGTTGCAACGGTATTGGTTCAGGGTGGCGAGCTAAAAGGTGGCGACATCTTATTGGCCGGTCAAAGCTTTGGACGTGTTCGTGCTATGACGAATGAATACGGAAAAGCCATTAAAGAAGCGGGTCCATCCACTCCTGTTGAGCTTCTTGGTCTGGATTCTCCACCACAAGCGGGAGATGAATTTCTAGTTGTGCCCGACGAACGTAAAGCGCGAGAAGTTGCAGAGTTCCGAACTGAGAAAGAGCGACAGGAAAAACTGCAACGTCAGCAGGCCGCCAAACTTGAAAACATGTTTGCTGGTATGCAGTCGGACGAGAAGAAAATTCTATCGGTGGTATTGAAAGCTGATGTTCGTGGCTCGATGGAAGCCATTCAAGCCGCTTTGCTTGATATGGGTAACGAAGAAGTTCAAGTAAATATTGTCGGTGGTGGTGTAGGCGGTATTACTGAAAATGACGTAAATCTCGCACTTACCTCCGGCGCCATTATTGTTGGCTTTAACGTGCGTGCCGATGCTTCTGCTCGAAAACTGGCTGAAGCCGAGTCTGCAGAAATTCGTTACTACAGTATTATTTATCAATTAATTGATGAAGTTAAGTCCGCACTATCTGGCATGCTCGACCCCGAGCGTGTGGAAGAAATCATTGGTATTGCTGAAGTACGCGATGTGTTCCGTTCTCCCAAGTTCGGCCAGGTTGCCGGGTGTATGGTTGTTGAAGGAACAGTGCACCGCAATAAGCCTATTCGAGTACTGCGAGAGAACGTGGTAATTTTCGAAGGTGAGCTGGAATCGCTACGTCGCTTTAAAGATGATGTTAACGAAGTTCGCAATGGCACAGAGTGTGGTATTGGTGTTAAAAATTACGATGTGAAAGTAGGAGACCAGATTGAGGTCTTCGACGTGAAAGAGGTAGCGCGGGAACTGTAAACCGCCACAACTATGCCAAGAGAATTTAATCGTTCGGACCGCGTTGCCGATGCGGTTCAGCGTAGCCTCGCTAATCACATTAGAGCAGAAGTTAATGATCCTCGTCTGGGGATGGTGAATATCAACTCGGTTTCTGTGGTACGCGATTTATCCATGGCCAAGGTGTACGTCACCATTGTTGGCGCGCAATCTGATGCGGAGGCTGAAGCCTCCGTTGTCATCCTGAACAAAGCAGCTAATTTTTTGCGCACTTTGGTATCAAAAGATCTGACTATGCGTGTTACGCCGAAGCTCCAGTTTTTCTATGATGCTACTGCGATTCGCGGGCAGGAACTCTCAAAACTGATTGACCGCGCAGTTGCCGAAGACAAGTCGCACCACGCCGACAGTGCATCGGGTGGTGGCTCAAATAGCGACTCAAATAGCGACGGAGAGAGCTAGACTTTGGGGCGTAGAAGAAAATTTGGCCGTAGCCTGGATGGCGTACTGGTTGTTGATAAGCCCGCCGGCCTCAGTTCCAATGACGTTGTGCAACGGGCTAAACGCCTGTTTTTTGCATCGAAAACCGGACACACAGGTAGCCTGGATCCCTTGGCTACAGGTGTTTTACCCCTCTGTTTTGGCGAAGCCACCAAGTTCTCCCAGTTTCTGCTGGATGCTGACAAAACCTACCTCAGTACTTTTCGCTTCGGTTTGGCTACCGATACCGCTGATTCCGACGGCAAAGTTGTGCAGCAGTGCAGTGCAACTGCCCTTACTCAAGGTGAGCTGGAAAAAGCCATAAAGGCTTACACGGGAGCTATTGAGCAAGTACCTCCCATGTACTCTGCCCTTAAGCGGGATGGTAAACCACTGTACAAATTGGCGCGCGAGGGCATAGAGGTTGAGCGAGAGGCTCGCCCTGTTACCGTTTATCGTTTTGAATTACAGGATTTTCGGCCCGGTGAGATCGCCGAAGCCGATGTTCTTGTTGAATGCAGCAAAGGCACCTATATACGCAGCCTGGCAGAGGATTTGGGGCGTGACCTTGAACTGGGCGGGCATGTATCCAGCCTGCGCAGAACAAAAGCCGGCCCTTTTGAGATTTGCCAGGCTTTAACCCTTGATGAGCTCGAAGCTGAGCGTGGCGATCAGCGCGCGGAATCTCTGGATCAACACTTGCTTCCTATCGATGCGCCAGTATCTCATTTGGCCCGTTTAGAGCTGGATGAAAATAGCGCCTTCTATTTCAAGCAGGGGCAGGGGGTTATTGTTAATCAGGTCTACCAACTGGGGGACGAAGGTGATAAAGTGCGCGTCTTTCAGAAGGCTGGCGAATTTTTAGGCGTTGGTGAAATCACTGACGACGGTCGGGTTAGCCCGAAACGTTTGCTTTCAAGCTAGCTGAGAAGCTTGGCGAAGTAGCTGACCTGTCTGTAAATATGCGCGGGCAGGCCGGATAAATGGTGGGTTTGGTTCATCGAAATTGTGTTGAATAAACCGCCTAATGGCATATTCTATGTAAGAGGAAATGAACATGGCACTGAGTGCACAAGAGAAAGACGTAATTGTAAAAGAGCACCAAACTTCTGACAGCGACACTGGTTCGCCCGAAGTACAGGTAGCGCTGTTGACCGCAAACATCAACAAGCTGCAAGGTCACTTTACTGACCACAAGCAGGACCATCATTCTAGACGCGGTCTTATCCGTATGGTTAACCAACGTCGTAAATTGTTGGACTACCTAAAAGGTAAAGATGTTAGCCGTTACGCTGCATTGATTCAAAAATTGGGTCTGCGTCGTTAATAAAAAAGTGCCCGCTTCATGCGGGCACTTTTATTTTTCTCTCCCTGTATTTTTCAGTTGATGACTTACCCGTTTTCTCCATTTTTCTCTTTAGTGACTTTCTCTATAGTTACTAGTTTGAAAAAGTTACTAGTTTGAAAAATGGTCGAAAAGAAGCTCCGCAACAGAGTTTAAACTTTGTATTTGAAATGAAAGATAAAAAGCGCAATGGGGCGCTTACACTTAAAGGATAAGAAATGAATCCGATAATTAAAAAATTCCAATTTGGTAATGATACTGTAACCCTTGAAACTGGTCGTATAGCTCGTCAGGCTTCTGGCGCTGTTTTGGTTTCTATGGGTGAGACCAGTGTTCTGGTAACGGTTGTTGGCTCTAAAGAAGCCAAGCCCGGGCAAGACTTTTTTCCTTTGTCCGTACACTACCAAGAGAAAGCTTACGCCGCGGGCAAAATTCCCGGTGGTTTTTTCAAGCGTGAAGGTCGACCTTCTGAGAAAGAAACGCTTACCTCTCGCTTAATCGATCGACCAATTCGCCCGCTTTTCCCCAAGGGTTATGTTAACGAAGTGCAGGTGGTCTGTACGGTTATCTCCGCGGAAAAAGACGTTGATCCAGATATCGCTGCGATGATTGGTACTTCCGCTGCGTTGTCTATATCCGGTGTTCCTTTTAGCGGCCCAATTGGTGCGGCTCGTGTTGGTTACACTGAAGATGAAGGTTATATATTAAACCCCAGCTATTCCGCCCTGAAGACATCCGAACTGGACATGGTTGTAGCGGGTACCAGCGACGCGGTATTGATGGTTGAGTCGGAAGCGAATGAGCTTCCAGAAGACATTATGTTGGGCGCGGTTCTCTATGCTCACCAGGAAATGCAGGCAGTTGTTCAGGCGGTTAATGAACTTGTTCGCGATGCCGGCAAACCACGCTGGGAATGGCAGGCAGAGCCAGAGAATGCAGAGCTAAAAGCAGAGTTAGTGCGCAATTTTGAAGACTCCATTGGTGTTGCTTACCGCATCACTGATAAGCAGAAGCGTTATGACCGCTTGTCTGAGCTTCGAGCTCAGGCTGTTGCCGAGTTGGCCAGCGACGAAAAAGACGTAAGCGCCGATGACGTGAAAGGTTTGTTCGCGAAAATTGAAAAGCAGCTTGTTCGCAGCCGTGTTGTTGCTGGTGAGCCTCGTATCGATGGCCGGGATAGCAAAACTGTTCGTCCACTGCACGTTGAAATTGGCGTATTACCAAAAGTACACGGTTCTGCACTGTTTACTCGTGGTGAGACTCAAGCAATGGTTGTTGCTACGCTGGGTTCCGCACGTGATGCTCAGATTATTGATGCACTCGAAGGCGAGCGTAAAGATAACTTCATGTTGCACTACAATTTCCCTCCCTATTCTGTAGGAGAGTGTGGTCGTATGGGCGGTACTGGTCGTCGAGAAGTTGGTCACGGTCGTTTGGCTCGTCGCGGTGTTGCCGCAATGCTGCCCAAGGCTGAAGACTTTCCCTACACCATGCGCGTAGTGAGCGAGATTACGGAATCCAATGGTTCTTCTTCCATGGCTTCAGTTTGCGGCTCCAGCCTGGCCTTAATGGACGCTGGTGTTCCTCTTAAATCGCCTGTTGCCGGTATCGCAATGGGCCTGGTTAAGGAAGAGGAAGGCTATGCGGTTTTGACCGATATTCTCGGCGATGAAGATCACCTTGGTGATATGGACTTCAAAGTTGCCGGTACCGCTAACGGCGTTACCGCGTTGCAGATGGATATCAAAATTGAGGGTATCACTGAAGAAATTATGGAAACTGCTCTCGAGCAGGCTCTTCATGCACGGTTGCATATTCTAAGTGAAATGAATGCAGTTATCGCTCAGCCGCGCGAGCAGCTGTCTGATAACGCCCCCCAGTACCACACCTTGAAAATTGATCCGGACAAAATCCGCGATATTATTGGTAAAGGTGGTGCAACTATCCGATCTATCACTGAAGAAACCGGTGCCAGCATCGACATTGATGATGACGGCACGGTTAAAATCTATGGCGATGATGGCGATAGCCTTAATGGCGCCATCGCGCGAATTGAGGAAATTACTGCAGAAGCAGAAATTGGCGCTACTTACCCCGGTAAGGTTGTTCGTATCGTAGATTTTGGTGCATTTGTAAACTTCCTGCCAGGCAAGGACGGTTTGGTACACATTTCTCAGATCGCTCATGAGCGGGTGCAGAATGTGACAGACTATCTGGCAGAAGGTCAGGAAGTACAAGTGAAGTGCCTGGATATCGACCAGCGTGGCCGAATTAAGCTTTCGATTAAAGAGCTATTACCTAAGCCTGAAGCAGAGAGCACATCAGAGGATGCCAATGGTAATTCTGCCGGTAATGCAGAAGAATAATTCTTTGAATTAACAGGTACTACATAAGCCCGTAAGCCCGCAGCAGCGGGCTTTTTTCTGTCTGCAGGTATAAATACGTGTTAAAACTTCTTTCTGCGCTACTGATATTGTTTCTTTCCGCTGCTTCACTGGCGCAAGCGCGACCCAAGGCTGAACTCGGTGTGGGCATGGCCGCTCAATATTTACGTGATTATCGTGGGTCCAGTGAGTCGCAACTTCAGACCTTACCCTTTCCAATAATTGTCTATCGCGGCGATGTTATTCAAGCGGACAAGGATGGCATTCGAGGGCGGTTTCTTGCCGGGAATGGTTGGGAGCTGAATGCAAGTGCTGAAGCAGCACTTAACGGCGGTAGCCCCGACAACAGCAAGCGAGAGGGCATGCCGGAATTAAATTCGGCTTTTGAGCTTGGGCCTTCGCTGAATTTTAATCTTACTGGGCAAGATTTTGAGCAGGGTTGGTCATTGCGTTTGCCTGTTAGAGCGGTGTTCGCGCTCGATTTCAGCAGCATAGAATATATTGGTGTTAACTTTAATCCCAAGTTTACTTTTCGCAAACCTGAATTCTGGCGTGGCTGGGACGGGAAAATGGATCTGGGGCTACTTTGGGCTACTCATGAATATCACGATTATTACTATCGCGTGGATGAAGAGTTTGTCACTGATAGCCGAGCGTTCTACGACGCCGAAGGTGGTTTTAGCGGCACCTATGTAAAATTCAGTTTGAAAAAGCGGATGGGCCAATGGTGGTTTGCCTGGAATCTTCGTTATGACTACCTGGGTGCTACCGTTTTCGAAGACAGCCCCTTGATGGAAACCACCAATTATTTCTCTACCGCTGCGGCAGTGGGTTGGTTCTTCTGGGCGAGTGATTAAGCGTAGGCTGAATTTCTCTGAGCCGGATACAGGGCCTCGTACTCCGGCTTTATTGTACAAGCTTCAGCGATACCAGAGCTGAGCTAAAAGGTGTCATTCTCATCGAAGGTACTTAGCTGTGGGTCTCCGTTTTCGATGCTTACATTAATTGTGATTGGTCTGCAGCACACCTGGCAATCTTCTATATAGCGTTGTTCGTCAACAGAGCAGTCGATAAGCAGTTCAATGATTTCTCCGCAGTAGGGGCAGGCTGTTTTCTTTGGCTGGTAAGCGTACATCACGTTTATAGGTATCCCAGAATACTGTCCATTACCCAGGCCGTGTGTGCTGCGGTCCTTCCTGTAGATGGGTGGGCTGCGCCATTCAGTAAGCTGTCTCGCATGTTTTCCACGTGAGCCTGTTGCACATGCTTCGGGTGCCCAATAAGCATGGATGTGCTGCCTGTTCCCTTGTCCAGCTCGATGGCCTTATCTTCAAAGACAGAAAAACGAATGGTTCCTTTGTTTCCAACGATCTCCACCTCGTCACGCTCGCTTGCGCAGCCAAAGTTCCAGCTGGCACTGCCGCACACGCCAGATTGGTGTAACCAGCAGGCACTTACGGCATCTTTCGCGCTGTATAGCCCTTGCTGATTGCTACTGGCACCGCTCACATTACTGATCTCTCCCAGCAAGTAAGCCAATAAGTCCAGGCCGTGGCTTGCCAAATCATCGAAATGTCCGGCGGGCGCAATAGCGGCGTCTGTGCGCCAGTTGTATTCTTTAGCTTTTTCTCTTTCGCTGGCCGTTTTCTGTAAAAGCCAGCGCACGTGACGAATAGAGCCTATTTGCTCTTCTTTGAGCCACTGCTCGACTTGTCGAAAGCGCTGTTGTGAGCGGCGGTAATAGGCTGTAAACAAAGGCACATTGTGCGTTTCAAAGGCTTCGCAGATACTGATACAGTCCTGGTAGTGTGGCGCCATGGGTTTTTCGATACAACAGGGTTTTTTCGCTGCCGCCACCTGCAATGCATAGTCTTTATGACTATCTGGTGGTGTAGCGATATACACCGCGTCAACCTCGGGGTGATGTATCAGCTCGTTTGCACTCGTACAAACAATACCCACATTGTGTCGCTGCGCGTAGTCTCGCGCTTTTGCAAGATCCCTGCGCGTAACCGCAGAGAGAGTGAATCCTTCTGTCAGTTGGTAGGCCGGCCCGCTTTTCACTTCACAGACATCACCGCAACCAATGATGCCCCATCTAACAACACTGTTCATAAGTCACCGCTTCAATTATCCTTTAGTTTGGAGTTAAGGTAACGCAATAGGCGGAGGCCTTAACAAGCCCTCGCTATTCTGACAGAAAAGAACCACAGACATGAAGCTTAGCCCAGACGAAACCCGTGTACTTGGAGTGTTAATCGAGAAAGCGATTACCACGCCAGACCAATACCCCCTTTCCATTAATGGTCTGACTACAGGCTGTAATCAAAAAACAAACCGTGAACCGGTCACTAATTTCAGTGAAGTGGAGGTTCAGGATTTAGTGGATTCACTCACCAAAAAAAATCTTGTTTCCGAAGTGCGTGTGGGTAGCCGAGTGGCGAAATATCAGCACCGTTTTTACGGCAGTGATTTTAGCGCGTTCAAATTCAACACGCGTGAGGCCTCCGTTATATGTACTTTGTTTCTGCGCGGGCCACAGACGGCAGGTGAGCTCAGAACACGCACCAATCGCCTGTGTGAATTTGAGGATGTGCAACACACCGAGGCAACTTTACAGTCGCTTGTTGAATATTCTGGTGGCCCCTATGTTGTTAAGCTGGAGCGAGAGCCCGGGCGTAGAGAAAATCGCTATGCCCATTTATTTTGCGGTGAGGCCGAAGGCTTGGATGTGGCGGACACTGAGGCCGCGGCGCCAGCACCAAGCTCAATTTCAAGCTCAAGTCCTGAGGGCGAGGCTGCAAGCGAGCAGTTGGAGGAGCGCATTGCACTGTTGGAACTTATTGTTGAAGATTTGCAGGCTCAAATTAACGCGCTCAAAATTCAAGGCACTCAGGAGTAAATAATGGATACCAGTCTGGTTAAAAACGAGCTGCAAGAGTTAAATAAGTTGTATCAAATCGCCATGGAATTTTTGGTTAATTACAGTTTTCAGCTGATAGGCGCCATGATCGTTGTGCTGGTAGGGCTGTTTGTTGCCGGTAAAATTGGCCGGGGCGTGCAGCGTTTATGTGAATCTAAAAAAATAGATATTACTCTCAGCCGTTTTATTGGCAGTAGTGTAAGAATAATTCTTGTTGTCATGGTGGCCATTGTTGCCTTGGGAAAAATTGGCATAAGTGTTACGCCTTTCGTTGCCGCTGTGGGCGCCTTAACCTTCGGTGTGAGCCTGGCAGCACAGGGCTTGATTTCCAACTATGGTGCTGGTGTTAACATCATTATCGGTCGCCCATTTGTTGTAGGTGATACCATTAATGTGTGTGGCGTGGGGGGGGTAGTGAGTGAGGTCAGTCTTGGTTATACACGCCTTATCAATGAAGATCAGGTCACCATAACGATTCCCAACAAGCACATAATTGGCGAAATTCTCCATAACTCTAATGCCAAGTCGATTGTTGAAAGTGAGATAGGTGTTGCCTATGGCAGCAATATGGATGAGGTAATAAGCACCATTCGAAAAGCGATTGGTGAAACGGAAGGGCTGGGAGAGGAGAGCGTTGCTCAGGTGGGTATCGAATTATTTGCAGATAGCAGTGTTAATATTGGATATCGCTACCTTGTTCCAACCGAGCGCCTGTTCGCCACTAAATATGCGGTAAATAAAAATATTTTTGATGCCTTGAAAGTGGCTGGTATCAGTATCCCTTTCCCTCAGAGAGAGGTAACTTTACTGCAAGGTTCATAGCGGTGCTTAAGGTTTGTTGTGCTGACACTGCCAGCAAACCTCAAAACTTGCTTCGTTCTCCTCGCCACACTCTTCACACTGCCAGCTTGCTAGTACTTCGTCGCTAAATAAAGGCTCGATGACGGCCTTCGCTTTGGAGAAATCTGCTTCATCAACCCAAAGCTCCGGCCAACTATCGATAGCGCTGAGCTCGCCAACCCCGCTGGCAGCATGTTCGTTTTTTAGGAATACGGAGATTCCCGCTTGCTCTAAAAGGTTTTGGGCGTTACCCACTAAAAGCCTATTTTCTGCCGTATAAATTACTTTCATCGGTTCGTACCTGAGGACTGTGGTGCGCAATACCGATGAATTTACGCCTTGTGCATGATGTGATGCAACTAATTTTAACGCTCCAGCTGTGTGCGCAAGTAGTCAATAATATCGAGAGATTCGTACATCCACTGTGTTTTTCCATTACCTAGTTCGATGCGAATAGCCGGTACCTGGGATTTACCGCCATGTTTGTAGAGTTCCACACGTGCGTCGTAGTCTGAGCCAAGGTTAATGTCATTAATGCTGAGCTGTAGATCTTCAAGTGCTCGATAAACCCGTCGGCAATATCCACAGGAAGGGCGATGATACAAGGTGATGTGCTCAAGGTGAGTTAGACCATTCTGACTGCTGGACATGAAAATCTCCGGAATGCTGGCGCGTATAGCATTATATCTGTAAATACTAATACGTTAAACTGCCGGACGTGTACTTAATTTTCTGCGAACCAAGGACTATTGCTCGACTATGACTCTTCTCTATACCAACGGCCAGGCCCCTGTAGAAGCCCGTATTGACGACCTTCTTGCGCGCATGACGCTAGAAGAAAAGGTGGGCCAGATGATCCAACTGGCCGCTGTGGATGATGAATACGAAAGCTATATTGAGCGCTACCACCTCGGTTCTTACCTTCACTCCCTGGGTGATGACGTGACGCGTTTGCAGGCGCTGAACAGGCAGAAGTCTCGCTTGAATATACCTTTAATTTTCGGAATCGATGCCATACATGGTCATTGCTTCGAAGATGGCAGCACGGTGTTTCCCGTTCAACTGGCGATGGCCTGCACCTGGAATACTGAACTTGTTAGGCAAATGGGTGAGATCACCGCAAATGAAGCGCGGGCGGGAAACCTGCATTGGACCTTTTCCCCGGTGCTGTGTATGGGGCGAGATCCTCGCTGGGGGCGAACCAGTGAAACCTTCGGCGAGGACACCTTATTGGTAACGGAGATGGCTGCGGCGCTTACCGAGGGCTATCAAAGTGCTGAATTTCCCTTGGCTGCCTGTGCCAAGCATTATGCCGCTTATGGTGAAGCAGACGGTGGGCGAGACAGCGCCGACGCCCATGTATCCGAGCGGCGGATGCGCGAGGTGTTTTTGCCGGCGTTTGAACGGCAGGCACGTTCGGGTTGTAAAACCTTTATGGCGGGCTATCAAGCACTTAATGGCGTGCCCTGTTCTGCCAACACCTGGTTGATGAATACGGTTTTGCGTGAGGAGTGGCACTATCAAGGGGTAGTGGTAACCGACTGGAATAACTGCGGCCAGATGTTGACCCTGCAAAATGCGGCATCGTCGATGAAGGAGGCCGTGGAGTTATGTTTACAGGCCAGCAACGATATTTTTATGAGCACGCCAGATGTGTTCACCTATACCCTCGAGCTTGTGCGTGAAGGCAAAGTCACTGAAGCGCGAATAGACGAGAGTGTACGCCGCATCCTCAAACTGAAATTCGATTTGGGCTTGTTTGAGGACACTAAAAGCCCAGATCGAAATAGCGTGCTCTTGGATTCTCAGCGTTGGCAAACAGCCCTGCAAGCTTCGCAACAATCGCTCACTCTGGTAAAAAATAATGGTGCACTACCTTTTGACCGCGAGGCAAAAAAAATACTTCTGGTGGGAGACAATGCCGATAACCTGCTAAACCAGCTGGGAGATTGGTCTTTTATACCCGGTGCTGCCGCTTATGAAGATAAAACCATCCACCGAGCCGAAACCATTACGCTTAAAGCCGCCTTGCAGGAGATGTGCGAGAAAACTGGCCTTGAACTGCAGTATCTGGGCGCTGATATTTGTGGCCCGCATTGTGAAACCACCCAGCACAGTGCAATTGAGCAAGCTCTGCAGCACTGTGAACAGATAATTTTCTGTGCGGGTGATGCCTTAAACCAGAATGGGGAATTCCACGATCGTGCGGACTTGAATCTGCCTGGCAATCAGAGCGCTGTATTTAAGTTGTTACAGCAGTCGGGTAAACCGATGGTGAGTATTCTGTTGGCGAGTAAGCCACATTGTATAGAGGCGGTAATGGAACATTCGGATGCGGTCATTGTTGCATTTAACCCTGGAGCTAAAGGCGGTTTAGCGCTTGCTCAGCTGCTGTTCGGTGAAATAAACCCAAGTGGGCGTTTGCCCATCAGCTTTCCGCGGCATATTGGACAACTGCCGGTTTATTACAATCAGGCTCCGGGCTGGCATGCCCCGCTGTCTCCGCACTACTCTGGTGGCGCCGAGTATATCGATATTCAGCATTCTCCTTTACTCGCGTTTGGTGAAGGTATGAGTTATAGCAAGATTGTTTATGGCGAAGCGCAATTATCGAACTCTAGCCTCCAGGACGGAGAGTCTGTTGAGCTAAGCCTGCGCATCAGCAATGAAAGTAGCAGGGCTGCTGTTGAGCTGGTGCAGCTGTATTGCAGTTTGCGTATTCCGGGTGTCACCAGTCCACAGAAGCGCTTGCTGAAATATCAGCGAGCGAGTATCGCGCCTCACTCAAGTGCGGATGTGAGCTTTACATTGGTTCCAAAGGATTTTGAAATACTGGATATAAATCTGCAAAAAACGATTTATGCGGGTAGCTTGGTACTTATGCTGGGCAAGAGCAGCAGAGACCAAGAACTTCAGCCAATTGACCTGATGCTTGCTTAACGTCTACCAATGCATCTTTTGTTTTAAAAAAGTCGCGAGCTCCTCGCTCATTTTTTTATGCTGTGGCCCGGTAGGGTGACCGTCGCATTTGTCGCCGGGAAAGTAGGAGGCGTTAAATGTGTGAACCCTTTTGCTATTTACCTGGTTTTGGATGAGGGATAGATAGCGGCGAAGCACCGTTTTTTGTGGTCTGGAAGGGTCGCCGTCATTAACAATCGAGCCCTCGGTAATTATCACTTGAGCTTGGGGGTAGTCGGCGAGAATCTTTTTTAAGAAGGCGATATAGGGGGGAACAAATTCTTGCTCAGTGGGCAGGGCGCCGATACCGAGGTTAAAATCATTGGTGCCCAGAGAGACTACTACGGCATCAGCAGAAAAACTGCTGTGGTTCCACGGTGGAGCGCCATGCTCGGCGATGCTAAGTTCATAGAAGTCGGGCCCGTTTAGCTCGTTGGTCCTTCCGTCCCAGCTTCTAATTAGCCCGCGACCGCCATAACAAACCAGTTGTACTTCGGCCTTCAGGGCTTCCCCTGTAAGCCAGCCATAGGACTGGTGAACGCTCCACCAGCTGTTGTTTTTATTGCAGTCCTGATTTCCCTCCCTCCCTGCGCCTTCTCCACAGGTAACCGAATCTCCTATAAATACAATATTGCGTTTTGGGGTATCTTGCTGGGCGAGCGCTATTTCGCCTTTGACAACAAAGTGTTTTATCGTAACCTTTCCATGCCAGCTTTCTGAATTATGGACGAATTCTATACGGCGAAAACTTGCTTGTTCCTGCGTTAATAGTAAATATTCTTGAGGCTTTGAGCTGAGCAGTATTTTGCGCGGTTTTTCATTATCTATGCGCAGAGCCATATAACTCTCTTCGCCAGAACTGTGTACTATGACGCTGAGGGAAGTGGCATTGGTTTGAAATTGAAAGCCTGAACCTGGGTAGGAGAGTATGGCGCTTTGGTCTTGTAGAAAATGAATTCTACCGAGTCTGTGCAACTCGCTATTCGTGGGCAGCACTACATTTGCTATTTGCTGTGGCATTTTCGTTGGTTCTGCGTGGCTGAGGTCAATCAGAATAAGGCTTGATAACAGGAGTATGTAGCTAGCATATTTCAATGATCTAATACCTATAGGCTATACTGCAGGGCAGCAATTTGCGGAGCGAAAGTTATTACTGGTGTGCCAGAGCTGCCCCACAGACTCTAAAGTGGAATAAAACGGGCGATTTTTTATAAACCTTCCTATGTTGCTGCTTATCCCACCCCGAGTTGAACTATATTAAAGAAATGGCGCGGTTGGGTTGGTACACCGTCGCTGCAAAAATCCAAGACGAAAAAAAGGTGTTTGTGTGCCATCTAAGCAGGTAGCTCTCAAAACAGAGGAAGCAGCTACATCTCGTAACTCGAGGCGTAGAGCCAGTCTACAAACATTCCTGGTTGTTGTCGTGTTCGTGTCCATCGCTTTTCCCGCTTTAATAACCGGAGGAGTGCTTATTCGAGAGAATTACCAGCGTACCATCGAGCATGATAGCCGTGCAGCGGCAGGTAGTTATGCGGATTTACTGCAGGCTGGCATGACCATGCCCTTGTGGAATGTTGCCCCCTCCCTTGGGGAGCCGCTCTTGGATACCGTAAAAATCGACCCTTCAGTGCTAAGAATAGTGGTGCAAGGTATTGATGGCGAAACCTTCCTCCGCTATGAGAAAGACTCCGAGTTCGAGCGTGACGAAAGCCTGGAGATCACTCGATCGATTAGTTTTGAAGGTGAGCCACTTGGCTCCGTTTCTTTGATGTACAGCCTGAAAGCGGCGCGACAGCGTGCTGCCGCTGACTCCCAGTTATTGCTTACCATTATTATTTTTCAGCTCATATTTTCTCTGGGTGTTCTCAGCTATATTTTGCGCCGGCGAGTTGTTCAGCCCCTCACTGCACTTGAGAAAGCGGCGGATGGTATTGCCGGCGGCGACCTCAAAACCGCTATTCCAGTGATGCAAAACGATGAGTTTGGTCGCCTTTCTCTGCAGCTGGAAATTATGCGTGGCTCATTGGAGCAGTCTTTTACAAACTTGGAGGAGCGAGTAAAAGAACGTACGGCCGAACTGGTGGACCTGAATAAAGAACTCAAAGGCACCTTAGATAAACTGCAACAAGCCCAGGGAAACCTGGTGCAGAGTGAAAAGCTGGCAGCGCTGGGTTCGCTGGTGGCAGGTGTGGCTCACGAACTGAATACACCCCTTGGGAATGGTTTAACGGTTGCCTCGTCTATTTATGATTCAACTCGGCAAATTGAACGACAGTTTGCCGAAGGCATTACACGTGCAGAGCTGGAGAATTACCTCAAAGATATGAATGAGGGGGCTCACCTGGTAGTTGCCAGTTTGGAGCGCGCCTCTGAGCTGGTAAGTGGCTTTAAGCAGGTTGCTGTAGATCGCACCAGTGCCCAGCGTCGCCAGTTCAAGCTGGAGGAAATGCTGGCGGAAACCAAAATGACCCTCTCCCCCATGTTTAAGCATACGCCCTACAAGATTTTACTCAGGGTACCCAATGACGTGATGATGGATAGCTATCCCGGCCCCTTGGGACAAGTGATTACCAACCTCATGAACAACGCACTTATTCATGCCTTTGATGGGAGAAATCACGGCGTGATAGAAATTTATGGCGAGCGCGTGCTGGTTAACGACGACGAATGTGTTCAGTTATGCGTTGTTGACGACGGCCGAGGTATTCCGCAGGAAAATTTGAGCAGGATATTTGACCCCTTCTTTACCACCAAGCTGGGTGAGGGAGGAAACGGTCTGGGAATGCACATTGTTCACAATATTGTCACCGGTGTGTTGGGTGGCAGTATAAAGGTTAGGTCTGAGATCGATTCTGGTACGGAATTTACCATAACCGTGCCCTTGGTCGCTCCGCTTATAGGATCAGGAAAAGAAGAATTAATTCGAGGCGATATGCTCCATGGATAAAGATTCCAACGATAAGTCCGAAATGATGCAGTTTTTGGAAGACACCGCTCCAGCAAAGCCTGGCGAGCCTTCTCATACTCCGAGAAGTGTGTGGCGTATTCTAATCACAGATGATGAGAAGGACGTGCATACGGCGACCACATTTGCATTGAGAAATACGCGAATTCTAGGCAGGCCCATCGAGTTTTTACACGCTAACTCGGCCCGGGAAACGGTAGAGATTCTCAAAAATAACAACGATATTGCGGTCATCATGCTCGACGTAGTAATGGAAACACCCAACGCGGGCCTGGATCTTGTTGCGGTTATTCGTGAAGAGCTCAAAGTAACCGACTCCAGAATTATTCTTCGTACCGGTCAGCCTAACCAGGCTCCGGAAATTGAAGTGATTCGCGATTATGATATTAATGACTACAAGCTGAAATCCGAGCTTACCCAAAGTAAATTGTATGCGGCCTTAACTACTGCAGTGCGATCCTACAAGCAAATTCGCATGATAGAGGCAGGAAAGCAGGGCTTGGATATGATCGTGAGATCCAGTTCGGACTTGCTTACAAAAAACGGCTTGAACGCTTTTGCTCAAGGGGTGATTGTTCACCTGTCTGGTTTATTGAGCGTTCCTCCGGAGGGGCTTATTTGTGTGCGTCGCAGTGATCGCCGACGTGAAAGTGAGCCGCATATTATTGCCGCAGCGGGCCATTATTGCCTGCTTATCGATCATCCCCTCTCTGATCTTGAGGAAATTCACGCTCGTAATTTATTGGAAGCAAGCCTGGACTCGCGTACCAACGTCTACGACAAATACGGCTTGGCCCTTTATCTCGGCAGTGATGCCAGAGGGGATATGAGTTG
This sequence comes from Alteromonadaceae bacterium Bs31, assembly GCA_900177435.1. Taxonomy (GTDB): domain Bacteria; phylum Pseudomonadota; class Gammaproteobacteria; order Pseudomonadales; family Cellvibrionaceae; genus Teredinibacter. Next base: position 91,166 of record FXAI01000001.1, read on the forward strand.
CTACGTTTCCAGCGGTAATCAGCTGGATGATATTGACCAGAGTCTTCTGGAGATGTTCTGCACTAATATTTCTATCTGCGCCGATAATCTTACCTTATTGGAGCAACTTCGAGACTACGCCTATACCGATGGTTTAGTGGGGCTGCCCAACCGCAACGCGCTTACTGAAGAAATTAATACGTTTATCACGGAGGGCAATCGTGAAGGCTACGTTTTGGCCGTGGCCGATATTGATAATTTTGCTGAAATAAATGCGTCTCTAGGGCAAAAATACGGTGACCTTTTGCTCCAGTCTATTGCAAAGCGTCTACGTAACAAGTTCCCCAAACCCTGTTTTGTCGCCCGCGTTGCCGGAGATACCTTTGCCATTTTTGGCCCGGACACTCATCTTAAAGCCGAGAATGTGCTGGTTCCATTCGCCTCACCGTTTGATATTTCTGGTGAAGAGCAAATGATATCTGTTACAGCCGGCTATGTGCCTATAATAGACGTGGACGGGGGGGCAACAGAAGCCATTAAGGATGCAAGTATTGTATTGAAGCTGGCGAAATCCGGCAGCCGTGGAGAAGTGGTTCGTTTTGATAGTGAGATGATCGAAACAGCCAAAGGACGCCTTGAGGTTCTTAAAGGTTTGCGAACGGCTTTTGATATGGAGCGCCTGGAGCTCCATTATCAGCCGAAGCTTCATTTGGAATCTGGCAAGGTCTTGGGGGTGGAAGCCTTATTGCGCTGGCCCGTTGAGGATGGTGAGTTCGTCCCACCCGGTACTTTTATTCCTCTTGCGGAGCAATCGGGATTAATTGTACGCCTTGGCGAATGGATTCTTCGAACGGCCATGATGGAGCTGCAAAACTTACAGTATCAGGGCTGGAAGGATATTCACATGAGCGTGAATATGTCAGTGGCGCAATTGCAGCATCCCGCGATGATGCAAACGCTTAAACGGGTGCTTGCCGAAACCAGTGTCGATCCTTCCTTAATTGATCTGGAAGTTACTGAATCGGTGGCTATGGAAGACCTCACAAATAATACATTGCTGGCGGATATCAAGGCTTTAGGCTTTCAGATATCGCTGGACGATTTTGGTACCGGTTTTTCTTCATTGAACTATTTACAGCAGATGCCTATTGATAGATTGAAGATAGATCAGTCCTTTGTTAAAGAGGTTAAAGACAGCTCCGGAAATGAAATTGTTGAGCTGATTGTTCATCTTGGGCACAAGCTTAATAAAAAAGTGATTGCCGAAGGTGTTGAAACTGCCGTTCAAGCCGAGTATTTAAAGTCGCTTAATTGCGAAGAAGTACAGGGTTTTTATTTCGCCAGACCAATGAGTTCGACCAAGCTATACGCTTGGCTTAAAGAACGCACTTAGAATCGTGTAAGGGCACATTGCCATTATTCATTTGAAAGCACAAAGCGTACTTTTTGGCCAGGCCTTCGCTGGGCCAAAAGGTAGCAGTCTTCTGCGCTAACACAGCCAATCTTCGGATATCCACCAATGGTTTGTCGGTCGTTCAGCAGCACAATGGGCTGGCCGTCTGGAGGGATTTGCACTGCGCCGTATGCAATACCTTCGGAGACAATTCCACCTCGCTCCCATTTCAACGCATCCCCTTGTAAGCGATAACCCATGCGATTGCATTGAGGGCTAAGCGTATAGCAGGAGCTAAATAACTTTCGCCTGCACTCGCCACTGAAAAGAGAATACTGGTAGCTAGGGTGTAATCTTAACGTGAGCTCTGCTCGGAAGTCTGGAATATTTTTCCAGTAAACAGAGCGCTTTAATGTGTTTTTTTTATTCTTGCTAATTGGGTAGGCAAGCTTGTCTCCTTCCTTGAAAACAGCTAGGCTGCCGTCAGGGTTGAGGCTGGAAAAACTGTTAAATATTTTCTTTGCAATAAACCCACCTTCAACCGCGAGATAGAAGCGTAAGCCCGTTTTCGCCATTGGTATGGAGAGCGTTTCATTCTCGCCAACATTCCATGTTCCCCATGGCGGAATGGGATTCCCTGCGATACAGCACTCTGAACTAGCGCCACAAAGGGCTATGCGCGCGGCATGGCTAAAATGAATTTCACACGGCCCGAGGGTTATTTCCAGACAGGCAGCATCGTCTGGATTATCGAGTAAGCGATTGGCCCATTTGAAAGCGTAGCCATCTGCGGCACCTCCGCTGCATAAGCCAAGGTGCTGACAACCCTGTCGCCCTCGGTCCTGAAGGCTACTCATCGGCCCTGGTTTTAGCAGCGTGAGCTTGCCTGTATCGCTTACTTGGTCGGTTTGCATGGCTCGGTCGTGTTGGTTTCTGTCACTATTTCAATGGGCTTTTATTCTTAGCTAGCAGAGATTCAAATTCTCTTTTTTGGATAGCTGTAAATTGAACTTCATCTCCCACAGAAAAAGAGGGTGGTTTTTCAGTTGGGTTCTCGCTGAGAAAATCCGGGGATAATTCCAGCGGACAGCGGCCAATAATATGCCAGCCTCCGGGTGAAGTGCGTGGGTAAATACCGGTAATGTTTTCGGCAATACCAACGCTTCCTGCAGCAACTTCCACCCTGGGTGTTGCCATTCTTGGAAAGGCAATACGCTTATCCACTTCTCCCAAAAAGGCGAAGCCCGGCATAAAGCCCAGCGCGAAAACCCGGTAGATTTTATTTGTATGCAATTCTATAAGCTGATCCAGATTCAGATTGCTTTGCTTCATAATTGCATTCAGGTCTGGTGCTACGTCTGGATCGTAGAGTACAGGAATGATGTGTTGTTTTGGCGTATATACAGGATGCTCTGAGTCCATCAAAGCATTTGAAAGCAACGATTCTACTTTTTCTGTACTCGGAGGTTTGCCTTTAAACTCCAGTAGAAGCGTGGTGCTGGCGGGTACAGCGTTAATTAATTGCTTTGCCAAGTGCTGCTTTAAAAAGCGCCAGGATCGGCCCACAATTGCTGCCAGTTGCTCACTGGGAGTATCGCCGAAGGTGATCAGCAAGGTATTGTCGTTAAGGGCTTGAACAGCTGGGGCAAGAGCCATCACTTAAGTGTTGAATAATTTCTGGCTGATAGCACTGATGGCTTCGATGGCGTGGGGCGCGTCTCCATGCACGCAGAGGGTATCTACTTCGATATCCAGCCACTTTCCATTTTCGCTGAATGTGCCTTTGTTCAAGCAAAGATCTTCCGCTTGCTTAACGATGCTGTCGATATCATCAATAATGGCATTTTTTTGTGTACGGGCTACCAGAAAGCCATCGTCTGTATAGCGACGGTCGGCAAAGCCCTCAAACATCAGGTAGTGGTTGTAACGTTGGGCAAGAAAAAAATTATCGTGATTGTCTAAGCTGCCCTGAATAAGAAGCGGGAGAGCTGCATTGTGCTCGGAGCAGGCTTCGAGAACTGCGTTGAATATGTCTTCACTCTTCATCAGATCATTGTAGAGCGCGCCATGGGGCTTGATGTAAGTGATCTGTGTGCCCTGTTGCACACACATATCCTGCAGCGCCTCAACCTGTTGCAGTATGCTTTGTTTTAGCTGGCTTGAACTGAGAGAGAGAGAAACTCTTCCCATGTTGGCTTTGTCTTCGTATCCCGGGTGAGCGCCAATTTCCACACCGTAATTTAATGCCAGAGCTATGCAGCGTTGCATGCTTTGCTCGTCACCTGCATGGCCGCCACAGGCTATGTTTGCCATTTGAATGTGCGGCATGATCTGCGCGTCAGCTTCGTTAAAGCCTTCGCCCAGATCGCAGTTTAGTTTCATACTTTACAAACTGAGCAAAATAAGTAACCAGCCGCCACCGGCCATAAAAAGCGGTGCGCGCGCTTTTTCCCAGCTAAAGCAGCCGTAGAGGTAGGCCAGAGGAGGCACGAACAGGCTGGTGAGGCCCCAGGTGAAGTCATCTCTAAAGGAGACGAATAGCAAGTTAATCCAGCTGGCCAGCAGTAAAATAATGCCGAACATCAGTAGGGTAGATGAGATAGCATCCATCGAAAGCTCCTAATTGCAGAGGGGTTTCCCAGAACGGTTAAAAAGGTAGATAAACGTTGACCAGTCTAACAGAAGCTCTGCGGATTTAAAGCTCCAGTAGAAAGGTAACTGGTCCGTCATTTAGCAGACTTACTTTCATGTCCGCGGCAAATTTTCCTGTCGCCACTTGGGAGTGTTGTGCCTGTAATTGTTCGATGAACTGATTAAAAAGAGGCTCTGCCTCGGAGGGAGGAGATGCGCTGGAAAAGCTCGGCCGCAGGCCTTTATTGGTGTTGGCCGCAAGCGTGAACTGCGATATTGCCAGTAAGCCACCACCAGTGTCTTTTAAGCTCAAGTTCATCTTGCCCTCTTGGTCCGAGAAAATTCGGTAGCTTAAGAGTTTGTTACACATGCGCTGCAACACGTCCTTGTTGTCGTGTTTTTCAATGCCTACCAGGGCAAGTATGCCTTCACCGATAGCGCCTGTTTTTTCGCCATCAACAACGACACTGGCGTGGCTTACCCGCTGAATTAATACTTTCATTGGCAAATCTCAGTGTTAATTTGGATTTGGAGAGAATAGCAGATGTGCGGGAAGTGCAGCGCGGGTTAAAAAAGCCGGGGAGAAAACCTCCCCGGCGAGTGCCTCTTCTACTTGTGTCAGAGGTTGCAAAAAAAGCAGTATCCCGGGTAAGTAGCGGGTTAACGAGTATCTTTGGTTGAAAATGGAGCAGATAAGGCCAAAGTCGTGGATAAAGAACGCTTTACCTTATACGTTAAAAAATCGCTGTGGATGATAACGCTATCATTATGATATATCAAACAACAATTTAGACGCTGTTAAAAAGTGTTAGGGGATGTTGATTGAATACAGGAGCACATGTTTGCAGTTGCGTTACAATTCATTGCAGTCAAAAGAGCAGGAGTTTATATACTGGCTGGATGATGCATAAGACTGAAAAGGCAGGAAAATAGGTGTTGAGATTCTCAAAGGCATGGTTAGTTGGCTCGGGGCTGCATAGATTAAGCATACAGCTTTGCATTTGCCTCTTTTTTGGCTACTTCCCCTTGGTTCAGGCGGAGGAGAACGATGCGGATTGCTCTTCCTCTAACCCCGGGTGCATTGCCGTGGGTGAGTGGGATGTGACGATTGGTTTGGGCCTGGGTTTACGAAGCAACCCCCTTGAGGATGGTGACGACATCCCCTTGTTTATACTTCCGGAGGTTCGCTACTACGGGAAGCGTTTTTTCTTAGATACCTATACTGGAGGCTTCACCTTTCTTGATAGTGGTTCTCACATGCTCAATGGCGTGGTCACTATAGGTTTCGATCAGATCTATTTTAAAAGTTACAGCATAGGTAATATCGCCATCGAGTCTGGGCCATTTTCGGCAAAGTCCGAGAGTAACTTTGATATAGATGCCTATGTTGCCGATGCAGTGTCCGAATCGCACTCCCCTGATGCTCCGCTGTCAGATAGCGATAATTCAGATGCACTTGTCGAGCTGGAACTGGAGCAGTTACGTCCACGCAAAACTGCTGGATTAGCAGGGCTGGAATACGGCTATTACAACCGTCACTGGGATGTCAGCCTGCAGTTGCTGCAAGACTTCACTAATGTTCATAAAGGCCAGGAAGTGAGAGCTGGCGTTTCCCGCTTTGTAGATATTAAGAAAGAGAATATCGAGCTGGCGGGTGGATTTAGCTGGCAGAGTGCAGGTTTACTGCGGCATTACTACGGCATTGAGGACTCAGAAGTAGAGGACACCCAACTGGTGTACACTCCCGAGGCCGGCTTTTCTCCTTTCGTGAGAGTGGATTGGCGTAGAAAAATAATAGCTAACTGGTCCTGGCAGGCGACTGTTCACTATCGCTGGTTATCTTCTGAAATCAGGAACAGTCCGCTGGTTGGCGAGAACTCCGTACTCACTTTTTATATGGGAGGGGTGTACCATTTTTAAGCGCATGTCTAGCAAGGATTCTTTAGACAGCAAAGGTTTTACTCCACTATTGTGCCCCGTGTCTTTTATTGCCCTAATGTTTCTCAGTTTAAACTATGCTGTTGCTAGGGAAAGAGAGGGGCTAGTGGTAGTTGATATGTGGCTAAAACCTCGCATTTGTATTCTTGCCAGCGAAAAAGAAGACTGTGAAGAGCTCTTGACGGTTCATTGGACGGCTGGCCAAGCACAGTCGATTTGCTTGTATCAACAATCGCGTGATGAGCCCATTCGCTGCTGGCATAACTCCCAGGAGGGTAGCTTTGAGTACGCGGTTGAAACAACGGAATCCATACAATTTGAATTGCGAACCGCCGATAATTCGCCAAGTTATTTGGCAAGCGCAGAATTTAAAGTCGTGCACGATAATAAAAAATATCGTCGCAGTCGCAAAAACCCATGGAGCTTTTATTGATGAGCTTAGTTCTACTTGCTGAAGATGATAGACGCCTGGCTGAACTGGTTAAAGACTACCTCGAAAGCCATGGTTTTCAGGTGGTTGTGGAAGAGGTAGGCCATACCGTACCCAGAGCCGTTCAGTCCCTTAGCCCGGATATTGTTATTTTGGATGTTAACTTGCCGGGTAAAGATGGCTTGACGATATGCAAAGAAGTTCGCCCCCGCTTCGACGGCCCTATTTTAATGCTTACCGCTCGTGACTCGGATGCCGATCAAGTGTCTGGCTTGGAGTATGGTGCGGATGACTATGTTATAAAACCGGCGGAGCCGCGTGTTTTACTTGCAAGGATTCGCGCCTTGCTCAGGCGCTATCAACAACCCGAAGAAAAAGAGCAATCCGAAATTCATTTTGGTTCTCTAAGCGTCTTTGTGGCCTCCCGCGAAGTAAAGCTGGGAGGTGAGCCGGTGGCTTTGTCGAGCCATGAGTTCGATATGTTGTTGACCTTTGCCAAGCAACCCGGAAAAGTACTTAGCCGTGAGTACTTGTTCAATATTATTTATGGTCGGCCCTACGATGGTATGGATAGAACGATTGATGTTCGCGTTTCTCAGCTGCGTAAAAAGCTTGGGGATCACAGCGATGACCCAACGCGCCTGAAAACAGTTTGGGGGAGAGGCTACCTCTTTGTGGCTGACGCATGGTAAACCTCTAGATGAATCGCGCTTTTGTCTCTCTTTATTTGTTGATCGTTGTTTCCATTGTCGGTGTTGGCTGGGGGGTAGATAAACTCTGGCAAACTTTCTATTCCGAGACTGGAGCGCAAACTTATGTGGTGAACTTGTATAGCTTGCTTGAGGCTGAGCTGCGGCAAGCTACTCCGGCGAAATACGAAAGTATAGTGCGAGGGTTTGGGGAAAAAGCGCAGCTGAAGTTAGAGCTGCTTACCACAGATGAATTTGCTAATAGCGGATTAGGTCAGGAGATCATACAGGGCAGTATTGTTTCCGTGAACGATGATACGAAAGCTCAAGTTAGCTACAAGCGATTTGCTGAAACTGACTATGTGGTGAGCATACATCAGCTGTCGTCGGGAAAAGACGGCACATTTTTTTATCAGGCCTTGTTGGCTTTCTTTTACCTTTCCATTGCTCTGGTTATCTATTTTTGGGTGTGGCCACTTTCTCGAGATTTACGTCACCTGGAAACACAAACAAAAAGTATTGGTATCGATGGTGTGCCCTCAAAGGTGGATATTGGTCCTCATTCTGCGATATTTGGCCTGGTGCAGTCCTACAATCGCATGTCCGAACGAATTCGTGAACTGATATCAACCCACAAAGAAATGACCTATGCAGTATCACATGAGTTGCGTACGCCGCTGGCACGAATGAAGTTTGCCCTCGAAATGGCTGCAGATATAGAGGACAAAGAGGTGCGGTCCCGCAAGCTTGCCAGTATTAGAAAAGATGTCGGCGAGATGGAAAGCTTGGTTAACGAGTTACTGACCTATGCGGGCTTTGAACAGGGTGTGACAAAACTGAACCTGAAACCCGGTGATTTGGGCGCGCTGGTTAAAAACGTGGTAAGTAGTTGCCGCAATGAAATGGTTACGTTAAAGCATTCGCTGGTAGATAAAATTGGCGACGAGCAGGTTTTTTGTGAGTGGTATCTTATTGAACGGGCCATACACAACCTAGTGTCCAATGCGCAACGCTATTCCACGAGCAAAGTCAGAATTATCCTGGATAAAGATAACAAAGACTACATTGTGACAGTGGAAGATGATGGGCCTGGCGTGCCGAGAGAAGACCGCTCTCGTATTTTTAATTCCTTTGTACGTTTGAGACAGAACACTAACTTCGAGAAAAGCGGCTTTGGGCTTGGCCTTTCTATTGTTAATCGCATCATGCAATGGCACAACGGCCGAGCATCGGCACATGAATCTGAATGGGGAGGGGCTAGATTTGAATTGCGTTGGCCTCAGCCCTTTAAGCTGGATTAGGCGGGTTTTGCCAAAGCAGGGCACTTTACGCAGGCTCTATAATCTGTGTAAGCACAAGCGCAAAAGGCCTGCAGCCTTCCTTTAACTCACACGCACAGCCGTATTTAACTGCTCTGATCTCCCTCACCGGAGAGTCGTCGCGCCATTTCAACCGTCGCTTTTACCAAGGCGTCTACGATGCTTGGCTCGCGAGAAGCGTGGCCGGCATCGCGAATAATATTAAGCTCCGCCTCCTGCCATTTTTCATGCAGTGATTGCGCATTGTCCAAGGGGCAAACAATGTCATAGCGCCCATGTACGATAATGGCAGGGATATTTTCTATTCGTGCCATATTGTCGAGAATCTGGTTGGGTTTGATAAAGGCATGGCTCATAAAGTAGTGCGCTTCAATTCTCGCTAAAGACATCGCAAGGTGGGGATCAGCGAAGGCGTTCACTACATCAGGGTTGGGGCGTAAAGTGGCACAGCGTCCTTCCCAGAGGGACCAGGCTTTGGCCGCAGACATCTTGGCAATCTCGTTGCTGCTGGTAAGGCGCAGGTAATAAGCTTTGAGCAAATTTCCCCGTTCCTCCTCAGGTATGAGGCTGGTAAACTCTTTCCAATAATCGGGGAAGATTCTATCGGCGCCAGACTGGTAGAACCACTGTAAGTCCTCCTCCCGGCACAAAAAGATACCTCTCAAAACCATGCCCAGGACTTTTTCCGGGTAGGATTGTGCGTATAACAAGCTAAGGGTTGAGCCCCAGGAACCGCCGAACAAGGCCCACTTCTCCACATCGAGGTATTGCCTTATGGCTTCGATGTCTTCTATCAGGTGCTGGGTGGTGTTATTTTCCAGCTCAGCATGTGGGCGAGAACGACCAGAGCCCCGCTGATCGAACAGGATGATGCGGTATTTTTCCGGGTCGAAGAAGCGACGGTCGTGTTTGCTACAGCCCGCCCCTGGCCCTCCGTGAATGAACAGCACAGGTATGCCTTCGCTAGAGCCGCATTCCTCTATATAGAGGGTGTGAATATCATCAACGGCTAATTCGTGCTTGGCGTAAGGTTTAATTTCCGGATACAGGTTCTGCATAGCTACCTTGTTGTATTAATCCTTTATCCTGTTCATTCTAGCCTATTTCTTTTGTCGGCAAGGGCCGAATTTTTGAATAAGTGAGCATATGAACACATTGAAACGCTGCTCCTGGTGTGGAGCTGACCCGCTATACGTTGATTATCACGACAAGGAGTGGGGTGTTCCCCTATGGGACAGTCGCGAGCTCTTTGAGAAGCTGATTTTAGATGGCGCCCAAGCAGGCTTGTCGTGGATTACGATACTGAGAAAACGGGACGGTTACCGCAAGGCCTTCGACAATTTCGACCCCCTGAAAATGGCGAGGTATTCAGACAAAAAAATAGAGCGCTTAATGCAAGACAGTTCCATTGTTCGCAATCGGCTCAAACTGAATAGCGCTCGTCAGAATGCTCAGGCCTTTCTAAAAATGGAAAGCTTTTCTGATTTTCTATGGGATTTCGTTGATGGCGAACCTAAGCAAAATGCCTGGCGTTCGATGAAGAGCATACCCACTACCAGCCCTGAAGCAGAAGCCATGAGTAAGGCATTGAAAAAAGCAGGCTTTAACTTTGTTGGGCCAACCATTGTTTACGCATTTATGCAGGCTGTGGGTATGGTCAATGATCATCTGCTTAGCTGTCATCGCTATACGCAATGTGCTGCGCTTAAATAGCCGCTTAGCAATCGCCCTTAGTCTTCGATTTGCTCTTCTTCTTTGGTTTCTTCCGGTTTTATAAAACGTCCGAAGAAAATCCCCACTTCAAACAGCAGCCACATAGGTAATGCCAGCATTGCCTGTGAGATAATATCTGGCGGTGTTAACAGCATACCTATGACAAAGCAGCCTACCACAACATAGGGGCGCTTTTGCGCGAGTTGCTTGGGGGAAAGAATGCCGGCGGAAATTAATAGTACGGTAGCCACGGGAATTTCAAAGGCTGCGCCAAAAGCGAAAAACAGTTTAATGACAAAGGCTTGGTATTTTGCGATGTCTGTCATTACGGCGACGCTTTCTGGGCCAATTACAGTAAAAAAGCCAAAGACCAGTGGAAAGACTACGTAGTACGCAAAGGCCATTCCGGCGTAAAACAGAAAAACGCTGGAGGCGAACAGAGGCAGGGCGAGTTTTTTTTCTTTGGAGTAGAGGGCCGGCGCAATAAAAGCCCATATTTGATAAAAAATAAAAGGTATACAGATAAATACCGAGGTAAATAGCGTTAATTTAAACGGTGTTAGAAAGGGTGAGGCGACCTCCGTTGCAATCATATGGCTGCCCTCGGGCATAATAGACTGCAAGGGTTGCGCGACAAACTCGTAAATATTGTTGGCGAAACTAACCAAAGATAAAAATACCACCAGAATGGCCAGAAAGCTGCGTAAAAGCCGTGTGCGCAACTCGATAAGGTGCTGCACCATTGGCTGCTCGTTTAAGGTTTCCTTTTGTTCAGCGTCACTCATTTTTAGTGTTTTCGTTCTCGGAAGGGGTGGTTTTGCTGTCTAAGTCTGGGGACGCTTTGTGTGTGTCATTTGGAGTGTCTTCGGTGTCGTGAAGCAAGTGTTCTTGTTCTTCTTTCTCATCGTCTTTATCTGCGTCATCATCAGTAAAAACACCAGTGTAATTACCGCTACTTATTTGCTGGCGCATTTCTTCCTGTTTGGATTTTGCAGCGCGAAGCGAGGCCATGATTTCTTCGTTGTGTATCTCACGGCGAATTTCATCGGCTCCAATTTGCCGTTCAAATTCCGTTCTTGCATTGGTAATGCTGCGCTTGATGCCGCTAAACCAGATGGCACAGGTTCTGATGGCGCTGGGTAAGCGCTCCGGGCCGATGACCAGCAGACCAATCACTGCAACCAGCATTAATTCCAAAAAACCCATATCAAACATAACGTATTTAACCCGGATAAGGCATTGAGTGAGAGCTTAGTTACTTACTCTCGGACTTTTCGGTATTTTCTGTCGTGCTGGTATCAACCGTTTCTGCTTCTTCGGCTTCTACTTTTTCATTTTTATCCTTTTCTGTCTCTTTCTTTTGTTCTTCCTCGGTTATCGCTTTTTTGAAGCCTTTAATTGCACCGCCGAGATCGCCGCCGAGGCCGCGTAAACGTTTAGTACCAAATAATAAAAGTACAATAACGAGGATAATTAACAGTTGCCAAATACTGATTCCGCCCAAGCCCATAAGAATATTCCTGTTTTGAATTTAAGGTTTTTGTCTGCTGGCTTTCTCTTCCAGACCAGAGAGGTCGAAGCGCCTGGCAAGTTCTTGCAGCACAGCTTCGCTATCGGTATTCAGGTGAGAAAGCATTACCATTGAATGAAACCACAGGTCGGCAGTTTCGTATATTAACGCTGCTCGCGATTTTTCGTCCTTCACATCTTTAGCGGCGAGAATAGTTTCCGTGCTCTCTTCGCCAACTTTTTCCAGAATTTTGTTTAAGCCTTTGTGGTGCAGTTTTGCAACATAGGATGACTCCGGGTCGCCCGCTGCTTTGCGCTGGGCGAGCACCTCATCGAGGGCTTTTAGTACGTCACTCATTTATAGATCTCTTCTGGGTTGCGCAAAACACCGGCGTTTTCCCGCCATTGGTTCTCTTCAAGGCTCCGGTAAAAGCATGAACGCCGACCGGTATGGCAAGCGATATTACCCACTTGTTCTACTTTTAGCAGCAGTGCGTCACCATCACAGTCCAGCTGGATCGCTTTAATTTTTTGCGTATGGCCAGAGCTTTCGCCCTTGCGCCAAAGCTTTTGCCGGGAGCGGGACCAGTATACCGCAATGCCTTCTTGCTGAGTGAGGGCGAGCGACTCTCTGTTCATCCACGCCATCATTAATACTTCCCCTGTTTTTGCATCCTGCGCGATGGCGGCTGCCAGCCCGTCGGGGTTCCACTTGATACTGTCTAAGAAGTCACTCATTGAAAAACCATTCTGCTGTCTATTCCTAGCGGTGAAGGATACCGGATTTAAAGTAGCTAGTACCGACGCGTGACGATGTATCGTGCGATGTCACGCAAATAGTCTGCCTTTTGCCCGAACATTGTCAGTGAGTCGAGAGCTTGCTGAAGTAAATCTTCCGTTTTTGCTCTGGCGCCTTCCAGGCCAAGCAAGGAAACATAGGTGGGCTTGTTTTTCTCTATATCCGCACCTTGAGCTTTACCGAGGGTGGCAGTATCGGCCGTTACGTCGAGAATGTCGTCCTGCACCTGGAAGGCCAGACCAATAGCATCCGAATAATCCGCCAGAGCCTGCAATTGTGTTTGTGTAGCATCTACTGATATGGCGCCTAGCAGCACCGCTGCTTTTATGAGCGCACCAGTTTTGTGCCGATGCATGGATTGCAACTGTTCGAGGCTCGGCGTTTTATCCACCGAAGCCAAATCAATGGCTTGCCCCAGCACCATGCCTTTCGCGCCGCTGGCGCCTGACAGAGTGCGCAGAGCGAGTATTGCGTTACTTGCATCAATCTCTGCTGCAGCTATTAACTCAAAGGCAAGGCAATGTAAGCCGTCTCCGGCAAGAATAGCGGTGGCTTCGTCGAAGGCGATATGACAGGTGGCTTTGCCGCGTCTTAGGTCGTCGTCGTCCATTGCTGGCAGGTCGTCGTGAACGAGGCTGTAAGCATGGATACACTCGACCGCTGCGGCATAGGCGTCAGTGGCTGAGTTGGGGGCCGCGAGTGCGTGAGCGGCGGCATAAGCCAAGGTGGGACGGATGCGTTTGCCCCCGTCCAGCAGGCTATAGCGCATAGCGGCCAAGAGCTGGTTATTCGAGGTATTTGCATAAGGGGATAACTGTTCTGTTGACAGGACCTGATCCAGATACCCGGAAATACGCGACTGATTCTGCGCGATAAAACTGTGCAGATCAGACATGCTTATTCCGTTTCGCCGAGATCGAAGGGCTCAGAGAGGGCTTCCCCATTCTCCTGTTGTAACAGCAGTTCAACCTTTTGTTCTGCTTCTTGCAGGGCGGTTTGGCAGGAGCGGGTGAGTTTAATGCCCTTTTCAAAGGTTTTCAGAGAGTCTTCCAGGCTAAGCTCGCCGCTCTCTAGCTGAGCGACCAGTTGTTCTAACTCCTGTAGGGATTTTTCAAAATTTGGGTTCTTTGCTGCCACTGGGGTCTCCTGTCTAAGGCGCAGAACATACCTGAGCCCTCGCGGAGGGTCAATCTGAATTGTCTTCACTTTTTATCCTCTTTGCCGATAAAGAAAGGATATAGATAGTTGTCACACGGGCTCATTACGGGCCGCCGTGCAAAATTGTGTCTATCCTTAAACAAGTAGTTAACACGTGATTAGAAGCTGGTCAGAGGGCTTTTTGTGGATTTAGCAACGATAGTTGGTTTGATTGGTGCCATTGCACTGATTGTAATCTCCATGCTCATGAGTGGGGAGCTGGGGATGTTTGTCAATGGCCCATCTCTTGTGATTGTGGTGGGAGGGACTGCATTTGCGGTGATGGCCAAATACGGCCTGGGGCAGTTTCTTGGTGCGATAAAGGTTGCCGGCAAGAGCTTTTCGGTGAAGCTGCCCGATCCGAATGAGCTGATCGAAGAGATCGTTGCGTTGGCGGACGAAGCGCGTAAAGGCGGCCTGTTATCGCTGGAGGGCAAGGAAGTAAGCAGCGACTTCTTGCAGCGGGGCATACAGCTTCTAGTGGATGGGCATGACCCGGATGTGGTCAAAACCCTGCTCTCCATCGACAAAAACAAAGCGGCAGAGCGGCACGAAACCGGGGCTTCCATTTTTGGGGCTATGGCTGAAATGGCACCAGCGATGGGTATGATCGGCACTCTTATCGGCCTGGTTGCCATGCTGGCAAACATGGATGATCCGAAAGCCATTGGCCCCGCTATGGCGGTAGCCTTACTTACAACGCTCTACGGGGCCGTTATTGCCAACGCTATGTGCGGGCCTATTTCAGATAAGTTGAAATTGCGCGCTGGTGAGGAAGCCATGATTAAGAGCTTGGTGATCGATGCTCTGCTGGCCATTCAAGGCGGTCAGAACCCCCGCGTAATCGACTCAATGCTGCGTAACTACTTGCCGGAAGGCAAGCGAACGGTTGAAGGCGAGTAAAGTCGGCCATGAGTAACGAGGAAGAAGACGACTGCAAATGCGAACCGGGCCTCCCCCCCTGGATGGGAACCTTTGCAGATTTAATGTCGCTGCTGATGTGTTTCTTTGTTCTACTGCTGTCATTCTCAGAGATGGATGCTATGAAGTTTAAGCGTCTGGCGGGCTCAATGGCGCAGGCATTTGGCGTACAGAACAAACTTAATGTTACGGATATCCCAAAAGGGACGAGTATTATCGCTCAGGAATTTAGTCCGGGCAGGCCTGAACCGACACCACTGAATGAGATCTGGCAAAAAACCCAGGACATCACTGAGATGTCTATGGAGCAGTACTGTGTTGAGGAATACGATATAGAGCAGGGCGACGAGGGTTACGATGCCGGCGTTAAACTGAGGGTAAAGCAAGCACTGCAGGATTTACTGAGCCAAACGGAAGCCGACGCCTACCAATTGGCGGGTGCTCTCAACGAGCAAATAGTCGCTGGGCAGGTGGAAATCGAGACCCGAGGCCGCTTGATTATTATTCGTATACGCGAAAAAGGCTCGTTTATATCGGGCTCCGCAGAAATGTCACCCTCGTACAAAGATGTGATGAGAGAAGTACGATCTGTGCTAGCGCTTAAAAAAGGGAAAATAGAAGTGCAGGGCCATACGGATGACATCCCCATCAAAACCAGTCGCTTTCGTTCCAACTGGGAGCTGTCGTCTTCCCGCGCGGTTTCTGTTGCCCATGAACTTATGCTGGGCGGCGATATTTCCGAAAGACGCTTTGAGGTCGCGGGTTTTTCAAACACCGTTCCTCTTGCTCCCAATGACTCTGCTGAAAACAGAGCGCGAAATCGTAGGGTAGAGATCCTCGTTAAGCAGGGGCTTGAAGATGAGCTGGCTGAAGAAGATTTGAAATTATTGAAGGACGATAAGGAGGGTGAAGATATTTTACGAGAACTGGATATCGCGCCCGAGTACCTATTTGACCTGGAACCAGAAGAGATCTTTTAATGAGTGAAGAGCGGCGCCGCTACTTTCGAATAAATGAAACCATGGGCATTGGATACGAGGCCCTGGATCACACACATGTTCAACATAGCGAGCATACTGCTGACCCACGGGCGAGAATGGCTGATATTCTCGATGTGGTTGAAGAGCAGGATGAGCGCATCGAGCATTTGTTGGTGGAGCTGGAAGATGATCATCCGAAAGTGGTTGAGCTGATTAGCCTGTTCAACCAGAAGCTGGAGCGTGTGGTCAGGCACCTATTAGTAGATAGCCAGCTGATCAATCGTATTGCACGAAAGATGAAAGAGGTGAATATCTCTGCTTGTGGTATAGCCTTTATGAGCGACGAGGCGATTGCTGTTGGTACTAACCTGCACCTCGAGCTTGCGTTGTATCCCGGAAATAAAACCATCGAGACGCCCGCGCGTGTGGTTTCTTGTGACCAGGAAGAGGAGGGTGGCTACTACTGGCGCCTTGATTACTTCGGCATGGCCAAAGGTGATCAGGAAGCTCTTATCCAGCATATTGTTCGTTCTCAGAGTATTCAGCTTAAGAACAAGTAAGCTCAAAACCTTTGTTCTGGGCTTTTCTCTTGATGTGGCTGGTACTTTAGTTTGGGTGCTAACTAATGCCTTGTAGGATATATCGCACAATAGAAAGCGACATCTGCCTCTAGTGCGTCTGGTTCTAAAGAGTAGAATACAGTCCTGTTAGGGAAGCATGCATACGGACATGCGGCAAGGATTAGGAAGGAACTTCGCCACGAAACGCCTAATGGAACCAAGGCAATCCTGTGAGTTCGCCGCGACCTTTAAAGTCGCGGCGTTTTACGTTCTGGGAACACCTAAGGCCTAGATATTGCCCTCACGGTCAGTACCCCACCACCACTTGTAAATTGCACAGTGATAAGCTGTCTCGGTTTTATTCTTTCTCATCTATCTCGGATTAAGTCTTACCTCTCAGAGGGTGGGCCAGTAGTGTTTGCAAGGCTTATTATCTTTCGTAGCCACTTAGCGGGAGCGTTAAGCTGCTTTCTGGATTTGTGAATGATTTGCCCGGATAAGAAATAAACTGTGGTTTGCGCGTTAAAAACGCCTTACGAAAAATGCCAACATTAATTAAATAGCGGCTAGATAGATTTTTAAAAAGCTAACTCAATGACTTGACACGAAATTTTCTTGGGGTAGTATCTAATTGAGTGTTTCATTAAATAGAACGCTAATTTACTGCTAGTAAAACTGCTAACTTAAAATTGACTTTAGTCGATAGGAAAGAGGAGAATCATCTTCAAGTACTTAAGCAGACAAGTGGCAGGTACCCCTGAGGGGTGCAGTGGTCACACAGGCTACCACCAGTCATCACACTGGGTGACTCAAAGGCTTCGTCACCTTCGCATTTCCCACCACGCCCAAATTCAAAAACCCCGCCCAGCTCTGCTCGGCGGGGTTTTTCGTTATGGCTGTCGTGCAGAGCCCAGTGTTATTCGGTACAACCGTAAATGGTGTTAACAAATCCTGGTAATTTTCATTGTAAATTAATAGAGCAATGAAATTATAAGTGCAATTTAATGTGCCTTTGGTGAATTAAATTGCTGCCTGTGCGGAGCCAATATGTCACAACAGGGCATTTTTGTACCACGTGGTGAAGTGCACTGCTGGTATGAGGGTTTTTTTTCGCTTTCAGTCTTTTTCTGGGGGTGGAGTATCGGCAACATCACAAAAATAGTGGAAAAATGATGGAAGCGCGAATACTGAGATTAAATATGGCAGGTCAGCCAATTGAATGGGTCAGTTGGAAAGAGACCGCATGCTTATATTCTCGTGGGCTTATTGGCTGGACACTTGGGGGAGAAGTAAAAAAAGCGCGAGGGGGATACTCTCGGCTCACCGGCAGACGCAGTATTTTGTCTTTGCCTGCAATTATTGCCTGTGAGGGTGAGAAGCTGGCTCCCGTACGAATTAATCCACCCTTAAGTAACCCGGCCTTATTTAGTCGTGACAAATGCCAGTGTATGTATTGCGGTTTGTATGTTGATGTTGAAGATCTTTCACGGGACCATGTTCACCCGAGTAGTCGAGGCGGGGCAGATAAGTGGGAAAACGTAGTTGCAGCCTGTAAACGCTGCAACCAGAGAAAAGGGGACTCGCTTCTTAGTGAGATAAACATGGAACTGCTGGCATTACCCTATAGGCCCAACCCATCTGAATACCTTGCTTTGATTAATGGCGAGCGAATTCGCGGTGACCAAATGGAATACCTTCGCCCTCAATTTTCTCGCTACTCTCCACAAATTAAATGCTGCGCCTGATTTTAGCTATGGCGCACTAGCCACGGGAATTACAGCTATTCAAATTGACACCCTTTAAGTGTGGTGCAAAATTACACGGGCCCTGCCGGCTATCCAATTGTTTACTGATGATTTCGTCCCAGGCGGTTTTGCATGCGTTTGGACTGCCCGGTACGCAGAATATAACTGTTCTATTTGCAAGGCCTGCCAGTGCTCTTGACTGGATTGTGGAGGTACCGATCTGTTCGTAGGAAATTTGCCTGAATAGTTCGCCGAAACCATCAATGCAAACATCAAGTAAGGGCAGAATGGCCTGGGGCGTATTGTCTCGTTCTGTAAAGCCGGTGCCGCCCGTAATTAGAATGGCTTGGGTGCTGTCGTCGGCTATCCAGTTGGAGACAGATGCGCGGATTTTATAAATATCATCAATCACAATGCTTCTGCTGTTTAAGTGGTGGCCGTATTCTTTTAGTCTGTCCACCAGGCATTGGCCAGAGCTGTCAGACTCGAGTGTTCGAGTATCAGAAACGGTAAGCACGGCTATGTTCAAAGGAACAAGGTGTTCTGTTGTGTTTTTCCCCATAATAACTAAACCTTTTGTTTGTTGAGACCGCCCCTTGCCGGCGTGTGCAAGCTCCCTTTTTAAGATGGCTTAACCACCCAGCATCGCTAGGTGTCGAGTGGTACCGGGGTTGTTTTCATGCAGGCCGTGCTCGGCTTTCTTGAAGGACACCAAGTGCTGTATTCTTTTTGCTAATTGTTGTGGGCTTTCTTCCAGAATGTATGGCCGCAAGGAATGGTGCTCCTCACCGAACAGACATAAGTGTAGATTGCCGCGAGAGGAGACGCGCAAGCGGTTACAGTTTGTGCAAAAGTTGCGGCTATAAGGCATTATCAGGCCTACGTTACCCGCGTAATCCGGGTGGCTAAACTCCAGCGCGGGGCCAGCGTGCGCCTCTCTGAGAACCTGCAGCCAGCCGTCTTGTTCCAGTTCGTCTCGAATTTCTTGCCCGCTTACGTGCTGCTTTTTAAAGAAGGCTTTGTTGTCTCCGGTTTCCATTAGCTCTATGAAGCGTAAAACAATCGGGCGCTGGCGAACAAAATCGAGGAAATCACTGAGCTCGGAGCGGTTGTACTCGCGCATGAGCACGACATTTAGTTTTACCTTCTTTAAGCCCCGCTCTAGAGCCATATCCAAGCCGGAAAGTACTTCATCCAGTTTGTTGTGGCCGGTTATAAGCTGAAAATTCTCAGGCTGCAGGCTGTCGGCGCTGATGTTAATCTGATCCAGGCCCGCATCTACCAATTTGGGTAGATGCTTGCTTATGCTGTATGCATTAGTTGTTAAAGCCAGCGTATCGATACCTTCGACGGATTTACACCGCTCTATTATTTGTGGCAAATCTTTGCGTAGCAGTGGCTCTCCGCCGGTAATGCGAATTTTTTTTGTGCCGCACAGAGCAAAGGCCTGAGAGATTTTATGTATTTCTTCTAGGGATAAAAAGTTATTGCAATTATTATCGGCAAGATAACCGTCTGGGAGGCAGTAATTGCAGCGAAAATTGCAAACGTCTGTTACGGACAGGCGCAAATACGTGAGCTGACGAGCATAGCCGTCAGTAAGTGTTGGTGTAGAATCAGTCATGTAATGCCTTTCCAAGTAGTGGGAGGCCATACAATTTCTTGTGTAACCCGGCAGGAATAAGCAGCGTTATGCTGCCAATTACTGCGGCCTGAGCGCCATGTCGAGGGAATGCGATAATTCCTGGTGGTTTAGGCTGGCAGGCTTCGGCGATTGATCTATTTTGAATGTAAAATCGTGTTTTGCCAAGGCCTAGTTTTAGCTAATTTTATACTTAACTATCAATAGCTTAGCGAGCTTTAGTTTAGTTTCACCCAGATATCATATACTGAGCAATGGGCGTTAATCGTTGGAACGAATAATGGATGCAGGGATTATAAAGAAGAACGGCCATTTCTCTCGAATATCGAGAAGCTGTTTGTTGCTGATTGTGTTAGCGTGGTTTAACACCGCACTGGCAGCAAATGGCACAGTGAACTGGCCTGAGTTCGATAATGTAAGCTACATCGACCCCCAGAATTTTTACCTTCACGGCAAAGTTCGCTTCACCGAATGCCTGGTTAATGATCCATCGAACACGCATTTTCGCAGACTTGATTGCGGTATGGTCAGCGTTCCGGTGGACTACAAGGAGCCAAAAGGAAAGCAAATACAATTATTTGTTGGCCGCATTAAAGCTGCCGGAAAAAAACCTCGCCCCGATCCTCTTATCCCTCTTGCAGGAGGCCCTGGCGCTGCAGCAAGTGAATCTTACCTGTTTCCCAACCAGGGCTTTGACAAAATTAATTTGCAGCGAGATATTTTCATCATCGACCAGCGCGGTACAGGTAAGTCGCAAAAACTGAGCTGCCCCGGTTTAATGGAGGCCAATAGCGAGTTGAGCGAGTTGTCTTCTAGTAAGTATCGAGAGCTGATAAGCAAGTGCTTAAAAGTATTACCTCCCTATGTGGATCAATTCACCACCAGCCTTGCGGTTAAAGATTTGCAGTACATTCGTAAGGCTTTGGCAGTGGACAGCTGGAATATTTACGGCGCGTCCTATGGAACGCGTGTTGCGCAACACTACCTGAGGCAGTATCCGCAGAATACGCGCACAGTTATTCTCGATGCGGTGGTTCATCCTCAGGCCTTCCTGGCTTACGACATTGCTTTGATGAGTGAAAAAGCATTGAAGCTCATGTATCAACGCTGTAAGCAATCCGCAGTGTGTGACAAGCAATTCCCCGATTTGGAACATGCAGTTGAAATACTCTTTACCCGCTTGAAAAAGCAAAGTGTTGAGCTTCAAATGGAGTCTTTTAATTCGGGTGAGCACGCCGCGATGCGAGTAGGGCCTGACGAGCTGAAGTTGATGATACGTATGCACCTTTATAGCAGCGATGCTACAGCGATTCTTCCTTTGCTTCTTTACCAAGCGTATAAGGAAAATTATGCCCCGCTTGCACGAAACTCGCAAAAGCTGCTCAACACCTTTGGTGACTTGATCGCATTGGGAATGCATAACTCTGTGGTATGCAGCGAAGATATAGCCTTTATGGATAAAGCGAAGTTTGATCGCGCGGCCCTAGAAAACACCTACATGGGGCCGCAGGTATTTGATTTAATGTTTGATGCCTGTGAGCTTTGGCCCAGTGGGCCTGTTGATGCTAACCTCCGGGAATCTGTGGCAAGTGACAGACCTGTCTTACTGCTTTCTGGAACCGCAGACCCCATAACGCCGCCGGATTATGCAGAAAAAGCAGCGCTAAAACTCTCCAACAGTAAGCACATTGTGGCGCAGGGCTTAGCTCACGGCTTGGCTAGATACGGTTGTATGCCAACTCTTATGGCGAAGTTTATTGAAGAAGCTTCGCTGGCGAATATACAAGGGGAGTGCATTAACAAAACCGGGCCAGAGCCATTTTTTATGGATTTTAATGGGCCTTCGCCATAGGGAATGTTTGCAGGTATTAATTGATGATAGAAGCAAAGGGCTTACAAAAATATTTTAAGAAAAAAGAAAAAGGCCGTAGGGTGAAAACCATACACGCCGTTACTGACGTGAGTTTTCGTGCAATGGATGGCAGTATTACCGGCTTGCTGGGCCCCAATGGTGCAGGTAAGTCCACCACGCTTAGAATACTGGCCACGCTTTTGAATGCAGACAAAGGGTGTGTAGTAATTGACGGCCACACTGTTGATGGAAACTCTTTGAAAGTGAGAGAGAGTATCGGCTTTTTACCCCACAACTCTGGTATTTACCCGCGCCTGAGCGCACGAGAGAATATTCACTATTACGCCCGTATCTGCGGCCTTAATAACGGTGAAGCTAGTCGCCGTATTGATCAGCTGATTGAGTTATTGGAAATGCAGGACTTTGCAGACCGCAGGGCGGAGGGGTTTTCTCAAGGGCAAAAAACCAAAGTTGGCTTGGGCAGAGCGCTAATTCACGAGCCGAAAACACTGTTGCTGGATGAGCCTACCAATGGCTTGGATGTAATGGCGACGCGGGGTTTACGAAAAATTATTCGGCGTCTGCGTGACCAGGGGCATTGCATTCTGTTTTCCAGTCATATCATGCAGGAGATAGAAGCGCTTTGCGATCATGTCGCCATTATTTCTGAGGGACGCGTAGTCATGGAAGGTAGTATTGAGCAGATACGAGAGCAGACAGGTCAGCAGGAGCTGGAAGATGCTTTTGTGATAGCCATTGGTGAACAGCTGGAGGACGAATAATGCAATGGCTGATAGTCACCATGAAGGAAATGAAAGACAACATTCGCGATAAGCGGTCTTTTTTCTTCGCTGTGGTATATGGTCCTATTTTTATGCCATTACTACTGATTATGCCAATGATGTTTGGCGCAAAGGCAAACATCATTGATTATCAGGCTACGAGTGATGTGATGGTGTTGGGTAGAGAGTACGCCCCAAATCTTGTTGCACACCTGAAGAAAAATAACCTGAACGCTATAGACGCGCCCGCTGAATTCAAACAGCAGATTCAAGAGGGGCTTATTAAAGTTGTGCTGGAAATTCCCGAAGGCTATGGACAGCGCCTACGAACAGCGAAGCCGGCATTACTAACCCTCTATACTAATCAGTCCAGTAAAGATTCTCAGAAATCTGCACGCCATATTCGATCAATAATCGAATCCTACAGTGGGCATTTAGGCTACTGGCGGATGAGAGCCCGAGGTTTTGATCACGACGTCACGCAAGTGATCAAGGTTGTTGAACAAGACCTGTCTAGTGAAGGGCTTAGTGGAATGATTTTCGGCTTTCTAACGTATTTTGTTATTGTGCTCACTATGATGACCGGTGGTTTTTATCTGGCCATAGATATAAGTGCTGGTGAGAGGGAGCGGAGTTCGCTGGAGCCCTTGCTGGCATTGCCTATGTCACGCCACAGTATTGTTATTGGTAAATATCTTGCGGTGCTTTGTTTTGTAACATTCTCAAGTTTACTTGCAACGATAGTGATGTATTTACTGTTTACTTTCCTTCCTTTTGGCGAAATTTCAAATTTTTTAGACTTAAGTGGTACGACATTACTACGCGCCTTTATATTCGCGTTTCCCTGCTGTTTTGTTGTTGCAAGCCTATTGACGGCCACTGCAGCGTTCACCAAGAGCACCAAAGAGGCGCAAACCTATATTAGCATTTTATATATTCTACCGATGATCCCCATGCTGCTTG
Source organism: Alteromonadaceae bacterium Bs31 (assembly GCA_900177435.1). Taxonomy (GTDB): domain Bacteria; phylum Pseudomonadota; class Gammaproteobacteria; order Pseudomonadales; family Cellvibrionaceae; genus Teredinibacter. The sequence continues at coordinate 114,208 of FXAI01000001.1, forward strand.
GCCAGGCTATGGATATAAAAAGCAGTTCTTTATCGATGTTAATTCCTTTTTTTAGCCAGTACACACTCATAGATAAAACAGTAAAAAATGAAAGTATATCTATGGAGTATCTTGCTGCTTCATTTAGCGGTTCCTTGATTGTCGCCGGTCTATTGTTGTTTGCGGCAATCTATTTGTACAGACAGGAAAAAATACTGGGAAACTAGATAGAAAAAAGGCCCTAAAAAAGGGCCTGGAAGGGTAGGAAATACTTACAAAGACATTTGCACCATAAACCAGATTTTTTGAGTGTCGGTGGCGTGAGTGTCTGCGCTATAGTCAGCAAACTTCAACAGTGTTTTCAGCTTTTTGTTGATGGGGTAGATGGCAACGGCATTGATTTCACTACCGAGATCATCGCCGCCAGAATCCGCAGCATATTGATGATAAACCAACTTGAGTTTTACTGGGCCAGCACTTCCGCCTATACCCGCGTAAAGATCTTGAATACCCACAGCAGGCGTGCCGAGGAATTTATCTGACCAGCCTTGGAACTTGTGCAGGGTTGCCAGTGGAGTCATAAAGGCTTTGTCGCCATTGTCACTACCAAGTACTTCATAACCAAGGTTCCAGCTCACTTTTCCCGCGATTTTTCCGCCGAGGTCTGCCAGCATGTAATCTGCGGTGTAGCTTGTTGGATTATCTCCAGCTTCAGACTGTGTTGCATAACTTGCCGTTAATTTAGCCAGTCCAAAATCTCCCACATAGCGCAGACCATAGGTGTCGTTTGAAAGAGCCGCACCGTTTTCAAAGTCCATGGAATAGATAAATCCGGTGAGTTTGTGGGCATCGCTAAATGCATAGGAGCCATTGACCAAATGGACATCTCCACGTAAATCTGCTCTTGCACCAGTCGGTCCAAAAATACGGTTAACGTTATTTACGTAGTTATAACTGCCTGTAAAGCCGTTAGCGCCGTATTTAAACGAGAGACCATCGTATGTCTGTTCGTTCTGGCGCCAGCCAACACCACCTACAAAACGTTGGTCGTCTAATAGAATTCGCTGACGGCCACCAATGGCGGCAAAACCGCCGCTTTTATACTGAACAAAGGCCTGGTTGAGGTCGGTTCCTTTCGGATCTGCTACCACCGGGTAGTCGGTATTGCCATTACTTGTGCTGTTAAACTTCTCTGAGGCTACCGGGCGTACGTCATCCATTTCCAGTTTAAAAGAAAAATTGTTTACGCTACCAGATTCGAAAGTAAGTCTTGTGCGCAGAGTATTTGCATTGGCACTGTTGTCTATTCCATCTTGCTCGACACCTTCATAACGGTAGCGAAAATCCACTTTAGTTTTTCCTTCTTTTACAAAGGTATCCAGGGCGGTTTCATCAGCGATTGCAGGTTGCACTAGGGCAGCTGCAAAGGCCGTAGTTGCAAAGAGTTTGAGTTTGGCTTTCATTAAAGTTTCCTTAATGTACTAATGGATAAAAGGTATAAAGCGCAATTCAATAATTGTTGTTGCTTCCCCCAAACAGCGAAGTGTGCATGCTGCAGTCGCTGTCATGTGTTTAACCGAGCTTTTATCAGCGAGAGTTAAATCGCTATAACGGTTAGCGAAATCGCAAATGCACAATGCATACCCGTTTTTAACTCTGTTTACTCTGAAAGGAAAAATGCAAAGCCATAAGAATGCTTTTTGCACGCAGCTTAGGGCGGTGCTGGGCGAGCTAAAAAGTAGCTAAGCTACTGTAATTCAAGTGTTTTCTAACGAGCCTTATGACCTGATGTTGGCCCAGCTGGGGAGTAGCTAACATTCTGGAATAAGCAGCTCATTTGTTTTAGTGGTGAAAAATCAAACTAATAGGGTTTGTCGTTTTCATGGAGAAAAGACAGTCAGTCAGTATCAATTTGGGGCGCTAAAGGTTGGCAATGGTGCGCGGCGGTGTTCATAAAAATTATCCCCGAGAGGTGGCGCCTCACACTGGTGCATGCTTGCACTGAGGCATTTACCCTTTCAACGCACAAATTTGATAGGGTTCATAAGCATTTGCAGTCGTTCACGATGGGTGGCAGGGGCTAAAGCATGCACTGTGGCAGTTGCTTTCAGCTTGGGAGCGCTTGATCAAGGCAGTTGACTTGCTGAGAGGGCTATCAATCATTGTGGAAAGGGGCATTGCCTCAGCCGCAGTTAGCGCCGCTTGCTTCTTTGTTTGACGTGCCAGTTGGTCGTAGCCTGGCAAAGAAACAGAATATTCCGGTCGGCTTCGGTAAATACCGCCCAATAGTTCTAGCGGGTTTGCGGGAAAACCACAGGTTCTAAATACCTTCACAAAGCGATCTGCTGGTATAGGTATAAGCTCGTATCCGCTAATAAATAGGCCATGGTGAACTATGACGGTATGCATAGCCATAAAAACTGATTTGCTGCAGAGATTAGAAGACTTGTTTGAGCCACAACCCCCATCAAATATCTAAAACGAGCCAAGCCACGGGTATTCCTGTTGATTATGATTTTCGTCTTTCCTAGCGTTGAATCGTATATAGCGGATTGAATTTAGGTACACAGATAGTTGTCCAGAGGAGAAAGCTTCATGCCTTAAACAGCGCTGGTGATCCCTCGTTTCTCTACTATGCTTCTAATTTATGAAGCTAGGTAATTTATACCCCTTTTTTCCTGTCACTCGGTTATGAAGCCTCGCGCCATACTGTGATGTAAATCTCCCTAGCTTTGAGATGCAATACCCCTAGGGTAGTCTGGTCTTATACGTCAAGAGCATAGCTTATAAGATTTAGTTCGAGAAATATTATTTTAAGTTTGTCTACTGTATATGACTCTACAAGCATGTCCCACCTACCCCAAAAATCCACCGCTAGTCACCTACCATTTGGGGCTTGCTTCAAGCACTTGCTAGTTTATTAAAAACAGAGCAAAAAAAATTTGTAACGAGCGACATATGATTGTTGTAAATCAAAAGAAAAAATATTTTTCGATGTGTAAACCGCTAAAGTCGATAGCCGGTTTTAGTTTGATTGAGTTAATGGTTGTGCTTTCCATAGCGGCCATTTTGCTGATGGTTTCAATGCCCAGTTTTGTGGACTCTTCTGCTAAAGGAAAAATTCGTGCAGGTATCAATGAACTTGCTACAGACCTGGCATTTGCACGCAGTACTGCTGTTACTCGCCCGGCTAATGTTTCTATTTGCGCTAGTGATATTTCGGTAACTCCCCGAGCTTGCGGGAACGGGGCTTGGAACGAAGGATGGTTGGTGTTTGTGGACGTCGATGGAGACGGCGTTATAGATACCGGTGATGAGTTAGTTCGAATCACGGAGGGTATGGGGAATATGGTGGCTGTATCGCTGGATAATGCGGTCACTTTCAATAAAAAAGGCCAAAAATCCAATGTTTCAGAATTTAAATTTTGTAATGCCGGGGATAAGGATGCGCATTTTGCCCGTGCATTGCTGGTGAATATCGGTGGCTTGGTGAGACGTTCGAGAGATACAGATGACGACGGCATACACAATACCGGCGAAACAGGAGGTAACCTGTCATGTCCTTGATTCAACAAAAAATACCGACAATTAATTCTTCATCTGGCTTCTCACTTATCGAAGTGCTTGTTTCTTTCCTGGTACTTGCTGCGGGTTTACTGGGTGTGGCTTCAATGCAGACTAAAGGCGTTGAAAATAGTCACGGTGCGTATTTGCGTACTCAGGCTGTGTCTATGAGTCAGGATATGTCAAGCCGTATTCGAGGAAATTCTGAAGGCGTGGATCTGGGCAGTTACAATTCCCCAAAGGCTGCGAGTAAGGCAAGCTGTCTTAGCACCGGTTGTAGTGCGGAGGAGATGGCGGGGCATGATTTTTTCGAGTGGGAAACTGAAGTTGCTCAGGTGTTACCGCAGGGTGAGGGCATCGTGTGTTTGGACTCGACTCCAGATGATGGCGACGATGCTGCTAGCCATGAGTGCGATGGAGCTGGAACGGAGCTGGTGATAAAAATCTGGTGGGATGGACAGTTAAAAGACGGAAAAGTCGATCAACGTTACAGCATCCCCGTGCGACTCTAAGGAAAAATCAATGCGAGAAAATATTGTTAAAAAAACAGCAGTAAATGGAAAGCGAAGCAAAGGACTTTCTCTGGTTGAATTGCTTGTTTCCATGGCTGTTGGATCAATTATTCTTTCTGGAGCTGTGATCGTTTACATAGACCAATTGGAAAGCTCCAAACGAATCGCGGCTTACTCGCAAATGCAGGAATCTGGACGGGTTGCCCTGGATATGATCGAGAGTGACATTCATATGTCTGGCTTTACCGGGTGTTTCAGTACTAACGATGAATTGAATGTTGTGCTGGGCAATAGCGCGCCAAGCTCGTTTCAACCTCAACGAGGAATACAGGGCTGGGAAGCGAAAAATACTGTCAGTGGAGAGACTTTAGCGAATGTAAAAACAACCACGGCTCTGGTTAAAAGCAGTAATGGCAATTGGACCAGTACGGCGGGTAATAATTTGGATAGCCTGGATCTGATTCCAAATTCAGATATTTTGCGAATATGGAGTGGCGGAACGTCTGAGTATCCTGTTACCAGTATTATTACTGGTGGGTCCGAACCCATTGTTACTGTAACGGGTGGTGAAGATATTAAAAAAAATTCCTTCCTGATTTTGAGTGATTGTACTAACGCTGATGTTATCCAGGCTTGCGCTGCTGAGGCTGCGGGTACTGATAAAAAAATTAAGCTAGGTTCGTCCTGTAGTCCGGGCAATTTAAGTACTGCTTCACTTAAAACAAAAATGTCACAATCCCCCAGTCTATCTATCCTTAGAGGCACTACTTACTTGGTCAGTAAGTCAAATGGCATCACTCGTAATCCCCCTTCTCTATTTCGTGCTGAACTCAATACCGACGGCAGCATTGGTGACCTGCAGGAGGTTGTCGAAGGCGTCGAAAGTATGCAGATTGTTTATGGGGAAAATTTAGATGGCGATAATTTAAAAAGCGTGGATGCCTACGTAACCGCCGATAAGGTCAGCGATTGGGAAAATGTCATTAGCGTTCGGGTTACCTTATTGGTTCAGAGTGTTAATAACAACCTATCCCAAGGACCGGTGCCATACGTTTTTAACGGGGTTAATTATAGCGGAGTTAGCGGTAATCCTGCACCGGCAGACAATCGTTTACGGCGTGTATTTACACGCACTTTTACTTTAAGAAATCGGACATTGGGAAGTTAGCTGTGAATATTCAACATTCCATACAACAACAGCGCGGAGTCACTCTGGCAGTAACGCTGGTGTTATTGTTAGTGGTAACAGTGCTGGGGGTTACGGCTATTCGTAGCGCGGTGGTCGAAGAAAAAATGACAGCTAATTTGCGCGATAAGCATATCGCGTTTGAGGCTGCTGAAGCAGCCTTAAGTGATGCGGAGACCTGGCTTGATGTGCAGATGGAATATCCAACGCCCACCAGTGCTGGTACCAACAGTGTATGGAGCTATAGTAGCCCAGGTTCAGGGGACTGGTGGAACACCAACAGCCTTGCATGGTGGAATACAAAAGCGATAAGTGTTACGGGTAACAGTATGCAGCATGCTGTCCCTCGTTATGTGATAGAAGAAAGGGCCTTTGTTCAAAAAGGCGAAAATCTCACTATCGGCTTTGGCGAGAATAAGCAAGGAAAATACTACTATCAGGTGACAGCGAGGGGGCATGGTGGTAGCGAAAGTACCCGGTCGCATTTACGTACGACCTTTATCAAGCGTTTTGACTGAGCTTGTTTTAGGTAAGAATATTCTAGAAAAAGACGGCTAATACATTAGCAAATATTATCGGTAGTTAACTTTGTTGTAGTTGTAATGAGAACTTAGTGATGAACAATTTAAAGCGTAGTGTTTTTTCTTTATGTTTAGTGTCCAGTATGGTCCTGTCAACAAGTGCAGCCGAACTGAACCTTGCCGATGAACCTCTTTTTCTGGGTATTAGTACAGACCCAAATGTTTTCTTCCAGTTGGATGACTCGGGTTCTATGGATTGGGAAATACTAACGGCTCCCTACTACCATCATTGCTCCTACGACAGGTACGCGGGGGGAAAGGATAGTAGTAGCGATTGCGCAAGCAGTGTTAAAGACGATGGCTTATGGCGACAGTACTATAGTGGCTATCGTACCTATGAATATATGTATAAAAATAGTGATAATGCCTATTCTACCGGTTGTACCAGTGGTGACCGAAAAGCTGTATTTGATTGCGGCGTTTCCACTATGTTTGATCGTGATTGGCGAGGTGGTTCCTCTGATTTTAACGTGGTGTATTACAACCCTGCAGCGGCCTATAAACCTTGGGCTGGCACGGGGCTAGTGAATGCCAATTTTAAAGCAGCCCGCAGCGACCCTCAGCCAGCAATAGCAGCGGTTAGCGCAGTTGCAGAAACTGACTCAACGGTGGCTGTTCCCGCTCAATCTGCCAGATCACAACCTTCGGGTTATTCACTTAAGCGAGATCTTACCGGCTTTGTTTACTATGTGTGGATCGACTCTCACGGCTTTGAAAGTTCTGATGGTCACCCAAGGCGTGGTACGAATATAAATCGTACAGTGGGTAAAAATAACTGGGTGGATTTATGGGATAACCATTACAAATATACAGTAAACGCCAGTAGTGTAAGTTGGGAAAAAATCGAATGGGATATTGATTCAAGTTCCGGCAAGTTAACCAAAAAAGTAACTGATAGTGGAACGCTTAGCGGAGCCGATACAGACCCCAATATAGTTCCTGCGAGGACGGTATCGGAGATCCAGCAGAATGTTGCCAATTGGTATTCCTATGCTCGCAGGAGGTCTTTTGTAGCCAAAGGTGCAGTAGGTGCGGTAGTCAGCGGCTCACCCTCCTTCCGCTTTGGACAGACTGTTATCAATTATTACAACACTCTTTTTAATGAGGTGCCACCGTCTACGGTAACAAAGTATAGCGGCTATAATCAGTCACTTTTAAATGATTTGTACAGCTTTAACTGGCCAGCACAAGGTACCCCATTACGCAGGGGCCTGGAAAGGGCAGGGAAGTATATTGCTGGAGATTTGTCAGGAAAAACTGATCCAATAATCCAAAGTTGTCAACAAAACTTTGCTGTACTTTTTACCGATGGTTATTGGAATGGTAGCTCTCCCACTCTATCAATAAATGACCGAGATAAAGACGGCAGGAATAATACCGTCTCTGATATAGCACTCTATTTCTACGATCATGACCTCGATAAGAGTATTGCAAATAACGTTGTGCCAAACGTAGCAGACCCTGCTGAATATCAACACATGGTTACTTTTCCTGTTGCATTTGGTGTTACTGGCAAACTGAAAGACACCGACACGCCTCCAGATGGTTGGCCGAACCCGGTATTGACGTCAAGCGACAAGTGGGGAGACAACCCCTATGATGACGATATCGGTAAAATCGATGATCTTTGGCATGCCGCGTTTAATAGTAAAGGTGAGTATGTTGCCGCACAAACGCCACAAGATGTTGTTGATAGCCTAACAGCGGCCCTCAGTGAAATAACCAGCCGCGATGCCGCATCAGCATCCGTCGCCACTAGCACCGGTCAAATATCTTCGTCTACCGCTGTTTTCCAGGCACAATTTAACAGTGGTGACTGGTCTGGGCGACTTTATTCCTATCCTCTAAATTCGGACGATAGCGTAAATACATTGAACCCTAACTGGCAGGCAAGCGGGATTTTGGATTTGCAGAATTACGACACCGGGCGCAACATTGTAAGTTATAACGGAAGCAAGGGAGTGAAGTTCAGGTTTCCTTCCAACTATCAATCGCCCACTAGCGATGAATTGACGAGCGCTCAAGTGGCAGAGCTATTACAGCTTTCTTCTTATTATCAAAGTACTACAAACAGTGCTGAGATTTCGCAGGTACAGGCCTACGGAGAAAAAATTACCAACTACCTTCGCGGTGAGCGTAGTAACGAAGGTGTTTCTGCGGGTGAACTGCGGCCGAGAGCCTCTGTACTGGGAGACATTGTTGACTCGGACCCAAAATATGTTAGCAAACCAAATTTCTATTATCCCGATTCACTGGAAACGGTGAGTTATGCAAGTTTTAGAACGAGTAAGGCTTCTCGCTCTCCAATGGTCTATGTGGGGGCTAATGATGGGATGTTACACGGCTTTCGTGCCAGTGACGGGCAAGAGCTTCTAGCTTACGTGCCCTCTACAGTGTTTGACAATCTACATAAGCTGGCAGATAAAAATTATTTCCACCGTTTCTTCGTCAATGGCGCGCCTACGGTTGTTGATGCTTTTTATTCCAATGCCTGGCATACGGTATTGGCGGGGTCTCTGGGTCGTGGAGGCCAGGGTATATTTGCTTTGGATGTAACTAATCCTGATAGCTTTTCCGAAAACCTAGCCTCTTCCATTGTTCTTTGGGAATTTGACGATACGGATGATGCAGATATGGGTTATTCCTACAGTGAGCCCTCAATAGCAAAAATGGCCAACGGCAGCTGGGCTGCAGTGTTTGGTAATGGCTATAACAATACCGAAGCAGACGGAAACGCAAGTACCACTGGCCACGGGGTGCTTTACATTGTTGACCTTGCTAGCGGTTCGGTTGTTAAAAAAATCGATACCGGGGTAGGTACCAGCGCCACGCCCAACGGGCTCTCTACACCGGCGCTTGTGGATATCGATAACGATTATGTTGTGGACTACATTTACGCGGGAGACATTTATGGCAATATGTGGAAAATGGATGTCAGCAGCTCAAGTGTGACGGACTGGGATGTAGCCTGGGTTAGCGGGACTAGCAAGAAACCATTGTTTACGGCGGCAAGCGGACAGCCAATTACTACCAGACCTGCCGTGGGCTTGCATGCCGAAGAAGACGGTCAAGTGGTCTATTTTGGCACGGGTAAATATATAGAGAAAGATGACAACAATTCTCTCGGTGAGCCAACCCAAGGGTTTTACGCCATTTGGGATAAAAATGAAAGTAACGCTGCAGGTCTACCGGTTGTGGTGGGAGATTTACTTGAGCAGGAGATTGAAAAAGAATTTAAGGCAACGCTTGGCACGAATTCTTTCAATATTCGCCAAACCAGCGACAATGTTATCGACTGGAGTAAGCATGAAGGCTGGTATATGGAGCTTGTTAATCAAGGTGTAACACCGCTCGACAATCTTGGCGAAAGACAGGTGGCTGAATCGTTATTGCGTAATGGTCGTATTATTTTCCCAACAAATTTACCCAGTGCAGCACCGTGTACTCCCGGTGGTACCAGTTGGTTAATGGAGTTAGATGCAGTGGATGGAGGCCGCCTGGACGAATCTCCATTTGATTTGAATAACGACGGTGTATTCAGTGAAAAAGATTACACCTATAACCTCAATAATGTCGATGACCTGCCTGCCTCGGGCATTCAATCAGACGAAGGCATTATCAGTACTCCCGGTGTATTGCGGGATACTGGCAGGGAAGTTAAATACTTAAGTGGTTCGACTGGTGCGATAGTTAATTTTGGTGAGAGTACCGGAGCACAGAATGTCGGTCGTCAATCCTGGCGAGAACTAGATTAATTTTTCGGAGAAGTCAAAGATGAAAAAATTCGTTGTACTGACGCTGTTGTTGCTAGCTACACTGGCTTTTGGTGAGGATTTTTCTGGCGTGGTAGATTCCATAGAGCAGGAAGGCGAAACCATTCGGATTAGTGGTGTTGAATATAGAATAACAGGAGCTTCGCTCGTGTATATTAACGATATTCGCGTAACGCTTGATGGTATTGAGCCAGGTATGACCGTTAACTATTCTTTGGGCTATGATAATGTGGCTAAACCCTTGGTTAGTAAAATGGTGTTGGATGTCAGCGAAGAAAAAGCTGCAATAATTCTGGGTCACTAAAGGGGGTATTTTATATGTTAAATACACGTGGTTTTTCTTTAGTTGAAGTGGTTATTGTCATGGCCATTATTGGTATTGTCACGGCGTTCGCCTATCCATCTTATCAGGATAGTGTGCTAAAAAGTCATCGTGCCGAGGGTATCGAAACCTTGTTGGATGTGGCTCAGGCACAAGAGGTGCTGTATTCACAGACAAATGCCTATTCAACAAATGCCAAGCCATTCGCCCCTACAGCAAGCTCCGTTACAAGTGAAAAAGGCTATTACGTAGTGACTGTAACGAGTGGTGCGTGTGGAACGAGTGCTTGTTTCGTGGCCACTGCTACGGCCCAGGGCTCCCAAGCGGCGGACAAACTATGCGCGACGCTCAGTATTGATAACCTCGGCACTAAATCTTCTACACCCTCCGGTAACAGCTGCTGGTAGCTATACCAAAAGCCCGCAGGTTTCCCTCGGTCAAATATAACTGGTAGAGTTAGCTTCATTCGTTTATCTCGAACAATGAAGCTGATTATCAGATATGCCTAAAAATATTCAAGCGCTTGATGCCATTGAACGGTATGGCAACCGGCTGCCCCATCCCGTTTACTATTTGTCTACCTCTGCCTCTTTGTGCTCTGCCTGTCGTTGATAGCACAGATATTTTCGTGGTCTGCTGTCCATCCAGTTAGTGGAGAAGAAATTAACGCGGTTAACCTGCTTAGTGTTCATGGTCTTCATATGATACTGGCTAAAACCGTCAGTAATTTTGTGAATTTTGCTCCGGTGGGAACTGTACTGGTGGCAATTTTGGGAATTGGCATAGCTGAGCATTCGGGCTTGCTGGGAGTGGCCTTGCGGTCTTTGGTGCTCCGCACACCCAAGCGGTTTCTGAGTTTTGTGGTTGTATTGGCCGGCGTACTTTCGAGCATCGCCGCCGATGTCGGTTATGTTGTGCTGATTCCACTGGCTGCTTTGATATTTAAAAGTGCTGGTAGAAACCCCCTATTAGGTATAGCGGCAGCATTTGCTGGGGTATCCGGTGGCTATAGTGCTAACCTTTTGGTCGGGCCGCTGGATGCTTTACTTGCTGGTATTTCCACTGAAGCCGCGCAGATTGTTGAGCAAGACTACGAGCTGGCTGTTACTGCAAATTATTATTTTATGATTGCGTCCACCTTCCTGGTGAGCCTGGTTGGGGCCTGGGTGACAGATAAAATTGTAGAGCCGCGCTTGCCCCCAGTTAGTTCAGCGTCGTTTTCTGTTGAGGCTCTCAGTTATTTGCAGAAAAAAGGTTTAAGTGCTGTAGCGCTGTTTACCTTTGCGTATATTGCTGCACTGCTGGTGGGCTTGCTTCCAGAAAGCGGGGTGCTTCGAGATCCTGCTACGCACAGTGTCGTTCGCTCGCCCTTTATTTCTGGTGTGGTTACGGTAGTGGCACTTTATGCTGGCATTGCGGGGTTTATCTACGGAAAGGTAAGTGGCAGTTATAAAAGCAGCTCGGATGCTGTTAAGGGGATGGAGTCTAATATGGCAGCCATGGCAGGCTATATTGTGCTGATGTTCTTCGCCGCACAATTTGTTAGTTATTTTGCTTGGAGCAAGTTGGGCATCATATTGGCAATACACGGAGCAAATTTTTTAGCGGTGTTCCAGTTACCCGCCTCGGCTTTATTGGCAATGCTAGTTTTCCTGGTCGCTTTTCTAAATCTTTTTATAGGCAGCGCTTCGGCAAAGTGGGCGTTGTTAGCACCAGTATTTGTGCCAATGCTGATGTTGCTGGGCGTGCCTCCAGAGGCGACTCAGGTAGCTTATCGGGTAGGGGATAGCTGTACTAATATTATCACGCCCTTAATGCCTTATTTTGGCGTAATACTGGCTTTTGCTCAGCAGCATCAAAAAGATGTGGGTATAGGCTCTATTGCAGCGCTTATGCTGCCTTATTCGCTTGTGTTTTTACTGGTATGGTCGGTTATGCTGGTGGTTTGGATTACCTTTGATATACCTCTTGGGCCGTAGGCGGTGAATTAATAACTAGCTACAAGCATCCAGAGTTGTCGGCGTTAAACAACGCTTCAGAATACTTATTTTTTAACGGTAACGTTTTTTGGGCTTTATGTATACGCTACTTGCGCCTATGCTGGACTATTGTTAGCGAACTAGGTGTCGCTAAGTCCGGGTTTTCCCCGTTGCGCGAGAGTGGCGTTTTTGAAGCGTTTGTCTTCAGTGATCTCTTTTAAGCAGAATTTTGGTGCTACGAAGTTATTTGCGGCTTCCTCACTACTGAACTCCACCTCCAGTACCATTAAATTAGCGAGTTTGCCGCTGTAGACATCGATTTCACAGACATGACCGTTCAGCGTCAGTGTGAAACGCAATTTTTCAAGGCGTTTACCTTTGGTAAATGGCCACATCATATTGAAAATATGCTCACTGATTTCTTCTTCAGTTTCATCCCGAACTAGGCCGCTTCCAATTTTCTGCGTGAGAAAAAACTGCTGCCCGAATTTGCGTATGCGCAGCTCCCGGTTATCTTCCAGGAAAAGATAGCCCTGAATAATCCGGCGGGGCTTTGCTTTTTGCATCTCCTCAAAGGGAAGCTCTTTTATTAAATATTTTCGCTCGATTTCTTTATTCATGGTCATGATTTTTTAATTAGCGGGATCATTTCCTTCCATAGAGAAAAATAGGCTTTGTTGGCAGGCCTGCTTCGAGCATAAGTGTCGACTGGTGCTCGATGTTCTCCCATATTCTCTATATCTATGGAAAACGGGATGATGGTATCCATAAAGTTGTTGTAGCGGGATCGCATGGTTTCCATGGTGCGCTTGTGGAGAACTTTCTGCATCTGAACCATTGAAAAGAAGGGGACGAGTCGGTTGCGTTTGTAGTTGAATTTCTTAAAAAACTGGTTCAATTGCTCGTATGTACGTTCTGACAAAGTGGTGGGTATTACAGGCACAAAAATAAGGTCTGATGCCGTGAACACTGATTCAGACAAGTAGCCTATGGTTGGAGGGCAGTCCAGTACCACCAGTTTGTACTCTTTGCTCATGCCCTTGAGTATTTTTCGTAAGCGAGCAGTACGTTTATTGTAATCTCCCAGCATGGTGTCAAAATTTCGGAAACTGAGGTGTGCAGGGATAATGTCGAGGTTTTCATAGTCGCTGGCCTTAACATGCTGAACTAGTTCTTTGTAGGCCTTAAAAAATTTGCTTCCCCAGTTTTTTTTGGTGGGCTTTACACGGAAGTAAAAAGATGACGCGCCTTGGGGGTCGAGGTCGATTAACAAGGTTTTTATGCCGGATTTGGCGGCCCAATAGGCGATATTTACAGCAGTGGCTGTCTTGCCCACGCCGCCTTTCATACTATAGCAAGAGATAACTCGCATGAATCATTTGCTCCTATTGTGCGAATAGCTGTTCAAATTCTGTGGCGATGGAGGTATTACTGAACTCAGCGAATGCCTTGCATACTCGCGCTCGCTCCTGTAATTGTTTTTGATGAAGAACCGCTATCAGGCCATTAATAGCTGCGATAACTTCAGCGTCTTTTTCCTTGGCAAGATGTGCGGCGAGAAACTCTTTTTGAACGGAATAGTCATTAAAGTTTCCAAGTATTGTTTGTAGTGTTTTTAAGGATTTTGCCAGGGTAGATATTCGTTTCTCTGGAAAAAGCTCTGAGAAAAACTCTATAAGATAACGGAGCTTTTTACACTCTATACGAAGTTCATGAACGTCTGCGTCAGGCGTTTCATCGTTAATTTCGTTGCCGAGCACGCATATTTTTCGGTAGCGATTATAGGTCCGTTTTTTTGCCATGGTTAACACGGGTTTATGGGAGGATTCTGTTTCAAAAGAAGGGGCGCTTGAAAAAAGAACTTCGAGTGTTTTACATTTCTGTCTGTAGGCACGAGATTTAAAGAGAGTAACTACTCGCTTATAGGCAACCTGCCTCTCTTTGGCAATGTGGTCAAAGAGCGTTTCCAGCCCTGGCGCGTAATTTTCTGGTAACAGGCTTTGGTAGTAGCTTTTATCTAATAAAAAAACATCCAGATCTCGTAGAGGGTTTGTAGGGCTGGCCAAGGCTGCGAGTTCAGTTTTAAGTTGCGAGTGTGTGGTTTCGCTGAATGCTTTTTTCATTAAATTAATGAGTGAGCGTGCCTTACGGATGGCAACCCTGTACTGGTGCAGAAACTCGGTATCGGTGTCGAGAATAACGCCTGCTTCGTTTTTGCATGCTTGTGAAAACATGCTTTTGCACATCTGTAGAACTGCTTGTTCACAGGGTTCCGAGGGTGTTATTCCATACTTGTTAGTCGGTTTTTCCTTAAGTTTTATACCCAATATTTTCAGCAGCTTATCCAGGCTTGGTTCTGGTGCGTCGTCATTAAGCTGAGCCTGACAAAGCTCAAGTGCTTTATTGAACGCATTTTGGTAGCCCCGTAAGGGTATAAGGGACAGAAACTGTTGGCCTGGGGTTTCTGCATCTTCAGTAAAAAATGTGGTAGTTTTAATTCTGGCGACTGTTTTCCTTTCCGTATCGAGTAAGTCGATGGTGCTTTCAGTTATTTCAAAGCGGCATATTTCTCCAAGCGCTCTCAACTTTATGCACCGTTTTAAAATATTCTTAAATTCTCCGTCGGGGAAATCCCACCAAAATCGGGCGTTTTCTCCTGCTATTTCGCAAATGCTGCCCTTTGGACTTTCAAGCCTGAATTCGCACTGAGCGGTTTTGAACAAACGGTAGCCTGCGTGCCACAAATGCCAATCATAGTCGTCCTGTAATTGGTATTTCAGCTTGTTACCAGGCTTTTTTTGCATGCTAAATCGGGTTTTAAGCGAGCTTTCGAGCTGTCTTAATACCTTGTTGTCAGGCAGTAGCCAGTGCTTTGCTTGTAACTCTGTCATTTTTTCTCTTTAGGTAGTTTGATTTCGTTTGCCAGGTAGCGGGTAATAAGCTTTTCCATTATTGCCTGTACGCTACTATCCTCCTCGATGGCCCTGATCTTGAGTGCTTTCAGAGTCTTGCTGTCTAATCTGAGGGACGTATTTTTTTTGCCAGACTTAATTTGGACTTCTTTACTCATATGCATGACGTCATTACGTAAAAACAGGATGAAATGATAGTTGCAAGAAGTCTTTTGGTCAAGTTGTTGCTTTGGTTAGGCGAATTCGTCTTGTCACGAGGTCTGCTGCCCATATAAGCTTGCAATGCTTAGATACCGCATGGAGGTCTTATGAGAAAAGTTGAAGTTGCCCTAAAAGTAGCTGCGAGTTTAGGGGAGTGTCCCCGCTGGGACGAACAGCAGGCATTGCTTTACTGGGTAGATATAAACGCCTTTCAACTGCACAAATTCGATCCTGGATCTGGTCGGGATGAATACCTTCAGTTTGAGGAGGAAATTGGCTGCTTTTGCCTAAGACCGGATGATAAGGGTTTTGTACTCGCCATGCGCTCGGGGTTTTATTTCATGGACAACTGGTCCACCGAGCTTCGTGCTATAGCGGACCCCGAGTCGGAGCTTGAACATAACCGTTTTAACGATGGCCGATGCGATGCGGCGGGGCGCTTTATTGCCGGATCGGTTTACCCCCCTAAAGATCGCAATGGCGCGAACCTATGGTCTCTGGGGTTAGGCTTAAACGTAAGGCAGTTGATTGATGGCCTGCTAACCTCAAACGGCGCTGCCTTTAGCCCCGATAATAAAACATTTTATTTTTCGGATACCCCCAAGCATGCAATCTACCGCTATGACTATGATCTAAGCACGGGCGAAATCAGCAAGGGTGATGTTTTCCATCAGTTTGAATACGGTAGCGGT
The DNA here is from genome assembly GCA_900177435.1 of Alteromonadaceae bacterium Bs31. Taxonomy (GTDB): domain Bacteria; phylum Pseudomonadota; class Gammaproteobacteria; order Pseudomonadales; family Cellvibrionaceae; genus Teredinibacter. Next base: position 129,909 of record FXAI01000001.1, read on the forward strand.
CGCCCGGATGGTGCTGCTGTAGACTCAGAGGGCTACTATTGGACAGCTTTATACGAGGGGCAGCGTATAGTGAGGTTAAGCCCATTGGGGTTAGTGGTTGAAGAGATTGCCATACCAGCGAAATGCCCAACCATGGTGGCTTTTGGTGATGAAGACCTGAAGACCCTCTATATCACTTCTGTGGCAAATCGACCGGCGGAGGAGTTGGAACAATTCCCGGATTCGGGTTCCATTTTTAAAGTGCGTGTCGATGTTCCGGGAATGATTGAGCACCGCTTCCAATCGTAGGCGGGGCTCAACCCTTATATTTTAACGTTCAGAAATTGTTTTTGGCTTGTTGGTGAGCCATACAAAGCCATAGGGAGGCAAATCCAGGTTCTGGTGCAGGTCTTCAAATTCTTTTTCACTCACAAGGTCTATCCACTTATCCAGGCTGATTAAATTTATAGACGCCAGTGGAATGGATACATGCTCGTCGCTGATGTTGTGTATACAGAAGATGCTTTGATCCCTTCTTGGGCTTTGCCGCCAAAAACCGAATAGCTGGTCCCCTAGGTGTAAGGTAAATTGTGTGGCATTGGGGTGAAAGGCAGGTTGTTTTGTTCGTACAGCGATGAGCTCCTTCATTTTGTTGAATACTTTATGATGGTGGCTGTAGCCATCATCCAGCTTCTCACAAATTTCATCATAATCCCACTTGTAGCGATTTATGGTGCGATTCTGGCTCGTGAGCTCTACACCCTCGGTGTAATTGTTGGTTGCCAGAAAACTATGTATGTATATTGCGGGAATGCCTTCCAGTGAGAGCATAATTGCATGAGCGCAGATAAAGCGTTCAATTTGCCATTTGTCGGGCCCTCGAACGCTGCCCTGTAGCGCATCAAACAGGGTTATGTTTATTTCGTACGGTTTGTTTCGTCCATCTTCGGTCGCACGCCAGGAAACGCGGGCGCCAAAGTTTTGCATAGTATTAACCATTTCATTAATTTCTTCCTCGTTCAATAGTCCTTCCGCAGGGCGCAGGCCTATGCCGTCGTGCGAGGCAATGAAATTAAAATAACAGGTTCCCATTTGCGCAGGAGGCATGGTCATTTGCCACATTTTCAGCGGCGTGCTGTCACCGGTAATTAAAGATCGAATTAACAGGGGAGGGAGAGAAAAGTTGTAAACCGCGTGAGCTTCGTTGGCGTTACCAAAGTAGGACAGGTTTTCGTGATTGGGAATATTGGTTTCGGTGATAATAATCGCATCGGGGGAGTGATGCTCTATAAGTGTGCGGAACAGTCTTATGAATTCATGCGTTTTGGGGTGGTTGATACAAGGGGTTCCAAGTTCTTTCCACAGAAAAGCAACGGCGTCCAAGCGGAAGGTGCGCACACCTTGATCCAAGTACAGTTTAATTATACTGATTAGCTCGCATAACACCTCAGGGTTGGCGAAGTTTAAATCAACCTGATCATGGCTGAAGGTGCACCAGACATGACGTTTTCCGTCCAGTGTTTCTACTTCGCGCAATAAGGTAGAGGTGCGAGGCCGCACAACTTGGCTTACGTCGATATTGGGCTCAGCTTCAACGAAGTAATCTTTGCCTGGCGATTTTCGCTGTTTAAAATTGTCGAACCAACGGCTCCGGCTGGAGCAGTGATTAACCACCAGGTCCGCCATTAAATTGAACTCTTTGCCTATTTTTTCAATTTGAGACCAGTCACCGAGTGAGTCATTTACCTGTGTGTAGTCGATAACAGAGAAGCCATCGTCTGAGCTGTAGGGGAAAAAGGGCAGAATGTGTACGCCGTTGACAAAACCCTTGAGTCGTTCATTTACAAATGAATTCAGTGTTTCCAGAGGGTATTCGCTTTCACTCTGTATAGAATCGCCATAGGTAATCATAAAAACGTCTTTTTGATCCCAAAGGTTTTCATGGTTACCGGGCTTCATGCAGCTCTCATCGAGCTCCATCATGCTGATTAAGCGCTTGGAGAGGGGCACGATATCGACATCGTGCCCCTCGTAGATAAACGCAAGATGACTTTCAACTAGAAACTTTAGTTCTTTTTGTAGAGCGAGATTCATAAAGCGGGTGCCTACCTTGTTACTAGCTTCCAAACTCTTCCATGTCTTGGGCTACAGCATTGTTAATATCGCCGAGAACACCAGGAATTGCACTAATTACCCTGTTCCAACAAGGCATAAAAGGTTTTTCCATTGGGTTTTCGAGAAAGTTTTGGCCTGCGGAGAGAATATTTTTGGCGAACATTTCTACTGCCTGCTCTTCTGCGTGAATATCGAGCTTAAGGCCATTCATACGCGCATCGTTATCATAGGTTTCAATGAAATCCAGCGCAATACGAAAATAAGTCGCTTTAATGGAACGGAAGGTCTCGGAGTTAAATACAACCCCGTTGGTAGCCAGCTTTCTAAATAAAGCTTTAGATATGTCGACAGACATTTTTGACAGACCTTTCTGGGCATCTTCTGCAGAAAGCTCTTGGTGCTTATGGTCGTAGTTTTCGGCGATATCTGCCTGGCACAGGCGATTGTTGGCAAAGTTTCTGTGTACTTCCGACAGCACGCCTATTTCCAGCCCCCAGTCACTGGGTATTCGAATATCACTGATGACATCGGAACGGAAAGAAAACTCACCTGCAAGAGGGTAACGGAAGCTATCAATGTAATCGAGGTAATCATAATGGCCCAAGGTTTTTTTAAGGGCGCGGATTAACGGGGTGACCAGAAGTCGACTCACTCTGCCATGTATTTTCCCTTCAGCAACGCGGGCATAGTAACCTTTACAAAATTCGTAGTTAAACGCCGGGTTTGCGACAGGGTAAATGAGGCGGGCGAGCATACTGCGATCGTAGGTAACGATATCGCAGTCGTGCAGTGCAATGGATTCAGCACGCCGACCTGATAATACGTAACCCAGGCAATACCAGACATTGCGACCCTTTCCCGGTTCCAATGGCGAGAGGCCTTCCTCCTGCAATCTTTTATCCACCGCCCTTAACCTTGGGCCGTCGTTCCACAACAATTTAAAGTTCTGGTTTAAGGGCTTAAAGAACTCCAGGGCATGCCGGTATTCCTGTTCATTGGCACGATCAAGGCCAATGACAATTTCATCCAGGTAATCGACTTTGCTTAGCTCGTTTACAATATTGGGGAGAGCATCACCCTGTAGCTCGGAATAAAGAGAGGGGAGTACAAGGCTCATTGGGCGAATTTCCTTGAAGGCTCGCAGTTCGTCCTCCATGGCTTCGACCGGGCGTTGTTTTAAATTATGCAGCGTGGTAATAATACCGTTCTGATGAAAATCTGCCATTTTGGATCCTTGTTTCTAGCTAAAAATGAGTTGTTCTATCGCTTCGTGCCAGCCAACTGGGCCAAAGCCTTTTGTTTTAATAATATTTGAACCACTGGATATTTCCGGGTAGTCATGGGTGGGTGATTTTATGAGTACCGGGAAATCTGCGATATTAAGCATGTCTATATCATTGGGGCTATCACCCAGAGCAATAAGGCTTGCGGCTTGTTTGCTGAGTGTTTGCAAATAATTTTTACACCAGATAATGGCTTTACCTTTATCTGTTTGCCCCAATATATGTATAAACCGGCCACCTTTTATAACGCGTAAATTTTGTTCTTCCACGCGTTTCACAAAAGCTTGATAATTTTCTTCGCTGTCGTGCCATATCAATGGTTCTGAAAAGCTTCGTAGCAAGGCCAGCTTTGCGTTCTCCGCAGCCAGGCCCGTTAGGCTTATCACGTCATCCAGGCTCATATCTGAGAAGCCCTGGAAGTCCCATTTTTTTTCCTTTCGCAGCCGCTGAAGAAAGTTAACGATCTCTTTTCGCGGGCAACCAAGTGTTATCTGCCAGTGGTCCCCCCTTGCTTCTGAGCCCGGTGGCTGTTCTGGGTATTGTGATTTGGGGAAGTATGCTCCAGAACCATTTTCAACAACGAAAGGCTGAAAAATAGACATGTCTTCCTGAAGAAGCAGCACTTCCTCAAAGGTTTTGCTGGTATTAATGATGACGGGGATGGCAAGCGTGGTAAGTTTATCTAAGGATGGTTTTGCTGCGTCCCATTTATAGCTGAAGTGATCCAGTAATGTGCCGTCCAGGTCGGTTGAGATGATATAGCTGGCCTGCTGGGGTTTAAGCATGGGTATCCTTGTTTGTGAAGCTGGTAATTTTATGGTGTTCGTTTAGAGAGAGCAGCCAATCCGCTCTTGATGGCAGTGTAGCCAGCCCATGTTCAGTTAAACGCTGGTAATGGGAGATAAAAAGTTTGACCTCATCGGGGCTGAGAATTCGGTTTTCTCCGCGGGCTTCTGCTGGTAACTGCTGCCATTGTTGCTCGAGCTTTTGTTCTTGCAACAGGCGCCATTGGTAGACACAGTCAAATGAGGGTGCCTGAAGTACCGCCAAGCCATCTAGCTTCGAGAACAGCCTGGTATAGCTTGTTTCAAGCTGTTGGTTAACAAAACGCCTCCATTTCCCGTCCTTATCTTCATTTTGCTCCAGGCCATTACAGGGGGCAAGCAGATCTAACTCTTGCTGTGGGCCTATACCGACACACCAGCCTTCCAGAATAATCACATCTACAGGCCCTTCTACGGTGCTCCAATCACCTTCCGCAGCGCGGTCGTCTATGGCCTTGTTAAAGCGGGCCACGGCGGTGTAAGTGTCTTGCTTCAGAACACTAAGCTGCCTAATTGTGCGTTCCAGCATTTCCACATCGTGCGTACCTGGCACCCCTCGTGTGGTGAGTAATGGGTGGGTAGTGATTGCTAGGCTCTCTCGCTCCTTCCGGGTGAGATAGAAGTCGTCGATTGAGAGCGATACGCAGCTGAGTGCGTGTTGCTGTTCGAGAATTCTCTTCAGAAAATCCGCCAAGGTGCTTTTACCACTGCCCTGTGAGCCCTGCACGCCCAAGAGGTAGCAGCTTTTCTTGCTCTTTGCTGCCAAGGCGATTCTTTCTGCGAGAGGAAGGTAGTAGCTATCAACCGTGGAGCGGAAGTCGCGAGGAAGCCGGTGTTCATCAATTGCTTCTAGTATGTAGTTATGCACCATTTTGATGCTCTTTTTAGGTGGCGGGTTGCTGGGTGCGTTCTTGCGGGTACCAAAATAGTGCAAAAACGTAAGTTGAGCATAGTTTGCCGCTAGCTCAAGAGCTATTGAGCAATTAGCGCACCAAAATTGGAAGTAGATTTTGTAGGGGGAAGAATTGCTTGGCTTAAATTAGCCGAGTAGGCTTTTGACTAGTTTGCTGACAGCGGCCATATCAGCACGCCCTTGCATTTGAGGTTTAACAATGGCCATTACTTTACCCATGTCTCTCATGGATTCTGCGCCAGTCTCAGTAATAGCATTTTTTAGTAGCGCGGTGATCTCGTCTTCGCTGAGGGCTGCAGGCATGAACTCCTGGATGACTTCCATCTCAAACGCTTCTATTTGAGCAAGTTCGTCCCGGCCAGCATCTTTGTATTGACTGATGGAATCTCTGCGCTGCTTTAGCTGCTTGTCCAGAATAGCCAGCACGCGATCGTTGTCGAGCTCAATACGCTCGTCAACTTCTACGCGCTTGAATTCAGACATCATGATACGCAAAACGCCAAGGCGTTCTTTATCCTTGGCGCGCATAGCATCTTTGACGGCTTGGGCGATGTTGCTTTTTATGTCGCTGCTCATGCTTTTCCCTAGTTTGGCACCAGTCTCGGTGCCAATAATAAGAGGTACGAGAGCTTAGTAAAGGCGCTGAAACTTGCGGTTTTCGCGCTGAACCTTCTTCGCGTGACGCTTAACAGCGGCAGCTGCTTTACGCTTGCGCACAGAAGTGGGCTTCTCATAGAACTCGCGGCGGCGAACTTCGGCCAATACACCGGCCTTTTCGCAGGAGCGCTTGAAGCGGCGCAAGGCAAAATCAAAGGGTTCGTTCTCTTTCAGTTTTACTGAAGGCATAAATGTACCTGTTTTGGGATTCATTTTTCTACTGGTACGGCCATATGCCTAGTCGTACCAAGGTTTAGGGGTGCGAGATTTTATACACTTAGGTTCTAGGCTGCAAGGGCTTTTTATCCTTCGGAATAGGGATTCAAAGCCAAAGGGGCCGTTAGCGCGGCGGTTGGGAGGAGGAGCCCACATATTCGCTTTGCTGCAGGGCCATCCTTCGTGTTAATACAGCAAGTCTTGCTTAGCTGACGTAAGTAAGCTTTAGCTCATATCCGGAGGATATTCGGGTCAGGTTTTCACCAGGCAGGCTTTTTCTAGCTCACCGTTTTCGAAAAATTGGATGTTATCGAACGTAACCTGTGCAATGGCCTGTAAGGCCTCATGTGTGAAAAAGGCCTGGTGCCCAGTGATTACCACATTTTTGAAGGTTGTCAGCCGCGCAAATACATCATCCAGAAGCACTTCGTCCGAATAATCTTCAAAAAACAGTTCTGCTTCTTCTTCGTAAACGTCCAGGCCGAGGTAGCCAACTTTTCCGGTTTTGAGTGCGGTTATAATAGCTGGCGTGTCTATCAGGCCCCCGCGGCTGGTGTTAATCAGCATTACCCCCTTCTTCATCTGACTTAAGGAGTTGCTGTTGATGATGTGATAAGTGGATCGAAGCAGGGGGCAGTGCAAAGATATAATATCCGAGTCTGACCAAACCTGCTCCAGAGCTACCAGCTCAACACCTGTTTCCTTTAGCTCCTCAGAGGGCATTGGGTCGTAACAGAGCACCCTGCAGCCGAAGCCTTTCATAATGCGTATTAGCGATTGACCAATTCTTCCCCCGCCAACAACAGAAACTGTTTTACCGAACAAATCAAAGCCCATTAACCCGCTTAGGGAGTAGTCATTCTCGCGAATGCGAGAAAAGGCTCTGTGAATATTTCGGTTAAGGTCGAGAATTAAAGCTGCCGCGTGTTCTGCAACAGCATTGGGGGAGTACTCGGGAACGCGTGCGACCGGCAGCTCGTTTTTAGCGCATGCTTCCAGGTCAACATTGTTAAAGCCAGCACAGCGCATGGCAATAAACTTTACTCCATTGCTTTTGAGTGTTTCGGCAACCTGGGTATCGATTACATCATTGACGAAACAGCAAACCACATCAAAGCCTTGGGTCAGTGCCGCGGTTTGTGTTGTTAATTGTGGTTCGAAAAAGGTGAGGTCGTATTGTCGTGTTTTGTTTGCCTCTGTCAGGTGGTCTTCGTCGTATGGCTTTGAACTGAATACGGCAATTCTTAGTGCTGACATGCATAAACCTCTATCTAAATACATAATTGTGGTAAGTATACCTTAAGAGAGTATAGGCGCGTTGCTTAATAAATGGTCAGGACATTTCACTGAATCTGGTTTAGGCTATGCGCTCTTCATTTACCCGCACGTAGTGCCCTCCTTTTTCAGAGAACCACGCTTTAGAGAACCAAGAAAAATGTCGCAGCTGTTTTTTGCCTACTTTCCCATTATCTTTCTGATTTTTTTAATGACAAAGAAAAAAAGTATGCCTTCGTATCGGGCACTACCTTTGGCTGCGCTGGTACTCTATTTCATTATGCTGATTGTCTTTAATCAGAACCCGAATGCCCTACACGCCGCTGTGCTCGATGGTTTATTAGTGGCCTGGACTCCTGCCCTGATTATCGCCGGAGCAATTTTTCTATTTCGTGCGATGGAAGCCAGTGGAGCACAGGATGTTATTCGAGTCTGGCTAAATCGACTATCGGATAACCCCATTGCGCAGTTGATGATTGTTGGCTGGGCATTTCAATTTCTTATTGAAGGGGCCAGCGGGTTTGGTACTCCGGCTGCGCTTGCTGCACCGGTCTTGGTGGGTCTTGGGTTTCCTGCATTGCGGGTCGCAATTTTGTGTTTGATTCTAAACAGTGTACCGGTATCTTTTGGCGCGGTGGGCACGCCGACCTGGTTTGGTCTATCCGAGATCAGTATGACGAGCTCTGAGCTACTTGAGGTGGGGTTTAAGTCGGCGTGGTTAAACAGCATTGCAGCTTTTTTTATTGTGCCTATTGCGCTATTAATGGTGGTTGATAAAAAAACCATTATTAAAAACAGTGTTTTTATCGTATTGAGTATTCTGAGCTGTACAGTACCTTATATTGTTATTACTTATTTTAGTTATGAATTCCCGGCACTGCTTGGCGGTGGAGTTGGCTTGCTCCTCACCGTAGTACTGGCCTACTTGGGTGTGGGCTTGCAAGGGCCTGGCGGCGAGAAAAATAGGCCCTCGACCGAGCAGGCCATTAGTGGCCTCCAGCTTTTAAAAGCAGGTTTTCCTCTCTGGGGGACTGTATTGGTGCTTATTATTACTCGCATACCCGCATTGGGCATAAAGCCGCTGCTACAGTTATCTGAACCTAACCTTGCTGTTTCCCTCGGGAGCCTTGGGGAGTTGAATGTAAGTGCGGCCTTAGTCATTTCTTTGCAGGGTATTTTCGGCACTGCGCAATCCTGGAGTCACAGCCTGCTTTATGTGCCCTCCTTATTGCCCTTTGGTTTAGTTGCCCTCATCACTTTGCAGATTCACCGGCAAGGTCAGGTGCGCGATGTTTTTGCTGGCACCGTAGAGCAGATGAAAAAACCTATGCTTGCCCTGTTGGGTGCGCTGGTATTTGTGAAGCTTATGATGATGGGCGGCGGCGAGTCTGCAGTTACCTTAATTGGTAGAAACCTGGCGGGTTTATCCGGCGAGTATTGGCAATATTTTGCAGCCTTTCTTGGTGCTCTCGGTTCTTTCTTTTCTGGTTCCGCAACCATATCTAACCTTACCTTTGCGGGAATTCAGGATTCCATTGCGCTGGAGTTGGCATTAAATCGCACCAGCATACTGGCATTGCAGTCGGTGGGTGGCGCCATGGGCAACATGGTTTGTATCAACAATATTGTGGCTGTGGCCTCTGTTCTGGCGCTTGCCGACAAAGAAGGGTATATACTGAAGCGCACTGTTGTTGCCATGTTGGTCTATGGCATCGTAGTAGGTATTTCGAGCTTGGTTATTTTTAGTTAAAGATTATGCGTGTATTAGGTATAGAAACATCTTGTGATGAAACGGGTGTTGCTGTCTACGATAGTGATGCCGGTTTATTGGGACATGAGCTTTATAGTCAAATAAAGCTCCATGCAGAGTATGGTGGAGTGGTACCGGAGTTGGCTTCGCGTGACCATGTTCGCAAATTAATCCCCTTGATTGATGAAATATTACTCCGTACGAACTCCAAAAATAAAATTGACGCAGTGGCCTATACCTGTGGCCCAGGTTTAATTGGCGCTTTGCTGGTAGGGAGCTGCATAGGGCGCTCTCTCGCATTTGCCTGGGGCGTTCCGGCTATTGGTGTTCATCATATGGAGGGCCACCTACTAGCGCCCTTACTGGAAGAGAACCCTCCCGCATTTCCATTTGTTGCGCTGTTGGTGAGTGGCGGCCATACACAGTTGGTGGAAGTAAAAGGCATTGGGCATTATCGCATGCTTGGCGAATCTCTTGATGATGCCGCGGGAGAAGCTTTCGACAAAGCCGCAAAGATGATGGATCTGGATTACCCTGGCGGGCCGCATATTGCAAAACTGGCCGAACGCGGAACACCTGGTCGATTTGTTTTTCCGCGGCCCATGACAGATAGGCCCGGCCTGGACTTTAGTTTTAGTGGCTTGAAAACCTATACATTAAATACTGTTGCTAAGCATGCTGGGGAGGATGGTCTGCCCGACGATCAATGCTGTGCCGATATCGCCCATGCCTTCCAGGAAGCCGTGGTTGATACCCTAAGTATAAAATGCCGCAGGGCTCTTGAGCAATGTGGTATGAATAGCTTGATTATTGCCGGGGGCGTATCTGCCAATACCCGTTTGCGTGAAAAACTGGAACACGCTTTAAAGAAAATAAATAGCCAGGTTTTTTATGCTCGTCATGAATTTTGTACCGATAACGGAGCGATGATTGCCTACGCTGGTTGCCAAAGACTATTGGCCGGTGAGCAGCAGGGGCTTTCTGTTGATGTTTTTCCCCGTTGGCCTCTTGACTCTCTGGGAGCTCTTTGATGGATATTGTTTTTATAAATGACCTGCGTATAAATACCATTATTGGTATTTTCGATTGGGAAAGGGAGGTCAAGCAGACTGTCAGTCTGGATTTGGAAATGGCTCATGATATAAGGAAGGCCGCAGAGAGCGATGATATTCAATACGCTTTGGACTATAAAAAAGTTGCCAAACGGTTAATCGAGTTTGTTGGCCAATCTGAGTTTTTACTGGTTGAGACTATGGCTGAAAAACTTGCTACCATTATTATGACTGAGTTTGGTGTTTGTTGGCTTCGCTTAAGTGTTAGCAAGCCCGGTGCTCTTCGCGGTGCAAGGGATGTTGGCATTAGAATTGAGCGTGGGAATAAAAATGCCTGAAGTACTCTTGAGTATCGGTAGTAATATTCATAGAGAAGTTCATATTCGTTCTTGCATGCGAGTATTGGAGAGCGAATTTGGCAGGTTGGACGTTTCACCCGTCTACGAAAGTGAATCAGTGGGCTTTGATGGAGAAAACTTTTTTAACCTGGTGGTAAGCATCGAAACATCTTTAGGGGTAGCCAGCTTGTCGAGCAAATTACGGGAGATAGAGAATACTCATGGCCGTGATAGATCCAGCCCAAAATTCAGTGCGAGAACACTGGATATCGATATTCTTACTTATGGTGAAAAATATGGCATGCTTGATGGCGTTGAGTTGCCCCGCGCTGAAATATTAAAAAATGCATTTGTGCTTAAGCCCCTTGCAGATTTAAGGCCAGATTGTTATTACCCTGGCTCGGCTAATTCCTATAAGCTACTTTGGGATAGTTTTTCTGATAAATCACAGAAATTATGGCTCGCAGATATCGAACTATAGTTTGCGCTAAATGACGAACGCTTCGTGTTATTCTCTCGTCCCCCTCTTTGATAGTGAAGCTGGTTATTTAGCGCCGGCTCTCTTATCTGTAGACCGTCTAATAAGCTGCTGGTTTTAGTGGCAGTTTCTCTATACCTTTAATCCAGAGAGTTGATTTTCTCGTATATTTAGCTGTGCGCCCTGCTGGGCGCTTAGCGTTGAGATGCAACTACAAGAGGCGATTATGAAAAGGTACTACTATTTAAGTAATGATCTGTACGACTTGGAAAGAGCTGCTTCCGATTTACACGAGGCGGGGGTTTCCGATTTACAAATACACGTGCTTAGTCAGCAAGATGCGGAGCTGGAAAAGAGACACTTGCATGAGGTGCACCCCTTTGCTAAACGCGCACTCTTTCAGGCTGGCATACTCGGCGCTGCTATAGGGCTGGTGCTGGCTGCTATGGCATTGATGTTGGGTGTTGCTTTTGCTGCTTCAAGCGCCGTCGATTGGCTTCCCTTTGGCGTATTGGCGTTTGTTCTCTTTGCGTTTTCCACCTGGGAGGGTGGTTTTTATGGTATTCAAGTGAGTAGCAAGGAATATCTGCGTTTTAAAGAAATGCTATCTTCAGGTCATCATGTGCTGATGGTCGATGTCGATAGGGAGAGCAGAGATAGAGTGCAGCACGTTCTCGCCTATCATCAAGGTTTAATTGAAGCTGGCGAAGGCGTTGCGCGGCCTGGGTGGCTGATAGCATCGCAAAAGAATTTGCAGGCCTTTGTGAAGGCAATGCCATAACGGCTTTAGTGTTAAAGTGAATTTTTTCGATATGGCCTAAGAGGAAGGAAGGTGGGTTATTGGCTCAGGCTGCGCCCCCCATCTACATTGAGGACCTGACCCGTTATGTAATTATCGGCTTGAGCCAGGAAAGCGACCGCCGCTGCAATGGCTTCTGCCCCCCCCAACTTTCTTAAGGGAATAGCATTTAGGAGTTCGGGGTTTTCTATCTGATTTCCCTCATCGTCCTCGGGCCACATTGCTGCTCCTGGTGCTACGCTATTCACTTTTATCTCTGGTGCAAGCTCTAGTGCAAGTGACTTGGTCATCATTACATTTGCTGCTTTTGCCATGCAATAAATCGTGTGATTTTTCATGGGGCGTTCGGCATAGATGTCTGCAATGTTAATGATTGAGCCTTGCTGCTTTTTTAATTCACTTTGTAACGCCTGTGCAAGAAAAAGCGGTGCTTTAGTATTGCTGGCGAAAAGCTCATCCCATTGTTGCTCCGTAAACTGCCCGGGTGGGGTAGGGAAAAACGATGAGGCATTGTTTACCAGTAAATTACAGCCTGAAAAATGTTGAACAACTGCATTAGCTAAGTGCTCAACGTCCGAGACGGAGTTTAAGCCTGCATGAAATACTGCGGTAGAATTAGCGCGCTGGGCATTGAGTGCGGCGGCCAGAGTTTTGGCGGCGTGCTCTGATTTATTGTAGTGCAGGGCGATGTTATAGCCATCACTGTGTAAGCGTTTGGCGATTACAGCACCTATTCGCCTGGCGCCACCGGTAACCAGGGCCACTTTAATGGGTTTGTCGTATTCGCTCATATTTACTCTGAGTATTCTTGTTTAAGTTTGCCAAGTAGATTCAGGCGATGCTTCTGCAACGCTTGTCCGAATGCGGCGCCTTGCAGCCCCTGTTGAATAAACATGGCTGAATCAACATCCTGCAGTAACTTTAGCGCCGTTGCCAGGTATTTGGCTTGTGGATATTCTCGCGTTTCGAAACCAGTTCTTCCCTGGGCGTCAGCCTGGCAACAAACACAGAATTGCGCAAAGCGTTCGGGGCGCCGGAAAGCGTCGAGCCTTTGCAGGGTATGTAACAGTTTTTTGGGTGTAAGCTCCAGCGCTCTATGGCTGTGTGTATGAAACTCGCCAACCATCAAAGCCAGTTCTTTGTGTTGGTTGGGCACACCGAGGCGTTGGCACAGGGCCTTGATAAGAGGAACTCCACTCTTTTCATGACCAATGTGTCGGGGGAGTTCATTTTGAGGCGTAAGGCCTTTTCCCAGGTCGTGAACTAAGGAGGCAAAACGAACGTCTGTGGATTCACTCAGTTCAGATGCACGGATCAAACTCATTAAACTGTGAACACCGGTATCGATTTCCGGGTGGTGTTTGGTTGGTTGAGGAACGCCAAACAAGGCATCCAATTCCGGCATCAGTCGCGCCAGAGCGCCGCAGTCTCTTAGGGCTTTAATAAAGACCTGAGGGGAGGGTTCTGCCAGGGCGCGAACAAATTCTTTCCAAACTCTCTCTGCTACCAGGTGGTCCACTTCGCCATTGGCGACCATCTCCCTCATCAGTTGCATGGTTTCGTCCGCGATAGTGAAATCCAAGCGGTGGTATCTCGCGGCAAACCGCGCTACACGCAGAATTCTTACCGGGTCCTCTTTAAAAGCGTCGGATACGTGCCTTAGCTTTCGCTGCTCAAGGTCTTGTAAGCCTTGATAGGGGTCTATCAGCCCTCCCTGCTCATCCATGGCTATCGCATTGATGGTCAGGTCTCTGCGAAGTAAGTCTTGCTCAAGCGTAATATCCGGGTCGGTGCAAAACTCAAAACCAGTATAGCCTCTGCCGCTTTTACGCTCTTGTCTTGCCAGGGCGTATTCTTCCTTAGTCTCTGGGTGAAGGAATACCGGAAAATCTTTTCCTACTGGCTGGTAGCCTGCTTCAAGCATTTGTTCCGGGCGTGCGCCAACAACAACCCAGTCTCTATCTGGACAGGCTTGATTGAGAAGTTTGTCGCGAACGGCGCCGCCAACCAGAAATATTTCCATTTTTTTACGAAGCACTGTTGACCAATAACAAAATATATCGCACACTCTAAATCAGCTGCTGTTTTTTGACTAGATAAAGCGCTAGCAAATTCAGCAATTTTTTATACGGTTTACATTTTTAGAGTTTTAAATATGTCCTATATGGCACCGAAATCTATCGCGATCACCGCAGCACACACTGTGTGGTTCTTGCGTGGTCGATATTTCTGCGTGCCGGAAAGTTAAAGCTTAATTTAACATACTTATTCCACGAAGGCCGCAGCTTAAAAAACTGCGGCCTTCGTCGTTTTGGGTGTAAATAAATTTATTAATCCCGCTATTACAAGGACGGGGAGGGTAGAGCTATGCCTGTTATTTTTGCATACCTGTTTGTCATATTTATATGGGCGACAACACCACTGGCTATTCATTGGAGCAATAGCAGTTTGAACTTTATAGCGGCGGTAAGCCTGAGAATGGTATTGGCACTTGCGGTATGTGGTGTCTTAATGCTGATTTTCAAGTTACCACTGATTAAAAAGCGCAGCGACTGGATGGCGTTTTTAGCTGGAATGGTTGGTCTCTACCCAAACATGTTATTGGTCTATTGGTCTGCACAATATATTTCCTCAGGGATGATGGCGATTATTCTGGGTATCTACCCTTTTGCGGTTGGTTTGTTTTCTCTACTGTTTTTAAGGGAAAGCGTATTCAATCCCTTGCGGATTGCAGCTGTTTGCCTTGCTATCGCCGGGTTAGCGATTATTCATATTGAGCAAATGTCGGCGGAAAGTGATGCGATATATGGAGTTATGGGAATGATAGTGTCTTCATTTCTGTTTGCATTGAGCACTGTTTGGGTAAAGGCAATTGGAAGCGGGATTAACCCTCTGCGTCAATCAACTGGGGTATTGCTGCTGGCTGTGCCCGCTTTTTCCATTACCTGGTTTATTTTAGATGGAGAAATGCCACAGTTTATTGATGCGAGATCAATGATCGGTGTGAGCTACTTATCTATTGCCGGTACGGTAGTTGGTCATACGCTATTTTTTTATGTACTAAGAAACTGCTCCATGATGGCGGTATCCGTAATACCCTTGATTACGCCAGTGATGGCGCTGTCGATAGGAGGCGTTTTTGCGGGAGAGGGGGTTACTGCCCTTACTGTACTTGGCAGTATCGTGGTTCTTTTTGCTTTGGCTTTGTATCAAGGGGTGCATACTGCTTTGTCTAAGTTGCTAAGACGTGGCAGTAAAAAGGCGGCTCAGTGCTTAAACCCCATGCCTCAGTTAAAGCGAAAAGTGAGCTTTTTATCCAGCCTTGTTATTGGACAGTGGAACGGATAAGTCCGGGCAGTGAAATTCCTGCTTCACATGCTCGTCTTCTATGGAATATAGGTGAACGTCAAAACCCCACAGCCGATGAACGTGCCTTAACACTTCATTGGCTGTTTTCTCATCCAGTGGTTTGCGCTCAAATCGGTAATGGTGCAGTGTCAGCGAGCGGTCTCCACGTAAATCTACATTAAACACCTGAATATTCGGTTCGCGGTTGCCAAGATTATATTGTGCAGAGAGGGTTTCCCGTACAGTTTTAAAGCCTGGCTCGTCGTGAATGGACATTACCTCTATATCGTCTTTTCTATCATCATCCAGGATAGTGAACAGCTTGAGGTCACGCATTAACTTGGGTGATAGAAATTGCAGTATAAAGCTTTCATCCTTGAAATTTCGCATAGCGAAATCGAGGGTTTTTTGCCAGTCTGAGCCGGCAATATCCGGGAACCAGTCTCGGTCTTCTGCTGTGGGATGTTCGCAGATGCGCCTAATATCGGTCATCATATGAAAGCCCAGGGTATAGGGGTTGATGCCCGAGAAATAAGGACTGTTATATGGAGGCTGATAAATTACGCTGGAGTGGGACTGCATAAACTCCATCATAAACCCCTCTGTTACCAAGCCCCGGTCATACATCGTGTTGAGAATAAAGTGGTGCCAGTAGCAGGCCCAGCCCTCATTCATGACTTGTGTCTGCCGCTGTGGATAGAAGTATTGTGCGATCTTTCGGACAATACGAATCACTTCTCGCTGCCAGGGCTCCAGCAATGGGGCGTTTTTTTCGAAAAAATAAAGCAGATTTTCTTGCGGCTCGGACGGAAAGCGAGGTGCAGTGCACTCCTCATTGGCCTTCTCGCCGGCGGGGATTGTTCGCCAAAGGTCGTTGACTTGTTTCTGCAGGTATTCTTCTCGCTCTCGCTGTTTCTCACTTTCTTCGTGGGTTGAGAGTGGGTAGGGTCGTTTATACCGATCAACCCCATAGTTCATAATGGCGTGACAGGAGTCGAGTATTTCTTCGACGGCTCCTACACCGTGCCTTTCTTCACATCGGGCAATGTAGTTTTTTGCGAATACAAGGTAGTCGATGATCGAGGTTGCATCTGTCCATGCGCGAAATAAATAATTGCCTTTAAAAAAAGAGTTGTGACCATAGCATGCATGGGCAATGACCAGCGCCTGCATCATCATGCTATTTTCTTCCATCAAGTAGGCTATGCAGGGGTTTGAGTTAATCACAATCTCATAGGCCAAACCCATTTGTCCGCGCTTATAGGACTGCTCCACACTTAAAAACTGCTTGCCATAGGACCAGTGGTTGTAGCCTAGCGGCATGCCCACGGAGGCGTAGGCATCCATCATTTGTTCAGAGCTGATGATTTCAATTTGATTGGGATAGGTGTCCAAGCCAAATTCCTGGGCGATAACTCCAATTGCTTGGTCATATTCCCTGATCAGGTTAAAGTCCCAATCGGATGTGGTGGATAGAGGTTCTGCCGCGCGCTCGCTCATAAGATTAAACTGTTTTTTTCTGAAATAGTTGCCGGAAGACGGGATAAATGTCCCCTACGTTCGACAATTGCTTCATGGCGAAAGTGTGGGGGAAGTCTGACATGACTTGTTCATAGGCATGCCAAAGGGCTTGATGTTCTCGACTTGTAATTTCGATATAAGAAAAATATTGAAGTTTTGGCAGTAGCTTTTCTGTAAGCAGCTTGTAGCATACCTCGGAGTCGTCATTCCAGTTGTCGCCATCTGAGGCCTGAGCGCCGTATATATTCCACTCGCCGGCGGGGTAGCGGGTTTGCAGTACATCATCCATAAGCTTTAGGGCACTGGAAACAATGGTGCCGCCGGTTTCGCGGCTGTAAAAAAACTCCTGCTCGTCGACTTCCTTAGCACTGGTGTGATGGCGAATAAATACTACCTCGGTTTTTTCGTAATTGCGCTGCAAAAATAAATAGAGCAGTAGGAAAAAACGCTTGGCTAGATCTTTAGTTGCCTGATCCATTGAGCCCGACACATCCATGAGGCAGAACATCACTGCTTTGGATGTAGGTATCGGGTGTTTTACATGGAGGTTGTACTTCAGGTCGAAATCATCGAGCCAGGGAATACGGTGAATTTTTGCTCGTAGTACTTTGGCTTCCTCTTCAAGTGCAAGGAGTTTGTTATCTTCGGCTTTACCGCCAGCCTTTCTCAAGCTTTCCAGCTGCTCCTCGATTTCAGCGAGCCGGCGACGCTTTTTAGCGGTAAGCGCAATGCGTCGTGAATTGGCAGAACGCAGTGAGCGGATTATATTAACCTTGCCGGGCGAGCCCTCGTTACTGATACCTGCTCGGCGAAGTTCGAATTCCTCATTACCTGAGAGCTGACGCTTTACCAGATTGGGTAGGGCCAGGTCTTCAAACAGGAAATTTAAAAACTCCTCCTGGGAAATTTGAAAGACGAAATCATCTTCGCCTTCTCCCTGGTCGCTGGCGCCAGAACCGGAACCGCCACCTCCTCCACCGCCTTCTGGTCGTGGGATATGATCCCCACTTACGAATTGATCGTTTCCTGGGAGGACTCGGGTATTTTTGCCGCCATCTCCGTGATGGAATATGGGCTCGCTAATATCACGGCTGGGGATGCTGATATTTTCCCCGCTTTCTACGTCTGTTATGGAGCGTTTGTCTACCGCATCAGAAACCGCTTTTTTTATATGCTTACGGTAGCGCCGCAAGAAGCGCTGGCGGTTCACCATGCTTTTTTTCTTGGAGTTTAAGCGTCGATCTATAACGTAGCTCAAGCTTTGTATTCCTCTATTGCGACTTTCTAACGCGCAAATACCATTCGGAAAGCAAACGAACCTGCTTCTCTGTGTAACCCCGTTCAACCATTCTTGCTACAAAATCCTGATGCTTTTTCTTGTCGTCTGCAGAAGATTTTGTATTGAAAGAAATAACAGGAAGAAGATCTTCTGTATTGGAGAACATTTTTTTCTCAATTACTGTTCGCAGTTTTTCATAGCTGCTCCACGCAGGATTTCTACCGGAGTTATTGGCTCTGGCACGCAGTACAAAATTGACGATCTCGTTTCGGAAATCTTTAGGATTGCTGATGCCAGCGGGTTTTTCGATTTTCTCGAGCTCTTCATTTAGTGCGGATCGGTTTAAAATTTCTCCTGTTTCTGGGTCTCTATACTCCTGATCCTGAATCCAGAAGTCGGCATACGTAACGTAGCGGTCAAAAATATTCTGCCCATACTCCGCATAGGATTCCAAATAAGCGGTTTGAATTTCCTTGCCAATAAACTCCACATAACGAGGGGCGAGAAACTCTTTAATAAAGGATAAGTACCTGTCGCGGATCTCTTCGGGGAACTGTTCCTGCTCTATTTGTTGTTCGAGTACATAAAGCAGGTGGACAGGGTTCGCGGCTATTTCTGTTGGGTCGAAGTTAAATACTTTTGACAATATTTTGAAGGCAAAGCGTGTTGATAGGCCGTTCATACCTTCATCCACCCCAGCGGCGTCTTTATATTCCTGTAACGATTTGGCTTTCGGGTCTGTATCTTTTAAGTTTTGGCCGTCGTAAATACGCATTTTTGAAAAGCTGCTGGAATTTTCTGGCTCTTTCAGACGAGACAGTACGGTAAACTGAGCCAGCATTTTTAAGGTGTCTGGTGCGCAAGGTGATTGAGAAAGAGAGCTGTTCTGAAGTAGCTTTTCGTAGATGTGCACTTCTTCGGAGAGGCGCAGGCAATAAGGGACTTTGACAATATATACCCTGTCAATAAAGGCTTCGTTGTTTTTGTTGTTTTTAAAGGTTTGCCATTCTGCTTCGTTAGAGTGAGCAAGTACTATTCCATCAAAAGGTATTGCGCCTAATCCTTCTGTGCTGTTGTAGTTGCCCTCTTGCGTCGCCGTTAGTAGCGGGTGAAGCACCTTGATGGGTGCTTTAAACATCTCTACAAATTCCATAATACCCTGGTTCGAGCGACAGAGGCCGCCGGAAAAACTATAGGCATCGGGGTCGTTTTGGGGGAAATCTTCCAGCTTGCGGATGTCAACCTTACCTACCAGTGAGGAAATATCCTGATTGTTTTCGTCACCAGGTTCAGTTTTGGACACTGCAACTTGGTCCAATACTGAGGGATACATTTTTACTACCTTGAATTTGCTGATGTCGCCACCGTACTCGTGTAGACGTTTTACCGCCCATGGAGACATAATATTTTTGATATAGCGCCTGGGTATTCCGTAGTCCTCTTCCAGAATATGAGCATCTTCTTCGGGGTCGAATAAGCCAAGCGGGCTTTCGTATACGGGGGAGTCTTTCAAGCAGTAAATGGCTTGTTTTTCCACCAGGGCTTTAAGGCGTTCTGCTAGCGATGATTTGCCGCCACCAACAGGGCCGAGCAAATAAAGGATTTGTTTTTTCTCCTCCAGACCTTGTGCAGCATGTTTGAAGAACGCTACTATTTGAGAAATGGCTTCTTCCATGCCATAGAATTCTTCAAAAGCTTTATAGCGTTTAATAACCTTGTTAGAAAAAATTCTGCTGAAACGTGGATCTTTAGATGTGTCGACCAGTTCTGGTTCACCGATCGCTGAAAGTATTCGTTCTGCTGCGCTTGAGTAAACAGACTTGTCTTTTTTGCAGAGTTCAAGATATTCCTGAATGCTGAGCTCTTCTTCTTTTGTGGCGTCGTAGCGTTCTCGGTAGTGATTAAAGATTGTCATGCCTGGCCTCCGATATCCACCGTTAAGTGGTTTTTCGATTCTGTTAACTACAGCGGTATTTCGCTATAGCTTTCAATACTGCGGCCTTTTATTCCGCAAGTGCTGGCGTAACTGGTGCAAGCGTTGAACTTTTTGTTGCCAGCCACCCGATGGGCGATGTTCTAGCAGATTAAACAAAGCGCTCACCGGGTTTTATAATTTATAAAATACCACTTGGCTATAGCTGCAGCTGCCTACAGGGTGCCTATGCAGTGGTAGTGCCGTTCTTTATCTTCTTCGTTTCCCTGTTAGTTGCAGATCAACTTTTGCCTTTTTATTAAGGATAGACCTATAGACCTATAAACACAGTATAAAGTTTTATAAAAACTTTTAACTATATATGCGCTTAATCCTACCCTGTTGACAGAAAGATACGCGTCAAATTTTGTTAAAGCGGCACCTACTTAATTGTTATTCAATTATTAAGCCATTTGCGCTTGTTGCCAGATAAATGGTTGTTCTTTTATTGATGTATTAAATGTTTTATCGGCAGGAAGGGCTATAGATATGATGAATGCGCACATTGGGTGTGCGGAATTGGACGTGGGTGGGCAGGCATTAACTGCCTGAAAATTAGGGGGTTAGCGGTGGGTTTATCGGCCTTAGCAATCGCAGTTAACGGAGAAGCGTGTGCCGTCTTCCAGGCGATAAGCGGTAAGTCTCTCGCCCCAGACACAGCCAGTATCCAGGCTGATAAAATTGTCTTTTCCTGTCTCTCCCATTAGTGCTGCCCAATGGCCGAACAGAATTCTTTTCTGTGCGCATTTGTGTGATGCATGGCTGTACCAAGGGGCGTAGCCCTTGGGGGGCTTATCGGGGCCCGACTTGGCGTTTAATTCCAAGCGTCCCTTTTTGTCACTGAAACGCATACGAGTAAGGTAGTTTGTGATCACTCGCAAGCGTGTTGTTCCCTTTAGTTTGTCGTTCCATTGGCTGGGTTCATCGCCATACATGGCCTTTAGGTAGTCGACGTACTTTTTGCCCCTAAGCGCCTGTTCTACCTCTGTGGCATATTCCAAGGTGTGCGCCAGAGTCCAATTGGGAGGAATACCCGCATGAACCATCACTGCATCAAGCTTCATGTCATAGTGCACCAAGGGCTGCTGACGAAGCCATTGCATTAGCTCTTTACGGTCTTTTGCTTTGAGGACCCGGCTCAGTTCGTTGTCGGGGTGAATGGATTTCAAGCCAGCATCTGCTGCTAAAAGGTGCAGGTCGTGGTTACCCAGCACGACAATGGCGCTTCGACCCAGATTTTTAACCAAGCGCAATACGCCAAGGCTGTCGTGCCCACGGCTAACCAAGTCGCCGGCGATCCAGAGCTGATCGTGCTGCTTGTCGAACTGGATCTTCTCTAATAATGCATTAAATTGTTTTAAACAACCTTGAATGTCGCCGATAGCGTAGCTTGCCATTGGTAAATTACTGCCTCGCTGTTAATGGCCTCTAGTGCAGAGCCTCTGGCTTTACCAGTGCAAAGGGGGGAATGAGAGCTTTGAATTCATTACCCTGATCGTCCACCATGATGTAATGCCCTTCCATTGTGCCAGTACTGGTCTCCAGTACTGCACCGCTGGTGTAGGTATAGCTTTCGCCTGCCTGGAGTTGGGGTTGTTCGCCGACTACGCCCAAGCCTTCAACTTCCTGGATGGCATTGTTTGCATCAACAATATGCCAATAGCGGGAGATAAGTTGTACGGCAACGTCGCCAAGGTTTTGAATAGTTATGGTGTAAGCAAATACATACTTACCTTCCACGGGTAGAGATTGCTCCGCGAGGTATTCGGCCTTGACCGTAACTTCAATAGCTTTGTTCATAGGTTAATTCTGCAATAGGTGTATTGCGATTTTAAGGGTTTAGTTTAGGCCACAGCCGATTGCTCAGCGCAACGTAGTCCGCCAGGCTGAGATTTTCGGCGCGCTGACTTAGGTCGATATTAAGCTCTTCAATAGAAAAATCTGCTACCAAACTTTTCAAGGAGTTACGCAGTGTCTTGCGCCGTTGTGAAAACGCTGTTTTTACCAGGGTGTCGAATTTATCCGGCTGGTGCGCCAAGTAGGGGAGTTCTCCATGGGGGCTCAGCCTCACAATAGCCGAGTCCACTTTAGGGGCGGGTTCGAAGGATTCGGGTGGCACGTCAAACAGGTGTTCAACACAGCAGAAGTATTGCGCCATGATACTCAGTCGCCCGTAGTTTTTCTCGCTTGGCTTGGCTGCGAGCCTCATTACCACCTCTTTTTGCAGCATGAAGTGCATGTCTTTAATCCCTTCCCGGAAGCTGAGCAGGTGGAAAATTAAAGGGGTCGAAATGTTATAGGGAAGGTTGCCCACTACTCTTAATGGGGAGCCGCCTTCAATCAAGGTATTGAAGTCAAATTTCAGGGCATCGGCCTGATGAATTTTGAATCCGCGGTAGTTGGCAAATTGCGCCAGCAAGAGGGGAATCAAATCTCGATCTAATTCGATAACTTGAAGGTTTGGGCAGGCATCCACAAGCTGACTGGTAATGGCGCCCTTGCCGGGGCCGATTTCCACCAGATTGTCGTCTTCTTTCACTGCAATCTGGCGAACGATACTATTGATTATGCTTTGATCTGTAAGGAAGTTTTGACCGAAGCGTTTGCGCGCCCGGTGTTCAAAGGCGGGCTTCTTCAAAGTTTTTGCACCGAACTTTGCACCGAACAGAGTTGCTTGGCCAGATTTTGTGCGTAGTCAAGAGCAACCTGGAGGCTACCGCTATCGGCCTTGCCTGTAGCGGCCAAATCGAGCGCTGTGCCGTGATCCACTGAGGTGCGTATAAAGGGAAGGCCCAGAGTTATATTGACTGCCTTGCCGAAGCCCTTGTGCTTTAGCACTGGCAGGCCCTGGTCGTGGTACATGGCAAGTACCGCATCGGCATGTTCCAGGTACTTGGGTGTAAATAGGGTGTCTGCGGGGAGGGGACCAATTAGTTCCACAGGCTGACCGACGAAGCTCTGTATTACCGGTGAGATTACCTCAATTTCTTCCATTCCCAGGTGGCCGCCTTCGCCAGCGTGCGGGTTCAGGCCACAGACAAGGATTTTGGGTTTCGGCAGGCCAAATTTGTGTCGCAAGTCATCGATAAGTATTTGTATGACTTCACGCAGGGATTGCGCGGTTATGGCGGCTGCAACCTCTTTTAGGGGCAGGTGCGTGCTTGCCAGTGCTACCCTCAAGCCTTCGGTAGCCAGCATCATAACCACTTTTGAGGTGTTGCTTTGCTCGGCAAAAAACTCCGTATGACCAGAAAATGCCACACCGGCCTCATTGATAATGCTTTTTTGTACAGGACCGGTAACGACTCCGGCGAAGGTCTTGGCCATACAGCCCTCAGCTGCTTTTCTCAGGGTGCTGAGCACGTAGTTAGCATTTGCCGCGTTGAGTATGCCGGGTGAGACCGTTTCGGCCAAAGGAAGGTCCAATACAAACAGCTCGCCTGCAGCTGTGACCTGTGCAGGCTCATCAGGGGCGAAATCGTGTAGCAAAAGGGAAACCCCCAGGCTTGCAGCTCGCTGCTGTAGCATGGCTTTATTGGCGATGGCTACCAGTTGGTAGTCTTGTGCCTGCTGGGCGATGGCAACAGTTAGGTCTGGACCAATACCCGCCGGTTCGCCGGGAGTGAGTGCCAGTCTAAGGGGCTGAGTTGCCATTAGATTTTAATGTCGATGAAGGCATCGTCGCGCATTTCCTGCAGCCAAACCTGCGTTTCGTCTTCAAAGCGTCGACTGGTCAACATTTGTCGAGCCTTGTGGCGAATCGCTTCCTGGGTAAGGTCTTCCTGCCGGCGTTCCATCACTTCGAGAATGTGCCAACCGAATTGGGTTTCAAAAGGCTCGCTGATTTCCCCGATTTTTGAATTGCGAATGGCGCTGGCAAATTCCTGCACGAAAGTTTCTGGAGTGGTCCAATCCATCTCTCCGCCCTGAAGTTTGGAGCCAATATCGTCGGAGAAATCCTTTGCCAGGTCAGTAAAGTCGCCATCGCCGGAAACGATTTGATTGCGTATATCCACCAATTTTGCTTTTGCCTTTTTGCTGTCGAGGATGGCGCTGGGTTTGATCAGAATGTGGCGTACGCGAACCTGAGACACAATTTGCTTGGTCTCGCCTTTTTTGTCTTTCAGTTTGAGGATGTGAAAGCCTGCCTGACTGCGCGCAGGAGGTGCTACCTGGCCTATCTGTAGCGTTGGCGCTATCTCTGCAAACAGAGTGGGTAAGTCGCCAGATTTGCGAAAACCTAAATCACCCCCGTTCAACGCCGATGGACCAGAGGAGTTGGCGATGGCCAGCTCTTCGAAGTTGGCGCCTTTTAATAGTTGCTGATAAAGCCTATCGGCCTTTTGCTCAGCTTCCGCAAGCTCACTATTGCTGGGAGAGGGGGGGAGAGAGACCAGAATATGTCCCAGCCGGTAATCTGGCGATATCCAGAATTGAGCGTCTGCAGATTTCAAGAAATTGCTGATTTCCTGCTCCGATATGCGGATCCGATTTTGCACCACCCCTTGAGACACATTGCGAACTCTCATTTCTTTGCGGATGCGCTCTCTGAACTCATTGAGCGTTGAGCCTTCCTTCGCTATTTCGTAGGCAAATTGCTCATCTGTCCAGCCATTGTTGCTCTTGATACCCTCGATGGTATTGTTGATTTCCGCATCAGATATCTGCACACCGTAGCGAGCTGCCATGTTCAACTGCAGCGTTTCTGAAATGAGCTGATCGAGAATTTGGCTTTTGAGAACATCCTCCGGAGGAAGGCGCATGCCCGCCTGGGCTGCACGCAAAGCGATCTCCTGCATGCGCATGTCTAGCTGAGACTGGGTTATGATGGATTTATCCACCACCACCACCACGCGATCCAGCATTTCAGGTACCGCAAACGTGAGGGAATAAGAGAGTAACAAGCTCAGCCCGAATGTGGGCAACATTAATTTTTTAATCATCATTTACTGGTTCAGGCTTTCTTCGCGTTCGCGGTAACCATAAATACTATCTTCCAATATGGAAGCGACTTTGGCACCGGAGCTGCCGAGCCCCTTGAGGTGTATTTCAAAAAACAGCCCTTGATCATACAGAGCGTCTTCACTTTCTGCGAGGGCCGCTATATTACTGTCCAGCCAGCGTCGCGCCAAGAGGCGAACGCGGTAACAGCAGTCGTTGTATTCGAGGCCGAAAAACACTTCCAGTTCCCTTTTGGAAATGTAGTCATAGTTATAGCGCGCCATACTTGACCATTGTTTACTGATGGGCGCTACAAATGATGTGTCTATTTGATCGATTCCTGCACTGCTACTCGTTTCTCTCACATAGCTGTAGGCGATATTGAGCAGGGATTGGTTACTGGGGGTAGCGAGTTGTACGCCCGCGGTTCCCCGGCTGAACAGGTTTTGTTCTCCGTCGAATATACTGCTGGCAAAAAAGCGGCCCCAGGGGCCAAGTCGAAAGCGCAGCTCGCCAGCAAATTCTGAGCGGTCCTGGGCCACAACCCCTTGATCCAGCGAAACCCGCTGATCATCAAAATAAAATATCTGACCGACACTGACACTAAAGTGCTCAGCGCCAGTGTCATTGTGAAACCAGTTGGAGCTTATGCCCAAGGTGAGCCTGTTGGCATCTTCCAGACGGTCGCCGCCACTGAAGCGAGAGTCTCGATACAGTTGAGAGTATGAGAAGGTGCGTTCTGAGGTGTCGAAATTGATATCCTGCCCGTCATCGGTTACCCCGTACAAGTCCGAGTGATCATCGTAACTTCGATAGATATAGAAAGCCCGTGGTTCAAGGGTTTGCATATATCGACCCCCACTGTGTTCAAACGTAAGGCCGGTATCAATACTCGCCAGGGCGGTGGCAATATTAGGTGAGTTCTCAGCTGTTTCTGAAACACTGTTCTCATCCAGCTTATAACTCAGTGTTTGCACGCCAAGCTCCGGCTTAAAGAAGCCCCAGGGTGCGCGGCGGTTTATATTGAGGCGATAGTCTGTGCTTAGCCGCTGGCCTTTGATGATGGTGCTGCCGTCTCTCCAGCTTTCATCGGCATGGTCAAAGTGAGTGTAGTCATGCAGCAGGTTTAGGCTGTACATGCCCAGCTGGTAGCGGCCATCGAAATTGATCTGTGGTAAGCGGCGGTAGGGGTCATCGACGTCATACAGCAGTATTTGATAATCGCTCACCAGCGCAGAAAACTGCCAGTTGTCGGTACGGTAACCTGTCTGTGCTTCCTGATTGAGATGGCTGGTATTCTGGAGCGAGAAAGAGCTTGCGCCCAGGTCGCGGAAATAATCGTTGTCGCTTGCGCGTGAATAATCGATTTCTGTGTACCAGCGCTTGTTGGCGCCACCTAACTGGCTGAAATGAGCGAGCCAACGGTTTTCGCCGCTGTAGGGTGTTGCTTCTTCCTCGCTAATTAGGCCCTTGGCGATTTGCTCATCCAGCTCGGGGTCTCGTCCGCCGCGATCATTGGCCAGGAAGGCAAGGTCACTTAAGGTGGCAAAGTTTTCGCTTAAATGCCTGCCTTCCAATTCCAGCATGAAGCCTCGCTTGCTTATTATGCGCGGGGTTACTGTGGCATCGTAATGGGGTGCAAGGTTGAAATAGTAGGGCACGGCAATATCGAGGCCGTTGCTTTCGCTAAGCGCCACAGAGGGGAATAACAGCCCGGACTTGCGTTGGTCGCCTACCGGGAAGGTGATATAGGGCAGATAAAGGATGGGTACGTCCATCACTTTCAGCTTAATGTTCTTGCCGGTGCCCTGCTGGTTTTCGGTGTCGATGGTAATGTTTTCCCCTTCCAGCACCCAGGTGGTGCTGCCCGGTTCGCAGCTTGTAAAGGCGCCTTGCTGCAGTTCAATAACCTTTTCCGGGGACTGGCTGATGGCCTTTGCACTACCTCGCAGGTGCTGCGGGTGCAAAACAAATTCAGCGTCTTCAAAGTTGGCTGAATGGTCTACGCCGTTGGCCACCGCTTTACTGCCTCGCAGTAAAACACCGGGTTGCCTGATGGTGACCGCTCCTTCCAACTCAGCTTCTTCTCGGGTCATGTCGTAGGTCATTTTGTCGGCATGGATACGGCGCGCGCCTTGCGAGACGGCTACATCGCCTTCCAGCGTGGCGATTTCTCCGTCTCTTACCAAAGATTGGTCAGCTTCTATCTCAAGGGGGTATGCCTCCAGATTGTTGGCATTGTCGCCAAGCTGCTCTTTAACGCTGAGCATTGGATCAACATACAATCCCTCGCAGCCAGGTTTCACCTGTTCCTGCTGCTCGGCGCTTAACTGGTCTGTTGGCACCCAGTCGAAGCTATTTTGCTGGTCTTTGGATTGCGCAAAGCTGAGGGTAGAGCTGAAACAGAGGCACAGAGCAATACCTGAGCCTTTTAGTGCCTTGAAGCAAGAAAGATCTGTTCGCTGAGAAATAGTAGCGTGCTTGTGGCGAGCAGAGCTCTTGGGCATACTTAAACCGATACAGGATGGGGTGATTAATAATAAGGGCACGATTCTACTGATGTGCCACACATTAGTACATTCACCTTGTCTAAAAAATTGTTACCTTGCTTTAACACTTCTCGATTTGATAAATACCGCATTAATGTCAAAGTCTGCTGATTCTTCACACACACAACACGCGCAAATAGCCAAACTTGCAAACTGGGCTGAGCTTCAACTCCAGACCGTGCCCAGCTGCATGCACAAGGGCCAAGGGCTGGCAGAGCACTGGAAGGCCCTAGGCGGAGATGCTGGTTTTCGCCGTTATTTTCGATTACCGCCAGACATCGTTGTTTCAGGTAAAAAGCTTCTTGCGGTATGGTCTCCCCCTGCAACCGAGCAGAACGATGCCTTTATTGCCAAGGGTAAATATTTGTTTTCATGCGGTATAAGTTCGCCTGAAGTATTTTTCCACGATGGCGAACAGGGTTTTTTTTTACTGGAGGACTTTGGCGAGCGAATGCTCTTTGACGTGTTGAACGCCGAAAATGTTAATGCTCTATATGGTGAAGCATTCAAAGAGTTGGTGAAGCTACAGGAAAGCCCTGCGAAGCGAGGGATTTTCGGCGATTACAATGGTGCAGAGTTATTGCGCGAGTTACAGGTTTTCGATGAGTGGTTTGTTGGGGCCCTGTTGGGCAGCCCCTTAAGCTTGGGGGAGCAGAAAATGTTGCAACAGTTCTACCGCAGCTTGTGTGACAGCGCGCTAGAGCAGCCGCAGGCTATAGTCCATCGTGATTTTCACTCTCGAAACCTGGTGTATCGGCCAGAGCAGCCGCTGGGGGTTATCGATTTTCAGGATGCGCTAATAGGCCCCTTTACCTACGACTTGGTATCACTGCTGCGCGATTGTTACGTGGAATGGCCGCAGGAGCGCGTCGATGAATGGCTTAAGGTCTACTGGCGTCTTCCTCATGTTCAGCATACGGGGGCGTCGGAAGCTCAGTTTGTGCGTTGGTTTGATTGGATGGGTTTGCAGCGCCACATAAAAGTTTTGGGCGTTTTTTCGCGTTTGCACCTCCGGGACAATAAGCCAGCGTACTTGAATGACCTGCCATTGGTACTCAGTTACGTGCGCAGTGTTGTAAAGCGTTATGCGGAGCTGGCTGAATTCGGTGGCTGGCTTGAAAACCGTCTCGTGCCCATCATCAACGAGCAGGATTGGATGAACAGCCCATGCTAAAGCGCGCAATGATTCTTGCTGCGGGGGAAGGGCGAAGAATGCGACCGCTTACTCTCGATACGCCCAAGCCTTTGTTGCAGGTTGGCGGGCAGAGCCTGATTGAGTGGCACCTGCGAAAGCTTAGTCAGCTTGGTATCGAAGATGTGGTGATCAACCTGGCCTACCTTGCAGAGCAGATTATCGAGCACCTGGGGGATGGCTCTAAATACGGTTTAAAAATAGCCTATTCCCAAGAACGTAAGCCTTTGGAAACCGGGGGAGCCTTGAATCATGCTTTGCCTCTATTGGAGGGAGCGCCCTTTTTATTGCTTAACGGTGATGTGTGGACGGACTATCCCTTGCAGCAACTCGTGAAAATGGAGCCTTTGCTAAGCGGGGCGCATATGGTGATGATACCCAACCCGAGGCATCATCCAATGGGTGATTTTACTCTGCATAATCAACTCATCAGGCCGCAAGGTGAAGTAGGCGAGCCCTGTACATTTAGCGGCTTAAGCGTCTTCGATCCTGCATGTATAGCGAGATACCCTGACCGACGCGAAAAGTTTCCTCTTAGGGAGGTCTTTGATTGGCTGATTAAAAGCGATCAGCTTTCAGGCGAGCTCTACAAAGGTGAGTGGATGGATATTGGTACCCCCGAGCGTTTGAGTCAGTTAAATAAAATGCTCCAGGGGCGGTAAGCTTGGGGAACGGCTTCTCACGTAGCCTTATTTGCTTTCAATTTCCACGCCTTTGGCATACTTCTGCAGAAAGCCGCGAACGCGTTTAGTTAACATGTTTTCACCACTGTTATCTGAAATATCGGGGCTTTTTAAATGTACCTGAAAATATTTACTGAGTTGCTTTTTCTTTGCACGCTTTTTTCGCTCCTGGATATCGATAGCATCCAGATAGTGCTGCTGTGAATAAATATCCAAAATGGGTAACTCCGGATCATTGAGCCAGTCCATCAAGGTGTTTTTCTCGTCGGAGGATGTAATATGATTGCGCGCATCGATCATTATCAGTGCGCGTACCGGCCTACGTATAATGGCTTGAGTTTTAACCTTGCCCATATTTCTGGCAAGGCCTTGATTATTGAAGTTGTTCGATAGCCCGTCGAGAAAGCGCGCTGCGCGAATTGCCCCCAGCCCGTTGCCTGCGAATACAATATTGTATTGTCCTTTATTATTTAAAAACGCCATGCCAGCTTTGCTTCGTGCCTTCACCTCCTTTTCTACGTTGGGCTCTGAGGGTTTTGTACTGTTCTCGTCTTTCTCTTGCTCGCTCGCTTGTGTATTTTCTTCCGGAGTGGGTGTGGGACGCTTGGGCGGAGCTTTAGCGAGCGGGTCGGGTAGAGAAATACTTAGCGAAGCCCAGCCGTGCAGGCTTAGTACTTCTGCTAAATCTGAGATTGAATTTGGCCAGTTGATGTGCTGTCCCTCTCCATGAAAAATGAGGACCGCCCCAAGAGTGTTTCCGCTACTGTCTGGATGCCACCGTCCGCTGAAGGTTTTGCCGTTTGCCTCCAAGCTTACCAGCCCTTTTCCGCCCAGCTCCTTCTCTAGTAGCGCTTGTTGATCCAGTGTTGTTTGCGTGCTCTCAGCTGGGCTACCAGATGCACTTTCTTGCTGGTTTTGCGAGTGAGCCAGTTGTGCCGTTAGCAGGCTTGATATCAACAACAGACTGTTGACAGCGAAAAACTGGTTTAGAGCCTTATGCATATTCAGTACAATGCCCGCCATTGAAAACAGGAAGAATAGAATCATGAGCACCGAAAAACTCAGCGCTAACTCATACAGCATAGCACCCTCCATACTTTCGGCAGATTTCGCACGGCTGGGTGAAGAGGTAGAAGCGGTGTTAGCAGCGGGAGCGGACATTATTCATTTTGATGTGATGGATAATCACTATGTTCCCAATTTAAGCTTCGGCCCTATGATTTGTAGCGCCCTGCGTAAATATGGCATAACTGCGCCAATCGATGTCCACCTGATGGTTGAGCCGGTGGACGATTTAATTCTCCAGTTTGCAGACGCCGGTGCCACCTATATTTCCTTTCATCCAGAGGCCAGCAAGCATGTCGACCGCTCGTTGCAGCTGATTCGAGAAAAGGGTTGTAAGCCCGGATTAGCACTTAACCCTGCATCAAACCTGCAGCTAGTGGAGCCGCTTATTCAGCAGTTGGATATGCTGCTGTTAATGTCGGTGAACCCCGGTTTTGGCGGCCAGGCATTTATCCCGTATATCCTGGATAAAATTCGCGCAGCTAGATCGATGCTGGATGAGCACAAGCTCAGCACCCTTCTCGAAGTGGATGGCGGTGTAAATTTGGACACCATTGAGCAGGTGGCCGCTGCCGGCGCGGATACTTTCGTTGCGGGTTCCGCTATATTCGGTGCTGACGATTATCACCAAGTTATAACAGCATTGCGTGATAAAATTAGCACTATCTAAAAGAAGTAGACCAATTTGAGAGCATCCATGACTCCTGAGCAATTTTCGCAACTCGCCTCCAGCGGATATAACCGCATACCCGTTGATCGTGAGGTACTGGCTGACACAGAAACCCCGCTTTCAGCCTATTTTAAGTTGGCAGACGGGCCTTATTCCTACTTGTTTGAATCTGTTCAAGGTGGTGAAAAATGGGGCCGTTATTCGATTATTGGTTTGCCTGCCCACGAGCGTATGGAGGTACGAGGCCAGGACGTAAAAATCATTCGTGGCAATAAAGTTATTGAGGCGTTCTCTTCTGAAGACCCCCTTGAAACTGTGCGCGAGTACCAGCAAGGTTTTAAGGTGCCTGAGCTGGGTAATATGCCAAGCTTTAGTGGTGGCTTAGTGGGTTATTTCGCCTACGACTGCGTGCGATATGTTGAAAAGCGCCTTGCTGCTAGCGCTCCCAAGGACGATATCAATACTCCTGATATCCTTCTTTTGGTATCTGACGAGCTTTTGGTGTTTGATAACCTGCAGGGTAAATTGCACTTAATTGTGCATGTAGAACCTGGCAAGGCTGCTGCCTTCGATCAAGCCAATGCACGGCTAGATGAGCTTGAAGAGTTGCTCGCCAAGGGCTTGGGGCATATGCCCGCGATGCCGAGCCCTCCGGATAAACAGTCTAAAAAAATTGCCAGTGAAGAAAACTTCGTATCCAGCTACGGCCGCGACGAGTACATGGCAGGTGTGGAGCACATAAAAGATTACATTCTGGCCGGGGATACGATGCAGGTGGTCCTTTCGCAGCGTATGAGCCATTCTTTCGATGCGCCTCCGATCAACCTTTACCGAGCCTTACGCTGCCTCAACCCCTCACCTTATATGTACTTTCTCAATATGGGCGATCACCACGTTGTGGGTTCAAGCCCAGAAATACTTGCCCGTTTGCAAGATGGCGAGATGACTGTCCGTCCAATTGCGGGTACCCGACGGCGTGGCTACAGCGAAGAGGAAGACCTTGCTCTAGAGAAGGATCTGGTGAATGACCCTAAGGAAATTGCCGAACATCTGATGTTGATAGACCTTGGTCGAAATGATGTTGGCAGGGTGGCCGAGATAGGTAGTGTATCGCTTACAGAGAAAATGGTGGTGGAGCGCTTCTCCCACGTTATGCACATCACGTCCAATGTTACCGGTAAGCTCAAAGCCGGTTTGGATGCTATTGATGTACTCAGGGCGTCTTTGCCAGCCGGCACTTTGTCAGGTGCGCCTAAGATTCGTGCAATGGAGATCATTGACGAACTGGAGCCAGTTAAGCGAGGAGTATATGGCGGTGCGGTAGGCTATATTTCCTGGAGCGGTAACATGGATACGGCTATCGCCATTCGAACCGCTGTGGTGCAGGGTGATCAGATATATGTGCAGGCGGGGGCGGGTATTGTGGCAGATTCGCAAGCCGTTCTTGAATGGAAAGAAACCATGAATAAAGCAAGGGCATTGATCTCTGCGGCCGACTGGGTGCAAAGCGACAACGAAGGTTAGTATGCTTTAGAAATTAGTGCTTTAATATGAATATCAGTTGAACTGTATTGTCGGCATGGATGATGCGTGTAATCAAAACAAGCTTAGCAGTAGAGGAACTTAGAGAGGTTCACTTTGGAGAGGAAATTGGCGAATATTACAGAGCTTTCTAGCGATAATGACCCACGCTTTGAAGTCGATTCCCAGATTGAAAAAATGTCTGAGATTCATCGGTTCAGTAAGTCGGAGATGGACAAGCTTAAAATTCTCTATCAGGGAACCAGCAAGGGTGAAATGCTTAAAACTTTCCGCGACATTCGTACCCGTTTGTACTCGGGGCATGAGGGAAAGAACTTTACCTGTATGATTACCTCTGTCGCTCCCGTCGGCGGATGCTCTCATGTCACCAAGAATTTGGCAGCAGCGATTGCCCTCGATAAGACCCGCACGGCATTGATCGTCGATGCCAACTTCTACTCCCCATCTATAAATGAAATTGTTGTTACGGATACCGATGCCGGGCTTACTGACTATCTGGAAAATACCAAGCTTGGTGTTGGCTCCATCGTTTATGCCTCTGGAATTCCTCGTGTCAGGGCTGTACCGGCTGGCGATAATGCCGATGGCGCTGCAGAGCGGCTATCGTCAAAGCGGATGACTGCGTTCATGGATGAGTTGAAACAACGTTATTCAGACCGTTACATACTGTTAGATGCGCCCTCCGTGGGGGAATACGCAGCTGAGGCTCGCATGCTAGCCAGCCAGTGTGATTTTGTCGTGTTGGTTGTTCCCAGTGGAAAGGTAACCGTAGAGCAGGTTCAGGCCAGCATCAGTAATTTGGGTGAGGACAAAATAGCCTTGCTGGTTTTTAATCAGGTTTGATAGTAAGCCTGCGGCCAGAGGTCATTGCTTAAGCCGCTGTCACGCATCAGGCATTTGTTGTTTTACTTGTGCTTAAATTGCCTTCTACAAGTTAAGCCGCCCCTACACTCCATCCTTGGAGCTTTCAGGGTTTGTTCCTGATAAATCACGCATACGTTCCATACCCCGAGCTAGCTATTCCGGGTTTACTTGAATGTTGTATTTTTTCATTAAGTCGTAAAGGGTGGGTCGGGTGACACCGAGTAACTTTGCCGTTGCTGAAATATTGTGTTCAGACATTGTCAGGGAGCGCAGAATTGCAGCTCGTTCTGCATTGTAGCGAACCTGCCTCAGGTTGAGATTGAGGCTTTCGTTTGAGACCAGCCCGAGGTCTTCTGGAGAGATAAGTTTTTCCTCGCTCATGACCACCGCGCGTTTTACGCGGTTTTCCATTTCTCGAATATTGCCTGGCCATTGATAGGCTTCTATCGCTTCTGTGGATTCCGGTGAGAATCCTGTAATCGAAGCCTTCATCTGCTCCACGTACATACGCAGGAAGTGACGCGCAAGCAGCATCTTATCGCCTTGCCTGTCGCGCAACGGCGGAATTTGTATTTCCATCTCACAAATACGGTAATAAAGGTCTTCCCTAAACGTTCCTTCTGCCACCATCTCCTGCAGGTTTTTGTTGGTTGCGCACACCACGCGCACATCCACTGGGATTTCTTCGCGCCCGCCAACACGCTCTACGATGCGCTCCTGAAGAAAGCGCAAGAGTTTAGCCTGCAGTGCCAGCGGCATATCGCCGATTTCGTCCAGGAATAATGTTCCTTCGTTGGCGGTTTCAACTTTACCCAGGGTGCGCTTGTTTGCTCCCGTAAAGGCGCCTTTCTCATAGCCGAATAGTTCACTTTCCATCAAATTTTCTGGCACTGCTGCACAGTTGATAGCGACCATACGTTTATCTTTTCGTGGGCTCAATTGATGCAGCGCCTTGGCAAGAACCTCTTTTCCTGTGCCACTTTCGCCCGTTAATGTGCAAGTGACGTCGGCAGGTGCAAGTTTTTCAATAGTCCGACAGATCTTTAGCATTGCCGGGTCGCAGGCAATCACGCCATCCAGAGGGGCCTGTTGTTGCTCTTGCAGGCGTCGATGTTGTTCTTCGAGGCTGTGAATGTGGTATGCACGCTGCAGTATCAAGTCTAAAGTTTCGGGGTTAACAGGTTTTTGGTAAAAATCGTAAGCACCCATAGCAACCGCGCGGACAGCATTTTCGTAGTCTGCGTTGCCTGTCATGACAATAATTTTTGCTGTGGGAGATAAATTGGATATTTCTCTGATGCAGCGGAAGCCTTCATCGACGCCCTCATCGTCTGGGGGTAAGCCAAGGTCTTGTAAAATAATGGGTGGTTCGTGCAAGCGTATGGCGGCTATAGCGTCTTTGCGATCTCCAGCGCAGATAACCTCATATTGATCGAAATGCCAGCGTAATTGGCTTTGCAGGCCTAGGTCATCTTCGATAATGAGTAACTTCTGCTTTGACTCGTTTTTATTCATAAGATATCCATAGCTTCTATTAAGTTAGCCCCATGGATGGGGTGTATTTCGTGGTTTTGTCAGGAACAAAACCCGATTACCCCATGGATGGGGTGTGTGACCCAATTATTGGGAGCAAATAGGATTAGCCATTTGTATGGCGTGACCTCGGATTATTTGTCCTCATTACATTCGGCTGATCGCTATTCTAATTGTTATTGCTTAAGAACTGGCAGGGTAATTATAAAGGTTGTGCCTTCTCCGGGTGAACTTTCAACCGCGATATTCCCACCTAGACTTTGTGCATATTCTTTTGCCTGATACATGCCTATACCCATGCCTTTACCTGTTTTGGTTGTTTCAAAGGGTTTGAATAGTCGGCTCTGTAAAAAATCCGGCGCCATTCCAGAGCCATTGTCTTCAATGCACACGGAAACTATATTGAAATCCAGCTGCACGGATATATCGATAAAACCCTCGTCGTCGGTGGCATCCTGAGCATTTTGGATAATGTGTGTAAATACCATTATCAGGCTGTCCATATCCGCTTTAATTCTCCACTCCGTTGGAATATTACGAAGGGTTGGTAGTGGTTTCGATTTTTGACAGCGCTTGATGGCCTCTATTAGCACCTGTTTGACAGGAAATACGGTAATCTCTTCGGGTTCGTTGTGCTGTAGTTTTCGTAACAGGTTATTCATCCGAAGAACTGAATTGTTAATCGTGCTGATGGCGTCTTCAACGAAAGCCGGGTTGTCCTTGTGTTTTTCGGCATTTTTAACCACCAACGATTGTTGGGCGATCAGGTTTTTAAGGTCGTGCATAACAAAAGCTGAGAGCTTGTTAAAAGCATCAAACTGGCGGGATTCAGCCAATAATTCAGATTGTTCGTGTCGCTCTATGTAACTGGCAACTTGCCGGCCAACCGTTTTCACAAGGTCGAGGTCCTCCCAGTTCATGGTGGTGCGATCATGTGGGGCGGTCAACACCATAAAGCCCACCAGGCTTTTCTCATTCAGTAGTGGCACCACCATCCAGACATCATCTATCTCCTGTATCCAGCCCGGTAGTTGGTCGTTATGCTGTGCCAGCGCCGCACTTGGCGAATTTGGTGAAAATACCCACTCCTGGATGAGCTCACTGCAAAAAGGGCTGGACAGAGGCTCGATCATTTCGGTTATATCTATGGACACGTTAACCTGGCGGACGGGAACCAAGATTTTGCCGCGTTTAACCCACAGGGCTCCGCCGTCACTTTTAAATAAGTCGGCAACCACCTTAATGGCTCTTGCGTGCATTTCATCGGGGCCGGTTGGCTGTGATAACTGATTGATTAGTCTCAGCCACTCCGCTCTATAGTCATACTTGTGGCTAAACAGGTGTTTATTAATTAAAACTTTGGTTTTCTCTCGCGCAGTTCTGGAAGAAAACGCCGCGGCAATTAGAGTGATGCCAAATGCCAGAAGCAGGGTATAGATAACCGTGCCCCAGTTTCCACCATAAATTTCTACATAGTACCCGCCTATGGCCAGCACACTGAGCAATGCGCCTGCAATGGTTAAAGAAGTGGTATAGAAAACCGCTGGTCGCGATAAGGTGAGCTTGGCCGACTGCATGGTGGGTTGGTTAAAAGTAACAACGCCGATGGTCATGAACAAGCTTGCTGCCATCGACACCGCTCCCCTTGCTTGCCAGCTATCTGAGTCCAGATGCAGGAAAATCAGGCTCTGTGCAAATAGGTAAGCGTCAAAGATAAAAATGATAGAGAGACTGAGGCTGATAAGTTTAATTAGCCGATAATTTATGACATTTCTGTAAAGCTGTTCGATTCCCAGTAATGCCGCGATAGAGAAGATAATGCCCTGCCAGATAAGCAGTTTCTCTGCGGTTACCTGGCTAATGCCCGCGCTCAGTGCATAGACAGCCAAGGCCGAGGCCAGAGCACACGCGATGTAAATGCTGTTTTTATAGGTTTTGGGCAGGCAGCTGGCGCAGAAGACTTCAGTGTTTTTCAGTAGCGCAAATAGCCAGAAGGCATAGTGAAGTGTTTCTGCGGCAAGAAAGTGCTCGGGCTTGATAAAGGAAAGGTACTCTGCCAGTGGTATCAGGCTTAACCAAAAGCTGTGCATAAAACTGGCAAGCATTAAAGACCAGTGCAATTTGGTCTTCTTATGCAAGCTGGTAAGGGTGCAGGCAAAGATGAAAAAGAGTATCGCTGCACTTCCAAATGCAGCTTGAGTTACGTCACTGTATTCCATTAACACGCTCGCGCTTTGGGTATCCAGCACAGTTTGGTACTAATGCTAGCTATGTTCACAAGCGAACTATTATATACCGAGAAATCCATTTAGGATTGTTCGAGGCTTTGTACATTAATTACGCGGCTTGCTTTAGATGTGATACAACTTTATCCATTAAGCGCTCGAACATCGGCCTGGAGTCTATAATGCGTGCTTTACTGAACTGCATGTCGTAGGCCAGTTGGCGACGAGACCTTTCCAATACTTTAAAACCGAAGCGATTAACGAAGATGTAGCTGTCTGCATCAATTTTACTGCTCAACTTGCAGCGTATTTGTTTGTTGCTCTCCTCGGTTTGGTATTCGAGCCAAACCCCTTCAGGAATATCCTTGGCCTCAAGATAGAAGTGATTGGACAGTTCCTCGTAACGTGTTTGCTGGCGCTCGAGGGCTGTCATCTCTTCCCATGACTTCTGCTCCGGGGCAGCTTTGCCGAGAGCGTCTTTTTGATCGTCGCTGAGATCGATGAAGTCAATTTGAGGAGCCTCCGCTTCACTT
Source organism: Alteromonadaceae bacterium Bs31 (assembly GCA_900177435.1). GTDB lineage: Bacteria > Pseudomonadota > Gammaproteobacteria > Pseudomonadales > Cellvibrionaceae > Teredinibacter. Next base: position 167,505 of record FXAI01000001.1, read on the forward strand.
AGCGAAAGCAGTACTTCTTCAATGGCAGTCACCTTGGACGTGCGTGTCTCTGGGTTATCTATTGCTGCTTCCAAGCCAGTTTCAACACGCTGTAATACCTCGGGCTGCAAATGCTTTTTCCTCGCCAAGGATTTTGGGTCGTTGTGCTGTTGGCATAGCCAAATGATATCGCTTACCAGGTTCTCCGCTTCAACCCACTCGTCGCTGTCATAGCCATGTTTTAGGTGCGTGATCACCAGTACTTGTAGCCAGGTGTTAGTCAGGAAATTACTAACCGCCTCCGGCAGCTGAACATGTTTTAGCTTATTGTAGAGAGCGTTCTGAGCTGAGGCGCGGGCCAGTCGTAACTTCGACTTGCCTTCTTCTGCTTGTGTGGTGCGCCTCTCTACTAAATTAGATTTGCGATGCTCTTTGCTCATCTCTTCCTCTAGTTCGTGGAGGAAGCTTTCGAAAACAGAGGCATCGGCTTTATATAGGCGGTTTATCGTTTGTACACCGTCAGCAATTTTTCTATAAAGAGGGTCGCGTTCGAGTGGTTTATTTTCATCAAAACTTAGGCCAGCCTGGGTAATGAGGTTGATTAGTCGTCTTGCTGGGTGCTCCGTGTCTGTTAGTAGAGAGCGGTCGCGCAAGGCAATCTTGAGAATGGGGATTTGCAGCCTGCAAATTAAGGACTGAACGGCGATAGGCAGGTTTTCGTCTGATAATACGCTGTCGAAGAACATGGCGATGAGGTTGATGATATCTTCATCGGGTTGTTCCAGCGCCTGTGGTACTTCCGGGTCTCTTTTTGCCAGCAGCTGAGTAACCACATCGGAGATGATATTGCGCGGCTGCTGCACAGCGGATAACTGCCGGTCAACCAAGGGCTGGCTCTTGGTCAGTAGCGACGAGAGTTGCGGTGAGGCCATGATCGGCCCGGGGTTCGACGCGTATAAATAATAGGTGTATGGACCCGCTGCTCTGGTGTTGTCGCCGCTTACAGTGGCGGTGTTTGAGCGAGCACTGGCCATGAGTGTGCTCAAGGTGTTGAGATCCAGCTGGAAGCTCATCGGCGGTTGGCTCAGAGCTGCCTGCTGCTGAAGAAGCTCTTGTTCAGCCGCTGCACTCGCATTGTCCGCTAGGCTTCCTGGCGGCACTGCTGAGCGGGATTTGTTCAGGTTGCGAGGTACCTTAGGCAAAATGCCAGCGTCTATTAAGAGCTGGTTGGCGTCTGAGTATATGTGTCCCAGCTGTTTCAATACGTGCTTTTCAAAAAGCTTGAACAGGATCAATCGGGCCTTAATGTTGATACTTAACTGGTTTTGACAGGCTTCGATGAAGGCCGAAGCCAGTTGCAGTGGATCCAGAGGGCAGTTTTCTTCGTCGACCCTGGTTTGCAGTAGCAGGTGGTCAAGGCGGATTGTCAGTTCATAGAGCTCTTGTTTATATAAGTCTCTGCTGCGGCTGGTCATATTGTTTAGAGCAAGCTCTATTTCCAGGTCATCTCCCTCCACGATAGAAAGTGAACTTGCATCATCTTCTTGCTCGTTTGGCGCTGCGGCGGGCTTGTTCGCCATAAGCTCGCTGAATACGCTATTAACTTGATGTGCAAAAGCAGAGGCGACACCGCGTTTTTTTATACGGATTTCGCGCATCGACTCAAAGTAGAGGTTTTGCTCGTTGTTACTGGTGGCGCGTTTGGAAAGATCGTAAAAAAGATCGTCTGTCGCGGAGAACATTTGCTCCAGGAGGCGCAGTGCGTTTTCTATCGAGCTATTTTGAATATGCTCAAGTAACTTTGGTGGTGGTGCTGTGTGCTGTGACTTTGCACCCACAAGATTTAAATGCTCGGGTCGATCTTTTTTAGGCGCCATGAGTAAAAATCGCTCTCTCTTTGGTACTAAATGCCAGGATTTAGATACGGAGTATTCCTATTTGTAAGAGGCTATGCATTTTTTATTCCTCTTTTGTATTTTGTTGATCTTGTCGTCGCTCTTTAAGTGACGCAGTTCTCATTTTTTGTTTGATCGACGTGCGCGCTACCCGCGGTGTAAGTCTCTAACTGCTTCATGAGCATTATTCGCTCACCAGAGGCTTGCATAAGCATTATGTATATAAGACTAACCGAATCTAATTGTTTAGCAAAGAGGCATAATTGAAACTAAACGGCATGGATTTTTGGTGACTGTAAATATAGTCGACACACTTTTCGTTCGCGCTCTTGTTTCCTGCTTTTCTCGCCTACCCACATCTTACTGATAGGGCCTATAATGGCGCCCCATTAAATTTCCAGATTATGCACCCGTAGGCAATAGTTGGCGCGGTGTACAGCAGAATATAGTAGGCGAAAGCTCATGCTCTTAATGATTGATAACTACGATTCATTCACATACAACGTCGTTCAGTATCTTGGTGAATTAAAAGCCGATGTTGTTGTGGTTCGTAACGATGAGTATTCCTTAGATGAATTGATAGGGTTGGCGCCGGAAAAACTGGTTGTCTCTCCTGGGCCTTGCACCCCGAACGAAGCGGGTGTGTCTGTAGCGGCAATACAGCATTTTGCCGGCAAGATTCCTGTTTTTGGTATTTGTCTTGGCCATCAGAGTATCGGCCAGGCTTTTGGTGGGAAAATTGTTCGGGCGCGTGAGGTCATGCACGGCAAGCTGTCTAATATTCATCACAAAGATAAGGGTGTTTTTCGTGGGCTCGATAACCCCTTAATTGCTACGCGTTATCACTCACTGGTGATTGATAAAAACGCCCTTCCAGAATGCCTGGAAGTGACGGCTTGGACCGAGACAGAAGACGGCCAGATGGATGAAATTATGGCTGTGCGCCATAAAAGCTTGGATATAGAAGGGGTACAATTCCATCCTGAGTCAATATTGAGCGAGCATGGCCATGCGCTCTTGAGTAATTTTCTTACGAAGGTCTGAGCGATATTAGCTAGGCCATATAGTTATTGCAGTTACATAAGCTACAACGAAGAAAAATAAATCAGGCACTATTTATGAATATTCAACAAGCACTTCAAAAGGTGACTTCTGGCGATAGTCTCTCTCAGGGTGAAATGACCGAGGTAATGACTGCTGTGATGACTGGTGAGGCAACGCCGGCACAGATAGGCGGTTTTCTTATTGCTTTGCGTATGAAGGGCGAGTCGCTGGATGAGATCACAGGCGCAGCGACAGTCATGCGCGAACTTGCATCCAAAGTTGATGTGAGTGCTCCTGACATGGTCGATACCTGCGGTACTGGTGGTGATGGCGCAAACCTCTTTAATGTGTCTACCGCAGCAGCCTTTGTTGTTGCCGCTGCAGGTGGGCACGTTGCAAAACATGGCAATCGATCGGTATCAAGTTCAACAGGCAGTGCGGATGTATTGGAAGCTGCAGGCGTAAATTTAAATATTTCTCCCGAGCATGTGGGGCGTGCAATCGAAAGTGTTGGTGTAGGGTTTATGTTTGCACCGGCACATCACTCAGCGATGAAACACGCAATTGGCCCGCGCAAAGAACTAGCGATGCGTACAATTTTCAATCTGCTGGGCCCGATGACAAATCCTGCCGGAGTAAAGCGGCAAGTTATCGGCGTGTTTTCTGCTGGACTTTGCCGTCCTATGGCGGAGGTGCTTTCCCGTTTGGGCAGTGAGCATGTGCTGGTAGTTCATTCTAATGACGGGCTTGATGAGCTTTCGATTGCTGCACCCAGCCATGTCGCCGAGCTGAAAAATGGTGAAGTACGGGAGTACACCATTGAGCCTAAGGCGTTTGATCTTGCGGTTAGCAATCTCGATGGTCTTGCAGTTGAAAGCGCAGAGCAGTCCTTAGCATTAATTAAGGGCGCTTTTGTCAGAGAAAAAAGCGAAGCAGCAGAAAAAGCATCAAAAATAATTGCTCTCAACGCAGGTGCTGCAATATACGTTTCTGGTCTGGTTACCACCTTGGCGAATGGCGTCGCAATGGCGGAAGATGTATTGGCAAGCGGTGCCGCTGCAGAGAAATTAAAAGACTATGCTGAATTTACACAATTGTCGGAGTGACACCGTGCCTGATACACCAACCATCCTAAAAAAAATAATTGATAGAAAGGCTGAAGAGGTCGCCGAGCGTTCTGCTTTGCGCAGTCTTTCCTCGCTTGAGTCTTTGCTTAAGGAGCAGGCTTCCACTCGCGGATTTGTTGCTTCATTGGAACAAAAATTACAGCAAGGCAAATCTGCTGTAATTGCAGAAATTAAAAAAGCTTCGCCCAGCAAAGGTGTTATACGAGAAAATTTTGACCCCGTTGCCATCGCTCAAAGTTACCAAACCGGCGGTGCTGCGTGTTTGTCGGTGTTGACGGATATCGATTTTTTTCAGGGCGCGGATGATTATTTAGTTGCCGCTCGCAACGCAGTCTCTCTGCCCGTTATCCGAAAGGACTTTATTGTCGATCCCTACCAGGTAATTGAGGCCAGAGCCATTGGTGCGGATTGTATCTTACTCATTGTTGCAGCCTTGAGCGCGCAACAATTAGCAGAGTTAAACAGTTTGGCTTTAGATTTGGGGATGGACGTTTTAGTTGAGGTTCATGACCGTGCTGAGCTTGATTTGGCTCTGACTCTGCCCAACAAGCTTGTGGGAATTAATAATCGTAACCTTCATACCTTTGAAGTAGGCCTTAACACCACTTTTGATTTGCTTGGCCATATTCCCCAAGACAAAATAGTGGTGACCGAAAGCGGAATCGTGGTGGCTGAAGATGTTGAGCAGATGAGAGCTCACAAGGTAAACACGTTTTTGGTCGGTGAGTCTTTTATGCGGGCGGAATCGCCCGGCGAGAAGTTGAATGAATTGTTCCAAACGGCCTGAGGGCCGTTTGGTTATCTGGTGTTACTAGCGCGTGCCGAACACCACCATGGTTTTGCCCTTCACGGAAACAAGCCCCTGATCCTCAAGAGTTTTCAGCACTCGGCCAACCATTTCTCGTGAGCAGCCCACAATCCTGCCAATTTCTTGGCGAGTAATTTTTATTTGCATGCCATCCGGGTGGGTCATTGCATCCGGCTCTTTGCAAAGATCGAGTAAGGTTCTTGCTACTCGCCCGGTGACATCGAGGAAGGCTAGATCGCCGACTTTTCGCGTGGTATTGCGCAGGCGTCGCGCCATCTGAGTGCCGAGGGCAAACAGGAACTCTGGGTGGTTCTCTGATATTTCCTGGAATTTTGTATAGGATATTTCAGCGATTTCACACTCAGACTTGGCTCGTACCCAGGCACTGCGGTTATCTTGCTCGTCGAACAGGCCCATCTCGCCGAAGAAATCACCGTCATTTAGGTAGGCGACGATCATCTCCCTGCCTTCCTCGTCTTCAATGAGGACGGTCACGGAGCCTTTGATGATGTAGTACAGGGAGTCACTCTTGTCTCCCGCGTAAATTAAAGTACTTTTTGCCGGGTAGCGACGCCGATGACAATGCGCCAGAAAATCATCTACGTTTTTAATATGCGGTGTTAGAGATACAGCGACCAAGTGAGTACCCTCAATTTCTTCAATCCAGTGGAAGCCGACAGTAAGCGTCGGAAACGCGCTTTTTAATTATATGCCATTTACTGCGCTTATGATTCGAAAGAGTATAACCTGATAACTCGGCAAAATTGAATAGTTTCCGGGCATATGTGCCGTGGTTTGCTTATCAAAATGTAAAAAGTGGGAGCTTGTTTACTTCTTCGGGCGATAACAAGCTAAGCGTGTGCTCTGCTTGCAGCTAAAAACTATGCTAGTCTCTTGCGCGCTTCGGCTACTCGAGTGGGTAGATTTCCCCATTGGAGCCACAATTTAGAAGCAATATAGAGTCATAAAATTGAAAGTTAAATTTAAAGGTACAGGTGCATGCAAGCTACAGTGAAATGGGTGGATGGCGCCCAGTTTTTAGGTGAGGCAGGAAGTGGTCACAGTGTGGTGATGGATGGTCCGCCCGATCATGGCGGCCGCAACACGGGCATTCGGCCAATGGAAATGCTGCTACTTGGCTTGGGAGGCTGCGCGTCGTTTGACGTGATGAGTATTCTGAAAAAATCCAGACAGAAGGTCTCTGGCTGTAAAGCGGAGTTGAGCGCAGATAGAGCAGATGCTGTGCCTGCAGTATTTACCAAAATCAACATGCACTTTGTAGTGAAAGGTGAGAACCTGAAAGAAGCTCAGGTTAAGCGTGCAGTAGAGCTCTCGGCAGAAAAGTACTGCTCGGCTTCAATTATGCTCGAAGCCGCTGGAGTGGAGATCAGCCACAGTTACAGTGTTGAAGACGCTTAAACCCGGTAACTGGTTTTGGTCATGGCTTTGGATACGAGGGACATGGTCGCTTTTATGGCAGCGGGAAATCTTGCTCCACCGGCATCCAGAGCGGAATGGGCATGCTTGGCTTCGTCGATCAGCATCTGGTCTACAATTGCTCGAGATTTATAGTCGCTAGTGGGTAGCTGCTGCAGGTGTTTTTCCAAGTGTGCGCACACTTGATCTTCTGTTGCGGCAACAAAGCCAAGACTGACCTTGTCACTAATTAAGCCTGCTCCAGCGCCGATACTGAATGAGAGGCCGTACCACAGCGGGTTCAAAACACTGGTATGACTGTCGAGCTCGTTTAACCTTTGTTCACACCACGCCAAGTGGTCAATTTCTTCATCCGCAGCTAATTCCATTTCTTGCCGTACCTCTGGCAGTTTTGCCGTTAAAGCCTGGCCTTGATAGAGAGCTTGTGCACACACTTCTCCTGCATGGTTTACTCGCATCAAGCCTGCTGAGTGTTTTCGCTCTTGGTCGCTAAGTGCTTCGCTATTGTCTGGCTGGCTTACTTGCGGGACTTCCCGAGTTAATGCCTGGGTGTCGGGAGTGAGCGTTCTAAGAGCACGATCAGCTCCATTGATGAGTTTATCAAACAGGTTGTAGTGACGTTGTGACATAGGAAAGCCTTGAGAGCTACAATAAATGAGGTAAACGCGAAGGGGCGCTGGATGAATAATAACGATTTAAAGCTTATTCTCAATACAAACTTAGCCTTAATCGTAATTGAAACGTGGGATGAGACCCGCACACTGGACCTGCTTCAGGATTTGTTTCAATGCGCCAGCATGCCTGCGTGGCGCTGGACCCACACCGAAGGGCTATTTCCGCTTGGCTTTGGTTTGGAGCTGGCTAACCCTGAGCAGTACGCTGAAGCGGAAATCGTTCTGGGGTACATCAAGAAATACCGTAAGCCTGGGGCTTTTGTGCTTTGCGATATGCACCCCTTTATGGAGTCTGCGAAAGTCATCAGGCTGATAAAAGACATTGCGCTGGATTTTGAAAACTCCCAGCATAAATTGGTATTTGTCAGTCATCGCTTGAATTTGCCTGCAGAGCTTAGTCGTTTTGCGGCCTCAGTAAGCCTTAGCATGCCTAGTGAGGATGAAATCATGGGGATTATTCGCGAGCAGGCGAGGGAATGGGCAGATAAACATCGAAAAAGCCGTATAAAAACAGATAGTGCTACCTTGCACTCTCTGGTGAAAAACCTGAAAGGGCTGACCCATCAGGATGTGCGCAGGCTCGCTTATGGTGCAATAGCTGATGATGGCGCGATTACAGAGGCAGACTTACCCGAAGTAACAAAAGCCAAATTTGAGCTGATGCATATGGATGGTGTGCTTCACTTTGAATTCAGTACCGCTCATATGAGTGATGTGGCCGGTTTGCACAACCTGAAAAAATGGCTGGAGGACAGGCGGCAAGCCATGAGCAGTAATCATGGCTCCCTGGACCCACCCAAAGGCGTGCTGCTGTTTGGTGTGCAGGGTGGCGGTAAGAGCCTGGCGGCGAAGGCGATTGCTGGTGTGTGGCGTTTACCCTTGTTGCGACTTGATATGGCTGCACTTTTTAATAAGTACGTGGGGGAAACTGAAAGGAATCTGCGAGAGGCGCTCAAGCTGGCCGACCTTATGTCCCCTTGCGTGCTTTGGTTGGACGAGATTGAAAAGGGGCTCGCCTCTGGCGGGGAGGATAGCGGCACACCAAAACGACTGCTGGGAACACTGCTTACTTGGATGTCTGAGCGTAAATCAACGGTGTTTATGGTTGCTACTAGTAATGATATTAGCCAGCTACCTCCCGAACTCATGCGAAAGGGGCGCTTTGATGAGATCTTTTTTGTGGACCTGCCATGCCATGATACAAGGCATGCAATATTTCGTATTCACCTCAGTAAGCGCGACCTGGAACCCGAGCATTTCAATATTGATGCACTTGCGCAGCTCAGTGAAGGTTTCACCGGCGCAGAGATAGAGCAGGCCGTTGTTTCTGCCACTTATGCGGCAGCTGCTCGAGAGCTCGATGTTTCTGATCAGCTATTACAAGCGGCCATTCAACAGACTCAGCCCCTCAGTGTCGTAATGGCTGAACGAATTGCTCAGTTACGCGCGTGGGCGTCCGATAGGGCGGTGCGCGCTAACTAGGTTCAAAGCGGGGTTTATACCGCAATTTGTAGGGAGCATGTTCAGCGGTGGTCCGCCAGAGCGAGGAAGCCCTTCAAAACTCTTTCCCTGAATTAAAACCACTTATTCCCGAAGCTAAGGGCAATTGCTCCTTTGCTCCCAAGCCTCTAATAAGGCCTTCCGAATTAATCAAATATTTTCCATCGCTATAACGCTTAATTATTTAGTGCGGTAATTCGCGCCACTTATTTGTGACGAGAGTCTCACTTTAATTGGAAGTGCGTCACGATTGTGTATACTTTGTGAGCTGGTTCACAAAAATGCAGTAATGAGGACGGTAAATGCAGATGTTCACTTTTCGAGTTGGTTTTTCAGGGGTTCTAGTCGTGCTTGGAGCCTTACTTGTTTTTGCGATGACCACAGTTCCTGAAGACGTCATAGCTAAAAGGTCGGATGTACTCAACCCCCGTCTATTCGGTCCACATGAGATGCTGGCAGGTTATTCTGCCCGCTCTGCTGCACGGGACCATTTTGCTGCATCTTCTGTGGTTGTTTGAGAAGAGGGGCGCAATATGATGAGCTATTCGTTTACCGCTCTTAGGAATCTCGTCATTTTTATTGCCGTATTCGGTCTTGCAGCAAGTGTCTTCGGGCAAAACAAAACAACGATAGACTTGCTCGTTCTCTACACGCCGGGAACAGCAGACGCCTACCAAGGCGATCCAAGTACAAGGTTTAATCATCTGGTGAATACCAGTAATCAGATTTATCGCGATAGCGGCTTAAACTTGCAACTGCGTATTGTACACGCCGCAAAGGTGAGCTATTCGGATACCAACAGCGCTGAAACAGCATTAACGGATATGAGCTTCGCAGAAGACCCCGCGTTTGCCAAGGTTGCCGCAATGCGTGAGCAATATCAGGCAGATATGGTTGTTTTGTACCGCCCCTACCACGAGAGTCATGGCGGTTGCGGCATGGCTTGGGTGGGTGGTTCAGATACAGGAGGCGACTTTTCGGAGGCCTATATCAAAGATTATCAATTCAGTCAGGTAGCGGTGAATACCTGCGCGGACCATATTACCGCTCATGAACTGGGTCACAACCTGGGTCTGCATCATTCCCGTCGACAGGATGGCAGTGGTGGCACTACTGACTATGCACTCGGTTATGGTGAAGACAATGAATTTACCACCATTATGGCGTATTCATCTGAGTTCAATGTGGATTATTGGACCGGCAAGGTTTACAAATTTTCCAGCCCGAAGCTGGATTGCAATGGTAAGCCCTGCGGTGTGGATCGCAGCCAGCCTCAGGGTGCTGATGCTGCTTATGCTCTGGCATTAACTGCGCCTCAGGTTGCTGGCTTCTATGGCAGTGGAATCATGGTTGACCAAGCTGAACTCAACAGTATTTATGAGCAATTACTTAGCGCAAAAGAAGTCTATGATCAGGCCTTGTTTGAACTTGATTTGAGCGAGCAACTTTTGTCAGAAACGAAAGAAGATGTACGTAGTGCGAAAAAAGCGCTGCAAAAAATGAAAAACGCTATGAAGAAGTCTTTGCTGGAGATGAAAGCCTTGGCTAAGCAGAAACAAAAAGCGCTGGAAAAAGCTCAACTGGAGAATGTAGCCCAACTAGCCAGTGATCAGCAAGCTCTGCAAGCTAAAATTAACGATGCGGCTTCGCAGTTGGCGCTTTCTGTGAGTGAGTATCGACTGATACGAGAAGACTTAGCGAGTGCTGCTGAAGAGTTAGCGGCGGCGAAGCAAAACTATGCCACTGCTTCAGCCGCTTTTGAGGTGCTTGAAAGTCAGTATGCCGGCCTGCTGGAAAGTGCTGGCGGCAGTTACTCGGGGTTTGAGCAACTGGCCAGCCATCATTAAAGATTATTTTTGTTGTTCCCTGGCAATTGCGCGGTAGCCAATATCCGTACGCATATAAACGCCATCCCACTGTATTTGTTTGGCCAGAGTGTAGGCATTTTGCTGAGCTTCGGTAACCGTATCGCCGAGCGCCGTTGCACAAAGCACGCGGCCACCGTTGGTTACCACTTTCCCGTTATTTAGAGTGGTGCCTGCATGGAAAATTTTAGCGTCCGCCGAGGTATTGAGTTCCAGGCCACTAATGGCTCTTCCCTTTTCATAACTGCCTGGGTAGCCCCCTGCAGCCAGCACCACACCTACTGAAGGCCTGCTATCCCATTCGGTACTGCCATGCTTAAGGGTCTTGCTGATGGCCGCTTGGCACAATTCCACCAGGTCAGACTTGAGGCGCAGCATTATGGGTTGCGTTTCCGGGTCGCCAAAACGGCAGTTATATTCAATCACTTTAGGTGAGCCATCGGCGCTAATCATCAAGCCCGCATAAAGAAAGCCTGTATAGCTGTTGCCTTCGGCAGCCATACCGCGAAGGGTTGGCATGATGACTTCTTCCATTATCCGCGTGTAAACTTCATCGCTTACCACCGGAGCGGGGGAGTAGGCGCCCATGCCACCAGTGTTCAAGCCTGTGTCTCCATTACCAGCACGTTTATGATCCTGGCTGGTGGCCATAGGTAGAACGTGCTCGCCATCTGCAATAACAATAAAGCTCGCTTCTTCTCCTTGCAGAAATTCTTCGATAACTACCCTGCAACCAGCATCGCCAAAGACGTTGCCGGATAGCATGTCTTTTACCGCCGCTTCAGCTGTTTGCAGGTCCTCCGCCACGATTACACCTTTGCCGGCGGCGAGACCATCGGCTTTAACCACGATGGGGGCACCTTTTTCTCGAAGGTAGCTGAGCGCAGGCTCTAGTTCAGTAAAGCTCTGATAATCCCCGGTAGGAATATTGTGGCGCGCGAGGAAATCTTTGGTGAAAGATTTAGAGCCTTCCAGTTGGGCTGCACCCTTTGATGGGCCAAAGCAAGCGAGGCCCTGCTGCTCAAACTTATCGACAATGCCCTCAACCAGAGGCGCTTCAGGGCCAACAATGCTAAGCCCGATATTCTGTGATTTGGCAAATGCTATAAGAGCATCGAAATCCATAATGTCTATGTCGACGTTTTGTATATTCCTTTCTGTGGCTGTTCCCGCATTACCGGGTGCAACAAAAACAGTTTTTACTTTTTCGCTTTGCGCAGCCTTCCACGCAAGGGCGTGTTCACGCCCACCGGAGCCAATAATTAATACGTTCATTATTCTCTTTTATTTATGAGTGATGTTCCCCTGCTTGCACATGAGAACGAAAAAAGAGCTTGTTAATGCTAACGAGCCTCTCTCTGTTAGGCAGAATCAAGCGCCCACCAGGTTGGGTTAGTGCCTGAAGTGCCTCATGCGAGTAAATACCATCGCCATGCCATGCTCATCTGCTGCAGCTATCACTTCGTCGTCGCGCATGGAGCCGCCGGGTTCAATGACCGCAGTGATGCCAACACCGGCAGCGTTGTCGATGCCGTCTCTGAAGGGAAAGAATGCATCGGAGGCCATTACAGAGCCTTTTACTTCAAAGCCCGCATGCTCTGCTTTTATGGCAGCTATGCGAGCAGAGTTTACCCGGCTCATCTGTCCTGCACCAACACCGATGGTTTGATTGTTCTTGGCGTAGACAATGGCGTTGGATTTCACCATTTTTGCCACATTCCAGGCGAATAATAAATCGCGAACTTCGTCTTCAGTGGGGGTGCGCTGAGTGACCACTTCGAGATCCTGTGCAGTAATAAAACCGTCGTCACGATCTTGAATGAGCAGCCCGCCAGTCACGCGTTTAAAGTCTAAAGAGGCTTGCTGTTGCTGATCCCATGGGCCACATTCCAGCAGACGAACGTTTTTCTTGGCGGCGACAGCTTCGCTTGCCTGTGCACTTATGGCGGGCGCGATGATGACCTCTACAAATTGTTTATCGACAATAGCCTGGGCGGTTTCTGCATCCAGTTCCCTGTTGAAGGCGATAATGCCGCCAAAAGCTGATTCAGGATCTGTTGCAAAAGCTTTTTCGTAGGCTAGCAGGATATTTTCGCCGAGTGCGACACCACAAGGGTTAGCGTGCTTAACAATAACGCAAGCTGGCTCGGAAAACTGTTTAACGGTTTCCAGAGCTGCGTCAGTATCTGCCACATTGTTGAAGGACAGCTCCTTTCCCTGCAATTGCTTTGCGCTCGTAACACTGGCTTTTGTGTAGCCGCTCTCTTTATAGAACGCTGCTTTTTGATGGGGGTTCTCCCCATAGCGCATGCTCTGGAGTTTTTCGAACTGTAAATTGAAGGTGCGAGGAAATAATTCTTCACCAGGGCTAACCTGCTGGCCCAGGTAATTGGCGATGGCGCCATCGTAAGCAGAAGTGTGCTCGAAAGCTTGAACAGATAAATCAAAGCGGGTTTCTTTTCCGAGTGCGCCGTCATTTGACTGCATCTCTTCGAGAACTTTTTCATAGCTGCTCGCGTTAACGACAATAGCGACATCTTTGAAGTTTTTCGCTGCCGCACGCACCATGGTTGGCCCGCCGATATCGATATTTTCAATAGCAGTAGGCAAATCACACTCGGGGTTTGCTACAGTTTTCTCAAAGGGGTAGAGGTTAACGACTACCATATCGATAGGCTTGATGCCGTGCTCTTCCATCACTGCGTCGTCTGTGCCACGCCGGGCCAGAATTCCACCGTGTACTTTCGGGTGAAGGGTTTTTACCCGGCCGGCCATCATTTCGGGAAAGCCGGTGTAATCCGAGATTTCCGTAGCGGCAATGCCGCTGTCGTTCAATAACTTATAGGTGCCACCGGTGGAAAGGATTTCAACGCCCATGCCCTGTAATGTCTGGGCGAATTCAACTATGCCAGTTTTATCTGAAACGCTGATAAGAGCGCGGCGAATGGTGACGAGTTCAAGGTTTGTCATGGATTGATAACTACCTTTAGTAGAGACTATTTAAATAGAAAAGCCGCAAAGCTTGCGGCTTAAAGTATACAGACTACAGGGCGCAGAACCTTGCGACGGCAGAGTTCTCAACTATCCCAATTGTAGTATTTTCGAAATAAAATATTTTGATTAAAGCAAACCGTATTGCTTTAGCTTCTTGCGCAATGTACCGCGGTTTAAGCCGAGTACATGTGCTGCGCGCGTCTGGTTATGGCGAGTGTACTTCATAACCACTTCAAGCATTGGAGCTTCAACTTCAGCGAGAACCATGTCGTAGACATCGCTCACTTCCTGGCCTTCCAGGTGCTGGAAGTAGTTGGAGACTGCTAGTTCAACACTGTCCCTCAAAGAAGGCTGCTGGGAGCCATAATTCTCTCCGTTAACAGGCTGGCTGGTAAACTCTCTTGCGCCTTCTCTAAGAAGCGTATCCGCTGTGTTCATGCTACATTTTCCTCATGTGATTTCGGCCGGCTTAAAAAAGCCACAACGGCCTCAGTTTGTGATTGTGATGTGTTTAAAGTGTTAAAGTGTTTGAGAAACTTTTTAGCGCTTGCTGATTCCCCCAGGTACCAGCGCACGTGCTTGCGCGCAATGCGAGCGCCCTTTATTTCTCCGTAAAATTCTGTCAGCTCCTTTAAATGCCTGGATACTGTTTTTAGCTTGTGATCCAAGCTGATGTCACTACAGCGCTCGGCTGTTGCCAGGTAATGATTAATTTGTTTGAAAATCCAGGGGGCTCCTAAGGCGGATCGCCCAATCATTAAGGCTGCCGCACCTGTATTCTCAAGTACCTGCTTTGCTTTTTCTGGGCTGTCGATATCACCATTTGCAATTACCGGGATAGATACTTGCCCAACAATCTCTGCAATGGTGTCATATTCTGCCTGCCCTTCGAAACGACACGCTCTCGTTCTTCCATGCACGGTCAGTGCCTGGATGCCGCATTGCTCGGCTATGCCGGCAATACGCGTACCATTGCGTTCATCCGGCGACCATCCGGTGCGGGTTTTTAGCGTGACTGGAACATCCACACTATTCACCACTGCAGTAAGAATGTCTGCTACCAATGATTCATTTTGCAAAAGTGCTGACCCCGCCAGCTTTTTACATACTTTCTTCGCCGGGCAGCCCATGTTGATATCGATGATTTGAGCCCCCAGCTCAACGGCCTGCTTTGCGGCCTCCGCCATCATTGCCGGTTCACTTCCAGCAATTTGGATGCTTACCGGTTGGTGCTCCTGTTTGAGAGAGGCCAAGCGGCCCTGGGTCTTACTGCTCTTCCACAAGCGCACATCGCTGGTGACCATTTCAGATGTGGCAAGGCCTGCTCCGTGCTCGCGGCACAAGCGACGGAACGGCGCATCCGTAACGCCCGCCATGGGTGCCAATACGCAAGAGCTATCAATTTTGAACGGGCCTATTTGGAACAAACGATTCTCCCCCAAGAATTGCTTGTATGTACATCGTGTGTGCAATCCAGGTGCACAATAGCTGCGCTCGCCATGAGTGCTCAGGCTAATTGAGGCCAAGCATTGGAAAGCGCTTGGTTCAATGGCGGATCTCAGTGCGGCTTATTATCTGAGAGCCTTTTACTGCTCCCGAGAAAGGGTGGCTATGATACCTAAGCTTGGACATATTGGGAATGCACTAATTAACCAGATTGGTCAAAAAAATAGCAATTATTTTGACTGATTTTGTTTAATTCGCAATAACGATGCGGTAGCCCACCGCCTGAGGGCCGGGATCGGTGATTTCCAGCGCAATGTGAATGGGTTGTTTGCTTGGCATGCTGTTCTTGCCCGCCATTTCTCCACCCAAGTATTCGGAGGGTACAAAGCGGCGAGCGGCGATAGCTTTGTTCTGCACATCGGTAAAAATCAGGTCTAGAGACGGGAAGCTTTGCGCAAACGGTGCTGCATTTTGGAGCACTGCGTCAACTACTAATGCATTGCTTTGTTTCGGGTGGCTGCGCA
Source organism: Alteromonadaceae bacterium Bs31 (assembly GCA_900177435.1). Taxonomy (GTDB): domain Bacteria; phylum Pseudomonadota; class Gammaproteobacteria; order Pseudomonadales; family Cellvibrionaceae; genus Teredinibacter. The sequence continues at coordinate 182,798 of FXAI01000001.1, forward strand.
CCACGAGGTTAACTGCATGAATATTGGCGCGATCCTGCAGCGGGGGTAACTGGCAGCCGAATAGGCTGCATACCACTGCGTAATAGGCTCTATAGGGCTCTGTTTTATTGAGCTTGTTGAACTGCAACCAGCTGATTTGTGCAAAAAGCAGCACAGCCATCACGGTGCTAGCGGGAACCCACAGCCATTTTGATTCCCAAAATGTGTTTACGGTTTTGTAGGAGAATTCTACCGGCTCTGGTTCAATTGACTGTATAAATTGATGTGAAGGCGAGTGGCCATTTCGGTAATCATCCTCCGCGATGGTCTCAAGTTCCTCCAAGGATGGTTCCACCGCGGTGAAAACAGGCTCGTGAAAGCCGGTTTTACTCATCTCTTCTTCTAACTCATATTGCAGCTCTTCGGTATTGAGGTTTTCATAGCCGTCATTTATTTCAGCCTCCTCAACCGCAGCATGGATGCCGCTAGGGGTATATCCATCATCGCTGAATGGCGCGCCGGGATAATTGGCTATATCGTCGTCGCTGATTGCTGTTTGTGTGCCAGTATCTTTGCGGAAAGTTGGCAGGTCTTCTTCATCATCAGATGACTCCAGTAAGTCCAGCGCCCAGGAATCGTCGCTCTTCTCTTCGTCATCATCACTTTCGTGGATAATTTCGCGCTCAAACAGGTTTGAGTCCTGAGAGCCAAAGGTTTTGCTGTAAAGGATGTTGTCATTAAAGTCTGCATCTGAATTTGTTGTATCGGTGTCGGTATCGATATCATCCAAAGGCATGTCGTCGCTAATCAGAATGTCGTCGTCATCCGAGGGCATGGATTTAGCGCTTGTTACAGGACTTACTGCTTTTTTATTCGCTGCAGTTTTGGGTTTGTTTGTGAGTGCCTTGTTGTGCGCCTTAGCTTTTGCAGCTGGTTTAGCCGTTTGAGTGGTTGTTGTATTGTCGGCGCTGTGCTCGCTAACCAGGTGGTCTTTGGCGTTGAAGATATTCAAGCAGGAGCCACAGCGCACCGCACCCTTGGCAGACTTTAGGTGTGCTTCGGTGATCCGGAAGGATGTATGGCATTTGGGGCAGCGAGTGATGTTGTCTGCCATAGTTAGGCTATTCCTAGAATCTTCATTAAGTTGCAGCGCTAATTTGCTATCAAATATCAATTTATAAGGAGTTTATACCCAAGCTGTCACAGCGTAAATTGGAGATGCGAAATTATCGTGATAAGTTGACTGTTGTGTTAATTCATTTTTTTGTCGCGATAATACAAATCCATTCTTCTTTCTGCTTAACATTGTCAATGCTGACCCAAGGCCTATAAGCCTGTTCGATTGAGCTTAGTTGCGTTGCCAGTACGCCTGAGAGGCAGAGTTTGCCGCCAGGCTGGAGCCTTTCGCATAATGCTTCCGCCAGCTCTACCAGAGGCCCTGCCAGGATGTTTGCGAGCACAGTTTGCGCTTGGTGATTCGGGCATGCATCTGGGAAATATACAGGAAAGCTGTCTTTCACCAGATTGTTTCGGGCTAAATTCTCCTGGCTTGCCAATAGTGCTTGAGGATCGATATCGACACCAATAGCCTTTTTTGCTCCTAGCAAGAGCGCGGCGATGCCAAGTATTCCGGAGCCGCAGCCATAATCGATAACCGTCTGCCCGCTCATCTTTTGACTCGCCAGCCACTGTAAGCAAAGGAAGGTGGTTGGGTGAGTGCCTGTCCCGAATGCCAGGCCGGGGTCGAGCATAAGATTGACAGCCTCTGGCTGTGGTGGTTCTGCCCAACTGGGACAAATCCAGAGGTTTTTTGCACATTCGATGGGCTGGTAGTGAGCCATCCACTCGCGCTCCCAGTCTCTGTCCTCTATCTGGTGCCAGTGGGCGTCCAGTTTTTCTTCCGCGCCTGCTGATAAGGATTGTTGCAGTTCATTCAGCGTGCTTTCCGTGTCTATGTCTGCTTCAAACAGCCCTGTTACCCGCGTGTCCTGCCAGAGGGGCGTTTCTCCTAAGGCGGGCTCGAATATGGGTTGGTCGGCGTTGTCTTGCAAGGTAACAGCCAGCGCACCACAAACAAGAAGAGCGTCCTCCAGTTGTGGCGCGAGTGTCCGTGAGCTGTTAACCCGAAGTTGCAGCCAGGGCATAAGGCTAGGAGCCGAGCTTCTTCTCGAGATAGTGTATGTTCACCCCTCCTTCGAGAAAGGCCTTGTCTCGCACCAGCTCTTTTTGCAAGTCCGTGTTGGTTTTAATGCCGGTGATGACCAGCTCATCCAGTGCTGACTCCATACGTTTCAGGGAATCTCTACGGGTATCTGCATGGGTGATAATTTTGGCAATCATCGAATCGTAGTGCGGTGGCACGCGGTAGCCGCTATACAAGTGTGAGTCTACGCGCACGCCCAAGCCGCCCGGCGGATGAAAATTGTCCACCAGTCCAGGAGATGGCATAAAGGTTTTTGCATCTTCGGCGTTGATACGGCACTCGATAGCGTGGCCGTTAATTTTGATATCTTCCTGCTTGATACTGAGTGGCTCACCAGCACATACACGAATCTGCTCTTTAATCAGGTCTACACCGGTGATCATTTCTGACACCGGATGTTCAACCTGAATACGGGTATTCATTTCAATAAAGTAGAAGTGGCCATCTTCGTAAAGGAACTCAAAAGTACCCGCCCCGCGATAACCAATTTCGATACAGGCATTGGTGCAGGCCGCATATACCTTCTGGCGGGCCGCTTCATCGATACCTGGCGCCGGAGCTTCTTCCAGAACCTTCTGGTGGCGACGTTGTAGTGAGCAATCCCGATCGTAAAGGTGGATGGCATTGCCTTGGCCGTCTGAGATTATCTGCACCTCAACGTGTCGAGGGTTTTGCAGGAATTTCTCCATATACACCGTGCCGTCGCCAAAAGCTGCTTGTGCTTCTGCTTTGGTTACCTGGATGGAATTCACCAGGCTACCCTCACTGTGTACAACCCGCATGCCTCTGCCGCCACCACCTGCGGCGGCTTTAATGATGACCGGAAGGCCAATTCTATGTGCGATTTCCAGGCAGGTATCTGGATCGCTGGGCAAGGGGCCATCAGACCCCGGAACTGTTGGCACACCGGCTTTCTTCATTGCCGCGATGGCGGACACTTTATCCCCCATCAATCGAATGACATCGGGGTCGGGGCCAATAAACACAAAGCCGCTTTTTTGCACTTGCTCTGCGAAGTTGGCATTTTCGGCCAAGAAGCCATAACCTGGATGCACGGCCTGGGAGTCTGTGACTTCCATGGCGGAGATAATGGCTGGGATATTCAGGTAGCTGTCTGTGGACGCTGGTGGGCCAATACACAGGGATTCATCAGCAAGCAAAACGTGTTTAAGGTCACGGTCAGCTTTGGAATACACCGCAACAGTGGTGATGCCCATCTCTCGACAGGCGCGCAAAATTCGCAGGGCTATTTCGCCCCGGTTTGCGATGAGGACTTTGTTAAACATACGCAGTTCCTCTGGGTTAGGCGATGACGACTAGAGCTTGGTCAAACTCTACCGGCGCTCCATCTTCTACCAAAATGGCTTCAATTACGCCTGCTTTGTCAGCTTCAATCTGATTCATCATCTTCATGGCCTCAACAATACAGACAACTTCGCCCGCTTTTACAGACTGGCCAACCTCAACGAAGGCGGGTGAGCCGGGAGACGGAGAGCGATAGAAAGTACCGACCATTGGTGAAAGCAATTTGTGTCCGCCAATTTCAGGCGAGGCACTTTCCGTAACGGCTGACGTCTCTGCAACGGGCGCAGCGGCTTGAGCCGGCGCAGGTGCCGGGGCTTGCTGATAAAGTGCTTGCACGGGTGCGCTTAAGTGGCGCGACCCCCGGCTTATACGCACAGATTCTTCACCCTCCTTGATTTCCAGTTCTTCCACGTTGGATTCTTCCAACAGTTCAATTAATTTTTTTACTTTGCGAATGTCCATTAGGGCCTCTCTGTAACAAGCGCTTATTTTGGATGGGTTGAAAAAGTGTTTTATTCGGCAGAAAGATGCGAAAACGCAGCCTGAAGGGCTAGCTCGTAACTTTGTGCTCCAAAACCGCAAATCACACCTAAAGCCAGATCTGAGAAATAGGAATGATGGCGGAAAGCTTCCCGGCTGAAAACATTTGAGAGATGACACTCCACGAAGGGAATCTCTGCCGCAGCCAGTGCATCGCGCAAAGCAACACTGGTGTGCGTGAAGGCAGCCGGATTGATGACAATAAAGTTCACGCCCTCTTTGCGAGCATCGTGAATTCGGTCAATAAGTTCGTACTCAGCATTGCTCTGTAAGGCTTGTAAATGGTGGCCTTTTTCGATGCAGAGTGATGTCAGGTGCTGGTTGATATCAGCGAGTGTGGTGCTGCCGTAAATATCGGGCTCACGTGTTCCAAGCGTATTCAAATTTGGACCGTGAAGTACCAGAATTGTCGCCATCAGGCTCACCTAATTGAGTACGGTGCCAGAGATTTGGCAGTTTATTATTTGTTGGAAACATGCCGCTATATGTGCCGAAAAGCATTGGCTTGGCAGAGAAATACCTTGGTAGCGACGATTGATGCGAATTGTGCCCAATTTAGAGGCAGATGTCTACGGCAGATTGAAAATTTGCTTGAAATCACCGAAGTTGCCTCCGTTTTTCCCGAAGTTAACCCCAAGGACGGGGTATATTCTGCTCGCTTGCCGGGAGCAAGCGCGGTTAACCCCAAGGACGGGGTATATTCCGCTCGCTTATCGGGAGCGCGTATCCCAAAAAAAACAGCTATGCAATTAAACCCCTTGAGGCCAAAAGCGCTAAAAAGCCACCAACTGAGTGCTACGCGCTTTGTTTACTCTACGGCCCTTTCCATTGCTTCAACAATGATGGTGGTCGATAGCAATTGCGGCAGAATTTCCGGCTCGCCGTTTATGTTTGCAGGAAATACCAGGTAAAGCGGCACACCGCTGCGCTTGTATCGCTTTAGAAGCATGGAGATATTTTCGTCAGGGTTGGTCCAGTCACCAACCAATAAAGTAACCCCCAGCTCCTCCGCGCGAGTAAAGAAAGTTTCAGAGCTGAAAGCAAGCTGTTCATTTACTTTACAGGTAATACACCAGTCTGCAGTAAGATTGATAAAAACAGGTTTGCCTTCCTCGCGCAATTGCTGAAGGCGCTCTGGCGTATAGGCTTCCCACTGTTCTTCGCTACCAGCGCTGGAGCCATTGAAGTGGCGAATATCCCACGTTAAATGCGCCGCAGCCAGCAGGCTGGCAATCATTAATACTCGCAGGGCTATCTTCGCGCCCTGTTTGGCTGGGGTAAATTTCGCCAGCCAGATGGTGAAGCAAATTAGCAGCGCAGCGGAAAGAACATAAGCGATGCCGGAGCTACCGGTTTGATGGCCAAGCACCCATAGCAGCCAAATGCTGGTGGCGAACAGCGGGAAGGCCAATACCTGCTTCAATACTTCCATCCAGGCGCCAGGCTTGGGTAAGAACTCTGCCAGCTTTGGGCTATAGCTAAGGGCCAGAAAAGGCAGTGCCATACCAAAGCCAAGTACAATAAATACAATTATTGCTATTGCTGGGGGTTGAGTCATGGCCGCGCCGAGGGCCGGGGCCATGAGTGGCGCAGTGCAGGGGCTGGCCACCACCGCCGCAAGTACCCCGGTAAAAAATGAAGCTTTCAGTCCGCTACCCGCAGTGAGCTCTTGCCCGGCACCCATAAATTGTGTGCCAATGCTGAACATACCGTACAAACTGAGCCCCATGAGCAGGAATAAATACGCTAACAGGGCAACGAATACCGGTTGTTGCAATTGGAAGCCCCAGCCGAGCATTTCGCCGGCTTGTCTTGCTACGAGTAAAAAAGCGGCGGCCACCAGAAAAGAGGCTATCACCCCTGCGGTGTAGGCCCAACCGTGCATGTGCTGCTTGTGGCCCGGCTGATTACTTGAGGCGAAGCTCAAAGCCTTTAGAGAGAGTACAGGGAAAACGCAGGGCATCAGGTTCAGAATTAATCCGCCAATTAGCGCGAAAAATAAAATACTGGGTAAAAAAGGGGGCTTTTCTTCATTGGCAAAGTCTTGTTGTGCTGTTTTTGCCGTATTTACTGCTGCCGCAGCATCGCTAGTAATCTGTGTGCTGTCAGTTTCGAAAACACTCCCGTCGGCAGCCACCTGGAAATACTGTTTACGCGGTGGATAACATAGACCAGCTTCGGCACAGCCTTGCGAAACCACTTTCAGTTCATAGGGTGGTTCGATACTCGGTAAAGCAGCTGTCACCAAGGTGTTGAAGTAATAGACCTCTAGCTCCTTGTCAAAATACTCATCATATTTGCGCTTGCCTGGCGCGAAGTCCAGCTTGAGCTTTGTGCGCTCACGAGTGTTATAGGCCTCGGCTTTAAACTGATGTTGGTAAAGGTAGTAATCCGGTGCGAGTGTCCAGCTCATATTGACGCTATCGTCATCCACTTCAACAAGTACTTGAAAAGCTTCCTCAACCCTGAGAAATTCATCTTCGTTGGAATCGGCAAATACCTGAGCGATGGATGATGCAGGCAGAAGCGCTGAGATTAGCAGAATGAGAAGTGAAGAGAGTTTCTTTGGGAGTTTAAAGGTCGGAGTCATAACAGCTTACTTGTATAATGAGTTTTGGGGCGGCGAGTGCAACGGAGCGCTACCGCAGATGAGACATTTTGGTGGCATTCAAGTTCACTGTAAATAACTTATATCAGCCAGGCGAACTTGGGCTTATAGAACTATGACCGGGTTAGAATATAAATCGATTCATTTGGGGGGAGCGTGTTTCATTTGCGTGTTTTATTTATATTGTGTGTATCGACTCTCGGTGCCTGTAGCCTGAGTAACACCAAGCAAGTACCTGTGGCGGCAGAGCCTGCAGCAGCTCCGCCCCCCGTGAGCAGGGATGCAACCCAGTTTGTTGAGCAAAGTCTGGAGCAGCGGCTTGTGGCGAAGGCTGAGAACGCTTTTCGCAAGGGCCGCTTAACGGCACCCGCACACGAAAATGCCTACGACCTGTTTCACTCTGTTCTTCTTATCAATCCCGACAACCAAACCGCGCGTTCAGGCCTGCAGGCTATATTGATTCGCTTCAGTGAGCTGGTAAGGGGGGCTATGGCATCCCGCAATTATGGGGCGGCGAACGCATTACTGAAGCAGGCACAGACTTTTTACCCTGCTAACGCCTTGTTGTTGGACCTGCAAAAAGAAGTAAGGGCGTTGCAGAAGCAGTATCATCATGCGGTGTTGAAGCAGCCAACTGACGACCTGACTTTACAGGAGTTTGATATACCAAAAGACTTGCTAAGCAGCGACAAAGAGCAGTTACTGCCCTTTATAAACAGTATCGCGCAGCGGGTAAAAGCGACTGACGAAAGTGTAATGATATATGCCAGGACTGATGCAGAAGGCCGTTGGATTTACCAGCAAATGAAGAAATTCGTACCTGGCTACCGTATAAGAGGGGATATACGGCTGGCCAAAACACCACGCATTGCTGTTATGCCTCCTCTTTGAGTGTGTTAGCGCTGTAATTTCGCAGTTGCTACGTTTTTACCCCTTGGGTGATAGAATCTGCATTATGAGAATATTTCTGTTAGTTGTGCTTGTGTCGATACTGCCTGCCTGCTGGTATGACGATGAGGCTAAAGTGAACGAGATAGCCATCGTGAATGCTGTAATGCCTGCGATGCCTCCCGGTCAGACAATGGCGAGTATTTACTTTAGTCTGGAAAATAATACTTCAGAGGCCTTGGTTGTAAATCATCTCAAAGCGCCCATATCTGATCACATCGAAGTGCATAGAAACTTCTATGAAGAAGGTATGATGAAGATGCGCTCTGTTTCACATTTAAGTATCGCTGCTGGCAGCAAACTCCGTTTTGAGCCCGGTGGATATCACTTGATGGTATTTGGTATTGCTGAGCCCTTAAAGCAAGGAGACCAGTTTCCGCTCACCATCGAATTCGAGGGTGGAAAGTCCGCCACGGCTTTAGTCGAGGTTAAAAGCCTTTCTCTCTAAATCATTGGATTGATGTCATGTTTAATAAAATATCAAGCTCGGCGGCAGGTGTGAAGCAACAGGCAGTGACTCGCTGGCAGGATTTCAGGAGTGATTTGTCAGACTCCAATCGCTGGTTTAAGGCTGCTTTATTTGCCATTCTCATCTATCTGCTTGTAGCCCTTGTGCTCGGTATTGTCTGGAGCTTTGAGCCGGATGGCTTCGATGTTAGAGAGGCCGCGCAGTTAGAAGCCAAGACTCAAACTGACGGGCGTGTTATCGGTGCTACCACAACGGCGGCACTGATTACGGTTGTGGACACCCTGTTAAATAAAACTGGCGGCTATTTATCTAACGATATTGCGCCACCTGGGGTGTGGTTGGACAACATTCCAAACTGGGAATACGGCGTTATTATCCAAGTGAGAGATTTTACCAAGGCGATGCGGGAAGCTTTTAGCCGATCTCAATCACAATCCACGGAAGATAAAGACCTGGCCCTGGCCGAACCGCGTTTTAATTTTGATAGCCGCAGCTGGATTCTGCCAAAGACAGAGAGCGAATATGCTGGAGGCGTAAAACATTTACGCTCATACCTGATGAGGCTCTCGGACCCGGAAAGGCAGGATGCACAATTTTATACCCGTGCAGATAATCTTAATTACTGGTTGCGAACCGTGGATACTCGATTGGGTAGTTTGTCTCAGCGCTTAAGCGCCAGCGTTGGCCAGCGGCGACTGAATACTGACCTTGCGGGCTCCCCCGGCGCGAGCCAGTCGACAGAAACGCCGGCAGAGCTGGTTGTTAAAACCTCTTGGTTTGAGATTGATGATATCTTTTTCGAAGCTCGCGGGAGTGCCTGGGCTTTGATTCATTTGCTAAAAGCGATAGAAGTGGATTTTGCCGATGTTTTGGAAAAGAAAAATGCGCGTGTCAGCTTGCAGCAGATCATTCGTGAACTGGAGGGCACCCAGCAGCCCATTCGCAGCCCGCTCATATTAAATGGAACGGGCTTTGGTTTGTGGGCGAACCACTCTTTGGTTATGGCAAACTATATCAGTAGGGCTAATGCTGCCATCGTTGATTTACGTGACCTGTTGTCACGAGGCTAGGCTTTAATCGCCGAGCAATTCCTGATGCTGCTCAGGGTCTAATCGCGGGCCGAATTGAGAAACTACTTTAGCTGCCGACTTGCTCGCAAGGGCTCCGGCGTCCGCGTAACTCATGCCACGGCTGATACCAAAAAGAAATGCGCCTGCGAACATATCTCCCGCGCCGTTGGTGTCGATGGCTTTGGTGGGGTGGGCTGAAATATCAATAAATTGTTTACCATCGAATAACAGAGCACCATCACTGCCGCGAGTTATTGCGTAAGTTTTAGCATGCTTCTTAAGCGCTTCCGCTGCGGCTTTAAGCGAGTCTGTTTTGGTAAAGCTGATTGCTTCGGCTTCATTGCAGAAGATAATGTCTACACCGTCCCCCACCATTTCTGTTAAACCGTCGTGGAAGAAGTTTACGATTGCAGGGTCGGATAGACTCAGCGCAGTCTTTATATTATGCAGCTCTGCCAACTCCCTAAGTTTGACGGCAGCGGGCTGCCCTGTTTCAGAGGTCACCAGATAACCTTCGATATAGGCATAGCGCGAATTGCGCAGAGCCTCTTCGTCGATATCGGTTTTTGAAATGAATTCGCTTGTACCCAGAAAGGTATTCATTGTGCGCTCTGCATCGGGAGTGATCATAACCAGGCATTTACCTGTAATGCCATCGCTGGAGCCATTGCTAACATGGTAATCAACGCCCGCTTCACTCAAATCCGATAAGTAAAAAGAACCGTTATCATCATTAGCCACTCTGCAGCTATAAAAATTGCGAGCGCCAAAATAGCTGGCAGCGATAATACTGTTGGCGGCTGAACCGCCACTGGCACGGCTGGAAGTGACCAGGTGACTGGAGAGCGCATCGATCAGCTGGTGCTGTCGGTGCTCATCAACAAGGGTCATTACTCCTTTTTCTATGCCTAAATCTTGAAGATCCAGATCAGTAACTTCTATTTCAGTGTCGACCAAAGCCGCACCAATTCCGTAGATATCGTAAACACTCATAGCTTATTGTTCCTGATGATTCTGGTTACTGAAAATTAACGCGCGAATTATAACTGTCACACCAGAGAAAAGAAGCGTCAATTTCTACAGTGATTTGGCGCTTAAGGCATCTTTCTTGCTGTCTATAGCGTGAAATTTGTGAAACCGTTAGTTGTTGGTAGAGCAAATACTGCAAAGTGCAGCGAAAATGCACCAAATAGCGTAGATAACGACTATATTGTTAACGGGTAATATTAAATACGCTGCTATACCTTGAAATTGTGTCGAAACGATTTACATAGCTTTCGATCGCAGCTTCAATAGACGACGTATTTTGACAAAATGCGCCAACCTGACAATTCTGGTTGGCTCACACTGGGGAGTTGCTAGGGCTGATATGTCAAGACTGATTCACGACGAAAATGACGAGCAAAAAGAAACGGGCGCAGAAGGGGCACCCTTGTTGTTACCGCTTTCCAATTCTGCCGTAGTTGCTCATTTAAAAGCCTGTCAAAGTTTGGCTGCTGAACATTCACAGAAGGCTTTCCGAGATTACCTTAAGGCTCTGGATGATGCGCTTGTTGCTGAAATGGATAATGCCAAATCCAATCAGGAGTCCGCAGAGCTGGCGGAGGTTCAAAGCGCGTTTCGACAGAACTACCAAGAGCTGGAGCGCTATTTCTGCGGCTATCTCTCAGAAGGCTTTGTAAAGTTTAAAAAGCGTGAATTGCAAACCAATGTTGGCAGTGAGGCTGGTGATGAGTTGTCGTTGGTCGATAACGAAGACCTGGAAGAAACAATCGCAATATCCTCCATCACACAGCGAGCAGATTCCTATTTTGCTGAACCTCTCTGGGCGCTGAATCAGCGCTTTGCTGTACTCAATGGCGGTGAGCATGTAACCGAGGCTTCTAACCCCGCTTCGCCTATACAGTTTTGTGAATCATTGCGAAAAGCTTTAAAACTGGTGCCTCTGGACCCTAAAAGCAAGCAGTTAGCCTACAAAGTCTACGACGATGAACTCATCAAAATACTCAAGAATATTACTGAAGAAGTTAATCAGTACCTCAAGCAGGTAGGGGTTCTGCCCCACCTGAAATACAGCATGCCCACCGGTAAGGCACCTGCTTCAGCCTTAAATAGTGAGTCTGAGCAAACAGTGGCTAATGAGGAAGACATTCAGGGCTTGCCTGATCCCAATTTGTCACCAGAGGAATACCAGCAAAGTTTGATGCAGGCAATTCGCGGTTTGCAAAGCCAAATGGTGCCCTCAGCGGTGGAAGGGCTTCCTCCCGGTGGAGTGGTTGTTTCATCTGAGGACTTAATGGGAGCTTTGCAAGCCTTACAGACATCGGAAACAAGAGCCGAGCTGGGGGAGCAGGGAGCTGTAGTTCCTATCGATGTTAGCGAGATTGTAGAGCGCCTCCATGAGCAATTAAAAGCGGATGCCCAGGATGGCGAAGTCGATAAGAGCGACATGCAAACCATTGATCTGGTGGGTATGTTATTTGAGTACATGCTCAATGATGAAAACTTGCCAGACTCCATTAAGGCCTTACTCAGTTATTTGCATACCCCTTTCTTAAAAATCGCTTTTATAGACCCAGGGTTTTTTGAGCAGGCAGAGCATCCCGCTCGCGTGTTATTGAATAACCTTGCAGAAGCTGGTGCACGCTGGGTAAGTAATGACGGTACTGCCCAGTACGACATGTACAACAAGATCAAAGATATTGTTGATCGAATTCTTAAAGAGTTCGATAACGATGTGAAAATCATTACTGAACTATTGCTCGAATTCAGCAGCTATACCAAAAATATTGTGCGCCGACAGGAGCTAATGGAGAAGCGTGCTACCGAAAAAGCTCAAGGCGAAGAAAAGCTGCGAGAGGTGAAGCTGCGAGTTAACGAAGAGATTCAGGGAAGAACCCATGGTAAGGAGCTGCCGTCTGCAATTTTATTGTTTTTGCTGCAGCCCTGGTCCGATTATCTCAGCTTCGCCTTGCTTCGTTACGGCGAGAAATCGGATAAATGGGGCAAAGCTCTCGCCATAGTAGATGATGTACTCTGGTGCGTGGAGCCGAAAGAGAGCCCTGCGGACAAGAACCGCCAACTTGAAATTCATGATGATTTAATCGCCGCGATTGAGTCAGGTTTTGAAACCATTGGTTATGATCAGGCGAAAGGTAAAAAGCTCGTTGACGCGCTGTCATCCCTGATAAAGCTTGCGATGCAGAGCAAGAAAGCTGAACCAGCGCCTCCACCCATGCGAGATAAGTTGGAGCGTATAGCGGCAGAAAAAGCGGGAACTAAAGACGCGAGTAACGACAGGCTTAGCCCAGAAGAAGAACAAATGGTCGAAAGCTTGAAAATGATTGAGTTTGGTACCTGGTTTGAATTTGAAGGCGGTAAGCGACTGAAAGTGGCCTGGTATAACTCGCGCACCTCACACTACATGTTGGTGGACCAAATGGGTAAGCGGGTTGACATGATGTCTGGGCTGAAGCTCGCGCGCCAGATGATAGGCACTAAAGCGAAGATTATTTCAGGCAGCTCGAAACCTTTCTTTGAGCGAGCATTGGAAAATATTTTCCATAAGTTGAATGAAAAAGCAGAATTGAATAAACCTGGAGGTGAAAATGAAGCCAGCTGAGGGTGAAAGCCGCCGCTTGGAAAGAGCGGGAGTACAGCAGGTAATCACAGTTCGTGACGTGCTAAGGGATATTGAAATAGGCCGAATTGTGAATTTACATGAGGAAGGCTTCATGCTGATAGGCGGTGATAGCGTTAAAGAAAACTGCTTATATCAAACACAATTTGTGTTGTCTGCCCCAGTTGAAGGGCGTTCCACATTAAGTATTGGGGCTGAGTGTCTTTGGGTGCGGGAAACTGTTGGCGATGACCGCAATTGGGCCGGTTTTCATATTCTCGATATGGCTCCGGAAGATTTGGGTGTAATTGTAAAGCTCAAAAGTCAGATAGACGATTGAGCTTTTTGATGCCTATAGCCTGGAAAAAGTTTTGCGTGCTGCTTCTAAGGTAAAGTCGATATCGGCATCGCTGTGTGCTGAGGACATAAACGCGGCCTCATAAGATGCTGGGGCCAGATAAACCCCCGCTTCCAGCATGCCGTGAAAAAATCTATTGAAGCGTTCGGTATTGCAATTCATCACCTGCTGATAATTACTCACCTGCTGCTCCTCCGTAAAGAAACCTCCCCACATACTGCCTACATGGTTGGTCGTAAATGGAATGCCGCTTTCATCTGCAATTGCTCTTAGGCCTGTTACCAGCCTGTTGGTGCGATCAAACAGTGGCGAGTAAAAGCCATCTGTGGCTATTTTTTCCACGGTGCTCAGACCCGCGGCCATCGCGATAGGGTTGCCCGACAATGTTCCTGCCTGATACACAGGGCCCACCGGCGCAATAAAATTCATAATATCTTCTTTGCCACCGAAAGACCCAACGGGCATGCCGCCACCGATCACTTTGCCCAGAGTTGTCAGGTCGGGTTGAATACCATAGTAACCTTGTGCGCCTGTTAAGCCGAGGCGAAACCCCGTCATCACTTCATCAAATATCAGCACGGCGCCAGCTTTTGTGCACTGCTCTCTGAGTTCCTCTAGAAAACCCTGTTGAGGAGGAATGCAGTTCATATTGCCTGCAACCGGCTCAACAATGACACAGGCAATGGTATCTCCTTTGGCGGCGAATAATTCTTTAACTTGTTCTGCATTGTTGTAGCTCAGGGTGATGGTGTGCTCCGCCAAGTTTGCCGGTACGCCAGGAGAGCTGGGCACTCCAAACGTAAGTGCGCCACTGCCGGCTTTTACCAACAGGGAGTCTGAGTGGCCGTGATAACAGCCTTCAAACTTGACGATATTATCTCGGCCAGTGTAACCGCGAGCCAGGCGAATTGCGCTCATAGTGGCCTCGGTACCTGAGCTCACAAAGCGAATTTTATCCATGCCGGGCATGATTTCGCAGATTTTTTCCGCCAGTGTTGTTTCAATCTCTGTAGGCGCTCCAAAGCTCAAGCCTTGCTGCAGCGCTTGGCTCACGGCGGCTAACACCTCATCATCGGCATGGCCCAGTATCATCGGGCCCCATGACAGTACATAGTCTACGTAGCGTTTGTCATCGATGTCGTAGAGGTAAGCACCCTTGGCTCGCTTTACAAAAACAGGGCTGCCGCCCACGGCTTTAAAAGCGCGAACCGGTGAATTTACCCCGCCGGGAATGGTTTTTTGTGCGCGTTCAAAGGCGCTGATCATAGAGTTGGTCATTATTTAATACATCAGATGTGGAAAGGGTCAGTGACTTTTTCGAGTCGTTTTTTGTTCAAGGGATTCTATATTTTTATCCGCCCAAAAAAAACGGTGGGGAGTTCGCGTATTGAAACCCAGGCTGCGGGACAGGCGCATGGTCTGCCAAGTAAAATCCTGCGCTTGTGATAATGCCATTAAGGCTTCGCCACCATGAGCCACGTAGGCACAGCAGCTCATCGCCAGAGTACTGCTTGCTCCGTGGCAGGTTGGTGGCTCCTGTTCCCAAGTATATTGCTGTAACAAGCCTTTCTTGGAAAAGCTGCTGTTTTGAAAACTGGGCTGTTGCTGGCCTGTTCCAGTTATCAGGGCAAACTCACAGCCGGTGCTGGTAATCGCCTGGGCGGTTGTGGCCAGTGTGTCAGATTCTTGGGACACCTTGCGCGCTTCATAGAGAGAGAAAATACCGATTGTTAAGTGGGGAGCGATGAGGGACAAAAAAGCTGCCGGCAGGTCACTTTGAACCGTTTCATCTTTGTCCCACAAATACAGTGCCGGGTGAGCCACTACAGGCAGGCTTGGGTAGTCGCGCAATATCGTATGCACAGCTTCAGTATTTGTTACCGACCCTAAAAAGCCGATTTTAATGGCTGCTACCTGCATATTCTCCAGCACAGAGCGAGCCTGGGCGATCACCAGAGTGGCATCAATAGGCTTAGATTCTGTATTGGAGCCTGCGCCAGCGGAAGCCAGTGTTGTGGCTATTGGCGAACAGTGGCAGCCCAGGCTGGCGGCGGTTTCAATGTCGGCTTGCAGGCCCCCGGAACCGGATGGGTCCAGGGCGCCGAGGGCGAGAATGACGGGCGGATTGGAGCTTCCAGTAATCATAAGCGGCTTCTATTCCATGTAGGCTCAGCGAGTCTAGCATATGATGGGCTTATGTCTGTTAATTTACATGCCAGCTACGCGGGTTGTCTAAGTACCACAAGAAAGACACAGGCTAACAAAATGAGCGTAGGCACTTCATTGAAGTAGCGAAAGAATTTGTGGCTGTGCGTGCAACTGTCACTTTTAAAGCGCTTTAGAAAATAGCCGCACATATGGTGATAGCCGATGAGAATTACCACCAGTGCCATCTTTATCCAGAACCAGGTACTGGAAAGGTAGTATTCCCAAGCATAATGTATCGCCCATAAGCCAAAAATAACCGTTGCGATTAGCGAGGGGGTACCGATGCCGTAGTAGAGCCGCCGCTCCATTATTTTGAACTGGTCTTTAATGGCCTGATTGTCGCTCATGGCGTGATAGACAAAAAGACGGGGTAAATAAAAAAGTACAGCAAACCAGCAGACAACAGCAATAATATGTATGGCTTTAACCCACAGCACGGGTGAACTCCTTTGGTTGATAGTAGTTTTGAATAGCCGCCAGTGTAATTATGCCGTGTACATCCCCTGTTAGCGGTGAATACACTTTGGATACGTAAAGCGCATCGCTGCCAGAGGTTTTTAAGGCATCCAGAGCTTCTACCAGATTAGCGCCATCGTGTATTGGGCTCACACTGATACGGCGGCCTGCTATTTCCGCCAGGGCGAATTCTTGAACCTGTTCAATATCTTCATCTTCTTTTTCATCCATGGGCTTTTCGATAGCGGTTGCCAGATCCGCTGCTCTCAGCGCAAACTTTTGGTTTTCATGTTCATACACAACCCACATTGGTTTTTTCTTAAGCAGCCGTTCTGCTTCACTTTTTTCAATGGAGGGCGCGGCATTTACAAAGCGAGGGTCCATGATACTGCGCACGCCTGCGCGGCGAAGCGCCTGCACCGCCGGGCCAAAATCTATGTCTCTGCCACTGTGTTTAAGCTGTTGTATAAACAAACTGTTCAGGCGAAAAAACTGCCGGGTACTTACGCAACTGACTACTATTACCAGCATTGCCGGGAAGATCATGTTGGGGTTGTAACTTAGCTCGAGTACTGCAACAAGGGCTGCAAGTGGAGCGTTGAGTGCTGCTGCCATCATGCCTGTCATTCCTATCACTACATAGAACGTTGGATTGGTATCCAAAGAGGGTACCAGCATGTTGAGCAGCAAGCCCATCGCCCCGCCGATACAGGCGCCAATGACCAGCAGAGGGCCAATAACGCCCCCAGGAATACCGAGACCAATCACCACGGGTGTAACAGCCAGTTTGGCAACCGCGATAATTACCAGGCTGATGATAAGCAGTTCGCCCGCAAGTGCAGCATTCACCGTGTCGTAACCCAAGCCCATAATCTCTGGCACGAAGGCCGCAACGATGGCGGTTAGCAGGCCCGCCACAAGTAAGCGAACATAAATAGAGTGCTGATTAAACTTTAGCGCGAAAATATTCAGATGGATGTACATAGCTGCGCAGACGGAGATCACTAAACCAACAAGCACCATGTAGGGTAGTTCCATCAGGCTGCTCATATCGCTACTGCCCATCAACAAGCCCTGCTCACCAAAAGCGGCCTGACTCAGTGCCGTTCCCATCACGGATGCCAGAATGACTGGCACAAAACCAACGATGGTGTATTCCAATACGATAACTTCCATGGCGAAGATAACCCCCGCCATAGGTGTATCAAAAGAGGCCGCAATAGCGGAGGCTACACCGCAGCCAATAAGGGTATGCATGCTGTTGTTTGGCAGTTTCATCCACTGCCCCAGCTGGCTGGCTGCGCCGGCGCCGAGGTGCACCGCTGGTCCCTCCCGACCCACAGACTGGCCGCTGACCAGAGCGATCACTGCGGCAAAAAATTGCACTATCCAGTTTCCCAGCGGGAGTTTGCCTTGATGATTATGCAGCCGATCTAGTACGTGAGCGACACTGGTTTCGCCGTGTTTTTTACCTGCAAGTTTTAGCAGCAGCGCGAGGAGAAATATTCCAGCGAAAATGAACAGAAAACGGTCAGCGATAGAAAGGGCTTCGAAGTTGTCTGGGTGCCCTGCAATTAAGAAGTTTAAGGGGGTGTCGATTAAGTACCTGAATAGAACGATGATTGCTCCAGTGAATAGGCCAACCAAAAAACCTAGCAGGGTGAGTTGAGGGAGAGCATCGAAGTAGGAGAGGGAGTGACGAAAGTCGTTTGCGTGGCGATTTATGCGAGCGTTGAAGAGATTAGCAGGTTTCTGCGCGCTATTTTTCTCTTTCGGCATCTTCTGTTTATCCTCACCAGGAGCTTTGCTCCCTTTTGCTTTTACGTAAACGACCTTATCATACGCAGCTTGGGCCTGTTAATACTAATTTAATCTACTCTGCTGCAGCCACAATACCGCGTTCAAGGCGGATGGTTTAAGCAAAAAGACCTCGTGCTAAATGCCTTCCTGTTTGAAAATACAGGCTCTAGCAGAGCAGTTTAAAATTAGTATTCACAGGTTCTATTCAAAATTGGAAAGATGTGGAGCGAGAGTTGTGATTAAAACGGGCATTGTTGGAGGTACGGGTTATACGGGGGTGGAACTGCTGAGGTTATTGGCTGTTCACCCACAAGCGAGCGTTGAGGTAATTACCTCTCGCGGGGAGGCCGGTCGATCTGTAGCCGACTTATTTCCAAATTTACGCGGTCATTATGATCTTCGTTTCACCGAGCCAGACGTCAAGGCTTTGTGTCAGTGCGATGTGGTTTTTTTCGCTACACCCCATGGCGTTGCTCAGTCGATGATGAAAGAATTGTACGACGCAGGCGTTCGTGTAATTGATTTGTCAGCGGATTTCCGAATTAAAAACATCGCCACCTGGGAGCAGTGGTATGGTCAGTCCCATGCTTGTCCCGAGTTGGTGGAATCAGCGGTGTACGGTTTGCCCGAGGTGAATCGCGAACAAATTAAAACCGCGCAGTTGATTGCCTGTCCTGGCTGCTACCCCACATCCATTCAGTTGGGGTTTCTTCCCTTGCTGGAGCAAAACCTGGTGGATAGTGAAAACCTCATTGCCAACGCAGCGTCGGGTATCAGTGGCGCCGGGCGACAAGGCAAAGTGGATTTGCTGCTGGCTGAAGCCAGTGACAGCTTCAAGGCTTATGGTGTGGCTGGTCATCGTCATTTGCCAGAAATTGAACAGGGTTTACGCGCAATTCAGTCTGAGGCCTGTGCGCCTGCAAAACTCACTTTTGTGCCTCATCTGCTGCCGACCATCAGAGGTATTCACTCAACGCTTTATGCAAAGCTGAAAGTGGAAGGGGGCGATTTGCAAAAGCTGTATGAGCAGCGTTTCCAGGGGGAAGCCTTTGTTGACGTGCTGCCTTTGGGAACCTTTCCGCAAACCCGCACTGTAAAAAGTACAAATGTTTGTCGCATGTCTATTATTGAACCACAAGCGAATGGAACGGTCGTGGTAATGTCGGTAATCGACAACCTCACCAAGGGTGCCTCCGGTCAGGGCATTCAAAACATGAATATCATGTTTGATCAAGAAGAAACGCTGGGGTTGAGTGCACCTGCACTCTTGCCATAAAGCCAATAATTCGGAGGCGAGCCCATGACTGTAGTAAAAGGGAGTAAGCAATATCCCTTAAAAATCGTTAAATATCGCCCCTGGCGAAGGGCGGCCGGTATTGTTGTGGCCTCCTTCTGCCTGGTGGCCGGAGTTTTTGCCAGCTATTACATCGGCCACCGAGAGGGCATGGCAGGGCAAGAGCAGGCTTTGCTGGATGTGGCGCGCTTGGAGAAAGAGCTTTCTTCGAATGCGCGAGCCATGGAAGATCTAAAGCAGCAAAATGCCAACCTTAACCTGGGTGCAGTGGTGGACCGGCAAGCCAGTGAGGGGGTGCGTCAGGAAGTTATTTCTCTAAAGGATGAACTAGCCAAGTTACAGGAGGAGAACAGCTTTTACCGCAACTTGATGGCACCGACTGGCAATAAGCGAGGTTTGACCTTCGGTGCGGTGGAAATTGTGGATACCGATACGCCACGCAGTTATCAATTTAAAGTTGTTATGCAGCAGTTGGCCACCAACCACCAGCTTTTGAACGGCACGCTCAGTTTTAATGTGATTGGAAAGCTAGATGGTTTGGATGCAAGCTTTTCCTTGAATCAGCTTTCCGAGCAAGTCAGCAGTGATACGATAAGATTGCGCTTCAAATATTTTCAGACCGTGCAGGGGCAGCTATCGCTGCCAGTGGGGTTTGAGCCCGAACGTATTGAGTTGGTGGCTAAAACCACCGGTAATAAGCCCGTTACAGCAGAAAAACGCTT
The DNA here is from genome assembly GCA_900177435.1 of Alteromonadaceae bacterium Bs31. Taxonomy (GTDB): domain Bacteria; phylum Pseudomonadota; class Gammaproteobacteria; order Pseudomonadales; family Cellvibrionaceae; genus Teredinibacter. The sequence continues at coordinate 202,377 of FXAI01000001.1, forward strand.
TGGCTGGTTGGTCGAGGAGGCCTGATAGAATGAGCATGTTTCAAAAGAAGAACGATAACCCCTTTGCAAAGGGCGGGCATACCATACTAGACAATGCGCTAGAAATTGTTGGCGATGTTCACTTTGCAGGTGAACTCGATATAGAAGGGACCGTAAAAGGGAATATTATTGCTCAGTCGCCCACCGAAGCGCTTGTTCAGGTTCGGCCTCTGGGGCAGGTAATTGGCGAAATTCATGCGCCTAAGGTGATCATAAATGGCCTGGTGCAGGGAGATGTCTACTGCTCTACGCACCTTGAGCTACTCGCCAACGCAGTCGTTAACGGCAATGTTCACTACAAGGTCATCGAGATGGTTAAGGGGGCTCAGGTGAATGGCAGTTTGATGCATATTGTGGAAGAGCAGCAGAATGTGGTCGAAGAGGACACAGAGCAAGCCCTGGGCAAGACCACATGATGTTAATACTTGACTAATTTGCTAGGTTAATTGGATAATTTCCTACCCTACTAAGAGTTGTATATGAGCCATGAGTGCTGAAACCTTTACCCCAGAACCACTATTAGTGACAGAAAATGCCGTTACCAAGGTCCGAGGTTTGATCGAGGAAGAAGGCAACAATGATCTGAAGCTGCGTGTTTACGTTACGGGAGGGGGTTGTTCAGGCTTTCAGTATGGCTTTGCCTTTGACGAGCACTGCGGCGAAGACGATGCCCGTATCGAGAAGGAGGGAGTGGTTGTGGTTGTAGATTCCATGAGTTACCCCTATTTAGTGGGGGCAAAACTCGATTATGAAGAGGGCTTACAAGGCTCTCGTTTCACCGTGGTGAACCCCAATGCATCCTCAACGTGTGGTTGTGGTGCCTCGTTCTCGGTTTAGGGTACTTTCCACTTACCTGATGCTGGTTTCTGCTAGCATTTTCGCCGAGCAAGCTCCTATTCCTGCCGAAGCTCCTATTCCTATAGTGCCAAGCGAGACTCGCTTTGAGCCTTCCGCAAATGGATACGTTGCCCGTATAGAATTGAATTCCCCCGAAGAAATTCGGCGTGCTTTGCTGCGTGCAGAAGAGTTTCATAGTCGTTTCCCATCGCAATCCGCTGAGGCGCCCCTGGCTATGGTGCTTCACGGCCCGGAAGTGGCAATTTTTTTGAAAGAGAATTACGCCGAACACAAAGACATCGTTGACCTTGCCGCTCGCCTCAGTGCGTTCGAGCTTATTGATATCAAAGTATGCAGAACACGCATGGGTGTTTTGGGGCGTGCACCTACTGAGCTGGTTCCCTTCGTAGGCACTGTTCCTTTTGGTCCGCTAGAAATTGACCGGCTGCTCAAGCAAGAAAAATTTGTCTACTTTTAAACAAATTATGCCTCCATGCATTGAGTCTGGTGCTCTCTCTTGGTAGTGTTGCCGCCCAGAGCTGGCCGGGCAATCGCGTCAATTGACGAGGAAAGTCCGGGCTCCAAAGGGTAGAACGCCAGGTAACGCCTGGGAGGTGTGAGCCTACGGAAAGTGCAGCAGAGAGTAGACCGCCGATGGCCTTTCTTCGGAGAGCGCACAGGTAAGGGTGAAAGGGTGCGGTAAGAGCGCACCGCGCAACTGGCAACAGTTTGTGGCACGGTAAACCCCGTTCGGAGCAAGACCAAATAGGAATCCTACAGGTGTGACCCGCACTGGATTCGGGTAGGTCGCTTGAAGCCTGTGGTGACGCAGGCTCTAGATGAATGATTGTCCACGACAGAACCCGGCTTACAGGCCAGCTCTTTTTTTCTAATGTCCTATCAAGGTATAAGCATGAAAAACCGATTGTGCTCTCGCTCGCTTTCATTGTCGGTGTTAGTAGCCTTGATTTTTTCCGTTTCTGTTTCTGCGAATGAATCTTTCTATCGATATTCAGACATTGAAGCCTGGTTCTCTCTGAATAGTCAGCCCTTAAGCGAGATGGTTAAGCGCGTTGGGGGAGAAGGCTTGTTCAGCCTGCAGTATCAGGTGGGAGCGGGGCTTTCTTCAAGTGCTGGGCAGGGCTCGCCTGTGTCTCTATACACCGGTGAGCATGCTGAGTTTTATCAATCTGTTTTAAGTGAGGCGCCGGTATCGATGCTGCTGAATACGGGTGATTTTGTTCTGCTGGAACCAGGAGTCTTTACTTGCGGTATTCGGCAATGTAGCTATTCCTTGGAAAACACAGAGACGAGTGTGCCCACGGAGCGCTGTTCGGCAAGTTCTCTCAAGGCCCCACGTGGCCACTGTATGTTTACCCTCAAGCCAGGCTGGCGGCTAAATTATTACTGGATTGAAAAGGGAGAGCCATAAATTATAGGGCCAAGTATGGATTTGATGTCGTTCTTTGATGTCATTTGACGCGCCAGGCTACATTTGTGTAGCTTACATACTTTCGTGGTATTGCGTGTGGTCGATGCTGGTGCCAACATATGCGCTGCTCAAACTTTGGTCGTAATGGAGTTAATAGATAGGGAATACCATGTTGGATGTAATTTGGAACCCCGAGTCCTGCGAGGTACTCGATAAATCCTTTCTCGGTGAAGAGATCGCACGACACCAGCGCAGCATGCTGGGCAGTGGTCATGGCTTTTGGGAATGGGATTTGGCCACCAACAAATTACGCTGGTACGGTATCTTTTGGCGAGAGCTGGGTTACAACGAGCTCGACGTTCAAAACATGACTGAGCCTGAGGTTCTGCTGAATTATATTCATCCTGAGGACCGCGAAGCTTTTTACGCCGCTATTCAAGACACCATAAAAAACGGTGTGATGCTAGATCTTTGCTACCGCCTGCGCAGTAAAATGGGCTATTACTTGTGGGTGCGGGTGAATGGGCAGGGCTACCGCGATGAAAACGGTTGGACACACCATGTGGCCGGCGTCAACTACAACATCTCCCAGTTAAAGCAAACAGAACAGGCTCTGCGGGCAAGTGAGGCACGCTATAGCCGAATTATTGCCGGTACCCGAGACGGCGTTTGGGATTGGGATATTGAAAGTAATAAAATTGAGTTTTCTGATATATGCTGGGAGCAAATAGGCTTCAGCCCTACCGATATTGAGGCGCAGAACCTGCGTAATATTGCAGACTGGGAAGCGCGAATGTCCCAGCATGATGTAGACCGCTTTAAGAACGCCTTGAGGGATCACATTCTTGAGCGAGTACCTTTCGATATCGAGTATCAGATTAGAGCCAAAGACAGCTCAATGCGTTGGATACGCGCGCGAGCGGAAGCCACCTACAACGAAGGCGGCCGGGCTACCCGGGTTTCAGGCAGTAATATGGATGTCACTGAGTTAAAGAATACCCAGCTTGCTGTGGTGCAGGCGAAGGTTGCAGCAGAGAAAGCAAATCAGGCTAAATCTGAGTTTCTTTCAAGTATGAGCCATGAGCTGCGAACCCCCCTTAACGCTATTCTCGGCTATTCCCAGCTGTTTGATTACGACGAAAACTTAAGAGAAGAGCAGCAAGAAAGCGTTGCTGAAATCCGCAAGGCCGGAAATCATTTGCTGCACCTGATTAACGAAGTGTTGGATTTAGCGAAGATTGAGGCTGGGCGAATGTCGCTCTCCCTGGAGCCCGTTGTACCAGAGCGCGTGATGAGTGATTGCCTTAAGTTGCTGCAGCCATTGGCGGAAGATAACGGTATTCAGCTTTCTGTGGAGCTCGGTACGCTCGGAACAACACCCATATTTGCAGATTACACGCGTCTGAAACAAGCATTGATAAACCTTGCCAGCAACGCAATTAAGTACAACAGGAAGAATGGCAAAGTGGTTATCGCCTTGGATAGAGCTGGCCCAGAGGCCATGCGGATTCTCGTGCGCGATACCGGGCACGGTATACCGGAATCCCAGCAGGAGCATGTATTTGAGCCCTTCAACCGCCTGGAAGCCGAGTGCGGCTCCATTGAAGGCAGCGGAGTTGGCTTGGTGATAACCAAGCGTCTCATTGAGATGATGCAAGGGCACATAGATTTTCACTCAGTTGAAAACACCGGTACCCAGTTCTGGATTGAACTGCCTTTGGCAAAAGAAGGTGAGGAGGGTGTGTCCGCCCTTGCGGAGGCGGCATTCTCTGAAAAACGCACAGAGCTGACTGTGCAGGGCGACTACCGCATTCTCTATATCGAAGATAACCCGGCAAACACGCGGTTATTCGAAAAAATCATCGAACGCTTTGCTCAGCTCTCTGTAACCACCGCAATGGAGCCCCTGCTGGGAATCTATGAGGCGCGAACAGCTCCTCCGGATATTATTGTTCTGGATATCAACCTGCCAGACTTAGATGGATATGAAGTGCTGGAAGTCCTTAAGAACGATACCCGCACCAAAGATATCCCAGTGGTTGCTCTGTCCGCTAATGCCATGTCTATGGATGTTCACAAGGGCTTGCAAGCCGGCTTCGTTGATTACCTGACTAAGCCTGTCGAAGTGAACCGCCTGATAGCGGTGTTCAACCAATTGCTAGAGAGGCCTTCTCTGAAGTCCGCATAGAGCTGTTTCCTCCACTTTAGACCTTGTTGAACGTAGGTCTTTTTATATTTCATTGATCTATAACTAACGCATTCATAAACCTAAAAAGTCTGTTTCTTAAAGTAAATTCTAGGTGTCCTCTTTAAGCTACTGTAAAGCAGGGGGTTTCTGCTTTCTGTTGCGCCTGCCTGCTGTGTGTATACCCCCTAAAACTTCCGAAATTTCAATAGCTTAGCTAACTTTTGCTGCTGTATTTCCTTGACTTTGCGCCAAGGGGAAATATAGTGTGCAAAAGTGGTGTAAAGTGGTGATTAGTGGAATATTGTGGGTTTATTGCGAGAAAAGCTCTATACTTTCAAGAAGAATTCCCAATACAGCGCGAGCATTCGCTGGTACCGAGTAAAACAGAGCGTGGTTTTTCTTTGTTGAAGAGCTGCGAGCGAGAGGTAAAACGTGTTTCAAGGCAGTCACGCCATCAATATGGACGCCAAAGGTCGCATGGCTATCCCGGCTAAATACCGGGATACCTTAGCGGGTGCTTGCGGCGGCCGCATAGTGATGACTGCCCACACGCAAGACCGCTGCGTACTTGTTTATCCGGAGCCAGAGTGGCAAACGATTTTGCCGAAGATAGAAGCGCTGCCCACCTTCAACAAAGCATCACTACGAGCCCAGCGTCTGCTGATTGGTTACGCCTGTGGTCTGGAGCTGGACGGTAATGGCCGCATCCTGGTTCCGCCCACCTTGCGAGACTACGCAGGCCTGGAAAAAAAGCTGATGTTGGTTGGTCTAGGAAAGAAGTTCGAGCTCTGGAGTGAAGAAGCCTGGTTGGCCTCTGTCGCCGATATCGAGAGCGAGGGCGATCTACCAGAAGAAATGATATCGCTCTCCCTGTAGGAGGGAGCTTTGAATACAAAACAACATTATTCCGTACTACTGCGGGAATCGGTTGATGCCTTGGTGACCGATCCGGGGGGTATCTATGTCGATGGTACCTTTGGGCGCGGAGGGCATAGCCGGGAGATTCTGCGCAGCCTTGATCAAGGGGGGCGGCTGCTTGCCTTCGATAAGGATCCACAGGCCGTAGAGGAAGGTGAAAGGTTAGCCGCGGAAGATGCGCGCTTTACTATTATTCACGGTTCCTTTGCAAGCTTTTCCAGCGTAAAGCAAAGCTTGCTTGAGCTGGGGAGGGATGGTGAAGGTCTTTGCGGAGTCCTGCTAGATTTGGGGGTTTCTTCGCCCCAGCTTGATGAGGCTGAAAGAGGCTTCAGCTTTTTACAGGATGGGCCGCTGGATATGCGAATGAATAATAGCGCCGGGCAAACAGCAGCCGATTGGATTAATAGCGCAGAAGAAGATGAAATTGTATTTGTCTTGCGGGAGTACGGCGAAGAAAGGTTTGCCAGGCGAATGGCAAGAGCTGTCATTAAAGAGCGGCAGTTGCAAGAGTTTTCGACCACTAGTCGGTTTGCTCAGGTAATTAGTGAAGCGAATCCACGGTGGGAAAAAGGAAAGCACCCAGCAACACGCGCTTTTCAGGCTGTAAGGATTTTTATTAACCGCGAGCTAGAAGATCTTACTTTGGCGCTTGATGAGGCCTTGAGCACAATAAAAAGCGGCGGGCGCTTGGTGGTAATTAGTTTTCACTCGCTGGAAGACCGTATTGTTAAACGTTTTTTTCGAGAGCAAACACGGGGCAAGCAATTTCCAGCAGGTATGCCGATAACCGATGACATGCTGGATAAAAAAATGCGAACGCTGGGTAAAGCCATAAAAGCAAGTGATCATGAATTGCAGGAAAATATCCGCTCGCGTAGTGCAGTAATGCGAGTGGCAGAAAAAATTTAATTTCATTTAAGTGCAAAGAAAACGTGTCTATAGCAAAGGAAACAACACCCACAGTTCTTCGGGGCTTGCTAATCGCCGCTCTATGGGTTGGGTGTGTTGCGACGGCATTAGGGGTTGTTTATAGCTCGTTTAAATCGAGGAAGTTTACTCAGGAATTGGAGCTGTTAAGAAGGGAGTCAACTCAGTTACAGGTAGCTTCGGGGCAGTTTTTGTTGGAAAAGAGTACATGGGCCGCCTATTCGCGTGTGGAAAAAATCGCGTTTGAAGAATTGGGTATGGAAGTTCCAGAAAGCGAAAAAACAATTTTGGTATACAAACGATGAAAGATGCAAAGCGAAATTTGTTGTGGCGATACCGATCCATAAGTATCACGCTGTTTGCCTTAACCTTGCCCTTGGTATCTCACCTGGCGAAATTACAGGTGGTACCTTCAACGGAGCGGGGTTATGAGTTTCTGCAAAGTGAGGGGGAGGCCCGTACCTCACGCAGTGAAACCTTGCATGCCTACCGCGGGGTAATTACAGATAGAAACGGAGAGTTACTTGCGGTTAGCACGCCGCTCACATCCTTGTACGCAGAACCCAAAAAAATCAATGAGCAAGAAATAGCGGAGCTCGCCGCCGTTCTGAAAATATCAGAAAAGAATTTGCGGCAACGCTTGGCTAAATACCGAAATAAACAATTTATGTATCTTGTACGGCACCTGCCTCCGCATCAGGCCGAGCCAATACTAAACAGGAAGTTTCAAGGGGTCGCCGCGGAGACGGAATACCGGCGCTATTACCCCGCTGGAGAAGTGGCAGCTCATGTGGTTGGCTTTACTGATATTGAGGATAAGGGCCAGGAAGGTATTGAGCTCGCTTATGAAGAGCATCTTGCCGGTGCAAGTGGTTACAAGAAGGTAATAAAGGATTTAAAGGGGAATATTGTAAAAGATAACGGTGTACTCAAAGCGCCTGTGTCCGGGAGCAACCTTTCCTTAAGTCTTGATTTACGCCTGCAATATTTGGCTTACCGGGAATTAAAAGCCGCAGTGGCAAAACAGGGGGCAAAATCCGGTTCGGTTGTGATGCTGGATGTCGATAGCGGGGAAATATTGGCGATGGCTAATCAGCCATCTTACAACCCAAATGATCGTATTCGCATACACCCAGAACAATTGCGAAACCGCGCCATCACCGATGTGTTCGAGCCTGGTTCTACAGTAAAACCGCTCACTATTATGGCGGCCTTGGAATCCGGGCTGTATTCAATAGGTGACACAATTGATACCAGCCCGGGATATGTGATGGTTGGAAAAAAAGCGCTATTAGATCCAAAAGATTATGGCGTGTTGAGCTTAACAAAAATACTCACTAAGTCTAGCCAGGTAGGTATAACAAAAATTGCTCTCGAGATGGAGCCTGACGAATTGAGGGGTTTCTTTTACCGCTCGGGCATCGGGCAAGCAGCAGGCTTGGGTTTTCCCGGTGAAAGTGTCGGTGTTTTACCCAGTCGAAGTCGATGGCACCCCATAGAGATTGCAACACTCGCTTTTGGCTACGGTTTAAATGTAAATGCGGTTCAGCTGGCGCAGGCTTACGGGATGATCGCCGACCACGGTGTTCTTAAGCCCACCAGTATATTAAAGCTCAGTGGTGTACCGCTGGAAAATTCAGTGGTATCTGCAGATATCGCCAATAGTGTTTCAACGATGTTGAAAACTGTTACTCAGCCGGGTGGTACTGCAACGCGTGCTCAGATTTCCGCATACCCGGTAGCGGGTAAAACGGGAACTGCTCATAAAGTTGGATTGGCCGGTTACGCCGAAGATAGACACATTGCTTTATTTGCGGGCTTTGCCCCCGCTGATAATCCAAAGCTTGTGGCGGTGGTGATAATTAATGAGCCGAGCGATGGTCGTTACTACGGTGGTGAAGCCGCTGCGCCGGTCTTTGCAAGCATTGTTGAAGGTTCGCTCAAAATTCTTAATGTCGCCCCACAAAAAAGTGAAACGATGGTAGCAGGTATTTAGTCTTGGTTGATGGTATGGAACCACATCAGAGCGGTAGCGTATGTTCGAGCTTAAACAATATTGTTGTTAGCTTGGGTTTCGACGCGCCTGAAAAAAATATCCCTGTTAATGGCATGACACTGGACAGTCGTGAAGTTAAAGATGGTTTTCTATTTGTTGCAATCAAAGGTGCGCATAGCGATGGTCGAAAATATATCGACCAGGCAATTGCTGCCGGCGCATCAGCAGTGTTGGCAGAGGGCGATGAGAATGAGAACAAGCATCCCGTCTATTTTGTGCGGGGTTTGCGGCTGCGGCTTGGAGAAATAGCTGCCCGGTTTTATGGTATGCCTGCAAACGAGATGGAAATTATTGGTATTACAGGAACCAATGGTAAAACCACCTGTGCACAATTAATAAAGCAAATGTTCGATGGCTTGGGTGAGCGGGCTGCGACTATTGGCACAATGGGTTATGGTGCGGACCTCTCTCGCCTTGTCAGTACAGGCCTCACCACTCCGGATGCCATAAGCTGTCAAAAAATACTTAAAAAGTTCCTGCAGCAGAATATTTCCAAAGTCAGCATGGAAGTTTCATCCCATGCTCTGGCGCAGGGGCGTTGCGAGGGGCTTAGATTTGCGGGAGCCTTGTTTACAAACCTTAGCCAGGATCACCTGGATTATCACGCGGACATGGCGGAATATGCAAAAACAAAAGCACGCTTATTCTCCGCTGCAGACAGGAAGTTTGCGGTAATTAATGCCGATGACCAATGTGGACGTGAAGTAATTCTTCCCGCTGTGCCTGCGGAAGTTTCCTGCATTCTTTACGGTATTGATAAGCTTAAGGTGAAATCCGTGCTGCCAGAGAATGCCAGGTTTGTGATTGCTAAAAATATTGAATATGAAGCGAATGGCTTTACGATGGATATTTATTCCAGCTGGGGAGAAGCAAAAGCGAAGTGTGCTTTACTGGGGCCGTTCAATGTACACAACGTATTAGCAACGGTGTCGGTGCTTTGCGCGTCGGGCTTTTCTTTGGTGCAAGTTGCGGCGCATGTCAAAAATTTAAAACCGATCGCAGGCCGAATGCAATTGCTTAGCGTTGCTGGCGCTGACATTACCGTTTGCGTTGATTATGCGCATACTCCGGATGCTTTAGAAAAAGCCATAACCGCTACAAAAATACATACTCAGGGAAACCTTATTACGGTTTTTGGTTGTGGTGGTGACCGAGATAGCAGTAAGCGTTTGCAGATGGGGCTAACAGCAGAGAGTCTCTCCGATCGTATCGTTGTGACTTCTGATAATCCACGTACTGAAGATCCATCATCAATAATCAATGATGTTTTGGCCGGGCTGAAGGGTTCGGTTGAGGTTAGAGTTGATCGCGCTGAAGCAATTGATTTTGCCATCGCAAACGCGGAACCCCATGATTGTGTTCTTATTGCCGGGAAAGGCCACGAGGATTATCAAATCATTGGAGATCGTAAACTCCCATTTAGTGATGTCCTGGTTGCACAGCAGTGTTTGATGGCTCGCACAAGCCGAAGAGCTGGAGGTGCATATGATGCTGTCTGACTTATGCAAACGGGTTCACGGCAAATTACTTGGGGCAGATGTTTCTATTCAGGCGATAAGTACCGACACTCGTACCATAAAGAAAGGTGATGTTTTTCTCGCCTTGCGCGGGGAGAGTTTCGACGGTCACGAGTTTGTTAAGAGCGCTCAGGATAAGGGGGCTGCAGCGGTGGTGGTTGATAATGAGCTCGCGTTACCTCTACCGCAGTTGGTCGTAAAAGACACCCTTACAGCGCTAGGGCAGGCCGGTGCTCTTAATAGAGAGTCAAGTAATAGCACTGTGATTGCGATAACCGGGAGCAGCGGTAAAACCTCAGTGAAAGGTATGCTACAAAGTATTCTGTCCGGCGCGGGAGAAACCCTGGCGACGGAAGGAAACTTTAACAACCATATTGGCGTGCCTATAACATTGCTTCGTATAAACGAACAGCACCGGTATTCGGTAATTGAAGCGGGAACCGGTGGTAAAGGTGAAATTGCCTATTTGGTTGATCTTATACAGCCGCAAGTCGCCTTGGTTAACAACGTATCGCTTGCACATGGGCTAGGTTTCGGTAGTGAGCAAGCAATAGCTGAAGAAAAATCTGAAATTTACAAGAATGCAGATATTGGCGTGGTTAATTTAATGGATAAGCACACCAATATTTTCATGGAGAGGTTGGTCGATAAAAAAATATTTGCCTATTCCAAGGTAGATGAAAGTGCGTCCCATAAGGATAGCGCGAAAAAACTTAATATTTCCCAATCTGCCCTGATACTGGCCTCCAATTTGTTCTGCAATACAAAAGGTGGTTATCGCTTTGTCCTGAGTTACGGAGAACAAAGTGTTCCCGTTGAATTGTCCGTGCCAGGACTCCACAGCGTCGACAATGCGCTGGCCGCCGCTGCATGTGCAGTGGCTACAGGCCTTAATCTAGAGTGTGTTGCAAAAGGATTATCTGGTTTTTCGGGGGTTCGGGGGCGTATGCAAACAGTGGCTTCTGCCGCGGTTGCGCAATTAATTGATGATACTTATAACGCTAACCCGGCTTCTATGCGTGCGGCGATAGATTTTCTTGCAAGCCAAGCAACACCGGTGCTTGTTGTTGGTGATATGGGCGAGTTGGGTGAAGCAGAAATTCAAGAGCATCGCAAGCTGGGTGAATATGCAAAAAATAAGGGTATACAGCAGATGTTCGCGGTGGGACCTCTTAGCCTCCATGCGGTAAATGCCTTTGGCGAAGGTGGTAAGTGGTTTGAAACTCAGGATGCTATGAAAGCATTTTTGGCTCGTGCAAAGATAGAGGCCGCTAGTGTTTTGGTCAAGGGATCGCGATACACCCACATGGAAAATATAATCAAATACTTACAGCAATTAAAAGGTGCTGAGAAATGCTAGTTTGGCTTGCAGAGTTATTACAGGAATACGTAAGCGGATTTGGCGTTTTTCGTTATCTATCTCTCAGAGGAATTTTAAGCATACTTACCGCCTTAGGTATCTCTATGGTTTTGGGTCCCTGGTTTATTCGCAAACTCAATAATCTACAGATTGGTCAAGCGATTCGGGATGATGGCCCAGAGAGCCATTTGAGTAAATCCGGTACGCCCACTATGGGCGGTACACTCATATTATTTGCCATTGTTACTGCTACATTGTTGTGGTCGGATTTGAGTAATCGCTACGTTCAGGCAGTTTTGTTTGTCACTGTTACTTTCGGCGCGATCGGCTGGGTCGACGACTACAGGAAAGTAGTAGAGAAAAATTCACGCGGTTTGCCCGCGAAATGGAAATATTTCTGGCAGTCGGCTGTAGGGCTGCTGGTTGCGGTAGGCCTCTACCTAAGTGCTGAATCTTCGGTGGAAACAACCCTGTACATTCCTTTCTTTAAAAACTTCGCATGGGAAATGGGCTTACTATTTATTGCAGTAACTTATTTCATGATTGTCGGATTTAGTAACGCGGTAAATTTAACCGATGGTCTAGATGGCCTGGCAATAATGCCAACGGTAATGGTTGGCTCTGCCCTCGGAATAATTGCCTACCTAAGCGGTCATGCTAATTTCTCATCGTATCTTCATATTCCATTTATTCCCGGAACCGGAGAGTTGGTGGTGTTCTGTGGCGCGCTGGCGGGTGCAGGTTTGGGTTTTCTCTGGTTTAACACCTACCCTGCGCAGGTGTTTATGGGCGATGTGGGTGCTTTGTCACTTGGTGCCGCTTTAGGTGTTATTGCGGTGATTGTCAGGCATGAAATCGTGTTTTTTATTATGTCTGGTATTTTTGTCATGGAAACGGTATCAGTGATTTTGCAAGTGGCTTCTTTCAAATTAACTGGAAGGCGAATATTTCGTATGGCGCCTTTGCATCATCATTTTGAGTTAAAAGGCTGGCCAGAGCCCAGAGTAATAGTGCGCTTTTGGATTATTACGGTAATGCTGGTGTTATTTGGATTGGCGACGTTGAAAATAAGGTAAGTTCGAGCGTGGGTGAAATAATAACTACAGACGAGTACTACGTAATCCTGGGGCTAGGGCTCACAGGTTTGTCTGTTGTGCGCTATCTAAAAAGAAAGAATATTCGTTTTGTCGTTATGGATACCCGAGCGGAGCCTCCGGGCTTGGAAGCATTAAGATCTATCGATACATCTGTGCCAGTGTATTTAGGTAGTTTTAGTGTGGAGACAGAACAACTATTGCTAGAGGCTGCAGCGATCGTTATTAGCCCTGGTGTCAGCAGGCAGCAGCCGGAAATTAAAAAAGCCTTGAGCTTGGGCGTACAAGTTGTTGGTGATGTAGAGCTGTTTTTGCGGGATAACACCAAGCCGGTAATAGGTATTACTGGCTCGAATGGCAAAACTACGGTAACCACCTTAGTGGGTAAGATTGCTGAATCCGCAGCGGTGAAAGTATGTGTAGCAGGCAATATCGGTGTACCAGTGCTCGAGCGCCTGAGTGACGAATATGAACTCTATGTCTTGGAGTTGTCCAGCTTTCAGTTGGAGAGCATAAGTAGCGGCGCGTTAAATGTTGCTTGCGTGCTTAATATTAGTGAAGACCATATGGATCGCTATAACGCTCTGGCGGAGTACTGCTTGGCTAAGCAGAGAATCTTCTGGGGCGCAAAATCTGTGGTTTATAACCTGGATGACAGATTGACTCAGCCGCCTGTCGCGGATGGTGTGCCTCGCTATGGTTTTGCAATAGGCGCGCATAAAGAAGAGGGGGAGAAAAAATACCTTCTCAATTCGTCAACTAAATCATTAGAAGTGGATGGCCGCAAAGTTTTATCTTTAGAAGAGCTAAAAATGATGGGCTTACACAACGTTGCGAATGCCTTGGCGGTACTCGCTATTTGTGATGCAGCTGCCTTACCTCGTGACTTAGCCATTGAGCAATTAAAAGAGTTTAAGGGTTTGCCTCATCGTTGTGAATGGGTTTCCGATGTGGGCGGTGTAGTGTTTATCAATGATTCAAAGGCGACTAATGTTGGGGCCGCAGAGGCGGCGATTGAGGGCCTTAAAGAGTCATTTTCATCTCTTGTGCTAATTGTCGGCGGAGAAGGTAAAGGCGCCGATTTTCGGCAATTTGCACAAAGCATAAACCAATTTGTTTCTGCCTTAGTGCTGATTGGCAGGGATGCAGAACTTATTGGCCAGCATGTTCAAAGCAAGGTAAAAAAGGTAAGTGCTAGCACAATGGATGATGCAGTGAAAAAAGCTTTCAGTTTGAGCGAGAAGCACGGAGCGGTGTTGTTATCGCCAGCTTGCGCCAGTTTCGATATGTTTAGTGGATATGAAGACCGCGGCAATCAATTTCGTGTCGCTGTCGGTGGGTTGGTTGCCTGATGAGCAAGACGCTTAGCCTTCAAGATTGCATGCCGCCGATGAATATGGATTCGGGGCTACTGCTGTCTGTAATGGCATTGATTAGTATTGGTGTGGTTATGGTGGCAACTAGCACCTTTGACTTTGCCGATGCTAAGTACGATGACTCTTTATATTTTTTAAAGAAGCACTCTATTTATCTTACTTTGGGTGTTTTTTGCGGCCTGGTGGCAAGTTGTGTCCCTACAACAGTGTGGCAGAGATACTCGCCTGTATTGCTTATTTTTGCTGTTGTGTGCTTGATTCTGGTTCTTGTCCCCGGTGTCGGGAAAGTGGTGAACGGTAGTCGCCGCTGGTTGAATGTCGGCCCCCTAACCATGCAGGCTTCAGAATTGGCCAAGTTTTGTTTGCTTATATATTTTGCTAGTTATTTGGCGAGGAAGAATAACGAAATACAACGCGAGTGGGCTGGGTTCTTCAAAATGCTGGCGATAATAGCGCTAATTGTTGCGCTACTTTTGCTGGAACCCGATTTTGGCAGTTCCGTTGTTATTTGTTTGACTCTGGGTTCCATGATGTTTATCGCGGGAGTGCCCATATTGCGGTTTTTATTGTTGGCCGTAACTGGAGCCGGCCTGCTTTCTTCAATGGCGGTGCTGTCGCCCTATCGATGGGAAAGATTGGTTTCGTTTATGGACCCATGGTCTCAGCAATTTGGCGGAGGTTATCAGCTGGTTCAGTCTTTGATCGCTTTTGGCCGGGGAGAATGGTTTGGCCTGGGTTTGGGGAATAGTTTGCAAAAACTGTTTTTTCTTCCTGAGGCACATACGGATTTTGTGTTTGCCATTTATGCGGAAGAGTTTGGCCTACTTGGCGCAATTGTTTTAATAGCTTTGTACGGGTTTTTTATCTGGAAAATATTAATTTTGGCCAAGCTAGCCTATGGGCGAAATAAATTATTTTCCTCGTTTCTGGTTTCCGGAATCGCGGTGATGATGGCTGTGCAGTCCTTTATCAATATGGGCGTTGCATCGGGTTTATTGCCAACTAAAGGTTTAACCTTGCCTTTTATCTCTTATGGGGGCAGTAGCTTATTGGTTAGCTGTGTGTTGGTTGCTCTGGTTTTTCGAGTGGCTTGGGAGGAGCGTTATGGCTGTTAATCCTAGCGTACTCATTGCCGCCGGGGGAACGGGGGGGCATGTCTTTCCCGGCTTGGCCGTCGCAAAAGAGCTTGTCAAGCGGGGTTACACGGTTCACTGGTTGGGCACTACCGCGGGTATAGAAGCTAGCTTGGTGCCAGATGCAGGTTTAGAACTGCATATAATTAGTATTAAAGGGGTAAGAGGTCGAGGCATAAAAGCACTGGTGCTAGCTCCCTTTTTAATTGTTGGCGCTGTGCGGCAGGCACTTAGAATCGTTCGTAGCATTCAACCCAGCTTAATTATCGGTATGGGTGGTTTTGTGGCAGGTCCAGGAGGCCTTGCTGCCAAGCTGGCAGGCGTGCCCTTATTAATCCATGAGCAAAACGCCGTTGCAGGTACCACCAATAAACTGTTATCAACAATCGCCAATCAGGTTCTTGTGGCTTTTCCTGGTGCTTTTCCTAAAGCAAAGTGGATAGGAAATCCAGTACGACAAGAGTTTTATAGAAGAGGAGTAAAAAAGCAGCGGGGGAATGCCGTTAAGGTGCTGGTGGTAGGCGGTAGCCGAGGTGCGAGGGCCCTTAATGAGCTGGTCGCCCAAGTCTTGAGTGATCATTCCGATTTGCGAAGCCAACTGGCTGTGTATCATCAGACAGGTGAAAAGCTGTTCGAAGAAGCCCAGCACTATTATGGAAGTAAGACGGTAATGCTAACAGACAAAGCACTCAGCGAGCTTTCTTTAGGCGATATTGCAGTAAAACCATTTATTAGCGATATGGCGGCGGCGTTTAACTGGGCAGACCTGGTGGTGTGTAGAGCTGGAGCGTTAACAATTTCCGAATTAGCCGCTAGTGGTGTGGCCTCCATACTTGTGCCTTTTCCATTCGCCATCGACGATCATCAGGCTAAAAATGCTAACTATCTGGTAGAGGCCGGTGCGGCAGTTCAGTGGTCACAAAATGAAATTACCTCTGAGGTTCTCGCTACACAGTTAGGCGTGTTTGTTGAGAAACGATCATTGTTGGAAGAGATGGGAAGTAAGGCGCTTCTTTGCGCCAAACCCAATGCCGTTGAGGAATTTGCACAGTCGTGCGAGATGTTAATCCAGCAGAAAGCGGCTTAAGAGTTAAATTATGAGCGATATAAAAATACATCAAATTCCTGAGATGCGACGAATACGTCAAATTCACTTTGTGGGTATTGGTGGCGCGGGCATGAGTGGGATTGCAGAAGTACTGCTGAATCAGGGTTACCGTATATCCGGTTCCGATTTACGTGAGTCTGAAGTCACTCGACGCTTGTCGGCAATGGGGGTGAGCGTTTTTATTGGCCATCATGCAAATAATATTGATGGTGCCGATGTTGTTGTTAATTCCAGTGCAGTAACAGATGGTAACCCCGAGCTTATAGAAGCTCGAGATTTAAGAGTACCTATAGTTCGCCGCGCGGAAATGCTGGGGGAGCTAATGCGATACAGGCACGGAATTGCCGTTGCTGGTACACATGGAAAAACCACGACTACGAGTTTGATTGCCAGTATTTTTGCTGAAGGTGGGAAAGACCCCACCTTTGTTATTGGCGGCCTGTTGAACAGCGCGGGCAGTAACGCCGGTTTGGGTGAGAGTCGCTATCTTGTGGCAGAGGCGGACGAAAGCGATGCTTCGTTTTTACATCTGCAACCAATGGTAGCAGTGGTAACCAATATAGACGCGGACCATATGGAAACCTATGGCGGTGATTTTGGTAAGTTGAAAAAAACCTTTATCGAGTTTTTACATAATTTACCGTTTTATGGTGTAGCGGTAATGTGTGTGGACGATGAGGTCGTCAGGGAGGTCATTCCGCAGATATCCCGTACTACTATCAGTTATGGCTTTTCGGATGGTGCTGATTTTCGTGCTTTTGATTTGAGGCAAGATGGAGGGCGTCAGCGATTTAAAGTCCAGCGACCGAACCGCAGCGAGGCTTTAGAGCTTTTTCTCAATATGCCCGGGCGTCACAATGTATTAAATGCAACGGCCGCCGTGGCAATTGCCACTGATGAAGGGATAAGCGATGAAGCAATACAAAATGGCTTATCAAAATTCCTTGGTGTTGGTCGACGATTTCAAGTCTATGGCGAATTTCCAGTTGCCGGCTGCGGAACTGCAATGCTGGTTGACGACTATGGCCATCACCCGCGCGAAGTGGCTGCAACCATTAAAGCAATACGTGAGGGATGGCCAGACAAGCGGCTAGTAATGATTTATCAGCCTCACCGCTATACCAGAACAAGAGATTTATACGAAGATTTTGTTGAGGTTTTATCGAGTGTTGATCAATTAATCTTGCTGGAGGTTTACTCGGCGGGAGAAGATCCAATACCCGGTGCGGACGGCAGACATTTAAGCCGTAGTATTCGCAATCGTAATTTGGTAGACCCTATATTTGTTGAGGGTGTCGAAGGTGTACCTGCAGTGGTAAAAGACATTGTGCAAGCCGGTGATGTAGTTATTACGCAAGGGGCCGGTAACGTTGGTGCCCTGGCGGGAGAGTTGGCAAAGAGAAAATTGGTCGAATAGATGGAAAAAATTAACGCCACATTTAAAGAATATTTTGCGAAGGGTAAGGGTTTTGGCCGGGTTGCTGTGCTTTTAGGTGGCACCTCTGCCGAGCGTGATATTTCCCTGCTCAGCGGAAATGCTGTACTTAATGCTTTACTAGAGCAAGGCGTAGATGCTATTGCCGTTGATGTGGGAGAGAACGCTGTTGAACAGATCAGTGCATTAACATTCGATCGTGCGTTTATCGCTTTACACGGGGCCGGAGGTGAGGACGGAAAAATTCAGGCTCTTCTGGATCTGTTGGGCAAACCTTACACCGGTAGTAAACATACAGCGTCGGCAATTGCCATGGATAAACTGCTGACAAAAGCAATCTGGCAAAGTAAGGGGCTGCCAACTCCAGAGTATTGGGTGGCTGACGAAGCAACCCCGCTTGCGGATATTCTAAAAAAACTGGGTGGCGAAGTATTTGTTAAACCTGTTCATGAAGGTTCCAGTATAGGGATGCGCTGTGTGAACTCTGAGCAGGAATTGCATGCTGCTCTTGGTTTTGCCGGAGAATATGATAAGCAAGTACTGGTTGAAAAGCGCGTTATTGGCGAAGAGTTTTCGGTTGCTGTATTGAATGGCAATGCTCTTCCTCCTATCAGGCTAAAGTCCAATAACCGATTTTATGACTATGAAGCAAAATATATTTCAGAAGAAACACAGTATCTATGCCCCTGTGGTTTGGATGAAGAAAAGGAAGCCCACTTAAAAAAATTGGCCGAAGCGGCGTTTTCATCCATCGCATGCCGAGGCTGGGGCCGCATTGATGTTATGCAAGATTTAAGTGGCGAGTTCTATCTACTTGAGGCCAACACTGTTCCAGGTATGACTAGTCATAGTTTAGTCCCTATGGCCGCTAAAGTAGCCGGCCTTGGATTTAGCGAGCTGGTGTGCGAAATACTGATGGGAACGATCGAGAACTAATTATGGCAAGAGCGACGATAGCCAAACGTGGAGCACACTCAACCTCAAGCCGGGGGGCGGCTGCCAGCAGTAGCACTAAAAAGCGGGGCAAGGGGGCTTCGAGGGCGGCGACGGTAAAAAGAGAAGGAAAAATTTCTTTTAAAGTGCTTGGCAGGTTGCTGTTTGGTATGGGCGTTATTGGTTTTGTTGTATTGGGAGCGACGCAGTTCGAATGGCGTAATTATTATGATCAAACTCGAGCGATTTTTAGCAAACCGGTAGCGAACATTACTGTGAAGGGTGAGTTTAATTTTTTAAAAAGAGGCGATATTCAATTGCTGGTTGGGAAAGAGATTAACGGCGATTTTGTGGACGTTGACCTGGTAGCCTTGCAGCATAATTTGGAAGCAGAACCGTGGGTGCAGCGTGCCAATGTACAGCGCGTATGGCCCGATGGCCTTTCAATTGAAGTGTTCGAGCAAAAACCTATAGCTCGCTGGAGAGACAACGGCTTTATTAACAACGAAGGAAAAATTGTTGGTATTGAAGACAATCTACAGCTTTCGCACTTGCCTTTGTTTTCCGGGCCAGATGGTAGTAGTGAGGAAATTATTCGCACCTATTTGGAAATGTCTGAAATGCTAAAACGTCGAGGTTTCGTGCTGCAAGGAATTGATGTTGATGAAACTTTGGCCTGGCAGGTAAGTTTGACCAACGGTATAGAAGTAAATTTTGGTCAGTATGAAGTGCTCACAAAATTACGAAATTTTCTATTGGTTTATGACAAGCAGTTGCAGTCACTCAGTCATAAAATAAGAAGTGTAGATATGCGCTACAGCAACGGTATGGCCGTAGCATGGCGTGGTGAGCCTGATGCTGATTTACAGGCGAGTCGATGAATAATGATTAAATTTAATCGAGTGGGTGAATAAATGGCACATTCAAGCGGGGGACGCATGATTGTCGGCCTGGATATTGGAACATCCAAGGTTGTAGCAATAGTGGGGGAAATCTCTGCCGAAGGTGGCTTGTCGGTAGTTGGAATAGGTTCACACAAATCGGCCGGCATGAAGAAGGGTGTTGTGGTTAACATCGAGTCCACGGTGCAATCTATTCAGCGTGCAATAGAAGAAGCTGAGTTGATGGCCGGTTGTGAAATTCATTCGGTTTATGTGGGAATTGCAGGGAGTCATATACGCAGCCTAAATTCCCATGGGATAGTGGCTATAAAGGATAGAGAAGTATATTCGCAGGATCTTGATCGGGTAATTGATGCAGCGCAAGCGGTAGCAATTCCGGCAGATCAGAAAATTCTGCATATTTTGCCGCAGGAATATCTCATCGATGAGCAGGAAGGTGTTAAAGAACCTTTAGGTATGTCAGGGGTTCGTTTGGAAGCCAAGGTGCACTTGGTTACTTGTGCTGTAAACGCCGCGCAAAATATCGAAAAATGTATTCGCCGCTGTGGCCTGGATGTCGAGGATGTGATTTTGGAACAACTGGCATCCAGTCACTCTGTTTTAACAGAAGACGAAAAGGAATTGGGTGTTTGTCTGGTTGATATCGGTGGTGGTACTACAGACATTGCAATCTTTACTGAAGGTGCAATTCGGCATACCGGAGTGATACCGATTGCAGGCGACCAGGTTACCAATGACATCGCAATGGCTTTGCGCACGCCCACCCAGTACGCAGAAGAAATAAAAATTAAGTACGCTTGTGCTCTGGCTAAGCTAACCGGTGCTGAAGAGACGATTAAAGTGCCCAGCGTTGGTGAGCGACCAGCTAGAAATTTATCAAGGCAGGCGCTAGCTGAAGTAGTAGAGCCTCGCTATGACGAACTTTTTACTTTGGTTCAAGCTGAATTGCGCCGTAGCGGTTTCGAAGACCTTATTGCAGCAGGAATTGTTTTAACCGGAGGTACTTCGAAAATGGAAGGGGTAATAGAGCTGGCGGAGGAGATATTTCATATGCCCGTAAGGCTTGGAGCTCCAAACAATATTAATGGTTTGAAAGACATTGTTGATAATCCAATTTATTCCACAGGTGTGGGTTTGTTAATTTACGGCATGGAGCACAATGGTGAATCGGATTATGCGACAGAATCGAATGGCGGTTTTTTTGGAAAAATTAAATCTTGGTTTCAGAAAAATCTTTAAACTGGTGAATTTTGTAGTAAATTTCAAGGGGAAAGAGGGGAACTCTTATGTTTGAATTAGTAGATAGTATTCCGCAAAATGCGGTAATTAAAGTAGTGGGCGTTGGCGGTGGTGGTGGTAATGCCGTTAAACACATGATTCAAAATTCGGTGGATGGTGTTGAATTTATATGCGCCAATACCGATGCACAGGCGCTGAAAGATATTGATGCCCGAACTGTACTGCAATTGGGCCACGGTATTACAAAAGGCCTGGGTGCTGGAGCGAATCCTGAAATTGGTCGACAAGCGGCGATGGAAGATCGAGATAGGATCGTCGAAGTACTGGAAGGCGCTGATATGGTATTCATCACCGCAGGCATGGGAGGAGGTACAGGTACGGGTGGTGCCCCAGTTGTTGCGGAGATTGCAAAAGAACTGGGTATATTAACGGTAGCAATTGTGACTAAGCCGTTTCCATTTGAAGGCCGCAAACGAATGGCTCTTGCTGACGAAGGTATAAAACAATTGCAAGATCGTGTGGATTCTTTAATTACGATTCCAAACGAAAAGCTGTTAGCCGTTCTTGGAAAAGCAACAACATTATTGGATGCATTTAAAGCGGCCAACGATGTTTTATTGGGCGCTGTGCAGGGTATTGCAGATCTTATTATTCGCCCGGGCATGATCAATGTGGATTTTGCCGATGTGCGTACCGTTATGTCTGAGATGGGAATGGCCATGATGGGCAGCGGCAGTGCGACCGGAGAAAATCGAGCTCGCGAGGCGGCAGAAGCGGCAATTCGTAGTCCACTGCTGGAAGATATAAATTTGAATGGCGCTCGTGGTATTTTGGTCAATATTACTGCAGGTATGGATTTATCTCTGGGTGAATTTACCGAGGTTGGTGACACGGTTGAAGAATTTGCTTCAGGGGATGCCACTGTCGTAGTGGGTACTGTTATTGACCCAGATCTGAGCAATGAACTGCGTGTAACCGTTGTTGCGACAGGCTTGGGTGTTGAAGCTCGTGCGGAAAAACCAGCACCAACAAAAGTGGTAGTTGATAACACGCGTAAGTCCGATGGTCGAATTGATTATTCCGCTTTGGACCGACCCGCTGTTATGCGTACCCCTAAGCCCGAAAAAGCAGTAGTAGGGCAGGCTGCAGATGTTCGAGATAAAGACCTTGAGTATCTGGATATCCCGGCGTTTTTAAGAAGACAGGCAGATTAACGCCCATTACAGCGAGTAATTATTCTGAGTAGAGCCCCTCCAGGCAGATGAGTAATTACTGTTGTGATGGATCTCCAGAGCGTTGTTTAAGCTGGGATGTTCGTAGCTGAGCGAGGCATTGAGTACCCCGCTCGTCCCGTTATCAGGGATACACGGACGTGTTTGCCAATGCTTGCGATGATAAAGAGGCAGGAACTTTTCTGAACCTTTCTCTGTCGCAGCTTAAGTAGCGCTGATATAAGAGCCAGGAGCAATAAGTATGACGATGTTGTATCTGGCGCCTGAAAAAGTGTAGTCTCGAAGCCGACGCTTGAGACAAAGCTGTTCAGCTCGGGGGGAGGGTTTGTAGTTAGGTAATGGTGTTTTGTATTCGATAGCCTTGAAAATCGCTTATGGAATACACACTAATGCCAGCATACTTCCTTTAAAGTGCTGTTCAAAAAATATACTCTTTAGTTGGTTAGTGACTTGCCTTCTGCTAGAATGCGCGCCGCTTTCCTGCCTACCCCGTGAGAAGAAACTGAATGATCAAGCAAAGAACATTAAAAAACGAAATACGTGCCACAGGAGTAGGCCTGCATACAGGGCAAAAGGTTTTATTAACCCTGAGACCTGCTCCTATCGATAGCGGTATTGTTTTTCGCAGGGTGGACCTAAATCCGGTGGTGGAAATTCAAGCCAAAGCTGAGAATGTAGGAGACACTACCTTATCTACCAGTTTGATGAATGGCGAAGTGAGAGTCTCCACGGTAGAGCATTTGCTGTCCGCGTTGGCCGGTCTTGGCATCGATAACGTCATTATTGAAGTCAGCGCCGATGAAGTGCCTATTATGGATGGCAGTGCTGGCCCCTTCGTTTTTCTGATTCAGTCTGCTGGTATACAAGAGCAGTCTGCGCCTAAGAAATTTATCCGCATTAAAAAGAAAGTCGTTGTTCGTGACGGGGACAAAGAAGCCTGTTTCCTGCCGTTCAACGGCTTC
This sequence comes from Alteromonadaceae bacterium Bs31, assembly GCA_900177435.1. Classification (GTDB taxonomy): domain Bacteria; phylum Pseudomonadota; class Gammaproteobacteria; order Pseudomonadales; family Cellvibrionaceae; genus Teredinibacter. Next base: position 225,065 of record FXAI01000001.1, read on the forward strand.
AAAGTGTCATTTGCCATCGATTTTGATCACCCTGTATTCAAGGGTAGAAAACTGGATGCCACGGTGGACTTTTCCAGTACCTCCTTTGTGAAAGAGGTTTCAAGAGCCCGCACTTTTGGTTTTATGCACGAAATTGAATACCTTCGTTCCAAGGGTTTGGCCAAGGGTGGCAGTGTGGATAATGCCATTGTGGTGGACAAGTACCGTATCCTCAATGACGAGGGGTTGCGTTACGAAGATGAGTTTGTAAAGCATAAAGTACTCGACGCTATTGGCGACCTCTATCTCTTAGGCACCAGCTTGATTGGCGAATTTCGAGCATACAAATCAGGCCACGGCCTGAACAATAAGTCGTTAAGACAGCTCATTCAGCAGGAAGATGCCTGGGAACTGGTGACCTTTGAAAACGATGAGGACGCCCCCATCTCCTACGTCAAGCCGCTGTTAGCGGCTTCCTAATGCCTTCAAGGCATACATCAATGGGATTATTGTCTCAAAAAGAATAATGTCTTGAAGCCTTGTGGCAAAATGTGCCATAGTTCAACGTATTTCGAGTCGCGTAGCTATCTTCAGACGAGCGGTCTTGCGCTTTGCTGCGACTTGCACAACTATTACTATAATAGTCTGAGAATATTTTTAATGTTGTCAGGCAAAAGTCCTAATTTTGGCGCACTTGCGCATACATGACCAATGAAGATAATAGTAGTTAGCAGACGCCACGGCAGTACCCGCAGTTTTACGCTGGGTGGTTGGACTCGTGCGTTGCTATCTGCGTGCATTGTTGGCATCCCGGTTGGTGCAGCGACTTTTGCTGTTACACAGATGTCCCATGATGACACCTCAGACGTTCTATCTAGCAAATCAGCCCAGGCTTGGGAAGAAACTCTCCAACAACAAGACGCCGCGATTGAAATCGCTAAGCAGGAAGCCGAGAAGAAGCTTGCTGCCATGACCTTACGCGTCGCTGAGCTTCAGGCCCGCTTGGTGCGTCTTGATGCTTTAGGTGAGCGCTTGACCACCATGGCCAAGCTGGATAACGGCGAGTTTGACTTCAGCCGCGTCCCAGCGCGTGGTGGGCCAGAGCAGGATCTGGAAGACACAGGATACGCAGCGCCGGACTTTCAGCAAGTGCTGGACCAATTGGGCGATCAGATAGATGATCGTCAGCAACAGTTAGATACACTTGAAGCGCTTATGGCGAAGCGCAAGCTTCAAAATGACGTCTTCCTCGCCGGCAGACCAATTAAGAAAGGTTGGATGTCCTCTCGCTACGGGCGGCGCAGCGATCCCTTCAGTGGTCGCATTGCTTGGCATGCCGGGGTGGATTTCGCCGGTAAAGAGGGTTCCGATGTGGTCGCTGTGGCCGCCGGAGTTGTCACATGGTCCGGAGATCGTTACGGCTATGGCACCATGGTGGAAGTTAACCATGGCAATGGTTTCACCACACGCTATGGTCATTGTAAAGAGAACCTGGTTAAAGCTGGCGACGTGGTCAAGAAGGGCCAGGTCGTGGCATTAATGGGCAGTAGTGGTCGCTCCACGGGGCCCCATGTTCATTTTGAAGTCTATAAAAATGGCCGCACAGTCGACCCGGCCACCTATATTCATCGCGCAAGTCGATAAGTTGTACCTCTTCACCAGCAATCTTCATATTGCTCGGTCATAATATTCACCTTTTTCATCAAAGCAAATAATGGGCGCCAATCGCCCGCATACTGGTTGGAATTCTTATGTTAGGTAAAATCGTCAGGGCTGTCTTCGGCTCAAAAAATGATCGTGAGCTGAAGAAAATGGGTAAAACTGTAAAAAAAATAAATGCATTGGAAGCGCAGATGGAAGCGCTATCCGATGACCAGCTCAAAGGGAAAACTGTAGAGTTTCGAGAGCGATACGATAAGGGGGAGACGCTCGACCAGCTGCTGCCAGAGGCTTTCGCAGCAGCTAGAGAAGCGAGTCGCCGAGCGATGGGTATGCGCCACTTTGATGTACAGCTGATTGGTGGCATCACCTTACATGAGGGCCGTATTTCAGAGATGAAAACGGGTGAAGGTAAAACCTTGGTGGCGACCCTAGCAGCCTACCTTAATGCCATTCCTGGTAACGGTGTACACATCGTTACCGTCAACGACTATCTTGCTCGTCGAGACTCTGAATGGATGAGGCCCGTGTACGAAGCGCTGGGTATGGCTGTTGGCTCCATCGTTTCTATGCAGGATCCCGAAGAGAAGCTCAAAGCCTATCAAGCGGATATTACCTACGGTACAAACAATGAATACGGCTTCGACTACTTGCGCGACAATATGGCGCTGCGAAAAGAAGACCGCATGCAGCGCCCATTATTCTACGCCATCGTGGACGAGGTGGACTCCATTCTGATCGATGAGGCGCGTACGCCCTTGATCATTTCGGGAGCTGCAGAAGATAGCTCTGCGCTCTACCAGAAAATTAATACCCTAATTCCGGCTTTGAAGCGTCAGTTTGAAGATAGCGAAGAAGAGGGGCACTTTACCATTGATGAAAAGCTCAGGCAGGTGGAGCTAACGGAAGCCGGACATCAGTTGGTAGAAGACATGTTAATTCGTGAAAAGATGCTTGAGGAAGATCAGAGCCTTTACCAGGCTGCCAATCTCGGGCTTCTACATCACATTCTCTCCGGTTTGCGAGCTCATCACCTCTACCAGCGCAATGTGGAGTACATCGTACAGAACAATCAGGTAGTTTTAATCGATGAGCATACCGGCCGGACTATGGCTGGTAGACGTTTGTCTGAAGGCCTGCATCAGGCCATTGAGGCGAAGGAGGGGGTGAATATCCAGGCCGAGAGCCAGACAATGGCTTCCACGACTTTCCAGAACTACTTCCGGCTTTATCCAAAACTGGCGGGTATGACCGGTACCGCAGATACCGAAGCTTTTGAATTTCGTCAGATCTACGGTCTTGATGTTGTCGTTATACCTACCAATAGACCTGTTTCGCGCAAAGACTTGAACGATCTTATCTATCTTAACGTTGAAGATAAATACGAAGCAATTATTGCCGACGTTAAAGAATTCAGAGAAAAAAATGCGCCGGTTTTAGTGGGTACTGCTTCGGTAGAGACTTCCGAAGAGATGTCCAAGCGCTTGGCAGATGCAGGTATTAAGCATGAAGTGTTGAACGCGAAACAGCATGCTCGCGAAGCCGATATTATTTCTGAGGCGGGTAGGCCGGGGAATGTGACCATTGCGACTAACATGGCTGGCCGGGGTACCGATATTGTGCTTGGTGGTAAATGGGAGGCCGAGATCGCTAAACTGGATAACCCCACGCAAGAACAAATCGATGCAATAAAATCGGACTGGGAGAAGCGTCACGATATTGTTATCGAAGCCGGCGGCTTACACATTATTGGTACCGAGCGACATGAATCTCGCCGAATCGATAATCAGCTAAGGGGGCGCGCAGGGCGCCAGGGTGACCCGGGTTTGTCCCGCTTTTACCTTTCCCTTGAAGACAACTTAATGCGCATATTTGCGTCCGACCGTATGCGCTCAATTATGCAAACGCTCGGTATGGAAAAAGGCGAAGCCATTGAGCACCGTATGGTGACCAACGCGATCGAAAAAGCACAGCGGAAAGTGGAAGCACGCAACTTCGATTATCGAAAACAACTACTCGAATACGATGACGTGGCAAATGATCAGCGTAGGGTTGTTTATGCACAACGAAACGACCTGCTGGATATGGAGGATATTGAAGAAGCGGTTACCGGTATTCGTACCGATGTGATTAGCGATCAAATGGCAAGCTACATACCCCCTCAATCTGTTGAAGAGCAATGGGATATAGCTGGCTTGGAAAAGCGGCTGAGCGACGACTACGGCGTTCAACTACCTGTTCAGCAGTGGCTGGATGAGGATAAAAACCTGCACGAAGACAGCCTGCGTAACAAGCTTATTGAGGCGATGGACGAGTTCTACAAGAATAAGTGCGAAAGAATTGGCTCCATCATGCGCGCTCTGGAAAAACAATTAATGTTGCAGGTGTTGGATACCTTGTGGAAGGAACACCTGCAGAATATGGATAACCTGAGGCAGGGAATTAACCTGCGAGCCTATGCTCAGAAAAACCCAAAACAGGAATATAAAAGAGAGTCCTTTGCCCTGTTTGAGCAGTTGCTGGATAACTTAAAAATGGATGTTACACGGGTGCTTTTCCGCGTTGAACCCATAAGTGAAGAACAGTATGCAGAGATGGAGCGCAGGCGTCAGGAGCAGGCTGAGCAGCAGAAATTGCAGGCGAAACACGCTGAATTTTCAGCCCTTGACGAGGCTGAAACGCCGGAATCGATGGAAGGCGTTAAACCAGAAAAACCCTATGTTCGCGGCAGTAAAAAAATTGGAAGAAACGACCCATGCCCTTGTGGCTCAGGGAAAAAATATAAATCCTGCCATGGCAAACTGGCATAGGAGAACGTTATGGCGGTTGGGGAAGCAAGCTGGCCAGAGATATATACGGTCGACGGGGTGAGATTGGGAGTGGCTGCGGCGGGGATTAAATACGAAAACCGCGATGATTTGCTGCTTATGGAAATTAGCGAGGGAAGCAGTGTTGCAGGTGTATTCACCCAAAATGATTTTTGCGCAGCACCGGTGCTTAGCGCCAAAAAAAATCTAAGTGAATTTACTCCCGGCTATTTCATCATCAATTCAGGTAATGCAAATGCCTGTACTGGTGAGCCGGGGGACATGGCTGTTGAGGCCTGTCTGCAGGCTGTGGCTGAGGCCGGCGCTACCAGTTCGGCTAAAGTACTGCCTTTTTCAACCGGGGTAATTGGTGAGGTACTACCTGCGGAGAAAGTCGTTAAGGCTCTGCCACAGGCCTTTGCTTCATTGAGTGAAGAAAACTGGCGCCTTGCGGCTGAAGCCATTATGACCACCGATACACGGCCAAAGGCGGTTAGTCGGAAAATAGATATCGACGGTGAAAGCATAACGATCACGGGAATCGCAAAAGGCGCAGGCATGATACGGCCGAATATGGCTACCATGCTGGCTTTTATCGCCACCGATGCCAAACTGTGCCCGCAATGTGTGAGTTCAATGTCTCGAGTGGCGGCCAACCGTTCGTTTAACCGAATTACAATTGACGGAGATACCTCCACCAATGATGCCTGTATGCTGATAGCAACGGGGAAATCAAAAGCGGGGCCTATCTGTGAGCCCGGTAATGACAATTTTAAACTCTTACAAAAAGCCATTACCGAGTGTTATCAGTCCTTGGCTCAGCAGATAGTGCGTGATGGTGAAGGTGCTACAAAATTTGTAAGTATTCACATTTCCTGTGGCGCATCATCAGAAGAAGCCTTAAGCGTTGGCTATGCCATAGCAAACTCTCCCCTTGTGAAAACGGCGCTGTTTGCATCAGACCCTAACTGGGGGCGTCTTGTTGCCGCCATTGGTAATGCTGGTTTGGAAAACCTGGATGTCGCCGGTATAAATGTCTTGCTGGATGAGGTGCTTGTTGTTGAGAAGGGCAAGAAGGCAGCTAGTTACACGGAAGAAAAAGGTCAGAATATTTTTAATAAGTCCGAATTTTCCATTAACGTTTCTCTTGGGCGAGGCGGAGCGGAGGAAACGGTTTGGACATCGGACCTGTCGCACGAATATGTAACGATCAATGCGGAATACCGTACGTGAAATACCTGCGGGTGGCGGTAGGTGTTTTACTAAAGGATGGCAAAGTCCTGCTTGCAAAAAGGCAAGAGGGGCAGCATCTCGCAGGTTTTTGGGAGTTTCCCGGAGGAAAAATTGAGCCTGACGAGCAAGTAGAGCAGGCTTTACAGAGGGAATTAATGGAGGAGTTGGGTGTGCAGCTCAGCTCCAGCATTGAGCTGCTTGTGGTCAAGCATGAGTATGTTGATAAATCCGTAGAATTGAATGTACGTGTAGTGAATCATTTTACTGGCACGGCCGAAGGATTAGAGGGCCAGCAGATTGCCTGGGTCAATATCACTGATTTAGAGGCTATGGATTTTCCCGAAGCCAATATAAAAATAGTTGAAGCATTGCGCCAGCGCTATCAATAAGCGTTCACACTCAATCACTATTCTTGCAGATCCCCTGACCAATTTTCGTCTTCTTCCTGGCTACCTTCAATGCGATTGTTTTCGCTGGCCCAATCCCCAAAATCTACAGTTTTACAGCGATCACTACAAAAGGGACGGTGCGGAAATTCGTCAGTCATTAATACCTGTTTTTTACAGGTGGGGCAGCTTACAGATAGAGTCTTAACATTCATACACTTTCCAAATATAAACGGTGCAGTTGTGCAACTTGTTGTTTGGCATCCTCAATGGTGCCGCTATTATTAATGATGTCATCAGCCCGCTTCAACCTTTCTTCTCTACTTATTTGGCTGGCGATAATTGCCCGGATATTCTCTTCGCTGGCACCGTCGCGCCTCATGCTGCGTTGTACTTGTGCTTCTTCTGCTAAATCGACCACTGCTACCCTGTCTACATAAGAATCCAACCCGTTTTCCAGCAACAGAGGCGCAGAGAGTATTGTGTAATCGCTGTTGCTCTGTTGGAGTTGACGTAGGATTTCTGTACGAATTAAGGGGTGAGTAATGTTTTCAAGAATCTTTCTTTGGCTGGGTTCATCAAAAATGATTTTTCGTAGTTTTGCGCGGTTCAAATTGCCGCTTTTATCCAGTATCTCCGTGCCGAAGTGATCTCTTATGCTTGAGAGTGCAGGGCTACCGGTGGCTACAATTTCTTTTGCGATGAGGTCTGCATCGACGATGTTTACACCAAGGCGGGCGAACGTATCGCTTATGGTGGTTTTACCGCTGCCGATGCCACCAGTAAGACCAACTACAAACATATCTCAAGCGACTTTTGCGAATTGTAAATAGATCTGGGTGATTTTTTCACCCCAAAAGAAAGCGATCCAGCCTGCAATGGCCAGGTAAGGCCCAAAAGGAATGGGAATATTCTTGTCGCGGCCTTGAATAATGATCCCGGCAATGCCTATCAAAGCACCGACTAAAGAGGAGAGGATAATTATCAGCGGTAGCATTTGCCAGCCCATCCAAGCACCCAGTGCTGCCAGTAATTTAAAATCACCAAAACCCATGCCTTCTTTCTGGGTGAGTATTTTAAATAACCAATACACCGCCCATAAAATACCATAGCCAAACACTGCACCAAAAAGCGCGCTGTACAAGTCGGTATAGACGGAGAATGAATTTGCAATAAGCCCCATCCACATCAAGGGTAGAGTGATGCTGTCAGGTAATAGCTGGTGATCAATATCGATCATTGTTAAAGAGATAAGGGCCCAGGTTAATACCAGAGCAAGCCCGCCTTCATAGCTAAAGCCAAAGTGATAGATACAAAAAGCAGACAACAAACCCGTGCAAAGCTCTACTAATGGGTAACGAATAGAAATGTGCGCCTTGCAATTAGCGCATTTACCTTTTAAAAATAGATAGCTGACTATGGGAATGTTTTGCCAGGGCTTTATATCAGCTTTACAAGCGGGGCAGTGTGAAGCGGGGAAAACTATGTTCAAGTCTTTGTCTGAAATAGGCTCATCGCTTTGGTGTTCTCGCAGAAACTCCTCACACTCAGTTTTCCACTTAGCCAGCATGGAGAGTGGCAAACGATAGATGACAACATTTAAAAAGCTGCCAACTAGTAAGCCGAGCACCAAGGCGCAAGCGACAAACAGCCCGATCAGTTGTGCCCAATCTGTATAGGAGGATTCCACGCCTATACTACTTGGCCGATCTGGAAGATGGGCAGGTACATGGCGATCATTAAGCCGCCCACCAAAATACCCAGTACCGACATAATGATGGGCTCTAGTAGAGAGGTTAAACTGTCGACCAGGTTGTCGACCGCGTCTTCGTAGTAGGTGGCTACTTTGTCAAGCATTTCATCTAGCGCGCCCGATTCCTCACCTATGGTGGTCATTTGCAGCAGCATAGCTGGAAACAGGTTTGTATTGGCCAGTGCGGCGTTTAACTGAGTACCTGTAGAAACCTCATCTCGTACTCGAAGAACTGCTGCGGAATATAGTGAATTTCCTGTTGCTCCTGCCACAGATTGCAGAGCATCTATGAGGGGAACACCGGCGGCAAAGGTGGTCGAAAGAGTACGGGCAAAGCGAGCGATTATTGATTGGTAAACGATTTGACCTGTTATTGGCAGTTTCAGAGACAATCTGTCGACAAACCGCCTAAACGCAGGGCTTTTTTCTTTAACTTTTCCTAATACGAAAAACGAACATACCATAGCCCCAAGGATGATATACCAATACGCTTGAGCAAATTCAGACAGGCTAAGTACAAATAGTGTGAATGCCGGTAGATCTGCGCCAAAGCTACTGAATGTTTCTGCAAACTGTGGCACAACTTTCACCAGAAGGATTCCTGTTACAACAATCGCTACCACGACAACTGCAATGGGGTAAGTCATGGCTTTTTTAATTTTTGCTTTGAGCTGTTCTGTCTTTTCTTTATAAGTGGCAATACGGTCAAGCATTGTTTCCAAGGCGCCAGATTGCTCACCAGACTCAACCAAGTTACAGAATAGGTCATCAAAGTACTTTGGACGTTTGCGTAGCGAAGCTGCAAAGCCACCACCAGACGCAACATCCTCTTTAATGCCGCGAATTAATTCCGCCATAGTTTTGTTTTCTGAACCCCCGGCAACGATCTCAAAACTTTGTACCAGAGGCACACCAGCTTTCATCATGGTTGCCATTTGACGGGTGAATATTGCGATATCCATCGGCTTGATTTTCTTGCCACCACTGCCAAACAAAGGTTTAGGTTTTTTCCTCACCGAGTTGGTTCTAATCCCCTGTTTTATAAGCTGAGCTTTTGCTAAAGCAGAGCTGGGGCTGGTGACTTCACCGGTAACTTTATTACCTTTTTTATCAACGCCCTTATAAACAAAGACTTCTGTTGTTGCTGTTGCCATATGGATTAATCCTTGGTAACTCGGTTTGCTTCTTCTAGACTGGTAACGCCTATGGCGGCTTTTCTCAATGCGGATTTTCGCAGGTCATTAAAGCCCGCTCTTCGCGCGGCATCTGCAATTTGGATGGAGTTACCTCCCTCCATAATAATGCGAGAAATTTCATCGTTGATTCTTACCACTTCATACACACCTACCCTGCCTTTATAACCTTGGTTACATTTTTCGCAGCCGACTGGGTGAAATAGTGTTATTTCAGCGCGTGGCATGTCAATATCGTCAAAGCCTTCTTCGGTAAGAATCTCATCGGGAATATCATCTGCTGGCTTTTTGCAAGCGCTGCATAAGCGCCGAGCCAAACGTTGGGCGATAATTAAACTTACGGTAGTGGCTACGTTAAACGTAGGCACTCCCATATTGAGTAGACGCGTGAGAGTTTCTGGAGCACTGTTTGTGTGTAGTGTGGATAATACCAAATGGCCAGTTTGTGCCGCCTTAATGCCTATTTCTGCGGTTTCCAGGTCGCGAATCTCGCCCACCATTACCACGTCCGGGTCCTGTCGCAAAAACGAGCGAAGCGCTTCAGCGAAGGTGAGCCCCACTCTGGTGTTTACGTTAACCTGGTTGATGCCTTCAAGGTTTATTTCCACTGGGTCTTCAGCTGTGGAGATATTGCGTTCATTGGTATTTAGAATATTCAGGCCGGTATAAAGTGACACGGTTTTACCCGAGCCGGTTGGCCCTGTAACAAGAATCATACCTTGTGGTTGGGCGAGAGCGTCCATGAACATTGTTTTCTGCGCATCTTCGTAGCCCAATGCATCAATACCAAGCTTTGCGCTGGAGGGATCGAGAATACGAAGTACAATCTTTTCACCGAACAGTGTGGGTAGACTGTTCACGCGGAAGTCGATGGCGCGAGTCTTTGATATTTTCATCTTTATGCGACCGTCTTGAGGGACGCGCCGTTCAGAGATATCCATTTGCGACATTACTTTTAAGCGAGCAGCCAGCCGCGTTGCCAGGTTTACAGGTGGGCGTGCCATCTCCTTTAGAATTCCGTCTGTACGAAACCTTACCCGAAAGGCTTTTTCATAGGGTTCAAAATGTACATCCGAGGCGCCAATTTTAATGGCGTCAAGCAGCACTTTGTTAACAAATCGAACTATTGGCGCTTCATCAGCCTCCGAGGTGTCGTCGTGCTTCGGCCCGTCTTCGTCGACGGCTTCAATGTCCAGGTCGTCCAGAGCATCTTCATCAAGGCCACCCAAGGCATCGCCAATACTTTCTTCCTCAGCAGTTAGAAACGCTTCTATGGCGAGATGAAGTTTATCTGCCTCTGCGAGGAAAGCTTCGGTATTGAGGCCTGTGTTGAACTTGATTTCATCAAGTGCTCGCAGGTTAGTGGGGTCGGCGACAGCGATAAATAGTCGATTGCCCCGTTTGAATAGCGGAAGTGCGTGGTGCTTCTGAATTAGCTTGGAATCTACCAGGCCGGAGGGAACCGCATCTTTACTCAAACTGGCGATATCAAACAAGGGAGTACCGAACTCGTCCGCCGCAGCTTCTGCGAGCTGCTTGCTATCAACAGCGCTATTGTTGACCAAGTAAAGGGGAAGAGGTGTTTTCTCTCTGTTTGCCTGTTCTACGGCCGTCAAAGCCTCTTCCTCAGTGATAAGGTTGTCTTTCACTAGGCGTCGGGCGAGTCCGCTTATTGATGTGGCTGTATTCATGTGCGTTTATAAAACCATAAAGCTGAAGGCTACCGCTCAGTATAGAGTAGTGGTCAGTGTGTGCAGCTAATGCGTGCTGCTACTCCATAAAGTGTAGGTCAGCATTTATTGTGTCTCTCGTATCAGAGCAAACTTTACCACTTTTTTTAGCTTCCGCTAGTAAGTTATTGTTAGTTTTAGCTTTATTAAGTGAAATGGGGCTCAATTTGGCTCTTGAACCAAATTACCATACTGGTCAATTCTCGTCCTTCAGCTGACAAATTACGTCACCTAAGAGGCCGGTGAAACTAGATCAAACAGACCGCTATGCCGCCATCTTAGCGCATATTGCCACTAAAGTAGTAGTTGGCACTCTTATTGTATATGGGTAAAGCGTAATTCAAATATTCCGCTTGGAGGAAATTTACTGATGAAACAGGTTCAAAAAGGTTTTACCCTAATCGAATTGATGATCGTAGTTGCGATTATCGGAATTCTTGCTGCTGTGGCGCTGCCAGCCTACCAGGACTACCTAACTCGCGCTCAGGTTTCTGAGGCGCTAACTTTAGCCGGCGGGCTCAAGTCAACTGTTGGCGATTTCTATGTGGATGAAGGTGAATTGGTCAACATTACCAATGGCTATAGGGGCATTCCTGCTGCGAATCAATTTTCTGGTAAGTACGTAACGCAAGTGGCGATAGCCGCCGGTGTAATTAGTGCTACTATGGGCAACGATGCTTCTGCTGTTGTTTCAGGTGAAACTTTGGTTCTCTCTCCAATTACATCAGCGGGCTCTATGGTCTGGAGTTGTACTGCGGCCGCAGGTACCAGTATCGAGACTAAGTACTTGCCTACTGCTTGTAAATGAACGTAGTGTAGCCTAGACAAGGCCGCCGTAAGGGCGGCTTTTTTGTTAGCTTTGGCTTCCTAGTTTTTTCGCACTCTGCTAAGTTTATTCATATTGATAGGTCATTTCCGTTCATTTGTTAAATAACTAATGTGGAGAGAAGATGTTTTCGGGGCTGGGAGCCAAGCGAGACACCATAGCTATATCTATTGGCTTATTTTTTGTCTGCGCTGTTATTTTTATAGTTTACCTGCCTGGCCTCGGGGCGACCTTTCTTCTTGATGACTATGCCACCTTGCCCTATTTGACCGAATGGGGTCACATAGCAAATTTAACTGAACTCAAGCATTTTATTTTAAATGGATTTACCGGGCCAACAGGACGTCCTGTTTCCCTTCTTTCCTTTGCTGCAAACGCATCTTCATGGCCAGATAACCCTGCGCCATTTCTATTTGTTAATATTGTTTTGCATCTGGCAAACGTGATCTTGCTGTTTCTCTTTCTCATCGTCCTATTTGCTGAGCTGAAAGTTAATCATCAAACCGCGCGGTATCTGGCGCTTATCGCGGCAGCGGTATGGGGAGCGCATCCCTATCATGTCTCCAGTGTGCTATACATTATTCAGCGGATGGTGGTTCTTGAAGCCTTTTTTAACCTTGCTGCAATTTGCCTCTATCTAATAGCTCGGCGAACACTATTACGCGGGAATCTCATGCTTGGAGGGGCGGCGCTGCTAGGGAGTGGTGTGCTGGCCGTGCTCGCTCTACTTTCTAAAGAGAATGCTGTTCTCATACCGTTGCAGTTATGGTTGATCGAGGCTTTGTTGCTGAATTCTGGGGCGCAAGACTCGCCTGCCACTCGCTGGGTTCGAAGGGTTGCGATAATATTGCCGAGCTTGGTGGTTCTCATATATTTAGCTAACAGGTTAGGGAAAAATTTACTATATCTACTTGAGCACGGTCGAGAGTTGCCGTCTCGCAGAGAGTTTTCAATGTTTGAGCGCCTCATGACTGAGGCTCGAATACTGGGAGATTACCTCCAGAATATAATCATTCCCAAGGGGCAGACGGCAGGAGTGTTTCATGACGGCTATGTCATTTCGGCGAGTATCTGGTCTCCAATAAGCACCATTGTATGGATGCTTGTTCATGGCTGCTTTGCTGGGCTGGCCGTTGTCTTTAGGAAGAGGTTTCAAATATTTTGTTTTGGTGTGCTTTGGTTCTATGTCAACCACATACTGGAGTCTAGTGTTGTTATGCTCGAACTCAAGTTTGAGCACAGAAACTACATACCATCACTAGGAATAATCTTAGCGATTTCCTGGTTTATAATAAATTGGGTAAACAGTAAGAGATACAAGGTGTTTGGTGGCCTTATTCTCTTCTCAATGTGCTTGGCATTTCTTTTCTTTCGTGTAAGTTTATGGGGGCAGCCAGAGAAGGCGGTAGGTGTTTGGGTGCAGGAAAACCCCAGGTCCTCCCGAGCGCTTGAGTCAGCAGCTGTTATATACAGTAAGGCGCCGGATGGTCATATTATGGCGCTTAAAATGCTAGAGCGTTCTTATAAATTACAAAACGCTAATCCTTTGGTCGGCCTCAAGTACTATGCTTATGCTTGTAGGCTTGGAGCTGAGGTAGACGATGTCGATTTGGCGGAAATAGAAAAGGAACTCGTCAGGAGTCGTTTGGACTGGCAGGCAATTCCGGTTCTGGAGCTGCTACTTGAGTCATTTGGCTCAGAGGCCTGTGAACAGATAACGATTGCCCGATTCAGAGGTTTGGTTAACGCTGTAAGCAACAACCGGAAATACAAACGAACACGAGTTCCTATGTACGCTGAAGACCTTATGGCGAGAGTTGAATTGCTGCATGGTGAGCCTCAGGTGGCTAAGTCATTATACGTGGATTCAAATTATACTAAGCCGTTGAAACTGGTTATGAGCCAGGCTCTCTTACTGGCCTCTCACGGGCAATTAGATGGCGCAGCTTATATTTTGCACAAAGGGATTCAGGACGCTAAGGAAGCGGATAGGTTCGTTATTGAGCAGGCCGAAGAAATGCTAAGTAAGATAGTGAAGGATTTGTAGCTGAGCGCTGCTTACTTAGTACGATTGGGCGTGTAAAATATGAAGGGCTTGAAAGTAGTGTATTAAACCGCAAGCGTAAAATAATAGTGGGATTAAAAGTAAAATGACTGTTTCCGTTGTGATACCTGCAAAAAATGAGCAGCAAGGGCTTGCTCAGCTTCTTCCTGATTTGATAAAGATAGAAAACCTTGATGAAATCATTGTTGTTGACGATGGCTCGGAAGATGAAACTAAAAAAATCTGCCAAGAATACGGCGTTACGGTAATTTCCCACCCATATAGTATCGGCAATGGGGCTGCGATTAAAACTGGAGCACGTAAAGCAAAAGGTGATGTAATTGTTTTTATGGACGCTGATGGACAGCATTCTGCTAGAGATGTTCCTCGTCTCATTGAGGAATATAAAAAAGGATATTGCATGGTAGTTGGTGCGCGGAGTCGAAAATCTCAGGCCAGTATTGGCCGGTGGTTTGCGAATACTTTCTACAATTTATTTGCTAGCTGGATAACCGGGAGAAAAGTGCGCGATCTCACCTCCGGCTTTCGTGTTGTTAATGCGCAGAAGTTTCGCGAGTTTTTGTCTTTGCTGCCGAATGGGTTTTCCTATCCAACAACTTCTACGATGGCCTTTTTTAGAGCCGGTTATTCGGTTGCCTATGTCCCAATAGAAGTTGCAAAAAGAGAGGGCAATAGTCATCTGAGAATATGGAAAGATGGTGTTAGATTCTTATTGATAATATTTAAGGTAGGAACCTTATATTCTCCGTTAAAAGTTTTTCTTCCAATGAGTTTGGCAGTGTTTAGCACGGGGTTAGGGTATTATATTTTTACTTATTTAGTTTCGGGGCGGTTTACCAATATGAGCGCGTTGCTTTTTACTACATCTTTGTTGATATTTATGATGGGTTTAATTTCTGAGCAAATAACAAGCTTAATTTATTCTCAAAAATAAAATAGCTCTGGGTTTTTGCACCTAAAGCTAGTGAACTGAGGTTCTCAGGGTAAGTTGATTTCATTGATAGAAGTTTTCAAAAAGAGCTTTTCCTTCCTTACTCGGAGGGAGCAGCGTGACTTTTATTTTGTGGTGTTGTTAGGCTGTGTGAACTCGCTTGCTCAGCTAGTTGGCTTAGCTGCTCTTCTACCTGTGTTGCGTTTGGCATTTGGTGAGCAAGAGCATCAAAGTGTCGAGTTCTTTGGGTTTCAGGCACCCTCATACATTGGTATTAATGAGGTTCTGCTATTTGCAAGTGTGTTAGTGGTGGCGAGTGCAGCTATACAGATATTGCATAGCTACTCATTGAACCGCTATGTTAAAAGGGTGCGAACTGGTATTTCTGTGCGAGTGCTTCGCAGCTTCCTGTCAAAAAGCTTAACTAACTTCTATTCTATTCCCCGCTCTAAGTTGGTGCGAGATGTTGATGTATTTGGGAATAATATCTCAAATGGAGTTCTCAGTACGGCAGTGGTAATTATTTCAAGAATATTTTTACTATTGCTTTTCCTTGCCTGGCTCTTAACGATTAATCCGTTTCTCACGTTGTATGTGTCGTGTTTTTTTTCATTTTTTTATATATTGGTTGCATTTTTCGTAAAGCGGTATATAAAAGAAACAAGTAAGAGGGTATTTGTTGAAAAAGCGCGTCTCAACGACATTAAAATAGATGTGTATGATGCGTTTAGAGAGGTGATTTTAGCCGGTGCTCGGGCAAGTGTCTTATCGGAATTCAAGGAAATAAAGCGGTCGGTTTCAACCGGTGAAGCTAATATTACTATTGTTTCTGCTATACCTAAGTTCATACTAGAAGCCGTAGGGATGCTTGGAATTTTGCTTGCGGCTTTGTATTTGGAGGGCGGAGATTGGTGGGTGGAGAATATTGCTGTTTTGGGCTTTGCTGCATATAGGTTAATACCAGCGATGCAGCAAATGTATAAAAGCGTAAATCAATTTTTATCTGTTTCTGCAATCTTTTCTTCCATTGAGGACGCTTTACAGCTAGAAGCTGACAGCCTTCATGATGAGGTTAAGAGCCTCTCTCCTACTTCAATTAGCTTGGAAAAGGTTTGTTATTCTCATCCAGGTAGCGCTAGTGCATTATTTCAAAATGTTTCTCTAAGCATACCTTTGTCTGGTATATGTGTGGTATGTGGAGAATCTGGCAGTGGGAAAAGTACTTTTTTAGATTTGCTTATGGGTTTGGTTGTGCCGGATAGCGGTAGCTTGCTAATTGATGGTGTGCCATTAAAATTATGTAGAGCAAGGTGGTTTGAGACTGTCTCTTATTGTGCTTCTGGGTATGGTTTAGTTGGCTCCACAGTAGAAGATATAGTGTGCTTGGGCAGCAATGTTGATAGTCAACGGCTTAAAAAAGCGTTAAATGCTTCTGGGTTTGATAAAGTTGTTGATGACAGAGGAATCCTTGTTTCGTCTGCCGATGTCAGAAGTATTGGGCTCTCAGACGGAGAAGTTTCTAGGCTGGTAATTAGCCGTGCCTTGTATCGAGAGGGTAAGGTACTTTTTATGGATGAGGTGTTCTCTTCTCTAGATACCTCAAGTGCGAAAGCTATAATTGCTCGTATAGGTTCGATTTATCCGGAACTCTGCATAATCGCAGTGTCGCACCGACCAGAGGAGTTTGATGACGTTAATTTTCTGATCAAAACGCCTTTGGATGATTTTTGAATGGAGCGCTAAATGCTTAAGCCCAAATATTCGAAAATATTGAGGCATGTTTTGTCAAATTTCCCTAATTGATCTCTTGGGATGTTGATGTTCCTGGCTGATTTGTCCGGGTCAAAATAAGTTGATTCGACACTTTTGTCATATTTTTTGCAAATCTTAATTGCTATTGCCTCTCTTAGGTTTTGGTCTTTTATCCAAGATTCAAACATGATGTCTATAAACTCTACACCCTTGTTGGTGGAATACCTTTTTGCTAGTTTGTAAGCGATTACTCGGCTTAGCTTTACCAGATAAAACTCTAGAAATCTAGCGTTAAAAAATTTATTAGATCTCATTTGGTCGCAAAATTGGTCGGACATTTTCCTGTTAACTACAATATAATATGACTGTCCTCGGATGTTGTTTAAAATTTTTGCTCTGTGCGCAAAAATGGAATTGTTGAAAAACACAATATCTGTATCATCGAACATCATATTGACAATATTCTCTTGAAAAGACTCTATCGCGGAAAGAGCTTGAGTGAGAGTGCCTTTGTGCAATGCGGAGGCGTATTGGTATATGAACTCACATATTAACAAATAAAAATTGTCGAAGCCTATTACATCGATAATGTTTTTGTTTGCATGAACGGCTTTGTATTCTTTGTATGTGTAGCTGGGCATTAGTAATACGTAGTTCTTGAAAAAACACTTCAGTATCTTTCCTTGAATGTATTGGTTTTCGTTTAGCTCGCTCACAAGATCGTGTAGACTGCCGGGCCCCTGATGGAGCATCGGTTCACTATCCGCTCCAATGTTAAGGAAAGGTAGGTTACCAACGCCAGGCATATCTTTGGTGTGAGGGTAACACCGCAGAGCATCATGTACCGCGCTGCTTCCGCTCCAGCCGAATCCGGCCAAAAATATTTTCGTAGGTCCGGCGCTGGCTTTTACAGAGTTTATGATGTCCGCATTGCTGGTAAGCGTATCTTTCAGGAGTGATACTGCTTCTGTGTATTGTTTCTTGTTCAGCATGCTAAACGCCTTCATGATTAAAGGGAATAGCTTATGCTTTACATGTGGGTAGTCTCCAGTTTTTGACAAAGCACTAATGTTGTCTTCTAGCTGTGTTTGTTTTTTTTGGCTTGTCTGAAAAGTGAGGTTTAGAACGTTTACTGCTAGTTTTTGTGATGTGTCTGAGTATGAACCATGCCAAATTTCTTCATTGCTTAATTCCTCGCTGTATTTTGACGAGCTCAAGTTACGATCGCGGTACACTATCATTTTTTTCCAGTCAGAGTGGTGCTTAATCTCAGATACATCGAAGAAGGTTGCCACCAGCTCTTTAAGTTGTAGTGAAAAAACGAATACAGCAATATATATTAGTAATAGCTCTCTGTTTTCCTCGTTTTTATCAGCCTCTGTTAGTAGCGAATGCCAGCCTTCTGCAGTTGTAATAACTTCAATATTGTTGTTGCGCCATTGTGCGAAGTCGTCGGGGTAAGATTGAATCATGGTAAGGTTATGAAGCCTGCTCTTTTGTTTTGTGATGCCCGCCGCCAGCCATAAACTCGATTGAGCATAATTTTTTTTATAAGCATGTATTAAGCCTACGTAGAGTAGGTATGCTTTCCAATTTTGAGAATAAAAAATATACCCTTGGTTTGAAACAATTTCACATGCATAACGTAGTGATAAGTCCATGTCTTTACGTGCTAGGTGGCGGATTGCTAGTGTACTCGCACCGAACCCAAATATTTTAAATAGAATGTTTTTCTTGAAACGTATTTTTTCATACCGTTTAGAGGGTAGTCTTTTTAACACGGGAGTGGCTAGGAAGTCTTGTAGAGCCAATAAGGTTGGGCTATTTAATAGCCAGAGTAATATCTTGTTTAGAAGCATATTTTTTTGTGACCCCTTCTGTGCAGTGTTTTTTTGGTTTAGATGTTTTTTTTCCCTTGCCGGTGCAGAGAACCGTCTCAATTAATGTCGTTGGGCTTCTCTATTCTAGCTAGTTTTATCAAGCGCTCAACCTGCAATCTAGATGCCCTTCCAATGGATTCCTTAGCGTATAGTTCTTTCACTGTGGCATCTTGCTTATGGGAATATTTTTTTTCGTATATTTTCGGGTCAATGAGATAGCTAGTAATGGCATTAGTCAGGTCGTCTATATCCTTAATGATCTCGCCAAACCTGTATTCCTGGCCTAGAGAAAGTCCATTGTGGAAGGGGGGAGGGAAGTCGAGAAAAAGGGTTGGGCGTTGAAGTATCGCAAAATCGAAGGAAATCGATGACCAATCGCAGACGAGTATGTCGGTTGCAAGGAGGATATCTTCCGTGTCTGGGTACAGTTTTTGGGGTACGCATAGAACCCCACCTTGGTTATCATATTTTACGAGTGTGTTTAAGTGGCAACGTAGCACCAAAAGTGCGTCATGCACCGCGCAGATCTTACCGAGGTGCATAATAAAGTCATCGTTTGTAAGGCCGAAGGGGGTCGGCGGTGGTTCGTGAGCTTTCTGTCGCCAGGTCGGAGCATACAGAACGATTTTTTGCTCGGGTAGCAGCCCAAATTGTTCTCGGAATCCTAGCTCGCTAATCTCCTTGCGAAACAGTTTGTCTGTTCGCGCGTACCCAAGGCTTCTCAGTTTTTTTGAAGCAAAGCCGAATCGTGTGCTGTAGAGTTTTTTGACTCGTTCAGAGGGAACCCATATTTCGTCGTAGCGATGCTGAAGCTTGAAGTCTTCCGGTACGAAACCCTTGAAAGGGATCCCATGCCACACATCAATAAACTTCATATCGGTAATATGAATCAGTGGAAACATGGCATGCAGGCCGTGATCTGTAACCATAATCGAGCTTATAGCTAAGGTGCGCATATCTTTCCACCTGTGACAGGCTAGCGTTTGAATGCCCTCAGCTTTGAGACTCACAAATTGTTCCGGGTCGAGTGTAAGGAAGTATAGGTCCAAGTCCTGCCGATGGTGTTGCTGCCATTCGATGTATAAGCTCTTGAGATTGCCCGCAAACTGATGGCCGTAGAGTATGACTATTGGTTTTTTCGGTTTGTGGCTAATGGCACGAACAGCAGCTGCTACTGCTGCAAATAAGGCCTGCTTTATGAGTAACCACCAGTGGTTTACATTTTTAGTATCAATTTTCATTGGTTGGTGTTAGTAAATAAACATTCCGAGGATGTTGTTCCCATGTCTGTACACGATTTGTTCTTGTGCCTGAAATTTGTAGTTTACGCCACTGGGCTGCACTCTCTGATCGCTTGCCACTAACTAAAGGGTAGGCTCAATGGTCATGTTGATCAGCGTGAAAAAGAGATTGACAGCTGAGTCGACCTGCCCATAAATACTATTATAGTGCTTAGTGAGCTCTTCGTGAGAGTCATCAAAATATATGAAGATGATGAATGTGTCACCACCAATGAAAAGGTTATCGCTGGTTTTTATTTGAAGCTGGGTGAAATTTATAAGATATCGTCGTATAAACCGAACTCTGTGTCCTTATCGGGGGGGGGATTGGCTAAAAGGTAAGGAGCTCGGCATAAGGCTCCTTCAGCAATCTTTGTACAAATGCCAGTGCTTGATCGGTGTTGTTTTTGGCGCCAGGTTTGTCGTTTGGGTAGAGGAGCATACTCTGCAATAATTTTACGATCGTCTACAATCAGATCTATGAGAAGCCCTATAGCTTGTGTTTGTCTTCGTTAATATTCATGGTTGGGATGTGTCGTGATATTGTAAGTGATTGTTTTATATGAAAAATAAAGGTGTTGTTGTGAAGAAAGTATATATTGGTATGAGTGCAGATTTAGTGCATCCGGGCCACTTGAATATCATTAAAAAAGGAGCTGAGCTGGGAGAGGTTACTGTTGGGTTACTAACTGATAAAGCTATTGCGAGTTACAAACGTGTTCCTTATATGGACTTTGAAAAAAGAAGAGTGGTAGTTGAGAATATTAAAGGTGTGACTAGCGTAGTCCCTCAAGAAACTCTCGATTATACAGCTAATTTGGAGCAATTTCGTCCGGCTTTTGTTGTGCATGGTGATGACTGGCAAGAGGGGGTTCAAAGAAAAACTAGAGAGAAGGTGATCCAAACTATATCGAAGTGGGGAGGCGAGCTTGTAGAGGTGCCGTATACTGCCGGGATATCCTCGACACAGCTGAATAAAGCACTAAAAGAAATCGGCACAACACCAGACATACGTCGAGCGTCACTCCGAAGAATGCTAGGTGTCGATCGTACTCTTCGTTTTCTGGATATCCACAACGCATTATCGGGGTTGGTAATAGAAAACGTGCATGTTGATTGCGATGGGTCGAAAAAAGAGTTTGATGGGATGTGGGGAAGCAGCCTTACTGACTCTACAGCAAAAGGAAAGCCTGATATCGAAGCGGTTGATGTATCCTCGAGGATGAGCACTCTGAATGAAGTGCTGGAGGTAACCACTAAGCCTGTTATTTATGATGCAGACACTGGCGGAAAACCGGAGCATTTCGTCTTTACCGTAAGGACTTTGGAGCGGCTTGGTGTTTCGGCCGCAATTATAGAGGATAAAACCGGCCTTAAGAAAAATTCTTTGTTTGGGACAGATGTGCCCCAGACCCAGGACTCAATAGAAAATTTTTGCCATAAAATCCGTGAAGGCAAGAAGGCTCAGGCCACTGAAGAGTTTATGATAATTGCTAGAATTGAAAGCTTGATTCTTGGGCGAAGCGTAAGCGATGCTATTGAGCGAGCTGAAGCATACTTAGAAGCCGGCGCAGACGGCATAATGATTCACAGCCGAGAAAAACAACCCGATGAAATTTTTGAGTTTTGCGATCGCTACAAGCAATTGAAAAATAGGAGAGTTCTCGTAGCAGTGCCTTCTAGCTATAATTCAGTAACGGAAGATGAGTTACGAGAAAAAGGGGTAGATATTGTCATATATGCAAACCATCTACTGCGGGCAGCTTATCCCGCGATGATGAAGGTTGCTAATTCCATTTTAAATAATAGTCGTTCCTTAGAGGCTGATAGTGACCTCTTGTCAATAAAAGAGATTATTGAACTAATTCCCGAGGCTAAATAATGATTTCACCGGAAATACTTTATGCTGGCTTAAGAAGTAAAAACGTCGAGTTTTTTTCTGGTGTACCTGATTCTTTGTTGAGTTCGTTTTGTGCGTACGTTGATGATCATGCTGGCGACAATCATATGATCGCAGCAAATGAAGGTGGTGCTCTAGGTGCTGCGATTGGGTGTCACCTTTCAACTGGTACCGTTCCGGTTGTTTATATGCAAAACTCTGGTCTGGGTAACGTTGTAAATCCTCTTACTTCTTTAGCTGATAGGGAGGTCTATCGGATTCCGATGGTACTTATTATCGGCTGGAGGGGAGAGCCAGGTGTAAGTGATGAGCCTCAGCATGTAAAGCAAGGAAGAATTACTCCGGCGTTGTTAGAGTTGCTGGAAGTTCCATATATAGTTTTGGATGCTAACAGTTGTGTTGAGGTTGTTTTAGATGAGCTTTTTAAACGGATACATGACTCGGGAGCCCCGGTAGCTCTGTTAGTAAGAAAAAATACATTTAGCTCATATAAATCCACCCGAGAGCGCCCAGCTGAGAGCTCAATGCTTCGCGAAACAGCACTGAATGTATTGTTAGATCTGGCAGGTGCAGATGTGAATATAGTTTCTACAACAGGTAAAACGTCTAGAGAGCTTTTTGATCTAAGAAGGCTGCGTGGCGAGCCAAACACGGATTTTCTCACGGTAGGAGGCATGGGGCATGCTTCCTCTATTGCGCTGGGAGTATGTATGGGTAGAAACAAGAAAAAAACTCTTTGTATCGACGGTGATGGAGCCGCCTTGATGCACCTAGGGGCGCTACCAATTATATCAAGCCAAACACCAAGTAATTTTGTACACATTTTGTTGAACAATGCTGCTCATGAATCTGTAGGAGGTCAGCCCACTGTTGCTGGTGACATAGATTTTAAGTCTATAGCTTTGGGTTCCGGATATAGAGCCTACTTCAAGGCTGCGAATGCTGAAGAAATATCTAGGTGCTGGTTGAAGATTGAGGATATAAATGAAAGCCCCGTTCTATTTGAGATAAAAGTGGCTTTGGGCTCTAGAGAGGATTTAGGTAGGCCAACAGCGACACCAATTGAAAATAAGTTGTTGTTTATGGATAAGGTGATGGCTTGAGTACATCATGGGGTTTTTACAACCCAGTTCAAATTCATTTTGGGCTAGGCAAAGTGAAAAAGTTGCCCAGTTTTGTTGGTAATGACAGCTCTAAGCTTATTGTAACCACGTCAGGGCATGTTAGTAGAGCCGGTGTAGGCGGGTTGGAGGAGCAGCTAGGCTTAAAGGATTACTTTGTTTTTGATAAAGTTGTCCCTAATCCAGATATAGAATCAATTTTAAGGTGTGTTGATGAGTTTAGTGATGAAAAAATATCGAGTGTGGTCTCAATTGGAGGGGGGAGTGTAATTGATACGGGTAAAACCGTTGCACTTATGCTGGCAAATAAAAATGCGGAGTTGCGAGATCTGTTGGTTGACGCTAGTCACGTGAAATCACTTCCTCACTTTGCGATTCCAACCACATCAGGGACTGGTGCCGAAGTCACGCCTTTTGCTACTATCTGGGATCAGAAGAATAAGAAAAAACACTCGTTGTCAGGTGTAAGCGTATATCCTGCGATGGCGGTACTAGACCCCAAATTGACACAGTTTTTACCTGAAAAGGAAACTGTTATTACGGCATTGGATACAATTTCTCATGCTCTAGAATCTTTGTGGAATATAGGCCGAACACCCATAACGGAGAGTTTTGCGTGTAAATCTCTACGCTCCTCTCTGTCAGCTCTTCCCGAAGTTTTGCGGGAGCCAGGCTGTATTAAGTCTAGGACGAAGTTAATGGAGGCGAGCTTATTAGCTGGTATGGCGATTAGTCAAACAAAAACCGCAATGGCTCATTCGATATCTTATCCGTTAACGAGTTATTTTGGTGTTCCGCATGGATTAGCGTGTAGCTTTTCTTTGTCGAGAATAATAACGCTATATGCAACTCAAAATAAGAGTGACCATGTGGTCCCTCTTATGATAGACGTTCAGTCTCTATTGGACTCTTTGGGATTGCAGACCATGCTTGGTCGATATGTAAACCAAAGAGATCTCGATGAGTTGAAGTGTAAGATGTTTAACCCGTCTAGGGCTGGTAATTTTACTGTGAAAGATTTTGAAATTAAAGATCTTGTTGATTTCGAGCTCTAATTTTTAACGAAAGTAAGCGCCATTTCAACCGTGTCCTGTAATAGCGTCGACTTGAATGCAAATCCATTTTATAGCTGCTGTTTCTATTCTTGGTATTTGATTCACCTATCGCTTAGGCTTCAGCTGAAGAGGGGTTCTCTGCTAACTAGAACTATAGCTCTAATCGTTTGCTAGGGTGTAAGCTCTATTTTCTATGTGTGTTTGGACGTATTTATTAAAGTCGCAGCAATTTTTCAGCTTTTATACTAAGTTACTCGATTAGATAACTTGATTGTTTTTTCAAGGATTATTTCAGAGGGCGGTATTTCTAACGATATACTCGGTCTTACAAAGCTTTTGTGGTTGGAAGTAAAGTTTAGTATCTCATTTTTTTTGAATTTGCTTAGAATACAGTTCTCTCCGAGCCCTTCTTTCCGTTCAGTGGCATTTCTAAAAAGCATGCATGGCTTCCCAAGGTAGTAGCACTCCTCTTGATTACTGCCTCCGTCGCTAATGACATATTCTGATTTTTTTATTAGCGCGATAAAATTCATGTAGTCGTATCTAGGGCGAAGCTCTATATTTTTATTGGTGGCTAGCTTTTCCATTAACCCTGTTGCTTCTAGTTTTCGTTTGGTTGGGCTATGAAGTATAAATAGCAGTTTCATTGTTTCGCTGATGTCTGTAAGAATTTGGATAGACTCTTCCAGTTTTTTTCTGTCGTACAAGTTTTCGAACCGATGTAACGTTACAACTGCAAAAGGCTCGCTAGGAATTGCGAGCGACATCGGTGGTGGCTTGTTAGATATAGATTGAAGTGCATCGTAGAGTGTGTTGCACTGGGTGTTGACTTTTAAGCCTTTATATCGCTCTAGGTTTTTTAGCGCCCAATCTCCCGGAGCAAAATATATATCTGTGAGTGTAAATACGGCTAAGCGTGTTAACTCCTCTGGAAATGGGTGGAATATGTTGTGAGATCGCAAGCCGGACTCTACATGTGCATTTTTATGCCCGTAGATTTTAGCAAGCAATGAACCGAGCAGCGTTGAGAAAGTATCTCCGTGGTTAAGTACTATACCTTTTCGGTCTTTTTGCCAAATTTTTCTACCGTTAAATAATGATACGAGAATTACTTTGACAAGCCAGTAGAGCATTTTGGGAATAGAGTTTATATCTTTACCCTTATGGAGAATTACGTCTGGCTCTTTTACTCCAAAATTTTCTCGCAAATCAGCAATGGTGTCTTGATGCTGCCCGCTGAAGATAAAATTGTAGTCAATGCTTCGTTCTTGGAGTAGCACCATTATTGGTGCCATTTTTATTAGTTGTGCTTTTGTTCCCAAAAATATGTGGATCATTGATATTAGAACCGCTGCTTGTGGCGTGTTGGAGGGGGTTATCGGATTCTCATGGATAGATCAAGCGCATTGATGTTTTTAGTAAGATCCCCAATTGAAATGTAGTCAATATTGGCTTTGGTTAAACTTTCCATTTTATCCAGTGTAACGTTCCCTGATACCTCATATTTCGCAGTCCTTTCCATCTTGCCTGCATCGGCCAACATTTCTTCATCAAAATTATCCAACATAACAATATCTACCCCTGTTTCGAGTGCGAGCTTAAGCTCCGCGATAGACTCCACCTCTACTTCTACTGCTTTTCCCGGCTGATTGTTTCTGGCCATTTCAATTGCCTCTCGAATCCCTCCGCATGCCAATATATGATTCTCCTTAATTAAATAGGCATCAAACAAACCAATACGATGATTGTGGCAACCGCCGCAATTTACCGCATATTTTTGCGCGGTTCTCAGGCCGGGTATGGTTTTGCGGGTATCCAGTATTTTGATGTTGGTGCCTTTCACCAGTGTAGCGTAGTGGCTGGCCTTTGTGGCTATGCCGCTGAGAAACTGCAGAAAATTCATGGCGGTCCGTTCGCCGGTGAGCAGGGTGCGGGTGTTGCCTTGCAGGGATACGAGCGTGGTGTTGGCGTCCACTGTGTCGCCGTCTTTAACGTGCCACTCTATGTCGCTTATGCCCCCTAGCTGGCTAAAAACCTCATCAAACCATGCAATACCGCAAACAACGCAGGCTTCTCGAGTGATGATTTCGGCCCTGTCCGTTTTATCTGCGGCGATGAGTTGAGCGCTTATGTCGCCGCTGCCTACATCTTCTGCCAGAGCGCTTGTCACTGCGCGCTGGATATCATCTCTAATCTGCTCAAGGGTGATATTCATAAGGGGTCTCTAATGGGGTTCTCTAAGGCGAATAGCTGTACTGTTTAAGGGTGAGTTCTTTACCACTTTGGTTAAAGTCCAGGGTTTTGAGGGCGCTCATACCCAGTAGAATCTCCGTGCCCTGCATTCCGGGGTTTAAGGCCGCTCGCACATTTTTCAGGGTGATAGGGCCAATGGTTAACTCATTGATGGATGTTGCCCACACGCTCACCTGTCCATTGGCGGTCATCACGGGGTAGCGGGGGCCACGCTTGAGCCCAAGCTTAGCGCCGAGCTGGGCGGGTATGGCGACTTGTGTGGCGCCAGTATCAAGCATAAAGGTCACAGGGGCAGCGTTTATTGTTCCGCTGGTCACGTAGTGGCCGTACTTGTTGCGTAATAATGTCACCTCCGTGATCCCATTTTCTTGGCTGGAGGCTATATTCTGATTGGGGTTGTACTGTTTTTTCTCCTGTTGCGCAAAGAACAAGGTCAGCCCAGCAAGTACCAGAAGCCAGGAGGCAATCAGCATGCCTTTGCCCGCGCGTTTACCTGGTGGGTGTGTGGTGTTCATGGCTTTCCAACCTTAAAGGAATAAAAAAACGCGACACATATGTGATGGATTATAACAAGTCGACGCGAAGTACTGCTCATTCTTTAAGTCCGTCACGAATTAAAACATTGCATGTGATACAGGTCTCGAACGACACAAACTGGCGTAGGCAGTCTAATTTCATACATTATACTCAGTTAAAAGACACGACAGAATCGGTTCACAATGAACAAATTTTGTCAGCATGTTAGTACACAAGAGTGGCCGTTATATTGGAGGCATTAAGTGCCGGAACACGCCAAAAATCCGAACGTGAAGGTAGTACGCTTGGAACCTGAGAGTCAAAGAATGGCGCGCGCACGAATCGCTAGGCTTCCCGCCGCAGTCCATGCCGTGCATGAGAAGGGCAAACTCATGCTGATGCAAAAGCTCAGAGGCTTCTTTGACGGAGCTGACGACTCCCTTTTTAGCCTTGCAGATAAGGCTTGTACCAATCAAGAACAGAACATTTACTTTGACTCCATGCGTGAGGTTCGTGTTCAGCGACGGGGCTTTGAAAAGCGCTTCGCAGGGGCGATAGATACAGCCTTTGCCAGTTTGGCAACCGGCGAGGTATCCACAAGCACTTTTGACGACTCGCTAAACTCCGATGCTCTGTCGCTCGTGCAGAATGATGAGCTCGAAGAGCTGGTAGCGGTGGAGTCTTCTGTTAGTCGTGCAAGTACTGAGTTTGCAGAGGCCATTCAGTTATTATCGTTGCGCCTCGATAGCCTGGTACCCGTTAAGGTATTTCATCAGAACAACCCTCTTGCGCCAGAAATAATTGCCAACGCTTTTATTGATCAAGCAAGACGCTTGGACATTGATATCAAGGCCAAGCTCGTTTTGTTTAAGCTGTTTGACAGGTCGGTAATGCAAAACTTGGAAGACCTGTATCAAAACGCAAATCAGCTCTTGGTCGATCATAATGTGCTGCCTTCTCTAACAGCGCGTTTGAAATCGCGTTCGGGGGTATCCTCGCCCGCTAGTTCATCACAAATGCAGCAGGCAAACAAACCAAGCTCTAATACTCCTGTTGATGCCGCAAGCGAAGTAGCCAGCAATGAAGTCGCCAAGTTACTCGGCGGAATGATCGCGGGGCAGCAAAGGGCGCAAGCGCAGAGTTCCGCCATAGATGAAATAGTTCATATGCTTTCTCTTGCTCAGCAGGCGCCTATGTCGGCATCCTTAGATGGGAATTTAAAAGCGCTTGACTTGATCACCGCGCTACAGCAACGCAAGGGTTCTAAAGCAGAAATTGCGCGCACCGAAATCGAAGTTATAAAACTGGTCGACATGCTGTTCAATTTCATTCTCGAGGATAAAAACCTCGCGAAAGATATGAAATTG
Source organism: Alteromonadaceae bacterium Bs31 (assembly GCA_900177435.1). GTDB lineage: Bacteria > Pseudomonadota > Gammaproteobacteria > Pseudomonadales > Cellvibrionaceae > Teredinibacter. Next base: position 252,751 of record FXAI01000001.1, read on the forward strand.
CAAATTAGCCGCTTGCAGATGCCCCTTGTTAAAGTGGCCTTACTCGATAAATCCTTTTTCGCAAAGGGAGGCCATTCCGCCCGCCGTTTGTTAAATGAGATTGCCACGGCGGCATTGGGCTGGCAGCCCGGTGCAGGCGGTAAGGCAGACCCTCTTTACAACAAAATTAACGATGTTATTACCAAGCTATTGAATAGCTTTGATACGGATGTCGCTATCTTTAACGAGCTGCTTGCCGATTTTTCTTCCTTTATACAAAAAGAGCACCGCCGTAGTGAGGTCATGGAACGCAGAACGCTCGATGCAGAAGATGGTAAAGCGAAAGCAGAAGTTTCTCGCACCATTGTCGCAATCGAAATAGAACTTCGAACTATAGACCAAGAGTTACCAGAGCTTATTCAGGGCCTCATTAATGGCCCTTGGAGTAACGTGCTGTTTATTAACAATTTGAAGTATGGCAGCGAGTCTTCCCTGTGGCTGGAGTCTTTGCAAACTCTTGAGGATCTGGTCTGGAGTGTTAAAACTCCACGAGATAATGAGCAGCGCAAACGACTGATAAAGCTGGTTCCGGGCCTGCTACAGCGTCTGCGTGCCGGTTTGGACTCCATCTCTTTCAACCCCTTCGAAATGTCAGAAATATTCAAAACACTGGAGGACATTCACTTGTCCTGTATTCGTGGAAAGATCGAAAGTACTGAGCAGTCGCCGGCTTTAGCCACCCAGTTGGTTAAGGCGAAGGCACCGTCGAGCAATGATAGCGAACTGGTTGCAGATGAACTTGAGCCCCTGGAGCTAAACGAAGCTGACGAGTTGTTGGCAGATGTTGACGCGGCGCTGGCCGACGCATCTATGGATGAGACTGAGACTTTAACGCCGAATTTAGAGCCAAAGCCAGAAGAAAAACGGCAGCCTAAAGAGCCCCAAGCGGCCAAAGTGCAGGCACCGAAAGTACAGCAAAAGGTGCAAGAAAAATCACAGGAGGAGAAGCTCTCCCCGGACAGTACATACATGCAGCAGGTTGCCAGTTTTGTTCAGGGTGCCTGGTTTGAGATGGTCGATGATGAGGGTAGCGTGGCTCGTTGCAGACTCGCAGCATTCATAAAACCAACCGGGAAATATATCTTTGTTAATCGCAATGGTATGAAGGTGGCAGAAAAGCCCCAGCATGATCTCGCTTTGATGCTCAAGGAGAATCGCATACGCGCTCTGGATAACAGTATGCTATTCGATCGGGCCTTGGAAACCGTCGTATCGAGCTTGCGAAAGCCGCAGTAAGTCCTCACCTTCTTGTGGTAATCACTCTTATACACGTATGATTTACTGCTTCGAGTCAACCATCGGGCAGTATCGTGATAGAGCATGGCTGGTATAGCAAGGCCAGAAAGGTCCTCTCCCCAAATTATAATACTCGCCCGCACACGGGTGATATCTCCCTGCTTGTAATCCATAATATCAGCCTTCCCCCCGGTGAGTTTGGCGGAGACTTTGTCGAGCGCTTCTTTCTGAATTCGCTGCCAGCAAGCGAGCACCCTTATTTTGAACAGATTTCAGAGCTCCAAGTGTCCGCCCATTGCTTTATACGCAGGGATGGAGAGCTTGTGCAATTTGTGCCCTTTGATAAACGCGCATGGCATGCGGGGCGTTCTGTGTTTCAGGGTAGGGAAGATTGCAACGACTTTTCTGTGGGCATAGAGCTGGAGGGCACGGATACTGAGCCCTATACTGAACAGCAGTATCAAGGTTTAGCGGAGCTGACGCTCAGTTTGTTACAGGCCTTTCCTTTAATTACGCCGGAGCGTATCGTTGGCCACAGTGACATTGCGCCAAGTCGAAAAACCGACCCTGGCCCCGCTTTTGACTGGGGTAAATATCGATCACTACTTTAATCGATCACTATTTTAAGAGCATTGAGTCTTAGCCAATATAAAAAACGCGACCAATAATTAGCGCAGTACGGAGCTTTCATGAACCTGTTTATCGTTGTCATCGGTTTGGCTTTTTTACAAGTTTGGGGTGCAGCGAACCCTCTTCACCGAGACCATTGGTTCTTCGCCTGGGTTAGTCGCGTTGTTGGCAATGCTCGAATCCCGGCTGACCTGCAAGTGATTACTGCCGTTGGCCTGCCTGTGGCTGCGCTGATTGTTTTACAAATGATACTGGCCGCCTATTCCGAGTGGCTGCTTTTGCCGCTTGGTGTACTGGTGTTGCTGTACAGTTTTGGTCGCGGAGAGTTTGGCGATATTGTTACAGAATATACAAAGGCTTGTTATGTGGAAGATTGGCCTTCCGCTTTAGATCGGGCTCATCGGCTTAATGTCGATACCGAAGGTGTGCCTGAAGGGGAATGGGCCGAGCTGCACGAACACGTGCTTGATGAAGCAGGCTATCGTGGCTTTGAGCGCATGTTTGCCGTGCTGTTCTGGGTTTTTATTCTTGGCCCTGTGGGCGCGCTACTCTACCGTCTCACCTTTCTCTATTCCCGCCAAGCCCGCCCGCAAGATGACCTTGCGCGAAGAATGCGCTGGATACTGGAGTGGCCGGCAGTTCGTTTACTGGGTTTATCCTTTGCCCTAACCGGGAACTTTGTTGGTTGTTTCCAGCGATGGAAAGACTGCGTGTTTTGCATAAGCCGCTCCACAACTGCGGTACTTAGCCCAATGATCCTGGGAGCATTATCTGTGGAAGAAGATTTGACTCAGACTTGCGAAGTAACCCGTAAAGAACTTAACTTACTGACCAATCTATATACCCGCACATTGTGGTTTTGGCTGGCGGGGGCGTCGATTCTAATCATATTGATATAACTTGATGTGAGCGTTCGCTTACATAGCGGACGTTGATTTCAAAGGGTAGAAACAAGGGGCTTACGACTCCCCAAGGCTTATTCCAATCTATTCCCGGAAACGTCTTGACCTCGCTGGCGCATAGGCATAATATGAATATTCTTACCGGCTGGCTGTACATGCATACAGTTCTCCTCCTATCAGCATGGATGCGGCCATAGTACCCTTGAGGCGCTCGCCAGGCGCCTAAACCCTTTGAGCTGTTATTGTTGTACGCCAGCCGGTAAGACCCAATCCCATTACCAGCCCCTAGCTGGCTTTCTCTTGAGTCCTCCACACCAACACCGCCAGCACAATTGCCGGGATGCCCATTGCAGCAGCATAGAGAAAGAAGCTGGCATAGCCAAAGTTGTCCACTATCACGCCGGAAAACCCACTCTGGAATTTACCGGGCAGGGTCATTAAGGATGAAAACAAAGCATACTGTGTTGCCGTGTATGCACGATTGGTTAGCCCAGAGAGGTAAGCGATAAAGCTGGTTGCAGCAAAACCAGCGCTGAGGTTGTCTGCACTTATGGTAACAATCAGCCACTCGGGTACTGCGCCCACCAATGCCAGTTGAACAAAAAACAGGTTGGTCAGTGCGACCATAATCGCCCCAGCTATAAGCACGCGATGTACACCAAAGCGTGCAACACAAATGCCGCCGAGAAAACCACCGACAATGGTCATGGCAAAGCCATATAGCTTGGAAATACTGGCAATCTGGCTCTTACTGAAACCAAGGTCAAGATAAAAAGGATTAGCCATAATGCCCATGGTGATATCGCTCAAGCGGAACAGGCCGATAAAGGCCAGAATAAGCAGGGCAAAAGTACCGTTGCGTTTAAAAAAGTCCACAAATGGAGACACAACGGCATGTACAAACCACTCGCGGGTAAAGACGGGTGTGGCTTCTTGAGAGCTACCCTTTACCGCTGGCTCGCCAATGAAAAAGGTAAACAATATTCCCAACGCCATAATGCCCGCCATACTGGTGTAAGCGGCGGGCCAGTTCGCCAGGTCTGCGATATACAAGCTTCCGGCGCCAGCAACCAGAAGGGCAATGCGATAGCCGAGGTTGTAAGTGGCGGCCATTGCAGCCTGATACTCCGGCACGGCAACCTCAATGCGATAAGCATCAATAACAATATCCTGAGTGGCCGAGGAAAAAGCGACGAATACAGCACACAGGGCTACTGCGATAAGCTCTGTTTTGGGCTCCAGCGTGGCCATCAGTAATAGCCCCGCAGCGATTCCGGCTTGGGCGATAAGCAGCCAGCTACGCCGTTTCCCGAGCAAGCGGTTCAAGAGGGGGAGGGGCAAATTATCAACCACGGGAGCCCAGAAAACTTTTACCGAGTAAGTAATACCCACCCAACCAAAAAAGCCGATTGCAGAGCGGCTTGCGCCGTGCTCGGTCAGCCAGGCAGTAAGGGTGGAAAACACCAGCAGGAATGGCAGGCCAGCAAAAAAACCGAGTACTAACATAATTAATACCGGCCGTTTGCTATAAAGCGCGAGGGATTGGCCCCATGAGAGTTGTTTGTCGTTCAATTTATACGATGCTCTATTGATTGTTATGGTGCGTAACCCTACAGAACAAGGCGCTGCAGAGCTAGCCGAGCCTTGTGTTTTACTTATTTGACCGCATGATAGACAAGAATACCGATTGGAGTCTGTTAGTGAGATACCTGTTACTACTGTTTGTTGTTACCCCCATCATAGAAATGTGGTTGCTAATAAGAGTTGGCGGGCTAATTGGTGCCCTGCCAACCATTGCTCTGGTACTGCTAACAGCAATGATTGGTCTCGCACTGCTTAAGCAGCAGGGTTTTAGCACCCTAATGCGGGCGAGGTTAAAAATGGAATCTGGGGAACTACCCGCGACAGAAATGCTGGAAGGCCTCTTTCTCGCAGTGGGTGGCGCCTTGTTACTGACGCCGGGCTTTGTTACCGATGCTATTGGGTTCGCGTGCCTGCTTCCTGGAGTTCGCCAGCTAATTGTTGGCTCGGTGGCAAAGCGCTTTGTTGTGCAGCAAATGCACGTAAATACTCACAAAACCTACCGTTCCGGCGATACATCGAAAGGCAGCCACCAAACCATCGACGGTGAGTATCGCCGCGACGATTGAGAGAGTGTGTCCGCTGCCTTCCACCGAGCCCTCTGTCTAAATACCCGTTTCTGGAATAACTGAAAGCGAGATCTATTCAGTCTGGCTTGCTGGCCTACTGATTTAGCCCTTACGGCAAGGTGTACGAAGATAGGCCTGTACTTGGCCCTTTACTCGATTTGTTCCAGACAAATCTCAGCATACCCCCCATCCCTGGGCT
>FXAI01000001.1:257981-415587 GCA_900177435.1 Alteromonadaceae bacterium Bs31
GTACTGGATTTGTTCCAGACAAATCTCAGCATACCCCCCATCCCTGGGGGTAAAAAAATTTAGTTTTAGGTGTTGAAATCGCGAATCGGGCACCCATCTTGGGCTACACGTAGACTTCTGCGGTCCTGCCGTACGCAGGGCTGCTTCTGAAAAACTTGCTCCACTTCAGGGCAACGTGCTTAAAAACGCAAATATTGGAGAAATCATCAATGAAAATCCGTCCTTTACACGATCGTGTTGTGGTTCGCCGCAAGGAAGAAGAGGAAAAAACTGCCGGTGGCATCGTGCTCCCAGGCTCCGCCAAGGAAAAACCAAACCAAGGTGAAGTTATAGCTGTTGGTTCTGGCCGCGTGTTGGATAACGGCGAAAATCGTCCTGTTGACGTTAAAGTTGGTGACACCGTTGTATTCGGTAAATATGCCGGCAGCGACACCATCGAAGTTGACGGCGAAGAGCTTGTCATTCTAAGCGAAAGTGACATTAAAGCGGTTGTCGAATAAGTTTCGCACGCAAATTATTTCACTCCATTCAAGTAAACATATATTAGAGAGTAAGGAAAATTACTATGGCAGCTAAAGACGTTAAATTTGGTGATGACGCTCGCCAAAAAATGTTGGCCGGTGTAAATGTTCTGGCCGACGCTGTAAAAGTTACCCTGGGCCCTAAAGGCCGCAACGTTGTACTGGACAAAGCCTTTGGTTCACCCACTGTAACTAAAGACGGCGTATCCGTAGCAAAAGAAATCGAGCTTACCGACAAGTTCGAAAACATGGGCGCGCAAATGGTTAAGGAAGTTGCTTCCAAAGCTTCTGACGATGCCGGTGACGGAACCACCACTGCAACTGTATTGGCCCAGTCCATTGTGAACGAAGGCCTTAAATCCGTTGCAGCGGGTATGAACCCAATGGATCTTAAGCGCGGTATCGATAAAGCCGTTGCAGCAGCCGTTACCTTTGTTAGTGCAAACGCTCAGCCTTGTGAAGACAGCAAGTCCATTGCTCAAGTAGGCACTATCTCTGCTAACTCCGACGTTCAAGTAGGCGATATCATCGCTGAAGCCATGCAGAAAGTGGGTAAAGAAGGTGTAATCACCGTTGAAGAAGGTAACAGCCTGGAAAACGAGCTGGACGTTGTAGAAGGTATGCAGTTTGACCGCGGATACCTCTCGCCATACTTTATTACCAACCAGGACAACATGAGTGTTGAGCACGAAAGCCCACTTATTCTGTTGGTGGACAAAAAAATCTCCAACATTCGTGAATTATTGCCCGTTCTTGAAGCCGTAGCAAAAGCCGGCAAGCCGCTGGTAATTGTTGCCGAGGATGTTGAAGGCGAAGCACTGGCCACTTTGGTTGTTAACAATATGCGTGGCATTGTCAAGGTTGCTGCGTGTAAAGCACCTGGTTTTGGTGATCGTCGTAAGGCTATGTTGCAAGACATCGCTATTCTTACTGGCGGTACGGTAATCTCAGAAGAAGTTGGTCTGGATCTGGAAAGTGCTAGTTTGGAGCACCTGGGTTCTGCCAAGCGTATTACCATGTCTAAAGAGATCAGTGTGATTGTCGACGGCGCCGGCTCAGCAGACGATATCAAAGCACGTGTTAACCAAATTCGCTCTCAAATCGAAGAGACCAGCTCTGAGTATGACGCAGAGAAACTGCAAGAGCGCGTAGCCAAATTGGCTGGGGGTGTTGCGGTTATTAAAGTTGGCGCGGCTACCGAAGTTGAAATGAAAGAGAAAAAAGCGCGTGTAGAAGATGCACTTCACGCCACTCGCGCCGCCGTTGAAGAAGGTGTAGTGCCTGGTGGTGGTGTTGCTTTGATGCGAGCTATTGATTCAATCATTGATCTTACCGGTGACAACGAAGACCAAACTGCTGGTATCGGCCTTGCGCGTCGCGCCATGGAATACCCATTGCGTCAGATCGTAGAAAATGCAGGTGAAGAAGCCTCTGTAATTGCTGATAAAGTTCGTCAAGGCGAAGGTAATTTCGGTTACAACGCTGGCACTGGCGAGTATGGCGATATGCTGGAAATGGGTATCCTTGACCCAGCAAAAGTTACCCGTACTGCATTGCAAGCTGCAGGCTCTATCGCAGGCTTAATGATCACAACCGAAGCAATGGTTGCCGATAAGCCAGAAGATAAAGCCGCAGGTGGCGCTCCAGATATGGGCGGCATGGGTGGTATGGGTGGTATGGGCGGCATGATGTAAGCAGCCCCCACGATATTTGCTATTCTAACGGCTCCGTTTGGGGCCGTTTCTTTATCTTCACTATAGATTCTATTGTCACGTTAATAGTTGTTCTTAATTTCTATTTTGTCCGTACGGCTGTAGACTTCCATCCACTAAAACGAACTATATGTTTCCAAGGAGTATTCTCATGGCTTTTGAACTACCTGCTCTGCCATATGCGCGTGACGCGCTTGCCCCCCACATTTCTGCCGAAACCATCGATTTCCATTACGGTAAACACCACAACACCTACGTGGTTAAACTTAATGGTCTGGTGCCTGGAACCGAATTCGAAGGTAAATCTCTGGAAGACGTGGTTAAAACGTCCAGTGGTGGTGTATTCAACAACGCCGCACAAATCTGGAATCACACTTTCTACTGGAACTGTCTGGCACCTAATGGTGGTGGCGAAGCGAATGGCGCGCTAGCCGAAGCAATTAATGCTGCATTTGGTTCTTTTGCTGAATTCAAAGAGAAATTTACTGCATCTGCAATTAACAACTTTGGTTCTGGCTGGACCTGGCTGGTTAAAAAAGCTGATGGCAGTGTAGCAATCGTAAACACCTCAAATGCGGGTACACCATTAACCGACGATTCCGTAACGCCTTTGCTGACAGTTGATGTTTGGGAGCACGCCTACTACATCGACTACCGCAACGCTCGCCCTAGCTATATGGACGCATTTTGGAGCCTTGTTAATTGGGAATTTGCGAACAGCAACTTCGCCGCTTAGTGTGTTTTTAGCAAGTTTACCGGTATTGAGGGTCGCATTGCGGCCCTTTTTTGTGATGCTCCATTAAGCGGGCAAAATTGTGTAGTCTAGACCAAACCAAAATGGAGCGCATATAGATGCTCAAAAAGAGCTTTGTCATTCCCTCGATAGTCTTTCTGTTGGCCCTTGCTTTTCGGCTATGGTACCTGAATGAACTTGTGATTAATGACTATATTCGGGGCGATGCCCACTCATACGTTCAATATTCGGTGAATATGGTTGACCATGGCGTATTTTCTAAATCAAGGTCGGTCCCACCAATACCTGATTCTTATTGGGCTCCGGGTTACCCCTCATTTCTTTTCGCAAGCTCATATTTGGCCAAAGTGTTCAATGTTGAAACTAATGATGCTGTGCTGCTATTGCAGGCATTGTTAGGTGCATTCATCGTGCTTTTGACGTGGTTGCTAGGTCGGAGGTTTTTAGGCGCCGCGGGCGCCGTAACTGCATCTGTCCTTACTTTATTGAGTCCGCACTTAGTGACGCTGGGAGGCTACTTTTTAACGGAAGTATTATTTTGTTTTCTTCTTGCTCTGTCGCTTCTTTTGTTTTTTGCGTTTACAAAAAAACAAAATGTTCTACTGGGTTTGGGAGCTTCTCTTGGTTTTGTGGCAACGTATTTTGTTAATCCGGTTATTTTATTTGCACCGTTTATTCTGCTTTTGGCGATGGTGTTCAAATACCCTGGGTCTTCCAAGCGATCAGTGTTGGCTTTCGTGTTTGTATACCTAATGTGTATAGGAGCATGGAGCGCTCGCGGGCTGATTTCTGTCCCGGAAAGTTCACCATCAAGTTCCGACCGAGTATTCAATAATCTCGTAATTGGTGCCCACTCTGATTATCACAGGATATGGAGAGCTAACCCTCGTAACCCCAGTAATCCAGCAACGGTTGATAAAAAGGCATTTGGCGGTTCATACGCGCTTTTTTTTAGCGCACTTGGTGAGCGTTTTGTCGAGGAGCCCATTCACTACCTGAAATGGTATTTTTGGAGTAAGCCCAAGTTATTGTGGGATTGGGATATCCTAGTAGGGCGTGGAGATATATACGTATACCCTGTGGCTTCGTCAATCTATTTCACATCACACCTTGCGATACTAACGGTTTCTTTGATGAAGGGCTTGCACCCTCTATTGTTTTTGTGTGCGCTTGGAGGCGCAGCATTGGCCTGCAGTCAAATATTTCGTTCTAATTCTGCTTTTCTACCTGCGATTTTAGCGATAGTGGTGGTATACGTGAGTGCCGTATACGTTGTTTTACAATCAGAGCCTCGCTACTCTGTCCCTCTCAGGCCTGAAATGTACTTACTGGCGGTATACTTTATTAACAAGGCTTGGGCATACTTGTCTCAGAGGGTGCGAATCGCTCGAGCGGCGTCTTAGGCGTGTAATCTCTGCTTCCAGTATAATCATTGGAGGCAAATATAAATTGAAACTGAAAGAGGCCTTATGGAAATCGTAGACTTTTTATTCCGTTGGATGCATGTGCTGTTTGGCGTTGTATGGGTGGGCATGCTTTATTATTTTAATTTCGTTCAAACGGAATACTTTAAACAAGCAGAGCCAGAAGCCCTTGCTGATGCCAAAGCCAAGCTTGCGCCGCGTGCGCTAGGGTGGTTTCGCTGGGCAGCGATGCTCACTCTGATAAGCGGAGTAATTTTGCTGGTGGGGGTTCATCATCGCAGTTTAATGAATGATTACATTATTCTCGGTGCACTATTGGGTATTCTAATGTTTCTGAATGTGTGGCTGGTAATCTGGCCCAATCAGAAAATTGTCTTGGGTATGGTTGAAGGCGATGCTGCAGTAGCGGCGAAGAAAGCTGCGTTGGCCTCCCGGACAAACGTACTGTTTTCGGCGCCCATGCTGTTTTGCATGCTGGGCTCGCCGCATCTGGGTTATGTTGCCGATTACTTGCTGGTTGCGCAGGGTGGCGGTTTGGGTTTGATCGCCGCTTTAGCGTTAACCGTGCTATTGCAGGTGAATGCTATATTTGGAAAGTTAGGCCCAATTGCCAGTATTCGTGGTGTGATTCATATGAGCCTGGCATTAACTGCGGTATTCTTCCTATTGCTGTTATTCCTGTAAAATTACTGGCTACGCAGGGCTTGCTAGGCAGGCCTCTGTTCAACCACAATTAAGTTTAACCAAACCAAGTTCTAATTATGAGCGAACGTAAAGAACCTACAATAAATGCGATTCGACCCGAGCAAGACGAGATTCGTAATCGCCCAAAAGCCTCTCAAGCTCGTGCGGGTGCCGCGCAAGTACCTCCGGCTCGTCCTGTAATTGTTAAATCCCGTTTGGCGCCACTGGCCCTGTTTGTGGCTTTGGTTGGGGTCGGTCTGGCGGCATTCGCATACTGGCAATTAATGGAGGCTCAAAAACAGCTTGTAGCATCGGAAACACGCATTCTCGATTTGGAGAGCAGGTTGGAAATGTCTGGTGATGAATCTACCGCCTCTATGGCCGCCATGCAGGCCAAGTTGAAATGGGCTGACTCGGAAATACGCAAGTTGTGGGGGGTATCCTACGACCGCAATAAAAAGTCCATTGAAAAAAATACAGAGCAACTGGCGGTACTTTCAAAAGGGGCTAAGTCAGTGGAAAAGAAAATTGCCGCTGCTCTGAAGGCACCCAATACTGAAATTAAACTGATTAATGATTTGCTGGATTCTCAGCAAAGTTCTATGTCGGCCATTGAAAGTAAAACACAGGCACAGCTAAGCCAAGTGCAGGAGCTAAGTGATAAAATGCGGCAACTGGAAAAAATGGAAGCCGAGTTTAAGCGTCGAATTACCAGCAATGAAGAGGCTATTCAGGCAATAGATGCATTCCGGCGCAGCGTCAACAAACAGTTGCTTGAGCAGAATAGCGGAGCAGCTCTGCCGTAGCTGGTAGCCCATTATTCAAGTCGTGAGCACCGATTGCGACCTTATTTCCATAGTAAACACTCAATAACAGATTAAATACCGGTTAAAATAGACCGGTATTTTTTATTCAACATGTGGAACCGATCATGACTACTGTAATTCGCCAGGAAGACATCATCGCCAGCGTGGCTGATGCACTGCAGTTCATCTCCTATTATCACCCAAAAGATTTTATCGATGCCGTGCACGAGGCTTACCAAAAAGAAGCCAATCCTGCAGCGAAAGACGCAATGGCTCAAATCTTGATCAATTCCCGTATGTGTGCCCAAGGGCGTCGCCCCATTTGTCAGGATACTGGCATTGTGACGGCTTTCGTCAATGTTGGAATGGACACCAAAGTTGAAGGCGATATGAGCTTCGACGATATGATCAACCAGGGGGTTCGCCAAGCCTACCTGAACACCGACAACTTGCTGCGCGCATCTATTCTGTCAGACCCTGATGGCGGCAGGCAGAATACCGGTGATAACACACCAGCCGTTATTCACTACAAAATGGTTCCCGGCAATACCATCGATATTCACGTCGCTGCGAAGGGTGGAGGCTCTGAGGCCAAGACCAAATTTGCCATGCTCAACCCATCGGACTCATTAGTAGACTGGGTGCTTAAAGTAGTGCCAACAATGGGCGCAGGCTGGTGCCCCCCCGGCATGCTAGGCATTGGCATTGGCGGTACGGCAGAAAAGGCCATGTTGTTGGCCAAAGAAGCCTTGCTCGACCCGGTAGATATTCAAGACTTGCGTGAACGTGGTGCCACTAATCGCTCAGAAGAGCTGCGCCTGGAATTAATGGATAAGGTTAACGCGCTGGGCATTGGTGCTCAGGGCTTGGGCGGCTTAACCACGGTTCTGGATGTCAAAGTGAAAGACTACCCCACCCACGCAGCCAACAAAGCGGTGGCAGTTATTCCTAACTGCGCAGCCACGCGGCACACCCACTTCACTCTGGATGGTTCCGGTGCCGCCTTGCAAACGCCACCAAGCCTGGAAGACTGGCCAGAAGTGAGCTGGGAAGTGGGAGATAGCGTTGAGCGCGTAGACCTCGATACCATAAGCCCAGAGGACGTAGCCAAGTGGCAGCCCGGTCAGACCCTGTTGTTAAATGGCAAGCTACTTACCGGGCGCGATGCGGCGCACAAACGTTTGGTGGATATGATTTCCAAAGGCGAAGCGTTACCTGTGGACTTTACCAATCGCTTTATTTACTACGTTGGTCCGGTGGACCCAGTGGGCGACGAAGTGGTCGGCCCGGCGGGTCCAACTACGGCAACGCGCATGGACAAATTCACCCGTACCGTGCTGGAGAAAACGGGCTTGATTGGTATGGTAGGCAAGGCAGAGCGTGGCCCACTGGCCATTGATGCCATCAAGGATAACAAAGCTGTTTACCTTATGGCGGTAGGTGGTGCTGCATATCTGGTCTCCAAGGCCATTATCGCCTCCAAAGTACTCGCCTTCGAAGACCTGGGAATGGAAGCCATCTACGAGTTTGAAGTGAAAGATATGCCCGTTACTGTCGCCGTGGACAGCCAGGGTGTTTCAGTACACAAAACCGGCCCGGAAATCTGGAAAGCCAAAATCCAAGAACTCAACTTTACGTAGTATAAAAAGAACGGCTTCAGCCAGGCGCACGCCATCAAGTGGACAGTTTTTTCTGCCCACTTGATGGATCGGTGAGCCAGCCTTGCCAGGTGTAGGCCCCTGTCTATTCCTAAAGACACCCCCTCCAAAAAGTGCTCTTGCTCCGCAATCAAGCACTCTAAGATCCAGCATGGGGAATACCACTTCGGTGCACTAATAACCCCACAAGTGAGTCGCAAGGTCTTCGATGTTGATAATCTTGGCCTGATCCTGCAAAAAAATACGGTACAAATAGACAGACGCAATCAGCCGACTTCGCCCAAGTTAGAGCTTCGTTCAGCGTAGGCATGTCATATTCTTCATTAGAGCACCTTGGAGCGATCAGAACATCGAGAGAAAGCGCGGCGCAAGGGTATAGCTTGGCAAAGCCAGAAAGCCTCCTCAGGCGGAGACAGGCTCATTATGCTGTGCCGCCAGAATAAGGCTCGAGGGTTTTTCGCGAGGCCGAAGTGCTAAAGCGGCGGAGAGCACTAAAAAACACCTAAAAAGTCAGTACCTCCGTTTACGGCTAAACTAAAATGCCCATATACCGGTTTATCGACGCCGCCTTAACCAGGCTAAGTTTATCTGCGGGGTATAGCCTTATGAGCGTGAGCTCAGATCTACTTGTTCAGTCTTCCTGCCAAGCCTGCCGGGCCGATGCACCCTTACTTACTTCGGAGGAACTTGCGGCCTTGCTGCCCCACATTCCGGAATGGACGCTTATCCAGCAGGACGGGGTTCAACAGCTAAAACGAGTGTATCGCTTCAGTAACTTTATTGAGCCCCTGAACTTCGCCAGGCAATTAGGTGAAATGGCCGAGAAAGAGGACCATCACCCGTCTATACTGCTTGAGTGGGGGCAGCTCACAGTGAGGTGGTGGAGCCATAAAATCAAAGGCCTACACCGCAACGATGTGATTATGGCAGCCAAAACTGAAGCCGCCTTTGGCAAGCTTCCGTAGCGCGCACTTATTTACAATTTTGGCGCCAAAGCCGTTCTAGACTATAAAAACATCTGGTACGAGCGACTAGGGAATGCCTCCTGAAGTAATTCTGGCCTTACCAGTAAAGGGTAAGACCAATTTCTTGTTTTTAAAATGTCATGGAAAACAACGGGTTACATTTTAGCGTTGGCGCATCAGGCTTTTTTTTGACCTAGATTGGCCTAACAGCGTTGAGATTTTGAGAACTTTGTGTAAGCATTGCATCCGAAATATTGGTAATACCAAAAATTATTAACCGGCCAGATAACATAAAAATAGTGGAGAACTTGTATGTTCAAACGACGTATGCTCAGCGTTATGGTGGCGCTGTCAGCCTCTGGTGTAGCTCTCGCTCAAACAGAAACCGCTGAAGAAAGCAACGAAACAGCTCTACCCGAAGAAGCATTTATCGAAGAAGTCGTGGTTGAAGGTGTGCGAGCTGCAGACCTCAATGCACGTGCTTTAGAGAGAGATAAAGCGGCTTTCAGCTCCGTAATCGCACAGGATGACGCAGGTAACTTTGCCGATCAGAACGTAGCAGAGTCATTGCAGCGCTTGCCTGGCATCACCTTGCAAAAATCCGAAGGTGAAGGACAAAGAATTAACTTGCGTGGCCTAGGGCCTCAGTTTGTAAATGTAACTATGAACGGCAGTGAGATGGCTTCTGCTTCCCTCGGGGGGGATGGTGAAGATAGTCGCGGATTTGGTCTAGATGTTGTGTCTGCAGATATGCTTGGTGGCATTGAAGTCAATAAGACCATTTTGCCAAGCATGGATACATACAGTACCGCTGGTTCTGTGAACTTGAAAACAGTTTCTGCGTTTGATAAAGGTAGAAACACACTCAAGCTGAAAGCTCAGGTGAACAGCCAAGCATACCGTGAAGAAGCAAATCCCAAATTTGCAATAAGTGGAACCAACCTCTTCGCAGATGAGACCATCGGCGTTGGTTACTCCCTGTCTGCAGAGCAGCGCAAAACCGTTAACTACGAAAACCTGCACCACGACAAGCTTAAGCCTAGCTATATAGACCCGGAAGGCGATGGTGTACCCATGCTAGTTCCTTACGAGTCTCAGATGCGTCAGGAAAATGCGCAGAGAACACGTTTTTCCGGCTCTCTTGACTTAGGGTGGAAGCCCACCGATAACGCCCAGTATGACCTTCAATTCAGTCACTCTGAATACGAGGATGAAGACATTGCCATCCGTGAATATTACCGCTTCTACGGTGGTGGAACTTCGTACTTTACAAACCCCAGTAATAATACTTTTGGCGTTACTGACGCGGAAGTACAGCAACAGTTCTTTATCCAAGAGTCAGAAGTGAAAACCGATATGGCTGCTTTTCAGGGCGAAAACACCTTTGACGGCGGTTGGACCCTGGATTACCGCTTAGCCTATTCAACCAGTACAAATGACAAGCCCGATGGGCGGCGTGTGCAGTTCCGCATACGCGACCTTCCAATGCTGGGTGTGTTTGGTGAGGACTTTATTAACGGCAGGCCTCTGACCAACGAGCAGCTCTCTGCGCTGTCTGGCGTACCTGAGGGTGACTTTGAAGATAATATTGGCGCTGGCCTGATTTCATACGACGCAAACAGTGTACCCACTGCTTATCAGGAGCAATTCCTGTACGACAATATCTTCTTGGAAGATACGTCTCTTGAAGACACTATTACCTCCTTCAAGATAAACCTGCAAAAAGACTTCGAGGACGGCGCGCTTTCTTATATTAAATTTGGCCTTGCAGCAAAAGACTACGAGCGTACCAGAGACCGAAACCGCGCGAGCCTAGTGCCTGAGAACTACTCAAACTGGTGTAGCCCTGATGGCTTGCCTACCACAGAGGAAGAGTTAGAGTGCACAAGCAAAGCAACCGATACCCGCCACCGTGCTGACTATGTTGATACTTATGTACCAGGTCATCCGGACATGAATTTTGAGCACATTACTCAAGGTTCGGCTGAGGCGCTTTTGGCGTCCACACGGGCCTTGGCTGATAACTATGACCCGACTCAAAGTGAGCAGGATAGCCGTAAAGACGACTATGTGGTTACTGAAGAGAGCGCTTCGGCTTATATTGAAGCTGAGTTCACAATTTCAGATTCTTCATCGATCATCACTGGTCTTAGATATAACACCACAGATTTCTCGTCTGAAGGTAATTTTACGCTACGTAATGACCGCTTTGAAGACGCCAGCACCAGCCCTTTGTCCGGGGATATCGTTATTCCTCTAGAGGGCACAGCTAAGAGCTACACCGATGTTCACCCCAGTATTCATTACCGCTATGAGCCTAGTGATGAATATGTGGTTCGTGCCGCTTTGTGGACTTCAGGCACTCGCCCAGGCTTTGATGAGGCCCGTGCTTACGCTCAGTTTGTGGGCCGATTGAATCTCTGCCTAACAGACGAAACCCATCCAGACTTCGGTACGGTAGACGGTTGTGGTGATAATCCTGCTGGTGACTGGAGTTTGACAGAAGCAGATCTGGAGACAAGTACCGTAGTTGCGGCAGATAACAATATCAAATTGGGTAACACCGCACTAGATCCTATGTTTGCGGTCAATTTCGATGCATCCTTCGGCTGGTATCCAAACGACGATTTGTTTTTACAGGCCGCTTTTTTCTATAAAGATATTAAAGACTTTATCGTTGAGGTACGCGGTAAGACGAGTACAGAAGGTAACCTACCTGTAGATTTGCCGCTTGATCAAATCCCCTATTACAACTTTGATCCTAATACGGCCTATGAAGACGTTAACCTGTTTGACAATGGTGATAGTGCATCAGTTTACGGTCTTGAGCTAACGTACACTCAGTATTTTGGAAGTGGGCTGTTTGTTCAAAGTAACGCAACCATACTGGACAGTGAGGCAGATATGGGTGCCGACTTACGAGCAGAGACTATCCGACTGCCGGATATGGCTGATACATCAGTTAACTTCACGCTTGGCTGGGAAAACGATCTTGCTTCTGTACGTTTGATCGCCAATCATACCAGCAAAATACTCGACAAAGTTGGGTCATGTACCCAGGCAGATATAGACTCTGATGCGGGCGGTATTCCCTTTAATTGTGAGAGCTGGAATGATATCTACTACGATGCTGCAACGAATATTGATTTCAAAGCGACATACAACGTTACCGACGACGTTCAAGTTTTCTTTGATGCAATTAACCTGACTCAGCAAGTGACGAATAGATACATGGAAGGTAACCAATATGCCGGTGGCCCGTTGATGTACCGCCATGAAGATTTTGGTACAAGCGTGCAGTTGGGTGTTAATTGGCAAGTGTTTTAATAGAAATGTGACACAAGAGGTGCAGTAAGCACCTCTTTTTTCATTCGATGGAATAATAAAGACCGAAATAATACCAAATGGTGATTTATGACTAATTTAAAAATTTTTTCAGCTTTAGCGCTGACGAGCATACTTGCTGCCTGTGGTGGTGAAGCAGATCGCAAAACTCCAGACGTTGTCGTACCAACGAATACTCCGACAGAGGTTCCAGTGCCTACTGAGCCCCCTGTTTCGGGAGATCATATACCTTTCGCCGAAGACTTTACTGTAAGTAGCACGGTAGACTTTTATGACCGTGCATATAAAGAATTGACGGGAGACTACCCCGAAGAGGAAGACCAGTTTTATTTCTCAACCGGTGGTGTATTTAAAGACGGAGAGCTAGATCCGACCGGAGGTAACTGGATTACCGCTGATAATGACCAATCCATGCGCTTGGGCAATTCACGTTTTTCTATAGCACAACCAGCCCGTGAACCAGGCGATGCTCGCACCAAAACTTCAATTGCGACCGATACTTCAACTTGGGGTGAACTTGATCTTTCACAGGATTATCGCTTGTCTTTTTGCGTTGTTGCGGGCTCAGAAGCCTCTTCTGGCAGTAGCCTTTTTCAGCTCTACATCGACAATAACTCCACATCTTCGTCCGCTTCTATTCATGGCGGAGCTTCCCGGGTAGTAAATATCAGCACCGCTGAATTTATTCCTGGCAAACGAGTTGTTATTAATATTCCTGGCGATATCGATTTGGATGAAGATGGAACTGGGGACGTGGTTGTTGTTTCAAATGTTGGAACCGCATCCTCATTTCTTCAAATGCGCGTAAGCAGCGGTGGTTACATTGTGCTTGACGATTTGGTTCTTGAGTATCAATCAGATACTACACTGGGTGATGCGCAAACAGGTTGTGACACCAAAACCACAGAGTGGGCAGAAGAAAATCCGTTTGTAGATGCACCAGAGCCAACTGACGTACCTTCTGTTGAGCCTACGGTTACCCCAACACAACCTCCAGTAGATGGAGACGTTGCTTGGAACATCTATGATGGTGCAGTGAGCCCGCTTACTGATGACTCATTAACGCTGGCTGATGCTTCAACGGATAAGTTTGGCGCTTCAAATGCGAAGCCAGACGGCACAGAGGATTTCTTCACTCCAAACGGTGATGGAACAGTTGCCTTCCTCACGCCTGTTGATGACATAAGTATGATGGCCAGGTATGTGTTCGAAGATTTTGCTCCTGCGGACTACCCGCGTTACTTCACCGGTTTGATTCGTGCCAAAGGTGTGGATTCATTCAAGACTATGGATTTCGATCTCAACCTTGCTGATGGCACTGCGGGAACGCGTATTAAACTGATACTGCGTGCCGATGGTAGTAATCAAGGTGTTCAGGTTGATAAAGGTGATCCCGCTGGAGAAAAGCCTACGGCATATACTGCTGAGGCATACACGGATTATCGTATTTATCAGATTTCAGTTGAACTGACTGCAGCACAAGAGGGTACGGCTAATGTCTACCTGGCTGGAAATGACACGCCAATTATTACGATGACTGGTGACTCCACTACACCATTTGGTGCGAGCAAAGCTGGCGACAATTATGTTCGCATTGGTGACGGAAGTAGCTCTTTGCTGGATTACAGCAGTGAAGTCGACTGGATGATCTGGACTGACGAAGAGGCTTACGTGCCTTCCGAACTTAAGGGCAAACTCCCTGCAAACATTGGCGATATACCAGGTTACGAAGATGCTGCACCTAGCATTTCATGGAACGTGTATGACGGTACAGTGAGCCCGCTTACTGATGACTCATTAACGCTGGCTGATGCTTCAACGGATAAGTTTGGCGCTTCAAATGCGAAGCCAGACGGCACAGAGGATTTCTTCACTCCAAATGGTGATGGAACAGTTGCCTTCCTCACACCTGTCGATGACATAAGTATGATGGCCAGGTATGTGTTCGAAGATTTTGCTCCTACGGACTACCCGCGTTACTTCACCGGTTTGATCCGTGCGAAAGGTGTGGATTCGTTCAAGACTATGGATTTCGATCTCAACCTTGCAGATGGCACTGCTGGAACGCGTATTAAACTGATACTGCGTGCCGATGGTAGTAATCAAGGTGTTCAGGTTGATAAAGGTGATCCCGCTGGAGAAAAGCCTACGGCATATACTGCTGAGGCATACACGGATTATCGTATTTATCAGCTTTCAGTTGAACTGACAGCAGCACAAGAGGGTACAGCTAATGTTTACTTGGCTGGAAGTGACACGCCAATTATTACTATGACTGGTGATGCCACAACACCATTTGGTGCCAGTAAAGCTGGCGACAACTATGTTCGCATCGGTGACGGAAGTAGCTCTTTGTTGGATTACAGCAGTGAAGTCGATTGGATGATCTGGACTGATGAAGACGCCTACTTACCTTCTGAATTATCCGGTGCATTGCCCAGCGCAATTGGTGACACAACGGGTTACTAACTCCTTTAAGTTAGTCTCTAGCCCATAGCGCAGTCGCGTGGGCTGAAGCTTTAAAGCCGCTTCCTCTAAAGGGAAGCGGCTTTTTTATTTGCAGGAGGGCGTACGTATACAGAGTATGGTAGAGAGCAGTATTCAAACCGGCTTGGAATTGAATATTTTTATATTTGAACCCCTTCCGTACTCCCTTTCTATCTACCGTGTAAATACGCAAAACACCCCAGCTTGCACTAAGCTGTTATTAAATATAGGTATTCTTTCAAATGCCTTACATGTTGACATGCCCTGCATGTAATGTGCTCCGATGTACCCCAATTCTCGCATTAGGCGCCCAATGTGGCAGAGCCCGCTATCGTGCTGCAGTGCACTGTAAATGCGGTGGTGATTGGAGACGATCTTTCGCACTAGGGAAATAAATGTTACCAGCAGTTTTTCGATGAGATTCATTCTGATGAGAGCAAGTGTCTGGCTATTGTGTACTTTGCTAGCTTTTTCTTTGCCTGCCCTAGCGGTTGAGCAGGGCTCTCAAATGGTTTTCCGTTATTGGGACTGGGGTAAAACGCCGCAACGAGATAATTACCAGTTTCAGTTGTTGAGAGCCGTGTTAGAAAATACAAAACCAGAATACGGCGGTTATAGCTTGCAACGCGTTATGGCGAGCTTCAGCACGGCGCGAGCGCGGCGTGAGATTAACCACGGTAATCAAATAAATGTTCGCGTCGGTCCCTACCATACGCCGACATCGTTAAGTAATCCTGCCGTAGGGGCTAACCTCAGTGTCGATTTTCCCATCGCCGAAAATTTACTTGGCTACAGGCAGTTAATTATTCGCAAAGCGGATCTTGGTAAATTCGCCAGTATTAAAACTGAAGAAGAATTAAAAAAACTGACTATGGGGCAGGGTAGGGGTTGGGAAGATGTTCGCCTGTATCGGGCGGAGGGTTATCGAGTTGACGATAGTGCAAATATCGACACCTTGTTTCAGATGCTGGTACGAAAACGATTCGATTATATTTCTATGAGCATTATAGAGACGAGTTCCTTTTTATCTGATGATCAATTTTCGTCAGAATTAACCGTGGCACCGTCTTTATTTATTTACTATCCACTCCCGCTGGTTTACTACGTGGGAATAAATGAAAGTGCAATGGCAGAGCGGATTAAACTTGGGCTGTTGCGGCTTGAGCAAGAGGGCATCAAGAAAAAATTGTTCGAAAGGTTTTATGCTGGCGAGGTTGAAGAGTTAAAGCGAGAGGGTAATACCTTTTTTGAAGTGGATAACGCAGTAGTACCCGCTGATTTTAAACTAAGCCCCCCCTACTTTAGGCGACCTTAAGCAAGGGAATAACACTTTTTTTTAGAGCGTCTATCCAGCCGTCCCGGCTCGCAGTATCTTGGTTAATGCACTTAAGTTCAAGCTATGGTCTCAGCAGGTTCGAGCTTTTTAATACTAAGGTTTCTACGCATTTATTATTTTCATCCCTTTCCCCAGACATTTGATTTAAGCAAATTGATAGCAGAATGCTAAGGTTCTGGCATACAAGTTGGGGGAAATACTTATTCCGTTAATTGTTTATTTCTTATCTTGGGCGTATTCATTGTGAGCCTCTTGTTGCTTGATTTAATTCACAAAACCTGACTTTAGCGACAGTTTCCAGTGTGCTGATCATAATGTTTATGGACATTGCAGATGGCGCGCGGTTATTCTTTTGTCTGTAACCGATTACCGGCTGGAATCTCAATGAATCTAAAATTAGTCTTTATCTTTTTGTTTGTTTTCTGCCTTGTCGCCTGTGGTGGCGGTTCTGGTTCTACCGGGCCTTCCGGCTCGAATAATACTGGTTCTTCTTCAAGCAGCTCTTCCAGTAGCTCATCATCGAGTGGTGAAGCGCTGAGTTCCAGTTCATCAAGCAATAGTTCAACATCCACCAGTACTTCCGGTGGTGGCAGTTCTTCCTCCTCCACCAGTTCAAGCTCCGGTTCTTCAACAAGTTCTAGTAGCTCCTCCTCTTCTAGCTCAAGCGGTTCTGGCCTGGGGCAAAATCTTGCAATTGCCGCGGGTTCGGATGGCTCCAGCAAAGGCAGCGGCAGTAGCTATGGCAATGTGCGAGACGGCAGTTTGAGTTCTTATTGGGCTCCAGCCTCCAGCACAGCGGAGAGAATCTCTATTAAATGGGGAAGTGCCACGACTATAACTACGGTGATTATTCGAGAGCTCAATAACGCGACTAGCTCCTGGCGTTTGGTGAACAATGATAATGATGAGGTTCTTGCCTCTGGTACAAGCCTGGGTAGTGAGGTGATCCTCGATGTTGGTGCTGTAAGCTTGAAAAAGCTTAACCTGATGATCGATGGCGCCTCGTCTGCCCCGCAGATTGCTGAGATAGAGGTTTATAATGGCGGTGCGGCGATTACGCCAACGCCCACAGAGGCACCAAGCCCCGCGCCTACACCAGTGCCAACACAAGTTCCTGATGCTACTCCCACCCCCGAGCTTTCTGATGATTGTTCGCAATTGATCTGCGACGCCGACATAAATTGGCGAGAGTCTGCATTGCAAACGGATCAAGAATTAGTGGCTTGCCTGAAAGAGTCATTAGGTACGCCAGTGGGTTATGGTGAGGATACAACAGGGGGTTACGATGCTGGTGGTGGAAGTAATCTGGTTGTTATTACCAAGGGGGGAGCAAGCTCTCCAGAGCAGCAGATTCTGGATGCTATCAGCAGTACTGCGCACAACTGGATTGTTTTCGATAAAGACGATTTTGCTGTAGAAACTGAGTTGGCTATGTATCGCTTGGGGTGCAGTGATGGCTCGGTTTTGTCCGCGCTGGGAGGTGCCAGTACGGCGGAATGTTTAGATCACAAGCTTTGGTGCCAAAATAATGGTATTGCTGCGGCAAGCTGTGAAGATGAATTCTTCAACGACAAAATTAACGATTCGGCTTTAAATGCCCTCAAGCTTAAGCTGATTGACTCCAATACCACTATCGATGGGCGTGGTACGAACGCTTACTTTTTGTTTAGCGGTTTTAAAATCGGTAGTGACAGTAGCGGCAGCTCTACCCATATTTCGGAAAACGTAATTATCACCAATAACCGTTTTGTGGGAGCAGGGCATACGGAAGACCATAATCTCGACCCGGATATGATTCGCTCAACCGGCGCCTCTCACGATATATGGATTCACCAAAACACCTTTGATAACACCGGCGACTCTGCTTTCGACGTCAAGGTGGGTGCTTACGACATCACGGTTTCTTTTAACAAGTTGCTGAATGTTAAGCGCGCAGCGCTGCATGGCTCTTCAGATAGCCGAACGATAAATGAGCAAATACGCAGTACCATTCACAACAATCTGTTTGTGACTACCGATGCGGACTATGGCCTGAGCACCTACAACACAATGCGTCGTGTGCCCCTGTTGCGTCGCGGGTCTACTCACCTGTTTAACAACGTGTTCTACGGTTACCGCAAGGATGTGATGAGCGTGCGCGTGGGCGGCAGTGCTTTGGTGGAAGACTCGGTGTTTGTAAACAATGTAACGAACAGCAAAGGTGATGACCTGCAGGATTGGATCGATAACCTTTTCGACGAGGCTGTGGAGCAAGGAAATCTCAGTATTAGCGGTACCTATGTCTGGGAGTCTAACGCCAACTGCGAGCTTTCCGGCTCCGCTGGGGATCTAAGCCGTTCTGTTGGAACGCCGCCGAACCTCTTCGCCGATTACAATTCGGCCTCTCAGGCTGTAATTAGCAACAATCGCTTTGTCGCCGGTAGTGAACTTCGCAATTACCTCCTGGCAACGGCAGGGAAGGGCGCTATGACCCCCTACGTGTCGAGCTATAATCTGGGGGAAAATGTAATTCTGGATTCCGCTCCTGCCAGCTGCCAGTAAACTCAAAGCGCAGCAGCGGGTATCGTTAGTAAAGGCGCCAAGTGGTGCCTTTTTTATGCCCCTGAGCTTAGTAGGACTTAAAGCTACTTGCATAGGTGTGTAAGTGCGCTGATATACTGGCCCAATGAGAGTCATTGTGTGATACGTATTCGTCATGAGTTCGTAGATATAGACACAATGGCGCGTAAAGCTGGATTAAAGTAAGTGCGAGAGCGATTTATGACTGACACCAAGCAGAGTACTGCCCCAATGGACGGTGAGTTGGAGCAGAAGAAAAAAAAGAAAAGCGAACCGGATGATAAAGCCCAATGCCGCCACGGTTTTCACGACTACGTAGAAAAAGAAGGTGAGCACACAGACGAACAGGGTAAACCTGTGAAATTATTCAAGTGCAGTAGCTGTGGCAAGGAGAAAACCCAGGCAGACTAGCGCAAGGATTATTAGCCTAGTCATCCAACCAAGCCGCTATTACACGTTTAAGCGGGTGAGCTGTAAAACTGGCCTTGGGTGTAAGCCCGGGCGCTTTGGCTTTGTGCCGCAAACTTGCTGCTTATCTATTGTTTTCCTGCTGTGCCCTGCGTAGGCAAGATGGCGCAAGGAATGCAGAGGTGAAGCTAAAAGCCGGCGTGTTGCGTTTCAGTACCAGTGCTCAAAACCAGTGCTCAAATTAACGCTGCTCACTTTTCAGTCTCTTAGTAAACCGTGCTATCGATAAAGCACGTGGTAGCGCGCGCAGGCGCAACATTCGGGCTAAAGCCGAATCTCCTCTCCATCCAAACAGGCTTTGCCCTCAATCATTTTTAGTCTGCCCCTGGCGAACCAGCCGATGGCGAGAGGGTAGATGCGATGCTCTTCACGCAGTACGCGTTCAGCAAGCCGTTCTGCGGTATCACCCTGCTGTATTGGTACTTTGGCTTGTATTACCGCCGGGCCGCCGTCCAGTTCTGCGGTAACAAAGTGCACTGTCACACCATGTTCCGTATCTCCGGCATCTATGGCTCGTTGGTGGGTGTGTAAGCCTTGGTATTTGGGCAGAAGGGAAGGGTGGATATTGAGCATGCGTCCCAGATAGTGGGTGGTGAATCCGGGGGTGAGTATGCGCATAAAGCCGGCAAGCACCACCAGCTCGGCTTGGTATTTATCGATACAATCTTTAAGTGCGCTGTCGAAGGCGTCGCGGCTTTCAAAGCCTTTATGGCTGAGCACTTCTGTCGTGATATTGTGAGCTTGGGCGCGAGCCAAGCCTTTAACGCCATCCTTGTTGCTAATAACGGCTTTTATGGATATCGGTATTTCACCCGCTTGCTGGGCATCAATGATGGCTTGCAGGTTACTGCCGCTGCCAGAGATTAAAACAACGGTGCGGCAGGCTTTTACTGGCGTAGTGGTTTCGCTCACAATGGGGTTCTTCTGTAAGCCTTAATCAGCTTAGGTTGCGCAGTTCAACGCGCTCTTCGCCTGGCGAGCACGCTTCGATCTGGCCCACGATAAACGCTTGCTCACCAGCCTCGTTGAGTAATTGCAGCGTGGCATTTACCTGATCTTGCGCAACGCAGATCACCATGCCAACACCGCAGTTAAATGTGCGGTACATTTCCGCCGGTGCGACGCCGCCGTGTTCTTTTAGCCAGGCAAAAACATCCGGGAGTTGCCAGCGGCTGCACTCGATCACCGCTCTTGCGCTTTCAGGCAGCACGCGCGGAATATTCTCGGTGAGGCCTCCACCAGTGATATGGCTTAAGGCTTTCACTTCGATACTATTGATAAGTTGCAGTAGCGGTTTGACATAGATCTTTGTCGGTTCCAGCAGGGCGCTACCCAGTGTGGTTTTGCCGAGCTTTGTGTTGAGGTCTGCACCGCTTACCTCAAGGATTTTACGAATCAATGAATAACCGTTTGAATGGGGGCCGCTGGAGGGCAGAGCGATTAACACATCGCCCGCGCTTACTTTGCTGCCATCAATAATCTTTTTCTTTTCCACAATGCCCACGCAGAAGCCTGCCAGGTCATAGTCTTCGCCCTCGTACATGCCTGGCATTTCCGCAGTTTCGCCGCCTACCAATGCGCAGCCTGCCTGGGAGCAGCCTTCTCCAATACCTTCTACTACTTGGCTGGCGACGTCTACGGAAAGCTTGCCACTCGCGTAGTAGTCGAGGAAGAACAGCGGCTCTGCACCGCCCACGATCAGGTCGTTCACACACATGGCGACCAAGTCGATACCAATGGTGTCGTGCTTATTCAGCTGCATGGCCAGCTTCAGCTTGGTGCCTACGCCATCTGTGCCCGATACCAGTACAGGCTCTTGATAGCCTGTCGGTAGCTCAAACATGGCACCGAAGCCACCAAGGCCAGCTAATACCTCGGGCCTTCTTGTGCGCTTGGCGACACCTTTAATGCGTTCAACAAGGGCGTTTCCGGCGTCTATATCAACACCAGCGTCTTTGTAGCTCAGGGAGGGAGGGTTTTGCTCGGTCATAATTCTCTGTTCTGGTTCTAGCGTGTGGGAGGCCCGTGAAATGGCGTGCATTCTATCAGTTTCAGTGAGCAGGTGCAGTGTGTCTGAACAATTTTAACGTGCTTCAAAAATTATCGCGCTGAAACCCTGTAGGCTTTTTGCCGGGCAAATTGTTGGTACAATCGCGCTTTAATATTTTAGAGATGGAGTATTCATGATTCCACAGGGTTTTAGGGCCTTTTTTTTGGTTGTCCTACTGGGCTTTTCCAGTTTCGCTGGTGCTGCCATCGATTTTTATCGCGGTGTGGTCCCCGTTAAATCACAGTCCACGCAACAGAGAGAGCGGGCGGCAAAACAAGCCTTTGCTCAGGTAGTTGTGCGCCTTTCTGGCAGCTCTCGCTCTCTGGAGCTTGATGCCATTCGTCAGGCCCAAGCCAGGGCGCTGAAGTATGTGGTGCAGTTTCAATATGTCGCACTGGACGACCCGGAGTTCCTTGCTGAAGGGTACACCGAACAGATTTCCCTGCAATTTTCGCCGGTTTCCATAAGGAAGCTGTTAATGGCGTCTGACAAGTATTGGCCCACTAACCGGCCATCCACATTGGTGTGGCTGGTGGAGGATAGCCTGGATTACGGCAAGCAGTTTGTTTCCAACGATATAGCACCAGAAGTCATGAAAGGCTTCGTGCATACCGCCGCAGAGCGGGGCTTGCCCCTTACTTACCCCTTGCTGGATCTGCAGGATCAGATGCGCCTGAGCGCCGATCAGGTTTGGCAGCTGGATGATGAAGCCATTCTTGTTGCCTCTCAGCGCTATAACGCTGATGTGGTTTTGGTGGGGCGATTTTCCTCTACATCAAAAGGCGAGTACCTGGCTACCTGGCAATTTTTTCACCGGGGAGACTCACGAGTATACGACAGCCGTAATAATGACGCGGCCGAGCTGGGAGCCTATGCTTTGAACCCCTTGGCGGATTATCTGGGGAACCGTTATGCCATTGTGCCCACCGAAGAGCAGTCGCCAGCAGTGGTCATGCAGTTAAGTGGCATAAGCAGTTTTGCTAATTACCGGGCAGCCCTGGATTACCTGGAAAAGATGGCTGCGGTATCACTGCTGCAGTTGAGCGCCGTAAGGGACGATACCTTGTTGTTGTCCCTGGGAACCGAGGCCAGCGTAGAGCGCTTCGTGAGTGTTGTGGCGCTGGATGGCCGAATGGAGCAGCAGGAAAGTGTGGGTGATTTACCGGCCTGGCAGCAAACAGCGCAGGGCACTCAGGAGAACCCGCTTCGCTTTCGCTGGTTGCGATGATGGCTAATACCAAGCATGTTCGGTAATATTTAACAGGTTCAATTATTAAAGGCTGGTTTTTATCACGTAATGAGCACTAGCGCCCCCCAACAACTTAGCCTGGGAGTCTCCCTGAGGGACGAGGCCACCTTCGAAAATTATTTTGTCTCTGGCGACGTAAATTCTCAGGCTATCAGTGCGTTAAAAAATCTTTCTGAAAACTTGCTGCTGGGAGCTGGGCCGCAGTTCTTGGTGATATGGGGTGCACGTGGTGCCGGGCTGAGTCATTTGGTTCAGGCGGTATGTCATTCCGTTGGTAGCAAGGCAAGCATTCAGTATTTACCTATGGCTGATGTAAGAGGCTATGCTGCAGACGACCTATGCGATGGTTTAGAGCAAATGGATCTGGTTTGCCTAGATGGTATTGAGCATATTTGCGGGAACAGGGAATGGGAACAGGCCATTTTCCATTTGTATAATCGTCTGAAGGATGGCGGCAAGTCGCTACTTATTGCATCGCATACCAGCCCGCCCTCACTCCCTATTTTCCTGGCTGATCTTAAATCCCGCGTGCTGGGCTGCACTATCTTTCATGTAGAAAGCCTGAGCGATGAAGCAAAAATGCAAGCACTCTCCATGCGAGCGGCTGCTCGTGGTTTCCAGTTGCCGGAAGAAGTGGCGAATTATATTTTAAAGCGCTCAGCGCGGGATATGGTTGAGCTTTTTGCGATTTTGAATCAGCTTGATGATGCGTCGCTGCAAGAGCAACGACGCCTGACCATTCCTTTTGTAAAAGACATCCTGGGGTATTAACATCATCTAGTACTAACACCCCTCAGTGCTAATTACCTCAAGGCCTGCAGTACTCACGCTGGCAGCGCTATACCTGCGCCACTATAGATAAAAGCCAAAACGATTACGGCGCATAACACTCTAGGCAGTGGGCGAAGGTGCTTGCTTGTTGGCCTTCCTCCCATTGTAGGGCTGTTTGCAAAAGCGCTTGCATACTGTCCAGAAACGGCAATGTGTTTTGCAATTTTGCCATAAGCTTGAGTTGCTCAAGTTTTTCTGCACCCTCAAAATTTACCTGCTGCATGAGTTCAAGCATTATTTCTTCCATGGCAGACAGAGGTTGTTGAATTAATTTGATCTCGTAGTCTGCCAGGCTTTTGCTTTTTGCAACGGCTTCGATTGTGTCATGCAGTGAGCCGAGTTTATCCACCAGGCCCAGGGCTTTTGCTGTTTTACCGGTCCAAACGCGGCCGCCGGCAATTTCGTTCACGCTGGTGGGGTCGCTGCCCCTGGCATCGGCGACGATTGTTAAAAAGCGCTGGTAAACATCGTTTACGCCCGATTGAATTAAATTTTGTGCGCTTTGGGATAGCGGCCTATCGATATTATAAATATCGGAAAGCAGCCCAGTGCCTACACCGTCGGAATGAATACCCAGGCGCTTCACCGATTCGGATACATTAGGAATTAGCCCCCAAACACCAATGGACCCGGTGAGTGTTGTGGGTGTTGCCCAAATTTCCTCTGCGGCAGTGGACATCCAGTACCCGCCGGAAGCGGCCATACTGCCCATGGAGATATACACCGGCAGGCCACCTTCTTTTGCACTGAGAATTTCTTGCCTGAGGACTTCTGATGCAAAGGCGCTGCCGCCACCGCTGTTAACACGAATGATAAGTGCCTCCAGGGAATCGTCATCGCTGGCTTGCTTTATGAGTTCGCTTAAGCTGTCTCCGCCAATTGAACCTTTATCTCTATGGCCATCGAGGATTACACCGCTGGCAACAATAAGGCCAATTTTTTTCTTTTCCTCAGCAAATGGATTTTGTGTAGCTTGGGCATATATTTTATAACTGACGGATTGAAAGGTGTCTTTATCGTCTTTGTCAGCACCTACTTGTTCTGCAAGTGATTTTTTAATGGCATTGCGAGGCATCACCTCATCAATTAGGCCAGAGAGTAAAGCAATTTCGCTTAAGTTTTCTTTGCGTACACTTGGCGTGCTGGCCACTGCAGAAATATATTTATCAATGGCATTATCTTCCAGCCCTCGATTGTTGGTAATAACATGGGAATAGCGTCGCCACAAGTCAGCCAGCCAGCGTTGATTGTGCTCGCGGGACTGATCAGACATATCGTTTCGCATATAGGGTTCAACTGCATCTTTATAGTCGCCTACGCGAAAAACGTGAAAACGGACAGAGAGCTTTTCTGACGCCTCCAGATAATAATTGCGGTACATGCCAAAACCCGTGAGTAAAATATTACCCATGTCGGTCATGTAGATTGTGTCGGCGTAACTGGCGAGAAAGTACTGTTGTTGTGAGTAATTATCGGCGTAGGCGTAAATAGGCTTGCTGGCTTCCTTAAACAGTTTAAGGGCCTGCCCCAGCTCTTCCATTTTACTGATGCCACCGCCGGTAAAATGGTTGAGGTTTAGTACCATTGCGGTAATGCGTTTGTCCTCTGCGGCTTTGTGTATTGTGTCGATGAGTTCTCGCAGCTGTGTTTCTGGGGCTCTCTCGCTGCCAAACAGCAGGTCAGCGGCAGAGGGCGTGTAGCTTAATTCATCTACCAGAAAGCCTTCGGGTGCCACGTAAAGTGCAGTTTGATCGGGAATGGAGTTATCTGGTGCGTTAATGATACTGGTGATAATAACCACCAATATCAATAGAAAAATCAGATTAAAAAAACTGGTTCTTAAAAACGTTATTATTTTCCAGAATGTATTCCATATAGTGGAAATAAATTTAAACATAATTTAAACCTTTGCGAGTCTTTGTAGCCATCGAGATGCCATCATGGCAGCAATGAATGTTGAGCTTGTAAGTGCAACGAAGATAAAGTCAGACCAGTTTGCGGTGGACATAAACGCGCCGTCGACTGCCTTCACAAAATAAATAAGCATTAAAAAACATAGCCAGCTATAACTGCGGTAGTATTTTTGCACGAGGCCGGGGAGCAGTAATAGCAAGGGTAGCGACTGCAATAAATAAACAACCCAGTTCGGCCCGCTTTCCCTGGAGAAATGCCAGAAGGTAAATAGCAGCAAAATTGCCGAATAGCTTAGCGCCGTGGCCAAAACGCCAAACTTTGTTTTAACTGCCAGGTTTTTTATTGGCTTTACTGGTTTTGACATAAATCTCTATTTAACTGTAGTCAGTTTTTTTGCAATTTCTGCCACCCGTTTACCCAGGGCAAGACAAAGCGCGAGCTCTTGTTCGGATGGCACTTTGTCGTGGCTGTTGCCACTTACATGGCTGGCACCGTAAGGTGTGCCACCGTCGGTTGTGCTGTGCAAATGGGTTTCACTATAGGGGATGCCTGTTAGCAGCATGCCATGATGAAATAAGGGCAGCATCATGGATAGTAATGTGCTTTCCTGTCCTCCGTGCATGGAGCCGCTAGAGGTAAATACTGCGGCTGGTTTACCAATAAGCTCACCGTTGATCCATGTGCTGGAGGTACTATCAATAAAATACTTTAATGGTGCTGCCATGTTACCAAAGCGGGTGGGGCTGCCCACTAGCAAGCCCGCGCAGCTTTTCAGGTCGTCCAGGCTGCAATAGAGGTCTCCTTGTGCCGGTATTGCCTCCTCCGTTTGTTCGCACACGGCGGAAACTGCTGGCACCGTGCGCAGCCGCGCTTCCAGGCCAGCTTCTTCGACACCACGGGCAATGGTGTTTGCCAAGTGCTTTGTCGCGCCTTGGCGGCTGTAATAAAGAACGAGAATAAAGTTATCAGACATGCTTACAGTAAAGCCTTCACGTTTTCCGGCGGGCGCCCCAGAACGGCTTTGCCGCCTTTAACGACTATGGGGCGCTCAATGAGCTTGGGGAACTTTAACATGGCGGCAATCAAGTGCTCGTCACTGAGTTCGGGGTTTGACAGTTGATTCTCTTTGTAGGCATCCTCGCCTTTACGAAGCAGTGCCCGGGCGCTTATGGCCAGTTTATTCAATAGGGACTTGAGTTCCTGTTCGGTAGGAGGAGTGTCCAAATAATGAATAATCTCTGGCGTAATTCCAGCATCTTCTATAATCGCCAGTGTTTGGCGGGATTTTGAGCAGCGTGGGTTGTGATAGATGCGCATAATATCCTGCATGGTCATAATATCCTGCATGGTATGTTTATCTGATTTGTGCGGAAAACCGGTATTCTAAACTTTTTGTAGCGGGGTGGCACAGGGCAGGCTCCGATTGAGGAAATAAAAATGCAACAAGCATTGGGTGAAAATACGCAAAAGCTCCGCAGGTGGCTTCACAGCCTGGGAAATTTTTTTGTAGATTTGTATCGCGAATTTATGGACAAGGGCTGCCAAAAGAGCGCGGCTGCACTCACCTACATGACACTGTTCGCGCTGGTACCACTGATGACAGTGACCTACGCCATGTTTTCAGTCATACCCGCCTTTGACGGGGTGGCGGAGGAACTGCAAAGCCTGATTTTTTCCCACCTTATACCGGCGAGTGGCGATGAAGTTACCCGCTACCTTTCCGACTTTTCGTCACAGGCTCGCCGTCTCACATCGCTGGGTATTGCCATTCTATTAGTCACAGCCTATTTAATGCTCACCAATATCGAAAAGACCTTTAACGCTATCTGGGGTGTCAAGCAATCCAGAAGCGGCCTGTTCGGCTACCTCATCTATTGGGCGATTCTCAGCGTCGGTCCCTTGCTGCTGGGCGCGGGCTTCGTGGTAAGCACCTATCTCTTATCCCTTAAGCTGGTTGTTTCCGAGCTGGAGGCACTGGGTTTGGCGACAGCTTTATTTCGTGTGCTGCCCTGGCTGCTCACCAGCATTGCTTTCACCATGCTGTTTGTGACCGTACCCAATTGCCGGGTTCCTTTTCGCTTTGGCCTGATGGGGGGAATTCTTACTGCAATCTGCTTCGAATTACTCAAGACCCTGTTCAGCTACCTTGTGGCCAATTCCAGCTTTAAGTTGATTTATGGCGCTTTTGCGGTGGTGCCTCTGTTTTTACTCTGGATCAATTTTTTGTGGACCATCATTCTCGCCGGGGCCGTATTTGTGCGCACGCTCGCGGAGCATAGCTACTCCAGTAAAATTATGCGCCATTCGGATATGTTGGCGGTGCTGCGCTGTCTTTCGCTGTTTCGGGATAAAACTCAAACAGGAGACACCGTGAGCGACAAAGATTGTGTTCGCCTGGGTATAGGGCTTGTGCACTGGCAGCACCTGCGGTCTATGTTGGTTCAGCAGCGCTGGATAGCGGTTACGGATA
This sequence comes from Alteromonadaceae bacterium Bs31, assembly GCA_900177435.1. Lineage (GTDB taxonomy): Bacteria > Pseudomonadota > Gammaproteobacteria > Pseudomonadales > Cellvibrionaceae > Teredinibacter. Next base: position 285,215 of record FXAI01000001.1, read on the forward strand.
GCGGAGATTACGTGCTCAGCCGAGATCTCAAACGAGAGAGCCTGTGGACGGTAGCTCAGCTGGTAAAACTGCCCGTGGATGAGCGTTTTCCTGATAGCGCCGGGCCAGTAAGTGAGCCGGAGCCCTGGTTGGCAAGCTTCCTTGAGGCCCACGATCGCCTGGGGGAGTTGGCGAAGGAGACATTGTCTAGGCCTCTGGAAGATATGTTTTCCACAGGTGTGGCGGCAGAATCTGCAGGTGGTGGCAAGGTGACACCGCCAAGCGGCTAAGCAAATTAATGTGAACAGACGCTAGGTGATGTCTATACTCAAAGGGACTAATGCCTCTAAAAGCAGACTTTAACGCAATATGGCGATACCGCTACTCATATGTGACGATTCCAACATGGCCCGCAAGCAGGTGGCTCGGGCCCTGCCCGAAAGTTGGGAAGTTAATGTTACCTTCGCTGGCAACGGTGTTGAGGCCTTACAGGCTATCCGTGAAGGTAAGGGGGAGATGGTATTTCTGGATCTGACCATGCCGGAGCTGGATGGCTTTGGTGTATTGGAAACGGTGCGCAAGGAGGATCTCAAAAGCGTCGTTATCGTTATCTCCGGGGATATTCAGCCGGAAGCCCACGAACGAGTCAAAGCCCTTGGGGCGCTCGCCTTTATCAAAAAACCCATCGATAAAGAAAAGCTACACGCTGTTCTAGAAACCTACGGCTTACTGTAAAACCTCTTCCCAACAAGCTGTTACAATCCCGTCTAATCTGGATGTGGTTCCAGCACGCTAATTATTTTTTAGCGGAGAATACAAAACGTTTTTAAGTAAGGCTTTGTGCCACAGTGATGCTTGCTGATTTTTAGCTGTTCTGTACGTCTCTGCGCCCACATTAACGTGGCGAAAAAGTTAAAAATTTGTCGGTGGTAGCTCTATCCGGGCTAAACAATAAACAATGGTGAGTGAGTGGAACTTTCAGATTTTGGCCAGCGGTTTTGCGGGGAATCCGGCATATCTTCCTTGATGGAAGATTTGGGTGAGGCCTTGAATAATAATCCTGAGATACTCTTTCTGGGCGGCGGAAACCCTGCCCGCATCCCCGCGTTTGAGGCTTTGCTTGCTGAGCATCTAAAGAGTATCAGTGCCGATGAAAACGCCTTGCATAAACTGCTCGGGGTTTATCAGTCACCACAGGGGAATGAGCTTTTTATATCGCAATTGGCGGATTTTTTTCGCCAGCGATATGATTGGCCCGTTAGCGAAAAAAATATTGCTATCAGTAACGGCAGTCAATCAGCTTTTTTTATCCTGTTTAATATGCTTGCGGGTGAGGGGGCTGTAAATAAAAAAGTACTTTTACCCCTAATGCCTGAGTACCTCGGTTATAGAGAGCAGATAATATCGCCAGACGCTTTTGCTGGTACCGCGGCAAAAATCCAGCTTATTGGTGATACGCAGTTTAAATACCACATAGATTTTGATGCGCTGGCAATAAACCACAACATTTCCGCAATAGCGGTGTCGAGGCCAACCAACCCCTCGGGTAATGTTATTACCGACCACGAATTGCAAGAACTCAATCGACTTTCAATCAACAATAATATTCCTTTGCTGGTTGATTGTGCCTACGGCCAACCGTTCCCCGGTGTTATTTACACCGAGGCAAAGCTGCAATGGCAGCCTAATAACATCTTCGTGTTGAGCTTATCAAAATTGGGTTTGCCGGGGGCCCGTACAGGTATTGTTGTGGCCAGCGAAGAACTGATTCAGCAGTTTAGTCGGGCGAATACGGTGATGAGCCTCGCGTGCGGTAATTTGGGCCCACAGCTTGCGAGTAGCTTGCTGCAAGCTAATTCCATGAATGATATCTGCTCAACTATTATTTTGCCTTATTATCAGCAGAAACGTCAGTTGATGCTTGGCCTGTTAGCGCAACACTTTAAGGGGCTCGCATACCGAGTGCATGTTTCTGAGGGCGCCTTTTTTGTGTGGTTGTGGTTTCCTGAGCTAGCCGTTAATAGTCAGCAGCTTTATGAGCGTTTAAAAAAGCGTAATGTGCTGATAATGGCGGGAGAGCATTTCTTTTATGGGCTAGAAAAAAGTGATGTACACAGCCAGCAGTGTATACGGCTGAACTTCTGTCAGGATGAAGCTGTTTTAGACCAGGCGCTGGCGATTATTGTTGATGAATTAAAAAAACTGCATTGCCTCTAAGCTCAGTCTATTTGCGAAAGGCTTGCTAGCGCCTGATTTAATACCGCTTCCATGGGCGCGTTGGTGTCTAATTGAATGACGTCTTGCTCCTTATGAGGTAGCTCCAGTGCTTCAAACTGACTATCCAGCAGCGTGCTGGGCATAAAATGTCCTTCTCGGGTATTCATCCTTTTAGCAATAAGTTCTTTTGGCCCATGTAAAAAAAAGAACAATACATCAGCATTGTTTATTCTTAACAAGTTTCTGTGTTGCTGTCGCAGGCCAGAAAATGCCAGCACATGACTATTGCCCGCTGCTGCTTCGTTTTCCAGATGAGCGCGAATGGCTTTTACCCAGGGTAATCGCATCTCATCGCTTAAGGGCAAGCCGCTGGCCATGTGAGCTTTATTTCCCTCACTGTGAAAATCATCTGCGTCCAGGGTAACAATTCCAAGTGCGGCGCCAAGCTCGTTGGCAAGCGTGGTTTTACCGCTACCGGATACACCCATCACAATCAATACCCTGGGCTTGTTGGTGGTGCTGTCGAACTCAGTCTTTTGTTTATCTGCGCTCATAAGAATAGGCTTATATATTAAGCGGTGGGTACCAGAAACATTATCAAGATTTGGTATGATAGCGCAATCATGATGCCTGTGATAAGGTGCATCGCACGGATTGACACGTCATTTTGTTGTGAGTGTATAGGCATTTGGTGTGCTAATCCAAGTGGTAAATAAAAATAAAGAGCTGTAGATTTAGGTCGTTCCCATGAGCCGAAGAGTTACCTTGTCCGATGTGGCAGAGTTGTCAGGTGTTAGCGCTATCACAGTGTCGCGCGTGTTGAACCAGCCAGAAAAAGTTTCTGAACCTGTACAAAATAAGGTGAACGCTGCCATAAGTAAGCTTGGCTACATACCCAATCGCTCTGCCAGCGCACTTGCTTCTGCGCGCTCTGGTGTAATAGGGGTGGTAATACCCTCCCTGTCAAACAATGTTTTTAACGATGTACTGCGAGGCGTCTACGATGTAACCGGGCCTGCAGGCTATCAAGTATTACTGGTGGATACCCACTACTCGCCTATCGAAGAAGAGCGAATGATTCGCACCCTGCTGGGGCAAGCACCGGAAGCCATGATAATTACCGGTGGTAACCAGACAGAGCATGCGCGTAAGCTGCTGGAAAAAGCCGAAATTCCCATTGTGCAAATCATGGATAAACTGGATGAGCCCGTTGATATGAACGTAGGTTTCAGCCACCGCAAAGCTGCTTTCGAGGTGGTTGAGCGCATACTTGCAGCGGGCTATACCAAGCTGGGCTTCCTGGGCGCCCGCATGGATCCACGCGCGCAGCAGCGCTTGCAGGGTTATCGCCTTGCCATGGAACAGGCGGGCTTGCTTAATGATGACCTTGTTCTTACCACGCCCAGGCCCTCATCAATTGCCATGGGCTGCGAGCTTTTTAAGGGGCTGGTAGCCCAATCTGGTGGTCTGTGCGATGCAGTATTTTGTGTTAATGATGATTTGGCGCTCGGCACCTTGTTTGAGTGCCAGCGCATGAATATTTCTATACCGAAAGATTTGGCTATCTGTGGCTTTAATGATATAGAGGCATCAGCTTTGGTTAATCCACCCCTTTCAAGCGTGCGCGTTCCGCGCCATGAAATGGGAGTGGTGGCAACAGAAATGGTGATTAAAGCCATTAAAGGCGAAGTGATAAGTGAACGTGTTGTAGACTGTGGTTATCAAATAAAAATGAGAGAATCGACTCGCGCCGTAGCTTAGGCAAAATACAATACAACAATAATAAATGTAATGGGTTTTGTGGGGGAATCTATGTCAACATCAAATAATGCTGCAAACGAGCGGACGGCAAAAATCAGCCTGGCTGAAAAGCTGGGCTATGGTTTGGGTGATGCCGGGTTTAATTTTTACTGGATCATTATCGGTTCTTACCTGCTGTATTTTTACACCGATATATTTGGCCTTGCGCCCGCAGCAGCGGCTGTGATGTTTCTGGTCACCAAAATAATAGATGCCTTTACCGACCCTTTAATGGGAGCAATAGCCGACAGAACCAATAGTCGCTGGGGGAAATTCCGCCCCTACTTATTGTTTGGCGCCTTGCCTATGGCCGCTGCCGCAACACTCACCATGAGTACGCCGGACCTGAGTGATTCCGGAAAACTCATCTGGGCCTACGCCACTTACAGCATGATGATGCTGTGCTACACAATACTCAGTACGCCATACTCCTCTCTTTCCGGTGTGCTTACCGCAAACACACAAGAGCGTAACTCCATATTCGGCATACGTTTTTTCTTTGCTTATTGCACTGGCATTATTGTAGGTGCCGCAACGCCGACCCTCGCGGAGTTATTTGGCCAGGGTGACGAGGCCGCAGGATGGCGTAGCACCATGCTGTTGTATAGCTCGGTAGCAACGGTGCTATTCTGGATAAGCTTCTTATCAACTAAAGAGCGTATTCAGCCTGCCAAAGAGCAACAAAGTAATCCGCTAACGGACATTGTAGACCTGATAAACAATCGGCCGTGGATAATACTGTTTATATTGGCCATGATCATCATGGTAACCCTTACCTTACGTGGTAGCTCCTCGGCCTATTACTTCAAATACTTTGTCGAGCGGCCAGATTTAATTGGCAACTATATCGGGCTGCAAATGGCCGCCTATGCCATTGGTGCTGTATGCACACCACTGTTAACCGCACGCATGGAAAAAGCAAAGTTGCTTATTTTACTCATGACTATCGTGGGTAGTTTATCCATCCTGTTCGCCTTTGTTCCCAAGCCAGATTCAAACGGGGTGCGCACCATAAGTACAAACGAGGTAACTGTGCTAAATGCGCAGAGCCTATTGGGGCAAGAGCCTGTTCCCGGGGCTAGCTATCATTGGGCTTCTCACGAAACTATATTCTGGATAATTAAAAAGCGCGTGCCCCTTGACGAAAGTACCAACGTTTTAACACTACAAAATGCAAAAGGTAAAGTGGTTAGTGTAAAAATGCACTACAGCGAAAACGGAAAAAGCGCAGAGCTGGATAGCGCAGATATGCCGATAGAAATTATCATAATGTTTATTCTGAACATTCTCATCAGTTTGGCGCTCGGGCCAAAATCGCCACTCACCTGGTCGATGTATGCTGATGCAGCTGACTATAATGAATGGGAAACCGGCCGCAGGGCCACAGCCATGACCTTTTCTGCCGCAACGTTTTCCCAGAAAATTGGTGGCGCTGTAGGTTCTGCTGCAATTGGCGGCGTATTGGCGTCTATTGGTTATGCCGCTAACCAGGCGCAGTCGGACGCGTCACAGCTGGGTATAGTGTTATTGCAGACCGCCGTACCCGGGGTGTTTGCCTTTGTTGCGGTAATTGCACTTATGTTTTATAACCTAAGTGGCGAGAAGCTGGAGCAAATCCAGCAAGACCTCAAAGATCGTCAAACCTAAAAAACCTCTATAGGCTCCCGTAGTTACGCTGCGGGAGCTTTATCTTTAAAGTAAGAACTCCCGGAATGTGATCATGATAAAAATCTCAGAAGACGGTGAACGTTGTTCTTTGCATAGCCCTACTGTCATGCCCAATGCCAGTGGTTTTTTATGGAACAAAAAAATGATGATCCAAGTAAGCTGCCGCGGCTATGCCATTGCCCAGCATATGCAGCCGGAGCCTTCCAAGTATACTTATCAACCCATAGTGGAAGGTAAAATATTCATGCTGCCGGAGCAGCCATTCTTTGCCAATTCGCCGGGCCGATTCTTTTTTATTAAAGATGAAGAGACCGGCGAGTTTTTCTCCGCCCCTTACGAGCCCACAAAAGTTAAACCAGAAAAATTCGAGTTTTCTGTGGGTAAGAGTGATTTGCGCTGGAAAGTCGAACACCTGGGGATTGAGGTACAGGCGACTTTGAGTATTCCTAAAAATGAAGTGGCTGAACTTTGGCAGGTAAGTGTCAAAAATACCTCCGGCCGATCGAGACGCATAAGCTTTTACCCCTACATACCTTTTGGCTTTATGAGCTGGATGAACCAGTCTGCCTCTTACAAGGAAGACCTGGGAGCAATGGTGGGTAAGTGTGTAACGCCCTACCAGAAACTTGACGATTACTATAAAAACAAAGATTTAAAAGATCTCACTTTTTTTATTCACGAACGCAGTCCAGACGCCTTCGAGGCTTGCCGTGATGTATTTGAAGGGGAGGGCGGCGTGCAGCATCCCAGCGGCATACAAAATGAAAGCCTGGCCAATGGCGACGCACTCTATGAAACCCCCTGCGCGGTTTTTCAGTATCGTTTGGCGCTGGAGGACACTCAGCAGGAAGAGTACCGCTTCTTGCTTGGGCCAGCATTTGATGAAAAAGAAATTCTGGCTATACGTAAAAAATACTTTTCTGATGAGGCCTTTAAAAGTACCCAAGCTGAATACGCCTCCTATGTCGCAGAGGGAAAGGGGGTACTGAGTATAGAAACGCCTGACAAACACTTCGACAACTTTGTAAACCAATGGTTGGCTCGTCAGGTTTTTTATCATGGAGATGTTAACCGCCTCACCACCGACCCGCAGACACGCAATTTTTTGCAAGACAGTATGGGTATGGCTTACATCAAACCTGAAGTTACCAAGCAAGCCTTTCTATGGGCGCTGGCTCAGCAGGAAGAAAACGGTGCAATGCCAGACGGTATTTTGTTAAACAAAGAAGCAGAGTTGAAATACATTAACCAAATACCTCATACAGACCACAGTGTTTGGTTACCTGTTTGTTTAAGTGCTTATTTAAATGAAACAAACGACTATCAGCTTCTTGAGCAGCCGTTGGCTCACTGGAAAAATAAAAATGATGTAAAGACGGTGGGCGAACGCATATCCAATGCTATGCGCTGGTTGCTTAAAGACAGAGATGCGCGCGGTTTAAATTACATTGCCCAGGGAGACTGGAACGACCCCATGAATATGGTGGGCCACAAAGGGAAGGGGGTGTCAGGATGGTTATCCATAGCCACGGTTTATGCTTTAAAAATTTGGGCCGAGGTGTGTGAGCAGATTGGAGATGCAGCTTCTGCTACCGAGTTTCGCAGTGGCGCTGCGGCTATGGATGCGACTATAAACGAGCATATTTGGGATGGCGACTGGTACGGCCGTGGCATAACAGATGAGGGCGTTTTATTTGGTTCACATAAAGACAAAGAAGGGCGCATATTTCTCAATCCGCAAAGCTGGGCCTTAATGGCGGGTATAAGTGAAGAACAGCAAAAACAAAAAATATTACACGCTATAGATGCGCAGTTAGATACGCCCTACGGCGTAATGATGCTGGCACCGGCTTATACCGCCATGCGTGAAGACGTTGGCAGGCTAACGCAGAAACACCCGGGCGCTGCGGAAAACGGATCTATATACAGCCATGCTGCAGCCTTTTACGCTTGGGGCTTGTGCTGCGTCGGTGAGGCAGACAGAGCTTTTGATGTTATCCGTAAAATGATCGCAGGGCCCATCGATGAAGATTACGCCCAGCGAGGGCAAATGCCTGTGTACATCCCCAATTATTATCGCGGAGCTTATTATCAGTTTCCGCGCACCGCCGGACGCTCAAGTCAGCTGTTTAATACGGGTACGGTATCCTGGGTGTATCGGTCACTGGTGGAGGGAGTATTTGGGCTAAAGGGCTGCGCAGAGGGCTTGCAGATATCACCTTTACTGCCTTCGTCATGGAATAGCGCTCGGGTTCAAAGAGCGTTTAGGGGAGCGATGTTTGATGTGAGTTACGAGCGCTGTGAAGACGTGACAAGCATGGAAGTTTGGGTGAATGAGGTATTGCAGAGCGATGCAATTATACATGACGTGAATGCAGGGGAGCGCTATTCGGTCTTCGTCCGGTTGCCGCTGCCTAGCGGTGGCGTAACAAAATCAAGTCAGGCCTGAGGGCGCATGTTTTAACACCAGTCACAACATCAGCACAACCCCCTTTCTACAAACTGTACTGCACTCAGCCTTAAGCAATACGGGAGCTAAATATGGCGGATAGGCTAGAGGTAATAGAGGGTTTCTCAAACTGTCCCGCATCGCTTGTGAAAATATTTGAGACCGAGCTGCTTCCTGGGAAAACTGTCCGTTGGTTGGGGCAGCAGTTCGAAAAACACTGCCTGAACAGTAAGTTCTTGCTAATCCGTACTATGCCGCTAATCAATTTCTAGCAGGCTTTCTGTCGTTGGAGAATACAGGAAGTATGAGAAAGGTAGGTCTTAAGGTAGGTGCTTAGCGGGGTGTTGAATGAGCAAGATGTTACAAGTAAGCGGAATATCGTAAATAAAATATCAGCAAGAGTCTGAACGTTACTCGTAGCAGTGATTTGCTTTCATCAAGCGAAGGTTTATGTGTACCGTTAACTTTAGGCTATAGGCGTAGGCTCTTTCGATCAAAGCCATTCGGAGCTAAGAAGACAATCAAACAGACCTTAGAGATCCATTTGACTGCTTGCTCTGTAGTGCACGAAACGAATGTTGCTTGGTGCATACTAAAAGGCCTGTTAACTGTTTCCTGATTAAGCTTAATAAATCAAGCGCTTACTTCTATCAACAGGCCTTAACTTCTCGATACCTAATATTAAATTACTTAGTAATAAATTACTTAGTATTAAATAGTATCAATGCTGTTTAGGTAATTTTCCAGCATGGTATAACCCACTGAGTCTTTGTTGTTACGGTCACTGGCATTGTTGGGGTTCAGGCCATTTGCACGTTCCCAACTATCTGGCATACCGTCGCGATCGCTATCCGTTGGAGCTGGTGCGCTGTTCAACTGTGGCAAGTTAGTATCCGAAGGACAGCTAATAAAACCATCTCGACCCAAAGTGGAACTACCGTTACGCACGTCAGAAATAATACGCTTATCAATGTCGTCACGGCTTATGCTTGCGCCCACGTCAGCCAGTACAGCCTGGTATGCATCTTGGGCTGACTGTTGATTAATGGCCATGGCATTCCATGGTGAGTTCATCTTAACGTAATCACTGCCAGAAACGCCTTTCCAGTTGTCACTGTTAACAGAGGAGTTGCCTTCGATAATGTTTCCGGAAACATGGAAGTTACCGATATCACCGGCACTGCGTTTTTGTGGCTTAACAATTACACCTTTAACGGCACTCTCTGTTCCTGGGCCAGGCTTGTAGTAGTTATTAACCATGTTTATCCAGAAACCGATAAAGTTGGCATTACCGACCTGCTCGCGCTCGCCGCCGTAGGAGCTTCCGTAACCCCAGTTGTAAATAACGTTATTGCGGTAGTCATTATGACCGCCACCGGATGCCCAGCGTGGGTTACGGTTTTCGTTATGCGCAATCAGGTTGTGGTGGTAGGTACTGTAATCATTACCCCAGATGGCACCAAAGCGGTGACTGTCTGTTCCTTCGTTCGGGCAGGCTTCAGATACCAGCGACCACTGAATAGTTACGTTTTCGCCATGGTAAATGGACATTACTTCGTCACGACTCCAGCTGGCAGAAACGTGGTCGATCATTACGTTGTTCTGGTAGCGCTTACCGAAAGCATCTTGATCGCCATTGCCATCGAAACGCACGCGGATATAACGCACGATAACGTTACTGCCATGAGTCATTTGACCGAAGATGGTAATGCCATCACCAGGCGCGGTTTGACCGGCAATAGTGGTGTTATTAGGCACATTAAAACGGCCTTTAATGGTTCCTGATACAGCGAAAACAACTGTACGGTTACCTTTGGACAGAGCATCACCGAGGCTTCCTGAACCTGAGGATTTCAGGTTGGTAACTATGTATACGTCACCACCACGTCCACCGGTGGTATTTTTTCCGTAACCTTCTGCTCCCGGGAAAGCAACCAAAGGTCCGCTTGCGCCAGAAGAGGAGGACGAAGATGAGGACGACGAAGAGGAAGATGAGCTGCTAGTGCTAGAAGTAGTACTGGAGCTACTTGAACTGCTGCTAGAGCTGCTACTTGAGCTTGTTGAACTTCCGCCCTGACAGTCTCCGGCACTGGGGCTTTCACCAATCGCTTTCAAGTAATCAATATTGGATAAGCCTGATGCGTTAGTAGCTTCCAAGCGAAGCTTATTGGTTCCGCCTTTCAGGGCAATGTTCGTTTGAACAATTGACCAGGTGGTCCAGGAGCCTGTTCCGAGGAAATCAACATTATCAGCCGTGGTGCCATTCACACGAAGATCGGCAGTGCGGTTCGCAGAGGAACCATTAGCGTAACGCCATTCCAAGATGTAATTGCCGTCGTAAGGAACGTTTACGCTCCATTCAACACCGTTGTTGATGGCATTGTCTGTATTGGCAAAGCCGCTACCGGTAAATCCTGCGTTGTTATTATCAACTGAGCCATCGACAAGACAGAAAGCTTGTGTACCTTCCTGGATTATTAATTCACTTGTGTCAGTTGAACCTGAGCTGGAGCTGCTGCTCGAACTGCTGGAAGATGAACTAGAGCTGCTCGAACTACTTGAAGACGAGCTTGAACTGCTAGAGGACGAGCTTGAGCTTGAACTACTAGAGGACGAGCTTGAGCTTGAAGAGCTTGATGAGGAACTGGTTGTAGTGCCGCCGCAATCTCCGAGCAGTGTCCAGGAGTAGTCACTTCCCGGAACAGAATTGGTGTACCAGTTTGCCGTGTACAGGCTGTTTTGATATTGCATGCTGTCACCAGCATTCGCGTGGTTGTAGTCACCGCCCGCCCAGTCTTTTGCTGTCCAGTTGGGGTATTCATTCACACCCGCGCAGTCTAGGGCGCTTGCAGCTGGCGGTAATGCCAGTAAGGCTGCAACACCAATGGATATTAGTTTTCTTGAGAACATAAAAAGCTCCTATATTTATTGCTTTCTGATTTACGTTTGAGCGAAAGAGTGAACTTTTTCGCAGAGTGTTTAGTGTTTTATTTTTATTTCTGTTTTTTTAATGCATGTTTACTAGCTTGTGTTTAAGTGTTTATTAAAAATTGAAATTAGCGACTTTTATCCAGGATGCTTTCAGCAAATGCTTTGTGCTTAAATTACCTCGATACCGTCTTCACAGCCCTCGTATTCTAAACGAGGCAAGTAAACCAGTGTTAATTTTTATAATCTGATCCTTACCTTTATTTATCTGGCAAAAAAATATTTAGAACTTTTGTTCGCTACGCCTTAAGATCACCTATTAACTTGGCAATAAAAATTGCCAAGTTAATAGCGTTATTTATTAAAGGCTATCTATGCTGTTCAGGTAGTTTTCCAGCATGGTGTAACCTACTGCGTCTTTGTCATTTCGGTCACTGGAATTGTTGGGGTCGAGGCCATTCGCAAGCTCCCAGCTGTCGGGCATGCCATCGTGATCGCTATCAGCAGGTGCTTCAGTACCATTTAGCTGAGGCAGAACGGTATCTCCAGGGCATGACAAGAAACCATTATTTCCTATAGTGGCCGTTCCGTCCCGGACTTCAGCAACGATGCGTTCGTCAATAGCATCACGTTTTGGGACAGAAGCGCCCACATCAGCAAGTACCGCTTGATAAGCAGCGTCAGCGTCCTGTTGATTAATAGGCATTGCATCCCATGCTGCGTCCAGTTTTATGTATTCATTGCCTTTAACACCCTTCCAGTTATCGCTCGTGACAGAATCACTGCCGATAACAATATTGTCAGCAACGTAGAAACTACCTTTGTCATCAGCGCTACGGGAACCTGGTTCCACAAGGGTATCGTCATCACTTGTACCTGGGCCCGGTTTGTAATAGTTGGCAATCATATTTACCCAGGTGCCGGTAAAATTGGCATTACCCACTTGTTGGTGCTCTCCGCCATAGGAGCTTCGGTAGCCCCAGTTATAGAGGACATTATTGCGGTAGTCATTATGACCTCCACCGGAAGCCCAGCGGGGGTTGCGGCTTTCGTTGTGCGCAATCAGGTTGTGGTGATAGGTGCTGTAGTCATTTCCCCAGATGGCAGCAAAGCGGTGACTGTCTGTTCCCTCATTCGGGCAGGCCTCAGAGATTAAAGACCACTGAATAGTCACGTTTTCACCATGGTAAATGGACATTACTTCATCTCGGCTCCAGCTAGCGGAAACGTGGTCGATCATTACGTTGTTCTGGTAGCGCTTACCGAACGCATCTTCATCACCTTTACCATCGAAGCGCACGCGGATATAACGAATAATGACGTTGCTGCCATGGGTCAATTGACCAAAAATGGTAATGCCATCACCCGGCGCGGTTTGGCCGGCTATAGTGGTGTTGTTTGGTACATTGAAGCGACCCGTAATAGTTCCGGACACACGGAAAACAATCGTGCGGCCACCTTTGGACAAGGCATCTCCCAGGCTGCCAGCCCCTTTTGCGTTCAGGGTGGTGACTTCGTAAACGTCGCCACCACGCCCTCCCGTGGTATTTTTTCCGTAGCCTTCTGCGCCAGGGAAAGCCAATAACTCGCCCGCTCCAGAGGAGGAGCTTGTGCTGCTGGAACTAGTGCTGGAGGAGCTGCTTGAACTGCTAGAGCTTGAAGAACTGCTGGTGCTACTTGAGCTGCTAGAGCTAGTGCTGGAAGAGCTGCTGGTACTGCCTGAATTGCTGGAACTCGTTGTGGAAGAGCTGCTGCTACTTGAACTGCTGGAGCTGCTAGAACTGGAACTGCTTGATGAGCTACTGACATCATTACAGTTTCCACCTAGAACAGAGTCGCCCTCAATGCTCAGGTAGTCTATGTTCGCCAAGCCTTCGTCGCTAGCTGCGGAGATTTCCAGTATGTTGTTGCCCTGCACCAGATCTACATCGAGGGATACTTCCTGCCAGTTATCCCAAGCGCCGGTTGCTGGCATCACCAAGGTGTATTCCCCACCACTACCACCGTTTATCGACAAGTTGCCGTTCCTCGCAGCTGCACCGCCGTTTGCCATTCTTAGGGTGAGACGGTACATCGCACTGCTAGAAGCCTCTACAGCCCAGATTATGCGTTTGCCAATGGCATTGTCTGTGTTTGCATAACCAGCACCGGTATAGCCTGCTCTAATAGATTCGCTGGCGACGCCATCAACAAGGCATAAACCTGCCTGGTTCTCTTGAATAACAAAACCTGAACCACTTGAAGAACTGCTTGAAGAACTGCTTGAAGAACTGCTTGAAGAACTGCTTGAAGAACTGCTTGAAGAACTACTTGAAGAACTACTTGAAGGGTTATCACCAGGTGACATGCCGCCAGTGCTGGAAGTGGATGAACTGTTTGAACTAGACGTGGACGAGCTGCTTGAACTGGAAGTGGACGAGCTGCTTGAACTGGAAGTGGACGAGCTGCTTGAACTGGAAGTGGACGAGCTGCTTGAACTGGAGGAAGACGAACTACTTGTAGACGAGCTATCTGAGGTGGGCAGGCCAATACCGTCAATGTCATCAATACCGCCACACGCCGTAATCATTGTAGCAATAAGAATCGTCTTTATTGTGAGAGTGGACCTAGACATAATAACTCTTATAAGCTTACTTCCTTCAATGCTCATCTCAAGCCTCCAAGATTTTGATAATCCGAGTTAATTAAAAAAATAGCCGCTTACAGCGTGTTTTAGCGGGCGTTCCATCGCCTTCTGCTTCCAGAATAATATGTGCCTGTTTTCCAAGTTTTTTCGGAACGGTAAAGCTCACCCTCGTTTGGGAACTAGAATTCGAAATAGATATCTATGTATGCGCAGTGTCCGTCTGGTGGTACTGCTAACGAGTTAAGAGAAGTTAATGTCAGGACCAGAAGTAGTATCTTTTATTTGCGATATGCGACTTACACCAAGGTTTAAGGACGCAACATGCAAAAAATACAGGGCTATATGCACACGTTTAAAATCGAACTAAAACAGGTCTATGTCACCCCTAAAAAATTCAGGTAGCACAATATATGAATTTTTGTAAGTTTATTGGTCCTATTTTTTTATTTTATAACTACGTCCTAGTGCGGTAGGAAATATCTGACTTACGCACAGACATATTGTTACCAGGGTCACACTATTTTTCGCTGAATTATCTCGATAATTAGCCCCAAACAGCCATTCTGGAATTGGCGAGCGTTTGTGATCCTTGCCGCTGATGGTGGTGCAGGTCCAGGTGAGGCTAGTTGTCAATCTTAAGGTGCTTAAGTCTTCTTACTATTTGGAATAATTAAAGCCCTGATTAATGCCAGTTGGGGAAGCTTTTAATGAGTTCGCGCTGTATTTGCAGCAAACTTGGAAAGCTTGCCTTGGCGGATTATTGAGGACGATGCTTTGGCGGGCGGCGCTCGTTTCAGTAGAGAATTGTTTTTTCAGATATACAAGTATTTTTGAGGGGATGGATGCGGTATCGACAGAGAAGCTCTAAATAGGGGGTTACTCCTAAGGGCGAATTAATTATCGTCCGCAGAATACGAACAAGGCGCTACGTGATAAAGTAGTTTTTGCTGAATAGGGGAGGGCAAACCTCCAAATCTGGCCAACACGGAATCGGAAAATACATTCTACGAGGTACTGGAAACACATGGAAAATTGGTTAAAAAAAATATGTAAACCCATTTTGGCCTATTTTGAAGAGGGTGAGGGGGTTTACATTTATAAAAAATCCCATCGAAGTATTCTTAAGGTTGTTGGTACCTTATTGTTGGGTATTTCATTTTTCTCTCTTTACCTTTCCATTACAACGGCGTCATTTGCTGGCCTATTACCGATTATCGTTTTTTTCCTGGGTGGGCTGGTATGTTATATAGTTGCATTTTTGGGTAGCGATCGCGCCGTGGCAAGCATATGGAAGCGAAAATAAGCAAAACTTCATAAAGCATATGCTTTACGCACATACAGCCAGGCCATCGTTGTCTCTGTGCCAGTGCCGGCATGTTCCAACGAAAACGCGCTGCACTGTATGCGCAGTTGGGTGTTAGCGGTGCTAGTTGTAAATCAATAAGCTGCGGTGAATCTGCGCCTTCGATGCTTCACCTGTTCAGCCTCATCGAGCAATACTACTGCGAAATCTTCCATTGATAGTTGGGAGATACCATCTTTATCCACAACGAGTTCGTCTGAACCCAAGCGATAGTTTCCTGTACGTGTTCCTGGCGATAACATCGCCGGTGGGCTGATATAAGTCCAGTCGGCTTTTTTATCGGCATTACATATTTGGTGTTGGGCAAAACACGCTCGCGCAATATCAATGACCTCTTTGGGGAGGAAATTGGGAGCCGTTAATACGGTTGTATCGCCCTTGCCTGGAATCTTGAGGCTTGCTGCCCCTCCGACAATTAACACACGTACACCGGTTTTCTCCACCCCGCGCAATATTGATTGGGTAATAGGTGCGAGTAAGGCCTCGTTACCGGTGGGTGGACGCACCGCGCTGATCGCCAGATCCTGGCCTTCCGTTAGTCGTGCCACGTCGTCGATGTTTCCTGCGTCTCCGGCATAAGGATTTGCGCCTTGTGGCACCTTGCTAAATTGACTTGTGTTACGAACTACGGCGGCCACTTGGTGACCACGGCTTAGAGCTTCTCGCACAATTCTGCTGCCGACCTCTCCCGCTGCGCCAAATATTGTGATTTTCATTGGTCTTTCTCCTTCGTTTTATGTGATGGATGCTTGGTTAATAACTGAGGTGTTTTGGTGGCGATAGCTGGAGCCCTCTTTGCGCCAGCAATAGGCCGGACTGCATACTGACCCAGCCAGACGCCCATCAGCACTATGGCAACCGCAAAGAATTGGCTTGAATTAAGTCTTTGTTCCAGAAAAATCCAGCCAATCACCACCGCCGTAATTGGGCTGAGAAAGCCCAGTGTGGATACCGAATATGGCTCGAGTCGTGATAAACCCCTGAACCACAGCAAATAGGTTAGTGCTGCGCCTATAAAACCGAGATAGATGAGCCCGAGAAGGTTTGTTTGAGTTAGTGTTGGCAAAGGGGGTTCAAACCATATGGCTGCAGGCAGAAGCAACAGGCCACCAGCGAGCAGCTGCCAACTTGTATACGTTAATAGTGATACCTGTGGTTGCCAGGCACGGCTCAGAACCGTACCAAGTGCCATGGATGCTGCTCCAGCAAAGCCTGCGGCAAGCCCAATGGGATCGAGGGAGGCCTGCGGCGTGATGATTACAGCAGCGATGCCGGCGATGCTTATTACTGCGGCTACTGCAGCCAGTGGGCGAATGGATGAATTCAGCAAAATGCGCGCAAAAATAATCACAATTAATGGTTGGATTGCACCCACGGTTGCAGCGACGCCTCCTGGTAAGCGATAGGCTGAGACAAATAGCATCCACCAAAAGATTGAAAAATTGAGCGCACCCAGTAATAAAACCTTAAGCCACCACACCCCGGACGGTAGTTGACGAACCACCAGTAAAAGTAAAAGGCCTACGGGCAGGGCACGTAACATGGCCACCGTTAAGGGGTAGCCAGCGGGTAAATATTCGGTGGTTACCACATAGGTGCTTCCCCAGATTATGGGGGCCATAGAGGTAAGTAGTAGATCAGTATTGCGTGCCATGGCACTGCCTCGCTAAAATATCTTGAGGTCAAGATATCATTGTATATCTTGATGTCAAGATATATCTGTGTAATGATTCAATGCATGGATAAAGTAGATAAGATTATTGAGCAATGGCATCGAGAGCGACCGGATCTCGATGTTACTTCTATGAGCCTGATTGGTCGCTTTAAGCAAATTACACAGCGGCTCAGTTTAGAAATGGCGAAAACATTTACTGAGTACGGCTTGAATCCCGCAAACTTCGACGTGCTTGCGACGCTGCGCCGGGCCGGGCCTCCCTATGCGCTATCCCCCAATGACTTAATTGCTTCCACGATGGTGACATCTGGAACAATGACTAACCGAATCGACCAATTAGTAAAAGCAGGCTTGGTTGTAAGAGTACAGAACCCCAGTGATCGCCGCAGTGTTGCGGTCTCGCTGACGGAGAAAGGCTTTGCAATTATTGATTCAGCGTTAAATGCCCACGTAGAGACACAGAACAGGCTAACGTCTGGTTTATCTGAGGAAGAGAGTCAAAAGCTGAATGCGCTGCTGCGTAAATTTCTAATGAGCCTTGAGGGGCAATAATCCTCTCAAAAAATGACGGAAAAAAGGGACGGGTTTGCCCTCAGGCAATTTGGGCTATGGCACACTCGCCCTGCGCCGCTAAATTATGCGCTCTTATGGGTGGCTATATTACTGGCGGAAACTGAGAAGCCTGCATTAGGAGCAAGCATGATTAGAGATGTTGAAAAGGCGGATTATCAAACGATTGTTGCTATCTATAACCACTATATCTGCAACACGGTAATTTCATTCGAGGAAGAGGAAATTGATTGTGGGGAAATATCTAATCGGGTCGATAAGGTACACTCCGCTGGGCTTAGTTGGCTTGTAGTCGAGCAAAACCATAAGGTGCTTGGCTATGCCTATGCTTCATTATGGAATGAGCGTGCCGCTTATCGCAATACTGTGGAGGTTTCAGTGTATCTCCATCACCAGGCTGTCGGTAAAGGCTACGGTCGCATGCTGTATGAAGCATTATTCCATCGCCTTCGCAAAACCTCGGTTCATGTTGTAATAAGCGGTATTGCTTTACCTAATCCAGAAAGCGTTAGGCTTCATGAAAAATTCGGAATGAAAAAAGTCGCACATTATCAAGAAGTTGGTTATAAATTTGGGCAATGGATTGATGTGGGGTATTGGCAATTACAGCTGGCGGGCTAAGTGTTCGCTTAGTTTAATAAAAAACTCAGGCTAGTAGCGTTAAAGAAAAATAGAGAATATTGCATAGGCACACTATTGGCGGTTAATTTTTGCGGCTCGCGGCACTTTTAAGCATGGGGTCGGCATGGGGTTGGTAGACATGGAGTTGGCTTAAACCCCAAGTTTAATTCTAAAGTACGGTATTTCGACTTGAATTTAGTGGAAGGTATTTGTTGGTATTCCTGTAATTGATTCTTATTTGTGCCTGTTAACACTAACTCAATGCACTCTGTTGCCAGAAAAATTCCGCACCCTGCCTTGTTGCTCGCTTTTTTAGCCCGATTAAATTACGCTCAAAACGCGTCACAGCCCGAAGATACAGCTGGTTTACATTAATACTAAGCGCCGCTAAATACTCGCGTTATTCGCAATAAATCATCTAATGCGGAAAAATTCAGGTGGTGCGTCACGTTAAGCCCGCTATATAAACTTGCTACGCTTATTGTGTTTTATGCTTGAGAAAATGTTTAATGAATACTTTAGTTTGAAATAGTATTTTCCCACCGATTAAAAAATCAAATGGGAACTACGAGCAAGGCTCATTTTTAAAAAAAGCTAATAAGATAACGGTTACATTTGCAGTTTTCCTGCTCGAAAGGGTGTACTCTCCGCCGCACTGTTAAGTGCGTGTCTCTTTTTTTCAAAGCACTTTTCACCATCAAAATGATAATAAGTCGAAAGTCAAAAAACTATTTAGGTAATTCGTATTAACGCGTCTTTCTAAATATCTCACACCATTCCGAGAGGAAACTTACATGTATAAAAAGTTTGTACTGAGTTGCGCTACAGTTATGGCGCTTTCGGGCTTTGCGGCAGCTACCAATGCCGCGAGCACAATCAGCATTTATGACACCGCTCCGGGTTGGGCGAGTATGAATGGCGGCACGACTGGTGGCGGCACCGATTTAAGCAAAGCCGTTACAGTAACCAGTATGAGTGCCCTTAAAAGTGCCGTGAGCGGTTCCAGTAAAAAAATCGTATTGGTTGAACCTGGCAACTATGACGGCACCTTGTCTCCAGGCGCCAACACTACCATTATTGGTACTGCACCCGGTGTCAGAATCTCCGGTAATATCAGTGTTAGCGGCAGTGACAAGAAAAATATCATTGTGCGTAACATCGCCGTTCGCGGAAAGCCCTGCGGCAGCAATGACGCCTGTAAAAGTGGCTCCGATGGTGTCTACATTGGCAACGGCGCGACTAATATCTGGTTTGACCACGTAGATGTTTCCGATGGCCAGGATGGTAACTTCGACGTAACTCGTTCAGGTGATTTTGTAACCTGCTCCTGGTGTAAGTTTTACTATACCTACGATAAAGACCATCGCCTCTCCAACCTCATTGCCGGTAGTGACAATGAAACGGAAAGCCGTGGCAAATTAAACATTACCTACATGAACAGCATGTGGGGAGATCGCGTTAATTCCCGTCAGCCTCGCGGACGCTTTGGCAAAATTCACATGTTAAACAACTACCACAAGAACTCGGGTTCTTTGCACGGTGTTGGTAAGGAAATGGCTTTAATTGCCGAGAATTCCTACTACGATGTACCCGGCAAAGATGTGTTCTTTAGCATGGGCAGCCCAAAAGGCTGGAAAGGTAGTGGTAACAAAGGTAGCGCTAAAAATCTGAATGCGACCAGCGGCAGCACATTCACTATTCCTTATAGCTATAGCAAAATGTCTGCGGATGAAGCCAAGGCGGCAGTTCTCTCCTCCGACTGTGGCGCGGGGAATACCTGCCTGTTTGATCACGACGGTACAGGCTCTTCCAGTTCAAGCTCTAGCTCCTCAAGCTCTTCCAGCTCTAGCTCGTCTTCAAGCAGCTCATCCAGCTCCTCGTCTTCTAGCAGCAGTTCTTCCAGCTCCAGCGGTTCAACGGGTGGCAGTTGCAGTGGTGTAAATGAATACCCCAATTGGACTTCAAAAGACTGGTCTGGCGGTGACTATACTCACGCTAAAGCCGGTGATGAAATGGCTTATCAGGGCAAGCTGTACCGTGCCAACTGGTACACCACAACTGTTCCTGGCAGCGACTCTTCCTGGACCTTGCTAGGAAATTGCGGCTCGAGCAGCTCCTCCAGTTCAAGCTCTTCAAGCAGTTCATCAAGCAGCTCCTCGAGCTCCAGTTCTACCAGTTCAACAAGCAGCTCTAGCAGCTCTTCAAGTTCTTCAAGCTCAAGTAGTTCTTCAAGCTCAAGTAGCTCTTCCAGCAGCTCTTCCAGCAGCTCCTCCAGTGGATCTACTGGCGGAAACTGCAGCGGTATTAATGTGTATCCGGATTGGACCGCAAAAGATTGGGCCGGCGGTGAATACAACCACGCTGAAGGCGGAGACCAAATGGTTTACCAGAGCAGTCTTTACCAAGCCAACTGGTACACTAATTCCGTTCCTGGCAGCGATGCTTCCTGGACACTGGAAGGAAGTTGTGGCGGCTCCACCAGCTCGTCCAGTTCTAGCAGTTCTTCCTCGAGCTCCAGCAGTTCTTCAAGTTCAAGCAGCAGCTCCAGCTCTTCGGGTTCAACCACATCTTCCAGCGGTGGTACCTTTAGCGTGAATGAGAATGGTCAAATCACTAAAAATGGTGAAGTGTTCCCTGTTCAGTGCGGCAGCTGGTTCGGTTTAGAAGGCCGTCATGAGCCTTCCAACGATCCAAGCAACCCCAGCGGAGCGCCTATGGAGCTCTATATTGGCAACACCTTCTGGTCAAATGACCACAGCCGAACCATGCAGCAAACCATGGATGAAATTACCCAGCGCGGTATTAATGTCATTCGTTTCCCCGTTGTGCCTCAAACCCTCGATCCAAACGATCCCCAGGGTAAAGGCTCTGTGCTGAAAAATTACGAGCCTATGCGTCAGCAAAATGCTCGTCAGGCGATGGAAGACTTCATTGTTATGGCCGACCAGAATGGCTTGGAAGTGATGCTGGATATTCACTCCTGTTCCAACTACGTTGGTTGGCGTGCAGGCCGTTTCGATGCGCGTCCACCCTATGCGGACAACGATCGCGACAGCTATGATTTCAAACGTGAAAACTGGTCTTGTGCCGCTTCTGGCAACCCCAGCAGCGTTACTAACGTACAGGCTTACGACAAGCAAAAGTGGTTAAACGACTTGCGTGAACTGGCAGGCCTTTCTGCTCAGTTGGGTGTAGATAACATTATTGGTATCGACATTTTCAACGAGCCTTTCGACTACACCTGGGACGAGTGGAAAACTCACGTAGAAGACGCCTACGAGGCCATTAGCGAAGTTAACCCCGACCTGTTGCTTTTCGTCCAGGGTATATCTGCAAATGCTAACGCTCAGGATGGAACGCCGGATTCCAAAGATCCGGTAGCCCACGGTGATGAGTTCTCTAACCCGAACTGGGGTGAGAACCTGTATCCCGCGCGCAATGCAATGCCGAATATTCCCAAGTCTAAATTAGTTTGGTCGCCACACACTTACGGCCCATCGGTATTTGTACAGCGCATGTTCATGGACCCTGCACAACCAGAATGTGAAGGTCTGGAAGGTGATGCAGCGGGCGATGCGAAATGTAACATCGTCATCAACCCAGATCTTCTTCGCTCAGGCTGGGAAGAGCACTTTGGTTACCTGCGTGACATGGGCTATGCGGTTGTTGTTGGTGAGTTTGGTGGACACCTGGATTGGCCAGAAGCTTCCAGTGTTCGAGATATGGCTCGCTGGAGCCACATCACCGATAACGTGGACGAGCAATGGCAGCAAGCGTTTGTAGGCTATATGGACGAGAAAAACATCGAAGCGTGTTACTGGTCCATTAACCCGGAGTCTGGTGATACGGGCGGCCTCTACAACAGTTCTTACCACCCAGTGAATAACACTACCGACTGGGGTGTATGGACAACGCCAAATGAAACCAAGTGGGATATGCTGTTCCGCCTTTGGGATTAATCAATTAATTAATACACCATAAACCGGGGCCTTTCTGAGGCCCCGGTTTTTTTTCGCCTGGCGTTTGCGCAGGCTAGCGGTGAACTATTTTTCCTGCCACGGCAGGCCGCGCACAAAAGGGCTTACAGGATTTACCTCATACGGTCTTACAATGCTTCGACTGATCGTGCTGCGATCAGCAACCAGCCTGTCTATATTGCTGGCCCTGGTAGGAGAAAATCCTGTAAGTCGGAGAGACTAAGGCATTATTAATAAGTGCCTTAGCTAAACTACGCGTATCTCGTTGGAGCGGCTATCCGCTTGATGGCGACAGCGTGCATTGGATGCGTGTTAACAGGCTTAGGTAATATTAGTTGTGGAGTTAAAACAGGCTTGCAAAAAAATACGACGCACCTGAAAAGGTAGCGTCGTATTTTTAACATTAGTAAGCGAGGCGAAAAGCTGCGGGCTTACATTATGCCCGCCAGGGCCTGGCAAAAGACTTAATCAATAAAACGCGCAGGCCTGGCGGGCAATAATGTGAGCGGGCAGCATGGTCGTAATTAAGAGGCTTCCAATTGCGACCGTTTGCCGTTGTTAATTGCTCGTAACGGTACAGGAGGGCTCGTCAATGTTGCCATTTGCATTGCCTTGCAGGCCGAAAGAAGCAGATTGCCCTGAGCCGAGCTGGGCATTCCAGCTTAGGTTACTGGCTGTGACCTGCTTGCCCGATACACCAACACTGGCATTCCAGCTACCCGTTAGGTCGGGCGCTTTGTTGAAGCTGAGCGTCAGTTGCCAGCCATTCACAGGCTGAGCACCCTCATTGGTAATGGTGACATCCATTTGGTAGCCGGAACCCCATTGATTGAGCTGACTGACTTCACAACTTAATTCCCCACTTGGCGCCGATGTTGGCGTGGCAGTAGGTGTTGCAGTAGGTGTTGCAGTGGGTGTTGCAGTGGGTGTTGCAGTGGGTGTTGCAGTAGGCGTAGCAGTAGGCGTAGCAGTGGGCGTTGCAGTGGGCGTTGCAGTAGGCGTTGCAGTAGGCGTTGCAGTAGGCGTTGCAGTGGGCGTTGCGGTAGGAACTGGCGTTGGAGTGCTACCTCCCACTACACCAAAGGGCGCAGGTTGCCCGTTGCAGGTGTTGTAAGCAATACAACTCTGGCTGTTTTCCCAGCCCCAGCCATTGGAAGAATTGTTACACAAAGGGTAAAGGGTGCCATACCAGTTGCACTGTTCGCCAGTAGGGGCCTGAGTTGGCGTGGCAGTGGGTGTTGGTGTTGGCGCCTGAGTGGGCTCCGCAGTGGGTTCCACTGTGGGGGTTGGTGTTGGATTGCTTGTGTTGTCCTCCGGTGGAGTGCCCGTGTAACCTTCTTGCCCCTCATGGGTCATGGTTAATACCAGGTAGCCATTGCGCGTAAGCGCGTTTTGGGGAACAAAGTCGGCGCTGTTTTCGGCGAAGGTCCAATTCGCTTTACCCCAACGGCTGGAGTTTAAGGAGTTGAAGTCATCGCGCCAGGAAAGCTCAAAGTCGTTGCCGTTCCAGCGGTGGTATTCCATCCAATTCACGTACATGTGCAGCGGAAGTATGGCGTCGTTAAAGGGGCCAACCCAGCTCGGAATGTTGGCCGGCCAAAAGTTAAAGCGCGCTTGTGCTGGGTTTTTTACGTCGCTTGCCTGTCCGCCGTTGGTTTCACGAATTAATTGACCGTCAACCAACCATCTAATCTGCCCGGGTTTCCATTCAATGGTAAAGGTGTGGTAACCCTCGCCAAATGAATAGCTGGCGGTGTGTTCCTGCTCGGAGGTTATTCTATTGCCAAGCCCGGTGATAATGTTGCTTTGCCAGGTGTAGCTTTCGTCCTTGCCAAATACTTCAATGTCCACTTCTTCCCAAGACACGCCGGCCAGTTCCGAACCATCCTTCCACAGAAAAAAGTTTGATAATACCCCGCTGCCTTTGGCTGCATGCATACGGATTACGTACTTACCATAAAGCTCGGAATCCAGTGTAAAAATTTCAGCGCTTTTATAAGGCTTAGCCGCCGCGGATAGCGAAAACGCCATTAGCAATATTGCGCAGGATGTGGCGTATGCCATAAATCGTTTGAATGTACTCACGTTGAGCTCCTTCGATAGGGATTAATTATTGTTATATAAGTGTGTAAACCTTGAGCTGGCATTGAGGGGGGAAATCAACGAATGCGCAGCAACGAGAAGGTTGCCAATCTTGCGGATTGGTCTTATGAGTGTATGCAGGCTGCTAGTGCTAACAAACCTTGCGGGCAGCAGTGTGAAGCACCCTTAATAAGGGCGTAAAGTCGCAAATTATGCTTTTCGTAAATTGAGACACTTTTACAGCTGAATCGCGTGTCTTTGCGGAGAATAGCGCGCCAAAAGTGCGCCCATAAAGAAGAGAACACGTCAGCTGTTCCAGTTACAGTTTGTTAGCGGCTTCGTCTCGGAAGTTTTTAGGGTTCAAGCGTTTGGTGCTTTCGTCTGTAGTCGCTGGGGGTGGTTAATACAAACTTCTTAAAAAAGCGGTTGAATGTAGCTTTACTGTTAAAGCCTGATGCATGCGCAATGTCGTTAATATTCGCGTCATAATGCGCGGGGTTACGCAGCATTTGCTTGGCCTCATCAACCCGGTAGGCATTCACAAACTCGTGGAAATTTTGTTGAAATTTGCGATTGACAACCGTCGAGACTTCTCGAGGGTTAAGTGCAACGCTATCAGCAAATCGCTCCAGAGTTAATTGAGGGTTGAGGAATACCTTCTCAGCCTCCATCGCGTTTTGTATTCGCGCTATGTGAGCCGCATTCACCTCTAGAGATTCTACCTTTTGTTTTTCTGGCTTGGGTGAACTAGCCGCGTACTTAATCTGGTCGACAATAAGAAAAAGTACGAGCACTAAATTGAAATAGTTACCGGCAATTCCCATAAGGTCCGTTATTTTTTCGGGTAAATACAGGCCGAGAAAGTGGGTGAGGGCAACCCACAACCACATTAGAGCAAAACCGTATGCGAGAATCGTCAGGCTGAGAGTGCTTATGGCACTGCCAGCAAGGGGCAGTTCATTCGCTTTCGCACGGCTGCGTAATAAATGAATGCAAACAATGCCATATATCAGT
This sequence comes from Alteromonadaceae bacterium Bs31, assembly GCA_900177435.1. Taxonomy (GTDB): domain Bacteria; phylum Pseudomonadota; class Gammaproteobacteria; order Pseudomonadales; family Cellvibrionaceae; genus Teredinibacter. The sequence goes on from FXAI01000001.1 coordinate 310,184, forward strand.
GGAACGAGTTTTTCAAGAGAAACATAGTGGAAGTAAAACACCTTGGCCTGGCCGTAAAGCCCAAAATTGAAGAGCAATTCTCGTTGGGTGGCAGTATCAAAGCGAAAACAAACTGTGTAGTAGTACACTGGCGCGAGTATGGCAGGTAAAAGGTGTAGCCATTGCAAGCGGCTAATACGGAAATCTTTACATGTAGTAGTACTTGTTTGCCAGTATAAGAGCGGCCCAACGGCAAAGCAGGTAAAACTTAGCAAAAGGAAAGCGTAAGGGAATGCGTCGAACACACGATAACGAATAGCCTCACCCCAATAGATGAGTGTATGCGCGCTTATCAGTGCATTGGTTAAAAAGAACAGCGCCAATAGGTACCGCAAGCGCCTTGCTAAATTGCCGAGGGCAAGGTAAAGGAAGCTGAGTAGCGCGCTTGCTCCTATAGTTAGCAGCAAAACCACATCATGCATATTGAAAAGTAGGGCTTTCATAGGATTGCTTGCGAATGTTTGAAGCGGATGTTCATATAAATAAGCGCTTGAACTAATGAGCTTGTTACATTAAGCCTGGTACAGGGGGCACTGGTGGGTGCCAACTATATCTTTTATCTTCATAGTATGCCAAAGCTTCGGTAGGCGCCTATTAAGTGCGCCATAATTCTTCTTTCCCGTATGTTGCTTCAGGGTGAACTTTAAGTTTGATTGGTCCGCTCTAAATAAGTAGCCTCACTTATCGCCCTGCTGCCCTGGTTGAGATAGTCGCTGAAGAGAGTATTCGAATAGAGAGCGCAACACCCAGAAAGGCCAAAGTTAAGCGGGGGTTGTCAATAGTATTCGCTAATTTGGCGGCTCTGCTTTATTCGTTGTCGGCTTAATCATGGCCTTAGTGAGCTTAAAAAAGGTTAGCTAAAAAAATTTTGTGAAGCAGTCCACAGTAGGACGATTCAGCTACTGTTTATCCCGCAGTAAATAGCTCAGAGACGCATCCGCTATAGGATGGTCCGGTGGCCCGGATCATCGCTCCTCCTTATCACCACTTAGATTTTGGGGATAAGCTTCATAAGCCCTCCGAGCGCATAGACATAATCAAGAGGTGTTCATGAGGTGGCAGGTAATATTGGATTCATGCTTTTCAGTAGTGCGCTCAATGCCATTTGTAAGAGAAGGGCTTCAAGCAAGCACTCGTATAAAGCGGAAATCACAGAAACGTAGCTACCAAGCAAGCGCAGGCTTGTTCTTTTAAGCGTGGGCCTATGAAATTATTAAGCGGCGGATTTAACTCTCCATTAGTTGGGGGAGATCTGTTCGGCGCTTTACTTCAGCGTGATTCCCTGTTAGCGCCCTGCGGTAACACTAATGCGCAAAAAATAATATGAGTTGATGCCTGAGTTGTGGGCTGCCACTAGTTTTAATGTAAATCTAATGCTTTATTCACCCTTTCGGGCCGCCTTGGTGATAATTATCTAACTATGCGGCACAAGAAAACGTGAACCGTTCTAGGGGAGGAATAAAACCTGGTCATTAGCATGTCCTCTCTGTTGTATTGCATAAAAATTGCCATTGTTGATTGTCATAGCAACAAAAAAGGGGCAAAAAAGGTACAAAAGTATTAAAAATATAAGTAGCTTTAATTCGAACTTACTATTTCATTGTTTTTCAAAGCTGCTACAATATTTTTTAAATTTATGAGAGCCGATAAAAATATTTTAAATTTTGATGTAAGCCATGTCGCTGGCTGTTAGTGAGATGGCTCTAGTGTGCAAAGCGCAAGGCTATATGCTCTCTCAATCTATTTGTACCAATAAAAGATGTATGGATTTCTGAGCTAATAGGGATGTTTTACCTTCCTCGAATTGTAAAAAAATGTAAAGAATACGAGCGTGCACCTGGTTGTGGGCTCTTGATTTTTGTGAGGTAAGAATGTGCAGTTTTTTTATATCTGCAGAAAATAGTAGCCAAGATTTTTTCGCCTGTGTTTAGTCGGGCGGCATTCTTCAAATAGGGCTTGTGAGCAAACGCTCTCTGTGACATGGATATGTTTTCTCTTTCTATCACTCCAAGCTAATTTAACTAATGCTGAGCCATTGCCGCTCGGTGTTTTTTTGTCTGTTTTTCTAAGTAAAAGGTATAGCTAATGTTTAGTGCTTTATTATCGAGAGTCCGCAAGATTGCATCTCTTACTGCACCACGATTTTTGATGCTTGTGGTGTGTGGTGCTTCCTATGCGACTGGTACGAACGCTGAAGAAAAAGTAACTGATAACCTGGTCCTGGACTACGGTTTTGGCGTACCTGCAGCCACTGTAAGTGAAAAAATTGGTCAATTTAATGGGGCAGACCTGGCCGTTCCTCTGGACGGAGTAAGCTGGCTGTCTTGTGGTGGGATAGAAATAAAGGAACCTGCATTTCTCCCCACGCAAAGCGATGATCTCGCTCTTTCAAATGCGCTGAAGACTTCAGGCGAGCTGACAATAGACACTTGGATTAAACCATCAAGCTTTCAGCAGAATGGGCCAGCACGTATAATTACGCTGTCGCTTGACCCCTACGAGCGGAATTTTACATTGGGTCAAGAAAAAGATGCGTTTGTAGTCAGGTTGCGTACAAGCGAATCCGACCTGAACGGCCTGGAAGCCAGCACTATCACCCCTGCCATGGCGGCAAGCAATTTGCCTATTCATGTTGCATATACGTATGACTTGAGCGGCCTTGCGAAAATCTACGTGAATGGTAATTTACTTGTAGAACAGGCACTGGGTGGAAACTTAAGTAATTGGGATGTAACGAATGTTGAATTTGGTTTAGGGAATGAAGTCACTTTAGATCGCCCTTGGTTGGGAAGCATTTATTCGGTTTCAGTTTATAACCGGGCATTACCTCAAAATGAAATTGTACAGAACTTTAACGCGGGCTTTGATACTACCTGCCCCATAGCCCCAGTAGTGGTTGCCTCGGTTAGTGAGCCAGCAGGGTTACTGCCATTTATCGCGAGTTTTTCCGCAGCAGGTTCCCATGATATCGACGGAACGATAGAGAACTATTTGTGGGATTTCGGTGATGGTCATACCGCTGAGGGTGCGAATGTCAGCCATACGTATTCGACTGAGGGTGACTATCAGGTAAAGCTAAGCGTCACAGATAACAGTGGTCTAACGGCATCTAAAGAGCTGAAAGTAAGTGCAGTCATTCCCGGTGTAATTGACCGTTCTAGCGACTCAAATCTTAGAGCGTATTACCTTTTTGATGAAAAGGGCGGCGATTTTGTCTATGACCTTAGTGGTAACACAGTTCCATTGGACTTGAAGATAGCTGATATTGATCGAGTAGAGCGCTTGGAATGCGGTGGTCTGCGAGTTTTAGACGATACCATCATAAAAAGTTTAGAGCCTGCGCTCGATTTTACACAGAAAATAAAAAGTGCCAATCGCTTAACAATAGAAGCTTGGGTAGAAGCTGAGAACTCGGTACAGGGCGCTCTTAGCCCTGCGCGCATTGCTACTTTGTCTGCTGATCAGTCCAATAGAAACTTCACGTTTGGGCAGGCCGTCGATGAATGGAAGCTGCGCTTAAGAACCACAGATAATGGCTTAAACGGAAGTATTATTGAAACCGACACCACGGGTATTAGTGTCTCAAGCGAATTGCAGCATGTTGTGTACACCCATGACGACAATGGTGAGTCGCGGATTTATGTGGATGGGAAGCTCGCTGAGGACGAGAATGTGTCGGGAAGTTTTGCTAACTGGAGCGAAAGTTATTATTTTGCATTAGCAAACGAGCTTGTTCAGGAGCGTTCTTTTATTGGTGATTACCACCTTATTGCCGTCTATGACCGCGTTCTTTCATCAGGAGAAATTCTCGAGCGATATATCGCCGGTAGTCCTCACGCTGCGTGTAATTCAGGATTTAATAACCCGCCAATAATTACGTCTCTCCCTGTAACTACTGCATATGAAGGAGACGAAAACGCCTACCATTATCTTGTCGAAGCAGAAGATGAAGATATCGCCTTTGGTGATGTATTAAGTTACAGCTTGGATAAGTTTCCCGCGACAGCCAGCATCGATGAAAGTACTGGCCTCATTAATTGGATGCCCGGTGCAGAGTATGTTGCTAGTGTGCCTGAGTTTAATGAGCAATGTTATATCGTGCCTGCTGGATCTGTCGGCGTGCTGCAAGAAGAGATAGTGGGTTCAGAGCCCACCTACATCGCCCCTCTTTTTCAGGACGTAAAAACAGCGCTTGAGCTGGCTGGTGACTATACTGCGCCTGAGGTTTATCAATGGAATGAGCGGAATAATTGTTTGGGTTGTCATGTGCAAACCCAAAGTCTGGTTGGCTTAGAAACATCCATGGACAAGGCCGAAATTGATGAAAGCATGACTGAATATTTGCTTCAGGAATTTCTTAACAGCCAACAGTCAGATGGTTCAATTCGGAAATCTCATCCACAGTATTCAAAAACCCAAACGTCGCTAGCGCTTTGGGCCTTAGAACATCACCCCGATCGTGCTCGCACGGCAAGTACGCGAGCAGAAGCTCTGAGGTTTTTTCAAGCAACCCAGCAGGGTAGTGCGGCTAACCTCTATTGGACAAGAGATCACGATACAGCGTGGTTGCGAATTCCACAGGCAATTAATGCATTGGTGGCTCAAGGCCTTAGTGGATTTTTATCGGATGTAAATGGCGGCGAAATTGAATTTAACGCAGCCCAATTGGAAATGGCTGAACTTTACCTCTCGGAAGTAGACGCAATTGTTAGCAATATTATCGCGGGTAACGAAAACAACAACCTGGATTTTGCCTTTAAATTAATTGGCCTGGCTGAGCTTGCAGACTTTGTTCAAGATGAGTCATTAAAGGCTCAGGTTTTTGCAAAAATTCAACAAAGTGATGCGCGCCTGCGCGAAGAGCAAAATGAAGATGGCGGATGGCACCTGGCTTTTAGTGCTGCAACATCCGACCCTCTTGTTACAGCATGGGTAGGTTTGGCGCTGGATTACGGCAACCCAGTAATAACCGACCCGGTTGTTATTAATGCAATTAAATATCTCTTGAGTACCCAGCAAGCGAACGGTGTATGGAGAACAAGTACCGGCTGGTTCACAACCAATTATGGAACCACGAGCCTTGTAATGGCTTACCTTCCTGTGGCCTTAGACCATTTGGGAAATCCGGATTTAAGAGTGGGCGACTTCGGTTTAACTGCGAGTGAAGATGGCTCGCTGCAATTGTCTGTTGAAATTTCCAATCGTGGTATTACAGACGTAAACACCACCACCACTCTGGAGATATTTTCTGGTTTAGATAGCACCGGTGAGCTACTTGGGCGTGTAACCGTCCCAGAAATTCCCAGCGCAATTAGTTCCACGGTATCCATTCCTCTTGCGAGCGACCAAGTACTGTCACACAGTGTTTATGCTCAAATCGTCGACGCCAATCATTTGGAAGAGTGTGAGATATTGAACAATTCGAACGTGGCGGCTGTATTTAAAGCAAGGGTTACGGACAGAGCTGGGTTATTCGATACGCAAATATTCGCGGTAAACGTTGCAGACGTAAATGAAGCACCTGAATTTCAAGGTGATTCGGCGCTTGAGCTAGAAGGTGCACAGGTGCTTCGCTCTATCGTCGAAGCAGACGATGTCGATAGAGGAGATGCGCTCGCTTTCAGTTTACTTGGAGCACCTGAAGGCTTGTATATCGATGAGCGTACCGGGCAATTCACCTCAGACCCGGCAATTCTCCAGCCCGGCGACTATGTGTTCACTATTACCGTTACAGATTTGCGTGGTGCAAGTGCAGAGCGTGAAATTACCTTGAGCGTAAATGAAAACCTGCCTCCGCTGATTACGACGGCTCCCGTTCAGCAAGGTATTGAAGGTTTAGGCTACGCCTACGATGTGGACGCTACCGATCCAAATAATGATGAATTAGGTTATGCCCTTGATCGAGTATATGAGCCTTCTGTTCTTATTGGGAATTCTACGGGTGTGATATCCGATGATAAAAAACTATTTGTAGAGTCCCTACGCAACAATAATATTTTTTGTGAAAAGCCTGCAGCAGAGCTGTCTCCTTTTAATCCAGTAGAAAAATGGCATTGGGATGCGAGTGGTGCTGTGGTACCAAACTCTAACCAGGTTATGCATGCTCCAATAGCGGTGCCTTTATTTGATACAGATGGCAGTGGCGTAATCGATTCTAACGATGAAATTGCAATAGTATTCGCTACCTTTACGGGTGGTAGTTATAACACTTCGGGAATATTGAGAGCTGTATCCGCTGATACCGGCGAAACAATATGGAGTAATACCGATGTGCCTGTACGAGCGGCATCTGCAATCGCTGCAGCAGACATTGATGGTGATGGGTTTGTAGAAATAATTGTCGGGCCGAGCGGACGACTCACTGGGGGGGTATATGCCTTTGAGCATGATGGTACTTTCAAGTGGAAGTCCGACTCTCAGATTGCAATGCAATGGGGTGGCGTATCAATCGCGGACCTGGAGGGAGATGGGGTAGTTGATATTGTTGCAGGCAACCATGTGATTAACCCTGATGGGACTACAAAATGGTCGGTTTCCGGTAATAGCGGAGCAAATGGGGTTGGTCCACTTTCGATAGTTGCTGACCTTGACTTGGATGGGATTCAAGAAGTGATTGCTGGTGCCACTGCATACACAAGTGCCGGGGAAGTTCTATTCGCTATGGGGGAAGGATTTCCTGCCGTTGGAAATTTTGATTCCGATGATTATCCAGAAATAGTACGTGTTTATTCTGGGTACGTATATCTCCATGATAATGATGGAACCCAGTTGTGGTCTTCGATTATTCCAGGTGGTGGAAAAGGTGGAGCACCTACAATTGCGGATATGAACGGGGATGGTAAGCTAAATATAGGTGTAGCGGGAGCGTCCTTCTACGCTGTATATAATGCAGATGGTTCGATTTTATGGCAGGTTCCAACCTTCGACTCTTCTTCAAACGTTACAGGTTCTTCGGTTTTCGATTTTGATGGAAATGGCGCAGTGGAAGTTGTATATGGAGATCAGACTAACCTCAGAATATACAATGGCTCTAACGGAAATGTCATTTACGAAATTCCAAACCCATCCGGTACTACATATGAGTATCCTGTAATTGCGGATATTGATAGAGATGGTCATGCAGAAATTGTTGCCATTGCAAATAATTATGCGTATTCCGGTGTTCGTGGTATCCGAGTCTTTGAATCAGCGAACGATGATTGGGCGCCAACCCGATCCATATGGAACCAGCACGCCTATCACATCACCAATATTAACGATGATGGAACTGTTCCGCAGTTCGAACAACCAAGCTGGTTGACGCACAATACTTATCGATTAAATACCTTTGCGGATAGGTCCGCGTTGTCACAGCCAGACCTCGCGCTGTTCGAGCTGAAATACAACGATAGCGAAAATACACTTACTGCAATTCTTAAAAACCGTGGCAGTGCGCCAGTAAATGACACCGTAACGGTAAGCTTCTATACAAATGGCGACCGAGTAGATGACACCCCGCTTGGAGAGCTAAGCGTTGAGACATTGGTTGGTTTCGATGAGATACAGCTTACACTTGCAAACGTAACTCCCGAGCAATTGGCTTCGTACGTGTATGCCTCTATTGCTACCGATGCTGATGAGTGCGATACCAGTAACAACAATCAAGGTTCTACGGTTCTGCAGGTTGGAGCCTACGACCCCCTAGGCCTGTTTGATAGGCAGACATTCTTATACAGCACAATTAACCAGAACGAAGCCCCCGCTATTTCAAGCCCAGCTTCCAGCGGTGTTGCCAGTGCCTTGGAATACGCGTTTACAGCGCAAGTACAAGATCCGGATCTCGGCGATGCTCATCGCTTCAGCTTAAGAGATAACATCCCTCAAATATCAATAAACGCCTACTCGGGGCTCATTCAAGCGCAAGCAGGAACTTTAGCGCCCGACGTTTATAGCTTCACAATTGTGGTTGAAGACTCGCAGGGATTAAAGGATGAGCAAGTGCATACCTTAACGGTCGCCGTTCCCGATAATTTACCTCCGCAATTTGAGCCAAAAACCAATGAGACTATTCCTGCTTTGCAAGAGTGGTCATTCACTGCTTTGGCAACAGACCCGGACGGTGATGCCATTCAATACGGCTTGGCAACTAGACCAGCAGGTATGGAAATTGATGGTATTACCGGTGAAGTATTCTGGACACCAAGTCGTGATCAAGTGGGCTTTAATGTTGTCGATATTGTCGCTCAGGATGAGCGGGGAGAAAGCGCTCACCTGAGATTTGGCCTCGAAGTAACGGATCCATACGCGGATAATAATCCACCTCAAATTATCAGCACGCCTACAGGGGCTGTTACTGTCGGCCAGCAATTCACTTACGCAATAGAAGCCATCGTTGAGGATGGCGAAACACTCAGTTTCGCCTTGGAAGGCGCTGCGGGCGATATGGCAATAGACACAACAACGGGTGTATTCACTTGGTTGCCTGATGTGTCGATGGTTGGTCGCACCTACACCGTAACAATTGTGGTCGCAGATAGTCGAGGAGGCGAAACCAGGCAAACATTGGCGCTGCCGGTGAATGAGAGTTTCAATAATCCGCCGCTCATTGTGAGTGAACCGGAGCAATCAGCAACGGTTGGCGTGCCTTACCAGTACAGCGTAGTCGCAACCGACAGTGATGGCGATACAGTCACAATTAGCCTTGGAGAGAAACCCAATGGCATGAACATCTCCCCTACCGGAGTAGTAAGCTGGACACCCGCACAAGAGCAAACAGCACAAGTCTTTAATGTGGACGTTATTGCTACCGATGCAAGGGGAGCAAGCAGTGTTCAAACCTTTGGCATTGCAGTGAATATGCCTGTAGAGCCGAATGAGATTCCCTACTTCACCAGTGTGCCAACGTCGCCTGCGATTATTGGAGAGCAGTATCAATATCAAGCCCTAGCAGAGGACCCGGATAACGACCCGCTTGTGTATTCACTAGTAAGCCCGCAAGCAGCAGGCATAGAGCTATCCAGCAACGGCCTGTTTGCTTGGACGCCGGTTGCCGGTGACCAGGGTGAGTACACCGTTGCCATTAAAGTGTCCGACGGTAAATCCTCGGTCACTCAGTCCTACTCCTTAGCTGTGGAAGTTGCGCCGCAAGATACCGGAGCAGGAGTCAATAACTACCCAGAAATTACCAGTCAGCCGCTTACCGAAATAGTCGCCGGTGGCGAGTACAGCTATCAGGTGGAAGCCTCAGACCCAGACGGCGATACGCTCAGCTATCTACTGTTAAGCAGCAGTGCAAGCAGCGCAAGCTTGTCCCCCGAAGGAATGCTTGTTTGGACCACCTCCGCTGCAGAAACGGGTCTACAGGATTTTCGTGTACAGGTTTCCGATGGCCAATTAAGCGTGGTGCAAACCTGGACCGTGAAAGTGTGGGATGAGTATCCACCGTTGCGCCTCTTCCTGGGCGTCACGCCAGCAACAGCCAGCGTCGGCGACGAAGTGACCTTATCGCTTGCCACCACAGGTGGTAGCAGCGAGAGCAGCCTAGCTTTGTATATTGATGGTTTGCCTATAGAGCTTGATGCATTTGGGCAGGCAAGCATTGTCGCCAGTGAGTACGGTTTACATGATGTTGTTGCCACCGCAAGCGCGGGAGAAGAATATCAGGAAGAAGCTGGCAGCTATTTAGTACTTAACCCAAGTGATACAAGCGGGCCGATTGCAAGTATTGCAACACCGGAGCAGGCGGCCATTGTTACTGCACCAACCAGTATTGTTGGTACTGTGAAAGACGACAATCTGGTGTCCTATGAACTTTACGTTTCCCCTAAAGACCAGGCCAACTGGCAGCTAATGGCCTCTGGCAATAGCGAAGTGGAAAACGCTGAGCTGGGAGTGTTCGACCCCACCATGTTGTTAAACGGCACCTACGCCGTTGTGCTTCTTGCTACCGATGTGAATGGTCAAACAGCGCAAGATTCCACAACAGTCATTGTGGATGGTGATATGAAGGTAGGGCACTATTCCATCACTTTCGAAGATGTGAGTGTTGATCTTGCGGGCATTCCGGTGCGGGTCACCCGTACCTACGATACTCGCCGCAAGTCAGAGAAACTGGATTTCGGCTACGGCTGGAGTGTGGATTACCAAAATGTTCGCATCCAAGAATCTCGCACACTGGGTTTCAGTTGGCAGCTTAACTATTACCGCAACGGTTTCTTTGGCGACTACTGTGTAGAGCCCAATGGTAACCCCATCGTTACCATAACCTTGCCCGATGGCAGCATTGAGAAGTTTAAAACAGTAGCCTCCCCGGATTGCTCCTACCTGGTACCCACTATTGATGTGCAAGTGAGCTTCGAGCCGCTTGCGGGAACCTACTCCAGCCTGGAGCAAACGGACTACGGCTTACTGCGCCTGGCTAACGGCAATATTATCGATATGGGGGATATCGATACCCAACAGTATGGTGTAGACCCTGATGCCTACAAACTAACCACCAAAGACGGCATGGTGTACTACCTGGATCAAAGCTTTGGTATTCGCAGGGTAGAAGAGCCCGGTGGGCAATATGTTACCTACAGTGATAGCGGTATTGTTCATAGCCTGGGTTATGCCATCGATTTTGAACGCGATTCACAAAACCGCATTGTCGCTCTGGTACTGCCCGATGGCCGCCGTATTGATTACAGCTACACCCTCGAAGGTGACTTGGCGCAACTGGCCGACTTCTCTGGTGATGTGACAGAATTTGAATACCTGTCCCGTATTCCGCACTACCTCGATGAAATTATCGATCCGAACGGCGTATCTGCCACACGCATGGAATACGACGATGATGGCCGCTTAACGGCTATTATCGATGCCGAAGGTAACCGCATCGAATACGATCACAATATCGAAGGTCGTACATCCATCGTTGCAGACGCGCGTGGTAATCAAACCATCTACATCTACGACGATAACGGTCGCGTATTAAGCGAAACCAACGAACTCGGTGAAACCACCACCCGAACCTATAACCACGTGGGTGATGTGCTAAGTGAAACTAACGACCTGGGTGAAACACGCAGTTGGACCTACGATGAGCGTGGCAATACCCTCACAGAAACTGACGCGTTGGGTAATGTAACAAGCTACACCTATACCGAACAGGAACTGGAAGAGAGCGCCACAAACGCCCTCGGAATCGTGGAATACCAAAATACCTACGATACCCGTTCGCGCAAGCTCACCAGCCTTACGGATGCAATGGGGAACGTGACCAAATTGCACTGGGATATTGGCGTAGGTGGAAATGAGTCCTGTTCAACCGGTGCAAGCAAAGGCTTTACCGACGCATTGAACAATGTTCAAAAAAATCATATTGCCTGCTTTGGCCCCTTGGCGGGAACCCAAACAGGTATGACCGATGCCAATGGCGTGCATACGTCCTATGGTTTGGACTCATCGGGCCGCAGAGTTAGCGAAACCACCACCCGCACAGACCTGCAAGGCAATGTTATCTCGCTAGTTACCCGTTACGAGTACGACGCAGAAGACCGTGTAATTCGCACCGTGCACCCAGACGGCACAGAGAGCACCACAGAATACAACGCCGTGGATCAAGTGTTAGCAGAAGTGAATGCCTTGGGCCAGAGAACGGAGTATGAATATGATGTGCGTGGCAAGCAGATACTGGTGCGCTACGCCGATGGCAGTGAGGAAAGCAAAGCTTACGATGCTGCGGGTAACCTAACGGAACAAACGGACCGGGAAGGCAATGTAACTCTCTTTGAATACGATGCGGCAAACCGGCAGATAAAAGTTACCCAGCCAGACGGCGCCAGCTCACACAGTGAGTACAACGCTGCAGGCCGAATGGTGGCGAGTATAGATGCGCTGGGCAATCGAACCGAGTACGAATACGACGCAGCCGGTCGACGTACATTGGTACGGGATGCGCTTGGAAATGAAACACGCTACGAGTACGATGCTGCCGGTCGCATGACGGCCATGATCGATGCCCTGGACCGTCGTGTTGAATACAGCTACAACAAACTTGATCAGCGTATCGCAACCACCTATGCCGATGGTACGGATTCCGGAAGCGAGTACGATGCACTGTCTCGCCGTACGGCAGAAATAGACCAAGCCGATGTCGCTACGCAGTTTGAATTCGACAACATGGGCCGCTTGCTGAAAGTGATCGATGCGCTAAACCAGGAAACGCTCTACGGCTACGACGAGCAAGGGAATAAAGTTTCGCAAACCGATGCGATGGGCCGCACTACCTACTGGGAATACGATACTCAGGGGCGCGTAAGCAAGCGTATTCTGCCCATGGGGCAAGAAGAAAGCTTTGTTTATGATGAACTCGGCCGCGTAATCACTAGCACCGACTTTAATGGCGACCTTACCACTTACCAGTACAACAATATTGGCCAAACCATTGCCATTTACTATGCAGACCTGAGCGAAGAGCACTTCACCTACAACGTGCTTGGCCAGCGCTCGTCGGCAACGCAAATAGCCAGTGACGGTTCATCACGAACAAGCAGCTACGCTTACGATTCAACTGGTCGTCTCACCTTGGAAACACAGCCAGACGGCAGCACACTAGCTTACGAGTACGACTTGAATGGTAATAAAACTAGCCTTGTGGTTACGCCAGTGGGTGCCAGCGCAATAAGCACAGCGTATAGCTACGACGAACTAAACCGCCTACAAACCGTAAGCAGTGCCGAAGGTATAACCAGTTATGCTTACGACGCTGTAGGAAACCGCAGTAGCATCAGCTATCCAAACGGTAGCAGTCAGGTTTATCGTTACAACCCGCTCAACCGTTTAACAAGTATCGAAACCTACGACGGCAGTGGCGCCTTGGTTGAACAATACGATTACACCCTGCACGTAACTGGTCGACGTACCGCCATTGCGGAATTGGACGGACGTGAAACCAACTACACTTACGACCAGCTTTATCGTCTCACCGCAGAAAATATTACCGACATAAATGCCGGTGACTACAGTGCCAGTTATGTGTACGACAAGGTGGGTAACCACAGTAGTGAAACAGTAAATGGCGTACTCACTGCCTATAGCTACGACGCTAACGATAGAATTACCCAGCAAGGTGCAAATACATTCACTTACGATGCCAACGGCAATACGCTTAGCGCTACAGCAGAGGGTGTTACCACGTACTACACCTACAACAGTAAAAATAAACTTGTAGAAGCCGAAACCGCTGAAGGCCTGTTGAGCTTTAGCTACAACATTGCGGGCATACGCACCTCCAAAGCCGTGGACGGTGCAGCAACCAATTTTGTTGTAGACAGTAATCAGGCTTACGCACAGGTTGTTGTTGAGTCAGACGGAAGCAAGGCAGTTGTCTACACCTATGGGGACGACCTGCTCAGCCAAACCCGTGATAGTGAAGTGTTTTTCTATCTTTACGATGGGCTCGGCAGTACCCGTTTGCTGAGTGATACCGCCGGTAATGTTACGGATAGCTATGATTATAAGGCCTTTGGTGAGCTGTTAAACCAGAGCGGTTCTGCAGAGAATAGTTATTTGTTTACCGGGGAGCAGTTTGATGCTTCGCTGGATCAGTATTACTTAAGGGCGAGGTATTACGATCAGGGAATTGGGCGATTTACCCAAATGGATACGTGGGGTGGGAATAATTTTGATCCAGTCACTCTACACAAATACCTTTATGCTAACGCCAGTCCGGCGAATTATGTAGACCCGACGGGTAACTTTAGTTTGGGCTCAGTGATGTCCGCAGTCAACATTACAGCTACGTTGGCTACTGTAGGGATTACTTCTTATCGAGCCACAGGATCTGCTTTAGAGGGTGATTTTTATGGGGCTGGGAAAGAAGTTGCGATCGGTGCAATTTCTTTAGCGGTCGTCTTGAAAGGGCCCCAAATGTTCAAAGCATTATTCGGATCGTGTGCACGATGGTGCACACTTTTTTACCGGTTCTCACAAGCTGAGCGTGCAGTAATTGCCGAAGCAAAAGCGTTCCAAGCTGCCGGTGCGTATGAAAAGGCTAGGCTTGCTGTAGCGGCTGGAACACAAGTCGAGATTGTTGTAGGTACAAAAACAGTAATTGTTGCTCCTCAATTAGCGGCTTCCGGAATGACTTTTGGCGATGATGTATTCTTGCTCGGTAGAGAAGCCATCGTTAGTGAGGCCGAATTTGCAAAAACATTACTCCATGAATTATATCGTTTGCAGTTTCAGCGTGGAATTCAAGCGGGTGCAGTTGGGGCCTCCGCTGAACCAACGGCAGCAGCTTTTAATTTTGCCGAAGAGGCAGTAAAGCTATTTTAAGTTGGAATAGTTAATGTGAGTATTTTTGATGTTGGAGGATTTTATGAAAAAATCTGTCAATGATTGGGTTGAAATTGCAAATCAATTTATTTCAGATAGTAGTGCTAAGATTAGTTGTCCTGGCTGTAAAGCAGAATTTATTAAATGCCAGAATGTTGTTGATTCAGACAATAGAGTAATAGAGAAGAGAATATATTGCGAAAGCTGTAAAATTGAACATTACATACGACTCTGAATTTTTAATTCAAAATCAATAAATAACAATTTTGGCTAAAGAGCATTAGCTCAGATCTAAACTGACAGTACCTTCTAAAAAGCGGGTAACTGTCAGATCAAGTCTGAGCTACTACATACTTATCATTGAAAATTGAAAGCCAGCAATGGCAAAGGAAAGGTTGTTATACAGTTTTTCTGCAGGCTCTTCAATTTTTTAATTAGTTTCTTACGCTTAAGCTGTCGGAGCATTGATAGTGCATCCGGCGTAAGCGCCATCCGGCACAAACTGGTTCGGTTACCGCTAGGTCAATATGCCGATCGAAAAAAGACCTTTCCGAATAAATTGGACAGTCACTTTAAAAAGAGCTGTAAAAACTACCGGTACTTTTCCGGCAACGGCTGACGAAAATCAGCAGTGTTTAGCTGGTGAGTCAAAAAATACTCAAAGAGGGGTGGTTTTCAAGATTTCACGCGAGCGAACCCCCGCGCTTGTGGAACGATTAAAGAGGAAAGATGGTTTAGGTGAAAGTTAATGCAAAAGCGCTTCGCAATTGCCGTAAGCCGGCCTGCGTTTTAGGCCCAAAGCGCTGGCAGCCTGCAGCAGCTTTGCTTTACAGCCCACCAGGCTTTTGAATTTGGATTCAAACTGTGTGGTGAGCACCAGCCATTCGCGCGAGCTGATGTTAAGTCGGTCGAGAATAGGCGGTAACTGGTCGTCAATATAACCCCGTTTGTTCTCCCGAATCGCCCTACCGGTAAGGTCCACCAGTTCGATATAGCCTTTTAAGTGAAAGGGCAAACCCTGCGGCATGGGTTCTCTAGGGTTGCCCACAAACTCAGCTAATTTAAGGGTCTCAGGTTTCCCGGTTTTTACATGTTCGACCCGCCGTTTAATCGAAGTATGTTCAGAATCTTCGGGAGTGCGCGCCATTTTGGCTCGTACAGGGTTTAAATCCACATACGCCATGCAAGCCGCCAGCGCTTTTTCATCCAACAAGGCCTGTGATCTAAAGCGGCTCTCCCAGAAACGGCCGGTGCATTGATCTTCGGCGTTGGCCATTCTTGCAATCGGTTCGTTTAAACAGGACATCAAGCGGCTGATATTAGCCAGCTCAAGGCGCCAGTGTTCCAGTTTCGCCTTAACCGCCTGCCATTGGGCTTCATCCAGTGATTCGCCTTTTAAAAACTTCTGGGTGAGGAGGGTGCCCTTGTACAGTTTGTGCCAGCGTTCACATACCTCCAGGTCACTCAGGCTGTGGGCTTCAGGCATATTGATATGCAGCACAAGGTGGTGATGGTTACTCATAACGGCGTAGGCGCAGACATCAATGCAGAAAACCTCACCCAAAAATAAAATACGATCTTCCACCCATTGGCGGCGGTGTTCGTAATCTTTACCACTAAAGGGGTCTAGCCCACACAGAAAAGCCCGCCGCACACAGCGGGAGGTGCAATGGTAGTAGGGTGTGGCATCGAGGGATATTTGGTGTTTGCGAGGGGTGGGCATAGATCGGTCCTTGATCGCTTTGTGGTGTATAAAAATACAGTATTGGTAAGTGGTGGTCAAGTGTTAGTGTGGGTGTCCATTTTTTTCTATCCTGGATTGAAGCTACCGGAAGCTTTAACAGAGGTGTTCGCCTGGAGCGATGTCATCGATCTCGATGCTGCTGGTTATTTTGGGGCAGAATTAAGTGGAATCAGTATTGGTGGTCATGAAGAGATTCTGGATGGCATTGAAGATGGGATTTACCCTCAGGAGTTTGCTTGCTTTCTCGCTTTGGGTGATTATGGGAAATGCAAGATCCTGGGTGTTTTTTTAAACGAAAAGATGCAAGAGGATTCGCCTGTTTTTATTATGGATATCATTGATAGAGCTTTATACAAAGTCTCTAATAGTGTGGAAAAATTTTTCTTGCGAGCGCTTGAATGTGCCAAGCTCGGGGAGGTTCAAGACTATTTTGACCCTTCTGAAAAAGTAAAAAAAGTGATTGTATCCATAGATGGTGATGGGGTTTTGCCTGCGATAGAGAATTCAGTCTCAGAATATCCATTTGATTCTGATGGCTGGCGGGTATTTCTGGAGTCTAAAGATTTCGATTAAGCGACAGTTCTACTGGGCCATCGTATTTTTTTATAAAAGAGACATTCATGCGAGACCACTAAGGATTAACGGATAGTCACTATTAAAATAGAGTAAATAAGACGACCGTACACCGGATAATAAACCACAGGGAGTAGGGTGGGTGAGCCGAAGGCGACTCCCACGCGGGTTGGAGGTGGTAGTTGTGGCTTTGTTGTTCGTGGAGATAATCGTTTTTTGGCTTTAAATAAATTCTGCTACTTATGAGGGGCTGTGTCTTGCCGGGAGGCGCTTTGCTTACCCGGCTTACGGTCCTTCGCTTGGCTGTTTCCGGGGTTTTTTACTCAGGTTCTGCTGCCAATTTTTATCAATTACACCCATAAGCTCTCGTTGCATTCGGTAGATGGGTGAATTAAAGCTGTAATTATTGTTCGGAGTGCCCAATTCATCCGTTTTTTTCGCCGCATAGTAATACGTAAGCTTAATCGCTAGGAACTCAAGCAATATATCAAGGTCTTTAAATTCCTCGTTTCTGTATTCGCGCCCTCGCTAAAAATAGTCAACAACATAGCTACCATTTTCGAACTCCACATTATAATGTTGATCATTCCGAGAGACGTTGTTACGTCCGATGGATACTAAATCAAAGTAGGCACTATCGTAGCCTAGCTTTTCAAGCATACTTAAAAAACGAGCGTGTACAGGGGCCAACTATTTTTTCATATGCTACCTTATCCTCACTATAAACGTAGGCGCGACTCTAAAATTACTGGGTTTTTACTTTATCGGAGGTGCAGGTTTAATCCCAGTTGAACCGCAACATTAACAGATTAAGTCAATATCCTCGCGTTCGCGCTATCAGTTGCTATGGCGGCTAGCAGGTTCTCATGGAGAGTAATGATTAAGCGGTAATCGATGGGGGCAGCGTGCAGCTAAGCCTGCGTATTTATTTTTGTGGGCAATAGTGGTTTTATTGGGTTTATGCAGGCAGCTTCTTGAAAAAAAAACCTTCAAAACTAGCAAGCTTACCCTAGCCTGGGGTAGTGTTATCAAGGGCTATTACTAAGGGGAGGTCTAAAGGTTCGTGCTGTGCTCGTTGGAGTGTAAGGAACGCTGGGCAGCCTGCCCCAAAGTGGCTTAACAGAGGCGTGTGCTTATCGCCTCTGTCATTGTCTGTGTGCAAATGAACGAATCTGTTTGTTTAAAAACCTTTATTAAATTTGTGCTCAAAACCAAAGGCGAAATAGCTTTGTTCCTCTTGTTCTCGTTTGTCCAAACCGTGGAACCACACAAAGAACTTGGTGAGCTTGGATAAGCGGTAATCGACACCGAGATTAACCGATCTATCTTCGTCCATTGTCTGGTATTGCAGGCGGTAGTCGAATTTTCCCAGCAGCAAAGAATAGCTCACGAAGGCACCTTGCTCACTTTCGCTTTCGGGTACGTCTGTGGGCTCCTGCTGTTGCAACATAAACCCGACTTTATGAATGTTGTGTTTATATTGAAATGCCAGCCGCGTTACGTCATTGCCCTTAACGTCAAAGTCGTGTGCCAGTGAAGCATAAAAAGGTGAGTGTTTAAATTGTTTGTCGCCGTAAAAAAGCGCGGCCGATGTGGCAGATTTTCCTTCCTCTTCCTTTTCTGCCTGATAGGTAACTACCGCGGAGAAATTATTGAATTTTGGGCTGGTATAGGTGGCCACATCGGTAAGTCGGTTTTCACCACGCCAGATTCGGGCGATGTCTCCTTGATAGTGGTTGTAAAGGTCTAGCCCGCCTTGTGCCATCCACAGAGCGGTGAAATTTCTGCCCATGGTGAGTTCACCGGCTTTGCCTCCTATGCCAAGGTACTGTGGACGCTCTGTAATACTGTCCTGCCCGCTTTCAGCGGTGGTATCCACTTTCCATTCCAGTCGGTAAATGGCGTATAAGCCTTCTTCGAAGTCTACTTTTCCTTTAACGCCCAGCCAGGAGTTATTGCCTCGTATCTCCGTGAAACTACCTTCACCCTTGTCACTCAGCTGTGCGTTTACGTTCAGGCGTGCATAGGCAGAATTGTTTTTTTTATCGTCAGCCCAAGTATGCAAACTGGCGCTGATTAAAACCAATCCTACTATCACTCTGCTGCTTAGCATGTTTTTTCCCTTTGAGTGGCTTGTTGTTTAAAAGGTATAGGCATGATCTGCGGAAAATCAACTTTTAAAACACGATCCAGCTGGCGCAGCCTTCCCCTAAAAAAGACAAGCGTTTAGCGGGGCGCGAGGACGGAATTGGATACGGGGAGAGATTGGATATGGGCCTGGCTGCTAGCAGGAGGGCACAGTTGTTAAAGCTCGAGTGTAAGGCTTGGCGCGATGTGTTTGTTAGCAACTAAGGCAGACGTACTAATTATAGTTATAAAAAGTGTGGAGGCTATAACTTTTGTTTAGCCTGTCGGCTATTGCAGGGCATGTATTCATTATATCCACGCACTTTTCTGCCAAAAACTCCTTATTCCTTGCCTATACTCACCAGACTACCCTCTTATTTAGCATAGTTGGACGTGAAGGCCTTACTGATGAAAAACCTGAGTATTCGAATTAAATACGCGATACCTATGGCTGTGACCATTGTTGCTATTGTGGTAATTTTATTGGCTAATTCGATATTGATCGCCAAGTTGGAAAACGATGTAGAAACCTTTACAGATAGATTTCTTCCCGCAGTGACCAACGTACTCAATGCCGACCGGGATTTGTATCAGGCACGGCTGGCAGAGCTGCAATACCTTACTTTTAGCGAAGGTAAAGAGGCTTATCTTTCTGATCTTAAGGAGAATGCGGAGCAGGCGCAAGAGCGGTTTTTAAGTTACAGTCAGTTGCTTGAGCAGTACCCGGAGATTGCTGGAAAGCTGAAAAGTTTTGATGCCGCGTACTCCCATTGGATGAGCAGTGTCAACGCTAATCTTCAGCGCTCAGACGCAAGCTCTGCACTCATGGCTACAGAGCAGAGTTTTGAAAGTTTACGCGAAATCTACGATACCGCCGGTGAACTGGCTATTACTAAAGCGCATCAGCTGCGCAGTGAAGCATCGGCGAAGGTCGCGCAGCAGAAAAAGCTGGTGTGGACACTTAGCCTGGCCGCGATTGCCGTGGCTGTTATATTTACGGTCATCAGTCAAAACAAACTGATTGCTCGCATCGATGAAATTACAGACAACATTAAGGATATAACTTCCGGTGGTGGTGATCTTACTCACGAAATCGATGTGGTACAGAAAGACGAGCTTGGCACCCTGGGCCTGGCTTTTAATGATTTTGTTAGAAGCTTGCGGGAACTGGTTTCTCAGGTGGGCTCAGATGTAAATGAGCTGCAAAATTATTGTGGTGTTTTGGATAGTTCGTCAACCAAATCTTCAGATGTTGTTTTACAGCAGAGTAAATCGGTGGAGATGATAGTGAGTGCGGTGCATCAGATGAGTATTGCCACACGTGAGATGTCGGAAATCGCGCAGAATACTGCCTCGGAAACAGAGGTCGCCATGACCCAGTCGGAAGAAGGTGTTGAGACTATAAAAAAATCGGTGGAGCAAATTCAGGCGGTTTATCACACCATTGAGTCGGCGTCCAATGGTGCCAAACAGCTGGTAGAGGAATCCAATAATATATCCAGCGTACTGGACGTGATTCGCGGTATTGCAGAGCAAACCAACCTGTTAGCCTTGAATGCCGCCATCGAAGCAGCGAGGGCCGGTGAACAGGGTAGAGGTTTTGCTGTAGTCGCTGATGAGGTACGCACGCTGGCGAGTAAAACCCAGGAATCTACAGACAGTATCCAAAAAATGATCGAAGCGGTTCAGCATGGCGTGAGTAATGTGGTTAGCCAGATTGAGGATGGCTTTGAAAAAGTAAGCAGCTCAGTAGACCTGGCGTCGAGTATAGAAACCAGGCTTTCCGAAACACAGGTGTTAATTGGCAAAGTGAGGGACATGTCTACCCAAACTGCCACTGCCACAGAGGAGCAGTCTTCGGTGAGTGAAGAGATAAATACTAATTTGCACGAGTTGAGTACTCAAACCAGTATTACCAATGAGATTGCCACTGAGACCCATGAAAGCGCCCAACAGGTACGTAAAGTATCGAGCAGTATTTACGAGGGCGTTAAGCGCTTTAAAACGGCCTAAGCAGGCAGCAGAAGGCAAAAATACAAATTAGGTGAATGCCGCTTACGCAAAGCGTTTTTTAAAATAAAACCAGCGCCTAGCATGCGCTGGTTTTTTTTAGTACAGGTTCAAATCTGGCTAAATATTACTATTGCCGCGTATTGTAGGGCCAATAGATTTCCGTTTAGCCTGTTAGACTGCTTGTTCTTTTTATTTTTTACTCTTTACTCTCATTTACAACAATTACTTTTCTGTGAGGAAAGGGTATTTCAATATCGGCTGCATCCAGCGCACGCTTTATTTGCTCGGGAACGGAGTACAAAATATTGAAATAATTTTCGCCGTTGCAAAAGGGGCGAACCAGAAAATCCACCGAACTGTCGTTTAAGGTTTCAACCTCAATAAAGGGGGCCGGCTCCTTTAAAATGTGAGGGTGTTCAGCGATCACAGCCTCTATTGTTTGTCGGGTTTTATCCAGGTCCGCACTATAGGCAACGCCAAAGTGCATATCTACACCGCGAATATCATAGTGTGAGTGATTGACTATCTGTTGGCCCCAGATTTGGCTGTTGGGGATGATAATTTGCTGTTTATCGAAAGTTTGCAATATGGTTGTGAACATGTCGATTTCTGTGACATTACCAAATTGTCCCGCTGCGTTTATAAAATCTCCCACCTTGTAAGGACGAAAGATCAATAACATTACACCGGCAGCGAGATTGGACATGGCGCCCTGCAGGGCCAAACCTATAGCCAGACCCGCCGCACCCAGCAATGCGACGATTGAAGCTGTTTGTACGCCAAAACGGTTGAGCACCGCAATGCCAATAAACGCCAGAACGGCATAGCGGGCCATACTGCCAAAGAAGCGAAAAAGGGTGTCATCCAGGTTTTCGTATTTGCGTCCAATGTTATTGATCAGGCGGTATACGCGGTTGGCGATCCAGATACCAATAATAATAATGATAATGGCCAATAAGATATTGGTCGCCCACGCGACAACTGCAGGTATATATTCAGATACTTCTACCTCTTTCAAGTAGTCTTCCATTTCGTTCTCCTCGCTACTATTTGCTAAGCAAGCTGTAAGCTCAATAACCCCATTGGCATTAAAGCTTAAGCGGCGCTTCCTTAATTTTTTCTTACCTGAAATTCCACGTAAGAGCCGACAACTATAAAGTGGTGTCAGCTGTTCCTCAACGGCAATTGTTTGAATAGTATGCGCAGGTTTGTAAAACCGTGTAAAAATTGCCTGAGCATTCCTAATGGGGCCTGTTAACTATGCCTGTGCCCATGAGTACTGGCTATAAACGTAAAACAAGTATGGGAAGCTTTAGGTGCCATAGTGGCCGGGTAAACTAAGCAAAGGTTTATTCTGCATAAGCTGTTTGTTAAAGGGGATATACTTTGCCGTCGGCTTCAATAGGGCCATTTTAGCCGGGGCCACGCTGTTGATTAAGTTGGGGCTGTTTGAACAGTGCTAGCTATTTGCTGGAGGGAGAGTCGTCGTTCGTATGCTGTGCTTTAAGGCTTTGCTGCCTGATAATATTCCGCTAGTTCACAGAAGGTCTCGAAGGCTTCTTCTGGTTTGCTTGAGCTGTTTGGTATTGTTGCTTGCCGGCTGCGCACGGGGCCCAAGCGTTATTCCCCAGCTTGTGGATCATTATCGCTTACAGGAACAGCTTATCACTGGCGATAATTTTGATCACAAGTTGTATCTAAACCCGGCCGCTGAAAGCTCGTATATACATGTTTATGTCGGAGGCGATGGCGTGCCCTGGCGATATCGTGTCTTTGTTTCCTCCGATCCCACACCCAATAATTCACTGGCCTTGCACTTGCTTGGCGATGATAAAACCGCGTCCATCTTCCTCGGCCGTCCCTGTTACTATGGTTTGTATAATAGCCACAATTGCAATGCAGATTTATGGACGTCGGCACGTTATTCAGAGCGGGTGGTTGGCAGCATGGTGCAAGCCTTGAGTACCTTACTGCAGGATCAGCCAGATAAAAAAGTGATTTTATTTGGGTTTAGCGGTGGTGGTACCCTGGTTACCCTAATGGCGCCGCGTTTGCAAAATGTTGTGGCCATTGTCACCGTTGCAGGTAACCTGAATACCCGCATGTGGACTAAGCACCACCACTACCTCCCTATGAAGGAATCGCTCAACCCCTTTGAAATGGACAGTTTTCCAAGGCATATTCGCCAATTTCATATTATTGGTGGCCAGGATTCCAATGTAATAAACGAAATTACGCAGTCTTACGTGGATAAGCACGGCGGTGAAATCTGGGTGTACCCCGGCTATAGCCATAATTGTTGTTGGCATGATGTGTGGCCCGGGATATTACAGGGGGTTCACAAAAGGCTGCAGCAGGGCCAGCATTAGATTCCTGCAAAGATAAACGCGTGATAGTGGCGGTGTTAATTACAGCTGAAGCAAGGCTTAATGAATGGAAGGCAATAAATAGTTGCTGGTAACGCCCAAGGGCTGTTCCGTTAGCTGGCATGATGGATGCCTGGTATAGGGCAACAGTTATTTGTCGCTGGGGTAGGTAACAATTGAACATTAGTGTACAGTTTGTTTCCATTACTTAAAGGGCCTATTCCTGTAGTTCCTTAGCTCTCAGCCCTGGCACTGTGAGCAGTGCTTAAAAAAGTTGAAATATAGCCAAAACTCAATGTGGAGAAAAGCATGTCCAGTTGCTCCGATAAAGTCTTTGCCTCTTGTTCCCGTTTGGTCGTCAAGCTTGTTTGCTGTACCGTATTTTGCGCTACGTTAAGTGCTTGTGGTAATACCTGGCAGAATATAAAGCGCATCATCACACCCAACAGTACCGCTGAGGTTAGTGAGGAAATACGTAAGACAGACGCCTTGACCCCTCAGGAAAAAAGCGCTGTCGAGTTACAAGGTGTAAAGCAACAAGAGCAGCCTGTGGCTATTGCAGCACAGAGTGTAAAGCAAGCACCCGTCGCTGTAGCCAAGCAAAGTAAGCCGGTTAAGCCAGTCAAACATCAGGGCAGTATCAGCGGTAACATTCGTTTACTGGGAAAGGACCAGACACAGATTAGCGCAGAAGGGCTTATCCTTCGCTTAAGCCGCGTGGATGGAGAAAGTATTCGTTCGGTAGGTGAGGGGTCCCAAAATCACACCGTGGATATGAAAAATAAACAGTACCTGCCGCGCTACCTCTCTATAAATAGCGGCGACACGCTTTCTTTTGTTAACAAAGATACGATTAAGCACAATGTCTTTTCGTCAACCGGCGACAACGCTTTCGATTTAGGCACCTATGATGGCGGGCTTGAACGGGATGTTACCTTGTATGAAGACGGACTGGTGAAAGTGTACTGTAATATCCACAGAAACATGGCGCTGTTCGTATCCGTTGACGATACCAGCCGTACGGCTATGGCAACAGCCGAAGGTGATTTCAGCTTTGATGCTTTGCCTGCGGGTGATTATGAACTAAATATTTGGCATATTCGCGGTCAAAAAACATTGGCAGTACGCGTTGAGAACAACAAAGAACTAACTCTTACTGAAGTGCTGGATACCACCCGTTTTAAGTACACGCCGCACAGTAATAAATTTGGTGAAAAATACTCAGTGAAGAAAAACCGCTACGGTAGTTCCAGTAGAGGTGGAATTGATGATGAATTCTTCTAAACACAAGCTAGCTACAAATTTATAAAAGGTCTTTTGTGTATGCGCTTTAGTATTAAAACCAAACTGTTTTTACTGGTTTTTATTGCTTTCTCTACCTTAACCGCTGTTACGCTTTGGCGCATTGACGTGCAAGCAGACAAGGCAGCCATGGAAAGCATCAATCGCTCGTTAATGCAGTCGAGTGTTATTCTAGAAACAAAGCTCAGTAGCCGCATCGCGGCGATCGAAGAAACCGCTAATGGAATTGCGCGCGATGGTCGCATACTGCCGTTGGTATTCGACGGCCAAAGCGACACATTGCAGGATCTAGGTGGCGAGTTTAAGCAGATTCTGGAGTTCGACATCTTATTTTTTATTGATGCCGAAGGTACGGTTATTGCGCGCCCGGATCGCCCCGAAGCTATCGGCCAAAGTGTTGCCGGTAAAAGTGCGATGTTTGACAGCGCCCTGGCAGGTAAGGCTTCCAGCGGTGTTATTGCTAGCCGCGGTAAATTACTGCAGCTTGTGGTGGTTCCTATTTTCGATAATGTTGCCATTGATGTTGTGCGCGGAGCAGTAGCTCTGGGCTATGAATTTTCTGAAGATATGGCCAGCGAAATCTATGCCCTTACCACCAGCCACGTAGGTTTCTTTGTGCTACAGAATAAACCTGGGGGCACAGTAGGCACAGTTAAATCCAGCTATGTTACCGATGAATTACTACAGCAGCGTTTAGATCAGTATTTTTCCGACAACCAGCAGGCCGGTGAAGAACTGCTGTCTCAAGAGACAATCGATTCACCGATCACCATTAATGGCGAAGAGTATTTTTACGTGATCCACCCTCTGAGTAACGATGGGGTGAAAATCCTGGGCTTTATTATGGCCTTGCACTCCAAAACCGCACTTCGTAAGCCCTTTGCGCAAATACAAAGTAACGTGCTGGTGGTTGGTGTGATCTGTTTGATTGGAGCATTGGGCTTTGCCCTGGTATTCGCCCAGAGAATCAGCCGGCCCATTATTGATATGGTTGGCATCACTAAAAAAATCGAAGAGGGTAGTTTTCAGAAAGAAGAACGCATACGTGCGGGGAAAGACGAGATAGGCGATTTGTACCGCGCAATTTCAGCCATGGGTAAGGCCTTGGGGGAGAAGGCGGAGCTGGAAAATTATCTTGCCAATATTGGTGAAGACCTGGATGCCGACAGCAGCATCTCGGTTCTCACCGAGGGTGCAGCTCTTTTTGAGGAAGAAGAGGCGGAGATCGATAGCGACGCTACAAGAATACGCCCGCGTTCAAAAGTACCGCAAAAAGGTAGCAGTAACATGGCCAGCTCTATAATTGACCGTCGCTATGAAATAATCCGCCCGGTGGGAGCGGGGGCTATAGGAAAGGTCTATTTGGCTCGGGATTTAGAACTGAGAGAAAACCTGGCCATTAAGGTAATGGAAAAAAGTTTTTTCAGTGAACAGGAGAGTATCGATTTTCGCGAAGAAATTCGCCTTGCACGAAAAATTACTCACCGAAATATTCTTCGTACTTATGATTACGGTGCGTGGAGTAAGTACTATTACATCACAATGGAATATGTGCAGGGCTTTGATCTGCAAAAGCTCTTACAAACAAAAGGCGCGTTTAATGTGCACGTGGGCGTGCTTATGGCCCGACAAATTTGCTCTGCGATGATTGCGGCGCACGAGCAGGGAATTATCCACCGAGATATTAAACCCGCCAATATACTGATTAACCGGCAGGGGATCCTAAAAATAATGGATTTTGGCCTGGCTATGCGTGTGGATAAAAACCCCGGAGAAAGTGACAAAGTACAAGAGTATATTGCAGGCACGCCGCGTTTTATGGCACCAGAGCAATTTGTTGGCGATGGTCAGCTGGACGAGCGCACGGATATCTATGCTATGGGTGCGATATTCTTTACCCTGTTTAACGGCAGCCCTCCATTTGCCTCCGGCAGTTTCGAAGAGCTGCGCGAGCTGCATACCTCCGCGCCTGTTCCGGACATAAGCCATAAAAGTGGCCGCTTTCCTCGAGCGTTACAGAAAATAGTGGAAAAAGCCATGGCGAAAGACCCTGCCCAGCGTTACCAAAAGGTAGGTGATATCCTGGAAGCCTTGAATAAAGTGAATAGAATTTAGTACGCCGCTAGCAGCAGGAATCCTTTCTTATTGGATAATTTGAATGTTGATCAGCGTGTTATTTTGTTCGTTCACGGAGATGGTGTGTTTTTTAGCCTCTCCACTTACGGACTTATTTATAAAATCGCTCAGGTTGTTGCAGTAAAATTCACTGCATATATTCGCCCGCAAGTTACCCGGTAAGGCACAGCCGGATGCCGTGTGATAAAGGCAACTATCTGTAATGCTCTCTTCCGGAATATGTGACAGGTAGGTTTCTACAATACTTTCTGGGTTTGGTTCGTTCAATTCGTTGGCAATGCTAAAGTGAGGGTTTTCTTGAATGGCCTTTAGCAGTGTGTGTCGTTGAAGAAATGAATGGTATTGCCTGCCCTTGTGGCAGCATTTTCCCTGGCAGCTTGCACAAAACTCTAGCGTCTTTAGCGCTGTCGCTGAGTGTTCCAGGGTTTTGTTGGGGGAGCGAATCAGCGTTTCATCTTCAACTTCATCCAGTGTTTGCAGTAATTTATGTAGAAATTCTCTGAAGTCACTTAAGCGCTCTTCTGGGGGGGCGCTCGATTGAGTGTCGACGTAGGGAAGCTCAACAAGGTTAATATCACTGGCCTCCAGATTATTGGCCACTAAAAAGTGTTGAACGCGTTTATCTCTGGCGCTCTCGTATAAGGCCTTTTGCTGGGAGCGATGCTGGTGAATTTTGTTGTGCTGGTTGCGTTGCCAGCTGAGCTTGCATTCAATTTTCTGGCAATAGCTTTGTTGCGTCAGTGTTAGGGCTTGGGGGAGCGTGGTGCCACATATGCTGCAATTTTGAATGGGCATTGGTTTAAGCGGCGCCTCCCTCAGTTAGTTTTTACTTTTCTAAATGCTGTAGTTTTCTAAATGCTGTAGTTTGGCTAAATTGTTGAGTGCCAACACTTTTACCCCATACCTGAACGTTACCAGTATAGGCGATAGAAGCAAAGGCTCATGCAGGGATGGAGAGCGTCGGTGGGAGCTGCGTTCAGGTTTAAGGAATAATGGGCATAAAAAAACCTCCGCCGAAGCGGAGGTTTTTAAGGCTTTACTTTAAGTGTTACTAATACAGTGTGTTAATTAAAAAGACGAGATGTCGCTCTTGTCTACGTTACAAACGTCTGTATTCCACTGTTGGCCAATCTTTTCGGAGTCTCCGCCTTTGCTCTTGTCGATACCCTTATATTCAACACATACCGAGGGTTTATCGCTGTCGTAGTCTTTAATGGCTAAGTTAGTGATGGTCACTGTATCGCCATAGTTGCCGTTCGCGCCGGCTACACTGCCGATTTCTGCATCGATAATCACATGGTCAACGATAAGGTCACGTGGGCCGCCGTTGCCGGTGCAGTTACCGCAGGAGCGCCAGAGCTTGCCGTGTACACCGGTGAGAGTGAAGCCACCTTCAACGATTACGGTACTGTTTTTGGAGTTGTGCTGGAATACCTTGTCTGGTTTTCCGCCAGGGCCATCTTTAGTGTTGTGCGCAGAGCCGCCAATAATGGTCATAGTGCGGCCGCTGGACTTCAGCGTTGCTGCGTCTTCGCAGATTTCTTCCCACACAACGTTTTCAAGTACACAGTCGCCGGACGAGCAATGGATACCGTCACCACCGGCAGCGCCGTCGATAACCAGGTTCTTAACGGTTGCGTTTTTCAGTGTAATTACCGGGTCCTGACCTTCTGCGTCGCTGGTACATTGTTCTTTAGCGCTAAGCGTGATGCCGGCGCAGTCAAACACACCGTTTTCAAGCACTGCTCCAGTTTTACAGGCTGGGTCTGGGCTGCCGCTGCTGCCACTGGAGGATGAAGAGCTGGAAGAACTGCTACTGGAGGAACTGCTGGAGCTAGTGGATGAGCCACCTGAAGAGGAGCTGGAACCACTCACTGTGCCGTTGGCATTGTACACTTCGAATTCAGCGATCATTGGTGCTGAGTAAGCGCTGTCGATCATAAGGTTCAGTTTTACACCCACTTGAGTAGCGAACTGCACAACCAGGCCGTTGCCGATTGAGCTGCCTGCAGCCACTTCCTGACCGGTGTCGTTGTTAACCAGACGCCATGCACTTATTTCATTACCCATCTCGTAGATGATAGCGGTGTTATAGCTAACATCGCTGCCAAACTTGGCAGAAAGCCTTTCTCCACTGGAGGAAGGAGCCATCCAGTAGGAACTGTAATTGCCATCGTAAGACCGGCTGTAGCTGGTGCCGCCACCTTTACCTGAGCCGTCTGCGTTAACAGTCAGGTTCGAGCCGAGGTCACCGCTTGGCTCAGAAGTAGGCGCTGGTGTTGGGTTTGGCGTTGGTGCTGCTGTTGGAGCTGGAGTCGGTGCCGCTGTTGGAGCCGGAGTCGGCGCTGCAGTGGGGGCTGGCGTAGGTGCCGCTGTGGGCGCAGCCGTTGGAGCCGGTGTGGGCGCAGGCTGAGTGCTGCCGGAAGACTTATAGACTTCGAACTCCGTGATCAGTGGCGCAGCGCTGGCTGAATCGATCATGAAATTAACTTTGCTACCGGTTTGGGTGGCGAAGTTAAGTTCGAGTAAGCCGTTGCTGAAGTCAGAACCGGAGCCCGATGCGATTTGTGCTCCGGTGCTGTGGTTTACCAGTCGCCAGCTAGAAACGTAATCGCCAGCCTGATAGACACGTACCATGTTGTAGCTGGTGGTAGAAAATTTTGCGGAAATACGCTCATCACTGCTAGATGGTGGCATCCAGTAAGAGCTGAAGTCTCCGTCCCTTACGTCACCATAGCTGGTGCCGCCTCCTTTACCAGATCCATCTGACCCGGTAACCAAGTTCGGGCCCGTATCTGCGAGGGCACCACTTGCGAGGCTACTTATAGCAATTGCTAGCATAAACTTACGAACCATATTAATTCTCCGACTTCGTATTATCAGTATTTATTGAATGAAGGTTGATCAAATGTTGTCTAAGACGACAGATGAATAGAATTTATAGGTCTTTGAGTGGCGCGTGAAATATCAAAATCGTATGGAAAGCCTGTTATCTAGCTCTTTTTGTGAGGTGCGTCATATAAAAAACGATTTGTTTAGATCAAAAAGTTTTAATGCTTTATTGACGCTTTTTTGTACACAGAGAAGTATTTGCTCACTCCATTGATAATTAAGCGATTTATTGAATAAAAAACCTGCAGCTATAGAACCAAACCTTACGGATCCTCCACGCTAATTGGCAAATACCGATATATCGTTATAACTACAGGCTAGGCAAAATGAAAATAATCGCAAAAAAAAGTCTTAAAAATAAAGCCTTAAAATCGGTCGTTATGAAACCGTTGGGGTTTACAACCCTTGGTGATCACAATTATCAGGTAGTGGGGGGGAAGTGACAGGTTTTTGTACACCAACGTGGGTCTACACCCCGTTCGAATGGCTAGCCGGTATTGGTGTAACTGCCTGTGCCCACAAAACGCTTTAGCGCTGCTCGTGGGCGAGCGTTAAGGCCTGGGTAAACTGGGGGCGATGCTGCCGCTGAATAGCGTTTATCTCTTTGGCGATTATCGCTAGCTCTTGCTCGCTATGTTCAAGCAAATGGCTCGCAGCAGCGAGGGGCTCCTCAGCCATAAGCTCATCAGAGTATTGGAAAAAACAGCGTTGTTGCCCCAGCTTTTTCATCAGCTCTCTGGTTTTTTTTGTTCTGCTAATGGCTACTACAGGAACCCCTTTCTTATGGGCCGCGAGTGTAGCGTAATATTTGGAACTTATGAGTAGCGCAAACTGCGCAGTCACTTTTTCCAGTTCGAAAGCGTTCAGTCTCGCCTCAATGAGCTCGATATTACTTGCCCTTCTAAAACGGCTTTTCAGTGTTGTGCACAAACGCAGATCATCAGAGCTAGCCGTGTAGGGAATAATGTATATGAAGGGGTTCAAGGCACTTAGCCCTGAAATCAGCTCACTGTAAAATTCAAGTAATTGATCGAAACTGGAATAGTCCAACAGCTGACTCCCAGGAATAACGGCAATTGCGCCTTGCTTTATGTTAAGTGGGCTAAGAGAAGACGGGTTTTTGTAAATGGCATTGTCTTCCAGCTCGTGGCCAGCAAGAATAAAATCGCAACTCTGCTCCAGGTTACTTTCTGTGTGTTTGCTCAGGTGTTTTTTAGAGTCGGGATCGAGGAAAAATATTTTTTTCGGAACGGGTAAGGCCAGTTTTAAAAATAGCCAAAAATTAAAGCGCATTTTTATGGGGTAGTTGAACGGACCAAAATATTGCGGGAAAAAGTAGTAAGGCAAGTTGAACCTTTTGGAGAAGGCCACGTTTGACAGACAGTTTGCAGACCAGCCTGTGCCTCTCTTGGAACTTAATTGAAAATTTCCCAGGTCGAGCATGCACAGCGTCTGTTCGGCGATGTGTCTAATCTCCTGTTCCTGGGGGAGCTTTCTGAAAAACAGCCTGTTGCCTCGTGAAATCAGCCTGGCCCTGCTGTGAAAAACCCAGTGAATGATTTTGAAGTTGTAACTGTTTTTTTCTTCCTTACTTGCTGGATAGTTCAGCATTGAGAAAACCACAGGCTTAAGCTGTGGGTGTACTTGTTTAATCAGCGCTATGGCGGAAAATATCATCGCCGAGGATCTGGGGCTATTTAGCTCCGCCCCGCAGAGGATGATGTATTTTTTTTCTCTATCGCTATGCTTCGGCTTAAAGAGTTTCATCTTTAGAAGCATCAAACAGTGGTTTAGTGTGTAAAACTGACGGAACAAATAATACGAGCTAGCCTGATAAATGCGCGTAAATTTTTTGAATAGTGATTTCATACAGCGAATGACTTACAACTAGTTTTTACAAGGTTATACCTGTGTTCGGCGCTTTAGCTTGGTGCCTTGTTTCGCGCTGCAAGGCTGAGTGCGTTAAAAGCAGCGCTTAGCGAACATACAGTTGTAGTATTGTTTATAGCGGCCACTATGCTGCTTGATGTAGAACATACAATGGTGAGAATACCGCTCTACCAGTTTGTCGACTGGTATATCTGGGATATCAAGGCTGTTGTCTGTCTGGCGCTCTGCGCGTTGGCCAGTGGTGCTCTGCCTTGTGCGATCGCGTCCTCAAAATCCAGCAGAATACTTTTGTGCGCGCTGCAGTCGTCAACGGCGGCGCTGGTTGCTCCGTCGTGGTTATAGTTAAAATTACTGTCACTGGGGTTGGGGATATCCTCGAAGTGCCACTGGCTAATCACGTCGTCGGTCATGGTAAAGCTTCCTTTGTCCGAGTGTACTTCCAAGCGTGCAGCGAAGCCCGGCCAAGTGGCGGTGGAGGCGACTACGCTTCCAATCATGCCATTGTCATACTTCAGCAAAGCGGCGCCGTGGTCTTCAGCCTGTATGTTGTGGGCAAAGGTTCCCATGGTGCTTACCACCTTTGTTGGCAGACCAAAAAACCAAGTGTATAAATCCAGATTGTGACAGGCTTGCTGCATAAAGGGGCCGCCACCGTCGATGTCGTAACCACCGCGATAAGCGGCACTGTCGTAGTAGTCCTGCCCCCGGTAAAATTTGGCACTGAGATCCGCCGAGAATATTCGGCCCAGGGCATTTTTACTCAACAGTTCTTTAATGGCCTGGTTATCCGGGGAGGTGCGTCGCTGAAAGCATACGGCAAGGGTAAGCCCTGCCTGCTCGCAGGCGGCTATGGCTTGATCCACTTGCTCGATGGTAATGCCAAGCGGCTTTTCCGTCAGTACATGCTTACCCAGCTTTGCTGCTTCTATCGCTCCCTGGCAATGTAATCCATTGGGGGTGGTGACAATGACTGCGTCAAAATCAGCCTTAACAGCCGCCAGGCTTGGCCAGCAAGGAGCTTCGGCGTTGGCTGGGAGGTGTTTGCCGGAGCGACTAATACAGCCAACAAGCTCGCTGTGCTCAAGCTCAGAAATGGCCTTAACGTAGGTGTTGCTGATATTGCCAGTACCGACGATGACATACTTCATATTCAACTCCGTGGGCTGTAAAGCCATTCACTTCAGGTTCAAATAGGTGCTTAAGCGTCTGGGGTGCTCACTTGCCAGGCACATAATCGGCCAATTTTAGTACACAAACCGATGGAAATGCGCGCTTTTGGGAAATGGCTTAGGATATGACAGCGCTCACGCGGTTCGCTTTGCCTGTGACGAGTAGTTGCTTGATGATAAAAGCGAAAAAAACAATAATGGCCGTCCTTTTTACCACTCGAGAATAATGCTGTGCCCGCTCGAACCAACTCGCCGACAAATGCTTCCACAAGCCAGGCCATTTCACCGCAGTTGCTGTTTTGGCTGATGATATTTGCCGCGCTCTTGCTGGGTTTTAATATCATGGCCCATCTTGAGCACAAAATCGGTGATGAGGCAGTACATCAGTTTCAGATAAACTGGTTCAAAGACGGTCGTTTTGAGGTGTTTAAATACACCACCATGATCCCGCTCTATCACGCGGTTATAGCGGGGCTTAGTAAGCTGTTGGGCTTGGGGTCTCTGAATGGCTTGCGCTTTACCAACATGCTGTACGCGGCGGGTTTGGTACCCGCCATGTTTTATCTGGTGCGTTGTTTTTACCCTCAGGAAAGCATTTCGCGAACCCTTCTGCTGGTTTTTACGCCTTTTCTTTTTCCACTCTTTTTCATCACCTATACCGATTTGCCTTCCTTGATGTTTGTGCTGTTTATGGTAGAGAGGGCGTGGAAAAAACACTATTTCTGGGCAGCGGTATTGGCATTGTTTGCGGTCTTAATGCGCCAGCCAAATATCATGTGGGTTGCTTTCACTACCTGCCTGATTGCCCTGAATGCAGCGCAGGAAATGTCTGTTGGATTGAGCTTGAAAGGCCAGGGAGATAGGCGAGGCATACTGGATAAAAACTATTTGCTAACGGTACTGGAGCGCATACAGTATTTTTTGGTGGTGTTTTTGTTGTTTGTGGGTTTTGTGCTTTGGAATGGCGGTGTTGCCCTGGGGGATGCCGAACATCATCCCATATCGTTTAATCTTTCAAACCTCTATTTTTTCTTGCTGGTGGCCTTTGTGGTATTTTTACCCTTCAACATAGAGCAGCTTGGCAATATTAAAGCGCTGATCTTCAAGCATTGGTGGATTGTTGTTATTTTGGCGGTATGTTTTGTTATCTATTTTTATACCTACGAGCATCCGCACAAGTATAACCGCACTTCCCTCAAGTTTTATCGCCACAACCTCTTTATACATTACACCTGCGATATTTTACCCTTGCGCATAGCCAGCTTTATTCCTATGGCGTGGATGTCTCTCAGCTTCGTTAGCGCTGTTAGAACCAGTGCATACGGCGCGCAGCTGCTGCTGTTATTACCTTTTGCGCTCTTGTCTTTTGTGCCCTTGCCGCTCATCGAACAGCGTTATTATTTTGTGGCCTTAACGCTCTTTCTTGCCATGCGGCCGTCAATAACAGCGTGGAGCACGGCTATAAACTTGTTTGTTTTCGTGGCCTTGTGCGCATATATTTTATTTAATATTTCAAGGCAGATATTTTTCCTCTAGGGGGGAGCAAATACCGATGTATGGCATTTACCTGATTTTTACACTTATATTTATCTGGTTTGGAGTAGCAGGGGCTACCCTTGCGAGCTACCGTTTTTGCCCTCATTTTGCCATTGCCCGCAGTCTCGGTATTCTGGCTTTTGTGTTAATCATGTTTTTTATCGAACACTTCGTAGGGCTGGGCAGCCTTATGTGGTTGCTGCCAGTGTTACTGCTAATTTCGGGGATTTTGTTTTGGCAGAATGCTGATGTGATTAAGAGCCGGGCCTTTGTGGTATCTGAACTCATTTTTCTGGCGGCGTTTTTGTACGCTTTTATGTGGCGCTTTTCCTTTCCGTCTATAACGCCCTCATCGGAACGCATGACGGATTTATTCTTTATCACCAATTACCTTTCCGGGGTGAGCTTGCCGCCAGTTGATAACTGGAACCCCCCCCACCTGTTTGACTACTACTACGCTTTTCAGCATTACGGTGCAGCCTTGCTGGGACGTATGTTTAACCTGGGGCCTGGTGAAACCTATAACTTTGCCTTTGGCTTATTAGCGGCTTTGCCAATCACCTTGCTTGTTTTTGCTGCTCAACGGCTGATTGGCGCAGCACAATTGCCGCGTTTGCAGGCTAACTTACTCCTTGCTTTACTCACGGCCTCTATTGTTTTTGGTGGTACAGGCTTTACCCCTTTGCTGAAACTGGTATACGACGCCCCCGCCAAAGAAACGTATGTAAAACCCAATATGAGCGCTAATGGCAAAGAGGCAGCGCTTAAACGCTATAGAAGTGCCCTGGCGAGCCAAAGTCGAGATCATATTATTGGCGCTGTACGTTATATCGGTAGTGACCGGGATAAAAATCTGGACGGCGCAAAAAATGTTAATCAAAGCCTGGCAAAGGTGTTTTTCCCCAATACCACCACTTTAGTAAAAGGCAAGAAAATGACATTGCCTTCGGAGAATCTGGGCTATCAGTATTTTCTGGGGGACTACCATCCAACCGTAGGCGGGTTCTTCCTGTTGACGCTGGTACTCGGCATTATGCTCTCCCTGCTTCCCGGCGCTGCCGTGCCAGCTTCGGCTGCGGTGGAGAAAGAACTCTGGCCGAAACTGGCCCAAGGCGCATTATCCCTGTGTGTGCCCTTGATGATGATCACCAACACTTGGACCATGCCTCTGCTGGTGCTGCTTATTGTTGCGTGGATGATCTATCGCCTGCTCAGTAAACTGCCCATATTCTGGCCCTGGATGATAGGCGGTGGGGTGGCGGGAACCTTTCTTATCTACCCCTTTATGACGGGCTTTTTAACCAGCACCTTGTCTACCCCCATAGCCTTTGTTCCCGAGGAGATGCATACGCCGCTTTCCCGTTTTATTGCCTTGCAATGGCCGGTGATTGTTCTCATCGCCATGGGGTTCTGGGAAGGTCGGTACAGAAAAATAGCCTGGATGTTCAGCGGCTTGTGGTTATTTCTACTGATATTGTCTGAGGTCATATATATCGATGACCCTACTGGCGATTATTACAGCCGAACCAATACCGTGATGAAATGGTGGGGATGGATACAGGTAGGGGTATTTATCTCTCTCGGGGCGCTGCTACTAAGCTCCTCGATAAAATGGCTGCGCTGGGCCTGTGCAGGGGTGCTGTTTATTATTGCTTTTAGTGCATCTGTGGATATACAGCGCTACTGGCTCTACACCGGCAAGCACTACGCGGGTTACATGGAGGGGCATCGCTGGTATACCAATAACGCAACTAACCGACAGATGTTTGAATACTTACAGGCGGCTCCCCACGGCGTGGTGTTGGAGCCAATATTGGATAATGCTTACAGTAATACCAGTATTTACGGTATCTTTAACGGCAAACCGGTATTGTTGGGCTGGCCCTCCCATTTGCGCACGTGGCACGGCTCGGTGCCTCGTATCTGGATAATGAAGGACGAGATAGGTAAATTTTATAAAGGTGAGAAGGAGGACGCGCTAATCTGGTTGCAGGGCAATAAAGTCGAATATATTGTATTTGGCCCTAAGAGTAGTAACAAAGCCTTTGATAAAATACATGAGCAGATTAAGACAGATTATGCCTGGTTAGAATTCGAGCACTCAAAACGGCGACACACGGGTATATGGGTTCGCAAATAATTAACTATTAAGCCGGCAATCAAATAAGTACTTCTTCTCCTATTTGATTGTCGCCCTTGAAATACAGGAGAAACGGGCAGGGTTACTGGCATTTCAAGGCTTCGCGCCGGTTTGTAAGCGGCGGCACACCCTTGTGCCGTATTCAGCCGACCGTATCGTGTGTTGCAGGGTTAATATTGGCTACGAAGCTAATGGCTACGACATTAGTAACTAGGATATTAGTAACTACGACATTAGTAACCACGCCATTAATAACTACACCATTAATAGCTGCGAAAAAATAGCAGCTTAAAAAAATATTAGTGCAATAACAATAAGAATTAATGAGAGAGAATATTGTGAATAGTGCAGTAAATAATACCGATAAAAAACGCCTGTCCTTACTGGTGCCCATGTATAACGAATCCAGCGTTATTCCAATATTCTTCGAAACAGTGCTGAAAGTACTTGAGGATATTAACTACGAGTTGGAAGTGGTGTGTGTTAACGACGGCTCCCGAGACAACACCCTGGAGCTTCTCAAGGAATATGCCGCTAAGGATGCGCGTATCAAAGTGGTGTCGTTTTCACGCAACTTCGGCAAAGAGCCCGCTATGACAGCAGCCCTGGACTACGCCACCGGTGATGCCATTATTCCCATCGATGCAGACCTGCAAGACCCACCAGAATTAATACTGGAGATGCTGGCAAAGTGGGAGGAAGGCTACGACGTGGTATTTGCCCGCCGTTCCTCTCGGGATACCGACAGCCGCCTTAAGCGGAACACCGCACTGTGGTTTTACACCCTGTTTAATAAAATGAGTGATACCTACATTCCTTCCAATGTGGGTGACTACCGTTTGATGGACAAAAAAGTAATCGATGTAATAAGAGAATTACCCGAAAAAGATCGTTTTATGAAAGGGCTTTTCTGCTGGCCAGGCTTTAAAGACACCACCGTTGAATATGCCCGGCCCGAGCGCGCCGAAGGCGAAACAAAATTCAATATGTGGAAGCTGTGGAATTTTGCCATCAGCGGTATAGCTTCCTTCAGCACAATGCCTATTCGCGCGGGTATTTACCTTGGTTTGTTGATTTCCGCCGCCAGTTTTGTTTACGCCATTTTTATTATTACCAAAACCATTTTTTTTGGGGTGGACGTTCCCGGTTACGCATCTATCATGGTTGCTGTGTTGTTTCTGGGCGGTATCCAGATGTTCTTCCTGGGGTTGCTGGGTGAGTACATTGGCCGAATATATAAGGAAGTCAAAAATCGCCCCTTGTATGTAGTGGCCGAAAAATTTGGCTTTGAGTAGCTTATTTTGCCAGTAGCCTTTGTTAAGCGGCATCTTAGCCGAGAACTGATTGTTCAATTGATGATATTTGGCGTGGTGGGAGTCACCGCCACGCTCACCCATTATTTTACGGCTTTATTGAGCCACGAGCTTGGCGGTATTGATTTGTATCTGGCCAATCTATTTGGCTATGTGGCAGCGGTGATGGTGTCTTTCTTTGGCCACGGGCGTTTCACGTTTAAGCAGGAATTAAATTGGGGGGTATTTGTTCGCTTCTCAATTGTTTCTGTGTCCACTTTCTTTTGCAGTGAACTTATCTTACTGGGCCTGGAAAAGGGTTTAGACTTGCCCCACAGAATATCTTTGGCTGTTGTCGTGAGCACAATACCTCTAATTACTTTCGTGCTGAGTAAATTATGGGTGTTTCGCCCGCCGGCTCAAAGAGAAAATCCAAAAAACCAATAAGTTAGCCCAGCGACCAGCGCTGTTAATACAGAAACAATTAAGCCAGGCACAAATATTTTGCGCGCATACCGGGTTTGTTCGGGGTATTGGTAGAAATAAACCAGCACCAGGGGAATAACAAAAACGGTTGCTGCCCCCAGCCAGTGGTATTGCCTTGCCAGAAAGAGCGGCACCATTAAAAACAAAAACAGCAGAGCGCCAAAAATGTGGTGACGATTACCCAGAGATACCAGCAGGGTGATGAGTGAGCCTACAAATAACAAGGCAATGCCAGTCGCAGCAAAAATGGTAAAGAGGATGAGTAACTCAGGGTTCACTGGGTTCTACTCCCTGCAGTGGCCAGCCACCCAAATCTTTCCATCTGTTCACTATCATACAAAATAAATCGGCTGTTTTTTCTGCGTCATACGCTGCGGAGTGTGCGTCTCTATTGGAAAACTCAAGGCCAGCCAGTTTACAGGCTACCGCGAGCACGGTATGACCATAGGCAAGGCCAGAAAGGCTCGCGGTGTCCATACAGGAAAAGGGGTGGAAGGGGTTGCGCTTAACTTCACAGCGAGCGGCGGCGGCATTGAGAAAATTAAGATCAAAATGCGCGTTGTGGCCAACTAATACGGCGCGATTACAGCCGTCACTTTTTACAGCTTTGCGGATGGCCTGAAAAATTTCACTGATGGCAATTTGCTCCGGTACCGACTGCCTGTCTTCGCACTCGAGATTAATACCGGTAAAATCCAGGGCGGTTTGTTCAATGTTGGCGCCGGGGAAGGGTTCAACATGGAAGTCATAGGTTTGATCTCTCAGCAAGACACCGTGCTCATCCATACGCACCGTTACCGCAGCAATTTCCAGCAGGGCATCAGTGGCTGCGTTAAAACCACCGGTTTCTACATCGATAATAACCGGCAGAAAGCCCCGGAAGCGTTTTGCCATCAAAGAGCTGGCGTTTTCGTTATTGTTTTCTTCCACAAAAAATCCCTTACCTATTATCTTTGTAGTTTCCATTGGAGAGCTTCGCCGGCCATCATGGGAACAATGTCCTCGCCAAGATAAGAAAAACTGTCGGGCACTTGCCACTCGGTTTTTTCCAGCCTTACTGTGTGAGTGTTTCTTGGTAAACCATAGAAATCGGGGCCATTAAAGCTGGCAAATGCTTCCAGCTTATCCAAGGCTGAGTTTCGCTCGAAGGCCGTTGCATAGAGCTCCAAGGCGGTAAACGCGGTATAGCTGCCAGCACATCCGCAGGCGGCTTCTTTTTTTGCTTTTGTGTGTGGTGCGGAATCGGTGCCCAGAAAAAACTTTGCACTGCCACTGCATGCGGCTTTATTTAATGCGGCCTGGTGACTATCTCTTTTGAGAATGGGCAAGCAGAAATAGTGTGGGCGAATGCCGCCCGCCAGCATATGGTTGCGGTTAAACAGCAAGTGGTGAGCGGTTATAGTTGCCGCGAGGTTGGCTGGCCCATCGCTGACAAATTCCGCCGCTTGTTGGGTGGTGATATGTTCCAGTACGACCTTCAGCTCCGGGAAGTCAGCTACAATTTTTTGCAGTGTGCGTTCTATGAATACCGCTTCCCGGTCAAAAATATCAATAGCCGCATCGGTAACTTCCCCGTGGATGAGCAAGAGCAGCCCCTGCTCTTGCATGGCTTGCAGCACCGGGTAGATGTTGCCGATGCTGGTCACGCCAGAGTCAGAGTTTGTTGTTGCCCCGGCGGGGTAAAGCTTACAGGCCACAACGCCGGCTGCTTTTGCTTCTGTTATTTCTGCGGGGGTGGTTTTGTCTGTGAGGTATAAGACCATCAGAGGGTCAAAGCGCGCTTGGCCGGGCACTTCCGCGAGAATACGCTGCTTATAGGCCAAAGCCTGAGCGGCATTCGTCACGGGTGGCACTAGATTGGGCATGATAATGGCGCGGGCAAAGCTTTGTGCGGCATGGGCTACGGTGGTTTTCAGGGCATCTCCGTCGCGTAGATGGATATGCCAGTCGTCAGGTGCAGTAATGGTGATGCTGTTGGTCATGGAATCAGGGCTATGCTTTGTAAAAGGGCAGGGGCATGCTACCGGAAAATGCAGTGCTCTGCATTGCTCAAGACTCTTGCATTTTGGTCGATAACAGAAAGAAGTGTGATCAGGTTTACGAGGTTGGCAATGGCAACAAGAGCAGTGGCGCTACTATTGATGGTATTTGGCGGCAGCATGAGCGTGTATGCCACCAGCTATACCAACGCCATTAACCAGAGCAGTTGGCGCTCGGTTTCCACTGTTTTCGAATGTCGACTGGAGCAGAGCGTGCCATTCTTCGGTGAAGCGGTGTTTCGTACCCGAGCGGGAGAGGCCTCCGGCTTTTACTTGCGCTCCCGTTCCCCCAGGTTCCAGGCGGGTGAAGCGCAGTTACTGGCTCGCTCTCCCGTATGGATGCCCCAGCCAGTGGAGATAGAGCTCGGCGTTGTGCCGGTCAAGCGCGGCAATCGCCCACTCTGGCTTGGCAGTGAAACCACTGAGCTTATGCTTGCCCAGCTTGGCAAAGGGCTTGAAGTGGAGCTGGTGAAGGACAGCTGGTATCTGCCCGCACCCAGCCAGCCCCTGCGCCTGTCAATGAACAGCATAGGTTTTCGGCCGGAATATCGAAAATACCTCAATTGCCTTAGCGGCCTATTACCAGCAAATTTTGATCAGATGAGGCGTTCCGCCCTTTACTTTCCCGGCGGAGAAACCGAGGAGCTGGGCCGAAAAATGACCAGCAAGCTTGATCGCATGTTAAAGCTGGTGAAGCACGACAAGCGAATTCGCAACTTTTATATTGATGGTCATACGGATTCGGCGGGTGACCGTGCCGACAACCTTGAGCTGTCCAAGCAACGCGCCGAGCTGGTTAAACAATACCTCACCCGACGCGGTATTCCCGAAGACTGGATTACCATGCGCTGGCACGGCGAGCGCTACCCTGTGGCCTCCAATGGCACCGCCGGTGGGCGTGCAAAAAATCGCCGTGTGACGGTGCGCATGGAGCGCTTCGAGGAGATCGAAGTACTGCCTCTTGCTGCTGCCGTTAACGACAACTAGCGTTTAGTTCTCCAAAGCCTTATTTATTCGATACAGAATGTGTTCTCTGTGCGCCTTGGTGGCCAGGCTGCCACGCAGGTTTTTCTTCATGGCTTTTTCTACCCAGTGCAGGCGGTTGAGCGCCATGGATTGCGCCACGCTTGAGTGATCTTTGCCTTTGACTATGTTGATTAGCCGCTGGGTGAAATCCAACTGCAGGTTCTGCCGGTAGCTGTTTACCTCGCCTTTCATATCGTCCTTAAAAATCGCATCCGTAAGGCTGACAAACAGCTCTTCAAGGGTGAATTGATTGCCGTACTGGGCACTGTCCACCAGCCGCGCCACAACTCTGGGGTGCGTCAGCTGATCCAGAATCAGGCGCTGAATACTCAAGGCTGTTTCGTGCAGCTTGGGGTCCAGGGTGTATTCGAAATGATTAAAGCCGCGACGCTGCTCAAGCAAAAAAGCCGCATTGCTATCAAAGCTGTTAAACGCGAACGGAGAAAACAATTCGTTGCTAAGGATAGCCAGGGCACGGCGTTGATCTTCCACCGCCACCGGGGTAAAGGGCGTTTCAGCGGCACCTTTTTGACCCACCAGCGCCCGGTCTACATAAATACCGCCAATAAAACGGGATACTACCTCCAAGTGTCGCTGGAATTGTTTCAGTGAGAGCTGGTAGCCCACCAGCAGGGGCTGGTAGGAATCGTTTTCTGTGCTAAGCGTGTGCCGCAGCTTGCCTTGCATCTGGCGAATATAGGAGAGCTGGTGCTGGGCAAAGCGAATAGGGTCCGAGCTCTGGTCGAAGATGAGTGCCCTGGGGTCGATTCCCTTGCCGGGGCTGCGCATATCATCCGCATCGTTGGCAAAGGCCAGCTGGGCCTCGGTTGAGCGGGCCAGCAGTTGCTCTTGCCGCTGCTTTTCTGCGGCGGGGTCTGCCAGGGCTGGGCGGTAACCAAATTCCACCGCCCACTTGTCATAGGGGCCGGGGCGGGTGGAGTAGTACTGGTTTTTTAGCTTGGGGTCCGCCTGGAAGGGCACCGCCGGGTAATCCATGATAGAGCCTTGCATGCCCTTGGCGTAGGTAATATCTGGATTAAACACCTCTTCAAAGCTGAGCATATGGGTGGAGTGGAAGTTGTGGTTGAGCCCTAGCGTGTGGCCAATTTCGTGAATCGTTAAATAGTAAACGAACTCCTCCATTAAGCGCTGTTGCTCTTCTTTTTCTGCGCCGAAGGCTTTTAAGGCCGCCAGGTTGAACAGGTACTGTTCGTGAGCATAACGGGAGGCTGAGCACTGCTGCTGCGGGGCTTGCCCATGTTCGTGCCCATCTTCGGAGCCCTTATCACCCAGCACCGCGCCAAGCTGGGCCTGGTAACCCAAAGCGGCGTATTCCAGCATGATATCCGCACCCAGTACTTGCCCCGTGCGCGGGTCGCGAAAACTGGGGCCGTAGCCACTGTAAAAGCGGCTGGGTGAGGCCACCCAGCGAATAACGTTGTAGCGCAGGTCGCCAGCATCCCAGGGGGCATCGTCTGGCTGGATTTTTATGGCCAGCGCGTTTTTAAAACCGGCCTGCTCAAAGGCTTCATTCCAGCGCAAAGCCGCCTTGGTGATAATGGGGCGCAATTCTTCCGGGGTGGTGTTTTCCAGCCAGAAGGTAATGGGCGTGAGCGGTTCGGAGAGCTCGGCTTGCGGGTTCTTCTTTTCCAGTTTAAAGCGGCTGATAACATCTCTGTAGGGCGTTATCTCGCTGGAGGTGAGATCGGTAATCTGGTGGCTAAAATAGCCCACTCGGGCATCGTCATAACGGGGTTCCATGGCTTGCTCGGGCGCTTTAAGGATAGAATGCTGG
Source organism: Alteromonadaceae bacterium Bs31 (assembly GCA_900177435.1). Lineage (GTDB taxonomy): Bacteria > Pseudomonadota > Gammaproteobacteria > Pseudomonadales > Cellvibrionaceae > Teredinibacter. The sequence continues at coordinate 353,047 of FXAI01000001.1, forward strand.
CTGACGATGCTTACATAGCGAGGGTCGGTAACTTCTGGCCCGCCGTTAACATGGGGCTTATCGTTCTGGTAAACATATTCAACAATAATATCGGTGTTTTCCGGGTAATTGCGAATGCTGCTAATTTTGCTTTTTTCTTCACTGAGGTTGCCCAGCGAGAACACTTCCTGTGGTTTCTTATCCGGAATCGGCAGGGGCTTTATGGGAAAGAAAGCTTCTGTAAGGAAAAGCTTGTTCGCTTGAATAAGAATGTCGCCATTGGCCTCATCTTCCGCTTCAATTTTTTGTGTGAAAATAACCGCAGGGCTTATATTGGCTCCAGCGGCACGGCTGATAGGCTTATTGGGGTCAAAATAAAAGCGGGTGTTTTGTTCGATAAAATCAATGCGGTTGTAGTGGCGTACTAAACGAAACAGCTTCGCCTGTTGAAGGTTGTATGTACCCCGGGTTCTGCCCCAGCCTGCAGCAGCTACGCCGTTTTCCACATAGGTGAAGTACAGAAAATCTGCATCCAGCTGTTGCTTGCGTATCAGCATACGCAGCTCGCCATTTTTGTTGTCCCGGAACAAGGTAAACAGGCCATCAATGCGCTCACTGTTTTCCGTTATCTTGTTAATGGATTCTTCTTCGTCTTTATCCTCTTCCTTATCGTTTTGTTTTTCTTCATTTTGTTTCTCTTGCTCCTTCTTCTCCTCATTTGCCTGTTCCGCGTAGCCCAGCGAAGAATAGGAAAAAAAGCAAAGCAAAAAAGGCAGCAGTGCCACCCTTACATTAATCGACGAAAAAAGCTTCATCCCAAGCAGCATATTTCTCTCCAGTGACGGTTTTATATTTAGAGGGTAATAATACCTGCCCTCATGGTCGTGCCCAAGCTTTGTCATGATCCAGATAAAAAGAGTTCCACAAAATTTTGCGTGTGCTGCACTTTTGGGTAAAACTGCTGGTAAATAGCGAACTAAGGGGGAGCTATGAGCATAAAGTTGACCGAGTACAGCCACGGCGCGGGCTGTGGCTGCAAAATCGCTCCGGGGGTACTGGAAAAAATCGTCGCAACACACTCCTTGTTCGACGATCCCAAGCTGGTGGTGGGCAACAGCACCAAGGACGATGCAGCGGCCTACGACCTTGGTAACGGGGAATTGATTTTAAGCACCACCGACTTCTTTATGCCCATCGTCGATGAGCCCTTCGACTTTGGTCGCATTGCCGCCACCAACGCCATCAGTGATATTTACGCCATGGGCGGTACGCCGATTATGGCCATTGCCATACTCGGTTGGCCGCTGGATAAACTTGGCCCCGAAGTGGCCGCCCAGGTGATAGAAGGCGGCAGGGCGGTGTGTGCAGAGGCGGGTATGCAACTGGCAGGCGGCCACAGTATCGACGCCCCCGAACCGATATTTGGCCTGGCCGTAACCGGCCGCGTAAAAAAATCGCAGCTTAAAACAAATGCCTCTGCCAAGGCTGGATCTTTGCTTTATCTCAGCAAGCCGCTGGGCGTTGGCATTCTCAGTACCGCGCAAAAACAAAAGAAACTAGCAGAAGAACACCAGTTTATCGCCAGAGATTGCATGTGCCAGCTAAATTCCGTGGGGGCTGTATTGGCAAAAGAAGCGGGTGTAAACGCCATTACCGATGTTACCGGCTTCGGCCTTGCTGGCCATTTACTGGAAATGTGCCAAGGCAGTGGGTTGGCGGCAAGGCTTAATTTCTCCACCTTGCCCATACTGCCTTGGGTTATGGAGTACATGCAGCAGGGCTGTATCCCTGGTGGTACTGGCAGAAACTTCGCCAGTTACACAGACAATATTTCACCCTTGCAGGAACACCAAAAAAACCTTTTGTGTGACCCTCAAACCAGTGGCGGACTGCTGGTGGCGGTAGAGCCCGCTGCGAGTGAGCGCGTAGAGGCCATACTCGAACAAGGCAAATGCGAATTCGCAAAAATTGGCGTGCTTCGACAACAAGAACAAGGTGTAAAAACGCTCCATGTGCTCCCTTGATATAACAGACTACGCAGCACTGTTTTTAAATGATATTGCCATGATGGATACCCGCTCGCCCGGCGAATTTGCGCGTGGCAGCTTCCCTGCGGCAAGCAGCCTGCCACTTATGAGCGACCAAGAGCGAGCACAGGTGGGTACCTGCTACAAACAACAGGGCCAGCAGGCCGCCATAGCCCTTGGCCATAAGCTGGTGAGTGGCGAAATAAAACAACAGCGTGTAGATGCCTGGCTGCAATTTACCGCGCGCCAGCCAAACGGAGCGCTCTATTGCTGGCGTGGCGGCCTGCGTTCCAAAACCTGTCAGCAGTGGCTGCGAGAGGCCGGTTGCGAGTACCCAAGGGTGGCCGGCGGTTACAAAGCCATGCGCCGATTTTTAATAGAAACCCTGGAAAAAACCTGTGCCGAACAAAAAATTATCATACTGGCCGGTCACACCGGCTCGGCGAAAACAGAACTCTTACAGCAACTGCCAAACAACATCGACCTGGAAGCGCTGGCCCAGCACCGGGGCAGCGCCTTCGGCAAACGTATCACACCCCAACCGGCGCAAATCGATTTTGAAAACGCGCTGGCCGTTCAACTCTTAAAATGCGCACACCAAAACCCCCATCAGCCCATCGTACTGGAAGACGAAAGCCACCTGATAGGTAAATGTTTTCTGCCACCTGCCCTGCAAATTGCCATGGCCAAGGCGCCGCTCATTGTTGTGGAGAGCGAGCTGGCGGAGCGCACCGACCACTCGTTTAACAAATATATTCTGCACAATTTATACGAATTACAGCAGCGGCACGGAGAAGGGCGCGGCTTTGAATTATTTGCCGCAGAACTCCGTGCGTCCCTGCATAACATACGCCGACGCCTCGGGGGTAAACGCTACGACGAATTGCTTGCTGTTTTAGAGCGGGCAATTGATGCCCATGCCGCCGGGGATTGCACCTTACACCGGGAGTGGGTGGAGATTTTGTTGCGGGATTATTATGCGCCGATGTATGAGTATCAGTTGGACAAGAAGCGGGACAGGGTTGTTTTTCGGGGTGCTCGAAAGGCGGTTTTGGATTGGGTTTTGGCTGGTGTTGAATTGTGAGTGTTTTTTCTATGCTAGTGTTCTGAAGCGCCGGGGTAGTTAGCGAGCGCTTGTTATATGGTTTTGGTTTTGTGTTTCATAGCCTTTGTGCACGCCGCACGGGCGTCACTTTTACAAAGTGCTTCTGCACTATGCCCCTCGGGAGGCCTGTAAAAATAGAGCCCAAAGCTGCTCCTGCAACTACGGCATTAGTGCAGCCATGCACGTTAACGCACACTCCAAGTTGGGTGCGCAAGCGCTTCCCTGGTTCCGGCGCTTCTGCATTGCACAAATGTGCCACAGCCATGTGGCGATGTGGGCTAAAGCCCAAAAATACCACCTCCACTTGGCGCTCGGAGGGGCGATGGAAGTGTCGCCGTAGGTATTCGCGCTATTTGTTGCCAGCCTTTGGCGCCATATTCCTTGCTTTATTGGATTTAGGGCAAGAGGTGATATGTGGTGATTTGTGATTATTACTGTCTATGGGATTGTGTAAGGTTGGGAATCGAGCCTAAGCGGACGCTTGCAGTGTGGGTAATACGTGATTGTCACATGTAAGGTCTAACGCCATTTACCCTTCAGGAGGCGGCACTCATTGAGAGTGTTTTATCAAACAAATAAATATCGGCCTCTATGCCGACTATTTCGATAATGATGTAAAGTTGCAGGCTACATTGGGTAATATCGTCGATAAACGTATAACACCCAAAAGCTTGAGTAATAGTCGGCTCGATGACTTACTATTTTGGGATATACGTCAATCTGACGTATATTTATCGCCCATCTGCAAGTAAAGCCCGGTTGGCGGGGGTTGTGGGGTGGGGTATTTTTTTAAATGGGGAATATGTGTCATTGCGACTGACTATTCCGGTATATGTGTCATCGCGACGTAGTATTCGGGTATATACGTCGTTTTGACGTAGATTCAATTGTTATATTTAGGGAGGCGCAATGAAGTTAATCGTGATGATTTTAATATTTATGCTTCTCAGCAATTCGGTTCATGCAGATGTGTATAGATGCATCGCTAACGTAGAAGAATTTTCGAACGACATTGAGTTTATTTATCTGGATACAGAAAAGCGCTCAGTTAAGTTAAAAAATCGTGGGGGAACATTTAGCGGAAAAATAACCTCAATTCGCCAGCATAACCAAGGGCAAGTAATGAATCTGTATTTAGAAAATACCGATCCATTTGAAGAAGGTCAAGATTCCGAATATATACTATTTACTTGGAAGAATAAATATCGGGTCGCAGGAGTTAACTATATCATTGACAACGGTGAGAAAATACTTGATACGCTAGCAGGAAATAATGAAATCGAATGTAAAAAAGAAAAAATATAACAAGGTTATCAACCATCGCCAGCAAACTGGCTGGACCTACACTGCGTTGCTTCGTTTACGGTTTAACGCTACGCTACCGTAAACAAATCAACTCCGTTCCGGCCGGTTATAACGGCGTTAGGCTTGCACATGATCAACCGAATTACTATTTTCATAATAATTTTATTGTTGAGTGGAATAACGATGGCAGGTAACTGGTTTCCAGAAGACTATAAAACATTTCCTGTGAACCAAAGCAGTCTAATATGAGCGAGAACAATTTTAAAAATTCTATTGGTAAGCCCCTAGCAGGAACTGGTTTAGTCGCTCTGTGGCTTTCAGCTTTCTTTGTGCCAATAGTTGAGATAAGCACCTGCACTCAGGGTAGTGAAGATGCCTGGCTGGGATCACTATTTGTATTTTTTCCAGTTTCATTGGTTGCTGTTGGTTTGGCTTTCCTTGGAACCGGTGCGCCAACTCGTATCAAATGGCTGTCCTTGCCATTATTTGGTTTACTTCCTTGGGCGGCATATATTGCAGGTAAATATATTTTGGGTACAACTCTAGGTGGCAATCATTTGTGTGCTCTCTCAACCGGTGAACTAGGTTTTAATTCATATCCTAGCTCATGGTGGGCTCCGTTCTGGGGTCCAATGCAGTTAATTTTTGTAGCGGTAACTGCATGGTGTTTAATTAGGTATTGGTGGCCAAGTTCCAACTGCTAACAAAGCCATCAAATTGACGTTTTTTCCGTTGCTCGTTTTGTGTCTTAACGCTACGCTATCACAAAACAACCAACTACAAATCCGCAATTTATGGCGGCGTTAGGCTTGCACATGATCAACCGAATTACTATTTTCATAATAATTATATTGTTGAGTGGAATAACGATGGCAGGTAACTGGTTTCCAGAAGACTATAAAACATTTCCTTTCCAAGAGGGAGATGTATTAGCAAGTCAAAAAGAAGATGAGAAGTATGGGCTAAATAAAGTATTGCGAATTGATAAGGTAATGTTGAAGGAAGGTGATTCAATCAATATACAAGGTCAAATATTTACCGCTCCAGAAGATGATTTTCTTCTAATTATTAGCATGTCGTATGGCGAAGCCGACTTTGCTACATTAGATGATGCAATACTAGCGGCAAAGGCCGGTGAGTGGAATGTTAAAATGGGGCACGCGCCAAATAGAAGTCCTGGTGCAGCAGCGGGCCAAGTTTTGGTCGGCCATCAGCCTGTAAGTGATTCAGAGCTTACTGGATACAACCAATGGAAAGAATTATTTGAAACAGGTAAAGCAGGTGTTTTCTAATCCTCAGCCTAACAAATTGCTGCACGCGGACACATACTGCTACGCTCGTTTTTGTGTATGTCGCTGCGCTCCATTTTCACACAAAAACGCTCTCCGCAGTATGTTCCGGTGAGCAAGGCGTTAGATGCAGTCAAAATATGAAAATATACTTCTACCTACTTTTATTTTTCTTTTCTGGCTGTACCTTTAATGGCCAGGAACCGATTTTTAACAAAAGTGAAAGCGCACTTTTTTGCCCTGAAAAAATGGGGTTTACAAAAGAAAATGGAGAAGGGTTCAGTAGTTTAGAAGAGTCACGCGCTTATATTTCTCGCTTACTTCAAAAACGTAAAGAGCATGCCGAGTCATTTGGGTATGACGAAGATGCTATTCTAAAACCCTTGTTGGAGCGTATAAATGCAGATATTTGTGTTAGCTTTTTCGGCTCACCAGCGTCTCCTACTCTTGTTGACGAGTACCGTTCAAAAGGAATCAATATTCGGCAGTGTGAAATGGAGCCAAAAAGATTTGTAAATATATACGACCTCAAAGAAGCTAAGTCGAATGGCTCTTACTTGTTGTACGTAAATTGGCCACTCTCGGCATCGGCATATCTACTTGAGTGTTCGAATGGTGTATGTAGTATTGTAGAAGAAAGCATGTGCTGGATTAGATAATAGGTGCATAACAAAGTTATCAACCTGGTGCCTCATGCTCCGCGCCTTTTTGGGGTGGCTTCGCCACTTTACCCCAAAAAAGTCACACCCACATGTGGCACAGGTTATAACGGCGTTACATGTGTGAAGGATTAATTACCTCAAGATATGAAACGATACATTAATTTAATCGGCCTCCTTGCTCTCGCCTCTACTTTGATACTAGGTGTCTTAGGCCTTTTTAGTCATGTACACTTAATATTTGATCTTGCGTCACATTTCAGAGTTCATTACGCTATTACGGCTTGTGTTGCCTCAATTATATTTTTGTTTTATCGGGCTCATTGGTTAGCTCTTCTAAGTATAGTTTCGCTGGCATTTAATCTTGCGTTCGTAGTTCCTTGGTATTTCGGAAGCAAGGAAACGGCTTCAAAAGAAGACATAAAAATATTTTTGAGTAATGTGTTAACAAACAATAGTGACCATGGAAGACTTGTCTCTCTTATACAAAACGTAAGCCCCGATATTATTGTCGTTATGGAGATCAACAATAGTTGGGTGAATGCTCTAAATGTATTAGAAAACGAGTATTCGTATAGTAAATTGGCTCCGAGAGAGGATAACTTTGGAATTGGTGTCTATAGTAAGCTACCTATTATCATGGGATCAGTTAAGTATTTCGGATCTTCCGGTGTCCCAAGTATAGTGTTATCTCTGGAGGCTGCTAAAGGTACTCTAACATTAGTAGCTACTCACCCAGTACCTCCGATCGGCGATGACTATTTTAAATCGAGAAACAAGCAGCTGTCTCACGTCGCAAAAGAAGCCGAAAAAATTAGTGGGCCATTTATACTGGCAGGTGACCTGAATACTACAATGTGGTCATCTCACTATAGTCAGCTTGAAAAAAACGGGAAGTTACGGAATGTTAGACGTGGTTTTGGTATTAATGCTACCTGGCCGTCTGGGCTTGGTATTTTAGGTATTCCCATTGATCATGTGTTAATTTCCGACGAAATTCGAGTGGTAGATGTGAGGGTTGGCGCTAGCGTGGGCTCCGACCACTTACCCCTAATAATTGAACTAAGTATTATTGGTAGCGTTTCAGCAGGCACATAACAAAGCTGTAACCTGCCCAAACTATTACGCGTTTTTGTGCAATACGCTGCGCGCATTTTCGCACAAAACTGCTCCATAATTTGGGCAGGTTACAGCGGCGTTATGCAAAGACGAGGAAACTAATGACCTATAAAGTTCTTTGGAAAGAATTGTGGCTGAGCCTATCAAAGTACATGGCCATCGCAATCACTATCCCTGTTCTAATTGTTTTCGTCATTCGCTATGTAAAGTATGGGTATGACTTCGGTGCAGCATTTCCTCATTTGAATTTAATCAACTCCTTAGTAATAGGTTCCGGAATTGCCATATTTTGCATTGCATTCGCGTGGCTTATAGCTCTTTGGGCCGGAATGGCCAAAATAAGTATTAGCAATGGCATAATTCAGGGGCGAAACTATTGGGGCTTTAAAAATAGCTTCCCATTATCCGAGTCAGTTTCATCGTATAACTTCAGCAATAATGGAATTAATGCCATTGTTCTTGTTAGCAGAAATAGTGGGAAAATTTATATCTCACTTCAAACTGAGAAATTAAATGAGCTGCTTGACTTAATTGAGCCATATATACTTAAAAACAATGAAAAAAATGCATAACAGCTCAAACCGACCTCCACTGCGTTGCTCGTTTTGTGCTTTTCCGCTACGCTCGCACAAAACAATCAACTCCGTTGCGGTGGCTTAGCTGGGCGTTAACTTAAAAAGGAGAGTTCACATTGAAAATATTTATAACGCTAATTATTTTTTCGCTATCCGCATTATCCCACGGTGAGGCAGTATGGAAAGAGGGGGAAGTTAGCTGGGTTTATCCGCAGGCGAATGGGAGTTTTGCTGTGACATTTAAAGATCCTTCTCCTGACTGTACTCACTCAAGTGGGTACCATTACGCAAAGGTTGGTGAAAATAGTGTTACGCAAGAGGGGCTAAATAATATGTATTCTCTTGCACTTGTGGCTGCTACGACGGGAAAAAAATTAAAAGTCAATTTTAAATCTGAAAGCTCAGCGTGTTTTGTTAATCGTATGTATATAGTTTTTTAGGTCTTAACGCTTACGCTACACAAAACGGCCCATTACAATTTTTCCGCAAATGAGCGGCGTTATGTGCACGTACTAAACTAGTAAGGAGTTTACATTGGGGTTAATAGAAGCTGTAGCAATTTTTGGAGTTCTCTTGTCACTGTTTGGGGTAGTGAATGTTGTCAAAATACAGGCTCGAAAGAAGTGGCCAACAACCATATGTAAAGTGGGTGACTCCGATGTGGAAGTAAGCGAGGTGGTAGTTCATAACTTGTTATCAAAACAGAGAAATATGAATAGCTACCGATCCAAGTCATATAGTTTTAAACTGAACTACCTCTATAATATTTCAGGTAAAAATTACTTGGGAACTACTATATTTTCAGGTTCAATACTCGGTCAGACACACAACGATATGCTTCCTTATACAAATGGGTCTACGCATACGGTTTGGTATAACCCGGCCAAGCCAACATCCGTATTTCTAAAGCATTCGAGCGTAATTCCATCGATAGTGCTCATTGTCTTAGGGTTGCTTATTGTGGTTGGTGGTCTGTGGCCAGAGTTGTATGCAGAGTTGTATTCGCATGCAGTTAGCACATAACAATCTCAGCCAGCAGGACCGCTAACGCTCGCCGGAAATTGAGGCGTTAGCATCAGTACCGAAGTTCAGTTTTACGAGGAGAAAAATAGTTGTTGTTAGAAATAGGAATAGGTGATGCTTACGGGGCTGGCTTTGAGTTTTCTGCTAGAGAAAAAGTTGAAGCTTACAATAACCTGACAAATTACTGTGAGCATGAATTAGGAATTGCTGCCGGTTGCTATACAGACGATACTCAGATGTCTCTCGCGATAGCTGAATTGATCATTAGTAACGTAGCATGGACTAAGGAGAACTTGGCGGATAAATTTGTTGAGTGTTTTAAACGTGATGAACGTTTAGGGTATTCAAAAGGTTTTTATTTGTTTTTACAGTCAGTTCAGAGTGGTGCGGAGTTTCTAAATAAAATGAAACCAAACAGCACTAGAAACGGTGCTGCTATGAGATCGGCACCGTTGGGGTATGTTAGTGACGTCAATAGACTACTAAAAATGGCCGAGTTGCAAGCGTCTATTACTCATGATACTGAAATTGGCCGTAGATCTTCACAAGCGGTCGCTTTAGCATCGCACTATGCCATATATAACTTGGGTGCTAAAGAAAATCTAACAGAATATGTGTCGCAACATACCAAATTCAATTGGCAGGATAATTGGTCTTCTCCTGTCGCGTGCTGTGGAGAGGAAACCGTCAACGCACTTTTAACTGTGTTGAAATCTTCTGAAACTCTAAAAGAGATTCTTTTAGCCAGCGTTGCCTTTGGTGGAGATGTGGATACAGTGGCAGCTGTTGGTTTGGGTATTGGAAGCGTTAGCAACGATTATAGTTCAGGGTTGCCAACATTCCTATACGAACAGCTGGAAAACGGAAGGTACGGGAAGACCTACCTCCTAGAAATGGGAATGAAGCTAAGTGAAACTAAAAATATTGCTGATAAATCTGTTAGCAATATCAATGAGATGAAATAGTTTTGGATAATATTATTCGAAAAAAAATAGAAATAATTATCGAATTACACGATGCTATTTTTCCAATAGCTCAAGAAGATTTGTACGAGAGCGAAGATGCTAAGATGTGGGATGGCTATGTTGAGCCCGTATTGAAACTACACGAAGCTATCGACTCGGCTTTTCGATTCAATAAAAATATTCAACCGGTTGACGTAAGCAAATCGTACGAAGCTGGCGGTGTAGAGAAACTCAATGCCAATGAAGTTGGGTTTGTTTTTCGAGATATCTTGATGAATGAAAAGTGTAATCTGGGGCTATTTGCTGATGTTATAGCCGATGGCCGCGTTACGCGCTTGGTAAACAGGTTAAAAGAGATTGTGCTAAACCAATGCTAACAAGGTTTTCAACAAAGACGTGCTGGACAATGCTTGCTTTTGTGCATGCCGCTTTGCGTCATTCTTGCACAAAACAAGCTCCACTTTAGCCGCTTGTTATAGCGGCGTTAGCCAATTCGGAACCCCACATGAATAGAGTTATAGTTTTTGCCGCCTTATTAATTACGATAAAGGCGATGGCGAGCGCAGGTGCTCCAGAAATGAAGAGCGAGAATGGTTATATTGAACCTTTCAGAATGTTTGACAACGTTTACTACGTTGGAGATAAGTGGGTGTCCTCGTATGCTGTTGAAACACCATCCGGCCTGGTAATCATCGATACTCTTGATTTTCCGTATAGCAGGTGGATACCTATTAACCTAGAAAAACTAGCTTTAAATGATAAGAAAGTAACTCACATTATTGTGACTCATGGACATTCCGACCATGTCGGTGGTGCAGAGTTTCTTCAGTCGCTGTATGGCGCTAAAGTAATAATGTCGAAAAAAGCATTCAGGTTGAGTAAAGAACAAGCGCTGAAAAGCGAAGGTAAAAGTAGATTTTCGCCCCCAGTGGTAGAATCCTTCGCTGAGGACAGGTCAAATATGCTTGTTGGTGATACAGAATTCAAATTTTACATAACGCCTGGTCATACAGAAGGTGATATGTCAATTGATTTTAGGGTTAAAGATAAGGGCAAGCTATATCGTGCTTTTGTCGTAGGTGGACATAGTGTAAATCTTCAAAATCCCGGTCTTGCACAGCAATTTGTAGATAGTATGGATCGTATAGAGAGCTTGGCCTTACAAGGTACACCGGTATCCGTTAATTTATCTAACCACCCACATAAAAATAATTTGTTTGAAAATCTAGAAGAAAGCGTAAAAGAGGGGTCAAGTAAGCCATTTATAAGTAAAGAGGAATTCTTCATGTTTATAGAGCAGCAGAGGGACTTGGCGAAAGCTAAAAATATCAATAATTATTCAAAGAAGTAAGAAACACATTTAACAAGTGCAGCTTACGGATAGTCGCTACCTACGGCTTTTTTTGTGCTTGGTTTAGCCACTATCGCACAAAATTCCCTGCTCCGTTCCTGCCGCAACTACGGGCGTTAAGTGTCACGGGTGACGAGATGAGAGAAGTAACTAAGTCAGAATTTAAAGACGCTTATATAAGATATGGCGGCCTTAAAGAAGGATATGACCTGGAATATTGGGATCAGCAAATTAACACTGCCAAAAAAACAGGGTTCAAATATTTGTTGAAGGAGCCAGAGCCAGAAAATGCGCATAGAATGATGCTGGTCGATGATTATTCAAGTAAAGAAATTAGAATGTTCTTTGTTTCGATAGGGCAGGAAGAAAGCATATTTAATAGTTAGTTGAGCTAACATAAACGGCTGTACAAGAATGGTACTTAATCGATTGTTAAGCATCACACGAAACTATTGCCGTATATAGTAATACCTAAAGCTTTATTCTTTGTTGGCTGCTCATATGAAATAAGTCTCTCGGCAGAAGTCAACGAAGATTGCAGTGTAGATGTAGCATTTGATAATAAGAGCCCTCAAATAAGATGCTTTCTTAATAACGCACCCTTCTGGAACTGATTACCAATCAAAAACTGACGGGAAAAACTGGCTAGGGCTTAGAGGGGAACTGGTGCCTTAGGTTGGAGAGCGTGAATAATATTTGAATTGCGCTAGTATGGTGCGAACATTTTCTGCAATACATGCAATATTCTTTTATATGGCGTGCAGGATTCTTGGTTGTAATCCATTTATAAGGTTTAACCTAAAAGTAACGGAACGTTTTGTTATTATTGTGGGTCGGTGGTAATGCAGAACGCCGCTAGTGAGGCTCGATGGATCGTAATGTAAGAGAAAATGTAGATGGGTGGGATATTTATTTCCAGAGAAATGTACATATGTACACCCACGCCTTGTCTAAAAAAATGGGGGGCTTCAAGTTCAGCATTAGTTCTGAAGACCTGCCTGTTAAGGAAAAAACTATTGGTGTATGGCTATATACCTCATCTATCCCGGAAAGCATGCTAGAAAATATACAGGCCGTTCTAATAAAGTGGGCGAAAAGATACGAGATAAAGTTTCAATTATATGCGAGTAAAGAAGAGTCCGTTGATAGTCGCTAAATCGCATAACGCCGCTAAAACCTTACACCGCAGGCTACACTTATTTTTGGTGTGGCTGCGCCAAAATACACTCAATAATCTGCTCTGCACGCAGTGGAGGTTCTAGCGTCGTTATGTTTTATTCAAGGAATGTACATGGAATCAATTAAAGAAGCACAGAAGGATATGAACGAAGGCTATTACTATGGTGTACCTGGTATCGTGTCTTCAGGAACTGTATGGCTGTTAGCAGGTATTCTTGCGCTCCTAGTGGAGCCTAGAATAGGTGTCGCTACACTGGTTTTTGGTGGTACTTTAATCTTTCCTGTTTCCGTGTTGCTATGTAAAGCATTGGGGCGTACTGGCAAGCATAGCAAGGGAAATCCCCTGGCACCGCTTGCTATTGAGGGCACGATTTGGATGCTTCTGTCTATTCCGATAGCAATAGGAGCGGCCTTTACTAGTCTGAATTGGTTTTTTCCCGCTATGTTGCTGGTTGTCGGTGGACGCTATCTAACCTTTAATACCATCTATGGTTCTCGTGTATATTGGGCATTCGGTGTTGTCTTGGCTGTTTCTGCCGTTTCAATTATTGCACTACGAGCACCAGTTTATATTGGCGGCCTGTTGGGCGGAATTATCGAGTACGTTTTCGCAGTTATTGTATTAGTGCAAACCAAGAAAAACTAACAAGCCGCTGCACCTCACAAATATTGCTGCGCTCGTTTTGCGTATGTCGCGTAGCTTCATGTTACACATAGCACTCTGGACCTGCACCACTTGGCCTAGCGTTATCTTCCTTGATGATTCTCATTGCTAATGCAATTCCTGACCACCTTTTTCTGGCTGCTTTTGAACACTAGCGAGTTGCGTTAATTATAAAATTACGCTTTACATATTCCCATATGGGAATGTATAGTGAAGGTATGTCCAGAGTAAAAACCACTTACGATGTATTTAGCGCTATTGGCGACCCCAAACGTAGGGTGTTAATAGAGCACCTTGCGCTTAAAGAAATGACTGTGAACGAGCTGGTTACAGCGGTGAAATGGTCTCAACCTACAGTGTCAAAGCACTTGAGTGTACTAAAAAAGGTGGGCGTCGTTTCCGAAGTGAAAGAGGGTCGTTATAGACGCTACAGAGTCCAGCCAGAGGAGCTTCGTCCAATCCAGGAGTGGATGCATCAATTCGAAAAATACTGGGGCAACACATTGGACCAATTAGATAGCTATTTGAATCAGATCCAATTAAAAGGAGATGGCAATGAGCACTAGTAAAATTATCCCATCCGAAATTGTTCGGGAGTTTAACGCGCCAAGGAAGCTGGTCTTTGATGCATGGGTCGAAGTAAGGCACCTCAATAATTGGATGTTTCCAATGCCGGGCTGTAGTTGTGAATTTGTCTCAGCTGATATCCGTGATGGCGGTTCGTCACTGCATAAGGTCACGATGCCAAACGGACATCAAATGTGGCTTTACACAAAGTATGAAGTAGTAAAATCACCTGAAAAACTTGTGTTTTTGCAATACTTTTCAAATGAAAACGGGGACATTGTTCCAATGCCTCATATGCCTAATTGGCCAAAAGACATGCTGGCAACACTATGGTTCGAAGAACTCTCTGAGGTTAGAACTAAACTAACATTTCTTTGGGAACCGAGAAATCCAAGCCCTGAAGAACTTGAAGTTTTTGAATCTAGTCGCTCTGAGCATGGCAATGGCTGGGGTGCGGGTATGGAACAGCTCCACAGATATTTGGAATCGCTTTAAATCGGGTACTGGTTAAAGGGTGTCAAACAGAGGGATGAAAATGAGTAACCCAAAAAATACCCATAATAAAGTGTCGGTCCCAAAATGGTTCTGGATCATTTCTGTTTTAGCATTAGTGTGGTTTTTGATGGATATGTCTGCATTTATAATGAGAGTATTTATGCTAGAGGAAACACTCAAGGGCATGCCTCTGGCGCATCAAAATATCTATCTGAATATGCCTTCCTGGGTTAATATTGTTTTTGCTTTCGAAGTATTTGGGGGTGTTGCTGGTAGTATTAGCTTGCTGCTGAGGAAAAAGCTGGTTTTGATTGGGTTTTTAATTTCACTGGTAGGCACATTAAGCCAAACAGGGTATGTTTATTTTCTGTCTGACGCCTTTAATGTGATCGGGTTGGCTGCAGTTATCATGCCGCTTGTGGGTATCACTATCTGCGTAGCTCTTATTATCTTCACCAAATCAGCAGTTTCTAAAGGCTGGATTCATTAAGCTGAGGCTTAACACATTAAGAGATAACAAAAACAGGCAAGACGGATGCTAAAAAGCAGCGCGCTTGCTGTTAGCTGGTTAGCTGGGGGCTCAGTAATTGATACAGGTACTGAAGACGCTAGCTCTTTAAGCAGGACGCAGGTAAAGTAATGGCAAACCACTTTATTCACTACATCAAGCGGGATGTTATTCTCAATGCTCCGGACGACCCGGATTCTCCTTTTTATGCAGAGTTGCAAGCCTATGATTCGGGCTTCGATGTACCTGCGTTCCATGTAACAAGATCGACGTCTTGGCCAGTTAAAGAGATACACGAAGACGATGTTATCTGGCTGGTTGGTCAGTTGTCAGCCGGCTGGGGGACGCTTCCGCCAGCAATAGACGGAAAGGTTGTTGTCGGTAAGATAGAAGAGCTTGAGTTGGAAGAAGGAAAGTCGAAAACAAGATTTACAGCAAAGGAAGGGTCTAGGTGGTTTCCTTTGGCCGATGCAAGTGACGTTTTATCTAACTTAGAAGTGATTCTAAAAAATGGGGAAATCAAGCAGCTTTACGATCCCAAAAGTGATAATTTAGGGCAAGCTTTTCAAAGCCTAAAAAAAATAGTTAACCCCAGTACTATCGAAATGTGGGCCTCAGAACTGCTAAAGAAAGAGTTTGAGTTTATTAGCTATAGAATTGCTGATGGAACTAAGGGGGCTTTTTTTAAGGCACAACAACAAATTAAACAGGGAAGCTGTGTGTTTTGGGATCGTTGGTCTCTGCCTAGGCGGCTTGCCGAACGGAGAGAACTCGTATCTGATGAAGCGCTTGACAATCTCTTAATGAAAAAAATCAAGGAATCATCATTGGTGTGGGGGATAGAGTCACCAAGATATGATGAAGAAGGTAGTTATTCGCGAAGAGAGAAACAATTGGCTTTGGAGATGAAAAAGTACAATGGTTCCTCAATTGCTTGAGCTAACACGTCTATTTAATACGCTGAGCCCATTAGTTAAAACCATTCCGGCCCCAAGTGGCCTCCATGGGACGCCCAATTCGATGAATGGCTTTGCATAGGCTGTTGCCAATTGACAAAGGCCAATCACCAAGTCTTGCGCCCTATTAGCAAGGTGTTATGTGTCCAACAAGCAGAAAGAAAAAGGAGATTTAATTGAACATTATCGTTACATTTATATTGTTTTTGTCTGTGTCAGCTCTTGCAATCGAAAAGCCTGCCAACCCCTTAGGGTTTGAGTTGATAGAAGGGTATAAAAAATACGATGGAAATAAGTCTTACTATTGCCATTTGAATTCGGTCTATATCGGTTTTTCCTCTCGATACTATGAAGACTATCCTAGAAATACCGACGCGGTGGGTGGTGAGTCGTCAAAGGCAATTGTTTGGAATCATGAGGCGAATCGGCCTTATCGATGCAAAGAATTCATTGAGCTAAGAGAAAAGCTTATGTCCAAATACGCTTTGGAGCATGATGAATATGAAAGACTAAAACCGAAGTCTAAACCTATTGGGCCTCGCAAAGACATAAGGTAATGGCAAGCGTACATCACCGCAATACTATAAAGGTTTAAGGCCTTACATTTGAGGCCTTACATTTGATGCTGATGTAAATGGGTGCCCGCTTTTAGCCGAAAATAGACTTTAATGTGATTCGGAGCCCCGCCGGGAGGTGCTTCGCTTACCCGGCCAAGGCCCAAACAGACAAGTATCGCGCCGGCCCACAAAATTATTTGGCCAAAGCCGCAAACACGCTAAATTTTCTTCCCCTCAAAATAAAAATACAAACCCAAACAAACCGCCGAAGCCCCGGCAACCATACTCATTACCATTATCTGATAACGCACAGCCTCCAGTGGCGAGACCCCGGACAAGATCTGCCCGGTCATCATGCCGGGCAAGGACACCAAACCTACCGCCAGTAAGGCATTAACCTGAGGAATCATCGCTGCATTAAAAGCATTTTTGGCAGCCTCTGCTCTTTCCACGTGCTTGCGTTCAGATTCAAAACGCTCGGCTCCCAGGCTGAGGGCATTCATGCCGTTGGCGAATACCATGCCGGCGAGGGGGATAACAAACTGGGGCTGGTACCATGGTGAAAGTTTGAGCACCACTACCAGTATCCAGGCCAGATGGAGGCTGCCGCCCAAAAAAAGTGACAGCAGGGCAGCGTTGAATGTGGCCCAGGACTTTTGTTTAAGAGGCCGAATGGCGATAATGGCGGAAACAATCGTCATAAAGCTGAGAATAAGCAGCCCCAGCCAGGGCCACTCATACTCAAACAGGAAGGCGAGTATGTAGCCCACACCGATAAGTTGCAGCACCATTCGAGCACCTGCGATGCCGATATCTCTGCAACTGCCCAGGCGCCATTGCATTATCGCCATGGCCAGCAGCAGTGGAAGGGTGGACAGGAGTGTGTCGCTTATAGATAGACTGATCATAATCAAACTCTTTTACAGCAGGTTTGACAGAATGCTGTTGTATTTTGGGGTGAGATTGTGCTGGAAGTTAGCTGTTCTTTGCATATAAAATTCGCGCCCTCACATCTTATGTTATTCCTTGGTGGAGTTTCCATGTCACACGATAAATCTTCAATAAACAAAGTAGTACTGGCTTATTCCGGCGGTTTGGATACCTCGGTAATTGTTCGCTGGCTGCAAGACACTTACGACTGCGAAGTGGTCACCTTCACTGCCGATATTGGCCAGGGGGAGGAGGTGGAGCCTGCTCGCGCTAAAGCAGAGGCGCTGGGTATTAAGGAAATCTACATTGAAGATTTGCGTGAAGAGTTTGTGCGGGACTATGTGTTTCCCATGTTTCGCGCCAATGCCATTTACGAGGGCGAGTATCTTCTGGGTACCTCCATTGCGCGCCCCTTAATCGCCAAGCGCATGATCGAAATTGCTAATGAAACGGGTGCGGATGCTATTTCTCACGGCGCTACCGGTAAGGGCAACGATCAGGTCCGTTTTGAGTTGGGTGCCTACGCCCTTAAGCCCGGTGTCAAGGTGATTGCCCCCTGGCGTGAGTGGGACCTTACTTCCCGCGAGACCCTCATGGCGTATTGTAAAGAGCGCGATATTCCAGTGGATTTCTCTAAGGCGACTAAAAAGTCACCTTATTCGATGGATGCCAACTTACTGCATATTTCCTATGAAGGGGACATTCTTGAAGACCCCTGGAATGAAGCAGAAACGGATATGTGGCGCTGGACTGTCTCGCCGGAAGAGGCTCCAGACACGCCGGAATATATTGAGCTGAGCTTCGAAAAGGGCGATGTTGTCGCCATTAACGGTGAGGCCATGTCCCCAGCTACAGTTATGGAGACGCTCAATAAAAAAGGCGGCGAGCACGGCATCGGTCGTTTGGATATTGTGGAAAACCGCTATGTGGGTATGAAATCTCGCGGTTGCTATGAAACCCCTGGTGGCACCATTCTGCTGCCTGCTCACCGGGCTATTGAATCTATTACTCTCGATCGCGAAGTGGCACATTTTAAAGATTCGCTTATGCCTAAATACGCCGAGTTGGTGTACAACGGTTACTGGTGGAGCCCAGAGCGCAGCATGATGCAGTCGGCGATTGATGAAAGCCAGCAGTGTGTAAATGGTGATGTTCGACTGAAACTCTACAAAGGTTCGGTGACAGTGGTTGGCCGCCGATCGCCAGACAGCCTGTTTGACGAAAGTATCGCCACCTTCGAGGACGACGCCGGAGCCTACGATCAAAAAGATGCCGGAGGCTTTATTAAGTTAAATGCCTTGCGCATGCGTATTGCAGCTCAGAAGGGCCGTAAGCTGGATTAGCCTGCTTAGGCTTTTCCATGGCCGCTACAGTGATCTATGCTTTAAACTGGTTGTTGTAGAAAAACACTGGTTGTTTTTGCCGCCACTTGATAATAATCAAGTGGCGGCAATTTAATGCGCTTATAATCCTCCGTAATTGCAGCCCGCGTTTTTTGTATTTACAAGAATTATTAATAGCATCAGCAAGATCATCTAACCTGATAATGGTCCGATGATATTCCCCTCCGTGTATGAGGGGTGTCTGTCGCCAGTTTACCGGGGGCAAGCGCGGCTGCCAGCAAGGTATAAAAAAACGGCTACTTTGCCCGATTCACTAACAGCTTTTTCCGTTCCAATAAAATAGACAGGACTTGACTATGAGCGATGCCTTGGCAACACAGCAGCCGGCATACAACTACAAGGTCGTGCGTCAGTTTGCGATTATGACCATTGTATGGGGTATTGTCGGGATGGCCGTGGGGGTGCTGCTGGCAGCACAACTTATGTGGCCCGAATTAAATGATATCTTTCAGCCATTCAGCCACTTTGGGCGCCTGCGTCCCTTGCACACAAATGCGGTAATTTTTGCCTTTGGTGGATGTGCCTTGTTTGCGTCTTCATATTACATCGTGCAACGTACCTGTCAGGTTAAGCTGTTTGGCGGGTTTTTAATTCCCTTCACTTTTTGGGGCTGGCAAATCATTATTCTTGCCGCCGCTATTACCTTGCCGCTGGGTATGACGTCTGCGAAAGAGTATGCCGAGCTGGAGTGGCCCATCGATATTGCCATTACGCTCGTTTGGGTTGCCTACGGGGTGGTGTTCTTCGGTACTCTGGTTACTCGCAAAACGTCGCACATTTATGTGGCTAACTGGTTTTTCGGCGCCTTTATTCTTACTGTTGCGCTGCTGCATGTGGTTAACAGCATGGCGGTGCCTGTAAGTATGTTTAAATCTTACTCTGCTTATGCCGGAGCCATGGATGCCATGATCCAGTGGTGGTATGGCCATAACGCGGTGGGCTTTTTCCTCACGGCGGGCTTTTTGGGCATGATGTACTACTTTGTACCCAAGCAGGCCGGACGCCCTGTTTATTCCTACCAGTTGTCTATTGTTCATTTCTGGGCTTTGGTTGCCATTTACATCTGGGCGGGCCCGCACCACCTGCATTATTCTGCGCTGCCAGACTGGGCTCAGTCTTTGGGTATGGTGATGTCTCTGGTGCTGTTGGCGCCTTCCTGGGGCGGTATGATCAACGGCATTATGACGCTCTCCGGTGCCTGGGATAAATTGCGTACCGACCCAACTCTTCGCTTCCTGGTGGTTTCTCTTTCCTTTTATGGTATGTCCACGTTTGAAGGGCCAATGATGTCCATCAAGACGGTAAACGCGCTGTCGCATAATACTGACTGGACCATTGGGCACGTGCATTCCGGCGCACTGGGCTGGGTGGCGATGATCTCCATTGGTGCTTTGTACCACCTGATACCGGTACTGTTTAACCGCGCGCAAATGTGGAGTGTGAAGCTGGTTAATATTCATTTTTGGCTTTCCACGATTGGCACGGTGTTATACATCGCCTCCATGTGGGTAAACGGCATAATGCAGGGTTTGATGTGGCGTGCATTTAATGCCGACGGCACTCTCACTTACAGCTTTGCCGAGTCGGTAGAGGCCAGTTATCCAGGCTATTTTGTGCGCTTCCTCGGTGGTTTTATCTTCCTGGTGGGCATGTTGATCATGGCCTACAACACCTATAAAACGGTGGCTGAAGAAAAACCGGCGGAAGAAGACTCAACTGCCGCCGACGCGCAGCCAGCTTAAGGAGATAGCCGAATGAAAAATCATGACATAGTAGAAAAGAACGTCGGCTTAATGGTGCTCTTTGTTGCCGTGGCCATCAGTTTTGGCGGTTTGGTGCAGTTGGTACCCCAGTTTTTTATTGAGGAAACCACTGAGCCGGTAGAGGGCTTAATGCCTCTCGCTGCCGTTGAGCTTGAGGGCCGTGATATCTACATCAGAGAGGGCTGTCATGTTTGCCATACGCAAATGGTGCGCCCGCTGCGTGCAGAAGTAGAGCGCTACGGTCACTACTCTATCGCTGGTGAATCCGTTTATGAGCACCCCTTCCTTTGGGGCTCCAAGCGTACCGGTCCCGACCTTGCCCGAGTGGGCAAGCGCTACAGTGATACCTGGCACAAAGCGCATTTATACAACCCGCGCAATGTTGTTCCTGAATCCAATATGCCTGCCTTTCCCTGGTTATTTGATGCGGTTTTGGACGGCGAGAAAACGGGTTTGAAAATGGAGCGCTTGCGCATGGTTGGCGTACCTTATACCGACGAAGATATCGAAGGTGCTGAGGCAGCAGTAGCCGGTACATCGGAAGTTGATGCGCTGGTGGCTTACCTGCAGCAGTTGGGTACTTTGATCACTTATAAGCGATAAGCCGTAATGGATATTAATACGCTGAGAAGTTTCGCCGTGGTGCTGGTGGCTGTCGCCTTTGTCGTTGTTTGCTGGTGGGCATTTTCCCCCAAACGCAAACGGCAATTTGAGGAGGCCGCACAGCTGCCCTTTGCCGATGAGCCGGCAGACGAGCAAAAAACCGAACAGAACGAAACAAACGAACAAAAAGAAACTGAAGGTGACAACCTTCAGTCAGCTGACCACAAAAGAGGGCAGGGCTGATTATGAGTACATTTTGGAGTCTTTGGATTATCGTGTTGACACTGGTGTGCCTGGCATTAACCTGCTGGGTGCTGTTCGCCAACCGCAAAGTGGCGGTGAGAGACGACGAAGATCCTGAAAACAAAACCACGGGCCATGTTTACGATGGCATTGAAGAATATGACAACCCGCTGCCACGCTGGTGGTTTTACCTTTTTGTTGCAACCCTGATATTCGCCGCCGTTTATCTGGTGGCGTTTCCCGGTATGGGTAGTTTCAAAGGTGTTCTGGGTTGGACGTCCGCTGGCGAATTAACAATGGACCAGAAAAAGGCTGAAGCTATTCATGCGGAATCCTTTGGTGTTTATTCAAAGATGCCCATTGAGGAGTTAATCGACCAGCCTCGTGCCATGAAAATGGGTGTGCGCATGTTTGCCAACAACTGCGCTGTTTGTCACGGTGCAGATGGCGGGGGCAACTTTAGCTTCCCCAACCTGACCGATAGCGACTGGCTGTACGGTGGCTCGCCAGAGCAGATCAAACACAGTATTGCCGAAGGCCGCAGCGGCCAAATGCCGGCCTGGGGCCCTCTTCTTGGCGAGGCAAATGTTGCTTCCGTCAGTGAGTATGTTCTTAAGTTGTCCGGGCAGGACGGTGATAGCGCGCTTGCCGAGCAGGGCGCTGCTGTATTTCAGCAGAATTGTGCCGCTTGTCACGGTGCCGATGGCGCAGGTAATATTTTGTTAGGTGCGCCAAACCTGACAGACGATATTTGGTTGTATGATGGCTCTCGAGAGGGGATTCAACACGTCGTACGAAACGGGCTCAACAACAACATGCCTGCGCAAAAAGATATGCTGAGGGAAGATAAAATCCACTTGTTGGCCGCGTACGTCTACTATTTGTCGTACAACGAAGAGGAATAAGTTAGCCAGCGCTCACTTATTCCGAGGTGTTGCTGGCGGGAGCTTTTAAGCTCCCGCTTTTACTTTTGCCCGAGACACCTCTTTTCCCAGAAATGCAGTATAATTATATTAGGTGATGCTAATTAATATTGGGAGCTAAATTGTGTCCGAGCAGTCTTCTGGTGGCGATAATATTCGTTATCGCAATCTTTATGAGTCGCAGGGGAAGATATACACCCGAAAAATTAGCGGCTTTTATCAGAGTGTTCGCCGTTATACCGGTTTGCCACTTATTGCTGCCTTCCTGCTGTTACCCTGGCTCCTGATAGATGGGCGCCCAGCCATACACTTCGATTTGCCCGCCCGACAGTTTCACGTGCTCTGGCTAACCTTCTGGCCACAGGATTTTATGCTGCTGGCCTGGCTGCTTATTATTTCTGCTTTTTCCCTTTTTACTGTAACCACCTTATTGGGTCGGGTGTACTGTGGTTTTACCTGTCCCCAGACCGTTTGGACTTTAATGTTCATTTCTGTGGAACATTTTTTTGAGGGCGACAGAAACAAGCAGATAAAACTGGCGCAACAACCCTGGAGTTTTAACAAGCTTTGGCGGCGCAGTGCCAAGCACTCAGTATGGGTACTTATCGCTTTTATTACCGGGGTGACTTTTGTCGGGTATTTTGTGCCCATCCGCGAGCTACTTAGTGGTCTGTTCCCCAGCCCGGACCCGGATACAGGCATTCTGTCTATGGCTGTACATCCGGTAGCGGCATTTTGGACATTATTTTTCACTGCAGCAACATATGTAAATGCGGGTTGGATGCGAGAGCAGGTGTGCAAATTTATGTGCCCTTACGCGCGTTTTCAATCGGTTATGTACGATAAAGACACGCTGGCAGTGCAGTACGACGCAAAGCGTGGAGAGAACCGCGGGCCGCGAAAAGCCAAAGACGACTACAAAGCCGACGGCCTGGGGGATTGTATTGACTGCTCCTGGTGTGTTCAGGTGTGCCCGGTGGACATCGATATTCGCGATGGTATGCAGTATGAGTGTATTAACTGCGGCTTGTGTGTTGATGCCTGTAATGCGGTAATGGACAAGATGAAGTATGAGCGCGGCCTTATTCGTTTTACCTCCGTGGATGAACTTACCACAGGTAAAACCAACTTCTTTAGGCCCAGGCTATTTGGCTACTCCTTTGCCGTTTTGGCGATGATCAGTGCTTTTATGTATACCATCGTAACGCGCACGCCGCTTTCGGTGGATGTAATAAGAGACAGAGGGGTTCGGCTCTATCGTGTTTCTGGTAGCCAGATTCAAAATGTTTATACGCTGAAAATAAATAATATGGATAGTGCCCCCCATACTTATAACATTACTGTCTCCGGCGATTATCCATTCCAGTTAAAAAACTACCGGCCCGTTGAAATTGAAGCTGGTGAGGTGTTTACTATACCGCTGCGGGTGTCTGTTGCAAAAAGTGAACTGGATAAGGAAAAAACGCCCATACAGTTCACCGTTGTGTCTGCGAGCGATGCCTCACTTAGTGCAATAGAGGAAAGTAACTTTATTGGCCCAATGCCACGAAAATAAGCCCAATGCCCGGGCATTAGCTGGTTTTATTGAGAAAGCAATTTGAATAAGCATAAGGTAAATAGCAAGCCCTGGTACAGAGAGCCCTGGGGGTGGTTTGTGGCCGCGCCACTTATTGTGATTTTTTTCGTGTGTGCCATTTTGGTGGGTTCGGCCATAATATTTGGTGACGACGTGGTTACCGATGATTATTACAAAGAGGGAAGGCTGGTTAACAACCGTTTTACGGTTGAGAAAAATGCACGTGATAGGGGTATTGTTGCCACCTTTTCATATGATGAGCAACAAGCTCGATATGAATTGCTTTTTGCTAAGCCGCTTAAGCCCGACACCATTATTCGTTTACAACTTTCTCATCCTCTGCAGGCCGAGTTAGATCAAAATTTTGATTTACAAGGGGCCAGTACGACGCACTATTTCTTCGAAACGGATAGCCCCCTGAACGAGCGCTGGTATCTTCGTGTAGAAGGTTTTGTTTCCGACACCACTTCCGAGGCCAACGCGGTGGAGTGGCGTATCAGCGGGGAAATTAATTTTTCATCTGAAGACTCTGTGATCCTGCAGTAAGCCATGCACAGCTGTTTTCATTGTGGCTTACCCGCTCAAGCATCTATTTCCTGCGAGATAGCATCCGAACAAAAATATTTTTGTTGCCACGGTTGTATGTCGGTTGCCCAGTTGATTCATGAAGGTGGCCTGGACGGCTACTATCGATTTCGCGATGAGGCGGGAAACAAGCCAGACGAAGCTCAACATGATTTCCATGCTTATGATTTACCAGAAGTTCAGGCTCAATTTGTCAGCGAAGAAGGCGAGGGTATAAAGACGGCTCGTCTCTCGGTGCAAGGTATACACTGTGCGGCTTGTGCATGGCTTATTGAACAATTTCTGGAAAAGCATCCTGCCGTAAAAAGTGTGCGAGTGAATGCCAGTAATCGCAGTTGTATACTGCGCTGGGACTCGCAGCAGTCGCGTTTAAGTGACTTGATGGCCCAGGTGCAACGCATCGGCTACAAGCCTCAGCCGGAACAGCAGCAGCAAAGGCAGGCCCAGCAGCGCAAAGAAACACACCTGGCCATGATGCGCCTCGGTGTTGCCGGTATCGGCATGATGCAAGTTGGTATGGTAGCGGTTGCCTTGTATGCCGGGGGTATACAGGGTATTGACGATTACTGGCAGGTTTTTCTCCGTTGGGTGAGCCTGGTGATCGCAACACCGGTGGTATTGTTTTCGGCTCGTCCCTTTTTCCATAATGCCTTTCGCGCATTAAAAATGGGGCGCCTCAATATGGACGTTCCCGTTTCTCTGGCGATAAGCCTGGCCTATGGGGCAAGTGCCTGGGCCACGTTTACCCGCAGTGGTGAAGTGTATTTTGATTCCGTGTCCATGTTTACATTTTTTCTTTTGCTGGGGCGCTTTCTTGAAATGCGCGCGCGCAACTCCAGCAGTTTCGCCAGCGAGAATTTACAGCAGCTATTGCCGCTTTCAGCAAGTCGAATTCACAAAAATGAAAAGCAGGCGGTGCCGCTGGCTGCGCTAAAAGCAGGAGATAGAGTGTGGGTCGCCTCTGGTGAAACCATTCCTGCAGATGGCAAATTGTGCTCAGCTTTTGCCCGCGTAGACGAATCGTTATTAACCGGTGAATCAAAGCCGCAAAGAAAAAATGCTGGTGATTCGCTGGCCGCTGGTACTCAGGTTACAGACCAAGCCTTGGAAATGCTGGTTGAAGCTACAGGTAGCAGCACGAAATTATCCGCAATAGAAAACCTGGTGCGGCAGGCTGGCCTGGAGAAGCCTCGTCAGGCAGCTTTGGCGGATCGTATCGCTGCCCACTTTGTGGCTGCAGTGCTGACGGTTTCCGTGATCACAGGAATATGCTGGTGGTTTATCGATGCGGAAAAAGCTTTTTGGGTGGTGCTGTCTGTTTTGGTTGTTACCTGCCCTTGTGCGCTTTCTTTGGCAACCCCAGCCGCTTTGACGGCGGGTGTAAATCGCGCGCGTGCGCTGGGGATATTAATTACCGGCCCGCAAGCAATGGAGGTTCTGCATAAAATCGATACCGTTGCGTTTGATAAAACCGGTACCTTAACGGAAGGAAAAATTCATATACAGTCGCTGATTTTCGCTGAGCCCGAGCATTCATTCAATGAATCTGAACAAGAACACTTGCTTGATATTATTGCAGCCTTGGAAAAGCCTTCCAGCCACCCCATTGCGGCTGCATTTGCACAGCGTGAGCAGACAGTGCTCTCTGAATCCACAGAAGTGATTGCCGGCCAAGGTGTAAAAGGTATTGTTGGCGGTGTGGAATATCGTTTTGGTAAGCCAGATTTCGCTGTGCCAGGGCGCAGGCTTGATTGCCCCGTAAAGCCTGCCATGTGGCAGTTACTTGCAAGAAAAGAGGGTGACGAATACTTAGCTCTGGTCTGGCTGGGGCTCAATGATAATTTACGTGCGGATGCGCTTAACAGCGTAGATACCCTGCGCAGTTCCCGCTATTCAATTGCCTTGTTAAGTGGTGATAGAGCAAGCGTGGTAAGCGAAATAGCCAGTCAATTGGCGTTGCCTGATGCCCTCGCCGAGCTTCAGCCCGAGCAGAAATTGCAATGGTTACAGGCACAGCAACAGCAAGGGCACAAGGTATTGATGGTTGGCGATGGTATTAACGACGTGCCTGTACTGAGTGCCGCAGATGTTTCTATGGCCATGGGTGAGGCTACCCAGCTGGCTCAATCAAAAGCGGATAGTATTTTACTTAACGGCAGGCTCTCCACCATTCCGCTGCTTATTGAGCTTGCCCACCGCGTACAGAGAATTGTTCGTCAGAATCTGGCCTGGGCCCTGTTGTATAATTTGCTGGCCCTGCCGGCGGCGGCAATGGGCTTGTTGCCACCCTACCTGGCAGCTATAGGGATGTCTTTTAGCTCTCTACTCGTTGTGCTCAATGCCACTAGACTGTAAGAATTAATATTATATGCAAAGCTTGCTTATCCTTATTCCCCTGGCATTAATCATTGTGGCCATTGCCGTGGCTATTTTTTTATGGGCGGTGAAATCTGGTCAGTACGACGACCTTGATACCGAAGCACGCAGAATTCTGTTTGATGAACAAAAGCCTCAAGCAGAAAAGCAAAAAAACAAAGCAAAAAACAAAGTGAAAAATGATGGTGAGTGAAACGCTAGTGGCTGCTCTGCTGCTAGGGCTGATGGGGGCGGGTCATTGTATTGGAATGTGTGGCGGACTTGCCGCAGGGCTGGCATTTGCCAATGGCGGCAAGAGCGCGTTTTTTCGCTTTGGCATACTTTTAAGCTACAACATAGGGCGGGTATTTAGCTACGCGCTTATCGGTGCTCTTTTTGCCTTTGTGTTTGGTGGGGTTGATCAGCTTAGCCCTCTGCCGGTACTTCGCCTTATTTCGGGTATCCTCTTGATAGGCATGGGCCTCTACCTTGCTGATTGGTGGAGAGGTTTGACACGCCTCGAGGCCCTGGGTGGGCATGTTTGGAAATATCTTGCGCCGCTTGGCAAAAAACTGATGCCGGTTACTCGTTTGGATACTGCGCTCCTGCTTGGCGCAATATGGGGCTGGTTACCGTGTGGCCTGGTCTATTCTGTGTTGGCCCTGGCTGCGGTTCAAACCGACCCTGTCTCTGGGGCGATGGTAATGGCCGCCTTTGGTTTAGGTACCTTGCCCGCAATTCTGTTTGGCGGTTTGGCCAGCGCTTGGGTTAAGCGGTACTTACAGAATAAAATATTGAGAGTCGGCTTTGGCATCGTATTTATCGCTTATGGCGTATACACTCTAGCGCCGGTTGTAACAATGTTCTTAATTGCTCTGGGTGTTATGGAGCCTGCGTCAGACCACTCAATGCATCACCACCACTAATCAGGCATCGTTCTGAATAGTGCGGAGAAAACTATGATTTCTGTACTTGTGCCAATAGCAGATGGTACCGAAGAGCTTGAAGCAGTAACGGTTATTGACGTGCTCAGAAGAGCTGGGGCTGAGGTGAGTATTGCCTCTGTGATGCCCAGCAAAAATATCCTGGCATCACGCGGGGTGAAGATAGAAGCTGACTGCCTGATAGACGCCTGTGCGGTGCAAACCTGGGATGTTATTGTGCTGCCTGGCGGTATGCCCGGGGCTGAGCATTTTCAGAACTGTAAAGCACTGATCACTTTGCTTAAATCTCAGATTGCTGCGGATCGCTGGATAGCGGCAATTTGCTCTGCTCCGGCTGTAGTGCTGGGGCGGCACGACCTGATTGGCGATAAAAACGCTACGTGTTATCCCGCTTTTCAGCAGGAACTACAAGCCAAGGTTGCCCACCTTGCTCACAAGAAAGTTGTGGTGGACCACAAGTTAATAACCAGCCAGGGCCCAGGCACTGCCACTGAATTTGCTCTCACAATTGTTAATGAAGTGTTTGGCGATGATAAAGCCGCGCAGGTGGCTGCAGGCATGCTGAGCAACTATTAAAGATGTAACTTGTAAAGATGTAACTTGGCTGTGTTGTTTTCAGCAAGGCACACGGCTCTTCTATAAGGCCGTTGAGTAAGCAGGCTGTTACTTTTATAGTGGTCGGAGCGAAAGGATTTGAACCTTCGACCCCCGCCTCCCGAAGGCGGTGCTCTACCAGGCTGAGCTACGCTCCGCACTTGAATAATTCTTCTCGATAATTCTATCAACTATCTGCCAGTTCTCAACACTGGCTGTATCCTGTGGCGCTCATTAGAGTAGTACTCCAGGCGGGGTGTTACTGGGGATTCTTGCTCGATAACTCACATTGTGGGCCACAGGCTATCGCGTCGGCCCCTGCGCTTGTGCCTCAAACCTTGTACACCGGTTGCCTTGGCTGCGTGCTGCGGAGTATTCTTCGCCCTTCCTTGTTCGTAATTATTATTTACGAGCCATTACAACCCATTACTTTCCGTAGCTATCACTGGGGTGAAAAATCATGAAATTGTTACACACTATGATACGTGTTGGTGACCTTGATAAGTCTTTGGCTTTTTATACTGAGATCCTGGGTATGAAGCTTTTGCGTAAAAAAGACTACCCGGAGGGCAAGTTCACTAATGTCTTTGTGGGTTATGGTGACGAATCGGAAAACACGGTGGTAGAGCTGACCCACAATTGGGATACCTCTAGCTACAGCATGGGTGATGGTTTCGGCCATTTGGCCATAGGCGTGGAAGACGTTTACGCGGCTTGTGAAAAAATCAAAGCCGCCGGTGGCAAGGTTGTTCGGGAAGCGGGCCCCATGAAACATGGCAGTACAATATTGGCCTTCGTTGAAGACCCGGATGGCTATAAAATTGAGCTGCTCTCCCTAAATCGATAAACCTTTTTATAAACCGTGGTAGACATGTGATGCATCTCCTCCGGGTGAGTGGAGGGGGGGTGTTGCAAGACGGTTTTATTCCCGAATTAATTGCCAGGTTAATACTTAGAAAATTGAAAACACTTTTAATCGACAACTTCGATTCATTTACTTACAACCTCTATCAACTCATTGCCGGAGTGAATCGCCTGGCGCCTGTGGTCATCAAAAATAACGAATTCAGCTGGCGTGAACTAAGTCGATACAGCTTCGATAATATCGTTATCAGCCCCGGCCCCGGCAGGCCTGATAGAGCTGCGGACTTTGGTGTATGTAGCGATGTTATTCGCAATGCAAATGTACCCATACTCGGGGTTTGTCTTGGGCACCAGGGTATTTGTTTATCTCAGGGGGGGGAAATCGATTATGCCGCAACGGTGATGCATGGGCGTATCAGCCGCGTGCATCATGAGGCAACAGGCTTGTTCGAGGGAATTCGCTCGCCCTTTGATGTGGTGCGTTATCACTCTCTTCTAGTGTCCCAGGTGCCTGAGGACATGGAGGTAACAGCCTATACTGATGACCAGATTGTTATGGCTCTTGCCCATAAATATCGCCCCTTGTGGGGCCTGCAGTTTCATCCGGAATCTATCTGCACCGAGTTTGGTGAGCAAATACTTAAAAATTTTCGCGACCTGAGTGTAAAGTACAACCGGGAAGAGAAAACGCTGGATAGCAGTGGCAGGGCTCATTTTAAGCCTTCGGAAACAAATAAAGATAGTGTAAAAACTCGGCAGGATTCCCGCAGGAAATTAGAAATATTTTATAAAAAGCTTACGCTTTTTCCCGATGCCGAGTCTGTTTTTAAAGATCTGTTTTCCAGCTCGGAAAATGCCTTTTGGTTGGACTCCTGCTTGCTGAATGATTCCTCCCGTTTTTCATTTATGGGCGACGACAGTGGTCCACTGTCGGAGTTTATAAGTTCTGACCAGCTGGCTACTGAGCATTCAGATATTTTCGCCGTACTGGAACAGCGCATTCAAGCTTTAGATGTCCAGCAGGAAGATCTTCCTTTCGATTTCCAGTTGGGCTATGTGGGTTATTTTGGCTACGAGCTAAAGTCGGTGTGTGGCTATAGCGCTAAACACCGGGCCCAAGACCCGGATGCGATGTTTCTTTTCGCCGATCGCTTAATTGCTTTTGATCATGTCGAAAATTGCCTTTATCTACTCTGTGTTGATGAGCCCGATTCTCGAGAGGCAGCAGAACAATGGTTGGCGACTACCGAGAATACCTTGCTTAAGCTGGAAAACTCGCCGCGCATGAGTGAGAAAAAGCAGCGAGGAAACGAACGTGAGCTTGATGACAGCACATTACTGGATGGCGTTACGTTCGCACAAGATAAACCTGCGTACCTCAAAGCGATTGCTGCGGCGAAAGCGGCTATTAAGGCGGGTGAAAGTTACGAATTGTGTTTGACTAATATGTTGAGCAAAGAGACACAGGTAGACCCTTTGACCCTCTATGCCATATTACGTGAGGACAACCCGGCACCCTAC
Source organism: Alteromonadaceae bacterium Bs31 (assembly GCA_900177435.1). Classification (GTDB taxonomy): domain Bacteria; phylum Pseudomonadota; class Gammaproteobacteria; order Pseudomonadales; family Cellvibrionaceae; genus Teredinibacter. The sequence goes on from FXAI01000001.1 coordinate 383,674, forward strand.
GCCTGCTTTTTGAAGTATAGAGGGCTGCATATTCTCTCCTGCTCACCGGAGCGCTTCCTAACGATTAACCCCCAGGGGGTAGTGGAGACCAAGCCTATTAAAGGCACCCGCAAGCGAGGTGCCTCGGCTCTTGAGGATGAAGCGCTTATCTCTGACCTTTGTAATAATGAGAAGGACAGAGCAGAAAATTTGATGATTGTCGATTTATTGCGCAACGATCTTGGTCAGGTTTCCGATATAGGCAGTGTGCAGGTAGATAAATTGTTCGACGTGGAAAGCTACGCCACGGTTCATCAGCTGGTCAGCACTATTCGAAGTCGTCTAAGGCGGGATAAGTCTGCGGTGGATTGTTTTAAGGCATGTTTTCCCGGTGGAAGCATGACGGGCGCTCCCAAGAAGCGAACTTTAGCCTTATTGGACCAACTGGAAACCCGTGCCCGGGGGGTGTATTCCGGCAGCATTGGTTACTTCTCCCTTACGGGCTGCGCAGATTTCAGTATTGTTATTCGAACCGTGCTGTTAAAACAGGGAATGGCAGAGATAGGCGTGGGCGGAGCAATTGTTGATCTTTCCGACCCCGAGAGTGAGTGGAAGGAAATCATACTTAAAAGCCAGGCCTTACTGGCGGCCATAAACAGGGCAGAGCACCTAGCGCAACAATAGCGTGAAATCCTTCCGGTTCCTTATGATTTATCTGCTATAAATGTAGTGATAATAGATAAATAGGGCATGAAGCCTCTCCATGAACCAAATCTTCATTGCAAACCCAAAAGGCGGCTGCGGTAAAACCACCATTGCAACTCAATTAGCGGGCTATTTCGCTAATCAGGGGCGTGGGGTTTTGTTGGTAGATCATGATGCTCAGCGTTCCAGCTCCGACTGGCTTGGCAGCAGGCCTGCGGTTTGTGCGCCGATTAATCTAGTGGCGTCGTCTGTGGATGTTCCTGTGGATGATGGCAGTGCGGACACCATTGTGCATGATATGCCTGCCGCCTGGGATATGGACCATGTGGCCGATATTATTCGTGATGGCGATAAGGTGCTGATACCTGTTCTTTCTTCCCCCACCGATATTAAAGCGTGTTTGCGCTTTGTTATGGGGCTATATCGTTCCGGTGTGATGGAGTCGAATATCAGTATAGGCCTGGTGGCCAATCGTTCCCGCATGAAAACACGTTACTTTCAGGTGCTGTTAGAATTTGTCGGGCGGCTGGAGCTGCCCTTAGTGGCGAGCTTGAGGGACACACAAAATTATGTGAAAGCGATGGACAGAGGGCTGACCATTTTTGATCTTCCCCCCTCACGTGTTGCTGCGGATGTAGAACAGTGGCAGCCTATCTTCGAGTGGTTGCAAGCCACGGAGCACTAGGCAACTTCTCCGGTTGTTCTAACACGTTTAGAGCCTTTAACGACCCCGGCGCGATTTTTCGCTGCTCTTTTCTTGGCTTCGATATCAATCATATTTTTAATGGCAATGAGCAGCCCGGCGATAAGAAACGCACCCGGCGGCAACACTGCCACAAGAAAGCCTTTGTAGTTTTCGCCAAATACAGTTAATTTCCAGCTTCGTGCCGCTTCGCCGAATATTAAATGCATATTGTCGAATAGCGTTCCCGCACCGAGAATTTCCCGCAGTATTCCGATGGCCAGCAGCACCAGTAGGAAGCCCATACCCATCATAAAGCCATCGAGCGCTGAAGGTAGGATAGGGTGTTTGCTGGCAAAGGCGTCCGCCCTGCCAAGGATGGAACAGTTGGTAACAATTAAAGGAATAAAAATACCGAGGATCTGGTAGAGCTCATAGGTATAAGCCTGCATTAATAATTCTGCACAGGTGGTGAAGGCAGCGATAATCATTACGAAGGCCGGTAACCTGACTGCATCGCTAACGGCGTTGCGAATGAGTGAAACTGCAACATTGGAGCCCACCAATACCAGCAGGGTTGCAAGGCCGAGGCCCAGAGCATTAACCACACTGCCGGTAACCGCCAGCAGCGGGCATAAGCCGAGCAGTTGTACCAATGCTGGATTGTTTTTCCATAAACCGTTAACGGTAATTTCACGAAGCTCTGACATGGCTACTTACCTTCCTGCTCTTCTTGGGCAAAAAGCAGGTCTTTGTGGTTCTGATAAAACTCAAGGGTTTGTTTAACACGCTTAACAACCGCTCTGGGTGTAATAGTTGCGCCAGTGAACTGATCAAATGCGCCACCATCTTTTTTAACCGCCCATTGATCGGCCTCTGGTGTATTTAAGGATTTGTGGTTGAAGGAGAGTATCCAGTCACTTTTTCGCAAATCTACTTTATCGCCAAGCCCTGGTGTTTCTTTGTGGGCCAGAACGCGAACGCCGGCAATGGAGCCATCGGTATTTACACCAATAATAAGTTTTATCTCGCCACTGTAGCCATCGGGGGCGCTTGCCGGAATAATCGCGGCCACAGCCTGGCCCTTATTAAAGGCCAAGTGAATCTGGCCGCTTTCTTTCAAGCCCAAATCCTGCAGAAAATTTTCCGGGATAGGAAAAATATCGTCGAGCATATTATTGTCGTGACGATGCTGAGGAACGATTTCAAGTAGCGCGGCTTGAGCAGCTTTCTTTTCTTCTTCTGCAATTCGCGGGGCTGTTGATTGATAGGTGAAGGCAAGCAGGCCCGCTGTGATTATGGCGAACAAGGTGAGAATCAGGGCGTTTTTACTGATGGCTTTTACTAACACCTTATTTATTTGCTCCGTGGCCATAGGTTGTGGGCTTGGTATAGTAATCAATAAAGGGTGCAGCGAAGTTCATCAACAGTACCGCAAAGGCGATTGCATCTGGATAGTTACCCCACACACGAATAACAAATACCAGTATGCCTATCAAAGCCCCGTATATAAGCCGACCGCGATTACTCACGGCACTGCTTACCGGGTCGGTAACGATGAAGAAAGCACCGAGCATTGTGGCGCCGGAGAACAGGTGAAACAACGGCGAGCCAGTGCTGCTGGAGCTGCCTCCGTCGTAAAAAATTGTGGCACACAAAGCCAGGGTGGTGAGCATGGCTACAGGAGCATGCCAGGTGAATACCTTTTTATACAGAAGAAATACGCCGCCCAGAAGAAAGGAAAGGTTGACCCATTCCCAGGCCGCTCCGGCCCAGCGGCCTTGTGAAAACGCGGGTGTAGAGGCATAGAGTTCGGAGAGCTCCAGGCTGGTATTTTGTTTTAATATATCTAAAGGCGTTGCTGCGGTGTAGCCATCAAAAGCCTGTACCGCAAATACCTGGCGAAGAGATTCAAGTAAAGAAGGCAGGCTTTGATTGTCATTGATACTTGCTGGTGCAGCCCACTGGCTCATTTCCAGAGGAAAAGAAATCAGTAAAACAATGTAGCCAACCATGGCAGGGTTAAAAGGGTTAAAGCCCAGGCCTCCGTAGAGTTGCTTGGCTACCACAATAGCAAAAAAGCAGCCTGTGGCCATTAGCCACCATGGGGAATAGGGGGGAAGAGCCAATGCCAGCAATACAGCTGTTACCGCGGCGCTGCAGTCTTTTAAATAAAATGTAATTGGTTTTTTTCGGGCTTGTAAGGCAAGTGCTTCAAACCCGAGGCAGAATAACAGAGCCGTTAACAGGTTAAAAATAGTACCCAAACCAAAGTAGAACGTAAGGACAACGATACCGGGCAGGGTCGCCAGTAGTACTGTCAACATTACTGTGCCAGTTGTACCCGCCGTGTAGGCGTGAGGGGACGAACGACTGATAAATGCCATAGTGCTTAGCTCCCCACTTCGCTATTTTCTTTTTGGGCTGCCTGGGCTTGATCCAGCTTTGCTTGCAACTTATCGACACCCATACGGAAAGCGTCTACATTTTCGTTGTTTTCTGCTTCAGCTTTTTGCAAACGCTGTTTCGCTTTTTCCAAACGAGAAAGCAAGGATTCTAATTGTTGTGCCTGCTTTTCTTCTGCAGAAAGGTTTGCTTGAGCCGCCGCTTTGGCTTTAGCTTTCTCAATAGCTTGCTGTGCAGCATTGAGTGTAAGGTCTTCCGTTTGGGTTGCCGTTTGGCTTGGCGTTGATGTACCGCTCTCGGCTTTAACCTGAGCAAGCTCGCTCCGGTTTTGCTCCAGTTTTTCTTTAAGCTTGGCTACACCTTGCTCTAGAGCGGCAAGTGTGGGGCTGTTGTTTTCCCTGGCTTCAGCCAGTTTTTCTTCTGCGCTGGCAAGTCTTTTTTCCACCGAGGCGATGGCTTTTTCGACTTTTTCCTGCGGGCTGGCCGCCAGTTTTTGCAGTACCCTTTCGCTTGTTGCCGGGGCTCTGTTGGCAAATTCTGCTAGCTTGTTTTGCGCCTCGTTTAATTTTTGCTCCGCCTGTTTTAGGCGCGCTTTTAAGGACTCGATTCTGCTGTCATCGGCGCCTTCATCTTGAGCCTTTTGCAGCTGCTCCTTCGCCCGGCTCACTCGGCTTTCCGCACTGGAAAAAGCCCGCTCCAACTTGGCTTTTTCTTTTTCCGGGTCGACTGCTTTCTCACTGGCTGCGGCAATTGCGGCGCTGACAATATTACTCTCGCCTGAATCGCTTTGCTTAAGTTTGGCTTTTTCGGCCTGAATTTTTTTGGCTTCTTCTGCGGCTTTTTTTCGTGCTAAGCGCTTGGCTTCTTTTTCTGCTTCCGCTTTTTCTATGCGCGTTTTTCGTGACTCGAAACGCAGCCGGGAGCGATCAGATTTTTCCTTTTCCTGGTCCTGTTTGCGTATTTCACCTTTCGATGCTCGGTAGTATTGCACCAGCGGTATATTGCTCGGGCATACATAGGAGCATGCGCCGCATTCAATACAGTCAAATAAATTGTGGCTTCGCAATTGCTCATGGTTTTCACTTTGGGAATACCACAGTAACTGTTGTGGCAACAAGCTGGCCGGGCAAGCTTCTGCGCACATGCCACAGCGAATGCAGGCTTGTGCCGGTGGTTGTGCAGGCATTTCTTCTGTGGATGGCACCAGTACACAGTTGGTGGTCTTTATTACCGGAACGTCCGCGTGATCAATGGCGAAACCCATCATCGGGCCACCAATAACAATTCTTGCGCAGCGTTCTTGTTGCCAGCCGTGCTCTTTCAATATGTGCTCGATGGGGGTGCCGAGCGGAACGTCAATATTTCGTTGTTTCGCTAAGGAGTCACCAACAATGGTAGTGATGCGGCTTAGCAGGGGCTCCCCGTATCTTACCGCCCGCCAGGCGGCAAGCACCGTGCCCACGTTCTGTACCACGATGCCTATTGTTGCGGGAATCGCGCCCGACGGTACCTGTTTGCCGGTTAAGATTTCGATCAGTTGTTTTTCCCCCCCCGAAGGGTATTTAGTGGGGAAGGAAACAATTTCCACCGAGCTGTTTTGGGCCGCCTTTTGTAAGGCTTCAATGGCTTGGGGTTTATTGTCTTCTACTCCTATAAGAATGTCTTTGGGCTGCTTGAGCAGGTAGGCCAGTAGTTCTGCACCGGCGACAATTTCTTCAGCCCGCTCCCGCATTAAGACATCATCCGCCGTGATATAAGGCTCGCATTCTGTGCCATTTAATATCAGCGTGGAAACGTGTTGATCGCTGCGGGGGTTTAGCTTTACTGCTGTTGGAAAGCCTGCGCCGCCCATGCCTGCGATACCGGCATTGCGGACAATTTCGAGTAAGTGTTGTGGTGCATGGGCATGGTAGTCTTCGATAGGCGACAGTTCGGTCCACTGGTCTTTACCGTCTGCCTGTAGAACAATACTCAGTGCGCTGAGGCCGGAAGGGTGGGGAACGGGCCGCTCTTCAATGGCGATAATCTCACCGGAGGTGGGTGCATGTACCGGCGCACTTACCAGGCCTTGGGCTTCCGCGAGAACCTCACCTTTTAATACTTTCTGGCCTAGCGTCACGATGGCTTGCGCCGCTGCGCCTATATGCTGGTTTAGTGGAAGAATAAAATGTTTTGCCAGCGGAATTACAGCGATGGGTTCAGCGGTGGATTGCGCTTTGTTTTCCGGTGGATGAACGCCGCCATGAATAGAAAATACGGGTCTCACGCGGCATGCCCCTCATTGCGGTCAGTGGCGATAATATCAGTTGGTTTGGGGAGCTCCCATTTCCACTCATTTAAGCCCTGTTCCATGGGCAGCATATCAATGCAGTCCACAGGGCAAGGCTCTACACATAAATCACAACCGGTGCACTCGGAGACAATAACGGTGTGCATTTGCTTTGCCGCACCCAGAATGGCATCAACCGGGCAGGCTTGAATGCATTTAGTACAGCCTATGCATTCATCTTCACGAATAAACGCCACCTTTTGAACTTCGCTTTCTTCGCCGTGTTCTTCGTCCAAAGCTGGTGCTTCTACGTCGAGCAAGCTCGCCAGTGAGGCGATAGTGGTATGGCCACCGGGGGGACATTTATTAATGGCGTCGCCGTCGGCAATTGCTTGTGCATAGGGGCGGCAGCCTGGGTAGCCGCACTGTCCGCACTGGGTTTGCGGCAGAAGTTCATCAATTTGGTCAACAATGGGGTCGCCTTCCACTTTGAATTTAATGGCCGCGAAACCCAGCACTGCGCCAAACAGAGCTGCCAGGCTACCCAAAGCGAGTAGCGCCCCAAGGATGGGTTGATTAAGAAGAAGCTCTACCATCTCTTACACCAGACCGGCAAAGCCCATAAAGGCGAGCGACATTAAACCAGCGGTGATCATACCAATTGCTGCGCCCTTAAAGGGTTCCGGAACATCGGCCACGGCAAGCCTTTCACGCATGGCTGAAAATAAAACGAGTACCAATGAAAACCCCACAGCGGCACCAAAACCATAAAAAGCCGATTGGGCAAAATTATGGGCTTTATTGGTATTTTGCAATGCCACACCAAGTACCGCACAGTTGGTTGTAATTAAAGGGAGAAATACACCCAGTACGCGGTATAGCAGTGGGCTGGTTTTCTCAATAAACATTTTGGCAAACTGTACCACCGCTGCGATAACCAAAATAAAAGAAATGGTTTTTAGATAGCTTAAACCCAGCGGCTCCAGTACCCAGCTGTGCACCATGTAGCTGCATATGGAAGCCAGTGTCAGTACAAAGGTGGTGGCCGTACTCATGCCTATAGCCGTTTCCAGTTTGTTGGATACGCCCATAAACGGGCACAGTCCTAAAAACTGTACCAATACAAAATTATTCACTAATACTGTGCTTAGGAGTATGAGCGCAAATTCGGTCATGCTTACATTACCCGCATGCCAGGCTCGGCACCATCGTGAGGCTCGAGAATAAACAGGTCTTTACCTCCGGGGCCTGCCGCAAGAACCATACCTTCAGACATGCCAAATTTCATTTTTCGTGGTTTTAGGTTGGCAACCATAACGGTGCGTTTACCAATTAGATCTTCTGGTTTGTAGGCGCTTTTTATGCCGGCAAAAACATTGCGGCTGTCTCCTCCCAGGTCGAGGGTGAGTCGCAATAATTTATCGGCACCTTCAACGTGTTCGGCGTTGGCGATTAAAGCAATACGGAAATCCAGTTTGGCGAAATCGCCATATTCGATTTCTGGTGCAATGGGCTCTTTTGCTAACCAGCTATCGCTAGCGGAATCTGAAGTGTTAACTTTTGCTTCTTCTTTACTGGCATCAACCATGGCTTGTACTTTATCCGCTTCAACACGTGTCATTAAGGGTTTGAATTTATTGATCTGATGCTCACCTAAAAATGCCAGAGGTTTGGACCAATCGAGTGTGCAGTTCAGAAATTCTTCAGAGGCGGCGGCCGTTATTGGCAGTACCGGCTTGAGGAAAGTCATCAAGGCTTTAAAGCAATTGATACCGAGCGAGCACACATCCAGTACTTTCTGTTCGTTACCTTCTTGTTTGGCTAGGCTCCAAGGCGCTTGTTCTGCAATGTATTCGTTCGCCGCATCGGCCAGGGCCATGATTTCACGGGTGGCTTTGCCAAACTCTCGATTTTCGTAAAGGTTGGCGATAGTGGCTTCTGCATCGATAAACTTTTGCCACAAGCCTGGCTCCGCGATAGTGCCAGAGAGCACTCCTCCGGACTTTGCAACGAACTTTGCCGTGCGGCTGGCGATGTTGACAACTTTACCCACCAGATCGGAATTCACTTTGGTAACAAAGTCTTCCAGGTTTAAATCCAGGTCGTCGACCGTATTTGTGAGCTTGGTGGCATAGTAGTAACGCAAGTATTCTGGATTGAGGTAATCCAGATAGGTTCTTGCATTGATAAAGGTGCCGCGAGACTTGGACATCTTTTTGCCATCAACAGTCAGGAAGCCATGCACGCATACTTTTGTCGGTGTGCGAAAACCTGTGTCGCTTAGCATGGCGGGCCAGAACAGTGCGTGGAAGTTAATAATGTCTTTGCCAATAAAGTGGTAGAGTTCGTTGGGCGAATCTGCGCCCCAGTAATCATCGAAATCCAAGCCTTCGGTTTTGTCACACAGGTTTTTGAAGCTGGCCATGTAGCCGATAGGCGCGTCCAGCCAAACGTAGAAGTATTTTCCTGTCTCGCCGGGTATTTCAAAGCCAAAATAGGGGGCGTCTCTGGATATATCCCACTCTTGCAAGCCGCCGTCGAGCCACTCTGCCAGTTTGTTGGCGACTTCGTCCTGGAGGTGGCCTGCGCGTGTCCAGTCTTTGAGAAAGTCGGTGAATTCAGGGAGGGTAAAAAAGAAATGGTCCGAATCTTTTGCGACCGGTGTTGCGCCGGAAATTACCGATACCGGGTTAATAAGCTCCATGGGAGAGTAGGTGGCACTGCACTGCTCGCAGTTGTCGCCATACTGGTCGGCTGTTTTACAGCGAGGGCAGGTGCCTTTTACGTAGCGGTCCGCGAGGAAAAGGTTTTTCTCCGGGTCGTAAGCCTGAGTAACAGAACGCACGGAGATATGGCCGTTTTCTTTAAGGCGCGTATAGATCAGGCTTGAGAGCGCTTTGTTTTCTTCTGAGTGGGTGGAGTGGTAGTTGTCAAACTCTATGAAAAATTCCGCAAAGTCCGCCTGGTGCTCAGCACTTATGTTTGCAATCTGCTCTTCCGGTGTCAGACCCAGCTGCTCGGCACGCAGCATAATAGCGGTGCCATGGGCGTCATCGGCGCACACGTAGGTGCAGTGGTGCCCACGTAGTTTTTGGTATCTAACCCAGATGTCGGTCTGGATGGTTTCAACCATATGCCCAAGATGAATCGAGCCATTGGCATAGGGTAGGGCACTGGTTACCAGAATTTTTCGTTTTTTAGTCATATCCACAAGGCGGTTGCTGCTGTTTAGGCCATTTTTGGGCGCGCAACTATACCACTAAACAGGGCGCTTTTCCGCAATAAGTCATTGAAACTGGAGTGTTTTGTATACAGGCTTTTGCGCCTTGATCAGATTGTATCTAAGTCCGCCCGGTGGTAACTTGCCCACCCCTGACGGCTGTTTTATACGGAGTAAATATGAGTACAGCGTTAATGGCTAAAGTTCAATCGCGTCTGGAGGCGATAGAGCTGCCAGAGCTTGGACAAAATTTGAGCCGAATCTGCCAAGTACTGCCCAAGGCAGACGGGCTGCGTGTGCTTATCCAGCAGGGTATGTACAGCGAAGCCCTTAGCGAGAGCCTCCGGAATAAGACTGTTGCCGCACTGGCTGAGTTGGCGAACGAGGCCATCGACGTTGAGCTGGTGGTTGAGGTATTAACGGCGCACTCTCTGCAATCAGAAAAGCTGAGCGCAGTACCAGGGGTGAAAAACATAGTTGCAGTGGCTTCCGGCAAGGGCGGCGTGGGAAAATCCACTACCGCTGTAAATATTGCGCTGGCGCTGGTGCAATCCGGCGCGAAAGTCGGCATTTTAGATGCGGATATCTACGGGCCAAGCCAGCCGCAAATGCTGGGTGTAAGTCATAAGCGGCCTGAAATGCATGCTGCCAATATGATTGAGCCCATCCCTGCACTTGGCCTGAAGGTGGTTTCCATGGGTAACCTGGTGACTGAAAAAACACCAATGGTATGGCGTGGCCCTATGGTAAGTGGCGCACTGCAACAGCTCTTGCAAAATACCCATTGGCAGGATATCGACTACTTGATTATCGACATGCCTCCCGGGACAGGCGATATTCAGCTCACCTTGTCTCAGGCAGTGCCTGTATCGGGCAGTATTGTGGTTACCACTCCGCAGGATATTGCCTTACTGGATGCCCGTAAAGGGGTGGAGATGTTCCGTAAAGTGAATATTCCGGTGTTTGGTGTAGTGGAAAATATGTCCACGCACCGGTGTTCAAATTGCGGCCATGTTGAGGCCATATTTGGTGAGAAAGGCGGCGATAGCCTTGCCGAAGAATATCAAGTAGCCCTGCTTGGTCGTTTGCCGTTGGCGATGGAAATCCGCGTGCAAACAGACGAGGGTAAGCCTTCTGTGGCAGCCGACCCAGATTCTGCGGTAAGTTTAGAATACAAAAAAATTGCCGAACAGGTCGCTATGAATTTGTGGCGGCAATCGCTGGGCGGTCAAAGCGGGCCGGAAATTTCTTTCAGTGATGATTAAAATCTTAGATAAAGAGTACGATTTATGACTATTAAATCCGACCATTGGATTCGCCGCATGGCGGAAAATGAAGGGATGATTGAGCCTTTTGAACCAGGGCAGGTTCGTTACGATGCACAAGACAGGCGTCTAATATCTTACGGCACATCCAGTTACGGCTACGATGTACGTTGCTCCAATGAATTTAAAATATTTACCAATGTACACTCTGCGGTTGTTGACCCGAAGAATTTTGCTGATGACAGCTTCGTGGATATTACCAGCGACGTTTGTATTATTCCCCCCAATTCCTTTGCACTTGCACGCACAGTGGAATATTTTCGAATTCCTCGCTCGGTATTAACCGTATGCCTGGGTAAGTCGACGTATGCGCGTTGTGGAATTATTGTAAACGTAACGCCTCTCGAGCCAGAATGGGAAGGGCACGTCACTCTGGAATTTTCCAACACAACACCATTGCCAGCAAAAATATATGCCAACGAGGGTGTTGCGCAGATGTTGTTTTTTGAAAGTGATGAAGTTTGTGACACCTCCTATAAAGACCGAGGTGGAAAATACCAGGGGCAAAGAGGCGTAACACTTCCTAAGACATAGTAAGGGGAGCCCTGGCAGGCTTTTACTCTGTGCTGCCATCAACTCGATATTGTTCGCGCACGCTTTCAATAGAGTTGATGGTTTGAGTGAGTTTTTTTAACAGTCCATCTTTTACGTCATAAATCCAACCGTGAATGGCCAGCTCCTGGCCTGAGCTCCAGGCATTTTGAACGATGGGTGTGTGGCAAACATTTGCAACCTGTTGCTTTACGTTCAGTTCACATAATAAATTGACGCGCTGTTTATCGTCGTCGATACCTTTAAAATCTTTTCGTTTGTTGTAATAAACGTCACGTATATGCCTGATCCAGTGATCGGCGACACCAAGCTGTTCATGTCCCAAGGCTGCTTGTACACCACCACAGCCATAGTGGCCGCATACAATAATATGTTTGACCTTGAGAAATTTCACCGCATATTCGATGACGCTGTGGCAATTAATATCTGTATGCACAACACAGTTGGCAATATTTCTATGGACAAATAGTTCCCCCGGCATAAGCCCAACGATTTCATTTGCGGGTACGCGGCTGTCTGCACAGCCGATCCACAAAAATTCCGGACGTTGCTGTTTGGCAAGGGTAGTAAAAAAATCCGGATCCTCGGCTTTTATGGCGTTTGCCCAGCTGCGGTTGTTCTGGAAAAGTGAGTTTAAATCAGTCATAGTGCGGGGATTATTATCTTGAATAATATCATTGAGTATACTTAAAGCACACGGTAATGAAAACATTCTATTGGCATGATTACGAAACCTGGGGTGCAAACCCCTCGATAGATAGGCCAAGTCAGTTTGCGGGTGTTCGCACAGACGAAAACCTCAATATTATCAGCGACCCGCTGGTAATGTATTGCAAGCCTCCAGAAGATATTTGGCCCCAGCCACAAGCCTGTCTGGTTACTGGAATTACGCCACAAAAAGCAAGGGAACACGGCTTAAGTGAGAGCGAATTTATTGCAAAAATCCACCGGGAATTTATTCAGCCAAACACCTGTGTTGTTGGATATAACTCTCTGCGTTTTGATGACGAAGTAACTCGTTATACCTTGTATCGTAATTTTTATGATCCCTATGAGCGCGAATGGAAAAACGGGAATTCTCGCTGGGACATTATCGATATGCTTCGTTTGTGTTACGCACTCAGACCGGAGGGGATTGAGTGGCCAGTGATTGATGAGCGGCCGAGCTTTAAACTGGAAAACCTTACAAAGGCAAATGGTATAAGCCACATGTCTGCCCATGATGCGTTTTCTGATGTTGAGGCAACTATTGCACTAGCGCGTTTGGTGCGTTCAGTGCAGCCGCAACTGTATAACTACGTGCTTGCAAATAAAACAAAACAAAAAGTCGCTAGCCTGGTTAATGTTAAAGATAGAAAACCCCTGTTACATATTTCTTCACGTTTTTCCGCTGTAAATGGTTGTGCCGCGCTTGTGGTGCCCTTGGCTTGGCACCCGGTCAACAAAAATGCCCTAATAGTCTATGACTTATCCGTAGATCCCCGCGCCCTGATTGACCTGGAGCCGCAAGCAATTCGCGAGCGAATTTATACGGCGGCAAAAGATTTGGCTGAAGGAGAGCAGCGTATTCCTCTGAAGCTGGTTCACCTTAACCGTTGCCCTGTATTGCTTACGCCAAAAATGCTAGATGACAAGGTCGCTGCTCGTCTCCATATAGACAAAGCGCTGTGTGAAAAGCATTGGCATCAGTTGCTGAAGGTAGATTTAAGTAGCAAATTAAGCGAAGTGTATCGCTCTGATAATTTTGAGCCTCGTGTGGACCCAGAGCAAAAATTGTATGAGGGCTTTTTAAGTAATGAGGATAAGCAAGTCTGCTTGTCTCTGCGTGGCGCTAACTCGGTGCAGTTGGCGGAGAGCACTTTTGTGTTTTCTGACGAAAGGTTAAATGCAATGGTACTTCGTTACAAAGCGAGAAATTACCGTGAGGCTTTGTCTGCTGAAGAGAACGATGAGTGGCAAGAGTTTAAAGATAAACGTTTAATGGACGGTGGTGAGGGTTGCTTATCCCGCGATGAATTTTTGGCGGAAGTAAGTGCTCTCACCAAAGAGCACAAAGATGATAGCCACAAACTGGAAATCTTAAAGGATTTATCGGCTTATGCTGCCGAGCCAGCTTTTTGAATCTCAAGCTCGTATTTTCCGTTTGCCAGGTTGGCTTGAAAGCAGCGGGTAACGGGAAAGTTTTCTTTCATTATTTTTTCGATGGCCTTCTTGTCTTCTTCGCTGGTTTCTATGCCGAAGCACACCGCCGACATTTCAGCGCTTTCATAAGGTATATCTTCAAACCAGCTGGTGCTGTCCTCGGCTATTGTGGTTTGCGTTGCTTTGCGGAAGCAGCGCCATTCCTGCTCCAGTTTGCGCGCGGGAGATTTTATCGTGAATAAGCTTTCGAAGTCAGGCCCGCTTGTAGGAAGGTTGTACAGTATGGCGTCAATCTGCTCTTTTAGGGTGGTGATTGCCGGGCGGCTGTTTTTATATTCGATGGCTACAGGCTTATTCGCTGCCGAGCCTTCCTCGCAGCTAAAACGCAGGCAAACGCCTTGGTGGCGATCGGCAAAGTGATCCCATGCGGAGGTGTTGTCCGGGCGGGAGCTGAAGCAGCACACACGCAAGGTTTTATTGTATTCACGCCAGCTTGCTAGAAATTCCTCAAAACTCTGCATGCGCTGATCCACCATTTTGGCTAAAAGCTCGCGTAATACATTTTCTGCTTCTTCGGGTGTACCAAAGCGTTCCTCTTCTCTCCAACGCTTAATTGCAGTGATGATGGGGGTGTCGCCCCGGGGTTTGTCGGTGGCAAAGATCATCGCGCTTGATAGCTTTATGGCTGACTGAAGTAAAGAGTCTCGATCAAAATTCACTTTCATTTTATGGCTTGCCTCGAAGGGGTCGCCAAAAACGGAGGGGGAACTCCAGCGGAGCTTTTTGCCGGTTAGAATGATTTTTGCGGTTTCAATGGAGCAATACTTGAATAATTTTTCGGGGCTACGTGCGCTCACTGTTTGTCCCTGTTAAGGCTAGCTGACCATTTTGTACTAGCGGGTTGACATATAACTACCATACCCAGTTTAGTCGCTTTTTAGGCACACTGCGCGATTTACTAGGCCTATCCAAGGGCAGTAGAATAGCCGGCGATTTCATCGATCAATCGAGGTAAGCCCGTGAACTTTGCCGGTTCCCATATACTTTCCGTAGAACAATTTTCTCGCAGTGATATTGAACAAATATTCGCCGTTGCCGATAGCATGGAGCCTTATGCCTTGCGCCAAAGGGTTACTCGTGTGCTGGAAGGCGCGATACTTGGCAATATGTTTTTTGAGCCCAGCACCCGCACCCGTGTGAGCTTTGGTTGCGCCTTTAACCTATTGGGCGGCGAGGTTCGAGAAACCACCGGTTTTAAAAGCTCTGCCATTGCCAAAGGTGAATCCCTCTACGATACCGCTCGAGTGCTCTCTGGCTACAGCGATATTATCTGTATGCGCCACCCTCAGGAAGGTTCTGTAGCAGAGTTTGCCTCCGCAAGTCGGGTGCCTGTTATCAACGGCGGGGACGGTGCCAACGAGCATCCCAGTCAGGCGCTGCTTGATTTGTACACCATCCAAAAAGAAGTAAAGGCAAAGGGCGGGAGTATGGATTACCTGCGTATTGCCATGATTGGTGATCTTAAGTTTGGCCGAACGGTGCACTCCTTGAGCCGCTTGTTAAGCTTGTACGACAAGGTGGAGGTGGTGCTGGTGTCACCAGAGGAGCTATCCATGCCGGGAGCTTACGTAGAGTCCCTGAGGGCTGCTGGGCATACGGTAACAGTCTCTTCCGAGCTCAGTCAGAGTATCAGTGATGTTGATATCGTCTATTCCACCCGTATTCAGGAGGAGCGTTTCGCATCGAAGGAAGAAGCGGACCTGTATCGTGGACGGTTTCGCTTGAATCAGGCCATTTACACCCAGTTCTGCCAGCCCAATACGGTCATTATGCACCCGCTGCCGAGGGATTCGCGATCGGATGCCAACGAGCTCGATAACGACTTGAATCACAATCCAAATCTGGCGATTTTTCGTCAGGCCGACAACGGAGTATTAGTGAGAATGGCTTTGTTTGCCATGATTTTGGATGTGGTAGATCAAGTGGAGTCTCACTCAAGAGAAGTAAACTGGTTTCATCAAAGAGACCTGTAGTACGGCTTCTCATGCATTAGTATGGGTATTGGACGTTGTCCACAGTATTGTCATGCAAAATAACTAATAATTGGCATATTGCGATTCCTCATATAGGTATTAATTCTTTGTTCCAGTGTTTTTTATATCTACTTCTTTAGTTTTGTTTAAAATCTAGGCATAATCGGTCTCACGATATCAGCAAAAAGTGTGACATGGTTCGCTAGGCGGGTGTGCACTCCGCATTACACTTAGGTTGTAGATTGTGCTCAATCATTTTTCATGGAAGGTGCTGGATTCTGGCCGGGAGAGCTCATTATTAAAACAAGATAGAAAATTGAGGTGAAAGTCATGGCACGCCTAAGTGGTCTCCGTGTATTGCTAGGAGCAGTGTTTACGGGCTGTATGCTTTCAGGGACTTTGGTAGCGGCCCAAGAAACTGCCGCAGGTGATCTTTGGTTACTCGCCAAGTACGATGGAAATGGCGACAAAATCATTACTGTTGATGAGATTTCCGAAAAGCGAAAAGAGATGTTTTCGCGTATGGACGACAACGCCGATGGCGATGTCTCATTTGAAGAATATTTAGAGCTGGATGCGGCAAAGCGTCAGATGCTGTTGAAAGCGCGTTTTAACAAACTGGATCTTGATCAGGATGGCAATCTTTCGGGTGAAGAATATTGCTCCTATCTGGGCAGTTTCGAACGCTTCGATCAAAATGGTGACGGTAATATCACCTCTCAGGAAATGAATTCTGGAGCCGGCGAGAAAGTCGATATTGCCAAAAATACAGAGGAAGCTGACGAAAATACCCATTGCTTGTTCTGGGTATGTATTCGAACTGACCTGGATTAGCTCGATGTAGTTTAGATTTAGTTTAGATTTAGTTTAGATGTAGTTTAATAGTCTCTGCAAAAAAGCCGTCATTAGCACGGCTTTTTTTTATTCGTCAATATATCGCCGTATCGTGGCGACCAGCTGTTCTTTTTTGAGGGGCTTTTGCAGGCAGGCGTTGGCGTTCACTTGCTGACTGAAGTGCAGCAACTGTTCTTTTTCACATACCGAGATAAGAATTACCGGTATAGATGAGGTCTGCTCATCTTCTTTCAGTGTGCGGCAAACTTCGTAACCATTCACCCCCGGCAGGTAGACGTCGAGCAGAATGATATCGGGTTCCATTTCCTTCGCAAGCTGTACGCACTCCTCTCCATTTTTGGTATTGATAACGGCACAGTGACCGTGCAGTGCCTTGCCAATAACCGCGAGGCTAGTGGCATCGTCGTCTACAACCAGTACACTGGTATCCGGTGCATAAGTGTATAGCGTGACACAGTTACGATTGGCTTCCTTCGACTTATATAAGCCTTTGTCCGCCAGGCTGATTTGTCGAGAAAGGTTCGTACCCGTAGTAAAGTTAGCGACGGATACACCTATGCTGACGGTGATGCGATCACTGACTTTAGAAGCTCGGTGCCTAATGTGCAGTGCCTCAATGGTTTTTCGTATGTGCTCTGCAACATGCTGTGCGCCCGACTCCGGTGTGTTGGGCAGTATGGCGATAAACTCTTCACCACCATAACGGGCAAGAATGTCTCCCGGGCGGTTTAAGCAGCGCCCCAATGCGGTGGAAATAAGGCGTAAACACTCATCGCCGGCCTGGTGACCATATTCATCGTTGTACAGTTTGAAATAATCCACATCCAGCAGAAGAATAGCCGTGGGCTCCTGGCTTCGCGTGGCCTGTTTCCAGAGTTCATGGGCCTTGGTATCGAAAGTGCGGCGGTTGTAGAGCCCCGTGAGACTATCCGTTTGGCTGAGCAGCCGAAGCTCCTCGTTCATTTGTGTTAGCTGGTCACGCATGGTAACCAGTCGTTCCATTGCGAGTATCTTTGCGGTGAGGATCACAGAGCTGACGGGCTTGATCAGGTAGTCGTCTCCACCAGCTTCTATGCCTTCATTAAGGCTTGCATCATCACTGTGGCCAGTGACGAAGATAATCGGTATCCAATGTTCGCCCAGCCACTCTCTTATCAGGCGAGTGGTTTCAAAGCCGTCGAGGCCTGGCATTTCCACATCCATAATGATCATGTCTACAGGGCTCTTGTCTACCAACTGCAGTGCTTCTTCTCCACACTTTGCTACCACAGGTTCATGACCTGCATTGCGGATGTAGGTGCTGGTAGCATGTCGTAGGGTAGGGCTGTCTTCCACCACCAGGATTTTCATTAAATACCTTCTCTCTGAGATCACTTGAAGTCTATCACACGCAAATAATTGCGCCGGTGCAATTCGATAACTGGAAGGATTAGGCTCATGATGAGGCGAGTTTGCACAAAGAGCATGTGTCAAAGGTGCCTTCGCTTTAGTAGAGACGGTATAATGCCGCGCTTTCTTCATCCTTGCAGTGATTGCAAATAAGTGGGTTTTACAAGATGTTGGATTTTGAAGATATTCGCCCCTATAACGATAACGAAGTGCGGCCCATTCTTGACCGGCTTCTGTCTGACGGGGAGTTTCTCGATACTGTTGCAAAACTAAAATTGCCGGCTGTAGCTGGGTTTGCGGCGAGAGCCTTGCGTGGAGTGGTACGATCGAAGCTGCAAAAAGAAGTGCAGGGAGTGAACGATGTTGCCAGCTTTCAGACGCTGGTTGAAAAGTACCTGGCTCGCTCACTGGCCGAGACCGTGACCGATTTAAGCTATTCTGGCCTGGAGCAGCTCGACACAGACTCTTCTTACTTGTTTATTAGCAATCACCGAGATATTGCTATGGACCCAGCGTTTGTAAACTGGGGCCTCTATCACAACGGCTTTTCCACGTTGCGTATAGCCATTGGCGATAACCTGCTAACCAAGCCTTTTGCGTCTGACCTGATGCGTTTGAATAAAAGTTTTATCGTCAAGCGCTCATTAAACACGCGTCGAGAGAAGTTGCAGGCAGCGAAAAAACTCTCGGCTTACATTCATTACTCCGTATTGAACGATGGAGAAAATGTCTGGATAGCACAGCGCGAAGGGCGGGCAAAAGATGGTTTGGACCAGACCAACCCGGCGCTTATCAATATGTTGGCGCTGAGTAAAAGCAAAGATATGAGCTTTGCCGAGTATGTTCAGGAAGCGCGTATCGTACCCGTGAGTATTTCCTATGCGCTTGATCCTTGCGACCTTGCCAAGGCCCGTGAGCTCTACCAAATGTCAGCTCATGGTGAATATGAAAAAGACCAGCATGAGGATGTGCAAAGTATTGCACTTGGAATTACAGGTTTTAAAGATAAAGTTCATGTTTCCTTTGGCAGTGTGCTGGAGCAGGGTTACCAGGATGCCGATGCAGTAAGTGCGGAGATTGACAGGCAGGTAGAAGCCAATTTTGTGCTGCACCCTTCCCATTGCATCGCCTATGAGTTTATTGAGAAACGTAGCCCAAAAGTTTCTGTTGGTAAAAACGCAGTAGATTTTTCTTCACAAGACTGGAGTTTGGAACGTCAGCAATTTGAGGCGCGGCTGGAGCAATGTAAGGAAAAATGGAGGCCCATTTTTCTCGAGGGCTATGCCAACCCGGTATACCGCAGGCTTGGGGAAAAGTAGTGCTGGATGCGGCCACAAAGAAAAATATCCAGCAGGCGTATTCGAAATTTCTAGAAGCGAAGGAACTCAAACCCCGCTACGGACAGAAGCTCATGATTGCCGATGTGGCGCGCACATTGGCAAATATAGAGCTCGACGAAAATAAGCAGCGAAAGAGTAATAACCATCTTTGTGTCATTGAAGCGGGCACGGGCACGGGTAAAACGGTCGCCTATCTTCTGGCCAGCCTACCCTTAGCCAAAGCACTAGAAAAGCGTGTGGTACTGGCTACCGCAACAATTGCCCTGCAAGAGCAAATTGTTAACAAAGACTTACCGGATTTACTGCGTTTTAGTGGTTTGGATATTCAATTCCGCCTGGCTAAAGGGCGCGGGCGATACATTTGCCTGGCAAAGCTGGATAAGCTGCTTACCTCTGAAAGTGATACGCAATTTATCCCCTTGTACGAAGATGAGCAGAGCGGTGTAAGCGCCAGCGAAAGCAAGCTGTATGGGAGCATGCTGGATAAACTGTCGCAAAATCACTGGGACGGTGACAGAGACAACTGGCAGGATGAAATTGAGCCCGCGACCTGGCAGCGAGTTACCACAGATCATCGCCAGTGCACGGGCCGAAAATGCAGCTTTATTCGAAGCTGTTCTTTTTTTAAAGCGAGGGAGTCTCTGGATGAGGCGGATTGCGTGGTCGCCAATCACGATCTGGTGCTGGCGGATCTGGCGCTTGGTGGCGGAGCAATATTACCCGCGCCCGAAGATACTATATATATTTTTGATGAGGGCCACCATCTGCCGGATAAGGCGCTTAATCATTTTTCAGCCCACACTCGCTATCGCAGCACCATACGTTGGCTTGGGCAAAGCGAAGGACAATGGCCGTCGATAATAGAGTCTGTGAGCGATGCGAGTTATCTGCTGCAGCTTGCGGCACCGATGGAAAGTACCTTGAAGCATGTGCGAGCATTGCTGGAGCAGAACTTACATTATATTCAAGCCATTACGGAAGATATCGACAGGGAGCAGCATACCCCGCGCTTGCGATTTCCGCAGGGTGTCGTGCCCCAGGATTTAGAAAATATCGCCGAGGAATTAAACGATGCCTTCGGCGAGCTCGTGAATTTGTTAGATAAATTATCAAAAGAACTCACCATTCTTCTGGACGATGATTACCCTTCTGTTCCACGGGTGGATCTGGAAACCTTCTCCACATTAATCGGAGCATGGCTATCTCGAGCGGAGTCCAATATGCATTTATGGGCCAGCTATGCGAATACGGCCTTTAATGCGGATTTTCCGTTTGCACGCTGGATAACGTTAATCAGCTTAAACGAACTGAGCGATTTTGAGCTGGTCTCCAGCCCTATACTGGCTTCCCGTGCTTTGGAGAAAGACCTGTGGTCGCGATGTTTTGCATCGGTAGTCACATCGGCAACCCTTACCGCGCTAAATTCTTTTGATCGTTTTAAGTACCGCGCGGGTACCTATGATGAATCTCACTATGCTGTTGTTCCCAGCCCCTTTAACTACCAGGAAAATGCACTGCTGCTGGTACCCGAGCAGGCTGTTGAGGCTAACAACGCTATTGCGCATACCGACAATTTAATCGAGTTACTCCCCAAAATAATTGAACAGGACAAAGGCAGCCTGGTACTTTTCTCTTCACGAAAACAAATGCAGGACGTTTATGAAGAGCTACCAGGGGATTTTCGGCGGCGAATACTTATACAAGGTATGGAAAGCAAGCAGGTGCTGGTGCAAAAGCACAAAGGGAGGATAGATAACGACGAGGGCAGCATACTGTTTGGCTTGGCGAGCTTCTCTGAAGGTATCGACTTGCCCGGGGAATACTGCACTCATGTGGTTATTGCGAAAATCCCCTTTTCAGTTCCAGATGACCCCATTGAGGCCGCCCTGGCCGAGTGGATAGAAGCGAAGGGGGGCAATGCCTTTATGCAGATCACCGTGCCCGATGCGGCAATTAAGCTGGTTCAGGCCTGTGGCCGGCTTCTGAGGACAGAAAGTGACAAGGGTAAAGTGTCCATATTGGACCGAAGAATTGTCAGTAAGCGTTATGGCCGAGCACTACTGGATTCTTTGCCTCCCTTTGGTGGCGAGCTACGCTGAGGGCTTCTAGTTCTAAAAGTTTTTTTTGGCGTATGCCGTCGATAATAATTACAGCAAGGACAGCTCGGATTGTCACGAGCTGCTAGCTACACGTATCATAGGCCGTTGTATGTACTTGATAGTCAGGAAAGCATAATAAATGTAAGAATCTATCGGAATCGGAATGGTTTCTGCATTCTTACACAAAAACAATAAATGTAGGCGTTAAAACTGGAGAAGGGTCCGCTTATGGGGGAGATGAGCTACAAGGTGGTAAGTTCAGGGGAGTATTTGAACGGATACGATCCTGAGTGGGTTCAAGCCGAATTTGCCAAACTTTTTAAGCTGCCTGCAACGAAGGCCAAACTGGCGCTGAATGGCGAGCGCGTTCTTAAGAAAGGTCTGTCTTCAGAAAAGGCTGAGGCCTATAAGAACCGTTTGAACGGCATTGGTCTGGCGGTTAGCGTGGAGCTAGAGGCAGCGTCTCCTGCCCTGAGTTTGAGTCTAGAGCCCTTGAGCACTGAGCTTGCCGAGGCTGACTCGAAACAACAGGCTGTTACTGATAGCACGCCCTTTCTCTGCCCAAAATGTAATCTGGAGCAGCTGCGCTCTGAGCAGTGCACCGGCTGTGGTGTGTACTTTAATAAACTGGAGGCGCCTCAGGCATTTGATGAGCCCCCCTCCGGGGACAAGGAGATGGTCACGGAAGGGGCTATGCTCAACAAAGGGCCGGAAACCGAGCCCGCCGTGGAGGCTGATGCAGATGATTTTGCCGCTCAAGTGGACATTAAAGCTGTTGCCGCGGCTGCCGGAGCGGCTGTTGTAGGTGCTCTCCTTTGGAAGCTGATTGCGGTCAGTTTTGATTATGAAATAGGTTTAATCGCAATCTTAATTGGCGCAATGGTTGGCTTCGCTTCTGCCATGCTTGGAGCACGAGGAGAAGTGGCTGCTGTAATATGTTGCGTGCTCACGATATTTTCTATTGTTGGGGGAAAGTATCTAACCTACAGTGCCTTTCAATCGGAATGGGAGCAGACCATGGGTACGCTCTACGAGGCAGATGAAATGCAGGCTTTCTATCAGCAGGAGCAGGATCTTGCGAGGGTCTATATTGCAAGTGTCAGTGATGATCAGTCTCTACGCGAATTTATGCTTGATGGAGAATATAGTGAAGCAGAAAATGAATTGGCCATTGCTCCGGATGAAATAGCGGATTTCAAAGAAAATGTTGAACCCTATTTACGTGAGCTGGCCAGCGGCGACATGAGCTTTGTGGAGTGGAAAGAAAGTACCTTTGGTGCAGTTCAGAATCTGTCAACATGGGAATTGTTGCGGGATAGTTTTGGCTTTATAGATTTACTGTTTATTGTTATCGGCGTGAGTGCCGCATATAGGGTTGGGCGAGGCGATAATAGCTAGCCCTTGCGGTTTTAATAGCAGGGAAATGCGGTTTTGAGGTGTAACCGGTTTCTGTTGGCGAGCATTTCGAACATGTGTTGAGGTGCCTGTGTAGCCACCTCAGTTAAGTTTTAAACCCCTTAAATATTAATTAGAGTGTGTAGTGTAATTATGAAAGATCTAGTAACTCTTGGTGAATTTGTTATACAAAAACAACATGAATATCCCGGTGCAACAGGTGAGTTGAGTCAAATATTTGGTGCAATTCGTCTCGCATCAAAATTGGTTCACCGTGAGATAAATAAAGCCGGTATTGCAGACATTGTCGGTTCGGCCGGCAATGAAAATGTGCAAGGTGAGGACCAGCAAAAGCTTGATGTCTATGCCAATGAAAAATTTAAGTCTGCTCTGGCTGCGCGCGGGCTGGTATGTGGTTTGGCTTCTGAAGAAGATGACGATTTTGTTGAGTTCGACCAACCCATGAACAAAGGTAGTAAGTATGTGGTGTTGATCGATCCTGTGGATGGCTCATCAAACATCGATGTTAATGTGTCGGTTGGAACTATTTTTTCCATCTATCGTCGTGTGTCGCCAGCAAATGGCCCGGTTATTTTGGAAGATTTTTTACAGCCTGGCACCGCACAGGTTGCCGCTGGGTATATTATCTTTGGATCTTCTACAATGCTGGTATACACCACGGGTAACGGTGTGAATGGATTTACCTTTGACCCTTCAATTGGTGTTTTCTATCTTTCCCATCAAAATTTGACCTTCCCGAAAAAGGGTCGGATTTATTCCGTAAACGAAGGGAATTATGTTCACTTTCCTGCGGGTGTTAAAAAGTTCATCAAATATTGTCAGGAGCGCGACGACGCTAGCGATCGGCCCTATAGTTCAAGGTATATCGGTTCTTTGGTTGCAGACTTCCATCGTAACCTGCTGAAGGGGGGGATATTTATGTATCCTTCGTTTGCCGGACACCCCAAAGGAAAACTGCGTTTGCTGTATGAGTGCAACCCCATCGCATTCATCACTGAGCAGGCTGGTGGAATTGCTTCAGATGGAAAGGGGCGAATTCTGGAAATACAGCCTTCGGAGCTGCACGAGCGCACCCCGCTTTTTGTTGGCTCCAGTGAGCTGGTGAAAGTTGCGGAAGAATTTATGGAGAATCACGGCAGCGAAATTTAAATGCCGCTCAGTAAGGA
This sequence comes from Alteromonadaceae bacterium Bs31, assembly GCA_900177435.1. GTDB lineage: Bacteria > Pseudomonadota > Gammaproteobacteria > Pseudomonadales > Cellvibrionaceae > Teredinibacter. The sequence goes on from FXAI01000001.1 coordinate 407,252, forward strand.
GAGCACCTGTCGCGCTCCTTAGCCTAGCAATTAACTTGACAGCTTTTGCTGTCGAGTTAATGTGCTTTTTATTACATGCGCTCCATGGTCTCAATTCCGAGCAAATCCAGCCCTTGCTGAAGAAACTCCGCAACGGCCTTACTCAAGCTTAGGCGGCTATTTTTAGTGTTCTCCGCTACGCCCTCTTTAAGAATCGGGCAAGCTTCATAAAAACTCATAAACAAGCTGGCGAGATCATATAAATACGTGCAAAGAATATGCGGGTAGGCTTCGATTCCCACCTGTTCTAAAACCTCGGAAAACTGCATAATCTTCAGGGCAAGGGCTTTTTCCTGCTCCGCATGCAGCGCAAGAGGCGCGTCAAAACTTTCCATATCTATTTGAGCATTGCGAAAAATACTTTTTACACGAGTGTAAGCGTACTGTAGGTAAGGGCCGGTGTTCCCTTCAAAGCTCAGCATGGAATTCCAGTCAAAGACATAATCGTTAGTGCGTGTTTTACATAAGTCTGCGTACTTCACTGCGCCTATGCCGACTTTACGCGCTATGTCGGCGGCTTCCTGCTCACCGATATCGTCATTGTTTTTAATAACCTTCGCTGCACGCTCCACTGCCTCTACCAGGAGCTCTGCCAGCTTAACGGTGCCACCGCTGCGTGTTTTAAAGGGCTTGCCATCGGAGCCCATCATGGTGCCAAAAGCATGGTGTTCCAGGCTTGTCCAGTCGTTTACAAAATCCGCTTTTCTGGCAAGCGTGAAGACTTGTTGCATATGCAGAGACTGGCGGGCATCGATGAAATATAAAATGCGGTCAGCTTTCAGTTCATTGACACGATAACGTATGGCTGCAAGGTCTGAGGTGGCGTAGAGGTAACCGCCATCTTTTTTCTGAATGATAACCGGGCTCGGTTCGCCATTTTTGTCCGCCAGTTCCTGTAGAAAAACCACTTTGGCACCATCGTCAATAACCGCGAGTTGTTTCTCTGTGAGCTCTTTAACAACGGGTGCCAGATCATCGTTATAGGCGCTTTCACCTCGGACGCTATCCGCCGTTAAAGTCACATTCAGTGCACTGTAAATGTCTTCGCTATGTTTGAGAGAGATCTCTTTGAATTGCCGCCAGAGCCTTAAAATATTGTTGTCACCGGCTTGCAGCTTTACCACATAGTCACGCGCTTTGTTGGCAAATTCGGTGTCTGCATCGAAGTGCGCTTTTGCTCGCTGGTAAAAACCCTCGAGGTCTTGCAGTGCAAGTTCCGGTTTTTCCCCTTCGCCAAGGTGTGCTTCCAGCTCGGCGATTAACATGCCGAATTGTGTGCCCCAGTCGCCTACATGATTTTGCCTAATCACCTTGTCGCCGCGAAATTCCAGTATGCGCGCGATGGCATCTCCGATAATGGTTGAGCGCAAATGCCCTACGTGCATTTCTTTGGCGAGGTTAGGCGAGGAATAATCAATAACAACTGTCTGTGGCTCTTCACTCTTTTGTGATGCTTGGGGAGAGCATGCTCGTAACTGGTCTGCGAGCCAGTCATTGGCGAGGTGAATATTGATAAAACCAGGACCAGCAATTTCTACCTTTTCTGCTATTCCCGCCAAATCGAGATTGTTCACAATACTTTGCGCCAGTTCTCGCGGGTTTGTTTTCATCGCTTTGGCGGCAGACATCGCGCCATTGGCCTGGTAATCACCAAAGCCGGCTTTTTTAGCGATAGCAACATGTGGGCTGAAATCATTGGGAATTCCGGCGTCTGACATGGCGCTTCGGATACGTTCCGCGAGCAAGAAGCGAATATTCATAGAGTTTTTACAGTTGTGGTTCAAGGAAGCGGGATTGTAACGGCAAGGGTGATAGATGCAAGTTAGCGTATGCCATAAAGCACAATATCCTGTAGCAGACTAAACTTGTCTCAATAAGTGGAGAGAAAATATGCTTGAAGCCGAACATATCAGGGTAGAGCGACAGGATGCCGGCCTATACATCCACCTCAATCGGCCCGAGAAGAAGAACGCCCTTAGCCTTGCCATGTACGAGCGCATGACAGCGCTGCTTGGCGAAGCAGAGAGCGATGCAGCAATTCGGGTTGTGGTGTTACAGGGCGTTTCTGGCTGCTTTACCAGCGGCAATGACCTGGCAGATTTTGCTCAACTGGTTTCCCGGCCGGAACAACTCGACAGCCCTCAAAACCCGATTTTGGCTTTTATGAACGCCCTTGCTCGCTGCAGCAAACCCATAGTGGCTTTGGTGGACGGTGTGGCGGTGGGTATTGGTACAACCCTGCTACTGCACTGTGATCTTGTTTACTGCAGTGCTCAGGCCAGCTTTTCTCTTCCTTTTGTCAATTTGGGCCTTTGTCCCGAGTACGCCAGTTCGCTACTGATTCCGAGACTGGCCGGGCATGTGAAAGCTGCAGAATGGTTGATGCTGGGTGAAACTATCAGTGCAGAAGAGGCTGGCCGTTTCGGCCTGGTCAACGCTGTGGTGAATGACTTGGACACATACTCACAACAAAAAATACAGCGGCTTGTGCGACAAGCGCCTGAAGCTGTTCGCGTCTGCAAGCGATTGTTGAAGGCAGAAACCAAGGTTCTGGTGGAGCAAAGTATGACGACTGAGATTGAAGATTTTAAAAAAGCGCTTGCTGGCCCGGAGTTCGCTGAGGCGGTGGCCGCATTCTTCGAGAAGCGCGAGGCGAACTATAGCGAGGCGAACTATAGTTAGCGCCTGTATTCAGGCTTCCAGTCGGTAATTACCGGATAACTTCAATAAAAACAGTAGGAGGCAGTAATGAACTTGGATTGTGGTGGTATGACGGTGGTTGTGGTCGGTGGAACCAGTGGCATTAACCGGGGTATTGCCGAAAGCTTTGCCAAATGTGGTGCACGAGTCGCTGTTGCCAGTCGAAGTCAGGAAAAGGTAGACGATACCGTTGAGGGGCTTACCGCCTTGGGCGCAGAGGCCATGGGTTTTGTTGCTGACGTACGCGATCTGCAGGCGATAAAAAATGGCCTGGCGAATGTGGCGCAAGCCTTTGGCGAATTCGATGTGTTGATTAGTGGCGCTGCGGGTAATTTCCCCGCGCTGGCCAACGGTATGTCGGCAAACGGGTTTAAGGCTGTTGTTGATATAGATCTGCTTGGTACCTTTCATGTGCTGCAAAGCGCTTACGAGCACCTTAAAAAGCCCGGCGCCAGCGTTATCAATATATCTGCGCCCCAGGCATTTTTGCCCATGGTGGCACAATCCCACGTTTGTGCAGCCAAAGCAGGGGTGGATATGATTACGCGTACCTTTGCCATGGAGTGGGGCCCTGTGGGTGTAAGGGTTAACAGTGTTGTACCCGGGCCCATAGACGGCACAGAAGGTATGCGGCGCCTCGCTCCTACGCAGGAACTTCTCACTCTCACCACTCATTCCGTTCCGCTTCGCCGCCTGGGGAGGGCTGAAGATGTGGGCAACCTTTGCCTGTTTCTATCTTCGCCTATGGCGTCGTATGTGAGCGGAGCCATTATCCCTGTGGACGGTGGTTGGTCTCTGGCTGGGGCTGCCAGCATGAGTGCAACGCTGGGTGACCTGGTAATGCAAATGGCTGATGGAGGCCAATGACAAGCCCGCAGGGCCTTGTTATGATCGCGCCTCTTTAATAAACATACATTCGAGAGGCCAAATGTCAGCCAAAGTTTCTGAGCTGATTTTAAAATTCAGCTGTGCCGACCAACCGGGCATTGTTGCTTCTGTTGCAAGTTTATTTTCCCTGCAGGGCTTCAATATAAGAGAGTCATCCCAATTTGAGGATGTGAACACGCGCTGCTTTTTTATGCGTACCCTCCTTGAATCTGTTGAAGGACCAAAAAGTCTTGCAGATGTTACCAGTGCCTTTCAGTCGATAGCTGAGCGCTATCAAATGACTTGGTCTCTAACGGACGGCAGTAAGAAAATGAAAGTGCTTGTTGCTGTGTCACAGTGGGGCCATTGCCTTAACCACCTGTTGAATAGCTGGAAGCGCGGCACCTTGCCAGTAGAGATCGTGGGCGTGGTGTCGAACCATGAAGAAATGCGCAAGCTAACCGACTGGTACGAAGTTCCTTTTCACTACCTTCCCATCTCCAAAGACACAAAAGCGGAGCAGGAAGGGCAAATGCTCGCGCTGATGGAGCAAACAGGAGCGGAGTTACTGGTACTTGCGCGTTATATGCAAATTCTCTCCAACAATATGTGTTCGCAATTGGCTGGTAGAGCGATCAATATCCATCATTCCTTTCTACCGGGTTTTAAAGGCGCCAAGCCTTATCATCAGGCGTATGACCGCGGCGTTAAACTCATTGGTGCTACTGCGCACTATGTTACTGCAGAACTGGACGAAGGGCCGATTATTGAACAGGAGGTGGAGCGCGTAACACACGCCAGTTCACCTGAAGAACTGGTTGAAATCGGGCGGAATATAGAAGCTGTAGTATTGCAGCGGGCGGTAAGGTGGCATGCCGAAAACCGTGTTCTTATTAATCAAAAGAAAACGGTCGTTTTTTCTCGCTAGTGAGCGCAAGCTTTTCTCCAGCCGATATTGCACCATACTAGAGTTCTTGCAGTAGAGTTGTTGAGAGCGACAAGAACTCTACTTAATCACTTTTTTACGCCCGCTATTCAGCTCTTGTTCATCTCTCCATACATAGCATCAACGGTGCCTCGATGCGATGATTTTCCGGAGGGATTAGATGCTAAGAGTATTTCCTTTAGTTGTTCTCATGATGTGTAATTTTTCTCTGGCCGGCGAGTTGCAGCAGGCCTTGCATATTGATAAAGCATTGCCGGATAACACTACCTTGGAGTTTCCGAACGACAACAAAGTGCTGCCCGATCACAGTGGCTTTGAAGTCCTTAACTATGTGTTAATGAGCAGTGAAGGCGGTGAGCGCTGGGCTGTATTAACTATACGAAACCCATTAAGCGGTAAGCGTATTTTTGAAAACAATTACGTTATGGCGCTTTTAGCCAACGGAGAGCGTATAACACCTGAGCCCGTTTCTGTTGTGCTGGACTCTGGTGAGACTGTGTCTGTTACGCTCAACTTCGGTATTCAGAAATTTCCCATCCTGCAACTCTATGGAAGAAATTAATTCGTTTTAGATTGTAGCCTCAGCAGTGCCTGTAGTGGATGTAAAGCGTACTTATTATCTTCTCGCTTTATCTGGCTGCGGCAGGAATACCCGGTAGCTAATAGTTGGTCTTCACTGGTGTCTTGAACAGGCGTATGCCAGCTAAGTTGGTAGATACGTTTGGACGTTTCCAGGTTGCGGGCTTCGTGACCGTAGGTTCCGGACATGCCGCAGCAACCTACAGAAAGGATATCCAGTTTTTGCCCATAGGCTTCAAAGATATTTTTCCATAAGTCGCGCTCTTTGGTGGCGTGGCTTTGTTCGATACAGTGGGGCAGCAAGGTGTATTCTTGATGTTTTTCGGGTTTATTTTTTTTGAGTGTGGCCAGGTTGTCAAAAAGCCATTCTTGAAGAAGCAGAACCGAAGGGGCGTCTATGCTTTCCTTTGCATCCTGCAGGGCCTTAAGGTACTCGCTGCGGTAGGTATAGGTCATTGACGGGTCTACGCCCACCAGTTTTACTCCCTGCTCGCTAAAGGCATTGAGCATGCGCGCTTTTTTTTCTGCTACGCGATTGAAGCTGTTTAAAAAACCGTGCACGTGTAGTGGCTTGCCATTGGCTTTAAAGGGGGCGAGGTAGGGTTTAAAGCCCAGGCTTTCGATAAATCGAAATATATCGATAATCAGCGGTGTTTCAAAATAGCGAGTAAAAGCATCTTGTACAATAATAATCGTGTTTGCTTTTTTCTCTGCAGATAAGCGCTTAATCACGCGTAAATCTGCAATTTCAATGTTGTTCTTTTTTAGAGAAACTTTACAAAGCAGTGGGCCATCCACAAAGCCAACGACGTTTTTAAGGAGCGTTTTAACCGGGGGGGCGGCCATTAAGGTGTTGTATACACGGGGGAGTTTGGCACACCAGGGCAGTACATACTCTAGCGTACCCACCAGGTAGTCTTTTAGTGGTCGCATATAGCGGGTGTGGTAGAGGGATAAAAACTTACTGCGGAACTCTGGCACGTCTACTTTAATGGGGCATTGTGCCGCGCAGGCCTTGCAGGAAAGACAGCCAGCCATGGCTTCGTAAACGTTCTCGGAGAAATCATTTTTCGAGCGCCCCAAGGTACTGTTGAACAGTTTCGCGGGAAAGGCAAAGGCTGAAACCAAGGGATTAACGGGCTGTAACTCTTTTTTGATATTTACTTTATGGTCAGACAAATATTTCAGCCATGCTTTGAATAGCGAGGCACGCCCCTTGGGAGAGTGGATTCTATCTCGAGTACCTTTCCATGAAGGACACATAGCATCGCTAGGGTCCCAGTTATAGCAGGCCGCGTTGCCATTGCAATACACTGCTTCCGGAAATTGCTGCCAGGCATCTTGAGATATTTCCCGGTCTGTTTGCCCTCGGGTGGAAACTTCATCAATTTTTAGCAGTTCCACGGTGTCATCGGGGGTGGCTATTTTTCCCGGATTAAGCTGGTTGTGGGGGTCGAAGGCCGCTTTAATTCTTTGCAATTGCGGATAAAGTTCGCCAAAAAATTTTGGTGAATATTCAGAGCGCACGCCTTTGCCATGTTCCCCCCAAAGAAGACCGTTGTATTGCAGGCACAAATCAGCAACACGGTCGGAAATTTCCCATGCAATATCTTCTTGTGCCGGGTCTCGCAGGTCGAGCGCCGGGCGCACGTGTAAAACCCCCGCATCCACATGGCCGAACATGCCGTATTCCAGGTTATAGCCATCGAGAATTTCACGAAACTCAAGAATAAAATCGGCAAGGTGTTCTGGCGGTACCGCGGTGTCTTCTACGAAGGGCACCGGGCGAGCCTCACCTGCGGCGTTGCCCAATAAGCCAACTGCTCGCTTTCGCATTGCCCACAAGCGTTTAACCGCTTTATCGCCCCATGCCACGCAGTAGCCAATCCGGCCTGCGGGCTGAAAGGTATCCGCGTCGAAATCTGGCGTGTTACCGGCGTGCGCCACATTTTCTTTTAGCAGCTCCACCAGCCCGTCAATGGCTTGCTGCAGGTAGATCTCATTATCCCCGGTAAATTCCACCAGGTTGACGCCCTTGACCTGATCGCTATTGCTGCCAGCAAAAAACTCCTCCACCTGGTGCCAGATGAAATCGTTCATCGCTAAGGTGAGCACTTTGGAGTCGATGGTTTCTATGGAGGTGGGGTTGGCGCGCATAAGTTCTGTGGCGTCTCGTAAAGAGCTGTTAAAGTCTGAATACCTCACCACCACCAACGCAGAGTATTTGGGTATTTGAAGCAGGTTTAATTTCGCCTCTGCAACAAACCCCAGAGTGCCTTCGCTGCCACATAAAATATTGTTTAAGTTTATTTTCCCCTGTTCATCCCTGATATGCGCAAGGTCGTAACCTGTCAGGCAACGGTTAAGGGGTGGGAATATTTCATCGATCTGCTTTTCGTGCTGCTGATAGATATCGACCAGCTCTCGGTAAATATGTGCGCTGCGATTTTCACCCTGACAAAGGGCGTCCACCGCTTCGTTTTCCAAGGCAGAGGTCTCCAAAAGAGAGCCGTCGCTGAGCAGGGTTTTAAGTGCGAGAACGTGATCACGTGTTTTGCCATAGACGCATGAGCCTTGCCCTGAGGCATCAGTATTAATCATACCGCCGATGGTTGCGCGGTTACTGGTTGATAGATCTGGTGCGAAGAACAAGCCGTGGGGCCGCAGCGCTTCGTTAAGTTGGTCTTTAACGACACCACATTCAACACGAGCCCACTTTTCTTCCGCGTTAATTTCAAGCACTTTATTCATGTGGCGCGAAGTATCCACCACTACGCCGTCGGTGAGTGATTGGCCATTAGTACCTGTTCCTCCGCCTCTGGCACAGAGCTTCACCGGATGGAAGCGCTCTTCCGCGGCGAGGGTCATAATGATGGTCAGGTCATCAATCCCTTTAGGGAACACCGCGCCCTGAGGCATTATCTGGTAAACGGAGTTGTCTGTAGCAAGAGTGAGACGGTTGTTAATGTCAGCCTGTATTTCCCCCTGAAACTGGCGGCTTTGAAGCTCCTGCAGGAAGGCAAGATAGAGCGCTTGCTGCTCGAAAAAAGGGGAAAGTTTTGGAATCATGGATTCTGCACCTGCATAAGCAGCTATTTATAAATATCAACGCTGCATGAACTATAGTTAAGCCCATGGATGGGCAGTATTCCGTATGTTTGCCAGGAGCAAACACGGTAAGCCCATGGATGGGCAGTATTCCGTA
>FXAI01000001.1:415662-683255 GCA_900177435.1 Alteromonadaceae bacterium Bs31
GTTTGCCAGGAGCAAACACGGTAAGCCCATGGATGGGCAGTATTCCGCAAGTTTGCCAGGAGCAAACACGGGTTTTTCGGGGCTCAGTAAAGCTGAGCATTGTAATGGGCAATTTGCAGGCGGTCATCTAACAGCGTTTATGAGTACGGTTGCTGATTTTAATGATAGTTATGAGCGTGTGATTGCGCGCGACTACGATGCTTTTTTTAAAGCGTTTTACCAACATTTTGAAGCCAGTTCCCCAGAGATACGGAATCTGTTCGCTCTTAGCCCACAAAGCAGACGATATGAAATGCTTGAATCTTCCATTCTTGTGTTGATGGATTACTCCATAAACCATGTGGTTGGCGAAGAGTTAGAGCGCTTAGCGCACTACCACGCGCATCTCGGCGCGCACAGCACTATGTTTGATCAATGGCTGGAGTCCCTAATAGCAACACTCAAGTCTCTGGACCCCACCTTTAGCTTTGACGAGGAGGTGTCTTGGCGGCATTTACTGGGGCCTGGGCTAAAATACCTCAAGACCTATATTTAATCTCCACTTTCAGTTGGTCACCCAGCTTTAATACTTTCTGTGTTGTCACACCGCTCACCACGGCATTCATTCCGAAAGCAGGCGCCTTGGGGTTGCTTGGCATAGGGTTAATTGCTGTAAGTTGGCCGAAGGGTACTGCGTCTGGCAGGCGCTGTGCGGTATCGGGGTCGATGGTTATTACCGAGCAGCGCTGACAGGGATCTACCAACTTGAAGCTCAGGCCGGATTGCTTGTGACTCAGGCTGACAACGTGCTGTTCTGCGAAACCAGGCAAGCCACTAAAGACGATATTTGGGCGAAAGTGTCTGATATCGACTTCAGGTAATTCTTGCAGGCGTAAAGAAAGATTAAGTGCGTGAAGTGACAGCGCATTGCAAATAAGAAAGGGGGCTGCATCTGCGAAGAAACTGGCATTGGCGCCAAACCGTTCCGGTTTGCCGGGGAGCCTGCTGCCACGTTTATCAAAATAAGCGAGTTTGAGCTGCTTATCCGCATGCAGTGCTTTCGTCAGCCACTGATTCACCTCTTCTGCGGCCAGCAGAGCAGGGGCGTGATCCTTCCAGATGTGAGTTTCGATGGATTGAGCGGATAAACGGGGGTGTTTGACTTCACAGGCGGGTAAGTTCAGCTTCTGATCCCGAAGCCTTAGAGTGATGCCGTCCGGCCCTGATTCTGCCTGGAGCAGCGACATTCTTGGCAGGCTGCGTTGACTGACAAAGGTGCCCGCTTCATCTACGATAATCCACTCTCTGTCGCCTGCAATTCCTTTATTGCCGATAGTTGCCTGTTGCAGAGGAATGCCTTCGCAGGATTTTATGGGGTAAAAATAGAGGCCTGTGATGGTTACGTACACTGTATTCCCTATGAGTGCTTTTGTTTGAATACCTTCATTTGTTCCGGGGTCGCTGGAGTTTGATATTTTTCTTTCCAGTCAGTATAGGGGATGCCATATATTCGTTCCCTTGCCTGCTCGTAATCTACGTCCATGCCTTCGGATTGCGCCGCAGTAACATACCATTTTGCCAGGCAATTGCGACAAAAACTGGCTAAATTCATCAGCTCAATATTCTGTACTTCTTTGTGGGCGTCCAAGTGCTCCAGCAAACGCTTGAAAACAGCGGCTTCAATTTTTGTTTCTTTGTGGCTTTTGTCGTTGTCGTTCATGTCTCTTTCCCTCATCTCACTGTTTAGGTGCTTGTCTTTTTGGCCAAGCTTGAAGGGTGCCGATTCTATCCGCCCTTTACACAACATAGAACCGCTAAGCACACGAGGTAAATATCGAACAAGCGTTCCCGTATCATAATAGTGCATTACCTGGCTAAAAAACGCCCTTCTGGAAAACTGTAAATAATAAATTTGTTTTTTTGTGTTTTATTTGTGTGCTTAAAGGCACCAATAGTGTGCCTTTTGTCTGATGGCAAACCCGGTTGGCTGATGAAAAAAATTGGATAGAGGCGCGTTAACATTTTGAAAAATAAGGATAAAAATAGTTGTGAATCGCTGGATTTCGTATTGGTACCAAAGTTGCAAAGAGGGTTGTGCTAGCCCAATTGCTATTCCTCCGATGACGCTATTGGTCTGGTGCAAGATCTATCAACATTGACGGGTGAATATTTGATGTCCCGAATAAAAAAGGCAGCCAGAGCTGCTGCGGGTAAAGTCTGGTTAGTTGGTGCAGGTCCGGGTGATCCGGATTTGTTGACGCTCAAGGCGCTACGAACTTTGGAAGGCGCTGATTTAATTTTGTTCGACAACCTTGTTAGCCCGGGTATTAGAGCGCTATTTCCAAAAGCTGTTCCGGCATTCTATGTGGGTAAGCGCAAAGGAGATCACAGCATTGCCCAGCAGGACCTAAACGCGCTGTTGGTTCAAAAGGCTCGCGAGGGCCTGCATGTGGTGCGTTTAAAAGGTGGTGATCCTTTTGTATTTGGAAGAGGTGGCGAGGAAATGCAGTCACTGATTGAATGCGGTGTAGAGGTTGAAGTCGTTCCTGGAATTACATCAGCCTCGGCTTGCAGCAGCCAGGCGGGTATTCCCTTAACACACCGTGGATTGTCTCAGGGCTGTACTTTTGTAACCGCTTCTGCGGAATCTTCACTTAAGGTCGATTGGGCGAGCCTGGCTCAACTCAAGCACACTGTGGTGTTCTACATGGGGGTGAGTCGCGCAGCGACGATTCAGAACAACCTTACCGCCAAGGGTATGTGTGGTGACACACCTGTAGCGATAATTGAGAACGGTTGTCGACCCGGACAACGGGACATTATTGGCACACTCGACAGTCTGGTTTCATTAATCGAAGTCAATCAGGTTCAATCGCCGGCGCTTATTGTTATTGGCGAAGTTGTGAGTCTTTCATCCGTACTTAAGCCTTTTGGTTTACCCGAATTTGAACAAAGCTGTGCCTAGGCTTGGCAAAAGTTCCTCGAGGAATATTTATGAGTAGTGAAAAAATTGTAGTTGTTGGTAATGGTATGGTTGGTCATAAACTTATCGACAACCTGATACAGCACGAAGAAGCGGATCAATTCGAGCTTATTACTTTTTCTGAGGAGCCGCGCCTCGCCTACGATCGTGTGCAGCTAAGCAGCTATTTTGCCGGTGCAAGTGCAGAAGACCTCATGATGACTTCGGAGAGCTATTACCAGGAAAATGGGGTTAACTATATTCTCAATGACAAGGTTATTGAGGTAAAAGTAGCGGAAAATAAAGTAATAACAGCAAGTGGAAGAGAAGAAAGCTATGACAAGCTTGTATTGGCCACGGGTTCCTTTCCTTTTGTTCCTCCTATCCCCGGCAAGGATCAAGACCATTGTTTGGTCTATCGCACCATAGAAGATTTGGAAGCAATGACCGCTTCAGCCAAGGAAAGTAAAATTGGCGTTGTGGTTGGCGGTGGTTTACTGGGTTTGGAAGCCGCAAACGCGCTAAAGAATCTTGGCCTTGAGGTGCATGTCGTTGAATTTGCGCCTCGCCTCATGGCAGTGCAGCTCGATGAGGGAGGGGGTGAACTGCTACGTAAAAAAATTACCGACCTGGGTGTAAGTATTCATACCTCTAAAAATACCAAAGAAATTGTTGCCGGTGAATCTTCTCGTTATCGCATGAATTTTGCCGATGGTGAGTATCTGGAAACTGACATGGTTTTATTCTCAGCGGGTATTCGCCCGCAAGATGAACTCGCTCGTCAGTGTGGTTTGCAGATGGGTGAGCGAGGGGGAATAGTTATTAATAATTATTGCCAGACCTCGGTGGACAACATATACGCAGTGGGCGAATGTGCCTTATGGGATGGCAAAATATACGGCCTAGTTGCACCGGGCTACACGATGGCAAAAGTGGCTGTCTCTCATATTTCCGGTGGCGATCAGGAGTTTAAGGGTGCTGATATGAGCACCAAATTGAAATTGCTGGGTGTGGATGTGGCAAGTATTGGTGATGCGCAAGGCCGCACGCCAGGGTGTTTAAGTTTTGTGTATCAAGACGGAGTAAACGAGGTATACAAGCGCATTATTATTTCTGAAGATAAAACCCGATTACTTGGGGCGGTGTTAGTGGGCGAGGTTGAAGCCTATGGCACCTTGCAACAGATGTGTGTAAATGAAATGGATTTACCGGAAAATCCGGAAGCACTGATTATTCCTTCCATTGATGGGGATGAGGGCGCTGGTGGGGTGGGGGTTGATGCGCTTCCTGATTCTGCGCATATTTGTACCTGTCATGATGTCACCAAAGGTCAAATTTGTTCAGCAGTTCAAGATGGTGCCAGCACCATTGGCGATATTAAAGCCAGCACCAGAGCGGGTACTGGATGCGGTGGTTGTGTAGCACTTGCTACTCAGGTAATGAACTGTGAATTAAGTAAGCTGGGTGTGGAAGTTAATACCGATATTTGTGAGCACTTCGCGCACACTCGTCAGGAGATATATCACATTGTTCGGGTAGAAAAAATTAAGACTTTTGACGAGCTGCTGGAAAAGCACGGCAAGGGTATGGGCTGCGATATTTGTAAGCCGACTATTGGCTCTATTCTCGCTAGTTGCTGGAACGATTATGTGCTTAAAGAAGAGCATGCAGCCCTTCAGGATACTAACGATTACTTTATGGCAAATATGCAAAAAAATGGAACTTACTCCATTGTTCCTCGTATTGCTGCTGGAGAGATAACACCCGAAAAATTAATCGTTTTGGGGCAGGTGGCTAAGGAGTACAAGCTTTATACCAAAATTACCGGTGGGCAGCGCATCGATTTGTTCGGCGCTCAACAGCACGAACTACCCCTTATCTGGAAAGAGCTTATTGATGCCGGCTTTGAAACAGGCCACGCTTACGGCAAATCTGTTCGTACCGTAAAATCTTGTGTTGGGAGTACCTGGTGTCGTTACGGTGTGTTAGATAGTGTTGGTATGGCGATTCATATTGAAGATCGCTACAAGGGTTTGCGTTCGCCACACAAATTAAAATTTGCTGTTTCTGGTTGTACCCGTGAATGTGCGGAAGCTCAGAGTAAGGATATCGGCGTAATTGCAACTGAAAATGGCTGGAGCCTTTATGTTTGTGGAAACGGAGGGATGAAACCTCGCCACGCGGATTTATTTGCTTCTGGCCTCGATGACCAAATGCTAATTACATTAATTGATCGCATATTAATGTTCTACATAAGAACAGCGGATCGCCTGCAGCGTACATCTGTGTGGATGGATAATTTGGACGGCGGCCTGGAATACCTTAAAGACGTTGTGATTCGAGATAGCCTGAAGGTGTGCAGTGAGCTCGAGTCTGATATGGCTCATATTGTTAGCACTTACCAGTGTGAGTGGAAGACAACAGTGGAAGACCCAGACAAGCTCAAGCGATTCCGTACTTTTGTCAACAGTAACGAAAAAGACAATACCGTTGTATTCGTGGAAGAGCGTAAGCAAATTCGCCCAGCAAATAAAGATGAGTTGGTGCGCTTTGTGGAAAGCGCAGAGCCCGAGCTGGTTTAGGAGAAAGCTATGAGTAGTGATGAGTTACAGTGGATTTCCGTTTGTGAGGCAGATGAACTGTCTCCTTTGTTGGGTGTGCGAGCGCTTTTGGATCAGCAGCAGATTGCACTGTTTAATGTGAAAGGTGAGCTGTACGCAATTGATGCGATAGACCCCTTTACGGATGCAGCAGTGCTTTCTCGTGGGATAGTCGGCGACATTAAAAATCAGGTTGTTGTTGCTTCACCCATTTACAAGCAACATTTTAGTCTGGCTTCCGGTATTTGTTTGGAAGATGAGAGTGTGTCTGTAAAAACCTATCCTGTTCGTGAGAAAGATGGAAAAATTCAGCTGGGGAAAAAGTGCTAAGCCTTATTCCTCAGATGGTTGTTCTGTATTTTACGACATCCCTCTTGGCAGCGGTGAATATAGCTCTATAGCCCACCTGGGCGCAGTGCTTGTATTGCCGCCGGCCGATTTCAATAATAGTTCTACAAAAGTGCGTTGTATTGGCTGCTAGTTTATACGCCAAAGCGTGCTGAAGCTTGGTGTTCATCCAGCTCAAAATCAAATACCCAACCTTGTTTGTCGGCAATTTTTTTCACCAGTGTCAGGCCGAGGCCAAAGCTTCCTGTTACCAATGCCTCAGCTGCATCCTGTGCTTTGGGTGAGTCATAGCTGTATGAGTGGCTGGTGTTAATGATTTGAATCTGAGATGCAGACTGAGCGACAATCTTAATTTCGCCATCACAGCAATGCTGGAATGCATTTCGAATCAGGTTATCTAAAACAATATAGGCGAGAGCTTTTTCAATTTCGCAGTTTTCAAGTAAATCGATATCCAGGCTTATTTTTATTTGTCTGCCGTCATTGAGGTTTTTGTTTTCATCAATGATTTCAGTAACCAGTGCTTTTAAGTCGGTACTCTGCTTGTTGGGCGCGGAATAGTTTTCTATCGCTAGCCAAAGGATGGCTTCGGTGACGGATTTCATCGTGTCTCCGGCCCGACGAATTCGTTGAACCAGGTTGTCGATGTTGTCGTTGCCCACTTTACGTTTGTGTTCCAGAACATCCAGTGCATTGCGAATTATCGCAATGGGGGTGCGCAGCTCGTGGCTGGCATTGCGTAGAAACTGCCTTTCTCTTTCGTTGTACTGATGAATTCGTTGCAGGGCGTTGTATAGGCTTTCGGCCATTTGCCCAATTTCGTCGGATTTTAAATTGGAAGGAAGTCTACCTGGCGGGCTTGATTGGTCCAGGTTGTCAATCCATTGGGACAGGCTGCTGATGGGTTTTAAGGAGCGGGCGATAGTGGTTTTAAAAACCAGTAACATCATAATTACCAGCACACCACCGGCGATGGCGAGTAGCTTGAATTTATGCCAGACCTTATCAGCAACTTCATCACTGACGGTGATATTGTAGTAAATGAAAAACCTTTCTGGCGTGCTGTATAGATTTGCCACCAGCAGGTGATGGTGAGATTCCAGGCCGGTTTTTTTCTCAAAACGATAGAGTAAGCCTTCTTCCTGGGGCCCGAACTTTTTCAGTTTATGGCGGGGAAATATGGAGACGATATTCTCAGGCAGGTTTTTCTCGCCAATATAGCCTTTTAAGGTCTGGGTATTGGGAAGAGGGGTGTTCTTGTCTTTCTTGTAGGCCTCTTGAAACAGATGTGCTTCCTGCCACACTATTCCGTGGGTTGCGTCTGCAAGACCCCATTCGTACAGCATTGCCAGCATGGTTGTATAAAACGAAACGAGCAGTATTGAAAAAACCAGAACGATTTTGCCAATACGTGCTCGCAGAGAGTAGTGGCACTTAGGTGTTATCACGTAGTGCTACTCCAACGCCTCTCAGTGTATGAATGAGGGGAAACTCAAAGGGCTTATCAACCAGCTTCCTTAAAGTGTAGAGGTGAGACTTCAAGGCCTCCGAATCAGGCGGGCTATCCTTCCATAATACGTTTTCCAGCTCAAAACGAGACATCACTCGCGGGCTCGCTTGAATCAGTGCTACCAGCAGCTTCCAGCAGGCTGGGGACAAGTCAACGGGTTTACCCGAGCGCGTAGCCTGGTGGTTGTCCAAATTAACTTCGAGATCGGCGACTTTAAGAATCGAGCCGTTGGTAGTTTTGCGCTTGGTAATGGCGCGAATTCGGGCGGCCAGTTCTGGTAAGTCAAAGGGTTTTACCAGATAGTCGTCTGCGCCTGCCTCAAAACCCGCTAGTTTATCGTCGAGGGTGTCGCGAGCGGTAAGCATGATTACGGGGGCGTTATTGCCATGCTCGCGCAGTGTTTTACACAGGCTCAGGCCGTCTAACCCGGGCATCATAATGTCCAGTATCATCGCGTCGTAAGTGTTGTCTCTGCAAAGCTCAAGGGCGTGATCGCCACGCTCTGCATAGTCACAGTCAAAGTCCTGCATTTCGAGATAGTCGAGCACGTTGGCTGCTAAATCCCGGTTGTCTTCTACGAGTAGCACAATCATTGGTTTTTCCCTCCATTCGCGGAGTATACCGCAAGGCCCGAACGCTAGTTGACCTTGGTTTGACGCTGGCAGAGTTGCTGCCGGCGCTTGGCTTATTGGTTCCAGGGCAGGCGAGCGAGTACAAAAGCCAGACCGCAGCGGTCGGTTATACCGGCAAATACCAAACCGCCGCCAACAAAGGCTGAGAGGGCGTAGAAGAGTGGGCTTGAGAGAGAGCCAAGAATCACACCCGCCAGTATCACAAGGCCGGCTGCAATGCGCACCTGTCTCTCAAGTGACATCGCTTTGCGCTCACCTGCGACTACTGGGCCGCCGCAGGCCTTAATACCCGAGAGGCCGTCTTCGATAACCACCCATTCCACGTTTTTCAGGCCGGCAAGCTTACGCGCAGCAGCTTCAGCTCTTATGCCACTTTGGCACAGCAAGTAAATGCTGTTGTCGGGGCTAGCTGTTTTTGGCAGGTACTGGGCGACGCTTTCGGCGTTTAATCGTTGAAGCGGCAGATAAACGCTCCCGGGCAGATACTGCCGTTGGCATTCTGCCGGTGTACGGATATCAATTATGGTTTTATTGCTGTTGCTTTTACGCGCGCTGACAAAGTCAGCAGCGCTGATTCTAGAAATACTCATAAATAATCAATACTAATGGAGGGCTTAACTAATTGCGGGACAATAAATGGATTTTAGTGTTTGTATCACTTTAATAGCATGGTCGCCAGCTAATCTATAGAAAACAGTTTGGCCTTGTTTTCTAGTATCCACCAAGCCGGCTTCACGAAGGCGAGCAAGGTGTTGAGATAGAGCAGATTGGCTGAGAGGTACTAACTCGTTGAGCTCACCAACACACAGCTCGCTATCGCCAAGAGAGCAGCAAATCATCAGTCTGCTTTCATTACCAAGCTCTTTCAGCAAGCTAGCTGCATCTTTAGCGTGCGCTGCTAATTCTTCGAGTGAAGACATACTATCCATTGTTGCTGCCCTTTTATTCTGTTTAACGCGCGATTTTATCTTAGAGGCTTGTGCCGTAGCAAGCAAATCAGGCTATCAAAAAAAAGAGCCACAGCTGCGGCCCTCAATTTTAAATGAACGTTTGAATACGGGTTTTAGCGTTTAAAAAATGCAACCATTTGATCCATCTGGTGGGCGAGGTCAGCCATGCTTTCGCTTGTTGCCGAAGCTTGTTCAACCAGTGCGGCGTTTTGCTGTGTCATTTGGTCCATTTGAGCAACCGCCGTATTGACTTGCTCAATGCCTGTTGTCTGCTCTCGTGCGCTGGTAAAAATCTGGTCCATCATACTGCCAACCCGTTCTATTTCCTGCACGATGGTTTGCAGTGTTTTTCCTGAATCTTCAACCAGCGACGCACCATCATTAACCTTTGATTCGGAGTCTTGAATTAATTCCTTGATTTCTTTTGCTGCAGATGCAGAGCGTTGTGCCAGGTTGCGTACTTCGCCGGCCACTACAGCAAAGCCTCTACCCTGTTCTCCCGCTCGAGCGGCTTCTACGGCAGCGTTTAATGCCAGTAGATTTGTTTGGAAAGCGATCTCGTCGATGACACCAATAATATTGGCGATCTTTGTGCTGGAGTCCGAAATTTCTGCCATTGCCTGAGCGGTTTTTTGAACCGACTCATTGCCTCTGCGCGCGATATTAATAGAGCGGTCCGACAGTTCGTTGGCTTCTTTTGCATTGTCTTCACTATGACGAACGATGTTGATCATCTCCTCCATACTGGCGGCAGTTTCTTCCAGAGACGAGGCTTGTTCTTCTGTGCGCTGACTTAAATCTGTGTTGCCTGCAGATATCTCAGTTGCACCTCTGGCTATGTTTGATGAGGCTTCCGAGATTTTCTCGATAACATCTCGTAGTTTATCAACCGTTGCATTGGCATCTATTTTCAGCTTTGCAAACTCGCCTTCGTAATCCCGCTCAATTTTCTGTGAAAGGTCGCCATTGGCCAGAGCTGCGAAGATACGAATAATATCCTCCAATGCAACATTGGTGGTTTGCATTAAGCGGTTTAGACCCTCGCTCACTTTCAGGAAGAAGCCATGTTTGTCGTCGGAACGTAGCTTTTTACTAAAGTCACCTGACGCTGCGGCATTAATTATAGCGTCTATGTCTGTTTCAATAGCGACTTCTGCTGTGCGATCAAGCCACTCGACAACAGTACCTAAACGTTCACCTTGAGCGTTATTAATAGGGTTGGCGGTGAGATTAAAGGTGCGCTTGCCAGCCTTTACTTCACTTTTGTAAGTGTTATTGAGGTTTGACAATATTGAACGCTGATGAGAGGGATTAATATGGAAAATATCCATGTTTTTATGCAGTAGTTTACCTGCATCGAAATTTCCCAAATGCTCTTTAAGATCATATTCAGCGTGCTTCATCATGCTGGATAATGCGCCATTGGTATAAATAATGTTGAAGTTTTCATCCGCAATCATCGTGCTGGTAGAGGAGCTGTCCAGTGCTTGCCGAATACGCGCGTTTTCGTCGGAAACCCTCTTTTCTTCAATGGCTTTTGCGAGGCTTTCTGTGATGTTTTCCCACTCTACAACCGCGCCTAAAAATTCGCCGTCTTCATTGCGTATCGGCGTTGCCGATAAATTAAAGTTCAAGGCAGAGATGGCCAGCTGTGTCTTATAGCTACCCTGTAATTCTCTTAACATTCGTCGTTGGTGGGCAGGGTTTTTATGAAACTGGTCGATGTTGGAGCCTTTTAAGGTCGCTGCATTAAAACCGCTGATCTCTTTTTTTAAGTCTGGCGCCACATCATGCATGAGTTGATCTATGGCTTTGTTCATATACACGATATTGAAGTCTGCATCGGCAATCATCACCGCTGTAGCGGATACGTCCAGCGCCTGCTTTATTATTAATGTTTGCGTTGCTTGCTCTTTTGCCTGTTGGGCAGATTTTTCCGCGGCTTGAGCGCTATCCGCAGCTATCTGTTGCTGTCGCCTTTGCTCATCGCTGGCGGCTTTTACTTGCTGTATTGCAGCGTTAACTCCCTGAGTGAGGGTTCCTAGCTGCCCCGGGTAATTGTCTGAAACTCGCTCGTCAAAATTACCCTTGCCCAACTCTTCTAACACAACATTAGTGCCGGTTATGGAAGTGGAAAGATTGGAAAGCAGGGAATTTAGCGCTCTGCTGGTATCGCCTACTTCGTCTTTATAGGCGTTATTACATATCAGCTGGAAGTTACCTTCTCGTTGCACCCTCTGAATGATGTCGCCCAGCTGTAGGATTGGCGCACTAATAATCTTGCTAATACCAAAAGCAAACACGGAGATGATCGCAATGCCCAGCAGAGCGAAAAAGAACAAAGTCCACTTAAGCGCTGTAATGCCGGCAAAGGCTTCAGCCTTTTCAATTTCCGCTAAAATTGCCCATTGGAATTCTCCCAGGTCAATTGCACTAAATGAGGATAAAACGCTTAAGCCTGTGTAATCGATAATTATTTTTTCGCCGGACTCTCCGTTAAGCGCCTTCTGGCTAGCCTCTGTATCAACCGAACCTGTTTCCGGGTGTCTGAAGGACGCCACTACACTATGGGATTGCGGGTCTAAGTAGGAATCTGAGCGCATCAGCTTATCTTCACCTACCAGATAGCTTTCACCCGTTTCCCCCATTCCTGAGCGTTCTGACATAATGGCGTTAATGGGTTCCAGTGGCATTTGAAATACCAGTACTGCAATGCGTTGCTCGTTATGAAATATTGGCGTACTAATAAAGCTTGCGGGTGCTTCGTAAGAGGGCGTGTAGGAAGCAAAATCTGTTAAAGTAGTTTCTCCGCTTTTAAGTTGTACGGCTGCTTTAAACGCTGCTGCAAAATTGGTGTCAGCGTAGGGGCCGTCCAACAGGGAAGTGCCGTAATCCAGTTCTTTAAAGACTGAGTAAACAATGTCACCGCTTTGTGCGTCTACAATAAAGAAATCATAAAAACCGAACTCTTCGATAAAGCGCCTGAACCCCTGGTGATATTTTTCATGCACCCGGTGGTACACGCTGCGCCCTTGAGCGGTGTCTAAGCGGTGTTTCTCTCCCGGCGGATGGATATTTTGAACGATATAGGCATGTTGAAGTGCAATGGCTTGTTCATTAATGCCGTCGATTAGGGGCGCGATATCTGCGGGGCGGCCATCGTTTTCTTCCAGATATTTTGTACCAAATTCATCGTTGTAGTAACGAGAGAGCTCCTTTTTGAACTCATCGATTTGCTCGGGAGTATATTTTTCTGAGTTGATGACGCGTTTAAACGAGCGGGAAAATGCGCCGGCGGCGTTTATCACGGTGGTGCTCTCTGCCATGGTGGTTACCTGGCTGCGGACACCATCGAAATAGCGTTCGATAGCCGCGGATTTAATTTGTCTCACCGCGTTCAGCTGGTCAAATGCCTGCTTTTCCAGCTGCTGAGTAGCAACCACTGATGCGATTATCGAGACAATTAGCATCGGTACTAGCCCGACAACAAGAAGTACAGAGATAAGCTTTTGTGCCAGTGTGAGGTTCAAAAACCAAGTTTTCATCCTATTAACCCTTCAGATTCCTACAGTTATTCGCTGCTTGTTGTTCGCTGGCTGCGGCGGTGTTCAACAGCCTGTTTGGGGAATTGAGCTGAGCCGCTCAAGTTTGCTCTTACTCAACTATAGTTGAGCTGGCATGTCTGGTTAGAACTATCCGTTATAGCGAGGGGGAGAGCTTTATGCATGCGGGCCTTAGCGCGAGCTGAACTTATGTTGATGGGATTCGTGCGATAATCAGCACTGATTTTGTGCACAATTTGGAGGCTAAATGTGACAGGCAAGCATTTGAGATGGGGCATATTAAGTACCGCTAAGATCGCCCGAGAAAAACTGATACCCGCGCTGCATTCTTCTGCAAAAAATACGGTGAATGCCATTGCTTCCCGAAACCTGGAGAGTGCTGAATCTTGCGCCAAACAGCTTGGTATTCCCACGGCCTTTGGTGACTACCAGCATTTGCTCGACAGCCCCGATATAGACGCTATATACAACCCTTTACCCAATCATTTGCACGTGCCCTGGACCATAAGAGCTATTGAAGCGGGCAAACATGTACTGTGCGAGAAGCCCATAGGGCTCGATGCGGCCGATACTGAAAATTTATTAGCGCATAGATTAAAGCATCCGCAAGTGCAGGTAATGGAAGCTTTTATGTACCGCTTTCATCCCCAATGGGCAAAGGCTCGTGAACTGCTGGCTCACGGGGAAATAGGTAAGATCAGCAGCATCGAAGCCGTATTTACCTACTTCAACCGGGATGCTAAAAATGTGCGTAACATGGCTACTATTGGTGGCGGTGGTTTACTGGATATTGGTTGTTACTGTATTTCTGCTGCACGATTTTTATTAGAAAGCGAACCGTCGCGAGCAGTGGCTGCGCTCACTATTGACCCGGAATTTCAAACAGACTGCCATAGCCATGCCATTCTCGATTTTGGCGAGGCGCGAGCAAATATTTTTTGTTCAACCCAAAGCGAGCCGAGTCAGCGGGTAACGGTTTGGGGAGAACACGGCAGCCTGTTAATTGATATGCCTTTTTACCAGCCTGAAAATTGCATGGCCAGTCTTCGTGTTTTTCATAATCGAGAAGAAAAAATTATAGAAACAGAAGCTTGTAATCATTATGAGAAACAGCTTGATGCGTTTGCCGATGCTGTTTTAAACGGGCAGCATAAATTGCTTCCTCTGGAGGACAGCCTGGCAAATATGAAAGTAATTGATGCAATATTCAAAAGCAACAACACAAACACCTGGGTAACTATTTAACCCCAGGGATGGGGTGTATGCCGAAATTTGTAGGGAACACATTCGGCGAAGCCCTAGGGATGGGGTGTATGCTCTACTATAGCGGGGGGATAAACCGGTAAAACGCCCTATGCGCTGTATACAATAATCCTTCCTTTCGATACCCAGAATTTATATTTATTTCGAAAAATATAAATGAATATTCTCCCTTCGCGTTCAGCTATCGTTCAAGTTCGGCGAGCCTATAATGCTTCCGCCGATCAGACGATACGGTGATTAATTTAATATATTTTACCTTTAAGGGAGAGAATCAATGAAGAAATTTATACTTGGCTTGTTGTGTGTCGCCTTGCCTTTGTCTGCTTCTGCAGAATGGGTTGCGGGTGTTCAGTATTTTAACCTGTCTGATGATGATGGCGGCGCTGATTTAAGTTTTGGCGGTGTGAGCGCGTCCATAGGTTATAAATTTGATATGGGTTGTAACTGCTATATTATTCCAAGCTTCAATTACGGTATTGGTCTAAGTGACGAAAAAATGAGTTTTGGCGAGGGTATGGATGCAAGCCTGGAACTGGATAATATGATGGGCTTTGATGTACGTGGACAGTGGGAGTTTGACTCTGGCATGTACGTGTTTGCCGCACCTTCTTATCGTCAATTGGAGATCACGGCTAAAGCAAGTATCGGGGAATTCTCTGGATCGAGTTCGGCTGAGAGTGATTGGGAGTTTGGCCTGGGCGCTGGGCTTGGTTATAACTTTAATGAAACTATTGGTGTGGAAGCTGGTTACGAGCGTATTGATACCTCGGACATCTGGTCTGTAGGAATGCGCTTTAATTTTTAATTCGTTCTCATAGTTAAGCAAGGGTTCCACTGTGAGCCCTTGCGAAAAAATTGATTTATCCGGGGCTTTTAGTGCTCTATCCTTGACCTCGACGCCCGCTTTGCCTAGAGTGCGCCGCATACCAATAAAATCGAGGTTGCTTCACATGTTTCCTTCTATAGTCGCAGATATCGGTGGCACAAATGCCCGCTTCGCTCTGGTTGTTGGTGAGCAGGCTGGCCAGTTTGTAATCGAGAATATTAGTATTTTAAACGGCTCGGAATACGCTACTTTTTCTGATGCTTTACGCGCTTATATGTCGCAGTTGGATGGGGTGAAGGTGCATTCCGCCTGTGTAGCCATCGCCGGCCCGGTAGAGGGTGATGCCGTTAAAATGACTAATTTGAGTTGGTCTTTTAGCCAGGCTGCGGTCTGTGAAGAATTCGCTTTTAATCGCTTTATTGCTATTAATGACTTTGCCTCCCTGGCGGTTGCTACCAGCGCCTTGTTACCGGGCGACTTAGTCTCCCTGCGTGATGGGCTTCGAGACCCGCGAGGTAATAAAGCTATTTTGGGCCCGGGTACGGGGCTTGGCGTCGCTGGCCTGGCATATACCGGCAAGGGCTGGTTACCTATCCCCAGTGAGGGTGGGCACGTGAATATTGCTCCTGCAACGCCACTGGAATGCGAGGTGATTAAAGCGGCCATGGCCCGGCATGGACACGTTTCGGCAGAGGTGTTTATCTCTGGCCCCGGTTTGGTGAACCTCTACAAAGTCATGTGCGATGTCAACGGCGCTGAGCCACGCAGCCTTGAACCTAAAAATGTCACCGCTGAAGGTGTTTCTGGTGAGGATCAAAATTGCAGACAAACACTTGATGTCTTCTGTAGCTTTATTGGCTCTCTCGCCGGAAATATCGCACTCACTTACGGTGCAAAAGGCGGCGTGTATTTGGGGGGCGGTGTATTACCTCGTATTGCTGATTTCCTTAAGGCCAGTGATTTTAATCAACGTTTTAGCGACAAGGGCGTGATGAGTAAATACGTGAAGGACATACCCGTTGATTTAATTTCTCATCCCCACCTCGCCATTCTGGGCTCCGCGGCCTGGTTAGCGCAGTTTTAGCGAAAAAAAAAGGGGCTTATCGCCCCTTGTTTCTCTTTAGTGATTGATGGTTAATTGTTAGTTATTAGCTATCAAACATTAACTACCAAACATTAGTTATCGCACAAATTAATGGCGTCTGCCGGAGCCGGTGCTATGGCTAATTCTTTCAGTGTGATATTAAAATTACCCGATGAATCCACCCGCAGTAAACTATTAATTTTCGCCAGGTCCGTTCGATGCTGTGCCACGCAGCTCAGCGGCACGTACACTTTATGCCAGCTGTTTAGCGGCAATACTTTAAGCTGCTCGGTGATTTCCAGTTGGTCTGCACAAAGGTGGCCGCACTCCATTCTTATCCATACCTTTTCAGTGGCAGCTTGCGCAATATTTAGGTCGAATTGCAGGGCGTGGTTTTTTGCCAGGTTCTCTAGCAGGGATTGAGTTTTACCATTTTGAATAACAGCGTTATTTCTTGGGGCGTCCTGCCAGTGGAGGTTCATGTTTTTTATTTCGCCAAGCTCATTGCGTTCAACGCTGGCGCTTATTCCATGCCACTCAACGGCGTCCTTCACTGGGAATTTTTCCAGGCTCTTTAACTCCAGGTGCAGGGAAATATCGCTGCCCTTGTATTGGTGGGTAGCCACTTCCGCCAATTGATCTGGCAGGTTGCAGCCATTGATTCGAGCGGCATAGTTTTCATCAAATAAGGGTGTTTCGGTCGGATGGCTATAAGTCAGCCCAAAGCCAAAAGGAAACAGTGGCTTTGCGTGCTGGCCATTTTGTTGTGGGCAGGTTTGCGAGGGCCAGGAAAAGGGCAGTCGTCCGTGAAAATCAAAGGGCGACTTAGAGGACTCGCTGGCGAACAGAAGATCGGCAATACCTGCCCCTTCCGATCCGGGAAGCCATGCCATTACGAAGGCGTCGGACTGATTGAGTTCCTTGTTGGTTAAACGAGGTCGGCCGGATACAAATACCGAAACGGTGGGTATGCCCTCAGATTTAAACTTTTTTAGCAGGCTCAGGGCTTGTGGGTATTCGCGCGCATATTCCAGCGTTTTCAGGTTTTGCAAATCACCACGCATTTCGGCATACGGTTCTTCGCCAAACACCACAATAGCCACATCTGGCTTTTGCTGGTATTCGCCATTACTGCTCAAGCTCACCATACCCCCTGCGTTGTGCACAGCGTTTTCAATGCCTTTGTAAATACTGGTAGCAAGAGGGAAGTCTTCTGCGTGGGTATCGTTGCCTTGCCAGCTTATCGTCCAGCCGCCGCTCTGCATGGCCGGGCTATCGGCTGCGTTGCCGGTAACCAGAATGTTCGCCTTGTTGGGTAGCGGTAAGATAGAGGCATTGTTTTTTAACAGCACCAAAGAGCGTCTTACGGCCTCTCTGGCAAGTTGCCGGTGCTCTGCTGTGCTTAGGTACTTTTTATTATTATCGTTACTGCGCAGGCTTGGTTTTACGAACAGCGTGCCGCTGCGTAACTTCACCCGTAAAATACGGCTCACGGCATCGTCAATTCGGCTCATTGGAATTTCGCCGGATTTTACCTGAGCGATGGTATTGCTAATTGTGTTCTGCCAGTCTGGAGCATCGGGCACCATGAGCATGTCCACTCCGGCGTTAATGGCCGTAGCGCAACTATCTCTGGTACAGCCGTCAATATGGCCGATGGCATTCCAATCGCTTACCACAAAACCATCGAAGCCCATTCGCTCCTTCAATACATCGGTGAGCAGGTAGCGCTGAGCATGCATACTCAGCCCCTGCCAGCTGGAATAAGAAGCCATAACCGTTTGTGCGCCTTCAGAAAGGCCAGCAAAATAACCGGCAGCATGTTGTTCGATGAGTTCTTGTTCCGAGATGAGCGTTTTGCCCTGGTCATCGCCATTGTGGGTGCCGCCATCGCCAATAAAGTGCTTTACCGTTGCGATCACTCTGTTCTGCCCCAGAAAGTCGCTGGATTTGGCATCACCCTGTAGCCCTAACACCATAGCGGCGGTCATTTTGGCCACTAGCTCTGGCTGCTCGCCAAAGCTTTCGTAGCTTCGGCCCCAGCGCAGGTTTTTGGCAACGGCGGCGGTCGGGGAGAAGTTCCAGTCAATACCGGTTGCCGCCACTTCTTTTGCTGTGGCTTGGCCGATTTTCCTTACCAGTTCTGGCTCGTTCGCTGCCCCCAGCGCGCTGTTGTGCGGGAATAGTGTCGCTCCCACAACATTGTTGTGACCGTGTACTGCGTCAGTACCCCAGATAATGGGGATGGCTGGCAGGCCTTCGGGCATATCCATGGAAGCCAGCCAGTATGCGTCCGCTAAGGCTTGCCAGTCTTCAGCGCTGGCCTGCCGCTTGCCTCCCGGATACATTCCTCCACCGTTTAGTACTGAGCCGATGTAGTATTTTTTAAGCTGTTCAGGGGTGATGCCATTTATTGACGGTTGCATCATCTGGCCTACCTTCTGCTCCAGGCTCATATTTGCCAGGTGTTCTTTGATTCTGTTTTCCATTTCTGCTGTTTGCGCTATCGGCAGAGCCAGAGTGGGCCAGTCACTTTGTTCATTTAGGGCAGAAGTATTTTGCTGGTCGGGGTCGACCGTTTTGTCTGAGCAACCTGCTGCTAGAGTGAGCAGGCAGGCGGTGAGGAAAGGTCTAAGCACCGAGTTCTCCTTGTATTTATTATGGTTTTGTTGTCGGACTAACCCGACTGGGCGTGGCTTTGAGCTTAACGTAGATGCTCTGTGGGCCTCAATAGCTCGTTTTCGCTCAAAAGGGCGGGTTCGCACCTTTTTTGCGCATCTTATCCCCAATTCTTTCGCGTATATCATTATTTTGCGCCAATTCTCCCACCGTTTGCTGGATTCTTTGCTAAGTTTAAAGGGAAGCTAATTCCCTCAATGATTGTGAGATAGTGTCCATGCGCTTTAGATTTAGTGTCCTCTTGCTACTTGTTTTTGTGCTTAGTGAGGCCTCGGCAGCTCCGATTGATGTGCCTATCAATAAGATTCGTGCCACCAATAGCCCCTACATGCTCGACCTGATGAAGCTCGCGTTAAGCTACAGTGATCGGCAATATAAGTTTGTAGAGACCAGTGAGCGCCTTTCAAAAGCAGCACAGCATGAAGCAGCCCTGCACGGCAATATTGCCGTCTATTGGGGCGGCACCTCCCCTGATCAGGAAGAAGAATTTATTCCCGTGCGCATCGATGGTTATCGAGGCCTTATGAGCTTGCGGTTTATGATTGTTCGCGCAAGCGATATAGGTCGCTATCGTTCAGTGAATAATATAAACGACTTGCGAAATTTCAGAATGGGCCAGGGGCGAGGCTGGAAAGATGGCAAAATCCTTGAGTCAGCCGGTTTTGATGTTGAAGTTGCAACCAAAAAAGCGGGCTTGTTTCATATGTTGGATGGTGGCCGTTTCGATGCCTTTCCACGAGGCGCCACAGAAGCCTGGGTAGAGACTGACGCCAATAGAGATCTTAATCTTGCCGTAGAAGAACATCTGGTTATTCGCTACTTACTGCCAACCTATTTTTTCGTTAATAAAGGCCGAAAACAATTTGCCAATGATATTGAGGCTGGGCTGTTAATGGCTATAGAGGACGGTAGTTTCGACCGGTTTTTCTATGGCAGTGATCGAGTTCAGCGCTTTTTGGATCAAGCCAATTTGGCGCAGCGAAAAATAATCGACTTGAATAACCCCTTTCTATCGAAGGCAGCCATAGAAAGTGCCAAGTTCAATTTTAGCGTTGAGGATTTAATTGAAGGCGCTAGAAGAATTAAGGCGGGTGAGTTTGATGTTTCCAGTCTGTAGATATTAAGCCCCTGGGGCCAGTCCAGATATTACCTTCGCGGAGTAAAACACAGGCTAGTGAAAGTCTCTTGAAGACAGGGAAAAATTTTGCAGCCGTTGTGAATAATCTATTAGCTTACCTGCAACCACATGGATAACTTCTGTGTCACTAGAGTTTTGCTGCGGGCTTTTTTCTAAGCGGCCTTTAATCAATAATAATTTACCCGTTAGCAGTGGCTTGCGATATAAATCCTGAGTGTTCTTCCATACCACCACATTAATATTTCCCGTTTCGTCCTCCAGGGTGAGGAATAAGGTTCCCTTGGCGGTACCGGGTCGTTGACGCCCGGTAACAATGCCCGCTACCTGTACAAAGCGACCATTGCCAATGGCACTTAACTGGCTTTGCTTTTTACAGCGGCTGAAGGGGTATTCTTCTCGCAGTAGAGTCATGGGGTGAACCCGTAAACTTAAGCCGGTATTTGCATAGTCCTGTAATAAATCTTTTTCTATACTGGGGGCGGCGGTAAATAGCTGGTCTGATAACTGACCTGTTTCTGCCGCTTCAAGAAAGTGGCTAGGGTTTTGTAAGGCGGCTGCCTGCCAGTGAGCATAATGCCGGTTGCCCGCCAGCGTTTGTAATGCATCAGCCGCAGCCAAGTGCTGTAAATCGCTGCTACTTAAGGAGCAGCGCTTGGCTAAATCCTGAATATCGGTAAAGGGTTTGTTAGCTCTAAGCACACTGATAGTCTTCGCTTTTTCTGTATCCAGAGATTTCACACGAATAAAACCCAGGCGAATAGCCCAAGGGGAATGTTGTAAGCCGCTGGCTTGCAGGCTGTTTTCATAAGTGCTCTGGTTTATATCCACCGGTAACACTTTTATATTATGACGACGAGCATCCTGTACCAGTTGCGAGGCTGAATAAAAGCCCATGGGCAGGCTGTTGAGCAAGGCACAGTAAAATGCAGCAGGGTGATGACATTTAAGCCAGGAGGAGGCGTAACACAGCAGGGCAAAGCTGGCGGAATGGGATTCTGGAAAACCGTAGCCGCCAAAGCCTTTTATTTGTTCAAATAAACGCTGGGCAAATTCTAATTCATAATTATTGCTGAGCATGCCACTAATAAATTTATCTTCGAATTGCAAGAGCTTGCCATTTTTACCCCAGCTGGCCATGGCGCGCCGTAGATTATCCGCTTCACCACCACTAAAACCCGCAGCCACCATAGCAAGGCGTATGGCCTGCTCCTGAAAAAGAGGCACGCCCAGAGTGGATTCCAGTACCGATTTAATTTCCGCGCTCTGGTAGCTTATCTCTTCCAGGCCATCGCGGCGGCGTAAATAGGGGTGAACCATGTCCCCTTGAATTGGACCCGGCCGAACAATGGCGATTTCGATTACCAAATCATAAAATTTTCGTGGTCGCAGGCGAGGCAGCATGGACATTTGCGCGCGCGATTCAATTTGGAATACGCCAACGGTGTCGGCTTCGCAAAGCATATCGTAGGTTTTAGGGTCTTCACGGGGAATATCCGCCAGGCTTTTTATGCTTGGCTCATATGCGTTCACATACGCTAAAGATTTGCGAAGCGCAGTAAGCATGCCGAGCGCAAGTACATCTACTTTAAGTAAACCCATGGCCTCCAGGTCGTCTTTATCCCACTGGATAACTGTGCGATCGGGCATGCTGGCGTTTTCCAGCGGCACCAAGTCACTGATCTTGTCCTGAGTAATAACAAATCCACCCACATGCTGGGAGAGGTGGCGGGGAAAACCGAGTATTTGTTCCACCAGGGCAAAAAAATGTAGCAGTGTTTTTTTGTGGGGCTGTAAGCCAATAGCTTCGATGCGCTTAATTAAATCGCCGGTGCGGTCCCACCAGGCCAGGGACTTTGCCAGGTGATCGATAAGTGCGGCTTCTAGCCCCAGGGCTTTGCCCACATCGCGAATGGCACTGCGCGGCCGATAAGTGATTACCGTTGCCGCCAGAGCTGCACGTTCCCGGCTGTATTTTGTATAAATGTATTGAATAACCTCTTCTCTGCGTTGATGTTCAAAATCCACATCAATATCTGGCGGTTCGTTGCGTTCTTTGGAAATAAAGCGCTCGAATAATACGTTTATTTGCCCTGGAGCAATTTCGGTAATAAACAGGCAGTAACACACAACGGAATTTGCCGCCGAACCTCGGCCTTGGCAGAGTATATTTTTCTCCCGCGCGAAACGAACAATATCGTGCACCGTTAAAAAATAATATTCGTAGTTAAGCTCTTCTATGAGTGTTAATTCTTTTTGCAGAATGTCTTCGGCAAATTGCGGCGTGCCTTGTGGCCAGCGTTGTTGTTTTCCTTCATCCACCAGTTGGCGTAAATAGGTAATAGGCTTCAAGTTTTTCGGAACCAGCTCCTGAGGGTATTGATAGCGCAACTCATCCAGTGAAAATTCGCACATGCCAGCAATAATTTCTGTTTGGCTAATCATTGCTGGTGAGTAGAGTGCGTAGTAGTCGCCAATAGGTTTTAGATAGGCTTCGGCGTTGCTTTGCAGCTGTGTACCCAATTCTTTAACACTGCTCTTGTGTTTGATTGCCGTGAGTACATCCTGCAGGGGTTTGCGGCAGTTGTGGTGCATCAGTGCCTGGTCGCAGGCCACCATAGGTATTTTGAAAGCCTTTGCAAGGGACTGCCATTTTTCGAATAGCCGTTGTTCGCCACCACAGTATTGATGGCTAAGGCCCAGCCACAGGCGATGCTTAAATGCGCTAGACAGGGCTTCTGCAACGCTTGCATCACTGCTAGCGGGGCAGGGAAGCCAGATAATCAGGCAGTTTTGTAAGCGGAAGCGAAGGTCGTCCATGTGGGCTTCATATTCGCCCTTGGGCGCTCGCCTGCGAGCCAGGGTGATAAAGCCGGAAAGCTCGCTATAGGCCTTGCGGTGAGGGGCGATAGCAATCAGCTTATAGCCATTGGATAGGTGAAAGCGGCTGCCTATCAATAGCTTTATTTCAAGCTCTCTGGCGGCTATGTGGGCTTTGGCTATGCCAGCAAGGGAACATTCATCGCAAACGCAAATAGCGCTGTAGCCCAACTCTCGGGCGCGCAGCACGTATTCCTGCGGATGAGAGGCTCCCTGCAGGAAGCTGTAATTGGTGGTGGTGTTGATGTGGCAGTAGGGCATAAGGCTATAATACTGTAAATATAAACAGTATTATAGCGGTGGCGATTAAATGCCCGGCAGTAAAAGCCAGTAGCAAAGATTTAGATCGATAGTTTTATCCGGGGGCTTGCTTGCGGGTCTCGGTCAATTTCCGGTGTGCACAGCAGTAGCCGAGCAGAACTAACGGACTTCTGTTCAATAAGGTAACGTTTAAAGTTGGCGGCTCGCTGTTCTCCAAGGTCCAGTAAAAGGGCTTTGTGCTCGGCACTTAGCTCATCTTTTGCCGCTAGTTGTTGTTGCTCGCCTGGTGCCACGTCACCGGGTATCACATCGCCGGGTATGACGATGGGGCAAATTTTTATTTGCAGCGCTTCTTTGTCTGTCATCAAAGTAGACAGCTGATCAGAAAAGGTAATTTGAGGCTCTTCTGGTATGGTTTGTCCTGGCTTATAGGGGAGGTCTTCAAAGCGAACTTTTAATGCATAGGATCCTGCTGCCATTGCTACGCTAAGCACCTGACCATAGGGAACAAAAGTTTTTATAAGATAAGACTTGGCCTGGCTCATGGCGGCTTTCGTAACAACAAGGCCAATAATATGGCGTGCGCTGAAATCGGGGCTGCTAATGTCCCCGTCTATTGGCATTTTAAGAGCGATGTTACCATCGTCGTCTTTCAGCAGGCCTAGAGCAACATTGAGTGGCATGGCTGTTTGACCCAATAAATCCTTCTCGTCGTAATTCTTATCAGATTTAAATTCCGTACCTCGAAGATGAACATCTGCCACACTTTTCAGTATGTCGTCAGTAATTGTTCCATCAAACATCATATCCATTTGCCCCGCCATGATATTAAAGCCGAGTGCATCGCTAACGTAGGGGGAAACCTCTGGCAGGGTAAATTCACTGGTATTTAACTTAAACTCTCCATTGAGCTTGTCTGCAAATGGGGCAATTGAACCAAGTAGCTTGAACTTGAAGAAATCACCGTCGTGTAACTGAATCTCATAGCTGGCTGCTTGCGACGTGTTGGCGGTATCTACAGTGGTTAAGCTTAAGGTTTCGAGAAAATAATTTTCTTTAAAGGCGGGCTGAATACTTTTATCGCTAACTACTATTTCAATGGGTTTTGTAAGAGCCAAATTACCCAGATAAATATCAAATGTAGCTTCGTTTTCCGAGAGCTGACTTTTCTGTTCTTCCACCTGGGGATTTTCTTCTGGTGCTTTATCGCTTGTGCTTGCCTCATCGGCGGATGGAAGCGCTATTAAATTGGCTATATTTTTTTGTTCGTCAATAAGTACCTCTATTTTTCCGCCGTCAATTTGTACGGTTTCAATGCGCGCCTGCTTATTGTTTAAATTGATAGATTCAATTCGGATGTTGTTCAGCTTTGCAAGCTCGGGTAAAGGCGTTTTTTCCTGATCGAGTAGAGAAACGAAACTGCGCTCAATGTCTATCGCACCAATGCTGGCTTGGTAATCTGCATCATCCAGCTGAAGGTTAAGAGCTTCTATTTTTAAGCTATTAAACCCGGTTATTTTGGCTAAAGAATCAGCTGGGCCAAGATTAAAAGCCTGACTGTTGAGCTCGAAATTGCCATCAAATTTGAGCTTGTTGTCTTCAGATAAATCCATGAGACCGGGGGACAAGGTAAGGTCAAAACGCTCGAGGTTTAGAGCGTAGCTGGTATCCCGGTAATTGAGTGTGTCTAGTTCAAGATTGGCTTGCAATCCTTTAACACTAATTTGTTTGCCAATAATACTAATTTTGCTAGAAACCTTAAGCGAGAGAAGCCCGCTCAGTTCCTCAATGTTTTCTGGCAGCAGGTATTGAATATGGTTTAATGCAAATTGATTTGCATTTAAACCCAGCTCAATAGTAGCGGAATCTATGCCGTACTCTACCAAGGCCTCAATATCAAAATCTGCGTTGTCAATTGTGCCCTGAATTTGTGCTTGAGAACTGAGTACCGCATTTTTATAGAGAGAGCGCTCTATACTGATGTCGTCAAACCGGAGTTCATGGATTTTTTCTCCGTTGTCCAGTCGAAGGTTTATATCGCGCAATTCTACATAAGGAACCGCAATGCTTACCTGGCGCCCTGAAGTGCTATCGTCAGCATTCTGGTTTTCTTCTTGAACGGGGTCGGTTTGTGGTCGGTTTAAGGAAAAACCTGCCGCATGAGCATCATCTCCTTTCAGGTCAATATCCACATGCAGGCCTTGTAGCAGTATCTTGTCTATCCGCATTTCCTGCCATAACAAACGGCTGAGGCTGAAATGCACGCTCAAGGTCTCTAGTGCCAGTCTGCGATTGCCTTGGCTTATAAGGGTCAAATTTTGAACCGTAACTGTTGAAAGAAACAGGTTTACGCGAACACTGCTTTGCTCGCCAAGTTCCACCTTTTCGCTTTCGAGCACTTTACCCATCGCCAAGCGCGCTACGTAAGGCGAGGACAGCCAGGTGATACTGAATAGAACCAGAATAATGGATACGAGAACAATTCCGCCGGTGCGTAATTTTTTAAGCATTTGAATTTACATCCTAGTGAGGGCTTTCTGCCCCAGAGTACACAATCCCTGCAGCCCGAAGGTCTATAGAAACGAAAAGAGTTGTGGGTGGGAAAGCAGGTACCGGCAAATTATACCAGCCTCAAGTCTTTGCCAACAGAAAGTTTACTTTACCGAGGTGCTTGTATTGTTTGGTGAAATTTTGCTCGTTTGTTTATCTTGCTGCTGGTGGTTAAGCTTTCGTGTTTTATTGGATTTGGCTGGTGACAAGAAAATTATCGAAGTCCGCATAGACGGTGATTGCTTCGCCCTTATCGTTTACGGGTGTCCATTTAGTGTTGCTGCCGCCGTGGAAGGTACTAAATAGTAGTTGTTCGATAAATGTACTGGAACCGTAGTCCTGACGGAAATCGATATTTTCACTGACCGCAACAGGTTTTCCGTCGATAAATATTCTGGCTGAGCCGTTTGCCTTGTGTGGGTCATTGAGTTTTAACTGCAGTTCTACATGATGCCACCGGCCCTTAGTAAATACGGTGGCGCTTGATATGTTGCCGACTCCCCATTTTTTTGATCTATCCTGATCGTATAGGTATGTTGCGCACCGTCCTTCCTTTTGGAAGGTGATTCGTGCACTCCAGCGGTCGGCTTGACGTTGCTTGCCGCCGGTTACGGGGTGTTTTGGCCCAAGTCCATGTAGTTTGCCGCCATAGGTCCACTGGAAGTCCTTCGCGAAGCGTACGTCGAAGGAAAGGCTCGCCTGCTTGACTTTCTGTTTGAGCGGGTAGCGCAAGCTAACTCGTTCGCTACCGCGTTTAGTTCCTACATAGGCTACCCGGATAGCATTGGAACCATCGGTTCCGGTACCCTTAATCAGGGTGATATTTTTGTGTTTTAGCGCTATTGCCGCAAAGGCATTGTTATGAGCACTATCAAAATTTTCCTCTAACAGCACTGCGTTGTGAGCAGAGTCTGCCGCGTGCAATATTCGCGCGGGAAGGAAGGTAAGCAGAATGCAAAGAAATACCCGTCGAGTCATTATTATTTTGTCCAAGTTGGCGCGCTTGTACCTGGTTTGAAAAGGTCTCTGAAATTATATGCGTTGCTTTATGGAAGCCTTTAAGCTGCAGGGAGCGCTAGGGCTGATTTACCGTGAGCGGTAATACCGGCCACTGCGATCTTTTTATTGTATATTTGCCAGCTTAGTAGCCTTGGCCAGCGCTGATAACAGCGATACCTGTGTTTTCAGGTGAAGTGTAGCGAAATATCTTATCGCAGCAAATATAGCTCGGATACTACATTTC
The DNA here is from genome assembly GCA_900177435.1 of Alteromonadaceae bacterium Bs31. GTDB lineage: Bacteria > Pseudomonadota > Gammaproteobacteria > Pseudomonadales > Cellvibrionaceae > Teredinibacter. The sequence continues at coordinate 442,128 of FXAI01000001.1, forward strand.
TTTCGTGGTTGTAAGCTCTTTTAGGGTGGCGCTGGCTCTGTGAAGCCGTGTGGCCGATTGATAGCGATAGTAATCAATCACTTCTTTATCATTATTATTCTCTGCAATGCTAAGTAATGTAGAGGAGATAGACGCAGATTGCTTCCAGGTATTGGCGGCAAGCTCATGTTGCCTAGCTTGTGTGTAGGCATAGGCTACCTGCTCGTATAGATCGCCCGTTGCAGAGAGCATTTGTTGGGCGAGCTTAGTGGCCTTTTCCTGTGTTTTTTCATTATTAAGCAAAGCCGTGCTGGAAGTAAAAAATTGGAGAGTCAATTGATCGGTTTCATCTGCGAAATTGCGCCATGACTGAGCCACCTGTGCGGTATTCCCAGAGCCTTCAATTAAGTGTGCAAGTTGCTGTTGAATATTGAATAGCATCTGGTTGTTATACAGCATTAGCTTGAGACGTTGTTCTGCCATCACGTATTCGGATGTGCCTATATGGTTATCTATAAATTGCATATCCTGCTGTATCGACCAGTACATGGCTGCGAGTTTGTAACTGAGCAGTTGTATTCCCTTTGCCTGTTCCGGGCTGGTATTTTTCTCATCAAGCACAAGAGATGGTCTGCTTGCGGCAGGGCCATGTACAATGCAGTTTCCCAGCTTTTCTTTAGCCTCCTTTTCGCAGCTCTCGCGCAGTAAGCTCTCCCGAGTAACACACATTTCTTTCCAAGACTCAGAGGCGAGCGCTTGGCAGTTACAATGGATGGCGCTGCAGTTGGGAGTTGAATGTGCGGAGAAGGAAAGCAATATAAGGAAAAAGGCGAGAAGCTGTTTCATAGGGCAATTTATAGCTCAAAAGATGCGTGTTCTTAGAGCATAAGAAGTGGCTTACCTTGGCGCAAATTAGATTAGAGTTTGGTATAGAATAAATTCTTATAGCCTTGAGTTTTTAATAACCAAGAAACCTCTCAACAAGTCCAGGTGGTCTCTGTGCTGCTCACTGCGTCCGAAGCAGTTTCAGAAATTTCTAGCCCTGCGGTGCGCTGCTTTGACGGTCAAGCAGCGTATCGCCGCTTTGCTGCATGCCTTGCCGGGCTTATGTTTCTGAAAGCCAGAGGCCGCATAGACTTGTTCAGAGGTTCCCTAGGTATTTTTACTCGAGCTTATCGCTATAGTTCTTGGGAGGGGGCGTCCATCCTCGTTCGCTGCCTGCTGCTTCGTTGTCCTGCGGGTCATTCATGGCCTTGTGAAGTAGCGATTCAAGGCGCATGAAAATTTCACGGTAGCTTTCATTAAACTTATTGTCTTCTGTGGCCTCAGCCCAGGTTTGATAGAGTTCTTCCTGATGGAACAGTTCAGTTTCCAGAAATGTGTCTTTTTGCCGGTTTGCCCGAAAGGGGTGAAACCCAAGGGAAGTAAGCGCTTCTCCTCCCATCTCCAGGGCCGAATAGTAAGTTTCAGACACTACAAAGTGCGCACCAGCGTGGCGAAGCCGGTAGCCATGTCCCCGGTCGAAGGCGCGAGCGAGAATACGCAGTTTCGGGTGTTTATGTTTGATATGGGCAGTGAGTTCCACCGCACGCTCTTTGTCATCCAGTGCAATGATAAACAAAGCGGCTTCCTCGATACCCGCTGTATGCAGCAAGTCCGGGCGGGTGGCATCACCAAAGTAGCTTTTGATGTTGATCCTGCGTAGCAGTTCAACTTGATTGGCCTCGTGATCGAGTACTACTGTATTTACGCCATTGGCAACCAGCAGTCGGTTAATAATCTGACCAAAGCGACCAATCCCGGCAATGATGACGGTACCTTGTTCTTCTATGCTATCGGCCTCACGCTCATTGGACGAGGCTTGATAGCGCGGCAGGATAATTTTCTCGAAAAGAATAAATAAGCCCGGTGTTAAAAACATGGAGATGGCGACCACCAGAGACAGCAGTTGGGCCAGCTCCGTGGGTATTACACTGTTTTGTACGCTATAGCTTAACAGCACAAACCCAAACTCGCCTGCTTGTGCGAGGCTAAGGGTAAACAGCCATCGATCACTTTTAACAACTTTAAAAATAAAGGTGAGAGAATAAAGCACAAGAGCTTTTAGAAGTATTGCCCCCAAAGTTAATGCAGTAATTAACAGCGCCTTACTTGTGAGTAAATCGAAATTTATTCCAGCGCCTACGGTGATAAAAAACAGCCCTAGTAGCAGGCCTTTAAATGGTTCTATGTTGCTTTCCAGCTCATGCCGGAATTCACTGTTTGCCAGTACTACACCCGCGAGAAAGGTTCCCAATGCGGGAGAAAGGCCAACTACGCTCATGAGTGCGGCTATACCAATAACCAGCATTAGTGATGCGGCGGTAAACATTTCACGCAAACCGGAGTTCGCCACAAAGCGAAATAGTGGTCGGCTTAGAAAATGGCCGCCGGTTACAACCGCCGTAACTACTGAGATTACAATCAAGGCATGGGCCCAGCCAGGCATACCTGCAACCAGACTGATTTCCCCGTGGTGCTCGCCGGCGTGCGCTGAGTGGTTTGCAAGTTCCGTGAGTTCTGGCAATGCTAATAAAGGGATAAGTGCCAGCATTGGAATAACCGCAATATCCTGGAAAAGTAAAACAGAAAAGGCACTGCGAGCGCCTTCGGTTTTATTCAGACCTTTTTCGCTAAATGTTTGCAGTACAATTGCTGTGGAAGATAGCGAGAAAATTAAGCCTATGGTAAGCGCTATACTCCATTGTTGGCCCAAAATCAGAGCAATTACGGTAATAATGCCGGCAGTTAATCCAACTTGTAAGCCTCCCAAACCTAAAAGCTTGGTGCGCATATTCCAGAGCATTTTTGGCTCAAGTTCCAGGCCAACCAGGAACAGCATCATCACCACACCGAATTCTGCAAAGTGCTGGATACTGGTGGTTTCTTTGCCGACCATACCTGTTATGGGGCCGATAATTACGCCAGCAATTAAATAGCCCAGCACCGAACCAAGACCCAGGCGGCGAGCAATGGGAACTGCGATAACCGCAGCGCAGAGGTAAATACAGGCTTGAACAAAATAGCTAGTCATTGGCGACGAATGTTCTCAGGTTTTCGTTTAGGCTTGTGGCGTTTGAGTATGCTGCTACATCAATTTTATCGTCCCTGAGCGCTTTTAAGACATTCAGCCAGCTATCAATATGGCTTTGCAGACGATGCTCTTCCACTGCGTTACGGGCACTAAATAGGGTAAAGGGTGGTAAATAATACATTCCTGTTAAATAGGCTGTTTGTTCCAGTGGCCGCAATAATTCCCGTACAGTAAAGTGATTGTAGCCTTCGCTCTGGTAGGCGGATTTTGCCCCTCCAGCACTGATTGCACACAAGAAAGTTTTTCCATGCAATGCGTTTCCTCCGCTGCCATAGGCGTAGCCATGTTCTAGTACCAGATCCTGCCATTCTTTCAAAATCGCAGGCGTGGAATACCAATAGAGGGGGAACATAAATATAATAATATCGTGTTCATTGAGCTGTTGCTGCTCTTTGTCAATATTAATTCTCTGCTTGGGATAGCGTGCATAGAGGTCGACACATGTTACTCCCTCCACCTGTTGTGAGGCCTGGAACAGGGGAGCATTTACTTCCGAGCGGTGGGAGCTTGGGTGCGCGAATAAAATAAGTACTTTTTTGGTGGGGCTCATCAAAGGCTTTCCAGTTTGAGTTCCAGTTGTATCAATTCGTCTTCGGATGTTGTGGATGCTTCACTTGGTTGTATTACCACGCGATTTTTGGATAAGTCGTTTTGTACGACTAAAAAATGTTGTAATTGCTGGGCTCTCTCGTCGGCTAGGCCTAGCAGTTGTTGCGCGGGCAAGTCGATAGCGTCAATTAAATATTCTCTTATGTGATTGGCATAGGCGAGGGTATCCAGGTGTGCTTTGCTGTTTTCCCCTGTTGTAGCGGTGTGCTCGGTTTTAAGTTGATCCAGAGCGGACTTCTCATTCGATGCCAGAAATTGAGATTCAATAAATTTTAGATAGCTTTTGGAAACTCTTGAGAGTGCTTTTAACTCTTGCTCGCCGAATTTTTCAATTTCCTGTTTGTTGAATAACTCGGCTTTTAGTGCTTTTTCATCAAGCGCAGCTACGTAAACACCGCTTATATCAAGTTGCAATTTTGGCCTTTGTTGCAGTGCGGCTACCAGGTTAATCAATTTTTCTTTTTCTGGAGGTGTTATTTCGCTGCTTCCTGGGTCGAAGTAAACCTGGCTAAGCTGCTGTTCGCCGCTGCCAACCAGAGAACCCAGCAATCTAAACGGGGATGCAACTATGCTGGTAATGAGTCGGGCAAATGCTTGCCCTATAACCTTGCCATAGTTGAACTTTGGATCGTTTACATCGCCTTTTACCGGTAGGGCGACTTCTATATTACCGTCGCCATCTTTAAGTAAGGCAACGGCCATGTCCAAAGGTAAATTCATTGCGCCATGCTGTTCTACTTTATTTCCAAGCTTGAGCTTTTGTAGCTCAATGTTGTTGCTACCTTGCAGTTTGCTATGCTGTACCCGGTAACCTAAGTCAACATTCAGTTTGCCTTTTTCAATACTGCGCCCGGCAAATTTCATAGCGTAGGGGCTGAGTTTTGGTATGTCCAGATTTTTGAAACTTAGCTTTATATCCGTGTTTAGCCTTGGATCAAAAGGCGTTAGCGCACCTTTAATTCTCATTAGCCCGAATTCATCAACCTTACCTTCCAGAGCGATGTCTGCTGGTTCGCGGCTGTTGCTGGCGAGGGTGGTAATATTGCCGCTAAGCTTGGTGAAGTCTGTAGCGAAAGGTAAGGGGAGTGATGCATCGGAAAATTTACCCGAGGTATCCGAAATGGTGATGCTGGCGATGCTAAATTCGAGTGCATTTTTCGTGGTGGATTGAGCTGGGGCTTTTTTCGATGCAGTCTCCGCTTTATGGACTAATACTCGATCCACTGTGGTGCTGCCATCTTCTGCAATGGAGAAATCGATATAGGCTTTATCGAGGGTAACACTGCCAACTGCGACACTGTCTTCTTGCAGCTTTGCCTCAATCTCGCCTATTTGAAGATTTTCCCACTGTAAAAGTGCCTGCTGCCCGGTTTTGTCAAGCAGCTTAAAGGCGGAGAGCTTCAGGTTGCTATTAATGACTAACTGATCTTTATTCGTTGCGGTAATTTTTGTTTCGGCGCTGAGTAAACTCTTTTTCAGTTCAACATTGGCATAGGCTGCGATATAAGGTTGCAATATGGCAAGGTCAAGGGCGTCTAGCTGCGATTGAATTTCCATATTGCTGAAGGGGATAGGGGTAAGCTGACCATGGGCACTCATCTGCCCAGTCGCAAATTCCGCCGATGCTTCTATTGTCAGCGGGGTGTTTTCTTGGTTGCTTAGGCCCTCAAGTTGTACCCGTATATTGTCGATGTTGATATTTGCTGGTGATGACAGCGCCTTATCCAGGAAGTAGACACTCCAATTGCTTAGGCGAAAGGTGTTGTTACTCACTCGCCATTCGGGACTGTTTTTTTCTGTATGTTGAGACGGCTTACTGGGCTTTTCACGGTTGCTTTGCTTGAAGAGCTTATTCAGGTTTATCTCACCGCTTTTGGATTGTTCCAGCCAGACTTCAGCATTTTTAAAATCAATGGTTTGCAGCGAAAAGGTATTGTTTGGCCAGTGCAGCTCACCGCCGCTTATTTCTAATTCCGGTAATTTGAACAGCGCCGAGTTATTGTGTTTTTGTACCAGTAGTAAATCTCGAACATAAGCGTTTATTTTGACAATTTGAACGTGCACTTCGCTGTTTTTTTCGTGAATGGAGTAATCCAGGTTTGCAGTAAGCTCCCCTGAGTCCACATCAAAGTTAAGCGTGTCTTGCAGATACCGCGCTGGCAGGTCGAAGAAAGGTCCTTTCAGCGTGACATGGCCATCACTGCCTAAAGGGTTGAGTGAAATATTACCTTGCCAGCTGATTTCAGCGCCGTCGAAGGTAGAAAGACTTACCTTTTGCTGCCCCGATTTGTTTTCCAATGTACTGAGTTTTTCAACATTTAGTGAGAGAGGCCCAAATGTTGATCTAAATGGGGTTTGCGGTATTTCATCATAGGTATGGATTTCTTTTACGCTTAACTGTAGATCATGAATGTAAACTCTGGGAATATCACCGCTTTTATTTTCCGGTGATTGCTCTTCCTTTGGGCTCGATGGCTCTGCTGTTGTCAGCCACTGTTGAGCCAGTTTTTCTATATTACTTGTGCCGTCTTTGTAGCGTTCCAAGTTTGCGTATACGCCCAGCAGGTGCGCTTCTTTAAAGCTCCATGCCCAGCGAAACAGGCTGCTGAGTTGGAAGTTGATGTAAAGGTGTTCGAAGCCAAGCCGTGCTCTGCTATTTGATACCAGCTCAAGATTGTCGACAGTAACACTCAGCAGGTAGGGGTTTATACGCAGTCGCTCAATGGTGAGAGTGCTGTTTAAGCGCTCTGCAGCGCTATTCTGCAGGGTATTTTTTATAAGCCAGGGTGCAAGTGCTCCAAGACATAAGCCCCACAGGCTAAAAAATATGAGAAACCATATCCACGGTTTACGGAAGTTGATTAACCCGGGAGCAAGCGCGGTTAATGTGCGAGCACGATCTTGCCACATAGTGACTCCTTTCATGTAGGCTGCAGCGAGGGGGCAGGAAGAACATTCTACCGCTAACAAGTGAATTGGCAATAATTGTTAGCGGTAGCTGGGCTAGTTGGAGGAGCGGGAAGGCTAAGCCCTGAGAGAGAGCTTAGGTTTTATGCAATAGCTGTCGGAGTTCTTTTACTACTACACTGGAAAATTCCTTTAAGTCATCGTATTTGTGCTCGATGGCGTTTGCGTAGTTTTCCAGATGGTCAATAGCCTCGTGCTGTGCTTCCTGCTCTACCACGGACAATTGTGCTCTAAGATCCTTGAGGGAGTCTTCGAGAACGTCAATTCTCCGCTCAAGCTCTTGTTTCTTCTCCTGAGCAAAGTTTGTCATAGCATCCTCCAAAATATTAATAGCCTAATAACGTACTACCGCTAATTAATACAAGCGGAACAACAAAAAATACAAGCGAGATGTAAGCGGCAACATACAGTTTGTTTTTTGTCGCAGCTTCTGCCAAGTGCTCTGCGCACCAGATAGGTATTTCTCGAAGTACAGGGGTTCCGTAAATAACGAGTACAGCACAAGTATTGTATAGTAAATGGACCAGCGCAATCTCCAAAGCGAAAATCGCATATTCACCGGTTACTGCGGTGGCCGCGAGCAAGGCGGTGATAGTGGTACCGATATTTGCCCCTAGTGTGAAAGGGTAAATTTGCCTAAGGGTAAATACGCCGCTGCCAGCAAGAGGGACGATTAAGCTGGTGGTGGTGGAGCTTGACTGCACCAGTACGGTAACTATTGAGCCTGATGCAATACCTGAAATAGGGCCTCGGCCGACGGCAGAGTGGAGGATACCTTTGGCTCTGCCCACCATAAGTGTTTTTAGCAATTTGCCAATAAATCGTATGACAAGGAAGATTGTGAGTACGCCAAGTGTGATCATCAATATGCCACTTAAAACGCTGGGGAATACTGAAAACACATTGTCAGATAGCAGCTTTATGGGGGGCTTCACCAGGGCTTTCATAAAGTTAAAGCCGCTCATCGACATGGACCCCCCTCCTGCCAGTATTTCCGAGGCGGCGTAGGCGGTTTTTTCCAGCAAGCCAAACATTATCTCCAGGGGTAGAAATATTGCCACTGCCATCAAATTGAAGAAATCATGGATGGTTGCTGCCGAGAAGGCTCTGCGAAACTCGTCAACCTGCCTTATGTGGCCCAGGCTGACGATGGTGTTAGTAATGGTGGTACCAATATTTGCACCCATTATCATAGGGATGGCGATAGATACCGGCAGGCCTCCTGCTACTAGCCCGACAATAATAGAGGTAACCGTACTGGAAGATTGGATAAGTGCGGTGGCCACAGTACCAACCACAATACCCGCAATCGGGTTACTGGCAAAGGCAAACAGTTCCTTTGCATGCACGCCTGCTGCGAGCTTGAAGCCACTGCCAATCAGCGATACAGCAACCAGTAGCAGGTAAACCAGGCCAACGATTTTTAGCCATTCCAGCCAATGAGCGTCCTGCTTTAAGGTTTGGGCATTGTTGTTTTCTGGGATGGCATCAGTCATAAATCCTCCGTTCGCGGCGGTATTGCTAATAGCTATAATCAAAAAGGTGCAACTCACAGCTAGAGGGTGGAGTACAAGAGTTTTATGCTCTCGTTGGCGCTAGCCGTTTTATGCTTTTCGTCGACCTTATACTTGGCACCAAAGTGCACGTGTGGCGCAGGCTACATTGCAAATGTGACCGTTAGGTTACAATCACGGCTTAAAGCTCGGAATGTTTGTCATAGCTATAAATGTAATACAATCGCACGCTAGCTTACTTCAGGTAGTCACGGCTTGTGGCTAATGAATAACCAATTCTCCCTTTTTTATTCAGTGCTATGTTAAAAATCCCATACATCATCATACTTTCCAGTGTTGTCTTGTTATTTGGCGTTTTGGCTGACGCCCAACCCTACCGCGACCCCCAAACCCCGGAGGACGAGCTTGATAAAACCCTGCGCTCTATGGTCATTGGTGATGCCGGCTGGTCACCCAATGCCCCTGCGATGCCTACTGAGTATGACTGGGTCCAACTCAGCTCGGGTGAGTGGTTAAAGGGCGAGCTTATCTCCATGTATCGGGAGGAGCTTGAGTTCGATAGCGACGAGCTGGGTTTGTTGGTGCTCGATTGGGATGATATTGCTGTGGCTCGCACGCATATCCGCAAAAGTCTGCGCTTTGAAAATGGGCGCATTGTGGATGGTTTAGTCTTGGTTGAGGGTTCTTTGGTTCGTTTGATAAACGATACGGAAATTGACACCTTTGAGCGTGGTGCGCTGATTTCTATCGCCGCCAGTGGTAAGCGAGGTTGGAATCTGTGGTCTGGTAACATATCTTTCGGCGGTAATATGCGGGAGGGGAATACCGAGCAGCAGGATTACAACTTTGATTTTGATGTTCAGCGGCGCACGTCCTCCAGTCGGCTTCAGTTCAAATTGTTGAGCAGCTTTTCCTTAACGCAATCGGTAGAAACGGAGAACAATCACCGGGCCAATATTAATGGTGATTGGTTTATATCCAATCGCTGGTTTTTGCGCCCTATCGCTTTAGAAGCCTATCGCGATAAATTTCAGAACATTGATGTGCGTGTTTCCTATAGTTTTCGGCCTGGTTATTTCATTATTGACAATAAGCGAACCTCGTGGAGCGTTAATACTGGTGCGGGTTATCAGTTGACACGCTTTATTACTGTCGAAGCCGGTAAGGAAGACAAAAAGCAGAACCCCGTTTATGCTCTTGGCACGGATTTCGAAATTGAAATTACCAAGGATATCGACTTTGAGCTCTATTGGGATTTTCAGTCGGTTGGTAAAGACGCCGGCGGCTATTTGCAGCATTTGGAAACGGGTTTGGATATTGAGCTGATTTCAGATTTTGATCTTACTGTTAAGTTTATTTGGGATAATGTTAGCGATCCGGTGGCCTCTGAGGATACGCTTCCCGAAAAAACGGATACCCGCTTAGTGGTGGGAATTGGGTATGAATTTTAGTTTTTAACGGCGGCTCGCGAATTGCGGCAGACATTGCCTTGACCGGGTTTATATATTTTCAGCGCTATACACTATGCTCGCTAGCTAAAGACCCCTTGAACATACCATCGTTTTTTTTGTAAATCATAAAATACCCAAAGGCGCAGAAAATCTTCACGCTGCGCCATAAAATAATCTCTCGCGGTGGGGGTATCCCACCAGTTTCCTTCAATACGCTCCGGGCCTTGCAGCAGTTCAAGCTTACCGCGCCAGAATAAGGTTTGTTGTTTTTCCTGAATCGCTTGCGGCGAGTTGAATAGCCAGCTTGGCCGTAAGGCTGCTAGGTGTACAGCCGGTAAGCTGTCTTCAGCGGTGTCGTTTATATCGATTTTTATATTGCTTTGCTCTGGTATATGGCTGTCGTTGTAGCTGACTTTAAATAAAGCCTGCTCTCCCAAACGCGCCTTTAGTTTGGCTGTAACTATGGCGAAGTTTTGCTGGTTTTTAACCTTGTCTGCGCTGTGATTGCCAGAAAATGCTAATTTGCCGGTATGGTTTTCCGCCGGTAGGGTGTTACGGCAGATCAGTTCCAGGGTATCCACCTCAAATGTCAGTGTTTTTGCTTCCAGCTGAATATTGCTGAGTTCGTAGAGTAGCTGCCATTGGCTTTGAGCTTGACTGCAATGTACGCTAATTTCCTGCCTGTTGTGATAAATATCGAATAGCAGCCAGTCTATTTTCTGGCAATGTAATTGGCGCTTAATAAGGTATTCGCTTAGATTATTTAATAAAAACTCCATGGGTTGTTGTAATTGTTCAAGGTTACTGATGGGATAATCAAATTGAATGCTATCGTAAAAAAAATCCTCTGGCTGATAAAGCTCTATGGGTTTTTCGAACAGGCTTGGCTGATTGATTTGCTGCTCTATATCAAAAATATCTGCAACAAACGCTGTAAAGCTTTGCCCCCAGCGTTTGCGAATGCTAGCCAGAGATTGACTTTGTATTTGCCTGGTGATGTCGCCCAGGGTACTAAACCCGGATTTGTCCAGGTTTTGAATGTGTTGTTCAAGTTGTTTACATTTAATCGTACTTTGAGGTGTTTTGGCGAGCAGGCTAAGGTTTAAATTCGAGAGCCTGTTGATAAACTCCTGCCGGTTCGCATTCTTGCTAATGAGTGGTGGACGAAACGACAAAAGCCAGGCTCCTTTATTCGTGTGAGCAAGGCCTAGCTCAAATTGGTAGTGTTTGTTTTTGAGGTCTTGTTGAATATGCTCAATGATATTACTGAGGCCTTTGAATAATTTTATAGAGCGAGAGACCTCTATCATAAAGCCGCTGTCGGTGACATGATTGGGGAGCTGTAGCTCAATATAGGGGGTATAGCGATAGAGGCATTCTGCCAGTTGTTGCATGGCGTGTTGTTCTAAAGACGTGTCTCGTTCCTGCGTTTGACAATCCACCAGCAAGCCTGCTGTTGAGCTGGGCATGCCTGTTTTTATGCCGTTATTTTGAGCAAGCTCATTGGCACATACGACTTGCTGTTTATGTATCACAATAAGTGCAGAGCTATGATTGGCGTAAAAGCCAAATACCTCCATGGGTAACATGGGCAAGCGAAGAGCAATCCATAATTTGTTTACTGTGCTTTTCATTTTGAACTACCGCTAAAAGCACCGGGTGCAGTGTTAATAGGTGAATTTATTACCTGGGTTTGTCGTGTTTGTTTCCTGCACATTTCGTCATACACGCCATCCCTGGGGTTCGCCGAATGTGTTCCCTGCACATTTCGCCATACACCCCATCCCTGGGGTTCGCCGAATGTGTTTCCTGCACATTTCGCCATACACCCCATCCCTGGTGTTCGCCGAATGTGTTCCCTACACATTTCGCCATACACCCCATCCCTGGGGTTCGCCGAATGTGTTCCCTACACATTTCGCCATACACCCCATCCCTGGGGTTAATAATGTCGTTTTAGTTTTATTTTTTTGCCGTTTTGAGTGCGTAGGCCCATGGATAAAATGTTTTGCCGTGGCTGATAATGAGTAAATGCCTGATCATTGGCTGCAGCAGGGGATAACAGGTCGTCGTCGCCAAGTTTGCGGTGAGCTTGTAAGGCCTGCCATTGTTGAGGCAGCGCAAGCTGTATGGGCGTTTCCGCTTGCGAGCGAAGCTGTCCTTGTTGTTTTAGGATAAAAACATCCAGTGCGTTTTGGCTTAACGCTACTTTTAAGCGCAGCGCAGCGGGCGAACTTTGTTGCTGCACCTGAAGAGGGCGAAAAATGCAATAAAGGCCATTGTTATCTGAGCAGGCTAACTGACATTTTCGTAACTCTGTATAAGTTAAAGCCTGCTTGGGTTGCCAGGCCAGTAGCAGGCTGCAACAGCTGGCCCGTGCAAGTTCCACGAAGCTAACAACAAAGTCCGCCTTATTCGTCGTGTGCACTACCAGCAATTGTTGCAGGGGAATGCCGGCTTGCATTAAACCCTGTGCAAATGGCAGGGATGGTGGGTTTAATAGAACCGCATGTCCGCGGTGTTCTGTCAGCAGAGTTTTCATGGCAGGGGAAAACAGTAGCCAGTCGCCACTGCCAGCAGAAGCCTGGCAGAGCTCAATTAAACTGTTGCACGGCCAGCCCGTATTGAGTAGATACTGGTTGAGCAAGGGGAAGCCGGTATCGACACTTTCTCTGTTGCTAAAGCGCTGTGAGTGGCCACGCCAAATGTCATCTCGCTGGAGCAGCTGATCCAGCCCAGGAGATGGCGCTTTGGATTGTTGCTTGGGGGCGCTGCGTTTCATTACCGGGTCTCTACTGGAGTTTTATGCTGTATGCAAATACAGTATAGCTGTGGGGCTGTAATGGCAAGTATGAATTTTGAAAAGCCTACTGAAGAGATGCGATAATGCCCAAAAAAAGGAAACCACAATGTCTCAACTGTATGGCGCTATAGAGGCTGGGGGCACCAAGTTTGTGTGTGCCGTAGGCACTGGCCCAGATGATTTCAGGGAGATCCGCTTCCCAACCTTTACTCCAGAGCAGACCTTGCAGCAAGTAATAGATTTCTTTGCTCCGTTCCAAAAAGAGTTGCAAGTAATCGGCATTGGTTCGTTTGGCCCCATTGACCTGCATCCCGAGTCGCAGGCTTATGGCTATATCACCTCAACGCCAAAAGCCGGGTGGGCAAATACAGACATACTGGGAACCATTAAAAAACATATAGACGTGCCTTTGGCTTTTGATACCGATGTCAATGCTGCCGCTTTGGCGGAAGGGGAGTGGGGAGCAGCACAAGACTGGCAAGACTATATCTACCTCACGATTGGCACAGGAATCGGTGGGGGAGTGGTCAGCGGTGGAAAACTGGTGCATGGTTTGCTTCACCCGGAACTGGGGCACTGCCTGCTGCCCAAGCATCCCGAAGACGGGTACCGAGGTAAATGTCCCTATCATCACGATCAATGCTTTGAAGGCCTGGCATCGGGGCCTGCCATAGCGGAGCGTTGGCAGCAGGCCGCTCAGAGTTTGCCTGCAGATCATTTCGCTTGGCAATTGCAGGCGGATTATATCGCCAAGGCTCTTATGGGCTTTGTATGCACATTGTCGCCTCAGGGCATTATCCTGGGTGGTGGCGTGATGGAGCAGCAGCACCTTATTGGACTGGTGCGGGATAAACTGAAACAGCATCTGAATGGCTATATTCAAGCCCCAAGACTAATCGACGGTATGGATAGTTACCTTGTAAGGCCTGATCTTGGTACGCGTGCGGGTATACTGGGCGCCTTGCTACTTGGACAAATCAAACTGGGAGGAAAGCATGTCCTGTATTCAAATTGATCATTTTTCCGATGTATTGTGCGTTTGGGCCTATGTGGCTCAAGTTCGTATAGAAGAGTTGCAATCTGAATTTGGCGATAAGGTGGACGTGGATTTCCACTTCTTCCCGGTGTTTGGCGATGTGCCGGGCAAACTGGCAAAATCCTGGGGGCATCGTGGCGGAGTGCAAGCGTACAATGCTCATGTGCTGTCTGTAGGTGAAACTTTCGAGCATATAAAGCTAAACCCTGAGGTATGGGTAAAAAATACGCCGCAATCGTCATTGCCGCCACACTTGTTTTTAAGTGCAGTAAAAAATATTGAGCAGCAAGGTGACATTCAAAAGGGAAGTTTTGCCCGATATATGCAGGCTATTCGAGAGGCTTTTTTTGTGGCGGCGCGAGATATTTCCAGTCGCGATGAATTGCTGGCAATCGCAGAGAGTTTGGCCTTACCTGTGAGTGCAATACGAGCGAATGTGGATCAGGGCGCTGCGCACGCGTCTATTTGCGCAAACCTCTACCAGTCTGTGGAGCTTGGCATTAAATTCAGCCCAACATTAATATTTAATGAAGGTAGGCAGAAGTTATCTGGCAATGTGGGTTATCGCATTATTGAAGCGAATATTCGTGAATTGCTGGAAAACCCGCCAGGGCAACATTCTTGGTGCTGAGGTTGGCCTGGCATTGGCTCACACGAAAGTACCTTTGTATTGGTTTTCATACATTTTTTGCGTGATGCCTGTATAGACTACGATGTAATCATTTTGTCATAATAATCACATATATCTGTAATTGTTGAGGATTAACGTGGGGGTAAATGGAGGGTTGAGTACTATGCGCCTATTACAGAACATACATCAGTTTGACTTAATGACCTTTGATTGGTGCCTGCGCAGCAAGCATCGCGAGCGAGCTGTTGCCTTGAGTCGCTATGTTTCACGCAGTGCGGATGGCCCTCTGTACGTTGTTATTGGTGCTGTGTTCCTTGTGCTAAATAACTGGCACATGGCAAAACTAATGGCGCTAGCGTTTCTAATAGAGAGAGCGCTCTACTTCATATTCAAGTCTTCGTTTCGTCGCAATCGCCCTGCGGTGGCCATTCCCGGTTTTAAAAGTGAAGTTATCCCCTCCGACCAATTCAGTTTTCCCTCCGGTCATACCTCTGGCGCCTTTCTTATGGCGTGTGCGCTTTCTTTTGCCTTCCCGTGGTTAGCTTGGGTTTTATACCCTTGGGCATGCACTGTGGGTATGGCAAGAGTCATGCTCGGTGTTCACTTTCCAACGGATGTGTTAGCGGGGGCCTTCCTGGGGCACAGTATTTGCCTGCTGGTACTGAGCATTATCTAGTTTATTAAACGCCCTAAAAGAGCAAAACAGTCAATGAGAATACTTTACGGTGTCCAGGGAACTGGCAACGGTCACATTAGTCGTGCGCGTGCGCTAAATAAATACCTGAGTGAATTTGGTATTGATGTGGATTATATTTTTTCTGGGCGAGAGCGAGAAAAATATTTTGATATGGAGGAATTTGGTGACTGGCGTTGCTACAAGGGGCTCACCTTCCTGCACGAAGCCGGTGAGTTAAAAATCTTTCGCACGCTGAAGAATGCAAAGCTTCGCCAATTGTGGAGAGATATAAATTCCCTGGAGCTGGAAGCTTACGATTTAATTATTACCGATTTCGAACCTATTACCGCATGGGCGGCACGCAGGAAAGGAAAAGCCTGCGTTGGCGTAGGGCACCAATATGCATTTTGTCACAATGTTCCACGCAGGGGGGATGATTTTGTAGGCAACAAAATAATGGCCTTATTTGCGCCTACAAAAGTAAGCCTTGGCTTGCATTGGTATCATTTCGATCAGCCAATATTGCCGCCTATTGTGGATATTGATCACGGGGACGTTTCCCTTGAAGCTAATAAAATTCTGGTATATCTCGGTTTTGAGTCCAGCGAGGATGTTATTAAGCTGCTGCAACCCTTTAGCGACTACCGTTTTTGTTATTACGGTGCGTTTGATGAGCAACAGCAATTGGGTCACATCACGTTAAAACCCTTATCTCGAGAAGGTTTTAAACATGATTTAGCAAGCTCTTGCGGTGTTATTTGTAATGCGGGCTTTGAGCTTTCCAGTGAGGCGATTCAACTTGGTAAAAAATTGTTAATTAAGCCTTTGATGGGGCAGTTGGAACAATTATCCAATGCCAAAGCTATGGAGGAGCTGGAACTGGCAATGACAATGGATATACTCGACCCAAAAATTACTGGCGAATGGTTGAATAGCTTTACCGCCAAGCATGTGGAATACCCCAATGTTGCACGTGCTATAGCATCGTGGATTAAAAATAAGGGCTGGGAAAGGCCGGGTTCTCGTAGTGAGCTTGTAGAGTCCTTGTGGGGTGAGGTCGATGGGCATGGTGCAGCCATTTTTGACACTAATCCTCTACCGCCTTTGACTAATTTGGCCCGTGCCTAGCTTACTGGGGAAAATAGAGTTTTGCGTTAATATTTCTTCTGCCACGGAATAAAGATAGTCACCTATCCCTAAAACAGTTCTACGTTGAGGGGAGCAGATTGTTCTCCAAATGTTTGATTATGACTGCGGTCTTCAATAATTTCTGCTTCGAGTGAGGCCAGTAAATCCAAAACCTGCTCACTCGCTTTTTCCATGTGAGCCAATGCTTCAAACGCCGCATCCAGTTTTTTTTCTTCTGCGAGCTGCAAAGCCTGGATACCAAAACTGTGAACCTGTTTATGAGGCTCTTCTATTAATCGAAATGAGCGCAGTTTGGCATAGAGGTTTTTTCCGTCGCCCTGATAGTACCAGTCTCCCAGCCTGCATTGATGGTGGTTGCTGAAAGACTCTATAGACTTATCTGATTTCCCCCACAGCCTTTGATATACATCGGTCTTCCAAACCACATGGTCAAGCATTACCGTATGTAGGAAAGCGATATCTGCTGACAAGGTGATTGACAAAGACATGGTTCGTGCAAGGCTTGTAAAGTCATCCACAATGCCCGAAATTTGTCGCGTTGACTCCGAAGTGGTGCCAACTGTCTGCCCCGTTTCGTCGATACAGACTGCAACATGGTTGGTTTTATCTGAAATGGTGTGAATAAGCTCGGAAATCTCGGTGGATGCCGTAGCGGATTTCTTAGCCAGAGCGCGCACTTCATCGGCTACAACCGCAAAGCCGCGCCCTTGTTCGCCAGCTCTTGCAGCTTCGATGGCGGCATTTAATGCGAGCAAATTGGTTTGATCTGAAATGGCCTTAATTTGTTCAACAAAGCTTTCAATTTGTTGGGCGACCTCGCTAAGTTCTTGTACGCCCTGTGTGACATTTATGGTTTTGCTATTAACCTCGCTGAGAGAGTCGGTGATTGCTGTAAGTATGGTTTTTATTTGCTGATAGTTAATTGAAGATTCTGCCAATTGCGTACGCTGTTCAGAAGCGCCGCTGGCCGTTTCGAGCATGCTGCCTCTAATCTGGGTGATAGTGTTAGCTGTTGCTATCCATAATTCCTGCAAGCGCTCCTGTTCTTCTATGTTGCGTAACAGGTTTTTTTGTTTCATGTCCGCAACAAGCTTTATCTTGCGGTATACCGCAAGTTCACCCTCCAGCTTTTTAACAGTTTCTTTTAAGGCGGACAGCTCGGCGTCGTTTGAGACCTTATTGAAAGGGGGCATCCATTGTTTAAGAAAGCGCAGCATAAGCGGTATCCGATTTAATTCCCCATAAAGTATAGCAGAGGGTATTTGGATAACCGGAATGAGGGTATGTGGTAAATGAATAGCTTCAGTTGGGCTGGAGAGCGGGAGTTGAGGATAGTAAAAATGCCTTATTGCACTAAAAAATAAGGGCACATCTCTACGGTAAGCGAAGGTAAACCGCGCTGATAAAAATGATCGTAAAAGCTGTGATTTACTGCTGCAGCATTGGCAGCGTGAATGCGGTAGTATGCGCAACTTTCCGGGCTTTAGATCGAAACGCGTATGAAGAAAAAAGCGAAAAAAAAGGTCAATCGCAAACAGCTTCTACTTGAGCAGACCAAGAGGCTTGCCTTGGCTGCGAGTTATAGTTTGCTTACCCTACTGCTTGCAATCAGCATTGCATGGGTAGTGCTGGCAAAGCAGAACTTCTTATTCGGCTTGTGGCACGACCATGGCGGAATAGCAGAGGGCATCAACACCTACGGCCCGGAGAACCGTTACAAAACGGGCTTTGGAGAAACCAGCAGGGCAGAGCGCCTACGCTTGTTTGCGGCGATTAACACCGCTGTGCACCGCGGTGGTGCCGGTTTAGAACAGATCACTTATCAGTCCCCCGCTTTAGCCGAACCACAGCGACTACTTCGTGAGCCTGAAGTGGTGCATCTGCAAGATGTGGCGAACCTGATAGATAAGCTGGTGATCTTAGCGATGATGGCACTGGTACTTTGGCTGGGGGTTTGTGCCTACCAAATGTTGGTTTGCCAATCGATTCCGAAAGCATCCCAACAACTTATCGGCCTTGGTATATGGCTGCTGCCGGTGTTTGTCGGGCTTGCAATCATTGGCCCTGTGAGCGTATTCAATACCCTGCATGAGTGGGTTTTTCCTGATGGCCACCAATGGTTCTTCTATTATCAGGATTCCCTCATGTCGACACTGATGCTGGCGCCCAGGCTGTTTGGCTGGATAGCAGCAGCCATTGGCATACTTGCACTGGCGGTATATGCCCTGCTGCAATTGCTGCTTTCACTGCTATTGCGCCTAGTCAGGCGCTAAACAAAAAAATGTGGGAAACAGGGAAGATAGCGCTTGTATATTAGATATACCTAAATTAGAATAATGTCATGTTTGCGAAAGAGTAATGCCTCATGCCTTCACAGCAAAAGATGAGTGGAGAGCAATTGGTGGATGTTCAGAAGAATGCTGATTCTGCTGCCAGTTTGCTGAAAAATTTAGCTAACCCTCATCGACTATTAGTATTGTGTGTTCTGGCCAGCAAAGAAATGAGTGTGTCAGAAATTAATGCCTGCGTCGATTTGTCGCAGTCGGCATTGTCGCAACATTTAGCTCGCTTACGTGCAGACAATTTGGTTATCACTCGCCGTGATTCGCAAACCATTTATTATTCCATTGCCGATGGCCCGGCAATGCAGTTAATTCACGTTTTACAGCAATATTACTGTCACAATTGATGAGGCTCTTACTATGACTACTGCAACTACAGGTTCTGCAACTACAAGTTCAATTAATATCGATAAGCTGGTTTTTCGTATCGCGGGTGTATTTGTTTTGGCCAGTGCGGCTTTAAGCTACTTTCATAGTATTTACTGGCTTTGGTTTCTCGCTTTTGTTGGCTTCAATATGTTTCAAGCGTCTTTTACGGGTTTTTGTCCGATGGCCACAATTTTACACAAGCTTGGTGCCAAGCCGGGTTCTGCATTTAGCTGTGGTGTAAATAATCAATAGCTTAAGCGTTAAATTTTAATTGGGAGACAATCATGTTACACAAACTGGGAAAACAGCACCTTGTATTTTTTGCCGCGATCAGCCTGGTGCTTACTGCTTGTGGTGAAGATGAAGCGAGTGGCCGTGGCAAGACATTTAGCGTGGATTTTTCCGGTTTGGAAACCGTTGCGGCGAAAAACACCCGTGTTGATAAAGAAATACACTTTGATGGCGTGATAGAAGCTGTTAATCAGGCCGTGGTTTCCGCTCAAACCAGCGGACGTATTGTTGAACTGCCATTCGACGTGGGTGATTTTGTCGCCAAGGGCGATGTCATTGCCCGTTTTACCGATACAGAACAAAAGGCAGCTTTTGCAGCTGCCGGAGCGGGTTTGGAAGAAGCCAAGGCCCGCTTTGCAGAAGCGGATCAGCAATTACAACGTGTAAAAGATGTTTATGAGCGGGGCATGGTTGCAAAAGCGAATTTCGACCAGGCGGTGGCTTCCCAGCAGGCGGCCAGAGCTCGAGTGGAGTCGGCACAGGCCGCTCTGGACGATGCAAAAGAGCGTTTGTCGCATACAGTGGTTATTGCACCGTATAGCGGGATAGTTGAAAAGAGGTTAAGTGATGTTGGCGCCACAGTGGCTCCCGGGACACCTTTACTGGAGGGCTTGTCGCTTAACCATTTGCGTGTTCAGGTGGATATTCCTCAGCAACATATAGGCCCATTGCGCAAACATAAGAAAGCACGGGTAATTTTAGCCAGTGGTGAATCTATAGATGCAACAACATTAAGAATCCCTCCCAGTGCTCATGTAAGTACACACAGTTTTCGCGTGCTGGTTACGCTGCCAGAAGGCGAGTTAAGCGAACCGGTTTTTCCGGGTACCCTGGTAAAGGTTGCCTTTGTAAGCGGTGAACAAGAGCGCTTGCTTATACCGACAAACGCTATTGCTAAACGTGGCGAAGTGAGCGCTGTGTATGTGGTGGATAAGGAAAAAGAGCTTATTGAGTTTCGTTACATCAGGGTGGGTAATGGTATCGATGACCAGGCTACGTCGGTTAATTCGGGCTTGACTGAAGGTGAAATAATTATCACCGACCCGGTTACCGCCGCGGCGGCATACAAAAATCAAACATACAACAACTAAAATCGATTGGGAGCCTGCTCATGTATGAAGAAAAGCCATTAGGTATTTCCGGTCGAATTGCCAAGGCATTTTTAACAACCGAAATCACGCCTTTGTTAGCAGTTACCGGTTTGTTGTTGGGCTTATTTGCGGTAATGGTTACTCCAAGAGAGGAGGAGCCACAAATTAATGTTACTTTTGCCAATGTCTTTATTCCCTTTCCCGGAGCAACGGCAAAAGAAGTTGAGTCTGTAGTCACTACACCGGCAGAGCAAATCGTGTCGGAAATAGAAGGTGTTAAGCACGTTTATTCTGCATCCTCTCCGGGTATGGCGGTACTTACCGTTCGCTTTAAGGTGGGTGAGCCACGCACCGATGCGATCGTTCGTTTGTACAACGCCTTTTACTCCAATCAAGATGCATTGCCCTATAACCTTGGGGTTGGTCAGCCCTTGATCAAGCCAAAAGGTATTGATGATGTTCCCGTGGTTACAGGCACGTTTTGGAGTAAAAATACCGATATTACTGCTGCCGATTTGTTAAAAATAGCCCACTCCATGGAGGCTGAGTTGCAGCGTGTGCCGGGAACGCGGGATATTGACATCATTGGTGGGCCTGCGCAGGTGGTACAGGTCAATTTTGACTCAGCCAGGTTGGCCGCTTACGGCCTGTCCTTGTCGGATTTACGCGCTAGCCTTTCTTCTGCAAATGCCTCGGCCGATGCGGGTGCACTGGTAAGTAATAACGAAAGTATACAAATCCAGGCGGGTAATTTTTTACTCTCCGCCGAGGAAGTTGGGTCCTTGGTTGTTGGAGTGGTTAACGACTCCCCGGTTTTTCTTCAGGACGTAGCCGAGATAAGGCACACATCAGAAACGCCCAAAAACTATGTGAGCTTTGGTCTGGGCCCCGCAGCGCAAGAGCACGAGCCTGGACGCTACCCGGCAGTTACGGTTTCCGTTGCGAAAAAGCCAGGTACCAATGCTGTGGATGTCGCCAATGCGGTGATTAATCGTTTTGAGCAAATTAAAGGCATTTATTTTCCCGATGGTGTAGAAGCCACAGTTACCAGAAACTACGGAGCGACCGCAGAAGAAAAAGCTCAAACGCTTATAAAGAAACTCATCTTTGCCACAATATCTGTGATTATTCTGGTGTTGTTTGCTTTGGGGCGAAGGGAGGCCATCGTTGTAGGCGCTGCCGTGGTTGTTACTCTTGCTATTACCTTGTTTGCCTCCTGGGCTTGGGGTTTTACCCTAAACCGTGTTTCGTTGTTTGCACTGATATTTTCTATTGGTATTTTAGTGGATGACGCCATTGTGGTGGTGGAAAATATTCATCGCCATATGAGCATTGGAGCGAAGTCGTTGAAAGAGGCTATTCCTATAGCCGTTGACGAAGTTGGTGGGCCAACTATTCTGGCTACCTTCACTGTTATTGCCGCGCTACTGCCTATGGCTTTTGTGACTGGCTTGATGGGGCCCTATATGCGGCCCATCCCCATAAATGCATCAACAGGTATGCTCATCTCTCTCGCGGTTGCCTTTATGATAACGCCATGGCTCTTTATGCGTTTGTTCAAAAATCACGATCACGCACCGGGTCACAATGAGCAGGGGGAGAATAGTAAAAATAAAAAGATTCACCATTTTTTTCACAGAATAATGACGCCGTTTTTAAATAAAGAAAAAGGCAGAAGTAATCGTGTATTTTTATTGTTCGGGATTCTTGCATTGATTGTTATTTCTATGAGCCTTGTGGCAAGCCAGGCGGTCATCATGAAAATGCTGCCTTTTGATAATAAGAGTGAATTTCAGGTTGTGGTAGATATGCCCGAAGGTACAACCGTCGAGCAAACACATCGAGTGTTGCAGGCATTGTCTGACGACCTGGAAAAATTACCCGAGCTAAAAAACTACCAGATTTATGCCGGCACCTCTGCCCCTATTAATTTCAATGGCCTGGTGCGTCAGTATTATTTGAGAAGTGAAGCTCACCACGGGGATATTCAGGTTAATCTTGTACATAAGAATAAACGCGATAGAAAAAGCCATGCCATTGCTCTGGCTGCACGAGAGTTAATGAAGGAAACGGCAAAAAAATATCAGGCAAATGTCAAGGTTGTTGAAATGCCACCAGGACCTCCGGTTATGGCGCCATTGGTTGCAGAGATTTATGGCCTGGACTATCAGCGACAAATGAAAGTAGCACAAGAAGTAAGGGCTATTTTTGAGCAAACAGATGATGTGGTGGATGTTGATGACACCGTTGAAAGCCATCAGCAAAAATGGGTAATTGTTATCGATCGTGCTCGCGCCGCAAAACTGGGCCTAAGCCAGCAAGCGGTGGTAGCCGATATTGCTGCGGCGCTTGGCGGAGAAGATGTTTCTTATTTACACAGCGATCAGGCCAAGGTGGCTATCCCTGTTCGTATAGAGCTTCCGCTTATGGACAAAGGCAACTTGCAGGCGCTGCAAAACCTGCGGGTACGCGCCCGAAGCGGAGAGTTGGTGGCTTTGTCGGAAGTGACCAGCATTGTTAAGCAAAGCAGAGATCAAACCATATACCATAAGGATTTATTACCCGTGGTGTACGTAATGGGAGACGCGGCAGGCCAAACCGATAGCCCCTTATATGGCTTAGTCGATATTGTTTCAGCCTTGAGTGATAAACCTATACAAGGCAGCCTGGTGGAGCAGTTTTATATCCAGCAGCCGGAAAACCCTTACGCATGGAGCATGAAGTGGGATGGCGAGTGGCAAGTTACCTATGAGACTTTTCGTGATATGGGAATCGCTTATTCCATAGGATTAATAATGATATATCTATTGGTAGTCGCGCAATTTCGTTCTTACTCAGTACCGTTGATTATTATGGCACCTATCCCGCTAACGATTATTGGCATAATGCCGGGGCATGCTTTGCTTGGTCAGCAATTCACCGCGCCATCTATGATCGGAATGATAGCCCTTGCCGGCATAATCGTAAGGAACTCAATATTATTGGTTGATTTTATTCAGCAGCAGCTTGAGGAGGGTAAAAATTTACAGCAAGCCACCATTGAGGCGGCAGCTGTTCGCTCCGTTCCGATAGCGCTTACCGCTATCGCTGCCATGATGGGGGGCTTCTTTATTCTGGATGACCCTATATTTGGTGGGCTTGCTGTCTCATTAATTTTCGGGCTACTGGTTTCTACTATACTAACTTTATTAGTTATCCCTGTTGTTTACTATGCTTATACTTACAGTGCGCAGCATGAGGAGTAGTGGCGAACAAAAAATCGTTCTCTGCTCGGGTATTTTAAGGGAGCCGCCAGTTGAACAAATTCAAACTCGTCATTGGCCAGATAATTGTGGTCACATGCTTTGCGTGTGCTCACAAGGCTTTTGCAAGTGCGGATCTGTTTAGTCTAAGTCTGGAAGAGCTGGTTCAAATAGAGATTACTTCGGCGTCGAAAGCTACGGATGCAGTTAGGGATATTCCCGCGTCAGTAACAATTCTTACCCGAGAAGACATCGCTTTGTCAGGTTATACAACTCTTGAGGAGTTGTTAATTAACGTGCCAGGCTTTTATCACATCGACACCTATGAAGACTTCTTGATAGGTGTTCGTGGCACCGTAGGGGGCTCCTTAGCGTTCTTAGTGAACGGCACCCTTCAGCATCCTACGCGAATAAAATCCCTTTCTATTCCCGATCGTAGCAGAACCAATATTCCTATCGAGTCGATAGACCGTATCGAGATTGTTCGCGGCCCTTCATCGGTGACCTACGGTAATAATGCATTTTTGGGCAGTATAAATATTGTAACCAATGATATAGACAAGGCATCGGGCGGTATCGTCGCGGGTGTGGGCAGCAATGGCACCAGCAAATTATTTGCACGGGTGGGCCAGGAGTACGATGAAGGTTATTCCGTATTTAATTTGGGGATGTATCAGTCTGATGGTATATCCGGGAAATTTGCCGACCTGATGACACCAGAGCAACTTGAGCAAATTTGGGAAGACGGCATGCTGGAGAAGCTTGATGGAACTTTGGCGGCAGAAAACCTGAGCGCAGAATTGTCTGGCAGCTACAGGCACATCGACTACGGCTTTCGCTACTCTAGTATGAACTATGGCTTCTACGTATTTACCCCCGGCTACGATACTGGGCCACAGATTAAGCTGACCAACTGGCACGGCAGCTTTGCATATACACACAGTATTCAACAGCAACTTAAGGCCAAAATAAGTTTCGTGCTCAGCCAGGAAGATTATCTGGCAACGCCGGATTTTGTATTGCCGGATATGAGAGGCAATCAATTTCAAAGTAGCGATAGGGCTGAGCTAGAAATTCTACTTAGCGAAGAAAGTTACCAACGATTGCAGTGGGTTGCCGGTTTGAACATGCGAACGGTAAGCAATGCCTCCAACCGACCGGACTTTCCCGATCTCGGCTTTTTCGCCGATACAAAGTCTGGTGACGCTAATTCACAGGCCTTATTTTTCAATTTGGACTATTCGCTAAGTGATGCACTTTCGCTTACTGGTGGTTACCGTTTTACCTTCCTCAATGCTTACGATGTTAAGCGTAAGCGTCTTGAGGATGGGGAAATCGTCCATGAAAACTATCAACAGCAGTCGCGTACCGACGATAACGTGCGCCTGGCCGCAGTCTGGTCTGTGAATGCTAACAATATGCTCAAACTTATTTATGGAACAGCTACTCAAGACAATAGAGAAATAAGCCTCCCTGAGCCGGAGCTTATTGAGAGCCTTGAGCTAAATTATCTCTACCTAGGTCAGCGAAATACACTCTCATTTAGTTTGTTCCAAAATGATATCCATAATGTTACCAGAAGAACTGTCAGGTTTGATGAGCAAGGCGGGGTAGTAACGAATGAGGAAAATGAGTCGGAGTGGCTAACTCAGGGAGCAGAAATGATATTCACTGCTCGGCCTTTCGAGCATTTTAGTGCAGAGCTAAGCGGTGTTTACCAAACAACGGAAGACAGGGCTCTAGACGACACCGATATTGACTATTCTCCTCAGGGCCTGCTGAAATTGAAGTTGGGCTATGGTTTCTCATCCTGGGTTGCGAGTGCATCCTACGCCTATGTGGGTGAGATGCTTGCAGGATATTCTCTGGATTATCGGGAGGATACGCTAAGCTCTAGTCCCAATTACTTTGGCGAAGCAAGCAAATCCTACGACTTAATGAGCCTCAACCTGCGGTATCAGAGAGCTGAGCGCCCCTGGTTCCTGAATTTGCATGCTTTTAATCTCAGGGCTAGCGAGTTTCGCTACCCCGCCAATGAACTGGCCAATTTCGAACTCGGCGCATCGGGGCCGGGACGGCAGATTGTATTGACTTTTGGTATTGATCTATTTGGCTCCCATTGATATGTACCGCACTGTGATGTGCATCCCAGTTCTGCAGTAAATAATTTTTTCCTCAAAAAACTTCAAAATTTTGCCAATTCTGTAAATGCTCATACTTCTGCTGCGGCTATCACTACGTTTTTCCTGTGGAAGTTAATACTTTTAGGGCATAGAGCTACCGTAAATTATTAAAAATTCAACATAATTGCTGATACTAAAACGTTCGGGTTTCGGTAATATGCTCTTTGAGGTACAAAACAATAAAAAGATATGGTGGTACTTTTGTGGATACAGTTCTGTTTAATACACACGATGTAGTTCTTCTTCTTACGGTTTATCAATGTCTTTTACTTTGTGCAGTGTTGCTTGTTTTTTCTCGCAGGCAAAGGCTGTCCAACCTTTTTCTCATTGGCTTCTTACTGTCTAATGCCATCGTCCCGCTGGATACCCTAATCAGTTTTGGCACGAATTTTCGAGGGTGGGCAATAGATAACTTGCCTAACTGGTTTTACGTGTTCGAAATTGGTTATTGGCTACAAGGGCCGTTCATGCTCTGGTACCTGCGCTCTCGCTTTTACAAGGGATATACATTGAGAGGGGTAGATTTCTTCTATCTTGTGCCCTTTCTTATTGTTGTCTTTCATCAGATCCTCTCGTATCACAGCTTGCCCACAGATGTGAAAATGGAAATCCAGCGTGATCAGGGTTTGCTCGATCAAGGCGGAGTAACCATTTATTTCATCACCTTCGCTCGAGAAGTGCTGCGTCTATATTTTGGTGTGATCTGCATGCTGGAGTTGCGAAATTACTTACAGAATATCGATAGAAAAATTGTTCATGGTGCCCCGCAACTGATTTACTGGCTGCGTTTTGGCGTGCTCGGTTTTACTGCGTTATGGGCCTGGGCTTGTGTAATTGCTTTTGGCCTGATTCTTAATGTTCACTTTGCAGCAGAGCTGCCTGTAGGCCCAATGGGTTTGATGGCAAATTATGGAACTTGCCTTCTCCTCAGTGTATTGCTTGTTGCTTTGGCGAGAGAGGCTATGGGTGCTTCTACGGTGTACCCCCAGCTGCTCACTAAGGAGCCGATCAACCCCTTAATCGTCCACAACGCGGGGGTGTCGAAATTACCGCCGGTGGAGCCTGAAAAGCCCACGCCCGCACCGCAGCCCCCGGTTAACCCGGAATATGTGCGACGTCTAGATGAGATAATGACCACCAAGAAAATTTATTTGGAGTCTTCTTTAACCTTGGAAGCTTTGTCAAATGAGCTTTCCGTGTCACCGCGTACCTTGTCCACAATTCTAAACAGACACTATCGATGTAATTTCTTTGAATTTATAAATAGGCATAGAATTGAAGCAGCAAAAGCAATGTTGATAGACCCCAAATACCAAAACGCTACCATGCTGGATATCATGTATGAGGTGGGTTTTAACAGTAAGGCTACCTTCAATAATTTTTTCAAAAAAATGGAAGGTTTAACGCCAAGAGATTTTAAAAAGAAGGCTAATGCCAAATCGGTGGAAGAGCGTACCGCTGTGTTGGCTGAATCGGCGGGATGATGTGAGTGGCGGGTAAGCACAAGGCCCACCCGCTATACTCTATTGCCAGTGAATTGAAGAAAGAGGCGAGGCTTGCTCGAACAGGGTTTCTGGTGCTTGCCTGTTCTCGGGCTTTTCCTGGAGAAGCGCTTTAACGGGGATTGCATTAAGGGCGTATGAGCGCGAACCTAGCATATCTGAATAGAGGTAAGCGACGTATGTACCATTGGGGGAATAAGTAGGAAGTTTGAACATGTGGTCCCCCTGAGTCAGCTGCACGCTAGTGCCATCTAGCTCATAGTTGAATATATGCATGCCACCCTCGTAAACTTTTTTCTGCGCCTGCTCATCAAAATAATATTTAAAATCGATAAGTGCAGAGTACAACAATGACCGCCCACCCTTATTCCAGCTAACCCCATCCTGTACCTGAGCCCCCGGCAACGAAACTCTTTGTTCGGTAGCCTTTTCCACATTGTAAATAAACAGTTGCCGTACTCCGGGATAGGCTGGGTTGCGAATAAAGACTATGTTTTCGCCGTTTGGAGACCAGGATACGTAGGCAACAGATTTTTGGTATGGGTCTTCATCCTGCGCTTTATAGTCTGCCTGTGGGGGCTTCGCAGGTAGCGTTAGCAATGAGCGATACTCTCCAGATTGGAGGGTAATTAGGCTCAAGTGAGAGCTTGAATCATCGGATGGCTCATTCAGTCCAGTGTGGCCCAGCACTATTTTTTTTGAGTCGGGGGACCAGTCAAAGCTGTGTATGGCTTTTGCGCTAAAAAACGTTTTAGCCTTGTTATCTTCTCTGTTAACGACGACGAGTTGCCTGGTTTGTTTATCTCCGTCCAGATAGGCGAGCCAACGATCGTCCGGGCTGAACTTGGGTGAAAGTTCGGTGTTGTCTGTTTCACTTATTCTCACCGGCTGCATGTCCCCTGACTGAAGCGAATACAGGTCAAAGGTTTCTGTCTGTTTGTGAAGGTCAATTTTGGGGTTTGGCTTTCGGTTTGAAACAAATACGAGGTTTCCTTTACTGTCGATGTCCAAATCCAAATCTCGCCAACGATTATCGTCAGTTAGTTTTCGCAATGCTCTGCTCTCATCGATTGAATATATATTCACCGATGGCCCTATGGTTCGGGCGCCGAAATACAGGGTTCCTGTAAAGCTGGCATCCTTAGGAGCTTGTTGATCTTTCTGGCTGCAAGCAGCCGTGAATACCATACAGAGAGTGAGTAAATAAGAGGATTTTTTCATGGTTATTATTTTCATTATTAATTCTGGGTTAGGTCGTGTTACTTAAGTTGTCTGTGGGAGTTTAAAGCTTGGAATAATTCCTCGCAACGAGTCCTCGCAAGCAAATTTGCTGCGGTGAGCGAACTAGAGACATAAAAAAACCGCAGCCTATTGGCTGCGGTTTCTAGCTTGCACTGTGTTACTTATACTATCGGGTGGCACAGAAGCCAATGGAGCTGTCAATCGCCCTTGGGCCAAGTACAGCGTTCCAGCTAATACCTGAGACAGACAGAATACTTCCGCTCTGACTGTATTCGCCGTTCCAAAGGTTACTTACTGTTCCATCGACAGGTAAGGAAATGCTCCAGTTGATGGCGGTGTCGCCAGTGTTAATCAAAACGAGGTCAGCACAGTAGCCTGCGCCCCAATCGTTATTGATTTCAACGGAAACGTTCACCTTGCCCGCAGTACTTCCGCTTGAGCTACTAGAGCTGCTGGATGAGCTGGAGCTAGAGCTGCTAGAACTGGAAGATGATGAGCTGGTGCTACCAGAAGAGCTGGAAGAACTAGAGCTTGAAGAAGAGCTTGAGCTCGAAGAAGAACTAGACGAGCTGGAACTGGAAGAAGAGCTCGAAGTGCTGTCGCAGACTACTCCCCCACTGGGGTAAGAAGGCTGATCTTCACAGGTGCTTGCACCGATACAGGTTTCTCCGTTTTCATTGCTCCAACCACTATCTTGGCCTGAGCAAACGGGGAAGGTGCTATGGCCATACCAGTTACAAACACAGGCGCCTGTTGAGCCTGATGAGCTGCTGGATGAGCTACTGCTGGAAGAGCTGCTTGATGAACTGGAGCTACTGTTGGAGCTCGAGCTGCTTGATGACGACGAAGAGCTGGTGCTTCCTCCTGAGGAGCTGCTTGAAGAACTGGAGCTGCTGCTGGAAGAGCTTGAACTTGAGCTACTGCTGGAAGACGAGCTGGAGCTGCTTGAGCTTGTTGAACCGTTGCCAGGTTCAACACCCCATACCAGACCATTTGAATCGTACAGCGCGATCTTGGGTGCATCTACACCATAGGTTGGTGTAGCGCCAACGTAGCTTTCATCGTATGAGGGGTCGTTAGTGCTATCCCATTCTGCAGCGCTTGAGTTAGTAGGCAGTGAAACCCGGAACTGCACTTCTCTGCGGTGATCAGACTGGCCGCCTGGGAACACAATATCGTCGAAGAACTGTACTTCCAGATAATAGATGCTGCCAGACCACTGGGTGAGTTCTGAGAAGCCTGAGCCCTGATTGTAGCCAGAGCCAACTTCAAGGTCGCTGAGTGAGTATCCAGCGTCAAACACTTCGCTCAGATCATAGAAATAGCGCAAGTAGAGGTCGTCATTACCGCGAGCAGGTGTTGTGCTGTGGTTTTGTATTACCGCTTTTACTTCGATGAAGCGATTTCCACTAGCGTTAACCTTTGCTCCAACCAGGTATTCGGTGAGTTCTGGCTCAGCAGGAGGGAAGTCGTTAAGTGGTGCGCCGCCGTAGTGGTCGTACAGGGCCGCTGCGGCACTGGTAAAACCGGAGTTGTAGTCGGTAGCTACCTCGTTTTGAACGTAGTCTCCACGGTCTTCTTCGTAGCCCGTGTCACCTTTAGGGCCGCCAGCGATGGCACCGTAAAGAATGTGACGTTGTTGCTCGGGAACCTGAATACTGTCTCCCCAGGAGCCATGAGAACCACGGTGGTGAACATTTCTTGGAGATTTGTCACCGAAGCCTACCATGTAGCTTTGGTTATCCGGGTTGTCACCCAGGATGTGGTCGATCTGCTTCTTGCCGAAGTTGTGATAGCGCTCATACAGTGGGTGACTGCTGCCCAGGTGGTCCGCATAGTACAAGGCAACCATGGCGGCGTTTGCTGCATAGCGGTTAACCCCCCAGCTGTCTACGAGGATCAAACCATTTGCAGTGCGGGCCCCATCACCAACACTCCAGTGGTCAAGATAGCGCTGAACATCGGTGTGATAGCGATCATCGCCAACCAATGCGGCCATCATGGCGTATACCGCGTAGGCTTTATCGTTCCAGCCCAGTGACCAGGTGTAAACAGGTGTAGTGCTCTGGTTCTCTACGCCCATTTGGGTGTAGTAGTCCTTCGCGTGTTCAAGGTAAACGTCTTCACCCGTAGCGCGCCACAACCACAGTGCACCCCAGGCCAGTTCATCAAAATACACACCGTAAATGGCATTGTAGAAAGCTTGAGCATCTGTAATACAGGCGGAGTAGATCGTGTCTTTACCGGAGGTTCCGCGTGTAGTGTGAGCAAAGTTCCACAACTCTTTTGCGTGCTCGATCAAGGTGGCCGAGTAAGCGTTGTCTTTGCCTTTAAATACCATGGCAGAGGAAGCCATGGCTGCGGCGGTTTCTGCCGCTAGATCAGTACCAGGGCAGCTGGCGTCGATCTTCATGGATACGCGAGACTCGGGTATTTTTAAGTGAACAACTTCTGCGGGGCCCCAGAACGTGTGATCAGCACCGCCCTCACCAACTTGACCGTAAAGCACATTGGGCTCCGGGTGAGCATTGATAAAGAAGTCGTTAACGAAACGCAGGTTGTTGAGTAAGTGCTCCATTTGGCCACTTTTCTCGTAAGCGTCTGCGTAGTCCACGCCGCCCCAAGCGACCAGCGTGGTAGAGGCTGCCATGGGGTAGCCGAATTTAACGTGGTCACCAGCATCGAACCAGCCACCGCTGAGGTCGAGACCTACATCACTACCGTCGTCGACTACAGAATCGCCGCGCCAGGCGACGCGGTTCCACTCGGGAAGAGGGCCGGCCTGTTGAGCTTCGTAAAAATAAAGTGATTTTTGTAGCGCTTCACCATAGGCAATAGGCGCTGCCTGGGTTCCGCTGGCTGCCAGCGCCATACAAGCGATTCCGGCAGCAAGAGTCAGTTTTTTTAGCATTATATTTCTCCTGAATGGTTATCAAACAAGGTTGTTCTGGTTAACAAAACGCAAATTGCATTAATTCAGCCTTTACGCCAGTTGTTATTGCTCTAGGAAAATAAAAAAGGAAGGTTAGTTGGCTTCGTTTTTTATATTTATTTTTATGTTTATCTTTATTTTTATTGTCGAGTGTAGCGTTAAGCTGCTTGATTTTTTTCGGTTTGCGTCAAAACGACCTGTGACGCAGTTAAAATATTTAAGATTAAGGCTGGGTAGAGAGGGCGTTGTTACATATGTATTAATACTTTTTACTTTCGGTCTAAGCTTAAATTACCAGAAAGAGTATTCTCTTCTTAAGCCTTATCATCGAAGCTCCCTGCAGATAATTAGTTTTTCCTATTATATTTAACTGTTGATCGGGTCGTAATTGTGCATATAAATGTCGAAATAATTAAATTCCACCTTTTTATATACAAGGGCAAGCATACGTGTCTACGGGGAAATGTCGTCGCACTTGCGGAAAATGCGGCTAGCTGAACAAAAACTGGCGGAAAGTTATACTAATGGGGGGCTTTGGTAAGGCTGTAAGCATTCGCGTTCATTCAAGACACTAACCTGATAGAAGCACTATCACTGCTATCAGGTTTTATGGGGGGTGTTTTATAGCGTTAAGGCTTCAGGTTTGTCCAGATCGTTGATAACGCTCCAGTTACCTCCGCCTTCCACTACTTTTTCGCTCCAGGTTGTCAGCCGGTCGAGGTATTCCTGCGGGTTTTGATTGTCCGCGCGCAATTTGGTTACGTTGAGCGCCTGCACTGTAAAGCCGTCTAACACAAGGTCAAAATTTCTCACATAACCTTCTGGAAGTTCCTCTTTTAGGTCGGAATAAATCATGATGGTTTTCTTTCCAACCTTCGCTTCATTGAGGTATTCCACACCCTGCAAAATACCGCCGGAAATATCGGTATACGCGCTACTTTTAATACCGCTTACAAAGTTCTCTATTTTGGCTGCAAACTCTCGTTTTTGTTTGTTTGCCATGGATGGCCGGGAGTCTAATACAACTTTGGCAACAATATCCTTTTCACTGAAACTGCCGCTGTCGATACGCGCAACGGCGAAAGTATCGCCGGGCTCCAGTATGGCCAGCATGTAGTTAATGAGTTGTTGTGCCTTATGCAATTCCTTGGTGTATGTGCCTGAGGTATCCAGCAGCAGGTAAATACCACGGGAATATCCCTCTGATGGTGTATCGCTGCAGCCGCCTGTTAGCAGCAACAAACTACCTAGGGTAAGAAGGGCCAGCTTCCTGGAGCTGGCCACGAGGTTTGTTAATGGAGTTTTCATCATTTTCTCCTGCTTTAGAAGCCTTGAGTTTTACTAAACTCAGAGCGGGTGTGTTCCGAGTCTATTGGTTCTCGCTCTTTTTTATGTTTTATGACCATGCTCTCTATCCATAGTGGGGCTGCGATCAGCAAGTCATAAAAGCTCAGTACCACCTTACCCATTTGTCGTGCGCTTGCTGCCAGCATCCTTAAAAGAGTGGCCAGGGCAGAGAGTACTATTTCAAATAGACTGCCAATTACGCTTCGGCCGGTTTGCAGCAGGTATTCCAATGGTATGGCCACCATCGTGAGCGCCAGCGGCAATATAAAGCCGAGGGTCATGTTCGCTGCCAGGGGAATCCATTCATTAACCCCGCCGTGTGTGACAGCTTCCGCTTCCAAGCCCGCTAATGAGGCTCGAAGGTTGGATAAATCGCCGGCAATCTGGTCTCGCATAAAGGCGAGGGCCGCTTCTGTTGAAGCCAGCACAACCAGCACCACTGCAGCCGAAATCATGATGGTGCGGCGTATGCGATCGTCCATGGAGCCTATCAATGGAAACAGCTTGGTTATCCTGAGGCTTTCCAGTAAAAAGATGCCTGCTGTGACTTCGAGGCAAATAATCACCAGTGCTGCCAGGTCCGCAACTTTCACTCCACCGATACGCTGAACCGAGCCCACCATTTCCGACATGGGCAGGGCGATGAGGTGGAAGTTAAAAAAAGCACCCCCGGTGGCTACCGCTATGACCAGTAGTGCGATTAAAAACTGGGTGATAGCTGAGGCCTTAAGGGCTCGCTCTGCTTTGTCTGTACCTGCAATAATGTCTTCGAAGCGCGCCATATGAGTGTCGATGTTCTGGCTTCGGGTGACTATCTCCTTCAGGCGTTCGCCAACCTCGTCCACGCTATAAGCCAGCTTGCGCCAATAGGGTGTCATGGCTTTGAGCACGCTATGCCTGGCTGAGGACTCCTTGCGGTAAGTGGCCATTGTGTCTTTATGTTGCTGTATGGCAGAAGAGTGTATTTGCTCCAGAATCTTGCTGTTTACAGCAGCGTTTTTATCGCCATTTTTAAGGCTTGCGACCGATTCCACGGCTTCCAGCCAATCGGGTTCAGCGATGGGCACTTCCCGGCTGCGCTCACAATCGTCCTGAATTTTGGCAACCTGCTCCTGGATCTGTCTCTGTAAGTGTGGATAACCGCCCAGATCCCGTTGTACGAACTTGTTGATCTCAAAAAATTCTTTTTCCAGGTCTCTCTCGGCCTGCTCTCTGCCTTGTGCCAGCAGCACGTCGCGATTGCGCTCGGCCAATAAGAGGCGAGAGCGTTGTAGCGCCTTTGATGCAAGTCTCAGTGCGGCATAAAAGCCGTCAAACAGTGCTTTCAGAGCACGGTGTGCGGGCTGCCTAGCCAGATATAAAATAATAGTGCCACCCACCAGCAGCACCAGGTAGGTGCTCCAGTCGAGGGCAAAAGGTGTGTTCATAGTCATTTCTCTGTCCACCTTGTTAGTTATGAAAGATTACCCAGCGAGGCCTGTTTTGGGGCTTGCCGCTTGGTATAGATTCAATGTATCGCTCAGAAGTGGCCAAAACAGAGCTGTGCCATGATCAATTCAGGCGAATTGTGGCGAAATGTGGCAAGGGCCATGAGAGGCATAATGCCAAGGGAAGAACTAAATGATGATCTGCTGTCTAACAACTTGGCTGCGCCGGGCGAGTCTTAACATTTCCACTCTTTACTCGGCTGGCGATAACTAGTACCGTGTTC
The DNA here is from genome assembly GCA_900177435.1 of Alteromonadaceae bacterium Bs31. GTDB lineage: Bacteria > Pseudomonadota > Gammaproteobacteria > Pseudomonadales > Cellvibrionaceae > Teredinibacter. Next base: position 476,328 of record FXAI01000001.1, read on the forward strand.
GCCCTTAAAATTACCGGTTTTGCGCTGGTGTAATAATGATTTAGGCAGCTCGGATCCACCTGCAGATCTCTCATCTATATTGGGTAAATTTCAGCGAATGTTACGTAGTCAATCCATCTTTTCCTGGACCTTTTTAATTTCCTTCTTGCTTCTTATCAGCGCCTGCGGTGACGACAGCGGGCGTACCAAAGAGCCTGTTACTGATGCCAGCAACCTTACCGAACTGCGATTAAGTTCTCTGGTGCTTAGTGCTGGGGAGACTGTCTTAGAGCTTACTCCCGCTTTTGATCCTGACTATTTAGGCTCCTATTCGGTAAATGTGGATGATGATGTTGCAAGCATCAACATTGCTGCACAAAGAATGAACCCCGAAACAAAGCTGGAGATATCAAAGATCGAAGTTAAGCTGGATGCCAATGGCAATCCTGAGACGGATGACGATGGTGTCGTGCTTATTGACCGTTTCAGCGATGCGGTGTTAGTGGAAGAAGGGCAGGTTGACAGTAAAAATATAGACGAAGGTGATAACCGCATCGCCCTGCGCTTGGCGGGTAACAACTCAAATGCCGGCCTTATATACACGGTAAACGTGCACAAATTGAATACCGATGCCAAGCTGGTGGGCTTAGATGTCAGGAACGCTTCTGGTGAGCTTTTAACACTGAACCCCGTCTTTAACCCCACTACCATGGAATACACGGCTTCGGCAGCATATACAGATTGCCTGGTTTCAATAAGAGGGCTCTCAAGCGAACGTCATACTGTTCTCACTATTGCTGGGGAGCCTGCGTCCCATGCGGAATACCAGCCTGTGGAAATGGCTGTTGGAGCAAACGTAGTTCCCGTTGTTTCCGCCGCTGAAGACGGTGTAGGTGTGGAGAATTATCAGCTGACTATCACACGTGCATCGGCTACTGCAGATGAGCTAGCCGCAGATGCAACACTTAACAGCGCTGTTTTGACGGGTGCTGAGCTTTCCACCGATTTTCGCTGCCTTATAAGCAATTATGCTGCTGGTATCAATCAGGCTGCCGAGAACGTGCAGCTAACCGTTGCACCAGCGGTTGCTGGCGCTACTCTTCGTTATGGGCAACCTGTATTTGACACCAGTGGTGCAGTGGTTGATCTGGAGGAGGCTGTGGATATCGTCGCCGGTGAAGCCTTTGATATCGGCCTGGCAGGTGACTCAGCACTTAGAGCTGTAGAAGTTACTGCTACAGATGGTGAAACCAAAAAGTACTATCAGTTTCTCTATGTCCGTCGTGACTCCAACTGGATCGAAGTTGATACAGCAGAAGCACTGCAAAGAGCATTGAAAAATGCTCAGCCCAATGACGAAATTATACTGGCCTCTGCGCTATACGAAGGGCTTGCTTCAGAGGAGGCCAGTGGCCACTTGGAAGCGCATTTTTTCTCCGACAGAAGCGGCACTGCGGATGGCCCGATAATATTGCGAAGCGAAAATGCTTCCATTCCTGCGGTCTTGTCGGGTGACAGTTACACATTTAATGCAGTACTGCAGCTAGCGGGAGATTACTGGGAGATCTCAGGTATCCAGTTTGGCGGGGCAAAGAACGGCATTGTATTGGATGGTGCGAATCACAACGTGCTGGATGGTATCTCTGTAAACGGGGTTGGAGAGCGCGGCGTAATAATTCGCAATGGTAGTTCAAATAACACCATTCGACGTTCAGCGATATTAAATACCGGAAAAGAACCCTCTGCAAGCTTCCCGCAGAATGGAGAGGGCATTGTGGTGGGCTCAGAGGCGGACGAATGGCTTACCGCTGTGCCAGAAGGCGCTCAGGATGAAAAAGCCTATGACAATAACATAAGAAATAACTCCTTCGGGCCTAACGTGCGTGCTGAAGCTGTGCGCATCAACGAAGGCTCTCTGCGCACAAATATTCAGCACAATATTGTTGATACTCGCGGTATTACCAGTACCGGGGATAAAGCCAGTGCCTTTGTGGTTAAAGGCAACGATACAAACATTAGTTACAATACTATTTACAACGAATCTGGCGCTGGCCTCAATCAGGTTGCTCTCGCTCAAAATGTTGTTAGAGCCTGGCTAAGCGATGCTTGGGGAGAAAATCTCAAGTACTATCAAAATATTCATGCGCTTGGTGGTGCTGTAGTGCCTCTGGCAAATAGCTCTGATGTGGCTGTATTGAATGTTGCAGAGAACACGAGAAAAGATGAGGTTGAGGTAAGCTATAGTGGCTCTGGTATAAATGAAGCATATGCAGTGCCTAACTACCAACTCAAAACTATTGTAGATCCAGCCCTGTGTTTTCAGGAGGAGCGCCCAATACCGGACTTCTCCATAGGAGAAACGCTTCTGGAGCGCCTTTCAAACGTTACAGTAGAAGTGTGTAGTGCCGCCAGCGAACAAAAATATAAACTCGTCAATATGGAAGATGGTTATGTGTTTATTGCGACGGTTGATAACCTGAATAGGATTATTTCTCCTGCACACCCCAGCTTTGTCTCTCAAGCCTCTAGCTCACTGGTTGTGGTGGATATTGTTGAGGACTTGAAAAAAATTCTACCCGTTACAAATCCTGAGGAGGGTTACTACCTGCGCTGGCAGATGGTCTACCATGATGATGGCGTGGAATTTCTTAATCGTGGGGACTGGTTTAAGCGTTTTGCGGTGACGGGTGATACAAGCGCGGGTGAGGATGTAAGTATTGAGCTTATTCAGGATACTGAGTTGCAGCGTTTTGAACTTGTTGAGCAGTAGCAGAAATAGCAGATACTACCAGATAGTAATAAATATGAATAAAAAGCCCCGTTAATGAAAAATGGGGGCAATAAAAAAACCGGCTACCCGCCGGTTTTTTTGTATATCCAGTTCTTTTCTACATTGTCACAGACAAGGTAGTCACGGCCAAGCGGCATACATTGGCTTAGGTTCTCGGGTTCTATTTCGGAGTAGCGACGCTTAACCGGGTTTGACGCTTTCTCCTGTTTAAGCAGCTTATACATTTTCTTGAACCTTTCCGGGAAATCGCCTCCCTGCCGAAGTATGTCTTCATAAATTGCTGCAAAACGTGTAAAGGATGAGCTGGAGTCCCCCAGCCCAAGTTCCAGCATTTTGTCAATGTAAAGCAAGTAACACTGGCTTAGGTAGTATAGATCGTTTTCTTCGCGGAAATCAGGGGCGTTGCGCGGTGGCAGCTGCAGTTGATTCTGTGCAGATAAAGCAGTTTTAGGTAGCTGATTATTCGGTATATTTACCTGTAGTACATAGCGTTGTGCTCCACAAATGATTTCTTCTTTGGCGAGCATGCAATTCTTAAGTTGTGTTCTAGTGGCTTTTGCCTCAGGCGTGTTTCTGTTTTTTCTCTCTTTTGGATTGGCTGTTGCCGAAGTGCTTGGCGGTTTAGCTTGAGCGGGTTTTACTGCCGGCTTTTTTGTTGCTGGAAGTTCGATGCCAGCCTTCCGTGCGGGTTTTTTTAGTAGCAAGCGCTGCATGTTTTCAGGGTTTTTTCTGAATTCATACAGACTCGGTAAGTTGCTACCGTATTGATCGCTCTTGAGCTGACAGAAAATGTTTTCCAGTTCCGTTTTGGCCTGGCTGGTGCAGGTGTCTGCCCAGCTGAACTTACTGTGCAGCAGTATGGATGTTGCCAGGGGAATCAGAACAAGTAATAGCCGAATTGGCATATAGCTTAGCCTTTATTATTGCCTAGAAAGAGTTCTTGCGCCTTAATCAAGTCTTCAGGAGTGTTGATATTGAAAAACAGCAAGTGCTTATTGTTGTGCTGCTTCTCCAAGCAGGAGTCCATAGCAACGAACTCTGCGCCAATTTGGTTTAGTAAGCCCTTTACTGATCGTTGCCCGCCACTTAAATATTCTTTAATCGGCGTGAGTGCAGACTTGTGCCAAAGGCCGGTTAAAAAATGCTTCCTGTTCCGATACATGCAGTAGCAGCCTATCGCCTTAGATTGATCTGCTGTTTGCGAGAGTCGATCGAGTAAATTAGATGGCAGAAAAGGTGTATCACTCGGTATACTTAACAACCATTCTATATGGGGCTGCTGTTTTTCCAGCCACTCCAGTGAACTCACCAGGCCAGCCAGCGGGCCAACAAAATCACTATTGGGCAGATCGTTTATTACCGGGATTCCAACAGTGTGTAGTTCTGGGTGAAGGTCGTTAAAATTGAGTAGAGTTTGTTTGACTTGAATGGATAATGTGCTGTACACATGCTCAAATAGAGATTTACCTCCGAGCGTCAAAAACAGTTTGTGCCTTCCCTTCATTCGCAGGTTTTTACCTCCAGCGATAATTACCGCGCAGGTGTTGTCAAATGTGGCTTTTTTTGCATTGGGAAGTGACATTTGTTGAAGCATACACTGTGCTAATTGAGTAATCAGAATACCAGCTTAACAAAATTATGAAACTTGAAGATATTAGAAGAGAGTACCTTGCAGGTGGCCTGCGTCGTAATAACTTGCAAGACGACCCCTTGCAACAGTTCGAACAATGGATGCAGCAGGCGATAGCCGCAGGTGTACCAGACCCGACGGCCTTTACCCTGGCCACAGTATCAGCAGAGGGTAAACCGAGTCAGCGAATAGTATTGCTTAAGCACCTGGATGAGCGGGGCTTTGTTTTTTTTACCAATTACAGCAGTAAAAAGGCGCAGGAAATTGAGCAAAATGCTCAGGTGTGTTTGCATTTTCCCTGGCAAATGATGGAGCGCCAAGTGGAGATAGAGGGCCTCGCTAAACGTATTTCTACAGCCGAGTCGCTCAAATACTTTATCTCCCGGCCGCGAGACAGCCAGGTTGCAGCCTGGGCATCACATCAAAGCCACAGGATAAGTTCTCGCAAGGCTTTAATGATGCAGTTTTCATCGATTAAAGATAAATTTGCCAAGGGGGAGGTACCCCTGCCAGATTTTTGGGGAGGGTATCGCATAGAGCCTCAGTGTTTTGAATTTTGGCAGGGTGGGGGCAGTAGGCTGCATGACAGGTTTCAGTATTCATTGCTATCTAATGGCGCTTGGCAAATTGAAAGATTGGCACCTTGATGATTAGTTTGCACGGAAATTGCCTAGAGGGTGTATCCTCGCATTTTCAGCGAGGCGTTTTTTTGCGCTGTCAGTAACTTAAAGACGATTAAGGCCTTGATTCGGTGCATAGGGGAAATAGTGTGGTATACAACAAACCAATGATCGATCTGGTTAGAGAGATTCGTCTCAGAGTGCCTGGTGAACATAAGCCCAGTGTGAAGCTGGCCAACCCTGAGCTGCTAAGCCTGGTGATCGAGATCTATCAGCAATCGTCTGATAACGTGTTGAAAGCTCTTATGCGCGAGCTGCTAAGTATGGCTGGGCCTCCCTGGCCTGAGCGCCTTATGCACAATGATCACTCCAAAAATGATTATCAGGTTAAGGTTTATCGGGGGCAGGCTCAGTTGGTGGAGAAAAAAGACGCGCCTGTACAAGCGGCTAAGCGCAAAATAATTTACCGGGGGCAGGTGGTTCAATAGTTCGCTTGCCAAGTAAAATGAAAGTGCTGGTTTTTTTTACTACTCTTTAGTGGAGATGGAAACCGGCAAGCCTTTGCCTATCAGTGGTGCAGCGTGGGCTCACTTGCACCTTCTTAAAGCCTGATTGATTTACGGTTTTGTCATCCAACTGTCATGCACCTGAAATAGTCTTCCCTGCGGAAACTTTCTCAAAATAAGGCGGCTTGAATGATTGAAAAGAACAGGGGATTCGCTCGCGTTATTAAGGCGACCTTTTATTCCTACAAGGGCATCATTGCCGCGTATCGTTATGAGGCTGCGTTCAGGCAAGAAGTTGCCTTCGCGGTTTTTCTTATTCCCTTGGCGTTCTGGCTTGATGTAAGCAAGCTTGAGCGTATCGTTCTAATTTCCACCATCTTCGTCGTGCTGATTGTTGAGCTGCTCAACAGCGGCATCGAATCCGTTGTTGATCGAGTTGGCTATGAGCACCATGAGCTTGCGGGGCGTGCCAAAGATATGGGTTCTGCTGCGGTATCTTTAAGCTTGTTTTTGCTGCTTTTTGTGTGGATCGGGATTGTATTTTTCTGATTTGGCATTTTCCCTACATTTAAAATGGCTAATGCTAAAGTATGGGTATTTGCGGGGGCGTTTATTGCAAGCCTGTGTCGCTAGTGACAGAAAGAAGTATCTGATGTCTATAGTGGAGATAAAGAATACGTTGATGTGCTCTTGTGCTTGAGATGGTCCGGTAGTCATTATTTAGTGTTAATCGTTGATGCTTTCGGTGTCGAAATCGGCGCTATATATTCCAAAATGCATAGGCTTTAGGGCTGTCATAGGTGAAACTAATGCTAAATGGCTAGGTAAGTGAATGATGTTGTCCGTACTTATTACTCTTTATTCCTTGGAATTTAATACGTATGTGCTATATTTAACTCAGTAGCTTATGTAATCCGCTGCGTACACATGCTTTACCGCTAGCAGTATTATGTTGTTCATGTTTGTTTAGTGTTTTTTGTTATTCGCTTAGTTTTGATGTGTTTTATGTGTAACTAGTCCCAGCCCACCTTGTGTGGGCTTTTTTTATTTACAGGGATGTAAAGTATGCCGCGAAGGCCCGGACGGCCGAGAGCGGCGCACTAAAACTCACTACGACCTATTCTCAGAGCCCCCAGCGCTGCAAGCTAAAATGCACTACGACCTACTTTCAGAGCCCCCAGCGCTGCAAGCTAAAACGCACTGCGACCTATTTTCAGAGCCCCCGGCGCTGCAAGCTAAAACGCACTACGACCTATTTTCAGAGCCCCCAGCGCTGCAAGCTAAAATTCACTCTGTTCTATTTCCATTAGCCCCAAGAGCGGCATGCAAGATCAAGATTTACATGGCTCCAGATCCCCAGAGCAATTATCCCGCCTCTACCTCCATCTCAACCCAGTCATAGAAGGGTAACTCGTCTTCCAGCATCTGCAGGTCATCACTTTCCAGTAGCCATTCCAGTTCCGCCAAATCGAGCTTGGGAGCTCGTTCTGTGGTGGATGGAGTGAGCCAAAGCAAAGCTGCCAGCAGGCTTGTGGTAATGGCTCCTCCAATCCAGTAATAGTTTTTACTGGGTTTTTGCGGGATTGCGGCGAGTGCCCGCTGGCGGGCAGCGGCTAAACTGTCCAGGCTGTGCTCGTCAAGTTCCGTGCTCTTATCAAGTTGCTGGGTGATGCCTTCGACAAATTGTTGATTGGTCTTCCTGCTCATTGAAGATCCTCCAGTAAATGTTGTAGTTTCGCCAGTGCTCGTGAGTAGTGTGTTTTTACACTGCCGGTACTGCATTGCATGGCGAAGGCTGTTTCATTGGTGTCCGCACCCCACCAGGCGCGCAGCATAAACGCCTGTTGCTGTCGTTGTGGAAGCTGTTTTAGGGCCATTTCTATTTTGTACAGCTGCTGACTTTCAAGGTGCAGCGACTCCGGCGTTTCTGTGCTTACCAGCGCTTCGCACTCTAAGCGTTCACTTTCACTGCCATCCTGCTCCGTGAAAGAAAGGCTCAGCCACTGACGAAGCTTTCTGCGTCTGAACCAGTCCCTAATACCGTTTTGCAGTATGCGCTGAAACAGCTGAGGCCAGCTTGGTTGTTGGCTGGCGTACTTGCTTGCAAGCTTCACCATTGCTTCCTGTACTATATCCATGGCTTCATCGCGGTTGCCGAGGGCAATTTCCGCTTGACGAAGCGCCTTGGCTTGCACCGCTACAAAAAAATCGTTTAAGGCTGGGCGCACATCGCTATTGCTCATAACTACCAGTGGATACCCAGGCCCAGTTCCGAGTAAAACGATGCCTCCTGATCAGAGCTGCTCAATAACAAGGCAATACTTAAATTATTGCTGATGGGGTAATCCAGGCTGCCATAGAGACTACTAACCTGTTCGTTAAACCGCTCGCTTTCGTACCAGTACAGACCTGTTGCGAAGGAATATTGTTGATACTGAAAATAGAAATCAGCGTTGGCCTCCTGATCGGCAATATGACTGACCTGGCGATAGTAGTTCTGGTTCGCGGCAGACATATCGGACCAGATTTGTGTTCGGTAACTGATACCCTCACCAAGTCGAACGCGTTCATCAGTTCTTTCATTACGAAGCCCTTGCAAAACAGGGTTGATATTGTCCGCAGAGGGTTCACTGTCGCGGTTCAGCTCATAGTCGCGATAGCCAATACTAAGAGCCCAGCTGCTTGCAAAATAAGCCGCCGATAGACCCACTGCAGTCCGCGTTGCATCCAGAAACCCGCTTTGCCGAAGCGCCTTAGTCAGTTCAGGGTCTAACCCGAAGGGGGTGGTAACCACATCCCCTCGGATAATGTTGGCTTCCAGATACCAGTCGCTGATGTTGGTACCGATGAGTGCAACTAAATCTTCTACTTCATAGCTGTCATCCCTGTTGCCGGTTTCGTACCCCATACCCACAGTGAACTTGGCGTAGGGGTCCGACTGTATATAGATGCTTGTACCAACTTCTTCCTGGTAGTCGCTGTTTAACTTTGTGTAGCGACCATAAACTTCTGCATTAAAAAAAATGGGAAAGCTTGCCGCCACGCTGGTCAGGTTCGCGCCATCCTGGAACTGGCCGAAACTCAGGTCGATACTTGCTCCAGTAGGCTCCATGTCGAACCAGTCCTCGCTTTGAGCATCTGCCTTACTGGCAAAAAAGATGACCAGCAAGAAAAGGAGGCGTGTCACTATTACTTTCGCTCCTTGCTGGCTCTCTGTTCCTGCTTGGCTTTTCTTTGTTTGTAACGCTCAGTAGCTTTGCGGCGCTCTTCGGGGGACATGCCTTTCCAGCGTTCTCGCAACTGCTGTTTTTTATGTTCAGGCAGTGCTTGGAAACGTTTGTATTGAGAGCGAATTTTGGCTTTTTCATCATCGGAAAGATTGCGAAACTCTCTCAGGCGTTTTTTAACGGCGTGTTTTTGTTGTTCATCCAAGCTTCGCCATTTTTGTAGTCGCTCAGCTGCCATTTGTTTTTGATCTGGGCTTAAACCTTTCCAGCGTTCTGCAGCTTGCAACAGACGAAGCTGTTTAGCTTCATCCAGTGTTGTCCATTTATCTGAGAAGGGGGAGAGGATGGCCTGCTGGCTAGAATCGAGGCTTTGCCACTCTACCGCCTCACACAATGGGGCTTGGTAGAGAACAATGACGGAGATAAAGAGCGTGATCAGTTTGTGAATTTTACTCATGGCTACTGCCTCTCTCATCGGTGTCACGCGCTTCTTTACTCGCGCTGTTATCCCTTTGCTCTTCAGCCACATCGCGTTTTCCGCGCTCCAGTAACAGGGCAAATGTTTCATCATCAACATCGTCAAACTCACTAAGGAATTGCAGAAGTTCTTCACTGGGAAGAAGCTCAGGTGGCGGCTCTTCTGAGTGGCAGCAATCACTGCACACTGTTACCAGAAGGGCTTGAATCACCGGGAGCCAAGGCCCTCGGAACTTCTGCGTTTTCAATATTTATTCCTCGATAACCATGGCTATTCTTAGGCGCTGGCTTTCAAACTGGGCTGTTTCACTATGGTAGTAGCCTTGGGCGTCAAAGTGGCTTACCAAAGCGCCAGCAGCAATCAGCTCGTCAAGTGCTGCAACAAAATCACTGTAAGCTTGGTACACATCGAAGCTTTTAGCTTGCTCGATGGTGTAAATGCCTTGTTCTGCAGCAGGCACGATCAAGGGCATACTTTCCAGCTCACTCAAATCAAGCGGTATACCTGTGCTGAAGATAAAGTGTCTCTCGGCATCTGCAAGATTGAGTAGTAAACCCTCCTCAGTATTGGACTCCACCGCATTGGCGGAGGCAGTTCGGCCGTAAGATACATTCAGGTGGCTACGGACATTTGCTGCATTCGCGATGCTAGCGGCAATAAAGTCTGAAGGCGCTGTTCCGAACGGCGTAACATAGCCATGAAGTCGAATGGGGTCGTCCGCTGCAATGGTATCAAGTGCAATACTACCAGTGTCAATTTCATAGGCTGTCGGATCTGCGTCTTGTTCAGCACTTGCGCCTGTTCCGGAGAAATCAAAGATACTAACCCTGCGTCCGTTAATTTTAGCAACATCAACAACCAGCTCGCTGTCTGCACTCACCACGCGACCGGAAACTTTGCTGCCGGCCACGCGCACGAAGCCATTACTCGCATCCAATTGACCACTGCTATCCAGCTCTCCACTGGCCTGAACAAATGAGCCTACAGAAATATCACTGGCTTCGGCCTGTTCACCGCTTTTGGTAATAATGGTGCTGTCTGAAATGCTCAGGCTTATATCGTCGTTGAAGTGGGCATGTCTGTGACTGCTGCGTGTTTCCAGGCTGCCTCCGCGCACAGTGATTATGTTGCCATCGCGGGCAACCACTGTTCCCCGCATCAGGTCTTTGTCGTTCCAGGCGACGCTGCTGCCAGCTTTAATATCGGTGGCGACAAAAGTTTCGTTCTCTTTGTTCCAGTTGCCCTTTGCTACAAGCGCTGCGCTCTCTGTCTCGAGTTCGGCCAGTGCCGCCAGGCCGCTTTCACTGGAGATAATCTCGCCATTGATTTCATAGCGGGTATTTTCATCCACAGAAACACTGGCTTGACCATGTTCTCCGTCTCTTTTGTACATGGGTCGTACCGCCAGGGTAAAGAGGCTCTCATCCAGATCGACCGTGTCTAATAGTCCACGCAGGCGGAAGGGTTTGGCTTCCTGGTGGAGTGTATCTGCCAGGAAAACGGGCTGAACCGTGACAGTTGCGCCGCTATCAGTGATGGTAATCTCGTTTGAAGCATCCAGGTCGAAGTCCAGCGTGATGTGTCCGCGACGACCTCGGTTCAGTACCAAGTGATCTTTACCGCTGAGCTTAATGGCGACTGTTGTTTCTGCTAAAGCGACACCATCGGCGCCGATAACGACGGCTTCAAGGGCCTCACCCGCTTCGTTCTGCACCGTTATCTGCGCATCACTGAAATCAAGGCCAATAGTTACGCTCTCGTATGCGCCTAAGGGCACCGAGGCGACACTTAAGAGTTCGGAGATATCGACATATTGAGCAAAGTCCACGGTGGTAGCGCTGGGTAACACGCTAACTTCAGAGCCGTTTCTATGCACCAGGTTAATGGCCGTCAGGTCTACGCTGTAGCTGAGGAAGTCTCCTTCCGCGTCGGTGATGCTAATAAGCAGCTCACCTTTCTCAAGACTTGCCGTGTCGCTTACCGCTGGAGAATCGTTTTGTAAAACCGGGTCACTGCTTGTGCCTGTTCCTCCGCCGCAGCCGGCGAGTAAGGATGACAAGCTAAATACTGTTGCAACCAGAATTCCCCTTAAGCCCAGGGAGGGGGTATATATCGAGAGTTTTTCAGGCAAAAACGCGCTCAATGGTTTACTCAGTCTTGGAATTATCATGCTAAAAGCTCCATACATTTGAATTAGTTACGACCAGAAGTAGACATGTCTACCCCTATAACGTTGGAGCAAGGGGATTGGTTGACAAAAAAAATGTTTTTTTAAAAGTAAGACATTAAAGGGGGAGGGCAGTGGTGTATTTTACCTGCTTTAAGGCAAACACCGAGTTGACTGATGCTACATTGGGCAGGTGGACCAGGGTACTTTTAAGCAGCTTCTCATAATGGTCAACGCTGGAGGCAACCACCTTGAGCAAATAGTCTTTATCGCCGGTGACCGAGTAGCATTCCACGATGTCATCCAGATCCTGCACCGCCTTTTCGAAGGCGAGCAGGGATTCCTCATTGTGGCTCTTGATGGTGATGTAGGCATGTACGGTTACACTTAGCTGCAGCTTTTCGGCATTGAGAATAGTTACTCGCCGGGCAATATAGCCGGCTTCTTCTAGGCGTTTTACCCGGCGCCAGCATGGGGTGTGAGATAATCCAACCGCCTCTCCCAGATCTGCCATGGAAATGTCGGCATGGCTTTGCAGGCAGTTAAGAATTTTGATGTCGTGTTTATCGAGTTCGTTATTGGGCATAGGCTTGGGTTAAACTGGAGAGTTTGTTGGACTGTACACGTAGACATTTTAACTAACAACTTAAGTGGTAACTTAACTTATAACTTACCTGACAATTTACATTTAATAACAGAAAGACATTCTATGTTCGAATCATTAGCACAACTTCCGCCCGACCCTATTCTGGGGCTTATCGCTGCGTACAAGCAAGACCCGCGGCCAAACAAAATTGACGTGGGTGTTGGGGTATACCGGGATGAAAATGGTGAGACACCTGTTTTGCAGTCGGTCAAACAGGCTGAGCAATATTTGCTGGCCAGCGAGACTAGCAAAGCCTATGTGGGGCCCGCGGGAAACCCTGAATTTATTGCTCAAATGAAAAAATTGATTCTCGGCAGTGGGCATACCGCTCTGGACCGCTTGGCCCTGGTACAGACGCCCGGTGGTTGTGGTGCACTGCGAGTGGCTGCCGAGCTGATCAAGCGTGCAAAAGCGGGTGCGAGAATTTGGGTGAGCGACCCTACCTGGGGGAATCACATTCCTTTGTTGGGGGATGCGGGCGTCGAGCTTGTTAGTTATCCCTACTATAACTTTTCCAGGCATCAGATTTGTTTCGACGAAATGTTCAGCGCCTTAAAACACGTGGGGAAGGGGGATCTTGTCTTATTTCACGCCTGTTGTCATAACCCCAGCGGCGCAGATTTAAGCCAGGCGCAGTGGCAGGAAATCACTCGCCTGGCTGAGCAGCAAGGCTTCGTGCCCTTTATCGATATGGCCTACCAGGGCTTCGGCGAGGGCTTAGATCAAGACGCCTATGGCATTCGCTTAATGTGTGAGCGCTTACCCGAGGTATTGCTTGCGGTCTCTTGTTCCAAAAATTTCGGCCTGTACCGAGAGCGGGTGGGTGCGCTTGCTTTACTCAGTGATCAGCCTCAGGTTGCCAGCAGCCATTTTGCCAATATTGTGCGTGGCATCTACTCCATGCCGCCGTCCCATGGGGCTTCCATCGTTGCCACCATACTTTCGGACAGTTCTCTGGAGCAGCAATGGCGGGTAGAGCTTACTCAGATGCGTGAACGCATTATCGCCATGCGCCAGTGTTTAGTTGAAAAAATGAAAGCCTTAGGCGCAGGGCCACGCTTTGCTCATATTGCCGCGCAGCAAGGCATGTTCTCATTTTTGGGGATTACGCCAACAGAAGTTGCAGCGCTGCGGGAGCAGCACGCTGTTTACATGGTGGATACCGGGCGAGTGAGCCTGGCAGGCTTAAATGATAATAATATAGATGCCTTCTGTTCTGCGCTCCAGGCGGTCCTTATTCCCTCTGGTGGGGTGTAAGCTAGAAATAACTACAACGTTTAAGTATGAGGCTTCTATACTTAGTAAGCTTAGCGAAACCCCGTCAGGGAAAGCCTGTAAATGATATCTTTACGGGAAAAAATACCGGCGAAGCCGAACATGAAGCCGAACATATAGTTAATTGAATTAAGAGGTTACAGGTCGTATGGCGAAAACCGTCATGATGCACGTGGGCGAGCTGCGAGTGGGGATGTATGTCAGTAAGCTGGACCGGGAGTGGCTCGATACGCCATTTATCATGCAGGGTTTTTTGCTTGAAGACGAAGAAGATATTGATATTGTTTCTGAGTACTGTGAGCATGTTTGGATCGATACCGATTACGTTGCCGAAACACTAAGTGCCTACAGCTCAGGAGAGGGTAAAGCAAGCAGGGCCCGTCCTGCTCCGGGCGTATTTGCTCCAGAAGTGCCTGTGGAGCAGGAGCACGCCAAAACCTACAAAGCTTTCCGCGAAGCGCGCTTACTGACAAAAACACTGTTAGATGATATCCGCCTCGGTTCCGCGCTAGATGGAAGTACCGCCAAAGACACAGTAAAGGATTGTGTTCAATCTGTAATTCGTCACCCGGATGCCCTGCTTTGGATGGCAAAAATTCGAGATGAAAGAGAATACACCGCTGAGCACTGCTTAAATGTTTGTATACTCGCCATTGCCTTCGCTCGCCAATTGGGCTACGAAGAAGACGAGCTACACAATATTGGCATGTGTGGTTTGTTGCACGATGTTGGAAAAATGCGGGTACCTCAAGAGATTGTAGATAAGCCCGCGCGACTAACCCCGAAGGAAATGCGCTTGATGAAGGCGCATACAGTACACGGCAGGAACCTGCTGCTATCGGGCTCGAATATCTACAGTGGTGCCGTGGATGTGGCATACAGCCACCATGAGCGAATGGATGGCATGGGCTATCCGCGTAAAATTCCCGGCAACAGCATTTCCCGCTATTCTAGGCTTATATCCATCGTAGATGCCTATGATGCAATGACTGCAGACCGTTGTTACTCTCCAGCAAAAACGTCAACCGAAGCACTGAAAATTATTTATAACGAGAAAGGCAGACATTTCGACGAAGTATTGGCGGTTAAATTTATTGAGACCATTGGCTTGTACCCCGCGGGCAGTATCGTAGAGCTCTACAGTGGCGAGGTCGGTATCGTTGTAGAGTCCAACCCAAGGTTTAGACACCTGCCTAGAGTCATCGTATTGATGAACGAGGGCAAAAAACTTCTGCAAAAAGAAGTAGTAAAGGACCTCTCCTTCATTGAGAGCGGCGAGCTCCCCAGAAAGTACCTGATTAAGCAAGTGTGGAGAGATGGCAGTTTTGATATTCGTTTACGTGAATACCAGAAAAAAGGCCTTGTGCTCAAGATGTAATTTTATCGAGATTTTCGTACAATCCCTATCCGCCAACAAAGCACCAATATTTTTCTGTGAAAACAAATCTGATTACTCCCGAGGGATTGCAGCAATTAAAAGAAGAGTTGGATTTTCTCTGGCGCACTGAACGGCCGGAGGTCACTAAAAAGGTCTCTTGGGCTGCTTCCCTTGGCGATAGAAGTGAGAACGCCGACTACCAGTACAACAAAAAACGCCTGCGAGAGATTGATCGACGGGTTCGTTTCTTGCGAAAACGTATAGAAGATGTACGAGTGGTAGAGTATTCGCCGCAACAGGACGGCAAAATATTTTTTGGTGCCTGGGTAGAGATAGAAAACGACGAAGGCGAGACACTGCGGCTGCGTATAGTAGGGGTGGACGAAATCTATGAGCGTAAAGATTACATCTCCATAGACTCACCAATGGCCCGCGCTCTGTTAAAAAAACAGGTAGATGAGGAGGCCGTGGTTAAAACGCCTACTGGAGACGTTACCTGGTATGTGAATAAAATTGATTATCAGAGCGCAAATGTATCCTGATAAAACTTTAACTCTTCGTCCAGCATAATTTCTATGTTGTGCGCATTGCGGAACCCGTGCCCTTCATCTGGAAAGGTGATGTAGCGAACCTCCAGGCCTTTATCCTTAACAGCCTTTACCATTGCCTCTGCCTGGTTTGGAGGCACAACTTTGTCTTCCAAGCCTTGAAACACCAGCAGTGGGCAACTTATATTTTTGACAAAATGGATGGGCGAACGCTGGTAGTACAATTGTTTTTCCTGTGGGTATTTTCCTACCAGTTTATCCAGGTAGCGTGCTTCAAATTTATGCGTATCACTGGCAAGAGTTTCCAAGTCGCCAATACCGTACAGACTAACGCCTGCTTTAAAGGTATTCGCAAAAGCTAGTGCTGCGAGCACGGTATAGCCTCCGGCACTACTGCCCTTGATAATGAGTTTTTCCGGGTCGGCCCAGCCTTGTTTTACTGCAAACTGAGCCGCCGTGCAGACGTCATCCACATCATAAATACCCCATTGCTTGTGTAAGGACTGGCGAAACTTTCTGCCAAAACCGGTGCTACCACGATAATTTACATCAAGCACCGCAAAGCCTCTGTTGGTCCAATACTGAATTTTAAAATTTAACGCTGCCTCCGTTGCCCCGGTTGGGCCACCGTGGCAAAGGGTAATCATCGGCGGCTTTTCGCCGTTCCCACTGTATTCGCTATTGAGCGGCGGGTAGTAAAAACCATAAGCTGTCTCGGTGCGATCTTTTCCCGTTTTAAAATTAAATGCCAGGGGTTGTGAAATTTCTGTTGTATTTATAGGCAGGTCACTCGCCGTGAGTGCTGAGATGTTTCCCTTGCTAAACGTATTTACGCAAGGCAGCTTGTATGTGTCGCTGCTAATAAAAACTGCGGTATTATCTTCGCAATTTATGCCGTGTAAGCTGGCGAGAGGCCCGGTGAGGGTTTCCATTTGCTTGCTGTTTGCAAGGTGGATTTTACACAGTTGCCACATGCCGTTTTGTGTATAGGAAGCAAGCAGAGTGTCGGCATTTAAAAAATCATAGCTAGACATATTGAATGTCCATTGAGGCGTTGCGAACTCAGCCTCCATATCGCATACACTTTGGATTTCTACGTGTTCAGCATGCAAATCAGCGGCAGGGATTCGATAAATATTCCACCAGTTGTTCCTGTCCGAAACAAAAAACAAATCACCTTTGGGGGAAAAACGCGGCTGAAAAATACTTTCCTTGCCTTCTTTACCTTCACGTGTTTCGGAGCTTTCACAATGTTGGCCAGAGTGAGCGATAATTTTTCGAGCATTTTCTTTTTTGAAAAAACCATCTGCTGATCGGTGGCAAAGCCATAAGTGGGTGGTATCCCATGGCATGTCGGGGTGGTTCCAGCTTAGCCAGCAGCAGTACTTTCCATCGGGTGAGAGTGCTGGGTTCGAATAAAAATCATCCCCTTGCGCCAAAGTGCTAATTACGCCGCTGCCGTCGAGTGCAATGCAGGCGAGGGTGTTCTTTGGCTCTGGCTTGTCATTGCTTAGCTCGCTATGATCCTCGCAGACTGCCAGCAGAACCTGGCCATGTTCATCCACAACTAAATCGGCAAAGCGCAGTTTCCCTTCACTGTCTTGGGTAAGGGCGCGGGGCTCAACTTTTTCACTATTTAACTGCAATTGGTAAATAGCCTGGTCATCGGCCAGTACGAAATACAATACATCTCCCGCAATACAATAGCTGCCTCCTCCGTACTCATGTACACGGGACTTCGCACTCAATGGCCGGGGCAGAATCCAGTCATAGCTCCGCGGAGAGTCTGCTTGTTTCATCATCAGCGCTGCACGACCTTTTTCTTCTGGTAATGTTTGTAGCCAAAAGACACGGCCATTATGCAGGAAGGGTTCGCTCAGGCGTGGAGATTTTCCTGCCACCAAGGCTGCGCTAACGGTAGAAGGCCAACTGCCGAAAGGCTGGTTGTTTTTGTGATTTTCTGCAGAGCTCATAGGCCACCGGTGCTCATTAATTGGGTTTTGATTTATGATGGAAGGATACATCCAAAGGTTTGGCAATTGTCCAGTATGAGTAGCGTTTTTCAAGCACTGATTGAGCGAGCAGAACAACTTAAAGGCTATCGGCGGGTTTTCCTGGGTTTTAGTGGTGGCTTGGATTCAACGGTTTTACTTCATCAGCTGAAGAGCCTGGGTTTAAATAATTTGGTGGCCGTGCATGTGAATCACCAGCTTATGCCCGAAGCTGATGGCTGGGAGCAGCACTGCGCAAGCATAGCCGCTTCTTGGGCATGCGATTTTGAAAGCAGAAAAGTGCAGCTGGGCAATACCGGGGGTGGTGTTGAAGAGGCTGCTCGCAGCGCTCGTTACAAGGTGTTTTCTGAATGTGTTACTCAGCAGGATGTGCTACTTACCGCGCACCATGCGGATGATCAGGCAGAAACGCTACTGTTTCGTCTGTTTCGCGGTTCCGGCCTTAAAGGGCTGGCGGCAGTAAGAGCGCAAACCAGCCTAAAAATGGATAAGGTCTCATTTGAAGTACTGCGCCCATTTTTACACTGTAGCCGTGAGCAGATACTCGATTATGCTCGTGCGCACCACCTAAGCTGGATTGACGACAGCAGTAATAATGACCAGCACTTTGACCGGAATTATCTTCGCCACAGCTTGCTGCCCCTTGTGCAAAAAAAATGGCCGGGTGTCTGCTCCAAGCTGGCTACCAGCGCGAGCTTGCTCGCCGAGAGCGATGCCTTGCTGGATGACTACCTAGCGGGTGACTTCTCTCAATGTGAAGCGAGAAAAGAGCGCTTGGGTGAAAGTATCAACCTGCAGGTGTTTCAGCAGTTTTCCTGGACTAAGCAAAAACATCTTCTGCGATACTGGCTGGCGCAAAATCACTATTTGCTGCCGGAACAAAAACATATGGTGGAGGTGCAAAAAATGTTGCGGGCATCGGCTGACGCCACACCGGATGTCAGTTGGGGGAGGCAGGAAGGTGGCTGTAGTTTAAAACGCTTCAAGCAGCGCTTGTATTTGCTGCCCAGAGTTGACTTGTCTCAACAAGGGCGCAGCTTCGAATGGCACACCAGTGAGCCTCTTGCCCTGGGCAATGTCTCCTCTCTGGCAGGGGAGGTGACCGAATCCGGAATAGCGCCAGGCCAGTACCGTATAAAATTTCGTGAGGGGGGAGAGCGTTGTCGCCCGGAGTTCCGAGACAGATCGCAAACCCTAAAAAAACTCCTGCAGGAGCTTGGCTTGGAGCCCTGGCTACGCGACTGTGTGCCTCTCATATATAAAGGGGCGGAACTTGTCGCGGTAGCAGATCTTTGGGTTTGCCATGATTATGCTGTGCCAGAGGGTATACGGCCTAAGTGGCGCTTGACGGCGGCCTGAATGTAGCCCCAGTTGGCGCAGGACTATACTCAAAGTATCCAAGGCCTTGCGGCCCTGTGAGCGCTGTGCGCCAGAGGCGCCGCAGCATTGATAAGAAAAGCGCCAAGCTTAAAAGCCAGCAGGCACCGGCAAGTAAACACTTAGTTTAAAAGTGTTTACTTGCCGGTCAGTACCGCCGTTTCAAGTAAATGCTTAGCTTGCTGGATCGCCATGGGCATAGCGAGCTCTTCTCGTCAATGTGCTGGCTATGGCTGTTAATCCTCGTTGAGTCAGCAGAGCAATTCTGGTAGTCTGGCGTCCCATCTTGAGGGCAGAATAAGATCGATTCTGGCAGGGGATTTCTCAGCGTATCAACGCAGATTTCTTTCACATAAAAGGCACTGCCCTCTCAACTCCAGTTTTCATACGTTCAAGGCGAGCTATCACATGCTTTTTAAACGGTATTCGCCTGTCAAAACTAGTCTTGCAGGGTGTTCATGACTCGATTTATTTTTGTTACGGGCGGCGTTGTGTCGTCATTGGGAAAGGGAATTGCGTCTGCTTCCCTGGCTGCTGTTCTGGAAGCGCGAGGCCTTAAAGTTACCATTCTCAAGCTGGATCCCTACATTAATGTGGATCCCGGTACCATGAGCCCCTTCCAGCACGGGGAAGTGTTTGTCACCGAAGATGGTGCAGAAACGGATCTGGACCTCGGTCATTATGAGCGTTTCATCCGTTCTAAAATGAATAAACGCAATAACTTCACCACTGGTCGCGTATACGAAACAGTGTTGCGTAAAGAGCGCCGTGGTGACTATTTGGGCGGCACTGTTCAGGTGATTCCCCACATTACCGACGAAATAAAACGCCGTATTCTCAGTGGTGGTGAGGGTTACGATATTGCCTTGGTGGAAATCGGTGGTACGGTAGGTGATATTGAGTCTCAACCTTTTCTCGAAGCGGTGCGGCAATTGAAGGTGGAAATGGGTAGCCAGCGCGCGCTGCTTATACACCTTACACTGGTGCCCTTTATCGCCACCGCTGGAGAGACTAAAACCAAGCCTACCCAGCATTCAGTGAAAGAATTGCGCTCTATTGGTTTGCAGCCGGAAGTGTTGCTGTGTCGTTCCGAGCAGGAAATAGATGAGGATTCCCGACGCAAAATCTCGCTGTTTACCAACGTGGAGCAGAGAGCCGTTGTTCCCCTGGCGGATGCTGAGTCCATCTACGAAATACCCCGTATACTCAAGGGCTTTAAGCTCGACCAGTTTGTTTTGGAGAAATTCGGTGTAGAAGCCCCGGAAGCAGACCTGGCCGAGTGGGATACCGTATTAGAGCTGGAGCGCAACGCCGTTGAAGAGATAACCGTGGCGATGGTGGGTAAATACATGGACCTGCTGGATGCCTATAAGTCGCTCAACGAAGCCCTAAAGCATGCCGGGATGCACGCCGGCGCAGAAGTTAAAATCAACTACATTAACGCCGAAGACATTGAAGAGCAGGGTACCGGTATTCTGGCAGATGCAGACGCAATTCTGGTGCCCGGTGGCTTTGGCGAGCGGGGCTTGGAAGGCAAGCTCATGTCTGTGCAGTATGCGCGGGAAAATAATGTGCCCTACCTCGGAATATGCTTGGGGATGCAATGCGCGGTGATAGAGTTCGCGCGCAATGTATTGCAGTTAGACGAAGCGAACAGTACCGAATTCAACCCGAAGAGCCCTCATCCGGTAATTGCACTTATTACAGAGTGGATTAGCGAAACTGGCGAAAAGGAAACCCGTGACGAATCCTCCGACTTGGGCGGCACCATGCGATTGGGCGCTCAGGAATGTCACCTGGAGAAAGGCACCAAAGTAGCTGCTATTTACGGCAAAGACTTAATCGTAGAGCGTCACCGCCACCGTTTTGAAGTCAATAACCGCTACCTGGACCAGTTGCGTCAGGGCGGCCTGAGAGTTGGCGGCTGGTCAGCAGACGATACGCTGGTTGAAGTGGTTGAGCTGCCAGACCACCCTTGGTTTGTAGCCTGTCAATTTCACCCGGAATTTACCTCAACCCCAAGAGACGGACATCCTCTCTTTTTAAGTTACATCAAAGCCGCTCTCGAAGCACGAAGGTAGAATAGCGGCCCTAGGAGATACAACCCTTGCAACACAAGATCGTTAAGGTTGGTAACATTGACGTTGCCAACGATAAGCCGTTTACATTGTTCGGTGGCATGAACGTATTGGAGTCCAGGGATCTGGCGCTGCGTATTGCGGAACACTATGTAAAGGTAACTCAAAGACTCGATATTCCTTACGTCTTTAAAGCCTCCTTTGATAAAGCCAATCGATCGTCGATTCATTCTTATCGAGGGCCGGGTTTGGATGAAGGGCTGAGAATTTTTCAGGCGGTGAAAGCAGAATTTAACGTGCCCATCATTACCGATGTGCATGAGCCTCATCAGGCTGAAGCTGTTGCAGAAGTTGTAGACGTTATTCAACTGCCCGCTTTTTTGGCGAGGCAGACCGATTTAGTGGAGGCTATGGCAAAAACGGACGCGGTTATTAATGTAAAAAAACCGCAATTTTTAAGCCCTGGCCAGATGAAAAATATTGTTGAAAAATTTGCTGAGTGTGGCAATGAAAAAATCATACTCTGCGAACGTGGTACCAATCTTGGCTATGACAATTTGGTTGTGGACATGTTGGGTTTTCGCACAATGAAAGAAGTGAGCCATGGCATGCCAGTTATATTTGATGTCACCCACTCCTTGCAATGCCGTGATCCTCTCGGCGCTGCCTCTGGTGGTCGCCGGCATCAAACAGCAGAGCTTGCAAGAGCGGCAATGGCGGTTGGCTTAGCTGGCCTGTTTTTAGAAGCTCACCCAGATCCGGAAAAAGCACTATGTGATGGCCCCAGTGCACTTCCACTCGATAAATTGGGATCTTTTCTGGGGCAGATGAAAGCGGTGGATAATTTAATTAAGGTTTTGCCGCCGCTGGAAATCGAATAAGTCATTAATTTACTAATCTAATAGAGAGACTGTCACTATGAGTAAAATTGCAGACGTTGTTGGTTTTGAGGTAATGGACTCCCGCGGGAACCCTACGGTGATGGCCGAAGTGGTATTGGAAAGCGGCGTTATAGGCAGCGCTTGCGCTCCTTCCGGTGCATCCACGGGTTCACGTGAGGCACTCGAATTACGCGACGGTGATAAAAGCCGTTACCTGGGTAAAGGTGTTTTAAAAGCAGTTGCCAACATTAACGAAATCATTAAGCCATTATTAATTGGCAAAGACCCAGCTGAACAGCGTGCGCTGGATGGCATCATGCTAGACGCAGATGGCACTGAAAATAAAGCCAAGCTTGGTGCTAATGCAATACTTGCCGTTTCATTGGCTGCTGCAAAGGCTGCTGCTGCCGATAAGGGTATTCCCCTCTATGCACACATTGCAGAAGTTAACGGAACACCAGGCAAGTACAGCATGCCGGTTCCTATGATGAACATTGTTAACGGTGGTGAGCATGCTGATAACAACGTTGATATTCAGGAATTTATGATTCAGCCAGTATCTGCGCCAAATTTCACTGAAGCCCTGCGTATGGGTGCCGAAGTATTCCATAGCCTGAGAAAAGTGCTGTCTGGTCGCGGCCTGAATACTGCCGTTGGTGACGAAGGTGGTTTCGCGCCTAACCTGCCCTCTAACGAAGCTGCTCTGGAAGCCATCGCAGAAGCTGTTGCCAATGCGGGCTACAAATTGGGTGAAGATATTACACTGGCTCTGGACTGTGCATCATCAGAATTCTACAAAGATGGTGTTTACGACATGAGCGGTGAGGGCAAGAAATTCACCGGCGCAGAATATGCCGATTACCTGGCTGAACTTTCTGGCAAGTATCCTATTCTTTCAATTGAAGACGGTATGGACGAAAGCGATTGGGAAAGCTGGGATATTCTCACCAAGAAAATCGGTGACAAAGTACAGTTGGTGGGTGATGACTTGTTTGTAACCAACACCAAGATCCTTAAGCGCGGTATTGATGAAGGTATTGGTAACTCCATTCTGATTAAATTTAATCAGATCGGTTCACTCAGCGAAACCCTGGACGCTATCAAAATGGCTCAGGACGCAGGCTTTACCGCTGTCATTTCTCACCGTTCCGGAGAGACTGAAGATACCACCATTGCAGACCTTGCAGTAGCTACTGCTGCAGGCCAGATCAAGACCGGGTCACTGTCTCGTTCCGACCGTATCGCCAAGTACAACCGCCTGTTGCGCATTGAAGCAGAGCTGGGTGACAAGGCTCCCTACCGCGGCCGTGCAGAGTTTAAGTAAACTTATAAACTGAGTATTGAAAAACCGGCGAAAGCCGGTTTTTTTTGGCTGCACGAAATCATCTAGAGACCATAGATAAACTGATAGACCTCTTGGAATACTGTTGATTAAAGCAGTTGTTCGCAAGCGGCTACTCGGCTATTGTTGAAGCAATCAACAATAAATAGGGGGTGCTTTACTATGGAAACTATTCTCAATTAGGTACTGTCTGTGGAAGCATTCCTGCTTCTGTTTGTGCTGGTACTGCTAAAAAACAGTATTAAATTTGTTCCGCAAAACCGAGCCTATGTGATAGAGCGCTTCGGCAAATACAATCGCACCTTAGAGGCGGGCATGAATTTCATACTGCCCTTTGTGGATTCTGTAGCTCATAACCGTTCGCTAAAAGAACAAGCGCAAGATGTTCCCAGCCAGGGGGCAATAACCAAAGATAATATTTCACTAACGGTTGATGGCGTCCTCTACTTTCGCGTTGTGGACCCCTATAAGGCGTCTTATGGTGTGGAGGACTACAGTTTTGCGGTGGTGCAACTGGCTCAGACCACCATGCGTTCCGAGATCGGCAAGATGGAACTGGATAAAACCTTCGAAGAGCGTGATCAGCTAAATGCCAATATTGTAAATTCCATTAACGAAGCAGCAGAGCCCTGGGGTGTAGTGGTATTGCGCTATAGCGTGCCCTTTGGGTAGAATCAACTGATATTGGCCCGCTTAAAGCGCCAGTGATGCAATTAGATTATTAACGAAAACAAGGCTTTCCTTAGGCTGAAACGATTAATCAAACAACATAAATATATGGGAAAGTAGCAATTATCAAGGAGCAGTAAATGATAAAAGAAAGAGCGATTAAAAAATTTGTCAACGATGTTTTAGCAAAAAATCTCGATAATCTCTTATCTGAATATAATTACCAGTACGTAAAGGGGAAGAGCTGCTTTAAAAGAAAGGTAGGTGTTTTTGAAAATATAATTAAGTTGTCAGCAAGCAGGCATTCTGTCGCCTATGACGAAGACAATGAGGCCTTCATCATAGCCTTCGAAATTACCCCATATATCAGTTCATCATCGTTTGAAAAATGGTTTGTAAGTAAAACAGACAAAAAAGCAAATTTCCGGCATGAAGCGGATACTATTAGTGGCAATATGCTGGTCAAGACTGATGTGTTTTCAGAAACTGATTTTTATATACCAAGTATTTCTGATAATTTTAAGCAGATGGTAACGGACTCTTTATCTGGCAACGAATGCACTCAAAGTATGTCAATAGAGGAAATTATAGAAACCCTACCATCTATAGTTGACAAGCTAAGTAAATCTTCCGATGAAATAGTTTTATACAATAATTACCAACAATCAAAAGGTGGCTCAATAAACTATCTGCGACTACTTGCTTATAAAAAACATTTTGATGTGATTAGCAAGCCATACTTAAGTATCTATGAAAAAAGCGAGGCAGCGGTGAGAGAGCTAGCTGACTCCAATAGTTCTAGAGCAGCATCAGGCCTCCGAGGATTAGCGGTTCTTACTCATGAGTTAAAGGTGGTTGCTAATATCGAATGCCAAAGTCGTTATAGACTTGATATCGAACAATCCGAAAGCATGGGAGAAAGGCTTAGGTTTTGTGAAGGATTGTCTTACGCTGAGTCACTTAGATTTAACACGCTTATGGTTGAGTTGGACGCCTGCGCATTGAATGATAATGGAGATTTTGTCGTTGTTTTTAATGGAAATCAGCTTAGAAAGTACGCGCAATGTGGAGAGTTGGTTTTTACGGGTTGTATTGAAAAGTTGCCATTTTTAAGCAGTATACGCGCTGATAGCCTAAATGAGGCTGGCGATTTTCTAATAAATAACTATCTAATTAATTCGGACAATAAATTGACTGAATTAAAGCACGATTTCGATTATAAGGCTCATAAAAAGAAATCGCCAGAATCAAAGCTTTTTACCGATTTTGCTTACGATGAGAAATCATCGACACTGTTCGCCTTGTATTCTCCAACAAAAGAAATAACCTTGCTAACAGAGTACGCCCTTAGCGGGGATATTATAAAAACTCGCGAATACAAAGGGATAGGCTTAAAAATTAACTGTGCCCATAGGCAGCTAGTTTTTTGTGGTTCTGGTGACGGCGTGAGAATTGTGGATTATGATGGAAATCAGCTGAGCAGCGTTAAAACAAGTAAATCTAATTACCGTACCACGTTGGCCAGAAATGGCTCAAAGATAGTATTCCACTTTTATGGAACAAAATCTCAAGTTTATGATTTTGAGTCGGGCAAGCAAAGCACTATATGGGCACACCCAACGTACTTGAAGAATTACAGAGAGAATCTTTACGGCGATATTCACTGGAACTTCGGTCTAAGAGTGGCGAAGTTCAGCCCGGACAATAAGCATATCATCGGCGGCGCTGAACACGGAAAATATGTGTGTTGGGAAGCCGAAACGCTAAAGCGTATCGAATTAATCCCTAGCAGTGAGTCGATGAGATACATCCCCAAATATTCAAGTTCTCGCGAAATTGAATTTGAGGGGGTCCGCTTATATGTGAATCGAGGGTTTGATATATTGGATATATCCTTTATTGATAACGGCGATTATGTCATCACACATCATGACAATGCACAGCTTATATGGGATAAGAATCAAAATAATATTGGATGTGCTCAAAGGTTTAGCAAAAATTTATTTTCTCAATCAAAGTTTCTGCTTATACAGGAAGATAACCAGATTATTCTTATGGAAAGGGTATTTCGCTAAATTTGGGATGACTAGCTTATATGTTTCTAAGCGAAATATGTGGCCGTACCCGTTTTTGTCCCAAACAGAGCTGAGGCTTTATTTGATTCTGAGGTCGAGGAATAATATTGAATAGAACCGTACTAATATTGTTGTCCTTACTTTTGGTCTCTGCTTGTACTCAGATAAACGACGCTGATACTGGAAAAGAATAGTTCTCGGGTGTCATGTATACCCTGGCTATTCTACGATAGGTGTCAGATCCTGCTAATTACTATGAAGTTAACATTTTGGATAACTCCGGCGAGGCAGAATACCACCTACCAAAAAAACGTATACTTGGGCTGGGCAATTGATAGTAGTATTGGAACGATGAGCGTTGGAGCCTTTGCTCAGAGTAAGTTTGTGCCGGTATTAGACATCATCAAAAAGTCTTATAACTGATAGGCCTCGTAGAGAGGTAGGGCTATAGGAAATAGAG
Source organism: Alteromonadaceae bacterium Bs31 (assembly GCA_900177435.1). Taxonomy (GTDB): domain Bacteria; phylum Pseudomonadota; class Gammaproteobacteria; order Pseudomonadales; family Cellvibrionaceae; genus Teredinibacter. The sequence goes on from FXAI01000001.1 coordinate 502,467, forward strand.
ACTTAATTTTTCATTTTCATGAAAAAACCTGATTCCCCTGGTTTTATTGAAATCTCTCAATTCCAATTTACTAGTTGAATCAGGTTTTTTTATTCAGCTGCCAAAATTTGTAGGGTATTAATGTAGGTGCGCTGTTTTTTTTGAGCTGGCAAGATAAGCAGCTACCTCAAAAAATATCGTAGCTCCCCAGCTGTAATAATGTATATTATGCACTTGGTGGCCCGAAGCGATTTACACCTTCGTCGCCCGCAAGGCAGCCGTTTTCGACAAACGCCCATATTGGGCCGATAATGGGAATAATGGATATTAGTACCCACCAGCCGGATTTGTCTCTGTCGTGCCAGCGTTTTACCTGTATTGCCAGGGAAATCCAAAGTGCTGGAATGTATATTATCAATGTAAGGATAGATAATACAGATTCGCTAACACCGATTAATACAAGTAATACAATCAAAACAATTAATGCTGCAATCAGCCCCAAAAATGAAAGCCAGTAGGTCTTCCTGGGAATTCTACCGCTAAAAGAAAAGAGAATCTCCTTCATGCTTAGGTTTGCCACTTCATAACTTCCGTCGTCAACATTCGACTCTGGAGCTTTATAAATATTTTCTGCCATTGAACCAACCTCTCTGTACTGTAAATTAAACTGGGTTTTATATTCGTATTGCCGCTCTAATCGCTACCTTCCTTTGCTATAGTCTCGCACAGTAATACTGATTCTGCCCATGCATCCAACATTAGCTTGAGCTACAAAGAAACCGCATAAATGCTGGCATCTAGCTTTATTACTTTCTATCGTTATTAAAGCTCTGAGGTAGTTAAGCTATTTCTTTCCGGGTTTTCGAGTTCAGCTTGGCCTTCTTTTGCGACATAGCTATAAATATAGCGTCACAATGTCCTATTTCCCATATTTATTTTTGAGTGAAATCAGAAAGTATTTGATCTGCCATGGAGGTAGTGGCGCGAAAAACCTCTTTGTCTGGTGCTCTTGAATGCGCTTGGGAGTGGTCTGTTTCAATCGGCAAGCTTATGGTATTCCAGCCCTTACGCGCTGGAAAGATACGTTCGGCAAAGAATTGGCCGCGGAAATCGCTCGATTTCGGTTATGTTTGAAAAGCTAGGCTGCGATAGTACTTGTTTTGATTTATAGTCCACCGGATATGAAAATGTAGCTCGTAATGATCAATATTTTTACGTGGGGTTCGACAATAGTCGCTATGTTGTTGACTATTTTGAACGAGGAAGTGTCTAGTTACGAGGTACTTAATGACATAGCGTCATTATTTGAATTTCCGGTGAGTAAGCTTACGTGTTGTTAAAAATGGGGGGGCTCTTGAGCTTGATGTTCTCCCGATGGGGTAGTTGTGCATACGGAAGATACGGTAAGAGCCTGCTAAAAGGTCTTTATAGTTTGGTGAAAACGGGTGAGGTGTCGCTCTTGGTTATACCGCAATGAGAGGGTCAGATAAGACTTGGGAACGCCGGTAAGTGCTTGCTTCTAATACCGCACACCTTCAAGGCTAGCTGTCATATCTTTCCCAAATCGATACCAAACAAACAGGATAAAGCGAGAAACTAAGCCCCCTGTAAATTTGGTAGTAGCATTCAATACCAACAGTTGACTATAGGTATACCCTTATTTTGTTAGCTTCACTCCCTTTACATTTGGCTGCAAGCAAGCAAAGATGGGGTCTATGCACATTGCCGAAATGTAAAAAAGGGGAGTGATAGTTTTTCATGGATACCAACACTTTATTAATACAGCTTTTACTTTACGTATTTCTTCCGCTTTGGGGGATTGCTGGCTTTGTCGACTGGTGTTGCCATCGGGCAACGAAGATCGAGAGCACGTCCGGCCTGCTTGAATCGTTTATGCATTCTATTATGGGGCTTCAAATTGCAGTACCTATTCTGCTGTGCTTGTTTTTTGAAATTAATGTTTTAATTTTGTTGATATGCCTTGCTGTGCTCGTTCTTCATGAGCTTGTTGCGCATTTGGATGTGCATTACGCTGCACCCAAGCGCAAAATATCCATATGGGAAATGCACGCCCATAATTATTTGTCCACACTTCCCTTATACATGTTATCTATCATCGTTGTAATGAATTGGCCAACGGCCTTAAAGCTGGTGTCCTTTCGATGGGGCGGAGAAATGCATTTTACACGTTTGGCTGAGGCCCATGGAGGTAGTCATTATTTGTTTGCTTACCTTACATTTATGGCTGTTTTGTGCGTTTTTCCTTATTTTGAGGAATTTGTTCGTTGCGCGCTAGTTCGCTTTAGAAGGACCTGAGTATGAATGTGTATATCACCAGTACCGGCAGTCATCTACCTGGGCCGCCAATAGCTAATGATGAAATCGAAAATGTGCTGGGGCTGGTGCATAAAAAACCAAGTCGCCTGAAGAAAAAAATTCTAGAATCCAATGGTATTGTTACGCGACATTACGCCATAAACCAACAGCACGAGACCACCATAAGCAATAGTGAAATGGCTGCCCTTGCGGGCCAAAACTGTTTGGATGGTGCCGGGCTGCCAAAAAGCAGAATCAGCATGCTAAGTTGCGCCACTAGTCAGGGCGATTTGGTTTTGCCGGGTTTTGGCAGCATGGTACAAGCTGAGATGCAGATTCCCGATGTAGAGCTTCACAGTGCTCACGGCATTTGCTCTTGTAGCTTAATGGCTCTAAAAGCCGCTTATACCAATTTATTGGCAGGGGAACACGACAACGCCTTGGTTGTCGCCAGTGAATTATGCTCCCGCCTGTTTAAGTCGAGCCGCTATGAAGTTGTTAATAGCGATAAGCCCATTGACTTTAATGCGGAATTTCTGCGTTGGATGTTGTCCGACGGCGCGGGGGCCTGTTTACTGCAAACCAAACCGACAGCGAAGTCTTTTCGTATTGACTGGATACGCAGCTACTCTCATGCAGATGCTTTCCCTGTGTGTATGAGCGTTGGTGCTCCTTCGGATAGTAATGACCAGCGAAGTTGGCAGGATTTCGCTAGCTATGCCGAAGCAGAGGCTGCGGGTGCACTGTTAATTCGGCAGGATGTAAGATTGCTGGATAACATTGTTAAGCTTGGGGTCGACGGGTTTTTACGCCTTATTGATGAAGGCAGAGTTAAACCAGCAGACATTGACCATGTGCTTTGCCATTACTCCTCGGACTACTTTCGCAGTAGAATCTTCGATATGTTAACGGTGGCGGGAGTGGCCATACCTCAGCAGCGCTGGTACACAAATTTATATACGCGCGGTAATACCGGCTGTGCGGCTCTGTTTATTATGTTGGATGAATTCAGTAAAACACAAAAATATAAAAACGGAGACCAAATAATGTGTATGGTGCCCGAAAGTGGCAGGTTTAATACCGCCTATATGAAACTAACAGTGGTGGAGAAAACATAATGGAAGAGAAGCTTGTGCACCCGCAAGCGCAGCAATGCTTGCAGCAGCTGATGCGGGTCTGGTTTGACTTCGAGAGACGCCTGAATCGTGTGCCCATTATCAATCGCCTGGAAACGGGTCATTTTACTGTCGAAGACTATCGTGAGCTTCTCTTGAATTTGCGCCAACAAGTTATCGAAGGTTCGCGCTGGATCAGTCGTGGTGCCTCAAGTTTTGATCGCCACTTCTCAGACGTTCGTTCAATTGTTATCGCTCACGCCACGGAAGAGCACAAAGACTACACTATTTTAGAGAACGATTTTGTTGCCGCTGGAGGAGACATTAAAGAAATTATTCAGCGGGAGAGAAATTTGGGCTCCGAAGCCCTACATGCTTTTTTAATGTATAAAGCGACTCAAGCGAATCCCATTAGCCTTATTGGTGCAATGTGGATTATTGAAGGGCTGGGGCAAAAAATGGCGGTGAACTGGGCGGATAGAATTGAGCAGCTCACTAAGCCCTACAATAATCACTTAAACTTTTTACGCTATCATGGTGAGAATGATGATAGTCATATGGCTAAACTCTATAAGCTTCTGGATAGAGTATGCCAAAGTGAAAAGGATACTCGTGTAATAGTAAAAACTGCGCGAGTAGTAGCCAGGCTTTATGCTATGCAATTGGACGAAATTGATGAACAATAAGCAGCGTAGTGCGTATTTGCAGGCACTGCAATTCGACAATACCTTTCCAATTGAAAAGGAGGCTGTCGACTTGTGGCTTTGCGACCTGGATAACCCATTCCGTTGGGCTGTAAGGCCGTTTTTACAAGTTATTTTTGCTGTGTTGCTTCATCTAACCTGGTTTTTTAAACGATTGCCGCTTCCTCAATTTAGCGCACATAAGCTATTGCAAGTTTTAATATGTTGGTTTTGCAAACACTTTGTGAGTTACGAAGCAAACATGTTAATACTGCGTCACTACGCCACCGAATCGAATCTGCTTAATTTTCTCGCACTTAATTCTGGCAAGGCCCCACCCGCGCTGTTACGCCTATACCCGAAAACAATTGCTGATATGCGTGAGGACAGCTTCGTTAAGCACGACCAGGAACTGTTTCGGGTGTTTAAGGAGCTCGGTTACTGGCATGCGCCAGAGCAGCCCATAAGCGCTAAAGAGCTAAATTGGTCTGCCTGGAAAAAAATTGATATGGCTGAGTTCGACGTAAAAAAACGACCAACGCAGTTAATGGATTTTGAAAGTGCTCACGCTCTGTTTATGTGTTTGTTCTGTTTATTGTTAACCCGCGAAGAGTATCGCGATGCAATTAATGGTTTTAACCTGGATCAGTCCATCGCCCTTAGGCTTGGTGAAATTTTAGACCAACCCTCCTACGCAGAGATGGCATACAACAAGTACCCTCTTTACCTCGTAGGCCCCTGGAATCTCAGTCAGCGCTTTCTGATGCACGGTTTTTTTACCGAATATTTGTATGCAGCACTTGAAGAGCAACGACAAAAGCGCCCTCTAGATGGAGAGGGCTGAGAAAAAAGTGGCCTTGGTCAAGTGATGAAAAGCCGGTGAAAACCGGCTTTTAGACATTTTAATTATGCGAGTTGGGCGGGTTTAAGGTACCAGCGCGCGATCATTTCTGGTTGCGTTGAGAAGTACATCCGCTTGATGAAGTAGTTTCCGTTGCCGATAAGCGCAGCGGAAAAGTCTTCTGCTGCAGCTTTCAAGGTTGCACCCAGGTCTTTTACTCCCAGTCGCTTCATTGAGGCCAGTACGCGAGCAAAGTGGTGAGACTCCACTTCGTTTGCGATTTTTTTTGTTCCGCTGGCCTTCAGGGTAACTTCAAAAATGCCTTGGCGTTCACGCGCCAGCCTTAGTTCAGGGCTATCGAACCAGATGTTTTTCATTGTGGAATCCTCCGTAACCTTTACTTTCAAACTAATGTTACCTTTGGAGGGGGCACAGCAATTGACCGTGGGCGCCTAGTACTTGTCTCTGTATCCCTGCGATTAGCTGCGCTTTCGGGGCACTCTTAGTCTCTTAGAGTTAGTCGCTTAGAGTTAGTCGCTTAGAGTTAGTCGCTTAGAGTTAGTCGCTTAGAGTTAGTCGCTTAGAGTTAGTCTCTTAAAGTAGTCGCTTAGAGGTAGCCACTCAATGTTGGCCACTTATCCTGGGTCATTCCGTGCTCTATGCTGCAGCAGGCTTTAACTCGCGGAGGTCGCAACGAAAGAGGGAAGAGGCAAAAAAAAATCCGATGCCACTATGGGAATCGGATTTTCTATTGAGCATGGCCTGGCTTCAAGTGCTTAGGTGTACAGCATTGCTGCGCTTATAGCCGGTTCTATGCTTACTTCTTAGCGTGTGCCTGAGTCAGTGCTTGGCTTAGGTTCTTGCCCCAGCGCTCGAAGTGCTCTTTCAGGTTGTGTTTGTGGTTGAAAGTGGTGTTTTCCTGGTAGTCTTCACCAACAGCTTGTACACCTTCAAAAATGGCTAATAGTTCACCGGTTGAAGCGTCTCTCAGTTCGGCTTCGAATTTCAATTCTCCAGAACCTTTGATGGTTGCTTTATCGCCTTTTGCTGCCCATGGGGTGAGGCGGTTAATTCTGAGGTCTATCTGAATAGTATTCGCCGCTGGCGTTTTGGCAGTCTTGAACTGACCGCTGCTCTCAATACCTTTGGTAAGGCTTTCCATATACAGGCTGCGAAGGAAGGCTTCGTTCTTTTCGCTCATTGTCCATTTTTTGGGCTTGGCATCTGTAACCCAGGGTGGCGGTACGAGGCGCATATCCGAGATGTTCAGCGGGGTAACCACAAACTGTGTGTATTGGCTGTAGTCAACTCCTGGGCGAGAGTACTGAAGTGTACTTGGAGCTGCCCAGCACAGGCTGGTAAGCATAGTGGTGACTAGCGCAAGCACGATGTGGCGAAGGTTTATTGTGGTTTTAAGTGCTTTAGTGCGTAACATAAGGCAACTCCTGTTTTAGATGGATGACAAATTGCAGCCGCAAACCATAACGGAATCGCGCTTCATTTTAAAGCGCTGGATCCGTCATTTTTGATGCAGGCTATAAGTGCTAACTTTTGAGTTTATAGCCAGTTTTAAAAATTGCCATAACTATGGAGAGGCAGATAAAGAGAAAAACCAGAATCATCGCCAGGCTAACACCCACAGAGATGTCTGAGGACTCATAAAAAGCCCATCGAAAGCCGCTTACTAAATAGACGACAGGGTTGAATAAGGTGACAGTCTGCCAGAAGGGAGGGAGCATGCTGATGGAATAGAACGTGCCCCCCAAAAAGGTTAGCGGGGTGATTACCATCATTGGGATTATCTGCAGTTTTTCAAAACCGTCGGCCCAAATACCAATAATGAAGCCGAACAGGCTGAAGGTAACAGAGGTAAGCACGAGGAACAGTAGCATTAGCAGGGGGTGTGCTATGTGGTAGTCCACAAATAAGCGGGCGGTGGCAAGAATGATAATACCCAGTACGACGGACTTTGTAGCGGCTGCGCCAACGAAGGCCAGTACGATCTCCAGTGCCGAAACCGGTGCTGCGAGGATCTCATAGATGGCACCGGTAAAACGGGGCATGTGAATACCAAAGGATGCATTGGAGACGCTTTCTGTTAATAGTGAGAGCATAATCAGCCCAGGCACTATAAATGCACCGTACTCTATGCCGTCGATTGCTACCATCTTTGATCCAATGGCCGAGCCAAACACAATAAAGTAAAGCGAAGTGGAAAGTACCGGTGAGGCTATGCTTTGCATTAAGGTGCGTGCTGTGCGAGCCATTTCGAAAAGGTAGATGGCGCGGATTGCGTAAAAATTCATTTTGCACCTCCCACAAGGCTGACAAAAATATCTTCAAGTGAACTTTGGCTGGTGTGCAGGTCTTTGAATTCTATGCCCTGTTCCTCGAGGCTTTTTAGCAGTGCTGGAATCTGGTTATGTTCGTCTTGGGAGTTGAAGGTATAAGTGAGCTTGTGTCCATCATCTAATAGCTCCAGTTTGTAATTGGCCAGCGAGGAGGGAATGCTTGGTATCGCCGTGCTAAGTTCAAGACTGAGTTGCTTACTACCCAGCTTTTTCATTAAGGCCTGTTTCTCGTTAACCAAAACAATTTTGCCTTTGTTGATGATGCCGATTCTATCTGCCATCTCTTCGGCTTCATCAATGTAGTGGGTGGTGAGAATAACCGTTACGCCGGTGTCTCTTAGCTCCCTGATCATAGCCCACATTTCCTGTCGTAGCTCAACATCCACACCTGCTGTAGGCTCATCTAAAAAGAGAATGTCTGGTTGATGAGACAGGGCCTTTGCAATAAGAACGCGGCGTTTCATTCCTCCGGAGAGCGCCATAATCCGGCTGTCTTTTTTCTCCCAAAGACTCAGTTTGCGCAATAGGTCTTCGAGGTATTTATCATCCCGTGGTTTTCCGTACATGCCGCGGCTAAAATTCACCGTCGCCCAAACGGATTCGAACATGCTTAAGGACAGCTCTTGAGGCACCAGGCCTATTTGCTGTCGAGCTTTGCGGTAGTCTTTTTGAATATCGCAATTGTTGACGCGTATTTCACCTTCGCTTGGGTTTACGATGCCGCAAACGATGCTAATCAGGGTTGTTTTACCAGCCCCGTTTGGGCCCAACAGAGCAAATATTTCTCCCTGCTTGATCTCCAGGCTTACCTTGGAAAGGGCTTGGAAATCGGGTTTGTACTTTTTCGAAAGCCCGTTGATAGAGAGTGCAATAGTCATTTTTTCAAATCGAGGTTGGTAGTTGGAAGTGCCTTAAGTTTAGTTACTCAAGGCCACGCAGCAGCTGCAGACGGAGCTTGTGTTGACAGTTAAAACTGTTCTCACCCCAGTGGGGCATACTATAGGGCTTCTGATCAGAGTGCTAATGGACAGTTTAATTCCAACAAGTATATATACCCCTTGGTGAAAGCTTTATCGCTAGCAGCTGGCTGGGTAAAAATGACGAAAATTTTGGATAGTTCTTACGCTTGCTCTTACGAGAGAGAAATCGTTGACGTAAGTATCATCATCCAGATGCTTTGGCACTTCCCTGTGGCTTGTGTATGCTTAACCCAGCGATAATGTTTAAAGCTATGAGAGTTTGTCACTTTCGTCATTGCATAGGCAGGGTTAGTGTCATGTTGTTGGAAAAAGAAGAAATTGAGCGGCTGGAAAAGAAAACGGCTGCCATGGAGCGCCTAAGCAGCGCAGAGTTCAAACTGGTATTTTGCAAGCATGCCTGGTTGGGGATTAGGCGAAAGGCAAAGCAGATATTCAAAAAATACAGGCTTAACGAAACTGACAATAGAGGCTGCGTACTTCTGCTAATCGTGGAAAAGGATCGTGAAATGCTTATCTACGGCGATAAAGCCGTGAACGAGAAGCTTGGAGAGGGCGCTTGGTTGCCTATACGAGACGCCATATTGGCTGAATTTAGGCAGGGTGAGTTTGAGCTGGGCTTATCCATCGGCCTGCAAATGCTCACAGACCAGTTGGCCCAGCACTTTCCTCCATTGGCACAGGCTAAAGATGAGATCAGCAATGAGATTGTGTTTGAGTAAAAAACGCTCGGGAGTTTTGCTCCTGTTTGCCAGTGTCATGTTATGCCTCGTATCGGGTGCATTAGCCCAATCGCAACAGGGTGAGCAGGAAGCTCTGGATTATTCCAAAGACTACGCGCCTTACCCGCAGCCGGGAACGGGCTATGTGAGTGATCATGCTCATTTGCTCACGGAGGAAGAAGAGGAGAGGATCGAACGCTGGCTATGGCAGGTTGAGAAGCGTTCCCAGGTGGAGATTATCGTGGTAACGATTAACTCAATCAAAGATTACCCTGGTACAAGAAACCAAAGCATTGAGCAATTTGCAACGGCCTTATTTAACACCTACGGTATTGGCAACATGCCAAAAAATGATGGTGTGCTTCTACTGGTGGCGAAGTCGGACCGCAAAGCCAGAATAGAGCTGGGTAAGGCCTACGGTTATGCTCGCGATGCCGACGCACAGAAGATAATGCACAAGGTTATTATTCCCGCATTCAAAAAAGACCAGTATGCCGAAGGCATAAGTGCGGGAACCGAGGCAATTATCAATGAGTTTGCTAATATGCGAGTGGGCTTCCCCTGGCATATTGTCTGGATTGTTGTCGCGGCTATCGCTTCGGTACTCATCGGTTTAAGCCTGCTTAAAAGTGGTAAGCGAGGTTGGGGCTATGTGTTCATTGGCCTGGGGATTGTTCTAATCTTGTTGGCGCTTTACCTTACGGTACGCATAGTTCAATCGATGCCCAAGGGGCACAGCAGTGGATGGTCTGGAGGCGGCTCGGGTGGCTTTGGTGGAGGCTCTTCGGGTGGCGGTGGTGCCACAGGAGGTTGGTAATGCAATGCCCCAAGTGTAAAAACAGCGCCTTGCAAAAGCGTGTGGTTAATAAAATCAAGGTGGAGTTGGATCGCTGCCCTTCTTGCGAGGGGCTTTGGTTTGATAAAGGCGAGCTGAATCTGGTTTTGCAAAGCAAAGCTGCGAAAAAATATGAAATTCCCAATTTTGCTGCTTATCAAAAAAACACGCTTTGCCCTTGTTGTAAAACCCCGCTCCATGAGTTTTGCTATCCTGGCACCCTTACTCTTGTGGACGCATGTAAATCTTGCAATGGCGTCTGGTTGGATAACAGGGAATGGACCGAGATAAGGCTTGCTCGAGCGCAGAAGCCGTGGATGAGCTGCCCTGCATGTAAGCACCTCCAGCCCGAAGAAGAAAGCTGTAAGCAGTGCGGTGTTGTTATAGCTAAATACCGATCGAAGCAATTACAGCAAGCCAGCAGGTCTGGTGAGAGTGCAGCGAATAAAACCGGCAGCCACACAAGTACTGGCTATTCTGCGCTTTCAAATAGCCAAGGCAGAGCATCTTATGCTGAGGACATTCCTGGCCTGAAGGGTAGCTTGCTGCGATTTATTGATAGCGCCATCGACGGGCTTACGGATTATTAAAGAATTTTAGTATTTTGGTAAAACATTAATTTTTTGAAAATTGCCAGGGTAGTATTCTACTCGGCAAACCTTACTGACAAGTTCCACAAGGAGATAGCAGTGAATTATATAGTCAAGTTTCTTAAGGCGATTAGTTCCGAAACCAATCCCTGGCAGATAGCTTTCGCGCTGGTATTGGGTATGATTTTTGGCCTGAGCCCTTTATGGCGTTTACACAATGTGTTAATCCTGTTTGTTGTTCTTGTTTTTCGCGTGAATGTTGCTACTTTCCTTGTTTCCCTCGGTGTGTTTTCAGCCTTGGCTTTTGCCTTAGATCCCTTAATGTTGCAACTGGGTGAGCGCTTATTATTGGCGGATGGCCTGCAACAATTTTGGACGGCGCTATACAATTCGCCGCTAGGCCTGTTGAGCCAGTTTAATCATACACTCACTATGGGAAGTCTGGTCTCGTCACTGCTCGCTGCGCCGTTTGTACTCTTTTTGAGTAAGTATCTTATTGTCAAATACCGCAGCTCTGTTATGGAGAGAGTTAACAAAATGCATATTGTAAAAGTACTAAAGGCCAGTACCTTGTTTCAAAAGTTTTCCGGGCTGGAGGGATAGCAGAATGAAGATAATTCGGTGGGGAGGTCTATTAGCATTTATAGCCATATTTGCTCTTGTTTTTATTATTATCCAGTTTTTTCTCGATTCATGGATAAAAGCCGGTGTAGAAACATTTGCTTCAAGGGCTGTTGGCGCTGAAGTAAATGTAGCCAGTGTCCAACATTCCTATTCGCCCTTTGGCGTACAGTTTCGGGGTATACAAGTTACTGATCCGCAGCAGCCCAGCCACAATAAAATTCAACTGGACAGCTTAGAGGCGAAGCTCGATCTCTCGCCACTGATGCTGCGAAAAGTAATTATCGATGACTTGTCGGCGGAGGGGCTTCAGTTTGGGGTGGCTAGAGCGAAGCCGGGTAAGCTTTATACAAAAGAAGAAAGCGCAGAGCCGGAAGTATCTAAAGAGAGTGCTGGCCTTCCAAAACTGGACGCTGAGCTGCCCTCGGTTGATAGCTTGTTAGCGAAGTACCCATTGAAAACTCAGCAGGCGGGAGAATCACTTAAAGCTACTTACGATAAATATGAAACGGAGCTAAGCGAGCAATACGCAGCCTTGCCCGACGAGAAGGCTCTGGAAGAATACAAAGTAAAAATCAAAGCCTTAACCGACAGCAAGTTTTCAAACCCCGAAGAATTTTTAGCGGCACAGAAGCAACTCAAAGCGCTTAAAGCTGAGCTCAAGGCAGAGAAAAAGAAAATCGATCAATTTAAGGAAAATGTCAGCAGTGCTTCAGAACAGCTACAAAACGATATAAAGCAGCTTGAAGCGGCACCACAACAGGATCTGGATAAGTTTAAAGGTATGCTGGGTGGTGACCTGGCTGCAATTTCGGGTATCACAGAGCTTGTTTTCGGTGAACAGGCAAAGGTATGGGCTGAACGTTTATTTGCCGCTTACGATTTTCTGGTGCCCTTTCTACAAAGTAGTGAAGAGCAAGTTGTAGAAAAACAAAGGGAGCAAGGGCGCTGGATCGACTTTGCCGATACCCAGGGGTTACCGCAATTTCTGGTTCGCAAAGCGAATATTTCCTTACTCTTGGAGGGAGAAAGCATTGCGTCTCACTGGAAGGATATTACCAGCGAGCACGACGTGCTTGGCCGTGCAACCGTATATAGCCTCGCTTCAAATGGAGCAAAACAGTGGCAGGCTTTGGCTGTTGAGGGTGACTTCTGGATGGGTGAAGAAGGCATAGACGCTAAACAATCCTGGACGCTTAATGCACTTCAGCTAAAACAATTGCCGTTGGAGTTTGATCAGGTAATTTCTGGTGAACTTCAACAAGCGTTGATGGACAGTGCAGGAAGTTTGTCGATTAAAAAAGGTATGCTCGATGGCGCGGGTACCATCAATCTTAATAGTCTGTCGCTAGATGCCAAAGGGGAGAATAAGCTTGGTAAGGCCGTCGCTGATATGCTTAAAACCCTCGATACCCTGGCAATGTCAGCCAATATAGGTGGTGAGATCTTATCTCCCAGTTTGAGCTTGTCATCGGACCTGGATAGCAAACTGGGTGATATGCTTTCCAGCAAGCTAGGTGAGGAAGGCGAAAAGCGTATGGCAGAGCTTGACGCCAGGTTGAGCAAGCTTGCTGGAGAGCAACTGGGCAGCAGTGGCGAAAAAGTCACGGAATGGCAAGAGTGGCAGGATATGGCTCAAGGTAAATCCAACAGTATAGAAAAAATGATGAAAGCAGAGGTGGATAGCGCTCTGGATAAAGAAAAAGACAAGCTGGAAGATGAATTGCGTAAACGCTTGTTTAATTAATTCACCTATAATTATATTAACAGGCTCTAACAGGGAAGTAGGGCCCGTCATCGAAAAAACTCAACGGCTTACGAGCGGTTTTTATAACTGCTTATTTTTATAGATGTTTTTCATTTTCCAGCGGCCTGTGCGCCGCTGTTTCTTCGCTTTCATCATACCGCTAACCACAGCCTCCCCCTTCTGGGGCTCGCTTGATTTCCAATTTAACCACAGCGGTAAAATCAAGCTCGTAATCGGCGAGATTGGGGCTGGCCATGGGGTAGCGCTCACCTAAGGCCTGTTTAAAGAAAAATGCTGGCTTTTCCTCTCCATCGTTTGGGGCGGTAAATTCTGTGGGGGCGAATTGCTTTATCCAGCCGTTAACGCCGCCCTCCAGTACATAGAGGTTGGGGACTCCTGCTGCGCGCAATAGTTTCCATACCTCCGTGGCGAAGTTTTCATCATTGGAGGCCAGGAAGGTAACCGTGTTTCCTGGCAACGCGATTAGCGTGTCTGCCAATTGTTCCAGGTCTCGGGTGTCTGTGTGTTGGGCGTCTCGAATATGGAAATGGTTAAAATCGGATTCTGGACGAATATCCAATAATTCTACTCTGAGCTTTCTATTATTTTGCAGCGAGGCCAACTCCAGTGGCGACGCGTATATTTCTCTATTATCGATTTTAATTTGGTATTCTTTGGATATCCATTGCCAGCGCTCAGGAAGGCTGGGTTGCCCTAGCGCCATAGTTATTACCGCCAGGCTGACGAGAACAAAAGCGGCTGGCACCCTCCATTTGGTGGGCGCACTAAACTGCCCTTGGTTCATTGCGCGTTCTAACCACTCTGCGCCAAGGAACATCAGTAAAGCCATGATTACTATAAGTAAAACAACTGCGCCATAACTCAAAGAAAAAACATCTGGTAGTGTGAGGCGCCCCATATAGCTTGAATTAAAGAATATATTGTAATAGTCAACACTTTCTCCAAAAACAAAAATCCCGAATAATGCGCCTGCCACAAAAAATATCCCATCAACTTTCAAGGTTGCAGCTGCTACCAGCGATGTTCCCGGGCAGAAGCCACCTACGATAAAACCCACTCCCATAATAAGGCCGCCAATAATGCCGGGCCACAAATAAGTGGGGTTTACCCAAAGTAGCTTGTAATCAAGTAAGCCAATAGCGCTGGAAAGAAAAATAAGAACCATGGCGACAATGATGGCCGTAAACATCACTTTAAATACAGTGAGTTCTTTAAAGTAAAACTGTGCTGCCAATTTCCGTGAGTTTCCAAAGCCAGCACTTTCAAGGATAAAACCGAAGAAAAATCCGAGTATGGCGTAGATAAAATAAGCTGTTGGTGGGCCAAATTGCGAAACTACATTGAGCGGAAAGTCTGTCATGCTTGCCTCCTAGTTCCACACTTTTCTAAACGTGTAAGCTAGCAGGTAAGCACCAGCGAAAACTGCCAGCATAAATACCCAGCTGCCCAAAGAAAGGGTAGCTCCACCGCTAAGCGCCTGCCCGGAGGTACAGCCCCTTGCTAACCTCGCGCCATAGCCCATTAGCGCACCGCCAATAAATGCAAAGGCCCAGCGGTTGCGATTGTTGATATTGGGGCCCTTGTTGGTTTCCAGCTTAACGCGACCACCTAGCCAGCCTGATACCAATCCACCGACCAGAGCACCGACTACCATAAACACTATCCAGCTTAATAAGGGATTAGTATCTCCGCCTGCCATGGCCAGTAAAAATGGTGTGTTGTCCACATGCTCGGGAGCAATTAAGGCTTGCAAATAAACCAGCATGCGGTTGAGGCCACCAGATGCGCCAAGGCCATTCCCGGTAATAAAAAACGCAAGAAACAAAACCAAGCCAAGTAAAATGCCCGCAAAGTAAGGGTTCCAGTAGGGGCGACCGCTACTTGGTTTAACAGGGTAATTATCGCTAGTCATGCTCATTCGCCTTTTGCTGTGTTTCTACTTCTTCCCAGCCATCAATCATCGATTTGATACCAGAAAGCGGTTTTGGCCCAGAGGTTGTGGTTAGATAAATATGCATAATCAGAAAGCTGGCAAATACCCAGGCCAGCATGCTGTGAAGTGGGCCGAGCATGGGCAGCCCTCCGAAGTAGCTTGCCCATTCTGGCCAGGTTTGTGCGCCCCACATGAGCAAGCCGCTGAACATTTGTGCGGGAAGTAACACATTAAGCAAGCCAAAGTAGGCGATTTTTTGTAGCGGGTTTAACTTATTTTCCCTGTCTTTTTCGAAAGGGTGGTGCTCGTTGTTAAACATGCCCTTAAGGTAAAAATGAAGCTGTTGAAAACTGCGCACGAAAAGGTCTGAAGGCATAGGGATATATTGCTTTATTTCGCCACTCGCCAAATGGTAGAACAAGGCGAGTGCTGCATTAACAAATAATACAAAGCCAAGAATATTGTGTAGCTCAACCATTAAGGCAAAATCAATCCAGGGAAATAGCCATGGTTTATGAACTACTGCGCCGGTTGCCAAGAGCGCTAGAACTGCTGCTGCTTGTAACCAATGCCATAGACGCTCGTAGTAGCCGTAGATATACATTCGTGTTCTTCGCGCTGGCGCACTAACAATTCGTTTTGCGGCGATATATCTGGCAAGGCCATGAGCACTCACTGCAAGGGTGGTGCCCAGTACCAGAAGTAATCCCAGTATGTCGATGGCAGGAAGGGTATTGCCCCCAATAAGGTAAATATCAGCTTTCGCCAGCCTGGGGCTTAAGTTTTTATCAATCAGCCCATCGGCCAGCTGCAGGTTGTCAGGTATCGCAGGCACAGCTCTAAGGAGAATTGAGTTTTTATCATGGCAAGATCTACATTCTTTAATGGCCTGCTGGCTATTTATGCTGTGGTGCAGAGGCGCGGCGTAAACGCTATGCTCCTTTTCAGCTTCGCCCTTGATTTTAAAAATATTAAACGGCTTTATTTTTCCGCTGGCGTCTGGCAGTAGCCAGGGCTGGTAGCCAGTGATAAAACTGTTTTCTATACCGCGCCATTGGATTTCGGCTGTATCAGCTTCAATTGTGATGGATTGGTAAGCCGGTGACGGCAGCCATGAAATATGGCAGCTTTCACAACTTAATTTATTTAAATGTTGATTCAGGTAGGGCAGCCATTGATGGCTGGATTTCACTTCATGGCAGTCTTGGCAAGCTAAAGCTTCCTCAAAGCTATGGTTCGGTTGCTGCAGATACTCGTGCGCAGAGAGCCTGCGTGGATCGAAACGCAAGTTTTTAATGTTGTTTTTCTGCGGTCGTGTCGGGTTGTTGGGAGACGAATGGCAGTCCGTGCAACCCAATAAGCGTTCAGCATGAGCATCAAAACTGTGATTTAGCGTATTTTTGTTTGCCAGGTTTAGTGCTGAAAGGCCAATATCTTGCGCCGCGAATATTTCGCCGTTTAGGCCGAATAACTTTGAATCTTGCTGCAGGTTGGGCAGGCTGAGCGGTGAGTTGTCCTCTGTACTTACCAGACCGTGACAGTTGCCACAGTTTTCGCTGTCAGGGCTGGAAAGAGACAGGCCCGCAGCCGCGACAAAATTGTTATTGCCCACCAGCTCCGGTAGCGTGGTTTCTTTTACAGAGCTATGGCAGCTTAAACAATGAGTCTTATTTTCGGTTTCGGCTTTAAGCTCTGCCAAGGTTTTTCTTTTATTTATTCCCAGCTTCAAGAATAAACGTTGCTGTGGGGAGAAGTAGTGAGAATGCTTCTCGTCGAGCGTGTTATGAATGAGTTCGCTGTTGTGGCATTGGCCACAGCTTTTACTTTCCGAGATACTGTCACCCTGCTGCCACAATTGGCCTTCCGTGTTGATAAGGGGAAAGTCGGGGTGAAATGTATTGCTTAATGCGTGCGGAGAAAGAGAAAGCAGTGCGCTTAGCAGCAGGTATCGAGTCAGGTATCGTGGCAGGCCCCAACTATGCAAAGCAGATTTAATCATCGCTGCTCTCCTTTGCTTTGTCTGCTCTAATCGTTCGAGAACCCCAGCGTAAGGGGTCGCCTGGGTAGCCCAGCGCCTGCCAATCAAGCCTTCCTTTCTTATTTGGGTTTTCTGTATGGCAATCATTGCATGCCAGAGCCTGTTTGCCCGCTTGTACCATATGGGTTTGTGGCCAATACATTCGTGTTTCGGTGAAGCCGTATTCGCCGCTGTAGTCCAGGCCGATGGCTTCCGAGCCCTGGCGAACAGCGCTGTCCCAATCAAAGGTCGTCCAAAAACCGGTTTCTCCGTAGGTTTTCGGTTGCAATAAATGTAAGTTATTGGTGTCGTAAATTTGCCAGGCTACATGAACTTTAAAAGGAAAAATTTTTGCACGGGGCTTATTGATATTGCCCATGGGTTTATTTAAATCGCTTGCGCCGCTGGTATTAATTTTGTCACCGTACAAGTATCTGGCACTTGTGCCATCGTGCCAGTAATACTCGGGCTTCAGGTTGGCGCTATATTTAAACTCGCCTTTGATTTTTTGATACTCATGCGATTCTTCACGGTTGGCGTCACCCGCCTGGCTCCAGTCCCAGTGGGTTTTGGTAGATTCTCTGGTGGCTACTTCTGGAATGTGACAAGTTTGACAGGCCACACTGCTGGTATGCTGGTTAATTCGCTGGTCTTTGTGAAGCTTTTCTGAATGACAGTCCAAACAGCTGATTTGATTGCGAGTGTCCAGGCTAACACTCAGGGCCCGCCCGGCAATCTGGTGTTCTTCTGTTCGATGGCAATCGATACACTGCATATCATGTTTGCCCATATGGATATCAACACTGGCGGGAGGGAAGTAAAGGCTGGAATCGAGATCACCGTGTTTTACTGCATCGCCACCGCCGCCGCCAAAATGGCAGGCGCCACAATTACTGCGAGTGGGAAAACCAACGCTTTGGGCTGCACTTACCAGGTCAACACCCTCCACCGGCATTCCGGCCTTTCCTTTTACGTAGGTTCCAGATTGCTCATGACATACAAGGCAGTCGATATTACTGCCGTCTGAAAAATTAAAACTTTCGTCCTTCCAGCCGTAGCCTGTATGACAGCCAGTGCAGCCTTCCCAATTACCGCCAACGCCAATACAGAAGTTGTTGATTACATTTTTCTTGCCACCTTTTACCGCTTCACTTCGCCCCGGCACTTCTACCGCCTCATGTTCCCAGGTCCAGTGGCTTGAATGGAGTACTTGTGATTCGGCTTGTTCATGACATTCCAGGCAGCGGGCGGTCACTTGCTGAGGCGTGTGGTAAGGCCCAGGCATTAGTGCGCTATGATCAACATGGGCTTTGCGTTGTGGCAGGAAGCTTTCGGGAGCAGGCAAGGGCTTGGGTTTGGCCGGTAGAAAAAGCAGTACAGGCACCAGCAAAACACATAATACTGCAGTTGGCAGCCAGATCCATTTAAAGTGCTGTCCACTCATTAGCCATACCCATTCTGAGGTTTTAGATCATTTATGACATAATATTAGTATAGCCTAATGTAATGGGTTTGATATCCATCAATGATTCATCCAGTCAGCCTATCGGATAGGCTGGAATGGGCGAAAAAAGCTTATAGCCATTCTTAATCAAAGGTATGATTGCCGCCTCGCGATACAATACCTCAACCTATTGAGTTCGAGTTTATTTATGCAATATGTGCTTGTATTTAACAGTGGTAGTTCATCGTTCAAGTTCTCACTTTTTCCTATCGATTCTGCGTCACCAGTGATTAACGGCTTAGCCGAAAACCTCTCGACACCAGAAGCGAGCATGAAAATTGTGAGCACGGAGAGCGGAACCCATCGTTTTGATTTAGACGGGGGGCACAAAGAAGCTATTGCCGCCCTGGTAGAAAAATTACCGGAGTTCAACTTGGCATTTGAAGATGTTGCTGTAGTTGGGCATAGAGTGGTTCATGGTGGAGAGACATTTTCACAGTCCGTTATGGTGAATGAACATGTGTTGGAGGATATAGAAAAGTGTAATTCTCTGGCGCCTTTGCATAATCCCGCTAACCTATTGGGTATAAATGTTTTAAGTGAGCTGTATCCAAGCCTCCCTCAGGTAGCGGTATTTGACACAGCCTTCCATCAGACTTTGCCTGAAAAAGCGTACTTGTATGCCATCCCCTACCAACTTTATAGGGAGCAGGGTGTTAGACGTTACGGTTTCCATGGTACCAGTCATCGTTATGTCTCCGAGGAGGCCATCCAGCGTTTGGGGCTTGTTGCTGGCGACAACCAGTTGTTGATTGCGCACATGGGTAACGGATGCAGTGCGACCGCCGTGCGAGATGGTCAGAGCGTAGATACCACCATGGGGCTTACACCCCTTGAAGGTTTGGTAATGGGAACTCGTTCTGGTGATGTAGATCCAAGCCTGCACCAGTTTTTACAAAATAACCTTGGCTGGTCACTGCAAAAAATTACTGACGTACTTAATCGTGAATCGGGATTGCTGGGCATCTCTGAGTTGAGTAACGATATGCGCACATTGATCCAGGCATCCGAAGAGGGCCATAAAGGGGCCAAGCTTGCAATCGAAGTTTTTTGCTTCCGACTTGCACGACAATTGGCAGCGCTTTCCGCTTCGCTAAATAGAATTGATGCCTTGATTTTCACCGGCGGCATTGGTGAAAACAATGCGGCGATTAGACGTAAGGTAATGCAACAAATGTCATTATTTGGATTTAAGGTTGATGCTGAATTAAATGAGCAGCATGGTAAATCTACCAATGGCAGAATTACCATGGAGACCAGTACTTGCGCAATGGTTATCCCAACGGATGAAGAGGCCATGATTGCTCGAGATGCTCGTCGCCTATTGGAGGAAAATAATGCATAGCTTTTATCTTGCACCAACCACCTCTGGCACAGGTTTAACGTCTGTTTGTTTAGGCTTGGTACGTGCGCTGGACCAGCTTGGTGTGCGGGTGGCGTTTTTCAAACCTATCGCACAGATATACGGCTCCGATACAGGGCCAGGAAGATCGGCAAAATTAATTCAGCAGACCGTTGGCTTGCAAACGGCGCCTTCCATCGCATTGGCCTACGCTCAGAACAAAGTCGCCCGTGGTGAATTCGATGAGTTAATGGAAGAAGTTATTGTTAACTATCAGAAATCTATTCGAGATGCGGACGTAGTGGTGGTAGAAGGCTTAGTGCCTCGCCCCAACGAAGATTATATTGCGCGTTTGAACAGTCGCGTTGCGACAACGCTCGGCAGTGATATTATTATTGTTTCAGCTAAAAAACATTACTCTTCTGCGGAATGGAATGAGCGCATTAATATTACCGCCAGCATATTCGGTGGACCAGGTAATCCACGTTTGTTAGGTTGCGTACTTAACAAGGTAGGAGCGCCTCCGCGTGGTATTCAACGGGTTAAAACTGAAGATAGCAGTGACCGATGGGAAGTAACCGAACGCACATTGGAGCACGTGAAGCGCAAGTTGCCCATATTTAATAACGATGAATTTCGTTGCCTCGGTATTGTTCACTGGAACCCGAGTTTTGTTTCGCCCAGAACCATTGATATTGCGCGACACCTTCACGCCAAAATAATTAATGAGGGTGATATAAATCAGCGTCGGGTTTCGGCGGTTACGCTGTGTGCTCGTACGGTACCGAATATGGTCTTTGCGCTAAAAGCCGGTACCTTAATTGTTACGTCTGGTGACCGCGAAGATATTTTATTGGCGGCATCCCAAGCAGTGTTAAATGGCGTTCCATTGGCCGGTATTTTATTTACTGGTGACATGCTGCCGGATGAGCGGGTGATGACATTGTGCCGTGGAGCCATTAATACAGGCTTACCGGTTTTGGTTACCGAGCTGGATTCTCTTTCTACCGCACAGTTACTGGATTCTATGAGCGAAGAAGTACCGTCGGAAGACGTTACCCGTATGCTTGCGGTAATGGACCAGGTTGCTGTTTCTTTGGATATGAACTGGCTAACCGATCGCACCGCCCTGCCGCAGGATGTGCGCATGTCGCCGCCGGCATTTCGTCACTTCCTTGTCAAACAGGCGCAAAGCATACCTAAGCGAGTGGTTTTACCAGAAGGCACAGAAGTTCGTACAATCGAGGCTGCAATTATTTGTACCGAGAGACAAATTGCCAGCTGTGTACTGTTGGGTAAAAAAGAAGAGATTAATAGTGTTGCCGAAGCCAATGGCTTGATCATTCCTGAGGATCTTGAAATTCAAGACCCGGAAGAAGTTATCAAAGAATACGTAGCACCGATGGTCGAGTTACGTAAACATAAAGGTCTCAGCCCCGTGCAGGCAGAAGCACTGCTGGAAGACTGTGTTGTATTGGGCACCATGATGTTGGCACAAAATGAAGTGGATGGCTTGGTGAGCGGCGCGGTTCATACTACCGCTAATACAATTCGCCCGGCTTTACAGTTAATTAAAACCCAGGCAGATTGCAGCCTAGTGTCATCAATCTTCTTTATGTTAATGCCAGAGCAGGTATTCGTGTATGGCGATTGCGCAGTAAACCCGACACCCAATGCAGAGCAATTAGCCGAAATTGCAATACAATCTGCAGACTCTGCAGTTGCTTTTGGTATTGAGCCCCGTGTTGCGATGATCAGCTATTCTACCGGCGTTTCCGGTGTAGGTTCGGATGTCGATAAAGTCCGCGAAGCCACAAAAATAGCCAAAGAGCGCAGGCCGGACTTAATAATTGATGGCCCCTTGCAGTATGATGCCGCCGCCATTGCCAGTGTCGCGAGATCAAAAGCGCCAGACAGTCCTGTTGCTGGTAATGCAACGGTATTTGTCTTCCCGGATTTAAATACGGGAAATACAACATACAAAGCGGTGCAGCGTAGTGCAAACGTAGTGAGCGTTGGGCCGGTGTTGCAGGGCTTGAGAAAGCCGGTTAATGATTTGAGCCGCGGTGCAATGGTTGACGACATTGTCTACACCATTGCTTTAACGGCAATTCAGGCACAACAGGCTGATATTGTAGACCCTGTGTAAGCTCAGTTTATTTGCATAAATATTTAACAAAAAAAAGCCAGAGTTTAAGTATTAAACTCTGGCTTTTTTTTGTTAAATATTTATGGGCAATTGAATATGCTCAGCCACTTTGTGGCGCTCACTGCTATATCTTTTTTTCAGTTAAAAATTACCTTTCTCTAAGAAATGCCTGCTCTGCTATGTTCGGCATAAAAATCAATATCAGGCCCAAGGGGAACAACGCCCGTAGGGTTAATCGTGTCGTGACTGCCATAGTAATGCTGCTTTATATGGAAAAAATTAACCGTTTCTGCGATGCCAGGATGTTGATACAAGTCTCGTGTGTAGCCCCACAAATTGGGGTAGTCCACAATTCGTTTTAAATTACACTTAAAGTGCCCAACATAAACAGGATCGAAACGCACCAGTGTCGTAAATAGTCGCCAGTCTGCCTCGCTTAGCTTATCTCCCAGTAAATAGCGTTGCTTGGCAAGTCGCTGTTCTAAAAAGTCCAGTGTTTCGAATAAAGGCGCTATTGCTTCCTCGTAGGCTTCTTGCGTAGTGGCAAAACCGGCGCGGTAAACACCATTGTTGACTGTGTTATAAATGCGCTCATTCAAAGAGTCTATTTCTGTTCGTAACTCCTCGGGGTAGTAATCGCCCGCGAGAGCGCCAATATCATCAAACGCGCAGTTAAGCATGCGAATGATTTCCGATGATTCATTGCTCACCATGGTATTGTTTTTTTTGTCCCACAGTACGGGAACAGTCACCCGGCCAGAGTAGTGTGGGTCCGCAGCTGTATAAACTTGATGCAAGGCGCGAGCGCGAAAAACAGGGTCGGGTATCACCCCTTGGCCCGGCTGAAAGGTCCAGCCTTCCTCAGCCATATGCCAATGAACCACCGAAACGCTAATAAATTTTTCCAAGCCTTTGAGCTTTCGAAATATTAAAGCGCGATTGGCCCAGGGGCAGGCCAATGAAACATAGAGGTGATAGCGGTCTGCTTCGGCTTTAAATCCGCCCTTACCCGACGGGCCTGCTGAGCCATCTGCGCTTATCCAATGTCGAAATTGACTTTTAGAACGCTCAAAGCGCCCTTTGGACGCTTTGGTGTCATACCACTTGTCTTGCCAGATACCATCGACGAGTAAACCCACGTTTAGTTACCTCAAATGTTGTCTTAGTTTGCTGATGTATTTTTGCGCGTGTCTAGCGCGAATGGGCCAGGGCCTGTTGCTAGCAGAATGAGAAAACCGCCAGCTATAGAAAAATTCTTCATAAAATTGGTCATTTCTGCCTGGCTGGAAAAATCGCTATGGAACAGTAAGGCTGAAAGCAGAGTAAAGCCCGCCAGCAGAAATGCAGCTATTCTAGTTTGCCAACCCAGCATTACTGCTAATCCCCCCAATACCTCTAGCAATATCACAAGGGGCAGCAGTGCGCCCGGTACGCCCATGCTCTCCATCCACCCGGCGGTAGCACCGTATTCTGCAATTTTGCTTAGCCCGGAGGTGACGAAAATCAGGGCCAGTAATACCCTGCCAATGGGCGCTGAATAAGTTTGTATGAGTTGCTGCATGTAAAGGTTCTCCTGAAAGTAGATGCGTTGGAGAACATGGTATTAGCTATTTTTGCGTGAATAAACATGCATTATTTCAATTGACTGTTCTAAAATTGTGAACAAATATAATGAGGCTTTGACAGTTGAGGGCAGGCACATGGGGCAACTGGAAGAAATGCATGTTTTCGTGAGGGTTGTGGAGGCGGGTGGTTTGAGCAAAGCGGCGCAGCAACTGGGTGTCGCTAAATCTGCAATTAGTCGGCGCTTAAAAGAGCTGGAAGGTCGCCTCGGGGTGGAACTATTGCACCGTACCACCCGCTCCTCCAGCCTGACTGAAGCCGGGCGGCAATACTACGAGGGCGCTCTAGCGGTGTTGGGAGATGTGGCGGAGCTAAATGCGCTCACCAGCGATAGCAACTCCCAGTTGGAAGGTAAGCTGCATATTGCTGCTCCCTTGTCGTTTGGGCTAGCTCACTTGGCTCCGGCGGTGGAAGAGTTTGCAAAAGCTCACAGTTTACTCTCTATGCAACTCAACTTTTCGGATGCGAGGATAGATGTGGTGGAGCAGGGGGTTGATCTTGCGCTTCGAATCGGCGAACTCCCGGACTCTAGCCTTCGTGCTCGAAAAATATCTCCGATACGTATGTGTCTTTGTGCCAGCCCGGATTACATCAGGCGAAGAGGCACTCCGAAAAGTCATGACGATCTATTGAGTCACGATTTACTGCGGTATGACTCTCCAGGGGGAAGCCAGTGGCGCCTGCTTGATCAACAAGAGCTTAGCCACAAGCTTAGCTTCCAGCCAAAATTCAGTGCAAACAATGGTGATTTTTTACGTGATATGGCCATTGCGGGTATGGGGATTATTGCCACACCCACATTCATCGTCTGGCAGGCGCTAAGGGAAGGAAGCCTGGTGAAAATTATGGACAATTATTCATTACCATTAATACATGCTTACGCTCTGTATCCTGCAACTCGGTATTTATCTCAACGAGCACGACTATTTATAGATTTTCTGGTGGAGCGCTTTGGCGATAAGCCCTACTGGGACGTTTAGGTAATTGGCAAAAAAAAGCCACAGCTAAGCAGCTGTGGCTTGTTCTTTTATTGGTCTGCTCTTAGGCCAAGATGGCGAGCATTAAAATGGCAACAATATTGGTAATCTTGATCATAGGGTTAACTGCAGGGCCTGCAGTGTCCTTGTAGGGGTCGCCTACGGTATCACCGGTTATTGATGCTTTATGGGCCTCTGAGCCTTTACCACCTTGAGCGCCGTCTTCAATGGTTTTCTTGGTGTTGTCCCAGGCTCCGCCGCCGGAGGTCATTGAAATAGCCACAAAAAGCCCCGTTACAATGGTTCCCAGTAGCATTGCGCCCAGTGCTGAGAAGGCAGCTTCCTGGCCGGCTACAAATGTCACTACCCAGTAGATGACGATAGGAGCCAGTACTGGAAGCAAGGAAGGAATGATCATTTCACGAATAGCGCTTTTGGTGAGCATATCTACACAAGCGCCGTATTCCGGTTTTGCGGTGCCGTCCAGAATACCCGGAATTTCTTTGAACTGACGGCGTACCTCGGTGACCACTTTACCGCCTGCACGACCAACAGCCTGCATGCCCATTGCGCCAAACAGATAAGGCAGTAAGCCGCCAATAAACAGGCCTACAACCACGTAGGGGTCGGAAAGCTTAAAGCTCACTACCAGGTCGGGGAAATAGTGAGATAAGTCTGCGGTATAAGCGGTAAATAATACCAGTGCGGCCAAGCCGGCAGATCCGATGGCATAACCTTTGGTAACGGCTTTGGTGGTGTTGCCCACGGCGTCGAGTGCATCGGTGGTTTTGCGCACCTCTTCAGGTAGCTCTGCCATTTCTGCAATGCCGCCGGCGTTATCGGTAACGGGGCCAAAGGCGTCAAGGGCAACTACAATTCCCGCCAATGCCAGCATGGTGGTGGCAGCGACTGAAATGCCATACAGGCCTGCAAATATATAGGAAGCAACAATACCCGCGCAGATCACTAATACTGGTAGGGCTGTGGATTCCATGGAAATAGCGAGGCCTTGAATGATATTGGTTGCGTGGCCGGTAGACGAGGCTTCAGCGATCATTTTTACTGGGCGGTGATTGGTACCCGTGTAGTATTCCGTAATCCATACAATTAAGCCCGTTACCAGCAGGCCGGTAATTGCACAATAAATAAGCGACATACCCGTAAGACCATCGGCGATAACTGTATCAAAGCCAAACTGCCAGTAGGTAACACCAATGATCAGGAACCCGGAGATTACCGCACTGCCGATAAAGCCCTTATACAGCGCATTCATAATGTTCATGGATTTGCCCAGGCGAACAAACAGGGTTGAAACAACTGATGCAAAAATACACACCGCGCCGACCAGTAATGGGTACATCATTAAATCTTCACGCGCCTGACCAGAGAAGAACAATGCTCCCAACAGCATTGTTGCAACAATGGTAACAACATAGGTTTCAAAAAGGTCTGCTGCCATACCTGCGCAATCGCCAACGTTATCACCTACATTGTCTGCGATAACAGCGGGGTTGCGGGGGTCATCTTCTGGAATGCCGGCTTCGATTTTGCCGGAAAGGTCTGCACCTACGTCTGCACCCTTGGTGAATATACCTCCACCCAGTCGTGCGAAAATGGAAATTAAGGATGCGCCGAAGCCCAAGGCTACCAAAGCTTCGAGAATATGGCGTGCACCCTCGGCGGTGGACACGTCGTACTGATTTTGCAGTATAAGGTAGTAAACAGTAACGCCTAGCAGAGCAAGGCCAACTACCAGCATGCCGGTAATTGAGCCAGACTTAAAGGCGATGGCCAGCGCGGGTTTTAGCCCTGCGGAGCGAGCGGCTTCTGCGGTGCGTACATTGGCGCGAACAGAGATCAGCATGCCGATGTAGCCTGCGGCACCAGAAAGAATAGCCCCAATAAAATAACCAATGGCTGCCCAAATATTAAGCAGAAAGCCCAGCAGTATACCTACAACGGCACCTACAATAGCGATAGTGGTGTATTGACGATTAAGGTATGCTTTCGCACCTTCTTGAATCGCATTGGCGATCTCTGCCATGCGTTCGTTGCCGCTGGGTGCTTTTAGAACTGAGTTAGTAGCTATTAAACCGTATGCCAGAGAGACAGCGACGGCAACAAAGATTAGAACGTAAGCGAGAGACATAGAGGTATCCTCCTTTTATTATAAGAGAGGAAAAAATGTCCGTTTCCAAAGCTTGCGCTTGTGCGAGGAAAACCTCTACCTCGTAGGAAATAAACACTATTTCCCCGACCGAATGTCAGTTTATCATTGTAAATATTTTTAATACTTCGGTTAAATCAAGTCACTAAGCATTCAAAAACTTACTGGCTTGACAATAAATTTCATTTTAGTTAGACAAACAGTCTTTGTATACAAGAATTTCACGTGGATTTATCAGGGACTTAGAGAAATACTATGGCAGATAGCACAAATTTTCAGCTTATTGATCAAGTCGTGCTTACAGTATTAAGTTTAAGAAAAACAACAACTGACCCTTAACAGCCGTATACCGTGACAAACAGACTTTGTATTCTCAGCAGAAAAAATGCCAGTGGGCATGACAGGCATGGTAATTATCAGCTAGAGAAACCGCGCCCTCATGAACTCGACGCATTGCTGGAAAGTAATCTTACCCTCGCTGGGCTCGCAAATTGTAATGCAACCTTAATTCGCGCAAACCCGGAGAGAACCAGTTGGTTGCAGCTATCCCGCTTACGTCGCAAGCAGTCCCGGGCCGCTGTTGGAGCAGTGCAGCTCAACCCTATTTCCAGCTTTGAGAATTACGCGAGTAAATTAACCACTTTTTCTCTATGGAGGAACAGTGGGCTGCAAACACCCGATTATATGGCTCTGCCTCTTTGGGCCAGCTTTAAAAGCTATGCTGCGAACTTAAAGGCATTGGCTGAAAACGGTTGTTACTTGCGGACCAGTAATGAAGATTCTGGCAAAGGTTTATATCATTTGGCGCACTACAGTGAAGGTGCTGCAAAACGTTTGCTAAGAAGGTTACGGTTTCGCACGCTGGTTAATAAGGTTGGAATGGAAAGTCTGTTAGCGGTAAAACCTGTTGAGAACAGAATAGGTGACCTGGGTTACATTTATCGTGTTCATTTAGTGGGGAATACCATTGTAGGCGGTTACGCAATCTGCGCAGACACGCCTGTTATACATGTTCGTGACTTGCGCCCAGAAAATATGAACCCGTTTTTACAGGCAAATCAATCACTATTGCATAAACTGCAGCAGCCTGGGTTCTCTGAGCAATTAGTGCGGGCACTTTCATCGCTCAATATTCATATTGCCGCTATCGAATTTTTTTTAGTGGATAATCAGCCTGTATTTCTAGAAGTCAATCCTGTTTGGGGGGGGCTGCATCGCTTTGGCGATGCAGGTTTTCAAGCATTGCTGGAACAGCGTGAGCTGCCCAAAAATATACAGCTTTGGCTTAATCCTGCTGAGTTCTATCGCGGCTACTGGCTTGCAGTTAACGAGCTCATTTCTGCCAGGGGTGAATACTCTGGTGCTGCCCAGCTTGTGAGCAGCCTTCAAACTACAGAGAAGTAAATACCGCGTCAAAGTAACTGGCCAGCTTGGTGGGGGGCTCTTCCAAAAACAGGTCGATGTTTCTGGTGGAAGGCAGAGACTGGTGTTCTTCATGGCAATAAAGCTGAGCGGCTTTTTCCAGGATAAGCTCCAAATTTATAGCCTGGTTAATTTTTTTCTCAGGGTTTTGTTGGTGAAAATGGGTCATTGCACGCAGTGTTTCTGCAATGGCGCTTTTAAAATAGGGTGGATGCAGCTGTGCCAGTGCTGTATCTATCAAACGGGCAAAAATCTCTTCGCCTGGGGTCATGGATTTTCTGACAAGCCCGCAATTAATCACACAATTGGGGTTTTCGCTATCGCCAAAAATAAGCTGAGGAGTAAGACTGAGGCTATTCCAAATCGCTTCCAGAAATTCTCTGTCCAGCCGCAGGATCATGCCGCGTTCATAGTGCCAGTCGAACCAGTCCATATCAACGGCTTGATGGGCGCTGGTTTGAAGTTTTGCCGTGCTTGTGCTTTGTACGTCTGATGAGAACTGCGTATAGAGAGATTCAAATATATCAATCAGTTTTTCTAAAATGTCATTGGGACTTAAAGCACCCACTTTTAAGAAAAAGGCTTTGCGTGTTTCTTCTTTCTCTCGTTTTGCACATAGCCCCAGCAGATTATGTAAATGAATTGATCGCAGGCCTTCGAATAGTTGGGGGCGGGTGCGCTGGAAAACACCGATTAATTCTAGCAGCTCTTGTAACAGGCAATGCTCGACAGGGTGTGTACTAGAGTCGCGAAGTACTTCCACAATCTCCTTATTACTTAGCGATGGATTTAAACCGAATTCGCCGCTACTTTTTTTGCCGACAATTACCGAAAAATGTCTCGCTGAGAGTACCGAGAGATAATCGGATAAGTCTGATTTGGCGTGCCCTTGTAGTACAAAGGTCATACGAGCGACCAGCCATTCCTGTTTCTCCAGCGCTTGTTGGTAGATGTGTTGCAATAAATGCTTGTAGCTAATTTTATCGTCGCTCATGCTTGCCGGGGTGGATAGATCTTTTCCTGAAAAAAAGTCATCGAGCAGCTGGATTTTTTCATGCTGGCTGGTATTCAGTTTTTCAAGTAATACTTTGCTCTCACTATTCCAGTCATGTTCGTGTTCTACTTCCGCGAATCTCTCCACGATGGGTGACATGCAAAGGCCGGGAATGTATAGCTTGTTCTCTTTGGATGCGCGAAACGCCAGGTTTGCTGAGGCATAGCCTATATTCTCGTGTGAAATACGCAGTTGGTAGTTACGCAAACAGGAATACAGGTGGTGTGCATTTGCAGAACGACACAGTTTCTCTTGAACCATGAAGGTGAAAACGGCCACTTCTGAATTTAGCCAGTGATGGCGGATGTGTGAAATCTCTTTACTGAGCATTCGTGTAATTAGCTCGGCGTCGTATTGGCTATAGTCATAGTCATGATCACCCTGAACCCAGGATAAACATAAGCAACTTTGGCCATTAATGTTGTAACTTTGAGAGGTTGCCAGGCTCAGCAGCCGGCGTTTTGGTCTGCCGCTGAGCTTGAGTTTGTCATTTGCTCCCACCTGGCTGTAGGCTTCTACCAGGTGTGGGGCTGAAATAACATTTAAAGGTTCAATGTCTTCCAGGGACTCTGCTATTACTCCGTTCTCTGCCAGCGTTTTCTTAACCTCTTTGTTTTCCGCGAGTACCACAAGGGCTACTTGCGCGTGGTTAAGTTGGGTGGTATTGCGCCGCAATTTTCGCGGGTCCAGTGCATCGGACTCTATATAGCCTTCATCAATGAGTAAGGCGGTATAAAAAAGGCTTTGCGCCCAGACAAGCGGTAGGTTGTCATTAGCAATACGGTTTTGTGTGTTTGGGTTCCGCTTCTCTTCAGTAATGTTTTCTTCAGGTACGTAGTACAGTTCGGGAATAAGTTTAAGGCCGTCTTTTTCGATCATTAGCCCTTCAATTTTCTGGCGATAATATTTTGCCGTTTCCATGTTGCCGGCAAAGAGTGCGTTCAAATAGAGGTAGCAGTAGAACAGCGGCCACTCGGACTCTATATGTTCAAAATTGGCAAGCTCCGAATGCTCGTAATACAAGCGAGAAGGGTCTTCAATACAGGTTTGGTGGCCATCCCATAGAAAGCGTTTAAGTCCGTACTTGCCGCCTAATTTTTTTAAAATGGCATCGCGTGTTTTACCCGCTAATTTTGCATCACCAACGGCGAAAGCGGGGAAGCCGATAATGCTTAATAGCGCACTATCGACTTCTTTGGATAAGGACTCCCTAGGGAGTAGCGCCGCGAGATTCGTTCTGGCCAGAGACAATGCATCCGCTACGGAATGCACTACAGCGCGGGGAGAGCCATGTGGGCCAAAGAGGTTTAATTTATCTAAGGCTTGTAGCGCGGCCTTTGCCATTCCAAGGGAGCTGGCATTAATTTCTGCATTGCCGTTATTGATTTTATTGCCTCGCTCCCATATCCCGTAGTCCGGGGTACGATAAGCACTTGCTATGTAGTAAATCAGGTTCTGCACAAAATCCACTTCATCATAGGTGCGAACGATACGCAGACCGGAGTCGCTCATTTGGGCAAGCATGAGAAGAAATAGTGAAGTGGCGTCTATTTGCAGGTGTCCCCACGCGTCATCGGCAACTACGGGCAGGCCGGTGTTAGTGCTGTATTTCGCGTGAAGGGCATCCAGTGGATTTAAAGTCTGCTTAAAGCTTTCTACTTTATCCGCTTGGCGCATCATGGATTGCAGTAAGCCGCGCATTAGTTTTATAACGCTTTGCTCTAGTTCGTCACTGCGCTGCATATCACCTTGCTTTTTAAACGCCAGCGATAGAGCCCAGGGTGCAACTATGGAATAAACGTTGTCTCTTACCCAAGCATCGGTGTAATCGCCGTGAGCATTTACTGAGGTACTGGCGGGCAATAGACCAGTAACCGGGTTTTGTTTCGACAAGATTACTTTTTGTACTTCTTCGTACAGCACATTGAGGTTATGTTTTGCTTCATTCAGATTCATACGTTTGCTTGCCCACGAGAGTTATTCCTGTCGATAGATAATCAACTAGCATGAATCATGCCTGCTGATACAAGGCTAATCAATTTGTTTGTTAGTGTAAAATTCGTGTAAAAATAGGAAAAGAATAGGGATGAACGGCAGCTCTAATTGGCATTCATTGATTGCTGTATCGCCTTACTAATGCTAAGAATAAACTAGCTGGCGGCTTAATCAAGCCCTTGGCCACAGTTCTGTATCAGGCTATTGTATCTGTTAAAGCCGGTGTGAAAAAAGTAAAAGGCAATAATGATAATTATCGCCCACGGTTCGCCTCTAGCGGGCCAGGGTACCTGTGAACATCGCCGTACAAGGGGAACGCACCACAAATGACTCAAGTTCGTTTGGCCACTATGGTTTTAGCGCTATTCTGCACTATTGGGCTAAATCTCGAGGCGCTCGCCTTTGAAGTCGTCAAGGCGCCAGCTATTACCGACGCAAACGATAGTGGCGAACAGCTCAACTATGACATATTGCAAGCGGTGCTTGAGGCCACTGTGGACGAGTTTGGGCCCTTCTCTCTGGAAAGGGCCCAGCGGGGAATGGTGAGTAGACGATTGCTGCTGGCGTTGATCAAGGGAGAAAGCCTTACCGTTGCAGTGTCTACCTATAAGGCAAGCTGGGCCGGGAAGACCCTTGTTGTTCCATTCCCGGTGAACAAAGGCTTGTCCAGTTATCGGATGTTTTTTGCGCGGAAGGATTCCTTGGCTTCTCTTGCCAAAGTAGAGTCCGTAGCCCAGCTGAAGGCTTTTCGTTTTGGGCAGGGGCGAGGTTGGTCTACAGCGAAGACACTGGAAGACAACGGTTTTACCGTGGTCTACTCTGATTCATACTTGGCTTTTTCAAAAATGCTTTCCGCTAATCGCTTTGACCTGTTTATGCGCGACCCGCAAGAAATTGTATGGGAGAGAGAAAATGTTGAGCGGGACAAAGGTTTAACTGTTGTTGATTCCATTGCAATTTACACCTATTTGCCTACCTACTTTAATGTTTCCAAAACACGACCTGAACTGGCACTTCGCTTAGAAAAAGGGCTCAAAAAACTTGATGCTGCCGGTGAAATTGACCGCTTATTGGTAAAACATTTTCAGGAAGCCATAGATCTCATTAATAATTCTTCACGGCGAGTTTTTTATCTGGAAAACACCAATCTCCCACCGGAGGTCATCGAGCGAGATAAAAAATATTTGTACAACACACCCGCATTGATAAAGCCTGAGTAAGTAAGTTTTTCAAGCTTATCTGTTTTCAAAACGACTATAGTCCAAAAACCCAAATTCGACGGGCTCATCAATTAAGAACTGTGCATGGAGCGCGTCGCTAAATTTCCAGAAGTGTTGATTGGTTCTTCTTATGCCGTGTGTATCCAGTAAGCTTTTGTAAGATTCACTGCTTGAAAGATTCATTAGACTCGAAACCATATCTTCTAAGTTTTTCCTTTCAACGGTGAGGAAAATATTTGGGTAGGACCCAATAATACCCTTCGATACTGTAAGCGTGTTTTCGCTTTCAATAAGGTTTTTACTCTCTTTAAACATGGAGGTAATATTCAGGTGAGCATTGTTTTTAATTAGCGTGGCGTGATATTGCTGTTGGCCTTCGGAGATTACCATATGTGCAATTTGTGGTAAGAAACGTGTTTGTGCGCCACTGAGCGTACTAAGGCGAGCTAGCTGAAATTCTATGTCCTCAGGGAAGTTGCTCAACGCTCGTTTTTGTTGCAGTGCGCCCGAAAGATGTCGTTGCAGCTTGGTATAGAGTTCTTGCTTGGGCATGCTACTGGTGTAGC
The DNA here is from genome assembly GCA_900177435.1 of Alteromonadaceae bacterium Bs31. Lineage (GTDB taxonomy): Bacteria > Pseudomonadota > Gammaproteobacteria > Pseudomonadales > Cellvibrionaceae > Teredinibacter. The sequence continues at coordinate 535,234 of FXAI01000001.1, forward strand.
TAATATTCGTTTGTATTTTGCTGTCCAGGGATGGTTGACTTATATAGTCGAGCGTTCTTTTGGGTGCGCCGCGGTACCAGTTATCTCGCTCACTTACTCTGGCCTCGGTGGGCAATAGCATCAAAAAGTTGGCTTCGCCCTCCATGCGTAAAAAATCCATGTACAAACGCGATAAAAGTTGGTGCCCCGCATTGCCGTAAACATCATAACCCGCCACCAGCAGGTAATGAATTCTTTCAAGTAAAGGATAATCAATAAGCCAGGCGGTTTGAGGGGCCTGGCCAATTAAGCCTTGTTCTACGCTGGCACTATCAAAATGTCTAAAAATGGTTAGTGCTGCGTTGAGGTTTTTACCCTCGCCATTCCATACCAAATCAATGCCCAGTTCGGATGGGTGCTTGGCGAACTCGCGAGCAAGAAAATCATCTCGTGCTTGCAGTAATTTTTTTTGCTTATGCGAATAACGAATCCAATTACTAAGCGGTAAATTGATATCGCCTCTTACACTAGGAAGCTCCAGGTCATCTTGCTGCAATTCCAGAAACTCAGATATTCTGGAGGCTCTGTCGAAATCGGGGGATACGAAAAATACCCAGAAATGATCTCTAATAACATTAAGTGCTGTTTGACCTCGGCAAACGGGTCCTTTGATAAAATTCATTATGGAAAACTGTGCCTCGTCTAGCAGAAAGCGGTGCCGCGATGAGACGGGGATGGCTTTAAATACCAGGAAGGGGTTGCCCGTTGTTTTCTTAGAGTAGTCAGGGAGTTGGTCGACGTCATAGTCTGGATCCAAAAATAACTCTTGCCAGAAGTGCATTCGCTGATCGTTTAGCGCATAGGGTAAATGAGTTTTTGCTACGATAGTTTCGCGCTCCGGCATAAGGCGGTAATAGAATTTTTCCACCTTCGGGTCATCGTAGGGGCGTCTTGTTGCGATAATATCGAGAGCTTCGCCAGGGGGGGTGGATGAGCGAACAAGCTTAAAAAACTGGCGCTCATCAAGCTCGTTAAAATATAAATGCGCGATAAAAAGGTGTTCATATATATATCGCGAGCTTAATTGGGATTTTAATGTGCCTTGGTTGAGAAACATTTCCCATTTGTGGATTTCTGACTGAAAACGATTGGGGAGCGCTGCTCTTTTGGTGTATTGGCCACCTTCCTCAATCCAGCGCATCAGCGTGTCAGATTCTGCCTCTTGCAAGGCGGGCAAGGCATAGGGCATTCCCCATAGTGGGTGTTTTTGTGAGAAGCTTGGGAAGCTCTCTTCGCTTGGGCAGCTTTCGTCACGATTTATTCCCAGCGTAAACTCATCGGAAAGAATCGTACTATCCGGTAGGGGGTTGTATTTTTTCAGTTGCAACATTTGATATAAAACACTGGCGTGCGCGTTGGCTTCCTCTGATCTATCCTGATGCTCATTTAGCAGAGGATAAAATCCTTTATCACGCCACTGCTGAACATTTTGGGCATCTTCAAACAAGCGGGTAAGGGGGGCGGCCATTAGGCGTTCGGGGTGGTATATTCGCGCTTTGCTGGCACCGCGTGACAGTCCTTCGGGTGCAGTCATTTTTGCTTGGCAGGGAGCGTCATAGCAGGCATGGCAAACGATACAACGTTTATCCAATATGGGTTTTACTTCCTGCCAGTAGTCCACTTGCCCTTCGCTGATTGTCTCTACTGTGCGTTCAGCAGGAACGGAAATTCCGTATAGCTCATCCAGCTTCAAGGTTTTGTAGCTTGAGCAGCCACTATGTAAAGCAGCAAGTATGACAAATATGAAAAGATGCGCTGTGTTTTTATTCATGATAAACCGATCCGTCACGAGTGGTTTTACAGGGCTAAGAGTTCTACTATTTGGCCACATGGCTTGGAACAAGCTTCGCTCTGGGCAGCAGGCAGATCAAAGTACAAGCCGCACACACATGGGTTGGAGTATTGCGTCTCTTATCGAGGGCGCATTAAGGAAAAACAAACGATTATTGACTCATACTGCTAGAGTTTGGTAGTACACCGCTTTCCTTTATTGTAAAGCTGGGAAGCATTCCTTTGGGGTCTATTTTGGCGGTAAAGGCATAGTTGATATCTTCACCCTTGTTTTTGAGCAGGGAATAGAACAATTTGGGTGCGGACAACAAACTGACGCTCATATCCAAGGTTACCCGCTCACTGCCGTATGCCGGTATGGTAGGGATATTGTTGCTGAGGCCGTGCAGCAAATCAGTACCATTGATAGATAGCTGGTAGCTCATGCCCTCAATAGGTAAATCAAAACTGTTGGGGTTTGAGATGCGAATATCTGCCGCAAACTGCGCCTCCATGCCTTGAGTGGTGACCGGGGAAAATCCGATTATTGAAACTTGAGGTTGTTCCAGTTTCATGCTCGCGCAGGCACATAGTGATATGAAGGCGATGCAGGTGACGGTTTTCAGTAAAAAGTGTCTAGCCATTGTCTTAGTGCGGCTCCCTTTGTCTATGCTTTGTTTATGGCGTCTTTATCATTAGCCCCTAATTATGTTACTTTTGCGCGCATAGTTACCACCCATTTATAGGCAAAAAATAAATGAAATGGCTCGTCGCCTTACTTATAGTCGTTTTATTAGCCTTACAGTACCGCTTGTGGGTAGGCGAGGGCAGTATTGCCAACGTAGTAAGCCTGCAAAAAGAAATTGATAAGCAGCGCTTCGAAAATGAGCGTTTACGAGATAGAAATCGCTTACTGGCGGAAGAAGTTAAGGCCTTAAAAAATGGTCACTCGGCAATAGAAGCGCGCGCGCGCAGCGAGATGGGCATGATCAAAGAAGGTGAAACCTTTTATATGATTGTGGAAGAAGAAAAATAATAGCGGGATGACGAACAAGCTGTGAGTAATAGTGAAGCCCTGTGGGCGGTAGTACCAGCGGCGGGTATTGGCAGTCGAATGGGTGCCGAGAGCCCAAAACAATATTTGCCTTTAGCTGGCTCTACGGTGCTGGAGGTAACCCTCGAAAAGCTTCTCCAGGTGGAGCAAGTGGAAGGCATTGTTGTCGCAATAAGTGCTAACGATATTTATTGGCAGAAAACCTCTCTGGTGAACCACCCTAAAGTCTTCATCTGCCTTGGCGGGAAGGAGCGCTCGGGCTCCGTGCTTAATGCTCTTAAGTTTGTGAAAGAGAAAAGTACAGCAGGAGACAGCACTTGGGTGATGGTGCATGATGCAGCTCGGCCCTGCGTAGCTCTCGAAAAAATAAACGCTCAGTTGAATCTGTCCTATTCGGAAAATTGCGGCTCTATATTGGCAGCCCCGGTAGCGGACACCCTGAAGTTGGTTAATCAGGGCAACCTGATTTCCGCAACCGTTGATCGCTCGAAACTATGGCAGGCCCATACGCCCCAGGTTTTTCGTTTGGCAAAGTTACGTTCTGCCCTGGAGTACTGTGCAGAGAAGGGCTATGCGGTTACCGATGAGGCATCTGCGGTTGAGCGCTCAGGTGGGCGTGTAATGATTCTTGCTGATCGTAGAGACAATATAAAAATAACCTTACCTGAGGACCTAGCCTGGGCAGAGTTTATTTTGAAAAACCAGAGTGATTCATAAGGTGTGTAGCCAATGAGAATAGGCCAGGGCTTTGACGTACACGCCTTCGGTGAAGGAGATAAAATTGCTATTGGGGGCGTAGTTATCCCTCATAAGCGAGGTTTGGTTGCCCATTCCGATGGTGATGTGTTGCTGCACGCGCTTTGCGATGCATTATTAGGCGCAGCGGCCTTAGGGGATATTGGCAAACACTTCCCAGATAACGACGTACAATACAGGAATGCAGACAGCAGAGCCTTATTGCGCATGGTGTATGCAAAAATATCCGCCTTGAACTACCGAGTCTGTAATGCCGATATGACAATTATCGCTCAAGTGCCGAAAATGGCGCCTTATATTGAGGATATGCGTGGCAATATTGCTTCAGATTTAGAGGTTGATATTTCGGTAATCAATGTAAAGGCAACCACTACCGAACGCTTAGGCTTCAACGGTCGTGAAGAGGGCATTTCCGCTATGGCGACAGTATTATTAGACCTTGTAGGCCCCCGTGAACGATAGTTCAGAGCGCTTTACCCCTCCCTCCCTGGATTTCCCCTACGCCCTTGGTGGGCCAGCTGCCCTTGCAGATTTTCGTTGTGAGCCTGAAGATTTTATTGTGGATGAAGACCTGGGCTTTTCGCCTGAGGGCTTTGGTGAGCACCTTCTTGTTCAATTTCAAAAGCGTGGGGAGAATACTGGCTGGCTGGCGCAGCAGCTAGCGCAAGCCTTTTCTGTTCGGGAGATGGACGTTGGCTTCTGCGGCTTGAAGGACAGAAACGCGCTTACCAGTCAGTGGTTTAGCCTATACTTGCCCAAGTCCGAGAACGATGGCGAGAAACTGGCACAATTTCAAGCACAGCAAAGCAATATAAGCCTGCTGGCGCAGAGCCGTCACCCGCGTAAACTTCGGCGCGGCCAGCATCGCGGCAACCACTTCCACATCACCCTCAAAAACGTGCAGCAAAAAGAAGAGCTGACAGCGCGCCTGACTGCCGTTGCTGAAACCGGTGTACCGAACTACTTTGGTGAGCAGCGCTTTGGCCGTGGGGGTTCTAACCTCTACTGGGCCGGATTATGGTTCGAGGGAGGCGAGAATATTCGTAACAGAAGTAAACGTGTCATGGCACAGTCCGCCGCCCGGTCCTACCTGTTTAATAAAGTATTGGCAGAGCGCGTGCGATTGGGCGACTGGAACGCGATAAAATTTGACGATGAAATAAGCGTGAGCGGACCTCTTTGGGGGCGAGGCAGACCCCTGGCAGGTGAGAGCTTGAATGCTTTTGAAGCCGAACAGTTGGCGGGCTATGAAAGCTGGATGCTTGGCCTGGAGCATGTAGGTTCTCTGCAAGAGCGCCGGCCTTTGGTGCTTAAACCGGAAAACTTTCAATGGACACAGGCTGGGGATGTTTTGGAACTGGACTTTCAATTACCGCCGGGCGCCTATGCGACATCAGTACTAAGGGAAATCGCGGAACTTCAGAACAAAAGCGGGCCGGGAGAAAATCCCGGGTGACGTGGTATAGTGCGGCGCGCGCAATATTAGCAATAAGGGTGTGGCAGAGGTGAGAGAGATCAATCTCAATGGCATAGGTATGACGTCCCAGCGTACACGAGACAGGCTCATTCAGCGTCTTGTTGATGAAGGCGTGAGTAATCAACAGGTGCTGGATGTTTTATCCCAGACACCTCGGCATATCTTTCTGGACGAAGCTCTCGCTCACCGGGCTTATGAGGATACCGCACTTCCCATCGGGCACGGCCAAACCCTTTCTCAGCCCTATATCGTTGCCCGCATGACAGAAGTTTTACTGGGGGCGGGAGGGAAGCTTTCCCGCGTGCTTGAGATCGGCACAGGCTCTGGGTATCAAACGGCTATTCTGGCCCAGCTTGTCGAGCAGGTGTGGAGTGTAGAGCGTATAAAGCCCTTGCAAGACAAAGCACGCGAGCGCTTGCGCTTACTGGGCTTGCGAAATGTTAATTTGCGATTAGCCGACGGCGGCTTTGGTTGGCCGGAAGACGAAAAATTTGACGGCATTATGACAACTGCGGCGCCAAGAGAGGTGCCTGAAAGCTTGCTAAAGCAGCTGGCGCCAGATGGCGTACTGGTGATTCCGGTGGGTACCGACACCCAGCACCTGACAATGGTGGTTCGGCTCGGTGATACCGATGAGTTTAAAACTCAGCGTCTGGAGGCTGTGAAGTTCGTGCCTCTTCTCTCGGGAGTAGTGCGATAAATTGCGATACACGAAAGAGCGTGATCCATATAAAGAATGTCTCTCTCCCTTCTATTAAACTGTTAATTAATTATTCACTATGACTTCAACTAACACCAAGCGAAGTATTCGCGACTATTTTTTTCTGCTGTTAAAAGGCATGGGCATGGGGGCCGCCGATGTGGTTCCCGGCGTTTCTGGGGGTACCATAGCGTTTATTACGGGTATCTACGATGAACTTCTGCATTCTCTAAAACAAATAGGGCCTCAAGCAGTGGTGATTCTTTTTAAGGAAGGTATCGCGAGCGCCTGGCGGCACATCAACGGCAATTTTTTGGTGGCGGTGTTTGGTGGTATTTTAGTGAGCTTAAAAACATTTGCTGCGTTAATTGGTTTTTGCCTTGATAACTACCCCTTACTTGTTTGGGCATTCTTTAGCGGGCTGATCGGCGCCTCTATTATTGTTTTGTTGAAGCAGCAGCAACGCTGGCAATGGTCGCAATACTTAGCGTGTTTATTTGGCGCGTTGTTCGTTTTTGCCATATCTATCTCGTCTTCAACTGAATTGCCAGGGTATTGGTGGATGTTGTTCCTGGGTGGCTTTGTCGCCATCTGCGCGATGATTTTGCCTGGAATCTCTGGCAGCTTTATATTGTTGCTGGTGGGGCTTTATCCTGTATTCCTTGATGCAATTACAGAGCTAAATTTAGTTGCTTTGCTAAGTTTTGGGGTGGGCTGTGTTGCGGGCTTATTGGTTTTTTCACGCTTTTTGTCGTGGCTGCTGGATAATTTTCATCAGGCAACCATGGCGACATTGGTTGGGTTCTTAATCGGTTCATTGAATGTAACCTGGCCCTGGAAGCAAACCATTGAAACAACACTGAATAGACATGGAGAGGTCATACCGCTTGTGCAAAAAAATGTTTTACCAGTGGTTTACCAGAGCACAACAGGAGAGGGTTCGCAACTTTTGTTAGCCATCTTGCTGGCAGTACTAGGGCTTGCACTGGTACTTTTAGTTGATTTTTTGTCGCATAAGTATTCGGTTAACTAGTTAAAAGCATTAACTTTTACGCTGCAAATACTGTCGTAAAGTCGGAATTTTGCAAGAAAACCTCAAATATCGATAATTTAGTTTAGATTGTTTTTTAATAAATTATTTATATTTATCGCAAATATTTATAACTTTGAGTGTTAAATAACCATCTATACTTAAGTCATTACTACGGGGCCAGCAGGGTCTGATGCTAGAGCAGTTTCGATGTTTGTTCAAAATATTGATCACTGTGTGTGGGCTTGCTTGCATACTAGTGGGCTGTTCCAGTCACTCGGCCAGGGTGCCTGTGAGTGATAGAAATTCTCCCCCCGGAGAGCGGTTAAAGCTGCATACTGTCGCCAAGGGAGACACCCTGTATTCCATAGCCTGGCGCTACAATCTGGATTACAAACAGTTAGCTCGTGCCAACGGAATAGGGCGAGACTACTACATTTACCCGGGCCAGAAATTAAGGCTCGATTACACCCTCAGCGCTGTCGAGCCGCCCAAACATCAGCCGCCTGCTCGCAAAGCTCCAGACAAGGTAACGCCCGCCAAACCCAGTAAAAAGGCAGTGAAAACGGTTACCTCCCCGCCGAAGGCGCGTTCAATAAAAACATCATCAAAGGCGCCTCAAAAACCCCCTTCGCCCCCTTCAAACTCACCCAAAAGTTGGCTTTGGCCGGCAAAAGGAAAGTTAGTTGCTACTTTCAGCTCAAATGGAGGCCTAAACAAAGGTATTGATATTCGAGGCAATTTGGGAGAGCCTGTGTATGCCGCCGCTGCAGGAACAGTTGTTTATTCAGGCAGTGGCTTGCGGGGTTACGGCAAACTCTTGATTGTAAAGCACAGTGATAAGTATCTAAGCGCTTATGCTCACAATAGGAAATTGCTGGTGAAAGAAGGATCAAAGGTAAAAGCCGGAGACAAGATTGCAGAAATGGGCTCTTCGGGAACAGACACAGTGAAACTCCATTTTGAGATTCGCTATGACGGTAACCCAGTTGACCCTCTTCGTTTCCTCCCCCGCAGGTAGCCGCTCCAAGGAAGGCGTGCAAGCCGCAGATGTGTAAGGATCAAATGCAGCTAAGCAGTACTTGCTACGAAAGTCGTAGTTTTTGTTAGAAAAACTTAAAGCTTTGTGAATGTCGCCCGACAACAAGAAATACGGTCAGGCGTTAAGGCCAAGAGAATTTCAACCGAAAAGGGGGGCAGCAGTTATGCCCAACCTGAATAAAATGCGAGCCAATAACTCAATAACGGTTCGCCACTATATAAACCACGTTTACAGGGGTCAGGTCATGGCGGTTCAAGAACTCGATACAGTATTGTCTTATGCATCATTGGAGCATGGGGCTCTTTCCCAACCCGGTGTTCCCTTCGGCCTTGAAGATGTCGTTAAGGACGATTCAAGCTAAAAAGCGTCCAAGCCCACCAAGGCTGCGCGCACAAGCACCGAAGTAGATGACACATACCAGCGCAATCTGGACGCAACTCAGCTTTATCTCAACGAAATTGGCTTCTCTCCGCTACTAAGCGCTGAAGAGGAAGTGTATTTCGCTCGTAAAGCTCTCAAGGGCGACGAGGCTTCTCGTAAGCGCATGATTGAGAGTAACTTACGTTTGGTGGTGAAAATATCCCGCCGGTACGTTAATCGCGGCCTGGCACTGTTAGATTTGATTGAAGAAGGTAACCTTGGCCTGATTCGCGCGGTAGAGAAGTTTGACCCGGAGCGTGGTTTCCGTTTCTCCACTTATGCCACATGGTGGATACGTCAGACCATTGAGCGGGCCATCATGAATCAAACCCGCACCATTCGCTTGCCTATCCACGTTGTTAAAGAATTGAATGTTTACCTGCGCGCTGCGCGGGAACTCTCCCAGAAGCTTGATCACGAGCCTTCACCAGAAGAAATTGCCAACCTGTTGGACAAGCCCGTTGAAGATGTCGAAAGAATGCTGGCTCTCAACGAACGTGTAACCTCCATGGACGTGCCTATTGGTCCATCCTCCGAAAAAACGGTTGTTGATACAGTTCCAGATCAGCAAGTGTCCGACCCGGTAGAGTTACTGCAAGACAGTGACCTGAGTACAAGCCTTAATGGCTGGCTGGATGAGCTCAGCGAGAAGCAGCGCGAAGTGGTTGCTCGTCGTTTTGGCTTACGCGGCCATGAAACCAGCACACTTGAAGAGGTGGGTCGAGAAATCGGCTTAACTCGCGAGCGCGTTCGCCAGATCCAGGTAGAAGCTCTGCGCCGTTTGCGTGATATCCTGGAAAAGCAGGGTTTGGATGCAACAGCCTTGTTTGGCGCAGTGTAACCAGCGGAAGTAAATCAAAAAAGGCCGCAATTTTTTGCGGCCTTTTTTTTGCGAGCATTTATGTCGGTTAATTTTTAAGTGTGAGCCACACAGGGCAGTGGTCGGAACCGAAAACATCATTATGGATACCTGCGTCCTCCGCAAAGCTCAGTAGTGTTGGTGAGCAAAGAAAATAGTCTATCCTCCAGCCAACGTTCTTAGCTCGTGCCCCCGCTCTGTAGCTCCACCAGGAATATTTGATCTCTTCAGGGTAAAAATGGCGGAAAGTATCTACAAAGCCCGCATTAACGTAGTTGTCCAAGCCGTCTATTTCCTGCTGCATATAACCGGCGGACTTGTTGTAATTAGGCTTGGGGCGGGCCAGGTCGATATCTTTATGAGCCACGTTAAGATCACCGCAAACAATCACAGGCTTGGTTTTTTCCAGCGCTTTTAAGTAATTAAGAAAGTCTGCGTCCCAGCTTTGGCGGTAGTCCAGCCGTTTTAGTTCGCTGCCGCTATTAGGCACATACACAGTTACCACGTAGCACTCTGCAAATTCTGCACAAAGCACTCGGCCTTCCCGGTCGTGATGTTCAATACCTATGTCACTGGTAACAGCTAAGGGCTCTGTTTTACTGAGAATGGCTGTGCCGGAGTAGCCTTTTTTTTCTGCGGAATTACTGTAAAGCTTGTACTCACTTAGCGACTCGAGGCATTCCGCGACCTGATCGTCCTGAGCTTTGGTTTCCTGCAAACAGATGATGTCCGCCTGCATGAGTTCCAGAGAGGCGGTAAAGTCTTTTTTCATCACGGCGCGAATGCCGTTTACATTCCAGGATACGATTTTCATGGTGTTGGCGACCCTTATTTATTTTTCCCAATAAAAAACCGCCAAAGGGCGGTTTTTCTATTCTGCCGGGCAGGTGATGATTCTAGCGCTCAAGGTGCTGCAATTTGCCCTCAACGCCATCCCACTCTTCGGCATCTGCGGGTGCATCCTTCTTCTCGGTAATGTTTGGCCACACTTCAGCAAGCTCAGCGTTAAGTTCCAAAAAGGCTTCCTGGTCGGCGGGCAGCTCATCTTCTGCGAAGATGGCATCTACCGGACATTCGGGCTCACACAGGGCACAGTCAATACATTCATCCGGGTGAATCACGAGGAAGTTTGGCCCCTCGTAAAAACAGTCTACAGGGCAAACCTCCACACAATCTGTGTGTTTGCACTTGATACAGTTTTCACCGACTACGAATGTCATTCTCTTAACCCCTAAAGCCAAAAATTTGAAGCGCGGCATTTTAGCAGGAACATGTGGATGCGCCTAGGCCTGTATGTCCACGTATTGCGTGCTGTTTACTTATAGCAGCTCTTTGAGTGAATAGAGTAATTCCAGTGCCTGTCGGGGGCTGAGGTCGTCCACGCAGGCTTGCTTTAGCTTCTGCTCTACCTCGCTGGGCTCGGCGCTGGCGAATAAATCTGTCTGCAGGCTCACGCTGCGTGAGGCTGGCTCCGGGGCGGGGGTGCTTTGTTCCAACCTGGCCAATTGGTCTTTGGCGTTGCTCAGTACCGGCGCAGGTATGCCTGCCAGCTTGGCAACCTGCAGACCGTAGCTTTTGCTGGCTGGCCCGGTTTGGATGTTATGCAGGAATACAATGTTGTCATTATGCTCTGTTGCATCCAAGTGAACGTTGCGCACCGAGGGCAGCAGTTCGGGTAGCGCGGTGATCTCAAAATAGTGGGTAGCAAAAAGGGTGAAAGCCTTAAGCTGCTTGGCGAGGTGCTCAACACAGGCCCAAGCCAGAGACAGACCATCATAAGTACTGGTGCCCCGGCCAATTTCGTCCATAAGCACCAGGCTGTTAGCTGTGGCGTTATTAAGGATATTGGCGGTCTCTGTCATTTCCACCATAAAGGTGGAGCGGCCACCAGCGAGGTCGTCGGAGGAGCCTATGCGGGTAAAGATACGGTCTACAAGCCCCAGTTTACAGCCGTGTGCCGGCACAAAGCAGCCAACCTGTGCCAAAAGTACAATCAGTGCGGTTTGCCGCATGTACGTGGATTTACCGCCCATATTCGGGCCGGTAATAATGAGCATGCGCTGTTTGTGGTCCAGTGTGAGGTCGTTGGGGATGAAGGGCGCATCGAGCACTTGCTCCACTACTGGGTGGCGGCCCTGCTCAATGTGAATACCCTGTTCCCCGGAGAACTCCGGGCACACAAAGTTCAATTGGTCGGCTCGCTCGGCGAAAGTGTTCAGCACATCCAGTTCGGAAATGGCCGCAGCGGATGCCTGCAGCGCCAGTAAATGTTCGTTAAGGGTGGATATTAATTCTTCGTACAAGGCTTTTTCACGGCTCAATGCCCGGCTTTTGGCCGACAGAGCCTTATCCTCGAACTCCTTCAGCTCGGGCGTAATGTAGCGTTCGGCATTTTTAAGCGTTTGCCGACGAATATATTCTGCGGGAGCTTTGTCGGACTGCAGCTTACTGATCTCGATAAAGTAGCCGTGAACACGGTTGTAGCCAACCTTTAACGTGCTCAAGCCGGTGCGTTCGCGCTCCTGGGTTTCCAGCTTTACCAAAAAATCGCCCGCATTAGTGCTAATGTTTCGCAGCTCGTCCAGCTCCTCATCGAAACCTTCGGCAATCACGCCGCCATCTCGCAGTACCACAGGTGGGTTTTCTACCAGGGCTTTCTCCAACAGTTCCACAAGCTGAGGAAACTGGCTAATGCGATCGCATAAATCTTGAATTTTTGCTGTACTCTCCTTGGCCAGCAGCGTTTGAATCTCTGGGTAGCGAGCAATAGAGCTCAGTAGCCGGGACAGATCGCGCGGCCTGGCAGAGCGCAGGGCAATACGCCCAAGAATGCGTTCGAGGTCGCCAATGTGTTTTAGAGATTGTCGAAGCGACTCGTACAAGTAATTGTTGAGCAAGCCTGTTATGGCAGACTGCCGTGCTTCCAGTACCTGTTGATCGCGTAAGGGGGAATTAAGCCAGCGACGCAAGAGGCGGCCGCCCATGGCGGTGGAGCTGGTGTTAAGTACACTGAAAAGCGTGTTGTCTTCTCCGCCGGTAAGGTTAATATCAATTTCCAGGTTGCGGCGTGTAGCTGCATCCAGGGTTACGCTGTCTTCGGGGTTTTCAACGCTCAGGCTGGAGATATGGCTAAGTTCGGTACGCTGGGTTTCCTTGGCGTAGGCAAACAGGCAGCCGGCAGCACCAATGGCCAAACTCAATTCTTCGCAGCCAAAACCCTGTAGATTTTTTGTTTCAAAATGCTGTGTAAGCAAACGTTCGCCGGATTCAAAATCAAACTCCCATTCGGCGCGGCCGCGAAAACCGGCTCGGCTATTTATAACTGCGGGCAGTAGCAGGCTTTCCTGGGCAAGTATCTCGGCGGGGCGCAAGCGCTCCACTTCGGCAATTAGTGCCTCTTCCCCGTTCACCTCACAGACAAAAAAACGGCCGCTTCCCATATCCAGGCAGGCGATGCCGTAGCGTTGCTCGTGCCCACATATGGCCATTAACCAATTATCGCGATGCTCATCCAGCAAGGCTTCATCGCTCACCGTACCCGGTGTGACCACGCGCATCACTTTGCGCTCCACCGGCCCCTTAGAGGTAGCTGGGTCGCCCACCTGTTCACAAATAGCCACCGAGACACCAAGCCGAACCAGTTTAGCCAGATAGTTTTCCGCTGCGTGGTAGGGCACCCCAGCCATAGGAATAGGCTCGCCGTTACTCTTGCCGCGTGCGGTGAGCGTTACATCCAGCAACTTCGCGGCTTTTTTTGCATCGTCAAAAAACAGCTCATAAAAATCACCCATGCGGTAAAACACCATCTCGTTGGGGTGCTCGGCCTTGATGCGGAAGTATTGCTGCATCATGGGGGTGTGTTGCGGGGCGCTGCTAGTACTGGCTTTACTTGTCATGTAAGTGTCTGGTTTTCAAGGGGTTTTCATGAGGTTTTTATGGGGGTGCAGACTCGATCGAGGGCAAAGTGTAATGAATTCTATGGAAATTGCACGGGGAATTTGTGGTGCGGTGTTGGGGGCTATTGGTTGCTCTTGGTATGGGGGGGAGTGGTGACGAGTTATTGCTGCTTGAAAACACACCAATTCTTTGCTTTGGTGAATTGGGGGCGGCTTTGAGGGGGTGTGGCATAGTTGTTTGGGGTGTTGACTATGGGGTAATACAGCGGCGGGTTTTGTCTGTTTTCTGGGTTTTGAGTGGGTGTCCCATTTTTTTTTGATTCCAGCAAAAGAAAACCCCCAGGTTAACTGGGAGTCGGTGAATCGCATTGTTGAAGAAAACACCGATTTCGAAAAATTTGTAGCTCAAGTGGGGATATGCCTTCAGACCGGCAAACTTATTCCTGAGGCTTGGTAGTGAAAAGTTGGGGGTACTGAGCACATAAGTACTCAACAGAAAATTCATCCTTAAGTTGTTAAGTGTTTAGTGTCCCCAAAGTGTTCTGGGTTTGAGGGGCATTGGGTTTTATCTTCCGTTCAAGGGTAAATTCGAGTGAGGTTTTAAACTGGTTTGGGACAGAAATGGAGGTGACGATAGGGTGGTCTGAATAATTGATAGTTCTTGTTTGCGCGGTGTTGAAACGGTAATTCGGCCGTAAGTTACATGACAAGCTTTTTGATAGCTTCTAAGGAAGCAAACAAAGGAAGCAAACAAAGGTTGATTGTTAACCAGGAATCACATGGTGCATTACATATCGGAACCTAAATATCTACGCATTTATGGGCTCTCTTTTGTTTATTGGGGATAGAGTAGCACAGCACTGTATGGTCTTGCTTAAGATAAAACTCTTTCCAGAGAAAACAAGAAATCCATGGTATGTTCCAGGTATTCGTACAAAATTTACTATTTGGTCGACTTTGAGTGTGATAGATTTATGGATAGTGACAGCTATATTATTGGGGAATGGACTGTTGAGCCCAAGCTAAACAGGCTTTCTAGAGAGGATGAGAACGGCGTAAAGCAAGAGCTTATTCTGGTTCCTAAAGTAATGACGCTTTTGCAATGCCTCAAAGAGCATGCTGGGCAACCAGTAGCCCAAGAAGCGCTAATGGAGGAAATCTGGCCTAACCGGGTCGTTAGTGATAGCTCTATATACCAAGCCGTTGCTCAGTTGCGTAAGGCCCTTGGGGATACAAAAACAAAAAAAGAATACGTCGATAGGGTTTCTGGTCAAGGTTATTGCCTTATCGCAAAGTGTAATCCCGTCACAAGTGAAGCTAAACCAATTGTAAGTCCCCAAGAGACACAAGAAGCAGCCCCAACATTTGCTCGCCGCAATAACACCACTTTCAAACTCGGCTTAGCCGGCATCGGTTTACTATCGCTAACCTTTTCTCTCGCGCTGTACTTTAATTCAGGCTCATCAGTGGGTGGAGCTTCTTCAGGCCTGACTTCAGTCGCCAAGCAATCCAATAATGGAGTGGATATCCACAAACTAAAATCCATTTCTCTTCTAACCCTCGATACTGAAGCAACCTCTGAAAAGCAACTTGTCGCGCTTAATGATGTCATTTTGAGCCAGCTCTCTCATATTGGTCATATGAAAATTGTAACGCTGCCATCTGCGCATGAAACGCCTTCGACTCAAGCTGTTCTAAAAGGCAGTATCCATCAACAGGGCAGTGACATTCGAGTCTTTCTACAACTTGAAGCAACCAAAAACGGGGAGGTGATTTGGGCAAAACTCTTTAAAGGTGATACTGCAGATTTGTTTTCACTCCAGGATCAAATTGTTAATAAACTGCTGTTGCTATTCAAACGCTCCCAGTCGAGTGCTCTTTCGGCTAAGGAAAGCATGGGTAAGCATAGTTTTGATCGATATCTACTTGCCCGCCATTTATGGGGGCAGCACACCCCTATCGCTCTAGAAAAAGCCAAAAACATATATGAAGATATGGAAAAAGGTGGCCAGCTCTTTCCTTTAGCAGCCGTAGGTTTGTGTGATACCTATCATTTTCTATACATCTATGCGGACTGGACTATCGATAAAGCGTTGGCTAAATGCAGTCCGTTGCTGGATGCCGCTCTAATTGAACAGCCCAATCTAGGTCAAGCATTGGCATCTAAAGCGTTTCTCCTTAGCCGATCATCACAACCGGAGCAAGCAGAAGAACTATTCAAGCGGGCGATCCGTTTAGCTCCTAATTATGCATTTGCTCATATGTGGTACGGTAATTTTATACGAGACCAAGGGCGAATAAATGACGCTTTAAAACATACGGCCATGGCTTACGAACTAGCCCCAATGTCTGCCATAGTTAATCGTAGTTTGGCTTACTCATATTTAAATTTACACGATTTACCTGAGGCGGCTTTTTATTATCAGCGTTCGCTTAGCATAGAGCCCAATTATACAAATCGCGCAGCAGAAGAGTTGGAGTTTTTACCCCTGACTTCTGAAAGAGTACAAGGCTTTAATAAATGGCTAATTACTCATCATAGTGCTCTAACAAAACAACCTAGTTTCCGACTAAAACAAGCACAAATTGAACTGGCATTGGGCCATCATGAAGCGGCTGATGAGATAATAAAAACTATTAATTCGAACGAAGTTAGCAATGGCTATTTGTGGTACGTACAGGCGAGCTACCATGTATCGATAGGCGAGCTAACACACGCAAGTCAATTGTTTAATCGTCGCTCTAAGCTTAATCCCGATAGTCTCAAGCTTGCCTTACCCTATATTTTTTCACTTTATGAGTTACAAAATTACAAACAGGCCTACAAGGAACTTTTGGACGCCGTTCCAGAGCTCGCTTTTGAAGATACGCTTATTACTGAGCAAAATCAGGACTTGTTGTTTTTCTATTTACTACTAAGTAAACATCTAGATCACCCCGTTGCTAAATTGTCTAAGCGACTTGAGCAATGGTTCGCTATCAATGCAGATAATTGGGAGCTCCGAGAAAGCATCCCCTCAGTGGAATGGTTGTTGTTTTCAAGTGAAAAACAACAAGCTCAAACGATGCTTCAGGGGATGATGGCTAAAGGCTGGCTTCCAGATACCAACGTAGACCCTTTTATAGAGCGTAAAATGAAACGACTATTTATCGAGTCAGGCCTTGGCGAAGAGCAATTCACAAAAATACTCGCAGACAATCGTCAGCAGTCGCTGTCCAGCCTGTAGAATACCGGCTCGTGCTTTTGATTCAGAATTAATCCGCTGCCAGTGTTTGTCGAGCTACAGCCTGACCATTAATGAATATCCACTCAATGCTGTTATATGCCTCGACGGTTTTGAGTGGATTCTTTGTCAGTAGCAGTAAATTTGCCTTTTTGCCGACCTCTATGCTTCCAATCGACGCTTCTAAGTTAAACGCCTTAGCATTGTTAATAGTGGCCGCCTGCAATATTTTTCTCAGAGAAACACCTGCGCTATTCCATGCTTGCATTTCAATATAACCGGACAAACCAGGTGCGTTCGCATAGGATTGGCCAATAATCGTATCAGTGGCAAACAGTAAATTAGCGTCGTACTCAGCCAGCACTTCCAACACTTTGACGTTGTGTTGATAATACTTACTAAAATGCTCATGCATAGCCTCATCATCTAGCTCGTGCAAGTGCCGAGGGAGGTATTTACGAATGCGCGATTTAAACCACTGTCCCTCATCTGAACGATACCAACCCAACAGTTTCTTGGGATATACTTTTTCTAATGATGAGTTGTTTAGGTAGTTAGCGTCAAACATGCTGCGCTGAGCATCGAGTACATGCAAGGTAGGCTGATAGCCCATACCTCGTGAAGCAATTTCCTTTAATGTGGCTCGAATGGGTGCTGGAACCTCAACCTCATGGCGGTACTCATCCCAATGAAACATACCATGAGCAATGATGTCCACATCAGCGAGTAATGCCACGCGCTGAGATGTCCATGAATTGGCATGTAAAAGCGTAGGGATGCCTTGCTTTTTACCTTCAACGGCTACATCTTTAATGATCTGCGGCGAGGGTATATCAAAATCTACCATTTCACTGCCACCGTACCCATTCTCGTAATAAGTTTTAATACACACGCCCCCGTCGTCCTTAATCCGCTTGACTGTAGCTTTAGCCGTATGCTGGCTTAGGTCATATTCACCATTCAGGTGCTGTTTTTGGTAATGATCGTACAGAAAGTTGGGGTTATTCAGTAATCGAGTCTTTACATCTTCCTCCATCATTCCATGACCATTGGCGATATCCAGATGTTTACTGCAGGTGAAGACCTCTGGGTGTAAAGTCTGAGCAGTAAACGTTTCGATGGCTTCTGGTGAAAATACATTAAGGTCAATCAAGCTGGTGTAGCCAAAATAGAGATAACTGCGAGGCTGCTGCTTAAGATAGGATCTTTCTAGGTCTGGGTGTTGTTGTTTGTGACGCCAAGTCATGCTCGGTACTTTTGCTAGGTGAACGTGAGAATCAATCAGCCCTGGTATAAGGTAGCGTCCACGACCGTCCACGCGCACGCTTGGCTGTTTCCCTTCTATGACTTCTGGTCGTAACTTAGACGTTGATACTTCGGTAATGATGCCGTCGTTTACACGTAGGTAAGCATGGTTTAAAGGGCTATTACGTTCTGGTGATATGAGTGTTACATCCTCTATTAATAATTCGTTTGCGCCTGCTGGCTCAATGATGGACCAAAAAAGAAACAAAGAAAGAAAAAATGAAGGGGCAGTATTGTGTGTGCTGAGCATATGCGTCGCCTTAATTCGAGTTGGTCAAACAGTAAACTTATACTCCCACAGTGGGCTTTTCAGTACTTAAAATTTATCTGAATTGTTCCTGAAAACCACTCCAGGCCTGATTTCTCCACTTTTTCACCAGCTTCAAGTCCTTGTAATATATGGATATATTTTGCTTGTGTCAGTTTTCGGTCGTTAGGGTGTTTTCGTTGTTGGGATTTGAGAAGCGGCTTAAAGCCAATATTTTTAGGCTAGAAAAATGAGCCTTCTAGATTTTGAGAAAAGCTTTAGAAACTCTTTAGTTACGTTTTAAGTATTTGTAATGCCCATATGGAATATTGACGAATAGCTTGAGTAGTTGAAATACGACAACCCTCTACAGAGCTAGGTTTTTGCCATTCCAGCTTGTTTGCAATCTTTTGTGGATAACGCCGGAACGACACAAATCAACTTAAACGGAATGACCCATGGTCTTGCGGAATACATACTTAATGCTAGCCGCAATAGGAACAGTGACTTTTACTATCGATATCACGTCAGAAGTAGAAGTGAAGTTGCGACTAAATATTTGGAGATGAATTATGTACATTACAATGTTTAACTGCTTTAGGAAAATAGAAATATGGTTTTTGTTATCGTCGATTTTTGTATTAATTCTTTCAGGCTGTAGCTCAGATAGCAACAGTAATTCGTCTGGAATAGAGCCCTCAACACCCAAACCTACAACCGGCATCTGGTCGGCGCCAGCTTACGGCGTTGTAGTTAATATTAGTGATACCGACTATACGTTCTACCAATTTACCAGCCAGTTTTGCCAAACCTACCCTCTAGAGGACTATCTTGGCATGGACTTCGACAGTTTAATTGCAAGTACTGAAGTCAACACCGGTAACGGAGCTCTGATCACGACATTGGGAGGGGTTAAGAGTCCTGGAATAGCGATGCAAAAACAAACCGCATTACCACAGCAATGCATCGATAATTACGTGGCATCCATTGGCGAAGCGAATTATGAGTTTAACCCTCTGGTTGAATTCGAAATACTTTGGTCAAGCTTTAATGAACTTTATGCATTTTTTGATTTAGAAGAGGTTGATTGGGCTGAGGTTTATGAAGATGCGAATATTGCCATTACAAACGATACCAATAAAGAAGATCTGTTTAGTATTTTTGCGCAAATGATAACACCACTTAAAGATTTTCATGTTGACTTAGTGGATCAGGGGCTGGGTTTTGAATACACCAGCCCCGCCAAAAAACCAAATTTAGCTATCATTGCGCTCACGGACTTTTTGGGGATTCATGGTCTACAGGCGCTTGCCAGTGAGGAACAATACCTTCAATATTTAGAATATCTAGAACTTCAAAAAGAAAGTGCACTAGCGGTTAACTTGAGTCACGTTGCGGAGGGGGAAAGCGTTCAGTTTAACGATACCCTAACTATATTTTGGGCCCGCCTAAACGACAATATGGGTTACCTGCTCTTAAATACAATGAGCGCGTCTGAAATTGGCGGCGGTAACAATATTGATGATAATTTGGCTTCACTGTCAGCAACACTTGATCAAGTACTCACAGATCTTGTTGACGTTGAAGGCCTTATTGTAGATGTTAGGTACAATGAAGGTGGAGATGATTTTGTCAGTCAGTATATTGCTGGTCGACTTACAAATCAGTCATTTGATGCTTATAGTAAGCAGGCGCGATTTGGCGTTGTTCGCACTCCCTTGCAAAACATCGTAATTGAGCCCCAGGGTGATAACCAGTTTACTGGTCCTGTAGCTGTGCTGACCAGCCATACTACAGCTAGTGCAGCCGAAGTATTTTCCCTCTCAATGCGTGAGAGAACTAATACAATATTGGTTGGTGAAGATACTGCAGGCGGTTTCTCGGATCAGCTTATTAGAACATTGCCAAGTGGAACGGTATTTAGCTTGTCGAATGAATTTTATCTTAGCGTTACTGGTGAGGAATTTGAGGGTGTAGGGGTCCCTGCTGATATTACACATGCCTTTTTCACTATGGCGCAAAGAGAAGCGGGGCAAGACCCTGGCTTCGATGAAGCACTTGAATGGCTACTCAACTTCTGATCTGAGTCTGTTATGCCAGCCTCATTCATCAGCTATACCTTACAATAGGCTAAAGCGAATGATTGGGAATGTTTTTGATTTTTCCGGGGGTGATACCATCAGATTGAGGCCTTGGCCATATAAGGAATTACTGAGGGCCTCATAATACAGGCCTGTTGCCGCTAATAGGAGGATGGCATGGCTAGGGTGCTGTGCCGTATGTCGTTTGATATCTATAGTGGTAAATTTGTGTTTTATCTTTATCGGGGCCTTTTCTATTAGGCGGTTTTCATTCGATGTGATTCCGTCTATTCGAGAGGGCTCATTTTAGTGCGTATTTTACTAAAAATTGATTTTAGAGTTATTTCGAAGCTAATGTTTCACGCTAGGGCAATCGGAAGGGCGTTAATACCGCTCAAAGCATGAAGAAAAAGCAACCCTATATCGTATATCCCACTGTTCACCTATGCTCGTTGGTTTGAGCACTTTCGGGTGAGAGTAGTTGAGACACTTATTTTGCCCCCTAAATCACTCTAAATGACCCTGTTGCAGCTGTTTACACAACCAGTCACAGCATGTGCTCAGAGTGAGTGAGGGGCTTTTGAGCGCTTATGACGTAGCTTTATAAGAAGGGTTTGTTAGTTGAGCCAAAACGTATAAAACAGGCTTTTAGTGGTTTAGCTTCCAGATACTACGGATGTAGGAAGTCAGTAAAATCAGCGTCTACACTGCTGCATCATCGGTGTGTGTTATGGGGCGCTGCTAGTGCTGGCTTTACTTGTCATGTAAGTATCTGGTTTTTATGGGGGTGCAGAATCGATCGAGGGCAAAGTGTAATGAATTCTCGGGAAATTGCACGGGGAATTTGTGGTGCGGTGTTGGGGGCTATTGGATGCTCTTGGTATGGGAGGAGTGGTGGCTAGTTATTGCTGCTTGAAACAATACCAATTTTTTGCTGTGGTGAATTGGGGGTGGCTTTGTGGGGGTGTGGCATGGTTGTTTGGGGTGTTGGCTTCGGGGTAATACAGCGGCGGGTTTTGTCTGTTTTCTGGGTTTTTAGTGGGTGTCTCATTTTGCTACCTAGCCCTCGGAGAGGCTCCGGGGGTGCTGTCGCAAGTATTGGTGCTATTTATTAGTTGCTAGCCTCTGGTGCCATATTCCTTGGTTTATTGGATATGGGGCAATAGGTGGTATATGGTGATTTGTGATTATTATTGCCTATGGTATCGCATAAGGTTGGGTGTCGAGCCATAGTGGACGTTTGCGGTGTGAGTGATACGCAAGTTTCACATGTAAGGTTTGGCGCTATTTACCACACAGGATGTGGCACTAACTTAGTGTGCTTGATCAAACAAATAAATATTGGTCTTTATGATGGCTATTTCGATACTGCATGTAAAGTTGCTGGCTACATTAGGTAATATCGCCGATAAACGCGTAACAGCCAAAGGCTTGAGAAATAGTCGGCTCGATGACGTACTATTTTGGAATATATATCATTCAGACGGTTATTTATCGCCCATCAGCAAGTAAAGCCCGGTTGGCGGGGGGTGTGGGGTGGCTTATTTTTTAAATTGGGAATAGGTGTCATTGCGACTGACTATTCCGGTATATGTGTCACCGCGGCGTAGTATACGGGTATATACGTCTTTTTGACCTAGATTCAATTGCTATACGTAAACCAATATTAACTCAGGATGTACCAATGACGATTTTTTCATTTTTAATGATTATACAATCAATCATTATAGGTATTGCTGTTACTGAATTATTAAATGGTGTAGCCAAATTATTACGTAATTATAAATTAGCCGAAATAGGTCTAATCACTCCCATACTGGGAATAATGGTATTGACTGGCCTATTACAAATATTCTGGGAAACATGGGGATTGCAACATTATGGCGAGTGGACATTTCCGGAAATGCTTCTAATGCTTTCTGGCCCAATATTTTTATATTTAATAGCTCACCTCATAGTTCCAGAAACGAAGACCGAACAACACTTAACCACACACTACTTTTTAAATAAAAATATAGTATGGACTCTTGCTCTACTAACCGTAGTAGTTGGTGTTCTTTTTCGACCAATTGCTTTTGGTGAGCCGTTGTTTGTTACCGACAACGTATCATCGCTTTTCTTAGTAATCTGTTGCATTCTTCTAATTGCATTAAAAAATATTTGGCTACACCGAATCTTACTATGCTTAGGCTTTATATCCGTGTTAGTCGATACACTAGCAATAAGCTATGCAATACAATAATATGTATAGCAAACGGCTCAAGCCGACCTGCACTACGTCGCTTGTTTTTTACTTTTTCGCTACGCTCGCACAAAAAAACCTAACTCCGTTCCGGCGACTTAGGTGGGCGTTAGCAGTTTCGCGTGATAATTCATGCTTTTACCCTATAAATTAGATCTTCCTGTAGAGCACTCTCCAGTCAGTGCCGAATATAGTACTCATACTAATTTGCTGTGTGATGTACTTTTTACCTGAGCGGGTATCCGGTTTTGAATTAGCCAAGGAAATTATGGTCTTAGATAGCTGGAACCTGGTGGGTGTGTTTGGTTATATGTTTTTGCATGCTGATTTTGTACATCTCGCGGGCAATATGTACTTGCTATGGGTCTTTGGTAATGCAATGTGTTCAAAAATTACTGGGTATGCGTATATACCATTGTTTATTCTATTTGGCGTGGTTGCAGCAGGGTTCCATAATCTAATAGACGCTAGGCCAGCAGTGGGAGCGTCAGGAGCATTGTTCGGTGTAGTTGGTTTTTATTTTGCGCTGTATCCGACAAATAAGATATCGTGCTTATGGTTCATGTACTCGCGAG
Source organism: Alteromonadaceae bacterium Bs31 (assembly GCA_900177435.1). Classification (GTDB taxonomy): domain Bacteria; phylum Pseudomonadota; class Gammaproteobacteria; order Pseudomonadales; family Cellvibrionaceae; genus Teredinibacter. The sequence goes on from FXAI01000001.1 coordinate 557,951, forward strand.
CAGGCACATTTGAAATATCTGCCCATCTGTTAGTTGGGTTCTGGGTGGTGCAAGATATTGCAGGTCTATTTGGTGCGCCAAGTCCAATAGCCCATATGGCACATATTTCAGGTTTTCTGGTCGGGTTGGTTGTGGGGTACTGGTTACTTATTACAGGTCGTATTGCGATGTATGACTATGACTTAAAAACATTGCCAGACTTAATACAGTAAAAACAAAATCAACTCAGTCAGCAGGAATTCCGTCCCAGGGCACGTTTTACGGTAAACGCTGCGCTACAGAAAAAACATGCTCCTGCACTCCAGGCGTTGCCGTGAGGCGCAAGGCATCAAGTAGACTTAATAGTATTTGTGAAAATGTTGAGACCGTTATTTCTTAGCAACACAAAATACGACGGAATTAAGCCAATAAATAGTGAGGTGTCAAATCAACTACACCCTTCCATCATCGAATACGTCTGAAGCAGAGCCGTTTTCAATAGCCGCCTCAAAGCTAATCTAATGTAGAGTGCTCAGTCCTAATACTTAGGGCCTGTTAACACTAATTTAATCTGCTCTGCTGGAGCCTGTATTTTTAGGCTGAACGCGGATCGCCGCCCGGACCTTTTGAGCGTTGTCTAGTGGTGCTAAACGAGCGAGAAATAACGCATCAGCATGGAAATACAGGCCCAGCCCTTCGGGTTGCAGTCAAAATCCCGCTCTCTGCGTTGTTTGTCGCTTATTTGGAACAACCAAACCACGCTTCGCACGTCGGGGTGCCGTATCACTTGATAGCGAAATTTTGACTGCAACAGAGTAGGTTAAATTAGTGTTAACAGGCCCTAGGAAAAACCGGACAAATGATGTGATTGCATTACTTTACTCTCGGTTTTTGAGCCGCATGTCGCCAATACGTTCAATAAAAGTAGCAAAAACATTTTTATAGTTAGAGTACCCTTGAGGCCGTTAGCTTTATGTACGCTTCGTAAATAACGTAACCCAGAGCTGTGGATACTCTGCCCCCTATGCTCAGGAAGTATACTCCGATGCAAGCGCCCTAATATTTTCGTCAGGCCATGTGCGTGAATGCCCGCCATAAGCAACTTGTAGCTCACAGCTTGGAATAACCCGTGGCTTAACGTGGCATACTGCAGTGGTGAAGGATGTGGGTTGTGGCGTGGTTTAATGAGGATTGGGTGGGGCATAGGCCTTAAGGCAAGCGTGCCTAGCGCAGCCCGGCCTCAATGTGCTCAACGCGCTAAACATTGGGGTGGAATGGTGTAACAATAGGGCAAAGGTTGATTTTTAAGGTAAGCAATATGTTGAGATGGTTGAAGCGTGTGGTACGCGCTTTCTTTGGCTTAGAGCGGCAGCAGAGGCCTAGCGAGGCGTCTGCGGTTTGGTTGCCCGAATGGTCGGCTTTTTTGTTGGAGAAGGTGGCTTTCTATCGCGTGTTAGATGATGATGAAAAAAATCTGTTTCAACAGCGAATATTACTTTTTTTAAGTACAACCCGTGTCGAATCTGGTCAGTTCGAGGTCACCGATAATGACCGCTTACTGGTTGCCTCCAGTGCCATTATCCCAGTGTGGAGTTTTAAAAAATGGCACTATTTTAATCTCGAAGCGGTGTTTTTGCTACCAGCGGCATTTAATGAAAATATTGAGTTTGGTCAGCCTGATTCATGTATAACCGGGATGGTGGGTTCTGGTAAAATGGCCAATAAGCTCGTGCTTAGTCGGCCTGCCTTATATTTAGGTTTTGAGAATAGTAAAGATAAGCGCAATGTGGGTATTCATGAGTTTGTGCATCTTATCGATATGATGGATGGTGAATGCGATGGGTACCCGGAGCGTTTGAAGGAGCATGCTTATTCAATACCCTGGTTTGAATTGGTGGGCTCCAAGATAGAGGCTATCCATGCCCGAAAAAGCAATATTCGTGATTACGGTGCCACCAATAGGGCGGAGTTTTTTGCAGTTGCCTCGGAATATTTTTTTGAGCGGCCTAAAATGCTTAAAAAAAAGCACCCACGCTTATTCGATGGGCTAAGCCAGTTTTATCAACAGGATATTTTGCGTATTGAGCAAGACCTGCAGCTAAAACGAAATGCAGCGTGTGTATGTGGTAGTGGTAAAAAGTATAAACGCTGTTGTCTTCCTTCGAGTTAGTAATATTCTATACCCCGGTTGGCATTTATTTAGGCAAACGGATACGTGGTATCGTCCACAGGTAATCATTTTATGAATGTCACCATTAGTGGATACGTCAGTTATGTCTGCTCTCACTGTAAAGCAAGCTATAACCTTGAGGCGGAGTCTTTGCAGTTTCAGGAAGATACTAGCCCAGAATCTGAAGAGAATGAGTTTATCCGCTATATTTCGCAGTCGGATACTCCCTGTGAGTCATGTGCTCAAGCCATGCTTATTAATTTGGCGGTTTGGGAGCACCCGGAATCTGTTGCTAACTATTCCTATTGCTCCAGTGGAAGTGTAAGTGCCATAGCGTGCGAGTTTTCAATTGAGCATTATTTTAACGACGAAATAGCAACACACGAAGGTGACCACGTAGAGCCTGAAGCAGATGTTTTGGATGAAGATGATTCTGAGGATAAGGTATTCAACGGAGTTTCTGTGCAGGGGGCTTATGCCGACCACTATGATCCTGAAGATTAATGTTTCAGATAGTTACTGGCGGCTATTACAGTCGAGATGTACACCTATCTATAACTACTTATTTTGCTAGAGCAGTAAACCAATATCATGACGAGAAAAAAATTAAGTTTGAACGTGAAGAGAAGCAAACCTGCCGATGAGCGGGCTAAAGGTGAGTTTGAAGCAGACCCACAAAAGCGTTTTTTGAATGGTGTAGCCATTCACCCTTCGCCCTGCATTCGTCTGGAATCCGGTTCTCAGCAACTTACTGTGAGAGCGATAGATTTAATTGCGCCCATTGGAATGGGGCAACGAGGTTTAATTGTTGCTCCTCCAGGTTCTGGTAAATCGACAATTTTAAAACATGTTTGCCAGGCGGTTGGAGAAGCTTATCCCGAGATAAAGCTGTATGCCTTGCTTATTGATGAGCGACCGGAAGAGGTGACTGATTTTAAGCGCAGCGTGCCGGCGCAAGTCCATGCCTCCTCCTCGGATGAAAGCTATGCTCAGCACGTTCGTGTAGCAGATGAGCTTCTAAATACTGCACGCCGGCAAGCCGGAGAAGGCCACAATGTGATGATTGTGATCGATTCTCTTACCAGGCTATCGCGAGTTCATAATGCAGAACGAAGCAGTAGTGGTCGCACCATGTCGGGCGGGCTGGATGCCAGAGCCATGGAAATTCCACGGAAATTGTTCGGTGCAGCACGAAAAATTGAGAATGGAGGCTCGCTTACTATTTTGGCGACTATACTCGTCGATACCGGGAGTCAGATGGACCAGGTAATATTCGAGGAGTTTAAAGGTACGGGTAATATGGAAATCGTTTTATCTCGGGATATTGCTAATCAGCGGGTTTTTCCTGCGCTGGATATTGCTAAAAGTAGCACGCGCCGTGAAGAGCTTCTGATCAACTCGAAAGATATCGAAAGTGTAAGGCTTGTAAGAAGGGCGCTGTCAAACCTTAAACCTCTAGAGGGCGCCAGCAAACTTGTTGAGCTACTTAAAAAGTACCCTAGCAATGCCGAGTTGTTGAGCCACTTTTTGCCAAAAATTTGATTTTTGGGTTCATACTGTTCTTTTGTTTGCTGCGATTGCCGCAAGGAATTTGAGCGCTTAAACGTGGAAATATATACTCTGTTACCCTGTAGCGCTGGTTTTTTTTGAGGTACGTTTTGTTGGTTTGCTGGCTTTTCTCTTCTTAAACCTCTTGCCGCCAGGCCTTGTTTTTATGCCTTTTAGCGCTGTAGGCAAAACGCTTTGGCTTTGCTCGATAAGTTCCCGTAGGCTTTTTTCCAAGGGCTCCATAAATGTTGTGTAGTTGGCTTGTTTTTGGCTGATTGCATTTAGTGATGCCTCCCACTGTGCGGTCATGTCGGGTAATGTTGCACTGTGGGGCAGACTGGCGACCAGGCCTCGGGCTGCTTCGCTTGAGCGGATTTGCTTACCTTGGCGAACGAGAAAGCCGCGCTTAAACAATAAGTCTAATATTCCCGCGCGTGTAGCCTCTGTACCCAAACCGTCGGTCTCTTTTAGAATTTTTCGAATGCTTTCATCATTTACATAGCTGGAGATGCCGGTCATCGCCGCTAGCAAGCTGGCATCGGTAAAATACTTCGGTGGCTGGGTATTTTTTTCCAGAAGTTCTCCTTTTAGGCAGTGCAGGGTATCGCCTTTTTGCAGTGCCGGTAGATCAACAGCGCTAAATTCATCGTCGCTGGTAGCGTTTGAATTACTGTCCGAATTTTGCTTTCGTTCAAACAGTATCTTCCAGCCCGCTTTAACCGTGACACGCGCCTTGGCAAGAAATAAACCGCCTGCAATAAGCACTTCAATGGTGGTATCCCTGTATTCCCACTTGGGGTAAAACTGTGCGAGGTATTGGCGTGCTATCAGTTCGTAAATGTCAATTTCCTGCTTGCTCAGGCGGGAGAAGTCTGCTTTTTTTAGGGTGGGGATAATTGCGTGGTGCGCATCTACTTTATTGTTATTCCAGGCTCTCGATTTAATGCTGGGCTGGGCCGCCCTGGCAGCGTCGGCTAAGGATGCGCTATTGGCGGAAATGGTAGCGAGTATTTGGCTTGCCTGTGTGTGATGCTCTACTGGTAAATACCGGCTATCGGAACGCGGATAAGTAATGAGCTGATGGCGTTCGTACAGCGCTTGGCAAATCTCTAGCGTTTGCTTAGGGCTGTAAGCGAAGCGTTTTGCCGCATCAATTTGTAGCGATGACAGGTTATAAGGCAGCCCCGCGGCGCTGCTCTTGTTCACCGCTGTAATCGCCTTAACACATGCTGGTGCATCGGTTATACGGGTAATAACGTTATTGGCTAGGGCTTTGTTTAATACCCTGCCTTCGCTGTCCATATAGGCTTGGCAGGCCTCACTGGGTTGCCAGCGCGCACTAAACTGTTCTCCGGTATTGGTGCGCAAGTGCGCCAGCACTTGATAAAAAGGCTTGGATACAAAAGCCTCTATCTCTTGGTCGCGCCGTACTACCAAGCCTAAAATCGGCGTTTGCACTCGGCCTACTGAAAGCAAACCCTGGTAGCCCACCTTTTGCCCCTGCAGGGTGTAGGCACGGGTCATATTAATACCGTATAGCCAGTCTGCTCGGGAGCGAGCTAAAGCGGATGTGGACAAGGCTGCGAATTCACTATTTGGGCGCAACTGGCTTAATGCTCGGCGCACGGCGGCGGTGTTCATATCACTAATAAGGCAGCGTTGAATAGATGCACGTTTGGAGCGGCTTACGCCCAAAAAGTCGATAAGCTGATCAACCAATAACTGGCCTTCTCTATCACTGTTACAAGTATTTTTTTGATAAAATATGTAAGCAATTGAAATATATGGATTAATTACCGTTTTCACACTTTTCACTAATTCACAGTTTTTCATGATCTCTCTCGATCTAAAATCGTTCAGAACGCTCCAGCAGGCTAAGTTTGCACAACTAGGCAAGAAGTGTTCAACCGAAAAGTTCCAAAAAGTGCAGATAGTTGATTGTCGGAACAAGGAGACTTACGTTAAGTGCTGATAAAAATATGAAAGGCGCAGGGAGCTTTGTCTTAGTAGGAGGTAATGAGGCTCGATCGAAATTTGACGCTTCATTTTTTCTACCGGCTATCAAGGGTGCGATGGCCAAAATTGGAGACTTCTTAAATTGCAGAACCCCAGTCTTCCTCAGTTAGCCTAGAACGGTTATCAGTTGAAATAATGCGATTTAAAGTGACAGACTCTTTTAAACGTTGGGTTTTAAAAAGATGGTCACGGCGATGATGAAGCACCTACGCCATAATTTAATAGCCCCACAACAACGGCCTTCTAAACGGACGACTCATTTAGGTGTTGGATGTTCAACTGGCTTTTCGTGTAATTTCCAATTACATCCACCAGAATAAAATGGTTCCTTATAAGTGTTGGACATAGCAACTTGTCGATGCCAACTTGCGCTGCATTTACCATTACACTGTGGACATGACCTAATTAACGCGAACCCACCGCATTCAAGACAGTTTTCGGTAAACTGCCCCTTTGACCAAAGGGCAGAACACGATGAGCAAACGTCCATAATAATAAACTCCAGTGTAAGGTCTAGCATTATCATTCAAGTGTACAAACTCGTGACCTAGCTGTCTCGTACATAACGGCTTATGTATGGCGATTAATCTACAACTAGGAAAGTTTAACCGCAGCTAACCAGTTCCATAAAGGGTGGCAGCTGCGAACGAATTCTTGCGTTAGGTATTGCAACATATACATGCATGGATGTTCAAATAGTATCACTTGACTCCACTAATTCACGACCTTGTTTTTTTTGGGGGGGGGCGCCATTTGTAATGTGATTTGACATACATTTTAGGTTTTCCCTCATTGCACACATCTTGTTATAGGGGTTCTGGATAGAACTCCAAGTTGTTCTTTTTAGAAGCGTATTGTTCACTCCTCATTAAGTGCAACACCAAAGATGGTACGAAAAGTACGATACCTACCTACCGCATGTACCCTGGTGTCGTAGATATTTCGTCATTTGTAATGTAATTCTCAATGTTTCGACCTTATGCCCCGTAGTTCTGCAGCACTTTTGATAGAAAATCGGCGATAATAAGCAACTTAGAGTACCAACTGAACTTACGAGAGGATGAATGGATGTTTCCTGATATTAGACCGCCCCAAACAAAGGTTGACTGGCTAATTGCCGATTTCGCAAAGACAGAGAAGCCCAGTGTGGCTGATTTTGCGCGCCTTCGAGTTATCGGCGGCCTTTTTGATAGATTGGATAAGTACCGTGTTGACGGCGAATGTATGACTCGTAGTCATCTATTAAGTGAATCTCACAAGTCGGATCGCCTAGGGCGATATTTGACTCGTGCGGGTGATGCTCGCCCTTCGAACCGTTGTGATGCTCACGCGATTATTTCAGGGGGTCATCCTGAAGCGATAGTTTTGCGCGGTATTATGGCGTGGGTAAAAATGAGAATTGACGACCCACATAATGGATGTTGGCTTCCTAGAGATTGGGACGATCGTGCATTTATGCCAAACCACCTGCGAAAAGCCGTGCCCCATCGACGCATTCATACCAATGCATATTATGAGTGGTTAAGTTCACGTATCCGACCACAGCTTATCAGAACCCCAGAGCAACTCATTCATGCTTTGCGTTTTGCTCGTGTAATGTTGCAGTCGGGAAATGTACCGCCCAACGTAATGCCGAAGTCGGGACGATAAAATGCTTTATACGATAGTACAAGATGCCAATCACTACAGATCTGTAATTTGGGATGATGCTCAAATTACCAAGCTTGTGGGCGAGTCAGACATGGAGTTACGCATTGACATGTGGAACTCACCGCGCACGTATAAAAATGTATTCAGCGAAACTTTACGTGTGAGTTTTCGAGCACTATCTAAGCAAGCTGAAAAGTTGACCATCCCCGATATTTGCGTATTTCAAGGGCGGTTATTTCTAAATAAAAAAGCCTATGCTGCATTAGAAGATATTATTAAGTCCGATGGAGAGTTTTTACCGATTAGCTTTGAAAGCGGTGATGCATATATTTTTACCCCTCTTCGTGTAGCGGAGACAGTCGGTGGGCTTGATGTTCAACTTAGCCGAAAAAATGAATGGGGCGACTTAGAAAATCTTGCATTTCATGAAGGTAAAGTTGAAGGCTGGTCTTTATTCCGTTGTGAATATGACATTTTCATGTCTCTGCATTGTCAACAGAAAGTAAAAAATGCCATTGAACAGGCTGGGCTCAAGGGCGTTTTCTTTACAACTGAATTAGGCAACACCTTTTCTAACCAATTCGATGGCAACATACGAGATGCTAACTGACGTTAATTGCCACAGAGATTAGTTCACGATATATAGTCGTTCGGCCCGTTTACGAATTGGTTGAAATCCGATGCTCTATTTTAGCTCTGCCGCCACCACTGAATTGAAAGATTTGTTTTGGCTTTTCGCATAGATAGAAGTCCTCCGATTATCCAGCCAACACAAATTGGGCCAGCTAAAAAACCTAGCGCCATCGATAAAAGCATCCATCCAGACTCGAAATAAATAGTTATCGCAAAAAAGACTGCGAAAAAAGCACCACCTATTAAGCCCATTTTTACTTTCACTTTTCCCATTTCATAAACTTGTTGTCGTGTTCGTCCTGTTGAACTACCCCAACGAGCTCCGCAAGCAGCGCAAACGACAGCGTCTAGTGGGACTTCAGTTTTACAGTGGTCGCATTGACCGAGATGTTTATCTTCAGGTAATTTCAAAGGTCTACTCCTATCTTTTTGAAATAGCTAAGTTGAAGTGTTAGCAAATGTCGGTTGGATTATTTTTTGTTTAAATCGGCCAAAGAAACCTATCGTCATATTGTATGTGTCAGATAAACTCAAGTAAGTCCCGCTTGCTGTCGGTGTACTACCTGTCTGACTTGGAGAACCAAGCTGAAGTGATATTTCGTGGTCGTCTTCAGCCTTTGCATGAGAGGTATTGCTTGCCTCCTCAAAAGTCACGTCGTCGGAGTTTGTGATGAATGAGGTTTGCTCCTCCATTGGCTCGATCCTTACCGTATGCTCGTCCGGAACATCTTCGGCAACTCGCTTAGCGAATCTGATCAGGTTCGGTTCTGCAGGTATAAATAGATAGCCTTGAGAATCTCTTTTCCCTGTCGAACGGAGAATTCTGCCGAGTACTTGACGGAAAGCGAGTTCCGTCTTTACTCGACTTAAATGGCAGCAGACACGAAGCCGGGGGATATCTGTGCCCTCGCTAATCATTCCAACAGCAATTATCCACTTGTCGGAGGAAGATCGAAAATCCTGAATTATTTTTTGAGCGTCTTCGTGCAAATGCGTTACAACAATGCTGTCGTCGCCAGTCAAGCTTTTCAATAACTCAGAAATTTTGACGGCATGACCAATGCTGGCTGCCACAATGAGTGCGCCAGTATCCGGCTGTATTTTTCTAAGACTTTCAAGCTGGGCCGCTGATTTTTTTATAAGCTGGTTAATGAGATCGGTATTGTTGAGCACTTGTTGATAGCTGCAAGTAGATTCGGTTAGCAGCGCTTCAAATGATTTATAGCGAGATTCTTTTTCGTCTTCTCGCACACTAATATTCTCGTTGTCTATTGCAACGATCTTGGGTATTCGGCAAACACGATCTCGAATGGCTTGATCTAAGCCGTAGCTATAGTCGCAGATTACTTTCCCTTCTGTACAATAGCGAGAGAGTGCGATGGGAATTTTATCGGATCGCCAAGGCGTACCCGTTAAAGCTAGAGTGAAAGTTGCTCGGCCCTGAATGGAGTTAACAATTTTTTGCCCCCAACTGTTTCCATTACCGAATTGGTCTCCAGCGCAATGATGGATTTCATCAAAAATTGCCAGTACACGATATTGGGACAAAATTTCCCAATAACTTTGGTCTAGGTTTAGCATTGATTGGTAGGTCATCACGTGACCCTTAGCGCCTAAGCGGCCATTGACGGAATGCCCTATATGCTTTTCAAGAGAAAACTGTAGTGCAGTTGCAATGTTTATCGACGGGGAGAAGCAAATAACCAAATCAATTTTATTCGACGCTAAAAGCTCTTTCGCTAAAACGGATGCCATTAATGTTTTACCGGCGCCGGGGGTAGCGAGACATAAAAAATGCGAATTGCCCAATTCGTATTTTTTATGGATAGCGGTTATAGCTTCTGCTTGCCATTGACGAAGCTTTAGCACCGTTCAGGCGCCTCTAAAGACATTAGTGTTTCTAACGCCTTGATTTTACCAAGAAGAATTGCACTGCGTTCCCGAGCATGATTGTAAAGATCTTGGATTTGACTTTTAAGGCTAGGGTGCGCTGCACATAGAGCGTCATATTCTTCTGCCTCGCCGACTGCACAGAGCATGTCAGATTTATGCTGACTCAACCTATTCGATAGATCTTTTATTGCCTCGGAGGTAGACGATTTTTGATGGGCAGTTGGCGCAATACTTGGGGCGTCAACAGTGACGAGTTCTTTCTTTTCAGTAATGTCTTTGGAGTCTGTAATCTTTTTAAATTTCTCACTGAGCGTGTAAGTTGGCCAGCCACCCTTATTGATCTCTCTTAACATAAGATCGGCTTTCATCATTCTTACCATATTCCTATAGACGAATTGACGCGCTGGCTTTTTATTCGAATGCTTGCACGTGGCGCTCTCTAAATAAGCGGTTGTTAGTTGATCTACGGTAAACGGCTTTGCAATAAAAGGCCTAAGAACAACTAATAGTTCCGGTTTAATAGCAATTGTTTTCATCTACTTCTTAGTGTCTATGACATGAGTGTCTCGAATTTCGCGACATTCTATATTGTCTCTATCATCGAGACAATGAAAACATCTCCTTACTCTCCTCAATACGATAGATTACGCGCTTGGATGAAGCAGAAGCGTGAAGATAGTGGTCTATCCCTTCGGGCTGCATCTGCAAAGATGGGGAGGCATCATTCTGTACTGGGAAAGATTGAGCAAGAGAGACGAAAAGTAGAGATAATGGAGTTTATCCAATACTGCCATGTAGTCGGTGCTGATCCGCACGAAGGACTTGAAGTGATGATCCAATCTATCCGCGACAAATAACTGCTTAGCTGCATTACATTAATTCAAAATGAACGTTCAGCGTCACATTGGATTAGACGAATGAGGCCATAGGAGACGGACATGTTTAAGGGTAGTTTCTCACTCACGAAAAGCGCTTCTCAATAACGACTCGCATGCAATATCGATACGTTCATCCTTGCTTTTATCAAGACTCAACCACAGTGATAGAGGGTCAACGCACGAATCATCTATAGCTATAACTTCCGGGTCATAGACCCATACCTCCAGCACCACTTCGTCTCGATCCCTCCCATGCCCGATCAACTCACTGGCGCTTTTTCTTTCTAACACACGTATCTCGTTATTCTTTGAGATCGAAGACCATTTTGCTGCGGTAATGGCCCAATGGCTGATACTGGTGTCGGCAAGCTCAGTGTGATTCGATAACGCCGATTCGCCCGCCAAGCGCTCACCAAATTGCGCTTTATATTGGTTATAGTCTCGCAAAGAAATCAATATCCGTTTTGTTACAGGGCTTTGAAGTAGAGGCTGCGCAGCTTCCCATAGTGCTCGTTTTGATAATGGGAAGCTTAAGTGTTTCTCGCGGCCCACTTTATTGGCGACAGCCAATTTCCCGCTAGTCAGTTCATTTATTGCGCGCGAGATGGTCATCGGGCTATATCCCAGTACCTGGGCTAGCTCTTTGGCCGGCAGTCCAGAGCAATCGCGATGTAGAATCTCCCTTAATATTACAGCCTGAGCTGCGCCGTTTAACACTACCATTTCAGTTTGTATCGAGCGCCGAAAATATTCACGTAGATCTATGCCTAACATGGGTAGATAAAGCTGATTACCAGGTACAAGAAATGGCACCCGCTGCTCAATCAACCTCTTTCGATTATAAGAACTTACAGCCTCAATTATGTAGATCACGTCACCCTTGAAGTGCCCACAAATGGTTTGCCAGTGTTTGCGCGCTACTGCGGGTGTCTCACCTTCTTGGGTGCGGCTCAGCATGAGTAAGCAAGGGCGGCCGAATAAATCTACTTCATAGAAAAGGTACAGATTTTGTAAATAATATGGCAGCTGATCGGCTTCCGACCAAGCCTTGGGCTGGGCATTGCTGACGGAATCTGCGCCCATTACATTTAGCAAATATTGTTGGGCCCTAATGAGCAAAATTTCCGGAACCATTGGAGTGCAACCTAATAATAACTTGATTTTCGCACACTACCATCCCGCGTGATAGTGTGCAATTTTAGGGTTATCGAAAGTGGCAAGATCCATTACAACTGTAGCAACTAATATCTACCTCTAGGACTCGGGTAGGACCTACAGGGCGTACCCCGATATACTAGGTACGAGCTGTGGTTGATCTGCAGTCGTCCTCCAGTAAAATTAATATGCCTCCTGTAGAGGACGCAGAACCATGTGCCAAAGAAAATAGCTAGAACACTATACTAGTTTAACTACACCGGTCGTTATCAGTGCTTCCAGTTGATCCTGTAGGGTTGCTGGCACCATACCGCCAGTAATCAGCACGCCAGCTTCCATATTTTTGTTCATCGCGTGCCCGGTTAGATTTGCGCTTGAAATAAAGGACTTACTGCGATCTGCAACAACGACCTTTGCATGCACTCTTGCATCAATCAGATCATCCATTTTTTCGTTCCACCAATACAGTGAAACGCCCGGTAGATCTACTTTTATTTTGCCAATTACGTCAACTGATATCGATCCACCATGTTGATTAGACGACTCTAGTAGCATGGAGACCGAGACCTTTCTTCGTAATGCGGCCTCAATTGCATTAAAGATCAAGGGAACTTTGTAGATTACGAAGCTAACAATAAAAAGCTGGGATTCAGCAGAATCTATAACTTCAAGTAAGGCCTGTTCCGTCCGCCGGGTAGAAACGATAGGCGTTCTGGGGCCAGACCAAATCAACTCAGCCGCAACTTCATCTCTAGCCTTAATATAGGCGTAACTTGCGCCACGAAGCATTCCTGCTAACTCAGGCGCCGATACTTTCGAGCACTCTAACGCATCGCAAAGCTTCTGGATTAACTGCCGTACAGCAGGGGTATTCATATTGCGGGACGATAGGGCACTGAAATCATTTAAAGCAATAGAGGACACATCTTCAGCGATAACCTCTAGCCTCTCAGGGGAAACATTGGAAGCAAGCTCAACAACAACGTCCATCAATTGATTCATTTTATTTATCACCAAAGAAAGCCGCATCAGAGTTTTCTAATGTTGGAATAAGAAGAGTTCTATCAAGATACCGGTTGCCGCGTTCACATGATGTTTCTGCAACAAACGAACAGGCGTGGCACGCTGCTGCATGTAACGATTGATCTTTACCTGGATGATGCTCGGAGCATAGTGGATCGGAAGAGCATATCTTTGCTCGACTTAGAGCCTGTAACATTAAACGACCGAGATTTTCAGGTTTACCCAAATCGACCAAACCTCCGAGCGTACCATCGGAGTCAGCAGCAGCTGTGTATATAAGAATACCCGCTTGAGGGTCACCGTTTTCAGTATCGGCATAAATACGTTCACGAATACTTGCAGCGTTATAACCACATTCCAACGCTAACTCTCTAATGAGTAGGTGAGCCAAGGTATGAAGTAGCACATAGCGTATTCCTGGGAAGTCTTCATCTGGATCAAGCTTTCTTGCATTTCTCCAGCCTTGATGCCCTTCAAATAATTTTGTCCTTATGTTTTGAACTGATTTTAGAGTCTCCCATTTCGCCAACTCGTCTTCATTAAATTGAATAAAGATACCTTCCCCGTGAACTTGATTCGCTGGAATCCAAGTAGGAGGAGAAAGGCTCAACTTTGCCATCTCAAGTTCATTCGTAGTACTAGCACTTTTTTCTTGTACTTCTACTCGTGTGAATCCAATTAGTGCATTCACCTCGCGAAGTCTTTCGAGTAAAAGTACATTGGCAATTTTTGCCTCAAATCCAGCGGGAGGTGTGACACTTCTACTCAAAAAGTGCGGCCAGTCTGAAGGAGGATTAGGGTTAGTCAAAACCTCCCATTCTGGGCCCTTAATATCAGCGACAGATACCGACCCATTATGTTTGCCGGACTTTATCGCCTCTATCGCAGACCAAATATCCTTAGGCTCGTGCTTATCTATTCCTGGCAATGCACCGGTCTTTTTTAAAATTTTTACGGTAATGGACACTTCTAAAGGAGAATCCAAATCTTGAAAGTAGTCCCAACCATCCTGAACCAATTGAGAAATAGGATCAGCTGACAATGGAATTGCTAAAGCAGATAAAGTGACAGGGAACCATGCGTTGGTTGCACCAAGCAAAACAGCACGAGCGTCTTCCGTACAAACATTGTCGAAAACGTCTAAATGTGGGTGGCGGCCTCTACAGCCAGGCAAATTCTCTTTGCCAATACGACCAAAGGCGTGAGCCATGTTGCGTGACGCACCACACTCATCACATTTAACCCAAAGATTTTCGGTCTGTAACGATGCTCCGCTTTCAAAGAAACGCAGCGTTCCTTTGCAGGTCGATGTTCCGGTATGAACAAAATAATGCCATGGAAAATCATCAAGATGCCCATTTTTACATGCAAGAAGAAAACGCGCTGGTACAGCGTCCGCGTCCTTTGCTGGCTGATCACCTCTCGAGCCCTTGCAACCTTTGTGGACGAACCTTGTTTGCTCTGGGCGGTATCGATTTTCTTTAATTTCAAATAAACCAATATCATATTCCGAAAGCAAGCCACACTTCACACACCGCAACCACCTAGGGAACGGGCGTACTGGTACACCAATATTTGCTTCAGCAGACCATAAATCGACTTGTTCGCTTTTATGGAATGGAGGCATGCGCAAAGTTTCTACCTGTGCCCCAACTTCCTTTCTAACAGCTGCCAAAAGTCTAGCCTCTTCAATAGGAGGGCATCTATCTTTTTCCCAGTGATTAATTCCCATCGTAACCACTGAAAGGCTTGGAAGGTCAATCAGTGCACCTGGGCCGTAGGTCCAAAGTAATTGGCTTGGGCGAACTTCGCCGACGGGGGATTTATCATTCATATATTTGTCTCGACCAAGCATGTACTAATTTCTTTTTCAGAAACGATTTTTAATAGATGTTTAGCTCTTGAGCAAGCAACATAAAAATCTGCAGTACTAAAGTTATCAATTGTTCCAGGTTCAACCACATCAATTACGATCACTATGTCCGCTTCCAATCCCTTGAATGAACGTATGGTCGAAAATAATATACCATCCCCCTTTCTCCACTCGGCAGTGTCGAGCGTTAGTTGACACCCTCCTACTTTATTACCGTTAATGCAGGATCTATTTAATTTAGAGGGAGACAATATAACGATTTGACTGCAGGAAAGTTTATCGATTGAAATCCATTTTTTGACCCAGGAATCAAGTAGCGCGGGCGTTTTATATTTCTTTTCTAAAATCACCTCGGTGATAGCGCCCAAAGGAGCCTGCGGGTGAGTTGCGATTTCTGTAGCCAATATTTTTGAACAGGTACCTGAAATTGACTTTGTGTTTCTACAGTTAGTGGGCAAATGAAATGGTTCACCTAGCGCTGGGATCGTAATATTTCCCTTGTTGTAAAGATTCTGCGCAGGATCATAGAATACGTAAAGATAGCCATTCTCTTGCTCTGTATTAAGTAATTCTAAAGGTTGCCACCAATCTGGGCAGAAGTCTTGCGCCTCGTCAATAACAATACTGTCGAACCTGTCTGGTAATAGTTCAACAGCCTCCCACAGTAAATTTGCAGCATCTTCTCTCCAAAACATATCCTCGTTGTGATTCGGCGGGGAAAACCTTATGCCCGCGCTTCTACAAAGGTGGCTACATAGTCCGTGAAAATGAAAAACTGTGATTAAATTTTCGATATCTTTAGGAATTGAATCTTTTAACCAAATGGCTAGTTCTTTGTTATAGCAAACAAGGAGCGTTTTCTTTCCAGATAGTGCAAAACGTTCGGCTTGAGCCTTAGCTAACATTGTTTTGCCGGACCCCGCAACGCCTTCGACTGCAACTCTTTTGTTCGTTCCTAGAAAGGTTAATAACCGTATCTGCTCATCTGTTAATCGCACCAATTTTTCTTCTTGCTCTTCGATTGTCCGAAAAAGAGATGGCAGAATGTTAAATGCTGGCAGTATTGCTCGTTGCACCTTACTGAGTTCATCTTTACTTAAGGCATATGGGCTCTGCGTACGGGACCAATACCTTAATGCTTTTGCTATCTTTTCTGAAGCAGATGTTAAATCAAGAGATGAAAGGGTAATTGCGGCGTCAGCGCCTGGAGGTAAAGATCCTGTATAGTTACAGTCGGGGAAAAACACAGCATACCCATAAGGAAATGGTGGTTGGCTACCCCCATAAACTTTATCACCTACCATGTCTATGATTCGATGTGAGTTTTTTCTAGCTTGCTCAAACGGATCTTTTATTTCTTTTTTGTATTTATTTAAAACGCGATTCCATATTCGAGTATCAGCGTCGTATTCTATCGGCCCACCTTTAACTTCTACGACCAACACACCCATTTCAGGCCAAATAATTAGGAAGTCGGCTTCTCCTTCGTTTAATGTCACTTTTCCTGTTTTGTCATTTCTATCGGCACGCAACCATGGATAGCTGTGCAGAACAGTCACATTATTGGGGAGCTGATTGATTAACTCTCGCGCAACATCTCGTTCCGGTTTTAGATCAATTTCGTTGACATCAATGACTGGAATCAATTTGGCCATATCATTCCCCCCCGCTCTGAACTTCGACTGCACAAGGCTTTATTGAACGCCATTCATCAAGAGAAAAATCTACAGAAGTATTTAGGTTTGGGTAGCGAAATTTCACGTGAACCGTTGGGTTTCCGGTTTCATCCTGAAGTTCTGTCCAGCTGCACTTCCCCGCAAATACAGCTTTAGAATAATTCCCTTGCTGGTCGCCTTTTGCAAATAGAATAACAAATACGTTTTTCTGCAATAGCTGCTCATCTTTATTCCATATTCGCAAGCGTATTTCTTTGCCACCAACCTCAATATTTACCAACTCCCCCGCAGCGAAATTACCTTTGACTATTTCATCAAGAGTGATGGCCTTACTTTGCGTTGGCGAATAGCGCTTGCTGCTAGATGAGTTTTTGTTTGAGAAAGAACCATCAGAGTCATCGGGCTCAATAGGTTTTGATTTCCATTCCGGATTATCAGCTAACTTCCTTGTGTTCATTACTAGCCTTACACCCGGCTCCACTTCACGCATCGACATAGGTACAGTAAAATCATCCCACGCCTGTACGCCTGGCGATTTAATTAAGGCCACCATGGTGTCTTTATTTGGCCCTCTCTTTTCATAACCTAAAATACGACCGCCTTTACTTGCTTCCTTTGCCCATTCATCCATGCGCGACTTCATTTCGGCACGAGATAGCGACTCGATATCAGCGCGGTCGGTAACATTCCATGCTCTTTTGGCAACAACATCCATCGCCGCTTTTGCTTCAGGTGTATTAGATCTATCCATTGTCATGGCGCCGCGATTAGGATTTAAACCTTCGTTGCTAAGCCTCATCAAACTCAACACCGTGCCGGTTAAACCACGGTCCATTGCTCTATGGGAAAAAGGCGTAACAGATTGCGCTTCCACGTGTTTGTAAAAAGTTGCATGGTAGTGCTCAAACGTTTCGTAGTGAGATAAGTCCCTCGGGCGAGCCCAAGTTAGGACTGTGCAAACCAAGCCGGGAAACTGACGGCCGACACGACTTGTGGCTTGGATATATTCGGCGGTTCCTTTCGGCTGCCCATTTACTGCCATCAAACCTAGCCTATTTACATCTACACCCACCGAAAGCATGTTGGTTGCTAATACCACATCAATTGCTCTGGTATCGCCTTCCTGCCAATCCGTGACGAATTTATTTTGAATCGGATCAAACCTGCTTTTAAACGGCACCTCTAACTGATCCAGATTTTTGGGAATGTCTCGGCTTGAAATACGCGAAGTAAGCTCCTTAATATTTTGCACGCTGCGCTGCGCCAATCCAGGCCGATCAACCAAGCTCATCTGCACACGATACGAACGCGTCTGCACATCATCTTCTGCTAGCCGCTTCATGCCGCCTAGCTCTCGTAGAGAGTTAAAGTAGCCTACCGTTGTTAAATAAGGGTCGGCAGCTGCTCCAAAACGCTCAAATAAGCCCTGAGATGCCGTTAAGAACGCAGTGTAAACACGAATTAGCATCGCTGGACGTGAGCTACCTGGAGAGCAAACACCTAAGTAGCGGCGTCCCGGCTTTTCATCTATTGGCCGCTGAACGGAGAAAAAATTATCTTCTATATCTAATCCATGGGGTGGAAATACGGAAACGTTGCGCATGAATACGCCGTTAACCTGTTCCTTAGCCTTTCGCACTGTTGCAGTCGAAGCAACAACTTTAGGTCTAACGCTTTTTCCGTCTAGCTGCCACGAGCTAAGCTCATCAACGGCGGTTTCGTATAATCCAACCATGGTGCCAAGTGGCCCACTAATTAAGTGAAATTCGTCTTGAATAATTAAATCAGGCGGACGAATAGGTAAAATGTCCTTAACTTTGGTTGCCGCAAAGCCTTTTGCTGCACGATGGTTCCCCTCACACTCCGATTCAGGCCAAAGCAAACCATGACGAGCACATTCTTTATTCGCTCGACCGAACAAGGTGCGTACCTGTCCGCGCCAGGCCATCATGGCGAACTTATCAACAGTTGCGATCATCATCGTAGGTGGCCGATGGTAAATTTCTTCATCTACCACTAATACAGGAATACCCGGTTGCGGCAGCATTGATGATTTCCCACGTGAAAAATCACAATGGCTTTTTTTATCACCACAATAAATAATCGTTTGGCCTGCGACCTTATTGACCTCTATATCCCGACCTGGAGCAATTTCGCCTCCACACCAAGGGCAACTTGTCAGCTGCGCTGGTGAGGACGATCCTGCATCCCATTTATCAGGGTTGCGAATGTCTTGTATCGCCCGATGGCTATCTTCTGTTTTGCCTGGTGTAACTTTGTTACCAACCCAAAGCCCAATGGTATAAGGTTCCTCTCCTAACGAATTATCTCCTCTCGCCAAGGCATCTCTGCGCAGAACCTCCATCGCGCAAATAAGCGCTGTCGCTCTTTGAAATTGTTGAAGTGTTAACAAACGTAGGGTGTACCGCATTATCACGGCCAAACCACGACTGCTGTCGTACCCTCCTAAATTGCCCTGAAGCCTACGAATAAACATGGTGAATGCAGCCACACCCAAATACGCTTCGGTCTTACCACCACCAGTTGGGAACCACAGTAGATCCGCGTAAGCTTCTATTGGCTGAGTACGATCTTTGTGTGTTGGATCGGCGATAGACGGAATTGACAGCAACATGAAAGCTAGCTGAAACGGGCGCCATGACCGGTTCTTTCTAATATTAAAATCTACGAATGATTTTGATTCATTTCGCCGTTGTGAAAGGGCGAACAAACTATGAATACGCTGACTCGCCATAGCGAGGTTAGCATTGCGAAATGCGGCGAGTGCATCATCATTTTTTGCAATCGTATTCACGCCTTGAGCCAAACGATCGTGAATAGCATTGCATCGATCAATCACTTCAGACGCTTCATCATCATACCCTGTTACATCTGCGCCAATTCTTTCACGCTGC
This sequence comes from Alteromonadaceae bacterium Bs31, assembly GCA_900177435.1. GTDB lineage: Bacteria > Pseudomonadota > Gammaproteobacteria > Pseudomonadales > Cellvibrionaceae > Teredinibacter. The sequence goes on from FXAI01000001.1 coordinate 577,360, forward strand.
TCGTTTATCCATGCGCGATAATCGTTAGTTAGCACATAGAGTGCCTCTACCAATTCTGCTCGCTCCATAGTTGCAAGCATTTCCATATCCAAAAAACCTTTGTCCAGCATTTCACGCATTGCTGGCCTGTCTTTGTCATTTAGTCCCGGTGTCTCTGTAACCGGAACCTCATGTTGAGGCATGATTGTGGTTCGTACTTCAGTAGCAAACTCAAGAGTTTTTGGGTCCGGAACTGCATGTATAGCTACGCCATGCCCCACCGCAAATTCAACCTTTTTACGATAAATCATTTCCAGTGCTTTTCGCTCTTCATCATCAGAATCATTAAGTGCAAGCGGTCTGCGTCTAAAAATGGCTCTATCTGAAGAGTGCGCATGGGCACGAATCTTTATTTCTGGCTGAAAAAGCCAAGCGGTATCTTTATTGTCCTCTGGCTCTTCTTGGGCATTCACTAAAAATAGGGTGATCAGTCGATCGCCATTGGCATTTTTACTACGCACAGTCCCCTGAATTCTAACTTCTGGGTGCTCATTGTCGGGAGCTTGGTGCGGTATAAAACCTTCGTTCATTGATAGCGTAATACGACCACCACACGGAATACGCTTCCATACTTTTGGCTTGAGCTCTTGTTGCTCAACGCCAGTTACATTCCCTTCAGCATCCTTAATTTTCTTATTTATAATTTTGCGATGTTCGTGGTCTTTAAAGCGTTCATAGCGTCCCCACAACGCCTCCACTTCAATAACATCAACATCACCCGTCACACAGAAAGTAATGCCAACGCTAGAGGGAATTAACGATTGATTACTTGCCGCATCAATCTCATCGCCACTGTCTGCATCCGCCTCCACCTTACCTGTGGTTGAGTTAAACTCTGCGCCAGGCTCGTGACTTAATCGGCTGGGTGCCTTTTTATCAATTACTTCGGTAGTTTCTTCAGGCTCATCTCCAGCTTCGCTTGCCAGAGGCCCATCCAGCCCCTCAATACCGCCGTCTTTTTTACTATCTCGAGGCGCGAGCTTTCCGACTAAATATCGGTCACGAACACTCATATCGACAATTTCTTCACGAGGACCATTGGCAGGACCTAGCAAGTCATCCATTACCGCCAACTGAAGAAGCTCACGGATGTAAGCTACTTCGTGAGTATCGTTGTTTGCCCCTATGCGTGGTACGTCCGCAATAGTGTTTCCTGAAACTTTAGGTAAACCTTCAATAAAATCTGACCAAGGCAAGCGAGCTACCCGTGTTGAACCTGGCGAGATAGTCGAACCAAACAATGAACAAGGCGTATCAAAAGTTAGATGTTTATCGAAGTAAAATACGGTGTTTTCAAGTGACGAACGAATTCGATATACACGTCCCACAGCAATAGCATCTGTGTCGTTATTGAGGATGAGGATCCAATCATCTTTGCGAATAGCTTGATATTTTGTTATCTCACCCGGCAACGCTATACAGTATTTTGGGTACGGAAAATCAATGGTGACTTCCGGTTTGACGACCAACCAAGCGTTGGGTTGTTTATTAGTATTCATTCGCTTTCCTGTTGGTTGGTAACAATTGGCTCTTCAGTCTGAATAGGAAGGGATCGAACGATTAATCGTAATATCATCCACCACGCATAAATACTGGCGACAGATGCTGAGGCGTTATCATCAAGTAAACCATGAGCGACTTCGTTCCTGAGGTTGGGACCTATAGCATCCGTAAAAATAGCTTTAATTTCAAAAACAAAATCTTTCCCAAATACGGTTAATGCTTCAGGTAAATCCATCAATGTACTTAAGCCATTTTCATTCTCTATCCCATCCCTATCCACATTGCTGGTGTGGGCCCCAGCGTCTTTTAGTTTACATCTAATACAATGCTCAAATTGCGGGGATAACAAATGAATGGCGTTTGCGAAATCACGTTCAAAGCCCAACCATAAGGCATAAGCTACAAGTTTTTCCCGATTAACAGGAACGAATAGAGAGTGGTAACAAAGTGCCTCTAGAATAGGAAGCGTAAACCGATACTCCATTAACATTTGGTGTAATGCAGGTAAAATCTGACCTTCAACAATCAATTGAGTCTCAATAGAAAATTGCTGTTGAATTTGGCGGTTCAATACTGCTTTATTATCAGGGTCATCATCACCGGCATTAAAATTAATGCACGGTGTCTTTGCAACTACTCGTCCATCAGCAGCTCGGTGAACTGCGCCAGCAATACTACCAATTATGCTTTCTTGCATTGATGCTTTGGCATGTCCTGTGAGTGATTCAATATTTGGCCCTGAATCTAAACCAGTGAAATACAGCAAAGCGATTTCTATACCGCCTTTGCTCGAAACATGTTCTATTGACGCTTTAACCGTATCGGATATGTCAACACCGGGGGTTTTAACCAATCCCATTTCGCCCAATGCCGCCTGGCCTGATTCAGATATTTTGGCTCTCACTTCTTGTATTTTAGTTTCAATATCTCGACCGGCGCGATGTTTAACGGGTACTCGTCGATATGCTTGAATAGCATTTTCGTAAAATGAATTAGCCACCATTTGGCTTCCAGAGGAACGAGTAGCAGCCTCTTTTTCATGAAGCTCAGCGCTTAAGATTAGGCAGTCTAGCCAATCCTGCTGACCACCAATCTGGTTACATTTTTTTGCCGCCAACTCTAAATACGAGCGTGAGCTACTATATTCACCTTGCTTTGCAAGATCATCTCCTACAGTGAACAACTTAAGAGCAATATCTTCACGATAGTCTTTGTCTAGATTGATTTCATCAAGAAATTCAGCCAGCCACAAACTCATGAAAACACAGTCGGGGTAGTTTTTATCAAAAGCTAAAAATATATTCTTCTTTATTTCGTCAAGTTTCTCAGTATCTCGTATTTGCAGACACAAGCGAGCAGCTCGATGCCAGCAATTATCTACATCCCTTCGCCACGTATCGGAACCAATCTCGTGGACAATGTAAGCATCTATCGCAATTCTTGCGTGTTCGGGGTTCTTAGGCTGATTGCAAAGCCAAAGCACATCAGCTAGCCGGGCTTTTAACCACGGCTCGTTGATATCCCCGATAATTTCCGCAAAGAAGTTTAGTTCTTCTTGAGTGAAATCATCGGGGATAGCTGATCTCCGACCAGCTTGGAAATCGCGAAAAGAAGGCTTGAACGGTTCATTGATACTAGCAGGCGTCATCATCATTGATGCCGCTCGGGATAATAAGTTCAGAATGTCAGCCTGTTCAGTTTCTCCTGAATCTTCTTTCTCCTTGGCTACACTTTGTAGACTTTGCATTACTGAAGAGTAACCGTAGTGGCTCTTTGGGTTGGACTGATATGTCCAGTTGCATTCAATATAGGTACTTTTAGAAAGTGTTGATATATTTGGACTGTTCATATCAACCCCCAAACATATCAGGTTGAGACACATTAATATCTGTTTTTACTCTTTCTTTCTTGGAGTTCTTTTTTTTACTGGAGTTTGCCCCAGCTATAGATTGTTCTTTATTTAACAATGCTAAACGACGAAGGAGTTCTTCCCTGGCATTCTCACTAATACCAAATCGGGTGTTTTTCCCTTCAGGTAGATACGATACCTTATGAAACCCGTGATCCAGTTTAATATCACTGAACCCATATGACTTAGATACTTCAGCATTCAATTGTATTTGAATTTCGCGAATACTTTCTATTTCTTGATTCTGAATATCTTCGTTGTGGTAGTCGTTGTAAAACTTTGTAAGGCCACATCTTGTCTTTTGCATAACATCTGTTCTGGCCTCGTAGAGTTGTCTGCCCAGCGTCTCTAGCTCCTCATTCCGATAATCCGAGAAAAAACCTTTTGGGAATGGAAATGTTTCAAATATATTTCCATGTGCATAGACCATGCTTGAGAGGTCCCCGCCCATTGAAGTTTTATTCTGCCATGCCCAAATAGAGTGAACATCAGAAGAAACAACTCCAAACATTGAATATCTATCATCAGCCAATACACAAACTTTGTGAGAGCAAATCATTCCGATGGGGAGAAAGGTAAAGGATGGAAATTTCGTAACCCCTGTTGCTATGACTAAAAACCTAGACAGTTTTTGTGTGTTTTTGAAATTGCTAAAGTGCTCATTGAAGCCGAGGGCCTCAAATAATGCAGGCCGTTTCTCCCCATAAATCCACCACTTTTGTGGTAAGGGTTTCCTTAAAACGTACTCACCCTTTGGATTTAAACGCTGCCTCATCGGCTTTACGCGTTTTTCGACCATAGAAAAGGCTTGCTCATATGATTTAGCTTTTTCTTCACTCCAGTCCCAAAAATTTATTACCCAACTCTTTGGGCTACAGTAGGGGTCGGAATTTATTTCTTTCCCTCCGATGAAAGGGTGAACAATCGAACTGTTTTTTCTGTCCTCAATAAGAATTTCTTTTTCCTTGTCCGACAAATGAAAACCTTCTCCTTGCAGTATTACACCCTGGAATATTCGGCCTTTATTTATAGCAATTTTATCGGGGGTACCTGCAGATAGCTGACTAAGGTCGGATGATATGCATTTCACAGTTTTTCCGTTTAGAATGGCAGGAGATAGCCATGCACCTCGTTTGAAGTGTAAAAAGTGAACCACAACTGAGGCCTCTCCTGGCCAAGATATATCAGTTTTAGCCGAATAGATTACACATCCATTACTGATAAGTTGGTCTAGCCCTGCTTCTTTGTTTTTGCCTTCAGAAATTGATCTGCGTACTACAAGGCCAACACTCCCAGTCTTATGGACTATTTCTGCTGCATGCAATGCAAAGTAAACAACAAGATCCACAGATGATTTTACCTTCCATGTTTTAATATGCTTCAGATAATTACTAACTGATTTCCCAAGGGCTCCCGAAATTTTTTGCCCGCCGACATAGGGCGGATTGCCCACAACTGCATCAAAACCAGCATCTTTGGAGTGAAATACCTCAGGGAATTCTAGACACCAATGAAACGCCTTCCGGTCTTGCTTTTCGTCTGAAAGGTCAGTATTTAATTTAATCTTCGCCTTACGTGAAAAAAAGTCAATTCCACTTAAGGTTCCTTCAAAAAGCTCCCCTGCTTCAATGGATATCTGTGATACATCAGCCTTTTTCCCCCCAGAAATCAATACTTGTGCAACGAATGCATCGGCTACTAGCTCTGGTAACCTAAGCTTCTCCCGTGATTGCTTATCTAAATGATCCATGACTTCCACATCATGAATATCTAATATTGGCATTTGCCTTAGCTCTATGCGCAGCTTTATCGCATCATTAACAGCATCTTCAATTTTTTGTGCAAACAGTTGCTTATTTACGCCCCCCCCTTCACTTATTTTTGTGGGGTTCATATCGAGGTAGTACAACTGCTCTACGTTGGTAATACCCAACAAGCTATCGCCGTGTTTTAGATTGTGATCTAAAAAACCAAAGGGGCGACCTTTTGCTAGGGTGATCAACCAGATTGAAAGCTTGGCCAATTCAACCGCCAGTGGATTGATGTCTACTCCGTATAGACAACGCTCACTGATCAGACGTCGAGCTGATACTGATCGTTCGTCGACGTCAGTTGTTAGGGGTTCTTGGTCAATTAAGCTATCGACAACGACACCATTCGCGGTAATTGCTTTACCTTCGGTTTCTGCCTTAGCCCAAGCCTCTAATAACCGCTCTGATAGATAACGGCACACCTGCACCAAAAATGCACCGGAGCCCATTGCCAAATCACATATTTTTAAATCGAGTAATTCGGCTGATGTTTTGAGTAGCCAATCTTGTTTTTCTTTGCCTTCAGCGGGGCCAATATACACAACTGGCTCCAAGGTATCTCTAACAATGGATTCAGTTAAGGATTTTGGCGTGTAGTGGGTGCCGGTTTCTCGTCTGTCCGACCCCGTCGCCACCATAAACGCATCTTTCGGATAGATGAGCGGATAACCCCAGGAGTCTATTTTTAGGAAATGATAGTAAGGCGCCAAACGATCGCGAAGGTTTTGATCGCCCTGACAAGCGGTTAGCAATTTTTCTTTTTCTGTATCGCTAACTGCTTTTTCTAGACGAGATTTAACGGCTTTACTGCCTGTCCGCTCTTCCAGTAGAGTTTTTATTTTTTGCTCGCCACTTAATCGCGCATCTTCTAACTCACCCCAAGTCATCCAAGGCTTCTTAACTGACTTACCGGCCTTAAGCTCCAGAGTGATATCTTTGGCACGAACAACTGTGCGCTCTAGTAAACCTTCATAAACATAACCGATTTGTTCAACGTCTAGTGCGCGGTAGGATAAAGTACGGCCTTTGAATAGCTGAATTGCATCAAGCAGTAGAAGAACGGTTCGGTTATCAATAGGAAGTGGTTGCGCGGCATCGTAGCGCCAGCTTGAACCCTTCTTACGCCCTTCTAAAAAAGGAAAACGATCAGGGTCAAACAACGAGCCTCCCAATGCTGGCATACGTAAGGTTTCATGCTCTATGCCGCCATACACTGCTCTAAAAATTGCGAGTAAGCGTGACCAGGCATCACGACGATGAGAAAGAATTTCTTCCGAGTGCAATCCAGCTTGCTCTCTTAGTTGCATACGAAGGGTTGATACTGCGTAAAAAGCTTCGTAGCGCTCTTCTCCTAACAATAATAAACCACGCTCTTCAGCACTTAATAAGAAAACCAAACGCATCATTACGGTTAGGCCAGCTTCATAGAGTTCTGTTGGCTCTACCTCTTTTAATAGTTCGCGGTCTCGATCTAAGTCTGCTTTATCCAACGCTTGAACCAGCACTTCCACAGCCCGGCGAACCTGGTCACCCAGAGCGTCGGTGACTTCGTCTTGGTGTTTTAGTGACTCATCGAAAAGTGCAGGGAGTTGTTGGCTTGCATCTAAAAAGAAACGGCGAATGCCCAGCAGGTTTATAAATGCTTGAAGGGTGGTAGGCTCTTGCCCCCACAGTCGAGCATACCAGCTGGCAAATGTGGTCACGCCGCCCTCAGGGGCATCAATAAGCATCCAGCGTTCACCGTTGGTGAGCAAGCCCATACGTGATTTACTTGCACGGCATAATTGCACCATACGCTCTACGGGGCTGGCCGACCAACCGTCACCTTTAGTGACGGCTTCTAAGTCAGAGCCCGTAGGAAATATTTGAATCAGCAAACTTGGACTTGCGCCTTCTGAAGTAATCACTGCAAAGTCAGGTTTAATCGTTAAGCCATGCTCAGGTAACTCGAGCGTAATTGACTCTGGCAGCAGTGACGCTGGCTTTAATATATCAGCATCATCGTCTTCATCTAACTCCAAGCCTTGCTTCAAGACCAGCTGAATCCAAGCCGTATGCAGCTCTGGAAATTGCGGGTCGGAAAAGTCTTGCGCTTCTCGCCATTCATCATAGGCTTGACGAAGCATTTTCTGTTTGCTTGGCTCTAACTCATCAAGTCTTTGAGGGAAGTGTGCATCCAAAACAGTTTCGGCCAAAAATGGGCCAGATACCTCAATTAAACTCAACCACTCACTGTGAGATTTCTTGTCGTACATATTAAGACTCCTGCTGCATGTTGCTAACAAGTGATTGCGGCACGAATAAAACTACGGCGACGGGAAATGTGTGTTGGGCAGGTTCCGCAAAACGGAGCTTAATGGCTCGAGTTTCGTTATTACGTTCTTCTGGAATTCGCGCCAATCTAGCTTCTAGCGCTTGGGTGTCACGCTTAAGCTGAGTCCGTTCAGTTTCAGATAGATCTTCAAAAACAAATCCCAGTTGTTCTGGCTGTTTTTCGGTAGACAATTCGTTGTGAATAGTTCTTTCGAGTTCAGAGAGAACGTCGGTGATGTCTTTAATTTCTTTTTCTTGCTGGAGCTGTAAGCTTTTTTCTAAAGCGGTCAATCGATCAGTCGCACGAGCAGAAATAGAGGATTCAATAGAGCCTACAAATCGCTCAAAACGTGTTTTTAAAGCTGTAAGCGTGGAGTCTTCAATAACGCAGGCTTTAGAATCTTCCATCCATCGACGAACCTCTGTTACACGTGCTTCTCGTTTAAAGTTATCTGCTAGATAACCGCCAGATTCAATAAGCTCTTCGTGTAAGCGGTGATGCTTTCCACCAGTGATGACTAGCCGAGATAAAACGGCAATAGCAGGGCTGGATAGCTGATCATCAGGCAAGGATTTAACTGTCACTCGATGAAGCTTTTTAACATCGTCCTGCGCCCACACCTCGGCACGCAGTAAACGCAAAGCCATCTGTACCAGGCGATGATTCATATGCACTAAGACTATATCGTCCCGACCCTTTGCTATGGCATGATCGAAAGTGATCGGTCTAATTTTTCGCGTATGCGGATGCTCCAAGCCCTCCATGCAGCGAGCCCAGTTCCCGGCCAAAGCGGGCATATCAAACACCGTACCGTTAGGCACGTTCGCCAATTCCCGTACTTTTAATTTGGGCTTATCGGCAATAGATAGAGCAGTTTCGACAGCTGCTTGAATGTGAGATGGCGTCAAATGATATTCTTCTTGAGTTTCGACCAAGCGCTCATGCAGTTTTGTAATACGCTCTTTTAAACGGGAGTCTGCTCGCATGTATCTTTTCGCGGAAGCCATTTTCTTTTCGGCTACGGCGGTTTCAAGCTCTTTTTTAACCCCCTCTAAAACTTGGGAAATTTGCGGCTCGATTAGAGCATTAACACTCCCTAAATCCTGCCGCATCGAATCAATTTTTCGCAGCGCCCTTAATATATCGTCCGCATGACCGCCGATCGCGCCTTTTGATGTATCGGCATCCACTGGGTGCCAAATAAAAACTTCACCTGCTTTTTGGCCATGCCGATCAATACGACCATTGCGTTGCTCCATTACATTTGGGTTGTAGGGGATTTCCAGATGAATAAGGTAATTACAATAATTCTGTAAATCGATACCTTCAGATGCTGCATCGGTTGCTAACAAAATTCGAACCGGCGATTCATCTGGATGAGTTTGAAAGGCTGCTTTTATTGCCTCTCGGTCTTGGTGATCTACTCCACCATGTAAAATGGATAAGCGTTCGCCAGCATAATCGTGACTTGCCAAAATTTTATGAAGCCAGTCAAGGGTTGTTCTGTATTCAGTAAAAAAGATGACGCGTTTATTATTCCACGCTCCGTTGTCCCTTAGGTTATTATCAATCCACGATAATAGCGCTTCAGCTTTGCTATCAACCTGATTCATAGCACTTTGCGCCCAATTGCGAATTGGAACAATGAGATCGCGCTGCTCATCTGTTAATGGCGCTATAAATTTCCCAGCTTCCTCAACGGCTTCGCTTTGTGCTGCTTCATAACTCAAGTCGTCAGCATAATCCTCTTGTGATTTAGAAATAGCTTTATGCAATATCCTCTCTGAAATCGGACTTTTTGTGCTAGAAGCTTTTCCGTTATGGATAGTTGTAATGTGCTTTTCTAAGGTTGAAGCGAAAGCAGCGGGCGATGAAAAGAGTCGTTTCTTTAATAAGTTATTTATAAACTTAGTGCCAAATCTATGTTGACCCGCTGTAGAAGTCAGAATGCGACTTTCGCTATACTCTTTCAGTAATTGATGTGCCTTTCGTTCTTGTTCTGTGTAGTCGATTTCAAGCGCATGTAAAGATCGCTTGGGATAGAGAGGATTTCCGTCTTTATCGACCAAATCTGTTTTAAGTCGTCGGATCATAACTTGCGATAACTGAGCTTCATCGGGTAAGACGTTACGTGCGAAACGCTGATCGTCTAATAGCTCAAGTAGTGAAGTGAAAGATTCTGTGTAACCGTTGTGCGGCGTGGCTGTAAGGAATAATCGGTGTTGGAAGTGCGGTGATAGAGTGCGAACAAGTTGTGTTCTTTGGCTTTCAATTGCGTATTTCCCTGAGCCAGATGGCGCAATATTATGTGCTTCATCAACAACAAGAATATCAAATTTGCGAGGAAATGATGTATAGACAGGCAATACGTCTCTTAATAAGCGCATAGCCTCACCTGATTTCATCCAATCCATAGAGCTGATTAAGCGCGGAAAAGACGTCCAAGGGTTCGCATGAATCCCTCTGTCGCGACGTAGCGTTTTTACATATTCGGTATCGACGACTTTAAATTCGAGGCCGAATTTTTCAAGCATTTCTACTCGCCACTTTTCCTGTAAAGAGGCGGGGCAAACAATATGAACCGTTCGCGCTCGATGGCGAAGCAGTAGCTCTTGAATCACCAATCCTGCTTCAATGGTTTTACCCAAACCTACATCATCAGCTATTAGCAAATTGGCGCGCGCAAGATCGATAGCACGAACGAGAGGATCTAATTGGAAGTCCTCAATACTAACACCGCTTCGAAATGGCGCTTGCAGAAACCCGCGATCTACATTTGTTGCAGCCCCCCAGCGAACCGCGTCTAAAAATGCATCTAATCGATTGGCATCGTCTAAGCCTGTAATTGATGGTAGACCTGCACGCTCAATAACGTGGGCACCAGGCTCTATTTCCCAAACGACCTCTAGCTCTTCACCCAAGCCATCTTCATCAATTGACGACAGCTTTACATAATGCTGAATTGGTTTACCGAAAGACTCTGACTTTTGAGTGTCTGCTACCATCCATTGGCGTCGGCGTACTTCGACTAGTTGCCCAGGCTCTGGAGGTGCTGAGTGCATAGTAATATGGGCAGTTACGCTTTCTGACACAGTAAATCCTCTTCTTATTTTATCCCACAGATACAATCAGTTGAGTAAACCTAAATCATCAAGGTGAGCTTTAATACTCTTTGCTATCGCTTGGCCGAGCCCTACTGGCACAGCGTTACCAATCATTCGGCCTAGCGTACGAAACTCTGGCTTCTGACCTTTTTCCAAAAACTTGTAATTTCGCGGAAAACCTTGAATTATTGCGGCTTCACGCAATGAAATTGCTCGATCTTGTTCTGGGTGGCCAAAACGTCCGTTGCCATAGCCATAACACTGAGTAGTCATCGTTGGTGCCGGCTTTTCCCATTCCATACGCCCATAAACACTTGGATAGGTACTTCCTGAGCTCTCTTTGTGGCACTCCGCAACTAAGTTCTTGGGCCAATCTCGCCATGAACCGCCAGGTTTGGATACTCTAATTCTTTTTAAATTGATGTCTGACAACGACGCTGATACATGTAGCCTATCACGCGTGCAACACTCACCCGCACCAAGAGGTTTTAAACGTCCTATGACTTGCTTTAGCGTTTTAGCTTTTACGTGTGTTTTTTTAATTATTTTTATTGGACCCAGAAGAGAGGCCAATAAAACCATTCTTTTTCTAGTTTGTGGAACCCCGTAATGTGTACTATCAACAATCTGATACCAAACGTGATAACCGAATTTTTCTAATTTTTTTACGAACTCATGAAATATTTCATGCCGTTGAACCGTGGGAACATTTTCCATTGTAATAATTTCAGGACGCGAGCCTTTTGCTAAGCGTGCAAATTCGTCCAGCAAGCTCCAACGCTCATTCCGCTTAATATCATATCGTTGCGCATAAGTTGAGAATGGTTGGCACGGGGCACAACCAGCTAATATCCGAATATCAGCGCCACCAAATAGATGATTTAGTTCATTCGTTTTCATAGAGCTAACATCTTTCTCAATAAATTGAGAATTATTATTTTCCTCATATGGAAATCTACATGCAGCGTCCAAATCTATTCCAGCAGATACAGGTAAGCCTTCTTTTACAAAGCCGTGCGTTAAACCTCCAGCACCACAAAATAAATCGACACATGAAATTGCCACTTTTAAACACCTCTACAGTTAATTATTTACTTTATTTTCGCTGTCTCTGAGCGCCGCAAGTCGCCACTAGGTAGAAGATGGGGCAGAACCTTCTTCATTTTCTTCAGGTTCTGCCGCTTCCCCTGACAAGACCCACGCATCAACTTCTTCGGTTTTGAACTTCCAAAACCTACCCATTCTATGAGCAGGCATACCTTTCTTACTACGCCATGCATAGATAGTGTCCCTGCTGACACCAAGGTAAGTACTTATCTCTTCCACGGAAAGCCATCTATCAGTCATTTAGAGCATCTCGATCTTTTCATAGCCTATTTTTATCAGCAAATTTTGACACAGAATGTGATATATATAAAGCAGACTTGGTTTGGTTTGGTATGAGTAGACGGGATTTAGCGGGATTATGGTTCATTACTAAGCGTAATCATGATTTTAGTCGTGGACTCTGCTGGCCTGTATTTCCCGAGCGCAAAAATTAGCTTGTAGTAAACTACAGCCATCGCGGGCTCGCGAACTGACTACAATTCATACAGCATGTATTCCGAGGGAGCACAGCCGAGAAACAAAGCTATCTGGTATTCGCTTGTCTAATGGTTGCTGCTGAATTTAGTGCGGCAGATATCACCAAGGAATTGCTACAACTATCGCCCTTATTACTTTCAATTAGTCCTAACTCTTCAGTTTTCCTTCACTTTGTTTCTCCGCCTCTTCCCTTGAGCCAACTTCCGCTTTACTTGGCCTTGAGCACCTTTACCAGCTAAACCATCAAAACGAACTTGGCTGACCTCCTCAATGAGACAGCTCAACGTACTTACCATTGGCATCATAAAGTGATCGTAGCGAAGCTCACGCTGGCTTATCGCTTCCAGCTGAGATTCCCATTGCGCAGTCATATCCGGCGTTGCAACACACATAGGGAGCCCTTGAATCAGCTCTCTACCTATATCTGTTGATCGAATCTCTTTGCCTTGACGTGTTAGAAAGCTACGCTTGAACAAAAGCTCAATGATTCCAGCTCTAGTGGCCTCTGTACCTATACCGTCAGTTTCCCGAAGAACCTTTCGGATTTCTGGGTCTGTCACGTAGCGGGATATACCGGTCATTGCGGATAATAATGATGCGTCATTGAATCGTTTTGGCGGCGAAGTATTCTTGTCAAGAACTGAAGCTTCAATGCACATTACTGGATCACCTGTTTTTAAGTCAGGCATTCTATCTTGGCAATAGTCGTCCTCCTCTTTTTCATTGCTTTTGGCATTAGCATTTTTAAATAAGGCGCTTTTCCATCCTTCTGCGCTAACCTCTTTTCGCTTTGTGATAAATAGGCCTCCTTCGATAACCGAGTCAACCTGTACCTGCCGGAAATCGAAGCTTGGTAAAAACTGCATGAGATATTGCCTAGCAACGAGGTTATAGACCTTCGACTCAGTTGCGGTCAATGCTGCTCCTATTTTTTTATGGGTTGGGATAATCGCATGGTGTGCGTTTACTTTTTTATCATTCCATGCCTTCGACTTTCTCTGAGTGTCGGTAGCATTGGCGATAGACACTAGACTTTCATCTACCGAGGATATTGCAGTGATAATTTGATTAGCTTCATTAAAATGCTCTGCAGGAAGATACCGATTATCCGACCGAGGATATGTAATTAATTTATGTTTTTCGTAAAGGCTTTGACAGGTATCCAATACCTGTTTAGCACTAAGGCCAAATATCTTGGCTGCATCTATTTGTAATGATGAAAGATTGTAAGGTAAAGGTGGGGCTTGTTTTTTCACTGTATCGGAAAAATTTTTAATCTTACCCGTTTTATTGTTCACCCGTAATAAAACGTTTTCAATGAGCTTGCGAGATAACACTCGATTCTCTTCATCCATATAAGGCTGACATGCTTCGCTAGGTTTCCATTTTGCTTTAAAGCTAAACCCTTGCTCCGTAGTTAAGCGTACCTCTAGCTCATAAAAGGGCTTGGAAATAAAGCTTTCAATTTCTAAATCACGCCTAACGACCAAACCCAAAAGCGGTGTTTGCACTCGCCCGATAGATAACACACCGCTAAACCCAGACTGCTGGCCTCGCAAGGTGCAAAGGCGGGTCATATTCATCCCATAAAGCCAATCCGCTCTTGCACGTGCCAGTGCGGAAGTCGCCAAAGGGATGAAATCTGTATTGTTACGGAGATTAGCCAAAGATTTTTTAACTGAAGCGGGATTCAAATCACTAATTAAGCAGCGCTTGGCAGCTGCAATTTTTGATTTTGATACACCACAAAAACTAATCACCTCATCAATTAAAAGTTGGCCCTCTCGATCTGGATCACCTATATTTACCAATAAGCTCGCACTTTTTATAAGCTTCTTCAAAACATTAAACTGCTTTCGGGTTTGTGGTTTAACATCCAACTTCCACAACTCTGGCACAATGGGTAGATGATCAGAATTCCACTTTTTGTAGTCTGGATTGTATGCATCTGGTTCCGCTTGCTCCAACAAATGACCAATGCACCAACTGACAACATCACCATTTCCCACCTCGATAAATCCATCACCATTCCGGTGAGGTTTTGGAAGTACTTGAGCAACAGCGCGCCCTAGGCTAGGTTTTTCAGCGATATACAGAATCATTTCTGCCTCTCAGAGATTTTTGTTATTTTGGTTGCAGACAACTCTTTTTCCAATTGCTCAATTGCAATCAAGGCTTCATGCAACGAAAAATGTAATTTTGCATTTTCTTGTATAACACCATCCGCAAATCGCTTTATGTTATCGCGCTGCTCTCTATAGCGTTCTTTTAGCTGTTTTTGTTTGTCACGCTCAGCCCTAAGCTTTGCGATATCGCTTTTGCTAACTGAATAATTATTCGTGTTCGTTTTCGACTTTATTTCCGAAATGACAGCCCTTGCTCTAACCACAAAGTCCTTATAGTAGTAAATACTGCCAGAACTCAAACCAGCTTCATCATTTATTCTTTTTAAACTAATCTTTCCATCCGGCTTAGTTCTTTCGGGCTTTCCTTCAACCAGCCTTTCTATGGCATGCTCTAATCTTGCCTCTGTGACCAGCCTTTTGTTATTTTCTTTCATGATTATTTGCTCTGCAACATTGAAGCCGTTAGGTTTTCGCTGAAGGGAGAGTAATCGATATTATGGTCATCCAAAGATTGATCAATAGATTTAATATCGAAATATATTTTGGACATTATATTAGGTTGATTAACATTCCAGTCTCTTAATGCGTTGAACTTGGCAACCAACTGCTCTCTAACAGGCAATAAAGAAAGCGCTTTCTCTTTAGTGACAATTTTGTACCTACAGGTTTGCATATCACAAATGCGGCTACATGTAGGATTAGTGCAATGTCCAAATGGATTTTCAGTAATAGACATTTGCCCATTTTTCACTTGCGTTGATATTTCTTCTCTACTCAAATAGATGCTCGCGTCAACACCTCTACGAGCCGACATAATTCGGTCTCCTTCCTTACCAGAAAGAGAGGAGGCTTCGTTGTATATATAGTAGAGCGTATCTGTCATGAAACTGTGATTTTCTTCAGCTATCAAATCCATTAACTCCGCATCCATAGTCATATCAAGATGGGCGGCAATATTTGCTTGATTTGAATACCAAGCCGTCATCGCTATATTTATATGCTTAAATTGATATTTGAGGTCTAACAGAGAACCGAGTTTGTTTCTCACAAGAAACACTGCAAAGGTTCTTCTAAATCCGTGTGGATGAGGGATAAGCACCTGGCCTTGAGCTAGCTCACCTTTCCTTGTTGGATTGAGCACATTGAATTCTTCAACATCGGAAAATGTGGCCACACAACCAACGGATTTGGCAAATGAAGCTAATGATTTACTTATTGTTTGACGCCCTGCAAAAGGCCTTACTGAAGTTGTGTAAGGAAGTAAAATAAACAATGAATTTATATCTTCCAAGAACTTTTTACGTAAGTCCATATGAATAATGCTTTCGGCATCTTCTTTCCATATTTCTCTTGCAAACTCAAATGAACACCAAAGAAGCTCTATTGCCTTTTTGGTTTTTTGATTTGTCACCCAAGAAGTTTCTCGCTTTACACCACCAACATTTGGTTTGGTATGACCACCGCTTACAATAGAAATCACTACATCCCCATACTTTTCTTCCATATATGAATCTAAGTTGAAAGATTTTATTTCGCTGTCTCTACTTCCAGTAAAGCTTGCTATCAGTGTATAGCAGGCACCTCTGAGCCAGCTAAGCCATACCCCGGACAAGTCCAGAGAAAAATCTTCATGAGGTATGTCGTGAAATGTCATTTTCCTTGCCTTTTTAAGAGGCATGGTCCTATCTCGATAATGCTTTTGTAATTCTTGAAAATTTTTAACAAATTCGCCATAAGCTTTACTAATATCAAATCGATACGGGTAAAACCGATCAACAATGTCCATGCTTGACTTTATGTATTCAGCAGCAATTTTTTCGGGTATAGCCATTGATTGCTTGGTTACCGCGCTCAAGCTAGACAACTCCCTTGCTAATATATCTGAATTTTCAATCCTTCGTTCAACCAGCCCATTTTCGTATAGTTTGGATAGTAATATAAGGTTATTTTTCCATGTTTTGTATTTGATTTTTAGCGTCTTACCGTAACTTATAATTTGACGAAGCCCAGAGTCAGAATCTATAAATCGAAAACTTTCTCCGCCGAGATGCTGAATCATTTTCTGAAAAAATATCGCCGCTTCGATCCAGTTGTGAGAATAAGTATACTTACTAAGTATTAATTTTTTATCAATTACCACTTTATAAATAATCTGTTTAATCGCATCCTTAAAACCACCATGCAATCTATGGAATTTTACTTGTGAGTCTCGATCAACAAATACCCATAGGTCGTCCTGATAGTAGCTGTATGGGGTACCTTGGGAGCAAAATGATACAATCGGATTTTCGTCGGGAATGAAAGTGTTCGTGCTCTCTTTTAACGGAAACTGTTTACCTGACCGAAGACGCATCACCACACCTCCCTTAACAAATCAAAGTCATCTTCACTAGACCACAGCGGGTGAGGTGCATCCATGTAGCGTTTCATCGCTGAACTGTACACATCTATAAACTCGTCTTGAAGCCGAGATAAAATTGATTCAACAGTGGCTGCAACCTTTATTAAAATGTCTCCTGGCATGCTATTTATAGATGGGCGACTCATCACGCCCAATAAAACATCTCTAAACGATAACATTAGCCAAACATCTTCTATCTCAGCGATGATTGCGTGATTATCACAGCCAAAACACTCAAGGAATTTGTGACAAGCAACACTTTCATGATCACTTGCTAGCTTTGCATCAATTAATGAGTTTTTTAAAGCCTTCGCTTTTTCGCCAAAAGGGGCTGTGCATCTAATTCCGCTAGGTGACAAAGTAGGAATATTGGCAGTCGTCTTTGGGTAGGCGCTTTTCCGGATGGGATCTCTATAACTAAATACAGAATTCTCCTTAGCATCAGAAACTGACTCTCCTTGAGCAGTTCGCTCCCTAATATCGAGAACTGCAGCTAAAGCCATTTTAGACTGTACTGGATTTCCATCGGAGTAATGCCGAGCCACTGTTTCTGGGTTATTATTTAGACCTTCTGCGGTTGAGAAAATACTATCAGTAGCTCGAAAAATTATGGATGCTTTAGTTTTTCTAAATTTTTGGTTACTAAGCCTTGGCAACCCTAGAGCCTGAAAACTGTGATTTAGACCACCATAAATGGACACTCCATCTTGTCGGTAACACTTCCCATTAACAACTCTAGGAAAAAGAATCGCAGTTTCAGAGGAATCAAGTATTCTTGCCATGTAAACCCATGATTCAACAAAATCTTTCGCCCTTTTTGTAAACCCTATTTCGTCTAGGTTTTGACGACCCTTTTGCCGATTCTTGGTCGTAATAAGAATATACTTCCCTCTAGACGATTCAATGAAATCCCCACCGGTAATGTCGAGGACTTTTAATTCGGACAATTGCCCGTGATTAATTCCGGTGAAAAAGCACATTAAGTAATAAGCTGAACGCACCAAATCCATCTTCCATGTATCTATATTATTTTTTGTCGATATTTTTTTTCTCCATCTACTTCGAAGAAAACCAATTGATGGTGCGGACTTTAAAAGCTTATCTTCGTCATATAGTGGAAAGTTTTCGGGTGTACTACCTTCTAATAAATGTTTCCCGTAAGCAGAATAAATCTTATAGAGATTTTTAACGATCTGCTTAACTTCTAGATCTGTATAAGGGGTAACGGGAGTAGTGTCATTTGGGAATTGAAAAAATACATTTTTTGCCTCCAAATCATTAAACAAATTAATTTCTTTGGTGATAACCTTTACGGCGTTCTGTATTCCTTGTAAAGACTTCCCTTTGCCTCCTTTCATATATCGATTTTTAAGCTCGTCCACAAATAGCTCAACTGCATTTTTAGACAGTATATCCTCGACTGAATTTTGGTCACATACTTGTATTAACACAACCAACCCGTTAAATATATTTAATTTTGTCCGAGGAGTTCTATCCAAATTCACTATTGTTTGATACATCTCAATAACGAACGGCCATCTCCCCATATCAACGAGAACTTCATTCCCCCTGAATTCTGCACTATTCGTACCATTCCCAGCTTTAAGATTTGGACAGTTATGGTAACCGAGTCGCTTGAAATGTACGGTGCTATTACCATTGGTTAAAGTCAGATTTTTTACTGAAATGGGCGTTACTATCGCAATATTTTCAGATGTGGGATCCGATATTTTTCTCGTCTTTTTTCCCTTAAAGGCCACTATCAATCACTCCCTATCAACGAGGAAAAATCGTCTCCAATTAACTGCTCAATGGCATTCTCGTAGATTTCGTTTGCAACAGGACTAACTGTACAAAACTTCAAATATGCCAACAGTGTCGCACGGTGCTTATGACCCATAGTCGCCTGAAGATAATCAAGGGCATCACCTTCTTTTAAACTATTATTTAATAGTATCTTGAGCCTTGAAACTGCGTATGTTGCTCTAAGATTGTGAAATTTATGATCAAATTGTTGGCTTGTTTTACGAGCGGAGTTTCTAATTTCTCCCCAGCGGGCATCCAACGTTTTACCCGTATAAAAAGTGCCTCTTTGCGCTATAAATAGCGGTGGATTAGCAGCTTCATTTGGGTTGTTTTTTTCAAACTTCTCTCGCCTTTTTATATACCGATTTGAATTAGTATATCTGTGAAGAGCAAGCATTAATGCGCTGGGGAGCTCGATTGTCCGTCCCCCGGAACCTTTAGTATCGACCCCTAATTCAGGAGCAATATAAACCCCCTCAGTGTCGACGAGATATTTTTTAGTAAGCTGAGCTTCTGATGGCTTGAATACAAGTCGAGCACGGAAGGTTACAAGCTCTTGTCTCCTCATCCCTGTATACCTAGCTAAGGCAACAATCAATTTGAATTCTATAGATATAGGCACCTGAAGCTCGAAACCAGAACTTTTTTGAATGGCTGTCCCATCGACCCGATAAATTCTGTCGACTAAATTCCACTCCTCTTCACTCAAAGGGATTAAACGGCGAGACACATTTCCGAAGGTTGTACTTTTTGGAAGATCAAGCCTCAAGTCTGAAGTATCTACATAGATATGGCTGTTGCGCATACTTTCGTGACCGCCTTCCCGCTTTACCTTAACCACTTCGTATTTGAAAGGGGCATTTTCAAACTTGTATCCTTTAGCCAAATAAAACTTATAGAAATTGACTACAACACCAATGTAGTTTTTCGCTGTGGACCTTGCGATTTTTCCTGACAGACATGCATCTTTAAGGTGTTTTCTAAATTGATAAGTCGGGCGGTTTCTCAGAGCAATAGGCATTACGTCCCAGCTCATTCCTTTGCCACGTAAAAAGCTGTAATAGTGTAATAGGGCTTGGGCTTGAGTGTTGACTTGTTTACGTTGCCGGTTAGCTTTTAAATGAATCAACCAGTTGTTAACTTCCCAAACAGGGATTCCACTCTCACAGTATAAAAGTGGGATATTTTGATATACGTTTCCCGTTCCAGACCAATTTAGATTGACCTCTCCCGTATCGTTATCAATATCAAACCGTGGTGATTGATCAATTTTTAAGCTTGGCAAATCCCAAAGAATGTAATCCACTGTCAGCCTCGTCAACTTTTTACACATATTTTCACATTTTCATGCTTTTATACATGTAATATGTGCGTTTCATGGAAAAAGTGTAACAGTGCGCGATCGGGGTCGCCTGCATGTATGAGGGTATCGGCCGCCTTTACCCACTTACGCAGTACACCCAGCTGTTTTTGGGTGCTGGCTTTCGGCTGTAATTGCCATTGCCGGGGGATAATTGGCAAGTGCTCCATACGCCAAGGCTTAAAAGCACTGTCGTAGGTCTCTGGCTCGGCCTGCTCCAGTAAATGACCGATGCACCAGCTCACCACATCCCCATTGCCTGCCCGGATAAAGCCTTCCCCCCGCTGGTGGGGTTTAGGTAGCGCCTCGGCAATAGCGCGACCAAGGCTGGGTTTTTCGGCGATATAAAGTTTCATAGCGGAAGCTTACTAGTTGTCGGTGATTATGCTGATGCCAACCCGTGTACTGTTTCTATATACAGTATAGCGCTAAGCTGCAGGCCTGCCAAGCAGCCCGGTAAACGCTTCGATGGGCCATTTCCCAAGGGGTTTGACTGGTTTAAGCGGAGTGAACGTGAGTAGAGCGGCCAAAGCGCGTGGCTCCGAGCTCACATATGCGATCACTGTGTAGTGAACTGGAGGCAGGGCTTGAGGGCTCCAGAGATTTGGGGGGCCTATTCCACATTTTTTACCTCGTAAAAAAATGCTGCATACTGCTATAGTCTAGCGCTTGCAACATGCGCTAAAAAATGGGCAGTGCCCTTAATGTTAGCGAGAGTATCTTTAGCTAATCGCTACCACGCTACATACCCTTCAGTGAGTACTACAGTATGTGTGAATTACTTGGAATGAGCGCCAACGTTCCTACAGATATTTGCTTTAGTTTCGCTGGCCTTAGCAGCAGAGGCGGTGAGACAGGCCCGCATGTGGATGGTTGGGGCATCGTATTTTATGAGCAAAGTGGTGTTAGAGAGTTTAAAGATTATATGCCCAGCTGCCGCTCGGCGCTTTCAAAGTTTTTAAGCGAGTACCCAATCAAAAGCCACATCGTGATAAGCCATATTCGGCAAGCGAATGTGGGCGCGGTAGGGCTTGAAAATACCCATCCTTTTCAGCGTGAGTTGTGGGGGCAAGCTTGGGTATACGCGCACAATGGCCAAGTGCCCAGTGCCACAGAATTGGAGAGTACGCGATTTTTACCCATTGGCAGTACAGATAGCGAACGCATATTCTGTTGGCTGATGGATTCCCTGGCTGCTCGTTTTGACGCGCCGCCTGAACCGCAGGTGTGGGCGGAGTATTTGAGTACTTTATGTGAGTCCATAAATACCCAGGGCGTTTTTAATCTATTGATCTCTAACGGTAAGGCACTTTTTTGTTTTTGCTCCACCAAGCTTTGTTGGGTCACCCGACGCGCGCCCTTTGGGCTTGCACATTTGTCAGATAAAGACCTCAGTATTGATTTCGCGAAAGTGACAACAGATCACGATGTAGTAACGATGATCGCTACGCAGCCCCTCACCGATAATGAAACCTGGAACAGCTTGGCGCCCGGTGAGTGTCGTCTATTTGTCGAGGGCGAGAGTGTATGGGGGAAATGCACAAAAGCGGTTTTACACGCAAGTACAGGCTCGCAGTATGCTGAGAAGAGCTAGATTTCAGGCGGTAGACGGATAAAATACCCTCGCCTTACTATTTCGCTTAATGGAGAAGCCCTTTGCACCAAAAATTACAATTACTCATCGAAAATTCTGTAACGCAAAACTTCATAGTGGCTTTGATTGTTATAAACGCTGTGCTCTTAGGTATGGAGACCTCCAGCGCGATTATGTCGGTGGCTGGCACCTATATTTTATTGCTTGATAAAGCAATATTGGCCGTGTTTGTTGTGGAGATAGTGTGCCGTATGACTATCTACCGGGCAGGCTTCTGGAAGGACCCGTGGAGCTTATTTGACTTTGCGGTTGTATCCATTGCTCTTATTCCCGCCAGCGGTCCATTTTCTGTGTTGCGTGCCTTGCGCGTACTGCGCGTGTTGCGTCTGCTGACTATTGTGCCGTCTATGCGCCGTGTAGTGGGTGCACTGCTTAATGCTGTGCCGGGCTTACTTTCAATCGCTGTTGTGCTACTGATTATTTACTATGTCTTTGCTGTTATCGCGACCAATTTGTTCGCTGAGCAATACCCGCAATGGTTTGGTGACCTTGGGCTCTCCTTGTATACCCTGTTTCAAATTATGACGCTAGAAAGCTGGTCGATGGGAATAGCCCGGCCGGTTATGGAAACCTTTCCCTACGCCTGGGCCTTTTTTATACCGTTTATCCTGGTCGCCACCTTTACCATGCTAAATTTATTTATTGCGATTATCGTGAATGCCATGCAAACCTTTAGTGAGCAAGAGCACAAAGAGACTATGGAGGTGGTAAGCGAGGCGGTGCACGAAGTGGACCATAGCCTGCATGATGAACTGAAACTGCTGCGGCAAGAGATGCGTGAATTAAGGCAGTCTCTTACACAGAAATAACAGCCCCTCAGCTTTACTTTAAACATGAAATTAGGGGTTTATTCTCGCTGCCAGTGGGCTTGTTATTATTCTTGCACGCAAGGTATGGCATCAGAGGCACAGTGTTAAACCTGGCTGGGCCTCTATGAGCTGAGAGTGAAGGGCAGGTTCGAATGGGAAAACTGCTCTCATCGAGTAGTTCGTATCCAGGAGGGCTCTTAGAAAGGCAATGAACGCTCAGTTATAGTCTGCACCACTGTTGCCATTGCTTTTCAAATTTCCCTCGTTACGTGTACTGGCTGCCTATCTGCCAACCTGGCGCGGCTGTAGGCCGAACGTTGCCTTTCTATTAGCCGAATGGATTGCTGCTTTTCCATCTGGCCAGTATCCCAAGCCTCTAATATATGCACAGTTTGCTACTGAAATTCGGCATATATCAATCAAAACCAGTCATATTAGCTCATAATGTGTTATATTGAGTCCTTCCTGAGCTTATCGCCTGGCGGATTGAGGGAGTCGAACGCGATAGGCCGAAGAGCAGAGTGAGAAAAAACATAAATGTTGAGTTCAGTACAAAAAACCGCTTGTTGCGCTGTTTTTGATATTGGTAAAACCAATATCAAGCTCAGTTTAATCTCGCGCGCTTCCGGTGATCTGCTTACAAGTATCAATGCGGAGAACCGCATTAAAGGCGGGGGTGAATACCCCTGTGTAGATACTGAGTATATTTGGCAGTGGCTGAAAAGCCGGTTAATGCATTGGTCGAAAGAGTATGAGATCGATGGTATTGGCATAACCACCCATGGCGCAACACTGGCATGTGTTAAGGCTGATGAGCTGGTTTTACCTATCGTTGACTATGAGTTCAAAGGCATTGATTCGCTTGGTTATGCCTACAAGATTCTTCGCCCCAAGTATGAAGAAACACTGAGCCCAGAGCTCCCACTGGGGCTAAATCTAGGCGCTCAGCTCTATTGGCTGCAGAGTAAGTATCCCGCGCAGATAGCCCGAACGCAATATTTTCTCCTATACCCTCAATATTGGGCTTACAGGTTAAGCGGGCGCGCGGTGACAGAGGTGACGTCTCTGGGTTGTCATACGGATCTTTGGAACCCGAACAAAAGTGAATATTCCTCTCTGGTGCTGTCTCAGGGGTGGAAGACAAAATTTCCTGCCCTACATAAGACCGGCGCCAGTCTTGGTTCAATTCGCCCGCAACTGGCTAAAGAGTTGGGTCTACCCAGTCATTGCAAAATCTATAACGGTATTCATGATAGCAACGCTTCGCTAGCACCTCATTTACTACAGCAACGCTCACCCTTTGCTGTTGTGTCTTCTGGTACCTGGACCATTATCGCTGGTATTGGCAGTCCAACGGGTTGTTTGATCGAAGCGCAAGATATGTTGGCAAATGTGAATGCCTTTGGTGAGCCTGTGCCCAGCATTCGCTTCATGGGTGGACGTGAATGGCAATGCCTGGCAGGAGCGCAGGATGCTCAAGAAAGCGATTTTCAGCAGATCCTCCAGAAAAATATATTTGCATTGCCTGCTTTTTCTGAACAGGGCGGCCCCTATCGGCAGCACAAAGGGGAAATTGTTGGCGCCGAATTTGACGCGCTTGGTGAGGGAGAAAAGACAGCCCTGGCTACCTTGTATCTGGCTTTAATGACAGACCATTGTCTGGGTTTATTGCAACAACAATCTACCGTTATTGTTGAAGGCGCATTTGCTGGCAACCATTATTTATTAAAGTTATTGGCGCAATTAAGGCCCAATCAGCAAATTTTATTCTCCAAAGATGCCACGGGAACAAGCGATGGCACTGCGCGCTTGTGCAATCAGGACAGTGCAACTAACTGGCCCTATGAGCTTCATCATGTGAACGCATCCCAGGCTCTGAATAGTCTAATTCAGTCATACAAGCAAAAATGGCATTCGCTGCTTTTAAGGAAGCTGTTAAATGAAAGAAATAAAACCAGAATCTAGAGATCAGAAATTTAAATACCTCCACCCCGCAGATCAGATTGTGATGATTATGGAGCGTATTTATCGCTATGAAATGACCACCACTTCTGGTGGAAATCTTTCCGTGCGCGATGAAGACGGGGGTATATGGATTACTCCTGCAGGCGTCGACAAGGGGAGCCTCACTCGAAAGGATATCGTCTATATTCGCAAAGATGGTGAGCACGAAGGTGAACATAGGCCCTCTTCGGAATACCCTTTTCATCTGGCGATTTACGAAGCTCGGCCGGATATCGATGCAGTCTTGCATGCACATCCGCCGGCGCTAGTATCATTTTCCGCTGCTGGAAAAACACCGGATTTGCACATGTTGCCCAACACAAGGCACATTTGTGAGGCGGTGGATTTTGTTCCTTACGGTCTTCCGGGCAGCACTGATCTCGGGAGTAAAATCGCCTCGTCTTTCGGCGCTGGGTTTAATACAGTTTTGCTGGAGAATCACGGAGTTGTAACGGCTTCCCAAAATTTATTTGAGGCTTTTAAACAGTTTGAGACTTTGGATTATTCCGCTCGTATTCAAGTAAAGGCACAAGTACTGGGTGGTTACAAGTGTATCAGCGCAGAACAAATGACTATTTACGATCAGAAATGTAACGACCTCCCAGAGTTTATTTCAGAAGCGCCAGTCAGCAAAGAGAAAGCCATTCGTCGCGAAATGGTGCATATGATGAGGCGTAGTTACGACCAAGGCCTAATTACCAGCACCGACGGTACCTTTGCTGTTCGTTTAGATAAAGATTCTTTTTTAATATCCCCCTACGGCTATGACAGAAAATATCTTTGTGAAGCGGATATCGTATTAGTAAAAAATGGCCATCGTCAGGCGGGAAAATATCCCAGCCGTTCCAGTCGCCTGGTGCTTGAATTGTTTCAGGCCCATGACGAAGTAAATGCTTTTATTCTTGCCCACGCGCCAAATGTGATGGCCTTTAACGTATCGGGTAAAGAATTGAATTCACGCATTATACCTGAAGCGTATATATTGCTTCGCGACATTACTATTTTACCCATCGAAAGCCTAACCCAGGATCATCTACGCATTGTTAATCAGCTCTCCGCGAGCCAGCCGCTGGCAATGATTCAGAATAACGGCATTTTGGTAACTGGCGAGAACTTGTTGCAGGCCTTCGACCGACTTGAGGTGGCTGAGTTTACCGCAAAAGCCATTCTTGGTGCTCACCAGTTAGGGTGCGTGAAAGTTATGAACGATGAGGTGATCGAGGAGCTGGTTACAGCGTTTAAATTACCATAGTTGTTAATATATTTTATTTTGTAACCCATCTGTTCCGTAAAAAATAAATAGTTAGATATAATTAGGAAGGACTGTGATATGAGCTTAGATCGACGTCAACTTTTAAAACTGGGCGTAGCGGCAGGTACACTTCCCCTGCCGGGGCTCTACGCTCAAGCATCTACTACGTTACCCTACCAATCAAAAAAGCTTTATCACGGGGTGTGTCTTTACCCGGAGTTGTGGCCGGAGGAGGATATAGATCGCGATATTGTTGAAATGAAGAAGCTGGGCATCAATGTTGTGCGCATGGGAGAGTTTATCTGGTCGACGGTAGAGCCAAAAGAGGGAAAAATTTCCTATGCCCTACTGGAACGGGTTATGGATAAATTGTATGCCGCCGGTATAGATGTGGTGCTATGCACCCCAACAGCAACCCCTCCCGTTTGGTTGACTCATAATCACCCGGAGCGACTTCATAAAAACGCAGAAGGTGAAATACTCATACACGGTGCACGCCAACATGCCAGTTATGAGCATCCGGCGGTTAGAAAGGCCTGTTTTCGTGTCATCAAGGTTTTGGCAAAAACCTTGGGTAAACACCCTTCGTTGATTGGCTGGCAGATTGATAATGAGATGAAGGCTCATGTGGCAGAAGACTTTAGTGAAGCTGCCATTAAAAACTGGCACAAGTGGCTGGAAAAACGTTTTGGTTCTATTGATGCCCTAAATAAAGCCTGGGGTACCCATATGTGGAGCCAGTACTACCAGCGGTTTGACCAGGTACCCGCGCCCCTAAAAACCCCCTTTATACACAACGCCTCCTTAAGTACTGCTTACAAAATGTTTTGTCGTGAAAGTGTCGCCGACTTTATGAAGCAGCAGAGCGATATCCTAAAAACGTATTCGGATAAACCCGTTACCCATAACGACAACCCCGCTTTTAATATTCATCATGAGCGCTCCATGCGTGCACAGGATTTCGCCTCCTATGATGTGTACGCAACCTCCGAACAGTGGGGCGCGCTTGTGTTTCGCTCAGACTTTTATCGCGCTGCAATACCGGGCCGGCCATTTTGGCTTATGGAAACAAGTTCGGCTCACAACGGTTGGTTGGGCCACCATCAAGTCATGCACCCCAAGGGTTTCTTAACTGCGGAAGCGGCTGTTGTTTATTCACTGGGTGGCGAGGGTTTTTGTTACTGGTTGTGGCGACAACAGCGCACCGGCGCGGAGCTGCCTCATAGCGCTGTCATGAGTGCCTGGTATAAACCCGGTGTGGGTTACAGCGAAGTGCAGAAAGTTGGCAAGTTACGAGAGCGACTGGAACCACTGCTGATAGGCACACAGGTGATTGCCCCTGAGATTGCCGTCACTTATTCAGACCATGCCCGTGCGATGGTGGAAACGGAGGGCTTTGACAAGCGAGAGGGCTTTCCCAGTCGATATCGGGGAGTCATCGAACTTTGGCACAGTATTATTCGGGATGAGGGCTACCACCGGGAAGTGCGTTTCGAGGGCGCTGATTTGACGGGTCTTAAAGTGCTGTTTACTCCGGGCATGCCCTATGTGAGTGAAGAGTTTGCGCGACGGATTGTTGAGTTTGTCAACGCAGGAGGAACCTGGATCGCCGGCCCGGTGACTGGAACACGAGGCCGTGAACACACCGTACCCACAGATGCCGGTTTAGGCTTGGTCGACTCCCTGGCGGGTGTGACCACTAACTTTATCGCGCCGCTAACAAAAACCAAAACCAGCGGGCGGGCACTGGGTTTGTCTGTGCCCTTAAGCGGTTGGTGTGCGGCCATGACCCCGGACGAGGGTACCAAAAGTATTGGCGTGATCGAAAGTGGCGCATTGGCTGGTCAGTGCTTTATTTCCGAGCGCCAGTTGGGCGCAGGACGAGTTGTCATTTTGGGGGCACAGCCCCACGGGGACGAGGGGCTGCCGCTCATTAAAAAACTTGTCAACCACTATGCAGGGCTGGCAGGTGTGAAGCAGAGGTATAAGGCTTCGCCGGGCACTATTGTTTGCCCGAGGCTAAGGTCCGACGGCAGTGAAATGTGGATGGTTGTCAATATGGACGGCAAAGGAGGCGAGCTCAGCTTGCCTGCCGGAGTGAGTGACGCCGAAACAGGGGAGGCGGTGAGTAATACTCTAAATATCCCCTCATACCAATGGCGAGCGTTGATCCTGAGAGGTGCTTAATGGAAAAAATTGCGTTCACGATGCAGCTGAACCCAGGCTGTCAAGAAGAGTATAAAAAGCGACATGATTATATTTGGCCTCAGTTATTGCTCGAGTTAAAGGGCGCAGGTATTCGAGATTATTCGATTTTTCTCGACGAAGGCAGCTGGACCCTGTTTGGCGTGCTCTGGCGGGTTGATGAGCACGGCATGAATGAGCTACCTGAAAAAGCCATTATGAAGAAGTGGTGGGCCCACATGGCAGACATTATGGTAACCAACCCAAATAAAAGCCCTGTGGTCAATTCCTTAAAGCCTGTATTTCATATGGATTGATCTCTTTGGCATTGTATTAGCGCCGTTTTTAATGGTTTGATCGATTGCCTGACTGGATTTGATTGGATATAATTGAACATGATCGTTTGTATTCGCTTTTTGCAACTTTTGCATGAAGTGTGGTTAAGAATAAAGGTGTATATGTTATGGGAAATATGTTGGCAAACCTTTGGGATGATGAATACGCAGCGGCACTGACTGAGTCTGAGTTGTTGAAATATCGCTCGAACCTTTTAGGCTCAGATTTGCGTATTACCAACTATGGTGGCGGTAATACATCTGCCAAAATTATGGAAACAGACCCGCTTAGCGGAACCCAGGAAGAAGTATTGTGGGTAAAAGGCTCTGGCGGTGACCTGGGTTCAATTCAGATGAGCGGCTTTTCTACACTTTACTTAAAGAAATTGCACCAGCTGAAAGAGCTTTATCGTGGCTTAGAGCATGAAGACGAGATGGTGGCCTACCTGCCCCATTGCACTTTCGACTTAAACCCACGTGCTGCAAGTATCGATACCCCTTTGCACGCTTATATTCCGCACACTCATGTGGACCATCTGCACCCAGACTCGGTTATTGCTATTGCCTGTACAGTCAACAGCCATGCACTTACCGAGCAAATATTTGGTGGGGAAATAGGCTGGTTGCCCTGGCAGCGCCCGGGCTTCGACCTAGGCCTGAAGTTGGAAAAAATGGCCGTTGAAAGCCCTCATTTAAGCGGTATTGTTCTACAGGGGCATGGCTTGTTTACTTGGGCTAAGTCTTCTAAAGACTGCTATTTGAAGTCGCTGGAGATTATTCAAAAATGTGCCGACTGGCTCGAGAAGAACAATACCTCAGAAGCCTTTAGCGGAGCCAAATACGATAATCCTCTCGACGCTCAGCAACGCCTGGCTGTTGCAGCGAAATTGATGCCCTTGATTCGCGGTAAAATCACTAACGAGCAGTTTAAAGTAGGGCATTTTAACGACTCCCCGGAAATCCTTCAGTTTGTTAATTCTAAAGACTTGGAGCCACTGGCGGCTTTAGGCACTTCCTGCCCGGACCACTTTTTAAGAACAAAAATTGCTCCACTGGTTGTTAATTTTGATCCCGCACAATCAGAAATTACGCAGGCATTATCCAGCTGCGAAGCCACGCTGGATGAACAATTAAACAGCTATCGTGACAATTACAGCGCCTACTATGAGCGCTGTAAGCGCGATAACAGCCCTCCCATTCGTGACCAGAACGCAGTGGTATATCTTATTCCCGGAGTTGGCATGCTAACTTTCGCCAAAGACAAAGCCACTGCGCGAATTGCGGGAGAATTTTACATCAACGCCATTAATGTAATGCGTGAAGCGGCGGGCGTGGACTCATATGTGGGTTTGGATCAGCAAGAGGCTTTCGATATTGAGTATTGGTTGTTGGAAGAGGCAAAGTTGCAGCGAATGCCAAAACCAAAATCGCTTGCCGGCCGGGTTGCCTTTATTACGGGTGGCGCTGGCGGTATCGGAAAAGCTACCGCTATACGCCTGGCTTCCGAAGGTGCATGTGTGTGTCTTGCGGATATTGATCAGTCTGCACTCTCGGAAAGCCTCGCAGATTTGCAGCAGGCCTTTGGAAAAGACGTAGTACGCAGTGCCTATTGCGATGTTACCCAGGAAAATAGTGTGGTAGACGCTCTAAAGCGTTGTGCCGTCGAATTTGGTGGTGTGGATATTGTAGTTGCCAATGCGGGAATCGCCAGCTCGGCACCGCTGGACGAAACAGACTTAAGTTTGTGGAACCGCAACATGGATATCCTTTCTACCGGTTATTTCCTCACCTTGCGTGAAGCGTTCAAAATACTTAAACAGCAAAATACGGGTGGCAGTATGGTTGTTGTTGCCAGTAAAAACGGCTTGGTGGCTTCGCCCAATGCCTCTGCCTATTGTGTGGCCAAGGCCGCAGAAGTTCAATTGAGCCGCGCCGTTGCATTAGAGGGCGCTCCTATTGGTGTTCGCTGTAATGTGGTAAATCCGGACGCGGTTTTGAAGGGCTCTAAAATATGGACCGGCAAATGGCGGGATGAGCGAGCTGCGGCCTACAATACAGATGGCCAAGGCTTGGAAGACCACTACCGCAATCGCAGTTTGTTAAAGCGCAGTGTATTACCAGAAGATGTGGCAGAAGCTATCTGCTTCTTCGCGTCCGATAAAACAGCTAAAAGCACCGGTAACATTATCAATGTGGATGCTGGCAATGCCTCCAGCTTTACCCGCTAAAACTGTGTTATGTGGCAGCTGCAAATACGTATAGGGTTTTGCTGCCTGTACGTATTTACGCAATAGCCGCAGTGGCCTGCGGGCTATGAAATTTTTTAAATTTACGGGTAGCGCCCTCACGCACAGCGAAGAAATAGAATTGTTTGCAGCCCCTTCATAAATCGTGCAGATAAATAATTCCGGTACCAGGCAAAAGGCGTGCAAGCCGTAACCAAAATTAAAATAGTAACAGGGTTAAAATAATGGGCTATAAAATTACAGCAGAATTTGTTTCGGAACATAACGAGCAATACCTTCCAGTGTTAAAGCGTGAATATGAGGGTTTAGCTGAAAAATTAATAAACCAGGGTATTTCTATCGCAGAAATTACCAGCAAAGCCAGACAATTTCAGGTGGCTGTGCCTACCTGGGGTGTTGGTACCGGTGGCACTCGCTTTGCGCGCTTTCCAAACCCCGGTGAGCCTCGCAATATTTTTGAAAAACTTGACGATTGCAGCGTAATAAATCAATTGGTGCGCAGCACAGGAAAAGTTTCTCCACATTTTCCATGGGACAAAGTCAGCGACCCTGGTGAGCTGAAGCAACACGCAAACAGTCTGGGTTTGGGCTTTGACACCGTTAACTCCAATACCTTTCAGGATCAAGCTAACCAAGAGCACTCCTATAAGTACGGCAGTTTAAGTCACACTAGTGAGGCCACCCGTGATCAAGCGGTAGCGCACAACATAGAGTGTATCGAGCTGGGGCAAAAACTGGACGCAGCGGGAATAACAGTGTGGGTTGGCGATGGTTCTAACTTCCCAGGGCAGCAACATTTTCAACATTCCCTGGAACGTTACCTCGATAGTATGAAAAAAATCTATGCGGCCTTGCCTGATGATTGGCAAATGTTAATCGAGCACAAAATGTTTGAGCCAGCTTTTTATTCTACCGTGATTCAGGACTGGGGAACCAATGTACTCTGTGCAATGGAGCTGGGAGAAAAGGCACGATCTTTGGTGGACTTGGGACACCATGCGCCTAATGTGAATATTGAAATGATTGTGGCCCGATTAATTCAGTTTAAAAAGTTGGCGGGTTTCCATTTTAATGACAGTAAGTACGGTGACGATGATCTCGACAGCGCTAGTATTCATCCCTACCAACAATTTCTTATTTTCAACGAATTGGTGGACGCTGAATACCGTAAACAGGATGGCTTCAGCCCCACCTATATGCTGGATCAGTCACACAATGTCACTGACCCTATTGAAAGCCTGATGAACTCGGCCATCGAAGTTCAGCGCAGTTATGTGCAGGCCTTATTGGTCGATCGCGAGGCTCTCTATGCCTACCAGGAAAGTAACGATGCCTTGATGGCAAGTAACACTTTAAAGGCAGCCTTCAATACTGATGTTTCCAGTATTCTGGCTATGGCGCGCGCTGACAATGGGGGGGCTATCTCGCCTATCGAGGCCTTCCGGGATTCTCACTATCGCAGCGAGGCAGCAAAAGCGCGGCCAGCTAGTGGGCAGAGTGGATCGGGAATTGTTTAGTCTAGGGTCAAATAGGAAAGAGCGAGGAATTGTATTCTAGTATTAATTGTCGCCTGAGCTTGCAAACTCAGGCGACTTTTTTTATGCGAGTTAGGACAGTTTAAGCAATCAGTACCTCTACGCCATGATCCCTCAGTTCCTGCAGTACCTTTTCGTCCGCTTCGTCATCGGTAATTAAAATATCCACCTGCTCAGCAGGGCACAGGATAAAATTGCCCCGGCGGCCGATCTTGGAGCTATCTGCCATAACAATTAACTGTTCTGCTTGTTTACGCATTTTTTGTTCGGCGCGAATCAAGAGGGGGTCAGACTCGGTTACGCCCAGTTCAGTGATCCCCTGGGTGCCCATAAACATTTTATTGCTATGGTAATACTGAATAGTGTCTTGTTCGAAGGAACTCAAGACAATACCCTGGTCACGATATATCTCTCCGCCAGGCAGGGTAATTTGGTTGTCTCCGTGCTCTGCGATATAGTGCGCCAGTTTAAATGAATTGGTGAGAACACTTAAATTTCGTTTTATTAGAAACTCGCCCATCATGAAGGTTGTTGTACCACCGTTGACGATAATGGGCTCACCGTCGTTACAAATACTTACTGCTTTTTCCGCAATACGCCGCTTTTTATCGCCGTGCATGCCATGGTTGGATGCAAAAGTGCTTGCGGAAAGTGCACGCTGCTTTATTCCGCTATCGTTACTGACAGACTCAGCACCTCCGCGAATTTTTTTCAGCTTGTTCAGTTCGTAGAGTTTGTTGATGTCCCTGCGGATAGTCGCCTCAGAAGTATTTAACTCGGCGGAAAGATGGTTAACACTCGCAAAACGAGCTTTTTCAACCAGGTCGACTATCAGTTGATGGCGCTGTTTTTCTAACATAATGTCTTTACTTCTTCCCTTTTGATTAAAAGTATTTAGAACTGAAAGATTCTGATCGGATGGTATATCAAAAAAACCTTAAAATTCAATGGCTTCGTTCAGCTTATTGACGTTTGTCGCATTTTTCGTTTCATTAAAAGCCCAAACTTTAAAGTTCCTATAGCGTAACTGGCTCCATTTCATTTGCCGCAAGCCGATTTTGCCTGTTGTCCAATATTGCTCGTCTTGATCGGTAAAGTCGATAATGGATTTATCGTCTACCCACATTTGTATTCTGCGATCAGTTTTTTGTAGCCGCAGCCGATGGATAGCCGTTGATAGGGTGGGGATGCCTTCCTTACCCGTTTGCAGTAAGGTGAAAGTATTATTTTTCCTTAAATTGGCGTATCCCCTGTCTTTATTATGCGCAGCATTGGCGTAGTAGCTAATATGGTAGCTGCGAATATCTCCCTGCACATATTGCTTAAAAGTCCCATCTCTGGGTTTGAGTTGTGGGCTGAATAGCGCTTCGCCGTTTATTCCTTTGGCGGCGAAAAAAACAATCGCCAAACCGGCCTTTGTGTGGAGGTTCTGTACCTGCCATTCAGCAATAAAACTGTTGGGAAATTCCTCGGGGCACCAGAACACGTGGTGCATTTGCTGATCAGGCGAGAACATGGTCATCCAGCCATTTTTGAACAGTAGTTCACCCGGGCCTTCCATTGTCCATGCGCTTACGTCCTTTGCTGAGGCGAGAGAGTTACTGTACAACAGGCTACCCTTGTCACCGGCGCAGTCAAGCGCATACTGAGCGAGTATCAGAGTAAACAGTACTTTGGTAAACATAGCTTTTTGCCCAAGATTAAGTATCTGGATTGTACTAACATTATGATGGAATATCGATCATTAGTCGTCAATTATGGTCATAATGTTTCATGTATGGTATAACTTGAAAGCTTACATAGACATAAAAAGACGATTTAGGGTGCCTTATTCATGAACCGACGTGAATTGCTCCGCAATGGAGCCCTTGCTGCAACTATTCCCCTCGCTTCCGGTTTGGCCTTTTCGAAAGCCCATTCCACCAAAAAAAAACCACCGAGGCGAGAGCCGGGTTATCTAAGCTGGTTAGAGGGAGACGAGCCTGCTGCTCACCCCTTTGTGTGCTGGGGGCAACCATGGAAAGCGGGGGAGCTGGCGAAAGGTGAGGGGCTAAAACTGATCGCAAAAAATGGCAAGGAGTTAGCGCTCCAGTCTTGGCCCACCGCCTTCTGGCCTGATGGTAGCGTGAAGTGGACAGCCCATGCTGTTCCCTCCGGTGTTGAGCTTGGTGCGCAATTCAGGCTGGTAAAGGGTAGCACCCAAGCCCCACCTAAGGTGGTAAAGGTAAAACAAAAGCGTAAGTCTATTGAAGTTGATACTGGAGTAATCAAGTGCAGTATTCCCCGTAGCGGTAAGCACATTATCGAGCGAATGGAGCGTGGCGGAAAGCTTATTGCCGAGAAAGCTCGCCTGGTAGGCTTGGTGCAGCAAACGCCAGAAATAGCCTTGGATTCAAATACTAAAGTCACGTCTTTCGAGTCAAAAGTTAAAGAACTTACTGTTGAGCAAAAGGGGCCTGTGCGCGCCACTATAAAGCTTAGCGGCCTTCATCGAAGCGAAGATGATCGAGAGTGGCTGCCCTTTGTTATGCGGCTTCATTTTTATTCCGGGGGAGACAGCGTAAAAGTAAGCCACAGTTTTGTTTTCGACGGGGAGAGCGATAAAGATTTTATACGCGGCCTCGGGTTTGAGCTTGATATTCCCATGCGCGACGAGCTCTACAATCGCCATATTCGAATTGTTGGTGAAGGGAATGGTGTTTGGGGGGAGTCACCTCAAGGAATTACGGGCTTAAGGCGAGACCCTGGGCAGGCCGTGCGAGATGCACAGGTGGCAGGCAAGGCTACGCCTCCGATTGAATCCTGGGACGAGCGTGTCAGTAGTCGTATGCATTGGATTCCGGTGTGGAACGACATTACCCTTACTCAACTAAACGCGAACGGTTTTGCTATTCGTAAACGAACGAAGGAAGGACATGGCTGGATAGACTCCGATCAGGGGCGCCGCTCTGCGGGTGTTGCCTACGTTGGCGGCGCATCAGGCGGTTTGCTGCTGGGTATGCGCGACTTTTGGCAACTGCATCCGGTGCAGCTGGATGTGCGCAATGCCGGTACTGATAAAGCTACCACCACTTTGTGGTTCTGGTCACCGGAGGCACCGGCCATGGACCTGCGTTTTTATCACGATGGTTTGGGGCAGGAAAGCTATGAAGACCAGCTGGACGCTTTGAATATTACTTACGAAGATTTTGAGCCTGGTTTTGGTAACGCACAAGGGGTAGCAAGAACGTCCGAGTTAACCTTGCAATTGCATAGCCACACTCCCGAAAGAGAAGACATTGTTGCAATGGCAGATGCCATTCGACAGCCCGGCCAAGTGGTCGCTGCTCCCGAGGATTACCTGGCATCGGGTGTTTTTGGCGGACTGTGGAGTTTGCCAGACCGCTCAAGCACCGAGCGAGCGGCTATTGAAGATCGCCTGGATTGGTCGGTGCAATTCTACAAGCAGCAGGTGGATCAGCGCCACTGGTACGGCTTCTGGAATTACGGTGACATCATGCATACCTACGACGAGGACAGGCATGTATGGCGTTACGATGTAGGAGGGTATGCCTGGGATAATTCGGAATTATCCCCCGACCTCTGGTTGTGGTTTTCATACTTGCGCAGCGGCGATGCGGAAACTTTTCGATTGGCCGAAGCTATGACTAGACACAACCGGGATGTCGATATTTATCACTTAGGGCGCTTCAAAGGGCTGGGCACGCGCCACAATGTACAGCACTGGGGTTGCAGTGCGAAACAACTGCGTATCAGCACTGCAGCCTATCGGCGTTTCCATTACTTTTTAACAGCTGATGAGCGCACTGGAGATGTTCTCGACGAAGTTATCGACGCGGATATTCAACTTGCCAAGCTTGTTCCTACACGAAAAATTCCAAACCAAAAACCAGTGCCTGGTGACGGCCGTATAGGTGTGGGTACCGACTGGGGCTCTGTGGCAGCAAATTGGTTAAGCGCCTGGGAAAGAACGGGCGATGAAATGTATCGCGACAGATTGCAAAGTGCGATGCGTGTAATTGGCAGTCAGCCCCATGGCTTTTTTACCGGCGTATTTGGTTATGATGTCGACAATAAAGAATTGTTGCCACCTGATGATGCCGGCCCGGGTATTTCTCATCTCAGTGCCGTATTTGGCCTGGTAGAAATATGTGCTGAATTAATACAGCTATTAGATGTTCCGGAATTTAAGCAGGCCTGGCTGGACTATTGTCGTTACTACAACGCAAGTGCAGAAGAGCAAGCCTTAAAGTTTGGTAAGCCGCTTAGAGGTAATAGCCTCACGGTCGCACATTCGCGCTTAACCGCCTACATCGCCGCACAAACCGGAGACCAAGAACTCGCCAGCAGGGCCTGGAAAGAATTCCGCCGCGAATGGGGGGGGCCAAAGAAAATCGGCGCGCGTTATATCGAGGGGCCTGAAGTATTAAATCCCGTTGAGGAAGCACCCTGGGTTTCCACCAACGCAGCTTCTCAGTGGGGCTTGGCGGCTATTCAGAACCTGGCTTTAGTGCCTGAGGCCCTGGTGAAGTAAGCGTTAAGTACAACGAACAATACAGCGAATGTGTCTGCGCTTTTTTTCGCTGTTGAGGTCTGACTAATAATAATCTAATAAGGTATGCCAGTGATTCCAGCTAATATAGAAGATTATCGAATTCTCTGTAAAAAACGTTTGCCGAAATTTTTATTCGAATATATTGA
This sequence comes from Alteromonadaceae bacterium Bs31, assembly GCA_900177435.1. Classification (GTDB taxonomy): domain Bacteria; phylum Pseudomonadota; class Gammaproteobacteria; order Pseudomonadales; family Cellvibrionaceae; genus Teredinibacter. The sequence goes on from FXAI01000001.1 coordinate 614,037, forward strand.
CGGTGGCTCTTTTAGCGAAACCACCTTGCGAAGCAATTCGTCGGATTTCGACAAAATAAAGGTTCGTCAGAGAGTGCTGCGTGACATTTCCACGGTGGATACGCGTTGCAATTTATTCGGAGAAGAATACAAACTACCACTAATCCTCGGGCCTGTTGGAATCGCCGGTTTAAATGCTCGACGCGGAGAGGTACTGGCAGCTCAGGCGGCAGAAGAGAAAAAAGTTCCTTTCTGTCTGTCAACTGTGGGCGTATGCACTATAGAAGAAGTTCGAAAAAAAGTAGAAAACCCCATTTGGTTTCAGTTGTATATGATTAAAGACCGGGGGTTTATGCACAGTATTTTAGATCGCGCACAAGAAGCGGGAACAAAAAACCTGGTATTTACTGTCGATATGCCCCTTCCTTCCTCCCGTTATCGAGATATTCGTTCTGGTCTTTCCTGTGGCAGTATGTTTCGACGGCAAAGTGCGCGTATTTATCAGTCCATGCTTCGCCCGCGATGGGCCTGGGATGTTGGTTTACTTGGGCGCCCCCACAATTTGGGTAATGTAGCACCTGCTGTTGGCGAAAATGCAGGTATTGATGAATTCTGGACCTGGATGAATAAAAATTTCGACGCCAGTGTGACGTGGAAAACTTTGGAAACCATTCGTGATTATTGGAAAGGCAATTTAATCATCAAAGGAATTCTTGATCCACGGGACGCAATAGAAGCCAAGAAGCTAGGGGCCGATGGACTTATTGTTTCCAACCACGGCGGCCGTCAGCTGGATGGCGCACTCTCGTCCATCTCTGCCTTGCCACAAATAGTGGACGCTTTGGATGGTGAAATTCCTGCCATTCTGGACGGCGGTGTTCGCACCGGCCTGGATATAGTGCGTGCCGTTGCTTCGGGGGCGAGTGCTGTGATGATTGGTCGGCCTTGGGTCTACGGCCTGGGTGCGCGGAAAAAGCAAGGCGTGCTGGATATTATTTCAATTTTAGAAAATGAAATGCGTGTGGCTATGGGGCTATCGGGGAATACCTGCATGGCGGATTTAAACAGAGAAATGCTGGTATAGGTTCACAATATTGCCTCGCCTGTTTTTAGTTTTTACTGGAACGATTGTTGTTACTGTCACAAAAAAATTCGATAACTTCGCCAATAGCGGTGAGAACAAGTACAGGCTGATATGCTTAGAGTAAATCAAGGCTTATTCCTCTTTATTTTTCTATTTTTGGCTGCCAGCTCTTATGCTTTGAATGAGGCACTGGTAGCGGATAAACCCCTGCCTGGCTACCATTTATTGCACGCCAACAATCGGCCGGCTGAAATCCATTGGGACGACTCCGATTTTGAGGTCGTTAAGATTGCCGCTCGCAGCCTGATGGAGGATTTCGCATTAGTGACTGGAGAGAAAGGGCTTGGCAAACCTTCCAGCATATTGCCTTCGCCATCGCCGATGCGTATTTATATTGGCTCACTAAGTGGCTCTGCCTTAATAAAAAAAATAACCAAACTGAATGGCATTGATTTATCTCACCTGGAAGGCCGCTGGGAATCGTTTGAAATCCGTGTAATAAACGACCCGATGGCTAGCGATAAAAAATCACTTCTAATTGTCGGTAGTGACAGGCGTGGTACCGCTTATGGGGTATACCAACTGTCGCAGGCCATAGGGATTTCGCCCTGGTATTGGTGGGCTGATGTACAGCCGGAAAAAACCGATGCAATTTATATAAGTGAAAAGACACAGCAGTTTGGTCCCCCTTCGGTAAAATATCGCGGAATCTTTATTAATGATGAAGATTGGGGGCTACAACCCTGGGCAAGTAATAATCACGAAAAAGAGCTGGGAAATATCGGGCCAAAAACCTACGAGCGGGTGTTTGATTTACTTTTACGTTTGAAGGCTAATACCTTGTGGCCTGCGATGCATAAGGTCAGTTTGGCATTTAACCAGCTTGCTGAAAACAAAACACTTGCCGATCGCTACGCAATTGTAATGGGTAGCTCCCACGCGGAACCAATGCTCAGAAACAATGTTAGCGAATGGCCTCACTCCAAGGAATCATACAATTATGCTACACAGCCGCAGCAAGTAGTTGACTACTGGAAGCAAAGAGTTAAGGAAAACGGCGCGTTTGAAAATATTTATTCGCTCGGTATGCGGGGGATTCATGACTCCGGTATGACGGGAGGAGGGAGCAATAAAGAAAAAGTCGCTTTGCTCGAAAAAATATTTGAAGACCAGCGCAAGCTTTTGCGTGCACATGTGAAACCAGAGGTCGCTGAAATTCCTCAGGTGTTTACGCCCTATAAAGAAGTGCTGGCTTTATATCGGGATGGTTTGCAGGTACCTGAAGATGTCAGTTTAATCTGGCCGGATGACAACCACGGTTTTATCCGGCAATTGCCCAATGCGCAGGAGCGAAGCCGCAAGGGTGGCTCTGGCGTGTACTATCATCTTTCCTATCTGGGTTCACCTCTGGCCTACTTATGGCTTTATAGCACACCTCCGGCACTGGTTTGGCAGGAAATGAATAAAGCTTATCGCATGGGTGCGAGGCAGCTTTGGGTGGCGAATGTAGGCGATATCAAACCCGCTGAACTCGGTATTGAGCTCTTTCTGCAAATGGCCTGGGATATTGATCGCTGGACACTGCAAAACCAGCACCTATTTTTATCGGACTGGGCGACGCGCGAGTTTCCCCAAGCTGGAGCCTCAATTGGCGAATTGTTGCGAAAGTATTTTGCGCTCAATTTTCAGCGTAAGCCCGAACACCTGCAATGGTGGCTACCACACACGCGTAGTAAAGGCAGTGATCTAAGCGCAAGCGAAATTGAAAGCCGCCTGGCCGCCTATAAGAAATTGGAGCACGGGGTACGAGAGGCGAAAAAAATGCTCACAGCAGAGCAGCACGCGGCTTTTTTTCAGTTGGTGGAGTACCCCATTCGTGCCAGCGCCACGGCCAATCGACGGTATTTTCATGCCGAGCAATATGCTCGCTGGTTTCATGCCGATTTAGCCATTGCAAAAGCGCACGGTCAATTGGCCGTAAAGGCCGATAGCGAGCAACAAGAACTAAGTAAAATGTATAACGAAGACATTTCCAATGGCAAGTGGCGAGGCATCATGTCTGCTGAACCTGCAGACAATTTATGGCGTTCGTTCAGGCAAAGTCCCCTTGCCTTGCCCTCCGAGCATTTACTTGAAGGTGCCGCCCAGCTTGAAAAAATGGCCTTCAAAGGTAAAAACAGCCCAGTGCCGGAGGTCTATTTAGAAGCAGAAGCGTATGTGAAATCTCGAGCCTATGGCAATTCGCGCTGGCAAGTCGTGCGTGATTTGGGTCGAGTTGGAGACGCAATAGCGGTTTATCCGCTTGCTGAAGCGCGTAGCGGCAACATTAATGCGCTAATGAATGAAAGCCCCTATGTGGAATACCTCATTCAGATACCAGAAGAGGGCAAGTATAAACTCTACTTTTCTCTACTCCCGACTTTTCCATTAAATACCGACGCCCTAAGAATTGCTTATTCCCTGCCTGGGTTGTCCCATGAGCGTAAACTTTTATCCTTAAAAAGACAGGTGGGGGATGAGAGTTGGAAGCGCGCGGTATTGAGTGCTAGCGTGCGAGTGAGTTCAGAGCCACAATTACTCGAGGCAGGTAAGCATACCTTGCGTGTATACGGTATTGACGCTGGCGTAATACTGGATCACATCGCCCTTAGTCGCAGTGAACTTACCAATAGTTTTCTCGTGCCCCTTTAGCGATATTGACTTGGAAAACAAGTAGCTAACAATGTTCGGCTAAGTTAATAATCAAATTAATGCAGTAAGAATCTATTCAGTACTCTGGTAGCTTTCTAAAAAATTGGCAGCGTAGTCACGTGCTGTTTCGGATTCTTCTTGGGAATTTGAAAGGTCTTGTAAACTCTCGATAATACTCTGGTTGAGCATACTCTTGTCCAGAGAATAGAGGGCATTTATTGCCGATACCTTTACAGTGTTATCCGGGTGATTCAAATGTTCTAACACAGCATAGTAAATACTGTCCTGGTCTCCCAGTCTACTCAAGCCATCGATTGCTCGTGCAGTAACAGCGCTGTCTTCGCTGTAGGACATTAGGTGTTGCAGACTCTCCACAGCTTCTGATTTCATCGCCTCATTCAATTCGGCCTTGCCTAAATGATAGATAATATCGCTCAAGGTGTCTGGGTTGCTCTCATAAAGGCTAGCATCTAAAAGTGCTGTCTTAAGTTCGGTGCTATGACCTTTGTTGTCCATGGAGGAGAGTAGTTCATAACCCAGGCCTTGCATCTCCGGCTCCATGGACTCGATTAATGTGGTGGCATAGTCCAGTGTTTCCGGGCTGTTGTCGCTAGCCAATAGTGCGACGAGTGTCATAGTCTCATCGTAGGAGCTGCTCTCTTCAATTCGGCTTCTTATCTGCGCAGCAATTCTCTTATCGTTTCTAACCAGATAGGCCAAATCTTTGAACTCGTTGCTGCCGTAGGCCTTTTCGTTTTTAAAAAGGCCTGCTAACAAGCGTTCCACGCTTTGCTTAGACGCGGGTACTGAGGGGGACTCTAATATTGCCGGGTTCAAGCTCGTCGTTTGCTTTCGGGGACTTTGCGGTGCTGCCGGAGGAATGCTCTCGTTCCGAGCTGAAGAAATGAAAGGGCTTAGCGGGGGACGTTCGTTAATTGTTGTCGGTGAGGGTAGTTTTTCCTCTGTCAACAACACAGTGAGAGCGAGAGTGCTCAAGGCACCCACTAAGGCGCCGAATAAAAAAGTGGGTAGTTTTTGCAGGCTTGGCTTAAAAATCATTAGCGACCTTTTGTATCCTCTTGCATAAACCGACAACTAGCGGAGAGAAGGGCTCTGGCGGTGATTTATTCCCAGAAACTAAACCCGTTGCGAAAGCCCATCATATCCAGGGCTTTCGTATACGGCGGCGAGGTGTAAGAGGCCATAAATAAATCGCTCTGCAAGATTCAATTAGCTGCCAGGTTTACAATCACGTTCTCGGTGCAGGCTATTATACGGTGGTGCCGTCCTTTCTAATTGCTTTGCCCCACAGCTGATCGTATTTCCAACCGGTCAGGTCTTCAACAATGGCTTTATTCTCATCGCTGGAAGCTTCTGTCTCACCGTTTTTAAAGCGTTCGATCTCGTTCATGAGCACGGTGTGGGTATCGGTATTTAAATGAAACTTGGTGGATACCCAATAGCCTAAAATTAAAACGATAATCGGGCCAACGGTCATAATCAAGATGATGGATTCCATTGTTTCCGCGCTCTGTACTTTTTCGCCTTGTACCAGCCCGCCCATTTCCAGCGCGGCGCCTACAAAAAATACTGCGCTGGCCTGGGCGGCTTTTCGAATAAAGGTCATTACACCGGCGAAACTGCCCTCGCGTCGTTGGCCTGTGACGATCTGGTCCACATCCGCCATGTAGTTGTAGGTATTCCAAGGTATGTAATTGAGAATTCCTCGGCCTATTCCCGCGAAGATAAGCGCGATGATCAGCCACGCTAATTGAACACTTCGGCTTTCTGGTGCGAGAAGATAAAAAGAGGCTAAACCAATAATGCCAATAATGTAGGCGACGACGGCATAGCGGTAAGTATGGGCGGGGAAAAATTTTGGTAGAAACGCAACCGCCGCAAAGACAGCGGCAACGGCAAGGGTTTGCACGGTAAATATACCGGCGGCCATATAAGAGGTAAGGGACAGCGATTCGCTTGAGGAGTAGGCGAACAGGCTACCCAATGCAAAAGCCGCAAAGTAGGTGAATGCCGCGTTGAATATGTCCTGGCTGATATATCCGCCCAGGTACATGCCCAAATGTAGACGAAACGCGCGGATCTTTAAGGTAAAACCCAGGCCTTTATAAAGGTTGGCAAATACGCTGCCAATTGAGGGCTTTTTGGTTTTAGTTTGCGCCAGCTCCACCTCTTCATTTTTTCGCTCCCAGGTAAAGAAGTAGACAATGGTCACAACAACCATAAACGCAAGCGAAAAAATACCGCCCATAATCAGGAAAGTATCAGGGGAATCCTTACCGCCCAGCGCTGAAACAATCCAGGCGGGTAGTATGGTGGCGGCAATGGCAGACAGGTGGCCCACTAAAATGCGGGAGCCTGCAAACATTCCTTTTTTTCGGAAGTCATGTGTCATTTCCGCTGCGAGAGTTTCGTAGGGGATTAGCACCGAGGCGTATACCATTTCAAAGAAAACATAGGTGCACAGGTAATACAAAAAATGTTGGCCGCTCACCCACATAAAGCCAAAACTGGGTAGCAGAGGAATAGCGAACAGCAAAAATACGTGACGGCGACCAAAGCGGCGGCCGAGTCGTGTGGAGCTGGCGTTATCCGAGAGGTAGCCAATAAGTGGGCTGGCAACGGCGTCTATAATGCGGGCAGTTGCGAAAATAATACCGGCCTGCAGCGGGCCAAGGCCACAATAGGTGGTGTAGAAGAAGAGCACCCAGGTGCTGATAACCGCCATAGAGCCGGCACCAAGGACATCTCCCAAGCCGTATGCGGCATAATTAACAAAGCCAATTTTTCGTTCTTGCATGCTGGGTCTCTCATTATTGTAATTTTTGTTTTAATCTAACTGCCAAAGAAGCAATTAAATATATCGATTCATAAACTCTACGCAGGCCAGTATCGCCATAGACTGACCATAAGGCATGGAGGTGAGAGGGATGTCGCGGTAGCCCTGCAGGTCGTCGAATACTGGCGTACCAAACGATACTTGCTGTAATTCACCTGTATCGTCGATATTGTCCAGAACCGCTTTCATCGCTTTTATCGCAATGTGCTCATACTTATCGCTAAGGTAGCGTTTGCGCGTAGCTTTCAAAATGCCGTAGGCAAAGCCTGCAGTAGCAGAGGCCTCCAGGTATGAGTCTGAGTCGTCGAGCAGGGTGTGCCACAGGCCGTTCTCGTGCTGATAATCTGCCAGTGCTTTTACCTGTGCTTCCAGGGTTTCCTGCAGGAACATGCGCAGCCCGTCATCGGCTGGCAAATTTAATAACTCAATAAATTCAGGAATGGCAATTGTTACCCAGCAATTGCCACGCGCCCACAGGGCGTCGGCAAAATTGTGGCGGCCGTCAAAGGTCCAGCCGTGAAACCACAAGCCCGTTTTACGGTCTGCCAGGTATTTGATGTGCAGCATAAATTGCCGTTTGGCTTCTTCTACATAGTGTGGACGATCCAACAGTAAGCCGATTTTGGCCAAAGGGAGAACGCTCATCATCAGTGTGTCGTCCCACATCTGCTGGTAGTTCTCTGAATTGAATACAATGTGCTGAAAGCCGTTTTCTTCGGTGCGGGGCAGGCCTTGCATTACCCATTCTGCCCACGTGTCCAGATAGGGAAGGTAGCTGCGTTTACCGGTTCGTTCCTGCATGTAAGCCAGCGTTAAAAAGGGCGACACGGTGTTGATATTTTTAGTGGGCGTGCCATCGGTGAAACGGTTCTTGAACCAGTCTTCAATAATCACGCGTGAGTTATCGTCGCCGGTAATGTCCCAGTGTTTCATCAAGCCGTAAAGACCGATACCGTGGGTCCACTCCCAATCGTTCCAGCCCTTGGTGTCGATCACTCGGCCGTCTTCCAGTTTTAAAAGAAACTCACCCGTTTCGTCGGTAATGTTTACCAGGTTATTAATCAGTTTTTCGATGTTGGTTTGTAAGGTACTTAAGGGAATGTCATGGGCAAGTAGTGGCATAAGACGGCTTCCTGTTATTACTTTGTTTTGTTGTTCAATCTGGCGATCACTTTTAGCTTAATCACCTTATGTCTCTGTCTATAGATAGTAATACACAAGAGTTTCAAAATCACGCCATAAATGAGCAAAAAATTGCATTTTATATGAGCGGGATCATAGCTCGAACAGGCCTTATAATGACATTTGCTTTCGGTATTGTTGGTAAGTATCTGATTTGTTGAGGAAATACGCTTCTTTGTGAGCGCCGGAGTGACATCTTTGTTGTGATTGAAAGTGATTAGATATGATTGATTCTTGTTTTGTTTCCTTTTTTACATAAAGTTAGAGGTAAAAAAAAGCCGGGCATTGCCCGGCAAGTCAGGTACTAATTGTCTAGGGGTTATTCAGCACACTCGACGCCCACGGGTGCAATATCACTCTCCAGCGCTTCAAACTTCAAGTAGTCGACGTTGGCAAGGCCTTGGTCAGTTTGGGAAGTCAGTGTTAGTGCTATTTCGCCAGCTTTCAGGTTAACAACGTGTTTGACTTCTTCGTAAGTTGTCCAGTTATTCACTTCTTCTCCTGTGAGAGGGAGGTCGACTGGATCAATCAGGACTTCGCCGTTGGCGGTCATAATACCGTAGCGATTTGTTTCCGAACCGCTGGCATAACCTACATACAAGTTGTAACTGCCTGCTGATTCGATGTAGATGCGCCAGCGCATAGCGGTGCCGACGGCGTTATCCGTATTCAAATAACCTGTGCCGCTAAAGCCTTGGTTAACATTCTCGACCACACCATCCAAACCACAGAAGCCGTCTGTTTCTTCTTCCAGTATGTAGGTGCCAGCAGGAATGAACTCGCCAGCTGTGGTTGCAGATGCCTCTGGTAAGGCAAGCGAGGTGGTGATTTCGCTAGTGTTTGTATCGGTGACGCTCACCCAGTAGTAGTAGGTGGTGCCATCAGCCAGAGGGGACTCATTGTCATCCTTTTCATCGGTATAGGTGTCGGCGGTAAGGCCGGTAGCGATAAGCTGTGCATTACTGACGTTGTTATCGAAGCCACGGAGAACGTCGTAGCTGGCAACTGCCAGGTTTTCGCTATACAGACTTAAAACGATGTCTTCGTCGTCGTTAAGAATGGCGGTAACGGCGGAGTAGGGCTCATCGCCGGGCACGCGCACAAAGCTGGTGAGCCCGGACTGATAGAGGCGCCCCTCACTGTTCAAGGTTTCAAAAGCGTAGCGATAGCTATCGCCAGCGGGTACAGCCTCATCCACAAATGAGGTGGTACTGCCGGGCAGCTCGCTATCTGAAATTAGAACAAGCTCACCTTTTTCCTCTTCATTTTCTGGCTCAAAGGCTTCGCGATATACGGAAAAGGATTCCGAAGGGAAACGATCGATACTCCAGTTCACACTCATATCTGGCGCTGTGTAGCTGGCCGCTATCGTGGAGCTTGGGCCTTCATTTACGGCCTCACTGCTAAGCACGGTGATATTGCCGTGATAAAGCGCGTAGTTGTAGATGCGCAACTTATCGATTTTTCCTGCGAACGGCGTGTCTTCTTCTGAATCGGATACGCCTACGGCGATGGTGTTGTAGCTGCCGCTAAACAGGTCGTTAAAGTTGTCTTCCTCGATAATAAAGCCGTCCTCAAAGGTCAGCTTGGTTTTGGTCACTGTGCCGCTTTCGTAGACCTTAAGGCCGTTCAGGTAAATATTGGGAGCGCCATCTTCAACGGTGAATACAAGGTGAGACCATTCATTGGCAGGTATATCCAAATCACTGCTGCTGTATGTGACCGTCTCGTCTCCATTGGTACCATGGCCTGTCATGGGGCCGGAGACCGTCAGCCCATCACTGTTAAACAACAAGCTGCCCTTCTCCGACTTGGCGAAAAACAGGGTACCGTCGTTGCCCAGGTTTGGTTTTACCCACATGGATACACTGTAACTGGGGCCCAAAAGGAGGTTTCCGGGCAGCAGAAGCCCGGAGATTTCATCGAAGATTGCGGATGAAGATAGCGCATGTATGCCATCTTGCGTGTCGAAGGCAATATTTCCCAGGGCTGTTTCGTTGGTGGTATGGCCAACCGTTTCTGCGTTGGGGAAGCCGCCTGAGGTGTCGGTTAGCGAATTCTCGAAGTCGTAAAATGCAATCTGGCCCCACAACTCTTCAGTGGACTCAGATTGGTATTGAGGGGGAGCTGTTGGTGTTGTCGTATCAAATGTTTCGGAGCTCCCTCCGCCACAGCCAGATAATGCGATGGCCGCTGCCAGAGGCAATAGAGTGAAAGCGGCTGATCTCAAGGAGTACGGCGCTTTTGTGTCGTTTTTCATTTGCTGTTCCGCCAATTTATTCGTTAATTATTAATTTGCTCGTTAAAGCCCCCCACCCTTGGTGGGGGGCGCTGCTTAGTATTTAAATGAACCCCCGATGGCAAAGGTTCGGCCAGACCACTGCAAGTCTGACAGCCGCGAACTACCCGTGGACTCAAGGTAAACCTCGTCGGTAAGGTTGCGCGCATCGGCAAAGATAGCGAAGCCACTGTCGCCGAATGTGTAAGTGATTTTGCTGTCGAGGTGGCCTGATTCGTCGACATAAACTGGTGCGTCAGAATCGTCGGCTGTCTCTTTCAAGTAGCGGTCTCGGTAGCTGTATGCCAGGCGAATGGCGAGGTTTTCGTCCTCGTAGAAAGCACCGATGTTAAAGCTGTTTTTAGATTGTTCCAGCCAGGGTAGGTCGCTACCATCCAAGCCGCTCTTGTGAGGTACGTCGGAGGCATCCATCACCGTGTAGTTAAATTCTCCGCCCATGTTGTTAAAGGGCGCCGGCAGAAAATCGAAAACAGTTCTTGCCTGGAACTCCACACCGCTGGTTGTAACCCCGGTGATATTGGTTTTTTGCTTTACGTCGTAAACTATTCCAGCGTTTTCACCGCCGGCGAAAAGCTCTTTATCGTCAAAGGTTTGTTCTGGGCCGAGGTAGCTGGTGAGTTCTTTAACGAAGTAGGCCACGGAAACCAAAGAGTCATCGTTGGGGTACCAGCTAAAGGCCAGTTCGTACTGATTGGCGCGGTAGGGCTCCAGGTCCGGATTGCCTGCGGTGCAGGTATTTGCTCTCATCTCTTGCTGTGAGCGCTCGGTTGCCCAGATGGTGCAATTGGCGTCTATGTTCAGCTCTTCAATGGTGGGGCGGGCCATCACCTCGGACCAGTGCGCGTAAATGTTGTAGCTGTCCAAAATGTCCAGGTTGAGGTTAATGCTTGGAAGAACGTCTGAGTATTTACCCTGAGATTCGTCCCGTCCGTCATAGACTGGCACATCTACCGCTGACAGAGGGCTGCCAAATTCATCGGTTGCTACAATGGGCCTGCCATCGTCATCCAGAATCAGGTTGCCATCGTCGTCGGTTTCGAACTGATCAACCTTGGCTGTAATTTTTACATCACCAACGGATGAAGTTTCTGTTTCTGCATACCTGACACCAAGGTTGCCGGAAAGGCGGGTGTCGCTGTTAAAGTAGTGTTCAAAATCAGCCTGTAGATAAACGGATGCGACCGTTTCTTCGACTTCGAGCGCGCCGGGTCTTGGTGGTAGCTGATTGCGGTCGACAGTGGTGCCGTCAATGGCCGTCAAACGGTCGATCAAAATGCCGGTATCCGCTGCTTGCCAGGTGCCAACAGTTTTTACGCCAAGGTCGAAGCCGTTGAAAAGCTCTGGAGTTTGGAACGTTGCACCGTTTACGACCTCATATTGATCTTCTACTGTCCATTCTTCGAATACAGGCCTGCCGTCGTTATCTAAAACGGGGTCGCCGTTAGCGTCGAGTAAGGCGTATTCGGTACCCACATCCCTTATGATATTGACTTCAGAATTAAGATCTTCCATGTATTGCCGCGCCCAACGTGCACCGGTGTGCAAGCGCGTTACGAAAAAATCATCAAAATTGTAGCTAACATCAAATTTTACAGAGCTTTCCTCTTGCTCCTGGTTCACAGGTGCGTATTTATAGCGGGCACGGCCATTGTAACTGGCGGGGTCGTTCACGCTAATAAGCTGAAAGTCTCCGGGGTTTGGTGATTTCGGGTTTTGATAACGGTAGCCCGACCCCAGGTCAAATTCTGGAGCGCCGCGCTCATCCAATGTTACACGAACGCCTGCTACACCTTTTTGGGTAATGCGTGTATCTCGAGAGTCGATATCCTGATAACTGGAAGAGTGTGCTGCAATACCTGATATGTCCCATGCTTCCCTACTGAAGTCGAAGCCAATCTTGGCAAGTTCACTGCGCTGTACCCAGTCGAAATTCAAGGTACGGTTCATCAATTCCGCATCGGCTGTGGTGAACGCGCGAACGTTGTGTTCGTTGTCTACTACCACAGAGTTTGGATCCATGCGCAGCGCGCTGCCGGACTCCAAATGTAAGTTCAGGTCCAGTGCTTCACGGTCTTTTTCGTTGTAGGTGTAGTCCACAAAGGTTGAGAGGTAATCGTTAACTTCCCACCCTAGGGCGAAGTTCGAGCTAATACGGCTGTCTTCGCGAGACCAGATGCCATAGCGAGGTGTTTTGGGTGTGAAGTCCCACCACTGGCGTTCGCATTCCCGAAGATCTTCTGCATTGTTGCTGCCGTTAACCCCGTAGGCGGCGACACAATCTTCCGCGCTGTTTGCATCGGCGTAATTCGGGTCTACCACTGATTTTTCTGGCGAATTATCGTAGTCGGCCCAGCGATCCCAGTAAGTATTGCGCAGTGCATGAATCATTGTGGTCTTGTTCGAGTAGGTCACGTTGGCCATAACGCCAAGACTATCGGTAATTTTGTAAACGCCGGTGACATTCGCTTTAGGGCTGGACGTTTCGGAGAGGTCGTTATATTCGCTTTCCAGTGCTGCTGAGAAAAAGTGGTCGTCGAAGTCGTTAGCTCGGCGCATTTCTATTTGAATCGTGCCGCCGATACCGCCTTCGGTAATACGTGCTTCTGACCCTTTCACAACCTTCAGTACTTTAACCAGCTCTGAGGCCAACAGTGAAAAATCGACAGTTCGGCTGCTGTCGCTGCCAAGCGCGGTGACGCCATCCACTTCAGTGCGCACCAAGCCTTGTTCCACGCCTCGGATATTCACCCCTCGGCCCTCGCCAAAGTCGCGGGTCATTTGTACGCCAGGAATACGCTGCAAGGCTTCGGCGATGTTTTTGTCGGGGAATTGGCTCACGTCTTCTGCGATGATCGCATCAACCATGGTGCCAGCTTCTCTTCTTAGATCTATCGCACCGCGTTGACTGGCTCGGATGCCGGTAACAAAAACCTCTTCCACAATAGCCTCTTCTGGCACATCGGGATCTGGCGTTCCCGCACTAGTCTCTGTTTGTGCGAGGGCATTGCCTGTCATCAGGCTGAGAGAAATTCCAGAGAGCAGGCAGGCAATATGCTTCGCCAGCGGCTTTTTACTAAAAAGGCGTTCGGGTGATTGGTGAAGTAAGGCTTCGGTGGTGCTTATCATTATTATCTCCCAATTGAGGTAAGCGATATTCTGTAATGACACCGATAATAAGCAGAACTAAAAGTCGGGTCAATGCATAACAGGTCATATTCGATCAATTGCAGTCAGTTTTGTCTAGGTTTTTGTTGCTCTATGCATGCATGTGTAACAAAAAGCAACGAATGGTGTACCAAACGAAACGGGTATAGAGGGCGGACTGGGTAGAATTGACTCAAATAAGCACCATTAACTGTAAATTATCCCATGCCAAGGCGTGAAACTGTGTTGCCTGGTTGGTTTTACATATATTTTTATTTTTTCTTAAGGTACTGAATTATAAGGAAAATGTATAGAATTTCCTTGGTGTTTAGTCGAAGTGTCTCGTAGACTGTCACCTAAAGTTGTAAATATTTTTTTTCTTGCTGTCCATGGACCGGGTTTGCAAACCAAACAATTTTTTGAATTCGACAGCAACTGTTGAAATGATTTCAAATGAGCTGTTATGATGGAATCTGATGGAATATGATTCTGTTCCAGATACGATAACAATAGATTGAAACTTAAAAATCGGCGGAAGCATCCTAGTGAATTCTAGGTTCGAATCGAAATGCTTGGCGATGGAGCTATCGCCTTTCGCCTCTCTTTGTGGAGATTTTCTAATGGCCAAACAAACCTGCGTCAGCTCACTCTGGCAAAAAAAAGCAAAACTGGCTTGCCTTTCGTTGGCTGCTTCTCTCTTTCTGAGCGCCTGCGGTGGTGGGTACGACGGAGGCGGTACGCCAGACCAGCCAAGCCCAACTGCAACACCCGCTCCGGTAGACGTGCCTGACCCTACTCTTGAGCCAACGCCTCCATCGATAGAGAAATCTGAGGCGCCGAGCAAGCTGGAGTACCTCAATCGCGGTTTGGTGGTTGTGCCAGACACGGTCGGTAATGCGGTCAGCTGGCGTCTGTTAGGTACGGACAATCCTGCGATCGTTTTCGATGTTTACCGCAACGATAGCAAGCTAAATGAAACGCCCCTTACGCATACAACCTTTTATAAGGATGTAGAAGGGCAAGCAGATGACGTCTATCAGGTGCGTGGCATGGTGGATGGCACTGAAGTCAGTGTGTCTGCCAGTGCGCAGCCTTGGTCGGCTGCCTACCACAGTGTGCCTTTACAGCGACCTAAAGACGGTCGCGTTCAGGACGATAGATATGAATACACCGCTAACGATGCCAGTGTGGCTGACTTGGACGGCGACGGGCAATACGAGATTGTTTTAAAGTGGATGCCCCGCAATATTGAAGAAGCGCCCAGTAACCGGGTTCAGCACGGCGGTTCAAGGGATAATTCTCAGGCGGGTATCACTGCCCACGTCATTTTTGACGCCTATACCCTAGAAGGCGTGCACCTTTGGCGAATCGATTTAGGTCCCAATATTCGCGCCGGTGCGCACTACAACCCGTTTCTGGTCTATGACTTCGACGGCGATGGCCGCGCTGAAATGGCGGTTAGAACGGCGGACGGTTCTATCGATGGCCGTGGGGTGGTGATAGGTGACCCCGATGTTGATTACCGAAATGAAAATGGTTTTATTACAGAAGGGCCTGAGTTCGTCACTATGTTTGATGGCCTTTCTGGAGAGGCTTTAGACTCGATCGACTATGTACCAGCCCGTGGCAGCATTGATGACTGGGGGTCCAACAGCGATAACGGCAATAGAGCTGACCGCTTTTTAGGGGCTGTTGCCTACCTGGATGGTGAAAACCCCAGCCTTATTATGTCGCGCGGTGTTTATGCGCGTGTTTCGCTGGCGGCCTTTGATTGGGTGGACGGCGCTTTCCAGCAACGTTGGTTGCTAGATACTGGCACAGATTCATCTCACCCGCTGTTTGGTGGTGGCAACCATAATCTGGCAGTTGGTGATGTGGACGCCGATGGCAAGCAGGAGATTATCTATGGCTCCGGCGCAATTGATGACGATGGCAGTGTGCTCTATGGCACAGGCTTGTGTGATGGTGATGCCATGCATATGGGCGACCTGGACCCAGATCGCGAAGGCCTGGAAGTGTTTGTGCCCCATGAAAGTTCAGATTGTTACGGCGACTATGGCGTAGAAATGCACGATGCTGCTACTGGAGAGATTCTCTGGAGCATGCCGGATGTCTCCGGAGACATCGGCCGTGGGCTTTCCGCCAACATCGACCCGCGTCACCCCGGTAATGAAAACTGGGCCGCGAGGGGTAACCTGACAACTGCAGCTGGTGTCGACTTGGGCGAAAAGCCGGACAGTATCAACTTTGCCATATGGTGGGAGGGCGACCTGCTGCGAGAGTTGCTGGATGGCTCCAATATTTACAAGTGGAACTACACCGGCTCAGAGATTTACACCATGCTAGCTGCCGGTAGCGAGGGTGCAGAATCAAATAATGGTACAAAAGCAAACCCCAGCTTGTCTGCCGACCTTTTCGGCGACTGGCGCGAGGAAGCCATTTGGCCGAACAAAAGCCACAATGAGCTAATGATCTTCTCTACACCGCATACAACCAATACTCGTATGCACACCTTAATGCACGACCCCCAATATAGAGCGGCCGTTGCCTGGCAGAACGTAAGTTACAACCAGCCACCCACCCCCAGCTTCTTTGTTGGCCAGGGGATGCCCCAGCGATGGGAATCTGATATTGCTATTACCGAGGGTGGCGAGTGGGCCAAGCTGGTTGCTCAGGGTAGTGATGAGAGCATCGATGTACGCCTCTTCATGAACGGCTTTGACGTTGATGCTATTAAGCTGTACCGCGACACAGACGACGATCCCGAAGGCCGCAAGCTAATTGCCACACTAAGTGGTGATGAGCGTTCATTTGTGGATGAGGGTGATGAAGAGGTCGCTGTTGTGCCCGATGTGTACTACTACTACTGGGCTGAACTGGAGGGAAGTACTGCTTCATCCACCATCGAGCTGGATGTAAGCCGCACTAAACTCACCAAGACCTTGCTTCCCT
This sequence comes from Alteromonadaceae bacterium Bs31, assembly GCA_900177435.1. Lineage (GTDB taxonomy): Bacteria > Pseudomonadota > Gammaproteobacteria > Pseudomonadales > Cellvibrionaceae > Teredinibacter. The sequence continues at coordinate 630,225 of FXAI01000001.1, forward strand.
CTTATTGGGTAGGTGCCATACCTTCACAAGGCGATGTTGGGCCTGTAAAGGTAATCTGGGAAACCGAAAATATTGCAAGTGACGAAATAAATATTTACCGCGTGGAGGCCGCCAGTGCTGATGAAACGCCCAACTTCGATGGCAGAAGCCTGGTGGGTATGCCGGAAGTCTCTGCTACTGAATGGGTTGATGATAGCAGTGCGCCTGACACGGCTTATTTTTACTGGGTGGAGTTTGTAGATGATGCCGCTGAGGCAACCTATACGCCGGCACCTCGCTATGCTGAGCATCTGCCGATCCCAGTCATAAATCTCACTGCTGAGCACATTGGTAATACCATCGTGGTGAACTGGGAGCTATCGGATTTCCGCCCTGCTATCGGCTCGGTTGAGGTGTACCGTAATACCAGAAATACACAAGACGGTCGCACCAGAGTAGTACGAGGTGCTAGTGAAAGCGGTACATTTAGTGATGACACGCCACCTGCCTCGGCAACGGATCCAGATCCCGCTATAGAGGGACGAGTTTACTGGTACACCCTAAAAGTTGTGCTGGAAGACGGTTCACAACCAATCATTCCGCTGGTACCTGAAGGTGGTGTTTTCATCTCCTCCGGTGAAGGTAAAACCATGGTAGGGGCCTGGGCAGAGGCTGCAGTTGTTGACGATAACCTGCAATTAGAGCTCAGCTGGAAAAACTACCACGTGGATATAGCCAGTGTTGAGATTTTCCGCGATACCCAGGAAGACGGAGCAAACCGCGTTTCCATGGGTGCCGTTGACGCGACTGCGACATCCTGGAAAGACATCTCACCGGTTGAAGGCGCTACCCATTATTATTGGGTAGAAGTGACCGATACTGATGGCGTGGTGCATACCTCCACGGTGACTAACGGTGTGAGCCGACCTCCAGAGACGAATCTTCTGGCTGTTCCGGCTGCTGGCGGTATCACTGTGAGTTGGGATCTGAAGTACTTCCCAGCGGAGTTGACCTCTATTGAACTGTATCGCAACACATCTCCAACTTTGGGTGGCCGGGACCGTATAGCAGCCGGTCTGCCAATGAGCGGCAGCCTGTTGGATGACGGCACAGTCGCTGGAGCGCCGCTCGAAGTTGGGCAAACCTACTGGTATATGTTCAAGCTGAATGGCGGTAGCCCCAATACCGACCCGGAAGCGGAAGTGACCTACGTGTTAGTCGACGGAACCAACCTGGTTTCTACCCAGGTGGGCAATAATGTTGAGCTGATCTGGAACATGCATGGCTATGACTTTGATATCGCATCGGCAGAGCTCTACCGTAACGACAGCAACAGCATTGAGGGGCGCACCAAGCTTGCGGATGTAGCTTCCAACGGCAGTTATGTTGACACCGGGCCCTTCGTGTCGGGAACAAGCTACTGGTATATGTTTAAACTCAATGATGATGTGGACACAGATCCAGAGGCGGAGCTAGCCTATACCTTGCCCGCAGGAACCAATTTGAGCACCTCTCTAAACGGCGATGGCAATATTGAGGTGAGCTGGAATTTGCAGAACTATCCCTTCGATATTACCAGCGTTGAACTCTATCGTAACGATAGAGGGGATAAGCTGGACGGACGTGTGCGACTTGCTCAAGGCCTTGAATCCAGTGCTACATTTGTAGATGACGGCAGTGTCGAGCCTCTTCAGGCTGGCACCAGCTACTGGTATATGTTTAAGCTCAATGGTGCGGAGAATACTTCTCCGGAGGCAGAAATTGTATATACCGGAACAGGTATTCCAGCGGCAACAAATCTCACGTCTGCGATAAACGGTAGTGCTATTGATTTGAGTTGGGATATTCAGGGCTATACGCTTGATGGCACCATCGACCTGTATCGCAATGACAAAGACGAACCCAATGGTAGAGTGCGTGTCGCTGCAGACGTTGGCGCCTCAGGCACCTTCAGCGATGATGGAAGCGTTGAGCCTCTGTTTGCCGGTGTAGATTATTGGTATATGTTCAAGATCAACGGCACCGGTGAGAATACCCCTGTAGAGGCGCAAATTACCTATGGTACAGCACCGCCTGCTGGGCTAAATATGACCTCCGCTGTTAAGTCCACTGCGGACGGGGATGTGATAGAAGTGCGCTGGAACCTTCAGGGCTTTGCTGGTCAGGATGGCACCATTGAGCTATACCGCATTCAGGATGGTGTCTCTGGACGTAAGCGCATTTCACGAAGCGTTAAGCCTTGGGGTGTATTCGAAGATAATGGCGACGACACTGCCGCTGTTGGCGATTTGGTGTCCGGTGCAACCTACTCCTATCAGTTTAAGTTCACATCCAACAACCAAAGCTCTGATGCAGGTGGGGAAATCACCTTTCCTTAAAATGTTGTTTCAATAAGACTTTTATACCTGTTACAGGGGAGCCATTGGCTCCCCTTTTTTATGTAGAGGCATTCGTTGCTGCTGCTCAGTTGGAAAATAATTTAGCGCGTATAAAGTTCCAGAAGGTTTGAGGCCGTAAGGATTTTATACGGTGAGTGTTTCCTTGTTATCTACTAACAGTACAACTTCGGAATTTTTCTGTTTACTGGTGCAGCGGTGGTGTCGGGAGTAGCTACTGTACCTGAGGTTGTAGTCGGAGAGACTGTACTATACGGTATCCATTTACACAGTGCCGCTAACGTAGAATCTCTAGCACATGGGCCGGTTGAATCGAAATAAAGCCTTACATACGAGCAGCAAAGGCGTTTAGCCACTGATACCAAAGTAATCGCCAGACAGGTCAAAATGTGATTGAAAGTGGTATGTCGAACTGTGATTGCAGAAAATCAGATGAAGTTGGCGATAAGTGATGAGGATACTGAGATGTTAAAGTACTTTTTGCAAAGGGCATTCTCGGCGCTAGCTTAACGCTTGATGTGTTTTTATTTGTAGCGATAGTGTTGGGGGTTTTTATAATTGTTTGCAGGTACTGATGTTCAAGGAGTATTGGGCAATAAACAGGATTTCCTCCCATTTGTAGTACTCCCATTTGTAGTAGCTCAGACTTGATCGGACAGTGACCGGTTTATTAATCGGTACCTGTTAGATTAGATCTGGTCTGAACGTCTACACACGAATAGAGCTTCAACAAAGGGTGCAGACGAGCGCTTAACAACGGCGGTAAAACATGAGTGTTTAATTATGCAAAACAAACACGCCTGGAGGCCAATTGTTTATCGGGTTGATAGCCTGAGGACTTAAGCGTTGCCTTCGCTGCATTAGCTTAGCTGTCGCCGTCATTAAGCCAGGTTTTTTCTGCAACTTTTTCAAGAAAGGCAAAAGTTGCTTTCGCTTTATCGGGCCCGGTTTCTTCCAGTAAAATGGGAACGTGTTTTTTGTCGACTTGTGCCACACGTTTAAATACACCTTCCCAGTCCATTTCCCCTTCTCCCGCAGGGATTGGCCCGGACTTAATGCGCCGGTATTCCCCTGGTACCATACGATAGTCTTTTGCGTGTATGGCAACAATTCTTTCGCCAAAAGCATCGAAACAGTCGTCCAGAAATGTGTCCATATTGCTTATGCCGTTCCGAGGAATCAGATTTGTTGGATCAAAAATAATACCGACGGCCGGGGAGTCTGCAGCTTTCAGCAGTCGCCTTACGTGCTCTGTTGAAGAGAGTGCATGTATTTCTGCCACTGGTTCCACACCAACATAAATTGCCTCGCCATCTTCCCAGCTTTTTTCTGCTGAGCGAATCAAGCGAACTAAGCCTTTCTGTGCCACCAGGAAAGCTGCTTCCAATGCTTGCTGACTGGTTCCGTAGGGCAGGGGTGAACCCGTCTCCGTTCCCACGATGCGGCAATTAAACTTGGCTGCAGCAGCAAGGTGGGCTTCAAATCGTTGAAGTGCACGTTCTCGCTCAAGCTGATCCAGGCATACCATGTCGATATAGCAACCGAGCACGGCTATACCAAGCTGAGCCCCATAAAAGGCATCTTTAATACCCTTAATGCCCTCGTCGCCAATCTCACTCGGCAGGAGAGGCCCGGAGGGCAGAGCCTTTGCCAGTGCCAGCTGCACGCAGCTCGCTCCGCTTTTTGAAATTGCTGTTGCCAGGGCTGGGGCGGGAAGTGTGCCGAAGTCGTGAGCACGTAGGCCAAGGTAAGGGAGCATAGCTCTTCTCCGTCTAGGTGTTGATCGCAGTCACGCTGCGAAATGATCTAAATTGATTGAAATGTACCAATGGTTGGCGCAAATAACAACGTGCGCTTGTTTTTTAACCTTCGGTAGGTCGGTTGCTGTGTTTACCGGATACCTTAGTTGGCTCGCGTGCTTTTTTGCGCTTCGTTCCGTCAGAGGAGTTACGGCGGTATTTGGCCATGAGAAATTCTCGCTAGGTCTGGCAAAGTTGGCTTGGCTAGAGGGCGCAAACATTTAAGGGGGGGCACTCAAAAAAGCAGCAGGCAAATAACACTTTGCCTGCTGCGAGGTGGGGTAATTGTGTGCGCTACTTTAGTGAGCCACTTTAATTGGCAATGCTTCCACCACAGTCAGCTTTGATGGCGTTGTTAGAGCCTCCTCGAATTCGACAATTTGGGTTACCTCGAACTTTACCGCCATTCACTTTGGTATCGCTGGAGTCTTGAATGTAAATCCCTTCTTTTGTGGATCCAGAGATATCAACGGAATTAACAGTTATGCCGCGAGTACCGCTTACGGTGAAAAATCCTCGGCCCGAGTTACGAGATTTAACTTTTCCAACTGAAACGTTGGGGCCGGCATTATTTGCGAATCGTAAAGTGGCGTAGCCGCCGCCTTGATTGTTGCGGTCACCGGTCACTGAGCTGACACTGCCGTTGCGGCTTCGGTTGATTAGAAGCCCGCTTCCACCCGTTTTATTAGCGGTAATATTGCCAATGGTAAAGCCGTTTACATCCCAGAGTTCAACCGCATGGCCGCCTACGTTGTCTGCGGTAACGTTGTTAATGGTAACGCTTTTATTTTCGGTGCCTTTGTCAAAACGAATACCGCCAACACTGCCGCTCATATTCTTCATTTTGAAGTTAGAAATAGTGAAGCTGCTGCAGCCGCGTGCAAACAGGGCATAGCGAGGGCTGTTGGTAACGGTTACATTTTTGATGGTTACGCCGCGTCTGTTCATACATCTAAATAAACCGTCATTCTTAATATTGCCGCCGTCGATTGTTCTACCGCCAAAGTCGTAAGTCTCGTTATCGGTAAGGCTTATTGGAGAGCTTGGTTTTGAGGGTATTTTGCTGGTGTCATAGGCCTGGGCGCTAAGTACCGTGCCGGAAAGAACGACAACAAAGGTAGCGGTGATCATTCGAATGAATTTATTGTTTTTTAAGGTATGCATTAAGTTTTGCCTTCTTATTAGTAGTAAATTTCTCGCGTGAAATCCCTTGCTAAAGTCAGGCGCCAAGCCTCGCAATCCCTTGGCTGTCACGAGCCCCCTGAAGACGACAAGCTTTCAGGTCACGATCTATGCTGCATGATAATGATTGTAAATGCAATTAAAATAATACTAAATGATTAGATGTGCTTGTATTGAAGAGTTTGTAGCGCCACTATATATGGACCAGTCAAATATCTGACTGGTAATGATTGCCAGTATGTGAACTGCTTCGCAAGTGCTGTTTGGTGCTGTACGCCGGAATTGGACGTTTTGGGCCTATAGGTTTGAGAAAGTACTGTATGGGGAGGCTGGTACAGGCACCGGGGTACAGCTGCAAGAAGGGAGAAAGGGTTCTTTGCCTGCGAGCTGTCTGTATCCACTGGAGTAAAGTGTGGCTACCGCAGATTAAAGTACAATTACCGCTATCTAGCTATGTATATCCTGGGTTCAATGAGACTCGATGATTAATACCGTTCTACAAGCGCCATTCGCTGCGTTTCAGCTAAAGGAGCCCGACTTTTCTGAAGCGCTTGAATTTTCGATCACCGAGTTTGGCGCCCTACGGGAAGACAAAGCGGCGACTACACGTGCGTTAAAGCTAGCCATTGAGGCTGCATCATCTTCAGGTCTGGGGCGTGTGATTGTGCCCCAAGGAATTTGGTTGACTGCTGCTATTCATCTTAAAAGCAATGTGAACCTTCATTTAGAGCACGGCGCTACCTTACTTTTTTCTGATGACCCTTCCGATTACCTTCCCCCGGTAAAAACCAGCTGGGAAGGCATGGAGTGTTACAACTATTCCCCTTTGGTTTATGCCTTTGAGTGTGAAAATGTGGCTATTACGGGCGAAGGCTGCCTGCAGGCAAAGCTGGAAGTGTGGGAAACCTGGTATGAGCGGCCAAAACCTCATATGGAGGCTATAGAAAAGCTTTATAAAATGGCCGCCAGTGCGGTAGCAATGGAGCAGCGCAATATGACGTATCCAGGCGCAAATTTGCGGCCACATTTTATTCAGTTCAATCGTTGTCGCCATGTTCTTGTTGAGGGGGTTTCCATTCTCAATAGCCCTTTTTGGGTTTTACACCCCTACTTATGCGAAGACGTTGTGATTCGGCAGGTAAAAATAGAAGCCCACGGTCACAATAACGATGGCGTTGACCCAGAGATGACACAAAATATCTTGATTGAAGACTGCGTCTTTGATCAGGGTGATGATGTCATTTCAGTGAAGGCCGGGCGAGATAGTGAAGCCTGGCGGCTGAACAAGCCTTGTAAAAATATCGTATTGAGAAATTGCGCAATAAAAAATGGACACCACTTGCTAACCCTGGGCAGCGAGCTTTCGGGAGGCATTGAAAATGTATTTATCGAAGGTTGCCATTTTGAATCCAGCAAAAAATTTAATCACGAATATGTCGAAGGTACAGCCGATGCCGATGGTTTTGGGAATTTGCTGTATATAAAAACCAATGCTTATCGTGGTGGGTATGTGCGTAATATCTACGTCCATAACTGTAGCGCAAAATCACTAGGTGGCGGGGTGCTAGCGATAGAAACGGATGTGCTGTACCAGTGGCGGGCGCTGATGTCCGGCTACCCAAAGCGTTACACGCATATTGAAAACATTGAAGTGAAAAATATTGTTGCTGAGCAATCGGAGTTTATCTGTAAGGTTGAAGGCGATGAAAGGGCACCCGTAGAAAGCGTGCTATTAGAAGATATTCAGATAGACTGTGTGACGGATTTTCAATATCAAAATGACAATATTCACGGTTTTATTGTAAAGTGAGTTTTTGCCACAGTAAGGGGTTAAGTAGCAAAGTACTAATCAAATCGAATAGTATTTCTATTGCCATACAATTGGTGCAAGGTTATGCGGCTGGCCTGATCTTGACTCTTGCGAATGTGATTAGTCATTTCTGCTTGCGCATCCCTCAGTTTACCCTTTAAAACCAAAGAGCAAATACGAAAATGCTCTTCGTAGGTATCTGTTACGCTTTTTTCGTTGGGCCAGCCGAGCTCTCGAACCACGCGGATCTGATCGTTAATATCGGTAATGTAATCCACCAAAACCGCATTTTTTGAGATTTGCGCGAGTTGTAAGTGACAGGTTTTCCTAGGTTGCTAATACGTCGTCGTGCGGACTTTTTTTTAGAGCGTGTATATGAATTTCAAAACAGCTTCTCTTTCCCGCATTTTTACGCCACGCTGGGAATTCTGTGGCATGTAAATTTGATTATCCCCCAGGTTATTGAGCTTTAGCCCTAAACTCATATTGTTATCGAAGTGGTATAACAGATGCATGTCCAGGCTGTTGAAACCGTCTCCTGCTTGCTTGCCCGGCTCAGCTGTAAACCCCTCCACCCATCGCCAGGTGAGGCTGCCGCTCACAGGCAATGTTTCTTGGTTTTGCCAAAGTAGTCCAATGTTGAATTGGCTCTGGGGTAAATCTTCGATAATTATACCGCTTTCGTTCCTCGACTCTGCGTGAGAATAATTTACAAATAACTTATTGCTTCTGCTGAGTAAGTGGTTAAATTCAAGCTCATACCCTTTGGATTCTATGCGGCCGCCAAGGTTAATATACTCCCCCAGATTTCCCCAGTCTCTAGCTATAAAATTTTCAGTTTCAGTTTTAAATAAAGTAAAGCTTGCCAACGAGGAGCGAGTTTGTATGAATGGAGATATCTCGTAAGTAATTAACGTTTCCTGCTCTAAAGGGTTTAGGGTAGTGTCTGGGTTTTCTATACTAACTTCGTTATTTACGCCAAGTTCCTTTACCGAGGGGCCGCGAAGAGCCTCGCCGTAAAGTAATTTGATATTGAAATTGTCATTGATTTTTTGAACAAGGGCCAGACGTGGGGAGTTTTGTTGATAGCGATCTGTGCCGCTCAAGCCTTCATCCCGTCGCAGGCCGAGAGTTAGAGTATTGTGCTTGTATTCCCCCTGGTATTGTAGCCATACGGAACGTGTTTCAAGGGTTGGTGTTCGTGGTGTGGTCCTCGGGCTGTTGTTTACTATCACCTCACTAGCTTCGCCATAGCGCGTGTCATAATTGATGCCGCTAATAAAGTTGTGGTTGTTAGCGGGCTGCCAGGCAAGCTCGGCTTGCGCTTCTGTGTTGTGAAACGGGTAGTCGTAACTAGACCTTGCTTCGCCACTTTTGTCCAGGTATTCGGCGCTTTCGTTAGAAGCGTTGTATTTGATGTAAGTTTTAAGACTTAAAGCTTCTTTAATTTGTTTTTGGTATTTAAGGTAAGCCAAGCTCGTACGCCAGGTGATTTCGTTTTCTTGCCGAGAGTAGTCGGCCCAAAAGTTACCAAGGCCGCCTTTTTTTTCTGAGTGGTATGCACCGAAGTCCAATCCTGTGAGGGACCCGCTGTGTAAGCCGAAGGTGGCATAAGCAAATTTACTTTGTTGGTCGTTGTAATCCCTATGGCTTTGATTGTTATTGACCTCTTCCATCGAGGCATTCTGGCTTTGCAGTCCCAGACGAATGCCTGCATGCGCGCTTTTTCCTCTTGTGAGGTAGTAGGTATTCAGTAAGGTATCCTGCTGTAAGTTACTTCGCTGCAGCTGAAGATAGCTTTTGGGCTCTGTGTCTGCTTCTGCAGACTTCATATTTATAACGCCATAAAAAGCGCTTGCTCCATAAAGGGCGGAAGCTGGGCCACGTAAAAATTCGATATTATTGGCAAAGAAAACGGGCACCTGAGTATCCGCTGGAGCGGTATTTGCCCGGGTATGATTAATGGGGATGTCGTCCAGCATCACAAGGTGGCGGTTGTTGTCGAAGCCACTGGCTTTTTGGCCGCGAGTAACAAAGGTGTTTTCGCCTATATTGCGGTAACTGAACCAGCCAGGAGTGATGTTAGCCAGTTCCGCCAGGTTGTTGTGGCCGAGCAAATGGATGTCTGTTTCGCTCCAGCTGGTGATAATAGCTGGAGCTTTAAAAATGGGTTCGCTTTGCTTGTTTGCACTGGTTACACGAATGTTGATGAGCTGGCTGAGGGGTAGTGAGAAAATGTCATTAATCGGGTCGGCTATAGACTCATCAACAGAATCATTCACCTGACCAAAACAAAGTGAGCTGGATGCCAAGAGCATGAAGATGGGTTTTCTCAGGGCTGAATTAGTCAAATTCTTGCTTCACGGGTATGGATGTATCCTAGTATAGTGAATATTTTCGGTTTTAGCGTCAATGCTTGCAGCATTAATTTACCTAGTGCGCCATATTCTATTGGTCTTCGGGTTTTTGCAGATCGTGGCGGTGTGAGAGGGGTAGAACTGCCTCTTGCTCCTTTGGTGGGAGTCCTATCATCAGTGCCAAAATGCAGTCCTCTAGCAAAAGCTTTTTCGACCAATATGGAGGAAAGTGCGTTGTGGTTTTACGCGATATGTAACCGTATACGCCATTATTGCTAGATGTTAAGCTATTTGCTTGCAGTTGAATACGCTCGTTTAATAACGATTTATTTCAGCGCCAGAGCTTACAATTTTCCCGAGCTTAGAACTTATTTGGCGTATGCCAGCTTCGTTATATTAGTTTTACTTAAGAGATCAATATGAAAATAATAATCCCGCTGTTATTTCTGTCACTTTTTGTTTCTTTTTCTTCTGCGGCAGCAGCCCCTGAAAAGACCTGGAAGACACCTGAGCAGATTGTCGCTGAAATTGAACTTCCTAAGATCCCCAATAAAGATTTTTATATTACAGATTTTGGTGCCAAGCCCGGTAAAGACGCTCGGCCAGCCATTGTGGCCGCGATCGATGAGGCGGTTAAACAGGGTGGTGGCAGGGTTATTCTGCCGAAAGGCAAGTGGAAGTCAAATGGTCCGGTACACCTGAAAAGCCGTATTAATCTCCATCTTCAAGAAGGCGCTCATCTACTGTTCTCTGAAAAGCCCAAGTTTTATTTGCCTGTTGTAAAAGTACGCTGGGAGGGCACGGAGGTTTATACCTACTCTCCACTTATTTACGCGGCGAATGTCACGGACGTGGCAATCACGGGTAAGGGGGTTATTGATGGTAATGCCAAGAGTCATTTTAAACGCTGGCATAAAAAGCAGTGGGAAGGTATAGACAAGCTGCGTTCTATGGGTTTTAACGGTGTGCCTGTGGAGGAGCGGGTTTTTGGTGAGGGAACTTATTTGCGCCCGGATTTAATACAATTTTTTCACGCCGAGCGAGTTTTACTCGAAGATTATACGACTCATAATTCTCCCTTCTGGGTTAATCACCTTGTTTATACCAAGCATGCCACTGTTCGAAATTTAAATGTAGATAGCCATTTTCCCAATAATGACGGTTTGGATATAGAGTCTTCCGAGTTAGTTTTAGTGGAAGATTGCCTGTTTCGTACAGGCGACGACTCTGTGGTTGTGAAATCTGGCCGGGATCTGGATGGACGTACTATCGGAATTCCCAGTAAAGATATTGTAGTTCGCAGAAACGATATGGGTGGTGAAGATGGAATTGGCTTGGGCAGTGAGATGTCTGGGGGGATTTCAAATGTATATTTCCTCGATAATGTGTTGCGAGAGGGAGACACTGCTTTTCGATTTAAATCGAACCTGGATAGAGGGGGGGTGGTTGAGCATATTGTCGTGAGAAACTTCCAGGTGGAAAATTTCGGCAGTTTGTTTTGGTTTCAACTAAATTACCCAAGTAAGCTTGGAGGCAACTTCCCCTCGACTTACAAAGATATTGTTATCGAGAATGTAGTGGTAGAAAACGTAAGCAATTTTCTTGAAATTCACGCGCCGGCAACGGCGCCACTGCAGGATGTGCTTTTCAAAGACATAATTGTTAAAAAAGCTGAAAACTACTTCGATGTGGAAAATGCGGTAGATTTGACCTTTGAAAACGTCAACATAGCGGGGCAAGTTATTGATGGTAATTTAAGCTGGCGGAAAGCAGCGACGCAGTAGATAACCGAGGGTACCCAGGCTTGATTATTTTTGCTTTCTCTTTGTCTGCCCCAAGACAAAAGGAAAGTAGCGATTAATTACCAAAATTACCGGCACAAGGATCAAGATCTGTAGTAGTGTTGTGACTAAGGCAAGGCTGAGGGCGTGATCGGGCAAGCTCACATTGAGTAGCTTGCCCGTTATGAAGTTGATCACAGTCAGTGCGCGCATGTGAAGCATGTACAGAATAATAGAATTGGCACCCACAAACAGGACGAATTTATTGGTGGGTATAATCTTGGCCAACAAAACATAAAATAAAATTCCCGACACGGCGGACAAATAGAAATACGCGTAATTGCCGTATAGAGCTTGGTACATATCTATTCGTCGTTCACTAAGGTAGAAGAAACCAATGTTCAGCAGGCCGAAAATAAGCCAATAGGGTGCTGTTTTGAGTGAGATGTCAAATTGATATATTTTGTCTTTTAGTTTGTATCCCAGCCAAAAAAAACCAAGCGCTACCAGGGCTACATCAAAACTCCAGGGGAGACGCAGCTCAAGTATCTTTGGTAAGGATAAGCCAATGACTGCGGCCAGAGTCACCGTCAGCAGCTGCTGTAAACCGCTGAGCCTCGCCACCCAGTAAAACATTAAAGTGCATATATAGAGGCAGGGAAGAAACCATAGTTCCACTCCCCAGCGCATGTACTCAAGCTGGCCTTGTGCATAAAAAATGCCGAGAAAGTTTTTAGTTATTGAATACCCCTGTAATACTTCGGGCGAAATAAATTTTCCCAGCACTAGCCAGACTAAGAATAGTGCACTGGAGAAGAAGAAATAGGGCGCTAACAGGCTTAGTGCTTTCTTCCTGGCAAACACAGCAAACGATAGGCCTGTACTATTGGGAAATAGCAGCCCAGATAAGAAAAAGAACAGGGGCATGTGAAAGGAGTAAATGTAGTTATAGAGAGGGTGCTTGTGATGACCCATTATCACAAAGAATATGCCAATGGCTTTTGCGCTGTCTATCCAATCGATTCTGTGGTGCACCCAAGGTTCCCGGCTAGCATGCTTGTCCGCCAATGCTAGCGCTGAAACGCCTGGTTGGACCTGATTTGGGTCAGGTAATAATCAGATTCCGGGATGCCTCGCCCTAGGCGCCAGAGAGCTCGCGAATCAGCTCGTTCTTATTCACCTTGTTTTTGTCGCTTTGTACTAGAGGCAGAGACTTTTTATAGATAACCCGGCTTGGAATCATGTAAGAGGCCAGGTGTTTTTTTAGCTCGAATAAGATCTCCTTCTCGGGTATTTCGCTGCGAGCGGAATAGACCATTACTATCTCCTCCTCGATCGCTTCGTTTTCCATACCAAAAACGGCGCACTGCCGTATCTGCGGTAAATTTCTCGAGACGACGGACTCTATTTCATAGGGGGAAACCCTAAAGCCTCTGGTTTTGATCATGTTGTCGTGCCGGGAGACGAAATAGAAGTAGCCTTCTTCATCTTTATACACATAGTCACCCGTAGCGACTACGGTTTCGTCAGTGAGTTGCCCCTCCAGGTTGACGATATCTTTTAATAGCTCTATAGATTTGAATCGTTCGGCATTTTGTTCGGGAGCATTCCAGAATCCGCGGTAGATGTAGCCGCCTCTATGAATCAATTCTCCGACTTCACGTGGGGCGCATTCCTTACCGTCGTCATTGATTACATAGAGTTCTACGTCCGGGATGGCTTTACCGATGGAGTCAGGCCGAATCTGAACTTGAGATGGGGCCAGGTAAGTTGAGCGGAAAGCTTCTGTAAGACCGTGCATTGAATAAAAGTCGGCCTTGGGAAATGTGGCCTTGCAGTCATTAATCATTTTCGCGGTGACATTGCCGCCGGAGGACGTAATGGTTTTAATGCCCTCGAAAAGATCTGGGCTCGGCACCCTGCTAACGCCATCAAATATTTGGGATATATTGAAGGGCATAAGGGGCAGCACAGTGACTTTGTCATTTATTAAATGGTTAAAAAAGTCTTCAGGTAATATCAGCCGGTGCAGCGCGAGAGTTGCCCGCTTGTAGAGTGTGCAGAAAATCTGATTTAAACCGTAATCCAGGTTGAATATGAGTATGGCTGAAATTACATCATCTTGCTGCAGATTCAAGTACTGGGATACGACACGAGCAGAGTCAATGAGGTTTCTGTGTGAAATCACAATACCTTTAGGCGTTCCGGATATACCAAAGGAGTAGGTAATTACTGCATTGCTATGGCCGTTAACATCACAGGTGTAGGGCTTGTTGTAGTACTTGTATATTTCCTCAAAGGACGCAATTTCCTTACTGGTGGTTTCGTAGGAAATAATATGGCCGTTGAAAGAGATTTCTTCTATGTTTTCAAGTTTGAGCTTATCTGTGATGATGCATTTTATGTCACAGTCGTTGATTACGTATTCAACTTGCTCCGGTTTGAGCAGCTTGGTGAGGGGAACCAGTATATAGTCTGTAGACAGAATCGCCAGTATGGCAATAACCTGGTCAATCCCTTTGTTTGAGTAGATGCCGACACGTGAGTCTTTGGGTAGATCCAGTTCCTTCAGGTAGTAGGCAACCTGGTTCACCCTAGTGAGCAGGTCTCCGTAAGTTATTTTTTTTTGACCACATATCACAGCGGTTTTGTCTGTGTGACTAATTGCTGCGTATTCCAGTAAGGTTCTTACACAGTTAATTGACATAATCTTTTCCTTAGTTATCTTCCGCGGCCAGAGTCCAAATATCGTAATTAGTGTCCATGATGGTCGTCGGGTTGTGGTCCGAAGTAAGGATTTTTCTGTAGAAAAAGGAGACGATATCCTCTACGTCTTCCTTGAGCAAGACTTTGGTAATGCCGCCTGTTAACACTATTGAGTTGATCGCCAACAACTTAAGATTTATGTAGGCCTGCCTATAGTGAGACATTTTGCATAGCACTAGAAATATCGCCAATTGCATAAGTATTTTGGTGGCCTTTTCACTTTGTTCAAGGAAGATGTTCTCGGTTACTTTTAAGTGCATTAACAGCTCGTACACAAACTCGTTATTTTTAGCAGTAAAAATGAGAGACTGCTTCGATTTGTACACGCCGAGCTTTTTAAACACCATTCTGTCGTACTGGTTCTCAGTTACGATGTTCTCGTCTACAAGGTCTTTCGAGTAATGTATGTCTGTTGTTGCTCCGCCAATGTCCAGGAGAATGAATGGGTTGGCGACGGAAAAACGCGCGTTAATCAGGGGTAAGGTTTTGTTGACTATATAGGGCGTTGGGTAAATCTGGTTGGCTGTTATGCTATACAGGTTTTTTATGTCGCGTTTACCTTCAATATCTTTCTGGTAAAGATTGGTTAGATATTCTCTCAGGTGGTCTTCTACGATGTGCAGTTTGCTGTCGATTATGTTTGGCAAGGTTATTAGGTGCTCAATATTATTTTGAATGAGCGCTGCGTCTTTTTCGCTGCCAGCAAAAACTATGTTTGAATATTGTATCTTAGACAGGTAGTTGTAGAGTTCCTCGGAAAATATATTACCCAGGGAGTTTATGCCACCAACAATAATCACGACATCTATCAAATCGCTGGGAATTGAGGCGTCTTGGATATCCTGATACAAGATGGTATCTATGATATTGATGCCAGCATTGAACGCAATGTTGGTGGCATATTTCAGAGAGAAGGAGTTGGTGATTCCAATAATAAGTGTGCTCAGGCCGCCGTTTGCTGAGGAGCAAATAAATACATCTTCCTTATTAAAACGGCTAATGCTGTTGTCGCACTTGCTCATCAGGTCATCAAGGATGTCCTTATTAAAATCCCTGAAATGCTGCTCGATTTTCCCAGGAGTGCTTACCTTGAAGTAAGTGCTGCCTACGTCTATTAAGAGTTTTTCGTTATTGCTCATTGCATAATGCCTATATCGTGAACAATGTCGTTTACGATACTGGTGGTATCTTTCGACAGGTCGCACTTGGATTTTTCAAAATCGTAGCAGCGCTCGGGGATGGGCACATTTCCACGATTGATAATCCTGATGT
This sequence comes from Alteromonadaceae bacterium Bs31, assembly GCA_900177435.1. Lineage (GTDB taxonomy): Bacteria > Pseudomonadota > Gammaproteobacteria > Pseudomonadales > Cellvibrionaceae > Teredinibacter. Next base: position 645,567 of record FXAI01000001.1, read on the forward strand.
TTTTCCCCGCGTCCCTTATGGTAATCATTTCATTATGGTTGATGATATGGGGCGAAAAGGGCACGTCGATAATGCCGTTTTTAATGGAGTTAAAAACTTTTCGCCAGAGGGTATCTGCTGAGTCATTAAAGACTGCCTCCATTATGGCCTTTACCTCCAGTGTGAGAATCTCTTCTTCTTCCTCATCCACCACACTCGGCAGGCCATTCAATATTCTTAGCGTGTACTGGGTATTGGCAACCGTTTTGGCGTTGGCTTCTTTGGTGGGTATGCCAATAGCCTCTTCGCAGGTTTTGGTAATGATTTTGTCTGCCCCCACCATTGAGGCTATTACGGTGGACATATTAATTAGCTGATCAGCATATTCCCTATTGGTGGGGAAGGCGCCCATCCACTGGTGGTACACAAGATGAATCGCCGCATCACCACAGCCAATCTCCTGTGCATAGTGTTTTGCCAGCTTTTTAATCACCGCTCCGGTAACAATATCCTGCACCATAGAGCCTTGTTGGGAGAATGATACCGAGAATGATTTTACCCCTTCTTGCAAGGAAAGCAGCATTTCCAGTAGCTGAATTACAATTGTTATCGAAGGGGGGACTAAGGTGGCCGTTAGTGGCCCAAAGGATTCCCTATTTATCGGTTCATTCAGCTCAGAGTAGTTGGCGCACACACGCTCAACATACTTCCAGTACAGAAAAGCCTTATCTAAGGGGAAATTTTTGGAGTAGGGCAGCAGGTAAGTGATTGGGCCACCTTCAATTTCAAAAATACCGGAGGCAATGGCCTGTTCTATCAGTAAGCGGGCATCGGGCGTACCGTGCCGCAAGCTCACCGGCTTATTGAAGTGAGTAATCATCTTTCGGGTTGTACGGTAGCCGTGGTTTACCAGTGGGTAACCGTTCAACATATCCACATCGTTTTCTTCGCTGAGGCGAAGCATTTTCTCTGATGTGGCGTAGTCGTTGAGGCGGGTGTTGGAATCGATGGTTAAGGGCAATACATCCACATTGGCCTTTTCAAAGAATTCATACAGGGCAAACTGCTTTTCGTAGGTGGGGAAGCCGCCGCGAGGCTGCACCAGCATCTTGTTGGCGTTTTTGAAATGATGGGAAATAAACAGATCTTTGCTGGCATTTTTAACGAATTCTTCTACTTCGGCGAAGTCAAAGGTATCGACATACTCATTGCTAAGAATTATTTCTCGTTCTTCTTGCAATAAACTCATTGTGTCTTTCTCTGTGCAATAAATTCTTCTAGCTGGTCAAGGCCAGTATTGAGGTCTACCTGGTGGCACACCAGATCAAAACCGTAGCCCTTGTATTTCGGCACGATATCCTCGGCGTTGCCACTACCAACGGTTAAGTTGCCACCAATCATCATGATGAGCTCATCCAGATTCTTGTACCTGGCTTTCAGCAGTTTTACTTCGCGTCCCCAGCCCTCTGCTTCTCCATTAAGGGAGGATATGAGTAGAACCTCTGCGCCTGTTTCCACTGCAGCATCGAAGAATTCCTCCAGGTAGGTGTTTACGCCCAGGTTGAATACCTCGAAACCTCTCGCTTGCAAGGAGAGGTCTATCAGTCGATTAGCGACCACGTGGATATCGTTACCCACTACGCCTGTAACTACCTTCATGTGTTGGGATGCCTGTTACGCTGAAAAGCGCGCGATTATAGCAAAAACTGCAGAAAAATCGGCCAATTTTAGCTTATACGGGCCGGTATAATCATAGGCCCACCCTTGGTGCTTTAAATTGCCCAAGGCACACCCTAGAATACGCCCCAAAGCAAACGAACAGGACGTATACCTATGGACTTTTTTACAGCAGATATCTGTGATGAGCACAGTGACAAGGCCCGTGTACTGGGGGCTGGCTATCAAAACTATGGCGGCGCGGCGAAGTGCCAGGGTGAGGTTGTATGCATTAAGCTGGATAAAAACAACTCAGACCTGATTAAGCTGCTGCGAGACGAAGACGGTGCCGGCAAGGTTGTTGTGGTAGATGTGGATCAGGCTTACTACGCAGTGGTTGGGGAGAACCTGATGAAATTTGCTCACAAGAATAACTATTCAGGCATTGTGGTTAATGGCTATATTCGGGACACCTTTCAGATTAAGGATATTCCAGTTGCTTTATATGCACTAGGCACATGCTCCCGTAAGTACATTCCAGTTACCTCTGGTGAGCGAGGTGTTTCCTTGTCTTTTGGCGGACTTGAGCTGAGCGAAGGGGACTACCTTTACGGCGATACTGATGGCGTTATCGTCGTGCCAGAAAAAATTGTGTAGAGCCATTATTTCGTCAGCGATATAAAAAAACCGCAGCTTTTGCTGCGGTTTTTTTTGACGTCAAGGCAAGCAGTGCAGGGCGCTGGCAGCTTTTTTACAGCACTGTAGCGATGGATTGGCAGAGGTAATCCACATTTGAGGGAGAAATGGCAGCCACACTAATGCGGCTGGAATTAACAATGTAGATACCAAACTCGTCTTGCAAACGCTCGATTTGTGCTGGTTCAATTCCCAAAAAGGAAAACATACCGTTTTGACGGGTGATAAAGCTGAAATCACGGCTTACACCCTTGGCTTTCAATGTGTCCACCAATAGGTGGCGCATCCCGCTTATACGCTCTCGCATGACTTGTAGCTCGCCATGCCACTCCTGAGTTAGTTCGTCAGAGCTCAAAATCGTTTCAACCAAGGCCGCACCATGGGCAGGGGGCATGGAATAGTTCACTCGAACAACGCGCAGTAAAACTGCGTGAACGATGTCGGTGGAGGCTGCGTCTTTAGCGATTACCGAACAAGCGCCTATACGCTCGCGATAAAGGGCAAAGTTTTTTGAGCAAGAGCTGCACACAATCATTTGCTCTACGGTATCGGCCATTAGTCGCAGACCGTAGGAGTCCTCTTCCAAGCCATTGCCAAAGCCCTGATAGGCGATGTCGATAATCGGTGTAAATCCAATTTCTTTGCTTAGCTCTGCAACTTGTTGCCACTGTTCGCGGCTTAAATCCATGCCGCTGGGGTTGTGGCAGCAAGCGTGTAACAGCACTGCATCATCTTTGGGTACCTGCTTCAGGGCTTCCATCATGCCATCAAAATCCAGGTTTTTGTTTTGGTAGTCATAGTAGGGGTAGGTTTTAACCTTTAAGCCCGCTGCGGTGAATACGCCTTGATGATTTGCCCAAGTGGGGTTACTCACCCAAATAGTGTTGCTGCACTTATTGATCAATTCACCAGCAATACGCAGTGCGCCTGTTCCTCCTGGTGCTGAGATGGTACGAATACGGTTTTCGTTGATAACTTTGTGATCTTCGCCCATCAGTAACTGGGTCATTTTTTCATTGAACAGCGCAGAACCGGCTGAACCTAAATAGGTCTTGCTGGTTTCATTGGCTGTGCGGAATTGTTCAGCAGCTTTCACACAGGCAAGCACTGGTGTTTCGCCGTGTTCGTCTTTGTATATGCCAGGCCCAAGGTCGATTTTGTTGGGCTTGTTATCGCTTTTGAATTTAATGGAAAGGCCCAGAATTGGGTCTGCCGGTGGCTGCTGCAACTGTGAGAACATGTGCGTTATTCCCTTCTTTAGGTGTCTTATTGCGTACTAGATTGTTTGGGGTGCCCGAGTGGAGTCGGGGGTGGGGGGAATTATAGCTTTAATGCGTGTTGCAATGCTATTCAGCCAAGCTGGCTGCGGTATCGATTAGTTCGTGGTGCATGGCGCAGGAAACTGCCACTAGGCCGGAAGGCCTTAGCCTGGCTTGCCATCTGCTCGCGCCTGTAAAAATATGGGCGTGAAGTGGTACAAAAAAATGCCAAATGCCGCTAGCCAGCAGAAGCCCGAGATATAGACAGCAGGCAGGTACCAATCACTATTAGCCAACGGGAAGATCACCCTAACGAACCCGCCAAAAATAATGATTCCCAGTGCATAGGGCATCGCTGGAGGTAAAATCAAAGGTCTACCGGTATGGCCCAGGGAAACACGAGAGGCCATGGCGATAATCAAGCCGCCAATTGCACCCACGCTAAAGCTGTGTAAAACCAGGCTGAAATTACCTTGAACTCCAAGGCCGTGCAGCGCCAGCATCAAAAAACCTAAGGGAATAAAAGCGTAAGCGGCGTAAAGGGACCAGAGAATACTGCGAGAGAGCACTCGTCGATCAAACCAGTAGAACACTTTAATGCAGTTCAGACAAAATGCGATTAAGGCTGTTCCAACGATAAACCATTGAGGCAATCTGTAAAAGCCAAATGCTGCAGCCGCTATTACAATTAACATGCTTATATTGGTGGCATATTCTATGAGCTTAGGTGGGCGTGGCTGCGGTATCTTAAAGGCGTTGCCTACAAAAAAAGGGATGACACGGCTGCCCAGTAAAACCATAAAAAATATCACTACAAATATTGCAGAATGAAAATAGGGGAGCGCGTTTTTATTGTTGAGTAGAGCATAGTGGCTTAGCCCATTGAGGAGAGCAAGGCATAGTAGTGGAGGTGTTAATACGTAAATATTTTTAATTTGCTTGGCTTTTATCTGAGGCAGGCAAAAAGCCAGAGCCGAAAATACAAGGAAAACAATATCCGGTAGTGCTACCCAAATGGCTGGCAGCCTTATGAACATTAATATACGTGCGACAAGCCATAGGGAAAAGAGAATAAATAGCGCTGTGCCGTTTATACTGCGAACGCCAGACCAGTTTTGTACCGCCGTCAGCAAAAAACCGACAATAATGGCCACCGAAAAACCAAAAATCATCTCATGAGCGTGCCACCAGTATGCGCCCCCGTACAGGTTTAGTGTAAACACCCCCAGTAGCGACCCCAGCCAAATCGCAATACACAATATAGAAAATAGCGCTCCACCCAGAAAAAATGGCCGGAAAGCTAAACGCCAAATGGGTGGTATGGAAAATTCTTTTTTCTGGTTGTGATATGGCACACTTTCTCCGCTTGCTTTTACATTGGGAAGCTAGACTATACTGACTCTAAATACTACTGCTTATCATTTGCCATGTATTTAATTTTTACGGTATGTTTGATTTAGGTTGCAAAATCTCTGAGTGCTAGCGCGGATAAGTGAATTTTCAGCTCCGGTGAAATGTCTCGATGAGGTGGGCGGCAATTTCGGCGCCATTTTTAAATTTTAGAGGCCCACTCAGCAATTTGTTTGTGTTTCTCGGTCTAAAAAAATTCGCACTTCTTTGATGTACCAGGAACAAGAGGTGTGGCTACTGGTGCGGCGGACAAATCCCCATGATGGAAAAGCCTTGATGCCGGCTTAAATAAGTCCGAGGCCTATATTGCACAGTGTGATTTTCCTGTCGGGATTCTTTCCATTAACGTGTTAGGCTTCGGCCCCTTATAATAAAAAAACGCGATAAAACAGTTGTTTAAAAATGCAGGTATATATGTTGCTTGTTATGTACAGCGTATTTGGGTATAGGTAGTTACTCATTACGCCAGTTTCCATTAAAAAAAATTCTTTTGGAGAGTCAAATAATGAAGGCGGCAGTACAAGGATTGCTTATTGTTGTTTCTATGTTCTTTAGTTCCGTTTCTACGGCATTGTCGATGTACACCCTTGAATGGCAAGGTACGGTGGGTTTTAAAGGTTGGGGGTGTGAGACTCACCAGTTTTCAGATCAAATGTGTTCTTTTGGTGAAGTGGGTGACGTATTTGCGGGCGAGATCAATTTTAGCTTAGGCGCTGGCGATGTAAACCCTAGCCCAGATCATGGTGATTACCCCATCGACTGGATATTGGATGATTGGTCTTGGGAGGTTGTGAACCTCAGCAGCAGTCATTCAAGCCCGATCGCTGGCAATGATTATTGTATGACCGCAGGCGAATGCTCGGTTTCCACCAGTAATACGCCAGCGCAAGATGAACTGGTGGTCTCTGAATACTATGACTATGGTAATGCAGGTATTGAGCTGTTAGTGAGAGATCTATCTGGAAGTATGCTCGGCGGTGATGGGATTCCTTTAGGTGTTATGAGCCTGCTAAACAAAAACACGGGCTTTTCTGTGTGGGATGAATTGGGTGGTTTCAGTGGCGTGATCGATTCACTGTCAATCAGCGCTAACGGTTCTGTAAGCGCTGTGCCTATTCCCGGCACGTTTTGGTTATTAGCCACCTTTGCGCCTTTCTTTCTTGTGATTCGAAAAAAACTTGCCTGTGATCGAAAGCGTAAATAGGGTGGGCGCTATTTAGATATAAGTTTTATTGACTCGTGTTTAACTGCCAGTGATCAGTGGAACGATCTCTGGCATTTCTATGCCGTATTCTCCTTCCCCCAACTTGCAAATGATATTTTGGCCTCTGAGCCTGCGCACACTGTTTTGCACTTCTGAACGACTTACCTCATTAATGCCAAGGTGACTGGCAATTCGCTTGAGGGATTCCTGGCTGAATAGAGCTTCGCCATCCTGTTCGATATGCAGTGTTACCGCCTTATCGATGGGCTTTAAATTGTTCACGATTTTTTTCAGTGTTGGGTCATTATCCATCATTAATAAATAATCTTTGGTGCTAAGTTCTATATCAGTTTCAATATTGGTGAGCATGCGCTCTACAATTGCCATAAAGTGATAAGGCGACTTCTCAACGGTGTTCCAGGTTTTGAGTGCGGCATTTAAATTAATTTTCCTGCCTGATGCTCGTTCAAACTGTTCGCAAACAAAGTTAATAAACGCAGCCCCCAGATCGGGCAGTGGATACTCCTGAGCGGCGTTGAACAGGGGGGATTTTTGTTCGCGAAACAAGCGGTGGAGCCCATCTCGAGATGAGCCTGTATAAAGGGCGCAGAGTTTATGCTGATATTTGTCGAAGGCGGAGCGTAATGTTGCAACCAGAGGCCCAAACTTTTTGTCTGTGGCCAGATGCTGGACTTCATCAAGCAGTAAAAGCGTGCGTTTGCTATTGTTGGCGATGGCACTGAATGCGCGGGTCAGTTTGTGCAATACGTCGTTTTCGGTATCGTTTACCGGGTCGAAGGAAACGCCTATTTGAATATTAGAGACAGAAAGAGACAGGTTTTTTACGGGTGATGTCAATAAGCTCTTCATGCGATCAGTGATGCTTACAGGCGTGTTTGCCAGCTCCATTGCGGTCAGCAAGGCCTGAGCGGGGCGCTCTTTGTTATCCCAGAAGGTGCAGTAGATAACATTGTATCCTCTATCTATCGCCAGGGGCCGCACGTCATGAAGCAATAGGGCTGTCTTGCCCTTACGCCTGGGCGCAAACAACGTGAGGCTATTGCTGATACCGGTATCAAAAAAATTGATATAGCGGCGCGCGTCCTCTTCTCGGTGAAAGTGCCAGATTGTAGGGTTTAAGGGCATTAGTATTAGCTTGTATTTGGTTAGTAATACAGAATTATACCTTTAATACGAACTACTACAAGCTAATCTCCCATGAGCTTTTTCTGCTTTTCGTGGCGCTCATCGAGGATTTTTTGCACATTTCGCGCTTTGTCCAGTGTTTGCTGGATACCTTCGGCGCTATAGGGGTTACTTAACTGGGGTGTTTGCGGTGCTTGCGGTGCGGAAGCTGCCGGGCTTGAAGGCTCTATACCCTGAATCATATTTACGTCGGGGTCTACATCGAGTCTTTTTGCCGTCTCGCTATCCGAGGGTGGTTCAGAGCTGTAATGGACGAGCCCATTCTCGTCGGTCCATTTATACGCTGTGTCATTACCCTTCGGCAGCTCAGGTTTCAGATCGTCCAGTGAAGTATTGGCAAACAGGCTGCTAAAGCTCATGTTGGCGAAGGGTGTTTTACCCGTCGTCAGATACAGCCCGTAATTGCTGAGCCCCACCATTATCACTACCGCGATAAGAACCTTAAAGATTAATTTTTTCACTGTTTTCTACTCCGTTATTCGGTGCTGGTTATTGTATGAATTTAGTAGCAAAGCTGGCATGGTGCAGCGCAAATCCATTGCATATGAGCATAGATTGTCCTATTTTCCCCATCCATGAAAGATAAGGTAAATATTAACGCGCTTGCCAGCTCCTTGGGTGAGGCGCTGAGGGCCCGTCAATGGCGAGTGGTCACAGCCGAGTCCTGTACAGGCGGTGGTGTAGCACAAGCTCTTACCGCCGTGGCGGGCAGTTCTGGCTGGTTTGAGTTAGGCTTGGTTACATACAGTAACCAGATGAAAACACGGTTCCTTGGCGTGGACGAGGCCTTACTGGAGAAACACGGTGCAGTGAGTGAGGCTACCGTAGAGGCAATGCTCAGCGGTGCTTTGCAATGCTCCGCTGCTAATATAGGTGTCGCTGTTAGTGGCATCGCCGGCCCTTCCGGGAGCGTTCCTGGTAAACCGGTTGGCACCGTATGCTTTGCATGGGGTACAAGGGGGAACTGTTGCACCAGCACACAGCTTTTTTCTGGGGATAGGGAGCAGGTAAGGACCGATGCGATAGGGTTTGCGCTGCGCAGCTTACTTGAATTTTCAAAAAAAACTGTATAAACACTCATTACTGTTTGCGTGTACAGTATTATTGTCGTATGCTTCGTTGGTACTTTGGCGAAGGCGATGCTTCGGCTTGCTGCATTACTTAGATAGCAGAATAAAAAGCCAGGCAAATCAGATTAGATAGATATTGATAGGGGTAATTATTAATGGACGCAAATAAAGAAAAAGCATTACAAGCGGCTCTACAGCAGATTGACCGTCAGTTTGGTAAAGGCACGGTTATGCGTATGGGCGATAAAGAGCTGCAAAAAATTCCGGCAATATCCACAGGTTCCTTGGGTTTGGATGTTGCGTTGGGCATAGGCGGCCTGCCTAAGGGGCGAATTGTAGAAATATACGGCCCCGAATCATCGGGTAAAACTACACTCACGTTGCAGGTTATTGCTGAAGCGCAGAAGGCTGGCGGCACTTGTGCCTTTATTGATGCAGAGCATGCACTAGATCCCATTTACGCCGGTAAATTAGGTGTAAACGTTGACGACCTGATCGTTTCCCAGCCAGATACTGGCGAGCAGGCTCTGGAAGTGGCGGATATGCTTGTTCGTTCCGGCGCGGTGGATGTGTTGGTGGTTGACTCTGTGGCTGCACTTACCCCAAAAGCTGAAATTGAAGGGGATATGGGTGATCACCACGTGGGTTTGCAGGCGCGCCTTATGTCGCAGGCTCTGCGTAAAATTACCGGCAACATTAAAAACGCCAATTGCCTGGCAATATTCATTAACCAGATTCGTATGAAAATCGGTGTGATGTTTGGCAACCCAGAAACCACTACCGGTGGTAATGCTCTCAAATTCTATTCGTCTGTGCGCCTTGATATTCGACGTATTGGCTCAGTTAAAGATGGCGATGAAGTGACCGGCTCTGAAACCCGAGTAAAGGTTGTTAAAAATAAAGTCGCGCCGCCCTTCAAGCAAACTGAATTTCAGATCCTCTATGGCGCAGGTATTAACCGGCTGGGCGAGATTATTGATTACGGCGTTAAGCTCGGTCTTATCGACAAAGCGGGTGCCTGGTATAGCTATAACGGTGACAAGATTGGTCAGGGGAAAAGTAATGCTATGCAGTATTTGAAAGAGCATAGTGAGATTGCGGAATTCCTGGAGGGAAAAATTAAAGCCGAACTACTGGGCGATGCGGTTTCGGAATCGACAGCCCCAGAGGAAGGCGAAGTTGCCGAAAAAGCATAAGTTAATGCATGGGCATAAAAAGGATGTTAAGGGCAATCTAGATGTCGGACCAGGCAAAAGCTATCTACGATAAGGCCTTGCGTTTGCTCGCTCGGCGTGAATACTCCGAGCGGGAGCTTCGTCAAAAGCTCCCGCAAAAAATGGAAGGCTCGCAGGAGCAGATTTATTCTGAACTCGACGAAATAATCGCTCGCCTGCAGTCGCTGGGGTATCAGAGCGATGAGCGCTTTGCTTTTTCCTATGCGCGTATGAGGCAGTCAAAAGGATTTGGTGCCGAACGAATTTCTTTGGAGCTGGGGGAAAAAGGTGTCGCGACGGAGTTGGTCGCGCAGGCCCTCGCAGCACTGGAAGAAAAATGGCCCGACATTATAGGAGAAGCGTGGCAGAAAAAATTCAAGTCCCCTCCGGCAGATTATGCAGAGAAAGCCAAGCAGCAAAACTTTTTACGTTACCGCGGTTTTCGCTATGCCGATATCGAGCAGTTGTTTGCTGATATCCGCTAGCCGCATTACTCCCGTAGCTCTTAAATCAGCAAGGACTATTCGTGGGCTAATCGGGTATGCTAAAACTCTCGATTTTATAACTGAGATCAATAAAACATTCATGATGAACTGTTTATTTACCCGGTTAAAGCTGCAATGACTGGTTTAGGGCATCTCCTAACAATACAGTGCTTGTTCTAGCTCATTAGCAGAGAACATCTTTAAAGAACTGCAGCGCTCGCCTATCTGCCCAGCTTGGGCCTGCTAAGCTCAGTAAATATGCGCAGTGCGAACCCCTTTCACTCACTTCAATCGTTAAGCGGTCTGAGCCCTCCAAGTGTTCGAAATCACTGATTGGAATGATGGGGTCGTCTTTGGCCGCCACTATGGTTGTTGGGCAGTTAATATTTCCAAGAATGTCATTTGTCAGAGTATATGAGAGAAAGTAGTCGTCCACTGATGTAAACGGCGTATACCGGGGAATAAAATACTCGTTCATTTCCCCGAGTGTTGTCATCGGCAATAGTGCTTCTCTGTAGGCGTACTCCGGGAAATATTCAAGCTTGTTGAGCAAAGACGTTTTCCATTTTTTAACAAAATAGGATTCATACCACCGCGGGCCGCGCTCAAGTGCCTGAGTGGTGTGTTTAGGGTCTATGGGGGGGCAAATGGAAAATACCGCTGCAATCTCACTGCTTAACTGTTTTGAACCTATACTGGCAACCCTGAGAGCAAAGTTACCTCCAAGTGAAAAGCCCAGTAGTGCGTATTGTTTATAAGCGTACTGTTGCTGTATTTTGTTTAGCGCAGCTATTATTTCCTGATGTCGGCTCGAGTTAAAAATTTCTTTGTTGAGTGCGTGAGAATTGCCATGATCGCGAAAATTAAGGCGAAGTACGTCAAAGCCGTTTTTCAGCAAATAATTTGATGAAGATATCATGTAGGACGACTGCACCGAGCCCTCCCATCCGTGAAGCATTATAATCAGGTGCTTTCGTTTATTCGCATCCCTGCTGTTGAGTACGGCAGTCAGTTTTACCCCGCAATCGCTTTCTACCAATACTGGGGTGGCATTAATCTCCAGCGAACGACTGTGTTTTTGGATTGCTTTTCGTCGTAATGCTGAACTGGAGAGGGCAACTTGTAAGTGGTTGTTAAGAAGAAAAAGTGGTGGTTTGTAGTTTTTTATATGGTTCAAGCGGCCACCTAATGAAATTCTCAAAGCAACGTTGACAGAAAGGTTTGTGGGGAATCATTATGCATTTTACAGTGTCGAAACACTTCTATCTATTTGTGATTGAATAGCCAACGCATCGTATTTGAAGGTTTTTATCTTATGAAAATAAAAATGGGCTTAAGCTATCTACTTGCCGTTTTCTTAGGTTTGGTGCAAGTTGCCGCTCTGGCGGAGGATAGCAAGGCTATCCCACTGCTGATTGAGGGTAGCTGGATTCAGGGGGCTATGATCAAGGGTAAAACAACGAGCCATGCAAATGTGCTAGTGCTCGATAAGACGCTTAAGGCGGATGAAAACGGCCACTTTGTTTTTGGCTTGGGCCGCGATATTAAGGGGCCTGTCAATATTACGCTTAACATTGGCGTGCAGCAGAGCACCTTCACTTTTGACGTAAAACAACGTGAATATGATGTTCAGCGTATTGAAGGGGTCGAAAAGAAGTATGTATCCCCCCCGGCGACGGTACTTGAGCGCATTCGGCAGGACAACAAGCGAATTCGCAAAGCAAGATCAATAACTAGCACTTTAAAGGAATACAACGACAAGTTTGTTGTGCCAGCTGAGGGGCCCATCACTGGTGTATATGGCAGTCAGCGTGTTTTTAACGGTGTTCCTAAACGTCCTCACTATGGTTTGGATATAGGCTCACCGGTTGGTACACCTGTTGTGGCCCCTGTGGGTGGTGTTGTTACGCTGGCGGAGAATGATATGTATTACTCCGGGGGTACCTTGATTATTGACCATGGCCACGGCATCTCCTCTACCTTTATCCACTTGAGTGAAATTCTCGTTAAAGATGGGGACACCGTAAAGCAGGGGCAAACAATTGCAGAAATTGGTGCAACAGGCCGTGTCACAGGGCCGCATCTGGATTGGAGAGTGAACTGGTACGAACAGCGCCTGGACCCTGCTTTACTGCTAAAAAAGGACGCTGCCCCTTGATTTAGCAGACAAAAGCCGTGCTGCGGTGTAATATTCACAGCCCTTCGATACCGTGCCAAAAACCTTTGGATTAAGCATGATTGACCAGAAATTACTCAGCATCCTTGTATGTCCAGTCAGTAAAGCACCGCTTCAGTATGTGGAAGAGAAGCAAGAGCTGGTATGTGTAGTGAGCGCGCTGGCCTACCCAGTCCGCGACGGCATTCCCGTCATGCTGGAGACTGAAGCGCGTCAGCTAAGCCTTGAAGAAAAAGAACAATACGCACAGCACTGACCAGCTACAGGCGCCAATTTAAGGCCAAGCATTAAACCTATCGAGATTAGACGACTAAACAGCCCCTCAGGGAGTTGAACCATGAGCGAAGATAGCCTGTTCACAAAAATTATTAATCGCGAGATACCAGCAGACATCGTGTATGAAGATGACCAGTGTATTTGTATCAAAGATATCAATCCGCAAGCACCAACCCATGTGCTGGTAATTCCCGCAAAACCCATTGCTAAGCTTGCTGATGCCAGTGATGAGGATAAAGCTTTGCTGGGGCACCTGATGTTGAAAGTCGGCGAAATTGCTCGCACATTAGGCGTGGAGGATGCCTTCCGTGTTGTGGTTAATAATGGTGCTGGCGCCGGGCAACAGGTTTTCCACCTGCATTTGCACATTTTAGCCAATAAATCCTTCGATGAAGGTTCCTTGGGTATGCGTTAAGGGGCTTTACACCCGCTCAGTTTGCGCACACTAGAAAGATTACTTTAAGCAGAAGATTGTATGAAAAGCTCAGAAATACGCGATGCCTTTTTAACTTACTTTAACAGTAAGGAGCATCAAATCGTGGCAAGCAGTTCACTGGTGCCGGGCAATGACCCTACATTGTTATTCACTAACGCCGGCATGGTGCAGTTTAAAGACGTTTTTTTGGGGCAGGAATCTCGGCCCTATAGCCGCGCCACCAGCTCTCAACGCTGCGTGCGGGCAGGGGGTAAGCACAACGATCTGGAAAATGTTGGCTATACCGCTCGCCACCATACCTTTTTTGAAATGTTGGGCAATTTCAGTTTTGGCGATTATTTCAAGCGAGATGCGATTAAGTTCGGCTGGCAATTTCTCACAGAGGTAATGGGCATTGCGCCGGAGCGTTTGTGGGTAACCGTTCACTTATCGGATGATGAAGCAGCTGATATCTGGTTAAAAGAGGTGGGGGTGGATCCCAGCCGGTTCTCTCGTTTAGACGAAGCTAATTTCTGGCAGATGGGTGATACAGGCCCCTGTGGTCCATGTTCAGAAATATTCTATGACCATGGCGAAGGTGTGCCGGGCGGCCCCCCTGGCAGCGAAAATGATGATTTGGACCGTTATATAGAAATCTGGAACCTGGTGTTCATGCAGTATGAGCGACAAGCTGATGGATCTCTTGTGCCTTTGCCAAAACCCTCCGTCGATACAGGTATGGGCCTGGAGCGCATTGCCGCTGTAATGCAGAACGTGCACAGCAACTACGAAATCGACTTATTCCAGGCGCTGCTCGCCGCAGCCGCAAAAGCCTGCAAGAGCAAGGACCTGGAACACAAATCACTGCGTGTTATTGCCGATCATATTCGCTCCTGTGCGTTTTTGGTCTGTGATGGCGTGCTTCCCTCAAACGAAGGCCGAGGGTACGTGTTGCGTCGCATAATGCGCAGAGCAATTCGCCATGGACACAAATTGGGTCAGACTGAGCCGTTTTTCCATACCTTGGTAAGCGCTCTGGTGGAGCAAATGGGCGATGCCTATCCTGAGCTGACAAAACAACAAGGGCAAATTGAAAAGGTGTTACTGGCTGAGGAGCAGCAATTTGCTAAAACCCTTGATAAAGGAATGGGCGTACTGGAAGAGCAATTGAGATCGCTCAAGGGCGAAGTCATTAGTGGTGAAACTGTGTTCACACTCTATGACACCTACGGGTTTCCGGTAGACCTTACCAATGACATTGCGCGCGAGCGCAAGTTAAGCCTGGATATGGCTGGCTATGAGCGACTGATGGAAGAACAAAAGCAGCGTGCTCGTGCATCTGGCTCATTCAAAATTGACTACACCGATAGCCTGGAGCTAGCGGGCAAAACCGAATTTACGGGTTACCAGCACTTACACGCCAAAGCTGAGGTTACCGCACTTTTAAAAGATGGCAAGCAAGTCTCTCAGCTGAACGAGGGGGATGAAGGTGTCATCGTGCTCGCGCAAACACCCTTTTATGGAGAGTCTGGCGGGCAGGTTGGCGACTGTGGCTACATTGCCACGGTAGCAGGTAAATTCGAGGTGAGAGATTGCCAAAAGAGTGGCAACAATCACTTACATCTGGGGGTAATGCTCAGTGGCGGCATTGCAATGGCCAATGAGGTGGAAGCTACAGTGGATTCGGCGGTGAGAAGCCGTACCCAGCTCAACCACTCTGCTACCCACCTCTTGCATGCAGCTCTAAGGAAGGTACTTGGCGAGCACGTTACCCAGAAAGGCTCCTTGGTGGACTCTCAGCGCTTACGTTTTGATTTCGCTCATTTTGAACCAGTCAAAGCTGACGAGCTGGCGGCAATAGAGTCGCTGGTAAACGCTCAGATTCGTGCTAATACAGCGGTTCAAACAGAGGTCTGCGATATGGAAGCCGCGAAGTCCAAAGGTGCAATGATGCTCTTTGGCGAAAAATACGGTGACCAGGTTAGAGTACTTTCCATGGGGGATGGCTTCTCTGTAGAGCTTTGTGGTGGTACCCACGTTAAACGAACCGGGGACATTGGTGTAATTAAAGTAACATCAGAAAGCGGTATTGCCGCCGGTGTGAGGCGTATCGAGGCAGTCACTGGTGAGGGCGCGCTCGACCTGCTTGCTCAACAGACAAAAAAACTCGAACTGGCAGCGGCGCTGTTAAAAGCCTCACCGGAAACGTTGGTGGAAAAGCTGGAAATTCTGCTGCAGCACAATAAAGGCATGGAAAAGGAGTTGGCCGGGCTTAAGAGTAAGCTCGCAGCAGCCTCTGTTGATGAGTGGCTGAGCGAGGCGGTGGACGTTAAAGGCATTAAAGTACTGGTGAAAACCCTGCATGGCGTTGATGCTAAATCCCTTCGTGACACCATCGACCTGTTAAAGAATAAGCTTGGAAGCTCAGCGGTCATTCTGGCAGCCGTGAACGAGGGCAAAATTGCTTTGGCCGCAGGGGTTTCCAAAGATGCTACATCTCGCGTGAAGGCCGGAGATCTTGTGAAGCAAGTCGCCAGTAAAATTGGCGGGAAGGGAGGTGGCCGGCCCGATATGGCTCAAGGTGGAGGAAGCGACCTCGCGGCGTTGCCTTCGGCGATGGAGCAAGTGCTCGGCTGGGTTGAGCAGAGTTTCTGAGCAAGTACAAAAAAGCCTACTTAAATCAAACACTTCCTGTTAACAAACGGTGAAAATTAGTGTTTAATTGCGCCCATTTCTGGGCACAGGCCCTTTTTAAAGCGAGTTGGCGAAATACATGAGTGTATTTGTTCAAAAATACGGCGGCACTTCTGTCGGTACCACAGAAAAAATTAAAGCCGTCGCCGATAAAGTAGCGGGCTTCCGAGATGCAGGCCATGACATGGTTGTGGTAGTTTCCGCCATGAGCGGTGAAACCAATCGGTTGATCTCTTTAGCAAGCGACATGCAGCAAGATCCAGATCCACGAGAGATGGATGTTTTAGTCTCCACCGGTGAACAGGTTACCATCGCTCTGTTGTGTATGGCCTTGAAGGCTAAGGGCTATGATGCACGCTCATACACGGGTACTCAGGTGAGGATTCTTACCGATGACGCCCATACAAAAGCGCGCATTCAGGATATAGACGTAGCCAATATGCGAGCAGATCTGGATGCAGGTCGGGTAGTGGTGGTTGCGGGGTTCCAGGGGGTAGATGAAGACGGCAACATAACTACTCTGGGCAGAGGTGGATCAGATACCACTGGTGTAGCTCTTGCAGCCGCTTTAAAAGCTGATGAATGTCAGATCTACACCGACGTCGATGGCGTATATACCACAGACCCACGTGTTGTTGATGGTGCACGTCGCCTTAATCAGATTACTTTCGAGGAAATGCTGGAAATGGCAAGCCTCGGATCAAAAGTACTGCAAATCCGAGCGGTGGAGTTTGCAGGTAAATACAACGTACCTCTCAGGGTTTTGTCCACATTCACAGACGGCCCCGGTACATTAATTACACTCGACGAAGGACAAGATTCAATGGAACAACCCGTTGTATCAGGCATAGCTTTCAACCGTGATGAAGCAAAAATTTCAATACTCGGTGTTCCCGATATGCCCGGTGTTGCCTCAAAAGTATTGGCCCCTATTGGTGATGCAAACGTAGAAATAGACGTTATTGTGCAGAACATCGCAGCTGATAACACTAACGACCTGACCTTTACCGTGCATAGAAATGATATGGGTAAAGCCCAGGCTGTGTTGCAGGAAGTGGCCAAAGACCTTGGTGCGCGTGAAATTGTGGCCGACGACAAAATCGCCAAAGTTTCTATTGTGGGGGTAGGAATGCGCTCACACGCTGGTGTAGCATCAACCATGTTCAAGGCTTTGGCGGCAGAGAACATTAACATCAGAATGATCACTACCTCTGAGATTAAAATCTCTGTGATCATTGATGAAAAATACCTTGAGCTGGCTGTAAGGGCCCTGCATTCGGCCTTTGGTCTTGAGAAGTAAGTTTTAGTAAGTGTTTTAATCAGTAAAGTTACAGGCGCTAGCCTAGTTGAAAAGGGTGACAACGCTGTCATCTAGTGTGACAATAGATCGTTTAAATGGCTAATTTAAAAAAGTTGGCTGGTTTAAATCTGCCGTCCGTGCTAAAACTGTGTTGAGTATTAGCGAAAACAAAAACAACAAGGCCGGTTAAGATAAGCAACAGCGGAAGCTAACGCTACAATAAAACCGCTGGTACAGAGCAGGATGAATCTAAGGAGATAAAGCACGATGTTAATATTAACCCGCCGCATAGGTGAGACTTTAATGGTTGGCGATGACGTTACAGTGACAGTGCTGGGCGTGAAGGGCAACCAAGTTCGTATCGGCGTAAATGCACCGAAAGAAATAGCGGTTCACCGCGAAGAAATTTATCAGCGTATACAAAGAGAAAAACAAGAAAAGGCTGAACCCGGAAACAGTTAGGCACTAGTCAGGCAGCACGCCTGGTGAATATGATGAAAACCAAAGCAGGATAACTTGCTTTGGTTTTTTTATTTTCTAAAAAGTTGCACTTAACTATTTGATTTTTCTCGCCATGTTGCTATTATCGCGGCCCACGAAATATACGGCTTAGCAACAATGCTTATGCCGCATACAAACCGATTCGGAGAGGTGGCCGAGTGGCCGAAGGCGCTCCCCTGCTAAGGGAGTATACCTTGATCGGTATCGAGGGTTCGAATCCCTCCCTCTCCGCCATACACAAAAAAGCCCAGCCTAAGCGCTGGGCTTTTTTGTGTATGGCGGAGAGGGATGATGTGGTTCGAAGCCTTCGTTCGACAAAATTGTTTGGAACAATTTTGGGCGTCGGCTCTGCCGACGGGCGAAGCCCGAGCGCCATGGAGGGCGCGAGTCCATCCCAAACCTGCTTTCACTCCTTTCCCGGCTAAGTAAGCCCAGCCTAAGCGCTGGGCTTTTTTGTGTATGGCGAAGAGGGATGATGTGGTTCGAAGCCTTCGTTCGACAAAATTGTTTGGAACAATTTTGGGCGTCGGCTCTGCCGACGGGCGAAGCCCGAGCGCCATGGAGGGCGCGAGTCCATCCCAAACCCGCTTTCACTCCTTTCCCGGCTAAGTAAGCCCAGCCTAAGCGCTGGGCATACCAGGCTATAGCAATTGAGAGAGAGGCAGAACGGAACTGCGGCGGTTCAAGAAAGAGCGCAGTATTGGGTGTGGGGGAGTCAGTCCAGGGCTTTGTTGCGCTGCACCGCCTCCACCTCAGCGGTGTCGAAAAGTGGGTATTTGGGCTTGGTTATCTTACTTATGTGGTGGTCCGCTGGGGAGGCTGTTTACTCACTCAGGTTTAATCTAGAGGCTTGCTTGGGGCCGGTGACTGCTTTGGCTTATCCTGCTTGCGATTTCCCCTTGGCCAACCATCAGATTCCCAACTCCCCAGCCAGCACAGCCTCTTGGTCCACAAACAGGCCATGTTCTCTAATCGCCGGTAATAACTGCGTATCTGCCAGTTCACAGCCGGTTAGCTCTGGGTCTTTCTGCCGTTCCTTACCGCTGCTCTCGTGCTCGTGGCCCAGGCCTTGTTCAAGTCGTTCGAGCAGGGGTGTGTAACCTGTCCTCCAGGCGTCAACTTCAGGAAAGACCTGTTTCAGGGCTTTGAGTATGCCCATACCTGCAAAGTCCAAGTCTCCCCAAAAACGCACCTTTATCGATGGGTCGGCACTGGAGCCAAACCACCAATCCTCAAAAATGGCTTGTTGCCTTGTGCCGGGTAACTCACCTGTATAGCTAAAGCTTACTTGACCTCGCTGCCTCACCCGAGCGGCTGTGCCGCGAAATCCGGCACAGTAAACGAGTGTTGTGTTATCCAAAGCCAGATCAGTAAGGCCCAGAAAGCTATCCTGGTTTTCAACAAAAATAACCCTGTCAATCTGGCTGCTCATTTTAACCGTCATCATCACCGGACGGGGGAGAAGGTTATGGCATGCCGATGGGTAGAGGGCGCGCACCAGTTCTTCTCGGTGGTCTAGAAACTTGGAGTCGCCCCAGAAGCAGCGGGCGGAAAGTGCACGCAGGGTGATGGGTTTTTGCAGTTCGCCGCCTATACGGGCGAATGCACGCAGGGTTTGTTCTGCCCCCTGATCCGGCAGACGAATCATTTGCTCCGATAGCGCTTGGCCATGGTCCTCAAAGCGGTCTTTCAGCTTGTGCAGTGTGTCTTGCCATACCAGCGCATAGGGATCCAGAGCGGGGCGGTTTAGCCAGTCCCGCACCAGCTCTTCTTTTTCGTCGTTAAATACCAGCTGAGCATTATCATAAGGTTCCTGGTAGGGCTTGTTGCGAGCGTAGCGTATGGAGACGATGTGATATTCATTGTTAAGGGACTTCACCAGCGACCAAAGGTACTTGTTCTCGCCGGAATCAAAGTCGAACAGTTCAGGCAGGGTTTTACTATTTACCCGCATGGTGAGGCGGTGGCCTTTTTCCAGCTTGTGGAGAAAGGTGTCCAGCAAGCCCGCCACCATAGGTTCTTCATCCACCCATCTTGGGCGGGTGCGAAAAATGTTTTCTTGTATATTCATATATCAAACCCCTCTTGCAGGGGCGTTTCATTAAAAGAAGAGTACTGCAGAAGCCAGCAACGCTGGCGTTGCTGCAACTCCCCGTCGGCCAAAGCTTATTTGCGTCTGTGTTTCGATTATCTAAAGCCCTTCCATGAAATCAAGCATACCCTGATGTCGAACCATTTTGCGATGGTTAGCCCAAAGTTCTTTAATCTTCTCCTGGTTACAGGCTTTTCGGTCAACCAGAACCCGTGTGGCCAATTCGCCAATTTTACTGGGTGAGGGGCACTTGCTAAAGACAAACTGATTGCTGATAAGATCCAAAAATGGCCCGGATTTGCTGGTGGGCATAATAAATACCAATTGCAGGCCAAGAGTTTCTGTGAGGTAGTTGATGACCTCTCGGGAACGTGTTTCGTCCATCTTTGAGAAGGCCTCGTCTACCAGCACCATGCGCAGGTGAGCACTGCCCTCGTTAAAGCGAAACGCCGACGTTACCGCTGCGGAGCGAATAATGTACGCAGGCGTTTCCAGTTGGCCCCCAGAGCCGGTACCGTACTGACTTAGCGCGATGGGCGATTTTCCTTCCGGTTCTTTATAAATTTCGTACTGGCGATAGTTGCGATAGTCGCTTACCCGACCAAGTTCCCGCAGTGCCACTTGCTCGTCTTTATCCAACAGCATTACCAGTAATTTATCCCGTACCGCGCAGCCTGTTGCTGAAAGGTCTGCATCAAACAGGCTGGTACCGTCACCGAGGCTGGGAATATCAATCACTTCTTTAAAAAATTTCCAGTACTCCTGAAATTCAGGTACCCAAGTCCAGCCAAAATAAAAGCGCTCTCGGTCGGCACCAAAGCGGTGATGTTCCAATTCGCGGTTGAGGTCGTCAAGAATACGTTTGCCTTCGCCAATTGCTTGATAAATGGAGTGGCAAAGGTTGGTAACAAAGGCAGTGTTGAAGCTGTCTTTTAGGCCGGTGAGTTTATCGTATTTATCCACCAGTACATTGTTTTTCAATCGATTGTGGATTAAATCCACTTCGCCGCGCAATTTTACCACGCGCTGGAAAAATTCATCCCCGTGGCGTTCACCAAAACCGGTATCGTAGAGAATGCTGTCGTGAGGATTACAATGTTGGTTGTGCGTTAAAATAGTTTGGTAAAGGTCTCGCTCAATTTTTTCCAGGCTTCCGGTGAGGGTTTGAACCTCTTCCTCAAAATTAAAATTATTTCCAGCCTGTTTGGCTCGCTCATCGCCCTGTTTTAAGGCTTGCTCGCTATCGAAGTCCGTATGCCAGTCGGCAATACGCTCAATGGCCACTTCGGCGTCTTCTTGTGCTTGCTGGAAGATGTCCACGGCATCGGCGAGATCTTTTACTTTTTTGCTGCTCTGGCGCTCTCGTTCCTGCAAGCGTCCGGACTGCTGGCCAAGCTCTCTATAGTGGTTTTCCAGTTCCGCGTATTGTTGTTTTAAATCTGTAAGCTGGTTTTCCAGTTGCTCGAAATCACTCAGGTCCATTCGGGCAAGGGCAGATTCTGCGGTTTCGATATCGTGATGAAGGTTAAGCATGGTGCGTATAACGTCCGCACACTGAACAGCCTTAATGGCTTCCACCTGTTCAAATATACGAGCGATAGTCTGGTATTCCTGTTCCGCCGCATTCGCGTCTATCGCCAGTTGTTCCCGCTCTTTTTCTTTTGCTCGCAACGCCCGCTCACGCGCACCCTGGCCAAAAACCAGTTCGCTATCGTCAAGGTCACAGCGCCACATGCTGTAATTACCGGAGCCCAAACCTTCGGGGGTAACACCTCGAGCGGTAGCTCTTAAGGCGTCGGCATCTTTTACCTGTACCACAGAGCCATAAGAGGCACGCAAATAGAATTCGGCGGTTTTATGGCTAAATGCCATTACTTCAATAATGGAGTCCTTTGGTAGATTTAAACGCTCAGCGTCTCGCTGTGCTTTGTAACCCTGAATAACGCGCGCGCGGTTGCGTCTGGCGTCGGGTAAGCTGCGAACGATGGCAATGGCTTTTGCTTCGTATTCCTGCTCGACAATAATAGAAAAACGTGCGCCGCCAATATAGCCTTCGATGGCCATTTGCCACTGAGGGTCGAGGATTTCAATATAGTCACACAGTACTCGTGGGTCCGCCTGCGGGCAGGCTTTTTTAATGGCTGAGAGTGCACTTTCCACATAGGAAGGGTAACTGACCTTGCGGCTTTCGAGTAATTGAACCTCTTTCTGCTTTTGCCGTAATTTCGTTTGCAAGTCTTCGCGCTTGCGATTTTGTGCCGAGAGCACCAGCGCAACCTGATCGCGTATGCCGTTGCCCTTATCGCTATGGGCCTGGTGTAAATGTTGGTAGAGTTTCCTGTGTTCGCCTT
This sequence comes from Alteromonadaceae bacterium Bs31, assembly GCA_900177435.1. Taxonomy (GTDB): domain Bacteria; phylum Pseudomonadota; class Gammaproteobacteria; order Pseudomonadales; family Cellvibrionaceae; genus Teredinibacter. The sequence goes on from FXAI01000001.1 coordinate 667,551, forward strand.
CCGCAGCCAGTACATTATCAAGAAATTCTTGCAGTGGGGCCGTATCTATCCAGTCTTTACCCAGTAATTTGGTTAAGTCAAATTCGGTAACGTCGGTGTTACTGGTAGTTGCTTTGGCCAGGGTGCGAAACTCTCGGCTATCGAGTGCAGGAATATCCACCGCTAATGAATATTCGTTCAAGCCACTGAGTAACTTTTGTGTTGCACCAATGTTACGTTCCAGTTGTTGATGCTGTTCCAGCAGGGGTCTGGCATTGTGCGTGAGCTTTCTATTGGCTTCGGCGATAGTTTTTTCCAGTGCGTCCTTATCTTTTAATGCCGTAATGCCTTGGCGCTGTGCCTCTAGAGTAATAATCTCTTCGTGAGTCTGGCTGCGTTTAAGTTCACACTGTTGTGCCTTGTCTTCGTTCTCTGCCAGCGCTTCACGCGTTTCTTTTTGACTGTTTTTTGCCGTTAAATAGGCCTTGTGATTGGTGTTGAGCCTGCGGGTAGCTTCTGTATATTCCGCCAGGCGTCGTTCCACCCAGGTGTCCAGGTAGCGGCCTGTGGTGTCATTTGCCTTGCCCAAAATTTCAATGGAATCGCGCAAGGCTTTGGTATCACTTTCCATTTGATGAATGGTTTTCATCAGGTCGGAAACATTGCGAATGGCATCGCCCAGGTCTTTAGGTTCTAAAACCTCGCGTGCGACAAATTCATTAATGCTTTTTACCGGCTTGTAGGCCATAAAGTTAGAAAAGGTGCGAGCCGCGTGTTTAGCTTCACGATCCGATACCGCTTCACGCCGACCCCGCAGCGCACCGTACAAGCGTCGAAGGTAGGCGCCTTTTTTATCGTAAATTTCTACCGACTTTGCGCCGAACTCTTTTTTCAGCAGGGTGGTAATTTCAGTGATGGGAACAATGTGCTTGCCATCCGGGTAAGTGCGCACAAAATGCGAGAGTGCCAGCTGTTCGCCGGGTAGAACAAGAAAAATAAGCTCATCCAACCTTGCCTGTTTTTGTGAGCCAGCGCTGTCCACATGGGCGCGCATACACATCACGGCAGTGAATACTTCCCCGGCTTCTCCCTGTGTGGGATGAAAAATGCCCGCCACATAACCGTCGGTGGCATGGGGGCGGGCATAGCTGCCATCGTCGCAACCCAGCACGTAGGAGGCGAGGGTGCGCACCTGCTTGCCGCCGCGACCTTTTTGGGTGGTTTCATCCTGGCCGGGGTTGTAGTTAAATAAATTTTCGTGGGCAGCGGTCATCAATGTTTGAATGGCATCTGCGGCAGTGGTTTTACCCGAACCATTGCCGCCAGAAAACAAATTGATGGGGCCAAAATCAAATTCCAGATGGGGTATATTGCCCCAGTTGACAAAAACGCCTTTTTTCAAAAACATTTACTGGCGCTCCTGGTCTTCATTGTCGTTTAAGGTGGAATCTTCTACGGTGTTATCTTCCAAGGAAGTACCTGCTAAGGCAGTATCGTCAAAAAGGGCGCTTGCAACAATCGTGTCCTTTTCTGGCTGCTGATTTTCTTCTGTTAAAACTGTGTCTCCCATTAGCCCGTTTAACACTTGTTCGCTAACAAAGCTGGTAATGGAGGGCTGAATACTCAGCCAGCTTTCTTCGCTCTCCAGTTCATCGTCCATATTAAATTGAATCAGCCGCAGTTGGCGCAGGCGAACAAACAGTCGTTTTCGCTCAACCTGGCCCTCTGGTAAATTGCGTTTTAGCAAGTTATTCATTGCTATGGCGAGGCCCTCAAGGGAAAGCATTACATTGCCTTTCTCATCTACCTGGCCTTCGCGCAGCGCTTTTTCGTATTCTTCTCGTAGTACAAGAATTACCGCCACTTCCTGTTGAGTGGGGCGAGAACGAAAGCCGCCGCTGAAGGGGGAGTTCTCTTCGTCGATCATGCCGGGAACGTCAGCGCCGGGAGGGTAAACTCGAATAAAAGCAAATTGCTTGTTGTGCTGAATTCGCATGGCCAATACGCGCAGGTAATCTTCTACCAGCGAGTCACATTGCAGGTAGCGGTCATATAGCATTGCTTCGACCTGGCTTTCATCCCGGCAAATTACGCCATAGTCTAAAAGCCGTATTAGAATTTCGGAAAATTCTTCTTGTTTCAGGCCGATTTTTGCTAATTGTTCAGTTAAAAAGTTTTCTATCATTATTGATATCTTTGACTTGCCGGTGCCAATGGCGACGAGCATGCTTCGCCACAACACAGTAATTCATTTTGGGGTGAGTTCAATGGTAAATTCGTCCTGCTGTCGGTAGAAATCGGATTCGATTGTTCTGCCTGTTGGCTCCACCTTAAAGCTGTGCTCTGTACTCAAACTATTCACCGCGCCCACCTCAATAATATGCGCCATGGCCAGCAAATCGTGGGCAGAATCTATGGGTAGGTTTCGCGTTGATATTTTTTGCCCGGAACGCAGCGCTTTAACAATGTACTCGCGTACCTTTTGATTATTAATGGTAAAGGCCTGATCCAGCATTTGCTGAATAAGTATTTCTTTTTGTGCCTCTTTATCCACTGTCTGGTCTTCATTAACTGCAGTGTGTACATACTGGGCTCGCTTGCGCTCCTGCAATTTTATTTGTGCCGGGTCCACCAGTTGCAGTTTAACTGTAGCCATCTGTTCTGCTGCAGCTTGCAGCTTTGCGTTAAAGGTTTCTTCATTGCAGTCTTGCAGTTGCTTGCACACTTGCAGCAGGTCGTTATTTTGCTGGCTGTTCAAGTAGCTCAACTGTCGAATAATAATATCCGCTCGCTTGGTAAAACTGTGTAAGGCGCGGCGCAGGGCGGGCAGCATAATGTCGGCGGCATTGCCCATTCGGCGTTCTATGGTGTCCAAAATCAGCCACAGTACCGACTGCCCTTCTATGGCCATTTCCGGTACTAGGCGCCTTAGCTGCTTTTCGATCTCGTGTTTGGTTTCAGTCTTTTTACGGCGTATTTTACTGATGGCTTTGTGAATCTGGTCACGGTGCTTTTCTACGCTATCGGCAGAAAGGCGAACAGATACATCTGGCTGAAAACGCTTTTCCATAAACTCGAAAAACTGGTCGGTAGCCTGTTGTACCAGTTGCTGGGATTCCACTTCACGCACCAGTTGCCGTTTGCGTTCTTCCAGTTCTGAAATAACATCGGTGAAATCGGTCACAATACGCTCAGAGTATTCAAAAGCATCCAAGAGGTCGTGTACTTCCCCTCTGTTTATAAACGCTTCTAGCGCGTTCAGGGTGTTGCGCGTATTGCGGTGACGAGTGCGAATCTGGGTGTTATCTGCCTCCACCAGCGGCTGGGTAAACTGCCTGCCCATGCGGCTAAAGGGAAAGGTGGACTGCATAGTGGCAGTATCTACCTGCTTTTCCAGCCAGCCGTATTCCAGCAATTGCTTCAGAATCCAATTGGCCTTTTCCCGGTTATTTTTAAAGCGAGTTTCTTCCTCACCGTCTTCGGCCTCCAGCACCGGCGCCCGCACCAGCGCTTCTTCCAGAATCTCCAGCACCTGTTCTCGCGACAGAGAAGAGCCATAGTCCGCATTGGAGCTGTACAGGCGCTGGTACAGCAGGCACAGGCACTGCACCACTTGCTCGCGGTATTTGCTGGTGAGAGGCCTAAAAAAATGTTGCCGTTCGGGAGTGAAGAACATGCCGGATGCGGAAAAACCTGAAGCTTTCGGGGCGGTAATGGTAGTGCTTCTTCGGCTTGATTGGAATATTTACTTCCGAGCAGATAGCTCAGGGCTTGCAGTTACAACCAGCGCCGCAAAAGGCAATAGCCAAGTGTGCAACCAGCCGAATAACGCCTACTGGACACTGGAGGCCAGTGCTTCGGGTCCACGGGGATATACCTGTTTAGATGCACTCGGTCGCGCGATACGTAAAGCCGCGCCTTCCTTTGATGGCTCAAAATGGATATTGGTAGATACGGAATACGACAAACTGGTCAGGGTTATCCTAACCAGTATTCCCTTCCTGCAGGGTTCGTCACTGGGCGCTCAAGACTGGACAGAAAATGCCGATGTAGATGTTCTGGGTCGTGCTGGGAGTATATACCAGCCAGTGCGTGAAGATGGCGAACGCCCTAGAACTCAATTCACCTATATCGATAATATAAAAACAATAAGCAATGCTAAGCAGCTAGTGCGTCGTGCAGTTAGCAATGCGCTTGGGCAAGTTGTTCGCGTGAAAGACCCGCTAAAAGGTGAAACGGATTTTTACTTTGATGCCTCTGGCAACCTGCGCTTGATGAAAGACCCAGTGGGCAACCAGACCAGCATAGGTTACAACCTGGTGGGTAGAAAAACGAGTATGTCGGACCCTGATAAAGGCAATTTGGGCTATAATTACAATGCTTTTGGCGAGTTGAATTGGCGCGTGTATGGGACAGCGTTACCGTGTGCGGTAGTGCGCAATACAGCCAATCAATAAATTTTGATGGCTTAGGTCGTGTGTCTCAAACAACCACTACCTTTCCTGGCCATAACAACAGTACCACGCATTACGAAAAACAAACTTACGACCAGTTTGGTCGTGTATTCCAAGTTTTCGATAGTGCGCGATCCAGTGCCTCGTTCAATAAGAATGGTGTAAAAAATGTGTATAACAGCCAAGGCTACTTGGAGCGAGTGGTTGATGTAGCGGGCAAAAACGGCAAACATGACTTGTTTTACCAAGTAAAAGCAATGGATGCTCGGGGTAAAATAACGGAGGCGCTATACGGGAATGGTGTTACCCAAAAATACGCCTATTACCAGGGCACGGGCTTAGCTAAAACCATTAAAGCCTTTGGTTCTAACATGATCGATAACGCCCAGCACATTGAGCTGGTGTGGGACGAAGTCGGCGAATATATAGGACATCCAAGTAGTTGACTTAATTGGGTTAGTGATCGTTGGCATGCGGTTAAGGATGAGGTGAGGCAATATGCGGGGGCAATAGTTGCTGTCGTACTAACAATTTATACGCCGTGGGCGAATGCGGTTTGGGCCCCTATCGTAAATGGAATGATAGCGGGTGCTGTTGGCGCTGCCGGCATTGGCGCTGCATTTGGCGGCGGTGGTGAAGGCTTTAGTGCAGAGGGTTTGATTGCGGCGGCAGTTGTTGGTGGTGTTACTACAACGATTACTGGGAGTAAGTTTAAGAATGGGGCTGCTGGGTCGGCGTTTATGTATGCGCTTAGTGCTGGGGTTTCAAAGATTAAAGCGATCTCTGGTGGGCAAAATAATTATTTTGATGAAAATGTAGAAACTCGGCCCGACTTTGAATATAAAGATGCGTTAAAATTAAAGCAAGCCCTGATCGACCAAGGTGCAAAGCTAGAAAAGATTGTTAGCTTAGCAAAAAGCGGGGATCCGAATGCGTTAGCCGTAGTAAAAGAATTTTTTGGTGATCAAGTAGATTTGGGGGCGCTTGATACTAACGTGCAGAAAATTCAAGAAACAATTAAAAAATTCAGCCCCGGTAGATATAGGAAAATATTCAACAAAGATAAGACCCATGCGAATGGCACTACAGGTGGGTACTTCAGTGAAAAAACACAAAATATATACCTTTCTAAAACGGCTTTTGACGATGCTTTAAGTGGTAATAAAAATTATACTTTAATACATGAGCATACTCACGCTATGGGGTTCGGTCATCCCGGTTACGATAACCAAAGCTCCATGGGAGGAGTAGAGTATGCCCGCGCTCATGCTAATAGCTCGTCTAATATAAATACGGCGATAATTACAGAGATCCATATGCTTATCAGGGCGTTCTGGAGAACTATTGATATGTCTACAAGAATTATATTCCTGCTGTTTATTCTCTTATCAGAGTACTCTCATGGCGCTAGTGGGATGTTTACTTCTGAGGTGAACCTCAATGTAGGTTTAGAGTGCGATAACTATAGTCAGAGGGTAAATATTATTTTTAAGTTTGAAAATGTATCGAGTGATTACTTGAAATTATCCCCTGTTCAGTTGAGGCTTGTACATAACTACCCTAATGTTTTTTTGTTTGATCCAGACTTTCCAGTTGGGGAGCCCAATACAAGAAGGCGCGCAAAGTATCGTGGTCCAATAGCTTCTCTCGATAAGCCCAAAGTCGCCACTGCTGACCTTTATTCGCTGGGGCCGGGGAAGACGGTTTTTATTCACAATCATATTTCGAGCTTCTATGATTTGGATGTCGACTTTAACTACTACGTAACAGTGCCGTTTAACTATTATGATAAAAGCGAAAAATATCTTAATGATGGGATGATTAGGTTTTACCTCGATAGAAAATGCTTCTTGTCATCAGAAACCCAGTGGTTGGACGACGTGGAAATCTTGTGGCACAAGATCAAGATTAAAGGATAGGGGGTATAAATATAAAGGACATCCAAGTATTTTGGTATATCTAAGGGACATCCAAGTATTTGACTTTACCTCAAGGATCACTGGAGGGAAGTTTTCCAGTGGGGCTGGCGGGGCGGCGTTTATGTATGCGCTTAGTGCTGGGGTGAGGGCTACAGGAAATAGGCGCGCAGACAAAAGCGGAGAGCCGGCTGATATTTCCAATGAAGTCAAAAAAGTTTTTGGTGAGGATAAAGTAACTGTCACTACCAAAGGTGATGAAACTTTTATAGATATAAATTTAAAAGTTAAAAAAGGTACAGGTCTTTTAACCGAAGATTTTGAAGCAATAATGTCAGACATCGTAAGAGACTGGAATACACAAGCCGAGATAGATGGTCATACTTATCATGTGAAGACAACGCTTACCGTTGATAATAATATTTTAAGCTCCGGCGATTTTTCTATAGAATCATGGTCATCTCTCCCCCCGGATGATCAGAGAGACGCTGCAGGAATGAATATAGGTAAACGAATATACGTGAACCGTAATGTGGTGCTCGATAAAAATGGGGCGGCGCGAATGATGTCAAGGTCTGGTACAGCTGCACATGAATTTGGTCATCTAATAGGACTTGAACACCAGAAGAATGTGACTAATAGTATTATGAGTTACGCAGATGTTCGCGATGTTTCATCTGGGACTGATCTACAAAGGTTGGCTCATAGATATGGGAATTAAGTATGTTGGTTTTTAAAACTATTTTTTTGGTGGTTTTGAGTATGGTTTCGCAAATAACATTTTCAAATAATGAAGTTCGAGTAGTAGAAATAGAAAAAAGTTTGAGAAACCAATTTCCTGATTACGAGTTTGCGCAAGTGATACAGTCAGTTGTCGATCGAGAAGGGAGAAAGTATTTTACTGCCCCCTATATTGTCGAAAATATTTATCAGACGTCGAGTCGGTTATGCCGTACACGAAAGGTGCCATTGACATACTCCGTTGATGATGAGATATGGACGCTTAACGAAGATGATGTTCATAAAGGTCTAGTGTATATGGCTGCGGTTGTTGATAGCCAGAAAGAATCGAATTGTTGTGTCAAGCTGGATTTCGATGAAAGATTTTTTATTACAGAAAAACCAATTTCGGATGATGCCATAGTTAAAGTATTCGATTCGTTTTCGGAAAGAAAAGAGTTTCGTTCTAAAGTTATGGGGTTTTTGAGTGATAAGTGGACTAATAATGAGTTGACGTCTCTAATGCAAGTCATAGAAAATGGTAGATTATTGAGTATTGGTGTAAGCTCTTTTGGGTTTTTTCAGAGAACTATTGATTACGAACTAAAGTTGGGATTGAGTGGCAATTCTAGAGTTTTTGTTTTTCATGTGTTTTTTGAGGAAGGATCGGATCTTCGAGTAAGGAAGGTTGAGCGAGTTCACCGGGATTAAATAATAGGGGATAGACCACGGTTTTGGTTTTCAGGAAGGCGAATTCAACTCGAAGTGCACCAAATGCAAGATAGGACAGCCAACTACTTTACTGTGTTTTTCAGTATAGGTGGTGCACTTCATTCTTGAACTAGGGCCCCTGTAAAATCACCCCATGACTCTAAAAAGAGAAGCGTAAATATCGCTTGATGAGACACCGTTTTATCACTGCTATGAAGATATAAGGGACATCCAATTAGTTGAAGATATAAGGGACATCCAATTAGTTGACTTTCCTCGCGGTCTCCCCCATAATTCCTCACCATGACCCAATCCAGAGAATCTCAAATATCGCTCGATGCGACGCCTTTCTACCATTGCTATGTGCGTTGTGTTCGGCGCGCGTATTTATGTGGTGATGATTACTCAAGGGGTGAGAATTTTGACCACCGCAAGCAGTGGATAGTCTCCCGCCTTAAATTCCTTTCTTATGTTTACGCCATTGATATCTGTGCCTATGCGGTAATGAGCAATCATTACCATGTTGTGCTGCATGTGGATAAAGAGCGTGCTTTGAGTTGGTCAAGAGAGGAGGTGGTTGAGCGTTGGTTGCAGCTCTATAAAGGCCATATGCTGGTGGACCGCTGGCTTAAAGCGCCAGGCGCGATGGATGAGGCGAGCCTGGAGGTGGTGTATGAGTTAATAGAGCTCTGGCGGGAGCGCCTTTATGATATTGCCTGGTTTATGCGTGGTGTAAACGAAACCATAGCTCGCATGGCCAATGAAGAGGAGCAATGCAAGGGGCGTTTTTGGGAAGGGCGCTATAAAAGCCAGGCTTTAATTGGATGAGGCTGCCTTGTTGAGCTGTATGGCCTATGTGGATTTAAACCCTGTGCGTGCTGGCATGGAAGATAATTTGGTAGATAGTGATTTTACCGCTATCCAGCAGCGTTTATTTGATTACGCTAAACATAAAGTCATTAAAAAACCCGAAGAGAAACGGCTGGTAAGGCGTGTTGCTAAGCAAAGGGAGCTTAAAACCGAGCTTGAGCTGGAAAAAATTCCCGAAGCCCCCTTTGTTCGCGTTCATTTTTTAAAACAGGTAAACCGCACCACTATCCAGCGCTGCATTACTGGCTTGATTAATGGGATCTACCCCTTGGTCACTGCCGTCTTCTGCGATTGCACCAACGGCCAGGGTGTTGCCAGAGGCATCCAGAGACAGTGTGCCAGCAAACAAATCGCCTTCGTCGGTATTTGATGCTTTGATATATGCTGCTGCTTTCCATTGGCCGTCTATAAACTCGAAGGAATAGGCCGCTCCAGCACCAGGGGCCGAATTATCGCCATCGTTACTGTCAACGCCGCTATTCATACTGGCCTCATGGGGAGCACCTACCGCAATCACATCGCCATTGGCATTAATCGAAACTGACGCTCCAAAATTATCACCAATATCACTGTTGGATGACTTTAAGTAAGCACGCTGACGCCAGCCGCCCTCATTATGAAAAACATAGGCAGCTCCTGCACCGGCCATACCGGCATTACTTTGCTCGCCGTTGACATCAATGGCGGAACTGGATTCACCAGGTGCGCCTACAACCAGTGTTTTTCCATCGGCGCTAATATCCAGCGAAGTGCCGAACCAATTATTTTCTGCGGTGTTCGATGCTTTAAAATAATGGCTAAACATCCACTCGCTATCGTTTTTTGAAAATAAATAGGCCGCTCCGGCATAAGGCGCATTGGCATCTAGGGGGGCTCCATCAATACCGGTACTGTTAGCGTTTTCATTGGGTGCGCCCACAAGCAGTGCATCGCCGGCAGCGCTCAAGGCCAGTGATGATCCAAAGCTGTCATTGTTTTCTCCATTGGGTGCTAAAAGCGTTTGTCGTGCAAGCCAATTTTCATTTTGTGCAACGAAGGTATAAACGCTGCCCTTACCTTGTTCTGCCGGTGCTCCCACCGCCAGGGTTCCACCGTAGGTGCTCAGCGCAACGGCGCTGCCAAAGTTGGCGTTTGCAGAGGGGACCTCTGCTTTTATGGCGCTCTGCTGCAGCCAGGTATCACCCACACGTTTGAATAGATAAACCGCTCCGCTGCCACTGAGAGTGTTTGAGGAGCCATCACTGCCTATACCACCTTCGCCACCATCCTCATAGGGGGCGCCAATGGCGAGGGTATTGCCATCGCCGCTTAGGGCCAGAGCGCTGCCGAAGGCGTCTTCGGCTTCAGCATTGGCAGCTTTTAAGTAGGCTTGAAAGAACCAATCCATGCCCACCTTGTTATACACATACACTGCTCCACTGCCCGACGCGTTGTTGCTGCCGTAGTCACCATCGTTGATGGCGAGCGCATCCTCCATTGGTGCTGCGACGGCCAGAGTTTTACCGTCGCCGCTCAAGGCAAGTGCGCCGTATCCATCGAATGCTTCCGTATTTACCGCTTTAAAATACGCAACCACACTGTTGAGGTGATTTACTGCATCAATTGCCAAAGTGCTGAAGCAGCCATCCGTGGTGCAAGCCTCCAGTTTGAATTTTGCGTGGTACCAGTCGAAACGGTGGGTGGCGACTTCGTAGCGCAATGAGCTTGTGGCGGAATCTATTTCGGGGCCGTATTGCTCAAAGGCTGCTTCGGCATTTTTCTGATATAGCAAGCGATAATAAAGCGCACCGTTTACTTCCGGCCAACTGAAAACGAGACTCTTTAAACCTGCCCGCACACTTAATACAAGTGAGGTTGTACGTACGTAGAAAACTCTCTCCACGCCCCCTACAGTGAGTGTTGCTTCGGTAGTTGAATACAGATTTTCGGAGGATGCAACGCGAACGACAACATTTTGACCTTTGGATATTGTGCCTTCGGACGAGGTAAAACCGCCACCATTTATAGAATACTCTCCGCCTTTAATGCTGATGTCTGTGGTGTCGTCAATGCCAGTGATTGTTACTGGGTCGGAGTCTACGTATATTCCTAAGCCGAGTCCGCTTTTACTGCCAATAATAAAGTCAGCAGGTGTTGTGTCCGCGGCATCGGTGGAATCGTCATCCCCGCTGCAAGCCTGCTGTAGTATTGCTATAAAAATAATAAAAGAAAGGGAAATCAGCTTCTTCATATTTGTACTCTCATAAATTTACATCATGTAAGATTGGCGCTGCAGTTTTGCATAGCCCCCCGTTAAGTACCGTTAAGACTCGGTGAAGTTAAGTTAAGTTTTGCTTGTAACAGACATTGAAACATCCTGTTACAAAGCAGGATTGAGAGGGAACTTTTTTTGATTTGCGCCTATCGAAACATTTTGTTTCTGGTTTTATGCTGCTGCGTGCCTTTGGCAGGTGTACATATTTTATGGGCGGTGCGGGTGATTTTAATGCGAAAAAAATAGAACTTCTTCTCAATTATTTTCGACAGTAAACGCTGCCTCTTCTAGGTGGTAGCTCATTTTTTTGCGGGCGATTAGTACATAGCTTAGCGTAGTTGATTGATGCTCTGTTTGGAGCGATAACTAGAGGTGGGAGCTGAGAATGCTTGGCTATAAGAACAATAAAAAAAGCCCCGAAAATTTCTTTTCGGGGCTTTCTAACTATTGTTGCAAAGGTTATTTTTGGTTAATTTGGTTTATGGGTGAGAACTGGCTTTTTTCGGGTTGGTACCAGCGGCTTTTTCTTCCTTATCGGTAAAACCATCGTTATCGTCATCGGGGTCGCAGGCGTTGCCCATACCGTCTTGATCCGTATCTTTTTGATTTGGATTGGCTTTGCCCAGGCAGTTATCCCACGAATCGTCTATGCCATCACTATCGGCATCCCATGCAATGGTTTCAGGTGTTGAAATTGGATTGCGTGGGTCTGAACCCTGGTTGTTTTCAAAGGCATCGGTAAATCCGTCATTGTCATCGTCGTCGTCACAGGCATTACCTAAACCGTCCAGGTCCGCGTCTTTTTGATTGGGGTTCGCTTTATTGGGGCAGTTATCAACCACATTCAGAATGCCATCGGTATCAGCGTCATAGAGAATGCTTTCTGGTGTGGAGTTTGGATCTTTAGTGTTTGAACCTACCCTGTTTTCTTCGGCATCGGTGAAGCCGTCGTTGTCGTCATCAGGATCACAACGGTTTCCCATGCCGTCGCCATCTGTATCTTTCTGATTGGCGTTGGCTTTATTGGGGCAGTTGTCTTCAGTATCGATAACACCGTCATTGTCTGTGTCTGTCCACGGTGGAACAAAGCAGGCGTCGGGTAATGTTGCATGGCTAAAGCTACCGGAATTGGGATCTAAGCAGGTAATATCATCGTTACCGTACAGGTACAGGGTTTCGAGGTTAAGCAAGTTTTCGAGGGGGCTTAAATCAGACACTTGATTATAGGAAATATCCAAACTGTACAACAGTAGCATTTCAGAAAGCGCGCTAATATCACTAATAGTGTTATTGTACGCCCATAGTATTTCCATATTAGTCATATTACTCAAGGGACTGATATCACTAATGAAATTACCGTCGATCCCAAGTACACGCATAAAAATGGCGTTGCTGATAGGGCTCAAATCGGATATCTGGTTACTCCACAATAGCAGAACTTCCAAATTTGTAAGATTGGATAAGCCTTCAAGCTCACTTAAATTATTGCTATCCAGTGCGAGAAAACTGAGATTATAAAGATCAGATAAAAATGCTGTCGATGTAAGCCCCGTATTACTCAGGCTCAGGCCATACAGGTTGGATAGATTGGCGATTGGCGAGACATCTAAGTTGGGGTTTCCGCTCAAATATAAGTCGGTGAGGGACGGCAGCAGCGCTACCGCACTGATATCCGTTAATTGATTGTACTCTGCAATAATAAAATACAGGTTAGTCAACGCTTCAATGCCGTTTAAATTTTGAATATCCATTTCTCGGCATTCTATAAAGTAGGCGTCGGTAACCTCTAGCCACCCCATATTCGCAGCCATGGTTTTTATGCAGTCATCGAGGATAGGGTCTTCAAACTCAACATGCGAAATTAGTTCGAAACAACTAGCGGCCATTTCGTCGTAGGTGAATGGGCCAGCATTTGGATCTAGACAAGCGATACCCTCATTTCCGCTTAGTTCGATACTTTGTAAACCAGTTGAGGCGAGTAAAACGGATAAATCCGAAATTCCCGTATAGGAAAGGTCAATAGATTGTAAGTTTTTTAAACTGCGCAGCGGCCAAAAATCGTAGATGGCATTACCGCTAAGATTTAAATCTGCTAGATTTTCATAAACCTCAAGACCGTAAAGAGCTTGAATATCAAAATTACTACAATCTAAGGCTGTAACATCATCGATGCTTATCCAGCCGTTCTCTACTGCGTGCACGTCTATACAGGATTGCAGATTAAAATCGCTTACTGGAAAATCTTCCAAATAGCGGTTTATGTTTCTCTCTATCCAGTATTCATACTGCGAAACACGTGCGTATACTCCATAATATCCCGTTAAAGCGCAGGTATAGTTGCCCCAACTTACAATGCCGGCTTGATAGTTGGTGCCGTCAATATTCACCACAAGTGGGCCGCCGCTATCACCATGGCAAGAGTCTTGGCCACCGATGGGTGTTCCCGCGCAAAGCATGTTTTCTGTAACGGCATCTGGCCCGAATAATTCAGTATATGCTTCACTACATACTTGCTGGTCAATATACTCCACTCTTACCTGTTGTAGTTGATCCGGCTGGTCAAAACCGAAGGGGTCCATGTTACCCCACCCTGCGACGGTGAGTGGCTCGCCATAGGAAAGTGTATTCATTTGTTCAGCAGACAGTGTCGGTACCACCTGGTAGCTCGTTGATCTTGATAAAAAAATCAGCGCAATGTCGTTGTCCAAATTGAAGCCAGTGTAATTTTCATGCATTACAATTTTATCGATGCTAATGAGCTCCCCTGTGCCTGCTTCGTTGGAGAGCGTTTGCGACCCGATAAATACATTGATGTCGCTAGGTGAAGCGCCGTCCACACAGTGTGAGGCGGTTAGTACCACGTTTTCCCGAATTAAACTACCACCACAAAATTGGCCGTTAGCCGGGTCCATGCCCGCTTGCACTAGTGCTACCATGTGGGGCCAGCTGTCTGGTGGGGTAGGCTCCCCTCCGACGATAAAAGGGCTTGCAGAAACAGCTTGGCTTTGGGGGCTATAGTCTGGTCGATCAGTTTGATAGGGGGTTTGTGCCTGGTTGATTTCTCTAAATTGCGACTTTTGATTTAGGTAGTGTTGTTGATGTTCCAAAACTTTTAATCTAGCGGCGGTATTTGCATTAGCGTTTGCAACACCCAAAGCAAGCCCGGCGCATATTGCTAGTGCAAACATTCTGTTGGCTATATTCATAACGTTCCTCTTATTTTAATTGGCAGGAAAATATTCTAAAGCTACCAGCTCTAGCTTAAGTTTCCATAGGTGTAGGAAAAAATCATAAATTGTAATCACACCAAAAATAGTTTTTCGAGTGCGATACATAGAATTAGAATGAGTAGTAACTGATAGGAGACCTCCGTGTTTTAAAAAATGCGTTTCACTAAATCCTTAGGAAACGAATACTTTGCCCATTGCATACGTTGATGCATAAATATAGGGCAGTCTGTAAAAAAACAGCGCCGTTATTGTAGCTCATCTAGGTAAAAATAAACTAAACCTTGTTAATGCCAAGCTAGGTAACGAGTTAATGATCTTATGTGGAAGCCCCTCCTAATTCTGTAACAAATTGTTTAGGTTTTAAATTATCTATTTGATACTTGAGTTCTGAGGTGCTAAAAAGAAGAAATAAGCGACGCTTGGTGCGTAAGGGGGTTGGTAAGATATGCAGAGTATTAAAATGAACATAAAGGCTTTGCTAGCTCTAAGTTTGCTTAGCTTAGTCGCATGCGATGCGGTAGAAGATATGAAGGGTGTTTTCGATAAACAAGCTCAAGCACAAGAGTACATAAAAAGAAAATACGGCTGGAACTCCCAGCTGGCGTTTAATATTAATAATGGCGTGTTAAGCCAGGTTACTCTGTACTTAAACGCCTCTGATACGCGAGCGTATACTGTGGCTGAGCTAGAGGCTATTGCCAGAGAGCTGGTGGCAGAAGTATTTAGTAGTGAGCCTCAGGCGATTTATATTCAAATTATTTCCGACACAGCACCCGCAGAACTACAAGCTGTACGAGCACTACCTGATTTAAGCGCTATAAGGCGCGATTGTCAGTTAAACGACGATGAATACATTATCAAATTGCGTCCGCAGATGCCCGAACTTGCCCAGAAAAACGCTCAAGAGGGGTGGGTTGTAGTGCAGTTTAATGTGGAGGGTGGGGCTGCGAATTCCATCAATGTTGTTGATGCAAGCCCACAGGGGGTGTTTGATAATGCGGTCATTGCTTCCCTTGAGGAATCTGTGTTTAAGCCAGAAGCGAAGAAAGATGGCTGTATACGAATCACTAAATTCAAACTCGCGGATGACAATCCAGCCAAAGCTAAAGCCAGGCAAACTGGGCTCTCAGGTCGTTCTGCGCAAACACCGGATGATTATCGGCCGCACCCTTCGGTTTTAGAAGCCATGCAAAGCATTGCAGAGCACTCTGTCGAGAAAGTGGAAGACCCTTAGGCAGGAACGCGTAGCAGCGAATAGCTCCGTGCAGCGCTAGGGCTTTTTCCAAATGCTGTGCATTTGGCCGCAGTTGAGGAGTTGCTCATTCTTCAGAGCCCACATACAAAAGAGCCACCCCGGCTGGGATGGCTCTTTTGTATGGCGCACTCGGGAAGATAAATCGTTTCAGCCTAGGGGCTGTAACGCCCCCTTCGGGGCAGCGCCGCTTTGCGGCTTGTTCCAAATGCTGTGCATTTGGTCGAACCTGTGGGGCTTCTCATTCTCCTGAGTTCACATACAAAAAAAGCCACCCCAAACGGGGTAGCTTTTATTTGTATGGCGCACTCGGGAGGAT
>FXAI01000001.1:683360-851420 GCA_900177435.1 Alteromonadaceae bacterium Bs31
TAATCGTTTCAGCCAAGGGGCTGTAACGCCCCCTTCGGGGCATCGCCGCTTTGCGGCTCGTTCCAAATGCTGTGCATTTGGTCGAACCTGTGGAGCTTCTCATTCTCCTGAGTGCACATACAAAAAAAGCCACCCCAAACGGGGTAGCTTTTATTTGTATGGCGCACTCGGGAGGATTCGAACCTCCGACCGCTCGGTTCGTAGCCGAGTACTCTATCCAGCTGAGCTACGAGTGCGTGTCTTGAAGGGCGCGTATCTTATGCAGTTGGGTGCTTTGAGTCAAGCATGTATTAGCTGATTTTTTCTCGTCTTTAAAGGCTTGGTTGTGCTTCGGGCGCAGGGTGTTCGAGGCTTTCGCTGGAATGAAGGCGAATTAGTGCTTTTTGCGGCTCTAAAAGGGGTGAATTAGAGCTTTTCGTTTAGAATGTGTATAACTATAGCGTATTCACTATAACCCTACAGAATCCAGAGGATTACACTTGAAATCCAAGACTCAAAAACTCCATGCCAAGAAAAACATTGCTTTGGTCGCCCACGACAATATGAAGGACCCTTTGTGCGGCTGGGCTGTACGGCATAAATTCAAGCTCTCTGCCCATAAGCTCTATGCCACGGGAACTACTGGCTACCGGCTGGAGGAGGCTACCGGGCTTACCATACATAAGTGTGTGAGTGGTCCATTAGGGGGAGATCAGCAGATTGGCGCTAAGATATCAGAAGGGGAAATCGATATTCTTATATTCTTCTGGGACCCCTTCGAGCCAATGCCTCACGACCCGGATGTAAAAGCGTTGCTGCGAATTGCTGCGGTTTGGAATATTCCTGTCGCTTGTAATCCTTCTTCAGCAGATTTCATTATTTCGTCGCAGTATATAGCTGAAGATTACGAGCGTTTAGTTCCCGATTACGAGAGCTACATCTTAGATCGCACATCCTAAGGCGCATACAGACCAGACTCACACAAAGGATTCAAGATGAATGTTGAAGCACGACTCCTCACGGGGTTAACACTGCTAAGCTTGGCTGTATTCAGCTTTGCTGGTGCCTATCAGCCTCCCACCTATAACTTCGAAGATGCTGCTCAAATTACTCACGATGGTAAAGGCGCGATCGCGTCGGGGAACAGCATTGCCACCCAGCTGGGGCTCGACGCTTTCGCACGGGGAGGGAATGCAATAGATGCCGCCGCCGCTGTGGCGTTTGGATTGGGCGTTGTGGATAGCGCTAATTCGGGTATTGGTGGTGGTTGTTTTATTTTGATTCATTGGGCTGATGGAACAATTGAAGCGATTGATGGCCGTGAAATGGCACCACACAAGGCCACTAAAGATTTGTTTCTTGTGAAGGGTAAATACGAACCACAGCTGAGTAAAACAGGTGCTCTAGCGATTGGTGTTCCAGGCTCTGTTGCAGCGCTTGAATATATTGTTCAAAAAGGTGGCAAATTAAAGTGGAAAGATGCCATTTTACCGGCTGCGACAATAGCGGAAAAAGGTTATGTGGTAGGGGATTATTATTCCAAGCGTTTTTCGCGCTACAGTGAGCAACTGTCTCTGTTTCCGGAGACCGCTAAAATCTTCCTCAATGAAAAGGGCGCTGCATGGGCACCTGAGCATGTTCTCAAGCAAAAAGATCTAGCCAGCACTTATAGAAAAATAGCGAAAAAAGGCAGTGCGTATTTTTATAAGGGTGATTTTGCCGAGAAAGTAGAAAGCTGGATGAAGCAGAATGGAGGTATTGTTAGTGCTGAAGATTTTGAGCGTTACCAGACGCTTGTTCGTCAGCCTGTAAAAACCAGCTTTAAAGGGTATACGATTTTAGGCTTTCCACCGCCCAGTTCTGGTGGCACCCACGTGGGGCAGATATTAAATATTCTGGAAAATTACCCCTTAAATAAACTTTCTTCTGTCGACCGGTATCACTATACCATCGAAGCTATGAAACTGGCTTTTGCTGACCGGGCCTTTTGGATGGGCGATGCAGATTTTGTTGATGTTCCAACTGGGTTGGTGGATAAGTCCTACGCTTTAAGTCTGGGGAAAACCATTAATCCTTTAAAGGCTAACGAGGTAAAAGGCCACGGCACGCCGCCAGATGCAGCGACTAAAATATTTAATCGCCATACAACACATTTGACGGTAGCGGATAAAGAGGGAAATTGGGTAGCGATAACAACAACGATAAATACCGGCTTTGGAAGCAAGGTGGTTATACCGGGTACTGGTGTATTGATGAATAATCAGATGGATGATTTTACCGGTAAAGCGGGTTCAGCAAATATTGCCGGCTTGGTGGGTTATGATGCAAATCTGGTGGAGGCGAGAAAACGCCCACTCTCCAGTATGAGTCCGACCATTGTCCTAAAAGAGGGGAAGCCGGTATTAGCTGTAGGGGCTGCTGGTGGGCCGACAATAATTACTCAGGTTGTGCAAACCTTGTTAAATACTCTAGCGCTTGATATGCCACTTGAGCAGGCAATGGCCGAACCGCGAGTTCACAACCAATGGCGGCCAGAACGGACACTGGTGGATGCTTTTATCGATGCTGGCTTGAGAAAAAAATTAAGTGACAGGGGGCATACTCTGGTAGATTGGCCAGCCTTCGGAGGTACCCAGGCAATCTCCCTTGAAGATGGCAAGTTTATCCCGGTAACAGAGCCACGATTAAAAGCGCGAATGGATTTCTAAGTTTAATCGTTTTTCGATCTGTTCCCGGTTTCTGGATGTTTTTATGTCGTTAAATAGTGCGTCGGCTTCCGGATAGGTTTTTCGCAAATAATGGAGCCATTGCTTCAAACGATTACCAAGGTATTTTGCCGGGTAGGCTGTGCAGGTTTGCTGAAAGAACAGGTGTACGCGGGTTGCGATTTCCGCCCACTCCAGGTGTGCAAATGGTTTGCCCTGTGAGGCGGCTTTAATAGCGAGTGCTAAGTCAGGCTTTGCCAGCAGACCTCGGCCTAGCATTACATCATTGCACCCACTTTGCTCCCTACACTGGAAATAATCGTCAACTGTCCAAATTTCCCCGTTTGCAATAACGGGAATTTTTAGAGCCTGGCGAATTTCTCCTATATAGCCCCAGTATGCCGGTGGCTTGTATCCATCCTTTTTGGAGCGAGCATGCACGAACAATTCATTCGCACCGGCTTCTTCAATGGCTTTTGCATTTTTCAGGTAGCTATCGCGCTCATTGTAGCCGAGGCGAATTTTGGCTGTAACGGGAGTAGATGCAGGCACGGCGTCGCGCACTCGGCTGACGATTTCGTAAATTAAATCGGTGTCATCCAGCAGGCAGGCGCCACCACGGTTTTTGTTGACGGTTTTTGCCGGGCAGCCAAAATTGAGGTCAACTGCGGGTGCACCAAGTTGGGCGACTTTTCGAGCGTTTGCCGCCAGCGCTCGTGCATTGCTGCCCAAAAGCTGAACTCTCACGGTATAGTCTGAGTCCCCCAGCAATTCAGGGCAGCTCCGAATAAACACACGGCGCGGAAGGGTATGGTCTGTAACGCGAATAAATTCTGTCACGCAGCTATCTATTCCACCAGAAGCATCGGAAGCGCTTAGAATTTTGCGCATATGGTGATCTACAACACCTTCCATTGGCGCTAAAAATATTTGCATAAGGTTGGGGCTATTCAAGACGGGTGCGAGAGGGTAGCAGAAACAAAGCCGGTCATAAATACAGCACTTGAGTGGATTCTAGACTTAATGACGGTTAATTGAGCGTTTTCGCTAGAAAAGTAAGATGTTGCACTTGCTCAATCGGTAACATTTTCTTTATCTTATGCCCCCGACATTATTGCCTTAAAAGCTTTATAAAAATTAAGGCTATTTGTGCTGAGTAGGTATGAGCTTTAGCTAATCCGGCTATCTCTCTGATCTAGCTCAATACGAAAAAAGTCAACTAGTTCAAACTATGGCGATAATGATAACAAACCAATAAATCTTGTTTCAGTGCAAAGATGTCGTTTATTTCAGTTGGGCAAAGGCTCGCAGTCAAAGGGTTTGATACCAAACAATTTGATACAGTACGACTCGGGTAAGATTCACGCTTAAGAGGAAAGTCATGAAAGAAAATCTGTGGCAACAAGGTCTTGACCTCATGCTCTATGGCATGGGAACCGTATTCGTGTTTCTTACGCTGCTGGTGATATGCACCATACTTATGTCAACCTTGCTGCGCCGCTTTCTGGGAGAAGAGCCAGAGCCGGTTGTGGCAAGAGTGGATACTGCTTCTGCTGAATCAGTAAGCCCGAAAACATTGGCCGTTATTCAGGCCGCTATTCATGCGCACCGCGCAAAACATCAGAAATAATATGATTTTTAACGAACAACCACCGATGATATGGGGGCTGCTGTAAATGAGCGAAACAAAGAAAAAACTGGGTATAACTGAGGTTGTTCTGCGAGATGCGCACCAATCGCTGTTTGCCACGCGTATGCGCATCGATGACATGCTCCCCATAGCGGCAGAGCTTGATGAAATTGGCTATTGGTCTGTAGAGACCTGGGGCGGAGCAACATTTGACTCCTGTATTCGCTTCCTGGGTGAGGACCCATGGGATCGCATTAGGGAGCTTAAAAAAGCGATGCCGAAAACGCCTCATCAAATGCTGTTTAGGGGGCAGAACATTCTGGGTTATCGTCATTATGCTGACGATGTGGTAGCGAAGTTTGTTGAGCGCTGTGCAATTAATGGCGTGGATGTTTTCCGAGTTTTCGATGCGATGAACGATATGCGTAATATCGAAACCGCGTTAAAAGCTGTTAAACAGGTGGGCAAGCACGCGATGGGTACAATCTCTTATACCCTCAGCCCTGTGCACACCGTCGAAAAATGGGTAGAGCAAGGAAAGATCATTGAGGACATGGGCGCAGACTCCATTGTTATCAAAGATATGGCGGGGCTTATGAAGCCCTATGAAGGTTATGACCTGGTAAAACAGTTAAAAGCGGCTTGTGATATTCCTATTCACTTCCACTGTCATGCAACTACGGGTCTTGCGCATTCAACCCTTATTAAGATGGCAGAGGCTGGTATCGATAATGTAGATACTTC
The DNA here is from genome assembly GCA_900177435.1 of Alteromonadaceae bacterium Bs31. Lineage (GTDB taxonomy): Bacteria > Pseudomonadota > Gammaproteobacteria > Pseudomonadales > Cellvibrionaceae > Teredinibacter. The sequence goes on from FXAI01000001.1 coordinate 688,419, forward strand.
CATATCGTCCATGTCTACCACCTACGGTCACAGCCCTACAGAAACACTGGTTGCTGCTCTGGAAGGTACGGAGCGTGATACCGGACTGGATTTGGCGCGTTTAGAAAAAATAGCTTTGTATTTCCGCGATGTGCGACCTAAGTACGCCAAGTGGGAAGGTGCATTAAGAGGTGTCGATGTACGCATTCTTACCGCACAGGTTCCTGGCGGTATGCTTACCAATATGGAAAACCAGCTGAAAGAGCAGGGTGCTTCAGATCGTATTGATGAAGTGCTTGAAGAAATTCCTCGTGTACGCGAAGACCTGGGTTTTATTCCTCTGGTGACACCAACCTCCCAAATCGTGGGTACTCAGGCGGTACTTAACGTTTTGTGCGGTGAGCGCTACGGTAACATTTCCAAAGAAACGCGCGGAATTTTGCGAGGCGAATATGGCCTCTCTCCTGCGCCGATTAATAAAGAGCTTCAGGCCCGTGTGTTGGAGGAAGGTGAAGAACCGATTACCTGCCGCCCTGCGGACCTTCTCGAACCCGAGCTCGATGCATTGGCAAATGAGCTCAGAGCGAAAGCGGCTGAGCAAAATGTTGAACTGCATACGGGAGAGCAAGAAATAGATGATGTGTTGATCTACGCCTTGTTCCCGCAAGTGGGTCTTAAGTTCCTTGCTAACCGCAATAACCCCGATGCCTTCGAGCCTGTTCCAACAGGTAAAGAGACCTCAGTGGTTAAATCCAAGGGCGGAGATGAAGTTTATACCGTCAATGTGGAAGGTAAAGACTACACAGTAACCGTGAGTAACGGTGGTGAGTTAACGGGAATTGTACCTTTGGCAGGGGTTGCTGCCGGGGCATCCGCAGGTGGCAGCGCTGCTGCACCGGCAGGAGGAGACCCGGTGCCCGCTCCGTTGGCAGGGAATATTTTCCGAGTAATGGTTAGCCCCGGGCAGGAAGTAGTTGAAGGGGATACCTTGTTAATACTCGAAGCCATGAAAATGGAAACGCAAGTCGCTGCGCCTCAAGCTGGCATCATCGGCTCTATAAACGTGAAAGAAGGTGACAAAGTATCTGTTGGCGATACCTTGTTAACCATAGCCTAAGATAATAGGGGTCATTCATGGGGAATTTGTTGGGGCTTTGGCAGGCTTCTGGCCTGTATCAAATGCATGTTGGGCAGTTTGTGATGATACTCATCTGCCTGTTGTTGCTTTTCCTGGCGATCCGAAAAGGCTTTGAGCCCTTGCTTCTTGTGCCGATCGGCTTTGGTGGGATTTTAGCGAATATTCCGGGGGCAGGTTTAGCGCTGCCGGCGGTAGAAAATGCGCTTGCAGCCGGGGACCCAACGGTACTCGCTGGTTTGGCGGAGCTACTGGGTCTTGGCGCGTGGGATTCTGCGAAAGATATTTATAACGCCTATCAGTCTGCCGGGCCTGCTGCCCATAAGTTAACGGCCTTGTACGCGGCAGAGGCGGGCTACCACAACGGTATGCTGTATAACTTCTATTCGGTTGCTATCGCAACTGGAGCAGCCCCATTGATCATCTTCATGGGTGTTGGTGCCATGACAGATTTTGGACCGCTGCTGGCGAACCCCAAAACCCTGTTTCTTGGCGCCGCTGCGCAGTTCGGTATTTTTGCTACCATCATTGGAGCGGTGTTCCTCTCCGCCAACGGCATTATGGACTTCTCCATTGCCGATGCGGCGGCTATCGGGATTATCGGTGGTGCCGACGGGCCAACAGCTATTTATGTTTCGAGCAAGCTGGCTCCGGATCTATTGGGTGCGATCGCTGTAGCGGCCTATTCCTACATGGCCCTGGTTCCGCTGATTCAGCCTCCCATTATGAGAGCGCTAACCAGCGAGAAAGAGCGCAAAATAGAGATGACTCAGCTGCGCACCGTTGGTCGTCGTGAAAAAATCTTTTTCCCGATGCTGCTGCTTATTCTTGTTGCGCTGGTGCTGCCAGATGCTGCCCCACTGCTCGGTATGTTCTGTTTCGGTAATTTGATGCGTGAGTGTGGTGTGGTAGACCGTTTATCAGAAACTACGCAGCATTCTCTGATCAATATTACTACTATCTTCCTAGGTTTGTCGGTGGGCTCAAAACTGGCTGCGGATAAGTTCCTCGACCCTAAAACTATGGGGATTTTACTGCTGGGTATCGTTGCTTTCGGTATTGGCACTGCCATGGGTGTATTGATGGCTAAACTTATGAACAAGTTTAGCAAACAGAAAATTAACCCCCTCATTGGTTCTGCGGGTGTTTCTGCTGTGCCTATGGCGGCAAGGGTTTCCAACAAAGTAGGTCAGGAAGCTAATCCACACAACTTCTTGCTAATGCATGCGATGGGGCCGAATGTGGCGGGTGTTATCGGTTCAGCGGTAGCTGCAGGTGTGATGATCTCAATGGTGACGGGAATGCTGCAATAGCGTTCTGGGTTTTTCATCATAACGCCAAAACGGGCCTTTACAGCCCGTTTTGCTTTTTCTAAGGGGTGTATATCTGTTCTTCTCGCCCCTACAAACTTTCTTAATCGCGCAGCAGCATGGCTCTTTTTCTGTGTTTGTGTTCAGGCAAATATATGAGAAGCGTTTTTACTCTCATGCTGCCTATAGTAGAATGCGCGCAATTTCATATATGAACCATCACGGAGTCATCCAATGTATAGACGTACCAAGATTGTAAGCACGCTCGGCCCGGCAACTGACGAAGCGGGAATACTGGAAAAACTAATAGTAGCGGGCGTCAATGTTGTACGTATGAATTTCTCTCACGGTAGCGCAGAAGATCATCTGCGGCGGGCAGAAGAAGTGCGCGAACTGTGTAAAAAGCACAATACTTACGTCGCTATTTTGGGTGATCTCCAGGGGCCAAAAATTCGTGTGGCACGCTTTGCAGAAGGCCCTGTACAGCTTGAAATCGGTGATAAGTTTGCACTGGACGCCTCCCTGGCACGAGAAGCCGGCAATCAAAAAGAAGTAGGAATTGACTATAAAGAGCTGCCAAATGACGTGAATCCCGGTGATATGCTGCTTCTGGATGATGGCCGCGTAGTGCTTAAGGTGGAGTCTGTTGACGGTCAGAGAATCAATACGGACGTGGTGGTGGGCGGTAAGCTCTCCAATAACAAGGGGATCAATCGGCAGGGCGGTGGTTTATCTGCACCTGCACTGACCGAAAAAGACGTTCAAGACATAAAAACAGCGGTTGAAATCGGTGTGGACTACTTGGCGGTATCTTTTCCTCGAAACGCTGAAGACATGAACCTTGCCCGCCAGCTTACTCGTGATGCGGGTGGCAACATGTATATGGTGGCAAAAATAGAGCGGGCAGAAACTGTTGCAGACACGCAGATTCTGGACGATATCATTCTGGCTTCTGACGCTGTAATGGTTGCTCGTGGCGACCTCGGAGTTGAAATTGGTGATGCCCAGCTGATAGGCGTGCAAAAGCACTTAATTGAGCGTGCACGCTGCCTGAACCGCTGCGTTATTACAGCCACTCAAATGATGGAAACCATGATCAGCAGCCCACTACCTACGCGCGCGGAAGTATTCGATGTGGCCAATGCTGTTTTGGACGGTACAGATGCTGTAATGCTTTCTGCCGAAACCGCCGCCGGTAAATATCCTGTGCAAACTGTCGAAGCTATGGTGCGGGTAATACGAGGTGCGGAGAAACACCCGCAAGCGGAAACTCCGCCAGCCCAGCCAGAAGGGGGCTATACCGCCATTGATGAAGCAATTGCCATGTCTACCATTTTCGCTGCTCATAACCTGCAAAAGGTAAAATGCATCGCTTCCATGACGGAGTCAGGCTCAACACCCCTGCTTATGTCTCGAATTGGTGCCCGTTTGCCGATTTTTGCTTTTTCTCGCAGTGAGAGAACATTGCGACGAGCGGCGCTCTTCCGGGGCGTTCAGCCTGTGTTATTTGACAGCGACAGCATCCCCCATGCAGAAGCCAATGCTCGGGCGGTTGATGTTTTGGTTGAACAAGAGGGCCTCGAAGACGGAGATCTGGTACTCATTTCCAAAGGTGATTATGCCAATGTTCACGGTGGAACAAACACCATGAAGATTGTTCAGGTGGGTTCGGTAACCTAGTAAGCGACTAGCTTTGATGTAGCCCTAAGCAGGGCTGTTGTTCTCTTCCTCGAGCTCCAGTGCTGCTTTTATTTTTCCTTCAAGTACATCGATATCAATGGGTTTAACGATATAGTCGTTAACACCCTGCTGAATAGCCTCCCTAATGCGAGCCGCTTCTGACACGGCGGTAACCATCATGAAGTGTGCATTTTTCAGCGTGTTAGAAGCTTTTGCCTTTGTATGCACTTCCAGGCCTGTTAGCTCCGGCATATCCCAGTCGCAGAGAATAAGATCATAGGGTGACTCTGCTGCTTTGATCTTGTCGAAAGCTTCTTTGCCGTCTGTTGCCAGGTCAACCAGCTTCATTCCAAAGTCTTCAAGAATATCCATCAGCAATTTGGCTGAATCAGCATTATCCTCTGCAACCAGAACTCTCGCCGTGGCCATGGATAGTTTACGAGGGGTTTTCGCTGCGGCGGCTTTGGCTGGAGCTACACTTGCTGTGCTTGCGGGCGCGGTGGCAGCAAGTTTCTTCATTGCGTTTTCAAGCAGCCTTATGGACTCAATGTGCTCTTTTCTTACGTCTGGATCCTGATGCGCGTCCTCCAGAGTTTTACGTAGCCAGGCCCGGCGTTTGCTTAGCGTAGCGACAACAATTTTTATTTCTGCGCTGGATAGCATGCTTGAAAATCTCGCTCTAACTTGTTCATGTTCTACTTAAGTATAGAGCGAAATTCGAATGCTGGACTGCTTCTCGCTAAGATTTGGTTTGGGCAGTCTGGTGCTTGAAAGGAAGGTAGGGCTAGGCTGAATCGCTTTGTTTATCGCGTTCAGGGGTGCTTGTGCTGGTTATAACTTTTTGCATATAAGAATAGTAGTCGTCGCTAAGAGATTTGTTAGTATCCCTTCTATCTTTGGATTTACGCCGTTTCCTGTGGTAAAGATCCATTGGGATATTGCTACAAGGGTCGGCGTCCAGTCGGCGATCATCTCCCTTGCGTCTATCAACGAAAACTAATTTATGCGTTTGCATCAGGTCTCTCAAATTTACTACTCAATTACACGTGATACCATAGCCGCCAGTTACTCTCGCAGCTCAATATCAGCATAGCCTCAATAGGGCGAGTTCGCAGTGTGATTGTAGAAAATTTGCGTCAAAACATGTAAAGGATTGTAATGACACTTTCCGAGGTATTTTCCCGTCGATATAGCGAGCCTGTTGCAAAAATGGCAGTCAGTGGTTCAACAGTCGGCCACTAAGAATCGCCGCCCAGTAAGGACAGTAGCTTAGAATTAAGATGACAACTTTCACACCAAAGCCCACGTTTAGCCTATGAATACTGCACACCTCGCCATACAGACAACTCTGCAAGAATCTCTCGAGCCCAGCTATCTGGAGCTGCTGAATGAGAGCCATATGCATGCTGTCCCGGAAAATTCTGAAACGCACTTTAAGCTAACCCTAGTATCGGATAAATTCGAAGGTCTAGCGCCTGTGAAGCGCCATCAGATGATCTACGCGCTGCTGGAAACTCAGATGTCAAACGGGGTTCATGCGCTTGCTCTGCACCTGTATACCCCAGCCCAGTGGGCGAAAAGGCAGGAAAGCTCTCCTGAGTCGCCACAATGCATGGGTGGCTCGAAGGCTCAGTAAAGGGGCTTCCGCGCCAGCTTCCCATTAGTTCATTAGCCAGCTTTCCATTAGTTCATTAGATAGATACCCGATTTATGACTCAAACCGTTATTGCTGCACTCTATAAATTTGTTCGCTTTCCCAATTATCGAGAGTTGCGGGATCCGCTGCTGAATTTTTGCCTTGAGCAAGGTGTAAAAGGGACTTTGCTGCTCGCAGAGGAAGGTATTAATGGCACTGTTGCGGGTTCCAGGCAGGGTATTGATAAGCTGCTGGCCTACTTAAAAGGCGTAGAGGGCTTATCTGATATCGAGCACAAGGAATCTTTTGAAGAGGGCATGCCTTTCTATCGAATGAAAGTTAAGTTGAAGAAAGAAATCGTCACAATGGGGGTGCAAGGCATCGATCCCTTGAATGTAGTGGGTACGTATGTAGAGCCTTCCGATTGGAATGCTTTAATCAGTGACCCCGAGGTCACAGTGATTGATACTCGCAACAATTACGAGTACGAAATTGGTACCTTCAGCGGCGCCATCAATCCCGAAACTGACTCCTTTCGCGAGCTCCCAGACTACGTGGAAAAGAACCTATCTCCTGTGAAAAACAAGAAAGTTGCCATGTTTTGTACTGGTGGGATTCGTTGTGAGAAATCCACAGCGTATATGAAGGAACAGGGTTTCGAAGAGGTATACCACCTGAAAGGGGGCATCCTTAAATATCTAGAAGACGTTTCAGCCGAGAATAGTTTGTGGCAAGGGGAGTGCTTTGTTTTTGATAATAGGGTCTCTGTAAACCATCAATTGGAAAAAGGTATTTATGACCTTTGTCATGGCTGCAGGCACCCCATATCCGACCAAGATAAGCGCTCCGAGCAGTTTGTGGAGGGTGTTACATGCCCGAATTGCTACGAGAGCCTTACTGAAGAGCAGCGAGCACGCTTTACTGAGCGGCAAAAGCAAATACAACTAGCGAAACAACGCGGGCAAGAGCACTTGGGGGCTCTGCCACCAAAGCGCCAGCAGGAGAAGTAGTTGATCGCAGGAATGGCGCAGCACTTGAAAAACAAGACGACCGGTCATATGATACTCCCATGAGTAAACGTGAAGAGAAAAAACAAGCAATACTTTTGTCCGGCTTGGAAGTGATGCGGCAGCGAGGCTATAACGGCACCTCGGTAAAAGATATTGTCGATGCAGCGAAGGTACCAAAAGGCTCCTTTTACAACTACTTCGACAGCAAAGAAGATTTTGTATTGGAAGCCATTGAGTACACATCGTGCCAGAGTTACCAGGCCACAGAAGCGATGTTGGCGGATAAGTCTATTTCCGCCCTAGAAAGGCTTAAGGAGTTCTTCTCATCAGGCGCTGATTTTTTGTGCACTGAAGAGTTCAGGGGTGGTTGTTTTATTGGCACTATGTGTCAGGAAATGAGTGACACCAGTGAAGCTGTGCGTGTGAAGCTAAATTCAGTACTAGGAAGGCAGATCAAAGTGATTTCCAGAGTTTTGCAGGATGGGCATCTTGATGGAAGCATCAAACAGGGGCTGGAGCCCGCCATCACTGCTGAATTTATTTTTAATGCGTGGGAGGGCACCATCATGGCTTGTAAAGCCATGCGTTCAAGGGTGCCGCTAGATTCTTTTCTTAAGACTTTACCTGTGCTGTTGGCCTAACGCTTAGCTAAACGCTATGCGATAGCTTTGCAAGGTGGCTGCGCATCATCACCAAATTTTGAATCAACATTTGTTCTACTAGCACTATTGAGCCGCTAGGACTTCTGGCGATTCCTCATCCCTTTCTGGGAAAAAAAACATTCTAATAATTACAGGCTAAGCCAAAGAGGTGTTGAACTGCAACTAACCAAGACGACTGGTCATATATTGAATTAAGCCGACCGGTCGTATTATTCGGGGGTATCTACGATGTATAGAAAAATTGAAAGAAAACTACAGGCACAACGACATCCAGCATGGTTCCGGCCTCTGATGTTGTTAGTGGTCCTTGGGCAAATCACCTGGGTGGCAGCGGACGAGAATCATGGGCAGGTTTCAATGGCGGATGAGCGCTACCAGAAACTGGACATGCGCGTTCCAGCACCCGCGGTAGATGGTGCCCGTTGGTATTTATCCTTCGATAATGACTTGCTGTCGCCGAAAAATCGAGATCAGGATTACACCTACGGTATTAATCTTGGCTATGCCTCTCCGGAGGTTACTTCGTGGTGGCCAAACGAAGCCTTAATTAGTTTGGACAAACTTTTAGGCCTCTCCTCCAAGAACCTGCGAGGTAGTGCCTTGGAGGCAGGTCTGTATGGTTTTACGCCGTCGAACGTTGAGTCCAGCGAGCCGAACAAACTTGACCGGCCCTACTCGAGCCTGGTGTATGTGGCAACAAGTGCGGAGCGTATGAACTGGGAAAAGCAGGTCGTATTGCGCAGCCAGTTTACCTTGGGGGCTTTGGGCCTGGATGCTGTTGGTGATGTGCAGAACCTAACACACCGCTTTACCGGTGGGCACGAAGCTAAAGGGTGGCACAATCAAATTTCCAATGGCGGCGAACCCACTTTTCGCTATAGCGTGGCGAGAATGAAGTTGCTGGAGACAGCGCTACCCAGGCTAGAGTTAAAACATACTGCTGCTGCCTCCGTAGGTTACATTACTGAAGCCAGTTGGAGCATTAGCGCGCGCGTCGGCAAAATCGCAACGCCTTGGCATAGCTTTAAACCTGAATCCAAAAATTATGCAGAATCTCAAGGCGCTAAGCGAGGGCGGTCACCCGAAAGCTATTTTTGGATTGGCAGTGCAATAAAACTACGTGCTTACAACGCTTTCTTACAAGGGCAATTTCGTGAAAGTGCAGTGACATACTCTCACGACGAACTACGCCCGGTTGTTGTGGAGGCTTGGGTGGGATATGCCCACGAGTTCCCCAATGGCTATCACTTGAACTATGGTCTGCGTGGTCATACCTCTGAAATAAAAGAAGGAGAAGGGGATCGGGACGTGATCTGGGGCGGAGTAATGATTGGAAGGCGAATACTGTAACAGGCTCTAATAGAGGCGCGTTTTGGCATAAAAACAATTAGCGCGCCTTGTTTACATTTTCTTCACGCAGCTACCTCAAGAATAGGCCCGATTGATGCCCTTATACCAACAATAATCGGAGCGCTTAATGATCAAGCTAAAGGTGAATGACCAGCAAAAAGTTTTTCGGGGCGATCCGGATCAACCGCTATTGTGGTTTCTACGTGAAGAACTCTCCCTTACCGGCAGTAAGTACGCTTGTGGCATTGGGGCATGTGGTGCCTGCACTGTGCATTTTAACGGTGTGCCTGTTAGATCCTGCAGCATGCCGATGTCGGCCATGAGTGGAGCTGAAATTCGCACTATCGAAGGCTTGGCTTCTCCGGTAGCCAAGCAGGTTCAAATGTCTTGGCAGGAAATGGATGTTGTACAGTGCGGTTACTGCCAGTCGGGGCAAATAATGTCAGCCGTTGCCTTGCTAGAGCGAAATACAAAGCCTAGCAGCAAGGAAATCGACGAGGCTATGGATGGCAATATTTGCCGCTGTGCTACCTACCAGCGCATTCGAGCCGCTATTGAAGACTCGTCTGACAAATTAGGAGCTTGATATGGATATGCCTCTTAAATTGTTTAATAGCGCGAACGAATCCAGCCTAGAAAATCAATCCCGCAGACAGTTCATAAAAGCATGTGCTGCTAGTGGGGCGCTTATCGTCGGAGCGGGCTATTTACCAATAACTTCTGCAGAACAATCCTCTCGAGGAAAGCATCGGGATGCATTGGTATTCAATGCCTTCGTAAAAATCACGCCGGATAACCGTGTAGTTGTGGTGATAAAACATCTTGATAAGGGGCAGGGCGTAACCACCGGCCTGGCCACAATTGTTGCAGAAGAGATGGACGCTAACTGGAGCCAGGTTGGATGGGAGTTTGCTCCTGCTGATGCAACAAAATATAACAACCTTTTCTGGGGGCCTAACCAAGGTACTGGAGGTTCCACCGCAATAGCTAACTCCTGGCAGCAGTTGCGTAACGCCGGTGCAGCGGCACGGGCAATGTTTGTTAATGCAGCAGCAAAAAAGTGGGGGGTAGATTCGAGCGCAGTCACTGTTAGCGATGGGTTTGTTAAATCGTCTACACACCGGGCGAGCTTTGGCGAATTAATCGAACTGGCCTTAAAGGAGCAAGCGCCGGAGACGCCTACTTTAAAATCAGCTGGGCAATTTCGCTTAATTGGTAAAAAAATACCGCGTATCGATAGCCCGGAAAAAACCACTGGCCAAGCTACCTACACACAAGATATACAATTGGAAAATATGCTTACCGCCCTTGTGCTTTATCCGCCACAAGAAGGTGGAGTGCTGGTGAGTTTTGATGATAGTGCCGCAAAAAAAATAGACGGTTTTCATGCTGCATTTAAAATCCCCAAAGGCCTAGCAGTGCTTGCCACAAGCTTTTGGGCGGCAAAAAAAGCCAGGGATGCAGTTATCGCAAAATGGGATTTAGCAAGCTGCGAAACTCGCAGTAGCGAAGAGCTCTTTAAAAATTACCGCAAAGTCGCCGAGAAGGCGGGTACCGCAGTAACGCAAAAAGGCGATGTAGAAAAAGAACTTGCTCACAGCAAGGCTGGCGAGCATATCGTAGAAGCTTTGTACCAGTTACCTTACCTCGCACATGCCACCATGGAGCCGATGAACTGCGTGGCACTGGTTGGCGACAGTAGCTGTGAACTTTGGTTTGGTAGCCAGTCACCTACTATGGACCAGCACGACGCATCCCAACTCTTGGGTATTGCTCCAGAGAAGGTGGTAATTAATACTCTTTTTGCCGGAGGTAGCTTTGGCAGACGAGCTTGTCCAAACGACTACGTGGTGGATGCGATAGCTATTGCCAGGCAAATTAAAAATCGCCCAGTAAAAATGGTGTGGACTCGTGAAGATGACATGCTTCGTGGCAAGTATAGGCCTATGGCCGTTCACAAAGTTCGGGCAAAAGTATCCAGCAAGGGGGGGATTTCTGCCTGGCATCATCATTCGGTTGCACAAGCCATTTTGAGAGGAACACCCTTAGAAGGGTTAATAAATGGGCCGGTGGAAGGAACCCTCACAGAAGGAATTCACGATCTACCCTATAGCACCGCAAGCTTAAGAGTGGAGGGCACAGAGCTGCCGTCTACAACTTCCGGTTTGTGGTGGCGCTCGGTAGGACACTCAGGTAATGCCTTTGCGGTTGAGTGTTTTGTTGATCAACTAGCCCATGCGGTGGAGAAAGATCCTCTTGAGTTTCGTCGCGCTCTTTTACAGGGGCAGAGCCGTTACTTAGGCGTATTAAATCTGCTTGCAGAAAAGGCTGACTGGTCGAAGCCCTTACCAAAAGGGCATGCCAAAGGCATAGCTGTGCACAAAGCAATGGGCTCCTGGGTGGCCCAGCTTGCCGAAGTTTCCTTTGATAAGGAAAAGAACCTGCAGGTGGATCGAGTTGTGTGCGCCGTAGATTGTGGTATTGCAATAAATCCGGATATTGTGAAGGCACAAATGGAAGGCAGTATTGGCTTTGCACTGGGTGCGGTTTTTGGTGAACAGGTCACTTTGGAAAAGGGTGTTGTAAACCAGAAAAATTTTGATGCCTATACGCCACTGCGGTTTAGTCAGATGCCCAAAGTAGAGGTGCACATCGTTCCTTCCGCAGAGCCTCCAACGGGCGTTGGAGAACCTGGAGTGCCCCCGCTCACGCCTGCAGTGGCCAATGCTGTGTTTGCGTTAACGGGTAAGCCTGTTTACTCGCTACCTATTGAGTTATAGATGTATGTTAAAACTCGCGTGTGAGCATGTTATCCAGGCCTTGTGTGAGAACTTGCAGCGTTCAACACGGGTGTATTTGTGCACGGTAATTAGTACCTGGGGAAGTTCGCCGCGCCCACCCGGAGCGATGATGGTGTGGAGCGAAAGTGGTATCGCGGGCTCAATCTCTGGCGGCTGCGTGGAAGATGATTTATTTGAGCGTTTTGTTGCTGGAGAATTTGAAAATAAAACGCCCTGCCTTATTCGTTACGGCGATGGTAGCGAAACGCGAAAAAAAGTTAAATTGCCATGCGGAGGAATAATGCAGGTGCTGGTGGAAAGCATGCCTGCAGATTCGCTAGGGCAATGGCAAAATATATTAAAGCAAATCAGCCAGAGACAAGGGCTAAGCAGAACGGTAAATCTAGTTTCCGGTGATTGGACTGTTGACCTTTCCGGGCCTGTGTTACTGGAAAAAAACCAGCAGCAATTGGTTTACTACATCGGGCCTGCGAGAAAGTTGCTAATTGTCGGAGCAAATCAAATTAGCTATTACCTGGCAAACTATGCAAGCACCTTAGATTTCGAGGTTACCATTTGTGATCCCAGTGAAAAGGTTTCTGCGCAACTTAAAAATGCTGGTTTTGAATTTATAGCACGGTACCCAGATGGGATAATTGATCAGCGTTTTTCTGATGCAAATTCAGCGGTGGTGGCTGTTTCTCATGACCCTCGCCTGGACGATATGGCCTTGCTGGAGGCCTTGCCATCACAAGCCTTCTATGTGGGGGCGATGGGCTCCAAAAGAACATCTGCGGCGCGTATGGACAGGTTGCACTTATTGGATTTGCCCGAGAAAGCCCTGTCTCGCCTGCACGCACCTATTGGCCTTTCTATTGGAAGTAAAACTCCCTCTGAAATCGCCATTAGTATCGCAGCCCACCTCGTTGAGCAATATGCGACCTAGCGGCAAGACAAAGACTCCTGGCTTCCTGGTGCTTGCTGCGGGCGAGTCTGTGCGCTTTGGCGAACCCTGTAAATTACTGTCTAAACTACCCAATGGTTCTTCCCTCATAGACAATACGCTTGCTGCATTATCTGCGGTAAATAATAAAATATGTGTAGTGCTTTCGGAAACGTCGCCGCTTAAAAAGCGTGTTGCTGAGCTTCCTTTTGACTATACCGTTTACCCCGGCAAGTCACCCGGCTTGGGTGACTCACTTGCCTGGGGGGTAAGGGCAACCGAGGCTTGGGGCGGCTGGATTATTTGCTTGGCGGATATGCCTTGGATTGACTCCAAGGCATATCGTGCAGTATTTGACTTGGCCTGTAAGCAAAACAACATTATTGCGCCCACTTTTAATGGTCAGCGTGGCCATCCCGTATTCTTCCCGCCAAAATTTAGAGAACAACTGGCAGCCTTGAGGGGGGATAGTGGTGCCAATAGCATTATAAAGTCTCATGCTAGTGAACTACTTACACTGGAAAGTGCTTGTGAGGGAGTACTGATGGATGTTGATGTGCCTGTAGATCTGCATTCGAGTATCAAATAACGCGAAAAACAAGCTCTCCAAGGCCCCGCTTCATTCCTGGTGAAAATACGTGTGTTTTTTCTATCACCCAGCCGGGTATCAGTTTCATTACTCCAGCCGTTGTAACCGGGTCTATGGGTCTCGGGCCTTTCTTTGGCGCTTCAAGACAATAATAGCCTTTTTCCGTGAGGCTATATTTTTGTGGTTGCAGGGGGATGTCGTTACCGGTGTACGAGAGCAGTAACACTCGCGTATCCGTCTTACAGTAAGGGAGCAAGCGTTTACCGATAGCTTTAATCTGATCTTTAGTACAAAAATTAAAAATATCCCATAGCACAATTAACTCAAACTGAAAGCCCGTATTGAAACGAAGTGCCTCATCACTAATGGGGCGCTCCCTGACGTCTGTAATTGCTTCGTTTGCGAAGTTTCGCCAATGCAACGACGAGGGCAGGTCTTCTGTATATACGTTATTAAAATGCTCTCGCCAGAACTCCATATTTTGTGAAGACTTGTAGCCTAGATCGAGAATGGTATTTTTTCTTTCCAGTAAAGCCAGTATCGACTCAATGGCCGGTGAGGTAAATTGAGCTTCTCCGGTATTTGCTTTTGCAGATTGTCTTCTGTCTTTTGTTGGCGCTACGGTATTCTTTGCCTCTCTATGTGCCTGAATGGAATGGATTTCGGCACTGGCTACATATTGTTTTCGCACGGACTTGTCATCGGTATAGCGCATAACGTGCTCTGCAATTCCCGAAGCCATGCCTTTTTCATTCATCAAATTATTGTGTAAGTAGTATTGGGGTATATGTTTGAGTAAGGCGGCTGTAGGGTGGTTTGCGATACGCCTTGGACTTACTTGCTGTGAAGAGATTTCCAGCAGGTATTGATCCAATATTTTGAAACGAGCGGGTTGAGTAGGGATTTTCCCGTTCAGATATTTTATGGTGTGTAGCAAGGTGTTTGGTTTACAGAAGCTGTTTAACAAAGTAAACAGTTTGTGAATCACTGGTAAAGGCAGGTAATTAAGTAGATCCCAGGCAAGTATTACATCGAATTTATCTGTTTTTTTCTGTTCCTGTAAATATTTTTCCAAGCGAAAAATAAGGTTGTCGTCGGAAAGCTGCCCATTTTCTTCAATAAACTCATCAAGGTTTTCGAAATGAATTTTACAGCTAAGGGAAGACAGGAAATTAAAGTTGTCAGCAACCATAGAACCTAAATCAAGCACGCGATTCTGGCGTGAGGATTTAACTTCATTGTAGATGGTGGTGAGTCCTGGAGAGCGGTGTCTCATAGTAATAGGGCAGAGGCAGTGTGTGATAGGCATTCACCACTGACTCTACCCGGGATGTAAGCTTTATTTGTTATCCGATTTGGAAGAGTTATCTTGAGATGTAACCTTGCTGACAGCTGGAGAGCTGGCACCCATTTTCTGGAATTTATCTTTGTGAGATTCAATATCCATGTCAATGGAGCCGCGGAACTTCGCGCCATCTTCAAGTGTTACTCTCTCCGCGACGATGTTGCCCTTAACATTACTGGACGCGAGAATAGAAATACGCTCCTGACCAAACAAATCGCCTTCAATGGTACCTTCGATAGTTACTGTTTTGGCAAGAACGTTTGCTTTTACCACGCCTTGTTCACCCACAGTGAGGGTATGATTTTTAAGGTCGATAGTGCCGTCCACTTGTCCTTGAATTAGTAAATCTTCCTCTCCCACCAGCTCGCCTTTAACGCGAATTTTAGGGCCGATAATTGCGGTGGGTGCTGCACTTCGTGTTGGCGCAGCCGAAATCGACGAAGGGGTAGAGCTTACGCTAGCACTGGGGCTTGCGGGCGAATGGGGTGCAGAAGATATGGTACTCGAACTCATGGATTCACCTCTGAGGGGTTCGCTGGAAGATTTAGAGTCACTACTTTTAAAACCACGCATTGAAAATTACTCCTGAAAGAGGACCAGGAACTACGTCAATGTAATAGTGGATTGCGAAGCGCGAATCCGTACCAACCCTGGCAGAGAGAGAATACCTTAAATAGCGACGTATTACTGGAACAAGGCCCTTAAAAGGCCTGCCTAAACTCTAGCAACATAGCGCATATAGCGATAATGGCGCGCGACTAAACCTGCGCCACTTTATAGGTAGTAGTTCTCGTTTTGAATTTTGGTAACAATTAGTCACCAGCCCTAGTTCTTTTTAATATGTTTTAGTTCTGAACAGTCGAAAACCCCGAACACATTATTGTATGCATTGCTGGTTGTACGACAATTCTATTGGTGCTGTATGCCCTGTTTACCCGATTGCCCACCATAGTGAGAGAGCAAGTCAAAAATATGACATAAGCACCCGTGCAATTTAATTTTTTTTCTGATGTTTAACAAGTGCTGTTATGTGTCTTTCGTCAATAAAGAAAAATGAATATGTGCGACTTGGATAGGGATTAATCAGATTATGAATGTATACAACGATATTAGAATTTTACTCATCCAGTCATCACGTCTTGAAGCCATGAGTCTGTGAGCCGAAAAGAATCCAGTTAAGTATTTTAAACAATGAGCCTGCATGCTTTTCATTGTCATCAGGGCCTGGGTAAGGAACGCTCGTTTGAGAGAAAGAGTAGTGGCGCGCCAGGATTAAAAGGTGGTGGTGAAATTTACCAACTGTTACGAGATATTCTTTTCTTTTGGCGTACCATACCAAGTGGTAAATTTGGCTCGTTTGGCTTACCAAGGAAAAGTGCTTAAAAAACAATAGGATACAGCGCTTAAAAAGTTGGCACGCTTTCTGTTATAGAGATACTGTGGTTGGCACTGATGTTCCCCAATTAGCTGGGTACGAAGTACAAGTGTCATTTAGCCGGGCCTTCCGGCAATTTAGCAAAGCCAAGGAGACTAGAAGATGGGCATTTTTTCCCGATTCTCAGATATTATTAATTCAAACATCAACGCACTGCTGGATAAAGCTGAAGATCCAGAAAAAATGGTGCGCCTCATTATCCAAGAGATGGAAGAAACTCTAGTGGAGGTGCGCACAGTATCGGCAAAAGCCATTGCCGATAAGAAGGAGTTGTTGCGGCGTAAACAGTGGTTGGCGGATCAGGCCGACTCATGGGAACAGAAAGCCGAACTGGCAATCCAGAAAGGTCGGGAAGACCTGGCCAAAGGCGCACTGGCAGAAAAACTCAAGTTCCTTAACGACGGGGAAGCAGTGGATTCAGAGCTGGAGGCTATCGAAGAAAATCTGCAGACACTGGAGGGTGAAATCACCCAATTGCAGCATAAGATTACTGAAGCCAGGGCGCGCCAAAAGTCACTGGTGTCTCGCCAGAAAACCGCCAGCTCGAAGCTCAAGGTGCGTATGGTGCTGCAGGGCGGTTCAGTGGATGAAACCCTGTCTAAGCTGGAAGGCTATGAGCGCAAGTTGGATGAACTGGAGGGTAAGGCGGAGTCCATGGATATGGGCAAGAAAACGTTGGCCGATGAAATAGAGCAGTTGGCGAAAGATGAGGAAATCGAAGCGCAACTGGCCGCGCTGAAAGAGAAGGTCCAGGAAAAATCTAACGAAAAGAATTAACGAACGAGTATAGGGAGTATCAAATGGAAGCTATTCAAGCTCCACTAATAGTGTTTTTGGTCATAGTGGCGCCCATTTGGATTGCCATGCATTACCGGCACAAGAACAAATCCAAACCCTTGGCCGCTGAGTCCATGGAGGACAAGAAAAAGATCGAGGAATTACTGGCGATGGCAGAAAAAATGGAGAACCGGATTGAGACACTGGAATCCATTTTAGACAGGCAGGATGCGAACTGGAGGCATGATGTATGAGCGAGTTCAGGAGTCAAAAAAAGCTGTACCGCAATCGAAAAAAAGGAATGATTGGCGGAATCTGTGCGGGACTATCGGACTACTTTGATGTCGATGTGGTGCTCATTCGCATAATCGCAGTAACTTGTTTCTTTTTTACTTTGCAAGTTGCCTTTATTGCCTACGTGATTGCTTATTTTGTTTTGAATGAGGACCCACGTGCATTGACCAATGAGAGTGGTGAATTAAATTCAAATTTTCGCTATTCCTATGAGCGCAAAGCAGTGTTCAATAGTGTGCACGATCGCTTTAGCAAGGTAGAGGGCCGTATCCGTAAAATGGAAGCTTACGTAACGTCCCCCCGTTTTAAACTAAGCGATGAAATAGACAAATTGTAGTTTTTAAATACGAATACTGACATAGGATGAAGCAAAATGGGCTCTCATAGTGCATGTAGCGAGCAGTATATCGAAAGTGACCAGCGGTTTTATGGGAAAATTACTGAAAAAGGACTGGGTGGTATTGAGAGTAGTTCTGAATATCGCGACTTGAGTACAAAAGCCGTTTCGGTATTTTGGGCGGTAATAAAAGGTATCTTTATCGCGAGTGTTGCCACAGTTGCTGTTCCAGCTTTATTCTTTTTCACAATGATATTGCTGGCGGATGTAACGAGTGTAGAAAGTACAGCACTTAGACTTATCAGCCGAGTTGATGGCTATGTTGGAATGCTAATGGTATTAAACCTTGTGATTGTTCTGATCGGTTTTACTGTGCCGGATATTTTACACCGCAAGTCGCGTAATTCGTACAACAAGTCGCTTAATTCGTACAAGTAGTTATTAGGTGTCTTTCGAGAGATTGACACTTTTTTTTTGTAAGTATCTGTCCAAAGTTTATTTCGTACTTATTTATAAAGTGGGCCAAGAAGCCGTTGGCCCGGCCCACTTTCTCTGATGGTAATTACAAGAACGGGACCATATTTAACCCATAATTACCAGAACACTTGTATGTTCAGTGCAGCTATTGGTATCGATTGTATTTCCCTCGTAGCTTTCTCCATTAACAGTAATAGATTGAATGCCTTTCTGCACCCCTTTAGGGTTCTGCACTTCAATGTGAAATGTTATTCCCCTGAACGTACGCGTGGCTTTAAAACCGCTCCAGCTTGAAGGTATACAGGGGTCTATTGTCAAACCCTTGTATTCTGGCCGAATACCCAGCATGTATTGCGAGCTGGCGTGATAGGCCCAGGTTGCTGCGCCGGTTAACCACGGAAGGCGAGAGGCTCCATAGCGTGGGCTGTATTTACTGTGAGTACTCTGGCAATACACGTAAGGCTCGCTTTCGCGAATTTCTGCCTTTTCATTAAATGCGGCGGGCATAAAACTGCGAAGGTATTGATAGCTTCTGTCGCCATTGCCGAGCAGGCTCTCGGCCATAACAACCCAGCCTTGGGTATGGCAAAACACCGCGCCGTTTTCTTTCATTCCCGGGTTAAAGAGGCGGGCGCGCATTATGTCGGGGTCCAGTTTTGTAACGGGTGGATCAAGTACCATTAAGCCGGCGTCGGTGGCCAGGCGCTGCTTTACACTGTTCATCGCCAAGTGCGCCTTCTCTTTGCTGGCGTGTCCGCTGATAACTGACCAGCTTTGTGGGTTAAGGAAGATAGAAGCCTCTTCGTTTTCGCAAGAACCAAAAACAAAGCCGTCTACACGAAATGCGCGGCGGTACCATTCACCATCCCAGCAGTGTTGGTCGAGATTCTTGTCGAGTATTTCCAGATAGGTTTCGGCCCAGGCTACTTCATGGGCTTGCTCTTTCATTTCACAAATTTCAACATAAGTCGCCAAAGCATAGCGCAGCTGTAGCGCAACAAATACGGTTTCACCGTCTTGTCCCAGTACTAGACAATCGTTCCAGTCAGCCAATAGGCCGCAGGGCAGGCCGTGCTTACCCAGGCGGTTCAGGCTGAACTCAATGGCGCGTTTCATATGGCCGAGCACGCTGTCTTCTCCCTCATCGGCGTAGGGCAAAACCTTGTCATAAAACGATAAGTCGCCAGTTTCCTTAACCAGTGAAGGGATAGTGTTAAACAGCCACAGGCTGTCATCGGAGCGATATTCCGACTCTTTTGGTCGCGCCTCTGAACCGGGTGAATGGGCGAAAGGTTTAACCACCGGCATGGCACCGCCAGTACTCACTTGGCCTGTGAGCATTAATTCGAGTCGTTGCTGTGCTTCTGCGGGGATGGAGTGGAGGGTGCCCAGCATGTCCTGCACTGTATCCCGGTAACCGAGGCCATCTCGCTCGCCGTTGTACACCAGGCTGGCAGCGCGAGACCAGGCGAAGGTAATCAGGCAGTTGTAGGGGTTCCAGGTATTGAAAAAGCTATTTAGTTCGGCATCAGGGGTTTCGATGGTGAAATTATCCAGGCGCGAGTGCCAATAGTTCTTAACATCAGCCAAGGCCGCTCTAACGCAACTCATATCCGCATAACGTTGCTGAGCTTTCAGGCCTTCATCTTCCGCTCTGCCTATTCCCATAATGACGCAAAAGTCTTTTGTCTCACCGGGAGCCAGCTCAATGTCAATTTGCAGAGTGCCACAGCCATTATCGGCCACTGCCAGAGATTGGCCGCACTCGCCGCGCTCCACGGTCTGGGGATTGTGATAGCTGCGATAAGGGCCGAGGAATTTCTCCCGATCGGTATCATAGCCGCTAACTTCCGCTCCGCTGATGGCGAGGAAAGTGTGCCGCCCCTGATCGGCATCTTGAAAGTTCTCTGGGTTGGGGTCCATGCTGACATTGGTACCGTGATCAACAATGCCATTGTGCACACTCATTTTTACGATGTAGGCGGAATACTGCAGATTGAGCAGGTCGTTTGTGAGGTTCCAGTTATTGGTGTATTCCACAAAGGTGAACAGGCGCAGTTTACGTGGCCTGTCGCTGGTATTTGTTACTTTGGTGTACCACAGCTCATTGCTTTCACCCAGGGGAACAAAATAACTGGTTTTAGACTGAATGCCTGAATAAGTTGATGTGATGGTGGAGTAAGCTGTGCCGTGTCGACATTCGGACTGGAATTCATCCAAATTTTTGCCTACTGGCTGCCAGGCATTGGACCAGTAGTCACCGTTTTCCTGGTCTCGTATGTAGATATTGCGCCCTGGTTGATCCATAGGCACGGCATTTGAGCGGTAGCGAGTAAAGCGCCCTTGTGCCGCCGATTTATAGAAGCTATATCCGCCTGCGTTATTGGTAATGATTGCGCCGTATTCTGTGGAACCCAGATAATTTGTCCAGGAGCGAGGTGTGTCTGGACGAGTGATAACATATTCGCGCGCTTCGTCGTCAAAGTAACCGTATTTCATTTTCGTTCTCGGTAGGTTAGAGATCTTGGCTAAGAGAAAAGGGGCAATTCTTGTTGTTTTGTGCGCCCTTGGCAGTGGAGAGAATTATAAATAAGTTGTTTTACCTTGTCCTCTTATGGAACCCGTTTCATGTGAGTAGACATGATTAGATTCCAGCACTATTATCCATTCACGTTAATGTCATTAGGTAGTAGGCTTCTTGGATAATCATACGCATAGCTATTGTCAGCAAATTTTACTCCTGTGGGTTTTCACTCTAAGTGTTCTTTTGAGCGCTATTCCAGTGCAAGCGCAACAGCAAAGCTCGGGGCAGGCAGAAAAAGCATTTGCTGAATTTGGCTCCTCCATATATCAAGTACGCATTATTAATATCAAATCACAGAACCTGAATAGTTCAGGCAGCGGTTTTTACGTGGGAGATGGCCAACTGTTCGCCACTAATTACCACGTTGTGTCTTCGGTGGTTCTTGAGCCAGATGAATACAAAATAATTATAGAGATGGGGCCGGAAAAAGTAGAGCTGGACGTGGTTGCCATCGATGTTGTTAACGATCTTGCATTGCTGCGTGTTCCCAGATTGGGTAAAGCCTTGAGTTTGCGTGAAAGTATTCCCGCCAAAGGGGAAAAAATGTTTTCTATCGGCAACCCCCACAATATAGGCATGACCATCGTGGAGGGTAATTACAACGGCTTGGCAGATGACTATGTTTTTGACCGCATTCATTTTTCCGGGGCATTGAACCCAGGCATGAGTGGTGGCCCGACCATTGATGCAAAAGGTCGTGTGGTGGGTGTTAATGTGCAGACAGCCGGAAATCAGGTTGGGTTTTTGGTTCCAGTAGAAAAATTATCGGAACTTCTATCGTCGGTAAATTCTCAAAAAGCAGAGAGCGAGGAGTTGGACAATCTGTCTACTCTCGAAACCTATCAAAAACTGCAGCTTGGTATCGGTAATCAAATCCTCGCTTCTACAGCTAAGTTGATTGAAGAGATTAATGAAACTGTATGGCCCCGAGAAGAACTGGCAGATGGGCTGGTGGTGGGCAAGATTCATCCTGGATTTCACTGCTGGGGACAAAGTGATACGGATGAGAAAGATAAAATTACTACCGTGCGAAAAAGCTGCAACAGCAGGCAGTCTATCTACGTTTCCAGCGAGCTTAGCTCAGGGTTTTTTGAATACGAGTTTCAGTTTGTTGAGGCTGAAGAATGGCCGGAAACGGCATTTTACCAATACGCGTCACTGGAATTTTCTCAGGGCAGGCCATCTAACCGAGCGGGTGAAGACGACGTAGACAACTTTTCCTGCATTAATGATGTGATCGAGCGCAAGCCAGGAGAAATGCGGCGTAAAGCTGCTTTTTGTTCCAGGCCCTATAAAAAATATCCGGGTTTGTATGACGTTTTCTATATGGCTGTTACTACGCAAAAAAATGATAGAGCATTAATGGAGCACTTCTGCTTATCTGGTGTGAGTAAGGAGAATTCGGATAGCTTCCTACAGAAGTTTATTTCGCAGGTGGAATGGAAATGATTGTAGAGATAGTCACTAAAAGCGGAAGAGCAATGGAGCTTCATTCTTTTCATAAAGGACGGATAAGTATCGGTCGAGGTTATGGCAATGATCTTATTCTACAGGACCCATTTATGGAGGCGGAGCACCTTGATGTTTGGCTCGATGAGGAATCCGGTAAGATATTTGTGCAGGATAAAAACACCCTCAATGGTACGCACATACAACGCTCTGAAGAATACCTTCCTGCAAATGAGCCAATAGAGCTGGCTGCCGGGCAAATTCTCTCTTTGGGGAAAACACACATAAGGCTGGTGGATAAACAGCAGCCCTTGCCGGCAGCAATAAAATTATCCGTATTGGAGCCTATGTATACCAAATTGGGTTCCTGGTGGCTTACCTTATTGTCGGCTTTGGTCTTATCTGCTTTGAGCTTGCTTGCGGCCTATTGGGCGGCACCTCATTCAGACAAACTTTTAAAGGAGCTTGTGCAAGTTGTATTTATGCTTGCAAGCGCCATTTTCTATGCTTCCCTTTGGCTATTGGTGGCTCGCTTAAATAACAGGGAAGGGCGCTTCCTGTTTAATGTTAATTTGCTGCTTGTTTTACTAGTGTTAGATGCGATTGTTCAAATGTTAATACCTGCCTATGAATTTAACCTGGGCTGGTTGTTGTCGGGCGGTTATTTAATGATGTTAGTCATGTTTTTACTAACCTCAGGTGTCCTGTTCATTTCTATGACGCAAACCCTTAACAGTAAACCCTGGGTGGCCTTAGGTTTTGCCTCTGTTGTTGGGTTTTTATTTGTAATGGATGAAATAAGCCGCAGCTTGTTTCCACCCGACTTTGAAAGCGCCCCAGCTTATAATATGACATTGGTGTCGCCAAAATATCAATTCAGAGGGGCTGTGAGTGAAGGTGCTTTTCTGGAGCGCGTAAACGCATCCTACCAGCACTATTCTTCTGAGGATAAATAGGCTCTAGGGAGCTAGTGCATAGCCCGGATACTGCAATGCTTAGCAGAGTATCCGGGCTTGTTAAGCCTGCGTGGTTTCCTGCGTTCTGTTTTATTCGGCTTCTCGAGCTTGAAGCTCGTCGGTGATGCCTCGCATTTGAGCGTCGCTAAGTGGGTATATGAGCATCGCTACAGCTCCCAGTAAGCAAGCTACCATAGGTGCCCAGCTCATCATAATGCTCATGATTTCTTTTACGTTTTCAGCTTGCACTTGATCGGGCTGGTATCCCGCAAGGCCCAATAAAATACCTGTTAGCGAGCCACCAACAGCCCAGCCGAATTTTTGAGAGAGCGAACCTGCAGACATCACAAGTGCAGAAGAGTCGCTGCCAGTTTGGTGTTTGATGTAGGCAGCAATATCTGTGTACATGGCAAATAAAATCGCCGCTGTGGGGCCGGTTAAAAAGGAGAAGGCGCACTGAGCTATGATGATGGTAGTGATGTTAGTGTTTGGGATGTAGTAGAAAAGAATAGAGATAAAAGCAGAGACGGTAATCAAAGAGATATACATTTTTTTCTTATCAACTTTTTTTACGAAAAAGCTCATAAAAACAATGCCTAGCAGAGAAAATACCGTACCAAGGGTAAAGAAAGCACTTACCGCACCTCCCTTAATAAACCCTATGTTCCACGCTTCAACGGCTGTTTGGTCGGCATAGTATTTGAAATAGAAGGCTGCCACTCCGAAGCGAATAGTAAATGCTGCGATAGTAAAAAACGCTACAAAAAACAATATCCACCAAGGTTTGTTTGTAACTATAATTTTCAGGTCTTTGCTGAGTTCACCTTTAACTTTAACCTTTGGCGTGATGCGCTCTCTTGTCATTTTTCCGGTAAGAATGAAGCACGCGACGGCGATCACGGCGAATAGTGCCATTGTTAAAAAGAACCCCCTTTGCTCGTTTCCTGCGCCGAGTAATGCCACAACAGTCATCAAACTACTGGAAACAAAAAGACCGGCAAGCTGAGCACCGATCATGCGAAAAAAACTGGTGCTACTACGTTCGCTGGGCTCTTTGGACATAACGCTCATGAGCGCGGAATAGGGAATATTAATTGCGGTATAAATCATGCCAAACGCAGTATAGGTAACCCAAGCGTAAACTAATTTGCCTGAGGGGCTTAAGTCCGGCGTGAAGAACGCAACAGAGCCTACCAGGCCAAACGGAACTGCGAACCAGAAGAGAAAGGGCCGGTATTTTCCGAGCCCGGCTCTTTGAGGGTTTCTGTCAGCAAGAATACCCATTACCGGGTCGTTCACTACGTCCCATACGCGTGTAACCAGTAACATAATGCCAACGGATAGGGCTGATATGCCGAATACGTCGGTATAAAAGTAGGTGCCGTAGAGAATAAAGGGCATCCAAAAAAGGTTCGATGCGAAATCCCCCAGGCCGTAGCCGAACTTCTCCTGAAAAGGGATAACCTGAGATGGGTCTACTTGTCTTTTATTAGGCATAGCAGTCTCTTTTTATAGTTTTTTTGAGGTAAATACGAATTCGATATTTAAAGGGCTATGTGTGCTTTATCTCTCTAGAAACTAATGGATTTTATTCGCCATTTAGCTCTGAGTAGGCTTAATTTGGATCCAGCAACTGCACCTTAATCTATTGCTTGTTACGCAAAGAAGTATATCTTTCTTGGCAGTGAATAGATATTGATAGATCTCAGGGATTGGTTTTTCTGCGATTGCTAGCTGATCCTTTTAATGTACACTTTTTGCGATTATTTTGGTCGAGAAATGGTTGATCCGTGCCAGGCTGATGATAAAAAACCCGCAAGGCTTATCGGCCTTGCGGGTTTTTTAGGTGTGAAGGCTTGCTTTAATTACTTTGCACTAACGACAACCAGTTGACCTTTGCGCAGGCTGTTAAAGTCAGAGCCTTTTACATTGCCGGAAACTTTTACTTTGTCACTGAAGCGAACTTCAACAACTTCATTGTAGGCAACACGAATACGTGCTGAGAGACTGTCTCGGTCCAAGCTTACAATCTCGCCTTCAATTTTTTCAGTGGTAGGTGAGTAGGTGGTGCGCTTTATTTTTATACTCTGGCCTGTACTCAGGTCAGACAGCGCGGCTTGCTCCCCATCGAAGTAGATATTTGCGGAAGGTTTTAGCATTACTTCCTCTTTACTGCCGAAGAATCCTTGAACTACCAGTGTGTTTTGCAGGCTATTGATGGATGCAATTTTTCCACTAACAACGTCTGTGTCCACAATTGAATACGCGCTGGCGAATGAAGACAGGAAAGTTAGGGTTGCGATAGCTACGAAATTCTTAAGCATGTTTGGGTTACCTTTGGTTTGTGTTTGGGGTTGATCAAAAGATGTGCGTATATTACACGTGAACCCGAATTAGTGTTACCAAAAGAAACGCAATATTTAGATGTCTTTGCTATCAATAGAGTCTGGTTATCATTTGTTATGAATAAGAGCTATTAAAAGACGCTATATTGGCGTAAGTATATGTCAGGGAGGAATAAAGAGTTGAAAATATGCCTGAGTGTTACCTTGGGTATCGCTTGTGAGAATAAAAAACCCGGCACGCAGTGGCCGGGTTTTATTGTTGAAATTACATAGTCTGATGAAAAAAGCCTTTAGCCGAGCACCACTTCCACGCTCACGTTGCTACCTTCGGCTTGCAGAGGAATAAGGGTGCCTTCGACAGGCTCGCCGTTAACCATCAAAGACTTAACGCCTTTAGATACATGCTGTGGATTTTTCACTTCAATATTGTAAGTTGTGCCGCGGAACTTGCGGCTGACTTTAAAGCCGTCCCAGTCTTTAGGAATGGCGGGGTCTATGTTGAGGCCCTTGTAGTCAGGTTTAACACCGAGAATATACTGAGTTATGGCCACGTAGTTCCAGGAGGCTGTTCCTGTAAGCCAGGAATTTTTGCCTTCACCCGGTTTGAAGGCATCTTTACCGGCAATCATCTGACAATACACATAGGGTTCAACCTTGTGCAGATCGCTGATGTCTTCAATAAAGGCTGGTGCAACCTTACAGTAATAGTCATAGGCTCTGTCACCATTACCTATTTGTGCCTCAGCAATGACAATCCAGGGGTTGTTGTGGCAGAAGATTCCTGCGTTTTCTTTGTAGCCCGCCGGGTAGGTGGAAATTTCACCATACTCAATGTAGTACTTGGTGAAAGCTGGCTGTTGCAGCACGATGCCGTACTCGCAATCCAGGTGCTCCTTAACGGAATCCATGGCTTTATGAACCATGCCATCCTCTTCTCCAATACCCGCCATGCCGCAAAAGCCCTGTGACTCAATGAAGATCTTTCCTTCTTCGTTTTCTTTAGAGCCGATTTTCTTGCCGTAGTAGTCGTAAGCGCGCAGATACCAATCGCCGTCCCAGCCGTCTTTCTTAACGGCTTCGATCATTGCGTCAACGTGGCTTTGAGCTTCTTCTGCTTCGCCATCTTTGCCAATGGTGCGACAAAGCTTCACGAATTCCTTACCGTACAGTACGAAAGAGCCAGCAATCATTAGAGATTCAGCAGTGAAGCCTTTTTTGTTTCCGGTTGTTTGGAACGATTCGTTGGGATCTTCAGAGAAGCAGTTGAGGTTCAGGCAGTCGTTCCAGTCTGCTCGGCCAATCAGTGGCAAGCCGTGGGGTCCAAGGTTGTTAACCGTGAAATAAAATGAGCGCTTAAGATGCTCGAAGTGGCTTGTAGCTTTGCTCTCATCATTGTCGTAAGGCACTTGCTCATCGAGAATGGCAAGGTCACCGGTTTCTTTAATGTAGTCGGTGGTTGAGAGAATGAGCCACAAGGGGTCATCGTTAAATCCGCCGCCCAGCGCGTGGTTGCCGCGTTTGGTGAGAGGCTGGTATTGGTGGTAGGCCGAGCCATCTTCAAATTGGGTTGAGGCGATATCGATAATACGTTCGCGGGCGCGTTCGGGCGCTTGATGTACAAAGCCGATTAGATCCTGGCTGGAGTCGCGGAACCCCATGCCACGACCAATGCCGGTTTCAAAGAACGAAGCCGAGCGGCTCATGTTGAAGGTAACCATGCACTGGTATTGGTTCCAGATATTTACCATGCGATCCAGTCGCTCATCACCGGAATCGACGGAGTAGTTAGACAGCAGGTCGCTCCAGTAGTCGCTCAGCTTTTTCAGTTCCGCATCGACTTTTTCAACTGTATCGAAACGTGCGATCAGCTCTTTAGCAGGTGTTTTATTAATAACACCTTTGCTCTCCCACTTATTGGCAGGATCTACTTCGATGTAGCCTAAAACGAAAACCAGCTCTTTTTCTTCGCCTGGAGCCAGTTCAACTTCGATGTAGTGAGATGCACAAGGTGACCAGCCGTGGGCTTCTGAGTTGCGCGGTTTGCCCTCGAATACGGCATCAGGGCGATCGAAATCATTGTAAAGGCCTTTCCATATATCGCGATCAGTATCGTAGCCCTGAATGGGTGCATTCACTGAATAGAAGGCGTAGTGATTGCGGCGCTCTTTAAACTCTGTTTTGTGATAAATAACCGAATCTTGAACTTCGACTTCGCCAGTGGAAAGGTTGCGTTGAAGGTTTTGCATGTCGTCTTCGGCATTCCAAAGACACCACTCAGCCCATGAGAACAGCTTCAATTTTTTTGTTTCGCCAGACTTATTCGTCAGCTTAACTTTTTGAACTTCGGCAGTGGTTTTTAGTGGAATGAAATAGGTCACTTCCGCTTCAACACCTTTGCGCTCGCCGGTGATGCGGGTGTAGCTCATGCCGTGGGCACAAGAGTAGTTATCTAGCTCTGCCTTAACCGGCTTCCAGCCGGGTGACCACACGTCTCCGCCATCATTGATGTAAAAATATTTACCGCCATTATCAACAGGAACGTTGTTATAGCGATAGCGGGTGAGGCGGCGGAATTTCGCATCTTTGTAAAAGGTGTATCCGCCCGCCGTGTTTGACATAAGACTGAAGAAGTCTTCGTTGCCGAGATAGTTAATCCACGGATACGGAGTTTTTGGGTTCGTGATGACGTACTCACGAGCTTTATCGTCAAAATGACCAAATTTCATTTTTTTCTACCTTAGCGCGTTATAGGTTAAATACATAAGAGCATTGAATATTGGCCCCAATCGCCTCTATCCAAAGCTCAGTTCCGTGTTGTTATTATTTTAAGCCGAAGCGTTTTCTCTTTCGATTTCCTCTTCTGGCCAGTCTCTCAATTTTTTGTACCAGGTTTTCCAGAGAATCAAAGCAGCGCTAGTCGACAGCGAAGCCGTTATCGCCGCAGAATAAAACTCCTTGATTACAAAGAAAATTGGCAGTGCTACTAGAGAGGTTTGTAGCACAATACCAACGAGAATGTTAAACATATCCCGCTTGAAATTCGGGTTGCTTGTGAAGCCCGGGTTTTCTGCCGCCACCTTATCGTGAATAGGCTTCCAGTAACCCCAGGGGCGAACCATTTTATAGAATATTTTTAGGCGCTCTTCGTCTTCAGCTTCTGTGTAGATGCTACCTGCGACTGCAGCTGTGGCAGACGCGATGAGTATGAAGGGGAAAGCATAAAGTGGAAGGATATCGCTCGGAACGGCAGGTAGTAATTTACCCGCAAGAGGTACCAGCAATGCACAGCCTACGCCCACTATCATGCCCCAGAAATAGCCCATGCCATTAAATCGCCACCAGTACCACTTGAGTACGTTGGAAACCGTGTAGCCTCCATACAAGCCAGAGACGATCCACTGCAGTACGGCGTTGATACTGGAAATAAGCAGGCCAATACAGGTACTAATAATGACTACGCCCACGGAAACGGCATAGCTCATTCTAACCAGTTTTTTGGCGGAGGCCTTCGGGTTTATGTAGCGCTTGTATATGTCATTAACAAGGTAGGCAGGTGCTGCATTTACTGTTGATGCAAAGGTAGACATAAATGCCGCAAGCAAGCCCGCCAACAGTAAGCCCATTACTCCGGCAGGAGCAAACTGACTGATTGCAGAAGGCAGGATGTTTTCAAAATCGATTCTTCCGCCAACGTCCAAGTTTAATTGATTATAAAAAACCAAAGCCAGTACGGTAAAGCCGGCAATCATCAGGTAGCGAATTGGCATGAGTACCACGGAAACGAAACCACTCATTTTCGCCGCTTCGCGTGGAGATTTTGTTGCGAGAATTTTTTGCATATCGTAATTGGGAGCAGGGCCAGCAGCACTGATCAACACTCCCTTGAATAACATCATCATTACAAAAATAGTGAACAGCTCGTAGCCATCTGAATTAATTTTGCTCATTACCTCTGGAATGGTATGACTCCAGTCGAGACCAAGCTCCCAGCCAAAGAAAGGGTTGGTCCAACCACTGGGCACGGCTGCCTGTAAAGCTTCTGGCGACACATTACTCATGGCGATGGCGGCAATGATGACTGCCGATACCGCCATAATGGTGAATTGCAGGAGGTCTGCCCATACGATACTTAGCATGCCGCCGAGCATTACATAGAAGGTGGCGATTGCCGTGAACAAAATACCGTAGAGGTGCGGTACATATTTGGCTGATACAGAGAATGGCACATAAGGTGATACCACCTCCCAGGGAATGAAAATCAGCATAAATTTACCGATTCCCACAAAACCGTAGGCAAGAAAGCCAAGCACGCCGATAAGTGCAAATACAACAATGATGGCATGAGAAAGTACGCCACCAAGGTCATCGCCAAACCGCATACGTATCCATTCTGCGCCGGTTAGTACGTTTGATCGGCGCAACCACAGAGACAAAAACACCATCAGGAAAACTTGGTTGAATACTGGCCACAGCCAGGGGATCCAGATACTTTTTAGTCCGTAAACAAAAAGCAGGGTAACCAGCCACATGGTACCAGAGATATCAAACATGCCGGATGCATTGGAAAGGCTGAGCATATACCAAGGCAGGGTTTTACCCCCCAGGAAGTAGGCGTCCAGGTTTTTCGATGCTCTTTTTTTCAGCATGATACCGATTACCACCGTGCTGGCCAGATAAAGGCCAATGATGGTGATATCTAAAGCAGAAAGATGCATGAGACCGACGCCTTTTGTATTTAATTGTTTTTTTAACGGGTCTGCGTGTAACCAACGATCTTGTGCATTACTTTAATACTCAGCCGAGCGGAACGAGCTACTGCCGAGGTATCAAGTAATGCAGCTCAAGCTTTGGGGCTCAAACAGATACTCCTGAAATTGTGTCTACATACATGTAATTTTATCTTGCTGAGTCACTGTGAGATGTCTGCCCTTATTTCCCCCTGAAATAAAGAATGCCACCGCTGGCTAGTCAAGCTTCAATGTAGGCGAGTGTATTTTATGAGAATTTGTGGCAATTGACAGCTCTCAAGCGCTAAAAAACCTCAATAAACAAGATATTTCCGTAAAAATGATCGAATTTCCTTGTTGCAGGGGCATCTGGAAATGGTGGCGCCGACGATTTCTCAAATAGCTAATCGTTTT
Source organism: Alteromonadaceae bacterium Bs31 (assembly GCA_900177435.1). Taxonomy (GTDB): domain Bacteria; phylum Pseudomonadota; class Gammaproteobacteria; order Pseudomonadales; family Cellvibrionaceae; genus Teredinibacter. The sequence goes on from FXAI01000001.1 coordinate 718,633, forward strand.
CACCGAAATATACTTGGGTTTTTCCAGATTCGTGTAATCGGTTTAGCTTAAATAATTGCCCTGTCTCGCGTGCCTTTTCTCTGTCGCTCATGTTATAAGGTTTCCGCGCGTAAAAAAAATATGTTGACGCAATCGAAGAATAAGCAAGAGCAACGATAACAATAACGCATACTTCTCATCGATTACGCCAGCGAGTGAGAAGAATCTTGTTTTTAAGGAGACTACGTGAAACAAGAGCTTTTAAAGCTTAAATCCAGCTGTGCGAGCAGACAGATGGAGGTAAGTATTTATGGCGGCAGAGTGCTTTCATTTTCAATTAACAAGCAAAATGCCTTAGTCGATTCTGGTGCGCAAGTAGGCTCTACTTTCTGGCCTTCGCCACAATCCCTTTGGGATTGGCCACCGCCAATCGCATTAGATTCTGCTCGTTACAGTACGCTGGAAGTTTCCGATAGAAAAATTTGTTTACAAAGCGGTGTCGATCATTCCCTTGGAATAAGCGTAATGAAAACGTTTACTTCAGCGTTAAACGGGTTTCATATGGAGTACGCTTTGGTAAATTCTTCCAATGAAACTGTCACTGTTGCTCCCTGGGAAATCAGTAGGGTGAGTGGGGGTCTGTCTTTTTACGCAGCAAATTCGCCACCTGAAATTCAATCTAGCTGCGAAATTAAACATGTAAACGATCATTACTGGTATCAGTATGAGCCAGGAAAGTTGCAGGGAATTCCTAAAATATATGCCAACAATACGGCTGGGTGGCTAGCCAACGCCAATGAGGGTTTGCTGTTAATAAAGCGCTTTCCGCAAGTAGAGCCAAAGTTTATCGCCCCTTCGGAAGCAGAAGTGGAAATCTACGCTCATGCAGATGTTGAAACGCCTTATGTGGAAGTTGAACAGCAGGGTGCCTTCAAAGCGATAAAGCCAGGGATGGAAAGCCGCTGGGCGGTAGATTGGTTTTTGTTCGAGCTGCCCTCTGATGTCAGGGTTGAAGCCGGCAGTGCGGATCTGCTTAGCTTTGTTGCGGATGTACTTCGGCCTGACTCCTGTGTAGCAGAAGTGGGCTAAAGTACAGGCCTTCGATCAAAAAAACGTTAAATTAGTACACCTTATTGTGCAGTGCAGTGTAAAATGCTCCCCACTCGAAATGCTGTTTTTGGGGAGACCTTGCCGTGAAAACACTGTGTGATACTACTTTGACAGCCTTAATTACCGGTGCAGGCAGTGGTATTGGTGCTGCACTCGCAAAATCCCTTGGAAGCGCGGGCATGAGGGTAGTCGTCAGCGATCTGAATTTGCAGGCAGCTGAGCAGGTGGCAGGCGAGTTGCAAGAGCTTGGCTGCCTGGCTGAGACTCTTGAGCTGGACGTTACCCAGCAGCGACAGATAGATGCAGTTGCTGATTACCATACTCCCATCGACATTCTGATCAATAACGCAGGCCTGCAACATGTGGCCCGGCTGGAAGCCTTTCCCCCGGAACAGTGGCGTCTATTGATAGAAGTGCTGCTGGTTGGCCCAGCGATGCTAGCTCGTGCAGTGCTCCCTTCAATGAAGCAAAATAATTTCGGTCGAATTATCAACATCGGCTCCATCCATGCATTGGTAGCATCCCCCTTTAAAAGTGCTTATGTTGCCGCTAAGCACGGAATTCTTGGTTTTTCCAAGGCCCTTGCCCTGGAAACCGCAGAGTTTGATGTTACTGTGAATACCCTTTGCCCCTCCTATGTAAAAACACCGCTGGTTGAGCATCAGATTGCACAACAAGCGCAAGAGCATGGCATGTCTGAAGATGAGGTGATCAACAAAATTATGTTAGAGCCCATGCCGAAAAAATCTTTTATCGATATGGACGAGCTTGCTGGAACTATCGATTATTTGATTTCTGATGCCGCAAAAAATGTCACGGGGCAATCGATTGTATTAGATGGTGGTTGGACAGCAAGGTAAATGCTGATATGACTCGAGTCTGGAAAAAATAATGACGGAACAGGAACGCATTGAGCTACTTCAGTATCTGGAAAAATTCAGTGGTGTCTTCAATGACCTTGTGCATCAGGTTCTCAAGCGAATCATAAGCAGCCAATTTGACGGCGATTTCTATACCGCAGCTGAATCCGAAAAAGCCTTTGCGTCAAACGCCAAGCTTCCCAACGTAAATGTAAACACTGAGCATTTTATTCAGCAGCAACTCTCTTATTTGGAAAAGCAGCAGGCGCTCTGGCAAAGCATGTCTCAAGCGATGTTGGGAGAGCCCGCCGAGCCAGTGGTTAAAGAGGAGAACGGGGATAAGCGTTTTGCCGATGGCGATTGGCAGGGTAACCCTATGTTCAGTTACATCAAACAAGCTTATCTGTTAAATGCGGAATACGTTAAGCAGATGGTGGAATCGCTAGAGTTTGATGATAATAAAATCGAACAACAGGTAAAATTTTATACGCGTCAGTTTATTAATAGCATGTCCCCCAGTAACTATGTGCTCACCAACCCGGAAGTGTGTAGAGAGATACTGGAAACAGAAGGAGAAAGTCTGGCAAAAGGTATCGATAATTATATGCGAGACCTCGAAAACAGCCCAAACGAAGCCTTTAAAATTACCCAGGTAAACCCGGAAGCTTTCACGTTGGGAGACAGTCTCGCATACACTGCGGGCGAGGTTATTTTTCAAAACAGCCTTATTCAGCTTATTCAGTACAAGCCTCGAGTCGATAAAACATTTGCTGTTCCTCTACTAATAGTTCCTCCTTTTATTAATAAATATTACATTCTGGACTTGGACGATAAAAAATCGCTGGTTCGCTGGCTGCTGGATCAGGGCTTTACTGTGTTTATGATTTCCTGGGTAAATCCCTTAGAAGGCTCTGATGGTTTGGAATTTGATGACTATGTAGAGGCGGGAGTTATTGCAGCATTAGACGTTGTTGAAAAAGTCACTGGCGCCAAGCACATAAATGTTGCTGGCTATTGTGTGGGCGGAACGCTACTTGCGGCTACCCAAGCCTACCTTATCGCTAGTGGAGACAAGCGTATTTCATCACTTAGCTTCCTTGCGAGCCTGTTTGATTTTTCAGAACCTGGTGAAGTAGGCAACTACATGTCTGAACAAATGTACCCGATGATAGAAAAATTGGTGAACACCAAAGGCTATCTGGATGGCCGCATACTGGCTATGAGTTTTAGCTTGCTGCGTGAAAATAATTTGTTCTGGTCCTTTTTTATAGAAAACTATTTAAAGGGGAAGGACCCAGCACCCTTCGATATACTCTATTGGAACTCTGATTCCACCAATATTCCTGGCCCCGCTTATCTTTTTTATCTGCGTAATATGTATATGGAGAATAAGTTTATTGAGGCTGGTGGGATTCAGGTCAAGGGCATTGATATCGATTTGTCTACAATTAATACGCCTAGTTATTGTCTCGCGGCTATGGCAGATCACATTGTACTTTGGCCCGCGGCTTTTCGCAGCGCGCACTGTTTGGGAGGCGAGCAGCGTTTTGTTTTAACCGAATCAGGGCATGTGGCGGGTGTTGTTAACCCCGCAGGTGAGGGCAAGTACCCTTACTGGGTAAACCCTGTGATGGACAAGGATCATCAAAAGTGGCTGGCAGGAGCAAAACAGAAGAATGGCTCCTGGTGGAAGGATTGGCACACCTGGTTGTCAGCATTTAGTGGTGACAAAGTTGACCCGCCCTCAATGGGCAGTGATCAATATCAAAAAATAGAAAACGCGCCCGGCAGTTATGTAAAGGTAAGAATATAACTGTGGCAAGCGGAAAGGATAAGAGTGTACACACCGAATAAATAAATAGAAATCAACATGCAGAGGTAGAACGCGTGATACTAATAAAGAAGTACCCAAATCGACGATTGTACGATACATCGCAAAGCCAGTATGTGAACCTTGAAACCATCAAGCAACTGGTTATGGAGCATAAAGACTTCAAGGTAATAGACTCCAAGTCTGAGGATGACCTTACCAAGAGCATTTTGTTGCAGATTATCAGTGAGCAGGAAGCCAGTGACCAGCAAGCCATACTGACCCAGACCGTATTGAAGCAACTTATACGCTTTTATGGCAGCGATATGCAGGTGTTTATGCGACAGTATCTGGAACAGAGCATTGCTACCTTTCTTGATCGCCAGGAAGTGTTTCAGGGGGCAATGCAGGAGTTTATGGAGACTGCATCGCCAGTGAACGTGTTCAACCAGATGATGGAGAAGAACATGGATGTGTGGAAGAACTTTGGTATGCCCGGTGTGACGCCCACTCAGCCGAAGGCTTCAAAGCAGCCACCTGAAGATGATGCCGGCGGTAAAACAGAGTAAATGGCATTGTTTTCTCCTGTGGAGCTAATCCGCTATTAACAATATGACGTAGCGTTTTTAGGGAGCTTAAGTCTTAGGGTTAAACGGTCTAAAAATTATCCTGCAGTGCAGCATTATCTCTTGACCAATAGCTTGGCTGGTTCTACACTACTAACAAATATTGCAGTGCAGCAATATCATTTAAGGAGGGAAACGCCATGTTAGATAAAATGTTCGAACAAGCCCAAAACGCTTTCAAACCCGTTAATGAGCTGTACACCTTAAATACCAAGGTACTGGAAGAGCTTGCAGATAAGCAAAAAGAGCTGTTCACAGATATGGTTAATGAAAGCATGACATTTGCTAAAGAATTGGGTTCGCAAAAAGACTTTAGCGGCGTGTATCAAACGCAAAAATCCTACCTGGAAGGTGTGCAGAACAAATGGGTGAACGCCTCTACAGAGGTATATGAGCTGCTTACTACAAGCCAGGAAAAGGCGGGTGAGGTTATTAAGGGCGCCGCTACGGTGTAACTAATTTTACTATTCAACCATAGCTTGGGCATCGCTATAGCAACAGGCCCTGGTAGAAACAAGCCTGGGGCATAGCTCCGGGCTTTTTTGATGTACGATTTACCCGCCGGGCAGGGTAGTGCGGTTATCGCGCAAGCTATTCGCATTTTAACTCAGCGCATCGCGCACTATTTGGACCTGCCCTAAACTGGTGGTTCTATTTTGCGTTGCAACACGTTTGTACCTGCACTGTAGTTAATAGTGAGTGCATGCCAAGTGAGCGAACGAAAGCGAACGAAAGCGAACGAGAGGAGCATTAGTATGTACGACAAATATTTACAGCAATCTGAGAGCATGCTCAAACCCTTCACCGAAATTATGAGTATTAACCTGGAAGCCATGGATGCAATCCGTGAAAAACAGCTTGAGCTCTTGAACGACGTCATGAAGGAGAGCCTTCAGCATGCCAGCGATATAAATGGGCAGAGCACAATCGAGTCTTTTGTTAGCGCCAATAAAAGCTACTGGGACACCATGCAAAGTAAGTTTAGCGAGAATGCAAATGAGGCCATTGCCCTGCTAAAAGCCTCTCAAGAAAAAATCAGTGAAAAAGTTCAGCAAACGTCAGCATGGTCAGAAATGCCATTCTGGTCTGACATACTTCAAGCAGGACAGCAAAGTGTGCAAGGCAAGAAAGCTGTAGTAAAAAAATCGCCAGCTAAGCGAAAAGTAAAGGCTGCAGCTCAAGAGGCAAAGCCTGCTTCGGCAGAAGCGGTTGAGGAATAGAATACCGCCTCATGGAGTATGCCTACGCCTTCTGTAGGGGGGCAAATTATAGAGGGCGCAGTTTTCGCCGTTAATACATGTGTTGCCCGCCATTTATAGATAAGGTGGAGCCGGTAACAAAACCAGCCTCATCGGCAACGAGAAACTCCACTCCTCTTGCAATCTCGTCTGCCTCCCCCAGGCGCCCTATGGGGATTCTGGCGACTATCTTTTCAAGCACCCGTTCTGGTACGGCTTTTACCATGTCAGTAGCTATGTAGCCGGGCGCGATGGCGTTGACCGTAATGTTGTGTCTAGCGCCCTCCTGAGCAAGGGCTTTGGTAAAACCGTGTATGCCTGACTTGGCAGCAGCATAGTTCACTTGACCGTATTGCCCCGCCTGCCCATTAATTGACCCGATATTCACAATTCGCCCAAAGTTATTGACTCGCATGCTGTCTATTACAATGCGGCACATATTGAAGCAGGAGCCCAGGTTGGTATCCATTACTTTATGCCAGCATTCAGGGGTCATTTTATGAATGGTGTTATCGCGGGTTATTCCTGCATTGTTAACCAAGATATCGATGTCATGGCCCAGTTCCGACCGGATAGTTTCCACCGCCAACTTACAGGCTTCAAAATCGGCCACGTCAAACTTATAAACGGGAATGTGGTGTCGCTCGCTAAAAACCGCTGCTTTCTCCTCGTTGCTACCGTAGTTGGCGGCAACAAGATAGCCTGCTTTCTTTAATCGAATAGAAATGGCTTCACCTATACCGCGGGTACCTCCTGTTACAAGCGCCAATCTGCTCATGAGAATGCTCCTTGGTCTGTTTTCAGGGTGGGGGTCTAATTCTACGACAGAGTGAGTTGCTATGGCACAATTGAAACCTGCCAAAAAGCAACCATATATAAACGATTATATATAACCAATTCCTATGCTTAACAGAGAGGTGCACCCCGGTGTCCGAACATATTGTTGAAATAACCGAAGCAAATGCACAGGCACTGCTTATCGAAGAGTCCTTTAAGCGCCCAGTACTTATCGATTTTTGGGCTGACTGGTGCGGCCCTTGTAAGTCCTTAATGCCCATACTGGAAAAGCTATGCAATGAGTTCAACGGCGCATTCCTCCTGGCGAAGGTGAACGCCGACGAGCAGCAGATGATCGCCGGTCAGTTTGGTGTGCGCTCCCTTCCTACCGTGATGCTGATGAAGGATGGCCAACCGGTAGATGGCTTTGCTGGAGCACAAGCAGAACCGCAGGTTCGGGAGTTGCTGGAAAAATACCTGCCAAAGCCCTGGGACCTGCAGTTTAATCAGGCTAAGGCGCTGATTGAGGAGCAAAACTTCAAGGAAGCGCTGCCACTGCTGCAGCAGGCTCACAAGGACTCCAGTGCTCAGGCAAATATTTCTATTGCGCTGGCAGATGCTCAGATTGAGCTAAAAAGGCTAAGTGATGCGGAGGACATTTTGAAGTCCGTGAAAATGGTTGATCAAGACGCAGAGTATCAAAATGTGCTGGCTAAGCTGGAGCTTGCACAGGCTGCCGGAAAAATACCGGAAATCGAAGCTCTTGAAGCTGAGCTTAAAGCCAAACCTGAGGATAAAGAGACAAGTTACCAGCTGGCGGTGCAATACAGTCAACATAACTACTATGCAGAATCTTTAGCGCTGTTATATAAGATCCTGCAGTCAGATTTAAATTTCAAAGACGGAGAAGCCAAGAAAATTTATACCGATGTGCTGGCGATATTGGGTAAAGGTGATCCTCTGGCGGTTGAATACCAGAGAAAAATGTACACCTTGCTCTATTAGTGCAAACTCATAAAGGTATCGCGCTAGAGACGGGCCCCTTAGCTAAATTATCTACCGGGGGCCTCCCATAGAAAAATTAAAAATTCTTGATAAAAAGGCGGGGCATAAAAATCTTGGGAAGCAGTAAAATATTCCAGAGTAATTATGCTTGGATGCTTATCTCCGCAAGCACTGCGCGTGACCAAAGCCACAAAACCCAGAGGAGAAAGTAACCGTTTACTTTCTCTTTTTTTATTAAGCTGCTGCGATAATTATTGTTTTTTGCTATCTGCGCTCATGTGTTTTTCTGCCTGGCCAAAAGGGTGCACAAAACGGATGTAAATAATTAGGTTCGAATAAGTACCCAGCCATTCCGTCAAACGATTAATCCATACCAGTTACCTCAGAACTCCCGCAGAACTGCCTCCAAGTTGTCTTAATACCAGCCGGTATTCCTCGCATGCTTATTGAGCAAGATTAAATAAGCAGCTTGCGCTGCTTAAATCCACGCCCGCGTGCAAAAAAATTTGGTACTATCCGCACACTATTAGGAATCCAATATAACAATATCAATAACAACAGGTTTACCAATGACTTCTAAGCAAAAGACCACTCATCCTCTCTATTGGGTGCCATCTGGCTATTTCACCATGGCACTCACCTACAATATGCTCACCGCTGCGGCGGTTGTTATGTTCAGCAATATCGGTATGGATAACGCCAGGGCAGCTGCTTATGCAAGTGCTTTGGGGCTGGCTTATACCGTTAAGCCTCTTTTTGCAGCATTTCTTGAAATGTATAAAACCAAAAAGTTTTTTGTACTGCTAAGCCAGTTTATCCTCGCTGCTGGATTTATATGCGTTGCACTGGTCATGAGTTTGCCAGACTACGTGATGATAATGTTGGTGTTGTTTTGGGTGCTTTCATTTGTAGGCTCAGCACAAGACATTACTACCGATGGAGTGTACGTCACCTCTCTGGATGCCAAGCAGCAGGCGCTGTTCTGTGGCTGGCAGAGCCTCAGTTGGAACCTCGGTAAGCTGGCCATGATGAGTGTGATGGTAGTGCTGAGCGGGCTTCTGCATCAACATGTGTTCAAGCACGACCCCCACGTTTCCGGGCCGGAGTGGACTAGTTCCTGGCAAATTGTCTTTGCACTAATGGGGGGCATAATGCTGGCAATGGCTTTTTGGCATATGAAGTTTATGCCTGATGGCTCCAGAGCAGAAAACACGCCAAAAAGCCCAGCGGAGGCCATGAGCACCCTGTGGGATGCCTTTGTTACCTTTTTTCAGAAGCGTGGTATCTGGGTAATGATCGGCTTTGCTCTGCTGTTCCGAGTGAGTTTTGGCTTTCTTAATGCGCCCAGTATGCTGTTTATGAAAGATGCTGTTCTCAATGGTGGTCTGGCCTTAACCAATCAGGAATTTGGCATCATCTACGGTACTTTTGGTCTGGTTGCTTTGCTTATAGGTTCCCTGGTTGGCGGTGCGTATGTCGCCAAAAAGGGGCTGCAGAAAGCCATATTCCCTCTATGCTTTTGCGTGAATGTACCGAACGTAACATTTCTGATACTGGCCATCTATCAGCCGCAAAACCACATGTTAATAACCGCGGGGGTGGCGATTGAGCAGTTTTTCTTCGGCATAGGTTCTGTAGGATTTATGATCTATCTGATGCAGCAGCTCGCCCCTGGCAAGTATGCAACAACCCACTATGCCTTTGGTACCGCACTAATGGGGCTTTGCATGATGCTAACAGGGATGGTCTCTGGAGCTTTGCAACAAATGATGGGTTACATCGGTTACTTCGTTTTTGTAATGGCTGCGACTATTCCTTCATTTATCATTTGCTGGTTTGCACCTTTTCACATAAAACATGATGAAGATGGATCCTCAGATAATGATGAAGGAAAAGAGACTGGAACCGCTAGCTCCACGGCTTAAGCAGCCTTATCTGGCTCAGGTAAAAGCCTGAGCACAGCCGTCTGGTTTTTTCGAGCCAGGCGGCGAGCCTTAATAACAGAGCTCGCAAGACAAGTGACAAGGATGGGGATACTTTAAACACATGCATTTATTACACAGAGAAGAGTGAGAAATATCACACCTTCGTTTGCGCTCCAGCATAAGTTGATCCGCTTCAATATCCATTCAGTCATAAGTGTATCTCGCGCTTGCAGCACTAGGAGTGCAGGCGCAAGAATGGCATAATAGCGCTCCGTTTTAGGGAGTGCCTGAATATACCGGGGTCATTCTAAGTTTTACCCGGTCATCTTGAAGCCGTTCCAAGCGGCAACCATCAAAGAACTAGTCTCGGGAACCGAAGAACAGATCTTCCCTAAGTATGCTGGCCACAACCAGTAAAAGCTACAAAGCCCCGTTTGGGGTTTTGAACGTTATGTAGAGGATAAAAATGCAACCGCAAGCTAAACCTAACAATCCCAACTTTTCTTCTGGCCCCTGTAGCAAGCGACCTGGTTACAGCGTAGATGCGCTTGATTTGGCTACCTTGGGGCGATCGCACCGCTCCTCCATTGGAAAGAAAGTGCTGCAGCAGGTGTGTTCGCAAACCGCCCAGGTGCTAGGTTTGCCTGAGGGTTACAGAGTGGGTGTGGTAGCCGGTTCCGATACCGGTGCAATGGAAATGGCTATGTGGTCCATGTTGGGTGCTCGTGGTGTAGATGTTTTAGCCTGGGAGTCTTTCGGCTCCGGTTGGGTTACTGATATCACCAAGCAGCTCAAGCTGGAAGATGTCTCCGTGCGAGAAGCGGGTTACGGTTCCTTACCCGATTTGACCAGTGTTGATTTCAACAATGATGTTGTATTCACCTGGAACGGCACAACATCCGGCGTAAAAGTGCCGGATGGTAACTGGATTCCAGATGATAGAGCGGGCCTGACTATTTGTGATGCCACATCAGCGGTATTCGCAATGGACGTCGCTTGGGAGAAACTGGATGTAGTTACCTACAGTTGGCAGAAAGTATTAGGGGGGGAGGGTGCTCATGGCATGTTGATCCTTAGCCCGCGAGCAGTAGAGCGTTTGGAGAGCTATACACCGGCCTGGCCAATGCCGAAGTTATTTCGCATGACTAAGGGCGGCTCTTTAATCGAGGGTATTTTTAAAGGAGCAACTATCAACACACCGTCCATGCTCTGTGTAGCTGACTATCTGGATGCTTTGAACTGGGTTGAAAGCCTCGGTGGTGTATCTGCTGCTATTAAGAAATCTCAGGCTAACCTCGCCGTTATCGAAAAATTTGTCAGCGAAAACGACTGGATTGATTTTCTTGCTGCGTCCCCGAATATCCGTTCCAACACCAGCGTCTGCCTAACTCTTAAGGCTGAGCCGGAGCAGGTAAAAGCCATTGTTAAATTACTGGATACTGAAGCGGTAGCTTATGACATTGGTGCCTATCGAGATGCGCCTGCAGGTATGAGAATCTGGGCGGGTGCAACGGTAGAAGCAACAGATTTGGAGTTGTTAATGCCCTGGTTGAGCTGGGCTTATGCGCAGGTTTGCCAATAGCCTGTAAATCAGCGAGTTGGGAAATTAAAAAGACCCTGGTGCTGAGCCCAGGGCCGAATCGAAGAAACAAGGTTTTACCTCGCAGTAAAAAGGTCTCGGACCTTCATATAGCTTGGTGCTTTCTAAAAAGCAAAAATAAGGCCAGAAAAAAATATTATTGTTATCAACAACTTAGCGTCGGCCAAAAGTTCAGATGTTAAATAATCTGACAGAAAAAACAACAAAGGCTCACGGACAACGAAATCGATCACTAGAAGGTGCAACATGTATCAAATTAGAACCTACAACAAAATTTCAGATAAAGGCCTGAGCCGCTTTCCTAGCGAAAAGTACAGTGTAGGAGAAGATATCGGGCAGCCTGATGCTGTTTTGCTGCGCAGCCAAAAACTTCACAATGAAGCCTTACCTGAGAGTGTTATGGCTGTTGCTCGCGCAGGTGCGGGAGTTAACAACGTACCTGTTGAGGAATACACGCAAAAGGGTGTTGTGGTATTTAACACACCAGGAGCAAACGCTAACGCCGTTAAAGAGCTTGTGCTCGCGGGCATGTTACTTAGTTCCCGTGGCATTATGCAGGGGCGTGACTTTGTGGGTGGCTTGGGCCATATGTCTGATTCGGGTGAAATGTCCAAACTGTTGGAGGCCGAAAAGAAAAATTTTGCCGGCAGTGAGCTGGCAGGTAAAACCCTCGGTATTGTCGGCTTGGGCGCCATCGGCTCCATGGTTGCTGAAGCTGCACTTGCCTTGGATATGAATGTAGTGGGTTTTGACCCCGCGCTGTCGGTTGAAGCAGCATGGCGCTTACCCAGCGAGGTTGGCCGCAAAGAGAGTTTGCAGGCACTGCTGGGGGAAATAGATTATTTGTCACTGCATGTGCCAGCCATTGAGCCCACCAAAGGCATGATCAATGCGGAAGCGCTTGCACTGATGAAACCCGGTGCTGCAATAATGAACTTTGCTCGCGATGCCATCGTTGTAGCCGAAGATGTTGTGGCGGCTCTGAATGCAGGTAAGCTGAGACAATATGTGTGCGACTTTCCTGAGCCTTGTCTAATAGGCCATGAAAAGGTTATTGCTTTGCCGCATATTGGTGCTAGTACCGCAGAAGCTGAAGAGAACTGTGCTGTCATGGCCGTAAATCAGCTAAGGGATTATCTGGAGTTTGGCAACATTAAGAACTCTGTAAACTTTCCTGCCGCGAGTATGGGGCCGCTAACAGGAGGTTGCCGCTTAACCTTTACCAACGAAAACGTCGCGGGCGTGCTGGGTAATGTGCTCTCAGTTTTTGCTGAAAATGATGTGAACGTCATCGATATGATGAATAAGAGCCGAAACGATGTGGCGTACAATATCCTGGATTTCGATGCCCGCCCAAGCGATTCCGTGATAGAAGCCGTGCGAAGTGTTGAGCATGTGACGTCACTGCGTATTATCTGCGGCTAGAGGATGTTATGCCCAAGGCATTGCATTATCTTGTAAAAACCGGATAATGCGCTCCCCCGGCGGGCTATGTTTCGCCGGTTTTCAATGGTGGCCCAATCTGGTCCCCCCGCAACAGTTCGCTGTGAACTCCGCCAGGTCCGGAAGGAAGCAACGGTAGCAGTACAATTGTGTGCCGGGGTGTGGCTGGGTTGGGTCCCCTCCAATATAGAAGACTTCACACTCTCCGCTGCACAAATCGCACAATTCATTGGGCTTGGGCCTTGCTTACTACTATACCTTTATAGGTATCATGACGTTTCACGCGCGTCTTGCTAAGGAAGATAAGTGCTTGTGTTGAATCTCAGCAAAAAACAGAAAATTCGTATTAAGCACACCATGCTGGCGATAGCTGGCGGATTACTGCTTACCGTGGCCTTGTTTTACGCAAACTTTGTTAACCTTACTTTTATCAGTCTGCCAACCTTGGTGTTGTCTGTGACGGTATTCTGGACGGTTAACTTTGCCATATTGGCTGCGCTTTTCAGCGGTTTTAATGAGCGTTTGTCCGACCCATCCCTCAGCCTTGTTCAGATGTACTGGGCAAGTACTGCCGCGCTGTTGGGCTTTTTAGTTTCGCACGAGCTCGATACGCTTTTCTATTTACTTCTGTTGGTGATCACTGTTTTTGGTATTTTCCGGGTAGCTGTAGTTAAGTTTCAAATATTGTGCTTTTACATCGTACTAATGTTACTTGTCACAATTTTAGCTCGGCACCATTATTTCTTTCGTGAAAGTATACTTGTGAACGACCTTATCCTTTGGTCAACCTTCTGCTTTTGTACCGCCATCCTTATGTCGATTTGTAGCTCAATAATGCTATTGAGAGCGCGGTTGAGGGAGAAAAATGAGCAGTTACAGCAGGCACTGGAAATTAAAAGCCTTTTTCTCGCGAATATGAGTCATGAAATTCGTACTCCAATGAACGGGGTATTAGGAATGCTGGAGCTCAGTTTGCTGGGCGAGTTGGACAGCAAAACAAAAAATCAACTGAAGATCGCAAAAAATAGCGCAACCAGCTTACTCCGGATACTTAACGATATACTCGATTTTTCAAAAATTGAAGCGGGTAAATTGCTTATTGAGGAGGACGAATTTGATCTGCAGCTGCTATTGAGAGCTGTGCATGTGAGCTTTGCTCAAGCGCTTGAGGAAAAGGGCCTTGGATACGAACTAAGCGTTGCAGCGTCGGTGCCGGATATAATTAAAAGTGACCAAACCCGCCTGAAACAGATTTTAATAAACCTCATAGGGAACGCGATAAAATTTACGCCTAAAGGCAAGATAGAGATCCGGGTGAATACTGAGCCCACAGGCTGTGAGCCCGGTGGCATATCGTCTGACAATAAGGAGCTCCTGCCTGATAGTAGCGAGCGTATTGAATTGCATATTAGCGTGAGCGATAGCGGTATTGGGATAGAAAAAGATAAGCTTGACCATCTTTTCGATTCCTTCACTCAGGCAGACCCTACAACAACGCGCAACTATGGCGGTACCGGGCTTGGTCTAGCTATTACTAAAGAGTTATGCGAATTATTGAATGGTGGCATAAGTGCTACCAGCAGGGAGGGCAAGGGTAGCGTTTTTAACTTTTGGATTAGCGTAGAAAGCCCAAAAATACCGAAGGTTTCTCTTGCCTCTGAGAGTAAAAGCGAGCGTGCGCAATACAGTTTTGCAGGTAAACGCTTACTGGTTGTTGAAGACAATCCTGCGAATCAGGAATTAATACTGCATACCATGGAGCCTTTAGGGGCTGATATTGAGCTCGCAAGTAACGGTGCCGAGGCATTGGGCATTCTTAGTATGGCGAGTGAGCGAAGAGTAAATTTTGATGCAGTAATGATGGACTGCCAAATGCCAGTAATGGATGGTTTTGAGGCCTGTAAGAAAATACGTTCTACCGAGAGACTGGGGCGCTTATCTAAAATACCAATTATTGCCATTACTGCTTCTGCCATGGACGGCGACAAAGAAAAATGCCTGCAGGCGGGTATGAATGATTACCTTACCAAGCCTCTTAACCTGGATCTATTAAAGGAAACCTTGCATAAATGGCTTTAGTTTTTACAGCTTGAACTTCAGATGTTTAGATCAAATAGAGAGGGTATGAGCGCTCAAACCCCCTCACGCCTCAAGGTGAAAATTAAAAGTAAACACGATAAGTTAATGCTGGTTGAATCCCTATACCCTGCGTATCGATGGTTTCCACTTTGTCTCCCGGGGCGCTAACCTTGTCGTAGTCCAGGCTTCGTTCGCTGATATTCGAGTAGTTAAGTGCATTGATGATGTCGAGAATAATAGCCGACTCTTTTCCAAACGTTGTTGTGTCCCACTGCATACGTATGTCCAGTCGATTGTAGAAGGGCAGTCGATTGGAAAATGCTTCGCCGTATATGGGTAGCACACTGTCTTCGAACCAAGGGTTTTCCTGTACACCTGTTATAGGCGTGTAGGCTTTACCGCTGCGCACAGACCAGCGCCATCCAATATTGAATTTTTCTCTCATCTGGTAGTTCATTACCCAGTTAGCAATCACCGGGGTATCGAGGAAGTATTCTTTGGTATCGTCAGTGGCCAGGTTGGTACGATTGCTTTCACTAAAGCTCAATGCAAACCAGCCCCACCATTTATCCGTGCGGTTTTTGTTTAACATGATGTCTACACCACGAGCTTCACCCTCTGTTTCGTTTACGTAGCGCAGCTCATTGGTGTCCTCTTCTGCTGGAACCGCACGTGGCAGGTTTTGCAGTTCCTTGTAATAGGCTTCCACATTTACGCTCCATCCGTTGCCGAGCTCTTGCTCGACACCGACCGTATAGTGATCTGCGGAAGGTGATTTAAGCTCAGGATTTCCAGTTTGCGGTAAAACTGTTTCCAGATCGGGAAAGCGGTTGTAGCTGCCAGCTTTTACACTGAATGTGGTTCTTTCTGCCAGCTTCCAGTGAGCTGCAGCGCGGGGGTGTACAAACTCCTCATCGGTGTAGTCGTTGTGCTGGTATTGCACACCCAGGTCGAACACAAGCGATTCAGTTGGCATCCAGCTACTGTCCACATAATGTGAGCTTTCCACCACATTTAGGGTGATTTTTTCTTCCAGTGTGCCTGCGCGCTTCAAGTCGCAATCCGGATCGAATTCGGTACACACAAATAGCAGTGAATCCACTTCATAGCGCCAGTCGTGATCGGTGTATTGGCTACCCACTCTCACCCGAAATTGCTCACCCACTGGAATACTCAACATGCCCTTCACTGTACTCTGAGCATTTTCTGCTTCTTGAGAATAATCTGCGCCCCAATACAGGTTTTCCTGATCGTTAAGCAGGCTGTAACCCAGCTTCCACTCCGTGCCGCTATCGCCAAAGTATTCCCACAAAGCGCTAGCGCCGTTATATTTCTCTTCCAGCCTTGCATCGCCTTCGAAATCCGGGTTACTGCGCACAAAATCGGCTTCTTCCGTAAGTACCGCTTCTATGTTGTCCATCGCCCCGTTTGCGGATATAGACAGGCGATGATTATCGCTACTGTTCCAAGTGTATTTTGCCTGGTAGTCAGTTTCTTTCGGAACTTCTGTAATTTCAATGCCATCGTCCGACAAGTCTTCGCCAGCAACAAATAAATCGAGCAAGCTTCGACGGGCAGATACGAAAAAGGCTGAATTTTCAGTTAGGCCACTCTCCACAAAAATACCAGAACGCAACATCGAGAAGTCTACAACGGCCTGCAGGTCCTGGTTTTTTGGCTCTCGTAGTTTTACATCAAATACAGCCCCTGTGGCCCCGCTATACTCCGGCCCGAAGCCTGCAGAGTGCATTTGGAAATCATGAAGGATGAATTCACTAAAAACAGAGACACCAAATTCATGGAAAATGTAGCTGGCGGGCATAAAGTCCACCACGAAAACATTGTCCGCCGGGCTTGAGCCACGAACAGCCGGTTCCTGGCTTTCGGAGTAAGAGACGCCCGGTAGAGCGAAAATGGCGCCCAGAGGGTCTCCCATTGCGCCAGCGGTTTCCACTAGCTTTTCTGCATCCTCGGTGATAATGGTGTAATCACCCGTGCGCTGAGCACCAATCACGAGGGTTTCCTCCACTTGCGGGTCTGCCTGTGATTCTTGCACCCCTTCGGTATTTTGTTCTGCGGCCAAGGCCTGTTGCATGGCGAGGCAGGTTAAGAGAAGCGTAGTACTCCTGAAACGACTATTCATTTTTGTTGTCCTTTGATGAATAAGTAAAATTTGTGGAGCTACTATCCCAAAAACGAGGTAAACACCCTGTAACACTCTGTGGCGCATTGTTGCAAGATGTTTCAGTGTTTTGGGCAGGCTAGGCCAAAAATGGGTCTGGAACGTTCAGTAACATACTGTTACAGGTATAAAATGCGTCATATCGGTTACAATTCAATATCACTAAACTCACTGTCGAACGGTTATGAGAAGTTCTAAATTTTTAGCAGCTTGTTACCTGGCGCTGTGCACTCCACACTTGGCTCAAGCTGCCGATATAGCCGGTGCTGTACAAAATAACGGTAGAGCTGTCGATGAAGACGGCGGTTATTTTGAAATCGGTTTTGCCACGGGTTATTTGCACATGCCCTATGACACCTCGCAGGAGCAAGAAACAGCCGACCTTTTTATTGGTATTGATGCTAGCTTCGAATTTCGTAAGAAGGGCTTTTTTACCGAAGTTGTACAAGGTACTCAGGATGGCTTAAACCTCGGCTATACCCTTTGGCACAATAATACTTGGGTGGTTGATTTTCTGGCTGCGAGCATGAACCGCTTTTATGACCCGGATTTGGACAACAAAATTAAGCCGGAAGATGACGAAGATACCCGAAATAAAAAACTGTATAACAGAAATAGCTTTTATTTGGGAACCGGTTTAAGAATTTCACATTATCTTGACGAATACGTCATACAGTATCGCCTCGTTACCGACACGCTGGATGATAATGGTGTGATCAGTACACTGCGTCTAGGCCGTGGCTGGCAATATCGAAATTGGAATTTTCACTGCATCTTAAGTGCGCAATATACCTCCGCCAAAACGAATAACTATTGGTTCGGGGTTGAGCAGTGGCAGGCAACAGAAAGGTACCCCGCCTTCAGTCCGGATTCATCACTTTCCTACAGTGCACAATTTGGCCTCGCGAAACCGCTTTCAGAAAAATGGGTGGCCAGGTTGTTTACCGGGTGGGAGCAGTACCCAAGTGAAGTCCGTGGAAGTCCATTCGTGGATGACAGTGACGGAAGCTACATGGCTTTCACCGTTTCCAGAGTATTTAGTTCGGGGCACTAAATTAGCAATGAAAATTACGCAAGGAATATGGATACCCGCGTTTATTGCACTACTGGTGCCTATGCTGGCCTACGCGCAGCAAAACGAGGAGCTATTACGTGTGAAGCCTGATCGCTGTATCGCTTTACGACAAGGCCAATATTGCTATCAAAAATTGGAGTTTAGCTGGGCAACATCCGGGGACCAAAAATTTTGTTTGTTAAGCAAAGGCAGAGTGGAGCCTCTGGTGTGTTGGCAGGGTAAAAAATTAACTTTGTTTGAATACGAATTCAAATCGTCCCAGGACCAGGCCTTCGTATTGATCGAGCTCAGCAGCGGTAAAATCCTGGATGAGGTTGAAGTGGATGTAGCGTGGGTTTACAAAAGCAGTAAGAAAGTTTCTACCGGTTGGAGGTTGTTTTGATGGAAAATATATTAGTTGTTGAGGACGACGCTTCGCTATCCGAGTGGATATCAGATTACCTCACCGATCACGGTTACCAGGTTACAGTTGCCAACCGCGGCGATACCGCTATTGAGCTAATTGAATCTGATATGCCAGACCTGGTGTTGCTGGACATTATGCTCCCGGAAAAAGACGGCTTTGAGGTTTGTAAGGAAGTGCGGCGCTTTTACCCGAGCCCAATCTTGATGATGACAGCATGTAGTGAAGAGAGTGATGAAATCCTCGGGCTGGAACTGGGTGCCGATGACTACATTAATAAGCCTGTGCGCCCGAGGGTGCTGTTGGCTCGGATTAAGGCATTGTTGCGGCGAAACGACGAGGGCTCCTCACAAACAATGATTCGCAATTTTGGTGCATTAAAAATTGACTCCAAGTCAAAAACAGTGAGCTACGAAGATGCACCGATTTCCTTAAGTTCTAACGAGTTTGATGTTCTTTGGTTGCTGGCATCGCAAGCGGGCAATGTGGTAAGCCGCACAGAGCTTGTCAGCGAGTTGCGCGGAATTGAATACGACGGCTTCGACCGCTCTATTGATATTCGTGTTTGTCGCATTCGTAAGAAGCTCAAGGATGACCCGAACAACCCCCGTCGAATCAAAACCATCCGAGGTAAAGGTTATCTGTTTACTGAGGATGCCTGGTAAATATGCGTAACCTGAGTGTCTCTTTAATAGTGGTGGTGATTGCCTCCATTATTGCTTTTGGTTGGATTTTGAATCAAATCTACATCCACTCTTCTCCCGTACAAAATGCATCAGAAAATGCAACTCAGGTTAAAAATGCCACCGAAGTGTTTGCTGTCGTGAATGCAAGTGAAGGTAGAGCTGACTTTATTAAGCACTGGAATAGCAATAGTGAAATTAAACTGAGCGTTATAGCCCTGGAAAATTTCCCTCTTCCTGTAGAGCTGGAATCTTCCTTTTCGGCAGATAAACCGCTGGTGTTGGAGTCTGATGAAGGAATAAGTATTCATTTCCCTCTTAAAGATGGTGGTGAGATATTGGCTATTTCAATTCCCGAAGAAAATGTAGTTGCTCAGGAAAATAATCTAGAGCTGATACTCACGCTAAGCTTTTATGCCGGGGTAACCACGATAATCCTTATTTGGATATGGCCATTAATTCATCAACTAGCACGCTTGCGTGACGCTGCGGTTCATTTTGGCAAGGGGGATCTTGGCGCTCGGGTGAAACTTGCACGATTTTCTTATATACGTGAAATAGAAACTGAATTTAACCGCATGGCAGACAGAATTCAGTCTCTAATCAATGATAATAAATTACTTAGCAGGGCGGTTTCACACGATTTGAAAACGCCCGTAGCACGTTTGCGTTTCGGTCTGGATGCCCTAACAGAAACGGAAAGTGAAGATCAGCGAAAGCGCTACGCAGAGCGGGTAAATCGTGATCTCGAAGAGATGGAATCTCTCATCGAAACCTTGTTGCAATATGCTCGATTGGATGAAAGCAGAATTCAGCTTGCTCCAGAACCTATTGGCCTGAGTAAGCTTGTTGATCTGCTGGTTCAGACTCAAATTAGCGATGGTCTGGAGCTGGATTTTGACAATCAGGTGAAGTATGCGCAAATACGAGCAGACAAGCGCTATATCACCATGCTGATCAACAATTTGTTGAGCAATGCGCTTCGGCATGCCAATCATCAGGTAAAAGTGTCTCTGGTGGAAATGAAAGCACGCTACATTTTGAGTTTTGAAGATGATGGCCAGGGAATCCCCGATGATGAGCGAGAAAATGCCATCAAGCCGTTTTGGCGCGGAAAAAAGGGCAGAGGACAGAAGGGGCACGGAATGGGGCTTGCGATTGTCTCTCGTATCGCCGAATGGCATGGTGCAACGCTCGATATTTCCGACTCAAAGGCCCTCGGCGGAGCTTGCGTAAGCCTCAGTTTTTCTTCCTATAATTAATTGCGTTACATCACCTCTGTACTGCAAAAGTGCAAATCAAATTGGCTTGCTCATTCATGGTGAGTTGCGCCTGTCACAATAAGCTGCTTAGTAGCGCAAATCCTCACTTTTTTCGTGCAATTAGCCCTTCTTCTCAAGCTGGCATACTTGCTGCTATTCCATTCTAAAGATTGGCCTGCCCCTCAGCGGGTCTAATTAAAAACTGTTAAAAACAGATCTTTCCGGGTGAGCTTTGCAACAGGGAAACCAAATTTAAAGTAGAGGCTTTTATTTATGATTGAAGGCGTGAGAACAACACCCGCTGTAGATAGCTCAAGTGCGGATGTAAAAATCTGGGCGCAAAAGCACTGGGGGTTGCCACAGGAAACAAAACTCCTGGTGAGAGAGGTGCGAATGGATGAGCGTAATGTGCCAGCTGTTGTCACCGTGATAGCCGTGCTATCGCTAGCGGTGGTGGACAAAACCATCAAAATCGAGAAACGTATACGCGACATTCGGGAGTCGGATATTCAGGCAGTGGATATCTGGAATTGACCCCGCCGGCTCCAGGGAAGTGGCTTCGAGCCCAACGACGGGTATAATGCGCTCCTTAACTCTATAGATCGCAACTCGAGACCCTTTCCCTTATGAGCTATCAGGTTCTGGCGCGCAAATGGCGGCCGGGCAATTTCCGTGAAATGGTCGGCCAGGAGCATGTTCTCAAGGCCTTAATTAATGCCTTAGACCACAATCGACTTCATCATGCCTATCTCTTTACCGGCACGCGAGGTGTAGGAAAAACAACCATCGCCCGGATTCTGGCTAAGTGCCTGAACTGTGATTTGGGTGTCACCTCTACCCCGTGTGGCGAATGCAGCTCCTGTGTGGAAATCAGTGAGGGGCGCTTTGTCGACTTGATTGAGGTGGATGCGGCCTCCCGCACCAAGGTGGAGGATACCCGCGAGCTGCTCGACAATGTGCAATACGCACCCACTCGTGGTCGCTACAAGATCTACTTGATCGATGAAGTGCACATGCTCTCCAATCACAGCTTTAACGCCTTGCTGAAGACCCTGGAAGAGCCTCCTGAGCATGTGAAATTCCTTCTGGCAACGACCGATCCCCAGAAACTGCCCGTTACCATTCTATCTCGCTGTTTGCAGTTCAATCTCAAGAACATGAGCCCGGAACGTATTGTCGGGCACCTGCAACAGGTGTTGGAGCAGGAAGTGGTGCCGGTTGAAGAGGCCGCTCTGTGGCTGTTAGCCCGTTCGGCAGATGGCAGTATGCGAGATGCTCTCAGCCTCACCGATCAAGCGATTGCTTATGGCAATGGCAAGATCACTGAGCCGGAAGTGGCCGCTATGCTGGGTACCATAGATCACCAGCTGATCCAAAAACTGATGCAAGGCCTGATTGCTGCTGAAGCGACAAAAATACTAGAGGCTGTTGCGCATTTCGCCGAGCACGCGCCGGACTTTAATGCAGCTCTGTCAGACCTGTTAACTCTGTTGCATCGCATTGCCATTGCGCAAGCCATGCCAGAAGCGCTGGACAATAGCTTTGGTGACAGGGAGCAAGTACTGGGGTTTGCAGAACAACTGACATCTGAAGACGTACAGCTTTTCTATCAGACAGCACTGATTGGACGCCGGGACCTGCATCTATCGCCGGATGAGCGCAGTGGTTTTGAAATGACATTGCTGCGTATGCTGGCGTTTAAGCCCCAAGGCTTGGTTGATGTACCCAGGCAAGGGCTCTCTAGCAGCGCCACAAGGTCACAAGTGGCAGAGCCGGTGCCACAGAGTCCGAGTGATAATCACCCCTCAGCTCCCACTAAACCGGAGGAGCCCTTAACAAAAAAGCCCCCAGCTGAAGTCGAGCCCGCGCCAGTAGTGCCGGAAGCCTCGATTTCAGCGCATGTGATCGAGCAGCAGCCTGAGCAAGAGGCAGAGAATAATAACCAGCAAGTTAAAGAGCTTTTAAAGCAACAAATAAAAGCCATCACCGGAAAGGAAGGTATAAGCTCGCCCGCTGTTGAGCCGGCACCAGCGCTAAATAATGTAGACACAAGTGAAGCAAAATTACCCGAGCCTGCTGCTGTTGGCGAAACACTCGATGCTATAGAGCAGTTTGATAATGCCCGTTGGTTGAAAGTTTTCTTTAAACTCAATATCAAAGGCACCCTGCACAGTGCTACCTCCAATGCAGTCTTGATGGGTAATGATGGCGTAACTTTATTTTTCGCTCTGGATGTACAGCGCGGCACATTATTTAATGAAAGTCACAATCAGCAGCTGGCAGATTTGTTAAGTGAATTTTTTCAGCAGCCGATTAAAGTCGATATTAATTTACAAGCTCTTCCCGAAGGACTGGAAACGCCGTCTCAGTGGGCTGAAAGGGATAAGCAAGAAAGGCATCAGCACGCTCTGCAGCAACTGGCGGTAGACCCGGTTATACAAACCCTGCAACGGGAATTTGGTGCACAATTAGATGAAAACTCCGTATCGTATTAGTTGAAAAATTGTTAGAGGAGAATAGCGATGAAAGGCTTGGGCGACATAATGAAACAGGCTCAGGAAATGCAGGAAAAAATGCAAAAAATGCAGGACGACATAGCCAGCCTGGAAGTTGAAGGGCAGGCTGGTGCCGGCTTGGTGAAGGTTGTAATGACAGGCCGCCACGATATTAAAAAAGTGGATATAGACTCGAGCTTAATGACGGAAGAGAAAGAAATGTTGGAGGACTTATTGGCTGCAGCGGTGAACGATGCAGTGCGAAGAGTTGAAGAAGAAAATAAAAGCCGGCTTGGTGATTTAACCGGCGGTTTTCAGATGCCTCCTGGTTTCAAAATGCCGTTTTAGGCATGGAAGAATAACAGCATGTTTTCTCCCTTAATAGATCAGCTAATAAGTGCCTTACGAATATTGCCCGGTGTTGGCCCAAAGTCCGCCCAGCGCATGGCCTTGAATTTACTCGAGCACAACAGAGATGGGGCAATAAACCTGGCGGAGGCACTTCAACAGGCCGCTGACTCCGTGACGCGCTGCGAGCAGTGTCGGACTTTAACGGAGCAGGCAAGTTGCAGTATTTGTGCAAACCCGAGAAGAGATCGCTCGCAGATATGTGTGGTGGAAACGCCTGCGGATGTACTGGCCTTGGAGCAGTCCGCGATGTTTAGCGGCATCTACTTTGTATTACTGGGTAAACTTTCTCCTATCGATGGTGTGGGTCCAAAAGAGCTTGGCATTGACATGCTCGAAGAGAGGCTTATCACAGAAAAGATAGAAGAGGTGATTATTGCCACTAACCCAAACGTAGAGGGTGAAGCTACATCCCATTACATTGCCGAGCGGGCAAAAAAACACGGTATTAAAGTTTCTCGTATTGCCCACGGCGTGCCCATTGGTGGTGAGCTTGAGTACATTGATGGCAGTACCCTGGCACATGCACTAAGTAGTCGTCGGGAAGTTTAGGCGATCGGGAACAATAGGTAATTATGTCACATCCCCTGTTAAAACAAGAAATTCATTGGGTCGATAGCGAAGCAAGTTTAAACTCTTTATGTGAAAAATGGCGCTCCTGCGAAATGCTGGCGGTTGATACCGAGTTTATGCGTAGCCATACCTACTACCCCATCGTTGGCTTGTTGCAGGTTAATGATGGTGAGGCGAACTATCTGATCGACCCCACAGTAATTTCGGACTGTTCTTCTTTCTCGGATATCCTGCTGGATGAAAAACTAATCAAGGTTCTGCACTCCTGTTCAGAAGACTTAGAGGTTTTCCAGTCTGCCCTCGGTGTTGTACCCAGAAATATTTTTGATACGCAAATTGCTGCCTCAATGTGTGGCCACGGTTTTTCTGTGGGGTATGCGCGCCTTGTTATGATGGTGCTGGAGCAGGAAGTGCCAAAAGAGGAGACGCGATCGGACTGGCTGCAAAGGCCATTAAGTCAATCACAAATAGATTATGCCGCCATTGATGTAGAGTATCTTTACCAGTTGGCGACGATTCTAATACAAAAACTAAAAGCTGAAGAGAAGTTGGGGTGGTTAGCGGAAGACTGCCAGAAACTACTTTTCAATTACAAAGAAAATCAGGGTGTGGAATTCAGTTACTTGCGTTTTAAGCAGGCATGGCGGTTGAGCAACAGTAAACTGGCGGTGTTAAAAGCACTGGCCACCTGGCGCGAGAAAAAAGCACGCAAGCGAGATATTCCACGCAATCGTGTGGTAAAAGAGCATACCCTTATGGAGTTTGCCATGATGCTACCGGAGCATGTGGGGCAGTTGCGCAAATTCGATGGCATGACTGAGCGAATGATCCGTAGCGACGGCGCTGAGATAATAGACATTATTAATCAGAGCCTGGACGGAGACCCAGGGGATTTCCCCGACACCCTGCCCAGACCGCTTAGCAGCACCGAAAACAAGTGGGCTAAACATTTGCGAGAACGGGTATTACAGATTGCCGAAGCGTTCGATTTAGCACCGGAAGTGTTAATGAAAAAGCGCGATTACGAAGCCCTGACACGGTTTTTTATGCCCAGGGAAAACCCGGCACTTGAAGACGTGCTCGAGCAGCTAAAAGCATTTATAAAGGGCTGGCGATATGATCTGCTTGCAGAGCCCTTGAGTGAAACTATATACAGCAAAACGGTTGCCGCTGAACAAGCGCCACCTTCTACCGATTAAGCCCTTGGATAGCTATGTTGTTAAGTGAAATATATCGATCGAAAAAGAAAGAAGGCATGTACCTTTTCCTAAAAAAAGGTGCAAGCTTGGAGGGTTTGCCTGAAGCTTTACAAAAGCAATTTGGCGTGGCGGAGTTGGCCATGACCCTGGCTTTAACAGCGGAAAAAAAGCTCGCTCGCGCCGATGTAGAGAAAGTGATTGATTCGATAAATTCACAGGGCTATTACCTGCAAATGCCGCCGTCACTCAGTGATGCAGAACAATATATGATAAAAATTCCCAACAGCAAACTCGGTATTCAAACATGAGTTCTGTTCGAGATAAGTTCTGGCAGAGTTTATCTCTTGGCGAACTGAATGATGAAGAATGGGAGGCCCTGTGTGACGGGTGTGGAAAGTGTTGTCTTAACAAGCTGGAAGACGAGGAGAGCGGTGAACTCGCGTATACCGCAGTAGCCTGTCGACAGCTGGATGAATCAACTTGCCGTTGTAAAAACTATCCACAGAGAAAAGACCTGGTACCAGAATGCATAGTGATAGATATTAATCAGCCAGAAATATTTGAGTGGTTGCCTGGCACCTGCGCCTATCGCAGGTTATATGAAAATAAAGCGCTTGAGGCTTGGCACCCTTTAATCAGCGGAAACTGCCAGAGTGTTCAGTTGGCTGGGCACTCGGTCGCAGGAAAGGTTATTTCTGAAGAGTTTGTGCACCCGGATGCACTGGAAGAATATGTGGTTCAATGGGTGTAGGGCACCATTACACAATGAATGAAATTGAAGATTTACAAGCCAGAGTTGCTTTTCAGGAAGACATCGTTCAAAGCCTGAACCAGGAAGTTGCAGAGCTGTCTCAGCAAGTGCAAAGTATGCAAAAGCAAATGAAACACCTGAACAAGAAACTGGAGGAAGTGCTCTACCAGGCCGAGCAAGGGCAGAGTCAGGATGGATCAGGCGCTATGGCCGAGCAGGAACGACCACCCCACTACTAAACGACGAGCAGACTTCCAGTGAGCATTTGAACCGCAATTGAATATTGCACCGAGACTATTCCGATGATGACAGAAAACGAATACCTATGGGCATGGATCTACTATGTGTTGGGGGCCGGCTTGCTGTTAGCCTGCTGGTGGTACCTTACCAGGCGTATCCCCTGGATGGAGCTCCGCCATGTGCTTCGCCTTGTTATGGCGGTAGCCCTGCTGGTGCCGTGGTACACCAATACTCAGCAAGAATATATGTCTCCAGCGCTGCTCATCGCTCTGGTTGAAGGTCTGTTTGACGGCTCTCCAGCGTTTTGGCGCGCGGGCACGCCCTTGTTGAGCGCGGTGCTTGCAGCGCTTGTGCTGTCCACCATCGTCTTCCTTGTTCGATGGGTAATCCTGCGGAGGCGCTCCAGCCACGCTGCTACTGCCAGTTAGCCCACCTCTGCTGGTGCTTAAGTCCTTTATTCGCCAGCAATTGTCGCTTCTAGCTGCTATAAATAACTAAAGGTTATCAGCTACTTAGAGATCTCAATGAAACTCTCCCCTCGATGGTTTGTGGGCACGCTTTGCCTGTTGGCGGCAATTGGCACCGCTGCGCAAGATCAAGACATCGCTCAGGAAAAAGCGCTACCACCAGATGTACGTCTGGTGATTGACGTTTCCGGCAGTATGAAACGCAATGATCCCAATAACTTACGCCAGCCCGCTGTAGAGCTGCTTGTTCAGTTGTTGCCGGAGGATAGCCGTGCCGGCGTGTGGACATTTGGCAAGTGGATCAACATGCTGGTGCCTCACAAACCTGTGACCACTCAGTGGCGTGAGTCCGCCCAGTTAAAATCCGGTGCCATAAATTCGGTGGGCCTGTATACCAATATTGGTGATGCTCTGGAAAAAGCGGCTTACGACCACAAAAGCGCTTCCAGCAAGTATCGACCAAGCATCATTCTGCTAACCGATGGCATGGTGGATATCGATAAGTCGCCGGAGGTGAATAAAAAGGAATGGCGTCGTATCGTTGATGAAGTTCTGCCAAAACTGAAACAGGCAGGCTTCACCATTCATACTATTGCCCTGTCGGACAATGCCGATAAAAACTTGATGAACAAGTTATCCATAGGTACGGGTGGTATGGCAGAGGTAGCTAAAACCGCTGACGACTTGATGCGTATTTTTCTCAAGGCTTTCGATGCGGCAGTACCCTCGGAACAGGTCCCCCTGGCCAATAACCAATTTGTTATCGATTCCAGTGTTGAAGAATTTACTGCGCTTATTTTTCGTAAGAACCCTCAACAGCAAACGGAGCTGGTGGGGCCGGATAAAGCGGTGTACTCCTCGTTAAAACCCTCTTCAGACCTGAAGTGGCATCGTGCAGACAGGTACGACCTGATTACTGTGCAGCGTCCCCTCGAGGGCGAGTGGGGAATAAAAGCAGATATGGCGCCAGATAGCCGGGTTACGGTGGTGAGCAACCTTAACCTGCGAGTAAAGCCTTTGCCTGTGAATGTCTTTAAAGGGCAAGAGGAAATTCTTACGCTGTTTTTGCAGGAGGATGGAAAAACCATCGTACGGGAAGAATTTTTATCATTAATGGATATTGATGCCTCGATGGAAGCGGGCAATGATGAGTTTGATCTCAAGGAGTTTTGGCAGCACGCGGTATCTGAGGGTGCTCCACCGACAGATGGTCGTTATACCGAAGCGCTGCCCTCATTCGATAAGGACGGAATTTATCAGTTGAATATTGTGGTGGATGGAAAAACCTTTGTGCGGCAGTACAGCCATCAGTTTCATGTGCGTCAGACCTTCGGCGCTGAGGTCAAGCAGGTCTTCACCGATGGAAAAATGGAATACGTATTGATCGCTAGCTCATACAAGCAAAACATCGATATTCCTAAAACCCAGCTGGCGGCAACCGTGATAACGCCCAAGGGACGTAAAAAGATTAGACCGCTAACATCCACCGATGTGGACACCTGGAAAGCGACGCTGCTACCCGACACCGAGGGAGAATACACCGCAAGAGTTAAAGCAAAAGGGGTGGACCTGGAAGGTAAGGAATTTGACCTGACGCTTGATGAAATCAGTTTTATCTACTCTGCAGAAGGCGGCTTTGTTGAGGAGAAAGAACCTTTCTTTGAGCCAACGGCAGAGCCTACGCTGGAAGCTACGACAGTTCCCAGCAAAGAACCGAACATAGACCCGGTACCCGAAGCCCAAGATGAACAGAGTGAAAAGCCCCAGGCAAGCACGGCGGTGCCGTCCTGGATGCTCTATGCCATTCTCGGTGTGGGTAACTTGTTATTACTGGGCCTCGGTTATTTTGCCTTTCGAAAAATATTGGGCAAAGGGGAAGAGGACGTACTTGCGAATTTTTCCGATGAGAAAATAGCGGAAGAAACCGTTGAAGACGCAGCTGCGCCAGAAGCTGAAGCAGAGCCTGATCCAGAGCCGGAAATGGAGGAAGAGCCTCCTATGGAGGATCTCGACCCTGTAGTGGACGAGCCCATCGAAGAAGCAAGTGCAGAAGAAGACGATCTGGACCCAGAACCGCCCGCTGGTGAAATGCTGGTGGAGGAGGATGGGCTGGATGATCTGGATCAAATGGCCAGTTCAGAGGAGGGAGAGAATAATGCTGGCGAGGAAGAGGACGATATGGTTGCCGAGATGCTTAAGGCCCAGGGCCTTGATTTGGCTGAGGATGAGCTTGATGAAGCCATATCTACCTTAATAGACGATCTTGAAGACGATGAAGACCCGGAAGAAGAGAATAAGTGAAATCAGCCCGGAGGGCTTCCGTTCTTTGGTCAAATAAAAGATAATAATTGGCCAGACCAGTTGGCTGACCCCCATCGACATTGATAAGAACAGAAGGCATCAACAATGAGTGAATTAGCATTAATCAACCGATCCAATCATCAAGCACCTGCATACAAAGAGCGCGTTTTGCAGTTTGGTGAAGGAAACTTCCTTCGTGCATTCGTGAACTGGATGATCCACAAGATGAACAAAGAGGCCCAGTTCGACGCGGGCGTGGTTGTTGTACAGCCTATCGATAAAGGGCTGATTAACATGCTGAACGACCAGGATGGCCTTTACACCATTTACCTGAACGGTATCAAAAATGGCGAGGCCGTTAGTGAAAACGAAGTGGTTGACTGTATCCAGCGCGGTATCGACCCCTATGTGGATTTCGATGCCGTTAAAGCAGTTGCCGCGAGTGAAGACCTGCGCTTTGTTATCTCTAACACAACAGAAGCGGGCATTTCCTACCACGAAGGTGACAAGCTGAGCGACGCTCCTCCCGCCAGCTTCCCCGCAAAAATGACCGCTCTGCTGCATCACCGTTTCGAAGCATTTTCCGGTGCAGCGGACAAAGGCCTGATCATTATTCCCTGTGAATTGATTGATCGAAATGGCGACAACCTTCGCCGCATCATTCTTCAATATGCTGAAGAGTGGGGCTTGAGTGCAGAGTTCAAAGCCTGGGTAGAAGAGCACAATATATTCTGTAACACCCTGGTGGACCGTATCGTACCCGGGTACCCCCGAGACAAAGCAGAGCAGCTCACAAAAGAACTTGGTTACAACGACAACCTTATTGTTGAGGGTGAGCAGTTCCACCTGTGGGTCATCGAAGGCCCAGCATCGGTAAAAGATGAAATCCCTTCTGAGCAATGTGGCCTGGACGTTGTGTTTACCGACAACATGGAACCCTACCGCACCCGTAAAGTTCGCATTCTCAACGGTGCCCATACCACTATGGTGCCGGTATCCTACCTTTACGGTATCGAATACGTTCGCGAATCTGTTGAAGACGAAGTTGTTGGTGCCTACGTTAAGAGCGCAATCTTCGATGAGATTTGCCCCACCTTGGATCTTCCAGATGAAGAGCTCAAGCGCTTTGCCAACGACGTACTGGATCGCTTCCGCAACCCTTACCTCAAGCACGCCTTGATGAGTATTTCGCTAAACTCGGTCTCTAAATTTAAGACCCGAGTGCTGCCTTCCGTTACCGAGTACATTGCTCGTAAAGGCGCTCTGCCACAAAAGTTGTGTTATTCGCTGGCGGCATTAATCAGCTTCTACAAAGGTGAAGTTAACGGTAAAGAGATTGCCTTGAATGATGATCAGGCTGTTTTGGACTTTGCCAAAGAAACCTGGGCTGCGTACGACGGTTCTGCTGAATCAGCAAAAGCCGTAGCCAGCAAATTTTTGAGCAATGAAGAGTTCTGGGGACAGGATCTGACGGCTATTGACGGAATGGCTGAACTGGTTGGCAACAATGTGGCTGCGATACTGGAAAAAGGAATTGCCGCTACAATTTAAAATGATTTTTATTGATAAAGCTCTTTAGCTAATTCTGTAAAGCGAAATACCCGCACACTCTTCCCTGAGTAGGCGGGTATTTTTTTGCGTGTGACTACCACGCCTTATAAGGCAAAAATTTGCCATTCATGGTGATGATGACTCTATCACCTTTCGGGTTTTCTTCCTTGGCAACATCCATAGAAAAATCAATGGCACTCATAATGCCATCTCCAAACTTCTCTTGAATCACCTCCTTAAGCGTATCGCCGTATACGCCAACAACTTCGTACAAACGGTAGACTAATGGGTCTTGAGGAACATCTCTCTCCCAAGCCTTGGTTGGGTATTCCATTAGCACAGATTTAGAGCCTTCTGGCAGGCCCAGGAGCGCGCATAGTTTTTCCGCGGGTGACTCAGGCATGCTGTTCATACCAAGGCAGGCAGACGTTACCCAAACAGTGCCCATATCTAATTCCTGAGCAATGGCTTCCCAGCTCAGGCCCTTTTCTTTTTTTGCCAATACAATGGCTTCAGTAACATCAACTTTGTTCATAAAAATCTCCTATGCGGTCATTTCTATTTTTTCAGAGGAATTTAAAACTACGGGTTCAGGACGAGGCTTTTTTTTAAAGCTACTAATAGGGTTTACACTGCGCGGCAGCGCTTCAGTTTCTCCACTTGGACGCTCGTCGGACCTGTTAACCAAAAAGTCCACCAGATAATTTCTCAAATGGTAGTAGCTTTCGTCTTTAATTATTTCCGAGCGTTTTCGCGGGCGGGCAATATCAACAACTACCGATTCTGCAACCACGGCATTCGGCCCATTACTCATAAGCAAAATTTTATCCGCTAACAGAATGGCCTCGTCTACATCGTGAGTTATCATAAATATGGTTTGCTGCATATGGCTCCAGATTTTAATCAACTCTTCCTGGATATTGCCTCTGGTGAGAGCGTCCAAAGCGCCAAAAGGTTCATCCAGTAACAATAGTTTGGGCTGTGTGGCAAAAGCCCGGGCGATGGAAACCCGCTGACGCATGCCGCCAGAAAGCTGTGAGGGCTTGCGATTAAGCACATCTTTCAGCCCAACCATTTCCAGATATTCGCGGCTATGGCTGGTGATTTTTTCCTTGCTCCAGTTCGGCCAGCGGGCACGCACGCCAAAACGGACGTTATCCAGAGTACTCAGCCAGGGTAGCAGGGAATAGTTTTGAAACACCATGCCGCGATCCAGGCTTGGGCCCGCTACTTCGCGGTTATCCATTAAAACTACGCCTTCGGTGGGTGAGTCCAGGCCTGCGAGGGTATTGATAATAGTGGACTTGCCGCAGCCAGAGTGACCGATAATACAAACATACTCGCCTTTTTCTATAGTGAAGTTTACATTCTCGAATACCGTTAGGTCTTTTTCACCTTTTGGGCTTTTGTAGCGCTTACACAAATTTTCTACTTTTAAGAAATGTTTTGTCATAGTTGTATCTACTCTTGATACTGCACAAGTCGAGCGGCAGCGTTTAATCCTAAATCCAGTAGCATGCCTACCATTCCAATCATCAAAATGGAAAAAATAACACTGGTTAAATCCAGATTGTTCCACTCGTTCCAAACGTAGTAGCCAATACCCGTTCCGCCCACCAGCATTTCTGCAGCAACAATTACCAGCCAGGCGATGCCAATGGAAATTCGCATACCGGTTAAAATGGTGGGTGCAGCAGCAGGTAAAACAACGGTGAAGGCGGTTCTCAGTGCGCCGAGCTCGTGAGTTCTGGCTACATTTATCCAGTCTTTACGAACGCCGGCCACACCGAAGGCGGTGTTAATCAACATGGGCCAGATAGAGCAAATAAAAATCACAAAAATGGCGGAGGTTTCTGAGTCTTTGATAATAAAAAGCGCTAGAGGCATCCACGCAAGTGGTGAAATGGGCCTTAGCACCTGGATAAATGGATTCAGTGCATTGTACATAAGCGGCGACATGCCAATAACAAATCCAACCGGGATAGCAATGATTGCAGCCAAAATGAAGCCGGTGAGTACTCTATAAAGTGAATACCCCAGCTGTATGCCAATACCTTTGTCATTGGGGCCTGCGTCATAAAAAGGGTTTCCAATTTCCTTTATGGCGAGTTTAATAACTGCGGAAGGAGGGGGGACGCGCGCCTCTTGATCTGCTCCGCCCATCAGCAGTTCATATTCAGTAAGCGCTTCTGATGAAGCTGGAGCCTGATTTGCGAGCTCCCAGATACCCAGCAAGACGAAGAGTATTGTGAGGGAAAGAATGATGGATCGCGATCTTATCGATTGCATAGTAGTACCGCTGCCTTAACTTGATACTTGTGTCTGAAAATTTATTGCCTCAGCTGAGGCCACTTCCCTGTGAAGCTATCCTGTGTTCACTATTCGGTTTGTGCTTGAGATTTGTGCTTGAGAATATTGTGCTGTGCGAACAGAGCTATAGAGGCCTAAGAACGTTTAATCGCAAAGCTGTTGATGTACTCCTCCGGTTTGGTGTAATCGAAGGTCTTACCCATAATTTCGTAATTTTGATAGGTTTTGTCTGGTGCGTCGTAACCCAGGTCTTTCATTACTTTTCCTGCGTCAGCGGCAATATAGACCTGTTCCGCAATTTTCTTGTAATCCACATCGCCCTTTACGTAACCCCAGCGTTTCATCTGGGTAAGGATCCACACGGCCATGGAATGCCAGGGGAATGGATCGAAATCGATTCTGTCCGGTACGTTCTGAACACTACCAAGGCCGTCTGCATACCTACCGGTTAGAACCTGCTCAATCACTGGTACTGGTTGGTTGAGGTAATTTTTAGGCGCAATCGCGGCAGAAATTTCTTTACGGTTTTCAAACTTCGCCGAGTAGTGTGTGGCGTCGACAATGGCTTTAAATAATGCGGCAAAAGTATTGGGGTTAGTGCTGGCGAATTCCTGGCTGCAGGCAAACGCACAACAGGGGTGACCTTCCCAGATTTCCTTCGTTAAGGTATGAATAAAACCAACTTTTTCCCATACCGCACGCTGGTTGAAGGGGTCCGGTGAGAGGTAGCCATCAAGGTTTTCTGCGCGCAGGTTGGCCACCATTTCCGGTGGTGGTACCACGCGGATTTGAATGTCCTTGTCGGGGTCTATGCCGAATTCCGCCACGTAATATCGCAGCAAGAAGTTATGCATGGAGTATTCAAAGGGAACACCGAATTTAAAGCCCTTCCATTGTTTCGGGTCTCTTTTATCTTTGTGTTTGTTATGCAGCACAATGGCTTGGCCATTTATGTTCTCAACCGCCGGCATAATAAAAGGTTTTGCCGTGGAACCAGCCCCCATCGTCATCGCTAGAGGCATAGGGGTGAGCATATGGGCGGCGTCATACTCATTGTTTAAGGATTTGTCGCGAGCAACGGCCCAGCCTGCTGTTTTAATAACATCAACATCCAAGCCGTATTTAGCATAGAAACCCAAGGGATGTGCCATGATAATTGGCGTTGCACATGTAATGGGTACGAAGCCGATGGAGAGCTTTTTCTTTTCCAGTTGGCCGCTGGATTCCATGGCCGCAGCTTTGATTGCACCCATTGGTAGAACCGATGATATGGCCGCCGCCAGCGTGCCACCGCCAATGGCTCGCACAAAGGCTCTCCGGTTCAAATCGTTCTGCCCAAAGATACCTCGCACAATGGCATTCTCAATGGCTCGCTCCATAATGGATTCACTGGATTCCAGTGCCTTGTCTTGAGCTTGTGAGTCGCTTGATTCTGAGCTTGCGTTAAAAGAGTGGCTAGGCATTTCTTCAGCTTGCTTTTCCAGAGCTGCTGAGTAACTGGCATGGTCGTGCCCATGTTTACAGGCATCACAAGTACAGCTTTTACTGTGGGTGAGAGAACTTTTGCTATCGTATGGATCACCGAGACTTTTATTGGTCATAAACTTTCCCCCTAATGGACAATTAGCACCAAGTTAGAACACAACTTAAATTAATCTTCGTTTGTTACCTGCTTTTCTTTTCACTTGTTTTAAGTTTGCGACGTTTGTGCCAACTTTGCGTAGCTCTTTAACTTACTGAATTTTCGAGTGTTTTTACTCGGTCATAAACCCTGGTGATGAACGAAATTTCGTTGCTAACGAATTTTCGTTGTGGCTGGCACGATTTTTCGTTGTAAAACCCCAAGACATAAATTAAGAGGGGGAGCTATGGGAGCGATAGTCAGTGAGACAATAACGGGCGGTGTGTTGTTAGAAAACTTTCCAGAAGCGACGATTCTGATTGATCCTATCTCCGATAGAATCGCGGAGGCAAATAAGCTCGCTAGATCGATGTTGCAGTTGGATGACGATTTATCCATACCTGCAAGCGCATACTTTCACCAGTGTCTTCCCCAGTTGATATGTTTTACGCAAGCCGTCATTGAGCATAAGAGTGACCTGACTGACGAGCTGGTTTTTTCCCTGGCTGACGGCAGAGAGTTACACCTCGAAGTTAGTGCCAGTTTGTTGCCCAGCGCCCATCTCAGCACTAAGCCCGAGCAGCAATTAATTTGCTTCTGCCTGCGAGATAAAAAATATATTGAACAATGGCGTGTGCACTCCAATACACAGCGCTCCCATCGCCACGGTCTACTGGAGTGGCAGCGCATACATCAGGTGTTTGAAAATATAGAAAAAGAAAACCAGCTAATTTTAAGTGCTGCCGGGGAGGGGATTTATGGTATCGATGCTGATGGCTATGCCACTTTTGTCAACCCTGCAGCGGAGAGAATGCTTGGCTGGAAGGCCGAAGAGCTGATTGGTGTAAATATCCATACTGCTATTCATTACAGTCACGCGGATGGCTCCGACTATTGTGTGCACGACTGCCCGATATATGCCGCTTTTAAAGATGGGCTGGTAAAGCGAGTGGAGGGGGAGGTTTTTTGGACCAAGGGAGGAAAGTCCATTACCGTGGATTACACCAGTACCCCAATTTTAGATAACGGGCATTTAGTGGGCGCTGTAGTCATTTTTCGGGATGTCACGGATAGGGAAAACGCAGAGAGAAAACTGTTAAAAGCGCTTGCCGAAGTGGAACGTTTAAAACAAAAGCTAGAGTTAGAAAATGCCTATTTGCAAGAAGAAATAAGTGAAGGCTATAACTCCCACCATATTGTTGGCAAAAGTCCAGCCGTGCGGCAGGTGATTAACCAAGTTCATCTGGTGGCTCCAACAGACGCAACCGTGTTAATTACCGGTGAGTCGGGCACGGGCAAAGAGCTCATTGCCAGAGCCATACACAATGCAGGAAATCGCAACACCCGGCCCCTGGTTCGGGTCAACTGCGCGGCCATCCCCAGAGACCTGTTTGAAAGTGAATTTTTTGGTCACGTAAAGGGAGCGTATTCTGGTGCTGTATCGGATAGGCTTGGTCGTTTCGAGGTGGCAGATGGTGGAACCTTATTTTTGGATGAAGTAGGGGAGTTGCCTTTGGAGCTGCAGGGTAAACTCTTGCGGGTGCTGCAAGATAGTGAATTTGAGAGAGTGGGGGAATCCAGAACGCGAACCGTAGACGTGCGGGTTATTGCAGCTACCAATAAAAATCTTGGGGAGTTAGTGCGGCAGGGTTTGTTTCGAGAGGATTTATATTTTCGCTTAAATGTATTCCCTGTGCATTCAGCACCGCTGCGAGAGAGGCACGCCGACATTCCCCTGCTGGTTGGGCATTTTCTACGGAAGGCGTGCAAGCGTTTTAATAAACCGGAGCTGGAGATAAGCGTTGGGCAAATGAAAGGGCTGCAAAACTACTCCTGGCCGGGTAACATTCGCGAGCTGCAAAATTTACTGGAGCGACAGGTTATACTGAGCCAGGGTAAGAAGCTCTCTCTGGGGGATTTGTCGGATGTTGCATGTGAAGATGACAGTGCCGTAAATACTGTTGCAGCAGACCTGCTCACGGAGCAGGACTGTCATAAGCTACAAGTTCAAACCATCATAAATGCGTTACGCCAGAGTGGCGGTAAAGTGTATGGTGATGCGGGAGCGGCTGCGCTGCTTGGCATAAAGCCCACCACGCTTGCCTCCCGTATAAAAAAATATGGCATCGATAAAACTAAGCAAGGCCTTCAATAGTCAAATTTGCCTCTTGAAAATCACCTGATTGCAACCATTATGGTGGTGTAGTTAAACCCTGTTTCTGTTGCTTTTAGTTGGAGGCTCATCACGTGTTTCGAATAGGCTTATTTCTCCTTACCAATTTTGCGGTTATAGCCGTCGCCAGCCTTACGCTTAATTTGTTGGGTGTTGGCAGTTATCTAGAGCAATCCGGTAGTGGTTTGAACCTCACAGCCTTGCTAATTTTCTGTGCCGTTTTTGGTTTCGCCGGTTCGTTCATCTCCCTGTTTATTTCCAAATGGATGGCCAAGCGCAGCACTGGCACCCGCATTATTTTCCAGCATGGCTCAGCGGAAGAACGCTGGTTGGTAGAAACCGTTAAAGAGCTGGCAGACAAAGCGGGTATCGGAATGCCGGAGGTGGGTATTTTTCCTGCACAGCAAAGCAATGCTTTTGCCACAGGCTGGAATCGAAACAATGCGCTGGTGGCGATAAGCCAAGGCATGCTCGACAGGTTTCACAAAGACGAAATTCGCGCAGTGCTTGCTCACGAAATTGGTCATGTTGCCAATGGTGATATGATCACCCTCACCTTGATACAAGGGGTGGTCAATACTTTTGTTATGTTTTTTGCTCGAATCATTGGTCATACGGTGGATCGGGTAGTCTTTAAATCCGAGCGTGGTCATGGAATCGGCTTTTATATTGTGACTTTTGTTGCCGAGATTGTTCTTGCATTCCTGGCCAGTATGATCGTAGCCTGGTTTTCCCGCAGACGTGAATATAAAGCCGATTATGCCGGAGCGACCTTGGCGGACAAGCAAGGCATGATTCGAGCGCTGCAGCGTTTGCAGGCAGAGACCCAACAGCACGTACCTAATCAAATGCCAGATACAATGGCTGCCTTTGGTATTTCGTCTGGTTTTTCCGATAGAGTGATGGCTGCGCGTGCGACCCACCCGCCACTTGAAAAACGCATTCAAGCGCTGCAAAGTCTCTAGCTATTAAGCTACTCAAGCAAAAAAACCTGTTTTCCTCGTAAGAAAAAATAACCCAAGGATGGGGATTCTTACACGCGAATAACCCCTTCTTAAATATTTCAATTATTTTTCATTGTTATTTCATTTTTATTTCTTTTGTATGCGTGTTGTTCAGATTGTCGCATTACACCAGAGTTAAAAATAAAATTGCCACTAGAGACAGTAAACTGTAACGCCACTGTCATTATTGTTAAGTAGATATAGCGCTCCAATCAACACACAGGGGAACTTGGAGTGATAAACCTATCTCGAAACTATAAACTTTTTGCCGTTGTTAGCGTACTTGCAATGACTGCATGTGGCGGCGATGATGGTGAACGCGGCGTCAAGGGCGAAGCTGGTGCTAAAGGCTCAAACAGCCTGGTTAATTTTGTCGAATTGCCCATCGGCGATGACAGGTGCTTTAAAGGTGGTGTAAAAGTAGAAGTTGGGTTGGACAGCGACGCAAACGATTCCCTCAGTGAAGCAGAGATAATGGAAGAGACTTACACTTGTACGCCTTCCTTACCTGACAGCCAGAAAAACTTTAATCGCATTTCAAGTTTTCTTGTTTGTTCTCAGTTAGATGAAAACTGTGATACCGATGAAGAAACCTCCGCTGAAATTGCAGCGGTGTCCAGCGACGGAAATACCTTGGTATACACTGACAGCCCCATGGAAGTATTGGGTTTTGTCGATATTAAAAACCCCTCAAAACCGCAAGCGGCGGGTACGCTCGCTCTTAGTGGCGAGCCAACATCTGTTGCGGTAAAAGGCGACTACGCGCTGGTTGGCGTAAATACGTCTGAGGATTATGTCAATGTTTCCGGCGTGCTCTCAGTGGTTAATATTTCAGAGCAATCACTAGTAACTACTATTAGTTTGGGTGGGCAGCCAGACTCCGTAGCGGTTAGTCCGGACGGACATTATGCTGCCGTTGTTCTCGAAAATGAGCGTGATGAATTGTTTTGCGTAGGTGGCACCAATGACGGTATCGCCTATGACGATGAAGACGAGGCAGAACAACAATGTGAAGACATGGGTGGTGGTGTGCTTGGTTTGTTACCACAACTACCGGCGGGTGCTTTAGTCATTGTAAATATTGCAGATGCAAACCCTTCCAATTGGACCGTAAGCACCGTTGACCTGACAGGATTTACCGGGCTCTATGCCTCAGACCCGGAGCCCGAATATGTTGACATTAACAGCGACAACATTGCTGTTGTCACGCTTCAGGAAAATAACCACTTATTTTTGGTTAACTTGGCCGATGGCAGCATTGTTAACGATTTCTCTGCAGGTGCTGTTGACTTGCATATGATCGACACCGACGAAGAAGAACCCGCCATTATCAATCAGACCGAATCCGCATATGAGGTATTGCGCGAACCCGACGGTGTTGCATGGATAAATACTGAATATTTCGCCACCGCTGACGAAGGTGACCTGGACGGAGGCAGTCGTGGGTTTACCATTTTCAACACCGCTGGTGACGCTGTCTGGAACTCAGGTGCAAGCCTGGATCATATGGCAGTTAAATTCGGCCAGTACCCAGACGGCCGTTCCGGTAATAAAGGTAATGAGCCTGAAAACGTAGAGGTGGGTATCTATGGCGAGAATCGCTACCTGTTCGTAAATTCGGAGCGCTCCAGTTTGGTCTTTGTTTATGATGTAGCAGATCCGACCAAACCGCTATTCAAACAAGTGCTCCCTGCGGCAGCCGGGCCTGAGGGCGGCTTGGCCATCCCCGCTCGTAATCTGCTTGTGGTGGCAAGCGAAGTAGACAGTCGCGAGGATAAATTGCGCTCCGTGGTAAATATTTATCAGTACAGTTCTCGCCCGGCATCATTCCCAAGCCTTCAATCGGCAGAGCGCCTTGCTGGTGCGCCAATTCCCTGGGGTGCAATGTCCGGCTTGTCTGCGGACCCGATGAACGACTCTGTACTCTACGCGATAGAAGATAGTTTCTACGCTTCGAACCGCATCTTTACCCTGGACCTTAGCAGCACGCCAGCAAGCATAGTGGCGGAAACCACCATTATGGATAGTAAGGATGTATTCAGCGGCTTGACTACCTCCGGTGCGATGGAGGATAAAAATAGTTTTGATGACCATGATCTCGCTGCACTTATTAACACAGATAAATCCCTTAACATCGACCCTGAAGGTATAGCAAAAGCGTCGGATGGTGGTTTTTGGATTGCATCTGAAGGTTCTGGTACAACATCCGATTCCGATGCTCGGCCAATCACATCCTTAAACTTCATATTTAAAACCGACACTTACGGCGTAATTGAGGATGTGATTACCCTGCCAAACGCTATCAATGATATTCAGGTGCGCTTTGGTTTTGAAGGCCTTGCCGAGTGCAACGGTAAACTATTCGTTACGATTCAACGTGCATGGCAAGGAGAGGCCAACCCTCGCATTGGTATTTACGATATTGCCGGGCAAACCTGGGAATTCGTGTTCTACCCTTTGGATTTGCCAGCGTCGCAGAATAAGGGCTGGGTTGGTTTGTCCGATATCAGTTCTATGGGTAATGGCGAATTCCTGATTGTTGAACGTGATAACCAAGGTGGCCCGGATGCAGCCATTAAGCGTTTGTACTCTGTTGACCTGTCGGCTTACACCCCCAACAGCACAATTAGCAAAACATTGGTTCGTGATTTAATACCCGACCTGAAAGCGAGGGGCGGTTTGCTTGCAGAAAAAATTGAAGGCTCAGCGGTAATGGCGAACGGTGATGTCTATATTATCAACGACAATGATGGCCTTGACGATAATAGTGGAGAAACTCAGCTCATTAATCTGGGTAATGTTTTTTAGTCGGCTTGTTAGGTTTTGCCTCTTGAAAACGCCGGCAAACCCGGCGTTTTTTTTTTGCCCCTTTCTCCGTGTTTCATTAAATACTTCCTTTTAGACCCTAACTTTAACGTGTACACTTTTGAGCGTATTTATGTGATGGCCTCCTAGCCTCCTGGCGGCTGCTAAACTACGTTCAAAGCGCCTTTCTGTCTGCAAATACAGGTTTTAGCCGAGTGGATTAATTATTAAATGAGTGTTGGGCGCTTCTAAGTAAAACTTTAGGCTGAAAGGTTCGGTAGTACATAATCACCATCGCATGACATACAAAGATAAAGGCTTCAGCAAAAAATACTAATAAATGGCTGGCTTACAATTAATTATTCTGCTTGTTTAACACAACAATAAAAATAACGGCATTGGTCTTTTCCATATTTGCCAAAAAAACCATTAACCGGAGGTTTCTTATGAACCTAGGGCACAAAACACTAAAGCATATTGCTTTGCTTCTTTTTAGTTGTATTACTTCTTACTCTGTTTCGGCTGCTCCACAGGTGCCTTATACCTGGGACAATGTTGGTATTGGGGGGGGCGGATTTGTTTCGGGATTAATCCCCAGCCGCACACAGGAAAACCTGCTCTATGCCCGTACAGATGTAGGGGGTGCTTACCGATGGAATGCCGAAAGCGGTCGTTGGATACCTTTGCTGGACTGGGTTTCAGACGCGCAGAAGGGCTACCTGGGCACCGAGTCTCTGGCAACAGACCCTGCAGACCCTGCAAATGTTTATATTCTTGCGGGCATCAGCTATTTCAACAATGGCAACTCTGCGATTTTAAAATCCACCGATTACGGTAATAGCTTTAAGGTTATCGATACCAGTGACCTGTTTAAAGCTCACGGCAATGGCATGGGTCGGCAGACCGGTGAAAAGCTTCAGGTAGACCCTAACAGTAATAATGTTCTCTACACCGGTACGCGCTGGAACGGCATGTGGAAAAGTACCGACTTTGGTGAAAGCTGGGATAAGTTAAGCGATTTCCCGGTAGACACAACGTCAAATGAGAATGGTGTGAGTTTTGTTGTGTTGGACTCTTCCAATACAAGTGGCCCAACGCAAACCCTCTATGTGGGTGTGTCGCAATACAACAACAACCTCTATGTTTCGCAAGATGGTGGTGCCAGCTTTGCAGAACTTAGCGGCGGCCCAACGGACATGATGCCCGCTCGTGCGACCTTGTCTCAAGATGGTTACCTCTATATCACTTATGGTGATGGTGGTGGCCCACACGGTCATTGGGCATTACCTGAGCCCATGGGAATGGGAGCGGTATTTAAATACAACACGCGCACCGGCGAGTGGACAAATATCACACCCAGTGGTTTCACTCGGCCATTTGGCGACGTGAGTATCGACCCTGATAACCCCCAGCGCATAGTGCTCTCCACCATGAATACCTGGTTGGAGCAAACTATTGGCGCCTTTGGTGATCGCTTCCTTCTCACTACCGACGGTGGTGACACCTGGACAGATACCATCGCTGAGCGCGGCTTTGAACTGGATGATGACGGCAATGGCTGGATTAATGGTATGGCCATCCACTGGACCGGTTCCATTGAGTTCAACCCCTTTAATACGAAAGAAGTTTGGGTTACCTCGGGCAATGGTATTTTCCGCACTGCCAATATTGATCAGAGCAATACCTGGAAGTTCACCGTGCGTGGTTTTGAAGAGACGGTACCCATGGGGCTGGTGAGTGTTAAAGATGGCCCGCTGGTTTCTGTTGTATTGGATTATGACGGCTTTATCCACCATGGCGACGTTCGTGATTATGCACCGATACACGAACCTCGTATGGGCAGTACCACAGGCCTGGCGGTTGCCGCGCACAACCCGGATGTGATGGTTCGCGTTGGCAAACAGATGTTCTACACCACCGACGGCGGTGACAGCTGGACAGAAACCGCAAGCATGAATGGCGAGAAGGGAATTGTTGGTACCAATGGTGACGGGTCGATGATTTTTCACACCGCTTCGGAATCAACCAGCAACTACCGCAGCACCGATTTTGGCAGCACCTGGAGCCTGATTCCCGAGTTCAACATTATGAATGCCCGCCCGCTGGCAGACCCTGTGAACGAAAACGTGGTGTATGTCTACAACTCCACTGGCGGTCAAATGTGGCGAAGTGACGACAAGGGTGCGAGCTTCTCTATGGTGGGGCGCTTGTTTAACAACGGCAATACCCGCTTGGGCATGGCGCCAGACCGCGAGGGGCACTTGTGGGTAGCGCAATGGTGGGGTGGTATGCAGCGCTCTACCGACGGAGGGGAAACCTGGACGCAAGTTAAAAACCTCAGCTATGTAGAAACCGTAGGCTTGGGTAAGGCTGCTGCTGGCGCCAGTTACCCGGCGATTTATATGTGGGGTAAAGTGAACGATGTACTTGGTTTGTATCGCTCCGATGACGAAGCTGAAACCTGGGTGCGGGTGAACGATGATGCCCACGAATTCGGTGGCCCAGGCAACGGTAAGTTTGTTGTAGGTGATCAGAATGTTTATGGCCGCGTTTATATGAGTACTGCAGGTCGCGGCATTGTGTTCGGTGAGCCGGCCGGGGGTTCGAGCACAACAAGCAGCTCTTCTTCTTCCAGTAGCTCTTCTTCAAGCAGTTCGTCCAGCAGCAGCTCAAGTGGCGGAAGCTCCTCTTCCAGTTCCTCTAGCAGCTCAAGTAGCAGTTCTAGCAGTAGTTCGAGCAGCAGTTCGAGTAGTTCGAGCTCCTCTTCCAGCAGCGGTAGCGCAGGAAATTGTGCAGGCGTGAATGTGTATCCCAACTGGACCTCGAAAGACTGGGAGGGCGGTGAGTATAACCATGCCGAGGCCGGTGACAGGATGGTACACGAGAATGTGCTTTATCAGGCTAGCTGGTATACCAACAGCGTTCCCGGAAGTGATTACTCCTGGGCCAGCCTTGGTGAGTGCGGAGGCACTGGCAGTAGTTCAAGTTCCTCAAGCTCTTCGAGTTCGTCCAGCAGCTCTAGCAGTTCATCCAGTAGTTCCAGCTCCTCGAGCTCTTCCAGCAGCAGCTCCAG
The DNA here is from genome assembly GCA_900177435.1 of Alteromonadaceae bacterium Bs31. Lineage (GTDB taxonomy): Bacteria > Pseudomonadota > Gammaproteobacteria > Pseudomonadales > Cellvibrionaceae > Teredinibacter. The sequence goes on from FXAI01000001.1 coordinate 761,661, forward strand.
CTCATCCGGTGCTGGCAGTTCATCCAGTTCCAGTTCTTCCTCCAGCTCCAGCTCCAGCTCCAGCTCGTCAAGCTCCTCTTCGAGCTCAGGTGGTTCGGGTGAGGTGACAGGTTCCATTGATATCACCAACGACTGGGGCGGCGGTTATTGCGCCGAGCTTATTGTTGAAAACAACAGTGCTGCAACGGTCACCTGGGAAGTGGATGTCAACATTGAAGGTGAAGTGAGTAGCCTGTGGAATGGTGAGTGGAGTCAGGCTGGCTCGGTACTCACTGTTGCGGGTATAGGCTGGAATGGCACTTTACAGCCAGGGCAGTCAAATTCATCCGTCGGCTTTTGCGCAGATAGATAAGTTGTTAGCAGGCCCTGAGAAAACCCGGCTAAGTTAGCCGGGTTTTCTTCGTTGAAGAACTTACCGAAAACATTCGCAAACATGTTATATGTGTATTATAAACGTGTACTTGGACTTTCCTCGGAGGAATACGATGGACAATAAACTGGTATTAATTATTATTTCCCTGCTATTGGCGCCTTTAGCCGTTTTTCTAAAGAAGGGTGTGGGTAAAGACCTATTGATCAATGTGGTTTTATGCTTTCTTTTCTATTTTCCGGCAGTCGTGCATGCTTTGTGGATAGTGACGCGCTAGCGGCTCGTTGTTTGCGGGCTGTCAATTAATTAGACTTCCCTGATTTTTTGATTTGCCAGATTAAGTGGCGGTGGGCATGGCAACTGCTTTAAGCGCGGATACAGTTTTGATCATTGGGATGTATTAATCATAGGGATTATTTTAAGCATAGGTGGTTTTAAACATAGGTTGTTTTAAACATAGGTTGTTTTAATCATAGGTTCTTTTAATCATAGGAACATACTGAATGCCGTTAAATGTTTGTGCTTCTTTGCTTTTGCAAAAACCAAGTTTTTCATAAGCATTAACGGCATACAACGAAGAATTAACATCTATTTTTACGCCTGTGCTTTTACTTTTTACTAGTTCCGCCTGAGCATGTTCCAGCAACTTTCTGCCAATACCTTTGCGCTGTGCGTTTCTACTTACAAAAAACAAACAGATATGGCCGTCAGTGCGCATATCAATCATGCCTAAAATTTCACCTGAAAAACAGCCGACTAACAGCCGGTGATCTGAGGGCTTTTCATAAATAATCTTTTTGGCAGAACAAAAAAACTCCCTTTTTCCTTGCTCGTTTAAATCGCTCTCAACGAAGGTATTAAAGACCCTCTCTACAAGAGAGAATGTTGCATCTTCTTCTCCCGTTTGCATTTTTCTCACGGTGAGCGAACTCATTGATTTAAGCCTTATTGTTGTTCTCGATGAACAGCGAAAGGCCCCCAGGCTTGGCAAACAGGCATCACTTCTACACTATTGATATTTACATGCTTTGGTACGCTGGTAGTCCAATAAACGATATCCGCTATATCTTCTGCAGTAAGCGGCTGTGTGCCTTGATAAACCTGTGCCGCTTTATGGTCATCCTGTTTATAGCGTACTTGCGAAAATTCAGTTTCCGCCATGCCCGGGCTTATTTCAGACACCCGAATATTAGTACCCAGTAAATCGGCTTTTAAGCCACGGGTAAATTGCTGTACAAACGCCTTGGTGGCCCCGTAGGTATTGCCACCCGGGTAGGGCCAGCTACCGGCGATAGAAGCAATGTTGACAATGTGACCAGAATTGCGCTCCACCATTGAGGGTAAAAAATAGCGGGTAACTCTAAGCAGTGCGCTAATGTTGGTGTCGACCATGGTTTGCCAGTCGTCTATTTGCGTGCGATAAGCGGGCTCCTGGCCGAGGGCCAGGCCAGCGTTGTTGATAAGTACGTCAATATCTTTAAAGCTTTCCGGGATTGCCTCAAAAGCCTTAAGGCAGGCTGCGCTATCACGCAGGTCCAAAGAAATTGTATGGACCTGCGTGCCAGCTTTCAGCTCCGCTGCCAATGCTTTGAGGCGGTTTTCCCGCCGTGCCACCAGCACCAAGTTAAAACCATTAAGTGCAAAAAGTTTTGCACAGGCATGGCCAAATCCTGAAGATGCACCGGTGATAAGAGCAGTTTTTTTCATGGTGGGTCTATTGCTTAGCTATCCATTTATCCAGGTCATCGGCAGTGCCAATGTGTTTACCATCAATAAAAACCTGTGGCGTTGTTCCCTGGCCCGATACTGCTGCAAGTGAGCTATAACTTACGCCGTGATCACCCAGTACGATTTCTTCATATTTGAAGTTTTTGGCGCTGAGCGATTTTTTAGCGCGAGTGCAGTGAGGGCAACCGGGTTTGCTGAAGAGGGTGACGCGCTTGGGAAGCTCTGCCTTGGGGTTGATGTAGTTCAACATCGTATCGGCATCGCTTACTTCAAAAGGATCGCCGGGTTTTTCAGGTTCGATGAACATTTTGTCGATAAGGCCGTCTTTCACTAGCATAGAGTAGCGCCATGAGCGTTTACCAAAGCCAATGTCTGCCTTATCCACCAGCAGACCCATACCTTCGCTGAATTCGCCGTTGCCATCGGGAATAAAGCTAATATTCTCTGCGTGTTGATCGGCACTCCAGGCGTTCATCACAAAGGTGTCGTTGACCGAGATGCAAACAATGCTATCAACGCCCTGAGCGGAAAATACCGGAGCCAGCTCGTTGTAGCGTGGCAGGTGAGTTGAAGAGCAGGTCGGTGTGAATGCGCCAGGCAGGGCAAACACAACAACAGTTTTTCCAGCGAAAATATCGTCGCTGCTAACATCTACCCATGCGTCATTTTGACGCGTTTTAAAAATAACACTTGGAACTTTCTGACCTTCGCGGTTCTCCAGCATGATGTATTTCCTTTCATAAATGTGAATAGGTTTGCCAATAAACAAGAGTGTATCGGCAATGGGGGAAGTTTAGGTGAAGCCCGAATTTTACTCTGAATCGGAGCAAAGGGATTGGTGTTATCTCAATATTTTTATTATTTTGGTGCAAAGGGGTTAATCGGAGCGTCCTCTTCGTTTTCCTCTTCAATGGCTTCCAGTGATAATTCGCCAAACTCCGATTTACCGGCTTCGCTGGCAGCGCTCTTTTCCACGTCTTCGGGGCTGGGTTCGGCACTGCCTTCCGATAGCTTTATACGCAAGCGCAAGTTGTTGGGTGAATCGGCATTGGCCATTGCATCTTCAAAAGAAATTTTTTCTGCTTTATAGAGCTTGAACAGTGCGGCATCAAACGTTTGCATACCCAGGTTTTCAGATTTCTCCATGATCTCTTTGATATCCGAAAGCCGTGCTTTAAGGATAAGTTCCTGAATGGTTTTTGTGCCAAGTAGCACCTCTACCGCCGCGCAGCGTTTGCCGTCCACGGTTGGCAGCAAGCGCTGGGAGACGAAGCCTCGAATATTTTGTGATAGCCCCAATAGCAGCTGTGGCCTGCGCTCTTCCGGGAACATGTTAATAATGCGTTCCAGAGCCTGGTTGGCATTGTTGGCGTGCAGGGTGGATATGGCAAGGTGGCCGGTTTCGGCAAATTCCAGCGCGTGCTCCATGGTCTCTCTGTCGCGGATCTCCCCAATAAGAATGACATCAGGAGCTTGTCGCAGGGTGTTTTTTAGGGCATTGCGGAAACTTCGGGTGTCCACACCCACTTCCCGCTGATTGATTACGCACTTTTTGTGCTTGTGAACGTATTCAACAGGATCTTCGATAGTGATGATATGCCCGCCAGAATTGGTGTTGCGGTAGTCGATCAGGGCAGCGAGCGAGGTCGATTTGCCGGAGCCTGTGCCACCAACAAACAGCACCAGCCCGCGCTTGGTCATAATTATTTCTTTCAGAACCTCCGGGAGGCCCAGCTGCTCGAACTGTGGGATATCGGTGTTGATATTACGTGCAACAATGGAGACTTCATTGCGCTGCTTAAAAATATTGATGCGGAAGCGACCCACGCCGGGCACGGATATGGCGAGGTTCATTTCCAATTCGTGAATGAACTGTTCGCGCTGTTCTTCATCCATTATCTCGTTGGCAATACGCTCGATTTCGCCTGGCTTGCAGGGAGATTGTGACAGTGGCTTGAGCGTGCCCTGAAACTTGGCGCAAGGGGGCGCACCAGTACTTAGGTAAAGGTCGGAACCGTCTTTCTGGGCCAGAATCTTCAGGTAGGGGTCAATTGGTGTACTCATTATTAGGCCTTCTTCAGTCGTCTTGGTTCAGTATAGACAGAGAATCTATTTGAGCCTGTGTGATGTCTTGGAAGTACATGCTTGTTGTGCGAGCAGTCGCTCTGGCCATAAGCTGGATATGGGCTTTGGTAGAGGCGCAGCTTGCTCGGTGGAAGGGTGGGGGGCTTAGTCGTTGGTGCTTACCAGAAAGTCGGAATTCACGCAGGTTCTGTTGCGCCCCTGTTTTTTGGCTTCGTAGAGAGCCGTATCTGCGCGCTTAAACAGGTCATTCACATCGGGCTGTATCGCGGATGCCACACCAAAACTGGCTGTTACTTGTGTGTCGGCGTGTATGCAGGCAGCCTCGATTTTTTCCCGCAGGGTTTCAGCAATTAGATGGGCTCGATACAAATCGGTATTGCTACACAGGATGGCAAACTCCTCACCGCCCCAGCGTGCGACGCAATCACTGCTTCTTGTATTTTTGCAAAGAAGGTCGCTAAGCGACTTTAAGACACTGTCGCCAGCGTCGTGGCCATAACTGTCGTTAAAATTTTTAAAATTATCGATATCCAATAATATCAGAGAAAATGGTGTTCGATTATCTTTCCAGATTTTTATGTTTTCGTATAAAGCGTCATGAATGCCAAGGCGATTGTAGAGCCCGGTAAGGTGATCAATTTTTGCAAGGTCCGAGAATTCAAGATTTTTAAGCTGGAGTAAACTATTGATTTCTATGAGTTCCATTTGATGCTTTTTTTCTCTCGCAAGCTTTAATTTTAGTTTTATCAGTCGATAAAACAAAAGAATGAATATTAGCGTTGACCATGCGATAACCAAACTTTTATATATGGATTCATCTGAAAATAATTTTCCCTGCCACTGGATCTTGTTGAGGTGCAGAAGGTCTTCATGGGTGAAGTCCCCTTCGCTTGCTTGAAGTTCAATAATAGTTATATTGTCAAATTCAGTTTTGGATAAGTCCATTGATCTCAGCGCCAGCCACCAGTCTGCGACGTTGAATGCCTCCATTTCCAGTGTTATTGGTGCCGGTGCTCGTAAATCGTCGAATGAAATTTGTATTTGATTAAATTTTGCAGAAAAGTTGTCGTCAGGTTTAAAGTATTTTTTTCCCGCGTTGCGTAAGTAGAGCTTTATATGCTTTTTCTCGGTTGTGGCAGGGCCAATATGGTCTATCCAAAGTTTCATTTCCGAATAGCGTGAAAGGTTTAGGCCTTTGCCGTTTTCGTCCGCAATATAAATTGAGGCATTGCAGTAATTTGGCGGTATGTCTCCCATATCACAATACCAGAAACCCTCATGGTCTTCGCTCCACCCAGCTTTGCTGTCGTTACCGTGTAGGGAGTCGTTATACAGTGTGGTCTGGTACTCATCGGCATTGAATTCAACTGTTTGAGTAAACCAGGTTTTTGGAGAAATAATGATGGCAGTAGATAGTATTACCATTACAGACAGCAATGCTTCGATACTGGCGAGCTTCCGAGCGAACTGCTTAATTCCTTGTGATTTCATGCTTCCTCTTTGCTGCGGGTATTGTGGGGTGACACCATTTGATCAGCTGTAACAACCTGATTTCGCCCCCAGGACTTTGCTCGGTATAAAGCCTCATCCGCATCTTTAAATGCGTTAGTGAGAAAGGGAACTTCCAGTGAGGAAACACCAAAGCTGGCTGTAATTTTAATGCCACGATCAAGCGATTTGTTTTGTAGCGTGATACGCAATGTCTCAGCTATCTCGCGTGCACTCTCCAGTTCTGTATTTTTACAGGCGATCAAAAACTCCTCGCCTCCCCACCTGGATGCAAATATGTCGCTGTTCGTTTTTTCTTTCAATACTTCGGCACAGGCTATCAGGATCTTATCGCCAATGTCGTGGCCATAGGTATCGTTGATATTTTTGAAGTGGTCCAGGTCAACGATGATGAGTGAGAAGGGGATTCTCTTTTCTTTCCATGATTTAAACCCTTCTATTAAAATTTGCCTAATACCAAGCCGGTTGAGTATTCCAGTTAAATGGTCTGTCTTAGCTTGTGCTTCAAGTTGTTCTTTTTTGACGTTAAGCAGTTTGTTAATTGATTTTAGCTCTTCCTGGTATCGCTGGTTTTTTCTCAGTTGGGAGCTCAGTTCCGCTGTTTTTTGAATGATTCGGTAAATTATTACTACTATCCAAATCGCAGCAAGGATTCGATATAATAACTCATCCGTTATTAACTGCCCTTTCCAGCTGATCTCTTCTACTTGAATAATGTTCTCTGAGTATTTTTCTTTATTGTTACGGGTGCCGGTTTGGAATTCGATGTAGATAATGTCATTAAACTCTGGATAGCTTTCTTTCGGAGGAATGTTGCGCTGCGCTATCCACCAGTCTGCTGTTTTGAAATTTTTCATATCAAAAGCTATATCAGTGACATTTTCGCTGAGAGATATTTCCACCATATTGTATTTGGTGGACATCTCGTCATTCGCAGTAAAATAGCGGGGATGCCGGTTTCGCAGATACACCCTAAGTGTTTTCATCTCTCCTTTATAATTTAACCTCACTCTCATTTGGTCGAAGCGGCTCAGATCGATACCTTGCCAGCGCTCATCGAGAACAGTCAAAAGCAAGCTGCAGTAAGAATTTTGATAGTCCATATCCAAAGTGCAGCTCCAAGCCTGGGCTTGCTTATCTAGCCAGCTAACCTTGGTGTCGCCCTTGCTGTCTTTCATCAACAGGGTAGGAAGGGACTTGTGGTCAAGGGTAAAGGAATAGACTAGCCAGCTTTTGGGCAAAAATACGATTGCAAGGGAAAGTATCGCCAAGACGATCAAGGCCGCCTCAAAACTTCCTAGACTCCTGCACAGGTAGCTTTTGATCTGTCTCATTCAGTGGATTATCTTAAAAATTTAGCATCACTTTAATACTAGCCCAGAATGGAACATTTGGCGGCTGAATCTATAACGCTCATGGCCCTCTGCAATGCCCGCGGTAGCGCAGTGGATGTTTGCTTGAGAATGAGATTCAATACCTCGGCGTTTTGCGGCTGGGCAATGCTATTGTGGATGAGTTGGGCGCTTACAAGCCATACGGATATTTGTGCTAAAGCGAGCATACTGGGTAGGGGCCTGCGAACTGCCACTCACTCTAGGCGCAGAGTGCCGAGAATAGAGGTGATTTATGCCCGGCCAGGAGGTGGTATCTTTTGTGGGTGAGGGGCAGTATTATAGTCAAAATGACTTCAAGTGCATTGGGGATAGATATTGCCGCCTGCAGAGGCTCAATGCGGCGAATTAAGATAGTATGCACAGGGGCGCCAGCAAAGCTATTCGTGCCCAGCAGGGCCATAAAAATAATCCTAATAAAAGTGAAGAACCTACTATGAACGCTGCCACAGAAAAACTTTCCATAAAAGAAAAGGTCGGCTATAGCCTTGGGGATCTAGCCGCCAACCTTGTCTTCCAGACCCTGGTGACTTACATCGTCTTTTTCTATACGGATGTGTATAAGCTGAGCAACGATTCTGCCCAAACCGTCATCTTCTGGTGTGGCATTCTGGGTGGAGTGGTATTTGCCCCCATCATGGGTGTTATTGCAGATAGAACAAATACGCGCTGGGGGAAATATCGGCCCTGGGTGTTGTGGACTGCGATACCCTTTGCCATTTGTATCTTTCTTACTTTCAGTACGCCAAATTTCGGTGAGCAAGGCAAAATCATCTATGCCTTTGGTACCTATTTGTTGCTGGTGTCCTTATACACGGCCAATAACTTGCCCTATGCGGCGCTGAGCGGTGTGCTAACCGGCAATATGGCCGAGCGCAATAGCTTGTCTGCTTACCGTTTTGTTGCGGTGATGCTTGCGCAGTTTATTATCCAAGTGCTTCTCTATCCGATTATTTTAATGGTGGGGGATGGCGACAAAGCCGCGGGCTTTGAAGCGGTAATGTCTGTGTTTGCGGTAGCGGGTGTTATTTGTTTTGTTATCACTTTCCTCACCACTAAAGAGCGTGTTGTGCTTGCTCGGGATAGTGAGTCCAGTATTAAAGATGATGTAAAAGATCTGTTGCACAATGTGCCCTGGCTGATCATGTTGGGTGTTGTAATTCTGGTATTTGTTACCCTTGCCCTAAAAGGCGGTATGTACATCTATTACTTTAATAACTATGTGGATGAACCCGCACTATCAGTCTTTCTCGATGATATTGGCTTTAATGGTTTTATCACCTGGCTTACCGCAGTGTTTGGCAGTTTAGGGGTGAATTTTACCTGGCCGGAAGAAGCAGCTGCCTCTGGTTTTGGTTTGTTTAACGGCGGCGGAATACTATTTATGATTGTGGGTATCGGCCTGTCTAAGTCGCTGGCAGACCGCTTTGGTAAACGTAATGTCTTTGCAATTTTTCTTGCGCTGTCAACCTTGTTTGTTTTGGCCTTCGTGCTATTTCCAGCGGATGCCATCGGCACCATGTTTATATCGCAGATACTTCACGGCTTCTTTTACGGCATAACCATTCCACTGCTTTGGGCGATGATTGCCGATGTTGCCGATTACTCCGAGTGGAAAAACAATCGCAGGGCTACAGCTATTATTTTCTCCGCCATGATTCTTGGGCTGAAAGGTGGTTTAACAATAGGATCCACCGTTGCCGCCGTTATTCTTGCCGCCTATGGTTATGATGGCAGCCTCGAGGTTCAAGGAGATACTGCCATTAACGGTATTAAACTGGCGGTGAGCTTATATGCATCCATACCCTTCTTTGTTGCGGCAGCAATGTTGTTCTTTTACGAAATTAATAAAGGGATGGAAAATCAGATTGAAAGCGATCTCGCTGCACGGCGTAGTTCATAGGAGACTCATTCAATGGCCGATGAAGAATACACCCAACTGGATTTCGAAGTACTTAATGCAAAGGCGATTTCTCAGCCCTTGGTAAAGCATATATACACAGCGGACCCTTCCGCTCATGTATTTAATGGCAAAATTTATATTTATCCTTCCCATGATGTGGATGCAGGTATACCTTTTAACGATAACGGCGACCATTTCGGTATGGAGGACTATCATGTTATCTCCATGGCCTCCCCGGAAAGCGAAGCTGTTGATAATGGCGTGGCCCTGCATGTAAAAGACGTGCCCTGGGCGCAGCGGCAAATGTGGGCACCGGATGCGGCCCATAAAAACGGTAAATACTATTTATATTTTCCGGCAAAAAGAGCAGATAACATTTTTCAGATTGGCGTTGCCGTCTCTAATTCTCCCACCGGCCCTTTTGTTGCGGAAGCAGAAGCAATAGCCGGCAGTTACTCCATAGATCCCGCTGTTTTCGAAGATGACGACGGTGAGTACTATATGTATTTTGGCGGTTTATGGGGAGGCCAGCTGCAAAAATATCGCGATAACCAATACCATGCAGCCAATGAGGAGCCAGCAGACAAGCAAGCGGCGCTTGGGCCAATAGTGGCTCGCATGCGTGAGGATATGACGCAGTTTGCGGAACAGCCGCGTGAAATTCAAATCGTGGACGAGCAGGGAAATGCATTGCTGGCCGGGGATCACGACCGTCGCTTTTTCGAGGCTTCCTGGCTACACAAGTACCAAGGCAAATATTATTTTTCCTACTCCACGGGTAATACACATTTTTTGTGTTATGCCATTGGCGACAGCCCTTACGGACCGTTTACCTATGCCGGAAGAATTTTAAACCCGGTGGTAGGGTGGACAACCCACCATTCAATTTGTGAGTACGAGGGCCGCTGGTTTTTGTTTTACCACGATTCCAGCTTATCAAAAGGCGTTACTCACTTGCGCTCTATTAAAATGGCGGAAATTCACTATGATGATCAGGGCCGTATTATTGCGCTTGATCCCTATAGGCCTTGAGCGGGTTTAGAGGTTTCCCGACCGTAGTTCGTTGCGAATAATGTGATTAAAGCATTGCACCCACATGCCCTCGAAGTGTGTATCTATACGGGAATTAATGGCGGAAACGGCGCGTACGGTGGATTTGCGATCGCTGCAATCTACCCGGCCTTTTGAAAGCAGGAAAAAATTATCCAGAATCGCCAGTATTTTTGCACCGGGATGTATTGCCTCACCTTTTAGCCTATTGGGAAAGCCGGAACCATTGATATATTCGTGGTGATGTAGGGCGATCACTGCGGCTTCCTGCCAGGCGGGTATTCTTTTCAGATACTCATAGCTCCAGCGAGGGTGATTGAACAGGGGGCTGTTTTCTGGTGGCGCTTGTTCAGTGCTGTGTTCCCAAAGGCTGCGGTCAACCAGGCTCATGCCAAAATCATGCATATAGATGCCTGCGGCCAGTTGATCATTGTCGATTGACGAGTCGGCCAGTTGATTCATTTTCATTGCCCAGTCAAACAGCTGAGCGCTTCTGCCCTGCCAATGGGGAATCTGATTATCCAGTTCAAAGGCCAGTTCCTGAAAGAAAACCAGATCAGCAAGGGTATTTTTACTGCCATCGCTTTGTGGTGGGGCTTGCTGCTCTTGGAGCGGTTCTTCTGTTTGCTGAGTCGAGGGTGCGGTTACGCCGGCTCCCAGGGATTGCAAAGCTTTCGCCGCCAGCTGTTCTGCTTCTTGTTGAGAAGAGGCTGCGAGTGCCTGATAGATAGTAATCAGTTGATCGATGGAGAGCGTTTCCAGTTCTACGCCAAAGAGCTCTTTTTCGTGCAGGTCATGTAGCCTGTCGAGCCCAATTAGTAAGATCTCGGCGAGAGGCTCTGTGATGAGCAGCTTCCCCCGTCTCAAAGCGCCTACCACTTCCTCCAGGTCGTGAGTGAAGGTCACTATCAGGTCCAGTCGCATCATTCCGGCATTACCCTTGATGTTATGGATGGCGCGAAACAGTTCGTGTTTTGTTTCTTCTACGGTGCCCCTTAGTAGTTTTGATATGGCTAATTCGGCCTCACGGTGGAGGTCTTTGAAGGCATCCATCAACTCATGTCGGGTTTCCTGGTCTAGTTCCATCGCTTGCCTGTCAGTGGAGTTGAATTGATATAAGCAGTTTAGGGCCTGTTTACAGGCCCTGGTAACAAAGAGAAGTTTAGACCAGAAATGGCCGCCGAGAGGACTGGGGGCTAAAACGAGCGTTGTGCGTTGACATAAAAAAAGGAGAGCTGGTGGCTCTCCTTTTGGTGGATGCTCTTTGTGCCAGATTAAATCTCAGAGATTTTCTGAATTTGCTCGGCTATTTTGCCAAGGGCGTTTTGTGCATCGGCGAGTTTGGTTTTTTCTTTTTCAACCACCTCGGCTGGCGCGTTATCAACAAACTTTGCATTGCCCAGTTTGCCCTGCAGCCTGCTGGTCTCTTTTTCCAGCTTTTCACTTTCTTTTTTCAGCCGGGCAATTTCTGCGTCTTTATCGATCAGGCCTGCCATGGGCACGAGAATCTCCAGGTCTCCCACCAAGGCTGTTGCTGAAAGCGGTTCTTTTTCGCCTTCATTTAACCAGCGTACTTCGTCCAGTTGCGCCAGTTTTTTCAAGAAATGGCTGTATTCCGAAGAACAGCGTTTATCGTTTTCCTCACCATTTTTAAGCATTACCGATAGTTGCTTGGATGGGGCAATGTTCATTTCACCGCGAATATTTCGCACACCAATAATAAAGCCCTTAACCCACTCGATGTCGGCACAGGCCTGAGTATCTATTTTGGACTCATCGGCAACAGGGTAGGGGGCTAGCATAATGCTATCCCCTTCGGCGGCGGCCAGAGGTTTCACCCGCTGCCAGATCTCTTCGGTGATGTAGGGCATCATCGGGTGGGCCAGGCGAAGGATGGTTTCCAGTACACGAATCAAGGTGCGGCGCGTGCCTTTTTTAATGTCGGCACTGGCGTTGTCGTCCCATAAAACCGGTTTGGTGAGTTCCAGATACCAGTCACAGTAATCTTTCCAAATAAAATCGTAGAGAGCTTGTGAGGCCAGGTCCAGGCGGTAAGTATTCATGCCTTCGCTAACGGCTTTTTCTGCCTCCTGCAAACGGGAAATAATCCACCGGTCTGCCAGGCTTAACTGGAAGTTTTGTGAACCGTCCTGCCCGCAATCTTCATTTTCTGTGTTCATCAACACATAGTTGGAGGCGTTCCACAGTTTATTGCAAAAATTGCGGAAGCCTTCAATGCGTCCCACATCGAAATTTATATCCCTGCCTGTGGAGGCCAGAGAGTAGTAGGTATAACGCAAGGCGTCTGTGCCATAGGCCGCGATACCTTCGGGGAAATCCTTGCGGGTCATTTTTTCAATTTTCGTTTTTAACTGCGGTACCTGCATACCCGAGGTGCGCTTTTCTACCAGTGTTTCCAGGTCAATACCGTCAATTAAATCGATGGGGTCGAGTACATTACCCTTGGACTTGCTCATCTTCTGCCCGTGGCTATCGCGCACTAAACCGTGAACGTAAACCGTGTGGAAAGGCACTTCCTTTTTGAAGTAGAGGGTAAGCATGATCATGCGCGCTACCCAGAAGAAAATAATATCGAAACCGGTAACCAACACAGAAGAGGGGTGGAAGGTTTTCAAAAAGTCGTTTTGTTCCGGCCAGCCGAGGGTACCGAAAGTCCACAGCCCGGAGCTGAACCAGGTGTCGAGTACGTCGTCATCTTGTTTCAAAGTAAGCTCTGCGGCTAGCGAGTACTTTTCACGCACGTCCTGTTCGCTGCGGCCAACATAGACATTGCCAGCATCGTCATACCAGGCTGGAATGCGATGTCCCCACCATAGCTGGCGGGAAATACACCAGTCCTGAATATCGCGCATCCAGCTGAAGTACATGTTTTCGTACTGCTTGGGTACGAAATTAATATCGCCTTGCTCTACTGATTTGATGGCTTCGTCTGCCAGAGGCTGGGTTTTAACGTACCACTGGTTGGTGAGGTAGGGCTCAATAACAACACCGGAGCGGTCGCCGTAAGGTACTTTTAGGTTGTGGTCGTCTATTTTTTCCAGCAGCCCCAGCTCTTCCAGGTCTGCAACAACCTGCTTGCGCGCAACGAAGCGGTCCATGCCTTGGTATTTTTCTGGGGCATTGGTATTTATTTCCGCGTCGTCGTTGAATATGTTAATCATGGGCAGTTGGTGGCGCTGGCCCATTTCATAGTCATTAAAATCATGTGCCGGGGTAATTTTTACGCAGCCGGTACCAAACTCCATCTCCACATAATCGTCTGCGATAACGGGGATTTCCCTATCTGTTAAGGGCAGTTTGATATTTTTGCCAATTAAATGCTGGTAGCGCTCATCGTCCGGATGAACTGCAACGGCGGTATCGCCAAGCATGGTCTCTGGTCGAGTGGTGGCTACTGTAAGATGCCCGGAACCGTCCGCCAGTGGGTAACGAAAATGCCAGAGATGGCCTTTTTTCTCTTCGCTGATCACTTCCAGGTCGGAAATGGCGGTGTGCAGTTTAGGGTCCCAGTTGACCAGGCGTTTGCCGCGGTAGATAAGGCCGTCGTCATGGAGGCGAACAAATGCCTCTTGCACGGCTTTGGATAGACCCTCGTCCATGGTGAAACGCTCGCGGCTCCAGTCAGGCGACGCGCCAAGACGACGCAATTGGCGGGTGATGTTGCCACCGGATTCTTCCTTCCACTCCCACACTTTTTCGATAAATTTCTCGCGGCCCAAATCGTGGCGGCTTTTACCATCTGCATCGAGTAAACGTTCCACTACCATTTGCGTGGCGATACCGGCGTGATCTGTACCCACCTGCCACAGGGTATTGCGGCCCTTCATACGGTGGTAGCGAATCAGAGCGTCCATGATGCTTTCTTGAAAGCCGTGCCCCATGTGCAGGCTGCCCGTAACATTGGGCGGCGGGATCATGATGCAGTACGGCTCACCTTCTCCACTTGGAGCGAAGTAGCCATTAGACTCCCAGGTTTCATACCAATGAGTTTCGATTGCGGAGGGCTGATAAGTTTTTTCCATGGACGTTTTAATAATTCAGGTTTATAAACAAAAGGCGCAAGATTATACATGCAGCACTGAAAAGCTGCAGTGTCGAGGGTGGGGATTAGCTTTCTTTTTTGCTCTGAAGCTTCTGGTGTAACCGTTCCCGCAGCTGGTTTTCAATTTCTGGTAGGTATTCTGCGACTAATTCATCCACCAGCTGGGACAATTCCTCGGAAGGTTTGTCACTAGGTTCATGTTTAGCGAGGGTTCGCCCCACGTCCGCCAAGTCTTCCATCATGGACTCTTTATTTTGCTTGAGGCGCGCGCGAACATGACCAGGGAGGAAGGGGTTTTCGTGCTTGTGTTCCGCCGGTTCCGCTTTATTGCTCTGGCCGGAGGCAGCGGCTTTTGCATTGGCCTGCTCCTCAAAAAGAGACTGCTGGCCTGGAAGGACGTGTTCTGGCTGGTCGTTGTTTGTTTCGGTCAAAACGGTATTTTCATCTTTGTGGGTAGATAGGGTGGCAGATTCGCTAGAGCTGTGTTCATCTGCCTTTTTTGGTTTTTCTTCCGCTTGCGGGCTTTTCTGCGGGGCTGAATTGTCAGGTTCTCCAAAAGCATCCAGTAGAGACGCTTTAATATCTTCCAGCTCGGTCAGCAGAGACTCGCGCGTTGGTCTGGATGTTTCGGAAGAACTAGAAGACAAGGCAAATTTTCCGCTGAGGTTTTTAATCTCTTTATAGTAGCTGTTTCAATGGCTTCTGTTAAGGTGGCTCAAGAATCAACACACTCTGTTATGAGTTTATCCTTTAATTTTATGACTTGCTAACTGATAACCACGTGATTTGTAAAAAGCCCAGTGCTTTCGGCTGGCTTCCAGCACGGTATCTTGCTGAATCACAAGCTCCGCCAGCCGCGTGAAACGGCTGAAGTTTTGGGGGATGTCATTGCGCAGGTTTATCAGCAAGTCGTGGTGATTGAGGTCATCCCCCTCGTGGCCAATGAGTACCGGGGCACGTTCAATGTCCTCCAGGGTATCAGCGGCACTCGTATGGGCAACAAAGGACTCAGGCCTAAAACTCCAAAGCAGTTCATCCATCGCCTGACTTTCGGCTGAATCACCGGTGGCAATCATTACGCGGCTACCCTGGGCTACGGCTTTCTCCGCCAGACGGCAGGCAAAATGCCTGCGGTCCTGCTGTGCGGGTTTTTGCAGTACGTAGAAATCGACCCGGGTCATTTTTTAGTCAGCACTCAAGAGGTAGTTCATAAGCAGTGAAACGGGTCTGCCGGTGGCACCTTTCTTAGCACCGGAATGCCAGGCTGTACCAGCAATATCCAAATGTGCCCAGGCGTATTTTTTGGTAAAGCGTGACAGGAAACAGGCCGCCGTTACGCTGCCGCCGCCTGGCCCACCAATGTTAGCCATATCAGCAAAGTTGCTATCCAGCTGCTTTTGATAGTCATCCCACAGGGGCATTTGCCAGGCTTTATCATTAGCCTGTTTACCCGCCTCAAGCAGCTTATCTGCCAGTTCCTGATTGTTGGCGTACAGGCCGGTAGCGTGGTGACCCAGCGCTACCACGCAGGCGCCGGTGAGAGTGGCAATATCCACCACTGATTTTGGCTTGTATCGCTCGGCATAGGTGAGGGTGTCGCATAACACCAGGCGGCCTTCGGCGTCGGTGTTCAGGATCTCAATGGTTTGGCCGGACATGGAGGTGACCACGTCGCCGGGTTTTGAGGCGTGTCCTGCCGGCATGTTTTCAGCGGCTGCGACCAAGGCGACGACATTAACTTTGGCTTTCATGGCGATAAGCGCTTTGATTGCGCCAAATACGCTGGCAGCGCCACACATATCAAATTTCATTTCGTCCATGGCGGCCCCCGGTTTAAGGCTGATGCCACCGGTATCGAAGGTGATGCCTTTACCCACTAGCACGTGCGGTTTGCTTTGGCTTGTGCCACCTTTGTATTCCATCACAATAAGTTTACCTTCCTCGGTACTGCCTTTAGCTACTGAGAGAAAGGCCCCCATACCCAGCTTTTCCATTTGTTTTTGGTTGAGGCTCTTACTGCTAAGAACATTTTCTGATTGCTCGGCCAGTTGTTTGGCCAGCTTAGCCAGGTAAGCGGGGGTGCAAATATTGGGCGGCAAGTTACCCAGTTCGCGCGCGAGATTAATACCTTCGGCGAAGGCTGCGCCTTTGTGTAAGCCGGTGCGGAAGCGTTTGACCTGCTCGGGTTCGCTAGCAACAACGGTCACTTTTTTCAGCGAGGGCAGAGGCTCCGCTTTGCTTTTTGTTTCGGTGTAGCGGTACAAGGCCTTGCCGATAGCCACTGCAAATTGCTCGCTAGCCCATTGCCTGCTTATGTCTTCGCCATTGAGTTGAAAACTCAGGCCTTCGCTGAATATGTCGTCAAGGTACACACAGGCGTCTGTGGCAGGAGAGTTGCCGAGTGCCTGAGCAATAGACGCAAAGGTTTGTAATAGACTCTCCGCTTTAAAAAACGTGCTTTTTTTATCGTCTAATTTACCAAGATGAACCAGCAATACGCGCGCATAGGGTTTTTCATCTTTGCCAAGAACCAGCCAACGTTTTCTTCCTGCTTTGGGTTTGAGGTCGCCACTGCGTAAAAAAGCGGACAACCTTCCGCCTGTGTCCTCATCAATGGCCTTTGCGCTAGGCAGCAGGCTTTCATTGGAAGCGAAAACGATGGCGCATTGAGTTTTTTGCGTCAGTACTTGGGATTTTTTAGCGGTGAATTGCATAGAGCTGCCTTATGGATAAGCCGAAAGGAGGCAGTTTAAGGCTTCACAATCGCAGCGGCAAATGTGATTAATAAATGCTAGAATTTCGCGCTTAAGTCAGCGGTCCGCAATTTAACTTAATTCATCAGCAGCAGGCGCAAGAACGTTCTCCAATGATAATCTTTCGATATTTAGCTCGCGAAGTGCTGAGCAGTATGTTTGCTGTGAGTCTGGTATTACTGCTGATCATTATTAGTGCTCGTTTTGTGAACTATTTGGCGGAGGCAGCTGCGGGCAAACTGGATGCAGGTGTACTGCTTACCTTAATGGCCTATCGCCTGCCCGCCTATCTCGAGCTTATTCTGCCTTTGGGGCTCTTCATTGGAATTTTATTTGCCTACGGCCGCCTCTATCTAGACAGTGAGATGACCGTATTGCATGCCTGCGGTATGAGCCAGCGCAGGTTAGTTGTCTATACCGCCAGCTCCTCCCTGGTTGTCGCGATGTTAGTGGGTATGTTTAGCCTCTATCTTGGGCCAGAGGGTGTGCGAGCTTCGGAGTCCCTGCTGGCTGAGCAGCGCAATCGCACCGATTTCGAAACGCTTAAACCGGAGCGTTTTCATAATCTGGATGGGGGTACCGGTACCAGCTACGCGGAGTCCATCAGTGAGGACAAAAAACAATTGCGCAATGTTTTTATGGCCAAGGTTTCACCGCTCGACCCCAGTGTTGATATTGGTGACGCCGGGCGCAGCGAAGTGGATCTGGCGGTGCTTACTGCTGAGTCCGGAGAGACGGTGATCGACCCTGAGTCCGGCAGAAAATATCTGCTGTTAAAAAATGGTCGCCGCTACATAGGTATACCCGGAGACCTGGATTACAGGGTGGTGTCTTTCAGTCACTATTCCCAAATATTGCCCGAGCCAGATTATGCGGTAAAACCCAAGCGATTTACCGATGGCCTCACCACTGAAAAATTGTTGCAGCAAAATACCAACGAGGCAAAAGCCGCCCTGCAATGGCGTTTGTCCATGCCAGTATTGGTAATGGTGGTGGGTTTTCTGGCTGTTCCGCTAAGCCGCACTCAGGCGCGGCAGGGGCGCTATGCGAAGATGTTGCCGGCGATAGTACTCTACATGGTCTATCTGGTTTGCGTGAATGCAGCGCGAGGCCTGATAGAGGACGGAAAGGAACCTTTGCCGGGCAGTTTATGGCTGGTACACCTTTGTTTTTTCGTGTTTGGAATGATGCTGTTTTCCGATTTTCGCGCTTTGTTTCGTTTTAAAAGTAAAAACAGGGGCGTAGCTAAATGAGAAAAATAAAGCGCTACATAGCTCGGCAGGTGATGGGGGGAGTGATTGGTGTACTTCTGGTGATTGTATCTCTGGATGCAATTGCCGATTTAGTGGATCAGCTAAGTCAGTTAAAGGGTGACTATAACTTCCTGGAAGCGCTTTTCTACGTACTGTTGTACATCCCTTCCAGCGTTTATGACTTCCTTCCCCTTGCCGCGCTGGTGGGCTGCCTAATAGGGCTTGGCATGCTGGCCAATACCAGCGAACTTGTTGTAATTCGAGCGGCGGGTGTTTCTATTAGCCAGGTAGTGTGGGCAGTGATGCGCCCGGTGTTTATTTTTATTTTTATGGGCGCATTGCTGGGAGAATATGTTGCCCCCTACACCGATCAGTTTGCCGATAGTCGTCGCGATTTACTGCAAGGCCACGAAAAAGCACTGCAGAGTGAAAGAGGCCTTTGGTTCAAGGAAGGTAATGATTACATGCACTTTAACGCTGTACTTCCAAACGGGCGCCTGTACGGCGTAACACGTTACCGCTTTGATGATGCGGGATCTTTAAAACAAGCGAGTTTTATTCGTTCCGCCATCTACCAAGGGGGGCGCTGGTCCGAGCAGGAGGGCGTGATCACATTCTTCGAAAAGGAAAATGTGCGGCGAGAGGAATTTATAACCCGGGACTGGTACACCGAGCTTTCGCCTGATTTACTCAACGTATTGGTGCTGGAAGCTGAGGAGCTGCCAATGCAAAGGCTATACGCGTATGCCAACTACCAGGACAAGCAAAACATAGATTCCAGCGAGTATCGGCTCGCGTTTTGGCAAAAGGCGCTGCAGCCCCTGGCAACCCTCAGCCTGGTAATGATAGCCATATCCTTTATTTTTGGCCCCCTGCGGCAGACAACCATGGGCTTCCGGGTTTTTATTGGTGTAATCGTTGGGCTTGTATTTCAAACCAGCCAGCAGCTACTTGGCCCTATCTCCATTATTTTCGGTTTCTCACCCATGTTTGCGGTGCTGACTCCGATACTGGCCTGTTTCGCTTTCGGGTGGATCTTAATAAATCGTGCTCGATAAGCCTGCTGCTGGGTTGGCCGCTAGCCTATTTCTTTTTACGCTTACGGCTTTCGGTTAGGATAACTCGGGTATTACTGAGCTTGTCGTGCAGACAATCGCCCTCTTTGTTGAATAGACCCCAAAAATAACCAGCACCAAAAAACAGCAGTGATAGCAATGCAAGAGGCGCTCGAACCAGTGCGTTTTTAAAGCCTGGCGTTTTAATGTGTGGCAGTTCCCTACGCTCTACAACTTGCAGTCGCCAGGCCCGCATGCCCGCCGTTTGTCCGGCTCGGCACCAGAAGAAAATATAGAAGCCGGAGAGGCTTGCAATGAGCCCAATCAGCACCAGAGCATTGCCCAGCTCAGAGGTGATCATTGGTTGATATTCGCCGCCGGTAGTATCTCCCTGCGTCAGGAAAAGCAGAAAAGTCACAAATGCCCCATAGGCCATTGCCAGCGCCAAGAGTAAGAAACTGTCGTAAACCATAGAAGCAAAGCGGCGCCAGAGAGGGGCTCCTCTGGAGGTGTTTATTGCGGTGTCGGTTTGTTCAGACATGTCTACTAGCCTTGGCAAAAGGAGGGATTCTAGCGGGTTGGTGGTTTTTTGCTAGTTGCCGTTGAGTTGAAGTAGCAAAAGTAAGGCGATGGGAGCAGGGCAAAGAGCTTTTGATTTGTTTTTAGGTTTCTCGCAGTGAATTAAACTAGGTTAACACTCGGCGAGGGAGCTACTGCATTGCCTAATACATCACCTCATGTGCATATGTGTGCGCATAGCCTGCCGTGGTGCCCAAGGCCTTCAATGTGTGTTTGCGGGGTGAGCTTAGTGTGGAAGTGCAGAACATGGTTTTTAAATTAACCCGTAGTGAATTTGAGCGCGCCGCTCCTCGGCAAGGTGCTCCTCTGCCTTGCTCTACTGCATCACATCCATGTGATTATGCGCATGCTCGGCAATTGCTCCCGGCATTGCCTTAATACGCCACATCCCTGTGGCTAATGCGACTGCGGGCTGCGACCGCCATGGACCGGGGAAGTCCAGAGCATGGTTTTTTAAAATAAGCCGTAGTGAATTTGAGCGCGCCGCTCCTCGGCAAGGTGCTCCTGCCTTGCTCTACTGCATCACATCCATGTGATTATGCGCATCCGTGCGCCCGCGGGCTGCGACCGCCATGGACCGGGAAAGTCCAGAGCATGGTTTTTTAAAATAAGCCGTAGTGAATTTGAGCGCGCCGCTCCTGCGCATCCGTGCGCCCGCGGCATACCGTACATCCTGTACATAAAAAAACCCGCCACTAGGGCGGGTTCAGAGGTAACAGACGTTTTTGGGGGCGCGTCTGTGTTGGGTAGCCGGTACTGCTTAACCCGGCCGATACAATGAGTGACTGCTTAAATTTGCTACTACTTAAAAGTCAAATTTAACACCCACGTAAACCTTGTCCTCACTGGCGCCAAAGGCGTAGTTTCCGAGGTAAGTCATATCCTGATCGAAAAAATAAGACTGGACAGAGCCCTTTTTGGAACCCTTGTGAGCACTCCAGAATCGATTGAATCCGGTTCGGAATACTTTGCCCACAGCCGACCCTCCAGACCAGGTATTGCGGTCGTTTTGCAGTAACCACTGGCTGTTTAACAAGCGCTTATGGTCACACATTCTGCCATCACGTTGTTGCTGCGCGGACTTAAAGAGGGTCTCGTTGTCCATGAGGCGTATGGGTAACACTTCTAGCCTTGAGTTATCCCGGTAGTAAGGCTTGTTCTGGTCGCTCCAAAATTCCGCAAAGCAAGGGCAACACAAGCCCAGGCCGCAAAGCGCGATAGCTAACTTTGTTCGGCAAATGGCTAAGGCTGCTAGAAATTTTGTGGCCACTTTCGGGTTTCCTCCGGTGAGTTCATACCTTCAGAATACCCGCTCAGCGGAAATAAAAAAGACCCGAGCTTATATCTTTTTGTAATGCGTCTGACTTAAAAATAGACTGCTTGATCACACAATATGCGGGAAGGCGTAAGCACCACAGGCAACTTCCAGAGCCGGGGGTGAGTGGTCATTAACCAATAGGGGACAGATAAGCTCCAAAAATGGTTCTTTATTACCAGTTTACGAATATTCGTGCGCCACAATAACGAAACAATCTAGTTATTAAGTGCTAGTTTGGCGGCTTTTTCACCTTGGCTTGAGGCTGGTGGCTTGTGCTACAGATGCCGAAAGTAGATCACATTCAGCTCTCCTAATGCGGGCTGCCCCAGCGCAATGCGACCTTTGCGTAGCAAGGGCAAAGATTCGCCTCTTACATACAATTGTGGTTGGTCTTCTTCTTGTACATAACTGCCATTGGTGCTGGTGTCTGTAAAAATAAACTTACCGCGGTGAAAGCTGAAGCTGCAGTGATGCCGCGAAACTTTTGGGTCGGGGAGCACATATTGAGCGGAGGAGGGATCTCTGCCGATGGTGAAGTCTTCATCATCGGAATTAAAAATAATCTTCTTACCCTGAATCACTAATTCAAGTTCCGTTGCCGTATGGGTTTTTGATGACACCAGGCTGCCGCTCACTTGGGTGGCGGTAATATCGGCACCGGCATCTTCTTGCCAATTAAGGCGGTAAACCAGTGCCTTGTTATCGCTGCCTTTTAATACCAGACGATCATAGAGTTCACAGCAGCTTAACAACCACATTGGCAGCTGTTCGTACAAGGCCTGGTCCACAAGGATCTGCTTGGTGTTTGCTGCGCTTACAAGGCTGGCAGCGCGATTAACTGTATTGCCGAAGGCGTCCGGGCCATCAAAAATAAGTGTGCCATACGCCATGCCGCTGCGAATTGCATGGCCCTGTTCCTGTATTTTGAGGTTATTTGCGATTGCGGCTTCTGCAGCGCACTCGGCATCTTCGAAGATCACCATGATTTCGTCGCCGATTGTTTTTACCAATTGGCCGCCGTGGGCGTGGGTTACCTGTGTCATCAACGAAAGCAGGTTTTCCACTGTTTGCTGTGCGCGCAAATTTCCCAGCTCCTGGTAGAGTTTCGAGCTTCCAACAATATCGGCAAAGAGAACGCTGTACTCTTGTGTATCCTCATTTACCGGTGTTTGTTGTAGGGTTGCGTTTGAATCGGCTGCCATTTCTCTACCTCCAGCAGGCGATTTTACACATAATCCTGGTCTTGTGGATAAGTGCTTGTGTCACATCTCAGCAGGTGCTGCCTGTTTAGATGTAACCGAGTTGTCAGTATTTGAACTGCTTGTCTCTGGCTGCTTGCTATAAATAACATCAAGCAGTTTTTCATGGCTAGTGTAGCCCGTGAGGAAAATACTGTAGGAGTTGCCATCCTCCTCAGTATGCTCAATTTTGGCAATCTGGAAATTCAATTCCGGAATTAGCCAGATACGCGTTTGTTTTTCGTCATCCAGGTTGATGCGTTCCACTTTAATTGCGGGATACGTTTTGTCACCAACCTTCAGGGTTTCGTCCCCTGTTTTTTTGAATAGCAGGGTTTTTACTTTACTGGGTTTAACAAAGGTAAAGCTGAAATCATCGTGGCCGGAATACAGTTCCCGTTGTAGCTGCAATTGGTAGAGTACGGGGTCCAGTATGCCCAGTTCTATGGCGTGGTCGCGGTTTTTCTCTGGCTTGTCCTTTCTGCGGTACTGCGCGACATTTTTTTCCCAATCGAAAGAGAGTTTTTCGTCGGCTTTAAACGCCATGATTTTGCGTTTGTAGTGATAATAATGCGGTTGCAATATGCCGTTGTTGAGGCTGAAATCACTTCTTTCCTCAATCGAGGCCATGAAGTTTTTTATTTTTGATTCGATCCTTAGCTGGCCGTTCTCTTGCAGATACAACTTTCGCGAGGATTTTATGGTCATGCCAGAATATTTACCTTGATATTCCGCATTGAATAAAAGTGTTTCGCCAGTGTCGGTGAAACCGGTTGTGGAGTAATAAAGCGCTGCTATTGCGCTAATGATAACCACACATAGCTTTCCAATTTTCATAGGCCTACTCGGGAAATATTTACAGCTTACTCAGCTTAAGGGATGTAGTATGAATTTAATCTGAACGGCGTGCCCAAGCTAAAAGCCGGAGTTTACACCAGCTTGAATGGCATTGGGGCACAGTCTAAAATGGCGATGCGTATTTTGGAGTATTGTCCGAATTTTAATCACCTCTGATTAGACCGCCACTGTCGAAAAATGTGCCCCATGGGTTTTTTCAGGCAGAAACGCGCGTTCAAACGCCTTGTCTCATCGCTTCTTACTCAATATTAAGGTAATGCCTAGCCTATGAATACAGATCTGTTGATTGTTGGCGGAGACGGGGATCTCGCCCTGCGCAAGCTCTTTCCTTCGTTGTACTACCTGGAACTCAACGACAGCATGCCTGAAAATACACGTATTTTTGGAATGGCTCGTACCGCTCAGACACAGCAGGAGTATCTCCAAAAAATTCAGAGCTGGTTGAAAGCTACTGTAAAGGAAGAGCTTTATTCGGAAGAGAAGTGGCAATGCTTTGCCGATAAAATCCGCTTCGTTCAGGGTGATGCTACCGATTCAGCGGCGCTGTGCAGTGTTAAGGAAGTCTATTTTGGTCGGGATGATCATCTTGTTGTTTATCTCGCTATTCCGCCGATGATCTTTGGTAAGGTCTGCGGTGCTATTGACGACTGTGGCCTTAATCGTCCCACCACACGGCTGGTGGTAGAGAAACCATTGGGCGATAGCCGAGAAAGCTTTAAGGCGATTAACAGCGAGTTAGCTCGCACGTTTTCCGAGGAGCAAATTTTCCGCATCGACCATTATTTGGGTAAAGAGTCTGTACAAAACTTGTTGGCATTGCGTTTTGCCAATGACATGTTTGAGCCTCTGTGGAACTCCAAATACATCGACCATATTCAAATCACCGTAACGGAAAGCGTGGGAGTGGGAAATCGCTGGGCATTCTACAACCAGACTGGCGCTACTCGCGACATGGTACAAAACCACCTGCTGCAGGTTTTATGCTTGGTGGCTATGGAGCCGCCTACTTGGCTTAATGCAGAATCTGTGCGCAGTGAAAAATTAAAAGTATTGAATGCTTTGCGCTTAATACCCGCAGAAGAAGTGCAGGAATTAACGGTGAGAGGGCAGTACGCCAGCGGCTACGTGGGTGGAGAGGAAGTCCCGGGTTATCGCGAAGAAAAGTCTGAGAAGTATGAGATAGACCCCAACAGCCAGACAGAAACCTACGTTGCGATAAAAGCGGAAATAGAAAACTGGCGCTGGACCGGGGTGCCGTTTTACCTCCGCACGGGCAAGCGTTTAAATAAGCGGCACTCTGAAATCGTAATCGAATTCAAACAAAACCAGCACCAGATATTTAAGGATAAACACTCAGAGCATCCGGCCAATCAATTGATCATTCAGCTTCAACCTGACGCGGGTATTGCGCTGCGCATGATGCATAAGGTGCCAGGTTTGGATGCTGGTGTTCCTGTCAAAGATGGGGTTCTTAACTTCACCTTTGATAAAAGCGACGAAAAGGTTACGCACGACGCCTATTCCAGATTGTTATTCGACGTTTTAAGGAATGACCCCACATTGTTCGTGAGCGCCGCAGAGGTGGAGGCCGCTTGGCGCTGGGTGGACCAGATCTTTGCCGGCTGGAAAGAAACGGATATGCCGGCTCAGGAGTACCAGAGTGGCTGCCTCGGGCCAGACAAGGCTGATGAGCTAATCGAGCGCGGTGGTCGAAAATGGCTGAATGAAGGTTTTGAACTCTGGTGTGCTCTGGATTAGGGCGCAAAGGTTTTTTTCTGCATATATCGAACGATGAAAACGTTTTCGTAGCAAATAAGACGGGTTTTTGATCTCGACCGGGTTTTGATGCTAGAGCATCAAGGTGAAAACAGCTAGAATGGCGGCCGTTTCAGAGCTTGACTGGTTACAAACGCGAGGCTTGCTATGGTAGCCGCAGAGTTGACTCATAAGGTAGAAACGCTCAGAGGTCGAAACCCCAGTAACAAATGAAAAATCAAAAACAGGCTAGCAGTCACCTAAACTACGGCTGCAGGCCAATCAGGACTACCTCACAAGAAAACAAAACAATTAGCCACAATTCAAATGGCTTTCCTTTTTAACACTCTAGGAGATAACTATGAGCACCATTAAAGTCGGAATCAATGGCTTTGGCCGCATCGGCAGACTCGTTTTCCGTTCCATTTGCGAGCGCGATAACGTTGAAGTTGTAGGAATCAATGATTTGTTGGATGTGGATTACATCGCATATATGCTGAAGTACGATTCCACTCATGGTCAATTCAAAGGTGACGTTGCTGTTGAAGGCGGCAAACTGATCGTTAATGGCAAAGAAGTACGTGTAACCTCAGAGCGTAATCCTGCCGACCTCAAATGGGGCGATATTGGCGTAGATTTCGTTGCCGAAGCAACCGGTATCTTCCTCACTAAAGAAACTGCAGAAGCTCACCTTAAAGCTGGCGCCAAAAAAGTTGTATTAACTGGCCCATCTAAAGATGACACTCCTATGTTCGTGATGGGTGTTAACAACGATTCTTACACCTCAGACATCAACATCGTTTCCAACGCCTCATGTACCACTAACTGTTTGGCGCCTATCGCTAAAGTACTGAACGATAACTGGGGCATCGAAGAAGCACTGATGACCACTGTTCACGCGACTACAGCGACTCAAAAAACTGTCGATGGTCCTTCTATGAAAGACTGGCGTGGTGGTCGTGGCGCAGGTCAGAACATCATCCCATCTTCCACTGGTGCAGCAAAAGCCGTTGGTAAAGTTATCCCAGAATTGAACGGCAAGTTGACGGGTATGGCTTTCCGCGTACCAACTCCAGACGTTTCTGTTGTGGACTTAACTGCTCGCCTGCAAAAGCCAGCTTCTTATGAAGAAATTAAAGCGGCGATGAAAGCCGCGTCAGAAGGCCCAATGGCGGGTGTTCTGGGTTACACTGAAGATGAAGTTGTTTCTAACGACTTTGTTGGCGAATCTCGCACCTCTGTATTTGATGCCGGCGCTGGTATCCAGTTGAGCGACACCTTCGTTAAAGTGGTTTCCTGGTACGACAACGAGTGGGGTTATTCCTGCAAAGTTGTAGACCTTATGGAGTACATGGCCTCCAAGGGCTAATGGCTCTAAAAGGCTAAGCTCATAGAAGCACAAAAAACGGCGGCTCACCTTCTGGTGGCCGCCGTTTTTTTATGGCGCAAAGATATGTAACAATAACCACCGCGAATATAGCAGCAGCACGCTCAGAAAAACTCTGCTTGAAATTGCAATATTCTCTCTTCATTCAAAAAAGAATAATTGGTAAAGCATGAACGACAAGCAAATAAAAAAGATAATGATTGTTGGTGGTGGCACGGCAGGGTGGATATCTGCGGCCTTGTTAAGCAGCCGCTTCGGCAGCGAATACTGCGAAATTCAATTAATTGAATCCGATGAAATAAGCACCGTGGGTGTCGGTGAAGCCACTATTCCGCCCATCGTTGGTTTTAACAATTTGCTCAAACTGGATGAAAATGAATTTATTCGAGAAACCAAAGCGACGTTTAAGCTAGGTATCGAATTTATCGACTGGAATAAAAAGGGCGAGTCCTATATACACCCCTTCGCTAAATACGGCACCGCTTTTACCCATGAGCCCTTTCACCATCACTGGTTGAATTTGCATCCGCAAGGCAAGGCTCAGGCACTGAAAAACTACTCCCTGGCCTGTATGGCGAGCGAGCAAAATAAATTCATGAGGCCCATTAATCGGCCCGGCTCACCTCTTTCCGCCATCGGTTACGCTTTTCACCTGGATGCCGGTTTGTACGCCCAATATTTGCGAAAATATGCTGAAAAGCGCGGAGTAAAACGTACAGAAGGGAAAATCGTTAATACCTATCTTAAGGATGATGGTTTTATCGAAAGCGTAGAAATGGAAAATGGTGAAATCTATTCGGCAGATCTTTTTCTGGATTGCTCCGGCTTTCGGGGCTTGCTTATCGAAAAAGCCCTTAATACCGGGTATCAGGATTGGCGACACTACCTGCCGTGTGACCGCGCAATAGCAATGCCAAGTGAATCTGGTCTTACACTGCGCCCCTATACCCAGGCTCAGGCCCACAGCGCTGGTTGGCAGTGGCGTATTCCCCTGCAGCATCGTGTGGGCAATGGTCATGTTTATAGTAGCCAGCATATGGAAGATCAGCAAGCGCTGGATATTCTTAGCGAAAATCTGGAAGGTAAAGCTCTGGGTGAGCCTCGCTTTATTAAATTTACGCCGGGCCGTAGAGATGTTTTTTGGAATAAAAATTGTGTGGCTATCGGTTTGTCTTCAGGTTTTTTAGAGCCGTTGGAATCTACAAGTATTCACTTAATACAATTGAGCCTGTACAAATTGCTGGACTTGTTTCCAACAAAGGATTTTAAGCCGGAAGTTGTTGATAACTACAATCGCATTATGATTACAAAGTTCGAGCAAGTACGTGATTTCATTGTGCTGCACTACAAGGCTACTGAGCGAGATGATTCTTCATTCTGGAATTACTGCCGTACTATGGCTATTCCCGAAACCCTGCAGCAAAAAATGGATTTATATAAAAGTAGTGGCGTGATTTTTCGAGAGAATGATGAGCTGTTTGCTGAAAATAGCTGGCTTGCTGTTTTACACGGCCAGGGCTTAAGGGTAGATAGCCATCATCCACTGGTGAATGCGATGCCAGACGCGCAGGCAGAAAATATACTCAAGCAAATTGAAGAAAAAGTGGCAGAGGCAGTGGCAGAAATGCCGGATCATAAGGCGTATTTACAGAGCCAGTGCGGAGTAAGGTTTTAAATTTTGAAGCCAATAAATAAACCTAGTATTAAAACCTATAAGCCAGAAAGCGAATATTTTTTTGAGGAAGGTTGTTTTATTGTCGAATTACATAATTCTCCCGATGACCCTCAGGTATCCGTAGCTCGTGCAAGAGTGAGCCCGGGCGAAACCACCCAATGGCATAGTCTTGAAGATACCTGGGAGCGTTATGTAATACAGGCGGGCATTGGCCAAGTGGAAGTAGGGGAGCTTGCTGTGACAAAAGTACAGCAGGGGGATGTAGTAGTTATACCGCCCGGCGTACCTCAGCGTATTAGCAATTGCGGAGATGAGGATTTGGTTTTTTTGGCTATCTGTAGCCCACGTTTTGAAGCTTGTAACTATCGTATTGAAGAGTAAGCTCGGCGCCAGGGATTATTCACAAAAAACCGGCTTATCGTCTAATCTAATGTCATCGATGTAAATTGTTCTCGCCTGCGCGCTTTGGTGGTATTGCTCAATACCAACCATTAAATGCTCAAATTTTTGTGGCCCATACCAGTTTCCCTCTTGCTTATTACCGATGCAGCCGTCGCCAGTTTGTAAAACATTAATATCGTGCAGCTCTTGTCCGTTCTGCCAGAATTTCAATTGATTGTTTTGGTTATCAAAATGCCATTGAATACAGCGCCATTGCCTGGCCACTAATTGATATTCAGCGCTGGCCAGCAAGCCGCCATCGCCATTGGGATGCTTCCAGCAGTCGGTCTGCCATTTTTCTCCAGTTTTATTCTGCGGCCAGGTATCGTAGTTAGCCATTAACTGCTCATGTCGCCCATCCACACGAAGCCTGTATGCTACAGCGGTGTTGATTGGTGCACCTGATTCTGGTTTTGCCTTGCCAAGGGTTTGTACAAGCGTGAAATCACCACCCTTATTCCCCTCATCGGATACATACAGCATAAAACTGCCGTATAAGCTGGTTTCAAGTTGCGGGGATGCTCTCAGGTCGTAAATCAGAAAGTTTCGATTGTAGCCACCGCCTTTGGCTTGGATCTTTACGGCATTCGGCTTGCTGTAGGCGAGTTCACTACTCACGGAAGCCATTGCATCTTTGTTGGCTCGCCAGTTATTCGGTAGCGCAGTGCCTGTGTCGAAATTTTCGTACAGCACTGTTTGCTGTGGTAGTGTGTTTTTCTCTATGGCTGCAGGCTCAGCCTGCCAATCGCTGCAGGCAAAACCATAGGAGCACAACGCAAAAAAACTAGCGCGTTTAAGCGTGTATAAAATTTTCAAAAAAATTCCCTGTGTGGCCTTTTTTAAAGGCTAATAGTAGACGATTCTGTTGGTGGAGGAAAAGCGATACATTTGCGGGGCTACAGAGGAGTGCGAAAGATCTTCCCGCACAAATTAGGCCCTCGACAACTATGCACAGAATTATTTTCATTGTCATGCAAATATTGACTACAGGAGTGTCGAGCTGAAGTACTCGTCAGGCTTTTACAGGGTTTTTCTCGCTATCTGAAGGGCTTAATCAGAGGTTTCCTAGCTTAAAAGCGTCAAGCGGACCTACAAAAAATCGTTGATATTAAAATCATAATCTTCCGGGTTTTCGGTCGCTATAATTTTAGTTTCAATCAGCTTGCTAGAAAGGTCGATATCCGCTGGCTTTTCGTGATGTCGATGCCGAGCGTTGTAAAAGCAACGCACAATGGGTGAATCAGGGTTTTCCGACTTTATAGAGATAACCACGCCTAATTTGCCGTTATCAAGCTCAACCAGCGTACCGACAGGGTAAACACTCATGCAGCGTATAAAGTGCCTAACCAGATCCGTATCCAAGTGAAAACCGCAGATTTCCTGCAGAAAACCCATCGCCTCGGCTGGTGGTTTTCCCTTGTGGTAAACCCTGCTTGCGGTAATTGCGTCGTAAACGTCGACTATTGCGGCCAGACGGCCGTAATTGTTAATTTCGTAATCCTTCAAACCCATAGGGTAGCCACTGCCGTCCAGGCGTTCATGGTGCATACCACAGATGGAGAGAGCCACCTCGTTGATGCCCTCAGACTGTAACAAAACCTCCTGACCGTAGACCACGTGGCGCTTCATTTCGGTCCACTCTTCCGGGCTGAGCTTTCCGGGTTTGTTGAGAATGTTATAAGGCACCCGAATTTTGCCAATATCGTGCAGTAAGGCGCCGGTTACCATTTGATGAACAAGCTCTTGTTCGTAACCCAGATACTGACTGAGAATACCCATCAAAATGCCCACGTTAATCGAGTGCTCCAGCAGGTATTGATCTTTCTCGCGAATGGAAGCCAGGCAGAGCAGGGCGTTGGGGTTATTCAGTACAGAGTTATTGATATCATCCGCTAGAGACTCCACTGGGCCGATATCTATGGCCTTGCCCAGCTTCACGTTGTTCATCAGCTCAGTAACTAGGCCCTTGGCTTCGTCGTATACTTTTTCTGCCCGTTCCCTTTCCTTGCCAAGCTTAACCCTTGGCTCGCCAATGGCGTGGGTAGCTGTGGGTAGGGTAAAAGCGGAGTCGATACCGCGATGCACATCTATGTAGAGTTCTTTGAGACCAGTGGCACGCAGCTTGTCCACTGTTTCAAAACGACGGATATAGCCTTGTGTTCGAAGCCCGTTTTCCGCCATTCCCGGGGTTTGATCAGACACGTACATACCCAGTTCAACTTTGTCTATGGGAATACGTTTTATCAAACTCATCGGAAGTGCCTCTGCGCAGCCATGGAGGGGATAAATGTCAGTATAGTTGGATAATGCAGGCTTGCTACGGGGCAGTTTAAGCCACATCAAATAAGCTTTACCTTGGCACAGCAGGCTATAACTGCCGCAGGCGATGTGCATAGTGGGATAGGGAGGGGGGAGATCTTTGGTAACGGAGGCAGGGAGGTGCCAGTATGCTGCCCAGGCGTGATTGCTCAGGCAGCCAACGGGGTATTAGTCCAGCAAACGTTTGTTAAAAAACACAAAGCGCTCGTTTCTGGAGTCCGTTGTATCGTAAATAACAACGTAAGTATCTCCATCTGCGCTCTCAGGTACTTTTACCATGAACTTGCGGGAGTCGATCACCAGCTTGTGCTTGCCCGCGACGAGATCGACTTCGGTGTAGAACTGCTCATTACCCAGGTATTCCAGCTCTACAGCGCGTTTGTAGTTAATGTCCATTAGTAGTTCTGAGTAACGGCGGTGTTGGGTTTTATCCGCGTTTTTGGTGAGCTCGTTGAGCTTTTGCATTTCACTGCGAGCATAGCGTTGCCGGGGTGTCAGGTCTTTTTCGTTTACTGGTTTTGCGGCGTGTATGCTGGTGGCTGGCAGCTGTGGCGCTTGTGTATTTGCACCTGAAGCCTCGGCTGCATTCTCTGTTGAAGCCGCTGCCGGCATCGCCGTCGCCGGCTGTTTAGCCACGTCTTTAACAACAGCGGGTTCAGTGGGCTTTGCAACAAGCGGTGGTGCAGCAATTTTTACCGGCTCTGGGCTTGCTGCTGCTTGCATGTTAGCAAAGCGATCCTCTTCCACGCGGATAGCTTGTGCTTGCTTGTCCAGCGAGTTGATTTGCCGGTTTAGCCAATTGATATCAGCCTTTGTTTTGTCTCTCTCGGTGATCAGTTCTGCATGCTTTCTGGAAACACGGTCCAGCCTTTTCTCCCTGTTCTGCACGCCACGTTCGGCAAGCTCCAGGCGCGTTTTGGCCATCTCTCTCTTGCGAGGCCCGTCGTCTGAGGTGTCCTGGTTGGCCAGCTCCAAATCGGCCTGCACGTTTTTAAGGTCTTCCTTTGCTACTGCCAGTTGCTTGGTAGCATCCTCTTTTTTTACATCGTACGCGAGAAGCCGGTTTTCCAGCGTTTGCAAGGCCTCTTTCTTAGTGCTGATTGAAAGCTTGTAATTCTCTGCCTTGGCGCTCACATCTGATGAACTCTGTGCAAAGGCACCCGGGCTTACCAAGGGTGATATGCAAATAGAAAACGCTAATGCTGCTACACGTAGCAATTTCATTGTGTTTGTGCCTCGGTGCTCGATGAAAGTATGACCGGATGTGGTGCTTAAGTATGATTTTGCCGGGCTATTCTATAGTAAAAAACAATTATAAAAAAGTCGTCACATTCAACACCAATTGAGGGCATTAGTTTCCCCTATAACAGTTCTTGTGCCAAGAGGGGGAAGGCTAAAAGTTTGAGTTATAACTCAAACTTTTCGGACTCAGTGGGGAAATTCGTCCTATTACTGTTATTATCGCTCCCATACACGCTACCGGCTACTCTCCAAAACCATCGCACTTGCTATCACTCTAATGAAAAAAATAACCCTGTTAAGCGCAATACTGGCCCTAAGCGGCTATAGCCACTCCGCCACCGAAGAAGCCCCTAAAACCGTCCCAGAAATAGTTGCTATGGTGAACCATTATTGTGGCGTTTGCCACGGCGTGCCCTCACCGTCGCTCATGCCCAAAAAAGACTGGCCCTACGTAACCAAAGCAATGGCCGAACTCGCGCTGGAAAGAACCGGGCAAGAATTCATATCCAAAGAAGCGCTGCACCACATAAGTGCTTACTATTTCGGCAGTGCGCCTGAAAGCCTGGAGCGCTTACCCTATTTTACACGCTCACCTGCGGAACTGTTTACCGTGAAGCCCATTGGCGATCCCACACCAATGCCTCAGATATCCAACATCGCAAGGGTACAACTGGATAAAAAAGCGAGCGCCCAGTTTCTAATTAGTGATATCGAAAAAAACCAACTGCTCCTACTGAGCAAGAAGGGCAAAAAATGGACAGAAGCAGTAATCGCCGAGATTAAAGCGCCAGTGGGTATAGAGGTTCTGGATTACGACGGAGATGGCGATGACGACATCGCCGTGGCCTCGCTAGGTAGGATACTACCGCCGTTTTACACCACTATGGGGAAGCTTGTATTACTGCGGCAGGACGATAAAGGTAAATTTCACCAAGAAATACTACTGGAAAACGTACCGCGCGTATTAGATGTGGCGGCTCAGGATATGGACGGCGACAAAGACCTGGATCTATTGGTGTCCATCTATGGCGCAGACAATATCGGCGAATTGGCATGGTTGGAAAACAGAGGTAAAGAGAAACCTGTAAAACACACACTGGTGCCCTTAGGGGGAGGATTGAATATCACACCGGGTGATATTAACGGCGACGGTCTGTTGGATTTAGTAAGCCTGGTAACTCAAGAGCATGAAATGATAATTGCCCTAGTGAATGCAGGTGACGGCAACTTCGATTACAAAATGCTATTCAAAGCCAGCGAGCCGATGATTGGCTCCACCAGTATGAGCTTGGTAGATATGGATGGCGATAAAGACTTGGATATCCTATTCGCCAATGGCGATGCACACGACCTGCAATACGACCCAAAACCTTACCACGGTGTGCAGTGGCTAGAAAACAAAGGCCAGCTCGACTTTCAGTTTCATAACCTTGCCCGTTTTTATGGCGCAGCCCTGGCCAAAGCGGCAGATATGGACGGCGACGGCGATAAAGACGTAGTTGCC
This sequence comes from Alteromonadaceae bacterium Bs31, assembly GCA_900177435.1. Taxonomy (GTDB): domain Bacteria; phylum Pseudomonadota; class Gammaproteobacteria; order Pseudomonadales; family Cellvibrionaceae; genus Teredinibacter. Next base: position 795,137 of record FXAI01000001.1, read on the forward strand.
AGTAGTTGGAATAACTACTGGGACGACGAACAACGCCAGACCCTAATCTGGTTTGAAAACGACGGTAAACAAAATTTTACCAGCAAGGGCATAGCGCATAAGCCCAGCAGTATCGTCTCGTTTGAGCTGGAAGATGTTAATGGCGACGGGTTGCCAGATATTATTGCCGGCACCTTCAAAATAGATGAGCTGAAAGCCACCATGGGCAAAGAAGAAGCAGAGATAAAAAAATCTTTACAAGGTGTAGAAAATACCCGCTTGTTCGTAATAGAAAACCCACTCACAAGCACTAAGCCAAAATAAAAAGCGCTCGGTAGAGGCTGGCTTTATAGAGTTTTTTCGGCGACTACGGCCTCGATAGTAACTGTAAAGAGGCCGCAAGTACTACCACATTAAGTCGTCTGGAATAACGTAGTCTGCATAGGGATCATTCTCGTCTGGCACATTGCTATCTGTGCGTTTGTAATTATCCACCAGCACATAGCTGGCCTCGCGCTCGCGAATTTTTTCCGCCACAATGCGCGGCACCAACTGGTAGCTTTCCCCACTGGAAACAATGGACAAACTACCGTAAGAAACCTGGTCGTGTAGCTTCTTGTTCAGGAGAAGTTTTTTAATCGTACTGCCGTCTTTAAAGTTATACTCCAGCTCGCCCGTTCTATCCGTAATGCGGTGTCGCTCAACCAGCTGTTTAATTTGCGCGAGCACAGCTTTCTTCTCCTGTTCTTCCTTAATTTGCCTATTCAGCTCCCGGTCACGCAGCCGCTTTTCTTCTTGCGCCTGCCGCAAAGCCTGCTCCTTTTCCAGATCTGGAGCGCCACGCTTTTGCTTTGCCGCTTTACGGTTTTCTTTCGCAATTGCCTTAGCTTTTTTCTTATCCACTAAGCCCGCGCCCAGGAGTTGATCTTGCAGGGATTTGTTCATTGGCCTATCTCAGTTCTTCAAAAAGGGAGATTATAGCAAGATTGGTGAGCGTAAAAACCTAATGGTACAGGCAGTAGAGGCGAAGACTAAGGCGCGCAGCTGCAAGTGCACAGCGCCTAGCACCGGTTTGAGCGGAACTTTGGCCAAAATCGCTATGCCTGGGTAGGTTTAGCTTGTAGGGCATAAGGGGGCTAACAATGGCTAGGTTGGATCGCTTACAACAACTCCATCGGCTATTCAGCGCCGCGCAAAATACGCTGGCCACTAAACAGCAATGCTCCGAAGGCACGCAAAGGACCTTGTAAGTCCGCTAAATGGCAACTGCGACGCACTTCGAAGTTACGGCTAAGGACAGAAGAAATACAAACGCCTACTGCGTTGCTACACAGATCTCAAAGCGGCCCTTTACTACCTATAACTCTTAAATGAACCCAAAGTTGCTATATTATATTTGATAAAACCTAAGCGCCCAATTACAAGGACTAGGGCCTGTTCGATTAAGTTCTGATGCTGTTAAGTGGGTAGATGAACATGGAAAGGTTCACTATGTGTCCGTGTACCAGAAAGGTATCGGATAAATTCTGAAATCGTAGATCTTGATAAGGCCAATGCAGTAAATAACGATAATAAACCGGTTTATAAGAATAAGAAGCACAGGCCTACCGTAGCAAATACAAACGAAAACCGAGAGCAAGAGATGCGTCGTGCTGAGGAACAGAAGTCAATCGCCTACTGTCAGGACGCAGAGGATTTCTACAGAAAGATATCAACATTCAAGCATCATTGTGATAGTGGGTATCATGTTATGGTTTTGGCAGATAAAGAAACTGATGAAATGATAACTCGGGAGCAGTAAGATGAAGTAGCTGTTGAGCTCTGGTAAAGGCAAATCGAAATGGTTGCTCAATGCAGCAATCGAAAGGGCTCAGGCTAAACTCAGAAAAAGCGTAGATGTAGCGCTAATGAATACCTGTTCAAACTGGAGTCTAAGCTAATCTGGAAAAGTAGGGGCTGTTTGGGCTAAGCCTTTAATTTTATCCAGAGAAATGTAAACTAAGAGAAATGAAGTTCATAGAAACACGTGCTGGCGATATACCCTTTGACTTGCTATTGGAGGCTGATCCAAGTGAGCAAAGCGTTCGCTCATACCTTGATTCGGGTTTGGTTTTTGCTGCAGTAAGGAATAAAGCCATAGTCGGTGTTTGTGTTGTTGCTCTGGAATCTGAAACAAGGGCCGAATTGTTCAATATCTCTGTGTCCAAGGCCTTTCAGAAACAAGGTGTTGGCACTAAACTGCTTGAGTTTGTACTCGGTGAGTTAAGGTTAAAAGGTATAAGGCGTGTTGAGCTGGGTACCGGTACATTTGGTTATCAGCTTGCATACTATCAGCGTCAGGGTTTTCGCGTTGGTTCGGTAATTAAAGACTACTTCGTTAATCGTTACCCGGCTGCAATATATGAGCAGGGTATCCAACTAAAAGACATGTTGAGGTTGTACCTGGATTTATAATACTTGAGGCCGCTATGTCAAAACTTAAAGAATCTGATTGGAAGTGTTTTTGCGCTATAAAAGATAGCGCCATAAAAAAATATGGCGAGCGCTGCCTGGAGGAGTACAGAGAGATTTTGAACGATGAATCGAAAGATGCCATTGCCAGACATGTGCTTTTACATCGAGTAAGTGACAATTTGAACCGACAGTTCAATCTGTTTTTTGAGGGGCATTCCCGATCAAAGGTGGCGCTTCAGTTGCTCGCGATCCGAGCAGAAAATCTTGTAGAGGAAGAATCTCTCAGAGAATTGTCAGAAGAGCTATTAGCGAGAAGCGATCCTAAAAGAGTTGATTGGTGATAGTGCCTGCTAGGGCCTGTTGACACTCATTAAGCGGTCAACAATGAGAGAAAAATTAATAAAAAACTTAAAAAAACGTCGAGTTTGTCGAAACGACTAAAAATTCTCCTAAATCCTTTCAAACGACGAAATAGCCGTTCAACTTCGTTTCTTTTCTTGTACATTTCACGATCATACTCCCAAGGCGTCAGCCGATTAACCTTTGGAGGCACTATGGGTATCATCCCTAAGTTCATCACAAGTTGCCGAGTGTCGTCGCCTTCATAGGCTTTATCCATTATGACCCCAGCCCCATCCCAATTGCAGTTTTCCATCGTCTGTAAAACAGCTCTACCTTCAGGAGCGTCGCCAGCTTGTCCGGGGGTAGTGAGAATGTCACAGCGGTCTGATCATCAGCCGCTACCCTGTGAATTTTAGTTGAGCATCCACCTCTGGAGTTCCCGATGGCTTGCGGACCGTTTTTTTATGCGCCTGTATCGTCTGGGTGCACTTGAATTATCGTGCTATCCAGTGACACTTGATCAACCTGAATATTTATAAGGTCAGCGTCCTGAAGTACACCGAAAACGTGATCCAAAATACCATTCTTGGCCCATCGATTGGCCCTTTTTAAATGGTGCTCCATTTGCCAAAACTGGCCGGAAGTCCTCGCCATTTGCTGCCATGTTCGGCGATGTACAGTATGGTGTTTAGAACCTCTAGATTAGGCGTTTTTACATTGCCGCGCTGAATTGGCAGTAAATGTTCGATAATTTTAAATTGGGGCGGTGTAATTTCCGTAGACGCCAATTTTATCAAAATTAGGGGGAGCATCGGACCATGCTGAGTAGAGCGGTGTTAGCCCCCGCCTAGAAAGATCTCATGCCATATAACTAGAAAGTGGTTCACACTTTTTAAAAAAGTTTTATATAAAGACAGCAATCTATGTATTCATTCTCACACACAAGTTTGGCGCCTTGTTACACTTCGGCCGCAACTTTATGTTAGGCGACAGAAGTCAGGTTCCCTAGTTAGCATTCGCTTGATCGTGCCCGTCGCGCGCTTCGCAAAAAGAAAATCGCTTCTTTACAGATTCCAATTGGAGAAAAGAATGAAATTTTTGGGGTATGCTGTTTTCATTTTATGCATCGTGTCGTGTGGCGGAAATGGAAATGGGAATGATTCGAATCCGCTTCCGAATTCCAGCAGTTCGAGCTCTTCGAGCAGTTCCAGTTCGAGCAGTAGTTCCGGTACCGGCAGCTCCAGTTCAAGCTCCAGCTCCAGCTCGAATTCTAGCTCCAGCTCCGGTTCCAGTTCTACCTCCAGCTCCACTAGCGGCAGTAGTGGTTCGGAAGGAGACTTGCCGCTGTTGGATCAAAACGGAATCGTGTTTAAAGGCGGGTTTCGCTTATCGGCAGCGAAATTTGGTGATAGTGATTACGCGAGTTTGAGTTACTCCCCTGGTCCCATCGCCTTCAATCCACAAAATAATTCACTGTTCGTTATCAGTCACGAGAGAGAGCAAGCAGTGGCCGAATTTGCTATTCCGGAAATTACGAATAGTCGTAACCCGGAAGACTATGCGGTTGGAAACTATGTGTTACAGGATTTCTCTGTTTTCCATGGAACTACCCGCGTTAACACAGGCATTGAAAATTATTTCCGAATTACGGGCTTGGCTCATCTTAATGGGCGTTTGGTGGTGAACTATATGGACTGGTACGACGCCGGAGGCCAGGAAAAGGACACAACAGTGGTATTTGAAGATGCAAGTCAACTGGACAGTTCTACCGTAACCGGGCCCTATCAGCTGGAAGGCGCTGCGCATGCTGCAGGTTGGTTAACTCCAGTTCCAAGTGAATGGCAGTCTGCCCTGGGTGGAAGCTATATAGCAGGGCATTCCCATGGTTCTATTATTTCCAGGCTTTCCGTTGGCCCCTCAGCTTTTGTGCTCAACCCTGATTCAAGTTTATTAAGCAGATCAGTGAGCAGTGGCGAGATCCAAACGCAAGCTATATTGGATTTCAGTTTAAACAACATGCTTTACGATAAATCGATTTACGGTGAGAGTTACTCGGACTCCGGACCGATTCTTTACAATCACAACCGCCAAAATGATTTATGGACGATTAACTCTGGTGCGTCCTATGGCTTTATTGTTCCCGGTACGGGCACCTATTTAACTATAGGCATGTCTGCTGGACATGAATCGGGGTTGGGCTACAAGATCACACAGAATGATGGCAATGTATGTGGTGGTCCTTGCGCCTATGATCCTGATGATAAATACAATTATTTCTGGATGTGGCGTGTGAGCGATTTGCTTAAAGTAAAAAATGGTGAAATGAACAGCTATGACGTGCGGCCTTATCAATACGGAAAATTGGATTCGCCGTCAAATGCCAGTTTAATTGGTGCGGCATATGATGCAGAGAATAAGCGCTTATATGTCTCCTTATTGAAGGGTGACACGGAAGAAGATTACAGTCGCCCGCCTTTGTTCTACGTATATGATATTCGAGCCGAGTAGTAGTTGGAATAAAAAAATGATCTTAAAAAATAGTGTATTTTTATTTTCTGTATTTTTAATGCTGAGCTTTGGTTCCGCCCATGCTTACAATAGTAACCATCCCTACCTTTATCTCAACCAGACCCAGCTTGATGAATTGAGTGATGTGGTTAATTTCGGCGCTTCAAACTATATCACCCAAGCCTACGCAAAAATGAAAGCTTATGGCGATGCGCTTCTCGACGACCCTCCTCAAGTCGTGCCTTATCGTGGTGATGATCCGAGTTTGGTCCATTATCGGATAGGGCATACCGATACTGAGAAAGCCACCGCCTGGGCAGTGAGTTACAATGTTGAACTGGACCCCGTAAAAAAAGCTGAATACGCTCAGAAAGCTAAAAATTATGTAATGGCATACGAAGACGCGCGTATGGACACCTATTTGGGACCTGTCGTCAGTTGGCTGATTAACATATTTATTATTTATGACCTGACCTATTCTTCAGGGCTGTACACCAGTGAGGATGTAGAAAAAATACAATCACTGCTGGTTGGTGCAGGGCTGACCAGTCAGCCAAACTGGTGTGAAACCGACTCCGCATGGAACCAGAATATGTCCCATTGGTACTGTGGGGCATATGCCCTGGCGGCATTTATGATGGATGATCCATCGGCGATTGATCGTGCGTTTACACAATTTAAACGGCGTATTGACGGAACCTATAGCGATGGCAGGTTCCACGATTACGATCACAGGAACCTCGGCTACAACAACTACAGCCTGAGCCCGATGCTTTTCGCCGCACAAGCGGCGAAAAACCTTGGCCATGACTGGTGGTCTTACACCGGGCCAGAGGGAAGAAGCCTGGAGCGCTCCATTGACTTTCTCTCCACACCGGAACATACCCGCAACGGAAATAGCTGGATTCCATCCATATACGGCAACTTGTCAAACGACTCCGCACATACTTCTGGCCAAAACATCGGCGCGTATGGTTTGACGCTACAGCAGAAAGTATTGTCTGATCAACGCTTTATTTTTGAAGTTGCGCTTAACAATATTGATAAAGAAAAATATGAAAATATTCTCAATGATGCTTCCGGTGGAAAAATATCGAGAGATGCTATCTACAACTACCACACACATTATTGGCTCTCGACCTTTCTTAATGTAGATAAGTTATCCGACAATCCAGTTGATCCAGTTGATCCAGTTGATCCAGTTGATCCAGTTGATCCAGTTGATCCAGTTGATCCAGTTGATCCAGTTGATCCAGTTGATCCAGCAGAGCCAGTCGATCCAGTTGATCCAGCAGAGCCAGTCGATCCAGCAGAGCCAGCTGAACCGGAGCCGACAGGATCATTAGAGGATAACAACACTGAAATCAGCAATACAGATAACGGTGGTGGCGGCGCCTTTTCGCCCTTTTTTTTATTCGGTCTGTTTGTGTTGCGATTAACTCGGCAATTAAATAGATGATCCTATCTATTTAATTGCGCGCCCATGAAAAACTGGCGAAAATGTGTGAATTTTCTGGTATTTCAAGAGCTTACATTGCCCTGGGGCAATGACGGCGCTTCCCTGCGCCGCTTATTAACTTAACAATAACTATTGCCAAGTTAATAATAACGACAAGAGTAACGCGTAGCCGTTTAAGTTATACGGTAAAAAAATGTCGGTACACATTTTATTGGTGCTCGAACACCATTCTAGTAAAGTGTTTTAACGTTTAAGATAAGCCTCCGGAGGGCGCAAGGTGAGAAACCTTTGTTTTGTACTTTTATCTATAGTTGTTATTTCGTGCGGTGGAAATAGCGGTTCTCCCATTCCGGATTCGGATGGCTCGACGAGTTCGTCCAGTTCGTCTGGTTCGTCCAGTTCGTCTGGTTCGTCTGGTTCGCCTGGTTCGCCTGGTTCGTCTGGTTCGTCTGGTTCGTCCAGTTCGTCCAGTTCGTCCAGTTCGTCCAGTTCGTCCAGTTCGTCCAGTTCGTCCAGTTCGTCCAGTTCGTCCAGTTCGTCCAGTTCGTCCGGTTCTTCCAGTTCTTCCAGTTCCAGCTCAGGTAAGCCCGGGCCTGGAGATCCCGGGATATTGTCCGCTCGCACACCTCCCGGTGGTTTTGCGTTTTGGCAATGGCAGGACCCTTACCAGGAATGGAATGTGGTGGATGTGACAACCCGGGGAATTATGCCGAATGGTGGTGAAGATGCGGAAGTTCTGCGTAGCCTTTTAAGCGATCTGGATAAACCCACAGTTTTGTATTTTCCGCCGGGTGACTACCATATTGGTTCAGGCGGCACGGTTAACATTCCCAGCAATGTCATCATTCGCGGAGCCGGGCCCGATAAAACCCACTTCCGTTTGTCAGGGGATGCTGGAGGCTTTGCCTGCTACGGGTATAACACCGGCAGCAAGAAAAATGTTGTCGAAAGTGTTACAGCAGGAGACAACATTGTTCAGCTCGATGATGTTAGTGGGCTCGCCGTCGGCGATATCGTTGACATCAAACAGAATAACCCACACTCTCCCGATGCTTGGGCTGCAAACACCTGGGGCGGCGTGTTTCGAATTACCGAAATTAACTCACAAGAGAATACCATCCGCTTACATCTACCACTGGCGATAGGGCTTGATGAATCCGAGTTTTTTGATGAGGACCACGGTGCGCACAAGCTGGCTGGCTGTCGTAATGTTGGTTTTGAAAACTTTCATATAGAACGCACGTCGGGGCCGGGCGGCGCACAGATGTTTTCATTTATAAGAGCCTACAATGTTTTCGTCCGCAATATTTATTCACAGAAATCACAGACTAATCACGTGAATAGCCTGCGTTCCCTCGGCGTTTATGTAAGCGACAGCTTTTTTGACGATGCATGGGTAAAAACAGGTGGCCATGCCTATGGGGTTTCGCCCAGAATCCGCGATACAGAAGTGGTTGTCACCGATAATATTTTCAAAGATTTAAGGCACTCACTCACTACTCAGGGCGGCGCTAATTATGTGATTTTCGCATACAACTTTATTTTTGATACTTGCCGGGAAAGAAACTGTAGCAAAGGCGAAAGAGAAGAAATAGACGGCAGGCAGGAAGCCGATGTAGTGGTGCACGGAAACTTTCCTCATACTACCCTGTTTGAAGGCAACGTCTTTTATTTTTCTTATTATGATGCCATTCATGGTGCCAATGGTCCGGACATAATTATGTTTAGAAACAAAGGTTTCGGCCAGCCTTCAAATTACTGGATGAAAGGAGTTGGCGTTGCGATTGAAGCGAGCTCAGAGAGTGTGACACTCGTGGGTAACCACTTGCTAAATAGTTCGAGTTTTAAGGTTAATGGCTCGGAAGATTTATTTACCAGCCATAACTTGGTAGATAACATTGACGGCTTCGGTGCGACCAACAGTGACCTGCCCGCTAATGCAAGTTTACCAGCATCACTCTTTACGCAAGGGCCTCCGGAATTTTGGGGTTCGGAATTACCTTGGCCTGCCTTCGGGCCGGATGTGCCAAACTCCCACAATAACAAAATACCGGCACAGATACGGTTTGAGAGCGAATTCCAATAAAAGCAACCATAACCCCACGGAGGGGGTATATTTCACAAGTTTGCCAGGAGTGAAAGTAGTGAACCTACTTTCAAATGGTAGAGCCCCGTAATTCCCTAGCAGTCCTAATGTTTTTAGAAGGATAAATCTAGACCGCAATGCGGTTTTATTAACTTGGTATTGTTCAGAGGCTGCTTTAGTTTATAAGCGGCGCAGGGAAGCGCCGCCATTGCGAAGGCAATGTAAGCCCTTGAAACACCAGCAAACTCACACATTTGCGCCAGTATTTAAAGGGCGCGCAATTAAATAGATAGTATCATCTACTTAAATGCCGGGTTAATACGTACCGACATCTTCAAACTTTTCACCAGGATGGTGGTATAAATACGCCACTAGGCTGGCATCCCGAAGAGCTGACAGACTATTAAAACAAAGTGGTTTTGGTAATGGACAACTAGACTGTATATATAGAAACTACTATAAAGTAGCGGGGAAGGTCGCCTTTTTCTGTTGCTTTTGAAGAGCAATGGGTGATTTGGTCGCGGCAGATTGAGAGGGGCTATTCTTTTATCTGTTCTGTTCAGCTTTGAGGTACTGTAATGTTTAGTCTGAAACAACAAAGGGGTTTTCTCAGCCTGTTTTCCAGAATTTCCTCTCTGGCTTATGGGATACCTAGATTGTTTATGCTGGTTGGAATCATTTTTTTTATCATAGGCTGTTATAACCTGTTTCGAGCATTTCAAACCTACAGCTGGCCCTCCGTTCAAGGCCGCATTATTTCTTCAGGCGTCGAAAGTTACACCACTACATACACAGATAGGGCCACAGACAGATTAAGTGAACAAACGGTGTACGATGCGTATATTGCATACGAGTATATCGTAGAGGGAGCAAGGTATAGTAACGATACTGTGAAAGTGGGTGGCACCATTGGTTCAAATATTAAGGCATGGACGAGAGCGCTTCTGAATAAATATCCACAAGGTAAAACGGTGAATATTTACTATAAGCCTACAGATCCAACTCAATCCGTTTTAGAAAAGGGTATTCAACTTAGCACATGGTTTGTTGCGGTATTTGGCTTAGCTTTTTTCGTCTTTGGTTATTATTTTCAAAGGGCAATTCGTAATCTGGGCAGAAAACTATTTGGTTTTACTACTGAACAGCAAGAAAGCTCAACCGCAGAACAGTCAAAATTCGCAAAAGTCACCGATCCCAGGCTGCCAGGTAAGTGGAAGGTCGTATATCAAGTACCGTCCTATGAAGAATTGGCTACATATTCAATGAAGCAGTTTAACCTTGGAGCGGAAAACATACACTCTAAAAATGTCGTAGTGCCGAGCGCAACAACCATCGTCACCATTACGGAAAGTCAGATCCGTTTTGCACAGCAAGGAGCAAATCTCTTTGGTAAGGCGGGTCAGGAATATACACTGCAAGGCGATAGGTTGGTTTTGGCGCCTGTAAAGTTGGGTGGTTTTGTGAAAGCTATGGCTTCCTTGCTTCCAAGCTATTATCACTTTAGCTTCATGGGGACTAAATTGATTCTCACCTCTGATAAAATTAAAGGATGTGACAATAGGAGCATTGTCTACCATTTAGAAAGAGTCTAAGTTTGGAGTGTTATTGGCGTTGAATATGCGGGCTTTATTTTTCTGTTGTCAAAAAAAGAGTTTCTCGTAGCACGAGTAAGCCGCAGGCGCACCGCGGAGGGTGTTGACATTAATGTTGTGTTTATTTTTTTCTCTGCGGAACTGATTGCTGGCAGCAGGATAAAACGATGCGAATAAGCTGGTTCATCGGCTTGCCCTCATTTTTGGGGCGGAATACGTGTTTATTTTACATTATAAGCAGAATTGGGCATGTCGTGGTTCACTTACATCGCTACAGTCAGGCGCTAGCCTATGTAAAAACGGTGCTAAGTCTTGGGCGGCGTAAGCAAGCGTTTCCAGGTTCAGCCTGCTTACCCTCTTTTAATACGAACGACTTTCATCACTTCAAAATTAATGCCCGCCACAACTTCCTGTTCTGGGTAGTAAGTCATATTTACTCTGGCACCTTTTAGATTCTGGTAATTACCTTTGCGCTTGAACTTAAAAGGGGCGTCACAACCTTCTACCATTATTGAATGCAAGATCCAGTCGCCTTGTTCTCGTTGAGTATGAGAGACAACTTTCAGTAGCTCTGAGTGGATAAGGTTTCTATTTTTTTCAACGAGTTTTTTAGGGTCTGATTGCATCGTCAGTATCGTGTAGTCGCTAATTGAGGCACTGTATTCGTTCTGGCGTCCGTGGTTAGTGTATGCCGGGTTTGTGCGTTGCCAGTTTTCAATGGCTGTATTATACCTCCCCTGTGATGCATGGCCAGCCCAGGGGCGCTTTCTTTTGAAGCTTCAAGCGGAAACATCATTCGCTTAAGTAAAAATCATCGCAAGCGGAGCTAAGGCGCTAGTCAATATCTATAAGAACGGAGCTTGGCGCAGGAAAGCAATCGGTGAATATTATAATAGGCATTGCTGAGTATTAAATCGAGCCCTTTAGGCAAAATACAGTGCCTTTCCAGGCCCGTTTACTCGGCTTATGAGGAAGTTATTGAGTAAAAATAATTACTTGACGATGAGGGGTGGAGTTCTGGCATCGGGCGGTCGCATAAAAGTGGTTTGCGTCTAATGTTTGACTCAGGTTTGATTTCAGCTTGTGGCAAGGCTCTAATGCTCTTGCGTATCTGAATGAGATATGATCGATTTGTTTGGGCGAAGAGGCGAGGCTAGGTTGAGTGGCTATATACTCTGAAACAGCTTGGATAATATGGCTTAGTTTGTGCAGGAAATACTGAGGCAAGTAAGCAGGTATAGTAGGCGAGAAGGAAAAAATAACAGGACGAAAATACTGCATGCTACAGAACTATACACACGTTTAGTCAAAGACTATTATATTTGGCCATGCAATGTGTGTGGAACACTTTCATTAACACAGCGGTAGCTACGGCTAATAATCAAAAATGGCAAAGACACTTTCTGGAATAGTTATCGAAGGAGGAGTTAAATCGATTGAAGAGATCGAGTATCTTCTAAACTGCAAGCTATATCCACCTGAAGACAAAGGATTAACTAGTTGCTGTAGTATTTATTTCCTTAAGGACGCTGTCTTTATTGAAGTTTTGAGTGAACTTCCCTCTGAGCCCATTGGCGTGAGAGAGGGGACTTGTCTCTCTTTCGTTTTATCGGGCAGTACTGATGCTTATAGTATTAATTATTGTGAGAAAACCACTTTATTAAAGGGCTTTAAATCTCTGGGTGGAGAGCGCTTCGAAGAATACGGTATGTTTCCTGTCGCGGTAGATGATTATTCTTTAATCTTGGAGACCATCAAGAAAATAATTGGACAGGATATTTATAAGTGTATTGACGAGCACATCCCGAAAAGGTATGTACTAGAGTATTCTGGTATCGGTGTGACCACCCCGGTTTCAAACAAAGAAGCATTCCGAAAAGAACAATTGAATTCTGATATTGTGGAGTCGACTATCGCTGTTCCAGCTGATACAAGCGAGTCGGATAATCTGTTCCACCAGTTACTTAGTAAAGACGTAAGTAAGGTTTTAAAAACTCTTTTACAAATCAACGACTCACAAATCAATGCTCATGCAATTACATATATTCATGTTCTTAGCAGATTTCATGCGGATATGAAAGTAAGGAGAGAGGCAAAAAAGCTATTCAAGACATTCGCAGGTGACAGCTTATGGCGTCAAGTAGAATCAGCCTGGGAAGATAAACATAGAAATATTCAGGGCTATCATGAAAAAAAGGAATATTATGAGCACGCCGATCTTGATGCGAATGAATATTTTTTATTCGCCTATGTAAATAGAAGGAACTTCTTTTCAGTAAAGCCGCTTAAGGGTATGTATAATGTATACTCTAGCATGTTAAACAACAAAGACGACATTCAAAACGTCTTCGAATGTTATGGAAGCGCAGTAGAAAATATCCCAGAAAAAATATCAACTCTTGACCATATCAGGGTTGCAAAATTCAACTCTACAGCGAATTTAAACTTATCTAGGGCTATTGAGCACTTAAGTCTCCTGCCCAATTTACATAACTTGGTTCTTTTTGCCGTTGAGTTTAAAGTTATCCCTATTGAAATCAACACGCTTAAACATCTCGTCAGATTGCAGCTGTATGAAAATGGATTAAGTACTTTGTCCAAAGATCTCTATTTGCCTAGCCTGAATGTTCTTGTAATAGAGTTCAATGATATTGCAGAGCTGGATTTTAATTCTTTCCCGAATGTAAATACATTATGCGTCGACTATAGATACAAGCCTGGAGCAATCTTGTTTAAAAATGTAAAGAATGCTTTCTCTGTGGTTTCTGGCAAAGAGACTATTGAAGAAGTGAACCCTGCACATTTCGAGTAGCTAACAAACGAGATAGCTTTCACAAGTAAAACTAAAGGCGAGAGAATAACAGCAGCAACATAACCTTTAAGGATGTCCACTACTTTCTCCTTTAGTTATATACATGGGTATCGCTAGCGCGTAATTCAGATGCTTTGAGTGCTAGAAAATCCATTCTCAAAATGGAATATCTAAATCGTAAGAAAGACACTTGGCAGCTGTATTGGCCGCGAATACCAATTAAAAGCCAACCAAGAAATTAGAGCTATATCAAGCGCCATTGGAGCGCTTTAATTACAGCTTGTGTTCTGTCGCGGCAGTGCAGTTTGGTGAGTAGGGTGGATATATGGTTCTTTACAGTGCCTTCTGCTAAAAAAACCGCGGTAGCAATTTCCCTGTTGCTAAAGCCCGCCGCCAGATAGCGCAGGATCTGTTTCTCTTTTTCGGAAAAATCCTTGAAGTTAAAGCTCGTCGGTATTTTTACTGTACCATTGTCTGGCAGTAATTCGCGGTTGAGCAATTGGGGTTCTGCCAGGAAGCCCCCCTTAGATATTTTTTTGATCGCTGATGACAGCTTTTCGAAGCTGATATCTTTTAGGAGGAAACCATTCACACCAGCGCTTAGCGCATTGATAAAAAGCTCGTGTTCGTCAAAGGTGGTTAGCATCAAAACGGGAATACTAGAACCTTGCTCGCGCAGAGTTTTTGCGAACTGAATGCCATCCATTACTGGCATACGAATATCGGAAATAATAATGTTGGGCCTGTCTGCCTCGGCCAATTTATCCAGGGCATCCTGGCCATTGCTGGCTTGCCAGATCACTTCGAAAGTCTCTTCTATTTCTATAAGCCTGGCGATGCCTTCACGAATCAGTGCCTGGTCGTCCACTAAGGCTATTTTAGTCATTTTCATCCTGTGTCATGGCCGGTACGCGAAGTGTTAGTTGCGTGCCTCGTCTGTTTTGTAAGGGGCTTAGGGATACTTGCCCACCGAAGGGTTTCAGCCTTTCTTTCATACCTTTTATCCCGCTGCCTTCTTGGCCAAGATAAGCGACGCTTCCATTATCTTCTAATTGCAAAATGAAAGGGGAGGTCGATTCGCACACAATGGATAAGGCAGTGGCGCGCCCGTGGCGCAAAGCATTGCTTATGCCTTCTTGAATGCAGAAGGCCAGTTGATCACGAACATCCACTGCCCCTACCTCCAGGTTTTCTGGATAATTCACTTGTACCCCATCTGGTAGGGCTTGGGTGAGGGCCTTGAGTACGTCATCTAGAGAGCTGTTTTTTGTTTCGCGCACCTCTCTAACAATTTGGCGAAGCTCTTCGAGTGTTTCGTTTACGGACGCCTTCAGGGAGCGGTGAAACGCGGTGGTATCTTGAGGCGTGCGGTGGATGGCGTGCTCTATGTTGAGGCTTAGCACTGTCAGTTTATGGCCGATACTGTCGTGTAAGTCTCTGGAGATACTCAATCGAGCCTGTGCTTGCGATTGTTCCGCTAACAACGATTGGGTTGCAACGAGGGCCAGGTGGGTTTGTTCCAGTTTTTCTTTATTCTGCCGTGCACTGATTCGTATTTGACTGGAACCGGCGGCAAACAGTTGAAAACCCATAAAGACAAAGCTCGTAACTACAGAGCTGGTGCTGGCACCATCTACAAAATCGTAGCCTATAAGAAAACCATTTAGCAGCAGCCAAACCAATAGCCAGCGGCGAGCAGGCATGGTTTCGGGCAGTAAGGAAACCCATATCACGAATAAAATCGGTATTACTGAATTAGGGTCTAAGAGGTAGAGGGTAAGCGCTATAAGCAACTGAAGCACTAAGGCATAGGTATAGCCAGGGCTGTGTATTACTCCCATGGAGGGGATACTGGTTAGGAGGAAACACAATAAATACGCCAGATACAGACCCACCCGCAGTGCTTGGTATTCATTGATCATAAGGGCATCCACCACGAATATTACCAACCAGGTGGCTAGGCCACTGACTCTCATGATGGTTTCATTTTTATTTTTTGCCATTAATTTGCTTGCTCGAATCAAGTTCACTTACTTTATCGCATCGCGGTTTAGCATAAAGGTGCCAAAAGTCACTATCAGGCTTGTAACAAGTGGTGACCATTGGCACCTGCGTCTCTCCATGCCTGGGCGCTATGCTACTCCCTGCTTATCCGCACCATTTAATCCTAAAGGGAGACAACAGTGAAATTTTTCAACAATACGAACATCTTTACCTCCATTGTGGCTGTAGGAGTTTTTGTCGCCAGCATAACCGTAAATGCCGGTACTCTTCAGATTGTAGTGGACGGCTACGATAGCACCCATGGCTCCACGCTTCTTAATCTATTTTCTTCCAAGTCAACTTATGACGCTAATGAGGCAGTAACTTCTGGCATGGCTACTCCTATTGAGGGTAGAGCGACAATTACTCTTAAGGGACTACCTGATGGCCTCTATGCCATAAAACTGTTTCACGATGAAAACGGTAATGAAAAGCTGGACACCAACCTATTAGGCATACCCAAAGAACAATATGGTTTTTCCAATAACGGAGGTAGCTTTGGGCCAGCGAGTTTTAGCGATGCGAAGTTTGAAATAAAGGGCGATACCCAAATTAAAATTACGCTGCGCTAGCTTGATGCCGATACAGTCGAGAGCAGACGAGGAAGTAAACCATGGACCGTAGAAATTTTATCCGTTCGGCCGCTACCCTAGCGGCGACCAGCTGCACCGGTGGACTAGCCGGCTGTGCACTTACCAGCAGTGATACTGGTATGAGCACACAGCTGCGCTCGTTCGCGCTAAGTTCAATCGCCGAAGACCCGGGTTCCGCGCTTAGACTTCATGGGCATTGGCCTGCGGATTTGCAGGGTACACTTTTTCGCAATGGGCCAGCATTATTTAGTCGCAATGGTGACAGCCAAGACCATTTGTTTGATGGCGACGGTATGGTTCACGCCTACCGTATTCATGCTGGCGAGATCCGCCATCACTCTCGCTATGTTCAGACTGAAAAATTTATTCAGGAGCAGCAAGCTAATAGGTTTTTATATAGTGGTTCGGCCTCTGTGCGAGCGGGCTCATTGCCCTTAAGGACCAACGACACCATAAATATGGCGAACACTAGCTTACGTAAAGTAGGCAATAAGTACTTCGCATTGTGGGAGGGGGGCTCGGCATATGAGATAGACCCTGGCACCTTGGCGACGCGTTCACGTCATACCTTGGCCCCCGAATTAGAGCATGCCCCCTTTTCTGCCCACCCAGTGCAAGATACTAATGGTGATACTTGGAATTTTGGGTCTTTGGTGAATATTGGCCAGGCTAAAACACTACTCTACCAACTGGGCCCAAACGGGAAGCTGAAGCGGACTAAACTGATAGATATGGATTTCGCCGGTTATATGCATGCTTTTGCCATTTCGCAAAATTACATCATATTGTTGAATACTTGCTGCATTCATCAAGCAGCTGAAACCTTTATTGGTGGGTACACTTTCCACCAGGATAAAGCCAGCCAATTTATTTTTATCGACAAAAACGATCTTGAAGTGAAGTACACGATAGAAGTTCCTGCAAATTTTGTTTTTCACTTTGGCAATGCCTTCGAAGAAAAGGGCACCTTGTTTTTATCCACTTCGGAATACAGTAACGCAGATATTATGCTTAAAGGTATGGCTCTGAATACTCACCATGGACTTGGTGCTGGCTACTCAACCGGCAAGCTGGTGCAATACGAATTTAAGTTAGCCACAGGGCAGTACAAAAAAAAGAGTACAGCTGTTGATATAGAGTTTCCCCAGTATGATTTAGCAGACCCTTACCATGCTCAAACCCTATTTGGGGCAGGAGAAAGCGGCAAAAAGAAGGATAACATTGCCAATGCCTTAGTCGCCATTAACCCCATAACCCAGCGAGATCAAACGTTTAGCTACGCTCCGGGCATCATTGCTGAAGAGCCTCTGTTGGTGCGCTCAAAAAGACATAAGCATTACATCATGCAAACTTTTATTGACCTTACACATCGTAATGGAGGTATCGCCTTATTTGAACCTACGCGTCTAGCAGAAGGCCCCATTGCCTTGGCCACAACAAAGGTACCAATACCGCTGGGCTTTCATGGTTGCTTCGTGGCCAGCTGAACAGCTCGGCTGATTTTTCTGGCGTAACAAGTGCAACTGCCGTTGCTT
The DNA here is from genome assembly GCA_900177435.1 of Alteromonadaceae bacterium Bs31. GTDB lineage: Bacteria > Pseudomonadota > Gammaproteobacteria > Pseudomonadales > Cellvibrionaceae > Teredinibacter. Next base: position 812,540 of record FXAI01000001.1, read on the forward strand.
AGGTAGTATGCAATGTGCCGGGGAATTTTTAACCAAGCGGCTTATAGGCGCGCATAAGCTTCTATTATACCTGTGCGAAAGAACTGTCCACTTCACGTTAGAATTTGTGTGTGTATTTATGAAAAATATTCTTGTCGTAGAAATGTAGACAGCCCATTAAAACAGGGTAATAACTAAATATACACTCAGTAAATTAATTTTTAGGACGCAACTATGCTACCCCTTAACATTATCTATCAATATTTTCGCAGCCAAAAACATTGTGCTGTGCTACTGAGCCTGCTGTTCATATTAATAACAGCAAGTACTATTAGCAGTGCAGAAGTGATTGCGACGAATGCAGAAGACATAGCGCCTATATTGATTGGCCAGGAATTGCCCTCATTGGTGCTTAAAGATGCTAACGATAAAAATTTCGACTTAAACAAAGCGGTGGCCCAAAAACCAACACTGCTTATTTTTTATCGTGGTGGGTGGTGCCCTTACTGCAATACACACCTTAGCGAGTTACGTAAAATTGAAGCTAGCTTATTGGCTATGGGGTTTCAAATTATTGCTATAAGTCCGGATCGGCCCAAATTTCTACAAGAATCAATGGAGAGCAACAAGCTGGGTTATCAGCTCCTTAGCGACAGCAATATGGCCACCAGTAAAGCACTGGGTTTAGCTTACACTGTTGATAGCGAAACATTGAAAAAGTTTGATCATTATGGGATAGACATAGAAAAGAACGCTGGCCAAAACCATCGTCTACTGCCAGTACCCGCAGCTCTCTTGGTGAATACCAAAGGGAAGGTGACCTTTACCTTTGTAGCGCCAAACTACAAAACGCGAATCAGTAATGGCTTAATTATGGCTGCGGCAGAGGCACAATTAGAATAGCTAAGCTGCTAGTCACTCACCATGAGTGACCAGCATCATTTAATGGGGTAAATTGCCCAGCTGCTTAGGTAACTTTTAAGCTTTACATGCTGGTGCAGGGCTTAGTTGACAATAGCACCACAGTTACCAAGCAGGGTCCAGGAGTAATCGCTGCCTGGAACAGTGCTGGTGTACCAGTTGGCTTGATACCGCTTGCCCTCATGCTGCATTTGGTCTCCGGCATTGGCGTGATTGTAATCTCCGCCTGCCCAGTCTTTTGCTGTCCAGTTTGGATAGACGGCTACACCTGCACAATTTTCGTTTCCTCCGCTGGAGCTGCTTGAAGAGCTGGAGCTCGAGGAAGAACTAGAGCTACTCGAAGAGCTTGAACTGGAGGAGCTAGAACTGCTCGAAGAGCTTGAGCTTGAGCTTGAGGAACTAGAACTGCTAGAACTGGAAGACGAGCTCGAACTACTGCCGAAAGTGATCGTGCCTGCGGTGGGAGTTAGGCTTATATAATCCAGTTTTGTACCATCTTCTCTGCGTAGAATGCTAAGGCTATGAGTACCAGCGGGAACACTGTAATAGCTTGTGGGTGTTAGAACCTTCCAGCCAGATGTTGTCTCGTTGTTCTGGGTACTCCAGGCGCCGTTATCCAGCTTGTAATAAAATGAGTCGTTATTGGCGTTGCTCATATTTACCTGAATCCGAAAGCTAAGGTCTGTCGTTTGCGAGAGGGTGAAGGGAATTTGAATTTGCCCTTTGGCGTTATTTGATGCGGCGCTTAGCATATCGTTACCATTATCTGGCCATACGATATATTGGCCACCAGAAGCACTGCCATCGTTTTGTACCGAGAATGGCGAAAAACTGCTGGTGCCGGAGAGCGCCTCCAGTTCAAACACTGTGCTGTTGCCGCCGCTGGATGACGATGAACTGCTACTTGAAGAACTGCTGGAGCTGGAGCTGGAACTACCGCTGAGCTCAAGCATTTTTGCGGCATAGCGCTTGCCCATTTCGATAACTGAGAAGGTACTCCAATGTAAACCATCACCGCGGTCGCCCAGAACTGTGCCGTCCGGCATTGGGCCAGACGATACCCAGTGTGCGTTCTCAATAGCGTTGGGAAGCTGTCGAACCAAGGCGTTGTGGCCAGAACAGCAACCCGTGCGAGGTAATTCGCCGGCAATAAAAGGCGCGTCTTCCGGGTTAAGGTTCAAGTCGCGACGCAAACTGCTTACATAGCTTGCTACATGGTTTACCCAGGCCTGTTGGCCTGAATTACTCTCTCCCTGATGAAAGATAAAACCTTTGATAACACCAACTTCCTGCGCTTGTTTTGCCAGCTCCAGTGTCCATTGGTAAAGCGGTGTGGTGCCGTTGACAACTGGCGCGCCGTTAACAGTTCCATAAGGCGGCGCACAAGCGCCGAAAGACGAACAATTGGGTAGATGGGCTTCTATCTTGGAGCCACCGTAGGCAGTACCCACTAAACCGATAGTTATATTTGGGTCTGCTGCGTTGGCCAAGGTGGTGGCGAAAGTATCGACAGGGCTCAGGCCAATAGGGCCAGAGCTGCCATCTGGTTTTGGACGGTCGCCTGATTTACAGCGGGATACAGGCTGGAAATGGTCTCGCCAGTTACCGTAGCCATAGTTGTGCTCTGAGCAGTTTTCGCTTTGCAGAACTTGCACGCGAGGGTGCTGGATGGCTTGGTCCGGCAAATGTGCAGCGCCTTGCATATTGGACTGGCCTAAGGCGAGGTAGATGTGGAAATTGGGGTCTGGTTCTGCATGTGCAGCCAAGGCCAGTGCCGAGATTAAAAAGCCAGTAGTGAGCTGTGATAAGTTTTTATTCATAATTCTGTACCGGTTATTATGTGTTTATTTGAGGTAGGTAGAACGTTCGATTTAATTGATTTTTATTATTATCGGGTATGCTTATCGGACCATTGCATGGCCACAGAGTGCTCACAGAATATCGTCATTCTACCAAGAACTAGCGCTGATCTGCTAACAAATAACATGCTTAAGAGTATTTAAACTGCGCGCTTCTACTGCGGTAAAACGCTTGGTTCAAGCTGGCGGAGTTTTATTTTTATGAGGCAATAAAACCATGTAAGCAATTCTTGAAGTCCAAGGTGATATGAATAGCGCTTTTTATTTACGGTTGTCCCGGGGTTTTATCTTCTGGATTTAGTTGGTTTTTAATTGACTTGGTGTTTTTTTATTTACGCCCATGGCTGGCATTGCAAGGCTCGTGGCACGCTAATCTTTCCCATTCCTGTATTGCTCTGTTAAGTATTGAGCCGTTGCGGAAAACACGAAAAGAGTAAGCCACTGGCACCGCTGGCGCTGAAAGTTGCATTTTGGATGCTGTTATCAATCCCATTACCGTTGGCGCAGCACTTTACCGGCTGAAGTGCTTCTTCCTCACTATGCCTTTAGTGATTGGCGGGACTTACTTAAGCTTTGGTACTATTTACGACAATCGAATATTTTGGATGTTTGCTGGGGTTCTGTTGGCTTCATTCATTGCTTTGTTTGTATTGAACACTCCTGTACAAATTGGTGGAAGTGCAGGTGGCAGTATAGAACTTTGATTCACGCTATTTATTTTATTCAGGTAATGAGGTTTTACGCTATCAATTACACTGCTAGCGGCGCCTCTACTTAAAAGGTGAAAAAATGGAAGATTCCAAAGGTGTACAGTTAACTGACCAATCCATCTACCCAGATGACAGTGTTTTGGAAAAAATACTTGGCCGCTCGTTTGGTGCATATGTGGATTTGCTTGATCTTTATAAAGCTAACGGGCTTCATTTAGAATGGCGTTACTATAAAGATGGAGGCGCGTGGCTTTGTAAACTTGTAAAAAATAAAAAAACCATAGTATGGATGTCGGCATGGATAGCTTATGTTGAGGCAGCAATTTATGTGCCCTTGCGCATGCTGGACGCATTGCTAGAACTGGATATTACAGAAGAGACAAAAAACAGAATTATTGAAACAAAAAATGTAGGTAAGTCGAAACCCTGCATTTTCAAAATAAAGAATAAGAAATCTATAAAGGATTTCGAAAAGGTTATGCAGTTCAAAATCAATAAAAAGTAATGGCAGAACGCTCTGCTAGAGCACGCCAACTGCGCATTTCTTTTTTTCCCTTTTGTCTTTGCTAGAACAAGCGGGCTCCTCCGGTATTGCTGCGGGGTGCGGCCTTGAACTTGTAGAAGACCTCTGAATACATCGCGTAGCAGGTGACCTTGGCTTTTGTTATTCGGCTGGAGGAAGCTGGTTTATTTCTTAAGCTCAAAGGCTAAGCTTACTGGCTTGCCTGCTGTGTGCATATTACTGGTGCGCCGCTCCCCCGTGTTTACTCACAATTGATCTTCGTCAAATCATATCGCTCCATGCCACAGCATAATGTGTGAAAGGCGACTTGATTGCACTATATGTTGTGTTCGGGTCACTTGAATGCAGGGGAACCTGGTGTGAATCCAGGGCTGTCGCGCAACGGTATGTGACTTGGTCATAAGCCCGATTACCTGCTCAAACTGTCACCTTAAAGGGTGACCTAACTCGGGTCTCGCGCCAAGACTAACAGAGTCAAAGCCTGTGTTTACAGTGAACACACCAGCACTTGTCTCATGCGCGTGATGCCCCTCTGAGGAGCCATCATGACAGCAGCACTCGCCAAAACACTCTTACCGGATACACTTCCACAACTTGCACTGAAACGGGACGGCAGCAAAGCGCCCTTTAATAGCCAGAAAATCGAATCGGCCATCACCAAGGCAGGGCAGTCCACTGGCGAACTGGATGCTGCGGAGGCGGGCTTAATTAGCGCACAGGTGATTAAAGTAATTTCTCATTTGCATGCCAATGAGCTGGATATTGAGCGTGTTCAGGATATTGTCGAGCAAGCACTGATAAGCGCGAATCATTTAAAAACCGCTCGTGCTTACATCGTTTATCGTGAGCAGCATCGTCGCTTGCGCCAGGATAGCAAGACGCTGGTAGATGTAAGCTCCGCCGTAAATGAATACCTGGATAAACTGGATTGGCGTGTGTCGGCAAATGCCAATCAGGGTTATTCGCTCGGCGGTTTGGTGCTGAATACCTCAGGTAAAATCATTGCCAACTATTGGTTGAATCATGTGTACCCAGCCGATATTGGTGAGGCCCATCGCAAGGGCGATTTACATATACACGATTTAGATATGCTCAGTGGCTACTGTGCTGGTTGGTCTCTTCGTATACTCTTGCATGAAGGCCTCAATGGTGTGGCGGGTCAAGTGGAAGCGGCGCCACCGAAGCATCTTTCGAGCGCCGTGGGGCAAATAGTGAATTTTCTGGGTACCTTGCAGAACGAGTGGGCTGGTGCACAGGCTTTTAGTTCTTTTGATACTTACATGGCGCCCTTTGTTCGTAAAGACCAGCTTTCTTACAGTGATGTTCGTCAGCATATTCAAGAGCTTATATACAACCTTAACGTGCCCTCCCGCTGGGGCACCCAAACACCTTTTACCAACCTTACCTTTGACTGGGTTTGCCCCGACGACTTGAAAGAGCAGCACCCGGTAGTGGGTGGAGAAACCATGTCTTTTTGTTATGGCGACCTGCAAAAAGAGATGGATATGCTCAACCGAGCGTATATCGAGGTGATGACCGAAGGTGATGCCAATGGCCGTGTATTTACCTTTCCTATTCCCACTTACAATATTACCCGCGATTTTCCCTGGCATTCCGATAATGCGCAGCGGTTGTTTGATATGACGGCCAAGTATGGGCTGCCGTATTTTCAGAATTTTCTTAATTCGGAATTGGAACCCAATATGGTTCGCTCCATGTGTTGCCGTTTGCAGTTAGATTTACGTGAGTTGCTAAAGCGAGGCAATGGCCTCTTTGGTTCAGCAGAGCAAACCGGTTCACTGGGGGTTGTTACCATCAACTGCGCGCGCCTGGGGTATTTACATAAAGGTGATGAAGCTGCCTTATTGCAAGCGCTGGATAGACTACTTGAATTAGCGCGCGATAGTTTGGAACTAAAGCGCAAAGTGATTCAGCGACATATGGATGCAGGCCTGTTTCCCTATACCCGTCGTTATTTGGGAACGCTGCGTAATCATTTCTCCACCTTGGGAATTAATGGTGTCAACGAGATGATTCGTAATTTTTCAAACGATGCCTGGAACATTACCTCAGCACAAGGCGAGGCATTCGCCCTGCGCTTGCTCGATCACCTCCGGGAAAAAATGACCGAGTTTCAAACAGAAACCGGCCACCTCTACAATCTCGAGGCCACACCTGCGGAGGGCACAACCTACCGTTTTGCAAAAGAAGATAAAAAATGTTTTACCGACATACTGCAGGCGGGTACAAAAGAAAACCCGTACTACACTAACTCTACCCAGCTGCCTGTGGATTTTACCCAAGACCCTTTCGAAGCACTCGCCCGACAGGAGCCGATGCAAAGTAAATACACAGGGGGAACTGTATTGCATTTGTATTTAGGTGAGCCTTTGTCCAGCGCTGATGCCTGTCGCAAACTGGTACAGCGTTCTTTAAGTAATTACCGCTTGCCCTACATTACCGTTACACCCACCTTTTCTATCTGCCCGCATCATGGGTATCTTGCGGGAGAGCACGAATTCTGCCCCCAATGTGACATCCAAAGTGACACCGACAATAATGAAAGCGAACGCGTGCGCTGTGAAGTATGGACACGGGTAATGGGCTACCACCGACCTGTTTCAGCCTGGAACAAGGGTAAGCAGCAGGAGCACAAACAGCGAGAGTTCTTTGATGTGAAAGCTGTCGCCTGCCATGGGTGAATTAATTATTGGTGGTATTGCACCCCTTACAAGCATTGACTACCCCGGTGAGTTGGCGGCTGTTGTTTTTACTCAAGGCTGCCCCTGGCGTTGTGTGTATTGCCACAATTCGGAATTGCAAAGGCCTCGCTCTGAATCCACTATTTGCTGGGAGCGTGTCTTGGATTTTTTACAGGGTCGAATAGGGCTGTTAGATGCCGTGGTTTTTTCCGGAGGAGAGCCTACCGCGCAAGCCGCTTTAATTGAGGCGGTACAGCAGGTGAAAGGTATGGGCTTTAAAATTGGCCTGCACTCCGCAGGTATTTATCCCCGGCGGCTTGCGCGTGTATTGCCCTATGTGGACTGGCTCGGGCTGGATGTTAAAGGTCCCGCCCACGTGTATGAGACAATAACGGGCGTGAGTGGCAGCGGCCTTGCCGCTTGGCAAAGCGCAAAACTGGTGGTGAATAGCCTTAGCCACTATCAAATACGAATAACCGCGCACGACCACTGGTTGAGTCAACAACACGTGGAAGAAACACAGCGCGAGCTAGCAACGCTTGGTGCAACGAATATTACTGTTCAACGCGCTGTTGGTATTCGCTAGTCTGCGTCAACAATTATCAAGCTTTAACTTTATAGAAGAGCAGGGGGCCAAGTGGGCAAGGCTCCCCGTTAAAGGTTTAAGGGGGAGCGTTCAATCAATTATTTTGCTTGTGCTCGCAGTGTATGTGCTGCAGAAATCATATTTTTCAAGGCCGGAATCACTTCCTCCCACTGACGTGTTTTTAGGCCACAATCGGGGTTTACCCACAGCCGCTCGGCAGGAATGCGTTGCGCAGCTTTATTCATTAAGGCCACCGCTTGTTCCTGTGAGGGAATGTTGGGCGAATGTATGTCGTATACACCGGGGCCAATTTCGTTGGGGTAATGAAATTCTTCAAACACATCTAGCAGCTCCATGTCGGAGCGTGACGTTTCAATGGTGATAACGTCCGCATCCATTTGCGCAATGGCTTCGATTATGTCGTTGAATTCGGAGTAACACATGTGGGTGTGTATTTGAGTTTCGTCACTAACACCGTTGGCGCTGATGCGAAAGGATTCAATGGCCCAGTTTAAATAGTGTTGCCATTCACTCTTGCGCAGCGGTAAGCCTTCTCGTAGCGCCGCTTCGTCAATTTGAATAACTTTTACACCCGCAGCCTCCAGGTCTTGCACCTCTTGGCGTATTGCCAAGGCCAGTTGTAAACAGGTTTCGCTGCGTGCTTGATCGTCGCGTACAAAAGACCAGTTGAGAATGGTGACGGGACCGGTCAGCATGCCCTTCATGGGTTTATCGGTGAGAGATTGGGCGTATTTGGTCCATTCCACTGTCATGGCTTTTGGGCGGCTGATATCGCCAAATAAAATAGGCGGTTTAACACAGCGAGAACCATAGGACTGCACCCAGCCATATTGGCTGAACAAGTAGCCATCCAGCTGTTCGCCAAAGTATTCCACCATGTCGTTGCGCTCAGCTTCGCCGTGTACTAAAACGTCCAGGCCCAGTTTTTCCTGTTCGCGTACAGCCCGCTCAATTTCGGCTTTCATTTTTGCTGTATAGGCTGCTGCCGATACTTCCTGTTTTTTGTAGGCTCGGCGTGTTTTACGTATATCCGCAGTTTGCGGAAAAGAGCCAATAGTAGTTGTTGGAAATAGAGGCAAATTTAAATGGGCGCGTTGTTTGTTTACACGCTCACCATAACCACCTTGGCGCTTACCGAGTTCAGCGTTAATACTTTTTACTGCAGCTTTAACGGCCGGGTTGTGTATACGTGTCGAATTTGCGCGACTATTTATGGCAATTTGATTAACAGAAAGCTCCTCAAAAACTGCGCTGCGCCCTAAGTTAATGGCTTTACCCAACACAGAAAGTTCTTCCAGTTTTTGAGTGGCGAAGGCCAGCCAACTGAGACAGTCGGTATCCAGTTTATCTTCACTGTTCAGGTCAACTGGTACGTGCAACAGCGAGCACGAGGGTGCTAGCCATAAACGATCTCCGAGAATGTCGGCTACTGGCTCAAGCCAATCCAGCGTAGCATTCAGGTCAGTCTTCCAAATATTGCGGCCGTCTATAGCGCCAAGGGATAGCACTTTATGCGCCGGCAGCCAATCCACTACGTTAATGACTTCTTTGCGACCGCGCACGGCGTCAATATGCAGGCCTGCTACGGGCAGGCTACAAGCAAGTTGCAGGTTATCTTGCAAAGGCCCAAAGTAGGTGGCCAATAGCAGTTTAACCTTGCTGGCTTTTAGAGAGTGATAAGTGCTTTCAAAAGCATTTTTCCAGTCGGGGCTTAGCTCTGTAACCAGTGCGGGCTCGTCTATCTGTACCCACTCTGCACCGGCGTCCGCAAGCTTGGCTAGCAGCTCGCGGTAAACGGGCAGTAAGTGTTCCAGTAAAGCCAGCTTGTCTGACTGGTCTTTTGCTTTGCTCAACCAGAGATAGCTTACCGGGCCAATAATTACGGGCTTGGCATTTACACCCAGTGCTTTCGCTTCTTCAAGCTGGCTTAGCAAGCGTTCTGGGTTCAGGCTGAAGCGGCTGTCGGCGCCAAGCTCTGGCACAATGTAGTGGTAGTTGGTATCAAACCACTTTGTCATTTCCCCCGCATGCACACAGTCGCAGTCGCTGTCGTTAACGGAGCGGCCGCGCGCGACACGGAAGTAGTTATCCAATTCTCCACCCTTCAGCTGGGCAACGCGAGAGGGCAGGTTGCCCAGAGTTACGCTCATATCCAAAACCTGATCGTACAAGGAGAAGTCTCCCACAGGGACTAAGTCCAAAGACTGTTGAGTTATCCAGTTTTGTTCGCGCAGCTCTTTTGCCCTTGTTAGAAGCGCAGCAGCGCTGATATTGCCTTTCCAGAAGTCTTCGAGCGCAAATTTCAGTTCGCGTTTGGCACCAATACGGGGAAAGCCGAGGTTATGAATTAAAGCCATAGTTCTACCATTTCGTTGTTATCAATAGACAGTGGCGGGCAGCATAGAATACTTTCATTATGAGTTATAATGGCATATTTTCACCTATTGATTACTATTACTCATGGATAGCGGGCATGCTCGAACGTACTCACCTGGCAATAATCCAAGCCGTAGATAACCACGGCACCTTAACCGCAGCGGCGAAGCAGCTTTGTGTTACACAATCTGCATTGAGCCATACCATACGCAAGTTAGAGGACAAGCTGGGCACTGCGGTATGGTTACGAGAAGGCCGCAATATTCGCTTAACTCAGGCTGGCTTATATTTGTTAAACTTGGCGAATCGTTTGTTGCCCCAGCTCTCGCACGCGGAAAGTAAACTTAAGCAGATGGCCCACGGCGAACGCGGCACCTTGCGTATAGGGATGGAGTGCCACCCATGTTACCAATGGCTGTTAAGGGTGGTGTCTCCATTCCTGGCGGGCTGGCCAGACGTGGATGTGGATGTAAAACAAAAGTTTCAGTTTGGTGGTGTTGGAGCCCTGCTTGGCTACGAGATCGATCTGCTGGTTACCCCCGACCCATTTTATGCGGCTGGTTTGTGTTTTGAGCCTGTGTTCGATTATGAGCAAGTATTGGTGGTGCCACGGAAGAGTGAATTAGCTGGGCGGCAATACGTTAAGGCTGAAAGCCTGCGAGACCACATTCTGCTGACTTACCCTGTGGCACCCGATCGCCTCGATATCTACACCCAATTTCTTAACCCCGCAGGTGTAGTGCCAAAGCGCCATAAAACTATTGAGACCACCGATATTATGCTGCAAATGGTGGCAAGTGGTCGTGGCGTAGCGGCTTTGCCTCGCTGGCTGGCGGAAGAATACTGTAAAAAATTACCAATAAGTGCTGTGCAGTTAGGGCGAGCTGGCATAGCTAAACAGATTTTTCTGGGTGCGCGCACCAGCGACAATAATATTGAATATTTACGTGCTTTTATCGCATTGGCGAAGAAGCAACTATGATGTTCGGTACTAAAAACAGACGCTGGTAAACTGAAAAATAAGTATTCTTGTGAAAAGACAGCAGTGTATGAGCCGAGTTTGTGTCTGCTGAGGTCTACGCTTATCTGTTTTTTTAGTTCAGGTTTAATGGGGCCGTATCACTATTTAGAGTGGCTTGGTTTAGGAATAAAGCGAAACTAAAAAATACAGCCTGATTCGACAGGTAAAAATTCAAAAACATGTAATGGAGGTAAAATGACAACACACTGGAAGCTATACAGCTTGATAGTGGTGAGTGCCTGTTCCTTACCGGTATTTTGTGCTGATCTAAAAATCCCAGAACTTAGCTATGAATACGGTGCGGTGAAAGATAATAGCTGTGAGAAAATGACTCAGCAGGGGCTTGATTTTGCAATAAAGCCAGGCCTTGACCATCATACTCAAATAATGAAGGAAGCTAACTCACTCACACCGCTACTGCAGCAGCAATGGAATACTGAGGGGAAAAAGTTGCTTACAGCGCTGTTAAGTCTTGTTGGCCGTAACTACTCCCGAAATGAGATCATCGTTTATACTACCGCCTGTGATTCGGGCGGGATGAGCACACCGTTTACCGTAGGTATTGGCTCTCACTTAAAGAGCATTAAAAGAAAACCCACCCCTCTGTCTGATAATGTCACACTGACCTTTCACGAGTTTATTCATCGCTACTTGGTAGACTCCTTTGACTACAGTAAATCTGAGGTGCTAAAAGAGTTCCAAAATTCCCCAGCGATATTTAAAAATCACCTGCATTTGATGGCACTTATGGAGCGGTCCATGGAACATGCAGGCTTGCAGAACCTGATTCAGCCCTACGAAAATTCAATAGAAAGGTCGAAGCCCTACAGGCGAGCGTGGAAAATAGCAACTTCGAAAAAATATCAGGATCGCTTAATTAAGGAAACTAAGGAGTTTAAAGGTAGTAACGAAAACTATTGGTTTTTCGACCCAAAACTGAAAAGTCCCTAAGAAATATTGAGCAGTGGAGGCTGATTCAGCGCTTTTAGTGCGCCGACATTTTTAGGTGCCAGATTTTTATCGACTAAAAAACTGGTATATGAACAACTTACAAAGTTGAACGTTATATTCTGTTGGGTGTTAAGTGGAATTTCTGCAGGGAGAGTAGTATCTATACCGCCGCATAGCAGCCTGAGTAACTTGGCGAGAATGAGCTGAAATGTACGAAAAAGACTGATGGAGTAGGTCTTTAGATTTAGCCATTATAGGTGGCTTTTGTTGCCTTAAACGCTGACCCGAAAGGATAAATTAAGCGTATTAACTATCATTCGTGTTCACCGCACTTCAACGCAATTCATATTTTTCCGCTAACCGCAATATTTCATTTTACGACAAGTAAACTCTCCCCAGCAGTTTTAGGTGACAGAGGCCTTTAATCTTGAATAATGTCGCCAAAGAGTCGAAAACGGCACTGGAGTATTTACATATGTGTTACCGTGGTTGCTCCTGGGCATATGCTCGCAAATTTAGGCGCACAAAGTGAACAATGGATATGAATTGTTAGACAGTAAAGATAAAGGTCAAGGTATTTTTGCTACTAGGCAGTTTCACTCTGGTGATATTGTCATGGTGGGTGTTATCGAAAAAGACAATATAGAGAAAAATCACTCCCATGCTTCGCAAATGGGAGAGTTTCGGTACGCATTGCACGGTGGAGAAATTACCAAAGTCAATCATTCCTGTAGCCCAAATTGTGGCATAAAGCTAAATAAAGCGGGTGCACACGATTTTATTGCAATGCATACCATTGAAATAGGCGATGAAGTAACTTTTGATTATGCAATGAGAAATTATATTATCGAGCACTTTCCCTATGACTGTCGTTGTGGAGCCAAAAATTGTCGAGGTGTTATTGCTGGCTGGAAAGAACTGCCTGAGAGCTTCAAACTAAGCTATAAAGGTTATGTGGCGCCATACCTCACTGAAATTGATACAAAGTTAAAGCATTAGCAGGCTGCTGAATCGATAGGGTAGTCAATGGGCGTGCCAAAGCGCGCCTTTCATACTGTATATATAGGCGATCTCCGTCCTCAAGGTGCAAAGCCAGGTAAGAGGGGCTCGCCTTGTGCGCTTTTGGGGGCAGGCTGAAAGGAGGGTGTGCCGCTATAATGCTCTGTGATTTTTACAAGAAAATAGTCTAAGTAACGCTAAACGTCGGCCCACCAATAGCTTAAACAGCTCATCACCTCCAAGCGCTATGCGGAAGCGATTAGCCAGGCCTTAAACAAGGCCTTCCTATGTTCCTTATCCGCCAATACAATTTAGAGTGTGGATGGGTAGTTATAAAAATACCTGGCAGGAATAAAATGCATTTTTATACCTTGTGGTGCCTGGGAGCGTTTTCTAAAAAGTTTTTCTGGCACTGCTACTCTTTCTCTTTGCCCAAGTGACTTGCATTCACCTTATGTATAGCCTGCTTGTGTTCAACTGCTAATTTCGATTGAACGTGACCTCAGGTTCACTTGTGTCGGCAATAATGAATTCCATTGGTATGATCTAGCTAGAGCTTGAAAAGCAGCACATGCTGCAGTCCGTTTGTGTTGCTTTTACAAATATTAAAGGTGTATTTGCCTTAAGAATGATATGTACAAGTTACCCACCCAGATCGATTGGCAACGGCGAAAACTGCTAGCGAATATGGCATTATCATTCGCTGTATTTGGTTTGCCCATTTTTGGTCGCATAGCGGCAGCGGAAGGCATTGTTGAAGCATGGCGTTCGGTGCAGTTTAAAAAGGATGGCTTGCGGTGTGCGGTACTAAAGGCGGGGGGATTTGCAATGAGCCCAGCCACACTGTTTCCTCAGGCTTCAGAGGAGGCTCTGAGCAAGCATGGTTTAAATACGGAAACCATCCCTTTTGATATCCATTCCTTGTTTGTTGATACAGGAAAAAACAAAATAGTTATTGACCCGGGCGGTACTGGTGATAACTCCGGCCGGCTGCTTGGGGAACTACGCAAGATTGATATAGACCCTGAAAGTATCGATACTGTTATTATTTCTCATGCCCATTGTGATCACTACCAGGCTTGTACTTCTGAGAAAGGTGTCGTGAACTTTCCCAATGCCAGGTATTACCTGCAGAAAAGAGAATGGGATTATTGGGCTAGTGCAGAGAATGCGGAGGAGAATCATCATAAGCAGTTTAGTAATCTACTGTTACCGATCAAGGAACAGTTTGAACTAGTAGATGGTGAAACTGAGATAGTTCCAGGTGTACAAGCGTTGTTAACACCTGGGCATTCGCCGGGGCATATGACGGTGCACATGGGTAAGTCAATAGCCTACACCGGTGACGCCATACTGCAACCTGCGCAGGTGGTTCACCAGGCATGGTGCGCAGAATTTAATCGCTGGCCGGCTCAAGTGCTGTCGAGTAGAGCTAAATTTATAAAGCGAGTGGCGCTAGACAAGGCATTGGTGGTGGGAACACATTTTCCTTCGCCTGCCGCAGGTTTTATAGTGCCGGGAAGTAGTGGCTTTCGCTGGGCAGCGAGTAGCCCGACTATAATTTAGGCTGCCCGATTCAGCAGGCCAGCAGATAAACATTGCACTCTTATCTAGGGTATTCGATTTTAAATTGCTAGCATAGGCTTCGCTTTTATTCTTTACGGCGTTTAGTGATTGCTCGGATATTAAGACAGCAATTCCTTGCGAAAAAAATCAGGCTATTTAAAACTGCCGTTGAGCGTTAGACACCTATAAGCAAGGGTAATACAGGTATGTTCAATTTACTCGATATTGATGATTTTGATAAAGAAGACATCTATACGATATGGCGCAATGTTGCTGACGTTTCGCCCAGTAAGATTGAGGCTAATATCGCTTGGTCATTCGAAGGTAATGGAATACGCACGAGGACGACGTTTATTCAAGCGTTTCAAAAGCTCGGCGCTAGTTACGTGGAGCTTCCCAATTTTTTGAAAACAGAAGAATCCGTACAAGATCTGGCTGGTTATATGGATGCTTTCTATTCAATGTATGTTATCCGTGAGTCTAATCACCAAAGGTTACAAGCATTTGCATCTGCTACGGCCAGGCCCGTAATTAATGCCATGTCGAATGATGCTCATCCCTGCGAAGTACTAACGGATGCCTATTACCTTTTTTCGAAATTCAAGGCGCTAGAAGAGGTACGTTTTTTACTCTGGGGGCCAGTCACCAATGTATTTAAATCGTGGCATTCTTTGTCGAGTGTATTAGGTTTGAATGTTACGCACTATTGTCCCTCGGGCTATCATCAGGATACAAAGGGTGTAACATATACCGAGTGCTGCACTGGACGTTATGACGTGGTAATTACCGATGCTTGGCCTGGCGATTTTTCAAATAGTAGTTACAGCCTTTCTGCGGAACATTTGCGTAAAATGGGTAACCCGTTTTTACTGCCAACACCTCCAGTAGGTGTTGGTCGAGAGTTACAGCAACCATTGTTTGATTTGGTGAACTTTGTGGGTTACCAGCAGAAAGCGTGGTTACTCCCGGTGCAATTAGAGATTGTTTCCTATTTGCTTCGCAAAAGCGAGAATGCGAAAGGGCCATAGGGGAAACAGCATGTTTTGATGCACGGATGGTATTGGCCAACAATGTGAATTTATAGTTTGGGAATAACTGGCACGGGGTTGTGATGAAAAGAACGATAAATATTACAGTATTGTTTTTACTTTTATTCGGTATGGGCGCTTGCCAAACACCAGTTGACGATCAGAGCCAAGATCAAAAAACCACCGCAAAAGCCTCAGAGTCTTGCGACCTCGATTCTGAATGCGACAGCGGTCTTTGTAGACGGGGTAAGTGTTCCAAGTGTAGTTTTGACTCCGATTGCGATAGCGGGATTTGCAAGTTCGGTAAGTGTTCGGATTGTAGCTTTGATACTGACTGCGATAGTGGCTTGTGCAAGTTCGGTAAGTGTTCCAGTTGTAATTTTGATTCCGATTGCGATAGCGGCTTATGTAGGTTCGGTAAGTGTTCCAGTTGTAATTTTGATTCCGATTGCGATAGTGGCTTGTGTGAGCTCGGTAAGTGTTCCAAGTGTAGTTTTGATTCCGATTGCGATAGCGGCTTATGCAAGTTCGGTGAGTGTTCCAGATGTAGTTTTGATTCTGATTGCGATAGCGGTGTTTGTAAGTTCGGTGAGTGCTCAGACAAGTAGGTGCATTTTCAAATTTGTCTGCCCCATGGACCTTTCGGTTCGTGGGGCTTGATATCCTCGACCGCTATTAAACAGGCAAATCAATATTCAAGCTGCTTCATGTTTCTGGGAAAGCTCCCTGCAGAGTGGTAAAGCAAAGGTAATTTCGCAGCGAGAGTGAGGGCTTGTACTAAAGGCTTGGAATAAAAGTGTTATTCCTTAACGTCAGGCCCTCATGGCGTAAAAAAGCAGTGAACATTTACCACTTCATTTCACCTGTATGAACTTTTGCTGCGATGGTTAGGTTAAGTGTGCCTTGGGCATCAGGGTATTTTGCGGCCATGGCTTTTATTAACTCCTCACTGTTTTTACTGTTCTTTTTCTCTTCTTGAAAATCGTTAATGTATTGCAGCGTAAAATGAATCGCCTCGCTGTTTAGCTCGGTTGTTGGCGTCATGTGCCCAGGAATAACAGTGAGAGGCTCAAGCGCAAGCATGAGCTTTAATTGTTTTTTCCATTGGGTTTGAGCCTCTTGAGATTGTGCATCTGCCATCCATAAATGCATATTGCCAAAGATAGCAACGTTGCCCAATATCACCTTCTTTTCGGGTATCCATAGGTAGGGGCGATGGGCTAGCACGCCGTGGCCACCTTTTATCTCGATGGTGTGTCCATCTATTGTTAAGGAGGCTTGCTTGTATGCCTCGGGGATAATGGGTGTTACTGGGGCATTGGCGCCCATTTTGGGCCCCCAGAAAGCCAATTTGGCTGCAAGCTTCTTTTCTATAACGGCCTTTACGGCTGGGCTTGTAATGATTTTCGCGTCTGGGAACAGGGAGTGAATGACTTCAGCTCCAAAGTAATAGTCCGGGTCTGCTTGACTGATAAAAATGGTTTTTAGCGTTCTTTTTGAGTCCAGTATCTTGGCAGCAATTCTAAGTGCGTCTGCTTTGGTAAACCCTGTATCCACCAGCAGCGCTTCTGTCTCACCATAAACCAGAGTGGCATTTACGCCAAAACTGCCGCTCTCTGCGTTATACACGTCCAGTTGTAAGCCAGAGCCCTCCGCGGCAAGTGTGCTATGTGCCATTGCTGCGGTAAGGGCGGTTGTAACTAGCGCTATGAGTAGCTTTTTCACGGTTTTTATCCTCAAGTTAGGTAGAGGGTCTAATAGTAGGCGCTTGAGATGTTCAGAAAAATACGCAAAAATGAGCAACATTGTTTCTAATATCGAGCAAATAGATGGATAGACTCACTGCCGCAAAGGTGTTTGTGGATGTTGCTTACTCTCTCAGTTTCACGGCTACAGCTCAGCGGCTAGATATGTCTCGGCCAATGGTGACCCGCTATATAGAGGCTATGGAGGATTGGCTGCAAGCTCGGCTACTGCATAGAACTACCCGCAAGATATCCCTGAGTGTTGCTGGGCAGGCCTGCCTTAAGGAGGTGGAGTTGTGGCTTAACCAGGCGGACAAGATCGCGACTCAGGCCTCCTTGGATAAGGAACTCTCGGGGGCGCTTAGAATTGCCACTAGTATGTCATTTGGCTTCTCACAGCTAATGCCTGCTATTGCGCAATTTATGGAGCTGCACCCTAAGGTGCAAATTGATATCGACCTGGAAGATGGTGTTGCGGACCTTACCGAGCAGAGCATCGATCTAGCCATTCGCTTAGCCTCGAATCCAGACCCGGCATTGATAGGGAAACCCATTGGGCTCTGTGAGTCTGTGCTTGTGGCATCTCCCGGCTACCTGCAGAGCAAGGCGAAAATCTCACACCCGCAAGATCTGGCCAGGTTTGACTGCTTGGGCTACAAAAACTTTGAACGACATATTTGGCATTTATCACAAGGTGAGATGTTTGAATCCGTTGCCATAAATTGTCGTTTAACGGCCAATGAGGCAACGGCCTTACTGCACGCAGCACTGAGCGGAGCTGGAATATCTTTGCAGCCCACATACCTGGCAAACCCTTACATCAAGGCAGGCCAGCTGTGCCATCTGTTACCCGAGTGGAAACCCAATGATCTAAAAATTTATGTGCTCTATTCATCGAGAAAACACCTGTCTCCGACCATTCGAAGTTTAATCGATTTTTTAGAAAGCTATTTCAGTAAACTCCCGTGGTGAATGCGTTCGGCGCTTCCCTAGCTGTTTGGTATTGGATAAGCACGTCGCCCACTTTTTGAAAGTCTATTAGCCGAGTCAGGCAGTGAGGGCTTTGTACTTTTAAACAAGCTAAATTCGAGTAGATTTTTACGTCGCTCATTACTGCAGGAATATAGAAGAATCCAGTCGAATGTGATGATTAACTGATTGATGTTGCCGGCGGTGGTATTTTTTACTCCTTGATTTTGGATATAGTTGAATGGATTCCTTTTCTGGTTTGTTTTTCTTTTCGGTATCGCGGTGTTTTTACCTACTCCGTTTTTTTTGCTCCTTATACAAGCAGTTTGCTCACTAGTGTCCCTTCACATTCTGATCAGGTTTAACGGCGTAATATTTACGAAAGGTTCTTGTCTTAAGGAGTTTGTATGATGAAAAAACAGCTCTTGCTACTGACTCTATTATTATCAGCTTTCGCGTATGCAGGTGATATCAAGCGTTATGGTCAGAATGAGTGGCAGACGAAGATCGGCTATTCACAAGCGGTTGCGGTGAACGATACTCTGTATTTGTCGGGCATAATTGGCAAAGGAGAGACTATGGATAGTGCGCTAGGTTCAGCTATGACGCAGTTGAAATCAATTCTCGATACCTTTGGTTTAGGCCCAGAGCATATCCTCAAAGAAAAAATCTACAGTAATGACTTACCGGCCGTGCGCCGCAATACCCACATTCGAAAACATTACTATGGCAAAAGCCTGCCTGCTGCTGTGTGGATAGGCGTAGCGCATGACGGCAGTAAAGCCTGGCTGGAAATGGAGATGGTGGTGCACATACCGAAGGGGCACCCAATGCCGAAACCTATTGAATAGCCTGCAATCACAAGCTCGTGGTTTTGCGTTCTCCTGAAAGGGCGGGCATGGCCCACCTTAACGTTAGCGTTTGTAACGGCGCCCAATGTAGAGCCCAAAGAGAGCGATTAAAAACATTATAGAGGTGCTACCACCACCGCCACCACTATCACTGGGTGAATCACCACCACTGACGGTATTTTTAGTCGGCGATAAAGAGGCCGCAGTATCTTCCGCGGCATCCAGCACAACAATGTTGTACACGAGCGCATAGTGTTCTTCTGTGGGTGAAACGTTGGCTGTGTAGTCATCATTGGTGTAATCGCGCAGGGGCAGCTCACCAAAAGGGCTGGTGAAAGCAAATGTGGGCCAGCTTGCCAGTGCATCGACGACTTCCATGCCGTTGTCCATCACCTGGCCAAACACGCTGAAGCCGCCATTACTTGCATCCAGACTAGCGCTGTTATTTTTGAGATTAAAGAACCACTGCGAGGTTGCACTATTGGGCTGGTTACCCAGCTTTGCCATAGCGATGGTGCCGCGTACATTAGAAAACTCCGGCTCGTTTTCGACCGAGGGGAAGGTGGTAATACTAGACACTTGACCCTCTATTATTTGAAAGCCACCACCTTGAATGACAAAGTTGTCTGCCGAGCGATGGAAAATGACGTTTTCGTAATGCCCTTCAGCGATATATTGAAGAAAATTATCGACTGTTTGCGGAGTGTCCTGATCAAACAGGTTTACTTCAAAGTCGCCTGCAACCGTTTGGAATTGAACGGTTGTAGCCATTGAATACGGAATAAATGCGCTTGCTAAAAAGATAAAAGCGCAGGTCTTAAACATGGTTTTCATAGTTTACCTAATGAGTCTGTTCGAGAGTTATTAGTGTTGTAGCGGGATAGTGTAGTAACGAGAAAGAGATTAGTGTGTAAAAATATGTAGCTAAACTCGATGGCAGCAAGCTTTTAAATTTAAACGATTTTATCTCATGATGTCAAAGTAATGGCTTAAGTGCTTAGCCGCGCAGGTGCGGGCTAAGCCAATGCTGGGATCCGCTTTGCACCCATGTTGGCTGAAAGCCTCATGGATGCCTTCAAAAAGCTGGTTTTTTTTAAAACTACCGGAGTATAAGGGCCATGAATATGATCTATAGGCTAGCAGCTTGGTTATAGGGGGAGTACTCCCCCTGTTTATAAACCGGCTAATTACTGTATTGCGCGTCCATCCAATCGTAGCGAGCGCGTTGCCAGCGAATCATTTCTTCAACTTCAAGATCATAGCTGCCCAAAATTACGCGGGTATACCACTCTTGCCAATAAAAAATTTGCCATAAATTAAAGTTTCGTTCTTGCACGGTTTGCAACCAGTTTGCTCTTGCTTCCATGTAAATGAAGAGTAATTCGAATTTCCCTTCAGCTTTTAATTCTTGCCAGCGAGCTTTCACTTTTGCATCAAAGGCTGGGTCTTCAAACAGTCGAGCAAACCAGCTTGAATCGCGAATATGCCAATTTTCGCTGAGGTGAAGATCGCCATAGCCTGCGTTGCCCAGTGCCAGGTCGAAATCCCAAATGGGACCAAAAAATAATTTCCCGTTTCTCTTTTTCGTTAAATAAGCGCTGGCCTTTGCGCCATCGGCGTTTTTGAAGAGTTCGTTGATTAAGTAGTAATTAATCGTTGAATCAACATCCAGGTAAGCGGCGTAACCGGTATCCGGGTCGCTAAAGTTTTCTCCAAACAGCGCTTCTTCAGTAGCAGTAAAATAGCTTTCGATGTAGTTGCGCTGAGCAGACCACTCGGGTTCAAGCAAGGTTTCCGGTTCATCCAGGCAGAACGGGTCCATGCCGTAAGCTGAGTCCAAACACAATACTTCTTGGCGGACAATATTTTCTCCCTCTACACAATTGGTATCCCAAGCGGCGGCGGGCCCCAAGCAATACTCCGGGTTTAGACGAAAATCGATTTCAAACATGTAGCCCCCAGATATGCTCTCCGGGTCGGTATCTGTAACTTCCAGTTCATGAATGTCCACCCGGTCGTTATCAATGCGAATATGCTCCACCAGCTGGTATACACCCTGATACTCGCCATTCATCCACACTTCGACGTATCTATCGCGTGTTGTGTACTCCATGCCTAAACTGCGACTGAACATAAAGGCGACGTCGTTGCGCATTAAGGTTTTATCCGCATAGTTAGCAAGTAATATCCAGTTTTTGCTCTTTGGCATTCCTAGCAGCGGGGTCGAGCTGTCAAATTTCAACTTGTAGGGTTTCTTTGGCCAATCCCAGGTTGAATTTCCACGGCCACGAATGCGCATAGTGCCTTGATTTAGTTCCAGTTCATTGTCGACCAGAGAATAGCTACCTCTTAGATAGTCTTCTTTACTGACAACCGGAGCGGCATCGTCCGTGAATAAATTCAGAGAGGGTAATGTTTCTACCGTCCCTTGGGGGAAGTCTTCCGGTATGACAACGGCAATGCCACTGGATGAGCTGGAGGATGAAGAGCTGGAAGAGGAGGAGCTAGATGATGAGGATGAGTTTGAAGGCGGGGGCGTGGGTGATGAGCCAGAACCGCCGCAAGCGCTTAAGCTAAGAACAAACATCACTAAGAGGCTAGTATTAAAGACGGACATATTAATCCCTTTATTATGTGTTATGTTTTTTATAATGATTTTAATTTGGATTGATATTGCCTGTAATGTTTTTCATTTTCAACGGTTTGCCGCTGAAGGGCTAGGTATGCCCGGTAAATATCCCTGTAAATATTAATAGTATTTAAGCCTATTATGAGGGCCTTAATGGAGGCCTTTGCGCTCACTTGCTTTATGTTACGATGTTCCCTTTGGTGTATTTAATACGCAGTAGATTTGTTTCTAATACTAAGAAAATTGGTAAAGTTGGCATGCCTATGTATCGTTTTTTCTTGCCTGTTACCCTCGT
Source organism: Alteromonadaceae bacterium Bs31 (assembly GCA_900177435.1). Taxonomy (GTDB): domain Bacteria; phylum Pseudomonadota; class Gammaproteobacteria; order Pseudomonadales; family Cellvibrionaceae; genus Teredinibacter. Next base: position 834,271 of record FXAI01000001.1, read on the forward strand.
GATCGTGCTCGTATCTGCTTGTTCGGGCTCTGGTGGCGGTAGCGGTGGCACAAATTCCGGGAGTTCTTCTTCCTCTTCCAGTAGCTCCTCTTCAAACAGTTCATCTTCGTCCTCGGGCTCTTCCAGTGTTTCCGCTGAGTTAATCAAAGCTAATCAGGTAGGCTATCTGCCGGAAGGGCAAAAATATGCCGTGGTACCCGAAGTAATGGCTACCCAGTTTGAGTTGATCGATAGCTCAGGGACGCGTGCTTACGCGGGTACGCTTTCGTCACCCGCAAATTGGGAGCCTGCTGGGGAGTCTGTGAAACTGGCGGATTTTTCTGAATTTACTACTGCAGGGCGGTACCAGCTTAGAGTGGCGGGGCTAGCAGATTCTGCCCCATTTGACATTGCCGATGGTGTCTACGGGCCCCTGCATGATGCAGCGCTAAAGGCCTATTACTATAATCGCGCTAGTACGGAGTTGCTCGTCACTCACGCTGGTGACTGGGCACGCCCAGCAGGGCATGCGGATACCGACGTTGAAGTACATAGCTCTGCTGCTTCTCAGCTGCGGCCCGCCGGTACTAAAATTTCTGCCCCCAAAGGCTGGTATGACGCGGGTGATTTCGGCAAGTACATCGTGAATTCCGGTATTTCCACCTATACCCTTTTAGCGGCCTACGAACAATTTCCCGATTACTACGCCGATCGTACTTGGAATATTCCTGAATCAAATAATGCTATTCCCGATTTACTGGATGAGGTTTTATGGAATCTGGATTGGATGGCAGCCATGCAGGATCCGAACGACGGCGGGGTTTATCATAAACTTACCACGGCTAATTTTGCTGGAGAGCTTATGCCCCATGAGGCAAAAGCTCAGCGCTACGTGATACAGAAAAGCACCGCTGCCGCGCTAAACTTTGCTGCTGTAATGGCTACCGCCAGCCGGGTATTTAAAAACTTCGACGCTAGTTTCCCCGGCAAGGCAGAACACTATCTGCTTATGGCTGAAAATGCTTGGAACTGGGCGAAAGCTAACCCTGCAGATCTATATGCCGCAAACCCCGATGGATTGAATACCGGAACGTATGGTGACGATGATGTTAGTGATGAATTTGCCTGGGCGGCTGCAGAACTTTATATAAGTACTGGTGAAGCTGGCTATTTGAGCGAGTTTAACGCTCAAAATGCCAGTTCGGGCCTACCTGGATGGAGCAATGTTTCTCCGCTAGCTTTTGTGAGTTTAAGTTTTCATGGTGAGGGTCTGCTGCAAGCCAGTGAGCTTGCGGAAGTAAACGATGCGCTGCTGTCTACCGCAAACGGCTATGAAAGTACTTATAGCAGCTCCGCATATAGAGTTTCGATGCGCGATTTTTATTGGGGCAGTAACAGCTCGGCGATGAATCAAGCACTTATGTTGCTGCAGGCTTATCGTATTTCCGACGATGACAAATATCGCAATGCTGCCCTGGGGCTTGTGGATTATGTGTTGGGTAAAAACCCCACGGACTACTCATACGTGACAGGTATTGGCGCGCGGCCACCGATGCATATCCATCACCGACAATCTCGTGCCGACGATGTGCTGGCACCTGTGCCGGGCTTCCTGGCCGGAGGACCAAACCCGGGGCAGCAGGATAAATGCGACTATCCTTCCATCTTGCCTGCGAAATCTTATGTGGATGACTGGTGCAGTTATGCGTCAAATGAAGTGACGATTAACTGGAATGCGCCATTGATATATGTGCTCGCGGCCTTGGCTTCGCTGTAACAGGAGCAACAGGATGGCGCTTGCCATAAGTTTTAGTCTTGTTCTGATTAGCGTTTTTACGATAATTATTTGAGGGCCTGTGTCTGGCCCTTCAGCTCTCCAGCACGAATCATTGTTTTTAATGTTTTTGAGTGGAATTCTCGGGCATACAGAATAGCCACAACAAAGGCTACGGCTAAAAGGAAAAGCCAGGTATTAAACAGCCATGCCAATATTGCCATGGAGAAATAATACGCTCGCAGCCCATAGTTGTAACTGTGTCCGGCTTGGTCTATTACTTTTGCAAAATTAAACGCGAAATTGTTACTTGGGTCGTTAGATGTGTCTTCGTCATGCATTGGTGTTGAGCCGAGTAAAATAGCGCTGAAACCATATTGCCGCATCGACCAGGTGAACGTGAAAAATGCAAATACATGGACGAAGAGCAGCAGTAAAATTTTAAATTGTAATTGCAGAGGGCTGATATTGGCCTCTGAGAATGGTAGCCCTGTGAGTAAAACGTGAATCTTATCTGTTGAGGCTACTGCCGTTACCAAACCTGCGATAACAAGTATCGATGTCGATGCGAGAAAGCTGGCGTTGCGCTCCAGGTTGGCAATTATGGCTACGTCACCAATACGGTTGTCCCGTCTCAGCATACGCAGAATCCATTGCTTGCGATATTGTTGAAGCACAGAGGATAAACAATGGACTTTTTTTGCGCGCTTGCGAGAGAACTCTGAGTAGCCTATCCAGCATATAAAGAACCAGGCCGTTGCCAATACGTCGATAAGGTGCTCATTTAGCCAGTAAGCAAAGTCCAATTTAATTTCCTCAAATTTAAAAACGTGCTTATTCTACTACATAAAGAAAGCATAGCATTGGCTCTGGTTTAGACCAATTCCATGGAGCGTGTTGCTTGCGCAAGCGGAGTGCAGAATAGCGGTGATAAAACCTAAAAAAGGCGCCAACTGGCGCCTTTGCTGTTAGAAGCTTTTAAAGGTTTATTTATAAACTATCAATACTGTTCAGATAATTTTCCAGCATGGTATAGCCAATGCTATCGGTATTATTTCTGTCGCTGGCGTCGTTGGGGTTGAGCCCGTTGGCGACTTCCCAGTCGTCGGGCATTCCGTCGTGGTCTGAGTCAAGTGGTGCTGAATTGCCCTGCAGGTCAGGCAAGGTGCCGGGGCTGCTGATATGCCCGTTACCGTTAATGGCTGTGCCGGTGCGCACCTCTTCAATGATGCGAGCATCCAGCGCGTCGCGACGAGGCAGGCTGGTACCCACGTCATCTAAAACCGTTTGGTAAGCCTCCACCGCAGTCTGCTGGTTAATGGGCATGTACTCGGAAGGGGTATCCACTCTTAAACCTGCAATCGCGTCGAGGTCCCGGTCAATTTTTTCCCAATAGTGCGGGATAACGGCTAACCAGTTGTCGGCAGTTGCGGCGTCGTTGCCGTAGAAATAATTATCGGCCACATACCACTTGCCATAATCACTGGCACCATTGCGCGTGGTGGGGGTAATCGCACGGTAATTACTGGGCGTTGCCGGGCCCGGTTTATAATAGTTGGCGACAACATTCGCGTTACAGAACACATGCTCACTATCGCCGACTTGCTGATTTTCACAGCCGTAGGTGCCAAGACCGCTCCAGTTGTAAATAACATTGTTTCTAAAGTCGTTGTAGCCGGAGCCAGAGGCAAATCGCGACACGCGATCCTGATTGTGTGCGAACAAATTATGGTGGTAGGTGGAGTAATTATTGCCCCATATGCCGCCAAATTTATGATCACTGGAGTTCGCCTCGGTAATCATGGAGTATTGAATGGTGACATACTCGTTGAAGTAAATGGAAAAGACCTCATCGCTACTCCAGTTGGTAGAGATGTGGTCATACACCTGATAACGGTTTGGGCTGTTTTTGTTATTGGAAATGGTATCACCGCTCGCCGTTCCCCTTACCCTGATATAGCGAATGATGACGTTATCAGCCGCAACCCTGAGGGAGCCATGAATGGCGATACCATCACCGGGCGCTGTTTGGCCAGCAATGGTGATGTCGTCATTGGATATGCTGAAATTACCTTTGATGGTGCCACCAACACGGAACACTACTGTTCTTGGCCCGGAAGCTTTGAGAGCCTCATCGAGACTGCCTGCGCCTTTTGCCTCGAGCGTCGTTACTTCATACACAGAACCTCCGCGACCACCGGAGGCCACTTTGCCATAGCCTTCAGCACCGGGGAAGGCAACGAGTTCAGCGCTTCCACTGGAACTGGAGGAGCTGCTTGAGGAGCTGCTAGAGGAAGAGCTGCTGCTCGAGGAGCTAGAGGACGAGCTCGATGAAGAACTGGACGACGAACTTGATGAGGATGAGCTTGAACTACTCGAACTGGAGCTGGAGCTGGAGCTGGAGGAACTGGAGCTACTGCTTGAGCTTGAGGAAGAGCTGCCAGGGTCTGGCGACATGCTGCCCGACGAGCTTGAAGACGTGCTGCTCGTAGAAGAGCTACTTGAAGAGCTGCTCGAACTACTTGTTGAGCTATTGCTGCTTGATGAACTACTTGAAGAGCTTGAGCTGGACGAGCTGCTTGAGGAACTTGAACCTGGTTCTGGTGATAAAATATCGCCCAGGTTTCCTACTTCGCCACCACATGCGGTGATTGCAAGCGAAACGATTGCCGGTAACAACGATCGTTTTAAGGTGTTTTTCATAATATTGCCCCAAATGAATATGGCATAGCCCAAGCTCGGTTAAGTTGGGCTACTGTTGTCAAATAGATCTGCTACTCAATGATCTTCGGTGGTTGTAAAAACTAAATCTGCAATTATTCTGAGGAGCCCTTGCTTACTAAACTGGCAGGTTTATAAGCATGGGTTTTTAAGTTTCGTTATTTAACAACGTTTAGGAACTCTGATAATTTTCGATAATTTTCTGATTCCCACGGCAAGCTCAGGCATATGGAACTGCCCAGACACTTTTCCCGGAACCTAATAGTTTTATGTTAGAAATTCACTAAATCTGGCGCTGATTTTTAGCGCAACTCTGGCGTCTTCACCAACCAGTTTATGATTGTCTGAATTAATAGTTTTTGGATGTTTCGCCGACAACAGTGCGTGCCTGGAATTTTTTAATTAATGTTAACAGGCCTTGTAACGGAGCTCATCATAAGAGAGATTGGCGAACTTAACCCTGACCCCGGTCTCAGGAAAAGTGTGGACAAGCACTCAGACAGCTTGAAAAAAGTGAATAGTGTGAAGTAATTTTGCTGTAGATAGAAACCGCAGGTACTTATTGAAGAAAAACATTAAAAATATACAGCTGTATTAATATTTATTTTTGGCGAAGCCAAGCTGACCTGTATCGATAAGCGGATTATTTTCCTGAAGCAGTGAACTGCTAGTTTGATAAAATAATTTGTGCCAAATTAGATTCCATTTGATAATGCGTGCTGATTTTCCGGGTGCAGATAAGGCTGAGTGATGTGCATGTTATTTTTACCTTTTCTGGCCGATTTTTGGAGTGAAGAATGATCAGCTGTGGTTTTTTATAATCATGCTGCCCAAGGGTATTGCGTGGCGCCGGTTTCCACTTTATGCCTTGGGTTGGCAGAAATTGTACCCATAATCTTTGTATTTATTGTTGATTTTGGTGACGGCGTTTGGAAAGGATGGGAGGAAAGTTTGGGGGGGTACCATTGAATGAACGCTTGCTGAGGGGTGTTCAAAATATGCGCTGGGTGAGCGTTTTTACCCCGGATGTCAACTGAACTAACTTACTCGCGACAGCTTGTTATTTATAGTTATAATGCTCCCGCAATCTTGAGTTTATTGCTCTATACTTGTTGGTCATAACCCTTGTCAAGGCGCAGAGAATAATATGCTTAACAGCTTACAAATTAATCTTGGAAGAGTATTCAATCTATTGAATACCAGAGCCAATATTGCGGCCGTGTTTTTGGCGGTGCTAATGTTAGCGCCCGCTGCGCGGGCTGTTGAGGTTTTAACAGTGCACGAGCTTGTTTCCCACTGCAAGCTTATGGACGCTAAACCTGAGGGGGCAGATGCGCAGTATTGCATTCGCTATTTGCAGGGCTTTATTGACGGGGCGGTAGCAACCGATGTGAGCGTAATGCTGAATGCCGAAGCGGGGAAAAATCGCGAGGAGACATTCACAGAGCGAGCGATGCGAACACGGATGCCAAGCAGGGCTGATAAGTTACGTGCAGCCGAGCTGGCTGGCTTCTGCCTGGGGGATCCTCTGCCAATGCGCGCGGTAGTCAAGCAGGTTGTCGCGGATCTTGTGAAGCTGGATGTAGGCGCTACCGCGAGTTCGCCTGCCAGAGAAGCTGTTTACAAATCGCTGCGCGAACATTACTCCTGTGGCAATGAATAAACGCTTGGGTCAACAGGGGGCGGTAGGCCCACTGCAGCTTGGGGGCCTTTTTCTGTTGCTGCTAGTTAGCTGGCTGCTGTGGTCCGGCATCTACAAACCGCTACTGCTTTGGTTGGGCCTGTTCTCATGTTTGTTGAGCGTATGGCTTGCCAAAAGAATGGGGTTCTTTGATCACACTCAGAGCTTAACAATGCGATCGCTGCTGCGCTTACCTGCCTACTGTTGGTGGTTGCTGGTTGAAGTAATAAAGTCTAGCCTGGCGGTCGCACGACTGGTGTTGAGCCCTTCCTTGCCCATCAGCCCAACCGTGGTTGAGTTAATAGCTACCGATGAAAGTGATGTGAGCAAGGTGATTCTAGGGAACTCGATTACTCTTTCTCCGGGCACAGTGACCATCGACGTGCATGAAGACCGCTTGTTAGTCCACTGCCTGACAAAGAAAGGTGCGCGTGACTTACTTCAACAGGAAGCGCTGCGGCGAAGCAGTAAACGACCGGGTTTAGACTAAATGTATTTTGTTGTATCGCTCGCTATCCTCGTGACCATGGTGCTTGCCTTGGTGCGCGCACTCCTGGGGCCCTCGGTTTATGACCGCGTGCTGGCAGTAAATATGTTTGGCACAAAAACAGTGTTGCTGCTGTCGGTTATTGCTTTCCTGTTTGGCCGCCCCGACTTTCTTGATCTCGCCCTGGCATACGCGCTTATCAACCTTGTGGGAATACTGGCGGTACTGGAGTTTTTTCAGAACCATACTCGTGGCACCCAGGAGCATGAACATGACTAACTTGGTGTTAGACATACTTAGCTGGGTGTTGCTGTGCTTGGGTGGCGGTTTTGTTTTAATCGGTGGTATCGGTTCGTTGCGCTTGCCTGGATTCTATACACGATTGCATTCGGCCAGCCTCACAGACACTATGGCCACTATTCTTATTTTTACTGGCATCATCATTCAAGCGGGCTTTTCCCTGGCAGCGTTCAAGCTTTTGGCCATCATGGTGTTCCTGCTTATTACCGGGCCGACCGCTAGTTACGCCCTCGCCAACGCAGCGTTGCAATCGGGGCTTAAACCTGATGCCGATGCGCTAGACGAGAGCCAAGCGGACCCGAAGAACCCTGCTGAAAGGGAGGATGTTGAGTGATCATCCTGTTTGCTTTATTCCTGCTGTCGCTGCTGGTGGTTACCGCGCTGGCAATTGTGCGTACGGAGAATTTGTTTGTCGCTGTGATGCTCACTTCCATATTTAGCCTGTTGATGGCGGCTAACTTTTTTATTCTGGATGCCGCCGATGTGGCTCTTACAGAGGCCGCTGTAGGCGCGGGTGTGACCACGGTCATTTTCCTTGGAGCACTGGCGCTCACCGCAGAGCGGGAAAAATTTGCTGCGGCTAGAGGCCGAGTTGCGGCTGTGGTGGTGGCAATACTTACAGCTCTGATTATTTACGCCACTTTTGACAAACCGCGGCTGGGAGACCCCGACGCACCGGTTCATCAGCACTTGGCACCCTGGTACTTGGAGAAAACACCAGAGCTTATCGATATCCCCAACGTTGTTACGGCAGTGCTGGGTACTTTTCGGGGTTACGATACTCTGGGTGAGGTTTTTGTGGTGTTCGCCGCCTGTATCGGCGTGTTATTTATCCTGGGGGTTCACCCTAAAGGCGCACAGACGGCTGCGGTACAACCAAGCTCGGGTCTCAGGCACCACCTTATTCCCCAGGTGGTGGGAAGGTTACTGATACCGTTCATCATACTGTTTGGCCTGTATGTGCAATTCCACGGAGAGTACGGCCCTGGGGGTGGCTTCCAGGCCGGGGCTTTGATTGCCACAGGTATTATTCTCTACGCCCTCCTAGAGGGCGAGGCGGCTGCCTTGAAAGTTTTACCTCGGTCTGTGTTGATGGGGCTGGTGATTGGTGGTGCCTGTCTTTATGGCGGGGTGGGTTTACTTTGTATTCTGATGGGTGGCAATTTTCTTGAGTACTCGGTTTTGGCATCCAATCCCGTTACTGGTCAGCAGGTCGGTATTCTGTTGATTGAGGGTGGTGTGGGCATGGCAGTCTGTGGTGCGCTGCTGAGTATCTTTCACGCGTTTGCGGCGAGGCCAGTCTATTCATGAGTTTGCTTGAACTGCTCGGGTACTTCAATTATTGGGTATTCGCCATTGTACTTTCCATTGGACTTTATACCGTGATCGCCAAGGTCAATCTGGTGAAGAAGCTGATTGGTTTGTCGATCTTTCAGTCTGCAGTGTTCCTTATGTACATCACCATGGACAAGGTGGAGGGCGGCACGGCTCCAATTATTCAGAAAGGCGTCGAGAATCAGATATTTTCCAATCCTATTCCTCAAGTATTAATACTTACTGCCATTGTGGTGGGAGTATCAACGCTCGCTCTTGGCTTGGCTATCGTGGTGCGAATCAAGGAAGCTTACGGCACCATCGAAGAAAACGAGATTCTGGACGCGGACTGACATCATGGATTTGACTCCCCACTTGCCTGCTTTACAAGTCATCGTGCCCATGCTCGCTGCACCGTTGATTCTATTACTTCAGCCGCGCGGTTTGGCCTGGGCTGGCGCCACGCTGGTCGCCATTTTTAGTTTCTTTATCGCCCTTACCATGGCTGTGGCGGTCTCAAAGGGTGCCCACTTTGGTTACGACATGGGTGGTTGGACTGCCCCATATGGTATCGAACTGTATGTTGGCGCTTTTGGTGCTCTGGTGCTGGTTATCGTCACGGGCGCTGCAGCGCTCTCTCTTCTGGCCGCGCGAGCCAGTATCGATAGCCAAATTGAGCTAGAGCGCCAGCCGCTTTTCTACTCCGCCTGGCTATTGGTCTTGGCAGGTCTGGTGGGCATTGTGGTGTCCGCAGACGCCTTCAATATTTTTGTATTTATGGAGATCTCGTCTTTGGCCAGCTATGTGCTGATTGCCGGTGGGCCAGATAGACGAGCGCTACCCTCGGTATTCAAATACCTGATCATGGGCACCATAGGCGCTACCTTTTATCTTATTGGTGTCGGTATGGTCTACATGATGACGGGCACTCTAAACCTGGCAGACATGGAGTCCCGTATTGGTGGCGTTACCGACATTAACCCTATTCTGGTGGCAGCCGGTTTCATTACCATCGGCTTAGCTTTGAAAGCGGCTGTGTTTCCCCTGCATGTATGGCTTCCTAACGCGTACACCCATGCTCCCCATATGATTACCGTGTTCCTCGCCGCCTGTGCAACCAAGGTGGCAATTTACGTTCTTATTCGTTTTGATTTCGTGGTATTCCAGGCAAACTTGTCAGGCCATCAGCTGCAATTTTCTTTGTTTCTAATGCCCTTGGCCCTGCTGGGTATCATGGTGGCTTCAGCCGTTGCCATGTTTGAGGGCAACCTGAAACGTTTGTTGGGTACCTCCTCAGTAGCACAAATAGGCTACATAATGCTGGGCGCCAGCTTCGTTACGGAAGCGGGACTGATCGCCTCCGCAGCCCACCTTTTCAATCACGCGCTCGCCAAGGGAGGGCTGTTCCTTGCCGTGGCATGCTTGGCCTACCAATACAAAGATCTGAGGCTTGCGCAGTTGGCAGGCGCAGCCAAAACCATGCCCTATACCGCCGCAGCCATGGTGGTTTGCGGTCTAAGCTTAATCGGTGTGCCCGGCACTGCCGGCTTTATCAGTAAGTGGTTATTGCTCAGTGCTGCTATGGACGAAGGGCGTTTTGCCTGGCTGCTGGTGGCGGTAATCCTTATCAGTTCGCTGATGGCGTTGGTTTATGTTTGGCGTATTGTCGAGACGCTTTACTTCAAGCAAGCGGTGGCAGAAGCGCAAAGCCCCAAGGAAGCGCCTGGAGTATTACTGCTGGTGACCTGGGTAGTGGCTCTCGCAAATATTGGTTTCGGTCTGTTTCCGCAATTCCCGCTATCGCTTTCGAGCGCAGCAGCGAAGCTACTGTTGGGGCATGTTCTATGAGCGCCGATACTATGATCCTGGTTGCCCTTGTTCTGCCGCTTGTTATTGCGGCGGGTATCGTCTTGGCCGGACGATTCTCTGATAATTTGCGAGAGAGTGTCACGCTGGTGGGTGCATGCGCACTGGCCTGGGTGGTTTGGGGTTTGTTACCGGAAATCTATGCTGGGCAGCGACCTGAGTTGAGCTTTGGGGAGATACTGCCGGGGCTGTCAGTCGCTTTCCGGGTTGAACCACTGGGCATGTTGTTTGCCGCCTTGGCCTCGGGGCTGTGGATTATCAATTCGGTATACTCCATCGGCTACATGCGCGGCAACAAAGAGAAAAAGCAGACCCGCTTTTATACCTGTTTTGCTTTGGCCTTGGCTGCGACCATTGGGGTTGCGTTCGCGTCCAATCTTTTCACGTTGTTTCTGTTCTACGAATTACTGACGCTCTCCACCTACCCGCTGGTGTCCCATAAGGGCGATGAGGCTACAGTAAAATCTGCCCGGGTGTATCTTGGGATACTGTTATGCACTTCGATAGGCCTGTTTCTGCCCGCGATTATTTGGACCTATCATGTTGCTGGTAGCCTTGAGTTTACCCCCGGCGGCATCCTTGAGGGCAAGATCGGCGGGGCAGATGTGGGCTTGTTGCTCGCTTTGTTTGTGTTCGGTGTTGGTAAGGCGGCGGTAATGCCGGTGCACAGATGGCTACCGGCAGCCATGGTAGCGCCCACTCCAGTGAGTGCGCTGTTGCACGCGGTCGCTGTGGTTAAGGCGGGCGTGTTCACCATCACCAAGGTCATCGTTTATATCTTTGGTGTCGATTTCCTATTTAGTACCCCAAGTTCAACCTGGCTTGTCTATGCGGCGTGTTTCACCATTATTGCTGCCAGCCTGGTTGCTCTGCGCCAGCAGAACCTCAAGCGCCTGTTGGCCTATTCCACCGTGGCTCAGCTCTCCTATGTTGTGTTGGCCGCTGCGGTGCTAAAACCATTGGCGGAAATCGGTGCTGCCATTCATATGGTGGCGCACGCCTTTGGCAAAATCACTTTGTTTTTCGCAGCGGGGGCTATCTATACCGCCGCTAAGAAGACCGAGCTGCACCAGCTGCGAGGCATTGGCCGCAGGATGCCCTGGACTATGACGGCCTTTACCATTGGCGCACTGAGCATGATCGGCGTACCCCCAACCGCGGGATTTGTGTCCAAGTGGTATATCTTGGCAGGTTCTTTCCAGGCGGAGAATCTGTTGGCCATTTTCACAATCATCGCCAGTACAGTGCTTAATGCGGCTTATTTCTTACCGATTATCTTTATGGCCTGGTTCGAGCGTGAACCTGAGGGAGGCAAAAATCACGGCGAGGCTCCGCCTCTTGTGGTGCTTGCTGTGGTTGCCACTGCGCTGCTGACCCTGGGATTCTTCTTCTTCAACGGTTCGGTGATTGAGCTGGAAAAGCAATTAGTGCAGGGGATGGCGCAATGAAAGATTCAGAGACTGAACATTTTTTGACGCGACCGAGCACCATACGCGGGCTTTGGTGGGGCTTTTCGATTGTGCTGGCCCTTACGGTTGCCGCGCAGTTGTTTATTTACGTGAAGGGCTATTTCACCGTGGATGGCTGGTTTGGCTTTGGTGCTGTGTTTGGTTTTTTTAGTTGCGTGCTGATGGTGCTGTTCGCCAAAGTGCTTGGTGCTGTGCTAAAGCGCCCCCGTCAGTATTACGAGGAGTACCGCGACGATGCCTGAGTTGATATCGCCAGCGCTGATCATGATTATGGCTGCACTTGCCATAGGGCCTCTGCGCGGTCACTTTCGCACCGCTATCATTTTACTGGCGCCGCTGCTAACCCTTTGGGCAATTTGGCAAGTACCCGACGGGGTACAAGGTACTATTAGTTTCCTCTCATACAGTATTGAGCCTGTAGAGGGCAGCCCTCTGCGACGCCTGTTTGCTACGGTTTTTGCCCTAATGGCCTTTGTAGGGGGGCTCTATGCCTTCCGTATTGCCAAATGGTACGAGTTGGCTGCCGCTTTTGCCTATGCGGCGGGGGCCATTGGCGTTAGTTTTGCCGGCGACCTGATCACGCTGTTTGTCTACTGGGAGCTGATGGCGTTGTTCTCAACTGTTGTTGTGTGGTGCGGCGGCACTGCCGCCTCGCGCGCGGCTGGAATTCGCTATGCCATCCTGCATCTCCTGGGGGGCATCGTGCTTAAGGTAGGGATCGAGGGGCTTGTTGTTAGTACGGGATCCATCCAGATCACTGCGATGCTGGCGCATGACTTCCATAGCTGGATGATTTTGTGCGGAATATTGATAAATGCGGCTGCACCTCCTTTGTCTGCTTGGCTGGCAGATGCGTACCCGGAATCCAGTTCCACCGGGTCTGTTTTCCTATCTGCATTTACGACCAAGACCGCTGTACTCGCACTTATTCTTTTGTTTCCAGGCGAACCCGTGCTGATTGGGGTGGGTCTGTTTATGGTGATGTACGGCATCATCTACGCACTGCTGGAGAATGATATCCGGCGGATACTGGCGTATTCGGTGGTTAACCAAGTTGGATTTATGGTCTGCGCGGTAGGTATCGGTACGCAAATGGCGCTTAACGGCGCTGCGGCCCACGCATTTGCGCATATTATCTACAAAGCGCTGTTGTTTATGAGCGCGGGGGTGGTTATCTATCGCACCGGTAAGCACAAATGTACCGACCTCGGTGGCCTGTTTCGTACAATGCCGCTTACCACGGTATGCGGCATTGTGGGTGCCTTGTCCATTTCCAGTTTTCCATTAACCTCCGGGTTTACCACCAAATCGCTTATTTCCCAGGCCGCCGCAAACCAGGGCTTGGTATGGGTTTATATGCTGCTTACGGCGGCGTCTGCAGGGGTGTTCCTGCATGCGGGCATCAAATTCCCATGGTTCGTTTTCTTTCAGCGTGATTCCGGCTTGCGCCCCAAGGACGCCCCCTGGAATATGGCGCTATCTATGTTGCTGTTCGCTGGCCTCTGTATATTGTTGGGCTTGTTCCCTGAGTGGCTGTATGTGCTGCTTCCTTATCCTCTGGACTACCAGCCCTATACGCTGGGCAAGGTACTTTTTTACCTGCAGTTGTTACTGTTTTCGGGCCTTGCGTTCTTCCTGCTGCTACCACTCATGAAGCGTACTGATACTGTAAGCCTCGACGTTGACTGGCTGTGGCGACGAGCTGGCCCCTGGCTAGCGGGTACCTTGGCTAGATCTGTAGTGGTTCCGCTACAGGTCTCCGCCGGTCGTTTTCTGATGGCTTGCCAGGTGTATTTAACTCAAGTTTCGGTGCGCTACCTGGGGCAAGCCCACACTGACGATAGTGAAGAGCGCGGTCTTTTCGCTCGTTCGTGGCCGATTGGCACCACCGCTTTATGGATAGCCATCCTGCTGTCTGCCTATGTGCTAATTTACTACATCTAAATTTCTTGAGGCTGGGCAGGCAGAAAGAATTAGTCTGTGAGCTTAAAACAGGCAATTCATCAAGGGCGATGTACCGTCAACAACTACTTTAACCCTTATTAGCGAATCGCGTGCGACTATTTCGCGGCGCTCATGTGCCAGTGTTTTTTCCTTTGTCGACTCCCGTTGGCCTGAGCATTATTTTTCTGGGAAAGTGGTTTATGTTTTTGAGTAATAGCAGTAAAAAAATTTGTACGCCGAACGGAAAGTGCTCAACTATTTTAAAAATGGCAGATAGGTTTTAGATACACTTTTTAGATGGGGAGTGGCAAATTTGAGATACTTGATAATTTTAATTCTTAACTTCCCTCAAACCTTGTTAGCCACGTTTAATGCCAGCATAGGCGTTTAAGGGCTTGCCACTTAGAGGCTTTTTGGGGGGCAAAAAAAACCCTCCGTGTAGGGAGGGTTGGGAATGGAAAATAAGAGTCTAATTACCCAAACTGGATGTTCATAGTCGGGTAATTTCGCCGTCTTTTATTGTGGGCCAGACAGCGCTTTAACAATTGAAGGCACATCTTCCCCTGCGTTCATTGTGTAAGGGTAGGGCGGGTTAAAGGAGCTGCCTCTGCTCACGCTTAGGCCGGTTGTATTGTAGAAAACGTTTCCGGTATGAACCACTTGCGCTGTTCCCTCGTCTGAGAAGAACACAATAGGGTCATTACTTTCATCGAAGTAGTTATTTTCTATTAATAAACGCGCTTCAATACCGGCGCCTATACAATAGTTCTGGCCTGCGTCTCCACTCACCTTTTCGTATTTATAGTAGTTGTTAAATACGTGTATATCACCGAAGCGTGTGCGTGGCATACGCTCTTTAACACCCGCTCCCCACCAGTTGTGGTGGAAGGTAACTTTTATTTTGTCACGGTCTCCGGTAGCGCCATTTGAGTTGCCATTCAAGTTGGACAGCATGTGGCCGTGGCCTTTGGTGTAATAGAACCTGTTCCAGGAAACAGTCACATAATTGGATGCGCGAACGATGTCCAGGTTGCCGTCTTTACCGTCTCTAAAAATATTGTGGTCAAACCAGACACAGCTACTTCCTGAGAGTTCAAAGGTATCGTCGGAGCCATCAGCAAATTCGATATTTTTGAATATCACATTTTTACTGCCAGAGAGCGAAACACCGCCGCTGACTTTGGCACCATTTCTACCGATAACGGTTTTGTTTGATCCATTGATACTACCCACACCGGAAATGCTCCCGTCGATGTAAATAATTTTTCGGTCGCTACCGGAGAACGCGCTTTTGAAGGCGCCGCCACTGGTCACGGTGGTAGAGCTACCGCCTTCACCACCCGTTGTGCCATTAGGGCCACAGGCGGTGTGAGCTGCCCAGCCCATGTGCTCGTAGGGGTCTACAGGGCCGGTTGAACCGCTGCTACTGCTTGAAGAACTTGAACTGGATGACGAGCTTGAGCTGGAAGAACTGCTGCTGGAACTTCCATTACAGTCGCCCACCTGCAGATCGTTACCCACTAGAACAATAGAGTCTATATTGGCTAGACCACCGCCGGTGTTGGCAACAAGTTTGATGAGATTATTGCCCGCGTTTAACTGAACAACTGTGCTCACTGCGGTCCAGCTAGACCACGAACCGGTTGAATCAAAATCGACTGAGCCAAGTGTTACACCGTTAACTACGATGTCTCCGCTGCGATTGTCAGAGGAACCATTCGCAAATTGCCATTCAAGTGCATAACTACCACCGTCCGGTACATTCACCGCCCAGCTTACCGCTTTTCCATCTGCGTTTTCGGTATTGGCAAAGCCTGAGCCAGTGAAACCACCGTTGTTGGAATCCACAGAACCATCTACACCACAGAAACCTGCAGTGTCTTCCTGGATTGTCAGCTCAATCGAACCTGAACTAGAGCTTGATGAGGAAGAGCTGGAGCTGCTGGAACTGGAAGAGCTGCTAGAGCTACTGGAGCTGCTGCTTGATGAACTGGAGCTATTTGATGAAGAACTGCTCGACGATGAGCTTGATGAGGAGCTACTGGATGAGGAACTGCCAGTGCCGCTGCAACTGCCGAGTAATGTCCAGGAGTAATCTGAACCAGGCACAGAATTGGTGTACCAGTTCGCTTGGTATAAATTACTCTGATAAACCATCTGGTCGCCAGCGTTAGCGTGATTTGGTTCGCCGCCTTCCCAGTCAGCCGCTGTCCAGTTGGGGTACTCGTTCACACCGTTACAGGCATTGCCGTTGCCGCCGGAAGACGACGAGCTGGAGCTTGAGGAGCTAGAGCTTGAACTGGAAGAGCTGGAACTGCTAGAGCTAGAGGAGCTTGAGCTGGACGAACTGGAACTGCTAGAGCTAGAGGAACTTGATGAGCTGGAGCTGGAACTCGAAAGTGACCCGGTAACCTTGAGGAAATCGATATTCGACAGACCCGAGCCGTTTGTGGCTTCCAGGCGCACAGTATGAGAGCCAGCACCTAAATTGATTGCTACAGCAGAGGATTCAGACCAGCTGCTCCAGGCGCCTGTGCCTGGGAAGCTTACAGAAGACACCAGGGTATTGCCGTCTACGATTAATTTCGCGCTGCGATCAGTACTGCTGCCGTTGGCATAACGCCAGGACAACTGCACATTACCGCTTGAATTAACGCGCCATTCTACGCCGGTGCCACTTGCATTATCAGTATTGGCAAAGCCGCTACCCGTAAAGCCGCTATTGTTATTGTCTATAGAACCATCTACACCGAGAAAGTCTGCATCATCTTCCTGCAGGGTGAGAGACGTGCCGCCACCTGAGGAGGAGCTACTGGACGAGCTGGAACTGGATGAGCTTGAGGAGCTAGAGCTTGAACTGGAAGAGCCTGTACCGTCGTGATCAAACAGGCAGGTATTCCCCGCGCCACAGTCGGAGGAGAGAACTGCCGCCTTGGCTTCATCCGCAGACATTTTGCTATAGCTATAAGGAATAGTGAATGTGCTGCCGCTGGTCGCATTCAGATTTTTAGCGCTACCTTTGTTACCACTACCTTTCCAGCCTTTTGGGCTGCCCATGCTAAAGAACACATCTTTGCCGGGTACATCGTAGTAGGAATTCTCGGCAATTAAAGCCATTTCCTTACCAACACCGTGCAAAGAACCCGAGTTCTTGTGGTAGTTGTTTAACATGTGAATTTTGCCAAAGCGTCCGCGAGGCTGACGGGAATTAACGCGATCTCCCCACATGCTGTTCATGTAGGTAATGTTTAATTTGCCACGGCTTTCCGTTTCATTGTCACTACCGGCAATGAGGTTGGAGAGGCGATGGTCTTTATCGTAGGTATAGTAAAACTTACACCAGGAGCAGGTTACAAAATCACCTGAACGAGTTACGTCGAAGTTACCATCCTGGCCATCGGAAACATCTACGTGGTCAAACCAGATATTAGTCGCGCCGTTGCCAATGTAGACACCATCGGAGCCACTTTTACAGGCGTCATTGCTACCGCAGGGCTTTCCGCGAACGGCGATGTTACGCACAATGATATTTTTCTTGTCACTGCCGCTAACACTGATATTACCGGAGATTCTGACACCGGGTGCAGTACCAATAATGGTAGTGTTGGCGCCTGG
>FXAI01000015.1 GCA_900177435.1 Alteromonadaceae bacterium Bs31
GTAATGGTTTGGCCATTACTTAAATTAACGGTCATGGCGGTGTCAGTTGGGTTAGTAACCGAAGCAGTGTAGGTAATTGTGCCGCCTGCTTCAGTAATAGACCCAGTAGCACTTAAGGATATTGTTGTGGAATCAAGGGTGTCTGTTATTGAAGTGACCGCAGGCGTGGAATCGATAATTACACTTTCGAAGTTACCACCCGACGTGCTCGCAATAGTCGCAGAAACGGAAGAAGCATCTGCATACACATCTTCGTCCGCAGCAACTACAACATCAACAGTACCCGAGCTATCACCGGCAGCAATAGTAATGGTTTGGCCATTACTTAAACTAACGGTCATGGCGGTGTCAGTTGGGTTGGTAACAAAAGCCGTGTAGGCGATGGTTCCGCCTGCTTCAGTAATGGAGCCAGTAGCGCTTAAGGATACCGTTGTGGAATCAACAGTGTCTGAAATTGAAGTAACTGCAGGCGTTGAATCGATAATTACACTTTCGAAGTTACCACCGGAAGTATTATCTATGCTGGCATAAACTGAAGAAGCATCTGCATACACATCTTCGTCCGCAGCAACTACAACATCAACAGTACCCGAGCTATCACCGGCAGCAATGGTAATGGTTTGACCATTACTTAAATTAACCGTCATTGCGGTGTCAGTTGGGTTGGTAACGGTAGCTGTGTAGGTAATTGTGCCGCCTGCTTCAGTAATAGACCCAGTAGCACTTAAGGATATTGTTGTGGAATCAACGGTATCTGTAATTGAGGTAACTGCAGGCGTGGAGTCAATTACAACGTTTTCGAAGTTACCACCCGACGTGCCCGCAATTGTGGCAGAAACGGAAGATGCATCGGTATATACATCTTCGTCCGCAGCAACGGCGACGTCAACAGTACCCGAGCTATCACCGGCGGCAATGGTAATAGTTTGCCCATTACTTAGATTAACGGTCATTGCGGTGTCAGTTGGATTAGTGACTGAAGCGGTATAGGTAATTGTTCCACCGGCTTCGGTAATAGTCCCAGTAGCACTTAAGGATACAGTTGTTGAATCAACGGTATCTGTAATTGAGGTAACTGCAGGCGTGGAGTCAATAACGACACTTTCGAAATTACCGCCAGAAGTACTATCTATTGTTGTAGAGATGGATGAACTATCCAGGTAAACATCTTCGTCAGCAGCAACTACAACATCAACTGTACCCGAGCTATCACCGGCAGCAATAGTAATGGTTTGGCCATTGCTTAAATTAACCGTCATTGCGGTGTCAGTAGGATTAGCGACTGAAGCGGTATAGGTAATTGTTCCACCTGCTTCGGTAATAGACCCAGTAGCACTTAAGGATACAGTCGTTGAATCAAGGGTGTCTGTTATTGAAGTAACTGCAGGCGTTGAATCAACAACAAGGTTTTCGAAGTTACCACCGGACGTTGTATCGATGCTGGCAGAAACCGAAGAAGCATCTACATACACATCTTCGTCAGCAGCAACGGCGACATCAACAGTACCTGAACTATCACCGGCAGCAATGGTAATGCTTTGACCATTACTTAAATTAACCGTCATTGCGGTGTCAGTAGGATTGGTAACCGAAGCGGTGTAAGTAATAGTTCCGCCGGCTTCGGTAATGGAGCCCGTCGCACTTAAAGAAATAGTCGTTGAATCAAGGGTGTCTGTAATTGAAGTAACTGCAGGCGTGGAATCAATAACGACACTTTCGAAGTTACCACCCGACGTGCTCGCAATAGTCGCAGAAACGGAAGATGCATCGGTATAAACATCTTCGTCTGCAGCAACTACAACATCAACAGTGCCAGTACTATCACCCGCAGCAATCGTAATGGTTTGGCCATTACTTAAATTAACGGTCATTGCGGTGTCAGTTGGGTTGGTAACGGAAGCGGTATAGGTAATTGTTCCACCTGCCTCGGTAATCGATGCAGTAGCACTTAAGGATACAGTTGTGGAATCAAGGGTGTCTGTAATTGAAGTAACTGCAGGCGCTGAATCAATAACGACACTTTCGAAGTTACCACCAGAAGTACTATCTATTGTTGCAGAGATGGATGAACTATCCAGGTATACATCTTCGTCTGCAGCGACTACAACATCAACAGTACCCGAGCTATCACCAGCAGCAATGGTAATGGTTTGACCATTACTTAAATTAACGGTCATTGCTGTATCGGTAGGGTTAGTGACTGAAGCGGTATAAGTAATTGTTCCGCCTGCTTCAGTAATAGACCCAGTAGCACTTAAAGATACAGTCGTTGAATCAACGGTATCTGTAATTAAAGTAACCGCTGGCGTGGAATCAATAACGACACTTTCGAAGTTTCCACCCGACGCAGTATCGATGCTTGCAGAAACCGAAGAAGCATCTGCATACACATCTTCGTCCGCAGCAACGGCAACATCTACCGTACCTGAACTATCACCCGCAGCAATGGTAATGGTTTGGCCATTACTTAAATTAACCGTCATTGCTGAGTCAGTTGGATTAGTCACAGAAGCAGTGTAGGTAATGGTTCCACCAGCTTCGGTAATTGAGCCAGTAGCACTTAAAGATACGGTTGTGGAATCAACAGTGTCTGTAATTGAAGTAACCGCTGGCGTAGAATCGATAACGACACTTTCGAAGTTACCTCCCGACGTGCTCGCAATTGTGGCAGAAACGGAAGTTCCATCTGCATATACATCTTCGTCCGCGGCAACTACAACATCAACAGTACCCGAGCTATCACCGGCGGCAATGGTAATGGTTTGACCATTACTTAAATTAACCGTCATTGCTGTGTCTGTTGGATTAGTGACTGAAGCGGTATAGGTAATTGTCCCACCGGCTTCAGTAATGGAGCCAGTAGCACTTAAGGATACAGTTGTGGAATCAAGGGTATCTGTAATTGAAGTAACTGCAGGCGTTGAATCGATAACTACGTTTTCGAAATTACCGCCAGACGTAGTATCGATGCTGGCAGAAACTGAAGAAGATTCTACATACACATCTTCGTCTGCTGCAATGTTTACATCAACAGTTCCTGAGCTATCACCCGCAGCAATGGTAATGGTTTGACCATTACTTAAATTAACGGTCATTGCTGTATCTGTTGGATTAGTAACGGAAGCGGTATAAGTAATGGTTCCGCCTGCTTCGGTAATAGACCCAGTAGCACCTAAAGATACAGTCGTTGAATCAAGGGTATCTGCAATCGATGTAACTGCAGGCGAAGAATCAATAACAAGGTTTTCAAAATTACCGCCAGACGTAGTATCGATGCTGGCAGAAACCGAAGAAGCATCTGTATACACATCTTCGTCAGCAGCAATGTTTACATCAACAGTTCCTGAACTATCTCCGGCAGCAATGGTAATGCTTTGACCATTACTTAAATTAACCGTCATCGTGGTGTCAGTTGGGTTAGTGACTGAAGCGGTGTAAGTAATAGTTCCGCCGGCTTCAGTAATGGAGCCCGTCGCACTTAAAGATACAGTTGTGGAATCAAGGGTGTCTGTAATTGAAGTAACTGCAGGCGTGGAATCAATTACAACGTTTTCGAAGTTACCGCCAGAAGTGCTATCTATTGTTGTAGAGGTGGATGAACTATCCAGGTAAACATCTTCATCTGCTGCAACAGCAACATCTACAGTTCCAGAACTATCGCCGGCTGCAATGGTGATAGTCTCACCATTACTTAAATTAACCGTCATCGCGGTGTCAGTTGGGTTAGTAACCGAAGCGGTGTAGGTAATGGTTCCACCAGCTTCGGTAATAGACCCAGTAGCACTTAAAGAAACTGTCGTTGAATCAAGGGTATCTGAAATTGAAGTAACTGCAGGCGTGGAATCAATAACAAGATTTTCGAAGTTACCACCGGAAGTATTATCAATACTGGCAGAAACCGAAGAAGCATCTGCATACACATCCTCGTCAACAGCAACTACAACATCAACTGTACCCGAGCTATCTCCGGCAGCAATAGTAATGGTTTGACCATTACTTAAATTAACGGTCATTGCTGTATCGGTTGGATTAGTGACCGAAGCGGTGTAGGTAATTGTGCCGCCTGCTTCGGTGATTGAGCCAGTTGCACTTAAGGATACAGTCGTTGAATCAAGGGTGTCTGTTATTGAAGTAACTGCAGGCGTGGAGTCAATAACGACACTTTCGAAGTTACCACCAGAAGTACTATCTATTGTTGTAGAGATGGATGAACTATCCAGGTAAACATCTTCGTCTGCAGCAATGTTTACATCAACAGATCCCGAATTTTCCCCCGCAGCAATGGTAATGAATTCACCATTACTTAAATTAACGGTCATTGCGGTGTCAGTGGGGTTGGTAACAGAAGCGGTATAAGTAATTGTTCCGCCGGCTTCAGTAATGGAGCCCGTTGCACTTAAAGATACGGTTGTGGAATCTATGGTATCTGCAACTGAGGTAACTGCAGGCGTTGAATCAATTACAACGTTTTCGAAGTTGCCGCCGGACGTGCTCGCATTTGTCGCAGAAACGGATGATCCATCGGTATAAACATCTTCGTCAGCAGCAACGGCAACATCAACAGTACCCGAGCTATCTCCGGCGGCAATGGTAATAGTCTCACCATTACTCAGATTAACCGTCATCGCGGTGTCAGTTGGATTAGTAACAGAAGCGGTGTAAGTAATTGTTCCGCCGGCTTCGGTAATGGAGCCCGTCGCACTTAAAGATACAGTCGTTGAATCAAGGGTGTCTGCAATTGAGGTAACTGCAGGCGCAGAATCAATAACAAGGTTTTCGAAATTACCGCCAGACGTAGTATCGATGCTGGCAGAAACTGAAGAAGCATCTGCATACACATCTTCATCCGCCGAAACGGCAACATCAACAGTTCCAGAACTATCACCGGCGGCAATGGTAATAGTCTCACCATTACTTAAATTAACGGTCATTGCAGTGTCAGTTGGGTTGGTCACAGAAGCTGTGTAGGTAATTATTCCGCCTGCTTCAGTAATGGAGCCCGTCGCACTTAGAGATACTGTTGTTGAATCAAGGGTGTCTGTTATTGAAGTAACTGCAGGCGTGGAATCGATAACTACGTTTTCGAAATTGCCGCCCGACGTAGTATCGATGCTTGCAGAAACCGAAGAAGCATCTACATACACATCCTCGTCAGCAGCAACGGCAACATCTACCGTACCTGAACTATCTCCGGCAGCAATGGTAATGGTTTGACCATTACTTAAATTAACGGTCATTGCAGTGTCAGTGGGGTTGGTAACAGAAGCGGTATAAGTAATGGTTCCGCCTGCTTCAGTAATGGAGCCCGTTGCACTTAAAGATACCGTTGTAGAATCAACAGTATCTGTAATTGAGGTAACTGCAGGCGTTGAATCAATTACAACGTTTTCAAAGTTGCCACCAGAAGTGCTATCTATTGTCGCAGAAACGGAAGATCCTTCTGCATACACATCTTCGGCCGCAGCAACGGCAACATCTACCGTACCTGAACTATCACCCGCAGCAATGGTAATTGTCTCACCATTACTTAAATTAACCGTCATGGCGGTGTCAGTAGGATTAGTGACAGAAGCGGTATAAGTAATTGTTCCGCCTGCTTCAGTAATGGAGCCCGTTGCACTTAGAGATACTGTTGTTGAATCAAGGGTGTCTGTTATTGAAGTAACTGCAGGCGTGGAATCGATAACTACGTTTTCGAAGTTACCACCGGACGTGCTCGCAATTGTGGCAGAAACGGAAGATGCATCGGTATAAACATCTTCGTCAGCAGCAACTACAACATCAACTGTACCCGAGCTATCACCGGCAGCAATAGTAATGGTTTGGCCATTACTTAAATTAACGGTCATTGCTGTATCGGTAGGGTTAGTGACTGAAGCGGTATAAGTAATTGTTCCGCCTGCTTCAGTAATAAACCCAGCAGCACTTAAGGATACAGTTGTTGAATCAAGGGTGTCTGTAATTGAAGTAACTGCAGGCGTTGAATCAATTACAAGGTTTTCAAAGTTGCCTCCCGACGTACTCGCAATAGTCGCAGAAACAGAAGAAGCATCGGTATACACATCTTCGTCTGCTGCAACTGTTACGTCTACCGTACCTGAGTTATCTCCCGCAGCAATGGTAATTGTCTCACCATTACTTAAATTAACGGTCATCGCGGTGTCAGTTGGATTGCTAACTATAGCGGTGTAGGTAACGGTACCGCCGGCTTCGGTAACTGCGCCAGTCGCACTTAATGAAACAGTCGTTGTATCTATGCTGTCTTCAACAGTGGTGAGCGCTGGCGTGCTGTCTATTATCAGGTTTTCAAAATTACCACCCCTTGCTTCAGTTATGCTCACGCTTTCGGTTATAGACGTTTGATAAACGTCGTTAGTGCTAGCGATGGAAACTGAAGCCGTAGTTTCACCGGCGGCAATGGTGATCGTTTCACCATTGGATAATTCAACATTTACTTCAGCCTGGGCCGGATTGCTCAGAGTGGCGGTATAAACAAGGTTCGAACCTTCGGTTATTGAGGCTGCAGCCGTAAGCGTTAAGCTTGTACCATCGGCGTCATCCAGTATTGCTGTACTTACTGGCGTGCTGTCCACACGCAATTCAGAAATATCCACGCCACTTGTGGACACAATAGCGGCACTTACACTTGCGCTATTTTCATAAACATCATCAACAGTATTTAGGCTAAGCTCCCCGCTGGTATCTCCCGCCGCGATTGTAATGGTTAGACCATTATCAAGCTCAATGGCGAGCGGCGTATCCAGGGCATCACTAAGTGTTGCGGTGTAGGTGATAGCCTCACCTTCTGTAACAGCGGCATCGGCGCTTAACGATAGCTCTACAATATTTTTAACTTGTGTGAGTACTGGCTGCCTGTCGATAAGCAGGTTTTCGAAGTTGCCGCCACTTGCATCGGAAATGGCAACAAGAACAGAGCCTGCAGTATTTGCTGGGATTTCAATACTTTGCTCGGAGCTACCGGCGGCAATCGTGAGGCTTTGACCATTATCGAGCTCAACCACAACATCGCTGTTAGCGGGGCTGTCCAGTTGCAGGGTATAAACAATGTTCTCGCCTTCCACCACCGCTGTGCTGGCACTCAAACGCAAAACGGTGTCATCACTATCATTTACGACAGTGGATACAGCGGGCTCACTACTAATGTTAAGTAACTCGAAATTCCCGCCTTCTACCTCAATAATTTCAGCACTGACACTGGTATCCAGAGCGTACACATCATCTGTTGTGGCAAAGTTTACGGCTCCAGCACTCGCACCTTCGGGAATGAAAATGGTCAAGCCATTATCTAGGCGGATGGTCATGTCACTACCCGCTGGATTATCAAGGGTAGCAAGGTAGGTTACTGCACCGCCCTCCACTACGCTTTCCGTCGCACTGAGGGATAGCTGGGTCGCCGTTGCCTTATCAATAACCTGAGTCGCAGTGGACACCACCTCTAATTGTTCGAAGCTCCCGCCCGTTGTTGCCACTATGGCTGCGGAGATGAACTGGTCAGTACCCTGATAAACATCATCTTCCACCGGCATTTCAATAACACCAGAGCTGCTGCCTGCAGCTATTTGGATAACACCACCATTATCCAGCGTTACCGTCATGTCACTACCGGCCGGATGGTCGAGACTGGCGACGTAGCTAACCATACCGCCCTCAACAACCAGGCCGGAAGCTGCGAGCGTAAGCGTTGTAGTGTCAAGGCTATCTGACACTGTCGAGGTCGCAGGTGTGGGGTCTACCTGCAGGTTTTCGTAGCCACCCCCCTCTGCAGAAACAATACTTGCGCTGGCCTGCCTGTCTCCGGCATAAACATCATTGTCTGCACGCTCTACAACACTCGCCGTCACCTCCCCAGCTGGGATAGTAATTTGTAAACCGTTGTCCAGAACAATCGTTAAATCGGTACCAGCGGGGCTGGTAACGCTGGCGGTGTAAGTAATGTCACCACCCTCAGAAACGCTTAGGCTTGCACTAAGCTGCGCTTGTGTCTCGTCGTTGTCATCAGTGATTAAGGTTGTAACCGCCGTACTCGGCACATTCAGGTTTTGCAAGCCGCCGCCGCTCACGGAGGTGATGGTTGCGCTAACACTATCCCCACCCAGGTAAACATCATCGCTAGCAGTAACTTCGCCACTGCCGGATAGCTGGCCTTCCGCAATGGTGATAAATAATCCATTGCTAAGCTCAATGCTCATATCCGATTGCGCGGGCTCATCCAGCAACAAGGTATAGGCAATTAGCTCGCCTTCAGCAACGGTCTCTGAAGCGAAGATCGTTAACTGGGAACTTGGGAACAATACAGCCCCCCGATCACCATCAGCATCCAGGTCAACGATTTCCGGTGTAGCCAAGGTGTTATCGGATATATCTAAGTCCGGCAAGGATTCCAGGATGCGTGCCAGGCGTACAAAATCGTGGCCTTCATTAGTGGGGCCACCACCGGCGGCGGTTTCTTCAATAACTTCGTTGAGGTCCAGGCCTGATTCAAGTGCCTCCAGTACTGCAGCTACATCCTCGTTTTCGATAGCGTTTTCTTCTGCAACAGGCACATCCGGGCTCAGCAAATCCGCAGTGACCGCCACCTCACCACTTTCGGACATGAGCATGGTGTTGCCATCCGCTAGCTGGAGTTCCACCTCGCCACCACTGGTAACAATGACATCACCCTCATGGATGACGTCTCCAGGTCTCAACTTGCGCCACTCACCACCGGAGGATTTGGCATAGTTGGTTCCACTGACAGAAATTACGGTAGCAATAGGAGTCATAAATAAGTCCAGACGTTCTAAAAAATGGATTTGCTTAGAACTAAAGTTTAAACTTATTTATAGGCCAAAACCTGCACTAAAGGGCAGGTAGCTTAGACGGAATGTCACTATTAGGGCGGGATATTTCGATATTGTTAAGTAATAAGGAGAGTTCGACCCGATTGCGCACCTCAAGCTTGTCAAAAAGCGAGGTAATGTGTGATTTTACGGTTCGCTCCTTGATGTCGAGAGCCGAGGAAATTTCAGCGTTGGTAGCACCGGTGGCTACCAGCTTGCCAACGGCAACCTCTCGCTGACTGAGGATGCCACCAAAACGCTCAACCCCCCCTTTATTCTGCTTTTGTTGTGACGAGGGCCCTTTTTGATTCAAGGCTGCCATAACCCGTTTAAGCAGTTTATTGCCGATCCACAAGCCTCCGTGACTTACAACCAGCACCATTTCCTGCATCAAGGTGGCCGCGGAAAGGGTGTGGCCATAACCAATGGCCCCGTCCTTGATCACATCGATGGCCTCATGCAAGTTTGGCGTAGGGCTTAAAACAAAGACTTTCCGACCGGTGGCTAAACAGGCGTCCAGCCACTGACGCTTGTCATCGCTCCTTAAGTTCATGTAATCGACAAAAATTAATGAATCATCAAAGTCATCAAACTGCCGGGGTAAACCACAATAAAAAACGGCGTGTGGAAATGCCTGCTTCCAGTTTGGCAGGATGTGCGGTGCAGAGCTGATAAAAATGGGAGTTTTCATTCTTCCGTCAGGGCATATTGTTTTGCCCGCAACAAGGGCTTGAGCAAATAAGCCAAAATGGTTTTTTTGCCGGTAAGTATATCTACAGTCGCAACCATACCTGGAATAATGGGTTTACCTTCCCCCAGGCTGGAATCAAAGGTACGCACTCTCACAATATAGAAGGGATTACCGTTCTCATCCATTACCGTATCCGCTCCGATGTGCTCTACGCTCGCCTTCAATCCACCGTAAACAACAAAATCATAAGCCGTAAATTTAACGTTCGCCAACTGGCCTGGGTGCAAAAAAGCAATATCCTGGGGCTTGATGCGTGCCTCCAGTAGCAGGCTGTCGTCCAACGGAATCACTTCTACAATCTCCTTCCCGGGAAGCACTACACCACCAATAGTGTTGTAATACAGACGCTTTATGGTGCCTCGCACAGGAGAGCGCACGGAGGTTTGTTTTACTCGGTCACTCAAGCCAGAAGAGGCCTCCTCTAATGCACTGAGTCGCGCCATAGCCGTGGACATTTCTTCCCTGATGTCATTTTTAAAATTGAGACCCACCTCAATAAATTTCTGTTTTGCTTCTGAAATCGCAGACTGCAAGCGACGAATCTGAGCCAGGGCCTGATCGCGCTCGCCAACCATATTGGCAATATCTCGCTCTAAACGAAGAATCTCAACCTGAGACACCGCGCCACTGTCCACCAGCGGCCGGGTAAATTCCAGCTCCCTCGAGGCCAAGCTGTAGGTTTTCAATGCTCGATCCCTGGCGGCTTCTGCTTCCTCCAACTCTTCTTCTCGCTGGGTAATTTGCTGCTTGCCGATTTTTTGCAGCACACTTAACTCTTGCTGAGTGGTCTCAAAAAGGCGCTGTTCATGCTTAAACAGCTCTGGTGCTACTTCAATAAGCTCACTGTCGGGGCTGAATTCATTATCTTCCACAACGGCACGCAAGCGGGCAATTTTCGCCTTGAGGGCTAACCTCTCAGCCAAGCTTTCTTCAAAGCTGGACTGAAAGCGCGTGGCATCGAGTTTGATAAGCAGCTGGCCTTTGTTAACGATATCCCCTTCTCGAGTGCGAATATCCGTAATAACGCCGCCATCCAATGACTGCAGAATTTGAACCTGTTGCGAGGGGATCACCTTTCCCTCCCCCCGTGTCACCTGATCCACTTCGGCAAAGGCAGACCACACGATTAAAATAACAATGGTGCTACAGAGCGTATAAAACATCACGCGGGTTTTAATGGGGTTTTGTTCTACATGGGCACGGTCGGCACTTTCTTCCCATGTTAAGGAGTCCGCCTCGTCCGGGCTGGTATCGATGGCCTCCAGAATTTTATCCAGCGGTTTTGCCGCGCTGGCAATGAGGCCCTTGCGCCCTTCGGCATCCTTTGTCTTTACTTCACTATCGTGCTGATCGCTCATCGCGAAGCCTTCCCGATTCGCCCTTCTTTGAGGGCTCTGGCAACACTATCGCGCGGACCATCGGCCACCACCTGCGCATTGTCGATAACAATTATGCGATCAACCCAGCTCAGTACCGACGTTCGATGAGTGGCAACCAGAATGGTTTTCCCTTCTCCGTAGGCTTGAATTTTATCGTTCACCCAATTTTCCGTTGAGTGATCCATGGAGCCTGTTGGTTCGTCCAATAAGAGTACTTGTGGATCGTGAATGACCGCCCGAGCCAGACCAATGGCCTTTCGCTGACCGCCAGACAAGGAGTCGCCGCGCTCACCGATAGTCATATCAAAACCCTTGGGATGAGAATTAACAAATTCTCCCAGGTTGGCGAATTGCGCAGCTCTTATAACGTCCGGGTCCTCAGCCTGAGGGTGAGCCAGTACGATATTTTCCCGCAAGCTACCATAGAACAGCGTTATATCCTGGGCAACAAAACCCACTTGCTGGCGCAGTTCCGCCAGGTCCAGCTGCCGCAAATCAATGCCATCAACAAGCACAGCGCCTTCCGTAGGCTGATAAAGACCAATGGCCAATCGCTGCACGCTGCTTTTACCCGAGCCCACTCTGCCGAGAAAAGCCACATGCTCGCCGGGCTCGATAGTAAAAGATAAATTCTTTAGTGCAGGGATGTCGCTTCCCGGGTAGGTGAGCGATACATTGCGGAATTCAATTTTTCCTTTTAATTTTTGCCGATGAACCAGGCGCGCATCAGGATCGCGCTCAACAGGTGTTTCCATTACCTCATTAAGGGATGAAAAAGCCGTTCTTGCATGATGGTATTGCGTAAGTAATCCGGCAATGCCGCCAAAGGGCGCCATGGCGCGGGAGCTCAACATAGTGGCAGCGATCAAGCCCCCCATAGACAGGTCGCCCGCTCTAATCAAATAGACACCTGCGATAATCACTGAGATGGTGACCCACTGCTGCACCCAACTCACCACATTCAGGTTGGACGAGGCCAGCAAGCGAAGTCGTATAGATACCCGTGCAAGAAAGGTTGCCGAATGCTCCCAGCGCCGCTGCATAATGCCTTCAGCCGCCATGGCTTTTACCGTATCCAAACCTACCAGGCTTTCGATTAGCGTTGCATTGCGCAAGGCACTGGCGCGGTAGGTTGTTTCTGTCAGCTCTTGTAATTTACTTTGGGTGGTAAGGGCGTAAAAGGCAATTAACACCATACCAAGCAGTGCCGGTAAAGCCATTGGCCCTGCAATCCAGAAAATAAGAGCGATAAAAATAAGGGTAAAGGGTAAATCGATAACTGCGGTAATAGTGGCCGAGGTAATAAAATCGCGAATGGTCTCAAATGAGCGCAGGTTTGCAGCAAACGACCCTGCCGACGCAGGGCGGGATTCCATCCGCAGCCCCAATACTCTTTCCATGATTTCTGCCGACAAACGGATATCGATACGTTTACTGGCCAGGTCCAGGTAATAGGCTCGAATTGTTCGCAAAATTGCATCGGCAACAACCACAATTCCAACACCAATGGCCAACACCCAAAGTGTTTCCACAGCGCTGTTAGGAATCACACGGTCGTACACATTCATGGTAAAAAGCGGCAGTGCAATAGCCATCAGGTTAATAAAAAAGGCCGCTATTAACACATCTCTATAGAGCGTGTAGCTCGCTCGAAAACTTCCCCAGAACCAATGATCATTGGCCCGCTTGTGCTTTTTCTTGGGGCTTCGCTGATCAAAACGAAATCGCGGGCGGGCAAAAATCACACGGCCGAGATACCGTTGCTCAAGCTCTTCAACACTTATCTCTACTGCCGCATCACCCAGCTCGGGAAAAACCACAGACGCGCTATTTTTGTTAAAGCCCAGAAGTACACAAGCCTTATCATCTGCAAGCAACAACACGGCGGGCAGCAATGAAGGGTTAACGTGACTAAGGGGTTTTTTATGGATTTTGCTGGTAAGCCCGATGCGATTGGCCGCACGGGAAAACAGGTCGGGGTCCAGCCTGGCATTTTTTAAGGGCAGGCCCGCAGTTAATGCTTCACGCGTGGTGACCTGACCGTGGATAGTCCCCAGTATTAATAAACAATCAAGCAGTGAATCAGATTTGCTCACGGTCTCCCCACGCGCCCTAAGCTGAGAAGCTTAAGGGCCACTTTAATCACTTTGTAAAACCAGCTCTACTCGTCTATTACTTGCGCGCCCCAATTCCGAATCATTATTGGCTATCGGGCGCGCTTCACCATAACCAATCGCCGACAGCCTGTTTTCTGCTTCGCTACACTCTTTCACCAAAGCCACTAGTACAGAATCTGCCCGGGCCTGCGATAAATTCAAGTTGTACTCTTTGGAGCCCAAGGAGTCCGTATGCCCCTCCACAACACCACGCACCTCGCTGTATTCACACAAAAACTTGGCGGCGCGTACTATTTCAGACCAGCTGCCCACGGTAATTTCTGAGGACTGGTGCTTGAACTTGACATCTAAACGCATCACTTCACGCTTGGCCAGAGGCATGGTTTTTACCCCCCGTGCGCCAAGAATCGCAGCTTTATCAAAATCCAGCTCACCCATAGTGGGGGCCTCGGCTGGGCACCTGGCCCGCAGCTCTTCTTCCTGACTCAAATCCAGCTCTTCGAGAGTTTCCTTGTCCACACCATCAATATTGAGAGCGTACAAAAACATGCCCATGCCAGACAAGGTTCGAATTTCTGCCAATTGCAGATCATATTTAGCATTTACCAATGCCCGGTGTACTTCAAAAAATTCATTTTCCGTGTCGAGCAAATCAAGCAGCGTGCGCTGGCCAATATCAAATTGATTTTTATAGGCGTCGCGAGCTTTAACGATGGCATCAAGGTTTTTCTTCAAATAGCCAATTAACCGATGCTTACTGGATATATCATTATGCGCAATAGAAACGGTTTGCCGCACTTCACGACAAACTCTGTCGCGAGTGTCGAAGGCTTCGTACATCAAGTGTTTTGATTGCTTGCGCCTGGCAGTGTCACTTCCCCCGTTATACAAATTGTAGGACAGCACCAACTCTACAGCCTCTTCATCGTATTCGCCGGGGAAGCCGCGAGAGTTTTCATCCAGCTGCTTTCTCATGCGCAAATCCAAGCGGGGCATCATTGGTGCAGACCGCCCCTTGAAGTTGGCCCGCACCGAACGAATATTTTCAATAGACGCGTTCAATTGAGGGTTTAAGTAAAAAGCTTTCTCCAAGGCTTTTTTACGTTGCTCGGGTATTTTATCGCTGGGCAATTCGGGGATAGCCATTCTCGCCCGGGGAACAGAACCCACCAGGCGCTGATAGCGGGCGGATACATCGTGAAGGTTGGCGGTTTCTGTAAGCACATTGGATTCAGACAGAGCCAAACGCGCCTTCGCCTGCTCCAGGTCCACACCACGACCAATACCGGAATTTGCACGATCTTCGATGTCTTTGTGATAACGAAGGTGCTGGAAATAATTTTCTTTGGCGATTCTTACCAGGTCTCGGTAACGCAAAACATCCAGATAAGATTGCGCCGTCTCGAGGGCGGTATCTTCAGCCACCTGGCGGAACTCGTAATATTTGGCAAGCCTGAGATAGTTTTGCTGGGCAACGTCCTGTTTTGTGGCGAAACCATCGAACAGCATCTGCGTCATCACCAGCTGATAGGTGCTGGTATCGTAGGATTCACGTATCAGCTGCGGGTCCTCCGTTCTCTCCTTGCCTGCTTCCAGCGTCAAATCCAGTTTGGGTAAATAGCCTCCTTTGGACGCCCTAAGCCCATGATTCGCTGCCTCAAAAGCATTCCAGGAAGCCTGAACACCTGGATTCTTAACCGCAGCCTGCGCAACGGCACCGCGCAGACTTTCTTCCGCCATAGGCTCAGAAATAGCGTCTAAACCAATTGCGGAGCCTAAAACCAACAAACTTTTTATTAACGTGCGAACTAACACAAACCTTTCTCATCTTTTTGTAAAACGAATACCCCCCTAGTGTAGTCCAGCTCAATACTACAACGCAATTTTTCACAAAAAAATCAAAGCCTTAGCGCAACAACAGAACCCAAAAAATAGCTTTTTTTCTTAGCTGTTCTTTCTGTCGTTTTTATTTACCGTTCGTCCTTTTACGCGCAGTAAAAAACTTACATCTCACTCGCTTAACGATAACTCGCGAGCGAGATACTGACAACTGAACTTATAGCAACTCAAATACCGCCCTAGGCCAATGGCCACCGGATTCACACAGCCCCCATACTGTGCCACTTTTAACACTTAAAAACGTCATTTTTGGCAAAGCCTTCCCTAAATCCTCCGTAAATCGCCAAAATTACCAAGATTCGATGCAAATTTAGTAGATTTAAGCGCCATACAGCCCATTCGACACTATGGCTTGGTAGTTGCTATATAAGCTGATACTAATAAACACTACTGCCATCTGGCGAAGGGCTATCAATCGAAATCCGCTATGGAGTCACTTAAATGAATGACACTCTGATCGAGTTATCGCGATGGCAATTCGCCATTACCGCGATGTACCACTTTATTTTTGTGCCGCTCACCCTGGGTTTAACCTTTTTGTTGGCGATTATGGAGTCTGTCTACGTGATGACAGGAAAATCTATTTATCGCGAGATGACAAAATTCTGGGGCAAGCTGTTTGGTATTAATTTCGCCATCGGTGTTGCCACAGGCATTACCATGGAGTTCCAGTTTGGCATGAACTGGTCCTACTACTCCCACTATGTGGGAGATATCTTCGGTGCGCCGCTAGCTATTGAGGGCCTGATGGCGTTTTTTCTGGAATCCACCTTCATCGGTTTATTCTTTTTCGGCTGGGACCGATTGAGCAAGGTGAAGCATCTTGCGGTAACGTGGTGTGTTGCCCTGGGCAGTAATTTTTCCGCGTTGTGGATTCTCATTGCCAACGGTTGGATGCAGAACCCTGAGGGCTCGGTGTTCAACCCCGAAACAATGCGCATGGAAATGAGCAGTTTCGCCGATTTAATTTTTAACCCGGTAGCACAGGTTAAATTTGTTCACACTGTATCGGCAGGCTATGTTACTGGCGCAATGTTCATACTGGCGATTTCATCCTTCTACCTATTGCGTAAAGAACATGTGGCTTTCGCGCGACGTTCATTTGCCATTGCCGCCAGTTTTGGTTTCGCCTCGGTACTTTCAGTGATTGTGCTCGGCGATGAAAGCGGCTACGAATTAGGCGACGTGCAAAAAGTTAAACTCGCCGCAGTGGAGGCCGAATGGCAAACCCATGAACCACCAGCAGCATTTACCCTATTTGGATTTCCCAACGAAGAGACACAAAGCACCGATTTTGCCATCCGCATTCCCTACCTGATGGGCCTGATCGCCACCCGCTCGTTTGATGAACCCGTACCCGGCCTGAAAGAATTAAAAGCAGACAACCGCCAGCGCATTATCGCCGGAGCGGAAGCTAATCGCTTACTACGAAAACTGCAAAGTGAAGGCCTAAATGAAAGCGAGCAACTGGTTTTTGAACAGACTAGCGAGCACCTAGGTTATGGCCTGTTATTGCAACCTTTCGCCACTGATATTACCCAGCCGTCAGAGAAGGCCATCGATAAGGCAGTCGCTTATAGCATTCCCAAAATTGCCCCCATGTTCTGGTCTTTTCGCTTAATGGTGGCTGTGGGGTTTTTCTTGCTGGTGGTGTTTAGCCTCGCCTTCTGGTACAGCGCACGCCATGCCATCGATAAGCCCAAGTGGTTACTTAAACTGATTTTCTTCAGCTTACCGCTGCCCTGGGTCGCCAGCGAAGCAGGTTGGTTTGTGGCGGAGTACGGCAGGCAACCTTGGGCAATTGCTGAAATACTACCTGTTCATACTGCAGTATCCAATCTCGCAGTAAGTGACGTGGTTATCTCCCTCCTTGTTATCACTATTTTTTACAGCGCCATGTTTGCAGCGGGGTTTTATCTAATGCTCAAGTACGCCCGCCAAGGGCCCCATAGCGACAAAGAGTCATCCCCCGTAAACGAAACACTCACAGGAGTATAAGCATGATTGATTATGAGAGCTTGCGCGTTATTTGGTGGCTACTCGTCGGTGTGCTGCTCGTGGGTTTTGCGGTAAGCGATGGCTTTGATTTAGGGGTGGGCGCGCTGCTGACTTTCGTCGGCAAAACTGACAACGAACGGCGTGTTCTGATCAACACCATTGGTCCGCACTGGGATGGTAATCAGGTGTGGTTTATTACCGCTGGCGGCGCTATTTTTGCGGCATGGCCGCTTATTTACGCCACCGCATTTTCCGGATTTTATCTTGCGCTTATGCTCACCCTCGCCGCTTTATGGATGCGGCCACTGGGCTTTGACTACCGCAGTAAACTTGAAGATAAACGCTGGCGGATCACCTGGGATTGGCTGCTTTTTACCGGCGGTTTGGTTCCCGCACTTATCTTTGGTGTTGCTTTTGGAAATCTTTTACTTGGCGTGCCCTTTGAAATGGACAGCACTCTAAAAGCAACTTATAGCGGCTCATTTTTTGGTTTACTTCGGCCCTTTGCCCTACTCGCTGGCTTAATTAGTGTGGCCATGCTGTTAATGCACGGTGCAACCTGGCTACAGATGAAAACCGATAAGCACTTGCGCGTTCGCGCAGAAAAAGTAGCCACGTCTTTCGCAATAATCACCAGCCTGTTATTTATAGTAGCCGGAACCTGGATTGCATTTGGTGTCGACGGCTACGTGATTACCTCAAAGTTAAACGCAGCTGCGCCCTCCAACCCTCTTAATAAAACTGTTGAGGCCGTATCAGGTGGCTGGCTGACAAATTACCAGAAATTCCCGTGGATGATAGTTGCTCCTGCAATAGGCATAGCCTCTCCTCTGGCAGTGGCCTTTCTGTCGCAGAAACATAAAGCCGGGTGGGCTTTTATTTTTAGCGCGCTCACCCTCGCGGGCATTATTTTTACTGCGGGCTTGTCGATGTTCCCCTTCCTGATGCCAAGCACCACAATGATCAATGCATCACTCACCGTTTGGGATTCCACCTCCAGCCACCTAACCCTCAACATCATGTTTTGGGTAGCCATGTTTTTTGTGCCTATCGTGCTCGCCTATACCGCCTGGTGTTTCTACACCATGCGCGGCCGCATAAAAGAAGTTCACATAAAACAAAACAGCCATTCCCTGTATTAGGAGAAACATAATGTGGTATTTCACTTGGATACTCGGCGTTTTACTGGCCAGCTCGTTCGGTATTATCAACGCAATGTGGCTGGAAGCCAATGAAGATATGGACCGCGATGTAGAGGATAAATAGTTTGCTAATGCGACAATTAACTTCCGCAGATAAAGGCGAACTAATTGGCTGGCTAAACGCTCAGTCAAAACTGTTTAGCGGGCACTTAAAGCTGCTGTACGTGCTCGGCTGCGCGCGCTTTTTTGTGGCTGCAAGTGCCCTTTACCTGCTGGCAGTACTGCTCGCCGCTGCGGTAATTGAAGCGCAAAAGCCACGCGGCGAGTATTTGTTGGCGCTAGCGAGCTTGCTGGCCCTGCAAGTGATTTTGCAGCTGATGATTGATCGTAAAAAACTGCAACTTGCCGCAGCGATAGTTCATCACTACCAGCAAAAAATATGGCTGATTGTACAGCAAGGCAGTCTGGCCGTAATTCGCGATTATACCCTCGCTGCCTGGCAATCGTTTTTTATGCAACGCGTACCGGCACTGCAGGCTTATTTTAGCGACTACCTGCCACAACAGCGCATCGCAGTACGGGTGCCGTCCATGGTACTGGCCTTTGTGTTTCCTCACAGCTGGCTGGCCGCCCTGCTGCTGGCCATTGCAGCACCACTGATTCCACTATTCATGTGGCTGGTTGGTATGGGGGCAGCCAGCGCACAGCGCAAACATTTTCTGGCACTGGAGCGACTAGGCAGTGTGTTTCTGGATCGCTTAAGTGCACGCCAATTACTGCATGTGCACAATGCCGTAACAGCACAAAAAAAAGTGTTTCAAACAGCAGCACAACAACTAAGAAAGCGAAGCCTTGAAGTGTTACAGCTGGCTTTTTTGTCGTCTTCCGTGCTGGATTTTTTTGCCACTGTGGGTATCGCCCTGGTAGCTGTGTTTGTGGGTTTTTCCCTGCTTGGCGAACTTCAGTTTGGCAGCTGGCAAAACGGCCTTGACCTTTCGCAAGGGCTGTTCATCCTCCTGCTGGCGCCGCTGTTTTTCTCGGAATTAAAAACCCTCGGCCGCTACTATCACTTGCGCGCGCAAGCCATTGGCGCGGCGGATACCCTGCAGCACTTGCTCGACAACACCCCAATACAACCCGTTAAATCTAGCAGCGAGTTTAAAGTCGTTAATTTCTCACTCCATACACCGCAACATCAAACTTTATTACACGCACCACTGCTGTGCCTACGCCAGGGTGATCGTATTTTATTACAGGGAAGCTCTGGCAGCGGCAAAACCACTCTGCTGGAAGCCTTACTGGGCATGCGCCCCAATCAATGCAACCTTAACGAATACCTGCCCTGGCAAAATCTCGCCTGGCTTGGGCAACAAGCGCCCGTACTGCCCGGCACCGTGAGAGAAAATATTAGCTTGGGGCACCCGGCAACAGACAAACACCTCCATCAACTTCTGGAAAAAGTCGAACTGCAACAGTGGTTGCAACACTTACCGGCTGGCCTTAATACCACCATGGGCGAATACCCACCGCTTTCCGGTGGGCAACGGCAGCGACTGGCCATTGCACGCTTACTGTTTTTCGACAAGCCCATTGTTTTTCTGGATGAGCCTAGCGCAAACCTTGCCAGTGAACAGGCCGAACGTATTACCGCGCTGCTAAAACAATGTTTTCAAGAGAAAACCCTAATTTGGATTTCCCACGACCTGGCTGGCAATAATTATTTCACAGCGCGCTGGAATATAAACTCAGCGACCGGTCTGCTTTCAGTGGATGAGGAACGAAAGCTATGCGCCTGAGGCCCGTTCCCTGGTATTTAATCGCCGTGGCCATTGTCGCAGCCACGAGCACGCTCGCATTATTACTGCTCTCCAGCTGGTTTATCGCTGCATCTGCTCTGGCGGGCTTGAGCGCGGGTGTAGTGTTATTCAACTATATTCTGCCAGCCGCCGCTATTCGGTTACTGGCCATTTCACGCATAGCCAGCGGCTACGCATACAATTATTTTGGCCACGCAGATATGCTCAGTCGCCTGGGTCGTATTCGCTCCCACCTTTACGATCGCGTAATGGCCGAAAGCCAGTCATCACAATTGCGCGCCCACGAGCTGGAAAACCTGGACCACGGTACTCAGGCGCTGGCAAACCAGGCCCTCGCCGTAAAACTTCCCCATCTCAGTTTTATTACGCTCGCCTTAGCGCTGTTGATTTGTTGCTGGGTACTTGTGCCACAACTGCTAGCCCTCTTTGTATTAAGCATGGCCCTGTGTGTTTTATTACTTGCCTGGCATAAAAACACCATGCAAACACGCATAGTAGCGCTACGGCAAAACACTGCCGAATACAGAACAAGCTTAGAGCATCAATTACGAAGCGCGTCCCTTTGGAGCTTAAGTGAAAATCACGGCGGCCTGAAAACTCACCAGCAAAATTGGGCCCAAGCGTGGATCGCACGCCGCAGCTCAGAATACCGGGCAGAACGGTATTTATTTGCTCTTGCTATTTTGCTCCTGCTCATCGCTGTAAGCTTGTTGCCGCAACCATTGCTGGGTTCGCCACTGCTGTTGTTATTTCCGCTGCTGCTATTGTCCATGCCGGACTGGCTGGGCGCCGTTGTGCGGGCACAGGGAGCAGCTGCAGAAAGCGAAGTATCTGCTTTGCATTTACAGCGAGAGCCACAAGTAAACACTGCACCCCCCATCATTCGCAGTAATGCAATTACATTACAAGCGATAAAAAATACATCTGTTAAAAAGCTTTCCCTGCAACAATTTTCATGGCAACGGGCTAGCAAAGAGGGCGAAGCTATAAACGCAGAATTTACAGCAGGGGATCTGGTACTGGTGCAAGGGGATTCTGGCAGCGGAAAAACCTCTCTTTTGATGGCCATGGCGGGATTAATAGCACATTCAGGCCAATTACATATTCAACCCGGCAATAGCCGCCTCCATTACTGCGACCAGCACCCCCACATTCTCGCCGACACCCTGCGTCATAACTTACTCATTGCCGCTCCAACCGCCTGTGACCAACAACTACAATGCGCACTGGACTTCGCCTGTCTTAGCCATTTACACAATGCACTGGACCAGTGGCTCGGTGACCAGGGCCGTATATTATCCGGCGGAGAA
This sequence comes from Alteromonadaceae bacterium Bs31, assembly GCA_900177435.1. Classification (GTDB taxonomy): domain Bacteria; phylum Pseudomonadota; class Gammaproteobacteria; order Pseudomonadales; family Cellvibrionaceae; genus Teredinibacter. The sequence goes on from FXAI01000015.1 coordinate 21,254, forward strand.
GCAAAACGCATTGGGCTGGCCAGAGCCTGGTTGTGTGAAACAAACATTTGGCTGCTGGATGAACCTTTTGAGGCGATTGACCGAAGTACACGCGAGCAGCTCAGCCAACACCTGAATCAAGCCAGGCAAGAGCGCATTATTTTGTTGGTTTCCCATCGTAAAGAACTTTCCCTGCATCACAACAAGGTAATTACCTTGGGTGAGTTTTTATAGCAACCTAAATAGAGATTAACCATGAACAAAGACTTTGAATCTGTACGCCAGGATATCCGCAGCTACGCACGCGAACTACATAAATTACAACCCGACACCATGAACGCCTTTTATACCATGTCCAAGGAAGCCCTGAAGGACGGCGCCCTGAGTGAAAAAGTAAAAGAGTTCGTAGCACTGGGCATAGGCATTACTAAACAATGTGAAGGTTGCATTGCCTTTCATGTAAAAAATTTGAAAGAGTTGGGCGCTACGCGCGAAGAAGTGGGTGAAGTTCTGGCGATGTGCGTATACATGGGCGGCGGCCCAGGTTTAATGCACGCGGCAGAAGCCCTTGCCGCCTATGACGCATTGAATAAGCCCGATATACAAAAGGCCGCCGTATGAATAAAACAGAATGCGGCCACATGGGCGATGGTGGCCAATGTATCTGCCCGAAATGCGACCTTAGATTAGCACACAAAAATGGTATCCCCTGTCAGCAGGAAAAATGCCCTCAATGTGGTGCAAAAATGTTGCGAAAAGACTCACGACACCATCAACTACTGATGCAGAAACGTGCGACGCTAAGGGATTGAAAAACAATAAAGCCCCGGCTTGCTATAGCTTTGGGGCTTATTTAATGTATTGAGCTTTTTTCTTTTTCGGGGGTTTTATTTATAACACCGAAACCTACAGTGAGAATAAACCCGTCTATAAAAAGATAGAAAGCAAGCTGGCAGGCGCCATCTATTCTCTAACCAACCTCAGCCATATCCCCTCTTGTCTCAAGCCACTGCTTTCTGTCACCCGAGCGTTTTTTTGCCAGCAGCATGTCCAATACCTGATGCGTATCGTCACCCATGTCAATCACCAGCTGCACAAGGCGGCGAGTATCTGGCGCCATGGTGGTTTCTCGCAGTTGCAATGGGTTCATTTCACCCAGGCCTTTAAAGCGTTGTACGTTCGGTTTGCCCTTTTTCTTTTCCGCAGCAATGCGCTCAAGCACACCCTGCTTTTCACTTTCATCCAGCGCGTAATACACTTCTTGCCCAACATCGATTCGAAACAGCGGCGGCATAGCGACAAATACGTGGCCAGCCTTTACCAATGACGGAAAATGCCTGACAAACAAGGCGCACAACAAGGTTGCAATATGGAGGCCGTCGGAATCCGCATCTGCGAGTATGCAGATTTTGTGGTAGCGCAGTTTTTCCAGGTTATCTGAACCCGGATCGATACCCAGTGCTACCGATATATCGTGTACTTCCTGCGAAGCCAGCACTTCAGCACTGTCCACTTCCCAAGTATTTAGTATTTTTCCGCGCAAGGGCATGATGGCTTGAAATACACGGTCTCTAGCCTGCTTTGCAGACCCTCCTGCGGAGTCACCTTCCACCAGAAATAATTCACCAAGGCTTGGATCATCTGAAGAACAGTCTGCAAGCTTGCCCGGTAAAGCCGGGCCTGCGGTAACTTTTTTACGGGCTATTTTTTTACTGGAACGAACACGCTTATGGGCATTGCTTATACAAAATTCAGCGAGCTTATCGCCCTCTTCGGTATGCTGGTTTAACCAGAGGCTAAAGGCATCTTTGGCAACGCCAGAGACAAAGGCGGCGGCCTCTCGCGAAGAAAGACGCTCTTTGGTTTGCCCCGAGAATTGCGGATCTTCCAGTTTTGAGGAAAGCACAAAGCAACAGCTTGTCCAGATATCGTCTGGTGCTAGCTTTATACCGCGTGGAATTAAATTGCGAATTTCACAGTATTCCCGCATAGCTTCCATTAGCCCGGTACGCAATCCATTTACGTGTGTGCCCCCCAATGCGGTTGGAATTAAATTTACATAACTTTCCTGGGTAATATCGCCACCTTCAGGCAACCACTGCACCGCCCAATCAGCCGCTTCTGTTGGCCCGGAGAAAGAGCCAACAAAGGGTTCCAGCGGCAGGGACTCCCAACCGAGCGTCGCGCTTTTTAAATAGTCTTTTAAGCCGTCTTCGTAAAACCAGGTTTCATGGGTATCCGCCTGCTCATCAAAAAATACCACTTCCAGGCCGGGGCACAATACAGCTTTGGCTCGCAGCACGTGGCGCAGTCGGCTAACGGAAAACTTGTTAGAGTCGAAATAACTTGCATCCGGCAAAAAGCGCACGGTGGTACCAGTATTCCGTTTTCCGCAGCTATCCACCACCTCCAGATCACTGGCTTTATCACCGTTTTTAAAGCCAATTCGATAGACAGTACCATCGCGCTTAATGGTCACTTCAAGCACTTTTGACAATGCGTTTACCACAGACACACCCACTCCGTGCAGGCCGCCGGAAAACTGGTAGTTTTTATTGGAGAATTTTCCCCCTGCGTGCAAAGTGGAAAGAATCACCTCCACACCCGGTTTTTTCTGTTCCGGGTGCAAATCAACCGGCATACCGCGACCGTCATCGGAAACACTTACGGAGTGGTCCTTGTGAAGAATAACTTCAATTTTTTTCGCGAAGCCCGCCAGCGCTTCATCGACACTATTATCGATAACTTCCTGTGCCAGGTGATTCGGACGGGTTGTATCGGTATACATGCCCGGGCGTTTTTTTACCGGGTCTAAACCCGTGAGGACTTCGATATCTTCTGCAGTGTAATTTGCCATAAGTCTATTTATATATGCGTTAAAATTATTCGGATAAAAATTGCATTATTTTTGGCAGCCATTGCTGGTAATTATCAAAGGTATGGCTGCCACCCTTTTCCACCAGCTGTTTACAGCGATGGTATTTGTTCACTGCTTTTCGGTAGTCGAGGGTTTCATCCCCCTGCTGCACCATTAACCAGTATGCAGCGCTTTTTTCTACCTTCAGATCACATTGCTTTAAAAAAGCCGCGTCGCTTTTTTGCAACTTGTAGCTTTCTCCATTGTAGTAATTTTCTACCGTCTGCCCAATGAGGGACTCCACCAATACCTGAGGCTCAACTGCAGGATTGATAAGTACCGCTTTATGGGCGCGCTCTGTTTCAATCAGCCAGCTTGCCCAAAACCCGCCGAGTGAGCTTCCGATTAAATACACTTTTTCTGACTTTAAGGCGTCTAGCGTTCTGTCGAGCTGCATTGCCGCCTGCTCCGGGTAGGAAGAAAGCGCGGGGCATATGAAGCTTATACTCGGTATCTGGTCTGCAAGCCAGTGCTGAGTTGCCTGAGCTTTGAAGGATTGGGGAGAGCTGAGAAAACCGTGGATGTAAACAAGCGCGGGCATGTGAACCTCTGACTACAGAGGCTCATTATAGCTTTAGATTAGCGGATTAATAACCCGCAGAAGCAAAATCGATTTTGTAGACTTTGTCTTTGATGCGGCAAACTTCCGTTTCAAAGGCGCCATTAGCGTGAAGCTCAAAGCGCCGATAGCCGGGCATCGCTTTGTCTACGGCAAAATCGTGGGAATTAGGCAAAAACTGAACGCAAGTGGATGGGGTAGCGAGAAGTTTTACCCCTTTACGATCCGTTTCAAAGTTCTGGTGTACATGCCCCCAGCATACGGCCTTAACATTGGAGTGGCGATCCAGAACCTTAAAGAAGTCCTCATTATTAAGCACCACATACTGGTCGAGCCAGGTGCTACCCACAGGAACGGGCTGATGATGAAGGAATACCAGCGCTGGCAAACGAGGGTAGGCCGCCAGCTGTTTATCTAAACGGTCAATCTCGTTGGCGTGCAGGTCGCCCCCCTCTTCCATAGGGATACGTGAATCAAGGAAGATCATATTCCAGCCACCGCGCACACAATGCGCTTCTATAGGCAGATTCACCACTTGGTCCATATTCATGGGGTCGTCGTGGTTGCCAGGGAGCCAGGCGAGAGGGGTATTAGGGAAGGAGCGTTCAATAATTTTTATGAAGCGCTCATAGGACGCTACCCCGCCATCATTGGAGATATCTCCGGTGGCTAGGATCATATCCGGGGCTTCGTTAGCTTGGAGCAGATGGAGAACGTCGTACAAGCTTTGATCGGTATCAAGACCAAGCAACTTCTCTCCTGGCTGGCTTCCCAAGTGACAATCCGTTATCTGTAATAAGCGAAAAGGTCTCATTTCTCTTCTACTCAAAATTTCCACTATTTAAGTGGGGCAACCCTATAAAGCGCGTCAATTTGATCGATGACACTCTTTTCTACCCCTTTTCTCAAGTGTGGGCTCATATTTCCCCAAAACGAAATACTATTTCCTATTAACGAGAACCGATTCACAATACGCGGGCGCTGCGTAGCCATGGCTGTGACAGAGCTCCAGCCAATCTCCAAGGAAGCGGTTGAGCTCGAGTTTTTCGTCCGGATGATACATCTGCGGGTTGGGGTAGGTATATTGTGGTTTCCAGTGCCTATGGCCATCCCAGGAGATTATCTCAGCCATACTGGCGTCGTGATAGAGCCTCACCACGAGTCGCGGCGGATCAAGGCCCTCTTGCTGCTGAAGAACTTCGACTGTGGTGGTGTATCTGGCCGAGTCAATAACCCGCAACCGCACATAAAAATTGCCGTTATTGCCTATCGCCAATAACCACTGCTGTTCACCATCCTGCCAATTGGGCATTAAGTTTAAGAAACGATAAAAATTGAGCTCACACTGGGCATGATGGCTTTTTAGATCCACCGGAGTCAGTTTCTGTGATGTGCTGTTTGCCACGGGTTTATTACTCAATCTTTAATTTCACTTCTCAGTTCTTGCCGGTAAATTTGCAGCCACTGCAAACCCAGTAAGGTTGCAGCATTATTGGCACGTGAGTGATACATTCCTTTCAACACTTCGTCTGCAGGACATACGGCAAAGCGTATGTCCTCGTTTTCCTGCTCTAGTCCAAACAGGCCCCCTCGTCCCTCGAGGTTACATATGGCGCAGTAAAGGTGTATTTTTTCACTGCACCCTCCAGGCGTTGAGTAATAGCTGGATATATGACGAAGATCGGCACAATCGATACCCGCTTCCTCCTCCAGCTCTCGTCGGATTAAGCCCTCGGGCTGCTCACCTTGCTCCATCATGCCAGCAACAACCTCAAGGCACCATGGCCCAAGGTCCGAATTCAGCGCACCGACACGAAATTGCTCAATCAGGCCTATGGTATCGTTGTGCGGGTCATACAGAATAGCTGCCGCCGCCTCGCCGCGGTGAAACAGTTCACGACTAATTGCTTCGGTCCATTCACCGGAAAAGGTTTTATGTTTAAGCCTCAGCTTAAACATCTTAAAGAAGCCGTTGTAGACGGTATCATCAGAAAGCACTTCAACATCACTGGAATCTAACTCTGCGGGTGCTTGTATATTGTGTTTCCAATCTGGCATATCTGGCGCCTGTTACTACACTATAGAATGATTTCAGAACTAAGCGAAGCAGTGTAGAAGCCGCCATCAAAGCTGTAAAGGCTGGCTTACTCTCTTTCAACTCAACTTTCAGCTCATTTGGAGTTGACATTTTATTGTCCGGCCACATGTTGTAATGCTCTCCACTTTGGCTTAGTTCCTATTTACAGAAGAGACAATTACAATAGCGAGCTATCCGGGGGGATAAGTCTTTCAAGGTGAGCCCGAATGGTGACCCTTCACCCACGCCAGATTCGAATGATAAATCGACTTAGGAAATATTCATGAACAAGCAACGCTGGATTCCTTTTGCTGTCGCTTCCACTTTGGCACTTGCACCCTTAGGGCAAGCGAGCACTTTGGAAGAAATATACCAACAGGCACTTGAAAACGACCATACCTTTAAAGCCGCTCAAGCCAGCTATGAAGCCGGCAAGGAAAATAAAAAGCAAGGCAGAGCAGGCTTACTACCTAAAATTAACGCTGAAGGGAACTGGGCAGACAGTACCCGCGAAGAAAATGGTACCAGCGATAACCTGAACTCAACACCACCAGTACTCGGCCAGACAGTTGCCACGGAAGCGAACAATACGCGCACCGGCTACAAGGTAGCTCTGGTGCAACCATTATTTGATATGGCAGCCTGGCATACCTTCAAGCAGGCTGGAGCAGCAACGGATATCGCTGAAGCCGAATTTCACATTGCAGAGCAAAACTTAATACTTCGCTCCGCTCAAGCCTATTTCGATGTACTGCAAGCGGTGGACAACCTGGAAACCGCAAGAGCAGAAGAAAATGCCTTTTCTCACCAACTGGAGCAAACACGTCAGCGTTTTGAGGTGGGATTAACAGCAATTACAGAAGTACACGAAGCTCAAGCTGTTTACGATTCTGCAACAGCAGAAAGACTGATCGCCGAAGGCCGCCTGGCAATCTCCTTTGAAGCCCTGGAAGTGATTACCGGCCGACCACAAGATGAGCTTTCACCACTAAAACAGGGCTTACCTGTTGCCGCACCTGTACCCGCAGAGCGAAAAGCCTGGGTAGATATGGCCATGCAACATAACTATACCCTGCAGGTTGCCTCACTGAGTTCGGATGTTGCAAAATCATTTTCAAAGGCTCAAAAAGCAGGCCACTACCCAACCTTATCCGGCAGCATCTCTTACTCAGACTACAGCGACGATGGCGATAATACCGGGGCAAATTACGACCTGGCACAACAGGATCAAGCCATAGGCTTAACCCTTACTTTGCCCATTTACAACGGTGGCGGCGTTTCTGCCTCTCGCAGAAAAGCCGCACAGGAATATATCGCTGCGCGCGAACGCTACAACCAAACACAGCGCGACATAGTGCAGACCACTCGCTCTGTGCACCTGACAGTTGTAACCAGTGTGACAACTGTGAAAGCACGTGCTCAGGCAATCACCTCCAACCGAAGTGCCCTTGAAGCCACTCAAGCAGGCTACGATGTGGGTACTCGAGATTTAGTGGACGTGCTGAACGCTCAACGGAATTTATACCGCGCTCAGCGAGATTACTACGATGCACTTTATGCCTATGTATTAAGCACCCTTCGTCTGAAAGAAGTCGCGGGCACCCTGTCTGCTCCAGACGTTAGCGAATTAAATAATTGGCTGGATATATCGCGCAAAGTTGAGCGCGAAGAAATCTAATACCTGAGGGAGCAGCTTCGCTGCTCCCTTTCATCTCCCGAATGCCCAGCCTCTCCGACAGCCCGCCACATCGCGCCGACAACATAAGCGCCGTCGATATAAGTCAGGCAATTTCCCTCGGTACTCAGCGCTACTTTGACGGGTGCCGCAATAGAGTTCCTGCTTTTGTAAAAGAGCATTTTTTGTTTCCAGGCAGCTGGCACACCAACCGCGTTGCTCTTGGCTGGGACTTACTGCGTGCACCGCTGAACCTGTTTTGGGCGCCAGTGTATGCCTTCACCAGCATTCTTCGGTTTTTTTTGAACAAAGCCGGCCACGTTAAAACCGCCTCGCTATTAAAGTATGTACCTGAAGGTTTCACTACCGAGGTGCAAAAAAAACTTGCCGTTGAACTATACAGCGGCTTGCTAAAATTGGACTGCGAGCAAAGCAAGCTGGAGCGCTGCATCTCTGAAGCACTACAGGAGCTTTACGCCGATAGCCACGGAAAAGCAACTGCAGACATTAGTCAAAAAATCCAATCACTGGTACATGAAGCAATACAGCAGTATCGCATTACTCGTACCGCCACCTCAGACATTACCAATACTATCACCAGCACACTGCTAGGCGCTTTTGCCTTTTATAAATTTACACCCGGAGGGATAGGCATTGGAATTGTGCTGGCTACGCTGCTGGCAAAATTTTTCGCAGTTAAGGATTTTTTTCTAGGAGAGACTCTGGGAAATATTTATTTTTATTTTTTTCCCCCAGAGCCTGCATTCTCACTGGCGATATACAGCACCCTGACAGTGATGGCTGTGCTATCAATATTTGCTTCTTTTTCTGGGCTCATCACAGACCCCATTCAAGCCGCCTTTAAACTTCATCACAAGCGGCTCTATAATATGCTCGATCATTTAGAGCGTGATTTTTTACATGAGCAAGGAGTAAACTCTTACTATCCCAAAGATCAGTATATTGCTCGCTTACTGGATGTATTTGATCTGGTTAAATCTAATTTCCGCTATTAACCGGTCGACTGAATTTGTCGAGCGAACAACAGAACTATGAATTGACGGCATGTACTAAGCGGGCCTTCCAAAAAGCTTCCGCTTGGCGCAAGGTCATGTACATACGCGACTGCTCATTCGTCATTAGCTCTCGCAGCAGAAGATTGTTTAGGTGATGGCCAGAGCAGCGCCCGCTAAACTGGCCGATTATATAGCCCCCCGCAAGCGCTAGATCGCCAACTGCATCTAGAAATTTGTGGCGAACAAATTCATCTCTGTGACGCAAGCCTTCCATATTTACTATTTTTGAGTCGGAAATAAGAATGGCATTGCACAGCGAGCTGCCCTGAGCAAAGCCCAGTTCTTTAAGGGTTTCTACCTGCTCTTCAAATCCAAAGGTACGCGCATTGGCAATTTCTTTGTCGAAAATACCCTGAGTAAGCGGCAGAGAAAGCTTCTGACGGCCAATAATTTCTGAATCAAAATCGATTTCCATATCTATCCACGGCACCGGAGAAGGCTCCAAACTGGCCGAACGATTACTCTCGGACACCGATACCGTTTGGCGAATTAACACAGCGCGTCTCTCGGCCTTTTGCTGCACCGTTCCCAAACGTTTGATAATGTCTACAAAGGGCTTGGAGCTGCCGTCCATAATCGGCACTTCCGGCGCGTCAAGCACAATAAGCGCGTTATCAACACCACAGGAGTGCAAAGCCGCCAGCAGGTGTTCTATGGTACTTACCCTCACTCCCATGCTATTGGAAATAGTGGTGGAAAGATGAGTATCCGTTACCATGTACCAGCGAGCAGGTATTTCGTTCTTTGAGCCATGCACGTCTCTTCGAACAAATAAGTAGCCGGTTTCGGCCTCAGCAGGCATCACGGTCATCACCACTTTAAGCCCGCTATGCAAGCCACGGCCGACACAAGTGAATGAATCAGCCAGGGTGTGCTGAAAATAGGACAGTCCAGTGTTCTGAAATTTATCGCTCATGTTTTTGGCCTCTGTGACTTTGTGCGTAATAAATGTAAGTAACTCGATGAATTGAGAATACTCAGCACAACTCGGCTAGAATTGACTCCAAGCGACAAGCCCTTGACCAATATGATTTGGAACTAAAAGGCGCCTTAAAAAAGGAAGTAATAGATGACATCAACCACACTCACATCCTGGGCATTGTTGATATGGCAGAGCCTGCAGGAAAAAGGGATTAACCCTAGGCCTTTTTTTACCCAGGCAGGCCTTGACCCGGCAAAGCTGGGAGATGGCAACGCGCGCTACCCAGTAAATCGCATGCATAAGCTATGGACGTCTCTGGAAACCCTCGACGATGAATATATTGGCATTACTGTTGGTCAGCACTGGAGTCCTACCACGTTTCACGCGCTGGGCTTTGCCTGGCTGGCCAGCAACTCCCTAGCCCAAGCAATGCAGCGCATCGGTCGCTATAGCCGACTAGTGAACAATGCTTTCTACACAAGCTTTACAGCCGAAGGCTCGCACTATCGCTTTGAGGTCAGCACCACAGAGAACAAAAAATTCCTCCACCCTTTCGGCGCAGACGCCGGTGCCGCAGCAATATTGAAAATGTGCAGGATGCTATGCGGAGAGGATTTCAGCCCGGTGGAAATTTACGCAGTAAGACCACCTTCTGCAGGCATGCGTCAACTGGAAGATTTATATCGCAGACCCATTCATTACAACAGCCCTCACGCCAGCTGGATAATTGACAGGTTCGACGCAGAAAGAAGCATTGCTAGTGGCAATAGCGAGCTGGCGAGAATCAATGAGCAGATCGCAGACAAGGCTCTTGCGCGCCTGGAAAAAAATGATGTAGCGGGGCAGGTAAAGCAATATATTATGGAGGCGCTGCCCTCTGGTGAAGTGGACGAACACGCTGTGGCAAGTGAACTCGGCCTGAGCGTGAGAAGCTTGCAGCGTAAGTTGAGTGAGGAAAAACTAACTTTCTCAAAAATGGTGGCAGAAATCCGCCAGTCGCTAGCACTGCACTATATCGATGAGAGCCATTTGTCCCTGAATGAAATTGGCTATCTTCTGGGGTTTTCTGAACAAGCCAGCTTTACTCGCGCATTCAAACGCTGGACAGGACATAGTCCCAGCCAATACCGAAAGCAGCGCCCGGAACAAGCACTGGGCGCAGCCTAAGAGCATTAAGATTTTTTCTTTTTCGCCGCGGCCTCAAATAGTGCGGCCATCGTTCCCTGTTTGGCCGGGGCTTGCTGCTGAGGCTTTCGCTTAATCGCCGAACCAGTTTTTTTCGCCGCCGCTTTTTCACCAGGCACATCATCCATGCGCATACTCATAGCAATGCGCTTGCGCTCCACATCTACTTCCATAACTTTTACTTTGACAATATCTCCGGCTTTAACCACATCGCGCGGATCTTTTACGAAGGTATTCGAGAGAGCTGATATGTGCACTAGCCCATCCTGATGGACGCCCACATCAACAAAGGCACCGAAATTAGTGACATTGGTTACTGTACCTTCAAGCACCATACCCTCATGTAAATCGGAGATTTTTTCCACCCCTTCCTGGAATTGCGCAGTTTTAAATTCCGGGCGAGGGTCTCGGCCGGGTTTATCCAGCTCACTAAGAATATCTGTAACGGTAGGCACACCGAATTGCTCATCGGTGTAATCGTTGGCGCTGAGAGAGCGCAAAAACCCGGTATCACCAATTAGGCCCTTTATTTCCCGGCTATTTTTTTCCGCTATTCGCTCCACCACCGCATAGGCCTCTGGGTGTACGCCGGAAGCATCAAGTGGGTTTTCACCGCTAGCGATACGTAAAAAACCTGCCGCCTGCTCAAAAGCTTTTTCGCCCAAACGAGCCACTTTTAAAAACTGCTTACGGTTTTTAAAAGGACCATTCTGATTTCGAAAATCAACCAGATTATTGGCTACCGTTGAATTTAAACCGGAAACACGTGCAAGCAAAGGAGCCGACGCGGTATTTACTTCCACCCCTACACCATTTACACAATCTTCCACCACCGCATTCAAGGCCTTTGCCAAACGTGTTTGAGAAACATCGTGCTGGTACTGGCCTACGCCAATGGATTTAGGCTCTATTTTAACCAGTTCTGCCAGTGGGTCTTGTAAACGCCGAGCGATGGAAACCGCTCCACGTATGGTGACGTCCAGGTCCGGGAATTCTTTCGCAGCAAATTCAGAAGCGGAATACACCGATGCGCCCGCTTCGTTTACCACTACTTTTTGAGCCTTAATATCTTTGTGGTTTTTTAAAATTTCGCCAACAAAATTGTCTGTCTCCCGGCTAGCCGTTCCGTTTCCGATCGCAATTAAACCCACATTGTGTTTTTTACACAGGGCAACAATTACCGCTTCTGCTTCCTGCACTCGGTTTTGCGGAGGCGTTGGAAATATCGCGCAGTGATCAAGCATTTGGCCTGTAGCATCCACCACCGCCACTTTTACACCTGTGCGCAAACCGGGATCCAGACCGATGGTGGCTTTTTGCCCAGCAGGGGCCGCCAGCAATAAGTCTTTCAGGTTACTGGCGAAGACGTCTATGGCTCCAGCTTCGGCCCGTTCGCGCAGATCACCCAGCAAATCGGTTTCCAGGTGGGTATGCAATTTAATTCGCCAGGTCCAGCGTACGACTTCTGCCAACCAGTCATCTGCCGCTCGCCCTTCATGCTTTATTTGCTGTTGCTCAGCTATCATCAGCTCGCAGGGGTGAACCTTGCGAGGCTGCTCCTCATCGTGGGGTAGATCCAGCACCACGCTGAGCACCCCCTCATTCCTTCCCCTGAATATTGCCAAAGCTCGATGGGAGGGAATTTTGCCAATGGCTTCGCTGTATTCAAAATAGTCACGAAACTTTGCACCTTCTCGCTCCTTACCCTCAACGACCTTTGTCTGCAAATGGGCTTCGGCGCTAAGGTAATTTCTGAGCCTGTCGAGCAGCACAGCATCTTCGCTAAAACGCTCCATCAAAATGTGCTTGGCTCCATCAAGCGCAGCTTTGCTATCCTCGATTTTGCACTCGGGATTAATAAAGCGCTGTGCCTCCTGTTCGGGCTGTTTTTCAGGCTGCGCTAAGAGCAGCTCGGCCAAAGGCTCCAAACCGGCCTCCCGGGCAATTTGTGCTTTGGTTCGGCGTTTGGGCTTATAAGGAAGATAAAGATCCTCTAGCAGTGTCTTGGTTTCCGCCGCGCGAATTTGTGCTTCCAGGGCTGGTGTCAGTTTCTCCTGCTCTTTGATGGAGGCGAGAATAGTCTCCCTGCGATCTTCCAGCTCCCTCAAGTAACCAAGCCTCTGCTCCAACTGTCGCAGCTGACTGTCGTCCAGGCCCCCGGTAACTTCTTTGCGATAGCGGGAAATAAAGGGCACAGTGGCGCCCTCATCCAAAAGTACTACGGCAGCGCTCACTTGGCGCTCTTGTACATTCAATTCCTGGGCAATACGTGTATTGATGCTACTCATAAGGACTTGGCTATAACTTTCGATGAAAAAAAGGGTGGGCATTATGGGGAATTGGACAAGGGAATGCCAGCATTCTCAGGCGCTGTACTCTGACGCGAAAAGCGATGAATAATACTTTGCAGAATATCATTCTGCGCCAAGAGCAGTTCAGTAATGACTCCGCCCTCCTTTACTTTAAACGCTCAGATTACTGCCAAAAATAAGCCGCACAATAAGCAAGGAAAAGACACGAGGCAAACTGTCGCCAAAATCAAAAATGCGTTATTTTTTAAGCACTTTCCAACACTTCTTAACAAATCTTCAACGCTAATTTAAATGTTTTTGCGATCAGCTTCTCATGCTCACATAGTTAGGCTTGATTGGCTTACCCACTCTGACAAAATCCTTTTTGGTCTTAACTGGCCAGGCAAAAGTATATAGGGCACCAAAACAAGCAGTTTGCACGTCGGTTATTTGTATAACGGTTAATGGGTGGAGAGTCGCGCGCACGGGCATTGGCCGTCCAGTGGTATCTACCTAAGTCCAATTAAAAAATTGGGCTCAGGTATGCACGGATACAGCACTACATCACACTTTTTGACTATGGCGTACAGTTCATTTATTAATCAGCTTTTCTGTTAACTTATGCACACCTAGTACCTAGGCATTAGATTACACTTGTTAAAAACAAGACAAAAGCATTATTTTAGTAACAGAATTTTAGAGGTATCCAGATGAACTTATTTCGATTGACGGCGGGCGCCCTGATCTGCTCTTCGCTCATTGCTTGCGGCGGAGCGGTGGAAGACACAAATGTACAAAATCTTTTGCCGGATGTAACAACACCAGCGACGGAGCCAACCAGCGCGCCAGCGCCAAAGCCAGGCCCCAGCACTCCAACCGAAGCACCAGAACCCACCCTGACCCCAACAACAACTGCACCGGCGCCGAGCTCAGCCCCCACACAAGCGCCTGCACCAATACCCACACAGGCGCCTGCACCAACCTCGGGACCTACGGCAGCGCCAGCACCCACTGCTGTACCAACAGGTGTATCCACTCCAGACCCAACGGATGAACCAGCGCCAACACTAGCACCTTCAGCGGAGCCAACCCCGCTTCCTGAAATAAGCGCCAGTGCATACCAAGAAGGCAACCTGCCAGAACACGCCTTCGATGGTGATGCAAACACTCGCTGGTCTGCTCTTGGCACCGGAAATTGGCTTCAGTACGATTTTACTGCCCCCACGACCATAGGCAGTGTAGAGATATCTTTTCTCAACGGTGACACCCGCGCAGCCTTTTTTAATCTGGAACTATCAGACAACGGCGAAGATTGGGATACTGTCTTCACAGGCCAAAGCAGCGGTACCAGCAACTTGCCCGAAACGTTCTCGTTTCCGGCTCAATCCGCTCGCTACTTCAGGTATTCTGGCTTTGGAAATAGCGTCAACGATTGGAACAGCGTAATTGAAATAGTGTTTTACAGCACCAGCTGGCCAACGCCAGAGCCTTCCGCCACGCCAGAGCCTACAGCGCAACCCACTGCAGTTCCAACAAGCTCACCAAGCCCAGAGCCCACTGCGGAACCTACTATAGCTCCAACAAGCTCTCCAAGCCCGGCTCCCACTGCAGAACCAACTATAGCTCCGACAGCGACTCCAACGCCTCTGCCATCGGCAACGCCTACTCCAACCAACGCACCTACTCCAACACCAACACCGACGCCAACACCGACGCCAACACCGACGCCAACATCAGGTCCAACGGTATCAGCCTTGGTTGAGTGGTCCATTCCCTCTACACGAGAAAACGGGGACGACTTACCACTCAGTGAGATTGGCGGATACGAGATCATGTTTAAGAAAAGTGGTGACAGTCTTTACCAGACCATGGTTGTAACCAACCAAAACCAGTCTGAATACGTACTGACTAACCTTGTTGCGGGCGAATATGAAGTTAGTGTCGCCACCTTCGATACAGACGGCCTCTACTCAGACTATTCAGCGCCAGTTCTTACAACTCTTGGTCTTTAAATAAGTGACAAAGGGAGCATGGAGAAGCTCCCTAAAGCTTTTAAGCTAGGCCCTGGCACCATCAGACCTGACCATTAAACGAACGACGCGTACAAATTTTAACAACTATTAAGCACTAAAAATGAAGAAATGTTAAATAGCCCGCATCTATAATGGGACTTCATCGCTAGAATTAATAGACATTAGTTGTTTAGAGCCCAGCCATGCATTTTTCGCCAAAATCGATTACTTATATTACTACAGCTTCAATAATGAGCTTGCTGCTATCAGCTTGTGGCAGCGGCGGTGGATCCGAAGACCCCTTTCTTCCCCCCGGACAAGACAACGGTTCAAGCTCATCGTCTTCAAGCAACTCGAGTTCTTCCTCAAACAGCTCCAGCTCGTCTTCGGGCTCAGCGAATTCAAGTTCGTCGAGCTCAAGTAGTTCAAGTTCGAGCTCCAGTAGCGGCCAGCCAATTCATTCGGCTCAGATCGAGTGGGACATACCCTCCACAAGGGCAAATGGTGAAGACCTAAGCTTGAGCGAAATTGGTGGCTATGAAATTTATTACCGAAGAGACGGCTCCACTGAAGGGGCTACAGTGGTTATATCCGATCAAAATAGAGACGATTACCTGATCGAGAACCTGGTGGCAGGGTCATACACAGTTCAAGTTGCGGCTTTTGATACGGATGGGCTGTACAGCGATTACTCGCAGCCAGCCCAAGCCAGTATAGGAGAGTGAGCGATCAACTGGCTTGATCACTCACAGAGCGATTAATTATGCTTGAGCGGCCTGCTGTCCACGGCTGGAAAATTCTTCCAGCAGGCTAACTAAATTACTGATGGTGTCTTTGCCTACCGCCTGATAAAGCAATTTATACTGCTTATCTACTTTGGGAGCGATGCGATCGTGAAGGCGATTACCTTTCGCACTCAAACGTATATTCAACGCGCGCTGATCGCTGCTATCCACCTTTTTGATAATCACTTTATCAGTTTCAAGCCGATTAAGAATTCGTGAAAGGCTTGGGCTAAGGATACAGCTCTCCAGAGCCAAGTCTTGCGCATTCATCTCAGCTTCGCGCTTTAAGGTGCGAATAACTCGCCACTGCTGTTCGGTTAAGCCAAATTCTGCCAGCACTGGTCGCACATAGGCGATGGAGTTTTCACGGGCCTTTAAGAGGAGTAGTGGAAGGTTTTCGTTGGATACTGTCATTAAACTTACCTGCTTCCTTTAGCAATCACTTTCTTTAAAGCATAGCCAACAAAGCCTTGATAAATTTAATAAATCGATGCTTTCTAAAAACAATAATCAATAAAAAACAGCGCCCCCCTACTACATTGCCATAAGCCAGACGGAAAACCGGCAAATAACAGCTAACATGTTAAAAGTGACAAAAAACCGGGCACAAGGCCCGGTTTTGATTAGCGCGTTAACGGCTAACACGCTAACTAAACGATAGAGCCGTCCACAATGGGCTGAAAGGCGGTCAACCTGTCCATTACACCGGAACCACCTAGGCCATGCAGTAATCCTTTTTCGGTAAAAGCAAGTTCAAACTGCGATTGCGCATTGCTCCCGTGCAAGGCCATGTAGTTAAGCATTACCGTCTGAACTAACAAGTTAACATTATTCGCAGCCGGATTAGGTCGGTCTGTGCTGGAGTTAGTCTCCACATCACCACTGCCGCGCATGTAGCCAATTTGCTGGTGACGAGCTTGTTCGTCTGCTGTGGCTCCCATCAAGACAGGGCGTCCACCAGGGTTATAAACGAGGAAAAAAGCGGATGCGGTTTGCTGGTTATCCCCTGTCCAAACGCCCTTGCCGCGACCTTCTTCGGAATCATCTGTCATACCATTGCTGAATACCGAACCGTCACTGAACACGTAAAGCATAAGCGGCTTACCTTTTCTTGCGGCGTATTCCAGGCATGCCCCCATACAACGTCCAGCACGCAGATCTCTCTCCTCACCGGTAGAGCGATCGCCGGTATGGTAATCGTAACCACCCATGGCAATAGTTCCCGCACCGGACAAACCTTCAATGACCAGCTTCATCACAGAAGCCGCTTTCTGGAATTCACGATCATCGTTGAATTCCTCGGTGCTAAAAATACCACTGGCACCGACAATATCCGGGTCAGCTGCCGGGTTGAGGGAAGCCGGATTAGGAAAGCGCTGTGCTAAATAGGCGCTTTTTACATAAGCGCATTGAACCAGGTCTTTAACATCCGCATCCAGAGTCATACCGGTACTAACGCGATCCAGCTTGGCTTTACTCACCCTCGATACCGCTTCCATTACCCGAACCACCTGCTCGTCGCTAAGCGCACCGAAATCACCAACATCCACCATGCCGGTAACGTCGGAAGGGCGATCGACTTTGGTTGGCCGAACTTCGTTGTTAATGAGATCTGCCGGTGCCATGGAGTTGCCGCCGGAATCTGAGGAACGTGAGCCAGCCAGAGCCACCAAGCGACCATTAGCACCAGCCATGTTAATGGCGTACATGGGGTTGTGAGGGTTGTTAGCCGTATCGTTTTCTGAGCGTGCAGCAATTACGGCACCATTAATTGCCTGCTGTGTTCCGGGGGAGGTGCGCTCCAGAATTCCGCGTAGAAATTGACTGTCGGTGTGAAAAGCCAGGCCCAACTGAGTGTCAGTATGGTCACCGTTACTCCCTGCCGCAGGGGTTGCTTCCGCCAGGCCCGGGATCATATCCCCCGGTAAACCCTGCTTGCTGTAACCGGCGGTACTGAGGAAATCCATCTGCCCACCTTGCCCGCCGACTAATACATTGGAGCCTGCGATATTGGCGCCACCGGCGAGATCAAAACAAATAAAAGGAATTTTACCTGCGCCATCGGTAATGCCGCAGGCCAGCCGCAGCGCATCAATGTCGCTGGACAAGTCGTAATCCGCCTGACCAAAAGCTTTAGAACTGAACATGCTCAGCATTGGTGAACCGACCACAGTACCCATTCCCGCCATAAAGCCCTGAGCGATAAAGTCTCGCCGGGTTTTTGGACGGTGATGATCTGGATGCTTTAAAGGCTCGTCCAGGCGATAAAAGTTTCTACGTTTAGCCATGATATTCGTTACCTTTGCATACAGTTATTGCAACAGCATCACTGCGCTGCCTGCGGTGGCAGCACAGAGTGCAATTGCGGTTGTGTTGGTATCAGCGCCTGTCATAGCACTTACAAGCGTATTCAGATGCGTTTTTACTGTGTCTGGCACTGGCTGGGTAGTGAGTACAGTATCCGTGCCCTCAACGTTCACAGCACCAGCACTTAAACGCGCTAGCAGCGGGTCGATAATCAAGTTGGAATTGCCAACATTGAGCGCGCTGGAGAACGTAAAGTCGGGGAAAACAATAGCGCGGCGAGACGTATCTTTCACCAGGGCATCACAATAAGCCACACTGAGCTGCATGATGCCCGCCTGATGCGCCGCCACAAAGGTATCTATGGATTCCACCGTAGGTAGTTGCTGACGCACAGTGTTGTATACGTCTTCAACACTCGACGGCAGATTATCCAATGGGGTATTGGTAACCTGTGCGATGGTGGCATTGATTTCCGCGAAATGACGCAGACCAATATCAGACTGCTCTTTTTCAAGATCTGCCAGCACTGGCGGAGCAGGAGGCTCTGCCTCTACCCGGGTATAACGACCTGTACCTATCTGATCAAAGGTGAGGAAAAACTGATCCAGGTCTGGCCCTTTATCAAGTGCTATTACTGCGCCCAACTCAGACAATGTGGCACCGGATTCAGCGCTGTAGTTAGTGCTGTTGATAGTGAGATCAAGCTTAGCGTAACTCTGGCCAATATCAGCCTCACGGCCGTTAACACCAATACGCACCCCTTTCATGACGATATCTTCGCTCGGCACACCGTCTCCCAAGCTGATAAAGAAGGGGTTGCTAAACAGATAGCTGTAACTGTCGAACTGCTCCACCTGAAATACTACATAGGAGTCCGGAAGGGACACATACTGGCTGACGCCAAACAGTAAGTAGAATTTCTCGCCTACGCCCACCTCAAAGTTTGTCACGACCTCTTCAGCGGAGAGTGCACGATTATGCACAGCCAGGAAGCGAATCACCCCCTGCCACAAATATTCATCGTCTACTTCATTGCCCAGCACCAAGGCAAAGGTGTCATCCCAATCGTTCAGGTTGGCACCGGCCATGGTTTCATCCGAAGCTACCAACTCGCCATTTACGTAGATGGACATACCATCAAGAGGGTTGAAGCTGGCAACCACATGCTGCAGGGTTGCCTGCAGAACTTCGTCGGCATCCGGTGTGGAGAGCATGGGCATGCCATTGCCGTCCGCCAGAGAACTGCGATTCAGAAAATTGTAGTTGTAGAGGGTTTGCCCCAGTGTGAAGTTGCGAATCTCGGAGCCACCGGAATAACTGATGATGCGCGCTGGGCCATCCTGAGTCACATTATCCGGCACCACCCAGGCCTCGAGAGAATACTGGCCCGTAGCTCTGATTAAATCCCGCAGTTTGGCACTGGAGCTGGTGGAACCCTGAGCCTTGCCGTCGTTAATACGAATGCCCCAGCCGCCCACACGCTGAACATTGCCGGTGAGGTTAAGGTTTAAAGCTGGCTCCACACCGCTGGTATCGAAAGCCGTTTCCAACGAGCTGTTTTTAAATTCATATAAGGCAATTACGTTGCTTTCAATACGGCCGCCACTGGCAGCTACAATGCCGTCTGGCAGACCGAGGGCTCGACTGGTAATCAGATCCGGGTCCACTTCTGTAATGGGAATTCCATCGGAAAACGCTGCAATCTGGGCCTCCATTGCCGCCGCATTAGAGGTGCAATCGCCCCAGCAGTTATGAAACTCATTGGCAAGTCGCAACACCAGGCGCGAGGAACCGGGTGAATCCAGGTTCATCTTACTGCGCGCGGCATCGTAGGCAACATCCACATCGCCACTGCCAAGGAAAGGCTGTTGCTGCAGAGGTGCATCTTCCGAATGACAGGCAGCGCAATAGTCCTCTCGACTCAAGAGGGTATAGACCGTGGATTCAAACAAAGCGCTATCCGCGGGAAAGCTTTTACTGTCCGCCACGGGAATATCTGTTGGGGCAATAAGCACAATAACGTTGCTGCTGGCCCCAGTAGCAGTCGCCCAGGCCTCAATATAGTTGGTGATAATCTCCGCACATACCTCTGGCTCGGTACCCCAGCAGTTATGACCGCCCGCTACCTTTTGTACGATGCGAGAGTTTTGCGGAATTTCCAGATCTATTAGCGGGTTGGCCGAAGCGTAAGCCATGTTGATATCGTCACGGCGCACGAACTCGGGAGAGGTACCGCCTTCGATATGGCAGGTGCCGCAACGATCTTCTCCAGCAAGCTTATCCCATACATTCAGCTTGAAACTTTGTACATCGTCGGTACTGGCCGAGGGGCCGTTGTACTGAACGCCTTGCTCACCGTCTGCACGGGAAAAATTATCGTTCTGCTCAACAGACTCTCCGCTGCCACCACTACAGGCAGCCAAAGTAACAACAGCAGTTAACAAAAAAGCTGTTTTTGCGGAATTCACAAACCGGGGCAGGTGAATGCTTAAAGTATTCATTCGTCACCCCCTTTGCAGTAGTCCGCCGATTCTGCGAATACCTGCTTAATGTTGTAAGTAGTGTTTTTAAAGCTGCTTACCATACTGGTAATAGCTGCTCGATCATCAGCGTCCCCCGGCTCGCGCAGGCATACGGCTTGAAATACTTTCTTTACCTGACAAGAAGCAAACGCCTCGGTATGCGCCAGTTCCTGAAGCATGGAGCGTGCTCCCGAACCACTGCCTGGTAGCTGCGCGTCCCAGCCAAGTACTTGGTTTTGGCCTTTACGCCAGTAGTTTTCCCAGTTGTCGTTTGGCGTCACATAACCCCCAGGGAAGGTTGCGCTATTAATATGGTATTTGGCTTTTACCCGGGTTCCCGTTTCCGGGTCTGAGGTTCCGGCAGCGTTATAGGAGATTTGACCGTTTTCGCCAAGAAGGTCCTCGTCTGCATCGTATAGATAATCGTAATAGGCAAAAGCCTGAGCAAGAGGGTCCATTCCCGCATGACAACCGAGACAGTTATTCAGATAAACCCTGGCGTCACCGCCTGGGCTGCGCGATACGTCTTGACGTATGCGATCGGGGACACGGCTCACGTCGTGAACCTGCTCTAAATCCATACAGAGATGATTAAGCAGCGTGAATCGGAAATTTGCGCGATTGGTGCCCGCCTTAAAAAATGATCGAGCCGCAGCTCTGGAGGTAACAACACCCGCAGTAGCATCCGATGGCAAACCGGTTAGGCTACTCTGCGAGCGACTCACCAAGGTGTCTTTGAGGCTGACACCACTGCTCTCCAGTTGTTCGTAATGGTCGTTATTACTATTGGAGTATGCAGGTAAACCCGACGAGTCACCCACATAAAGAATATCGGCATAGAGCAGCTCGCGAAAATCCAACTCATCCCGCACAAAGCCTACAACGGTTGAGGTGTAGTCGTTTAGAGGAACGAAAACATCCTGCTCACGATTAGTCCAGGGCGCCGCCCAATTTTTTAGCGTTACGTTATAGAAGCCATCGTGCTCCATAGCAATCATGGCGGCTGCAACACCGTTGACACTGCCCGACTCGCCTTTATCCAGCTCAGCTTTCATCTGCAGTAAAATGGTTTCTGTGGGGGGCACGCCGGTCAAGCGGTCATGCATGCGCTTTGCCTGTTCAAGGGTGCCTGCGCTTGATGCTGCAGACCACCCAAACAATGCAATCGCTACTGCGGTGAATAGCCCGGCACCATGCGCCTGTTTGCGCTTGATGTGGGTAAGTAAACTCGTGTTCATCGCCTCGCCTTCTCTGCTGGTATCTTGCGTAAAATTCGGTATCCAAATCGAAAAATAAATCCTTTTAATCCGTTCCTTGTTTATTCACTGTTCTGCTCACAAAATTTGTTTGCTTGCGCCATTTTTTGTCAGTTAGTGACTGTTTTTCTTAAATTAAACAAACGTTTTGCTCTCTTGCCGTCCGTTTGCTCTCGTTGTGTCGAGTAAAAACCGAACAACGCAGGAAATGTTCCCAACACTTCGCTAACCTTCAAGAATAGTGTTAAATCCTGTAAAAGTGAGACCTGCTTCATGAGAATCCGCCCTTTACTTCCGCTTAGATAAGTTTTTTTACTAAATACATGCCAAACTTCGAAAACGGTTATTTAAAAGATCACTCAAATCTATCTGCTTCCACTCTTCCATATTCGCTGAAAATATCTTTTATTCTGTAAAAAAACGTAATACCTAGGCTCGATCTACAAAAAAAGCCTGTTATAGGCATAAAGGTTGTTTTACATTCGTTAATAGCAAACACGGATAGAAAACTATCCAAATCAGCAAGGGCGGCTTCACTAAATTCATATTTCGAGCAAAGTCATGGCTTATAAACATTTTCTTTTAATTCTGAGCACAGCCTCCCTAATTGGCATAAGCGGTTGCGACGTCAGCAGTGGCGGAGGTGGTGGCGACAGTCAGGAGCCAGACCCGGTAGTGGTGGATTTCCCCATCGCTTATATAGAGCGGCCAATCCCACGCGATGAGGAAGGCGAATTTATTCCCGACAATATGCTCGACCTTATTGCATTTAAACCCGGCGCCCGCTTATTACTAAAGGACAGGGCTTCGGTACCCGCAGACAGCATGGTAATTACCGATATTGCTTTCGCCGCGCAGCAGAGCGAAGAGGCGATGGAAGACGCAGAGACCCCCGCTGAAGACACTCCCCTTTACGACGTAAAAGATCTCTCAGTAAATGCTGAAGGAACGAGGCTACTGTTTGCCATGCGCGCACCGGAAATCCCCGATGCAGACGAAGAAGATCAACCCACGTGGAACATTTGGGAATACGACCTGGAAACAGAAATTCTGCGCCGCATAATAGAATCAGACACAATTGCCGAAGAAGGCCAGGACATAATGCCTGCCTATCTCGCCGATGGCAGTATTGTATTTTCATCCAACCGTCAGCGCCGCTCGCGCGCGGTTTTGCTTGATGAAAATAAACCTCAGTTTGCCGCACTTACCGAAGATGGAGAGGAAACCGAAACTTTTCTTCTGCATGTAATGGATGAATTCGGCAGCGAGATAAAACAAATAACCTTTAACCAAAGCCACGACTTGTACCCGACCTTGCTCGAAGATGGCCGCATCATGTTTTTGCGCTGGGATAACTATCACGGAGACAAAGATCGCCTCAGCCTCTACACCGCCAACCCTAACGGCAGTATGGTCAGCCTGGAGTATGGTTTTCATAGCCAGATGACCGGCTCTAATGCCACTGAAGGTGTTTTTTCTAAACCGCGAGAGCTGCTGGACAACAAAATTCAGGTCACCTTGCGCCCACGTATTTCGGAAATACTCGGCGGCGGTATGATCGCCATCGACACGCAGAATTTCACCGAATTAAATGTAGATGCTTCCGGCTCCGGCGCGGCGGGCCCGGCACAAAGCTCACTTGTTGAAGGCAATATCTCCACCGACGGGTCGCCATCGCTTGCCGGCTACTTTAGTTCGGTGTACCCCATTAACGAAGTGGACGAGCGCCTGCTGGTGAGCTGGAGCCCCTGTCAATTATTCGGCTTCAAACTGGGTATTTTCGTCGACGACGCACTGCAACTAATCAATGAAAACGGTGCTTTTGTCAATCGTGAAGGCACGCCTAGCAGCGACCCTGTGGTCATCGAGCAGGACGAAGTCGGCGTTTTCCCCTGCACAGAAACCGCCATCAGCCAAAGCAATATTCAGCCGGCGCCTCCGGTATATGGCCTGTGGTTATTCGACCCGCTAGAGCAGGAGCAGGCACCCGTCGTTCTTTCACAGCAAGAAACCATGTTCACCGAAGCACTGGTCATTCAAACCCGCCCACTTCCTAACTTTATTGGCGACCCCATTCCGGGCATAGATTTTGACGCAGAGCTGGAAGCAGAAAATGTGGGTATCGTGCATATTCGCAGTGTGTACGATGTTGACGGTAATGATAGTTCCCCCAATGGCATCAGCGCAACGGCAGACCCTCTGCAAACACCTGAAGACCAGCGCCCCGCTCGTTTTATCCGCATCGTTAAAGCCGTCTCTACCGCCAGTGACGACGTGGTGGATTTCGATGGCGATGCTTTTGGCGTAGCCCGAAATCATATGAAAGATATTCTGGGTTACGTGCCCATCGAACCCGACGGCTCCGCCATGTTTAAAGTACCCGCCGATGTTGCCTTTAGCTTCTCCATCCTCGATGGCAAGGGCAAGCGCATTAATCCGGACGGCAGCGGTGAGCCCGGTCAGCGCCATGAATACTGGATGGCCTTACGCGCTGGTGAAGTGCGCGAATGCAGCGGCTGCCATGCCGATGGTGAGACAGAAACTCCGCACGGTCGCTACAACGCCGAACCAGAATCCATCAACATGGGCGCACTGGCAGCAGCCCCCTTTGCCAACACGCAACTACGTGATGAGTTTGGTACTCCCCACATTACACCAGAAGTGGGCGAAACCATGGCCCAGTATTTTTCCCGCTTAAATGGCCCGCGAACCCCCTCAATTAATATTCTGGATTACAGCGACTGGACAGAGGACGGCAGTAATCGCCCCAAAGTCGCCACCACCGATTTCAGCTATGGCGACCTTCGCACTGAAGCACCCACCGAGTGCGGCAGCGAATGGAATAGCCTGTGCCGCATCGTCATCAACTACCTGGACCACATTCAACCAATCTGGGAATTAGCACGGGTAGTTACCGACCCTAACGACACCAATATTATTCTCGCGGACAACACCTGCACCAGTTGCCACGCGCGGCAAAAAGACGGTGTGTTTATGATTCCTGCAGGCACACCACCACGCCAATTAAATCTCACCAGCGAACAGATAGAGGGAGAAAACTACTATGTAGCTTCCTATGTGAATCTGTTTAATGGTGTGCTGCGCCAGGAATTATTAGTGGATTCAGA
Source organism: Alteromonadaceae bacterium Bs31 (assembly GCA_900177435.1). Classification (GTDB taxonomy): domain Bacteria; phylum Pseudomonadota; class Gammaproteobacteria; order Pseudomonadales; family Cellvibrionaceae; genus Teredinibacter. The sequence goes on from FXAI01000015.1 coordinate 45,945, forward strand.
AGGCAATATCGTCGCCGTTGGCAATGAAACCGAGCCGGAAGAAAGCGCCCAGTTCTTTTTAATCAGCCAGTTGATGTTAAACGGTGTACTGCAGTACCAAGCGACTGACAGCAATAACAGTGTTGTCCCTGTGCCCCTTACTAACACCGACCCGGAATTTACTCTGGTGCTGGACGACGCCATGAACCCAATCCCCTTTGAAGCCTATGTATTGGATAGCAGCGGTCAGCGCATTCTCGACCCCTCACCCTCCGGCATTCAGTATGTGTACCTGGAGGTGCAGCTGAATATTAGCGGAATACCGCAATACCAGGCAGTAAACGCCAGCAGCGAACTGGTCTTCGCTGCTATCGATACGGCAGATCCCAACCTTACCTTAATCCGGGATATTGATAGTAATCCTGTGCCCTATACTATCTTCGACTTTGATGACCAGAACCAAAAACAAATTAACCGCATCGCAACAGGCAACCGCTCACCCAGTGTACTCTCACCGGCTGGCGCAACGGCCTCTGATCAGTTTTTTGACGTTTTCGAGGCGGGCGGTACACACGAAGGGTATTTGAATGGCGCGGAACTCAAACTTATTGCAGAATGGCTGGATATCGGAGCCCAGTACTACAATAATCAATTTGAAGCTCCACCATAGACCGAGAAGAACGAGTCAATATTTATTGAACCTGTTCACAACTTTGGCGGGTAATAAAACCTTCCTTCGCCCAGATCAATTGGACGGCACGCTGTATATATGAAGTTTGTTGCACACAACAATCATGGCATTTTGCTCACGGCATTTTTTGTTTGCCTGTTGCTCAGCTTGCCGAGCTACGCCAAAGATAAAGTCAGCGTGGTGGTCACAGATGCCTACGCAGAAATGCATACGGGTCCTGGCCGCGGCTACCCTGTTTTCCACACCATAGAAAAAGGCGAGAACGTGCGCATTCTCAAGCAGCGCACAGACTGGTACAAAGTGGAGACCAGCAAGGGCAAAAAAGGCTGGGTTTATCGTGATGAATTTACCCATACTTTGGGCTTGCATGGTGAAGAAGTGGACCTTAGCAGGCCGGGCCGAGAGGATTTTGATAATCGCCGCTGGGAGCTCGGCGTAGGGGGCGGTAATTTTTCCGGCGCACGCGCACTGAATACTTACCTGGGATACCACCTCACAGAAAACCTTGGCGCAGAGCTGCGCTTTACCGAAGCCTTTGGTAAATTTTCAAACAGTAAAATGCTCACTTTAAACGCGGTACATCACCCCTTCCCTAACTGGCGTGTTTCGCCATTTTTCACTTTGGGAACTGGCGGCATTCTGATAACCCCAAGCTCAGATATTGTGCAGCCGGAAGACAGGGAAAACAGCGTACTCACCGTAGGCGGCGGCTTTACATTTTATGTTTCCCGCAGTTTTTTATTACGTATTGAATACAACGACCACACACTGGTAACCCAGCGTGAATCGAATGAAGAGGTTGATGAATGGAAAGCCGGTTTCAGTATATTTTTCTAATCGCCAGTTTGCTGCTCGCGCCACTGAGCTATGCCCAGGATGAAGAAAAGGCAGACAGCGAAGCCGTTTTGGATGAAGTTATTAATCCAGACCTTGAGCGCAGAAAAATAGACGAAGAGCGCATCGACAGCGAAAATTTTGAGTTCGGTATTTTCGCTGGCGTAATGAGCGTTGAGGATTTTGGCACCAATAGTGTTTATGGCTTTCGTGCCGGCTATCATATTACCGAAGACTTCTTTATTGAGGGTGTGTACGGCTCAACCACAACCACACCAACCAGCTACGAAGTGCTTAGTGGCGGCAGCCCGCTACTGACAGACGAGCAACGTCAGTACGACTATTACAACCTGTCACTGGGGCTGAATTTATTACCGGGCGAAGTTTTTTTAGGCAAGTATGCTTTTAACACTGCGTTCTACGTCATTGGCGGAGCGGGAAACACCGTATTCGCGGACAACGAATATTTCACCTATAACTTTGGTGGCGGCTTCCGCATATTTACTACCGACTGGCTAGCCTTTCGCGTAGATTTTCGTAACCATTTGTTTACTCATAATATTTTGGGGGACGACAAAGCGATCCAGAACCTTGAGACACACCTGGGCGTTTCCATTTACTTCTAAGCTATTTTTAGAATTTACATGAGGTTTTGTAATGTTATTTTCAGCAAAATTATTAAAAGCAATGGCAGTGGCATTAGCCTTGACGCTGAGCATTTTCCCCCTCGGCGTCAGCCACGCGAAAGACGGAGGCAAACCCGCCAAAGACTTCACACTCAAATCCAACAGCGGTAAAAATGTTCGTTTAAGCGAATTGCGCGGCCAGGTGGTTATGCTGAATTTCTGGGCATCCTGGTGCGGGCCTTGCCGCCAGGAAATGCCACTGCTTGAAAAAATTCATAAAAAATACTCGCCTGCCGGTTTTACTTTGTTAGGCATTAACGTAGAAGCAGACCCCAAAGAAGCAGACCACTTGCTAAAAGAAATTCCCGTGAGCTTCCCAATTCTTTACGATACAACTAGCAAAGTAAGTGAGGCCTACAAAGTCGACGCCATGCCCAGCAGCGTGTTAATCGACTGTGACGGCAAAGTGTCTTATCTGCACAAGGGCTATAAACCAGGCGATGAAAAGGCCTACATCAAATACATCAAAGGCTTACTACGCTCATGCAGCAGCTAACAAATCGATTCTATATTTCTGCCCGGCTCACGGTAATTTTTTTACTGCTGGCCTGCAGCGCCTGCTCTCGTATACAGCCTTGGGTAAAACCCTACGAAAGGGAAAACCTGGCCGACCCGATTATGGCTTTTGAATCACACCCCACGTCAACGCGCTATCTAAATCATGTTTATGAAGCCAGGGAATCGGCCCGGGGAGCAGAGGGAAGTGCAGGCGGTGGATGTGGATGTAACTAAGCCCAGTTATGGGCTGCATTTATGCGTACCTCAAACCAAGGCAAGCATACAGAAAGAACACAAGCAGATTTTAGAGACAAGACTTATTCAATGACTAGAGCTATCCGCTACACATTTTTATTGTTAAGTGTGCTGGTATTACCGGCACAGGCAGCGGTATTGCCTGAAGATCGTACAGATGTACTTTATCATCGCTACGATGGCGGCGGCGTTACCATTGATGGCCCTTCAGTATTGGTGCGCAAGGACATCGCCAACAAGGTCTCCGTGTGGGGTAACTATTACCTCGATATGGTAACCAGCGCATCGCCTGACGTATTAACCCAGGGTAGCCCCTATACAGAAGAGCGCACAGAAACCAGCGCCGGTATCGATTACTTGCATAGCCGCACCACTATGAGCCTGGGCTACACGCAAAGCTCCGAAAGCGACTACGAAGCAGAGACCGTGGCTTTTGGTATTAGCCAGGACTTCTTTGGTGACCTTTCAACCATCAGCCTGGGTTACTCCCAGGGTAATGACACCGTTATGAGAAACGGCTCGCCAGACTTTGCCGAACCCGCGCATCACCAGCGGTTTAGCATTAGCTGGACACAAATCTTAACCAAAAACTGGATTATTGCTGCTAATGCGGAAACCGTTCTCGATGAAGGCTTCCTCAACAACGCCTACCGAAGTGTTCGCTACCTGCAACCAAATGGCAATGTCGGTTTCCAACCGGAACGCTACCCCACAACACGCAGTAGTGATGCTTTCGCTATACGTTCCATGTACTACCTGCCCTATCGCGCCTCCATAAGATTTGAAGCACGAACGTTTAACGATAGCTGGGATATACAAGCCAACAATTTCGAATTTCGCTACATACACCCCTACCGCGATCGTTTTATTTTTGAAGGAAAAATAAGGAACTATAGCCAAACACAGGCTTCTTTCTATTCAGACCTGTTCCCCTATTTCGACGCACAAAATTTTCTCGCCAGCGATAAAGAGATGAGTGAGTTTACTAACCTCACAATCGGGCTGGGCGTGAGCTACGAATTGAAAAACACCTGGATGCCTTTCTTTGAACGCACCACTGTGAATTTCTTCTGGGACAATATGAGCTTCGACTACGCCAATTACAGCTACAAGGTGGTTGGAGAAGGCCAAACCGCACCTGCCCTGGGGGAAGAGCCTTTATACAGCTTTAACGCGAATGTGATACGCTTCTTCCTATCTGCGTGGTATTAAGTAGCTAGGCCGCTGTAATACAGGCTCTCAGCTTGAGCAGCCTGTAAAGGCAGCCAATAAGTCGCCCGAAATAAAGCTGCTTTCCACCTAATTTCCTGAAGATTAAATAAAAAAATTAAGGAATTACTGTGAAAGTTTTCCAAGTACTGACAACAAGCTTGTTCTGCATTTCGCTGCTGTCTCTGAGCGCTTGCAAGCGAGGCTACAATGTAGACCGCCCCGAGACCGACCCGACGCCTACACCACCACCGGAAGAACAAGATAAGGAATTCCATGGCGCCGGCTCAAGCTGGAATTTAAGCTTAGATGAAGACAACAACACTTTTGAGCTTGTTCGCAGCAGCAATCCTGAAGCCGACCCAAACCTGGAACTCAGCGGAGACACCACCGAACTGAGCTCCGGCTTTATAGCCTTCGAAGTACGGTCCAGCAGCGATCTGCAGGTAGTAGAGCTCGGCGATACTTTTCACGGTATACGCCTTGGAGAAGAGCTCACTGTTCTTAGCCCTAATGGCGCCGCACCAGACCAGCTGCTCTTCTTGAGCCGCGCCAACAACTGCCCTTCCTCAAAGGTAAGCACCAACTGGGTTTTACTGAAGTTTGCAGACACGCTGAATACTGATGAGCACGTAGACGGCCACTATGGCCTCTTCGAGTACAGCCCTCTCGGCGAAACAGCAATCATCGAAAATTTTTACAAGCTATCCGAACCGGAGCAAGCAATAGACGGCATAAAGGTTACCGATGGCACCTGCGATAGCAGCGGTATTTTAAGCGCAGCAAACCGGCAGATTTATTTCTCTCAAGGCTCCACTGCAGTTATTGAGCTGGCACAAACAGAAGACGATATTACTAATGGCAATAGCGCTAACACCCAGTTTTTGGTGAGCCTGCAACAAAGAAGCATAAGCGCAGCAAGTGACTACGACGGCAAACACATTGGCCTGCTGAGAGATTCTGCAAAACAGGGCGGCGAGAAAGTCGACCTGGTCAAAGCCGATTGCACCAGTGGTGAGTGCAGTATCAGTTTCGTAACAGACCCGGAAAATGGCAGCGTAGAAACAGATACCTACACCTTACGCCTGCCCGATGAAGAAAAAAACATCCCCAATGCGGGCTTTGTTTTAGGCTCCCTAAGCAACAGCCAAAATGCAGCGGGCACTAGCGTCTGCACCATTAACACCGACTACGCCGGAGCGAGCAAACACTTCTTTGCCTGTGTAGGTTATTCACCCGGAGATGATGGCCAGTTTACTCATATGTTTTTGGTGAGCGAATAAGCCAGCCTCTGACTTTTTTAAAACGAACATAAAAAAGCCACCTGATCATAGGTGGCTTTTTATTTGCGCTGTATTTTTACCAATTACCCGGCAAAGTCTATTTGATCCTGCGCCCTTCCATATAAAAGCGCTTATCCTGCGCTTCGCCCATTGAAAAAGTTTTGCGCGGCAAGGCACCATCAAAAATCACTGTTTTAAACAATTCATGTTTATTCATGGCGGGCAGCAAAAAGCTGATAACCCCGTTTTCCTGCGCCAATTGACAGGCTGTATTGTCGCCATGAATATAGTCCAAACTGGCCTCTGGAAGCCCTTCAAGGTATTCATCTAAAAATTGCTGCAGGCTGCCCGTCGCCAGTTGGTGAGCAGGGTTTGTAATTGAAATAAAGCCCCGCTTTTGCTGGTGACAAAATTCTATTAGCTGTGTTCCGTGTTCAAGCGCGGGCGCTTCACTGTGAAACTCCACCTCACTCCCCTTGTCTTGATGATAAGAGCTTAGGCCCGCAAGCAGTGCTTCACAATTAACATTAAAAACACTTCGGTGAATAGCTTCGAATACCAGAGAATCATCGTAAAGGTTTACCAACTCCACCAGAGCGTAGCGTGCTGGGTGATCTTTAATAGTTTCAAAATCCTGTTGTGTTTTTAACTCCTCCCACAAGGCTTTTGCCGTGGCGAAGGAGTGGTTGCCATCACCCATGGCAAACAGTAGAGGCTCATGCTGATCCCCACATTGGTATTTCTGTTGAAAGGTCGCTTTATCTCTTAGCTTATGGAGTTTCTTGGCAAAGCCCTCGATGGTATCTTTGTTGTCCACTAAGGCGCCCTCAATATGTCCGCCTTTTTGCATTAGCTCGAAGTCGTAGAGGCTTTTTGTTGCATGATCAAACAGGGGCTCAATTATTTGTTTTTCCGGGTCGTCTATAAGTACCATGATATGCGGGAACTCCAGAGGAGCATCGCGACGCACTTTGATCCGCGGTGGCAGGCGATCAACAATCGTTCCCTCTGTGGCCCGTATCAGACTCTGCACACCCTTCTCATAGCTGTAGTGCTCAAGATCCAGCGCCAAAACTACTCCCCGCCGCTCGCCGGTTGAGGTCTGTCGTTTAACCAGCACCAGGGATGCTTTGTGCTCTTCCATCTGCTCACTGGCAATACACTGCTGCATATTTTTGCTTATTGAGGCGATCAGTTGCTCGTCGTCGGCCGTATCCAAATAGGCTTCGGGAAATATCATGTGGTAGGTAGACGCCTTGTCTTGCACCAGGGTTTCCACCTCTTGCCAGTATTTTGGCTCGGAGGAGTATTGATCGCAGGCTACCACGGCCCAATTTTCCGGCGCTATGGCCGCAGAAGGAAGAAGGAGGTCTGGTACGAGTACACCAATATTTTCAAATTTCATTGCTCTCACATTTCGCCGGGTTACAAACGGGCGCAACTATACATCATGCAGATTGCAAAAAAACTGTTGAGTATCAATCAAACTATGCGCCCAACATAGGCTCTGGAAGAACGCAGCGCGTCATAGGAGTAAATTGCCAGGGCCACCCAGATACAAATAAATGTCACTGTTTTCTGCCAAATAAGTGGCTCGTGGTAAATAAATACCGCTGAAAACAGTACGATACTGGGCGCCAGGTATTGAATAAAGCCGATGGTTGAATAATTTAGACGAATCACCCCTGCGGCAAATAACATCAGAGGGATGCTTGTAACCGGGCCTGCCGCCAACAGCAGTAAAGCAAAGCTGGCACTGTCGCCAGCTAATTGAAGCGATATTTGCGTAGTAAAAAAGAAAAAATAAAGCAGAGTGGGAACAAGCAGTAAAATGGTCTCAATAAAAAGCCCTTCTATAGAACCCACCGAAACAATTTTTCTCATCAGGCCATAGAAGCCAAAGGCCAAAGCCAGCGTGAGAGAGATTATTGGCACCTTGCCCAGGGTTACAACCTGCAAAACAACGCCGGTGGCCGCCAGACCCACCGCCAACCACTGCAGTCGTCTCAGCCTTTCCCCCAGAAAGAGCAGCCCCATTAAAACATTTACCAAAGGGTTAATGTAATAACCCAAGCTGGTTTCGATCAAATGATCGTTGTTTGAGGCCCAGATAAATACCACCCAGTTGACGGCGATAAAAATCGAAGAAGCGGAAAGAATAAGCAGTGTTCGCGGATTGCGAAAATGCTCAACAACCAGATGGATGCGCTTACTGACAAGCAATACCAGTGCGATAAATACGGTGGACCACACCACTCGATGCACCAACAGCTCACCAGCCGAAATGGCCGCGAGCAATTTAAAATAGATAGGGATAATGCCCCAAAACGCGTAGGCAGATGTCGCAAAGAGTATTCCCTTGCCTGTTTCCTTATCCATGGCAGTTTGCTTTAGTCCAGAGGACTAGCGGATTCTGCCGGAAACAGAAATGCTCATGCGCGTGTTGGGCCGGCTACTGCTGTGCCCACCCCAGGAACTGCCAACACTCACCCCGCCATACACGGCAGTGTTGCCGTTGCAGCCGCTTAGATAAAAGCAGGCGAGAACCAAAGTAAAAGTTAAAAGTCGTTTTAGCATTCTGTGTCCTTCTCTGTTAACCCCATGGATGGGGTGTATTCCGTTTGTTTGTCTGGAACAAACTCGGTTAACCCCATGGATGGGGTGTATTCCGTTCGTTTGTCTGGAACAAACTCGGCTATTGATCCCAAGTTTGAATGACAAAGCCTGCGCCATCGGGATCACGAATAATCGCTAGCTGCCCACCAATGGGGTTTTGTTGTACGTCTAAAAGCACTTCGCCACCCAGCGCTGCGACCTTGGCCACAATGGCAGCCGGATCTTCAACACGAATAAAACTTACCCAGGTTGGCGCTAAGCCTTGCAGAGGGTTGCTTTGCACCGCTGCGCGAGGCTGACCCTCACTGGCAAAATAATGGTAGGTCTCACCGTTCTCCAGGCGAGTATTTTCTGCGTCGTAGCCGAACAGCGCTTGATAAAAGGATTTTGCTTTTTCTGTATCTGCTGTCCACAACTCGTCCCAGAGGAAGGCACCTACCGGCGCTTTTTGCTCTGCAGGGTCTCCTTGGCTGGTTTGCAGAAGCGCAAATAAACCGCCTTGTGTATCCGCAACCACCGCGATCTCACCACGCTCACCCACGGTGGTTGGTTCTGTATAGACCACGCCACCACCGGCCTTTAACTGGCTTACCGCTGCAGTAATATTTGCCGTTGAAAAAACGGATACCCACTGAGCGAGGTTGACATCCTTGCGAAGCTGAGTGGTATCTACCATGCCAGCAATAGCCCGCCCCTCGTGAAGAATGAGGGAATAACTACCCGCGTGCTTGTCACCTTGATACAGCCCAATCTCTTTGAACTCCCAACCGAACAGGCCGCCATAGAATTTTTTAGCGGCTTCTGTATCACGTGCCAAAAGATCATGCCAAATAACCCGGCCGTTATAATGCCTGCCAGTATTTTCCTGGCTGATGGCAGGCAGAGAAATCTGTAAACTGCTGCAACTGCTTAGAAGTAGTAAAAGCGCCGCCAAGCCGGAGGCAAGAATGTGTTTTTTTATACTCACGAATTTTTCCCTTAAATACATCTTGGCGCGATTATGGCAGTTTAGCTAACAACTGTCCGTGACTTTTTCCCGAGGAAAACCTTAGTGGCTGCATGCTGGTTTGTTTATGTTCTGCGCTGCTGTGACAATAGCCTGTATACCGGCGTGACCACAGATGTGCAGAGGCGCCTTCAGGAACATAACAGCACCAACAAAAGTGCTCGCTACACTCGCGCGCGCCAGCCAGTGAGCCTGGTGTACCAGGAAGAGCAGGCAAATCGCTCTGCTGCGTGCAAACGCGAGGCACAAATCAAAGCCCTTACGCGTGCACAAAAGCTTGAATTGATTTCAGCCCTGTAACCATCTTCTAAAATCCGTACAATGGCGACCCCCAAATAGAGAGATCGAGCGATGACAAGCGAGTTCGTTCCCGGCCAGCGCTGGGTAATAGATTCAGAGCCCGAGTTGGGCCTGGGCATTGTAACGGCCGTACAGGGCCGCACCATCACCCTGTTTTTTGAGCAGGCGGAAGCCGAGCGCAACTACGCCACCGCGCAAGCCCCTCTAACACGCATTCAGTTTGCCGTGGATGATGAAATCACGCTGGCTGACGGCTCTCGCACCATTGCCCGCGCTGTGCACGAGCAGGACGGCCTAGTCTTTTACCAAACAGATGATGGCATGGTTGCGGAAACCCAGCTGTCCTCAGAAATAAGCCTGCGCCAGCCACTGGTTGCACTCCTTACAGGCCAGCTCGACGCGCCCAAATGGTTCTACTTCCGTCGCAAGCTCGATGGCGGTATCAGCCGCACCTGGCAATCCCGTCTTGGCGGCTTGCTCGGCGTACGCGCCAATCTTATTCCTCATCAGCTCTACGTTGCGTGGATGGCCTGCGAGCGAGAGAAAGTTCGCGTGCTGTTGGCCGATGAAGTAGGGCTTGGCAAGACCATAGAAGCCGGCATGATTCTCAGTCGTCTGCTGAAGTTTGAGCGAGTGCAACGCACCCTCATCCTGGTACCAGACGCACTGCAAGTGCAATGGCTGGTGGAGCTGGTTCGTAAGTTCTCACTTACCCCCAGCCTATACAGTGGCGAAGAACACGACTTTATCAACGGTCAGGTTCACATCGTGCCACACTCGGCGCTAGCCGCTGAAAGTGAGCGCTTGCTAACTGCCGAATTCGAACTGACCATTGTCGACGAAGCCCATCACCTGCTCCCCGCTACACCCGAGTTCCAGTGCCTGGATATGCTGTCGCAGCTTTGCGACCACCTGGTATTACTTACCGCCACGCCAGAGCAGTTGGGAGAGCAAAGTCACTTTGCCCGCCTGCGCCTGCTGGACCCGGCCAAGTTCACCAGCCTGGATGAACTGCACAGCCAGGAACAACACTATCAGCAGCTCAACCAGCAAATTCGAGAGCTACCTGCAAGCCGGGACTGGCTGCTGAATCAATACAAACTGGATAGCAGCAACAGCGACGAGGAACTGGTAGATCAACTACTGGATGTACACGGCATGGGCCGCGTTATGTTCAGAAACGTGCGCTCGGCGATAAAGGGTTTTCCGCAACGAGTGGCCCATGCGCACCTGCTTGAAGACGACCACTGGGACACTAAATTTGAGTGGCTGGCTAATTGGATAAAACAGCAGGGCGACGAAAAAATTCTGGTGATCTGCCACAGTATTGAACAAGTTAAAGACTGTGAAAGCTATTTATGGCAAAAACATGGCATCGATGCAGCACTGTTCCACGAAGAACAGAACCTCATTGATAGAGACAAGGCTGCCGCCTATTTCGCCGATAAAGATCAGGGCAGTCAATTATTAATCTGTTCTGAGATTGGCAGTGAAGGTCGCAACTTTCAATTCTCTTGTCATCTGGTTTGTATGGATCTGCCAGAGCACCCTGACTTACTGGAACAACGCATCGGACGTTTGGACCGCATCGGTCAAAATCGCAACGTTAATATCCATATTCCCCAGGGCGAAAACGGCTATACGGCACAGCAATTTTTCTGGTTTCACCAGGTACTGCGCTGTATAGAAGAGCAAAACCCGGCAGCGGGGCAAGTGCATGATGAAATCTATCAGGGAGATAATGCGTTTTTCAGTGAAACAACCTTTACAGACGATTTTGTCGAACAGGCAAAGACAAAAGTAAACACACTGCAACTGATGATTCAGGAGGGCCGCGACGCCCTGCTCGAAATGAACAGCTGCCGTCAGCCCTTTGCTGATGAACTCACCGATAAAATCAGCCTGTTTGAAAAAGAGTCCCCGTTCGAATTAGTAGAGACCGCCAGCGACCTGCTTAATTTCCACTTTGAGGGCAGCCATCAGGGTACTTACAGCCTTATTCCTTCAGACAAAATGCTGATCCCCGCTCTGCCGGGCATTCCTCCGGAAGGCAGCGAAGTGACCTTTTCGCGAGACATCGCCAACCACCGCGAGGACCTGATTTTTCTCACCTGGGATTCACCCTTTATTAGCGGCCTGTGGGAAATGATCCACCACTCCAGCCTGGGTGTAGCCTCAGTTGCCACATTACCCAATCGACAGCTTCCCGCCGGGCACTGCCTGCTGGAAGTGTGTTTTGATTTGAGTGTGCAATCGCCACTATCGGCGCAGTGTTTACCCTTTCTTTCCGAGCACTCGGTGCGCGCCTTGGTGTTGGATATCAGTGATAAAAACCTCGCGCCACTGCTTTCCGAGCAAGCCTTACAAGATAATATTCAAGCGGTAAAAAAACACCTTGCACGAGAGGTTGTTAATTCGCGTAAAGATGAAATCAGACTGTGGTTCAAGAAAGCCGAAGCCTTTGCCGAACAGGAAAGCAAAAAACTCAGAAAACAGGCCGCCGAGCACGCACGACATTTCTATGAAGTGGAAACTGAGCGTCTCATAAGCTTGGCTGCCGCCATAGGCAATGAGGCGGACAAAAGCGAACTCCAGCGCATTCAGGAGCGCAGCGAGGCCATTGTAGAGGCCTTGAATTCAAGCACCCTGCTACAGCTTTCCGCCGTCAGGCTAATGGTCATTACCGATTAACCTCAATCTCGGCGCATGCTATTAACCCGGCAACACAAAATGCTGTTGGGTTAATAGCATGCGCCGAGATCAGGTTCACAAAGGGAACAAATAAGGCTAAAAAAGCATCGGTCCAACAGGATTTTCATGCTTTTTTCTCATTGTGGTTACAAGGTACGGCAGGTACTTTGCTGTAACAGATTACAGAGTGCCAAACAGAATAATAAAGATTGCAAAGGAACCCCCGATTAAGCGCGCTTAGCCTTATTGCCAGATTCCCCATTGCAGCTTTCCTTCCTCTGAATCAAGTAAACGCTCCTTCGTCCGCGCTGCAAGCTGTATCAAGCCAGCATAGATCACTTAACAATAAAGAATTCGCTCAGCACCATTACAATCAGGAGAGAGAATAATGACTACACACTCAACTAAGCAGATATTTAGTCGCATCGCTAAATCTGCAGGCCTGGCAGCCGCCGCGCTGGTCATGGCGGGCTCAGCTTGGGCGGGCTTTTCTGTTTCCGGCACCCAGCTACTGGATGCAAATGGTAATAACTTTATTATTCGTGGCGTAAATCACCCCCATACCTGGTACACCCAACAAACCGGCGCATTTGCAGATATCGCCGCCACCGGCTCAAATGCGGTGCGGGTAGTTCTGAGTAATGGCCACCGCTGGAATCGCAACAGCGCAAGCGATGTAGCGAACGTAATCACGCTCTGTAAAAACAATAAATTAATCTGCGTACTGGAAGTACACGATGCCACCGGCGGAGGCGAGGAAGGTGCCGCTGACAGTATCGCCAACGTCGCCAATTACTGGGTAGACATTGCAAGCGTACTTAAGGGCCAGGAAGACTTCGTTATTATCAACATCGCCAACGAGCCCATCGGCAATAGCCAGACCGACGAAAAGTGGACTAACGAACATCGCGATGCCATTCAAACCCTGCGAAACGCCGGCCTCACTCACACCTTGCTGATTGACGCCTCCAACTGGGGCCAGGATTGGCAGGAAGTCATGCTCAAGCACGCCTCACAAGTTGCCGCTGCCGACAGCCTCAGCAACACCATGTTCAGTGTTCACATGTATCAGGTTTACCAGAATCGCAATACCATCGAAAACTATGTTTCAAGTTTTCTGAGCACACATAACCTGCCGCTTATTATTGGCGAGTTTGGCGCAGACCATCAGGGCGAATTTGTTGATGCCGAATCCATTCTTGCCGTCGCCGAACAATATGGTATTGGCTACATGGGTTGGAGCTGGTCCGGTAATGGCGGTTGCTGCACCTCACTGGATATGGTGAATAATTTTAACGCCAACGATCTCACCAGCTGGGGCGATCGCCTGATCAACGGCGCGAACGGCATACGAGAAACTTCAGAGCCCGCCTCCGTGTTCGGCGCTGCCAGCACCAGCAGCTCTTCATCTTCCAGCACCAGTACCTCATCTACCAGCTCTTCCAGCAGCTCTTCTTCCAGCTCCAGTTCCTCTGGCGGAGGTGTTTGTGTGGAAATGTGTAAGTGGTACAACGACGACCCTCGGCCGCTGTGTGAGAATCAGGATAACGGCTGGGGCTATGAAAACAATCAAAGCTGTATCGGTCGTACTACCTGTAGCAACCAGAATAACGGTAATGGTGGAATCATAGATGTTTGCAGCGGCTCGTCTTCAAGTAGCTCAAGCAGCAGCTCCAGCTCTTCCTCCAGCAGCTCTTCCTCCAGCAGTTCGTCTTCCAGTTCCAGCAGTTCGAGCTCGTCTACCAGTTCATCAAGCAGCAGCTCGAGTTCCTCATCCAGCTCTGGCGGCTCCAGCTCCTCCAGCTCAAGCTCATCATCGTCCAGCAGCAGTTCTAGCTCCTCCTCCAGCAGCTCAGGCGGCGACACGGGTGAGGTGGTAGCAGATATACTGATTAACAACGACTGGGGCGGCGGCTACTGTGCCAGCGTGGTTGTTGAAAACACCGGCAGCAGCGTCGTAAGCTGGGATGTAGCCATTGCTATCGAAGGGCAGGTCTCCAGCCTTTGGAACGCCAAATGGAGCCAGAGTGGCTCTACCCTCTTGCTGCAGGGGGTCGCCTGGAATGCCACGCTTCAACCAGGCGAAATGAACAGCTCCGCCGGCTTTTGCGCTAATCGTTAAGGATTTCACCTCACGTCTAAAGGCCAGCCTTCGCTGGCCTTTTTTATTACTTACATTCCCCCGGCAGGTAACTAACAACACTGCTGTTTCCACAAGCACTGCAATCGCTCGCCTCCGTAGTTTGAGTGCCGTCCTCACGCGTAGCACACACGGGGTCATAAATCATGGTACAAATTTGCGGTCGCGGCTCGGTACATAGTTGCGGTTCAATCGGCCGAGGGGTCGGCGCTACTTCAACATTTTGCTGCTCTGGGGTACCCTCGCAGGCCCAGAGAAAAATAGATAAGCAAACATAGACGAATACTTTCGCTTTCATTATCAACTCCTTGGATAGGTGAATAGGCTAGTGTCATGATAAAAATCGGCTCCACTTTTGAAGGTGCAGTAAAAGACCTTTCCAGCGATGGCCGAGGTGTCATTTCTCATCCCACCGGGCGCACTTTTTTTGTTCCCGGTGTGTGGTTGCACGAACGTGGCACCTTCCGGGTTACCGGCCTCAAGGGAAGAATCGGCTTTGCAGAAATCCTGGAGCTCTCGCAAGACAGCTTGCACGATGCACGCGGCCAGGCCCAGTGCCAGCACCATGGCTATAGCGAGCAACATTGCGGCGGATGCCCCTGGCAATTTATCGCTTATGAGCAACAACTGGAAGCCAAACAGGCGCGAGTACACTTGGCCATGTCCCGTTTGGGCGTCGAGCCCGCGCTACAAAACATTGTGCCAGCCACACAGCCTATGGCCTATCGAAATCGTGCTCAATTTAAAACGGACGGTAAAAAAATAGGCTACCTTGCAGCAAAATCCAATACATTGGTCGACATAAAAAGCTGCCCGGTATTATCAACCATTAATCAAAAAACCTTTGCAGCACTCAGACAGCAATTACCTCAAAGTGCCTGGAAACCCGTAAAACGTAAACCGTGGACAAGCCTTGATATCGACGAAAGTGTAAGTGCAGAACACCCCAGCATCAACGCCCGCTTGCCTTTTCAGCAGGCCAACGTCGATCAAAACGAATTTATGCGCAAATGGTTGGCGGAAATTCTGAGTACCAGCACTGCGCAAAGCGCGGTAGAACTTTTCTGCGGTTCGGGCAATTTAACTGAAGTTCTCGCGGCCTCTAAGCTTGCAAACATTCTAGCGGTAGAAGCGGTAGACAGCGCATTGGACCAACTAAAGGCAAAAAAACTGCCCGGGGTAGAAAGCCAAAAATGCAATCTATTTAGTGACAGGGAATTTGAAAAAATGGCTGTTCAAATTAAAAAAGCAGAACTCCTGCTGTTAGACCCCCCTCGGGACGGTCTATGCATCAGGGCACCGTTGTTTAGTAAGAAATCTGTCTTGCAAGAAGTGATTTATATCTCTTGTGATCTGGCCACCTTCAGCCGAGACTTGCGAGATTTTCTCGATAATGGATTTGAAGCTTTGGAAATACAGCCACTGGATATGTTTCCACAAACGCCTCATGTGGAAATTTTGGCCCACCTGAAAAAAAGTAAGCGCGGATAATAAGCACGCATAAATAATTTCTTTGGCCAGGCCAGCGCTGAATAATGTGCTGCCCTAGAATAATGTGCAGCCCTAATAGTACCCCAGCTTGCGCGAGATGCTTTCTCTGGCCATGGACAAGGCATTGCGCATTCGGGCATCCGGTACATCTGCATTACCAAACACCGACTGGTGCATACGATTAAAACGCACATAGCTCTCTATACGGTTTTCGTTCGCTATAGCCTCTCCGTACAGAATGGCTACCCAATCGTTAAAACAGTGGATGTAGCTTTCTGCAGACATATGCAAGTAGCGAGAGAAGGCATTGTGAACCCCTTGCAGGTTCCTTTCACCGGGGCCTTTTAGCTTACCCGGTTTAAAATAGGCCTGTATATAACTGTAGGGAAACACAATCATCAACATGAGTGCGCGCAAAAGCCAAAACACTACCAGCAAAGGCAGCACAAGCAACATCACAACAATATAGATGAATTTAAAAACACTGGCACCAGAGTGAAACAAACCCACAAAGGGGAAGATAGGCAGCAGAGAACGAAGTAATGCCTGGCGCAGATCCCGACGCTGCCACCTCATGGCAACTTCAAAACACCGCATTTCATTGTCACTCATAGCTACCGGCATGAAGACTTACTTATCCCTGAATTTCTCTCGATTAAAGAATCGTGCTTGTCGGTTATTGCTCAGACTACAACACAACCAAAACCCTTATGATGAACCTTTACGTTCATGCGGGAGCTTCCGCTATGAGCTTAACAACTCGGCTTACCGCGTGAACAGTATATCGAAGTATAGCTTCTGCTTGTTGGCGCTAAATTTGATTGTGTTCACACCGTGCGGCACGCTTTGCTCGCTGCTGCAGCTGATCACCTGTTTCGTCAGCGGCCTCCATCCAGCCTTGAATGTTCTCCTGCACAAGCGCATCTAACAACTGAATATGCTCTTTGCCAGCATTGAGGGCGGGAATATACTCATAACGCTGCCCTCCCTGCTGGAGGAAATAGTCTCGGTTTTCGACAGCAATCTCTTCAATAGTTTCCAGGCAATCCGAAGAGAAGCCGGGGCAAATCACCTGCACGGATTTTACACCCTGCTCCGGTAAAGCCTTCAGTGTTTCGTCTGTGTAGGGTTGCAACCAGGGCTCTCTCCCAAAGCGAGACTGAAAGCTTGTTAAATATTCACTTTCATCAAGTTGAAGCTGCTCCGCCACCAAACGCGTGGTTTTCAGACACTGGCAGTGATAGGGGTCGCCCTGATGGAGATAGCGCTGGGGCAAACCATGGTAAGAGAATACCAGCTTGTCTGCTCTACCGTGTTCTGCCCAGAAGGCGTGAATACTGCTAACCAGAGCTTGAATGTACTGCGCATGTTGAAAATACTGGTTAACAAAGCGCAGCTCCGGCAACCAGCGACGTTGCCTGAAATCCTCCGCTAGCGCATCAAAGGTAGACGCAGTAGTGGACGCAGAGTACTGAGGGTAGAGCGGCAGCACCACTAGCTTGCGCACGCCCTGGTCCATCATCTGCTGTAAAACATCGCCAATGGCGGGTGAACCATATCGCATCGCCCAGCTCACCATCACCTTGTCCCCATAACGCTGTTGCAACTGCTCCCGCAAGGCGCGCGCCTGATTTCTAGTGTGTACGGCAAGAGGGGAACCCTGCTCAGACCATACACTGGCGTAAGCTTTTGCGGACCTAGCAGGGCGCACATTGAGAATGATGCCGTTAAGAATTAACCACCAAAGTAAGCGGGGTACCTCCACCACACGAGGGTCGGAGAGAAATTGTTTGAGGTAGGGGCGCAGCGCCCCGGCAGTGGGTGCGGCCGGTGTGCCCAAGTTAGTGAGTAGGACACCTACGCGCGAAGACTGTGAATGTTCAAATACCTGCCCGTTAAAAGCCACGTGTAATTTACCTGTATTGAGAATATGGCAAGTATATACGAGAGCTTTATTGCTTTGGGCTAAATAGGCTAGCAGCGCTTTTTATGGGTCGCGTTTAATAAACACGGAAAGAGAAGCAAAAACGCAAAACGCCGAGCTGGTTTCCCTGGCTCGGCGTTTAACTCACTGATAATGAAGAGGCTCAGGCTTACTCTGCGCCTTTCTCACCCTCTGCAGCTGCTTCTTCTGCAGGGGCTTCTTCAGGTTCAGCTGGCTTTGGTTCTGGTTTTTTTCTCAGGCCTTCAGCCTCAAGAATTGCAATTTTTGCTTCGCCATTAATCCACTGCCTTTTTTTACCACGCACGGCATAACGCTCATCATTACGCTGGAAAATGGTGTACTCGGCAGTACTTTTTACTTCTTTCATAAGCCTTTCCTATTAGAAATAGTTTTTTGGGAGCGCGGATTCTAACCAAATTGCTCGCCAGGTGGAAGAGCTTTGCAAAGCCAAGCATTATCAATGACAATAGCGATCACACAATCCCAGGTATATTCGCTACCAGCTGCTACTGGCGAGCGGCTAACACTGGATGAACATATAAAAAAGGGGGGATGGCCATGCCAAAATTGCACTCTTTACTCGTTACACTAGTCACATTAATTGTCACCGTAATACTTGCGGGCTGCAGCAGCTCTCCTGCTGTTGAAGGGCCATCATCCAGCGATGTGGATTACAATGCTCTCACGCCCTATAAAATCGGTATTGGCGACCAACTGAATATATCCGTCTGGCGCAACGCCGAACTCTCCTCCGCCGTCCCAGTAAGACCCGATGGCAAGATCTCCATTGCCCTGGTAGGCGATGTTGTCGCCGCAGGAAAAGAAGTGCCTGCACTGGCAAAAGAAATTGAAAAATCCCTGGATAAATTTATTCGCAACCCGCAAGTTACCGTGATCGTTACTGGTGCCAATAATGCAGAATATAACAACAGGGTGCGTATTACCGGTGCAGTGGGCAACCCTGTTTCAGTACCTCACCGCGATGAAATGACGGTGCTTGACCTGGTATTACAAGCTGGGGGATTAACCGAGTTTGCCAGCGGCAACAAAGCAAAGCTTTACCGTAAAACCGGTGATGGCGTAAAGACCTACAAAATTCACCTTAATTCCATCATGAAAAAAGGTGATTTGCGCACCAATTACGAGCTAATGCCAGCAGACATTCTCACTGTGCCCGAGTCTGCATTCTAAAACTCCTGGCAAGTTTGCCTGAGTCCTTTATCAGGCTATAGACCAAAAACTGCGGATACAGTGAAAATGAAACGAAGCCTGTTCTTTCCATCATTGCTGGTGCTTAGCTCTGCCGGCTTTGCGGATTATTCCTTCGATTTGCGTACGGAAGTAGAGCAAATCGAAAATATTAATCGCTCTGCCACAGACCCAACTGACGATACTCGTGTGTCTTACGGTGGAAATTTAGTTGTCTCAGACAGTGGTGCGAACAGCAGTGTCGACCTTACCTACGACATGGAACGCGCAGAATATCTGGACGACACATTCGACACGCGCACACAAACTCAGGGGACAGGCAGTCTCTGGGTATTCAATTCCAACCGCACCCTCAACGCGTTTGTAGAAAACACGCTCACCGAAACGGCAATAGATGTTTTTTCGCCAGAAGCTGGAGACAATCTAAACAGGATATCGACAACCAGCGCGGGTGTTGTTGCCCGTGCGCGTCTTAGCGGCAGAGACTGGCTCTCACTAAACGGCACGAAATTCTGGGTGCGCAGTGAAGACCAACTGAGTGATAGCGAATCCGAAATGGCGGAGCTAAGCTGGGTACGCCAAATAAGCAGCCGCTCGACCTTTGGCCTCAAAGGAAGCCATACCAATACCATACCTGGAACGCCCGATACCGATGACTTCGCCACCCAACGCTGGGCCGCGACAGCGACTCGCAGGCTACGCACAGGAAACCTGTTAGTAGAGTACGGCCAGGCTTATTCGGACGCAGAGCACTACGATGGCGGTGATGTTGGCGAATTCGATGAGTACCGCCTAACCCTTTCCACAGGTATCGGTAATGGCAATTTCACTTTCGACGGAGGAAGAGAGTTGGTCAGCTCAGGTATGGGTCAAATGGGAGGAAGTAGTTTTACCCCTTCAGGCCAAAGCCAATTCGAGCTTAATCTTCGCGACTACTACCAAGCCCGACTTGGTTTTCCTCTTGTGCCTAAACGTATCGACTTTTCTCTCTATGGCGAGCTTTCCGATAACGATAACCAGTTGTCCCCTAACTTTTCGTACATTAAAAGTGCTGGTGCAGCCATGAATTTCGTATTGCGTACTGGCACTATTTCGCTCGATGCCGCTCGCATCGACAGGGAAGAAGGTGACGGTATAACAGATGTTCGAGAGCAATCTGAGCTGCGTTATTCAATCTACTATGGCAGCGATATTGGCGAAAATATTAATTGGCGTTGCGGTTTTGTACGCACCGATTTTGGTGAAGACGTAGTTCAAAAATCAGTGCTGTGCGGGTTAAATGTTTCTGTATTCTAATAGGAACAAAGCAAAACCCGCTTAGCACGCTAAAATACTTCGCTTCTAGCTTCGTAGATAAGTGAACATTTCGCCTGCATGAGACTACCTGCTTTTACCTGTGGCTTTCTGATAATCTCAATTCCTTTTAATCCATTCAAAACCTATCAGGTGAACCTGCGAGAGCTTTGTTTCCGCAGGCGAACGCCTATGCTGCCAGGCCAAAACACCGACTCTTTCGCCTGCGCTCAAATCATCATCTATAATTTCACTGTTCAAGTTACTCCAACACGCTTTTCAGCCACTCAATCAAAACATAAAACAAGGAACCTCTATGTCTGAAGTTAATCCCTACTCGACACCCGAAGCCTCCGCCGATATCACAGACGAGCTTTACCAGCCGAAGATATTCGCCTTAAACGGTCGTATCGGCCGTATACGTTATCTTGCCTACTCCATGATCTACAATTTGATACTGTATTTCGTTCTGGGGATCGCCGCAGCCATATTAATGGGCATACTCGGGGACAGCGGTGGCGTGGCTACTGGCATCGTTTTTCTAGTACTTTACATTCCGGTACTGGTGATATTTGTTGCACTAATGCGCCGTCGTATAAATGACTTGGATAAATCCGGCTGGTTACTACTGTTGCTACTGGTGCCCTTGGTTAACCTTATCTTTGGCTTGTACATGATATTCGCCCCCGGCACCAAGGGCGTCAATCGCTTTGGCCCCGCACCGGTTAAAACCCCCGCCGCTTTATGGATCTTGGGCCTGCTATTACCGTTTATTATGATTGTCGGTATCTTGGCTGCGGTGGCATTACCCGCTTATCAAGACTACGTAGAAAGAGCGAAGGCCGCGCAGATACAATTCGAAGAGTAAAAAAAAAAGCGCCAAATTACATTTGGCGCTTTTTTATTTCCCATGCGCAAATAATTTTAGTAATGAAAAGACAAACCCATACGAAAAGACTCGGTCTTCACATTATAAAATTTTATTAGCTCACCGTAGCCATTCCAGTATTGCGCATATATTGTCGGGCGAAATTTCTTAAACGGTAAACGGTAGTGAGCACCAAGGCGAACAAAGCCCGTGTCAAAGCTGGTACCGTTCTCACCCGACTCCAGCGTCGCCATTAAATCCAACTGATGCCTGTTACTATTAAATACATTTAACAACACAATATTGGTGTCCCACGGCCCATGGTATTCGTTAATATCCTCATTTTTACTGCTCTTTTTTAGGTCACTGTAAAATGTGGTAGTCCATAAAATACTGCGATCCTTCCAGCCAAACTGTTTGTTAAAGCGCAATTGCCAGCGATCCCAGGCGCGGGAGGTAGGGCCAGCGCTACCGTTTGAACGATGGAACCAGCCAGCATCTATGGAGGCAAGCCAACTGACGTCATCCATAATAAAACGGTAAAAAGCTTCAGGCATAAAGTTGTTGTCTTCGGCGGGCATCTCCTCATGGTAGATATCCCACAGAATAAGGTTGGTATAGGCCAGGTAAAGCTCTTCAAATACGCGGTACTTAAAGCTGTATTGCAACAACAGGTCTTCGTCGTTCAAGATGGCATAGTTAAGTTTAAACAGGGAGAAGTTCTGGTCGCTACGCGATGTAACCAGCGACTCTTTAAGTTGTGCTTCTCTGCTCTGATCTACTGCCGTTTCTTGCTGAGCAGGCACACTTTGCTGCGCCTGTGCATCTACCTCCTGAGCCTCGTCTTCCTGCGCAGCCAAAGGCAAGCTAATCCACGCAATAAAACCCAAAACCAGACCTTGCAGCCTCATATCACTCCCCTTCTTTCTATATGGAATGGCAGCGGACCACAAAAGGATTTTCGCGCCAACAATGGAAATTACCCAGCACTGTCTACGCGCTTGGTATATGCTTATTTTACCGCTTTTAACTCAGACTCACTTCGCTTTTTACTATTCATTCAGTTGATTACAAACCATGCACTCAATACTGATTATTGAAGACAACCCGGATAACCAACAATTAGCCACATGGATACTGGAGGATGAGGGCTATCAGGTGAGCTGTGTAGAGTCGGCCGAAGAGGGCCTTGAGCTGCTGGAGAGCAATACCTACCATTTGGTTTTAATGGATATTTCGCTACCAGGCATGGACGGTAAGCAGGCCACGCAAAAAATCCGCAATACTCCCCATTTAAAACATTTACCTGTGCTGGCACTTACGGCCCATGCCGTGCAAGGCGAACGAGAATCCATTGTTGCCAGCGGAGTAGATGGTTTGCTCACCAAGCCAGTGGATGAGGAAGAGCTGATCAAACATATAGACTCGCTACTCAACAACTGACTCCAGGTCGGGTTCAAGTTCCACTTTTTTTAATCCCCCTTGCTGCCAGATGTGCAACTCCGGCTTCGGCAGCTGACGATGAGAGGCCACACTAAGTACCTCCGTGCCCTGCGCTAAACCTTTATTATAGCTGCGCCAAAAACAGCGTTCTCCCGCAAGCACACGCAGCTCAGCAGGCTGCGTGTGGCTGTTCAAATCTATCGCTAGGGTTTTAATAACCCGGTGAATACCGCTATCAAACAACTTCACCTGGCTTTCCATTAGGGTCCACAAAAGCATGAACAACCTGGCTTTTTCCTGAGAGCTGCTTGCCGCCTCTACCAGCGCCGCGCTTAGAGGATGTAGAAAATTCTCCGGCTGCAGCCAGGGTGGCTCCAGCTTTCCACTGCGTCGCTCCAGCTGCTCGAGATCTACACCAATGTTGCAATCACTAATAGCGACCGCCACAGCAGTGCTGCAATGAGAAATACTGAAATGACAGGGCTCGCCCAACAAGAAGGGCTTGCCGTTGGCTGTATAGCTAAACGTCATACCGCCGGGTGAACAGCCCAGCCTCTTGGCAAGCGCATCCTTTGCCAGCTTGCGCCCCCAAAAAAAACGCTTTCCCACTTCCGGGCGCATGCGATCAAAGCGGCTGGCCTCCTGCTTATCGAAATAAACACGCTGCTGCTCGGTAGTAAAAGCGGGAAATAGGTCAATGGCACCGTAATACAGTGCTGTGCGGGCTGTCATAATGGACGAAAGTTCTTATGGCCTAGTCAGACGCTGCATTGTCGCTGAGCACACAACAATTGCGGCCCTGAGATTTTGCCTGATAAAGCGCTTTGTCGGCACGTGAAAAAGTAGATTCTACCGAATCTTCACTCATAAAGTCTGCAATGCCAAAAGAGATAGTAATTTTTACCGGTTTGTCTTTAAAACGAAACGCGGCAGAAGCAATAGCCTGGCGAATTTTGTCCAGTACCTGCTTGGCTTGCTTTGGGTCGGTTTCCGGTAAGAGAATTACAAATTCTTCGCCGCCATAACGGGCCACGAAATCCACTTTTCTCAAGCGCGTTGAGACTACCCGCGCTATAAGTTTAAGTACCCGATCACCGGCTTGATGGCCATAGGTGTCATTTATTTTTTTGAAAAAATCGATATCACAAATGGCCAAAGAGAGTGGTCGGCCATAACGTTGAAAGCGCTGCAGCTCATGGTAGGCACGCTCATTGTAGGCCTCACGATTGGGCAGGCCGGTGAGGCTGTCATGGGTTGCTCGATAACGCTCTTCTTCCAGCAGCTCCTTGGTCTTACTGCTTTCGTGCTCAATAGTCTCCACTTTCTCCAGCAGCTTACGCAGCTCGGAAGTAAGGGACTGGGAATCATTGCTTTCTCGCGTTTGCTTAAAGTTGGAAAGCGCTCCCTGAATAACGGCGATATGCTCGTTAACTGAGCGCTTTAAAATATCAATGTCCCCGGAGCTGTTAAGCGAACTCTGAATCTTTTCCACCTCCTGATGAACCTTAGCGGACAGCTCATTGGCCGCCTCCTCAACCTCGTCTTCTCGCTGTAAAGCAACCCCGATGGTTTCGCCAATACTATGTAGCTCTTTGTTAACCTCTTTGAGATATTCGCTGAATTCGCGATCCACATCCAGGTAGCGCTGCATCAGGATATCGCGAATATCCTCAAGGGTTACCGAAAGCGCATACCAGTCCATGCCGCGTTCAATGCGCGAACGAACCAAATCTACACGGTGCCGGATAACATCGTTGGGCTCAATACTATCGACCAGCTCTCGTAAGGTAAGGGCAATACGACCAGCCACTTCCTCATAGCCTTCTTCATCCTGCAGGTTACGGCTGGCCAGTCGCTCCGCCTCTCGATAACTCTCCACACTTGGAGCCACGTTGTGCTCCGCCCTGGCAGGGCCGTCATCGGCAAGCTGAAGGTTGCTCTCTTCAATAGGAAGGTCCAGCTTTTGCTCCACAACAGGCTCACTAGCGCTGTTTAACGCTTGCAGTGTTCTGCCGCCTTTAAGCCGCTGAAAAAAAGAGGTGGGAGGGTTTAAAGCCGCATTTAAGGCCGATTGTTGCAAAAGCGTGAGCTCAGAGAGCACCCTCGGGTAACTGCGGTACTGGTTTAGGCTGCCTTGCAGGCTTTTACTGAACCTACGGATTTTTTCGCGCAGGTCTGAAGGTAACTTCAACTCCAAAAATTCGTGCAGCAGTACACGCATTTTATCTGCAGTGGCCTGATGCTCCCGCTGGCGATGGCGCTCAAATTCGGTAACCGCAAGCTGCACCTTCTCCATTTGCTCCACAACCTGTGGGCCCGCGGCACCGCGCATTCTGTCTTTTAACAACAACACCGCTGCATCCAGGTTCTTATCCAAACCCTGAGCTGCCCCACTTAGATGAATGAGCGTTCTACGCATTAAATCTAATTGATAGACAAACTGTTTCTGCTGGCGCTCCTGCTCGTCGAGAAGCTCCAGGTATTTGTCACGATAAGATTGGGAACCGCCGGCTGTTTCTACCATTGGGAAGACATTTTATGTGTTAGCAGATGTGCATTTAGTATAGCCAGTGAGATAGAAAGCGCTACACTCGGCTAGGCGTTTTGTAACGTTACAATGCGACAAGCCAAGCAGAACGCCAAAATATCAAGCCTTGCTCACCCCCTCCACGCTAAACTGTCGCCTGCAACTTAGGCCACAATAATAACAATCGACCGATCATGAGGTACTGCAATTATGTCGAGAATTTTACTGCTACTTTGCCTTTCCCTTTTACTGCCAGCCTGCGAACAAGCAGACAAACCACAAGCAACGGCTACATCCTACCTGACACTCAACTCGCCAGATACACATAACGTACTTTCGGTAGCCCTGGAAGAGGGTTTGCTCAGCTACAAGGTACAGCATAAAAAACAAGCTGTGCTCAACAAATCTGCGCTTGGCTTTGCATTTAAAGGCGAACATTCGAAGCTGGGTGAGCTGGCGCTGATCAAAACAGAAACAGCCTCCTTCGACCAGAACTGGCAGCAGGTTTGGGGTGAAAAGCAGAATGTTAGAGATCACTACAACAAACTTAGCCTGCACATGCAGGAGCGAGAAAAACCCCACCGAAAACTCATCGTGGAATTTAGGGCCTATGATGACGGCGTTGCTTTGCGCTACATCTACCCGCAGCAAGGCCAGAGTTCACTGGTAATCATGGATGAACTAACAGAATTTAACCTCGCCACTGACGGCACCGCCTGGTGGATACCCGCCTACCAGGACAACCGCTACGAATACCTCACCACAGAGTCCCTCGTATCGACACTGGATAAAGTGCATACACCGCTCACCATTAAAAGTGACAGCGGCCTTTATTTAAGCATTCACGAAGCCAATCTGGTGGATTTTGCCAGTATGGTGCTAGAGCGCGGCAAAGGCACAAGCCTAAAAGCCGATCTAGTACCCTGGGCAGATGGCGACCGCGTTAAAACCGACGGCAGTTTTAGCTCTCCCTGGCGCAGCATCCAAATCGCAGAAAAACCCGGCGATCTAATTAGCTCACAACTCATTCTCAACTTAAACGAGCCCAATAAACTTGCAGACACCTCGTGGATTAAACCGCACAAATATCTCGGTATTTGGTGGGGCATGCATATAGGCAAATACACCTTCTGGGAAAGCCCAACACAAGGTGCCACAAACGAAAACGCTTTTGCCTATATCGATTACTGTGTAAAGCTCGGTATAAATCATCTACTCATAGAGGGCTGGAATAAAGGCTGGACACCCGCCTGGTATGAAAATGCCATGCACATGTTCAGCTTTACTGAAGAAGCTGAAGGCTTTGATTTACAGAAAGTGGCCGAATATGCAGAAGCACAGGGCGTAAATCTCATTGGCTACCACGAAACAGGATCAAATATTACCAACTACCTAAAGCAAATCGACGACGGCATGGCAATGTACCAAGCGCTGGGAATACACGATATAAAAATAGGCCAGGTAGGCTCCCGCTTGAACATGAAGGAATGGCATCACAGCCAGTTTGGCGTTCGCTATTACCGCGATGTACTGAAAAAGGCGGCACAATACAAACTTGCCGTTAATTTTCACGAACCAATTAAAGACACCGGCGAACGCCGAACCTACCCCAATATGATGACCCGCGAAGGCGCCCGCGGACAGGAATACAATGCCTGGAGTGAAGGCAACCCGCCATCACACACCGCCACCATCCCCTTTACACGCATGCTTGCCGGCCCAATGGACTTTACCCCCGGCATACTCGATGTTGGCATATCCCAGGGCCACGAAGGCCGGGACGTTCACACCACCGCCGCCAAGCAGTTGGCCTTGTATGTAGTACTCTACTCTCCGGTTCAAATGCTCGCCGACCTGCCGGAAAACTACTACGGTAACCCCGCCTTCCAGTTTTTACAGGATGTACCCGTAGACTGGCAGGACACCCTCGTGCTTAACGCCGAAATCGGTCACTACATCACCACCGTTCGCAAAGACAGAAACAGCGAGGACTGGTACCTTGGCAGTATCACCAACGAGCAGGCAAGAGAGTTCACCATTAATCTGGATTTTCTTCCTGAGGGGAAAAAATACCAGGCGCAAATCTATGCGGATGCACCCGGAATAAGCTGGACTGAAAATGCTGAGGGTGTAGCCATTAGCGAGCAAGAGGTTTATTCGAGAGATTCACTGGCACTCAAGCTAGCGCCCGGTGGCGGGACAGCAATCCGCTTTAAAGCGCTGTAAGCTAAACAGCGCCTCACAGATGAAAGCGCGGGAAAACGACTCGCGCTTTTTTTTGGTAGCTTCCCAGGCAATAAAGCCTTTTTCACCTTCTCAAGGTCTGGATACCAGGCCTGGGCCTTGAACTCTGTCATGCAGCAATGGAGCGTGGATTAATGCTTCTGCGGTTCCTGGCACAACCGCATCCAGCACGAGCATTGTAATTCTCGGGTCGATGCGCTGGTAGTAATAGCCTTGTGAGTTTTTGTGACGGGCTCACTAAGCCTGAAGTAGGCTTGCGCCAGCTTCTGCCCTTTTATTTCCTCAGGTTTCTCCATTAAAGTTTTTTTGTCACTACTCAGCCGCACACCGGACTGCATACTCAGAGTATGATGGAGTGTAATCTTTTCTATTCCCGGCGCTAAACGTTGTTTGTCCTCCTGTTTTAAAAAATTGAGCACTGAAGAGTATATACGCGCCCAACATCCCGCCAAGTGAAACACCAACATAGGTTCTTTGGTGTATATCCGTGCTGTAGGTACTCTCGATATAAATGTATACCAGGCGTCTGGCACATAGACCACAGGGTACTGCTTCGCTTTCGATTAATTCTCGGGTAGCTTTATATACAGTTCATATTCTCATCTCTAAGAATCTTGGTCTCCGTATTCTGCATCTTATATTGCTCAGCTGTGGCAATAGGGCCTGCTAGCAAGGTACAGGTAATTAGCATCCTCCTTAAATTCATAAACATCCGCTTTTCCTTAAGCTTGTAGAATTATCTTCATGAAAACAATCGGCTCACCAACCCCACAAAGGCGCACAGCAATTAGTGCTATACATTTTCCTGGTACTGAATCACATCACCAGCAATAGTTTCCCAGCTAGCTTTAGAGCCAACGTAGATATGCCTGCCAAGCTCAACATTTGGGTTACCATTAAGGCAACCCAAGGTAAGGCCATGCACGTCGCCATTAAAAACGCCCACCAGCGTTGAACCACATTTACTACAAAATTGAAGGCCAAAACCATGCTCGCCAACATAAGAAGTAAGCAAACTCTCACCCGTAATCCATCTAAAACTATTGCTGTCTACCAAAGCATACGCAGACGCTTGAGAACTAAATGCTTTACGACACCGAGAACAATGACAAGAACGCGCATCGTGTAATTCGCCACTATAGCTGTATTGTATTTTTCCACAGAAACACTCACCTGTTATAGACACCGAATTCTCCTGGCTTCGTAAGGCCCGTAACAGCTTTACGCATTGTTCTAATGGCCTTGTTGTAGTTCTTATCGAATATACTCATAGACACAGGCTTGACCACCCTTGGTTGCCATATTGTGTAGTGGCGAGTCAAAATCTGCGCGATGATTAAAACCTAAGCGCTCATAGAATGCGCTTGCTCCCAGCTTGTTGGTTTCCACTTGAATTTTAGAACAAGCAGAATTTTCACAGTATTCTTTAAAACCCATCCAGAGCCTTGTTCCAACACCCTGCCCCTGGTAGTTAGGCGATACCACAAACAGTACTACTTCATTATCTTTCTTTGAAACAACTTTAGATCGGTTAATTTGATGCGCCTTGATGGTGTCAATAAAGTTATTTTTTTCCGCCTTGTCCATTTTCTTGAAGCTTAAGTCTATAGTAGCCTTTATACCCAAGCTTATAGCGGCAAGAATGTCTTTTTTAACACTGCTGTTGTATCCGAAGATAAAACCAACAACAGCCCCCTGATGGACTGCAACGGTTTTGTAATTGCTGGAGACCAGCGCCCCTTTGGTATATAAATACTTTGCAGTTATTCTCAAGTTTTTAGATTCAATAAGGTCGTCAAAACGCCAAGCGTCGCTCACCAACGCTTCGCACGAAGCGTAGTCTTCTTTTATATATTTCCGATAAGCTACATTCATTAATCAATCCAAATATTTGTAATGCTAGCGTCATTGGCATGGCTTTTCTGTCTCCAGCCACACGCGTTTAATAGAGTGATATTTGCTAAGGCATCCATCTGCAATCGGCCTCGCCTTTCCATGCTGGGTGCGACACCTTTGATTAAGCGTGCTGGTAGGCGCAGGTATCTGTGCCATGCTAAGCCTGACCTCGTCAATGGCCTTTCGCAAGTAACCCCCATAACTGCCGGCCCGGCCTGCGCCAGAAGGCGCGTCTGCAGGGAGCAATTCAACATCTTCACCCACAAACACCATACTATCACTAGCTATGATCACATCAGGGTGAATCAAGGCTTGCGGCATGCCTTTCTCTTCGATGTGCTTCATTCAGCATTTTTGGTGAAGCGCGCGCGCAGTAGGTTTTTTAAGATGACAACATAGACTTGCTATGTGTCATCACCCACACTCAACTCCCTTGTGTTTTTTATCTTTTTTGCAGCTACTACTATACCAGCAACATCAACCAGCATAGACAGAAGAAGAATTCCACCAGCGTCATCCAAATACCCACCAGATGCCCAACTAAGCACGAACAGGCTACAAATAAGTAGTAAGGAAACAAGCACCAGCCCCACCTTAGGGGCGCCAATACAAACTAACAGGAATAGAGCACTTACTACGAGAAAGGGCACTTCGATAAATAATACAAATAGAGGCGTAGGGTCGGAAGCGAACACGGTAGAAGATGCCGCAAATAAAATCGGAATCGCTAGTAGAATAGCTTTAGTCATCTTGCTTGACTCCTGGAAATACACAGCACTACTCGTCTAGGCTATGGCCCCAATGGGTTCTCGGTGTAGCGTGGCACAACCGACCTAAAAAAACGAAGCATGTGTCGTTAAGATGGCTAACTGGCTTAGTGTTTTTCGTTAAAGGTCCAGCTAAAAATGGGATTATTTTTTCATTTTTTTCATTTTTTTTCAGGATGTTACTCACACTCCAGCTATTACCCTTGTGCCTAAATCAAAGAATATATCTATTCGCTCTATCATATACACAGTTTTTTATCGATACTCCTGAACTGGAACACCAAAACCGGCACTTAATTCAGCGACATTCACAGGCACCCCTACCATCCGAGTTGATTTGCCTTGTTGCCTATTTACTTCAAGGCGATCTCAATTAACTCTCTTACTTGATCTTCCAAGGAAGAAGGATCTGGATGCAACCTTTTCGAATATAGCCAATTAGAGCGGTTTCCTATGTCTATAACCGAACTACCTTTTTGAGACACATGAGCCTTTACTTGTGTATTCTTCGATACATTCTGCGCCCACTGGATGACTGATTTTTTTGCCCTGGTATTTTCATCATCTAAAATGCATGATAATGTCCCTGCGGTCGCAACAAGCCAAGTTCGTTGTTTATTAGTTCTAAATATAGGCAAAGCTTTGCGTAACTCTCCACCACTTTCTTCCATTAAATTCGACAAGTCGACTTCATTATAGAATTGAAACGATTCAGAATCATCAGCAGCGACCTGCTCCTCAGTAGCGGCTTTCTCCTTGACCTGAAAACTTGTATCTACTTGTGCACCTGATGCGTCCGTAAGGTATATGTAATTCGACAACAATTCGGAATCTGAAGCATCAATATCTTTGATTATTTCCTCCAGATCAAAATCGTCTCCTAAGTAGTCCGCTTTAATGTTTTTTGATTCTTCGTTGTCCTGCTGGATTTGAAGCATAATAGATGGATTCTTACTAACAATTCGATACAGATCTGGTTTTCTATGCTGAATCAACAATATTGTACACAGCACTTTGCTCTCATAATATTTTATTTTGTTCTTAGCCAACTGATGATTAAACAACAAATTATTAATAAACCTTTTAACTTGACGTGGATTCGCGCCCAATCCTTTTTCCAAAATATGTCGACAGTCAGACAGCTCCTCTGGCAATAGCGCAAGAACAAAATTACTTAGTTGGCTAGGCTCGATCATAGGGATAGTAAATGGAAGCTGTATGATTTTATCGAGGTAATGTATTTCGTCGGAAGGCATATCGGCGTACTTTACCTTAATGCTATGCTGCAGCGCTTCCCGATCAACACCTAGAAAAAATACGCATCCGTCTATGTTTAAATAGAGCTTTAATGCTTCTAGCAGCCTTAAAGATTGATCAGCTGAGCATCTATCTAGATCATCAATAAAGAAAACCAACTTTTCTTTGCCTGTAATTCGCTTTATTTTTTTTATTAGCTGCTCTATATGCATTTTTAACTTCAAAGAAGCATCACGATTCAAGAACTGCTCTTCTTCGTATACATCACCAAGCTTAATCAACTCCAACAGCTTAAGCCCAGTAGATACTTTTAGCACTTGTGAGCCCAGTGCTACAGCGACTAGCGATAGAATTTTCTTTATCTTTTCCTGTTCCTTATTATTTAGACCAGCAG
The DNA here is from genome assembly GCA_900177435.1 of Alteromonadaceae bacterium Bs31. Taxonomy (GTDB): domain Bacteria; phylum Pseudomonadota; class Gammaproteobacteria; order Pseudomonadales; family Cellvibrionaceae; genus Teredinibacter. Next base: position 77,467 of record FXAI01000015.1, read on the forward strand.
CTATAGCATGCGAGAGAGCCAGTATTGGATCTTGAACAAGCTGATGCTCCCAGGCGTTAAACCAAACAACATGAAAATCATTCTCACCAAGCTGCTGCTCAATTTGCCTCATTAAAGACGTTTTTCCTCCACCCCATGTAGCGTATAAGCCAACAGTTAACGGCGTTGTACATTGGCGACAAAAATCCGCGAAAGAACTTGCATACTGCGCTCTATCGAGCAAGTCAACGGAGGTGGGTTCATCGTTATGATATTTTATTTGATCTTTTGGCATATCATTCATCCTTGTCAGGCTAAGGCCAGGATCAGCTTCGCCCAAACCGCAGAGTTTTTTTGTTAAAGTGTAGCGTGGCGAAACCCACAAAAACAGCCTATGTTTGGCAACCTGCGTGGAGCTGTTTATTGTTAGGCATAGATGTCTGGAGTTTCATTCACTTCAATTCCTATCGTTTTGCAATGATCAACAAATGATTTATAGGTACCTGCCCGCAGCTCAATTCGCTCATCGTTTTTTAGTACAATAACTGCAAATATAATTGGTGGATCGAATTTAGTAATTACATTTTTTACGTCGACAATATTAATGTAATTAACTATACCCTTATTCTTTGATGATACTTCTATCTTGTCTTCCAGGATTGTTGCGGACAAACCATTTTTTCCGATAGAGTAGAAGCCAACTAGAGAAAGCCCGACAAATATTGGGTATATAAATAGTGTAAATGGGATAAGAAATATTCCCCATACAAACACACCTACCCACTTAAACGGATTCCTGGAGACAGAATACTCTCTATATCTACCCGTGAAAACAGCTTTAAAGGGAGTGCTTAGTAACATCCAAATTGCTTTAAACATATTTGCCTAACAATATTATCATTAGAATGAAACTTTCCATGCAAATGCAATTATGGGGAAAGCGACTATGGCGGTGCAGGTACACCGCGATCTTCGCATATAAATAGCATAAGGAGTAATAACTAGATGGAACAATCGCACTGTCCTGCTTTCACCTGATCCTACCCGAGCTCGAGTTTTCAAGTGGAGTGCAAGGCGCACTCTAGCGAGCGATCCGAAATGAATAGGGCGCTGTGTTCATTGCACATTCATCAGTATAGAAGGAACACAAGATTAGGAATTGGGGTGCACCACAAGCCTTTCGCCGCTTAGCTGCGGCCTTTGTGCTTAACGCCCTGTGGTATCTCGCTAGGGTGTGTACCAAATGGGCGAAGTATAAGCCCGCTCCTGCGTGGTCATTGGTACTTGCTTATCCATTTCAATACCGTAGCGTTTTGCCTCATAGGCCGTCCAGCGTGGTGTGGGAATTTCAATAACGCGGGTGTAATAAAAGGCTGTTTCACGGGGGTCAAAGTCCGGGTCTTTCCAAACCGTAATCATTTCCGCTTCGCCTATGGTGTTTGTCCAGCTGGCATTAAGCACATCAACAGTGCTACCAACCGGGGTTTTACAACGGCCATTAGCCTCTATTTTTCGATTATCAGAAACAGCCACATCAAAAACACGTTCGTGCAATTCGCCTTTGCTATCCAGCCAGCCTTTGATGATTTGAATGCGGTCTAAATTACCACTGTAGGGGTCTTTTACAGCGGCTACGAGAAATGAAGGTGCTTTGCCGGCCGGTGCAACGGCGAGCTCCCCTCCCATTGATACGCCCTTACGGTAGCCGGCAATGGCCGGGTTGCGAGAATAGATATCCGCTTGAGTAAAATCCCAGCCGCCAAAAAAGCGTACGCTCATGCGCGAACCGCTTGTTGCGTAGACTTCTTTGCGTTCCATAGCATCAAAGATGGCTTCGCGCGTGTTCTCTTTGGCCCATACAGCAGACAAGCCTGAAGCGACTTGCTGCCAGCCAACAACTTTTAGATCACCATCACCGCCTAGCAGGTGTTTCCAGCGCTTTGGCCCTGGCTCTGCCCCTGAGTGCTTGCCGAAGAAATTATCTTCCTGCGCGGTTGCCAGCGAGGTATGGCTGCCGGTGGAGCCTATCATGCCGAACTTATAAGGGTTGCGTGCAAATTTTTGTTGCAGTTTTAATCCACGCTTCAAACCTTCGCGGGCGTATTCTCCAGCAAGCATGCTGTCCTGTTTTACGGAGCTTAAATTGTGGTTGCCCATCTCCCAGGTTTCGTAGTCGGCAAATTCATCAGTGGGCGAAAGACCCGGGTGAGCTTCGCCATCGCCTTTTATTTGAGTTACCTCGTACAAGGGTTCCCATTTAGCCCGTTGCTGCACGTAGTGCTTGTTCAGGCCTTTGCCATCAGCCTGTTGCTTTTCTGGAAACATTTTGCCGTTCGACAAATTACCGTTATGGGCGATTGCCAACACATCGCCCCCGGTTTTATTTTCATAAGCTTCCATCCATTGCCATAAATCGCGGGGCTTGGCGCTGCCCTGTGGCGGTGTGGTGGTGTATGGAAGCTGGGCGCGCGCGTAGTCGGCGCCGTCACGGTAGAGTACAACGCGATTGAGGCTATTGCCCTTGCTTAATGCCGCCCATTCATAGCCGATAAAGGCAGTAAAATGGCCCGGCGCATTATGTATTTCGGCAGTGTCTACTATTTGATGCCACACACGCTTGTAGGCCGTGGAATCAGGCGCAATGTTGAGAGAGCTTTCCAATTCTCCATTGGCATAGTTTTCCATAATGTGTAATGCCGCTTCTACGCCCTCTTCTCCACCTTGTTGAATTTTTTCAGAAAGGCGTTTGTTAATTTCAGCACGCATGAGAAAGCTGGCATCTCCCTGGTAGAGCAGGGTAAATAAGCCCAGGTTATCTGACTGGTCTGCCACTGCCATCCAGTCGAGCGGCCGGGACAGTTTTACCTCTGTACCTGTGCTGGCTCGAACTTTCTCCCCCTTGGCAAAACGGTAAGCGTCATCAGGGGAGAGCTGGTTGCCAAATGCACCTGCGTCCATCGACAGTGCTGTGTGAACATGTGTGTCGCCCCACAATACTTCGGTGGGATAGTTGCTATTGGTATAGGGGGAAAAATGTTTTTTCTGGAAGGCCGTTTCCAGCGCCGCTTTTTCGGGAACAGGTTCAGAGGCACTAGCGAAAGGCGAACATACACCAAGGGACACCAGGATAATAATTGATAGCTTGGGGATGGACATTGCACGCTCCTTATATTGCTAGTAACTGCTATTAACGGCTATAGGTTTTAATACCTATTGGTGTACTAAAAAAAGAGCGTGACCGATGACCACACTCCTTTGATTGCTTACAGCAACTGACTTTAATCTGCCGGTCGGTCTAGGCCTTCATGGAACACCAGCTGCGCGCGCATGTAATAGGCTTGATCATAGCCCCAGTCGTTATCGGCGATATTGGTTGACTGATTAATGATATCGGTAACGGTTAAATAATAAGGTACATTGGCAACCTCATGACTGATCCACATAGGTTCAGCATTAGCGGCAGGTGTCATCAGGTCAAGAGCGGAAACCAGGGCAGATACATCACCATTACTCGCAATAATGCCGTCCTCCCCTTCCCATTCGTTGATTACCGCATTGCTGCTCTCATCCCGGTACAAGCCCCAGGCATACTCCACTAACGAACCAGGTGCTGGAGAGTACAGCTCAATTTGAACCTCCACGTACCAGCTCTCGGCACTACCGCCGGCAGCGCCATAGAGTGTTGGAATATCCAACTTGAACCAGTCACGATCTTTATGGAAATCCACATAACCCGATTGCCAGGGCAGCGTGACAGTAATGGTGCTGTCAGCGTTTGCCAGTGTTGCCTTGTCTATAGTGAATGCTTCTGTGTTGACGCCATAGCTTCGTTGATCGCTGGCTTCTACAACGAGGGACAAAGATGTGTTGTCGCTGGCGGCAAGGGATTTTTCAGCACTTTCGGAATTAAAAACTGCTGCCGTTACCTTACCGGTATTTGCTGCAGGCGCAGTGGTTTGTACGGTATAACTATTCGTTCGAATGGTGTAGTTATTGTCGATATCAGCTTCATCAGATTGCAAATCAACAATTTTTACAAAATAGTCCGAATTGGTGTTGCCGGCAGTACTGGGAATAAAATAACTACTTTTAAAGGAGACTGGAGAGGTCTCGTTGTTGCGTGCAGTGAAGGTGTCTACGATTTCATCGGCGTTAAACACCGTAACGTAATATTCCAGTGGCGTTTCACTATCGGTTTCTATAAATATTTCAAGAATTCTGTCCTGGGCATTGTCGCTGGGTAAGGTTATGCGATACCAATCGTTATCGCCAATATAGGAAAGCAAGGCTTCTGTTTCCGTATTGGTCGTTTCGTCCAACTCTATTGCAGTATTTATCGTGTTATTGCCTTCGCCCAGTTCTGCATCATCAAGTACATTAACAGAGTCGACAGTCGCCGAATAGGCCATACCTACGGTGCCATCCAGGCTACAAACATCCTCGTTAATACCGCTAACACGAACAAAATGCTCACCACTGCTTTCAACGCGTATATGTGCCGTGCGCGGGCCTGTCTCGGTGGAATATTCCTTGGAAAAAAGAACCACATCATTGCTGTCCATCACTTCCATTAGAAACCAGGAATCACATCCGTTAGCATCAGAAGGATCAAACTCAATTTGTAAAACCTGAAGGGAAGGTGGTGTAGCGCCGGAATTAATACTGCTCCAGTCTTGATCGCCGGCGTAGTCAATGGAGCCGGTAATTTCAAAATGACCATTGCCTGCCAAGTTAGTTGCGTTCTGCTGATTATCATCAGTAGAAACTTCGGCAGAGGCTACGCTACTCAAACAGAGGTCGAAAGGTGAGGCCGTATCAAAATCATCTTTGCCCTGGTCGTGCACCAGTACGTAGAAGCTACCTGCTGGCAGACTTTCAACCAGGCGATATACACTGTTTTCCGTTTGCCCCATGCTTCTTATTAATGTTCCCTCGTTGTCGAAAAGGCTCAACTTTAAATCAACGGCTGTTCCTCCTGCGAAAGCGGAGAAATCTGCGCTTATTTCATACACGCCGCTATTGCTCAGGCTAAACTGACCGACGTCTACATCTCCAACGGTGCCAATACTGTCGGTATGACAGGCGCCATCAAGCGCTAAGTCGACTGCGGTATCAAAGCTACCATTATTGTCCTCCGCCTGTGCAACATCGTAAGAAATGCTGTAGGTTTCTGTTGCAGAGGCATCGTTGTCATCCAGGTCCCGCACCGCAATATAGAGTGTTTTGGCCTGCGTCACGTTAACATTAATAGTTAAAGACGAGTTGGCGGAACTGCCTTCGGGAAAATGGTCAGCCGCGAGGCGTTGCAAATCGCCATTGGCATCTTTTTCATAAACCGTTGTGAGTATTTCCACGTCGTAACGCAGTGTTTCGTTAAACACGTTTAATCCGATTAGCCCCGGCTCGTTTACTTGTATCGAGTACCAGTCAACATCCGTCACAGGGTTAATCACACCGGTCATATTATTATTTTGTTGAAGGTTCGTATTGCCCCCGGATTCATCGCCTCCCGGGCTGTCGCTATCGCCTCCGCAGCCTCCCAGCAATAGTGCTGTTAGCAAGGCTAGATGTATTTTTTGCGCTAAGGGTTTCATGGCATCACCTATTAAGGTATTAACTCAAAGTTGTCAGGCGTAAATTCGATGGTTTTGTCCGTTTCGCTGATGTTTACCGTAACAGTTGCTCGCCTGAATAAAGGGGTGGACTCGGGTTGGTCACTGGGTACCTGAGCCACATAAAGTTGAATTAGATTATCGCCGGCCAGATGGCCGTCCATATCTGTGCGCAAACCGGTATCCAGAAGATGGATATTGGAAATGGTGAATTCAAATTCACGCACATAGGATTCCGACTCGGTACCCTGATTAAGCTCTACCAGCCCTCGGTCTATTATTTCGTACTGATAGGAAAAACGTTCGTGGATAATCGGGTCGGCGGATTTAACATTGGTGTGATGATGGACTTCAAGGGCATCGACCCTGCCATCAAAATCCATATCGTCTGTATCCTGGACTTCTATCGGGCTGGTGCCTGCCAGGTGTTCTATGTAATCTGGCATACCATCATAGTCGGTATCGGCAATTTTTCTTTTTGTTCCCTGAATATACTCTTCGCAATCTGTAAGGCCATCCGTGTCGGTATCTGGCCACACTTCCTCAGCACCCAAGTCGCAGGGGCTGTCAAATATCAAGGGATCGCGCTCATTGCCAGGAGCGCTGATCAGTTTTTCAAAATAATCGCTCATACCATCGTAGTCGGTATCGCGGGCGCCAGGATCAGAGCCATAAATGAGCTCTTCTTCATCTGTGAGGCCGTCACCGTCAGTATCTGGCAAGAGGCTGTCAATACCAGGCTGTGCATTGAAGTTATAGGCAACGATGTATTTAACCACGTACTCTACAGTTAACCGCAGATCCACAATGTTGAAATTAATTGAGTCTGCATTGTCAAAGCGCTGAAATTGGCCTCCACCGGCTTGAGCCATTTCTTCCAGTATTTGCCCCGCCGCGGCTAATTCATCGCTATCCAGTGCGGGGTCCTCCAAGAGAAAGGTATGAAAATTAAATGAGCCCACTCCCCATAGCTCAACCATATCCACAATATCTTCAACACTGTCAGTAATTTTCCCAATGGCATCTATGCCGGTACCTGAATCGGGCTGGCCGTCGCTGAGAAAAATGACAATATATTTTGTTCGTGTGAGATTGTCCTGGTTTTCGGCATCGATAATATCTCTTTGAATATCCGAGTAGATCGTGCTTAGCGTGCCCAGGTAATTGGTGGTTGTATCGTTGGCATTAAAGCTGAGAATATCGTTCAGCTCATCCGGGTCTTTGGTGAAGTCATTTTGACCATCAGAATTCTGGGTAACGGCCGTTACTGCAGAATTCCATATCATCACTTCAAAAGAGACATCGTCATATTCACTGTTGTAACGATCAATAAATTCTCTCGCCGCATCCAAACGCAAACCGTAGGGGTCGGCACCGGCACCGCTGCCATCGGGCATAACAAAACCCATACTGGCTGAAGCATCGATGGCGAACAATACTTTTACCGGAAAATTAATTTCGTCCGGGTTTTCCGTTCTAAAAGTTCCTTTTAAAACTGCCACACGGCTTGCTGTTGTTCGTTCGAGAGGTGCGTGATCCTTGCAGCCAATGCCTATACTGTACAAAGCAAGTAATAGCGTAATTTTTAAAAACAGTCGCAGCACTGAATTACCTCTCATAATGACTGACTCGTTGCTTAAATATAAAACCCCATCCCTGGGGCTAATCTAGTATGCTCCGAGCACACCATTGGAGTATTAACACGCGTCGCCACGCCCATCCTGATCGCTATCCTGCTGGTCTGCATTGGCAGTTTCCGGGCAGTTGTCACACACATTGCCTATGCCGTCTTCATCGGTGTCATCGTTTTTATCAGAGCGCGCATTGGGGCAAAGATCCTGGTAGTAACTAAAACCGTCGTTGTCGTAGTCATTGTCACAAGCGTCACCTTGCACATCACCTACTAAATAAAAATCACTATTTTCCTGATTAACATTGGCCACTTCCGGGCAGTTGTCGATTGCGTCGGGGATGCTATCGCCATCGTCGTCGTTATCACACAGATCTCCCAATCCGTCGCTGTCACGGTCTACCTGATCTCTGTTTGAAATAAACGGGCAATTATCACTACCGTTGGCTTCTACACCATCGCCATCAATATCGCTGTCACAGGCATCACCTATGTCATCGTTATCGATATCTTCCTGAAAATAATTAGCAATGCTTGGGCAATTGTCGCAGGCGTCGCCGTGTCGATCGCCGTCGGAATTATCTTGATCGAGGTTTGCTTCGTGAGGACAATTATCATTCGGATCGTTCCAGCCATCATCGTCCCAATCGTCGTCTGCTTGTTGCGTGGGACCAATGGTTAAGGCAACCAGTACCAGTGCACCACCGCCACCGCCACCCTGACCGCCTGTAGGCGGTGCACCACAGTCTGCGCCACACTCGAGAATTCTGCCGTCGGCATCGCGGTAAAACACATTGCCGTTTTGATCAGCATAACGGGTCCATAAAACGCCGCTGTCATCGAGGTAGCCATTATCTGTATAAACCCCGGACAAAGCTGTTGCTGCTAATGCCGAAATAAATATTCCCGCTAGTAGTTTTAATTTTAATTGACTAATCACCTGAACCTCCGGGCGTTTCTGTGCCGTATTAATATTTTTCAGATGGAAAATATAGTGGTGTTATTACGGTTTAAAATTAGGGAAAAACCATCTGCCCCATTAACTTAAACCTTAACATTTGAAAGGGATAATAAATATTCAACAGTGTGTAAACTCACAAAATTAAACATATAGACGCCAATTATTCCGCTGCTTCAGAAAATAAATAAATCGTATTGTCCGTATTAGAAAAACTGCTTAAAAAGATTTTGTCTTCCCCGTCGAACCAAAGTGAATTATAAACACCGATATCACCCGTCTCGTCCACACGCTGCTTAAACCAACGATTATTTTCAGCGTCCCAGCGGGCGAGTTTTAAATTATATAAATCACGCTGTTTGCCTATACCGTAAGATTCCGTTTCATAGTAGGCAATCGCCGGGTTGCCACTACTGTCAAAGGCTAGCCTGGTGTGCGTGCCAACCTTGGTGGCTTCATCAACTATCGTTTTATGCCAGCCTTCCTCATCCAAGTAGGCATAACGCAGTGACTTTTCATCATCTTCGGTGTAACTCAGGTGAACCGTACAATCATCCACGTAGTAGGCAACAGCCAACGTACCCTGCGGTGAAACTGCTGCGGAAATATCTCCAATAAAACAACCGCTGTCTAACCACTCCGAACGCCACACCCCCTCCAAACGACGTGAAAATCTAAGACCATATTCGGTATAGTTAATTTCCCTGGCGCCATGGAATACCACCGGGTTACCTTCGCTATCCAATACCAGGCTATTAAAGTAGCCAACAGCATTCTGGTAGTTGCTTGTGTAATTATTACCTTCTACCTGTTCTTCATCGCCAATAGCAAAGCTGTCAAACATGCCCTGCCCTTTTTGTACATAAAGCACATCGGGGTGAAGTGTATTATTTGAATCACAGCCTTCCCAAAAAAATTGAAAGGCGATGTGTACGTTGCCATTGTCATCCACTGCCAGGCTTGGAAAATCACCCGCATCTCCGTCGGTGTAGGCGGGGTTCCTTGAACCCGAGTAACCAATAGCACCGGTATATTCGGTCCAGTTGTTGGACCCTGCGTATTTAACCGAAAGCATGGTGTCGGACTGATGCGTATTGCAGTGGGCAACGTTGCCACCGCGGTAAGCTAGGTATAAATTATTGTTGCTGTCTGCGGTAAGTGCGAACTCCAGCGTATTGTCCAGAGTGACTATATCGCTTTGTGAAATAATTTCAGCCGAGGCAGTGTTCCAAACCAGATGTTTTAAGGTGTATTCGATGGGTGGATTGGGCTCCTGTTCTGTTGCCTCGTGAGCATCAACGAGGAACACAAAGTGAACGAGATTTTCAGCAAGCTGATCTGGCACTGCGGCTACATTGGTACTTAACAAACCGCCATTGGTAACTTTCGATATCTCGGTTTTCTGCCACGGGCTTTTAACCACTTCTGGCTCAACGTCTCCTCGCGGTCGGTTTGGCGTACCACCGCAGCCAAAACACAGAAAAATAACAGCCGCGAACAACAAGCAAAGGGCCTTGCGATTACTGACCATTGAAAAAACCCTCCGCACGCGCATGTATTAATAACCTGGCGTCGTCAGTTTTCAGACCTACCCGTTCACTGTAAACGCCGTTTGCATAATCGGCATAACCATAGTGCCAATACAGCCCTGCCAGATTAACGCTGGACGAGTAAGCGCTTTTATCCAGATCGAGAGATTTTCTTAACACATCGCGAGCGAGCTTGTCCTCGCCGTAGTCGATATACACAGAGCCCATAATCGCGTAGGCCTGAGAACGACGACGCGAGCCCAGTTTAAAATTACCTCCCAGCAGGTTTTGTGCAACAACCATTGCCTGGCCTTTATCTCCACGAAACTGATAGGCTTTCGCAAGGGCCAGCAAAGTATCGGCGTCACTGGGATTTTTATACAACGCGTCATAAATTGTTCTTAGCTCTGGGTCTTTCAGGCCTTCCAGCCCAATGTGTTTATACTTGGGCCCCTGAACAAAACTTATATTTTTACCGCTAGCATTGGCAGTGCGGGAGTCGTAGGTAGAAACTTTCCTGTCGAAGGGCCTCACTTTGCTCGCCAGGTCTTCACCGGTATGTAAATACTGCAGCGCTTCATTTTTGTACTCGAGCGCGGTTTGCTGAATAATCTGTTTATACTCACTGATGTCTTCCGCTGAGAAACCCTCTGGCATAGGTGCCGTTTCGAGAAAGCGAGCGTATTCAGTATTTATTTCGTGCAGGCGAAAACAGGCAAGTATGGACCAACGTGGGGATTTAAACTTTGTTGTTCTTAACAGCTCTTTTTGTAAGCGCTCGTGCAGTGCTGTTTTAGATTCCATCATTTTATTATCGATTGAGCTACCCATACGCATATTCATATAGCGCTCATAAGACAACATAGCCAGCGTGTAGGATGCTTCACTAAGCGGGTCTATATAGGCCGGAGCCACCCGGCCACTGGAATGAAGTTGTCGGGCTTTTTTAAAATATCGTTCACCCGCAGATAGCTGCCGTTGATCGAGGGCCAATTTGGCACCAAGAGCATTAAACGAAGCAGAATTAATTGAACTTTTGTTTTTCTCAAGGGTTTTTAAGGCAGCTGCGTTATCCCCGCTTTTTATCTGTAGTTTCGATATCGCCAGCGCGGTACGTCCTTTTTCTTCTTTATCCAGCTTGTATCGCCCCAATAATAAGTTGTAGTTTTTTATCGCAAGCTGGTTCTGATTTAAGCTCGTTCGAATCTCAGCGGCCTGCTGTATAAACTCCCTGCTGTTAGATGACTTGGGAAACTGTGTTTGATACTGCTCCAGGTAGTCTGCCAGCGCGCGGAACTGGGCAGTAGAAAGTGACAGCCTAATAAGCTCTTTTAAAGCCTTGTTTGCATGTTCACTTTTCGGAAAGCGAGCAACAATACTTTGACCAGCAACATGCATGGTCTCAATATCGCCATGCTCCGAGCTGGAAACGAATAGGGCATTAAGAGCCTGAATATCCATTCCCGCCGTTTTGGTATTTTCGGCAAAATCCAATAGTTTTTCTTTACCCGACTCCCAGTCGTTGATGGAGTCCACGACCATCTCTTGCACAATTTTAGCCTGAGCCGACTTGCTGATAGCGGCCATTTCACTTTTAACAGCCGGGTCGAGCTGGGGTATTTTTGCCAGGCTCTGTTGTAATTCCACCAGCCCTTGGTAATTTTCTGTGAGATGCAGCGCGTCCATCATTAACTGCACAGCAGCCTGCGCATTTTTGCCTTTTGGATACTTATTAACAAAAGCGATAAATTCTTCTACAGCGCTATCGAAATCACCTTCATCGTAACGTACGCGGGCAATGTTAAAGATAATATCCTGCACCTTGCTGGAACTTGGGTAGAGGCTTACATAACTCTGGCCAACATCGCGCAGGCCATCCTGGGAATAGGCAATCTCGTAATAGTTCAGCGTGTCGCGATCGTCCAACGCCGTGTAGTAGGAAACTGCAGCACTATACAGAGGGTCGTGTTTGCGTTTTGGGTCGTTAATGCTGGTGGCGATGGTTTCGTAGATACGTCCAGCTCGGGTAAAATCACCAGCAGAGAACAGGCTTTCGGCGTAGTTCTCCTGTATTTGCGCATAGTGTTCACTTTCGTCGAAAAAGTTCAGGTACTCTTCGTAGGAATCTGCAGTAATGGCGAAGTCTTCTTTTGTCTCGCTGCGCTTGGCTTTTTCATGGAGGCGAGTGGCAATGTCCCTCGCATAGATCTCATATTCGTCGACGAGCTTTTGTTTTTCCTCGAGTTGCATATGCGCTGAATAGCGGTTTTTTTCCAGTGCGCGAACAATAAGGGCTACATCACCCTCAGCATTGTTATAGTTCTTGGACTCGGAAACACAGGTAAAGAGGTTTTCTGTGTACTCCAGCAGTTTGTCGGAATTAAACTGTATTTGTGCTAACTCGCGATAGATATGCGCCGCGTTATCCCACTTGAATTTGATCATATAGCGGTTCGCCAGCTTTTCCATCACCAACATATAAGACTGCCGCGACCAGGCGTATTTCTTAAAATACTCAGAATCCTCACCGGGTTTGGTGTCTGGATAGACATGGCTGTAACTAAAGGCCATGTCCGCTAGGGCTTCCAGGCGTATGTCCACACGATTGTAAGTATCTACATCAACGGTCGATGGTGCATCGGTATTCGTCACAGACTGCTCGAATAGCGTTAGAGCCTGTTTATAATTGCGCTTGTTAATATGCACCCATGCCAGCTTGTATCTGGCAATTACTACAGCAGAGCTTTTGGGGTAATTAAGTACTTGGCGGTAGTAGGCCAGCGCTTCGTCGATCTCCTTGTTTTCAAAAGAGTAATCACCCAGCAGCAACAGCGACTCTGGAAGAAACGCGCTTTGCGGATAGTTTTTTAACAGTATTTGGTACTGTTCGACCATACTTTCATACTTACCCAGCTCTCTAAGTTCATGGGCCAGATAAAAGTGCACGCGGTCCAGGTCATCAAACTCAGGGAAATGACTGATAATTTGCATGTAGGTTTCAATGGCTTTTTCCTTTAGCCCGGTCGCTTCAACACTGCTCACCTCACTGGTTTTTCCGCGCTCCCCCATCTCCAGCCTGCGCAGGAAAAACACGGAACGGGATTTTTCAGCATAGAGCTCAGCAAGCCGAATATAGAGTTCTGGAAGGAATGGACGACCATAGGACTTGGCAATTAGATCCTTGGTATTTTTAATGGCGTGATCGAGGTTGTCTTTGTCGACATTAAAGCGACGAATAAGAATCTCTTCTTCTACTGTTTTATCTTCCGTTTGAAAACCGTACTTGCTTGCTTCTGTTTCAGGCTCCGTTAGCACTACCTGCTCTTGCTCCTCAGCATCTCCCACAAAAGGAATTAGCGAAGACATACTGGAACAGGAAGACAAAAGCACACACAGCGCAACATGCGACAACGGCCTCAGATTTGTTAAAGATCGGAATTGGAGCGTAGTTTTTCTCACTGAAAAAACACCTCCCAACTATCATCCTGGCTACACTTATCCGCCAGGTGAACTTTATAATCATCGAATTCGTCATACCAGAACTCCCCCTGGAACTGGTAGACGACCTTGTTCGCACCAACGATTTCTTCATTCAGCGTTCGGTTTTCCTCTTTATAACGCTTATCATCGGCATTCTGGTATTTGTCGACACCCGCCTCGTAACGTACCAGGTTGATATTTTCTTCATATTCCAACAGCATATTTGCCAGTCGTTCATATTCCTTGTCCACGCGAATACGCAGGTGTCGCCCAGCCTGGGAAAGCTTTAGCGCGTAAATCGAATCGAGATGTGCCTGTAAATCGGCAGAATCCAGTGTTTCAATGCCGCTACGCTCTCGTTCAAGCAGCTTAATAAAATCCCACTGACGTTTTACTATCTCGTCGTTAAGAATAAGCATCAACAACTCTTCCGCCTCCGGGTCTGCTGCCCGTTTGCGGTCATAGACGGCATCCAGGGTCAATTGATAACGCTGGTAAAATGCATCGACTGTGTCCAGTGTGGATTCATAATGGCAAAGGCTTTTGTAGATAAGCGATTTCAAAATAAACATTTCCGGGGTAAAGAAACGTTTAAAATCGGGCGCTTCAAAGGCATAGAGCAGGCCCATGGCTCGCCGCGGGTTCTCTTGCCGGTACTGATTCCAGGCCCGCTCCAGTAAGAAAGAGGCCTGCTCGCTTACCGGTGTTTTTATCGCTTTATAGTGCTCAATAGCCTGGCTATGTTCGCCTTGTTCAAACAACAGGCGGGCGCTTGTCCAGTGGGCCATATCTGCGAGCGTTGTATCCTGGGTGGGTAAACGGAGTATCGATTTTAGTGACGCCAGCGCAACATCAAGCTCTCCTTCACGAGTCGCTTCAACAGCAATATGGTAAAGGTATTGCCCGTAGTAAATGGAATCCTTAGGAATCTTGTTAAAGTGCCCCTCTGCCCATTCCGCCAAACCGAATCGAGCATCGTAAATTCCCTGGTGATAGTGAACCAGTGAGGCGAGATCGTCATCGATAAAGCCATAGTCAGTACTGTTTAAAGCCTGTGCGATAAGCAGCTCATGATCAAAGGGTTGTTTGCGAGAAATGGTATCGAAGTAGCTCAGTATATAAATAACAATTTTGGTATTGGGTTTTCGCGTAACGATGCGCGAGAAGGTGTCGACCGCCGCATGAGAGTAACCTAGCTCTTCCAGGGACACGCCGTAAAAAAACTTTGCCCACTCATAGTTTTCGTCACCGGGCACGGCGGTTTGCATATAGTCGTAAAAGCCGATAACAGCTTTTTCATAGTGTTTACTATTAAACTCTTCATAACCTATCTTAAAGAGGCGTTTCTTTTCCTCCTCAAGCTGCTCCTGCTCCTCAATGGTCATTTCTTCAACGCCATCTTGGGCAGGCTGCACATTATTCGCCATGCTGTTTAAGGAAAGCAGCATGCAAAAAGAGACTAATAGAAAAAAGTGTACTGCAGATAACATCTTTGTTACTCAATGTAGTCGTAAATGGACGTATCCCTGCTACGTTCCTTATGCATCGAACCAAATAGGTCAAAACGATAGTTAAAACCAACACCCAGGTAGATATAGTTTTCGGTGTTGTTTTCCTTGAATATGAGCATGCTTTTTAAATCCAGGCTCACATTAAAGGCTTTATTGATAAAATACTTTCGCCCTATACCAATGCTGGCCGTCGGGGCGGATTCTGTGTTTGGGCTGCCATAACTCACTTGCCGTTCAAAATTCGCAACACCCACACCGAGGCTCATGTAACCTTCATGATTGATAATATGTTTATTGAGGAAGGAATCTTTACCGTAAGTGGGTTTAAAAATGAACGCCGTCTCGAAATGGCTAGTCATCTCATCAAACGTTGAAGGTGTTACCCCAAAGTTTTGTTCCAGATCTTTCTTAAGATCATTTTCTTTGTTCACCATATAACTGGCTCGAATCACTTCCCAGGCATAGCGCTCGTTAAAATGATTAACAAAATTAAGCGTTATGGGGTAAACCTCGTAAAAATTATCGTCCGGGTAGTAGCCAAGCGCTAATCCTACTTCCCGCTTTTTATCAAACAGTCGCTTTTGAATAATACTAATTTCAGGTTTTTCATCTTCCTTATCTTTAGCAATTCCATAGGGCACGCAGCAACATAGGCTGAAAAGTGCCATCAACTTATAACGCAAGAGCATTATCGGCTCCTCAAAACTCTACCGAGTCAAAAATGAATGGGAATGAAACAAATACGGCGGTTCCCGAAGGTTGCGGGAATTGCCAGCCTTTTATCGCTCCTTTTATACAGGAGTGAATTTGATTTGATTGCAGGTTGGATGACTTGATATTCACTTCACCTACGCCACCGGACATAAGTACCTTCCACTCAAACACTGCCTTACCTGCCATATTCGGACTGGAGAGCAAGCTTTTTTCGTAGCAGTACACGATTTCGTTCATGTGTGCATCGATTACTCGCTTAACCTGATCGCGGCTTAAACCTCCTTTGATTTTCACTTTCTTGCTCATCGCAGCAGAAACTTTTCCTCTTACATCGCGATTCCCAGTGATGCCACTGTCCAGTGCAGCTATTCGACCATCACCTTCCGCGCCACCGCTGCGCAGTACGCTGGTGGAGCCTTTCGTATCAATCAGCTCACCGGTAGCAATTTCAATGCGCGAGCCTTCCACTTTCGCAGCCAGCCCCCCCACTTTTAGCACGGCGGATTCCTGGTCAAGAGATGAAACTGCATCAAGACTGCTAATAGTTGCCAAGGCTTGCTTACTACCTGCTTGCTTACCTCGTTTAGTACCCAAAGAGGCTAATAATCCCGCTTTTTTAACATCACGTTTCTCGAGATTTCCCCCTTGCTTACTACCGCCGCCAGCGTTCTTGGGCTTGGGTTTTGGGCTTGCCAACTTCTTGGTGATTTTTTGTTTAACGGGCTCTGGAGGCTTGGGCTTAGGCGCTTCCGGTTCTTTTGGCGCAACAGGCTTTGGCTTTGGCTTTGGTTTTGGTTTTGCTGCGGGCGGCGTTATCTGTGTTAGATCTACCTGAGCAAAGCGTTGCTCTTGCTCGATTTTGGACTTGTCACCGGTAATAGAAAAAACAATGCCAAAAGCGATCAGTATCAGCGCATGAATAGCAAATGAATATTGAAGAAAGTGTTTATATCGTTTTTTATTTTCAGGCAGGGTATCCGTCAGCTGAGGCGATACGCTTGTTGGGATACTTCGCAAGCGATATTCATCATTACCCGCCTTGAGAAAAACTATTTTGTCTGGCGGCAGCGTATAGCGAATGTGCTTTTTCGGCTTGTCGGTTTGAATCGGCACGCCGGTTTTACCCACACTGCTGTCCGATACAATACCGGTGAAATGCTGCTTCGAGTAGAAAAACTGACAACGATTGTTATTGCTGTTGCTCGCTATCTTGATATTTTTGTCACCCACATGGGCGTAATAACTATTGCCAACGGGGATATGTTGCAAGTCCTTGATTTCACCACGATGGTAACGCGTGATTTCAATCAGTGAAGGCGCATTGTAATCAACAAGGCTTTTTCTACGCTCTTTTTTCAGCTTATCTGCCAGTGAGTAAAGTTCCTCATTGTCTAGTTCATCGATCTCATCGTCGAGCTCTTCATAGTTATACGGTAACTTTGCAAATGGCCAACTTTGTTTTACTTGCCTCGGTGTAACTTTTGGTGATGCTGTAGGGTTTTGCTCGGGTTTCGCCTTAAAACTAGCATCTTGCTGGCTCTTGGCAACGCTTTTCTGTTGTAGCTTGCCTGGCTTAACTTTTTTGACAGCTTTTAAGGGTTTTTCTTGTGTTTTTTCCTTGCTTGTATTGTTCTGGATAGCCCGCTTCTCCGAACTATCTAGCTTTTTCTTTACAAGCTTGTTAGTCGGTGGTTTTTGCTTAGGTGTATTCTCCCGAGCAACCACAGCTGCTTGATTTTTGGACGTATTTGTCTGTGTTCTTGCGCGGCGATTTTTTATTGGTGAGGCTGTATTTTCTGCTGCCTTATTTACGATCTCTTTTGCGCCAGCTGAAAGCTTGGCTTCAATTTCGGCCTGCAATTCTTTTCGTAAATCGGCTTTAATCTGTTGCGTAAGCTCTGCTTTTAATCTTTCTTCCAAAGAGTGACGCTGCTCTCGTGAAAGGTTTTCTACGTTTGATTCGTTCTTTGCTTGTCGCCTATCGGTAATGGAGCTTACCTGTAGAGCGGAAGAAATCTTTCCGACACTTTTTTTCAGCTGTTGCTGTTTACTGGAAATATGGGTAGCCAGCCGGCTGATAAGCTTATCTTTTTTATTCGCGTTCAGTGACTCAAAGGGAAGTTGTCGCTCAACAAAATCTACCAGAATATCGTCTTTTTCGATGTAGTCACGCTCATGCGGGCTGACTTTCTTATTTAATTCACTGATAATTCTATGCTGTTTCTTTATATGGCTGACAAGCTCCCGTATAACACGGTCTTTATCCTGATCAATCGCGGTGTTTTGCTCAGTATCCGTGCCATATTCAAGTAGCATTTCATCGGTGATTATTGGGTTTTCTGTCGCGGTATTACTGGTGGATGACATAGCTTAATCCAACTATTTATCGGTCTCGGCTTCGCTACCCTGCTCTGCTTTGAGGCTGTCGTCACTGATCTCAATATCACCATTGTAAAAATCCTTAACAATTTCATAGCGATAGTCTTTTCTTGTTTTGAGCAAGCTTTCAACCTTGCTTTTACGTCTGTTGGTAAGGTAAACCGCACCCGACTTAATTGACTGCCCCTGGATATAGGCGTTACCAAAATCAATACGGCTTTGCTGCTGTTCGGTGCTGTCCTGCGCAAATGACCCGAAAGCCAATAACAGAAGCAGCAACAATATAGAATGCCTTAGTATGCTCAAGGTGTTCATTAGTATTCACCTGTTACAGCAAATTGCATGTTTGGGTAGCCCGCCATACCTATGGTTTTCATAACGGTATTTATGGCTTTAAAGGGAACAGTACGATCACAGAAGAACAGAACTTGCGCCATTTTTGGTTTATCCTCTTGCTCTGCTTCCACTTTGTCGTTTTTGCTGGTGCCCAGCTCCTGCATCTGGTTTTCACGGATCTCTTTTTCACGGATCTTTAAGAGTGCTTTATAGATACCGCTTTCTTTAGGTTTTTCCGGGTCGTAGCCCATTACCCTTCCCTGGCGGATCTCTGCCACTAGCTGTTCATCAATTTTTACGGCCTCAGACGATACGAATACTTTCAGCACATTGTCGTAATCCCGTTCTGCGCTGGATACTGGAAGGTCAATGGTTTTTTCAAGATCTATTTCATCTGGTCTGTCTGAATAAGAAAACAACAGAAAAAAAACGATGATGGTAAACATGTCCATCATGGCTGTTATCTGTAGCGTAGGCGGAACGAAATCGCGATTTCTAAGTGCTGAACCTAAAGACATCTCAAATACTCACATCAGCTGGCAGAAACTTCGCCAGAAATAACAACCACAGGAAAAAGAACTTCCTCTTCAATCTTTCTTGCAGCATCCATCACCGTAACAATGTCCTCATAAAGAACATCATCGCCTGGCGACAGAATAAGCGTAGTGCTTTTCGGGTATTGATCTTTAATTTGCTTAAGCGCCACAGCAATTTTTTGTTTGTTTTTATCGCTCGCGTCCTTGCTCCACTCAATTTTCATATCGAGCGCACTCAGTTGTGCCTCGCTCAGCTCCGCCGAAGTGATTGATAAATCAACACCCGTATAGTTCAGCTTGATTACAGCAGTAACAACAATATCGCTTTTCTTTTCTTGCTCCAGACTAGCGTCAGGAACCGCTCTAACAGGCACAGATGTATCAATCGCCTTCAGGTGAAGGAAGCTGGATGACATCAGTAGAAACGGAATTAGCACCAGAAACATATTCATGATGGGTACCATGTTTATTTCTATTTCTGGGTCGCTAAATTGCCGTCGCTCACCTAAGCCGCTCATGCTGGAGCACTCTGTCTCTTGATATTGGATAGAATGTTAAACAGACCGAGGGCTTTTTCATCCAGTTTACCGATGAGGTAGTCTCCCCTGTTATTCAGCAGATAAAAGCCTACCAGACAAGGAATAGATACGATTAAGCCAAAAGCGGTGGTGAACATCGCTACTGAGATACCTGCAGCAAGGATTTCCTGCTTCTCTGCGGCAGCGGCCTCGCTAATGCCAGAGAATGCTGCAATCAGCCCAATAATGGTTCCAAGCAGGCCAAGTAAGGTAGCAATATTGGCGAACATGCTTAAGTAATTAACACGCGCCTTAATCATTGGTATTTCCCTTAAAATACTTTCCTGCAGTGCTTGCTCAATTTCTTTATCTCTTCTACCGGCTTTTAATAAACCCGTTTTTAATGTTCTACCCAGTGGATGATTGGAAAATTTCCCAACCTCCTCCATGGCTTGTTGATAGTTTTCACTTTCCAAACGAACTTCAACTCGTTTAAAAGCTTTGTCGATATTTAGACTGAGGCGGAGATAAAGAAAATACGCGCGCTCACAAAACAATGCGAAAGCGGCGATGGAAGTTAACAAAATGACGTACATAAATATTCCGCCATTGGAAAAAAAAGTAAACATCAGATACCCCTTAAACTTCGGATTCATACCGTGAATCAAGACGAATACGTAATCGATCATAGCAGATCAAATTCGTACATCAGTCTTAGAAAAATGCAAAAAAATGTACGTAATGTATCAATATCAAAAGTGTGAACAGTCTACTTTTTATATTTGACAGGCATCAAAATAAGGGGCTTAAAATTTATTTGGAGAGAAATTAGTCAATATTGAATTTTGCTACGTTATTTAATTCTAATAAATTCTTAAGTTAAGATAAATTGTGGTGATGTTTGTATACGCCTTTATAGATAGAAGACTAATAATTGTAATCAACCATAAGTAGCATGAATAGAGCGGCGATTTATATAGCAATAATTACGCGCATTTGAATTATCAATCCCGCTCGGCTATCAAAACCTACCGTTCATGTCAAAATAGGAAGCAAGCATCAGAAAACCATAAGTATCGACCAACCATTGCAAAAGCGCTCACACGTACAATATTGGATCTGCCACTACAAATAAATACATTTATCTAAACACGGCCATGATAGCGATTAAGTTATTACAAGCCGTATCTACTTTTATTTAAGTCGGTATTTTTACTTATTTTCAACATGAAATTGTCTGGTCACCACCAGACAATTCAAACAATGATTTGTTAAGCACAGGTAGTTATCCCTGCAATGATAAAAAAAGTGTAAACAGCTTCGACAGTAATCATTCCACTTTTATTTTATATGTCCCTCACAGCGAAATAACTTAAAACAGCGAAAGTTTTACTAAGGAGTTATTCCATCGACAAATACAACCTTTCAACACGGCCTATTCTAGAGCTGGCAAACACCAAAATTTTACTAAGTGCGCATTGGAGAACCTAGTGGAGTGGTCTGCTTGCTTAAGCGCTTCTCAGCGCTTACCCCACCTTCGGTATTAACGCACTAGTAAGCTCCTAAGGTTTTGGTTGTTGTTCCAAACGAATGAAAACACTTCTCGCCTCTCCTGCTTCCCCTATATACCTGCAAGCTTGCAGGAAAAACGCAAAAACTCTTCCTCTCGCCCCCTATAGTTGCGATGGATAAGCCACTAAGCCTGAAAATGTCGAGGGGCTTTCAATAAGCACCAAGGCTGGCTATAAGCCTAGAAATGGCGCGGTTTGTAGAGAAACAGCCAATCTACTATGCTCTGCATCAACTATAGTTCTAGGACAACCACAAATATTACGAGTACTGGACAATGCAAAGTGCGCCAGACCACCCAAATGAACAGGACAGGCTTGCCGCATTACTGGGTTACGAGATTCTTGACTCGCAAGACGAACAGGCCTTCGATGAGCTCACAGAGCTGGCCGGTGCCATCTGCGGCACACCTATATCTCTGATAAGCCTGGTGGACGACCACCGACAGTGGTTCAAGTCCCGCATTGGCTTAAGTGCCACAGAAACACCTAAAAGTATCGCCTTCTGCTCTCATGCAATATTGCAATCTGAGGTATTTGAGATACCCAATGCACTGGAGGATGTTCGCTTTGCCGACAACCCTCTGGTAACGGGCGATCCGGATATCAGGTTCTACGCTGGCGCGCCTCTAGTCGCGCCTAATGGCAGCCCAATAGGCACTTTATGCGTTATTGACACAGAGCCGAAGAAACTCACCCCGGACCAAAACCGGGCCCTGCAAATTTTATCGAAACAGGTTATTAGCCAGCTCGATCTGCGCTTACATACCCGCAGGCTGGAAAAAAATGCCAGATGCCAGCAAAACATGTTGGCCACCATCTCGCACGATCTTCGCTCTCCTTTTAATGCCATCCTCGGGCTGGCTAAACGCCTGTCGCTCAAGGCAGAAGACCTTAGCCAGGAACGTATCTCGGAAGCCGCCCACAGCATCCTCTCAGCTTCCCTGAAGGTATATCAACTACTGGATGAAATGCTGCAATGGTCCAGCAATCGTCTGGGGGCCACCAGCGTGAGCCTGGAAACCACTTATCTTCTGCCACTGATAACGAGCAGTTCCGAGTTACTACACGAGGCAACTCAGCTAAAGAAAATTGATTTCAACTGCTATGTGGATAAAAACATTGCTGTTAATGTTGATGTAACTCTCACGAAAGCGGTTATTCGTAACCTGCTCAATAACGCAATTAAATTTACACCGCCAGAAGAAAAAATATCGATCTCTGCAGTAGCGCAGGAAGAAACCGTTGTCCTGCGGGTTTTAAATAATGGTGAGAGCATCCCGGAAGAAAAACAGAAGTTGCTGTTCAATGATCCTGTAAGTAGCGACAGCGGCACCGCTGGCGAGTCGGGCTCGGGTTTGGGGCTTCGGCTGTGTAAAGAATTTACCGAAATGCAAGGCGGGCAAATTTATCTGGAATCATCAACGAAGGAAGGCACATGCTTTGTGCTTGAATTACCCAAAGCCTGAATTCGAAGTGCAGCATTTAACGAATGGCTAGCTCTACGCTGTTGCTGTATAGCACCGCTCCCAAAGCGCTTTCTGTTTGTAAATGTGGGTACCACTCAACAGCTTTCTATCAAGTAAATCGATGCCTGGCGGGCCAAAACTAACGGATTGTCCTTTATGGCTATCGCAATTTAGGGAGCATTTAATTCCCCCTCTCATTGACGTTACTCTTCCGGGCTTTCATTTGCTCGACGTAATAGCCAAACAACTCTGCAATCGCCCGGATAATAAAGGAAACTATCTTTTTAAAAAATATAGCTGCAATGCCATGCTCACCAACACATACTACGGAGGGCGTTTGGCACGAACATGGAGCGTAGCTGCACGAAAAAAGCGAGCGTAGTTGTATGTGTCTGGCGCAGCAAATTATGTGTTTACTGATTTACCTCATCCACAACCAAACGATGCCCCTCACTAAACACCCAAGTATCTTCATAATCTACCTCGAACAGGTGACCGTCCAGGTCTTTGAAATAGCCAGCCACCCCCCAATGCGTTCTTGTAGCGGGCTTAACCAGGGTTCCACCCGAAGCTACAGCTTTAGCGAGAATTCGTGGAACCTCCTCTGGATTCTTAGCTAGGTAGATAAATACTACCCCGGAGAAGCCATTACCTTCGCTCGTTTCATACCGTGCGTCTTTCGCGAAGTCCTCTCTTGAAATTAGACATAGCGCGTAACCACCCATATCGAACTTTACGAACCCATCATTACCAGCAGGAGATCGTTTCCAGCCCAGCAATTCGTAAAACCTTGCAGATTTTTTAACATCCTCGACACCCAACAAAATTATATGAAGCCTCTGGCTAGGCGCAAGACCATTTGGCTGCAAAGCATTAAATTCAGTCCCAACCGGTTTCTCTAACATTTTCTCTTCCACTCCAAATGGTATAGATGGTTACTATGCCTTTCACTTAGGGCGTTAATATTTAAAGTTATAGTTTCCCGATTCAAATAAGCGCAACGCCGCAATAAATTACTGACAACGCCACGTGAAAATAGTGCATCAATGATGCGCAGCAAATACGCAGCTCGGAGAGATTGATTGGCAGTCAAGGTGACTGCTTGGCTAAGTTTTTACCAAGTATTTTCAGCTCGCTTAGAATAGCTTTCTCATTGGGCGGATTAGCCATTATCTGCTCTAAACTCAAGCCCTTGTAGTCAAGCAGATACAGTAGCATCAAGTGATATCTAACATAAAGACCTGACTCAGCAGATAAGCGCCATTCATTTGAAATAAATTGCTCAAGATTCTTATCAAAATCAAAAGTGGCCTTTGCCACGTGGTCTGCATATCCTTCCGTAAGCCAATGTGGTATTGATGCAAACGAATAGAAAACGCCTTGCTTTTTTGCCATCATTCCATGGGCAATCTCATGGGATATAAAGTAGACCAAATCACGTACCTCGGCGTCCGCTAAGCCATTTCCAGGGGCAATGATACGATTTTCACCGATATTACTTGGCCGTATGAAGGAGTTACCTCGAAATAATGTATAATTTACACCGCCGCTGCCGCTCAGGCGATTTGAAAGAAACTTCCAGCGAAAACCATCATTTGATATATATACACGATATATTTCGGAACGATCGTAATAGCCTGACGTCCTGACTCTATGTAGTATTCGACGAGACAGCAGCTCGATATTATCTGGGAACGTCTCATCACTATAAATGTAAATATTCTCATTTTTATGGACGTTTTCGAATAAAAACGACGGAAAGCATAAGACAGCACAATAACTTAATAAAAGAAGAGCGAGTAAGAATGATATATATATGAGCCGTTTCGACATTACACTCACCTAATTGAATATAACGCCGCACAAAACGGGCGCAGTGATGGCTTTAAGTACCGTAATGGACGCCCAAGCCCAGCTTACTCGGCTGATATTTGAGCGCATTGCTATGATTTAATCGTTAGACATTATGTTGATACTTTTTATTAGGCCATCCCGAACTTCATAAACTGATACATATTCTCTTTTTTGTCC
This sequence comes from Alteromonadaceae bacterium Bs31, assembly GCA_900177435.1. Taxonomy (GTDB): domain Bacteria; phylum Pseudomonadota; class Gammaproteobacteria; order Pseudomonadales; family Cellvibrionaceae; genus Teredinibacter. The sequence goes on from FXAI01000015.1 coordinate 101,717, forward strand.
GTTACGAATCAATGTCTCTCTGTTGACAACGTACGGACCATTTACCATCTGTGAATGAACCGTTAGATGCACTGTTCCATTTTTAAACAATGGGAAAAACACCTTTTTTATGTGAGCCTTACCCTTCGCAAAGGCGTCACAATCGCTGGCGCCGATTCGAACATCCTCTGAATATGTTGATAAAAACTCTTCTAGATTGTGTGAGTTATGAGCGCTAACCCTTTTATTAACCACTTCTCGAGGTGTTAATTCTCCTGCAAAGATCGAAGGGCATATAATTATCAAAGCTAGTATATATTTTTTCATTACTTCCTATTGAACCTTTGCCTAAATACAAATTTTTGTGCGTATCTTTATTTTATTCGTCCGAATATACCGGTTGCTACTTTCTCCAAAGAATCACCAACACCGTCAAAGCTTGCATTAGAGATAACAGAGATTCCGATATCGTATTCTGGGTATATAACCAACCAGTTTTGCATACCATAAATACCCCCATGATGACTGTATCTAAGAGTATTTCCCTCTTTGCTAATATACCAATGGTAGCCTACTGACAACGATTTATTTATTTGAAATAAATTTTTATGAGATTCACTAACTACATCATTGCTGTCATCAAGCTGTAACTTTATAAACTTCAATAAATCGGATGCCGTTGAATTTAGTCCAACAGCTCCTCCCCAAAGTTTTCTTTCAAAGTTTGGCATCAATTCGCCGTCACCGTTATAGCCTTTGACAAGCTGGACTATATCACTAACGAATGCAGTATCGTTCATATTTTGAGCATTCAATATAAATTCTTGCAATAGGTCATCATATGGTTTTTCGTAAACAGTCTCTAGTATAAAGGCCGTCAGTTCAGGAGCTGTATTTGAATAAAAATATTCGCTTCCAGGCTCAGATGTAATGTCTATTTCATCCAAGCCTTCAAAATAAACAGCTTTATTGTCACCTTTAATTGGAAAGTTAGGGAAATTACTGGTGTGTGTAAGAAGATGCTTGATACGTACGGGACTTCCATTAAACTCAAGATTTGGGTAATCTTTATGTAAATATTTTCTTACATCGTCATCTAATCCTATTTTCTTATCCAAGACCGCTTTAGCAGCTAGCATTCCTGTGAAAATTTTAGTTACCGAGCCTAGCTCATAAAATGATTGGTCTGTGGGCGCATTTCCTTTTCCTATCTCAAGCTCACCATAATGCTTAGTAAGCGACTCACCTCCTTTATATACGCCTATAGAGACAGAATGAAAGCGTGAATCTTTTAGTAATTTATCGGCATAATGGTCTATAGCTGACTCTATTGTTATTTCATGGTTATCGGTTTGAACACGTTCACACCCCAAAATAGAGATTAATAGAAGTATGCTTATTAGAGGCTTCATATTCTTCCTTTCATTCTGCAACGGCGCAACTAGCCTGATTGAAAACCATATCGCCAAAAGAAGCTACACGCGGTAGCGCGTCCAGCCCGAAGGGAGATGCTGCCGTTTTTTATGTAACATTCGCTTCAATAAGCCCTGCGATTTCAATAGGGTTTTTCATGCCTTTGGCGAAAGCCTTACTATCGACTTTGTTGCTCTCGCAAACATCAACGTACCCTTCCTCGGAATGGAGGAATATTTCTACAGAAGCTTTAGCTGGCCAACTGTCAATGTTTCTAATTGTACAGACCCAGCCGTGGTGCACTAATTGGTAATGACTAATAGACCAACTCCCTGCCAGTAAGTCTAATATTTCAATCAAGCTCTCTGAAATATAATTACGATTCATGCTTTATCCGCTGCTAGTTAACTAACGCATTTGGAAGGGACAAATTTGTGGCACAAAGTTACGCATAAGTTTGTCGCACTTCAAAGTTGATACTCGGTCTTAATTGCTAGATATTCGCTCTACAGGATATGTAAGTACACCGAACTCTTTCTTAGGAGCACCAAGCCAAACCGTTACCAACTTGCGTGAATCTATATCAATTCCAGCTGCAGCGACTACACCCTCTCCAATACTGATTGACACACCAAATTCATCACCTTCTCTTACTAGACCGCCTACGGCCCAGCCGGGGTATTCGGTGTCTTCATAGCCACCGGCCTCGACAATATCAAGTACCCCCTGTATCTGATATGGCCAATTACCATTTGACTTAAGCTCTGCCTCAATTGAGGTTGAATTATTTGCTGGCACCCCTCCATCCGAACAGGCAACTAATGCAAATAGGCACACAATAAACACAAATAGTTTCTTCATATTCAATCCCTTATGGCTTTAGATTTAACGACACGCTAAAGCGCGTCGATTTTTAGCCTTTATGTTATATCGCTCACATTTTTGGTCTGAGATTCTCAATAACTTTAGTGCTCACCCAATAAATATTTGCCAGACCATTCTTTCCATCTTTCTCGGATCTACCAAAAAATAAATATTTCCCATCTGGGGTGATGGTTGGACTTTTTTCATTAAAACTAGAATTTACTGCGTCACCAAGGGAAATCGGCTTTATCCATGCACCATCACTATTCTTGAAATAGACATAAATATCGTTATCTTTCCTACTTTCATCCTCTTTATTTTTAGAAGTTGCTACTAAATAATCTTGAGATGGCGCAATAAATACGTGATGAGAAAACTCCATGCTAACCTCTTTAACCTCACGGAAATCACCATTACCACCGTAAGCATTATAGGTTTTTCCCTTTGACAAATTGAAATAGTAGAGGTCTCCATTTTTCGCTACATTCGGAAAAAACACCTGATCATTATTAACAGGAGAGTCAAGCTTTATCGCCTTACTCCATGAGTTTTCCAAGCGATTTACGTACCATATTTCGTTTTCCGTCAAATCCGATTTAAGTGCCACAAAATAAATCCGCTTCCCATCGAGGGTAACAAACGGGTGAATTTCTTCTTCTTTTTCTCCATTAGTGAAATCCGCCCTTTTTATTGGCGTCCACCTATTCCCTTCCAGCCTTGAAAAATAAATATGTGTTTTTTGGTCTTTATTGTTGGCTCCAAAATATATTTCATCTAACTCAGGAGCAAACGAAACTGCACCTTCATATCGTCCATCGATAGAAACAACGCCGGGCGCAAAAACTTCAGGGACTAAGCCAGGGGGCTTTTGCCCGAAGAAAAAACCTTCCAGAACAGGAAATTCTTCTTGGCTATAGCTTTTAATGCTTACAACCAGGAAAGAAAGCAGAAATATTATTGAAAAACAACTATGTTTCATGTTATTTCCTATACTAAATTCGATATTTTGTTTAACTTACACATTAAACTGAACTACTATTAATTGCCACCTAACACCCTAATAACTGGCGCGTAGCTTGGCTTTATATTTGCAATGTTTTTCTTTTGCAGAAACGATGACAACCGTTATGTGTCCAATTGATTAGCTTGCCAGGTCATATTAGCACGACCTAAATTATTTACTATTAATTAGACCTACTTTTAGGTCTGTAGCTTCATAAATAACCTTGCCATTATGGATCACGACACCATCAGCGATTCCCATTGGAATTGGCTTTTTGAATATGCGTTTAATATCTAATTTATAGCCTATTGAACCTGCATCAGGATAAATTTGTCCACTAAATTTTACTTTACCAACACCTAAAGCTCGGCCCTTGCCTTGCAAACCAGACCAACCTAGATAAACCCCTAATAGTTGCCATAAAGCATCTACACCTAGACAGCCGGGCATAACAGGGTCACCTTGGAAATGACAATCAAAAAACCAATGATTGGTTCGTATTTGCAAACAGGCATTGAGCTCGCCTTTATTAAACTGTCCTCCTTCTTTAGAAATATTACTAATTTCGTCGATCATTAGCATAAAAGAGTTAGGTAGTTGAGCATTACCCTCCCCAAAAAACACACCCTCAGTCATTTCCAAAATGTCCGCGTTTGAATACTGCACTCTAATTCTCCAAATAGAAAAATGGAGTGCATTCTTGCCAAGCTTGACGACTATTGATTGTAAAAATCGGACATGAAACGATTTGAAAAATCGGTAGGTTTAGATAATAAGTGCTTTCTGAAATCCTTTATTAAATGAGATTGATCGAAGAAACCTAATTCGACATTTGAATTTGGCGATTTATGAGGCGCCATATACAAAAGCTTACAAGCTTGTTGCAAGCGGATTATTTTAGCAAAGGTTTTAGTATTAAGACCCGTATAAATCTGAAACAATCGATTCAAATGCCGGCTACTCCAAGCCACATTATTTGCAAGCTCATTAACTCTTATATTCCCAGATGACTGATACACTAAATGTAGAGCCTGATCAAAACGACTTTTTGGCTGAGGTTTATAGCGCTGCAGGAGCCAGCTCTCGCAAATATTAACCCGCTTACAATAATTACTTTCTTTATAGATTAAATGATAAAGGTCATTAAATATTTGGCATGGGAAATAGTCATTACCAACAAATCGATCTGTAATTTCTGAAAGATCTAATTTAAATAAATGTCGTAAGGAGCCTGAATAAAAGCGAATACCAAAATACTCACCAGCTTCTAAAATCTGAATGTCACGAGTTTGAGTTTGAGCACCACCAACCATTGAACCATGTGGGGATATGAAGATTGATTGTGTACCATCTGGAATCACTGGATATGGAGTTGGTTTTTCCGATCGAATCTGTAAATATGAGTGAACAACTTTTTTTAAAGCTCCACAGGGTGCTGAATATTCTAACGAAAGCCCAAGCTCAGCCAGTCCTGACTTAGTTAACGTTGGTTGAAATGTTCTAAATAATTCATTCATCGGAATATTCATCTATTATGCAAATTACTCATTAACCTAACGCACAGTACAGCGGATGTCTGCGGAGTGTTTTGTGCGAGCGTAGAGACCAGCACAAATGAGCCACGGAACAAACTGCCGGCTGGCGCGCTTTGTTATGGGCTGGCGGTGGTACGCTAAAATGCCTTACTCTACAAACTTAGTGTTTTCGATTATAACTATTTTTCAAGGCTACACTTTACGGGCTCTCCAGAAGCGCAGACATATATATCTCCTTTACAAACAGCTTTCCACACCCGTGCATTACCTAAAGCATCACTATCAACGTAACTGATTTCTATATCTTCTGGAATGCAGCCAGTTTCACCCGAACTGCTGTATTTTAAAGATTTTATGTGTGGTCCACATCCCGATACCAGTAGCGCTAGCATAATTAACAATGACATTAATTTAGTACTTTTCATTTTTGTCTCTTTCTCCTTTAGGGGCCTTAACGCCCTACTAAGCAGGCCTGCCTGATTGTTAGGCCCGTCTTAATGTTATTGCACTTTCTGGACATGCTGTTACACAATACCCACAAGCTCTACAAAGATTTGTATCTTGAATAAACGCTTGTTTCCATCCATGACTAAAACCTTTAAGCTTTCCAATAATATTTAGTTCTTGTCGTTGCTCTTTTGGAAGCACATCTATTGTAAACACATTGTACGGGCAAACTTCTACGCAGTCTGATTTCCCCTCACACTTGTTTCTATCTATTACTGGCTGAAATTCCCCAGGCTCTTTTTTACAATCTTCTTCCGTCAACTACTTTTCCTCGTGGTTGCGCGCCTAACGCCTTTTTAAAAGGAGCGACGTTAGGGTCCTTTTGACAAATTTGTTACATCATAACTCTGTTAAAGTTAATATTGCGGAGTTAACGGTTTGATTAACCAAAGCCTTCATTTTATCACTCATAACTCCTTTTGGAGGTGTAGTCAATGTCATAGTAACGATTGAGCCGCCAACTCCAATACTGAAATTTATGGTTTTTACTCCGCTTTCACCTTTACCTCTCTGAACGAATGGTTCTTGCATTAGTACTTTATCACCAACCTTACTAGCTTTTAGTCCTTTTTCCTCTGCCATTTTCATAACAGCGTACGGTCCAAAGCCTTTTGGCACTTCCTCCTTTGCACCTAGTCGAGTCATTTCCAAGGTATAACGACCTTTTTTATCCATTTTTAGCAAAAATCCATTTTCAGTTATCGCCGGGGGATCAAATAGTGCTGGAAGCTCGACTGTCACCTTACCCTCTCCAAATTGAACTTTCATGTTTTCATTGGCAACACTGATACTCGAAAGAATAACGGTAAATAATAGTAAGATTTTTGCAATTCGCACCTGATTCTCCTATGGTTTAATTTAGATGTAACGCCTTTGTAACGGGCATTTTTTGTGTAGTGGAGTTTTGCGGTAACGTGGCAAAGCCACTGCAAAACGGAGCGTAGCAAAAAATGCCCTGTTGACAAATTTGTTAAGGCGTTTAGTCATGATTGAAATACAACCACTCTCCCTTGTAGCAATATAAGTATGTTCCTGCACCAGCCCAGTTCGAGTGAATTAGCGTGCCCTTAGTAGTACCATCTTCCTCCACCGGAAGGTTGTTAGATATTTTATTGAATTCTGACAATTTAATTTCATTTCTGACAAGGGTTAGGCCGCCGGTCGATATGTAGATTTAATCTCATCGGGACACTCTGAGACGGATTTCTCAGCATCTCTAGGCAAGATAAGAAGATACCCTTCTGCTTTCCATTTACACCAAACAATAACAGTTTCAGGGTTTCCGTATCCATATTGGAATGGATATTCACTAGTTTCGTTAACCTCACTAAAGCGATCATAGTTTTCACACCCATTCTTGCTCAACGCCACCTCCACAAACGGAGGAAATTCACCGCAATATGCCGTAGTAGAAATAAATGGCATTATGAAAAGCAGCACTTTATTCATAGTGAACCTTAATGCCCTACAGCAGCGGCTGGAGTGGAGGCGAATTTTTTTTGCGGTAGCCTAGCTCCCACCGCGAAAAGAAGCGACACAGCGGAGGTCACGCTGGCTTAGTTTGTTAAGTATCACCTTTTCTACACTCCCAAATCATTGCATTTAAGGTAGTTATAAAATCTTTTGAAATAGCATCTCTATCAGGATCGAGTCCTCCAAGTGATAAGCCTTTAGGGTAATATTTTTTAATTGTAGGCTCATCACCCCTTAATCTTGTTCTTATTATTTTCGCGTTGGCGTTTTCACCAACGAATATTCTTATAGTGGGGCTCCATGTCTCAGTTTTACCAGTTTTCTCATTATAAATAACTTCGCCGTTGTCGTAATATGCCCTAACAGACGGATCAATTGCATCAATTACTACCTCAGTTCTGACAGAATAGTAACCCTTACGCTCTGCTATTATCGGATCCCAATTTTTCACAATACTGAATTTACATCCCTCTGCCCTTGCGAACTCATATGATCCACCCTTCTCAAATAAGGGCATACGCAAGTATGAATTTATCTTTGCATATGCATCCATCTCGACTGGCAAGAGCACGCTCTTATTTGAAGCACAAGAAGCCATAAGCAGACCAATTAATAAAACTACATTTTTCAATTCAGACTCCTTTTAAATTTGACGTCGCAACTACCGGCGGGAAAGGAGTAACTTAAAGCGTGCTATCAGAGCACTCTTTAAGTTACGCAGTGCACGTTCGGCAGGTTGCTTTGTTAGGGCTTTCGATTTAATGGTATATACCCTACGTACATTCTTTGAGGTTGCTAAATATATCAATCCAAATAGAAGCCAAGCCAACTTCATAAAAAACCAAGGGTACCACTCTTTGTATGGCACTATTTCATATATGGTGGTGTAATATGAAATCCCCATACCTAAATTAAACACAGTAAACGAGACTAGTGAGTAAATAACATAGTACCCAGGAAACCTGTAATCGAATTCAAAATAATACCTTAACAATAGGAATACGAAGACGAATACCCCCAATAAATACAACACATATATTAGCCAATATACGCCATATAATATCTCAGCAGTACCAGAAGCTTTCGTTACTAGTGTTAACCAGCCTCCTTCAACGAACAGTGCCCCGAAATTGGTTACAAAATCTCGCCAATGTATGATCGGTGCATAAACTAATTCAACACCGAAAAGAAATGAGACGCCGCAATGACTACGCTTTATACTATTCATTAATCTTTATCTTATTCTCGCGGCCCCTAACGCCTTGCTCAATTGCCCAGCGGTTGAAGTGGATTTTTGTACAACAATTAACGAAGCGAATGCACAAAAAGGAACGTAGACCACTGCGTCAATTGGAGCAATTTTTTAAGCATTTCACTATGTTCCATTTCTTTTACAGGCCTCCCTTACGAGCATGCCTATTAAGTATTCAAGCTCTTCATTTTTTTCAATAATCTCAATAGCCCAACTACAACCAGATAACTCAAAGTGTCTCTTCCAATCTTGCCAATCAAGTAGCTCACCTAACGAAAAAGATCGAGAACCACCTCTATCTGCGTGCCCCCCACCTATAGATTCACCTATAGCAAACAGTTTTTCAGTAAATGGGTACAGATATACTCCGTAGACATGGTGATTTTTATCTTCGGTGGTCGGCGCTTGGTTTTTGTAACAAATTCTAATCGAGTGCCTCTCCAGTTCAGAGCCACTTACTGGCTCCGATTTATCATACAAATACGAAGCCTTTAGCGATCCACCAAATTCCCAGTCGATGTTTTCGCCGTTGAACCTATATCGCTTCATGTGCTGAGGATACGCTAGCATTGCCCATCCGAACTCCTCTCTTGGAATTGAAAGGTTTAGCAGACGATATTCGCCGTTGCCGAATTTTATAGCTAACTGCCAATTTTCATTCGGTATTACATTTACAATAGTATTCATACAAGCTAATTATTGCCCTGCAGCAGCTTCCGGAGTGCAGGCGATTGTTTTTGTGACAGCGTAGCGACCGGCACAAAAGCAAGCGCCGGAACGGAGGTCATGCTGGCTGAGTTGGTTAGAATTATTAAACAGCAAGTCCCGCATACAACTCCAACCCTGACTTAGGGCCTGTTAACACTAATTAGGCGGTCAACGATCAGTGCGAAGTTAATAAAAAACCTAAATACAACATCGAGCTTGTCAAAACGACTGAATATTCGCCGAAACCCTTTTAACCTGCGGAATAGGCGTTCAACTTCATTGCGTTTTTTATACATTTCCTTGTCGTACTCCCACGGTGACAGTCTATTGATCTTTGGGGGAACGACTGGCTGCATATCAAGCTCTAGGATAAGCTGGCGAGTTTCATTGCCCTCGTAGGCCTTATCCATTAACACACTAGCGCCTTCCCAGCCGCAGTTATGGAGGGTTTTCAGCAGTTCCCGGCCCTCCGGGGCATCACCTGGCGATAGAGAAAACGAGACAGCATTCTGGTCATCAGCTGCTACCATATGAATTTTAGTTGTCCAGCCAGCACGGGATTTTCCGATGGATTGCGGACCGTTTTTTTAATGCGCCAGTGCCATCAGGGTGCACTTTTACTGAAGTACTATCGATAGACACAGCATCCACCTGAATATTTATAATGTCAGCCTGCTGAAGGACATCGAAAACGGTGTCTAAAACACCATTTTTGGCCCATCGATTTATGCGTGTATAAATACTGCGCCAATTTCCATAGTGCTTAGGCAGGCCGCGCCATTTACAACCATGCTCTGCGACATAAAGTGCAGCATTTAGCACCTGAAAGTTCGATATCTTTACATTTCCACGCTGTACGGGTAGTAAATGCTCGATAATTTTGAATTGAGGTTTGGTAATTTCCATTCCGAAAATTTACCAAATTTAGTGTTAACAGGCCCTAGTTGAAAACATTAGAACAAAACCGCCGGAGGCTTTAATACTAGTAATGCGTTCAGAGTTTTCCCTTGCAGTGAAGGTGTTGCCAAATAGGGTAATTTCACCAACGATATTAATAATCTCTCCGTTTGGCAATACTAAATCACGATGAGGCATCGTGAGACATTCAGAGAACTCTTCTCCCTCAAACTCATACTCGAAGAGAACTTCCGAAACCTCCTCTTCATCTTCGCTAACCTCTGGAATATACCTAATTTCAATTTTTGGCATGATTAAATTCTAACGCCGCGCTAAACGGCCGCAGTGACAGCGAGCGTATCCTATGCAGCTGATTGTTATGTTTAGATTTTGCATCATTCTTGTTCGATTGGCTCATATTTAAAGTCAGCGCTGGTTGCACTTACAACTGCAGAAACTCGATACCTTCTAAGTTTAAAACGAGGTTTGTGTCTTTTAAACTCAGGATCCATAGGTGGAACTATTATAACCTCAGGCTCAATTATTCCATAATAGATTTCGTATGGAGCTTCGCCTTCTGCAGCTGTAGTAAAAGGCAACGTACCTATTAGAAAACCGTCTGTTGGATAACCACCTTCAAAATTAATATCTAGAGATGCTAGAATCCTATTCGAAGGATATATTTTTTGAATGCCATTCTTGGGATCCCAGAAATAAATATTGCTGAATTTATGTTTAGTATGGGCGGCTGCGTACTTGATAAGTTCAACTATTATTTGGTTTTCGTATCTTAAAGTTGTGTCTCGTTCATTAACCGGAGAATGTAATAAAAGCCATACTTCATCAGCATTCACATTTTTACGGTATGCGCCTGTTTTTTTAGTCTTTGCCTCAATTGCATCTTTAGCCCAAATATGAGGCTCCTGCGGCCAAACTATTTGAACAGCACCATTACCCTTTATTTTCTTAAATCTAGTATGTACATATTTTAATACCCTGTGAGGTGGAATTTGAACACACTCACAAGCAACCCGCCTACCATTAAAAATAAAGGCCAAGTCTGGTCGATCTTTCAGCTCTCTTTCAATGTCTGTCAGGTTTGGATCACTTTGCTTTAAATGATTCAGTAGCGAACTTTCCGTAATACTCTCTTCTGCCGTTTGCTCCAATCTTGTCACTTTTTGTCCTCTTTATAACGGCTTAGAAAACTGCATTAAGCATAACGCCTTGCTAACCTGAGCCATGCCAGAGCGTAGTGCAGCTCATAAAAAGCACGAAGTGCATGGGCGAAACGAAGCGGAGGTATGGCTTCAGGTTGAGCAATTTGTATTGGCTATATAAATTACTCATGATCTCGAAGCATGTACACCCTTAGCAAAGGCGCCGCTTGCGGCGTCCTGCTGGCTTAAATTGCTATGAGTGACGGACAGATGCTCTACGGTTTTGAGTTCGTATAGATACTCAGTAGCCGACAACTCCTTAATGCACTTTTTAAGTATTTTTCTCAGATTTGGTTTTAGATGAACTATAGCAGTTTCAACTTCAACATCTTTTAGTAGTAAAAAAATTGCCAATGAGTAAATATGCTCTTCTTCGGAAAGATAACCACTGCGATTGAACGCCCACCCTTGAGAGTCAGACCCAGTAAATTGCTGGAAGCTAAATGCAGAATTAGACATGAACACACCAAAACCAAGGAAGGTAGCCGCAATATCAGTAGAGAACTCCCAATTTTCCCACCCTCCCGGAGGCTCTGTAGGAGAAGTAGCGGTTAAGTAGTGAGAAAGCTCATGAGCTAAGGTAGCGACCAATTGTGTCGGATTAGCCACGATCGTTGGATTGTAGGTAATAACTATTTCATCATTTTCTCTTGCCTCAAATGTCCCAAGAGGGTTTTGAGGAGCATTTTGGATCGTTAAAGTAGGTGCAACTTGCGTACTTAAATCCTCTTCTTGAGCCTCGAGCCTACAGACCCACTCTTCCATACCTGCATATTTTTTTACAACCTGAAATGTTTCTCGGGCTGCCTCTTCTTCACTCTCCACTTTTGACGGAAAGAATTCCCTCGTGGGCAGAACAAGTGTTGCGTGTTTATAAAAATCATCTCCTCCAAAATGCTTCAATAGCCATTTAAAAGTAGCTATCTGAAAATCAGGATCTTCTTTTGAGAGGATCGGTTTACTTTTAAATATTCCAAACATGCTCAATCCATGTAGTACTCATAACGCCCGCTTCAGCTGCGCCAAAGCCGGGAGATTTTTTGAGAACGGCGCGAGGGTCACCCATTAGGCTTTTTGTCAACTAAAATCAAAAAAATAATGCCCCGGCAATTCGGGAAGCAGAATCTATTTGTTGGTTCTGCACGCTC
>FXAI01000019.1:0-1345 GCA_900177435.1 Alteromonadaceae bacterium Bs31
CTAAACGGCCGCAGTGAAGGCGCAAAGCGCCGTAACGGAGGTCCAAGCCCAGCTTGCTGGGCTGATGTTTGAGCGCCTTGTTATGAGCCACACTCGTTAACCTCTTAGAACGCATAAACCACCCTTCTTAAGTAAACATTACTTCCTGTGGCAATACACTTTCCAACTACCACTTAAAAGGAACGAACAACGCTTACCGCCAACTCTACTACCTTAATAAGCTCCATTAATTTGCGCTTTCTGCAATTTAATTGAGCGAATAACTTGCACCCGTTTTCTACGAAGTACTTAGTTGTTGCCAAAGGCTACAACTACCAAACTAAGATAGAACTCTTACCGAGCTAGCACCCCACTAAAAAAGTGGAAGTAAAATTACTTTAATTCGCCCTAGCCTCATAACGCCCGCGTAATAGGCGCGAGCTTGCGAGCGTCCTAATTGACGCGTTTGTTAGAGCTGCATTTTGAATTAGAGTAGCACTAACAGCTTTTGACAGAGAATTCATCAGGAACACACACTCTTAAGAATTGACTTCCGAATTCTGTTAATACAAACCATCGAAAATTTTCCCATTCTGGTTTTTCTTTAGGTATTTCGACTCTTTCTCCATCACCGCCAAATTGGCGAAGTAGGTTCATTGACTCTAAATGCTCTAGGTACATCGCTATTTGATCAGGGGAAATAAATTCTTCTTTTTCTAGGTTGGTAATAGTTTCAGTATATGGTTCTCGGTCGTCAGACCCAAGATGATGACATCGATTAGCACCTGCAACAGCAACTTCTCTAAGTTTGAAAAGAAGAAGAGCTTCATCGGCACTTATCTGTTCAAGCACAAAAACAAAGCTCGGATGTACTTCTTCTACGCTTTCTTTGTCTATTGCCTTGCTCAACAAATTTACGAACAACGACACCAATGGATTATTTTCTTCTAAGAACAACATCGCTCTTAAAGCTGGGCCTGAAATTTGAGGTGGCGCCTCAATCTGTCTTTCTCCAGGGACTCGATTTCGGACCTCGGAAAGCCAAATACTGAATCGATCTTGCGCAAGGGCAGCGAGTTGAAAAGGAGCGGTGAAAAGACGAAGCGTTTTTGTCACGTCTGCGGCCATTTCACCGAGTTGCTTAACAGCAGGTGAACCAGCATCATCATATATCTTGTTCGCTAACTTTGAGTCAGCAACTTTCCCTATTCCTGTTATGTCTTTCATAGGATGTTGTTTGCTCTATTTTCGGTAAATAAGACTCTTGGCTCTAACGCCGCGCTAAACGGCCGCAGTGAAGGCGCGAAGCGCCGTAACGGAGGTCCAAGCACAGCTTGCTGGGCTGATGTTTGAGCGCCTTGTTATG
>FXAI01000019.1:3463-4464 GCA_900177435.1 Alteromonadaceae bacterium Bs31
TTAACCTCTTAGAACGCATGCACAACCCTTTTTAACTAATCTATACTTCCTGCGGCAACATACTTCCCAACTACCACTTAAAAGGAACGAACAAACTCTACCGCGAATTCCAGTACAGCATAAAGCTTAATTAATTTGCGCGTTTTGCAATTTAATTGAGCGACTAACTTGCACCCGTTTTCTACGAAGTACTTAGTTGTTGCCAAAGGCTACAACTACCAAACTACGATAGAACTCTTACCGAGCAAGCACCCCACTACAATAGTGGAAGTTAAAATTCTTTAATTCGCCCCAGCCTCATAACGCCTGGGTAACCTGCGCTGCGTGTGGAGCGATTTTTTGCGTTAAAATGGCGAAGCCATTGCAAAAAAGCGCGTAGCATGCAGCGTCAGGTTGACCCATTTGTTAGCTTTTAACCACTGCATATATAACTATACCAATAAACACGAACAACCAAATAACATTTCCCTCGTAACCTCGATATAATACAGACTGGTTAGGTCGATTCGGATTTACGTATACTGTAATTTCGCTGCCATTAACAAGACCTGAAACTAGCTTACTAGCTTCACCATATTTCGTAGACCACAAATTACCATATTTGACTTTACTACCTTTATACATTTTGCCCATATAATAATATTGATATTTGATACGAGGCTGGCTTTCCTCCGTCCCATCATCTTCTCGAGTCTCGATTGATACCTCTACAATTTTTGCAGGGTGTTTTCTCCATTTTTCAGACGCCTTCCCTTTAGCAATTTGAAGTAGCTCATATGAGAATACTCCAATTACCAACACCCAAAACAAAATCTGGCCGTATATTCCTAGTTCCATAATTCCTAAAGAATGCTAACGCCGCTATAAATTGCGGCTTTGGAGTTGATTGATTTGTGGTAGCGTAGCGTTAAGCCACAAAACAAGCGACGGAAAAGCCGTCAATTTGATAGCTTTGTTATGAGCCCCGCTCATTACCAACTTAGAACGCATAAACCACCCTT
>FXAI01000019.1:5194-8900 GCA_900177435.1 Alteromonadaceae bacterium Bs31
AAGGTATATTTTTCAGGCGATATAATACAACCCTTTTCATCATACTGCGTACTGGCACTAACTCTCGGATTAATAGCTACGTTCGAGATAAAATGCAATTCCTCTTGCAGAGTCATTTCTGATTTATTATTGGTAGTGGAACAACTCGTAATTAATACGACTAGAAAAATAATAGTATATTTCATATTGGGATTCCGGAAGAACTCATAACGCCAAGCTAAAGCGCGCCGCTTTTTGGCGTCGCCTTTGAGCTTTTTGTTATGAATTTACTTCTGCGGGCTAATGTTAACAATAATAACATTATAAACGGAGTTCCTATGCCTCCCCCACCGCCTTTACCAGAATTACCTTCTTGCATTGAACTCGTTTCCGAAAACTCAACAGCAGGAATTTGTTCCTCGTTATTTGGATTAAATATAATCTCTCCCTCCCCTCCGAAGCAAGGGTTGGTAGTTGTTATTATCGGCTGTTCTTCTAAAATTACTCCGCTATTTTCTGTAACATGTTGCGAACTATAGACTAAATCATTGCTGCCTATAACTTTGTAGGATCTTTCGTTGTCAAGCGTAAACTCCGGCATAAAGGAATCGCTTGAGTCAAAATATATTGAATCGGCACTAACTTCTTCATCTAGTAGCCTTGAAGTTCCCCGAAAAATTATGGAACGACCTAAGTGTTCTTCTGTAGCCCCCCAATTAAACCCGATAAGCCCAGCTTGTAGGCTTGTTACTTTAGCGTTTATCATTTGATATGACCCAAGCCCCTCCACACTTATTACTCCAAGTTTGGCTAAAATAGTATATGATCGACCATAACCTGTTACGCTGGATTCATCGATGTTTTCAGTGTCCCCATACAAGGACACGATAACAGGTAGAGTAGATACCCTTTCGTAATCTATTTCATCACTGAATAAGAAATTGCAACTTATATCCTCTAACTCCAATTGCCCCGAAAAAATGTATTCAAATGTCTGACCGTAGGCACCAAGTGTACAGGTCGCTATCAAAATTCCTATTATCACTCTCATGTAAAAATAATTCCTCGCTTGAAAAAAAATATTCCCAGGTTTTCATAACGCCGCGATAACATGCATTGTGTATGGAGCGGATTTTTAGGGTATTGTGGCGTAGCCACCCTAAAAAGGAGCGTAATACACAATGTCAGGTTAATTGCTTGGTTATGCGTTTTTTCAGTTTCTCCAATATAATTTTAAGATGATTGTCCTTTTTGCCACCAAAATATGGCTTAACACCTAGTACTGATTCAGTATTCGGAATTATACATTCTGGCTTGTCATCAACGATTGTGTAATTACAAGGCTCAATACTTAGTCTACGTAATCTATCGAGGTTCTTTGTAAAAGACGGAACTCCTTTTGATTCAGATAAATCACATTTATTTCGATCCCAAATAAATTCTAACTTAACTTCTTTCGGTATCAGGTTGTCAAGTATTTCTGTTGTGTATAGGCCATAGGATGATGTCCAAATAGCTATCTTCGATATTTGACTTAAAGCCAAAATGAACTCAATAGCGTAGGGCCTAACAAATATCATACTATCTCCAGCGATAAAATCGTGATGCCTTCCGATCCATTCGCTACAAGAATGGACCAAGGTTTCATCTAGATCTAGTATTGTTAAATGCACATTTTTCCAATGACGCATAACGCCGCTATAAGCAGCCGCAGTAGAGGTGCGTTTTTGTGTTAGCGTAAGCGTTAAAACAGAAAAGGCGCACCGGAACGGAGGTCTGCTTGATAGCTTGGTTAGTGTTTAGATCTCATTTTTTTGAGCATGTGCGAGATAAAACCTAAACCACTATACATTAGGACATTTCTGATTTAGACACGCTTTCCCATACTGAATAAAAGCCACTTGACTTCATAAGCCTAGTCACTTCATAGCTGATATCGGGTAACATTTCAGTATTATCAGTACTTCCAAGTACAGCGACCCCATTCTCTTCATCCTCATTTATCGCCTCTACCATTTTCCAGATAAATCGACAAAACAATTCGGCTTGTTCTTCAGATTTAATACCCTCATTGACCATTTTTCCAACATCTTCTCGATTCAAAGAGCTGATGTAGTGCTTAAGTAAATCATTTACATGAGGATAACGCTCAAAGATCACCATAGTGCTCGACCTCCGTCTTTTATAACAGACATTCTAAACGATACCATTTCTAATTTTCTAACTAGTTGGTCAACAAGCATCCTTTCTGTAACAGCCAGAAAATAATGCCCGCTATTATCCTTATCAGCAACAAACTTTAGACCTTTAGGTATATCAGCTTCTGAAAGAACCCAATGAATATCAACAGGCTTCTTTTTTGCTCTCTTCTTAAACATGCCATATACAAACTGAAGGTTATCCCAAGTCGCTGAAAAAGAAAGCCCCATGTTTTCGTTTGGAATCACCCACTTTTCGTCCGCGCACAGTTCATAATCACATACCCTCACTCCTTTAACTGTTCGGTATTTCCCTTCAAGCCGGTCAGGGTATAAGGTGGGATGCTGTCCCTTCATTACCGGACGTGCTCGGTATATTTGAATGTCCTTTATAATTTTCTTTACATCAGACAAGCACTTTAGTTGAAGTATTTTCTCGGACATCAAACCTCCTGATAAAGTTTAAAAATTGGCAGAACACTAACGCCATTATAACCGGCCGGAGCTGTGTTGATTATTTTGCGGTAGCGTAGCGTAAAACCGCAAAACAAGCGACGCAGCGGAGGTCCAGCCAGCTTGCTGGCGGTGGTTAATAACCTTGTTAGGTGTGAAGCGAAGCACTAAAAAGATATACAAAGGGAAACTAGAAAGGAAAAAAAGAACTTTAGAAACCACTGCATAAATTGACAGCTCGGCATGGATGTGCTAGCCTCAAGGCGCTTTCGCGCAGTCTAAAACGAAAAGCAGCTAAGCCAGCCTTGAGGCTAGCACATCCAGCCCGGAAAGCTGCTTTGCTCTTCTTAATAAAGTTCGGTAAGTTCATTTTTCGTCTCCTGGAAGGGCTATTGATAGCTCTAATTATACAGGAAATACCCTTTAAAATCAGCGACTTACTAAACTTACCCCTCTAGTTTTTAACAAAAATATAGTTGCTTACCTACACCTAACGCCTGGGGTAACCTGCGTAAATTGTGGTGATTGTTTTGGTGTATTGTGGCTTTAGCCACACCAAAACGAGCGCCGCAGTTTACGTCAGGTTGACCCCTTGGTTAGAACAGCGACACAATCAACTTACCGATTACCACGTTTAATAAATTACTTTAATTGGCTGCCCTTGACCGAACAAACCAAAACCTGACTCTTGAAAGGTTGGCACCAAGCCCTGTAGTAACCACGACCAAGAATACCTCACAACTTTTAGAAAAGTAATACTTCGAATCCACCTACTCTTCTACCCAATAAAACCGCAAACAATCATCAATACCACTTTTCTGCATAGAATGGTGACCATGCTCAATACTGAGAGAGCTATACCGAACAGTTTGCAGCGGCTGCTGTAAGTACATCGCTACCACTGCCACACAAAAATCTGTTACTCGCTACGGAGTGATAAAACACTCAACAAAAATAACTCTTACTTCTTGCAGAGCCTTCTAACGCCGCGCTAAACGGCCGCAGTGAGGGCGCGAAGCGCCGTAACGGAGGTCCAAGCCCAGCTCGCTGGGCTGATGTTTGAGCGCCTTGTTATG
>FXAI01000019.1:8910-10010 GCA_900177435.1 Alteromonadaceae bacterium Bs31
GCTGGGCTGATGTTTGAGCGCCTTGTTATGAGCCACACTCGTTACCCCTCTTAGAACGCATGAACCACCCTTTTTAAGTAAGTTGTACTTCCTGTGGTAATACACTTTACGACTACCACTTAAAAGGAACGGACAAAGCCTACCGTCAATTCTATTACCATAACAAGCTCAATTAATTTGCGCTTTGAGCAATTTAATTGAGCGACTAACTTGCACTCGTTTTCTACGAAGTGCTTAGTTGTTGCCAAAGGCTACAACTACCAAACAAGGATAGAACTCTTACCGAGCTAGCACCCCACTACAATAGTGGAAGTTAAAATACTTTAATTCGCCCTAGCCTCATAACGCCGTGCTCATTTGCGTAGCGGTTGTAGTGTATTTTTGTGCAACAATGAGCGCAGCGAATGCACAAAAAGGAGCGTAGACCGGTGCGTCAAATGGAGCACCTGGTTATGCGTACCGCACGTACTCAACATTACGAAATTGTTTAGTCTTAAACATGTAAGTGGCTTGATCTATTTGCCCACTCCGCAGCGGTTTCCCCGTAGAAGCCTGAATATGCAGCTTGCTTTCTAAGACCCAAAACCTCCCTCAGCACTCTCAAAGTACAGATATTATACTGCTCTTCTAGCTTATCTTCCCAGTTGCTTTCTTGTTCGGTAGTTAGCCTTACGATAGAGTTAAGATTAGCAACAAAAGCTTCCCATTCCCCCCAGGAAGATGAGTTAGAAATTTCGGTATAACCTTTTGAAATTCTTTCAAATGGTTCATCGCAAGGAATGGCCCCCGATTTTGTGACTCCAAAAACCCTAAAATTCAATTCAACTAAGTTTCTTGGGTATGCGATGCACCCATAACTGACAAAGCAAACACGTTCATATAAATCTAACTTTACCAATTTTATACTTGACGAAATATACTCTCGTAGCGATAACTCAAATTCTCTCCAGCGAACAACAATACTGCCAGGATAAACAATTTCTTCAGGTGTCTTGTCATAATATATCTCTTCGAATCCTTCATACAATGGAACACCGAGGTCTTGTGTCATCGTTCACAATCCTATTTACGCATA
The DNA here is from genome assembly GCA_900177435.1 of Alteromonadaceae bacterium Bs31. Classification (GTDB taxonomy): domain Bacteria; phylum Pseudomonadota; class Gammaproteobacteria; order Pseudomonadales; family Cellvibrionaceae; genus Teredinibacter. The sequence continues at coordinate 9,986 of FXAI01000019.1, forward strand.
ACGCCGCGCTAAACGGCCGCAGTGA
>FXAI01000019.1:11610-13272 GCA_900177435.1 Alteromonadaceae bacterium Bs31
ACAGCAGTAAACAGAAGAATAATAAAGGTTACTGCTAGCGCCAATAGTGATAGTGTTTTATTGCTCATGTGCTTTAAATTTAACGCCAAGCTCACCTGCAGATATTGCGGTGTGCGTTTTTGTGTAAAATGGAGCGCAGCAACAGACACAAAAACGAGCGCCGTAATATTTGTCAGGTGCAGCTTATTGTTAGATTTATGCTCTAAGCTGTACCAACTATTTTGCCTTTGATTATTTCTATAATTGCCTTTTCTTTCCAAACTATACCTAGTTGCGCAAAAAAAGGATCATCCCCTACTCTTCCAGAGTAAATACCTGCAAATTTCCTAGAAGTACCTAAAATCGAATCCTTTAGGCCCTTCCCTTGTGGAACACTAAAACCATTACTCTGCGCATATACAGGGGAGCCAGACATTCCTTCTCTTGTAGCTGTATCTACATAGAATTTTGGAAGCTGGTTTAAGTCAATTTCGGGCTCTGATGCAATACTAGCCCTCTTCCACACTGGGAATTTAGCTCCACCAGACAATCCCCGCGGAAACCCTAAAACGTATGCATCCAAACTTGGGCGCAAGCTTATATCTACGAGCCCAAGATTCTCCGAGTTTGCAGCTATAACCCTGCTCTCCTCTATCCCAAAGGGTATTGCAACCGCATCGACTGCGTGGCCATACTTAGGATGCTCGTACCATTGTGGTACTTCTTCCTCATATAGATCTAGTATATGCTCGCCCCAACAAACAGAATATGTTTCCAAGGGAGGCTCTGCCGTGCCAACTTCAATCGGATAATGAATATTGAACCTATTTGGTATTGCAGCTTGTGTGTGTATAACTTTTAAGGTCTCTGGGTGCCTACCAGAGACATTGTGCCAATTCGTAATTAGATACGTCTCACCGTCAAACAAGTACGCGAATGCCGTCCCTACACCCAACACCTCATCATCAAACATTAAATCAATTTTTAATGGGACCCAACTTAACTTTTCTTGAATTGTAGTTGGCACAGTCCCTCCCAAAATCTAACGCCGCGCTAAACGGCCGCAGTGAAGGCGCGAAGCGCCGTAATGGAGGTCCAAGCACAGCTTGCTGGGCTGATGTTTGAGCGCCTTGTTATGAGCCGCACTCGTTAGCCGCTTAGAACGCATAAACCACCCTTTTTAAGTAAACTTTACTTCCTGTGGCAATACTCTTTCCGACTACCCCTTAAAAGGAACGTACAAAGCTTACCGTCAATTTCACTATCGCAACAAGCTCAATTAATTTGCGTTTTTTGCAATTTAATGGAGCGACTAACTTGCACCCGTTTTCTACGTAGTGCTTAGTTGTTGCCTACGGCTACAACTCTCACCTTACAATAGTGCTCTTACCGAACTAGCACTCCACTACAAAAGTGGAAGTTAAAATACTTTAATTCGCCCTAGCCTCATAACGCCGCGCTAAACGGCCGCAGTGAAGGCGCGAAGCGCCGTAACGGAGGTCCAAGCCCAGCTCGCTGGGCTGATGTTTGAGCGCCTTGTTATGAGCCACACTCATTACCCTCTTAGAACGCATGAACCACCCTTTTTAAGTAAACGTTACTTCCTGTGCAAACATCCTTTCCAACTACCACTTAAAAGGAACGAACAAAGCCTACCGTCAATTCTATTACCATAACAAGCTC
>FXAI01000046.1 GCA_900177435.1 Alteromonadaceae bacterium Bs31
GCAGTAATCTTTAAAGTTGGTTAAGTAAGGTGAGTTTAAGAGTGTCGCATAACCAAGTTATCAACCTGACATTGCATGCTACGCTCCGTTTTGGGGTTGGCTACGCCAACTTTACCCCAAAACTCTGCTCCCGCATGCAATGCAGGTTATAACGGCGTTATGAGTTCTTCCGGAATCCCAATATGAAATATACTATTATTTTTCTAGTCGTATTAATTACGAGTTGTTCCACTACCAATAATAAATCAGAAATGACTCTGCAAGAGGAATTGCATTTTATCTCGAACGTAGCTATTAATCCGAGAGTTAGTGCCAGTACGCAGTATGATGAAAAGGGTTGTATTATATCGCCTGAAAAATATACCTTCGACGACATTATATTTGATATTAAAAATAAACGTTTTTATCTTCCAGGGGGAATTGAGCTATCACAAATGGAGGCATTATCGTTGATTCCGGGTATGGCTATTTGCAATAATTAATTACACTCATAACAAAGCCATTAAGTCGGGAAATTTTGGCTTCCGTTCCATTTTGTGCATGCCTTCGGCATTGTGCACAAAATTCCACTCCAGCCAAAATGCCCCTTATGTGCGGCGTTATGCATCTCTAGGAATCGAGCAATGAAGGAAGAAGAATATATTTCTGAGATAAAAAAGCGGTGGCCGAAGCATCATGAATCTGTTGAGCCGACGAGAGAAACTATGGATATCACTCTCGAGGCTTTAGATAAATATCCAAAATCAGAAAAGCTATGGATTATACGTGGAGATCTTCTTCAATTAGTGGATTATGATGATGGGCTAGAAATAAATGAAAGTGAGAAGTGTTACCGTAAAGCGATTGCCATAAATCCTCGATCTACCGAGGCGTATAATGAGCTTGCTCACTTCTTGGATGTGGTAATGGCTAATCCGCGAAAGGCCAAGCAATATTTTGAAAAAGTAAGGCTGCTAAAAAATGCATAACAAAAAGCTGCACCTGACATTTTTTGCTACGCTCAATTGTGTATGTCGCTTCGCTCCATTTTACACAATTGCTCTCCGCAAAAACTGCAGGTGAGCTTGGCGTTATGAGGCTAGGGCGAA
>FXAI01000045.1 GCA_900177435.1 Alteromonadaceae bacterium Bs31
TTGACGCATCGGTCTACGCTCCTTTTTGTGCGTTCGCTGCGCTCATTTTTGCACAAAAATCCGCTACAACCGCTGCGCAATTTAGCAAGGCGTTATACGAAAGGAAGAATAATGAGAAAAATATTACTTCTGTTTTTTTTCGGTTCATGGGCGTTTAATGCTTTCGCGAATGAAAAGATAGAATACGTGACGCAGATTCTTGAACCAACCGGAGGCAATATCCAAAAGCCGAAGGATTGGTTTTATTCCGAGAGGCATGGAGGCTCTTCATTAACATGGATTTTATCAGAAGAAAATCCAGACGATGGTCCATACAATACCGGTGTAAGGATTCAGTTAATACAAGGCATTAAAGCTGGCACCGGGAAAACACCCGAAGAATTTGTTGCTCGCTTTGCGTCAGATAAAGAAAAAACCTCTGAAATACTGAGTGAATGTGAAAGGTCAGAGCAAGATTTGTTCTATCGAGTATGTCTTGAAACTAAAGAGATAGCTGTTGAGGGTACAAAAGTAAGGTCACATATCCAGTATTCTATGTTCTGGAATAATGAGCTAGACATCGGAATTTTTGTTACGGCAGGTACATCTGAAGAGCTTTGGGAAACGAAGAAGGAAATATTCAAGAAAATGGAAGCGTTTGAGTTTATTGACATGAAAAGATTTGAAAAAAATGAGTCATAGTGCGTATAACAAGGCGCTCAAACATCATTCCGGCCTACGGCCTCCACTGGACAGCCAAAGCTGCGCGGTTGTTGTGCATTCGCTACGCTCATTATTGCACAACAACCACACAACTTTGTCTGCCGTTTAGCGCGGCGTTATAAGTCATGTCCAAAAAGCTTAGCCAAAATTATGTTTGGCAGGTTAAGTACTTCGTAGTGAAGTATCGCAGTATTAGGCTTTGTGGTAATTTGTATCTCACCAGTTTCGTTCCTGGTGCCACATTAAAGTAAAAAATTGGTGGCAGCCTTATTGTATTTATCACGGGGCTGCACTATTAAAATTAGTGGTTGTATTAGGGTAGGGTGTATTCGTTCATACGGTGTATTCTAGCAGTGGCGGTTACGCTAGCGCTCCACAAAGAGTGGTTAATGGGTGTGTACCGCTGCCGTATAACTAATTGCTCAAATTGACGCATCGGTCTACGCTCCTTTTTGTGCGTTCGCTGCGCTCATTTTTGCACAAAAATCCGCTACAACCGCTGCG
>FXAI01000002.1:0-207805 GCA_900177435.1 Alteromonadaceae bacterium Bs31
ACCACCACTTAAAAGGAACGTACAAAGCTTACCGCCAATTCCGTTACCATAACGAGCTCAATTAATTTGCGCTTTCTGCAATTTAATTGAGCGACTAACTTGCACCCGTTTTCTACGAAGTGCTTAGTTGTTGCCTACGGCTACAACTACAAAACTATGATAGAACTCTTATCGAGCTAGCACCCCACTACAAAAGTGGAAGTAAAAATACCTTAATTCGCCCTAGCCTCATAACGCCTTGCTAATTTGCGTAGCGGTTGGAGCGGGTTTTTGTGCAACACTGAGCGTAGCGAATGCACAAAAAGACGCGTAGACCGCTACGTCAAATTGAGCAATTAGTTATAACGGCAGCGGTACCAGCCCTTTAACCACACGTTGTGGAGCGCTAGCGTAACCTTTACCCAAAGAATGCACCGTTACGAACGAACACACTAAACCCAAACCAATTACTACTTTTAAAATTGCAGCCCCACAACAAATTCGATAAAGCCGCTTCCATTTCCAAACTCTAATACGGCACTAGGAACGAAACTAGTGAGATACAAATTACCACTAACCCTAATGCCGGGATACTTTGCTACGAAGTTCGTACTACCCGAACATTAATTAGGCCTTGGTTTTCCGACCTGACTTATAACGCCTTGCTAATTTGCGTAGCGGTTGGAGCGGTTTTTTGTGCAACAATGAGCGTAGCGAATGCACAAAAAGGCGCGTAGACCGCTACGTCAAATTGAGCAATTAGTTATAACGGCAGCGGTACCAGCCCTTTAACCACACGTTGTGGAGCGCTAGCGTAACCTCTACTTCTAAATTGCACCGTAACGAACGAGCGCCACCTACCCAATACCAACTACTACTTTTAAAAATTGCAGCCCCACGAACAATGCGATAAAGCCGCTGCTATTTCCTAACTCAAATACGGCACCAGGAACGAAACTGGTGAGATACAAATTACCACTAAGCCTAATGCCGGGATACTTCACTACGAAGTTCGGACTACCCGAACATTAATTAGGCCTTAGTTTTCAGACCTGACTTATAACGCCGCTAGCAACGGCCGTAATGTAGGCGCGAAGCGCCGAAATGGAGGTCCAAGACCAGCTTGCTGGGCTGGAGTTGGCTAGCTTTGTTATGAGTTTAAGCCAAAGCAGATTAAGAACGCACGAACCACCATTTGTAAATAAACTATTCGTCTTTGTTAGCACACACTCTACGACTGGCACTTAAAAGGAACGAACACTAAACACCACCCTTACCTACTACATTAAGCCCAACCAATTTGTGTTTTTTACAATTTGATTGGGCGACTAACTTGTATTCGTTTTCTACGAAGCACTTAGTTGTTGCCAAAGGCTACAACTTACACATCTCAAAAAGAACTCGTATTGAGTTGGCACAATGCCAAAACAGAAACCCCAGTTTTTCGTTTAAGTTTGGGACGACTCATAACGCCTCAATAACGGGCCGAAACGGAGTGGTTTGCGTTGTGCTATTAAAGCACACAAGCAAACCACGCAGTGGAGGTCCGAGCCAGCTTGCTGGCGGGCGTTAATTGATTTGTTATGCATTTGAATTTCTGTATACCCAGTATATAAAGTGGCTGGAGCGATGGACTTGACTCTCAGTCACACACTTTATCTCAAACATCGCTGCCCTATACCCTTCCAAAATCGTTTTGGTTGCGTATGAGTCACCACCAATATACACCTCAGACTCGGAAAATCCGCCATTTTTAAAAAACCTCTTAAATTCGATACTGCTTGGCTGACATAAAAGCTCTTCATTAATCGTAATTGAAAAGTAGTCCCAACCCTGAACAGATTTATATGCGCTTTTTAAGCCATACTTCCATGCTTCAGTGTCGCGGATCTCAATAGGTTCAGGCGTATAAGGACTAGCCCATAGAGAGCACATAGAAAAACAGAACACTAAAAATGCACTTATTTTGATCATGTTGATGCATAACGCCCGGCTCACCAGCGCCCAAGCCGGAGAGGTTTTTGTGGTAAGGTGTAGCGCAGCGAAACCCACAAAAACAGCGTAGGTTTGGGCGTCTGCGTGGAGCCGCTTGTTAGCTTTTACTGAAAATCACCACGAGCCTTCAACACACCATTTTGTTTCAGTTTAAAAAGCTCATCAATATAGTTGCCATAATCCGCAATTGCTTTTTTCCTTTTTATCCTATAGTAAGGTTCAGGGAACCACCGCTTAACATCCTCCTTTTCGTATTCCGAAATATCCACTATTACAGGCTCAACGAATTCAATTATCTCCGGAGTAATCTTCGTATTTTCATTGTACGAATGAGTGTAATCATAGGTGGGATAGGCCCCTGCCCATTTACCATTTTTAGCCCTATAGAGAGGAGTATATTGATACTTTGAGTGATAATAGCGACCTTCGTGTTTTTCTAAGTAAAGAAGTACATGCGCGTATTTGGAGAATGGCGGGGCTCCATAGTGGTCGAACACCGTGAACTCAATCTCCTTACTCGTATATGCCCCTCTATATACTTCCAAGACTCTATATTTTGCTAAAAACTGGCTGTCAAATGGTATTTCATCTTCTTTAGGTTCAACCGGGCTCATGCTTATCTCAGACCCGATGAAAACGAGATACTTATTATTTTCGTCTTCTGAGTAGACTGAACAAGAAATAAATAAAGCTGCAATTAAAATAAATATTCTCAAATTCCCTCCTGAAGCTAACATTTGAATCTACGTCAAAACGACGTATATACCCGAATACTACGTCGCAATGACATATATTCCCCATTCAAAAAAATGCCCCACCCCACACGCCCCGCCAACCGGGCTTTACTTGCTGATGGGCGATAAATATACGTCAGAATGACGTATATTCCAAAATAGTACGTCATCGAGCCGACTATTTCTAAAACCTTTGGGTGTTAAACGTTTATCGACGATTTTACCCAATTTACACTGCAACTTTACAACCACTACCGAAATAGTCGTCATAAAGGCCGATATTTATTTGCTTGATCAAACACGCTCAATGAGTGCCGCCTCCTGCGGGGTAAATCGCGTTAGACCTTACATGTGACACCCACGTATCATCCACACCGCAAACGCCCGCTTTAGGTGGATTACCAACCTTAAGCGACCCGATAGACAGCAATATTCACAAATCACCATAATTCACCTATTGCTCTAAATCCAATAAGGCAATGATTGTGGCGCAAAAAGCTTCCAATAGATAAGACGATAACACCCCTCGAAGCCCTAATAGAGGTGGTATTCTGGGGCTTAAGCGCACATAGCCACATGGGAGAGGCGCATTTGGGCAATACTGAAGTACCGGAGCGAGGGAAGTACTTGCGGCCCGAATTGGAGCGCAGGCCGCCGCACCCGCAATAGGGCGCTCTGTTTGACTGGAGTAAAACAAAAGGGTGATGTGGGTGCGGTTAGTTTCCACCTGTTCCCTTTTAAATTTTATCGAAGAGGTACTCACCATCACCTCCACCCCCCCTGCCCACCAAGCTTCTCCCCTAGCCATCTCAAACATTGAAAAAGCTAGCACTAAGGGTAGCTCATCCTCACACATCATTCTTTCGATACTGCTGGGTTACCCTTACATTAAAAAGCGGTAACAAAAAACTGAACTACGCAGGAAGAGAAAAAATACAGCGCAGTTACTTAGAAGAGTAGTCATTAACCTCTCAGCTTTTAACAGCTTCGTTTTACAGAGCCTTTTTTCCAACAATGGAATTTAACACTACCAACCAGGTAATCTTTAGACAAATAATAAAGTAGCTTAAAAATAATCAACGAAGAGAGTATCGCGAAATTGCGCCCCAAATTATGGACTAAGCCAATACATACTGACTTTAGCAATCCAGCTTAAGCTCATCCACCTTCAACAGCTAGCCAAAAGGCAAGCTCGGAAAATTCGGTCTCTGCCATAGCGGCGAGAAAGCGCAGGAAAAGTGGCTCTTGTGGCTTGCTGGGCGGTTTTTTGTGAATTGATAGTTTATATACACATAGGCCATACAGGCGGCCGGGCTTTCTTATCGGCAGGCTTGGTAACTTAATCCGGGTTACCACACTGCTTTGAACGTGAAGGACTTTTTTATTAGAGAAGGGCGCTTCCTGGCTGCGGTGATTATTTACATCATTAAACAGAATCATCACTATTGGTTTGCCCACTTTTTTGTTTAAAACTTGTGGGAGAGTCTCCAAACTCCTGCTTGAACAGGCGATTAAAATAGGGAACGCTGTTGTAGCCCACAGCGTAGGCTATTTCCGATATGTTGGTGTCTTTTTCACTTAACAGGCGTGCCGCTTCCGATAAGCGCAATTTATTGAGGTACGCAACAAAGGTTAGCCCGGTGGACTCCTTTAATATTTGATTGAACTTCGTTCGATTAATACCCAGTGCAGCAACGGCATGCTCCAGGTTCAGGCTAGGGTTTGAGTATTCCTTCGCCATATAGGCCATTACGGTCGCCTGCTCTTTTTCGTTTTTTTCTGCTATCTCAAGCGTTTTATAGGGTATTACTTTGAGGGTTTCTTTAGGCTCGTTTTGCTCATGCTCACCGGTGGTTTTTGTTAGGCTGCGATTGCTTATCAGGTACCACACGGCCAGGCTTAGCCACACAAGAATAATGAGAGCAAAGCCAACAAAAAGCACTTTGGGGCTTCGCCCCGTCAACTGAAGATCCACCAGCTTAACGCCAGAGGGGGTGCTCAGTGGACTCTGCCGAGAATTGATAAAAGCCACAGCTTTTACTTTTTCCAGGGAATAATCCGTATCAGATACCTCAAGTTCATTACCGACTAGCCACCAGTCGGGGGTATCGAGCTTGCGCAGATCTACTTTTACATCCTGCCATTCGTTAGAGCAGGAAACAAAGGACTGAAGCTGTCGAAAACTGGCAAAATTATCGAGTTTAGTAACCCGCTCATCGAAAGCAATCACCGAAACCGTCAAAACATTGTGTGGACGGCACTTCACTCGAAAAGTTAATGCGCTGTAGCGGGACCAGTCCACCAGTACATGTCGTTCCCCGTCAAAAAACTCGAGAAGAACCGCAGCGTAGGGAAACTCGATGGCTTCAGAAAGCTCAAACTCATAGTCCAGGCCATAGCTATCATCCAGTATCTGGAGAGATGAGGCCCCACCAAAGCTCTCGTCGATACCGGCAGTGGCCCGCCATTTGTACGGGCTTTGCTCCGCTGGAAAGAAAGCCATAGCCTCACCGCTTAGCTGAAACAGTGCGAATACTGTCAGCGCGGTTATTGTAAGGAGGATTAAGATGACTCCCTGAATGGGAAATCTAGCCATACCCGCAAAGCTCGGAATAGTGAAGATGTTGAAAGTAAGCGTGGATTCTAAAGCAAGCGGGAGGGGAGATCTATTGCCAGAACGGTGTCTTTCCCTAAAAGCCAATAGCTCGGTGTATTCCACAGCACCCTTCAATATGCCGTAGCTTGTATCAGGTAGGTGACATTGGCATATTCACGCAGGTACTATGCGTTTTGTGCCTATTTGGCAATCAACTTTTGGGGGAGAGATGGCTCTACTGCTCTTTTATCTGGCTCTGGCCTTAGGTGTGTCTTTTCTATGCTCTGTACTAGAGGCAGTTTTACTGAGTGTTTCACCCAGCTATATTGCCGGAATGCAGGAGAAGGGCAACTCCGAAGGCCAGCGCTGGGCAAAAATTAAGGAAAATATTGACCGCACACTGGCTGCCATCCTCAGCCTCAACACCATAGCCCATACCATTGGTGCTGCGGGCGTAGGTGCTCAGGCAGCCAAGGTTTTTGGTGAAGCCTATTTTGGTGTGATTTCTGCGATATTGACGCTGCTCATTCTGGTGATTTCGGAAATTATTCCTAAAACACTGGGTGCAAACTACTGGAAGGCGCTCGCGCCAGCCTGTCTACGCGTTCTTAAATTTGTTGAGATCAGCATGTGGCCACTGGTGATTCTTTCTCAGGGGGTCACAGGCCTTATTTCTCCAAAGAAGGGCCACATGATTAGCCGCGATGAAATCGCAGCACTTGCTTGGCTGGGGGAAGATCAGGGCGTTCTTAACAGTAAGGAGTCCTCGGTCGTTCGCGGCATCATGCAGGTACGCTCACTCACAGCGAAAGACATAATGACACCGCGAACGGTGGTGTTTTCTCTCGATGCTCAGCTGAGTGTGGCGCAAGCGTTAGAGATTGAAGATACCTTTCGATACTCTCGCATCCCCCTCTTCGACGAGCACTCAGACAAGATATGTGGCTTTGTCCGCAAAGACGATATTTTAGCTAACGCGGCAAAAGGTCTGCAGCAAACAAAGCTGAACAGCCTTTCGAGAGAGCTTCTTACTGTGCTTTCCAATAAAGCGCTTCTGGACTTACTGCAAAATATGAGTACAAGCCACTTTCAGATGAGCCTGGTGGTGAATGAGTTTGGCGATACTCTCGGCATTGTAACCATGGAAGATATTGTGGAAACCATGCTGGGCCTGGAAATCGTCGATGAGACAGACCGCTACCCGGATATGCAAAAATTGGCGAGAGATTTGTGGCTTAAACGTGCAAAGGAAGCAGGGCTGCACTATGAAAAAATCACAGAGCAAACCTTATCCGACAGCGAGGCTAGCGAATAAGCCTGCTTTAGCGCCCTTTCAATTTATTTGAATCCACCATAGTTCGCTTATAAAATTTTCCCAGCGCTTTATCACTGGCTCGTCGCTGTGCCAGGCTGGCGCTATTGAGACTTTCCTCACGCAATAGCTTCAAGTAGTTATCCAAGCGCCGGCTTTGCAATTCTCCTTGCTCTACCGCCGCCAATACGGCGCAACCTGGCTCATTGTGATGCTGGCAATCTTGAAAGCGACAAGCTTCGGCAAATTTTTCAATATCCGCAAACGTGGAAACAATCCCTTCTTTGCAGTCCGCCAGCTGAATCTCTCTCATCCCCGGCGTATCAATTATCAAGGCACCATTATTTAGTTTTATTAGCGAGCGCTTGGTAGTGGTATGACGTCCCTTACTGTCATCCTCCCGAATGGCCGACGTCGACTGCTGTTGCTCACCGGCCAGTGTATTGATAAGTGATGACTTGCCAACCCCGGAGGAACCGAGAACAGCAATGGTATTGGCTGGCTTTATCCAGTGCTCAATCACTTTTAAGCTTTGCTCGCTAGTACAGTTAAGCGCTTCTACCGCCAGGTAGCTATCCAGCCCTCGCACCTTATTCACATAGCTTTCAGGATCTTCCGCCAAGTCGCATTTGCTTAACAACACCACAGGCTCGGCACCAGCCTCATTAACGACAGCCAAAAAGCGTTCTATACGATTGAGGTTAAAGTCCTCATTCATGGAACAGAGAATAAAAGCGGTATCCACATTACTGGAAATTAATTGTCGCTCAACTTTACTGCCCGCAGCTTTACGGGCAAAAGTAGTCTTGCGCTCCAACAAACGTACATAGCGCTGCTGTTCGTCCAACAGCAGCCAATCTCCAACCACCACGGCTGGCATGGAGGCAAGTATAGGAAGGCTAATGTGCTGGCTGCCCGACTCCAAACGCAATTCAGAGCGGTACTGCTCAACCACTCTAAAAGGACGGCAATTCTCCCACTCTTCCAGTGAGAGCTGTTGCTGAAAGAAAGGCTGCCAACCCATACGATTTAGATTATGCGACTCAATCATTCTTCGTCACTCCTTCGGTGATCACTTTGCGCGACCAATGAGCAACAATTTTAATTTCCCAGGGGTGAAACAAAGGCGATATCACACCTTTCAGCTTGCGCTAGTGGGTGCCACCCCTATCTCTATTGTTCTTACTCTTGGCTTCGTGTATTTTTTTACTTGCACTTTCCGCAGACATTGGCTTGGCAATTAAATAGCCTTGTGCCATATCACACTCGTAGCGTCGCAGCGCATTGAGCTGCTCTAAGGTTTCAATACCCTCTGCAACGACGCGCATTTTTAAACTATGGGCGAGGTTTATTGTGGCGCGCACAATTTCGTGGGCGCCATCCTTGTCCTGTTCACTGCTGAATAGCGCGTCAATAAACTCCCTGTCGATTTTCAAAATCTGCACGGGCAGTCGCCCCAGATAACTCAAGGAGGAATAACCGGTACCAAAATCGTCAATTGCCAGCTCAAACCCGCGCTCTCTCAATTGCTCTAAGGTATGGTCGCTAGCCTCGGCATTGAGCATCAAGGCAGACTCGGTAATTTCGAGTTTTATTGTTTCCGGTGATACTCCTGTTTCCTCCAATACTGTGTCGAGCTGTTCTATGAAGTCTTCCTGGCTCAATTGCAGGGGCGATAAGTTTACTGATATGTAAGGTAGGTTTTCCCTACCGTATTGCTCCCCCCAATCGATCAATTGCAGACATGCCTGTTTTATTACCCATATACCAATATCATAAATAAGGCCCAGAGATTCAGCCATACCGATAAACTTCATGGGAGAAACAAGCCCCAATTGTGGATGATTCCATCGCAACAGGAGCTCAAAGCCATTCAACTGTTCAAGACCTATGGAGACAATCGGCTGGTACACAACACTAAATTGTGAACGAGCTAAAGCATTTCTAAGTTCATTTTCCAGCACCGCGTTTTCCATCGCAACCTGCAGCATGGCATCATCGAACATTCTACAAATTCCACGCCCCTGATCCTTGGCACTTTGCATTGCGATATTGGCGTCCCGGAGAATATGAGTGGCTTCGGTATACTCGCCATTTCCCACAACGATGCCAACACTCACACCGAAGCTCACATTTATCTTCTCCAGCACAAATTTTTTCCTGAATTCAGAACATATGTCTTCACCCAGGCGCAAGGCATCTAACTCCGGACGATAGTTGTCGATAACTACCGCAAATTCGTCGCTCCCCAGCCGCACCGAATGGTAGGGCGATGGCAGTAGTCCCGTTAGCCTTTTTGCAGCTGCAACTAACAGAACGTCACCCAGCAGGTGTCCATGTGTATCGTTAATCGTTCTAAATCTATCCCCACCTATAAAAAAAACAGCGTATTTATTTTCGCTACTATCATCGATCAAATCTTCAAGGTGTTTCAGCAGCCAGGCTCGGTTATACAGCCCCGTAAGCGGATCGTGGTAGGCGATATAACTCACCGTCTGCTCCGATTCACGACGCTCTGCAATTTCCTGCTCAAGCTCTCGCGTGCGGTGGGCAACTCTTTGTTCAAGCTCGCTGTTAATCTGCACCACGCTGCGATTCGCTTTGCGTAACTGTGCAGTCTGCTCATCAACCAATAATTTTAATTGTGCTTCCCGCCGTCTGTTATTGCGCAACTGCCATTGCCCATAAACATAGAAGGCCACCGCAGCAAGTACAATATACAACACTATCGCCCACCACCTTTGCCACCAGGCAGGCAAGATAGTGAGCGTGAGTTTTCGCGCACTACCATTCCAAACGCCATCGTTATTGGAACTTAATATTTGAAAGGAATATTCACCAGGAGCGAGATTGGTATAGCGTACACGCCGCCCCCGGCTATCAGCCTCCAGCCACTCATCTTCAAGCCCCAACAAGCGATATCTAAATTGGTTTTTTTCGGGGCTGATAAAATTAAGCGCGGTAAAGGTAAAAGTAATATCGCGCTTATTGTAGGGCAACACCAAATGCTCCACTCGGTCGATAGGTTTTTCCAGCCATGGTGTAGTGCCAGGTTGAACTTCTTTTTGAAAAAGCTCTAAACTCAGAAAATGAATTTGAGGCGCATTGTTATTTCTGGGAAGATGCCCAGGGTCAAATACGGTAAGCCCTTCGGTACTGCCAAAGTACATTTTACCGTCGCGTGTTTTTAGGTGACTTGAGCGATTAAACTGTGCACCGGCGAGGCCATCGTTTACACCAAAGACCTCTACCGTCTCGGAATTAGGGTCAAATTTATTCAGGCCATCGCGTGTAGCCAACCATAAATAACCAAGGCTATCTTTCTCAATAGACAATACAAAATTATCAGAAAGGCCATTTTTCCTGGTGAAATACTTGAAATCGTTAACCCGCGGCCTATAGCGTATTAAATTAGATTGCGCTGCAATCCAGAGGGTTTCGTCACTATCTTCATAGACATCAAATACGCCATTATAAGATGGCAATGTAACCCTGCTAAAAATACCGCTTAATGGTGAATATATTTCCAGGCCGCCATAGCCGACTATCCAGAAGTCGCCATTTGACGAAGGTATTATTTCGCTTATAACTGTACTTGATGGGCTCTTCTTGTCTCTCCCAACGCCCAAGGTTGCAAATTTTCCACTTAGAGGATCAAATATCTGCAGGCCCACATCCCAGACACTGAGCAGCAGGCGTCCGTCTGCCATTTTGGCTATAGCAAACACATTGTTGTTCGCCAGGCTTAACGCCTCCGGCGCATGAGGGTTGCGCGAGTAACGTGTAAATTTTTCTGTTTCGCGGTTCAAGCGGTTTAAGCCGCCTCCCCAGGTGCCAATCCATATATCACCACTGTCACCCTGCTCCAGCGCCAAGACTGAGTTACTACTTAAACTCTCTGGGTCATCGCTCTTGTGAAGATAGTGTTTGAAATTACCCGTACTCGGGTCAAAAACATTCAGGCCGCCACCATCTGTGGCTATCCACACCTTACCTTGCTCGTCTTCAATCATTCCCAACACATTGTTAAAACTGAGGGAATTACTAAATTCCAGGCTCTTTTTATAAACGGTAAATTTTTCCAAGGCTTCACTGATACGATATACCCCGTAGGGGCCTACAGAAAACCATAAGGTGCCATTAGCGTCCTCAAAAATATCTGAAATAACACCTGGGGGGAACATACCGTCCGTAAATTCTGCTGCCTGAAGATGAGTAAAGTCATCGCTATCCGGCCTATAGATATATGCTCCATGCTTATCTGTTCCAAGCCACATTCTATCTCTGGAATCTCTAAAAACTTTGGAAAGCTCTTTGGAGCTCAATGCTCCTACTTTATTTTCGTCTGCGTGGTAATGCTTGTAGGCTCCCGTTTTTACGTCGAGTACAAACAGGCCGCGATTGGTAGCCACCCACAAAAGCCCCTGAGCATCTTCCTCTATGTCCGATATGGGGTCTCCGGAAAAGTCCAGCGGCAAAGAAAATTTGGTAATTTCCGACGTATCAATATGATAAAGGTAAACACCTGCTGCGGAGGCAACCCAGATTGCGTTTAAACTACTGTGGCGTCTTAATGCGCTGATACGACCTTCGGGTTGTTCCGGAAACAGTATTTTTTGTACCCCACCCAATTTTGGGTCGAAGCAGATTAAACCAAAGGCCTTACCTCCCAACCAAAGCATGCCATTGCGATCTTCGGCCATCGTACGGATAGAACGAAAGTTTGTTACGCTGTAGTTTTTGAACGTTTCTGTTTCGGGTTGATATCGAGCCAAAACAGAGCCCGCCACCCAGAGACTGCCACTCTGAGCCAATAGAAGATCGAACACAACAGTAGTCGATAGTGCATCGGGATTGCTATCGTCCTTGCCAAAGGTACGAAAATTGTATCCGTCGTAGCGCTTTAAGCCATAATCGGTACCAACCCACAAAAAGCCATCGTTATCACGTATACTCACTTGAGCCACGTCTGCTTTTATGGTTTCCTCCAAATACAAAGGATGTACGGTAAAGCGCTGCTCACTGGCACTGCCTACAATCGACAGCAGCAAGAAAAATAAGCAGACCGTTATTCTATAACTCATACTCTACTCGATTGCGACCATTTTTCTTTGCTTTAAACATCGCACTATCTGCACGTTTGAACACCTCGGTAAAATTCTCATTTTCTCGACTTATCGCAACACCAATACTGACCGTAAATTTAAACCTGGGCTT
Source organism: Alteromonadaceae bacterium Bs31 (assembly GCA_900177435.1). Lineage (GTDB taxonomy): Bacteria > Pseudomonadota > Gammaproteobacteria > Pseudomonadales > Cellvibrionaceae > Teredinibacter. The sequence continues at coordinate 11,834 of FXAI01000002.1, forward strand.
AGACTCTACAGGAGTAGCAACGGTAGCTTCCCTTAACTTTTCTGCAAGCTCTTTAATGCTTTCTTTGCTATCGAGATCACCGATCAAAATGAACTCTTCACCGCCCCAACGAGCAAAAATGTCAGTTTCCCTGATGCTTTTTGACATTGACGATGCAAAGGCTTTAAGCACTGCATCACCGAAATCATGACCATAGCAATCATTAATAGCTTTAAAGTGGTCAAGATCCATAATCATTACCGCAACGTACTTGCGCTTTATATCCTCACCAAAAAAAGCGTTTAACTGCGATTCCAGTCCGCTTCTATTGTAAACACCTGTGAGCGGGTCTTTTTTGGCGATGCTTCGCAAATACTGTCTCTCTACTTCAAGATTTTGCTGCTGGCTTAACAGTTCTTTCACTCGCACCATACCTAGCTGAGAGCTCTGATAGACCTGATAAAATCGAAAGGCGCCATCAACTAGAAATACAATCATCCAAAACAAAATCAGGATATAAAGTATAGCTTCTGTTTCAACCCACTTGCCAACCAACTCTACACGCTCAACTTGAACAATTTGGTCGCCATGCTCCGCTACCTCCACTCCCAAAGACGTAATATTGTTAAACTCTGGAGAGGCCCATTTTCTGGGTATGCTGTTTTCCAACACCCACCATTTGCTCACACTAAATTCAGAGAGCTTAACCCTGACTTTATTTTCTGCTATTTCACTGGTGGGTAATAACACGTACATGTGCTTATTTGTCTCGGCAACGCCCTGCTCGGAGTAGGCCTTGTTGTAACTGCGCAACGATAAGCGCAAACGCTTGGCGCTGCCCACATACTTTAGTTTCAGCTCAAGCGCTTCAAACTTACTGAAATCCTTCGCGTCTTTAAGCCTTTCATTCCATTCAATACTGCTACCACAGCCGTATAAGTGCTCAGGCTTATAGTTACACGCCCACAGGTTTTTACTTTCGTCCAGCCAATAGGACGACTGCCCCTGTTGTGGGTCGATATATCCATACAAACTGTATACGCTTTTATTGGCTAGCGGATCCAGCAATATTCGCTTCTCAGGCAGAAAATAATGGGCGATAAACACCACTATTGTTATTAGCAGTAAGAAAGAATGTATATGTTTTGACATACCCTCTTTAATAAACATTTTGGAATGCTATTTAATACTCGTAGTAAACAAAATTGCGCTTACCCTTCGCTCGATAGAGCGCCAGATCTGCACGTTTAAACGTATCTTCAAAACTATCACCCTCCTTCACTTGGGCCAGCCCTATGCTGATGGTTATATTCAAAGCTCTATTGCTACCATAAAGAGTGGACTCCACCAGCTTTCGAAGTTTTTCCGCGGTTTTTATCAAATTAAACATGGAGGCTTCCTTGCAAAGTAATACAAACTCTTCACCACCCCAGCGCGCAAGCGAATCGCGCTCACGTATATTGGAGGAAAGCGTATGTGCTAGGTCTTTAAGTATCCCGTCACCAACATCGTGACCATAATTATCATTAATATTTTTAAAGTGATCGATATCAATAATAAGAACGCCAAAATCGAGCATTTGATACTCTGTGCCATAGAGGTGATCGACTTCGAGCAAAATCCCCGTGCGATTAAGCACACCGGTAAGCTTGTCAGTAATGCTTTCAACGGCAAGTTTGCTTTTTTCCGCTTCAAGCTCGTCGGCTTCCTGTGTTAAACGCTGTATAGCAAGTTCACTACTTTGGGCAACGGTTCTCAATTGGTAGTAACGAAACATCGCTTCGATTAATAAATAGCTCACCCAGAAAATGGCCAGTAGTACCAGTAGGTCAGCCATTTTTAGACGCTCACCAACAAGCTCGATTCGGTCTACACGCATTTTGTGCAGCCCTTCATCCACGTGGGAAATGCCGATGGAGGTAATTCTATGAAAGTCTGCTGCGGCTAAGCGGCGAGGAACATCCTTAGCGCGAACCCACCACTCCTCCACTGCAAAATCCGAAAGCGGTATAAATGCCGGGCCGGCCTTAAGGTCTGTGGTATGAACCAGAGCGGACATTGATTTTTCCGTACGTCCCGTACCATCCTCAAGCGCCGGCTCATGGTTAGTGGGCCTTATATCGAGATAGCGCGCCCGGCCTTCATAGTAAATACTGAGATAAAAGCCATCATATTTTGATAGGTCCAAGGCGCGTTTTTTTTGTTGAGTGCTCGCTTGCACAAGGGCTGATTTTATTCGACAAATACCATTATTTTGCCAAGCCCAACCGTCTTTGTCCGGGTCTTTTGCTTCAGCCGAACATTGTGGCGGTGTTTTTTTGGGGTTTGTGTCTGCGCCGTCGGCATTACTATTGTTATTCATTTGGCTTACAGCCGCGTTTTTCTCTGCCAAAGCGCTATGCCTGGACACAAGGGGTTTGAATACATAGCAAGGCGTATCGTTCTCCAGGCCCCAGTGGTCGCCATCATCGTCCGACCCCGCATTTTCGCAAACGCCATATTTACTGCCGGTGGAAGCTCTGTCGCTGTTTACATCGAACTCATTCCACGTGAGGATGAAAGTACAGGGGCCATCTCCCTCGTTAGGACGGTATTCACATTGCCAAAGCTTGTCATATTCCACGATCCAATGATACGCACCCTTCTTTCCGTAGAGTGCAGTATAGGTGTCTATCTGGGGGTGCAGAACCAGCCGTTTAAGGGGGATCTTTGGCTGAGCGAATAGCGCCAATATGGTCAATATGGCAAGAACGAACCTTGTTATGGTCAGTGCGTTCGATTTCATTCAAGATGGGCTGTGTTTGAAGCGGCACCACTCCGCATGGGCTTATTATCTCTGAATAGATCCTATAGCGCTCCACGCGGAGGCATGCAGGCAAAATATGATCTCAATATTTATTCAGTATAGAGCAGTTTTACTGGCCTGACAGTACAAATAGGCGATATATCCCAGCCGCAAATGCGCTGTTTATCATAAAAGGAATGTCAGCAATAGCGGCCGCTACGCAAACAAAAAAGCCACCTGTAATTAGCAGGTGGCTTTCCTTCAGCAGGTAGTATCAATAAGCTTAGTAGGGCAAGAAATCGAACGAGAATATCAGCCTGGTTTGCTTAACATCCTGCTTGCCAAAATTAATTAGCTTAATTCTCGATAACAACTTCGCTTCCAAAGCCGGGTCATCAAGATCACTGGAGACGATTTTCGCTGAAGATATTCTCCCACCGGGCTCAATCACCATTTCAAATACGACCTTACCTTCCAGAGTTGGATCTTTTCGCAGCGCGCGGTTGTAAATATTAAACATAGCGCCCTTGTTCTGATCCATGATCTTACGCATTTGCTCTTCGCTTCGCCGACCACCGGTTGCCGCTGCTTTTTTCTGTGCTTCTGCACTGGCGCCAGTGGGCGCTGCAAGCTTGCTGTCTACAGCGGTGGTCTTCTTACCCGACAGAGCCACCCCGCCGGTATTGCGACTGAGTTCAGAGGTTTTAATGCCGCCACTACCTGACTTGGCTTTTGCACCGATAATAGAGCGGTCAATTTCCGCTGCTTCTCCGGTGGACTGGGTAAGCTCTTCATTCACCTCTGACAGATCAAAAGAGTCACGCATATCCGAGAGTGCATCGGCAAACTGATTAATCTCGGCCTGCGCTTCTTCCCGCGCTTTCTCCACCAGTTTTGCCGGTTCTGGTGTGGAAACGGGTTCTGGCGTAAGGTCTGGTTTAGGCTCTGGAGTAGGCTCCTCTTTAGGTTTTTCCTCTTGCTCCGGCTCTTCCTCGGGCTCCTCTTCTGGCTCGGGTGTTGGCACAGGCGTGGGAACTGGTGTTGGCTTTGGCAGCTCCTGCTGCTCAATCACCACCTTCGCCAGCTGCGGCGGTAATTCTTCAAGCTCCGATCGCTCAGGCTCTGGCACATGTATCATGGGAATAACGATACTGAGAATAAAGAAAGGAATTAACAAAATACCAACAATACGCCAGAAGCGCTTGTCGTCTTCGATGGTAGAACTCCAGGGGAGTTGCAGGTTGGGCATCATAATAACTCTAGCCACCTTAACCCTCCCCAGCCTGCAGACTTTCTACGCTTGTGTCGTCCGGCACCTGACTTACCGCCAGAGAAATATTGCGATATTCTGATTTGGCACAGGTGGTCATCACTTTCTTGAGCAATACATAGGGAATACCTTTATCGCCCATGATGGTGATATCACGGCCCGCCTCGGCTTCCTCCGGGGTACGATAGGGTTTTCTCGATGCCAGATAATCCAGCTCTTCTTTTAAGCCTTTAATTTCCCCGCTCTTGGCATTTTTTACCCGCTGGGTATCAGCAACTTTACGCCCCCCCACCAGAATGGATTCGTGACTGACCATTACAATTAAATTGTTGTCCGGTGCTTGCTCGGCAAGGGATTCTGGTAGTTTTATGTCTTTATTGTTCTGTAAAACCTCCACATTAGAAGAGTTCACCAGCAGGAAAAACACCAGAATAGTGAAAATATCCATCAAGGAAACCAGGTTGAGCTTGGCTCCACTACCGTGTCGACGTCTCGTTTTTGACATGCGCTTGGCATGTATCGACTGTTTCATTATTGCGCTCCCCTTGGTCGATCTGTCGCTTCATTAACGGGAGCATCACCCAGGGAGATGGCGGGAAACAATTCAGCATTAACCACCGAGGCAGCCACAACCGCCTTAAAGCTGCGCACCGTATCCATTGCTTTTACAATGGTTTGGTAGTCGGTATCCTGCTGAGAAAGAATAAGAATGTCTTTTTTATCCTTGCCTTTATCTTTTAGTAAGCGCTTCACTTCCTGCAGCGCCAGAGACAGGGTATGGAAGTCGTACTCCATTTCACCCGTTTCCGAGTTTTCAATTTTCGGCAGGCGTTTAAGTGGTGCTCCCGCTGGGTAATTGATGACCATCTCGTCTGGCTCTATTACCAGTTCAAGACTTTCATTTTCCTTATCGTCATTTTCCTCTGCCGGTGCTGAGTCGGAGGCAATATCTGGAAGTTTCAGATCGAGTACGGTGATATGGGAAAACACCATGCTCATAAGCAACACCGGAACCAGAATAATCATCAGGTTCATGAAAGACGTAATGTCGAGATCGGCTTCCTGCTGTCTGGATCGTCTAGTACGCATATGTACCGCCAATAGTGATTAATGTCTGATAGTAAAAAACACGAGGGTGCTTTTTGTTATTAGCGAACGGCGTCACCGGTGCGAGTACGTGAAGCAAACGCTCCCGTGTTCGACATCATATTCAGACACTTCACACCAGCCATTTCCAGGCTATCCACAATTTCGGTTGTTTTTGACTGCAAGGTTGCATGAAATAACAACAAGGGGATGGCGGCCATCAAACCAAAGGCGGTGGTATTCATCGCCACAGAAATACTTTGTGACAGCAGGTTGGCTTTTTCAGATGGATCGGCATTTGCCACAGCAGTAAAGGCTGCAATCAAGCCCATAATGGTTCCCAGCAGCCCTAACAAGGTAGAAATATTAGCCAGGGTTGCCAGGTATTGCGTGCGCTTTTCCAGACGGGGAAGGGCTTCCATTACACCCTCCTCCATAGCATATTCAATTTCGTCACGTCGAGGCGTCTGCTGCATGCGCGCAATGCCCGCCGCAACAATACGGCCAATGGGCGCGCGACCCTGGCGAGCCAGCTCCACCACCGCGGCGTAATCTTTTTTCTGCAATAAGGGTAAAAGGCGGTTGAAGGTTCTGCGGTTTGAGGATTTGGCTGTGGTTAAAAACAGCCAGCGCTCAAGAGCCAATGCCAAACCAACCACCAGTACCAACGCGATGGGGTACATAAACGGCCCGCCATTTTGAAAAAAAGTTAACACGGTATTCATGGGATCTTTGCCTCCAGATCTTTTTTAAAACGGTAATTAAAACAACAAAATGATTATTCGCTCTCGTTTTCCGACAGCATTTCTTTTATAAACTTCAACTCACGCTTGTGCTCACTGCGCTCAACGTGACTAAAAACATTATCAGTTTTACTATTTAAAGGGCGATAAAGAATACTGTCATCTTCGGCCGGTTGCCAGGGTACAATATAGATTACCTTTGGCTGCTCCTGATTACCGGTTACGGTAGCACTGAGTTCAACCACATCGGTATCCTGCGCTCCAGCACCAGGCGACAACACCAAAGCAAGCAAGAAATAATTAAACAATAATTGTGTTTTCATAATCTGCAACGCTATTGCGCCAGCCTCCGCTCCAAATCTTTTATCCAACCTTTAACTTGACGATCTTCTTCTGGAGACAAACGCTGCAACATTTTGTAGTGCTGCAATGCCTCTTCAAACCTCCCCATATAGAGGTCATACAGAATTCCAAGGTTTCTGTGGCTCTCGGCATGGTGAGGCCACACGGCCAGCGCGGCAAGGTAGGCTTGCTCTGCATCTTCAAATCGGCCCTGTTCCCGGTAGAGAGTACCCAACCAAGTGTAAGCATCCATATTGCTGCCATTTACGCTAATCGCCGTTTGAAGGCTTTGCTCTGCGCCTTCAAGGTCTTGCAGCTGGTACAAACTAATGCCCAGATTCACGTAAGGGCCAGACAATTTTGGATAGGTTTCTGTCATCAAGCGTAGCAGCCCCTCGGCCTGCTTCCACTGTTTGGCATCCATTGCCACTGTAGCGCTGGCAAACTCTTCCTTGGCTTTCCTGGAAACAGAGGGAGTATTGGCCAGGTAAGGGTTGGGGATAAGCTCCAGGGGTACATCTGCAACTTCGGTGCTTTCCGCACCACCCGATCGTTGCTCCCCCCCTTGGGCGTCATCATGTTTACCTGCATCGTCTTTTATGCCACCACCACAGGCTACAAATAGCAAGGTCATGAAGACGATGAGCGCCTTAGGGTAAATTTTAATAAATTCCACTGCTCACCCCCGGCTTTTTCTCTATTTTTCCGTAGCGTGCAGGCAGTAATTCGGCCAATGCTTTAAAGCTGTTTTTTACACCTTCGTCGTAAATACCTTCCCAAGCGCGCTCAATATTGCCGGTATGTATTCCTATGGATTTTTCCTCGAAGGGGTAGGCCTGCTCTTCCAGTAAAATCTCGTATTGTTCCATTGCAAGCGGGTCCAGGCCCGGTGGGCGCTCTGAATTTATGAGGTCCTGGCTGAGCTGACCATACAGTTGGGCAATTTTGTAATTGGCATCGGTCGAAAACTCAGCAACACCATAATCAAGTACTTTGCGATACGCTTTTAAGGTTTGGTCCATGGCGGACTTTTTCTTCTTCATGCTTTTCTTTATGGGCAAGGTGAGCTTGATACGATTAAAGTATTCGTATTCATGCTGGGCAAATTCGGAAGACGCCATAGCCGCAAGATATTTCGAGCGGGCGGTGCGCTGACTGCCCGCTTTTTTGTCCTGCTCAACCAAATCTTTTAACCAGTAATTTCGCTTACCCCGGTCGCCGGTTTCTTTGTAAATTTCCACTAATTTATAGCGAGACTCTATGGCAAGGTCGAAGGGCGAGGGGTAACGATTGGCATAATCACGGTATTGCTCCAGTGCCCTATCCAGTTTGCCGGATTTTTCATAAAGCTCTGCCGAGAGATACAGAGAGGTACGGCGCTCTTCCGGGTCACCAGAGTTGGCCATTACCGCCAACTCACCGGCGGCTTTATCCCACTGTTCAGTTTCCTGATAAATAAACGCCAGTTTGGGTGGCAGCGTCTGAGTTAATTCATGCTGCGGGTAGCGCCGACCAAACTCAAGCAACTCCTGCTCTGCCCGGCCATACTCTTTTAAGTCTATTAAGTAATTACTCGCATCGTAATGGGCGGCAATGGCTATGTCGCTGCTGGGGGATACTTCGCGAATGAGTAAAAGCTTAGCCACAGCAGCGACAAGATCACCAGAGGCAATTTGTGCCTCAGAAGATTTGTACATACTGGCGGCAATGCGTTCCACTACTTGTGGCTTGTCCGGGTCGCCCTCGTCCAATAGCGTCGCTAATTGTCGATAGGAAACTTCCGCCTCATCATATTTTTGTAAATCAAACTGGGCGTGCGCCAGAATCAGCCAGGCGGTTTTTTGCAAGGACCTTTCCGGCGCGGGTTGCCACTGGGTCATGCGCTGCGCAATAGTTATGGCCCGCTCCAAATCGCCCTGCTCGAATACTTCCTGCGCAGCTTTGGTCAGTACCGCCGGTGCCCTGGGCTCCAGCGGATAATAGTCCGCGAAATTAATTGCACTGTTTATCTTGTGTGCCTTCCATGCTGCCACTCGCTGCGCATCCTCCTCACTTTTAATATCGTACTGCTCGATCATCTGTTGGAGGGTGTAAATAGCGGCATAACCCGCCTCGGCGCCGCGAGCGTCGTCTATATGGGTATAGGCGACCAGTTCATAGGCTTTAATAGCCTGCTCAAACTGTCCGGCCTCGTAGTAGGCCTCGCCCATAAGGTAGGTCATTTCTGCGGTTTTTACGTCCTGAGGAAAGGTCACCACAAATTGGTCATAAAGTTCTGCGGCTTTCATAAATTGCGATTGGGCCGATTCTTTTGGTAATTTGAAATCCGGTTTTTTACCTTGTTCTCTTAGCGCTGCGTATTCACCACGCAGTTTTTTATTACCCAGTGCCTGTGCGTGGTAGTAACTGGAAAGCTCCTCCAGATATATTTTTAAATTAGGCGTAATTAACGCACGTTGTTGTTCATTACGAACCTTCCAGAATTCACTGTAAACACCGTAGTTACGTACGTACTCTTCCTTTGCCGGCAGAATTTCACTGGGGAAATTACCCAGGCTATACACTTCAATAGCTTTTACACTGAAGCTGGGGGAATAATCGGTATTAGCAAAATGCTGTACATAATGGCGGTAAGTGTCGGCGCTATCCCTATAGCGCTTTTGGTCCAGATACAAATCACCGAGGTTCATGTACAGCATATGCTGATAGTGACGCTGACCCAGGTTTTGATAGATTTCGGTAATAGACTCCGCACCCTCCAGGTAGGAAAAAACGATGCCCATCACCCGCAAGGTATCGTTCGCCAAATTGCGATCGCTTTTGGATAAATCTGACAGCAGCTGCCCATCAACAGGCAACATGCGGTCGAGCACTTCGGTAAAAGATTTTACTGATGCACGATAGCGCCCACGTTTAAATTGCGCCCAGCCATGCATATACAGTGCGTTGTCGTAGTAGGGAGAAGTTTCACCGGCAGACATCACATTCAAATAAAGCTGCTCGGCCTGCTGATACTGACCATCGCTAAAGGATTTTTCTGCGCGACGAAAATCGGCCTCTGACACAAAGGCCGACTCCGGATAACTTGCTGCTAGCTGCGATAGCGCCTCGTTAGATTCCTCCATGCGGCCGTCGAGCGCATAGGCCTTGGATAACTGATACAGCAAACGCTCATTAGACATTTGCTGGCCTTCTACCGGACGCTCGCGATTGAGTTGGATAAGCTCCTGATACATATCCACAGCACCATCAAAATAGTGCGCCTGAACTTCGGCACTGAGTTGACGCTTTTCGCTGCGGGCCATTTCCAGGTCTGCCAGCCTAACCAGAATCTGATGACGAATACCGGGGTCCTCTGCCACCTCCAGTGCGGCGCGGTAACTCTGCTCGATTTGCTCGATAGTGGTTTCCGGTACCGGCATGGGATCATCTGGAATTTCCGGTTCTTTAATGTCCGACAAAGTACGCCCATAGTCCGGCATACCGTCACCCATAAACGAACAAGCCAGCAGCAGGCACTGTGCCAATAAGAGAGCAATAAGAGCTACACGCTTCATGGCTGAGGCTCCTCATTGCTTGCAGGGGCATCAGCTTTTTCCGCTTCCACTTCTTGCTGTAGAGCGGCCGCCTCGTGCTCTTTTAAAGCTTTATCATAAAGCCTTGCAACAGACAGGCGACTTTGTGCCATGTAGTGCTGGATGCGCGCGCGCTGTTGCGCTAACACCGCCACCACTTGTTGCCGCAGGGCTTCTTTTGCCTGCATTACCGCGATATCAACATCCGCACTTTGGGATTCCAGTTCAATTTGTGCAAACTCAATTTGCTCGCGGGTAATTTGCAAGTCCGGGGCAGAATTAAGGATGGATTCGATACTCTCGTAATTGCCTTGCATTTCCGCCAGCGTATCATCCAAAGCATTGAGGGTTTTAACCGCTCGCCACAGTCGATCCGAGAAATTTTCCGCCGCATCCCACAACAGCAGGCCGTAGTACCAGCGCACGGCTTCATCGCTATCTTCAATAAAGGGGTCGTCTTCACGCAGGGCGGGTATTTGAACAAGCTTTTTCGCCCGCGATGCCCGGCGAATGAGGTCCGCCTCATCACCGGAAGCCAGCGCAAAATAATCTTTTGCACCAGCAATTTCTTCAATTTTTAAAGCCAGGCGATCACGCTCGGTTTTCAGCGCATTAATCTGGTTTTTAAGGGTATTTTTAGCCACTAAGGCGTCTTTGTTTTCCCTATCCTGCTCCCGGTAGTCCAACATTGCAGAATAAAACCCGAGTTTTTCTCGCCACTCCCAGGTATTTTTTTGTATTCCCAGCAAGTCGCGTAACTGCTGAATGTGCATTTGAAACTCTTCGCGAGAGAACAACTCAATTAAATAGCTGAGCTGCGGCGAAAGCTGGTTTTTCTCGGCGTAGCTGAGCCAGTCGATACCGTCCGGGCTCTCGATTTTAAGCGCGTCTAATAAGGTATCGCCCTTGAGGTTGTTTATGACAGAGTCCAGCCGGGCGATTTCTTCGGAAAACCCCTGCTCCGCATCCTTGAAACGCTGCAAGGCCAAACCTTCCAAGCCGAGCTTTTCGTAGGCATAGGGCACGGCGACCAATGCCTCCTGGCTGTTTTCGTCCACCAGCGAGGCTTTACTCAAATGCGCCCATACCTTTAGGGCTTCTTTGTAATTATCTTTTTCTGCAGCGGCCCATCCGTAACCCAATAAGGCACGACCGGAAAGGGGGCTGTCGAGACGAACACGGGAGAAGCGCTCCATAGCGCTGTCGTGCCGGCCTGAAAGCAAATAGCTGTAGCCCGCTGCGGTCATGGCCTTGTCATAGAGAGATCGGTATTCGTTGTCCGGGTATTCCTTTTCAGCAATTTTGTTGTAGTAGCGAATAGCGCTGTCAAAATCCTGCTCTCGAGCAGCGGCAGACCCCAGGTTGAAATAGAGATAAGGCAGCCAATCCTGGTCTATGTTTTTCTGCTTAAGAATTTTTTCTGCGGCGAGCCGGTCATTTTGCTTAATGGCCAGGTTGATTTTTAAGGCATCCAGATCGCTGGCAATACCCTGAGTACTTTTCTTCTCGCGCTCCGCAATTTTTTTAAGCTCTTCGATGGAGCTGTATGACATGTTCCAGTCGCCTCGCATATAGCGCATGCGAGCCAAATAAAACCAGGCGGCCACTTGGCCTTTTTCAGAAACGTTCTCGGCAAGTATCTCGTTAAAAATACCCGCAGCGTGCTTCTCCAGGCCATAAGCCAGAGAAAAGCCTCCCTCCATTAACGCCGGGTTGTCACCGTGGCCCTGGATGCCGCCGCGCTCTTTAGCGATAAGCAACTCAGTGAGCGCGTCGAGGTATTCGGTTTGATGGTAGTGATACAGGGCAACCCCGTAGCGCAGATCTGCTACGGAGGAGAGTGGTTTTTCTTTTTTACCGTGAACATTAACGGCAACGCAGAAAAGAAAAAACAGTGTGATCAGCGAGCGAATTACAACTGCCATTCTTTAAAGTCAAATTCCGGTTGCATGTTTGCGGTCGAATCCTGAATACGCAGCTCCAGCATTTTTGGGTTGTCATCTTTTGCGATGGTGACTGTCGCAGCGCGCTTGTACTCGCGCTGATCCGGGCCGATGCCGGTGAAAAAAGCCGTGAGCTCATGTTCACCGTTTTTCAAGTTGCCGATGTAGAGCCGCTGAATGCCCCCCCGGCCGAGCGCATCATTTTGCCGCGGAGTGTAGAGGTGGCTGGCAACCAGCTTGTCATTGATGTGCAGTTTGACCGCATCCAACCTGAAGAACTCCCCCACATCCAGCGACAAAAACACCGTAATCTGGGTGTTAGCAGGGAACAACAATTCCTCTTCGAGAATGAGCAAATCCCGGTTGAGCTCAAGCGCCGCTTTTTTGAGATTTTCAATTTCGTCACTCAAAGGAGAGGCAGAACGTTGTTCAGCAAGACCGCCCCCCTCTTCCACTGGCTCTGCCTGAGCCTGAACGGGCACTGCCAGTACTAGCATTAGAAAAGTAGCTGCACAGATCATCGCCTGCATAGAGCGAGAAACACATAGCCTTGCTTTAACTGCAAGCAAGGCTGTCAAAAATTGGCACAATTTACCACTCAACGTCATTCTCCGTAGACACTTAACACAGACAGGGGTTTTAAGTTGGGTCAACCTCTAGTGAGATTCTACCAGTCATTCACATGAGAACTTTCTCATACTGTGACGTAGTTAAAGTTGTCTGATTGTAAAAAACTGAGATCTCGGTAATTCAGCGAGCAAGCTCAAACTGAATTGCTAGGAATTTACTCCGCCGTATGAATCATTCTAGCTATTCTTTCATCAAGCAGATCTGGGCGCATCACTTTCTGTGCCATTTTTTGGGGCTTAGTTGTTGAGATTTGTAAATGCTCATCTGCTCACCAAGTTTAGGCTATCGCTGATTAGGCCTAAGTGATTTCTACCCAAACTGCAGCACGCAGCGATAAGACCAATTTCGCTGGGCTCCCGGCCCCCTGAAAGCAAGCGGCCGCTTAAGCTTAGTCAGAGCCTCCCCAGTTACCAATAAGAGGAACAGCCCGCCAGCCATTCACCGAAACAGGCCTTAGCTGTTTTGCTATAACAAAACACTCTGTGAGAAGCGGCCCAAGGGGGCTGTACCAACACCATTATTTGCTACGCTTTCTGTTAGGAATACATTAACAGCTTGAGCATATGGCCACAGGAAACCGCGTTCTAATTGTCGATGATGACAAGTTCATGCAAAGTGTTTTGCGTAAATCACTCGCAGACAGCTACGATATAGAGATCGCTGGCGACGGCAATGCCGCCATAGAACGCGCAGACGCATGGCAACCGGACGTGATACTGCTGGATGTGGAAATGCCAGGTCGCAACGGCTATGAGGTGTGTGATTACCTCAAGGGCCAACAACACACCGCTCACATTCCCATCATTTTTCTCTCTTCTCACAGCTCTGTACGCGAGCGCATGCTCGGTTATGAAGTAGGCGGCGACGACTACCTGGTAAAGCCCTGCGAAAAAGAGCTACTGGTCGCCAAACTCAATCGCTTTCGTGATTACAAGGTGGAAAAGGAGCAGCTTAAGAGCTCCTTTGAAAGTGCGCAGAAAACCGCCATCGAAGCAATTACGACCAGTGCAGACCTGGGCAAGGCAGTGCGCTTTATTGAGCGCTCCTATCTTATACCCAATATGGAGAAACTGGGTGCAGAGCTAATGGGCATGATGCGGGATATGCAGCTTTCCGCCAGCGCGATGTTCGCAGGGCGCAGCGGCATACACTTTACCAGTAGCCACCGACAACAAGTCGCCCCGCTTGAGCAGGAATTACTTCAACTGCTACACAACGACAAGCGCTTTATCGATTTTGGCTGCCGCACTCAGGTGAACTACCCTCGAGTTGCCCTGCTAATCAAAAATATGCCTCTTGAAGACCGCACGCGCTATGGCCGCTTGAAGGATATCCTCCCCTTTGTACTCGGCGCTACCGATGCCAAAGTACGCGTTGTGGACGCCGAGGCGATTTTTAAGCGACAAAACAACGAACTGGCCAACGCGGTAGATTCAGTAAGGCAATCACTGGAGGGCATCAGCAAAATGCTGGAGAACAACCAGCAACAAGTTGGCGACATTATGCTGGCTCTTAACAGCAACCTGAGTGAAGAGCTTGGTCGGCTGGGCCTGGAAGAAGACCAGGAAAACTATATTCTCGACCAGTTCGATGATGCCTCGCAGGGAATTAATCAGTCTATCAAACAGGGCAGCACGATATTACAAAGCATGGAAAGCCTGGTTTACCAACTCGAACACCTCACTCAGCACCAACATCAGATCATTGAGGATACGCTCTCTATTCCCACCGACGACACCCCCGATGAGGCTGGTGACATAGAATTATTTTAATTCTCCACAGAACTTCGCTCCTTTAGTCCTGACTTCTTGCGAGAGCACACAACTCCGTTTATTCTTACTCGCACCTCCGGCAAACTGCAGTAGGAAGGGGGGAAGACTATTTCGCGTAAAAAAATATAAATACCGAAATTGGGCGTGCTGCACACCACTTCAAGCCATATTATCGCAGCTGAATATCTACCTATTAAAAATAGCTATAAAGGTAAAACAATGAGATTTCGTTTTTTTGCTGTAGTTTCTTGTCTCACAGCAGTCTTACTGCTTGCCTGCTCTCAAAAAGACGCAAAGCCTGTGGAATACCAGGCCGAGGTTTTTAACCCAAAATGGGAAGCAGGCGAATACTTTCCTTCACTCGATTTATTTTTTCTGGCTGGCGAGCAGGGCTCAATCATCTATTCCAAAGACGGAGAAAACTGGAACAACAGCATAAGCCCCACCAGCCATACCTTGCATGGCATTGCACGTCACCCCGCCAGCAAAGCCATGGTGGCTGTAGGCGAAAAGGCTGCCATCCTCAATTCCACCGATGAAGGTAAAACATGGCAACCTGCCAAAATAAACGCTCCCGAAGGAAGCGATTTATCCACTGTGCGCTTTAACACAGCAATTTACGACCCAAAGCATAATAGCTGGCTCGCCGCCGGACAGAAGAATGCCATTCTTCGTTCTTTGGATGATGCAAAAACCTGGGAGCTAGTCTCTTACAACGGCAACGAAGACACTCAAAAAGAGATACTTGATTTTCATCGTGAAGCGAACACTGGCGATATTTTATTTGCTGCGCAATCCGGCACGACGGGGCGATCAGTGGATGGCGGAGAGCAGTGGTCTATTGTCGAGCACGACATGCAACCAGCAGGAAGGTATATCCCGCACTTAGTCAGCTTTCATCAGTTTAATAACGTACTGCTGGCAGTTGCCGATTCGGGTCGCATTCTGATATCCACAGATGAAGGCAGAAATTGGCAACTGAAAAAAATTCCCACAGAAGGCTATTTTACTGGCAGCGCCTATGACCCTATAAAAAATGTTCTTGCTCTGAGCACACAAATGGGCGAGATCGCCCTCTCCTCAGATATGGGCCTTAGTTGGCGACTGGTGTCGTTTCCGGTAGAAAACTGGCCCAGCGATGACATCCCTTATTTAAGCGATATTTATTACGACAAGGCGAGCGAATCTTTTCTTGTGGTGGGCAATTCCGGTGTTATTGCACGCTCAAGCGACGGAGGGCAAAGCTGGTATGCCGATATTTTTAGACCTCTTTTCAACAAATCCGTTACCCGCGTTTTGCATAATCCAGAAAAAAATATTTATGTCGCCGCTGGCCTTGGCGGTGTAATAGTACGCTCCAATACTTTAAGCCACCCTGCGCTACCATTAAAAAACTGGCACGCCGTTAGACCGGGTATTGATCTTTATATTCGGAAAGTTATTCACCTACCCAACAGCGACACCTTTGTCGCCGTTGGCCAACTCGGCGGTATATGGCGCTCGCAAGATGATGGCAAAAATTGGCAGCTTATCGACGTGGATTACCCGGTAAAAATCCAACCGCCACACCTGCGGGATATGGTTTACGATAAAAAAAGCGATACCATTATCGCCGCAGGCCCAGCAGGCAGCATTATTCGTTCGGTAGACAGGGGAGCAACGTGGGCCGCCGTTTATCAGGGTGAATTTCGCAAAGGCGAAGCCTTCACTCAATTGCTCTACGACAGTAAAAATGATGCTTATTTAGCAAGCGAGGTACTGTACCGTACAGTTTATCGCTCAACAAACACAGGATTAACCTGGGAAAATTACGCCAGCTTCGACAGCAATGATCGTAATCTATGGCATGGCGCCATCTCGGAAAAATTAAATGCCTTTATATTGATAGGCAAAAAAGGAGGCATTGCATTAAGCAAAGACCGCGGGCTTAACTGGTCCATGGTGGAAAGTAAAACCTACAACGACCTTTATGGCGCTTACGCCGACGACAAAAACCCCTTTGTATTGGCAGTGGGTGAGTACGGTATAATTCTGCGCTCCGAAGACGCACAGAACTGGCAAGTCGTTCCCTCCGATACTGACAGCACACTGCGCCGCGTGTTTAAAGTTCCCGGCACCAGGATACTTATCGCATTTGGACAAAATGGTACTGTCGTTCGCTCCAGCGACTTAGGCTTAAACTGGAGCAAGGCTAACACCCCGCAGGGCCTTGAAGAGATGCGCGAAGCGCTGATTGAAGAAAGCAGTGGAGCGCTCCTGCTGGTGGGCCGCAAAGGCGCCATTTTGCGCTCTATGGATAAAGGCCTTAATTGGAGTAGCATAAACACACGCAGTTCACAGCATCTGCGCAGTGCTGCCATAAACCCGAAAACGGGAACAATGATTGCTGTTGGGGAAGGTCTAATTCGCTTGAGCAGTACCAAGCAGTAAGTAGCAAGTCGTCAAAACAACGGGTGTTTATTAGCGTTTACGGCTAATAAACACCTCGAGCTTCTACTTTTTCCTGCAGGGCTGTCACTAGTTCGTCAAATTCCGTATTAGTGTAGTTCTCCAATAGCGTATATTGATCCATTGGATAACTATCATGTTTTAATACCGGTTTAACACCATCGAGAAAACGATTTTTATAGGTATCGGCTGCTTCCCTTAAATCTGCCACCAGCTCTGCGTGCTGCTCGGCGCTCAAGGGAAAATCGCCATCTAAACCAAATTCCTCGAGCTCTTTTTCAAAGGCCTGCTTATGCTTCAAGCGCGTCATCAATACTTTTTCCTGCTGCTGACTATCGAGCGGAAATAGACTATTAATACCTAAGGTATACTGGCTAAACTCATGCTGCTCTTGGTCGGAATCTCTTAACAGGGCATAGCGCTCCTGGTTGTCTTCACTACTGAGTAAATCTTCAATTTGCCCGTCTATGTCATCCAGCTGATATTGTAAATCGGCCACATCTGCCTCACTCAAACCAAGAATATCCCCATAGGCTTGAGCATCCTGCAATTTCAAATAAACACCTTCTCGCTCTATCAGCAACTGTAACAAGGCTTCTTTATCGGCGGCACTCAGTTCAAGACGAGATAATAGAAAACGGTATTTACGATTTACAATATCTTCCAAGGACTCGTTAAAACTCTGTAGTTTAGGCTTATCCAGCTGCTCTGCAGGCGCTTCCGGTATTTCCACAGCCACCTTCGCGGGCTTTGCAGTATTTGTTGCCGACTTGGTTTTTATAATCGTTATGCTTTGACTGGGCGCGCGCGGATTGTTTTCCAATAGCGCTGCTGCACGCAGGTCACACTGCTGCGAGCTTGCGGCTAGCTGATCTGAAAGGGACTGCCCCTGAAGAAACAGATAAACAGAGCTGATACCCAGTAGGCCAACACACGCCGTTAAAATTTTCAGTTGAATTGAACTATTCATGACGTCCGGTTAAAGCTGCTGTTCTTTAAATTCGTGATAACGCTCGTAGTCGAGGGGATCACTGAGTACTAGCTCAATTTGATCTTCCACCTCGTACAGCTGCTCTTCAAGCTGAGCAAAGCCCGCTGTACCTTGCATTTCTGCCTGGTAAATCGCGTCAGCCAACTGCTCTCTTTTTACCAGCAGGCGTTTAAGTAATTTTCTTTCGCTTTCGTCCACCTGGGCAGACAACAATAGGAATTCATATTTGTGATTTACCGCCTGTACCTTGTGACGGTGGGATACTAGCTTTTCCAGCACCACTTCTTCTGCGGGCTCCGCTGCCACTGCGGGCTCGTCTTCGTGAGCATTTATTACTTTAACTTTTTGCAGGGAAGGTTTGTTCTGTCTCTGGCTCAGGTTGGCAAGCCAGCCATCACACTGCTCCGCAGCATCTGCAATGTCTTTCTTTAGACCCTGGCTGTTGGCATACAAATAGCCGTTCAAGCCAAGTAATAGCGCTGCGGTGATAAAGAGGGTTATTCTGATCGACATTTTTATCACTATTATTTTTATGTGAAAAAGCATGTACGGGGCTCTCGTACCCCTAGGAATAACAAGACTTCCCGTACACGCTTTTAGCAGATTACCTCAGAATATTACTGAAATAAAATAGCTTTTACTAATGGTTGATCAGTTACTGATACCCGACGAGGTACAGCTCTTCCACTTACCAATACAAATGTCACCAGCGTTGGAAAGGCGACTGTTGGTAATACGCGCGGTGCTGTTGGGGCTATCAGAGCGGAACACGCCTTCTTTCATATTTGAAATGTAACAGTTAGAAACTTCCATATGTAGCGGGAAGGTTGAACCACCATTCTGTCGCACGAATTTACCTGCGTTATCAACCCGACAATCTTTAACTATCCACTTAGCATCGTCATTTGCCTGGAAGAATTTGTCCGCTGAATCATAGCCTTCAACTTTTGTTGCCTCAACTGTAGCACCATTCGTTGGAGACTTGATGGTCATAGCATCTTCTCCCACATCAGACCAGAGAATGTTTTCAACATCGCCACCGTTACGAGAGTGAATGCCATCGGCACCATTACTACCGATATAAACATTACGTATTTTACCTGGGCCTACCCTGAAAATAGGGTCCTGGCTTTCGCTCTGGCTACCATCACCCAAAGAACCACCGCCGTTATAAGTTTTACAGCCGCCGTCAAAAGTACCACCGTCTTCTACGCGAATGGTAGAAGATACAGTTGTAGTACTGCCACCGTTACAACTGGAACCGTAGTTGCCATTACCACCACTGCTGGAACTGCCTGAGCTTGAGCTTGAGGTAGAGCTACCAGAAGATGAACTTGAACCGCTACAGGACGCAGCTTTGGCGTTTGGACCAGTAACCTCAAGATAATCTATGTTGCCTAAGCCAGAACCCTGATTTGCTTGTAAACGCAAGGTCTTGGTTCCACCGGAAAGGTTGAGCGTGACAGAGCTTGTACTCCAACTGGTCCATGAGCCGGTGCCATTAAAGTCTTCGGTTGACTTATTGCTGCCATTCTCGCTCAGCACACCACTGCGGTTACTCGAACCGCCGTTGGCATAGCGCCAGCGAAGTGTGTAGGAACCAGAGTCACCCGAAACAGACCAGGTAACACCTTTGCCATTGGAGTTGTCTGTATTAGCAAAACCACTACCGGTGTAACCGGAGTTGTTGCTGTCAACAGAGCCATCCACACCACAGAAGCCCGTGCTGTTTTCCTGAATGGTTACTTTGTTGGAGCCGCCGGAAGAGCTTGAACCAGACGAGCTGGAACTGCTGGAGCTGCTGCCACCAGAGCTAGTAGAACCACTCGTACTAGAACTGCTGGAGGTCTGGCTTCCTGAATAAGAACAGTAGCCGCGTTTACCACCCAGGTCGATCGATGGGAACATGGAAGGTCCACATGTAATCGGGCCCGTATGAACTCGATAGACAAAATTGCCAGACTTGCCATAGGCAACTTCTCGCGTACCAGAAAAGCTACAGGTATCCCCGTCGCGGCCGCATTTTGTGAAACCGCTTGGAGCGTCTGAAGCCGCAAAGCTATTGGACGATAATCCGAATAAAATTGTGAGAACTGAAAGGCCCAAATAGAATGTTCGGGACATAGTAATTTCCCCTTGTTTTCGAAGGTTAATAGTTATTAAAAATGAAATTTCTTTTTGCTAGGAAAATGTCGAAAGCGTACAGCTTATTCTTATTTTTCTGTAAAACAGCAAAAGACTGCCCAGACAGATTAAATTTATTTGCACAATTTTGCTAGACACAGTGTTATACCAATTTTGCATTCTTGATTGACCAATTTATGCAACACACTTCTGACAGCTTCGGCTTACCAAAATACTGTTAAATAAAATTTCACTTCTGCAGGCTCAAGCGAGACACACCTTTTAAAAATATGGCGTTTTATTAGGCCAATATTCTCTTTAGAAATTGATTTACCGTGTATCACATAGCTAAAACTTCTTATAAATTAATAATAGAAATAAAAAAATCAGCAACATATTTCTATTTATAAGGTTGAATGACAAGCAACCCGCATAAAAATAAAATGCAATCGTTTACAGTTTTTGATATTCCAAAAAGTAATGCATTACATTTATAGCTATAAACTATTCAGCCAATTGCCCATGAATATCAACTATCAATACTCAAACTGCTCCAAATTCCACTTGAAAAGCATTTTTGTTGTTGGCGCTGATCACCAGCACAGCAATGTTCGAGAGTTTGGTGGACCAATTACAGGGACAAAGAAGCAAAGAAATAGCTATCACAGGGTGCCGATTTTGGCTTGAGTGCAAGAGAAAAAGCAAAGGCGAGCAAACCACGAAGAACACCCTGGTACTTACAGAAAAGAGCACGACAAGAAGCGAACCGAGGGGCGTAAGGATGTTTGTTGAAGCGCATTAACCCTTAAGTAATTAGGGCCTTAGGAACTATCCGAGATTCGAGATTCGAGATTACGCTATCTACCGTTTGGTTTCCGGTGGTGCCAAGCCTTCGCTGTAATGCACCTTGCCCGCGCTATCGATAATAATTGCGTCAAAGCCGGCTATGCGGTTTACCAGAGCCAGGCCCTTCTCTACGCCAAGTACGAAAACCGTGGTAGACATAGGGTCAGTATCGCTGCCTGTTGGCCCGAGTACAGTCACACTCACTATACCTTCTACGGATTTACCGGTTTTGGGATTGAGTATATGGTGAATGCGTTTACCGGAAGTAGAATCAATAAAATAGCGCTCATAATCGCCAGAAGTGGATATGGCAGTGTTTTCCAGAGGCAGCATTATCGCTGGCCTAGCATTTTCCTCACCGCCATCACGCGGATTTTTTATGCCTATCATCCACGGCCTGCCGCGCTTATCCCCCAGCACCCGGCTGTCACCTCCGGCACTCACTGTTGCGTGTTTTACACCGCCATCCTGGAGAATTTTCGCCACACGATCAACGGCATAACCTTTCGCAATGCCACCTAAGTCGATGCGCACATTTTCGTGCTTAAACGCCAGCGTGCTTTTTTCTTTGTTTAGATCGAGCCATCGGTAGTTAATAGCGGGCAGCAAAGCCTCACGCTTTTTGTCCGAAGGCTGTTTGTTTTCTCGATAATCGTAGTACCAGCCGACTGACGCGAAGCTTATGTCAAAAGCGCCCTTGCTAACCTTGCTGAAATAAAGTGATTTATCCACCAGCCCCAGCAACTCGGGCGATATTTTTTGCGGAGAAGTAGCAGCTAAGCGATTTACCCGAGCAAGCTCACTGCTTTCTATCCAGGGAGAGAGGCTTTGGTCAAGACGGCGCATTTCCGCCATGCCCGCATTTATCAGAGCAGCCGCCTGCGCGGAATCTGTATGCCAGAAGGTAATACTCACCTGCGTACCCATAATGCCCTGAGTGTCGGTATGCCACTCAGCGCTTATATAGGGGGAAAGAATTATAAGTGAGAATAATGCTGTTCGTAGAAGCGCTAGTCTCATTGAACGACAACCTGCTTTGGTTTAATCACTCGATAATACGATATGAAATATACCGGGCTCTTTTTCTTCACCAATCACACCGAGATTATCTTTCAACAACGCCGGCGCCTGATCCAGAGGTTGTACATTGCCATCGAGCTGCCAGGCCAGGGTAGAGGGTATCAGGCTGGCGTTCATCTGGACTTTTATTGGGGCTTCTATATCAAAAATTTCAGCCGCTATTCCACCATTGCCATTTTCTTTTAGTTTTCCCGCGAAGGTACCCAGGTTTATCCAACCGGTGTTTTCTGGGTTGATACTGCCATTTTGCCAGCTCAAGCGGGCATCCAGGGTATCTATATGCAAACTATTCAAGTCAACTTTAGCTTTTACGATTTGCAGTGACGCCTTGCCGGATATCGGTAATCTTATTACATCACTCAAGGGGGCTATTGATGTTTCAATATTCATATCCTTGAGCGAGGTATTGCCAGCAATGCTTTGACAGGCTGTACCTTCCAGCACTTGGCCAGCACCACTAAACTGAAAGGCAATACAGGGCCTCAATAGTACCAGAGAAAAAGGACTGAGCTTCCAATCCAGACGACCCAGCGCCAGGGTGGAACCCGGCAAATCAATCTGAGCGCCGCCAGCACGGCCATTCCACACGGTTCCTGCAACGCCGGTAAGCCATAAATTGGGAACGGCCTTATGCAGCGCAGAAGCGGCAATTTCGGCGGGCGCACGAGACAAAACCAGATACAGAAAATAAATGATTAAGAATGCAATAAGTACAGGTTTAATGAATTTTTTAGCTAGCGTCATCTTTTTAAATCTTCGTTATTCTCGATGCAGTCGCAAATTTACCGATACCAGGCCTTTGGCCGAACCGGTGGCTACAGAAATATCCCGCACTTGCATTCGCTGGTTTACTTCCACTTCATACAACCAGGCCAGCAGATTATCAAAAGGTATCTGCTCCAGACGAAGACGTACATCGTTGGCGCCGCTGGGCTGCATACCGGAAAGCTTCAGGTTATTTTTTCGCAGCGAGCTGTCCACCATCTCAACCAAGCTGCCTTTCTGCGCGTCATCCGAACTGCTGCCTTGCTGGCTAACATAGGCAGCGGCTAGTTCACGAACACGCTCCAAGGCCTCCTGCTGGGCAACATTTTTACGCAACTGCGTATCACGCATTTCACTCACGGGCTTAAGCAAAACAATGTACAGCAAATACAAGGCAACTAAACCACCACAAACTACCAAGGCTACCTGGTCGCGCGTAGACGCCTGATTCCACCACTCTTTTATTTCGTTCACTGGCTTGCCTCCGCTACTTTCATTCGCGCACTGGTGCGATCACCCCGCGATTCCACCCGCAAAAGTTCCGATGCAAAACCTTTTTTCTCAACGTTGTTACGCAGCGCTTCGAGCTGAGTAAAATCACCACCTTCAATATTGAGCAACAACTCGCGCTGCTCGCTGTTATAGCGAAAACTGGAGACTGTAATGTTGGCGGCTTTCACCAGATCGGCAACGCCGTTGATTAAAAGCAGTAAATTAGTGGGCTCAGAACCGCCGCCCTGATCTTTTTTAACAAGCGCTTTTAAGCGGCCTTCCGGGTCACCGGGGCGACCATTTGGAACCGCCTGCATGTAGACCTCGTTCATGGTCGCTACAATTTTTTGCTGCTCACTCTTGGCACTCTGGTATTCACTATAGGCAACCACTACTGCAACAAGGTATGCGATGGCCATGGCAATAGCAGGTATTTTCCAGGCACCCGCCCAACGCTGTATGGGTAACTGGCGAGAATAGTTACCACGACGCATATTGAGACTTTTATGGCTGCCCAGCGGGTCGAGCCAGTCCCAAAAACCAGCCAGCTCCTGTTTAATTTCCGGGCCTTCCTCTTCCGTCCATTGCGCAGGTAACCAATTGCGCATTTGTTGGATGTGCTGCTCAGTTTCGGCAACTAAATTCACAGTCACGGCAAAATCCAATGCTTGTGACTGACCGCGAATAACTAATTCGGCCAAACTGGCATCAACGGTAAAACCCGCGTTTTCCTGCAGCCGCACCATGATCTGGTCACCATCCCACACCAGCGTTACGCCATTATTTTCGGTACGCAGGCCGAGGTAATCTGGCTGGATATAACGAACATCACAATTTAAATCTATGAGGGGCTGGAGAGCACTTTCTACATCTTTATTGGCACAGTACAGCACCTTAACCGTATTTCCATCACCACTTAGATAGGCCAGATGGACATCTTCAACATCATCGATCAGCTTCTCTTCCAGTTCGAAAGGCAGCAGTTTTGCCATGTGGCGCTTTTCTTTTGATTCCAGCTCCACCTCGCAGCTCATCACGTTCTGACCCGCGAGCAAAAGTGTTACCGGCGCAGAATTTGCGCGCAGCATTTCCGCCAACGCTTCATCGTCGCCCGTATGATAAACATCCGATGACCACACTCCGTCGCTGGCTTCTCGCCACTGCCACAGGCCGTCGTACGTTTGTCGGGCAAATACTTTTTCAGCCACGATTTATCTCTTCTTACTGTTTTCGTTTTTATGTGAGTTGATAAGATTACGCATCAAAAATTCGCATCCGTTCGGTACAAGGTAGATACCTCGCCATTGTCTCTTCTCATCATCGCTTTCACGGCGCGGATGTGGTCTCCCACCATGGTGTCGCCGAAAAATAAAAAATAACTGCTTTTTACATCCAGCCCTGTCGTATCCAGATTCTCTGCATTGCCGACACCCGCAATGGTCTCGAGAGAATCCTTAAATGTCTGTAGATCCGGGAAGCCATCCCCCCGGTCGTTAAAGAGGTTTAATGCTGCCTCTTCGGTTATGGGGTACAACTCCTGCTTTTCGTTAAAGGTACGCAGCAACTGCATGGGCATGGTGTTTACATTCATCATCATGTCCTCCGGTAAAACAATGACCAGCGGCACCAGCTTCTGGTAAATTTCCGGTGTCATACCTTTTACCAGCAGAAGCTCACTCACCGAGATCATTTCCTGGTTGGCAATAATGAAAGGCGGCTCCAGGCGAATGTAATAATCCGCTTCGGCCCCTTCTCCCCCGTCGATGTAACTGACATTGGAGTCTTTATCCAGCCAGTCGGCAATCGACAGGGTAATACTCTTCGCCGTATATAAATCGACGGTGTTCAGGTCTTCTTCAGTGCCAAGCTCTATGGTCTGGAGCAGGCGAATAAATCGTCGCTGTGCGGTGGTCCATCTCTGCCACGAGGGCTGAGTTTGTCCTTCCTTCGGCTTATTGGCCTTCTGCTTCAGGTGGTTGAGGTTGAAGCGCCCCTGAGCATCTTCAAGCCCCGCGCGCACCCAGCCTTCATCCGTGGGAAACTGCGGTGCCGGTTGCGCCCAAATTTCAGTCAGGGTGTCTATCATCACCCCCTCTGTCTGGTCATCTTCCAGGTCATACTGGAGAGCCATTTCCGCCAGTTCTTCCGCGCCCAGCAGGTAGGCTCTGGCCTGCACACCGTGCCAGCGGTTTGCCGCTCGCGTCATGCTCAAGTCAAAACGCCAACTCAACTCAATCGTTATCGCCGTGACCAGCGCCACCACCAGCATCGCAAGAATCAGTGCCACCCCTTGCTGCTGTTTTGCCAGCACCAATTCCGGCTGCCGCTGCGCACTCACCACTCTAGCCACCCTGCCCTGTACCCAAACCACCCTGGGACAAACGGAATAAGCGATACACCGGTTCGCGGTTTTCCAACTCTAAATTAATACGCAAGGCCAGAGGGAGCATGCCGGGGGCTCCGCCGCTGGGCCATTCTTCAACCCAGGGCCCCTGCTTCACACCACCTCCATTTGATGGCAATACTTCTATTTTGAAATCTTCTACGTCGTCCATAATTTTTTGCTGACGAATAATATCTTCGTCAGGATTGCGCGGATCAACCCAGACATCGCGCCACAGTACGCCGTCTTCCAGTCTGTAACCCACCCGCGCCAGCTCAGTGCGGGGAAAGAACAAGGGGTTCGACCTGCCCGCACGTGTGAACACCAGGTTGTACTGGTCGCCATAGCTCACATTCATGGCCGGCACTTTTTCCGTAAACTCCGTACCTGTGACCATAGCGCGGATATTGCGCAAATCGTTTTCCAGCATCATCCACACCCGGTCGAACTGCTGAATTTGTAACATTTTTTCTTCGCTGATCTCCGCAGAACGCTCACTCACATCCAGAGAGCTGAAGGCCAGCGTGGCAATAGTGGCCATAATCACTGTGGCGATTAGTACCTCGAGTAGAGTGATACCGCGTTGTGGCGCCCAGGCAAAACCCGCTCTACTGGACAACGGTCTGCTCCTTTTTCTCTTCGCGCACAAATCCGGAAACTATCGCGGTGATATCTTTCTCGTTGTCGCCCACTCGCACGATCATGCGGTACATCCCTTCCATGGCGGTAGTTTCAGCTTCCACTTCCCAGTACCACTCTTTACCGCCAAACTCTACACGGTCATTCACTTTGGTTTTGGGGAACTGCTTGCGCAGCTGATAATCTATCAGCAACTCTTCCATTCTGTTTTGAGCAACCCAATAGGCGAAGGTTTTCTCTTCGATGTAACCTACGTTGTCACTGACCGACTGCACCCGCATAACCAGCGCAGGCAAGGCCACAGCCACAACAGCTAGGGCGATAAGCACTTCGATCAGCGTAAACCCACGCGCGCGCATCATTGTTCTCCCAGCTCCTCAGCGATTTCTTCGAGCATCTCGGCTTTCTCTTTCCACACGATGCTGCCCCAGTCATCGACGATCACATTCTCAATTAAGGACATATCGAAGTCCTCATAAGTAAATTCGATCTCGAAGTGCGTCATGTCCCCACCGGGATAAAAAGCAACGGCAGGCAGCTTTACTTTTGGCGCCTCCTCCCATTCCCACAACTCGCCCTCAATAGTGACATAGAGCTTAAATTCGCTGGGTATGGTGATGACCGGCAGCTCGGTGTAATCCTGCCAACCTTCTACACCCATGGTTTGCCAGCGATAGCGCCAGCCTTTTTCCAGTGGGTCGTCCAGCCCGCTGTTTTCTTCTACTTGCCAGGTTGGCGGCTCCAGCATGAGCCCCATAGGCTGCCCCGTTAACACCGCCATTTCGCTGGCGTGGTTGGCAAGGGTGGCGAATTTGTCCACCAGATTGTTCAGTTCTTTGTCTTTGCCCCCCTGGTTGATGGCGATACTCACACCACCCATGATTACACTCACCACCACCATAACCACCAGCAGTTCCATCAGGGTAAACCCGCTGGCAGTTTTATTAGCTGGAGGACGTCGCATGCTCTTTAGTTCTGCCCCGGGGTGCCTTGATCCCAGTTACCAATATCTATGCCCTCTTCCATTCCTCCGCGCACACCATCTGCACCCAGGGTGTATATCTCGTAGGGATGGCCGTCACCAGGGCTGGAATAGAGGTAAGGGTTCTGCCATGGGTCCATGGGCAGTTCGGGTAAATAGCCGCCTTTGCGCCAGTTCTTTGCTTCGGGCGAGGAGGTGGGCGCTGAAACAAGCGCTTCCAAGCCCTGCTCTGTCGTGGGGTAAACGAAGTTGTCCAGCTTGTACATTTTCAGCGCTGTTTCTATGTTGGCGAAATCTGCCTTCACTTTCTGCACCTTACTGCCGGATAGCGCCTCCATTACATTGGGCGCAACTACGGAAGCCAGCAGCCCCATAATGACCAGCACCACCATTATTTCGATTAAGCTGAAACCTCTAGTTTGCTTAATGTGTGTCATAGTTTTGTCTCACAATTATTAAATTAATTATTTAGTTCACTAGCTGGTTCATCTGGAAGATTGGCAACAGCATTGCCACCACGATAAAACCAACCACCCCCCCCATAAACAAAATCATAAAGGGCTCCATCAGGCCCATCATGGTATTAACGGTAAAAGACAGCTCACGCTCCTGATTTCGTGCTGCGTGTAGTAATTGATCGGCGAGCTTGCCGTTCGCTTCACCACTGGCTGCCATCTGTACTAACAGGGGTGGAAACACCCCTACCGCATCCAAAGCTTTGTTTAAGCTGGAACCCTCCTGCACCATCACTGCCACTTCGCCTGCGGCACTCTTTAACTGAGAGTTGGTGAGCACTTGCGCGGCAATGCGCAAGGCATCCAGCAGAGGTACGCCACTGCTGGCTAACAGCCCCAAGGTGCTTGCATAGCGAGCACTTTCCGACTGCAGGGTTAGATTGCCAAACAAGGGCATACGCAACACCACCGCATGCCATTTGGCTTTATATTTTTCCTGTTTAATGGCCCATTTAAAGGTCACTACCGCTGCCACTATGGCAACGAATAAAAACAAACCGTAATTGGTTAAAAAATCACTGGCACCAATTAAAAACTCTGTAATGGCGGGTAGCTGCTGCTTGCTGCGGGTGAACATATCAACAATTTTAGGCACTACGCTGACCATCAAGAAAGTAACAATACCGATACTCACGACCAACATAATGACGGGATAAACCATCGCCATTTTTATTTTTTGTTTGGCTTCCTGACCCTGCTCGGTATATTCCGCCAATTGCTCCAATACCGGCCCCAAATAACCGGAAGACTCTCCAGCACGCACCATGGCCCGATAGAGGTTATCAAACACCTTGGGGAGTTCTGCCATGGCTTGCGCCAGGCTTAAACCTTCAAGCACCCGTGAGCGCACTTGCAACATTATGGTCTTGGCCGAGGGCTTACGACTTTGCTTCGCGGTAGAGGCCAGTACTTCATCGAGGGGTAAACCGCTCTGTACCAGTGTTGCCAACTGCCGGGTAACCAGAGATAAATCTCGATAGCCCATGGTGGGGCCGCCAAATGAAAAGCTGAACCTGGAGCCGCTGCTGCCGCCAGCAGCAACCTTCTGCCGAGTGGTTTTTACCTCCAGAGGTTTGAGCTGCTTACTGCGCAGTAGACTGCGCACGTGGCGCTCGGAGTCCCCTTCGAGAACACCCTTTACCTTTTTACCTTTGGCATCCAGAGCCTGATAGCTAAATGCACCCATTTACGAAACTGCGGTTACCCGCAACACCTCATCGACACTGGTCTCACCTTTTAATACTTTCTCCATACCGGACTGGTCTATGGAGTTGGAAAATTTGCGTGCGTGCGCCACCATGACCTGCTCACCAGCACCTTCATGAATGAGTTGACGCAGTTGATCGTCAATAGGAATGAATTCATACAAACCAGCACGGCCGCGATAGCCCGTGTGGTGGCAGTGCACGCAACCCTTCGCCTGAAATATTTGTGAACCTTCCGGAACACCCAAGCGCACAGCTTCAGATTCTGTGGAAAGCATTTCTTCTTTGCAGTGTTCACAGAGCTTACGGATTAAGCGCTGAGCCATTAAAGCTTCGAGACTGGAAGACAACAGGAAAGGCTCCACACCCATATCCTGCAAACGCGTCACGGCACCCAGGGCGGTGTTGGTGTGCAGGGTGGATAACACTAAGTGGCCCGTCAAGCTGGCCTGTACCGCAATAGATGCGGTTTCCTGGTCTCGAATCTCACCGATCATCACGACATCCGGATCCTGACGCAGAATGGCGCGCAGGCCACGGGCAAAGGTCATATCAACTTTCGTATTTACCTGAGTCTGGCCAATACCCGGCAAGAGGTATTCGATGGGGTCTTCCACGGTAAGAATATTTCGCGCGCGGGTATTAAGGTGGCTCAGGCCTGCATAAAGCGAGGTGGTTTTACCAGAACCGGTAGGCCCGGTAA
Source organism: Alteromonadaceae bacterium Bs31 (assembly GCA_900177435.1). Classification (GTDB taxonomy): domain Bacteria; phylum Pseudomonadota; class Gammaproteobacteria; order Pseudomonadales; family Cellvibrionaceae; genus Teredinibacter. Next base: position 41,132 of record FXAI01000002.1, read on the forward strand.
CCAGAATAATGCCGTGCGGCTTGTACAGGGCGCGCTCAAAACCTTCGTATGCTTTTTCCGGCATGCTCAATTGTTTGATGGAGAGCTGACCAGCGGCCTGATCCAGCAGACGCAAAACCACACGCTCACCATGCGCAGAAGGAATGGTAGAAACACGAATATCCACCGCATGGCCCGCCAGTTTTACGGTAATACGGCCATCTTGCGGGATGCGCTTTTCAGCAATATCCAGCCGCGCCATTACCTTCAAACGTGAAACCAATATGGGTGCCAGTTCAGGCTTGGGCGACAGCTTTTCACTGAGAATACCGTCCACCCGAAAGCGTATGGATACCCGGTCTTCATAGGGCTCTACGTGAATATCTGAAGCCTTCTCTTGCACGGCCTGGGATAACACTGCGTTAATCAGACGGATAACCGGTGCGTCACCATCACCTGAGAGCAACTCGCTATCGTCGGGGATGTCTTCGGCCAGCGCAGAGAGGTCAAACTCTGCGCCCATATCTTCAACTGCTTGCAGAGCTTCACCATCGCTGCTCTGGTAGACACGTGTCATACGAACTTTAAAGCTCGCCTCGTCCATCTCTTCCAGTTCGATGGGGCTGCCCACGTGGCGCCGAACCTCAAGCAAGGTATGCGGGCTTACCGTTGGCAGGTGGATAACTTTATTCTCATCCATCATCACGCCAAAGTTACTGGCGAAAGAGAAAGGCAGACGAGCATGCTTCTCTGCAGGCGCGTCTAGCTCCATTTCCATGTCATCGAGTATCGGTTCTTCACTCATGAGCCATTTACTCGTCGTCGTAGAGGTCTTGTGGAGAGGTAGGGTGAGTCATGTTGCCCGACCCCATCTCTTCCAGCCCCTGAAGTTTTTGCAGCAGACTTTCGTCAATTTGCAATGGGCGCTCGCCCGCCTGCATACCTTGCAGCTGGCGGATATAGCGATATTTCTCTGCAGTAGCACCGTCGAGGGTTTCATCGTCTCGTACAATGGTGGGACGAATGAAGATCATCAAATTGGCTTTGATAATGGTATTCGTATTGGAGCGGAACAGGCGGCCGATACCGGGAATATCACCCAGGAAAGGCACACGGCGCTCACCTTCTTGTATATCATCACGTATCAAACCACCCAGCACGATTACCTCGCCATCGCTGGCCATTACCTGGGTTTGCACCTTACGCTGGTTAGTAATCAAATCTGAGGAGCGCAACGGCGCACCTTGGTCGATACTGGAGATTTCCTGCTGAATATCCATGATGACCTTGTCCCCTTCATTCACGTGAGGGGTTACAGTAAGCGTGATACCTACGTCTTCACGCTGAATGGTCTGGAAGGGATTGCTGCCACCATTGCCACCGGTATTGGTAAAGCTACCCGTCACGAAGGGCACATTCTGACCAACAGAAATCATCGCTTCGTTGTTATCCATGGTGAGCAGGGTTGGCGTGGAGAGAATGTTGGCGTTGCTGTTACTCTCCAGCATGTTGATCAAAACCACAAACTCTTCCCCGGCGGCATCGCCAGCAAAGCCAATGGTCTCACCGTCTATCGATCCCAGCGCAGCGCCAAGTGCAGTTGTTGCATCATCGGCACTACCAAAAACAGCGCTGGCCACAGAGGCGGCATTACCCGCACCGGTGGAGGCACCAAGAATACCTTTGGGGGCATTCTGGAACATCCATTCAATACCAATTGACTGGGTATCATTGAGGGTCATTTCCACAATAATGGCTTCAACAAGCACTTGAGCACGGCGAATATCCAAGCGCTCAACCACTGACAGGATAGAGTCCAGAGTATCGCCCTGGGCGGTAATCAGCAGGGAGTTGGTTGCTTCATCCGCCTCCACCGTGGCACCTTGTGTAGAGGCACCCTTATTGTCGCCACCGGGGCCCATGCGCTGCATGTTCTGCACAACTTTACTCAGAACCGTCGCCACGTCTTTCGCTGTGGCATATTCCAGATAAACCACCCGCACATTACCCGTTTGAGTTTGCGGCCGGTCGAGGCGACGAATCAATTGCTTTGCTCGCTGGCGCTGCAAGTCTTCACCGCTAAGCAGAATGGCGTTGTTGCGCTTGTCGGCAACAATTTGCAGCTTATTGGAGGTGGGCGCATTTTTCGCGCCGCGGTCCAGCTTGGAGATGGTAGCAACCAGGCTCTCGGCATCGGCGTATTTCAGCTCGATCACTTCGGTGGTTGGCAGTGCCGCAGTATCAATTTTTTCAATAATTTCCCGGATGCGCGCAATGTTGGCGGCGGTATCGGATACCACGATGGCGTTACTGGGGTCGTAGGCGGCCAGATGAGAGTGCTGAGGCACCAATGGGCGCAAAACCGGAAGCACCTTGGCTGCGGCAATATTTTTTAGCTGGATGACCTGAGTCACGTAGCCCTCGTCAAACTCAGGGTTGTCTTTCACGGGCAAAGGCGAAGAGCGCGCATCTTTGAGGGGAACCACCCGCACCACATTGCCCACTTCAACGATGGTGAAATCGTGCACTTCCAGTACGGAGCGAAACAGCTCTATCAATTCCCGCTCGTTAAGAGGCTTTTGTGAAATAACTTTCACCCGACCTTTCACTCGCGGATCGATAACCAGCGTTTTTCCCGTGACTTCGGCGACGAATTTAATCACCTCGTGGATATCAGAATCCTTGAAGTTCACCGTATAGGTCGGCTGCTGCGCCGCCGCGAACTGGCTGCCCGAGAATATTAATATGGTCACACATAGGATGACGCCAACTTGCTTTAACACGGTTTATCCACCTGTATTATCAACTCTAATTGTTATTTGCATTTCTTCACTACCGCGACGAACACCAAGGTTGGCCTCCGTGGCAGTTTTTAATTCTTGATAGACTTCACGCAACTGTTTGGGATCATTCATTTCCCGACCGTTCACGTTGGTAACAATATCTCCGGCCTGCAAACCAACCTGTTCAAACAGTTCTCTGTCGCGACCGGGGCGAACCTTATAGCCCACCATTTGGCCATCTTCCCGGTGAACACTGAAGCGCACAACGTCACTAATAGTTTTAGGGATTTGATTGGCCTTGATATTCTTAACCGGCGCTTTGAGCGTGCTACTGGGGTCTTTGGAGCTACCGCGGGAAACCTTATGACGGTTGCGGGAGCTGGAGGACTTTTTAAAATCTTCTTCCGAATACAACCAGAGGGACTCCAGCGTTCCCTTGTTGTCGAGAATGGCCCGCTGCTCTTCTACCTTTACCAGCTTAACCCCTTTGTGCTTTTTAATCTCTTCGCCAACTCGGTAGAGCTTTTGCTCGTTACCGCCTTCGATGATGGCGCGCGCATGCTGCTGCTCTTCACTGGCAATAACGCCGTGCAATTGCAGCGGCAACTTGGTGGTCTGATTCACTTCACCAATATCGTCAGTGTTGGCGGCGGCCTGCTCTTCTGGAATCGACTCGGGCGGTATTTCACCTGCTTCGCCAAAAACGTGGATAGCCTGCAGTGCCGCCACGTCCACTTGCGCCCCTTTAGGCGCGCCAGTGGCACTCTGCGCTGCCACAGGGGCTGCCAGGTTGGCAGGCTGGGGGACGTCAGGCACAGGGAAAACCAACCAGAACAGCGCCGCAAGACTGTGACAAATCCATAAGGCAGCCAGGAACAGCAAGCCGTTGCGCCAGAAATCCAGCGGCAAGGTCTTGAGGTAGGCCAATGCTTTGCGCCCCTGTTCTTCGGCGCGGACTAGCATCGGGTTGTCAGCCAACTGAGTTGTCACCTAAATTCTCCAATTACAGCAAGCCCACCATGCAAGGTGATTGCGTGAAGGTATTCCGAATCAATAAAATCAAAGGACGCGGAGCCAACACCACTGTCTCCGTCACGGTGAGAGACGCACGAACCACTGTATTGTTATTGTTTTCAGCCATTTCTACTTTTACTCTATTAGTTTATACAGGGTATAGGATGAATGGTATGACGTCTCAAGCCGATTCTCGTTTTTTTCACAATTCAAGGCAAAATTAAGAACCTCGGGCAACGGCTTGATTTTACTAAAGAATCACCCATATGTTAGACAATAGCAAATACACCGCCTTGAGCTACCTTTACCGCCCTTATATGCTGGCGACCTCATCTTAGTCACAAGCAGAAAGTAGAGCCTTTCCCTATGAGTCAAATTTACCTAATTCGCGATCAGCATGATCGCTTTCTAGACAAGTCCGGCGATTGGAGTCACGGAGAAGATGCACGCGGCCTGTACCGCTCCAACCACAAGGACGAGGCAATAAACCAGATGGTTGAGCTCAGCGTGAAGAACCCGGAATTACGGGTGCGCATTGAGCCTGCCGAACGGGATGAAAAAGGGCTGCCAAAAATTACGCCTTTGCCCTGTACGCCCCAAAATGACTGCGAGGAAGTGGCGAATGATGACCAACAAAGTCTGCTGAGCACACCCGAAGAACAACAAACACAGGCGACAGCGTAGGCATGTTTGAACTAGAGGAACTACCCAAAGAGTTATTCGAAGCCAAAAACTCCCCTCTGCTAACCGGTATTCTGCGTGGTGCCGAGCGGGAAAGCTTGCGGGTAAGTCCAAACGGCCACTTAAGCCGCGAGCCTCACCCGGCGGGGCTCGGTTCTGCTCTCACTCACCCACAAATCACCACCGATTTTAGCGAAGCCCTGCTGGAATTTATTACCCCTCCTTGCCACACTGTCGACGACATGCTCGGCCAATTAGACTTGCTGCAACGCTATACCGCCGCACAACTGAGTGATGGTGAGCTACTGTGGAGCCACAGCATGCCCTGCGGCCTCGGTGAAGATGCGGATATTCCCGTGGCTCTCTATGGCGACTCCAACAATGGCCGCATGAAAACCATCTATCGCGTGGGCCTGGGACATCGCTATGGTCGCTCCATGCAAACGGTAGCAGGCCTGCACTACAATTTTTCCCTGCCTAATGCTTTCTGGGCGTTTTTGTCTCGCCGTGAAAACAGCATTTGTGATTTGCAGGAATTCAAAAACCAGCGCTATTTCGGCTTGATCCGGAATTTCCGTCGCCACTACTGGTTACTGATCTATCTTTTCGGTGCCTCTCCGGCAATATGCAAGTCCTTCATTGGCGAGCGCGAACACTCGCTGCAAATGCTCGAAGGTACTGAGTACACCATGCACCTGCCCTTCGGCACTTCCCTGCGCATGGGTGACCTGGGCTATCAAAGCAGTGCGCAGGAAAACCTGCACGTGTGTTACAACAGCAAAAACAGTTATATCGAAAGCCTGTGTGCCGCCATCACCCGAGCCCACCCGGAATACCAGGCGGTAGGGGTTAAAGATGCCCAGGGAAACTACCAACAACTAAATACCGGTTTGCTGCAAATTGAGAATGAGTTTTACAGTGCAATCAGGCCCAAACGACCGGCCCACCATGGCGAAACGGCGCTAGCCGCACTGGATAATCGCGGCGTGGAATATATTGAAGTTCGCTGCCTGGATATAAACCCCTTCAGCCCCCTCGGTATTGATGCCGAGCAAGTGCACTTCCTGGACACATTCCTACTTTACTGCGCGCTGAAACAAAGCCCAGAAGCCAGTATGGAAGACGCTGATATCTCGCTTGGCAATCAGAAAACCGTGGTAAACGCCGGGCGCGCGCCCGCAGCGACGCTGACCCACCCCACTTTAGGAACCATGCCTCTTAAAGACTGGGGGGAAAGCCTGCTTGATGCCATGCAGGAGGTAGCGGAATTATTGGATACAGCCCATGACAGCAAGGCATATTGCGCAGCACTGGAAGCCCAGAGAGATAAATTAGCGGACGCCTCTCTCACGCCTTCCGCAAAAATCCTGCACGCCTTGCGCTCAGATAACATGGACTACTCGCGCTACGCGCTGCAGCTTTCTCAGCAGCATCATCAATCGCTGCTGGATCGACCATTACCGCTGGATCTTTTGGATCGATTTGAAAGTATGGCTTTGGAATCACTGGCGGAACAAAAAAGTTTGGAAACTGCCAGCCAGAAGCCTTTCGATGAATTTCTGGCAGACTATTACAAGCAGTATCGTCGCTGTTGCGGGCAGTTTATGTAGCGTTTTTTTATTTTTGAACAATTAGCGTGTTAAAGAAAATATCCACCACGCCCTCCTGTCCGTCCTGCTCCAAGAGTATTTTACGCACCTCTGCCAGGGCATCCTGGCGCAGGGCTTCCTTGCCCGCTTGAGAATCCAGCGATTCGTCCGTTTGACTGGCAAACAACATCACTAAATTATTGCGAATATAGGGCATATGGTGGCGCACAGAATTCGCGGCGCTAGAGGAATCAAGCCTGACGGACACTTCTGCCTTAATGTATTTTAAACGACCCGCACCGCCATAATTGACCACAAAAGCCGGTTTTAACGGAAGGTAAATGGCCGCAGCTGGCGCAGGCGCTGCCTGCTCTTCCCCTTCTGCTTCTGCCTCCTCATCTTCTGCCCAGCTAACAGCCGCCAAGCCTAGCAGTAAAATCAACAGGCAGGCCCGGCGCACAAAATCACTCGCTATCAACATATTCCACCTCTGCTTTGAAACTCTAATAAGCATAGAACAATAGCGCTGTAATGGCAGTGCGGCACCCGCGAACAAGTCGCTTGCTCTTCTCTAGCGAATAACCTATCTTGAATGAGAAATTTTTACCCACGAAAGGAAATGATTTAAGCATGTTAGAAAATTGCAAATCCGCTCAGGAACGCTGGGGAGGCGTCAGTGACATCATTGATCGCTGGCTGAAAGAAAGACAACAAGTACTGGTCGTTTACTGCCAGCTTTCTGAGATTCTGGATGACTATTCAGCAGAGACCGGCAACACATTGAGAACATTGTGCCAATTGATGATGGATTATGTTTCTGCCGGGCACTTCGAAGTGTATGACCAGCTGGTTCAGGAAGGTCGCGAGTTTAAAAATGAAACCGCCCTGACTGAAGCCAAAACCCTGTTTAGCCAAGTGGATAAAACCACCGAGTTTGCACTGGATTTTAACGATAAATATCAAGAAGTGGACGATCTGGATTCCCTGCCGGAAGACATGTCCAAGCTAGGTGAACTGCTCGCCACACGCTTCGAAGCCGAAGATCGTGCCATAGAAGTTTTACACAATGCTCACAAAGACCAAGTGGCATAAGACAGCCACTCTTGCAGCGGGTAACAGTCGATAGTTAACACCGCAATATACCCTTCGTGCGCCAGCAAGGCGCACGCTCACTTCAAACATTCCTTTTTACTCATCCAGGCCAGCTTACTGCTAAGCTTAACTAAAAGCATTGGGCGCGCCGCACAGACATGTTCACCAAACAATTAACCACACTCTCGATCATTCTGCTGCTGCAAGCGTGCATGCAGGCAGAGCAGCCTGCTCACTCACTGGAAGTTGCCGTCAAAGGCATGCACTCTGGTGCCTTATCCGAACATGGCGAACTGGCGGTGATCGGATCGATTAATCACGGAGGCAGCCTTTGGCGCATCCAAAGTGAAGAGCGTTTATTTAACTGGAATCATCGCAAAGGTGAGTTCAGTACTATCGTAGCTGCTGACTTTTCCTCCGATGGACGCTGGGCCCTCACTGCAGACCCGGCCGCGCTGGTTCTTTGGAACACACAAAGCGGTGAGGGCACTCGCTACTGGAATGCACCGGGCGAAATTCTTGACGCAGAACTGGGGCCAGGAGCCAATACGGCGCTGCTTGGCTTAAGCGACCACTCTGCCGTTTTATTTGATATACAAAAAGGCGGGATAAAACAAACACTTCGCCATGGCAACCGAGTGCGCAGCGTCGATATGACCGAAGACGGCAGACTTGCACTGACCGGCTCGGAAGATTACACCGCAACCAGCTGGGATTTAAACAGCGGAAAAATGATCGCAAGCCTAAAGCATGAGGACGAAGTACAGCTGGTTAAACTCGCTAAAGATGCCAGCATTGCCCTTTCGGTAAGCAAGTACGACAAAGCCTTACTGTGGGAACCTCGCAGTGGAAATATCATTGGAGAAGTGCCACTAAAAGCAGAACATTTAAAACGGGGCTTAAGCTTTACTTCTGCGGCTTTCAATAAAGATAACAGTTACCTGCTCACCGGCCGCCCGGACCAGGTTGTACAGTTGTGGAAAATCCCGGAATTATACGAAGTGCAGCGCTGGCGCTTACCCAAGCGCGACAAGTGGAAACCCACCAGCGCCTCGGTGATCGCGCTCTCGCATTCTTCAGACCCCAATATATTTTTCGCCCTTGCATCAAACGGTTTTGTTCATCAGCTACAAACAAAAACGCCCGGCGAATTGCCGGGCGTTATTCAGGAATAATGGCTGATATTATTCAGCAGGCTTCTCTTCCACTGCTTTAGCTTCTGGGTTTATTTCCAATAATTCCAGCTCAAATACTAATAGAGCGTTAGGCTCAATATCGTATTCACGAGTTTGTGGATTCATTTTTCCACCGGGGCCATAGGCCAGCTCACCTGGAATATAAAGCTCCCACTTGGAACCAGCAGGCATCAATTGCAGCGCTTCAACCCAACCTGGAATTAAACTACCAACAGGAAACTTAGCAGGCTCACCACGCTTGTAGGAGCTATCAAACTCATTGCCGTCGAGAGTTGTACCACGGTAGTGGGCAAGCACCCGGTCTTTGGCCAATGGCTTAGCGCCTTTACCTTCGGTAATAATTTTATACTGCAAACCTGATTCAGTCTGAACCACACCTTCTTTCTTGGCATTTTCTTCAAGGAAGGCTTTACCCGCAGCGATGTTCTCTTCGGAAAGCTGAGTTACTTTCTCTTGACGCTTAGCGTTCTGCTCGGTTTGAAAAGCCATCATGGTTGAGCGCATTTCTTCATCGGAGAAGCGCTGCTCTGCGTCACTGTTAATATCTTTCACAGCCAGAGCAAACATCTCAGGATTAATCTCGAAATCCATAGACTTTGCCTGTCTGGCCATGTTGTAACCGAGCATATAGCTTACTCGGTCATGTAGAGATTCGATATTTACACCTGCATCCGTTGTTTCTTCACTCTTGCTTTCAGCTGCGTCTTTGTTACAACCAGCCAGTATCAGGGCTGTGGAGGCCAAGGCAACCAAGGTAGTTTTCTTCATTGTAATATCCTGTTTCTGCTTCGAGTGAACATCTGATGCTCACCCCTTTTTTATGTATGCCGCTTAACGACACTCACCCCAATGGAGGGAAAAAACCCGGTTACCTCGTAAACAACCACAAACAATGCGAGAGCTCTCAAGCCAGCCACAGGGATGCATATCGACCAGGTTAATCATCCAATTGCCGTGGCAGTATACCCAAGGCTTTAGGGTGTCTCCAGCAGCTATGCTGAGAACTGTGCATATTTCATCTTCTAGACATAAATTAGCGACAGCAGAAACTGGCTTAAGCGCCAATTCAGCGCAGGCAGCACTCACTCGTCCGCAGCAAGCAAAACACCCTCTCATCACTGTAAATAATGACAATTTTGGGTAGATATGAGCATTTAGATTGCGAGAGGTAAAAAAACAGGGGTTTTGAATCATTTTAAATACAAAATATATACAATTTTACCTAAAACGACGTTATTATTTTTGCGCCTCTCGTCTTCCATAAATTAAGAACTCTCTCAGGTACTATGTCATGGCTGCAAAAAAGAAATCGATCACCTCGGTGTTAGAACTGGAACAACAAATCGCCAAGCTTTCGGCACAACTGGATACTGCGCGCAAAAAGAAACTTGCCAGTGCAGATAAAGCCGCTAAATCGGCTGCCGCCAAGCTGGCAAAAGCAAAAACCAAACTGGCTAGCCTACAGGCAAAAGCGAAAGTTGCCAGCGCCGCAGTGGCCAAGAAAAAAACAGCCGCTTCCAGCGCTCGCGTAGCGAAAGCCAAAACTGCAGTCGCTGCGCAACGCACTGAGCTTGCAACCCTTAAGGCCCAACTGGATCAAGCGAAGGCAGAGTTAGCTGATATCAAGTCCACCGTAACTCGCGCTGACGCAATCGCCAAAATTGTCTCTAATGCAGCAAGCGCAGCAGCCAAACCAAAGAGAAAAGCCAAGCGAAAAGCTAAATCCGTCACAAAAACCAGTACAAGTGTGAAAGCACCAGCTAAAAGCAAGGCTAAGGCTGCCCCCAAAAAGGCCAAGGCCGCCCCAAAAAAAGCTAGCCCTAAAAAAGCCGCGGCGAAAAAAGCGCCCAGCAAAAAAGCACCCGTTAAAAAAGCTGTCGCTAAAAAGGCGCCTGCAAAGAAAGTCGCAGCAAAAAAAGCACCGGCTAAAACTGCACCGACCAAAGCCACACCAGCGAAAAAAGCGCCGGTAAAAACCAGCCCTAGCGAAAGTAAAACCGTCGAAGCTAAAGAGCAAGTAGTTAGCAAGCCCGCCGCACCGGCACCAACTGCAGTAGCTAAGCCCGCCGAAAAAGCCCCGGCACCAACGCCGATAGTGACACCGGCTACAACACCGCCCGCAGCACCAACGCCTGCAGTAAAACCCGCTGAAGCGAAACCTCTTGAAAGCAAACCAGCGGAACCAGCTCCGGCGCCCGTTATACCAACACCAAAACCCATCGCCCCTGCGCCCACGACCGGCAGCCTATTTGGCTCCAGCAGCGATAGCGACAGCAATAAGGATGACTAAGATCTAATTGCTCAACAAACAAAAAAGCCCACTATGTAGAGTGGGCTTTTTTTTGCTCGGAAGTTTTTTAATCTATCAAGTTATAGGTGTGCGCTGAGCCCCTCTGCTGGCCACGCGTATCAGATGGGCTATTTGCCGGGCATCTGGAATCATTAAAAAATCGAGATAGTAAGTGAGGCTAAGCGGGTCTTCGCGATCTTCCATCACCTCAGCGAAACGCCGAGTGAGATCTTGCAAACGATGAATGAGCACTTTCTCAACCATCAATTCAGCATTCACCAACTGCTTGGATATCACCTTTGCCTGCACCTGGGTGAAGCTCCCGGCCTCTTTTAAATACCGTCGCACTTCACGTAATTTCAGCAAGGTCGCCTGGCTGACCGTATCAATGGTGATGAGAACATCATCGAGAGCTTCCTTCGAAAGGCAAATGTCTTCTGCATCCATCCAGCAACACCAGAGAATAATATCCACATTCGCGTGGTACTCGTCCTGTAAACCCAGCACAATGTTCTCTACTTCCTTGTGCCCATAAACACGCACGGAGTAATCCCAGAGCGGCTCACCCCATAGCGAACTTGGTAATATAGATGGACGTATTGACATGTTGTTCTCTTTATTTCGCACAACAGCGCTAAAAGCGACTACAGGCTTAGCATGCCTCACCTAGATTAATAAAAACCGGTAAGGGTTTTTAAGTGATTTCAATTGTAATGACAATATACTGAGACGCCAGCTAGGCGCCTTTAGCGAAAATAATATCCCAAACACCATGACCCAAGCGCTCACCACGTTTCTCAAACTTGGTGATGGGACGATAGTCTGGCCGCGACGCAAAGCAGTACTCATCCACAGTGTTGATAAAACCTGGCGCTTGCAGCATCTGCTCGAAACATACATCGGCATAACCCTGCCAGTCTGTGGCCATATGGAAATGACCGCCGGGCTTCAACAGACCTTGCACCTTGGCTAAAAATTCAGTCTGCACTATACGCCTCTTGTGATGCTTTTTCTTGTGCCAAGGGTCTGGGAAGAACAGCTGAAAACGATCAACAGTACCCTGGGGTATACAGTCACTCATTACATCGATGGCATCAGCCATGTATACACGCAGGTTTTTCAGGCCCTCCGCACCAGCCAGACTAATCAGGCGGCCCACCCCGGGAGGATGCACCTCAATGCCAATAAAGTTTTTATCAGGCTCGGCCTTGGCCATGGTAAACAGAGAGTCTCCCATACCAAAACCCACTTCCACCACCAAAGGCGCCTCTCGTTCAAACACCTGCTCGGGGTGGATTTGCCCATCAAACAAGCTTAAACCAAATTGCCCCCACCACTGATCGAAGGCTTTCTTCTGTCCCTCGGTCATTCGCCCTGCGCGTATAACGTAACTGCGAATGGGCTTCTTCTTGTATTCAGGTTTCATGAATTTCTTAATACCGCAATGAATAAGCTACACCAAGCAGCGATAAACATTAAGCCACCCAGAGGTGTTATTGGCCCAAGCCAGCGAGGGCCACCCAAGGCCAGTGCATAGAGGCTGCCAGAGAAAAAAAGCAAGCCAGCTATAAACAACGCTCCGCTCACAAGTATCCAAGTACCTTCCAGGCCCTGGCGCAATAGTATCGCCACCAACAGTAGCGCAAGACTGTGATAAAACTGGTACTGAACGCCCGTTTGATAGGCGTTCAGTAGCGCCTCGGAAAGGCTGCCTTTTAAACCGTGTGCTCCGAATGCTCCGAGCACAACCGCTAAAGCAGCACCAGCAGTGCCTACAAGTAAAAATATTTTTTGAAACGTCATTTGCCGCTCTTGGGTCTTAGCAAACACTATTTTATGGACAATAAAAAAGCCGCGATTATGCGGCTTTTTCCAACGCTTGTCTGTGTCGATTTGTTAATCAGGCTTCCATCGAGACACGCATTTTTTTCATGGCATTTTTTTCCAGCTGACGAATACGCTCGGCGGAAACACCGTATTTTTCTGCCAGCTCGTGCAAGGTGGCTTTGCTTTCACTCAACCAACGTTGCTTAAGAATGTCTTTGCTTCGCTCATCGAGAGCATCCAAGGCCAATTCCAGCCCCGCTACACTGTTCTCTGTCCAGTCTGCCTTTTCCAGCATGGTGGAGGGGTCATAACGACGATCTTCCAAGTAGTTGGCTGGTGCCTGATATGCCAGCTCATCGTCGTCATCAGCTCCGGCATCAAAGGCGGCATCGTAAGCGGAAAGGCGGCTCTCCATTTCGCGAACGTTTTTAACGTCCACATTCAGGTCTTCTGCAACGGCATGGGCTTCATCATTGGTCAGCCAAGCAAGACGTTTTTTCTGGCCACGCAAATTAAAGAACAATTTACGCTGAGCTTTGGTGGTAGCCACCTTAACAATACGCCAGTTACGCAAAATAAATTCGTGTATCTCAGCCTTAATCCAGTGAACCGCAAAGCTCACCAAACGTACACCTTTTTCCGGGTTGAAGCGTTTTACCGCCTTCATCAAACCAACATTGCCTTCCTGAATGAGGTCGCCCTGCGCCAAGCCATAGCCAGCGTAGGATTTGGCAATATGAACCACGAAACGCAGGTGAGCCATAACCATACGGCGTGCGGCTTCGAGGTCTTCGCGATAATACAAGTCTTCGGCCAACTGCTTTTCTTCTTCAGCAGTCAAAACGGAAAAGCTGTTTACGGCCTGCATGTAGGCATTCAGGTTTTGACCTGGCGCTAACACTTCTACAGTCTGCAAACTTGTGCCCATTAGGCATTCCTCCAATAATTTCTGTAATAACTCACAGAGCCTTAGAACTCGCTTTTTTGACCAAGTTCCATGGTGGTATGCTTTTGCAGCTTTTACCACCGCGCTCTTTTCTTACGCAGTTGAGAGATATTAGGTCGAAATTTAGCTTTTTCAAGCATTTTTAGTCTATTTGCGTGATTGTTGCCAACAATCACCCTTTTTCGCCCAATAGCCGTACGACTAACGCGGCTCGATCTGGGCCAAATGTCGCCCAACTGCCAACCAGGCCCCGAGCCACCCCAATAGCGTGCCAAGGCCAATCAACTTGAGCGTGCCGCCAATACCCAGGGTGTCCAGCTGGAAGTCACTTTGGTAGAGCAGTGCCAGCCGAGCCACGGTGTCCTGTATTATCCAGAACCCTGCGGCAACAAGCAGTGAAGCCAGAGCCCCTCCCATTAAACCGTACCAACCACCGATATAGATAAACGGCCTACGCACAAAGCCGTTAGTGCCGCCCACCAGCTTGGCGATTATAATTTCGTCCCGACGATTTTCGATGGCAAGACGGATGGTATTCCCTATTGCCAACAACACACCCAGAGCCAGTAATGCCGCCAGCGCTGCAACTATTTTCTTGCCCAGTACCATTAATTCTCGCAGGCGACGCACCCACTCCATATCGAGCGATACTTCATCAACAATGGCTTCGCCGGCAATTTTGTCTCCGAGGCGCTTAAGTGCCTCAGGCTCAACAGCCGCCAGGCCGGGTGTGATAATCAGCGTGGCAGGCAAGGGGTTGTCCTCTAGAGCCTCCAGTGCCTCGCCAAAACCGGACAAACGCTGAAAATCCGCCAGCACTTGCTCCGAGGACAAATATTGCACATCGGCGACCTCGGGCAGTTTCTGCAAGCGCTCAAGCAACTGCTCAATCGCTGCATCGCGCGCGCGCAGATTAAGGTATACAGACACTTTTGGGCTGGCATCCCAGCTGTCACCAAGCTGCTGAATATTACTCAGTGACACCAGTAAGGTGGCGGGCAGGGCAAGGGCGATGGCCACCACCAGGGTGGTCATAAGCGTTTGCCCCGGTGTACTGAGCAGACGCATCAAGCTGCCGAGCAAGGAGCTTCGGTGATGCAGCCAGTAACTGCGCACTTTGTCAGTAAGGCTGGTTTTACTGTGTACTGCGCCTTTTCCCGAGGAGTCGCTACGTGCCATTAGCCACCCTGCTCCTGCGGAAGTAAGCCATCGTGAGCCAGCTGACCTTTGGCGAGAGAAATCACGCGGTGGTTCAGGCTGCGGATAAGAGCGATATCATGGCTGGCGATCATTACCGTTACACCGAAGCTGTTAAAACGGCGAAACAGGTTCATTATCTCAGCAGAGAGTTCCGGGTCCAGGTTACCTGTGGGCTCATCGGCCAGTAACAGCGGTGGCTTGTTGACCACAGCGCGAGCGATACCGACTCGTTGCTGCTCACCACCAGAGAGGGTAATAGGATTGGCTTTCTCTCTATCGAGTAAACCTACCTTGTCGAGCGCGGCGCGCACTCTTCTGCCCACCTCCCGGGACTGAAAACCCGCAATATTCAGAGGCAAAGCGACGTTTTCGTAGACAGAACGATCAAACAATAACTGGTGGTTTTGAAAAACCACCCCCACCTGGCGGCGGTGGTAGGGAATTTGCCCTCGGCGCATGCGGTTGAGATTACGCCCGGCTATCACGACCTGGCCAGCACTTGCTCGCTCTATGAGCATAATAAGTTTCATGAGCGTACTTTTTCCCGCACCGGAATGCCCGGTGAGGAATACCAGCTCCCCCTCGTCTACATCGAAAGACAAGTTTGCCAGAGCCTGATGCCCATTCTCGTAACGCTTACTGACGCTGCTAAAACTAATCACGGATAGTCGTTTTTATTTTGATTGTTGACTCATGCTTCTGAATTTACGCTGTTAAACAAGGCATCGATAAAACGCTCAGCATGGAAGGGCTGCAGGTCATCGATACCTTCACCCACGCCGATAAAGCGCACCGGAATGCTCAGCCTTTTGCTCAAAGCAAAGATAATACCGCCTTTCGCGGTGCCGTCCAGCTTGGTAAGAACCAGCCCAGACACACCAGATGCAGCGCGAAACTGCTCGGCCTGGCTTACAGCATTTTGACCGGTGCCAGCATCCAGCACCAACAATACTTCGTGAGGGGCGCTGTCGTCCAGTTTGCCCATCACCCGTTTGACCTTGCTCAGCTCTTCCATCAGGTTACTCTTGTTGTGCAAGCGCCCGGCAGTATCTGCGATGACCACATCGATTCCGCGAGATTGCGCAGACTGCACCGCATCGAATATCACAGAAGCGCTGTCTGCACCGCTGTGCTGGGCTACCACCGGCACATCGTTGCGCTCGCCCCACACCTGCAACTGCTCAACTGCCGCCGCACGAAAGGTATCACCCGCAGCTAACATCACCGACTTACCTTCGTTTTGCAGCCGCTTTGCCAATTTGCCAATAGTCGTGGTTTTACCCACACCATTCACACCCACCACCAGAATGACATAGGGCTTTTTATCCCCAGCCACAACAAGGGGGGCCTCCACATCTTTCAGCAAGTCCAGCAGGGACTGCTTCAGCGCGCTGAACAGCGCCTCGGAGTCGGCCAACTGCTTACGGGCCGTGCGTTCGGTAAGATCGTCGATGATATCGGCAGTGGCCTCAATGCCCACGTCTGCCATAAGAAGCAGGGTTTCAATTTCTTCCAGCAAGTCATCATCAATCGCTTTTTTGCCCATCAACAGGTTGCTGAGGCCAGAGGAAAGCTGGCTGCTGGTGCGATTTAAACCGCGCTTGATGCGCTCAAAAATAGTGGCTTTCTCGCCCTGGGGCTCGTTCACCGCAGGTTCTAGCGGAGAAGAGTCCGCCTGTTGTTCGGGCTTGTGTTCCGATTTGCTTTTTTTACGCTTAAAAAACATTATGTTCCCGCTTTGTTAACACTCCGTAATTCGGAGCACATCCTACCATTTTGGAGCTCGGCCGTTGCCAATACACAGGAAAAAAACCCAAAAAAAACACGCCAGCGCGGTGCGTATTATCGGCGGCCAATGGCGGGGAAGAAAGCTTGAAGTACTGGATGCCGAGGGCCTGCGCCCTACCGGAGACCGTATCCGGGAAACCCTGTTTAACTGGCTTATGACCGAAGTTCACGGTGCTCGCTGCCTGGACCTGTTCGCCGGAACCGGCGCCCTTGGCCTGGAGGCACTTTCAAGAGGAGCAGCACATGTACAATTTGCTGAATTTAACACCGGCGCGGCCGCCAGGCTTAAACACAACCTGGAGATATTGAACTGCCACAGCGGTAGCGTTTATCTGGGCGATGGATTGCAGTTTTTGGGGCAAATTGAAGACACTTACCAGCTGATTTTCCTCGACCCTCCCTTTGCCAGCAATTTGTGGCAACAAGCGCTGGATATCATTACCGAAAGGCAGCTTTTGAGCGAAAACGGTTTGGTTTATATCGAAGCCCCCAAAAATAAATCATTCATACCCCTGGGTTGGCAGTGCATAAAACAAAAAAACAGTGGTGAGGTGAGCTACGGCCTCTACCAAAGGTCACACAGCAAGGAAAATTTCTGATCGCCGCTGCTTCGCGCTACAATGGCGGATTAGCCGCATTTAATTGAGATTTGCTATGAAGCGCGTTGTTTACCCAGGCACCTTCGACCCCATTACCAACGGCCACATCGATCTGGTGCATAGAGCTGCAAAGCTGTTTGATCACGTGGTTATCGCCGTTGCCGCAAGCAAACGAAAACAACCGCTGTTTACCTTGGAGGAGCGTGTTGACCTGGCAGAACAAGTACTCGGCGATCTCGACAATATTGAAATTTGCGGCTTTGACTGCTTGCTAAAAGACCTAGTGGAAGAAAAGAAAGCCTATGGTGTGGTTCGCGGCCTGCGCGCGGTTTCGGATTTTGAATATGAATTTCAGCTGGCCAATATGAATCGTGTGCTTGCCCCCTCAATGGAAAGCCTTTTTCTCACGCCAGCGGAGCACCTGTCCTACATTTCCTCCTCTCTGGTAAAAGAGATTTCCGCTTTGGGTGGTGATGTCAGTAAATTTGTGCCGAAGCTGGTATGCGATGCGCTTAAAAGCAAATATAGCGCGCTCGACAAAGAAGACTAGCCCCTCTAAAAGCCACCCTCACATAATCAATCGATATAACGAAAAAGCTTTCTTATAAACATAATCTTATATCGGGCTGCTAAACTGTAAATTGGATCACACTTTTTACCGTTTTTACCCTATTTCGGGACCAA
The DNA here is from genome assembly GCA_900177435.1 of Alteromonadaceae bacterium Bs31. Lineage (GTDB taxonomy): Bacteria > Pseudomonadota > Gammaproteobacteria > Pseudomonadales > Cellvibrionaceae > Teredinibacter. The sequence goes on from FXAI01000002.1 coordinate 58,800, forward strand.
GCCTTGAAAACGCGCGCAATCAATCCCGGTGAGATCGATGAGGGGCTGGACAGACATAACCTCACCCAGATCCACAAACGTTTTCTCGCCATTAACGACAACAGACTGCAGCGCCTGCGCTCAGCCCTGAATGATCGTCAGCGTCTTATTTTCGATGCCCTGCCCCTGTTATTCCATACCAACCACCCCATGATGCCCGGCTTCGTCTCGCGCGATACGCCTTCACGGCTAAGCAATTACAAAATCGATAAAGCTGAGATAGCCCTGGGCCGTCAGATTGCCCGCAGCTTCACCGCCAATATTGAGCTTGAACACCAGGAAGAGATTTACGGTATCTATGTGATGGGCAGCGTTGGCACTATCGCACAGAGTGAAAAAAGCGACCTCGATATCTGGCTGTGCTTTAAACCGGGCCTCAGCCGCAAGGCGATCGAAAATCTCAATGAGAAGTGCACACGCATATCCACCTGGGCCATGCGCACACGGCTCGAAGTGCATTTTTTTCTAATGGATAACGAGGCTTTTAAGCGGGGTAAATTATCAGCCTTGAATGAAGAGTCCAGCGGCAGCGCGCAACGCTTGCTGTTACTGGACGAATTCTATCGCACGGCCATCTATATTGGCGGACGCAAACCTCTGTGGTGGTTTGTTCCCCCCTCGCAAGAAAAAGATTATTCAAACTACAGCCAGACCTTGCTGCAAAAACGATTTTTGCGCGCCGAATCGGTCATTGATTTTGGCGGTCTGGCAAATATTCCCGACGGCGAATTTGTCGGCGCGGGCATTTGGCAACTGTACAAAGCCATCGAGTCGCCTTACAAGTCTGCACTGAAATTGTTATTGCTAGAGGCATACGCGCATCAGCACCCAAATATAGAACCGCTGTCACTTGCGTTTAAATCACGGGTCTATGAGGGCGAACTCAATATCGATGAGCTAGACAGCTATATGATGATCTACCGCGGTATTGAAAACTATCTCTCCAGCTCGGGGGCAAGTAAGCGACTGGAGCTGGCAAGACGCTGCTTTTATTTTAAGGTGAATAAACCGCTTTCCAAACCACCACGCGGCAGAGAAAAATCCTGGCAGCGTAAACTGCTGGAAAGGCTCGCAGAGGATTGGCTATGGCAAGACTCTCACATAGAGCTGCTGGACAAACGCGCCCAATGGAAAGCGCCAAGAGTGGCGGACGAACGCGCCCTGCTGGTGACTGAGCTCAATCATAGTTATCGCTTTATTCAGCAATTCGCCGTAAAAACCGGCGCCACCCGCGCCATTTCTGCCGATGAGTTAATGATTCTCGGGCGCAAATTACAGGCCGCATTTGAGCAGAAACCAGGAAAGGTTGAATGGATTAACCCAGGCATATCCAGTGATCTTAGCGAAGCCGCTATCTCCCTGTCGGAATACTATGACAAAACATCCAAGCAACATGGATGGACAGCCTTTGCCAAAGAGGCCGGCACCAGCCTGCAAGGGGAAGGCGAGGCTATAAAATCATCCAACAGCTTTGTCGAGCTGATACTCTGGCTCTACTTTAATGGTGTAATCGACAGCAACACATTTTTTGAATTACAAAATGCGCCCTCCATCAGCGAATTTAATCTGCACAAGTTACTGATCAGCTTGCACCAATGGATGCCCCTTCCTTTGGCTGCACTCTCTCACGAAAGCTTTAAACAGGCATCGGAGCCCACCAATGTAATGCTGCTGCTCAACGTTGGCAGCTCTCCTACCCCCCATCTGGACGAACAAGGCATTCAAAGGCTCAGCAATAATGCCGATGCCTTGCGCTATAGCGGCTTTGAGGAAAACCTGGTGGCTGCGGTAGACATCGTTATTCGCAACAGCTGGAACGAAGTGAGTACACGACGCTTTGAAGGCCCACAAGCAATGATCCACTGCCTAAAGGAATACTTGCAATTGTGCATGCCCGGCAGCCATCAATCGCCCCCCGAACTCACGGTGGAATGCGTCGGCAGCCAGCACGCGGCCACTATCACTACCCGGGTAAACAACTGGTTCAAAGAGATCTTGCAGTGCTACTACGGCGGTTTGTTTCCTGCAAATACCCGCTATATTTTTGAGATGGCCGGCGAATACATTAGCCTGCAATTTAAAGGGCCAAGGCTGCGGGTAAAAATACACTCAAGCAGCGAACAGCTGGTGGACTTCCTTGGCGCATCCCAGCCAAGCATAAGCCCCATTATGATAGACAGCCGGGCGCTCAGCAGGCACCCTCTGCGAGTCATTACCCATACAATATCAGCCGGCGCTGGCGGGCGAAGCTGGTCTGGTGCCATCCATGTTTTTTATCAGCGCTTTGACTTGGGCATGGAGGCCTATGTTATCGATGAGTTTGGTTCCGTTATTCATCGCCAGTTCCAGCGCAGTAAATTCACACCACTGCGACCATTGCACCGTTTTTTACGCGCAGTGGTCTCCAGGCAAACTCGGCTGCATAAGGACATGCTGTATGATTTTGGCATTTTCCCAATTCACTTTTACGAACTCAGCCAGGTGGGCTCACAGTTCCAGGTGGAGGCAAAACGCGTATCCAGTGAGCTAAATGAAGAGGGTAAATTTGAAGTAAAAGCAGTGGCCCAAACATCGGTGGACGATCAGATAGTTTTCGACTTTTACTGTGATGATCAGGCGTTTTCGGGCACACACTTCGGCAAACAAATTTATCGGGTGGTTGGGCAACACATTCTCAAACTTCGCGAAGGCCAAAGCGCTTACCCGCTGTATATTACCGATCTCGATCTAAGTCAGTGCACTAAACTGCTGTCCGAAAATCACAGGCTGACTACCGCGCACTATCTGCGCATCAAACACCAGCTGGAATCCAGGTTAAACCACGCCATTGGCCTGCTTAAGCATCACTAAGTCTAAAATCCACACCTAGATCTTTTCTACACATATTTTTTCTAAAGACATTCGGCATCCCCGCCATCTCTGGTGTATGTGAATGTGTTCCCTACAAATTTTCGCAGTACTCCCCATCCCTGGGGCTATGCGAATTTGTTCCCTACAAATTTTCGCAGTACTCCCCATCCCTGGGGGTAAGCGGTATACTCGGGTGTTTTGAAATATAGCGATGCTTATGTCACTTCTCACGTTCAAAAACTGTGTCGGCCCTGCGAGAGTTTATCTGGCTATCGCCCTACTAGTGCTAGGCTTGGCGGCCTGCGGTCAGAAGGGGCCGTTAAAATTACCTGAACCCGAGCAAGCGCAAAGCAAGCAACAGAATTGAGATCCAACAATGTCACACTTTTATTATCACGGCGGCGAACTTCACGCCGAGGGCTGCGCCTTGCCTGCCCTCGCAGATCACTACGGGACACCCTGCTATGTATATAGCCGCGCGGAACTGCGCCAGAACTATCTTAGCTACGCAAACGCGCTTGGCGAGCACCCAGGCAAAATCTGCTATGCGGTAAAAGCAAATTCAAATATCGCCGTTCTGCAAGTACTCGCCGAGCTCGGCGCTGGCTTCGATATCGTTTCTAAAGGGGAGCTACAACGAGTACTGGCAGCAGGCGGCTCTGCGCAGCAAGTAATCTTTTCCGGGGTGGGAAAAACCCGAGACGAAATGGTTTTTGCGCTTCAGCAGGGTATCGGCTGCTTCAATGTGGAGTCCACCGCTGAGTTGGAGCTGCTTTCTCAAGTTGCCAGCGAGTGCAACCTTAGCGCTAATATTTCGCTCAGGGTCAATCCCGATGTGGACGCTCAAACCCACCCTTATATTTCTACCGGCTTAAAAGAAAACAAATTCGGTATCGACATTGCCATCGCGCCTGAGGTTTATCAGCAAGCGGCTGCATTGCCCAATATCAATATTCTTGGCGTGGACTGCCATATTGGCTCACAGCTCACTCAGTTAGAACCCTTTATGGATGCATTGGATCGCCTGCTAATGCTCATCGACAATTTGCAGCAAAAAGGCATCGTTATCCAGCACTTGGATTTAGGGGGTGGCCTGGGGGTGTGCTATCAAAACGAAACCCCCCCCTCCACTGCAGATTATCTGGCGCAAGTAAAACAAAAGCTTGGCAATCGCAGCTTAGCGATTTACTTGGAGCCGGGGCGATCCATTAGCGCCACCGCGGGAGTGCTGCTCACGGAAGTGCTTTACCTCAAGCCAACAGTGCACCGTAATTTCGCCATCATTGATGCCGCTATGAACGACAACATTCGTCCCGCTCTTTATCAGGCCTGGCAGAATGTTTTACCTTTGCAGGAAAATAGCCCCGCCGCCAGCGCAGTGTGGGATTTAGTGGGCCCAGTGTGTGAAACGGGCGACTTTTTGGCTAAGCAACGCGAGCTTTCACTTGAGAATGGTGATCGGCTGGCGTTAATGTCCAGTGGTGCTTATGGCTTTGTGATGAGCTCCAATTACAACACCCGGGGCAGAGCTGCAGAAATAATGGTGGATGGCGACCAACACTTTTTAATCCGCGAGCGCGAAAGTTTTGAAACCATCGTCGCAGGAGAACACCTTCTGCCCGGAGGAAAAGCTTAATGCGTCTGCGATTTACCAAAATGCAGGGTATCGGCAATGACTTTGTTATGGTCGACGCCATAAGCCAAAAAGTTAACATGACCCCCGAGCGTGCTCGCGCCCTGGCGGATCGCCATTTTGGCGTGGGTTGTGACCAGGTACTGATTGTAGAAGCACCAAGCCACCCGGACGCCGATTTTCGCTACCGCATTTTTAATAACGACGGTAGCGAAGTGGAGAACTGTGGCAACGGCGCCCGCTGTTTTGCGGTATTTGTTCGCCAACGGCAACTCACCGCCAAAAATGACATCGTTGCCGAAACAGCAGCCGGTAAACTCTTGCTTAAGGTGCAAGACAACAATGATGTAACCGTCAATATGGGCCTGCCCTGCCTGAACCCCAAGGACATCCCCTTTGACGCAGAAAGGGAGCAGAACACCTACCCTTTGCAGCTGAGCGATAGCGAGCTGATGATTTCAGCCGTCTCCATGGGCAACCCGCACGCGGTAACCGTGGTTGAAAATGTCGCCGACTACCCGGTATTAACAGTGGGCCCTCAAGTTGAACGGCACGCTCGCTTTCCCCGGCGCGTGAATGCGGGCTTTATGGAAATTATCGATCGCCAGCACATAAAACTACGAGTGTTTGAACGTGGTGTTGGCGAGACGCTAGCCTGCGGCACAGGCGCATGTGCCGCCGTCGTCAGCGGTATCCTTCGGGGTGAGCTCGATTCCCAGGTAGAGGTAAGTCTTAGCGGTGGGCTGCTGCGCATACAATGGGAGGGAGAAGGAAAGCCTGTTATGATGACAGGCCCGGCAACTTCAGTTTTCCACGGTCAGATTAAAGTATGAGCGAAAATACCATCAGCCATTCAAAGGAAAAAATTACTGAAGAACAGGTTGCTCAGTACCTGAAAAACAAGCCCGATTTTTTCAACAACAACGTCAACCTGCTTTCTGATCTGGAGCTGCCCCACAATAGTGGCGGAGCAGTATCATTAGTAGAGCGGCAGGTGTCCGTATTGCGTGAACGCAATATGGATATGCGTCACCGCTTGAGCCAGCTGCTCGATAACGCCCGGGAAAATGATCGCCTGTTTGACAAAACCAAACGCCTGGTTCTGGCCCTGCTCGAGTGCAACGACCTCGGTGATTTAGTCGACGCCCTCTATTACAGCTTCGACAAAGAATTCAATATTCACTACACCCGGCTAATCTTGTTTGGCAACAGCAGCACACCAGCAAGCGCAGCCAAGATCGTCTCTATACACGACGCACGCGACTACATCGGCAAACGTTTAAAAATGCCCAATGCAGTGAGCGGTGGCGTTGACATTAAAGAGTGTGAATTTTTATTCGACCACGACGCCAGCAATATTGGCAGTGCCGCAATTGCCGTGTTACAACATGGCAGCCCGCTAGGGGTGCTCGCGATTGGTAACCAAGACCCCGCCTATTACCGCTCCAGCATGGGAACGCTTTTTCTAGGCTATATAGCAGAGGTGTTAAACAGGCTTCTACCTAAAACCCTAAAAGCCAGTTCGTAGTCAAAAGTAAGCATGCCTTGGCCCTTTCTGTAACGGCTAAGCTGGGCAATTGCCGAAGGAAGGCTAAATGGGTTGCCCACCGTAGTTGGACTGAGGTTTTTTAGGTGGGTCGGCCACCACGTTTGGCGGAATTTCACTAATTTTGCCACCCCCCGCCAAAAAGGCTGCTATCTCATCCTCCAGGCGTTTTCGCTCACGCTGCTTGTATGAAATGTCATCAGCCGATGGTTCGGGTGATGCAGTGAGCACATCATCACCGCCAATGATATTTTCTTCGTCCACAACTCTAGCCTCATTCAGTTTGGTTCCGCTAATTTATAGTTCAGAGTTATTGAGAAGTCATATCTGAAGCAGATATTCTTTTAGTTTTTTTTGTTCTATTTTTCCAAAAAAATTGCTTAATAAGTTATTTTGTTTGGCGCGCGGGGCTAATGGAACTGCATACGAGGGCTTAACTATTACCCCGGCAACACACTATGTTGTCGGCTTAATAGTTAAGCTGTTCAGCATGTTAGTAAGCGTAAACTTTGAGGGAGAGTACCGTGCCGCCTGAGTATCAGCGGCACAGCAGAAAAGACGAGGCAGGCAGCTTGCGGCCTAGATTGCGTCTGGCCCGGTTTCGCCGGTGCGGATGCGAATAACGTCTTCACAGGGCGTAATAAATATCTTGCCATCACCGATTTTGCCAGTTTGAGCCGCCTTGGTAATTGCCTCAACGGCCTGGTCAACCACGCTGTCATCGAGCACCAATTCAACCTTCACTTTGGGTAAAAAATCGATAACGTACTCAGCACCACGGTATAACTCAGTATGCCCCTTCTGGCGACCAAAGCCCTTCACCTCTGTAACGGTCATGCCCTGTACACCAATCTCAGAAAGCGCGTTTCGGACGTCATCCAGCTTAAATGGTTTTATTACTGCAGAAATGAGTTTCATAAATGTTTCCTTATTGCACCTAAATTATGCACACGTATTTTAATTATATTACCCCCATGGATGGGGAGTATGCTGAGATTTGTCAGGAACAAATCCAGCGAGCCCCATGGATGGGGAGTATGCTGAAATTTGTCAGGAACAAATCCAGCGAGCCCCACAAATAGAGCTTAATGTAATGCTCGAGTTTATCTGCAACAAACCCTGAAAACCAACTGGAGCGCGCCGATATTGAGCAGTTCAGCTTAGAAGGGCCAATTTACACCGTGGAAGGCTGCCCCGCAAGGGTGGCAGGAGGTGCATTTTGGCGAGGGAGACACCTAAAGGTGTTGATGTTGCTCAAGCGCCAAGCACGCTTAGTTAACATCATGGAGGGCATAAACAAAAAAAACGGAGGCCGCAGCCTCCGCTTAAATCAACCATAAATGGGGATTATGGATTACTTGGAAGTAGGAGAAAACTCTGGGTATGCTTCCATACCACATTCGGAGATATCTACACCTTCGAACTCTTCTTCTTCGCTTACACGGATACCCATAACAAGCTTGAGTACAAACCAAACGATGCCGCTGGTTACAAATACCCAGATGAAGATAGTAAGAGCACCGATGATCTGACCAGCAAAGGTGGAACCACCAACAAGCGCACCATCAGCATCATATTCTGCCACATTGGTGATAGGAACTAACAACAGACCTAATAGACCTACTACACCGTGAACAGAGATAGCTCCAACGGGGTCATCAACCTTAATTTTATCAAGCAATACAATGCTGAAGACTACCAGTATGCCGCCAAGCCCACCGAACAAGGTTGCTTGAGCAGCGCTTGGGGTAGAAGGCTCTGCAGTGATAGCAACCAAACCAGCAAGTGCACCATTAAGTGCCATAGTGAGGTCAGCTTTGCCGAACATAAAGCGTGCGACAATAAGCGCTGCAACCAAACCACCCGCTGCAGCAGCGTTAGTGTTCATGAACACGACAGCAACAGCATTAGCGCTTTCTACACTGGCGGTAGCCAATACAGAACCACCGTTGAAACCGAACCAGCCCATCCACAGAATGAAAGCACCAAGCGTCGCCAAAGGCAGGTTTGCACCTGGGATAGCGTTTACTTCACCGTTAGCACCATATTTGCCTTTACGAGCACCCAGCAACAACACACCGGCTAAAGCAGCGCCAGCACCGGCCATATGTACAATGCCAGAACCAGCAAAATCGGAGAAGCCAAGGTCACCCAGGGTATACATACCAAATACTGGGTTGCCGCCCCATGTCCAGGAACCTTCCATTGGGTAAATGAAGCCTGTCATAACTACGGCAAAAGCAAGGAAAGCCCATAATTTCATTCGTTCGGCAACAGCACCAGAGACGATTGACATTGCTGTAGCAACGAATACCACCTGGAAGAAGAAGTCAGAAGCGGGAGCGTATGTAGCCGGCTCGTCGGCACCGGCAACACCATCAGCGGTAATGCCAGAAAGGAACCATTCGTTGCCATACATAATCATGTAGCCGCATACGAAATACATAATGCAGGCGATGGCATAAAGTGCCACGTTTTTAGTTAAAATTTCAGTTGTGTTTTTAGAGCGGACAAGGCCAGATTCGAGCATTGCGAAACCAGCGGCCATCCACATTACAAGTGCGCCTGACACCAAAAAGTAAAAAGTATCTAGGGCGTACTGCAATTCGAAAATACTATTTTCCATAGCAGATCTCCGGTATATAAATCTGTTTTAGTTATGAGTTACAGCGCTTCTTCACCAGACTCGCCGGTACGAATGCGAACAACCTGTTCCAAGCTGGAAACAAAGATTTTTCCATCGCCAATTTTTCCGCTATGTGCAGCTTTACTAATGGATTCCACAACAGAGTCCAGTTGATCGTCTGCAACAGCAACTTCCAGTTTGGTTTTAGGCAGGAAGTCAACAACGTATTCCGCACCACGATACAATTCCGTGTGGCCCTTCTGACGGCCAAAACCTTTTACTTCTGTAACGGTAATGCCCTGTACACCAATTTCTGATAAAGCCTCGCGAACAGCATCCAGCTTGAAAGGCTTGATAACGGCAGTTATTAATTTCATAGGACTGCTCCTCAGTAGTTATTGCAGCGTTAGCTGCCTTGTGTGTTAAAAGCCGTTAGTTAACTCGCTTACTAACGGCTTTTGTTCCGTGCCTTACTCGATAGGCATGCTGTAAGAAACTACGAAAGTAGGATCGGTAGTGCCGACATAACCCTCGTCACCCTCTTCTAAATCGCCATTGTCGTTGTCGATTTGAGCGCTGATGGTGAAAGACAGGTTATCGTTGTAGGCATAACTAAAGTCGATGTGAGACAAATCAAGTCCCTGTTCGTTGTGTACACCGTAAGTAACCGAGAAGGCTTCAAGACTAAGGCCTAAGGTCATGTAGGTGTAATCCTCGGCGTCGTCTGTTGGCGCAGCGATAGCGTCGAAGTAGGAAAAGGAAACAGGTCCATAACCCAGGGCGATAACTGCTTCAGCCAGATTACCGGGAGTTCCCAGCTCTTCCTGTGCGGCACCCGTTGGGTAAGAGTAAGTCCATACAGACAGGTCATAAGAGAATTTGCCGGCTTCGCCACCGTAGCCCAGATACAAGTCATACTCAGTTCCATTGGCTGTATCACCTGAAGAACCCCAGATACCCGCGTAGAAACCGCTAGCACTGTAGTCCAAAGAACCAGAAACAGCTGGCGTACCTGAACCCAGGTCAACACCACGCCACAAGTAAGTGCTGGCAACACCAACAGAACCTGACACTTCAGCACTGGCAATAGGAGCAACTGCAGACAGGGCCAAAGAGCCAGCAAGAGCAGCAGCTAATACTTTTTGAGAATTTTTCATGTGTTTCCTCCGATTGTTTTAAATAATTTTTAGCTTGGTCGATACCAATACGAACTAGCTTGCCTAGATTTAGCACTAACCGAGCCAACTTTTAGATTGCTATAATTTTCAAGAACTTAGACCTATAACCACAGTAGCCACAATGTAATTTAAGGCGCCATATGCACCATACCTGTGCAATCACCAATGTAGTGCACAGGGCATTTGCACGCAATTGATGCACGCGTATTTGGCGCCGTAGAATACAAAAAAAGCGCCTAATTCAGGCGCTTGTAGAGATTTTGATCAAGGTCAAACGAATAGTCGTACTTTGGTATGTGAAGGTACAGTGCCCTTCATTGAGCCGTTTTCTCAGGCTACATGATGAGAAAGCCTATACAGTGAGGTATTTACGTACTTCGGTCTCATCCATAGAGTCAACCTCCCCTGAAACCGTCACCACACCCCGATCCATAACCGAATATTTATCACCCAGGTCACGAGCAAATTCAAAGTACTGTTCCACGAGAATAATGGCCATATCCCCTTGCTGGCGAAGAATGGTAATCACGTTGTGAATATCTTTAATAATGGAGGGCTGAATACCTTCTGTGGGCTCATCAAGAATAAGAAGCTTGGGCTGCATTACCAGTGCCCGAGCAATAGAAAGTTGCTGTTGCTGTCCGCCCGATAAATCTCCGCCTCGCCGGCGTGTCATTTTTCTCAACACGGGAAAAAGATCAAAAATTTCATCTTTCACTTTTCGCTTGGATCGCGGCAACGCTGCAAAACCGGTTTTGAGGTTTTCCATTACCGTGAGCTGCGAGAAAATCTGTCGCCCCTGGGGTACATAGGCAATTCCCATTTTGGCTCTGTCCGCTGTGGCCATTCGGCTAATATCCTTATCCATCCAGCTGACAGTTCCTTTCTTGATGGGCTGCCGACCAGTAACTGCCTGCATCAAACTACTTTTACCCACGCCATTGCGGCCCAGAATGCAGGTAATTTCTCCCGTATTGGCCGCCAGGCTAACATCGTTCAAGGCCTGGCTAGCACCGTAAAACAAATCAATATTCTTCGCTTCTAACATTATTTTAATCTCTCGAACCCACAAGGTGGGTTTGCCCGATTCCAGCAGCAAGCTGCTCCAGAAACCGCCACCGGCGGCACTCTCTATCGACCCAGATAAACCTCAATCACACGAGGATCTGCAGATACTTTTTCCAGGCTGCCCTCTGCCAACACACTGCCTTCGTGCAACACAGTTACGGTGCAGTCTAGAGCCCGCACAAAATCCATATCGTGCTCTACAACGATCACTGAATGATTTTTTGCAATGTCTTTTAATAACTTTGCGGTTTCCATGGTTTCGTAATCCGTCATACCCCCAGCGGGCTCATCCACTAGCAGCACTTCCGGTTCCTGAATTATCAGCATGCCTATTTCTAACCACTGCTTTTGCCCGTGAGAAAGGTTTTTAGCCAATGCTTCTGTCTTTTCTGAAAGACCAATTAAAGAAATAATTTCTTCAATACGCTCGCATTGATTGCTGCTTAGCTTGAATACCAGGGTTTGCCAAATACCGCGATTGCCCGCTAGTGCTAGGTCCAGGTTATCCCAGACAGTCAGGCTATCGATGACTGTGGGCTTTTGAAATTTCCGCCCAATGCCCATATTGGCTATGTCAGCTTCGTCGTGCCGGGTTAAATCGATATTATCTTTAAAGCGCACCTCTCCCTTATCGGGTTTGGTCTTACCGGTAATAATATCCATCATGGTACTTTTACCTGCGCCATTCGGGCCGATTATGGCGCGAAGTTCGCCGGGCGATACATCCAGAGACAAATTATTAATGGCTTTAAATCCATCAAAGGATTTAGTTACACCGTTGAGATACAAAACACTTTGAAACTTTTCAGTTTTTTCCGTATTCATTTCGCCACCTCCAGTTCAGCGTTTTTCGCTGGAGTACTTGGGTCGTTCTTACTGCCATTTCTTTTTTGGCGCAACTGCTCTAACCTGCCGGCAATACCTTCTGGTAAATACATGGTGGTAAGTACAAATAACCCGCCGAGAATATATAGCCAGAGATCCGGAAACGAGGTAGTAAAGTACGACTTGGCATAACCAATCACCAAGGCACCAATAATCGCCCCGTAGAGCGTACCCCGACCGCCGAGCGCCACCCATATGACAATGCCGATCGAATTAATTGGGCTAAATTCACTGGGGTTTGCAGCCCCCACCAAAGGAACATAAATAGCTCCAGCAACACCGGCGACGATGGCGGAGAAAGTAAACACCAGCAGCTTGTAGTGCTCAACACGATAGCCCAAAAAGCGAGTTCGACTTTCCGCATCTCGAATTGAAACCAGGACCTTGCCAAATTTACTGGATACAATGTATTTACATACGAAGTAGGTAATACACAACACTAGGGCAGCGGTAAAAACCAATACCGAGCGGGTTTCATCGGATTGAATATTAAAGCCAAGAATATCTTTAAAGTCCGTCAAGCCGTTGTTGCCGCCGAAGCCGAGCTTATTCATAAAGAAGGCTTGCATTAACGCGAAGGTGAGCGCCTGGGTAATAATGGAAAAGTAAACACCTGTCACGCGGGAGCGAAACGCCATCCAGCCAAAAACAAAGGCCAAAATGCCGGGCGCCAAAAACACCATTAGCAATGCGAAACCAAAGCTGTCAAAGCCATACCAATACCAGGGCAAGGCATCCCAGTTTAGAAAAACCATAAAATCGGGCAGCTCCGGGTTACCGTATACACCCCTATCGCCTATCTGCCGCATGAGGTACATACCCATGGCGTAGCCGCCCAGGGAAAAAAATGCGCCGTGGCCCAGGCTCAAAATACCGCAGTAGCCCCACACCAGGTCCAAGGCCAAAGCAAGAATGGCAAAACACAATATCTTACCCATTAGGGTCATAGTGAAGGTTGTGATATCAAACATTGAACCTTCTGGCGCAAAGACATTAAGAAGTGGAATCACCGTGCCAATTATTATGACGAAGGAGAGCACGTAACGACCAAATATATCGTTTTGCAATGCTTTGTAAATAAACGTTTGCTGTAATAAGTTCATGGATTAGTCCTCAACAAATCGTCCTTTCAATGCGAATAAGCCGCGTGGTCGCCACTGAATAAACAAGATTATAAATACCAGCACGATAATCTTTCCGATAACCGCACCCACTTGAGGCTCCAGGAATTTATTAATTACGCCGAGCGTCATGGCGCCAATAAAGGTGCCCATAATATTGCCCACGCCACCAAACACCACCACCATGAACGAATCCACAATATACGTTTGGCCGAGGTTTGGGCTAACACTGGCAATTTGACTTAATGCAACACCAGCTATGCCCGCAATACCGGAACCCAGGCCGAAGGTCATGGCGTCCACCCAGCCAGCTCGAATACCCATTGAGTTAGCCATTGGTCTATTCTGGGTTACGGCACGCATTTGCAAACCTACCAGCGTTTTCTTTAACAGCAGTGCCAACAGGCCCAACACCAACATTGCGAACAGCAAGATATAGATACGGTTGTAGGTTAAAGCCAGAGCGCCATTAACCTCCCATAAACCACTTATCCATGGGGGCGAAATGACTGATACCGAGTTTGCACCGTATATTTGCCGAATGGCTTGCTGAAGAATAAGACTGACACCAAAAGTAGCCAGTAAGGTATCTAAGGGACGACCGTAAAGGTGGCGGATAATCAGGCGCTCCATTAAAACGCCCACCGCTGCGGCTACGATAAAGGCAACGGGTATAGCAACGAATAATGAGGCACCAATTAGTTCAGGCATTAATTGTTGAACGGTAAAGGTGGTATAGGCACCAAGCATAATCATTTCGCCATGCGCCATATTGATGACTCCCATTACACCAAAAGTAATGGCAAGCCCGATGGCCGCCAGCAATAAGACAGAGCCAAGGCTAAGCCCAAATAGCATGTTCTCGCTGGTTTTAAAGAGCTGCATTTTCGTATCAACCCTTTTAAATACTTTTGCCGCGTAAGCCGCCAACTCTTTGTCCTGCTCCAGATAGTTACCGTCTTTATCTTTCGCGGTGAGTGCCTTCAGCGCACCAATGGCTTGCGGTTCCACGGAGCCTGACAGGTAATCCACGGCTTTTCTGCGTACTGCGGGGTCCTCATTTTCCAGGTCGATAAGACCGAGTGACAAACTTAGAAAGCCAGCTATTTTTGAAGAGCTTTCTTTTTCGAGGGCGATAATCAACACATCCCGCATGTCGGCGGAGGGGTTTTTCGCCAAATTTTTAGCCGACTCCAGCCGGATGGCCATATCACCACTGCTTAGCTCAAGCACAGCAATAGAAGATCGTAACAACCTGCGTAACTTATTATTTATGCGTACCTTACTGACTGCGCGCTTATCGCTTATGGACTCGTCAGACTGCGACATAAGATTGTGCACAGTGGCGCCCTCTTCCAAGTCGGTGATAATTACCAAACTTTTATCATCTTTTTTGTAGTAGAGTTTTGCATCCAGCATAGCCTTTAAAGTGGGCAGCGAACGCGGATCATCTACTTTCGCAAGCTGCTCCACGGCAGCCGCCTTTTTCTTATTGGAGTTTTCCAATAAGCCTTGCACAGCCTGTTCAAAATTGTTCGCCCTGGCAAAAGAAGCGAACGAGAAAGCCAGCACTATAATTGTTAGGCTTTTTATAATTTTCATTTTTCGCACCGGAATAGATATATCGGTTAGTAAAAAAAATGGCCTCTCTGCACTAACTATTGGAGGCCATCTTTCACTACAAGGAGTACGCTGCTGGTGAAATTAGCAGCGCCTCATCAACACAGGCAACTAGAAATTTTGCCCTGAACATTTCTTGGTTTTAGTATTGTAGTTACCGCAGTTTACTTTTGGATTTTGCCAATCCGAAACTACTACAGCACTTTCTGGTAAGTGATCGGTCCATGCATCTCCTGGAACTTCTTCCGTCTGGGAAACGATTTCAAACTGACCATCCGCCTGAATTTCACCGATAAGTACAGGTTTAGTGAAGTGATGGTTGGCCAATACTTCAGCTGTTCCACCAGTGAGGTTAGGCACCTTGATGCCATACATCGCTGCACGCACTTTATCTACTTCGGTAGATTTAGCTTTTTCCGCTGCTTTAACCCAAGCGCCGAAACCAATGTAAGTTGCTTCCATTGGGTCGTTAGTGACATATGGGCCTTTGATGCCGTTTTTCTTGGCGTAAGCTTTCCACGTAGCAATAAACTCATCGTTTGCTTTGGCTTCAGCACTTTGGAAGTAGTTCCACGCAGCAAGGTGACCTACCAACGGCGCAGTATCAAAACCTTTCAGTTCTTCTTCACCAACGGAGAACGCAACAACGGGAATATCTTCAGCAGAGATGCCCTGGTTACCAAGCTCTTTATAGAACGGAACGTTAGCGTCGCCATTAATGGTAGACACTACCGCTGTTTTCTTGCCAGCAGAACCAAATTTCTTAATTTCAGAAACGCGCGTTGTCCAATCACTGAAGCTGAAAGGCGTGTAGTTCACGGAGATATCAGCTGGCTTCACACCTTTACTGATAAGGTAGGCTTCAAGGATTTTATTAGTGGTTTGTGGGTAAACGTAATCGGTACCTTCAAGAACCCAACGATTAACGCCTTCTTCTTCCATCAAATAGTCAACAGCTGGTATGGCCTGCTGGTTGGGCGCTGCACCGGTGTAGAAAATATTTTTTGAAGATTCTTCACCTTCGTATTGTACTGGGTAGAAAAGCAAACCATTCAGCTCTTCAACTACAGGCAAAGTAAATTTACGTGATACAGAGGTCCAGCAGCCGAAAATAACATCTACTTTTTCTTTTTCGATTAACTCACGTGCTTTTACACCGAATTTTGACCAGTCTGCATTCTGATCACCTGGATCAACAACAACGGCTTCAAGCTTCTTACCCAGCACGCCACCCTTGGCGTTTTGAGCTTCAATCAACATCAGCACTGTGTCTTTCAGGGTTGTCTCACTGATGGCCAGTGGACCGGACTGAGAATGTAATACACCAACTTTAATAGTATCTGCTGCTTGTGCTACAAACGCGCTAAATGCGAGTGCTGCTGCCCCCAAAGCGATACCGGTTTTTTTTAGCAATTGATTCATCTGTGTCTCCTCCGAAGAGTTTTTTTGTTTATAGGCTACGAAGATGTGAAAGCAATAGGCCGAGTGAATTCTCTGATTTTTAGTGGATGTGAAATCACCACAGCGCATTACCAATCATGTAGATAGAGCGCCACCGACAACGCACTTTTAATGCCAACTCAGTTTTGTTGCGCCAAAGGAAGGAATAAGTCTGTTAAACAATTGAAAGTAAAAGAAAAATTATTACTCTTCTACAGGCATACGCGGGGGAAAAAAAATAAAGGGCGAAGAGCTCGCCAACCATAAGCACTAGAATGGTGCGCTATTGAAATATTAAAAATTACTCAACACCACATTGGTGCGCCGAAACTAAATTGAAAGACGAAAAGCGAGAACCAAGCCCAAAATTAATGAAAAGGCCGCCATTAAACCCTGAATAAGCGCAAGCACCGGCCAGTCCGCTCGCTGGAACATGCGCATTGAATGAGCAAAAACACTGCCGAGCGCGCTCATGGCAACAAGTACACCTGCACTAAAAAACAGCACATACACCAGACCTAAGGCGGGCTGACCGATTTGCGATAGGGGTATTATGGCCAACAGCCCGGCAGAACCCGCTGTGCCATGCACCAGGCCAACTAATGGTGCAGTGTATCTTGCTGAGGTATTTGCAGCCTTGCTACGCCTTGAGAGGCGCCAAAAGGCCAGCAGCCCGATAGCAATCAACATAAATGCGACACTGCTTTCAGCCAGTTCACTGAGATGGGTAGGTATAGCCTGGCCAAAAATGAATACCAGCAAAGCAATAATGAACAAGGCAGAACCATGCCCCACAGACCAGTGGAGAGCAAACTGAAATGAGCCTAGTGCTTTGTGCCCCGCACTTCCTGCACTCAAACCACCCACTGCGGCCAGATGATCCGGGTCGAAAGCATGGACAAGGCCTAGCGCGAGCCCCATAAACAAAAAAGTGCTAATGGCGGTGGTTTCCATTTTTAACTCGTTAGCATGCCCTGTGTTTGGATAAATGAAATGATGTCTTCCACCCCTGTCCCATCTTTTAAGTTTGAGAAAACAAAGGGTTTGTCGCCACGCATTTTTTTTGCGTCGCGATCCATAACGCCTAGATCTGCACCCACCAAGGGCGCCAAATCAATTTTATTGATAATCAACAAGTCAGATTTGGTAATTCCTGGGCCGCCTTTACGGGGAATTTTGTCGCCCGCCGAAACGTCAATCACATACAAGGTTAAATCTGACAACTCCGGACTGAAGGTTGCGGCAAGATTATCTCCGCCACTTTCAATAAGGATAACATCCAGAGCGCTAAAACGGCTTTGTAATTCCGCCACAGCGGACAGGTTCATGGAGGCATCTTCACGAATAGCCGTGTGCGGGCAACCACCGGTTTCAACGCCCATAATTCGATCCTGCTCCAGCACTTCGTGACGCAGTAAAAACTCCGCATCTTCCCGGGTATAAATATCGTTGGTGATCACCGCAATATTGTATTTGTCTTTTAGTTGCGCACAAAGAGTTTTTACCAGTGCAGTTTTACCGGAGCCTACAGGGCCACCAATACCAAGTCTTAATGTTGGTTTTTGATTTGTCATAAATTCTATCAATGTTAGTTAATGTTGCAGCGGGCCATAGACCGCTCTCCAAACTCGCACAAACAAACACATGCTAATTCAGGATCTAAATAAACGCGAATATTGTCGTTCATGTCTTGATGATGCAATCGCCAAAGCGGGCAAGCCAATACCCAATTGTTCGTCTGTCAGCTCTGCTGCTAGATCACAGACGGCAGGAATAAGTTCAAGCAGTTCACATAATAATTGCTGCGCCTGGGTCTGCCCCAGAGGAACCGTTTTAGTGGCTGCGGCAACCTGATTCTCCAGCCAGCTCCAGGCAAAGCCCTGCATTAAATCATGTTGTGATATCTGCCAGCGAACGCCCGCTAAAGCAAAATAGATAACAAAACTCGGAGGCGCCTCTAGTGCTAATTCTGCCCCTTTTATATTAAGTGAACTCAACAGGCGCTTTAATGCCAGGCCAAGCTGTTCATCTTCAAGCAATAGCTCACTGGTCTCACGGTTTGCACGAATAAAATTATTCCAGTCATTAAGCGCTGCTGTATCCCCTTCCTGCCAGGCGCAATAGGCACGCTGCAGTACGGGAATATCCAAACGCCCAAGGCTGTATTTTAACAGCCCCGCTATCCAGCCACTTAGCGCGCCCGGTTCTTTTAACCAGTTACTTTCCACCGCGTATTCCTGCCCCTGCGAATAGGCATAGGCACCTACGGGCAGGGCGGGGCTAACGAGGTGCATTAGGTGTAATAGCTTGGTGTCCATCACCGCTTAGTCGTGATGGTGGTGGTGACCACCGCTGCCGTGATAAGCCCCATTTTCAGGTTGAAACGGTGCGTGTTTGTGTTCTACCTGCAAGCCGAGGCCCAGCACCATTTCATCCAGCACATGATCGTGCTGGTAGCGCAACAGGCCGCTTTCAACCTGCAGGGGCACATGGCGATTACCCAAATGATAAGCGGCTCGCGTGAGCAGTAAGGCCTGCTGGCTGACAACTTCGCTGACAGATTCCTTAGCGGCTGTAATTTTAATTATTTCGCCATTGGAACACTTTAAACACTCGCCGTGTTCCAATACATGACCGCGCTCAATAAACCAGCCCAGCTCAACACCCCCTTTGGTTGTAGTGCGGTGGCGACTTTTTTTCCGCTCTTCGTAGCTGGCAACAAGCTCGTGCTGATAAGTCTCTGATTCAATTTTTTCGTAAGCTTCTAACATCTCAATTCTCTTGTAAGCCCGGCGACACGCTAAAATAAAAAGTAACGCTGCGCCAAAGGCAATACTTCCGCAGGCTCACAGCTTAACAGCTGCCCATCCGCACGCACCTCATAGGTTTCAGGATCGACTTCCATCAACGGCTGATAAGCATTGTGCACCATGTCTTTTTTCTGCACGCTGCGGCAGGCCTTTACGGCCACCAAGCGACGCTCCAAACCATAGCTCGCGGCGATACCCGCGTCGATGGCGGCCTGAGAAACAAAGCTCACCGAAGTGCCGATGGCGGCCTTACCATATGCACCAAACATTTTGCGGTAATGAACAGGCTGGGGCGTTGGAATGGAGGCGTTTGGGTCACCCATAGGCGCGGCAGCAATGGCTCCGCCTTTAATAATTAGAGAAGGTTTAACGCCAAAGAAGGCGGGCTTCCATAGCACCAGGTCGGCTAATTTTCCCGCTTCGATTGAACCCACCTCGTGAGAAATTCCGTGGGCAATTGCCGGGTTTAAGGTGTATTTTGCAATATAACGTTTTGCGCGGAAGTTATCGTTGTTTCCGCTTTCCTCTGGCAGCGAACCGCGCTGCACTTTCATTTTATGTGCTGTCTGCCAAGTGCGGCAAATGACTTCGCCAACGCGGCCCATGGCCTGCGAATCGGAAGCGATCATGGAAAAAGCACCAAGGTCGTGAAGAATATCTTCCGCAGCAATAGTTTCTTTACGAATACGTGAATCGGCAAAGGCTACATCTTCGGGAATATTCGGGTCGAGGTGGTGACAAACCATCAACATATCCAAATGCTCATCCACGGTGTTCACCGTATAGGGTCGCGTTGGATTGGTCGATGAGGGCAGTACGTTATCACTGCCGCAGGCTTTGATAATATCCGGCGCATGACCACCACCGGCACCTTCGGTGTGATAGGTATGAATGGTGCGACCTTTAAAGGCCGAAAGTGTATCTTCCACAAAACCACTCTCATTTAGAGTGTCTGTGTGTATGGCCACTTGCACATCGTATTTTTCGGCAACGTTTAAACAATTATCAATGGCCGCCGGTGTAGTACCCCAGTCTTCGTGTAATTTTAAACCGAGCGCCCCCGCTTCTACCTGCTCATTGAGCGCCACGGGTAAACTGGCATTACCCTTGGCCAAAAAGCCAAGGTTCATGGCAAAACTTTCGGAGGCTTCCAGCATTTTCTGAATATGCCAGGGGCCGGGTGTACAGGTGGTGGCATTGGTTCCCGTCGCCGGCCCGGTACCGCCGCCAATCATGGTGGTGGTACCACTCATTAAGGCTTCTTCGATTTGCTGCGGGCAAATAAAATGAATATGTGCATCAATGGCACCGGCGGTGAGTATCTGTCCTTCACCGGCAATAATTTCAGTGCCGGGGCCTATTTCAATGGTGACATTCGCTTGAATATCCGGATTACCGGCTTTACCTATGGTGGCGATTCGGCCGTTTTTTAAAGCCACGTCTGCTTTTATAATGCCCCAGTGATCCAGAATAAGCGCATTGGTAATAACAGTATCCGGCGTATCCTCGCAAGAGGCCTGGCTCTGGCCCATACCATCGCGTATCACTTTACCACCGCCAAATTTTACCTCTTCGCCGTGATGGGTGTAGTCTTTCTCTACTTCAATCCATAATTCCGTATCAGCCAAACGAACCCTGTCGCCAACTGTTGGGCCGAACATATCTGCATAAGCTTTGCGATCTATTTTGCTCATTCTATTCTCCCCTAAAGGCTTCCCATAATTTCACCGCGAAAACCGTAAATATTACGGTCGCCCACAATCTCTACCAAATCGACTTCTCTATCCTGCCCTGGCTCAAAGCGCACGGCGGTTCCGGCGGCAATATCCAGGCGGAAGCCCTTGGCTTTTTCGCGATCGAAACTCAAGGCCGGGTTTGTTTCGTAAAAATGGTAGTGAGAACCCACCTGTATTGGGCGGTCCCCGGTATTGGCTACTTTTAAAGTGATTTTTATGCGGCCGGGGTTTAGCTCGATGTTACCTGCTTTAATATCGTATTCGCCGGGAATCATGATTTTCTCCTTATACGATAGGCTCGTGAACGGTGACAAGTTTTGTGCCGTCGGGAAAGGTAGCTTCCACCTGCACATCGTGAATCATTTCAGCAATACCTTCCATAACATCTTCGCGCTTGAGTATGGTTCTCCCGTGATTCATTAGCTCTGCCACAGTTTTTCCTTCGCGCGCACCTTCCATAATTTCTGCTGAAATTAAAGCAATGGCTTCTGGGTAATTGAGTTTAATACCCTTGGCTTTTCGTCGCTCCGCCAATAAAGCTGCGGTAAAAATTAATAATTTATCTTTTTCGCGGGGGCTAAGTTCCATGGTGGATTCCTCTCACGTTAGGTTGATATTGTTTACCTACTCGGGCGTGTAAACACTAATTTAAGTATTCCAAATTCTTGGGCTTACGGCTTCTCTGTTATTTAAGGCTGGGCGCGCCGCCTTCCAGATTAATTCAAAGCCCTTGCGGCACAATGCAATATCGTCCCCCAGATAGCGCGCGATAAATAGCGGGCCCTTTTGCGTTAAACCCCAACACTCCTTCTGCTGCAGGTCGAGGGATTCCAGCTCGTTCACCAGGTCGTCAATGGCATCTCGCTGCAATACAGCGGTAAGCAAGAGCGTGCCAAAGGTGCTTTTCCCCTGCAAACCCCACAGCCCTTTATGTAAATCACCGCCAGCCTCTATTGAATTACGCTCAATAAATAAAGGGCGCTCTCCCTGCCATATTTCAAGCTTCTGAATACAACGCCCAGTGCTAAACGTTTCACCGCTGGCCAGGCGACCCAAGCGAACAATATCCCAACCGCCATAGCTGGCACCATGCTCAAGCTCAATACGAGTATTTAAAACACCATTAGCGCTGTCAAATACGATAGTTTCCTGAGGTAGCCATTCCAGGCATGCGCCACTGGCGATTTTAAATTGCACATTTTGTTGCTGTAGAAAATCAGCGCCCTTTGCACCGTAAATTTTTCCTGCAGAAGGGGTGGTGATTAGCGCCTGAGCATGTGGCAGCAACTCTGCCGAAATCTGCAACTCATCGCCAATCACCATGCCGCCCGGAGGATGGAGCAAATAAAGATGACAACTCTCTTCCGGATAGAAAGGGCGTTGTATTCTGAGTGGCCCGTGATGCTGGCTTTTTACCACGCGTGTTTTACCGTCCCGCAAAGCCAAATGCAGATTTATGGCAGCCGACCACTCTCGCGTGTGCTCCGGCGTGCTCGCTAGTATTTCAGGGACTGCATTGCTCATAGAGGCGCTTAGCTTGGCTAGGGCTGTAAATGGAAACCCCGCAATACTGCCGATCAATCTCGGTGAGTGCAAGGGACGATAGTGGTTCGCATTTTGCTGAGCCTCCTATCAAACCAAGCACTGCGCTAAGAATACACCCTGCCTGCACTGTTTCTGGGGCCCTAGGGGCTCACACTACCTGCAGCAGTGATTCATTAGCGTGCAAACACTGGAATTTGCGCACACACACGGGGCGCCGCACAAAGTTAACTATGATTTATCAAAAAGAAAACAGTGGCAAAACACAGCTGTTAATCGTGGGCAACGGTATGGCATCTGGGCGTTTGCTGGACGAAATACTGCGGCGCAGCGCTGATAAATTTTCCATTACCGTAGTAGGTGATGAAATTGAGGGCAGTTACAATCGCATCCTTCTATCGTCTCTTCTGGCAAAGGAAGCAAAGCGCGACAGCCTGATCCAAAAAGACCGCGCGTGGTATGAGTCCAATAATATTCGTTTTATTTCCGGCCAGCGCGGGGAGAAGATCGACCATAAGCATCAGCAACTGATCCTCAGCGATGGCAGCAAGCTAGGGTACCAACAACTGGTACTGGCAACGGGGTCCCGTCCCGCACGCATTCCTGCAAAAAATCAGCAACTCCAGCATATCTACAGTTTTCGCACCCTGGCGGATGCTGACACCCTAAGCCAACTCAGCACAAAAGCTAAGAAAGCGGTAGTGGTTGGCGGCGGCTTACTTGGTCTGGAAGCGGCCTACGGTTTAGCACAACGGGGCTTGAAGGTTGTTTTAGTACACCGCAACGCCTGGCCATTAAACCGCCAACTGGATGCCGGCGCCGGCGATATGCTACGGCAGGTAATGGAGCAGAAAAATATTCAGTTCCAACTCGGCACCGAGGTGGAAACATTTATTGGTGAAGAAAAAGTAAGCGCAGCTCAGCTCTCCAACGGCGAGCGTATCCGCTGTGATCTGGCGGTAATTGCTACCGGCATCACGCCTAATAAAGAACTTGGCGAGGCATCAGGTTTAAGCTGCAAGCGAGCCATTCAAGTAGACCATTATATGAAGACCTCGGCTGAGAACGTCAGCGCCCTTGGAGAATGCTGTGAATGCGAGGGGGCTAGCTTTGGTTTGGTTGAGCCCATTTGGCATCAATGCGTCACCCTGGCCGACCGCCTCTGCTTCGATAAAAACACGCCCTTTGTTAACCCTACCGTTGCTACCAAGTTAAAAGTTTCGGGCGTGCAAGTTTTTTCTGCCGGAAAGCATTTATCAGCGCAGCAACACCGGGAAATTGTCTTGCAGGATAGGCAAAACAAGATCTATCGAAAACTGCTTGTAAAAGATGGCAAGCTGGATGGAATAGTTCTCTTTGGCGATACCCGCAGCGGCAATAGCTATTTTGAAGCCATGCAAAAACAAAGCGAACTTCCCGACGATTTATCAAAGCTCTTATTGGGCGATGCTTTCTACACCCTGCCCAACTCAACAACAGCGAACCCTCCAGCAGCTATTAATGAATAAGTTAAACACAATTCTCGCCTCGGACAATTCAAGCCAAAACACCACCTGCTGTTATTGCGGCGTGGGTTGCGGAGTAACTGCGGAAATCGCCGACGGGCAAATAGTTAAGGTAACAGGTGACAAGCAGCATCCGGCAAATAAAGGGCGCTTATGTGTAAAAGGTTCGGCATTGCACCAAACCCAGCAAACGGAAGACCGCTTGCTCACACCGTTATTACATGGGGAAGCCGCCAGTTGGGATGAATCGCTTAACTATGCAGCAGAAAAATTCAAAAAAATTATCCATCAGCACGGTCCGGATGCGGTGGCTTTTTATCTTTCCGGGCAAATACTTACCGAAGATTATTACGTTGCTAACAAACTAATGAAGGGCTTTGTGGGCACGGCTAATGTAGATACAAATTCACGCCTTTGCATGGCCTCCGCAACAGTTGCCCACAAACGTGCTTTTGGCGCAGACACCGTTCCAGGCTGCTACGAAGATTTGGAAATATGCGACTTACTGGTATTGGTGGGCTCCAACACGGCTTACGCTCACCCGGTAATTTATCAACGTATTGCTGCCGCCAAGAAAGCACGCCCGGACATGAAGGTTGTTGTTATTGACCCTCGTCGCACATCCACTTGTGATATTGCCGATATCCACCTGCCTTTGCGGCCCGGCGCAGACGCCTTTTTGTTTAACGGCTTGTTAAATCACCTATCCAACCAAGGCGCTATAAATAAACCCTTTGTCGCCGAGCACTGC
Organism: Alteromonadaceae bacterium Bs31; assembly: GCA_900177435.1. Classification (GTDB taxonomy): domain Bacteria; phylum Pseudomonadota; class Gammaproteobacteria; order Pseudomonadales; family Cellvibrionaceae; genus Teredinibacter. The sequence continues at coordinate 83,150 of FXAI01000002.1, forward strand.
CAGGGCTTTAACGAAGCGCTCGCAGCTGCAAATGCGCAATGCCCAAGCCTTGCGCAAACTGCCACACTGTGCGACCTCCCCATCCAGGAGCTGGAACAGTTTTACCAGTGGTTTAGCCATACAGAAAAAACGGTAACGGTTTTTTCTCAGGGCATAAACCAGTCTTCTTCTGGCGTAGACAAAGGCAACGCCATTATCAATTGCCATTTAGCCACCGGTAGAATTGGCAAAGCCGGGGCCAGCCCTTTTTCTATTACTGGCCAACCCAATGCTATGGGTGGTAGAGAGGTGGGCGGCCTGGCAAACCAATTGGCTGCCCACATGGGCTTTGACAACCCGGAGCATATAAACCGCGTAGAACGATTCTGGCAGGCTGAAAACATGGCCAGAAAGGAAGGCGCAAAAGCGGTCGATATGTTCCAACAGATTTACGATGGAAAAATAAAAGCGGTTTGGATTATGGCCACCAATCCGGTTGTTACCATGCCAAATGCAAATTTTGTTCGCGAGGCCCTACAACGCTGCGAACTGGTTATGGTGAGCGAATGCATCGCCAATACCGATACCGCCAAACAGGCTCATGTGGTTTTCCCAGCAAGTACATGGAGCGAAAAACACGGCACAGTCACCAATTCTGAGCGTTGTATTTCTCTGCAAAAAGGCTTGTTGCCACCACCGGGCGAAAGCCGACATGACTGGCAGATTATTTGCGATTTCGCCAAGCGCCTTGGTTTCGAGAAAGCATTTTCCTATGAGCACCCCGCCGAAATATTTCGCGAGCACGCACAACTCTCTGCCTTTGAAAATGACGGCAGCAGGGATTTCGATATTTCAGCCTACAGCGATATAAGCATAGAGGACTACAATACTTTCCAGCCCATTCAATGGCCCGTAACGGCATCCAAAGCTGAAGGCACCCGCCGTATGTTTGTCGACGGGAAATTTTTTACGCCCAGCGGACGAGCTCAACTGATTGCCATTACCGCTCAGTTCCCCAGGAAGCCACCCCGCGACGGACAGCTCATTATGAATACCGGTCGTATTCGCGATCAGTGGCACACCATGAGTCGCACCGGCAATGCCGCCAAATTAATGGGCCACGCCGAAGAACCGTATATCGATATTCACCCACAAGACGCCAACAAGCTGGGCTTAAAGCAACACGACATTGCAAAACTGGAGAATCTGGGCGCCCACTTTTTTGGCCGTATTCAATTCAATCAGGGCCAGCGACGCGGCGAAATATTTGTGCCCATGCATTGGAACGAGCGCTTTGCCTCCTCCAGCCGCGCCGACGCGCTAGTCAATTCCGTTACCGACCCCATTTGTGGCCAACCGGAGTTCAAACACTCCCCGGTAAAAATAAGCGCCTACCCGGTAGCGTGGTCTGGCACACTTCATAGCTTGGTCGAAATAGAACCCTCCAGCGAATACTGGTGCAAAATCCCCCTGGATAAAGGTTTTAAGTACCGAATAGCCGATGCAGAGAAAAAACAGCATTGGCACCTCTGGCTACAAAAAAGCTACCCCCATATTAGCGACTGGATTGAAATGGGGGACTCGGAAAAAGCATTTTTCTGTGCGGCAGGGTTTGTAGATGGTGCCTTAGAGGTAGTGCTGCGACTCACTCGCGTGCAGGCAGCGCCTGGCGACAGCCGCTGGCTTGATGAGCAATTAGGCAAGCTTTGCGATATCGGTGAACGCTTTGCTGTACTGGGCGGAAATGCCGGCGCCAATATGCCCGACCAAGGGAAAATTATATGCTCCTGCTTTCAAGTGGGGGAAAACGAAATTAAAGACGCCATTAACCAAGGCTGCTCCACCGTAGAAGCGCTGGGCAAAGAAATAAAATGCGGCAGTAATTGCGGCTCGTGTATTCCAGAGTTAGGTGATTTATTACGAAGCCACCACGCCCCCGCAAAAGAGGCCTGAGCGCCGAATCGAATACCCGCAGAGATAATCACTGGCTAGTGAGCAGGGGCAAGGGTTTTATGCTGCTTACCCTAAAAAAGCTTAGCCCGGCTGGTGTTACTCTTCAGCCGGCTGTTCAGGCTGCTCTTGTGCAGCATCGGCGTCACCTTTCACTGCGGCAATTGCGGCATCTCGCGCGGCAAATGCCTGTTCACGGCTCTCAAATTCAAATAGCGAGCGAATAGAACAACTGCCACTGGCGGTTACAATTCTGCTGGTCCCTCCGCCACAAAACTCACCGCCGGGGCCATCGAAAACCGCACGGGGTGAGGTATCCGCATCGCAGTACAAGCGCGTAGTACCAAGGTAATAGCTGCGGCGACCATCAACGGTAAAGGTGCGCTTATCAAATCCAAAGCCCTTAATATCAGCAATACGCAAACAGGCTCGGCCATTCTGACCAGTACTCTGTCGTAACACGTCTTCGATGGTCAAACTGCTTTCGTCCTGCTGGGTGGTACTGCAGCCGGCTAAGAACAGAAGAGAAACAAGGGAGAGTAGAAATATTTTCATGTGTTGTTTACCTGAGGATCTCATTGCTAGCGCGTGATTATGCCAAATATTACTCAAGCAGTGGGGGAATAATGGGCACACACAGCTCGCATTCAAAAGCATCATATTCAAGGCTATATATAGCACCCGGAGGGTGATAGGTAAACGCCGGTCGCTGGTCGTTAATATGCATTTCCTCGGTCATCCAGTCGCACATGATTCTTTGCCATGCCATGCCCAATTGTTCCGCTCTACCTTTAAAGCCAAACACCGCATACCTGCCTCCTGGTATAAGGGCTTTGAAAGCAGAGCCATTGGGGTAAAAATCTTCATCCACCGCCACACAGGAATCATAACGACACTTCTCTGCCGGAGTATGCATTGGGTTATCTCTTGCGATACCGTAGCGCGGGTTACTCTCCAGCTTGTTTATTCTCAACCACGGCACAAAGACATTCTGCCAATACTCCTCTATGGACCTGCCATAAGGGCCTAAATGGCGAAGACAGGCCACAGTGACCGGCTCTCGCTCGACTACTTTATACTCCATGAGGTTTCAAGCCACTCCAAAGATAAAATTTTAGCTAGCGTTTGCATAACTAGATTTAAGGGTGTTGCAATATTCAGTCTATTAGCGCAACTCAACTCTATATTCCTTCCAACACAGGCACTAAAAAACAGAATAAGGCCGCAGCACGCTGCAAAGCGATATCACCCACTATTGAGAGCGAGCGAAAGCCCTTTAACCATGCTAACAAAGAACCCTGGCCTAAGTCCCACCGCTAAGGGATAATCCCCCTCCAGAAGCCCATTGATGGCGCTTATTGACACCGTCTTTTAATCAAAAACGTCGCGTGCTTTTATTCTAAAAAAGGAGTAACCCTTATGAAAAAATTCTCTGTACTCTTAATCCTCAGTGTTACTGCCCATTTTGCATCCGCTCAGCAATTTATCTTCCCGGCAAAAGATCAAACACCTGAGCAGCAAGCTGTTGACGAAAAAGCCTGTGACGACTGGGCCTCAAATCAAGTAGGCACGAGCGTTGCGGAAATAGATAGCCAGATAGCTGCAGCTAAAAGCGCTACTGTACCTGGAGGTGTGCCTCAAGCCTCTGCAGGCGCCGGTGGACGAGGCGCAGTGCGTGGCGCAGTTATTGGCTCCGCCATAGGCCACGCAACTGACAACAATCGAACAGAAGCCGCTGCCGTTGGCGCAGTGATCGGCGCTTCACGGGCAAAAAGGCGCAGTGCCGAAGCTAACGCTGCTCAGCAGCAAGCACAACAACAGGCCTCAACTCAGCTAAGCGTTGAGCAACTGGAAGCCAAACGCAGTGATTTTTTTAAAGCCCGCGGAACATGCCTAACGGCTAAAGGCTACACCATCAGCAACTAAGGCCAAGCACGCTTAGCCACGAAAAATGTTAAGCTGCGCCCAGCCGCAAATAACCACAAATTTACTAGAAAAATAACCTCATGTGCTAGGAGCTTTTCATGAATACCCGCAACCCACTACTGGCTATAGCACTCGCTTGCAGCACCACTGTATGCTTTGCTTCCTCCGCCGAAAAAAACAGCGAAGCACTGCAGGGGTACTCCCCTGCAGCTAACTCACAACAGCCGTCCAAGGTCTATTGGGGCGACTCCCACCTGCACACAGGTTTATCACTCGACGCAGGTTTGTTTGGCAATACACTTACTCCGGACGACGCCTACCGTTTTGCACGGGGCGAGCAGATAAACTCTTCGACAAACATTCCAGTGAAACTTTCCAGGCCGCTGGACTGGCTGATCGTTACCGATCACACCGATCTGATGGGCATCGCCGCTGACATTAAAGAAGGCACTAAAAACATACTGGCCGAACCCAAAGGCAAGGAATATCACGAAGCCTTCCAAAAAGGTGGCAAAGCGGCGGGAGAGGCTGCCTTCGATCTTATTATGAACTTCTCACAAATGACCTTGCCCGAAGCTTTCGTAAGAGATTACAGCCCGGGCTCTAAGGTATTTGGGGCGGTTTGGACAGATATCGTAAACGCATCAGAAAAGTACAATGAACCCGGCCTGTTCACCGCATTTATTGGCTTTGAGTGGACCTCCGTTCCAAAGGGCTTCAACTTACACCGCAATGTCATTCTGCGAGACAGCGCTAAGCAAGCACTGCAAATGCAACCACCAACCACCCAGGCCCCAAGCGGAAGCACCGACCCGGTAACTCTTTGGGCATGGTTAGAAAATTACGAGAAAACAACCGGTGGCAGTGCTTTTGCTTTTGCCCACAACGGCAACCTTTCCAATGGCTGGATGTTTCCCACCACCAGCACCTACCACGGTAATACGGTAGATAAAAACTATGTAGAACTACGCGCGAAATGGGAGCCACATTACGAAATCACCCAGATAAAAGGCGATGGCGAAGCACACCCCTATCTTTCTCCCGATGACGAATTTGCCGATTATGAAACCTGGGATGTGGGTAACCTCGATATCTCCGACCTAAAAAAACCCGAGATGTATAAGGGCGAATATGCTCGCGAGGCACTCAAGCAGGGCCTGTTACTGGAGAAAAAATTCGGCACCAACCCCTATAAATTTGGCGTGGGCGGCGCAACCGACAGCCATACCGCACTGGCAACAGCCGATGAAGATAATTACTTCGGTAAGGCAGTTAACGCAGAGCCTTCCTCTGAGCGCGTAAACCATCCCTTTGTGAAAAACGATAATGGTTCTTTTGAAGGCTATAAACTGGTGGCCTCAGGCTACACAGGCATCTGGGCTCACGAAAACACCCGAGAAGCACTTTTTGATGCGATGCAACGCAAAGAAACCTACGCGACTACCGGACCTCGCATGACCGTTCGTTTCTTTGGTGGCTGGGGCTACCAAGATAAGGATGTTTTTGCCAACGACCCGGCCGCCATCGGCTACAAGAAAGGCGTTCCAATGGGTGGCGATATTACCAAAGGCAAGGGTAAAGCCCCTTCTTTTATGGTTTACGCCACCAAAGACCCAATCAGCGGCAACCTAGACCGGATTCAAATTATTAAAGGCTGGCTGGATAAAAAAGGGAAACTGCACGAAAAAGTATACGATGTCGTAGTGTCAGACGATCGTGAAATCGACAAAAACGGTCGCTGCAAAACACCCGTAGGCTCTACCGTCGACCTGGAAACTGCCACTTGGAGCAACAGTATTGGTGATACCTATCTGGCGAGCGTATGGACAGATCCAGACTTCAACAAAAAAGAATCTGCGTTTTATTATGCTCGCGTGCTGGAAATTCCAACACCTCGCTGGGTTCTTTATGACAAAGTACGCTTGGGTGCAGAAATCCCCCCAGAAGCTGAACTAGTTGGGCAAGAACGTGCTTACACTTCACCTATTTGGTACACCCCCTAGACCTTAAACACGCAAAAAAATACCGCCAGCGAGTCTCGTACTCTCTGGCGGTTTTATTCATAAATATGAAAAAAATATACTCCGAACCCCTGCTTCACTTCCTTCTTATCGCGCTTGCATTTTTTTTCGTTTATCAGTTTTCGAAACAAGAGAACAACGACGACAAGGTGATCATTGTCAGCGAAGGCCGTATTGATCAGCTAAAAAACAATTTCCTTAAGTCGAATCAACGCCACCCTTTAGACAAAGAAGTGGATAACGTCATTCAAGCCTTTGCCCTAAACGAAATGTATTTACGTGAGGCACGATCACTTGGCCTTCACCAGAATGATCAGGTTATTAACCGCCGTTTGCGCCAAAAAATGGAGTACCTGCTCGACGACATGGCTGGCACCCGCGCACCCAGCGATGAAGAGTTAAAAACATTCTATGCGAACAACCAGAAGCGCTACCTAGAAGCCCCCAAATACACCTTGTCTCAGGTTTTGATTTCTACAGATCGTGCTGATACAGAACTGCGTAAAGTAGTGGCCTTGCAGCAAAACAGAATTGAGCAGGGGCAAAGCCCTCAGGGAGACATTCATCTTCTCCCGCCAACGCTGGTGGAGCAAAGCCCTCAACAAATAGAAAGACAGTTCGGAAAGGTTTTTGTTGAGCACATAACAGATCTACCCCTGGGCGAATGGGCAGGCCCACTATCCTCCAGTTTTGGTTTGCACTTTGTGCGGCTCGAAAAATACAGCGAGGCAAAAGTTAAACCTTTTGAGCGTGTGAAACCCGAAGTGCTAGGTGACTGGCGTTATGAAAATGCACAAACCTTCAAAAATAATTTTGAGCGGGAACTGTTGTCACGCTACCAGATTCAGCATGAAGTCGTACCGCAAGGTGCTAAACCGTGAAACTGATTATTGCCTCACTCTTTGTTTTGTTGAGCGCCTTCTGTTTCGCCGATGACTCTCGGCCGGCATCGCTTACTATCGCCCCGCTTGCGGCAGACACTGCCGCCAATACGCACTTTGAAGTCATTTGGAAATTACCGTACAAGGGTAAACAAATACCGAAATTCTCCTTGGATTTTGATGCAAGTACTCAGGCTATTTCACCCAAACAAGTCAGCCATGAATCCAATACTTTGGTTGAGCGCTGGAATATCCAGCGAGACCAGGGCTTGGCGGGTATGCAGTTTTCGGTAAACGGGCTTCAGGGCTCCAACTACCAGGTACTGGTGCGCATACCCTCCCGTGATGGCAATACACTCACCGCTGTTCTTAATACTGAAGTCACCAGTTTTACGATACCGGAAGCTCAGCAATTGAGCTCTAGCAATATACTACTGGCCTACATTATTCTTGGTTTCGAGCATATCCTGGCGGGGCTGGATCACCTTCTTTTTGTGTTTGCACTTGTACTGCTTATTGCCAGGTTCAGCTTACTGCTACTTACTATTTCGTCATTTACCGTGGCCCACAGCATCACCCTTATTGCGGTAAGTCTGGGGTGGATGCAAGTGGCAGGTCCGCCGGTGGAAGCGGCTATTGCCCTCTCAATTGTATTCCTCGCGCGCGAGTTAATCTCAATAGAAAAGGGCAACAAAAGCCTTACGGCAACGTATCCCTGGCTGGTAGCTTTTTCCTTTGGGCTACTGCACGGTATGGGGTTCGCAGGCGCACTTAAGGACATAGGCGTGCCAGAAGAAGAAGCCATAGCGGCCTTGCTTTCATTTAATATCGGTGTGGAGTTGGGTCAATTGATCTTTGTACTGGCGGCACTACTCGTAATAAAAATAATTAAGTACATTCCCATACCACAGTGGAGCCGTCTACTACCTGCCTATGGTATCGGCAGCGTAGCCTCAATTTGGCTGCTACAGCGTTTAATGAACTTTTAGCCCAACTTAATCGTTTAGCTTTTCCACCTTCTGCAGCAAACTCAACATGGATTTGTGCGTACGTAATTTTACTCTTTTTTCAGCCAGCAGCTCGGTAGAAAGATCTTTTTCCAGGTTCTTAATGCTGGCCACTTGTGTTGCGTTCAACCCTGCTGAGCGAGCCACATCTTCGAGCTGTCCAAAGCCATCGTGTACCGCACCACCAATTTTCTGAAAAACCTGATCGTATGACTCATCTATTTCTTTCATCAAATATTTAATAGAATTGCTCACACCGTCGATAGATCTCATGCTCTGCTTGTTGTTTGCAAGCTGGGAAATTCGGCGTAATATTTTGTCTGTTAAGCTAAACAACTCAAACAGGTTAGACTTTTCTTTTTCACCAATGGGCTTGCCATCATTCTTCCTTACCAAGCCGCCGAGGTTGGAAAAACGGAAGTAGAATCGTTTTTCTTTATCTGAAAGATTCACCTCACCAACCTGCATACTGTTTACAATCAACTTTTCTTTAGTGGGTATTGCCCCTTGCGGATTTATTTCCAGCGTTCTTTGAGCCGTGTTTATCAACATATCGGATCTAAAACCCATATCACTCAGGCATTGATAGACCGTTAAAGAAACGTCCTCTGCTGTGCTGGCATCCAGGCAGTCTGTTACATAACCAAACAAGAGGTCTTTTTCTCGCCAGGCACTTTCGTAGTCCACCACCTCGCTTTTGAGGCTATCGATGGTTTTATTCAGTTGGTAAATCTCGTCTTCACTCACCAAAGCTTGCTTCTTCTTGAGCGCCTCATCTCTACTCTCTTTAAGAAGCTCCAGCTCCCGCTCAAGTAGCAGAATACACTGCTCAGATTCATAAAGGTTGCGGCGAAGTAATTCGATTTCATTCTCTCTGGTTGTGCTTAGCTTGGTTTCTTCCTGCTCAAGAGGGCTTGCATCTTTCTCGTGTTTTTTAACACTGCTTAAAGCATCTTCCAGCTCATGAATAATGGATTTTTTCTCTTTCACCAGGTTATTCAAGCGATCAATTTCACGCTCGCTGGCTTCGATTATTTCATCGGACACATCACGAATATCGCCACTTAAACTCTTTAAGTCGTCATCCTTCGCTGCCTTATCCATAGCATGCATGTGCAGCTCTAGTTTATTGCGCGACTGCTTAAGCTGATATTCCAGCTCATCAATACGCGCGCGCATATCTGCTGTGGCTTCAGACATGGATGACATGGAGCGGCCATAGTCCTCCTGCGGCCCATAATTGGAATTGTCAGCAATATCACCCATGGTTTGGGCGTGGTGCTTTATTTGCACGACATTGTTTGAACCGTTTTCCAGAAAACGCTGCCCAGCACCGCTAATATGGCTGCTTTCACGATAAAATTCATTGCTAAGTTTGGCCAGTAGACGAGCCAGCTTTTTATCCATCTCGGCCAGGCGTATAGGGTTATCGCTTAGTTCCTCACAAGCGATTTCCAGTTTATCCAGTGCGGTGCTTACTTTCTCTCTACTCTCCGCTTCCGGTGCTTTATCCAACAAGCCCTGAATTTTTGTTATTTTTTCCCGCACCCGCTGCAGCATCTTACTAGCTTTATGATGCTCATATATGGAAAGCAGTTGTTTGAGCTTGTCGTGCAAGAGCTGCCAATAGGCTTGTGAGTCTATACCTTTATCCAAACAGCTTTTTTCGATAGCCAGATAGGCCTGACGCAGGCGCATCACCTTTTTCTCAAAGTGTTTACGCTGTTTATGACGAAGGGTATTTTGCGACTGATTTAACTGGCTGGTGAAAAATTCTTTTAGAACTTCAATGATTTTCTCTCTATCCAGCTTCTTTTTCTTAGCCTGCAGATTTTTTTGCAGTAAAAAAAGATTAACGAATATACTGCTTAGCAATATCAGCAGTAGTATAGACGTTAGATTGTCCGCACCAATGAGTGCGTTCAATTTTACCAGAAGATCAGCCATGGTCTTCATGACTCAGTAATATATCAAAACGCAGCTCTTCCTTACCGGGCTCCTTTCGGCAGGTAATATCGTAAGTGGGGTAAGACTTGTTTTTATGTCGCAGGCGAATGCTGGTGGTAGTCTCCTCAGTTGAGGCGCGATCTATTAATGCACGCATGCGTCTCTCATCCTCCTTATGCACCAGATCGCCTAGCTCCATGTGCTGATACACATGCCTGTCCAGCTCACCGATATAACCCAGCATCTCCATAGCTTTACTGTCCCACTGAGCGGTGCTGTCACTAATATTCCAAACCACCTGCCCCATATGCTGAGATTGCGACTGCTGTGTTTTTTCCTGCTCCCCTTTCACGCTAAGCTTGTTTGAGCGCAGCTGCTTTTCTAGAAATTTTACCGTTAAGCCCAGATAACCACAGAGCGAGGATATGCTGGACGGTGCGGAACTTTGCTCGCTTTCGCCAAACACGCTTAGAATCCCCCACAGATTTTCCTGTGAGCAAATGGGTATATGAATCACCGAAGTATATTTAGCGGGATTGAAGGATTTGAAGCCTTTCGGATAATCCGCTAATAGGCAAAGCCCCTGCTTGTCTTCTTTACCCAAATGCTCGGTCCCGTCCAGCGTAAAGTGCCTCACCACCTTGGCCACCGGGCCGGCTGACGAATTTTTTACCACTCTGGTGAGTAAAGCCTCCTGTAAATGCCGAGGAAAGAACGGTTCCAGCATCATCAGGTCTTCAAGCCGACCCTCGCCGATCTCTTTTGGCCATTCATAGAAATTGGCTAAAAGCGACTTCACGTAATTGGCGTTGTGTATTTCCGCTAATTCAGCGGACGTTGCCAGAAAGGCATCACCGGAAACATAAAGGTCGGAGTCTGCGGCAACCAGCTTTGGCTGCACTAAGGTATGTCGTTCTATGATTTCGCGCTGAAATAGTTTTTCCCCCAGTTCCAAGGTCTTGTGCGCCAATAGAAACATGTTCTGATCAACAATACTTATACCCGAGGTGGAAAAAGGAAATACAGATAAGGCGTCGAAGGCAACAATATCGATTTTTTCAAGTAAAGAGGGGTTTAGCTGAGTCAGTTTACGAGCAAAGCCCACTGCCGTTAAGCCCGCCCCACAGATAATTCCGGTAGCACCATTGTCTCGTGCAACAAACTCCTTGGCCAGGCTATAACCGCTGGAAGGCAGAGCATTATCCAAGATGAAAATCTGATCGTCTTCCAGTGGAAACCCGTTAATTTCATGCTGGTCGCAGAAGGCTTCGTAGCGTTTACGCAAATCAAACTGGGATATATCGCCAGCGAAAGCCAGCTTTTGGTGACCGTGTTTTATCAAATGATTAAAGGCTAGTTCAAGGCCATATTCATTATCTGGAGAGACCACGGGTACATCTAAGGGAAAATAATCGAAGGCCAGCGATACCACAGCCTTACCTGCAGCTCTTAAATACTCAACCAGATCGGGATGCACTGCATTGCGCAGTGAGATAACAATGTCAAATTGGCCGGTGCCCAGTTTAGACTGATACTCGCCAAAGGAGCGGGTTTTGATGAGTGTAAAGCGATAGCTCTTTACAACGCACAGTTGCTGAATTTGAGCGATAAGCTCACCAAAATAAAAGCCCTGGATAAGCGGTGCATAGACGGCTACTGAGAGGCCCCCGCGACTATCTGCTTCCATTTGCACAATACCTGTTGAATTTCTTTAGAGTATAGATGGTATTAGCAAGGTAATTTATGGCGACCGGAGATTTATCGCCAGCAGGAAAAAGGGCTTGTTAGGGTAGGGGTAGGCAGGCAGGCTAGCTCACAATTCCGCAGTAATTAAGTCAAGTATACGGCTGCGATCATAGCCTTTTAGAACCGCGCCATTTATGGTCACCAGGGGAACGCCTCTACCGCCAAGTTGCTGGAATTCTGCAGCGGCAGAATCAGACTTTTCGATGTCCTTCTCTATAAAGCTCACGCCACTGTTTTGCAGTAATGATCTGGCTTTTTTACAGTAGCCACACCAGGTAGTTGAATAGAGCACCACTTCACCGCGAAAAGAGGAAAGGTCTGGCGGCGGGTTTAGCAGGTTGCTGATATCATCCCTAAACTGCACTGCGGTAAAGAGAAGTACCAAAACAATAAACATCTTCATATATGCGTACTCTCCAGCTCACAAGTTAAAGGCTTTTAAACACCGGAAGATTCCATCAAATACTGAATCACCAGTTTTATCACAAAGCCCAGCATGCCCACGCCCAGGGCAATAAACAGTATAAAGGTGCCAAATTTTCCCGCCTTACTTTTATGGGCGAGATCCCAGATGATGAAGACCATAAAGGCCATAAGTGCGCCAACACCCAGTGTGACACCCCAGCTATTGATAAATTCATTAAGCGACTGCAATTTAACTCCGGGTCAAACAGCGGGCGGAACCTACCAGCCCGCTAAAATCCCTATTTTAGATCTTTATAGATGGTGCGGGTCATTTTTTCCGTCGTGATAAACGCCCAGGACCAGCTCTCATACTTTTCCAGGGGCTTGGCAGCCACGACCTCGTCTTCGCTCATACCTTCCTTCTTGAGCTTTGCTATACGCTTGTTGGCATCGCTCAACATTTTGAAGGAGGCCTTGAGGGCTTCTCGATCACCTATCTCCCCATGCCCCGGCACTATAATTGACTCTTTACCCGCCAAGTCGTAGAGCGCCTTCTGCCCGGCGATATAGCCCTCTACACTGCCACCGTTTTTGAGGTCGATAAACGGGAACATGCCGCTGAATAATATATCCCCCGTGTGGATCACATCGAGGTCGCGAAAATGGATCACAGCGTCGCCATCGGTATGTGCCTTGGGCAAATGAAATACGTGAATTTCGCTGCCATTCAAATGAAAACGAATATCTTCACTAAAGGTGATTATCGGCAAAGCGTCTGCGGGGGCTGGAGTGTCCTTATCGATACCCTGTTTTTTCAGGCGATCCCGCAGGTTCGCATGACTCACAATATGCACATGATCGGCACCAAAGCTGGCGTTATTGCCAATATGGTCCGAGTGCAGGTGGGTATTAATCAAAAAATCTACAGGCTTTTCACTCACGCTTTTAATGGCACTGTTAATTTTGTCCAAATGCGCGGCTAAGCCATCATCAATTAGCACCACACCGTCTTCACCAATGGAGAGCGCCATGCGACCACCGGCGAAGCCCCCTGTACCGTCAATCACATAGAGGTTTTTGGCCACTTCTTTGGTGTGAAAGGTAATATCATCCTGAGCGGTGGCCAGGCAAGCTGAACCGCTTAAAAGAACTACCGCAGCCAGTTTGTTGAATGTCTTCATGTTGTCTCCTGAGATTATTAGAGTGAATCGTTGGGGATTATAGTTGATCACAGAATTTTGCCACCCCGGTGCAAGACGAGCATGTTAGGCCGGTCATGGGTCAACCGCAGGTAAAAGCCCTTCTGTCTGCGCAAGAACCACTTATATTATTCGCACAAGCACTTAATAGAGCCTACAAACGTCGAAAAATTTTTCAAGGAGAGAACTTTGACCTTTAAACAAATAAGCAGTGGATCCGAATTTGAAGCGTTGATTGGCTATTCTCGAGCCATTGTTGATGGCGATTATGTTTTCGTCTCCGGTACTACCGGCTTCAATTACAGCAACATGACCATCAGCGACAATGTTGCAGAGCAGGCCGAACAGTGCTTCATCAACATTGAAAACGCCCTGAAACAGGCCGATAGCGCCATCTCTCATATTGTTCGCATCACCTATATTCTGCCCGACAGAAGAGACTTTGAGGCCTGCTGGCCAGTGCTCAGAAAATGGCTGGGCGAGGTTAAACCCGCAGCCACAATGTTCGAGGCACGGCTCTTGCAGGATGAGATGAAAGTCGAGATTCAGGCAACTGCGCGCATAAAGCGCTAATCGCTTAAAGAAAAGTCAAATTAGTGGCGCAGATATCGTCTTAGAGGGGTGCAATCTCACATATTGCCGTTTATGATGCACCCATCACAAGCTTTAAGCGAACTACGTCACAGATAGTGGCACAAAACAAACAAGCGCCTCGGAGGCAATCATGGACGTCACTAATGCTATTGGACAAGAAGCAAACACAGAATTTTCATTCAAACTGGAACCTACCTTTATCGTGTTAATTCCAGTCATTTTCTTTGCTGCCTATTTGCAACTGGCGGCACTAAAGGTTTTCTAAAAGTATTCTATAAGCTAAGGCTTATTAGCCCCAGGCCCTCTGCTTCGCGAGGGCCGTTACACCTCTTCCCTCTTCAATACTCCGTTCATAGCGTACGTACACCTTAATGCCCCTCTTTTGGGGAATACCTGCACGTGCTGAGCACTGCAGCCCTTCTGTATGGCCTTGAATGTATGCCCGAGCAGACAAAAGATTCTGCAAGCACAGTTAGTACTTCATCGGGCCTTGTTTTTAGTTTTATCCCTTAGAGTTCGCTTAGAGCCTCTTCAATACCATAAAACGCAGGCTTGGCTTGATAAGGGCCTTGGTCTGGCCCAGAGAACAGCAGCGGCCAGTCGTCTGTGCCTTGCCGGTTATCAAAGTTTAGTAACCAGCTCTCTTGGTCGATTAGCCCCCAGACGGTAATACCGCCGCGCTGAGCCTCCGGTACTTCATCCAGATAAGCCTGCACAACCGCTTTATAACGTTGCTTTTGCAATTCGGCAGCCTCTGTTGTGAAGGTGGTAAATTGGGGAAACGGCGACGATGCATAGGGGTTATTGACCGGAATATCCAGCTCACTGATTTTAACTTTCAGCCCGAGGTCTACCACTGCTTTAAACGTTGCACGGATATCGTCCATACGAGGCCAATCCACCTGGATATGCATTTGAAAACCTATTCCGCTGATGGGAATACCGCGGTCCAGAAAATCTTCAGCCATATCGATAACATGGCCGAACTTTGCGCCGTTATCCACCAGGCTGTAATCGTTGTAATAAAGGTCCACCTCTGCATCGGCAGCCCGAGCGGCCACAAAAGCATTTTCGATATAAGCCGCACCGAGCTTCTGATAGAAAATAGAGTTGCGATAGCCGCTGTCTTCGAAGGCCTCATTGACCACATCCCAGCTCACCACATCCCCCTTAAAGTGGCTAACGATTTCTGTCACGTGAGTATTGAGCATGGTTTGCCAGTCGCCATCGTAAGCTTTCATCCATGCAGGTACTTGATAGTCAGAATGCCAAATTAAGGTGTGGCCATGCACACTCAGGCCGTTAGTTTCTGCCCAGTCCACCATGGCATCTGCCTGCTCCCAGTAATACGTATTTTCGCTTGGGTGCAGGTAACTCATTTTCATAATATTGCCTGCAGTAATCTGGCTGAAATGCGCCTTAATCGTATTTTGCTTTTCCGTAAGCTTCAAAAAACTCCTGGAGGAGTTGCCGGCGGTAACAGCCATACCGATGGGGAAATCTGCCAGGGTATACAAACCAGCAGGCGCGCTCGAACCCGATGAGGAGCTTGAACTACTACTGGAAGAAGAACTGGAAGAACTGGAAGAACTGGAAGAACTAGAAGAACCAGAAGAACCAGAAGAACCAGAAGAACTAGAAGAACTAGAAGAACTGGAAGAACTGCTAGCCTGACTGCCACCTTGTGTAGAACCAGAACCGCCGCCACCACACGCTAGCAGGGGTATACAACATACACCAACTATGGCCATTTTTTTTATTGTCATTGATGCACCTAATACACAATTTGTTACAGAAATAGTCAAATAATCCACCACATATGTGGCTACGGCTTCGCCTTAGAGGGCCGGGCAGAAAGCACAAGTAGTATACATTATTTTGGCGCCATTTTAAGCCTGCACAGTTGCGGGAACACACACTATTTTACATTTTCGAAAAAAAACATTTACTTTTCTGCCTCGTTTTTTATATCGAAACAAAGGCCACTAAAACAACAAGCGTTTTATCCAGACCAAAATGCCCGCCAAAACTATTTTATTGGCAATAACTGACAGCAATTAAAAACACGCAAAGCGGCAGAAAAAAACTGCCAAAAATTATTACCTACTAAGACATAAATACGGAAAGAACTATCTCCGCACTACAAGATATTTTTTTTATCGCCATTAATAAATTATTTTACTCGGCAATATCATATTTATTTAGTATCAGACAGGATTTTTAAGAAAAAAATCAATCTTCCCGCTCTATTAAAAAAGGAAGGCTACGCAAAAATAATTCAGCGGATTATTTGGAATGCTAAGCAAAGCAATACCATTCAACAGGGCCGCATACCCGTTAAGAGGATTAATGGAAAATTAAGCGCAAGCTTAAGTACAGAAAACGCTGTGTTATATTGGCTTGCGCCAGGGCAGCAGTAAGCCTGAACTCACCATTTCAGCCAAGAGAACAAATTCAGCTGTACTGAACTTACAGACGATAAAAGCGGGAGGATCAAGAGGCAGGTCGAAACAGTCCTTGTTCACCTGCAAGGGGCCGGTAACAGCTTACGCTCTAGCGCAGCAGCATTATTTGGCGCGCTAACCCTACCACTTGGTTATAAGCCCTTGTCAATTCGACCTAGCTTTCTCTCAGGAGCCATATTCTGCGGCCTTTATTCTCAGGGTAGAAAAAACCTTATAACAATATATGCTTAGGCTTAACAGCGCCGGGGCTAGCTGCTATCTTCTATCTATAGGCCTAAACATATTCTTACCTGCGAATGCGAACCAGAATTTTTGCTGCTCTCATCTATCTATCTTCCGGCATTGCATGGGCAGATAAAACCCCCTCTACGCCGGCCTTCAGCATGTGGCTGGGAGGCTCTCAAGGGCGGCAGGCTTATGATAAAACGCTAGTTTGGCTTGCACTGGAAAAAAGCCGTGAAGAATTTGGTCCCTTTTCACTGTCCACACACTCCCGCCGATTAAATTTCGAGCGCGAGCGCATTGCCTATTCCAGAGCACGGCAATTCCAAATACATGTCGCACCGTATTATGAGATTACTCTTGAAAACAGACGGGAATTCACACGCATAAAAGAACCCATTATTAATGGGATACTGGGTTACCGTCAGCTAATTATCAGGAAAGAAGACAAAAATAAATTTGCCAAAGTAAAAACACTCGATGACCTGAAAAAGCTTTCAGCGGGGCAAGGCGCACGCTGGCCGGACGCCGATATACTGCGTAACAGTGGCATAAAGGTAGTCGAAGCTCACGAATTTGATGCCTTGTTTGCCATGCTGGAAAAAAAGCGATTCGATTTTATTCCGCTCGGCATCAATGAAATTCGCGAGTGCATGACACAATTTCAGCATCGCTACCCGGAGTTCATCATCGAACAAGATCTGGTACTCCACTATCCCCTATCGAACTTTATGTTCGTAGCCGACAATCAAACAGAGCTGGCCAAACGTCTGGAGTACGGTTTAAAAAAAATGAAAAAAGACGGTAGCTTCGACTCCCTGTTTGCTTTACATTTCCAAAAAAACATCAAACACATCAATCGCCCAGAAACACGCTTGCTTTTGCTCGCCAACACAGGGCTCTCCTCAGAAAGCGCCAGCGTACATCCAGCACTGCTGCACTCAGACAAGAAGGCCGCTTCCTCCTCTGCAATTTCTGCAGACTGAAGCCTTTAAATCAGGGATAATCGCGCTGCAATTAACCAACAGTAGCCTACTCATGATTGACCAACTGGCAAAACAACTGATTTCCGACATACAACAGAAAGCTTCTGAGTTTTCCAGCGCTGAGGACAAGGGCGCTTCCCAGCTACGGGCCATTGTAGAAAGCGCCCTGCGAAAGCTTAAGCTGGTAACGCGTGAGGAGTTCGATGCGCAACAAGCAGTGTTAATGCGCACTCGCGCAAAGCTCGAAGCACTCGAAAGTCGTCTGGAAGAAATGGTAAAAGATCACAATCAGCGGGGCTAATGTCTTACATTAGCCCCGCAGCAGAGACGTTAGAATGGCGCGAAATTAGGGATGCTATTCAAAAGGACAAAAAAATGTCTCTCGCTGTTGTTTTTACCCGCGCGCAACTTGGGGTTAGCGCGCCGCTGGTTACCGTGGAAACTCATCTCTCCAACGGCTTACCCGGTTTTACTATTGTCGGCCTGCCAGAAGCAGCTGTAAAAGAAAGCAAGGATCGCGTGCGCAGTGCTTTGCTGAACAGCCACTTCGAATTCCCGCAGCGCAGGATTACCGTCAACCTCGCCCCTGCCGACCTGCCGAAGGAGGGCGGCCGTTACGATTTGGCCATCGCACTGGGTATACTCGCTGCGTCCGAACAAATTCCGCAGGATGAACTGGATGGCTATGAGTTTATTGGCGAACTGGCTCTCAGCGGCGACCTGCGACGCGTGCGCGGCGCCATACCAGCGGGTATCGCCTGCGGCAACGAAGATCGCAGCCTGGTGGTACCCTACACTAATGGCTCGGAAGCAGCGCTGTGCAGAAATACTAATGTGCTTACGGCGAGAAACCTGCTGGGTGTTTGCGCTCACCTGCACAAGCGCGAAGCTCTGCAGGCACCGGCAAAACCTTTAATGCATGAAGCCTTTTACCCCATCGACATGGCCGATGTGAAAGGCCAGCCACAGGCAAGACGAGCCTTGGAAGTGGCCGCCAGCGGCGGCCACAACCTGCTGTTTTACGGCCCTCCCGGCACAGGTAAATCCATGCTGGCTTCGCGCCTGCCAACCATAATGCCGCCTTTATCAGAAGATGAAGCGCTGGAAGTGGCTGCTGTATGCTCGGTTGCCAATCAAAATTCCGGCGCCAACTGGCTTTCCCGGCCCTTTCGCTCACCACACCATACCTCTTCTGCACCCGCGCTTGTGGGCGGCGGCAGTAACCCTCGTCCAGGGGAAATATCCCTTTCCCACAAAGGCGTTCTATTTCTGGATGAATTACCTGAGTTTCCCCGGCAGGTATTGGAGGTACTGCGTGAGCCGCTGGAAAGCGGAAAAATCTGTATTTCCCGCGCCACCGCACAAGTGGAATACCCGGCCAATTTCCAGTTGATTACGGCCATGAACCCTTGCCCCTGTGGTTATGATGGCGACGGGTCCGGCCGCTGCCGCTGTACACCACAGCAAATCGCACGCTATCGGGATAAAATTTCTGGTCCCTTGTTAGACCGTATCGATTTACAGGTTCATGTGGCAGCACTGGCCATTCAGGAGTTACAACAAAAGCCCGATGGCGAGAGCAGTAAGTTCATACGAAAAAGGGTAGGCCTGGCTCGCGACAAACAAATAAATCGCCAGGGAAAGCTCAACGCTGAACTTTCCGGAAGGGAGTTGCACACTTTTTGTAAGCTGGGTGATAAAGAAAACCACCTACTGGCCGCCGCCCTGACGCGACTGCAACTTTCTGCCAGAGCTTACGATAGAATTTTAAAGGTGGCTCGCACTCTGGCAGATATGGCTAATGAAAGTGAGATTGGGGTTGTACACGTTAGCGAGGCGCTTGGATATCGCAACCTCGACAGGGGAAAAGCAGAGTTACAGGCCATACCCAAGGCGGAGTATTCCTAAACACTAATGCTCAGCACAGAGATCAGCGGCTAAGCAAAGGCACAGCTTTGGCCGCAGCGGCGGTGCGATTTTCGACAGACAGTTTTTTGTAAACCTGCTCCAGATGCTTGTTCACCGTGCGCGGGCTGGTTCCCAGTATCTGCCCAATGTCTCTATTGGTTTTTCCACGAGCCAACCACATTAATACCTCTGCTTCACGCGCCGTAAGCTTCAGCTTCTCCTTTAAGATACCCGCCTCGTTGGGT
Source organism: Alteromonadaceae bacterium Bs31 (assembly GCA_900177435.1). Lineage (GTDB taxonomy): Bacteria > Pseudomonadota > Gammaproteobacteria > Pseudomonadales > Cellvibrionaceae > Teredinibacter. The sequence goes on from FXAI01000002.1 coordinate 102,631, forward strand.
TTTTCGTTATCCGCAAGGCGCAGCAGTATTTCGCCACGCTCACTGTTGCCAAGGTACACCAGGCGCAAAGAACGCTTTGGCGAGTTCATATTAAAGCCCATTCCAATACTGGGCTGATGAGACAACCAATTAGCTATTTCTGCTTCGAGATTATCTTTCAACCAGTTAGCGCTATTGGCAGCTTCAAGAAGTCGATTAACTTCGGGGGTTGTCCACAGCACTCCACCTTGTTGATTAACGGCAAACACACATTGACCCGCCGCATCCAGCGCGGTGCGAGCGCTTAGCGTAAGACGCGCATTGGCAAGGTGCACGCGCATCCTTGCGATCAGTTCATTGGCAACGATGGGCTTGGTAACATAATCGACCCCGCCCGCTTCAAAACCTTTTACAACGCTCTCCGTATCTTTTAAACCGGTCATAAAAATAACCGGGATGGACTGCAACTCCCCTTCCATTTTCAAACGACGACAAACCTCGAAACCATCCATCTCCGGCATCATCGCATCTAATAAAATCAGGTCGGGCAGCATTCTCCTGGCAATACTCAAGGCCTGGCTTCCTTCAAGGGCCACCAGCGTAGTCATACCAGCTCGCTCGAGAGTATCGTTTAACATGCCGACTGTTTCCGGGGAGTCGTCCACCACCAGAATCAAGTCGCTCTCTTTAATCTCCGCAGTCATATTTTCACCTCATCTACGGAAGCATTAACATGGGTTGGAGTTCTTAATAATTTGATAATCGCCTCAAATTGCACACGATAAATTAATTGTTTCAACTGCTGTATGAATCGTGCGCCAGCTTGCTCATCCAGTTCAAGTTGATGAATTTTCTTTTTTAAACCAGAGAGATTACCTATTTCGGCCATATGGCAAAGCTGATCGATAATAGACTGCTGCGGCCGCTCTTGCTCATTGTAAATTGGCAACAGGCCCATAGTCTCTTCTGCTCTGGTATCAATTGCAGGCTGGAATATCCAAGCCAATTGCAGATAAGCACCTAACTTATCCAGCAAGGCCTTAAGTAGCAGCGGTTTCACCAGGTAGTCATCGTAAGCCGATGAAGGGGCCATGGTTTGATCTTCACGTACCACGGCAGACAGCATGATGATGGGGCACTGAACTTTTCTTTCGCGTAGCTCACCGGCAAGTTGCACGCCGTCCATTCCCGGCATGGAAATATCCAGTAAAAATAAATCAGGCAAACTTTGTTCACAAATGGACAAGCAAGATTCGGCACTGGGAGCTTCCATCACCAGAAAGCCCAGCGGCGACAGCATATCGGCAATTAGACCGCGATGAGAGGCATCATCATCAACCACCATAATGGTTTTACGTTCGCCTTTATAACCATAGATACGCTGGCTGATAATTGCCTCGTTTACAGGCTTAACCACATGAGCCAACATCAACAGTACTGTAAATGTACAGCCCCCATCCGGATTATTTTTAACTTCAATATCGCCGCCCATAATATCGACCAACAAGCGAGTAATAGTAAGCCCCAAACCTGTGCCACCCACCAGCGGCATACCCGGTCTGCGCACCCTCTCGAAGGGTTGAAATATTCTCTCCAGCTCATCTTCCGGAATACCTACCCCGGAATCCCTAATCGTAAATTCCGCCACCTGACTGCGGTAACGAACAGAAAAACTAACGGTGCCCTGCCGGGTAAATTTTATGGCATTGGACAGTAGGTTAATCAGTATTTGACGCAGACGCTTTTCATCCGTGGCCACTACCTCGGGCAGGCGCGATAATTTTCTGTAATTAAAGCGCAGCCCTTTCTCCTCTGCCTCCAGGCGGAACATATAGACAAGCTGATCCATCAAACTCGAAATTCTCACATGATCGCGATGAATATCCAGCCTACCGGCCTCTATCTTCGAAATATCCAGCAAACCTTCAATAAGGTCGGAAAGATGCTCACCACTGCGTCGGATCACCGAAAGCTGGTAACGTTTGTTCTCGCTGATTTCGGTGTCCACCTCCAGCAACTGGGCATAGCCCAATATGGAATTCAAGGGCGAACGCAATTCGTGGCTTATACCACCGAGGTAGCGGCTTTTAGCACTGTTTGCCGCTTCGGCCTTTTCTTTGGCGGCCTGTAATTGTTTATCGGTTTCTTCATGGGCAACAATTTCTTCACTTAATAAGCGATTTTGTCGTTGCGACTCTTCCTGCGCAACCAGGCGGCTTTCGTGAGCAAGAATAAACAACCAGGTCACTACGCCAGTGACAATCATCAAAATAAAGAAAACTTTCCAAAGCATCTCCGCCATTAAACTATCGGTAATGAGAACGCCTGTAACACTGTTGCTGTAAACCAGTGATAACAATACACCCGTGATGCCTGCAATGGTCAACAGCAACAAGCAAAAATGAACCAGCCTGGAGTTAACCTGTGCAACAACACTTTGCGGAAAAATGTGAGCTACCGCATCAAGTATAAGATCCGGAATTTTTTTAACCGGCTTACACAAGTCCTGGCAGCGGGAATCCAAAGAGCAACAAAGGGAGCATATTGGCCCGGAGTACGCCGGGCAGTAGGCCATATCGTCGGTCTCATACTGGTTTTGACAAATACAACAGGTGACTGACTGGCCAGCTTCACTTGGGAAAATCATCGGCTCGCGAGCGATATAGAATCTACTTTTGGTGGCCACGGCGATAATGGGTACCAGCACAAAGGCTGTGGCCAGCGTAATAAAATGGGCAAGGGCTTTAACGTCCTCACCAAGAAAACCCATATAAGAAATAATACCAAGCAGGGAAGCCGTCAACATTGAGCCCACACCTACCGGGTTTATGTCATGCAGATAAGCGCGGCGAAACTCAATGGTTTTTGGGCTCAACTTTAGAGGCTTGTTAACCACCAGATCCGCGACCAGCGCCCCCACCCAGGCAACCGCGACAATGGCATACACTCCCAGGGTGTTTTCAAAGGCGTGATAAACACCCAGCTCCATGAGCAACAAGGCAATAACCACATTAAACACCACCCATACCACTCGACCCGGGTGACTATGCGTCAGGCGGGAGAAAAAATTAGACCACGCTATGGAACCTGCATAGGCATTGGTGACATTAATTTTTAACTGGGAAACAATCACGAAGATTCCCGCCAGCAATAAAGCCAGTTCCGGCACTTGCGAGACATAGCCAAACGCAAGAATATACATACGCGCCGGGTCTGAAGCATGCTCCGCGATAACACCATTTTCCAATGCCAGCACGGCCAGAAGTGATCCGGCAAATATTTTTAGCACACCAACAATAATCCAGCCCGGACCCGCACTCAGCATTGCTGCCCACCAACGCCAGCGGTTTTCGCTGGTTTTTTCTGGCAGAAATCTCAGGTAATCCACTTGCTCGCCAATCTGTGCGATCAGTGAAAACATTACTGCAGAGGCTGCACCAAAATATATGAGGCTAACGCTGCCAGCCTCAGACGCTTTTTGCTCGCCGGGAAATTCGATCCAGCGCTCAATAATTGATACTTCATGGGAAAACAAAAAAATGAAAGGTAAAAGCTGCAAGACTACCCACAGCGGCTGAGTCCACACCTGAAAGCGGCTGATCAATGTGATGCCGTGGGTTACCAGGGGAATAACCACTACAGAACACAAAATATAACCAAGCGCCAGCGGAATGGAAAAAATAAGCTCAAGCACCATCGCCATTATGGCTGCTTCCAGAGCAAAAAATATGAAAGTAAATGAAGCGTATATGAGCGAGGTGGCAGTGGAGCCAATATAACCAAAACCGGCGCCACGGGTAAGCAGATCGATATCAACGCCATAACGCGCAGCGTAATAACAGATAGGGATACCGGCGAGGAAAACCAGAAACCCAACTACCAGCACCGCTAAAGCAGCATTATTGAAGCCATAGCTTAGCGTAATAGCGCCACCGATTGCTTCCAGCGCCAGGAAAGAAATTGCGCCCAGCGCCGTAACAGCCACGCGTGAAAGTGACCAACGCCTGGCCGCTTTTGCGGTAAAGCGCAGAGCGTAGTCTTCAAGGGTTTGGTTATTTACCCACTGATTGTATTTTCGACGGACACGAAATATTTCTTGCGTTGCACTCATAATACTTTTTCCTGAGAGGCTAGTCTCAAATAGCTTTAGCCGCGCACCAATCTAAGGCCTTTGAGTGTCTACTGTGTTACTCAGGTGCATAAATGTGCATCGATCTGTTTTTGACATCCTTGAATAGGTAAAAGAACAGACAAGCAGGCAATTATCGATCCCATTTCAGTCTCTAATTTTTCAAAGCTATTCCGATTTCTGTTGCGCGCGACACTAACACTTAGCTACCCACTTACATATGCGCAGAATGACGTAGGCTAGTGCGCTCTTAGGCGCATGTGCTTTCCTCCCCATTAATTCGATACTGCTTGCGCGCATCAAGCCACTGCAATTCGCAGTACGAACCAATTACGCCCAATTACGCGAGGAAACACTATGAACACACCCCCCTTGATTAAACCCCTAAAGCGATTCACGCGCAGGAGCTGCATTCACCTGGCCGCTATTTTTGCAACCAGCCTTTTAACGCCTGCCATCGCGGGTGCTGAGGTCAATACTACGGGCCTTGCGGTTACCGACAAAGATGTGACCGTTGGCATACTGCACTCGGTTACCGGCACCATGGCCATCAGTGAAACTGGCTCTGTACAGGCAGAAAAACTAGCCATCAAACAAATCAATGAAATGGGCGGCGTACTTGGCCGACAAATCAAATATATCCAGGAAGATGGCGCCAGTGACTGGCCAACTTTCGCTGAGAAATCGAAAAAATTATTGGTTAATGACAAGGTCGCCGCAGTATTTGGCTGCTGGACCTCTGCGTCTCGTAAAGCGGTATTACCAGTATTTGAACAGTACAACGGAATGCTCTACTACCCGACGTTCTATGAAGGCTTGGAACAATCACCCAATGTGATCTACACAGGACAAGAAGCAACGCAGCAGATCATCGCCGGTATCGATTGGGTTGTTAAAGAAAAGGGCGCGAAGAAATTCTTCCTGCTTGGCTCGGATTACATTTGGCCTCGAACCTCCAACAAAATTGCCCGCAAGCATATTGAAAAACTCGGCTTAAAAGTTGTGGGGGAAGAGTACTACCCCCTGGGCCACACCCAGTTCAACTCTGTAATCAACAAAATCAAGCTGAAAAAACCAGACGTCATTTATGCCATTGTTGTGGGTGGATCTAACGTAGCGTTCTACAAGCAACTAAAAGCAGCCGGTATTGATATGACCAAGGAAAAACCCGTGCTGCTAACCATTTCGGTTACCGAAGATGAGATTCGCGGTATTGGTGGTGAAAATATCGATGGTGCATACGCGGCCATGAAATATTTCCAGAGCCTTCCAAACGACAACAACAAAGCCTTTGTTAAAGCCTTTAAAGAAATGTGGGGCGACGACATTGTTATCGGCGATGTCACACAAGCGGCCTACCTTGGCCCCTGGTTGTGGAAAGCAGCAGTCGAAAAAGCAGGCTCTTTCGATATCGACAAGATACGTGCTGCATCACCGGGTATAGAACTCACCACTGCACCTGAAGGCTATGTTCGCATTCACGAAAACCACCACCTTTGGTCTAAAACTCGTGTCGGCCTCGCCGGAAAAGACGGGCAATACAAAGTGGTCTATGAAACGAAAGAACTGATGGAACCAGACCCCTTCCCTAAAGGTTATCAATAAACACCCAAGGCGGGGCAGTTTTGCCCCGCAACTTTTTCCAGACAATCTCACCGGATTTTTCAGCGCGATGTAAAACCCGGAAACACGCAAGAGGAAATACTCATGTTCTCTGATTATTCAACGGCAGAATTGCTTTCCATATTCGCCATGCAGGGATTCGCCGGGCTTATTTTATTTTCGGTGTTCGTGTTAATGGCGCTGGGCTTGGCAATCATTTTTGGCCAGATGGGCGTTATCAACATGGCCCACGGTGAATTTATGATTCTGGGTGCTTATGTTACCTATTTAATTTCAAACCTTTTTTCCGAATATATGCCGGCACTGTTCAGCATGTATTTCTTTCTGGCGATGATCGTCGCATTTTTTGTTACCGGGGCGCTTGGTGCTTTTGTGGAATGGGCCATGATACGCCACCTCTATAAGCGACCACTGGATACCCTGTTAGCCACCTGGGGCCTAAGCCTTATTTTGCAACAGACCTACCGCACTGTATTCGGTGCGCGAGAAGTTGGCGTAAGCCTTCCCGACTGGTTAATGGGCTCTGTCCCTCTAACAGACATTATTGAAATACCCATTAACGGCTTATTTGTTATGGGCCTCACCTTGATAATCTCCGTTGCGGTTTACTTACTCATGTATAAATCTCAATTCGGTGGGCAGGTTAGAGCGGTTGTACAAAATCGTCCTATGGCTGGCGCCGTTGGTATTAACACAGAAAAAACAGACCGCTTTACCTTTGCCCTTGGTTGCGGTATTGCCGGCATTGCCGGATCGGCATTCACAATGGTTGGCTCAACCGGCCCAACCGCCGGGCAGCTATATATTGTAGATACCTTCCTGGTAGTGGTATTCGGCGGCGCTCAAAGTCTGCTAGGCACCATTGCATCGGCATTTACCATCTCCCAAGCACAATCCACTATGGAATTTTTCCTCAGCGGCTCCATGGCTAAAGTACTCACGCTCCTCGTTGTGGTCGGTATCTTAATGCTGCGCCCTCAAGGTTTATTTGCCTTAAAAATTCGCCACTAACTTACAGGAGAGCTTATTTATGTCTATGCAAAATATTAGAGCCTTCATGCCCCGACAGGATTTAATCGCTTTTCTGGTTTTGGCAGTAGTTATTTTTATTGCCATGCCTTTGGCGATGGATATTTTCCGTCTAAACCTGGTAGGAAAGTATTTAACCTATGCCTTTGTCGCAGTTGGTTTGGTGCTGTGCTGGGGATACGGCGGAATTTTGAGTTTGGGCCAAGGCGTTTTCTTCGGGCTTGGCGGCTATTGTATGGCCATGTTTCTAAAGCTGGAATCATCCACACCAGAAGCGACCGCCATTCAATCTACACCGGGCATTCCGGATTTTATGGATTGGAACCAGATAACTGAAATACCCTGGTTTTGGGAACCCTTCCACAGTCTGCCACTGGCGCTGATTGCTGTGTTGATTGTACCCACTATTTTTGCCTACATTATTGGTGTTGCCATGTTCAAGCGCCGGGTAGGTGGTGTTTATTTTGCCATTATTACCCAGGCTGTTGCTTCCATTCTCACCATATTGATTATTGGCCAACAAGGTTATACCGGCGGTGTAAACGGCATTACAGATTTACGTACCCTGCTCGGCTGGGATATTCGCAGCGACTCGGCAAAATATGTTTTGTATTTTGTTAACGGCATACTCTTATTTGCCTGCCTGCTGTTTGCTCAGTATGTACGTAAAAGTAAATTAGGCCGAATTTTACTGGCCATGCGCGAACGGGAAGACCGGGTTCGTTTCACCGGTTACGACGTATCCAATTTCAAGATATTTGTCTTTTGCCTGGGCGCTGCATTCTCCGCCATCGGCGGAGCCATGTTTACCCTGCAGGTTGGATTTATGTCGCCCTCTTTCGTTGGCATAGTTCCTTCCATCGAAATGGTTATCTTCTGCGCAGTGGGCGGCCGCATGTCCATTATCGGCGCGGTGTACGGCACGCTAGTGGTGAACTGGGCCAAAACCTCATTTTCCGAATCCTTTCCAGAACTATGGTTGTTTGCCATGGGCGCGCTGTTTATCGGTGTGGTTATGGCCTTCCCCTCCGGCCTGGCAGGCTTATACAGAAATCACGTGGGCCCATTTATCGAAAAGAGCTACAAGCGCTTACGCCTGAGCTATGAAAACTACCGCAAGCCAGACAACTTAGTAACCAGTGATTAGGAAACGCTTATGAATGCTCAAACAGCAGCTAACAACGAAGACTTTGTACTTTCCGTAGAAGGCCTCACTGTCTCTTTCGATGGCTTCAAAGCCGTAAACGATCTCTCATTTTATGTTGAGGAAAACGAGATTCGCGTGATTATTGGCCCCAACGGTGCGGGCAAAACAACAGTATTGGATTTAATTTGCGGTAAAACTCAAGCCACCGAAGGCTCCATTAAATTCCGTGGTAAGGAACTTACCAAGATGTCCGAACATGCCATTGTCCACGCGGGTATTGGTCGCAAGTTCCAAAACCCCTCCATTTACGAAGATCTAACCGTATTTGAAAACCTGGAAATTTCCTTCCCCCGCGGGCACAGCGTGTTTGGCGCACTGGTTTTTAAGAGGGATGCAGAAGTGATCGCCGCGGTAGAGGAGGTAGCGGAAACTATTTTTCTCTCAGAAGACCTGAACAAAACCGCTGGCCTGTTAAGCCATGGTCAAAAACAGTGGCTTGAGATCGGCATGCTGCTTATTCAAAAACCCGACCTGCTTATGCTCGACGAACCGGTAGCAGGTATGTCTGTAGCAGAGCGCAAACAAACGGCTGAACTCTTAAATCGAATTACTAAGGGGCGTTCGGTAGTGGTTATCGAACACGATATGCAGTTTGTGGAAGATATTGCTCACCGGGTAACGGTTATGCATCAGGGCAAGGTTTTATCGGAAGGCTCTATGGAGCGCGTTAAAAACGACCCCAAAGTGATCGAAGTGTATTTGGGCCATTAAGCTTAGGAGAAAATTATGTTTACAGTTTCTGATTACAGCGTGGCCTACGGCCAAAGCGAAGTTATTCATAACCTCAACTTCGAGGTAAAGGAAAACGAAATTATCGCCATACTGGGTCGCAACGGTATGGGTAAAACAACCCTGATGAAATCTCTCATTGGCATGATCCCCAGCAAAGGAGGTAGCCTTACTCTAGGGGAAAAGGAACTTGTCGATATGAAAAGTTTTGACCGCGTTAAATCGGGCGTTGCCTTCGTCCCTCAAGGTCGCATGATATTTTCCACAATGACAGTGAAAGAAAACATAGAAACAGGTTTAACCACTGTTAAAGATAAAAAGATCCCAGAAAATCTCTACGAGCTTTTTCCTGTACTAAAAGAAATGAAAGGTAGAAGAGGCGGCAATCTTTCTGGCGGTCAGCAGCAACAACTTGCCATTGCCAGGGCGCTGGCAAGCAAGCCTAACTTGCTCTTACTGGATGAGCCCACCGAGGGTATTCAACCTTCAATTATTCGCGATATGGCTCGCACATTAAAACGTATTCGCGATGAAATCGGGCTCTCAATCATCGTTTCCGAACAGGTTCTCAGTTTCGCACTTGATATCGCCGACAGAATTTTCGTTATCGAAAAAGGCGAGATCGTTCGCGAAGAGAACCGCGAGTCGGTGGACGAGCAAAAAATTGCAGCTTACCTTTCTGTATAAAAGCTGTCATCCGTTGCGGGATGCAGCGGATTATTCAGGTAACAACAAATGGTGCCTGAAACCGCAAGGACGCTTAACAATCCATTGTTAACAAAAAATTCTGGAGCGCACCATGACAGATACATTAATAAAAGTTGATTTAAATACATCACCCTACGAAAACGAAAAAATTCACAACCGCTGGCACCCGGATATTCCCATGTGCGCCATGGTAAAACCCGGCGATGATTTTATCATTGAATGTTACGACTGGACCGGCGGACAAATTGAAGACAACGACGATGCCTCTGATGTGCGCGATGTTGATTTGAGCCAAGTTCACTTTCTCTCCGGCCCGGTGGGCGTAGAAGGCGCAGAGCCCGGCGATTTATTGGTAGTCGACATTATGGACATCGGCACATTCTCTGATAGCGAATGGGGTTTTAACGGATTTTTCTCCAAGAAAAACGGCGGCGGTTTTTTAACTGAGCATTTCCCGGAGGCGCAAAAATCCATATGGGATATATCTGGCATGTTCACCAGCTCTCGTCATATACCCAGCGTAGAATTTGCGGGCCTGGTTCACCCTGGTTTAATTGGCTGCCTGCCCTCCAAAGAAATGCTGGAAGAATGGAACACCCGCGAAAAAGCACTGTTTGATACGGAGCCAGAGCGCACCCCGCCGCTGGCAACGCTGCCGTATGCCGACACAGCCCATATGGGAACCATGGACGAAGAATCTGCAAAAACCGCAGCAGCAGAAGCCGCCCGCACCGTTCCGCCGCGGGAGCACGGTGGTAATTGTGATATTAAAGATTTATCACGCGGCTCAAAAGTTTATTTCCCTGTGTACGTTAAAGACGGCGGTTTAAGTGTTGGCGATTTACACTTCAGCCAGGGCGACGGCGAAATCACTTTTTGCGGTGCCATCGAAATGGCCGGCTGGATCCACATGCGCGTGAATTTAATTAAAGATGGCATGAGTAAATACGGCATTAAAAACCCCATATTCAAACCCAGCCCTATAACGCCAACCTACAACGACTATCTGATCTTCGAAGGGATTTCCGTCGATGAAGATGGCAAACAGCATTATCTGGATGTGCACATTGCCTACCGACAGGCCTGTTTAAATGCAATCGAATATCTCAGTAAATTCGGTTATTCAAAAGCACAGGCCTACGCCATTCTCGGTACGGCACCCGTACAGGGGCACATTAGCGGTGTTGTGGATATTCCAAATGCCTGCGCAACCTTGTGGGTGCCCACAGAAATATTCGATTTTGATATACAACCGGGTGCAGATGGACCGACCAAAGCAGTGGACGGTTCTGTTGATGTGCCACTAGCGCCGGATTTAGATTAACTTTTTTACCTTAGCGCTAGCTCCGTTTGCCACCAAGCCTGGCTCGATACCTCGAGAACCGGGCCATAGGCAAACGGGCTCTTCACCCAGTTCGCAACACAGGAGCAAACTCGATGCCCGTATACGACTACAAATGCCATGACCACGGTATTTTTAATGAACTCGCCACCATGGAACAAGCCGCAGAACCCGCCCCCTGCCCTGATTGCGGCAAGCTTTGCGGGCGCGTCATTATGCTGCCACCCGAATTCCTCAATATGGACCCCAACAAACGCCATGCCGAGATGACCAACGAAAAAGCCCGGCATGAGCCAGAGTTTTCCACCAAGGAACGACGCGAAGAGGACCATCAGCACAAACATGGCTGTGGCTGCGATAAAAACACAGCAGGGAAATCCAAATTGATGTACACCGCCCGAGGGGAAAAGATGTTCCCTTCAGCCAGGCCGTGGATGATCAGTCACTAAATCGCTTTTAGTTCCTTTTCTGTAGTAGAGCACCCGTTGGCGTTTCCGAAGCACATTCGGAAGCGCCCTTTTTTAATCAACCTAAGCCTTTCGATCTGCTAGAATCCGCCTCCCAAAATTGAACGAATGATCAGGCTGTGAATCAACTAAACCCGCGCCAGAAAGAAGCAGTGCACTATATCGACGGCCCCTGCCTGGTACTCGCCGGCGCTGGCAGCGGTAAGACCAGCGTTATTACACGCAAAATCGCCTACCTGATTCAGCAGTGCGACATGCCTGCACGGCACATCGCGGCGGTAACCTTTACCAATAAGGCTGCACGCGAGATGAAAGAGCGCGTAGGCAAGCTGGTTAAGGGCAAAGCCTCTCGCGGCTTAACGGTTTCAACTTTTCACAACCTCGGCCTGAACATTATTCGCCGCGAGCTCAAAAACCTGGGTTACAAATCCGGCTTTACCATTTTTGATTCTGAGGACGCAGGCTCCCTTATCAAAGAAATCATGCTAAAGGACGGCGATCTCGATACTGAGCTGGTGCAAAGCGTTCAAAACCAGATATCCAACTGGAAAAGCGCCTTGCTTGAGCCACAGCAGGCGCTCGAACAGGCAGAAAGCCAAGGCGAGCAAACCTGGGCGCTGGTGTACGAGCGCTACAACAAGGCTTTGAGAGCCTACAATGCAGTGGACTTTGACGACCTCATCCGCCTGCCTTCACAGCTGTTTGCCAGTAACGAAGAAGTCTTGGGCCGCTGGCGGCAGCGTATCCGCTACCTGCTGGTGGACGAGTATCAGGATACCAACTCCAGCCAGTATCAAATGGTAAAGCAGCTTGTTGGCCACAGGGGCGCGCTAACAGTGGTGGGCGACGATGACCAGAGTATTTACGCCTGGCGCGGGGCAAGGCCAGAAAATTTGAGCCTATTAAAAGAAGATTTCCCAACGCTGCAGGTGATTAAGCTGGAGCAAAACTACCGCTCAACTGCGCGTATTTTGAAAGTTGCCAACCAGTTAATTAGCAACAACCCCCACGAGTTCGAAAAAACGCTGTGGAGTGATTTTGGCATGGGTGAAGCTCTGCGACTGGTGCGCTGCCCCACGGAAGATGCTGAGGCAGAGCGAGTGGCGACAGAAATTCTCAGTCAGCGCATACGCCGCCAATGTAAATTCCGCGACTTTGCCGTGCTCTACCGAGGCAATCATCAGGCTCGCCTGATTGAGCTTAAACTGCAGCATCACCAGATCCCCTACAACATCAGCGGCGGCACCAGCTTTTTCGCGCGGGCAGAGATCAAAGATGTCATGTGCTACCTGCGCCTGCTGGTGAACCCGGACGATGACAACGCCTTCCTGCGCGTGATTAACACTCCGCGACGCCAGATCGGCACCGGCACCTTGGAAGCACTGGGTCGCTACGCCACCGATCGCGAGGTAAGCCTGCTGGATGCCTGCGAGGAAATTGGCCTGCAAGCCGTCATTCCAAAAAAAGGCCTGGAGAACCTGCGGGAGTTCACCAGCTGGCTACTTCGTGTACGGGACAACTGCCATAACAACGACCCCGTGGCGGCCATTCGCGAAATGCTGGAGGATATTAACTACGAGGGCTGGCTGCACCAGAATGCCAGCGCACCGAAGGTCGCCGAGCGCCGCTGGGAGAATGTGCAAACCCTGGTCGACTCCATACGCTCAAGCCTGGAAAACAGCGATGATGACAATATCGATGGCGAAGAGCGCGTTAACAATGCCGTCGCCAAACTGGTGCTGCAGGATTTACTCGACCGCCAGGAAGAAGAAGACACCACCGACCGAGTGCAGCTGATGACCCTGCATGCCTCCAAGGGTCTGGAGTTCCCACACGTTTTTTTGGTGGGCATGGAAGAGCAACTGCTGCCCCATCGCAACAGTATCGAAGAGAACAATATCGAAGAAGAGCGAAGACTCACTTACGTGGGCATTACCCGTGCTCAACGAACACTGAACATGAGCCTGGCGGCCAGCCGCAAACAGTTCGGTGAAAAAGTAGAAACCACCTACAGCCGTTTTCTGGATGAACTGCCCGAAGAGGATATAGAGCGAGAAGGTTTTGCGCCTGCGACTCAGGAGCAAATTGAAGAGAAAAGCACGCAAACTATGGCGTCGATAAAAGGCATGTTCGATTAGCCCAAGGCAGAGCGGGGCGGCCTGCTGTCAAAAAGAATGGCCTCTAGGGCGCCGCACAGCGCGACCCAAGGGGCCGCGCCTGAAGTGTAAAATACAGCTTATTTTGACTTTTCCAGCATGTAATCCACAGTTACTTTAATTTCGTCGTCTGAACAATCGAAACACAATCCTTTGGCGGGCATGCCGTTAAAGCCGCTGATGGCGTGACCGTAAAGTACCTCTATGCCCTTCTCAAGACGCGGTGCCCATGCAGCCACATCTCCCAGCTTCGGTGCACCAGCCGCACCCGTGTCGTGGCAGCTTGCACATTTTGGATAAATATCTTCACCAGAACGCGGGCCTGATGCAGCGGCCGTGGCCGGTGCTGCTGCCGCAGCGGCACAATCGTCGCCAGCCATGCAGGTATCACCAACAGGCTTGATGCGATCTTCAATAGAGTCGGCTGCGAACGCTGCAATACTGGCTGTGATCAATGCCAACAGCGCTACTTTCAACAATTTCATAGGGGTCTCCCTGCTATTTTATTGCTAGAATACGGAAATCTTGAGTCGCGCGATTATAACGATATTGCACTTGAATAGGCAGCTTTAATACGCCTCAAGGCGCTGGACTGCCACCAGCCAGGCTTGTATCATGCGCGGCCTGGCAAAAACCCGCTCAAGAAATACCGAGCGCAGCTCTTCGATTAAAAAAAGAGCAGTTTGTACAAGCAAGCATTTAGATCTATATGCACCCGTAGCTCAGCTGGATAGAGTAGGTGGCTTCGAACCACTTGGTCGGGAGTTCGAATCTCTCCGGGTGCGCCATATAAATAAAAAAAGCCCTGCTCTCGCGAGTAGGGCTTTTTTTATATGATCTACTCGAAGAGCCTGCGTCGAACTCCATTTAGACAAAATGGCAGACGCAGCTTGGTTCACGAAAATGATGCACACGGGCATCCTAAAAGAATAACTAATAGCCTATGCTCACCGGGATATTCCCTTCGGTTAAACGGCCCTGACGATTCACGTAGACCTCTTTAATGCTCCAGTCAGGGAAGACAATATAGGAACGAAAGCCGATGTTATTACCCATAATATTGAGGATATCGGCACTATCGCCCGCCGGTGCCAGAGTGTAGGTACTAGGATAGACCATTGGCGTAGAGGGCTTACCGAAACCCAGCGCCAAGACCTGATCTCCCGCAGAGTAGACAGCTAGTGATTGCTACGCCCTATAACGCTCAAACATGTAGGCACTATGTAAAATAAAATCCAGTACCAGGCGAACTTTTACTGTGCCACCGTCCTTCGAATTAGCCCCTGTAAAATACAGCCTTTATCACTCTACAAGCGCTTCAATAAGGGCACGATCACATAGCCTGGTCATCGCCTCCTCTGTGCCAGCAAGCTCCTCTGGCTCTTTCTCCCACCAACGGCTCGCCAGCAAATGTTCTCGCAGCAGTTCGTCAAAGCGATAGCGCAGCACTTTCGCAGGGCTGCCCGCCACGATGGCGTAGGGAGGCACATCTTTGGTAACAATGGCTCCCGCTCCAATAATCGCACCGGTTCCCACCCGTTTACAGCCCGGTAAGAGTATTGCGCTTTGCCCAATCCACACATCGTGCTCGATGACCGTCGTCGCAGGTTCTAGCAAATCTTCTCTCACATGACCAAAATGGCGCTCGTAAAAATACGGGTGCGTGCTTACCCAATCGATGGGGTGATTCTGGGTGAACACCCGAACCCCCTTGCCCACCGACACATAGCGGCCAATACGCACCGAAGGTGCAAATGCACCCAGTACGAACATTTCGCCATAACTGTGCGCGCCTACATCGACACTGTAATCGTTTTTTAATAATTCCCTGGCGGTAGCCGAGCGATAGGCTCCCCCCTCCAGACGAAACAAGATATTCAGCAACA
The DNA here is from genome assembly GCA_900177435.1 of Alteromonadaceae bacterium Bs31. Lineage (GTDB taxonomy): Bacteria > Pseudomonadota > Gammaproteobacteria > Pseudomonadales > Cellvibrionaceae > Teredinibacter. The sequence continues at coordinate 117,886 of FXAI01000002.1, forward strand.
AACTCCCAACGGAGCGCCTGCGGCCCCCTTGCAGCAGTTTGTAGCTCGCTCTTACCAGGCCAGACAGAGAATGGGTACGCAAACCGCTTTTAAGTGCAGACATAATCAATTGCTCGATGTTAACTATCGCCAGTGGGCCGAAGAGGCTTTTCTTAAGAGCGCTTATGATAAAAGTTTTTCGCCTTCACTGCTTAAAGAAATTTGCTGCGCCGCGCGAAAGATATGGGATAATGCCGCAACAAAGTTGATAGCACAGATCAGCTGAACCATAAGTGTCAATTTTTTTTACGCTTAAAAATCACACACCCGGAGCCGCCGTATGACGTCGATGTCTATCGTTATAGTCAGCTGGAATACCAAGGACATTCTGCGTGATTGCCTGATATCTGTTTATCAAAACGCGGGCGACGAAAATTACCAAATAATTGTTGTAGACAACGCCTCGCAAGATGGCTCTGCCGAAATGGTTGCAGAAGAATTTCCTCAGGTGGAGCTCATCGTCAACGACGCAAACGTGGGTTTTGCTGCTGCCAATAATGTCGGTTTTAAAGTTGCTACAGGAGAGTACATCCTGCTACTGAACAGCGACACCATTGTCCTGGAAGACGCTCTGCAAAAAACACTGAACTATGCAATCAGCCGGCCCGACCTGGGCGTGACGTCCTGCAGAATGCTCAATGCCGACCGCAGCCTGCAAGCCAATTGTTTTATGCTTCCTTCATTCGTAAATTCCGTGCTTTTCTTAACCGGCCTGTACCGCATATTTCCCAAAAATAAATTTTTTGGCCGCGCTGAAATGACCTGGTGGAATTATGACGAAGAACAAGAAGTAGAAGCACTGAAAGGCTGCTTTATGCTGGTAAAACGCGAGGCGCTGGAAGTGGTGGGCGATATGGATGAGCAGTTTTTTATGTACTCGGAAGAAATAGACTGGTGCTACCGCTTTGCCAAAGCAGGCTGGAAATTGGGTTTTTACCCAGGCGCAGACATTATTCATTTAGGCGGCGTAAGTGCGGCAAAATTGGGGCCGGATCGAGCGCTGATTAAAGATAAATCCAGCATTCGTTATATGCGCAAGCACTATTCTAAAATTCATTTCGTAGCTGGCTATTTTATGATGATTCTTTTTTATCTAAGCCGTTTACCCGCTGTAGCAGCCTTAAGTATTTTTTCTAAAAAACCTGGATACAAAAAAATACGTGACAACCATATAGCCGGCTTGAAAGGATTAGTGCTTTGCAAACACGTTTAAAAATTTTGATGTGTGCCTACGCTGTCGATAATCGAGACGTTGGCGAAGCTCATTTAAGTTATCACTGGATTGATAACATTACCAAGATAGCAGACGTTACCCTTATCACTATGGGTAGCAGACTAAACGAGCGCTGCGGTTTTGAAGATCATCCACATGTTCGCGTGATATTGGCCAAACCCCGCCTGCGGTTTGTTTGGACCGGTGCTTTTGATCGCATCATTAAACCCGATTACCTCGAATATTTTTATCGCGCGAGAAAAATTGCAAAAAAGCTGGTTAAGGAGGAGCAATTTGACGCCCTCCACCATATCGCTCCACACTCGCCGCGCTACCCCAGCCCATTACACAGCTTAGGCAAGAACATTTTGGTGGGCCCCATACACGGCGGCCTGCACTTACCAGAACAATATAGTGGTAAACAAAAAGGTGGCGGCCTGCGCAGAATCGCCAAGTCGATCGATCACTTCCGCAATCACTACGATCCAATAATGCGCAAACATTTTGGCTCTGCAGCCAAATTACTAATATCCGCACCTTACGTAAAAGAAAACTTACCCGCAGCCCTGGCAGACAAGTGCGAAGTACTTCCCCCCCAGCCACCCGAAGTTCTGGAAAACCCGCCGCAAAAACCCCCGAGTGAAAAAATTCGCCTGATTTTCATTGGCCGCTTAATTGAAGCAAAAGGTATTCACCTCGCATTACAGGCACTCGCCAAAACAGAGAGTAAAACGCAATTTATTTTCGACATTTACGGGACTGGCGACTTGGAAACCGAGCTTAAAGAGTTTTGTGAGCACAATTCCTTACAGTCCATTGTTAACTTTCGAGGCTTCACCCCGCACGACAAAGTATTAGAAGCACTGCATCTCAGTGATGTACTATTTTTCCCCAGCCTGAAAGAAGCTTGGGGCTTAGCAGTATCCGAAGCGATGGCTGCAGGGCTTTGCGTGCTATGTGTAGACCGCGGTGGGCCGGGTTATATGATCGATGAGAAGTGTGGCTATAAAGTGCCCACAGGAAGCGCTGAAGAGATAGTGAATGCACTGACAGAAAAATTAGGCTATATCGCAGCCAATCACGCAGAAGCAAAAGAAAAAGGAATAGCCGCGAGCCTTAAAATCCAACAGAAATTTACCTGGGAAGCCATCATCAAGCAGCTGAAGGATCTCTATTCAGCAGCCTCTATTTAATTTCGTTCACCTGCACATTAGCAGGTATTGCCGGTGGATTTGGTTCTGGTGTGGGTGTAGGTGTGGGCTCATTCGTTGGGGTAGGTTCTGGTGTTGGATTTGGTGCTGTTGAGCCGTCAACAATGTTTTTGTAGAAATATATTTTACCCGAGTTCCAGTTTTCAGGGGCAAGAAGATCCACATCGCCATCGCCATCGACATCACCGGCAGAAGCCTGATAAATTGGATTACTATCAGATATTTTCTGCATAGTGAAAGATGTGCCATTTCCATCATTAATGAAAGCATACAAACCATAGGGGGCATTGTCTTTACCCACATCGGATATACCCGAGATCACATCCATTTTACCATCTCTGTTAAAGTCTCCAACTTCACAATTATGCCATGAGTAATAATTATCTCTTAGTACAACCTCTTGCCATTTGTCATTCACCACATCCGCTGGCGCCAGATAGACACGCAATCCTTGCGGCTTAGTGACTGTTGAAGAATCGTTACGCAACTCTTCCGAGTTGGTGATCACTAGGTCATCCCGACCGTCGTTATTAAAGTCCGCCACCTCTACCTGGCTAGCGTAGTCACTAATAGAAACTGCTGTGGTGCTTGATGGATACCAGCTCTCTGCGTTACCGATACTGCGCAAGGCATAGCTGCCTTTCAAAACATCCGAGGGCGTTTCCAGCCATGCTCCGTTTAATAAAATATCCAGGTCCCCATCCTTGTCGGGGTTCCAGAGCTGTAACCCTTCGCGCGGCGAAACGGCAATAAATACGCGATCTTGCCAAGAACCATCGAGCGTTTGGAAGCGAATACTGACGCCGTGAGACACATCTCGAACCGCAACATCCAGCTTGCCATTGCCATCAATATCCCCCACTGTTATTTCCGACATATGCTCAACGCTATCGGAAGCGCTGCCCGACCAACTGTCGATAATGTGCACTTGCCAGCTTCCGCTTAGCTGACCACCGGGATTTTCAAACCAGGCAAGCTTTCCCGCACCGTTGCTGTTGTTTGACTCAGGAACAACGATATCGGACCAGCCATCGCCATTTACATCACCAATAGCCAAATCACCACCGTAGCGATCCATATCTCCTGCTGGGTCATAGATATCAATAATTGAAAAGCTATTTGAGCTTTCCTGCCATTGGTATATTCGCAAGTGGGGGTCGCTGCTATCTGAGCTGGCTGCAGTAACAAGTTCTGCGCGGCCATCATTATTCAAGTCGCCAACCGTTGAACCCAAAGCACCACCATTACTGGAGCCTGAGATTACCGAGGGACTCGCAAACTCAGCAGGACCTGCAGCGTTCGCATACAATGCTGGGAAGAGTAAAGATGGCACTAAAAGAAGGGACTTAAACCTATTCATAAAATCAACATCACTTAATTTTCCACAAAGCCGTTACCTGTATGACTAAAGCAGCGCCGTGAAAAAATTCAATCAAGAACTTGTCCAAACTATAGCTTGGGGCCTCAAGGGTTGCTAGCGAAACAGCGTATATAGGTCGCAAAACATCCAGGTACTACAATATTGTAACAATACAGGAATCCAATCAGGCATCCAGCCCTATGCTGCTGAGCTCGCCTTTTTGGATAAGCCGGACTTAATAAGCCGCACACCTTCGTTGATTGCTCGAGGAAATAGCAGTTTTAGAGCAAGCACATAGATTAGTGCGCCCAAAGGCACAAAAAGTACGATTTTTATCAAAGCATAATCGAGCAAAGGCAATTGCAAACGCCCCACTAAGGTTAACGAAACACCCATCAGTGCAGCGCAACCTAAGGGGCCTGAAACCGACCGGTAAACCCTAGCAAGCTTTATATCAAACATGCGCTGCAACACTACCGCAGCACCGGCGGACACCACAAAGGCGTTTACAAGAGTACCCATCGCAACACCATTGATTCCCCAGAAACCGCCTATGTAGGCCGCAGGAACCATGCCAATAGCATAAGCGGACATCACCCAGGCAAAGGCCCCAGGGCGGCCTTGCGACATAAATACTGGGTGAATAAAAAAGAATATAGCCTTACACAACACCACCAAGCTCAGTATGCTACATACTGGTGCAGCATCAACCCAGGTCTCGCCAAATACAATCAATATCAGCTCCCGAGCAAGGACAGCCATTCCAATGAAAATCGGGCTGGCAATCATCGAATTCACCAAAGCCGCTTTTTGCAGGGCTAAGGACAGTCGCTCTAAATCACCTTTCATTTTTGAGAAGGCAGGCATAAACACCCTCTCTAGCGGACTTAGAGTAACCGACTCAAGTGTTTGTGCAATTCGCAATGCTACGGTGTACATACTCAAGCCAACTGTACCTACCACCAGGCCAACAAAAAGCTGATCCGTCCGTTTTTTCAAGAACGCAACTAGATTGCTCGCCAGCACTTTCATACTGAAATTGACTAATGTTTTGAGGTTATCTTTGGAGCATTCAAAGCTGGGGCTCCAGCGCGATTTAATGGACACTATTGTGGTATAGGTTATTGAAGATACTAAAGCCTGAGCCACAAGGGCCCATACTTCGTATCCCATGACGGCCATAGGAACCGCCACCAAAGCGGACATAATTGAAGCAGCGAAACTCTGCAAGGCTATGGTTTTAAATTGTAGCTCTTTGGTTTGCAAAGCCACCGGCACAACACACATTGCGTTGATGGGCAAGGCCACTGCCATAATCGGAATCACAATAGCCAGACGATCGTCACCCAGTTGTACCGAAATGAATTCAGCAAGAACAATACTGACAATTAACAGCAAAAAAGCGGTTGCGATATTCAATAAATACGCGGTACTTAAATAGCCTCTGGTAACCTCCCGCCGCTGCACGATGGCCATACCGATACCCTGCCTCGATAACAGCTCAATAAAAGCAATGTATATACTCGCCAGAGCAACAAGGCCCAAAGCATCGGGGGTAACGTTTCGCGCAATAATGGTAAACACACCAAAAGACACGGCCTTGCTTGACCAAGTACCCAAGGCACCCCATTTGGCACCCGAAACAACTTTTTTTTCCAGAGACATAAATAACTCAGCTCTCTCTCGATAAATGTACGCAAGAGATCGCATGGACAAAGATCATAGACATTAGATACCAAGCGGAACCGTATGACTAAAAGGCTCCCTTAGGGTGATTTCGCCTTAAACATACTCGAATACGCCCCTTTAATAAGGCGATAAGTACTGGCAAGCGAGTAGCCATGCTCCACAAGAGCCTGGGCATTGTCACATAAAGACACCCTTAAGTCGGTGTCTTTCCAAATGGCTATGGCAGCATCCGCTATATCCTCGACACTGTCACGGATAAGCAAATGCTTTCCATCTTCAGCTTCAATACCCTCCACACCTTTCGAAGTAGAGATAACAGGACGTGAAGACGCAAAGGCTTCCAGTATTTTCAAGCGCGTTCCACTGCCAATAAGCAGGGGTAAAGTAATGATAGAGGGCTCGCGTAAGTAGGGCTGAATACTTTCAACCCGGCCTGTAATATCAATGTCGGGGCTGCCTGCTGCTGCACTTTTCATACTTGCTGTAGGGCTCTTGCCTAAAAGCGTGAGTTTAACCGGCACGCCTTGCGCTTTTATGAGCGGCAGCACTTTCTCAATGAGCAGCAACGCAGCTTGCTCATTGGGATAATAGGAATACATACCCAGGTAAGTAAGCAATAAAGGCTTTTCTGACCACGGCCGGGTCTCCGGAAAACGCTCTGGCTGCTTGTAGCTGTCGGTATCAATAGCATTGGGTACAACATCCGCTTGCTCAACATAGCCACGCTTGATAAATTCATCCCTATCTACCGTGCTGCAAACCCAAACCCGATCCGCCGCCTGGCAGTAGTATTTTTCAGATTTACGAAATCGCTCAGCGAGAAAATGCCGATACCATTTTTTAACGGGGTTACCGCCAACTTTGCGGCTCTTCGAATCACCCAGGTCACCTGCCAGCGTGCTCTCTACATTGTGAGCATCAAACACAACATACTCGGCAATGCGTTTAAGTTCCGGCAAATAGCACATCAACCATAGCTCTTCTACTATGGCAACCGTGTAACTCTTTGCCTTCATTCTATTCAAGGCTGCAACAACCTCCGGCAAACGCAAGCTGCGCAGCAAAGGAGGGTCTTTCTCAAACAAATCCTTTATTTTGGCAAGAATACTGTTGGTGCCAATACTCCGCTTGGAGGCCGGGTCTCGACGGAAAGACATATAGTCCCTAACACAATCCAGCTCTTTTTCAGGTGCTTCAGGCCCAACAGACAAGATATCAACCGGCCCGAGCCTGGCAATACTCTGAATATTCTGCCAGTTTCGTATGGCAGCACCACAATCAATTCGATCCATTCTAAAGCGTGTTACCACCAATGTGGTAAGACCTGAGTCTGTAAGGTCTGGCTCTAAGGTATTGCTGTTCATAGGCTTAATATTTTTTCGCAGGCGGGCAGCAAGGCTTCGGCGGCATCCTGCTGCATCTCAGGTGATGGGTAGTAGGTGTTGTGCGTCCAGGGCTTACCTTTTCCGAGATCTGGGCGATCATTGCTTGTATCCACGGTACACGGTTCGCCGGTATGGCGGCTGAACAAGGGCTGGGGGCTCCCCCGTTCGCTTACACACTCAACATAGTGATCTGCCGTAGCCGCGGCCTGCCTGACCATCGGGCCATTCACCATTTGGGGAAACTCAGAGAAGATGGTTCGAACACTTTTAAAGTTGTCCGCGTAATCGGGCCCGCGCTTGGAAAACCAGAAGAAGATGACAGGCACTTCAATTTCATTGCATAGAGAAACGAGCGAGTCGACCCAGTTGCGCCTTGTTTCGTTAACAACGTCCTTAAACCTTTGAGCCCCTAGGCGACGGGCAATTGCAGCGGAAATCGTTTTGGGAGGAAGATTTTTTAGCCACTCACTTCCTGCCGCCAAATCCTGGTAGGCCTCATTCGCTCCGATTTTTTTACCGTCCGAGCGGCGAGTTAGTAACTCTAAGCCATCGCAATCGAACATTGAATTACTCTGGCTCCGACCAGACATGGCTTGCAGAATAACAAAACGACTATTATTCAGGTATGTGTGCAGTTGCTTCTGCTTAAGGAAGAACTCAGGCCCCGCACCACCATATCCTAGGTTCAGATTGGGTATGCCCAGTTTCTGGGATAGCAATGCGGGATAGGGTGAATCGCAAAAACAACCAAAGGTTTGGGCTGCGCCAATACAAGTGAAATACTGCCCTTTTTCAAGTGTCGGCGCCTCCGGACCACGAAAAGAGAGACCGGTCTCTCCCAGCTGATACATTTTGTAGTCCACAACCTCCAAGTCCCGCGCTTGGTAACCCGAAAGATGCACCACTTTGCCTTGTTCCTCCACAGCTTACTCCTCATTTATACCAAGGTAACGAGCGCCCCAGCAGGGTCTCTAACTCTTCGACTTCTAACCTGAACCTCTGCTTCAAATCTGCAGACAGGCCTAGATCAATTTTGGGAACCGGAGCGCTGTTCCACTTCATCACCGTGCTTCTGACTTTTGTCTGCACACGGAACGAAAGGTTATTTTTCATAAAGTTGGTTAGCGGATTGGGCCAGTTGATTAGCTTGTCCACCGCCAAGTTATTAGGCTTATAGGCCACTTTTCGACGCTGAGTCATCACAGGCTTAAATGATGCATCAATACCAAGGTGCACACAGCTCTTTTCGTAAACTGAAAAGGCATCTTTTACCAAATCATCGTGTAAATGAATAAGTATCTGCTCCCGATCAAAACAGGAAAAATAGCGTTTTAACTGCTCTGCATAGTTGCTAACGCGTGTGTAGTGCCAATCGTAACCCCAATCTGCAGCAACTCTGGCATCTTCCTGTTCTATTGCTTCAGCAAAGGGCAGCGGCTCCAGCTGCTTTTGAACCATCATCGTGTAATGGGAGTACAAACGGCTCACCGGCTCACGCAAAACAACGATTAAACGTGCATCAGGGCAGGCCAGCTTAATTCTCTCCGCTGTTTCCGGGTAATAGAGGTAACGCACCGACGCGTCACCAATCGCCGCTTCATCAGCCACATCTTCGAACTGCTTCTGATAGCTCACAAGATCGGTTATTGTGTGAAAATACAACAGTTCTTGTATATTTTCCGGCTTAGCAGGCCCCGCTAACGAGAGAGTTTCACCAGCAAATGAGTAATAATTTGGCTCTTTGTAGGGCCCAAAATAAACGTCAGGATGCTGGTTTAAATACTCTTGTAACGAGGTGGTTCCACACTTTGCAGCGCCGATGATAAAAAAGTTCGGTAAGCGCATGTTTTTCTCGTCTTCAACGTGATTTCTGGAAGGTATTGAAATGCAGAAGCGAATCAGAAGTACAAAAAACCATTAAGGGTTGTTTGCTGGCATATCCGCACGCCAAAAGTCTATTCTGCTTTGTTCACCTGCTATTGCCAAGCATAATTTTGCTTTGACTGCAGCCAACAGGAATAAGCATAAAAAAATGGTTCAAGCTATACAAGTGAGTGTCGAAAAAGCTAACAGCAAGAGACCCTCATCCAGTTGTTAGCGCTGCTCCTAATCTTATTAAGTGCTACTTTGGCAGTAATTTGATTTAGCCAACCAAGCAAAGCGTTGAACATTTTTACAGAATGCATGGTTTAACTAACACCTTGAACAAGCTTATGAGATAGCAACTTAGCTCATAACTGGTCTAAAATAGCCGCTGCTCCAAACAGGCCATGGATACCCAGAGTGAAAATATTATTTATCACAAAAGCATGCCCCTTCGGTGAAGTATCGGGCATGGGACTTAGAACACGAAATATAGCCAGACAACTAGCGCGCCATGGAGAACTGCATATGATCGGTGTCTCACCGACCTCCTGGACAGAACCCCAAATTGAACTGGTTAAAGAAGAATTCCATTTACTGAACGTATTCAGGCCACAGAAGCAGCAAGGTGAAAGTTTTTTTAAGCGCGCATATCGTGCTTTCTCTCCCTGGATAATTGATACCCAAGGGCTAAAACTGAAGCAGGACGATCAGCAAACGTTTGACAAGCTATTGACCAACTACGACCTCATATGGATTCATGGAATTAAAACCGCGAACAACCTTGGGCACTATCGCATTGCCAATAGCGTGGTAGATCTCGATGACTATTCCAGTCAGTTTCACTGGACAATGGCAAAAAACATGGAGCTCTCGCTGCGCCAAAGATCCAACAGATTGCGCCGATCGGTAGTTTGGTGGTTTCGTGAACGCTATGCAAAAAAACGTTTCGATGCACTGGTAATTTGCAAAGCAGCAGACAAAGCCAAGTTTGGCTGCGCAAACAAAACATTTGTCATAGCCAACGGCTTTGAACGACAACCAACCGAGAGAAACGCCAACTACAAAGAAAAACCCTTACTGGGCATGATTGGCAATTTTGATTACGTACTTAACTCTAACGCTATCGACTGGTTTTTAGAGAACTGCTGGCAAAAACTGCGGGCAGGCAAGCCTTCTCTGGAGCTACATCTTATCGGCAAAGGCTCTGAGCGCTACTCTCAACCTGACAACAACATCCAGGGCCTTGGCTTTGTGGATGACCCCACCGCAGAACTATCGCAATGGTGCGCACTTATCGCCCCAACCAATGTTGGCGGAGGAACAAGCGTAAAAATAGCGGAAGCTTTCGCCAGAAAAATACCCGTTGTGTCAACATCACACGGAGCGCGAGGCTATTTCAGTAGCGCAGGTGAACCAAGAATATTGATAGCAGACGACGAACAAAGCTTTATCGAGCAATGCGAAAAAATCATTCAATCAGAAGATTTTTCCAACACCCTCGCTAACAATGCATACCAGTTTTATGAGCAAAGCCTAACCTGGGATTCTATTTCAGACGAAATTGATCGCTGCGTTCAACTTGTCATTCAGAAAAAAAACCCTTAACTCGGCTGCACATACAAACATTTGAAATCTAGCAGCCCAAAGTTCTAAACCAAAAGATACCCGGCCTTATGAAAATTGGAATAATTACCAAACACTCCGTACCTAACTATGGAGCAATGTTACAGGCTTACGCTTTGGCAAAAGCTATAAGCACTCTCGGCCATGATGTGGAGCTGGTCGACTACGACCAACCAGCAACAACCGAATATTTCAAACCGAGTTTTACTTTCCCTCCCCGCATAAATAATCTGCTGCGCTATTATCGCTGCAAGAAATTCGTGAAAAATCATCAGCCCACCAGTAGCGAGCACTGCACCGAGATTCCCGAATTCCAGAAATTTCTAGCAAAGTACGACGTACTATTTACTGGTAGCGACCAAGTCTGGTTCACCGGGCCAGTACAATACTACGATCCTATGTACTTTTTGGACTTTGAATTCCCAAATGGCATTAAGGCCTCCTATGCACCCAGTGCGGGAGGCTTGGAATCATTTGCTGAATTTGAACAAAAAGTCAAACACGCACTGAACAATTTTGACCACATATCTATACGCGACGACAATACCGCGCGACTTGCATCTGAGCTGACCGACAAACCTCTCACACGGGTGTGTGATCCAACTTTCCTGCATGACTTCGACGACCTGACTTCCAGCACTCCCCCTCTTAACAAGCCTTACTTTCTGCTTTTTGGCAATATCCCAAATAATAGAATTGCTACCATTAAAAAGCACGCAGCCAGCAAGAACATACAACACATTGTTTCACTGCAATATCGTAACGACGACCTGGCAACCGACAGAATCGCAGCACCGGACCCCATCACCTGGCTTAATTATATAAAGCACGCTGATTTTGTTTATACCAGCTATTTCCATGGCGCTGTGTTCTCAACAAAATTTCATCGAGAATTTATTGCCATACCAACGAAAGGACGCATAAAGAAAGTGAGCACCGTACTACAAGATTGCGGCCTTTCCCACAGAAGAGTGATAGATGAAACGAGCAATCAGGAAATGGAAAGCATGACCAATACAAATATCGACTGGCCCGAAACAGACCGCTTAAAAGCAGAATTTATTAAGCGATCTGTTGCCTACATCGAAACCGTAATTGAGAGCGCAAATAAACGCTAAGCCTATATATGACCTCTGAAATTCATACGCCTTTTATTTCCGTCATTGTTCCCACATATAATCGGGCGCATATTATTGCAACAACTATTGAAAATATTCTTGCGCAAAGTTACAAAAACTTCGAATTAATCGTGGTAAACGATGGCTCAAGCGACGACACTAACAAAGCTATCCAACCTTACCTCGATAAAATCATTTATATAGAGCAAGAAAATAAAGGTATTACTGGCGCCAGAAACACTGGCATCCGTGCATCAAAAGGCGAATGGATTGCACTACAGGACTCTGACGACTACTGGGATACCCATAAACTGGAGCAGCAAGTACAGGATATCGCAGACCATCCAGGACTAAACGTTTATTTTCTCGAAACGTATCTGGAAAGAAACCATCTAGAAGGCGAAGTTCGCTCTTATGAGCATTCTGGCTTTGACCAATATTTAAATAAAAACCAGTTTACAACCTTTGAGCGACCTCTCTCCTATCACGTTAAGTACGGCGTCGCCTGGGTCCAAACCACACTCATTCGACGAGAAGTGTTATTTGACATTGGTCTCTATGATGAGTGGTTAACATTATTTACAGATCTCGATTTATTTTGCCGCCTGGGCCTGAAAGGCCAATGGGGATTCCACGACAAACCTTTGGTAAAGGTACAACGGGTAGCGGAAGACAAAAGCTATATTTCAAGCCAGCGCACAAACACTCCCGCCAAACCCTACCGAAACCTTGCTTACATACTCGAAAAAATTCGCTTCAGCTCGGAACTTACACCAGATGAAGCCACCGCAATAACAAAACGCCTATATAACAGTTACTCGGGACTGGGGAATGAATTATACAAAGAAGGTGATAAACAAGGCGCAAGAGATTGTTTTAGGCGAGCAATGCAGCTAGAAAAAAATCCGCGAATCACCATTAAATTTTTATTAACTTTTCTTATGCTGCGACACAATGTAAGCGAGTACCGGCCTGTGATTCCAAAGGGTAATTGGTATTGACACGAGAGAAAACAAAAATTTAACACCAAAAAAATTGTGGCGCCTTTCTTCGCATAACTCAAATTACGCTCGTTAATCACATCTCTAACCTATAAACTACATTAGCAGCAACAACAAAAAGCGACGGTGTTCAAGTTTTTACAGTTTATTAAGGTAACGACACCTGTGTCCGTCTATGATTACTGTTGACTTACCGGAGGGTTGTATCATGTCTCGAAGTAAATTTGCCGTATTGTTAGTAGCTTTCGGCATTATCTCACCATTAAACGCACTTGCAGCTTGCGATTGCGGCTCAACTAACTCAGCTAGCCCCTGTACTGGCAGCGATATCAACGTTTCAGTTACTAGCTCAAGCAAAACCATCACCATCAACTGGGGGTTTAATTCAGGAGGAGAGGATGCTTACTGCGGGCAATTCGCTAACGGAGACTACTGGGTTGCACCAAAAGCCGGGAAATCACTAGTAATATCTCAGATAAGCAAATCTGGGGGCTATGGCGGCGACATCAGTGCTGATATTAACCCGACAACCGAAAATCACGGCCTACTGGATGGGTCAAACGGCTATGGCGGCTACAAATCCAGCGAAGATATTACTGGAAACCTGCCATTAACCATTACCTCCGGCGGACACATGCTACCTGTACGATTTAACGCAGGAACCGATATTAACAGCGCAGCAAGTATTGTTGCAGCAGTACAAAAGTCTGAAACGGATACAGACTTCTGCGGAACCAAGCAAATACTAGGAGAATGTGCCGAGGTGTACAATGTTCTAACGGTTCTTTCCGCTGTGCCACCAGAAAATGGCTCTATGATGCTGAGACCAAATATGAGTGGAAGCAGCAAAGACTTAGTATCTCTCGACGACTTGGAGTTGCAAAAGATACCCAGCTTCAATGCTTTTAATGGTTATTCTTCCGACCAGGCAGCCAACGCAGTAAAGCGCTGGAACCATCACACCGAAGTGTTCAGTCTATGTACCCTGGAAGGTAAATATTTCTCAGAAGGTGGCAGAGCATACCGAGCGCATTTTGTGTCGGCAAACTATGCCGCCGGGGTTGCCCAAAGCTGGTATAACGATATGGCTTCGCTAATGTCTGGCGAGAATTCTGCTCAAGAGCAACAAAAAATTCTCGCCGCCATGCTTAGCTACGGCTTGGACATCTATAAAGCCGTTTATAACGACGAAGGCGAGAACTATCACTACTATTGTTCCGGTGCTGGCCAGTTCCTGGGTAAATTTATGCCCCCAGCCTTTCTTGCTGCACTATCAAGCAATAGTACCTACCGCGAAACACTCAAGAAGGAAACCGAACGTGTCGTTGGCACTGGTTACGGCCCCAACGAAATCGAACAGGTTAAAGAAGGCCCTGATGGACGTTTAGTCTGGGGAGATGGCGCCGCAGGCTTGTTAAACCCTCAGGATGTGAAACGCTATTGGACTGAGTTGTTCAAAGGGCAGTGCTACGATGGTGCGAGCGGCGGCTGCAATTCAAACGTGGGTAAAAAGACCACCAGAGACCCCTATGGTTACATTGACGGCCCACCTGCACGACCAGGTAGCAGTTATGCCAGCGTGGTTTTAGGCCCACAAAAATCGATGGTAGCAATGATGTTTGCCATGCCAGAAATATGTGAAGCCATAAACAGTCAAAACCTCATCAAATACGTACTCCGCGTGGTTCGTCACGGGGTCTGGACGCAAGGCGATAAATGTGCACCGCCTGACCCTAGAGAAAGCTCAGATTGCGACGTTTGGGAAAACGGCGAAAACTGCAAATACTACCGAGTAACTTGGGGCCCCAAACCCGACGACTTGCACCAATGCATCGAGAATGGTCCAGGCCAGAACGGGCGTTACCCCCAGCTCGATGGAGCTGAACTTGGCGTCGGCTATAAATCGACTCAGATAGAGAGAGCTTGGGACGAAGTTGTTGGCAATAAAAACACTTGCCCTCTAGCCAACAGACCCACTGCGCCAGCTGAAGTAAAAGTTAAAGAAGGTGCCTAAGTCTTCAAACTTAACCAAATAAAAAAAGCCCCGAATGGGGCTTTTTTTATACCAACTACCAGAGTTTTGCCAGTTATTTACAAACCGTAATTAACTTGAAGATAAGCATGCAGATCGACTAACTCTTCTGCACTTAACGCGCGATCGTAAACATAAACAGCCGCCACTTGCATGTCCACCGCCGGACTCTTGTCAATCTCGGCACCTAACACAATACTACCAACCAAGGTATCGTAATTGTGGCTTACTGTGCTCACCACACCACCATTTATGTACTGACTCATGGTGCCGCCATCAACAACTGCTGTCTGTACTAACCAGCCTGCACCCGTGCCAGTAACACCACTTTTATAATCACTACACCAGCCTTGCACCAACAGCTCTGATCCAGGTGTTACCGCCAAGCCAAAGGTTTGATTACACGCCGGAGTACCATAGGCAAAACCGCCGTAGCCTACACCGCGGTAATTGGCGACCATGACTACCGTACGATCAGCACCGCCACTGGGTAGACCGCTTATCGCCGCGCTACGGGATAGTTCATCGCCGCTGCCATCAAAGTCCACTATCGCTTGACCATTCAGACCATTGGCAATCAATTGCGGGTTACCCGCTACTTCGTCCAGGTTGTTCCCTTGCCCTGACATATCTGTCCAACTGGTAACCGTGCCACCGCTGGCTTCAATGCTGCCAGCTTCTAGCTGCAGTACCAGTCCACTGGCAGGCACCCCAGCGCCATTTACGCTGATACTTACTGTCGCAATATTGGATACCTGACCCAGTGCATCGTATACCTGATAGCTAAAGCTATCGTTGTTGTAGCCGCTGCCATCGTGGCTATAGCTAATCACACCAAGCTCATCAACGCTGGTGGTTCCATTCGCAGGAGCGCTCACGACCAAGACGCTGCTGGCATCAAGGTCTCCATCTGCATCGCTGTCGTTGTTCAGCACACTTATTTGAACACTTCCACCCAGGCCAACGCTGGCGCTGTCGTTTGCCGTCACTGGCGAGTAGTTCACGCCACCATTTTCCACCGTGAAGGTCACTTCTGTGTAGGCGTTTTCGGACGCTATTGCCTGATGGTCTCCATTCACGAGCTGCGCACTGATGGTATGAGTACCTGCATCAACTTCGCTAAAGGTGTAGCTACCGGTCATGTCCATGATGGTGCTGTGGCCGCTGCCATCCAAGCTCAGATGCAGGCGGTTGTAATCGCTACCAGCAAGACTGTAGGTCACCACCACTTCTGTGCCGTTTATGGTTTCACCTGCTGTCGGAGAGGTGATGGTCACGCTCGCATCAGGCTCAAGTACACCTATGCTGACGGTGGCAATGTTGGACACGATGCCCTGATTGTCCGCCACGGTGTATTGGAAGCTGTCCGGTACGGTGCTGGCTCCGCCATGGCGGTAGGTGATCTGACCACTTACCGCATCAACTTCTGCCACACCATTGCCCGGCGCTGTTACAACGCTGACACTGCTTACGTCCAAGCTGCCATCACTGTCACTGTCATTGGCCAGTACGTCGATAACAACGTTGCCACCTTGCACCACATCCACGACTTCGTCTGCTGCTTGAGGGGCCTGGGCGCCAAAGTAGTAGCTTTGCAGATAGCCATGTAATTCCGCCAGCTCGATGCTGCTGAGCGCTCGGTCGTAGATGTATACCGCCGCGACCTGCATGTCCACCGCAGGGCTGCTGTCGATTTCCGCACCCAGAACTATGCTGTTTACCACGGTATTGTAGTCGTGGGTTTCACTATCGATCAGGCTTCCGTTGAGGTAGTGATCCATCGTGCCACTGGAAACAACTGCGCTCTGAACTATCCAGCCTGCACCTGTGCCAGCTATGTTGGTACTAAAATCATTACACCAGCCCTGTACCAGTAAATTAGCGCCTGATGTTACAGCCAAACCAAAAGTCTGGTTACAGGAAGGCGTACCATAGGCAAAACCGCCGTAACCAACGCCACGATAATTAGCCACCAGCACTACTGTGCGGTCTTCGCTACCACTAGGCAGGCCATTGATAGAACCATTACGGGCCAGCTCATCGCTACTACCATCGAAATCCAAGACTGCATGGCCGTTGACTCCGTTGAGAACGACCTGGGGGTCCCCGGCAACGCTATCCAAGTGATTCCCCTGCCCAGACATGTCCGTCCAGCTGGTCACAGCACCGCCATTGTCATTAATACCCGAAGCCTCTAACTGCAATACCAAGCCATTACCCGGTACCCCTGCAGCAGTAACATTAATACTGACGGTTGCTTCGTTCGACTGCTGGGAGAGGGCGTCATATACAATGTAGGTGAAACTATCTGGCAGAAAACTGCCTCCCAAATGACTGTAAATCACGATACCGTTAACGTCAGTGCTCAGCGTTCCATAGTTTGGTTGAGCTGTGATCGTCACGCTACTGGCATCGATATCATCGTTGCCATCCGTATCATTGGCCAGAACATTGACCTCAACGGATTCACCTGCACTTACGCTTGCGTTGTCATCATTGGCAACGGGTACATAGACCACTCCGTCGTTGTTTACATTAAAACTGACCGTTGCTACTGCACTGGCACTTTCAATTGCCTGATGCGAGCTATTCACCAATTGCGCTGTAATGGCATGAATGCCGGCATCAACCTGAGTAAAGGTATAACTGCCACTAAGCGCACCAAGCTCAACGGCGGCACCATCATCCAAGCTTAAATGCACATGGTCGTAATCGCTTCCAGCAAGGTTGTATGTAACGGTAAATTCTGTACCCTCAATAGTCTCCCCTGCTAGAGGAGAACTGATGGACACTGATCCATCTGAAGCACTGACACTAAGCGTTACGGTAGCGACATTAGAAACAACACCCTGGGTATCTTCGACCGTGTAGGTGAAACTATCAGCAGTACTAGAAGATCCGTTGTGGGAATAACTGATTACACCGTTGGCATCTACCAACACTGCTCCATATGCTGGATCCGATTCAATAGTGACACTGGCAATATTAAGCGTACCGTCTGAATCACTGTCATTGTTTAGCACGTTAATATCGATCATTCCTCCCTGAACCAGAGACGCGCTGTCATCTTGTGCCAGGGGTGGCTCACCATTTAAGTAGCTACTCTCAAGAATTGTTTGAGCATTTGAGATATCCACATCCGTAAATGCACGATCATAGATATAAACCGCAGCAATCTGCATATCAATGGCCGGGCTCCCATCGATCTCCGCCCCCAGAGTAATACTGCCCGAACCGGTTGCAAATTCGTGACTGCCAGAACCAATCATGTAGCCATTCTGGAAATGCTTGTAGGTGCCGTTGTCATATACCACGGCATGAACGAACCAACCCTCTTCAAGCACGTTACGCTTTGACTGAAAGTCATTACACCAGCCCTGCAAAGTGAGGTTGCCATGGTGGTCGACTATCGCGCCAAATGCACCATTGCATGCCGCGTCACCGTAGGCTATGCCGCCCCAGCCATCGCCCCGGTAGTTCACCACAGCAATCATCGTTCTATCTTCGTTCTCTACAGGCAGATCAGTGATGTTATTAATACGAGTGAGATAGTCGCCCTCACCATCAAAATCGACTATGTCTTTTCCACTAAGACCGCCATCAATGACGGTAGGGTTGCCTAAGGCCGACAGATGATTACCCTTGCCGGAGATATCCAACCATTGGTTCACTACACCATTGGATTCAACGATAGACGAGCCGTCTACACGAAAAACCAGCCCATCCTCAGAAAGGCCAGCACAGCTTCCTGCTGCGGTGTAGTTCGCCTGGAAAGTAAAGTCTGTGTCTGGTACCACCAAAGAGTGAGTCTTTGTTTGGCCCGTACTCCAGTTGTCAAACTCGTAGGTGACATCGTTGAGGCAGTAGCTGTCTGGAGCAGATATAACGTGGTTGAAACCAATTAAGCTGTCGTACGTGAAGGGAGCCACGTGGGAAATCCCGTCAATAAAAACAGGTATTCCGGCAGGAACAGCATTAATGTTTAAATCTACTTTTTCAGGATAGATTGTCACTTGATCCGTAACACTCAGGCCATCAGAGTCAGTAACCTTGAGCTTAACGATATAGGAGGTGTTGTCATGGTAATCATGGCCACTGGTATTAATCTGGATCTGCCCAGCACTGCCGCTGTATCCCGACAAAGCGGGGTGAATATGGGCGTTGTGGCCAAAATCCACACTCCACTCGTAAGAGCTTTCGTCAATGGCGCCGTCTGTGTCTGAT
Organism: Alteromonadaceae bacterium Bs31; assembly: GCA_900177435.1. Classification (GTDB taxonomy): domain Bacteria; phylum Pseudomonadota; class Gammaproteobacteria; order Pseudomonadales; family Cellvibrionaceae; genus Teredinibacter. The sequence goes on from FXAI01000002.1 coordinate 136,647, forward strand.
GCGTACCCAAAGAAATCAACAAGCTCTCCTGCTCGGAACAGCTGTCCGTCAGCGGGAGAGTTAATTTGTGCTGAAGGTAGTTGCCCAACCTGAATCTTTATTGGAGAAGAAATTGTTGAACGCTCACCATCCGAAACCGTTAGATAAACGTCGTATTCACCCTTGGTTACATAGGTATAATCAGAGTTCTGGCCTAATGCAGAATCACCAGTACCAAAAAACCAGGTGTAGATAAGATTTGTGCTTTCCTGGTCAAGCGCACTGGAAACAAAATCGACGGTTAGTGGCGAGTCACCCTGACCGGGGATGGCCTGCACAAACTCAATTTCAGGTGCTTGGTTACCATTACTAAAGACAATTCGGTTGACACCGTTAAGGTAATCCACATAGTAAAGTGCACCGTCACTTCCCTGAATCAAATTCACCGGGGCGATAGTGCTACCATCGCCATCAGCGAAGTCATGGACACTGGCAACACTGCCATCTTCATTCAAGGTAAGGTACTTGATAAAACCGAGCGCGTAGTCAGCAAAGAAAAATGCCTCCTGGTAAGTGTTGGGAAATGTACCGCCGCGATATACAAAGCCCGCTGTGATAGCGCCACCACTGGGCGTGCCCTCGGTATGGCCATAATCGTAGATCGGGTCATCGTAAGCACTATCGCTACACTGCCCCTCGCATGCAGGCCAACCGTAGTCAGCTCCTTTTCGGCCAATATGCAAATCTTCGCGCGCCGTCTCCTGAACGTTGCCTCCCACTTCAGAAATGTAAAGCCTGTCTTTTACCAGGTCCCAGTAGGCGCGATAGGGGTTGCGCAGGCCAATGGCCCAGACCTCGTCGAGGTTTCCACCTTCACCGTCTACATAAGGGTTATCGGCAGGAATGGAGCCATCTTTGTTTATACGAATTATCTTTCCGCCAGAGCGGGTAAGGTCTGGTGAAGCGCTGCCGTCAAACATCTCACCGGTCGTAAGATAAAGCTTTTCATCAGGACCAAAGGCAAGACCGCCTCCGTAGTGACAGCAATCTGCCCAATCTTCACTGGCTTCCCAGATAACAACTTCACTTGTAGGGTCGGCTACGGTCCCAGTGTGTATGAACCGTGAAATCCTGAAACGCGCCGATGTAGCATGGGTGTAGTAAACGTAAAAATTACCTGTAGTCGCGAAGTCTGGATCCAGTGCTATGGACTGCAAACCACGCTCACCACCGCTTTCTACATCGGGCAATGTTAAATAGATCGACAACTGAACAGGAAGGTCGTAAGGATTAAAACTATAGATAATTCCTTCCTGGGTGAGTAATAGCATCCTTCCATCTGGCAGTTCCTGGAGGTAGACAGGCTTCTCCACGCCAGCAACCACCTGCTCTGTCTGGAAACCAGTGGGTAGAGCGTGGGAATACTGAAGCGCAGCGAGCGAGCCACAAACTAACAACAAAAACTGTGCTACATTCCTAAACATAATACTGATTCTCGCGCCTATAAGTGGAATTGATGACCAGTAATGCAAGAACGGAGCCAGATAGCGATTTAAAGTATGTGGAAGAGCTGGTAGAAACACCTGTAATCAGCAAAAATATAAAGCCCAGAAACAGGCAACGTTAAGGGGGAAAGATGATCGTTTATCTCCCGTGCTCAACACAATACTGCCACCTTCTTTCAAAGTGAAAGAGCGGGAAATACTGCCTTCAATAAATGCTTGAGCTTCAGCCTATGAACCCGCATCCGGCTGCAGTGTTTAGCGGCCCTGCTCACGGGCTTGCCAGCGCTGACTGTAATAGAAAATTCAGAACACTCACGAGGCCAGCAAAACGGATCCTCACAAAAAGCCGTTGTTGATAATTACTGCGCAGAATGCAGCACAAAAGACGTGCCTTCAGCCCGGCATAAAGGACTCAGAAATCGCTTCGGGAATCAGTGCATGACGAACCGTGCGGCGAACGCATAAGGCACTGCAACAGCACTACCCGGTCCTGCGTAAGGCGCAGAATTCATCCTTTTGAAGCACTAGAGCTCGAGCTACCAAGAATTGCGCCCCATTGCCAAACTGCTTGGAGAGAATTGGTATGCAGAAGGCTTTTGAAAAAGCACCCCCGCCCAAACCCAACTCTTCACACAAGCCTCCAGCGGCAATCCATCGCTACAAATAGTCAACTTACTTCGAGCCATTGATAAAAAAAAGTTTTTGCAGCAAAATCGGCGCTCCTTACGAGATTTTATATAAGCCGTCAAAATTACCACCCCTTTTAGGCTCTTCGACAGTAACCCTCTGTAACGAAGCTGTGTGTTTCACAATACCGTAATTAGGTCTTGCGCTCTCTCAGAACTCAGACAGGCGCACGAGACATGGGTAAACATTCCAAGGCGCTCATAAAGTGCTAAGCCAATGCTTGAGGTAGAGATCAAAGAATGAACAACACCAACAAACCATCTTCCACACACCTACCAGCACTGGATGGCATTCGAGGGATGGCTATTCTCTTGGTGATGATCCACCATATTTTTGAGGTATTTGATAAATCCAACCCCGTTGAAAAATTTATCGTACATTTTAGCGATATCGGTTGGAGCGGCGTTGACCTGTTTTTCTGCTTGTCGGGCTTTTTGATCACAGGGATACTACTGGACTCAAAGGGTGAGAAAAAATCACTCAAAAGATTCTACTATCGCCGCTCATTAAGAATATTCCCCCTTTACTACATATCGCTATTAGTAATATTTGTAATTTACCCTTCTTTTGCTGAAGTGGACTATGCACACAGCATGGAAAAACAGTGGTGGTACTGGGCGTATCTTGTAAATGTATTAATATCTATTCCTGGTGAGGTACACCACGTTGCCACCCATTTCTGGTCCCTTGCTGTGGAAGAACAGTTTTACTTAATTTGGCCTTTTGTCGTGTTCTCGCTAAATTCTAGGCGATTGCTCATATGCTCAATCATACTTATAGTGCTTGCCCCTCTAATCAGGTGGATTTTTATCGAAGCACAGCTAGATAAAAGTATGCCTTACGTTCTAACTATTTCACGGATGGACTCACTTATATTCGGCGCGCTTGCTGCGCAAATTGTTCGCCACACATCTTACTTAAAGGCTTTCAGTCGCCATAGCTCCTATTTATTACTAGCAGGAGCCTGCGCGTTCGTAGCTATCGTAGTAATCCAGGGCTCCTTCGCTCGACAACCACTTATGCTGACAGCTGGGCTAACAACCTTGGCATTTTTTTTCGCTTGCTCAATTCTCGCTGTCGCGAACAACAACTATCCGTTGGCCACCAAACTTCTCTGTAACCAGGTGTTGATATTCTTTGGGAAAGTCAGCTATGCCATGTATATATTTCATGGAGTAATAATAGCTACCCTTGCAAGCCTGCTATTTACAAATGATGCAGGAGCCCAGAAAATCTTTGGGCTTTCGGGGCTGCCGAAAATGGTAATTTTCACCTTATTGGTTGTTGCGGCATCTTCCTTTGCAGCATGGTTAAGCTGGCAAATATTGGAAAAACATTTCCTGAAGTTAAAAAACAGGTATTGATTCAGGCCTTATGAAAGTCAGCGGAAAGTTTTTTTTCATGTTTTATTTTTCGATGTATTTACCTACATCGATTTCAGTCGCACTTGGAGGGCTACGATTAACGCCATACCGAGTTTTACTTATATACTTTGTGCTAGTCAATATTGGACCAATATTAAAAAGCCTTCAGTTCAAAAAGGAAGAACCACGCTTTTACTGGCTATTCTTTTCCTTCTGGGCTGTACTAGCCTTGGCCATTAATAACGATATAGCGATGGCAATAGAAACCGGTGGCATACACTTTATCGAGCTTTGCGGACCATTCTTTATTGTGCCTGCCTATGTAAAAAATCCAGCAAATTTAAAAAAGCTGATAAACGTGATGTTTTTATCTATTTTCGGCTTATTATCAATTTCCATTCCAGAGACTCTAACAGGGTTTAACTGGTTTAGAACTCTAACTGATGCAATATCCGGCGGACGACACGGCCATATCGACCCAAGAATGGGTTTAGAGCGCGCAATGGCAACCTTTGACCACCCCATCCTAAATGGTGTTGTATGCTCGTCAGTAATTGGATTTGCCTATTTTTGCAGAGGGTGGTTAATGGCGCCCTTCCCTGTAATAGCTACTCTTACCTCTCTTTCTTCAGGTGCAATTGCAGCAATAATGATGCAAGGCCTGATAATAGGCTGGGAGAAAGTAGTTAAACTCAAGAACCGCTGGAATATTCTTACTACTATTTGCGTTGTAAACTACTTCATAGTCGATACGATCTCCAATCGCTCAGGCTTAATGGCCATACTCAGCGTAATTACATTTAGCTCAGACACCGCATACAACCGCCTAAACATTTGGATTGCCGGAACAGAGCAAAATGTTTACAAACACCCAATTTTGGGAATAGGCATGAATGATTGGGAAAGGCCGAGCTGGCTTGGGTCAAGCATGGACAATTTTTGGCTTGTTATTATGGTGCGTTATGGCTTACCTGCATTTTTTGCTTATGCCACCGCCATCATCCTCATCGCCAAAAAAATTAAGCAATGCAAACCTCGAGATAAAGAGCTTATAGCCATTCGTCGAGGCTGGTTATGCGGACTTATGGGCCTGGCATTATCTGCCTGTACCGTGCACTACTGGAATGCAGCCTACATATATTTTAATTTCTATATAGGCCTGGGCTACGCGATTATGATTGTGCTACAAGGCCAGGTTTACCGTGAAAAACATCAAAGAAAGGTAAAAATGGAGAAAGCTGGGAGAGAACAACTAGAGCAGACAAGCTAAGAACTTCTGTGCTTACACCGTAAGTGCTTCAACCCTGTTTACCACCAGCTTCAAACTTTGCCAACACCGCCTCCATTTTTTCGAGTGCTACAGCCCAAGTATAATCTCTAGCCGTCTGAAAGCCTTCAGCCGCGAGCCTAACACGAACCTCTTCATCAAAATAAGCCCGCTCTACCTGCTCTAGTATCCCATCCAGATCTCTTCGTGGTGCTATAAGGCCATTCAGATCATGCTTAACTACTTCTAGGCTCCCGTCGTTGTCGGTAGTAACAATTACCGTCCCACAGCTCTGCGCCTCCAATACAGGTCCGGGCAAACCTTCGGTATCACTTGGCAAAATCCACAACCGACAGCGATTGTAGATTTCATTGATCTTTTCAACAGGCGGGTATTGTAGGTACTTAACAAAACCTAAACCTTCTGGCAAAGACTGCGTACTTACAATATAAACGTTAATATCTGGCCACTTTTGATGAATGGCTTGAGCCACCCTCACAATAAAGTCAGGTGCCTTATTCGGGTGTCGACTATAAAATAATCCAATGGAGTTGCGCTCTAAACCCAAATCGTAGTATTGGGACGTATCTATACCATTGGGCACAACACCCATAACAGAATTTGGGCTTAGCTCTTCAAGGCCAGCAACCAGCGTCTGAGACACCGTAATACTAGGGTAATCCAAAGCCCAAACACGTTTTGCCTGATCATCAAAAACTGCAGGAAAACCGTGATTATAACGAAGCTTATTCACGTAATCGGGAAGTTCCAGTAATTTTTCTACGGTATAGGTCCCAACAGATACAACCACCTCTCCCTCATCAAATGTCAACCTAGATAGATCTGACTGATGAACTATTTCCCCTTTAAACTGAAACAGCCAGCCTACGTCCTTTATTCCCTTTAATTTTCGCTCAATTTTTTTCTTCAGCTCGACCAAACGCTTGGGTTTTTGCACGCAAATTATACGAACACCATAGCCTTTATTTCTAAGCATTTCGGCCATTATCGCTGTAACTCTTACACCGCCAGAACGGTTATCACCAGGAATTAAAAACGATACTTTCAATTTGCGATCCTCTAACGGTATTGGGTATTAAACTGAAACTGACGCAACACTAAACATGCTTTTGATTTTTATTCAGAGACTTGGATTTCACTCTTTTGAAAGTACCAAGAAAAGACTGGATTTTTTCTTTAAAGCTCAGCTCATCAAGCCAAAATTTAAAGGTATTAAAACCGGCAAAAACCGGCACAGCGCTCCCAGTCCACTTCAGTACTAGCAGACGCGCCCAGAGGTTACCACGTGTTTTCATGAGATTCGGCTGTGAACGAGGAAGCAAACTGGACTCCTTGCTCTCCAGCACAATAAATCCGGCACTAACGGCCTGCTGTAAAAACTTACGCCCTCGTTCACTGCGCACGATGATTAGCGATTTACCCGCTTCACCCTCTTCAATTTTTCGATACCAGGGATCCCCAACTGCTAGATCAGCGAACTCCCCCGTATGATCGGGACATATGTAACATCGCCACTGCCGGTATTTCTGCAGAAACCCCCAGGATTCAGCATAAGTCATTTCAACCTGAGTTTCGCCTTTGCTGTTTTCTGATGTAGCCCGCCACATGCCCGGCCAACCTTCACCGCGATATTTAAGGTCCACCAGCTTACCCACTTCCACACCCTGCTTTTCAAGTAAAGCGATATTACCTTTGGTAGAGGGCACACCTGCGCAAAAAAAGCCAATTTTTAAGGCGAGCTTACTGGCAAAGGATGCACTGACTTTCTCTAGCTTATCTACCGCAGCAATATCACAAGGCTTACCAATGACAACCGACTGCCCTTTCTTTTTCTCAATTTCGGCAAGACGCTCGCAAGGGCTTGCGGTGGCATAGCGAGAGCCCGCATTACCAATGAGCTCTTCGGAAGACTCACTATAAATCGCTTTGTTTAGATAAGGCCTTTCTGCATCTTTGCCTGTGTGCAATACCCCCGTAACGCTGTCCAAAGAAAGCGCATAGTTAGCCAAAGCGGTTGCTGCACCTCCACTGCTACCTTTGTAGCGAACAGTATCATCAGCAGCATAGCCTTCCCATACTTCCAGTACTGGCCCCCAACCGGACAGTAGCTCTTGATCAAAACTATCACTATTTTCGCCCAATTCGTGCTGCAAATGATGACCAGGGCAAACCTGATAAGCGAGACCAGAGCTATCCACCTTCGACTTAATTTTCGGTCGGCGACCAACATGTTCGATGTCGTGAATTTGATAGCGCTCCGGCTCCACAGCGGCACAAGCACCGCAGCCTGTACATAACTGGTAATTAACAACATCTTCAATATTCTTAACTTGAATACTCATCACTACTACTCGAGAAAAAAATCAGGTTCGCGAAAACGACACTACTCTAAAGGACAGAAATAATCTGCTTAAACTGGGACTCACTTTTTTCAATTACTGAGGGAATGTCTCGTTGTAATTGCTTTCGCACTATATCCCTACTACGCCAGGATTGAATCAAGCTTTGCAACAAGTCTTCGGTGCTAAGTTCGCGTGCGTCAAAACTTGCGTCTGCTTGACCGGCGCTTTCGAATACACCTTTAAATTTGCCACTGTAAGCTATTGCCGCTGTAGGCACCTGGCTAGACAAGGAGGCAATAGTGGAATGCATACGCGTACCGCAGAACCAGTCGCAGTGAGCAATAACACCTTTTATACTCTAAGCGTAAAACGCCTTTGGTTTTGACCCTGTGTGACAAAGCGTGGATTTAAGTGATTGCGCTCATTTTGGCGCGAAAAGAAACTCTAAACTACACTTTACTATTCACCCGTGTTCAAAACTTGTGCGTTCAATTTGGTATGACCGAGTCAAGAATTTTGCATATTCGAGAATCTATCGTTGAAGCTGAAAGGATAGAAGCGCAGAACCACCAGTTACGGGTTTTTCTGGAAGCCAAGCTGCCAGAGCTGCACCACTCTATAGCCCTGCCCGATGAGAATGCGCTGGACGCACTACTGACATTTGTTACTCAGTACATTGAGCATGTACCTGACTTTTTGGAGGCACTCACCCAACTCACCAAAGATGCTGGCGTTTACCAGTACGCCGAAGCTTTTCTCACCATAGCCGAAGACTATTTCTTCAAGCCTATCGAGCTCACCGAGGGCCGCGACGGTTTGCTGGCTTTAATAGATGAAGCCTACCTGGCGCACCGCCTAATAGAAGAAATAAATGACCGCGTAATGATGGCCAGCGGCCTGCCACTGGCACCCATGGACATGACCCTTTCTAACATCATCGTGCACGATTTACTGGGCGATGATTTTGCCAACCAACTGGACCTCGCCGTTCACTACTCCATTGAATCGCTGTTTGAGAGCGATAATTTTTTCCGCAGTGCCGATTTTAAAAAGTATCTTCAGCACCATCACGATGATGGCTGGGTTAAAGCCGTGGAGAAATGGCCTTGTTTGGCCGGGGACTCCGCAATTCAATTGAATTTGGACCATAAGCCAGCGGCTTACCACTAGGGCAGCGCTGAATACAGCCTGTGGCCCCGGAGCATTCATGCTGTTTATGATGCTTTCCCCCCTATTGCTCTCAGCTATTGAAATGGCATCACCCGCCTATCGACAGAAGCGCCGAAAGCAATCAATATCACCCTCTTAAACAGCACGTGCCGATCCGCCGGCTGCGATAACTGTTTTATATAAAAAAATAATTTTACCCACCAAACGAGAGAGGCTGGGCCATGAAAAAAATCATTGCACTATCATTTCTGCTGTTCTCTTCAACATTGGTTTCAAGCTATGCCACGTGTGACAGCACTACGGAACAGGAAGCCCTTAAACAATTTGTTAATGAATACTATATCGACGCGCTGGCAAACAACGCGGATTTCGCCAAAATTGACCAAGGCTTTCACACCGACTTTATGCTTTTTGGAGTAAGAAACGATGAACTTTGGACATGGACGCTGGAGCAATGGAAAGATAATTTAAAAACAAAGAAAGAAAACGGGGAGTTCCCTAGACGCGGAAAAAATAAATTTAGCGCCGATATTGTGTCAGTCGATATTAACGGCCTGCTGGCGGTGGTTAAATTGAAACTTTATCGCGGCGGGAAATATGTGTTTATTGATTATTTAACTTTATACAAGCTGGACGGAAACTGGAAGCTCATCAGCAAAACCTATCACAAGGTAGCTCAAGATACTAACAAGAAGTCATAGCTTAATCCTTAGCACATGGTGGGGCCTGGTCAGCGTTCTTGCAAACAATACCGACCCCTCCACCTCCCTCAAAAGAAACTGCAAAGTGCTTAAGTTATCACGAGCTTGCATAGCAAGGGGCTTAGCCCTCAGGTCAATACTCATACGCAACTGTGCCAAGGCTAACAGCAAATACCAGGCGCTTTTGCTAAGCTATAAAAACATTTCACAGTACAGGCGATAAGAGTCAGCATTGTTGACAGCCTTGTCAGGATGATTCTGTGCCAACCAGCGGCAAAAGTTAGGGCCGTACATGGTGTAACCCGAAACCTCTACATCTGTAGTGCGCACGATATTATGGGTTGCTTCGTGCACGATCACGCCTGCATACGATATAACATCACCGCCGCTTTTAAATGCCGCTGCATTTTTCTTCCTTTGCTCTTTTATTTTTTCTATTTGCTCATCCATCGCTTTCTCAAGCTTCGCTATATCGGCACCATCGGCCTTTATATCTTGGAAAAACTGCGAACGTACATTTTTCTCCTGATCCTGTAGCTTCATATTTTTTTTAATGGTCGAATCAAACTTATCCTGTGGAAAATCTTTTTGCTTGGAATGCTTTCCGCTTGCCGTATAGAAATAATCACCCAAATTTATGCTCACATACTTTTCTTGCATAAAAGTATCGAAACTTTGCGGCATGGCGGTGCCCCATGTGGCTTTATTCAGCGCATTTTTAAAATAAATTGATTTGCTATGTATACCTTTTAACACTTTTTCAAGGTTCTGCTTAACCTGCGCCATTCTCTCTGGGGATGCGTCGCCAAACCACATTTTATAATTTATATCTTCACCCTTAGCGATAAGATTTGCGTGGCCTTTTTGAACAATATCTCTGGCTTTATCACGCCCGGTACGTAAAACCAAGGCCACATCGGGAAGCTTGAATTCCTGCGATGCACTAATGTATATCTCTGGCGCCACGACTATCCCTGAAGTACTGACCACAATACCCTGGGAATTATTGGTGAGCTCTTTAATCACCTTATTGGTGTCAATTGCACTTTTATAGTCTTTGTAGCTGGAACCCGTCTTGCTCAGTTCACTATTGGTTTTAGCGTAGCGCGTAGCAAGGAGTAATAGGAGTGCGCGAACCGCTTTTCGGTGCTCCTTGAGCTGAGGTGAGTTACCCGAGTATTTGCCCAAGGATATCTTGCCCCCAACAGTGTTAATCGCAGAGCTACGGCTCGCTTGCGAATCCAGCCACTCAAGAACCCCTAAATAAGCTTTATATATTGCCTGATTTTTAGATGACCCTAGTTGAAGCAATGTAGCCAATGCTTCATCAAATCGTTGTGAATTACTTTTAGCCATGTATTTTTTCCCTTCTTATTCACTTGTCAGTTCAATCAAAACAATAGTCGACTGAAGTTTGGCACAAAATAGTACAGGTAATCATTGTTAAGTAAAGCTTCCACTCTCTGAAGACACTATTAGCCGAGCCGCAACACGAAAGCTCAAGGATCAGGAACTAGGGCTTTTCGCTTAGCAATGATAGCGAAGTAGTGTTCTGATTTTAAAAAAAAAAAACGTAGACCTTCAATTTTATCCATATGTTTTTCATGGCTAAATACGCAGACACTAACGAGATTTTTGTACTTGTGATCCGGACATGCTTATATTCACAGCAAAACACTCAGCCACTAAACATTGGTCTTATCTCAATTTGCGTAGTTAAAAAGCCAAGTCCCTGCTGCGTTGCTATCTATGGTAGTACTTACTGTTGGATTACTACCTGTTGGATTACCGGGCATGGCATATTTTTAACGGCGCGACTAAATATGCGTTATTTACACCAAACACACCTATGATACTTTTTTACATATCGCCACACCCATGGACCTGCTGACAACAGAACACTTCTAGTCTTGTATCCACCTTCAGCCCATACACTTGCCTTTTCTTTTCGACGCGCTGCGCTTCCTAACACTTAAGGCGCCAACAATGGCTGCTTAGCAGGTTGAGGTTTACCTCGGGTAGTTTATTGAGTTAACGTGTTTTGCGTAAGTGCGCTATACATAAACTAAACTACAAGAAAAATAACAATGAGGAGTAGTTCGAATGAGCGAGGATAAAGAAAACCTCGAGGGTGCTGAAGGCTCGCCAGAAACACGCCTCACGCTCGAACAAGCATTGCTCGCTCCTCTGGACTCTATTTTAAAAGCGCAACTTCACTCTGCTCGCTCCTTCCTGAACTTGCTGCTGCAGCTGGGCTACCCTCACCAGGAGGAAGGCCATTCCGACGGCCAGCCTTATAAGCTGGAATTCGATTTCGTACAGAATAATGAGCGCCAACGAGTTTCCGTACCGGCTTTATCACTTGTTCCTATCTCTCCCCTCGCTGTGGATTCTGCAAGTTTTGAGCTGGAGATGTCCGCGCGCCGGGTTATCAAGCAAAGCCAGATTCGAGAGAGCGTAAATAACAGTGGATCGGAAAAAAAAGACGCAAAAGTAGACCGCTACCAACGTCCCTGGTTTTTAGTAGACAAGCCGGTAAATATCGAGGGCGATATAGTCGCTAAGCAATCTGGCGAACTTGCCAAACACCGAGAAACGCAATCGGCAATCAAGATACACATTAACGTTAAATCTATTCCTCTGCCCAGCGGGCTCGATAAACTGCTGACCTCCCTGACAAATATGTCAACCGTCGAGCCACTGGGGCCAGAACCTGGATCAAGCAATCCAAGCCCAGTAGCACCCACAGTTGTTCCACCCAACCCTGACGCACCCGAACAAGACTAAATAAGGAGAACACCATGGCTGACCCCAAACCCCCTGCCGGCGGCGAAAAAAGTTTAATAGGTGCAGAGTTTCAAGCACTCCCGCTTGAATATCTGGTTTCTGCTCCCCTAATAGCGGCCGTTAAAGCACAGAGGCTTGCCGCTGAAACCACCAAGCAGTTTATTGAAAGTATGATTGACGAAAATGGTAAACCCATTGCTGTTAATTTTAGTATCGATAAACAAGAACCAGGCGAAGCCGCTGGCAGCTCCATTAACGTTAATGCCCCGCTACTCGCTCTCGTTCCCGTACCACATTTACGTATAGACTCGTTAACCACCAAATTCACTTTTGAAATTAGCCAGACCTACCGCAACAGTAAAGAAACGAATAAGTCGGTTTCTACCAGCGTGAAATCCGGAAAGATGCTGAGCCCCTGGGTAAACGCTTCTGTTCAGGGTTCTGCTTCCAGCAAGGGCTCAAAGGAATCCACCACCAACCGTAGCGGCCAGCTGGACATTACCGTACAGGCTAGTGAGTCGGAAATTCCGGAAGGCCTTGCTCGGGTGCTCTCCTTGATGACAAGCGCCATTCAGACACCTGATAAATAGCGCTGCAGCCACCACTAGGTTCGGAACAATTGTTATGAAAACTGTTGGCGATACGTGGTTTTCTTTGGACCAGATTATCGAGTCTGTTCTGGCGGATGTGATTGCGGCTGATGCAAACTTCCAACTTACTCAAACCAAAGCCTGGAGCGAGTTCAGCAAGTCCTTGAATGAGCTTCAGCAAATTCCAACAATAGACAGCATTGACCTGGGGCTTGGCTTTGGCCGCCTGGAAAACCTGGGCCTGAGTGAACTTTCTATTAACCTGCCCCTGGAAGCCTATCGCCCCAACTGGTTTAAGCGCAGCTGGTGGGGGCTGATGCGGCTATTTGTTGACCCTCCCGACAAGGACCAGCACTTTCGCGTAGTCAACGGCCGTGCCCGCAATGTTATAGAAATGCAGATTAAAGCACGCCGCAACGATCAAGGGGGCTGGACGATTGATAAAGAAGCCAATACGTCATGAGCGTCAAGAACTCTCTCTGTTTGAGGATAATACTTTTTACCGTACTGATTAACAGTCTCCTGCTCGGTCTGATGCTTTATTGGCAACACGCGGACAGGCATAAAGTCGCGCCGCGTTTACATAAAACTATTTTTCAAAACACTATTGATGATGCAGCCCGCGTTGATTCCAGCAGAATTGTCTATTCACTGTTTGCATTAAACGAGGCGAACCCACTTCTTATTTGGCAAGACATAGAGAACGAAACGTATGTAAAAGTCGCGGCCTGGATGAGCAAGGTGGCTTTTAATCGGTTTTATGCCGAAAAAGATACCCTAAAATCACCTCCTGAAAATATTGCATCTATTTGGGTTACCCTTGTACCGCAAGTTAAAAACTTTTGTGAGAACCTTACGTTAGATAACCCAAGGTTTCGCCTGCAACAATATCTGGGCCTAAACCCCAACCGAAGCTATGATATTTTTGTGGAGTTATGGGTTAAACCCGAAGATATATTTCGACCCTGCCCAGACCCGGAACCTAGCGATCAAAACTGTCAATTATCTTTCAGCGAGACAAGTACTTATCAGCCGGCTCGAATTACAGATTACCCTGCGTTTTTTGAGAAGTTAAAGCAACAAAGCTATCAAAAAGGCGGGGCACCTTGGACCAGACTGGGTTATACCTATGACTGGCAATACGGCGAGTATGGTGTAGGGGCCAGTGAATATATCATAAGCCCTGACTCCGATTTATATATCGCCGAGCACTATTCAACAAGCGATTATTGTCAGCCGTCAAAACAGAACTATTAATTAACCGATATGCATCGTAAATGGAAGATGCCACTGTTCACTTTCAGCTAAAATCGACCTTGCACCTCTTGTTTTATCTGATTATTAATAAGCATTGTTCGACAGCTGGAATGTTTACTCTTGGGGCTCAGCTATTACTTGCCAGTGCTTGGTTTGATATTCCCGCCTGGCAACTCTGGGTCGGGGGTTTTAAACTGGTAGTGCGCCCTGAGAGCATCCCATTGCTCTCTATTCTTATCTAACTTGATATTACTTGCCCCAAGGGTAAGAGATTGCGTACCCAGTACCGGCGTTGGTTTTTGACTTACATGCTCGGCCCTGCGGCAGAGCGTTCCATTTAAAAAAGACATGGCCTTAAACCAAAGATCATCTGCCTTGGGTGCTAATTTGAGGTAGAGCTTGGAGTCTGTAGTTTCCGCAAGTAATGCGCCAGGAGGGTAGAGTACGCCACCATATCCCGCAGGCATTATTGCCATTGAACTTGTACCGGGTGTAACATTTTTAATCCACTGCCGATAGGGTAAGGTATTACCCTCGCTATCATAAGCAATCATATTACAGCGATTAGCAATAACCTGATCAGGATAAACCAAATGCTCCTGATAAAGCATCTCTAGCCAATCGACGGGATAGATTACATCATCGTCGCAGGTAACAATAATACTATCGGGAAACTCTTCCAGAGTATGCACCAGCTTACGGTGTGAACACGTAAATTCACTGTAACGTATGCTGAATAGATCGCCCTCCAGAATCGCCAATTGTCGCGGTATTTTTGCTTTAAGCTCATGGTGCAACCAGAGCACTATTCTCTGAGGCAAACAATTTTGCAGCATAAGACTGCGAATAGTGTAGTGTAGCTTATCGATACGGCTTGGAATGGAGGTTAAAGACACCTGTACCGGCAGCCCTTGCTTGTTGGCGCCCTGTAAGGTTTCCAATGAAGTAAGTTTTAATTGCAAGGCCTTGAAAAGTATACCGGGGAGCTCTTTGGGTTTCATTTGGCTAACTATACAGGTGTTAAATAAAAGAGACGTTTAAGTGGGATGCGCTTGACTGCCTATATCCTGCTCACAACGCTGGAGCCTTCATTCATTGAATGTTCGACACTGTAAGCATTTGCATTGCCGCTTGGTAAGTTCATATTACTATGATTTCAGTAGATGTTAACACCCAGACTGCGATGAAAGGGAGAGCGGCGCACTACTCTCCCTGGCTTTACATAAATTCTCCTTCTATGTGGTGTTAAAATACAGGTGCCAGCCAGCGCCCAGTTTTGGTCTACAGTGAAGCTCTAATTATTTAGGTGACACTTTGATATTCTGATAACTTAGGCCACTCTCTTATCGTCGGCCTCGTTCCATCGGGCTGTTAACAATATCGTCATAATGAGTTTGACTAATAAATACCGGGCTATAGCTTCCACCATTTTTTACGATCAGCTTGTGAAATGAACGCAAGTGATTGCGGGAACCTCTTAGTAGATTTTCATATACCACAGCAATATCACTGTTTGTTTCTACTTCAGTTAACAGGCGCTGCAGATCGTAAATGTCCAATTCTTCAACGGTGGCGCCAACATACAAGGCATCCAACGTGCTGCTCGAACCCGTAGCCAGCAGTTGAAAATAGAGTTGTTGCAGATCAGCACTGGTAAATATGCCTTCAAGGTTTGCACCCACGGGGTCGTTGAGCGCATATCTATCCAACAGCTTTTTAAGCGCATCCATGTGGCTCTGTTCACTGTTTGCAATATTGGAAAAAATAGCTGTGCCATGCATTGTGTATAGCGCCAGATAGACATCACGAGCGAGTTTTTCTTCCTCGCGCATGAGAGTAAGGCCCGCGACAACATCTTCAGGCAGTGCTAACGATGGTGTGGTGTTCTTACTTTTTGGCCCGGCAGCGTAAGCATTAAACATTGATAGAATTAAAAAGCACAATACGGATTTAATAAACAATATTTTCATTTTATTCTCCTTGTTTTTTAGGTAATGCTAATATTTCCCTTGCAGCATAAAACGCTTGAAACTTTATTTTTTTTAACTGCGTCACTAAATTTCAATTAAAAAGGAAAGTGCGACAATATGCCCTAGCAAGCACTTACTTGAATTATTTTATTTACCCGGTGTATTGCAGCTGTAGTAGGAATTTTAATAAGAAGCATTTGCAACATGAATATATTCGTATCAACAACTCAAGCTCGAAAAACCTTGTACCCCAAAGGCCACAAGTGTTTAAATTTTACTACCCTTACGCAGTGCCCCTTCACCTTGTACATGGGAATAAGAAAAATGCATAAACATCCCCTCTTAAGTCGACTGTTTTTATTGTGTATCTTTGCACTGAGCGCTCTTGCCTTTGCTCAGGATATGCCATCCAGCAAGCCAGAAAAGCTGGGGCTCTCGTCCGAACGCTTACAATGGCTCGATAAAACGTTCCAAGCCTATGTTGACCAACAGCATATGTCGGGCTCCGTAGTTCTGGCAGCTCGCAAAGGCAAGGTTTTTTATCATAAAGCCTTTGGCTTGCGTGATCGTGAAGCCAATGCCCCGATGCAACCAGACACCATTTTTAGAATTGCTTCGCAAACCAAAGCACTGGTAAGCGTGGCGGCCATGATTCTTCAGGAACGAGGTCAGCTCCATATCAGCGACCCGGTGGGGAAATATATACCCGAGTTTATGCACACCACAGTTGCACGCGAACAAACTGATGGCAGCTATACCGTCGAAAAAGCAAAACGCCCCATCACCCTGCATGATTTACTCACCCATACCAGTGGCGTAAGTTACGGCTATGGGCCCGCTAAGGCGGAATGGCAGCAAGCAAATATACAAGGCTGGTATTTTGCAGATCGGGACGAAGCTATTCTGGATATCGTTAAACGCATGGCCGCCCTGCCCTTCGACGCCCAACCTGGCGAAAAATGGGTTTACGGCTATAACACCGATATTTTAGGGGCTGTACTCGAGGTGGTCAGCGGTATGCCCCTTGATGAACTGCTTAATAAGTTGCTAATACAGCCGCTTGATATGCGCGATACGCATTTCTTTCTTCCGGAAGCAAAGGCAAATCGCCTTGCCAGCGTTTACACCCCCCTCACCAACGGCGGCATAGCACGCTCGCCTGAGCAGGGCACTATGGACGCGCAGGGGCATTACCTGCACGGCCCTCGAAAGTGCTTCTCAGGCGGCGCCGGGCTCTTATCAACGGCGGAGGACTATGGCAAGTTTCTGCAAATGCTTTTAGGTGGCGGTAAATACCGCGACACCAGAATTCTTTCTCGAAAATCTGTGGAGCTGATGCTCAGCGATCACCTGGGTGCCATACCCTACAAGCCCGGCTCCGGATTTGGTTTGGGCTTTAGAATTGTGAAGGATTTGGGGCTGAACGCAGAGCTTTCTTCAGTAGGTACTTTTCGTTGGGGCGGGGCCTATCATTCAAGCTACTGGGGTGATCCAGAAGAAGCTTTACTGGTGGTTTATTTTACCCAGTTAAGACCCAATACCAGCATCGACGACCATACCAAACTTCGCGCTTTGATATATCAAGCGATTGTGGACTAGCGAATACCAGCCATACCTTCCAGGGCCTGTTAGCAGGCCCTGGAAGGCGGTAAATGAATGTCGTTTTTTCTTCGTTATAGGTAAAACATACACAGACTCGCCAAGCCGAGCTTATATCTTTTACCCACATATGCGCGCTTTTTCTGTTTCCATTTCTGTTTCTGCGCATAAAACCCAAGCACAGCATAGCTTCAACGGTAACAACGAAACACGCCCCACTGTGAACGCTATCGCGCCAAATCATCCAGCATGCTTTCTTTGTTCTCCCTTCCCTAGCTCAACATAAAAAGTTTACACTTCCACTTTCTAACGAGTATACAAGGAAGGTAGCCTATGCCTATAAACTGGTCGCCGGGGATTAACGACCCAACGCTAGTTGGCTGGCTAACGGTAGCACTGTATTGTATTGCTGCGTGGAGTTCCTGGCGTATCTATTTTCAGTGTGAGCGTATTTTCATAATACACATCCACCAGCAGAAACGTTTTTGGCTAGGGGTAAGCTGCTCCATGGTCTTGCTTGCGCTCAACAAACAGCTGGATCTGCAAACCCTGCTTACCAAAACAGGCCGTCTCCTGGCGCGCGAGCAAGGTTGGTATCGCGACCGCGATAGTGTTCAAATTCTCTTTCTTATTTTCCTGGCTGCAAGCTGCGTCTCTTTACTCGCTTATCTTTTTTATTATTTTAGGCGCATATTAATTACCAACTTCGCCGCCTTAGCCGGGCTGACTTTGCTGATATTTTTTATCATGGCACGTGCAGTATCATTTCACTACGCAGACACGCTATTTCGCAGCCAGCTATTAGGGCTTAAGTTGTACCAGTTTATTGAGATAGCAGGGATTTTTTGTGTGTGGCTGAATGCCTATGCACTGATGTACCTGTCTAAAAGAATAAAGACAAGCTAGCGGCCGGAGCACTTGAATTGATCACAGAGTATAAACCCGCAACTATTATCGCCGTAATCAGGCGCTCATCCCTGATGGCTAGACGCACTTAATCACCAAAAGAGATACCAACACCTCGGGCTGCCTGCACCAGATAAGAATCCGTATTCACATAATTGTAATCGCGGGTTGCCTCATCCAGAGACACAGTAACAATATCGTTGTTCTTGTAAGCGACCATGCGACCAAACTCCTTAGCTAAAACCATTTCGAAGGCCTTTACACCGTATTGCGTTGCCAGCACTCTATCGAATGCAGTTGGTGAACCACCTCGTTGTAAATGACCCAGCACTGTTACTCGCGTATCTGCCGTACAGCCATTTTCTTGAAGTTGCCTAGCCAACAGATTACCAACACCGCCCAACCTCAGATTTTCATAGCCCACTTCCGTTGACTGCTGCGCGAACACCTCACCGCCAACCGCAGCTGCGCCCTCAGCAACAACGATATTGACAAAACCGCGCCCCTCACAATAACGGCTGTTTACTCGCTCAACCACTTTGTCTATGTCGTAGGGGATTTCCGGAATAAGGCACACCTCTGCGCCACCCGCTATCGCAGAATGCAGAGCAATCCAACCGGCGCTGCGGCCCATAACCTCGAGAATCATAGCGCGATGATGGCTCTCGGCGGTGGTAACCAGCTTGTCAACGGCGTTACTCGCCTCTTGAACGGCTGTCTGAAACCCAAAGGTATAATCAGTGGCAGAAAGATCGTTATCGATAGTTTTGGGAACACCTACAACGTTCAAACCCTTTTCAAATAATTGTTGCGAGATTCGCTGTGAACCATCACCACCAATACTGATTACTGCTTCAAAGCCAAGCTCAGTCAAGCGCTTCAATAAAAAGTCTGAACGGTCTTCACTGCCCCAG
This sequence comes from Alteromonadaceae bacterium Bs31, assembly GCA_900177435.1. Classification (GTDB taxonomy): domain Bacteria; phylum Pseudomonadota; class Gammaproteobacteria; order Pseudomonadales; family Cellvibrionaceae; genus Teredinibacter. The sequence continues at coordinate 155,706 of FXAI01000002.1, forward strand.
CTGCCATCTGCCTGTTTTACCGGCCAGCTGAACGGCCCACCTTTTGTGGTGGTACGCAGAATTGTTCCACCTCTGGTATGAATACCCGCCGTAATAGCGGTTCCGCTCAGCTTTATAATATCCACCGCATCATTAAGCACGCCATTGTAGGCTTCCAGGCTACCCCAAACTTCCCACTCTTTACTGCGCGATGCCCGTTTTACGATGCCCCGAATTACAGCATTCAAGCCCGGACAGTCACCTCCACCGGTTAGCACTAGTAGTTTTTTCATGGTCTTGTTTATTCCTTAGATTTCGTCAAAAGCGGCCAGATAAAGTTAGTGCTCATTGGTGATGACAGGCTCGATCCATACCTCCGCCACACCCTTGAGCTTAGCCAATGAATTTAGCTATTTATTCATCAATATCACAGGCACTATTGTATGATAATTTGTGCTGGCAGGGGTCCTCCCAGTGAGAGTTTACACAACTAAATCATAACAAATGATATCGCCTCGCCCGCAGTGCCCAAGCACTGCACAAGCACCTTGCAGCCACACAGTAAGATCCCCCTATTTGGTAGTATACAAATTTCAAGCAGGGAACAGCTTGGCCAGGCGTTTCTTGCAGCCCAGGCTATGAACGCAGTCCGGGCGAGCAAATGCCAAAGTCTCTACCACATGAGACGGAATGCGACTCGCTGCGTTCCCAAGTGGGATAATCGAGCTCAAAAATATACCGGCAAAGCCTACCGCTGTAATTAGCGCTCGATACTCGGGTTCTACGGCATTATCGCGTGTATTTGATAACAGCAGTTTTAATACTTACTTATGCACTACGCCAAGCGTAAGCCCTATTACCGCGTGTTCACTGCAATTCAGTAGCAGATATTGCATCTGATTAACTCAAGCCAACTTTCAGTGACAACGTAAGCCATAGCTCACGCGCTAAGCAACGCGATGTATTAAAAATATATAGTTTCTAAAGCTCTAGTAAAATAAACCAGGCAAGCCACAAACTTCCTATCGCCCGGTATCTGTCTATTCCTATCAAAAAAAAATAAAATACTACAAACGATTTATTTATCACTTAACGCCACAATATCACGGCCCAAGGATACTTCCAGCTTACAACTTGCACAAATACAATCACTAGACCTAATACTTACCGCGCCACAAGATGGGCATATTTTCAAGCTTAAGGTAAACCGTTGCCGATACTTTTTCTGTATACCTCTTTCGAGTATTCCGGGTAGGTTGAATAATTGTTTCGCAAACAAATAGGCTAAAGAAAATGGAACACGTGCTCTGCCACGCGATAGAAAAAAAGCAACGAGGGTGACTAAAATTGTCCAACCGTAATTACTCATAGTGTACTCCTCATAGAAAACCATACGAAGACCAAGAACATCTAAATATTTAGCCCCGATATACCCGGCAGCATGCCAACGCTCGCCATAGCAATAAGCGATACAAGAAATGCCAGGCCCGGTATAAGCAGGCGATCTGTAATAGAAAGCTGCTCCCTTCTCTCTTTATTGCCAATAAAGCCGTTGTTATCCAACAACATTGTCAGCGACCAACCAAAAACAGGATTAACCACGTAAGACGCGAGAATACAAATACCTGCAGTTTCTGCATCGAGAGTTGTTTTAATCATTTGAATTCCAGCTTCCAGCAAGGGCATAAAAACCCCAACGAGCAGCGCCACGCACATAACAGGCTGCCAAACAGTAATATCCATGGGGTAACCCGAAACAGCTAACAAAACACAAAAAATGCCTGTTAAAATGGCACCTGCAGGAATGGGACGTTTCGCAATCGCCATGGGAATCATGTACGTCCCCCAAGAAGAAGTAACATTGCCACCACCAATAACCGAGGCAATAAGTTGACGAAAAGAACAAGCGGTCATGGTGTCATCCACATCCATTAATACATCTTTTGCTTTTTCCGGATAATTAAGCTGCTGAAAAACTTTGTGCCCAAGAAAATCAGGCGACCACATAGCTACTGCGAGGATGGCAAACGGTGTAACAGAGATAAAATGCTGTAAATTTGGTAGGCCAAGCTTCCAGCCCGTTGTTTCGCCCCACCAGTAAAATGGATTAAGACTGGGAAAACCCGGCGTAGTCTGAAACTCGAAGCTGGCGCCCATAAGCAAAGGAATTGCCAGCGCGATAGATGAGCAAAGAGGAATGGCCAGCCAACGTTTGTTTATTTTGGCAAGCCAGGCGTACACGAGAGTAATACTAAACAGTACACAAAGGAAGATCGGCCCTTTGCCCAGCGCAGAGGACCACGCCTTAAATTGCGCCAACTGGGAGAATACACCCATCGAGCCAAGATATATCAGCAAGCCACCCGAGACACCACGAGAACTTAAGTTAACCAGCCTGGAACCACACTTACTTATACTGAGCGCCAAGCCAAAAACGGCAATCATGATACCGAGCGCAAGTGGATGTCCCCCCGACGCCGCAATCATAGCAATTAGCGGTATCATAGGCCCGTGATTACCCGCCAGATTAGCTCTCGGGTTTAAAAACCCTGAAGTGAATATTACGAACAACACTGCAGATACCAGCAGTTCCAGGCGCACATTTTCGATCACGAATGCGTGGTCAAGGCCATAGGCTTTGGCGTATGCCGACATAACCGCAGAAAACATAACGGTAATACCAATGGTGCCGGAAAGGGCCGGGACTAAATCCTCCCATTCAAAATTGTAATCTCTGAATGGCAGGTTTGGACGCCAGCGCCTGGGGGACATAATCGTTAGCTCATGATCGAGATAAGCCGCTCGCGACGGAAAAGCCTGTGCAGATCGCCTTTTGTCCCGATAACTTTCGCTAGCGAGTTCTTGCTCGCAGCAAGCCCCGCGGGAATTAAAGTCGTTTATTTCGATCGATTCATTCATTGATAGCCTTAACTGCAAAAATTAATATTTGAGAATTGTTTGGTAGATGCATATCTTTAATTAAACAGGCACCCTGAAATAAAACAATTCAGTAATTCTTATCTCAACTATCGGGAACACTTATATGAAGTTCAGCCTCAAGCAGCTACAGGTTTTCCAAAAAGTAGCTGAATACAAAAGTGTCTCTGACGCAGCCAAATCACTTCATATCAGCCAGGCCGCCGCCAGCATGGCCTTGCATCAGTTAGAAACCTTGCTGGACAATAGTTTGTTCGTTCGACAGGGGCGCTCAATGGAGCTAACAGCTTGGGGCCAGTGGCTTCGGCCTCGCGTGCACGAGCTAATGGCGACATGTAACACCATCGATATGGGTATAAACAGCATGGAGCTAGTGAGTGGGGTGCTGACAATCGGCGCAAGCCAAACGCCCGCAGAGCACTTGGTGCCCGGCTTGTTTAGCGCTCTTGACCAGAGCTTTCCGGCATTGCGACTTAACTTCGCCGTCGAAAACACCGAACACGTCATTAGCGGCTTACTGGATTATCACTACGACCTGGGCATCATTGAAGGTCATAGCGACCACGAAAAAATCAGTCGCGAAATATGGTGCAAAGATGAGCTCGTGGTATTCGCCAGTAGCAGGCACCCCTATAGCCAGCTGCAAAAAGTGAGTTTGAGCCAGCTGGAAATGGCCCGCTGGATTTTGCGGGAGCGTGGCGCTGGTACGCGGGAAATCTTTGACTTGTGTATCCATGAATATATCGATCAAATTAATGTCCACCGGGAGTACGACTCCATTGCAGTAATCATCGATATGGTGCGTGCAGGCGACTATCTCGGCTGCCTTAGCTACCGTTCGTTGCAAGCCTGGGAAGAGAAAAACGAACTATCCATTCTAAATGTGCCAGAGCTGAGCATGAAAAGAGATATCGCGTTCATATGGCGCAAGGACGACACTGAAAACCTTGCCAGAGACGCAGTATTAAATGTCGCAAAAAAATTGATAAACTAAATAAGGCGTGCTTATGGGCCGTTTACTCTAGGTGTGTTGGCAGCGTGATTGAAATCAATTTAATAGCAGTGGCTAGCTTGGAGAACCGAGTATGTTCTCTCAAGGCCTTGGTATATTTGGGGTAAGGTTTTCCCTATATCCACCCTGGTGAGTCCACCTAAAACTCATGCAGCGCCACCAAATCAGGTCGCAGCGTCGTTTAAGCACTGCCCCTTTAAGGCCTTATACTGCTAGCCTATCCAAACTTTACCTGCGCAAACTGAAAGGAATGTAAGCATGAACAAACTACAACACAAATGGGCCTTAGTCACCGGGGCAAGCAGGGGCGTAGGCCTGAGAGTCGCCAAAGCCTTGGCGCAAGAAGGCTGCCAACTGATTGTTCATTCAAGGAAGCTGGACAACACCCGTGAAGTCGTGGCAAAGCTAAGCGACATGGGAACGAAGGTTTATCCCGTAGCAGCAGAACTGGAGTCCACCGGTGAGCTAGAAAACCTCATTCAGCAAGTGCGCGATATCAGCGGCAATCATCTGGATATACTATTTAATAACGCTGCCATCATGACCCCTTGGCGTGAACTGTTTGAACCCACAATAGAAGACTATGCGCGTAGCTATCTGGTAAACAGCATCATTCCCGCAAAACTCTGTGATGCCTTTCTGCCAGCAATGCTAGAAAGAGATTGGGGACGCATAGTAAATGTAACGTCCGGCATTGCAGACCAGCCCAACCTAATGGCTTATAGCTGCTCCAAAGCAGCATTAGATCGCTATGTGAGAGATATGCTACCCACACTGGCGGGCACCAATGTACTTATGAATTTACTCGACCCCGGCTGGCTGCGCACAGACTTAGGCGGCCCAGAGGCAGACAATCATCCAGATTCCGTCATTCCCGGCGCACTTGTACCCATACTCTGCGACAAAAATGAAGGTAGTGGGCACCTCTACCAAGCACAAGACTATGCGGAAAACGAGCCCTTTGCCCGGGGCTAAACATCACTGCATTCAATCAGCTATGCTCAATAACATTTTGAACATGAAATAAAAAATAACAAACGCACCAAGCCCCTTAAACACAAGATTTTTGGGGCACCTGTGGCTCACATTGCACTTCACTCAGAGCTCGATACTTCAGCCAAATACCACTGGAGAAGCATTCAGCAAGATCGAACGCTGCTAACTGAAGCGGAAATCCCGCCGCTAGTTTGCGCCGCATCAAGCCTTCACATAGCCACGCAAGCAAATTTTTGCTTAAATCCATAGGGTTTTCTAGAAGATTATTTGACCAGGGCGCCATTTCCAAAAGCCTTATACTGGCAATAGAACAAGTGACGGAGTACAAGGGCCTCCGTTGAGGGGTATATACGTGAGCGCAAAAGCCAAAGCAGAAACAAAATCGGCGGAAAAAAAGCGCAGATTCTATTGCAGCAGGAATTATTGATGATTGAAATACCAAAGATAAGACTAGCCCACCCAGGAACACGGTATCAGGGCCAGTTTTTGGATGGTCTAATATCCTTGTTTCTTTTTATCCTGGTTTTGTATATCACACGATGGTTCGGCCTGAAGGGCTTGGTATTTGATGTGCTAATAGTACTAATACCGTTTGCCTATTTCGTGTTTTCCGACGCTTTACCCGGAGGCCAAAGTTTGGGAAAAAAACCGTTCGGAATTTATGTTATCGCCCGAAAAACCGGTAAGCCCTGTAACCTCTGGCAGTCTTTTTTACGCAATGTATTCAGTCCGATATTGGGCTTACTCGATGTATTGCTAATTCTCGGTGCAGATAGACAGAGGCTAGGCGATGTTTTCGCTGGCACTGCCGTTATTAAAAGAACCCAACATAAAAGTTAGCCCAAGTTCGCATTACTTCAAAGAAGAGAACCTGCCCCTAAACTGGATTGACAATTGCGATCCAGATAAAACTCAATCATACTGCTAAAAATAGGTTTTTAACCGGTTTTAACTGAGGGAAGAATCTACTTTACTCGGTGAGCGAGGGCTCAACAGTTTAAACATTAAAAATAACAAAGGGGACTACAAGTGAAAAAAATTGGGATATATTTGATTATCGCTGGCATAGGTTCAATTGTACTGAACCAACTTGGCTACGAATTTACCTTACTGATGTGGATTAGCAATTGGGGTGAAACGGTCGCCTGGGCAATCCGCGGGGGTGCTATAGCTGTAGGTGCCGTGTTATTTTTTATTGGTATACAGCAAGAGCAACAAAGCCTCACTGTAGGTTCCGAGTCCGACTAAAGACTCTCTTAAGCTTGCAATAGTGATTGTCAAGCTAGCAGGTGGAACAAGGATGTTCCGCACATGAAATGAAATGTCTATGGGAACCCTTATAATTTGGGTTTTCATGTTAAAACCTTCGGTTTGATGCGCCAAAAAAACACATTGACCTAGATATTCTCTATTCCCCAGCTATTGGCTAATCTCTAAAAACTCACACATAAGGCATCTTGAACTTAATCAGAGCTTCCCTAGGTATAGCCACGCTACCAGGAGGGTACTTAGCCTTTTAGTGAGTAAACCAACAAAGCAAGCTTCCAGCCTGAATTTTCCAGCGCTGGTTTCCGGCACCCCCTGCATAACGAAGACTACGAGATACAATCTCTGATGATATCTTGCGGAAATACTGTGTCACGCTCAGCATCGATCTGCTTATGCCGTAAATAGGCCGGCGCCAAAACATCGGCACGCTCCAGTGGTAGCAAACAGTTGCCTCTATTATTTTCACGCTTGCGGCTTTGCTACCATCGCTTGTTAAATTTTTCTCGCAAATGCACCAACTACTAACCTATGGCACATAAATACTGGGTCTGCATACAACTCGCAAGCCTGGTTTTGCCTAATCGCACTTGAGCCCCATCACCTAACGGCACCTAATCCCTTATGGTTCACGCTTGCCTACTCTACAAATGTAGGTAGAGCGCCACGCCTTTTAATGCTTTTGTACGTGTTAGTTCATCAAATTAGACAAATAGTATCTAAGCGCTAGGCAACGGTTAGATACTGAGTAGGTTTGTTCCAGAGAGACTCCCAATCGTAATACGGGATTTACGGCAATCTCAGACGTTTTTAATAGAGATAAAAGGAGCAACAAAAATGAAAATTTTAAGCTGCGTAGTACAAAGACAACATATGATTTTAACTAGGCTGGCAATATCGCTTTGTGTATTGGCACTAGGGGCTTGCGGCGGTGGGGCTAGCGACGGAACGCCAAAGACCGAAAAAGATGTACCAACACCGGAACGTTTAACGCCCTCTACGATAACGGTTGAAACAGCGCTTGTTCCTGTTATGTCAGAACTGCCTGCCTTTGAAGATGGTGTGCCTAGAACAATCTCCGCCGTAGAGGATGAAAATGGCGTTATTGCCATGTTTGTAGAGAACGAAGTCTGGCTGTCCACTAACAACCCAGAGCAGTTAGCCAGCTTTCTGGATCGCTGGGACGGCGAAGTTATCGCAGACTTCGATGCACAAAAATACAAAATAGCCAATTTAGACAATCAGTATTTAGTGCGCGTCAATACTGCTGATACCGATATTTCGGAACTCGCTGACGACCTGGCAAATCTGCAACCCGGTACCCGAGGAGATTTTAAAGTGTCTAGCCAGGCAGCGGCGGCGACGTTAGCCATTAGTGCAGAAACCGCTCGCGCCGGTGTGGTTTCTGGAATTAACTGGGTGGGGCAAGGCAGTGATTTTCGTAATCGCGATATTGCAGATTCGCCAGCGGGCGTATCATCGGCAGACCCTAACGCCTTTAGCTGGCCCAGCCATACCATTGAGGGCGATCAAAATACTGGGGTAGCAGAGGCCTGGCGTGCCCTGGACTTTGCAAATTTACTCACACCAAACAAAGTTGGCCTAGCCATACTGGACATGGGTTTTGATCCAAATGCTGATTACCAGCAAGGCTGGGTTGCGTTTTCCAATATCCCCCTAGTTGCTCCCATCGGTACAGAAAATATTATCGGTTGTGGCGAGAACCCCTGCCTTTGGCACGGAACGAATGTCTTAGGTGCCGCGATGGCTGTTGCCAATAACGGATTTGGTTCCGCCGGGCCTGCAGGGCCAGTTGCGCGCCCCGTAATTATTCATACCTCGTATGATTTTTTCACCTCAATTTTCGCCCTTGCAGAGGCTAAAGTACTGGGAGCTAAAATAGCGAATATGAGTTACAGCGCTCCCGTACATATCACCTTATCGTCCCTTCGATGATGTAACCAACAGCATACGCGCTTCTGGCTCGATGCTTCTATTCGCTGCTGCCGGCAACGATGGTAAGAATGTGGATGGTGAAGCGTGCTTTCTCGGTTTTTGTGTTGAATCTTATTGGCATACACCGTGTGAAAATAACGGGGTGATTTGCTTGGGCGGCTTAAACGAAGGCACACGCACTCGTCACCCAAGTTCAAATTTCGGAAGTGAGCATGTGGATAGTTATGCACCCTTTGTGCATTTTCTTGGCCCAGACCCAGAAAACCCGGTAATAGTACGCGAAGGTCTTTTGGCACCAGTTACTCTGCTCCCTTTACGGCAGGAATAGCCGCGCTCATTATGGCTGCGGATGAGCAACTAAGCCTTGATGAGGTTGAATTTATATTATTGAATACCGCGCATAGCAGTTCAGACAGTTCTCATTGATTAATCGCTTTTAACTTTTAACTACAGAATTTTCCATAAACTATTGAGGTTAAAAAGGAGGGGCACCTAAATGATTCAAAACTGGAACGACCTATCTCAAACTTATCGCGCCCCTCATTTAAGTTCTACTGTTCTAAGCCGCCATACCAGGCCACAGTTAATGGGATTATTTGAAGGAGTAAACGAGAAAAAGCAGTTGGCTAGTCGTTTAGTGGGATCACACATAAACTACTAGCTCACTGTCTCGACGCGAGTAAACGCCCTACGGGGTTATCAGTAAGCGCCTTCTCCGCTCGGAATGCTTGGTATTCCCATTAGCCATGTTTTACTATAAGAGACTATCGGAATGGTCTATGTAAATGTTGCTGCTGACACATGATCAGACCTTTAAGGAACCTCTAATTAAGTCTTAATAGGTAAAAATACGTATTATGGCCGGTGTTTCACGCAATGCAGGAATATTCTAATCTGACGAAGTAAAAATATAGAACATGGTCAAATAAATATAGAGCAACCCAGGGGTATTCAGTGATTACAATAGCAGTATGCTTAGCCTGTGGTATTTGGATGATATATTCACCTAAGCATATGCGTATGGCATTGGAAAAGTATCAACTATTCCTCTACAAGTATTTTCGTTTTCTGCCTATGTTTCCGTTCTCAAATGAGCAACAAGCAAAGAAATCTATCCTTAGTGAACGCCAGATTAAACTACTGGGTATCGTCAGCCTTTTCGTCGCAATTGCCTTGCTTTCAAGGCTTTGATCCTACATATTTTTTTGCCTTTTGGAAAAATAAGCGAATTATTGAGATGGCGTTTTATTCTGTTTACTCTCAACTAGCCGCCGATAGAAACCTTCCATTGCAGCGTTAGCATTTTCCACATAGTGTGCCGACAAATCTGGCTTATGAGCTGCAAGTTTGCGTTTCGTACAGCTAGTGAGCACTCTTACCAAGTCATCAATATCATCGGTACGGAATATATACCCACCGTAGTCCTCTATCAGCTCTTTACAACCACCGGTGTCTGAAGCGATTACCGGTATACCCGCGTCCATAGCTTCCAGCATAACTCGCGGTAGCGGTTCAAACCGGGAGGGGCAGGCCGCCAAATCAAATGTCTGGTAGAGGTCTTTGATATCTGATCGATAGCCTATAAACCGTATTCTTTGGTCACCCGAGGCCAGCTGTTTTAGCTCTTGCTCTTGACTGCCCGAACCAAAAAATAACAAGATGAGATCTGGCTTATCCAGCTGCTTAAAAGCTTTTATTAAAGTGTCCCATGCTTTACTCGCATTATAACGCCCGACGGCACCGATCAATAGTTGATGGTCTTCAACTCCCAGTGAGTGCCGCAACGCAAAAACTTCTTCCCCGGAAAGCCGTCGATGAGATTGTACAGAGTTGTTCGCTTTAAACGTTTGACCGGCGTAGTCCCCGGTAATAGCTTCTATCTGCCAGCGGGCATTACAGATTAGTCCGTCCATCTGTAGAAAATGAGGGCCATTTACGCCAATGTGCAGTGTACTGACAGTGGCAGCGGGAGGGTTTATCTTGGCGATAAGCCGTGTCGCCCTGCGTAGGTGTGCATGAATAATGTTCGCCTTGCTTTTCCTTATCAAGCGGTTTAGAAAATATTGTGTGAGAATGCGTACTGGAACAATCTCTACTTTTACGCTAGGGTCGAGGTTATCAACAATACTAATGCCGTTTTTGCGGTGGTTTTTTTTTATTATGAGCGTTACATTGTGGTGCTTACATTGTTGGTTACAGGATTCTGCAGTGGAACGCTCAGACCCCGCAAAGCCCCGAGAAAGTATTACGTGTAAGATATTTAGGCGAGGTTCAGTTAGCATCTAAGATACATATTCCGTTTAGTTGAAGTGCCCGTAGATTGAAATTTTGGCAGAGCCCATATGTCTACAAGGGTTAAAAGGATAACACAAAGGAGCTGAAAGAGGTGCTCAGTGAAGTTAAGCACATGCAGCTTTTCTTAAACATCTCCTCCCAAACTGCTTGTCGCTGCCTCACATACAATCCTGACTATTTCTGTAAACCAGATACCATTAAAAACATTTTAACCCTGAATACCAATACCCGTGGTGTAATAGTTCTCCGGAAAACCAGCTAGTACGGCAGATAAAACACTTCTAATAAAGCGTAAATGCTTTGCTTACTGCCCATTTTACAGAAGAATAAGATCTATCGCTAAGTGACAAAAAAATAGGGCGGACTATAATGTCGCTTTAAACATTCCTCTACCATCACTTTTTTATTCACGACTCGGTCAAATGTATTGAACCCTTCAATGACTTACCATTCAGCGTTAGGCTATCGACCTGAGATTGACGGACTCAGAGCTTTGGCTGTTCTAGCAGTAATAGCCTTTCATTTTAAGCCATCCCTAGTTCCCGGTGGTTTTCTAGGCGTTGACATATTTTTTGTTATTTCCGGTTTTCTCATTGGCGCGATAGCCATCCGAGCATCCTCTGATGGCAATTTTTCTATCGCTCAGTTTTTAGAGCGAAGGCTTCGGCGCTTGCTACCCGCGCTATTTTTTGTTTGCTTGCTTTGCTTTATACCCGCTTGGTTTTATCTGCCTCCATCAGACTTCGGCGATTTTACCGAAAGCATTCTGGCAAACGTGCTAGGCGTTGCTAACTACCTCTTCATGTCCGAGGCCGGCTATTTTGATCGCGCGTCAGAAATGAAGCCCCTATTACATACCTGGAGTCTTTCTCTTGAAATACAATTTTATCTGGCGTTTGCGGTTCTTGTCGCAATCGCAAGGAAAACAGGTCTCATTAACCTGAAAGATAAGAATGTGCAAACTATAGTGTTCCTATGCATTACATTCGGGTTTATTTTATTTGTTTTACTCTATGAGAATAACCCTAATATTAGTTTTTATATATTCCCTGCACGTATATGGGAATTTGCCATAGGTATACTGGTAGCTTTAAAGCTCAGCAAAGGCACAAAGCCGATTGCCGGGCTAGCAGCTGCGTCATTGTTGGTGATTTTTCTAGTTATATTTGGTATTGCACAATCCACGTACTATAAGCCGCTTGCAACACTATTGGTGGTCACAGCAACAGCTTTGCTTATAGGCAATACGCTATCAGGAGGACTCGCCGCAAGGGTGTTATCTGTTCGAGTGCTTTCCGGTATTGGGCTAATTAGCTACAGTCTCTATTTGGTACACAACCCAGTATTGGTATTTGCACGTTTCATAGATATTGAAAACAGCGAGCTATTTTTACTAATAGCCCTTCCACTTATGTTTCTGTTTGCCTATCTCTCTTGGCGCTTTGTAGAGAACCCATTCCGCAATCGCCAGCTCGTAAGTTTAAGAGCTTGCAAGCTGACGGCTGCGGCTTTTTCATTGTTAGCAATTACTGTTTTTAGCTTGAACAAAGAAACAAACGGCTTTTTGTTACAGCGACTGGATGCCCAGCAACAAGCAATGATGAATACTGCCGTAAAGGACGAGCGCGATGTGTGGTGTCAAACAGGCGGCGCGAACTTTAGGCCTCCCAGCGATGCATGCCTGCTATATGGCGATACACCCTCGTGGGCAGTATTTGGAGACTCCCATGCAGGCGCGCTTGCCTACGCCCTAGCCGACTCAATCGTGGAAAATAGAGGTCAGGCCACACAATGGTTAAGTATGCGAGGCTGCGCACCAACTTGGTCGGATAGTTCCAGTCCATGTGCTAGATGGACACGTGAAAGTTTAGATTACTTAGCAAAAAGTAAGCATATAAAACACATCGTTGTAGTGTATCGCCTGAATGCATATTTTTACGGGAGCATGGTAAACGCCCACGCAGGACACGAGCAATATCATAGTGAGGAAAAACGGCGCGTGTCTTGGCAGAACTACGCCGGTATTATTGAGGCGCTAAAGGCGACGGGAAAAGAAATCATCATTGTAAGCCCCATTCCCGAGCCCTTGTTCCACGTTAACGATCTTGTTTTTAAGAGGGGCGAATCCAACAGAACACTTGTTTCTATTCCCCGAGCCAAATGGGATTCAAGAAATAAATTCGCAATGGGGCATTTAAGCCGTTTAGAAGGCGTCCGCCTCTTTAGGAGTGATGAAACTTTCTGTGACCGGGGTAATTGCTTTCAGGTGCTGGATTTAAATGCATTGTACTACGATCACAACCACCTCTCTTTTATCGGCGCCAAACGGTTGGCTTCCGCATTTTCTGATATTTTTTTACAATAATGCCCCCTATTTGCACAGGCCTGGTAAATATCTAACACCTATATATTATTGGCGTAGCAAGAACTAATCACCTTGGTTCAAGTATTAATAGCCGGAGAATTAGCCCCGCCTTTATTGCAGCACTTAGTCCGCGATGGAGGAGGAGCCACGGTATACAGCGCTCTTGCTGTTTTCTCGCGGTTTTAGCTTGTAACGGGCCACGCCTTGCACCGGTATCGCATATATTGTCAAGTTGCTGTAGTTCTGCGTACTAACAAATTCCTGCAACTGTGCGCGGAAATTTTCACATCGTTCGCTGGGTAGCACCATGCGAATTTGCACCAGCTCGTGGTGAATATTAAGATGTTTCGCGTTCTGGTCATCATCGCCGGAAAATAATTTGGTATAAATTACATTAGCCCCCGGAATGCCTATACTCAAAATGTAATCTAAAAATTCTTCAGCGTGTTTACGTGGGATTAGCGCACACAGCGAGCTGCTTTTTGGTGTATTTTTTTGCTCTTTGGATCGTTGGCTTTTATCCAGTAGCGTCGCTATGGAGCGTGTATCCCGCCAGTCCGTATTACCCATCAGTTGATCAACAGCCGCAGTAATTTGCTGATTGGAGGCTAAACGGCTTTTATTGCTGATAGAGGTTGGCAAATTTACCAGGCCGTGTTCAATGGCTATTTCGAACACAATACCGCCACCGAGAGTATTAATTCGCCCCGCAGAAACCAGCGCTTCTTTTACTCGCTCTCTGTCGATATCCTCCACCAATACCATAACCACCTCTTCGTACGGCTTTTTGGTAATTTTCAACCATGCGACTCTATCGCGCGTACCACGGCCTTCAACGAAATAGACAATGGGGCCATGTGAGCCCGCTTGCATTGCGGCTTTGATGGCGTTGTCTGTTCGACCGGATTGAACCAGTGCATAGAGCGCGTAAAGATTATTCTTTAAGCTAATCGCCGATGTGTTTTGTAGCGCCTGATCTTGTGTTTGGCTTTTATCCGCAAGTAAATTAGATGCAGAATTGGTGGAAAAATACGAACACTGCGTACTGAATATTGCACCCGCACCCGGTAGGTGTAAGTCATTCACCTCTATGCAAAATTGCACAAACGCACTGAGGTCTTTATCGCAAACAAGGAGCTGCAAATATTCACACTCCGGGTTCATTGTCGGTAAAAATGCCTGGAACCAGTGCTCTCTAATCATGGTGCCACGGCAGTCGAATTGAATGACTTTATAAGGCCACTGGCTTAAAATCTGATCTAAACAATTGTGTAAGCGAGCTTGAGGAATTATCAAGCTCACCACAGAAAAACCGCTTTTCTCAATAAACGCTGCCATTACTGATCTCTATTTATACGTGCAACAATAAGCCCAACGCTGAGCACGGTAATAATCGGCCCAACGGATGCAAGCGCCAAAATACCGAAACCATCGGACACACCCGGTACCGCAGCACCTACCCCCAGGCCCATGGCTAAAACCAGCGGCACGGTAATTGGACCGGTGGTCACCCCCGCAGAATCCCAACCGAAATTGACGAACTCTTCAGAAGACCACCAGGTAAGTAGCAGCAATAAAAGGTAGGGAGGAATTAACAGGTTTATCAACGGTAAATTGAAGGCAATTTTCGTTACGCCAGTGGCAATACCCATGCCTACACCGAAAGCAACAGAGTGCATAAGCAGGCGTTTTTTAAAGGCACCTACAGTCACTTTCTCAACGGTGTTTCCCAGTGCGTTCAATGCCGGCTCCGCCAGGGTGGCGCCATAACCCAGAAAGAAACCAAAAATAATTGCGATTATTTTTCCTGTCACTTCGGAGTCAAATTTAGGCGGTACAAACCCGCCACCTTCTGCGCCCCACGGAGTTAGGCTGGCAAATGCTGTTGGAATATTACCGCCCAGCTGGGACCCCAGAGGTGTTAGTCCCAGGCTCAAGCCAAGCATAAACAAGGTCATACCAATGAGGGCAAAGGCAATACCGATTTTAATTTCCATTGCTACTTTGAGCTTTTCTTTATTGAGTAACAAGATCAGCCACAGGGATGCCAACAGAAATATACACAACGGTACAATCGCCCGAATAGAGGCCATCAAAGAAGACTGCAGGTCTTTAGCTATCTCTACCGCTGGGTTCCAAGTGTCTTTGCTCATTAAGGCGGGAATAGGAGATGGGGTTTTTGTTAGTACTATTTGTGCATTGGTAATAACAATTTCGCCATCTACCAGTTGCTGACTACCCCCCCGATATTCAACCTCATATTCAATACCAAGATCGCCAGAATCGGTGTAACGTAGATACTCTTCTTCGCTAAATAACGTATTGGTGTTCAAACGCATGGTGGGCTGTTCACTTTTAGCGGTGCTCGCCAGGGTTTCTATTTTGAACTCGCCGGTATAGTTTTCGGCGCCGATATAATCGTCGTTAAAGTAGTGATAAAAGCTAAGTAGTAATACCGCAATAATAGGAAATAGTGAGGCCAGAGTAACAATACCAAAGCCGGCATTACTGGTATCACCATCACCGAGAATACGGCAGACTCCTATACCCAGAGCTAACACCAGAGGAACGGTAACTGGCCCTGTGGTAACGGCGCCGCAGTCCCAGGCAAGGCCTAACACTGCTTGTAATTGTGGAATGGTATTGGCGAGTAGTGTAAGCGCTACCAACAACGCAACTATGGGTAGCACCAGAAGCTTAAGCGACCAATTACGGTAAAAACGCAACACGCCTAAAAGTACCGCAAAGCCAACGCCAATACCCACAACACTTACCAGCTCACCGGTAAAATCGTTTAGCAAGCTGAATAGCAAAGGGGTTTGTTCTGCCCTAACGCCGGCCCCTGCCGAGCGCAGTACCGCAATGGCGGGCTCCGCAAAGGTAGCGCCTACACCCATCACAAATGAAAATAGCAACACACCCCACAAGGGGGTATTGCGGGGTAGAATTGCACCAATGGTTTCACCCAGAGGCATCAAACCCAGCCGCAAGCCCTCCATAAAAAACATCAGCCCGAGCACGACAATAAAAATACCCACCGATATCATTGTTGTGTAAACAATAGGCAGGCCAAGAACCAGAACTTGAAAGATAGCCAGGTAAAAAACGATAAACCAAATACTCTTTACCTGGCTCAGAAAGTTATCTGCGATGTAGGGCCAGAGAATACTGAGTTTTTCTGAGAGGCTTAGCTCAATTTGCAGGGCTGGGTTTTTCAACTAGTGTTCCTCGCCGAGACGCTGAGTGACAGATTGTCGGTATAAAGATAGTAGTATGGGTCAGGCAGATAAGCCCGAAAGCACGATAGCGTAAGAGCAAGATACGCGCCAGTATTTTTAGGAAGTGCATATCGAGCCTTGCTATAAGCTAATAGCTCGGCTTAAAAAAAGATAGAGGTATTGATACCTATACCTTGTTCAGCGTACCCATTGATATTGTTTATGGCGTGAAAATAGGTACGCGCCTACAGTGAAATACGGTAGATTACTTCGCCCATAAGCCTCGCAAACTATGCAGGCCTGCGAGAGCTAATGCAGTCATTAGGTCTCCCTGTAAATAAGTCTAATCTAAAGCTAAGGAGGTGAAGTGATGCGCTGCCCTAATAAAATATCAGGCTGTGGCGGGCCAGGCGCTAACGCAACGTGTCCATTTTGTGTTGGCCTTTCCAGAAACCCTATGATGGGTATGCCAATGCCGAGTGGTCGATCTGCGACGGTAAATCAAGACCGTTCAGCACAAGAGCCAAGGCATGCACCACAGGCCGTAAACACCGGGCCTGCGCATATCACAGCGTTTCTTCAGGACATTCGCCGCTGTACCAATAAATTTACCCGCAGCCGAAGCAGCCTGCGCAACCTGCTAACGCACCTGGACAACACCAAACGCAATCCTGTTCGCTTTACATCGCTACAGAATGCAAAAGCTTACTGTAAAAAACCCAATGACCGACGCTTGGCGAAATATGACCCGGCATTAAGGGCATTGGTAAACGTTTGGGGAACTGACCGGCGTTACCAAACCGAAGTTATCAATCAACCAGCGCCCGCCGTGCACCGAAATGCGTTCAGCAAACATCAAGCGACCTGGACTGGCTTAACCGTTACGGACATACCCGTAAAAAACTGGAATGGAGTAGGCCCGAGATACCAGAATATTCAGGGCTTTAGTGATGTAGATAAGGTTAAAGGCTCAGCCATTGCCTGGACTGAAATTAAAACCCTTTGCGGCGCAGCCAATGTGGAAAGTCGCCATGAGTATTGGTTGAAGCTAGGCTCTATGGCCGTTAAACCGCAACGTTCTGGCAACCGAGCACGCTATGTTCGCTGTTTCAGTTGCGCCGCTATTGCCGCTTACACCCTGGTCAACGATGAGCAATTTAATAGCGATGATATCGCCGTAGTGGCATCACCAGCTTTCGATCACTATTTTACGGTGGTGGGTGACCTCTCAAAAATCCGGGGCAAATTCTATGGCGGGGCAAAAGCGATAGACCTGTGGCAAGGAAATATGAACGGTCAACTGGTTAGTGATCTGCAAGGCTTCACCTATACGCAAGGAATGAAGATTATTTGTGAATTTCCAAAGGCAGAACGAGCACAACATGCGGCTTTGAATTTGACGTAACATTGTTTTTATTCTGTGAGTGGCCGAGTAAAGCGAATGCTTGCGCCCCGATAGTGTAAGCGCGAAAACGCGAAGAATAGAAAGGCCCCGGAGAGCGCTCTCCGGGGCTTTTTTTATGCATAATCACGGCGCGTAATGCTGCTATTCTGGCGCGCATTCAGGTATTCTTTGCGCTGTTGTTTCAGAGCTCAGGTTGTTCGATATGCCCTTAATTAAGCGCTGTGTAATCCGCCCCGAAGATGTTCCGCTAGTTGTAAGCCTCACAGAATCGTTTCAATACAGTTACCAGCAGGCGGGCGAGGAAGCCTTTGTTTCCCGCATAATTGCGGGTCTGCTTCAAGAACGAGCACTCAGCGGCGTGATGCTGGTTGAGTCTAGCGAGCAAGCAACCAGTGCCGAGTTTTCAACAGACAAGGTAGTATCCTTGGCAATTACCGGTTTTATTGACCGCACGCTGGAACAACAGTTTCTGGCAGAGCGAGCAGATACGCCCTTGATTGAATGGTTATACCAACAGGAAAGCGAGGGAAGTAGCGTTTTTTTGCGACCCGAAGCCCAGGCCGAATGCAATCGCGGCAAGGGCATGACCCTGGTGTTCGCCCATTTTTTTGCCCCCTCAGGCGACCTTAGCCAACCCGAAGTACAAAAAGCAGTCGCCGAAATGCAGGACTGCTTTCGCTTACAACATGCGGGACACCATTGTCGCGCTGCCCTTCATCCAGTGCAAAACACTAACGAGCAGCGCACACGGGCCTCACTACAGGCAATGGGCTTTGAAGCGATTGGAGAAAAAGGCATTTTGTACTATTTGGATTTAGACAAGCTTGCAGCATCGCCTTTTCATCCTTTTGTATGCCTGATAAAGCACAAAGAGCCAGTACTAGCACTTTCAAGTGGCGAAAAACGTTTATTAGAACTGGCGCTCTGGGCTTATGGCGACAAGGAGATAGCAGATTATTTGAACATCTCCAACGAAACGGTTCGTAAACGCTGGCGGAATATTTACTTAAAAGTTAGCCAACACCCGGAACTCAGTTTTTTTACAAGCAGCGAGGTGGACCCTTCCAACCCTGTGCGAGGGCCGGAAAAACGTTCGCAACTGCTGCGCTATATCGAATCCAATCTTTGCGAAATTCGCCCCTGAGCTACCCGCAATTTGTGCGCACGCCCTGTCCACTCCTTCTGCTTCGCACGGCTTCCACAAGCCGGCCTGCGAGCACCAGACAGCCTGTCTTCAGAGCTGCTCTTAAACATAGCCACTAAAACATCAACTTTACCCGAAGATCATCTTTACCCTAAATAGGTACTACAGCGCTGGCCGCTACAGAGCTAGGCTGACGCCATAGTGCCTTGGTGACATCGGCGTTCTTCCTTTTATACAAGCCTGCGGTACAAAAACCCATACCAACACCAGTGAGCGAATTGTCTCAAGCGAGAAGAAATCGCCCTACGAAATACAATCTCATAACCCTCTAAAAGGATTAGGTAATGGCAGAGCAACTTATTGAGCAATCTATAAAGAAAAATACACTGTTGATACTTATCACGCTGGCGATCTCTGCCTGCGGTGGCGCGAGTGATAACAAGGAGCGAAATCCGGTGCCTACCGCCGAAGTACAACCGACTATCGAAGTAGAACCCACAGCAGAAGTACAGCCCACAGCAGAAGTGCAGCCCACGGCGGAAGTAGAACCCACTGCTGAAGTAGACCCCTCTCCCGAGCCGGTTTTGCTAAAAATAGAACTGGAGGGAGATGGCAAGATCTTTACACAGCTGGGTGCCAGCTACAGTTTCAGCGCAAAGGCGTTTAACACCGTGGGCGAGGAGGTGTATCCGCAACTTCGCTGGCACAGCAGCCATGGGGATATCGTACATATCGATGAGGCAAGCGGCGTGGTTACTGCCCTTGCCCAGGGCTCTTCCAGTATCTATGCCACCAGCGAAGAGGGTATTCAATCCAATCAGCTCGCCGTTGTTGTCAGCCAGTATCAGGCGGGTGTTGAACTTATTGCACCCGAACACGTAAAGGCCGGCCCCGCGCGCTTGCCGGACGCCGACGAAACGCTTTCCTACGAACCGGGTGTACACTACATGGTAGTCATCAAAGCGGCTGCCGGAGAGCCGCAAACAGGTAAGCTTATTGTTAATGAGGGTGATGACCCCTTCGCCGGCCGCGTTATAAGTAGCGTGTTAGACGCAGACGGCGACTACCTCGTCACCCTGGAGATTCCGAGCGTACCCGAGGTATTTGACGGCTTGCAGATAAACGAAGAGTTTCAACTGCAAAACGCCAACCTGGAAGTAAATAAAGAACTGGAAGCGTATTTTGATATTGCCTTCAACCCAGACGGCTCACTCACCTTAACGCCAAAAGTAGACAGTGTTGAAACAATTGCCTATCCAAGAGGCCTGCAAAAGCCACTCGGAACGGGTGTGGCCGATCCCTTTTACCCCTTTGATTGTGCATACGCGCCCAAAAAGGATTTATCCTTAATACCCATTCGCCTGGACCTGGGGTCAAATGCGTTTGAAATTACAACAAACTTTTCCGTCCCTTTTATTTATGACGATGTATTAGAAAAAATCGCAGTACGCGGTGAAGCCAAAGCTGAGTTTAAATTTAAAATGGCTCTAACGGCGGCCTTCGAAGCAAAGTTTACCTGCAAAATGTACATCGGAAAAATCGATATCCCCATGCCTGGTTTGCTTGGCTTTCTGGTAAGTACCACCTTAAAATTTGGCGTTGGGGGTGAATTAGGCGGCAAAATAAAATTTGCCGACATTGGCATCGAGAAAAAATCCAGTGCGGAACTTAAGGCTGAATATGGCTACTACAACCCCCCAGAGTGCCAGAGCAGCGGCACTGGTGGCGGCGGCGAAGGTGAGGGAGAAGGCGGCATCGCTCTGGATAAACTTCAACTTCAAAAATTCACCACCTGTGGCTTTGGTGGAACTGTCGAATCGAAAAGTGCCAGTGATTTTGTCATCGACAACACCCACCCGAATTTAAGCCTGGAAGAGATTCTTCAGGACTTAACGATTGAGCCCGCACTCAGCGGATTCGGTTACACAGAAATTTCTGTAGGGAACTCAGCACTGTCATTTTTAAGTTTGTCTTTACTGGAAATTCGCGCGGGGGCTTCGCAAACCGGCAACTTCGCCACCCCCACTGCACAAATTGCCAATGCGAGTTATAAATCGGATTACAAACTCGCTGCGGAAGTGTTGGCCAAACCCGGCGACGATGTGGATAAAGCCTTGTCCTTCTTCAAAATTGTCAGTGTGGGTAAAGCGCAGCTAAAATACAGTTCGCCCATAACCACCTCGCCAGCAGCGAACGGGCCTTTGTACATAGAAACAGAAAACGAAGAAGACACAGACACATTTAAGCAGGGAGATAAATTAAGCTTTCACGTTTTACTCGATGAAACCACCGTTGATTATGTGCCCACTATCTATAACGTCGACGAGATTCGTGTGTTTAGAAAAGTTGCGGGCTCCCCACCCGAACTTATTGCAAGTAAAGTCGCAGACGACGATCAACTGGATTTTGAACTCACCTGGGTGGCAGATTCCAGCGGTAATATTAACGGCGAATTTTACGGTTTCGTAACAACTAATATTTTCCCAGTACCCTATATTAGTGAATTGGAATTGGGCCGTTTTGTTTCTAACAATTCTATCATTATGGAAAATCTGGAATTAACCGCCTGGGTGGGCTGCAGAACCTTTCAAAATTTTAGCTTAGTTTTTTCTTACGAGTGCACCGTCGGCAACGAACCAGGCAACACTTCAACAGGGCTTCGCCAAAAAAGAGACGAAATTGGTGAGCTCAATATGGCGACTGATGCGGGCAATGCGGCTATTACGGGTAGCACCAAGGTTTACAACGAAGAAAACAAAGGTATTTTCGAGTTTTTATTCGACTATGACCCTACGTATCAAAATGAAGTTATGGTGGACGTGGGTGGAGGCGTGATGAAAGCAATTTCTGGTCGCACCGAGATTCCTCGAGGCGAGGCAAAGATTAAATTTACCGCGAGTAAGGAAGCCACTTGCACACTGGATCAAAATTTGGAGGCGCTACCGGAGGTGTTAGAACTGGATTTTAGTATTACCCTTTTACAAAACACTTCTTCCTCAATAGAAGCTCGCTATCGCTATAATAATGGATCTCACTCAGGTGATGACTCCCTGCCGGATCAAGTCACTTTTGCTGCCGGGGAGACTTATCAGATCGACTTCACTTTCTCGCCCGGACAGGACTGGCAGAACCTGGTGGGAACAGGTAATTTTAACTATAAAATGACCTGCGACAAAGCATTCAGGTAATTAGCTTAGCCGAAGTATTTAAGGTCATTCCAGTGCCACCTGTTTCACTACTTAGTGTTCAGGTGGCCCTCAATATCTCTGGCTTCATGTTGGCCATTTGAATGCCTCAATACGCTTGATTATTCGCCTCAAACACATTGAGCTTTAACGAACGATTAAGCTGGCAAGCAGATAGTACTTAATCCCCTATTTATTGTTGCCGCTGCGCTTAAGCTCCCATGCTAGACTACTGACTGGAAATAACCTTTATAGACATCAAGCGAGCACAACATGGCAAAAATACTGTATGGCGTATCCGGCGAGGGTTCAGGTCATTCGTCAAGAGCACGATTGATTAGTAGTTATCTACTGGAACAAGGCCACAGTGTAAAAATAGTGTCTTATGACAGAGGCTATAAAAACCTTAAAGACGATTTTGACGTAATGGAGATTGTTGGCCTTACCATCGTAAGTGAAGACAACGAAGTCTCCAAATTGAAAACCATTACAACAAACCTTTCAAAAATTCCCAGTGGTACCAGAGCATTAAACGATTTAAGGGCCACTATTAAGAAATACCAGCCAGACTGTGTTATATCTGACTTTGAACCCTGTACCGCCTATTTGGCCAGCCACTATGAACTACCATTAGTGACCATCGACAATCAGCATCGTATGCGCTACATGGACTACCAAGTGCCATCGGAAATGCGTAAAGATCAGCTTATTACAGAAACTGTTATCCGGGCAATGATTCCCCGCCCCTGGGTCTCTCTCATCACAAGCTTTCACCAAGGTAAGCTTAAAAATGATCGCACCTTTTTGTTTCCACCTATTTTGCGCCAACAGGTGTTGGATAAAAAGCCTACGCAAGGCGAACATATTCTGGTTTATGTGACATCCGGATTTGATTCACTCATTAATCTTACCGCGAAGTTTACACGCGAAACATTCTATGTATACGGCTACGACAAAGAGGAAGTACAGGGTAATATTCATTACCGACCGTTTAGTAAAGACGGTTTTCTTGACGATTTAGCGTCCTGTAAAGCGGTAGTTGCTACGGCAGGTTTTACGCTCATTAGCGAAGCCTTGTATTTGGGTAAACCCTATCTTGCATTCCCAATGCAAGGCCAGTTCGAACAGCAACTGAATGCCTTTATGCTACAACAACAAGGCTATGGTGTAGAGGGTAAAGAAGTAAGCACAGAAACCCTGGCGGCATTTCTTTATCAGCTCCCGGATTTTTCATCTAAACTGGCAAACTACCCGCACAACGGTAATAGCGATATTCAGCAAAAACTCGATAAGCTGCTTTCTGGAACGCTTGAACACCTTTACCAATTTAAACCAAAATAAATTACCCTTAACTGAAACACTTATGCTGTAGCACTGAACTAACATCATAAATTCAGCAAAAGCGAGTACCTGCTACACAGGCGATTAAACCTAGACCCCGGCTTAGCCTAAACGATTATCTTTAAGTGGCACTTCCAGGAAGTTGTCACTGGCTGCTTCACTAAGGCCTATCATTTCGTCGTAAGCACTACGGTGTCTTAGCACCATGCTTGCGTATGGAAAAGCTCTGAATTTTTTCTGTAACTCAATAATATTAAACGCGCGCAGCATCTTTCCTTTGTTATCAGTAAGGTAAAACTCCCTGCCGTCCAATTCTATGGAAACCTGATACAAACTGAAATCTAGAGAGTGGATGATAATTTTATCGATGTGCGCCAGCCCGGCGACTTGTGAAAAAGCCAGTTGCATAACACTTACCTATGGAGTTTGGTAACTATACGCATCTGGCCGTACTATAGATCTACCTGGCCACAATCAATACCACACGGCTGAGGCCATCGTTCAAAGCAAACGATAAAACCTAGCGAAAAGGGTTGGTTGCCAGATTGGGCTTTCCGCCCGAACGAAAATAAAAGCTCGCAATGGCTTGATTACCCGTACCACAGTCGTTGGCATAAGCCTCACCCGTACCCGAGGCCGTAACCACAATCGCTCCACCGTTTTCAAACGCGGACGCATCTACCGGTATTTCATAGCGTGTTTCATCAGTACCGCTTGGGCCTTCGCTGCTCACCGTTACGGTATCAACCACACTGCCCCCTACACTCACTGTCACCGTTGCATCTATTTTTCCAGTACCAGCACCCACAAAGCTAAACGCTGTGCGCAGTGTGAAGGTCATAAGAATACTACCGCCTTCGTCTGCAACACTGTTAACCTGGTCTATCACTTGCTGGTCAATTATCCGCTCATACACCATATTGCCGCTATCATCGTCCTCCAGCACATGTGGCAAGCCAACAACACAGGCAGCACCGTGAGCGGAGGCATTGATGCTGTCGTTATCCACAGTTTCCAGTGCAAAGTTCATCGCCCGTAGCCGGGCGTCTACAGAGCTGGCGATGCAGGACAAGAGAATTAATGCCACTAGAATACTGAGGTTTTTATTAAACATATTAAATTTTGATAAAGCTTCCATATTAACTATCTCCTTGTTAATGCCCCTTCAATTATGATTTTGCTCCAGAGCTTGTCTGTTCAGTATTACCTTTTTGAAGGTGAATTTTTTACACGCAGTAGCAGCTCAAGGCAGTAGCGTTTTACTTAGAATGTTTTATTAGGTGTGCTAAGTAGAGCATCTTAAGCGGCCTTATCCGGCTGTGTAGCTGCAATCCGTTCAAGGGTAAAAAGAACTCAGCATGACAACAGGAGTATCATAGCGGCCCTGGCCCTCCCCCGTATAACAAAGCCCTGCTTGACTTTAAAAGCGGCGTGGCACTTAATCTTGTTTGGCCCGCTCTATTTTCCACTACGGGTAGTTCTATCAGGGTCGCACACAATGCAGGCTATTGGGATTGAATGCTATGAATAGGAAAACATGTTATCGCGGGCTTATAGTCTCCTTTATTACAGTGTTAGCTTCCTGCGGCGGATCGAGCAGTGATCCCGTAGTAAATTCATCTTTACCTTCTCCTAGTCCAACTCCAGCGGTAACAACACGTTCATTCTATATG
This sequence comes from Alteromonadaceae bacterium Bs31, assembly GCA_900177435.1. Lineage (GTDB taxonomy): Bacteria > Pseudomonadota > Gammaproteobacteria > Pseudomonadales > Cellvibrionaceae > Teredinibacter. The sequence continues at coordinate 180,478 of FXAI01000002.1, forward strand.
GGTTTTAGCCCCTGGCCTTACGATGCCACGGCAGCAGCCGTGCTCAATACCTATACCCTTATTCAGGACAACGGCGATATTGTCTCCCACCACTTAATGGGTGGCGTACCGTGGCAAGAGGCCTACACAATGGCGCCCCTACCGAATAACCTGGAGAACACTATTTCAACAAGGGTAAGCCAAACTCAAACCAATAAAGTCGTTTACTTATCAATAGATTCTTTAAATGCTGCCCGCAATAATTTGGCCTTGAATTGGGGCGCTAGCGAAGGCGAGCCACTTTCCGCACCCTGGGACACCAGAAACTTTGCAGATATTGAAGTTGCCGAAGCCTACAGTAACTTCGCACTTAGTATGATAGATCGTTTTAAACCCGCATATTTCAATTATGCGCCGGAGATAAGTGAACTCATTTTAAACGATATCGAAAAGTACAATCAGTTCATCACCTTCTCTCAAAGAGTTTATCAAACTATCAAAACAGCGCACCCCGATTTGCCGCTAATGGTTTCTGTTGCGTTAAAAAGCCCCGGATCTAGCGATGCTCAAACGATAGAAACTCATTTTTCCAGCCTATCAGATGTGGTGGATGTTGTTGGTATTAGCGTTTACCCCTATGCATTTTTTGAACACGCAGACAAGGGTAACCCCGCCAATTTGCCAGCGAACTGGTTAAGCCAGGTATCCACCTTAGCGGGTAGTAAGCCCCTGGCGATTACGGAATCCGGCTGGATCGCAGAGGATTTATCCATTACAAACTACGGCTATTCCGAAAAGAGCAACCCAACACTACAAAGTGATTTTGTCTCCGACTTACTAGATAGCTCAGACAAGTTATCAATGGAGTTCGTAATATGGTTTTCAATAGTCGACTATGATTCGCTTTGGAGTAATCTATTGGGAGAAGATGATTTATCTAAACTATGGAAAGATACGGGTTTGCTCGATGAAAATCTTAATAACCGGCCTGCTTTTTATATTTGGCAGGACTACTATTCGAGAGATTTAAACTAAATGATGGTTTGTGATTGTCTTACTGATCTTTAAAAGTATTTTTTCGTCGGATGGTAGGCTAGGAATTAAACCTTGCAACCTGTATTCCACTTAGCCGCAATAAACACCTCGAAATTGGCTTTTCGTGCCCTGCAATTACTTAGTTAGCAGAGCTCATCTAGATATGTTGAATCAGGTGCCAATATTATTGGCGTATTTAGGATAGAATATCCTCGATCAAGGGTAATCGACACACTTAGTGCCCATTTATCAAAACCTTTAAAGCAAACCCTCAAAATACGGATTTAGTAACGTGCTCAAGCTTTTCAATATTTTTTTACTGATACTCTTTTTTAGTCAATTATGCGTTGCGAAACCAGCATTAGAAGAGTTTTTAAAAAAACCAGACTATTTAGCAGCAAAAATCTCTCCGAACGGCAAGTACCTCGCGGAGATAAAACATCTTCAAAAGCTGGATACGCGTGTTCTTACGGTGAGAGATCTAAGTACTAAAGGCTATCCGCTTATCACAAAACTCGGAGATAAAATTATTCAGCCTTATGCTATAGATTGGGCTACAAATGACAGGATGCTCGTACATGTAAGGGTTCCTAATAAAACCAATAAAGTCATTAGCGAAGCAAAAAAAGGGGACGATTTTGATTTAGATGACCACTTTATGTTCCTGCGAACCATTGCAATGGATGTTGACGGCTCAAACCCCTTGGTTTTAATGGAGCGAGAAAATGGTTCCAGAAGAAATAGAAACTTATCGAGTATCCATCATTTTCTTCCCGATGACAAAAACCATGTACTTATAAAAGCTTATCGTAAAGTTAAATATTCCAAGTATAAGTTATCCCTATTTAAAGTAAATATCTATACTGGCGAGAGCAAGGTAATCGGGAAAGGAAACTCTTATACCTACGCATTCTTGAATAATGAAAAAGGGGAGCTTCGCTATCGCCTCGACCACTATCCAATATCCAAGCACATAGATATATTGGAGTATAAAGAAAATGAGTGGAACAGAATCGATAGAATAGAGTTAGATGAAGATAATGAAGAGGCCAGAACAATTGATTACGGCCAGTACGTGGGCTTACTGGGTGACGACCTGGTTTATAGGAAACTAGACGATCGCACCGGGTTTAACGCGCTTTGGCGCTACAAAACACAGTCAAAAGATTATTCTTTACTAGCCTCACTGGACGACACAGATATACTGGCGCCCCTTGTCAGCCTGCGTACAAATGAAGTTATCGGCTATAAAAAGGACGGGGACTTTATCCGAAACACATTTTTCAATAAGAAACTGCAAAACGAGTACGATAAGGTTACCCGTTTATTTGAGGAGGAAAATATTGAGTTAATATCTAAGACTCAGGACGGAAATTTAGGCGTTCTGATTGCCCACGGGCAGGACAATCCGGGAACATTCTATATTTACAATTATTCAAACTCCAAGCTGACTCGCTTAAGTAATCTTTACTCTGGTTTAACATCAGAGAACCTCTCGTTCTCAACCCAGTCCGATTATTTTGCACGAGACAAAACAAAAATTCGCGGTTACGCACTGGTACCTAGAATTTACCAGGAAGGTAAAAAACTGCCACTTGTCATACTACCTCATGGCGGCCCTCAAGCCAGAGATAGAGCAACGTTCAGTAAATTCGCACAGTTTATTTCTACCAGAGGTTATTTAGTCCTAAAACCAAATTTTCGGGGGTCTACTGGCTACGGCAGAGCTTTTCAGGAAGCAGGCTACCGGCAGTGGGGGCAACGAATGCAAGACGACTTAACGGATGCTGTCAATGAAATGATAGCACTTGGGTTTGTTGATCCGGAAAAAATCTGTATCGTTGGCATGTCCTACGGCGGCTATGCAGCTTTGATGGGCGCAATTAAAACTCCAGAACTCTACAAATGTGCAGTTAGCATAAATGGCGTAACCGATTTACCCGATTTAATAAAATTTGATAAGAAATCTATTAAAGATCATGCTGACCGGCAGAAGTATTTGTATGACCGAATAGGTGACCCGACTAAAGATATGCCCATGCTGGTCGCTAACTCCCCTCTCAAGCAGTTCCAAAAAATCACAACTCCAGTATTATTGGTAGCCAGTAAAAAAGACGGGCGTGTACCGTTTAATCAGTCTAAAAGGCTTGCTGACAAGTTAAAGAAGAACAAGCAGCACGTGACATTTATTCAGTTAAAGGATGCCGGTCACAATCCGTTTAATAATAAGGAGAATATGAAAACAGTCTATAAAGAAACCGAAAGGTTTTTATCTAAGTACTTAGACTAAGCGAAGAGCATATACTCTCTTTACTACCGTTTTAACGCTATTTTATTGGCGGGATATTGGAAAGCATAAAACATTTTTACTTGTAAGGAACGCTCGTGTTGAAAAACGAGCGTTCTCTGTATTCCTCACTTATTGTTCACAAGAATCCATACTTGCAGCCGGGCCGCTGCATACAGTGGTGGTCCTTTTTTCCCTTGGTCGTACCGCCCCGCCTCGCAAACACTACTCGAATACTATATCGTCAATGTAAACCGATAAGCCTTCATTAGAAAGATACCCAAGGTGAAAAGAAAGAACTGCTTCGGTTTCATCAGCCTCGAAGCTCACATTGTCGAAGCTTATATTCGTCCAAACTCCCGCGCTGATCGTTGTCTCGTTCACAACCTTAAACGCATGGTCGAATTCGGCAGGTAATTGTACTCCTGTCTTAACGGTAGCATCGCCGCCTTCTGCGTATAACCAAAAAGATACACTATAGGTTTTGCCTGTTTCAACGGGAATAGCTTCATGATCCACCAATGCGTGCCAAGCTTCAGGAACAGGTGCCGTCAAGCTGTTCACATCGATTTTTAAAGAATGGCCTCCTGTACGTACCTGACCTTGCGCGGCGGTCACGATGCTAAAATCTGCACTCGCCGTTTGCAGAAACCAAGCCCAACGTGAGGCCGGATCCCCCTGGGTATGCGCTTGCAAGGTTTCATCCCACCCCCGAATGGCGTTCGTCGGGACTGCGTCTTCAAAACCTGGGTTATCGATTAAGCCTTTGGCTTGTGCCGATTCCCAGCGAACATTATCCAAAAGGAATTCAACACCCTGCTGCTCACCAGCCGTAGGCATAATTTTTAGGGCGGTGTTCACATTAGAGAGATCCAGGCCAGCTGCTACAAACTCGTCGAGCGAAACACGAATATTACTCCACACGTTTAACGGTGGCCGACCGATCGACACCACCCCACCGGTACAAGGCCATACACAGTCGAGACCAATCAACATACTATTCACTGACTGGCCATAACTTTGCGGGAAAATGTCAAAGGTGACAGCCCCCTCTGCATAGGAAGAAAAATCATAGGGGGAGTTAAAACGTTCAATAATAAAAAAGCTACCGTCAAGCTGCTTATTAAATTTGACTCTCAGCACGCGTTCGTGACTGGGATCACTGGTACTTTCTTCTTGCCAAGTAATATGGCTGTCTGCACCCGCCATATTGTAATTTCCCACAAGGTTATCCCAGGCAACAAAGGCGTCCCAGCGGCCAATTTTATTTTTGTAATACACAAAATGCTCGATTTGGGTGTCGGCATTATCACCAACACCATCAACATCGGAATCCAATGCTTCTGTTCCGTCGAGGGGTAACTGGTCGTGCTCATCAGAAACGCCGTCGCCATCGTCATCTCTATCAGTATTATTACCTAAGTCATCACCATCGGTATCCAGGTATTCGCTATCATCAAGCGGAAGTTGGTCATCAATATCAATTACGCCATCGTTGTCGTCATCCGTGTCTGCAGTATTGCCAATTCCATCATTGTCGGTATCAAGACTTTCACTTGCATCCAGCGGAAATGGATCAAGGCTGTCAACAACACCGTCGCCATCGTCATCCAGATCGGTACTATTGCCTACACCGTCGCCGTCGGTATCGACAGAATCGCTCGCGTCCAAAGGCAGGTGATCCTTATCATCGCTTACACCATCATTATCGTCATCGCTGTCTGCATTGTTGCCTACACCGTCCCCATCGGTATCCAGTTGCTCGCTGGCGTCTATTGGGAAAGCATCTGCGCTATCTTCGGCACCATCATTATCGTCATCGCTGTCGGCATTGTTGCCTATACCGTCCCCATCGGTATCCAGTTGCTCGCTGGCGTCTTTTGGGAAAGCATCTGCGCTATCTTCGGCCCCATCATTATCGTCATCTGAATCCAAAGCATCACTGATTCCATCAGCATCAAAATCGGGTACCGGTAAGCTCGTGGGATTGGGAATCGGGTTCGTACCGCCTTCACTACCCCCGCCGCCGCAACCTGCCAGCAGCAGAACCAAAAAGAACCAGTAATTAATTGATATCTTGAACATATTGTCGCCCTTATCTAGCTTATTATTCTAGGAAACCATGTATACACGCGCCAATTGTATATAAACCCAAAACGCAAAGTCCACAGCGCCGGCTCAGGGGAGGCTTTAGCCACTAAGCATATACGAGCGATAAATGTGACTTTATACGGCTTGGGAAGCCCTTGTAAAACTCTGCAAAGCCTTCCGAGCAAGAAGCTACGGAATTCAGCCGCTTAAACTGCAAGGGTAGCGTGCTTTGCTGCAATGCCTGGGTAAATTGCTGAGAACACACTAGGCAGGGCTTAGATCTTAAGCAAGGGTAATTTTGCTTAGAAACATAAAGATAAACGTTCTATAAAGGATTCATGGGCGTATTTGGTTTTACCTTGGCAACCACGCAGGCAAAAAATCATTTATCTCACATTAACCGCGTGGCATTTTACGAAGAAGACCTCCCAATAAATATATTTGCGTTATTCACTCTAATTACTATTCTATACACACGAATTCAGTTAAACGGCGACTAATTGCTTCCATCGACGACAGTAACGCCGGTTACACATTCTACAAAAAATATCAAAGCGCTTTCCACAAACTACCTGGAACGCCTCCTTATCCAAAATCGCCGCTACAGGCAGCGGCTATACTTCGCACAAAAAAAAAACGATTTACTCAGAATAGTTTTTTGTGTGCCAAAAGTTGCCCGTAAGACTCGTATTTTTTTCCTGTGTGCTCCAGAATGATGTGGAGTTTTCTTTCTGAAATAAAAGGATCTGTGATGAAAAATACTGTTAAATTATTTTGTACTGCACTGTTATTGCTATCAAGCATCAATGCTTTTGCGGGTGGTAAATCCTGGGCAGGCAACCATTCCGCTGCAACAGTCGATGATTTTCTTAGCGATTTACAAGGCACCTTTGCTATTGGCCATCGCGGTTTTGGTAGTAACCTGGGTGAAAACCCTGATAAACCCATTGAGAATACGATTGCTGCTGTTGTGGCCGCTTATGAAAGTGGTGTAAGTATTGTTGAAGTGGATGTCTCTATAACAGCAGATGGTAAAGCTGTTGTAATGCATGATGATTATCTAGCAGACCTTACTTGCGTAAACGCGCTAAGTTATGAGGAGTTACGAACGATAAGGCCCGAAATACCGACATTAAAGGCCTTACTAAAAACGGCCAAACCTTATGCGCGCAAATATAAGGGCTCTCATCGCCAAGCAAAGCGGCAGTTTAAAAAAACAGGGGGTAAGCTTAAGGCAAGTGACCTTGCTCAAGGGCTAGTGATGATAGAGATTAAAACGCCTTCACCACTATGCGATGCAACGGACAGCACAGAGAATGCTTTAACCCACGCTGTAATTAAAGCTGTGCGACAATCTCGTACTCACAAGCAAGTAATAATCGAAAGCTTTTCACCGGCTATTCTGAATAAAATTGCGAATGTCGCCCCCGAGATACCTCTCAATTTAACCATGACAGCACTCCAGTTTTTAAGCGAAGCACAAATTGAAGCGGCAACGGGTTTGCCCGTAGTGTTAATCGATAAAGATGCTGGTTATGGTTTACAGTGGGCTGAAACAGGCCCTTTTTATCGTTTACCCGGTTATGAATCTGTTGAGCAATATCTTGTAACTGCCTATTTCACCGGCGTAAGCTTAATCGCGCTGGATTGGGCATTCCTCGCTCAAGCCGACCAACTCCAACCCGGCGCCGCTGCAGCCTTTGTTGCGCAGGCAAAACAGCTGGGCTTTGTCGTTACTGGCTATGTCGCAGATACCGAGCAACAGTGGCAGATGTTTGAGATGTGGGGCGTGGAAGGTATTTTTACTAGCAACGTACCGCTAGGCCTTGCCCTGCAAACACGTTAGTGCCAGCAATAGGCTTACTGGGCTAGCATGTGTCTAGCCCAGCAAATTGAAGAGAGAGGCCAAAACAGGGGCTTAGCCATTTAAAGTGGAGAACCGCGAAGTTTGCAGAAAGCTCCTTCAAATAACCAGAGCGGGGGGGCAGTAGTTCTCCATGTATTGAAAAAACACCGCTACACTTTTCTACAACCTTATTCGCTATCACCAGCTAGTTTCCCAAGCCGTTCATGTGGTGCCTAAACGAACCAATTGCACACATGTCCAACGCTGAAGACTACTGTGCCCGTCGCTTTACATCACAGGAATTATTGCATGAAAAGGTTCTAGCGGCCTGTATGGCCTATGTCGATTTAAACCCTATACAGACTAAAATGGCTAAAACTACGGAGAAGTCCGAACACACATCGATAAAATGACAAATCGACAAGCTGAAGACCGAAAAACCTGAGGCCTTGAAACTGACTGAATTCGTCGCCAAGCCCAGAGAGAAAGTCTACCTTTCCATCCGCTGGATTATTTAACGCTGGTTGATATTACCGGAAGAGCTATTCGTGAGAACAAGCGGGACTTTATTGACAACAAGCTCCCAGCCAGATTAGACAGCTTAGCCGTCTGCCCACAGAGAGTGGCTCGAGCGTAGGCCTGCCCTCTCCAATGGCAAAACGCTTCTTAATTAAGCCATCGTTTTATCCCGCCCTCCACGTACTCTATTGCAGCAGGGCATTTCCGCTGGTCTTCATCTTAACTTTATTCAGTTAAATTGAGCGTCCCTAAGCACATGTTCGCTCAAACTTATTCTTTCTGAATTTAATCTTTTATGTCCGAAGCAAAATTCACTCTTCCCCTACAATCGCTGTCCTATTTTTCCCTAATTTTTTCAGTTAAATTTTGCTTTGGCCTATTAACTATTGTCGTAAGCAAAACCCGAGAGGAACTTATTACATTTATTCAGGAGCTCCTCTTCACTTAGTTTGGCTTCGCCATTAAACTCTTCTTCCAAAGTAGTGGGTATTTTTTCAACTTTATTTTTGAAGGAACGAGACAATACGCGCTTGCCTTGTATTTCGAGCACAACATCGCTATCAACAATTTCTTTACCCGCTTGAATGTACTCACTTTTTTCAGCTTGGTAGCGTTGAGCGGCACTTTGAATAGCCGCTCCAAGCGTTTGGTCCAGCTTGCCGCAATAACTTTCATAGTGAGGGGCGTAACTATTGCGTATGTAACTGTTAACCGCAGTGACCTGAACACGATTTTCCAGTAGCGAATGGTATTCATCTCTAGCCTCGTCGTCGCCCATGGTGGAAAATTTTGCCAGTGCATTCAGTTTTGGGTTCAGCAGGTTTTTCGACTCCTGCTTAATAAAGTTGCTTAGGAACGCAGACCGCTCATATTGTTGAAGGCCCAATTCACCCTTGTCTGCTCTTTTCAGTAGGCCCGCGATATCTAAGCGGCCCATTTCCTTGGCGTACTCGCTTAATGAGACAGAATCAATTTCCTCTGTTTGCTCGATACCTTTTTGCAGTAAGTAATCAATAATGTCTAAGTCGGCACTGTTACGCACAGCAGTGGTCAATAGATTTTCGCCGCTTTCATCTATCTCATGAAGGTCTGCGCCCAGTTCTATCAATTTTTTCAAAACTTCAAGTGAACTACCATAAGACACCGCTTCGTGTGGCATACCTTTGAGTGGGCCAAGAGCTTTGCCGGCATCGAGGATGGTTAATGTGGTGGCGTTATGGGCGTATTGAAGGGCGTCATATAAGGCTGAGCGGTGCGCGTTTCTGCTATCGCTGAGATTGGCTCCCGCATGGATAAGCGCTTTAACCATATCTGGGTTTTCCATGGCTATCGCATAGGTGAGAATATCGTCGCCTTCATCGTTAACCCAGTTTACATCCGCGCCGTTGCTGACCAGTTGCGGCACTTTAGACGCTGTAAGTTCGTCGTAGTCCAGGTGACTAAACAAGGCTGATGGCCCGTAGCTCAGCGGCAACTTATACGAAAAGCCAATAGCCAGTATTAAGACAAAGGCATAGGATAATCCAATTTTAATGGCATTTATCGTTTTACCCACATAGCGACCTTTAAGCTTCCATGCGCTGATTACCGGCGGGTTTGATAGGCGGGTATACAGCATCCACACACTGGCCAGGGCCCACAGCCCCCCTACAATGAGTGCTACCCAACGCCACTTGTTGATGTAGAAAGACGAAATGATTAAAGCAACGCTGAGGGAAATAGCAGGCCAAATTGCTGCACCAATACGTGATTGTTGGTACTCATTAAACACCAAATGTGCAGGAATGATTTTTTTAAATGTCAGCAGAAAGGATTCTTTTTGCGCTACATCCTCGAAATCGAGGCTTATGTCTTCTATTTCTTTCTGGGTTTTGTACTTGATATCGATATCGGCATCGGTACTTCTACTAATTATTTGTTGGACGGTATTAAGTGAAATTTGCTGAATATTGTCCTTGCCGAACGTTGTATAGGGGTGAACCTTATTATTGCAGGCCTCGTAAACCTTATCGTAAGTCTCTTCATCGCAAGACGCTATGAGCACAGAGTTTTTTGCGAGCATTACAACGTTATCGTTCTCGGAACTTCTATTTAGCCAAAAGTACACGATGGGGTCCCTTTTCAGTGTGGTGTTTTTAGTCTTTTGAGATACAAACAGCTTACCGATTTAAGCAAAGATACCGCTCCCTTGCCACTGGAAATATTGATGGCGCGCAAAATAACTATAATTTTCCGGGGTGATAAGGGTTAAGGTGTGCAAAGCTGGGCACCCACACTAACACTAGAACCCAACACCAAACCCCTGAACCTCTACACCAACACACAGCGCCTTAAGCAATAAGCCATACCGCGCCTAAGGGCGCAACTAATCTTTCTACATGCTATATCGAAACCCGCCAACTCAGCCAAACACTTGGTCGAACACACCTTAATCGGCGAAACAAGCTCCCCAACCACTATGGTAATAACGGGGCGACCCATTTATTAATACTTACATTTCTTATGTCTAAAATTAACGAAAAGCCTAATGGGTGACCCCTCTCGATGTTTTCGTTAAGTGGTGCAGGGAAGAACTCGCAGAACCACTTATAGAAGCTGTGTTTTCACCCAGAGTCACATCCACGCTCGCATCAGTCCACGCCCCATCAGTCCACGCCCCATCAGTCCACGCCCCATCAGTCCACGCCCCAGCAAATTTTCTTTTAAAACAATCTGTGTAGGGCTCCCTTTTACCTCCCAGATGGCATCCAAACATGGCTTATTTCCGCGCATTACTTTGTTCACCATCTGCTGCTCTTGCCTCTTCCCATAAGCAGTCTTTTTTTGTAGCTAATGCCCTCAGGCATATCTCTCCACTCAAGATCTACTCCAGTTGCGTATGCTAGCTTATCTTCGGGACTAAAATGGGAAAGATAATGATCCAAAAGCACTATGTCTCGCCCACCTTGGCTAAGCTGTATTGGCCACTCTGCTGGAGCTTTGCCCGCACGGGTACTGCTCAACATAATGAACCAGTGGTTTTACCGGTGCCAGCTTTTGAGGTTTCCGGGTCGACCCTGCTAGGGGCCCCCAGGCTGCTAAATCAGCGTTTAGTTTTTTGTTAGCGCGAGAAATCAACAACTCCGACTTAAATTTATCAAAGTTTTTTAGCCATTCGAACAAGCACCGTTGGCAGCAATCTTGTGTTTGGCCAGTTAGAACACTCTTCCATTCCCAGGCGTTTGTATAAGCGCTTTGCGCCTTCATTTTTTGCTGAAACGTCTAAGCTCAACCTGCTTGCACCTTTAGCTTTTGCGCGAGCCTCTATGTCACGCATGAGCAGTGAGCCAATACCTGCCCCTCTATGTTTCGGCTCTATCGCGATGCCTTGTACGTAGCAGTCCCCCTCTGGAATGGTCTCGAGGATACGCCAGAAGGGGGCAAATACTATGCGTGCAATGTTGAGCCGCAGCGCGTGTTTTTTTGCGGCGCGTTGCAATGGTTCTTCAGAGAAAGTGCGTTGTTGTGTTTCTGTAAATGTTGAATACATACCGATTATTTGGTTTTCTGTCTCAGCGAATACAACGTGTTCGTAGGAAAGGGAATGGCCTGGGGCGATGAATGCGGATGCAATAAAGCTTTCTGAGTGACGGCCCAACACCATGCGGAAAAAACCTTCTGCAGCATGGTCGAGGTAGCGGGCGAAGCTTAGGCCATCGTTTTGCTTTGGTTTTGCTTGCCTTTGTGATATTGCTTGTTTATTTAAGACCATTTTTAATCTATTTGTAATTGTAGTTTTTTTTGTTGCTGTCGAAAATAAATCTAAATGGTACTTCGTAGCCTTTACCCAAAAGCTTGAGAGGGAATATGGCAGCACCGCTCCGAATTGAAATTACCGGTGCGACAAGCCTCTAAAACGAACGCCCCAGGAATATACGAAACTGCTTGTCTGGAGTAGGCTCGGTTACTCCGAGCAGCACACTGCCGAAAACAAACCAATGCTCGGCAAAGACCGTCGCAACGTAGGGGCCAAACTGATGCAGTTGATCACTTGCACCGCGCAAATCGTTCGTTAAGCCATAGACGCTGTACATATCGACACCAGCACTAACAGTAGAGCTAAACTTATGATCCAGCCTCGCACGCGTACTAAGCAGTATGCCATCACGCCCATCATCACCAAGCTCTTTCGCTGTAAGCAAGATTCCGCGCACGGTCGTTTTAGAGGATATTTTTAACTGGTTAGTAAAGTGCATTCCAGCCACTGCAGGACGATTGTCGTCACGCGCCCTGAGATCAAATCTTAATCCGTAAATCCACGATTTTGTATCGGGCGCTAACTGCCAGAACAATTCTCCCTGCACAAAATCAAAATCATTTGACTGCTCACTTGTTTTACGGGCTTGCATAACCATTCGCCACATCACATCACCGTTTACAGCCTGCTGATAATGTAGCCGCTGGGCATAGCGCTCGCTTTCATCGTCGTAGGCGAAACGATACTGGGCGGAGCGGTGCTCTTCCTTTACGGCAGGGCCAAATACGCCGCCTGTGGTTTGTGCATACGAGCTAAGAGATAGGTAACACGTACACAAAACAACAAGGCACTTAAATATCGAACTTAAGTATTTAAAAGACATAATATATTCTGAATTGAAAAACGCTGAGAATACAGCACAGATTCAATCTTTGCTATCAAGTCATCAAACGAGAATAGAAGCTGTTTATACTTATGGCGCACTAATCAGGGTATCTTACCAATCGAGAGCAATTCATCTAAGATTAAGCACCTAGCTTATTGAAATATCGGAATAATAGTGGAATTTAGATAAATAGTGGTCGGGCCTTTCTCTGACATTCACCTACCGCTTCTCCCACGCTTTAAGCGCTCGGCTTACCGTAGAATACTAAAACCATAGGCTTCACCCACCATGGCGAAAATGTAGTGAGCACTCAACTGGGCCTACCCCCGCTTGGGTAGTTTTCAACATAATGAATCAGTGGTTTTGCTGTTGCCAGTTTTTGAGGTTTCAGGGTATCGTTTCCTGAGCTTTTGGCAAATATTTCCCACTGTTGAGATTATGTCAAAGGTAAGGTTTGACCCCCCTTCTTTTCAAGCTAAGCGAGGCTGTAAAAATAAGACTTACATGCATAATATTCAATGCTTAACGGTGTTTTTAAACTGCATATTGTTTTAGGGCCAGCACCCAGAGCGAGTAAATGGGTGGTATTTATTAGTGTATGCCAATGCATGTCACTGGGTGAGTTACAGGGATTATTACACATGGCGATGGTAATTTTTACCTGGAACTCAACGAGAAACCGCTATATAACGGCAAGAGCTTTATTTAGGGAAGCCCCGCATATCACCAAAACGATCGTTATAGTAAATTCACGAAGTAACAGCTTACGGAAGAGATCGATGAAAATCATATTGGTTTTACTCACACTTATTCTTGTCTTACCGGCATACGCACAAATTATCAAACCTGTTAACCCAAGCATTCGCCCTCCATTTAAGTGGCGGTTTGTTGAGACAATCGACTACAGAAATGCCCACTTTGCGTTTTACAAAACCGGTAGCGACGGCACCACTCACGTTTATCATAGTCGCATTACCGACAAAAACCCTCCCGTAAAAGCGGCTAGCCCCCATATTGTTGAAAGCTTTCCACCTAGGGACCATTCCACGGGCAATTTCGATGAGTTTATGGGCATTGACGTATCACCTAACAATGACATCTTAATTATTACCACGGTTGAAGAGGCACCGACCTTTATAGACCGGTATATTCGTTTTTATAATTTACATGATGGCAGCTATATTACGCTGATAAATGAGCACCGATTTGATAGCTTAAACAAGCACACGCATTCATCATCGAGCTTTGCGGCGTATGTCCAACGCGAGCTGGACATGGGTGTTTATCCAGAGTTTATAGACAAATATGATTACGCCGTTGATGCTGAGGATAGCCCCATGCTCATCAGCTACGTATGGAATACCGATGATACCATTAGTATTACCTATAACTTAACGGTAAGAGGAAGGTACGATGATGATGACATGGGCGTTATTGGAAGCGATAACTTCACTATTAATTTTACTATTCCGACCACGCTGAACTCCACTGCAGTTATTGAATCCTATGAAGGTAGCGGAAAAACGCGCGCTTACACTTCACTAAACTACAGCCTGTCTAAAACCCTCGGCAGTAATAGCTACGCAACCCTTAATGGTCACGAAATTAGTTTCTTCGACTGGCGATTGGAGTACGACATTTTTACGGGTTTTATCTCTCTCGAACCGAGTTATCAGCCGCGTTCTATTGAAGGCGTTGAAGGCATTGAAGGCAAAATTAAGCGTTGGTTGTTAGTGCGGCATTGAACTGGAAAAATAGAGAGCTGGGCATGTACATCGCCTGCAAATTTTTGCCAGAAGTGCAACATTCAAACTCTAGCGGAAGCTTGATTGGACACTAACACTTGTCTACTATTTACTGTTTCTGTATATACACATATACATACACATTCAAACGATCAAGGACCTACAAGTGCATTTGTGTAAGAAAAAAATTTGGATGACACTTGGGGCTTTAACTGTTATTGCTTTTACAATACTAATTTGGGTGATGATTTCTGGAGACACATGTTTACAGGGCAAGCTAGGAGGGTTGTCTCATAAATCCATTAGTGGCAATAATAACTTTTTTTACGCTTGCCAAGGGCGTGTTTATATTAAAGATGCTGCTCCATATGAGTACATTCACGTGCCGGCAGAGTCTCCCGCCACTTTAAAAGCTTTAGTAGGGATATTTGCGATTGGTCGTGGTGGTGTGTATTACGTTGCTGAAATTGGAAATGACTTGTGGGGTGGGAATGAGTTACGGACTATATATAACGCAGATAAAGCTACTTTTGAAGTTACAGAAAAGCGAAGCGCTCGTGACAAAAACTATGAATATAGTGTCAATATTTACGGTGAATTAAAAGTAACTCCTATTAATACAGGATTAGAAATAAAGCATTAAAGGAACCTTCAAGAGGATATAAGCGTCATCCTATTAGGCCCCTTCATAATTTCCGTCTACAGCGTGCTTTTCAAAAAGGACAATCGGGGTCAGACAATGGGTGACCCTATTTTGCAACCCAAACAGGGCCTACACCAGCTTGGGACTTTTCAACATAATGAATCAGTGGTTGTGCCGTTGCCAGTTTTTGAGGTTTCAGGGTATCGTTTCCTGAGCTTTTAGTAAATATTTCCCACTGTTGAGATTATGTCAAAGGTAAGGTCTGCCCACCTTCCTTTGGACCCCTTCCTTTTTCATTTTGGTCAGTCGTTGCCGCAAAAGTAACGGCAGTTTTAACGGCTCTTTTTTAAGTGGCCGCCCAAATTTTTCAACGACCCCTCTGACCTCTTTTAAAAACAACTTTTAGTCTTTTTGCATAATGAATTTGACGACTAGCTCTCATAAACTTTTTAATTAAATTGCTAGGGTTCTTGCAGTTTAGAAAAATAGGAGTAAAGTATGAACTTTATTAAGCTCACTAGTAAATGTTACCGATTCCTTACCGTTTTTCTGCTATTTATAGGTATGCATACGAATGCAGATGTTAGCGTTATAGCTCCCGAAAAACACCCAAATTTGTTTTTTAATAGTGCTGAAATATCTGCTTTACGAAAGGCGATTATTCAGGACAGAAGCCCGGCTTACGCTGTCGCGACTTACGATTCGATAAAAAATGTTGCCGCTGTTCACAAGCCTAGTAATTTGAATTCCCTGCCATGGCCAGAAAATTACAATGCTGGGCGTTTGGCTACTCATAGCAACATGAAAGCCAACTTCAGCTATATGCTAGAGCCCACCCAGGCAAAAGCGCAGGCCTTGCGCGCAGCGCTGTTGAGTTGGACTAGCGACCCTAATAGAGGTTGGTCTCACGATGTGCAAGGTGCAGGGCATGCGCATTTTGCCCTCGCCTGGATGTATGACTTGATTTATAACGCAGGCGTTTTAAGCGATGGTGAAAAAGCCAGTATTGATGATTTCTTTAGTGATATTTCCCGTTTTGTGGCATTCAGTAATCAAGCCTGGACCAACAGCACTCGCCACAATGTTAACCAGGAGGGTTCCTATCGCGAATCCTATGAAAATTGGTGGCAACTGGATTTTCATGCGGGGATTGTTTTTGCCCTGGTCTCGCACGACCAATCTGCAGTTGATCGAATATTTAAAACCAGTGTACCGGAAGATTACTTTTATCAAGACATTACACAATTTGCGCCGGATACGCGTGACCTGAAAAACATGATTAATGGCCTTGTGTATCCGAGTGGTTACAATTTTGATGGCTACCATCGCGCATACACTTTTGAGGGGCAACACTACCATTTTTATTCTTTACTGCCCGCAGCCCTGGGTGCTGAAGCCGCAATTCACAATGGCTTTGATGCATGGTCTTACAAAGATAACGCCTTATTGCGCAGTTTCAAAGTTGGCGCGTCCTGGGCCGAAACAGCCAGGCGCGGCGAGTTTATCCATAATTGGCTACCTTATTTTTGGGTAGCGCACCGCCGTTACCCAAGCGATAGCGTCATCAGCGAAGCTGTTGCCAAACCATCTGCACGCAGCGATTTAAAGTGGATATTTGATACCACCTTGCCGCTTTGGGGAGTATTAGGTGATGTATACCCCGAAGGCGCTATTGGTGGCGGGAATTCCAGTGGCAGTTCCTCATCCAGTACAAGTTCCAGTAGCAGCACGTCTTCTAGCAGCAGTTCCAGCAATTCAAGCAGTAGCTCTAGTTCGTCGAGCAGTAGTTCCGGTAGCAGCTCATCGTCCAGCGCTAGCTCAGGTGGTGGAGAGATCCCTGGGGCAGACAGCCTCGTGTTGGCAACAGACGGTTATGTTTTTGACGGCTCCATAAGTAATGCCGTGGTTTTGCCGCACAATAGCACCTACGAAGTAAGTGAAGGGACCTTGTCGTTTGCGGTTAAGCCGACTTCCATTGTGGGCGAGCGTCGCGGATTGTTTTCCAAGGACTCTGCGTACTATGACGATGGTGGGCACATATCAGTTTTTATAGTCGGCACCGATCTGTTAGTGCGCTCTCAAGGCCTGAGCACCCAATCGGAAGTGACTGCAGTGGGTGTATTCGAATCAGGTGTGGAAACCCATGTGGCTCTTACCCTGGGTGATGCGGGCTTGCGTATTTATATTGATGGGCTTATTGAGGCTAGCGATCCCTCATGGACTGGCGCACTTGTTGGGAATAAGGAGCCAATTGTTATTGGAGCAAACCAATGGGCCAGTGGTGATCAGGTTGCAGATCACATTATTGAGCCTTTTACCGGTGAAATTGGTTCTGTCTATTTACACTCGGAGCAACTGGATGACGCGGATATCGCATGGCTCGCAAATCACGATGGCTCAAGCTCATCGAGCAGTAGTTCCAGTTCGAGCTCATCTACCAGTAGTTCAAGTTCAAGTTCAAGCTCAAGCTCAAGCAGTAGCTCAAGTTCCAGTAGTAGCTCATCATCCAGCTCTAGCTCGGGTGGTGGAGAGATACCCGGGGCAGACAGTCTCGTGTTGGCAACAGACAGTTTTGTTTTTGACGGCTCCATAAGTAATGCCGTGGTTTTGCCGCACAATAGCACCTACGAAGTAGATGAAGGAACCTTGTCGTTTGCGGTTACGCCTACTTCCATTGTGGGCGTGCGTCGCGGATTGTTTTCCAAAGACTCTGCGTACTATGACGATGGTGGGCACTTATCAATTTTTATAGTCGGCACCGATCTGTTAGTACGCTCTCAAGGCCTGAGTAACCAATCGGAAGTGACTGCAGTGGGTGTATTCGAATCAGGCGTGGAAACCCATGTGGCTCTTACCCTGGGTGATGCGGGCTTGCGTATTTATATTGATGGGCTTATTGAGGCTAACGATCTCTCATGGACTGGCGCACTTGTTGGGAATAAGGAGCCTGTTGTTATTGGAGCAAACCAATGGGCCAGTGGTGACCAGGTAGCAGATCACATTATTGAGCCTTTTACCGGTGAAATTGGTTCTGTCCATTTATATTCAGAGCAACTGGATGAAGCGGATATCGCATGGCTCGCAAATCAGTATGGCTCAAGCTCATCGAGCGGTAGTTCAAGTTCAAGCAGTAGCTCAGGTTCATCATCGAGCAGCAGTTCCAGTTCGAGCTCATCTAGCAGTAGTTCAAGTTCAAGCTCAAGTTCAAGCAGTAGCTCAAGTTCGTCGAGCAGTAGTTCCGGCTCGAGTTCCGCTACCAGTAGCTCAAGCGGTGGTTCAAATCATTTACTTACTTTACGAGCCGAACATCAAGGCCAATCTGGCTATGTTTATTGGAATATCAATCATTCCGACGAGAGCTATATGGGCGCATTTTTGATTCCTCGCGAGCCCTCGGGTGATCATCCAGAAGACACCTTTTTCTACAACGATAACCCAACCATTGCGGTCAAAGGTTCCTACAAAATGTTTATGCGCGGCAGATACGGCAGCAACCGCTACGCAGGCGTTGCGGAGTTAAACATTCCATCGAGCCTGTCGAAGTCAGACAACCTTGATGATTTACCCATTGCTACCGTCTCACAGAATTTTTACTGGCCCTACCCGGATCTCTGGGAGGACTCCAGTTTCACTTCTGGCGCATTTAACGGCTTGCTCATTGGCGGTATGTGCGTTGTAAATGACAGGCTTGTCGGCACGCTTTATGGAATGTACGTAGGCGACACCTCCATGGCACCTATTTGGGTGTTGGATAACACAGAGCTAAACGGGCAAGGTATTCGCGGTATGTGGGACAGCCCCGATATCGATGGCTCCCATTACGCCGGTTGGATATCACCCGTTCCACAAGAGTACCAACAAGCGCTTCGAGGTAGCCACCTATTTGGCATGTCACAAGGAAACGCGCGCTCTCTAAATTTCCGTGGCTCGAATGGGCCGTCTTTGTTCACTTATAATTTTGATACTGCCGATTCCATTACCAGTAATTCTCCTCCTGCCAATGGCAGTAAGCTCGATCTCAACCGGTTTATGGACTTTGGCATCTACGAACTTTCGCCAGACCAGAATGCCCCTGGGTCTATTTGGACCAACATCTCCGAAGCCTACTACGGTTTCATTGTACCCGGCACCCGAACTTATGCCGTGTTTGGTTACTCCGGCGGCCATAGCTCGGGAGTGTCTTATGGAGATGCTTCGTGGCTAGGTGTGAAATCCTACTACGCTAATGACCGCTCCGATTACGACAGTCACTACTGGTTATTCGACCTGGATGAAATTTTGGCAGCTTCCAGCCCCGGTGCACCCAAGCCCTATGAGCATGGCGCCATTGACAACCAGTTTAACACCAACGGACAACCTTTCTCCGCGCCTTACGCCGGCTTTATTCGCGGTGGCTCTTACGACACGGAGAATAGAATTCTCTACTTAGTGGCCCACGACGCCGAACCCAGAAGCCATAGGAATTCCGAGAGTGATTTGTCGATTATCATCGCTTACGATTTGAGTGCCGTTGCATCCGAATAGTTTGCTTCCCACTTGGTACCCATTCATGAATGGGTACCAAGTGCCATTATAAAATGTTGGTGAACGACCAGCCTTTGATGTGAAAAAAACAAAAGTTTCGTTGCGTAAATAAATTGGTTATTTGTACTTGTAACTCCGTAGATAAATCATTGTATCTGCTCAGAATTTTTTTTGCCAAATGACGCGTTGTTCACTTTCTTCTGTGGCTTGGTATTTCGTGAATAGGTTCACTGAATTTACGTATCCGCTTGTTGGTTTTTGTGACACCGTTCACCAGCCAGGTTTTAGTGTTACTTTAGTATCAAATTTTTATTCCTTTCTACAACTGCCATTCGGACGGATTTCCAGCATAGAAATCGGACTTCACTTTTCGAAGAAGGGTTTTTTGGATTACCGCTTACATAGTCTTACCTATACGTAAACGTAAACCTCTACCCCGATAATTGGAGATATTGCATTATGAAGTTTTTAACAATGGTAAGTATTTATACTTTGCTAGTTGGCATAATTGTCGCGGACAATGCGAGAAGTAATCCTTTGGATCTGCCGTTGTACGATCCCTCGAATATCCAATACCAGGGTGCTTTCCTGGTTCCCGACGGCGGTAGGGATTTGGGTAACGGTATTTATTTAACCGGTCTGCAATACGGAATACAAGGCTATGGTGCATTTGCTTACAATCCTGACGGAGATGGCGGAAAGGGTTCGCTTTTTCTGGCTGCCGGCCTTGTGGCAGGTAATCCAAACGAGCCTGTGATCTGCGAGATCAGTATTCCTGAACTTAAGACGTCAAATTATAATCGAGCAACCCTGGTTCAGGATTGTGAATTACTGGGCGGGACTCTGGGCAATTTTCCAAACGGTCACTCTGGGGCTAATGGCACTGCTGCCACAGGAATGCTTTATAAAGATGGATACCTCTATTTTACCGCTGCCGGTGTTTATCGTGGAGATACTCAGTCGACGACATTGTTTCGCCGAAGTGCGGACCTTTCAGACAATAACGTTGATGGCCCGTACTCGGTGGTGAGCTCTACCTTAAATCAACGGGCAATGGGCAATGGGATGGGATGTCCGATACCAGAAAACTGGCAGGAGACTTTCGGTGGAGCCACCCTAATGGGTGGCGGTGGACATGGTTTGTCCTTGCTGTATGGCGTAAATTACGGACCTGGTTTTTGGGTCATCAATCACAACGATGTGGAGGGCCTTGCTGATTACGGCAACGTGCCAGGCACCTCCATTCTGAGACATACCAGCGGGGCTATAGCCGATGGCGGGACCTACCCCTACATGGGAAACAACCCTGATGCCTTCTTCTCAGGTATTTCTATGCACCGCGGAACTGTCATGCTGCCTGATTACAGGACTGTCCTTGCCTACGGTCCATGGGCTGCCAATACTGTCTATGACTCCGGTGGGGTGATCTCGGGGTATCAGCGACCCATTTCACTTAGCACGGTATATGACCGGTTCTTGTTGTACGATGCGCGAGACCTTAAAGACGCTTTTGACGGGGTTGTCTCCGATGAAGAAGGCATCCTGCCCTATGCTGTCCATGACATGGACTTCAGCTTTGATAATGATTCGTACGTCCGGTCCGACCGTGGTGCTATTTGGGATGTAGACAACAGGCGGCTTTTTGTCGTTGAGGACAATGGCGGCGGTGGCAGCTTACCTATAGTTCATGTTTTAAAGTTCACCAATAGTTCTGATGGTGCGCCGGACACCATTGCGCCTGATGCAATTAACGATCTTGCTGCATTTGAAGGTAGCTCCCATGGTGAGATTAACCTAACCTGGACCGCCACCGGTGATGACGGCGTTTCCGGCAAGGCCAGCAGCTACGACATCCGTTACAGCTCTTCGCCAATCGATTCATCAAATTTTGGATCTGCCCAGGAAGTATTTGGAGAGACTGCCCCTGCCGATTCAGGAACTGACGAATCATTTACCGTTGGGGGGCTCACTGCAGGAGCCGTTTATTATTTTGCTATTAAGGTGAGTGACGGTGTTAACTCGAGCGAGGTCTCAAATTCCCCCTCTGCAACTGCGACCTTTGTTGTAAATGGCAGTTCGAGCAGCAGTAGTTCATCATCAAGTAGCTCGTCATCAAGCAGTTCGTCGTCAAGCAGCTCGTCCTCAAGCAGTTCATCCTCAAGCGCGGCGTCCTCTTCAGGCTCGTCAGGAAATGGTGGAGATTCCGGTGGCGGCAGTATCGATCTCGCCCTGCTTGTGCTGTTATCTCTCATTGGTAGTCTGAAAGCCATTTTCACCCGACAAAATTGGTGCCTTAAATGGAGAAAAATGAAAATTTTGTCGATCGCTTACTGGCGGTGATTGAAAACGACATTGTTCCCTTGTCTCAAACAACCATAACGGGGAGAGAGCAATGAAACCCCTTGTTCAAGTGTGTTGTAAATTTATATTTATAGTGGTGTTAATGCTTGTTAGTAGCATGAATGCCAGGGCCCAGGTGACGGCCATTGCGCCAGAACGTCACCCTAACTTATTTTTTAACACGGAAGAAATTCTTGCGCTAAGACAAGCAATTCTGCAGGACAGAAGCCCGGCGTATGCGGTGTCCACCTATGAATCAATAAGAAATGTAGGGCCTGCGCACAAGCCAGGTAATTTGAATTCACTACCCTGGCCCCAAAACTATAATGCGGGACGGTTAGCAACACATATTAATATGAAGGCTAACTTCAGCTATATGCTAGAGCCCAGCCAGGCAAAAGCGCAAGCATTGCGTTCAGCACTTTTAAGCTGGACCAGTGACCCCAACAGGGGTTGGTCACACGATGTACAAAGCGCCGGGTTGCCTTTAGTAACGAAGCCTGGACTAACAGCACCGGCCACAGTGCGAATCGAGAGGGTTCCTACCGAGAATCCTATGAAAACTGGTGGCAATTAGATTTTCATGCCGGAATTGTTTTTGCTCTGGTTTCCCATGATCAGTCGGCTGTAGACCGAATATTCGAAACGAGCGTGCCTGAAGATTATTTTTATCAGGATATTACACAATTTGCACCAGATACACGTGACCTGAAAAATATGATTAATGGTCTCGTCTACCCGAGTGGTTACAATTTTGATGGTTACCACCGTAGCTACGATTTTGAAGGCGAGCATTACCATTTTTATTCGTTATTACCCTCTGCGTTAGGCGCGGAAGCTGCAATTCATAACGGCTTTGATGCCTGGTCCTACAAAGATAATGCCCTATTGCGCAGTTTTAAAATCGGTGCCACCTGGGCTGGTGCTGCAAAACGGGGTGAACATATTAATAATTGGCTCCCTTATTATTGGGTTGCACACCGTCGCTACCCGAATGACCCGGTAATTAGCGAAGCAGTGGCCAAGTCATCTGCGCGTAGTGACTTACCCTGGATTTTTAGTTCAACTTTACCCCTGTGGGGCGTGCTCGGTGATATATATCCAGAGGGTGCGCTAGATTCCGATAGTGGCGGTGGCTCGAGCAGCTCGAGCTCAGGTTCATCCAGCTCCAGTAGCAGCGGTGGTTGGGCATGTGGTGCTGATGATCACAATAGCATACGTGCGAACAGTTACGACGATGCCTGGCAGGCGACATGGATAGATAACGCCAGGGACATTTTAACGACTCCCGTTGCTGGCATTACCAAAACACCCGGTAAAGTTTTACAGGTGGGTGATTCAATGTCTTATTCCTACGCCTATGGTTTGTGGGCGCGCACAGAAAATGGTGCTTCAGCAAGTGACAGTTCAACTATCAGCTGGATGTACGCCAACCAATATAATTACGACAACGGTTTTGAGTGGTCATCTAATGGTACTACCGCTGAAGGTGGCGCAGGTTGGTGGAGCGGAATGATTGATGGAATCTATACCAATACTCTTCTCAACGATGCGCAAATAGCCGTCATTATGTTGAATGTTCCTACCATGGACCCTGATGATTTATCTATTTTAGAACAGCGGGTCGATGAATTTATCGGTGTTGGTATTTTGCCTGTCATTAGCACCATACCACCGCGCACCGCCGATGGTTATAACGAAAGCTTAGCCTACCCCTATAATCGGGCAGTATTGGCTTTTGCTGAAACGAGAGGGTTGCCGGTTATCGATTACGCTCAGGAAATATTATTCCGCAGGCCAAACGGAACCTGGGCCAACACATTAATTAGTAATGATGGCGTTCACCCATCGGGCCGCAGAAATGATTTTGCTCCCGAGAGTGACCCGTATACTCCAGGTGGTGATCAAGCGACACATCGCACCGGTGATGCAGCTTTAAATTCCGGTTATCTTTTACGAACGTGGTTAACGGTTCAAAAGATCAAGGAAATAAAACGCTACGTTGTAGATGGGGAAGTGTATGAACCTGATTTTGGTTGTAACCCTGACAACGGCGGATCAAGCAGCAGCACAAGCTCCAGCAGCAGTAGCTCTTCCAGTTCATCCAGCAGTTCTTCAAGCGCTGCTTCCAGTAGCAGTAGTTCTTCATCAAGTAGTTCTTCGTCAAGCGCGGCGTCCTCTTCGGGCTCCTCAGGAAATAGTGGCGAGGCAGGTGGAGATTCCGGTGGCGGCAGTATCGATCTAGCTCTGTTAATACTGTTATCTCTCATTAGCGCCCTGAAAGCGATTTTACGAATCAAGGGTTCTGCGTCGAATGGCACTAAGTAAAGCTTCTTCAGGAAAGAAAACTCTTTAAAAACAAGGCTTTTATTGATGTTTCATTGCCCTGAGATTTCTTAACTTCGTGCCATTCGGGACAGACTTACTCTAATAATAGAAAACCTCCAAAAAAACAATTCTCTCCCATTTCGGCCAAGAGCGGAAATTCAAAATACCATGTCAAACGTAGGGGTTGCCCCTGGTCCCGCTTAATGAATCAGTGGTTTTGCCGTTGCCAGTTTTTGAGCTAGTGCTTTTCTAGCGACGATGGAACTGGCTTCCTTTGCTTTTCGTGTGTAAAACGCTTTGGCTTTGTCGCTGCGCCGTATGGCAAAGTTTGCGGCCTCGATAAAGGCCCAGGCTAGGTATCGGTTACCATTCTTGCGATTGTTGCGCCCCTTAATCTTGCCGTTACTCAATCTACGGCTATCGACACAGCGCGCATAGGAGCTGTAATTACCAGGTTTTCCAAATCGCTTGATATCACCCGTTTCAAGGAGGATGGTTTCTCCCAAAATATCACCTATGCCAGGCACTGTTTTCAGGTTGATTAAATCAGCTGAACCTACCAGCTGGCAGGCGATGTTTTTCTCCAGCACTTTAATCTGCTCTGTTGCTGAACGAATAAGCTGTGTTGTTACCTGAATATTAAGCTGCGTATTATCATCGCCAATCGTGGGTATTGTGTATTTCTTTGCTTTAATTTTATCAGCACGAAGGGTTTCACCTGTGTGAAGTTGATAAAACGATTTAAGACGAATGATATCGCGGCTACGATCCTGAACTATTTGCATACGCTTGCGCAGTAAATCACGCAAACTACGTTCTTGTTTAGGATAGATATAACCTGTAGGTAAAATACCCAAGCGCAGTAAATGGGCTAGGTGAAAAGCGTCGTATCGATCATCCGTTCGTTTTAAGCCCTCGTACTGAACAACCTTTGCGGTATTCACGAGTAAAACCTTGAACCCCGCATCGTGAAGGCCATCAACCAGCCAATACCAGTTAAAAGTGGATTCAACAGCGATAGCTTTTAACCGTTTTTTATATCGAGATAGTGCTTTGATAACCAAATCGATATTGTTGTCGATTTTTACTTCTTTTAGCCGCTTATCGTTGTCGTTGATAACACAAATTACAGAATTATTTGAATGTAAATCGATTCCACAATACAGTGACATGGGGCAGCCTCCAATGAGTTGTTTTCGTCGACAATCATTGTACTCCTCACCGTTGGGGGCGAGGCTGCCTTATGTTTAGCAGGCCTTGTAGTTTTTTTTGTGGGCGGCGCCCACCCTATATGTCTAACCGAACATATACAACAAATCTTCGATTAGGTTTTTTTCGTCTTCTGTAAATTCACAAGATTCGTATTTACCTATTTCTTCTAAAATCCCTCTTACGGGTAGGCCTGGTCTACTTTTATCATTGATTACATCGATTAAGCGATCATAATCGGGTGAACCAACCAGATATTTTTTTGCCAGGTTTTCTAATTCCTGTTTTGCCTCATCATCAGTCATTATTTTTATTTCTCCGGCAATATATCTACTATGGCGAGGTGGTCCAGGTGGTAGTGGTAGATATTTTTGCTCTTGTACCTAGGCCAGGGGTTCGAAGCTGCCGGGTTCGAAGATGTAGCTTTTGCTGATGTTGTTATTCGTCTTTAAAAAAAATAAGGTTTGACTTTGTTGATTTTCTTGGTGGGAGTTGCCCGCCCTAATGGCTAGAATTTATCGCCATTTAGCCTTCGGCTCACTTATCGACTTATTTTCTATATCTATATCATGCTGCCAGAATCTCTCGCCCTTATACTCAGGCGTATGGGCCATGATGATCCTTACACCAAGCTCACACGCACTAGATTTTTCAAGTAGATAAAACCTACGCTTGTCTGATTCGTTACAAGGAAATTCGATTATCAAGCTAGAATCACTGGATAAAATGCGCACCGTTTCATCTGTTGCAGCGACGACTATGAGATCATTACTCTCAGAATACTCTGCATTTGCTCTTCCGCCTAACTTGTACTTAATCTTCTTTCCATTGAAATCCCAGCTAAAAGATGTCGAGGTTTTACCGACAGATGTTTTGATTTTCATTTTATTTTATTTTGAGATAGTTTTGTATTTTCCTTAACTTTAAGATAAGCCTTATCAGTATTTCCATTATCAGGCCTAGCCACAGCGTTTTCATAATCATGATAACCAAGCTTTATCTGTGTTCCTCCACCTGGGAGATACCTAAATGTACCATCGTCTAATTTATTAATTTGCGGACCAACAGGACCATATTCGACTTCAAAAGGCCTT
Source organism: Alteromonadaceae bacterium Bs31 (assembly GCA_900177435.1). Taxonomy (GTDB): domain Bacteria; phylum Pseudomonadota; class Gammaproteobacteria; order Pseudomonadales; family Cellvibrionaceae; genus Teredinibacter. The sequence continues at coordinate 206,740 of FXAI01000002.1, forward strand.
AGCACTTCATATTGCACGTTTCTGTCTAGAGTCTGCTTCCACTCTTCTTTAATAGCAAGTTTGGTTCTCCCATATGACGAATTATCTATTTTATCGGAGATGGGGTCACCCATTATTTTGAAAGCCTCGGTTTACTCATTGAGCGATATCCTGACTAATCGGGTTAGTTTTTTTGTGCCAAAAGTTGACAATTTGCCTAATGGGTGACACCGTTTTCGCTATTGGATTCCAGATAATTTTCAAAGCATCTTCCACAAATGCCGCCCCCTTTCATTATCGGGTCAAAAATTTTATCGAGTTCTACCTCGTCTTCGTCAGATTGAATTACATAGGACTCTTTTGGGCTTAGGCTATCAAAGCATTTTTGACTCATCCAGTAGTGCAACTGTTGGAATTCTTCACCATCATCTTCATCGATAAAAATGACTTCTACAAACTTTATACCTTTATTACCTAAAGGTTCGTTGGCGATAATTTTTTCCGCTAACTCTTTTGAAACGAAGGGCATAAAACCCGTTTCGCCATGCTTGTCGCAAATGATTAAACCCATGTTACGCCTCTAATGATGGTGCTCCTTCAATACGACCAAAACCATTGGATTTCATAAATTTGAAAAAGCCACGTTTGCTGCGTTGAATTGGTGGGTGACCGCCAGCCTCTAAAACATCGAATACATGGGAGTAGCAACTGTTCTCCATAAGGTCATATTTGCCTAAATCAGCATTCCTAACGTTTTTTGATATTCCAAAGCTGCTTCAGCGTTTGGTAATACTATACGAGCTTCGTGGGCAACGGTTCCATTTTTTATTGCATCTGAATTTATTTTTCCGTAGCGCCTAATTGTTGTTGTCGATCTGTCGGGAGACGTTATTACTTGGTCAGTCGCATAATTTATATCGTCAAATACAACTTCTACAGTTAAGTGACCTTCTTGGTAGCCATTTTCTAATTGGCGAACAACCGCATAGCCTTCCTTACACGTCAACCCAAACGGATCAACCCATCCCACCGGATTAGGCGCATACTGATAACAATTAACCCCACCCAATAAACCAATCGGATCTTG
>FXAI01000002.1:208385-559032 GCA_900177435.1 Alteromonadaceae bacterium Bs31
TGATTGGCCCAGCTCTATCAATTAATGCGCGCTAAACTAGTAATTACTCATGCATTGAGTCAAACAGAGGTTGAGACAAACGAGCTCGAAGATCTGTCATTCAAATGAACAAGGTATGATACCGATATTTTTCTGGGGCGTAAGCTAGGGCTGCCATGATGTAGCTTGATCCTGATGGGTGACTGGTGCAACTGATAGACACCATACCAACGAGAAATCGGGTGTAATTTTTTAAAGAGCGTGCAGAACCAACAAATAGATTCTGCTTCCCGAATTGCCGGGGCATTATTTTTTTGATTTTAGTTGACAAAAAGCCTAATGGGTGTCCCTGTTATTTTCTAAACCAGCGCTATTTTCAAATTAAACCAGAGGATTTTTTTGTCATCTAGCAAAACTAGAACCTACAACTTTCATTTTTTCCAGATCTACGTTTACTTCAAAAATCAGTTCTTTCGTAGTATTCCCTCTCGTTTTATTATTTAATGTTTTCTGTGAAAAGATAAATATCGCGGTTCCATTATGCTCTAAATAAGATATGTAATAATCGCTTTCTTCTATTTTCTTAGACTTAAACACATCGTAAGCTAAAACCATTGCTTTAAATATTTGGATAGGTATTTGATCTTCTATCGTTGATTCCATTGAGCCCGCTCGCGTGATATTTGCTAGTGAAATGGATAGTACAAAAAATATATTAATTAATAATATTTTCTTTACTAGTATTTGGGTCATTATTTCTTCGTATGGTTGTTCTATATTTTACTCACGCTTTTTAAGTTGGCTCAATATGATGGCGCAGCTCTTTTTAACTGGCCGCTGCTATAATCAATGACAAACTGCCAATCCATTCTTCCGTCAACTGACTCCTTAGATGTACAAATAACTGAAACACCATAATCCGAATGGGCTTTTAGATAATAAAATTCATACGGTTTAGGTTCAGAAATAGAATAAATTTCTTCACCAGAGAAACTGTAAACCTTAATTAAATAAGGCCATTTTCCACGACAAACTGATACCACAATTTTCCCTTGAACTTTATCCTCAATCGCTTGGCCAATGTTCTCCAAATTAATATGTACATGCTCTCCGTTGTATGTCCAGGTTAAATTTGATTTGTCTTCACTAATTTTGATAGATTCAAGCGTATTCATATGTCTTCTTTCACTTATCTAGCGGAGTAATAGAGACAACCTCTAAGTAATCTCCCCTCGTTTTTGGATCTACCTGCATCGCGATCTGAGAGCCACCACCAGGAAGATAGGAATTCGCTTTTTTGTCTACTTGTGGCCCGACAGGGCCGAGTAACACAGGTAACGGCTTGATCACTCGGAACCTCACAACTCGATCTAAATCTTCTTTCCAAGCTTCTTTAACAGCTAACTCATTTCTAACATAAGCTTTGTCTGGAATGACATCCTCTGTTCCGAAGCCACCAATAATATCCAATTCCTGACCCGGCTCATACGCCATATTAAATTCGGTGCCCGGTAATAACGTTGCCTCTATGGGTGTATAACCTATAGGCCATGGAGACTGTTTGTCCTTTAACTCCTTATACGCTTTCGAAGCATCAGAAGAGTTTGCAAATTTTCCCTTGTGTTGTTTCTGAAACTGATTCCAAGAATTCTCCTTACACGTCAACCCAAACGGATCAACCCATCCCACCGGATTAGGCGCATACTGATAACAATTAACCCCACCCAATAAACCAATCGGATCTTGTTGGGTAAATTGCCCAATACTCGGGTCATAGTACCTGTGCCGATTGTAATGCAGCCCGGTTTCTTCGTCGAAGTATTGCCCCTGGAAACGGATGTTGTTTTCTACCTCGTCAACATCTTTTACCGCCAGGTTGCCGTAGCTAAGGTAGCGGCCGCGCCACACAATGTTTCCGCTTTGGTCGCTTAGCTCCTGGGGTGTACCGAGGTGGTCCAGGTGGTAGTGGTAAATGTTTTGGTCTTGTACCTGGGCCAGAGGTTTGAAGCTGCCGGGTTCGAAGATGTAGCTTTTGCTGCTGTTGTTGCGGCTTTCCTGCACCATTTGGTCGCCGGCCCAAAGGTAGCGGGTGGTGCCGAATTCGTCTTGTTTGCTAATGCGGCGACCAAGGGGGTCGTAGGTGTAGCGGCTGGTCTGGCCGTTTTTGTGTACTGCTGTTAGCTGGTTTTGCAGGTTGTATTCATAGCGGGTTTGCAGCTTGCCGCCTTTGCCACGGTTTTCCTGAATGAGGTTGCCGCGTGTGTCGTAGTGGAATTTGCGGTCGCCCTGCATGCTCAGGCGGTTACCGGTACTGTTGCCTTTGCCGCCGCTACCGGCCTGCAGCAGGTTGCTGGCGGGGTCGAAGCTGAAGGTTTCTTGTTCGTGCTGCTCGCCCTGGCGGTGTTCTACTTTTTTCAGACGGTTAAGCAGGTCGTAGACGTAGTGGGTTTCCCGGTGGTTGTCTTGCAGGCGGGAGAGGTTGCCGAATTTGTCGTAGTGGTAGTTGCGCTGTATGGGTGAGGGCTGTTTGTTGTTGCGATTAAAGGCCCACTGTTGTTGCAGGCGCCCCATGGGGTCGTAGCTGCTTTGGGTGGTTAATTCTCCTTGGTGCCTCGCCACTTCGCGGCCGAGTATATCGCGCTCGAATTCGCTAATTACACTGCCATTCCAATCCACTTGCTGCAGTTGCTGTTGCTGGTTGTAGTGGTAGCGTATTTGATTGCCATCGGGTAGTTGCAGGCTAGCGGGCAGGCCGCTTTCATGGCTGCTGTAACGCAGGGTACGTTCTGAGCGCAGTACTTTTTCGCGCTGGCTGTTGATATCGCAGTGAGTTTCGCTGGCCAGACCACCAAGGCTGTTGTAGCTAAAGCTGAGGTACTGATGCGTGTTGTAGGTTTCCAGTATGCGGCCGAGGGGGTCGTAGGCATAACGGCTGATTTCTTCTTGCTCGCCCTTGCCTAAAGCGCTACTGGCTTTGCGGGTCATGCGGCCCAGGGCATCGCGAGTGAATTCTGTTACAAGGGCAGCGGCATCGAGATGTTTGATTAAATGGCCAGCTTTGTTGTATTTGTAGTGCTGGGTGCGGCCATCAAAGCCTATCTCCTTGATAAGTCGCTCGTTGCCGTCGTAAAAGAAACTGTAGCGCTCGCCGTTTTCATTAATAAGGCCGGTGAGGTTGCGCTCCAGGTCGTATTCATAGCGCAGGCGGTGGCCTTCGTTGTCGATGCGTTCGCTTACCTGGCTCAGGCCATCGTATTTAAATTCTGTAATTCTGCCTTGCGCATCGCTGTGGCTCAACAACTGGCCATTGCTGTTGTAGCGGTAGGTGTCTGTGCCGCCATCCGGGGTGACAATTTTGCTGAGTTCGCCGCCAGGTGTGTAACTAAATTGGGTAAGCGCGCCCTGGCTTGCACCGGCCAGGCGTGTTTCTGCGGCTACTATTTTGCCCCAGCTATTGTAGCGAAAATGGCGTTCGAGGCCATTGGGCAGCACCAGTTTGGTCAGCTCCGCTTGTGGGCTCCAGTGGTAGCGGGTGGTGCCGCTACTATCGCGCGTTTCGCTTAGCAGGCCCTGCTTGTTGTAACGATGCTGACTAAGCCGGCCAGCCGGGTCCGTAATGCTTTCCAGCAAACCCTTGCCGTTGTAGCTGTATTGCCAGATACGCCCAGCTTTGTCTTTTACCAGATTGCACTTGCCTTGAAAGTAGCTGTTGGTGTGGTGCTGGTCGAGGGCATCGCGCTCACCAAGCGGGCGTTTGTGTTCATCAAAGTAGTAATGGCTGCTGTTGCCTTCCGGGTCGGTATAGCTACTGAGCATTCCACCATCGTAGCTGTAGAGGTGCTCGCCGCCTTCGCCATCTATTTTTTTAACTATCTGACCAAAGTCGTTGTAGTAGTAGTGCTTGGTGTAGCCACGGCTATCCGTTGCGGTGCTGTATTGCTGATCCGGCTGCCAGGTGAAGCGGTAGTCGTAGATACCCTGGTCGCCCCAGGTGTGCAGGCAGCGGCCTTGTTCATCCCACTCGTAGTAGTAGGAAAAGCCCGTTGCCAGGGTACGCTGCTGCAGTTGCTGGTTTTGGTAGCGATAACGCTCGCCCGAACCCGCAGCATTGCGATGGGCGCTTAGCTCATGCTGCTCATTAAATTCGTACTGCGCGATACAGGTTTGTTCACCGCTGTGGGTATTGTGCAGGTCTATTTGGCGGATATGCCCGTGTTTGTCGCGGCTAAGGCGCAGGGCTTTGCCCCAGTTGCCTTCTATGGAAACCAGCGCATTGTCGGCACTGTAGTGCAGGTTAAGTACATAGCCTTGATCATCCTGATAAGCCTGATGGCGCAGCTGACTAAGGCGATAGTGCTCACTACCCGCCACGCGGGTGAACAGCTTTTGCCACTGGCCGTGCTGTTCCAGCAGAAAGCCCTGCTGTGTACCCGTTAATAACATACCTTCCGGCTGGTAGAGGCTTTGCTGATGTAACGCGGGTTTGCGAAAGCGAATACTGCGGCCTTCGGCATCCCGGTATTCGAGGTTTTCGCCCTCGGCTAGCAGGCTTTCCTGCAAGGAGTGTGTCCAGCCTGCCCCCAGGCCAGTGTCGCGTCGATGCGCGCTGCGAAAGGTACGCTGCCAGGCTAATGGCATTGGGCCGGGTAAGGTGAAATCGGTGAGCTGTAATAACTCCTCACCAGAAATCATGCTAATGGGGCAGCCCTCGGTTTCACACTTGCTTACCGGTTGGGCGCCCTGATCGCCGCCATCAACGGTAGCGGGTTCGTCGCTGTGCAGGCTTGCTTGTGCTTCGTCGGTTTCCGCAGCGGGCGGGGGTTTGCGGTTACCGGGGCTATTGGCTGCTGGCTGCAGGGCGGTGCTGCTGGCACTGCCGCTTTTAACTCGGGAAGCGGGGCGCTGGCCCATTTTTGCGTGCAGTTCCCGCTGCTTAACCAGCAGCTCATCGCCCGCTTTGCGGCTTGACTTGTTGCTCTTTGTTTCCCCCTCTGAGCCAACGGGAGAGCCGTTTAGCGGGCACAACTGTAAGCGGCCACGATAGATTAGGTCGGCGATGGCATCCACAGATTTCATCCCGGGGGTGAACTGATGACGCGCGTCTTTTAACTCGGAGGTGAGTTTTGACCAATGCTCGGCAGGTACTTTTAGCTGGGATAAAAATTGAGCCGCACTGCTGTGGGAAACAAAGGCTTTGCCATTTGGCTGCTTGCCCGGGGTTCTAATTTGGTATTGTCGGCCAAGGGGGTCTGATAGCGGTACATCGATCAGCATGTTTCGAACATCTCCATTCGCTGAATTATCCATTTCATTAAATCTAGTAACAGTCCCCATTCTAAAGAAAAAATCCAGGGCTTATAGAGACAGGCGTTGCATTCTGGCCATCTTGATGAGCAAATTTCAAACAATGGTCATTAAAAATACACCTCAGCTGCGCTGTATCAATTGCTTGATTCCCATAATTCGGGCTAAATATTGGCCTATCAAGCTTGTAGGTTCGCTAGCTCATTCACTTTGCAGCCATACAATGCTTGGGCCACTCGATGTGAAGTACGATGTAAGTGAGTAGCAGGCTATTCATTGGATCTCGCTGGAAGCGCAAATTGACAGGGCCACATCAATTTAGATTAAAAATAAAAAAGGGGAAGACCGTGAATTACTGTTGCTCAACTCTACTCATTGCAGCTGTTTTATCCATTACACCCGCATACGGTGCTCCAGAGCTGGACGCTTATGGCAAACTGCAGCAGGTAAGTAATGTGAGTATTTCGCCCAATGGCGACTTGATTTCATACAGGCGCACCGAATCCGACGAAAAAGACTATATTGTGGTGTATTCCCTTAAAGAGGGGAAAATGAAAACCGGTGTAGATGTCTCCAGCATTGACCCCAGCAGCCAGTTTTTTGGTAATAATAATCACCTTATTTTTAAAGTGTCACAGCGAGTAAACTGGAGAGCTTACAAACATTCCTTTGATGTTAGCACCGCTTACAGTTTTAACATTAAAAAAAATAAAATAGAACCACTGCTTAAACTGGACGAGAGCCTTCTTGGAGACCGTAAAGTCACCCGGGGGCAGACCGGTTTGGGCAGAATATCAGGCATAAGTAACGATGGTAATAACCTGTTTATGCCAGCCTACGTTGCCGACTCTGACACCGACCAAACACCTAATTATGCCATGTTAAAGGTGCAAATAAGTGGTAAGGGAAAACCAAAAATTGTCAGCAAGGGCACAACAAACACTCGAGACTATTTTCTCAATGACAAAGGAGAAATTCTCGCACGAGAAACACTCAACAATGTAAACAATATTCACGCTATTGAACTAAAGGACGGTAAAAAATGGCGAAAGATCTATAGCTATGAAGCCGAGATACCAACGCATAGTTTTATCGGTCTAAGCAGTGATTTTTCTTCCATTGTGTTTAGCCGCTCAGATGATGACGAACATTATTTGATGCTTTCTTTAAGCGACGGCAAAGTTCAGCCTTTAAGCGGGTTTGATGCAAGCAAAAATACTTTCGGCGTTATGTCAGACCATCGCAGTGTCGTGGTGGGTGTTCGCTACGCCGGTTTAATGCCCAGTTATCATATGTTTGACAGTGCGCTTAACAAACGGGTGCAGGAAATTGTAAGTACCTTCCCAGACCACTCCGTTTACCTCAGTGATTGGACCAAAGACTGGAAAAGTATCGTTGTGCGCGTAGAAGGTACCCAGTTTGTAGGTGACTACTATCTTTTCCACGAGGGCCAGCCACCAAAATTCCTGGTTAGTTCGCGCCTTGATATCTCACCCGAGGATATTAACCCAATTGCCACAGCCAAATACAAAGCACGTGATGGGCTCGTTATTCCCACACTTGTTACTTTGCCTAAAACAAAGATGGATAACTTAAAAAATCTGCCCACGGTTATTTTGCCCCATGGCGGCCCGGCATCGCAGGATCACCTGGGTTTCAACTACGAGGCTCAGGCTTTAGCCTCACGCGGCTTTCTGGTAGTGCAGCCACAGTTTAGGGGCTCAACTGGTTTTGGCAAGGAGCACTATGAAGCTGGCTGGGGGCAGTGGGGTAAAGCAATGCAGGACGACCTCACCGATGCGGTTAATTTTCTTGTTAAAAAAGGCTATACCGATCCAGCTCGGGTATGCATTGTAGGCGGCAGTTATGGCGGCTACGCAGCACTCGCTGGCGCTGCATTTACACCGGACTTATATAAGTGCTCCGTTTCTATCGCTGGCGTAAGCCATTTACCTAAAATGCTTGAAGCAGACAAAAGCCGCGCGGGAAAACATAGCTGGGTACTAGATTATTGGAATCGTAGTATTCTGGCGGGCGATTTTGATAAAGACTCATTAAAAGCAATATCGCCTTATTACTCTGCCGATAAAATAAAAGTTCCTGTACTGCTTATCCACGGCGAAGACGACACCGTGGTTGAGTACGAGCAATCCAAGCTCATGCATAAGGCTATAAAAAAGAGTGGTGGAAAATCGCAGTTGGTCAAGTTAAAGGACGACGACCACCACTTACGCGACGGCTCCACCCGCACGCAGGCACTAAAAGCCATGGTGGAGTTTGTTGAAGCTAATATTGGCGGGTAACCAAGTACCTTTTTTGGCGACTGGTTAGGGGAGCTATTGGTTTTTTTTACACAAGATAGCTCCCATTTAACAATTACTTCATCATCCTTGTCCGCGCCAAGCAACACCGCTATTTTTACATAAAAAAACGGAGAAACTGTGAAACTACATTTTTCGCTGCTTTGCATTGTATTATTTTTAACGTCTATATCAGCAAATAGCGCCCCAAGCCTTGAGGCATACGGCAGGCTTAAGCAGATCAGCAAAGTGAGGATTTCACCGAATGCTGAATATATGGCTTATCGTCAAACTTTCTCTGACGAAAACGACAATATAGTAGTACGTTCCCTTTTAGAAAATAAAATAGTAGCCACTATAAATGTTTCCCGTATTGACCCCGGTCGCCTGTATTTTGTCAATAACGACTATTTAATTATGACTGCATCCGAGCATGCTGACTTGAGGGAATACAGGCACGAATTTGATGTAAGTACAGCCTTTAGCTACGACATAAAGAACGACACTGTCGAGAAGCTACTTGAACTCGAGGAGAGACTGACAGGCGGGAGGAAAATATCCAAGGGTCAAACTGGGCTAGGTCGAGTCGTTGGTACTAGCGAAAACGGAAACAGGCTTTTTATGCCAGCTTTTGTTGTCAGTTCTGATATAGACAGGACCTCAGATTATTCGCTGCTAAGGGTACACGCTAGCGGAAAGGGCAGGCCCACAATCGTTAGCAGGGGTACTGGTAATACACGTGATTATTTTCTCGACGAGAAAGGAAATGTTCTCGCACGCGAAAAATTAGACAACCGAACTAACATTCATTCTATCGAGCGCTTAGATGGAAAGAAGTGGACAAAAATATATAGCTACCAATCGAAAATACCAAACCATAATTTTATAGCGCAAAGTAGCGATTTTGACCAGATAATCTTTAGAAGATCAGGCAAAAATGCAGGCTATTTTCAGTTGTCCCTCTCTGACGGAACAGTTCAACACCTCGACAAAATAGACAAGCATAAAAATACCTATGGTGTAGTGAGAAATGATCGAGGGCTCATAGTGGGCATGCGCTATGCCGGTTTTTCCCCGTCGTACAGATTGTTTGACGACAAGTTAAATAAGCGCGTTGAAAGTATTGTTAAATCATTTGAAGGTCATTCGGTTTATTTAACGGACTGGACCAAGGATTGGAAACATATCGTGGTGTATGTGGAGGGCAGCCTTCACCCGGGTGATTTCTATCTTTTCGTCGAGGGTGAAGACCCGAAGTTCCTGGTAAGTTCTCGTCTCGACATCCAATCCAAAGACGTCAACCTGATTGGTAAAGCTAAATTTAAAGCACGTGATGGCCTCATTATTCCCACACTTGTCACACTTCCGAATTCCAGCCTGGGAAATTATAAAAACTTACCAACGGTTATTATGCCCCACGGCGGGCCCGCCGCCCAGGATCGTATGGGCTTCAATTATAAAGCTCAGGCATTGGCCACACGCGGTTTTTTAGTTATACAACCACAGTTCAGAGGCTCTAAAGGCTTTGGCAGAAAACACTATGAGGCGGGGTGGGGGCAGTGGGGTAAGGCTATGCAGGATGACCTCACCGATGCTGTTAATTTCTTTGTGAAAAAGGGCTATACCGACCCAGATCGCGTTTGCATTGTAGGTAGTAGTTACGGTGGCTACGCTGCGCTGGCAGGCGCGGCCTTTACACCAGACTTATATCAGTGTGCTGTTGCAGTAGCAGGCGTAAGCCATTTACCCAAGATGCTGAAATACGACAAAAGCCGGTCTGGCAAGCACAGCTGGGTTTTGGATTACTGGAACCGTAGCATTCTGGCAGGGGAGTATGACAAGGAAGCGCTAAAAGAAATTTCGCCCTATTATTCCGCCGAAAAAATAAAAGCTCCTGTGCTGCTTATCCACGGCGAAGACGACACTGTCGTTGGATATGCGCAATCCAAGCTGATGCATAAGGCTATAAAAAAGAGTGGTGGCAAATCGCAGTTAATCAAGCTCAAGAACGACGACCACTATCTGCGTGACGGCTCCACACGAACGCAAGCTCTCAAAGCGATGGTGGAGTTTGTTGAAGCTAATATTGGCGAGAAAAGCTAAAACATTCCGGGATAACGAAAAATATTTCTTAATACTGGGTATTTTCCCATCCAAAAAAAAAACCGGTAGCCACTAATGGCTACCGGTTTTTTTGCTCTTATGAATTAGAGCGCAGTGCTTAGGCTTAGGCTTAGGCTTAGGCTTAGTTATATTTCCCTTTGCCTGGCAATACACTCATTAATTCACTGCTATATTTTACCAACACCCGCTGCAGGTGGGGATGTAGGCGCGGATCCGATATTGTCGTTATAGGGAGGGCGACTAACGGATTGGTCTGCATCCAGAAGATCACTACCCACAGAACCAAATTCGCTTTCATCCCATACGTTCGAGCTTGTCCACGTCAGGCTGCCTTCGTTTTCAGATGCCTTAAGTATTTTGCTGGCATTTGCAACGTAGTTGGCTTCTGCATAAATTTTTCCTTCCGGTCCAATGCGCATGCAAGAGTCATTGTTGTCCCAGTAGTTGTTATACACATGCACAGAGCCAAAGCGTACACGCGGTGTGCGGTTGTTTACACGATCAAACCAGTTGTGGTGGTAAGTAACGCGCAAGTGACCTCTATCCAGGGAAGCTACGTTATCGCTGTGGCCAACCAGGCTGGTCTTTTCTGTTTCCTTGAAATGGTTGTACGAAATAGTTACCAAATCTGCACCGCGTTTGGTATCAACAGAACCGTCGTAGGATGTCTCGAAGGTGTTGTGGTCTACCCACACGTGATGTGACCAACATTGAATGGTAATCGAGTCATCACTGGAGTTGGAGAACCTGAGGTTACGGATAACAATGTTGCTAACTGGAGTAGTAACATCGTTTTCACCTTCGTCACAGGAGTCTCCAGCATTTAAGCCTGAATGCCAACTGCTCACATTAAGACCGAAGCCGTTAAGTGTTGCGCCACTGCCAGCACCAACAATTGTCTTGTTTGAGCCTGCAACTCTCAGCATTTTGTCGCCAGAACTATTAATTGTTCCTTGCACCTGAATGGTGAGTGTTTCATCGGACTGAACGTATCTCTGCAAGTCTGCATAATTACTTACAGTAACGGTTCTGCCGGCTGATCCACCCGTGGTTGTGCTGCGCCCATAACCGGAGATATTGGCATAGCCACCCATGGAAGGATCGGCGTTACCGCCGCCCGTGGAAGACGAAGAACTGGAGCTTGAACTGCTTGAACTTGAGCTGCTGGAAGAGCTGCTGCTACTGGACTGACAGTTTCCAGGAGAGAGGTCGTTACCTACCAGCACGATGTTATCGATATTCGACAAACCACTACCGGTGGTTGCCACCAATCTGATCTCATTAGTGCCTGCATTCAGGTTAACGGTAGTGCTTACGGAGGTCCAGCTGCTCCAGGAACCCGTTGAACCGAAATCAACCGAGGCTAATTTGGCACCATTGACGATAAGGTCTCCGGCGCGGTTGTCGGAGGAGCCATTGGCATAACGCCACTCCAGGGAATAACTACTGCTGTATGGAACACTCACGGACCAGGTTATGCCTGTACCGTTGGCATTATCTGTATTGGCAAAGCCCGCGCCGGTGTAGCCGCTATTGTTGGTATCGATGGAACCGTCAACATCACAAAAACCAGCAGCTTGCTCCTGGATTGTCAGCTCAATGGCCGAACCGGAAGAGCTGGAGCTACTTGAAGAACTGCTCGAACTGGATGAACTGCTACTGGAGCTTGAGCTAGAGCTGCTTGTTGAACTTGAACTTGAGCTCGAACTGGAGCTGCTTGATGAACTGCTGCTACTGCTCGTTGTTCCACTGCAGCTACCCAGTAATGTCCAGGAGAAATCGCTGCCAGGAATGGAGTTGGTGTACCAGTTGGCTTGATACAAGTTGTCTTGATAAACCATCTTGTCACCAGCCTCGGCATGGTTAGGCGTGCCACCAGACCAGTCAGCCGCTGTCCAGTTTGGATGCACATTCACACCCGCACAACTGCCTGTGGAACCCGAGCTACTGGAGCTAGAAGAAGAACTGGACGAAGAACTCGAGCTACTGGAGCTAGATGAAGTACTGGAGCTGCTAGAACTGCTCGAGCTACTAGAAGAGCTGCTGCTGGAGCTGGAACTTGAAGAGCCATTTCCACCCGAGATTTTCATGTAGTCAATATTCGCAAGGCCCGAATTATTAGTCGCTTCAAAACGAATCGAATTTGAACCACTGGATAGGGGAACACTTACGTCGGCATTGGCCCATGAGCTCCATCCGCCGGTACCCGGCAAGTCGACGTTGCTGACTACCGTATTACCACCAACCTTGATCGCGCCTTTTCGGTTGTCAGAAGAACCGTTGGCGTAGCGGAAGGTAAGCGTGTAGTTGCCGCTTGAAGGCACACTCACCACCCAATCAACACCTTTGCCGTTGGCATTATCCGTATTGGCAAAGCCACTGCCAGAGAAGCCACTGTTGTTGCTGTCCACGGAGCCATCTACACCAGCGAAGCCTGCTGCATTTTCCTCAATGGTTAATGGATTGGTGCCGTCATAACTACTGCCAGCCGAACTGCCTGAGCTACTGGAAGAGCTACTGGAAGAGCTACTGGAAGAGCTGGAACTGGAAGAGCTACTGGACTGACAGGAACCATTGGAGGTTTGCAGGCCTTTGTTGGCACCAGCGGTGGATTGCACGATCTGGGGCACACAACCAGCATCGTCCTTGGCGTAGGAATACGGAATGCTGATGGACGTAGTGGACTGAACGTTTGGCCCGGCGGGATAGTTTTTATCGCCTTGGCTTGACCAGGAAACGTTGGTAAAAATGTTACCGCTTACTTGCCATGAACCTCGTTCGTTGGTGTAAAAAGTACCCAGTGGGTCTTTGGCGTCTTGAAAATAATTATTCTCGACTTTGGCCTTACCGCCTGCACGGGCGTTAATACCAGATTTGTTAATACCGTCGTAGTAGTTGTTGTAAATATGGGCCGTACCACCACGCAACAATGGCACGCGAGAATCGATATTAATGTAGTGGTTGTGATGATAGGTCACAGGGCCATTGCCTGTATCAGTCTCACTGGAACCCACCAGGCCACCACGACCAGAGTTCTTAAGAACACTGTAAGAAAGAGTCACGTATTTAGTGTTGGCTTTCATATCAAACAAGCCGTCGTAGCCCTCATTCTCACCACCAAAGGCTTCCAGAGTACAGTGGTCTACCCACACGTTGGAAACATTCGACTCCATGCCTATGGCATCGCCACCGTTAGAGGTTGTGCCGCCAGACTTTTTAACGTCTTTAATATGGAGGTTTTGCAGAATAATATTGCTGGCGCTGCGAATGTGGATACCGATCTCATCAAAGACGGCGCCTTTACCAATAATGGAGATGTTGGAGATTTCCTTCAGCTCAATAACACCGTCTTTAGTGTTGCAACTGCCGCTGGCCTTTTTGGTATTACCCGGGGTAATCGTACCCTTCACTTCAATAATCAGCGGGGTGTCGTCATTAGCACGGGCACAAATAGCCTCATGTATTTGTGTACCCGTTGATGCGGACACTGTTTTACCGCCTTTACCACCTGTCGTTCCACCGTTCTGGGTTGCAAAACCCGTAGCTGCTAGAGCAGAGCCACACGTGAAAGCGAAGGCGAGTGCGCCTATTACGCTAAGATATCTTTTCATTGTGATGACCTTCAATTATTAATTATTAGTTTTGAATTGATCACGACCTTCCGCTATGCGATACGGCTTACATGCTACAAGTTCGTTATTATAATTTTTGAGAACAAACACAATGAGAAAGCTAGTGCTTTCACCAAGTAATACGGTGGTGCTCGTTCCCGGCCCGAGTATACACCCGGTTAGCCATTCTGGTCTGACCACTCTGGCCACCTGGTTAGTTGTATCTTAAATAAGCAGGGAGCTACTAATTAGCAATTCAAATTAAGCGTAGAACTGCGTGCCATATCTATATCTGGCACCGGATTGACAGCAATTAAGCGAAAAGTTTACCCGTAGAAAAACCACAATAAGTGTGGGTTATATACCAGCACTAAACGCCCCAAGGCCCTCATGAAAAGCCACTTCTTTGCTCGAGAATACTAGGTTGAACTCAAATGAAGCACTTTGGGGAGAAAAAAACCATCGACATTCAACATTTTTTCGTATAGGGTGCGGAGCGGCTTGAAAAAAGTCTAATTTACAAACCTACATTTCGCTGTTTACTAACATTTCGACCTGCAGTTTTTAAATTTCAGTCTACCTTTCCAAGCAAACCACGCCTCAACAAGGCAGTTTTTTTACCCAAATGCTCGAGAATATCTATGTCAAATACAGTTAAAGGAACCGTTAAGTGGTTCAACGAATCAAAAGGTTTTGGTTTTATTCAGCAAGAGTCTGGTCCGGACGTGTTTGCACATTTCAGCGCAATTTCAGGTTCTGGCTTTAAAACACTGGCAGAAGGTCAGGCAGTGGAATTTACGGTAACTGCAGGTCCAAAAGGCCCGCAAGCTGAGAACATTGTTGCCGTTTAAAAATAAAACGTAGTTATGCTCTTTAAGGGCTCTAAACGGCCCTTAGTACAACCACCCTCTATCCTCCGTAACAATCAAGGTTTACATGTCTTCCAACAAAAATCATTTTAAGAAGAAGCAAAAAGATACTGACGAGTCTTCAGATACCATCGCTGCACAAACTGAGGCCTTTCTGAGCTCTGGGCACGAAATTCAATATATACAATCTGGTGTTAGTGGACTTTCGCCCATTACAGGTAAAAAACACATAACCATCAGTTCACCGAATAAGGCTAAACAGTAGCCTCTCTAGAAAATAAGTATTGCGTAAAATATCCGTTTTTCTTCCATACAGCTTCATGGCTTAGTCGAGTTGTTTGATTGCTGAAACCGAGCTTTTCCATTGCGCGTTTAATTTTTCTCGCTGTTCGACGGCCAGGATCAATGAGCAGGAATTTTCCCCGTTCATTCATATGGCAGTCGATATAGCGTGAAAGCAGTTCCACGTGTTCTCTCTCATACAGCAGATCGCTACCGATAATCAGGTCAAATTTACCGTTGGTACTCACAGGATAATTCCAATCCCCGGTAATATATTTTATCGGCTTAAGCTTATTCGCCTCTACATTATTATTGAGCAGGGTTTCGGTAATTGGATGAAAATCGCTGGCGGTAATATCTGCTTTTTTTGACGCTGCAACAATACTCGCTATACCTATTCCACAACCTACCTCCAGTATTCTAAGGCCTTTTAGTTCTAGAGCCTGAACAAGTTTGGCGAGCACGAGTGCGGAGGGCCATATAAGGCCCGATATAGGCCACATATTATCGGAAATACCGAGTTTTTCTGCGGTGTTATCGGGGTCGTGAAACTGACACTTGTCTTTTAAGGACGTAATCTCGAAAGAACTATCGCCAATAACAATGCTTTCGCACTTAGTTTGGTAGGAGGACATGACTTGCTCAATAGATAAATGTTCATAAAAGAACATGGAAAATGAGCAAATCGGAAAAAAGGCAGGGATCTTTCCCCTAAAAATTCAAGGATGAGTGCATTCTACATGGGTGAACTCCAGCATAAACCTTCTTCAAGAGGAAGAACAGTAGCAACTGGCCTATGCGGCACTCATTAAGACATACGGCAAGTGATTTTATCCAAAAAACCCATCACCGCATGTTTTACCCCAGCTTTATTGGCTTACTAAAAAGGCTTGTTTGCTTCTATAGTTGCAGAGAGCACAGAGCTCTCGAGCTGGGTTTCGTCTAACTCTTTATTCATCATTGCCCTGCTCTCATCTTTTGGTTTAATGACAATATGAATAAACCCTGCTTGCTTAAGCATTAGTTTTACCGCTTCAATTGTAGAGGCACCCGATACGCAATCTGCATACAACGCCATATCATCTTTCAGCGACTGAGGTAATTCAGTTGTAGTGACTACATCTGAAATAGCCAGCCTTCCGCCCGGTTTCAACACGCGGAAAGATTCCTGAAACACTTTTGCTTTTTCAGGCGACAAGTTAATCACACAATTGGAAATTATCACATCAACAGTATTATCTGCGACGGGCAGGTGTTCTATTTCACCCAGTCGAAATTCAACATTTTTATGCGTGCTTTGCTCTGCATTACTTCGTGCTTTGGAGATCATCTGGGACGTCATGTCTACGCCAATAACAGTGCCATCTTTACCCACTTGCTGGGCAGCGAGAAAGCAGTCAAAACCGGCACCACTACCAAGATCCAAAACTGTTTCGCCAATCTTTATGGAAGCTATTGCTCCAGGGTTACCACAACCCAGGCCCAGGTTAGAACCATCTGGAACCCCGTTTACTTCACTATTGGTGTAGCCGATCTCCATCGATCGCGCTTTTGCATCAAGGCTAAGCCCGCCACAAGAGCTGCTCTCTCCATTGCAGCAACTCTTAAGAGCGCCCTCAGCAATCTTGCCATAAAGGTCTCGTACAGAATTTTTAATATTGTCATTAACTACTTGCGTCATTTTGCTCTCCTCGGATAGGTGTATGCTGACACTCTTAATGACGCAACGACCCGGAAAAAGACGCACAAGATCAAACAAGTATTTTTTTTTGCGACCAAAATGCTTTATTAACGTCTTAAACTTACACAAACAAAGAATTAGTGGCTATTAATACCTATGAGTAGAGCATGTACCAACCTTGGCGATGCCTTCCGATCTACGGAAAAACGGCTGCGCGCCTACCTTAGCAAACGTTTACCCGATAACGCGCAGGTAGACGATGTGTTACAAGATGTTTTTCTCAAAGCAATTATTTCTCAACAACGCGGCCGAACCATCGAAAACCTCTGCGGCTGGCTCCATACTGCCACCCGCACTACGCTTGCGGATTACTATCGTGCACGGAAACCCGGCGAACAACTGGACGAGAACATGCCAGCAAATGTTGAGCAAGATATGGAGCGCCACCAGGAGCTGGCGGCCTGCCTTGAGCCGATGATAGAGCAATTACCCGAACACTATCGAGATGCCCTGAAAGCACACGATATCGAAGGCGTTAAACAGGCTGATCTAGCCCGCCAACAGCGGCTTAGTCTTTCTGCCATTAAAAGCCGTGTATCTAGAGGCCGAAAATTACTCAAACAGCAATTGCAGTTATGCTGCCACATTTCAGTGCAAGACGGGTTAGTTTATGACTTTCATAAGCGGACAACTTGCAACTGCACAAACCAATAGGTGTCCTAACTTTGTAAAAATATAGCGTGGCATGATCAAACTTGAGCAAAGGAGTTTACATTCAACGACGCTCTTTGTTATTTGATTATTTCGTAGTTCGAAAATTACTAAGCAAACAAAACAATCAGTAGGACCCGGTTTTTGCAACAGATTACATACACCTTCTGGGAATTACTGCATAAAGAATCAAAAATTATTCTGCGCTGGCACACATATTATCTGGATATATTTTGCGACGAAACTAAGATTTTTAATCACTATGCTTCTTTATACAAAGCCCTTTAAGTAGTTTCTTTTCAAATATCTGCTTTAGAATACGCATCATAAGCGCCTCTCACATTGGCAATACGGCAAACTACGTATTTTATATTTAACATGTTAATAATAAGATGCGTTAAACGCCAAAAGTATTCCTATCACTGCATGTGTTCATTACCTCAACCTTCCGGCTGAGTATGACAAAGATTTTTTTACTTCATAAATATTACTTCTTGGTTGTGCATGATATGAACTTCACAAAAAGAACATTTTGTCCGAGCCTAGCTCCGCTAAGCGCTCTACACTATTACGCACAGACATTCGTTTAGTTTTTTACGCAGTAAGGATGTAATGTATGGATCGACGAAGTTTCGTCAAAAATAGTTTGGTTTCCGGCTTAGCTTTGCTCAGCGCCAAGTCGATATTTGCAGCAGGTATCTCTTCTCCAAAATTGAATATTGGTATTATTGGAAGCGGGAATCGCGGCCAAGGCCTCGCCCACATTCTTAGAGACTTCGAACCCATCCATGTTGGCGCCTTGGCGGATACGCTGCCCTTTCGCTTAGAAGAAGCCAGAGCAATAGCCCCCGGCGCAAGCCCCTACAAAGATTATCGCAAGCTTTTAGATGACAAAAGCATAGACGCGGTTGTTATCGCAACGCCCATGAGTACTCACGAACAAATCGCCATCGACGCGCTCGACGCCGGCAAGCACGTTTATTGCGAAAAAACTCTGGTAAAAGGTCTGCACGGCATTCAACATATTCTCGATAAAGAAGCCGCCGCTCCCCAACTGGTCTTTCAAAGCGGGCACCAATATCGCAGTAGCCCACTCTACAATGAAGTAAGGAGCATGGTTCAATCGGGCTACCTGGGTGATATTACCGCTATTCATTGCCAATGGAACCGCAATAATAGCTGGCGTAAACCGGTGCCAGACCCAAGCCTGGAGAGGCAAATAAACTGGCGACTTTATCGAGAATTTTCCGGTGGACTTGTTTCCGAATTAATGTCTCACCATATGGATTTTGTTAACTGGGTAAGTGATAGTACGCCCTCAAGAATATGCGCACTTGGTGGTATAGACCACTGGAAAGATGGACGGGAGAATGCCGACAATGTTCATGCATTATTTGAATATCCGTCTGGTATGGATGCTTCTTTCACCTGTACTACCACAAACGGCTACGAAGATTTTCAAATAAAAATACTCGGCTCAAATGCAACCATCGTTATGCAAAGATCTGATGCAAAAATATTTATTGAGCAACAATCAAGGGGTAAGAAAATAATTGTCGATGGTGTAACAGGCGCCACCGCCACTGCTTGGCAACGCGGTGAGGGTGCAACAATTGAAGCACCCGGCCAAAACCCAACAAAAGATGCGCTGGCAGAGTTTTATGACGCCATTGTTCACGGTACGGCTGTTAAATCAAATGTCTATGAAGCAGCCAATACAGCCAAAAGTGTTCAGCTAACCCTTAATGCTTTAGACAAGCAAAAGGTAGTGTACTGGAAAGACTACCCAGAGTTAGCTTACGCACCTGTTGATCAACAAAAAAATGCCCTTAAAGATAAAAAAATGATCGCACGTTCAATTTAAACTGCTGTTATTTTTTAATCTTCATTATCTGGCTTTTCTCAACCTCATCTTCAATATGCAAGTTTTTACTGGAGTAAAGGGCTTTATCCAGGTGGACATTTTCGGTTTTATTTCCCATCACATCCACACCCTGAGAATCCAGTAATCTTATGCCTGATAAGTGCGCGGCCTTCGCGTTCAGAAGCACAATAGCATTCTCTGCAGGCGTGCTAAGATCGATGTTAGAAATTTTCAGGCCTGCGGTGTCTACCGCTTCGACACCCTTTTTCGCGCTAAAATAGCTATCGCTGATATGCACATTCTCAAGGTTCATTTCGGGAAGGCCGTGCAGAATCACAGCAGTTCCAGAATTAATGGAACGAACATTTTTGATATCGATATTTTTGAACTGTGGTGTGGTTTCATCAACCGCGGGTTGAGCTTTCCTGTTCAATCTGTCGGCCATGCGCGGTTCATTGTTTGAGTAAAACATATTGAAGCTGATAGCATTTTTTACAATGTCTGTCATATTCACATTGCTGATCCATATATTTTCTACAACGCCCCCTCGGCCACGGGTGCTTTTAAAGCGAATACCTATATCTGTTCCTATAAAAGTTGCATCACTAAAAAATA
Source organism: Alteromonadaceae bacterium Bs31 (assembly GCA_900177435.1). Taxonomy (GTDB): domain Bacteria; phylum Pseudomonadota; class Gammaproteobacteria; order Pseudomonadales; family Cellvibrionaceae; genus Teredinibacter. The sequence continues at coordinate 227,726 of FXAI01000002.1, forward strand.
CGTTTTTAACACCACCGGACATCTCGCTGCCCACCACAAAACCGCCATGGGCGTGATACACCATGTTGTTGCGTATAATCACATTTTCTGTGGGTATGCCGCGACGACGGCCATCTTCGTTTTTGCCAGACTTTACGCAGATCGCGTCATCGCCTACATCAAAAGTATTGTTGTAGACCAAGGCATTTTTAACAGACTCCATATCGAGGCCATCGCCGTTTTGCGAGTACCAGGGGTTTCTAACCTTAAGGTTGCGTACAACAACATTACTGCTTTTTAGTACATGAATATTCCAAGCAGGAGAATTTTGGAAGGTTGGCCCGTCCAGTAAAACTTTATCGCTGTCCACAAGCGCCACCATTACCGGACGTAGCCAATGGTGTATTTTTTCGGCTTGTTCTTTATTATATTTAAAGATGTCCGTTTGTTTTTGCTCCAAGGCCCCTTGTTTTGATTCAACAGAGGGAAACCACATTTTACCGTCATCAGAAACCACTCCTCCGCTAGCTATGAGTTTTTTCCACTGCCCGGATGTAAGCTTGGACTTTTTAACATAGCGCCAAGCGCCACCGGAGCCATCAATAACACCCGAGCCGGTGATAGCAATATTTTCCAAATTCACCCCGTATAGTGGGCTAATAGGACGCCACGCATCCAGGCCCTCATAGCTGGTTTTGATAAGCGGGTAGAGGGCTTTATCGGGTATGAACTTGAGCAAGGCACCGTGCTCCAGGTGCAATTCCATGTTACTGGCAAGCGTAATGGGGCCACTGAGCCATACACCACGACTAATCACCAACCGGCCACCACCTTTGCGCTTAATTTTTTTTATGGCTTTGGCAAAAGCTGCCGAGTTGTCTGTAATACCATCGGCTTTCGCACCAAAATCACGGAGGTAGAAGGTTTTTTCGGGAATCTTCGGTAACTGCACCTCGGGCATATCGAATGGAACACCTTCGTACAGATGTTTCATGGAATCCTGGCCTGCGTTTACGCTCACTGCTGTGAACAGCAATGTCATAAAAGAAAACACTAGTAAAAGGGTATTTGCACGGCAAACTGGGCGCATATCATTATCCTGGTTTGTTAGCGGTTGTAAGAGTGGTGAATGCCCCATTTCACGCTTGGGGCTGTTAGCTAATAATAATAGATCAAAAATACGAGAGGCTTTTGATGTGGCCAGTATTATCCCTTTAGCTCACTAGAGAAAGTTATAACTATCTCATTATTTATAAGCAGAGCCTGCATGCACCGAAGGCGACTTGCCCATACCTTAGGGAGTGCAATGAAAGGCCTGAAGCTAAAGATACATGCACCCGCAACAATACTTGACCCCAGAGGTGTGCCCTTACCGGACCCCTGCTCTAGCTATAGTGGCGCCACCATAAGCCTCAGCGAAGACAAACTACCACCCATAATTGGCGGTACAAGTGTGACTGGAGGGCAAAAAACAGGCACAATCAGGATGGGCTGCACCTATATGAAGGCGCCTTATACCATCCCAGGCTTATGTGATGTGGCACTGGTATAAAGGTTAATCGGCATAAAATAGTTTCTCCAAGCTCTGTAACCTCTGCTGCAAGTTCAGCTGAGAAACATCCTGCAAATTTATATGACCAACTTTTCTGCCAGGCTTACACTCCTTGTTATACCAGTACATAGTTGCCCCCGGTAGACGCATATCCTGCAAATTAATACCTCGCCCCAATAAATTTAGCATTGCTGTTGGCCCTAGAGAGGCGGTGTCTCCCAAGGGCATTTTGCAAATGGCCCGAATATGATTGTCGAATTGTGAGCTTGGGCAGCCCTGCTGGGTCCAGTGCCCACTGTTGTGTACACGTGGCGCTAGTTCGTTGATGAGCAGTTGCCCACCCACAACAAAACACTCCATCGCTATCACGCCCACATACTCCAGGTGCTCAACTATTTTTTGCAGATACTGCTGAGCGACGGCCTCATACTGTAGCAAAGGGTCTTCCGTTACTACTTTTGAGCTAAGCAAAATACCATTTTTATGTCGATTTTCGCTTAAGGGGTAAAAGCGGGTTTCACCGCTTTCGCAGCGTACAGCGACAAGCGATAGCTCATGAGAAAAAGGCACGCACTGCTCGACAACCAGCTCTGTTTGTTTTTTATAGCTTTCTGCAAATTTTTGCCAGTCTTGCAAATTTTTTATTCGCCACTGATTTTTACCATCGTAGCCACTTAAACAACTCTTAATAATCACCGGGTAAGAAAATTCAGCAACTGCTTTTTCCAGCTCCGCTAATGATTGTCCAAACCTAAAATTTACCGTTGGTAGTTCTAGCTGTTTTAAAAATAGTTTTTCGTTTTTTCTATGCTGGCAAATCTCTATTGCATCGGGTGTAGGCAAGACTTTGCAGAAATGCTCAAACGAACGTAATAACTGTACGTCTACATTTTCTGATTCAAGCGTAAGCACATCGGGCTTACCCATACGCAAATACAAGTGCTGAGCGGATTCACCTTCTTTACTTAGAACCAGCTCTCCAAAACCAATAACCGGCGCTGCAGCCTCGATGGATTCTGCTACAAAAGTAAAATGGTGATTAAGCTTTCTTCCGGCCTCGGCTAACATGCGAGCCAACTGCCCACTACCAATAATGCCAATGTGCATTAAACTACCTCCTCAGGCACAGCCGCCGTTTGTGCTTTGCGCCATGCCAACAATTTGGAATGCAGCGCGGCATCGCTAATGGCCAGTATTTGGGCTGCCATTAATCCCGCGTTAAAGGCCCCGGCCTGACCTATTGCCTGAGTCGCTACGGCAACCCCTTTTGGCATTTGCACAATAGACAACAAACTGTCCATACCCTTTAGCGCCTTGCTTTCTACCGGCACGGCAATCACAGGAAGCTCAGTCATCGCCGCTGCCATACCAGGTAAATGTGCCGCACCGCCAGCGCCCGCAATTAAAACTTTTAAACCTCGCTGCCCAGCGGTTTGCGCATAAGAATGAAGGCGTTCTGGCGTACGATGAGCGCTTACCACTTTAGCTTCATAGGTGATATTCAGTTGCTCCAGAACCTGAGTAGCAAACTGCATGGTAGGCCAATCCGATTGCGATCCCATAATAATGCCAACGATCGGTTTACTCATTGCAAAAACCTCTAGAAATTAAGACTGTGTCAGCCATTGTGCTAACAGTAAATAAAGCGGAATACCGACAAGTACATTAAAAGGGAAGGTTACCCCGAGACTCGCGGCGATTGATAAACTGTGATTAGCCTCTGGCAAAGCTTCACGCATTGCAGCGGGCACCGCAATGTATGAGGCGCTGGCAGACAACACCGCTAATAAGGCCACACCTCCGGTGGAAAACCCTAGAACGTAGTGTCCGACACCAGCACCCAAAAGAGCGCCAACTAAAGGCATAAAAATGGAGAAGGCCACCAGAAATAATGCATGCTCAGAGAGGTCTTTCACTTTCTTCGCCGCTATCATGCCCATATCCAGTAAAAATAAGGCTAATACTGCGGTAAATAAGTCTCCGAATAACGGCATAATTTTTTGCACGCTATTATTTGCAAAATAACCCACAAGCAGCCCACCCAGCATTAAGGCAACGCCCGGGTTTAACACCATTTCATGGGCAATTTTTGGCAATGTAGATTGTGACTTTTGCGCAGAGGAGGCCAGTAAAATACCAACAGCGATGGCTGGCATTTCCAGCACCACAACAAAGAGGGGAAAAAACCCTTCGTAAGCGACACCGTTAGATTCCAGTACCGCTAGCGCAACGGCGTATGTTCCCACACTTACTGAGCCATAATGAGCGGCGATACTCGCCGCATTGGTCGGGTTAAATTCACCGAAATAACGCAACAAAGGGAACGCCACAAGGGGCAGAATAAGCCCTATCGCCGCCACAATAGCCGCTTGCCACAGGAGTGAAATACTGCCGTGGGACTGCAAAGAAATGCCACCCTTAAGGCCTATAGCGATCAGCAATATCAGCATTAAACTGCGCGCTAAACCCTCTGGAAAGCGCAGCTTTACCTTCAGTAGTTGAATAGCAATGCCTAGAACAAAAAATAGAACAACAACATCCAGCAGCACTACTGTTTAACCCCGATCTTTATTGGAATCAATTCAGCGGCAGATTTGTAAAAAAGTCGTATAACAGAAGAACAAAACGCTGCAATAAGCAGAGTTGCTCCCAAGGTAAATAAGGTCCAGTCACTATGCTGGTTTACACCCAGGTAAAAGCCCAAGCTCGCAGTAAAGCAAGCCACCAGTGCAACGAAGATTATCTGTTTCTGTTGTTTCATTTGTACCCCCAAAATTGTTGGAGTAATAGTGGCACACCACCAAGATAGATAATAATAGATATTATTATTCTTGTAGATAGATAATAATCTATATATTGAGACTTAAAGGCTTCAACTTATTGATATATATAGAAATTAAATCTAGCGCGCCATATATGGCAAGATGCCAAATTTCAATATATAGTTATTAATCCATCTACAATAGTCTATTATCTAAGTTTAGTTAGGCACTCACACGAACTCTTAACGATGAAAATTCACGCAAGTATTGGTACCTTCCGACAACTTGAAATTCTCTTAGCTGTCTATGATTCAGGTACCGTTAAACAAGCGGCAGAGTACTTACACCTTACCCAGCCAACAATTTCCATACAACTCAAGAAACTGTCGGATGCCGTTGGAATGCCCCTATACGAGCAAGTGGGAAAAAAACTGCTGTTTACGGAAGCAGGAGAAAAAGTAGCCTCAGCAGCACGCGATATTTTGCAACGTACCGATATGCTGGATATGGAGCTTTCAGATTTACGCGGACTAAAAACCGGCACCCTAAAGCTTGCGGTTGTAACAACCTCAAAATATTTTATTCCTCATCTATTAGGACCGTTTTGCAAACGCTACCCAAATGTTGAGATTGAATTTAACGTCGGAAACCGCCAGCAGATTCTACAGAAGCTCGATAAAGGGCACGATGATTTTTATGTTTTTAGTAACCTGCCCGAGCGCGACGACATTATCACTATCGACTTTTTAGACAACCCCCTGGTAGCTATCGCTCCCGAGGACCATCCTCTGGCGGGTAAGCGTAGTATAGACTTAGCCCGTTTTGCCCAAGAACCCTTCTTAATACGTGAAAAGGGTTCTGGTACACGCTTCGCAACAGAACACTATCTAAAAACCAGAAAAACCTCTCTCAATGTACGCATGACGATTGAAAGCAACGAAGCTATAAAACATTCGGTAATGTCTGGCTTGGGCGTTTCAATTTTATCGAAACACACACTAACTTTCGGCGAAAGCAAAGGTTTGGAGGTACTGGATATTAAACAGTTTCCAATACCTTCCCAATGGTTTTTGGTGAGACGAAAAGCGAAATACTTTTCTCCTATAGCCAAAACATTTTTGCAGTTTATCGAATCCGAGGGCCGAGAAGCGCTAATGCAAGAACTCAGGAAGTAATCACTTTTATTTTGGCGTATAGACCCCGAAAAACTCAGGTAAAAACAAGGTGATCTGAGGAATATAAGTGACCAACATTAAGGATACAATCATCGCCAGGTAAAGCGGTATTAAGGGTTTAACAAGGCTCGCAATGGATATTTTCGCTATACCGCAGCCAACAAATAGTACTGCACCTACCGGTGGGGTACACAAACCTATACAGAGATTCAGCACCATCATAATACCGAAGTGCAAGGGGTCAATACCCATGGCTGTGGCCACTGGCAAGAAAATGGGTGTAAAAATTAGCACCGCCGGAGTCATATCCATAAAGATACCAACGCACAGCAGAATTACATTAATCATTAACAACAACATGAAAGGGTTATCGCTCATGGTCATCATTAAACTACTGATAGTTTGCGGTATATTTTCGTAGGAAAGCATCCAGGACATGGCCGTAGACGTGCCAATAAGTAGCATTACTATGGCCGTCGTTTCTACAGACTTCACCAAAATTTCCGGTAGCTGGGAAATTTTCACTTCTTTGTACACAAACACAGACAGTAATAACGAATACAGTACAGCTATTACGCTGGCTTCCGTTGCGGTGAACCAACCACCAACAATTCCTCCGATAACCAAAAAAATGAGAAAAAGACTTGGTACTGCATCTATAGATTTTTTTGTAAACTCTAGTGCACTAGGTACACGTCCTACGGGATAACCATGCTTAATGGCATACACAGAGCACACCACCATTAAACTTAAGGCCACCAGCAAGCCGGGTAAATATCCTGCAACAAAAAGTGCTGCAATAGAGACACTGCCGCTTGCCAGAGAAAATACAATTAAAATATTGCTGGGGGGAATCAATAGCCCGGTAGTGGAACTGGTAATAGTGACCGCCGCGTTAAAGTTTTTGTCGTAGCCTTCTTTGTTCATGGTAGGAATCATAAACCCACCAATAGCAGAAGTAGCAGCCACAGCAGAACCGGATATGGCTCCAAACAAGGTACACGAAATAATATTAACGAAGGCCAGGCCTCCCGGCAGCATTCCCACAATCACTTTGGCAAACTCAATAAGCCTGTAGGCAATACCACCTCGGCCCATTAACAAACCCGATAGTATAAAAAAGGGTATCGCTAAAAGCGCAAAGCTATTTATGCCTCCACCCATTCTTTGGGCCACTGTCATAGTTGCGGGTAAAAAATCAATCGACGGCAACAGGGCCACTAATGTAGCGACACCTATCGCAATTGCAATGGGCACGTTTAAAAACAAGAGGACAACAAAAACCACCAACAATAGTATTACGGAAATTTCCACTACAAACGTATCTCTCTGCTTGTTAATCGGCTGTGCTGTGCACAGGCTCTTGTTCTCGTCCTAAAAGGATTCTTTCAGCGGCAAAAATACATATCAGCGCGCCGCTAAGGGGAATAACGCTATACACGTATCCCATTTTTATCTGAAGAGCTGGGCTAAGTTGCTGTAACTCCAGCGTCAATAACATCACCTTAGCGCCTCCTATAAGCATCACTACCATTGAAAAGGCAAAGACAACCGTGTCAGAAAAACGATTTGCCCATAACTTTTTCTCGCCTTTTAGTTTGGCGGTAAAAATGTCCAGACCAAGGTGTGCATATTTACGGTAAGCATAGGCAGCCCCCATAAAACCAATCCAGATTAAAAGAAACCTGGCAAGCTCTTCAGTAAAGGAACTTGGGTCGCTTAAGAGGTAGCGAGACAAGACCTGCCAAGTAACATCGATAACCATTAATGCCATTAAAAAGGCACAAAAGTTAGCAAGAATAGTTTCAATTTTTTGATTAAGTATTCTCATTTAGTTCTCAACTTATAGCGCACGGAAGGCTTTTTTTACATCGTAGCTGGGTTCACCACGCAGAGACTCAAGCATGTCATTTACTCTATCCGAAAAATGGCTTTTATCTGGATACACAATCTCCACGCCAGCTTGCTGAGCCAGTTTTAGAGATTCCTGGGTAGATTGCTGCCACAAGTCCCGCTGAACCACAATGGATTCATCCATTGCTTGTTGTAGCCAGTTTTTTTCCTGGGCTTGCAAGCGGTTCCATATATAGGAGCTAATAAGAACAATGTCCGGAACGTAGGTATGCTCCGTTAGAGAATAATACTTCGCCACTTCAAAATGGCCTGAGGTTACAAAACTTGGTGGATTATTTTCCGCACCATCCACAACACCCTGATCCAAGGCTGTATACAACTCGCCAAAAGCGATGGGCGTGCCAGCACCGCCTAAAGCGCGCACCATTTGAACCGATGTATTACTGTTCTGTACTCGTACTTTTAGACCTGTTAAATCTTCTGGCGTATGTATGGGTTTATCTACACTGTAAAAACTTCGTGCGCCCGCATCGTAGTAACCCAAACCACGTAAACCAACCCGCTCACCGGAAAGTAACAGCTGCTTTCCAATGTCGCTATTGAGTGCCCGCCAAAAATGTTCAGAATCCCGAAAAACATAAGGCAGGCTAAAAACTTTCATTTCGGGTACAAAACTCTCCATTGGGCTGGAAGATACTTTTGTCATTGCCAGGCTACCAATTTGAAGTAACTCGATCTGTTCCCGTTCACTGCCCAATTGGCCACCTGGGTAGATATCCACACGCATTTTTCCGCCACTTAGCTCCGCTAAACGCTCCGCCATATGCGCAATGCCGCCGTGAACAGGGTGGTCGGTTGGCAAACTGTGGGACATTTTTAGAACGGTTACCTCACTGCCCGTACCGCAAGCAGTGGCTAACAACGCTACTCCGCCCAACAATACAACTTGTCTGAAAACCCTATACGCTGTGGATAGTCTGGTAAATTTTTGAATGAGAAATTTATTCATCATAAGTTCTACCGAAGTTAAAAAAAAAGAGGTTTAAAAAAACCTCTAAAACAGCTTTCCAATGCAAGCTAGTCGTCACCGCTCATAAAACCAATTAAATGTAACAAGCTGGTAAAAAGGTTGAAGATGGCAACATATAAAGTAACCGTGGCCATAATGTAATTACGTTCTCCGCCGTGAATAATATTGCTGGTTTCATAGAGAATAAGACCGGACATCAGCAGTACAAACCCAGCTGACACAGCTAAAGAGAGTGCAGGAAGCTTAAAGAAGTAGGCACCAAGCCCAGCAAAAAACATCACAAGAATGCCAATAAACAGAAAACTAGCCATAAAGCTAAAATCTTTTCTGGTTGTGAGCACGTAAGCGGAAAGTGAAAAAAATATGAGACTGGTGAAACCCATCGCGGTCATAACAATTTGACCACCACCGGGGAGGCTTAAGTAGGCACTTAAGATTGGCCCAAGGCTTAAACCCATAAACCCCGTAAGGGCGAATACACACAACAGACCCCAAGCGCTATTTTGATACTTGTTGGTAAGAAAGAGTAAGCCGAAGTAAGCGGCCAGGGTAATAATCAAACCGGGGTGCGGCATATTAAAGGCGAGAGAGATAGCGGCGGTAATGGCACTAAACAATAAGCTTGATGCCAATAGAGCGTAGGTATTGCGCAGCATTTTATCTATGCTTACTGGGCTGAACCTTACGCCAGTGGTAGTAGATACAGTGCGAGCTTCCATTGAATGCCTCTGAATAAGCTAAATGATTTAAACAGAGGATATTGCAAGAACTTAGTCAGCTAAAGTCGATTTTTCGGATATAAACCATCGTAAAAACCGAGTAATTTAGTTGGTTATTCGAATAGCTTGGTGCGTGCGGAATTACAAATGGCAGCCACTGCCGGGTGTTTGACCTTTCGCTCGGCGGAAATGGCATAGAATTTTTGCTTAAGCTTATCGAGCCTCCCTATAATTTTCACATTGAAATTTTTACACACCTCCTCCTCAATAACACTCGACATAAAAAAGAGTCCTAAACCCGCTTGGCCGAAAGCTTTCATAAGTGCGCTATCATCAAATTCACCTATTATTATTGGCTTAATATCCTCTTCTTCCAACCATCGATCAAACAGGTGTCTAACCGCGTTTTGCGGTGTAGGCACAAGCAAGGGTGCTCCATCCAATGCTCTGGGGAAATTGCCCTTATACGCGCGAGCTAAGTGCGGAGCCGCAAAAAAAGTAAGGCCACTTTCGCCTAGCAAGTGGTTATAGGCCTTGATGCTGAACGCGCTTGTAACAGGGGTATCACTAAGCACAAGATCTACCTTATGCAGAGCAAGGTCTGCCAGCATGGTTTCCATTGCACCTTCACGGCTGGTGAGTTTAATGTCCTGATCAAGGTTTAAGGCCGGTTCAATAATTTTGCAAACCACTGTTTTGGGTAAAGCGCTTGCTGCCCCTACGATAAACTCCGACGGTCCTATAGTAGGCGAACCTCGCAACACATCACTTAGCTCACGGCCAAGATCAAAAATGTCATCTGCGTAGCGCAGTACCAGCCTCCCGGTGTCGGTAAGTTTCAGTCCCCTACCTGCGCGAACAAACAATTCTGCAGAAATCTGTTCCTCCAATAAGGCCAATTGGCCACTGATGGTTTGCGGCGTAATGTGCAATTTCTCACTGGCTTTGGCGATAGAGCCTTCATTGGCCACCATCCAAAAATAATGCAAATGCTTGTAATTTATGGTGTTACTCATGCCGAAAACCCTTTCTATTGTTTGTTCAGTAGTGATCCTACTGTTCGGTTTTATCGTGTTTTTAGTCAATATTAAGCGATTTTTTTACGCAATTTAATAATGCTACCTTAGTTTTCTGTCACAGCATTTAGCCAGGAGATAAGACATGTTACTAAAAATACATACGAAAGGAATTCACTCATCGGACTCATTGCACGACATAGTAAACTCCAAAATACGCCTTATATTGGGTCGTTTTAGTGAAAAAATACAAAGGGTGGACGCTTTTCTAGTGGACGTTAACGGCCCTAAAGGTGGAGACGATAAGCGCTGTCGCCTGGTAATCAAGCTAGAAAAAAACCTGCCGTTTACGGTACAAGACACTTCAGAAAACATATTGGAAGCTCTCTGCGCTGCTAGCCATCGCGGAAAACGAAAGATAAAACGCCTGGTTCATCGTAAGCTCTATCAGAAATACAGGCACAACAGATTTACAGTATTAGCGGGGCCTGAGGATTTATCTACGCAAGATCCTGTATATGCTGCTGCCAGGCTTGATAGTTAACCCTCATACTTTTGTAGATTGGCCTACAGCTCAAACGGTAGTAAGTTTTTTATTGATCTTTTATTCAACACCATAAAATCCCATGGTTTTGTAAAAACGTAATTTAATACGCTAAAGCTATTCACTTTCCTGCGGGTGCATAACTAAAGCACCCGCTGGAAAGTGAATGGCTTTAACGCGCAGTTAAACACAACGAATGTAAACTGTTTTATTTTTTGAAACACCCGTTCCTTCCGATAACTCCCACCTAAAACCTGCTAACCAACCAATAATTAGATTAAGGCTATAAATAAGGCGGTTTTTAAAGAGTCTTTTCTTCCTTTACAACATAACTGTATACCTTATATATAATTGTTTATCGGCAGTTCATTTCTAGTAGCTAAGCCAGAATAATGGGTATTTGCTTCTACACTGCGATAACACTAAACAAATAGATCCAACGAATTACAGCAGGTTCTTATGTCTGAAGATATTTATAAAACGCCAGAGGCCGAGTTAACTTCGGAGCACAGCCTGGACAATGATAATTTTTATGTGGTGTCCAAAAATAAGTTTGTAACGCTTTATCTAGGCACGCTTGGTCTGTATGGCTTTTATTGGATGTACACCAACTGGAGACGATATAAAGAGCATTCAAAAGACAATATTTGGCCCATACCGAGGGCCATATTTCACATATTTTTTACGCACTCACTTTTCAGAAATATAGACCAGTGCCTGCTAGATAAGAAAATAACCCACCCCTGGAAAGCAGAAACTACCGCGACGTTTTACGTTGTTTTATTACTCGTCAGTAACGGATTGGATAGAGCCAGTGCAAAAAGTATCGGTTCTCCAATTACAGACATTTTATCCATCGCTGTTTTGCCTTTGATGATGTGGGTATTGCTGGGCGCGCAACACGCTATCAACACCAGTCAGAATGACCTGGAAGGAAAAGGCAATTGTAAATTTACAATCGTTAATTGCTTGTGGTTAATATTTGGGGGAATCTTGTGGGTGATGGTAGTGCTGGGGTTACTGATGGAGCTTGGGCATGTCACTTTATAGCCAGGGCTGACAAAAGCCAGCCCCAAGACTATCTTTTAGTACGCTAAGAACTACACATCCAGGTTAGCGACGGCCAGCGCATTACTCTCAATGAACTCTCTGCGCGGCTCCACATGGTCGCCCATCAAGCAGGTAAATATCTGGTCCGCTGCAATGGCGTCTTCCACTGTCACCTGAAGCATGCGACGGGTATCTGGGTCCATAGTTGTTTCCCAGAGTTGTTCCGGGTTCATTTCTCCCAGCCCTTTGTAGCGCTGAATGCTATAACCTTTTTTGGACTCAGTCATAATCCATTCCAGAGCATCGGCAAAGTTATCTACTTCTTTTTTACGTTCGCCCTTGCTGACATAAGCACCGTCTTCAAATAGACCGTCCAGTTGCTCACCCAGGCTGCGGATAAGCCTGTAGTCTTCAGAAGCAAACAAATCCGAGCCGAGTTTGACCTCATGGCCAACACCGTGGGCAATAATATTCACCCATGGAAGATACTCTCCCCGCTCTCTATTCTCCTTAACACTGGTTTTATAAATATGCGTTTTGGAGTTGTCGTTTACCTGGTCTAAACGAACTTGTAGCTGATTAAGCCAGTCGTTCACTACACTCTCGTTGGTCATCTGCTCAGACGCCAAAGTAGGTAGATACACCAGCTGCTGTAATACTTCTTCAGGATACAAGCGGGACAACTTGCTAATTTTAGCCATCGCACTGCGGTAGTCGCGCACCAGGTTCTCTAGCTGGCTACCAGCCATAGGCGGTGCTTCTGCAGAAAGATGCAGTGCAGAGCTGTCTAGTGCTGCACTAGTGAGCCTTTCGGTAAGAGCATCGTCGTCTTTAATATACTGCTCTTGCTTACCTTTACTTATTTTGTACAACGGTGGTTGAGCGATGTAAATATGGCCCCGTTCGATAAGTTCACGCATCTGGCGAAAAAAGAATGTAAGCAGCAAGGTACGAATGTGAGAACCATCCACATCCGCATCCGTCATGATGATGATGCTGTGATAGCGCAGTTTCTCAGGGTTAAACTCAGCAGTGCCTATACCGCAACCCAAGGCAGTGATTAACGTACCTACCTCAGCACTACTGAGCATTTTATCGAAGCGTGCTTTTTCCACATTGAGGATCTTACCTTTTAGCGGCAAGATAGCCTGGCTGCGTCTGTCTCTGCCCTGCTTGGCAGAGCCACCGGCGGAATCACCCTCCACCAGGTATATTTCTGATAGCGCCGGGTCTTTTTCCTGACAATCCGCCAGCTTTCCGGGTAAACCGGCAATATCCAATGCGCCTTTACGGCGAGTCATCTCGCGAGCCTTACGGGCTGCTTCTCGCGCCCTGGCGGCTTCTATCATTTTGCCCACAACAGATTTAGCTTCTGCCGGGTTTTCCAGCAGATAGTCAGAAAATGAAGCGCCCATCTCCTGCTCTACAGCTGTTTTTACTTCTGAGGACACCAGCTTGTCTTTTGTTTGAGACGAAAACTTTGGATCAGGCACTTTTACAGAAATGATTGCAGTTAAACCTTCACGTGCATCATCCCCCGTGGTATTCACCTTTTCTTTTTTACCCAGGCCTTCACGCTCAATATAGTTGTTCAAACCACGGGTTAGTGCAGCGCGGAAGCCTGCCAGGTGAGTACCGCCGTCACGCTGAGGAATGTTATTGGTATAGCAGAAGATATTTTCCTGGAAGCTATCGTTCCACTGTAAAGCAATTTCTACCCCTACTCCGTCTTCTTCTCGCTGGGTATTAAAATGCATTACCTTGTTTATTGGGTTCTTATTATGGTTAAGAAACTCCACGAAAGCCTGCAAACCACCTTCATATTCGTATATCTCTTCCTTCCCGCTTCGTTCATCCAGCAACACGATGCGAACACCGGAGTTCAAAAAGCTCAATTCCCGTAGCCTTTTTGCCAAATGCTCAAAATGAAATTCGATATTGGTGAAAGTATTAGAAGAAGGCCAGAAGTGAAGCTCTGTGCCTGTAGCTTCGGTCTCCCCAATCACACCTAAAGGCGCTTCTGGAACACCGTGGCGATAGATCTGCTCGAACACCTGACCCCCACGGCGAATAGTCAATTGCAGCTTGGATGATAAGGCATTAACAACTGACACACCGACTCCGTGTAATCCACCAGACACTTTGTAGGTGTTATCGTCGAATTTACCGCCTGCGTGCAATACGGTCATGATGACCTCGGCAGCAGAAACACCCTCTTCGTGCATTTCAGTTGGGATACCGCGGCCATTATCGCTGACGGATATAGATTCATCGGGGTGAATCACTACTCGAATCTCACTACAGTGCCCAGCAAGAGCCTCATCTATAGAGTTATCAACCACCTCAAACACCATGTGATGCAAACCTGTACCGTCATCTGTATCACCAATGTACATGCCTGGGCGCTTACGTACAGCATCGAGACCTTTCAGTACTTTAATACTGGAGGAATCGTAGTTGTTGTCGTTGCTATCGTTATTGCCGTTGTTGTCGTTGTTATCTTCACTCATAGATAAATCTATCTCTTGCTAGTGTGTGGTGAGAGGCGAAACCTGAATTTCACCATGTTTCACGTGAAACATTTGAAGCTGTTCTTCATCCTTTAGATCCCAAGGCTCGATAATGGCATCTTTAGCTATAGCTGTTACAAATACCTGAGACTCCATCGCCTTGATTGCCTTACCTACTATCTGCATGTTCTCGCTATCCAGTTCAGCGGGTAAATCGTCCAACAAGAATAAAGCTTTCCTATTGGTCATCTGCTGAAACAAGCCAGCCTCAGCGAGAAACAAAGACAAGATCACTGACTTTTGTTGCCCTCGCGAAAGCATCTCTGTGGCTGGTGCCTTGTTCCTGGTGATTTTTAGATCCGAACGGTGGGAACCAATATTGGTGTAACCCAGTTTGATATCCCTCTCCAGGTGTTCTTGTAGCTGTTTTTCAAAAGGTACATCGTCCTTCCAACCAGAGTGATAGGCCAAGACAACCGGACTTTCATCGGCCTTATTAAAAGGAAAGCTCGACACTATGTTCTGGAAAAAGGGATGGAACGCTTCAAATATCTCAGCACGCATATCCTCTAAAGCGTGTCCCAAGCGTGCTACCTCTCTGTCCCAGGGCTGCAGCTCGCCGGTCGAAATTTTACCACGTCGCAGTAAACTATTCCGGTGTTTAACGCACCGTACATAGTCTTTCCACACCGATTTAAAGTCATGTTTCACGTGAAACACTAACCAGTCAAAAAATTGCCTGCGATACTTAGAGGATCCTTCGAGTAGCTGAAAGGAATTGGTGTTCATTGTCAGCAAAGGCAGCTGATGGGCCAACTCAGCAGACGTTTTTACGGATTGCCCATCAAGTCGAATATTTACATCGCCTTGTAGCTGTCTTGTAACACCAAGCTTATGGCTTACAGCACTACCTTCGTCTTCGAGTACAGCGAACAGTGTGAACTCCCGCTCTCCCTCATTCACCAAGGGTCTGTATTTATGAGTACGAAAGGAGCGGCCGTGAGCTAGCACGCTAATGGCTTCAAGTAATGAGGTCTTTCCGGAGCCGTTGGCGCCATGAATTAAATTGATACCTCCACCGGGCAATAAGCTTACCGAGCGGAGGTTTCTAAAAGAAGTAATATTGATTTGTTGTAATTTTGGCATGCGCCTTGTTAAAGCCGTGGTAAAAAGAGGCTATACACAGTATCTAGTGTTACAGGCGCATCGGCATCACAACATAGGCGGAATCTGAGTTTTCTGGCTCTTCCAGAAGTGCGGAGCTGTTTGAGTCTGATAAGGTGATCTTAATGTTTTCGGAGTCCAACACGTTTGTTACGTCTTGCAGGTAGCTGACGTTAAAACCGACCTCCAAAGAGTCACCTGCGTAATTTACGGCTACCTGATCCTGCGCTTCTTCCTGTTCAGGGTTATTAGCAATAATGGTCAACATGCCTTCTTCTAACTCCAGGCGAACACCACGATACTTCTCATTGGATAGGATGGAGGTACGTGCAAAAGCCTGTTTTAATTCTGCTCGATCACCAATAACAAACTTATCACCACCTTTGGGTAATACCCGCTCGTAGTCTGGGAACTTGCCGTCTACGAGCTTAGAGGTAAAGGTATACTCGGAAGTGGTTGCTCTGATATGACTGGAGCCCAATGACACCTCAACATTCTCATCACTGTCGTTCAACAGCCGGGAAAGCTCAATAACGCCTTTGCGAGGCAATATCGCCTGCCTCAAGTCTGCTATCTCGACATTTACCGGGCGAGTACACATAGCCAGGCGGTGGCCATCTGTAGCAACTACACGTAACTCCTGAGAGCGTACCTCCCACAGCATGCCGTTTAAATAGTAACGAACATCCTGCTGAGCCATAGCAAAGCTGGTTCTGTCTATTAGGCGCTTCACCTCTTTTTGTTCGCTACTGAAGCTTAAATCATTGCTACCCTGCTCTACCGCTGGGAACTCATTGCCCGGCAGGGTGGAAAGAGTAAAACGTGTACGGCCGCTTTTTACGGTAACTTTTTGATCTTTAAGGGAAAATTCTATATTTGAATCGTCTGGAAGTGCGCGACAGATATCGAGAAACTTCTTCGCGGGGACGGTGATCTCGCCATCTCCAGGGGCGTTTTCCAACTGCAGCCGACCAACAATCTCTACCTCGAGGTCTGTACCGGTAATAGATAACTGAGAACCTTCAATAACCAACAGCACGTTGGCCAAAACAGGAAGCGTCTGACGACGCTCTACAACACCCGCTACCAACTGCAGGGGCTTAATTAATGCTTCACGTGAAACGGCAAATTTCATACTGCTTCTCTTTATAGGGTGACGGCGTTTATGTGTTTGTGCGAGCGAGATCAGGTAGTTAACGTTCGAAGCAGGTTTTTAACATCTTCCCGGATATCGGCGTCGGACTCCTGTAGCGCTTTTATTTTTCGACACGCATGCAACACAGTAGTGTGATCCCTGCCCCCAAAAGCCTCACCAATTTCAGGCAAGCTGTGGTGAGTAAGCTCTTTTGCCAGGGACATTGCTACCTGCCGAGGCCGAGCCACTGAACGACTTCTTCGCTTCGAATGCAGGTCCGAAACCTTGATTTTATAATACTCTGCAACAACGCGCTGTATATTATCGATACTAACTAGCCTATCTTGCAGCGCTAAGAGGTCTTTTAGCGCCTCTCTCACCAATTCAACGCTTATTTCCTTACCAGTGAAGTGGGCGTTGGCAATTACGCGTTTAAGCGCTCCTTCCAGTTCGCGCACATTTGAACGAATGCGCTGGGCAATAAAGAAGGCTGCATCATTGGGTAGATGCATAGAAACAGACTCAGCTTTGCGCTTTAAAATGGCAACCCGTGTTTCCAGCTCTGGTGGCTCGATGGCTACCGTCAAACCCCAACCAAAACGGCTTTTTAACCTTTCTTCCAAACCGTTGATTTCTTTGGGGTACTTATCACAGGTGAGAATTATCTGCTGACCACCCTCCAGCAGGGCGTTAAAGGTGTGAAAGAACTCTTCCTGGGAACGCTCTTTACCTGCGAAGAACTGGATATCATCAATAAGCAGTGCATCAACAGAGCGGTAATAGCGCTTAAACTCATTAATTGCATTAAGTTGCAGAGCTTTTACCATGTCAGCCACAAAACGCTCGGAATGCAGATACACCACACGTGCACCCGGCCGTCGCTGCTCAAGTGCATTACCCACCGCATGCATCAAGTGAGTTTTACCCAGGCCAACACCACCGTATATAAAGAGTGGGTTATATGAGCCACCTGGATTCTCCGCTACCTGAGAGGCTGCCGCCAAACCTAACTGATTCGATTTACCCACCACGAAGTTATCGAAGATAAAGTTTTTGTTGAGGTTACTTTTATGCTGTATACCTCCTTCGATATCACGCTTTTTGACGCGATCTACTGGAACCTGCTGAAAAGTCTCTCTAGATGGGATATCTAAAACTTGCTGTGCCGGAGCAAACTGAGTGTCGTTATATACCTGTTCTGATTGTAGCGATTGGCCGAACAAGGGCCTCGGCTCTACAGCTTGGGCTACTACAGGCTCAATGGGTTCTGCTTTCTTTTGATCAGCATAAACCTTAAAGCCTGTAGCCATTTGCGGTGCCACCGCGATATCGATTGAGCAATAGGCACCACCATTAGTCATCAGCTCTTCTATTCGTGCCTTAAACTTATCATTTACCCAATCCAACACGAAGCGGTTTGGCGCCAGCAGGCGAAGGTTGTCCTCGGACTGGTGCTCCACACGCAGGGGTCGAATCCAGGTATTAAATTGTTGGGCGGGTAATTCTGTACGCAATGACGAAACACATTGCTCCCAGCTTATCTCTGACAAGTCGCTACTCCATCTTTAAAATTTGCTATCCCAGCGGGCGAAAATCCATTGAGAAACTAAGTAAGCCTGCTCCAAGCTCATATTTTAGGGACGAACTGGCCCCGACTCTAAATAGAACCATAATGTGAAACATGAGATAAGGAGACCTGAATTACGCCTTTCCGTTTAACTGCACGTCAGCTGAACGAGAGAAAGACTACATCGCCTAAAAGCGCTTAATGTCGTTAAACTAACATGTACCAAATAACTCAAACTAATGTAGTTTTTCGCGCCATTATTCTTGAATACTTTTTAGCAACGGCCGATGATTCTACTCTCTTCCCTAAGGCTTATCCACAGGCTTGGGCATTTTTTTTTAAACTTCCGCCGAAAAACCTCAATAAATTCCGTGCCTTACAACAATATTAAAATTATTCAAGTTTTTTCTTTATACTTTTTTCCACTATGTCCGACAAATAAAAAACTGTGGATAAACCTGTTTATAAACTATTAATAACATGTCTATTTCAACACATTTACTGGCCTGAGCTCATGCTTTCTCTTGTCTTCTACGGGTCACATTTTTGTAATAAACAAATCTTGTAATCAAGATCAATTGATTTTGCAGGACCTTTTCTATAGAATCGCGCGTCCTTTGAACCGGTAAGCACTTTCACTTACCAAATCGCCAGCAATAACGGGGAGTTCTTTTCTCCTCAGCAAAACAGGTGAACTGAAATGAAAAGAACATTCCAACCTAGCGTTCTTAAACGCAAGCGCACCCACGGTTTCCGTGCCCGCATGGCCACTAAAAATGGTCGCCAAGTACTGGCTCGTCGTCGTGCCAAAGGCCGTAAGCAACTCGCTGCTTAATTTGTGGTTAAGGCCACAAGCGGTTTAGTGTAGATTGCCGGGGTGCAAAATTCTGAGCGGACAAAAGGCTTTAGCTTCCGAAAGTCCGACAGGCTTCTGACATCCCGAGACTTCTCAGCGGTTTTCGATAAGGCTGACTACAAAGCCTCCCACCAGCATTTCCTCATCCTCGCCCAAGATAACTCTCTGGATCACTCTAGGGTGGGTTTAGTTATTGCCAAAAAGAACATTCGTCTGGCAGTTGATCGTAATCGACTGAAACGTTTGATTCGCGAGTCATTCCGCTTGAAACAGCTTCATCTGCCCGCAATAGATGCTATAGTGCTGGCCCGCCGCGGCGGTGATCAAATCACCAGTCAAGAGATCTTAAAAACACTGGACAACTTATGGACGCGTGTTGCCAAAAGGGCCATGCAAGCGAGCAAAAACCAAAAAGCCTTAGAAAAATAGCCTTGCTACCGGTTTATGCCTACCGCTACCTGATCAGCCCAATGATTGGGCCTCGTTGTCGTTTTGAACCCAGCTGCTCTCTATACACCATAGAGGCTGTTCAAGAACTGGGTGTTTTTCGTGGCTTTTTACTGGGCCTCAAACGTATCGGCAAGTGCCACCCCTGGCATCCCGGCGGCTATGATCCCGTACCAAAAAACCCTAAATAACTTTCAAGTATCCATATAAACGGTAGTAATACATGAATTGGCTTCGAAATTCGCTCATTGGGGGCATATTAATTGTTTTGTTTCTACTGGTTATTCGCTGGAATGAATACCAGGAACGTCAGCTGGTTGAAG
Source organism: Alteromonadaceae bacterium Bs31 (assembly GCA_900177435.1). Lineage (GTDB taxonomy): Bacteria > Pseudomonadota > Gammaproteobacteria > Pseudomonadales > Cellvibrionaceae > Teredinibacter. Next base: position 247,409 of record FXAI01000002.1, read on the forward strand.
TCGCTGAAGCCACATCAGAAGAGACAATATCAGCAACCCCGGCACCAGAGATCCCAAGCGCGCCCAAGATCGCCGCTAGCGACACAGAAGTGTCTGATAGTGATATACCAGACGCTCCAGTAGAAAAAGCTGTATCACAACAAGATAGCGAAATATCTGCACCTGATCAAAGTTATTCCAAACTTATCTCGGCAAAGTCTGACACCTTAGAAGTGCTCATAGATACCCTGGGCGGCGATATCGTCAAAGTGGCTTTATTGAAGCACCAGGCAAAACTGGAAGACAGCGAAAAACCCTTCATCCTGCTGAATCGCACCGAAGCCCATACCTATGTTGCTCAAAGTGGACTTGTGGGGCCAAACGGTACAGATGTTAAAGGTGCACGACCCATCTTTACTACCCAGGCCAGTGAGTATCAGATCCGGGAAGACGAAGACACATTGGTTGTGGATTTAATCTACCAACAAGAGCAAGCAGAAATAACCAAGCGTTTTACCCTCTCTCGCGGCAGCTACCTGATTAACGTTGACTACCTTATCAACAACAAAAGCAGCGCTCCCTGGAAAGCCAACTTTTTTGCTCAAATCAAACGTGATGACTACGACCCTATCGTCTCCACTGCTTTTAGCATGAAACCCTACCTGGGCGCCGCCATAACTACTCCTGAGACCAATTACAAAAAAATCACGTTTGAAGAGCTGGACGAAAAAGCTGAAAAAGTAGAAATTGATGGTGGCTGGGTAGCCATGATTCAACATTATTTTATCAGTGCGTGGGTACCAGAGGCCAAATCTACTAATACCTTTAACTTACGTAAAAGCCGTGGAAAAGACGTTTATCTGCTTGGATTTACCAGTAACAGAACCACTGTAGCGCCAGGCTCCATTGGTGAAATTAATACCTCATTTTACGCTGGGCCAAAAGATATACGCACACTGGCCGCTATTTCTCCCCACTTAGACCTCACCATGGATTTCGGTTGGCTGTGGATGATTGCCAAGCCGCTATTTCTTGCTTTGGGTTCTATCCATGAAGTGGTAGGTAATTGGGGTGTTGCCATTATCCTGCTCACTTTCGCAATCAAGCTGCTGTTCTTTTACCCCTCTGCCATGAGTTACCGCTCAATGGCCAAGATGCGCAAAATCCAACCTATGATGCAGGAGCTGAAAGAGCGCTACCCGGATGACAGACAGCGCATGTCGTCAGAGTTAATGAAGCTCTATAAGAAAGAAAAAGTTAATCCCCTGGGTGGTTGTCTGCCGGTTCTGCTTCAAATGCCGGTGTTCATTGCTTTGTACTGGGTATTAATGGAAAGCGTCGAGCTTCGCCATGCTCCCTTTATGCTATGGATTGAGGACTTAAGTGTACGCGACCCTTACTTTGTGCTTCCTTTGATTATGGGTGCCACCAGCTACATCCAATTCAAACTTAACCCAACACCGCCAGACCCCATGCAGGCTAAAGTGATGCAGATGATGCCTATCTTCTTCACCATCCTGTTTATGATGTTCCCTGCTGGCCTTGTGTTGTATTGGGTAGTGAACAATACACTCTCCATCACACAGCAGTATGTGATTACCCGCCAGATCGAAAAAGCAGACTAGCTGCAGAACATTGCTGTTATGACAAGTGATACCATCGCCGCCATCGCAACCGCACCAGGTCGCGGTGGTGTCGGTATCGTGCGGGTATCCGGCCCCAATTGTTGCCAAATAGCAGAAAAATTACTTAAACGTCTCCCCACAGTTCGCGAAGCCACCTACACACCCTTCTATTCTCTCGAAGACAATATTCTGGATCAGGGCATCGCTTTGTATTTTCAGGCACCACATTCCTTTACCGGGGAAGACGTACTGGAACTGCAAGCCCACGGTGGTCCCGTGCTGCTGGATATGTTGCTGGACAATGTCATTCACTGCGGAGCCCGCCTTGCTCTGCCGGGCGAGTTTTCCGAACGTGCCTTTTTGAACGACAAGCTGGACCTTGCCCAGGCGGAAGCCATTGCAGACCTTATTGATGCCAGCTCCCAGCAAGCTGCTAAACAGGCTATAAACTCTCTTAAAGGTGAGTTTTCGACGCAAATAAACGCATTAGTCGACATATTAATTGAACTTAGAATGTACGTGGAATCTGCCATAGATTTTCCTGAGGAGGAGATTGATTTCCTCTCGGATGGCAAAGTACTGGCAGATCTCTCCGCTATTATTGCCAAGACTGAACAAGTTCAAAGCCAGGCCCAGCAGGGAGTATTGCTGCGAGAAGGTATGAAAGTTGTTATTGCCGGCAGGCCCAATGCCGGGAAATCCAGCTTGCTGAATGCGCTGGCACAGCGGGAAGTTGCCATAGTGACCGATATTGAAGGCACTACTCGCGATGTACTGAGAGAGCACATTCAAATAGACGGTATGCCACTGCATATTATTGATACCGCTGGCTTGCGCGAAAGCCCGGACAAAGTTGAACAGTTGGGTATTGAAAGAGCATGGCAGGAGATAGAGCAGGCTGACCGTGTATTGTTAATGATCGATGCCACCCAAAACATTAGCGTGGAAGACGAAAACTACTGGCAACTGTTTCAGCAGCATTGTTCGTCAAAAATTACCGTTTTGTTTAACAAAATCGACGAAACCAACGCTAAAATTGCCGAAAAAAACAAAATTAAACCTTACATTGAAATCTCTGCGCTCACCGGAACTGGTCTCCACCAACTTCGAGAACACCTCAAACAAGTCATGGGCTACAGTCAAACCAACGAAGGTAGCTTTAGTGCCCGTCGCAGACATTTACAGGCCCTGGAAAAAGCGCACCACTACCTGTTAAACGGTCTTCATCAACTGGAAAATTTTGCTGCCGGTGAACTATTGGCAGAAGACCTTCGCCTGGCGCAAGAACACCTCAGTGAAATTACAGGCAGGTTCACCCCGGATGATTTACTTGGCAAGATCTTCAGCAGTTTTTGCATTGGTAAGTAAATTACGCAACTTATTACCGAAAATTTACGAAAAGTGGCTTAAAATACCCGAAAACACAACTTGGGGTAGCAGCTATGACTCTAATCATCATTGGCTTAGGTTTATGGTGTTTCGCTCACCTTATTCCTTCTTTATTTATTCCACTTAAAAAAACACTTATCGCTAAAGCTGGAGAGAATGCCTACGCAGGTCTTGTGGCTACACTCATTGTTAGCGGTATTGTGTTAATCGTACTGGGTTGGCGCGGCAGTACTCCCGTTCACCTCTACGTACCTCCTTATGGCCTTCGCCACGCCACTTACAGCCTAATGCTTTTATCCTTCTTCCTTTTTGCGTCTGCCAACTATAACAGTCGCCTTAAAAGCCTGTTACGCCACCCCATGCTACTTGGCCTGCTTAGCTGGTCTGTTGCTCACTTGCTCAGCAACGGTGAAACCCGCTCTATTGTTTTGTTCGGCACACTGGCGGCCTGGGCACTTATTGAAATTGTCCTGATCAACCGGCGTGACAAAGACTGGCAGAAACCTGAGGTGGTGCCCCTTAAAAAAGAGATAAAGGCACTACTTGGCAGTGTGTTCTTTCTGGCAATTATGATTTTCTTGCACAAATACTATACGGGTATGCCTTTAGTGGTCTGGTAACTGCCCCCGGTCTTTATTAGGCAGGGGCCCGCCGAGCTTTCTCGTACGCATGCGCTGACAAAGTTATTCACTTCTCTACACAAGTTATCAACAGGGTAGATACAATTAATTTTTACAATTACAAATTAATCCACAGCAAATTAAGAGCTCACCCATAGCTTTATACTTAAATGCGCTTTCAAACCTGTGGATTAATTACTTCTGAAGATAAGTCTCTGGAAAACAGGCGTTTAAGCTGCGAATACTTGTTAAATTTATCCACCGAAAATATCGATAGTTTTTTGCCACTGTATAACAGGGCTTTTTCTTAACAGTTTTACTGCAGCTTTGTTACCGCTTATACGACTTTTAAACAGCTCTTGTACTTCCGCTAAGCTGTTGTTAATTATAGTAAAAACCCTGTTTTCCCCAGAAAACACCGGCCCTAATATTTATTACTAAAATAATTCTACCTATATAAACATATATATATTCTTTAACTCTTCTTATATAACTACATTTCAACTTCCTAAACTACAGTTCTTTTTTTAACCAAGCATCCCTATAATGGCGAGCCTTTTTATTTGAGTGAAAAACATGATCTACCCAAGAACATTTGATGTGATTGTCATCGGTGGCGGCCATGCTGGTACAGAGGCCTGTCTGGCCGCTGCGCGCATGGGTTGTTCTACCCTGCTGTTGACCCACAATATCGAAACACTTGGGCAGATGAGCTGTAACCCGGCCATTGGGGGCATTGGTAAGAGCCACCTGGTTAAGGAAATTGACGCTCTTGGCGGTGCCATGGCTAAAGCTACCGATAAGGGCGGTATTCAGTTTCGCGTGCTTAATAACCGTAAAGGGCCAGCCGTTCGCGCTACTCGGGCTCAGGCAGACCGGGTATTGTATAAATCCGCCGTTCGGGAGATTTTGGAAAATCAGCAGAATTTGCTCATTTTCCAACAGGCCGTTGATGACCTGATTGTTGAAGGGGATACAGTCAGGGGTGTGGTCACACAGATGGGGCTGCAGTTTTACGCACCCTCAGTCGTGCTTACTGCAGGCACCTTCCTGGGCGGCCGAATACATATTGGTATGGAAAACTATCGCGGCGGCCGTGCTGGCGATCCGCCTTCGATAGCGCTTGCCGACCGTCTGCGCGAGCTGCCACTACAGGTAGACAGGCTCAAGACCGGCACACCGCCTCGTATTGACGCCCGCACGGTGGATTTCACCGACCTACAGGAGCAATGGGGTGACACACCTACCCCGGTGATGTCCCTGCAGGGTTCTGTTGATGACCATCCGCAGCAGACCTGCTGCTGGATTACACACACCAATGAACGCACCCACGAGATTATTCGCGGTGGCTTTGATCGCTCTCCCATGTTTACTGGTGTTATCGAAGGTGTTGGGCCGCGTTACTGCCCGTCAATTGAAGACAAGGTCAACCGCTTTGCGGATAAGAACAGCCACCAGATTTTTATTGAGCCAGAAGGCCTGCTTACCCACGAACTCTACCCCAACGGTATTTCCACCAGCTTGCCATTTGATATTCAACTGGCACTGGTGCAATCCATAAAGGGCTTTGATAGTGCTCATATCTGCAGGCCGGGGTATGCCATCGAGTACGATTTCTTTAATCCGCAAGATTTAAAGTACAGTTTTGAAACTCGGCATATCAACGGCCTGTACTTTGCGGGTCAAATTAACGGCACTACGGGCTATGAGGAAGCGGGAGCACAAGGTTTGCTGGCCGGGACCAATGCCGCTTTGGCAGTGCAAGGTAAAGATGCCTGGTGCCCGGAGCGTGACCAGGCATATATTGGCGTTTTGGCTGATGATTTGATAAGTATGGGCACCAAAGAACCCTATCGCATGTTTACCAGCCGTGCGGAATACCGTTTGTTGTTGCGTGAAGACAATGCCGATTTGCGTTTGACGGAAAAAGGTCGTGAACTGGGCCTGATCGACGATACCCATTGGCAACTATTTTGTGAAAAACGCGAAGCCATCGAGCGGGAAACCCAGCGTTTAAAGAGTACCTGGGTTCAGGCCGGTAGCAGCGAAGCTGAGCAGTTAAAACCTAAACTCAGCTCTCCGCTGCAACGGGAATATTCCTTAATGGATTTGCTTAAGCGGCCAGAGCTAAGCTATTGCGATATTGCTGATTTTAAACGTGACTGTAATGAACGAAAACCACAGCAGCAAGTGGCCGAGCAAATTGAAATAGCCGCTAAATACTCCGGTTATATCGACCGCCAGCAAGAAGACATCCAGCGCTTACGTCAGAATGAGAATACTGCTATTCCCCTTGATTTTGATTACAGCACGGTAGAAGGTCTTTCCAACGAACTAAAACAAAAACTTATTGCAGCGCAACCTGAAACCATTGCCCGGGCGTCGCGCATTCCAGGAATAACCCCGGCGGCAGTCTCTCTGCTGTTAATCTACCTGAAAAAGCGGGGTTTGTTGAAAAAGTCCACAGTGGCTTAAAAAATAATGGCTTAAATAAAGTAGCTTGAATAAAGAAGCTCAATAGAGACGGCCGATGCTTGCGCTGGCAATAAACCATTGCAAGCATCGGGGAAGCGTTAATACTCCAGCACACTCACCACAGTAATACTTTCTTCATCACTGTAATCTACCTGTATAACGCTGTTTACACCCTGCAGAATAGCGTGCCCGTCTACGGCAATAATGTCTCTTAAGGTGTAATTACCCAGCCCTTGCATAAATATTGGATTGGCGGGGTCGGCTACATTCAGCCGCTTTAAGCCTGAGTAGCCATCGGCGACTAACAGAAGATTGCCATCTATAGCTAGACCGTAGGGTTCAGACATTTCCACGCTGGTGATCAGTTGTGGAGCGTATATATCTGACACATCAAGAATATCCAGTTGGTTTTGGGCGCCGCCGCAACCTCTTCCGCGTAAAGTAGAGTAAGCAACTTCACCCTGCACGACGATTGGATCACAGCTCCACTGGTGAGAAAAAGTGCCAGCTACCTGAGGGCTATTCCTGGTAGTGATATCCAGAATTTCCACACCAACGCTGGTGCCGATGTACAGGGCGTTGTTGTGGTAGTAAAGGGTTTCCATTGCCCAGTTGTTCACAGCGGTAGTATTTACCAGTTCTGGAGCTGAGGGGTCGGCAAGTGACACGGTTTTAACCTCATCGTAAGAAATAACATAGAGGTAATCGTCAACAATAATCATGTTAGCCAGAGAACCCTGTTTAACCGCCGGTGTTGCCGTATTATCTTGGGCAGGCGTGGCAGTGCTACCACCGCCACTAGAGCCGCAACCTCCTGAGGTATCGTTGCCGGAATAATTTCCCCCTCGACATTGCTGAGAGACAATTTCGAAATCCTTTACTACACCGAGTTTCGGGTCGCGAGCGCCAAAAAAATATTTTTCAGGGTCATCGAGCGTGGTGAGGGGGGTGGGGAACAGGTTTTTCAGGCGGCCAGTTTCTGCGGCGTTGTTCGGGTCGCTGATATCTATAGCAATGAGGTCTACGTAACTTCTGGTGTAAAGTATATCTCCACTCATGGCTACCTGGTCAGCGGCGTAAACACTAAGAAAACTGATTTTTTCGGGGGCCTGTGGGTCTGAATTGTTTACTAGATGGATTCCCTTGTTCGGTTCAGAGAGTATCAGTAAGTCGTCTTTCAGCAGCATGTTACCTATTTTTTTAAAGGGCATAACACTCTCTGCTTTTACTGGTGTGCGAAACTCCTCCCAGCTGAGGTATTCAATATCGTACACAGTCTCACAGTATGGCGAGCTGGTCTGCGCCGGCCCGTAAAAGAGTAAAGCTGATAAAAACAATAAAGAAGCTGCGGTGCGTATGGTATTTGAGCGGTGTTTTGCAGGTTTAGGCATGGCTTAGTCCCTTGAGCTAAAACGTCTAAAGCCTGAGTATATAAGAGCACACGGGAAAATAGTGCTTCAAAATGTAATTTGGCTTTTGCGGGTATAATCACCTGGCGGCGATTATTGCTGTTATGCAGCATAAAAAGCGTTAAAATTGAACGGTCATCCTGTGTTTTATTCGGCAACGCGAAAGTTCTTACTTGAAGGAGCTTTATCATGCTTTGGCAAGCCAGCGAGGAGCGTAAGCAGCGCTCCCACATGCAACGATTCCTGGAGTATATCCACGCCCGGCACCCTCTTTGCGAGCTGAGTTACGCTGCCTTGCACCAGCTTTCTGTACAGCAGCCGGCCTTTTTTTGGACGGAGCTAATTCGATATTTTGAAGTGGATTTTGAGGGAGATGTAGCCCCAGCAGCCACGGACTTTGGTTTTGAACGCTATGCCTGGTTTCCTAATGTCAAACTCAACTTCGCCAAAAATTTATTAAAAACAGGTGAACCATCGCAAACGGCCTTAATCTCCGTTTTAGAGAACGGTGACAGGCAGGTGCTTAGCTTTGCCGAACTTCGCCAGGCTGTCGCCTGTTTTCAACAACAAATAGCAGCCACTATTAGCGAAAACGATGTGCTCGCCTGCTATATGCCCAATATTAGCGAAACTGTTATTGCCATGCTGGCCACTACCGCGAGCGGAGGCATATTTACCTCTACAAGTGCCGATTTTGGTGTGGAAGGTGTGGTGGACCGTTTTGGCCAATCGCAAGCTAAGGTGTTGGTGTGTTGTGCGGGTTATGAGTACAACGGCAAGTATTTCGACTGCCTTGCAAAGGTTAGGGAGATTCTTGAGCGAATCGATTCTATTGAAAAGGTGGTAGTGGTAGATCGATACCATAAGAAACCGGATATCAGCCAGCTCGCCAATGCGGAATTCTGGCAGGCACCCTCTGAGGGTGAGCTGGCCATTAGCTACTGCATGCGCTCCTTTTCAGCCCCTTTGTATATTATGTATTCCTCTGGCACAACCGGTAAGCCAAAGTGTATTGTGCATGCCGCTGGTGGTGTACTGTTGCAACACATTAAAGAGCTTGGTTTACACAGCGACCACAACAGTAATAAAAATATTTTCTTTTTTACCACCTGTGGCTGGATGATGTGGAACTGGCTGGTAAGCTCGCTGTTCTTTGGTGGTACTTGCACACTCTATGAAGGTTCCCCTGCCTATCCCAGTTTTGAGAAATTTTTATCCCTTATAGAAACGGAAAAAATTAATATTTTTGGTACTTCGCCAAAATACTTAAAAGCGCTGGAAGACAGTAAAACGGAAATAAGGTCGATAGATTTTTCTGCTTTGGAAACTATTTTAAGCACCGGGGCGCCCTTGTTGCCAGAGCAATATGATTTCGTCTACAACAGCATAAAAAGTGATGTTCTGCTTGCCAGTATTTCTGGTGGCACAGACATAATTGGCTGCTTTTTTTTGGGCAATCCACTATTACCCGTTTATCGTGGAGAATTACAGTGTGTGGGTTTAGGTATGGACGTGGCTTGTATTGATGAAAGTGGCCAGGCTCTTATCGGTCAACAAGGGGAGCTGGTATGCCGAAGCAGTTTTCCATCGCGGCCTCTGTATTTTCTTAACGATCCAGACAATACGAAAATTAAGGAAGCGTATTTTTCCACTTATCCTGGCCTTTGGTATCACGGCGACTATATAAAAATAAACTCAAGAGGCGGTGCAATATTCTATGGTCGAAGCGACGCCACCCTTAACCCTGGTGGAGTGCGTATTGGCACCAGTGAAATTTACCGGCAAACAGAAACCCTGGACTACATTGAAGATAGCGTTTGTGTTGGCAGGCAAAGAAAGGGAGAAGTGGATGTTATCTTATTCGTAAAAATGAAGCCAAAAGAGCTGTTAAGTGAACAGCGTATTCATGAAATAAAACAGGGAATAAAAGTTAAAACCACTTCACGGCATGTGCCTAGAGACGTTATTGCAGTTGCTGATATACCTTATACCCGCTCCGGTAAAAAAATAGAACTGGCAGTAAGTAAGATAATTAACGGTAAAAAAATAACTAACAAAGAAGCAATTGCCAACCCGGAATGCCTGGCAGAATATAAAAAAATAGTAGAGCACATCTGAATAACATTTGATTAACTTTAGCGGGAATATTTCAGGGATTTTAGGGCATTAAATAAATCTCGCCTCTAACCGGCTCACTAACTTTAGCCAACCTTTTTGCATTTCTTGCAAAACCATATTCACTGCACAGCCTGCCAAATTCCTCTAATCCGTTAACTGTTGTTTTATCATCAGCCAGTTTGTCTAACATATCTTCCTGTTTTTGGTTAATATTCGGGCTGAGTTGGTAGATTGCGCCCACCAGTTCTGAACTGGTCATATCACTGTGTATGACTACTAGTTTATCGCGGATTTGTTCCCATTTTGCGGCAGACATTTTGGCGTTGGCAGATAGCCTGCTAATTATCTGCTTGCTGCGCAATTCGCTGCGCATAAGTTTACCGTGTTGTAACAGCTCGGTAATCAATTCATCGCTTGCTTCAATACCCAGCTGTTGCATAACACCGTCTATTTCAGCAGAGCGTAATTGAGGTTCTTGCCACAACCATTCGTTTATCTGTTCATAGGTTTCACAAAAATATTTTTTTACATCCGCTATGGGTAGTACCTTGGTGCCCGTGGGGATATTCTTTTTAAGGGTATTGAGCATGGCGGCAGGTTCGACCAGATCTGTTTTTAAAAGTCTATGCTGGCTTTGTCTTGGCATTAAATCGGCGAAGCTGGAATTACTGATACATAGTGAACCGCCGTCACTTAACCTTGCCAGGCACTCGTAACAGAATGTAGGAGGAATTGGATTGTCCTCGTCGCAATCGGCTTGCCCTTCGTAGAATGCAAATACCAAAGCTTTCTTAAAGCACCAAAGGGAAATATGCACTGTGGAAGCGCCGGCGTAGGTGACAAAATATCCGTGGTGAACCAGGCCAAGGCGGCGTAAAGTATTCTCCTGTTCTACCAGTTTGTCACGTTCCTGCCAGTCCACCAAATCGGAATTTTCCAGTTCCAGCGACATTTCTGGTAGCACGGTAATGAGCTTATTGAGATCTGAATTGGCTATACCTTTTAAACGACGAAAAAACCTGAGAATTTTCCAGCCGTAAAATGCCCCAACGAATAACAGGATAAGAAATATGCCACCGAGAATTTGAAGGAACAGCATGGGGCTAGGGCCTCTTTGAGTTTTTTAGCGGGTACGCATTTGCTATATGTTAATTAGCGGTATATACCCTGTCGCTCTCTTTTTGCTGACTAATTTCAGCATATATCCCATTCTGGGCTTTAATTGTCACTTATATCGTCTGCGTCCACCTGGCCGGTTATTTTACGGCGAATATGAGACCAGGATATTCCGAAAGCCAGTACCAGTGCGAGCAGCACCAGCACAACCCAGCTAAAGGTACCTACGTTGCTGAGGCTGAGTAAACCCATGTCTACAAATAACCACACCAGGCAGCCAAAAAATACCGTTGCCAGCAGCATACCGGCCACGCCCAGTGAGCGGAACGAGGCGCGCAGATAGATGGCCCAACCAATAATGAGTGCTGAGCCCGCTACTGCCAGCAGGGGTGTTATTGAAGGGAAAGTATTCACTAGCCAGTGTGCAAAGGAATAGCCACTAGGGTTATAGGAGCACAGCACCAGTACCAGTGCGAATAGAAAGCGAAGCCCGAATTGTGCCAGGTTGAAATCAGTATTCTTAGCCATAGTGAATCCTCATAGGGTTTTCATGGTGCTCTCTATCCAGGTTTCCACTTCGCCAATCAGTTCTCGGCTGGTTTTACCTTCGGGAGATATGGGCGGTCCAACCACTATGGTTATGCAGCCCGGAACTTTTTCCATTTGCTTGGTTGGCCAATAAACACCAGAGTTTACGGCTATAGGTATAATGTTTTTACCGGATTCAACCGCAATATCAGCACCGCTTCGAGCGTACTTGCCTTTCTCCCCCGGCGCAACGCGTGTGCCCTCTGGGAAGAGTAACAAGTTGTAGCCATTTTGTAAGCGTTGAACGCCATTGGTTTTTACTTTTCGCAGTGCTTCACGAGGGTTGTCTCGATCAATGGGGATGGGGTTGAGCGCCGCCAAACCCCAACCGAAAAAAGGTATGCGTAACAGTTCCTTTTTTAATACTGTGCAGGCGGGCCAGAACAGATTCTGGAGAAACAGGGTTTCCCAGGTGCTTTGGTGTTTGGATAAAATTAACACCGTTTCCCCTTTGGCAGGCAGGTTTTCCCTGCCGATGACTTGATAGCGCAGGCCACAAATCCAGCGGGCCAAAAAAACCGCCAGTTGAGTCCAGCCCATAATTACACGGTGCCGCAGCCTTAGCGGCAGAGGCCATAAAAACAACGACAGCGTGCCGTAAAAAACACCTGTTGAGTTGTAGATAACAGCAAACAGGAACGACCGGGTTTTTATAAACAATTATTAGTCCTTATCAAACAATACTTATTTCACAGCGAGTAAGGAAATATCAGCAACTTCCAGGAATAGGCTGCGCAACTGCTGCAATAATGCCAGACGATTTTCGCGCACTTTTTCGTCGTCGCACATTACCATTACATCATCAAAGAAAGTGTCCACAGCCTGGCGTAAGCCAGCCAGGATTTTTAAAGCTTCAGTGTAATTGGCTTTGTGGAAATGGGGCTGTACCTTTGCCGTCATCTCTTCTATTTGAGCTGCGAGGGTTTTCTCAGCAGCTTCAATCAGCAGGCTTTCATCGATAGAGCTGGCGGGCTGGTGATCCAGCTTCGCCAGAATATTGGAGACCCGCTTGTTGGCTGCAGCCAATGCTTGTGCTTCCGCCATTTTGGAGAATTCCGCAACGGCGTAAACGCGCTGGTTAATATCCAGTGGCGTACTTACCCCTTTGGCGCTTACTGACATGAATACTTCAGCGGCAATCCCGGCTTCTTCGTACCAGCTGCGGAAACGTTCGATCATGTAGGCGAGCACATCTTCAACCACGTTTTTATTGCTTAGGGCCTGGAAACTGCTTGCGGAGCTGGCGATAAGTTCGCGCAAATCAAGGGAGTATTCTTTTTCCACCAGAATGCGCAAAGCGCCCAGCGAGGAGCGACGCAAAGCAAAGGGGTCTTTCGAGCCAGTGGGTTTTTGCCCTATGCCGAATATTCCGGTGATAGTATCTAGCCGGTCCGCCAGCGCGATTATTGCACCAGTGGTACTCGCTGCCAGTTGGTCACCGGCGAACTTGGGCATGTACTGCTCGTTAATGGCCTGCGCTACCTCAGCAGGTTCACCGTCGTTTAGCGCATAGTGATAGCCGGCGATGCCCTGCATGTCTGGGAACTCGTAAACCATGCTGCTGACAAGGTCGGATTTACACAGTTGTGCGGCGCGGCTCACTAAGGCCTTATCTGCCCCTAGTTTGTCTGCTATGAGTGTGGCTAGCTGCTCAATGCGCTCTGTTTTCTCAAACACGGTACCGAGCTTGGCCTGGAAAACTATATTTTTAAGGCGCTCGCGCTGGGCCTGCAGGTTGGTCTTTTTATCCGTATCAAAAAAGAAAGCGGCATCTGCCAAACGGGGCCGAATAACTTTTTCGTTGCCTTCAATAACCTGCTTCGGGTCTTTACTCACAAGGTTTGACAGAGTAATGAAGTAAGGCAATAACTCGCCTTTGTTATCAACCAAGTGGAAATATTTCTGGTGTTCCTTCATGGAGGAGATAAGCGCTTCTGCTGGAACAGAGAGGAAGCTTTTCTCAAACTTGCCTGCCAGCGCCACGGGAAACTCTACCAGCGCGGTGACTTCGTTCAGCAAGTCTTCATCAATAACGGCAGTGCCACCCAGCTTTTCTGCCTCGGCTTTAACCTGCTCGGCGATGTCTGATTTGCGCTGGTTGAAATCGGCGATCACTTTCCCGGTGCTAGCGAGCACCTCGGCGTAATCCCCGGCGGTTTTTAGTTCAATTTGCTGATTGTGATGGAAGCGGTGTCCGCGAGTACTGCGACCCGCATTTAAATCGAGAATTTCTCCCTCCAGCACTTTATCGTCCAGCATCATCACCAACCAGTGAACGGGACGAACGAATTCGGTGCGGCTGGCACCCCAGCGCATGCGTTTGTTAATGGGCAGCTTTGCCAGCGATTCATTAACAATACCCACTAATAAATCAGCAGCGGCTTCGCCACCGGCGCTTTTATTAAAAACCAGCTTGTCGATTTTACCGTCGTTTTCGCTGCTTAAGGCGTCGAGGCTTATGCCGTTCTTCTTGGCGAAGGCCTCGGCGGCTTTGGTGGGCTGGCCGTCTTTATAGGCGACTTGGGTCGGTGGGCCCCATACTTTCACATCTTCTTTGGGAGTGCTTTCTGCAAGCTCTTCCACCAGCATCGCGAGGCGACGCGGGGTAGCGTAGGGTGTGATGGAAGCAAAGCTGAGTTTGTGTTGCTCCAGGCCGCTTTTGACGCCGTTAACAAAGGCTTCCGACAGGGTTTTTAATGCAGTAGGCGGCAGTTCTTCTGTGCCCAGTTCTACTAAAAATTGCTGGCTCATTTGGCGGCTCCCTCTTCGTCGTTGGCTTTTTGGATAACTTCGTCTCGCAGATTATCCGGTGCCAGGGGGAAGCCCAGTTTCATTCGCGCGTTAAAGTAGGCCTTGGCCACATCCCGTGCCAGAGTGCGTACACGCAGAATAAAGCGCTGGCGCTCGGTTACCGAGATGGCCTGACGGGCATCCAGCAGGTTAAAGGCATGGGAGGCTTTCATCACCATTTCATAGGCGGGCAGTGGCAGCCCTTTTTCGATTAAGCGCTTGGATTCTGCTTCGTAAACATCAAAGCTGTGGAACAAAAATTCAACATTGGCTTCGCTGAAATTAAAGTGGGACATTTCAACTTCGTTCTGGTGAAACACATCGCCGTAAGTGACTGGCTTGCCGTCTGGGCTAATAGTCCACACCAGGTCGTAGATGGAGTCCTTGCCCTGTAAATACATGGCAATGCGCTCCAGTCCATAGGTAATCTCGCCGGTTACCGGGTAACACTCTATGCCGCCCACCTGCTGAAAGTAAGTAAACTGGGTAACTTCCATGCCGTTTAGCCACACTTCCCAGCCCAGGCCCCAGGCTCCAAGTGTGGGGCTTTCCCAGTTATCTTCAACAAAACGAATATCGTGAATACTGGTGTCTATGCCGAGCTGCTGTAAAGAGCCCAAGTAAAGCTCTTGAATGTTACTGGGGGACGGTTTTAGTACTACCTGATACTGGTAGTAGTGTTGCAGTCGGTTGGGGTTCTCACCGTAGCGGCCATCGGTGGGACGGCGGCAAGGTTGTACATAGGCACTGTTCCAGGTTTCCGGGCCAATGGCGCGTAAAAAGGTGGCCGGGTGGAAGGTGCCTGCGCCCACTTCCATATCCAGCGGCTGTAAAACCACACAGCCCTGATTGGCCCAATACTGTTGCAGGGCAAGGATCAGCCCCTGAAATGTTGAAACGTCTGCCTTAGACTCGGCGGATTTAGACACAGTGAGTACTCGCTAATGGTGAGAAGATTGTTATCTAGGTGCTTTTTAGGGCGGCAATTATACCGGGATGGGAGAGTTAGAGCTATCTTGGTCTAATACCGTAAGTAAGCGCTCACACTATGGTGTTTTAAACGTGCATTCTTTGTGAAATCCAACAGTAAGCCGTTATCGTGCTTTGCTTTCATCGGTTAAACTTATCGGTGGGTTGGCGTCAATAAAAGCTTGATTGTTATTCTTCGCCACCCACTCCGCGTATAAGCAATAATAATGAAGGAGAGAAACAAGATGAGAGCACCCTATTACTTTGTTTTTTTTGGTATTTTGAGCCTGCTGATATCTGCCTGTGGTAAACCACCGGAATATGACCAGCAAACAACAGAAACCCCCCGTGTAATTAAGAGCGCTGATACCCCGATCGATGAGTTAATGGATCGTTCTGGCGCCAATGCGAGACTGGTACGTCTGCCGCAAAAGATACTGGTATCCGCCGACCAGCAACTGCGAAAAGGCGTGGTCCATGTGGATGAAATTCGCCCCATCATACTGCAGACCTTCAACCCTGGTGAGTTGCGGGAGGTGGCGCGTACCCACCTGCAAAATTCGCTGGATGCGGAAGAAGTTGAGCAGGTGCTTAGCTGGCTCAACAGTGATCTGGGTAAAAAAGTGGCGGCAATGGAAGTTCAGGGCGCTCGTCCTGAGGCGCATAATGCTTCCAGAGACCATTACAGTGAACTAAAAAAGAATGAGCCACGGGTGGCCTTGGTGCGTGAGCTGGATGAAGCTAATAAAGCCAGCGTTCAAGAAGTGGAGCTGGTACTTACCACGCAAAAATCAATGATGATTGCTTTGCGGCCAGCACTGCCAGAAGAGGCCCGCATTACTGAAGCACAGTTTGCCGAGCGTGCTGAAGAGATGCGCCCAAATATGCTGAAACGCTATCAGCAGGTTGTGGAGGCAACAAACCTCTATAATTATCAGGCGCTGACAGATGACGAATTACGCGCCTATATTGCTTTTGCTAATTCCCACGCGGGCCGCAACTACTACAGAGTACTGGCAGAAGCGATACAATCAGCGGTAAGTTACGGCAGTGGCCACGCGGGTGCGAAAGTCGCCGAATTTATGGCCAAACAGGCTTCATAAGTTGTTTTAGTGAATAGCTGTTGTCAGTTGTAGACGCAAATAGTGTTTTGGAGGGTGGTCATCAAAGGCAAGTTGGTTTTATGGTTGATGGCCTCTGTCGGTCGCTTGCCGCTGGGTTTGGGGCGCTTATTGGGTGCTTGGATTGCCCGCCTTGCCTGGCGTTTTCAGCCCCGCGAAGCGAAGGTTACTCAACGTAATATCGATTTGTGTTATCCGCAGCTCAGCCAGCAGCAGCGATATTCACTGGCGCGAGCGAGCTTTATCGAGTCTGGCAAACTCTCTATCGAAATAAATATTGTCTGGCACCGAAGTGTACAGTGGGTAATGGATCGTATTATTGCGGTACATGGCAGTGAGCTTTTGTCTAAGCAGCACAATGCAGAGCAAAAGCAGGGGCTGATTGTTCTCGGCCCACATATCGGCAATTGGGAAGTGCTGGGAATAAATATCTCAAGCTTTGGCCCGGCTGCTTTTCTTTACCAGCCACCAAAACAGGCCTATCTCGAACCTTTAATGCTGCGATCGCGCGCACGTATGGGTGCGACACTGCTAGCAACGGACGTACGCGGGGTTGCTGGTCTGTTACGCATTTTAAAAAAAGGTGGAACGGTCGGTATTCTGCCGGATCAAATACCGGATGAAGGCGGTGGTGAATTTGCTGACTTCTTTGGTCAAGCCGCTTACACCATGACACTGGTACATCGCCTGGTAGAAAAAACCCAATGCCGTGTTGTGATGGGCTTATGTTTGCGCCAGCAAAACGGTTTTGAAGTGGTTTATCGCGAGCCCCCGGCAGAGATATACAGCAGCGATAAAGCACTTGCACTACGCGCACTGAATCAAGCGGTTGAAGAGGTGGTGGCGTACAAGCCGGAGCAGTATCAATGGGAGTACAAGCGTTTTCGCAAAGTACCGCCGGGTGCGCAACGACACTATCGCTTTAATAAATAAGGGCTTTAACACAGTGAGCCTGTAAAAAGGCTAGTTAAATCGGGCCGTTTAAGCGCTTTGTCATCACTTTTAAAGGCTAAACATGGTTTACGGACTCGGTTTTATTCTTATCATTCTGCTTATTTATGGCCCCTTCCTATGGGTTAAATTTGTACTCTGGCGTCACTCAAAAGAAATTGAAAACATGCCAGGCAGCGGCGGTGAATTAGCTCAGCATCTTGTGGAACGCTTTCAGCTGGAGGGCGTTCAGGTTGTTGAAGGTGAACCCAATAGCGACCACTATAACCCTGCAGAAAAAATTATTTCACTGAGCCCCCGTGTCTACCAAGGCAAATCACTGACAGCAGTGGCCGTTGCGAGCCATGAAGTTGGCCATGCCATACAATTTATTCGCAATGAACCGGTTAGCCAATTGCGTGCTAAATACCTCAACAAAGCTTTTATTATTAAACGCTTCGGCACGGGTGTTTTAGTGCTGTTTCCCGTGCTGACTTTTCTTTTTAAAGTGCCACATATTATGCTGGTGGGAATAGCAGTGGGCATAGCGACTATGCTTGCTTCGGTTTTAATGTATGTCGCTATTTTGCCAGAAGAATACGACGCAAGCTTTAACAAGGCCTTGCCGATACTCAAAGAAGGATATATACCGCAGGAACACTACCCCGCAGTTAGACAAGTACTGCAGGCAGCAGCGCTCACCTATGTTGCAGGTGCCTTGGCGGATGTGTTGCGTTTATGGCGTTGGCTGCGCGTAGTGAGATAAATTCTTTGCCTCTGCTGCGTAAGTGGTAAGCGAGCAAACAAGGGCGGCTAAATTCGTATCAAGGCTTACGTTTGAACTCAGGCAGCCATTGTAGAAACTTGTCTTTTAAACCAAGCCGGTCAAAGGGTTTGACCAAATAGTCATTCATGCCAGAATTAAGACACTTGTCTCTTTCACCGGGTCCGGCGTTTGCGGTTATGGCGATGATAATGACATTTTTCTTTTCATCATTTCTAGCCCGAATAGCTTCACTGGCTTTATAGCCATCCAGTTCAGGCATATTACAATCCATGAGTATTAAATCGAAGTGCTCTACTTCCAGTTTTTCCAGACATTCCAAACCGTGTACCGCTGTAGCGGTTTTACATCGTAGCGGTTCTAGCAAGCCAACAGCCACCATCTGATTTACCGGGTTATCATCGACAATAAGTATTTTTGCCTCCGGAAACACGGGTTCGTTATTAGCTTGAATTTTTTCTACTTTACCGGGAATGTCTTTTTCTGTTTTTTGGTTCTTGCGGCTCACCCGATCCAGAATTGCATTGAGATGACTATTGATAATGGGTTTGACCAGTATGGTGCTGTTTTCATTTTCAATAAGGGGCTGATCGATGGAAAAAGTCATAAGCGCACAAAAGGGCGTGCTATTCGTAGCCCTGAGCTGCTCAGCAATAGGGGTTTGAGCGCTGTCATCTAATTGTTTATCGATAATTATCAGATCAAAAGGTGAATTGTCTTGTTCCGCCGAGTGAATGAGTTTAACGGCGTTCGAATGCGAACCTGCTTGCTGGCAATGGTTGCCAGAGCGTTTCAGCATCCATTCAATGCTGTGCCGCACTGCCGGATTGCTATCGACAACTAATACCTTGAGTGTGGCTCTCGTACTGTTGAAAGTCTTTCCTAAAACCGTTTCTGATTGACAAAGAGG
This sequence comes from Alteromonadaceae bacterium Bs31, assembly GCA_900177435.1. Lineage (GTDB taxonomy): Bacteria > Pseudomonadota > Gammaproteobacteria > Pseudomonadales > Cellvibrionaceae > Teredinibacter. Next base: position 266,232 of record FXAI01000002.1, read on the forward strand.
CAAATCAAACCAAAAAACGCTGCCATTACCCGGCGTGCTCTTAACACCGATTTCACCTTGCATTAATTCCACTAGCTGTTTGCAAATAGAAAGCCCCAGCCCTGTTCCGCCGTACCTGCGTGTGGTTTTTCCGTCTGCTTGAGAAAAGGCAGAAAAAATATGCTCTTGCTTGTCTTGTGGAATGCCAATGCCAGTGTCACTAATAGTAAAACGCAGTTTTACCATAGCGCTATCACCACTCCCCTCATCCCTTTTTGTCAGATCAATACTGACTGTACCCCTGTCGGTAAATTTTATGGCGTTGTTGGTAAGATTAATAAGTAACTGGCGAATTCTGTTGACATCGCCCTTGAAGCAACGGGGTAAATCACCGAGGATTGAGTAGGTTAAATCGATTTTCTTTTTCTGTGTTTGCGTACCAAGTAAAGCAACGACTTCCTCAACATGATCAAACAAATCAAAATCTTCCTCTTCGAGAATGGTTTTACCCGCTTCGTTTTTGGAAAAGTCGAGGATATCGTTAATCAGTTGTAACAGGGATTTAGCGGAATTTTTAGCCACATTTAGGTATTCACGCTCTTTGCCCGTGAGGGAACTGTCACCCAACATTTCCAGCATACCCAGAACGCCGTTCATAGGTGTGCGTAACTCGTGGCTCACATTGGCAGCAAACTCACCTTTTAGGGTGGCCAGTTCATAGGCGTCATCGCGGGATTTCTCTAGCTCGAGTTCCCTCTGTTTTAAAATGTCCATCATGGTATTAAAAGCGATAAACATTTGCTGAATATCCCGCGGCCCGCGGATAGTTACATGACTCTCCACCTCCCCTTGTTGCGCACTGGACATGACCTTGGCCAGATAATTTATGGGCCCCAGTACGCGTTGAGAAATAACGAGAAGTACCACCAATAACACAAAAGCAATACCAAAAGAGATGAGGAAATTTAGCAGTAGAATATTAATCGCCATGGATTTCAGCGATTCCTTGCTCATTACAACTCTCACGAAACCCAGCACATCTTCCGGAACAATAGATAATGTATGAATGGGTTCATTATCCAATCGTTTAACTTTAACGGTGGCTATAAAATGCCAGTGGAGCTTTTCGTCCGCGACAATAACATTGTTCACCAGGTTAACCGAGGAGGCCATATTCGCCTCCATTGGCTTCCCTCTGCTATACAAGGGTTTCATTTCTCGAGAGAGTACTTGTACGCTGACCACATCTTTGAAAGTGTCGAGTATGCCCACCGCTTCTTCAGCGGTTTGTTCGCTTTCATATAGCAAGGCCAATGTGCTTCTCTCTGCCAGCTCAAGCGCCAATTGAGTACCTTCGACAATAATGCGTTCTTGCAATGCCTGGGTTGACACGCGAGAAACCACAAGCGTAGTTACCAGCGCCAGAATAAATATTCCGGCTCCGAAGGCAATACTCAGTTGTCGTTGAAAACCCAGGTTTGAAAACATCATTTCATAATCGTTAGCTAGCCATAGACATTATTTATCCATGGGAAAAAGTAATTTAAAGTGTTGTTTATCTTGTTTGGAAAGCGCAATACCAAGGTGCTCGGCTGTTCGGGTGTTTAGTGCCCCCAGAAGTGATTGTGACAGCATAAGGGGCGGAGCAGGTGCAAGGTTTTCCATTTTACGTTTTAGTAATTCGGCCAATTGTATTCCTGTTGCATGATTGTCGGGGTACATTGAAAAAAGCACACCTCGGTTTACATCAGCCAGGTTGCTTGAGAAAACGATAAGGTCACGTTTCCAAGCGGTTTCCAGCACCTGGTTCATAAGCGGTCTGTCGAGAGGTCTACCGGTATAGGGTATCCACAACGCTTCGGTTTTTTGTTGTTGTTTTTGTAGTAGCTCACGATAGGACAATGCGAGTGTTCTAAGGTCGCTGGCCGGTATGGCATTGAGCGCGATAGCGTGTTTTTTAAGATAGGTTTCGGCGCGATGTATTAGCCACTCATGTGTTGCCGGTGTGTAGATAACATGGATTTTTTTGATTTTACCGCTGAGCTCTGCCAATTGTGCAAACAGGTGTTCCGGCGCGGGCACCAGGGAAATCCCTGTTAGATGGTTAGTTTGCTCGGATAGCCCCATTACCGCGCCACCTACCACAACTGGCAGAGTCAGCGTATCGCCCATCACACTTACGGTATTTACGCCCCTGTTACCTAGTGCGATTACGCCGCTCGCTTTGTTCTTCGCCAGCCACTGGCTCAGGTCGGCCGCTTTGGTGTGTTTTTCCAGTTCATATTCTAAGAGTCTGAAATCACCACCGTGTTGTATACCTTCATTAATTGCTAAAAATACTTGATTGAGGGGATGCCTTACTTTTGGGTAGAGTACAGCTATTTTTGTTTTGTCGGCAAAACACCAAGGTGATGCAAGCCCGCTTGCCAACATTAAAACGATGGCTTGGCTGACAAATCTATGAATCATAGGGCCGAGCATTAAATGAAATTCCTTATACTGCGTTTGGCAATTACAGATCACTTAAAATGAAAGATGAAGCTCTAAACGATAGTTACTGCCTGGCAGTGGTAAGTCGTTGGGTAAATTTGCTGGCTCAGACCACGGAGTCGGCTCTGTGGCATCTTGGTCAAATATATTGTTGGCTACCAGTTTAAAGGCCAGGTCTTTAGTGGCATTCCACTGAAGCACCATATCAACTAAGGTGTAGTCCTCTGGCATTGTTCGCGTATCACCACTTTGCCGTTCTCGCCCCATTACGCGGTTTGCTTGAATGTAGGTATTGAGTTTACTGATAATTTGCCAGTTTATATTGGCATAGGCTTGTTGGTGGGGAGCAAAAGCCACCTTGCTGTTATTTGCATCTTTATCTTCTGTATCCACCCAGGTGTAATTTGCAGCGATGGACACTTTGTCCAGCGCATGCCAAACCAGCTCGCTTTCCCAACCCTGGCCAAGGCGCTCACCGGTATTTTGGGCGGTACTTGATGAGGCATCTGTATCGGGTACGAAGCGGATAATATCGCGCCATACGTAATTAAATAGATTGATTGAAAAGGTGAGATCTTCCGTGGCCTGATAATAAAAATTCATTTCATAGTTTTGCAGGCGCTCGGGGTCGAGATCCGGGTTACCCAATACCACGGGATTGTTAATTGCCTGGGTTTCTGCAAACGAGGGCGCGCGAAAAGCTTCCCCGTAAAGAACTTTGGTGGTGAGCTTTTGTGTTGTTGACCACACCAAAACCAGACGGGGATTTACAGTACTGCCAAAATCAGAGTAATTATCGTAACGCAGGCCCGCCGTTAACTCCCAGTCAGACGCCAACTGCCAGATATCCTGAACAAATAAGTATGCATTTTTACGATCCCCTTCGCGTAAGAAAACATAGGGCGTATCACTAACATCTACTAGCCCGCTGTTGGGTGGCAACAATTGATCAGTGGCAGGATCGATACCAAAGTTTTTAGTTTCTCTTACTTCGTATAAGTCGCCGTAGTAGTAGCCAGCACCCAAACGTAATGAATGACTGTCGAAGGTGTTTGAGGAGGCGGTAATATTAAAACGACTGTGCGTTTCCAGCACTTCCGGATTGCCTATCAGACCTTTGTCGTAGGCACCGAAACCCATGTCGAAACCCGGGGGAAAAATTATAAGATCTTTGTCTATCTCATGGGTGGTACTCAGGTAACTAGCCTGCACTGATAAGTCCCAGGCATCATTGGCAATCTGGTCTGTCCAGGTGACATCGGCGTTAAAACGATCGGAATTATAGCGATTGTGTGGATCCAATGCCTCCGCTACACCCACGCCAGCGCCCCAATCACGTCGACGCTGCAGGCCAGAGCGAATACGCCATTTATCTTTTTGAATATCAACGCGTAGATCCAGGTTTTCCCGCGATAGCGTTATGTTACCAGGGGCCAGCGAGGCCTCTGTGCCGATAATACTGTCGAACCGTGTTTGTGCATCACTTTCGACCACACCGTCGTGTCCATCCGTCTTGTGATATTCACCTGCCAGTAAAAACTTAAGGCCAAGCCACTCGTTGCTGTGAATTGCCGAAAGGTCGGTAGTGTTATAACTACCAGAGGCCGCTTTAAGCGCTGTACCCGAAACATCGTCCGCTGTTTTGGTAATGATATTAATCGTACCGGCAAAAGCTTCTGCACCGTAAACAGCCGAGCCTGGCCCGCGAATAACTTCGATACGCTCAATACTTTCAACGGGCATGCCGCCCCAGGATTGTCCTCGGTCGCCGTGAAATAGATTTGTTATGGGTATGCCGTTTATTAATACCAGCACTTGGGGGTTATAGCTTGAATGAATGCCTCTAAATGTATAAACAGGGTTGTAGCCGATACTGGCTCGGCTAACGTGTAAACCGGGTATGGTTTCAAGTACCTGATCGAGGTCGCTGGCACCCATCGCGTGGATTTGATCTGCGGTAACAACGGAAGCAACTGCGGGTGCCTTGTGGATGGGTTGCTCAATACCCGTGGCAATACTAATCATCTGATCGTCGCCATACATACTCATCAGTTGATCTTCATCATCTGTTAACAACTGTGCATTGCTCGTCGCTGCCAATATCTGGCAGCCGACTAAAACCAGGAGCTTTGCGAGTACCTTTGACCTTTTTCTGGTGGCCGAGACGGGGGCAAGTGCATAAGCGGAATGTTTAATCACAATCGTATTCAAACCTTGTTGTTTTTGCTTAGACGCAGCTCTATCAAGTTGTTGCAAATTAACTTATTCAGCTTGACGGTTTTGGGAATGATCAGCGTACTTCAATATTGCTCGTATATTCGCGTACAAAAACCTGCTTTCATAGCTGGAAGCATTTTTGCGTGCACTATTTTGGACGTTCGCTTGGTACTACGAGATCGCCACACGTTTAGGCAGAGTGGTAATAGTGGAAGAGCTTATTACTAGGTTTAGTTGTTAATCGCTGGTGGGTCAAACCGCGTGCTCTTCTCAGTCATCAGCTTTTTGCCATTGGCGCGAAGAATGTCCTTTGTACTTAATCTGACTGCAGCGCATAGGGAAAAAACTTCCGGCGGGGTGTTTTAAGGCATCCTCATAACAGACGATAAAACCCGGGCAAAAGCACTGAGTGAGATAGTAAACAAATTCACGTTCCTTCAATTGTTGATCAAGACCAATGGCTGCAATTAAGCCACCCATATTGAGCTTTAAGGGATAGCCCAGCTCTTGCAAGCAGGCCTCTACTCGAAACGCCAATTGCACTGCGGCGCCGCTATCTGCACCCTCTCGTTTTAACAGCTTCATGAGTGGCCGCATACGTTCGTCGCCGGTGGAAACGGGCCGCCCATAGCCTGGCATAATATCCACTTCGCGCTTCTTGCCCTTGCCGGGTTTACCGCGTTTTTTGTCGCGGCGCTGCGCCATACGCGCTTTTACCAGTTCGCTTAATTCGCTATCTTTTTGTAAGCCGGATTGTAAGTCGCGCAGCATAGTGTAGGCGCGGTGAGTTGGCTGAAAGCCATAAATAATTGCATCAGATACCGCCGTGGCGCCACTGATACCAAGAGTGGAGCTGGACCGGGCAGAGCCCGCCAACGCCGCTATACGATTATTCCAGAGCCTGGGGTCCGGGATGCATCCGGAAAAAGTGAGCACTTTGTCCAGCAGCTGGTTGCTGTCTTCCTTGCCATGTTCACCGCGAATGGCAAAGAGGATGATGTCCATCCATTGTTTACCTTCCATGCTCTGTAAAATGTTCTCGCCATGCATGATCACCCGCTCGCCGGGAAACCACGCGCCAGCTTCAGTTTGCCAGTTGTTCTGCCACTGGGTTTTGGGGCTCGATTTAAGCATAAATTTCTCAGTTTCCCGGGTCATTGAGTAAATGAAGCCCCTCGCTATGAAAAGGATAGCTGGACCAACCCTCGACATGTTGCTCAAGTGCAAACGCTGCAGCGCCTGGTAAGCGCAATAAGAGATAGAGCATCTCTGCTTGTTGTGCATCGAAGCCCAGATCGAAAAAAGCACTTGCCGCGACACCGGAAAGCGCCAGAGGCATGCTGGCTGCCGTTTCCAGCGCGGGCCTTTTATCTCTCAGCCAATTCAGATGCGGTGTTGCAGGGTGTGAGGCCAAGCGGCTGAGTGTTTGAAGTGTGGGCCTTGAGCAGGCGAGGCCATTGGGGTCAAAGCCGGCGGGGTGCTCCCTATCGGGCCAGGTGCTTGGGTCTGGCAAAGGCCAGCTCTGACTAAGATACCTTTGCCATTGCTTTGTGTCCTGGGCAAAGGATTCCCAGCACAAAACGGCGTGGTAGACTTCCCTCGCACCGCCATGCTGACCAGCGCCAACACTGAGAGCGGCCATCAGGCAGGCTGCCATGGGTGAACCCCCAGCCGCAGCACTGGTGGCGGCCTGAGTAGCCAGGTCCCGAGGGCCCTGAGCAGCCAGGGCGACGGCTAGATCGTTGAGTAAACGTTTCTGTGGCTGGCTTGGCGGCTCTTTGCGAAACAGCAGGAAAAGGTATTCAATCCACTCCACCTGGCCCAGTAGATCACCAAAAACATCGTAGCCTGCACAGCGGCACTCGGCGGCAGTAAAGGGGTCATCGGCCTCTGCGCGCTCACTCCAGATAGCGCTGGTAAACGTTTCCTCTTGCTCGCTCAAACTTGGCTCCTCGGTGGTTTTACTTGCTTGCGCGTTGCTGAAGTTCCGATGTTCTGGACTGAATAGGTGGCACCTGCTCCTGGTCCACTAAGACATCCAGCAACACTGGCCCCTTAGTCATCCAGTCGCGATTCTCGAAAAGCTCAAACCAATCATCCGGGCAGCGTATGTTAATCCCCCGCACGCCCAAAGATTTTGCCAAGAGTGCGAAATCAACCTGAGGTAGCTCAAAGCCAGTTTGCTCTGCACCTGTCAGGCGCTGGCCGTGTTTAACCATGCCGAGTGCGGCATCGTTGAGCACGATGAAAATAATGGGCAGGCGCTGTTGTAAGGCCACGGTGATTTCCTGTCCGCTCATGAGCCAGCTGCCATCACCAGTAATGCAAACGTGGGTCTGGCCGGGGTTGGCCAGGGCCGCGCCAATTGACACGCCAATGGCCCAACCCATCGAGGCATACTCAATAGTGGCCTGGAATAAACCTTTTGGGCTGGCTTGTTGCCTTTCCTGGCGCCCGTGAGCTCTAGGGTGCAGATAGTGTATGGCCCAGGCCATACTATTGCCCACATCAGCCACATAGCGTGTGTTTGGGGGTAGATGCTGTGGCAGTTTGGTCATCAGCCACTGGGGTAATACGCGCCGCTGTCGCCAGCCCTCAGTCAGTTCAGGCGCAGCTCTGTTGTAGCAGGGCAAGGCGTATTTGTTGACGACCTCTACCTGCCGGGTGCGGTCCTTTCGCTGTATGCCTCGGCTCACCAATTCTGCCAGTAGTGACTCAAATACGGTTCTCACGGCAGCGTGAATCTGTAAACTTGCCATTGGCGTGTGGCACAGCTCAGTAGCTCTGGGGTGGATGTGCACCAGGCGCTGCCCTCTGTGTGTCTCTGGCTGCCAGCACCCTATTGCCCACTCACTCATGGAATTGCCGACGGCAATCACTGTATCAACATCCGCTTGGCACAATTGCTCCCGGGCCAAAGGATGACCGGCGAAGCCGATAACACCTTTAAACAAGGGGTGGTGAGAATGAATCAGACCCTTACCTTCGGGGGTGGAAACCAAAGCTGCTCCCACTTTAAACGCGCAATCCTCGATTAAGTCGCAGCTCTCAGCTGCCTCTGCGCCCAGAATAAAAACGCTTTTCTTGGCTGAGGCCAGAATATCGCCCAGTTCTTTGATCGCGGAAATATCCACGGCTTCCGGTGTTCTAATATGCTGACGCAAATCACAGGGCGCTTGTTGTGGCAGCTTTTGTCTGAAAATATCGATGGGCACGCTGAGATGAACAGGCTTGCGCTCCCTAAAGGCCATTAGGATAGCGTGAGTGAGCTTGCGTTCGAATTGTTCAATGTGGGAGACGAGGGTGCTGTAAACCGTGCAAAATTGAAACAGGCCGACAAGGTCCGTACCAGTATCGGATGATTCCTGGAACGCGCCCTTGCCAAAATTGTTTAGCGAGGTTTGGGCGGTAATCACCAGCAGGGGGATGTTGTCGTTGTAGGCGGTGGCGACGCCGGTAATGATATTGGTTGCGCCCGGCCCCGTAGTGGTTGCGCAAACCCCAAGCTTATCTGCATTCTTTGAGTAACCCGCTGCCATAAATGCAGCGCCTGTTTCGTGCCGGGCAACCACCATGCGTGGGCCTTGTTCTCTTTCACTTCTGGCAAAGGCATCGAACAGCGGTTCAATGGCACCACCAGGTATACCGAAAGCGTACTCTACACCCAAAGAAGCCAAGTAACTGACCAACAAATCACTGGCTTGCTGCAAGTCCTTCTGCTGCGTTTGCTCGCTTACTTCCTGCGCGCACATCTAGATACCTCTCAACTGCTTACCTGCCTTATGACTTAGTATTATTCCTTACCCGACTAAGGGCACCTGCTACTTATTAAGTTTAGCTAAAAATCTTAGATTTTCACTATTTCACGTGTTATCTATACAGAGACAACACTGGCACATTCATGCTTGTAATAAAAATAGCGCCACTTAAAAAACATAGTGTAGTCGCGGTGAATTATTTAAACCTTAGGTAACAAAACTTGCGATAGCGCAAGCAAACGCCGTGTGCAGGGTGATTAGCACGCCAACTTTGCATACGCTGTGTTTTTCGAGAGAAAAGTAAACAAAAGCCTCAGTCATTGCCGTTTAGCGTTTATTCAAAGGTTTTTGAGCTCAAACGCTGGCAATCCTCAATAAATTGCCGGAAAATTCTTTGTCGTTAAATTCATTATGGACAAGACAATAGGAAGGATTATGCAGTCTATGTATCGCACTCTCGCTGGCACCCTGGCTGGCGTACTGTTGGCTTTTACCGCCTTGGCCTCTAATGCTCAGGCAGTGAGCCTGGGGCCAGAACTAAGCACCCAGGCAAAGCAAAAAACCAGTAACGAGGGCGCAGAAACGCTCTATTCTATTGTCCACTCTTCCCTCGATGATAAGGGTGACTGGGAGCGTGTCAGTTATTACTCCATCCGCATTAACGACCAGGAAGCCGCGAGAGACTACGGCCGCTTGGTGATACCTTATAACCACTATTACAATTCTGCAGAGCTGCAATTTGCCAATGTGTTGAGCGCAGATGGCTCAGTAAAGCCAGTGTCCAAAGATGCCGTTCAGGTTCGTACCGTAGGCGGTGGCCAGGATTTTTATGATGACCGGAGTGAAATCGTTTTTTCTCTACCGGATGTAGCACCTGGAGCCATCATCGAATTTCAGCTTCAGACCAAAACCATTAAGCGAGCCATTACCAGTGTCGATTTCGATAGCGCCAGCCCATTCTGGTTTCAACAGCGGGTCGCCAACGATGGCTGGCGGGCAGACTCGGTAAAAAACTTTAGCTATCGAGTAGAAATGCCTGCGGGTAAAACCTTTCACACCAGGGTATACGGCCCTTATTCCTCCAAGCACAAAACAGGTAAAGCAAATAAGCGCGTTAGCTTCGAGTGGCGCTGGAAGAATGTTGAGGCAATTATTCTTGAAAATGCGATGTTGCCTGAGCATCAGGTTATGCCCTCCATTAAATTGAGTAACACTACCGACTGGTCCTTAGTCAACCGATGGAACTGGGAAAAAGTTGAAAACAAACTTAGCGCTACCAGCAAAATAAAGGCCGTAGTTAAATCTCTTAATTTGCCGCAATCTGCTACTCGCGACGAAAAAATCAAAGCTGTTTATCGCTACATTAACGACAACGTTCGCTATGTATTTGCCCACTTAGGGCGTGGCGGTTACGACCCGCATTTTCCCGATGAAACCCTGCAAAATGGTTATGGTGACTGCAAGGACCAAACAGTGCTTGCCCTTGCCATGCTCAAGGCACTGGGTGTGCAGGCTCATGCGGCCTTGGTAGAAACACCTCGCTCGGGCTTTTCCGATATGGAATTGGTGAGGCTGATATTCGATCATATGATCGTGTGGGTTGCTCCCGAGGGGGACAGCCCTGCGCAGTGGCTCGATACCACAGGAGATCGCACCTTGTACCCCGGTGTTTCAAACTTTCTAGTGGGGCAACCGGCATTAATTGTCGATAACAAAAATGGCCTGGTCACCCACGTGGATGCAGAGCTGCAAGCCAATGTTACTCGCTTGAACCTTGTTTATCGGGAGGCCAATGGTCATTCGCTTGTGGAAGTTAACTACTTACCTTCAGGCATTTATGAACAGAATATGCGCTCGTGGTGGAAGCATGATACTAATCGTGAAACTTCGCTCCAGCATTTTATGGAGGCTGTTTTTGAAAACCCGAGTGAATATACCCTGCAAGCGGATGTGCTGAACGCAGAGGAGTTATTTAAGCCCTTTGAAATTAAAGCGGTATATAAATTCAAAGCTCGCAACGATGACACCCAGGCAACTGTTTACGGTGCATCTTTTCAGCAAATATACCGGCTGGCGGGTGAAATATCTTCCATGCAGATCCCTTCAAGTCGAAAAAATGTCTGGTATACCCCCATGGCTATCGAGCTGAGTTTAACGGCGCAGTTTAGCGGTGGAAAAAACACTATTCCGGCCTTGATACAAAGTGGAAAAAGCCTCAACAATGAGTATTTTTCTTTTCAGCAAAAGGGCTACAGCGAAGGGAATGATTTTATTGTAGAAATTAATTATCAGCGGCCCTCACTGGAGCTGGATGTGGAGCAATATGCTGATTTTCATGCGCAACTATTAAAACTGGGTACCATGAACGCCTGGGTGGTAAGTATGCTGAAAGATGATGTTGGCAGTGAACAGCAGTCGGTAGAGCAGCAGCGCAACCAGCACGGTGAAAACAGCCTGGAATACCAGCTAACACTGGCGCGACATCATTTGAACCTGGGTGAATTTGAATTGGCTCTTGCGCCAGCAAAAGAAGCAGTGCGCCTGGCGCCGAAAGACGGTGAAGCCTGGTTTGTATTGGGTACCGCGCAAGGCTTCAATACCTTAATAGACGATTCAAACACCTCTTTCGAAAACGCCAGAGCACTTGGTTACACCCCCTAAGGATTCGTTATGAAAACTGGATTTATCCAAATGGTGGCTGTTGTGATTGCGTGTTTATTGTTGGCGGCCTGTAATACTACCGCAACAAAACAAGCGGCGGTGGAGCCTGTGGACGACTTGCAGGCAGGCGCTCAGGCTTACGCTAAATTTCACCAAACGGGTCAGCTCGCAGAATTGCAGGCGGCGGTAGAATATCTCACGCTTGCCTACCAAAAAGAACCGGAAAGCGCTGCTGTACAGAAGTATTATTATCTCGCCAAATATTTTCACTATATTGTCTACCGCGACGAAGATATCGATAGCCTTAAATCCTTATACCAGCAGTTAAATCCGCTGGTGCAAAAACAATCCCCTCCCCCCTCACGCGTGAAATACGCCACTGTTTCTGACAGCGACACCAGCCGTGAGACTATCGACCCGATTGTGAAAGCAATGATTCAGGAGCAACCCTTTAACGCGGGAAGCTGGCATGCGCTTTCTGAATATTATGAACAAGTTAAGGATTACTGGATGGCCATTGCCACGGCAAAAAGAGCTGTGCAGCTGGAGCCTGCTAACGCCGAATATATGTATCAATTAGGCGACAGTATTAACGACGTTATTCAGCTAACTGAATGCCGTTACGACCAACAGCATTATGCGAAAGCGGCGGTGAGCCATATTGCCAAAGCGGCTGCTAAAAGTCCTAACCAGCTGTATCTGGATAACTCCGGGCTACAATACCTGCGGCTGGGCTTGTTTCCGCTAGCTTATAGTCAGTTGGAAAAAGCCTGGGAAATGGAAAAGAACTGGTGGACGGCTACACATTTGGCGCAGGCGGCCATTCTTACCGGTCGCTACCAAGAGGCGGCTCCGGCAGTGCAATATCTTATCAGCGAGGCAGGCGATATGAGCAGTTATCGTTTGGAAGCTCAGCGTCTGATTGGCTTGAAGCAATTTGACGCAGCCTTGGCCGTGGTCTCCACCTTAGAAACCAAGATAGAGAGTAATAAAAACGCTAAAGAAAAATTTTATGTGAGTGTTTTTGATTCCTTGCAACTTAGCTGGCTTAAATCGCTGTTGATTGAGGAGAAACTAGCTGCAAATACTTACAGTACCCGCGCTGCGGTGGATTGGTCGAAAACGGTTGCTGATTATTTTGCGTTAGAAAATTGGGAAACAGATTATTTGGTGCTGCAAAGCCTGAATAGCTGCGAACAAACAGAGGCGTGGTTTTACCAGGCTTATGCCTCGTGGCTACAAGATGATAGTGCAGCGGCAGTTGAGCAGCTAAAAAACACACGCTCTTCCGCCGCCACGCTCTTTACTGAATATTTGTGGGCGCAGGTATTACTTGATAGTGGTTTGCTTGAGCACTAGCTGCCACAAGCGTTGTATTTAATATCCAGTGCCTGATATGGACTTAATTAAAGGTTCCTTAAATCAATATTTCAGCACTTAGCGCTGTGCTTGCGTTTGCTAAAGACCTAGATTTCACTCATGCGGTTTAGAATGCTCGTCTGATCTCCAAAAGATCTTACACCAGCGGTGTGGTGCGTTATTAACAGAGCTACTAAATCATTTTTACAATTTATTACTTAGCGAGCTGTCCTGGGCCGCGAAACAGCTTGACCCTCTGGGCCCTATCCCACAGACTTCGTGGGCCTAAGCGCTCAAGCCAACAAAATAGGGCCGAGGTATACGCCGCTCAATAACAAAAACGAACTCAGTTCAAACTTAAGTTGTACCCATCATGCTTTTCAGATTTCCTCTGGGTAACCGCCTTGCGTGGTTGCTACTGTTGTTGGTCCTCGCCGCCGTTACGCGGGATATTATTGGTTTCCCCCGTGATCCGAATACGCTCGAATACAGCACATTTGCCGGGCATGAATGGATCTATAACCAGTATCGCATAGCGGGTATGGCCCAGGCTCTTGCCGAGGGTATGCCGGGGCGATGGCTGGAAAGTTTTTCACACGGTTGGGGCTACCCCTTGTTTCATTACACGGGTCCACTGCCCTATACCGTGGGCGCGGGCCTGCACCTGTTTGGTTTGGAGAGCCATGCGGCGCTCAACTTCAGCTGGTGGCTGGCTTTTGCGCTTTCGGGCATCACCATGTTCTGGACCATGCGCCGTATGTTTGGTGACTGGGGGGCATTGTTGGCGTCCACTATTTATCTGTTTGCGCCCTACCACCTGGTTGATATGTTTGTGCGAACGAACCTGGTGGAGACCACCGCCTTTGTTTTCCCGCCTCTGATTCTCTATGGCTTGTGGAAGATGGCTGAAAACCCCGTTAGAGGGATTGTGGTGGGCGCCATTGGTGTCGCTCTGCTGCCCCTCACACATATGTTGTCGGCTTATCTGATTGGCCTTGGCTTGGCTGTGTTCTGTTTATGCTATCTGCTCTTGCTGCCCCTGCGTGAGAAGTTGGCTTTTGCTCTTCATGCCTGTGTTATGGCAGTTCTTGGGCTGGGTTTGTCGGCCTTCTTTTGGCTGCCTGCACTGGCAGATCTCAATGCTGTTAAGGGCATGGATGCAATTACCGCGGGCAATTACGACTACAAGTACCACTTTGTTTATCTGAGCCAGCTGATTTCAGATTACTGGGGTTATGGTGCTAGTGGTAAAGGCCTTAAGAACGACTACATGAGCTTTTCTCTGGGTAAGGTTAGTGTGTCGATCGGCCTTATTGTGTTGATGCTCGCGCTTTACCTTATCGTAAAAAAATGTCGTCTGCTGGGTATTCGCGTATTGGCAGATAGTGCTGAACCCATGCGCAAGGTGCGTTTTCTATTGGCCTGTTTTGCTGCTGCCCTTTTCTGCGCCTATATGGCTAGCTATTTGAGTTCCCCGCTCTGGAAAATAATTCCCATGGTGGAAGCTACCCAGTTTCCCTGGCGCTTCTTGTTCCCTGCGAGCTTCTTTTTGGCGGTACTTGCCGGTGGTTTGCCCAGCCTGCTCAGCGCAGCCGCAGGCGAACGCAATTATTTGCAATTTCCTGTAGCGCTGGTAGCGAGTGTGTTAGTGGTGTATTTCCATTGGAGCTTTGCCCAGGCGGGTAGCTACGACCGAGTAGCCAATGTCGATCTAACGCGTAATGAAATGCAAAAGGTGGGTGTATGGACTACCAACCAACACGAATTCCTGCCAAAGGGGGCGCGGGTTCCCTGGGCCAGTGAGCCAGCTAAGCGCGAAGTGAAGTTCTACACAGAAACCATGGCTATAGAATCGCGCGTACTGAGCTCAGAGTGGAAAAGCGGTGAAGTACTGCTGAATTTGTTACCGGGCTCTGCTGGAACCGTTGTAGTTGCTCAGCACTGGCATCCCGGTTGGCAGGCCAGTGTCGATGGGGTAAGTATTGCGCCTCAGCCATTTATCGGTCATCCCTATGCGCCCATTGCGCTGGAAGTGCCTGCAAATACCCACCAGGTTCTTCTTCGTTATGGCTACACGCCTGTGGGTAAATACGGCTTATTTATTTCTCTGTTTGTATTGCTGGCGGGTGGAACCTTTTTATTAGTCAAAGGGAAATCCTTTGAGTTGAAACGAGTCTGGCTTGCGGCCTCGGTACTGTTCGCCACTCTGGTGTTCTACTGGTTTAGCTCAAATCCCAGCACGGTCAGTTTGAATGAGCGTATTAAAGGCGTCGAAAACGAGGTAAAAGCTTCTAGCCTCGCCGAAATCAAGCAAAACCGTACGAGTTGGAATGCTCCTGGTAACGCCGTATTCCCGGAAAGTGGTTTGTTGGTCCATTTCGACAAGCGTATTCACGACAAGCAGTTACAGTTGTCCACCGATAGCAATGACTACCACTTACTGGTGTTTCTGGACGGTGACAAAACTGTGGGTACAGAGGTGCTGCGCCCGCGTTATGTTCCCGGTGTATCCAATCACGGTCTGGATCTCCCGGCCCATATTAGTGAGCATGGCTACAACCGCCTCGCCATTTTGCCCACCTCCGGTGATGGCTTTTACAGTCTTGCCCATATCTTCACCAGTAATGGGGCTAAGCTGAAAAACGCTCAGGTGGTTATGCACCAACAAAATTTTCGGCTGGTGGAGACTTCCTACGAGGCTTTGCCTAAGCATGTTCGCACCGGTTCCGACTGGCAGGAGCCCGGCAATGTGCGTTTCAGCGAAGGCGGTATCGATGTGCAGTTCAAAGCGCCGGTGCAGAGTTCACGAATACAGCTGAGCCTGGATCACAATGATTATCACCAAGTGCTGTTCTACCTGGGAGAAGAACTGGTGGGCCGAAAGGGTATAGTGCCGCGATCACCCTTGCGGGGCGGAGGTATGCGCAACTACCGCATGGCGGTGCCTGAGCAGGCTGTTGCAGCGGGCTTCGATAAGCTTAAGGTGGTTCCCACAATGGGCGATGGCTACTACAGCCTGGGGCACTTAAAACTCTACTAGGCGAAGCGGGTCAGCTTTAACGGCGCCAAAACATGGGAGTGAACAGCACCAACAGGGTGAACACTTCCAGGCGGCCCAGCAACATGGCGAAGCACAAAATCCACTTGGCTGTGGAGGAGATATCACCATAGTGCCCTGCAACCTTGCCCAGACCGGGACCAAGGTTATTGATGCAGGCTCCCACTGCGGTGAAGGCGCTCTCAAAATCGAGACCTGTGGCCAGCAAGGCCAGAAACATAAACAGGTAAGCCACCACATAGGCGGCGAAAAAGCCCCAAACGGCTTCGATCACACGGTCAGATACCGTCTTTTTACCAATTTTAATGGGTATCACCGCGTTGGGGTGAATCAGCCTGTGTATTTCTCTTAAGCCCTGTTTAATGATCAAGAGTACGCGAATCATCTTGATGCCGCCTCCGGTGGAACCGGCACAGCCCCCCATAAAGGCAAATAGAAAGATCAGGTAGGGGAGAAAAGTAGGCCACACGGAAAAATCTGCCACGCCAAAGCCGGTGGTGGTGAGAATCGACACCAGCTCAAAAACACCCAGTATCAGGCTTTCTTCTGCACCGTAGGTAGCACTGAGGTAGAGATAGCCAACGGTGATCAGCATACCCAGAGCCAGCATGGCAATGTAGAAGCGAAATTCCGGGTCGTTGAAATAGTGCTTCAGGCCTCTGTGTTGCCAGGCAAAGAAATGCAGCGCAAAGTTAACACCGGAGAGGATCATAAAGACGGTACACACGATCATAATGGCGTAGCTGTCATAGTAGCCAATACTCTGGTCGTGAGTAGAAAAACCGCCAATGGCAACCGTGGAAAAGGAGTGGCCAATAGCTTCAAATACCGGCATGCCTGCCAGCCAGTAAGCTAGCGCGCAGCAAACGGTCAGGCTGAGATAAATCAGGAACAGTGCTTTGGCGGTTTCGGTTATTCGCGGTGTGAGTTTGCTGTCCTTGATGGGGCCGGGTGTCTCTGCGCGGTAAAGCTGCATGCCCCCTACCCCTAACATTGGCAGCACCGCCACGGCGATAACAATAATGCCGATACCGCCCAGCCATTGCAGTTGCTGGCGGTACATAAGGATTGAGCGAGGCAAATGGTCAAGCCCGGTAAGTACTGTTGCACCGGTAGTACTCAAGCCGGAGAGCGACTCGAAAACCGCATCAACGACGGTCATTTGCGTAGCGTCTGCCAGAATCAGCGGCAGCGAGCCAAACAGTGCCAGCACTGTCCAGAACAAGGAGGTGATCAAAAAGCCGTCTCGTGTGCTGAGATCCTCCCGAATGTTATACACCGGCAGCCAGGCCATGAGGCCGGTGGAAAAGGTGATGCCAAAGGCGAGAATAAAGCTGCCGTAGGCACCATCCCCATACCACAGGGACACCAGGATAGGAGGCAGCAAAGTGAGGCTGAACAGCATCAGCAGAATTCCAACCACTTTGGCGATGATGGCAAAATGCATATTCGGCTGAAGCCTTATTAAAAGAAGGTAAACCCGACTTGAAACAGCCGCTCGATATCGCGGGTGTATCGTTTGTCGATAAGGAAAACTATCACGTGGTCGCCAGATTCTATGACTACGTCGTCGTGGGCGATTAACACTTCCTGTGTTGTCGGGCGCACATTGGCAAGATTCATCATGCGATCAGACCCGGCCACGACGGCGGATTGCTGCTCATCTTGGTCGGGGTTGTTATCGCGTACCACGGCGCCGATGGTGGCACCTTCTGGCAAGTCGATATCCTCGATAGCCCGGCCCACAACCTTTGAGGTCTTTTCATCTCCATGAGCGATAACCTCAATGGCTTCCGCTGCGCCACGCCTTAAGGAGTGGACGTTTACAATATCGCCGCGTCGAACGTGCGTTAAAAGCGTGCCAATTGTCGCCAATTGTGGCGAAATCGCGATATCTATCTCCCCGCCCTGTACCAGGTCTGCATAAGCCGGGTTGCTGATGAGTGTAAGTACTTTGCGTGTGCCCATGCGCTTAGCCAACATGGAAGACATAATATTGGCTTCATCGGAATTGGTTACCGCCAGAAAGACATCGGTATCTTCAATGTTCTCTTCCGCCAGCAGCTCCTGGTCGGAGGAGTTGCCTAGCAGCACAATGGAATTGCTGAGTTGCTCGGTAAGTTCCAGGCTGCGGTCCTTGTCCGTTTCGATAACCTTGACCGAATAATTATGCTCCAGCATTTGCGCCAGCCGCAGGCCAATGTTGCCACCGCCAGCGATTATTATGCGCTTGTAGGGCCGGTCCAGGCGGCGCAGTTCGCTCATTACCGAACGGATATCATCCCGTGCGGCGATAAAAAATACTTCATCGTCGGCTTCTATCACGGTAGCACCGCTGGGTGTAATGGCCTGGCTTCTGCGGTAGATAGCGGCAACGCGGGTATCCACATTGGGCATGTGCTTACGCAAGTAGCGCAGTTCCTGACCCACTAGCGGTCCGCCATAAAAAGCCTTTACGGCGACTAATTGCACCGCCCCTTCGGCGAAATCGAGTACCTGTAGTGCGCCTGGTTGTTCAATAAGCTTATAGAGGTAATCGGAAACAATTTTTTCCGGGCTGATAATCACATCTACTGGCAGTGCGTCATCCCGAAACAGGCCTTCGTGCGTGGCGTATTCCTGGGAGCGTATGCGGGCAATTTTGGTGGGTGTGCGAAACAGGCTGTGGGCGATTTGACAGGCTACCATGTTGATCTCGTCCACCCCGGTAACAGCAATCAGCATATCGGCGTCTTCAATGCCGGCCTGCACCAAAACATCGGGGTGAGAAGCGTGGCCGGTTACAACGCCGATATCAATGCGGTCGCGCAATTCGCGCAGATAGGTGTCGTTGCGATCAACAACGGTAATATCGTTGGCTTCGCTGGAGAGGTTGGCAGCGAGTGTGCCGCCTACACGACCAGCGCCGAGGATGATTATTTTCATTGTTCCGTCACATCCTTACGGAGCGCTCAGGCTCCAGCTTTTTGCAAGCAAGCGTAATAGAAACCATCATGGCCACCTACTTGAGGGAAAAGTTGTCGGCCAAATGGCCGGGTTTCGCCCCAGTCGGCAGTAATTAACAAATGGCGAGCATCGCTATGCTGGTGTAAGAACGCCTCAATGATCAGCTCGTTCTCCGCAGGAAGAACAGAGCACGTGGCGTAAACGAGCAAGCCGCCCGGCGCCAGTGTATGCCATAGTGTTTTTAGTATATGCCCCTGTAAGACCGAAAGCTTAGCAAGATCGCCGGGTTGGCGCAGTAGTTTTATATCCGGGTGGCGACGGATAACCCCGGTGGCTGAGCAGGGAGCGTCCAGCAATATGCGCTGGAAGGGTGTGTTATCCCACCAGCTGTGCAAGTCTTCGGCGGCGGCTTGCACTATGCGGTGTGGCGCCTTCAGACCTAAGCGTTCAATATTCTCCACGATACGCGGAATTCGTGCCTTTTCTAGTTCAATGCACAATAATTCGGCGATATTCGGTTCTTTTTCCAGTATGTGGCAGCTTTTACCGCCGGGTGCTGCGCAGGCATCCAGTACCCGTTGGCCGGGTTGCAGGTCCAGTAACTGAGCTGCCAGTTGTGCCGCTTCATCCTGCACCGAAAAGTGCCCCTGAGCGAAGCCGGCAAGTGTGGGTATTTCTGCACTCTCCAGCAGCCTTAAGCCATCAGCGCTGTATTTAAGTGGCTGGCATTGTACCTGTAGGTCAGATTGCAGCTGAGTTAGATCACACAAGGTCTTATTCACGCGCAAACAAACAGGGGCTTGCTGGTTGTTGGCCTCAAGAATGGCGTCATAGTGCTCTGGCCAGGCTTCTTGCAGGCTGTCCACCAGCCACTGGGGGTGGCTGAAACGGTATTCGGCGCTATCCGCTAGCTGTTGTTCTATCTCTGCGCGCTGTCGAACGAAATTGCGTAAAGCCCCGTTAATTAAGCGGCTGGCCCAGGGTTTTTTAAGTTGGCGCGTGGCGCTCACTGTTTCAGAAATGGCGGCGTGATCAGGCGTGCGCAGGTGTATTAACTGGTACAAGCCCAGTAGCAGCAGGGCAAATACATCGCTGTCTTTGTTGCGCAGAGGCTTGTCGAGCAGCTTTTGGCTAATGGCCTGCAATTGATGGAATTGCCGCAGGCAGCCAAAGCAAAGTTGCTGAAAAAGGCCACGTTCCTTGTTGTCCAGCTTTGCTAGGGCCACATCAAACAAGGGTGTCAGTGACTTTCCTTCCCTGATGACCGGGGTGAGTGTTTGGGCGGCGAGAGCTCGAAGGTTCATTGTCCCAGTAGGGTTCCGGCTGGGCAGAGCTGGCTGTGGCCGTTGGCGAATTGCTCCAGGCTCATGGCCTTTTTGCCCGGCAACTGCAACCGGCTCACCTCCAGTACACCTTCACCGCAAGCCACGTGGAATTGCTTTCGATCCGCGACCAGCACTGTACCGGGTTCGGCGCCGCTTGAGTTGGCGCTAAGCGCCGCCTCATGTATTTTGAGTCGCTCACCCTTAAGTAAGGTGTAGCTTACCGGGAAGGGATTAAAGGCATTCACTTTTCGTTGCAGCACTTCTGCTGGCTGTTGCCAGTTGATTTCCGCTTCTGCCTTGTCAATTTTACGGGCGTAATTGGCCAGTGCATCATCCTGCTTTTGTGGCTTTGCACTGGCGGATGAAAGCAGATCCAGTGTTTCCAGCATGGCAGGTGGCCCAATAGCAGCGAGCTTGTCGTGCAGGCTTGCGCTGTTTTCGTTGGTGCTAATTGGGCAGCTGGTTTTTAACAGCATATCGCCGGTATCGAGGCCAATATCCATTTGCATGATAGTTACACCACTGTGTGTGTCTCCCGCTTCAATAGCCCGCTGGATAGGCGCTGCACCGCGCCAGCGAGGAAGAAGTGAAGCATGTACATTGATGCAGCCGAGCCTCGGTGTATCCAATACGGCCTGGGGAAGTAATAGGCCGTATGCGACCACAACCATGATGTCGGCCTGGAATGCGGCCAGCGTGGCCTGAGTATCGAGATCTTTTAGCGTGGCAGGCTGCAGGACGGGAATTTCTGCGGCTTCGGCGAGGCTTTTTACCGGGCTGGGAGTGAGTTTTTTGCCCCGGCCTGCGGGCCGGTCTGGCTGGGTATACACCGCCATTACGGAGTGTTTGCTGTCGCGCAGCGCTTGCAGATGCTTTGCGGCAAAGTGCGGCGTTCCTGCAAAAATAATTTTCAACGGAGCTGCATCAGTCACACTGAAAAGCCTTATTCAAGGGGTGAGTTAAGGGGTGTTATGCGCGCGAGCGGTGCTGTTTTTCCAGCTTTTTACGGATGCGATCGCGTTTCATGTTGGAAATGTAGTCAACAAACAGCTTACCTTTGAGGTGGTCCAGCTCGTGCTGAATGCACACCGCCAGCAGGCCTTTCGGCTCCATCACAAACTGCTCGCCGGCGCGGTTTAGAGCGGTGACGCGAACATGGCAAGGTCGGGTAATCTCCTCATAGAAGCCGGGCACGGAAAGACAGCCTTCCTCATAATCGGACAGGGTCTCATCAATGACCTCAACTTGAGGGTTGATAAACACCAGCGGCTCAGTCTTGTCTTCACTGGTATCAATTACGATTATTTGTTCATGTATGTTCACCTGGGTGGCAGCAAGACCAACACCAGGCGCGGCATACATGGTTTCGAACATATCGTCGATGATTTTTCGAACGCGATCGTCCACCACAGGTACAGTTTTGGCAACTGTACGCAGTCGAGGGTCTGGAAATTCCAATATGGATAACAAAGCCATTACGTGACAAACTTCTAGTAACTAGCTAACTTTCGCTGCTAACATTATGATCAAACAGGAGTTATACTGTTTTTGTATAGCCAGCCGCAAGCTTAAGTGAGAAAAAACAAGCACGCAAATCTGTCGGCTGGCTGGGGTCCGTTTAGCTATTATAATGTTTAACCGACCAGTTTGCTTAGCAAAACCGGTAACTCTATGGCCCACGGCACTTCAGCGCTGATTTGAACAGGATTCTCGAAATGAAAAAGCAACTTTCCGGCCTGCTCGCCGTCTTGGCCTTAATTGCCACCCCTTGGTTATCTGCGGAAGAGCCTCAGCTGCACGACCCGGTGCCAGCCACGCATACCGTGGTTAAAGGCGATACCCTGTGGGACATATCCTCAACCTTTCTTAGAAACCCCTGGATGTGGCCGGAGATCTGGCACGTTAATACACAGATCGAAAACCCTCACTTGATATACCCCGGCGACGTCATTCGCCTCATTTACCTGGACGGCAAGCCTCGCCTCACCGTGGAAACCTCGGGACGAGTGTACAAGCTAAGCCCGCAGGCGCGAGAAATTACTGGGGATGCGGCCATTGATACCATTCCGCTTGACGACATCAGTGCCTTCTTGTCGCGCAGCCGAATTGTTACAGAGGAAGAGCTGGCAGCCGCCCCCTATGTGCTTTCTGGTATGGACGAACATTTAATCGTTGGTGCAGGCGATCGCCTGTATGCCCGCGGTACTTTTCAGAGTGAATTCCGTGTTTACGGCGTGTATCGCAGAGGCGAACCCTTTATTGACCCGGTAACGGGAGAAATGCTGGGTTTGATGGCAGAAGACATCGGCACGGCAACCCTGCTCACCACGCAGGACGAAGTGGGCACCATGAAAGTGACCCGCACTACCGAAGAAATTAGAGCGGGTGATCGTTTGTTGCGCCAGGAAGAGCGTGCTATAGCCTCAACCTTTTACCCATCACCGCCCGTGGGCGACATGCAGGGTGAAATTCTGGCGGTAGAAAAAGGCTTGCATCAAGTGGGCAATATGGATGTTGTCGTGATCAATCGCGGTGAACGTGAAGGCGTGGTGGCGGGTAACGTGATGGCCATCTACAAGCGCGGTGGTGTTATTCGCGATCGCATTACAGATGAGCGTGTTCAATTGCCGGATGAGCGTGCAGGCGTGTTGATGGTATTTCGTACCTTTGAAAAAGTTAGCCTGGGTCTCGTTCTTGAGGCTTACCGCGGTATTTCGGTTGCGGATTACGTGCGCAACCCCTAATATCAGTTTACCTGTTTTGTCTGGCAAGGAGCTATTTTAAGGTACCAGCTTTCATATGCAGGTGGTGCTAACGCTGAACTGCTTGCCGGATGTGACGTCTAATAAACGTCGCCTGCGATACTGCTGTTTACAATGATGTTGTGCACGATGACAGATGTCGTATGCGGTCATACACATGCACGCACACACACAACCATCACACAACATTAAGGTGCAACAGATAATTTAGCCCTGTAGCTATTTCAGTTATAGCAAGCGTTGATGTAACCAGGGAAGGGACGCAAACCAATGATCGGCCACCTCGAACAAAAAATTCTATTCCAGCACCTGCCTGGCGTCGGTGCCGCCACTTATTGGAAGCTGCTGGAAAGAGCCCCCAGCCTGAGCGCCGCTCTACAGGCCTCCCCTGATGATTTCTCCGATATCCTGCCAGAGGAAGCACGCCAGCAGATAAAAGAGTGGCAGCAATACGGAGATGAGCATGCGCTGGCAATACGTGCGCGCAGTGATATCGCCTGGGCTGAGCGTCACCGAGTAAGCATTCTCGATACCGACCACGAAAACTACCCCGAGTTACTCCGAGAGATAAAAAGACCGCCTCCCCTGCTCTATGTAGCGGGAGACCCGGTGCAACTATCTTTTCCGCAAGTAGCCGTTGTGGGAAGCCGCAACCCAACGCCATCCGGCAGGGGCGCTGCTTTTGAATTTAGCAAATTGTTGGCGTCTTCCGGTTTTACCATTACCAGTGGCCTCGCTCTGGGTGTTGATGCCGCCGCTCACCAGGGAGCTTTAAGCTGTCAGGGTAAAACCGTTGCGGTGCTAGGCACAGGCATAGATCAGGTTTACCCCCAGCGTAATAAACAAATAGCCGACCAGATCATAAGCGGTGGCGGCGCGCTGCTCAGTGAATTTCCCTTGGGCACCGCAGCTCAAGCGGCGAATTTCCCCCAGCGAAACCGCATAATAAGCGGTCTTAGTTACGGAACACTGGTGGTAGAAGCGGCCGTGCGCAGTGGCTCGCTAATTACCGCTCGGTATGCTTTACAGCAAAACCGCGAGCTATTTGCCATGCCTGGCTCCATTCATAACCCCCTGGCAAAAGGCTGCCATGCACTCATTAAAGATGGCGCAAAGCTGGTAGAGAAAGCGGAAGATATTGTAGAAGAGCTTAAGGGCTTCCTCGATATGAAGTGGCAGCAGCTTAGCCTCACCAACATACCGGATACCCGCCAGATCGCTTCCGAGATTGTCGCCAATGAGCAGGAAGAAGTGGTCTTGGCGCAACTAGGCTACGATGTCACGCCTATCGATGTGCTGGCAGAGCGCACCAAACTGCCCATTGGCGATGTTATGGCTTGTTTGCTCACGCTCGAGCTGAAAGGCCTGGTGGCCAATATCGGCACAGGTTACATGCGTATCAAACTGGGGGATATTACTGCCGCCGGGCTTGTCCTTTGAGTGTATTTGCAGTATTTTTCGCCGCTCTATCCTGAATTCCATCACGTTAATATACATTTTTAACAGGCTGCCCACTGGTAGCCTGCTTTGCTTTTTTTGGAGAACTGTCTATGAGCAAACCTTTTGTTGCCATTTTAATGGGGTCTGATTCCGATCTGCCTGTTATGGAAGGATCATTCGACGTACTGAGCAAGCTCGGTATCGCATATGAAGCCAAAGTGACCTCGGCCCACCGCACACCCAAGGCCACACACGACTATGTTGTAGATGCAGACAAGCGCGGCTGTGCGGCATTTATATGCGCTGCGGGCATGGCTGCTCATCTGGCCGGTGCTGTTTCAGCGACTACCCTCAAGCCGGTCATCGGCGTGCCGATTAACGGCTCTCTAGATGGCCTGGATGCGCTCCTGTCCACCGTGCAAATGCCGGGCGGCATTCCAGTTGCCACGGTAGCTATTGGCAAAGCCGGTGCCAAGAATGCTGCGTACCTGGCGGCTCAGATTATAGGTGTTGCCGATGCCGAGATGCATCAGACTCTGATCGCAGAGCGAGCAGAGAACGCAAAAGCGGTGCAGGCGAAAGACGCCGCTCTACAGGAAAAACTTAAAAACCGCTAATACCCATGGATGAATATTTAAAGCATCCGGCATCGGCAACCTGCGTTGAAGCGCTTAACAGGGGCGAAGTGATTGCTTACCCCACCGAAGCTGTGTGGGGTTTGGGTTGCGACCCGTTTAACTCACACGCGGTGGAAAAAATACTGACTCTAAAAAAGCGCAGCGCGGAAAAGGGGCTAATTTTGGTGGCCGCCACAATTAGCCAGTTTCACTTCATCTTAGATGGCATGCCCGCGAAGCACTACGCGCAGCTCGAGCAAAGCTGGCCAGGGCCGCATACCTGGCTGGTACCTCACCATGACCGGGTCGAGCGGATTGTCAGCGGTAGCCATGATACTATTGCCTTGCGCGTAAGTGCTCACCCGGTGGTAAAGGCCCTATGTGAGCTTTACGGTGGCCCGATAGTATCCACCTCAGCAAATCCTCAGGCACTTCCTGCCGCGCGCAGCCTGCAACAAGCGCAGCGCTATTTCGGTGATGAAGTGTTTTATAGTGCAGGCAGTGTGGGCGAAAATGCGCGACCTTCACTTATTAAAGATTTGCTCACGGGCCAAATAATTAGAGCCTAAAAGGCAACAAACCATTGGGAATATCAGGTGCATCCGGATAAAGAGGCGGTAAAGGCCTACTTGCAGGGGCTACAGAACAGGATTTGCGATGAATTCACGGCTATCGACGGTCAAGGTGCGTTTGTTGAAGATAACTGGCAGCGAAGTGAAGGTGGTGGTGGGCATTCCCGCGTGCTTGCTGATGGCGCCCTTATCGAAAAAGGTGGCGTGAATTTTTCCCATGTTACCGGCGAAGAGCTGCCCGCATCCGCAACTGCCCACAGGCCGGAACTCGCCGGCCGACGTTTCGAAGCGATGGGGGTGTCGCTGGTTATTCACCCCCACAACCCCTATGTGCCTACCAGCCACGCCAATGTGCGTTTCTTTATAGCGGAAAAGGAGCACGCCGAACCAGTTTGGTGGTTTGGCGGCGGTTACGACCTTACGCCCTACTACGGCAACAAAGAAGACTGTATTCACTGGCACAAAACTGCCAAAGCGGCTTGTGAACCCTTTGGGGAAACCGTTTATCCGCGCTATAAAAACTGGTGTGATGACTACTTCTTCCTAAAGCATCGCAGCGAACCTCGTGGTGTTGGCGGCTTATTTTTTGATGACTTGAATGAGCCGGGTTTTGAGCAAAGTTTTGCCTTCATGAAAGCCGTGGGCGACAGCTACACCGCTGCTTACCTGCCCATCGTTGAGCGGCGAAAAGATATCGATTATGGTGAGCGGGAAAGGCAGTTTCAGTTATACCGCCGTGGTCGCTACGTAGAATTTAACCTGGTTTACGACCGAGGTACCTTGTTTGGCCTGCAAACAGGTGGGCGCACAGAATCAATACTAATGTCCTTGCCGCCGCTTGTGCGCTGGGAGTACTGCTGGGAGCCTCAATCCGGCTCACCGGAAGCAGAGCTTTACGACTATTACTTACAACCCAGGGAGTGGCTGGATTGAGCAAACTAGACCGTTACTGCGTTTTTGGAAATCCCATAGAACATTCCAAATCACCTCAAATACACAAGGCCTTTGCCGAGCAAACGGGCCAGCACATAGACTACACGCGCGAGCTGGTAGAACTAGACGCTTTTGCCGCAGCGGCAGAAACTTTTTTTGCTGAAGGGGGTGCGGGCGCCAACGTGACTGTGCCTTTCAAGACCGATGCTTACGAATTTGCCAGCCTTCTAACCGACCGAGCAAAAGTCGCCGGTGCGGTGAATACCCTGGCCAGAGTGGATGATGGCCAGATAGTTGGAGACAATACCGACGGTGTGGGCATGGTGCACGATATTACCCAGCGCCTGGCGTGGCAGCTTGAGGGTAAACGAATACTGATACTGGGTGCTGGTGGCGCAGTGCGCGGGGTGTTAATGCCCCTGCTGCAGGAAAAACCAGCGCTGGTGGCTATTGCCAACCGCACCAAAGCCAAGGCGGAAGAACTGGCCGGTCTTTTCTCCGAGTACGGCACGCTTAAGGGCTACAGCTTCAATAATCTGCCCAATGAGCCTTTCGACCTTATCATCAATGGCACCTCCGCCGGCTTTACTGGCGATGTTCCGCCAGTGCACTTTGGCTGTTTCACGGCAGATACCGCAGTTTATGACATGATGTACAGCGACCAGCCCACTGGCTTCCTGCGCTTTGCTGAAGATATGGGCGTGAGTAAAACCAGTGATGGCCTTGGCATGTTAGTAGGCCAGGCTGCTGAATCTTTCCGTTTGTGGCGGGGAGTTGAGCCGGAAATTTTACCTGTTATAGCGATGCTTACCGAGGGCTAGCGTATGTTAGGGAAAGTAAGGTTACTGGTAACAGTGTTGCTTGCTTTCTCCGCTGGCTGGTTAGCCCGAAGCCTTAGCTCTCCCGAGCTGCCGCCAGAGCAGAGCGTAGCCAGCCAAAACGCTGCAAGGCCAGCTCAACACACTCAGCAGCAAAATAGTGCGCAAACTGTCGAGCCGCTTATTCAGTTTGAATTTCCCGAGTACCAGGCTCCTTCCGACTCGGAACAAACAGAAACGTCAGAAGAAAACACCGCAGAACCGGACTACCTCAGCCAGTTTAAAAGCCTGCTCATCGCAGGCGAACCCACCCCCGCTATTCATCTCTTCAGCGAACGGCAGCCTCACTTTAAAAAGCGTGAAGAACAGCAATGGCGAAGCACATTCCTGGGTTTTCTCAGCCAAAAGTTGAACGAGGGAGAAACAGAGCTTTTTCTGGAAGCTGTGGGCTACTGGTTGCAACTGCGTTACAGCGACGTGGATGTGCTGCTGATGCTGGCGCAGTACTACCGAGTAATGAACTACCACAGTGAAGCCTTACAAACCTACTTGCAGGCTGGGGCCTACGCTTCCGGTCGCTTCAACAACACACGGGTAGATGAAAAACTGCTCAACTATATTCATACCCACGACGCAGCCCTTTCCTCAGCAGGCGAGTGGTACGACCTGCTGTTGTTTTACGAACAGCTGGATCGGCTGGATATTAGCAACCCCACGCAGAATTTTCGTTATGCCGAACTATTGTTAATGCACGACGACGAAGCCACTGCTGGCATCATACTGGAAGAGCTGGGTGAAACCCCGGGCTGGGAAAAGCGCATTGCCGATTTGCGTAAAACCTACAGTGAACAAGGCGAGTATCACGCCTCCCAATCCACCGCGCCCGGCTATCAATCATCAGTGGCAATGAAACCAATGGGCCACCACTACTTATTGGGAGTGGTGCTTAATGGCGGGCAGCAGCAGCCCAAACTTCTGTTGGACACCGGCGCTTCAATTACCATGTTAACCGAAGAAGCCTTTGGTCGACTGGTGGCCAGCTCGGGCTGGAAAGACCTTGGCTGGCGGCTTTTTAATACAGCCAACGGCATAGCCCGTGGTCGTCTCATGCAAGTGAAAGAACTGCAATTGGGCCAGTACGCCCTGCAAGATGTAAAAATTGCCGTGCAAGGTGCAGATCTGGGTGATGGCGTGGACGGCTTGCTGGGCATGAATGTACTGAGCCGCTTTCATTTTAAAATAGACCAGGATGAGCACAAGTTATTGCTTACCCCCCGCAAATAAGCCCAACACTATTCGGCTGCCAACATTAAAGGCGTACACTGGCTTTATCACTTCCCTCAAACGCGGGGCGAATTATGAAAAAAGTCAAAATCAACTTTATCACCGATATCATCGCCTTTATCTGCTTTGTTTTCCTGCTATCCACCGGCGTAATAATGAAATACCAACTGCCACCACGTAGCGGTGGCTGGCTGAATATCTGGGGTTTGAACCGCCACGACTGGGGGGATATTCATTTTTACTTGGCGATGGTGTTCCTCTCGGTAATTGCCTTTCACCTGATAATGCACTGGAAGTGGATTGTATCGCTGGTGGCGGGTAAAACTGCTTCGTATTCTTTAGGTGAGGAAAACCGTAGGCGAGTGCTAATTGGCGTAGCAGCGCTTCTGGCATTATTAGCATTGGCGCTTGCGCCTATTGTTTCGTTTTATATTTAAAAGATTTTTTTGGGTGGTTTGTTATTTTTTTATCAGCGAAGCCATAAAAACAAAAGCAGCTGTTAATACAACTGCCGGGCCGGCGGGAATATCAAAAAGTACGGAGCTAAATATACCGCCAATTACAGAGAGCACGCCTACCATTGAGGCAACTATCGCCATGGCTTCTGGTGAATGTGTTAAGCGTCTTGCTGCTGCAGCGGGAATAATTAGCAGTGCTGTAATCAGTAAAACGCCCACTAACTTCATAGAAATGGCGACTACCGTTGCCATTAACACCATTAGCAACAGGCGCAGCTTTTCAACGCTGTAGCCCTCTACCCGGGCAAGGTCTTCATCAATTGCCGCCATTACCAGGGGCCGCCAGCAATAGGCGAGTACCGCCAGACACGCCGCCCCTGCCAAATAAATAACGGCAATATCGGCGTAGCCTACGGTGAGTAAATCGCCAAACAAATAGCCAAATAAATTAATGCGCTTTGCCGACAGCAGGCTTACGCAAACCAAACCCAGTGCCAGCGCACTGTGGGAGAGAATGCCGAGCAAGGTATCGGAGGCAAGTGGTGAGCGGTTTTGCAGTTGCCACAGGGCGAGGCTGATAAATACCCCGGCAAGCATCATGGAAACGGTGAGGTTCCAGTCTGCAATTACACCCAGAGCAACGCCAAGCAGTGCGGAGTGGGCCAGGGTATCGCCAAAATAGGCCATGCGTCGCCATACTACAAAAGCGCCTAGCGGGCCTGCTACCAGTGCGATGCCTATGCCGGCCAGCAGTGGAAGGAGTAACAGTTGAAGCAAGTCGAAATCAATCATGACTACAAGCGCTGTGATCTGCGTTGAGAATGTTGCCGTGTAAATCGTGCTGATGGTCGTGATGATGGGTATACACTGCGAGATCTTCCGCGACGGCCCCCCCGAACAAGCGCAGATATTCCGGGTGGCGACTGACGCTCTCTGGCTCGCCGTGGCAACAGACGTGTTGATTGAGGCACAGTACGGAATCTGTTTGTGCCATCACTAAATGCAAATCGTGAGAGACCATGATAATAGCGCAGTTAAGCTGTTCGCGCAGGCTGGCGATGAGGCGGTAGAGCTTTGCTTGGCCGATTACGTCCACCCCTTGCAGGGGTTCGTCCAGTACCAGCAGTTGTGGTTTGCGCAGCACTGCTCTGGCCAGTAGTACCCGCTGTAATTCGCCCCCGCTTAAGCCATGAATCTGTTCTGTTGCAAGGTGCTTGATGTCGAATTGCTGAAATGTTGCCTGTACCTCCTGTTTACTTGCGCCGGTAAGTGCAAGAAAACGTTTCACGTTGAGGGGCATACCTCTATCGAGGTGAAGTTTTTGTGGCACGTAGCCTATGCGCAAATCCGCTTGTCGTTTTACTTGCCCGCTGTCCGGTTGGAGCAGGCCGATCATGATTTTTACCAGGGTACTTTTACCGGCGCCATTGGGCCCAATAATGGTACAGATCTCGGCCTCGCCAATGGAGAAATCGATGGCGCTGAGTACGGTGCGCTGATTGAAGCTGAGGTTAACCTCTTGCAGGCTGAGCAGGCTCATAGGGAGGCGCCTTTGCACTTACTGCACAGGCCACAAATTTCCAGCACTTTTTCTTTCACGGTAAAGCGGTTTTGCGAAGCGCTGAGGTTGATGGCTTGCTGAATGGAATTGCTCGGTACTTCTTCGGTAAAACCGCAGTTCAAACAAATAAAAAGCGCATCGCTGTGCTCGCGCTTTGGATGGCTGCAGCCCACAAAAGCGTTAAGCGAGTGTACTTTATGGATTAAGCCCTGCTCTAATAAGAAATCCAGCGCCCGGTAAACGGTTGGGGGGGCGACCCGCTTGCGCTCAGAATTCTGTTCCAGCAGGTCCATTAAGGCATAAGCACCTAGGGGGTTGTGTGATTGCCAAATAAGCTCAAATACCTGCCTGCGCAGCTTGGTAAGTCGCACGCCTTTGCTCTGGCACAGGCTTTCAGCCTGTCGTAAGGCAGCGTTAATGCAATCTGCGTGATTGTGCGCGCTGTCACTTATTTTTTCGGATGTATTCACAAGAAGGCGTCTATTTATGGGGTGCAGGGGCAATTATGTTATCATATAACATAATTTGATTCGTGACGGTATTCTATGAAATTTGTTAAAACAGCGCTGCTTTTGGTGGTTTTCTGCACAGTAACCCCCTGCCTCTCTCAGGATCGCTTGAGTGTGCAAGATAAGCTGAGTGTGGTGAGTAGCATCAAGCCGCTGTCCTTGGTGGCGAGCGATTTAATACAGGGTGCCGGCTTGGAGAATTTCGTGAGTGTGCAGGTGCTGCTACCTGTAAACGTCTCGCCCCATCACTTTGCCCTGCGAGTATCTGATCAGGCCGCTGTAAGCAAAGCTGACCTGGTGCTTTGGATAGGCCCGGAGCTGGAGGGATTTTTGGCGAAGGTGGCAAGCCGGGGCATCAAGCTTAGCTTGGCTGAGCAGCAAGGCATTCGCTGGCCAGCTGAAGTGAGTGATCACTCTCATCATCACGGCCGAGACCCTCACCTTTGGCTGAACCCAGAAAATGCTGTAGTACTGGCGAGCGTGCTAGCCGACTGGCTGAAAGAGCAGTTACCCGAGCATAGCGAACAGCTTGAAAAGGCCCAGGCCCGCTATCAGGAGGTGTTGTTGAGCTTGCTAGAAAATGCCAAAAGCCAGCTGCTAAACAGTACTTCAAATCCGGGCCCTGCTGTCTATCACGATGGCTTTGGCCATCTGTTTCAGCCCTTGGGTATTAAGCAAGCCGCTGCAATAACGGAAGTCCCTGAGCAGCAATTGGGCCTACAGACTCTGATGAAGCTGAAAAAAGGGCCGAGGCCTGCTTGTTTGTTAGCCGATGCGGCTGAGCTGTCGTTGGCCCAGGGCTACGCTGAAAAGCTGGCTTGGCCTCTGCAGGCTGTGGATTTAATGGGTGCTCAAGCCACTAGCTACCCGGAATACTATCAAGGCTTGGTAGTGGCCCTTAAAGGCTGTTTGGAAAACAAAGAATAGAGGCAAAAAAAAGCCCCGCAGCAAAAGAAGGGGTGCTGCGGGGCAAGTTAGCTGTTTTCAGCTAGGGGAGAATGGGCCGCAGAGCGGCCCGGGGAACATAAAGGCAGTCCAACAGTAACAACTAAGATAGGGCTCGAACCTCTGGCCCTAAAAACCTTAATACTGTAAAGACTGCGCAACTCGCTGTTCGATCAATTCGTTTAACTTGGAATTGATGTCTGCGTTGATAGTGGCCATATGTTGATCCAGAATCTCTGCATCGGTTGAGTCAACAACCTCGAGAGGGACTACGCTGAATTCTGAACGCGATTCCCAGCTGCTGCTGGCGCCTATCTCCGCTAGCGCAACATCAAAACTTGATGCTGCACTGCTTGAATCAAGGGCACCAACCTCACCTGCAAATACACCATTCGAAATCAGAGCAACCAAAACAACTGCTAAGTATTTCATCGAATAAACTCCTTTAGTGACTAGGTTGATACCGAATGCCGGAGGATCTCTCTCGGCTTCCGACAGGGGTTTCGTTACCCTGTGATTCACAGTGTAACCATGGGTAACACATTTGGCAAATGGTATTTTTGTTACATGGCTTTGTTACACGAATATGGGAAGTATTCTTATTTGCTGGAAAGGCATATTTGGGTCTTTTTGTGTGATATGGCGCCATACCTGGTAGTTAATCGCGTTTTTTATAACCTTTTTAGTTTTTTTATATAAAATAACGGTATAAGCACCCTTGCTTAGATCAATCTCTAATCACTCGATGTGTAACCAGTCGGTAACACTATTGTGACTTGGCGCTCACTTTGTACCAGAGGGAGTCGCCATTTTTTGGCGCAAAAAACAGAGCATAGGTTTTGCTGCAGGCGCTAAAATGCCAACGTTTGCCGTTCGGCACTCTTCTTACCATTACTAGCCTTTCAACAGGAGTGAACAATGTCTGTGTTTAAAACAAAGCGGCTCGCCGTCGCTATCGCCTCTCTGGCACTTATGCAACCCGCTTTTGCTCAAAAGAAATATGAGCTTGGTGCAGGTGCGGTATATTCCATGTTTGCTGTGGAAGACAGTATTAATGTAAAGGATGGCTATGGCCTGCGAGGCCTGATTGGTACCCGGCCTTCCGATCACTGGGGTTTTGAATTGGTTTGGGACAGTATTGTTTCTGAAACCGAAAGCTCAAGTGCCCTCGATAGCGATGTAGATTTCAACCAAATCTACGCCAATGCGCTCTACCACTTCAATATCGATAGCAATTTGCAGCCATACATTTCTGTAGGCTTTGGCCAGGGTGTTATGGAGTTTGAGGAATTTGATTCCACTGAGCGCAGTAAGCAGGCCAACATGGGTGTGGGCTTAAAATGGTACGTTAATGAAAACTGGATTGTGCGCCCAGCCATCAATTACTTTGTAAACGACAACTGGGATCCGGATCACGCTGTTGTTGGCCTTACGCTCAGCTACGCCTGGGGCGACAAGATGAGCAAAGCCGCCCCGGTTGTAGTGGCGGCGGCACTTGTGGATACCGATAAGGATGGTGTCGAAGATGGCACGGATAAATGCCCGGCGACCCCGGCGGGTATTCCAGTGGATAGCAGTGGTTGCCCGCTCGACAGCGATGCGGATGGTGTTTATGACTATCAGGACGACTGCCCTGCAACAGAAGCGCACTTAAAAGTGGACGAAGCGGGTTGCCCGGTTATCCTCAGCGAAACCGTTTCAAAAGACCTGCAAATCACCTTTGATTCCAACAGCGATGTTGTTAAGCAGGAGTTCTACGACGAAGTTCAGCAAGTAGCAGACTTCCTGCAGCAATATGTTGGCACTGAGGTGGTTATCGAAGGCCACACCGATAGTAGTGGCGCAGCCTCCTACAACAAAGACCTTTCTGAGCGTCGCGCTGCTGCCGTTGCAAAAGTGCTTACCGAAGAAATGGGTGTTGATGCTGGCCGTGTGAGCTCTGTAGGTTTCGGCGAAGAGCAGCCTGTTGCCGATGAGTCTACCCGCGAAGGTCGCATGGCCAACCGCCGTGTTGTGGCGAAAGTAAGCGCCAATGTCGAAAAAATGGAACAGAAGTAGTTCTAGCTAGGGCTTACCGGTGAAAACCGGTAAGCCCATTTCCTCCCCGCTTCCAGTGCAATTTCGGTAGAATCCCCCTTCCATTCTTCTACTGAGCATCACTATGACCGACTCCGCCAAACCTCTGCTGCTGGTTGACGGCTCCTCCTACCTGTATCGCGCCTACCACGCCATGTACAAACAGGACTTACGCAACTCCGAGGGCTTCCCTACCGGTGCAACGCGCACTGTTGTCTCCATGCTGAAAAGTTTGCAAAAGGATTACCCGGGTAGTGATATCGCTGTGGTGTTTGATGCTAAAGGTAAAACCTTCCGCGATGACATTTACCCGGAATATAAAGCCAACCGCCCGCCTATGCCGGATGAACTGCGCCAGCAGATAGAGCCTCTGCACACCATTGTTAAAGCTCTGGGTATGCCTTTGCTGGTGGTGGAGGGTGTCGAAGCGGATGATGTCATTGGCACACTCGCGCGTCAGGCCACCGAAACGCAATTTCGAGTGGTGGTCAGCACTGGCGATAAAGACCTGGCGCAACTGGTCAACGAGCATGTGACGCTGGTCGACACCATGAAAAAAGAAACATTGGATCGCGCGGGCGTGGAGGCGAAATTTGGCCTGCCGCCTGAGTTGATCATCGATTATCTGGCACTGCGTGGCGATACATCAGATAACATTCCCGGCGTACCGGGTGTGGGTGAAAAAACCGCGTTGGCGCTGCTGCAAAACCTGGGCGGTCTGGATGAAATTTATAGCAAGCTCGATGAGGTGGCAGCACTGGGCTTCCGGGGTAGCAAGACCTTGGCTCCCAAGTTGGCGGAACACAAAGACAAGGCCTACCTCAGCTATGAGCTTGCCACCATAAAAACCGACTGTGATTTGGGCGTGCGGGTAGAAGCGCTGAAACAGGCACCGCAGGATGCGGATACCCTGCGCGAGTTGTTTTCTAAGATGGAGTTTCGCAGCTGGTTGACCGAGTTGGACCAGCAGCCCGCCACCGAAGCATTGCCAGAAGAGATGGATCTGGTGGAAGTGGCCTATGAAACCGTGCTGGAACCCGCCCGTTTTGACCAATGGCTGGAGCAGCTCGCCAAAGCAGAATTATTTGCCTTCGACACCGAAACCACCGACCTGGATTACATGAAGGCAAAACTGGTGGGAGTGTCCTTCTGTATTGAGCCCGGTAAAGCGGCCTATGTTCCTTTTGCCCATGACTACCTCGGCGCTCCAGAGCAGCTGTCACAGGAGCAAGTACTTACTTCGCTTAAGCCCCTTCTGGAAAACCCCGCTATAAAAAAGGTGGGCCAGAACCTTAAATATGACATGAGTGTGCTGGCCAACTATGACATTAAGCTTAAGGGGATAGCGCACGACACCATGTTGGAATCCTACGTGCTGAACAGTGTGGGCGGTCGACACGACATGGACACCCTCGCCAAAACCCACCTTGGTCACGACACCATTCACTTTGAAGATATTGCCGGCAAAGGCAGCAAGCAGCTTACCTTTAATCAAATCGAGCTGGAGCAGGCCGGGCCTTACGCGGCAGAAGACGCCGATATCACCCTGCGCTTGCATAAGCGGCTGGCCCCGCAACTGGAAAGTAAAGCGGGATTAAAAAGTGTTTACGACCAACTGGAAATACCGCTGATAGCGGTGCTGTCCAAAGTTGAGCGCCAGGGGGCGATGATCGACAGTAAAGAACTGGCCCTGCAAAGCCAGGATCACGAACGCACTATTGCCGAGCTGGAAAAACAGGCCTACGACATGGCCGGGGAAGCGTTCAACATCGGTTCACCCAAGCAGCTGGGTAAAATTCTATTTGAGAAATTGCGCCTGCCAGTGCTGAAAAAAACCAAAACCAAGCAGCCCTCCACCGCCGAAGAAGTGTTACAGGAGCTGGCCTTAGACTATCCGCTGCCTAAGGTGATTATGGAATACCGTGGTCTGAGCAAGCTCAAATCTACCTACACCGACAAACTGCCACTTATGGTGAACAGTGAAACGGGTAGAGTGCATACCTCTTACCAGCAGGCGGTAACCGCCACCGGGCGCTTATCGTCTACGGACCCCAATCTGCAGAACATCCCCATAAAAACCGCTGAGGGAAGGCGTATTCGCCAAGCCTTTGTGGCGCCCAAGGGCTATAAAATTGTTGCTGCCGACTACTCGCAAATTGAGTTGCGCATCATGGCGCATCTATCCGGCGACCCCGGTCTCACCAAAGCGTTTAGTGCCGGCCTTGATGTGCACTCGGCAACAGCCGCAGAAGTATTCGCTACGGCAATCGATGCTGTTACCAGCGAGCAGCGGCGCAGTGCTAAAGCCATTAACTTTGGTTTGATATACGGTATGACAGAATTTGGCTTGGCTCGGCAGCTTCGCATCGGCCGCCGGGATGCGCGTCAGTATATTGAGACCTATTTCGAACGTTATCCCGGTGTTGCCCAGTACATGGACGACATTAAAGGCACTGCCACCGAACAGGGTTATGTAGAAACTCTAATGGGGCGGCGGCTGTATCTACCGGAAATCAATTCCTCCAATGGCATGCGCAGGCAGCAGGCACAGCGGGTGGCAATTAATGCGCCCATGCAGGGTACCGCTGCTGACATCATCAAAAAAGCCATGATAGACGTGGATAAGTGGTTAACTGAATCCAAACTCGATGCAGCGATGATTATGCAGGTGCACGATGAACTGGTGCTGGAAGTGGCAGAAGACCGGGTTGACCAAGTAAAAACAGAGCTGTGTGAGATTATGGCTAATGCCCTGCCGTTGGCTGTACCCCTGCTGGTAGAAGCCGGAGTGGGTAACAACTGGGACGAGGCGCATTAAATTAACAAAGCCTAA
The DNA here is from genome assembly GCA_900177435.1 of Alteromonadaceae bacterium Bs31. Taxonomy (GTDB): domain Bacteria; phylum Pseudomonadota; class Gammaproteobacteria; order Pseudomonadales; family Cellvibrionaceae; genus Teredinibacter. Next base: position 302,833 of record FXAI01000002.1, read on the forward strand.
AAAAACAAAGTGGAATGGACGACATAAAGCGATTAAATGGTTACTGGAAGCATACGTATGTGAATGATAGCCATCAGGCGTTTCCACCCGAGGACCTTGGCTTAAATACCATAACTAAATTTACTGATGGAAAATTTGTGGTAACAAAGCCCGACGGGCAGTGTGTGCTGGCGGGTGTTTATAAAATAGATAGTACCGCCAGCCCCTCTGCTATTGATTGGACTGATACGACGGGAGAGGATGCGGGTAAAACGTTCTTAGCGATCTATAAATTAACGCCCGATGAATTTATGTTTATTGCTGCCGACGAAGGTTTAGCCAGGCCCTCATCTTTTTTACCACAGTCGGGTCACACCCTTCGTAAATTTATCAGGCTGAGCTAGACACTTGCTAAGCACTAGCTAAGTTAGCGCCGATATTTAATTTGGCGACTGCTTTCTGCGGCACACTTTTTTACAAAGCTGAACATCTACGTCACAGTATAAAAGGCATAGCCTGTTTAGCATTGCGGCTAAATAAATAAGCCTGCGTTAGGAGACCGGCATGACACGATTAGGAGCATATCTTCCACTGGTGCTTGTATTAAGCGCCTGCGGCGGTGGTAGCGGAGAAACAGACTTGGACTCCGGTCCAAATGGCCCTACCCCTCCTCCAACTGCGGTACCCACCACCGTTCCCACAACGCCACCTTACAGTGACCTTCAAGCGCCATCTGCCGATGTGGAAAAACTCACTGTCGCCAGTAGCGATGAGTTAGCCTTATTGCTTAAAAATGGTGTTCGTAGAGATACCGCTTACTTGTTCAGCCCAGAGCGCAGCGAATTGACAGCGGGCGTTGTAAACGACGGAAACGCCGCGCCCCAGGCGACACCAGCGCCAGTCTCGGCGGATTACTCGGAAACCAATGTTCAGGTTGCCGGGGTGGATGAGAGTGACTACGTAAAATACGATGGTAGCTACCTTTACATGCAAAGCACACCGGATTGGTACAGTGCCGAACAAAGCAGTATCCGCATACTTAAAACCGACCCGCAAAGCGCCACCGCCGAAGAAGTGACAGAGTTTGTTTTCGAGCAGGAAGACAGCTGGGGTAGCCAAAGTTCTCTGTATCTACTCAATGGAGAGGAACATGCTGATGCCTTGGTAAGCCTGCAATCTGATGGTGTGGTGCCATTTTGTGGCATTGGCTGGAACGTTCCTTGGCGCTATTATCAGCACATAGGCTCCGTACAGGTAAGCCTGTATGACCTGGAGGACCCCGCTGAACCCGATAAAAGCTGGCAGCTAGAAATTGAAGGCATGCTGCACCATTCGCGCAAAATAGGCGATATGCTTTATCTGGTTACCAGCTATCTACCTCAGCTGGATATTCTTCCTGTTGCGGGTGTTAGTGAGCAAGCCGCCAGTAATACAGAGGAAAAAATAAAGGAATTGAGCGTGGATGATCTCTTGCCCGCTTATTCCATCAATGGTGGTGAATCGCTACCTTTGCATTCTGCTGACGACTGCCTGCTGCCAATCAACAATGACAGTAAGCGGGGCTATCGCAGCCTGCACAACATCGTCGCCATTGATCTTCGCCAGCAGCAGATATCCGATGTGCTGTGTATTGGTACCGAAGTGCAAGATCTCTACAGCGCCAAGGATGCCATCTACCTGAGCAAGACAAGCGAAACCAGCTGGCCCTCTACTTCCACCGTGCTGCATAAATTTAATTTGAAAGGCGATAGCCTGGAATATGCTGCAACCGGCTCTGTACCCGGAAGCCTGGGCTGGAGCGCTCCTGCTTTCCGCATGGATGAGCACGAGGGTAACTTGCGGGTACTGACCACAAACCGGCGACTCAACGAAGTAGACGATGGCGTAATCGAGCATCGTTTGTTTGTGCTGGAGGAAAACACGGAGAATCAGACCCTCGACCTGCTTGCACAGCTGCCGAACGACACCGAGACAGGAAACATCGGCAAGCCGGGTGAAGACGTTTACGCTGTGCGCTTCAATGGCGACAGTGCCTACGTTGTTACCTTCGAGCGTATCGACCCACTCTATGTTTTGGACCTGGCCGAGCCTGCCGCACCTAAAATAGCCGGCGAATTGGAACTCCCCGGTTTCTCAACCTACCTGCACCCCATGGGCGATGGTTACCTGTTTGGTTTGGGCAGCACAACCAACGGCGAATGGGGCTTTCCTGATGGCGTAAAAGCGGTGTTGTTTAATGTGCGCGACCAATCAGCGCCCAAAGTGGCGGGTGAGCTGCATCTTGGTAAAAGCGGCTGGAGCGATGCTCTCTATGACTACAAAGCGCTGTCTTTTCTGGCTACCAGTGAAGGTGAAATGCGCATAAGCTTTCCTGCAACCATGTTTGCGGATGAGCGCCTTAGCAGTGTTGGTACGGCCGATATTTATTACCCCAGCCAAAGCCGGGTGATGGTGATGCTGGAAGCCAAGGGTATGGATGGCGACGATGGTGAGCTCCTGTTGCACGGTGCGCTGCAAACCGGTGAGGGAGAGAAAAACTGGTGGGACAGCAGCAGCTACAGCCGGGGAATTATGCATGGCGATGCCATTTTTTATGTGGACGAGCCGGATGTATGGGGCGCGTTGTGGTCGCAGCCTGAGATTTTGCTTGGGCCTTTTGATCCAAATGATTCACTCGCCGAAACTGGCTTAGCCGGTATTAACTGGCAATTACAATCATATACTCTCAGTGAAGGCAGCCAAAAAACAATCAGTACTCCGATGTCGGGTACTCAGTACACGCTCTGGCTTTCTGATAGCTCTAACAAATTGTCCGGGGAAATGGACTGCAATTCTTTTCTGTCCACTTATTCAATTAACCAGGTGGAGGAAACCCTTCAGGTGGGCGGTATAGCAGCAACGGAAATGGCTTGCCCGATGATGGGCGAAGAAGGCTATGTAGCGCAAGAGCAATTTATACTGAACACGCTTTTAGAGGCCTTGAGTTATCGGCTTGTAGATGATGAAACATTAATTCTACGTGCCGCTAACGGCGATGAACTGCAGTACACAGCGATAAGCGATTAATCCTGTTTAAAGCAAAAATTAGAGCCTGCTTTTTGGCAGGCTCTAATTTTTTCTCCCTAAGCCTAAGCCTTAGTCAAGGCCCTATCTGTTTTTTATTTCCCGTGTAATATTGATTACCTCTTCAAGTGCTTCAATAGCCTATTTTTACACACGTAAAATAATCCTAAGGCGGCTATCGCGAGCTAAATGATTGCCTGATGAATATAAGGGCCATAAAAAACCCGAATAAAAAAATGTATTCGGGTTTTTTTAAATCGAGTAAATCGAGTGAAAAAACTAGGCTGTTTTTTTCATAACTCTTCTTCTGTATGCACCAAAGCCTAACAACACGCTGCCAAGTAAGATCAGAGTGCCGGGAAGCGGCACAGGGCTGACAACCTGTTCGAAATTCCAGTTATGGATTTGTGCACTGGTGGCCAGCGAGCCAGCAGCAACGGAGCCATCTACGCGGGCGTTAAGGTCGATATAGGCATTCACTGCTAACAGTGAACCGAGTATGGAACGATTAACTGTAATATCTTCCGCCTGGTAAAAATTCCACAAAATTTTGGATGCCGCATAAGGCCCGGGATTCATATTGAATTTATCTGCGCTGATGTCCTTACCGGAGACGTTAATAATCAGGTTGTCTGCGCTAACGGCGGAAAAATCAAAATTGAAATCCTTGCCAAATAATTCGTCTGCGTTTGCGTTGTACACCGCTATTTTATCGGTGCCAGAGTAGCTGAATTTACCATTGCTGAAGCTCGCATTACTGGCCATTCCTTGATAGTTACTGCTCGCTGCCTGCAAGTCCGCCATCACCGACGCAATACTTAAACCGGCATCTTCTACAATCTCACTACTGTGATTTTGAATTTCCACCGTGCTAGTGGTGGAAATGTTACTTTTGTTTTTAACCACAAGATTACCGGTTTGCACCTTAACGTGACTGGCAGTAATCTCCCCAACGACCTTAAGTGAATCCATTTCTGCATCAACGATGCGTGATGCAAACTCAGAAGCACCGCCGAGCAGGTTGCCACCGATAAAGGCTGAACCCCATACAGAGCCACCTTCGTGAGTGTAATCGCCTGCTACGATCAAGTTGTAATCTTCCAAGGGCAGACCGATTGAGTGTGCTTGTGTAGCGAGCACCATGCCTGCTGCCAATGCCAGTTTCTTAAAGCTCGAACCTACTTTCACGCCTGTTACCTCCAGCTGTGTTAACGATGTCAAAGGTGAAAAATGAATAATGAAAAAAAATAACGCCTACTGCGCTGATAACAGTAGATTCGCAAAATGTGCGCCAACTCACATAAACGCCATTAATTTGGCGCCAAATGCCCGCTGGATGGCTCACCTGGCATGGATGTTTATTTTTTGCTCATGGGCCGGTAGAGGCGAGCTGTAAACAATGCTGACAAGATTGATTAAAGGGTGAGCAGGCGCCAGGCGCATGTTAGCGCTAACTTTTAACACTCTAATGGCATGTACAGGTGGAAGTCGTCGTTGGTGTATTGATGAGCGGTGTCTGCCCTGTGCCGGGTTTTTACAGCGTGTGCCGGGTAAAGGTAACGCCACTTAAGGGGCTTCACCCCCGTGTAAATATGCTGGGAAGTTAGGAGTATTTTGCTAGAGATTTAGCTGACGCCGGGCAAGATTTAAGTACCGCAAAAAGTCTGGTAATAGCGGTCACCGTCCTCAGGGGAGTCTTGGTAGTGGGGTGTATTGGCCATGAGCTCATAAGGTTTGCGAAGTACCGCTAAAAAAGGCTCAGCGGCCTGAGCGCTGCCACTGTCAATGCACTCTTGCAGCACTGCTTCAACGTGGTGATTTCGAGGGATAAGTCGTGGGTTGTGTTTACGCATCTCTTCGGCGATTTCCGACAAAGGTCGTTGCTCTGCATCCAGACGTTGGCGCCATTGGGAATACCAGGGCTCAATGTGCTCATCTACCCGTTCATGGGGTTCATGTAAAAGCGAATCACTGAGCTGATCGAATGTTTGGGTGTAATCCAGATGATGTCGCCGCATGCTGGCCAGTAACACGTTCAGTAGTTTTTCGTCTTCACCGTCGGCAGCGCGCAGGCCCACTTTTTTTGCCAGCATCTGAGTATGTTGGCTGTGGTAGTGCTGGGCAAACTCGGTAAGCAGCGGCATGGCCTTTTGCTGTGCACTTTTTTCGTCGCTATCAATAAGCGGCAAAAAGCACTCCGCCAGGCGAGCCATATTCCATTGGGCAATGCCGGCCTGGTTACCAAAGGAGTAGCGACCGTTTTGATCAATAGAGCTGTACACCGTATTCGGGTTGTAGGAATTCATCATGGCGCAGGGGCCATAATCTATGGTTTCCCCGGCGATTGAGCAGTTATCGGTATTCATAACGCCGTGAATAAAACCAACCCGCATCCACTCAACAATCAAGTTCACTTGTGCTTTGAACACGCCATCCAGAAAGGCCAAATAACGCTCTGGCCCCTCAAAAACCTTGAGCTGGGGAAAATGGCGTTCAATGGCAAAATCACACAGTTTGTTAAGTTGTTCGAGCTTATTCTGGGCGTAAAAATATTCAAAAGAGCCGACCCGCAAATGGCTGCTGGCAACGCGCGTGACTACCGCACCGGGCACAGGCCTATCGCGTATTACCTGTTCACCGGTAGTAACAACCGCCAGTGCGCGCGAGCTGGGAACCCCAAGGGCATGCATAGCTTCGCTCATAATAAATTCACGAATGGCAGGGCCCAAAGCGCATCGACCATCGCCACCGCGCGAAAAGCGCGTGCGGCCAGAGCCTTTTAGTTGGAGGTCGCAGCCCTTGACCTCCCCCAGCAAATGGGCGCGACCATCCCCAAGTTGGGGATTAAAATGGCCAAACTGGTGTCCTGCATAAGCCAATGCAATAGGTGTGGAATTGGGAAAAAGCTCGTTACCGGAAAATAACTGAGCGCGCGCCACTTCATCGTCAAAAAGCGCTTCGGTTAAACCCAGCTCTGTGGCGAGCGTAGCATTCCAAAGAAAAAGTTTCGGTTTTATTGCAGGCGAGGGCTTTATTCGTTGAAAAAAGTCTTCACCTAAACAAAGATAGCTATTGGATAAGAGCATGGCTTGATGAACTACCGCCCACTGTTCTGCGGCCCTGATTAAAAAAATAGATACTAAAACTAAAACCATCTTTGGAGATAAAGGAAATTTCTATGGCTCAGTTCATAATTACTTATTTTGGTGGCAACAAGCCTATTACGCCAGAGGAAAGCAAGCAGCATTTCGCGGAGTATCAAGCATGGCTTGCTGAACTTGGAGATGCCGTCGTCAGCCCCGCCAACCCCTTCAAAGATACCCACACTATACACTCTGACGGCACCGTCGCCGCAGGCAGTAGCACTATTATGTCCGGGTATACCTTATTAGAGGCGGAAACCATTGAAGATGCTCTGGATATGGCCAAGCAATGCCCGTTTTTGGACATTAATGGCACCCTGGAAGTGTCTGAATTAGTGAAGATGGATATTTAAAGGGCAAATCACGCCAGCCAGATGTGAGTGTTACCCAGTTCTGAGAGCTTCCCAATCTATAGTACCCAGATTAACCCGGCGATGAAGTTGTCGGGCTAGTTTGTTGTGACGCGCTTTTATTATCACCGAAGACCGCCGCACCCTGTTGAATATTGTGACATACATCGCCAAACAGTCGTTGTTACATTAAAGGCCTGTCGTTAAAATCTACCTTTCACTTTGATGTATCTGCTGACAGCGAATGCGCTCCAAGCCTGCAGCGCCAAACCCTAGCCCAAGTCATGTTACCAAGTTGCTACAAAACCCTTGGCGTAGTGCCGGGAGCCTCTCGCGAGGAGATAAAGCTTGCTTACCGGCGGCTGGCGACCTTTTATCATCCCGATAAAAACCCGGGTGACCGGCATGCCGCAGAGATGTTTCGTTTGGTGATAGACGCCTACCAGCAGCTAAAAACCCTCCCCGCACCCGAGCAGGCGAATAGCTCGCTGCCGGTGCCATTAAATACCCGTTGTCGTAGGAAGCGTCGAGGTACCCCTTCCGACAGGCGCTATTGCTGGCAGCATCCGGACGAGTACATTGGCCGCCATATTAAATGTGAGGCCTAGGCGACTAAGCGAAGGCGTGTGAGGCCTGCTCATTAATTGTGCCTGCTGCCGGTTTTCACTTATTAGTCCCTAAGCGCTGTGCACGCAGCAATACTGTCAATTTCCCAGGGCATTGCCACTTTACTTCTATACTTGATAGGTCGCTCTATCAGAAGCCTGTCGTCTCGCCGTAATGCGTTCTTACCGGCAACTAAAACCAGGAAACCTGCAATATGCAGCTCATAATATCCTCCTTAGCGCTTCGAGCACTTTTTACCCTGCTCATGCTGCAGGCACCGTTTTTGGTGGCTAAGGAAAAAATTATTGCCTTGCCACTGGTGGACGGGGGGCATTTGCGGCAGCCCTACGATATCGCTCTACTGCTTGGGGCCCTAAGCGCAACGGAAAAGGAATACGGCCCCTACCAGTTTGAGCTTCCCGGCCATACTATGGTGAGCGATCGTACTTTGCTGGAGTTGGGGACAGGGAAAAACCTATCTGTTGCTGTTTCTACCTATAAAAAAACCTGGGAAGGCAAAACATTGGTGGTGCCGTTTCCCATTCGGAGAGGGCTTGGCAGCTATCGCTTCTTTTTCGCTAATAGTAAAAATCGTCACAAGTTCGCTCAGGTGCACACACTTGAACAGCTCAAGTCTTTTACTTTTGGTCAGGGCTTAAGTTGGTCTACCACCAAAATTCTCAACGACCATGGCTTGCGGGTTGTTACCGAAAATTCCTATGGCGGCTTATTCAAAATGCTACAAGCAGGACGCTTTGATCTCTTTATGCGTGGTGCAGACGAAATCGTGCGGGAACAGAGAACAATAGCGAGCACCCACAACAAGCTGTACATTGAAGACCGGGTCGTGGTCTTCACCTATTTACCCATGTATTACAATGTGACGCCAACGCGTCCCAAACTGGCGGAGCGCATAGAGGCTGGTCTAATAGCCATGCACGAGTCCGGCAGCTTCGACAGACTCTTTTTACAGTATCACGCTGACGAAATAGCCTTAGCGCGCGGCTCAAAAAGTAATATTATCACTCTGAAAAACACCAACTTGCCCAAGCACTTGTATGAACGAGACAAGCCTTACCTCATGGACTTTTCCGAGAGCGTTCCATAGAAATATCTGCCATGATGACCTGCTAGTTATTCACTTTGGTCACTTTACTTCGAAAGAGATAATTCCTATTACCGTGATAGCTTTGGCGAACTGAGAATACAGTCAAGTTTGCCCCTTGAATCACCGTCTATAATCTGTTCAGTGCACTGTTTGAAAAAAGGCCCCAGAAGAGAGCACTTTTCTGTTGCCTTGTTGTTAACTAAAAGGAATAAGTGTTCACAATGAAAAGTACCGCATCAGCTTTGTATACCGATACCTATAAGGAAAAGCTGCATCAGTTTGAATGTTGCTTGAAAAACGCCGAAAACTTAATCAGTGACGTAGCAGACATTGGCGAAGTAGAGTTCTCCATGTCTGGCTTTGTGCGCAGTTTGCAAGCCTTCAGGCATAGTGGTGAAAAAGATTTTAATTGGGAGTTATTCGGTGTAGATGGTTTTTACGCTGTATTTATCTTTGAAAAAGGTCAAACCTTTTCGGTAATCAGGCTTAAGGGAAAGGGCGCCCGCTTCGACGCGGCAAGGGATATTTTGGTAAAGCGCTTTCACGAAAAATAGAAGCGCCCTGCTTCTTTCAATTTAATGTATACGTGGTTGGCCCCTGTCTGCTCTATTTGACGTGGCGTTTTTGTAGCTCGTTGTCTGGCATTCTTGAATACTGCCAATTTGGACGGACCTTTAGAGCAGGGCCAGCAGCTATCGATACAACTGCAAATGCGTGTACAGGTGCTCTTCTAGCACTCGCCCTCTTTCCACCGGGCAATTTTTATTGCCTAGCACCATCGCTGGCTTCGCTTTTTTATTTGATGGCTTGGTTCTAATGCGTATTTTGCTTTGGCGCCGTAAATCGGCTGTACAAAAAATTTACCCCGCGCTAAAACAAATTAGCCACGGGGTAAATAGATTGTCGCTTTAGATACCTTCGTGAACGAAGGCGCCTGAGCTTATTTTGCTTAGCTGTTAACTAACTCATCCACATTGACAACATTGCCCTCGATGCTCACATTGTCTAATACAAAGTTATTCACATTTTTGACGATAGAAGCTTCGCCTACCTTATCAAAGTGACAATTGCGCAAGGTGATATCGCTCATGGGTGCTCGCTCAAAACCCTGCAGGTTTAGCGCTTTATGAATCACATTGTTACAGTGGAAATTCTCGATAACGATGTCTCTTACCGTGGGGTCAAATTTGCCAGCGTCGCCTTCTTCATAATAGAAGTTCACTACAAAGGCGTTTTTAACATCGCCAACATCGATATTTCTATAGCGTAAATGTTCAATTAAACCGCCGCGCACGGAGTTGGTTTTTATGCGTATTGCCCTTTCCAGTAAGGGGCTGTTCATTTCGCAATTTTCTACAAACACATTGTTAACACCGCCGGATATTTCACTGCCAATAACTACGCCGCCGTGGCCGTCCTGCATTTTACAGTTGGCAATGACAATATTCTGACTGGGAACATTAATTCTGCGGCCGTCCGCATTGCGACCGGATTTAATAGCAATGCAGTCGTCACCGGTATTGAAATAGCAGCCTTCAATTAACACGTGGTCACAACTCTCTGGATTACAGCCGTCGGAATTGGGGCCGTGGCTGTCCATGGTGACATCTCGCACGGTAACGGAATTACACAATACCGGGTTGATCAGCCAGAAGGGCGAATCCTTAATGGTAATGCCTTCAACCAAAACATTGTCACAGGAATAGGGTTGGAACAGAGGCGGGCGTAAAAAAGCACCGTCGGCATAAATGCGTTGCTCAACGGGAACATTGTTTTCTGCATCCGCGATAAGCTTGTCACGCGCGGGCTGCTGATCTTCACCGTCAATCAGTATCCAGTGGCGATCTTCATGCTCGCCTTTCCATGGCCACCAGATTTCATTATCGCCGCTACCATCCAGAGTGCCCTCCCCGGTTACAGCAATATTTTTTTGTTCGTGTGCGTACACCAACGGTGAGTAGCCCATGAGTTCCAGGCCTTCCCAGCGGGTGAGTACCGGTGGCAGGTAACGATCTGGCTCAGGGATAAATTTAAGCGTTGCGCCCTTCTGTAGATGCAGATTAACGTTAGAGAGCAATACAATCGGGCCTGTGAAATAGGTACCAGCAGGTATTAGCACCCGGCCGCCGCCCTGCTGGTTACAGGCTGTGATGGTTTTGGCAATGGCGGCGGTACAGTCGTGTTCCGCACCGGCTAAGGCGCCAAAATCGAGGATGTTGAAATCCTTGGGAGGAAATACTGGCTCAACAATGTTGGCTCGAATGCTATCGGCTTGCTGCCAGTCTGAATCAAGCGCCATTCCCTTACTGGGCGGTATTTTAGCGCAGGCAGAAAACAGCGGTTGTGCTGCAACGAGTGCCGATAGCTTGATTAGAGTTCTTCGACTGAGGGGCATGTATACTTCTCCAATACTGCGCTCAATAACTGAGCAAAAAGGCTAAGGTGAATTCTAACAGGCGCTCTATAAAGTGCCTGTGTCGCCATGGCTGTATTAGCTGTGTTAAAAGTAGACCAAAATGGGCATTTACTCGTCGTAAACGCGTCTATTGAGGGCCTTTTTACCTTGTTGCTGCAGCGATGCCTGGGCGTTCAACAGCCAGCGAGGGCGCGATTGTCGCTTGGCTTGGTGCTTTATTCAATGGCTATCCCTTGATTTTTGAGGCTTGACCAGGCTTTCCTGCTGCGGCGCCAGTGCTTTGAGAGTAATAATACAGGGAAAAGTTCAAGCATTTATTAGCATCTCTTGCCCTTAAGTGAGTATAAGGGCCTCCAGGCTTGCTGCACTTAGCCTCATAAAAATCCAATTAAATGTTCACCAAAGCCATTTCGTCTCATGCATAAGTGGTAACATCGCCGGCCTAACCTTTTCCCAGGAACCACATACATGCAACAGCTTACCGAAGCCGGTCAGAATATCGTCAATAGTCTCGCTGCACGCTACCAACTCTCCCAGGATGCAGTGATCCATATGCTTGTTTCCGTGAATAATGGTTCTGGTTCTATGGCGCAGTTTAACTGCCCGGAGTTGGGTGGTTCAGGGCAATGGATGCGCGGTGGCATGACCATGGTGGGAGATATGTTCAATCATGGTCTTAAGGCCACCGTAGATAATTTGTGCAATGAGCTTTCCAGCGCACTGGCTAACAATCAGATGTTTCCTGTCATTCCTGCAGGACAGCCGGGCAGCAGCCATTGGTGGCCGGGAGATCTGGGAGCGCCTTTTAGCAGTGGTGCCCAGAACAATATTCGCTATGCGGTTTTCCCGCAGCGCCTGGCCATCGAAAATAATGGCCAGGTGACGGTATACGACACCTTAGACCATCAAATTGGTGGCGTGAGTCAGCAGCAGGGTGGCGACACTTCTTTGAGTTTCAGTAGTCAGTACGGCACGATTTCCGTCAACAGTCTACCAGTGATCTCCGGGCCCGGAATGGCGCCTCCGCCCCAGACTAATTTCGCCACTCCAGCACCGCCCCCAGAGCTAGCGCCTGCACCAGCGCCGAACTCAGCACCCAGCAATGATGTGATTCAGTTGCTTGAACAGCTGGGCCGTTTGCGCGATGCCGGTGTGTTAAGTGACCAGGAGTTTAATGCGAAAAAGCAAGAGCTAATGGCGCGAATTTAAAGCAGGTAAAGCTGCAACAGCCTGCGAGCTATTAAAAAAAGGGGGCCTGATTAAGGCCCCCTTTTTCATTTGTATAACACTTCAATCTGAAACTTAAACCATGACATTACATGGGCGCTAGCAAACGAGGCTCTGTTACCAGTTTGCGCACGCCGTGGGCGTGGTCTTCATTAAACACATTGCTCTCACACCATTTTGCTACAGAGTTAATATCCAGTTTGGCGCATTGAGGGCGAACACTCCAGGTAACCTGGTAGGGTGAGCACACGTGGTCCGAATAACTGGGGCCGGTGCTTGAGCCGAGAAATTCTACTGGTGTGCCAGTATTTGTAGGCAGGTCTTTCGCTAGTTTAAGTTTGTTAAAGTTAAGCGCTTTGGGGTCGTTTACCAGCGTAAATACTTGGGTTTCTACCCGTAATTGTGGGTTGCCACAGGCTTCGGACACACAGGCGCCGAGCGTGGGGCCCGGCTCGACATCGCAGCTGGTATGCACCCAATGCACTTCTATGGTGTCGCCGGGTTGCAGGTCACCGTGTTTACCCGCACATACCTCTCCCCTGGTAGGTTTGAGTTCTGCCTTGCTTAGTTTGCTACTGATATTGCACTGGTAGCCGCTGTTATAGCCATCGTGTCCGTCACCGGCATAAACGGAAAAGAACGAAGATTTGTGTTCGGCGCCTTCATGAAAGTGAATGTTACAGATGTTCATGTTTTCGGCGGCAGGGGCTTTCTCGAAAAACACGCCGTTGGTGCCGCTTTTGCTGTCGATATCCCTCGGTGTTTGAGGGCCAAAGTGCTTACAAATCTCGCCAGTTTTGGCTTCCTGCTGGTGGTGTGCGGCATAAACGGGAGCCGCTAAGAGTAAGCTCGCGCTTAAAGCGTAAAAGTATTTGATCATGCGTGATGTACCTACCTGGTTTAGAGTGTTTATGGTGTTTAAATCTGACTTACTCACTACGTTCACAGCAATAGATGAGTTCATAGTGTTGATCAGAAAATTTTGTTCAAAGTTATTCAAAGCAGAGCTGGGCGTTTTGGCAAAGCGAAGTGTTACACAGCGAAGTGTTACACAGCTTTACGTATGGTTCGCTAGCGGCATTCGCTTTAATAGGTAATACGCTAGCGGCAACACCAGCAAGGTTAATAGCAGGGCGCTAAGCATGCCTCCCACCATGGGAGCAGCCAGTCGCTGCATCACCTCGGAGCCAGTTCCCGTGCCGAACATAATGGGCAGCAAGCCGGCTATGGTAGCGCCGGTGGTCATTAATACCGGCCTTACTCGCAGTGCGGCGCCTTTCAATACCGCTTGTTTCAGCTCTTCACTGCTAATGAGCCGCCCTTTATTCTGCTCCAACAGCTGCTGGTATGCTTGATTTAAATACACCAGCATTATCACCCCTATCTCTACAGCCACACCCGCCAGAGCAATTAGCCCTACCCCAACCGCCACGGAGAAATCAAAGTTCAGCCAGTGCATAAACCACAGGCTGCCAATAAGCGCCAAAGGCAGTGTGCCCATAATTAACGCCACCTCGCTAAAGCGGCGAAAATTTAAATAGAGCAGCACAATAATAATGGCGAGCGTTAACGGCACCACGTATTGCAGTTTGGCTTTTGCCCGCTCCATATATTCATACTGGCCGGACCAGCTAATGGAGTACCCGGGAGGTATCTCCAGCTCTTGGTGCACTGCTGCCTGCGCTTGTTGTACATAGGTGCCCACATCGGTATTTTCAATATCCACTAACACCCAACCGTTGAGGCGGGCGTTCTCACTTTTTATGCCGGGAGGGCCATCGGTGATGCTTATGTCGGCAACATCCGCTAAGGCAATTCGTTGCCCTTTTGGTGTAACGATGGGCAGTAACTCCAGCTGCTCTGGCGTGTTCCTATAGGACTGGGGATAACGGATATTCACCGGGTAGCGTTCAAGCCCCTCCACCGTTTGCGTGAGGTTCACGCCACCCACTGCGGTGGAGATGACCTGTTGCACATCAGCAATGGATAAACCGTAGCGTGCCGCCTTTGCCCGATCGATGTTGATGTCCAGGTAGCGCCCACCGGCAACACGCTCAGAATATACCGACGCAGTGCCGTCGATTTGCGTCAGTATTTTTTCCAGTTGTTTGCCAATGGCTTCTATGCTTGTTAAATCTGGGCCTGCCACTTTTATACCCACCGGTGTTTTAATCCCTGTGGCGAGCATATCGATACGAGTTTTTATGGGCATTACCCAGGCGTTGCTTACACCGGGGAATTTAACCAGCGCATCCATTTCGTTTTTTAGTTTTTCTGTTGTCATACCCTTTCGCCACTCATCGCGAGGCTTTAATTGAATAAAGGTTTCTATCATGGTGAGTGGTGCCGGGTCGGTTGCGGTTTCGGCGCGGCCAATTTTACCGAAAACACTTTTAACTTCCGGTACGGTGGCAATTAGCTTATCTGTTTGTTGCAGTAACTCACGCGCCTTGCCAATGGAAATACCCGGATAGGTGGTGGGCATATACATTAAATCCCCTTCATCCAGCGGCGGCATAAACTCACTGCCAATATGTTTTAGCGGCCAGTAGATACTGGCTAATAGTAACAGTGCCAACAGTAGTGTAATTTTTGGAAAGGATAAAATCGTGTTTAACACTGGAGAATAAAGCGCCACTAAAAAGCGGTTTAAGGGGTTTTTATTTTCGGCCACTATGCGGCCGCGGATAAAATAACCCATCAACACCGGCACCAGCGTAATGGCCAGTATGGCAGAGGCGGCCATGGCGTAGCTCTTGGTATAGGCCAGCGGGCTGAACATGCGGCCCTCTTGCGCCTCCAGGGTAAACACCGGTAAAAAACTTACCGTAATTATTAACAAGCTAAAGAATAAGGCAGGCCCGACTTCAGTAGCGGATTTGGCGACGATTTGCCAGCGATCAATATTTTTATTGGTGTCACGCTCCAGATGCTTGTGCATATTTTCTATCATTACAATGGCGCCATCGATCATGGCGCCTATGGCAATGGCAATGCCGCCAAGGGACATAATGTTGGCGTTAATACCTTGTGCGTACATCACAGTAAAAGCAGCGAGAATGCCAAGGGGCAAGCTGATAATGGCCACCAGCGCAGAGCGCACATGAAACAAAAAAACCATGCATACCAGCGCTACTACAAAAAGTTCTTCAGCCAGTTTTTGCCAAAGGTTTTTTATGGCGCTTTGAATTAAATGAGAGCGGTCGTAAACCGTGACAATTTCTACCCCCTCTGGCAGGCCTTTTTTGAGCGCTTCAAGTTTGTTCTTTACCGCATTGATGGTGGTTTGAGCGTTTTCGCCAGAGCGCATCACCACGATCCCGCCCACCGTTTCACCTTCTCCGTTTAGCTCGGCGATACCTCGACGCATTTGCGGGCCAATGCCAATATCGGCAACATCTTTTAATAACAGCGCGGTGCCATTTTCATTTACGCCGAGGGGGATATTGGCAATATCCTCCTGGTTTTCCAGGTAGCCTGAGGCTCGCACCATGTATTCGGCTTCGGCCATCTCGATAACTGAGGCACCCACTTCCTGATTGGCCTGTTTTACTGCGCTTTGAATATGGGCGAGGGGAATGCCAAAGGCACGCAATTTTTCTGGGTTAACGGTTATTTGATACTGCTTTACCATGCCCCCGACAGCGGCCACTTCGGACACCCCCGGCACGGCCTGTAGTTCAAACTTTAAAAACCAATCCTGCAGGCTGCGCAATTGGCTGATGTCGTGCTTACCTGTGCGATCTATGAGCGAATAGATATAGACCCAGCCCACGCCGGTAGCATCTGGCCCCAGCTGCGGCTTGGCAGAGGCTGGTAGTGTGGGTGCCACCTGGCTCAGGTATTCCAGCACCCGGCTGCGGGCCCAGTACAAATCGGTTTTTTCATTGAAAATAATGTACACATAGGAGTCGCCGAAAAAGGAGAATCCGCGAACAGTCTCCGCGCCGGGTACCGAGAGCATGGCGGTGGTAAGGGGATAGGTGACCTGATCCTGCACCACCTGCGGCGCCTGGCCGGGGTAGCTGGTTTTAATAATAACCTGCACATCGGAGAGGTCGGGTATGGCATCCACCGGGGTGCGCTGAAGTGAGTACACACCCACGCCAATGAGTAGAGCAGTAGCGAGCAGTACCAGAAAACGGTTATTGATGGACCAGCGTATAATGGCTTCAATCATGGCGCATTTCTCCACCGGTATCGCTGTGCTCCATGATGTGGGTGCCGATGATCTGGTAGTTGCCGTCGTCGCCTTTGCTGATCTCCATATGCAGCAAAGTGCCGGGTTTCAGGGCTTCAATATCAACATTCTCTGCCACGGTAAAATCCATCAACATCTCTGGCCAGTTCCACTGGGGGATGGGTTCGTGACTCGCATGAACTTTTCGCTGCTGTGGATAGCGCTGCAGAATTTCCCCCAGTACTGTCACACTTAGGGGCTGTTCGTTACTTGTTACAACAGTGCTCATACGCATAAAGTCAGAGTTTTTACTGGATTCCGAATCCAGCAAAAACTGGGCGGAGAGCACGATTTCGTCGCCCTCCTCCAGCCCCTCTGTAATTTCCGCCAATTGCTGATCGCCGCGGCCTACTTGCACAGCAATGGACTTAAAGCGACCTTCACCTTGGGCCAGCACCACTCTATCCTGACGGCCAGTGCGTATCAGCGCTTCACGCGGGATTACCAGCAATCGTTCTGCGCTGTCGGCATGAATCACCACCTGGGCGAACATATTGGGCTTGAGTGCGCCAACGGGGTTGTCAAAGCTTAAGCGCAAGCGCGCCGTGCGGGTGCTGCTGTTGAGGGTAGGGTAGATATAGTCCACCTGGCCCTGCCAGACTTGGCCGGGCAGATAATCCAGCGTCATAGTTACCGGGTTGTTCACTTTTACCAGTGAAGCCTGCCGTTCAAACACTTCTGCTTCCACCCACACCTTGTCCAGTGCGCCGATGCTAAACAGGGTGGTGCCGGGTTCAACATAATAGCCTTCGCGTATTTGCAGGTGATCAACAACCCCGGTTTGCGGTGCGAAGAAGGTGACCGTTTGCTGCACTTCGCGACTGTTCCTTAAATTTCGAATCAAAGTTTTATCAAACTGTAGTGCCTTCAAGCGCGCTTCCGTAGCGCGAATCATCTCGGGGTTGCCGCGTTTAAGCGCCAGTACCAGCTCCTCTTGAGCGTTAACCAATTCGGGGGAATAAAGCGAGTACATGGGCGCGCCCTGTTTAACGGGGTCGCCGGAGGCTTTCACATAAAGCTTTTCCACCCAACCGGAAATGCGGGGGTGAATGTGAATAAGCTTGTTCTCGTCGTACTGCACATAGCCGACCGTGGTGATCTCTGTATGCAGGCTTTTCCGCTCAACCAGGCCGGTTCGTACCCCCAAATTGTTGACTACCGTTGGTGAGATACGCACGGTACCGGGGGCGTCACCTGTGTTGGCCTCCTCATAGACCGGAACCAGGTCCATACCCATGGGCGATTTTCCCGGTTTGTCGCGCCGGTAATTGGCGTCCATGGGTGCTACCCAATAGAGCGGCTGACGTTCAGCGCTTTCGCTGGTTGGGCTTTCGGCTTGAATGAGAAAATAAGTACCAAGGGCGCCACCAAGGGTACCAACTAAGCCCGCCAAAACGACGGGTAAAAATGAGCTTTTCATAAGCGTTGTCCAGCATGTGTATCCGTTTATAGGCCCCGTAAAAAGGGGCAGATAACAAAGGAAGCGCCAATATCGAGACGCAACTAAGCCGTGTTAAGCCGCTATGGGTGGGCGATAAAGGGCGCTGGTGTAGTGTGAGGTGAGAGAAGGGGAAGGCTGAACAATTAACACCGTGTGAGCGTTAAAAGGCAACAAGGGAAGCGAGCTGGGTATGGCGCCGGGCACATGGCAAAGCATTGCAGAACAGTTGCCGTCGCAGCAACTTTCGGCAGTGTTTTGTTTGGAATCGCCAACATCGCTGTGTTCAGACATTGCTGCGCTGTGGCACGCGGGTTTTTCCGGCTGCGTTTCTGCCGGTGCTCCACTAAAGCCCATTGCCGCAACGCTGAGCAACTGGCCGACAAATGCCAGTATTGCCAGCAAGGCGAAAAAGCGATTTTGCGTGGTGTTTTTCAATGGCGTTGCCCAAGTACAGTTAGGGCTAAGATAGCATTTGTGGTGGATAGTTCAAGCGGCGCCGGGCACGTAGCCACAACAGAGCGGCTAAGATGTATTTTTGCCGCAAAGCGTACTTTTGTCCTTTTATAATCGTTTCCTGGCGGTAAACTTACCTGCTGATGGCAGATTTTAAGCAAATAGCCACAGCTGAGCCTGGTATTCGCTGAGGTAAAGCCCCGTTCCGACCTGCTTCAATGGCTGAGTAGCGGAGCGATTCTGTTCGGCAAACCGAGGATAAACTTGTCTGTCAGCCAAAATGTATCAAGCAGCGGTGCTTAACATGCCTTACATGCTCGCTTAAAATGGACGGGCCATAGAGGCTGCGCTGCGAAGCGTTCCAGGACTAACAAAGGCTCTGAAGCCAAGACAAAGGAAGAAAAAAAGCTTGTTTAACACAATTGTCTACGATCACTTTGGTGGCGCTTATGTTTTTACACAGAGCTCGGCGCCCAACAGTCAAACCCTGAGCTTTTCTGATATCACCTACGCCCGGCAATTTCTGCGCAAGCTGGATATCGCTTCTGCGGAGCTGGAAGCCATGTTTCCCAGCCTGCTTGATGCACCCTATTCCGGGCCTGAAACTTTTTTGGATAAACTCGCACACCTGCTCTGCCAAGGCCGACTAAAGGTGGCGGAGTATGCTGCCATAGAACGCCTGAAAAAAGCAGGGAGCGTAACCTTCAGGCGGGGTACCGGTTCACCCATCTCGATATTGCCTGCAGCAGCAGTTGCAAGCGACGGTACAGCGGCTGCGGCCAAGCCCACCGTGAGTTATCAAAAAGCAAAAGCCATTATTG
This sequence comes from Alteromonadaceae bacterium Bs31, assembly GCA_900177435.1. Lineage (GTDB taxonomy): Bacteria > Pseudomonadota > Gammaproteobacteria > Pseudomonadales > Cellvibrionaceae > Teredinibacter. Next base: position 321,680 of record FXAI01000002.1, read on the forward strand.
AAGAGCTGGAAATGAGCGACGAGCAAGCGCAAGCGCTGGTATCCGAACTCAAAATTCCAGCAGCAGCGGGACAGCAAGCGAGCGTAGTGGCAGCACCACCAAACGCAGCGCCAGCAAGTGTAGCGCCAGCTAAAGAGCAACTTGCCCAGGCTGTTGCAGATGGACAAGTGGTGATCGAAGAGCAGCCCCGTCGACCCAAGGCCTCTGAAAAATCCAGCGCAGAGCCTGCCAATACGGCAGGCACCCGGCGGGCAGATAAAGTAGCGCCGGAGCCTGCAGCGGCTGCGGTGCAACAACAAGCGAAAGAAGAGGAAGAGCCGGAATGTAAGCTCACCAAACTAACGGTGATGTGTAACCACGACGGCCGCAAACAGGAGGTTACCGCAGCAACCGGAACCACGCTGGAACTGGATGTTGTAGCTAGCGAAACAAACAAACGGGGTTTTGAAAAAATTAAGGCCACAGTAGATACATCAGCACCTTGTGGCAGCCATACACAAAGTAGTTCAAGTATTTTCCCTGCACCGGAAAAAACTGAAAAAGGCTCACTGGAGAATACTTATCATCTAGCCTGTAAGCCAATACGCAACCCCTTTAAAGTACTGTGGCTGCATTCCATTGACCCAAGCCGGTACAATATTAAAGCCAGCTCCTGTGATAGCTTTCGTCCCGCAGCGGTTAACGTGAATGTATTCCCGAAGGTATCTTGGAGTGCGAGTGTTTCGTATGGTTTAGGCAGTGCAGAGTCCGCCAGTGGAAACCCTGCCAAGCCGTATTCTTTTGAGAACAAGCCTGCCGCCTTTAAAGGCAAAGTTGAATATAACTACGACGAAAAGAAAGAAGATTTAGCGCTCACCTACAAGCGTGAAATTAATCAGGTTCTCAAAAAGTTTGATTGGGTTAAAAATAAGCTCGACTACTTTTTGCGTAAGATCAGCGATGGCAAAACGCCTGTGCAGCTCGAGATTGCCTGGCCGAGCTTTTCCCTAACCTACAAGGCTGCGCTCGAAGAAGATAAAGCCAAACCGGTGGTAAAGAGCACCCATGAGCTAGCATTTGCAGCCGCTCCGCTGCTCGGATTAAAAGGCACCGTTGACCTTTTTCCTATAATTCTTAAAGCCTCAAAAGCAAACCCGGCGGCAGCCCCCATAGTCGCTATTTTGGAGGCTGCTATGGAGGGCGTGGGGAACGACAAAAGCGTTGCCAGCCTGCAAGCGGATATCAGCCTGAAATTCTCTATTGGTACTGCAGTTAATATTAATTTCAGTGCAAAAGGCGCGAATGGAGAAGATGATAAGGACGTTAAATCTGAGCAATCGCTAAATCTCGAATTCCAGCTGGAGGGAACCGTTGGTGCCAAGGGGCATATATGGGTTATTAAATTTGAGAAAAGTTATAAAGCGGGTATGAAAACCGGTTTTGTGGGCAAGGTGGTCATCACGCGAGATGAAGTAGGTTACTATTGGTATTCGCGTTTCTTGTTTAATGGCTTGATTGTTTATTTTACAAAATATGAAAAGCTCGAAAAGTCAGTTGGTGAAAACGAAGATGCAGCTGATTTGTTCGATGATGTTCCCGATGATATTGAAAACTCCTCTACAACTGAGTGGACATGGATTGAGCCTGACCCAGATGAGGAAGCAACGGATGATACTGTTACCGACCCCGGAACGCCTCAAGCGCAGGAAAACAACCGGCACTATCTAGTAAGGTTTTAAAATGACCCTTGTAAACTTTAAACAAACAATATTTACAATAGGAATATTAATTATGGCGGGCTACGCACAGGCGAATACATTTTTTGGTGTGGATCTAGATTTGCTGAATGTAGGTGTTGAGGTGCGGGTTAACGATATTCCTATTTATGAGGACAAGAAATCGGGTCAGCTCACCGTTGAGCTGCCCTGTCCAGATTCGATTATCAACGACATTAATTCGCTATCTGTAATTGCAATATTGCCCAAAATTGGAAAGACCTATGCGGAAGATTATGTACCAGGGGCGTATGTCAGCGCTAAACTTTTTCGCCAGGAAAATGATGGTAAAAAGGAATATCTAACAAAGTTTGTCTTGAAGCTGGATGCTGATGGAGTACTTTCGCCTGTAGATACAGAGGTAGAGAGCATACAGAAGCCAATGCTTGAACGTATAGAAAACAAAGCGGCGAAATTTACGGTGTATGCAAAAATAGAATCACCTTTTCCCGTGTGGGCATGGCAATCCGGTCTAGATATAGAGGCAAATAGTGAAAACTTTGATGGGCTTTACCTTGTGTATAAAGAGATTCACGGCGCTTTAGCTAGTAACGATCAATCGTCACTCAAAAAATTATACTCACAGCGCGCAAAAGAAATTGCTACTGCCTATAACCTGAATGATGAGGCAGCCGGACATGAAAAAATTAGTACTGGAAAAGATGCTGTTAATGTTGATCTACAGTTATTAAATCTCGTTAGCCAGAGCAAGCTGGAGCTACAAGTTTTTGCGGGTGGAAAGTTAGCAAGAGTCGCCAGCTCAACGAACGTGCAGCCGATAGGGTTTATTCAAAAAGGAACTCGAATATTCCACCTCCACAAATACATGTTCTACAAAAACGAAAAAAACCAATGGGTAATGATTCGTTAAGCCGGGTGTAAGGGAAAAATGCTTAAGTTATTGGCATACGCAAAAGATATTGTCATAGTTTTTGGTTTTATCTATGGCATGTCTGCTTATTTAAAAAGCGCTTTTCAGCTCAATCTATTTCAGGTTGTTGCCTGGTGGATAAAAAATTTTTCATCCACGGACTATGCTTTTCCTTTGCTATTTGGTTTGTTTTTCAGTTTATTTGGTGGTTACACAGCGTGGAGTTCGGCCATTCACGGTACCTATGTCAGCTTTTTGGGAGATTCCGTCACCAAACTGTATGTAGGAAATATTGCCAAAAAGGCCTATTTCGTCGAACCGGAGAATTTAACAGCGAAACCGTTTGAATCAGTATTTGTGGTTATGCCCAATTTCACCTTCGAGCATATTTATACTAAAACGCCCTTTGTTAAAGAGAAGGGTACCGATCGCGTCGGTTCGGCAAAACAGAGTCAAACGCTTCGCAACTTAATTGCGCCTGTTAGCTTCGGTTTAGTGCTGGGGCTTATTCTTTGGGTGATGCTGCATATTATGGGGTATCAAGCCTATGTGGCGAAAAATTTCGAGTATGAGAGCCAGGCGCCTACTATGCGTGCTGCATTCACTGAGCAAGCACAGAGCATTGGTCTAACACCCAAGCACCTTACCTTTGTTGGAATGGCGCTTTGCATCATTGGGCTTGTTGGTTATTTAAGAACGCCGCCCTATACCTATGGTAAGCAGGCCATCGATATTGGAGGAGCAATCTATCCGGGTGCAAAAGTTCAGGGCAGGGCGCTGAAAGTAAAAAAAATCTATCGTAATGACCGCCAGCAGGATATTGGGGCGCCCGTGGATACAGGGCGAAGAATTGCATCATTTGAATTTCAGCAGGGCTTGCCTACACCAGTGTACGTTAACTACTTTTTTGAAGAAGAGCCAGATAAACCCGGTTTGTTTGATGACATTAATAGCCTGATTGAAAATAACGCAGAGATGAGTTTTATTGTTACCCCAGAGCTTGCACTGAGCCTGCCTGCAGTTAAGTAAGTGCAGCAAGTTAGCCTGGTTAGTAAGGCCGGTAAGTAAGGTCGGTAAAAAAGCCCAGTAAATAAATGGAACACCTCGTTCGATTCATCGCTAAAAAACAAAAGCTTTACGGCCAGCATTCAAACACTTGTTTGCATTTAACCTGTTCTATTCTGTTACTCAAAAAGTTTTTATTAGCTTTTATGCTAGGGACAGGAATCCATTCCTTCAGATATACGTAATCTTGTGCTATTTGCCGCTAATTGGCGCGTAAATCTGTAACTTATTCACAATAGCCTAGACATCCTCCACCCATCATTTTAACCTCGCTGCGCAAATACCCATAATAAAATGGAGAAGGATATGCCTGACGTATTCATTAGCTACTCACGGCAAGACGCAGATGCCGTAGACCGAATAAAAAAATCCCTTCGCCGACGCGGCATTGATATCTGGATCGATAAAGACGATATCGGTACTGGCTCGCGCTGGGACATGCAGATAGAAGAGGGGATACAGGCCTGCGATAAAGTACTGGTAATGCTTTCCAAGCCCTCAGCAGAATCCAAAAACGTTGCCGATGAGTGGGCCTTTGCGCTGGAGAAAGGCAAGCACATTATTCCCATTTTGCTGGAAGACTGTGATGTGCCCATGCGTATTGCCAGCCTGCAGCGCATTGAATTTGTTGAAGATTACGATAGCGCCATCGAAAAACTCACCGCAGAATTGCGCTCACCCTCTAGGAATAAAGCAGAAAATTCCGCACATAAGCAGCAGCGCAAATTCAAAGCGCCCACGCCTGTGCTAAACGTAATGAAAATGGCCGTTCCCGCCTTGCTACTTATTGGCGGTGTTTTGCTGGCTTATAATTTTTACACCATTACTGTGCCGAAAATTCATGGCGTAGAGCCGGAGGTAGCTAAGACTGTGCTGGAATCTAGCCATCTTACCCTTGGCGAGGTGTTTGAGGAATACAGCGATAACGAGGAACACAAAGCGGGCACCGTGTATAAAGTAGAACCCGCCCAAGCACGTTTATTTGGCAAGGTGGATGTCTACGTTGCCAAAGCAAAAATTGAGGTACCCGATCTAATGGGTATGAGAGAAGCACAGGCACTTGAGTTGCTCGCAAGCAAAGGCTTAAGTGTGGGTAAAGAGGTGATCGAAGAGGCCGAAGGTGAAGAGCACACCGTATTCAAACAATTACCAGAAGCCTCACAGTGGGTGCGCCAGGACGAACCGGTAACTTTGTACTATGTGAAGCAAAAAATAAGTCTGCCAAACGTTGTGGGCATGGAGCGTAGTGAAGCGGTAAACACCCTGGAAGAACTTGGCCTCTCCGTTATTTTGGTGCACTCGGTTACGCGCTGGAATACCGACTATGGCAAAATTTTTGAGATGGAGCCCAGCGCTGGCGAAAAGGTTAAATCGAACCACAAGGTACAAATAACCTTGGCTCAGAAAGGCGGCTGGATTTATTCCAAGCAGGGAGAAAAGGGCGATATCGTAAGAACAGCGCGGGACTACAACCTGCGTAAAGATACGGTTGCCACAGCCAGTACCAAAATAGGCACCTTGCCCTTGGGTTCTCGGGTAAAAGTGCTGCATGCTAAGGCGAACGGCTGGCGATTGGTGAGGGTTTATCAGCCGGAGGAAGAGGAAGACACCATCGGCCAGTTATAGCCAGGCGGCATGCCTTGGCTTAGGGTCAATTGAAAGTACTTTTGGTATGTGTAATAAGCGGGCATTTACCAGTAAAAAGCAAAAAAAATAGCGAGATAAATAAGAATGGTAAACACCAGAAAAGACCAGGACGCTATTAAAAGTGCCGAAAATGCCGTAGGTGATCACACCAATGACGATTGGCAAGTTACCCCCCACCAATACCCGGCGCAATTAACCGAAACAGCACCCCACCTGGCGGAATTTTTATCGGATTCCCTGTTTATCGAAAAAGCCAAGCGTTTTGAAACGGCGGACACCTTGGCTGTGGACTACCAAGGACGCTTTAAGCGGCGCGCCCGGCATGCCTCTATTTCCATTTTTGTTGCTGCTGCAGCTACCGCCTTTCTTTCCAGTGTTCCCATGCTAGAGCCCTTTATTGGAAAAGTGATGCCGCACTTTAGCCTGGCAGGCGGAATAGTAGTTTTCGTTGCCAGTGGTATGGCGCTGTTTAATACCCAGATGATCGGCCAGCTAAAGCTCTACGAACAGTGGATGCGCAATAGAGCCAAGGCCGAACAGGCGCGTTTGTCTTATTTTGGTGAAGCGGCGCAACGCTTAGTGAAGGGGGAAGTGGGTGAACTGCCTCCTCAATGCCTGCTGGAGTTCTGCGCCTTTTTTCACCGCTACCAGTTGCAGATGCAGCAGAACTACTTCGAAGGTCGCAGCCTGCAACACGCAGACAGCCTGCGCAAAACCGCGAGAATAGGTGCCATTGCCGCCGTGGTGGTGGCTGCCTTCTCCGGCTCTGCGGGTTTGGCGGGTTATTTCGATACCCATCTTATGGATTTTGCATCCCTGGGCACCATCGGTGTGGCCTTAAGCGCACTTTCCAGTCGCCTGGAATCGATAAATCAGGATGAGCGCAATGCCTCCCGTTATAGCGCCACTGCCGAAATACTCAGCCAGATTGCCGAAAAATATTCCAGCGTACAGCGCAGTCTCGTCCGTGGCGGTAAGCCGGAAATTCTATTAAACTTTGTTAAAGCGGTTAATGAGCAGCTTGCCAGTGAGCACCGAGAGTGGACAGAAGATACCACTGAAATTAGCAAGGCCTACAACGAACTACTCAAAGCTGAAGAGCCTGCTTAAGAACTTAGCTTAGCTAAGAGCGTACACAAGAATTTGCACCGAGAAAAACCTTGCCGCAGAGAAACGCCTACCAGCGCAAAGTCAATTCCGTAAGCGCCGTACAATTGAAGCTAGACTTGATTGAGTTTCGTTTCCGCAAGTGGGGGGCAGAACAACGTTGTAAAAAAAATGACTGGCTGGTGGACAATGAGGGCGATGTTTACCCTGTTGATAAGGATTATTTTGATAAGTACTACCGGCAGATTGGCCCCGGCGAATATACAAAAGTAGGCACGGTATGGGCCGAGCAGGCAGCACATACGGGCTTTACACCTACACTCGAAGGTCAATCAGAGTTTAGGGTGGGCGACTATATTGTTTATGATCAGCCCGAGGGCGGTGATGCCCACGTTGTGGAAAAATCCAAATTCGAAGTGATGTACGCTCTCGTAGCCGACGATAAAAACTAAGCCCCTCACTGATTAACCCGGCAATCAAATAAGTGATTCATCTCCTATTTGATTGTGGTCCTTAAAATACTGGCGCAAGTGCGTGGGGTTACTGGCATTTCAAGGGCTCGCGCCGGCCTGTAACCGGCGGCACATACTTGTGCCGCATTTTAACCCTACAACACAGTGTGTTGCCGGGTTAATAAACAGGCCAGACAAGCCTGCAATGTCATAGTTGTGGCGCACGCCAAAGTTCCCTTCGCAAAAATTGCCTAAGATATGCGTCCTTCGTTAAGGTATTCAGGATCGTTCTCATGGCCGACCGTAAACAGTATAAAAAGCGCCCAAACTTCCACATGACTGCCGTACAGATTGATATAGAAGGCCCAGGCATTTTCTATAACAAGTGGGGAGCCGAGCAGCACGGTAAACCCGGCGACTGGCTGGTGAATAACGGTGGCGATATCTACACCGTGGAAAATACTTACTTTAAGGAAAATTACCAGGAAGTTAGCCCCGGTCAATTCGAGAAAATCGGTTCAGTGTGGGCGGAAGTAACGACAAAAGACGGGTCTGTGCCTACGCTGGAAGGTCCCTCTACCTATATTACTGGCGACTACCTGGTTTATGACCGGCAAAACGGCGGTGCGGCTTACGCAGTAAAAAAACAGCATTTTGAGCGTATGTATGAATTAATGCATGAGCCAATAAATTTATCTGAACATCAGACGGATTACATCGATGGTCGCCTGGCCAGGCAAATTAAATGGTATGACAGGAAAGCAGGCCTAAATCGTATTAACTACTACCTCTGGCAAACGCTCACCATTGTTGCTGCGGCTTTGGTGCCCATTGTGGCAACCATGAGCAGTGGTGAGCTTGAGCTTGGTAACGCCTTTGTTGGTGTAAATTCGCTGGTTGCTATCCTTGGTGGTGCATCGGCAATTTGTGCCGCTATTCTCACCTTATATAACTTTCAGGAAAACTGGGTGAAATACCGTACCACCTGTGAAGATCTCCGTTCACACTTAGCGCAATACACTATCGGTGTAGGTATATATCAGGATAAAACCTCAGCCTTTCCGCTGTTCGCGGAAACCTGTGAAAATATTATTAATGCAGAGCGCGGCCAGTGGGCCCAGCGCAATGTTACCGCCGCCCCTAATCAAGCGCCAGAAGGCTGAAATTTATCACGCTCTATTAATACTTCTATTCTTTTTTTATAAAGCTGCTCCATGGTGGGCAGTTTTGTTTCTAACTCCTGCAGCAGGTTTTCCGGCAGCCCCTCAATATGCACCACTGTTGTTTGATCCATTAAATTGGGGAATAAGGCGTAGGGGTGTTTGCCAAAGGCTAATAAGGGCCTTTTAATGCTGGAAAATATTTCGGTGAGTTCGGCGGGCACACTGGGCCCGGCCAGGTCGGCTAACACAAATTTCGAAAGCCCGGCCATGGTAACAATGGTTTCATTGGTGCTTAAAGAATCGGGCCGGGTAAAATCGAAAATCATCGGCATATAGCCGCGCGCTTGCAACCACTCGCGCAGGGCATACAATCGCTCCAAACCGCCATCGCGAAACTGCCCTAACAACAGTACACCTCTATTATTAAGAATATTGAGCGTATCGCGCATTTTTTTATGATTACTCAGGTAGTAAACAAACTGCGCCAGTTCAATATCATCCACCATTAATGGAAGTTCGCCCCGAGCAATAAAGTCCGAATAAAACTCGTAACTTTTTTCGATAATAAGCTTGGACTGTTTACTTTCTTCACTTAGCTGAAGATCCCAGGCGGAGATACCATAAACAACGGTTTCACAAATTTCTTTAACGTCGAAGCGAGCTTCTGTGAGGTTTACCCGGTTAAGGTTACAGTTAACAAAAGAGGCGCCACTAAAGCTGGCCTGAGTAAAAATGGTTTTATTAAAGCGGGTATTTTTAAACGTGCAGTGAGAGAAATCGGCGCGGGAGAAGTCACCTTCTTCGATTTGGGCATCGATAAAAGTACTGCCGGATAAATTTAGGCCCTCGGCGAAAGCAGAATGAATGCGCGTGCCATAAAAATGCATGCCACTCATGTCGAGCTTGTTACGGCCCTTTATTTGTTGTCCGTCGGGCAGTTTGCTGTCAAACCACTGAGGGCGAACAAAATCAGCCACTTTTCCTGCCGTGGTTTTGTTCCATATTTTACTGCCTTGTAGTACCAGTTTGTTGGGGTCAAAATCTTCCATGGGGCGTCCTGCGATTATGGGCTTTGGCCAATTCTAACGCTAATTAGAAGATAATAAAAAGCCCGGGCACTCTTATTTTTTTAGCGTTTACTGAAGCGCGGCGGACGTATTGCGTGCGAACTGGCCACTGCGTAAAACCATATATTCACCGCCACACAATGACGTGCGGCGAGCTAAGGGGTGTATCTGCGTTTTTTTACTTTGGCGTGTTACTTCACTCCCATTGCCGAGTAAATACTATCTTCTATGCGCTCCAGTTCGGCGTTGTAAGCATTGATAGGCTCGCCCATGCCGATAAAATCCACCGTGGTGCGGAAAGGTCGTTGCCCTTTTTGCGCCTCAATTACAGAAACAATCGCCTCAGCTACAGCTTGAGGGTCCTGCTGGGGGTTGGCCTTCAGGGCTGCTTCAAAACTCTGCATGGCGGCCGCGGGGGCATTGGCAAACTCCCCGTAACTGCTAATACGCTGATGGTCGCTGGGGCGAATAAGTGCATCCATAAAGGTGGTTGGAAAGCCGCCGGGTTCTATTAGGGCTACATCGACACCATACTGGGCCAGCTCGAGGCGATAGTTTTCACTCATGGCTTCCAGCGCCCATTTGGTGGCGTTATAGGGGCCGTAAAAGGGGATGGTGATGCGACCCAGTAAGCTGGATACATTCACCATTAAACCCGCATTCTGTTCACGAAAGACTGGCAATACCGCTCGGCTCATACGGTGTACCCCAAATACATTGATGTCGAAAACCTTTTGCATATCCGCTGTGGTAAAGGTTTCTTGTATACCGATAACACCTACCCCGGCATTGTTGACCAACACATCCAGACCGTTCAGGCTCTCTAGCGCAGCTTTAGTGCCCTTAATGACGCTTGCTTCATCACTTACATCAATTTCCACAATATGCGCCCCGGCAGCTTTGAGCTGTTCGGCGGACTCCGCGTTGCGGCCATGGGGTTCGCGCATAGAAGCTGCTATTTCATGGCCTTGTGCCAGCAGTGCATGGGCGGTTAATAAACCAAATCCTTTGCTGGCGCCGGTAATCAGTATTTTCTTGCTCATTTCTAGTCTCCTTAAGAGTGGTGTACTTGCGCTGTAAGGGTAAGATTATTTACCCTAGGTCAATCAAGAACAATGCTGCAAGAAGGAAACCATGGTTCACAAATTAAGAACAATGACAGTGCTTGAGCTCACAGCCTTTCTCGAGGTGGTGAAGTGCGGCGGCATCACGCCAGCAGCAGAGAAGCTTAATCTTGCCAAGTCTGGGGTGAGTGGACTGTTAAAACGTTTTGAACAGCGTTTGAATGTGAAACTGCTGGAGCGCTCCTCACGGCGAATGTCGCTGACAAAAGAGGGAGAGCATTTGGTGCCGAAGGTGGAGTCTCTATTGGCCGAGTGCGAGCAGTTATTGCAACAAGCAGAACGGCAAAGGGCGGAGCCACACGGCATCGTGCAGATTGCCGCAACACCGGAGTTTGGTGGCTTGGCGGTGAGTGTACTTGCGCCCCTGTTACGGGCGCGCTACCCCGAGATTAAGTTACTGGTAAAACCGGCATATGCCATGGAGGATATGCAAGACCCCGCGTTTGATTTTGCCATTCGTATTGGCCAGGTGGCGGATGAAAACCTGGTGGCCAGAGCATTGGGTACCAGCCATCGGCTATTGGTGTGCAGCCCGGAATTTTTCACGCAAAATACCATTAACACCTTAAGTGATCTGGAGCAGCTGGCCTGTTTGTTGTTCTCCAGCAGAAGCTATGAATCTGTATGGTCATTGCTAAATTTACAGAGTAACGAACGCGAGCGCGTTAAGGTACATTCGCAGGTTTCCATACAGAGCCTGTCGACAGTGTTGGAATTGTGCAGGCAGGGCCAGGGCGTGGCGATGCTACCGGAGTTTCTGGTGCGCGAAGAGCTGGCCAAAGGGGCTTTGATAAATTGCCTGCCCAACTATCGGTCCGATTTTAATACGGTTTATCTGGTGTATCGCAGGGGCATAGACAAGATTATGCGTGTAAAAGCGGTAATGGATATTGCACGGGAAAGCCTGCCAGCCTTGCTCTCGAACTGATATTTTTTGCGTGTGCTTGGTGCAGAAGCTACTCCTTATTCACAGATGTATCCTTATCAAAGACCTCATTCTGAGGGGCCGTATCTAGAGATGCGCCGTCGTTAACTGTGCCAGCGGTGGATGCATTCGCTGCCTGTTCTTTCTCATCCAGACGTTTGCGAATGGCTTCGAGGCGAAGTTGTTGCCGTCGTGTAAGCGAATTGTGTTGGTAGAGGTAGAAAACAAGAGGCAGCGCAAAGGCGGCGATAGCAATCCAGAACATGGTAACTCCCGTTAAATTGGTAGTGGTCTATTCTAAAGCAAGTAACTGCAGGGCAATATGAAAACTTAGACGCCATCGATTGCGCGCCAATACCGCCGCGTATATGCTTTGCGCCGATAATTACAGGGCCAAAGGAGCGAATAACAGGTGAAGTACAGAATTGTCTTCAAGGGAGATTTAAAGCCGGGTGTCAGTAAAGCACAGACCGTTGCGGTACTCAGTAAATTTTCCGGCTTTGATGAAGAAAAAACCGAAAAGGTATTTTTTTCCGGTAAGCCTGTTCAGCTAAAAGTTGTAGAGGGTGAGGATAAAGCTAAAGCCTTCCTCAAAAAACTGGCTGCTTTGGGAATTGTCGCCAAAGGGCTACAGGCAAAATCGCCCGAACCTGCGCAACAAACTGCTTCAGCACACACAAGCGCAGAGCAAGCCAGCTCAGAAGAAGCCGCCTCAGGGCAATCCACCGCAGCGGAAACTCCCAAGCCCAGCCAAAATCCAGAGAGGGCGAAAAGCGTTAAGGTTAAACGCGCCGAAGCTCAAGGAGATACGCACACCAAAGCGACGGCCCCTGAACAGAGCGATCCGGAGGTTTCTCAGCAGCAAAACGCTAATCCAGAAAGCACTCCCAGCCAAGGTGAGCAGGCAGCCTCCCCCGAACAAGCCCAGGAGTCTTCCGCAGAGGTCGTACAGCAAGACGGGGCTGATGAACAAGAGCTGCCAGAGCAAGAGCAAGCAGAAAGAGAAGAGCAGTTATCCAGCAGCGAGGCAGACGAAAAAAATACACAGACCAGGCCCTTTAAAGCGAATAAATGGCTGCTACCTGCACTGGCATCACTAGCCGGTTTGGTTGTTGTTGTAGTGGGCGCGTATATCTTTTTTGTTTCCAGCTTAATCAGTACCGCAGTGCCCGTTGAGGTAAACAAGGCCGAAAACGCACTGCTGGAAATGAATGTTGCATTGCTGGGGCATATTAATGCTCGAAAAATATTTGAGCTGGAAGAATTGTTGGCCGAAGACGAAGAGCTGGATTTGCTCGAGGGTATGGCGTTTGTAGAGCAGCTTCAGGCCCAAGGTATAAATGTACGAACAGACCTTTCGCAAATAGTATTGGGGCTGCACTTTGACGAAGAGCTGGGTAGCTACCTCACCCAGGTATTTATCACCGGGGCGCCAAAAGGGTTTATCACAAAGTTTCTGGAACAACACTACGTGCTTGAAACCACAGCACAGGAGGGGCTGGAGGTACTTACTTTCAGTCAGCAGGACAAACAAAGTTGCCGCATCTCCGACCCTCGCTCCCTGATAGCAGGCAATGGTTTTGTGGTTATTAGTCATCCCAAAAAAGTTGCGGAAATATATCGGGCAATAAACGCAGCCCATAAAGAGAAGGTCGTTAATCAAAAGTGGCTGGAGTATAGAGACAGCCACCTAGTGAGTATTGGTGTTTTAAACCCGCAGCAATTAGAAAGTGGTTTGCCGGGTATGTTTGGCTTTTTATTGATGGAGGCTCAGTCGCACTGGGCGTCAATGCGCTCAGTTTTTCTCGGCGTGCGTGGCGTTGCATTGCCACCGGCAGTAAAGCTGGACTTTGCTATCGAAAGCGACAAAGCCGAATGGTTAAAGCAAAGCCACGGCAGCTTAACGGCCATTGTAAACAAGCATAAAGAAGACTATGCCAATAACGAGGTGAATTTTTTCTCGCTATTAATGAGCAGAGTAGAGCTGACACAAAGCCGTTCGCAACTCCGTACCGAATTTACGATTGATAAACAGCTTGTTTCAAGCGCTGCAGAACTCATGAACGATGGTTTGAGCGGTGCTATGGTTTCTGCGTTACCCAGCAGCGATAATTCACCAGCGCCCTTGGAAATTATCGATGAAAATCCCTTGGTGTTTCTGGAGCAGGTGTCACTTGAGGAAGTGCCGCCCTTTCTGAATGAATACAAACGGCAATACGCATGGGCAGATAAATATTTTGCAGCCTTTGTGAAATCTGTGGCCGTTAATCGCGATGGCTTGAACACAATTGAAATTGAAGTCAACGGTGCGAAGTTACCCAATCAAGCCGATTCATTATTTGGTAAGCAGGCTCAGCTAGTGGTTACAGATATTCAAACCGCAGATGGCAGTTCTATTTTGCAGCAGGAAGTTTGTGGAATGAACCTCAATCATGAGCCGGCCAAGTTCAACATGAACGCCGCCAACAAATTAGTGCGCTTAAAAGAGGGCGCTTCTATCCAGCAGGCGGCCAGTATTTCTGCGCGAATTAATGCCACTATTCCCACTAAAACCCAGGCGTTGATGCTGCCGGTTCCGCTTACCCAGGCGGAATTTGAAAATGCCGGTAGCACGCTGAGTATCAGCGGAGTAAGCGGGGGCAATGTAAGTTACTCGCTTTCGGGTGAGCCCGGCGGTTTTCTCGCGATACGAGCTCTTAATAAGGACAAAAAATATCTCCGCTCTGGTAGCAGCTTTAGTTTTTCCGGGGCGATAAGCCATGAGTTTTCAGGAGAAATCGCGTTTATTGAAATAATAAAGGCGCTGGAAACAGAGCAGCTTACATCAGAGCTTATGATCAGTAATCCTATGGTTATTTTCCCGGCAGACGGTTTTACTTTTCTGCCGAAAGAACCAGAGGCCTATTCCACCGAACAATGGGATAAGTTACTGGCGTTTTCGGTGGACTTTAAGCCAGACCAGGAGAAACGAAGTTGGTACGGCGATCCCGTTGCTTCCAGTAGAAGTGGCCCTGTTGATCTTAAGCTATACGCTCCGCAGGTCTTGAGAAATATCGATGGCCCCGTGGTAAGCGCCAAATTTGAATTGAATATGCCTTACGCCAGGATTCTAGATGAAAAAAGTAATCTGGTGAGTGTGAGAGTTAAAGAAATATTGTTTGACGATGGCAACCGCTATACCGAGCAAAGTGAACACCCCGTGGCCATGAGCTTTATCGGTTTTGGTAACAAGGCGAGAGTGGCTGAGTTACCCGAGGAGCGCCTGCGCAAAAACATATATCTCAGCGGTACGGCGGATATTGAAATTCCGCTGGAGGGAGAGGAGTATCTGGATAAGCGAATTTTGCTAATAGTCGGTGAGCTGGTATTCAATATACCCACGGCAATAAAAACCATGGACTTTAGCGAAATAGAGCTTGGAAAAAACTATCAGCTAAATGATGTGTTGCGTATAGAAGTGATCGAGCTTAGTAGCACGGGTATAAGCTTGGCAACACACGGTGATCCATCAGCTCTAGCGGCGCTTCAGGTTCTTAATGAAAAAAATCGCATGCTGGGTAGCGGAGTAAACTTTACCAAAGAGCAGAAGCGTTACGGGGTAAAACCCAATTATGCAGGAGAAGCAGAGCCGCCTGTGCGCTATGTTGCCAGTTACCATTATAATGGTCGAGCGGTTGCGCTTCGCGTGGCCTTGGCGGAATCCAAAGAAACGTTTATCTATCCCTATGGTTTGCCAGTTAGAAACGAAAATTAGGGCACCCTAATTACAGTATTCCGCCGAACAGGGTTTTAATTTTGGAGTTGCGCTTAAACATCCAGTTGTGAGCGTTTTCCAGCAGTCCTCGGGGAATACTGGTGGCAGGTACGCCCTTGCTGATGAATATCGGGTCATGAGTTCGGGCGTAAGCCAGGTCGAGTATTTTGTATTTTTGCTTAATATTGCCATTAGCATCCAGAATCGGGATAACTTTCGCCCGCAAGCGTTTTTCATAATCCTGAGAAAATATAACGCCTAGCTGGCCATCGTTGAGTTCAACCAGGGTTCCTGTTGGATAGATACCTATTGCTTTAATAAACTCTTCAACAAGGCTCTCTTCAAATAGATCATCTTTGCACTTGTTCAGGTAAACAATGGCGTTTGCCGGAGAGAGTGCGCGGGAGACATCGTAAGGATTTACCAATAATTCAAAGGTTTCTATCAAACCACAAATACGTGCGAGAAAAGGAATTTTTACACCGCGAGAGCGATTGGGGTAGCCGCTGCCGTCAATGCGTTCGCAGTAAGATTTTACCGTATTGAGCACCTCCACTTCGCTAATACGAAATTGCTCCAGTTGGTAAATGGTTTCGTCCAGATGTTTTTTATAGGCAGCACTGCATCGTCTAACACTGTAGCCAGCTAAGGCGCTTTCGCCAATGCGGCTTTTACCAATACCGGTTACCAGCAGGGCAGTACACAACTGGCCGAGGGTGATGCGATTTAAACCAAGCTGTCGACCCACTATTGCGCCCCATACCGCCAGACGAATGGTGTGCATATAAATAGATTTGCGCGAAGAGCGAATACGGCACAACCAGGCAAAGGCATCGGGGTTGCGAATGACGCTTTCTACAATTTGAGCGGCGCTTTCCGAAATAGCTTCTATATTGGCGCGCTTGCAATGCAGGGTATCTTCGCAAATTAAATATATTTGCCTCTCAACAATATCAAACATTTCCAAGCATTTTTTCATCTCCTTTTCACACGAATTCTGCACCTGGTACCGCTCTACGCAGTGGCGCTTCCATTTTGGTGCAACCTTCGGTGTGCTTGCCTTTATCGTTTTTTCTCTAGCGGTCTTTGCGCGGGCTAGAGTGGGAATATTTGGAGACAGGGACGTACGTGAGCGATCGATAAATACGGTACGGCTGCAGTTTTGCAGGCGGTCAATATCCGCCTGAGAGCGTATTAATAGCCCTTGTAGCGGAAAATTAGTGACCTCCCAGGCCACGTCCAGGCGAGATACATACATGCCCAGCTTTAATTGACCTACAGGTATTTGTTGTTCTTCCAGTTCTATCACGAAACTCGCTCAAAGAGGGCGCAATTGGTACGCACAGTTTTTTAGTACAACAGGATTAAGTAAAAGGGAGTGATGAGGCGGGTACGCGTAGAGAAAGCAAGTGAATACCGCTTTCAAATCTGGCGATCCCGCTGTCATAGGCGCTGCCCTTAGACCGGTAATTTTGCGTATTGCTCTTTCGATGCAACTTGCCTTTTTCAGAAAACACTAATCCGGTGTTGATAAATGTGGATTACTGTCAATTATTGTTAAAACTACCACAAATTTGTCAAATGTGAAGAGGGTCTCGTTAGCGCCGTGGATGATTCAGGCGAAAACTATAGCTGTAAAAAAATGTAGTTTTGTAGAAAAAGTGTTTTTATTTCAGCGCGTTAACTGCTAGCCAGGGCCTGGCAGCGTGGAATAAGCGCGCATAAAGGTTATAAGTATTCAGGGGATAGAATAAATATGTTGGTCGTATTTACATTTTGTCAGCAATTACTATATTCCAGGCGGGAAGGAAATGTCCGCCTGTTAGATCTTTACTAATTTATGCCTTCAATAAATCCCGAAGGGAGTATCTGGGGTCTAGCGCATTGCTCAGTGCTTCTGCGCGTTGGTCTTGCAATAGCGCTTTGGCGATATCCTGTGTGGCGGCCATACAAGCGCGCATAAAAAAGGGGCCTACGCTTACACGATTTACGCCAGCCAGTTGCAGCTGCTGTAAGTTTGACAGTGCGGGATGAAGCAGAACGTTCAGAGGCAATGTAATATCCGCACGCAGTTTTTGTATGGTCGCTAAGTCGTATACACCCACCACAAAAATACCGTCACAGCCGGCAGAAGCGAAAGCGTCAGCACGCACCAGTGTTTGCTCTAGTGCCTTTGCGGGGTCCACGCCCTGTTGTAAAAAGCAGTCGATACGCGCATTGATAAATAAGGGGATGTGCTTCGATTCAGCTATTGCCCGAATATGCGCAATGCGTTGGCTCTGTTCATTTACTGCTCGCATTTCACCACCCTCTACCAGGCTATCCTCTATATTGATGCCGCATACACCCAGACTCAGCAAGTGAGTGAGTGTCGTCGTGAGTGCATTCAGGCTCTCGCCATAACCTCGTTCAATATCAACACTCAGCGGTAAACGGGTACGCGAAGCGATACGTTCAACAGCGCCCAACATCTGCGCACTGTCCAGCGTTTCTCCGTCTCGGTAGCCCAGCGAAGAAGAAATAGCAGCACTGGCGGTAGCCAGGGCTTGTGCACCAGCTTGCTCAACTATTAGCGCGCTTATGGGGTCCCATACGTTTGCCAGTACTAATAGCTCATGTTGATGATGCAAGGAGTGAAAAAATTCAGCTTTTTGTTTGTGTGTGTGCATGCCGTCGAACCGTTATAATCACGCCAAAATAATGAGAAGCTCAGGATAGCTCTGTCTTATGTCGTACCCAAATGAAACACTCTCCCAGGCCCCAGTAGAAAAATCAGCAGAAGCCGTAAAGCCATTATTTTCCATTGATGGTTATTTGCGGGTTATGGCCAATGCCAAATTGCACGACGCGCTCTATTACACCAGCTTTTTATTGCTGGGAGTGCTCTTAATCATGCCGCTTTGGACGGTTACCTATCTCCCCCTTGGCGACCTGGCAGACCATGCCGCGCAGTTGCGTACCATTCTCGACTTCGAGGCCTACCAGCAAAATTACCGTATTAACTGGTTTACGCCTTATTGGGTAGGCTATGGCTTTGCGCTGTTTTTTAGCCTTTTCTTCTCGGTGGTAACCGCCCTGAAAATTGTGCTCTCCCTTGCTTTGCTGGCCTACCCGCTGGCCGCAGCCTGGTTAATACATGAACTGAAGGGAAACCGCTTCTGGGTATGGTCGGCCTTTCCCTGTGCTTGGGGCTTTACCGTGTACTGGGGCTTTTTAAGCTTCACCGTAGCAACGCCCATTGCCATAGCCTTTCTTGCTTTTACCGTGCGCTATGCGCAAGCGCAGCTTAACTGGCGTTATGTACTCGGCGCTGCCGTATTCTCCATCTTTTTGTTTTTTTCTCATGCGCTGGCCTGGCTGTTCGCAGTGGGGGTGGCCTGCTCGGTATTGTTTATTTACAACAGTTTTGAAAGAAGCAAACTTAAAGCCTGGGCCTTTATGGCAGCGGTGCCGGTCGTTTTGCTATGGATATCTTTTTCTTCAGACGGTAGCGGCTCGGTAGAAAGTGGCCGCTATGTAGAACATTTAATGAACAAGACGCAAGAGATCTGGGGAGCCTTTGCCAACCAATACAAAGAGCTGGCAAAAGAAAGCGGCCACTGGAATCGCACCAAAGAATTTTTCAGCTTCAGTATTGGCAAGCCGGCCATGCTCGACTACAGCCTGCTGGGCCTTTTATGTCTGCTGTGGCCAAAATTCACCGGCGCTCGCTTCAGTCGCAACTGGCGCCGGTGGGTACCACTACTAAGCGCCTTCGCTGCATTTTTGTTAGTGCCTTATTGGATATTTGATACCGCCTATGTGTACTACCGCTTTTCCGTGTTTTTAATCCCCTTTGGCTATTTTATATTCGATGCCAGGCCTCAGCCTCAGCAAGACGATGAGCAAGCAAAGCCAGAGAGTGCGAGTACGCCATTAAAGAAACAAATATGGCAGCAGGTGTACTATGTGGCTGGAGTATTAATTGTGGCCAGTATTTTATTGTCGGTAAACAGCTTGATAGCCACCTTTAAAGAGAATGATGCCCAGTTTAAAGACGTACTTGGCGAGATGGAGCCCGGCAAGCGAGTAATGATGATGGTCTTCAATGGCGATTCCGCCATGCGTTTTTCACCCGCCTATTCCCATTTTGTTAAATATTACCAGGCAGAAAAACTGGGAGAAGTTTTACCCGCTTTCTCACACGATGAGCATGCGGATAATGTGCCCATTCGTTATCGCCATAAATTTATACAGGCACCTTCTGTATGGAACCCCAATGACTTTAATTGGCGAAAACACCAAGGCGCCAAATATGATTATTTTGTCATTAGGGCAAACAGCGTCCGTAGAAACATGTTTCGCGATTCAAAAGGAGACATTGTTCTAATTACAGAAAGCGGACCATGGCATCTGTACGGTAAAAAGGAGTACCTTAAAAGCAATAAAAGCAAAGCAGAAGCCATGGTACATCAAGTACCGCCATAGGCTCTTGGGGTACCATCGTGTTATTCAGGGGGGCTTTAGTAAAAACTCAGCGCTTTGCCGGGTAACAAATAAAGCCTTTAGCCCTATACTTGTCAACTAACACTTGTCAAATATCGTTAAGCTGGCTTTAAACCGATCCCTGCAGATTTTATGAATACTATTGTGAAAATAACGCGACACAAACATTCTTTCCCGCTTAGTTTGGCGGTTTTGTTTTTGCTTATCATTTTTTTCCACGTGTTGAAAATCGGCTCCCTGCCCCTTGGTCTGTATGTGGATGAAACCTCAATTGGCTACAACGCTGCGCTAATAGCCGAAACCGGAAAAGATGAGTTTGGCGCCTCCTATCCCACCTACTTTAGAGCCTTTGGTGAATTCAAAAACCCAATTTATATCTATCTTACGGCAGCCATATTCAAACTGAGCGGTGTTTCAGAGTTTGGCTTACGCTTTACCAGTTTTGTATTCTATTTATTGGCGCTTGGTTTTTTTGTTTTGTTCGCCAACAAGCTGTGGCCAGCACAAAGAAAGATCATAGTATTTGCCACAGTGGCCTTTGGTTTTTTGCCCCAGTACTTTGTTCTTTCACGTATATCCTTTGAAGTGATTTCCCAGCTTAGCTGGTTGGCAGCAAGTTTTTATCTAATATGGCTGTGTTTCGAAGGGCAGCTTAGCGCGAAGCAACGCTGGCTGGTGGCTGGGCTGTGTGGTTTAGCTTTGGGTAGCTCTATTTACACTTATTCCACGGCCCGGGTGCTCAGCTTTTTATGCTGTGTTTCGTTTGGCCTTATCTATCTAAATAAAACTAATTTTAAATATTTGGCGTTTATCGGCGCGGTGGTTTTACTGTGCCTTATACCCTATGTGTTGTTTTCCATAGAACACCCCAGCGCAATGACCGGGCGTTTCTATCTATTGTCCTACCTTGATAATGCTATTCCCTGGTACGCCAAAGTATTCAAATTTATTCGCTATTATTTTGAGCACTGGTCGCCGCGTTTTCTTATTTTTCAGGGCGATCAAAACCCTCGTCATGCCAGCGGCTATGGTGGAATGGTGTTTGTCGTAGTATGGGCCTTGGCGATTGTGGGTATTGGCTACTTATTGAAAAGTGGCCGTTGGAAGCAGCGCTTTAATCTGTTGTTACTGGTAAACATGGCCTTTGCGCCCTTTGCCGCCGCGCTTACGGAAGAAAGCGTTCCCCATGCACTGCGTGCATTGCCTTTAGGGTTCTATATTGTGCTTATGGCCTGTTTCGGTTTACAGGCCTTACATGGCATAAGTGATAAAAATGCAGGCAGAGGCTTACAACAACTGGTTTGGGGCTTACTGCTATTTGAGGTGGCCGCCTACCTTTTTATGTACTTTGTGTTTTTCCCCGAACGCAGTATTCGCGGCTCACAAAGTTATGACACTAAAGCCAGCTTGCAAGCTGCTTATGACTACAACCCAAAGCGAATTTTGTTTTATCCGGAACCGGGGGGCAGCTACGCTAATTTAAAGTTCTATAATCTGCTGGTAAATAAACAAAAAGAGATACCGCTAATAATCACTAAAAACCCCAGGCCCCAAGCTGGAGATTGTCTAATTTACTATCACTGGTACGAGGGCCGTATGCAGCGTTTTAGTGACGTAAAGTACCAAAAAACCGATCGCTATCAGCCTAATTGGCTGGCAAAAGATTTTGGCGTAAAAGGAAATGAGCTAATTTCGCGTTTGCGTTGCTATTAGAGTTTTTCTATCGCCCCTGAGCTGGCCGCTTAAACCTATTAAGCATTCATCGAAGACTTGGTGGTTTTAGATTTCTGGGTAAAACTGTCGGATTGTTAAGGTGAGAGCTAAGTCGATAGAGCGTGACACCGCTATGTAGCGCTATGTACCGCTCATTGCTCGACACGTGAAACCTTGCCCAGAAGGTTTTTACGCAGGTTAATACTCTCCATTGCTTCTGTAAGAAAACTCACATGCTGCAAAGCGCTTACTTGTCGTGAAAGTGTGGCTATTTGTTCCTTGCCGTTTTTATGGATAAGAACAAGATGTTGGGGTGTAATGGCGTTAAGCGGCTCGGCGGAAAAAGCGACATCAACCGGGGAGGGAGCCACATAGCTGTCGGGCGAGAGTAAATAAAGGTATTCAAAGCCGCCAATGGCAAACTGATAGCTGTACACATAGCCCTCGTCATCGGAGTTTTCCCTCACCCAGTGTGGAAAGCGCGTTACAGTTAACGGCAAACCACTTGCGATAAGCTCGGTAGATTCAAAATCCTGTTCAATACTTACAAGCCTAATTTGGTTTGTAATGTTAAGAGCACTATCAACATGCTTAAGCACCTGGTCTACAACGGTGCCATTGGCCACCAGTACCGTGTCCGGGCTGCTCATTAAATGCTCAGCTAAAAGTGCCGCATCAAAGTGACCTGGGTGGGAATGGCTAATTAAAATCAGCTGAATATTATTAAAAGGTTTTGTTGCGGTTTTTAGTGCACTAATTATCGGTTTATCCGCTACGGGTACCTCAAAGCGGGCTACATAATCGGAATAGGGGGCATCTATAATTACTTTGCTATCTGCAGAGTCAATTAAATAGCCTGCAGAGCCAAGGTAAACAATATGTGTTGTGCTGCACCCTGTGCTTGTAAGCGTTAGCACCACCAGTGCTAGCCTTATCAGTAGCCTCTGTTTAAGCTGTTCGGTTGCTAGCGCGTACATAGACCCTGGCCTAAATGTTGTTGCCCTCGTGTGCAAAGGCAGAAATGGTACCGTCTATAGCCATGACGATGAGCGTATTTTTATATTTTATGGCCGGATTAAAAACACCGCCACTAAGGTAGCCAAGCTCAATGGGCTCTGGTTTGTAATGCCAAAGCAGCTCGCCTTTTAAGCCAAGAGCAAAAAAACCACTGTGTATTGGCAGACCTTCAAAGGTGTATTGGCTGGCACTTATTGCACCAATAAAAATGGAAGAGTCGATAAGTGCTGGCGTGCCCCAGCTCCAACCCTTTGTTTTAAACGACCAATCCAAGTTGCCACTTTTGGCATTAAATACAAATAGGGTTTGCGCATCCGAACTGCCGACAATAACCTGCTTTTTATGACACACAGGCGACGACTCTGCCCAGGAACCGTTTTTATGAGTGTAGCGCCAGCGTTCCTCACCGGTTTTACTATTAAGGGCATAAAAGTGTGTACTGCGGCTGCCAAAGTAAATATTGCCTGCGCAAACGGCAGCAGTATCTTGAATAATACCGCCGGTATCAAAAGACCAGAGCTGTTCACCGTTACTGGCCTTAAGAGCGTATAGCCGGCCATCCCAGCTGCCTATATACAAGCGGCCCTTGTGTATTAAGGGTGAGGCACGAACACTGGCTTTAGTGGCAAAGGTCCATAGGGCCTTGCCGGTGTCTGCACGCAGCGCATGAACAAGGCCGCTGGAAGCGCCGATATAAATCACACCCTTGTGATACACCGGCGAAGAATGCAAGTAGTCGTAATCGTAGGGCCCATTGCGGGCAGGCAAGCGCCTGCTATGTTCTCCTAAAAAATACCGCCACTTTTCTTTACCGGTTTTACTGTTGAGCGCGTACAGATTTCCGTCGTCGGAAGCAAAATAAACTGTATTACCCTCAAGTAGCGCAGCAGAGCGAATAAGGCCTTTGCTGGTAAACGTCCATAAGGTTTTTTGTGTGTTGACATCGAATGCGTAAAAAATACCGTCGTCTGCACCAAAATACATAACGGAGCCGTGAATATCCGCAGGGGACCATAAGCCAGCGTTAATCTTAAATTGCCAGAGGGGAGAGTTAGCGGGTGCTTTTGCTAAAGCGAGATGGCAGTAAAATATTAAAAGGATAAAAGGTAGCATTACTCGATACATACTTTTCATAAATCCTTCCTCAACTTTCTGCTTGTAGGGACTTACAGGTAATCTGTAAGCAATATGCCAATACCCAGCCGTTGATTGCGATGATTGTAGTCAATCAAGCTTTCTCCGTAGCCATCGAAGTATTGTATGTAGCCGCGAAGGTGATACCACAAAGGGAAACTTACCCCAAACTCGACAGCACCTTTGCTGGTATTAAAATTATGCCTAAGCGTTGCGGTGTACTCGATTTTTCCCTGAGAATATGCGCCATTTAGCTGATAGTGGCCCATATAGTTATGGATGTCTGGGTTATCATCTCCAGAGGGTTGTGGTGGTGTACTTGGGTCACCATCGTCCTCTTTTGCATCCTCCGGGAGGCGATACCAGGGCTGCAAGCTTACGCCCCAATTGTCATCCAGATAGCCAAGGGTGGCATACACTCTATTCCAACTGCGGCTTAAGTACTGGCTCTGGCCATTGGACTCGTGCTCCACGCCCAGGCGGCCCAGCCATACCCCTTTATTTAGTGTCACCCCGAGTGGAAACTGGTAAAAAATTTCTGGCCTATAGTTGGTTTCCCGAAATGGGGCGGATATAGCACTATTATAAAGCTGCCAAAATGCTTTTAAGGTGAAACCGAAGTAAAGCGCGTCGCCTGTTTTCAAAATATCCTGTTGGGTGAGCGGTACTTTGAAGCTGATCTGCATTTTTACTTCATCTTCCGTCATCACATCATCATTCAAAAAATCGTACGGCGCCTGGTTGGGGTATTTGTTGTAGGAATAGGCAAGAATATAATTTTGCCTTAAAGGGGAAATGACAAAGGGGTTCGTTTCGTTACTGCGGATTGCCAAAAGGCGCGACGACAAATGCTTGCTTTTACTCAGTAAGACCCTGCATTCGTTAATGACCTCTTGCGCTGTTGCGCCATCGGGTGCGGTGGTAGCCCTCAAACGTAAGCACTCTTGCAAGAGCTGTTGCTCTATGGCTTTTTCCTGCCCGGCCTGCTGTTCACACTTAGCGCGAAGTTCTTCCACCGTTGTGGAAGGCGCAGCCACAACTACCTCCTTGCTAAAGCAGGCCTGTTTATCTTGAGCCAAAACGGGTAAAACAGTGTAGCCCAGTGCGCATAAAAGCAAGCGCGGGCATTTATGACCAACAAACACAAAGGCACTGCGCCATAAAGACCCGCGCGGGGGCGAAGTGGATCTAAGCACGGAGTTATTCAAATGCAGGGAGAGTGGGTTTAGCAACATACTTGCCCGCTGCTGCCCAGGCGTCAAACCCGCCAGCGATGGATTGCACGTGTAAATAGCCCATCTCTTTCATTACCTCCGCCGCTAGCGCTGCCCTGCCGCTTGTTTTGCAATACAGTACAGCCTTGAGGCCGCGATCCTGTAATGCGGGGTCACTACTTAACTTGAACTCCAATAAGCCACGGGGAATGTTGATGGCTTGGGCCACATGGCCGGTGGCAAACTCATCGGCTTCTCGTACGTCTATTAACACATCAGCCAGTTTTATTGCTTGCTCTGCCTGTTCAATGGGAATTTCGGTAATGCCGGCTTTTGCTGCGCTTACCAGGTCTTGTGCCGTTTTCATCGTATGGCTCCTTGTATAGGGGAATTGTGGGAGGTATACCACGGGCAATATTGAGTCTTTTTTATAGCACATATAAAGCTTTAGCTCATGGGCCAGTTTGGCTTTTTACCCTGCCTTGGTTTTAGTGTTGCAGGCGAGTTGCTGACATTCTCTCTGGGGTGCAAAGTAGTGAACAAGCAAGCGCTTATAGTGCATGAACCGGTAAACGCAGCCTTACCGTCACATCATGATGGGTGTGACTTGCTGCCAGCCTGGATAAAAATCTCTGGAAATAACCAATGTTCAAGGAGTGCCTAAGTTATGACGAAAGAAAAATACGCCTGCGTCTGCTGTAGTGGCGGGTTTCACAGGTTGATAAAGAGCAACAGGAAATTCCAACAAATGAGTAAGGAGGCTGCTAGCGGCAGAGCTTGGTCTTGTAATTGGGGGATCGACTTTAGCCGTATGGGCCGACGCGAATTCATCAAGACCAGTGTCGCGGCTGCAGGTATAGCGGCGCTGTTACCTGGCTGTTCCAAGTCTGAGGAACAGGGATCGCAAAGCGAGGAGCAAAATCGCACTATCGTTTTCACCGGCGGCACGGTGCTCACAGTTGATGCCGAATTCTCCCAGAAAGAAGCGATCGCGGTGCGTGGTAATCGTATTCTGGCGGTAGGCTCCGATGTTGATGTGCGCAAAGCTGCCGGCAAGGGCGCGAGGGTCGTCGATTTACAGGGTAAGACGCTGCTACCGGGCTTCGTCGACCCACACACCCACGTTATCGCGGGCTCTATCGTTGATGCCACCATGGACTATGTGGGCATGGCTCGCTTTCAAACGACGGATGAAGTGATTGCTCACATCGCCAAGCGTGCTGCTGAGACGCCAGCGGGTGAATGGTTGGTGTTCCGCAATTTCGACCCTGCGGTGCAGGAAGGTCTCGATGTTTTAACCTTTGCTGAGCTCGACCCCATTTCCCTCGAGCACCCGATTTTTGTACTGAACGCGTCCGGCCATCTTGCCTATGCCAATTCCAGGGCCTTTGAGATCGCTGCAATTAGCGCCGATGTTGAAGATCCTCCCGGCGGCGAATTCGTGCGGGATGCAGAGGGAAAGTTAACAGGGTTTATGAAGAATAACGTGGCCTTTATACAAATTGCTTCGAAGTATCCAGCCATGATGGAAGCTGACCCGGTTGAAGGTCTGATCACGCTGTTGAAAAAATGGAGCGTGCTCGGCCTTACAACTGTCTCCGAGCTAAGCTTGGGAGCCCTTGCCCAGTCTCCGGCGGATGCAGAGATTATGGCAGCAGCAGCGCAAACCGGTCGCTTGAATGCACGCATCCGAGCGTATCCTTTCTACACCGTCGGTACCGAGGCCTGGGAAAAGGCCAATATTCAGCAGGGCGACGGTAACGCCATGGCCCGAATCGCCGGTTACAAGCTGGTGGCCGATGGTTCCAATCAGGGTTATACGGGCTTGCAGCGAGAACCCTACCTGGGTACTGAGGAGCATCGGGGGATGGCCTATATGGAAGCTGAAGAGCTTACCGCCACTGCTTTGGAGAGGGCCAAGAAGGGTTGGCACCTCGCGATCCACGGTAATGGCGATGCCGCCATCGATAACATTCTCGATACCTGTGAGGCCTTGCGTGATGCAGGCATTGACCTGTCGAAAGTTCGCCCCCGCATTGAGCATTGCTCCATTCTGCACGACGAACAGATCGCGCGAATGAAGCACTTGGGCGTGTCGGCTAGCTTCCTTATCGGCCACGTTCATTACTGGGGTGTTGCTATGCGAGACGAGGTGTTTGGAGAAGAAAAGGCGCAGCTATTAGATCGCTGCCGCAGTGTTGAGCAGGCCGGAGTCGGTTTTAGTTTGCACTCGGACTTCCTTGTGACCGATCCAGATCCGCTGCATATGATCGAAATGGCGGTTACCCGCAAGACCTGGAAAGAAGCGGATTACGTGCTTGCACCCCAGGAGAGAATATCGGTTGAGTCGGCGATCCGTGCACTAACCTGGGAGGCGGCCTGGCAACTATTCTCTGAGCATGAAGTGGGTAGCCTGGAGCCCGGTAAGTTTGCCGATCTGGTAATCCTCGATAAAGATCCGCGCAGTGTTAATCCGGACATGATCAAGGAGATAAAAATAATTGAGACCTGGATGGATGGCAAGAGAGTCTATCAAGCCTAGTATCGCTAAGGAGGCCCACTAGAAATACCATGAGCAGAAGAATGATGGCTAAATATAGAACGCTACTATTGATAGTTTTTGCGCTTGTGGGTTGTGTAAGCGCACCCCACAAAGATCTGCCCATCGATTCTGGTGCCATATTGTGGGATTCGGTTAAGGAAATTTCAAACAGCAGCGCTTACTTTTACGAAGTGTTATCTGTAAACGGAAAAACTATTCCCAATAGTAGTGGTAATACTCGACAGAGAAGCATGACGCTTGGATTCAAAATGTCGCCATCCGCCCTAAATCGAATTGTAGAGCCAGGGCTTCAAAAAGTAGCGATAGGTTTGTTTAGCTACCACAAAGCAGATTTATTTGGTGTAGGAGATTTTTTGTATGATCTCAAAGGTGTGGTTCAACTAAGCTTAGTACCGGGTAAAGCCTATGTTGTTAACGGAGAGGCTAATGCAGACTATAAAGCGATATGGATTGAAGATGAAGATAGTGGCGTTGTTGTTTCAGATATTGTTAGCTCGGGTAAAATTGTTGAGAGCGATATAAGGGAAAGAAAAGTAACACAGTACAAAATGCAAATAAAAATAGACAGGGATAAAAATAATAGAAAACTCGAGCTAATAAGCTTAGGCGAACGTTTAGCTGAAAAAGGTAGTTGCGATACCCTGGGTTTAGAGGTTGCTGGTAGTTTTGAAATAGCTAAAGCGCTATTTGATAATAAATCATATAAAGCAGCATATTTGTGTTTTATTGCAGACACAAAAAAGTCAGAAGCGAATCCTGAGTCATTTAAACATCTCTCAATAATGTACGACGTGGGGCTGGGGGTAGAGGAAAACCAGAGTCAATCTCTAGCTTGGGAGAAAAAATATAGGGACTCTACCAGTGAAAGTAACGGGGAGCTATAAAAAGACCACAGGCCTTGTAAGGTGTAATGGACCGTGTTTACCCTGGGCTGACTACGGAAGAGATACTCTGCTGTGATGTGCTTGGAGCAAAAGCTTTTAGGCGCTTAAATATACCTGAACGTAGCTTTTATCGCGGCATTCACATATTTTTTGCCTCAGGCGTATTAGGGTGATACGCCACTACCGGCGCTGTCTTTGGGCGCTTACGTAATTTTCAATAAAAGGGACTAATATGAAGTATTTGATCGCCGCTGTGTTTCTATTTTTTGTATCAGTTAGCGCCTTGGGAACAGAGCCTCAGTTAGAAAAATTTGCGCAAGCCTATTTTACCGCTTTTGTTGCCACCCAACAGGACGATGCCACAAAGGCTGATCTTGAATCGTATCTGGATTTTATGGCGGAAGATGTAGGCCATACCCATATTCCATTTTTTTCGGATGAAAAAAGATACAAAGATGGCAAAGATAAGCTCAGGCAGTCGATGCTACCATACCTAAATAAAAACACAGGATTTAAAGCTGAGCTAATAGAAACCCGTGTTTTTAATGAAACAGCTATCGCGCTTAGATATAGTCACTCAGCCGTCTATGTAGACGCGGAAAAGGGTAAAAAATCGCCGTGGTCCTATGTAATGTTGGAGATTCTTGAAATTGAGAATGGTAAAGTAGGCATGATACGAAAGTATCATGAATAAAATTCACACTAAAAGCCGCTGTATGCAGCAGTACTAGGCGAGGAGTGCAAGCGTGTGAGGGCGCAGAGATGTTATTTTTTTCAGCTTTGCTATTAGTCACTATTGGGCTTGCTCATTCCTACTTAGGCGAGCGCTATATTCTCATCCGCTTGTTTCGACGAGATAATATCCCCAAAGTTTTAGGCAGTTCCGCCTTCACGAAAAGCACGCTCCGCTTTGCCTGGCACCTTACAACGCTTTGTTGGTTTGGTTTCGCGGGGATTCTTATCTCTTTGTCCAATGCGCCCTTGGATCGCCGTGCAGTTTTGAATATTATTGCCGCCATATTTTTGGTGCATTTTTTAATGGCTTTTGCAGGTTCCAAAGGAAAGCATTTCTCGTGGCTGTTTTTTCTTTCCATAAGCCTTGCAACTTTCTATGTTGCGAATATATCGTCAATGTACTAGTGTTCTCTGCCTAGCTCTTGTGCAGCCATTGGCATATTACTTATTTTTAGCTCTCTAAAGCCAGTGAAACACAATAACTAACTTAGCATTAGAAAAATGCTTAGTGAAAGATCTCACCGACATTTCTATATCAGGCTGCTAAACTATTTGCGCCAGGTGGTAAGCAATATTCCAGTTGCCGAGCAAGGATAAAACGAATGTTTAAGGAAAGACTGACTAAATTCCGAAAATATCTACTATTACTGCTGCCCTTACTCCTTGGCTCTATTGCCGTAGTTATCTTCACCGACAAATCTAATGCCTGTGAGGGATGTTACGTATTAGATAAAGGTGAGTTTAAGTACATTATTTACGATAACATACCAAAGCACACTATTTTGGGCCTTCACCAAAGTCTGTTAGCAAATAAACCCCACCTGCTTAAGAGCTTTAATCTGCACGCCGTACCAAAAATTACGCTTAGGGTTTGGGCCAATGAAGAGGCTTACCTGCTTGAGCAGGAGAACACTATAGGTAGCAGGTATCCCGGTTCCAGAGGCTACGTTACCTTACCGCAAGGGGTAATGGCTGGTGAGCTGAGATTGTTTAAAGGGTCGCACGACTTGAACAAAACAGCGCTTCATGAATTTGTGCATTTACTTACTTTAGAGGTGAACCCTTCCTTTGCTAACAATCCTCCTTGGTTATGGGAGGCCATTGCAATCTATAAAAGTGAGCACCAGTGGAAGTATGCAGAAGCACCCGATTTAATTCGAAGCCGCTTTGATAATATGCTTAAGGGTTTGTATGAAGGTCGCGATACAGCTGCAATATACGAGCTTGGTTACACTATCGGAGAATATATAGAAAACACATGGGGACAAGAAGCGCTTGTTTTACTGATTCAGTCCAACGGTGATTTTAGTGTTTTAAGCGATAAACCACTTAAGCAGGTATTTTTAGACTGGCAAGGTTTTGTTAAGGAAAAATATTTTAACCTGTAATACAGGCCTTGCCTGGCAAACCCCTGCACATAGT
This sequence comes from Alteromonadaceae bacterium Bs31, assembly GCA_900177435.1. Taxonomy (GTDB): domain Bacteria; phylum Pseudomonadota; class Gammaproteobacteria; order Pseudomonadales; family Cellvibrionaceae; genus Teredinibacter. Next base: position 351,776 of record FXAI01000002.1, read on the forward strand.
AAAGTAAGTATTTGAATTCGACGAATCTTAACTGGCTGAACGGCTTTGGCGCAAAGGCGGCACGCCAAAGACTCTCTTATACGCTCGTGAAAAAGCCGCTTCGGATGTATAGCCCAGCTCTTCCGCGAGATCTACCAGGGGAACCGGTGATTGCATTATTTTCATGCGGGCGAGATTCATTCTCCAATCTGTAAGGTACTGTTTAGCGGATGTGCCTAACACCTCAGTGAATCGTGCGGAAAACCCCGAGCGGGACATTCCTGCTTTCTCTGCCAGGCGGTCAACGGTCCAGCTTGCTTCCGGGTGGGTATGCATAACAGCCAACGCCTTGCCTATTTTTGGGTCCCTTAATGCAGCCAGCCAGCCCATATTTGCCTCGGGCGCGTGCTCAATCCAATAGCGAATGGCCTGAATGACAATAATGTCAGCAAGGTTCGCAACAACCGTTTCACCCCCTGCTCGGAGCGTGGAAGCTTCTTCTGACATGAGCTGAATGAGCGCCTGAAGTTGCCCCGGTAACTGGCCGCCCTCGCTCTTCATGTGAATTATTTCCGGTAACTGCTTTACTAGTTTTTCTCCCGCCACATGATCAAAACTGAGTACACCACAGGTAAGCAAGGTCTCCTCCCCGCCGCCGCCGTAGCGCATAAATTCGAAGCGTTCGGACAGTGTTTTTACCGGAATATCAAAGAAAGGTTGGCAGTGCAGCAACTGTTCGGAGGCGATTTCGTGCCCTTCTCCCCTGGGCAGCAGAGCCAGATCTCCAGCGCGTAAAAAGACGTCTTGCTGGTTTTTAAGTCGTAGCCAGCAGCCGCCCTGGGTGACAATGTGAAACATCATCTTCCCTTCCATGGCGGGCATTTCTACTCCCCAGGGTGCGGAGAATTCCGACTTAGCATAAATCAGCCCGTTAAGCCTTAGAGAATACAGGGTTTCCCCAAGGGTATCTGAAGATTCGGGTATGTTGCGCTGTTTACTCATCTTCACTCTCAGCCTCCCTCGCTTTAGACGAACTGCAAAGAACTATAGATGTATGAGCATTAAACATCAAGGTTCGCTTTTGTAAGATTGTCTGCGTTCTCCAAGAGGACGTTGCAACACTTCATTCACAAGTAAAGCGAGATAGATTATGAAAAACGAAACGATTGCCATCGTGGGGTCCACAGGAAAAACAGGGGTACGTGTACTCACGCAATTACAAGAGCGCGGCTATGCAACACGCGGGTTGTCCCGTAACAGTGAGCACCCCTTTGACTGGGGGGATAGAACTACCTGGAAAAGTGCTTTGCGCGGTGTGCACTCTGCCTATGTTACCTACTATCCAGACCTTGCGGTGCCGCAGGCAGAAAACGATATGCGCGCTTTTGTAGAGTTGGCCAAGTCTGTAGGCCTACAGCATATCGTACTGCTGTCTGGACGCGGTGAAGAAGGTGCGCAGCGAGCAGAAGAATTGGTAAAAAACAGTGGGCTGGAATGGAATATTGTGCGCGCCAGCTGGTTTATGCAGAACTTCAGTGAAAGTTTTATGTTGGAGGGCATTCAAGCGGGTGAGCTGATATTGCCAGAACCAAAAGCAAACGAACCTTTTATTGATGTGGATGACATTGCTGATGTAACGGTTGCTGCATTAACCCGAACAGATTTGCGCAACCAGTTACTAGAACTTACAGGCCCGGAGATTCTCTCTTTTGATAACTGTATTCAGCTCATAGCAGAGGGGAGTAAACGCAGTATTACTTTTACTACCGCACCCATAGCAGCCTACATTAGCGCCGCTAAAGCCGAAGGTCTACCCGAAGATATTGCTTGGCTGATTAATGAATTATTCGTGAATGTATTGGATGGCCGCAATGAATCTACCACCGATACGGTGGAGCGTGTACTTGGGCGGCCTGCCAGACGTTTTCTGGATTATGTGAAGACCACTGTGCCTACAGGAGTTTGGTCTACAGCGAACTAGTGGTGAGAACGACTGAGATTAAAGGAGACTTCAGATGATAGTACTGCTTATTGTGTTGACCGGTCTTATGGCCGGCACCTACTTCGCTTTCTCTGTATTTATTATGAAATCGTTAGATGCCTTGCCGGCCCTTCAGGCCGCGCAGGCAATGAATAAAATAAACGATGTGATTGTTAATACCGCATTTTTACCGATATTTTTCGGCAGCACACTCTGGTATGCCGGGCTCATTGTATGGTCGGTCGCCGATTGGCAGAGAGGCGAATCCTTACTGCTTGTTGCAGCTGCATTTGTCTACATACTCGGTATGTTTTTTGTGACCGCGTTCGGCAATGTGCCCTTGAATAACCAGCTAAAGGAAAGTGAAAGCCACGAGTCCAGCCTGGCGCTAGTTTGGCAGCTGTATCGGCAAAAATGGACTCAATTAAATCATGTGCGCATGCTTAGCTGTGCTTTGGCCTGTGCCTTATTGGTGATAGCGAAAACCTGATTTATTCAACTAAACAAAGCAAGAGTAAATGATTGGGAGCATTCCTTATGAAAAAACTATACATTAAAAGTTATGTGTTCATCGCGGGCCTTGTGATGCTGTTTGTGGGTTTATATACAGCGCTTACGCCATTAGAGTATGTGGCAGCAATGACCTCGGGAAACACCCTGCCCTCTATTAATATGCTAAGCGATTTACGGGGTATGGGTGGCATGTTGGTAGTACTTGGTGTTTATGTATTGCTCAGCGCGTTCCGCAGTGCGTGGCGGCAACCAGCCTTAATGCTTGCAGCGTCTGTTTATGCCACTTTTGTGGTGTTCAGAAGCCTGGGTTTCGCCCTGGACGGTACACCCGAGCTTGCTATTATGAGTGCGTACGGGATAGAACTGGTACTGGCGCTTGCGGGTGTTACCTTGCTAAAAGCAAGGGAGACTAAGCAAGATATGACAGCGGTATCCATTTAAGTGGCGGATTGATGAAAAAAGTAGCGATCTTTGGCAAACCGGGTAGCGGTAAATCCACACTGGCCAGGCGTCTGGCGTCAGTGAGTGGCTTACCGCTACACCCCTTGGATTCCATTTTATACAAAAGCGATGGTCAGTTTGTAGAACGAGAGAGTTACGATAGGCAACACACAACTCTTTTATCGTCTGAGAATTGGATTATTGATGGCCTCGGCCCGCTCGATTCCTTTTATAAAAGGCTTGAAGCAGCAGACACACTGATCTATATAGATTTACCCTATAGTGTAAGTTATTACTTCGTGACAAAACGACTTATTAAAGGTTTACTCATTAAGCCCGAAGGCTGGCCAGAGGGCAGCTCGGTGTTAAATGGTACTTTGCAAAGCTATAAAGTGTTAAAGCGCTGTCCAAAATTCTGGAATAATGCATTTTTGCAAAGACTACAAAAGATATCAGTGAACAAAAAGTTACATATAATTCGCTCGACCTCTGGGTTGAAAAAGTTTATTCCAGGTTGCTAGAAGTTATTGCCTACCGCAAGCCAGCAAGCTCACTTCGTTTGCAGCATGGCACTAGCACCACACCTGCCTGTTTAAATGAGTGGCTATCAATGCCAAAGTCTTTTGCAGCAGGAACACCTCTCATACACAACTAGCATAAGTAGGTATGCACATGTCGCTGCAGCGAAAAAACGTATCTTTAGTACTGGGCAGTGGGGGCGCAAGAGGTTTGGCTCACATTGGTGTTATTCATTGGCTAGAGGAACATAACTATGTTATTTCCTCCGTTTCTGGCTGCTCAATGGGTGCTTTAGTGGGTGGTATATATGCTACGGGTAAGCTTGATGAATTTGAGCGCTGGGTGCGAGCTATAACCAAATTGGATATTCTCACCCTCCTAGACATTTCATGGAAGAGTAGTGGTTTAGTGAAAGGCGATAAAATAATAAACACGCTAACAAAATTAGTGGGTGATATCGCAATAGAAGACTTAGATATCAAGTTTACGGCGGTCGCTGCAGATATTAAGAATGAAAAGGAAGTATGGATGAATTCAGGCAGGCTATTCGACGCCATTAGAGCCTCTATATCTCTGCCACTATTTTTTACCCCCTATGATCACAAGGGCGTTCAGCTAATAGATGGCGGCGTTTTAAACCCGGTACCCATAGCGCCTACCTTTGGAGACAATACAGATATTACTCTCGCTGTAAATCTTGGTGGTAAGGTTCAGCACACGGAGCAGACTCCAGCGTCAATTAACTTGCCTAAACAAGAAGAAGGTGACCCATCGTTTACTGCCAAAATTGGCCAGTTTGTCGAAAACTTTAATGAATCTGGCGAGAATGCCATAAACGAAAAATGGGGTGCTTACGACATCGCAAACCAGGCATTTGATGCAATGCAAAGTACTATATCCAGGCAAAAGCTGGCCGCCTATCCTCCGGATATCTCAATAGAAATATCAAGGAATGCCTGTGGTACCTTAGAGTTCGACAGAGCCGATGAAATGATCCGCTTAGGTTATTCTCTATGTGAACAACAGTTCGGCGAATTGTGAGGCCATAGAGCCGCTGGTCAGCGGCGAAAACAAGCAAGGCGTGGAATAAGCTTGAGCGATATTGTTTACTTCGAAGGGCCTTTATACCTAGTAATGGGAGGCGTAGCACGTTGAATAAATATTTTACGACTAAAAGGCTCGAAGTAAATTTTCTTGCTAAAGGGAATAAGGCCTTAAGTGAAGCGGTGGTTGAGCTGCTCACGGACGAAGTTACACAATACTTGCCTCCCGATTGGCAGGGCATAAGCGAAAAAGAGCGTGCTGCCGCCTGGCTAGAGGCGCGTATAAAGGAGAGCTCCGTATTCACAATAAAAGCTTGTCAAGCGGAAAGCCTCATGGGCTTTCTATTTGTGTATGGCTTAGAGGTTAATAATTCAGAAGTTCGAATTGGCTATATTCTATCGGAAAAATACTGGGGTTATGGTTATGCTAGTGAACTTGTTGGCGGTTTGCTCGCGTGGCTGAAGCAAGTTGGCAATGTGACCTCCGTGATCGCCGGCGTCACAAAAGGGCATGCAAGCTCCATAAAAGTATTGACCAAAAACGGATTTATACTTTCTACATCTAAGGCTAATACTCATTTCTATAGCCACCAACTAGCGGTTACATAACGAGTTGACACTGGAATTTTCTCTGCGGCAGCTTAGCTGCGAATACCTGGTGCTGTAAATCGCAATGCGCCTATATAAGCACCTATGTCAGTGCCTATATAAACGCCTATATAAACAAGTAAATCACGTACGTGGATACGTCGCCCGATGCCAGTCATGGAGCGAGTTTTTTTGTTGATGACGTAAGCTATATGTTAGCGCCAAGCACTTCAATGTAATTTGTAAAGGTAGAAAGAAGCTATGGAAAAGGTTAATTAATCAGAGGCAATAAAATGGACTCTTATTGAAAATCGAGTGCTCGAATAAATGTCATTAAAATTAGTCGAAGCAAGGGGTAGACCCGATACGCCTATCAGAATAGTACGAAGTGTACTTTATTTGTTATGATCATCGCTGGCACACTTTAGCCTGCAAGCGCAGGATCAAGAGCTGACGTTTCAAGGAGTCGAACCTGTATCGATTAAAGTACCGTAAGCGACTTGGCCAACATAGCATTAGTATTCATGAGGAGAGAGCAAGTGGAAGATAATAACGTTTATACCCCCCCTAAATCGGAGTTGGAAGCCCCCAATACTGTAGACGAGCTGGCTAGCAGATGGGCCAGGCTTTGGGGCGCTTTAATTGATGGTGTGATTGGTTTTACTGTAATGATTCCATTGATGTTTATTACAGGCTATTGGGAGCGAGCAATGGCTCAGACCGTCGGCGTGACGGAAACAGTCTTATATGCCGTGTTCGGCTTTGTAATATTTGCAGTGTTGCATGGGTACTTTCTTGTTAAAAACGGCCAGACTATTGGCAAAAAAATACTGGGTACAAAAATAGTCTCGAACGAGACCGGTGAGGTGTTGCCAGTTTGGAAAGTTTTGTTTCTGCGCTACTTACCCGTGAGCGTGGCTGCGAATATTCCGGTGCTAGGAGGGTTTGTTATCTTAATTAATTATCTATTTGTGTTTAGTAAAAGTAAAAGATGTCTTCATGATTTAATCGCGAGCACAAAGGTTATTAATGTAGACGCACACTAAGGGCTAAATAAGGTGAGCAAGCATTTTGGCGTGGCTCAGAACTCAAATTTTCGTAGAACTCTGTGAAGGCAGAAAACACTTATGATTGGTTACATAACTCTGGGGTCTAATGATGTTGTTAAAGCAGCAAAGTTTTATGATCCGCTTTTTGAAATACTGGGCGCTAGTCGGGTATACGATTATGACAGCTATGTTGCTTGGGCTACAGACGGTGAGCCTGTAATATTTTCAATAACCTCGCCATTCAATGGTGAAGCAGCTACATTCGGAAATGGCACCATGATCGCTCTGAGTGTCGCTAGCGAACAACAGGTAAATTTGCTACACGAAAAAGCTATTTCGCTAGGTGCTGTAAACGAAGGTGAGCCAGGTGAGCGGGCAGGTGGATACTACTGTGCGTACTTCAGGGACCTGGATGGAAACAAACTGAATTTTCATGTTAAGCCAAAAAACTCTTAAAAAATAGGGTACGCGGGCCTGATATTCTCTATCAAACAAACTGATTTTATAGAAACTGTGGTGGTCGCTTTCCAGTTGCTCGCTCCTCGACGTCGAAAATTCATCTTCCATTCTAAGTATGGCTACAGGAAATATTTTAGAACGTAAAACCTACTTATCTAGTAGCCATGCGTCAATGTTTGTGTAAAATATTGTTTGCTTGAGCTGATGCTATGTGTCGGGCAGGGCCGGGATCTCAGCCAGTTCACCAAGGCTTTCCCAGTTTTTTAAGTTGCGCAATTGTGCTTTTTTACGTTGTTCGAACATCTTAAAAACAGCTTGAAAATCGGCATCGTATTTTAAAGCTTCGTAGACTGTTATCACCTTTTCATAAGCGATATCCTTGCCGACAAAATTAATATATTTACCTTGCTCGGCGTATGTTTGCAGTGCTTCGATAGCTTTTTTATTGTTTCCCGCAATTACCCAATACAAGGCTAGGTTTTCCATATACCAATCAACGGCTGTTCCGCCTTGTGGAATAAATACCGCTGCTCGCGCCAATAGTTTCTTTGCTTTTTCGTTTTGGCCCGCGGCCAGCAAACATTCGGCATAGCCGGTTGCATAGCTGAACAATGTGGCGTCGATGGGAATGTCATTGTTATCCAGCTCTGGCACGGTATCACTGTACCGCTTTAGCGCTTTCAGCAAATCCCCGTTTTTAATGTCGCGTTGAGCGAGCGCATAAAAACTCATGGATGCATTGGAGGCCTTGCTGAAGCGAACTTTTTTGTAGTGCTCAAAAGCATTAGCCATGTTGCCCCTGGCCCTCGCTAGCTGAGCGCCATAATAGGGGTGTGCATTTTTATCCTTCGAAAGATCGAGTGTGCGTTGAGCCCAGAATATAAGACCTTCCTTGTCACCCAATAGCTGATGGCTGTCTGCGAGTCGCCAGGCAATAGTTGGGCTGCGTGGATTTACCTCTGCGGCTCTTCGGTGGCTTTTAATGGCCAAATCGTCTTTGCTGAACCCCCATGAATACAAGGTACCTAAAGAAGAATGAGCGTCAGCAAATTCCGGGTGGCTGGCCACGAGGTTTTCTAAAACTGCCAGGGCCTCGTCGTTTCGCCCTTCGCTCATCATGGTTTCGCCAAGTTGTTTTGCTGTGCCGAGGTCACTTGGGTTGAGCTCGATAGCGCGTTGGTAGAGTTCTATGGCTCTTGGGCCATTGCGCAAATCCCAATTTAGCATTTCCGCATAACTGCTCAAGGCGCCGATATCGTTGGGGTTTAGTGCTATCGCTTTCTTAAAAGCCATCTCTGCAGCGGAAAAATGCCCTTGGTAACGCATTAGTCGCCCTAAGGCCGTATGTGCTCTGCTTGACGAGCTATCCAGCGCCAGTGCTTTCAACACGTAGGCTTCGGCTTTTCTGGTTTGTTTTTCTCGTGATTCGCTGTATTCCCAGATCTCGGCCAAATAAGCCAGCGCAACTTCTGCATAGGCCTTGCTAAACTCGGGGTCTATCGCAATGGCTTTTTTAAGATGTTCAATGGCCTGCGTATGCCCCTCGGGCGTTGCCAAATGTTGGCTTGCCTTGGCTTTAAACCATTCTTCCAATGCGGCCATGCTGTGAGTTGGCAAGCGTTCAGTAACCGCGTTTGCCTGTGGTGATAATACAACTCTAAGCTCCTCCGCCACTTTTTGTGCAATTTCTGTTTGGATCGTAAAAACGTTCTCCACGCTCAGTGTTCGCGTATAGGTTTCTGCCCACAGGTATTCCTCGGTTTTGGCGTCTATAAGCTGTGCATTAATTCGAATTTTATTGCCAGCCCGTTGTACGCCACCCAACAGTACTTTGTTGACATTGAGCTCTTTAGCAATGGCCTGAGTGTTTAATTGGGTGTTTCGATAGGAGAGTACGGAGGCGCTGGATATAGTTTTTATAGTGCTGATTTTAGAGATTTGAGTAAGTAGGTCGTCATGAACCCCATCGGTAAAAAACTGATCGTCGGTCATTTGGCTACGATTGGTAAAAGGCAGCACCGCTAAAAAATGTTGAGACTGGGTTTGGGCTGGGCCACTTTGGACGGGCTCACGGGTCTGGTGGCTTAGCCCATAAGCGAGCAATAGGAATACAACAATGAGTGCAGAGCCCAGGGCGTACTTTGCAGAGGGATTTAGGCTTTTTGAACGGGTGAGGGCTTCTCGCGGTTTATTTGGTGCTACCGAAGTCTCAGGCTGCGTAAGTGCTGTGCCCGACTCCTTCACGCTGGCAATAAATTGATAGCCGCGCCCCCGCACTGTTTTGATAATAGCTTGTCGTTCACCATCATCACCCAGCAGAGCGCGGGCCGCTTTTATGTGATTACTCAGAGTGGCATCACTTACCACTCTGTCGGTCCAGAGATCATCGAAGATTTGCTGGCGGGTGTTCAGCCTGTCTCTGTGTTTTATCAGATACACGATAAGGTCGAATACCTGAGGTTCCACCGGGCTGGGGCTGCCCTTAACTAGCAGCGTAAAGTTACTGGTATTTACCTCTATAGAGTTAAATGTATAAATCATGGTGACCGTGCTGCATAGGCAAAAAGATAGCGAGGATCTTTACACAAAAGATAAGCAATGAGTACTGCACGCTGCTTATTTTCTATGCTCAAGCTTCAGTTGAGCATTCTCACAGCTTGAGACGCATAAGGGAGCACGCAACTATCGGCTTGTAAGTATTAGTGCCCAAGGATGTGCTTATATACAGGTACAAGGCAAAACAGCAGAAACTCGCCCGAGACCAGCGCTAGTTTATAAGCCATGAGAGGCCGATAGCGTGTGAGCCAGGGTGATAAGGCTAAAGCCCCTGCATTACAACTTTCTTAGCTTTTTATCGGAGAAAAAAGGAAGCGCTAACTGAGTAAATATGGATAGGGGTTTGCCGGAGCCACTGCCCACATTATCAACTTCCGGTTTTGAAGAGAAGGTGCCAAAAACCCGATCCCACAAGATAACTGCGCAGCCGTAGTTTGTGTTGCTTTCGTGGTAATCGAGAGAATGGTGTAATTGATGCGATTCTGCAGTAGTGAACACCCAGCCAAACACGCCGGCCCTTAAGGGTAAATTTGCGTGATTAAGGTGAACTGTTGTGACCTTAAACATCACCGCTACTGCAACAACGTGTTCACTGGCCCCCAGCAAACTGAAGATAGCCGCCAGGCCCACGTTCAAGCCAATAAATTCCAGTGGGTGGGTGCGATCGCAGCGGCCTACGCTTATTTTTGAAATATGGTGATGGGTGGCATGCATGCGCCAAAAGAACAAAAAGCGATGCTGTAAACGGTGCAGCCAATAGGTGATAAATTCGGCCGCTAGTATTACCACTAAAGCCATGAGCACCAGCCCGCTAACTGATTTTGCCTGTAATGAAAATGTAAGCCCGATGGTGTCACGAAGCGAAGCAAACAGGGCGCCAATAGTTGGGTCGTAATATTTCGAGTATAAGGGCACCCATAAGAGGAAAGTGGCCAGTACCCAAAACGTATCTCGGGCTAAATCTGTAAGGTCCAAATTCCAGTCTTCACGACGCGGCATAAGCCACTCTGCCACCAGCAACACAGGAAAGGACAGCCATAATACCAGGGTAAAAAGTACCCAGGGATCTATCCAGCCTGAGAGGCAGGCGCTTGCACTGAGTGCGCAGAAGCCCAGTACAAAAATAGGCTGCGGCAAAGACCACAAGAAACGGTTTAAGGCTGTCTGGCTATTAGCGAGCATGTTTACTTTCCTGTGTAGAATATTGATTGCTTGAGGCCCCTAGGCACATCACCCCTATGGGTACCCAGTACTTTCAGGCACTGCCATTGTTGCGCTATAGCGAATTACGAGCGTAGTGGGAGCCTAATAATTGGCTAATGCTTTAATAAAAAATGGGTGACGTAAGAGCTGAGCTTGTTGTGGCAGGCCTGTGCAAAGACGGGCGAGCAGGTGTTGGATGAGAGCCTTGCGCTCAAGTAGTTCTAGTTAGGTGTTATGGCTAGTAGCTTCTATGACTAGTAGCTTCTATGACTAGTAGCTTTTGTGTTTGAGCCGCGTTCATAAACCTAAGTAAAAATAGGTAATTTCCTCTATTAGCGGCTATCTCCCCAGTGTTTGAAAGTGGTTGCCTTAGTGACTGACGGGGGTAATATGCCGTACTCAGGCCTCCTTTTTCGCTGTTAGCTGCAGCCCGCTTTAGGCGCCAGCCACTGCGCGCAGCTAAGGCTATCAAGCAAACAGACGTAGCATGTTATCCACTTAAGCCTTCGATTTCGGGTACAAAATGGTGCATTAGGGCGGAGTGCTGAGAGTTGTCTTTGATTTTACTAAGCGTATAAATAGGTGAAAGCATGAATAAAAAAATAATTGGAGTAATTCTAATCGTGGTGGGTATTGCACTGGCATTCTGGGGTTACGACGTTTACGGTTCGGCGGGCTCGAAACTGGGCCGTGTGATTAGTGGAGATACACCAATAGAGGCGTGGCTTGGGATGGTTGGTGGCGCCATTTGTATAATTTTGGGTGCTTTGAGGCTTAAATAATTATAAATATAATTTTGTGTTTATTGTTCTTCATTTCGGGGATGGTTCATGCCTTGTGGGTGTTTACCAAATAGATGTGAAACGCTTGGGGGCTGGCAGAGGTATATGGCCGAAAATTTAGATGTGGTGTAGATAGCTGACCAAGGTGCAGTAGTCAATTCCAGTTAACTGGGGAGAGATATGAGTAAAGTAGTTGTTATTACCGGTGCCAATAGAGGTATTGGCTTGGAGTTTGCGAAACAGTTTCGTGCGGCAGGTGATCACGTTATTGCGCTGTGTAGAACCCGCTCTAAGGCGCTGGAAGACATTGGCGGTATTGAAATTTATAGCGGTATTGAGCTTACGGATGCGAATATAGTTGCCAAGCTACCGGAGACAATTAATCGTACAGCTATTGATTTGCTGATTTTAAATGCAGGTATTCTGCACAGCGATTCTTTCGGTGCTATTAACTTCGACGCACTGGAAAAACAATTTTCAGTGAACGCCGTAGCACCACTGCGTGTAACCGAGTCATTACGCGACTGTTTTACTAGCAAGGCCAAGCTGGCTCTTATAACAAGTCGCATGGGATCGATGGGCGACAACACGTCAGGCAGTACTTATGGCTATAGAATGTCGAAAGCTGCTCTCAATGCCGCCGGGAAATCCTTAGCGCATGATCTAAAACCCCAGGGTGTCGCGGTTGGCATCTTTCACCCAGGTTGGGTGAAAACCGAAATGGTTAACTACAGTGGTCTTTTGGAGGCCAGTGAATCTGCAGCATTACTGCGCCAGCGCATAGAAGAACTTAATACTGAAAACGCGGGGCGCTTTATTCATGCTGATGGAAGCGAGTTACCTTGGTAAGTGAGCGTATTTATAAAGAAACTGCGCCTCACTAATCAATAAACTGTGAAAGTTCTGTGTGGGCCCACTGCTAGCTGGTCTGCGATTTTGATATCTCAGCATTCACATTAGCCTAGGTTTTTTACGGAAAGCCTGGGATAAACTATTTATACGGCAAAAGAAAAGGGCATAGTGTTACCTATACCCTTCACGATAAGGAAATCACCAATAGTGCTTATCGAGTCCCATACTTTTTCATAAACTCTTTACGTATTTCTACACGCTCTTGGTATTCTTTGTCCCATTTACCTTTCGGGGCGTTTTCCCATACTTGTTGATAAACGCGCATTTTATTGCCGCCATATATTTTGGCTAGTTGCTCGTTGGTATAGCCACGCTTCCAGAGTTCGTCGGTAACCGCAGCTAGAATTCTAGCCAGTGGTGCCGAGTCTGATGCGCCTTTATTAAAGGCGTCAATCATATAGCCGCCGTCGGCATACAAGGCGGCATTTTTCTTGGCAAATTCGACAACCAGAGAAACGTCAAACATGTCGTCGGTGGCGATGCCTACATAGTCTTCGCCCAACAATTTTACATAGTAGTCTATCATGTCGGCAGCTTGTTTTGGGCTCAGGTCGTCGGGCCATATTCCGTCAACCATCCATTCGGTAAAAGTTGGCGATACATAGCCACCGCTCTTTTTAACGCGCAGTACTTCATCATCTGTCACATTGCGATAGCAGCCTTTAGGCGTGGCATTTTTCTCGTTTTTGTACAAGCCGGCAGGTAGAGAATGTGTGAAAACGTAGGGTACGCCGGGGTAGTTTTTATCCATGTGGTCCATGGCGTCCATTGCGGTTTGTTTGCCTGTGTGGCTAAGGTCCAGCAGAATACCGTACTTAACCATTTCGTCGATAACCGCACGGCCCCATTCGGAAAGGCCGTCGTCACGTCCATTGTAAGCAGCAAGTGAACCGGAACCGGTGCGGAAACGGTCATTGTAGGCGATAATCATGCTCACAATACCCATTTCTTTAAGGGCCGCCATGCGAGACAGGTCCTCTTCAAGAATTGTGGCGGTTTGAGAATTCCAGATAACTGCCGTTTTTCCATATAGGTGAGCGGCTTCAATGTCGCGTGTGGATCTGACGAAAATATACTTATCTGGCTCTTCTGCCATTGCTGCTCTATGGGCATGGTGCTGTTCTATCAGGTGGTCCCAATTCATGGCGGCGGCGCTCAAGGTGATCTCGTGCCCGGTTACGCCAGCGTCGCGTGCTTCTTGATAGTACTGGAGAAGTTGTTCGTTTTTAGTCCAGCCGGTGCCATAGGGGCTGGCCATCATGCCGATAACGATGGTGTCTTTTACAAACTTTTTTGCATCCTTTGAAGCTGGCCACTTTTTGGCATCGAGGCTAGCATTACAAAAACTACTGGCGAGTAAAAGCATTAAAAATGCGAAGGCGCTGTTTTTCATGGTGAATTCCCTGAATCTTATTCGGTGATTAATATGAGTATCGGCTACCGGCGTGAGGCACAGGTTATTGTGCTAAAGATACAATTACAAAGCCATTTTAACAAACCTGTTATGCTCAAACTAATCATTTAAGCTTACCTCTAGCAAAAATACAAATAAAGGCGCCAATGTTTGATTTGCACTTAATAAAAATCTCCCACGCTCTACCCATTCTTAGGCTGTTGAACAACTTCGGATCGCCCTTAGGAAGCGCTGCAAGACATTCACACCGGTCTTTGGAAGGGGGGATTATAGCTGTACGCGTTGTGGCGCTTAATTGATTTAAGCGCCCAACAGAATCGAATGCCTTTGTTTGGTTATCATTGTGAGCCGTCCTATCCTATTCGGTCACTGGCAGATATTGGAGGAGAGCTATTCTGCTGTGCTGTAGATCTTCACCCTTTGCTTAGGCTCTTCATAGAAGAAACACAGAAGGCCCGAGTTCTAAAATCAAGTGCACCACCGTATCCTGTAGACTAGAAACACACTACTTTTATCAGGTGGATCAACTACATGAGCTACTCGCACCTTAACAGGCAAGAAAGAACCCTTATAAAGAAGGAACCTTAGGCACCATTAAAGAGGGTGGCTACGCCGATATGATTCTTGTGGATGGTAACCCATTAGAAGATATAACCGTTCTGAATGACTATGCTGACAAGTTTAAGGTGATTGTTAAAGACGGTAAAATTTGGTAAAACACCTTATAAAAAATATTAGGGTCGATAAGGGGCTGCAGTCGTAGCCCCTTTTTTTGATGGACGAGCTTGTACATCGCTTTATAATCATTAGTTTTCTATTCTTTCTTTAGCGTTTTAGGAAAGATAGATACAGTGTCCCACATGATTGATCAATGAAATTACCAGTATTTTGATAGGGAAACCATGAAAATGACCACCCCAACGACCCAATTACTCTGCTTTAGCTTTTTAGTAATGACGCTCTCTGTACCTTTGAGCGCCGAGGAAAATAAGCAAGCAGGTTTTGGAAGCCCAGACACCGTTGACAACCAAATTGATAAAGATGGAAAAGGCCGAGATCAATCTGCAAAAGATAGCCTTGCCGAGAAAGGCATTAAGCTCGCGCTTGACTATTCATTTGTAGGGCTTGGCGCTAACGATACCTTGCCGGGCGCAGATGATACCTCCGGTGGTGGAATGTTACGTTTATATGGTAGCTGGGATGCAGTTAATCGGGGAGAAAATAATGTAGGCGGCTTGGTTTGGAAGCTTGAGCACCGGCATGCTTACACCGATACTGCGCCAAAATATTTTATGTTTGATGCGGGTGGTTTGGGTTTGATTACACCGCCGTTTAGCGACGAAGGTACGCGGCTAACAAACCTTTACTGGCGTCAGCGATTCAACGATGGTAATTCCATTGTTACAGCTGGGCTATTGGATGCAACCGATCATTTTGATGTATATGCACTGGCGAGCCCCTGGACTGGTTTTATGAATTTTGCGTTTAGTACTGGCTCTACCACAGTAGCTCTGCCAGGCGATGCGGCATTTGGCGTTGCCGCTGGTACCATGTTAAGTGATAAAGTTTTTTTAATTGGTGGTATTACAGATATGGAATCTGATCCAACTAAACCGCTAGAGAGTGTTAGCCGGTTTTTTGAAGATGGCCACCACTTTAAATCCGTTGAGCTGGGTTGGACAAAAAATAAAGATAGTATCTATACCGATAACATCCACCTGAGTTTGTGGCAGGCCGATGAAAGTGAGATGCAAGGCTCAACAAAAGGCCATGGCGCGGTAGTGTCCTTTTCCCGAATGCTTGGCCCGTGGTTGCCTTTTGTGCGGGCGGGTGTAAGCGAGGATGCTGGCGCACTTTCAGAAAAATCTCTCAGCACCGGTTTTGGTTACTATGGTTTGGGTGGTAAGTCTAATAATTTAGGTGCGGCAATTAACTGGGCAGATACGGGCGACAAGGACCAGATTACGGCGGAAATATTTTACCTGATCAAGCCCTTGCCTTGGCTAGAGATTACGCCTGATATACAAATTGTACAAAACCCGGCTTTGCATCCCGAGGAAAACCAGTTAATTATCATTGGCCTGCGTGGGCGACTTATTTGGTAGTAGCAGAAACATCTGAAAGCCGAGCTGATCCATAGATTTTTTGAGCGTAGCGCGAGCTTTGTTCAATGATGAAACCTAATACAAGTGGTGGAACTGCTGCGCGACTATTACCGATTAGCTAAACCAGTGTTATAGCAAAGCGGCGTCTGTAAAGGCTCAGTAAAAAATCCAGTAGCAGTGCACTTTCAATACCCTTCGATGATTAAGGCGCGATGCCAGCAGGAATTAGCCTAGTAAAAAAATATATTCTCCCATTGTTAGCGTGTGCTGTTCCCCTATTACATCTTTCTCCGGGAACTACGACCTGAAGTACTGCTGGGTTGCTGAGGAAATGGGCGTATCATATTCCGGTATAAACTGTACAACGCCAACTTACACAGCATTACAGGTTGATATGGCAGCAAAATATGTAATTTTATGCTTATTGTGTATCCGCCCGCTGTTTGCCTGTACAGGGCCTGAGCTTACAGCCGACAAGCCTGCAGATACGCGCATTCCAGAGGGCATCGTTTTCATGCGCACGCTCCAGTACGACGGGCTTCCCGTATCCGTTTACCTCGTTGCTGATGCGTGGCGAGGAAAATATATTCGTGGTGCAACGCAGAGTTACATGGAAAGCCTTTCTCGCCATCAGCGGCCCATTGTGCTGTCAGACACACTGCAAGTACATGGCAATGCCCATGTTATGGCCTATATTGGACACAATGGACTTATGGATTTCTCAGTACAAATAGCAGGCGGGAATAAACACGATGGCTCACCTTCCAGTGCGATTATCCTGCCTGTAAGAGCGATGCCTATTTTAGTGAGGTTCTCAGGCAGTCCAATACCCATAAACTACTTACCACATCAGGTTTTATGGCGCCCGAAGCCTACACACTGGAGGCGGCAATAAGTCAGTGGTTTTCTGGTGGTTCGCCAGTGGATACACACCTCGCGGCAGCGAAATCCTATGGACATTACCAGAAGGCAAAACTCAGTTGGAGTAAAAACCTGTTTGTATTTGATCCCTAGGCGAGTTGAGGAAGTACATGAATGACATAAAAAATGACGCTGACGATCGACATAGGCGAAGCCGTTCACGTAAAAATACTTTTTATTTTGCACAAGGAAAGACTTATGAAAAGACGAAATGCTTTTAAACCTCACCTTATAGCGCTGGGTGCTCTTGTGCTGCTGTTTTCATTTGAGAGCCAGGCAGCCAGAAAAAACCAGAAACCTCGCCTGATTTTGCAAATAACGGTTGATCAGCTTCGCGGTGATCTTCCGGCGCGTTATTTACCCAATATGGGAGAGGGAGGTTTCCGTTATTTATTGGAAAAGGGTGTGGTTTACGAGAACGCCCATCACGCTCACTCTAATACCGAAACAATTGTAGGCCACACAACATTGGCAACCGGAGCATACCCGGCCGATCATGGATTAATTGGTAATGTGTGGTTCGACCGTACTACGGGTGAAATGACCTACAACATTGAAGATGCCCGCTATCCTTTGCTGACTAAGGGCGCGGATGTGGATGCCGCCACCGAGATCGACCCCACTCAGCGAGTCGCTCGCTCAGAAGGCCGCTCACCGGCGGCAATTATGGTTTCAACGTTTAGCGACGAACTAGCGCAAAGCACAAGTAAGGGCGCAAAAGTTTTTGGTGTATCTGTGAAAGACCGTGGTGCTGTATCCATGGCGGGCCATGCGGGTAAGGCATTCTGGTTTTCAAAAGCCGCAGGCGAATTTGTTACAAGCCAGTTTTACTACGATAAATATCCAGAATGGGTAAATCGTTTTAACGAAAGCAAGCCGGCACAGCGCTATGCCAATACTCATTGGGAGCTAATGAAGCCACAAGCGTCTTATTTATTTGGCGATAAAGATGACCAGCCTTGGGAGACTGCGTTTGGCGCTTACGGCCGAGTATTTCCGCACCCCTATGGCCCAGGAGACGGTAAGTACTATACCACCTTGCTTACTATTAGCCCTGCCGGTGATGAACTCACCCTCGATTTTGCCAAGCAACTTATTGAAAATGAGCAGATCGGCGTCGACCAGGTAACGGATTATTTATCCCTCAGCTTTTCTTCTACAGACTATGTAGGCCATTTATTTGGGCCATCGAGCCTGGAGGCCGAAGATAATATTCTTCGCCTGGATCGCACGCTAGCGAATCTGTTTGCTTTTATCGATAAAAAAGTGGGCTTAAAAAACACACTTATCGTGTTGTCTGCAGACCACGGCGGGCCCGATGCGCCCCCACTGGTTAACCAATACGGTATTGAGGCGAAATATGTAGATCCCGCTACCTGGGATAAAGCGGCGGCAATTAGCAAACTGAAAAAAACGTTCGGTATTGGCGAAGAACTTATCCTCGCGTTTAACGCGCCTTATGTTTACTTAAATCGTGAGCTGATCAAGAAAAAGGGGCTTGATGAAGTCGCCGTAGAGCAGGCGATAGCCGAAGAAATTATGAACTTTGATGGGGTAAATATTGCCATATCCAGCACCGCGCTGATGCAGGGTAAAACGCCGGATACACCTATCATGCGCGCCATTCTAAATAGTCACAGCCCTAAGCGATCTGGTGATATTTTTATTGTTTTTAATCCAAACTGTTTTATAAATGATTTTGATGGTTTAACGGTAAGTGCAACCCATGGTTCACCCTGGCGATATGATACGTTTGTGCCCGTTATATTTGCCGGTGCGGGCTTAAAGCCCAAGCGTGTGTACCGTGAAATAGAAACCGTAGATATAGCCACAACACTTTCGGCAATTGCTCATACTAATAGACCTTCTGGCGCCGCCGGTGAAATCTTGCCAGAGGTGATGCCCTAAGCTTGGCCACCCACGCTTTAAAGCGTGGGCGGTAATCGATACTAGGTGCCGAATTAATAAATCTAAAAAATAAATATGGTCTGAGGTCGAACTGGGGATGAAGGAGAAATAAAGTATGAAAAAAAACAGCCTCGAAAAGCCGTTTAGAGAAAAATATTCGGGCTACATAATTCTAACTTTATTTGCTCTTTTAGTTGCATTTCTGATTAGCCAACGTTTATTCGCTCTACCCCTTTGTGCTTTTGTTATTTGGTTCGGCTACGATATTTGGCTTGTTAACTACCAGGGCCTTGTTCGAGCCAGGAGTGTCAAGCACTGGCCAAAAACGCCGGCTTTGCTCACACAATGTGAGGTGCGTAACGCTGTGCGGCGTAATGGCATGGCGACACCCAATTGGTATTTGGAACTGGAGTACCTCTATGAAGCGGATGATGATACTTACTCTGGTTGCAATTATAACTGGATAGGCGCTGTGGGTAGGAAGCCTAAAATTGAAAAAATTGCAGAACAGCTAAACAGAGAAATATCTATTTTTTATCAGCCGGGGAATCCAGGGCAATCTGTTGTTATTGCTTATGTGTCGCCTATTTATTTTTTGGGAATGCTAATGGGGCTTGCGCTTAGCCTTGGTGGAGTAACAGGTATCCTTGAGTTTTTAGGTGTAATAAATTTAGTGAAGTAGAACACTTGCTCTAACAATAATACTCAAGCGTTAGCCTTTAGCCGGTGGCAGGGCAACTTGGTACTCAGTACCAAGTTGCCTTTACTTACATCCTTATTACTGCATAAAATTTAATACAATCGGCAGTAATCGCGCTGCAATTTTTTTGGCACCGCTCTCGTTTGGATGAATACCATCGCGGTGATCGCCAAGGGAGTAAGAGCTGTTCAGGTCAACAATTTCCACCTTTGATTCTGCCGTGGCTAGCCCCGCAAGGCTGGGGATTGCAGCATTTAAGGCATCCACCGCATTCTTGTTGCCACCATAGGCACCGTAGTTCCAATAGGGAATCTGGCTTACAACAATGTCCACGCCACTATTCGCTGCGCGCAGTTCCGCGATAATGGATTTAAAGGTATCGATAATGGCTTGTGTCGATCGGCCCTGTCGAATGTCATTGGTACCCAAATAAATAACGGCAATATCAGCCTGGAATACGGGAGCCCATACTTTAAGGCTTCCTGAATGACCGTGGGGGAGGCCTCCGTTTAATACTTGCGAAGCGGTTGCGCTGGTATGTCCATCGTGGTCTAAATCCCAGTCGTTGTCACTGAAGTTGGTGCCCATATTGGTTCCTCGGCGACTACCAACAAAATCCACTGAAACATTGGCGTCCTCCAGCTCTTCCCATAACCAATAACGCCAGGCACTTTCCAGCTCGTAGGCTTCAGTTGTGGAATCCCCAATGGGGTGGAATTTAAAGGAGGTGTTGGTGGGTTCGATATAGCTGCCGCCGTTCGACGAGGAAATAGCAAAGCCACTCAAGGTGCCATTATCAACCAGGGACTCCAAGCTAATGTTCAGGCCGCCGTCATTAACATTAATGTTCTCGGCGCGGTAGCTATACGCCCCGTCGTGCCCGGCCAGGGTGAACAGGTCTATATTGAACAATACCTGCTTGCCTTCTACTTCCAGGTTGAAGGCGCGTGCACCGGCGCTTGTGTGAAAAATTTCAGCAAAATGTAAATCCACCGAATACGTGGCGCTGGTTACTGGTACTTGGTACGTGTATGTGCCGTAGCGTTCGCTTTGGAACAAGGTGTCCTGTGCAACACCACTGATGGGGTCTGAGGTGGTGCTGATACTGCCACCCAGAGAATGGCGGTCGGCAATGTAATTTATGCCCTGGTAAGAGGTTTGGGAGCCTCCGGCGTTGATGGCTATAAGCGCTTGCTCATCGCCGCCGCTTGAACTTGAACTTGAACTCGACGAGCTTGAACTGGATGTACTCGAGGACGAGGTGCTGGAGGATGAAGAGCTGGAGGAGCTGCTGCTTCCCGTGCTGCCACTGATGCCACCCGAGGCTACGCTTAGGGTAACACTATCCAGGCCACTGCCATCTTCCCGGCGTTGAATCCACAAGGTGTGCGCACCTGCCGAAACATCGCTAAAAGTGGACGGTGTTAAGGTGGCCCAGCTGGAGGTACTTTGGTTATTCTGAGTATTCCAGGCGCCGTTATCCAATTTATAGTAGAAGGAGTCGTTGTTGCCGTCAGGCATCTTCACCCTGATACCAAACTGCACATTGGTGGTTTGCGAAAGACTAAAGTCGATAGCAAGCCGGCCGTCCTCGTTATCTGAACCGGCACTGAGCATCTGGTTGCCATTATCAGGCCAAACAATGTATTCGCCACCGGAGGCTGCTGAGTCATTTTGCACGCTAAAGGGGGAGAAGGTGTTCTGGCCAGCCAGGTCCTCTAATTCGATAAGCAGTGTTGGCCCGCCGGGAACATTGGGCTTACCGGAGGAGCTTGAGCTGCTGGACGAGCTGGAACTGCTTGAGCTTGTGCTGGACGAGCTTGATGAAGAGCTCGAAGAAGAGCTGGATGAGCTTGAGGACGAACTACTGGAGCTGGAAGACGGCTCCGTGTCGCCACAAATACTAGCCCTTACTTCTGGAAGGTCGGCACTGCCGTTTATTTTAAGTTGCAAGCCAAAGGAAATTGTCTGACCCGGTTGAATGTTGCCGTTCCAGCCTAGGTCTGAAGCAGTGATGGTGGGATAATTGGAATCATCTATCGTTGCGTTCCAGCCGCCACTGAGGCTGTCGTTATCGTAGGTCCAACTTACGCTCCAGCCATTAATTGTACTGTTACCCACATTGGTAATTTCAATATTGGCAACGCCACCGCTACCCCAGTTATCGGCAATAAGGTAGGAACAATCTGCTGTCTGCGCTGAGGCCTGCTGGCCAAGCAGCCCAAGGCCTAACAAGGTGGCCAGGCCTAATTTTTTAATTCCTGCAATACTCATGATGAATACTCCTAAAATGAATTATTAGATTATTAAAAGCACGCACCTAAACCTTAGAGATGTAAAAAAGATTGACTTGCCCACTAGAAGGACTGCTCCAAACACCCGATTTTATTCCGCTATAAGCGGAATTCATGGCTTTTAGTGGGGTTTTTGTAAACCTTATTTACTCTGGTTTTTATTGTTTTGGGCCAATTATTAAGGAGTAAAAAATGATGTGTATTTTTACCCCAAGTAAAAACTGCGCTACGCTATTTTCTTAAGAAACAACTTTGTTGCTTAAAAATGTAATTTTTTATTGTTGAAATAGTATCTTAGCGAAGACTGTTTCAGTCGTATGGCCGTGGTGCGTTTTCGGCACAAAATGTTTGTTGTTTTGCCTGTGAGCAAAATTTCAAGCATTCTTAAAAAGCCGGTTTTGTTGCAATGGTCTTGCTGGGATTTTTGTGCAATTTATTCAGAACCTAAAATAAAATGCATCGCCAGTTGAACCAAAAGTTTAAGTGCTCTAATAAGACAATTTACGATAAAGTCATCGAATTGACGGGGAGGAACTTACAGCAATCTTAGG
This sequence comes from Alteromonadaceae bacterium Bs31, assembly GCA_900177435.1. GTDB lineage: Bacteria > Pseudomonadota > Gammaproteobacteria > Pseudomonadales > Cellvibrionaceae > Teredinibacter. The sequence continues at coordinate 373,694 of FXAI01000002.1, forward strand.
GATTAATCACGCGTGATCCGCCGTAAAGTGTGAGCGGAGCAACAAATAAATTGTACATGTGTGCCTCGCTGTATTGCTTGGTGCCAGAATGGGTACAAAAACGTCATAATCTAGTTTTATACTCTATCGACAGGGCTTTTTTATTTCTATTGTATCTATTGCCCGTGCTTTCCGGTTGGGTGTCGCGCAAAGTAAGGGCATGGCTGCACTGGCGAGGAAAAGGCTGGTATATGAGAACCCACTTCACTCGTTCTCTCCAAAGTGCGCCAGTAAAAAATCAAATACCGCCTTTACTCTTCGGCTGGTGCGCAGCTCTCTATGGGCGACTAACCACAGGCCACCTTGGTAGGGTTTAAAATCGTCGCAGGCGCGAATAACACTGCTATCGGCATCGCCGATATCCTCAATCATAATACCAATGCCCAAACCCGCTTTTACCAGTTGCCAGTGAACGCTGTGGCTTTCGCTAATGGCAGAAAAATTATCTTCGTTGATAGTCAGGCCCTGTGCTGCAAATTCATCGATCAGTATTTTGTTTTCAGCAAAGCCAACAAATGCTGCCTTGTTTAACTCGCGGAGGCTGCGCCCAGTGGTCACTGTGGCCAGGTAGTCTTCCGTTGCGTAGAGGTAGGCTTTAAAGCTGCGAAGCTTGCGGGCGATTAAGTCGCCTTGCTCAGGCTCCACGGCGCGCAGGGCGATGTCTGCCTCGCGACGGCGCAGGTCACTCAGGTCGTTGGTGGCGAGAATTTCCACCACAATACCCGGGTGGTGCTCGCGCAATTGCTGAATAACAGGCGGCAGCATAAATTCAGCTATGGAGTCTGTTACTGATATACAGACACGGCCCTTCACTTCCCCAGATTGGCCCGCAGCGAGCAGGGAAAGCTCTGCCGCAGCATCGCTCATATGCTTTAGGGGCGCGAGTAACTGTTGTCCGGTGGGTGTAAGTTCCAGGCCTCGGCCGTGTCTTTCAAAGAGCACTACACCGAGTTGTTTTTCCAGCGCAGCAACCTGTCGACCAAGGGTGGGTTGGGCCACTCCCAGTGCTCTGGCTGCTGCGGAAAGGGACCCTTCCTGTGCTGTTACCCAGAAAGCTTTAAGGTGGTTCCAATCATAGTTAATCGCGCGCCAGTCCATAAAAAGCCTACCTGTTAAGTTATGTAAATATGCATAGCTGTTATTAATCTATGGGGGTGGCAATGCATTTATGCATGATTATACTGTTGCTTTCTATGGATAAACAATGAGGGAAAATCATGACAGCCAGCGCCTTATTCTGGGACAAGATTGCACAGAAATACGCAAAAGACCCTGTACCAAACGAACAGATCTACCAGAAAAAACTGAGTATTACCCAGGAGTATCTTGGGCCCCACAGCCAGGTGCTTGAACTCGCCTGTGGAACAGGTACTACCGCCTTGCACCATGCCGCCAAGGCGGGACATATTCGCGCTACCGATATCTCAGAAAACATGCTCGCCATCGCCCGGGAAAAACAGCAAGCCGCCGGCGTGAGCAACGTGGATTTCGAGTGTGTGTCGCTCGAGCATATAGACTATCAGCCCGGCAGCTATGACATGGTCATGGCCCACAGTATTTTGCACCTCGTGGATGATCGCGAGCAGGCGCTGGCGCGAATTTACGACATGTTAAAGCCCGGCGGTATTTTTATCAGTAGTACCGCCTGCCTGGGTAATGGTTACAGCTGGTTAAAGTTGCTTGTGCCCCTAATGAAGGTCATTAAAAAATGGCCGGCAGTGTATTTTTTTAAGGATAAGCTCTTAGCCCAAGAGATTGGCAAAAAGGGCTTTGAGATCTTGCAGCACTGGTTACCAGAAAAAGGCCCTGCCGTGTTTATTGTTGCCAAAAAGCCACAATAGTCGAAGGTGATTAATTCACAAGGCCTGAGAGAATTAGTCTGTTTTAAATGAGCCTTTTTGTCCTTAAAGTTGCTTAACTTCGTAAACAACAGCGGTGAAAAGGACTTTACTATGACCATTCAAAAGCTCTCCCCCTATGGCCTGCTATTTCTTAGCCTTATTTTATCGTTCTTGATAAGCGGTAAAGCACAGGCTCAGATCGACCCGGGTTTTTGTGCGCGTGAACACCCGGAAGAACCTTATTGCCATGTAATGATGAGCTTAATCGGCGGTCATCTAAACCAGTTGGGTGTCGGTGTCCCTATGGCTTCCTTACCAGAGCGGCTGGCCTCCCGCTTACAGGGCCATTTTCCTGGCCTTGACCTGGCAGCCATTCGCGTTGGCTTTTCCGATCGTCAACCGGTGGGAAACGCTACCACGGATTGTAACAATATTTATTTTCACGACCGCTACGTACTAACGGAAATTCAAAGCATGCTCTTTAGTGAGCAGGATGATTTTTACTGGCTGCTGCATGAGCTTGCGCACTCGCAACAATGCGCTCAGCTGGGCCAGGATGAATTTCGATTTCGCTGGATGCAGGCTGCCAGAGGTTTTGTGTGGCGAAACCCTATCGACTTATTAATTGGTCGACTGGATTGGCACGACTTGTGGCTGGCAGTTCCCCTTGAGCAAGAAGCCGATGAGCATGCTTGGAAAGGCTTATCGATAGTGAAAGGTTTTCATCGCTCGGTTGTGACTGGTGACACAGATGGTGATGGAAGAGAGGAAATAGGTTCCTTTGAACCGCGCATTGGCCGCTGGCGAGCTATTCAAGGAGGAAACTGGGCTGCATTAGGTACTCACGGTCAAGTGGGTGACATCGGTCTGATAGCCGACGTGGACAATGACGGCACTGACGATTTTATTACTTATACACCGGGCACAGGTCGTTGGATTGCCAAAAACCGCAACGGTACAACGCTGCGGACGCTAACGTTTGGTCGTGGAGAATATATGCCTTTTACCGGCGACTTTGATGGCGATGGCACAACAGATTTCGCAATCTATAAGGCAGCCACTCGGGAGTGGTGGATTCGTAGCGGATTAAATGGCTTTATTGTCAACCGGCAGCTCAATGGTTTGCTTGGCGCCACGGCACTGGTGGGAGACTATGACGGCGATGGGGCAACAGACTTTGTTAATTATGCCAACACCAATGGCTTCTGGTCTCCGCGCCGCGCAGACAGACGTTTAATATTCCTGCCGCGCTGGGGAAGTCGAAATGCCTACCTTCCTCTAGCGGCAGAGCTGGACGCTAACGTCGGGTCAGAAATGGTTCTGTACCGTTTGGATACCGCGGGGTTCTATGGGCGCACCCCGGATGCGCTATTGTTTTCGAACGACACCAGTACTTGGACAAACCGTCGTCTACAGCCTTTTGCTGCGGATACCAATGGTGATGGTCGTGACGAGCTATATGTATACTTTGGCAGAACGAACATCGTTCAGCTGGTACGCTGAATTATTATTTAATTTCACAAGCCCCTAGCTTGCTTTATCGGCTATTGAAGATTGCGCGCGGTTTAGATTGCGATAGGCACTAGGGGTGAGCCCGGTTTTGTTTTTAAATACCTTGTAAAACGTATTCCGGTTGTTAAAGCCTGCCTGATAGGCAATATCCGCAATGGAACAATTACTATTATTAGTCTCCAGTATTTTTAAGGCTTCTTCAAAGCGCATGTTATTCATATATTCATAAAAGCCCAGGCCTTTATGAATATTAAATAACTCTGATAGCTGAGTGCGTGAAACACCCAATAGAGCGGCCAGCTTGTCAAGGCTAAGGGTTTCATCCAGGTGCAGCTGCAGGCTATTAACCAGGCGTGTTAACTCTGCATCCAGCGCTTTTGCGGTAGCTGGATTTAGCTCCACATTCCTTATTCTCTCTTTGCTGCTTTTCCCCTGGCTGTTGGCACTGTGTTCCGCATGTGTTTCGCCTTTGTAGAAGAATTCTGGTTGATATAGAGAAAGCAAACAGATAACCGAGACATAAATAGCGATGGCACCGGCTATAAACTGTAGCCAAGAAAAATTGAGAGCCACCCCGCGCAGCACGAGATTAATAATCGTCAGGTCCATTAGCGCTAAGACCACAAGGCCAAGTGCTAGAAAAAGTAGCCAGTAGTAGGTGGTGTTACGGTGGTTTTTTGCCAGATTCACTAGGCGTGATTTTTTCCGATAAACATGTACGCTACTCGCAAGGCCATAGCAAAACACGTGTAAGGTGAGGCCCCACAATACCAAGGATGCAGGTATAAGGTTTTGGGGGGCTAACTGGTAAAAGGCTACGATAAAAAAAGGTGCCATATGTAAGCAAATTTTCCACCGGCTAAGCGGCTTATTAGTCGACTGCTGAATAATAATAAACAGCAGGGGACCATAGGCCCATGTGAGGTTTTGACTCAGGCGCGTTAGCCAAACCAGTGTTCCGTGAGTGAGTAGCTGAAAATATGCGTTTAGCGAGGGTATTAATAGAATGCTCACATACAGCACTAAGCAGTAATTTATTTTTTTATTGCCTTTTTTTGCCAGCAAAAGGTTGAGACCAGTGAATATGCCGAGGCTGACGGAAAAAATATGCCAGACTTTAAATAGCTCCACGGACAACTCACTGCTCATACGAAAATTCCTTTTGATTAATGCTCAATGACTTTACGGTGGCCCAGGTCACAGTCATTGTCTTGTTTCGAACGGCCTCTATTGTGTTTCAAACACCGTGAAGGTACCGGAAAACTTAATCAGGCCATCTGCAAAGCTCTGGTACCAGCTACCAGAGTAGGGGGTATCGTAGTTGTATACCATTGTGTAGCTGGCGGTGTAGTTAATACTGGGGATTGTTTGTTGTGTTTCTTCAAGTACGGTGTTGGGTGCAATTTTAATCGCCGAGTAAGTGCCATTGTGATCCACAGTACCTGGGCCATGGCCTATACCCTGGTAGCTGCCGTCCGCTGCGTAGTGCTGAAAAATGGCAGAGCCCGGCGTAGGAAACTGGCCCTCTGGTAGGTAGTCACTTGAGGCGCTGAGTACCGACAGTACTACAGTCTTGCCTGCATGAGTGCCGGGGGCGACGCCGGTGGTTTCCGCTGAGCTCAGGCTGAAGCGACCAGAGAGTGTTGTATTGTGGTCTTCATATACCCGCACCCACGTTCCTCTGGAGGCATTTTCAAATGTGTAGCGGGTGGAATAGGCCTGGCCGGTGTGCTCATCTTGCGCTGTTTCCAAAGCCCGCGTTCTCGCCAGGCGGCGGTATGTATAAGCGGCTTTGCCTTCTATTGCTGCGGCGCCAGTGTAGCTTGCGGTGGAGTAGCTGTGGCGGTTCTGATAAAACTGCACGATGGCACCTTTGCCAGGATAAAGCTCAGGATTATCACTTTCCATCGCTTCAATTTGTAACACCAGGGTTGCATTAATCAATTGCTTTGGTGTTGAGTGGCAGCGCTTGCCTTCGCTGAAAAAGAAACTCCCGGCCCAGCTTTGCACTGCTGTACCCAATAGCAAGGTACAGGCGACGGACAGCAAAAGGCCTTTGTTAACAAGCAGGTGTTTTAGATTCATTGTCATTTCCTTTGGTAATGTTTGAATGATGTGTGGGGAGTGACAACTATCTAGCTTCGGGCTGGGTGAATTGTGTATTTCCAACGAAAGTGACACTATAAGTTAATTTTCGCGCCACAAGCTCATGTATGAAGCGCAGGGAAGTCTTAAACCCTGCTGTATTGACCGCTATTAATGTGGGTGTACTATGGTTCTGAATAGCAAGGCACAAGCGCGAAAAATAGAGCGCCCGAGCGGGCAAATGATATTTGATTGGAAGTTAAAGTGGGTGACATATGAATGCCGGAGAATGAGCAAGTAAAAATATACTCACACCTGGAAGAGAAAACTAACATTATTTCTCACGCCATTGGCTTTGTTTTAAGCCTTGTTGCCCTCGTTCTTTTAGTTATACACGCCGTTCTCCATGGCGGCGCCCTGTCTGTTGTGGGCTTTTCAATTTATGGCCTTAGTCTTATGGTTTTGTATGCGGCTTCTACTTTTTACCACAGCTCAAAAACAGCGCAAGTTCGGAGTCGATTAAGAGTTTTTGATCACGCCTCAATTTATGTGCTTATCGCAGGTTCTTACACACCGTTTGCGCTGGTAGCGCTGGGTGGCAGTTTTGGTTGGCTGGTCTTTGGTTTGTGCTGGGGTCTGGCGCTGATTGGCGTGGTTTTAAAATTATTTTTTACTGGCAGATATAAAATAGTTTCTACATTGATGTATATATTTATGGGCTGGATGAGCTTGTTTTTAATAAAACCCCTGATGGTGGTTTTACCGGCTAAGGGTTTAAGCTGGCTGGTGGCAGGCGGTGTGGCTTATACCCTTGGGGCACTTATTTACAGTATTAAAAAAATACAATTTAACCACGCGATATTTCATCTATTTGTTTTGCTTGGCAGTTTTTGCCACTTTATCTCTGTGTACCTGTATGTGCTGCCATCACAATAAAATAGAAAGCGTGTAGGTGTAGTACTGCGTAATAGTAAAAAAGCCCCGAAAGCTGATCGCTTCGGGGCTTTTTACGCTGTGCCACTTATTGGCAATAATTTCCGTGAACTCTAGCGGTTAAGGTAATCCATCAGCCAGGTCATGGCGGGGCGAGGATTGCCGTTGCTTTGAATTAAGCCGGTTCCATTGCGCCAGGTGGCGCCAACCACGTAACCCCATAAGGTGATGCCAACCACCGAGGAGTGGTTGTAAAACACGGGGAACTGTTCGCGCATAATGGCCAGTTGTTCCTGGTCATTGGTTCTGGCGATGTCGTACTCGGAAACATAAATCGGCAAGCCCAGGTCGGCAATACGGTTGAGGTTGTTTTTAAGTTCAGAAAGGGATTGCCCTTCTAGGCCATGAGCTTGCACCCCAATGGCATCGACTACGCCGGCATTAATGGCAGGGCGAGCCATGCTGATAAACTCGCTGGTGTTCCATCGCAGTACGTTGTAGTCGTTGAGTATTAAGATGGAATTGGGGCAGTACTTACGTGCCAGCTGGAAGGATTTGATTATCCAGTCGTTACCGAAAGCGTCTCTGGCAAAGTTAGCCGGTGCGTGACCCGGAGTAGCTTCGTTTACCACGTCGATCATTTCTGTATCCGGATAGCGGCTGCAGTAATCGGAAATCCACTCTTCAATTTCTTCCGCCTTCTCTGAATCACTGAGGTTGTTTATCCAGTTAGGGTACTGGCTTCCCCAAACGAAGGTGTGGTGCTTGTAGGGAACATTGTTCTGCTTGGCGTAGGCGTAAGCATTATCAGTTTTGCTCCAGTTGTAGTTGTCGCGCGAGCTTTCAACCGAGCCCCACTTGCCACCGTTCTCAAGGGTTATCTGATCCCAATACTGGCCGAAATCCGAGCGTATGGAGCCGTTAGTAGTGATGTTACCCACAAAGAACTCAGGTCTCTGTGGGCTGCCACTGCTAGACGATGAGGATGAGCTGGAACTGCTTGAGGATGAAGAAGAGCTGGAACTGGAGCTACCGTTACAGCTTGTGGCTGCTACATTGGGGCCGCTTACTTCGATATAGTCGATGTTGCCCAAGCCGGAACCTTGATTAGCCTCGAGACGAAGCGATTTTTTGCCGCTGCCCAAATTAACAGTAGTTGAAGTTGTACTCCAGCTTGTCCAGCTGCCTGTTGCGTTGAAATCTTCTGTAGAAATATTGCTGCCATTGGCGCTTAGCACACCGGTGCGGTTATTTGAGGAGCCGTTGGCAAAGCGCCAGCGCACAGTATAAGAGCCTGCGTCCCCTGTAATGGCCCAGTCGACACCGTTGCCGTTGGCATTCGAGGTGTTAGCAAAACCGCTGCCGGTGTAGCCGGAATTATTACTGTCCACACTGCCATCGACATTGCAGAAGCCGGTGGTGTTCTCTTGAATGGTTACCTTGCTGCCACCGCCAGAGGAACTGGACGAGCTGGAGCTGGAACTGGAACTACTTGATGAAGAGCTGGAACTGCTGGAAGAGCTGGAACTACTGCTGCTGGAAGATGACGAAGAGCTGGTGGAGCTGCCGTCACAGCTGCCCAGCGCTGTCCAGGATGCATCGCTGCCAGGAACGGTAGAGGTGTACCAATTCGCCTGGAAAAGATTATTCTGATAAACCATCTGATCGCCAGCATTGGCGTGATTGTAGTTTCCGCCTGACCAATCTTTTGCGGTCCAGTTCGGGTATTCGTTAACACCGCCACAGGATGCGGCATAGCTCGATCCTGCATATACAGCGGAGCAGCTTATTAGGATTAAGCTTATCGCTCGATTAAGTTTTAACACAGTAGAATCTCCTTAATTATTTTTTTAAATATTGTACTGCTTAGTGGTAGATAACTTACCAAAGGAAGCCGTTTATACGGCGGGTGATTAATTTACATGGAGCACCGAAAAATGTTGAGGTGCCTTAATATCTGTTAGTGCTATTGTTATTTACAGCAAGGCTTCTTGAAATGCGGGGTGCAAGAAACCGATTGGCGATATTACACCCGGGCAATTGCTAAGGCAAAAAAAAGATCACAAATTGAACATATTGGCTTTAGCTATGTATGGCGTATTGATGAGTGCTTTCGTTAATAGCAGCAAAATTTTTTCGAGCTGATAGCGCATAAAGAAGTGTGCATAAGGCCGTTTGCATAAGGGAGTTTACGTAAGGGAGTTTACGTAAGGGAGTGTGCGGGCAAGAGCAGCGTTTAAAAAGCCTCCGATAAGTACACCTAATATGTAAGGGGCTTTAGCGGAAAATCTTTTTTCAGTATGGATAATTTGGGTTGTTGAAATAATACAGGCGCATGGGTTTAAGCGATCATTGGCTAGAGCGCAGTTTGCCGGTGAAAACAAGCGCGGCTACAAAAAAACCGGTTTCATTTGGCCGGGTAGCGGCAGAACTAAACAAGCCTCCCCTTGAGTTGCTTATCAGTGTGATTTATGCCGCTTATTCAGCCTCATCTTTAGCGCTGTTAGCAAATAGTGAAAATATGCTTGGCTATTGTGCGGTGGCTACTTCAGACTGGCTGGTGGTTTAAGGTCTTGCCCATCTGCTGTTTTCTTTTTTTGGCGCAAGCGTTTTTTAAGACCACATTGATACCATTGGAGAAAGGAGTTAACTCATGAAAAAAATCGTTCTATTAACCTTTATATGTGTTTTCGCTAGTCAGGCTCATGCAGGCTTGTGGGAGTCCATTGGCAACTGGTTTAGTGGTGATGATGAGAAGCCTGTAGAAGCGAGCGAGCAAAGTGCTGCCTCTTCCACCGATTCCGTGGTGGAACAAGGCCTGCAGTTGTTGCCCTTTCTGGTTCAGCAACTGGGGGTGACTGAGGGGCAGGCCAGTGGTGGTCTCGGGTCATTGTTGCAGGTAGCTACATCGTTGTTGTCTGAGAAGGAAGGCAAGTCTTTGCTCTCTGCAATACCTGATGCTGCAGCACTGTTGGGTGCCGCGCCTGCCGTGCAGCCAAAAGAAGGCGATGAAAGCGCCTTGTCCGGTGTGCTTAAAGTAGCGGGAGAGCACAGCGAGACGGCTAAAATGGCGGCTCAATTAACATCTCAGTTTGACACATTGGGAATGGGGGCAGATATGATTCCCAAATTTACCAGGGCCACTGAGAGTTACCTCGGTAAAACCGATAATGCCGATGCAGCATCACTACTCAGTAAGGCACTTTCGTCATTTATGTGAGTGTTTGAGTCGATACTGGCGCTGGCGGTTCTCTCCGGTGTTGGCTCAAACCCTGCGTCATCCTTAGATTTTTCCGCCGGTGCTAGCTAAGTCGATCCAGGCTTTAGAGTAATGTCGGAAAGACAGGCGCACCTGGCGTGTATAAGTACCTACAGCCCCGCTCATAACTTGCCAAAAAACTGAAGCACAGCGCTTAGCTAGCCGCTGATTAAACACGCTTGCGCTAAACACCTTCATTTGATCAAAAGGGCAGTATAAAGTGCGCGTTCTTATTTGGCGTATGAGCGAGGTGTACTATTAATGTTGGCGTTGCTGGATTGGAAAATATTTCTCACCATTTTTGTAACAGTATTTATTGCTGAATTAGGCGACAAAACGCAATTGGCGACGATGTTGTTTGCGGCGGATAAAGAGGTGGGTAAAGTTACTGTGTTTGTGGCTGCCTCTGCAGCGCTTGTGCTCGCCTCGGCGATTGGCGTTCTGGCGGGCAGCCTGCTATCTGAATATATTAGTGAGAAAATGCTGCAATACCTTGCGGGGGCTGGTTTTATTTTGATTGGCTTATTTACCCTGATCAAAGCCTAAGGCACTAACCACCTAGCAACATCAGGAAAATTGCCTGTATTGCTGAGAGCGCGCTGTTCATTGCGCGATAAACCAAAGATTTTTCTGTGTGATCCAACGCCAGACTATGAGTTTTAATTATTTGGCCTACTCAAATTGTGCGCCACTTCAATGGCCTTCTTAAAAAGACAAAAAAAGCTGCAAAATAGAGAAGTTTTCCGCTTTCTAAGTGCGCCCTGCCTATATTTCCTGCTGTCATCCGGTAATTCAATTAATTACAGAGAATATTGTCATTTCTGCCCTGTTCAACACATCAGAGTTTAATCAGTCTAAGATGGCCACGCTTAGTCAGGTGCTCTGCGCTGATCGGAAAATGGAAAGAAAAAAATAACTTAAGAAAATTAAGAAACACGCCGCTACTTGTTGCTGTTGATGTCTGGCGAATAATAAAAAGACGTATCTACCTCATAGTATTCCAAGTTTGATATTCCGAGCCAGGGCGTCGGGCTAAGTTATGCCTGATAAAGCTATTCGATACTGCTGCAGTGGTAGCCAGCAGGCTGATAACAATAATCGTAAAACAATTCCTATTCGGAGCTAGTTATGATCAAGTTCAACAAAGCTGCGCTTGGGTGTCTAGCAGGGGCGTGTATGTCGCTTCTGCTTCCCCAGGTGGCCAGCGCACAGAATGTCCAATTCGTGGGTAATATCACCACTAACGGCAGTGTGAGATCCGATTTTCTGCAGTATTGGGACCAAATCACCCCAGAAAACGAAGGCAAATGGGGCTCCGTAGAGCGCTCACGCGACAGCTATAACTGGAGCGGCCAGGATGCTGCCTACAATTTTGCCAAATCTAACGGTATTCCCTTTAAGGCTCATACGCTGGTGTGGGGAAGCCAGTTCCCCAGTTGGATCAATAATTTGAGTAATGCTGAAAAGGCTGAGGAAATCGAGGAGTGGATACGCGATTACTGTACTCGCTACCCGGACACAGACATCATCGATGTGGTGAACGAGGCAACCCCCGGACATGCGCCGGCAAATTTTGCTAAAGATGCCTTTGGTAACGATTGGATTATTAAATCCTTCCAGCTGGCAAAGCAGTACTGCCCCAACTCCACGCTGGTACTGAATGACTACAACGTATTGATATGGAATACCGATGACTTTATCAATATGGCTCGCCCGGCGATCAACGCCGGTGTGGTGGATGCGCTGGGTTTACAGGCACATGGCTTGCAGAGCCTCTCTGCCTCTCAGCTAAAAAGTACCTTGGATCGCATCGCCGACCTGGGCTTACCGATTTATATCTCTGAGTACGATGTTCAAAGTACAAACGACCAGGAACAACTGCGTATGATGCGGGAACAATTCCCGATTTTTTACAACCACCCCAGTGTAGTGGGCATAACCCTTTGGGGCTATGTGGTTGGCGCAACCTGGCGTGACGGCACTGGCCTGATTCAAAGCAACGGCACTCCACGGCCGGCCATGACCTGGCTGATGGATTATCTGGACAACAACGGAACCTCCAGCAGTTCTTCTTCCTCCAGCTCTTCGTCCAGCAGCTCCAGCTCGTCATCCGGTGGGGGCTCCACCCATGTTGTCGAACTTGAAACGCTTGCCGGTCAGGGCAATTTCTCACCTTTCTCCGTACAAAATGATGGCGGCGCTTCCGGTGGTCAGTATGTGGTTTGGCCTAATAGTGGCACCCAGATTCTAAGTACTCCTACAGATAGCGCCTCCGGGCAGATGCAGATTAACTTCAGCCTGTCTCAAACGGCCAATGTTACCTTCCAGATTCAGGCGGATATGCCGAATGGCAACGACGACTCGTTCTACTATAAACTCGACTCCGGCGCCTGGAGCACACAAAACAACGACTCGACCGCAGGTTGGAGCAGCATAACGCCGACCACTTTCTCGAATGTGTCTGCAGGATCACACACGCTGCACATTCTGCGTCGTGAAGACGGCACCAAGCTGGATCGCGTGAGCTTAAGTGCTTCTGCCGGTACTATTACAGGCGGTGGCAACAGTTCCTCCAGTTCCAGCAGTTCAAGCAGCTCTTCCTCGAGCTCTTCCAGCACCAGCTCAAGCAGTTCAAGCTCCTCCAGCAGCAGTTCCTCAAGTTCTTCCAGCAGCTCGTCCGGTTCTGGCGGCGGAAATTGCGATGGCGTCAACGAGTACCCCAACTGGACCTCGAAAGATTGGGAAGGTGGAGAGCCCAATCACGCAGAAGCTGGCGACCAGATGCAGTATCAGGGTAATCTCTACAATGCCAATTGGTACACCAACTCAGTGCCTGGCAGCGATTTCTCCTGGACACTCGTGGGCAGTTGCGGTGGCACAAGCAGTTCTTCCTCCAGCTCTTCCAGTTCAAGTAGCTCAAGTTCCTCAAGCAGCTCCAGCACCACAAGCTCCAGCAGCAGTTCAAACAGTAGTTCAAGCTCCAGCAGTTCAAGTAGCTCCAGCTCTTCGAGCTCAGGTGGCGGTGATGTACTCATTCAAGAAGATACAACCGGCTTCTGCGGTGTTGATGGATCGGTAGATAGTAACAACAGCGGTTTCACTGGTAGCGGTTTTGCCAATACCGACAATGCTTCCGGCAATGGCGTTACTTGGCGCGTTAATGCAGAATTCGCCAGTACCTATGGCGTCGAATTCCGCTTTGCCAATGGTGGTAGCTCAAATCGTACCGGAACACTATCGGTTAACGGCGTTGATCAAGGTATCGTGGACTTCCCAGGCTCCGGTTCGTGGACCAGTTGGACCATTACTGCTGCCAGTGTCAACCTCAACGAGGGTGATAACGTGATTGTATTGCAGGCGAATACTGATACGGGCCTGTCCAATATTGATTACCTGATGGTTCAGGGCGGCAATTTGTCTGCGGCGGATTGCAACGGCACAGGTTCCAGCTCGAGCTCTTCCAGCACCAGCTCTACCTCTAGTAGTTCTAGTTCCAGCTCTTCTAGTTCGAGTTCCAGCTCAACAGGTGGCTCTACTCAGCGTATTCGAGTGATCAATACCACTGATATCGGCGGCGACCCAGACGACCAGCAATCCTTGGTGCGCCAGCTCGTGATGGCCAACGAATACGATATCGAAGGGCTAATTACCACCACCGGTTGTTGGAAGAAATCCCAAAGTAACACCTCCTATGTGGATAGGATTATTAACGCCTATAGACAGTCGTACTCAAATCTCAGCACACATGCGGATGGGTTCCCAACGCCTGATTACCTCGACTCCATCAATGTGATGGGGCAGCGAGGCTATGGTATGGGTGATGTAGGTTCTGGCAAGGACACTGCGGGCTCCAACCTGATTATTAATGCGGTAGATAAAGATGATCCACGTCCAGTATGGGCGACCTGTTGGGGTGGTTGTAACACCATTGCTCAGGCGCTGTGGAGAGTGAGAAACGATCGCTCCCAGGCCGAAGTAGACCGTTTTGTAAGCAAGCTGCGCGTATTTGATATTTTGGGGCAGGGCGACGACGGTAACTGGATAGCCAAGACCTTCCCAAATCTGACGTATATTCGTGCCACACAGGTTTACAACAACTGGGCTCCACCTAAAGGTGGCAGCATGATCAGGGAAATCCAGAGCCACGGCCCACTGGGTGCACAATACCCAGATACCGTTTGGTCTACTGAAGGTGATACACCATCATTTATGCACTTGGGGAATCCAGCACTCAACGACCCGGATAAGCTTGATCAAGGTGGTTGGGGTGGTCGTTTCAAAACAAACAAGTCTGCGAATATTAGTGGCATGAGTTGTATGAACAGTGGGGCCTACAACACCCACTATATGCATGACAATACCTCTGAAGGTACCGAGGCGATTAAAAAGTGGCGGGCGGGTTATGAAAACGACTTCCTGGCGCGTATGGACTGGTCTGTTACCAGCAACTATTCCTCAGCTAACCACCATCCAGAAATTGTTATTAACAACAATGCTGATGAAGCAGTGATGTACCTTAATGCATCTGCGGGTTCCTCTGTTAGCTTGAATGCGAATGGGTCGAGCGACCCGGATGGTGACAACCTGAGTTATTCCTGGTCTTACTATAGCCAGCCTAGTTCTTACAGCGGCTCGGTATCCATCAGCAACGGATCTTCGGCCAGTGCCAGCGTGCAGGTTCCTTCCGGTGCGGGCGGCAAGAGCATCCATATTGTCCTAACCCTTAAAGATAACGGCTCGCCTAATCTCTACGCCTATCGAAGGGTGGTAATTAACGTTCAATAAACACTAAGTAAAACCTGCCCTGGTTGTGGCAGGTACCGATTGTGCTCAAAGGTTTTGGTTTTGTTATATTCTGCAAAGCCAAAACCTTTTTTTTATTTACAAGAGAGACCCATAAGCCTGTGGCTTAGCGCTAATTCTCAGGTGTAACACACCACTGTGCGATCTGTAGCACTGATTTCTGCTGACCCCGTTTGTACAAAGGGAGGCCGACAGAATTTTTACACTTGTCATCAGCTGACAAAATAGCTGAATATAGACCTTCCGCTGATAGCGATCTCCCGTCTCTAGGCTGTGGTTTTACATGCCGCAGCCATTGCGTATTAACATTATTTAAACTGGCTTGGGCGCACTAACGGCGGAATTGTCAGTCAATGATAGGCAAATCCTATTTATTAATAAGCAGGAGGGCGAGATATGGCAAAACCATACTGGGATGTGGTTAATGCGTGGGGTGGCAAGCACGAAGAATTCTACCAGGGAGAAGAACTTGGAAAAACGGTAACCGTTAATGTTCGTTTTGATCAATCTGGCGTGGCGAAGGGAGTAAATGTCGATGGAGGAATCTGCTTTGCCATCTGCCAGCAGTGGGTAAAGCTCCGCAAAACTCGCGGGCATATCAGTATGAATCGCTTTAAAAGTGGTTCTTCCACCATGCAAATGTGCAAGGGAAACCAATCGAAAGATTGGCTCTGTCAGGATTCGTATAGTCTAAGCGGCTTTACCACGCATTTTACAAAGCGCAGTAATTTCTGGCGCAGGCTTACCAGCAGAAACAAGGTTTCCGCTGCCGTGTTTAACACGCCGGGGCTATACATATATTCCGCTTACGATAAGCATGGAAAAAGTGGGCATGCGGTTGCTTTTGATACGCGGGTCAGTCATGGCTTTTGTTTTATGGACCCTAACGCCGGTCAATTCTGGTACGGTAGTGGCAGTAAACCCACTAAAGCCGCTTGGCAAAATTGGTTTTATGATTACTGGGAAAATGACTGGCTGGAGTATAAAAAGAGCTTTAGGAAGGGTAATCGAGAACTTTGTCGCTATGCGAGCTCAGGCTAGGTATCTGCTGGGTTTTTGAGGGAAGCGTAAGCCCGCCACGGCGCTGTGTCGAATCTTAATGGCGATAGCAGCCACAGAAAGGACCGGGCGTTGAATTGCGGCTTCCCCTGCCTTTTTTTACAAGCATGCAAGCATGCAAGTAATTTTACCCATACGGGCAGCAAGCGGCGGGCCTTCCTTTTCCGATGTGTTGAGTTGCACAATCAGGGGCTCCAATGTAAAAATCAGCAAAACCGTGATCTTAAAAATTGCTCATTTTCCAAAAGAGGGTTAACCTTGTTATGCGTGCGCATTGCGACGAAAAATAACTAAAAAAATGTGGTTGCATGGTCACTTTTTGGTAAAGAACAACGATATATGCCGATGCCTTTTTTTAAAAGGTTCCAGTCTATGATCCTGTGCGGATAGCGGTCTTCGCAGCGTCTTGTCTGGCCATAACTTTATTGACGTTCGTCAAACTAACTCCTGCGACTGCCATCCTTTCTGACGTGATATGCACAGAATTCGCATTTTGCTGCGGTGCATACTCGGGGTAAACAGGCCACAATTAATTCGATGTATTTACTATGAAGCTCTCTCGTTTAAAACCTACTAACTTTAACGTGAAAGGTGCGTAATCAGGTGTTCGCATTTTATAAAAAAGTCACTTTGTATTTTGCCGGTATGAGCTTGCTCACGCTTATGCTGGGCTTTTTGTGCTTGTCGTTGTTTACATCTTCCAAAGCGCTTCTGCCTTTGGAGGAAAGCATAATCCCCTGGCAGGTGGAAACCATAAATGATGAGCCTAGTGGCGGCGCGTCGGCCATTCGTGAGGTGAAACCCTCAGAGCCTTTTTCTTACCAGTATTTTGTCTCTGATCAGACCCGCTATCCCCATGTGAGGTTAGCCCTCAACTTTGGCAGCACTATGGAGCCTCAGCTTGTTGATCTCCGAAATATGGGAATTTCTTTTGAGGTTAAGTGCGAGTTTAGCGATGTACTCACATTTGAGCTCTACACCCTCGATAAAAAGATTAGCGAAGCACAAGGTTCGGACCTGTATCGACCGGCCGCAGATCATTTTCTTTGTGAGCAGCAGTGGACAACAAAAACATTTAACTTCGAGGAATTACTGGTGCCCTTGTGGTGGTTGGACATATGGAAAGTGGATAGCACTGAAAAAACCATGTTCGATACGAGTAAGGCCCGTTCTCTAGTGTTTGTGTCCTCGCGACATAAATCTATGAATCAGTGGACAAAGGTTGAAATACGCAAGCTCGAGTTTATAAAACAGAATCGCGTCTTTATTTATCTTTTTTGCGCTATTTCTCTTTTTATGTGGCTTGCCTTTATTCGTTGGGTGCTTGTGCAGTATGTGGAACGGCTCAAGGAGGATATCCGTGCCAGAATTGATAGCGGAAAGGCTTTAATTGCTTATCAGAAGCTTAGTGTCGAGCCACACAAAGACAAGGAGAGAAGCACCGTATTGCAGTTTTTGGCTAAGGAATTTTCAAACCCGGATATCAACATGGAAATGTTAAGTAAAAGCGTCGGTATTAATCGGACAAAAATAAACGAAATATTAAAAGACGAACTGGGTGTGACCTTTAGCTCCTATCTAAACAAACTAAGAACAACTGAGGCCGCTCGCCTCTTGCGTGAAGAGCCAGACGCAATTGTATCTGAAATAGCCTTTTCTGTTGGCTACAAAAATGTCACCCATTTCAACAAGGTGTTCAAAAGCGAGTATGGCTGTTCTCCACGCACATTTAAAGAGCATAGGGAGTCGCTCTAAATAGTGCAGATAAAGCGCGTTTATGGCGCGTCCGCCCTTAAAGATGCTATCGCTTTCTGCCTGAATTAGTTCACATTCGCCCGTCAGGATTTTGTTATTTGGTGAAAATATTTTAGAAAATTGCTCTAGCCTCATAAATTTTGATGTAGAAAATAGAAGTGGATTATTTTGGGCTATGATGGGTTGGCAGGGTTTCTAATTCCCGGCAAAACAATAAGTACATGAAAAATTAGAGGTCCATTAAAGCATTACACATGCATTGAGCGCCCTTACTCTGCTTGGTTGAGGCTAGCCCTTAGCAAAACCGTAAGCATTAGCTGGAGAATCAATGTCAGCTGTTACTGGTATGGATAAACACGGGCTATATGAGCGGCTATTTTTTGCTCTTAGCTGGGATGCGCTGAGCTTTGCGAATTATCATAGATCGAAAAGGTATTGTTTCGGTGGCAAAATAGCGGCCCACTTTTACTTCACATTAGCTAAGGGTAAGTCATGCTGGATATTGTCATCCTCGCCGCAGGCAAAGGAACGCGCATGCGCTCCGCCAAACCAAAAGTTCTTCACACGCTGGCGGGTAAAGCCTTCGTTTCACATGTCATTGATCGTGCCCACGAGTTAGAGGCCGACGGCATAAAGGTAGTTGTTGGCCATGGTGCGGAGCTGGTTGAACAGAACCTGGCCGCGCCGGGTATAGAATTTGTTGAACAGCGTGAGCAGCTGGGTACGGGTCATGCGGTGCAGCAGGTCTTGCCACTTTTGCAGGCCGAGGCGACCGTTCTAATTTTATACGGCGATGTACCGCTCATCAAAACAGCCAGCTTGCAGCAGCTCTGCGATAAGGTAAGTGATAGCGCCATGGGTTTACTTACCGTAAGCCTGGAAAACCCGGCAGGTTACGGTCGAATCGTACGGGATGAGGCAGGCTTGGTTAGCGCCATCGTTGAACAGAAAGACGCTAACGAACAGCAGCTGAGCATAAGAGAAGTGAATACGGGTGTAATGGCTGTTAAAGGTAAACATTTACTGCAGTGGCTACCGGCACTAAGTAACGCCAATGCCCAAGGTGAATACTACCTTACCGATATTATTGCCAGTGCAAGACAAGCCGGGATCATGGTGGAAACAAGCCAGCCCAGCAGTGAAAGTGAAGTAATGGGGGTGAACAACCGCTTGCAGCAAGCGCAGCTTGAGCGCATCTACCAGCGTGAATGTGCCGAGCACTTGATGGCTGAAGGCCTAAGCCTGCTCGATCCGGCGCGCTTTGATTGCCGTGGCACCCTCACCGCCGGAAATGACTGCGTGGTTGATGTGAATTGTGTGTTTGAAGGAGCGGTGAGCCTTGGTTCAAACGTACACATTGGCCCCAACTGCTACCTCAAAGACGTGAGCGTGGGCGATAACACGCTTATTCACGCCTACAGCCATATTGAACAAGCCGAGCTGGATGCAGCCTGTAATGTTGGTCCCTATGCGCGGCTGCGACCGGGCTCGAAGCTTGCTGAAGGTGCCAGGATTGGCAACTTTGTAGAGACAAAAAAAGCGCTTATCGGAAAAGGCAGCAAGGTGAACCACCTCAGTTACGTGGGCGACGCCATCGTGGGCGAAGGGGTCAATGTGGGCGCTGGAACGATCACTTGTAACTATGATGGCGTGAACAAGCATCAAACCCTTATCGCGGACGATGTGTTTGTGGGTTCCAACACTGCACTTGTTGCACCGGTGAGCATCGCAAAGGGTACGACCATTGCCGCAGGCTCCACCATTACGCACGACAGCAAGCAAGAGCAGCTGGTGGTAGCCCGAACCAAGCAGCGTAATATTGACGGCTGGCATCGTCCCAAGAAAAAGTAAGCGATCACTTCGCTTGTACCGAGCGACTGTTTGCGAAGGCAAATGGAAAAAACGTGCTTTTGGCACATATTTCAACCAATATGTTGGATAAACTATCAAAAAAGTAGTTGAATGGAATCTCAACCTGCAACTTTTGTGTGAGTAGGTATATGGAAACCCGGACTTCCAGCCGTGCCCTTCCAGGAGGGATAATTGAAAATTAACTTCGCCAACATACTACTGGTTTTTTTGGTATTTATATCTCTGGCTGCGGTATTTGTTACTACTCGGCCTGTTGGAGATGTGGCCTGCGATGGCGAAGAAGGGGTTATTTTCACCGACTGTATAGACCCTTCCTGGCGGGGAATTTCGTCTTGGGAGATGTTCGAGTCCAACTACGAAAGTATCTCCTCCAAGCCCAATAATGGCGACCTTGTTGAATGGCAGGTTGTGCCCGCCGACGTGGAACAGCGGGGCAAAGTAATCGATATCCGTTACAGTGATGCCCTAGCCAACGGCCGTGTGCGCTTTCACACCAGCAAGCCGGGGCAGGTCAAAGATATGTCTGCCTATGCTACTGGCACCATCGAGTTCGATGTGCGCGTGCTGGATTGGGGCCGAAGCGACAGGGCTCTGGTGGTGCGCGTGGTGTGTGGTTACCCCTGTGCCAGTGGACCAGTGCGTATTCAGGTACCAGGTACTGGTGAGTGGCACACCATCAAACTGGCCATTGCACAGCTTGTGGACGACGGTCTTGAACTGGATTCGGTCGATATAGGGCTGGCCATTTCGCCCACATGGAATCGTATGCAGGGAGTTCACTTTCAGATGGACAATATCCGCTGGGTTAAAGGCGCTATGGCTGAACAGACAGATGTTTTCGTCAGCGAATAAGTCGCTTCCTAAACAGCTCTCATCAACAGCCTGTTAACAACAATTTGATGCACTCCCTAGCCACCAGCGCGGCTGGGCTGTTATCCGTATCTTATCGATCATTCAGCTCGCTAGATTTCGTTCAAGGCGTCTTTCGGCCGGAAAAGAAAGGCTACATCGGAGCGTATTAAATGAGAGTTAACAGGCCTTAGTAAAAGCCCTCATATTACTTGCCGATAATCGTGTCTTTATTTTGTTTGCGACCGAGTGCAACAAAAAGCTACTTTAAAAGCACTTGTGATTGAGCTAGTCTCCTTGCGCACACTCGTATTTAAAGATTGACTATGGATTTCCACAATACGGTTCTGGGTATAGACGTCGGTTCAACCACGGTTAAATTGGTTGCCGTGGATGTTGCGAAAAAAAATATACTCTGGAGTAATTACCAGCGACACGAAACCCGTCAGGCGGAAAAAGTGCTGGAAATGCTCGAGCAGGTTTGTCTTGACCTGCCAAAAATCTCCCTAAGCAGCACGCGGGTTTTTATTACGGGTTCCGGTGCTGGCCCCATAGCTTCCCACATTAATGCTCGATTTATTCAGGAAGTGAACGCAGTCACTATGGCGGTGGAAGCCTTGCACCCGGATGTGGGCAGCGTAATTGAGCTGGGCGGGCAAGATGCAAAAATAATCATGTTTAAAACCCACAAAAAAACTGGGGAAAAACGCGCCTCCACGTCAATGAACGACAAGTGTGCTTCGGGCACTGGCGCCACTATCGATAAATGTTTTATAAAAGTGGGTATGCCACAAGAGCAAGTGGCGCAGCTCAGTTTTAACCCGGAAAAGCTTCATCACGTTGCAGCCAAGTGCGGCGTATTTGCGGAAACCGATATTGTCAATTTGGTAAAAAGTGGTATTCCGGCTGAAGAAATAATGTGCTCCCTGGCCGATGCCATCGTTGGCCAGAATCTTTCGGTTCTCACTCGCGGTAATACCCTTAAGCCCAAAGTACTCTTGCTCGGTGGACCAAATACTTATTTACCTTTTTTGCGTGAATGCTGGCGCTTTCGCATTCCGCAAACCTGGCAAGAACGTGAATATGCTTACCCCACAGATATTTCCTTGGACGAGCTGATTTTTTCGCCTGAAAATTCAGAATACTATGCAGCCTACGGTGCAGTTTTATTTGGCCTGCATGAAAAAGAGGTGGATTCTTGCGGTGATCTAAAAGCCCTAAAAAACTTTATTCGCGATGGCCGCAAAGCGCAGCTGGGGAACAATGCTGGCCCACCTTTGGTCAACGGCGACGCTAGTGATTTTATTTCCCTTTATGCTCTGCCCACTTTTAAGCCCCCGAAATCAGCTGGCAAACAGATTAAAGGCTTTATTGGTCTTGATGGTGGCTCCACCTCCAGTAAATGCGTACTGGTGAACGAACACGGGAAAATTCTACAAAAAGTGTATCAACTCTCCCAAGGTAACCCTTTGGAAGATATGAAGCAGATGTTCGGCCAGCTCAAAGTCTGGGCGGAGTCCCAGCAGGCACAGTTGCAGGTAGAGGGCTTTGGCGTTACCGGCTACGCCGGCGATGTTATGGAAACGGCATTGCAGGCAGATGCGAATATTGTAGAAACCGTTGCCCATATGAAAAGTGCTCAGCACTACTTTCCGGATGTGGATGTTATCTGCGATGTGGGTGGGCAAGACATTAAAGTTCTGTTTATGCAGAACAAAGTGATCAAAAATTTCCGTTTGAGTAACTCCTGCAGTGCCGGCAACGGTATGTTATTGCAAGCTATGGCGGACCAATTTGGGGTGCCGGTAACGGAATACGCCGACAAAGCCTTTAAAGCTGAACTTTCACCCGAGTTTAGTTATGGCTGTGCCGTGTTCCTCGATTCAGATCGGGTAAACTTTCAAAAAGAAGGCTACAACGGGGAAGAATTACTGGCTGGCCTGGCACTGGTACTGCCAAAAAATATTTGGCAGTACGTAGTGCAAATTCCGCGTATGGCAGAGCTGGGGCGAATTTTTGTGCTACAGGGCGGTACGCAAAAAAATCTTGCAGCAGTAAAAGCCCAAGTAGATTACATTAAGGAGCGCGTACCAGAGGCGGAGGTACACGTGCATCCGCACACAGGGGAAGCCGGTGCGCTCGGTGCTGCCTTTGAAGCCATACGTGTGGTAAAGCGCAGCGGTAAATCTCGTTTTATCGGCTTACAGCAAGCCATCGATCTTGATTACAGTACAAAAAACGATGAACAAACGCGCTGTACCTTTTGTGCCAATAATTGTTCGCGCACTTTTATTGATGCCAAAGTAAGCGAGGACGAAACGGCACGCTATATCTCCGGTTTTTCCTGTGAAAAAGGTACGGTAGAAGATTACGACGCGCTGCGAAAATTAAATGCAGAAAGACGCTCTCGCATGCTTACCTACCCCAACTTGGTTGATTACGAAGCGACCTGGAATTTTAAGCACCTGTACAAAACAGAAGCGCTACCAAAAGCCGGTACAGAGCTGGAAGACGTAGATGTAAAACGGAGCATTTTCGGCGGCGTAAAACATAAACACTATACGCGAGGCTTTTCCCGCTCAGCGAAAGAATCCCAGGATGTACGCAGCCGCATTCGTATTGGCATGCCCAAGGCTCTCAATATGTGGAGCACCGGCCCCTTTTGGCGCGCCTATTTTGAAGCATTGGGTATCAGCCCGCGCAATATTGTTTTTTCCGACGATACAAGCGAGGAACTGTGGCAGGCGGGAGGTAAATATGGCTCTATTGACCCTTGCTACCCTGCCAAGGTGGTTCAGGCCCATATCCACAACCTGCTGTTTGAGCATCATCCCAAAAAAGCATTGGATTTTATTTTCTTCCCGGCGATTACCCACATTCCCACGTTTATTGACAATGTAATGGATACAGCCTGCTGCCCCATCGTTGCCGGTACACCTAAAGTAATGGCTGCCGCCTTCACTAAAGAAAGCGACTATTTCGCCAGCCGAAACATTAGCTACCTCGATCCAGCAGTAAGCTTGAATGAGCCCCTGCTATTAAAAAACCGTATGTTCGAATGCTTTGGCGATCGCCTGCAGATTACTGAAGACGAAAATAATTTTGCGCTCGACCAGGCCTTTAAGGCGTTGGAGTTTTTTGATAAGCATATGCAACAAAAAGGTCGGGAAATATTGGAGGCGGTTAAAGCAGATAACCGGATGGCGCTATTAATGATTGGGCGCCCCTATCACAATGATCCCGGTATGAACCATTTAGTATTGGAAGAATACCAGGCCATGGGCTACCCGATTCTTTCGATGAAATCCATTCCTAAAGACCGGGATTTTTTACAGGAATATTTTGCCGAAGATCTCAACAAGGGCCACGTACAATCTCCGCTGGAGATTGCAGATATCTGGCCGGAAAATTACAGCGTTAACAGCGTGCAAAAAGTATGGGCCACCAAGTTTGCAGCGCGACACCCCAATGTGGCGGTATTGGATTTATCCAGTTTTAAATGTGGCCACGACGCGCCCACCTACGGTTTAATCGATCGCGTAATTGGTGCTAGTAATACACCCTATTCCGCGCTTCATGATATTGATGCCAACAAGCCATCCGGCTCCATAAAAATTCGTGTTAAAACCTATGGCTATACGCTCAAATTGGCCGAGGAAAAATTGCAGGATTTTGCCGAAAAAAATAAACAGTTGGAAATTGCGACAGTAGAAAAACGCCTGAAACTCCTGGAAAGTGCTCCAGAACATATACAAGTTGATGCTGCCTTTATTGCTGAACTTAAAAAGTGGCGCCTGGCCAGATCTGAATTACTTAACCAAAGCAAGCAAAGCTTTCCTGCACCGCAAAAGTTTGCGGTATCGAATCTGATAAATGTTGTTGAGGTGGACTAATGCAAGCCCCATCCCCGGAAGAACACACTAAAGACTATTTACACAGTATTGACGAACAGCTTAAGGCCTTTGAGAGAGAAGAGGCGGAGCGTTTGCAGATCCCGCAGCAAAACCAGCAACACTGGCACGACGCCAACCCCAATAGCTTTACTGCGGAGCAGCGTGAGCACACCACCATATTGCATGCGGGCCTTACCATGGCTCACGATTTATTTATTCAGTCGGCCTTTCGCGGCCTGGGCTATAAAGTGGAAGCGATGGAGGTGCCCGATACCCGCTCGCTGCAGTTTGGGCGAGAGTTTGGCAATCGAGGCCAGTGTAACCCCACCTATTTTACCGTCGGTAATCTGATAAAAAAATTAAACCAGTTAAAGGCTGGCGGGCTTAGTAAGAAAGACATTATCGAAAACTATTTATTTGCTACCGCCGGTTCGTGCGGCCCCTGCCGATTTGGCTCCTACGTAACGGAGTACCGTAAAGCGCTTAGAGATGCGGGCTTCGAGGGTTTTCGTGTGATTCTGTTCCAGCAGGCTGGCGGGGTAAAACAGGCCACTGGTGAAGAAATGGGATTAAAAATAGATGCCCAGTTTTTTATCACCATGTGCAAGGCTATTTTATTGGGGGATGCCCTCAATGCGCTGGGCTACCGAATACGGCCCTACGAAATTAATCCCGGAGAAACCGATAAAGTCATCGCTCAGGCAAAGCAAGACATAGCTAAAGCCTTTGAAAAGCGAAAAGGCTTGCTAAAAACGCTGTGGAAAACCCGCAAAGCACTTAAAGCCATTCAAGTAGACCGCACCCAGATAAAGCCACGGGTGGCCATTATTGGCGAATTCTGGGCCATGACCACGGAAGGTGATGGCAACTACAAAATGCACCGCTTTTTAGAAAAGGAAGGGGCCGAAGTTGATATTCAGCTGGTTACCAACTGGGGGCTTTACCTGGTGTGGGCGAGCCGCTATGACACCAAAGAGCGTGCCAAACTCAAGGGCGCCGACAGCAAGTTAAGTGACAGCAATAAAAGCGGTAGTAAATTCGCATTACAAGGCGTAGACGTAGCAAAAAAACTACTGCAATTGCGAGCAGCGGAAGGTTTTCTGAGAGGACTATTCGCTTTCTATGCCCGGGTGCTTGGCTTAACAGATTACCACCTGCCGGACATGGATCATATCGCCGAAATCAGCCACCGCTTTTACGATAATAATTTGCGTGGGGGTGAGGGGCATATGGAAGTGGGTAAAATGATTCACAACGTTGTGGACCAAAAGGTGAATATGACCCTCAGTATTAAGCCATTCGGTTGCATGCCCTCCAGTGGGGTGAGCGACGGGGTACAATCGCTTATTACCGAGTTATACCCGGCAGCTATTTTTCTACCCATAGAAACCAATGGCGATGGTGCGGTGAATGTCTATAGCCGGGTACAAATGCAGCTATTTAAGGCAAAGCAAAGCGCAGAAAAAGAAGTGAGTGCCCTGCTAAAAAAAATCAATATGGACTTGGCAGGCTTTAAGGCGGCGGAGCAGGAAGTGCCCGCGTTCAGTAAAGCTCTGTATCGCAGTCGCCATCACGGCGCCTGTACAGCGCTGGATCTTGCAGAAGATCTTTACCACCGGCAGCAGCGCTTCGATGTTCGTATTGCCCGCAATATTAAGCGTTGGATTGCTAGCGCCAAAGCACAGCACCAAAAACAAACTTTGCTGGCAGTGGAGCGGGCGGCCAAGCGCTATAAAGAAAGTAAAAATAGCGGTTTTGGCGAAATGGCCGTAAGAATTATGGAGCCATGAATTTAGCTGCAGTAAGGCTCACTTTCATATGTTAAGCATTCCTGAGGCACCCAGTGCTATTAGAAAGGGCTTTCCTCTCAAGAACGTGCTTGGAGAGCAAGCACTTGTCTGCCTTGCGCGTAATCTTAAAACCGCTCACGGCGAGTTCACTGACAAGGCTTTTATCGATAGCACACTCCCTAAACTTGCCCCCCTGGAATTTAAAGAGCGTGGCCACTGTATTGCCCAGGCAATGAAAGAATACTTGCCAAACAATTACAGTGAGGCGCTGGCTATTATTTTAAAATCTCTTACACCAGCCAATACAGAAACCGAAGGGCTGGGTCTTGCGGTGATGTTTTATCTGCCTCACAGTTGTTTTATTGAACGCTATGGGCTCAAGCACGACTACAATGCAGGAATAGACCCTTTCGATCTTTCAATGAAAGCGCAGTACGAAATAACCCGGCGTTTTAGCGCGGAATTTTCTATCCGCCCTTTTCTTATTCAGCAACAGCAGAGAACCCTTGCTGTTTTGCGTTGCTGGATAAATGATTCTGACCCGCACGTGCGCCGTCTGTGTTCCGAGGGTACACGCCCCCGCTTGCCCTGGGCTCAGCGAATTCCTGCGCTAGTGCAAGACCCAAGCCCTATTCTACCCTTACTGGAAATATTAAAAGATGATCCTGTCCTTTATGTGCGTAGAAGTGTCGCCAATAGTTTGGGTGATATCGCCAAAGATCATCCGAGCTTAGTATTTGACACCTGTGAGCGCTGGCTGGAAGGTGCAAATAAAGAGTTAAAATGGATAATTCGCCATGCCTTAAGAAATCCAGCAAAAAAGGGCGTTGAAAGGTCTTTGGAGCTTCGTATGGCTGCCAAATAAATTTTATTGCCGCCATAGAAAAAAGGCTTTAATTAGTACAATAATCTTGCTGATAGTTTGGTGGCTGTTGGAGTGTTTATATAGAATTTCCCGGAGTGAGTTAACTGTACACCGGGTTTGTTGGCTTAAATTGAGCGTTCAGGCTGGTGCATGTACCTTGAGTGTTTATCAGCAGTCGAAAAATAAAGATACGGGGAAAATGGAATACAAGGGTGTTAACACCAGCGAGTATTCCGGCTGCTAGACTATTAACTCGACAAAATAGTGTGTTGCCGGGTTAATAATATTCTCCACCACCTTCGCGCTTACACTATCTTGCTAAAATATTGCTCCATTTGCGCACGATGGGAGGGGTTTGGCTGCTTCCCCATGAGCGCCCCCATGTTCTCTTGCATGTGGCTCACCTGAGAGGTAGCAGGAATCGCGCAAGTGATATGTGGATGAGACGTAATATACTTGAGAAAAAACTGCGCCCAGTTGTTACAGTCAATCTCCCCTGCCCATGCGGGCAGTTTCTTATTGCTCACATAGGAAAACAGGCTACCACCTTGGAAAGGCCGGTTAGCAATAACGCCAATGTTTTTTTCTGCTGCCAGGGGCAGCAGGCGCTGTTCGGCTTCCCTATCCAAAATGTTGTAGGTTAATTGAATAAAGTCGATGGGGTAGGCTTTCATTATCATTTCCATCTCCGAATGCCTTAAGCCACCGTAGGTAGTAATGCCGATGTATTGCACGCGGCCCTTTTCTTTCCAGTCTTGCAGGGTATGCATATGGTTTTTCCAGTCCAGCAAATTATGAATTTGCAGTAGACTGAAACCGGGAATTTTCCACAGTGTGCGAGATGTTTCCATTTCGGCGATGCCGGCTTCCCGGCCTGTAGTCCACACTTTTGTTGCCGAAAAACAGGATGGAGGGAAATTCAATTTTTCCAGGCAGCGACCGATAACTTGTTCAGAGCGGCCATACATGGGAGAGGAGTCGATGAGTGCACCCCCATGTTTAAAAAATTCTTTTAGAATTTTTACTCTGGTTTCGAATGCTGGCCCCTCGGGTGTGATATCGAAAGTAAGCCAGGAGCCCATGCCAATAGCAGGGATTTTTACGCCGCTGGAGGGGATTGTGCGAAACAGAGTAGAAAGGTCATTTGCCTGCGCGTGTTTGCCTGCCAAAAGAGAAGCAAAGGTTCCAATTAACAAGGATCTACGGTCTATTTGCATGGCTTGTTTGCTCCCATGAGAAGTAAATAGCAAGGTAAGAGGAATTCTATACCCAAGCGCGCCCGTCATCCATGGCTAAAAGTGGCGCAGGTGGTAGAGGGAGGTAAAGCCGAAATATTGATTTGCGCTGGCATTCGTTTTTTAATGGGCGGAGGCAATAAACCTCAATAATTAAAAGGAATATCTGATGAACTACCCTGGCCTGCTCGTATTAGTAAGTTTTCTATCCGTGAGTGTATTCGCAAACCCCGAGCTGAAAGGCCAGCCAGAGGAGTTGCGACAGTTTCTTCACCCGGCAGATAAAACCGTTACGATATATGCCCATGCGGAACAAACCGCCTATTCCGATAAAGCGATTATACAACTGGTGGTAAGCACCGATGAGAGCCTGCTCTCGCGCTCCCTTGCAGCCAACAGCGAGCTGCGCAACAAAATTTCACAACAACTGATGGCCAAAGGCATTAAAGCCGAGCATATAAATAGTTCTAAATTCTCAACCTCCCCCCAGTACGGCTGGTTCGGTAAAAAGCCGAATAGTTTTAAAGTAGTTAACCGAATGGCGATCAGTATTTTTGATGAGCGCCAATTACAAGCGCTGGCTAAAGTGGCCGATGAATATGAGCAAGCCGAAATATCGGGTACCAGCTTTGAGCACATCGAAAAAGACAAGTTTGAGCAAGCAGTTAAAAAAGATGCGCTGGATAAAGTACTGGCCAAAAAAGCGTTTTATGAGCGCTCTCTGGGTGTAAAACTGGAGGCCGTGGCCTTTAGGGATGAACAAGTACTGCCTCAGGCCACTGCAGGGGCGCAGCTGGTAGAGGAGGTTGTTGTGAGTGGCAGGCGGGAATCAGAAAGCCGCTTAATGTCTAAACAAGTAAGTTACGATAGTTACGAGAGCTCTCCAGCAAGAACCTTTGATGAGGTGAAATACCGGGCGGTTATTTTTGTGGATTTCAAAATATCAAAATAGTGGCCGAAATATAAGCCGCTGTGGCAGTTGTGATATTTGCAGTAGATTTAAAGAGGCTAGCTCCGTGTAAGGTGGGCATCACTTTTCTATCTTTTATCGCTTGCGCAGCGCTCGAAAACGGGTGCCTGAATATAGCCTAAAGCTGCCAGATTTTAAGGCCGACAAACACGTTCAGCAGCATGAAGAAGGTGTTTGCCGGTTTTTGCCGAGTGACGAGGTGTTGCGCTTTGGTCGGAATTTAAAAACAAGACGTTTGCACGTCATTTAAAAACCCGCGATCCACGCCACTGCGCACAGTAATCTCATTGGGGCAGGGCACTTCACGGTAGTCCAGCGCCGGGTTGTCTGCCGCCTGGAACCAATCAACATAGAACATGCAGCCCTCATAGGCCTCGCTTAGGCCCCGTGAACCGAAAACACTTTGGCAACTTTGGGCAAGGCAATTTTTGTAGCTGTCCAGGCTATCGTTCCAGCCAAGCTTTTGCTTGCAGGCAGCCAGCAGCCCACCGTATTGAGCGCCCAGTTGCTCACTGGGTACGCCCCACTGATCAGAACAGGCATTGAACGCACCAACGCCGCCGCCAGGCACCAGAATGTCAAACTGACCACCACTAACGTCATAGCCAATATTCGTGGTTTGAACAATCATCCGCTTACCTGCCAGTGCCGCTGAACCGGGGTCATCGCCACCGTTATAGGAGCTGCCGGTAAAGCGCAATTCGTAGCAGCGCCCACATACGTCCCCGCTGGCTGCGGCGGCAAAGCCATAGGCAAGGTTTTCGTTAATCACCCAGGGCGCCATGCTTTGGCACATATGGGCGGCACCGCCAGCATCACAGGAACTGCCTGCGTCCACGTCGGAGAGTACAGCATCGCTGGCTGAGCAGGCGGGCAGTGGGTCCACGCCGGAGGGTACATTGCCCTGCCAACTGCAGTGCGCCTTGCAGCAATCCCAATAACGGGTGGAATAGCCAGGGCAGCCCAACCAGTCTCCCCCTGATGAAGAACTGCTGCTACTTGATGAACTTGAAGAGCTGCTGGAGCTGGACGTCGATGAGCTTGAGCTGCTTGACGAACTGGAAGAGCTGCTAGAACTGGATGTTGAAGAGCTAGAGCTACTACTGCTGGATGAACCAGAGCCGCTGGAAGAGCTGGAGGAGCTACTGGAAGTACCGGAAGATGAATTTGTTGAGCTGCTTGAACTCGATGAAGAGCTGGAGCTGCTACTAGATGAGCCTGGCTGAAGGGAGCCAGAAGAGCTGGAGCTGCTAGATGAGCTTGGCTGAAGGGAGCCAGAGGAGCTGGAACTGCTACTTGAGCTTGAGCTGCTGCTAACTGTATCACCGGGCAAATTTATTGCGCCGCTGGATGAATTACTTGAAGAGCTAGTGGATGAACTGGAGCTGCTACTTGAGGAAGAAGAGCTGCTGTCTGCCAACGGCGGCAGGCTGGTACCTCCACCCCCGCCACATGCAGATAAAACAGTAACAGTGACAAGAGCGCACAAGGAGCGCTTAAGGTTTACTACAAACATGGCGAGTACTCAAAAATCTCGAAAGGAGGAAGCTTATAGCACCAGCCAATATGCAGATGAGATCCGCGCCACATTATGGCAGCTTGTATTAGCTAAAACCAAAATCCTCCGTAAGCTGCACCGAAAAGGACAACACTGCTCCGCTAACAGGCTTACATTTTCTGCCACATTGTGTGCCAGTAATTGCCATGTTTCATAGGACCTGCTGGGTTAAGATAGAAAGCCTGCCTTGTCTTATGGATATTGCCCGCTATGCCCACCAAAAAGCCCTTAAGTCGATTTTCCCTCACGACCCTTTTTGTATTTGGCGTTATTTTTCCCGTCGTAGTGATTGTGCTGGAAATCAGTTTCGCCTTTTGTGCCGAGGCCTTATTCGACCCATTACCAACACTGTTTCACACCGCCTTAGTGTGTTTGGTGCCCTTGAGTAATTTTTTAATGTGGTGGAATTTGCAACAGCAAAAGCCTTTATACACTCGGCACATACTGTGGCTTGCGGCGTTTAGCATTGCCGTGGCCGGTTTTTACACCTTGATATTTCTGCCGATTTTACCCATAGCTGCAATCGCTATTCTCTACCTTGGTTTTGGTTTGTTACCCTTTGGTCCATTGTCGGCGCTGCTCAGTGGCATAAGCTTGTATCGCCGACTAAATCGGAAGCTGGAGCACAATAAAATTAAGCGAAGGCATTTTTGGCTGGCTAATGTACTCGGCTTGTTGCTGTTGTCGGCGCTTGATGCTCCCACGGCCATTACAAATTATGGAATGGATTTGGCTGCCAGCAAGGATAAACATGAGCAACAACGGGGAATCAATTTGTTGCGACATTTGGGCGATCGAGAATTAATGTTGCGCAAATGTTACTCCAACTCAAACCCTACTCTTGGGCCCTTGAGTTTTATCACTAACTTTTTTATCAGCGAGCACAGGAACTCGCCTGCTGATGCGCGCACAAGCTACTATCGAGTGACGGGAGAGCCTTTTAATCTCGCGGCCATTCCGCACGAAGGCTCACAGTGGAGAAATTTTCGTAGTTTTCGCTTTGACAGTGATATGGGAGGTACGCGCGTGGGTGGTCGTCAGCAGGGCTTGGCGCTCAAGAGCTCAAGGCTGGATGGCGTAATAAACGCTGAGCAGGCTAATGGTTATCTGGAATGGACCTTTGTTGTCAGCAACGCAGAATTTATGCAGCAGGAAGCGCGATTACAGTTGGTTTTACCGCCGGGCGGTGTGGTGTCGAGGGCTACGCTTTGGATAAATGGTGAAGAGCGCGAAGCGGCCTACGCCAGTAAAGGAAAAGTGCGTGAAGCTTACCAAAGAGTCGTTCGGGTAAGAAGAGATCCCTTGCTAGTCACGCCAGCTGGTTCAGAGCGGGTAATGCTGCAAGCTTTTCCGGTGCCTGCCAATGGTGAAATGAAATTCAAGGTGGGTATTACGGCACCTTTGTCGATCGCAGGGCCTCAGAGCGCGGCCTTGGTTCTACCCGCCATCGTCGATCGAAATTTTAATATCGAAGCTGACTTCACTCACAAGTTGTGGGTTGAATCCAAAGCGCAAATGCGCATCGATGCAAGTGAACTCTCTGCCGCAAAAGTTAACGCCAATGTATATCGAATACAGGGCGAGCTGCCAGACAGCGCTTTGGTGAATCCGCGTAAGGCAATTTCTCTTAGTGCTGCTGCCTTCGCGTCGTCGCTGCTCGTGAGTGGTAGCGAGGGCGAAGCTATTGAGCAGACCATCGTTGAAAAAATAACAGAGGTGGGTGGCTTGTTTATCGTGATAGATGGTTCGCGGGCGCTTGCGGATTCCAAAAGAGAATTAATTGACTCTCTTGATCACCTTCCCCTGGGCTTGCCGGTAGGTATCGCCATCGGTGGCGAAAAACCTGAACGACGTGCACTACTTCCCCTTAATGAGCAGCATAAAACTGAGCTTAAAGCTGTTATAAAAAATACCGATTTTATTGGTGGCCAAACTAACAGCGATGCCTTAACCCAAGGTTTGCTCGAGTTGGAAAAACATGAAAACCCGATGCTACTTTGGATTCACGGACCACAGCCAGTAGATTTTGGCGATAGTGAAAAGCTGCTGCAGGCAACAGAGCGCTTAACGCAGATGCCGGAGGTTGTAGACTATAGCGTAGAGGCCGGTCCAAACCAATTGTTGCAGGAAGGTGAATGGAGTGTGTGGAGCAGGCATCTGCCATTGCTGCATGGTGTGGGGCAGGATTTAAGGCAGTTTTTTGTCAGTATAAATCGTTCTCAGTGGACGATCAGGCGAAGCATAAAAGCTGATGGCGAAGAGACTGGTTCGACGGGAGTACTTGATAATCACGTTGCTCGCTTATGGGCCTACCAGCAAGTGATTCGTGCTCTGCGTGCGGGCGACCGCAGCGAGAAGGTATTGGCACTGGCAGTTAATCATCGTTTAGTCACGCCCATCAGTGGTGCGGTAGTACTGGAGAGTGAGGCGCAATATGAGCAGAACGATTTAAGCCCGGTAACAAAAGACTCTGTTCCCACTATCCCCGAACCCCACGAATGGATTTTATTATTAATCGTACTGGCGGCCCTCTTATGGTTTATTCGCAACAAGCCCAGGCTCATACTTCACTCGCGTTAATAAAAGCGCTTGTTGCTCTCGGCGTTTTGCTGGCCGGCTACTGGTCCGCCTGGCAATGGTTTTTATATCGTCTCGCAGAATCGCCAGTAGAGGTATTTTGTCTGCTTGGCGTATTAATTTTTTTTGGCGGGCTTTTTTTTCGTGGATTAATTCTGTCAAAACAAATCTATGCCCCGCCGATGCTGTTTCTTAGTTCATTGTTCTTAGTCTATGGCCTGCTGAGTATTTTTCAGGCACCGAATATTGTTACAAGTGGAGTCGCGTTCAGCAGTTTATGTTTGTTTTTTTACTGTGTAAGCGCGGGGCGAATGCCACCGGCAGGCTTCTGGGGAGTGTGCCTACTGGCCGCTCCCATCGTTCCCTCCCTTCAATTTGTACTGGGCTACCCGGCACGTATGCTCTCTGCCATTATAACTATTCCCATGTTACAGGCGCAGGGATTCGCCGTAAGCAGGGAAGGAGTGTACTTAAAATGGCAAAGTGAACTACTGCAATTTGACGCCCCCTGCAGCGGTATCAGTATGTTGTGGGCGGCGCTGTTTTTTGGTAGCTGTGTTGCCTATTTGTTGCAGCTGAAATGGCGGCGCTATTTGCTTTTTTGCTTTGCTGCTTGCCTTGCATGCATCATTGGCAATGTCGTGCGTGCCTGCAGCCTTTTTTATCTGCAAAATGGCGTGCTGTCCGACAATAAAATACCCGCATTTATCGATGCGGATACCTTGCACCAGGCAGTAGGCGCAGTCAGCTTTTTGGCCATTATCAGTGTTCTGATCGCCGCACTTTTGTTGATGCAGACACGTGAGGGGCTCATGAAATGAAGCCTTACACACTATTTATTGCGTGTGCGCTCTTCGCTTTTTTTGCCCCCAAGTTCGGGAAAATCGAGCCCCTTGAATTTAACAAACCAAGCTGGCCAGAGTTTTATAATAATCAAGCCCTTGTAGCGCTTCCCCTCAGTGAAAGAGAAATGCGTTTTGCTGAGGGTTTCCCCGGTGCTATTGGTCGGTTTCAAGCAGGGAAAAATGAAATTATTATTCGGCGTGTGGAAGAGCCGACGCGCAAGCTGCACCCAGCGCGGGATTGTTTTAAAGGCATTGGTTACAAGATCATAGATAAACCGTTGTCACTTAACCACGAGGGTATTGCCATGGCCTGTTTTCATGCACAAAAAGGTGAGGCTAAGTTTAAGGTTTGCGAATATGTGCAAGGTGACCAGGGTGAAAGCTGGTCGGATATTTCCAGTTGGTATTGGGCGGCTTTATTTTCGCGAAATAGCCGATGGTGGTCCTATGTTATTGCCCAGCCCATACAATGAGACAGGCCAAAGGCGAGTCTCATTAATAGATCGCTTACTTTCCTTGGGGTGGAATAACTGGCATTCCCTCGATGCGTCGAAAACTACTTCAGCTTGGTAATACCCAGCGATTTCATCAGCATTTTTTCATATACAGGTTCGCTCACCCCGCTGCGAATTTTGTGCAGAAAATATTTTTCAAAGGCAATTTTCGCCAGATGAACCCATTTTCCGCCCTTCATCCAATTAACGTTGCGCGGTGGTATTTGTGGCATTGCCACAAAGGCGAGGCCGGTATCGCCCATATCGGCAAGGCAAACGGCATTCCAGGTGGCTTTGGCTTTTTCTTCATCGCCGTTCAAGCGTGCGCGAATGTTGTGAGCGGTGGCGGTTACCATGCTCTCGATCATAAAACCGGTTTTGGGCACACCAGTGGGGACGGGCGTTGCTTTAGGCGGTGCGATGGCTACGGCAACACCAATGCCCCAAATATTGCGATAGGTGGGGTTGCACTGATGATCGTCAATTAATATGAACCCTCGCGGGTTTACCAGGCCTTCTACATTTTTTACTGCATCAATACCGGTAAATGCAGGAAGCATCATGGAGTAATTAAAGGGCAGCTCATGGCGTTTTTTCTCCTCGCCATTTTCATCGCATTCCAGCACATGCATTAGGCCATCTTCCACTTTTTCTATTTTGGCATTACATATCCAGTCCATATGGTGCTTGCGTAATTCCGATTCGAGCATGGCTTTACTGTCGCCCACCCCACCGAGGCCAAGGTGGCCGATATAAGGCTCGGAGGTAACAAAGGTCATGGGAACCTGATCGCGTATTTTGCGTTTGCGCAGGTCGGCATCCATGATGAAGGCAAATTCATAGGCGGGGCCAAAGCACGAAGCCATCTGCACCGCGCCTACAACAATGGGGCCCGGTTTTTCGCAAAATTGCTTCCATTTTTCCCGGGCGGGCTCCGCGTGATCAATATGGCAAACGGATTCTGTGAAGCCCTCAGGGCCGAGGCCTTCAATCTCATCGAAGGCCAGTTTTGGCCCTGTAGCGATGATTAAGTGGTCATAGTTGAGCGTGTCACCCTCTTCGAAAACCAGCTGATTCTTTTCGGGCTCTACCCTGCTCACGGTGCCAACTTTTAAATCAATTTTGCGCTTGCTCAGGGGGACTTCCAGCGGAACACTAATGTCTTCTCGCTTGCGCCAGTCCACAGCAACCCAGGGGTTTGAAGGTACAAAGTGGTAGTAATCCTTATCGCTTACAACAATTACGCGGTCTTCCTTGCGCGCCAGGTCTTTCATTTCATAGGCCATGGGCAGGCCACCTAGGCCTGCGCCAAGTATTACGATATTAGCCATGGGAGAATCCCTCCGTAGTTATTTTAGGTGATGCTAATATACTGCTTATTTATCCCTCGTATTGCAAGTTATTTGTGCAGATTGTGAGTGTAGCGTACAGTCCGAGCTTGATCATTTGTTACGATTCGGTAGAATAACTTTCGTTTCGGAACTTAAAGGCATCGGCATGCTTAAGCGCAACACTCAACAACGTCGTCGCAACATCATGGAGAAGCTCAATGCCGAGGGTGAAGTGAGTGTGGAAGAGCTTGCCGAGCAGAATCAGACCTCTGAGGTGACCATCCGCAAGGATCTCAGTGCCCTGGAAGCCAGTGGCTTACTGCTGAGGAAATTCGGCGGCGCTATAAGGCTGCCAAAGGAGCTGGTGCGCGAAAGTGTCAGTGAAAACATTCAAATTGTTTCGAAGCAAAAGCAAGCAATTGCACGCGCATCAGCCGGGCTTATTAAAGATCATAACCGAATCATTATCGATTCTGGTCACACTACCGCTTGCTTGCTGCCGGAGTTAGCTAATAAACAAGGCTTGGTGGTAATGACCAACTCTCTGGAGGTCGCCAAGGCCCTGCGGGAGCTGGAAAATGAGCCCACCTTGTTGATGACGGGGGGCACCTGGGATTCCCGCTCAGAAAGCTTTCAGGGTCAGCTGGCGGAAGAAATGCTGCGATCCTACGATTTCGACCAGCTCTTTATCGGTGCCGATGGCATCGATCCTCTGCGCGGTACCACCACCTATAATGAACTTTACAGCCTGAGCCGAGTAATGGCCGAAGTGGCCAGGGAAGTTGTGCTTATGGTGGAATCAGAAAAAATTGGCCGAAAAATTCATAACCTCGAACTGGTGTGGAGCGATGTTGATTTACTGGTAACGGATGCAGGCATAGAGCCGCGAATCAAACACGAAATACAAGCCCAGGGCGTGAAAGTTGTCTGCGCAAAGACGCTAGCCTAGCGAGCGGCCGCTGAGTGAGCGGCCCACTCGGGTAACGAGATCTAAATATACTTTATAAAGGAAACACTATGTGTGGAATTGTGGGTGCTGTAGCACAACGTGACGTCGCTGATATTTTAATAGAAGGCCTTCGCCGCCTCGAATACCGTGGTTATGATTCCGCTGGTATTGCGGTCACTAATGAAGGCGCTATCCATCGCCTGCGTCGCTTGGGCAAAGTAAAAGAGCTGGCCGACGCCTTGGAGCTGGAGCCTATTTCCGGTGGTACCGGTATCGCGCATACCCGCTGGGCTACTCACGGCGAGCCCAGTGAGCGCAATGCCCACCCTCACGTGTCCAACGAAAGAATTGCTGTAGTTCATAATGGCATTATCGAAAATCACAGTGTACTAAGAGAGCAATTAAAGCAAAGCGGATATCACTTTGAATCCGAAACCGATACTGAAGTTATTGCCCACCTGGTAGAAAAAGAATTAAACAGCCATAACTCGCTACTGCAAGCAGTAACACATTCGGTACCGCAACTAGACGGCGCGTATGGCACTGTGATTATGGATAAAAATGACCCCAGTCGGGTGGTGGTAGCGCGCTCCGGCAGCCCGCTGGTTATTGGCTTGGGTATTGGTGAAAACTTTATCGCATCGGATCAACTTGCCTTGCTTCCGGTAACTCGCCGATTTATTTTCCTCGAAGAGGGGGATGTGGCGGAAATTACCCGAAAAACCGTAAGCATTATTGATAAAGACGGTAATACCGTTGAGCGTGAAGTGCATGAGTCGAATATCAGTTACGACGCTGGCGATAAAGGCCAGTATCGCCACTACATGCTCAAAGAAATATTCGAACAGCCGCGTTGCGTAAGCGACGCGCTAGAAGGGCGCTTAAACGACAATACGGTTCTGGATGAAACCTTTGGCAATGGTGCTGCAGAATTATTCCAAAAAGTTAAGCATATACAGATTGTTGCCTGTGGTACCAGTTATCACTCAGGTATGGTTGCACGATATTGGCTGGAGCAACTGGCAGGTGTGAGTTGTAATGTAGAAATTGCCTCGGAATTTCGTTACCGAAAATCCTTTGTACAGCCAAACAGCCTGTTAATTACCATATCCCAATCTGGCGAAACCGCAGATACACTCGCCGCTTTGCGCCTGGCGAAAGAGCTGGGTTATTTAGGTAGCTTAACAATCTGTAATGTTGCTGGATCTTCTCTCGTTCGCGAATCCGACCTCGCCTTTATGACTCGTGCAGGTACCGAGATTGGCGTGGCCTCCACAAAAGCCTTTACTACCCAGCTGGTTGGCTTGGCCATGTTGGTAATGGCTGTGGGCAAATACAATGGTCTCTCGCAGGAAAATCAAAGAGAATTCTGTGCTGCCATGAATAGCCTTCCCGCTAAACTGGAAGAAGCCCTGGTGCTAAACGAAAAAATTGAAGCGCTGGCAGAAGAGTTCGCCGATAAGCAGCACGCTTTGTTTTTAGGCCGAGGTGAGCAATACCCTATCGCAATGGAAGGGGCGCTAAAACTAAAAGAAATTTCCTATATACACGCAGAGGCCTATGCCGCCGGTGAGTTAAAGCACGGCCCGCTTGCGCTAATTGACGCAGAAATGCCAATTATTGTCGTTGCCCCCAATAACCAGTTGTTGGAGAAGTTAAAATCCAATGTGGAGGAGGTGCGTGCAAGAGGTGGTATTTTATATGTGTTTGCCGATGTAAATGCCCACTTTGAAAGTGATGACACCATGCGGGTAATTAATGTGCCACATATTCATCCCTGGCTGGCGCCAGTGTTGTACTCCATTCCCTTGCAGTTACTTTCTTATTACGTGGCGATAATTAAAGGTACTGATGTTGATCAACCTAGAAATTTGGCGAAATCCGTCACGGTTGAATAAGGAAGGGGTTTTTTAACGCAGTGTTGTGTAAGTGTTTTTTGTACAAAGCTAATAGTTAGATCATCCAATGGCAAATAAGAATGGGGTAGAGCAGTAAATGTTTAGTGGCGTACCTGTTTTGCGTGCTAGTGGTGGTTTATAGGGTAATTTCTTTCGTGGCCGCATGACATGGTTGGAGCTAAAGCAGATAGATGTCAGTAAATTAAAAATCGACCAGGGATAAAGCAGCGGTGGATAAGATCCACCGCTTCCCTCATTTAACAATACTACTTGTGTAGCTTGTAAATCGCATAGCTTATTGCTGGCATATCTACACTGTACTTGCCCTTCTTATTACTTAAGTTCAACTCATCACCCATGAGCCGCTCCAGTTTGCTGGCGACAATATTCATTTTAAACTTGGCAGAAGCTTTTTCTTTCGATGGGTTAAACAATACCAAGAGTGTTTCATCTCCCGCGGCGCGAGCGTATACAAAGGGATAGGTATTTTCCTTAGCATAAAGAGGAACAAACTCGGCATAAGCTGCCAGTGCAGGCTGTTCTTTTTTGAGCTTAATCTGTGCCCGCACTTTATTGAGCAGCGAGTTGGGGTTTTTCTCCTGCTCTGCTACGTTGGGTGCATCGCTTGCAGCATCTACTGGCAGGTAGAGCTTTTCGGCAGACGCTTTGGAAAAACCGAGGTTATCGTCTTTGCTCCATTGCATGGGGGTGCGAGCACCGGCGCGAGGCTTGTAGGCGCCCTCTACGTGAGGGTTGCCGTAGAGTTGGCGCATGCCAATTTCGTTGCCGTAGTAAATAAAGGGAATGCCTGGCATGGTGATATTAAAGGCGAAGATCATTTCCAGTTCTTTATCTGTACGCTGAATATTCAGCCGGGATAAATCGTGGTTGCCCAGGGGTAGCAATACATAGCCATTGCCTACAGTCTTGCTGTACTGATCCATATAGGTGTCGAGGAAGTCGACGATGTTACCTTTACCTTCGCGATCGAAAAAGCTGTGGCCTTCGGAGTAGCCATTGAGAATGCGCCAGCTCTCTTTTTGTAGCACGTCGCTATAGGCGGGGAACCAGTGAAAGAAGTCGGCGTGGAAACCGCCACCATTTAGGGCATCTTCAGGAAAGGACCACTCGGCCACCATAAAAGAGTCCTTATATTCTTCGTCGAATATTTTTCGAATTTTATTCCAGAATATCTTGGTGCCTTCGGTGCGGGTGTTAAAAAACTGGTCGTTACCGCTAATATTCTGAGTTTTTACCAATGCTCCTGCCATGTCTGCCCGGAAGCCATCTGCGCCCATGTCCATCCAAAAACGCAGCATTTTAAAGAGCTCGTCTTGCAGCGCCAGCACATCGGGGTGGTCGATGGCTAGCATCCAGTCTGCTTCCGGTTTTGCGAAGCCAAAATTTAATGCGGGCTGGCTCCAGTAAAAGTTGCGCATAAACTGGCCGTTGCGACGAGAATAGCCTTTGATGAAGGAGTCACTGAAGGCGGCAGGTGGATTTAGCCAGGTATTGTCCGTCCAGATATACCAGTTGGAGTATTGATTGGGGGCCTGTTCGGCAGAGGCCTGAAACCAGGGGTGTTCGATACTGGAGTAGCTGATCACATAATCGAACAGTATTTTCAGGCCCTTATCTTCTGCTAGCGAGAACATCTTCTCGGCGTCCTGGTTGGTGCCGTAGCGTGGTGCTACCTTGTAGTAGTCGGATACATCATAGCCTGCGTCCAGGAAGGGAGACTCGAAGAAGGGGTTCAGCCAAATACCGTCTACCCCCAGGCTTTTGACATAGTCCAGTTTTTCGATAATGCCGGGCAGGTCGCCAATACCATCGGCATTGGTGTCGTAGAAGGTTTGTGGGTAGATCTGGTAGAACACGGCATTGTGCAGCCACTTGGGCCCGGGTGGTACCTTAACCTCGCCGGTGATCTTGCCTGAGGTGAATTCTTTCGCATCCACAGCCGTCAGCTGGAATACGGTGATAAATAGCAGGGTAAAGAGTGAAATTCGTTTCATAGCGATGCTCTGCGTGATGGGGGGATGGGTTTTTATGTTTTTTCTCAAGGGCGAAGCTTAGCATTAAGCTTAGTAAGGGCTTTTTGATATACGGCAGTTGCGCTTTAATCTTGTATACATTAATTCATATCGTTATTTGCGCTGGTCGTGGTTTTTATTGAAACGCGCTTTGCCTATAATTCCGGCCACTTAACTCGGAGTATCTTTATGAAAATTGCATTAATGAATGAGTTCAGTCAGGCGTCTAAAAACGCCGTGGTGCTGGAACAACTGAATCAGGTGGCTGGTGACTTGGGCCACTCGGTATTTAACGTGGGTATGAGCGACGACAACGACCACCGTTTGACCTATATTCACTTGGGAATCATCGGTAGTCTACTGCTTAATGCCAAGGCAGTAGATTTTGTGGTGAGTGGCTGTGGCACCGGTCAGGGTGCTCTGATGTCCCTCAACGCATACCCCGGCGTAGCTTGTGGCTACTGTATCGATCCGGCAGATGCCTTCCTGTTTGCTCAAATTAATAACGGAAATGCGCTTGCCATTCCCTTCGCCAAAGGTTTTGGCTGGGGTGCAGAACTGAACATCCGCTACATTTTCGAAAAAGCCTTCTCGGGTGACAAAGGCCAGGGTTACCCGCCTGAGCGCAAAGAGTCTCAGGTGACTAACGCCGGTATTCTTAACGACATTAAAGACGCTACCTGCAAAACCTATTTGGAAGGTTTGAAAGCGATTGATCCCGAACTGATCAAAACTGCTGTTGGCGGTGAGCGCTTCCAGGCTTGCTTCTTCGAAAATTGTCAGGTTCAGGAGTTGGCCGACTTTGTGCGAGCTGTTGTTGAGTCTTAAGTTCTATAGCATCCCAAGCGTGTAAGCTTGGGATGCATTTACAAAGAAATCTCCGGGTAAATTTTCCTCGCATCCTCAAGCATTCTGGATTTGTCCGTATCTGAGAAAAACGGTAAACCTAAAGTATTGATTCTGGATAAAATCAATTGCAGGGCTGTATCAGCTTCTACAGGTTCTGCTGTAATGGCTATTTGAGGAAATGTAACGCCATTGATCCCGATGTTGAACACGCGGGCTGAAACATATCTTCCCGTCAGGTATTTAAGTACCGCCGCATCCATCTCCTCATAGGAACTATTAAAGGCCGCGCCAAACGCTGCATCCACGGACATACCTTTATACAGATGATGCAGGTAGAGGTACATTTGCCTTCGCCTATTGTGGTCGGCGTTTAAGTAGTGTACTAAACCAAACGAGCGGGCATAAAATCGACCAAGCTCACGTTCTTCTTTTCTGGAGCTGTTAAAGCTTCCCCCGGTACTTTCTGCTTTAAGTAGCTTTTCAGTTTCAATGGATTCCATCTTGGTGCCCGATGAATTCATCAGTAGGTAAAACCGGTACTGTACAAGGCCCATCTGCCCCAACATAATCTGCTGGTCTTTCTCAACATAGGTGCCGAAGTATTCTGCCATTCCCTCCGAGTACCAAGGAGGCATGGCGAGCTTTAACGGGGAGTTGTATGCTATCAGGTGAGCAAGTTCGTGTAATATAACCTGTCGCCCCTGATTAGCTCGTCCATTGTTACTTGGTGCAAACTTTGCGCTGTTGGCAAATATTGTGGTGGTGTCTCCCTGCTTGGCAAACACGCCGGTATAGTCGCGATTAATACCAAACATCTTAAAAGTGGAGCCGGATTTAGCGGCGATTACCAGAATTTTTTTACTAAGCGGTGCTTGGGTATAGGATAGGATTTCGCTCATAAAATAACGAAAACGTTCCAGTTCTTTGGTTAGCGCTTTACCCTTTTTTTCGCCAGCATTAGTGATTACGGTAAAGTTTTCGGACTCTAGTGACAGCCATTTTTCTTTATATATTTTTTTTGTGTTGACGCGATCGGCCAGGGTCGTAGCGGATTGTGCGACTAAAACCATTAGCAATATTATTCTAATAATCACCTTCAGGCTTACCTCATTTCGTGTTTGTAAATAGCGGAGTTATTGTAAGCCAATTTTAATCTCATGGGCATTACGAGTGTTATGCGAAATTGTAGGTATGTAAGGGGTGTAGAGTCCTGAATGGAGGCCTTAGAGGGTGGGGGTGTTTTACCATAAATGCTTATTGATGGACAAGAAGGTTCTGTTCCAAAGAAAAAGCATCGTGAAAATCTTCTGCTTCTTTAAGCATTATTTTCCTGTCTTCCGCGGAGACAAAGGGTGCGCCCACGGAATTAATTCTATTAATAATTAATGACAAAGCTTCTTCTGGCGCTAGCTTGCGCTGCTCATATCTGAACTCGGGAAATTCAACGCCGTTTTTACCCAGATCATAACTCAGTTTTTTTGCGTCTTTGCCGTTTAGATAGGATTTTAGAGCGCTTGTCATTTCTGTGTAGGACATTGCGAAGGCTTTATTAAAGGCTTGATCAACTTGCAGGCCCTGTTTAAGTAATTGTAGATATTTAAAGGCCTGTATTCGTCTCGCGGGATGCCCTGCCAGGTAGTGAACGAAACCAAAGGAGTATGCATAGAACTCGTTAATTTCGCGGGCGTGCAGAGTATTGTTGTTATGTTTGCTCAGAGTATCGCTTTTTAACAGCGCTTCTACATCCAGGTTATCGAACAGTCTGCCGGAGCGTCTTGTTTTTGGGGACCAGTAGCCGGTAGCGTTTCTGCTGCCGAGCACGATCTGCTTGTTTTTTTCTACGTAGGTTGCCAAGTATTCAGACATGCCCTCGGAAAACCACAGGGGCATGGCGATGTCATGTGTTGTGTTGTAAGTGATGAAGTGGGCCAGTTCGTGAAGGATGGTCTGGCGACCTTCGCTGGAGCGACCGCTGGAGCTGGGGCTGAACCTGGCTGCATTGGCAAAAATGCTTATTTGCTCGTGGCGATTGGAGTACACGCCCACAAAATCGTCGCGAATGCCGAACATCTTGAACGTGGAGTCGGATTTTGCCAGCACAACGGTAACTTTTTCGCGCAGAGGCTTTTGCTCTACCCCAAGCACTTCTGCCACGAAGTAGCGATATCTCTCCAGTTCTTCACTGATGAGAAGCGCGGTTTTTGCGTTGGTGTTGCTTACGACATTGAAGTGCTCGGTTTCTACATTGAGCCAGTTAGTGTTGTATATTTTCTTAACATTAACCTTTGCTGAGGTGGTGAAGGGTGCGAGCGCCAGCAGCATAAAGAGCATAGCCGTTATGCACCTATCTGTTAGCGTTGTTCTTGTTGTTGCCCTCACCTTCGGTAGCCATATTATTGTTACATTTGTATTACAATAGTCGTATTTTTCTCACTATTTTTCAATGATTGATTAGAGATTAGACGAACTACCTTTGTTTGAGAACAAAAAAAAGCCCTGTCTACATTAGGGCTTTAGGCGGTTTTGAGGCTAATGAAGCGCTTTGTTAAAACGGCTCCGCTTGTACCACGCGACATGCTGGAACCATAAGTTCATCCTGGTAGTCGCCTTGCAAGCCAAATGAAGCGGATTGACCGGGCCTTATCTCATCATTCCAGCCAGCGCTGGAGGCAAATACGGAACTACCCGACGCGCTTAAATCGGCGTTCCAGCTACCCCTCAAAATGGCTGGTGAATTGAAAATCAGTTCTACTTCCCAGTTACGCACGCGATTGTCGTCATTGTTGCTCACGGTGATTTCTAACTGATAACCGGTATTCCATTGGTTGGCCAAATTCACTGAGCAACTGACCGTGTCGATGGGGTTTGAGCCACCCGATGAACTTGAGCTGCTAGAAGAGCTGGAACTGCTCGAGCTTGAGCTACTTGATGATGAGCTGGAACTGGATGACGAGCTTGAGCTGGAAGAGGAGCTAGAACTCGAGCTCGAGGAGGAGCTGGAGCTGCTCGAAGAGCTCGATGAAGAACTGGAACTCGAAGAAGAGCTGGACGAAGAACTGGAATTCGATCCGCATTCTACCCCGCCAGAGCTATATTGCCCCTGGTTTTCACAAGTGGTTCTGCCGATACAACTCTGGCTGTTTTCGTAGCCCCAGCCGCTATCGTTGTTCTGGCACAGAGGCACGATTTGACTGCCGAACCAGTTGCAGGAACACTGCCCGCTGCCGCCTGAGGAGCTTGACGACGACGAGCTGGAAGACGAGGAGCTACTGGAACTTGATGTGGTGCTGGAGCTGCTTGAGGACGAGGAGCTGCTGGAGGAGGTAGAACTGCTGCCGCCATTCAGCAGGGTGGTGAGCTGGGAGTACCACTTGGCGGCAATTTTCTGATCGCCAGCGGCATTGGGGTGTACACCGTCGTAGGTGTCAGCCACGGCGTCGTAGCCGCTCCATTGGTCTACCACATAGATTGGCGAAACCGCCGTGCTTAAGTTTTCTGCCCAGGCTGGGATAGCAGCATTCAGGGCGATCACCCTTTGGTCGCACTCAGCACAGGAGCCCTCGGGGTCCATGGGAATAATTTGCGCTGCCAGTATGGTCATACTGGGATTGTTGGCCCGCATTTCTCCTACC
Organism: Alteromonadaceae bacterium Bs31; assembly: GCA_900177435.1. Lineage (GTDB taxonomy): Bacteria > Pseudomonadota > Gammaproteobacteria > Pseudomonadales > Cellvibrionaceae > Teredinibacter. The sequence continues at coordinate 418,620 of FXAI01000002.1, forward strand.
AGAGTGGTAAAGGCGTCGAGAATTAGCCCCGTTGCCCGCCCGCTCCATACGTCGTTAGTGCCTAAATGCATCAGCACAATTTCCGGATTGGTTTGTTCCAGCCAGGGGCTCAGTTGCCCAGCGTTTGCCATGTTGGTGGCGAGAATGCCACCGTGGCCTTCGTTTTCTCCATCGTAAGGAAAGGCGCAGCCTTGCCCGGGCAGGGAGCCTACGAAATCGATATCGGTATAGCCATTATCAATCAGATCTTTCCACAGGTAGGCCCGCCAGCAACCGGGGCTACCGGTAATGGAGTCGCCGAGGGGCATAATGCGCACTTGCGCCTGTGTGCTGTGAGCAAAACACAGTGCCGCTATAAGTATTGGCAGAAATTTTAGAATGTGGTGAATGATGTTACGCATAGAGTGCGCCCTCCAGTTCGCTATTGTTATTGTGTGCTCAGCTTTGCTCTGAGGCGGGTATGGAATATATTTTATTGTTTGCTCTAGCGTGCGCGGATTCGGGCGCACAGAGCCTTTTAACATTTACAGAGGGTTGCAGATAGGATTTACAGCATGAACTAAAGCTTATTTGTCGTATATTTGTTTAAGTGTTTAGAAAGATTTTCTTTTTGAGTTACAGCGCACACTTTAAATCGTAGTGTTCCGGGCTGCGCAAGACTAACCCGGATAGTACCTTGCGTGTAAAAGGGGAAAGGGGTATCCGGGTTTGTCAGCTAAACAGCCTCTGCAGGCTTATAAAAACTGGCTTTATTCGCCGCTGTATTCAAACCAGTCAAAACTGGCGCTGCTGCTACTGGGCTTGCCCATGGCGCTGGCGTACATACCCACGTAGGGTCCATTAAAGCCTTCTGCTACTTCATCCGAAAGCACCGCCAGGTCTTGAGCGCTTGCTAAGGTGTTTAGCTTGTCTTCTGTTTCACCGTAATAGAACTGTACATTTCTGCCTGAGCCCACTGCTTTTAGAATCAGTTTATTTTTGTTGTAGGCCATACTGGCTATTTTTGATTGCTGCCCTTTTTCTGTTTTTATTATTTCCAGCTTGTTCAATCCTTTTATAAACTGATAGTGGCAGGTGCTGTTTCTATACAGCGTCATCCCCGCTATTTCGTTTTCGCTTACCGGCGAGAAGCTCATGCTCATGCTCGCAGTAAAATTGTGATGTTCAATACGCCTGGCAACTAGAGATGGGTTACTTAATTCACTTAAGGTTTCTTTGCGTAGCTGCAAAGAGAGTTTTTCGTTATTTAATGCGTACCATTTTTTGTGTGGCGTACGCAGGAAATTCCATTCAAGCGCCAATTGTTCATTAGAGAAATTGTCTCGAGCCGGACTTTTTTCAAAAGGGGTCCAGGGCAAATCGGGTCGTTGCTGTTCTGCACTCAGGTGACCGATACCGGGGTTAAACACCGGCGTTTTTCCTTCGAATACGACTGGGCTCAAGAATGTTTCTCTCGCCAGCAAAGTGTGGCCGTCCACCCATCGTTTGCCCAGCATTACAGACCACCAATCGCCATTTTGTGTTTGTACTAAATCGGCGTGGCCAACGGAGTGCACAGGAAACTCCTTGCCCAAATGCCTGTGGCTGAGTACCGGGTTGATGGAATCACTGATATAGGGGCCCCATATATCCTTGCTGTGATGTACGGTGACGGAGTGATTAAAGCCCGTGCCTCCCTCGGCGACCATCAACAGGTAGTTGCCGTTTATTTTGTAAAGGTGAGGGCCTTCGGTCCAAACCGCGTTATTGGCGTGTCCGAAAGTGAGTTGGCTTCGGCGGCCAAACAATTTTTGCTTTTGTAAATCCAGCTGCTGTAACCACACGCCCTGCTGGTCTTTCCAGGCCTGTTGCCCGGAGAGGTTGCCATGGCCTACGTAGTAGGCTTTGCCGTCTTCGTCCCACATAAGCGATGGGTCGATACCGGGGGCGTCCAGCCATATGGGGTCGGACCAGGGCCCTGCAGGGTTCTTGGCGGTAATGTAAAAGTTGCCGTTTTGCTCGCAGGCCACACAGGTTGTTATCAAGTAAAACAAGCCCTGGTGATGGCGAATGGTAACGGCAAAAATACCCATGTAGTCGCCGAGACCGTGCTGCAGATTAAGTTGCTCCGGGCGGTGCAAGCCATAGCCGATTAACGTCCAGTTCACCAGGTCCTTACTGTGGTGGATGGGCATACCCGGGAACCACTCAAAGCTGGAGTTCACCATGTAATAGTCCTCCCCCACGCGCACAATGGAGGGGTCGGGGTAATAGCCGGAGAGTATCGGGTTTTTAAAGGTGCTCGGCGGCTTTGGCTCGCTGGCGAGCGAGCTTGGGCTGAGCGCTTGAGCGGCAATAAATAAACAGGACATGAGGTAGAGCTTTATGAAGCGTGCGGTGAGAGTAGCCATATTGTTCAATTATTTTTGTTTGATTAAGGCGGATTGATACACCTGGAATCAACAGAAGTCAATGGTAGAGGTATAGTGATTGTTTTTTTAAAAGCAGATGAATCTGGGGCTGGGGCGGTGCTTAATGTTTCAGTAAATAGGGTTTATCATGCTCATACCAGCCGGATTCCAGGTTGGTATTCTCGATCTCAAATACTCTTCGGTTTTGCAATTCGAATTGAGCAAGGTGGGGCCCATAGTAGCGATTGAATAATTTGTCCAGCTCGCCGTTTTGGTGCATTTTTTTAAGCCCGAACTCAATGCGCTGGGCCAGCCTGGGTTGCTTTGGTGTCACATAAAAGTAATTGGGCAGATAGGTGTAAAGCAATACATGTTTGTCATAGGTGAGGCTGGGGAAATCTTTGCCGAAGATCTCCAGCTCTTTCGCAACTTCATTGACTCCTCGATTAAATGTCTGAAAACGGCCGTGTGAAAGCATGTTGAACAGGTTTTTGTAACCGAGAGAGTCCACAGTATTAAAGCCGTGGTCCTTTAAGATTTTAGTGGTGGACCAGTTTACATTGGCGCCGGTGGAAAACAACTTGAGTTGCCCAAGCGTAGTGACATGTTTTAAAAGGTCTTTGTTTTCTTCCATGATTAAAAAAATACGGTAGCTGCCTATACCTTTTTGAATGGGAAAAGGCACGCGCAGGGTTTTGCCGGTCCAGTTGGCTTTGGGAGCAGAAGTTATTACAGTGAGGGTTTTACCTTCTAGCAACTCTGTGAACTGACGATCTCGAGGGATAGCTTTTCGGGCAAGCTTCATCTTGTAGTTGCCATAGCTTTCTTTGGTGACAAACAGGGCGCGTTCCAGAGCCTCGTAGATATATTCCTGATGGTGATCTTTTTCGTCAAGTGGCGCATGAATAATAGCTAGGTCAAATGCTCTCGCAGTGAGCGGCAATAGTAGGCTGGCACATAACAGAGCGACATAAACAGCCGCCTTTGGCATAGATCGCGACATATGGCTTGATAACCGAAAAAGCTTGAGGCTCAGTATCGTTCTCTTATAGGGCTTTGGCAACCAATGAGCGACCGAAGGGGAGTATTGACGTTATAGCTAGACTTTAATCGTAGCAGGCAAGTGTGCATTGCCGAGCGTTACTTTACTATTACCTAGAGCTACCTACCCAAGGGCTAAAAGAGTGGACCCCGTGTGATTAACCAAGACAATGCATACTGGATGGCGCGTTTATCTCAGCTTATTTATCGCTGTAAGCCTGGCTCCACGCAAACGGATGAAAAAAGTGTGTTGCGCGAACTACAGCAGGAAGACGCCAGATTTATGCGCCTGGTGTCTGCGGATAACAACAGTGCGCAAGGTATGCTGGTGGAACATGAGCACTACCTAAGCTTTGTTTTTCGCGGAACGGATGAGTTTGTTGATTGGCTCGATAATCTCAACACGCTAAAAATCGAACATGCTTTTGGGCGCTTTCATCGTGGGTTTTGGGCTTCTTGCGAGGATCTCTGGCCAGACCTGTACCCGGCCTATCAGCAGTTTCAAAAAGAATCTTTACAAAGCTGCAATAAAAACAAAGCAGTTTTTTTAACCGGGCATAGTATGGGTGGGGCTATGGCAGCAGTAGCAGCGGTAAAACTATTGCAGCACGAGGTGAACTTTAAAAGTGTATATACTTTTGGCCAGCCGCGAGTGGCAGAGCTTGAAACTGCACAAACTTTTAATCGCCTTTATGGTAAAAAATACTTTCGCTTTCACAATAACCGCGATTTTATTACTCGTTTCCCTACCCGGGTAATGGGTTATGGGCATTTAGGCACCCATTTACATATTACGGAAACGGGTAGCATACATTGCGACCCGAGCTACTGGCAGCGCTTTCTAGATGTTTCTTTGGGTGCCTTACATGAGTTGGTGCAGTTGGGCCTTGAGGGGGTGCAGGACCATCATATCGACGGTTATGTTGAGGCGATAAAGCGCTGGGACTTTAAGCACCGCGCTTAGCTTCTCCGCGAACCACCCCACCTATTGCCGGCCAAGCCTTAGTGCCGCCTCTAAAATTTACTTGTCGAGCTTTTTCTTAAAGGCTTCAACGACTGTTTCCAGCACCATCACTCGCGCTTTATCTTTAAAATCGGTATTAATTACCGACCAGGGTGCCTCCTCGGTTGACGTGCGTTCTATCATATCCTCCACTGCCAGTACGTAGTCGTCCCAGCGATTTCGGTTACGGTAGTCTTCTTCGGTAATTTTGTATTTTTTATATTCGGTATTTTCCCGCTCCTGGAAACGTCGCAATTGCTCTTCCTTACTGATGTTAATCCAGAATTTAATCACCACAGCATTATGGATAGTGAGCTGTTCTTCAAAATCGTTGATTTCCTTAAAAGCGCGCTGCCACTCTTTTTCACTGGCGAAGCCCTCTACGCGCTCTACCAATACTCTGCCGTACCAGCTGCGATCAAAGATTACCATTTCGCCGTTGCGCGGCACTTCTCGCCAGAAGCGCCACATGTAGTTGCGGGCGTATTCATCCTCGGAGGGCTTGGCTACCGGTTTGATGCGGTAAAAACCGGCATCCAGCGGTGCCACTAAGCGGCGGACCGCACCTCCTTTGCCGGCTGCATCCCAGCCTTCAAAAACAATACAAATGGGTATGCCCTGTTTCTGCAACATAACAACCTGTTCTCGCAGGGTTGTTTGTAATTTTTTCAGCTTTTTCTTGCACTCTTTTTTATCCGGGCGATTCTCTTCCGGCTCTGGGTCCATATTAATGTTGATGCGTTCGGAGGGATAGGTTTCTGCCAGCATGGGCTCCGGTTCCCGGTCTCCATTGCTGAGCCAGAGCTGGAGTTGGTTGCGAATAATTTCTCCCACTTGCAGGTTGCGGTTGCGATCGTCGTCGCCGTTAATCACGTACCAGTGGTTGTCGTGGGTGCTGGTGGCATCGATGGTTTGCTGGATGGCCTTCATGGCTTCGGGGTAGTTCTTGAGTGCCAGCGCATCTTTCTTATCGAAGAAGGGAGTATCACTGACTTCAGCGACACGTTCCCTTAGCTTTTCCTCGGAGATATGCAGCCAGCACTTGATCATCAGAGCGCCGTCATCGGTGTGTTTTTTCTCGAAATTGCGGATGTACTGCTCGCGTTTACGCAGTTTTTTCTCGCTAATCTCCCCGTTCAGGTATTGCACCAGGCTACTGCTTGTCCAGTCGCGCAAATAGATGGCAATTTGCCCTGCCGCTGGCAGGTCGCGCCAGAAGCGCCAGAAGAAGGGGCGGGTGTCGTCTTCATGCTGGCTGGGGCCGTAGGCGTTAATGGACAGGAAGCGTGGGTCCATCCAGGAGGAAAGTGCATTGATGGTTTCATGGCGGCCGGAGCGGTCATCGCCTGCAATCACAATAATGACCGGTTTTTTGCGTTTTCGTACCTGATGTTGCAGTTGTACCAGTTCAGTTCGTAATTCGCGTACCCGCTGTTTGTACTCATCTTTTGATAGTGGGGGCAGGGGCTGAGAGAGAGAAGGCATAAGTCCAACCATTATTAGTGTGTGTTACATAAAAAATAGTAGCCTACAAGGGCACTTTTCCTTTGCGTTTTGTCAAAGCTGAGGGCTATTGCGCCAGGCGTGGTATTTTTGCCGCCACTAGCGTCTCGCTGTTGGGCGGGAATTACTGTTGCTCACCGGCGATTCCCGCTCATTGGCCCTATTGTAGCTGGTATCAGTAGCTGTTCACCGAGCAAGCCCGCTTATTGGCCGAATTCTCACTCGTTAATGAGCGCAGCGAGAGTAAGCTGGGGCTCAGTTAATCAAGGAGCTTGTGAGGAGCACAACTATGAACACTACCACTATTGAACACGATCAAATACACGATAATATGCGTAATCGCGGTACCTGGCTGCGCCTGCTCTTTATGTTGCTCTATGTTGCTGTTTTACATTTGGCTGGCGTGGTGATGTGGGTAGTATGCGTGATGCAGTTTTTGATTGTGGTGTTTCACGGAGAAAAAAACAGTAACTTACTGCAACTGGGCGCTACGCTAAGTGAATACATCGCGCAAATTCTGCGTTTTGTGAGCTTTAACACCGAAGAAAAGCCCTTTCCCTTTGCTCCCTGGCCCAGTGCTAAGGAGCAATAGCTGCACACTCGCTGTGTAGCAGAGGGAGCGAGTAAGTATTCATCCTAATCTAGACAAAGCTGGAGAAAAGCTTCAGCTGCGAAGGAGGCATTCGACATGAGTCGCCTGCTGGAACAAATAAGTACACTTTGGATTGGTGTCGGTGGGGTGGTGGTGTACACCTCCTTACTGGTGTTTGACGAAATTGGCTTCCGCTATATTGGCTCAGTACTTGTGCAGTGGTTTAGCTGCACGGGCCTGTTGTAGGCCAAAGCGGACGCCAAACTGAGAAGCATTGAAATGAGCAAAAATTCTCCCCCCATTAAACCCCATTCGTTTATAGGCTTGGTGCTTATCGCCCTGGCGGCCTTGCTGCTGCTTCATAACATCGGTTTTAAGTTAGTAGGGATTGTGTTCAAATTCTGGCCTGTGCTGGTCATTGCCGCCGGTATTATTATGCTGGCCAACAAAAAGCCACAGCAACGCGCCGGTGTGCTGCCCTATGCCCTTATTATTGTCGGTGGCCTATTTTTACTGGCACAGCTTAACCTGTTCAATCTGAGTATTGGCACCATCCTATTGCCTCTTCTTTTGTTTTTGGCGGGTTATCACTTTCTTCGCCAAGGGAAATTGGTGCGTGGCTGTGGTGAGCGAAACAGGCTGAAAAAATTGACCGATGCCGTAAGTGGTTTGGGAGAACACGCAGATAAAAATACTCTGGAAGCGGATGGTTCTATTGATATTTACGCCATTCTTGGTGGCGGTGACTACAATACCCGCAGCCACAAATTAGCGAGCGGGAATATTGTCTGTGTTATGGGCGGTGCGCAGCTTGATATGCGAGAAGCGGACACCCAGCAGGATGTAATACAAATCGATGTGCTGGCGGTAATGGGTGGTGCGGAAATAAAAGTGCCGCCCCACTGGGAAGTTACCGCAAAGGTGCTGCCGCTGCTAGGCGGGGTATCCAATAAAACCACCTGCATGGCAGAAAAACTTGGCCTGCCTAAAAAGCACCTGGTAATAACCGGGCTGGCACTTATGGGAGGGGTGGAAGTAAGGAATTAATTTCTTTTCTCCCAGCTAAGCCATGCACCCCGTCTTCAGCTCCGGCCGCTACTTTGCAGCAACAATTCTGTTTTGGGCAAGCATATGCTTTCTGTTTGCTCTGCTCACGGTTGAGTTGGCAAAAACGCATATCAGTGCACCCTATGCCGAGAGCTTCTCCTTAGTGGTGCCCTGGTATCTGATACTGCTATTTTTCTGTTTCTCAAATATTTATGTGTGTCGCCGTGTGCCTTTAGGCAGCAACTCGTTAACCCGGGTAGCCCTTTTTCAGTGGTTGAGTGCGGCGCTTACCACCGGGCTCTGGCTGGGTTTGGGCTATCTGTGGGCTGGTGAACTTGCTCACCTGGGTTTAGAGCAAACCAGAGAACTGTATTTAAAGACCCTCCACATCCATTGGATTCTCGGGGGCAGCGTTTATATGCTGTGGGTGCTTATTCACTACCTCTATTTAAAAGCGGCAGGCAGTGAAACCGTAAATTCCGATCAGCTGCGTCAAGAGCTACTGGTTAGGGATATCGAATTAAAAGCCGTAAAGGCTGCAGTACATCCGCATTTTATGTACAACAGCTTGAACATGCTTGCCAACCTATCGCTTGCCGCACCGGAAAAAATACACAGTATTTGTGTGCAAATGTCGGAGTTTCTGCGTTACAGCGTTAACTACTCAAAAAAAGAGCATGTCACAGTTGCAGATGAACTAAAGCATATAGAAAACTACCTGAGTGTAGAGAGAGAGCGTTTCGGCGATCATTTGCATGTTAATTTTTCTATAGACGACAGTATTTGCGATTACGATATTATGCCGCTAATACTTTTTCCCTTGGTGGAGAATGCCATAAAGCATGGTATCGATTCCCAATTGGAGCAGGGCTATATCGATATTAAGCTGCAGGGCGAAAAGGGAAAAATACATATCGATATCAAAAACTCCTACGACCCACAGGGGCGTAAAATGAAAAATACCGGGCTGGGTCTGGAGGCGCTGGCGAAGCGTTTGAACGCGTACTATGGCGATGCGGCAACTATTACTATCGATAAATCTGAAAAGGAGTATTCCCTGGGTATTCAATTACCTATCAGGGATGAGGTGAAGGCGCTCTCATGAAGATAAGCACCATTATTGTTGATGATGAAGCGCACGCCCGGCAGGCGATGCAGCATTTACTGAAAGCGCACCCACAAATTGACGTACTTGCCGAATGTGAAAATGGCCTGGCCGCCGTGAAAGCCGTTAACGAACTGCAGCCAGAGCTTATGTTTTTGGATATTCAAATGCCCAAGCTGGACGGTTTGGATGTGCTTGATCTATTAGGCGATGCGGCACCGCTTACCGTGTTTGTCACCGCACATGACGAGTATGCGATAAAAGCATTTGAAAAAAACGCACTGGATTATTTACTCAAGCCCGTGAGCAGAGAGCGATTGGCCTCCACCATTGAGCGTTTGGCGCAACGTAATCTGCAGCCAGAAGCGCAGCAACAACAGCGAGAAACTTTACTGAGCGGTTATCATCAGCAGCAATCGCCCGTTTCGCGGGTGTTGGTAAGGGAAAAGGGCGATGTATTTGTTATTCCTGTGGAGAGTGTGCTGGCCATTGAAGCCGCTGACGATTACGTTGTTATTCATACGCCGGAGCGCAAACATATAAAGCAAGAGCGGCTTAGCAAGCTCGAGCAAATACTCGATGCAAACCAGTTTTGTCGTATTCATCGTTCCACCATAATTAATCTGGATCACTTGGCGGGTATAGAAAACGATGGCAAAGACAACAAGCTGGCCACCATGAAAAACCAACAGCAATTTTCTATTAGTCGCAGTGGCTATAGTAAATTAATTGAGATTCTTTAAGTTGGCATTAAGTGCTCAACCGCCTCCTGGCAGTTATGCAAAATATCCCGCTTTAATTTTCTATCGGTAACCGCTCGAGAGAGGGCGAGCCCACCTATCAGCATTATTGTTACTTGGATAGCCTGTTCTCTACTGAGCCCCATGTTCTGGTAAATATTCTGGTAACCCTTAAGCACTTTTGTATATGTTGATTTTATGTCCTCGTCCCGTTGCCCAATATCAGTTATTAGAAATGCCAGCGGACAATAGGCTTGTTCGGAACCGGGGGTGCCTATTCGTAAATATTCCTGCGCCAGGCTGAGTGCAGATTTAACATTGTTCTTCTCAATAAGGTGCTTTGCCTTAGCGGCACCATGCAACACTGCTTGATTGTAAATATCCGACTTAGAGGAAAAATGGGCATAGAAGGCGCCCCGTGTTAGTCCCGCATCTTTCATGATGTCGTCGATGGAAACACCGTCGAAGCCCTTTGCAGTAAATAAACTCGCTGCACTGTCCAGAATTTTTTCGCTCGATTTAAGCTTGTGTTCCGCATTCCAGGGCATGCCCTATTCTCCTGTGTTGTTGTAGCCGGCGCCTCGGTGGCAGCCTGGCCCAAAGTAGCTGGCTCGATAATAACTGAAGATTACAATATGTTCTTGAACATATTTTAGTTTAAGCCTCAAATAAGTGAGCCACTTACCTATCAGGAGATCAGCTATGGCAACGCCCTTACTTTATGGCCCCCACTTTTCCTATTTTCTTCGCTCTGTGCGGCTGCTAATGAATATTAAAGGCTTTAATCACGAAATAACAAAAGCACCGAGGGGTGAGGAAATTCCCTTTTTCGGTGAAGAACACCAAAAATTACACCCCTTTATGAAAATTCCGGTATTGGTACACGGTGACCTTGTACTGCCGGAAACGCTTGCTATCGCCTGGTTTGTGGAAAGCCAGCCAGGGCCTTCTTTTCTGCCGGGGAACACGGTGGATCAAGCCAAGGTACTTTCAATGGCCTCCATGATTTCAAGTTATGTGCACAAGGCGATTATGGTCAACTTTCTACTTGAGTTTCGCTTTCCGAAAGGCTCGCAAGGGGCTATTCGCTATGAAGTAATTGAAGCGAGTATGCCACAAGCTGAGCAAGCGCTTAGCTGGTTGGCAGAGGTACTGGATAACAGACGTTATATCCTTGGAGAGCAATTCACATTGGCTGACGCGTATCTAATTCCAATGCTGGATTACCTCGCGCAAATGCACGAACCCTATAACTTAAGTGCTGTGCATACCAGCTTGTGCAGTTATGTGGAATTTCATCGTGAGCAGGCATACAGCCAGGGGGTGTTGGGAGCATCTGTGTGAGCAGTAAAGTGCTCGCTTTAGGTGTTTTGAGGTATTGTTAACGAGAGGGCTCTTGGCCGCTTCTACTATAATTCCCGGTAGCTCTGGTAAGTAGCCCGCTTTGTTGGCTTTAGTTTTTTTGCGATAGCGATTGAAATATATATGTATACAAGAATAGCAAGGGTTCGTTGTTTGAATATTTTTAATTAATTTACTTTTTAAGGCTTTTTATCTGCGCTTGCCTGGTTCTTGTTATTACCAAATCTGCTTAATTCTGTCACAATGCCGCTTTATTAAGCAGAGCTAAGAATTAATGCAAAAGACTGTAGCGATTATATGTGGTGGCGGACCGGCGCCGGGAATTAATACCGTAATTAGCACCGTTGCAAAAACCTTTCTTGCTGACGGGTATCGAGTGCTTGGCGTGCACCGCGGTTATGAGGGTTTGTTTAAAGACGAGTCCGACTATATTGAGTTCGATTTTGAGCACGCCGATCGTATTTTTAGCCGAGGTGGTTCAACCCTTAGAATGAGTCGCTTTAAACCAAAAGACTCTGACTTTTCTCCAGCATTTTTTGTAAAGCACAATGTGGCTCTGCTGGTAACCGTAGGCGGCGATGATACCGCCTCTACCGCAAACCGGTTGAGTAAATACCTGAAAGAGCACGATGTAGATATCGTTAACGTTCATGTACCAAAAACTATTGATAACGACTTACCATTACCAGACAGAAACCCCACCTTTGGTTTTCATTCCGCGAAAGATGAGGGTGTGCGTATAGGCAACACCATCTACGAAGATGCAAGAACAACGGGTAGTTGGTTTGTGCTTTCGGTAATGGGGCGCTCTGCGGGACACCTGGCCTTTGGCATCGGCACCAGTTGCCATCTGCCGATGATTATCATTCCCGAGATGTTTAATAAAACAAAGCCGACTTTTCAAAAGATTCTCGACCTGATCATCTCGTCGATGGTTAAGCGTCGCATCCACGGTTTTGATTACGGGGTTTCGATTGTTAGCGAAGGTGTATTTCATATTCTCGACGACGAAGAAATTAAAAAGTCGGGTGTGCGTTTTACTTATGATGCTCACGGCCACCCGGAACTGGGCAATGTGAGCAAGGCACATATTTTTAATATTCTTTTGCAGGAGCGCCTGCGTGAGCTGGACCTGGAAATTCGTAGTCGGCCAGTGGAGTTGGGTTATGAGCTGCGTTGCTGCAGACCCATTGGCTTTGATTTAACGCTGTGTACTCTCCTTGGCTACGGTGTGAAAAAAGTTTACCAGCAGGGTATGAGTGGCTGTATTGTGAGTGCCAACTCCAACGGGGATATCGTTCCTCTGTTTCTGGATGACTTGCAAGGCGAAGATGGAAAAATTCCACCACGCCTGGTGGATATCGATTCGGAGATTTCCAAGTTGGGTTTCCAGAATCTGCATTACATTAAGCCCAAGGACTATGAGGCAGCAAAAGCTTATGTTGCAAACCCGGAACAGTTTGATTTAGAGAAAATTCTGGAGTGGGATTAATCCTTTAATATTGTTCACCGGTACTATTATGGCGACGGATTATCGTCGCCAGATGTATGTCTAAAGTGGCCGTTCTGTAGATAGTAAATAACCTGGGAAATCACTTCCTCGTCACGCATCATGAAGGGGTGGGATACATCCATTTCAATATGCTCGTTCATGCCCTCAAGCTTAGTTTTTTCAATGGAGACTTTTCCGTCGTCTTTACCGGGTATTAAGCTTGATAAAATCCAGTTGATACTCTTGTTGCCGGCAATAATTCCCACATTAAAATTAGCCGGGCCGAGAGTATTGGGTGTGCTCAGTTCTCCAGTGCCAAGCTGCAGCCCTGCTTGCCCGTTTATGAAATGAAAACCCGGAACATCCTTTAGTTTATCAACCACTTCGCTTCCCTGGTTTGGCGGGCCTAACATAACAACGTATTTCAGGTTTTCGATTGTATTGGAAGCAAGATACTCGCGAATGAGTATGCCACCCAGGGAATGGCTCACAAAGTTAATGTCCTCGTTCTTTTTACATTGCTCTATAGCGGGGGTTATCGCTTTTTCGGCAAGTACCGCTATAGGGTGTTCTCTCGAGGGGTAACCAATATTGATGGCCTTGTAGCCGGCTAGGCTAAGTTGTTGCTCGAGCTTTTGCATTGAATTTTCTGTTCTGCCCAGGCCGTGTAGCAATATTACACAGGAGGCCTGTGCGCCGGTGCTCAGTAACAAGATAAGGCAGAAAATAATTTTTTTGTTCATAAGTCAAATCTGCTCATTAAGGCGGTTGGGGTTGCAGACAAAGTGTGAGCGGCTAGCGCTGTGTCATGGGTAACACCGGCAGCCTGTGCTTAGTGCGCACACTTTTTGCTGGCTGGGCTCACACATATTGCTATCCCGGCCGCTATGGAGAGGGCTGCTATCATTCTTATCTTTTGATTTTGTTATTTCGCGATTAACCATACTCATAGCTTCGGCGGCTATTTTAATGTCGGTAGATACAGCATCTACAATTGAAGGCCCGGATTCCTCGGGCCTGGCATTAATACTTTGCAGGCCAGCCTGTCGCCTTATGTCATCCTGGCGCTCTGCTACATAGTATGTGGCGCAAGCACTTAAAAACAGCGTAACAGCTAGCATCAATATTTTTATAAGACTATTCATTGTCTAAAGCTGGATACCCATCATGTTGATGTTTGGAGGCAGGGGTGTGTGGGGCCTCGTAAGGAGCGCAGAGTCATTATAAGCCCAACGGCATGTTCTACGTCGGGCTTGGCTGTAACAGTTTGTAGGCTATATTGTGGGGCATAGTCACATTGCTCAAGCAGAATTTCGGGCACATACTGTTGTCGTTTGTGTGCTTAGGGCAACGGGAGTTTTTTACGTATGGCTTTTCTTGAACACAAAGTTCCCCCGGTACTTGTCTTGCTGGTGTGTGCGCTGCTGATGTGGCTTATGCCGCAATCGGAACTTGCTGGCTCTACTGCCAGGCTTTTCCGGTGGTCTTTAGCTGTTGGCTTTATAGTGCTGGCTGGCGTGTTGGGTGTTGTGGCGCTTGCACAGTTTCATCGCGCCAAAACCAGTGAAAACCCCTTAAGGCCGCAACGGGCCACAACGCTGGTGAAGAGTGGAATCTATAAAATCAGTCGTAACCCTATGTATACCGGCCTGGTTTGCATGCTGTTTGCGTGGGCGGCTTACCTTTGGTCGTTTATGTCTTTGCTGGGAGTGCCGCTATTTATCGTGTACATGACTCAGTTTCAGATCAAGCCGGAAGAGCGAATTCTCGAAGCCTTATTTGGGGAAGACTATATTGCCTATAAGGCGAAGGTTCGCAGGTGGATATAACTCACTGAAGCAGTGGCTGCGCAGGTGTTAGTCTCTAGGTAGAACCCTTTGCTTCATGGCTACTTCAACCATTGTTTCCAGGCGTACGACGCGCTTGTCGATTTCAAGGGTTCTGTCAGACAGTTTCTCCGTTTTTTCATTGAGACGCTTTACTTCATCGGTAAGCTTTAGTGTGTCGATAAGAATATCCTTCCAGCTAGCCACGCGTTGTCTCCAGTTTATTCAGTGTTTGTTCCACTCTTGCGTTTGCATGTATGGTTGAGTCTATGGCTTCTTTGAGGCTGCTGGATACCAGATCCATAAGTTCCCCCGGAGCCATGGCGTCATAGCTGTTGTGTTCAAAGGCATCAATCGCCTGTCTTACGATTTCTGTGGCCGAGGTGCCGTGCTCTTCAGCTAGGCGTTCTATCTTGGTTACATTGTCAGCGGAAACGAGAAATTGTTTTCTAACGAGCTTTGCATTGGGTTGCATAGAGGTCTACCTCAGAAAGTACACATACACACCAATATACACACCTTTTCGGGCGAAGTAAATCTGATGATGAATATCAGATTTTGTGGCTATATGTCTATATCTAGCAGCTAAATGCGCCTATGTTCGACAAAAAACTGATTTCCTGGGTGATGACCCCGAGCCCCTAGAGAAAATAGTCGTTCTCGATGCCAAATCTTTCAAGTACATCGATACCGTCCATACCCGCCCGTTTGGCTGCTTCCAGGCCAAGCACTGAATCCTCAAAGACTACACAAGCGGAAGGCTCCACTCCCATCAGTTCTGCGCAATAGAGAAAGGTGTCTGGGGCTGGCTTGGGCTTGGCAACCTGGTCGGCACCCACGAGGTGATCAATAAGGTGGCTTAGGCCGCAGTACTCGATAATCGCCTCAGCTTCGGCGGTGTAAGCGCCGGTGCCGATACTCATGGGTATTCTACCGTGGTACTGCTCGGCGATTTCTTTGAGTGCAGTGGGTTTTATGTAGTCCGTTACCAGCTCTTGAACCAGAGATAACTTGTAAGCGCTGATGGCTTCCAGGGGTTCTTCTACCTCGCAGTCGAAGGCTTTTACCAGCGTCGCCAGCGTTTCGACACCGGGCACCCCGGCGAGAGAGCGCATTAATTTGCGATCTACAGGTATACGATACTTTTCCAGTGTTCTTGTCCAGGCGACTTCGTGCAGCTTACCGCTATCCACTAAAGTGCCGTCCATATCAAAAATAAGTGCCTGATACTGCTCAAACAAAACAATTACCTCAAAGACGGTTCTACTTAAGAATGGGCAATTGTACTATGTGGTTCCCTAAGTTTTTCTGATGGATAGCAAACTGGCACGAGAACGAGTACGTGTGTTTTTAAGGGTCAAACTATGAACTACCTGGCACATATTCTCTTGTCAAAATCCTCCCCTGAATATCAGTTGGGCAACTTGCTGGCAGACCCTCTTAAAGGTAAGGGCTGGCCGGGAATAAGCGAGGGCTATCTTGCCGGGATGAAAATGCATGCGCTTATCGACAGTTACACAGACGCGCACACGCTTGTGTCACGCTCTAAGGCCAGGCTCGGCGAGAAGGGTTATTTGAAAGGCGTTGTGGTTGATGTTGTTTACGATCATTTTTTAACGAAGCATTGGCATAAATTTGTTACCTTGGCACTGGATGATTTTGTGGCGCAGTTTGAGCGAAACAGTTCTGCGGTTTTAGTGCAATTACCAGCCCCTGCAGCGCTATTCGTTGGGCGAATATTTCAGTATAAGGTTCTTTTAAGCTATGGAGAGCTTTCTGGTGTGAGGCAGGCGCTTACGCGTATTGACAGCCGCCTTTCTGCGAGAATACAAAAAAAGGAAACGGCCAGCACTTACATGCCGGTGCTGGAGCAAAACTACTCGGCTATCGAACAAGACTTTCTAGAATTTTTTCCACAATTAATGGCACTGTTTCGCGATAAAAATACCGGCTTAGAGGCAGCGCACTATTTAAAGCCGAGTTGAACGATTAAGGGAAAAATTTGTTTGGCTGTGAATAATATTCAGCCCTTTAAGTAAGGAGAAAACGCAAATGAAGAAAGGTGTTGTACTTGGTGTATTACTCTTGAGCGCTGGTTGCGCTCAGATGTTTCCGGCAGTGTCTCGCGAGTTAACGCCGGGTGTTTATCAAATTCAGGCGACTGCAAATTCCTTTGCTTCTGTGGCTTCGCTAAAGCAAAAGGTCGCAAAAAAAGCGGGCAAAATCTGCGGTGAAGCAGGTTACGAACAAGCAGAATCGGCAGATTACGATGTAAAAAAGCAAACAACCTATACCAATGGTTCGCAAATAACATCTCACTACCAGGTTTATACCGAAACCATCAAGTGCAAGCAGGAGTGATATTGCCTTCGTCAGGCTAATTTACTTGTGAAATGCTTTAGCACGCTGTCAACAATAGCCGCAATCATTACCCACCTCCCGTCACAGGCACTTTGCACCGCTATGGGCCAAAACTCAAAGCCTTGAAGCCAGGCAAATCCGATCTGAGCGACGAGGTGTGCGCCCTCAAATCTGTAAATAAAAGTGTAAGGAATAAAACTGGCACGATCCAAGCTTAGTCTTAGGGTCGCTGGATACTCATGCTGCTGATCTATCTGTAATGTTGGAGAGATGAATGAATTTTGACCTAAATATTGAAGACACCCGGGAACCCCTGCCGCCTTTCACCAAAGAAACGGCCATAAAAAAAATTCGTTTGGCCGAAGATGCGTGGAATATGAAAGATCCGGCCAAGATCGCCTGCGCATACAGCTTGAATAGCCGCTGGCGAAACCGCGACCAGTTTATTAGTGGGCGAGAACAAATCATTGCTTTTCTCACCGCCAAATGGGAAAAAGAGCTGGACTATAGATTGATTAAAGAGCTCTGGGCGTATAGCGAGAATCGTATCGCCGTACGCTATGTGTATGAGTCGCACGATACTAAAGGCAATTGGTTTCGCTCACACGGCAATGAAAACTGGCAATTCGACCAAAAGGGTTTAATGAGCCAGCGACACGCCAGTATCAACGATGTTCTGATTGCTGAGAGCGATCGTAAATTTTTCTGGCCCCAAGGTAAAAGGCCAGAAGAGCACCCCGGCTTGAGCGAAATGGGCTTGTAGCCCCGTATCGAAAAAATACTGTTAATGGCCGAGTAATATGGGGTTTCTCGCTAGAACACATGCGCGCCAATCAGATAGCCTTTCAAAAATAAAGGTTAAAGTTCAGTTTAAGCAATTAAATTTCAGCACCCGAAAATATGCGCCAATTAGGAGCGCTTCCTGCCTGCTCCCCCAATCAATGCTTCAAGGGGGTAGCACAGCCGTTTATCAATTAAAAAACCTGCTTATTTCCGTTTTTCTGTAGCTCGCCCACGTGCGCCACTCTATGGCGCAGCTTTTTTGCTTAAGTGCCAGATTGCTGGATATATCCAGAGCCTTTACCGTCGAAGTAAAAAATATACGCGCGAATTGGAGTCGTTTTTACTAAAAGAGGTGCGGTTTTGGTGCGAGGGGAAAAATTAAAAACGCGGAGACAAATTGTGGTTCGCTTATTGCGGTAGCCCATTGTAAGCGCCTGTGGTTCCGCCCAAATTAGCGCACAGTGTAGAAAAGCTTTCTGCCCCAAATAAAAACTTTTAAAAGAATGTGGATAATATTATGACTGGAAATGAATCTCGGCTTAAGGCCATCAGTGCAATTAGCAGCTCCGTTGCGGCAGACGTAAAACCCACCGAGCCATTGCAGAATATCTGGGCCTGTGACGTTTTTAATCTGGCCACAATGGAGGAAAAGCTCTCTAAAAGCGCCTTTAAGGCCATGAAGAAAACTGTTCAAACGGGTTCTCCATTAGACTCGGCCACGGCCGATATTGTCGCTATGGCCATGAAAGACTGGGCGATAGAAAAAGGCGTTAAATTCTTTTCGCATATATTTTTCCCCATGACAAACGCCACGGCGGAAAAGCACGACGGCTTTATTGTGACAAATTTCGATGGTAACGCCATCAACGAATTTACTGGAAAGCTGCTGATTAAAGGTGAGCCAGATGGCTCTTCGTTCCCTAATGGCAGCTTGCGCATGACCAATGCCGCTCGTGGCTATACCGCCTGGGACCCAAGCAGCCCGGCGTACGTTATGTATACCCCCAATGGCGCGACACTGATGATACCCAGTGTGTTCATGTCTTGGACGGGCGAAGCGCTGGACAAAAAAATTCCACTGTTGCGTTCCAATGCCGCCATGGATAAAGCTGCACAAAAAGTCTTAAAGTTAATGGGCGAAACAGAAGTCGCCACCTTAAATTCCAGTTGCGGTGCAGAGCAGGAATATTTTCTGGTAGATGAAAACTTTGCCAATGCCCGGCCCGACCTGATATTGGCAGGGCGAACGTTATTTGGTGCCGCACCTGCCAAGGGGCAGCAGTTTGATGATCACTATTTTGGCGCGATACCTGAGCGTGTTCAGGTCTTTATGCAGGATTTTGAAGATCAGCTTTATCGCCTGGGTATACCTGCTAAAACCCACCACAACGAGGTGGCACCGGGGCAGTTTGAAATTGCACCGTATTTTGAAGCGGCCAACGTGGCGGCGGACCATCAGCAATTATTGATGACGGTAATGAAAATCACCGCAAAAAAACACGGCTTTGTGGCCCTGTTACACGAGAAGCCATTTGCGGGTGTGAACGGCTCTGGCAAGCACGTTAACTGGTCTGTGGGCAACGCCACGCAAGGTAATCTGCTGGACCCCGGAAACACGCCAGAGAAAAACCTTAACTTTTTATTATTCTGCGGTGCAGTTATTCGAGGCGTGCATTTATTCGGGCCATTATTGCGCGCGGTAATCGCTTCGGCAGCAAACGATCACCGCCTGGGAGCTAACGAAGCACCTCCTGCCATACTCTCGGTATACCTGGGAGATCAACTTGAAAAAGTATTTATGGACATTAAAGAGGGCAATCTGTCACCAACAGTGAGTGGTGGCGAAATGGATTTGGGCCTGTCACAAATATTAACCTTTACCCGCGACCCCGGTGACCGCAATCGCACGTCTCCTTTCGCCTTTACTGGTAACCGCTTTGAATTTCGTGCGGTTGGTTCGTCTCAATCGGTATCAGGCCCGCTGGTTGCCATGAATACGATACTGGCGGATTCTTTGGACTGGATCGCCGAAAAGCTGGAAGCGGCCATAGCCGGGGGAATGGATCACACCGCAGCGGTTATTGATGTTTTGAAAACCCTTATGGAAGAGCACGGTAATGTAGTATTCGGTGGCGATGGCTATTCATCAGAATGGCATGAAATGGCGGTAGCAGAGCGCGGTTTAAAAAATCTGCCCACTGCTGCTGATGCCTTGCCGGAATTGATGAAGCCAGAGGTCGTGGAGCTGTTTTCCAGCACAGGCGTGCTCACACCAGTGGAGCTGCAAAGTCGCTACGAGGTCTATTCCGAGCAGTATATTCTTTCCATAGAAGTGGAAGCCAAATTGGTTATTGATATGGCAACCACCTCCATCTACCCGGCCGCCGCCAGCTACCTGAGTATGCTGTCGGAGTCTATTAGTGCCTCCATATCTCTCGGCCTTGGCTTGGGAACCGGCGTGGCGAGCAAGCTTTCCAGCAGTATTAACAGCATGATGGCCAGTGTAGATAAATTGTCAGTGGCACTGGGTGAACATGAGTTTGATTCAGAGCAGGCGCATATGGAGTATTGCGCTAAAACCATTCGGCCATTAATGGATGAGGTGCGCGAATATGCAGACACCCTGGAAACACTAATAGCAGACAAATTGTGGCCCTTGCCTAAATATTCGGAAATGCTGTTTATTAAATAGCGGAAATTTGCCGTAAAGGAAATTCAGAGTTGGGCCGCAGAAATGCGGTCATTTTTTTTGGGTGGATGTTTGCAGCTGACACCCACCAATGAATTTTTATTGACTGCACATAGCTAGAGACCTGTTAGCGCTGTAAAAAACCCGCCGTTTAACAGTTCTTTTTTGAAAACACTCTTTTGCCAAGCACTTATGAAAAGCTCTTTGCCCATAAGTGCTTCGCTTAAAAGTACTCCCCTCGAATAATGCGCAGGTGCACCGGGTATTGGCCCCTTGTGCGTGGCGTAAAACGCCAAAGGCTCGTTATTGCAAACAGGTATCTAAGCCGTTTTAGCTACCCCTTGTGGCTTTATTTAATACTTAACTCTTTAAGTAAAACCCCTTCTCTTTACTGATAATGGCAAAACTGTGACGAGCTTAAAGCCCCTGGTGGCAGTGGTAGCGCGTACGCTGCAAAAATGCTGATAGGCTAGCATATAACAAACTTAAATAGATGTTACTGCAACTATCGCTTTATCGCATTAGGCCAAAGGAGCTAAAGGTCATGATATTTAACCGGCATTTGAGCAAGATTTTACGAATTACCCTTACTTTAAGCGCCCTTGTGGCCCTTTCTGCCTGTGGTGGAGGCGGTGGCGGTGGAGGCGGCAGTGTGTTCGACCCACCGGATAGCAACGCTTCGGGCTCCAGCAGCTCCACCAGTTCATCCTCCAGTTCCGGTGCAATGGCGGGAGAAAACCCGGGTTCTTCCAGCGGTGGCGATTCGGGCTCTACCAGCTCCTCAAGCGGTGGCGGTGAATCAAGTTCTTCCAGCTCATCCAGCACCAGCAGCTCAAGCACCAGTTCTGGGAGCCCGGGCTCTGCCAATCCAAATCCTGGTTCCAGCACTTCCGGTTCTGGTTCTGGCAGCTCAGGTTCTTCCGGTACGGGTACGGGCGCTAGTTCGAGCAGCTCCAGCAGCAGTTCGGGTTCATCCTCTACCAGTTCTTCAAATAGTTCTTCCAACTCTTCAAGTACAAGTAGCTCGGGGGCTTCGTCCAGTTCCGGTTCATCCAGCAGCAGTTCGTCGACTAGCTCGTCCAACTCTTCAAGTACAAGCAGCTCGGGGGCGTCGTCCAGTTCTGGTTCATCCAGCAGTAGTTCGTCGACTAGCTCGTCCAGCTCCTCAAGTTCCAGCAGCTCGGGGGCTTCGTCCAGTTCTGGTTCATCCAGTAGCAGTTCGTCCAGCTCTTCAAGTTCCAGTAGCTCGGGCGCATCTTCCAGTTCGAGCTCATCCAGCAGCTCGTCCAGTTCCTCAAGCTCCAGCAGCACCAGCTCCTCTGGTTCTTCCGGCAGCAGCGCTATTGGCTTGGACAACCCCTTCGCTGGTGCCAAATGGTATGTAGACCCCGTATGGTCGGATAAAGCCATGGGCGAGCCAAATGGTGCGCTAATCGCAGGGGAAAGTACCTTTGTGTGGATGGATCGCATCGGCGCGATTGAAGGCCCGGATGATGGATACGGACTGGAAGACCATCTTGATGAAGCGCTGGCACAAGGAGCGGATTTGTTCCAGTTTGTGGTTTACGACCTGCCAAACCGGGACTGTGCAGCGCTGGCCTCAAACGGTGAGTTACGCATTGCCAATGGCGGTTTTGAGCGATATAAAAACGAATACATAAAAGGGATAAGCGACGTTATCTCGCAGCAAAAATATCAGGGTATTCGCATAGTGGCGGTCATCGAAGTGGACTCTCTGCCAAATCTGGTGACCAATCTAGACGAAGCGGATTGCCAGGAAGCCAATGGTCCTGGAGGCTATCGCGACGGCATTCAATATGCGCTAAACGAGCTCGCCAAAATACCCAATGTATATTCCTACGTGGATATTGCCCACTCGGGCTGGCTCGGTTGGCCGAACAATTTTTCTCCCGCTGTAGCTTTGATTGCAAAGGTAGTTAAGAGTACTGATAAGGGCTGGCAGAGTATTGCAGGTTTCGCCAGTAACTCCGCCAACTACACTCCGGTACAGGAGCCCTATTTGCCCAATCCGGATCTGCAAGTGGGTGGTCAGCCTGTTCGCTCGGCAAGTATTTACGAATGGAACGCCTATTTTGAAGAACTGCGTTTTGTGCAGGACTGGCGAGCTGCCATGATTAGTGAACACGGTGCGCCTTCAAGCATTGGTATGCTTATCGATACCGGCCGCAATGGCTGGGGCGGGCCCGATCGTCCAACAGGACAGTCCACCAGTTCAGACTTGAACACCTTCGTGAATGAAAGTCGTATAGATCGCCGTGTGCACCGAGGCAACTGGTGTAATCAGGCTGGCGGCGTGGGCTACCGGCCCCAGGCTGCACCTGCCAGTGGTGTAGATGCGTATGTGTGGATCAAGCCCCAAGGTGAGTCGGATGGCATCAGCGACCCCAACTTCGCATTAGACCCCAATGACCCGGCCAAGCAGCACGACCCCATGTGTGACCCCAACAAATACAACGTGGATAACGGTGCGGTGGGCACCGGTGCATTAGACGATGCACCACACGCAGGTCGCTGGTTCCCGGAGGCCTTTAAAATACTGGTGGATAACGCCTACCCACCTTTGTAGGTTTAGCGTCTCCTTTGGGGTGTACTAAAACCAAAAACCGCAGCCTGGGTGCTGCGGTTTTTTTTGCTAAAACCTAAACGTATAACTCGCCTTCACGACATATTCATCGCGAATTGCGCGAAAAAAATCCTCCTCCTCTTCCCTTATCATTCCCTTATTAATAACGAAATACAGTTCTCTGTCGGCTTGCGGTAGCCAGCGTAGGCGGCTTTGCAGGCCCAGGTAGTTACTTTTGTTGTCGAACTGGGCAATGAGGAACCAGGCCCAGTCTCGCGACAATGCCAATTCAGATTTTAAGCTTGATATACGCAGGGTGAACTCACCGCCCTTGAAGTCAAATTCTTTTGTTTCATGTTTACTTGTTAGTAGCCATGAGCGGAAAGGGCGCCAACCCAGTGTGTATCTTTGGTTAAATCGCGCTGCGCCAAAATAGCTTTCGCGCCATATAGAGGTCTTTAGATAAAAGGCTCGGGAGGTGGAGCTGTTTAAAACCATATACCAGTAAACATTGTTGTCATAGTCGCCGGGGTTGACGACAAAGCCAGGTACGGGCTCATAGCTTCGATGAACGGTATCGGACATGCGATCCCAGCCTATTCGCAGCAGGTCGCCTTCAACAGACTCAAACTGTATGGGCGCGATATGAAGATATTCCGATTGCCTCTCACCCAGTGTATTGTCGACGATCTCATAATCAAATTTTGGCTCGTAGTATAAAACCCAGCGATTAAGGAAATAATGTCGGAAGGCGCCGTTAAAATCGTTTCTGCGAATATCGGTGCGATTCACAAAACCCATGGCGGGGTTAAAATTTTGTTCAATGGTTTGGAATGTCCAGTCCAGGCTGTATCGGGAGTTGGGGTAGGCGAGCGTAAAGCCATAGGCACTGTTGTCGCTGTTTGAGATTTCATCATGGGATTCCTGATACCACAGTGACGCTTGCACCAGTTTGTTGTCGAAGGCCTGGCTGTTGTTGTAATTAAAATCAAAACCCAGCACTTCATTTTTTTGATCGGATTGCGGGTCTCCGTTGGTGTAGATAAAGCCAAGGTTGGATTCGGCAAAAATATTTCGAGAACCGCGAAATACGAATAAATCCGCGTCGTTTTTCTGTTCTGTGGATGCCTCTTGTTGAATGGCCAACAAGCCAACATTGTAGTTGTGGAGGCGGCCGGAAAGTTTTAGGCCGCCGTTCAAGGGTATAGGCTGGCCATTGCTGTCCAGGCCAATACTGCGGGAATAAAATGGCCTGCCGTTTGCGCTTAAGTCTGCAAAGGTATATTGGTTGGCGTCCTGCAGAAAGAAGTCGCGTTTTTCTGCCAGCTTAAGGCTGAAACGGCCGGTATTCACTTTTAGGTCGTCTATTTCGGTGGCGGAAAAATCTGTGTTGAGTGTGCCAACCACGGTAAATGCCGGGCTGGGTTTATAAAATATATCTACAGACGGTTCTGCATCGTTAGTATTCTGTTTGTTAAGGTGGTCTTCCAAACGGTTGACTACGCCTGAGATCTTTACATCCAGCCCCAGGCCCTGATTGATATTGTTTATCGGCTGCAATTCGCCTGTCAGCGAGGGCGCGTTTTCCCACACGTTATCACCCTGTGAGGACCAGGCAATGGTTTCGCCTTTCCTGCGAATTACGCGGCCAAAGTTAATGCCCCAGGTATCGCTGTGCGGGTTAAAGGAGAGGGACTTAAAGGGAATGGCGACCTCTACAGTCCAGGATTTGTCGTCAATGTTAGCAGCGGCAAACCAGATAGCACGCCAATCATCGTTCAGCTCACTATCAGAGTTGGTAATAAGGGCTTCGCTGCGCAGGCCAAAGGGATTGACCTGAAAAAGGTAACCCTCCCGCTTGTTATTAAACGGGTCCAGAGTAATGCTGATCAAATCATCCGAGTCAAAGTCTTTGCCCTGAATTGTCTCCCTCAGGCTGATTGCATCAGGGTGCTGCTCGAACATTCGTGCTGCGATATACAGCATGTCCTGGTCGTAGGCGATCCACAAACGGGTACGTTCACTTGGGGGCGCAAATTGCTGGGGACGAACCTGATGAAAGTCTTCAATGGCTTTTAGTTCAGACCAGAGCTTTTCATCCAGCAGGCCGTCAATCTTAGGCGCCCGGCTTGCTTCGTTTATGCGTGTTATGCGCATGTGCTTGTTGTTGGCGTTTGAACTTTTATCCTTAAGCTTACCTTCGCTACTTAAGGCGCTGTTGGGCACTAAGAGAGGCGCTAATAATAAAAAGAACAGGGCTATCAAGTATTGGGTACGCATTAAATCACCTCTTGCTAAGCCCGGGGCGGGGCTTATTGCGCTTAGTTGTTGGTTTGAGGTGATTACAGCGAGGGTGGAGGGGTGAATCAAACAGAGAGGGTTAAAAACACCTATGGTGGGATAAACACCGTGAGCGAAGGCCCGTAGCTAACAGCGCAACGGCTAATAGCGCTGGCAGCAGCCTTAAATACGGTGTTCTCTAATGCGGTTTTTGTATTTTTTTCCAATGCTGAGGGACATTCCACTGCGTAACTCCACAGAGGCATTATCGGAAGCAAGAGACTTAATGCGCTGGATTTCATTAATATTAATGATGTGAGAGCGGTGAGTGCGAAGAAATAATGATGGGGATAAGCGCTGCTCGATTTGTTTCATGGTGGTGCGGGTGAGATAGGGCTGATCGTTACAGTATATTTCCACATAATTGCCCGCCGCTTTGATGCATTGAATTTGATCGACTTTAATCAAGCATTCACTGCTGCCTTTGTACACTAACAGGGTGTCTGGGTAGTCTTGTTCTGCTTGTATTTGAGTGTTTGCGGCTTCCAGAGCGTGTGCGAACTTATCGCTTACGTCAGCCAAAACTGGGGGCGAAGAGCAGCTTGAGCGCGCATTGGTATTTGGATTGTTACGTAAGATCAGATACCAGCTTGCAATAATGATCGCCAGCCCGGCGGTGTAATTTGGAATAAAGCGCAATAGGCTTTTTGCCAGGCCTCGATGGCAGCCGATAATATCCACCGCCACCCGGTACGATAGCGCTACCAGCAACACCAGAAAAATCAACTGAAACTGGCGTGTCAGGCGTTTGGTATCCAGATTTTCGAAGGCACTGAGAAATTTAAAAACGAAGGGAAGTATTAGCAGCCAAATGCCCCAATCCCATAGCGTCCAGATTACGGTAGAAGCCAAATTTAACGGTGCCGAATTGACAGTTTTATAAGTAATGCAATAGAGAATAGGCACAAGGCTAAAAACACCCCAGAATACAACTGAGGTTTTTATATCTCTTGGTGATAAGCCAAACGGCCAATCAAAGCTTTGTGCTTGGGAGCTGGACATAAGGATTCCCACAATACGTATACCCTGAGATGCTCATTGCTAAAATGGAACCCATCGACATGAGCCCCTTCGAAGCCCTTTAGCTCGAAACTGTTCAGCCTATGGAGCGCCGTTTTTACTGCATCGTAATACCGAAGTAAAATACTCAGTTTTTTGGGTTTAATGCCAGAGCTGATTAAGCTGTTGCCCACAAAGCAATTACTTCAGCCTACCTTAAGCAAGGTGAGAAGGCGGTAAGCCCTAGCCTATATAAATGGAATAAGGCTTTGTGTAGCCCGACAACTTGCTCGCTTAGCCACTAAGATAACAAATACAATTGAAATTGCTTTTATATAGCGCAAGAAAAGTTAATTTAATACTTGTTAGCGCCTGACACTAAATTGCTAGTGTAGAGCCCATCGCCGTAACGACCATTGGGCTGGCTATAAGTATTTACTCATTAAGCCTTATTAAGGGCGCGCAGCAAATATTTGCGTGCAAGCAGTATAGGTAATAGCCAAAAGCGTGCCATTGGCACAGGCCTGGGGCCGTGCAGTTTTTATCGGTGACATGTGTTTGTTGTTGCCTCCAGTTTCCTACAGTTCCGTAGTAAACAGTTTTTTCACGACTTCGTATTTTCTTTGGTTTGCCAACAAATCATGAAAGTGAAAAATTATCACACCTTTTGAGGGCTCACCCACCGCGAGGCCAATTGAATGTTCAAAGTCTTCTTTAGAAATTAGCGTTGGAGTATCTATGGATTGCACGAGTGGAACTACTGGTTTTCCAGTAATTTTTGCTAGCTTGTCGACAACTTCTTCAATCCAATTTGCCGACTGGTCTGCAAGCTTGTGATAGGTCATTACGCCAAATACATCAATGTATTTTGATAACCTAGGGAAATCCTGACACACGATCGAATGTATTGCGTTGCCACAGGTATTTCCAATCCATGGTACTGCGAACATTCCTAACTGAATATTTTTCCCCGATAAATCAACCCGCTCTCGAACGTCCCTCACAAATTCAGTAATCTGTTGGCATTTCCATGCGACCCAGGCATCTCCTTCTGGCGACCCACCCCTATCTTTCTCGAATTTTTCGAGGCAGTTTTTACAAAAACAATACTCGGTGATGTTTGAATCTCTCGCGGCTTCCCAGTGACAGGGATAACGAATGAAATCGAGCCATAGTCCATCAAAGTTAAAGGTCTCGATGATACGAGCAATTATTGATAGTTTTTCTTCGCGAACTTTCACATGATTAGGGCAGACCCCATAGTACCAATTGATAGGGTCCATCAGCTTTCCATCTCGGTCAAGCGGACGAGAGTCGGGGTATTTCTGCCACAATTCTTCGCTAACAAACAAACTGACTTCGATGTACACTTTGATATTGCTTGTTCTCAGCAAATTGACGAGTTCATTGTCGTAATGTTCCCACTTGAGCGAGATCTCGTTTATGCCGGAGGCGATAATCTGCTCAATAATGTCTTCCGTGATTTCCTCTAAAAAGAAGGCACCTTTGATCATATTCATCTGCATCTTCTTTGCTTCCTCTAGATGGCAGGGGTGGTTGTTGGCTGCTAAAACTGGCCTGTATCGTTGGTAAGCGCGGCTATATCCACAGTAACTTAACCGCCCCCTGTACTGCAATATTTGGAAATGAACAGCCGGGAATGGCTACTGCTTACAACACAATTTGAAGCGACATTCAAAAGCCTTGTAGCTTGTAAACATAAGCATCCCCTCACAGTTAATGTATTTGGCTTAAAAAGGTAAGCTGGACTTGCTAGCTGCGAAGCTGTAGTGGATTAACTTCCATCGCAAATGACAGGCGATTCCCACTGTTCTAGCGAGAAAGAATTCGCTCGCATACTATCAGTAGGCTGGTGCCTTTATCGTGCTATCCAATGTACGCATCGCTTTATGTAAAAACGTCGAAACGCTAGAACAATAAAAATAAGATTTAATGAAATTCAAATGTGGGGGGTGTCTTATATATGTATCGTGGCTGTGAAAAGGTACGAACAGCCTAATGTTAAGCGCTTCTGCTGCTTGTAATGATAGCGGTAAAAGCCGTATCAGTTCGCTGCAACGAGCCTCGAAACCAGCCTCTGGGTAAAAGGCACGACGAGCATACTTACCGGAAATGCCACGATCATTGAGTATGTCCAGGCCTTAGGCCAGTTTAATAACACCTCAGTCAAGGTCGTTGAATCGAAAAACAACATAGCCAATGACATAAGGCCTGACATGAATAAAGACATAAAAAACGAAAATGTATGGAAGTGAAATCTCTTAGGTATCATCATGGCGTCCGGCATTTACAAATAGCGATTAATCATTGTCAACTGCTGACAGTGCGGTTTTCAACTGAGCCAGCAATTCAGCGTTTTTCAGTTCACCTTTCACGGAGTCGAAGTTGTCATAAAAGCTTGGTATAGATAAGCTCGAAACGACGTTCCCCTTGAAGAAATGGGCAGAATCTCGAGCCAAAGCGAGCACACTTTTTGCTCCACCTGCGCCTGGTGAGCTTGCGAGCATGATAATAGGCTTGCCCTGATAGATTTCTATATTTTTTCGAGACGCCCAGTCGAAAAGGTTTTTGTAGGCAACAGTGTAATTACCATTGTGTTCGGCATAGGAAATCAGTAAGGCATCTACTTTTTCTATCTTTTTCAGGAAATTAGAAGCAGCATCTGGAATACCGTGCGCCGCTTCGAGGTCACTGCTGTAAATAGGCATCTCATAATCATTGATGTTCAGCATTTCGACCTCATGTTTATCTAATAAGGTCGCCGCAAAGCTAACGAGATCTCTGTTGATGGAATTGCGGCTATTACTTGCTGCGAAGGCTAATATTTTCATTTTTATCTCCAAATTTGTTGTTGAATCGCGCTCACTTGTGTGCTTAATCCAAGTGCCCAAGTTTGCCAGCCGCAAAATCGGCTTCTATGCGCTCTATTTCCGCCTCTGAACTCATTACAAAAGGGCCCTTCTGAACGAAAGTTTCACCGACAGGTTTAGCAGCGAACAACACAAAATGCGCTGATTTATCATTGCTATTGCTTACTTGAAGTGCTTGTTCTGTACGCTTGTTAAGCGGCGAATATGCCACGGACTGCCCGGATGAAAGATGAACCTCTCGCCCGGAAACCGTTAATGTTATTTCGCCTTTCACTGCATATATCCAAGCGTTTTCCCCACCGTTCAAGGTGTGCATAAAGCCGCCGTTCGAATCAGTGCTTCCATCAAGAATGGTCATGGGTAATGCTGGAGATTGCTGCCCGCTTATGCCCTTGCTAGACCCCAGCAAAATGCGAACACGGCTACCATTTCCCTCATAAACAGGGACGCGGTGTGCCTCCACATGCAGTGACTCTGGCTCACTTGTCTTGTAGATTGAGGGTAGGTTCACAAATACTTGTAAGCCGTGAATTTTTGATCCTGTGCGTGGTGACTCGTCATGAACAACGCCAGCCCCAGCTTTAAGCCAGTACAAGTCTCCTGGCATCAGGTCGAAGTCGTTACCTAGTGTGTCGCGGTTATGGAACTTACCCTCGCTGTCTTCAAAAAGTACGGAAACAGCCGATAGCCCGGCGTGTGGATGAGCTCCAAAAGTTGGCATGGTCATTTTGTAGTGGTCAACCATGACCAAAGGATCCATCCCACCGGAAAAATCTTTTTCTTTAAAGGCCATGGCAGTAAAACCACTGCCAATCTCCAGTACTTTGCCGTACTTGGCCGGCGAGAAACCCGCTGGTGTCGTCGAATTCTTCGTTGTGTTGCTTGCTACTGTCACTGGTGCGTTCATTGTTTTTTACTCCCGGCTATGTGTTGAGTTGCCATGCTTAAGATACTATCAATAGGACGATATGCGCCGGTAGATACAAAATCTGAAGTGTACGTTCTATAATTGGAACAAATGTGGCGGACAAAGCGTGGTTACCGAAGACATGATCGACCTAAATGATTATTTTTACTTCGTTCACGTGGTAGAAAAACAAGGCTTTACGCCAGCGGCCAAAGCGCTAAATATTCCCAAATCACGCCTGAGCCGCCATGTAGCAAAGCTAGAAGAAAGGTTAGATATCAAGTTAATTCAAAGAACCTCTCGACAGTTCAATGTGACAGAATCTGGCCAGATCTTTTATCAACACGCTCGCGCGCTGCTGGAGGAAATGAAAACAGCAGAGGCCGCCATTCAACATAGAAAAACCTCCCTAAGCGGTCGAGTGACCATGAGCTGTTCGGTGGGAGTGGCCCAGTTTGCAGTGAAGGATTTAGTACTGCAGTTTATGGCAGAGCACCCAAAAGTTGACCTGGTTCAGCAGGTTACTAACCAGGCTGTTGATTTAGTTGCTTCAGGTATCGATATGGCAATACGGGGTCACACGGAGGCCTTACCGGATTCGAGTATTATTCAGCGGCACCTTGCTACGGTTTCATGGCACTTGTTCGCGAGCACTCACTACTTGTCCAAAACTGGCAGCCCTAATTCACCCTATGATTTGTTTAAGCGGCAAAGTCTAAAAGTAGGTTGGCAGCCCGCTACTGGGCATTGGACACTGCATAACAGCGAAGGCCTAACAGTTACGGTTCCATTTAGCCCACAGCTGTGCAGTGACGATATGAGTACGCTAAAACACGCAGCTATCGAAGGGCTGGGTATCGTGAGCCTGCCGGCCTATGCCTGCCGTGAAGAAGTGACTAAGGGGTTATTAGTCAGAGTGCTGCCGGACTGGGTTTCAGGAAAGGCGCAATTGAGTCTACTACTGCCTTCCAGAAGAGCTCAGTCGCCTTCCGTAAGAACACTCAGTGAATATTTAATAAATAACGTCAACGAACAGATTGGCGATTAGCCGAAGCGAAACTGGCGCCGCGTGCCACGTACAAGGCCTTATTCAACCGTGCCTCACCTAAGTTATTTGTTAGGTTTCGGCAGCGAGCAAGGTATTTATTTCCTCTATCATTTTAGGTATTTGCTTTTCGCTATAACCGATATGCTTAGCTTTTACGAGACCATCCCTGCCGATTATGACCATGTGCGGTATCGATTTTACGCCGTATTTTTTCGCTACACGAGATTTCTTGTCGAAAGAAAATATCATTGGATTATCCGTAATTGCTTTAACCACTTTCTTATATATCTTCCTTGACTCATGGTAGCTTATTGCAATTACTTGCAAATGATCAGTACTAACTCTTTTCTGTATCCCACCTAAAACCGGAATCTCTTTCATACATGGACTACACCAAGTTGCCCAGAATGTTAAAATCACTACTTTCCCCTTGTAACTATCTAAATCAATTGACTCGCCAGCTCCATCCTTACCGATGAGTTTAAATGGTTCTTCTCCAACCTCTACTCCAGAATAGACATGACACGAAGAAAAGAGAATGATAACAATTAAGATATTTCTAAACATCTAGCATACTTCCAGTTTTACGATTATAAAGCTAAGGCCTTGCTTATTTGTGTTTTTTCAGTAGTGGCAATTCTAGTTGAAGTGGGGTCGCCGATACAAAAATTGAGCAATTTTTTGATATGCATTAATTGCACTCCATCTAATAGATGGGCTCATATTTTGATACTCTTTGTATTTCCCCTAGAAGCTCAAATTTCATTGACCGCCGAAGCTAGCTAAAAGAGTGCCGCTTTCATTATCAATGTAATCTCTGGCCCTATCGCTGCCGCAAACATAGAGGTGTAGTGCCATATTACCGGTAAGTGCCAGTGTTAGCTTCATTGTACAACTGTAACTCATTACCGCCAAACTAGGCTTAACGCTCAGTAAATGCTTTTCTCTGGTAACCTGCTGTTCTGCACCATAAGCCAGATGCTTAGAGAAAGCTCAGCAATAGCCATTGTTAACATAGTAATTACCTCGACTATTTCGGGTAGTTGGAAGTCAATAAAAAATACGATATATGTGAAAGATGCAGCTATAAGCAATAGGCCGAGGGTTCTAGGGATGTATTCTGACCTGAAAACCGAATACCCAAGCACAAAGATATGTAAGGAAAAAAAGCTGTATCCAACGAGTTTTATAGTTGCATAACCATAAACATCCACAAGCTCAATTACCAGTGCAACTAATCCAATGACTAAAATACCTGCGTATAGCAGCCTGAGTGTTGCTGTAAGCAAGGCAAACTGCTTATTGGATGGGCTAAGTACAACATACAAGGCAAGAGCAATAATTGAGTCGAGCGCTAATACGAGCAGATAACCAAGAACGGCAACAAAAAACAGCGTGCCATTAGACTTGATATCCCTCGCTAAAGCGGCGCTATCCCCCGGCACTACAAAATTAGCCAAAAGAAAATCATCAACGATGGTTACAATAATAACCGAGCTTATAAACGCTATTCCTACAACCTTTGCCGCTTTGCTTGTCGATAAACCAGCGATGAAGCTGTTCATTTCAACGATCTCTGCAATAATTATTTTTGGGTAACAATTATATAACTTAGGATAAGACTAAGGCCCTGCATGGAGTCCAATCCATTTGGTTTTTGAGCCCAGCATCATATGCGTGCGTTCTGATTGTGTGTATCAATTACAGGGCCCCGCCGTACAGCCCCGTATAGAGGCTGGTAATGCTTGCGTAGCAATACAAAACTAACAAAACGCAATTAAAAGTTAAGCGAGAGCACACATATACATTGCTACCAGCACTAAGGGGCCAAGGAACAAACTATAGGACTGTTACGTTTACAAGATTATATAGCGCCGTGATACCCCATGAAACATGTACTTACTGTGAGCTAGGTTTTCGTAAAATAGTAAATACAACAGCACCAAAAAGAGACAGAAATATGACAAAGCCCACAGCAGACAATGATATTCTTAAGCCGTTATCGCCGGATAAGGCGTTAATAAAGATTGAGAGAGATATTAGTGTGCTAACCAGGCTAAAGACAAACGCTATAGTCAAATTATTTCTTTCCATTATCGATCCCCATTATTAGTATTTGTTGTTATACGTACAGCTGAGGCCTCACGAAGTGGTGCCTATTACGGCGTCCCGCGTTCCGATTTTTTGAGGGCTAGAATCTGTACGAATTTGAGGGCTGGTGGTAAGACATTCCTTCAATATCTTCGCCACGCAATCCGTTTAATACCTTGCCGAAAAAATCCTTAACTGTGGGATTGGTTTTTTTATAGAAAACCCCGTGTGTTTTTCCAACATCTGGGCCATCAGTAAAGTCAAAATATAGGGCATTGCTAGAGTTAAGGTTTTTTGCCGTTCTCCCAAGTCGATCTTTTTGGAAGTTGGCATCCGACCATTTTAGCACCCAATCATTTTCATTAATTGTTATGTACACGCGTTTGCCAGTTTCTATTAGATCTACCCACGACTTATGGTCTTTGTTGTCTACATCGGCCTGACATAACACCACATTGTCAAATATCGCTGTTTCATTTTCATAGGCCGAATCAAGAACATAGTTCTGGAACAAGTAGTTGCCAAGACTGTATGTCATTAGGGAAAATTTTATATCGCAAGCTTCAAGTGCTTGTCTATTAAAGGGCTCTTTCAAGTAGCCACTTAGTTTCTCGAGTGTAGAATCTAAGGCTCCCATCGAGGCCCGAGCCGTTCGCTTGGCGTGGCGGTACTCTTTCGTCTTAAAACCACCAGGATTAGATGGCCAGGAAAATGCGATAACCTCAACATTGTGTTCTTTTTCTAAAGCAAAACTTTTTTCTAGATTTTTCTCAAATGACTGATTAAAGCCGTGTACAAAAAACACGCAATTTTTCTTGTTAGAGGTTAGCTTGTCTCGGAGTTTGATGAACTCCTTTTGTGAGGGTATATTATTATTTGTTATTACAGATGGTTCTTTGATTAGTTTAACTTTCCATATTCCATCGATTTTATTGGCAGTGGCGAGCCTAACTTCGTTTGGCCCTTTTGAGTTGACGCCATCGCCGAAAGCCTCGTGGTCTCCTATGCCATCTTTAAAGTTTGATTTATTAATATTTCTGTTTGTGATAATTAACATTTAACATCTCCTTTGTTTGACGGTGGTTTGCTCCTACACCTTAGCAATACGTATTAAATTGCCATTTACTTATGTTGCACGCTTACTGCTTGGCAAATAGAAAAGTAGGCTTACAATTGGCAGGTATACTGGCGCGTAGAAAAGGATGTAAGCGATTTCTTTTGTCCCCTTATTTCCTGCGAGGCCCACCAGTACACCACACACCATTAAAATTATGGACGCCAACATTATTAACATGGCATAAACAAATTTTCTAGTGCGATCTATCTTGTTGGATTTCACCAGCACATACAGGTGCAGCAATAACACGACGATAAATGGTATAAATTCTATTCCCATACTTTATCCAGAAAGTCAGCGCGGCGTATATAAACCACGCTACGCGAGCTTATTGTGAACCTGTAGGTTAAGGCTTTTACCTAGAATCATAGGCGCACATCGATATAGCAGGTACCATAAAAGCGAGATAGCGACTTCTAGCGGTATACCTGGTTCGAGCTGTATGAGGCTGTCTTCCAGTCCCACGAAAGTGCTATAGGCGTTCTCTTATGTAGCGTTCAGTGAGTCATCTTTGCTTAACATCGGGCAGATGTTAGTTCCTCCTTCTGATTTAAAGAGAAATGAATAAAAAAATGGCCCAAAGTAAAACATTTTCAACAAGGATTTTTTACTTATCAATTGACCTAGCTCCAAGCCTCTCCTGGGTAGGTTGGGTGGTGAGTGCACTCAGGGTAGAATGAGGCTCGCTTAGTCCAAGTCATTTGGATTTTTATAAAGAGCTACCAGCTCATTGTCAAGATTTTCTTTGAGTTTTATGGGCGGTGTGTGGCTAAACAAAGTAGATGCTGCAACGGCTAAGCATAAAAATCAATAACTCACCATTTTTTAATTACTTTTAATTCTGGTGAATTAATGTTGCATAATTTTGTTATGAAATACTTGATACTGTTTTATCGGTAGTTAATTTTTTTGAGTTCATTCCGAACTTTATTCAACCTTTCAAAATAATCATGGCTTTTTCCTGATGTTTTAGGGAGCGAAGTGCTTCCTTCGAGAGGAATTTCACGAACCAGGCGAAACCCTTCACCTAAAGCGCTTGGGTTTGTCTTACCTGTATGCGCACGGCTATAGGAATAGAGTGCATCTGCAGAAGAGCTATACGACCCTCCTCGGCGAATAACCATCTCAAAAAAACCAACGGGAGTATCATGCCCAATGCAATCGCTCACCCAGGCACTTCCATCAGCTGGTGCTTTTTCATATCCATCGTGCTGACAATCCTCAACGTACTCGCCGACATTGCCAAGCATGTCGTAGACACCATACGCATTCGGTGCAAATAAGCCCACTACCGAAGTGTAGGCATTGCCATCGTCACAATTAATGCCGCTACGCTTTATCCTAAAATCATTCTCCAGTGCTTTCACGCCATTATTATCTAACACGTTTGCATGAAGACAAATGTCAGATACTTTAGCGCCAAAATAGTAGGGCGAAGCTGTCCCGCTTCGTACAACATACTCCCACTCAGCCTCGGTTGGTAAGCGATAATGCTTTCCCGTTGTTATTGATAGCCAGCGAGCATAGGCCTTCGCATCCTCCCAGCCAATACACATAACAGGGTGAAATTCAGATGGTGCATTGTCACGGTCATCCCATTTGGCGGCAGTCATTTTGTATTCTATTTTATTGTCCATCCATTTCCAGCATTGTTCCGGCATCCGGCGATTTGTAGCTGTTACAAACTGCTCAAATTCACCGACTGTCGTTTCGTACTTGGAAATATAGAATGCTGCTACCCTCACAGTATGGGCAGGAGCATGGCTTAGTTTGGAGGGCGTAGGGGTATTACTACCCATCATAAATTCGCCAGCGCTTATCAATACCATAGAGGGTTCTATCACTTCGTGACTCAAGGCTCCATTAAAAGCATTACTACTGGAGTTGTTTATTTCGTTCCGAGCGGTACATGCTGCGAGAATACATAGTGATAATATTGTGATGTATTTCATTGGTGTCTGCCTTCTATGAGTAACCTGGTTGTCTAGCGCCCGGCTCACCAGTGAACAAACTGGCAAGCTTATGTGGTAGAGGGCGCGATACTTCTAGATGTGGGCGTATTGTCGTGCTGGCACTAATTTACGTTTCAATAATCTTAACTTCATAAAGTTCATTGCCAACCGGTGGTTGAAAGAATTGTTCGGTAAACTCAAACATTGCCGGTGTTACTTCTAAAGAATAGCTTTCACCTTGCTTTTCGTTGCGCTCAAAAACGCGTTTATGACGCAACTCTACCGAAGCAGTTACATAATGTAACTTAAACCCAACATTTGAATCTTTAGCTTTTTGCCTGATCTTGTCTCTCTGTTCTTTGGTAGCGGCAGCACCATCAAGAACAATGCTAGTATCGGCATCGAGAAGTTGTAGGCAAACCTGCCAGATTTGACTTCGGCAGCGCAGGTATTTTTCTGTAGCCCACGCCCCTACAACCTCCATAGGCTCTCGTAGTAAGCCTTCTGGTGCGTCAGGTACAAATAGCCTTGCAAGCCACTCATCCTCTGAAAAACATATTGCATTCTGTTCTTTAGCAAGTTGTTTCGCATAGGTAGTTTTCCCTGCACCTATTGGCCCGCATACTACATGAATCATTTTCTCTCCATTCTGTTAAGGTCTTAAACGCCGCGTGGTGAAGATGGTGGTTTTGTTCGTTTTGTCGAACAAAAGGTAATAGCTTTGCAAGGTCTGCGTGTAATGGCATTTTAAGTATACTGCGACCATCCATATTCTAAGTGTTCGTGCACAACAAAAATCACTATGTTTTTAGCCATTTTTACACAGAGCTTTTGACTTTGCTTGTTATAGACCCATGGCAAGCGTTGTACAGAGCTTCGAGATTGCTGAGTCTGTACCAATATAGTCTGCACCGATAGTATGGAGAACAGCGCACTTAGCGCATTGTTTCACTTTACGCGGGGCGACTTAAATATTTATAAACCTCAAGAGCTTGTTGCTTTACATCCTTAAGCTCATTTAGGTCTATTCGCCCCATATTACTTGTGGATCCATCATCATACATTGCGCGATACACGATCATTTGGTCTCCATTACCGTCGATATCAAAAGTATCGTTACTCGATATAAAATCAAGAAATTCGTCGCAAAATAACCTTCGTAGTGTATCTTCTTTACTGCATTTCACCAGGTATTTTTGAGAAAAGGG
The DNA here is from genome assembly GCA_900177435.1 of Alteromonadaceae bacterium Bs31. GTDB lineage: Bacteria > Pseudomonadota > Gammaproteobacteria > Pseudomonadales > Cellvibrionaceae > Teredinibacter. The sequence continues at coordinate 455,691 of FXAI01000002.1, forward strand.
AGAGTGATCGATATCTACGCCGCCTTTACCCAAAGACTTTAAAAAGCGGATCTGATGTATATTAGAACGGCGAATATGGAAATTGGGGAGATCCAGGAAGGATGATTTGAAATAGAAAATCGGCTCCATATTTCTTCCCGTGTGGCCGCCTCTCGGCGAGCACTCGAAAAACACCGTCTCGACCCCATTCGCATTGTTCTGTAACACGTTTATGATCGTCGAGAGTCTATGGCCTTGCCTGTGAGTTGGATTATTAAAGCGGTTAAATGCTTTAAGTCGCTGTCTAAAGTCGCGGCTCATCTTTGTAGAAAATTGCATATCCAACTGCCCAGCCAAGTGCCGAAATAATTCTGAGCGTTGCTGCTCATGTTTATTTGATCGAGAACGAAAAAACAGAATCCATACAAAAATTACAAAGATCAATAATAGAAAAACACTAGTAGACATGCATTTGCTCCAACAGTTTGCTGGTTTAAGCTACATAGACACTTCGCGAGCCAATAGATATCTACCAGCTAAGCTAAAATATAATGGGTTTGAACCGTGATAGAAACCTTTTCGCTGCAGTGTTTGGCTCGCAAGGCGTATTTAATAAATCTAAAGAATTAAGCATGTAGATCATGTAGTAACTGAGCAGAAAAAGTAGGAAAATATTATCACCACTGCTGATATGGCGACTCGCCCATGAGCTGAAGCACCGTAAAGGAGGGCCAAGCTGCGAAGTAGCTGAACATGGCGCGATTTGTTATGCAATACCCGACTCACAACCGAACTCTTTTAATACACGTTTTGTTGATGCGGGATTAGTTGCCAGTAAAGCCCTAGGCCTTATTGGCCGTTGCACTAAATTTCCGCCGCAGTTAGGACATACATGTTTGAGTTTCTTTGCTGCGCATTCTTTACAAAATGTACATTCAAAGGTGCAAATTACCGCTTCTTCAGATTCGGGTGGTAAATCTTTATCACAACATTCACAATTTGGACGTAGTGCTAACATTTTTCATCCTTCTTATTTTAAAAGGCCCTCGCAGCGTAGTAACTGATGCTTGAGCGACTTTTTGTATAATTTACTAGATCATGTTTAATCTGATAGCTATAGGTGCAAATGGGGGTACAGGCATTCTAGCGCCGATATACGCTTTTCTAATACATTTGGCTTTTCTGGAGTCGGTGGCGGTGTCAGAACTTGAAATTACACCCGCTATATTCACGGTTAGCATTAATTCAACTTTTGTACCTTTGTCTATTTTATAGCAAGCAGATTTATTATCTAAGCTTTGCTGATTTTGAGAAGCTATAAATTCACTGGCATACGCTCTATATTCTTCTTTTTCTTTTGAGGAAGCTAGAATGTAAGGCATGTTTGTTTCTTGATTAATTTGACACTTTATTTGTATGGTTGAGCGTAGCGAAAACACGAAAAATCGCGTAGTAATTTGTATTAGGCGGATAAGCATATATTTTTAAAATAATTTCTTTCATAGCTATAACTTAACAAGACTTCCTGTTAGCTGATTTGATTATGCAGTTTTAGTGTGCTTACTTTTCCACTTATTTAAATGCTCACAAACAATGCTTGGCTTTAATTTGAACTGATTTGGAATTGCCCCTTCCATGCCAGACAAGCCAGCAGCTACTTTTCTCGCAGGCTCCCCTTTTTCATAAGTATTGCTATAGCTAATACCTATCATTTTGTTTCCGTGTATCCGCCCAACATAAAAATGATCTACATCCGACCACTCAAGGCGCCAAGGGTTAAGCCCGGAATTCACTTCAAAACCGCTTTCATCCATTTTTATGTATGTTTTTTTGAAGGCCTGAATAAGTCCCACTGGGATCACCAATCCGAAAAAGACGATACCCAGCCATCCCCATATTACACCTTTCGATACCATAACGACGCCAAGAGCGACGAAGCCAACGGCAATCAATATTATCTGAATGGCCTTTAGCTTACTCCCTTCAATAATCACTACATTTTCTTCAATCATTCAGAATATCCAATATATGCCTAACATAGCTGCGTTAGGGGTCGGAACGTAGATCCTGCTGGTTATGTTGTTTACCCCATCCCAACCTGGGTGCGCAGATAACGGAGCAAATCTATATAAAGATATATTGAGCCGTAAAGCAGTACAAAGATAAAGGGATAAGCTGCATATACCCATATTCTATCCACGAAAGTGAACCCCTTTCTGATATATCTCATAATGCATACCGGGATCCAATACGCTGCTTGGGTGGCTATAGATACTTCTAGGGTCGGTTGATATGTATGTGCACAAACAGAAGTCGGCAAAACGACCAGCACCGTATTTAAAACCCAGTGTTGAATAGCAATACCGCTAAAAGTTAAGTTATAGCGTTTTAGCTTCAGGCACCGATAGAAAATATACGGATAAAGGTAAACAAACAGTAAAAATGCTAAAACAATATACAGCCAGCCCACACTCCCCTCCCACTATAAATTGAGAGGAATGTACCACCACTATATGCAAACACTTAGGACCAAAAATGAAAGTGTTGCGGAAACATAACGCCACACTTTGGGCCTGTTAAGCGAATAATAAAAGCGCTTCCGCTTGGCTCGCATTCCTGAATAAGCTTTTTAATCGCTTAGAGGGGTGGATTTCTATACCGCAGTGAAACGGTGTTTAAAATAATAGTTTATCCCCGGCTGAGTTTCCATCAAAAACCAGCCTTGTATCGCCATGCTCTAGTTCTGCAAACCCGGTTTGGGTGAGTAAGCTGTAAAGGCGGTAATTACTCAATGCTGGGCCATGTAACTGATTTGCTCGCTTCGTGCCAGGTAAATCGACAATGTGCTAAAGCGCTTGTAATAAGCAGTGCCCGCAATTCAAGTACTACTTGTGAAGAGATAAGAGAGGAGTAGGCGCTGTATGCGCCAAGTTGTTACAGGTGCCTGTTAACCCGGGCACCTGTTGAGGATGCAGTTATACGCCTGCGGCTTTAAATGTTTCCGAAACAATGGCCTGGGCTTCTTCAATAATGGTGTTTAAATGCGCTTCGCCTTTAAAGCTTTCTGCATAAATTTTATAGATTTCCTCGGTTCCAGAAGGCCGTGCTGCAAACCAGCCGTTTTCGCTAAGTACTTTTAGCCCACCTATGGCTGCGCCATTGCCCGGTGCGTGGGTAAGTTTTTGTTGAATGGCTTCGCCCGCGAGGGTTTCTGCTTTTATCGCCTCTGGCGAAAGGGCTTTAAGAATATTTTTTTGTGTTGTAGATGCTGGTGCGTCGATGCGGGTATACACCGGTGCGCCGTATTTTGCTACCAGTTCGGCATAGTGCTCAGAGGGGTTTTTACCGGTAACGGCGGTAATTTCTGCCGCGAGTAAGCCGAGGATAATGCCGTCTTTATCGGTGGACCACACGGTACCGTCACGACGTAAAAAGCTGGCGCCGGCACTTTCTTCGCCACCAAAGCCAAGCTCGCCTTTAAATAAACCATCAACAAACCATTTAAAGCCAACGGGCACCTCGGCCAGGGTTTTGTTGAGGTCTTTTGCTACGCGGTCGATCATGCTGGAAGATACCAGCGTTTTACCTATGGCGAGGGAGTTGGCCCATTCTGGGCGGTGGGAGTAGAGGTACTGAATAGCCACTGCCAGGTAGTGGTTGGGGTTCATAAGCCCTTGTGGGGTTACTATGCCGTGGCGATCGTAGTCCGGGTCGTTACCGATGGCGATATCGAATTTGTCTTTTAGGCCAATTAAGCCCGCCATGGCGTAAGGGGAGGAGCAATCCATACGGATCTTTCCGTCTTTATCCAGGGTCATAAAGCTAAAGGTTGGGTCGACCTTTTTATTAACCATCTCGATATTAATATTGTAGGTTTCTGCAATTACATCCCAATATTCGATGCCGGAGCCACCCAGGGGGTCGATACCAATCGTTAGGCCCGATTTGGCAATCGCTTCCATATCGATAACGTTTTTAAGGTCGTTCACATAGGCTTGCTTAAAATCTTGTTTACTGGTGTTTTGCCATGCGCTGGTAAAGCTTTCGGCTTTAACCTCGCTTAGCCCGTTTTCTATAATCTGGTTGGCACGGTCTTGAATCCAGTTGGTAACGTCTGTGTCGGCCGGGCCACCATTGGGTGGGTTATATTTAAAGCCGCCGTCTTGTGGTGGGTTATGGGAAGGAGTGATCACAATGCCGTCGGCAAGGGCTTCTGTTCGCCCTGCGTTATAGGCGAGTATTGCGTGGGATATAACCGGTGTGGGTGTATAGCCTCGGCCTTCTTGTGCCACTAGTTTTACATCGTTTGCAGCTAATACCTCCAATGCAGTAATAAACGCACACTCGGAAAGCGCGTGAGTATCTACGCCGACAAAAAGCGGCCCGCTAATGCCTTGTTGTTGGCGATATTCAGCCAGTGCCTGGCTAACGGCCGCGATATGGGCTTCGTTAAAGCTGCCGCTGAAGGAGGAGCCTCTGTGGCCGGACGTGCCAAATGCCACCGGTGCTGTGGCATCGGTGCGGTAATATTCTGCGACTAAGCGAGGGATGTTGGTAAGGTCAGAGTCCTGAACTGGCTGGCCTGCGCGGGCATGGAGGGGCATGGCGTTTCCTTTGTTTATAAGGGCTGAAAGTAGCCTATGATAGAAGAGTTATTCGACAAACAAAACATTCCTAATAAATAAATCGCTGAGGAGCCAAGTTGGGGCACAGTAGCGCCAGGCTAATAACGCGGTCGGCTTGCGGTGGCGTAATTTGGTGCTTAAAGGGGATGTCCTTTACGCCATAGCCTGCAGCAAAAATTCGACGGATCAACTGTTAGCTAACTCATGCTAGAAGTGTCTATGGCTATACGAGCGAGGTATGCGAGAGGGCTATATTAGAGAGCTAAATGAGAGAGCTATACTGAAAAAACAGTACCGCCAAAAACGAGGCGCAATGAGTTGGTGCCTTAGCGTTTGGCTCAAGGCAACATATTAAGTTGTGGGCGAAGCGTTTAAAACGGGAAAGCGCTTGTAGCTAAAGTGTTTTAGTAAAGGTTCTTTTTAGCCAGCTTGGGGAAATGCTGTAGTGAAGGCATGGCTTTGCTCGCCACCAAAAAGCATAAAAGACCAGAGTACAGTTGCAGCCCCAGTAGGCTTATTTATTTAAAAACCGATGGTTTGAATTAAAAGAAGCTACTTTGCAGAAAGCGATTATTGCTTCGCTCACCGAGAGCGCAGCCTTTAAAGATAAGGCCGTATTGTGTAAACCGTGAGCGTTACTTTTGTTGCCGGTGAAGTATTTCGCTGCGCTGGCGCTAACTATTTTTGTCTGTAGGCGTCATAGCGGTGCGAGGCTTGCTCGGCGGAAAGCGGGGCAGCACAATTTTGGCTCAGTATGGAAGTGTACAAGAGGGCTGTGGCAAATTTGCGCAGCCCAAAAGGCAGCTCTGCTGAGGTGGGTCAAAAGCTGTGCTTTCCTCAATCTATAGACTAGCCTTCGCTATAGCCATAGGTAGAGCAGGGCTTAGCTGTGCTTGTGCATCAACGCACTGCACGTTTCGCCATTGTATGATGGCCTGCACTTTGCAATGCCCACCTTAATTTTCTTTCGACGCTAACAATTGGAATTATCATGCAGAAAAAGGGTTTAGAAATACTCAGTAACCCACGAACGAATAAAGGCAGCGCCTTCACCTATGAAGAGCGTGCCGAGTTAGGTTTAACAGGATTGCTGCCGCCGGTGGTAAGCACTCAGCAACAGCAAGTGGATCGAGCACTGACCAATTTACGTAAAAAATCTGCGCCTATTGATCAATATATGTGGCTGGCAGCTTTGCAAAAACGTAATGAACGGGTTTACTACAAAATTTTAATCGATCATATCCAAGAGTTTATGCCTGTGGTGTACACACCAATAGTCGGGCAAGCCTGCCAGGAATTCGCCATTAATTTTCGTGAAACCAACGGTTGTTATATTTCCTACAACGATCGCGGCAACATTGCAGAAATATTGAGTAACTGGCAGGAAGATGTGCGCTTGATTGTGGTCACCGACGGTGAGCGCATTTTAGGCCTGGGAGACTTGGGCAGTAATGGTATGGGAATTCCCATTGGTAAATTAGCGCTTTATTGTGCGTGTGCCGGTGTTGATCCCGCTCACTGTATGCCCATTATGCTGGATGTGGGCACAGAAAATGAGACGGCTCGCAACGACCCTTTTTATCTCGGCTTGCGACAGCCACGGGTAAAGGGCGAGCAGTACAATGCCTTTGTGGATGAATTTGTTCAAGCGGTAAAAAAATGCTTTCCAAAAGCCTTATTGCAGTTTGAAGATTTTGCTACTCCAAATGCTGTAGCCTTACTAGAGCGCTATAGAGATGAGTTGTTGTGTTTTAATGATGATATTCAAGGTACGGCCTCTGTTGCCCTGGCGGGAATTATAGCGGCTACGCGCATCACCGAGATGCCCTTGCACGAAATGCGCTTTATGTTTTTGGGTGCTGGCTCTGCCGCAACGGGCATTGGTGATTTACTGTCAAAAACCCTGCAGCGAGCGGGGCTCTCAGAAGCAGAAGCCAATGCGCGTATGGTATTTAACGACAGCAAAGGTTTGGTGGTAAAAAGTCGCGAAGTTTTAACCGACCATGTTCGCCCCTTTGCGGCGGATATGCCCGCGATGAGTTTTGACGAGGGCCTGAAAGCTTTTCGTCCTCATGCATTAATTGGCGCCACCGGTCGCCCCGGTTTGATAAGTGAAGATGTAGTAAAATTTATGGCAGAAATTAGCCCGCATCCTATTATCTTTGCGCTCTCTAACCCAACGGCAAACGCAGAATGCACCGCCGAAAATGCCTATCAGTGGAGCAATGGCCGGGCGATATTTGCTAGCGGCAGCCCTTTTAGTGTTGTACATATTAATGGTTCAGTAAAAGTGCCGGGGCAGGGTAATAATGCCTATATTTTCCCCGGTTTGGGTTTGGGGGCTTTGCTTGCGGGAGCTAGGCGTATTAACGACGATATGTTAATTACAGCGGCAGAAACTCTAGCCGCAAGCGTTTCTCAAAAACAAATTGACCTCGGCTGTTTGTACCCCCCCTTAAAAGAGATTCGGACAGTGTCGGCAAAAATTGCGGTAGCTGTTGGCGAAAGCGCACAAAGAAATGGATTGTTAGAAGGAGAATTGCCTGAAGACTTCGAAAGTTTTGTGCACAAAAACCAATACGATGCCAGTTATTAACCTTCGTTGTTGATAAAAATGTAAATACGGCCTTGCGAGATTTTATCTTGCCGGGCCGCATTTATAGCGCTGGGTGATAGTGGCGCTAGCGCAAGGTGCATAACATTGTGCTTAGCAAATTAATTCCCCCGCTTTAGCGATTAACCAGCTGCGTTTCTACGGGGCTTTTTACGTACTTGTTCAGCCACTGAATTATTTCTGTGTTCGCCTCTTTTCGATAAGGCTTATTAAGGCCGTGGTCGGCTCCCTGGATAATTGTTAGTTTGTTGGGTATGCCTGCTTTGCTCAAGGCCTCTGCCATTTGAATGGCTTGGCTGGGCGCCACTTTTTTATCCTCCGAGCCGTGTATTATTAATACCGGCATGGCCGCCGGCAGTTTTTCCGGCCAGTAGAGGGCTGAGCGCTTTTTTAACTCTGCGTCTTTGTTTTGCCAGTAATCGGGTATCCACTTGGAGAACACAAATTTCTCCATCTTTGGTCTTTGCTTGGCTCCGGCAATAAGGTCTACCGGCCCGGCCACGCTTACCAAGGCTTTAAAGCGCTCGGTCTGCGCTGCCGCGCGATAGGACATCATTGCGCCGCGGCTTACGCCATAAATAGCGATGCTCTCTTTGTCGGCGAAGGGCATGGTGTCGATAATGGGGAGTAGTGCTAATACGTCATTAACATCCGCTCCACCAAATTCGTCCAGCAATTCCTGTTCATTCGGCTTTTGGGTAATCCGTGCCCCACGATAAAGGCTGCCAATTACCACATAGCCTTCTTTAACCAGTGGCACTGCCCGGGAGAGCACAAAGTTTATCTTATTCGGGCTGCGAGCATTGCCGCCTCGGTTTAGTACAACCACCGGTAAATTGGCCACAAGTACGCCCCGTGGTTTGAGGTAGAAGCCTGTCACTTCTATATCATCAACAAAATAAGTAAACCAATAGCACTCCAGCTTTTTGTTCAGCCTCTCTATTTTTTCCAGCGCCTTCTCTGTGGTGGGTTTGGGGTCTATCTCAAAGGGGTAGTCGAAGCAGGAAATCTGTGTGGCTTGGATATCTTCAAAGTGGGTTTTTGGCATCAGGCTGGTGCATGCCAGCAGCGTACTGCTTGCCAGGCCTAATGCCAGGTAGAGGAGTTCACGATTGCGCATAAACAGGTACCGGTAATAGTGGGTTTGCTGTTAAAAAGCTTATCTCAGGGGCAAATATTACAGGCAACATTCAGTCGAAAAGCGATTTCAATAGGGAAAGAAAAATGAAACTGCACTTAAACACGCTGTTTTTCTTAGAAACCTTGGCCCGCAAGTCTCCGTATTGATGATTTCCCTTGGCTTTCGGTTTCGTGGCTTTGCGCGGGTGCGTCTTGGAACAGGGAGGCAAAATCAGCCCTTTTGCTGGCAAGGGTGCGCGCTTATGGGGAGTAGTCCAGAGAATCCCAGTCTTCCATTAAGGCAACTTTTCTCGCCACGGTGCTGGTCTTCTGCTCTTTTAATGCTTTCAGGTAGCGCAATACACCGCGCTCGGCCTCATCTCTGGAGTGGAATGGGCCAATATTCCATTTCTCTCGGGTAACGAAGTACCACTTATTATCCGTTCGGAAGTAGCGGTCGGAGCGATACCAGTTTTTCTTTTTTAATTCACCCTGACGGTTTTGCATTTCAATCCTCCCCACAGATTTTGATATCTGCTTGTTGTTGATAGGTGCAAAAAACTAGAACTATAGTGTTGGCATTTGTGAGATTTTGGTGGCAATCCCTAGTACCTTTGGATGTTTCGCGCCATTTGTATCATAAAGTGTGACGAGATGCACGTTTTTGAGGCCAAATGTATGATAGTGACATTTTTTGTGGCGTGTTGTTTCTTGCGCCTACGGTTGGCTATTACGCTCATGCAGGCAATGTGGAAGTTTTGATAGAGCGCTGAAAGGGCTTGAGGGGCATGCAGGGAATGGAAAAAAAATCCGATGTCATCTCTGACACCGGATTTCCTGGGAGGGCTGCTCTAAGGCTTAAAAGCCCAAAGAGTTAAAAGGCTGGCAGCTCATCCAGAGTTATCACGTTATCGTGGTTATAAACGTGTATTTTGTGAGCGTTGGTGTTGTAGTACTCGCCCGTCCAGAAGTTGCTGTTGCTGCTAACGCCTTCTGGGGTGTCTGTGTCGTTCCATACCATGAAGAATAACCACCAGGCGCCATCGGCGGCCATCAGGTCCGGGTCTGGGATATTGCTGTTTTCGCTCATGGCCACCATTTTGGTTTCATGGGGGAAGCTGGCGGTGAGTTCGTATACTTCTACCTGCGACTCATAGTTTTGCTGGCCGTCGTAGCTGTCGAAGCTGACGATATCGACATATTCATCGCCAGGGAACCAGGCTGAGTTTTGGCCGTTCCACATCCAGATAAGGTTATTTAGCCCGTAGTCTTCCGTCAGCGTGTCGTAAAGCCACTGCCACAATTTTACTTGCGCATAGGCTGGTGGCACGTTGTCACTGCGGTCGCTGCGACCCCACCAGAACCACCCGCCCGACGCTTCGTGCAGTGGGCGCCACAGAACGGTCACTCCGGCATCTTCTAAACGTTGAAGCTCGGCAGCAATCATCTCGACATTGGCTTCCATGTTGGCAAACGCGGGGCTGTTGGTATCCAGTTCGTTATTGGCCATTGGGATTTCGAAGCTGGTGTCTACGCTATAAAAATCACCTGAGTGGTTGGTGTTGGGGTCACGCCAGTGCCAGCAGAAGGACACTAGGCCGCCGCGACCCCAATGCTCGATAGCTTCTTCAGTTTGCATCAGGCCGGGCCAGCCATCGTTTCCGTACATGAGGAAGTCGTAGCCCATGATGGCAGGTGCTTTGCCTGTGTCGTTGATGACACGCTGGTACATGTCGATGTTGTCCTGCCAGGTGAGGTCCTGCTGACCTGAAAGCATGTACTTGCCCCAAACCGAGCGGAGGTAGTCGTACACACCCTGGGCTGTTGAATCGGCATCGCTGTTAACCAGATCTGTTCGCATAGCCCCCTGAGTAGTGCTGCCCATACCCGGGCACATGCTCTCGGAGAGGCAGATTTCGCCGCCCTCAGTACCCCAGCTGCCGGTATCTGAACCACATAGGGTCAGCTGTGAACTGCCAATGACACAGTAGGGGTAGTCTCCAGCGCCGGAGTCTGCGTTAGAGCCGAAAACGATACAGGAGTAGCTGTTTTCCCATCCCCAGCCATCGCCGTCGGGGTCGGAATCTGCGGAGCGACAATAGGGATAGCCATTGTTGGCAGCGTTGGGGATCTGCTCAGTTTCACCACCCGAGCTGCTTGAGCTGGAACTGCTGCTAGAGCTGGAACTACTGGAACTAGAGCTACTGGAACTAGAGCTACTGGAACTGGACGTGCTGCCAGAGCTGGAGGAACTGGAGCTGCTGCTGGAGCTAGAGCTGGACGATGAAGAAGAGCCACAAGGGCCAACTTCTGTCCAGGAGTAATCGCTTCCAGGAACGGAATTGGTGTACCAGTTCGCTTGATAGATGACGTTCTGGTAAACCATGCGATCACCGGCTGTGGCGTGGTTGTAGTCGCCGCCGGCCCAGTCTTTGGATGTCCAGTTCGGGTAAACATTCACGTCACCACAACTTCCGCCACCGGAGCTACTGCTTGAGGACGAGCTGCTAGAGGAGCTGGAACTGCTGGAAGATGAGCTGCTAGTCGTACTGGAGCTGCTGGACGATGAGCTACTGGAAGTGCTGGAGCTGGACGACGAAGAACTGCTTGAGCTGGAAGAGGAGCTACTTGAACTCGAGGACGAGCTACTTGAGCTTGAGGAGCTGCTGCTGGTGTCGCCGCCGCCCTCTACTTCCAGGCTGCTTATAAGGGGCAGGTAATTGGTGCTGCTGGTAGCGGAGGCACAAAAGCCGAAGCTGGAGCTGCCGCCAATATTGATACCGCTGTTATAAGCCGCCCCTTGCACCTTGGTGCCGTCTAATACGCCGCTCCACAAGCTGTCTATAGTGGAGTTGTTGGGGTTTAAGCTAACTTCCCAGCCCGTTACGGCTGCGCTGCCGTTATTGTTTATGGTAACGGTGGCGCAATAGCCACCGCCCCAATCGTTGCTCACAGTAAGCTCGGCAACGCTGCCACCTGCGGAGACGGTATTCGCACTGGCCTGGCTGGCTAAAAAAGCGAATACGGATGCGGTGGCAACAGAGACGAGTGGTTTAAAATTAAATGTCGTCATGTGTTATGTCCTGTTAAATTTTTTAATTATTTTATTTGGGACGAGTGAGGTGAATACTACGACTAAAGAATTATTATTAAGGTATTAGCCTTCACTCGAATCGCCAATAGTTACTTATTAAATGCTCACAATTAAAATTGGCGCTGCATTGTGCCATAGCACCTAAATAAATGGAGCAGCCCAGTTATCATAATTTAGCCGCGATTGCGGTGAAGCATCTCTGTGTCGGCGCGAATTTCACCGCTGAGCTTTTTTTCTTTGAGGCTGTATGAGGCCTCGCTTGCAGCTGTGTTAAGTGAGCATGGGTAAGCTTCAGTCAATGCGGTAGGCGGATGTATTCATTAAGCTAAAAGAAGTGCGCTAAAGACAGTAAATAGGTAGTAAAATAATGGGGTATTACTTGGCGGTTTATTGCTACAGTATTTATTTTTGGAATAGTTCTGGTGGTGATCTGCCATTTTCTTATTGCAAAACATAATTAATAAAAAAACCGCAAATACCCCTAGTTGCCGTGTACAGTTTCCTGTCAGGCTTACTTGATCCACTAAAAAGGCCACTAGTATGAAAAGCCTCTTGTGTGCAGCGCTGCTGATAGCAGTCTCTTTTGCTGTAAAAGCGAATACCCCACAAGCCGATGCAAAAATGTGGGCCAAGCGCATAGCCGACTCGGTAATGGCTGAGCACCCACAAGCATGGCGCATGCGTAAATCCGATGGCGCCTATCGCTGGGCCTATACCCAGGGCCTGGTACTCTCGGGATTTCTCGCATTAAATAGCTTGCAGTCGCAGCCCCAATACGCGGCCTATGTTAAAGCGTATCTGGATCATTACATTAACGAAAAAGGCGAAATTGGCAGCTATCATGCGGATGAATTTAATATTGACGCCATTAATTCCGGTAAGTTGCTGTTCTACTTTTACCAAACCACTAAAGACCCTCGCTACCTGCAGGCGGCTAAGCAATTAAGAGAGCAGTTGGTGTGGCATCCACGTACGCGCAGTGGGGTATTCTGGCACAAGCTTAAATACCCCTGGCAGGTGTGGCTGGATGGTTTGTACATGGCTGCGCCTTTTTATGCGGAATATGAAACTCGTTTTAACAAGGGGCGGGGGCACGCCGATGTGGTGCAGCAATTTACCGAGAGCTACAAACAACTTTACGATGAAAAAACCGGCCTGCTTTTACATGGTTACGATGAAAGCCGCATTCAAACATGGGCGAACCCAGAAACTGGTCGTTCAGCGGAATTCTGGTCTCGTGCAATGGGCTGGTATGCCATGGCGCTGCTAGACAGCTATGAGCAACTGTCGGATAAAAAAGAGCGTAAGCGCCTGGCTCAAATCGCAAAACCACTCTTAATGGCTATTAGTCAATATCAGGATACAAAAAGCGGTTTATGGTTTCAGGTAACGGATAAGGGCGGCGAGAAAGACAATTTTATCGAGACCTCGGCTTCCGCAATGTTTATATACAGTATTGCTAAGGCGGTGCGTTTGGGCATTTTGGATGAACACTATAAACAATTCGCCTGGCGTGCCTTCGAAGGCCTGAAAAATAATTTTTTGGTATTTGAAGAAGTAAGCCGGACGATAGAGCTGCACCAGGTTTGCCGCAGCGCTGGTTTGGGGGGCGAGCCCTATCGGGATGGAAGTTATGACTACTATGTACGACAAACGGATATCGTAAGTAACGATGCGCACGGTATTGGCGCATTGCTGCTTGCTAGCGTTGAGCTGGCGCGATTGAATTAATTCTACTGTACCTTGTTCGGCCCGGCCTGGTTCGGCCCGGCCTGGTTCGGCCCGGCCTGAGAAACAGCAGAGTACGACCTTACATAAATCACTAAGGTGTACAGAAAATACCTGGCGGCCATAGAGCGCTTACAGCGAGTGAACGTCGTGTTTTTTGCGCAACATGTGCAGCCATTGTGTGCGCTCGCTTAAAGCTTGTTTTTACAGGCCGAGCATCGGCCTTAGCGCACTTGCAAGCAGCTTGGCGCTTAGCTGAGCGCCCTCTTTGCTGGTATGAGTATGCTTATCTGCAAACAGGGCATTAACTTTCCTTTTGCCCAGCTTCTCATACTCAGCTGATACCAATGTATTTAAATCTATAAACTCAAGCCCGCTTTCTCTGGCGACCTTTTGCGCCCAAGCGGGGTAGGTATTTTGTTTCTTTTCTATAAAACGCCCTTGCCATATTTTTCTTGGCACGGGCGAACATAACACCACACGCACGCCTCGGGCTGTTGCCGAACCGGCCATTTGGCGGAGATACCAGCCGTAGCTGTGTACCTCTTCCGCCTTGCCCGTTAACAGGTTAATAATGCTTTCTTTGTGCTCGCCAGTGCCACTTAGCGAGCCCCTTGCGCGTTGGTGGTCGTTAATGGGGGCTGCGTCATTATGGCCGAACTGAATCAGCATGATGTCCCCAGGTTTGGCGAGCAAGAGCGTACGTTCAAACTGGCCCTGGGTAAAATAGGTACGGCTGCTAAAGCCTCCTATTGCGCGGTTTACAATATTAAATCTTTTGCTGTTTAATTCTTCGCTTATAAAATCGCCCCAGCCCCATTCACCATTGGCACCATCTGCTGCGCCATTGCGTACCGTGGAATCACCAATCATAAAAACCGAGGGCTTATTTTTGTCAGCCGGGAAGGGCAGCCGTAACCAGGCCCAGCTGTCCGCGTTAATGCTTTGACCTTTTTCTGACAGTAGGGGAGCTATATCCAGTCGCTTTAAGCCTTTTAGCGCAGCTACGATTTTTTCCACATGAAGGCGAGCGCCCTGTGGAGTAAAATGGGTGTGGTCTTTTACATAAAGCTGCGCGGTTTTCTCTAAGCCCAGATACTCCAGTTCGTTGGCAACGGGGTTGGTGACATCGATAAATGCTGTATCGGTTTCCCAGGCGATTTGGTAGGACCACCAACCATAAGAGCCCGAGCCTCTTTCAATGCGATCAGCTTGCCAGATATTGCGAACGGTGAGGGAAAGTAAAACGGGAGTGGCCCCTTTAGCTTTTACCTCGGCAACCATTTTGCGCAGGTAGTGGCCAAAGCTATAAACACGCTCTTGCTGCAGTGTTAATTGGTTGTCTATATCGACCCATTCTTCGCCAATACCGGCAAGCGTTCCGCGGGCACGACGTTTGTCATTTATCTTGCTTGCGTCGTTGTGGCCAAACTGAATCAGTACCACATCACCAGCCTGCACGTCGTCCACCAAGGTTTGCCAGCTACCCTCGCTGATATAGGTACGTGTACTTCGGCCTCCGCGGGCGCGGTTGTCTACCTTGGCGCTAGTACTATCCAAATAGTCCTGCAGTAGTGCGCCCCAGCCTTGTTGGTCTGCCTGGTCATAGCGCGCGGCAGTGGAGTCTCCAGCAATAAAAATGGTAGCGCTGGCGAAGCTCGCCGAAAACAACGAGTACAACGCTAATAGTCTGAGCAAGCTTGTGTGCTTCATTTGTTCTACCTTGCTAAATATTTTTCGGTCAACTGTTCTGTTGCCCTTGCTATACACCCTTGGAGTGCAGCGGCTCAGGCATTTACTTTGGTGCTTGATGAGCCGAGCCACCCGCTAAGCCCGGCAATAAGGTGGAGATCTGGCACCTTAACGCATGACGCATTATGACTCAATATATAACATATTTGATCTATTATGATTGTTGGTGACTGATTTGAGTGGTAGTTTGGTTGTACGTTTCTAATTTTTGGTGATTTGATGATGACTAAGCTTTCGCATTGCGGGCTGTACTTGCTGATAATATTGTTGTGCGCGTCTTGTGGGGGGGCCAAAACAGGCAATGAAAACTCGCTTGAGCCGGGTAACGGCGCTGGTACCTCGGGTTCGAGCAACACATCGAGCGCGGGCGGCGCATCGAGTTCAAGCAGTACATCAAGCTCCGGGAGTGCAGCGTCCAGCGGTACTTCAAGTTCAAGCAGTACATCAAGCTCCAGTAGTGCAGCGTCCAGCAGTACTTCAAGTTCCAGTAGTACATCCAGCTCCAGTAGTGCGACATCCAGTAGTAGTTCAAGCTCAAGTAGCACATCCAGTAGTTCTAGTAGCAGTTCGAGCTCGAGCTCGAGTTCGTCATCGGCGTCGAGCAGCGGTGCGTGCGGAGAGCGAGAGCCGCTTCAAGTGGCAAATTACTATGTGTCACCCAATGGCGACGACTTGAACCCGGGAACCGAAGCGCTGCCATTTGCGACCGCAGCCATGGCGCAGTCGGTAGCGGAGGCTGGCGATCTTATTTATTTTCGTGGAGGGCGCTATGTTTTTAACGACCTGAGTACCGACATTGGTGTGTTGTTTAATAAAAGTGGCAGCCCAGGTGAAAGGATTCGGTACTGGGCGTACCCGGGGGAAACGCCGGTATTCGATTTTTATGAGTTGGTGCCCCAGGCGCGTATTCGCGGTTTCGCCGTGCGGGCAAGCTGGCTTCATTTTAAAGGCTTGGAACTAACTGGCGTGCAGCAAATTTTAACCAATGTTAACGAGAGCTGGGCGATTCGAATTGAGAGCGGTGCCAGCAATAATATATTTGAGAACCTGAACCTCCACCACAATGAAGGACCGGGACTATTTATCGCCGATGGGGGCAATAATTTAGTGCTGAATGTTGATTCGCACCATAATTACGACCCAGATCGCGGTGGGGAAAATGCCGACGGTTTTGGCTGTCATACAAACGATACCGGTAATGTGTTTCGTGGTAATCGCGCCTGGTATAACAGTGACGACGGCTTCGATTTTATAAACTCTCCCGCGCCATGCGTGCTTGAATACTCCATGGCCTTTTACAACGGTTTTATCCCGGATACCCAAATAGCATCCGGGAACGGTTCTGGCGTTAAAGCGGGCGGTTTTGGCTTGGACGCCTCCCGTTTTCCCTCTGTTATACCCCGCCATATTGTTCGCTACAATATTGCCGCCGCTAATCGGGCGTCAGGTTTTTATGCGAACCACCACCCTGGTGGTATTGACTGGATACATAACACTGCATACAACAATCCCCGTAATTTTGATATGAAAGCTGACATGGGGCCGGCGGCGCATTATCTACGTAACAACCTTGCATTGGCGCCGGGGGCTATTCTCGCAAACGCGACCCAAAGTGAAATTGATGATTGGGGGAATAGCTGGAATTTGAATGTGGATGTGAATACTTCAGACTTTGAAAGTATGGCTATTAGTGATGCCCTCGCCCCTCGCCGCGCTGACGGTAGCCTGCCTGCCCCCGTGTTTTTATATCCCTCAGAAAACAGTGTTGTTATCGATTCGGGCGTTAATGTAGCGCAGAGTTCCCCTGGAGATACACCGGATATAGGCGCTTATGAAAGAGGCAAAAGTAGCACTTGCTGGGCACAATAGGCGACTACCTTAAGGGTTTTTCGCATCAATGGCTGCGTTTAACACTCTCCGGAATTTTACTGCCTGGCTGAGCAGTGTTAGCGCAGTGGTATAAATAGCGTACGCCATTGGTATCCGTAGGATTGATAGTACTTTTTCGCGCCCGGATACATAATTGGGCAAGCACCGTTGAGACCCATTAGCACGCTAAGAGCCAATATGGCCGTATAGGGGCTTCTCTATAAGTACTCGCGGTACTCTTAAAAACAAAAAAATAATGCAGTAAATAGGGACAGCATCCACCTAAGGATATCGGCCAAAAAATATTGGGGCAGGATTATCTTTTCAAATAGGGAGAAAATTATGAAATGCTCATTTAACTCTTTTGGTATGTTAACGATCATGCTTGTCTTAATGCTGGGCTTTGGCTGTACGAACGCCCAGCTAACTAAGCACGCCAATACTCAAGGCGGCAATAAAATTTACCAGCATTTTAGTGCAGGTTATACGGGTTGTATGCCAGACAAAAATGTAGTTGAAGTCATTGAGGTTGACGGCGTGGGGGAAACTTTATGGACAGCGACATGTGGAAATGCAGTTTACTTGTGTTCCGGCGTTATGTGGTCTGAGAGAGGCTATTCGGTAAGTTGTGCGCCAAAGGCTAAGTAAGGGCAGGAGGCGATAGTACTTACCAGTAAAAATCACATAAATAATTAATTTACGAACCCAGTAGCACTGCATCCACAATGCTGTAAAGCTCTGTTAACAGTGTTGTGGGCGGGGTATCTGCAAAGAATGCATGCCAAGTGCTAAAGCGCCAATTGTTGTGAAGAGGCTAGTTAGAAATAGTTATGTTTTTTATGAGCAAGACGTTTATTTTCCCGAAAGTATTTACAAGCGGCGAATGCTATTAAGGGTAAGTCGTATTGCGTTTTTTAATCTGTTCTAACGCTTGACAAGCGCTTACGAAATCCTTGCTTTACGCGCCTCAAGCAACTGGCGCTTCTGGACATCGGCCCCCAGAAGGTAAATTATTTTGGCCGCGGTAAATGTTTATAGGTAAAAATTGTAATAAGCAAGTCCACTCAAACCAACCTTCCTTTCTATACCCATTCAAAAAACGATTAAAACAATACCCTAAACGACTTGCTGCCAATACCTTTAAAGGCAGGGATGCTAAGCTCAAGTGCTCAGACGAACCCGGGGGCACGGGGCTGGAAATAGCCAAAGAGATGGGAGTGTGCAAATCGTGTTACGATTTACTCGAAGCCTGTCAAAACATAAATATAAGTTTATAGCCTTTTACTGCCTGCTGTGCGCCAAGCAGGGGTTACAGGTGTGTCTTGCGCATGCACTTAGTGCTTTATGGCGCGAGACACCGCTTTAATCGCATTATGGATATGCTAAGGCCTTATGGATAACAAGGAATAAAAATGATCGTCATTTATGGCATAAAGGAAAAACTAAACCCCATAAAAGCACAGTTATCTGAGCTTGTTCATGGCTGTATGACATCCGTTCTCGGTATGCCGGAGGATAAGCGTGCCCATCGCTTTATCCCCATGGATAAAGAAGATTTCTATTACCCTGGTGGCAGAACAGATGCCTACACGGTAATCGAAATCAATATGATGGCCGGGCGGCGAGTGGAAACCCAGAAAAAGCTGATTAAAACATTGTTCCTGGAGCTAGAAAATCAACTGTCAATATCTCCTGTAGATATTGAAATAGTCATTAAGGAGCAAGCCTGCCATCAGTGGGGCTTTCGTGGAATGACAGGCGACGAGGTTAATGATCTAACCTACAAAGTTAAAGTATAACTGGCCCGTTTAAGAATATTTAAACACGTAAACAGCCCGTAGATTGCGTATGAACGAGCTAGCCCTTGATCCAACCCGCTTTAAAGGAAGCATACCTGATGGACACTGATTTTATTTGGCTCGCGGTTTTTGTGCTGCTAAATTCAACGCTCTTATGCATGCTCACTGCAAATGTATCGCGCCTTAGGTACAAATTGAGGCTGTCTATTGGCGATGGTGGTAATAAAGAGATGGTTTATGCGATGAGAGCGCATAGCAATGGTGTTGAACAAGTTCCAATTTTTGCACTCACTCTTCTCGTTTTAACACTATTGCATTCGCCGAACATTCTTTTGGCCGCATTAGTAATCTTATTCACCCTGGCACGTATAGCACATGCTTACGGCATGCTGTTTAGCGCATTTTCAGCCAGGCGCTTAGGCGCTGCTACCACCTATTTAATCCAAATTATTGGCATACTGGCGCTGGCATATCAAATAGCTGTGTAGCATGGCACTGTACCCTTGGCATGCAAACGACGAAAAAACAGAGTGAGACCCCTAGCGCATTTAGTGCGGCGAATGTATTGCCGCTTAAAACAGTAAAGCCGCGTTGCTGTTGAGCGGTAATTAGCTATCGATGTTTGTAGGCTGATCTTATCCACCATACACCAGGAGAAAAGCATGGCAGATTTTAGCGATGAAAAGCTCGAGCTTATGGAGCGACAGTTAGCGGAACGCGTAAGTGAGCGGGTTCGATCTTCCCTTTTTAAACTGTATGCCTCTGTAGGTGTGGCGGTAATCGGGGTTATTGGTTTTGTGAATTGGGATATCGTTGCGGATATCAAAGCAGAAATTAAGCAGGAAATAGACGGCGATATAGCAGCCAAGCGCGCGGAAATTGCTGAGCGAGTAACGGAGACGCGTATTATCGCCAGGCGTGCCAACGAGCTTATACAGCGGGTTGAGAAACAGCTGGATGAGTTTGAACCGCAAGCGGAGAACCTGGATGAAACTATCCAGAAAGTGAAATCTCTCAACGTAGACTCGCAAGACATGATCGCCAATTACTCAAGAGAGTTTGAACCCCTGGTTAAAAATGTAGAATTCCTCTCGCAGAAACTCGTTAAGCTTGCCAAGCAGGTTGATGAGCTAAATACCTTGTCCGCAGAAGGAAATGCGAGTAACGGTATTGAGCCAGAGGTGAAGCGTACGACTGATTTGAGAAGTGAGGCTATTAAGTCCGTCATCGACGACTCTAAAATGGCGGAAAAACTCTACAGTCAGGCGCGTACAAAACCGACGGTATTCTTACAGTTTGCCGGGGGACGTCGAGAGCAGGCCAAGTCTTTATCCGCCGCACTGATTTCGGACGGATACATCGTGCCCGGTGAAGAAAGAGAGAGTGGTGCAGCCGGCAAGCGAGAAGTACGTTATTTTCATGATGCAGACGCCGCTACAGCACAGGAACTGGCAGAAAATGTCGATCGCGTTTTGAGTGAGCTGGGCTACTCGTTTAAAGAGGCCAGGGAAGCAAAGGCTAAATCGCTGGTTTCCTATGGTGGCAAGAAGCCCCGTGCCGGTGTGCTGGAGCTCTGGATAGAATTGCCGCCAATGTAGTGCTGTTTCTAATGTAAGGCGCCTGGCAATTATACTCTCGCTATCGGAAAATCATGCACACACTGCAACGTGCATTTTTCCGCTAGCGAGCCTTTCAAATACAATAATCCTCCATGGCAGAGCGAATAATGCCTGCTGCTAAAAGGCGAGCCTAGAGCGTCGCCAATCTGTCGTATTTTCCTCACATTGGCTAAAGCCAAATTAACTATCCACCTAATTAGTCATTCCAGAACAGTCTAAAATTCCGCTCGGATTACATTTATAAGGGAACACGGTAAGCGTATGCTAAACCTGTTTTGGGGGCGTTCGGATGTTGCGTTTGCTCATTAAAACATTTGATGTCTTTCTCTTCTATCATGTCTAAAAGGAGCCTAGCATGACTGACGCAATTGCCATTAAGCAACACGCTTCCGTTTCAGAATTAATGACGGAATATGAAATATTTGAACATCATTCTCCGGGCTTATACAAACAAGATGGCTATTGGTACGCGATTTTTCACGCACCCAATAACGCAGAAGGCGTACAGCTTATTGGAGACTTTACCGCTTGGGACGCCAGGCCCGTAAGTCTTCTACCTTTGCCGGAAAAAAAATACTGGTATTTTAAGGTACAGGCCAAGGCTGGCGCCTTTTCTCCAAAGGCGGGAGATAAATATAAATTCCGAATACGTTATTCCGATACGGGTGATTGGTACCGCTTTCAGGACCCTGCTGCGCGGCGGATAGAACACACCAGTAATGCGGGTCGCTCCATCGTCCACGAAGCCGAAACCTATCAATGGCAGGATGGCAACTGGCAGCGCCCAGGTTGGGAGTACTATCAGATTTATCAGCTGCATGTACTGCGTTTTTCTTCGCGCCATGAGGACTTAAACCCTCTGCAGCGAGTGCGAGCCGAGTTACCTTATATTAAGAGCACCGGGGCCACAGCCATCCAGTTACTGCCGGTAAATGCATTTGCAGGAAATGTGAGCTGGGGCTACAACGGCACCTTTTTTTATGCAATTGAATCCAGTTACGGTAAGCCGGACGATTTAAAAGCCTTGGTGGATGCGGCCCATCAAAACGGAATGGCGGTAATTTTGGATGTGGTTCTTAACCATATTGGTAATACAGATAATATTCTCTGGCAAATTGATAGCCAGGAATATGTCTCTGGCGATACCGCCTGGGGCCCAATGTTAAATTTCGCTAGCGATGTTACACGCCATTTCCTTATTCGCAACCTTTTGTATCTCGCCGGCGAGTTTCATATTGACGGTTTTCGTTTCGACATGACGCACATACTCCACCAGGGAAACACCTGGGCTAACCATGTGCGCTGGCCGGGTAAAGAAAGCGGCTGGAATTTTATTAAGGAATTGCGCTATCGATTAAAACAGCTTGACCCCAAGATCTTACTGATTGCAGAAGAGCTGCCGGATAACTGGTATGTCACTCGTGAACAGGTACATAGCAGTTGGGGGAACGATTACCATGGGCCTTTTGACACGCAGTGGTGTGATGCATTTCATGACAATGCTAAAGCCGTATTGCAAGGCGCGCACTTGGATAAACTAAAAGATGCGTTGCGGTATTTTGGTGACAACTGGCAGGATGCTTTGTTGTACACGGAGTCGCATGACGAAGTGGGTAATGAAGATAAGCGCATAGCGAAAGTAGCCCGCGATGGAATGGGCTGGAATATGTGCCAGGTGGCCGCAGCACTGACAATACTGGCTCGGGGTATCCCTATGATTTTTATGGGGCAAGAAGGGGGCGAATGGATGCAGTTTGGCCAGAATGGAGCACCGCCAGAAGGCGGAAGCTGGTGGGATCATCGCCTGCCACTGGAAGCTTATGAAACCTCTTCGCTGCAGCAGAAAATACGCCTTTGGTACAAAAAAATATTTGAAATTCGCAGTAGTAATATGGCTGCCTTTGCGTACTCGGATATACATCTAAACCACATTCACGATAAAAACGGTATCGCTGCGTTTACGCGGGACCAGGGTAAATATCTTGTTGTACTGAATTTCCGTGGCAATACCTGGTGGAATTATGATGTTGGTGTGGCAGGTTTCTACAAGGAAATAGCGAATACCAGCTGGCCCGCTTTTAATATTTGGCGTACCACCGAGGCCACCAGGCACGGCAATGAGCACCACGATATACGGTCTGTGCATATACCAGCCTATGGTGCGCTTGTGCTGGAACGTTATTAGTCGCTGCTATTTAGATCTTTTGTAGAAGTTATTGCGGAGCAAGGATGCGCCGCAAATGTCTTGTTTGAGCAGTACTGTAGCCTCTGAGAATAGCAAGCCAGTGGCCCATGTGGAAAGGTCGTTAAATAGGGTGAACTTGAGAGCCAGAAGAACACGCGCAAGGTGCCGTTCGTAGCCGTGGCCGAAGCTCAAACCATAAGGAACAATAAATTACGCGGCATAAAAAATATTGTAGAAGAAAAGGGTTTTGTTGCTTAAGCTTGTTTTTCGTGCAGCCTGGTATTCTCGCCTTGGTATACCTATTTCATAAAAAATACACCAAGCCTTGGTTTTAAAGGCTTTACTAAAGTAGTGCTGTTAATCACTTACGAGTACCGCTACCACTTCATTCTCTTCCAGAAGTTCGTATTGAACGAGCTCGGTTTTGTTGCCATTGTCCACAACTATGCTTATTTTTCCCTTTGGCAGTTCGGTAAATACCGCTTCGCCAATAGCGCTGGTGGTTCCGTCGTACACTGCGGTATTTTCGTGTGTTAGGGTAACTTGGGCGCCTTCAACCGGTTTGTGATTATTTTCGTCCATAACCTGTACAGTTACTACCAGCGCTATTGCCGGTGGTACCATCTTTATTTTCGAAAGCATGTCGGCTCCTTTTTTGCACTCGCCTAAAAAGGCCTCGTCTTCCGTTCTTGTCAGCTGGCAGGCTTTGTTTTCCATAACGAAATTAAGCGTATCCTCCGACAGGCTTGGTGAGCCCAGCTGAATGGGGTTTATTCTGTCGAATTCATTATCGTACTTCACGTACATTTTTATTTTTAGGGTGGGAGCGTCGCCACTGTCGCTAGCCTCAAGCCAGCTGATTTCATACTCTGCTTCCAGGGTGCGGGATTCAGAGCCAAAGGTTTTATACTTTCCGCTCCAGGTGCCCTCTTGCAGTGAAGAGGCTGTCGCTTGGAATACGCAGAGAAAACAGCAAAGTAAGTAGATAAAAATAGATAACTTGAGTTGAGTTCTCATGGCGTCGCTCCATTTGTAAAGCATTGTAAATGCCTTCCTATTAGTAATCCTGATTTACCGCATTGTCTAGCATACGTAGTGACTCTGTCATGCTCGGCTTGTCTCTTTTGCTGGCATACTCTGCATCGAAAATAACACCTTTTAGTCTCGCCAGCTTTTGCTTGTTATCGTCGATAGTGTGAAGTGATATGGAAAAGCGCTGATTGCTGGAAAGCCGGGTATTGTCTACTTTTGGAAAATTAAAATAGTCGAGCTTAAAGGTTGACCTTGTTGCTTGCGGGCTTTCGGTTTTCAGCTCATCATCTCTTTGAAATAAGTGCGATAACAGGCTGGTGTTTTTTTGTTGGGGGCAGCGTTCTGCCGTTTGGTTTGGCAAATCACAATCGTGGATGCTAATAGACACGGTCATACTTTTGGTGCAGGTATTAATATCGCTGATATTTATTTCTATAGCCCGCGATATACCGCTAAGAGTCTTGAGGCCTGTTTCATATATCCACTCCTGAATACCCTGGTCGATATTATCAGCTGGTGAAGGGTGCTCGGTACTTGGCACGCTAACGCTGCTAGTCTTGCTATTGGAGCCGTACAGGCTGTTTAGGATTTGATCGTCCGGCCACTTGTATTGGTTGTCTCCTGAATAATAGGTACGCGCACAGGATTGTAGCTCTGAATCTTCCAGCTCCACGGCATAGGCTTCGCTGAGGGGGATAATTATTTCAAAGGACTGACCGTGTTGCTCTATAAAGGAAAGTTGTGCACTTGCTACACGCTTCGCCAGGCTTTGAAGCTGAGAACGATATTCTCTAATGGTTACTCTGTCGTCGACGGAGTTGACCGGCAACATAGCAAGGTCTTTATTCAGTTTATTGAATAGCGGCGAAATACTCAGTGTGTCGCCAAAGTTCAACGCCAGCAACTCAAGGTGAAGTAAGCGACGAGAAAAGTTTTCTATACTTATTTTGTAAAGATTTTCGGTAAGCAGTTTTTCCAGCGCCTGATCAAATATATCTTTGCGCAAGTCACTCTCTGCCTGTTCTCTCCTCACCTGTAGTTCGGTCACAAGTCTGGCGTTTTCTTTTTTCGCTTCAGTAGAGGATAACACCCAATTACCCACCAAGCCCGCCCAGGCTATTAATATGCCTGTAATCAGAGTTGATGCTGTTTTATAAATAATTTCCTTTCTTACAAAAGGCTTTTTTTCTTCTGGCATGGTACACGTCCCTGCAGTCTAGCAATGGCTAGTGCGACACAATGACTAAGGCACTATTGATTTGACGCACCTCAATTTGAGCTTGAACCACAGCCTGGGAGGTGTCGATGGTGATAGCGTTAGAGCCAGTTTTGCCCGCGAGTACGCGGTAGTTGCATCCAAGCCCGGATGGAATGCCCCTCATTGAGAACGATTGATTGTTGTTTACAGCAATGGATTTGGAGAAACCGCTGTCACAGGTTACTTCTAGGCGGGCGCCCTTTGGAAAATTATTTTTACCGTAGGCCAGGCCCTTTAGCTCAAGGGCATTGGCAGGCATTACAAGAAAGACGGATAGAGCACAAAGAAATAAGGCGTGGTTGCTAGCGTACATTGTATTTCACCAATCCTTGATGTTTAACTGATTAAAAATCTACGCCTTATTGTCCTCTTTGTGCGATAAAGCTTACTGTTAAATAAGTTGCTGGGTTTTTGTGAGATATTACCGGGCTTTGCATATTTACAGTTGAATAGCTGCTTTGCAACCTTGCACTGTAAAGTAATAGTGGAAATAAAAAATGGCTTGGCTATTCAGTTAAGCCAGACCATTCTGTTCTGTTGCCAGGTTTTAGTTTTTTCTCTACTGGCTGTTTAGGGCGGAGGCAGAGGCTCCCTAAGGTAGCAGGTCAAACCTGTCTGCATTCATAACCTTCACCCAGGCGGCAATAAAGTCCTGCACGAATTTTTCCTTGTTATCATCCTGCGCATAAAATTCTGCGTAGGAGCGAAGCACGGAATTCGAACCGAATACCAGGTCAATGCGTGTTGCTGTCCACTTAAGGGTATTGCTTTTGCGATCCCGTATTTCGTAAAGGTTCTCGCCGACTGGTTTCCAGGTATTGTTCATGTCTGTGAGATTGACAAAGAAATCATTGCTCAGCGTGCCGGGTGTTGCGGTAAAAACGCCGTGTTGGGTGTTGCCGTAGTTTGTGTTTAGCACGCGCATGCCGCCAATAAGTGCTGTCATTTCGTGGGCGCTCAGGCCCATTAACTGTGCGCGGTCCAGCAGCAGTTCTTCTGCGCTTACGGCATAGTCTTTTTTCAGCCAGTTTCGGAAGCCGTCGTGCACGGGTTCTAATACCTCGAATGATTCTGCATCGGTCATGGCTTGCGTGGCATCGCCTCGGCCGCTTGAGAAGGGAACTTCAATCGCAAAGCCCGCTTTTTTGGCCGCCAGTTCCACGCCCAGGTTGCCAGCCAAAACGATAAGGTCCGCCACACTGGCGCCGCTTTCGGCGGCGATTTCTTCCAGAATACTGAGTACTTTTTGCAGGCGCTCGGCTTCGTTGCCCTGCCAGTCTTTTTGCGGGGAGAGACGAATACGTGCTCCATTGGCGCCGCCACGTTTATCCGAGTCACGATAAGTTCTTGCACTGTCCCAGGCGGTGCTCACCATTTCGCTCACACTTAAGCGGCTGGCGGCAATGGCCTCTTTTACGGCATTAAGGTCGTAGATGCTGTTTCCAGTGGGAACAGGGTCTTGCCAGATCAAGTCCTCCTGGGGCACGTCGGGGCCTAAATAGCGGGCTTTGGGGCCCATATCTCTGTGGGTGAGTTTGAACCATGCTCTCGCGAATACTTCGGAGAAGTAGTCCGGGTCATTATAAAAGCGCTCCGATATTTTCCGGTATGCCGGGTCTTTTACCATGGCCATATCCGCATCGGTCATGATGGGCGTGCAGCGAATGCTGGGGTCTTCCACGTCAAGGGGTTTGTCTTCGTCCTTAATATCAACAGGCTCCCACTGCCAGGCTCCCGCCGGGCTCTTTTTTAACGCCCAGTCGTAATTGAACAACAAGTAGAAATAGCCGTTGTCCCACTGGGTTGGCTTGCTCGTCCAGGCACCTTCTATGCCGCTACTCACGGTATCGCGGCCCACTCCTCTTTGGCTGTTGTTAATCCAGCCTAAGCTCTGCTCATCGATATCTGCTGCTTCCGGGTCTGGGCCGAGCAAGCTGGCGTCGCCGTTGCCGTGTGCCTTACCCACGGTGTGCCCCCCGGCGGTGAGTGCAACGGTTTCTTCATCGTTCATTGCCATGCGGCTGAAGGTCAGGCGCACGTCTTGGGCTGTTTTTAGGGGGTCGGGCTGGCCGTTTACGCCTTCCGGGTTTACGTAAATAAGGCCCATTTGCACAGCGGCGAGAGGGTTTTCCAGCGATTCCCGGTTATCCTCCTCATAGCGTGTGGAGGCCAGCCATTCTTTTTCCGAGCCCCAGTAGGTGTCTTTTGCGGGGTGCCAGATATCTTCGCGACCAAAACCAAAGCCGAAGGTTTTAAGACCCATGGACTCGTAGGCTATGGTGCCTGCATAGGCAATTAAATCCGCCCAGCTGAGTGCGTTGCCATATTTCTTTTTGATGGGCCAGAGCAGGCGACGTGCTTTGTCCAGGTTAACGTTGTCGGGCCAGGAGTTGAGTGGCGCAAAGCGCTGGTCGCCGGTGCCCGCTCCGCCGCGACCGTCGGCCTCGCGATAAGTGCCCGCTGCATGCCAGCTCATGCGAATCATTAAGCCGCCATAGTGACCCCAGTCTGCTGGCCACCAGTCCTGGCTATCGGTCATCAAGTTGTGCAGGTCTTTTTTAAGCGCTTCAACGTCAAGTTTTTTAATTTCATCTCGATAACAAAAGCCAGCGCTCATTGGATTGGTTTTAGTATCGTGCTGGTGAAGGATGTCTAGGTTTAAAGCTTTTGGCCACCATTCCACATTAGACATGTTGCTTGTGGTTGTACCGCCGTGCATTACCGGGCATTTACCACCGCTACTGGTTTTATTCTCTGACATTTTGTGTGCCTCGTTTGACTCAAGATCTGGGTTGAAGTGTTTTCCTAACAGCATTGGCAAACAGACTATGCCTTTAGGAGCAGGTGATAAAGTTCAATATTATGATAGTGGTGATTCATAAAACTGATCCTGGATAAAGCGCTATAAGTGTTCAACCAATCACTAGTGATTGATGGCGCTGCCAGGATATTAGCGCGCTTGCTCTTTCCACAGCACAGCACTTGTGAGCGGTTACGCTTTATTTAACAGCGACTCAACCAATTTATACATTGCTGTACAAGTGTGGGTAGCGAATAAGTCTCCAGTGCTTTTTTGTAGCCTTTAAAGAGTGTTTAGGTAAGATTTTGTGAGCTTAATTTTTTACAATCGAAAATAGCACCGATAAATTATAACTATATACATAAGTGGACGCTGCATTGCCCGGCCTGATTTCAGCTTAATTCCATTCCTAGTAAGACAGCGAGGTAGCGATAGGTTTTGCTGTGCCTTGCTATTTGATTTTGCATCAAAGCAGCACTCCCATCCATAAAAAACATTGCAGCGCGGTGTAAGTGCGACAATATGCCGCGCTGACTTTTCAATCTTGCTTGCATAGACTTGCCTGCTGAAAAAGTGAGCTGCTCTGGCTTCCAGGCAGACAAAAAAATAATAATTAAATTCTAAGTTAAGCAAACTGGAGAGCCAGGTGTTACATCGCGCAAATATTCTTACGCCCCTACTATTTACTAGCGGATTTTTACTGGCTCACCAAGCATCTTCCAATGTGGAAGAGGGCATAGGCTTGGAAGAAGTGCAGGTGTGGGGGAGCAGTCGTAGCGTCAACGACGCCGGCTATGTAAGCCCTACCAGCATTCTTACTCAGCAGGATATGGGGGCAATTAACGCTGTAACGACTGAAGACCTTGTGAAGTTTGAGCCAAGCCTGGTTATTCGACGCAGGTTTATTGGTGATTCCAACGGTACCCTGGGTATTCGCGGCTCCAATATGTTTCAAACCGCGCGATCAATGGTGTTTGCAGACGGTGTGCCTCTCCATTACTTATTGCAATCCCGATGGAATGGTGCGCCCCGCTGGACGATGGTGGCTGCCAGTGAAATTGCCCAGGTAGAGGTGGTCTACGGTCCTTTCTCTGCTGAGTACAGTGGTAATGCCATGGGCGGTGTAGTGTTAATAGAAACCGCCATTCCACAGGAGCGTGAATTTCATATTGACGGGTCCTACTTTTCTCAGGATTTCAATGCCTATGGTTTTGACGATACCTTGAATGGTTTTAAGGGCTTTATTTCCTATGGCGATAAATTGGGTGATGCCAGTATTTATTTTTCCTACAACCACCTCGATAACGCTGCGCAAGCTCAGACTTATAGAGACTCCAGTATCACAGCCACAGATGAGGCCGATTCTGTTACCGGGGGAATTAACGGCAATAACGCTCTGGGCAATGAGAGAATATGGTACGGCGATACGGGTGTAGTCGATAGCACTACAGATAATCTCAAATTTAAATTTGGTTATGATTTTGGTCAATGGCAGTCGCTGTTAAATGTAGCCTATGAAGGCCGGCAGTCCAGCAACAGCGGCAATTCCTATATAAAAGATCTTGAAGGCAATACCCTTTGGTCGGGTAGTGGCCTGGTACAGGGAGGTAATTCTTTTTCCATTAATGGTGGGCGACTTAACAGCGGTGAACAAAACCGGCATAGCCTTTCATTGGGTTTACGTGTGAAAGGAGAGCTAAGTGAAAGGGCTCACCTAGAAGTTAATCTGAATCGTTTTGATATTCTGCTGGATGAAAATCGCGCTTCGTCGCTAAACCCCAATGATGAAAATTTTACCGGCGCCGGGCAGATTAGTGATTATGATAACAGCGGATGGAAAACCGCTGAAGTTAAACTGGTGGTAGATGCGCTTTTTGCTGAGGGTTTGGAACTGGTTACCGGCCTGAGAAATGAGCGTTACTCGTTAAATTTGGATGTTTATGAGTCTCCGGATTTTGATGCGGGTGTAAAAGGAGAATATACCAGCCGATTTGGTGGCGATACTGAAATATCAGCGCTGTTTGCCCAGGCAAACTGGCAATTTTCTCCCCAATGGGACGCAGCCTTTGGTTTGCGTTATGAGTGGTTCGAGAGTAGCAATGGCTATTATGACGATAACGATGAGTCCACGCCCGAGCTGGATTTAGTGCACATACCCAGCGAGAGTAAAAATGCCTTATCGCCAAAATTTTCTTTGGGCTACCGCCCGCAAGAGAGCTGGCTAATTCGCTATTCTCTTGCCAAAGCATTTCGCTTCCCTATTGTGGAGGAATTGTTCAGCCAGTATGAGGCTTACAACTCTATTGCATTGTCCAACCCGGAGCTGGAGCCGGAAGAGGGCCTGCATCACAATCTGATGTTTGATAAAACCATCGATAATGGTTATTTGCGGGTTAACGTTTTTCAGGAATCGGTAAATAATGCTATAGAATCACAAACGGACTATACCAATAACGTCCGTTCCTTTGTTCCAATAGATAAGGTGGAGGTTAAAGGCCTTGAATTTATAGCAAATAAGGGTGGCGTTTTTGTTGATAACTTGGATTTGCGATTTAACCTCACGTGGACAGATGCCAAAGTAAAAGACAATAGCTCAGCAGAGAGTGCTGCAGATTTCGACCCCGCAAATTCCATTGAGGGCAATACCTACCCCAGAATGCCGGAGTGGCGCAGTAATCTATTGGCCACCTATCATCTCAGTGATCGCTGGAATGCCAGTGCCAATGTGCAATATGCCAGCGACAGTTATGGCCGGATCGATAACAGCGATACGGAAAACAATGTGTACGGCGCGCAGGATGGCTATACCCGTATCGGCTTAAAAACGGCCTATCAGATCAACAAGCAGTGGAATATTAGCCTGGGTATAGACAATATCACCAACCAGATTGCCTACGTGGCCCATCCATGGCCGGGGCGTACGGTGTATTTAAATTTTTCGTTTGATATGTAGCCCAAAATTGATGGCGAGCAATGAGGAATATCTATGGCCAGTGAGCAAAACAAGCTTTACCGTACCCTTTGGCGCTGGCATTTCTATGCGGGTATTTTTTGCATTCCTTTCATTATCTCATTATCTATAACCGGAGCAATTTACCTGTTTAAGCCGCAAATAGATGCTTGGTTTGAACGGGATATGCAACAGCTGCAAATGGTGGGCGATCGCAGTTCGCCGCAACAACAAATTAGCGCTGCAAAACAAAGCCTGGAGGGGGCAGTATTTGCCAGCTACCGTTTACCAGAGCATGAGCAGCAGGCGGTGCGCATTACCTTAAAGCAGGCTGGGGTGCGTACGCTGGTGTATATTCATCCCTATACGCTTGAAATTCTTAAAACCAAGCAGTTTGATAATCAATTTATTCGAATTATACGCAGCTTGCACGGCGAGTTAATGCTGGGGAATTTCGGTTCGGTACTTATTGAGCTGGCGGGTTGTTGGGCGATAGTATTAATTATTACTGGCTTGTATCTATGGTGGCCGCGATCGGCGGAGGGCTTGGCGGGGATTATTTATCCACGGCTGTCCCAGGGCAGCAGAAAGTTCTGGCGAGACCTCCATGCAGTTACCGGCTTCTGGGCTGCTTTTTTTACGCTGTTTTTATTGATTAGTGGTTTACCTTGGGCTTTGGTGTGGGGAAGTGCATTTAAAGAAATTCGCTCAATTGGTCAGCCTGTGGTCGAGCAGGACTGGAGCATCAGCCGGGAAAAAGCACAGGCGCAAAGTGTAGACATTTCAACAACGCTCAGTGTTGAACTCTACCAAAATGCGCAGGATCTAAACTTTTCACACCCGGTTGAAATAGCACCGGATCGCGCGAAACCCACCCAGTGGAAGGTGGCCTCTGGTCATCAAAATAGAATGCTGCGTGCCGAGGCCTGGTACTTAGCAGAAAGTGGTGAGCTACTAAAAACCAAGACTTTTTCAGATCGCGCTATGCTCGACAAAATAATAGGTATAGGTATCGCGGCCCACGAAGGGCATTTGTTTGGTTGGCTCAACCAATTACTGGGCTTATTGGTTACCCTGGCATTGATTTTGGTAAGTGTTAGCGGTTTTGTAATGTGGCGCAGGCGTAAGCCCTCGGGTGCACTTGGTGCTCCGCCGGTACTGCCTGGCAAACACGTAGGTAGAGCTGTTTTTATTGTTACTTTAGGGCTTTCCATTGTGCTGCCCGTACTTGCCATGTCGCTGCTCCTTATTGTTATTGTCGAAAAGCTGCTGCTAATGCGCATCACTGCAGTGAGAAATTGGCTGGGGCTAAGCACCTGAGACTAAGTACTTGAGACTAGGTACTTGAGACTAGGTACTTGAGCTAGCCCCTGAGGATAGGCCCCGGTGGAAAATATAAAGTTGTCCTAAAGGCTACTGCTTGTGCTGTGGCAGCTTGGGGCTTTTGTTTTAATGCTCAAAGCCGAGTAACAGAGAAGCGTTCACCTGTACTGCTCAAATATTCCTCTGTCCGCTGTGGCAAGCGGACACCTCCTGCGGACAGTTTTAATCTAAGTCTGTATTTCCTTTCAAAAAAATCTCTTTATTTTTTAATGTCTTAGAGCGTTTCTGAGGGCTTGGCACAGCTCTTGATAGAGTGGAACAGTCAAATCGTAAATGGCAAGTGCGTAACTTGCGTGGTTTATTAAATATTATGGCTTTCCAGACCATTGTAGATACCTCCGCTCAGGACATAACCCTGGCGAAGCCTCTGATACAGCCGAAACAGATCGTCTACGGGTCTTTAATCGCGGTGGTGGCAATTGCGCTACTTTGGTCTGGTTTTTTTTTCTATCGTACTTCTGATGTGGATGAAATCCTTCAAGAAGATGCGTTGAGGTTTGCCGTGGTAGAGCGCGGTAATTTTTTAAGGGACTTACTTACACAAGGACGTGTCATTACTGCCAATAGCCCAACCCTTTTCAGCCCGGAATCCGGTTTTGCACAGTTAAAAGTAAAAGCGGGTGATCCAGTGAGCCAAGGCCAGTTGCTGGTGGAAGTACTTAGCCCCGGTTTGGATGAGCGCCTGGAACAAGAAATGGCGCTAGTGGATAAGTTGGGCTCGGAGCTCGAACGTAAAAAACTGGAAGTGAAGCGAAGAAAATTTAGTCTTTTGCAGGACGCCAAATTAGCTCGGCTAAACCTCGATGCCAGTGAGCGAGAAAAGGGCCGCGCGGATAAACTTATCGGAAAAAATATCATCAGCATGATGAATTACGAAAAAGTTGTCGATTCACACAATCGCGCACAATTAGAACTGAGTCTTGCTGAGCAGACACTTGCGATTGGAACAGAAAGCCTGGAATTTGAATTGAACATGGTGGCGCAGGATTTATTGGCCCAAAAAATGGTGGTGGAGAGCGTACAGCGGCGTTTGCAGAGGTTAAAAATAACATCGCCGGTTACCGGTATGGTTGGCAGCTTACAGGTGAAAGACAAGCAGGCCATAGGTGGTTATCAGGCCTTGATTACTGTGGTGGATCTAACCCGCTTTGAAATGGAGGCTCCAGTGCCGGAGGACTATGCCGACGACCTGGCGCCGGGAATGAAAGTTGAGATTAAACTAAATAAGGCCATTTATTGGGGGGAGCTTTTGGCGGTATCGCCAGAGGTGATTCACAGCCAGGTGGTAACACGTATTGCATTTACTCCGCCCTATCCAGAAAATCTTAGGCAAAACCAGCGCTTGAGCCTGCGCATTTTTATTCGGCAAAAACAGGATGTTCTCATGGTGGACCGCGGTAACTTTATTGACAGCTTCGAAGGTAGCGTATTTGTGCGAAACGGTGACAGAGCAATACGTCGTACCGTAAAGCTGGGCGACCGCAGCTATGCCCATGTTGAAATCGTAGATGGACTTAAGCGTGGCGAAGAAATTATTATTTCCTCCGCCACTATTAATCGACATAGTGAAGTACTTCTTATCAGGGATTAGTCTCATGTTAGAAATGAATGGTTTACAAAAAGTGTTTCGTTCGGGCCTGGTGGAAACTCACGCCCTAAGGGATTTTAGTTTAACGGTAGATGCGGGTGAATTTGTGGCTGTTACCGGGCCCTCGGGCTCTGGTAAAACTACATTTCTCAATATTGCTGGCTTATTGGATGGCTTTAGCGGAGGGAGCTATTTTTTGGATGGCTACAACGTAACTCAGCTTAACGATGCCCGGCGCTCAAAAATGCGCAATCAAAAACTAGGTTTCATTTTTCAGAGCTTTAATCTAATTGCCGACCTGAATATTTTCGACAATGTAGATGTGCCATTACGCTACCGTGGCTTTTCTGGCCGAGAGCGTAAAAAACGTATCGATAAAATGTTGGAAATGGTGGGCTTACTGGGTAGAAAAAAACATTTTCCCGGGCAATTATCCGGTGGTCAGCAGCAGCGTGTGGCCATTGCCAGAGCGTTGGCAGGTGAGCCTCGCATGATCCTTGCGGATGAGCCTACCGGTAACCTGGATACCCTAATGGCCAAGCAGATTATGGAATTATTGGAAGACGTTAATCGCCAGGGGACCACAGTGATTATGGTAACCCATGACCCCAATCTGGCAAGGCGGGCCAATCGCCATATTCAAATTGTTGACGGTCAGCTTACCGACTTTCAGATGTACGAGCCTCTGAGCAAAATACAGCAAACAGCGGTGGCGGTGTAGTTATGCTGGGATACTATTTGATTCTTGGCTGGCGGAGTTTATGGAAAACTCCCATTATTTCAGTGTTAATGATGCTCGTGCTTGGGCTGGGTATGTCATTTTCTCTGGTGTTACTTACCGTTATGGAGTCTTCCCGTTACAACCCTATGCAGCACAAGATCGATAATCTGTATGCGGTGCAACTGGATAATTGGTCGGACGACCCGGCTAATATTTTCTTTGGCAGTAAAAATTTTATTCCCACGGCGATCAGTTTTCGCGATGCAAAGGCGCTGTTGGCCTCCGATATACCCACGCGCGCTACCATGCTCACGGCGTCCGGCGCGATGCTGGAAAATCCTGGCAATAAGGAAGTCGCACCGCAACTTCATTCTGGCTATCTGGTTACCCGCGATTTTTTCTCCATGTTTGATGTTGCTTTTGCCTCTGGTGGCGCTTGGGAAAAACAAAATAGCTACAATGGTATTCATGCAATTGTGCTTAATGAATGGTTAAGCAACACCCTGTTCGGCAGCGTAGACAGCGTAGGTGAAATGTTGCTGGTGGATGGCACTCCTTATACGGTTAGCGGTGTAGTTAAAGGGGACTGGTATATGGCTCCACGCGTGTACGACTACAGTAAAAATCCCTTTGGCTCCTCTCCCGGCTTTTACTTTCCGTTGGAAGATATTGCCTTAAATGACTATAAGCGCTGGGGCGGGATATACGGCTGGAAACAGGAAGAAATCAATTCACACCAACAATTTTTGGCAAGTGAAGCGTTGTGGGTGCGACCCTGGTTAGAGTTTGAAAGCTCCCAGCAGAAAGAGCTGTTCGAAACATTCGTTAAGGCCTACGTGGAACAAGAACAAAATAACGGTCGCTATGAAGGGTCTAATAAGGTTGTACTTAGCAACAGCACACAATGGATGTCGATACAGGAGGGCTATCAAGCATACGCTGATTATGTTTTAGCGGCTTTGATACTGCTGATCTGCACCACCAATAGTATTGCACTGCTAATGGCAAAATTTTTAAAGACAACCGCTGACTCGGCGATAAGACGTGCCTTGGGGGCCAGCCGATATTCCATTTTTACCCAGCACATGTTCGAAGCATTTTTGGTTGCCTTGGGTGGCGGGGTGTTTTCTCTTCTAATCTCGTATTATTGGTTTGCGGTCATCAACCGCACTATGTCAGGTTGGGACTATCAGTTTTTGTCGCAGTTTACCAAGCTAAGTCCTGTATCGCTTATTTTTGTGTTTGTTCTGGTTCTGGTGGCGACCACATTGAGTGGCGCTTTACCGGCGTGGCGGGTGAGTAAAACCGAGCCGGGTCGATACTTGAATGCAGAGTAATGGAGACTACACATGACAGATATACTTCCTGCCTTTAAAATTTTGATGCGCAACCCCTTGGGGCCGATACTAATTGTTATACAAATAGGCTTGACCATCGCTATTCTTACCACACTGTATTTGTTTATATCTAGTTTGTCAGAATTGGTATTAAGAGACTCTGGCCTCGATGAGCAATATATAGGCCGTTTTAGCATAGACCTTAACATGCCCGAAGAGAACAGAATAAGCAAAATTAGAGAGGATATTCGATATTTAAACCAACACAGTAAACTGGATTTTGCCGCAGCGCTTAACCGGGCTCCGTTTGACCCCTGGTTACTTATACAAAACGTTCGAAACAAACTGCAGGTTGAAGGGGCCAAGGTTTCTCTCGCGCATATACAGATGACTGACGAATTCGGATTGAGAACGTTGGGGGCTGAACTGCTTGAAGGTCGTGATTTTACAGAGCGTGATGTTAAGTATGCCAATAACCTGTATTTAAATAATTTAGAAGCACAATTTGTCATTATCAATGAAGCGCTCGCCGATTTTTTGTTTGAAGGCGAGCCTGCTCTAGGCAAGCAGTTGTTCTGGGGTGATAAAGCCTATCAGGTTATTGGTATTAGCGAAAACGTATACGCAACAAACGCTCCACGAAAATCCGTTGCTCACACGGTATTTGTTCCCTCTCTCTTTACAAACGACTCTTTTCATTATGTGGTGCGGTCAAAAGATCCAATTGATGAGCAGCTTATAAGGGAGCTGGAAGCTGAATTAAGAGAGGGTGATCGAAATAGGGTGGTGGGGCAAGGCGCTGCATTGAGTAAAGTTAAGGAAGACAATCGGGGCCAAATAGCCTATTCACTAAAACTTATGATGCTGATATTCGGTCTTCTGGTTTTGGTGTGCGGTTTCGGTGTTATTAGTCTTACGTCTTTCCGCGTGGCCACTAACAAACGACACATTGGAATACGGCGTGCAATGGGAGCAACGCGCTGGCAGATCTGTCGCTATTTTCTGGTGGAAAATGTTCTGCTGTTCGTGGCAGCAATGACCATTGGTGGTATTCTTTCGCCCATGATCGTAAGCATCTTTAATAGAGGCGGGCAGAATATTCAGTTACCCTGGCACACCTTGCTAATTACAGGGTCGATAATGCTGCTTGCCATGTTGTGTGCGGCAGCTTATCCCGCCATCCAAGCGTCCCGCGTTGCGCCCGTCTCTGTATCCGGTAGCTCAACGGCAAAAAGGTAAAGCATGGCCCGAGTACTGGTAATTGATGATAACCCTGCGATTGGTTCAGCACTGGAGTTAATGCTGAACCTCCATCATATTGAAACCGAGACTGTATTAACGCCGCAGGCAGGTTTAACACAGCTTGCCGAACAAGATTTTGACCTGGTTATACAGGATATGAATTTCACCGAGGATACCACCTCCGGCGAAGAAGGAATGCGTCTGTTCCATGCCATTCGCGATTTATACCCGGATCTTCCCGTAATTCTTATAACCGCCTGGACCTGTTTGGAGGCAGCGGTAGACTTAGTCAAAAACGGCGCTGCAGACTATATTGCCAAACCCTGGGACGACGCAAAATTACTTACCTCGATTACCAATTTACTTGAGCTTAGCGAATTACAGCAACAGCAAAGGGCGAATAACGCCCGCTTGTCAGAATTAAAAAGCAGCTACGAACTATGTGGCCTGATTTTTCAAAGTCAGGCCATGACCAGCCTGGTGGAAATGGCCATAAAAATTGCTCACTCGGATGTACCCGTTTTAATTACCGGCCCCAACGGTAGTGGTAAGGAAAAAATCGCAGAACTTATTCAGAAAAATTCCCGTGTAGCAGCTGGCCCCTTTGTTCGGGTAAACGTGGGTGCTCTACCGGATGACCTCATGGAGGCCGAATTATTCGGTGCTGAAGCCGGTGCTTATACGGGTATAACGAAACAGCGACAGGGTCGCTTTGAGCTGGCGCACGGTGGAACATTGTTTTTGGATGAAATGGGAAATTTGTCGGCTAGTGGCCAGGCGAAGCTATTGCGAGTGTTGCAAACCGGGGAATTTGAGCGCCTGGGTTCCAGCGAAACACGCAAATGCAGTGTGCGTATTATCAGCGCAACCAATGCTAATCTATTACACGCTATCGAAGCGGGTAAATTTCGTGAAGACTTGTTATACAGGCTTAACGTTATTGAGTTAAAACTACCACCATTGGCGGATCGCCCGGAAGATATCCCCCTCTTACTACAACATTTTTTGGCGGGTAGTAAGGCCATCTCCCACCCATTAAATAAAAAACTACAGCAGTATCATTGGCCAGGTAATGTGCGTGAGCTGGAGAACGCCTGCAAGCGTGCGATCTTGCTCAGTGGTGGCCGCGGCCTGGAGTTTGACGATTTTGGCCTAAAATTAAACGACAGTAGTCGTTTAAAGCGAGTTGCTTTTGAGCCCGATAAAAATATGATTGTATCCGCTCTGGAGGGCAATCAAGGCAATATTTCCCAAGCGGCGCGTCAACTGGGTCTTACGCGCCAGGCGCTTTATCGCCGTATGGATAAATATGAGATAAAAATAGAATGAAGGTGTTTAGCTTGCAGGGTAAGGTGCTAGTGGCGGTTTCTGCGGGCTGTGGCCTCGGCGTGGTTTTATCTTTTTTTTTCGCGCGCATGGGCTTTCCCCTGCTTGTGCATATTCCTCTTGCACTGGCCGCGGCGCTGTCCCTGAGCGTGCTCTTAGTTGGCTTGTTTACACGGCAAACTCACCTGCGTATAAACGCGCTGCAAAGCGGCATGCTTAATTTATTGGATAGCGACTACAGCACATCGATAGTGCCTGGGCATGCGGATGAATTGGATGAAACGGTAAAACTCTATAACCAAGTGGTGGATAAGCTACGCAGAGAGCGGCAAGCGCTTTATCAGCGAGAGTTATTGCTCGATACTGTGATACAAAACTCCAATCTCGCTCTGCTGTTAACAGACAGTCACCAACGTATTGTTTACGCTAATAGTCAGGCAAGTGAGTTTTTTACCAAAGGGGAAGCGGTACAAGGCCTTTTTTTGTCGCAACTCATGGAGAAACTACCGGAAAGCATTCGGGACATGCTGGCAGCAGAAAAGGATGGATTGTTCAGCCTTTTTGAAAACGAGTCCACGGAAGTTTACCATCTTTCTACTGGGCGTTTTGTACTGAATGCTGAGCAACTAACGCTCTATTTATTCAAGCAGTTAACACGTGATATTAGCCAAAAGGAAATTGAAACCTGGAAAAAAGTTATTCGTGTTATTAGCCACGAATTGAATAACTCCCTTGCTCCTATTTCCTCTATGGCAAATTCTGGTCGGCTGATGCTGGAAAAAAACCAAATCGATAAGCTCGGTATGGTATTTGAAACCATTACAGAGCGCAGTTTACATTTACAAGGTTTTATCGAAGCCTATATTCGCCTGGCGAAACTGCCAGAGCCGAATATGGAAGCGGCAAATTGGCATAATTTGATCGCACGGCTACAGCAGCACTTCAGTTTTTCCATCAGAGGTGAGTTGCCGAAAACGGAAGCCATATTTGATGTCGGCCAGATAGAGCAAGCGATAATTAATCTTTTAAAAAATGCTCATGAATCGGGCTCGCCTGTTGACGACATTTGCTTAAGTGTTAAGCAGTCTAAAAATATTGAAATCTGTGTGTTGGATAGAGGCAAAGGCATCAACAATACCGCCTTGGAAAATATGTTGCTGCCCTTTTATACCACCAAGCCCAATGGTAGCGGTGTTGGTTTGCCCTTGTGCCGTGAAATAATTGAAGCCCACGGGGGAAAGTTGATTGTTCTTCAGCGCGAGAGAGGAGGAATAGAGGCCAAGCTTGTCATGCCTTTGTTATCTTTAGCCTAACAGTAGGAGATAAGCTTATGCGGGCAGGTACAGCTTTTTTTTTATCAAGAATCGACCGTCAATAGACAGAAACGTAAACAGGAGAGGGAAAATGGATGTCATATTTTTAACAGGCTTAGTGCTATTTTTGTTTGGGATCGTATGTGCAAAATGGGCCTTAGAGCTTGGCTATTCTCAGATGACTCAAATACTAATATTTATACTGGCTTTGTTTCTTGGCCCGCTGGTACTTTTTGGGCTTTACAATAAATTAATATACAGCAGGAAAATTTCCGGGCTGCCAGGTATCCATTTTTTTGGCGCAAGAAAAGAGACGAATGCTGTGGCTGGTAACTAAAAAAAGAAGCACTATTATTCGCGCCTTTTTCGCCGGTTTAAGCTGCAAGTAATATGGCGTGCTCCTTGTTTTGAGTCGCGTCCTGAGCTGAGCGCTGTCTAAAACACGCCAACTACCCAGCTATCCCCTCTGCTGGTCTTAGGTGGCTTAGCATATAGTGCGTGGTGCACTGTGTCTCCCAAGCCCTGGTGATCATAATATCTACTAATTAAATCCACTTTCTCCATACTTGTGAATCAGGCAGACATTCTGTGCACCATGAAATAGCATAAGTGGTTGCGTTCCCTGTGCTGCGCAGTTTACTGTGGCGCTGCCTGCTGTTGTTGCTGCGCTTACGCAAGCAAATCTGTACTGATGACCAATACAATAAATAAATCCTTGGAGGACCAATCGATGAAGCATGTAATTTTACCTTTTACGCTTTTACTCACTGTATTTGCCCTGGCCGGCTGCGATCAAAAACAAAAAACCGAAGAAACGGCGGAGGCGCCGGAAGCCGCTGTTGAGGCTATGGAGCAGGCTGTTTCAGATGCCGCGCCTGCGGAGCAGGAAAAACCCTCAATGGTGTTCAGCCAAACCAAGAGTATGACTGCCAAAGTGGTAGAGGTGGATCAGGAAAGCCGCGTAGTTACTCTCGAAGGTGAGAACGGCAACCTGGTAACCTTTGTTGCCAGCGAGGATGTTCGCAACCTCGCCCAGGTGGAAGCTGGAGATCTGCTAACCATCGAAGCTGTGGAAAACGTAGTTATCGAGCTGGTGGATGGTGAAGGTATGGAAGCCGGCGTAGGTGAAGTTGTCGCCTCTGCCAGAGCAGAAGAGGGCGAGAAGCCGGGTGCTGCCATGATGAGCAAAAGCGTTGAAGTCTTTATGGTAGAAGAAATTAACCTGGAAAATAATACCTACAAGCTGAAAAATGTTGATGGCATGGTGGAAGAATTTGTTGCCAGAAACCCAGAAAACCTCAAGCTTGGTAAAGTGGGTGATTCCGTAGTTGTTACCGTAACGGAAGCGCTTGCTATTGCGGTTACAGAGCTGCCACAAGAGTAACTGTCCCCTATTGCCCATCAGCGCCTGTTGGTGGGCATATTTCTGGTAATTTTAACGTTGTATAATTCGCCGTTTGTTGCAACTGGCGAATACTCGTGTCTAAACCCGCACTTTACAAGCAGCTCTCCTTAGCACGGCAAGTGCTTTCTATTCCCCTTGAAGAACCGCAGCTTGAGCAGCTCTGGAGCTACTTCGAGCTGTTTAGCAAATGGAACAAGACCTATAACCTCTCTGCCATTCGTGAGGGCCAGGACATTATTACCAAGCACCTGCTCGACAGCCTGAGCATCGCTCCTTATATAGAAGGTACTCGCTTTATTGACGTGGGAACTGGCGGTGGTCTGCCCGGTATCCCCCTGGCGATTGCCTTTCCAGAGCGACACTTTACTCTGCTGGACTCCGCAGGCAAGAAAACGCGATTCCTGTTTCAGGTTAAGCAGGCCCTCAAACTGGATAACGTACAGATTGAAAATCGGCGGGTGGAGAGCTTTGCGCCGCAACCGCTATACGATGGGGTAGTCAGCCGCGCCTTTGCCTCTCTTAAAGATATGTGTAGCTGCTGCCAGCACTTGATCAAGGAAGATGGAAAATTTTTTGCGATGAAGGGGGTTTTTCCTGATCATGAGTTGAGCGAACTGGAAAAACACTATATCGTCGATGCCTCACATCAATTACAGGTACCTGGCTTAGAAGGCGAGCGCTGCCTGGTGGTGTTAAGAAGGCAAAAAACTCAATAAATTCAAAAGGTTAATATCGAAAAGTGGGCACTATATACGCGATTGCAAACCAGAAAGGCGGGGTTGGCAAGACCACCACTTGTGTGAACTTGGCGGCCTCCCTGGCGGCGACCAAGAAGCAGGTACTGTTGGTAGACCTGGATCCACAAGGCAACGCTACCATGGGAAGCGGCGTGGATAAAAATGACCTCGAATACTCTATATACGATGTATTGATGGGTCTCACTCGCCCGGAGAACGCCTACTGCACCTCTCCCGACGGTCACTACACGGTATTGCCCGCTAACGGCGACCTCACTGCAGCTGAGGTGGAAATGCTGCCGCTGGAAAACAAAGAGTATCGCCTTAAAAGCGCCCTCTCGGCGGCTAAAGAGCAGTTTGACTACGTGTTGATAGACTGCCCTCCCTCGCTCAATATGCTCACCGTAAACGGCCTTACTGCCTGTGACGGAGTGCTTATTCCCATGCAGTGTGAATACTACGCACTGGAAGGTTTGTCGGCACTGGTCAATACCATAAACACCATCCAAAGTGTGCTCAACCCCAAACTGAAGATAGAGGGCATACTGCGCACCATGTATGACCCTCGCAACAGTCTCACCGGCGACGTAAGTCAACAACTGCACAGCCATTTTGGCGATAGGCTCTACCGCACCTGCGTGCCGCGCAATGTTCGTTTGGCTGAGGCGCCAAGTTTCGGAATGCCGGTTATCGCTTATGACAAACAGTCAAAAGGGGCGTTGGCTTATATTGCCCTGGCTGGCGAAATTTTGCGCAGAAATGAAGCCAGTACGCTGGAACTGGCTACGGCATAAGCTGAATGCCTCGGCCAATACCGTAAGCGAGAGGATTTACGCAAGGCCGCCAGATGATATGGCCGATGAATAAGTCCATCATAATGATCTGATTATTTGGCCAGTTAATAGTAAGCAATCAATTCTCACATGTTTATTCCCCCTGCTGTGCCGATATAATGGCCAGCAATTTGTCCATTCCATTAGGTATGTAGCATGGTAAAACGAAAAGGACTGGGCCGCGGCCTGGATGCCTTACTGGGCGGCACGCCCGGCAGCACGCCGGCTGAAGCAATAAAAGCCGCCACTGAAGTGGCTGCTGAAATCACCTCTGCAGACACCAGCAAAGACGGCATGCTAAAAGACTTGCCAGTAGAGCTGTTGCAGCGGGGCAAGTATCAGCCGCGCAGAGATATGCACCCGGAGGCACTGGAAGAACTCGCTGAATCCATAAAAGCCCAAGGTGTCATGCAGCCCATTGTGGTGCGCCCCATTGGCGAAGGCCGGTATGAGATTATTGCCGGTGAACGCCGCTGGCGAGCCACCCAGCAGGCGGGCCTGGACACCATTCCTTCGGTTATCCGGGATGTGCCCGATGAAACGGCAATCGCGCTGGCCTTGATTGAAAATATCCAGCGAGAGGATTTAAACCCTATCGAAGAGGCCATGGCGCTCAAGCGTTTTCAGGACGAGTTCGAGCTTACCCAGCAGGAAGTCGCCGACGCCGTTGGTAAAAGCCGTACGGCCATAACCAACCTGATGCGCCTGCTTAATCTCAGTGGAGAGGTTAGAACCTTGTTGGAGCACGGCGATTTGGAAATGGGCCATGCCCGCTGCTTGTTAAGTTTGGATGAGGGTGCACAAATACGCGTTGCCCGCCAGATCGTTGCCAAAGGTATGACTGTTCGGCAGGCTGAAGCGCTCGCCCGCAAAACTCAGCAGGAAGAAAACGAGACGGGCTCAGAAAAAGAAAACTCCGATCACGATATAAAAAAGCTGGAAGAAGGCCTGGGCGAAAAAGTGGGGGTGCCGGTAATGGTTCAACACTCGGCCAAAGGCAAAGGCAAGCTGATATTAAAATACAACAGTTTGGATGAGCTGGACGGCATATTGGCGCATTTGGGCTATGAGCACTGAAACTATTCAGTGAATATCTGTAGATGAAAGCGGCGTTTTATTGAATAGAAATAAACTGCCGTGCAAAAGCGTTTATTTTTGAGGATTGATTGTCGTGAAAATATACGGAGATAAGCGCTCTGGCAATTGCTACAAAATAGAACTTTGCAGCCGTTTACTGGGTATTGACTACCAGTTTATGGCTATTGATATACTGCAAGGCGAGACACAAAGGCCCGAATTTCTCGCCTTAAATCCCAACGGAAAAATTCCTGTAGTGGAGCTTGATGATGGCCGCGTGCTTTGGGAGTCCAACGCCATTATTAATTATCTTGCGCTGGGCAGTGCTTTGCTTCCCCGTGATCCCTACCAGCTGGCTCAGGTGCAGCAGTGGCAGTTTTTCGAGCAGTACAGCCACGAACCCTATATCGCTGTACGCCGCTTTATCCAAAAATACCAAGGGATGCCAGCATCGCGTTTAGATGAATATCACGCGAAAAAAAGTGGTGGAGATAAAGCGCTGGCGATAATGGAGCAACAATTCAACAAGTCCTTATTTTTATTGGGCGACACTGTTACAACGGCGGACTTGTCTCTTTTCGCTTACACCCATATTGCAGAGGAGGGAGGCTTTGAGTTGAGGCTTTATCCTGGTGTTCAAGCGTGGCTTGCCAGAATTCAGGCCTTACCAAACTATTACGCTATGAGTTAGCAGAGCCCGGAAAACCCGGGCTGCATTCCATTTACCCGTCCATATTGCGCGGCAAGAATCCGCTTAGGCCTTGTCTAGTGCCTGGCGAACATCGGCAATAATATCGTCGATATGTTCAATGCCCACCGAAATTCTCACCAGATCCGGGCTTACGCCTGCAGCGGCTAGTTCTGTTTCATTCAGTTGGCGATGGGTGGTGGACGCGGGATGACAGGCCAGTGATTTTGCATCGCCAATATTAACCAGCCGCAAAATCATTTGCAGTGCATCAATGAACTTACCGCCCGCTTCAATACCACCGCGAATTCCAAAGCTCAAAATTCCTGAAGCCTTTCCTCCGGTAATTTTTTTACAGTTTTCGTAATAGGGGCTCTCACTTAAAGCGGCGTAATTAACCCATTCTACTTTTTCATGCTTTGTTAAATACTGGGCGAGTTTTTGTGCGTTATCGCAATGTCGTTCCATTCGTAAGCTTAGCGTTTCCAGGCCCTGTAGTATCAAGAAGGCGTTCATCGGCGAAATAGCTGCACCGGTATTTCTTAGCGGTACTACGCGGCAGCGACCGA
The DNA here is from genome assembly GCA_900177435.1 of Alteromonadaceae bacterium Bs31. Classification (GTDB taxonomy): domain Bacteria; phylum Pseudomonadota; class Gammaproteobacteria; order Pseudomonadales; family Cellvibrionaceae; genus Teredinibacter. The sequence goes on from FXAI01000002.1 coordinate 500,333, forward strand.
TGTAGGCCGCTTCGCCTAAGGCTTCGGTATAAACAACACCGTGATAGGAAGGGTCCGGCTCATTCAGTACGGCGAAGCGCTCTTTGTTTGCTGCCCAGTCGAATTTGCCGGAGTCCACAATTATTCCACCAATGGATGTGCCGTGCCCGCCGATATATTTTGTTAACGAGTGAACCACGATATCCGCACCGAGCTCGAAAGGGCGACATAAAAAAGGCGTTGCCACGGTGTTATCCACAATTAAGGGTACGCCGTGTTTGTGCGCAATTTCTGCTAAACGCTGAAGGTCCACCACATTGCCCGCCGGGTTACCAATGGACTCGCAAAAAACGGCTTTTGTTTTTTCATCGATAGCTTTATCAAAAGCCTCGAAATCGTCGTGTGAAATCATGCGCGCTTCGATGCCTTGCTTGGGCAAGGTGTGAGCGAACAGGTTGTAGGTGCCGCCGTAGAGTTGGCTGGTGCTGACAATATTGTCTCCCACTTCGCACAGGCACTGAAGTGAATATGTAATTGCCGCCATGCCGGAAGCCAATGCCAGCGCACCAATGCCACCCTCCATTGCCGCCACTCTCTGCTCCAATACGGCCGTAGTGGGGTTCATGATTCTTGTGTAAATATTGCCTTGAACCTTCAGGTCGAATAAGTCGGCGCCGTGTTGTGTGTCATCAAATGTGTAGGAGGTTGTTTGGTAAATGGGCACTGCTGCTGCTTTGGTGCTTTGTTCAGACTGATAGCCTTCATGTAGAGCTATGGATTCCAGTTTCATAGTTTTTCTCTTTATTTTATTAACAGGTTAGCTGCTTCAATACGACGAGATCGCATTCAGGGTTCAAGCCTAGAGTAACTTATTGAGCGGGAATTTGATTCCAGTTAATAGCTTAACTGGTTTGAGGGGAATGAAATGGCGACTTATAGGGCGTGTTCTAAAGAGTCCCATGCGTGGTTAAAGCTATCTTCAAACTGTCCGTCGCCATCGGCATCTATTGCAATGTTCACTTGCTCGGCAGAGATAGCGCTAACGCGAATTTTGCTGCCTGCTGCACCGCTTATTTCCATCTCGCCGCTGGAGGGATATTCACCCAAAAAGCCTTCAAATAATTTACTGGTAATAAAGGAGACTTCGCCACCCAAGTTTTGGTCGGTAATTTTGCCTGAGGATTCGCTGGTATAGGTGCTAGTGTCTTTATATTCAATATCGGTGGAGTAGAGGGTTTCCAGTACGAGGTTCTGGGAGCCGCCCATATTGATGCGACTGCTGCTAATTTCGATGGTGGTCGATTCTTCGGTGCTCACCTGGGTAACACTGATATCGCCATTGATGTTTACGCGGAAGCCGTTGTTGTCGGCCGCTTGTAAATCTTCAAATTCAATGTCGGCGGTGTATGAAAAGGTGCTACTGGCGAAAATTTTGCCCTCGATATAGGAAAAAATGAGAGTTACTTCTCCGTGCAGGCTGTTCTGCATGCTATCGACACAGTTGTTGAACTGGCTGGTAACGTAATCACCCGGAGCGAAGCCTGTTTCGGGGTTGGCCATTTGCGGGATGATGGAAACAAAGCCAGAGCCGTGGCAGGCAAAGGTTTGCTCGAAACCTGCAACACTGGCTGGCGCGACAGATGTGACGGTTTTTGTCGCGATACCAGAAAGGTTTACGGTTTTGCTTAAACTGCTCGGTGAGTTCAGGTTAACTGCGAAGCTACTGCTACCGGCCTCCATGATGGAAGAGCGCGCCCCGAAAGTGGCTGCAGCGACGTCCAGAGCATTGAGTGAGCTGAGGGCGATCTTTTCTTCCTCAGTTTGCAGTGAGCCCGCTGAGGCTTGATTGTTGTTCTGCACAGACGAATCTTCCCCGCCGCCGCAGGCGACCAGGCTTAAGATTGCTATTGTCAGTAGTAGAACTTTCATTTGTACCTCAAAATTGCGGTAAATCTCGCAGGAACTGAGCAGTATAACAACTATAGGGGGCAGCTCAAACGCATTACTATAGCGATTCAAGCCATTAATAATACCGTTTTATTCACAGATTGCCTAAATAGTACGCAGCCTAATGGGGGTTCTTGGTCATATTGGCCATATTGCAGGTCGACTTTTGGTTGATCAAGCCACATCAACTCCCTATAATCCCCTTCGCCCATTTTTGCTGTCTGTTCGGCGCTGGGTACTGGTGTAAAGAAAGCGAACTGCCATTGAGGTGGTTCAAGCGGCCGATAATCTCAGGTTTGTGCTCAACCGACTTCACCTTCTGGTTTTTTTAGATAACGCAGTCCATCAGGGTTGTGGGACCTTACAGGGGTCTAAAATGACCGTTAGCGTTGTGCGTGTAGGCGCTTGTGCAAGAGGTATCGTGAGCTGCATGATGAAGGGGCTAGCAATGAAATCTCCGGCTCTCGCAAGCCTGTTGATACAGTTGGCCATTGTGCTGCCTGTGTGTTTGTTGCTGGCTACGCTGAATCGCGTATATGCCTATTCTTTGGGTTTGGGTACATTGGTGTTTATCCTGCCCAATACTTACTTTACCCTGTACGCATTTCGTTATCGCGGCGCGCGATCAGCACTGTGGATTGCAAAATCCTTTAATTGGGGAGAATCTGGAAAATTCGCATTGGTTGTTGTTGGTTTTGTGTTGGTGTTCCGCTTTGTGTCGCCCCTCAATGTCAGCCTTTTATTTGCGGGTTTCTGTAGTATGGTAGTTTTGCAATGGTGGCTGGCTGTATATCTTCAGCACCGTTGGCTAAAACACGTTTCACCACCACAATAACGTATCACTTAAAGTATCGGCGCTATGGCAAGCTCAGAATCAGCAAACACAGAACTAACTGTTACTGGTTACATTCAGCACCATCTCCAAAACCTGACCTACGGCAAGCTGCCCGCTGGTTACCAGCGTCACGAAGCGGGTGGTGTTCACACCTTGGAGCAAGATACCTGGACCTTCGCGCACAGCGCAGAAGAAGCCAAAGACATGGGCTTTATGGCTGTACATGTCGATACGCTGGGTTGGAGTATATTTCTTGGGTTGGTTTTCGCATTTGTCTTTGGGCGCGCGGCCAAAAAAGCCTCCATTGAAACGCCCAAGGGCATGCAGAGTTTTATCGAGTTTGTATTTGAAGGTATTAGCAAGGTGGTTAATGATACCTTTCACTTTAAGAGTAATTTTGTAGGTCCCCTAGCGTTAACGATTTTTTGCTGGGTGTTTTTAATGAACCTGATGGATCTAATTCCGGTTGATTGGTTGCCCCTTGCAGCGGCCAAACTAGTGGGTAACGATCACCTCTACTTTAAAGTCGTACCCACTACCGATCCAAATGCGACTATGGGTATGGCGATATCTGTTTTTATATTAATGATCTTTTTCAGTTGTCGGGAAAAAGGTGTTTGGGGCTTTGTTAAAGAGCTCACCTGCCATCCTTTCTTTGCGCCCAAAGAAAAGTGGTATCTCAATATTCTGTTAATTCCAATCAATACCATTTTGGAAACCGTTTCCTTACTGGCCAAGCCTGTTTCTTTGGGTTTGCGACTGTTCGGTAACATGTACGCGGGTGAAGTTATCTTTATTTTGATCGCTATTACCTTCGGCGTTGGCTTCTTTGTTGGAATATTGGGCGGAGTTATGCAGTGGGTGTGGGCGGTATTCCACATTCTGGTAATCTTGATCCAGGCCTTTGTATTTATGGTTTTAACCATTGTATATATGGGGATGGCCTTTGATTCCCACGATGAACAACACTAACTTTTAATTAATTTTAATTTAATGCATTTTCTACTTTTAGCTAGGAGTAAATAATGGAGCAGGCAATTGTATACATGGCAGCAGCAATTCTTATCGGTATCGCAGCATTGGGTACCGCATTGGGGTTTGGTGCTTTAGGTGGAAAGCTTCTGGAAGCCTCTGCACGTCAACCAGAACAAGGGCCCGCGCTGCAAGGCAAGATGTTCCTGATGGCTGGTCTATTGGACGCCGTTCCAATGATCGGTGTTGGTATTGGCATGTACTTGATTTTCGCTGTTGCTCCAGGAATGGGCGCGTAATCTTCAAAACACCCATTATTGTTCGAAAATCGTTAACGAGGTGTTGGAGTGAATATTAATTTAACACTCATTGGTCAATCGCTGACTTTTTTGGTGTTCATTGCATTTTGCATGAAGTACGTTTGGCCCGCTCTGTTCGGTATGATGGAGCAGCGCGAAAAACGTATTGCCGAAGGGTTACAAGCAGCTGACCGAGCAGACAAAGACTTAGAGCTAGCTCAGCAAAAAGCGACCAATCAATTGAAAGAAGCCAAACAACAGGCTGCTGCAATTATTGATCAGGCGAACAAGCGCTCTAGTCAAATTATTGATGAAGCGAAAGAACAGGCTCGCGCTGAAGGCGAACGTATTCGAGCGGCTGCCCACGCAGAAGTAGAGCACGAATTCAGCCAGGCGCGTGAAGCGTTGCGCGGTAAAGTTGCTACTCTTGCGGTTGCGGGCGCAGAGAAGATCCTTGGCGCCAGTGTTGATGCGAAAGCGCATACAGCAATGCTGGAAAAACTTGCAGCGGATCTTTAAAGAGAGGGCCTTATGGCAGAATTAGTTACTCTCGCGCGACCTTATGCCCGCGCTGTTTTTGGGTATGCTCGTGCAGCCGGTGCGCTCTCTGAGTGGTTGGTGTCGTTAAAAGAATCGGCAGCAGTTACTCGGGATGCAAAGGTTGCTGCGTTGCTGCATTCCCCGACAATAACTACCGACGGTAAAGCGCAAGCATTTATTGATATTTGTGGTGGTGATGAAAGCGTGGGAAAACCCTTGGCGAATTTTTTCCATATTTTGGCAGAAAACAATCGCTTAGCGCTGCTTCCTCAGATTGCGGAACTTTATGAGCTTTACAAAGCGAACGAAGAAAAAACCGTTGATGTTGAAGTGCTTTCGGCGTTCGATATACCCGAAGACTTGGAAAGCAAGCTCGCAATTACCTTGAAAGAAACGTTAAAACGCGATGTAACCTTGAACACCTTGGTTGATGCGAGCTTGATTGGCGGTGCCATAGTTAGAGCTGGCGACACCGTGATTGACGGTTCGGTACGTGGGCGTTTAACAAAGCTTGCTGAAGCAATGAACGGTTAATTATTTAATGGGCTCGTGCAGTTGCGTTTGTGTTTCAAAGAATCACTGCAAAATGCGCTCTCGATGCTTTTAGTGTTTTGTGTAAACACGTAATTGTACAGAACTCGATTAAAAACTCAGGAATTACAGTATGCAACAGCTGAATCCTTCTGAAATTAGTGAAGTCATAAAGCAGCGAATAGATTCTCTTTCGATGTCGACTGAAGCTCAGAATGAGGGCACGGTGGTGTCCGTAAGTGACGGTATTATCCGTATCCACGGACTCGCCGAGATTATGTACGGTGAGATGATCGAATTTGAAGGCGGTATCTACGGTATTGCGCTTAACCTTGAGCGTGATTCGGTTGGTGCTGTTGTTCTGGGTGACTATCAAAATGTCGCTGAGGGTCAAACCTGTAAATGTACTGGCCGAATTCTTGAAGTTCCGGTTGGTAACGAGCTGCTAGGCCGTGTAGTGGACTCTTTGGGTAACCCAATTGATGGTAGTGGCCCTATCAACGCTAAAATGACCGACGCAATTGAGAAAATTGCGCCAGGCGTTATCGCCCGTCAATCTGTTGATCAGCCTGTGCAAATTGGCTTGAAAGCGGTGGATACCATGGTCCCAATCGGTCGTGGCCAGCGAGAGTTAATTATTGGCGATCGACAAACCGGTAAAACAGCGGTTGCGGTTGATGCGATCATCAATCAGAAAGGCACCGGTATTAAATGTATTTATGTTGCTATCGGCCAGAAAGCAGCGTCGGTTGCTTCGGTTGTTCGCAAGCTTGAAGAGCACGGTGCAATGGAACATACCATTGTTGTCGCCGCTACCGCTTCTGACCCCGCGTCTATGCAGTACATTGCGCCTTTTGCTGGCTGCACTATGGGCGAATATTTCCGCGATCGCGGTGAAGACTGCTTGATTATTTATGATGATTTAACCAAGCAGGCTTGGGCATATCGTCAGATCTCACTGCTGCTGCGTCGTCCCCCGGGTCGTGAAGCGTATCCTGGAGATGTTTTCTATTTGCATTCTCGTTTATTGGAGCGCGCAGCTCGTGTAAACGCTGACTATGTAGAGAAATTCACCAATGGTGAAATAAAAGGAAAAACCGGATCTTTAACCGCCTTGCCGATTATTGAAACACAAGCGGGTGACGTTTCGGCGTTTGTACCCACCAACGTTATTTCGATTACAGACGGTCAGATCTTCCTTGAGTCCGACTTGTTTAATGCCGGTATCCGGCCAGCGATGAACGCCGGTATTTCGGTATCTCGTGTGGGTGGTTCTGCACAGACTAAAGTGATCAAAAAGCTATCCGGCGGTATTCGTACCGCACTGGCGCAGTATCGTGAATTGGCCGCGTTCTCGCAGTTTGCCTCAGACCTGGATGACGCAACCAAAGCACAGCTTGATCACGGTGAGCGCGTAACTGAATTAATGAAACAGAAGCAATACTCCCCATTGTCTGTGGCCGATATGGGCGTTGTGGTTTACGCCGCTAACGAAGGTTATTTGAAAGACGTCGAAGTGGCGAAAATAGGTTCCTTTGAATCTTCCCTGCTGTCGTACATGAGCAGTGCTCATGCTGCCTTGATGGAAGAAATGAACACCGGTGCCTATAGCGACCAAATTGCAGAGAAACTTAAAGCAGCATTGGACGACTTTAAAGCCACCCAGACCTGGTAGTAGGTGAATAACAATGGCGAGCGGAAAAGAGATACGTACCAAAATAGGTAGTATCAAAAACACTCAGAAAATTACCAGCGCTATGGAAATGGTGGCGGCGTCGAAAATGCGTCGAGCACAGGAGCGTATGGAAACTGGTAAGCCCTACGCCCAGCGTATTCGCAACGTAGTAGGTCATATTGCTGCCGGTAACCCGGAATACAAACACATTTTTTTGGAAGAGCGCGAAGTAAAGCGTGTTGGTTATGTAGTTGTTTCCACCGATCGCGGTTTGTGTGGTGGTTTGAACGTTAACCTGTTCAAATCAGTGATTAGGCACAGCAGAGAGTGGGTGGATAAAGGTGCCGAAGTTGATTTGTGTTTGATTGGTGCCAAGGGCGCGTCGTTCTTTAACAGCGTCGGCGGTAACATCGTCGCCAGCGTGCGTGATGTTGGTGAGGTACCTTCAGTTACGAGTCTAATCGGCAGCGTTAAGGTCATGCTGGATGGCTTTGCGAGTGGCAAAATTGATCGCCTTTATTTGGTTGGCAACGAGTTTGTAAATACCATGACTCAGGACCCAACCGTGCGACGCCTGCTTCCTCTTAAACCGGATGAAGATACCGGTGGGCGTGCGCATAGCTGGGATTATATCTATGAGCCCGATGCGCGAGAATTGCTGGATGGCCTTATGGTGCGCTACATCGAATCGCAGGTGTACCAAGCGGTTGTGGAGAACGGTGCATGTGAGCAAGCTGCGAGAATGGTCGCCATGAAGAGTGCAACCGAAAATGCCGGTGAACTGATCGACGGATTGCAGCTGGTTTATAACAAAGCCCGCCAGGCAGCGATTACCCAGGAACTATCAGAAATTGTTGGAGGTGCTGCTGCGGTATAGCCGGGCAGTGCTTTTTAAAAAGAAATTTTTTACTTAATATTTGAGTATACGAGGAAGCGAGCATGAGTAGCGGACGTATCGTACAGATCATCGGCGCCGTCATCGACGTGGAATTTCCACGAGATTCAGTACCCAAAATTTATGATGCATTAACAGTCACTAAAACCAACCTAACCTTAGAAGTTCAGCAGCAGCTTGGTGATGGTGTTGTTCGCACAATTGCTATGGGTGCTTCAGAGGGTGTAAGCCGTGGTTTGGACGTGGTTAACACTAATGCGCCGGTTTCCGTACCTGTGGGTGAAGCGACTCTGGGCCGGATTATGGATGTTCTGGGTAATCCCATCGACGAATGTGGCGAAATCGGTGAACAAGAGCGTATGCCAATTCACCGTAAAGCACCTGCTTACGATGAACTCTCTGCCGCTACTGAGCTGCTTGAAACCGGCGTAAAGGTTATCGACCTGGTATGCCCGTTTGCCAAGGGTGGTAAGGTTGGCCTGTTTGGTGGTGCCGGTGTTGGTAAAACCGTCAACATGATGGAACTTATCAACAACATTGCGCTTGAGCACTCGGGGTTGTCAGTGTTCGCAGGGGTGGGTGAGCGTACCCGTGAGGGTAACGACTTCTACCACGAGATGCAGGAATCCGGTGTTGTTAACATCGAGTCGCCAAAGGATTCCAAAGTTGCCATGGTTTACGGTCAGATGAACGAGCCACCCGGTAACCGATTGCGAGTTGCACTTACCGGGTTGACCATGGCGGAGAAATTCCGTGATGAAGGTAAAGACGTACTTCTTTTCGTAGATAACATCTACCGCTACACCCTGGCGGGTACCGAAGTATCGGCACTGCTGGGTCGTATGCCTTCTGCGGTGGGCTATCAGCCCACTCTGGCAGAAGAAATGGGTGTTCTACAGGAACGTATTACCTCTACCAAAACCGGTTCTATCACCTCGGTACAGGCCGTTTACGTACCTGCAGATGACTTGACTGACCCCTCCCCAGCTACCACCTTTGCGCACCTCGACTCCACCGTTGTACTGAGTCGTGATATTGCAGCAAAAGGTATTTACCCGGCAATCGACCCATTGGATTCCACCTCCCGTCAGCTGGACCCACTGGTTATTGGCCAGGAACACTACGACGTTGCCCGTGGTGTGCAGTCTGTATTGCAGCGCTACAAAGAGTTGAAAGACATTATCGCCATTTTGGGTATGGATGAGCTGTCGGAAGAAGACAAGCTAACGGTAAGCCGCGCCCGTAAGATTGAGCGCTTCTTGTCTCAGCCTTTTCACGTGGCCGAAGTATTCACCGGTTCACCCGGTAAGTACGTTACCCTGAAAGATACCATCGCTGGCTTTAAAGGCTTGCTATCGGGTGAGTATGACCACCTGCCCGAACAAGCGTTTTACATGGTTGGTTCTATCGACGAAGCTGTTGAAAAAGCCGCAAAAATCGCTGAGAAAGCTGCGTAATTAGCCAGAGGCAAAAACAATGGCATTAACCGTACATTGCGACATCGTCAGTGCAGAAGAGGAAATTTTTTCTGGCTTGGTTGAACTGCTGGTCGCTACCGGTAGTGAGGGTGATCTCGGGGTGGTCTATGGGCATGCCCCGCTGCTGACCAGGCTAGAGCCCGGCCCTATTCGCTTAAAAAAGCAGAACGGTGAAGAGGAAGTCTATTACTTGTCTGGTGGTTATTTAGAGGTACAGCCAGATTCCGTAACAGTGCTGGCCGACACCGCATTGCGTGAAGGCGATATGGACGAAGCCTCTGCCGAGGCCGCTAAGCGAGAGGCCGAGCAGGCTTTACTGAATCAGGGAGAAGGCATCGACTACTCCAAAGCAGCAGCTCAGCTTGCAGAAGCAGCTGCGCAATTACGTACCTTGCGAGCCATTAGACGAAGAGCGCGCTAAATAATTATCAGTGTTACGAGAAGCAGCCAAATGGCTGCTTTTTTTATGCCTGAAAAAAATCACATTATTGTGAGCGCCCGTTTACCTTGTGTTTTACCGCTTGAGTCTATTCAGAGCGGCAATAGAATAGTTTTAGCTATTTTCTGTAACAGGAGGCTCAGAATTTGAGCGGCTGATTTCAAGCAGACATTCATTACAAAGGCAGCTCTGCCAATGCTTTGCAATCGCTTGTTTTTGTCGAGTATCCAATTGAACCGAACGACAGTGGCAGATTGCTACCTCGTCTTTCAAACATAGGAACTGTTTCAGGCAGCGGGGGCATTTTTGATGAAAGTTCAAAGACATTATTGGATTCTAAATTTGTGTGTTCCGGTGAAGTGAAGGCACGGTTTAGAGGGAGTTTAATGCGATTTCCTAGCGTGTGCTTTTGATAAACAAGTGCTAGTCAAGAAGCGCTATGAGTAAAAAATGCAGCGTTTAGAGTTGGGTTTCACTTACCTTCAGTGCCTGTTCAAGCAGGTTCTCTGTGCCGTTCAGCCAGTGAATTGTTTTGCCTTTTTTCTCAAAACGTCTAAACCATTTTTCTTGCTGCTTTGCAAAAGTACATATTGCGGAATTTAGCTTTTGTACCATATCGTTTCGATTAAGTTCACCTTGCAGGTATCGCGCTACATAGCGATATTCCAGGCCGTAATAATGCAAGGTGTCCCAGCTGACGCCATTGTTATTTAGAGCACGTACTTCCTCGATAAGCCCCTCTTCAAGGCGCTGGAGTAAGCGGTGATGTATGCGTTTCTTAAGTGTAGCTCTTTCCCACCTAATGCCCACAATCAAGGGTGTGAATGCAGGCAGTGTAAGTGCGGTGTTGTCAGAGTTTTTTTCGGCATCAAGTATTTCAATGCTACGAATTAAACGGGTGCGTTGCAAAAGATCGGTAGTGTTGTGTAAATTCGGTTTTAACCCCTCGAGTAGCTCGCGGAGCTCTGCCATGGATTTATTTGCCAGCTCGCGGCGCAGCGCTTGGTTTTCCGGCGCCTGGGTTAATTGATAATTACTTAATATGGCGTCTAGGTAGAGGCCTGTACCGCCTACCAGCATGGGCAACTTATTTTGCGTTGTAATGGATTGGTAGGCCAGGCAAAAGGCTTTTTGGTACTCGAACAGGTTAAACTCATAACCGGGGTCGACAATATCGATTAAGTGATACGGAATGCCTTGATATTCATGCAGATCTTTACCGCTGCCAATATCGAGCCCGCGAAACACCTGACGTGAGTCGGCAGAAATAATTTCTGCGTGATAGTGTTGGGCAAGTTTTACGGCAAGGCTTGTTTTGCCAGAAGCAGTCGGACCTATAATAACGAGAAGATTAGCTGCGCTCATACCTAGGGGCTGGGTAGATAGTGGATTGAAAATGCTTACGCTTGATCAAGCGGGATTGCTTAGTGCTGCATCGCTAACCGCAAGTATATTCGTTAACGCGTTGCCAGCTAAAGCTGGTGGCAAGTTTAAAGCAATTTACTGGCGTTCTGTTAATCTCTTTTGTTATTGGCCTTATAGGGGCAGGGTTTGCCACGTTCAGTAAAAAGGTGTTAAAGGCTTGTGCGTTGAGTGAGTAAGCATATGCGTTTAAAAAAGGACCTTGTAATTGTGCTAAGCCTATTAGCCACTGTTATAGCGACATATGGTCTATCGGACTATAATGTACCTTTGAGAAAACTAGTGTCTCTTAGGCCGCCTATAAAGTAATTTTTTTGTCTTCGGGGGTTTACTCGCGAATATCTAGCCCTATGACAATTTGGAGTGTATGCATGTACAAACTTTCCTTTCTGTTCGCAGCAGCTATCGTAAGCCTGTTGCAGGGCTGTATATCTGCAGTACCGGTAGCCTCGCTCGAAGACCAGCATGCCTTGTGGCAAGCCGATCTGGGCAATGGTTTTTATCAGAACCCAATTCTCTACGCCGATTACTCCGACCCGGACGTTGTTGCGGTTGGCGACGATTACTATATGAGCGCCTCGAGCTTTAACGTATCACCAGGCTTGCCGGTCTTGCATTCGACAGATCTGGTTAACTGGGAGCTCATCGCTTATGCGGTAGATAAAAATGTACCGGCAGATGTGTTCAGTAAACCGCAACACGGTAACGGTATTTGGGCGCCTTGCATTCGTTATCATGAGGGTAAAGTGTGGATTTTTTTCCCGGATCCGGATTACGGCGTTTACATGGTGAATACCACCGACCCCCGCAAAGGTTGGAGTGAGCCCAAATTGATTCTGCCGGGTAAAGGCATTATCGACCCAACACCACTGTGGGATGACGACGGCCAGGCCTATTTGTTACACGGTTGGGCGAAAAGTCGCGCGGGCAAAAACAATATTCTCACGCTGCGTAAAATGAGCGCAGACGCAAGCATCGTTGAGCCTGAAGGCGAAATTATTATTAACGGCCACGAGATAGACAATTATCGAACACTGGAAGGGCCAAAGCTTTATAAACACAATGGCTACTACTACGTATTTGCTCCGGCAGGGGGTGTGCCGGTGGGGTGGCAAAGTGTATTCCGCTCAAAAAATATTTATGGGCCTTACGAAAACAAAATCGTTATGGAGCAGGGTGACACCTATATCAATGGCCCACATCAGGGTGGCTGGGTGAGAACCCCAGCGGGCGAAGACTGGTTTATCCATTTTCAATCTCGACACAGCTATGGCCGTATTGTGCTGATGCAACCTATGACCTGGGTGGATGACTGGCCCGTAATCGGTGTGGATGAGGATGGTGACGGAATAGGTAGCCCTGTGCGTCGTTACAAAAAGCCAAAAACTCCAACAGAGTCGGACATTAAAAACCTGCCATTTACGGATGACTTTTCTACGCAAGAGCTGGCGCTGCAATGGCAGTGGCATGCGAACTATCAAGACGAGTGGTACTCCCTTTCTGAGCGTAAGGGCCATCTCCGCCTCTATGCCCAGCACTGGGGCAAAGAAAATAATAATATGTGGACATACCCCGCACAGTTGTTACAGAAACTTCCTGCACCGGAATTTATTGTACAAACGACTATCGAGGTTCCCGATTCTGCGGGCGAGTTGAGTGCCGGTTTAACCATGTTTGGTGAAGACTACAGCTGGATTGGTTTTTCGAATATACCGGAAACAGATGAGGTGGAAATTGTTGTGGGCGTTTGTCACGGCGCACGTAAAGGCTGCACTGAAAACATCAGGCCTCAGAAGATATTGAAAACCCGCCAGGTAACCCTGCGGATGATCGTTACCGAGGGGGGAGCCACAGTCCTCAGTTTTCTCGATGATAACGGCCGTTTTCACAGCGTAGGTGAACTATTTCAGGCGCGACCTGGTCGTTGGATAGGTGCTAAGGTGGGCCTGTTTGTGCGTAGCGAAAACGCTGAAGATGTGAAGGCTGAAAACTTTGTGGATGTACGTGAGTTTAATCTTTTTCCCGCGAAATATTAACGCCATTGTTAATCTAGCTATATTTATAGCGAAGTTAACAGGTAAGGCCCTCGCTCGGTATTAGTCAAACACCTGCCAGGCGAGGAAAAAAGCAATGAAGTAGAGTGCAATGGAGCAAATAAGCGAAATTGTTACGCCAGCAAGCACAATGGGTAGGGGCCTGTAGTCCGGACGCTTTTTAAATTCGAAGGTAAATACCAGAGTAGAAAGTACCAGGCCGCCAAATATAAACAGCAAGGTGCCAAACACCGCAGCTGCTGCCATTTTCAAAGCCAGTGTAAAGGGGAAGTAAATAGCAGGTCGCCGAAGCAGGCCGTATATAGTACCTGTGAGCCAGAAAAGCCCGACACTTATAAATGCAAGCAGTAAGAAGAAAACGACTAGCTCCATAGCGCAGTTTACTCAAGGTAATTAGATTTTAACGACAGCATACATTGAGACTAGTGTTTTATGCTGTGTTTTGCCACTGGTAAATTATTGGCCATGCATTAACTGGAGCCTTATGCTGCAGAGGCTTATGGTCTCAATCAGTAGGTGTAAGCTCGGGCTGTGTTCTCTTTAAGATGGGTAGGGGTTCGCCATAGCTTTGCCAGTTCAAGCCCAGTGTTTCGAATGCGGTTGCAGCGAAACTGGAGAGGCTTAAGCACTCCCTGGTTTTAATCGGCCCGGTTTTAATATTTGGCCCAATAGCAGCAAACCAGATGTCATCAGAGCCTGCAATATCGCCTTTTGATTGCGCAGGATCGGAATCAGCACTCGCGCTTTGCTCGCTGCCATGGTACTGCCAATTATCGTTGTTGCTACCTCTACCGTGTTCAGTAGTAATCAGTAAGTTAACCTTGCCGGTGAATTCAGGCAGGCTTTGTAAGGTGAGCCAAATTTCCGCGATAAAACGGTCCGCGCGATTGACCGCTAAGATGTACTGGTCGTATTTTCCATCACTGGCAAAAAAATCCGCTTCTCCATAACTGATGAACACTATCTTGGGTTTATCCTTTTTAATTTTTTCCAGCGCGAAGTTATGGGTGAATGCGTCCAGTCGAAGTGAGTTCCAGCCGCTTGGAATATCTTTTTGTAGTTTGTTCAGAGCTTTTTCCATTTCGCTAAGCTTAAGGTCTTCAGATAAGCGAAAGCCTGCATTTACGGGAATACCGCTGCGTGGTTCATTGAGGATATAGGGGAAAGCATCCCAGGAGGCGAAAGCGAATACTTTCTTCTTGAATAAACCTTGTTTATTGAGGCGTTCCAAAAACGAGATGTTCGGGTTATAAATTTTGTTGTTTGAGGTGATTGATGGGTCTACTCTGCCGGTTAATAATTCATTGTAGCCAGGGTAGGAGGTATGCCAGGGATTGCTGGTTTTAATGCATTCCAGTTTGTCTTTGTTACCATAAACAATACCCCGTTTGGAAATGGTGCTGTGCGTAAAGGGCATTAATGCGGCTGCGGGCTTATTTGAGCTGCCATATTTCTTCAGCAGTTCCTCTGTGTTTTGAGTAAACCTTTTATTTTTTGCTATGTCCTGGTTAAGGCCACGAAAAACTTCCTGCCAGCGTACTCCGTCAATTGTTACGAGCACCAAGTTCTCCGCGCAAAGCGCCTTGTGCGGAAAAGTGGTTAGCAATACTACAAATGACAAAAAATAAAATATTTTCATTTCAGAAGGGTGGTGCTTACTGCGGAATGCAGCGTACACATAAACCAGTGGCCAGTTTGCCCGGATGTCGTGTCAACACACTCAGAAATACACGGCTCTGTTACAACATGCCTCCGGCTAGTGTAATCTCGGGACCAGTAGTAAGTATAAGCTCACAACATGAGTTTGCTAAGAAAATACTGATATAAGCGGTAAAACTGCGCAGTTGGTCGTAGATTAGTGTTCAAGCTGCTTAGAGGCATAGTTTTGTCTATTAGAATAGCGTTGAAAGAGCTAGTTTATTATGAATAACTCGTCTATCCTTTCTTCCTTTCTTCCTTTCTTCCTTTCTTCCTTTCTTCCTTTCTTCCTTTCTTCCTTTCTTCCTTTCTTCCTTTCGCTCCTCGGCATAGTGCGCAATCTGCCTTAAACTACCATTGCTAATGTTGCCAGCAGTACCGGCGGGTTGTTTTGTTAGCTAAACCGCGTGCCACCTATCACTTAATTCTACTGGGGCCAAAACCCCAAGTGTGTCCTAGTCTGACAATGTATCCTGATGAGCCATGCGCGACATTGGTGACTGTTATGCACCTGGGGGACGATAGAATTGACAAAAATTCGTTTTTTGCGCGCATGAAAAAACGCCTACACTGTTTAATCTATTCGATAGGATCGAATTGTTCGGTCAGCACTCTACCTCGGGCTGCACTAAATATTGCTGATGGACTAGTGGTAAGTAAAAGTGTCTGTGATAGAACTAGCTTGCAGGAGAGGAATATAGCTAGGGTTGGACTTGAGCGAGCTGGAAGATAGTTGAGGGCAAGCTATACTCAACTACAGCGGTATTTCCTGCCTTGGTTGGACGTTCGATAGGGAATAAAATTGCCGAGGTAGACAAGCAATGGTCCTGTAGTGTTTGCATCTCTTAGCGGCCAATATAGAAGGAGATAAAATCTCCCTTTATAAAAGCAGCCCGGTATTTTTATATAAAATGCCAGTGTAAATTTCTAGCGCCCCATGCTTCGTACTATTCCCATCTCCAGGCCACGCAGTTCCGCCAGCCCTTTTAAGCGCCCAATTGCCGAGTAGCCGGGGTTGGCTGTTTTACTCAGGTCATCGAGAATTTGGTGGCCGTGATCAGGACGCATGGCGATAGATATACCCCTGGTTTGCGAAATTTCTGTTATCGCCGTTACAAGGTCGAACATATCAATACTGCCGTCCAAATGTTGGGATTCGTAAAAGCTACCGAATTGCTCGCGCTGGGTGTTGCGCAGGTGGACAAAATGAATGCGGTCTGCAAATTCACGAATCATTGCGCTTAAGTCGTTGTCAGCGCGAATACTGAAAGAGCCCGCGCAAAAACACAGGCAATTGCTCTCATTTGGCACAGCGTCAAATAAATCCCGTAGGTCTTGTGCCGTACTCACTACGCGCGGCAGGCCGTAAATGGCGAAGGGAGGGTCGTCTGGATGTACCACCAGCTTAATACCCAGCTCATCGGCAAGGGGGCAAATTTGCTGTAAGAAATAAATCAGGTTTTGTTTATATTTTTCCGGGCCGAGGTGGTGATAGGCCATTATGGCATCGAGAAATTGCTCGGTAGAAAAGGAAACCTCGCTGCCTGGCAAGCCTGCCAAGATGTTATTTTCCAGCGCGACCTTCTCTTTCTCACTTAAACTTTGGAATTTTTTATCGGCCAAATCAAGTACTTGTTCACTATAGTCTTTGGCGGCATTGGGACGCTTCAGCTGAAACACATCGTAAGCGGCTACTTCAATCATATTGAAGCGCAGCGCTTTTCCACCGTCGGGCATGGTGTAGTTTAAGTCGGTACGCGTCCAATCCAGCAGCGGCATAAAATTGTAGGTCACAATATTTACATTGCAGGCCGCTAGATTGCGAAGGCTCTGCTTGTAGTTTTCTATGTAGTGCTCAAATTCGCCCTTTTGAGATTTGATCTGTTCGTGCACAGGTAAGCTTTCAACCACATTCCAGCGCATGCCTGCTTCTTCAATGGCGCTTTTTCTTTGTTCAATTTCCGTTATGGGCCAAACCGCGCCGTTGGGGAGGTGGTGCAGGGCTGTCACCACTCCTGTGCAACCGGCTTGGCGCAGATCGCGCAAGCTAACAGGGTCTTGGGGGCCAAACCATCGCATGGTTTGCTCCATTAGGTAATCGAAGTTGACGGTACTGCTCATAACTTAATCTCTCTAGCGCTTTGTCTATGCTTGCACACTTGTGTGGAAGATAGCGTTAAGAATAATGTATAGCAAATTTAAGCGCTTGGGTAGAGAGATGAACGTGAGCGCCGCAGCGCACGAAGCTTCTGAGCCATTGCTACTACACAGAGGCCGCCGCAGACGCTCACGCTCATCGTTTTTTACGCAGCACTGATTAAATTTGATTAAGCCCTCTATACACTGGGCTTAATCAAAATATTTTTTATCAGCCAGATAGTCATCTTTTAATCCAGCATAATTTGCTGCCGAATAGCTGAAAAATGCCTTCTCGCTATCTTTGAGCGGCCGTGCTTGTTTTGCCGGGCTGCCCATATACAGGTAACCGGACTCAAGGCGTTTGCCAGGCGGCACTAGAGTGCCAGCACCAATGACTACTTCGTCTTCAACAACCGCACCATCCAGTACGGTGGCGCCAATGCCTACCAGCACCCTATTGCCGATAGTGCAACCATGCAGGCAAGCGCCGTGGCCAATGGTTACGTCATCGCCAATAAGCAGTGGCCAGCCATCCGGGTTAAATTTGCCCGCATGAGTGATGTGCAAGACCACGTTGTCTTGCACGCTACTGCGCTTGCCGACGCGTATACTGTGCATATCTCCGCGAATAACAGCACAAGGCCACACGGACACATCATCGTCCAGTTCCACATCGCCAATAACCACGGCTGAAGGGTCGATAAACACCCGGTCGCCAAGACGGGGCAATTGCCCCTTGTAGGGACGCAGGCTCTTGCATTCGCTCATAATTAATTTCACTCTTTGCTTGGATTTTGGATGGTACGCCCTGATGTAATTGAAACTTGCCCTGGCGCAGGGCTAATGATCAATAATCAAAGCATTTTAGTGATTAAAGGACAGTAAAGCGATGAATAACCCCCTCTTGCAAAGTCATATTCTTCCTCCTTTTGACGCCATTCAAACGGAACACGTACTGCCGGCAGTAGAGAGCCTGCTTGCCGAAGCGCGCGAGCAGCTGGATAAGCAATTGGAGGGGCTTGGGCAGGTGAGTTGGGAAAAGCTGGCTGCGCCCATTGAAGCGCGGGGCGATAAGCTCAACCAGGCCTGGGCACCGGTTGGGCACCTCAATGCCGTTTGTAATAGCGAAGCACTGCGAGAGGCCTATGAGAAGGGCCGGCAATTACTTACAGATTACTACACCGAGCTGGGGCAAAACGAACAGCTGTTTGCGGCCTATAAAGCGCTGGGGGAATCCGCTGAGTTCTCCAGCCTCAACCAGGCGCAGAAAAAAACGGTAGAAAATGCCCTGCGGGATTTTCACCTTTCAGGGGTAGACTTGCCCGCCGACAAGAAGAAGCGCTATGGCGAAATTCAATCACGTCTGTCGAGCCTTACTAATCAGTTCTCCAATAATGTATTGGATGCAACACAAGGCTGGTATAAGCATATCGAAAGCGAGCAGCAACTGGTGGGCCTGCCAGAGTTCGCTGTGGCGGGGGCAAAGCAAGCGGCAGAGGCGAAAAAGCTGTCGGGTTGGGTTCTAACGCTGGACACACCGGTATTTTTTACCGTAATTACTCAAAGTGAAAACGCTGCCCTCAGAAAAGAAATGTACCAAGCCTTTAATACTCGTGCCTCGGACCAGGGGCCAAGCGAAGGCAAATGGGACAATAGCGAGGTGATGGAAGAGATTATGCAGCTTCGCCAAGAGCTGGCGGGCCTGCTGGGATTCAAAAACTATTCTGAATATTCCATTGCACCAAAAATGGCAGAAACAACCCCGCAGGTTGTAGACTTTCTGCGCGACCTGGCAGCTAAAAGTAAGCCCCATGCGGAGAAAGATTTACAGGAACTAAAAGACTTTGCTCGCAGTGAGCATGGCATTGAAGAACTCAATGCCTGGGACATTCCCTTTTACTCCGAAAAATTAAAGCTTGCTCGCTACAATATATCCCAGGAAGAATTGCGCCCTTATTTTCCTGCCGAAACGGTTATTGCCGGTCTGTTTAAAGTAGCTAACCAGCTATTTAATATTGAGTTTGTGGATAAGACAAGCGAAGTGCAAACCTGGCATGAGAGTGTAAAGTATTATCAGATCCAAAAGTGCGGCGAAGCCATTGCCGGTTTTTATTTTGATTTGTTTGCCCGTGAAGGAAAGCGCGGAGGCGCTTGGATGGACGAATGCCGGGTGCGCAGATCTACCGAAACTGGGCTGCAGTTACCGGTGGCCTATCTTGTTTGCAACTTTAACTCACCCCTTGGCAACAAGCCCTCTTTACTCACGCATAATGAAGTTACCACCACCTTCCATGAGTTTGGTCATGGCATCCACCACATGCTTACCAAAATCGATGTGGCAGCGGTAAGCGGTATTAATGGCGTCGCCTGGGATGCGGTGGAGCTGCCCAGTCAGTTTATGGAAAATTTTTGCTGGGAGCGTGAGGTTCTGCAGTTTTTGTCTTGTCATTTTGAAACAGGCGAGCCCCTGCCGGAAGAAATGCTAAACAATATGCTGGCGGCAAAAAACTTTCAGGCGGCCATGTTTATGCAACGCCAGTTGGAGTTTTCTCTGTTCGATTTCTTGCTGCATATGCAATACGGCCAAGCGGAATTTCCCGGCATTCAAAAATTGTTAGATCGGGTGCGGGATGAAGTGGCGGTATTTACGCCCCCAGAGTTTAATCGATTCCAGCACAGCTTTAGTCACATTTTCGCCGGGGGTTATGCGGCTGGCTACTACAGCTATAAGTGGGCCGAAGTGCTCTCGGCTGATGCCTATTCTGCCTTCGAAGAAGCGGGTATATTTGATAAGGCGACCGGGCAGCGTTATTTGAGCGAGATATTGGAAAAAGGCGGCTCTCAGGATGCCATGGAATTGTTCAAAAATTTTCGCGGGCGCGAACCAAAAGTGGATGCGCTACTTCGTCATTCTGGCATTGCGGCATAGGGTTTTCAGCAGATGGTAGTCAAACGATTTATAGCGGGTGCGGTGTGTCCCAAATGCGGACTGATGGACAAAATAGTGAATTATCAGGACGATACAAAAAATTACCGGGAATGTGTTAGCTGTGGCTATAAAGATGAGATTTTAATAAAGCCGGTTCAGCGAGAGTTGGAAACCAGGGTAAATACGACGGAGGAAGAAAAAAAGGCAGCGGTTCAAGTGTTGAATTTTCCTCCCAAGACTTAACCAGAGGTTCCTTAAGGCACTTCCACTATAAGAAATAACAATAATTAGCAGAGTAACAAAAATGAAAAACTTACTGCTACTACTTTTGGCAGCAATTCTTGTTGCCTCATGTACAAACCCTAATGAGAAAAAAGCAACTATGAAAAACCTGCTTGTAGGCACTTACACCGGTGATGGCGCCACGGCCAGCCAGGGCATTTACCTCTCCGAGGATGAGTCGCGCTCGGTACATAGTGTATTGCTGGCAGAAAGCACGAACCCTTCCTGGCTGGCGTACAACAACAGCGCTAACAAGCTCTATGCTGTTGAAGAGGTTCGGGAGGGAAAGATCCACGTTTTTCAGTTTGAGAAGGGTAAGGCGAAACGAGTGCAGTCCGTACCCAGTATGGGTGCTTCGCCTTGCCACTTAAGCCTGAGCCCCAATGGAAAATATCTGGCCGTGGCCAATTATATGGGCGGGAATATAGCGCTCTATAGGCTTGATAACGCAGGCGCTATTGAGGGCGAAGCTCAGGTTAAACAGCATGAGGGCAGTGGGCCTAATAAAAGCCGCCAAGAGGCAGCGCATGCCCATTGGGTAGGCTGGGACAAGTCCATGCAGTACCTCTATGTGGTTGACCTTGGTATTGACAGGCTTATGGCCTACCCGTTTGATGAAAAAACCGGAGCTTTGGGAGAGGGTATAGTCGCGTTGCAGCTTGCCCCAGGTTCAGGCCCGCGCCATATGTATTTTCACCCGAACAAAAATAGCGCTTATATTGTTAATGAATTACACAACACTTTAATTCATGCCGAAGTAGGAGAGCATGGCCGCTTGCAGACAAAAAACATTGTGCCGCTCTTGCCGCAGGATTTTAGTGGCCATTCTCAAGCAGCGCATATCGCAATGCAGGGTGAGTATCTTTACGTGTCAAATCGCGGCCACGACAGCATTGTTGTTTTTTCCCTGCTGGACGATGGCGCGCCGCAGTTAGTTCAGTGGCAATCGACGCAAGGGCATTGGCCGAGGCATTTTAGTTTTTCCAGTGACGGTGGAACGCTCTGGGTCGCCAATGAACAGGACGACAAAATCGTTGCGTTTTCTGTAGAAGAGGACGGTGGTTTAAGTGCTGTTAGTGAACCGCTTCAGATAAGTAAGCCGACCTTCGTATCCTCCTATTGATTATTGCCTTGTGCGCAATGGCATACCTCGGCCAGGGTAAACGGATTGTAGCCTTAAGCGAATATTGCAGAGTTCCTGGGTGACTATTTGTAAAATAGCTCGAGGCCAGTAGTGCAAAAAAAAGAGATTGAAACTGTATGCGGATAGGGCGTTTACTTAATTGCGTAGTAAAACATGATTAACATGTTTGTTAGTTAATAGCGCTCGGCGATGTGCTTAGATTATTTAAATCTATCCAGCAGCGTGTATTCTGTGGGCGAAAAAAAGAACGGTTAATGGGTAATCTTGTCCCATATACAGCGTGCAATGCTTACCGAGGATGTTAATGAAAATATCGGAAAGAATTTCCTTGGCAAGCCTCTTTGCTGGAGTGAGCTCTAGTCAGAGGCTAAAAGCTGACAAATTTTTGGCACGGAAAAAGACTTATTGGTATGTAATCGGTTTATTTGTCGGGTTTCGTCTTTTTAATCACATTTTTAAGAAAAGTGAAAATTTTTCTGAACTTTTCAAAAAGGGGTAAGTCAGAGTTAATACGCAGACTAACCAACTGCGTTTATTTCCTCCCAAATGTTTATTGTTTGAAAGCTTCCCCAAAAAGCGATACTTAGCCCCGAGGCCCCAAACCTCGGGGTTTTTTTATGTACAGGATGTACGGTATGCCGCGGGCGCAGGGATGCGCAGGAGCGGCGGTACAGGATGTACGGACAGAAAATTACTCCCTGCATTTTCTGCACTTCCGCCGTCCCTGGCGGTCGTATGCCGCGGGCGCAGGGATGCGCAGGAGCGGCGATACAGGATGTACGGACAGAAAAATTACTCCCTGCATTTTCTGCACTTCCGCCGTCCCTGGCGGTGGTATGCCGCGGGCGCAGGGAAGCGCAGGAGCGGCGATACAGGAAGTACGGACAGAAAATTACTCCCTGCATTTTCTGCACTTCCGCCATCCCTGGCGGTGGTATGCCGCGCGCGCAGCAGCGGCCCCCTTCTCCATGTGTGGCACTGCTGAAAGAGTATGCGTTCTCTCTGCGTCGCCGGGGCCTAGGTGGCTTCTGTCAGGTCTGGGGAGTCTTGCAGGGCGAGCCAGCCACTTAACACCGCCTGTAACTCTTTAACGCCATCCCCCTTCAAGGAGGAGAATGTTTGTGCGGATACCAAGTCCGCAACATTGGCTTCTTTCATGGTTTTTTGCACTTGCAGCAAGGTGTTCTTGGTGGCGCCGCGTTTGAGCTTGTCTGCCTTGGTGAGGAGAATGTGCACTCGCATCTCCGCCTCCACTGCCCAGTTGATCATCATGCTATCGAACTCCTGCATGGGGTGGCGAATATCCATCAGTAGCACAAGGCCGCTGAGAGACTGCCTTTCGCGCAGGTATTCAGACAGATGAGCCTGCCATTTCTTCTTGGTGGCCAGCGGAACCTTGGCATATCCATAGCCGGGAAGGTCTACAAGGCGCTGCTGTGCGTCTTCATCAAGGGCAAAATAGTTAATAAGCTGGGTTCGCCCGGGTGTTTTACTGGTGCGGGCCAGCTTGCTGCTTTGGGTCAGGCGGTTGATTGCGCTGGACTTACCCGCGTTCGACCGGCCAGCAAAGGCTACTTCAGCCCCGGTTTCGGGTGGACATTCGCGCAAGCTGGGCGCGCTGGTTAAAAAACGAGCTGTTTGGAAGTTGATTTCCGTCATAAGAAGACTACGTATATAATGCCGCTACTTTTTTTGCGGGCTGCTAAAAAGCGACAGTTTAACGCTCTCAGCCATCTATAGTAATAATTTCAAACCATAACGGAACTCACAATGAAGACAGCACTTCGCACGATGATTTCTTTTCTGTGTCTTGGCGCCGCCCTGGCAGCTCATGTTCATGCTGCTGGCGATGCTGTAAAAGGTGAATCTCTGGTGGCTGCGTGCGCCGCCTGTCATGGTGCCAACGGCAATAGCGCTGTGGCTAACTTCCCCAATTTGGCGGGGCAGGGAGAAAAGTACCTGCTCAAGCAATTGCAGGATATTAAAGAAAAACTGCGTGATATTCCCGAGATGGTGGGCCAGCTCGACGCTTCTAGTGATCAAGACCTGCAAGACATGGCCGCCTACTATGCCAAGCAGCCCTTACAGCTTACCGGCTCCGTGGAGCAGACCGTCCAGGTTAATTCCGGCCTTAAGGTGGATGGCTTAAAGCTGGGTGCCGCGGTATACCGAGCAGGCAACATGGAAACTGCTGTGCCGGCCTGCACGGGTTGTCATTCGCCAACAGGTCAGGGTAACGCGCCTGCCAGCTATCCTCGTTTGGGTGGCCAGCATGCAGACTACATTGCCAAGCAGTTGCGTGATTTTCGCGCTGGAAATCGCCTGAATGATGGCGACGCCATGGTAATGCGCGGTGTTGCCGAGCACATGAGCGATGCAGAAATCGACGCAGTGGCCAATTTTATTGCAGGCTTGAACTAGGGCCTGTTAACAGATCCAGGTTGTACCCTAGCTTCGTAGTGTTAAAAGGCAGCCCAGGCTGCCTTTTTATT
Source organism: Alteromonadaceae bacterium Bs31 (assembly GCA_900177435.1). Classification (GTDB taxonomy): domain Bacteria; phylum Pseudomonadota; class Gammaproteobacteria; order Pseudomonadales; family Cellvibrionaceae; genus Teredinibacter. The sequence goes on from FXAI01000002.1 coordinate 524,083, forward strand.
TTCCAATCTAATTTCCAACACGGGAATTTTTTTCATTGGGGCAAGTCCTCTATAATGCCCCACTCAATAAGAAAACCAATGCCCTTTACCAGGAGTGCATCATGCGAATCCTCGCCCTAAGTACCTTAATTCTTCCTCTGCTGCTTGTTGCTTGTAGTCAATCGGAGGAGCCTTCAACAGAAGAAGTTGCCAAGCCTGCCCAGAATAGTCCTGAATTGGTGGAATCTGCTGCTGCCAAGCCCGCTGATACCAGCGCTGTAGAAACGGTTCCAGTTGAAGCACCAGCAAAAGCTGCTGAGGCTGCGCCTGCAGTTGAACAAGCAGAGAGTGCAGCTCCAGAGCAGCCCAAGCCCAAAATCGCCGATGCCAGTTCGGTGAACATCGCCCCCGGCACTGCTCCGGCTTTTGTAAAGGGCAAGCACTACGAGGAGTTAGCTGCACCGGTTAAAACCATTACAGGCAGTAAAATAGAAGTTGCCGAAGTCTTTTCCTACGGCTGTATACACTGCTATCGCTTTGAAGGAGCGGCTAAGGCCTGGAAAGCCAGCATGCCAGAAGGTGTGGAATTCGTTCAAACTCACGCGGTGTTTAATCCAAGCTGGGCTTACTACGCAAAAATATTTTACACAGCGAAATCACTGGGCGTATTGGATCAGGTACATCTGGTAGTGTTCAAAACTATCCATGAAGGCAGAAATCGCCTCTCGGACAAGAAGCAGGTGGCTGCCATCTTTAAAGACGCCGGTGTTGAAGAAGACATCTTCAACGAAACCTTCGATTCTTTCGGGGTTAACAGCCAGGTACAAATGGCAGACTCTCGCGTACGCGGTTTTCAGACGCGCGCAACCCCCGAGTTGGTTGTCGATGGCCGTTATCGTGTTACCACCGAAATGGCTGGTAACTACACGAATATGTTCAGCGTGGTAAATTTTTTGGTTGAAAAGATTAAAAAAGAAAAACAATAAACACGTTTTGAGCTCCTCAGCCTGGGCTGGGGAGCTTGCTTAACACCTTTACCCACCCCTCTTGCCCTTCTCGTTACTCCTGTCACACACCACCATTGTCTCCTCTTGCCTCCAGGCATTACCTCCGCCGGATTCTGATTATCGTGCTCGCCTTTGTGGTTGTGAGGCAAGCATTGCCGGACTGAACTATGCTTATTGGGTTGTGATAACAGGAGTTGTTCGCTGAAGCCTGCAATGAGTAAATTAGAAGAAAAAAAAACCTATCTCTTCCTGCTGATGATTGTGCTCAGCTTGGCGCTGATTCTGGCGTATCAGTTACTACCTAACCGCACCCTAACCTTGGCTCCTGGCTCTGTCTTTGGCGTATATGCGAGCGGCGACGCAGAGTTTGGAGGCAGCAGTACTGCTCACTTTTTGAATGAAGGCTCAAGCCAGTGGCGCTGTACCTTGCGCAAAGGGGTTAAAGCGCCCGAATTCCCTTCTTGTCGAATCGGCATTTCCTTTTCCCGTAATCCAGATGACTGGACCCAAGGTAAGGACTTTTCTGATTTCGACTACTTGAGAATCCAGCTCGATTACAAGGGGCCTGCTACCTTTTTTCGCGCACATTTTCGTAACTTTGACACGGAGCTATCGCGCAAAGAAGACTATAACAGCGCAAAATTCGTAAAGTTAATTATCCGAGACCCGGGAGTGAATTCGGACTATCGCTTTGCGCTATCAGAATTTAAGCTGGCTGATTGGTGGATCCAACATTACTCCGTGCCCAATCATAGAGCAAAAGCCGCCTTTGACCGCGTTACTTCCTTTGAGCTGGATTTTGGCGAGCCAGTTCCTTATGGCGAACACGCTATTGAGCTAAAAAGTATTCAGCTGGTGGGTAAATATGCCTCCGCTGAAAACTGGTATTTGAGCATATTAGTATGCTGGATGGTGGTAATGGCCATTGTTGGTCTTTTGCGCTTGCGTCATCTAAATCTAGTGAGCAAAGCCCAGGGCTTACACCTTGAGCAGATGTCTCAATATGCTCAAGAACTGAAGCAGCAGTCGCTAAACTACAAAACGCTCTCCAGCTATGACCCTTTAACCGGTGTTCTGAACCGGCTGGGTTTGCAGGATATTCTCGACAGCTCCTTTCAGTGGCGCAAAGAAAGTAACCATATTGCACTGCTGCTTCTGGATTTGGACCACTTCAAGAACATTAACGATACCAAAGGGCATGATGCCGGTGACCAGGTACTGAAAGCTACAGGTAAAATGCTTGAAGAAAATACTCGCAGTGTGGACACCGTAGCGAGGTGGGGAGGGGAAGAATTTATAATACTTTGCCCTAATACCGGTCGTGAAGCCGCAATGGTGCTGGCGGAAAAAATACGTATAAAAATAACTGAATTAGACTTTTCTGAATACAAGCTAAATAAAATTACAGCCAGTCTTGGCGTTACTATTATCAATTTTGATGAACCTTTTGATCGCGCATTTTCTCGCGTAGATAAAGCGCTCTACGACGCAAAAAATAGTGGCAGAAACTGCTGGGTTTATACCTGATGGTAAAGCAAGCCACAGCCGTTTTTTTACTGTTTTAGCTTTTCGATTATTTTCAGATAATTGCAAGTAGCGATTCTTTCTAAACCAATAATAGGTCCTAGTTCACTGCCCTTGCCGCAGACCACATAAGTGGAAAATGCCATAGCGGCACGAAACACTTTGTGTTGTGTTGTGTTGTGTTGGAGGTTTGGCGGTTTGGAGGGGTGTTAAAGAGACGCTCAAGCTTGGAATAATTTGTCTGGTAACAGTAAAAACCTGCGCAGGCAAAAAGCTTGCTTGCGCAGGTAGTGCTTAATGGAACTTAGTAGTTAGTAATGCCAGATGAAGTACAGCTTTTCCATTTACCAATACAAATATCGCCAGCATTTTTCAAGCGGCTATTGGTAATACGGGCAGTACTGTTAGGGCTGTCAGAACGAAAAACCCCTTCTCCCATATTGGAAATATCACAATTGCTCACTTCCACGTGCAGTGGGAAAGTTTTGCCACCGTTTTGGCGCAGGAACTTGCCCGCTTTGTCGACGCGACAGTTGCTAATAACCCATTTGCCGTCATCGTTGGCTTGGAGGAATTTGTCAGCGGCGTCGTAACCTTCCACATTGGTAGATGATACGGTTGCACCATTGGTGGGGTCTTTGATGGTCATTGCATCTTCGCCCACATCGGACCAGTGAATATTATTCACATCACCACCATTGCGGGTATGTATGCCGTCTGCGCCATTGCGGCCAATATAGACGTTGCGGATTAAGCCTGGGCCAACACGGAAAATTGGATCCTGGCTTTCGCTTTGGCTGCCATCACCGAGAGAACCACCGCCGTTATAGGTTTTACAGCCGCCGTCGAAAGTACCGCCATCTTCAACGCGAATGGTTGAGCTTACCGTAGTGGTGCTGCCGCCGTTACAGCTGGAGCCATAGCTGCCACCGCCGCCGCTGGTAGAGCTGGACGAACTGCTCGAGCTAGAGCTGCTTGAGCTGGAGCTACTGGAGGAGCCGCTGCAGCTCGCAGTGCGAACATTGGGGCCGGTAATTTCCACGTAGTCAATATTGGACAGACCAGAACCCTGGTTTGCCTGCAGACGCAAGTTTTTCTTACCGCTGCCTAAATTGACATTAACGGATGTGGTTTGCCAGCTGCTCCAGGAACCTGTGCCGCCAAAATCGCGTGTTGAGGCGTTGGAGCCGTTTGAGCTCAATACGCCGCTACGATTTGTTGATGAGCCGTTGGCGTAGCGCCATCTAATGGTATAAGAGCCAGAGTCTCCGTCGATGGCCCAATTAACACCTTTGCCGCTGGCGTTATCGGTATTGGCAAAGCCACTGCCGGTATAGCCGGAATTATTGCTGTCCACAGAGCCGTCAACACCACAGAAACCGTTGGCATTTTCCTGAATGGTAACTTTGCTGCCGCCGCCAGTAGAGGAAGAGCTGCTGGAGCTCGAACTTGAGCTTGAACTGGATGAGCTCGAACTACTTGAGCTTGAGCTTGAGCTGCCACCACTAACGCCATCACCGGCACAGCTAGGCTCGGAGAAATTGCCGTTGTGGTTTCCTTGAAAGCCGAAGGACGCGGACTGCCCTGGACTAAGGGTGCCGTTGTAGCCTACGTTTTTGGCAGTCGCGGTATTACCGGATGCACTCACTGAGGCGCTCCACGAGCCTGTAATGCTTGGGCTTTGGTTAAAGTTAAGGTCAACCTCCCAGGAAGTGATGGAAGAGCTGCCATCGTTGGTAACTGTTACATTAACGACGTAGCCGCTACCCCAGGAGTCCGCGGTTACGGAGCAGGAGAGAGCGTAAGCCTGGCTGGTAAAAACGCACAGGCCTATTATTGCGAGGGTATGTAAAAATGATTTTGAAGAGAACACGTTATTGCCTCCATTATTATTGGTATATAAGAGATTGTTATCCCTTTACGCGCGTTACATCACGCCTATGCGGGATAGGTTTATCCGTACATATTGCGTGATGAATTTCAGTTCCTCGGGTAATTCTTGATAAAAATGAGGAACACTGAAAATGGTTTGTCACAAAAACAATTGAAAAATAATGTGGCTCAGGCGATGTAATTTATTTTATTTTGAAATAACAGTTCACACAGAACCAAACTTTTATGTTGGATAAAGCTCAGGTTCAACGATTCCGTCTTAACTCGCTGTGCTGCACGGAATTGTTTTAAATTTTTATTATTTACTTTATCTGTTCATTCTAATGAAACGGGCGACGGTCAGTAATTGTTATGTACTATCGACTTATTATTTTTTTTTCTGCTTGATAGAAGATTAATGGTAGCCGTGTTGATAATTTGAGACAAATATTTTTAGGATTAAACTCGATTTTTTGCCAGAAAAACGCAGTAAAAAGAGTATTTTTACGCTGTATATTATGAATAGTATTTTGCTAATGCCGCTTTAATAGCGAAAACTAAGCACGCGCTAATTCGCTTCGCGTCGCTTTTTCCAAGTGCCAGCAATAGTCTTGCTGTGCCAGTGCAAGTTGTCCTTGGTTGGAGTGTGGAATTGTGTTGGCACGCGCGTTAACCAATGGCCTGTTTTACTTAAATGTAAGGCACAAAAAACCCGGGCTTTAAGAGCCCGGGTTTTTTTTGAAGGGCTAGTGCTGGAAAACTAGGGCACCAGGCTGTTGATATATTCCTCTACGTTAACCCAGCCATTGCCGTTGGCATCCTGCATGGCATCGCCCGCGTTGTTGGGGTTAAGGCCACGCTGACTTTCCCAGCTGTCGGGCATACCATCCCGGTCGGAGTCCTGTGGTGCAGAGCCGCCAGATATGTTGCCAACCACGTTGGGCAGGCCCAGGCTGGTTTCATTGCTGATGGTGGCGCCGCGTCTGCCCCAGGATTGCAGTTCATCCATCAGGTAGTCGTCTACCTCGTCCCTGTGGTGAGAAGTACCTGCATTGTTGATCACATACGTCAGTGCATCCTGCGCGCTCATGACCGGTACCGGGGGAAAGTTGGCGCTGGGGCTGGTGTGCCAGGTGACGGAACCAAAATCGCCCCGGCTCAGCAAGCGGCCATCGAGACTGCCGTTGGTATTACTGTCGTACCAGTTATCCAGTGCGTACATGTGGTACGCCGATGAGGGTTTATCCAGCGTGCCTCCGCGCGATTCCGGCCCGGCAATCAGGTAGTTGCCCAGCATGGCGCCGTCGGAACGGCCGGATGTGTCACCCAGGATATAAGCGGAAACCACCCAGTTATAAACAACATTATTGACAAATTGCAGCGTGCCGCGTGCTTTGGGGTTACGGGAGTTATTGTCGATATAGAGCGAGCGCAGGATGGAGGTACCGCTGGTTTGAATCAGCCCGCCGGTGGAGTGAGTCTGTAAGCCCTGGGCCACTATGGAGTCCTGCAAGGTGATGTTGTAGAGGCTCGCGCCGCTGGATACATTCAGGTCGAAGTTGCCGTCGCGGCCCCAGCTCAGCGAGCAATTATCGAAGATAACATCGTGACCATTGGCCATGGTAACCGTGTCTTTCTCGCTAGTGCCAATGCGGCCCATGCGGAAGCGCACATAGCGCACGATGGTGTTGTTTGCACCGGAGAATGAGGTGCCGTCACCGTAGAGGGTAATGCCATCGCCGGGCGCGGTTTGGCCGGCAATGGTCTGGTTGCTTTTAAACACCAGGCGGGAGTTCAGCCGGATAACACCGCCCACATCAAATACCACAATACGGTTGGGCTGGCTGATGGCATCCCGCAGCGAGCCCGCGCCACTGTCGTTGAGGTTGGTGACGTGTACCACCTCACCGCCGCGACCGCCGGTGGCAAAGCGTCCAAAGCCCTGAGCACCGGGAAAAGCGAGGGTCCCATCGGGGTTGCTCTGGCCACAGGCTACTGGCCGGAGGCCGGCACCGTTCAAGGTGATATTGTCAATATTGGGCAGGCCGCCGCTGGCATCGGCGGTGAGTTTAATATCGTTGTCGCCCTGCTGCAGAAAGATATCCACAGAGGCCGTCTGCCACGAAGACCAGCCGCCAGTGGCTGCGAGTTCGAAGGAATGGCTGCCATCCGCGCCGCTGTTAATACTCAAGGTGCCGGGCCTGGCTGCGCTGCCACCGTTGGCATAGCGCACTGTAAAGCGGGCGCTGCCGGCCTGGTTAGTGCTCACTTTCCAGCGGATATTCGCGCCACTCTGGTTGGGCGTGTTGGCATAGCCAGCACCTTGATAGCCGCCATTTTCATTTTCGATTGCCGCAGTATTATTTTCGCAGTAGCCGGTTTCTCTTTCATCAATGGTAAGGCTCACCGCGCTGCCAGAGGAAGAGCTGGAGGAAGAAGAACTGGACGAGCTACTTGAAGACGAGCTGGAAGAACTGGACGAGCTAGAGGAGGAGCTTGAGTTGGACGAGGAACTACTGCTGGAGCTGCTTGAAGATGAGCTGGAGCTGGATGACGAGGATGAAGGCCCGTTGCATTCGGCACTGCCCACATTTGGGCCAGACACTTCCAGGTAATCGATATTGCCAAGGCCGGAGCCCTGATTGGCTTCAAGGCGAAGCTTTTTGTGGCCTCCACCCAGGTTAACGCTTATGGATTGCTGGTCCCAGCTGGTCCAGGAACCGGTGCCTCCAAAGTCGGCAGTGCCTACTGCAGAGCCGTTAACACTTAACACGCCAGAGCGGTTGGTGGAGGAACCATTGGCAAAGCGCCAGCGAAGCTCGTATGTGCCGGCGTCGCCGTTAATGGCCCAGTCAACACCGTTGCCGCTGGCGTTGTCGGTATTGGCAAATCCGGAACCTGTATAGCCTGAGTTGTTGCTGTCTATCGCGCCGTCCACGCCGCAGTACCCAGCGCTACTTTCCTGAATTTGAACCGTGCTGCCACTAGAGCTGCTGGATGAAGAACTGCTGGAGCTTGAGGACGAAGAGCTACTGCTGGGGCAGGGCCATGTGAGCGCTTCCCCGCCGGCGCCACAGGCCTGGTCGTTGCATTCGTGAATATACCAGCCGCCCAGACCTTTCAGGTTTGGCCCACCCTCGGCAGTGAGTGATACCAGATTAAGCTGGCCGTGGTGGGCGGTGTTATCTATTTGCAGGCTTTGCCATTGGTCCCAGCCTCCGGTGGGCGGAAATTCAATACGTTCGATAATCGTATTGCCGGACTGTCTTTGAACCAGGCTCATTGGTCGGTTGAAACTGGAGCCATTGGCGTATTCTATTGTGGTGTATTCCGAGTGCAGCGGGCTCACCGACATATTAGAGATAGTATATTCCTGGTAGACAACAGTGCTGCCTTCAAAATTAGCCGGATCAAAGGCGTCGTTTACTGAAGCGCCATCGCTTACGGCGGGGCAGAACTGTGCAGTCGTTCCGAAGGGTGGCAGCAGGCTGCCTGAACTTGATGATGAAGAGCTGCTCGAAGAGGACGAGGAGCTTGAAGACGAGCTGGAAGAACTGGAAGAAGAGGAGCTACTGGAAGAGCTTGTGCCACCCTCGCAGATAGCGCCAGTGAGCGGCGGAATTTCTATAGTGCCACCGTTTGTACCCTGAAAGCCAAAGGTGGCACTTTGCCCCGGCTGCAGGTTGCCGTTCCAGCCTATGTCGCTCGCCGCATAGGGGTTCGAGCCGGACAGTTGTGCGTTCCAGGCATTGCTCACACGATTATCGCCGTTGTACTGCCAGCTTACATTCCAGTCATTAATGGCACTGCCACTATCGTTTGTTACGGTTATATTGGCGACAAAGCCAGAACCCCAACTATTATCGATGCTGTATTCGCATGCGGCAGAAGCGCCATTGCTTATGAGTACAGAAGAAAGTACTGCGGTTAGCAGAGCCGCTGGCTTGCCTAGCCCTGCTGAGAGAGGTCTCCATCCAAGTTTCATAATGTTTTGCCTTTATATGTCGTTATTATTGTAATTCCATGTTTTACAGCGGTATCAGAGTGAAATCTGTGAGAGTAATTGTGCCTGTAGAATTCAGTAATTCACATCCCTGTGTGCATAATTTTTATTCAGAGTTTCCCTTGTTTAAACCAATGTCACACAAAATGTAATTTGTGCAAGCTTCTGTGTATTTATTAGAGCCTTAAAAAAAGAAAAAGCCTGTAAATACAGGCCTTTTTAATGATTTAGTGTGGGATGCTAGCGCTTGAGATTTTGCTGAGATAAAAAATCAGTGAGCATGCGCGCCGGCAATGGCATTGCCTTCGGTATTATAAAAACCACTGGCGCCATGTTCGATAAAACCAAGGTTCATCATTTTCAGTAAAAAGGGATCCGATTCGTTGTCGCCAATATCTGTGTAGTCGGTTGAGTAGTAGGCATCACGACGGCTAAAGGCCAGTTTAACGGCGCGCTTGTCGCCTCTCAGCTCCTTTAATTTCCATTGCGTATGGGTGTTCTTATTTTTAATTTCGAATAACGCTGGTAGTTGTAGTTCGCTAAGCCATTGCAGCTTAAGTTCGCCGCCGTTTTTTTGCAGGGAATAAAATTCCCTTGTGTTACAGCCACTGCCAGACTTTCTCTCAAACGTCATTTTTTTAATTAATTCGTTCGATACTATTTGCCTTTTTTCCTGCCATACACGCTGGCTGGCGTGCTCAGGCAGGTGAGTGGCTTCATACTCGATTGCACGTTGCTCGCTATCAAAATATTGCCAGCTTAACAGCCCCGCTTTTTTGTCCAGAGCCCAGGCAGTTGTAATGGCCGCTTGCTCATACTGGTGAGCGCTGCGGCCTTCTGAGCGCCACAGGGTGATCAATTTAGCGGTTTTACTGGCTCCGTCTTTTTGATCATCGAGTGGCTGCTGCGGCGATTGTTTGGGCAAGGCCTGGTTCTGTACCTCAAAAACGGCAGCCAGGGTGTTGGCGTCTAAATTTTCGCACGCATAGCTATCATCTGTTGTTTCTTTGTTGCAGGCCGTCACGCTTAACAAGGTAAGTAATAGTGCTGCTTTTTTCACGGGTGTGCTCCAAATAAGGTTTTAAAAAATTAAAAAAGAGGGCCGGATTTGGCCCCCGTACATTGCATCTATAAAGTAAAAACTTTATGCGCGCTTATGGCAGCGCGGCATCTGCCGCACTTGCCAGGCCGCCGGCGTAGTTCATTACGTGAAAGATAATGTTTTGTTCGTTGGTGCCGGTAAGCAAGGCAGCACCCGGCCCCATTGCGTAGATACCCACATCCTCGCCCGAGTGGGTTTCCGACCCCAGCGGAATGAGCGCTTCCTGGTGGTATCCCGGTGCTTCGGTATCTACCAGCAGCAGATCCTTGCGCCCGGTGTCTATGCCGTGATCGTAGGAGGCATCTGCATTGGTTTCCCAGCCAAGATTCATAAAGCCGAGCCCATTGGTGTAGCCAAGCGTGGTGTAAGGCATACCATCGGCGGCCAGGGCTGGTGAGTTGGAGCCTACGCCAACCACTTTACCCAGAATGGGATTGCCGCGTTTGGGGTAGCCAGCAATGGTAAATACATGGCCATGGTCGGCGGTAACGATGATAAGGGTCTCGGCACTGTCCGTTAGCTCTACCGCTTTGGCCACCGCTTGAGCGAATTCCACAGTATCCGCCAACGCACGGTAGGCGTTGCCGGCGTGGTGAGCGTGGTCGATGCGCCCGGACTCAACCATCAGGAAGAAGCCATCGCTGTTGTTGTCGAGCACTTTAATGGCTTTCTCGGTCATATCGCGCAAGGAGGGTTCGCCGCCAATGTCGTTGTGGCGATCGGCTTCGTAGCGCATATGGGATTCATTGAACAAGCCGAACAGGTGAGGGGTAGATTCCGTATCAAGGGCATCTAACTCCGCCTTGGTGTTAAGGTACACTCCGTCGCTGTAGGCTGCCTGCCATTCTGCGGTCAGGTCGCGGTCGTCTGTGCGATCTCCCTCGGCGCCAGCAGCCACGTCTTTTTCAACGTTGTAAGCGCTGTCTTTAGGCAGGAAATGGCGGCGACCACCTCCCATGGCGACTTCCCAGCCATCCACATCCAGGCCGGCATACCGGGCTTCCAGGTTGGCTTCGAATGCCACCAGTTGGCTGGCAATATCACTGCAACCATCGCTGATGGCTTGCGCGGGCATATCGGAATTATCTTCCCAGTTGCGGTCGGCAGATCTGGCGTAGGTGGCTGCAGGGGTTGCGTGGGTAATGCGGGCAGTAGACACGATACCGGTTGCCTTGCCGGCAATCTCTGCCAGTTCCAGTGCGCTGGTGAGTTCGTTACCGCTCACGCTGCTGCAGTCGCCACGGATGACATCTTCGTCAACGCCAATAGTGCCCACGTCGGTTTTTACGCCGCTCATCATGGCGGTCATGGTGCCTGCAGAGTCGGGGGTTTGTGCATCAACGTTGTAGGTTTTGGCTAGACCGCTAAAGGGAAATTTACCAAAGCTGAGGACGTTTTCTTCACCCATCATGCCCTTCAGCTGACCTTCGAAAATGCGTGCGGCGGTCACTGTAGAGATACCCATGCCGTCACCCACGAACAGGATGATGTTTTTAGCACTGCCGGGCGTTGCGGTGTAGTCGGCGGTGTTTGCTATATCGTTGGCGGCCGCTTTGTACCACGCATTACCCGTGGTATTTGCCAGCACATCGAACGGCTCAGCAGGGGTGTAGGGCGCGCACACGTAATCGGTAGTGCTAATTTCAGCCGCCTCCAGCTCAGCGTTGCTGTTGGTGTCCAGGCCGGTGTCAAGCCGGATACCGCCTCCGGGGCAATTGTTGTCGCCTTTGGCCAGTTGGGTTTGAGCAACAAGGGAGTTCAAACCATTGCTGCCGTTTTTGCCGTCATCACCGCCACAGGCACTGAGGCCGACGATTGCTGCAGATAATACAAATATCGATAAGCGTTTCATTGTCTGTCCCCGTATTCCGTGTCCAGTGCGAGAGCCTGGTTAATCAGGTGGAACACAACACTCTGCTCCACGGTGCCCTGAGCCTTGTGTGCACCGGGGCCCATGGCATGAATGCTGATGTCCTCACCTGCGTGTGTTTCCGAGCCCAAAGGAATGAGCGCTTCCTGGTGGTAGCCCGGGGTTTCGGTATTCACGGAGCTGAGATCGACTCGACCGTTATCTGCTGCCATGTCGTAGCGGGCGTCGGCATTTGTTTCTGTGCCCAGCTCAGCAAAGCCAAGACCGTTGGTATAGCCCAGCGTGGTGTAGGGCATTCCGTCCGATGCAGTGGCTGGTGTGGTGGAGCCCACCGCCACAACCTTCCCCAGGATTGGGTTGCCGCGTTTGGGGTAGCCCGCAATAGTAAACACGTGGCTGTGGTCAGCGGTAACAAGGATCAAGGTATCGTCGCCGGTGGCTTCCACGGCGGCTTGTACCGCCTTGGCAAATTCGATGGTGTCGGTAAGCGCACTGTAAGCGCTGCCGGCGTGGTGGCCGTGGTCTATTCGACCGGATTCAACCATTAGGAAGAAACCGTTTTGGTTGTTGTCCAGAATAGCGATGGCTTTGTCGGTCATATCAGCCAGAGAGGGCTCCCCGGCAATGTCCTTGTCGCGGTCGGCTTCGTATTGCATGTGGCTCTCGTTAAACAAGCCCAGTAGCCGTTCGGTGGTTTCTGTGTTGACGGCATCAAAGCCTGTTTGATCGGTGACATAGACGCCGTTCTGGTACAGGCTGGTCCACTCCGTTGGCAGGTCGCGACCGTCTGTACGATCACCTTCTGCGCCAGCGGCAACATCTTTTTCCACGTTAAAGGCGGTGTCTTTGGGAATGAAATGCCGACGACCACCACCCATGGCAACCTCGATACCGTCTACATCGGCACCGTCAATACGGGCTTCCAGGTTGGCTTCAAAGTTGATTAACTGGGAGGCGATGTCTTCACAGGCATCCGCAGCGGCGGGCATGTCGGAATTGTCTTCCCAGTTGCGATCGGCAGATTTTGCGTAGGTGGCGGCGGGGGTGGCGTGGGTGATGCGCGCAGTGCTCACAACACCGGTAGATAAACCTTTAAGCTCGGCCAGTTCCAGCGCCGTTACCAACTCATTGCCCGCTGCGCTAGAACAGTCTCCGCGCACTACGTCTTCGTCGATACCAATGGTGCCAACGTCGGTTTTGACGCCGGACATCATGGCAGTCATGGTGCCTGCTGAATCGGGTGTTTGTGCATCGACGTTGTAGGTTTTAACCAGCGCGGTGTAGGGGAAGGTTTCAAAACTGAGGTAGCCTTCTTCACCGTTATTGCCCTTTAGCTGGCCCTCAAGAATTCGGGCGGCAGTGAGGGTGGATATCCCCATGCCGTCGCCCACAAATAGAATTACATTTTTTGCTGAATCGCTTTGTGTTCGCGCAACTTTCGCGGCAATGCTTGCCTCTGCATCGCTAAACCAGCTGTTGCTGGTTTGGGCAGAAGACAGGGCTTGTCCGTGAACGTGTGCGGAAACGGCGAATGCAGCAGCACAGCAAACTGCCAGGCGCTTCATCTTCATCGTTTAACCTCAGAGAAATAATTGGATTTGTCCCGTGCAGCGCTGCCTTCGGTCACTCGTTAAGCGAAACGGCAGGGCATGCTGAGAGCAATGAAAAGTAGCGGTGGCATATGTCAGCGATGTTGCACTTTCTTGAACTTTTAATTTCGTGTGTCATAAAGCGCACTAAGGCGAAGGCAAGCGGCAGCGGTTAACGTGTTAGGTTTGTGTATTTTTTGCGCAGAGGAATGCGCAGAGAGGGGAGCAAAAAAACCTAAGTGTCTTACCGTATTTTTTTACTGCAAAGATAAAGAAAAGGCCCGCGAGTGCGGGCCTTGGAAGAAACTAAGGGTTAAAACCCAGCAGACTATTTTTAATTACAGGTTTGATCTGAGCCGCCATTAATATCCACGTTATTCCAGCTAACGTTATCACCACACGGGGACTCTCTTACATTGGTATTAGTGAATGTAACATTTGAGATACTTACGTCGCGGGTGTTATCGAACTCAGAGCGCGCAGCAATACGGAATTCTCCACTGTCTTTTACCGTGCCTTTATTGATCTTCACGTTATAGCAGTTTTCGATAAGGGCAGAATTATTGCCGCTGTCTGCAATATCGATTTGATCGATTTCCACACCACCAGATTCCGATACACAGAACAAGCCGCGACCGCCACCGCGTGAAATTAACTTTTTCACGTAGATGTTAGTGGGGTAGCTGCTGCCAACGCGGCCGGCCCTGTTAGCAAAGCGCAAAGCCGCATAACCGGTACCCGTGGCTACGTTGTTGGCATCTACCAGGTCGATGGTGGCATTGCGAGAGTTATTCAACAACAGGCCGGTATAGCCAATGTCACGCGCAATCACGGTGCCGATCTTCAGGCCATCAACGTTCCAGGTTTCTACACCGTGGTTGCTGGTGCCGGAAACGTAAACGTAGTCGATAGTTACGTTTTTACTTTCTGCCATGGTGCGCTCAAAACGAATGCCCAGCCCGCCGCTCATGCGCATATCCATCTGGCCGAGGTGCAGGTTGGTGGCGCCGCCAATAAGCAAGCCGAAGTAGGGGCTGCCGGTCATTTTAAGGTAGCGGATAGAGACGTTGTCTTTGTTGACTACCTGAATACCACCCTTGCCAGCGACGTAACCTGCATCCATGGTTCCGCACACTTCAAACACGATGTTACTGGGCAGGTCGATGTAACTGCTGCCCAGCGAACCCGAAGCCATAACACTTACGCGATCACCCGAACCAACACTGTTAATGCCCGCTACGATGGCATCGCGGTAGTTACCGCTAACACTGCTGCCGTTGAGCAGGTAGTTACCGGAGTTGCCGGTGATTTTGGCTGCGGGGCTGCCGCCGCCACAGGTGCCGGGGTCTGGGTCTTCAAACTGACAGTCTGCCGCCGATGGCGAGTTGCCTTTAACCGTGAGGCTATCGATATTGGCGAGCCCTTCGCCACTGGTGGCTTCCAGGCGAATGAGGTTGTCGCCCTGTTTCAGGCTAACGCTAACCGCTGGCGTATTGCTGTAAGTGCCCCAGGTGCCGGTGCTGTCGAAAGACAGGTTGCCAGCGCTGTTGTTATTTACCACTACTTTGCCGCTGCGGCCCGTTGAGCCATTGGCATAGGTGAACGTAAGGGTGTATGTGCCAGCACTGGGAGCGTAGATCTCGTAGTTAATGCCCGCACCATTTGCATTGTCGGTGTTGGCGTAACCAGAGCCCGTATAGCCATTGTGGGTGGACTCGATAATACCTTCCACATTACAGAAACCTGCGCTGTTTTCCTCGAAACGCACGCCTGTAGCCAGTACGTTGGCCTGCACAGCACTGGAGTTGGTGGTGTTGCCATCCACATCGGTCGCTTTTATCCAGTAGTAGTAAGTCCCTTCGGCAAGCCCACTATCGGTGTAGCTGTTACCTGCAAGAGAGGCAATACGCACTCTGCCGGCGGGGTTTGAGTCGGTGTCTCGATAGACTTCCTGATTGTAAGAATCAATGCCGCTTACGGACCAGTTCAGATTGACATCATAGCCAGATACATTGGCGGAAAGGCTAATGCTGCCCCCGGTGGAGCTGCTGCTTGAAGAAGAGCTGCTACTTGAGCTGCTGGAACTCGAGGAGCTGCTTGACGAACTGCTGGAACTGGAGCTGCTACTGCTGGAGGACGAGGGGTCGCCGCCGCAGTTTGCAGTGGCGACATTGGGGCCGCTTACTTCCAGATAGTCGATATTGCCGAGGCCAGAGCCCTGGTTGGCTGCCAGGCGCAGATTTTTTTTGCCGCTGCCCAGGTTAACGGTAATCGTTTGCTCGTTCCAACTGGTCCAGGAGCCGGTGCCACTGAAGGCCGGAGTGCCCAGGTTGCTGCCGTTAGCGCTCAACACGCCACTGCGATCACCGGAGGAACCGTTGGCATAACGCCAGCGCAAGGTATAGCTGCCCGCATCGCCGGAAATTGCCCAATCAACACCATTGCCGCTGGCATTGGCGGTATTGGCGAAACCTGCACCGGTATAGCCGGAGTTGTTGCTGTCAATCGAGCCGTCTACGCTACAAAAGCCAGAGCCGTTCTCCTGAATGGTGATACCACCGGAGCTGCTGGATGAACTGGACGATGAGCTGCTGCTCGAGCTGGATGAACTGCTGCTGGAACTGGAGCTAGAGCTCGAAGATGAGCTAGACGAGGACGAACTGCTGCTCGAACTGGACGAGGAGGAGCTGGACGATGAGCTGGATGTGGAAGAGCTGCCGCCGCAGGCGCCAAGCAAGGTCCAGGAATAGTCGCTGCCAGGTACGGAGTTTGTGTACCAGTTGGCCTGATACAAATTGCTCTGGTACACCATCTGGTCGCCGGCTTCGGCATGGTTATTCTCGCCGCCGGCCCAATCTTTAGCTGTCCAGTTGGGGTATTCATTCACGCCGTCGCAAGCGGCGGCGCTAGCCAGGCTGGCGGCGAGGCTTGTTGATGCAAGCATGGCCATTGTCAGGCTGTGTATAACGAGCTTTCGCAAGGAAAGCCGACTGGAATATTTCATGTGATTTGTCCTCGTAATTTATTATTTGGTGCTGAGGCGAGAGTCGTTAGCGACCATATTTAATTCTGTGTTTGAATTTGCCTTCTTATTTTTTGTTGATGCTTTTAATGGGTGACTTTTGTTGTTGCCTACTGCTTGCTTAAGTACTTCACCTTAGTCACTTCTTGTTAATTAGTGCTTGTTAATTAGTGCTTGTTAATTACTTCTTGTTGGTCACTTTTTACTAGTCACCTTTTACTAATGCTATTTTATTAGTTGTTTTTCATGGCTTACGCGGTGTTATCTACTTCCTATTTAATACTTGCTACCAAGGTCTCTTAATTACAGTTACGTCTTTTTAGTTATAGTTGTTATTCGCTTTTCGTTACTTTTGTCAATTTCATTACTTTCTCTACTTTCGTTCAGTAAACAAATTAAGCAGTTCTTCAGAGCAGCTATGGGGTTTTGTGTATTCTTGCGACAAAAGCCGCCGCTTACTATTTATACTGCCATTAAATGTAACCTGATGCTGTGAAGGAAGCATCCAAAAAAACGATTTAAGCGCTTTGGATAACCAGCACCCAGTCTTTTGACTCTGCGGAGCCTGCGGGTGGAGTAAATGTGCGCTGCCCTTTGTTATTAAATCGGCCAATGGCAGTGTATTTGCCAGATCTGGGGTTGTACCAGCGTGCCAGTATACGCTGCCCGCTAACCTTTCCCAGTTGCATTTTTATCTCTCTGCCTGTGTAGTTGTATACCATTGCGTAATCGCGCCCTCGGCATGCTGCCAGCCACTCAAATTTTTCGCCATTATTAAGGACCAGGCTCTGGTCCGGTATGCGGCTGAAATAATCGTAATCGAGCATCAGCTTTTTTAAATACTGCATTTGCCCAGCACCCGGTGCGTCGAGCGCCGGCTGCCATTCGCTGCGTGCGTGAAAGGCTCTCTCATCATCGCCGCCGCGATAGAATTGCATAACGCTGTTGTGGCCGTAGGTAAAACCCGCGCCGCCTGCGAATACAGACCAGTAAGCGTAGCGCCGAAGGTCCCTGGCTTGCCAGCGAGGTAGGTCCGGGTTGTGCAGCCCATGGGGGATTTCTTCATAGGAGGGTTCACCGTCAAGGGTGGGTTTGACGGGTTTACGCTGGTAGTCGAGCGCGGCGTAACGCCAGTTGTCGGGGCCAAAACGGTAGGACTCTGGAGCGATATCCTGATGATAGTGACGGTGGCCGGACTGAAACATATTAAAGTCTAGCCAGGCTTGCTGGTGAAACCACTCGCCGGACATTTGTCTGCCTCGGGGGTGGAAAGTAATGAGATGCTTGTTGGGGTTGTTGGCGGCGAGGGTTTCGCCAATGGCCTGCCAGACCTCGGTATGTTCGTTGCCAAAAGTGTCGCCGCCATTAAGCCAGATGATATTGGGTTTGTTGTTGTAGCGCTCCACCAAAAACCGTGAATACCGTGTGGCTTGCTCAACGGACACCTTGCCTTCTTTAACCGGGCTGCCCCAAATGGGCACCATGGCCATCCACAAGCCTTTTTTTGCGGCCAAATCAATAATGTAATCTACGTGATCCCAATAGTCGTATTGAGTCGGGTCCGAGGGCTTGCTGCCTGGGCTTATTTTCGGCTTGGAGAGGTCGCCGTTTGCCAAGGCGTGGTCACCTTGAAAGTTGCTCGCCTCCACGGTGTGAAGCACCATTACCTGAATAGTGTTAAAACCTTTTTTTCTGCGGTTTTCCAGGTAGTACTCCGCTTCTGCTCGGTCTAACTTTGAAAACAGTAGCCAGCCGGTATCTCCCAGCCAGAAAAAGGGCTGGCCCTTAGTGTGTTGGAAAAAATGCGGGTTGCTGGCCACTTGAATACTCTGCCAACTGTCGGTTCTGGTTTTTTGTTTTAATGTGGGTTTAGTTTCGGCAAGGGGCGCAGGCCCCTGTTTGCTATCTTGGTTTTCACAAGAGGCCAGGAAAAAAATGGAGCAACTGACAACAACGAGTAGAGTTTGTCGTAGCATGGTTTTCTTCAGTTTTCTGTTTGTCTATTTGTTCAGAGGTGCCCGAGGGCAGAGTTAGTTTTTATCACTGATCACTTAAGGCCTATACAAAATAGGGCGACTGACCTTGCCAAAAAAACGCGAAAATCAGCATACGTTGGCCTTATTGTGATGTAAAGCCGAAATCAAACGGTGCAGCAGCGGGAATGTTTGTCCCAAGTGGCTTGTTTATAGCTGATTGGAATTAGTGTTTGGAAAGGGGCAAGCGCAAACTGGCGACACTGCCCAGGTTATGTTCGCGATTGTTTAAATGCAGAGAACCGCCATGGAATTCAGCAATCTGGCGACAAAGTGCAAGGCCGATGCCCGAGCCGCCTTTTTTGGTGCTGTAAAAAGGGATAAATAAATTTCTCGGGTTTTTTATACCGCCGCCGCAATCGCTGATGCTAATAACAAGAAAATTGTCTTGCTGCTGGAGGGAAATAGTAATAATGCCCTCGGGGTCTGCTGCATTGGATGCCTGCATAGCTTCCACAGCATTTTTTATCAGGTTAATAAGTACTTGCTGAATTTGGCTGCGGTCGATACTGCAGGTGTAATTTTCCGTAGCTGTAACATGGATTTTTATGTCGCGGAATAAAGGCAGCACACTTTCTATTAAAGCTCTAATGGGTTCAGCACATAAAACCGGGGCTTCCATCTTGGATAAATTTCGATACTGCGCAATAAAATTGGCAAGAGATTTTGCCCGCTCGGAAATAACCTCCGTGCATTCCAGCATGTCGCGCCGGGTTTGCGCCTCGAGTGTGCTGCTGCATATCAGATCGTGAAGTGATTCGCTCAAGGAGGAAATTGGTGCGAGGGAATTGTTTATTTCGTGACTGATAACGCGAATTAAATCCTCCCAAGACTTAAATTGTTCTTGCCGCAGTACGTAGTCCATCTCTGTAAGAATAATTAGCCGGCGCTGTTCTCCTGCATCCCGGTATTGATCTTGCTGAATAAAAACACGTTTATCGAGGTCGTTCTCAAGCAGGCTAATAATTTCGCTGGACGGACTTTTTTTGGGTAAAGCCAGGGGCAGTTTGTCGAGACGTTCGATCGGGCTTGCGTGCTCCACATTTAAAATGCGCTGCGCACTGGTATTCATATTGATGATACGGCCTTCGTCGTCGGCGGTGATAATACCTACCTGAATCTGCTGAACAATTTTTTCCAGAAGTGTGCGTTTTTCTTCCGTCGATATTTTTTCTTTTGACAGATCTTTTGACAGGCTGTTTATACTTATAACTAAATCGGAGAGCGAGGAGTGAGTGGATTCGGCTCGAGCCTTGAGTGAGTAATCGCCCAGCATGGCGGATTCCACCACTGTCGCCAGGCCGCGCAAACGCAAAGCCAGTTGATGGCGCGCGTTATATGCCGCAGCGGCTATGAGGCTAGCTTGTAAAATGGCACAAAGACTTATCAGGAAAACAGAGTAGCCACCCTTAATTGCCAAGCTAAGAGCAAGTAAGGATATGGGTGCTGAAACAATAAATATTGTCCAGACAATATAACTTTCCAAAGATCGCCGCTTCACAGTGCCTTTCTTTTTACTCTTAATTTAGGGGGGTTAATAGGGGCCGCAATTATGAGTGGTAATTATAGGTGGTAATAGATAGTAACGAATAGCTTCCTTTTTGTGTGAAGAAAGTTACTTTGCCACAATGGTATTTGTAGCAAATTGTACTATGGGGTTTTTGAGTTGCTGGTTCTTACCCGGCTGCTTTTAATGTCGCTGTGCTCAGTGTATCTGCAATTTTTCAAGGCGGCGGTAAAAAGCACTGCGGCTTAAACCCAGCGAGCGGGCCGCATCGGACATATTACCCTTATGATAGCGGATTCGCCTTTCAATGGCTTGTTTTTCAATCTCTTCCAGGCTGGCAGTAGGCGGCAGGGCTGAGCTATCAAGGCTTTGGCCGCTGGTAGTTGCAGCCTTGTTTCTTAACTGCAGCTCGCACTCCGAGATGGTGTCGCCGGTACACAGGATTACACTGCGTTCAACCACATGGGAGAGCTCGCGAATATTGCCTGGCCAGTCGTAACTTATCAGGCTGTCCAGAGCACCTGCTGAAAAAACAGGAGCGTGTTTTTTATTGGCGCAAGCCTTGTTTAGCAGCTGTTGTGCAAGATCAGCAATATCCTCCCTTCGTTCCCGCAAGGCGGGTACGTGAAGCTCAATACTGTTTAGGCGGTAGAGCAGGTCTTGTCGAAACAAGCCCTGGGTAAGCATTTCGCTTAGATCCGCGTTTGTGGCGCTAATCATACGTACGTCGGCGTGTTGGGTAACGGAGGAGCCTACTTTCTCAAAATGTTTTTCCTCCAATACTCGCAGTAATTTGGCCTGCTGGCTTAAGGGTAAATTGCCAATTTCATCGAGAAAGAGGGTGCCTTTGTCTGCCAGCTCGAAACGACCAATGCGGGTATCTTTGGCATCGGTAAAAGCACCTTTTACATGACCAAACATATCGCTTTCAAACAGATTTTCACTAATAGCGCCAGTATTTACCGATACCAGGCGAGCATCTTTTCGTGGCGAGCAGCGGTGAATGTAGCGAGCCAGTACATTTTTGCCTGTACCATTTTCGCCGGATATAAAAATGCTAAGTTCACTGTGGGCTACTTTATGCACGGTATCCAATAACGCTTGCATTGCAGCCGAATGAGCCACAAAGGGGAAGTCGTTATTGTGTGCTAATTCTTGCTGTAGAAGATCGTTTTCCGAGCGCAGCTGCGCCTGGGCGCTTTTTTGTCGGCAGAGCTTTTCTTGGTTGTGAATAATGGAAATTAGCCGCTTATTGTTCCAGGGCTTTTCAATAAAATCGTTGGCACCCGCCTGCAGGCATTGCACCGCTAAATCGATTGAGGACCAGCCAGTCATGGCCACGAGCGCCAGGTTTGGCTGCCAGTGCTGGAATTTTCGAATGAGTTCCAGGCCCTCTTTGCCGGATGTGGTATCGCTGCTGTAGTTCATATCCAGCAGTGCGATATCAAGTGCATTTTTTTTTGCAATCTGCAGGGCTTGTTCGGGTGAGCTGGCACACTCAATGGTGTGCCCCTCGGTTTTAAGCAGCAGTTTTAAGGCGGTTAGAATTGCCTCGTCGTCGTCAACTATAAGAACCGTTGCCATTATTTCCCTTTTTTAACGTGGAGTTCTATTCGTACCTTAGTGCTGAAGCGGGCGATTGCTGTAACACTTTAAGTAGAGGGATCATAGTAGCAGTAAATACCACCGCCGCAATTATGGCAGGCACCAGAAAGTACATCATCTGATATAAATCGGTAACAGCACCGAGATCCTGAACAAATAGTTGGGATAAGACGTAACCTAGCGGTACACCGATCACGGTACCTGCAGCGAGCTGCAAGGTGCTTTGATGCATCATCAGGCGTGTTATTGCACGGTCCGGAATGCCCAAGGCCCGCTTTATTCCTATTTCCTGAGTGCGTCGTTTAACGTGATTGGTCATCATGCC
Source organism: Alteromonadaceae bacterium Bs31 (assembly GCA_900177435.1). Taxonomy (GTDB): domain Bacteria; phylum Pseudomonadota; class Gammaproteobacteria; order Pseudomonadales; family Cellvibrionaceae; genus Teredinibacter. The sequence continues at coordinate 545,521 of FXAI01000002.1, forward strand.
GTATATCCCTGTTGCCGCCATCACCAGCGCACTGAGTGCAAACAGCCCAAAAATGGTTCTAACAAACTCCTCGAAGGTACGGTCTTGTTTTGCCTGCACTGTAAAAGGGTTGGCGCGGTACAGTGGCGTGTTGGGGTCGATTTTAAGGGCAGCATGTTCCAGGTCGTCTTTGTAAAGCGCCGGGTCGCCCAGGGTTTTTAATACCACTGCCATGGCGTCTCGGGGGTTTTGCGCAAAGGGCCGGTACATGTTGGGCGTTTTTTCCGCATCGAACATTTCATTCTGCACCACTTGTGGAACAACACCTATTACGGTAATCCATTTTTTGGGCTTTTCCTTTTTATCTGAATAGGTGCGCAGCCTTTTACCAATTGCTGATTCGTTTGGCCAAAGCATACGGGCTAGCAGGTCAGAAACCACCACTACCTCGGGTGAATCACTTGTATCCCTTTCGTCAAACAGTCGACCTTCCAGTAAGCCTATGCCTAAGGTTTGCAGTGCGTCGGGGTACGCGGTAACGATGTTTGACCTAACGAGATCATTACCGTCGTAGCCTTGCCCCTCGGGCTCAATGCTTCTGTGAGTGCTCCACTCCATGGGTACGGCAGAAATTAATGTTGCCGCTTCTACCCCTGGAATACGTTGCGCCTCGGCGAGTAGGCGATCAAAGTACGCCGTTTGCGCCTCCCCTTTTGAATAAAAATCTCTGTGGGGGTTTACCCTGCCAGAAATAAAATTCTCTAAAGAAACGCCGTAGCCCTTATTGATAGCCTGATGAATAATTATAAACTGAACGCCGGAAACGATCATTAGCGTGCATGACAGGGAAATTTGTAAACCTACCAGGGCCTTGCTTACCCAGCCGGACTTTTTGCCCAGGGATGTTTTTGATCCGTCTTTTAATATTTCATTAAAGGCACAGTTAGACGCGCGTATGGCAGGTATAAAGCCAGTTAATACGATGGTGCTGGCGATCACCAGCATGGCGACTAAAATGTTGTCCGCCTGCAGAGACATCTGAGCCCATTTTGGAAAATGGCCAGAGTTTGAGTTACTGGCAAAAAAGGCCATAGTGGTATCCAGGCCCCAGCCCGCCAGCAGAATAGCCAGCAAGCCGCCTGCGGAGCAAATAATAAAGGCCTCCCACATCATTTGAGAAATGAGCTTTTTACGGGGAGCGCCAAGAGCAAGGCGAATAGCGGTTTCTTTCATGCGGCCGTTCGCTCGCGCCAGGAGCAGGTTGGCAACATTAATACAGCACAGCAGTAAAACGAACAAGGCTGCGCTTAGCATAATATAAAAGGTGGTAATACCGCCGCTAATGTAGCTTATTTTGAGCGGAAGTATTCTGGGGGTTATTACCTGGCCGGGTATGGGGGCAAGCTCCGGGCTATTTGAGAATATGGATTCTATTTCTTTTATTGCCTGATCTATTGCAACGCCCGGTTTTACTCGAGCATAGAAATGTATGCTGGGCGACTTTTTAAAAGGGATGTTGTTGGCATCTTGCTGCAGGGGTTGCCACAGCATATTGGGTGCAGGGTGCTCAACACCTGCAACGGTCACACCGATCACTTGTGTGCTTTTGCGATTAATTTTAATGCTGCGCCCAATAATATCTTTATCGCCGCCAAAATGGTTTTGCCATATTTCATGGCTTAGAATCACCACCGGTAGCGAACCTGGGATATAGTCCTCTTTTGTAAGGGTTCTGCCTAATGCCACATCAATACCCGTAATGGCAAAGTAATCTCCTTTTACGTGCACGCCACTATAGCGAACAGATTTAAATTCATCTGCAAGTACTGCTGTTTCTGTGTCGAATGCGGATGTTAGTTCCAGCGTTTTACTTTCTTCACGTATTTTTTGATAATCGTGCAGCAAGGTCGAGCGCCATTCGTTATTCACCCGCCGCTGTATGTTTATAACGCGCTCGCCTTCGGGGAAATAAATGGGTTCGAACAGCAGGCTTTTAACAATGGTTAGTACATATATGCTTGATGCCAGGCCAATGGTCATTACAGCGATGGTTAAAGCGCTGAAACTTCCGGCTTTCGCCAGGTTTCTAAGGGCGTAGCGTATATCGAATAGGATGTTCATGCGGTGGCCTCTATATCGGCCATAAAGTCGTTAACTGCTGCGCGTGGGTTTTGTTCGTCGGCCACTATTTGCCCGTCTATCATGTGTACGCTGCGTTGGGTTGCTGCAGCGTAGTTTGGATCGTGGGTAACGATGCAAATGGTGCAGCCGGTATTATGCAGTTTACTTAGCAGTTCCATAACCGCTTTTGCATTTTTAGTGTCCAGGTTACCGGTAGGTTCGTCGGCGAGTAATAGTGATGGTTTGCCGGCAATGGCGCGGGCTACCGCTACGCGCTGTTGTTGCCCGCCAGAAAGCTGTGCCGGGTAATGATTCATTCTATGCGACATGCCTACTTGCTCGAGGGCCTCTTTTGCCAGCGCGTCTTTTTCGTTATTTTTTAAATCTGAGCGATAGCTGAGTGGCAGAAGAACATTTTCCCAAACAGACATGTCACTAATTAAATTAAATGACTGAAAAATAAAACCGATCTCTTTGTTGCGAATATGAGAGCGCTGTTTTGTACTGAGATTCATGCTTGGCTGAGAGGCCAGTTGATAGTTGCCACTGCTGGCGGTGTCCAGCAAGCCCAGCACAGACAGCAAAGTAGATTTGCCGCAGCCGGAAGGGCCGGTTATGGCAAGATATTCGCCTTCGTGAATAGTCAGGTTTATGTTGCTTAGCGCGTGGGTTTCAACATCGTCGGAATAAAATACTTTGTTTATAGATTCCATGGATATCAAAGGCTTGTTCATGTTCAACTCCGTGTTGATTTTATATTGAATGATTTTCGAGCATATTCATTAGTACTCGTCGCCGTAAAATTCAGCTAAGGGCGTGTTGCGCTAATTGCTTAGCGCCAAAATACTGTATTTGTCAAAATCAGCCTGGTCGGAAACAATAATTCTGTCACCTGCATTTATGCCGGATTTAATTTCGATTTTACTGGCAGAGCCTTTGCCAAATTCAATTAAAGTTTTTCTGGCCCTGTTACCATTGTCTTCCAGTTTAAAAAGACGCATTTGCTGATTGATCTGGGAAAACGCGGGGCGCTCCACGTACAGTGTGTTTTCCATTGAGGCAACCATAATCTCGGCATCTACGGTAAGGTCTGGTCGCGCCTCGGCGGGAAGCCCTTCCACGAATCTAACATCAACCTCTACCGTTCCTTCGATAACCGAAGGCGAAACACGCTCGACAATGCCCCGGTTTTTGGTTTTACGTGTGTCGATAATAACTTCTTGACCAAGTGCGACATTGTGAACCTGATATTCGGGCACCTCGATTCGTGCCAACAAGCTATCCTGCTTTACCAGAACGGCAATATTGCCGCCCGCCTGAATAAGCTGGCCAAGCTCGATGGCAACATCCTGTACCACGCTGTCGATACTGGCGCGCACGGTAAGTTCGGCGACCTGCTGTTTGGCGCGGGCCAATTGTTTTATCATTTTATTGAGACGCGCTTTACTCGCTTCCACTTGCGCCTGAAAATTACGCTGCAGGTTAGCTGTTCGGCTTTGTTCAATTTGCCAGCCCTGTTTGCGTTGTTCGGTTTCCATTCGAATGGTTTCAAACTCAATTTCTGAAATAGAACTTAAACTGCGCGCTTTTAACTTGAGTTGTGCGGCATAGGTAAGAGAAGAGCTTTCGTAGAGGTTTTTGGCATTGAGTTCCGCCATTTGCTGATCGAGAACACGGGATTCCAGCGTGCTAAGCTCTGCTCGCATCTGAGCTTCTGTGGCCTCTATATCCCACTGTAAGTCGTCTAGGCTTTGTAGCAGTTTGGGGTTACTCAGCACGGCAATAATGTCCCCGGTTTTTACCTGCGCGCCTGGTTGCAGCAATACACGTTCTACTCGCCCGCCTACCTCTGCAGCCAGCCAGCGGATATCAACCGGTATGAGAGAGCCGGGCGCACGAACAACAATATCAAAGTCGCCTTTCTGCACCGTTGCTATGCGAAGCAACTCGCGATCGACAGTCTTGCCCGCCGGGCCGCTAAGGCCATAGACATACAAGGCCGAGAGGGTAGCGCCGACAGCAGCAATAGCGATCAGCCATCGATAGAGGGAATTTGATTTGGGTTTCTCTCGTACGATGTCCATTTCCGGGCCTCTTCATGAGTAGTGGTTTATCAAAGGTACTTGCGTTTGGAGAACCTTGTTATTACAAAATCTTTGCCAAGCCTAAAAACGCCCATTAAAACAAAGGTTTAGGCGTGTTAGCCCTGGTGTAGCCAGGAACACCTGTTTCGATAATGGGACAGGGCAGGGAAATGACTGTAGCGGAAATGGGACAGATATAGGGGCAGTGCTGAACGCCTGTTGGCAAGGCGTGTTTGATTTTTTGGGGCCACTTGTGGCTGAGAGCAACAGGAAAAGGTAACAGGAAAAGGCAAGAGCAAAGTGTATAGATGAAAAAGTTAGCCGGTAAAACCCAACAGTAAGCAAGTGTTGCTACCTTAACAATCTGTATTGGTGTTTTACCCCGTGCTTAAGCTGTGATCAAATTAGAAAGCTTATAGTGTTCACAAAAAGAACGGCATGTAAGCTGAGGTATAGGCTACGGTTTTAGCGGCATATAAAAAGAGGGCACAATGACTGTTATTAAATACTGTTTTTGGGGGTGCCTACTGCTACTGAGTGGGGCCTGGTTGCTATCCGACACCATCATTCCAAGCCCCTTCACCTATTTTTCGTTCCGTTCTGTATTTGTTCAGTACACCGGGGTAATTTGCATGGGCTCGATGAGCATTGCGATGATACTGGCGCTAAGGTCAAAGCGCATTGAGCGCTTGCTGAACGGGCTGGACAAAATGTATCGCTTGCACAAATGGCTGGGCATAGCAGTACTGGTAACAGCGATTCTCCACTGGTGGTGGGCCAAGGGTACCAAATGGATGGTTGGTTGGGGTTGGCTAAGCAAGCCCGAGCGGAAGCCCCGAGGGGAGCAGATATTTTCTCCCCTCGAGCAATGGCTAAGGAGCCAGCGAGGCCTTGCCGAGTTAGTGGGAGAGTGGGCGTTCTATGCGGTGTTTATTCTTATTGTGTTGGCGCTTATAAAACGCTTCCCCTATCGCCTGTTTAGAAAAACCCACAACTGGCTAAGCATTACCTACCTGGTATTTGTTTTTCACACCCTTGTACTTACCAAATTTACTTATTGGTTGCAGCCTGTTGGCATAATTACAGCCGTGTTACTGTTAGCTGGCACAGCATCGGCCTTGGTGGTTTTAAGTGGCCGCATAGGCTATGGGCGCAAAGTGCAAGGGCATATTGAGTCGCTAGCGTACTACCCCGGTTTGAGTGTTATCGAAGGCAAAATAAAAGTAGACAGTAATTGGAAAGGCCACGCCCCTGGCCAGTTCGCTTTTGTTACCTCCAGTAAACGCGAGGGAGCACACCCTTACACAATCGCTTCTGCATGGGATGCAGAGGAGCGTACGCTAAGGTTTATTACCAAAGCGCTGGGAGTATGGACCAGTGGGCTACGGGAGTGGCTGAAAGTGGGTATGCCCGTTTCCGTGGAAGGGCCATATGGATGCTTTGATTTTACCGATAGCCATTCTCGCCAGATCTGGATAGGTGGGGGTATAGGTATTACACCTTTCATAGCGCGAATGAAATATTTGGCCAAATACCCCGCTGAGCAGAAGATTGATCTCTTTCATGCTACAAGGGATTATGACCAGGCTGCCATTGATAAACTGAATGCAGACGCAGAAGCAGCGGGTGTTAACTTACATTTAATTGTTACGCCAAGGGACGGCCGCCTCACGCCAGAACAGGTTCGCAGCACCGTAGCCGATTGGCAATCCGCCAGTGTTTGGTATTGCGGCCCTGTTGCTCTGGGGAAGATACTACGTAAGGATTGCCTGGCAAATGGCATAGCGCCAAAGGATTTTCATCAAGAACTATTCGACATGCGCTAAGGTGAACACTTACGGCTACAGTGATTGCAAGCCACGAAAACGCCATGGTTAATGAGAATAGTTTTAACAAGTGAGTAAAGTTGAGGAATGCTCACATACACAGGCCCTGGCAATAAAACGGTGTTTGGTCGACCGAATACCTATGAGCCTTTGCGACAACTATTTTTACGATTAATGTAAAGTTGCAGCGTAAATTGGGTAATAGCGTCGATATACCGTAATAAGCCAAGGGCTAGGGAAATAGTCGGCTCGATGACGCACTATTTGGGCATTTACGGAATCTAGACGTATATATTGCCTGTTATCGAGTAAAGCCCGGTTGGCGCGGCTTGTGGAGTGGGGTATTTTTTTAAATGGGGAATATGTGTCGTTACGACTGACTATTCCCCTATATGTGTTGCCGCGACGTAGATTCAATTGTTAAGTTTTAATCGTAGTATCAATCATAACGTAATATTAGGAGAGCAAGATGAATTATTTTATAGATGCATTTAAGAAATACGCTGACTTTTCAGGTCGTTCTAGGCGCAAAGAATACTGGATGTTTGTATTGTTCTATCTGATTATTTACATTGCATTAATAGTAGTTGATTCGGTTCTAGGAACAATGTTCTTAGCGTTAATATTTTCTCTTGTGTTATTGGTTCCAAGTATCAGTATCGCCGCAAGACGACTTCACGATACTGGTCGTAGCGGCTGGTGGCAGCTAATAGCACTGATTCCACTAATCGGCACTATCGTTCTAATAGTGTTTTTGGCCCAGGACAGCCATGCAGAAAATTCGTATGGTCCTTGCCCAAAATCGGCATAAACGTAACAAACCAAGTCAAAGGGACTCATTTTGCTGTCGCTTCGCTCCAAAACGCAAAATGAGCCTCTGCTTGGGGCGTTATACAAAGTAGAGGAATTCAACTATGAGCAAAGAGTACAAAGGAAAGTGCCACTGCGGTTCAGTACAATTTAATGTAAGCGCAGATTTGAATAATAGTTTTAAATGTAATTGTTCGTTTTGCGTAAGAAGAGCATCAACACTTGTAAAGGTAGACGATTCAAAGTTTACGCTTGAAAGTAGCGAAAATGAATTGGGTAGTTATGGTTCAAGAGATTTCTCTGATCATTACTTTTGTAAAAACTGCGGTATCCAATGTTACACTCGCTTTAAAAATGAAAAAGGTTCAGGCGTAATGGTCAATGTAGGTTGTTTAGAGGGGGCAGATAGTTATTCTTTAAAACCTTCCATATTTGAGGGTGCGAACAAATTATAAGATGCATAACAAGTGTATCTAGCAAGGACTTTTTGCCCTGCGTCCCGTTTTGGCGGATTCGCCGCTTTACACCAAAACTCCACTTCAACCAAAATGAAAATGACAAAGGCGTTAAATGGCAAGGGTAGGTCGTTATGTTATTTTAGATAGGTAACCTAGATAATCAGGAAGAAATTACTTGGAATAATATCTACGCCAGTGAAATATACCCCAGTTTTTCAAGGTTAATTATCGGTTGTAAGTCCGGAGAGATCCCGCTAATACTCGATCCCTGCAGGGATATGGAAGGCCCTTTTGGGGTTTTGCATGTCCTATTAGTTTCTCGGCTTGGTAAGGAATCTGGTCGCTACCAAATACCACAACCACTTTCTTACGTATTTCTTTATGAGCATCAAGAGTATTTTGAACGGGATGGAAGACAGCACCTGTGGGTCTCTTCTCTTTCCGGAGAAGGGCAGTTTATCTACGATCAACAAAATTTTATCTATGCTTACGGCGATACCGAGTTTTTTATCGAAAAGTTAATTTCTAAAGGGTTCGGAAAAAGTGAAATCAGCATCCCCGCTCCACATTGTCACAGCTATCATGAGGAGTTCGATGGTAAGGAGCAGTTAGTTCATGATGCATATGACTGGTTATACTCTCCTCTTCAGAATGGTGATGAAAGGTAGCCATATAACAAACGCTTGCAGCCGAGGCCAAACACTACACACTTTTGGTGTTACCCGATTGAACCATGGAGGCGCAAAAAGTCAGTTATCGACAGCGAATAATGATTAGAAACAGGCTCTGCGGGCACAGCGAGCAAGGCAGTGATAGTAGAAAAACTACATGCACACCCAAGTTTAAAAACTAAAAAACAATTCAAGGCCCGATAAGTCGAAAATTCAAGAAAGTACGCTCATGGCAGGAAGTTGGCGCGCAGAAAAAGAGCGCTACATGGGTGTCCACGTTATCCACGTTATCCACGGTTAATCACCAATTGCCGGTTATACCCCTACTCCGCACGCCATTTGGCATGCTTTTCCTTTTTATACCGTTTAACGTAGCCGGGTACTGACACTAAAGTTCTGCCAACTTTTCCAGGGGTTTGATCTATGAGAGACAAATTTACGAGTACGCTGCTTTTCGGAAATCTGCCGGATACACGGCAATAGACTGATAGATATTCTGAAGATGCAATACCCGCCTGGACACTCGTTCCAGCAGGAATGTCATATTCATACGATATACCCCGTAAAATTCCGTTGTGATCATAAAATTCCAGCTTTGCGTTTTCAATATCCTGATCACTTGTATTGAGGATTTGACAATTGAAACTTACATTCGTGCTCAAGCCGTTTGCAAGTTGAGACGTATAAATAGCATCAGCATTTGCGAGCACCGACAAACCAAAAAGAGGAAAAAATAGTATAGCAAGCAAGATACCATAATATTTATTTAACATGATTTTACCTCACAAAATAATAGGAATGACTATTATTTAACTATAGTGTTGACGGCGTATAAATCATTCTGAATTCTTTATACAAGAATTTACTTTTGTACAAGCAAACTACCTAAGAAGCGCTACGCTATTTTACGATATTTGATAATGCTTAGATAATCAAATTTAATGTTGACAAAAAAATGAACATTGACGGCAGCAATAGTGTTACGAAATAATTTCCCAATGCGCCAATTACAGATCTGTTTTAAATATTGATAGAACCAATTATTACATTGGGTGTAATGTGAATGTTTATTCCATAGTGTTGTAAAAAACAAAAACTATAATAAACGTAACTGCACATAAATAGAGCAAGGGTTTAAGATGGGTGTCCGCGTTATCTCTCGAGGAAGAGTCGATCTTTACGAAATGGTGGCGTCCTTGCTCATCAGCGAGGACAGGCTTTCTGTTAGTTAAGCCTGCCAAGCGCCCGAAGTGGTGCCAATCGGAGCTGTGCACATTGCCACTAAAGGTATCCGCGAGGAACCTGGTCATCTTGGTAGCATGAGCAGTTAAGGAGGGCATCGCGCCAACGAGCGAGCCCCAGCGAAGAATTTATTATTCTCACTCCATGTGGAATTTGTCAGGAGAGGCTAGCTATTTGGGCGCGCGATGTAGAGGTGGCAGTTCCTCATCCTAAAAACCCTGGTGATTGGCTCGCCAAAACTCTAGCTGAGGTTCAATCTTACTACTGGGGTAACATTCTTGATAGTTCGCCAACATAACAAGGCATTAAACGGAACTTTTTGCCCTTTGTCCCGTTTTGGCGAATTCGCCACTTTACCCCAAAACTTCACTTCAACTAAAAACACAATTGGGATCAGGCTTTCCATTTGACAAGAAGCGCTAAACTTCAGCTTCTGGTCGGAGACGAATAGCGACCAAAAGCGGGCATATTAGCGTGACTATGACATGTCAAATGTAAGGTCTGACACTAAACCTTTTTCTAGATCATTTTATGGTGTGGTGCCGTTGTGGCCAATGGTTATTTTTTTACTCGGTCGCTGAGAAACATTTGAAAGCAAGGTGTATTCAATATTTTAAGGCGAGCGAAAAAGTTCAACTTGGAAACTCTAGGTTGAAGTAAGGGAGAGTCGTGTCAGGTCAATGCAATAACGCTTCGCAATTAGACAATGCCGGTCGCCGCTTTAAGCCTAAAGATGCAATAGCTGTTTTAAGTTTTTCTTTACAACCCACAAGGCTTTTAAAGCGAGACTCAAATTGTTAGTGTCGGTTTTCCCTGTAGTAATTGTTTAGATAGTCGCATTGGTTGCCGCTACTGTTGAAATAAGCGGATGCACTTGTCCTGTTATCGGATTGTAAAAGTAAAAACCCCAAGCGGGAGCACCTGTCGTAGCATGAGCTACTTTCTGACCAAAAAAAATTCCACCCTGCGCTCCCCCTGGGTAGTTCCCTCGTTCCATATTAATATCGCAGGCACCTCCAGGCGCACCCAATGCAGCCAATGCGCCATTTCTATAAACGCGTTTTATCCCATTTCCGGTAACTAGCCCCGGAGTTGCATTGGCATTGGCGTGAAAAAGCCAGACACCCGCATTAACTCCAGCGGTAATTGTCTTTACATACATATTGCAGCCGCTTAAGGCTGAGGTGAATATTAACGAGGCGGCTGGATCAACCTGCTGGTAAGTCACATGATTAGGCTTGAAAGGAAGAAAACGAATGGGGCTCAAACCGCCCACGAGGTCCATTCGAAGAAAATTGTGTGCTGCTGAATTGATGCGATAAGCGATTGTGCCATCAAATAGTATGCGATTCGCTGTTTGCTGAACCCCACCAATTGCAGTAATCCCACGAAATAAAGAAACTGGATCTGCAGTAGATTGCCAACCAGCTTTGCCTTGAAGAAACTGCCGAGGGTTTACGCTTGCGCGATAAAGATCACTCATTTCCGACTCCTTGTATGTTTAAACCGAGCTGCTAAAAGACAGTCCGAATATGTTAAAGGTTATAAACCAATACACATTTGACAGACTATTCTTCGCGAATTTATAGAGAAAAACAAACTATAAAAAAAATAGCATGCCAGTTATTTTGGTGTCTTCTACCGTACGGCTATAAATATTGTTTATAGAAAGAAAAAAATAGATAGTCACTTCAAATTCAAAAAGAGTCGTTAAAAATACCGGTACTTTTCCGGCAACGGCTGATCAAAATCAGCAGCGTTTCACTACTGACTTGAAAAATGCTCAAAAGTAGGTAGTTTTCAAGATCTTACGTGAGCGAAATTCAGCATTTGTGGAACGCCTAAAGAAGAAAGAGAGTTGGGCATAACGTTAATGTAAAAGTGCTTCGCAATTGCTGTAAGCCGTCCTGCAGCAGCTTTGCATTACAGTCCACCAGGCTTTTGCGTTTGGATTCAAACTGAGTAGCCAAGTACGGTGGGTAAGCCGAAGGCGACTCCCACGCGGGCTAAAGCGAGTTTCTTCAGCTGAAAAAACGTCCTCGCGAGAGGTTCCTGTTACAAATCCGTTGTCGCACATTATTTCCTGCGGCTCCCAACCCCAAAACCACCTTCCTTTGCGCGCCATCAAAACCCCCACTAGCCACCAGCCGTTAACTCTGCTTAAATCATTCACGCTTCCAAGAAACGGGGTTGGCGTACAAATGGCGCCTAGTGTGCTTATGTTAATTGGCGCCAAGGCGAGGCGCGTTTAACATTCAGCAACATACGGAATCTAGCTTCTCGGTATAGGGTTACAACCACAACAAACCCAACACCAGAATTGGAGAATCGCTATGAAAGGAATAAAAGCAACACTGTTTGCCTTAGCTGGCCTTGGCACAGCACTGCTGCTGGGCTGCACTTCCAATAAGGACCTAAGCGACCACGGCATGCAGGAGGTCATGGTTACCGGCGTGCGCGCAAGCGTCGCTATGGAAGGCATGGAAGAAGCGTATCTGCCCCCACACGAAGCCAATCGTAACGATTTCGAAAACTTCAAAACCAACCCCGTAAAACAAGTAAGCCAAGAGCCCGTTTCCACCTTCTCCGCGGATGTGGATACCGCCAGCTACAGCTATGTGCGCCGCAGCCTAAACAGCGGCGAGCTGCCAGAAAAAGCAGCGGTGCGGCTGGAAGAAATGGTGAACTACTTCCACTACGCCTACCCCGCGCCAGAAACCGCCGAGCAACCCTTTACCGCCACCACCGTTGTGCACGACGCGCCCTGGGCGCAAGGCCGCAAACTCATTCACATCGGCATCCAGGGCTACAGCCTGCAGCCAGAAGCGCAGCCACACAGCAACCTGGTATTTCTGCTGGATGTTTCCGGCTCCATGAGTTCGCCGGATAAACTGCCCCTGGTAAAGCAGTCCTTTAAACTGCTGCTTAGCCAATTAAAACCCACCGATACCATCGCCATTGTGGTGTACGCCGGTGCAGCGGGTACCATACTGGAACCTACCCCTGTTAAACAGAAAAGCAAAATACTGGCAGCCATGGACAAGCTGGAAGCCGGTGGCTCCACCGCAGGCGGGGAAGGCATAAAGCTCGCCTACGCACTGGCCGAACAGAACTACAAACAAAATGCCGTAAACCGCATACTGCTCGCCACCGATGGCGACTTTAACGTGGGCATTACCGACCGCGAGCAACTGAAAGGCTTTGTAGAGCGCAAACGGGAAAAAGGCATCTACCTCTCCGTACTGGGCTTTGGCGACGGCAACTACATGGACCACATGATGCAAAGCCTCGCCCAAAACGGTAACGGCATTGCCGCCTATATAGACACCCTCAGCGAAGCGCAAAAAGTACTGGTGCACGAAGCCACCTCCTCGCTCTTCCCCATCGCCACCGACCTAAAACTACAAATTGAATTCAACCCCGCCAAAGTAAAAGAATACCGCCTGCTCGGCTACGAAACCCGCATGCTGGAACGGGAAGATTTTAATAACGACAAAGTGGACGCTGGCGATATAGGCTCCGGCCACTCGGTAAGCGCAATCTATGAAATAACCCTTACAGAGTCCACCAACCCACACATGGACGAACTGCGCTATGCAAACACTGAAAAAACAGGCACCGCTAAAAAAAAGGAACTCGCCTACCTAAAAATGCGCTACAAATTACCGGGTAAAAGTAAATCCACATTAATAGAGCAGGCCATAAATGAGCAAGCTGAAATACATAAAACCCTAAAACAGGAAGTGGACTTTGCCACCGCTGTGGCAGGTTTTGCGCAATTACTGAAAGATGGCAAATATACCGGAGAATGGTCGCTGGAGGATGCGTTGGCCTTGGCCAAGTCAAACCGGTGTGAAGATGAGTATGGGTATAGGAGTGAGTTTGTGCAGCTGGTTAGGAAGGCGGGGGTGGTTGGGGAGTGACTTGTTTTGACCAAAAGCTGACGCTGGGATATAGCTGCATCAAGAGTGTCAAATGTAAGGCCTGATAAACATAAGGCAGCCTCGCCCCACCACCGTAGTGGTAGCGAGGAGTACAATGATTGTCGACCAAAACAACTCATTGGAGGCTGCTATGTCACTTTATTGTGGAATCGATTTACATTCAAACAATTCTGTTATTTGTGTCATTAATGAAGAAGATAAGCGGTTAAAAGAAGTTAAAGTCGACAACAATTCTGAATTGGTTATTAAAGCGCTATCGCGATATAAGAAACGGTTAAAAGCGGTTGCTATTGAGTCAACCTTCAATTGGTATTGGCTGGCAGACGAGCTCATGGATGCGGGCTTTAAGGTACTTCTCGTTAACACCGCTAAAGTTG
>FXAI01000020.1 GCA_900177435.1 Alteromonadaceae bacterium Bs31
AACGCTATCCCCCTGCCGATGACCTAGGCGGCCCCGTTATTCCGCCTCTGGGCACCACACAAAAAAGCCTCGCATATGCGGTGTGGGTTCACCCATACCCAGACAAATTATGCTTCAAACGAGGTTTCAGCTATCGGAAAGCCCCTAAGTTCGTAGCTTAGGGGCTTTTTTGTATTTGGCGGCGGCGCGTATATCGACCGAAGCTCCATTTAAACTTGCTTTAACCCAGCCGGACCCAACCAAAAACAATGCAGTTTCTCTGGTTGGATCCGTTTGCTTTTGCAGTTTTCCGCCACTCACTCAAGGAATATGCTCTAGTTGCTCTTGCAGCTCGTCCGGCGTTGGGCGCAATAAGCGCTGGCCTCGCTTTAGCCGGCGCTCACTCAAGTAGTAAAGAATAGGAGCGGCGACAAACATCGATGAGCTAGTACCTATCACAATACCGAACAACATCGGCAAGGCAAAGCTGGCAACTGCGGCACCGCCGACAATGCCCATCGGAAGCAAGGCAATAAATGTTGTGGTGGAAGTGAATACCGTGCGCGTTAGCGTAGACGAGATACTTTCATTTAATAGTGTGAGTATTGGTTTATCCGGTGTTTTTCGCAGGTTTTCTCTAATACGGTCGAACACTACGACTTTGTCATTCACCGAATAGCCAATCAGCGCTAGAAGCGCAGCCACGGCAGTGAGGTTAAATTCCACGCCAGTAAGTGCAAAAAAACCGATCGTTTTGGTTAGATCCAAGGCAATGGTAAAGGTGGCAGCGAGAGCAAAATGTGACTCGAAACGGTACCACAAATAAAGCAGCATGCCGGCGCCAGCTAAAAGGATCGCCAGTAGGGTGGCGTCTGCGAAACCACCACTGACTTTCGGGCCCACCATGTCTACCCTCGGAAAGCTTGCATTTACTTCGAGTGCGATAACAGCATTTTTTAAAGAACTGACCTGTTGAGCTGCGAACGCTGGATCGCCATGTTCCGCTGGCAGCCTTACAAGATAGCGGCCCGCTTGCTCGAACTCCTGAATAGCTGCACCCGCCAGATCGCTTAAAGCCAATTGTGTGCGTAGTTGCTCCACCCCGATATTTGACGCCAGCACCTCTACAGCGGTACCGCCGGTAAAATCCACGCCGTATTCAAGGCCGGGCTCGATATACAACACGATAGCCACGAACGACAGTACGGCAGAAAACACTAGGCCCACCACTCTTCCTCGTAGGAAGTTGTATATTTTATTCGAGAACAAATGTTGCGCAAACAGGCCTTGCATTTGAAGGGCTTGCCGTTCGTGCCCTTTAATGCATCGCTCCATCAACAAGCGGGTAACACCCACTGTGGTGAACAACGAAGTAAGTAATCCCAAGCCGATAGTCACTGCGAAACCGCGCACCGGGCCACTGCCCACCAGGAACAGAAGGCTCACAGCAATAAGCGTGGTGACCCCCGAATCGAGAATGGTTGCAAAGGCGCGCTCAAAGCCGGCTTTAAGGGCCTTCCAAGCTGGTGAACCAAGCCGCGTTTCCTCACGCACGCGTTCGTTAATCAGGATGTTGGCATCCACCGCCATACCCATGGTAAGAATGATGCCGGCAATCCCCGGTAAAGTTAGAGTAGCGCCAAGCAGGCTGAGCAGCCCGAATAAGAGGCCGAGACTGATGCTCAAGCTAATAATGCTTAAGAAGCCCCAACGACCGTAAAGAGCTAGCATTAGCAAAAATACAACAGCTGCCCCAGCAAGCCCTGTAGTAAGCCCCATGGCGACGGCATCGCTGCCCAGGTCTGGGCCAACACTGCGCTCTTCCACTACGTCGAGTGGCACAGGCAAAGCACCGGCGCGCAGCATCAGGGCTAACTCACTGGCTTCCTTTACCGTAAAAGCACCGCTTATTTCTCCGCTGCCACCGGGAATAGCTCCTCGTATTACTGGCGCAGTTAGTACAGCGTCGTCCAGCACGATGGCGAGGGCGCGACCTATGTTCTGCTGAGTCATATTCGCAAATACCCGACTGCCCTCACTGTCCAAGCGAAAGTTCACCACAGGTTCGCCGGTGTCTGGGTTAAAACCTAACTGCGCATCGCGAATGTGTTTACCTTCCAAAGCGACTTGGGGCTGCAGCGAATAGATGGGACCCTCTGTGGTGCTAGCGAGCTTAAGGTTACCGACGGCGCCAGGGCTTTGCGATACCCAGTGAAAACTCATTTTGGCGGTGGTACCCAGTAACTTACGGGTGTCGGTCGGGTCCTCTACGCCAGGCATTTGCACCAGTATGTAATCACTTCCTTGGCGGGTAATGCTGGGCTCGACAAGGCCACTCTCGTCCAGCCGGCGTCGCAGAATTTCCAGACTGCGCTCAATAGCGTCTTTCTTCAGCGCCTCCTCGGCCTGCGGGGTAAGTGCAATATCGAGCCGTAAACCCTTCGCGATCAAGTCTACCAGCCTGCCACCTTGCAAAGTACGCAGCGATTTCACGAAGCCCATAGCTGCAGCGCTATCTTCAGTACTGGCCAGCTGTACAACTAAATTATTTTGGTTATCGGCGAAATGTTTAAAGCGGATACCGGACTCCCGCAGTTGGGCAGTCAAGTTGCTGGCGATAGATTCATATTCTGCGGCCAATAACTTATCGAAGTTGGCAGCAAGCAACAGGTGTGAGCCTCCTTGCAGGTCTAAACCTAAGGAAACAGTGTTTTCAACATAGGCGACAGGCAGCAGCTTGGCATACCGCTCAGGTAATAAATTCGGTAAGGCGCACAGCAAGCCGAGCACCGTCACCAGGCCATATAAGATGGCACGGGAACGCAGAGATTTCATGATTTAACTCTCGTATTAAGTTACGAAACGCCGACAAAAAGATCGGCAATGTGAAAATGCAGAGTTAAACGCGAGGAGGGGCTCGAAGAGGAGGAAGGATGCAGCAGCGAGTATACGCAGGTGCAACGGGAGTAGATTGTAGAACGTCTTTTACACGTGAAAGCGGAGGGCAAAGTTGCGACGAAATAACTGCCGTATCGAAATTATTCTGAGCATTGCCAACATTTGGCGTTGCTTCATTTGAGCTAAGTGGCTTGATCCGGTGACCATAATTAGCGGCCTTGGGAACGCCCGAATGGGCCTGTTCATGGTCAATGTCTATGAGCTGTTGATGATGGCTAAGTGTCGTACCTGCCGCCATAGAGTATAAGCACAGGAGAATCAGCACCAGGTAGGCTGACAGGCTAAATCGCTGTGTGCTGACGGTTTGGCTCATGCGGTCCGTTACGTCCTGTTATTGTAGATAGTGGTCTGAACAGTAAGAGTTATTTATTGGGGGGCATATGCAAAAATCAATGACGGCTTTTCAATTAGAAAACACTAATCACATTGCTATTTCTGAGGAATAATTGTCTTGTTAATGTCGACATAAAAAAGCAAATATTCCCTTCCCCTCAACAGGCCAGAGTATCTTCTAACACTCTTTTTTGCTACTCACTATCAAAAAGATGAGGGTATGTATTGCGTACAATTTCACATTGCGCCGCTGCTAGACTACGACTATTAGCAGAGCTGCCATTTGATGGCATGAAGTTTAAACCACGGAAACCACCATCCGATTGATTACAATTGGCTTCCTCAGGATGACATAAACCCAGAGCGTGAGCGAGTTCATGAGCCAGCACACGCTCCGTATTAATATGTATTTCCGCGAAAGTATTGGTATGCACAAATTGTGGGTCACTAAATAGGTCTTACTAAAGAGGTCCTAAAGAGAGGTCCTAAAGAGAGGTCATATGGTCAGGCCGTACATTTGACATCTCATAGTAACGCTACTATGTCCGCTCTGGGTCGTTTTCGACCAGTCAAATTTGGAGAGATCGGCTTGCTTCAGGTGTAGTTTCTCCCAAAAAGTGCGCTCTTTCCAAGTTCCTCAAATATTTCCTCGCAAAAAAATATATGATTCAGACAGGCAACAGCCGGGTTAATACAATAAAGTCTATATAAAACAGCGTGTTAAGCCTGACACATTATGGGTGAACTTTAGAATCTATTTGCCATTTTATGGGGGAATCATAAAAAAAATGTAATCTAGAAGGAATTATATGGCGCCTAGTTCACTTACCTGTGCCAACCTACGGGTAATTTCTTTGACAAATTATGAGTGAATTCACAGGGGCTTTTTTGTGTTTGCACAGAGACGGATGAGAACCACCGACTGGTTCGACCGATTGCGCAAGCAATCAGCCACGAGCGCAAAGCGCGCAGCCCGAAGGGGACAAACAGCCCAAAGGCTGTTTGGATGCTTCCGCCCATCTACAATAGCGAACAATACTTGTAAGTTTTCACACAGTCTGGGCCATTAGCGGGCATTGGGAGCGTCAAATGAAAGGCCAGCCCCCTCTTTTCCGTATATATTACCTATTAGATTACTCTTCAAGCTGGTCGCGCTGAATACTCAGCAGCACAGCGGAAGCAACCGGCCAGGAGCCGGCGTTGAGCATCAATGACGCTGCCCCCTTGATACCGCTCTGTCAAATGTAAGGCTTGAGCCTTCTCGCTTTTCCACAGCGGCACACAGCAAGCGCTCCATAAACACTTAGAATGGAGCAACTGCCACTCAGCAAGGCATCAAGGGCCACTTAGAACGGGTCAACCACCACTCAGAACGGGTCAACCACCACGTAGAAACGGGTCAACCACCACTCAGAACGGGTCAACCACCACTTAGAAGCGGGCCAATAACCACTCAGAACGGGTCAACCACCACGTAGAAACGGGTCAACCACCACTCAGAACGGGTCAACCACCACGTAGAAACGGGTCAACCACCACTTAGAAGCGGGCCAACCACCACTTAGAACGGGTCAACCACCACGTAGAAGCGGGTCAACCACCACGTAGAAGCGGGTCAACCACCACTTAGAGCGGGTCAACCACCTATTTGGAAACTCGCAATGAGTACTCTGGCGAGGCCAGCCCCCACTTGGCAGCTTTAAATGGGCGGCGGCAATAGATGGATAGCAGCCAAGGTGGATCAATGCGCAGTAAGAATGTTACAACTACCCCTAGCTCCTCGTACATTGGTCTATGCGCCAGAAACGATAAGCTGCTTACCGCGCACGTAAATTATGGCGACAGTGCCCGTGAATGTATTCCCGAACTTAAAGCGATTGCCAAATGGATGGCCAACTGGGCAACACAAACAAGTCGCTACCATCAAAACCTGCTTCTATTGGGGGATTTTAATATCGACCACCACGGCTCAGAACCCTCGCAAGCCTTTACCTCAACCGGGCTGCACGAGCCAGAGGCACTGCGCGCCGTTAAACGCTCCATTTTTATTGACCGCGGTGAAGACCCAAGGACGGACAAGCACTACGACCAAATTGCCGGTGTTAAAACAGGCGCCAGTCAGCCTGCATATCAAACCATGTAATACTAACCCGCCTTCATGTACACCATTCCAGAATTTGCACCCTGCGCCACCAGCGATTAAATAGACCCTCGCCACAATCAACTGCTCCGTAAACCGGTGAGCAAGCGATACTAGTCATCCGAATAATTAAAAAAAACGTTTTACTAAAAACTCGTGAAAAGTCCGTGCAACCGGTTCTTCAAACGTTTTTAGTGGCAAGTGCGGCTCGTAGTTTACAATTGCATATTCATCTTCGTCTGTTTTTACGTTGAAATTGAAACAGTATGCGCCATCTTCATGCTTAACAAGCACCCATAAATGTTCGGGAACCGCGTATTGATCTTTAAAATCATCTCGCATAAAAAGAGTATCGCCATAAATTGTTCCGCCTTTAAGCGCTAGAGGGTCGGCGTTATCAATACCGGAGACAGTACTATCACCTGCTGCAATTGACCCAAAATCAGATAAAAAACTTCGATAACTCTCAGGAAACACAAAACCAATCTTCTTTTCCACCGTTTTTATTGATTTTTTGCTAACGCCACCCTGGACCCACATAAGATCATCGCCCTCATCCTCATCCAGGCCCTCATTGCTTCGATCTATATACGCTTGAATATTCATATTCCTATCCTTGCTTTACTTATAGCTTGTATTACAAGCAAAATAAAAATAGCCTCGTACATTTTTCTTACAATAAAAATAAATATAATTTAACGACTCCATTTTTTATTAATGTTTCGCCTCACTTTATTTTCCGATATTTTTTCTGAGGACGGTTATCGGCCATAAGCGGGCCTTAAGGAGCAATGACTCTGGCCCATTTTTTTGCTTTGCCAGATTTTAATTTGGCCCCCTTTAATTGTATTTAATTGTTTCGGCCAATCACTCCCAAGTATACCGGATAGGGTTGGCAGTTCCAAATCGATATTCGTCAGGCACTCTCAGCCCAACATATGCTCTACAGATCTCCTGCGGTGCTTCCTTTCCAACAAAACCTAACCTTCCAGGTCTGTCAGGTCGCCCAGGGAAGTTGTCCGATGTTGCTTCCATCCACTTTTCAGGAATAAATGCACCGCGGATAATTCCCTTTTCTGATGCCAATACGACCTCCGCCTCTTTTGCTCGCTTTTGACTAAGCTTCCAGGCAAAGCGGGTTGCTTCATATAGTGGGCGCTCTGAAGCGCTTCTGTTTACACTAATCAAGAGTGCCCGATGTTCAAACACCGCTGGCTGAGCAAGGTACTCTCGAATAATTTCATCTGCGTGCATCGTACCTCGCTCGCCACTACCCTCTCCGCCGACAACATTTGTAAGACCGGGGTAAGCGTCAATAAGTGCTGCTTCTACCTCCTTTGCAACTGCTGCTTCCATCCCGTGCCGGTGAACAACATGTGCAACCTCGAAGCCAGCCACACGTATCTCCCTAATACGCCTTAATTTGTTTCCGACTTCATCAGAGTCACTATCTAGCTCATCACTGATATGAGAATAAAGCCTATTCCCGACGCCACGACCGACATAAAATGTTTCGCCGTTTCTCGGATCTATAAGTCGATAGACATAACTTTTTAATTTAGATATTACTTCTGGCGGGAACTTATCCAAGAGCACTCCTTTTTAATTTATCCAGAAAGCGAAAACGCCAACCAACGCCATTTTGAATTTATTTGAAAAACCCATTTCTCACTATTCTGCTATCGGCCAAAAACGGAAGTTCACGCTAGCAGCTTCATAGACCTACACCCGGCCCAACGAGGACCCGGTTGCCACATAACAGAGGTTCGGCTTTAGGCTTTAGGTGGGGAAACCGTGGGTCTGTCCTCTATTTAATTTTCAGTTAGATATTCTAAATAACTCACAGCGTTAGTGTATTCAATATTTATTTTCTCCATTGAGCCGTGCATTCATCATCATGTCTATATCCTTAGCGCCCTTAACCGCAAACCTATTTCAGTGCTATAACCTACATTTTTGGATACAACTTGGTTCCTATTATTTATCAAATAGTAGGTGGGAAAAGCGCCAATATTAAAATACTGAGAAACCTGTTGATTACCGAGAAGTACCGGTATATCTAAGTCGTGATTGCCTAGAAATTCTTGTACCTCAGAAATACCTTTATAGTCTAACGCTATAATAACTATTCGCAATTTCGACTCTGAATAGCTAATCCTCAATTCATTGAGGTTGCCAATACTGTAGTGACAAACAGAACACCACGGCGCGAAAAAGTAGAGCAATGTCGGTTTATCCTGACTCCAATCCACCTGCCCTAAAGAACCATCTACTACGGGTAATTTTTCGATACTCGCCACAGAAATAGTTGTTTTATCAGGTAGTAAATCTTTTGTTTGCCACCACGTAATAGCACCAAAAATGAATACTATCACCGTGACATCAATTAGCCACTTTCCAAAACGCTTTTTTGTAATTAAATCACGTATTCGATTCATGGATGTATTGGTACATTAATTGAAATATTTTGCGTCTGGCGCTATAGCGCCTAGGGATTCCCTGGCGGCTAAGGGCGAGTTTTCGCTCAGCCAGGATTGTATTCTGACTTCGGCCAATTTCGGCCAAGAGCGGACCTTTCCAGACAATAAATATGGCCCTTTCATTCTGTAATTCGGATCTGACCCTCTTTATTATGCACTTTATTACACTGGTTTTCTGTTTGTTTTGGCAAAGTTGTTTCATTACATCTTTTTTAGGAAAATTCTTCCATAAAGACTCAAATTTGACCATATATTATCCCTCTTGTACTTTTAGAAGCTAACGCCGCGAGTAAGCCGACCCGTTTGCGGAGCGGAGCAAATGGGGTCGGCTAAACCGCTTTGTATGAGGGTACAGAGGTTGATATGGCGAACTGATTCATAAAACCTTCACAATATATCCAATAACATCTTTTATTTTATTGGGTGAAAGCTGGCAGAATTCTTTCCGCTACCATTTGTAATGTCATCACCTCACTCATGTGTGCCGTAGTCACGACCATCAGATCGAGTTTATCAATTAAGATAATAAATTGACCGCCACCACCCTGAGCAGATGCGCTGAAATAGCTTTTATTATCATATTTCAAATCTGCACTCCACCAGAAGTAACCATAGCCCTGATTAGAGACATCTTTACCGCCGCCAAAGACATCATCATCACCGGTTTGAAGAATCCTGCTGGTCGCTTTGGCGACAAAGGCCTCTGGAATCAACTGCTCGCCATTCCATTTGCCTTTATTCGTGACTAAGGAGCCCAGCTTTACCATGTCACGCGATGTAATACTTGATCTCCATCCACCGAATGGTAGGCCACTAACACCTGCCTGCCAACTGTAAGTCGTTATACCCATTTTACCAAGCAGTTCACTTTTAATAAATTCTTCGGAGGTGCCTGGCACGACGGCCTCAATGACTTGCATCACAAGCTCTGGATTGAAATTGCCATATAAAAAATTCTGAGACCCCTCGGTGATGGGCTCGCTTTTTTCGAAGTGAACCTGAACCTCACCTTGACCCTTCAACTTGTTCGGGTTTTCCTGGAATTCTTCTAGCGTTGCTTCGCTAACGCGAAGCCCACCACGCATGGTTAATGCTTTGTGCAAGGTGATTCTCTCAACACCCTCCACAAATTTATTCGGATCAAGATCCTTGAGAAAACTGGCCAGAGGTTTGTCTAAATCAGCCATAGTCAAATAACCCAACTGGATTGCTCTACCAAGCGCTAAGGCGGTATAGGCTTTTGTCGCCGACACTTGCGGATGGGTCAGGTTGACACGACCGAGCAAATAATAAGATTCAAATAAGAGCTTGCTCTTGTGGACAATAAGTAGGCTGTCATAATTACCGTGTTGACCGTCAGCAATCTCCTGAGCCAATTTGACAATCATGTCTTTATCGCCGCCATCGACACCTAATTTACCCACTACCAGGCCGTCTTCTCTCTCCGCCGGCACTGTATCAATAACGGCTTTTTCCAGAGGAGGAACATCCCAGATTAAAAGGTCATCATCTTCGACTACATTTTCTACTGCCACATAAACAAATTTATTATCAGGAAATAGATCCGGTTGATGAACTACACAACTCGCTACCAATATAGTGGGCAACAGAACTATAGACAACGAAAAACGCTTCATGCTTCTACCTTTATATATCAATTAAGTTTTCAACTAAGCTTCTAACGATCGTATTTGCGGCGAAATGAGCGCGAGCGAAATTGAGTCCTAGGCCAGCCTGAGCACAGTAAAGGGGTTTATGGCCGATGCAACATACGCTTGTTAGTTTCATTGATAGTGTTCATACCTTATTAGAAAACTGTTTATAAGAGTAGACACAATTACAAAACCAAAAAATGTCTTATATGCTACCGAGTCGAAAACGCTAGCCCCAAAAACCATCAAAATAATAATTGCTATTAATAATAGAAAAATTAATACGTACCTAGTTTTAGTGAACAGAAAAACCGCTCGTATTGGTGCTTTACAAAACTTGCACCTAGTTTCATGCTTAGCAAATTCGTACCACTGTTTTGATGCGGTATATCGACCCGACTTCTCCACACCGAGCATGCCTAGTTCTTCTTTGCATTCAGGACAATTGTACATTCAACACTAAACCTCAATTGAAACTAACGCCGCTATAAATTGCGGCTTTGGAGTTGATTGTTTTGTGGTAGCGTAGCGTTAAGCCACAAAACAAGCGACGGAAAAGCCGTCAATTTGATAGCTTTGTTGAACGAAGCCGCTCTGCGGCAAAGTTAAAATTCCTCCCTCATAGATAATTCCTCTCCGTGCAAGCCCGCACGTTAACGAGAGGAATATCTAATGAACACAGCACAGCAAAAACGATTCAATTCACTGTACCGCAAGCATGTTAGCGCATTAAAACGACAGGGCAAAGCGGCGGCCACTATTGATAGCTACTCCCGCGCAGTACGCCGTATCTGCGATTTCTTTGACTGCCCGCCCGATGTGTTAACCCGTCTCCAGCTGGAGGCCTATTTTGAATCCCTTGTCTCTACCCACTCCTGGTCAACCGTAAAGGTGGATCGCAATGGCCT